>NZ_CM151348.1:4902500-4968693 GCF_056487375.1 Stenotrophomonas sp. 220_Sma | reverse complement strand
CAGCAATAATCGTCCGGTGGCCGGGGCATGGACGCGACAAGGCGCCCAAACACAGGCCGGAAAGGGGGGAAATGGATGGCTCAGACTACCACCGAGCGCCCGCCTTCGGAATGCTTGTCCCCTACTTATTCACAAAAACATCCACAGCTATTGCACAGCCCAGTGAATTCGCGTAGCTGCCAGGGGTTGACTTGGGGCGGGGTACCTCTCTAGAATTTCCGGTTCTTTCCGTCCCATTCATACGAGAGGCCCCCAATGGCCACGAAGCGCACCTACCAGCCCAGCAACCTCAAGCGTAAGCGCGACCACGGCTTCCGTGCCCGTATGAAGACCGCTGACGGCCGCAAGATCCTGTCGCGTCGCCGCGCCAAGGGCCGCAAAGTCCTGAGCGCCTGATTGCCATGCCGCACATCGCGGCAGACGCAATCCCTTCGACAGTGAATACTGCAGACCCGCGCAAGCGATTCCCTCGCTCTGCGCGGGTTCGCACGCGTGCCGAATACTCAACGGTCTTCAACGGCGCCCGCCGTGTGTCCGATCCGCTGATGACCCTGCACTGGCTGCCGGCTGACCGGCCGGCCAGGCTGGGTCTGGCGGTTTCCCGCAAGGTTGATCCGAACGCCGTCGGGCGTAACCGGATCAAGCGCGTCCTGCGCGACATCCTGCGTCAGACACGTACCGATATCCAGCCAGGCGACTTTGTCGTCGTGGCTCGTAGTGCTGCGCGTTCCGCCAGCAACGACGAGATCCGCCAGGCCTTCCTGCGCCTGCTGCGTCGCCTGCGTGCATTGCCCACGCCGGGCGTGGACGGCACAATGCCGCCGCCTGATGGCATCGCAACTCCTTCTTTGACCGAGCCGGCATCGCGTCCCGGCCCCGCCGAGCCTGTCCGCTGATGAACCAGACCCGCGTATTCCTCATTTTTGCCTGGCTGATGGTGGCCGTGCTGCTGTGGATGGAGTGGAGCCGTGAAAAGGCTGCTCCGACCCCGGCACCGACGACCACGTCGGCCCCGGCCGCCGCACAGAGCGTTCCGGGCGCAACCCCGGGCGCCATCCCCAGCGCCCAGGTGCCGGGTGCCCCCGGCCAGGCCGCTGTGCAGGCCCAGGCCAGCGCCACCCCGGCCAGCCAGCGCGTGACCGTCACCACCGACGTGCTGCGCCTGGTGCTCGACGGCGGTCGCGTGCTCGATGCCGAGCTGCTGCAGTTCCCGCAGACCAAGGACGAAGGCAGCCCGCCGGTCCGCCTGCTGACCGAAGACCCCGCGCACCCGTACAGCGCGATCAGTGGCTGGGCCAGCGAAGACAAGAACACCCCGGTCCCCGGCGCCGACGGCTTCAAGCTGGTCGGTGACACCAAGGACTTCGTGCTGGCCAAGGGCCAGAACGAGCTGCAGATCCCGTTCGTGTGGACCGCCGACAACGGCGTGACCATCAAGCGCACGCTGACCGTCTCGCGCAACGAGTATGCCGTGCGCTTCAAGGATGAAGTCAGCAACGCCGGCGCCGCGCCGTGGAACGGCTACGTCTACCGCACCCTGGACCGCACCCCGACCATCCTGTCGCGGAGCATGACCAACCCGGATTCCTTCAGCTTCAACGGTGCCACCTGGTACGACAACGACAAGAAGTACCAGCGTCGTGCGTTCAAGGACTACCTGGAAGACGGCACGCTGAACCAGAACATCACCGGCGGCTGGCTGGCGATGCTGCAGCACCACTTCTTCACCGCCTGGATCCCGCAGAAGGACCAGACCGCACACTACGTGCTGTCGCAGGTGGCCGGTCGTGACCTGATCGAAGCGCGTGGCCCGGCCTTCACCGTGGCCCCGGGCCAGTCCACCAGCACCGAAGCCCGCCTGTGGGTCGGCCCGAAGCTGGTCAACCTGATTGCCAAGGAAGACGTGCCGGGCCTGGACCGCGTGGTCGACTACAGCCGCTTCTCGATGATGGCGGTGATCGGCCAGGGCCTGTTCTGGGTGCTGAACCAGGTGCACAAGCTGGTCGGCAACTGGGGCTGGGCGATCGTCGGCCTGGTGGTGCTGCTGAAGCTGGTGCTGTACCCGCTGTCGGCGACCCAGTACAAGAGCGGCGCCAAGATGCGTCGTTTCCAGCCGCGCATCGCGCAGCTGAAGGAACGCTATGGCGATGACCGCCAGAAGTTCCAGACCGCGATGATGGAGCTGTACAAGAAGGAAAAGATCAATCCGATGGGGGGCTGCCTGCCGATCCTCATCCAGATGCCGATCTTCTTCGCCCTGTACTGGGTGCTGGTGGAATCGGTCGAACTGCGCCAGGCGCCCTGGTTCGGCTGGATCCAGGACCTGACCGCACGCGACCCGTACTTCATCCTGCCGGTCATCAACGTGGCAGTGATGTGGTTCACCCAGAAGCTGACCCCGGCACCGGGCATGGACCCGATGCAGCAGAAGATGATGCAGTTCATGCCGCTGGTGTTCGGCGTCATGATGGCCTTCATGCCGTCCGGCCTGGTCCTGTACTGGGTGGTCAACGGCGGCCTGGGCCTGCTGCAGCAGTGGTGGATGACCAAGCGCCATGGCGGCGAGCCGGTCCCGGCCACCACCGCCCCGGCCCCGGTCAAAAAGAAGTAATCCGACCGGCAGGTCGCCGGCTTTGTAGAGTCGACCTTGGTCGACTGCCATTGAGCCCCGACCGACCCGCAGAAGCCCGCCGCAAGGCGGGCTTTTCGCATGCGGCGTTAGAATCGCCGGCACACCGTTCCTCCATCCATCGAGTCCGCCATGCCGCGTGCGTCGTCGTTCCGCCTGTTCCTGCCCTCGCTGTTGTTGACCCTGGTCGTTGCCGGCTGTGGCGACAAAGACGCGAAGGCACCGGTAACCGGCGTGACCCAGCCCAGCGCGCAGGCAGCCGCCGCCGCCGATCCCGCCGCCGCGCCGTTGCTGGCTGCGCTGCAGAAGCAGCTCGACGGTTACCGTCGGATCATCGTGCTGCTGGCCGACGAAGAACAGCAGTCGGCCGCCGACCGCGGCACCTCCACGCGTGTGGGCCAGCAGCTGTTCCATGATGGCCTGGAACAACGTACGGCCATCGCCACGCAGTTCGACACCCTGCTGCGCGGTTCCAGTCCGCAGCGCTTCGCCACCCTCGGCACCGTGCTGGACTACATCGAGTCGGCGCCGGAACTGTTCGATGCCGACCGCTTGGCCTTCCGCGAAGTGCTGCGTGATCTGCATGAGCGCATTGGCACGGATTCGTCGCTGCAGGCGGTGAAGCTGCATCAGCGCATCGGCGAGGACCTGGAGGCGCTCGACGAGATTGAACGCAACTACAACCAGGAACTGACCCGCATCTTCAGCCGCTTCGAGCGCACCCGCGCCATCGAGCTGAAGCGCGAGAAGTGGGACGATTACATCGCGCACCTGCACAAGGACTACAGCCGCGAAGCGATCCTGCGCGACTACGGGGTGATCGAGCCGTACCCGATGTCCATGAAGGACAGCGACCGCGAGATCTTCGGCCGCGACCTGCCGGCCAAGACCGTGGTGCTGACCTTCGACGATGGCCCGCACAAGGCCTACACCGATGAAGTGGTGGCCATCCTCAAGCGCTACGACGTGCCGGGCGTGTTCTTCGAAGTGGGCCGAAACCTGGGCAAGGTCGAGGCCGATGGCAAGGTCAGCCTGGGCCCGATGGCGAAGATCAGCCGTAACCTGATGGAGGAGGGCTACGCTGTGGGCAACCACAGCCTGACCCATGCCCAGCTGTCGCGCACCACCGGTGATGCGCTGCGCCAGCAGGTGCTGGACACCGACACGCTGCTGAAGGACGTGGACAGCAAGCGCGCGCCGCTGTTCCGCTTCCCGTACGGCGCGCGCAACGCCGAAGGCCTGCAGCTGCTCAACGAGGCCGGGCTGAAGTCGATCATGTGGAACATCGACTCGATGGACTGGGCCGACCCGGTACCGGAGTCGATCGTGCAGCGCGTGCTCGACCAGGTGAACAAGGAACAGCGCGGCATCATCCTGTTCCACGACATCCACGATCGTGCGGTGAAGGCGCTGCCGCAGATCCTCGACCGGCTGATCGCCGATGGCTACCAGTTCGCCGGCTGGAATGGCCGCGACTTCACCGTCGCCCGTGCGCGAAAGGGCGACGCCGGTGCCGCCACCGTCACCACCGGCTACGAGAAGTCATGGGCGATCGTGGTCGGCATCGACACCTACGCCAAATGGCCGAAGCTGGAGTACGCCAGCCACGATGCGCAGGCGGTGGCCGATACCCTGACCGGGCAGTTCGGCTTCCCGTCCTCGCAGGTGATCGTGCTGAAGAACGAGCAGGCCACCCGCAACAACATCCTGGCCGCCTTCCACGACCGCCTGGCCGACGACCGCACCGGCAAGAACGATCGCGTCTTCGTGTTCTTCGCCGGCCATGGCGCGACCCGCCAGCTCGCCTCCGGGCGCGACCTTGGCTACATCATCCCGGTCGATTCGGATCCGAAGGAATTCGCCACCGACGCGATCGCGATGACCGACATCCAGAACATCGCCGAAAGCATGCAGGCCAAGCATGTGATGTTCGTGATGGATGCCTGCTACAGCGGCCTCGGCCTGACCCGTGGCGGCCCGTCGTCGTCGTCGTTCCTGCGCGAGAACGCCCGCCGCAGCGCGCGGCAGATGCTGACCGCCGGTGGTGCCGACCAGCAGGTGGCCGATGCCGGCCCGAACGGCCATTCGGTGTTCACCTGGGTGCTGCTGCAGGCGTTGGCCGGCAAGGGCGACCTCAACGGCGACGGCCTGATCACCGGTACCGAACTGGCCGCCTACGTGGCGCCGGCGGTCTCGGCGGTCTCGCACCAGACCCCGGCCTTCGGCAGTCTGCCCGGCTCGCAGGGCGGCGAGTTCGTGTTCCAGGTGCCGGACAGCCAGGAATTCCTCAACGCCGATACGCGCCAGCTGACCGCCGATGCGATCGCGCTGAACAACAAGGTCGATGCCGCCAGCGAGGCCAAGGGCAGCCAGGCACCGGTAACC
Organism: Stenotrophomonas sp. 220_Sma; assembly: GCF_056487375.1. Classification (NCBI taxonomy): domain Bacteria; kingdom Pseudomonadati; phylum Pseudomonadota; class Gammaproteobacteria; order Lysobacterales; family Lysobacteraceae; genus Stenotrophomonas; species Stenotrophomonas sp. 220_Sma. The sequence goes on along the minus strand of NZ_CM151348.1, from coordinate 4,963,679 downwards.
GTGGCCGACCTGCAGGGTGGCAAGGCCAAGCTGGTGGTGCCCACCGCAGGCCCTGCGTCCGACCGCCAGCGCGCGCAGCAGGCCAATGACCGTGGCCTGCAGCTGTACCGCGAGAAGCAGTACGACGAAGCGGTAGCCCAGTTCACCGAGGCGCTGAAGCTGCGCCCGGACTTCGCCCAGGCCGCCAACAACCTCGGTTTCGTCTACTACCGCCAGCAGCGCTATGCCGAAGCGGCGCGCTGGCTGGAGAACACACTGAAGATCGACCCCTCGCGCGCCGTGGCCTATCTCAACCTGGGCGACGCCTACTTCAACGCGGGCGACAAGGCCAAGGCCAAACAGGCCTACACCACCTACCTGGCGCTGCAGCCGCAGGGCAGCGGCGCGGCCCAGGCGCGTGCGCAGCTGGAGAAACTCTGAGCCATGAACGACGCGATCCGCACCGACACCATCGTGGCCATCGCCAGTGCGCCCGGCGCCGGCGGTGTCGGCCTGCTGCGCCTGTCCGGCCCGCGCGCTGCAGCGATTGCCAATGCGCTGGGTGCACCTGCACTGCGTCCGCGCCACGCGCACTACGCGCGCCTGCGTGATGCCGACGGCGAGGTCATCGACGATGGCATCGTGCTGTGGTTCCCGGCACCGAACAGCTTCACCGGCGAAGAGGTGGTGGAGCTGCAGGGCCATGGCAGCCCGGTGCTGCTGCAGCAACTGGTCGCGCGCTGCATCGCGCTCGGTGCGCGCCAGGCGCGCCCGGGTGAGTTCAGCGAACGGGCGTTCCTCAACGGCAAGCTCGACCTGGCCCAGGCCGAGGCCATCGCCGACCTGATCGCCGCGGGCGACAATCGTGCCGCGCGCGCTGCACGCCGTTCGCTGGATGGTGTGTTCTCGCGCCGCATCGACGCCGTGGTCGAACAGCTGGTGCTGCTGCGCATCCATGTGGAAGCGGCCATCGACTTCGCCGACGAACCGCTGGATACCCTCGGTGGAGCACAGGTGCAGCGTGGGCTGGAACAGGCGCGCAGTGATCTGGCCCTGTTGCGCCGCGACGCCGAACGCGGCCGTCGCCTGCGCGACGGCCTGCATGCGGTGCTGATCGGTCCGCCGAACGCGGGCAAGAGCTCATTGCTCAACGCGCTGGCCGGCAGCGAGCGCGCCATCGTCACCGACATCGCCGGAACCACCCGCGACACCCTGCGCGAGACCATCCGCCTGGATGGCCTGGAACTGACCCTGGTCGACACCGCCGGCCTGCGCGACGGCGGCGACGCCATCGAACGCGAAGGCATGCGCCGCGCGCACGTGGAAATCGAGCGTACGGACCTGGCGCTGATCGTGCTGGATGCGCGCGATCCGGCTGCGGGCGAAGCGGCGCTGGGCGATGCCGTGGCGGCGGTGCCGCACAAGGTCTACATCCACAACAAGTCGGATCTGCTGACGGCGCTGCCGACGCTGGACGATCCGGATCGGGTGTTCGTTTCGGCGGCCACCGGCGCCGGACTCGAAGATCTGCATGCGCGCCTGCGTTCGATTGCCTCGGCCGGGGCAGGCGAGCAGGTGGACGGCGAGTTCTCCGCACGCACGCGCCATGTGGATGCGATCGAGCGCGCGCAGGAACATGCGCAGCGCGCCGATGGTGAGCTGGCGCATGAGCACCTGGAACTGGCCGCCGAGGAACTACGGCTGGCGCATGACGCGCTGGGCGAGATCACCGGGCAGATGAGTGCGGATGACCTGCTGGGAAGGATCTTCTCCAGCTTCTGCATCGGGAAGTAGATTGACGGGCTGGAAGGCGAAATACTGCGGACCAATGAAAAGGCACGCTGGCAGATGCCAAGCGTGCAACAACGATGGATATTGAAGTGACAAGTACCGAGAAGAAGGCCAACCGATTCATCAGCACGCTTGAAGCAATGGGTGGTTCCGCCGGGAACCTGCGCCTTCGAGAGGTACTGGGCTGGCAAGAATCGACGTATGACAGCGCCAAACGGCGGCTGATCGAGGAGGGGCGAATCGTACCCGGTCGAGGCCGCGGCGGTTCGGTCTCCCTCGTAAAAGCGGTCCATGCGGTCAACAATCAATCAGTGAGAATTGCGAAAGTGCGTGAAGCGAAGGTGCCACAGCTGAAAAAGCAGTCGACGTCAGTTCGGCCATCTGGGAAGCAGACAGCTGCTACGTCTGAACCCAAGGCACTTCCCGCACGTAGCGGGGTCGTCAAGAAATCCGACCTCTACAGCTCCATCTGGGCATCGTGCGACGAACTACGCGGCGGCATGGACGCCAGCCAGTACAAGGACTACGTGCTGTTCATGTTGTTCATCAAGTACATCAGCGACAAGTACGCTGGCAGCGACGACTTCGCCCCAGCCGTGCTCATCCCCCCCGGCGCGTCGTTCAAGGACATGGTGGCGCTCAAAGGTAGGGACGACATTGGTGACAAGATCAACATCCAGGTCATCCAGAAGCTGATCGATCACAATGCCAAGTTGGCGCGCAGTGACTTCCCCGACTTCAACGACCCTAACAAGCTCGGTGAAGGCGCGGCCATGGTCGAGCGGCTGGGCAACCTGATCGCAATCTTCGAAAAGCCCGAGCTGAACTTCGCCAACAACCGCGCCGACAACGACGACCTGCTCGGTGATGCCTACGAATACCTGATGCGCCACTTCGCCCAGGATTCCGGCAAGAGCAAGGGGCAGTTCTACACGCCCTCCGAAGTCAGCAGCGTCATCGCCCAGGTGATCGGAATCTCGCACGCCAACGCCAGAGGCCCCACCACCGCCTATGACCCGACCTGTGGTTCGGGTTCGCTTCTGCTGAAGGTGGCAGCCGAGGCCGGTCGACACATCACCCTGGAAGGGCAGGAGAAGGACGTAACCACTGCCGGCCTGGCGCGAATGAACATGATCCTGCACGACTTCCCCAGTGCCACCATCTTCAGTGGTGACACGCTGGTGAACCCCAAGTTCAAGGACGGCGAACAACTGCGAACCTACGACTACGTGGTGGCCAATCCGCCGTTCTCCGACAAGAAATGGTCCACCGGCCTCAACCCGGTCAACGACCCGTACCACCGTTTCACCTGGGGCGAGCCGCCCGCCAAGCAGGGCGATTACGCCTATCTGCTGCACATTATCCGCAGCATGAAAGCCACCACCGGCAGGGGCGCCGTCATCCTGCCGCACGGCGTGCTGTTCCGTGGCAATGTCGAAGCCCACATCCGCAGGCAACTGGTGCGCTCCGGCATGCTCAAAGGCATCATCGGCCTGCCCGCCAACCTGTTCTACGGCACGGGCATCCCCGCCTGCATCCTGGTGCTGGACAAGGAAAACGCCAGCGCCCGTAAGGGCATCTTCATGATCGACGCCAGCAAAGGTTTCATGAAGGACGGCCCCAAAAACCGCTTGCGTGAGCAGGACATTCACCGCATTGTCGACACCTTCCGCCGGGGCGTGGACGAACCGCGCTATGCGCGCATGGTGCCGCTGGATGAAATCGCCAGCGAGCGCAACGACTACAACCTCAACCTACCGCGCTACATCGAAAGCAGCGAGCCGGAAGACCTGCACGACATCGACGCCCACCTCAACGGCGGCATCCCCGAGCGCGACATCGACGCCTTCGCCGCCGACTGGCAGGAAATGCCTGCCCTGCGCCAGGCGCTGTTCGAGGCCGAACGCCCCGGTTATGCGCGGCTGCGCCAGCCGATAGCCGAAGTGCGTTCCGTTATCCTGGCCCATCCGCAATTCCGGCAATTCCGCAACAAGGTGGAAACCCTGTTTGGCAAATGGCAGCAGGCCGTCATGCCGCTGTTCACCGGCATCCAGCTTGGCGACAAACCCAAGGCGCTGATCGTGCAGGTCTCTGAAATCCTGCTCACCACCTTCCACGCTGCACCGCTGCTTGACCCTTACGACATTTACCAGCACCTGATGGACTACTGGGCCGAGGCGATGCAGGACGACGCCTACCTGATTGCTGCCGATGGCTGGGTGGCGCTACCCCGGCGCATCCTTGAGACCGACAAGAAGGGCAAAACCAGGGACAAGGGCTGGACCTGCGACCTGCTGCCCAAGCCCTACGTCGTCGCTCGTCACTTTTCTGACGAGCAAGCTGAACTGGAGGCGAAGCAGGCCGAACTGGAAGGCGTTACCAGCCAGATTGCCGAACTGGAAGAAGAACACGGTGGCGAAGACGGTGCCTTCGCAGGTTTCGACAAGATCAACGCCGCGCAGGTCAAAGACCGCCTCGCCGAAATTGGTGATGATTCCGACAGTGCTGATGAACGCGCCGCGCTCAAGCAGTGGCAGCAACTCAGTGCCCGCGAAGCCGCACTGAAGAAAACCGTCAAAACGCTGGAGGTGGAACTCGACCGTCAAGCCTATGACCACTACTTCACTCTGAGCGAAGCCGAGGTCAAAACGTTGGTGGTGGAAGAAAAATGGCTGGCCAGCCTGCAAGCCGATGTGCGGCAGGAGCTGGAACGCATTTCGCAAACCCTCGCCCAGCGCATCCGCGAACTGGCCGAACGCTACGACACCCCGCTGCCCAAGCTGGAAGATGATGTGGTAGATCTCAGTGCCAAGGTGGAAGCGCACCTGAAGAAGATGGGCGCGGTATGGAGCTGAAGCCGGGGTACAAGCAGACGGAAGTGGGGGTGATTCCGGAGGATTGGGGGGTCAAAGCGATTTCAGGAATCGCTCCTCTGCAACGTGGTTTTGATCTTCCAATTCGGAATATTTCAGAAGGATTATATCCAATCGTTTATTCCAATGGGATCGAGGGCACACACTCCGTTGCAATGGCCAAAGGCCCTGGGGTTGTCACGGGTCGTTCTGGAACTCTTGGAAAAGTTCATTTTGTCGAGTATGACTATTGGCCTCATAACACTTCTCTCTGGGTTACGCGCTTTAATGGCAACAACTCAAAGTTTATCTACTACCTCTATTGTTTTTTGCGCTTTGAACGGTTTGCTTCTGGCTCCGGGGTTCCGACCCTTAACCGAAATGATATACACAGTTATCGTGTTGCATTGCCACAAAGTCATGATGAACAACGCGCCATCGCCACTGCCCTCAGCGACATGGACGCGCTGCTGGACGGACTAGATCGCCTGATCGACAAAAAGCGCGCCATCAAACAGGCCACCATGCAGCAACTCCTCACCGGCCAAACCCGCCTGCCGGGGTTCAGTGGGGCATGGGAGGTACGCTCACTTTTAGAAATTGCCGAATACCAAAAAACTCTATTCGATGACGGTGATTGGGTTGAGGCAGAGCATATTACCGACGAAGGGATTCGGTTGGTTCAGACCGGCAATATTGGGGTCGGTCAGTTTTTAGAGAAAGGCGCTAAAAAATACATTTATGAATCGTCCTTTGAGAAACTAAAATGTAAAGAGCTAAAAGTAGGGGACATTCTTATCTGCCGCTTGGCGGAACCTGCTGGCCGGGCATGTATCCTGCCTGACATCGGCGAAGGTCGAATTATTACTTCAGTGGATGTCACTATCTTCCGACCCCTCCCAGGAACTGCTGATCGAAATTTTCTCATCCAAGTCTTCTCAACTGATGAGTGGTTCAGGATGGTTTTGGATCAAGTCGGAGGCACGACTCACAAAAGGATATCTCGCGGATCGTTAGGGAGTTTGAAGGTTCCTTTTCCGTGTATTAAAGAGCAACAGGCTATCGCGACCATCCTCACCGATATGGACGCCGAAATCACTGCCCTCGAAACCCGCCACGCCAAGATCCGCGCCCTCAAGCAGGCCATGATGCAGGAACTGCTGACCGGCAGGACGCGGCTGGTCTGAATAGGTCGCGCGCCCCTGTGCTGCCCACGGATAACGCAGAAGATGGAACGCCAATGACCGATGAACTCAGCTCTCTGATCCCCGTTCCCCAGGGCTACTCCGACTGGCTGTCCGAGCTCAAGGGGCGCATTCACACCGCGCAGCAGCGTGCAGTGCTGGCGGTTAATCGGGAGTTGGTGGAGCTGTACTGGCAGATTGGCCGCGACATCCTGGCGCGGCAGGCCGAGCAGGGCTGGGGTGCGAAGGTGATCGAGCGGTTGGCGCACGACCTGCGTGCTGCCTTCCCGGACATGAAGGGCTTTTCGCCTCGTAACCTCAAGTACATGAGGGCGTTTGCCGAGGCCTGGCCGGATGCCGAAATTGTGCAACAGGCTGCTGCACAATTGCCGTGGGGCCACAACCTGGTATTGCTGGACCGCCTGAAAGCGCCAATGGAGCGCCTGGCCTATGCCCATGCGGCCATCGAATATGGCTGGTCGCGCAATATGTTGAACATCCATATCGAAACCCGCCTGCTGGAGCGCACGGGCAAGGCCATTACCAACTTCGATCAGCGCCTGCCTGCACCGCAGTCCGATCTAGCCATCGAGTCGCTGAAAGATCCGTACCGCTTCGATTTTCTCGGCCTGGGCGAGGAAGCACAGGAACGCGAAATCGAGAAGGCGCTGGTACAACACGTCACCGATTTCTTGCTGGAACTGGGCGCGGGCTTTGCCTTCGTCGGGCGGCAAGTGCTGCTGGACGTGGGTGGCGAGGAGTTCTTCATCGACCTATTGTTCTACCACCTCAAGCTGCGCTGCTACGTGGTGATCGAATTGAAGGCCGGCAGGTTCAAGCCCGAGCATTTGGGGCAACTGGGCTTTTACCTGACGGCGGTGGATCGGCAAGTGAAGCACGCGCAGGACAATCCGAGCATCGGACTGCTGCTGTGCAAGAGCAAGAACAAGGTAGTGGCCGAGTACGCTTTGGGCGACAAGTCGCAGCCAATGGGCATTGCCGAATACAAGCTGGTGGAATCCCTGCCGAAGGAGCTACAAACCAGCCTGCCGAGCATCGAACAGATCGAGCGGGAACTGGCGACCCCTCCGAATGGAAGCACGAAGGAATGATGCGATGACCCAACTCATGCCGCGTTCCGAGCGCAACAGCCAAGACCGCGTGGCGCAGCTGTTTGCCACTCCACTGGCCAATGGAGGCCTGGGCTACGAACACCTGGGCAATTGGAGCAAGCGCGACAATAACCGCGCCGTCGAAACCGAGTTGCTGCGCGCCAACTTGGCCGCCCGCGGGTACTCCCCCGCACACATTAGCGCCGCCTTGCAGAAGCTGGAAGTCGCGGTGGATGTTACCGGCATCACGCCCTATCAGGCCAACCTGCGTACCTACCAGTTGTTGCGCTACGGCGTGCCGGTGCAGATCTCGGCGGGCCGATCGCATGAGACAGTACAGTTGATCGACTGGGGAGAGCCCGAGCGCAATCACTTCGCGTTGGCTGAGGAAGTGACGCTACGTGGCGGGAGCACCCGCCGGCCGGACATCATTTTGTACATCAATGGCCTGGCGGTGGCGGTGATCGAGCTCAAACGTAGCTCGGTTGATGTGGGTGATGGTATTCGCCAGCTGCGCAGCAATCAGGAGGAAACCTTCAATCAGGGCTTCTTCAGCACTGTGCAGTTGCTGCTGGCAGGCAGTGATGCGCAAGGCCTGCGCTATGGCACCACTGGCACTCCGGAACAGTTTTTCGTGCAGTGGAAGGATGAGCAACCGTCAACCAAGGTAACAGCTGGCGCGTTGCTGGATCGTCCGTTGGCTCAGATGTGCGGGAAGGCGCGGTTGCTGGATTTGATCCGCAACTTCGTGATCTTCGACGCGGGCTTCAAGAAGGTGCCTCGGCAGCACCAGTACCAAGGCATCAAGGCTGCGCAGGATCGTATCGTCAAACACGAGGGTGGCGTGATTTGGCACACTCAGGGCAGCGGCAAGAGCATCCTGATGGTGTTGTTGGCCAAGTGGTTGCTGGAGCGTGACCCACAGGCGCGGGTGCTAGTAGTGACCGACCGCGACGAACTGGACAAGCAGATCGAAGGCGTGATGCGCAACGCCGGGGTGATCGGCGAGGGATCTGCTTCCCCTCGCATCACATCACGCGCAGACTTCGTGCAAAAACTCGGTGCCACCCTACCGCGCTTGTTGTGCGCGCTGATTCACAAATTCGATGCGGCCGATCTGAAGGGCGCACCACCGCCTATCCATGGACGCTTCTACGTGTTGGTGGACGAATGCCACCGTACCCAGGGCGGCAACATGAACAAGCAGATGAAGCGCTGGCTGGCCGAAGCCATCTTCATCGGCTTCACCGGCACACCGTTGTTGCGCAAGGACCGGCAGACCACACGTGAAGTATTCGGCACGTATATCCACACTTATAAGTTCCACGAAGCCGTGGCCGACAAGGTGGTTCTGGACCTGAAGTACGAGGCGCGGGATGTGCCGCAGCGACTGACTTCACGCACGGCCATCGATGCCTGGTTCGAGAAGAAAACGCGCGGACTGAACAACTTTCAGAAATCAGTCCTGCGCAGGCGCTGGGCCACCATGGAAGAACTGATGAGCGCCAAGGAGCGCAAGGATCGCATCGTCGCCAACATCATCGAGGATTTCAGCCTCAAGCCCCGTCTGGACAATGATCGTGGCACGGCGATTCTGGTGGCGGCTTCGATCTACGATGCTTGCCATTACTTCCGGTTGTTCCAGAATACGCATTTCGGCCCCCATGTGGGCATCATCACCTCGTACGAACCCAACCCGGTTGCCATCTCGAAAGAATCGGCCGGCAGCGACGAACGCTTCAAATACGACACCTACAAGCAGCATGTGCTGCGTGCCGGCCAAGCCACCAAGCAGTACGAAGAAGAAACCAAGCGACGCTTCATCGAAGAGCCTGCCAGCATGAAGCTGCTGATTGTGGTCAGCAAGCTGCTCACCGGTTTCGATGCACCCAGCTGTTCCTACATCTACCTGGACAACGAACTGCACGACCATAATCTGTTCCAGGCCATCTGCCGTACCAACCGGCTTGACGGTGACGACAAGGACTATGGTCATATTGTCGATTACAAGGAGCTTTTCGGTGACGTGCAGCAGGCCATTGCGGTGTACAGCTCCCACGAGTTGGACATCGATGCGGGCAATGGCGGCGACAACAACGTCCATCTGAAAAATTGGCTGGACGAAGGCCGCAAGCAACTGGACGAGGCCCGTGAAGCGCTGCATTACCTGTGCGAGCCGGTGCCGCAGCCGCGTGAGCTGGAGCAGTTCATCCACTATTTCTGCGGCCACGCCGGTGATCCGGAGGCGCTGCTGGAAAGCGAGGCGCTGCGTATTGCCTTCTACAAGGCGGTGGCGACCTATCTGCGTGCCTTCGCGGACATCGCCCTGAACCTGACTGAGGCGGGTTACTCAGAAAGCAAAGCCAACACCCTGCGGCAGGAAACCGAGTTCTATGCCGAGGTGCGTTCGGCCATCAAGCATTACAGCGGCGAGGAACTGGACATCAAGCCCTACGAGGCCGACATGCGCCACCTCATCAATACTTACATCCAGGCCGAACCGGCGCAGGCATTGGGGGACTTGGCCGAACTGTCGCTGACCGAGTTGATCATCGAGACCGGCATCCACGATGCAATCGCCAAGAAGCTCAACGAGAAGGGGAAGCTGTCGAAGAACGCCATTGCGGAAACCATCATCAACAACGTCCGCAAGACCATCATCCGCGACCGCCTGACCGATCCGCGCTTCTATGAGCAGATGTCCAAGTTGCTCGACGACCTGATCCAGCAAAGCCGTGAAGGCACTGAAGCTTACGAAGCATTCCTCAGCAAGGCAGAAGACATTCTGAAGAGGCATCGGGCGAAACAACATGACCTTGATGAGCCCGCCATGTTGCACGGCAATGCCGGTGCTTTGGTCATCTATCGCAATCTGCCCGGCATCATATCGGGCGATGCACTTTCCCATACGGATGCTGCAGCCAAAGAGCTACAGACCGATTACGGAGACCCGTGGGCCTTCTTGGCACTGAGGGTTGACCGCCTGATGCGGGACGAAGCCCCGGCGGGATGGCGGGGGGATGAAGCCAAGGAGCGCATCGTACTGAACATCCTGTATCCGCTGACCGGCCGCGACCGAAAGGCCACATTCAAGCTATTCGATCTACTGAAAACTCAGCCGGGTTACTGATGAAACAGACGCTTATCCGCTTGGGCAAGCTGGACATTTCCGTCATCTTCAAGGCGGTGAAGAACGTCCATCTTTCCGTGCATCCGCCCCAAGGTCGGGTGACGCTCGTGGCGCCGACTGGCACACGGCTGGAAGTGGCGCGTGCCTATGCCGTGTCCAAATTGCGCTGGATTCGTCAGCAACAGGCGCAGTTGCAGGCACAGGCACGTGAAACAACCCGCCAGTTTGTCACGAGGGAAAGTCATTACATCTGGGGGCGTCGCTATCTGCTCACGGTGGTGGAGCATGACGCCTTACCTGTGGTGAAGATGGATCACCGGCGCATCACTCTACAGGTTCGTCCTGGAGCCAACGCAGCCAGACGCGAGGCCATTTATCGACATTGGCAGCGATCCCTATTGCATGAAGCGATTCCGCCTTTGATCGCACATTGGGAACAACGTATCGGGGTGAAGTTGAAGGGATATTTCCTACAACGCATGAAGACCAAATGGGGCAGCTGTAACCACCTGCACGCTCATATTCGGCTCAACACGGAACTGGTAAAGAAGCCTCGAGACCTGCTCGAATACGTAATCGTGCATGAGATGATCCATCTGATCGAGCCTACACACAGCGAACACTTCATCGCCTTACTACAGCAGCACTATCCCGCCTGGCGGGATGCTCGTGCGGAACTTAACGCACTTCCTCTGGGGCAGGCTGCCTGAGAGTGCCATCGGCTTGGAAGAATTCCCCGAGCGCCCCAGCATCTGCAAATAGTGCAGCGGCCTATGCGGCATCAACTGGATCGAAGCCTTTCGGGGATCCGACCCCGCGCCCGCTTCCCCCACCTGTCACATTGCCGCCGCATACTGACGCCCATCACATACCGCTTGGGGAAGTCGCAGTGAAGTCGTGGGGTTGTGCGTTGCTGTTGTCGCTGGCCGTGGCACCATCGGTGGCCATGAGTGCTGAATCCTCCACCCCGGCCGCGCACAAGGTGTCGGTCTATGGCCACCGCGGGGCAAGCGCACTGCTGCCCGAGCACACCCTGGCGGCCTATGCGCAGGCCATCGCCGATGGCGCCGACTACATCGAACCGGACCTGGTGATGACCAAGGACGGGGTGATGGTGGCCCGCCACGAGAACGAGATCAGTGGCACCACCGATGTCGCCTCGCATCCGGAATTCGCCAGCCGCCGCACCAGCAAGGTCATCGACGGGCAGAAGGTCGATGGCTGGTTCACCGAAGACTTCACCCTGGCCGAGCTGAAGACGCTGTACGCGCGTGAGCGCCTGCCGGAACTGCGCAGCACCGCCTACGATGGCCAGTTCCGCATCGCCAGCCTCGACGAGATCCTTGCGTTCCTGGTGCAGCAGGCCGGCCGCGCCAACCGCGGCATCGGCCTGGTGCCGGAGATCAAGCATCCGACCTACTTCCAGTCGATCGGCCTGCCGATGGAAGACAAGCTGCTGGCCGCGCTGCGCGGCAACGCCTATACCAACGTGGGCCCGGTCACCATCCAGTCGTTCGAGACCGCCAACCTGCGCTACCTGCGCGGCAAGATCGGGCGGGGCAGCAACATCCGCCTGCTGCAGCTGCTTTGGAAAGGCGATACCCAGCCGGCCGACATCGCCAAGGCCGGTGGCAAGCTGACCTACGCGCAGATGATGACGCCGGCCGGACTGAAGGACATTGCCAGCTACGCCGACAGCATCGGCCCGGAGCTGCGCTCGATCATTCCGCTGGACGCCAAGGGTGCACTGGGGACACCGACCACGCTGGTACAGGACGCACATGCAGTGGGCCTGATGGTGATTCCGTATACCTTCCGCCCGGAGAACCATTTCCAGGCCAGCAACCTGCGCAAGGGCGCCGACAACGCGCGCAATGCCGAGGGGTCAATTGCCGAGATGCGCGCCTACCTGGCCACCGGCATCGATGCCTTCTTCACCGACGACCCGGCACTGGGCCGGCAGGCGGTGGATGGGATGGGCGCGGCGGGGAATACGGCGAACTGACGGGCTCTGGTAGATGCCAACCTTGGTTGGCACACGGCAGGAGTGCCGACCAAGGTCGGCCACTACCGCTTCATGAGGTTGCCGGCCAGCGGCCGGCACTACCGGGGCATTTTCAGCCGCGCGGCTCGTCCGGCCGGCGGAACGGGATCACCACGTAGTCCTGGCCCTCGCGCGGCTGCCACAGCACCGGCACGCGCTGCGGTGACGGCGGCTCCAGCTCGTCGTCGGCCAGCGGTTCGACGTCTTCTTCTTCGTCTTCCCAGCTGTAGCGCGGGCGCGGCGGCAGCGGGTCGGCGTTGCGGAACAGCAGCGCAGCGATGATGCCGGCGAAGGCGCCGCCCATGTGCGACTGCCAGGACACACCATCGGCGTGCGGCAGGATGGTCATCAGCATGCCGCCGTAGAACAGCATGCCGATCAGGCCGGTGGCGATGGCCGCGCGATCGCGGCGCAGCAGGCCCAGGCTGGCCAGCAGGAACATCAGGCCGTGGGTCACGCCGCTGGCGCCCAGGTGCACGCTGCCCGGATTGCCCAGCATCCACGCGCCGATGCCCGAGCCCAGCCACAGCAGGGGCAGGGCGCGCACGGTGGCTTTCGGGTAGACGCTGCCGGCCAGCGTGCCGAGGATCAGGATCGCGATGCTGTTGGCGGCGATGTGCTCGACCGAGGCATGCAGCATCGGGCCGCCGATCAGGCCAAGCAGACCCTTGGCTTCCAGCGGCGCGACTGCCCACGGTCGCCAGTCGAACGTGCCCTGCAGGGCGAACACGGCCACCAGCACCAGCACGGCGGCCAGGCTGACATTGAACGCCCGCAGGATGCGCGAGCGGTCATTGCGGGGGGCCGGCACGTCGCCAGCGGGCAGGGGCGCGTTGTTGTTCATACCTCAGCAATGGCGGTGGTTGGCGCGAAACCAAGGCCACCGCAACGGGAGAGTGGGTGCGGCCGGCGGGACAATCCCGCCGGCCGGCCATGATCAGGCGTGGCCGGAGCCTTCCTTCGGCGGGTACTTCAGGCTCAGTACCACGGTGGCGGCGATGATCACCGCGACCACGCCCAGCGACACCGGGGTCGGGATCTTGAACAGGTCGATGATCATCATCTTGATGCCGATGAAGCCCAGCACCAGCGCCAGGCCATACGGCAGCAGGTGGAAGCGGTCGGCCATGCCGGCCAGCAGGAAGAACATCGCGCGCAGGCCCAGCACCGCGAACACGTTGGAGGTGAGCACGATGAACGGGTCGGTGGTGATCGCGAAAATCGCCGGGATGCTGTCCACGGCGAAGATCACGTCGGTGACCGCGATCAGGATCAGCACCGCGAACAGCGGGGTGAACCAGCGCACGCCGTCGCGCTTCACGCTCAGTGCGTTGCCGGCATAGTCCGGCAGCAGGCGCAGGTGCTTGCGCATCCAGCGCAGGGCGGGATTGGTCTCCAGGTCCGGCTCCTGGCCGGCGGCGAACCACATCTTCCAGCCGGTGAACAGCAGGAAGGCGCCGAACACGTAGAGCAGCCAATGGAACTGGCTGATCAGCACGCTGCCGGCGAAGATCATGATCGTACGCAGCACGATCGCACCCAGGATGCCGATGATCAGCACCTTCTGGCGCTGCTCCTCCGGCACCGCGAAGTAGCTCATGATCATCAGGAACACAAAGATGTTGTCGACCGCCAGCGCCTTCTCGACCAGGTAGCCGGTCAGGAATTCGAGGCCGACCTTGTTGGCCACCACCTGGCCGGCGGTCTCATTCAGGTAGTACCAGAGGCCCGCATTGAACAGCAGGGCCAGCGCGACCCAGCCGATGGACCACCACAGGGCCTCCTTGAAGGTGACCTTGTGCGGTCCACCATGGCGCATCAACACGAGGTCGACCAGCAGGGCGATGACCACCACCGCTGCAAAGCCGCCCCACAACCACACGTTACCGATCGTCTGCATTGGGAATGTCCGTTGGAAAGATGAATGCCAGGCCGGACGGCGAGGATCTGCAACGGAGGATCGGGAGGGGGATCCAGGGACAGAGCTTCGCCAGTACGGCGAAGGTCTCGCTCGCAGTTCCAGTCGGCTGGAACTGCCGTTGCACCGGAGCCTGCGGGCTCGAAATGACGGCGACAACGTCTGGGAGCTACTCCCCTTCTGGGGCCGATTCTGCGGCCTGGCCGGGCTGCCGTCAAATGCCCGGTGGCCGGGGTCCCCGCTCTGGTAGGTGCCAACCTTGGTTGGCACGCCTTGCCCGGGCCGTTCAGCAACGCCCGTCGCGCCAGCTCGACTCTACGAAAGCGCCCCCCGGCTACAATAGGTGGATGAATACCCCCCTTCCGATTGTCCGCCTCAAGAATGCGTGGCGTTCCAGCCACCCGTGGATCTTCCAGAAACTGGTCGAGAAACCGACCGTCCGGCCCAAGCCCGGTTCCATCGTCGACGTGATCGGCATCGATGGCGAGTTCATTGGCCGCGGGTTCTACAACGGGCACTCGCGCATCGCCGTGCGCATCCTCGAAACCGACCAGAACGTGCCGGTCGATGCCGGCTGGTTCTCGCGCAAGATCGCCCAGGCGGTGTCGCTGCGCCGTGAGGTGCTGAAGCTCGACGCGGTCTCCGACGCCTGGCGCGTGGTGCACAGCGAAGGCGACGGCCTGTCCGGCCTGGTGGTGGATCGCTACGGCGACCTGGTGGTGGTCGAGTTCTTCGCCGCCGGCATGTTCCGCCACCGCGAATGGATCTACGACGCCCTGCGCGAGCAGTTCCCGGGCTGCCGTTTCCACAGCTTCGCCGACGAACACGTGCAGAAGCAGGAGAGCTTCGACTTCCACGGCAACACCACCACCGAAGCGTCGGTGATCACCGAGTACGGCATCAAGTTCCGCGCCGACCCGGCCGGCGCGCACAAGACCGGTTTCTTCGCCGACCAGCGCGAGAACCGCGAGTGGCTGAGCCAGCAGGTGGAAGGCAAGAGCGTGCTGGACCTGTGCTGCAACACCGGCGGTTTCGCCGTGTATGCCGCTGCGCGCGGCGCTTCGGAAGTGGTCGGCATCGACATCGATGAGGACGTCATCCAGATCGCCAAGGGCAATTCGCGCCTGAACAACGTGCGCCCGAAGTTCATCCAGTCCGACATCTTCCCGTGGCTGCGCGACGCCGCCAACCGCGGCGAGCAGTACGACGTGGTGATCCTGGATCCGGCGAAGATGACCCGCGACCGCGACCAGGTCATCACTGCGCTGAAGAAGTACCTGGACATGAACAAGCTGGCGCTGGGCGTGGTCAAGCCGGGCGGCCTGTTCGCCACGTTCTCCTGCACCGGCCTGGTGGCCGAGGACCAGTTCCTCGACATGCTGCGCCGCGCGGCCTATTTCTCCGGCCGCACGATCCAGATCCTGAAGGTCGCTGGTGCGGGTCCGGACCATCCGTTCATGGCCCACGTGCAGGAATCGCGTTACCTGAAGGCCGTGTTCTGCCGCGTGGTCGACTGACCGCGGGACGATGTAGAGGCGAGCCGCGCCACCTGATCCTGGGGGCGCCATTGTTTCGAACGCATCGCAATGCGCGGGAAGCTGGCCGCTGGGCCGTGAATACGATTCATGCTCGACTCGCGGTGCCTGGCAGCCGAGCGTGAGCCCGGCTCTACAAATCTGCCGGCTGCAGCGCTATGGTCGGGCTCTTCCCATTGCCGGTGAGAGCCCATGCCATCGTTGCGCCACCTGTCCGTCGTGCTTGCCCTGGCGCTGTGTGCGCCGCTGTCGGCTCATGCCATCGAGTTCAGCGCACAGGAACTGGCCCGCGCCAAGGCGCTGCAGCAGCGCCTGGTCACGCTCGACAGCCACCTGGATACGCCGGCCAATTTCGGCCGGACCGGCTTCGACATCGAGCAGCGCCACGACCGCAACGCACTCTCGCAAGTGGACTACCCGCGCATGGTCGAGGGCGCGCTGGACGGTGGCTTCTGGGCGATCTACACCGATCAGGGCGACCGCAGCCCAGCCGCGCACCTCGCCGAGCGTGACCATGGCCTGCAGCGGCTGCTGGAGATCCGCGAAATGCTGGCCGCCAATCCCGAGCGTTTCGCGCTGGCATTGAGCGCCGATGACGCGGCACGCATCAAGGCCGCCGGCAAGCGCGTGGTCTACATCAGCATGGAAAACGCTAGCCCGCTGGTGGAAGACCCCAGCCTGCTCTCGTTCTACCACCGTGCCGGCCTGCGCCTGCTCAGTACCGTGCACTTCGCCAACAACGAGTTCGCCGATTCAGCCACCGACCCCAAGGGAGCGGAATGGAAAGGCCTGAGCCCGGCCGGCAAGGGCCTGGTGCAGCAGGCGGTGAAGCTGGGCATCGTGATCGACCAGTCGCATGCGTCCGACGCGGTGTTCGATGACCTGCTGGCAATGATGCCGGTGCCCTTCGTGCTGTCGCACAGCTCAGCCAAGGCGGTCTACGACCACCCGCGCAATCTTGATGACGCGCGCCTGCGCAAGCTGGCCAAGGCCGGCGGCGTGATCCAGGTGAACGCCTATGGCGGCTACCTGATCGACACCGCAAAGACACCCGAGCGCAAGCAGGCCGAGGAAGCGCTGAGCAAGCAGCTGGGTGGCTGGGAAGGCATGGGCATCGAGCAGGGCGTCGCCCTGCTGAAGGCCGAGCAGGCGCTGGACCACGAGCACCCGGTGCGCCATGCCAGCCTCGACGACTTCTTCGCCCACTTCGAGCACATCCTCAAGGTGGTCGGCCCCGAGCACGTGGGCATCGGCCTGGACTGGGATGGCGGCGGTGGCCTGAGCGACCTGCCCGATGTCAGCCAGCTGCCGAAGATCACCGCGTGGCTGCTGCGCAAGGGTTACACCGAGCAGCAGATTGCCGGCATCTGGGGCGGCAACCTGCTGCGGGTGATGCGCCAGGCGCAGGACTACGCGGCAAAGCAGGGCGGTTGAAACGCCCTGCGGTCGTGCCGGCCGCTGGCCGGCACGACCGGTGATCCGTTTACTTCGCGATCAGTGCGTGGCGGCGGCTGTACAGGAGGTACAGCACGAGGCCGACCACGTTCCACAGCAGGAAGTACAGCTGCGTGGTGTGCGGCAGGCTGATGAACAGGTAGATGCAGCCCAGCGCGGCCAGCGGGCCGACCACGAAGGCCAGCGGCGTGCGGAACGTGCGCTCGCGGTTCGGCTCGCGCAGGCGCAGCACCACCAGGCAGATGCCGACGGCGGTGAACGCGGCCAGGGTACCGGCGTTGGCCAGCGCGGCAATCTCGTCCAGGCGCGCCACACCGGCCAGCGCCGACACCACCACTGCGGTGAACAGCGTGGTCGCCACCGGCGTGCCGGTGCGCGCGTTGACCTTGGACAGGCCACGCGGCAGCAGGCCATCACGGCTCATCACGAAGAAGATGCGGCTCTGGCCGTACAGGAAGGCCAGCAGCACGGTCGGCAGGGCGATGATCGCGATCACGCCGATCACCATCGCCGCGGTCGGATGGCCCAGCTGGCGCATGATCAGCGCCAGCGGCTCGGCGCTGTGGCCAAACACGGCGTAGCTCATCGCACCCACGGCGGCCAGCGCCACCAGCACGTAGACGATGGTGCAGCCGATCATCGAACCGATGATGCCGATCGACAGGTCGCGGCCCGGGTTCTTGGTTTCCTCGGCGGCGGTGGAGATCGCATCGAAGCCGTAGAAGGCGAAGAAGATGATCGCCGCCGCTGCCATCACGCCGTGCTCGACGCCATCGGGGCCCATCGACTTGGCGAAGCCATACGGCATGAACGGCTGCAGGTTGGCGCTGTCGAAGGCGGGCAGGGCAACGGCCACGAAGATGGCCAGCGCGATCAGCTTGAACACCACCAGGATGGCGTTGAGGGTGGCGCTTTCCTTGGTGCCGGCCATCAGCATGCCGGCCACCAGCCAGGTGATGATGATCGCCGGCAGGTTGATCATGCCGCCTTCCACGTGCGGGCCGGCCGCCAGCCAGGCCGGCAGGTGCACGTTCCAGCCGAACTGGGTGTGGACCCATTCGAGGAAGCCGACGAAGTAGCCGGACCAGCCCACCGCCACCGTACTCACCACCAGCGAGTACTCCAGGATCAGGCTCCAGCCCACCACCCAGGCGAACACCTCGCCCAGCGCACTGTAGCTGTAGGTGTAGGCGCTGCCGGCGGCCGGCATCATCGTCGACAGCTCGGCGTAGGACAGTGCCGCGCAGGCGCAGACCGCACCGGCGATGGCGAAGGAGATCAGCACGGCCGGGCCGGCCAGGTTGGCACCGACGCCGATCAGCGTGTAGATGCCGGTACCGACGATGGCGCCAATACCCAGCGCGATCAGGTGCGGCCAGCTGAGCGTCGGGATCAGGCGCCTGCCGGCTTCGTGGACGGTGACGGAATCTAGGGACTTGCGCCGGAACAGGGACATGCAGGCCTCGGAAGGGGTGACTAAGAACGACAAGTTCCCGAGTGTGACCGAACGCAGCGCAGCATTACCACTGACGGGGGTCATGCGAGGGTCAGATGCGTCACCGGCGCGGCTGTACTCCGAGCATTCTGCCGGAATCGGCACAAATGCCGGCAGGATTCGAAATGATTCGATCCCTCAAGGCGAGCCGGGAGGCGCTTGAAGCGTGGGAGCAGGGGCCAGATCGATGCTGACCCGCTGCGGATCGACCACCGGCGCCGCACCTTGGGTTCTCAACTGGGCCACCAGCACTTCGAAGCCCTGGGCGCGGCCGAACGCATGCTCGTCCAGGGTCAATGGCAGCAGCTGCAGGAAGTCGAATCGTCCCGATGGCAGTTGCTGGGGTCCAGGAAAATGCAGTGACGGAACGAAGACGGCCGCCTGCAGCATGCTCCCCGCGTGATCCACCGGCCCCCCCAGCTTCAGCCGGTCCCATGGCGCCAACGGATTGCCGGGCATGCGTGAGTGGCACAGCAGCAGGTGGTACGCGGTGAACCAGCGCAAGGTGGTCAGCGCCCACGTCGCTTCATCCTGCGTCTCAAGCATCAGTTCGATGCCCCACCCCGAATCTCCATCTTCGTGCCGCCCTTCCCAGGGGTTGGACAGGCCGGTGCTGACATAGATCCAGTGCCGTCGATCACCGTGCGGAGGGCACGCATTGACGCCGACATGCAGCCAGCGCGGGTCGATCTGCTCCTGCTTGAAGACGTTGCGCAGCAGATCCATGTCGAGGGGGTAGATCCCCGGTCCGGTATCGCCGAACAACCGCCGGTACAGCGTCTCCTCCCGATACTCCCAGCTGCGCTCCAGCAGGGTGTCGTCGTCGATGGTGCTCACTCGGCCACCCTGCCGGGCCAGCGGCAGCCGTCTTCCTGCCAGGCTTCGGGGTCGTCGTGGAAGGTGGTGCTGCGGCCATCGCGGGCGCGTTCGTAATGCAGATCCAGCACCAGGGCACCCTGCGTGCTCAGCAGGTAGCGGCCGTTGAGGCGTCCGTCGATGCGTTCTTCCCAGACGCTGTCGAACTGGTACGGGCGATCTTCGGCCAGCACCGTGGTCTCCATCGAGATCCGGTGCAGGGGCAGGCGCTCGCGCTGCCCGGCGTAGCGCACATCGGCCCGGCCGTCTTTCAGCCAGCGCCATTCCAGGTGGATGCTGTCATTGCGACCGCCGCTCAGGCAGCGATGGTCCTGCACGGTGGTGCCAGAGGCGGTGCCGGCGAGCAGTAGTGCGACCGCGGTTGCCAGCCAGGCCTTCATCCGTTCAACCCCAACCGGATGCCGAACCCGACAAGGAACAGGCCGGCCACGCGGCGCAGCGCATCGCTGATGCGCGGATGCTGGATCAGGCGGCGACGGGCCAGGTTGCCCACGCCGATCAGCATCGAGCAGTAGGCGATGCTGACCACCAGGATGATGCCGGCCAGGGCCGCGAAGGTGGCGATGCCCTGGTGCGCCTTCGGATCGATGAACAGCGGCAGGAAGGCCATGTAGAACAGGATCGCCTTCGGGTTGAGCAGGCTGACCAGGATCGCCTGCTGGAAGTAGCGGCCCGGCTGCATGCGGATCGGACCAGCATCACCGCCCTCGTGCTTCGGCGTGCGCAGCAGGCTGATGCCCACCCATACCAGGTAGGCCGCACCCAGGTACTGCACCGCGTGGAACACCAGCGGGTTGGCCTTGAGCAGCGCCGCCACGCCCGCCAACGCCAGCCACATCAGGATCTGATCGCCGACCAGCAGGCCGGCCAGCGCGGTATAGCCACCACGCACGCCGCCACGGCCGGTGGCGGTCAGCAGCGTGAAGGTGCCGGGGCCGGGCAGGGCGAGAAACACCAGCACAGCGACCAGAAATGTCCACAGGTCCTGGATGCCCATCCACGGCATGGCGGCGTTCTCTTGTTACGGGGGGCCGCCATTGTCGGCCAGTGCCGCCGTTGGCGACAGGGGGCGGGTGAGGCCAGTGGGCATGCCAGACAGCAGCGGTTGCAGGTGCTGGCGCAGCTGCGCATGCAGTTGCCGTACCGCTGGCGAGAACTGCTTGCGGTGCGGGCATACCAGCTGCAGCGGGATGCTGCTGCCAACACCATCGAGCAGCAGCTGCAGGCGCCCGGCCAGCACGTCCTCGCGCAGGTCCAGCCAGGACTTGTAAGTGATGCCTTCGCCGGCCACGGCCCAGCGTCGCACTACATCGGCGTCGTCGCAGACCAGCGGACCGCGCACCGGAATCACGCTGCGACGCCCGTCGACCTCGAATGACCAGCGGTCGTAGGCGCGGCCGTTGAGTTGATAGACCAGGCAGTCGTGCTCGCGCAGATCCTCCAGGCGGGTGGGCGTGCCACGCCGCTGCAGGTAGCCGGGCGAGGCGGCCAGCACGCGTCGATTGCCTTCCAGCAGCGGCAGGGCGACGTAGTTGGCGTCGTCGAAGTGGCCGATGCGGATGGCCACGTCGACCGGGTCGCG
The DNA here is from genome assembly GCF_056487375.1 of Stenotrophomonas sp. 220_Sma. NCBI lineage: Bacteria > Pseudomonadati > Pseudomonadota > Gammaproteobacteria > Lysobacterales > Lysobacteraceae > Stenotrophomonas > Stenotrophomonas sp. 220_Sma. The sequence continues at coordinate 4,942,726 of NZ_CM151348.1, read as the reverse complement.
GAATACATCGGCCACCTCGTCGGACAGGCGCAGGTGCAGGCGCAGCCGCGGGTGCGCAGCGCGGAAAGCGCTCAGCCAGGGCAGCAGCAGGTTGCGGCCGAGGTCCGAGGGCGCCGACAGCTGCAGGGTGCCGTGCAGCTCGGTGTCCTCGCCCTGCACGCGCGCCTGGCCCTCGCGCAGGGTGGCCAGTACCTCCTGCGCATACGGCAGGTACAGCGCACCCTCGCCGGTGAGGCGCAGGCTGCGGGTGGTGCGCACGAACAGGCGCAGGTCCAGCTCGCGTTCCAGCCGCGCCACCGCCGCGGCGACCTGTCCGGGCAGCAGGTCGGCCTCGCGCGCCGCCTGCGAGAAGCTGCCCAGTGCGGCAGTGCGGACGAACAGCTGCAGATCGTCGAAGCGGATCATCTTCATTGCCAGAGTGAAAGTGCTGCCCGATTCTGCGCCTTTCTGCGGGAGCGCGTGCGGCGCAACCTGTCGCCTCCTTCCCCACTGGACCGCTGCCATGCGCGCCATTGCCTACACCCAAGCCGGCCTGCCGATCGATGATGCCCAGGCCCTGATCGACATCGAACTGGAGCTGCCGCAGCCTGGCCCGCGTGACCTGCGCGTGGCGGTGCGCGCGGTGGCGGTGAACCCGGTCGACACCAAGGTCCGTCGCGGCGTGGCCACCGATGGCCCACGTGTGCTGGGCTGGGATGCGGTCGGCATCGTCGACGCGGTGGGCAGCGAGGTGACCCTGTTCCAGCCCGGCGATGCGGTCTACTACGCTGGCGTCATCGATCGCCCGGGCAGCAATGCCGAGTACCAGCTGGTGGACGAACGCAGCGTCGGCCGCAAGCCGGCCAGCCTCGACGATGCCGCCGCCGCCGCGCTGCCACTGACCGCGATCACCGCCTGGGAACTGCTGTTCGACCGCCTGCGCATCCCCGAGGGCGGTGGCGAAGGCCAGACCCTGCTGGTGATCGGCGCTGCCGGCGGTGTCGGTTCGATCCTGGTGCAGCTGGCGCGGAAGCTGACGAAACTGTCGGTGATCGGCACCGCCTCGCGTCCGGATACCCAGGACTGGGCGTACGCAATGGGTGCACACCATGTGATCGACCACAGCCTGCCGCTGGCCGAGGGCCTGGCGCGGCTCGGCATCAGCGAGGTGCAGCACGTGGCCAGCCTGACCCACTCCGACCAGCACTACGCGCAGATCGTGGAACTGCTGGCGCCGCAGGGCCAGCTGGGGCTGATCGATGATCCGGGCCAGGTGGATGTGATGGCGCTCAAGCGCAAGGCGTTGTCACTGCACTGGGAATCGATGTTCACCCGGCCGCTGTACCGCACCGCCGACATGCAGCGCCAGCACGACCTGTTGAACCGGGTGGCCGAGCTGATCGACACAGGCGTGCTGCAGACCACCCTGGGCGAGCATTTCGGGCGCATCGACGCGGCCAACCTGCGGCGTGCCCACGCGCTGCTGGAGAGCCACCGTGCCAAGGGCAAGATCGTGCTGGAAGGCTGGTAACGCCCGGTCTTTCTGTAGAGCCGAGCCTGCGCCCGGCTCTACAGCGCTTCATCCACGCATGGCGTGGATCAGCCGTGTCGACCAAGGTCGACACCTGCCAACAGCTGCGGAAGCCACTGCTCAGGCCACGCCGTTGTCGACGTACTCGGCGAAACCGGGCTGTTTGCGCAGGCGCTCGAACCAGGCATCCACATGTGCCAGTGCCGGCTTGCTGCCGGGTGTGCTGCGCCAGCGTTGGGTTGACAGCCCGAGCACGATATCCGCGAGGGTGAAGGCGTTGCCCGCCACGTAGCCGTCGGTGGCGGCCAGCTGTGCATCAAGCACAGCCATCAGCCGGTTCCACTGCGCAAGGCTCGCCTCCGCCCGCGCATCGTCCGGGTAATCGGCATGCCCGCGCACGCGCGCCATGAACACGTGGCGCCACGCCGTGTTCAGATCTGTCGCCTGCCAGTCCATCCACTGCTCCACCCCCGCCCGTGCCTGCGGCGCCACCGGCAACAGGTCGTGGCGCCCGGCGCGCGCGGCCAGGTAGCGGCAGATGCTGTTGGATTCCCACAGCACGAAGCCGCCCTCGCACAGCACCGGCACCTGTGCGTTCGGGTTAAGGCCGCGCAGCAGGTCGGCATCGGGTGCCGCATGGTGCCGCACCGCCAGGTCCAGCCCGGCACACAGCCACAGTACCTTGCGCACATTGATCGAGGTCGGCTTACCGTACAGTTCGAGCATGGCCTGACGCAGCGTTTGAGACGGGGCCAGCCTACACTGGTGGCATGAACATCGAATTTCTCATGATCCTGGCCGTGGCCCTGCTGCTGGCGACACTGGTGGCACTGGTCATCCTGCTGCGCCGTGGGGCAGGCGACGCGTCCTCGGGTGATCTGCACCAGCAGCTGATCAGTGAACGCGAACAGCACCGGTTGGCCCTGGTCGATGCCGGCCAGCTGCGAGGCCGTCTGGACGCGCTGACTGCGGAGCTGGAAAGCGAGCGTCTGCGGGGACTGCAACACGCCGAGGCCATTACCACGCTGACCACGCAGGTCGCGCGTGAGACTGCCGTGTCAGCCAGCCGCGAGGCACTTCTGGCAGAACGCGAATCGGCCTTGGCTCAGACACGCACGGCGCTGAACGAATCCAGCGCGGAACTGCAACAGGCACAGCAGCGCTATCAGCAGCTGCACGGCGAACATGCGCGCGCGCTGGCGAACCTGCAGCATTCGGAGCAAGCCAGCACGGAACTGCGAAGCTATCTGGAGACTGCGAAGGAAAAGCTTTCGGGCGCCTTTGCTGAACTGGCCGGCAAGGTCTTCGAGGAGCGCGGACAGCAGTTCGAAAAGAACGTGCGCCAGGCCACGGTGCAGTCGCGTGCGGATATCGAAGGTCTGCTGAAGCCGTTCGCCGACAAGCTGGGTGATTTCCGCACCCGGGTCGATACCCTGTATGGCGAGGAAGCCCGCCAGCGGGCCAGCCTGCTCGGCGCCGTGGGCGAATTGAAGACGCTGAACCAGGATATGGCCGCGCAAGCGTCCGCCCTGACCAATGCGCTGAAGGGCAGCGCCAAGGTCCGCGGCGACTGGGGCGAACTGATGCTCGACAACGTGCTGCGTGGGTCGGGTCTGGAAGAGGGCGTGCACTATCAGCGGCAGAAGCACGCCGTGGACGATGACGGCGCACGTCTGCGCCCGGACGTGGTCGTGCAGTTCCCTGACGAACGCAGCGTAGTGATCGATAGCAAGGTCAATCTGATCGCTTGGCAGGAGGCGATGAACGCTGCCACTCCGGAGGAATCCGAAGACGCGCTGCGCCGCCATGCCGTCGCGCTGCGCCAGCACGTCAAGGATCTCGGCGAAAAGAACTACCCCAAAGCACTTGGCACCGAGACGCTGGACATCACCATCGCCTTCGTTCCCATCGAAGGTGCATTGTCCGCCGCGCTGGGTGCCGATGGCAGCCTGCAGGCCTACGCCTTTGACAACCGCGTGGTGTTTGCTTCGCCCAATACGTTGATGGCCCTGCTGCGCGTGGCCGAGCGCCTGTGGACGCGCGACAAGGTGCAGAAACAGGCACTGAAGATCAGTGAGGCAGGCGGGTTGGTGCTGGACGCACTGACGGGCTTCCTGAAGGACTTCAGTGACATGGGCAAGAAGCTGGACGATGCTGGCAAGGCCTACGCCGATGCACGCAACCGTCTGATCGATTCGCCGCAGTCGGCCATCAGCCGTGCGCGTCGACTTGCCGAACTGGGCAGCAAGGCCAAGCGCGCGCTGCCGCCGGAGTTGACCCCGGATCCGATGCAGCAGCTGACTGCCCCGGAGGGCGGCGAAGAGACCTGAGTGCACTGACACACCACCTGCACCATGCAATGCGTATGCTGGTGGTCTCGATTACCGCCTGCAGGTCCGACCATGCGTCTGCGCTTCCTTGCCAGCCTGGCCCTGGCCGTCCTGTTGTCGGCCTGCAGCAGCACGCCGCCCGCCGCCGATGCGGCGGCACAGCCGGCGGCGGCAGACACGCCGGAAGCCACCGAGGCCTACCAGGAGGCGCGCGACGTCGACTGCCAGGCCGCCGGCGGCAGCCTGCAACGGCTCGGCCGGCTGCAACGCGAGCAGTGCGTGATTCCCTATGCCGATGCCGGCAAGGCCTGCAGCCGCAAAAGCGACTGCACGGGCCAGTGCCTGGCCGGTCCCGAGGTGGGCGCTGGCAGCGCCGCTACCGGTACCTGCCAGCGCGATGTGCGCCAGAACTTCGGCTGCCGCCAGCGCATTGATGACGGCAAGGCGCAGGGCACGATCTGCGTGGACTGATCGTAGTGCCGGCCGCTGGCCGGCAACCGCATGAACCCTTGCGAACGGTCGCACGATTGCCGGCCAGCGGCCGGCACTACCGCCATCGCGCGGCGCTATGCTGGTGGGCCATTCCCCGCTGTTGCCGGAGCCCCCGCGTGAGCACCCCGATCCAGGACATTTCCCTCACCACCATCGACGGCCAGCCGTCCTCGCTTGCCGACTACCAGGGCAAGGTACTGCTGCTGGTCAACGTCGCCTCCAAGTGCGGCCTGACCCCGCAGTACGAAGGCCTGCAGGCGCTGTATGCGGAAAAGCACGCGCAGGGTCTGGAAGTACTGGGCTTCCCCGCCAACAACTTCCTCGGCCAGGAGCCGGGCAGCGAGGCGGAGATCCAGCAGTTCTGCCAGCTCACCTACGAGGTCAGCTTCCCGATGTTTTCCAAGATCAGCGTGGCCGGTGACGATACCCATCCGCTGTACCAGCAGCTGACCGCCGCCCAGCCGCAGTCGATCGGCGAAGGCCCGCTGCGTGAGCGCCTGGCCAGCAAGGAGATCCCGATCCACGCAGTACCGGCGGTGCTGTGGAACTTCGAGAAGTTCCTGGTTGGCCGCGACGGCAAGGTCATCGCGCGTTTCGCCCCGGACGTGGCTGCCGATGACGCGCGCCTGCGCGAGGCCATCGAGGCAGCGCTGGCAGCCTGAGGAAAGCGTGCCAACCAAGGTTGGCACCTACCGGAAAAGAAAAACCCCGCCGAGGCGGGGTTTTTCGTGCGCTGCAGACCGGACTCAGTGCGTCCACTGCGGCATCGGCATCGCATCGACCGGGATCGGCGAATTGGCATCGTCGTGGCCACGGTCGCGCTTGCTGCGCAGATCGTTCTCGATCTGGTAGTTGCGGCGCTGCATCCACGCATCGCGTACCAGCGAGTACTCGTCCACGGCGGTGTCACGCAGGTCGTCGATTGCCAGCAGCTGCGCGCGGGTATCGACCAGCTGCATGCCCTGCAGGCCGATGCGGATCTTGTCCTCTTCGATGCGGCGGATCGGCGACAGCGGAATGTCACCGGCCAGGCCGAACACATCGCGCACGGTGCGAGGGCCGAAGAACGGCAGTTCCACGTAACGCGAACGACGCCAGCCCCAGGCACCCAGGGTCTGCCCGAAGTCCTCATTGCGACGCGGCACCATCGCCTTGCTGGCCGGATCGAACAGGCCGCCGATACCCAGCGTGCTGTTCATCAGGAAGCGGCCCAGGCTGTCCCACGCATCGGCACCACGGCCCTGCAGCAGCTGGTTGGTGATGGTCACCGGTGCGCGCAGGTTGCTGAAGAAGTTGCTGACGCCGGTGCGGGCGAAGCGCGGCACCACGTGGGTGTAGGCCGTGGCCAGCGGGCGGGCGATGCCACGGTCAACCGCGTTGTTGAACGTGTGCACCTTGCGGTTGAACGGTTCCCACGGATCGTAGGCTGCCGCGCTGCCAGTGTTGCCGGCACCGCCGTAGAGGGCATCGAAGTCGTCGTCACCACCGGGGGCGGTCGCCGCCGCGGCCCTGGCCGCATCGGTGTCGGCGCTGCGGGCCGGTGCGGATGGCGGCGTGGCCGGCGCAGGTGCGGCAACCACGGCTGTTGCCGGTGCGGCATCGACCGTAGCGGTATCGGCGGTGGCGGCAGAGGCCTCGGCGATGGTGCTGGCCGGGACCACGGTGCTGGCTGCGGGCGCATCGCTGCGTGCGGGCTTGCCGGCGCAGGCGGTCAGGGCGGTGGCCAGGACGATCAGGGGGAAAGTGCGTACGACGTTCATGTCAGCTCGCAGCAGAAGTAGCGTTGAAATCCAGGTCGGGCGACAGCCGGTAGGCTGCGCTCAGCTCGTTGTAGCCGGCCGGCGCGCCGGAGACTGCCAGCGGGTGACCGCTCTTGCGCGCACGTGCGGCCAGCTCGGCCAGCAGCGCCAGGCCGGCGCTGTCCACGCGTTCGACCTCACCCAGCTCCAGCCGTGACAGCTTTGCCGGCAGGGCCTGCAGCTGCGGCCACAGTGCGATCACCGCGGCACGGTCGAGCACCCCGCGCAGGCGCAGGGTGTCGCCTTCCAGCAGCGCCAGTGCGTTACTTGCCATTGCCCGCGGGCCCGGCCTGCATGCTGCCGCTGTGCAGTTCGTTGGCCACCTGCTTGATGCCCTTCTGGCGCAGCGGGGTGTCGAACTGGTTGCGGAAGGTCTGCACGTAGGAAATGCCTTCGATGTTGACGTCGAAGATCTTCCACTGGCCGTTCACGTTGCGCATCCAGTACTCGACCGGGGTCGGTTCGTTGCCGGCGCGCACCAGTTCGGTGCTCACGCGCACGCCACGATTGCCCGGCAGCGGGCTTTCACCCTTCAGGCGGAAGCTCGGCTTGCCCTGGATGTTGAGCAGGGTGGAGCCGTAGCGCTGCATCAGGCTGTCGGCCATGGCATCGGCGAACAGCTTGATGTCGGCGTCGGAGGCGCCGCGGGCGTGCGGGCCCAGCACCAGGCGCGCGGCGTAGTCGCGGTCGAAGGTGCGGGTCAGCTCGCTGTCGATGTAGCTGCGCAGGCTGGCCGGGTTGCTGGTGAACTCGCTCTTGCGCTGCTGCAGCGTGGACAGGATGCGGCTGCTGGCATCGATCACCACCTTGCCGGCCTGGCTCTGCGTTGCGGCAGCGGCCGGCGCAGCGGCCTGGGCCTGGGCCAGGAACGGGGTGGCCGCCAGCAGCGCCGAGGCGAGCAGGGCCGGGATCAGTTTCATCTTCATGGTTGCGGTTCCGTTGCAGGCGCCTGCGCGCCATCGTTGGGCTTCTGAGCAGCGCCGCCACCGGCACCGCCACTGAACATGTACTTGCCGACCAGCTGGATCAGGTCCACCGCCGGCTGGGTGAAGACGATCTCGTCACCGGCCTTCAGCACGTCCGGATCACCGCCCGGCTGCAGACCGATATAGCTCTCGCCGAGCAAACCGCTGGTGAAGATGCCGGCCGAGGTGTCCGCCGGCAGGTCCTTGACCTTGCTGTCCATGCGCAGGGTGACGATCGATTCGAACTTCACCGGGTCCAGGTCGATCGAAGCGACCTGGCCGACAGTGACGCCGCCGATCTTCACCGGCGCCTGCTTGCGCAGCTGGCCGACCTGGGAGAAGCGTGCCTTCAGCTCGTAGCCTTCGCTGCCCCAGCTCCAGCGCTGGTTGGTCGAGGCCACGGCCAGCACCATCAGCGAGGCCAGGGCCAGCAACAGGAACGCGCCGACGGAAAATTCGAGTCTGGGACCGCGGATGGCCATGTGGATTACCTGATCGAGTCGTTGTGGCCGCGCGCGCCTGCGCACCGCCGGTGGAGGGGTTAGGTGAACAACATTGCCGACAGCACGAAGTTGAACATCAGCACCAGCAGCGAAGCATTGACCACCGCACGGGTGGTCGCCACCGAAGTGCCTTCAATGGTGGGCTCGGCGTGGAAACCCACATAGGCGGCAACCAGCGCGGCAGTGCCGCCGAAGATCGCCGACTTCAGCATTGCCACGCCGAAGTCGTCCCAGAAGTCCACGCTGTTGCGCAGCGCCGACCAGAACACGCCGTTGTCCAGGCCCAGCACGTGCACCGCTTCGAAGTAGCTGGCACTGATCGCCAGCGAACAGAAGATGCCGGTCAGCAGCGGCACGGTCAGCACCGCCGCCCAGAAGCGCGGTGCCACCGCCTTGGCCACCGGGTCGATCGCCATCAGCTCAAGCGCCTTGATCTGGTCGGTGGCACGCATCAGGCCCAGCTCGGCGGCGATCGAACTGCCGGCGCGGCCGATGAACAGCAGCGCGGTCAGCACCGGCGCCAGCTCGCGGTACAGCGACAGCCCGAGCAGGGTCGACAGCGCGTCGGCCGCACCGAAGGTGGTCAGCGTGCGGTAGCCCTGCAGGGTCAGCACCAGGCCGACGAAGGCACCGCCGACGGCGATGATCGGCAACGAGCGCGCACCGATCTTGTAGATCTCGCGGGTCAGCTCGGCCAGGAAATCACGGGTTGGCAGCGAACCGCGCAGCACGGTCAGCGAGAACAGGCCGGCGCGACCCAGCGAGCGGGTGGCTTGGACGAACGGCATCAGGCGACCCTCGCGCGCGGCGCGGCATCGAACGGGATGGGGCCATCGGGCTGGCCGTGCAGGAACTGCCGCAGCAGCGGGTCCTGGCTGGACTGCAGCGCCTCGGGCGTGCCCTGGAACACGATGCCGCCATTGGCGATCGCGATCACCTGGTCGCAGATCGGCAGGGTCTCGTGCACGTGGTGGCTGACGATGATGCTGGTCAGGCCCAGGCTGTGGTTGAGGCGCTGGATCAGGCTCATGATCACGCCGGAGGCGATCGGGTCCAGCCCGGTCAGCGGCTCGTCGTAGATCATCAGCGGCGGGTCCAGTGCCAGTGCGCGGGCCAGCGCCACGCGGCGTGCCATGCCACCGGACAACTCGCGCGGCCAGGCGTCGGCGGCGGCCAGCAGGCCCACCGAATGCAGCTTCATCTGCACCAGCCGGCGCAGCACGGCGGCCGGCAGGCGGGTGTGCGTGCGCAGCGGCAGCGCGACGTTCTCCGCCACGGTCAGGTCGGTCAGCAGCCCATTGCCCTGCAGCAGCACGCCCACGCTCTTGCGCATTTCAAGCAGCGCGGCGCTGTCATGCGGGATCGGTTTGCCGAACAGGGTGACCTCGCCAGCGACCGGGCGCAGTTCGCCGGTCAGCGCCGCCAGCAGGGTCGACTTGCCGCTGCCGGATGGACCGAGCACGGCGGTGATGCTGCCCTTGGGCACCTGCAGCGACACGTCGCGCAGGATCGTGCGCCCGCTCCGGTCGATGCGGACGTTGGATAACTGCACCAGACTGGAGGTGGAAGCCGACATGGGCACCATTAACGTTTTTTAGACATCGAAGGATCGGGCCAGCCGGCTGAACATAAGCAGACTGGACGGTGCAGTATTGTTGCACGACACGTCCTGGCGCAGGCCGGGACAATCGACCGGCATCCCGGAACAATCCGTACCGCTGGCGGGCCAACCATTGAATACTGCCTGCCGTCCTGCACACTGTGCATGATGAGTGACCCAGGCAGCGATTTCCGCCTCTACCATTCCAATTCCTTGGACGTGCTGGCCGCGCTGCTGGCACGCAACGTGCGCGCGCCCGTACCTGGGCAGCCACTGCTGGCGCCGGAAGTGGTGCTGATCCCGCAGGTGGCGATGCGCCGCTGGCTGCAAGCGACACTGGCCGCGGAATTCGGCGTCGCCGCCAACCTCGAATTCCTGACCCCGGGCGAGTTCGTGGCCCGCGCACTGAAGGCCAATGTCAGCGGCGAGCAGGACGACCTGGACGCGGCCGGCCTGCACTGGAAGCTGTACCAGGCCCTGCGCGACCCGGCGTTGCTGGCGCAGCCACCGATGCGCGCGCTGCAGTCCTATCTTGCCGGCGATGACGCATTGAAGCCGTGGGCGCTGGCCGGCGAGCTGGCCTCGGTGTTCGAGAAGTACCAGGCCTGGCGCCGCGATTGGCTGCTGCGCTGGGCGGCCGGTGCCGATCCGGCCGATCCGCAGGCGATCCTGTGGCGCACCATCACCCACGGCCACGACTATCGCGCGCGCCGCATCCAGGAATACCTGGACCGTTTCGAAGGGGCCGGCCAGCCGTTGCCACAGGGCTTGCCGCCGCGCATGTCTGCGTTCGCGACGCTCAACATCTCGCCCGACGTGCTGCGGGTGATGGCCACCCAGGCGCGGGTGGGCGAGCTGCACTTCTATATGCCCACCCCGGTGCAGTCGTACTGGGGTGACCTGCAGACACTGGCCGAGCGCCTGCGCAGCGGCGCGCCCGATCCCTTCGGCGAAGCAGCCGGCGAAAACCGCCTGCTGGAAGCCTGGGGCGCAGCCGGCCGCGACTTCATGGCGGTGCTGGGCAGCTACGAGGTGGTGCACCCTGCTGGCGAGATCGCCGCCTATTCCGATCCGGAGGAGGACACCCGCCCGAGCCTGGATGAAGGCGGCCTGTCCGACAGCCTGCTGCATCGCCTGCAGCGTGACCTGTTCCACCGCCGCGCACTGCCCTCCGGCGAGCTGCGTGACGGGCTGCGCAGCGACGATCCCAGCCTGCAGGTACACGCCTGCCATACCCGCCTGCGCGAGCTGCAGGTGCTGCACGACCAGCTGCGCAGCCTGCTGCAGGACCCGCGCTTCGACCCGCCGCTGCAGGCGCGCGAGATCGCGGTGCTGGCGCCGGACATCGATCCCTACGTGCCATACCTGGAGGCGGTGTTCGGCGGCCGTGGTGGCGAGGAGGAGCACATCCCCTATGCGCTGGCCGACAGCAGCCCGCTGGCCGGTGAACCGCTGGCCGATGTGTTCGTGCACCTGCTGGGCCTGCCGGTCTCGCGCTTCGGCTTGAACGAAGTGCTGGACCTGCTGGCCAGTGCACCGCTGGCCGAAGCGGCCGGTCTGGAAGCGGTGGACTTCGATCGCCTGCATGGCTGGTTGCAGCAGGCGGGCGCACGCTGGGGCCTGGATGCGAAGCACCGCAACCAGCACCAGGCACCGGCCGACGACGCCTACACCTGGCAGTTCGCGCTGGACCGCCTGGTGCTCGGTCACGCGACCGGCAGCGAGGCCGACCTGGCCGGTGTCGCACCGTGGATCGAGCTGGAGGGCGGCGCATTGGAAGCGCTGGACCGGCTGCTGCGCCTGTTGCGCGTACTGGCGGTCTACCAGCGCCGCCTCGGTGAGCTGCTGACCCCGGCGCAGTGGCGGCAACGCCTGCTGTCGCTGCTGGACGCGCTGCTGCCGACTGCGCCCAGCTCGCCCAACAGCCAGCGCGCGCTGGAGCGCCTGCGCAAGCTGCTCAACCAGTTCGCCGATGATGCCGCCAAGGCCGGTTTCGCGGACGGGGTGCCGCCGGAGGTGGTGCGCGCGCACTTCGCCGGCGCGCTGGGCGAGGCGGATACGCGCGCACCGCTGCTGACCGGTGGCATCAGCTTCGGCCGCATGGTGCCGATGCGCCTGCTGCCGTTCCGGGTGATCTGCGTGCTCGGTCTCAATGATGGCGATTTCCCGCGCCGTGACCCGGCGGCCGGTCTCAACCAGCTCACCGCCGAGCTGGACACGCCGCGCCGCCGTCCGGGCGATCGCTCCACCCGCGAAGACGATCGTTTCCTGTTCCTGCAGCTGTTCGCCGCCGCGCAGGAGGTGTTCTACCTCAGCTACCTCGGTGCCGATCCGCGCGATGGCAGCGTGCGCGAGCCGTCGGTGCTGGTCAGTGAACTGATCGATGCCGCCGCCGCGTATCACCTCGATCCGCCTGCGGCGGTCCGCGACTTCACCGTGCGCCACGCACTGCAGCCGTTCTCGCCAGCCGCGTTCGGTGACGGCGATCCACGCCGCTTCAGCTATCGCCGCCAATGGCATCCGGCCGCCGGTCGCCTCACCGGCCAGCGTGGGGGCCTGCAGCCGTGGTTCGATGCCCCCTTGCCGCCGCCGCTCGACGATGCGGTGGAAGACGACGTCGCACTCGATACCCTGCGCCGCTTCCTGTGCGACCCGGCCGGGCAGTTCCTCGCACAGTCGCTGGGCCTGCGCCTGGCCGACGATGTCGAGGACGTCGATGACCTGGAACCGCTGGTGCTGTCCTCGCGCGGGCCGGAGAAGCGCAGCGTACAGGCGGCGGTGGTGCGCGCCACGCTCAGCGGCGATACCGAGCCGTTGTACCCGCGGCTGCGCGCGCGTGGCCTGCTGCCGTCGGGCCCATTGGGCGAGCGCCAGTTCGAGGTGGAGCAGTTGAAGACCCGTCCGTATGCCAGTGCGTTGCTGGGCTGGATGCAGGGCGAACCGCTGGAAAGCCGTCGCTACGAAGTGGACATCGACGGCGTGCGCCTGCATGGCCGCGTGGCCGATCGGCATCCCGAGGGCCTGGTGCGCCTGCGCGCCGGTACCCTCAATGGCAATGCGGTGATCCGCCAGGGCCTGGACTGGCTGCTGGCCAACGCCGCCGGCGATGCGCTGTCGCTGGTGCAGTTCCACGATGGCGGTGACGCCGGTCCCGGCCCGCATGTGCTGCCGGCACTGAGCGCTCCCGCTGCACGCGCCGCACTGCGCGCACTGCTGCAGCTTCGCCAGCGTGGCCTGCGCGAGCCGCTGCGCTTTGCCCCGTACACCGGCTGGGTGCTGTACAACGCGCCGGCAGAAAAACAACGCAGCGAAGGCTGGAAGCAGTGGCATGGCAGCGACCGCAGCTGGGGCGAATCCAGCAGCGACGCCTGGCAGCTGCTGTTGCGCGGTGCCGACCCGTTTGCCACCGACGCCAGCTATGCCGACCTGCTGCGCAACAGCCAGCTGGTCTTCAGTGCGGTGCGTGAAGGCCGCGCCCTTGGCGCCGACACCAGCCAGGAGGGCAGCGCATGACCCCCGCCATCGCAGATGAGGAAACCCAGCGCATGGCGGGCGATCCCTACCTGGCCCTGCCGCTGGATGGCATCCGCCTGATCGAGGCCAGCGCCGGTACCGGCAAGACCTTCACCCTGGCGACGCTGTTCACCCGCCTGGTGGTGGAGCAGGGCCTGCGCATCGGCCAGATCCTGGCGGTGACCTTCACCGACGCTGCCACCCAGGAACTGCGCAAGCGCATCCGTGAGCGCCTGGCGTTGGCCGCGCGCCTGGTCGATCTGGAACCGGCCGAGGGTGAAGCACCCGACGCGAGATTGACCCGCGACGTGCTGCAGCGTCATCTGCAGGGCGGCTCCGAGAGCGCCGCTGCACTGAAGCGCCGCCTGCAGGTGGCTGCCGACGAAATCGACCTGGCGTCCATCTTCACCATCCACGGCTTCTGCACCCGCGTGCTGCGCGAGCATGCGCTGGAAAGCGGCCACACCTTTGATCCGCCGGAACTGCTGGCCAGCGATCGTGAACTGCTGGAGGAGCTGGCCGCTGATCTGTGGCGGGTGCATGCCAATGACCCGGCCACATTGGAGCCGCTGACCTGGTTGTGGTCCAACCCGGACGCGCTGGCCGCCGATCTGCGCGCGCTGCTGGGCACGCCGCCACTGCACCCGTTGCCACAGCCGGTGACGTTGGCTGATCCACATGCGGCGCTGCAGAGCGCGGCCGAGGCACTGTCCGCAAGCGTGCGCGAACATGGCGAGCAGTTCTTCATCGACCTCTGCGATGCCGTCGACAACAAGTGGATCAATGGCGTGTCCTACAAGCTGGGCTGGCTGCACCCGCTGGGCCGCCAGCTGCTGGCCTGGGCCGAGCGCGCCGACCCGCGCGAGCTGCTGGCCAGCGAACGCCTGCCGGCGCTGCTGCCGGAGGTGCTGGCCGACAAGACCAACAAGAAGTTCCCCGACCGCACGCCGTCGTCGCCATTGCAGGCGCCGTTGGCGCGCTATGTCGCGCTGCTGGCCGAACGCGATGCCTGGTTGCGTGGTACCGCGCTGAATTTCCTGCACACGCTTCGCGCCGAAGCCACGCAGCGCCTGCAGGCGTTGAAGCGCACGCGCCGGGTACAGACCTACGACGATCTGATCGATGGCGTAGCGCTCGCCCTGGAAGGCCCGCAGCGGCTGATGCTGGTCAAGCAACTGCGTGCGCAGTACCGCATCGCGCTGGTCGATGAGTTCCAGGACACCGACGATCGCCAGTGGGGCATCTTCCACACCGTGTTCGGCGATTCGCCGGAGGTGCGCGAACTCGGCCTGGCGCCGGCGCTGTTCCTGATCGGCGACCCCAAGCAGGCGATCTACGGTTTCCGCGGCGGTGATATCCACACCTACCTGAAGGCCAAGCAGGTGGCGCAGCAGGCGCCGGTGCTGGACCAGAACTTCCGCTCGCGACCGGCTGTATTGCGCGCGCTGCAGGCGCTGTACGACAACGGTGGCGAAGACGCCTTCCTCGAGCGCGACATCCAGTTCGAGCCGGTGCGGCCCGGTGGCGTGCGCATCGACGAGGACTACCAGCGCGACGGCCATGCCGCCACGGCACTTACCCTGCGCGTGCTGCGCAGTGGCGGTGACAAGGCGATGAGCGCCGACGCCTCGCGTGAGGCCGCGACCCAGGCCTGCGTGGCTGCGATTCACCAGATCCTGGTCGAGGCGCGTGCGGGCAATGCCGTGTTGCGTGGGCGCCCGGTGCAGCCCGGTGACATCGCGGTGCTGGTGCGCTCGCATCGCGAGGCGACGCTGGTGCAGCGCGCGCTGGCCGCGGTCGGCATTCCCGCCGTGGCGGCCGGCAAGCAGAGCCTGTTCGCCACCAGCGAAGCGCGTGATCTGCGCGCGCTGCTGCTGGCGCTGCTGCAACCGGCCGACGAAGGCCGCTTGCGTGCGGTGCTGGCCACCGTGCTGCTTGGCCAGCGGGCAAGTGCAATCGCCGCGATGGAGCGCGAGGGCGACCTGCAACGCGAGTTCCAGGCGCAGCTGCTGCACTGGCGCGAGCGCTGGCAGCGCGGTGGACCGTTCGCGGTGATCGCCGATGTCTGTGCCGCGCAGGGCGAACGCCTGCTGGCGCTGATCGATGGCGAGCGCCGCTTGACCAATTACCTGCAGCTGGGTGAACTCCTGCAGGAAGCCTCGGTGCAGGCGCTGGGCATGCATGGCCTGCTGGACTGGCTGCAGGGGCAGATGGCCAGCGCCGACCAGGATGACGAGCAGCAGCTGCTGCGCCTGGAATCGGATGCGCGCCGCGTGCAGATCATCACCCTGCACAAGAGCAAGGGCCTGGAGTACCCGCTGGTGTTCCTGCCCTTCGTCGGCATCGACGGTGGCGCACCGAACACCGCCTCGCACTGCACCGTGCACGTCGGCGGCCAGCGCCAGCTGCACTGGAAGCTGGACAAGGATGAGGCCTGGGAAACGGCCAGCAGCCAACGTGAGCGCGAGCAGCGCGCCGAAGATGCGCGCCTGCTGTATGTCGGCCTGACCCGCGCCGAACACGCGTTGTGGATCGCCGTGGGTGATCTGGCCGGACTCGGCAGGACACGGCTGGCGCCGTTGCTGGGCGACCTGCAGGCGCTGCGCGCGCATGCCGACGTGCACCTCGATGACAGCGAGACAGCGGCCGCGCTGCCGCAGCTGGCGGCCGAAGTGGAAGGTGACCTTCCGGCGGTGCGTGCCCTGACCCGGCGCGTCCCGCACGACTGGTGGGTATACAGCTTCACCCAGCTGGCGCATGCCGATGCGGGCGCTGACAGTGATATCGAAGCCGCCGCGACCGAGCTGCCGGCACCCGCCGCCGACGAACCTGCGGGCCCGGAACTGCCGCTGGAACCGGCACTGCCGGAACCCGCCGCGGCGGCCGAAGACAGGACACCGGTCGACCCGCGCTTCATGGGTAGTCGCTTCGGCAACGTGCTGCACGAAGCGATGGAGAACGTCGACTTCGCCGCATGGGGTGACTGGCAGCCAGGCCTGCAAGCCCCTGAGGGCCAGGCCGAGGTGCTGCGCAAGGCACTGCACGACGAAGGCTATGCCGACGTCGATCTGGACGATGGCGTGGCCGTACTGGTGCCGCTGGTCGGCCACACGCTTACCGTGCCGCTACCCGAAGGCGGCGCGCTGCACAGCCTGGGTGAAGGCGAGCGTCGCGCGGAAATCGACTTCCATTTCGCCATCGAGCCGACCACGGTGCCGGCGCTGCTGCAGGTGCTGCATGCGCACGGTGTTTCCAGCACGCGACGCGGCTTCGGCCAGCGCCGCCGGTTGGAAGGGCTGATGACCGGCATGATCGACCTGACCTACGTGCGCGACGGGCGCTGGTACGTGCTCGACTACAAGTCCAACCGCCTGCCCGGTTACAGCCCGGACCTGCTGGCCATTGCCATGCGCCACAGCGAGTACGACCTGCAGGCACTGATCTACACCGTGGCCCTGCATCGCTGGCTGCGTTTCCGCCTGGGTGCGGCCTACGACTACGAGCGCGACATGGGCGGCATCCGCTACCTGTTCTGCCGCGGCCTGGATGCCGCCGGCAACGGTGTGCATGTGGACCGCTTTCCGTTGGCGCTGGTGGATGCCCTGGATGCGTTGTTCGCCGGTGGCGAACAGGCCCAGGCCGAACTGGCCGCGCGTGCCCGTGGAGCCAGTGCATGAGCCTGCTGAAGGAACTGCACCAGAAGGGCCTGCTGCGCACCCTCGACCATGCACTGGCGACCAGCCTGCAGCGGCTGCGCGACGACACGCCCGAGAGCGTGGCGCTGGCGGCCGCGCTTGCGTCGCTGGCGGTATCGCAAGGCCATGCTGCGTTCGATCCGGCACAACCGCAGCGGTTGCTGGAAGGCGTATCCGAGTGGCCTGCCGCACAGGACTGGCTGGCACAGTTGCGCGCATCGCCGTGGGTCGCGACACCCGAGCAGGCCGATGCCATCGCCGAGGATGCGCCGCTGGTGCTGGAAAACGGCCTGCTCTACCTGCGCCGCTACCGCGAGTACGAGCGTCAGCTGGCGGCCGGCCTGCAGCGTATCGGCCGGCATCCGCTGCCGGCGCCGGATATGGCGGCGCTGGCACCGTTGTTCGCGCAGCTGTTCCCGCAGGCATCGGGCAGCGAGGATCACCAGGCACGCGCGGCCGGCGTGACCCTGCGCCATCCGCTGGCACTGGTCACCGGCGGCCCCGGCACCGGCAAGACCACCACCATCGCGCGCCTGTTGCTGCTGCTGGCTGCGCAGGCCGGGCACGCCGGCCAGCCGCTGCCTGAGGTGGCATTGGCCGCGCCCACCGGGCGCGCCGCCGAGCGCATGGCCGAGAGCCTGCGTGTGGCTGTGCAACGTCTGCAGGAACAAGGACTGGATCCGGCGCTGTGCGCGGCGCTGCCCAGTACCGGCACCACCCTGCATCGCCTGCTCGGGGTGATTCCCGATTCACCGCGCTTCCGTCACCACGCCGACAATCCGCTGCCGGTGGACGTGGTCGTAGTCGACGAAGCCTCGATGATCGATCTGCCGATGATGGCCAAGCTGGTCGATGCGATCGCCAGCGGCACCCGGTTGATCCTGCTCGGCGATCCCGACCAGCTGCCGTCGGTCGAGGCCGGTGATGTGCTCAGCGCGATCCTGCGTGCCAGCGGCGACGGCATCGGCACCCGTGCCGACGACGCGCAGGCGCTGCACGGCCTGCTGGCGCCGGCCACCTTGCAGCCACAGGCCGCACCACGCGCCTTCGCCGGCCGTCGCGTACAGCTGCAGCGCGGCTACCGGCAGAGCAATGCGCTGGACCTGGCACCGCTGGCCCATGCCGTGCGCGAGGGCGACAGCAGCACCGCGCTGCAGCTGCTGCGCAGTGGTGAACTGGCCGGCGTGCATTTCCACGAAGGCGAAGCCGATCCGCTGCGTGGCCAGCGCGAGCACCTGCTGGGCCATTGGCGTGCACTGGCCGACGCCGCCGATCCGGTACGGGCGCTGCAGCAGGCCGGGCGCCTGCGCGTGCTGACCGCCTTGCGCGAAGGCCCGCAGGGCGCACGCGGGCTCAACAGCCGCATCGAACAGCTGCTGGCCGGCAACACCCCCGGCTACTTCCAGGGCCGCCTGCTGCTGGTCACCGAGAACAGCTACCGTCATCGCCTGTTCAATGGCGATATCGGCATCTGCCTGCGCGATGGCAGCGGCGCGATGGTGGCCTGGTTCCCCGGAGACAGCATCGACCAGCCACGCGCCTTCCACCCGGCGGCACTGCCCGCGCACGAAAGCGCCTTCGCGATGACCGTGCACAAGGCACAGGGCTCGGAGTTCGATGAGGTGTGGTTGCAGCTGCCGCGCCAGGACAGCCGCGTGCTGTCGCGCGAACTGGTCTATACCGGCCTGACCCGCGCCCGCCAGGTGCTGCATTTGGCGGGCAGTGCGGACGTGCTGCAAGCGGCGTTGAAGCGCCATGCCAGCCGGTTGGGTGGGTTGGCGTGGCGGCTGGGTGCGGAAGCAGTGGCCGAAGCACCGGCGCGCATTGAACAGCCCACGGTGCAGGGCACGTTGTTCTGAATCGGGGTCGGATCCCGTTCCCAACGGGAGCGGGCGCTGACCCCATCGCCCCGATGTCGCATCTGCCCCTTGATGACGCCGCTGGCGCTGCCTAGCCTGCGTAGCTACCCCACGCCACAGGAACCGACAGATGGCGCTTATCGCCTTGGATGATCCACGCTGGGCAGAGCTACAGCATGCCTACGGTGCGGCGGATGACATTCCGGAGCTGCTGGCCAATCTCAGTATCCCGAAAAACGAAAGATCCGAAGACGATCCGATCGAAGACACCTGGCACGAGTTGTGGAGCAGCTTGTGCCACCAAGGGGATGTCTACACCGCTTCGTTCGCGGCGGTGCCCCATATCGTCAACGCTTTGCCAGTGGACTCCGACTCAAGCGATTGGCGGTTCATCTCCCTCCCGCAATCCATCGAAACGCTGCGCTGCCACCAAGGCATCGAGCTTCCTGCTGGATTGGAGCCGGAGTACTCGCAGGCCATTCAGCGCATGGGGAAACATGCGGCAATGCTTGTCGCGACGCCGCAGGAGGATTGGATAACCTCAGCACTCTTTGCAGCCATTGCCATTGCGCACGGGCATACCCCAATGGCTAGACTGCACACTGAGATCTCGTCCGACGAGATGGACCAAGCAGTCAACATCTTCTTCGCAGAGGTAACACGAGACGACTAGCGCTTCCGCTGGTGAGCGGGAACGCTGCCTCCACGATCCTTTCGCGTCAGTCGAGCATGGCTCGACTCTACAAAAGCGCATTTCGATCATTCCGACGTTCATCCACGCATGGCGTGGATCTACTGCAGATCGCGGGAAACTGTCGAAGGCGGGGTGGGTCCGGTTGAGGGGGCGTGAGCCGCATGGATGCGGCGACCGAGCTTACATGGACGTACTTGCAGCGTCCCCCGCAACCGGACCCACCTCGCCATCCCACGGATTGCAGGGTTTTGACGTTGACGTTGATTCGGCAGGTGCAGGGCGCAGCCCTGCCGCCACGTTCATTCCGCGATCAGTACCAGCCCATCGGGGAATACGATCGCCGCTTCATCAGCACTCACGTCGAAGAAGCCCACACCGTGCTTCTCGGCCAGGTCCTGCACGCGGCCGTGCGCACGTTCGGCCACCGAATAGGCGAACGCGCCGTAGATCACCTGACTACCGATGCTGTACTCGGTCACCTCAGCACGATCATCGTCGTCATTGCTCAACGGCCCGTTCATTGGCGGAAATTCCTGTGCCATCTCCGCGAACCACGCCTGCAACGCGGGACTGCTGACCGCGGGGTCGTCGTACTCGTGGCGTTCGTTCCACTGCGTCTGC
Source organism: Stenotrophomonas sp. 220_Sma (assembly GCF_056487375.1). Lineage (NCBI taxonomy): Bacteria > Pseudomonadati > Pseudomonadota > Gammaproteobacteria > Lysobacterales > Lysobacteraceae > Stenotrophomonas > Stenotrophomonas sp. 220_Sma. The sequence continues at coordinate 4,923,145 of NZ_CM151348.1, read as the reverse complement.
TTCTCGAACCAGGCGATGAAGGCCGCCGCCTCACGTGGAGCGGTGCTGGCCTCGAACACCATCATGTCGTAACTCATTGAACCGTCCTGCGGGCGTGGTGAAAGGCTGCCGGGCGTCGCCCGGCGCTAGTGCTCATTATCAGGCCGATGCAGTGTTGGCATCCGCCAGCCCCGGCGCCAATGCCTTCGCCTCCGGGAACAGCGCGAAGCGCAGGCCGATCAGGCCCATCAGGGCTTCATCGCGGGCCTTGCAGGCGGCCACACTGCCGACCCGGCCCAGCGAGGTATCCAGCCGCTCGCGCAGCGCCTCGGCCGCCACAATCGGTTTGCGCGCGGCGATCTGACGGCGGTAATGCACGGCGATTTCTTCCAGGATGTGCTCGACCGCTTCGCGGCTGCGCTCGGGCAGTTCCAGCCGTGCGCGACGCAACTGCAGGATGTTCAGGCCGATGCGCGCCTCGTTGAGCATGTCCACCGAGGCGATGTCGCTGCCCTCGGGCGTCGCTGCCAGGCGCGGTGCGAGCAGGCCCAGCAGGTCGAGCATGCGTGCGGCGAAGCGCTGGCGGTCCTGCTGGCCACGGCCTTCGGCGGCCTCGGCCAGCGTGGTCCAGCCCTGCCGCACCAGGCGGCGTGCGGTCCACTCGGCACCCACCGAACGGAACAGGCGGGTCATCACCACCGCAAAGCCAATGCCGATGAACATCGCAATCGATGAGTTGAGGAAGGTCTGGATGTTGGCGCTGTAGGTGTTCTGCAGGCTCAGCAGCGCGGCCAGGTTCACCGTCAACGGCAACGCGAATAATGCGCTCTTGGGGTGGTGCAGCATCAAGCCCAGCGGCAGGAACGCCACCGCCAGCACCAATGCCAGCAGGCCGAAGTCGTGCACCGCCGGGAACACGCCGAACAGGTACACGCCAGCCACCACCGAGGCGACCATCGCCCACACCAGGAACGACACCATGCTCGGTGCCGGGTCGTCCTGTGCAGCGAAGAATGCAGCGGTCACCGCGGCCATCATCGCGCCGTTGCCACCACCTTCCCAACCCAGCGCGATCCACAGCACGCAGTAGCTCATCAGCGCCACGCCGGCACTTAGCGCGGAGAACAGCGCCATGCCGTAGTCGACGTGCTTGTCGGCGGCCACGCGTTCGGTGCGGATGCGGTAGTGCGCGCGGTCCAGCGGCGCGGTGCCGTGGTCGATCGCGTGCTGCAGGGTGCGGCAGTCCTGCCACAGGTCCACCAGTTCCTCCAGGCGCAGCAGCAGGCTGGCCAGCTGCAGGTGCTGCAGGTCGCGGTCCACCTGCGGCTTCAGTGCGCTGATGCGCGCGCGCAGGCGGGCGTACTCGCTGGCGTTGGTCGGCCCGTCCAGCCAGTCGTGGATATCGTCGACCAGTGCCGGCAGCCCTTCCGGTAGGGCCTGTCCGTCGCTGCGCAGCGCGCTCAGGCGGTCGGCAATCGAGGACAGCACTGGCAACAGCAGCAGCATGCGCTCGCGCAGGCGCTCCATCGACACCGCCGAACCGGCATGGCGTGGATCATCGCGGCGCAGGAACTCGATCAGCGCCTCGAACTGCACCAGGTCGGCGGCCAGCCGGTTGCGCGGCGCATGCGCGCGGCCACGTTCAAGGATCTGCCGGCACCACTGCGCGGCGTCCTCCATCCAGTTGCCGATGCGCGCGCGCAGCATCGGGCGTACCGAGGCCGGGAACAGCAGCGAGGCGAACAGCACCGCCACCACCGTGCCGAGGATGATCTCCTCGCTGCGTGCCACCACCGTGTCGAAGATGGTTTCCGGCGAGGTGACTGCGGGGAAGCCGATGAAGGCCGTCGTGTAACCGGCCAGCAGGAACGCATAGCCGCGCGGGCCGCGGTTGAGCAGGGCCATGAACAGGCAGCCGGCCAGCCAGATCGACATTGCCGCGCTCAGCACCAGCGGCGTCTCCACCAGCGCCGGCAGCACCAGCAGGGTGGCCAGGCCGGCCACCAGGGTGCCGACGATGCGGTACACGCCCTTGGCCCGGGTTGGGCCCAGCAGCGGCTGGCTGACGATGTACACCGTGCCCATCGCCCAGTACGGGCGCGACAGGTTGCCGGCCATGGCGATGTACAGCGCGGCCACCGCGGCCAGGTAGGTCTTGATCGAGAACAGCCAGGCCTGGCGGTCGGTCAGCGCGTTCATGGCTTACTTCGCTGCGGTCGAGGCGTTGGGCGCGGCGGCGCTGGCCTGCCAGCCACCACCCAGCACCAGGAACAGGTGGATCTGGTCGCGCGAGACCTGCGCTTCGGCGGCCGCCAGGGTGGCATCGCTGGTGGCCAGGCTGCGGTCGGCATCCAGGCTGGACAGGTACGGCGTGCGGCCGCCCTGGTACAGCCGGCGGTTCTGCTCGGCGGCCAGTGCGGCCTGCTCCTGCGCGATGCGCAGCGACTGCAGCCGACGCAGGTCCTGCGCATAGCGGTCCAGCGCGGTCTGGGTCTCGCGCAGCGCCTGCAGCACGGTATGGTCAAACTCGGCCAGCGCGGCATCAGCACCGGCTTCGGCGGCGTGGATGCGCGCGTGGGTGCCCGAGGACGGCAGCGTCCACGAGATCAGTGGGCCGATCGACCACTGCTGGGTCATCGGCGTGCCGAAGTCCTCCAGCAGGCCGGCGGCACCGAGCGAGGCACCCAGGCGGATGTCCGGGTACAGCTCGGCGGTGGCGACACCAATCCGTGCCGTGGCCGAGGCCAGCTTGCGTTCGGCCTGGCGCACGTCCGGGCGACGCTGCAGCAGCGCACGGCCATCACCGACCGGCAGCGGCTGCGCCAGGGCGGGGGCGTGCGCGCAGTCGATCACACCGGCCGGCAGCTGGCCCGGGGTCTGCCCCAGCAGCGCGGCCAGCGAATAGGCGGCGGCCGAGCGCTGCGCCTGCAGCGGCGGGAGCGCAGCTTCCAGCAGCGCCACCTGGGCATTGGCGCGGGCCAGCTCCGGTGGTGTGCCGCGGCCGGCCGCGATCAGGCGCTCGGTGACCGTGCGGCTGCGCTGCTGCAGCTGCAGCGAATGCTCGGCCACGTGCAGTTCGTGGTTGGCATGGCAGATTTCCAGGTAGCTGTCGGCCACCTGGGCGACCACGCTGACCTGGGCCAGATCGCGCGCTGCGGCGACCGACTGCTCGTCGGCACGCGCCGCTTCGGCGCCGCGCTTGAGCTTGCCGAACAGGTCGAACTGGTAGCTGACCGCGAACTTGCCATCGGCCAGGTTGATCACCGGCAGCTCGTGTTCCTGCAGGAACGATTCGGCCGACAGCTGCGCGCGGCTGACCCCGGCCTCGGCCTCATACTCGAAGCCGCCAGCGTCCAGTGCCTGCTCGTACACCGCCGCCGCACGACGCAGGTGCGCATCGGCGGCCTTCAGTTCCACGTTGTCCCGCAGCGCCTGGGTGATCAGCCCATCCAGCACCGGGTCGTTGTACAGCGACCACCAGCGGTCGGGCAGCGCCTGGTTGGCGGCGATCTGCGGGTTCTGCGTATCGATGAAGGCCGCATTGGCCTGCGGGCGCTTGAACGCCGAGCCTTCCGGCAATGCATAGTCGGGGCCGACGGTCCTGCACGCGGCCAGGCTGGCCAGCGCGACGATCAGGCCGAGACGGGGCAGGGCGGCGTTCACAGGCCCGCCTGTGTCGGCGCGGTGCCGGCCTTGTCGTTGTGCGGATGGCGGCCGGTGTCCACGGTCACCGTGGCGGTGCGGCCGGCGATCAGTTCCACGCCCTTGGGCACCTCGTCGATGGCGATGCGCACCGGGATGCGCTGGGCCAGGCGCACCCAGTCGAAGGCCGGGGTCACGTTCGGCAGCAGGGTGCTGCCATTGCTGCGGTAACGGTCCTCGATGCCGGCGGCGATGCTTTCGACATGGCCACGCAGCGGGGTCGATTCGCCCATCAGGCGGATGTCCACGGCTTGTCCCGGGGCCACGCCACGCAGGCGGGTTTCCTCGAAGTAACCATCGATGCGGAACGAGCCGGTATCCAGCAGCGCCAGCACCGGCTTGCCGGCCACCACGTAGTCGCCCACGCGCATGGTGCGGTCGTTGACCCGGCCATCGGCCGGTGCGCGCACCTCGGTGCGGCCCAGGTTGAGCTCGGCCAGGTCGACCGCGGCCTGCGCGGTGGCCAGCGCGGCCTGCGCGGCCTGCAGCTTGGCGCGGCGCACTTCGGCGTCCTCGGCGGCGACCAGGTCCTGCAGGCTGCGGTCACGGCCGATCTCGCGGCGCAGCTGTGCCACCGAGGCCTGGCGCTCGCCCAGGCTGGCCTTGGCCTGTTCCAGCGCGATGCGGTAACGGGCACGGTCGACCACGAACAGCAGGTCGCCCTTCTTCACCGCCTGGTTGTCGGCCACCTGCACCGTTTCCACCAGCCCGGATACGTCCGGCGCCACCTGCACCACGTCGGCGCCGACATGGGCATCGCGGGTCCACGGCTCATCCATGTAATAGACCCACAGCTGGCGCAGCACCAGCAGGGCGACGATCACGGCTGCGCTGGTGAGCAGCACCGGCAGGGTCTTCTTCACGATCTTGTTCATGATTGCATCCAACGCAGGAGGTGGAACAGCAGGCCAAGCACGATCCCGTACAGGGCCAGGTTGAACAGCGCCGGGTGCCATACATGGCGATAGGCGCCGGCACGCTGCAGCAGCGCGTGCAGGCCGCTGTTGACCAGATAGGCCAACAACATCAACCCGAGCAGGGTCGGGACGAACACTCCGTGGAGACTGAATTCACCGGGCATCGGTAGGGGCGGGGGCGAGGTGGGGGAGGGGAGGAACAACGAAACAACAGCAACGGGCAAAAGCCGCTGGCGTGTGCACGGCAGCGGCGGTATTCGGGGGCAGCGGTCTTACGTGATGCGGTCGGCGGCCTCGGCCAGCAGGCGCCATGCCTTCAGCACGGCGTGCAGTTCATCCATGGAAAGCTCGCCGAACACGTCCTGGCGCAGGCCGATCAACTGGTCTTCCAGCTCGCTGACCAGCGCGTGTCCCGCGTCGGTCAGCCACAGCAGGTTGGCGCGGCGGTCGCTGGCGTCGCTCTCGCGGCGGACCAGGTCGCTGGCACACAGCTTGTCCAGCAGGCGGACCAGGGAAGGCCCTTCCATGCCCAGCTGCTGGGCCAGCGCCACCTGGCGGATGCCACCGCCGGAGCGGCCGATCATCAGCAGGGGCATGGTGCAGGCGGTGGAGATGCCGTAGCTGCCGAGCCGGCTGTCGGCCAGGCGCTGCCACTGCCGCCCTGCGTACAGCAGGCCGGAGCTGAGCTGCATCTGCAGCACGGTGCGCTCGTCGAGGGGTCGGTCCATAAGAGATAGATAGGATACTACTAATTTCATTCCTATCAATGGGTTTTTATGAATGGGCGGGGTGTAGTGAGGAAAGCGTTGCGCCTGCTGGCTATCGGCTGGGGTGGCGGAGGGCCGGACGGGGCAGGGCACGCTGCAAGTACGTCCATGTAGCTCGATCGGCGCATCCATGCGCCTCACGGCCCTGCCCCGTCCGGCCCTCCGCCACCCCGCCACATCCCGCGAGCGCGGTGGGTTGGCTCTTTAAAGGCAGAAGCAGATGCAGTGCGGACCAAGGTCCGCACCCACCAAAGCAGGAAAAACCACAGCAGCGGCGCGCCGCTTCCGAAGCCATGAACCCCAGCTCTTGACCCCGCTTTCGGGCGGTCCGGCCGCGCCCGCAGGAAACCGTCAAGGAGGGGGAGAGGGGGCTGCGCAGGACCGTTGGCGCCATGGATGGCGCCATCGAGCCCCCAAGGACGGGTTTACGGCGTGTCCTGCGCAGCCCCCTCTCCCCCTCCAGGCCGACAGCAACGACGCGCCAACAACGACCCCCCGATGAACCGTCCCAACAGGACGACCCACCCCCCGGTCGGGTACGATGCTCGCCCCCCGTTCGGGACGCTGTACGCAATGAGCAAGAACAACGAAAAGGCCGCCCCGCAGGGCGACGTGACCCAGGACCAGGCCGAGGATGCCGTGCGCACCCTGCTGCGCTGGGCCGGTGAGGACCCGTCCCGTGAAGGCCTGCTGGATACCCCCCGCCGTGTCGCCGAAGCCTATGGCGACTGGTTCAGCGGTTACCGCGACGACCCGCGCGCCTACATGGAGCGGACCTTCGAGGAAGTGGCCGGCTACGACGAACTGATCGTCCTGCGCGACATCGAGTACGAAAGCCACTGCGAACACCACATGGCGCCGATCATCGGCCGCGTGCACGTCGGCTACCTGCCGGCCGGCAAGGTGGTGGGCATCAGCAAGCTGGCCCGCGTCGTCGAAGCCTACGCCCGCCGTTTCCAGGTGCAGGAGAAGATGACCGCGCAGATCGCCCAGTGCATCCAGGATGTGCTGCAGCCGATCGGCGTCGGCGTGGTCGTCGAAGGCGCCCACGAATGCATGACCACCCGCGGCATCCACAAGCGCGGCGTCAGCATGGTCACCTCGAAGATGCTGGGCAGCTTCCGCGACGACGCGCGGACCCGCGCCGAGTTCCTGCGCTTCATCGAAGTGGGCGGCAAGCGCTGAGCCGCTTGCCCGCACCCCGCCGGCCCCTGGTGGCCGGCATGCCCACGGCTGCCCGCGCGGCCGCCGTGCGCGGCTGCCCGTCCCCGCCAGCCCTCATGACTCCTTTCGCTGCATGAAGCATCGCGAACGCATCTCCCGTTACCGCCATCTGCGCGAACAGCCCCAGTGGAAGCTGCTCGCCGCCGACCACGCTCCGGAAATCATCGGCCTGCTGCAAGGGCTGCTGATGGACGGCGAGCGTACGCTGTCGTCGTCGGTGCTCAACGAGCGCCTGCAACGTGCGCTGGACCAGCTCAACGGCGACGAACTGTCGCGCGACCTGCCGCGTACCGCGCAGGCCTACATCGCGCACTGGCTGGCCCAGGGCTGGCTCGAACGCCGCCTGCCCGAAGGTGCCGACCAGGAGCAGTACGAGCTGTCGACCGCAGCGCTGCAGGCGATCCGCTTCGCCGATGGCCTGGAGCAGGCCCGCGTGGCTGCCACCGAAAGCCGGCTGGCGCTGGTCATCGAACAGCTCTCGCAGCTGGCCGCGCAGACCGAGTCCGATCCGGATGCGCGCCTGTCGGCGTTGCGCGACGAGCGCGACCGCATCGACGCCGAGATCGCCCGCGTCGGCGCTGGCCGCGTGATCGCGCTGGATGGCAAGCGCGCGCTGGAACGTGCGCGCCAGATCATCGGCCTGGCCGACGAGCTGACCGAGGACTTCCGCCGCGTGCGCGACGACTTCGAGCAGCTCAACCGCGATTTCCGCGAACGCATCATCGACGATGAGGGTGAGCGCGGCGACGTGCTGTCGCAGCTGTTCGAAGGCGTGGATGTGATCGGCGAGAGCGATGCCGGCCGCAGCTTCCAGGCGTTCTGGCGACTGCTCAACGACGCCGAACAGAGCGCCCAGCTCGATGCTGCGCTGGAAGCGGTGCTGGCGCGTGGCTTTGCGCGCCGCCTGGACCGCAACGAGCGCAACTTCCTGCGTGGCTTCACCAGCACCATGCTCGAGCGCGGTGGCCAGGTACACGATGTGCTGCAGAACTTCGCGCGCAGCCTGCGCGGCTTCGTGCAGAGCCGTGGCTACCTGGAACAGCGCCGCCTCAACCAGCTGCTGAAGCAGGCGCAGTCCGAAGCACTGGCCCTGCGCGACGAGTTCCCCGCACAGCGCGGCATCGGCCGTGACCTGCAGCTGACCACCAGCCGCCTGCGCTCGTGGTCGCAGTGGAGGCTGCACGATCCACGCAGTGCCCAGGTCGATGGCAACGTCGAGTACAACGACGCGGCCGCGATCAGCCTGGAAAGCGTCGGCGATCTGGTCGCTTCGTCCGAAATCGACTTCCGCACCCTGCGCCGCGACCTGCACGACCTGCTCGATGCACAGCCGCGGCTCAGCATCGCCCAGGCCCTGTCGCAGCGCGAGGCGCCGCAGGGTCTTGGCAGCGTCATCGGCTATCTGTCGCTGGGCACGCGCTTCGGCAACGTGGTCGCCGGCGAGCAGGAGCTTGCCGAATGGCGTGGTGGCGACGGCCAGATCCGTCGCGCCCGCATCCCGCTGGTTTGGTTTACCCAGGAGAGACGCCATGAGCTGGCATGAAGATCCCATCGACGCAGCGCAGGCCGACGTGGCGGAAGACGCCTACGAAGCCGAGCCGGTGGCGGCCGTGGCGCAGCCCCGCCGTGGCAACGACGTGTACTACCTCGGCGATACCGGGCGCCTGCCGCTGGATGCACGCCGCGCGCTGTGCCAGCTGCTGATCGGCCCCAGCATCGACCAGCTGCGCCACGCCAAGCTGTGGCCGGCGCTGATCCGCAGCGAGGCGGCCATCCGCTCGTCGCTGGCGGACCTGTTCCTGGAACTGGTGCTCGACCGTGACAGCGGCGTGGCGTTCACCCGCCAGGCCGATACCGAAGACGTTGATGCGCCGGTACTGCTGCGCACCTCGCCGCTGACCTTCATCGATTCGGTGCTGCTGCTGTACCTGCGCCAGCAGCTGGCCGAGGCCGATGCGCGCGGCAACCGCGCGGTGGTCGCCGACGCCGAGATGGCCGAAGCGCTGGCCATCTACGAGAAGAACCTGTCCACCGACCGCGCCGGCTTCAACCGCCGCGTCGCCTCGGCGGTGCAGAAGATGAAGGACAACCACATCCTGACCCGCCTCAGCGGCCAGGAAGACCGCCACGAAGTCTCGCCGGCGCTGAAGCTGCTGTTCTCCGCCGAAGACGTGTCCCAGCTTTCGGCGGTGTACCGCCAGCTGCGCGAAACCCCGGCCGCCGAGGCCTGAGAGACCCGACCATCGCATGGCTATCTCCAAGCACACTCCCGCACTGTTCAACGAAGGCCTGCCGGACCCGCGCCTGCAGCAGTTCCGCATGCGCCGCCTGCAGGTGCACAACTGGGGCACCTTCAACGGCCTGACCGAAGTGCCGATCGCCGAGCGCGGCTTCCTGTTCGTCGGCCGTTCCGGCTCGGGCAAGTCGACCCTGCTCGATGCCATGTCCGCGCTGCTGACGCCGCCGGCCATCGTCGACTTCAACGCCGCCGCGCGTGAAGCCGAGCGCAGCGGCCGCGACCGCAACCTGGTGTCCTACGTGCGTGGCGCGTGGGCTGACCAGCAGGACAGCGGCACCGGCGAAATCGCTACCCAGTACCTGCGCAAGGGCGCGACCTGGACCGCACTGGTGCTGGAGTACCGCGCCGGCGATGGCCGCGTGGTCAGCCTGGTGCGCCTGCTGTGGATCTCCGGCAACGGCACCTCGGCCGGCGACGTGCGCAAGCACTACATGATCGCCGAGCGTCCGTTCGACATCGCCAAGGATCTCGGCGGCTTCGACCTGGACCTGCGCAAGCTCAAGCAGAAGCTGTCCGACCTGCACCACTTCGACACCTTCTCCGGCTACGCCGAGCGCTTCCGCGACCTGCTCGGCATCGACAACGAAATGGCGCTGCGCCTGCTGCACAAGACGCAGTCGGCGAAGAACCTGGGCGACCTCAACGTCTTCCTGCGCGACTTCATGCTCGACACGCCGAAGACCTTCGACGCCGCCGAGCGCCTGGTCAGCGACTTCGCCGAGCTGGATGGCGCGCACCAGGCAGTGGTCACCGCGCGCCGCCAGGTGGAAACCCTGCTGCCGGCACGCGCCTACTACAACGACCTGAAGGAAATGCACCGCCAGCGCGGCGACGACGAAGCACTGAAGCTCGGCGTCGACAGCTTCCGCGAAAGCCGCCGCCAGGCGCTGATCGAAGCGCGCCTGCGCGAGATGGACGTGCGTGACCGTGGCCTGCTCGGCGAAGAGGCCCAGCGCCGCGCCGCGCTCGACAACCACACCGAGCGCCTGGCCGAACTGGAACTGCAGCGCCGCCAGCAGGGCGGTGAGCGCATCGAGGAACTGGAACGCGAGCAGGGCCGCGCCGAAGCCGAGCGCGACCGGCGCAAGGCCAAGCGTGACCAGGCCCAGGAAGCGGCACAGCAGCTGCAGGCCGAACTGCCCGACGATGCCCATGGTTTCGCCGAGCTGGTCGAGCGCGCGCAGAACGAACTGCAGGACCGCCAGCGTGCCTCGGCGGCACTGGACGATGCGATCAGCGATCGCCTCGGCGGCAAGCGCGACGACGAGCGCCGCTTCGGTGAAGTGCGCAGCGAACTCGAAGCGATGCAGCGCACGCCGTCCAACATTCCGGCGCCGATGCAGAAGCTGCGCGCGCGCCTGGCCGAGGAAACCGGCATCGCCGAAGCGGCGCTGCCGTTCGTCGGCGAGCTGATCCAGGTCCGCTCGGAAGAGCAGGGCTGGCAGGGCGCCATCGAACGTGTGCTGGGCGGCTTCGCGCTGTCGCTGCTGGTCGATGACAAGCACTACAACGACGTCGCCGAGTGGGTGAACCGTACCCACCTGGGCATGCGCTTCACCTACTACCGCGTGCGCCGCAACGATGATGCGTTCGCGCGCGAGCCGTCGGCGAAGTCGCTGCTGCACAAGCTGGAGCTGCGCGAGCATGTGTTCGAAAGCTGGCTGCGGCGCGAGCTCGGCAAGCGCTTCGACTACGAGTGCGTGGATGCCAAACAGCTGCGCAACGTCGACCGCGGCATCACCCGCGAAGGCCAGGTCAAGCATCCGGGCGACCGTTTCGAGAAGGACGACCGCAGCGCAGTAGGCGACCGCCGCCGCTGGATCCTGGGCTTCAACAACCACGACAAGGTGGGCGCCTTCGAGCGCGAAGCACAGGAACTGGCCAAGCGCATCGCCAGCTGCGAGACCGACATCGCGCGCCTGCGCGGCCAGCGTGACCGCGACAACGAACGCCGCCTGGCCTGCCACGAGCTGGTCAGCATCAGCTGGAACGAGATCGACATCGCTGCCCCGCAGCAGCGCCTGAGCGATATCGAAGCGACTCTGCGCGACCTGCGTGAAGGCAATGCCGACCTCGCCAAGCTGGCCAAGCAGATCGACGCCGTGCGCGCCGACATCGAGCAGTCCCGCCGCACCTATGAGGACGTCCGCGTCGAGCGCGGCCAGCTGGTCAAGGAGCGCGATCGCCTCGACCGCGCCCGCCAGCAGAGCCGTGCGCTGGTGCTGCCGAGCCTGGCCCAGGAGCAGGAAGCCGGCCTCGCCGAGCGCCTGCAGGAGCAGGGCCCGCTCAGCCTCGAAACGCTGGAAGCGCACATGCGCCAGGTCAGCAACGCGCTGAACGAGCAGCTGTCGTCCTCGCAGCAGGACCTCAACCGCATCGAGAACCAGCTGATCGGCTGCTTCCGTCGCTTCATCCAGCAGTGGCCGGAGGAATCGGGCGACTTCACCGTCTCGGTGGCCTCGGCCGAGGACTTCCTCGCCCGCCTCGAACGCCTGGAGCGCGACGGCCTGCCGCAGCACGAAGAGCGCTTCTTCGATCTGCTGCAGAACCAGAGCAAGAACAACCTGCTGGCCCTGCAGCGCCACAGTGCAGAGGCCCGCAAGTCGATCGGCCAGCGCCTGGACGAAGTCAACGCCAGCCTGGAGCAGGTGCCGTTCAACCGTGGCACGCTGCTGACCATCGAACTGAGCGACCGCCGCCTGCCGGAAGTCGGCGAGTTCCACCTGCAGCTGCGCGAGGTGCTGTCGCAGCAGCAGACCGAGCAGCGCGAGCTGGCCGAATCGCAGTTCACCGTGCTGCGCCAGCTGGTCAACCGCCTGGGTTCGCAGGAAGGCGAGGACAAGCGTTGGCGCGAGCTGGTGCTGGACGTGCGCATGCACGTGGAGTTCATCGGCGTCGAGCTGGATGCGGAAACGCGCCAGCAGGTCGAGATCTACCGCAGTGGTGCCGGCAAGTCCGGTGGCCAGCGCCAGAAACTGGCCACCACCTGCCTGGCTGCGGCACTGCGCTACCAGCTCGGCGGCGCCGACAGCCAGCTGCCCAGCTACGCCGCCGTCGTGCTCGACGAAGCCTTCGACAAGGCCGACAACGAGTTCACCGCACTGGCGATGAACATCTTCGACAACTTCGGCTTCCAGATGGTGGTCGCCACCCCGCTGAAGTCGGTGATGACGCTGGAACCGTTCATCGGCGGTGCCTGCTTCGTCGAAATCAGCGGTCGCCACGACTCCGGCGTGCTGCTGATCGAGTACGACGAAGAAGGCAAGCGCCTGAAGCTGCCCGAGCGCAGCCGCCAGCAGGCCAACGAACCGGAAGAAGCCGAGGCCTGACCGCCTCGGTCCAGCGACCTGTAGAGCCGAGCCATGCTCGGCTGCTCTTCGCGATCGGAAACCGTGTGCCAACCAAGGTTGGCACCTACCGGAAGTCGCTCTGCTCTTGCCCTTGCTCCCAGCTTCCGCGCTCGCGCAGAGGCCGGGTAGCGGTTGGGTGAGGGGGCATGGCAGGACCGCGAGCGCCATGGATGGCGCTCACGAGCCCCCATGGACGGGTTCACGGCGTGTCCTGCCATGCCCCCTCATCCGATCGCCCACATGGGAGTCAGGCGCCAGCGACGCGGTGGATCACGCTCCGCGCAACGTATCCCACGCCATCCGCGCGATCAGCACCACCACCAGCCCCACGAACAGCTTGCGGATGAACGGCGTGCCGCCCTTCAGCGCCAACCGCGTGCCCACCACCGAACCGATGATGTTGGCCGCCGCCATCGGCAGCGCGAACAGCCACAGGATGTTGCCGGTCGGCACGAAGAACGAGATCGCCGCCACATTGGTCGCCAGGTTCACCACCTTCGACGCGGCCGATGCGCGCAGAAAATCCAGGCCGAAGAAGCGCACGAACAGGAAGATCAGGAAGCTGCCGGTGCCCGGCCCGAAGAAGCCATCGTAGAAGCCGATCGCTGCACCGATCGCCAGCGCGATCACCAGCTCGCGGCGGCCGATCTCCTGCGGCCGGTGCAGCGCACCGAAGTCCTTTTTCCACAACGTGTAGGCCAGCATCGCGATCAGCAGCACCAGCACCAGTGGGCGCACCGCGTCCTTGGGCAGCAGGCTCACCGCGGTGGCCCCGGCGAAGGAGAAGATGAAGGCGGTGCCGGCCGCGAACAGCACCGGCTTCCACGGGAAGCGCACGTTGCGCGCATAGCGCCAGGCAGCCGCACCGGTGCCGAACATCGAACTGAACTTGTTGGTACCGAACAGCATCGCCGGCGTCTGCTGCGGCAGCACCGTGAACAGGCCGGGCAGCTGCACCAGGCCACCGCCACCCACGGCGGCATCCACAAGACCGGCGATGAAGGCGATCACCACCAGCCACCACAACTCAGGGGGAACCAGTTCCAGCACGGCGATCAATCAAGGTGGGGGCGCGACAGCATACGCCTGTCCTGCTTCAGCTGGCCCGTGCCGCGCGTGGATCAATCCGCGCAACCCGGCGACAATGCCGGCATGAGCCGAAAACCCGCCGATCCCTGTCCCTGTGGCCTTCCCGCCGACTATGCCGCCTGCTGCGGCCGTTTCCACGCCGGTGAAGCCGCGCCCGATGCCGAGCGCCTGATGCGTTCGCGCTACAGCGCCTACGTGCGCGGTCTGGCTGATTACCTGCGCCAGAGCTGGCATCCGGACACGCGTCCGGCCGAGTTGACGCTGGATGATGCACCCGGCCAGCGTACCCATTGGCTGGGCCTGACCGTACACGAGCACGCCATCACCGGTGCTGACAGCGCCGATGTCCGCTTCACCGCGCGCTATCGCGTCGGCGGCGGCAGTGCGGTCAAGATGACCGAGCACAGCCGCTTCCAGCGCATCGACGGCCGCTGGTACTACCTCGACGCGGTCTGAGCCTCAGCCGCCGTGCACTGCCAGCACGCGCTGGCCGGCCTGCGCGTGCACCTGGTTGCGGCCCCCGTCCTTGGCCGCGTACAGCGCCTGGTCGGCGGCCTTGACCACCGCCATCGGCCGCCGGTCCACACGACTGTCGGCCAGGCCGATGCTCACGGTCACCTGCACGACCTGGCCGCTGCCACCGCGTCCGCGCTGCTGTCGGCCGGCCTCGTCGTCGCGGCTGCGGGTGCTGCGGTCGCGCAGCTGCATGCGGGTGTCCTCGATGCTCTGCCGCAGGGCTTCGACTGCATCGACGCAGGCCGTCGCCGGACGGTCCTGGAACACCACCGCGAATTCCTCGCCGCCGTATCGGAACGCGCGGCCGCCATCGCCCACCCGCGCCAGCCGCGAGGCCACCAGGCGCAGTACATCGTCTCCGGTGTCGTGGCCATGGGTGTCGTTGAATGACTTGAAGTGGTCCACGTCCACCATCGCGATGCTGTAGGTGCCGCGTGCCCGCTGCAGGGTCTCGTTGAATGCCCGTCGCCCCGGCAGGCCGGTCAACTCATCGCGGAAGGCCATGTGGAAGGACTCCTGCAGCATCGCGCCCAGCATCAGCAGCAGGGCGGCGCTGCTCAGCGCCGGCAGCAGCACCGGCTGCAGGAAGATCCGCGGCAGCATCCACCACAGGCACAGCAGGGCCAGCAGCATCGCCGTGTGCAGTGGCCGAGGATGCCGCCACGCCTGCCAGCCCAACGCTGCGGTCGCCAGCAGGAACAGCAGCGCCGGCAGCTGCGCCAGCGCGTTCCAGTCGGCGGGAATCCAGGCCCAGTGACGGTTCGACAGCAGATCGTGCATGCCGCGCGGCTGCTGTGTGGCTAGCAGCAGGAAGATCATCACCGCGGTGCCGATGGCAATACCGCGCAGCAGCAGGTCCTGGCGCCGCCGTCCGCGCTCCGGCCACAACGCAAGGCCGGCAGACAACAGCGGCAACCAGGCCGAGATGGCGTGGAAGCGCAGCGGTGTCAGCGTGGTGACATGGCCATTGCGCAGGTAGCCAGCGACGTCCTGGTGCAGCAGCGCGAACGTCACCGCCACAACCATCAGCAGGCACAACGTGCGCACCTGGTGGTAGAGCAGGGCCAGGCCGGCACCGAGGCAGGCCAGCAGCCAGGGCAGGATGCGCTGCGCCGGGCTGGCCACGTCTGCGGTATCCAATGCGGTCCACACCACCACGGCAACCAGCACGGCAGGCAGCACGAACAGGTAATGCGCAGGCTGGCGGAGCGGATGCAGGGGCAAGCAGGAATTCCAGCGCGGTGACGACGCGGCCGCAGCATTGCCGTTAGCGGCGTTCGTGGTGGCTTCTTGAATGCGGCAGGCTCATCCATGTGAACGAAGTGACGCCGAACCATGACGTCGCACTCACCGTCCAGCGCCGATGCTGCCCACATGGACAGCGTACCCGCCGCCGTCGCTGCCCCGCAGCACGATCTCGCCCGCCAGTTCGCCCATGTACGGACGCGCAGCCTGCAGCTGGCCGCGCCGCTCAGCGCCGAGGACGCCATGCTGCAGAGCATGGCTGACGCCAGCCCGAGCAAATGGCACCTGGCCCACACCACCTGGTTCTTCGAACGCTTCGTGCTGGCGGGTTTCGCCACCGTGCCAGCGCATGACCCGGGCTGGGACTACCTGTTCAACAGCTACTACAAGAGCATCGGCCCGGCGCATGCGCGGCCACAGCGCGGGTTGCTGTCGCGGCCCTCGCTGCAGCAGGTGCGCGACTACCGCCAGCAGGTCGACGCACAGGTGCAATCGCGGTTGGCGGCGGGCGATCTCGATGAGCAGGCGCTGCAGCACCTGCAGTTGGGCCTGCAGCACGAACAGCAGCACCAGGAGCTGCTGCTCACCGACATCAAGCATGCGTTCTGGTGCAACCCGCTGCAGCCACCGTATCGCGAGGATCTGCGGCCCGTCGCCAGCGTCGCCACTGCGCAGGGCTGGGTCGAATCACCCGAGCGCATCGTCACCGTCGGCGCCGCAGCCTGGCCGCAGCACACCGCGTTCGCCTACGACAACGAAGCGCCAGCGCACCGCGTGCTGCTCCCCGCGCATGCATTGGCCGAGCGTCCCGTCAGCAATGCCGAGTACAGCGCCTTCATCGACGCCGGCGGCTACCACGAACCGCGCTGGTGGCTCAGTGAAGGCTGGGCATTGCGTGAAGCCGAGGGCTGGCAGCACCCGCTGTACTGGGATGACGCCCTGCAGCGCGAGTACACCCTGGGCGGTTGGCGCGAACTGGATCCGCACGCGCCGGTCTGCCACCTCAGCTACTACGAGGCCGATGCCTGCGCCCGCTGGTCCGGCGCGCGCCTGCCCAGCGAGTACGAATGGGAAGCCGCCGCTGCGTCGCAGCCGCTGCGCGGCCATTTCGCCGATGACGACCGGCTGCACCCGCAGGCAGCGCAGGGCAGTGGAATGCGGCAGCTGTTCGGCGATGTCTGGGAGTGGACCCACAGCGCGTATGGCGCCTATCCGGGCTTCCGTCCCTTCGCCGGCAACCTCGGTGAGTACAACGGCAAGTTCATGTGCGGGCAGTGGGTGCTGCGTGGCGGCAGCTGCGCGACACCCCGCGGCCATGTGCGCGCCAGCTACCGCAACTTCTTCATGCCGCCGGCGCGCTGGCAGTTCTCCGGGCTGCGCCTGGCCAGGGACCTCACATGAGCACCGTGCATGACGCGCTGCAGGCATTGACCGATCTCACCCCCGCGCGGCAGCAGATCCTCTCCGACGTGGTGGCCGGACTCTCACGTACGCCGCGCCAGCTGCCGTCTAAGTACTTCTACGATGCGCGTGGCTCGCGACTGTTCGAGCAGATTACGCAGACCCCCGAGTACTACCCCACGCGCACCGAGCTGGCCCTGCTGAAGCGTGTGCTGCCGGACATCGCCCGCAGCGTTGGCCCGCGTCTGCATGTGGTGGAGCTGGGCAGCGGCAGCGGACGCAAGACCGCGCTGCTGCTGGCCGCACTTCACGACCCGGTGGCCTATACGCCGATCGAGATCTCGCGGGCCGCGCTGCTGTCCAGCATCGACCATCTGGCACCGGCGCTGCCGGAGGTGGAGATGCTGCCGGTCTGTGCCGACTTCACCCGCCCCGTCGCCGTTCCCATGCCCGAGCGCGAACCCGCGCGACGGCTGCTGTTCTTCCCCGGTTCCACGCTGGGCAACTTTGAAGGCGAAGACGCGGTCGCACTGCTGCGGGCGATGCGCCAGACGATGGGCCGCGACGGCCTGGCCCTGGTCGGCATCGACCTGCACAAGGACCCGGCGCTGATCGAAGCGGCCTACAACGATGCGCAGGGCGTCACTGCCGCATTCACCCTCAACCTGCTGACCCGGCTCAACCGCGAGATCGGCAGCGACTTCGACCTCGACGGCTTCCGCCACCGTGCCCGTTACAGCATCGCGCGGCTGCGCATCGAAACCGATCTGGTCAGCCGCTGGGCGCAGGATGTGCATCTGGATGGCCGCAGCTTCCACGTTGCCGCTGACGAACCGATCCGCGTGGAGTACAGCCACAAGTACACCGACCACAGCTTCGAAGCGCTGCTGCAGCAGGCGGGCCTGCAGGTCACGCAGCGCTGGGACGCCGACAGTCCCGCCTATGGCCTGCGCCTGCTGCGCACCGCCTAGGGCGGACGGCCGGCGGGTGCCGCTTCAGGTTCAGCGACGCCGGTGCCCCTAAGATGGCCGTGCAACGGCAACACGGAGGACGCCATGCCCATTCTGACCACGCTCGGCCTGGCGGCCGCTCTCGCCTCGCCCCCCGCGTTGCCTGCAGCACCGGATGCCAGCGTCGATCCGGCCTTCAGCCGCTGCCTGACGGGCCTGCAGGCCACGGCCGCCAGCCAGGGCATCAGTGCCGATCGCTTCAATGAAATCACCGCCGGGCTCACCCCGGACCCCAGTGTGCTTGGCCTGCTCGATGCGCAGCCGGAATTCACCACGCCGATCTGGGACTACCTGGCCGCGCTGGTCGATCGCCAGCGCGTGGCTGATGGTCGCGCCATGCTGGAGCAGCATCGCGACCTGCTCGATCGGGTGTCGGCGCAGTACGGTGTCGATGCCGCCACCATCGTCGCGGTCTGGGGCGTGGAGAGCGACTACGGCCGCGTGTTCGGCAAGCGTCCCCTGCTGCAGTCACTGGCCACGCTGTCCTGCGCCGGCCGTCGCCAGCCGTTCTTCCGCGGTGAACTGCTGGCGCTGCTCAAGCTGATCGACCGCGGAGACCTGCAGGCACAGGGGCTCACCGGTTCCTGGGCCGGTGCCTTCGGGCACACCCAGTTCATGCCCAGCACCTATGCACGCATTGCCGTGGACGGGGATGGCGATGGCCGCCGCGATCTGGTCGGCAGCATTCCCGATGCGCTGGCCTCCACTGCCAACTACCTCAAGCGCGCCGGCTGGCGCAGTGGCGAGCCGTGGGGCATGGAAGTTCGCGTTCCCGCTGGCTTCAACGCCAGCCAGGCCGGACGTACCCAGCGTCGTGCCCTGGCCGACTGGCGTGCGCAGGGCGTGACCGCGCTGGACGGCAGCGCGCTGGCTCCGGCCAACCTGCCCGCCGACGCGCGCGCCGCCCTGCTGCTGCCGGCCGGCAACAAGGGCCCCGCGTTGCTGGTGTTCCGCAACTACGACGCGATCTACAGCTACAACGCGGCTGAAAGCTATGCGCTGGCGATCGCCACGCTGGCTGACCAGCTGCGTGGCGGCAGCGGGTTGGCCACCGCCTGGCCGACCGACGACCCGGGCCTGGGCCGCGATGAGCGCCGCCAGCTGCAGGCCCTGCTGCTGGCGCGTGGCTACGACATCGGCAGCGCCGACGGCATGATCGGTACTGCCACCCGTCGCGCGATCCAGTCCGAGCAGCAGCGCCTGGGCTGGGCCAATGCCGATGGGCGTGCCGGCCAACGCATCCTGCGCGCGCTGCAGGAAGAGGCGGCCGCCATCGCACCCGCTGCGCAGAAGGCCTTGCCCCAGGCACGCTGACCGCGACATCATCGCCGCGGTCTTCAAGGAGCGTCATCGCATGCAGTCGGATCCGGACATCAGCAGCGGCCTGTATCACGGGCTGGAGGCCTGGCACGTGCGCACCCCCAGCGCGACGGCGGTCATCAGCGTGTTCGGCGGACAGCTGCTGTCGTTCATTCCCGATGGGCAGCCCGATGTACTGTGGCTTTCGCCCACGCGCGCCGAGCTGCCCACGCCCATCCGCGGTGGCGTCCCGGTGTGCTGGCCGTGGTTCGGCCGCCAGGGCCAGAACAATGATGTGCCCGCGCATGGCCTGGTGCGCACCGCGCGTTGGGAGCTTCTGCAGGCCAGCCAGAGCGATGACGGTGAGGTCGAGCTGCAGTTGGCACCTGCACCCTGCGCCGATCCCGGCCTGCGCCTGCAGATGCAGTTGCGCATTGGCCGCCAGCTGCGTCAGCAGCTCGTCACCGAGAACACCGGAACCTCGCCGGTGACCTTCACCCAGGCCCTGCACAGCTATTTCCGGGTGGGCGATGCCAACCAGGTCGAGGTCGAGGGCCTTGATGGCCTGCAGTACCTGGACAAGTACGAGGACTATGCGCAGCTGCGCCTGCAACAGGGACCGTGGTCATTGCGCGATCCGCGTGACCCCGGTCGCAGCGATCGCATCTATACCGGTGCCGGCGGCCATTACGTGCTGCGTGATCCCGTACTGCAGCGGCGGATCGAGATCCGCAGCGAAGGCAGCCAGACGCTGGTGGCCTGGAATCCCGGTGCGGAGGCGGCAGCGAAAATGGCCGATGTCGGCGATGGCTGGCACGATTACGTTTGCCTGGAAGTGGCCAACGCAGGCCCGGAGCAGATTACGCTTGCGCCGGGTGAGCGCCATCAACTGGTGCAGACCCTGGCCAGTACCGCGCTGTAGGCGCTGGCAGCGGTTTCAGTTTGTCGATGCAGTAGCAAGGACGGAAAACATGCAGGAAGCACAATGGTGGTACGCCAATGGCAGGCAGAGCAGTGGGCCGGTGGATCTGGCCGGTCTTCGCCAGCTGCAGCGGGAAGGGACGGTCACGGCGCGAACGCTGCTCTGGTGCGAGGGCATGCCCTCGTGGCGGCCGTTGGCGGAGCTGGATCAGGCCTCAACGCAGGTCGAGGTGGCTCCGGTCCTGGATATCGACGCAGCGCCTGCGGCTGAGGGCATTGCGCCGAGCGTCGGCGATCCGTCCGACCCCTATCGTGCGCCGGTCGCTGCACCGGATGTGGCTGCGGCTGCCGGGCTGGAGGGCGAGATGGCCTTGTACGCCAGCGTGGTCGGTGGCAACTTCCCGATCTATCGCCAGCGCTGGCGGCTGGATCAGGGCGGCATCGCCACGGGCAGTGGCACCTGGCACTGGCCGGCATTCCTGCTCGGCCTGATCTGGATGATGTACCGCAAGATGTACCGCCTGGCGGCGATGTGGGCTGGCCTGCTGCTGCTGATCAGTGTGGTGGAGACCTTGCTGGATGTGCCGGATGGCCTGTCACTGGTCATCACCTTCGCGCTCAGCATCACCACCGGCATCTTTGCCAACAGCTGGTACCTGGCACACTGCCAGCGCCTGATCGCCCAGGCCCGTGCCGTCACCGGCGGCGATGACGCACGGCTGCGCAGCGAGCTGACCGCGCGCGGCGGCACCAGCGTGGTCGCCACACTGATCGCCATCGTCATCGCGGTGGTGCTGAGCACCGTCGGCGCCGCATTGGCGGGATAGGGCAGGTCAGCGTCCCTGGCGGGGCCGCAGTACTACCAGGCACAGCGCACCGGCCACCAGGCCCCAGAACGCCGAGCCGATGCCGGCCAGTGAGACGCC
>NZ_CM151348.1:380000-4892500 GCF_056487375.1 Stenotrophomonas sp. 220_Sma | reverse complement strand
GTATAATGGGTCAGCGACTTACTGTTCGTGGCAAGCTTAACCGTATAGGGGAGGCGAAGGGAAACCGAGTCTGATAAGGGCGCATAGTCGCGGGCAGTAGACCCGAAACCGGGTGATCTAGTCATGCCCAGGGTGAAGGTGCGGTAACACGCACTGGAGGCCCGAACCCACTCCCGTTGCAAAGGTAGGGGATGAGGTGTGATTAGGAGTGAAAAGCTAATCGAACCCGGAGATAGCTGGTTCTCCTCGAAAGCTATTTAGGTAGCGCCTCATATGTATCCTCTCGGGGGTAGAGCACTGTTATGGCTAGGGGGTCATCGCGACTTACCAAACCATTGCAAACTCCGAATACCGAGACGGACTGTATGGGAGACACACGGCGGGTGCTAACGTCCGTCGTGAAAAGGGAAACAACCCAGACCCACAGCTAAGGTCCCAAATTCACTGCTAAGTGGAAAACCATGTGGAAAGGCACAGACAGCCAGGAGGTTGGCTTAGAAGCAGCCACCCTTTAAAGAAAGCGTAATAGCTCACTGGTCGAGTCGGTCTGCGGGGAAGATTTAACGGGGCTAAGCAGTGAACCGAAGCTTGGGGTGCATAACTTTGTTATGCGCGGTAGAGGAGCGTTCCGTAAGCCGTTGAAGGTGGATTGAGAAGTCTGCTGGAGGTATCGGAAGTGCGAATGCTGACATGAGTAACGATAATGCGGGTGAAAAACCCGCACGCCGAAAGCCCAAGGTTTCCTTGCGCAACGTTAATCGGCGCAGGGTGAGTCGGCCCCTAAGGCGAGGACGAAAGTCGTAGTCGATGGGAAGCAGGTTAATATTCCTGCACCTCGCGTAAGTGCGATGGAGGGACGGAGAAGGTTAGGTGTACCAGGCGTTGGTTGTCCTGGGGAAAGGCGGTAGGTTTGGATCTTTGGCAAATCCGGGATCCTTCAAGACCGAGCACCGAGACGAGCCTTTAAGGCGAAGTCACTGATACCACGCTTCCAGGAAAAGCTCCTAAGCTTCAGCTTACGCAGACCGTACCGTAAACCGACACAGGTGGGTAGGATGAGAATTCTCAGGCGCTTGAGAGAACTCGGGTGAAGGAACTAGGCAACATGGCACCGTAACTTCGGGAGAAGGTGCACCCTTTTTGGTGGCTCGTGCGAGCTATAGCTGAAGAGGGTCGCAGTAACCAGGCCGCTGCGACTGTTTATCAAAAACACAGCACTCTGCAAACACGAAAGTGGACGTATAGGGTGTGACGCCTGCCCGGTGCTGGAAGGTTAATTGATGGGGTCAGCCGCAAGGCGAAGCTCTTGATCGAAGCCCCAGTAAACGGCGGCCGTAACTATAACGGTCCTAAGGTAGCGAAATTCCTTGTCGGGTAAGTTCCGACCTGCACGAATGGCGTAACGACAGCGGCGCTGTCTCCACCCGAGACTCAGTGAAATTGAAATCGCTGTGAAGATGCAGCGTTCCCGTGGCAAGACGGAAAGACCCCGTGAACCTTTACTATAGCTTTACACTGAACGTTGAGTTCGTCTGTGTAGGATAGGTGGGAGGCTATGAAACTGTGGCGCTAGCTGCAGTGGAGCCATCCTTGAAATACCACCCTGTCGTGCTTGACGTTCTAACCTGGGCCCATTATCTGGGTCGGGGACCGTGTATGGTGGGTAGTTTGACTGGGGCGGTCTCCTCCTAAAGAGTAACGGAGGAGCTCGAAGGTACGCTCAGCGCGGTCGGACATCGCGCACTGTGTGCAAAGGCATAAGCGTGCTTGACTGCAAGATCGACGGATCAAGCAGGTAGGAAACTAGGACTTAGTGATCCGGTGGTTCTGTATGGAAGGGCCATCGCTCAACGGATAAAAGGTACTCCGGGGATAACAGGCTGATACCGCCCAAGAGTTCATATCGACGGCGGTGTTTGGCACCTCGATGTCGGCTCATCACATCCTGGGGCTGTAGTCGGTCCCAAGGGTATGGCTGTTCGCCATTTAAAGTGGTACGCGAGCTGGGTTCAGAACGTCGTGAGACAGTTCGGTCCCTATCTGCCATGGGCGTTGGAGATTTGAGAGGGGCTGCTCCTAGTACGAGAGGACCGGAGTGGACGAACCTCTGGTGTTCCGGTTGTCACGCCAGTGGCATTGCCGGGTAGCTATGTTCGGAAGCGATAACCGCTGAAAGCATCTAAGCGGGAAGCGCGCCTCAAGATGAGATCTCCCGGGGCACAAGCCCCCTGAAGGAACCATGTAGACTACGTGGTTGATAGGTCAGGTGTGTAAGTACAGCAATGTATTGAGCTAACTGATACTAATGATCCGAGAGGCTTGACCATATAACCTCAAGTTGCCTTGGCTTTACGACAACGTCGTAAGAGCATCCAAGTGCACGCTACGTCACAAGAACTACGAGAGGCAGGCGCCTTATCCAGCCGTATCGGATGGCGACGCTCCAACCGCCTCCCTGGTGAAATTAGCGCTGTGGAACCACCCGATCCCATCCCGAACTCGGAAGTGAAACGCAGCTGCGCCGATGGTAGTGTGGCTCAAGCCATGCGAGAGTAGGTCATCGCCAGGGTTTACACCCAAAACCCCGCTGCTTACGCAGCGGGGTTTTTCTTTGTGCGCGCGAAATGCGGGTAGTGCCGGCCGCTGGCCGGCAACCCGATGGCGTTACATCGCCCGTTAGATCCAGGCCATACGCGGATATTCTCCGCGGGTAGCCACAGCGCCAACCAAGGTTGGCGTCTACCGAGGGCATGCGGACCAACAGTAGGTCCACGCCATGCGTGGATGGGCTGTCCCTGCGAAGATCGGTGCCAACCCCGGCAGCAGGCCAGACAGTGCGCGTCGCTGTGATTGCCGGCCAGCGGCCGGCACTACCAGTAGATCCACGCCATGCGTGGATGCCCTCCGTGAGGAACCACGGCGCCAACCAAGGTTGGCAGCTACTGGCAGCAAGGCCTACGCAACAAAAAGACGGCGCCCTGCGGGCGCCGTCTTGATCAGGATCGAACTGAAGGCCCGGATCAGGCGGCCTGCGAGACCTCGTGCGGTTCCTGCTGGCGGAACACCGACACCGCCTCGGTAAGCGTACCCGCCTGCGATTGCAGCTCGCGTGCGGCGGCGGTGGCTTCTTCCACCAGCGCGGCATTCTGCTGCGTGGCCTGATCCATCTGCACCACGGTCTGGTTGATCTGCTCGATACCGATCGACTGCTCCTGCGACGCCGCGGATATCTCGCGCATCAGGTGGCTGACATCCTCCACGCCGCCAACAATGCCCTGCATGCGTTGGCCGGCGTCAGCTACCAGCTGGGCACCCTCACCCACCTGGCGGCCGGCTTCGTCGATCAGCTTCTTGATCTCCTGGGCCGCCGCCGCAGAGCGCTGCGCCAGTACCCGCACCTCGCTGGCCACGACCGCGAAGCCTCGGCCCTGTTCGCCGGCGCGTGCCGCCTCCACGGCTGCGTTCAAGGCCAGGATATTGGTCTGGAAGGCAATGCCGTCGATGACGCCGGTGATGTCGCCGATCCGCTTCGAGGCACCTTCGATGGCCTGCATGGTATTCACCACCCGCTGCATGGCTGTGTTGCCGTCACTGGCAGCGCTCTGCGTGGAAGCTGCCAACGCACTGGCCTCACGCGCATGGGCGGCGTTCTGGCGCACGGTGGCGGTGAGTTCCTCCATCGATGCTGCGGTCTCCTGCAGGTGCGCGGCCTGGCGCTCGCTGCGCTCGGACAACGCGCCGTTGCCGGCGGCAATCTCGCTGGCGGCGGTACTGATCGACGCCGCACATTCCTGGATGCGCCCGACCATGCGCGCCAGCTGGCCGGCCGTGGCATTCGCATCGCGCTGGATCGCGGCGAAGGCGCCGTGATACTCGCCGTGCATGCGCCGGTCCAGATCGCCATTGGCCAAGGCGGAAAGCATCTGCCGCACCTCGTCGACAGTGCCGCCCAGCGTATCCAGCAGCTGGTTGATGCCACCGGTCAGTCCATCCAGGAAGCTCGCACCTTCGCTCGCCTGCAGACGCTGGTCGAGATCGCCGGCGGCAGCGGCGGCAACAATGCCGGCCACTGCGTTCTCAAGCGACAGTTCATGCGTCCGGTCATGCCATTCCACGGCGAAACCGAGGCGCAGGCCCTGCGCATCGAACACCGGCGTGACCACCTGCGCGAAGTGCACCGGACCGATCTGCACCTTGCCGTTGTGGGTGACCTGCAGGCCGTTGAGGATCGCGCGGATGCGGTCCGGGTTGGCGTGGAAGCGGTGGATGCTGCTGCCGACCAGGCGCTCGGCATCGAAGTCGGGGAAGGCCTGGCGCAGTGTTGCCTGCTGGTTGCGCAGCAGGGCCACCACCGAGCGGTTCACGTAACGGATCACGTGGTCGTTGTCGGCAATCATCATCGCGGTGCGCGAGGCATCGAGCGCCTGGCGGATCTGCGCATTCTCGGCATGCGCTTCAGCCTCGCGCCCACGCTGCGCCTGTACGTGGCGGGCGGTATCGGCCAGCGCATGGGCCAGCGAACCGGGTGCATAGGCCGCGGTATCTGCATGTGCGCTCAGATCGGTGCCCGTAGCGATATCGCGCGCCAGTGCCGCCAGGCGGCGCGGGCCGTGGCCAAGCGCCTCGGTCTGCTGGCGCAGGCGCAGCGCGACCTGGCCGAGGAACACGGTCAGGCTGGCGAACAGGCCGGCCTGCAGCAACGTCGGTCCCACGGCTGCGCCGTGCAGCAGCGGTACCAGCAGGGCGAGGGTGCCAACACCACCTGCCAGCCATACCGGCAGGCGATCGCGGTGGCTGAGCAGCACGCCCAGCAGCAACGCGATCGGCAACGCTGGCGACAGGCCGACGATCGCGCACAGCAATGCCAACTGCAGCGACAGCAGCAACGCCAGGCCGTTGCGGGCGATGCTGCGGCCCGCCTGTGGACCGGCGAGCCAGAGGGCGGGCAGCACGGCGGCCGCCGCCAACGCGGCGCCCGGTACGTGGGGCCCACGCAGGGCCAGCACCAGGCCAGCCATAGCCAACGCCGCACTGCCGATCAGCAGTCGACGGTCAGCGCGGTGAGCGAGCTGCTGCAGATGCGGCAGGCGAACGGTATCGGGGGGACGGGAGGATGCAGCGGACATCGGCGACTCCTGGATCAGCAGACGACAGCGGCCACGCGGTGGCGCACGCATGAGCGCGTGGCCAGGGCAGGGACCGGAAATTCGGGGAATGCGACGCAATCAACGTCGCGGAGACGGGGCACCGTGACCACATCCTGTGGGTGACGGTGCAATGGAGCAGGCATGCGGACTTCCTTGCAGGACCAGACACACGCCGCAGGTCCGACCGGACCTGCGTGCTGCGGACGCAGGGGCCCGCAACTGATGTATCGGCCGCAAACGCGCGGAGTGAAGCGCGCGGATACCTTTGCTCAGCCCGCGTTGCCGTTGCTGAAGAAGTGCAGGATCACGCCCGCGATCTGTTGCGGGTCTTCCATGTGCAGGTGATGATTGCCGGGAAACACCGCCAGCCGTCCATCACGCAGGTGCTGCAGGCGATCGCTGCGCATCGGCTCGGGATAATAGGACTGCGCCGGCGTGGCATAGATCACCTGTGTCGGGCAGGCGATGGCCTGCAGCAGGTTGTCGATCTGGCCTTCACTGAGGCGGATCGCGGTGGGCAGCATCAGGCGTGGATCGCTGCACCAGCGGTAGCCGCCTTCAACCGGTTCCACGCCACGCTCGACCAGCAGGCGTGCGCAGCCTTCGCTGAGCTGGTTGGTCATCATCCGCGCACGGATGGGTGCGGCCAGATCGGGAAACACGCGCAGCTGCTTGCGTGCCAGTGCGCGCGTGGCATTCACATGCTCGCGCAGGCGGTTGGCGGTTTCTTCCTCGGGACCACGCAGGCCGCCGAGTGCTTCGATCGCCACCAGGCGCTCGACGCGATCACTGACCGAGGCGGTGAGGCTGGCGATGCCGGCGCCCATTGAATGGCCGAGCAGGCTGAAACGGTCCCAGCCCAGTGCATCGGCCACATCGAGTACGTGGCAGATGGCGGCGGCCGTGGTGTAGCTGGCACCGGCCGGCAGATGTGCGCTGTGACCGTGGCCGGGCAGGTCGATGGCTACCAGCTGCAACGACGACAGGTGCGGCGCCAGCGGCACGAAGCTGGCCGCGTTGTCGAGCCAGCCATGCAGGGCCAGCACGCGCGGGCCGTCACCGTGGTTGCGCAGGCCGGCGACGCGCGCGCCACCGACCTCCAGTTCAAACGGTTGCAGACTCATGCCAGCGAGGCCACGGCCAGCCGCGCAAGCGCACGCGCGTGCTCCGGTTCGGCGTTGAGGCAGGGGATGTAGCGCATCGTCGCGCCGCGCTCGGCCAGTGTTTCGGTGAAGCCCAGTGCCACTTCTTCCAGCGTCTCCAGACAGTCGGTGGCGAAGCCCGGGCACACCACGTCGATCTGCTTCACGCCGGATTCGGCCAGCGCCCACAGGCTGGGCTCGGCATACGGCTGCAGCCAGCGCTCGCGGCCGAAGCGCGACTGATAGCCCATCTGCCAGTCGTCCCTGCCCAGCTCCAGCGCCTTGGCGATGGCCTGCGCACTGGCCTCGCAGCGCTGCGGATACGGATCGCCGGCATCGGCCAGGCGCTGCGGAATGCCGTGGAAGGAGAACATCAGTTTCTGGCCACGACCGTGCTGTTCCCAGTAGCGGCGGATCGAGCCGGCAACGGCGTCCACCCAGCCCGGATCGACCGAATAGTCGCGTACCAGGCTCACGGTCACGCCCGGATTGCGGCGCTGCCAGGCATCGACGCGGTCTTCGACCGAGGCGGTGGTGGTGGTGGAGTACTGAGGGTAAAGCGGCAGCACCACGACGCGGCGCGCACCGTCGGCCGCCAGCCGGTCGAGTTCGCTGGCCAGCGCCGGTTCGCCATAGCGCATTGCATGGCGCACCGTCAGGGTCGGCAACAGCGCTTGCATGGCCTGCGCCAGCTGGCGCGTATGCACCATCAGCGGAGAGCCCTCCGGCAGCCAGACCTGGGCGTACTTGGCCGCTGAACGGCTGCTGCGCAGCGGCAGGATCAGTCCGCGCAGCAACGGCTGCCACAGCAGTGCCGGGATCGAGACCACGCGGGGGTCGGACAGGAATTCAGCCAGGTAACGGCGTACGGCGGGGGCCGTCGGCGTCTCGGGCGTGCCTAGGTTGACCGCCAGCACGGCGGTATCGGGTGCGTCGAGCATGAGCGGTATTGTCGCCGATCCGGTGCCGCGCCGGGATGCAGGGTTCGGATTGCAGGCATAGCGCGCATCAATGTGAGCAGGGAACGCTCATTGGGGATTCATGACAACACTACTAATTTCAGTCACTTGCTATATCTTCCTATGGACTGACTTCTGGAGCCTGCCATGCGTCGCCCGATCCAAGCCCTGCTGATCGCCGCCAGCCTGCTGTCCAGCCAGGCCATGGCCGGACCGCAGGAAGACCAGCGTGCCCGCAATGCCGTGCGCGTGCTGGCTGAAATCCAGGAAATCCCTGAACAGGGCATTCCGGACAAATTGCTCGACGAAGGCCGCGCGGTCATCGTCATTCCCGACACGATCAAGGCCGGTCTGGTCATTGGCGGTCGTCGTGGCCACGGCCTGATGTCCGTGCGCATGCCCAACGGTGCCTGGTCCAACCCGGTGTTCGTGAAGCTCACCGGCGGCAGCATCGGCTTCCAGGCCGGCGTGCAGTCCTCCGATGTGGTGCTGGTGTTCCGCAACGACCGTAGCCTGGACAACCTGGTCAACGGCAAGTTCACGCTGGGCGCCGATGCGGGTGTCGCCGCCGGCCCGGTCGGCCGCAATGCCGCCGCCGCCACCGACGGTCAGCTGAAGGCCGAAATCTGGTCCTGGTCGCGCGCCCGCGGCCTGTTCGCCGGTGTCGCCCTGGATGGTGCGGTGCTGCAGATCGACGATGCCGCCAATCTGGACGCCTACGGCAGCAACACCACGCCGCGCATGATCTTCGAAGGCCGTGCGGCCGGTTCGCCGTCGATGGATGTGGTCACGTTCCGCGACCGCCTGGAAGAGGCCACCTACGCCGCGCGCAACAACCGCAACGGCAACGGTGGCAACGCGCCGCGTCCGGCAGCGGCCCCGACGGTTGCTCCGGCGCCTGTTCAGGCAGCGCCGGCCGCCCCGGCCGAAGCCACTACCGCACCGCTGCAGAACGTGCCGCAGAACCCGCCGCCGCAGCAGCAGGGCTTCCAGCCGGTCAACGACGGCGAAATCCGCACGGAAACGCTGGGCGGAAACTGACTTTCGTCACGCGCGCCGCCTAACACCCGGTGCGCTATGCTCGACAGCCTGATCACTAACGTAACGAGCGTCTTTATGGGCAGTTTCAGCATCTGGCATTGGTTGGTCGTGCTGGCCATCGTCCTGCTGGTGTTCGGCACCAAGCGCCTGACCAGTGGCGCCAAGGATCTCGGTTCGGCGGTCAAGGAATTCAAGAAGGGCATGCGCGACGAGGACAAGCCGAACGCGCAGCTGGGCGATGAATCGCGCAGCCAGGACGCCTCGCGCGCCGCGCAGGACGAGCACGACCGTAACGCTCGCTGATCCGGAGCGGTCGCGGTGTTTGATATCGGCTTCAGCGAGCTGCTGGTGATTGCAGTGGTCGCCCTGGTGGTGCTCGGTCCCGAGCGCCTGCCCAAGGCGGCCCGCTTCGCCGGCCTGTGGGTGCGACGTGCCCGTAATCAGTGGGATTCGGTGAAACAGGAACTGGAGCGCGAACTGCAGGCCGAGGACATCAAGCGGCAGATGCAGGACGTGCGCCAGGGCATGCAGGACACCGAGAACCAGCTGCGCGCCAGCGGTGAAGCGATCCGTCGCGAAGCGCAGGAAGCCCAGCAGCAGGGCGATACGCTGGCGCAGGAAGTACGCGCGCCGGCGCCCGCAGATCTTCCGCCGCACATGAGCGCCGTGCCCGACGCCGATGCGCCGGCACAGGAGAGCGTTGCTCCCGAGCCGACGCCGGCGACACCCCCTGAAGCCGGTGCGCCGCCGCCGCAGAGCAGCCCGGAGCGCCAGCCATGAGTGAACAGGATTTCGGCGAAAACTCGCTGGTTGAGCATCTGGTGGAACTGCGTGGCCGCCTGGTACGCGCATTGCTGGGACTGGGCGTGGTGCTGCTGGGCCTGCTGCCGTTTACCCAGAAGCTCTACAACGCACTGGCCGAACCGCTGGTCTCGCAGCTGCCGAACGGGCAGACGATGATCGCCACCAATCCGGCCGGTGCCTTCTTCGCACCGCTGAAGCTGACTTTCTTCGTGGCCCTGTTCGTGGCCGTGCCGTGGCTGCTGTACCAGCTGTGGGCCTTCGTCGCGCCCGGCCTGTATGCGCGCGAGAAGCGCCTGGCGGTGCCGTTGCTGGTGTCCTCGGTGCTGCTGTTCTACACCGGCTGTGCCTTTGCCTACTTCCTGGTGCTGCCGGCGGTGTTCCACTTCCTCACCACCTTCAGCCCGGACGTGATCGCGATCACCCCGGATGCGAACGCCTACCTGGATTTCGTGCTGGCGATCTTCTTCGCTTTCGGCGGCAGTTTCGAACTGCCGGTGGCGATGGTGATCCTGGTGCTGCTGGGCTGGGTGACGCCGCAGCAGTTCAAGGAAGGCCGTGGCTACGCGATCGTCGGCATCTTCGTGGTGGCGGCGGTGCTGACCCCGCCGGACGTGGTCTCGCAGCTGATGTTGGCGATTCCGATGTGCCTGCTCTACGAGCTGGGCATCCACGCCGCACGCTGGCTGGTGCCGTCATCGGTAGTGAAGAAACCCGCCGCCTGAAAGACAAAAAGGGGACGGAGGGGATTAAGTCGTTAGCTGCACACACTGGGCATTAACGACTTAATCCCCTCCGTCCCCTTTTTCCGTCAGGCGTGGAACACGTCGCTTGAGGTCGGCGTGGTCGGGATCGGTGGGGCCGCGCGGCTGCCGCGGTGCACGAACATCTGCTTCCATGCGGCGTAGACCGCGCCGACATACAGCGGCATCAGCACCGTGGTCAGCACCAGCTGGGCGATGAAGGCGGCGGCCAGCGGGCCACCGATCAGCATCGCGATCTGGATCACGATCACGAACAGGATGTACATGCAGAACGCGGCGATCAGGCCGAGTACGGCGAACACGAACATCGCGCCGATGTTCTCGATGCAGCCCTGCAGGCTCAGGCGCAGCGCATGCATGCCGCTCTGCTTGTCGAACACCACCAGCGCCGGCTGGGTGAACATCGCCAGCGACAGCGCCACCGCGCTCAGGAACACCAGCAGCATCCACAGCGCGATGCGCTTGGCCGGCAGGTTGGCGACCAGTGCGGCCGCATCATCCGGCTTGATCTGCTGGCCACTGCGGCTGATCTCTTCCATCTTGGTCATGACCTCGCTGAAGGCGGTGAAGCCCTCGCGGCCGATCATCATGAACAACAGCGCGCCCAGCAGCAGGACCGCCAGCACCTGGATCGCCAGCGGCACCAGCAGGTGGCTGACGCGGTGGTCGCGGATCGGCTGCAGCAGGTGCGAGGCCAGGCCCGGGCGGCCTTCGTCGATTTCGCCCACGGCGTACAGCATGCCGCCGAACATGATCGGCGAAATGGCCAGGGTCATCAGCTGCACGGCCATGCCGGCGGCGCCGGGAATCAAGGTCGACAGCAGGGTCACCACCCAGCTCACCAGCAGCCAGGTCAGGCCGATCCGGGCCAGCTGCAGCGGCGCACGCCGGTACAGGGAGAACGTATCCAGCAACCACTGGGCGCCCGCCGAGGCCGGCAGCTTGCGAATCTCTTTCATGGACATCCGGGAAGGACAGGAGGGGGCCGGGCGGCTGCCCGTGCCGCCGATTATCCCTGTTTTGCCACCGGCTGGGCTGAAGACAGCCGCGCCTGGCGGACGAAGCGGCGCAACAGCTGGCGGGCCAGCGGTGCGGCGCTGACCGCGCGCTCGATGCTGCGGGCGCAGCCGCCGTGGCGGCCGATGCAGTCGGCGCGGGCGCGCACGTAGCCGCGCATGTGGTGGGTGGCGAATTCCGGATGGAACTGCACGCCCCACGCCTGGCGGCCCCAGCGGAAGGCGTGGCAGCCGTCCAGCGGCGAGCGTGCCAGCACTTCGGCACCTTCCGGCGCGCGCAGCACCGTCTGCAGGTGGGTGGCGTGGGCGGCGAAATGCTGCGGCAGGCCCTGGAACAACGGGTCCTGCGCGGCCTGCGGCTGCAGTTCCAGCTCGATCGTGCCGGACTCGCGCCCGGCCGGGTTGTAGGCCACCTCGCCACCCAGCGCGTGCGCCAGCAGCTGGTGGCCATAGCAGATGCCGAATACCGGCAGGTCGTCGTGGGCGGTCTGGCGCAGCCATGCGGCGCTGCGCTCGCTCCACTCGGCGTGGTCGGTGACGAAGGCGGCCGAGCCGGTCACCAGCACGCCGGCGAAGGCATGTGGGTCGGGCAGGGCGCCACCGTGTTCGACATCGACCACCACCGTCTCGTGCTCTTCCAGCCCGGCGGCGACGCGGATCCAGTGCGGAAAGCGCCCGTAGCGGCGCAGCGACGGTACCGGGCGGCCGGTTTCAAGGATCAGGAACGGGGCTGGGTTCATCCGGGGGCGGCAGGACTGACAGGACTTCCTCGATTGTAGTCAGCCCCTGCGCCACCTTTTCAAGCCCGGCCTGGCGCAGGGTTCGCAGCCCTTCAGCCCGTGCGGCACGGCTGAAACCGGCCAGATCCATGTCGGCACGGATCTGCCCGCGCAGCCGCGAACCCAATGGCAGCAACTCATACAGGCCGATGCGGCCGAGGAATCCGGTGCGCCGGCACTCCAGGCAACCGACCGGCCGACAGGGCGTGGCGGCATCTGGATATGCGGCATGGCTATCAGCCAGCACCGCCCAGTCGGCGGCGCCGAGGCTGTGCGGCTGCTTGCAGTGCGGGCACAGCGTGCGCACCAGGCGCTGGGCGAGGATGCCGTTGAGGGTGCTGGCCAGCAGGTAGTGTGGCACGCCCAGGTCGAGCAGGCGGGTGACCGCCGAGGGCGCGTCGTTGGTATGCAGGGTGGACAGCACCAGATGGCCGGTCAGCGAGGCCTGCACCGCCATCTGCGCGGTTTCCAGGTCGCGGATCTCGCCGATCATGATGATGTCCGGGTCCTGCCGCAGCAGCGTGCGCACGCCGCTGGCGAAATCCAGGTCGATGTTGGTCTGCACCTGCATCTGGTTGAACTCGGGCGCGATCATCTCGATCGGGTCCTCCACCGTGCACACGTTCACGTCCGGCGTGGCCAGGCGCTTCAGCGTGGAATACAGGGTGGTGGTCTTGCCCGAGCCGGTCGGGCCGGTGACCAGCACGATGCCGTGCGGGCGTTCGACCAGTGCATTCCAGCCCGCCGCCTCCTGCGGGCTGAAACCGAGCTGGTCGATGCTCTTGAAGGCGGCATCCGGGTCGAAGATGCGCATCACGCACTTCTCGCCGAAGGCGGTGGGCATGGTCGACAGACGCATCTCGACCTCGCGGCCGCCCGGCGAACGGGTCTTGATGCGGCCATCCTGCGGGCGCCGGCGTTCGGCCAGGTCCATGCGGCCGAGCACCTTGATGCGGCTGACCACCGCGGTCATCACCGCCGGCGGTACCTCGAACACCTTGTGCAGCACGCCGTCGATGCGGAAGCGCATGCGCCCCATTTCGCGGCGCGGCTCCAGGTGAATGTCCGAGGCGCGCTGCTCGTAGGCGTACTGCAGCAGCCAGTCCACGATATGCACGATGTGCTGGTCGTCGGCATTGACGTCGCCGGTGCGGCCCAGCTCCACCAGCTGTTCGAAGCTGGGCAGGGTGGTGCTGGCCTCGCCGCGCACGTCGCCACGGGCGCCGCGCACCGAGCGGGTCACCCCGTAGAACTCCATGGTGTAGCGGTGCAGGTCCAGCGGGTTGACCACCGCCAGCTCGATGCGGCGGCGGGTCAGGTGCTGCAGGTCGCGGCGCCATTCCTGCACCAGTGGCTCGCTGGTGGCCACCAGCACGCGCTCGGCATCCACCGCCAACGGCAGGAAACGGTGGCGGCGCGCGTAGGCATGGGAGACCAGCGCGGTGACCGCGGCGACGTCGACCCGGGTCGGGTCGATGCGCAGGTAGCGGCTACCGGTGCGCTGCGCCAGCCACTCGGTGAGGCGCTCCAGGGTCAGTTCGCCACCGCCGTTGGCGGCCAGCTTGAGGTTGGACAGCAGCACCAGCGGGTGCACTTCACTGGCATTGCGCGCGCCCTGCGCGGAAAAGCGCATGCGCTCGCGGTCCTGCTCGGCCACCAGGCCATCGGCGATCAGGGCCGCGGCAATCTGCTCGAACTGCAGGCGACCCCACGGCAGCGGTACGCCGCCAGCCTCGCCGGGCGTGCCCACCGGCAGCCGATGTTCCATCTGCCTGCTCCTCCCGGGTACGGAATGCCCCGCAGGTCGGCCGTTATACTAGCGCACCCCCTTGCCGGCCAAGACTCGTACGCATGTCCGCGACCCCGACCGTTCCGATCACCTTCCAGGGCCTGATCCAGACCCTGAACCAGTTCTGGGCCCAGCAGGGCTGCGTGCTCATCCAGCCGCTCGACCTGGAGGTGGGCGCTGGTACCTTCCACCCGGCCACCTTCCTGCGTGCGATCGGTCCGGAGAGCTGGAACGCGGCCTACGT
This sequence comes from Stenotrophomonas sp. 220_Sma, assembly GCF_056487375.1. Taxonomy (NCBI): domain Bacteria; kingdom Pseudomonadati; phylum Pseudomonadota; class Gammaproteobacteria; order Lysobacterales; family Lysobacteraceae; genus Stenotrophomonas; species Stenotrophomonas sp. 220_Sma. The sequence continues at coordinate 4,878,818 of NZ_CM151348.1, read as the reverse complement.
GCAGCCCTCGCGCCGCCCGACCGACGGCCGCTACGGCGAGAACCCGAACCGTTTGCAGCGCTACTACCAGTACCAGGTGGCGATGAAGCCGGCGCCGGACAACATCCAGCAGCTGTACCTGGATTCGCTGAAGGCACTGGGCATCGACCCGCTGGTGCACGACCTGCGCTTCGTCGAGGACAACTGGGAATCGCCGACGCTGGGCGCCTGGGGCCTGGGCTGGGAAGTCTGGCTCAACGGCATGGAGGTGACCCAGTTCACCTACTTCCAGCAGGCCGGTGGCCTGGAGTGCCGCCCGGTGCTGGGCGAGATCACCTATGGTCTCGAGCGCCTGTGCATGTACCTGCAGAACTGCGACAACGTCTACGACCTGGTCTGGACCTACGGCCCGGACGGCCAGCCGGTGACCTACGGCGACGTCTACCACCAGAACGAGGTGGAGCAGAGCACCTACAACTTCGAATACGCCGACGTGGAAGAAATGTTCCACCGCTTCGATGCCTGCGAGCGTGAAGCGCAGAAGCTGGTGGAAGTGAACCTGCCGCTGCCGGCCTACGAGCAGGTGATGAAGGCCAGCCACACCTTCAACCTGCTGGATGCGCGCCGCGCGATCAGCGTGACCGAGCGCCAGCGCTACATCCTGCGCGTGCGCGCGCTGGCCCAGGCGGTGGCCAAGGCGTACTACGAGCAGCGCGAGAAGCTGGGCTTCCCGGGCGCGAAGAAGGCCTGACGGCCGCTCCCCCCCTTACTCCGGGGCGCCGGACGCGTCGCGCGCTGCGCCCCCACCACAGGATTGAAACGATGAGCCAACTGTCCCCCCTGCTGATCGAACTGGGCACCGAGGAGCTGCCGGTCAAGGCGCTGCCGGGCCTGGCCCAGGCGTTCTTCGATGGCGTTGTCGACGGCCTGCGCAAGCGCGGCGTCGCGCTGGAACTGGGCGATGCGCGCCCGCTGTCGACTCCGCGCCGCCTGGCCGTGCTGCTGCCGGGCGTCGGCCTGGAACAGCCGGAACAGCACAGCGAAGTGCTGGGCCCGTACCTGAACATCGCGCTGGATGCCGAAGGCCAGCCGACCAAGGCCCTGCAGGGCTTCGCCGCCAAGGCCGGGATCGACTGGACCGCGCTGGAAAAGACCACCGACAACAAGGGTGAGCGCTTCGTGCACCGCGCGGTGACCCCGGGCGCGAGCACCGCCAGCCTGCTGCCGGAGATCCTGCGCGAGGCGATTGCGGCGATGCCGATTCCCAAGCCGATGCGCTGGGGTGACCACGCCTGGGGCTTCGCGCGTCCGGCCCACTGGCTGGTGCTGCTGCACGGTGCCAACGTGGTTGAAGCCGAGCTGTTCGGCCTGCAGGCCGGTCGCGTCAGCCGTGGCCATCGTTTCCACCACGACCAGGCGGTGTCGCTGGCCCAGCCGCAGGATTATGTTGAAGCCCTGCGTGCCGCCTTCGTGCTGGTCGACCCGAGCGAACGCCGTGCGCGCATCGTTGCCGAGGTCGAGGCCGCTGCGGCCAAGGCCGGTGGCAGCGCCCGCATTACCGACGACAATCTGGAGCAGGTGGTGAACCTGGTCGAATGGCCGTCGGCAGTGCTGTGCAGCTTCGAACGCGCGTTCCTGGCGGTGCCGCAGGAAGCGCTGATCGAGACGATGGAGATCAACCAGAAGTTCTTCCCGGTGCTGGATGCCGCTGGCACCCTGACCGAGAAGTTCATCGGCATCGCCAACATCGAATCGAAGGACGTGGCCGAAGTGGCCAAGGGCTACGAGCGCGTGATCCGCCCGCGCTTCGCCGATGCCAAGTTCTTCTTCGACGAGGACCTGAAGCAGGGCCTGGTGTCGATGGGCGACGGCCTGAAGACGGTGACCTACCAGGCCAAGCTGGGCAGCGTGGCCGACAAGGTGGCGCGCGTGGCCGCTCTGGCCGAAGTGATCGCCCCCCAGGTCGGCGCCGACGCCGCGCAGGCCAAGCGGGCCGCGCAGTTGGCCAAGAACGACCTGCAGTCGCGCATGGTCAACGAATTCCCGGAACTGCAGGGCATCGCCGGCCGCCACTACGCCGTGGCCGGTGGTGAATCGCAGGAGGTAGCGCTGGCCATCGACGAGGCCTACCAGCCGCGCTTCGGCGGTGACGACATCGCGCTGTCGCCGCTGGGCAAGGTGCTGGCGATTGCTGAACGTGTCGACACGCTGGCCGGTGGCTTCGCCGCTGGCCTGAAGCCGACCGGCAACAAGGACCCGTTCGCCCTGCGCCGCAACGCGCTGGGCCTGGCCCGCACGATCATCGAAAGCGGCTTCGAGCTGGACCTGCGCGCGCTGCTGGCCAGCGCCAACGCCGGCCTGGCCGCACGCAACGTGCAGGCCGACGTCGGCGAGCTGTACGACTTCATCCTCGACCGCCTGAAGGGCTACTACGCCGACAAGGGCGTGCCGGCCACGCACTTCAATGCGGTGGCCGAGCTGAAGCCGGCCTCGCTGTACGACTTCGACCGCCGCCTGGATGCGATCGGCACCTTCGCCGCGCTGCCGGAAGCCGAGGCGCTGGCTGCGGCCAACAAGCGCATCCGCAACATCCTCCGCAAGGCCGAAGGCGACATCCCGGCCCAGATCGACCCGGCGCTGCTGCAGGAAGACGCCGAGCGCGCGCTGGCTGAAGCGGTCACCGCGGCCATCGACGACACCGGCGCCAGCCTGCAGCACAAGGACTATGTGGCTGTGCTGGCGCGCCTGGCACGCCTGCGCCCGCAGGTCGACGCGTTCTTCGATGGCGTGATGGTCAATGCCGAGGATCCGGCGCTGCGTGGCAACCGCCTGGCGCTGCTGACGATGCTGGGCGAGCGCCTGGGCAAGGTGGCAGCGATCGAGCATCTGTCGAGCTGACGCCCGTATCGGTAGTGCCGGCCGCTGGCCGGCATTGCCACCGCGCATCGGATCGATCTGTGGGTTGCCGGCCAGTGGCCGGCACTACCGGATCACCGCTGGCGGATGTCCATCGGGGTCATTGCCGGCATCGCGCACGATGCCGGCATCCTCGGCTGCGATCACGACGATCGCCACAAAGGCGCGTATTTTGACCGCCACTTAACAACCGATCCCCAATGACGTGATGCATTTCGCATCGTCACCTTCGGTCGGTATGCTGTGCCGCATGCAGCCAAAGAAATACGCCCTGCCGCTGATGGTCCTGTCGCTGGCCGCCACCTCCGTGGCCCACGCGCGCGGCACCATCGACAAGGTGGACATCAAGGGATTGGACAAGGGCGACGACGCCGCAATCATCGAGAACATCCAGGAATCGCTGTCGCTGTACGACACGATCGGCAAGGAACAGGGCGAATCGCGCCTGGAGTACCTGCTGTCACAGGCCGAGCGGCAGACCCGCCAGGCACTGGAACCGTTCGGGTACTACAACCCGGTGATCAAGGTCGAGGCGCCGCGCGAGGACGAGCACGTGCGCGTGCTGATCCATGTCGACAAGGGCACCCCGGTGACCGTCCGCCGCGAGCACATCGACATCACCGGGCCGGCGATGTACGACCAGTACCTGCAGGACGATCTGGCCGCGTTCAAGCCGCGCAAGGGCCAGCGTTTCGAACACACGCAGTACGAAGCCAGCAAGATCACCGTCACCCGTCGCCTGGCCGAACGTGGCTATTTCGATGCCGACTACACCCAGCGTCAGGTGCAGATCACCCGTGCCGACAACGCCGCCGACATCGACCTGACCTGGGACAGCGGCCGCCGCTACAACATGGGACCGGTGCGTTTCGAGCAGGACTACTTCGTCGACAAGCTGTTCGATCCGCTGGTGTACTGGGAACAGGGCAGCTACTTCCACGAGGGCAAGCTGGACCGCCTGCGCGAGTCGCTGACCAAGCTGGACTACTTCAGCGTGATCGACATCCAGCCGCGGCCCGACCAGGCCGATGCGAACGGCGAAGTGCCGGTGGATGTGAAGCTGACCCGTGCCAAGCGCACCATCTACACCGCGGGTCTGAGCTACGGCAGCGAAAGTGGCCCGGGTGTGCGCGGTGGCATCGAACGGCGGTGGCTGAACAACCGCGGCCACAAGATGAACACGCAGCTGGACTATGCGCAGAAGCGCAAGAGCCTGGTCACCAGCTACCGCATTCCGGCCTTCAACTGGCTTGATGGCTGGTACACCTTCGCTGCCAGCGCCTACGACGAGCAGACCGACTACATCGACCTGCGCAACTTCAAGCTGATCGCCAGCCGCAGCGGCGAGATCAACGAACACTGGACCGCGATCGCCTCGATCAACGCGCTGCGCGAGCGCTGGCGCTATGCCTCCGGCACCGAATTCACCGACGCGGTCTACAACACGTCGACGCTGGTGTACCCGCAGATGGTCGCCGACTACGTCAACGTCGATGACGAACTGTTCCCGCGCAAGGGCATCAGCGGTACTGCGACGATGCGTGCCGGCGTTGAAGGTGCCGGTTCGGACAACAGCTTCGTGCAGGCCAATGCCGTGCTGCGCTGGTACATCCCGGTGGGCGAAAGCAACCGCCTGATCCTGCGCGGCGAGAGTGGCACCACCTGGACCAGTGATCTGGTGGCGATGCCGCCCAGCCTGCGCTACTTCGCCGGTGGTGACCGCAGCATCCGTGGCTATGCCTATCGCGAGGTGGGCCCGCGGACCCCGGCACCGGACAAGTACGCGCTGGGCGCCAAGAACCTGGTGATCGGCTCGGCCGAGTACGAGCATTATTTCAATGGTGGCCCCTGGGGTGCGGCGGTGTTCGTCGATACCGGCAGCGCCTTCGACAACACCATCGATCTGCATACCGGCGTCGGCTTCGGCGTGCGCTGGAAATCGCCGGTGGGCCCGGTGCGCGTGGATATCGCGCATGGCTTGAACAACCCGGATTCGCAGTTCCAGCTGTACCTCAACATCGGAGCGGACCTGTGAGTACGCCCGCACCCACTCCGAACCCGACCACGCCGCCGCGCGTGCGCTTCTACCGCCGCCGCCGCTTCTGGGCCTGGTCCGGTGTGGGCGTGCTGGGCCTGGTGCTGCTGGCCCTGCTGGCGGTGTACTGGCTGCTGCAGACCGTGGCCGGCCGTGACGTGCTGCTGGCGCAGGTGGTGGCACGGCTGCCGGTGGGCGCCAGCTTCACCTGGGACAAGGTGGACGGCCCGGTGGCCGGTCCGCTGACCCTGTACAACGTCGACTTCCGCTACGACGACATCCATTTCCACGCCGAGCGCGCCCATCTGGAGCCGGACCTGCGCCCGCTGCTGGGCCGCAAGCTGCTGCTGGACAAGCTGGAGCTGACCAACGCGACGTTGAACCTGGCCAAGAGTGACGAGCCGTTCAAGCTGCCGTCGTGGCCCGATTCGCTGCCGCAGATCGAAATGCCGTTGGCGATCCAGGCCGATACCATCGCCATCGACGGCTTCCGCATCAGCCAGGCCAACGAGCCGGTGATCGACATCAGCCGTGTGCGTGGCGGCATCGAGATCGCCAATGGCGAGTTCCAGGCACACAAACTGGTGGTGGACAGCGACATGGGCAATTTCACCGCCCAGGGTCGTTACATCCCGGCCAAGGACTACGACACCGATGTAACCGTCACCGCGGTGCTGCCGGCGCCGCGTGGCCGCACGGCCGCCACCGTCGGCCTGGTCGCCCGCGGTGACCTGTCGCACATGGAAGTGGCCGTAGCCGGGCGCGCGCCGAAGCCGCTGCACGCGATGCTGGTGTTCGATGGCCGCACCGATCCGAGCTGGAGCGCCAGCATCCGCAGTGACGAGCTGGATCTGGCGCTGCTGTCGCCGGCACTGGCCAGCTCGGCGATCGCGCCGCTGGCACTGGACTTCACCGCCGCCGGCAAGGGCGGCAACGCCAACCTGCGTGGCAAGGTGAAACAGGGCGATCAGGAACTGGAACTGGCACCGTCGGTGGTGTCGCTGCAGGACCAGGTGCTGAAAGTCTCACCGCTGCTGGTGAAGGGTCTTGGCGGTGAGGCGCGGCTGGAAGGCACCGCCGATTTCAGCCAGGAAGACCAGCAGAAGCTCAACTTCTCGGTGGTCGCACATGACCTGACCTACGTGCCAGCGGCGGACCCGAACACCGCCGGCAGCGCCCCGGTGCCGGTCACCTTGAAGGAAGCACGCTTCGGCCTGGCCGGTACCCTGAAGGCCTGGGCGGCGATCGGCCGCGCCGAGGTCGAGCGCGACGCGCAGAAGGCACAGCTGCACTTCGATGTGCGCGGCAACGATCAGGCCGCGTCGATCCATCAGCTGCAGGCGCAGACCCCGGGTGGCCAGCTGCAGGTGGAAGGCCAGGTGGCGTGGGCACCGCAGCTGGACTGGGATGCCAAGGCCACACTGAAGGACTTCGACCCCGGCTACTTCGTGCCGGGCTGGAATGGCCGCCTGTCCGGCAACCTGGCCTCCAAGGGCCGCCAGCTGCCGCCGCCGGCAAACGCACCGCCGGGTACCGCCGGCACGTTGGAAGCCACAGTCGATCTGCCGTCGTTGAAGGGCGTGCTGCGTCAGCGCAACCTGGACGCGCAGGGCAAGTTCGCGCTGCAGGGCGCGCAGGGCCAGGGTGACCTGAAGCTTTCGCTGGGCAGCAGCCGGGTGACCGCTTCGGGCAAGGTCGGTGACCGCCTCGACATCGATGCGCGTTTCGAACCGCTGCAGCTGAGTGACCTGCTGCCGGGCGCCGATGGCGGCCTGCGTGGCCAGGTACAGGTGAAGGGCCCGCGCGATGCGCCGGACATCACCGCCGACCTGGTCGGCAACAACCTCAACTGGGACGGCTACGGCGCCGAGAGCGTGAGCATCAAGGGCCACCTGCCGTGGCGTGGCGACAGCGGCACGCTGGCGATCCAGGGCCAGCAGGTCAATGCCGGCATGCTGCTGGAACGCTTGAACGTGGATGCGCAGGGCAGTGTCTCCAACCTGCGCCTGGCCGCGCAGACCCGCAATGAGATGGGCGCGATCGAGCTGCAGGGCAGCGTGCGCCAGCAGGGCGCGCAGTGGCGCGGCGAGCTGGCCGCGCTGCGCATCGCACCGGTGAAGGGCGATGCCTGGTCGCTGCGTGCACCGGCGGCGTTCGCGATCAACGGCAGCAACTACACGCTGGGCGAAGCCTGCCTGGCCGCCGCCAGCAGCGGCACACTGTGCGCCCAGGCCAACTGGCCGCGCGAGGGCCTGGTGGTGCGCAGTGATGCGCTGCCGCTGGCGCTGGTGCAGCCGTGGTTGCCGCCGCAGTCCGGCCGTCGCATCTACCTGCGTGGCGATGTCAGCCTGGATGCGCAGATCCGCCCGCGCGGCAACGCCTGGGAAGGCCATGTGGAAGTGCGCTCGAAGGAAGGCGGCGTGCGCCTGGGTGAGAACCGCAATGCCGTGGGGGACACCACCCGTGGCGAGCTGGTGCGCTACGACCAGTTCTCGCTCAAGCTCGACATGACCCCGGCCAGCATCAAGGGCTACCTGGGCATGGGCTTCCAGGGCAACGGCTTCGTCGACGCCAGGATGCAGACCGGCTGGGAAGCCAGCGCACCGCTGAACGGCGAGCTCTACCTCAACATGTCGCGGCTGTACTGGCTGGAGCTGTTCTCGCCGGACATCGTGCGACCGACCGGCCTGATCGAAGGCCACGTCAGCCTGCGCGGTACGCGTGGCCAGCCGTCGCTGGGCGGTGACGCGCAGCTGAGCAACTTCAAGGGTGAATTCCCGGCGCTGGGCCTGACCTTCGACCAGGGCAAGGGCAGCTTCGTGGCCCAGCCCGATGGTTCGGCCAAGATCACCGCGCAGGCCAACTCCGGCCAGGGCACGCTGTACGTGGATGGTGGCCTGTCGTGGTTCGGCGATGCACAGCCGCTGCAGTTGAAGATCCACGGCGACAACGTGCTGCTGTCCAACACCAGCGAGCTGCGCATCGTCGCCAATCCCAACCTCGACTTCACCCTGGCCAAGGCCGCGATGGAGCTGCGTGGCACCGTGCACGTGCCCGAGGCCGACATCGATCTGGAGCGCCTGGACCGCGGCACCTCGGTGTCCGAAGACGTGGTGGTGCTCGACCCGGCCGATCCGGAAGAGTCGCGTACCTCGCCGCTGGATATGGAGCTGACCGTCAGCCTCGGTGACAAGGTGAAGATGACCGGCTTCGGCCTGAAGGGCGCGCTGACCGGCAAGATGCAGGTCTGGGCCAAGCCTGGCCGCGAAATGACCGCCAATGGTGGGCTGGAAGTGAGTGGCCGCTACAAGGCCTATGGCCAGGACCTGACCATTACCCGCGGCAACCTCACCTGGAACTACAACGCGGTGTCCGACCCGCGCATCAACATCCGTGCCGAGCGCCGGATCGGTGATGTCACCGCGGGTATCGACGTGACCGGGCGTGCGCAGCAGCCGCGTGCGGACGTGTGGTCTGATCCGGCGATGTCGCAGTCCGAAGCCCTGGCTTATCTGGTGCTGGGACGCAGCCTGACCGGCGCCAGCAGCGACCAGACGCAGCAGGTCAATGCGGCCTCGGCGGCATTGTCGGCCGGCAGCGGCCTGCTGGCCTCGCAGCTGGGTGCCAAGCTGGGCCTGGACGATGCCGGCGTGAGCCAGTCGCGCGCGCTGGGTGGCTCGGTGATCGGCGTCGGCAAGTACATCTCGCCCAAGCTGTACGTCGGTTACGGCGTGTCGCTGGTCGGTGCCGGTTCGGTGATCACGCTGAAGTACCTGCTGCGCCGCGGCTTCGACGTGGAAGTGGAATCGAGCACGGTGGAAAACCGTGGGTCGATCAACTGGCGGCGGGAGAAGTAACGATGCGGTAGTGCCGGCCGCTGGCCGGCAACTGCACCGTATCTCCCGAGTTGCGTGGGTTGCCAGCCAGCGGCCGGCACTACCGTGCACGACGCCCCCAACCATCGGCCGTTGCCCCTTCCGCCCCCAGCGGCTATGGTCCCGGGCTGTTCTGTCGTACCGGATTGCCCCATGTCACCACGCAAAGCCCTTCCCACCGCCCTGGCCCTGGGCCTGACCCTCGCCGCCGGCGCCCACGCCGATGAAGGCATGTGGATGCCGACCCAGCTGCCGGAGCTGGCCAAGCCGCTGCAGGCCGCAGGCTTCAAGGGCAATCCGGCCGACCTGGCCAATGTCACCGCACCGCCGCTGAGCGCGGTGGTGCGTGCCGGTGGCGGCACCGGCTCGTTCGTATCGTCGGACGGCCTGCTGCTGACCAACCACCACGTGGCGATGGGCGTGATCCAGTACAACAGCTCGCCCGAGCACGACCTGATCAATGGTGGCTTCATCGCCAGGGACCGCGCCGACGAGCGCCCGGCCAACCCGGACTTCCGCGTGCTGGTCACCGTCGGCTTCGACAAGGTGACCGACCAGGTGCTGGCGCAGGCGCGTGGCAAGACCGGCCGTGCCTACTTCGATGCGGTGGATGCGGCCAGCAAGCAGATCGTGGCCGAGTGCGAGAAGGACGGCAGCGTGCGCTGCTCGGTGGCCAACATGTACTACGGCACCGATTTCTACCGCATTGCCCAGCTGGAGCTGAGCGACGTGCGATTGGTCTACGCGCCGCCGCGTGCGATCGGCAACTACGGCGATGAGATCGACAACTTCATGTGGCCGCGCCACACCGGCGACTTCACCCTGCTGCGCGCCTATGTCGGCAAGGACGGCAAGCCGGCCGCGTACAGCAAGGACAACGTGCCCTACCAGGCGCCGGCGCACCTGCAGATGTCGGTGGAAGGTCCGAAGGAAGGTGACTACGCGATGCTGGCCGGTTACCCGGGCATCACCTATCGCCACCGTACCGCGGCCGAATTCGCTGGCCAGATCGATACCGTGCTGCCGCGCCGCGTATCGGTGTTCCAGCAGATGATCGACACCATCGAGGCCGCCAGCGCCAAGGACGCGCAGGCGCGCACCCGCTACGCCTCGCAGCTGCAGTCGCTGAAGAACAACCGCAAGCGCGCCGCTGGTGAGCTGGAAGGCCTGTTGCGCAGCGACGCCAAGGCCCAGCGTGCCGCCGACGAGACGGCGATGCTGGCTGCCACCGACCGCAAGTACCAGGGCGACATCAAGGCGCTGCTGACCAACCTGTCGCAGGGTGCGGCGGTGGGCGAGCGTGACCTGCTGCTGGACCAGATGGCCGCACAGAGCCAGCTGCTGCGCTCGGCGCTGCTGCTGGAACGCCTGCGCATCGAATCGGCCAAGCCGGACGCGCAGCGCGAGAGTGGTTTCCAGCAGCGCGACCAGGCGATGATCGAAGGCGTGCTCAAGCAGGTCCAGCGCCGCTACGCGCCGGAGGTCGAGAAGGCGCTGCTGACCACCCTGCTGACCCGTTACCAGCAGCTGCCGGACGCGCAGCGCGTGGCCGAGTTCGATACGGCCTTCGGCCGTACCCCGGAGCAGCTGGCGAAGGCACTGGACACCCTGTACGCCGGCACCCAGCTGGGTGAAGAGGCACAGCGCCTGTCCCGTTTCGCTGCTGCGCGCGAAGGCAAGGCGCTGGCTGCCGATCCGCTGATCACCGTGGCCGCCCCGCTGGTGGCCGCGCAGCTGCGCATCGAGAACGAAAGCAAGACCCGCGAAGGCGAGCAGCTGCGCCTGCGCCCGGCGTACATGCAGGCGCTGTTCGCCTGGCGTGCCAAGCAGGGCCGTGCGGTGTACCCGGATGCCAACCGCACCCTGCGCATCAGCTACGGCAAGGTCGAAGCGCTGCATCCGCGCGACGGCGTGACCTACTCGCCGGTGACCACCGTGGCCGGCATCGTCGAGAAGAACACCAACGCCTATCCGTTCGATGCCCCCAAGCCGCTGCTGGCCGCGATCGCCAAGGGTGACTTCGGCAGCACCGCCGACCCGGCGCTGAAGACCCAGACGGTCAACTTCCTGACCAACCTGGATACCACCGGCGGCAACTCCGGCTCGCCGGTGCTCAACGCCAAGGGCGAACTGATCGGCCTGAACTTCGACAGCAACTGGGAATCGGTCAGCGCCAGCTGGTGGTTCGACCCGCGCTACAAGCGCGCCGTGCACGTGGACATGCGCTACCTGCGCTGGTTGCTGGCCAAGGTCTACCCGGCGCCGGAACTGCTGAAGGAAATGGGCGTTCCGGCCCAGTAAGAAGCCGGCCACGACCAATGGTCGTGGCCCGCACCGCGTAGGCCCCCACCTTGGTGGGGGTGGTTGCCCCCAACGAGCCCGCACCCCCGGCCACGCCTGGCCTACACTGCGGGTTCTTCCGACGGAAACGCGCGCGTGGTCTCCAGCTGGATCCTGCTGCTGGTCTCGGTTGCCTATGCCGCGCTGCTGTTCGGCGTGGCGTGGTGGGGTGACCGTCGGCCGATGTACCCCGACCGGCCGTGGCTGCGGCCGGTGGTCTACAGCCTGGCGCTGGCCGTGTACTGCTCGTCGTGGACGTTCTACGGTGCGGTCGGTACCGCCGTGCGCAACGGCGTGGGCTACCTGCCGATCTATATCGGTCCGTTGCTGCTGCTGTTGTTCGGCTGGCGCATCATCGAGCGCCTGGCGCTGATCGCACGCAGCCAGAACGTGGTGTCCATCGCCGACTTCATTTCCTCGCGCTTCGGTCGCTCGCGGCGGCTGGCGGCGCTGGTGGCGATCATCGCGCTGATCGGCATCATTCCGTACCTGGCCCTGCAGTACAAAGCAGTGGCGATGAGCCTGCAGGTACTGACCGGCAACACTGGCCCCACTGGCTTCTTCACCGATCCCGCGCTGTACGTGGCGCTGCTGATGGCGTTGTTCGCCACCCTGTTCGGTACCCGCCAGGTCGATGCCACCGAACACCACCACGGCATGATGCTGGCGATCGCCTTCGAATCGGTGATCAAGCTGCTGGCGATGCTGGCCGTGGGCGTGTTCGCCTACCTGTGGCTGAGCAACCGCACCGACGCGGTGGTCGAATCGGTGCATACGCTGTTCACCGGCCTGCCGCCGGTGGGTTTCATCTCGCAGACCCTGCTCAGTTTCCTCGCCATCATCTGCCTGCCGCGCCAGTTCCACGTGGCCGTGGTCGAGTGCGGCGATGTGCGCGACGTGCGCCGCGCGCGCTGGATGTTCGGCGGCTACCTGGTGCTGATCTCGGGCATGGTGCTGCCGATCGCCACCGCCGGCGTGACCCTGTTCGGCACCGGTGGCAGTGTTGCCGACGATTCGATGGTGCTGGCGCTGCCGCTGGCCGAGGGCCGCAACGCGCTGGCGCTGATTGCCTATGTGGGCGGTTTCTCGGCGGCCACCGGCATGGTGATCGTGTCGTCGATCGCGCTGGCCACCATGGTCAGCAACGATCTGGTGATGCCGGTGCTGCTGCGCCGGAGCGGTGACCACCAGGAGGCCGCCGACGTCGCCTCGCGCGTGCTGTGGATCCGCCGCCTGGCGATCCTGCTGCTGGCGCTGATGGCCTACAGCTACTACCGCACCAGCAGCAACGACAGCACGCTGGCCTCGTATGGCCTGATGGCGTTCGCAGCGGTGGCGCAGTTTGCGCCGGGCCTGATCGGCGGCCTGTACTGGCGTGGTGCCAGCCGGCGCGGCGTCGAGGTGGGCATGCTGCTCGGCTTTGCCACCTGGCTGTACACCCTGCTGCTGCCGGCGATGACGATGGCCGGCTGGGTCGATGCTGGCTGGGTGCAGCACGGCCCGTTCGGCATCGAGTGGCTGCGCCCGCAGCAGCTGTTCGGCATGACCGGCTGGGACCCGCTGACCCACGGCACGTTCTGGTCGCTGCTGGTCAACGCGGCGACGATGATGCTGGTGTCCGCGCGCTGGCGGCCCGGCGTCGACGAGCGGCTTCGCGCCGCGCCGTTCCTCGATCCGTATGCCGAGCGTCCATCGGTGGCCGGTGGCTGGCCGGGTCACGTGCACGTGGGTGACCTGCTGGCACTGGCCTCGCGGGTGGTCGGTGAACGTCACGCACGGCGCTCGTTCTTCGAACAGGCGCAGTCACTGGGCCGTGAGCTGCAATCCTCGGCACCTGCCGACCGGCCGTGGGTGCAGTTCACCGAGCGCCTGCTGGCCGCATCGATCGGTGCGGCATCGGCACGCCTGCTGCTGACCAGCCTGCTGCGTGGCTCGGGCATGGATCTGGGCGAAGTGGTGGCCGTGCTGGACGAAGCCGGGCAGGAGCTGCGCTTCAACCGCGAAATCCTGTCGACCACGCTGGAGAACATCAGCGCCGGGGTCAGCGTGGTCGATCCGGACATGCGGCTGACCGCATGGAATCGCCGCTACCAGGACATGTTCGGCTACCCCGACGGCATGCTCTACGTGGGCCGCCCGGTGGCCGACCTGATCCGCTACAACGCCGAGCGCGGTGAGCTGGGCGAGGGCGATATCGAAGTGCAGATCAACCGCCGCATCGGCTACATGCGCGCCGGTTCACCGCACGTGTTCGAGCGCACCCGCAGCGACGGCAAGGTGATCGAGATGCGCGGCCAGGCACTGCCCGGTGGCGGCTACGTGACCAGCTACAACGACATCACCGACTACAAGCATGCGGAAAAAGCACTGTTGGAAGCCAACGAGACGCTGGAGCAGCGCGTGGCCGAGCGCTCGCATGAGGCCGAGGTCGCGCAGCAGTCGAAGACCCGTTTCCTGGCGGCGATCAGCCACGACGTGCTGCAGCCGTTGAACGCAGCGCGCCTGTTCGCTTCGGCACTGCGCGACAGTGATCACGTGAGTGACGAGCAGAAGCATCTGGCCGAGCGTGTGGACGCTTCGTTGCGTGCGGCCGAAGAGCTGCTCGATGGCCTGCTGGATGTGTCGCGGCTGGATGCCGGCGGCCTGCATCCGGTGATCGGCGAGTTCGACGTGAGCGCGTTGATGCGTGAGCTGGCCGCGCAGTACACCCCGGTCGCGGCTGGCCGCGGCCTGCGCCTGGACCTGTTCGCACGCCCTGCGTGGGTGCGCAGTGACCGCCGCCTGCTGCGCCGCGTGCTGCAGAACTTCCTGGCCAATGCGCTGCGCTACACCCGCCAGGGCCGCATCGTGCTGGCCGTGCGGCAACGCGGCGATGAAGTGGAACTGCAGGTGTGGGATACCGGCCCCGGCATTCCCGAGCACCATATGCGTCAGATCTTCGACGAGTTCCACCGCTACCAGCAACCATTCGACTGGGGCGAACAGGGGTTGGGCCTGGGCCTGTCGATCTGCCAGCGCATCTCGCGCCTGCTCGACCATCGGTTGAACGCACGCAGCCGGGTCGGCAAGGGCTCGATGTTCTCGATCATCCTGCCGCGGGTGGCACCGCTGCCGGGCTACACCGAGCTGGCCACACCCGCACAGACCGTCGCCGCGCCAGTACGCAGCGATTCGCTGGCGGGCCTGCGCGTGCTGTGCGTGGACAACGACGAGGAGATCCTTGATGGCATGCGCGCGCTGCTGGGCCGTTGGCAGGTGCAGGTGATCACTGCGGCCACCGTCGACCAGGCGCTGGAGAAGATCGTCGAGCGCCCGCAGGTGATGCTGGTGGATTACCACCTGCACGACCGCATGGACGGCCTGGATGCGCTGGTGGCGCTGCGCGAAGCCGCCGGTTACCCGCTGCCTGGCGCGCTGCTGACTGCCGATGGTCGCGACGAGCTGAAGCGGATGGCGCGCGAACGGGGCTACCGCGTGCTGACCAAGCCGATCAAGCCGGCCTCGCTGCGCGCCTTCCTGGGCGCGCTGCGCGATGCGCAGTAGATCCACGCCATGCGTGGATGTGACGTCAGGTAGTGCCGGCCGCTGGCCGGCAACCACGTAATCGCGGAAGCGTTACCCCAGGCCGTGCAGGTGTTCGTACAGGATCGTCGCGCCGATGATCACCAGGATCACGCCGCCGATGATCTCGGCACGCTTGCCGACCATGCTGCCCAGCACGCGGCCGAGCATGATGCCGACAGTGACCATGGTCAGCGTGCACAGGCCGATGACCGCTGCCATCACGCCGATATGCACGTCCATGAAAGCCAGGCCGATGCCCACCGCCATCGCGTCGATGCTGGTGGCGAATCCGGTCAGCGCAAGCTTCCAGAAGCCGTGGTGCTGCGAGGGGTCTTCGTCTTCGTCGGCACTGTCCGGTCGCAGGCCGTTGTAGATCATGTGGATGCCCAGTGCGCCGAGCAGGCCGAAGGCGATCCAGTGGTCGAAGGCTTCGACATACTGCAGGGCGGCGCGGCCGAGCAGCCAGCCGATGATGGGCGTGATCGCCTCGATGACGCCGAAGATGATGCCGGCACGCAGTGCGTCGCGGAACACCGGCTTGCGCATGGCCGCACCCTTGCCGATCGCCGCGGCGAAGGCATCGGTGGACATGGCAAAGCCGATCAGGAGGATCGAAATGGGGGACATGGGCGGCGGCTGAGGTCGGGCTAGGACGGACGCACGGCCTGCGCTCGCGCCCAACCTGACGTTGCGCGCGCGGGCCGCTGGTCTCGCCAACCATCATGGTTGTCCACGCCACGGCGCACTGGCCGAGTATGTTGACGTGGACGATTCCTGCGTAGGAATCCGGCTACTCCCCAAGGGGACGCGCAGCTTAGCATCGCGATTCGCGCATGGCGCATTTCCAGCGAAACGCGCAGGCAGGGCTGGTTTGTATAGCGATGGCTATATCGAGAGCGCAGCGGTGCCTGGTAGTGCCGGCCGCTGGCCGGCAGGTGCACCATCAAAAGCGTGCCAAGCAAGCTTGGCACCTACCGGAGCAGTGCCTGATGGTGCTGTGCCATGCCTGGAGGCCTGGGACCATCCGGACAGCCTTCGCGAACGAAAGCGATCAACGTGCGGATACTTTCGATTCTGTTGAGGGCAGGGTGAGAGGTTGCTCATCGGCTGGGCGGGTCATTGAACTGATCTGGAACTGACACCAGTCACGCATGATCTGCAGATTCGAGACCCGCTGCGGATCGTCCTCCCCGCTGGGCCCCACTGCACGAATGCGCAATGCAGCGATGCTTCTCTCGAGATCGTCGACATGGGTGAGCAACTGCTCATTGGCTGCACATTCAAGATCGGCGAAGAGCCGCTGGTACCTTGAATAGCCGAGATCAGGCATGAACCTGCCACTCACGCGCCAGGATTCATATCGGAAGCGCTGGACTACACCAATCTTCAAGCCGTCGGTATCGATCAGTGTCCAGGTGTCCATCGTTCCGGGCGGGAAGTTGGAACGTCCAGCTTGAGACCGAATCCATCATCCCGCCAGAGCTGATTGCGTCATCGGCGGGGCTGGGCAAAAGTGCCAAGCAAGCTTGGCACCTACCGAAGCGATTTCAGGCGGCTTCAGGCCAATGCCGGCCAGCGGCCGGCACTACCTTCAGTCTTCTTCCGGCGGCAGCACGATGGCGTCGTCGTCGATCGCCAGCTTGCCGGCCATCAGCACGGCCTGGGTGCGGTTGGTCACGCCCAGCTTGCGCAGGATGGCGGTGACGTGGGCCTTGATCGTCGCTTCGGACACGTTGAGGTCGTAGGCGATCTGCTTGTTCAAGCGACCGGCGCCCAGCATCTGCAGCACGCGGAACTGCTGCGGGGTCAGCTCGCGCAGGCGCTGGCCGACTTCGCGTTCCTCGCTGCCGGTGGGCGGCACGTTGTGCGCTTCCGGCGGTGCCCAGGTCTCGCCATCGAGGATGGTGCCCAGCGCGTGGCCGATGGTGTCCGAATCCGCAGACTTCGGAATGAAGCCCAGCGCGCCGTGGTCGAGCGCGCGGCGCATCACCGTGGCTTCTTCGCGCGCGGACACCACGACCACCGGCAGCTGCGGATGCAGCGAGCGCATGTGCACCAGCGCGTTGAAACCCTGCGCACCGGGCATGTTGAGATCCATCAGGACCAGGTCGGCGTCGTTGTGCTGGTCGGCCAGCGCGTACAGCGCTTCCACGCTGTCGGCTTCGAACAGCTGCACGCCGGGGATGACCCGCTGTACCGCCCCACGCAGGGCTTCGCGGAACAGCGGGTGGTCATCGGCAATCAGGAGGGTGGTCATGGGTCGAGCTTATCGATCAGGAAAAAGAGCGACGTGATGGCAGGTGCAGGACGGGTCGGACACGGCCGGGTCCCTCCTCCCGGCCACGTCCCTGGCGCGTCCTGCGCCTGCGGTCACGCCATCAGCGCACCTTGCGCTCGTCCACCAGCGACGCCACCACCGACGGATCGGCCAGGGTCGAGGTGTCGCCAAGCTGGTCCGGTGCGTTCTCGGCGATCTTGCGCAGGATGCGGCGCATGATCTTGCCCGAGCGGGTCTTGGGCAGGCCCGGCGCCCACTGCAGGTGGTCCGGCGTGGCGATCGGGCCGATCTCCTTGCGCACCCAGGCGACCAGTTCCTTCTGCAGCTCATCGCTCGGTGCTTCTTCGGCCACCAGGGTGACGTAGGCGTAGATGCCCTGGCCCTTCACGTCGTGCGGGAAGCCGACCACGGCCGCTTCGGCCACCTTCGGGTGCGAGACCAGCGCACTTTCCACTTCGGCGGTGCCGATGCGGTGGCCGGACACGTTGATCACGTCGTCGACGCGGCCGGTGATCCAGTAGTAGCCGTCTTCGTCGCGGCGGCAACCGTCGCCGGTGAAGTAGCTGCCCGGGTAGGTGCGGAAATACGTATCGATGAAACGCTGGTGGTCGCCGTACACCGTGCGCATCTGGCCCGGCCAGGAATCGCGGATGATCAGGTTGCCCTCGGTTGGGCCGTCCTGGATCTCGCCATCGGCATTGACCAGCGCCGGCTGCACGCCGAAGAAGGGCAGGGTGGCCGAGCCCGGCTTGAGGTCCATCGCGCCGGCCAGCGGCGAGATCAGGATGCCGCCGGTCTCGGTCTGCCACCAGGTATCGACGATCGGGCAGCGGCTGTCGCCGACCACCTCGTAGTACCAGCGCCAGGCTTCCGGATTGATCGGTTCGCCGACGCTGCCGAGCAGGCGCAGCGACGCGCGCGAGGTCTTCTTCACCGGCTCCTCGCCTTCGCGCATCAGTGCGCGGATTGCGGTCGGGGCGGTGTAGAAGATGCTCACCTTGTGCTTGTCGATGACGTTCCAGAAGCGCGAGGTGTCCGGGTAGTTCGGCACGCCTTCGAACATCAGCGAGGTCGCGCCGTTGGCCAGCGGGCCGTACACGATGTAGCTGTGGCCGGTGACCCAGCCGACGTCGGCGGTGCACCAGTAGATGTCGTCCTCGCGCAGATCGAACACCGCTTCATGGGTGTAGGCAGCGTACAGCAGGTAGCCGCCGGTGGTGTGCAGCACGCCCTTCGGCTTGCCGGTGGAACCGGAGGTGTAGAGGATGAACAGCGGGTCTTCCGCGTTCATGCGTTCCGGTTCGCAGGTAGCCGGCTGGCTGTCCACCACATCGTGGAACCAGCGATCGCGCGGCGCCTGCATGTCCACCGCGCCACCGGTGTGGCGCACTACCAGCACGGTTTCAACCGTGTTCGTGCCGGGCAGCTTCAGCGCGGCATCGACGTTGGCCTTCAGCGGAATCTTTCGACCACCGCGCAGACCCTCGTCTGCGGTGATGATCAGCTTGCTCTGGCAGTCGCTGACGCGGTCGGCGATCGAGTTCGGTGCGAAGCCACCGAACACCACCGAGTGGATCGCACCGATGCGTGCGCAGGCCAGCATGGCCACGGCGGCGTCGACGATCATCGGCAGGTAGATGGTGACCCGATCGCCCTTCTTGACCCCGAGGTTGCGCAGCGCGTTGCCGAGGCGGCAGGTGCGCTCGTACAGCTCGCGATAGGTCACGTGCTGCGCCGGTGCGTCCGGGCCGTCCGGCTCGAACAGCAGGGCGGTCTTGTCGCCACGCTTCTCCAGCTGGCGGTCCAGGCAGTTCACACTGGCATTGAGCTCGCCATCTTCGAACCACTTGATGTGGAAATCGGACAGGTCGTAGCTGACGTTCTTGATCTTCGTCGGCTTGCGCATCCACTCCAGGCGCTCGGCGGCCTTGCCCCAGAAACCATCCGGGTCGGTCACCGAAGCCTGGTACTGCTGTTCGTACGACGTCTTGTCGATGCGTGCCTTGGCGGCGAACTGCGGATCGACGGGGTAGATATCAGCCATGGCACCCTCACTTGCACGTTGACTTTGTATGTGCGGTCGCAGCATCGCAGCGACCGATCCCCCTCAGTTTGCCCCATCCACCCCCGGCCGCGTCACCACTCTGGTTAGACCATGGTCGAAAGTGAGCGCCCAGCAGGGCCGGGTTCGACCAATGGCGAATAGCCGCTATACATAATCGCCCCGCAGTCTCGGCTCGACCGTGCCCCACGCGCGGCATCACCTTGCCACTTGGGAGAGAGGGCAACATGAGCCACCGTACGTTGAAAGCCGTGCGCAAACCTTTGGCGGCCTGCCTGTTGGTCGCCCTGGTCGCACCGGGCATGGCGTTCGCTGAGACCGCCAAAGAGAAAGCGCTGGAAGCACGCGTTGCCGAACTGGAACGCCAGGTCCAGCTGCTGCTGTCTTCGCAGCAACAACAACAGACCCAGATCAGCCAGACCCAGCAGGCGGTGACCGAAGTCCGCACGGTGCAGGCCGAGCAGAAGCCGGTCGCCTCGGTGCCGGCGGGCAAGCAGCCGATCCAGGTCACCACCATCACCCCGGGCGCCGCGCCGGGCACCACGGTCAAGATCGGCGGCTTCATCAAGGCCGATTTCCTCGCCACCCAGACCAGCGATGGCCAGCTGGCCGACGACGCCACCGGCCGCTCGCTGTACCTGCCGGGCCAGACCCCGGTGGAAGGCGCCGGCGGCAGCGGCAAGCGTTCGGGTACCGACTTCAATGCCCACGCCAAGTTCTCGCGCTTCAACCTGGGCATCGACAACGTGAGCGAATCGGGCAACAAGGCCGGTGCGTTCTTCGAGATGGACTTCTTCGGCAACTCGCTGGGCAACCAGACCGCGACCAATACCTACGGTGTGACCCTGCGCCACGCCTACATGTACTGGAACAACTGGATGGCCGGCCAGACCTGGTCCAACTTCATGGACGCGGCCGCACTGCCGGAAGCGGTCGACTTCGTCGGTCCCACCGACGGCGTGATCTTCGTGCGCCAGGCCCAGGTGCGCTACACCCAGGGTGGCTTCAGCGTCGCGCTGGAAAACCCGGAAACCACCACGCTCACCGGTACCCGCAACCCGGTCACCGGCGCCTGGACCAACGCCAGCGCCAACTCCGATCGTGGCAGCCTGCCTGATCTGACCATGCGCTATGGCTGGAAGGGCGACTGGGGCACCTTCGGTGTCGGCGGCATCGTCCGCCAGCTGAAGGTCGACAACCAGGCCACCGGCGCCAAGGCCGACAAGGTGGCCGGCGGCCTGACCCTGGGCGGCAAGTGGGTGATGGGCGACAGCGATTCGCTGCACTACCAGCTGACCGGCGGCGAAGGCATCGCCCGCTACATCGGCCTGGGCATCACCGCCGACAGTGCCTACGACGTTGCCCGCGACGAGCTCAACCCGACCGGCGTGCTTGCCGGCTACGTGGGCTGGCGGCATGCGTTCTCGCCGAAGCTGCGCACCAACCTGATCTACGCGCGCAGCGACTACGACAACGACAGCATCCTCGGCCCGCTGGTGACCAAGAGCGTGCAGAGCATCCGCGGCAACATCTTCTACTCGCCGCTGCCCAAGGTCGATATCGGTGCGGAGCTGATGTACGGCCGTCGCGAAGTGGAGAACGGCAACAAGGGTGACATCACCCGGTTGCAGTTCACCACCAAGTACAGCTTCTAAGAGCGTGCCGGCCAGCGGCCGGCACCTACCGAGATAGGGTGCCGGTCACGGTCGGCACCTACCGAATTGTGTGCCGATCAACGGTCGGCACCCACCGACCCAGGTCGGCATCTACAGAGGGAAAACGTCCCATGTCCAGCACTGCATCAAGCCCGCACAATCCAGCGGGCACCCTGACCAAGGGCCACAAGAAGGTCATCTTCGCCTCGAGCCTCGGTACGGTCTTCGAGTGGTATGACTTCTTCCTGTACGGCTCACTCGCCGCCATCATCGCCAAGCAGTTCTTCAGTGGTGTCAATGAAACCACGGGCATGATCTTCGCCCTGCTGGCCTTCGCCGCCGGCTTCTTCGTGCGTCCGTTCGGCGCGGCCTTCTTCGGCAGCCTCGGCGACCGCATCGGCCGCAAGTACACCTTCCTGGTCACCATCCTGATCATGGGCATCTCGACCTTCCTGGTCGGCGTGCTGCCCAACTACGCTTCGATCGGCTTCGCCGCACCGGTGATCCTGATCATCCTGCGCCTGGCCCAGGGCCTGGCGATGGGCGGCGAGTACGGCGGTGCCGCCACCTACGTGGCCGAGCATGCGCCGGACGACAAGCGCGGCCTGTACACCAGCTTCATCCAGTGCACCGCCACGCTCGGCCTGTTCATGTCGCTGCTGATCATCCTGGCCTGCCGCTACTTCCTCGGCAACGAAGCCTTCGAAGCCTGGGGCTGGCGTATTCCGTTCCTGGTCTCGATCCTGCTGCTGGGTGTGTCCGTGTGGATCCGCCTGCAGCTGAGCGAGTCGCCGCTGTTCCAGCAGATGAAGTCCGAGGGCAAGGGTTCCAAGACGCCGTTCCGTGACAGCCTGAAGGGCGGCAACCTGAAGCTGATGCTGCTGGTCCTGCTGGGTGCTGCGGCCGGCCAGGCGGTGGTGTGGTACGGCGGCCAGTTCTACGCGCTGTTCTTCCTCAGCAGCATGCTGAAGGTCGATGCCACCACTTCCTACCTGCTGATCGCCGCCGCGCTGGCGCTGGGCGTGCCGTTCTTCATCTTCTTCGGCTGGCTGTCCGACCGTATCGGCCGCAAGAAGATCATCCTGGCCGGCTGCCTGCTGGCCGCCGTCACCTACATCCCGATCTTCAAGGGCCTGACCCACTTCGCCAACCCGGCCATCGAAGAAGCCCGCAGCAGCTCGCCGGCCCTGGTCGTGGCCGATCCGGCCACCTGCTCGTTCCAGTTCGATCCGGTTGGCCTGCGCAAGTTCACCAGCTCCTGCGACGTGGCCACCGCCGCGCTGACCAAGGCCGGCGTGCCGTACGACGTGCAGCCCGCCGCCGCCGGTTCGCTGGCGATGGTGAACGTGGGCAGTGCCAGCGTCACTTCGTATGAAGCCGCTGGCCTGACCAAGGAAGAGGGCAAGGCCAAGGCCGATGCGTTCGGTGCGGAACTGAAGACCGCCCTGACCACCGCCGGCTACCCGGCCAAGGCCGATGGCGCACGCATCAACATCGCCGGCACGATCTTCATGCTGTGGCTGCTGGTGCTGTACGTGACCATGGTCTACGGCCCGATTGCCGCCTACCTGGTCGAACTGTTCCCGACCCGCATCCGCTACACCTCGATGTCGCTGCCGTACCACATCGGCAACGGCTGGTTCGGTGGCTTCCTGCCGGCGATCTCGTTCGCACTGGTGGCCGGTACCGGCAACCTGTACTACGGCCTGTGGTACCCCATCATCATCGCGCTGATGTCGGTGGTGATCGGCGGCCTGTTCCTGCGCGAGACCAAGGACGTGGATATCACCAAGTAACCGGCGTGCCGACCAACGGTCGGCACCCACCGGGTTTCAGGGGCCGCGGTGCAGACCGCGGCCTTTCTGTTTGTGGGGTGGCGACTGGGGTCGGATCCCTTTCGCGCGCGAATGGGCTCCGACCCCAACCGCAGGACGTGCTACTCCGAGCATCCATCGCTCAGCTCAAGCTGTCGCCTTGAAAACGCTTCGATGCAGAACCGACGCTGCGCGCTCTCATCGCCTGCCTGGCGGATCTGCCTGCGCAACTGGTCGGCTCCCGGACAACGCGCAGCGCGAGCGACAACGAGGTTGCATACAGGAACGAACGGGAAGTGCACCTCATTGCGAGGGATGTTCAGCCTCTCGTTCCAGGCTTCGAACGGAAAGAGCAAGTGCAACAGCCCGTCCACCGCTTCATCTTTGCGTGGCCGCGTGAGGGCGACATCCGGTGAGTCCTTGAGCAACATCTCATAGGCATCCAGAAAGCGACGGCCATGACCATCGTGTTCTGCCGGCGTCTCTGCCCGCCGCAAGGCCGCGTAGTAGGAAAAAAGGTGCTCTGCATCAGGTGCGCTGCAGGTGACGTCACGTGGCAGCGATTGCGCGTCATCGGGCTCTGTTGGCTTGCATGAGATGCGGTTCAGTCGCTCCTCCAATGCAGCCAGCACCCGATCGATGGTGGCGCCAGAGGTGGGCTCGCCGTCCAGCTCGCCCACAAGCGACGCCAGGCTGTCGCCAACCATCGGAATGTACTCTCGCTCTGCATCCAGCACGAAATGGGCATGGGGCGGCGGCGGTGCAGTCGACGCCGCAGACAGAGACAGTACTGCGGCCATCGCTAGAGCCACCATCATCGATTGCACACCAGATCGCCAATGGAATCAGGCTGCAGGGCGATGGAGCACCGCCTGATCGCCTTGCGCCCCCTTCGCGAGGGAGTGAATTCCACTTCTACATCCAGACGATCATCGTGGAAATCGAGGGTCTTGAAGTCGACCAAGGCGAAGTCGCGATCAAATCGGGTCTCGCCGAGAGAACAGATGGTCCGTTCGCGCAGGAAGACGCCTGGATGACCGGGTTTCAGGTACTGGATCGTCAGGCACGGATTGTCTGTTGTCAGCAGGTATCTGACCAGGAGATTCCCTGCCCCTCCCAGTTCCGCATTGGTGACCTTCGAATAGTCGATAGGGTGTTCGGTGGCCTTGGTGGTGTTGCTGAGCAGAGCAACACCAATAACAAGCATCGAAGCTGGAGGAGTCAGCAGCCGACTCAACACACCAGATCTCCAATGGTGCCATTTCGTATCGGGACTGAGCAGGTTCGTACATCATCAAAGCTGGGAGGAGCATGTATGATTTCGATTTCCAGGCTCAGACGATCGGCTTTGAACTCGACGTTCGTGATTTCGACGGAACTGAAATCATTCGAAAATTTCATTCCCCCGATCGAGCAGATTTCCTTCTGGTGGATGGGCGTATCCAGCGAGGCAGAATTGAAGATCTGGATCGCGAAGCATGGGGAACTTGAGGATTCAAAGAATCGAACCCAATATCCCTGCATTTTTGAGGTCTTGGCTTTGACGACCCGGGTGTAATCAATGGGTGGACTTGCTGCGATGGCGGTTCCATTAATCAGAACCCAGCCAGCCAAGCATGCGGAGATCATTCGCATTTTTCCATCATCTGGTTTCGGCAAGATCATTACCCTGATGCGGATAAACCAGCTTGGCTATGAAGCAAGTACGAAATTGCACGTTTTCTTAGTGTTCTTGGATCGGATGACGTTATTGAACCCATCCCGGCCAATGTGGCCACGCGCCACGGCGTGAAGGTTGGCATGCGAGTCGAGCACGGCTCGACTCTACAATCGGCCCATGACCACCACCACGCCGACCGAGCTCCCCGCCATCCTGCACACCCTGCGCAGCGCCTGGCAGTCGCAGCGGCCCACACTCGACCAGCGCGAGGCCGACCTGCGCCGCCTGCGCGAGGCGTTGAAGCCGCGTCTGGACGAAATGGCCCAGGCCATCGCCGAAGACTTCGGCCATCGCGCCCACGTTGAATCGAAACTGGCCGATGGCATGAGCGTGCTGTCGGCCATCGACCACCTGCGCCGCCATCTGCGGCGCTGGTCGAAGCCGCAGCGGGTGGGCGCCGGTTGGCGACTGTGGCCGGCGCGCGCGCAGCTGCGGCCGACGCCGCTGGGCGTGGTCGGGGTGATCTCGCCCTGGAACTACCCGGTCACGCTGGCATTGGTGCCACTGGCCACCGCCATCGCCGCCGGCAATCACGTGCTGCTCAAGCCTTCGGAACACACGCCGCGCACCAGCGCGTTCCTGGCTGATCTGCTGGCCAGTGTGTTTCCGCCCGATCGGGTGGCGGTGGTGCAGGGCGAGGCGGACGTGGCCGCAGCGGTGTCGTCGCTGCCGCTGGACCATCTGCTGTTCACCGGCTCGACGGCGGTTGGCCGCAAGGTGATGGCCGCAGCGGCCGAACATCTGGTACCGGTCACGCTGGAACTGGGCGGCAAGTCGCCGGCGATTGTCTGTCGCGATTTCCCGCTGGATAAAGCCGCAGCGCGGCTCGCCACCGGAAAATGGTTCAACGCCGGGCAGACCTGCATCGCACCGGACTACGTGCTGATCGATACCGCGCGCCAGCGTGAGTTCGTGCAGGCGTTGCAGCAGCAGGTACGCGAGCGCTACGGCGATTTCAGCAGCGCCGACGACTACACGCGCATCATCAACGAAGGCCAGTACCGGCGCCTGCAGGGTTATCTGGCGCAGGCGCGCGAACGCGGCGTGCCGGTGATTCCGTTGGCGCAGGTGGATGAGGCGCGCGCCGACCGCGAGCGCCTGCTGGTGCCGACCGTGGTGCTGGACCCGCCGGACGACCTGGACCTGATGCGCGAGGAGATCTTCGGGCCTATCCTGCCGGTGCGGGCTTACCCGGATCTGGATGCTGCGCTGGCCGACGTACTGTCCCGCGACCGGCCGCTGGCGCTGTATCCCTTCAGCCATGACCGGGCCACGGTCGAGCGCATCCTCGGCCAGGTGGTGGCCGGTGGGGTGACGGTCAACGACACGCTGCTGCACTTCGCTGCCGACGGGCTGCCGTTCGGCGGCGTGGGCGCCAGCGGCATGGGCGCGTACCACGGCCGGGCCGGGTTCGATGCGATGAGCAAGCGGCTGCCGGTGCTGTGGCAGTCGCGCTGGGCTGCCAGTGACCGGCTGCGGCCGCCGTATTCGAAGATTGCGGGGTTGTTGAAGTTCCTCTTGCGGTGATCGGGTTCCGGTAGTTGCCAACCTTGGTTGGCACACGGTGATTGCTGGCGCCAACCAAGGTTGGCGTCTACGGGGGTATATGGGCGCCCATCAAGGCCCACCCGGGTAGAATGGCCCCCATGAAGATCGCCTCGTGGAACGTCAATTCGCTCAATGTCCGCCTGCCGCACCTGGAGCAGTGGCTCAAGGACTTCGGCCCGGACATCGTCGGTATCCAGGAAACCAAGCTGGAGGACCACAAGTTCCCCGATTCGGCGCTGATCGCCGCGGGCTACCGCAGCGTGTTCGCCGGCCAGAAGACCTACAACGGCGTGGCGCTGCTGTCGCGTGAGCCGGCGCAGGACGTGCAGATCGGCATTCCCGGCTTCGAGGACGAGCAGAAGCGCGTCATCGCCGGTACCTTCGGCGACCTGCGGGTGATCAACCTGTACGTGGTCAACGGCCAGGACATCGGCACCGACAAGTACGACTACAAGCTGCGCTGGCTGGAAGCGGTGCATGCCTGGATCGCCGAAGAACTGCAGCGGCACCCGAAGCTGATCGTGATGGGCGACTTCAACATCGCCCCGGACGCGCGCGATGTGCACGACCCGGAGGTGTGGAACGACAACCACATCCTCACCTCCACCGCCGAGCGCGGCGCGCTCAACAAGCTGCTGCAGCTGGGCCTGCACGATGGCTTCCGCCTGCACAATGACGAGGCGGGCACCTTCAGCTGGTGGGATTACCGTGCCGCGGGCTTCCGCCGCAACCTGGGCCTGCGCATCGATCTGACCCTGGTCTCCGATGCGCTGAAGGGTAGCGCGATCGCCTCGGGCATTGATCGTGAGCCGCGCACCTGGGAACGCCCGAGTGACCACGCGCCGGCGTGGGTGCAGATCGGTTGAACGAACGGGGCCCGACGATTGCCGGGCCCGTTGTGATGCGTCTGCCGGCCAGCGTCCGGCACGACTGCCGCGTCAGCGTATGCTCTTGCGGGTGAACAGGTTGACGATCGCCAGCAGGATCACCGCACCGATCAGCGAGAACAGGAAGGTGCGGATGGTGATCGCTTCGTTGATGCCGCCGCCGAACAGCCAGCCGGAAATCAGCGCGCCGACGATGCCGACCACGATGTTGAGGATGATGCCCTGCTGGGCATCGCGCTTCATGATGATGCTGGCCAGCCAGCCTACGATGCCGCCGACGATCAGCCAGATGATGATGCCCATGATCGAACCTCCGGTGGGGAACTGTGACCAGTTGACGCGCACGGCCGTGAACCCGTCGTGGAATTGCGTGATGGGCGCGTGCGGATGAGCCTGCCAGCCACCCTCGACGGCCCGTGGCGCTTTGGTCCGGTGACGGTCTGGCGGCGCCCGCACGTGCCGGGCCAGCGCGGCGAACCGCAGGCGCGGCAGGTGCTGGCGCAGGCGCTGGGCGCCGACCCGGAGACGCTGCCGCTGGTCCGCGATGACAAGGGCCGGCCGGAGCTGAGCGGCGCGTTGGCCCACTACGGCACCGGCTGGAGCCACAGCGGCGAGGTGCTGCTGGTGGCGCTGGGCGAGGGCGTGCGGCTGGGCGTGGACCTGGAACTGCTGCGCCCGCGGCCGCGTCTTCTGGAAATCGTGCAGCGCTTCTTCCACCCCGAGGAAGTGGCCTGGCTGGAAAGCCTGGACGAGGCCGGGCGCGAGCACTGGTTCTTCCGCGTGTGGTGCGTCAAGGAAGCCATCCTGAAGGCGCACGGGCAAGGCATCTCGTTCGGCCTGCACCGCCTGCAGCTGGCACCGGGGGCCGATGGCGCCCTGCACCTGCGCTGGTGCGACCCGGAACTGGGTGAGGCCGCGCGCTGGCACCTGCACGAATGGCAGGCCACCGGCCAGTTCCGTGCGGCATTGGCCTGGTATCCACACTGAAGCGGGGAATCAGCGCGCAAAACCGGCGATAATGGCGGCATGAGCGAACACCCACTTCCCGCCAGCGTGGCTGCCACGCTGGAACAGGGCCTGGCCAGCATGGGCCTGGACGCCGCGCTGGCGCCGCCGCTGCTGCGCTACCTGGCCCTGCTGCACCGCTGGAACGGCACCTACAACCTCACCGCAATCCGCGACCCGCAGGAGATGGTCACCCGTCACCTGCTCGACTCGCTGGCGATGCAGCCGTTCGTGGCTGACGGCAGCCTGGCCGACCTCGGCACCGGCCCCGGCTTGCCTGGCATCCCGCTGGCGATCGCCTGCCCGGGCCTGCAGGTCACTCTGGTGGAGAGCAACGGCAAGAAGGCGCGCTTCATGCGCGAGGCCGTGCGCCAGCTCGGTCTGGGCAATGCCCGCGTGGCCGAATCGCGCGCCGAGGCGCTGGACGAAGCTGGCCACTACGACCAGCTGACCGCGCGTGCGATGGACACCCTGGCCGGCATCGTCCGCGTCGGTGGCCATCTGTTGCGCCCCGGCGGCGTGCTGTTGGCCATGAAGGGCGTCTACCCGCATGAAGAGATCGCGGAGCTGCCGGCTGGCTGGCAGGTGCGCGAGGTGACCCCGCTGAGCGTGCCCGGCCTGGCCGGCGAACGCCACCTGGTCACTGTTACAGGTCCCTGATTCCCGTCGCCAGCCCCTTGTGGAACAAGAGGTTGGCGATCCACGATTTCCGCAAGGGCCCGGTTGTACGCATAATGACCGGTCCCAGCACACGTCGACGAGGCACACCCGCATGGCCCGCATCATCGCCATCGCCAACCAGAAGGGTGGCGTCGGCAAGACCACGACCGCCGTCAACCTGGCCGCTTCCCTGGCCAACGCACCCAAGCGCGTGCTGTTGGTCGACCTGGATTCGCAGGGCAACGCGACCATGGGCAGTGGCGTGGACAAGCGCGAGCTGGTCTCCTCCACCTACGATCTGCTGCTGGGCGAGTCCAGCGCCGCCGATGTGCGCGTGCAGACCGCCGAAGGCTACGACCTGCTGCCGGGTAACATCGACCTGACTGCGGCCGAGATCCAGCTGATGGCGCAGAGCGAGCGCGAGCAGCGCCTGAAGCGCGCGCTGGCACCGATCCGCGACGAGTACGACTACATCCTGATCGACTGCCCGCCGGCGCTGTCGCTGCTGACGCTCAACGCGCTGGCCGCCGCCGATTCGGTGATCGTACCGATGCAGTGCGAGTACTACGCACTGGAAGGCCTGAGCGCGCTGGTGGAAACCATCGAAGCGCTGCGTGCCAACCTCAACCCGGCGCTGGAGATCGAAGGCGTGCTGCGCACCATGTTCGATGTGCGCAACAACCTGGCCAACGCGGTCTCGGCCGAGCTCACCGAGCACTTCGGCGACCGCGTGTTCCGCACCATCGTGCCGCGCAACGTGCGCCTGGCCGAGGCACCCAGCCATGGCCAGAGCATCGTCGGCTACGACCGTGCCTCGCGCGGTGGCGTGGCCTACCTGGGCCTGGCCGGCGAGATCATCCGCCGCAACAACGAACGCAACAAGGCCGCCAAGGCCGTGGAGACCGCCTGATGACCAGCAGCAAGCCGGCAGCCAAGAAGCGAGGCCTCGGCCGTGGCCTGGATGCCCTGCTCGGTCCCAAGGGGGCGGTCAGCCAGGTGCAGGCCACCACTGCGGTGATCGAGCCGCTGCCGGGTGAGGTGCTGCGCAAGCTGGCCGTCGGCCAGCTGCAGCCGGGCAAGTACCAGCCGCGCCGCGAGATGGACGAGGGCAAGCTCTCCGAGCTGGCTGATTCGATCAAGTCGCAGGGCGTGATCCAGCCGATCCTGGTGCGCCAGCTGCCGGCGGGCAACTACGAGATCGTCGCCGGTGAACGCCGTTGGCGCGCATCGCAGCTGGCCGGCCTGGACGAAGTGCCGGTGGTGGTGCGCGAGCTGGAAGACCGCACCGTCATCGCGATGGCGCTGATCGAGAACATCCAGCGCGAAGACCTCAACCCGCTGGAAGAAGCCGAAGCGCTGCAGCGCCTGATCAGCGAATTCACCCTGACCCATGCCGAGGCTGCCGAGGCCGTCGGCCGCTCGCGTGCGGCGGTGTCCAACCTGCTGCGCCTGCTGGAGCTGCCGGTGGCAATCCGCCTGCTGCTGGAAACCCGCCGCCTGGAAATGGGCCATGCCCGCGCGCTGCTGACCCTGGCCCCCGAGCTGGCTGGCAAGCTGGCGCAGGAAGCGGCCGATGAAGGCTGGTCGGTGCGCGAGGTCGAGCGCCGTGCGCAGGCCTTCGCCGCCGGCAAGGTGCCGAGCAACCGCCCGGTGGCGACGCCGAAGGTGCAGCAGGCCGACATCGCCTCGCTGGAAACCGAACTGTCCGAAGCACTGGGTGCCAAGGTGGCGATCAACCACGGCCGCGGTGGCAAGGGCAAGCTGATCATCCACTACACCGATCTGGATACCCTGGACGGCGTGCTGGAAAAGCTGCGTACGCGCCAGGGCTGAGCCCGGCGCAGCGCCAGGGGGTGCGGCCTGTTCCCGCCGCGTCCTGCAGA
This sequence comes from Stenotrophomonas sp. 220_Sma, assembly GCF_056487375.1. NCBI lineage: Bacteria > Pseudomonadati > Pseudomonadota > Gammaproteobacteria > Lysobacterales > Lysobacteraceae > Stenotrophomonas > Stenotrophomonas sp. 220_Sma. Next base: position 4,848,597 of record NZ_CM151348.1, on the reverse strand, counting down.
TGACAGGGAACGCACCGCCGCGCGTGCCGGGGGATGCACTGCTCTCCGGTCCGTGGCCTCATCCAGGGAACAGGACATGAGCAACGAATACGAGTACGAGGACGTCAGCCCGGACGGTACCCAGATACTGAGGCACCGGCGCGAAAAGGACTTTGTGCTCGCCATCGGCGAAGAGCAGCACATCGAAGCGATCAGCGGCCATATCGAGCGCCATCTCGGACCGATCGCCACGGTCCTGCACGAACTCATTTCCGACCTGGTGCACATTGACGTGCACGTGGTGCCGGCCAATGACCACTGCCCGTACCTGCGCCTGGTCACCTCCGGCATGAGCGACCTGCCGATGACCGTGCCCGCCGACGTGGACGCGGATGTGCCGCGCTACATGGAGCTGATGGTGACCCTGCCGGCCGACTGGCCGATGTCCCAGGACGCTTTCGAGGACGAGCGCAATTACTGGCCGGTGCGCCTGCTGAAGGGCATGGCGCGGCTGCCGCACGAGTACGACACGTGGCTGGGCTTCGGCCACACCATTCCCAACGGCCATCCCAGCGAGCCTTATGCGCCCGGAGCAGGCTTCGACGGTGCCATCGTGCTGATGCCGGTGACTGCTCCGGAGGACTTCGCCACGCTGGAGCTGGAGGATGGCAGGACCATCAGCTTCATGAGCCTGGTTCCGCTGTATCCGGAAGAGATGGACCTGAAGCTGAAGAAGGGCGCCGACGCCCTGCTCGACCGCTTCGATGCGAAGCAGATCAACGATGTGATCGAGCCGGGCCGGGTCAACGTCGCCAGGAAGCGTTTCGGTTTGTTCTGAGACCGGTAACATCAGGGGCCTGAATTTCTGCTTCCGGGCCCCTGCCATGACCATCCTGCTTACCGGCGCTGCCGGCTTCATCGGTGCCTACACCGCCCGCGCGCTGCTGGAGGCGGGCCAGCCGGTGGTCGGCCTGGACAACTTCAACGACTACTACGACCCGCAGATCAAGCGCGACCGCGTGGCCGCGCTGTGCCCGACGCTGGACCTGCGCACCCTGGACCTGACCGACCAGCAGGGCCTGGCTGCGCTGTTCGACGAGGTGAAGCCGACCGCGGTGATCCATCTGGCTGCACAGGCGGGCGTGCGCTATTCGCTGGAAAATCCGCAGGCCTACGTCGACAGCAACCTGGTCGGCTTCGTCAACATGCTCGAGCTGTGCCGCCACCGTGGCGTGCAGCATCTGGTGTATGCGTCGAGCAGCTCGGTCTACGGTGATTCGGCCACGCCGCCGTTCTCCGAGGACCAGCGCGTGGACCAGCCGCGCTCGCTGTATGCGGCCACCAAGGCGGCCAACGAGCTGATGGCCTACACCTACGCGCAGCTGTACGGCCTGCATGCCACCGGCCTGCGCTTCTTCACCGTGTATGGCCCGTGGGGCCGGCCGGACATGGCACCGTTGCTGTTCTCGCGCGCGGTGCTGGCCGGGCGGCCGATCGACGTGTTCAACGAAGGCCGCATGCAGCGCGACTTCACACATGTCTCCGACATCGTGTCCGGTATTCTCGGCGCGCTCGCGCATCCGGCCGATGGTCCGGTACCGCACCGGGTGTTCAACCTCGGCAACCATACGCCGGTCGAGCTGGAGCGCTTCATCAGCGTGATCGAGCAGGCCGCCGGTCGCCCCGCGCAGAAGGTCTACAAGCCGATGCAGCCGGGCGACATGGTGCGCACGATGGCCGATACCCGGCGCGCCCATGACGCATTCGGCTTCGACGCGGTGACCCCGATCGAAGCTGGGTTGCCCCCCGTCGTGCAGTGGTGCCGCGAGTATTTTGGCGACCGCGCCTGAGGAGGGATCCTCACACAGCCGGATTCATCTTCGGATAACCTCGGCTTCGGAGAATGCGCGGTCTTTGTCCCCCTTTGGCCGAGTGCCTTATGAGCCAACCCGAGCTTTCCGTTGTCGTCCCGGTGTTCAACGAACGCGACAATGTCGCCCCGCTGGTTGCCGAAATCACCGCCGCACTGCGTGGACGGCTTCCGTTCGAGATCGTCTACATCGACGACCACTCGCGCGATGACACCCTGGCGGTGCTGCAGGGCCTGAAGGCGACCACCCCGGAACTGCGCGTGCTGCACCATGTGAACCAGAGCGGGCAGAGCACCGCCGTGCGCACCGGCGTCAAGCACGCACGTGCGCCGTGGATCGCGACCCTGGATGGTGACGGGCAGAACGATCCGGCCGACATTCCCAAGCTGCTGGCGGCGCGCGATGCGGCCGAGGCGCAGGTGAAGCTGTTTGCCGGCTGGCGCGTCAACCGCCAGGACAGCGGCAGCAAGCGCTGGGCCAGCAAGTGGGCCAATGCCATCCGTGCACGCATGCTGCGCGACGATACGCCCGATACCGGCTGCGGCATCAAGCTGTTCGAGCGCAGCGCGTTCCTCGACCTGCCCTACTTCGACCACATGCACCGCTACCTGCCGGCGCTGATGCAGCGCGCCGGCTGGAAGACCACCAGCGTGCCGGTCAACCACCGCCACCGTACCGCCGGTGTCTCCAAGTACAACAACCTCGGCCGCGCCCTGGTCGGCATCCGTGACCTGCGTGGCGTGGCCTGGCTGATCACCCGCAGCAAGCGCACCGCGGTGGAGGAGCGTTGATGGATCTGGAGCTGCACTGGCTCGACCAGCCGCTGACCTGGTTGTACTGGACCGGCCTGCATGTGACCGGCTGGAAGCTGATCGGCTATACCGGCGCGCTGATGTTCGGGGGCCGCTGGCTGGTCCAGTTCATCGCCTCCAAGCGTGCGGGCAAGCCGGTGATCCCACGCCTGTTCTGGTACATGAGCGTGGTCGGCAGCCTGATGACGCTGAGCTACTTCCTGTTCTCGGCCAAGCAGGACTCGGTGGGCGTGCTGCAGAACCTGTTCCCGGCGTTCACCGCGCTGTACAGCCTGCAGCTGGACATCAAGCACCGGGGCTGGAAGCGGGACAAGGCCAGCCACTAAGGTCTTCGGGGCCTCATCCGGTAGCTGCCGAGCTTGGTCGGCGCTGGGTTTGGGGGCCAACCAAGGTTGGCCGCTACCGGAGCCCCGGTCTGCCACGCTACGGTAGATGCCGACCTTGGTCGGCGCTGGGGTTGGGGGGCCAACCAAGGTTGGCCGCTACCGGGGCCCCGGTCTGCTGCGCAGGCAGGACCTTCGTCCCATGCCACGGGCCGTGGGCGGTGCCATCATCGGGGTCTGCCTTCCCGGGAACCTGTGCTCGTGAAAACCCGTCTTGCCGTTGCCCTGCTGCTCGCCCTGTCCACCCCCGCCATGGCCCTGGCCGCGCCGCCCGCCGCCGCCGCACCGGCCAGCGTGGCCACCGAATCGCCCGCCGATGCCGCCTTCCGCGCGCTGTACGAGAAGGAATGGAAGTGGCGCCAGGAGGGCGGCGGCGAGGCCAGCGAGGACGAGGACGCGCCAGCCAACGCCACCCGCATGCCCGACGTCGGCCCGGCCGCGCAGCAGGCGCGCCTGAAGGTGTGGGACGAGACCCTGGCTGCACTGAAGAAGATCGACCCGAAGACGCTCTCGCCCGACAACCAGATCAACTACGCGATCTACCGCGATCAGGTGTTCAACCTGGCCGAAGAAGTGCGCCTGCGTGGCTACGAGATGCCGTTCAACGCCGACTCCTCGTTCTGGTCCAACCTGTCCTTCATGGCCCGGCGCGAGATGAAGACCGCGCAGGATTACCAGAACTACATCGCCCGCCTGAACGATGTGCCGCGCTACTTCGGCCAGCAGACCGAAAACATGCGCGCCGGCCTCAAACGCGGCTTCAGCGTGCCGCGTGCCGTGCTCGATGGTCGCGAGGTGTCCATCGCCACCGTTGCCGAACTGAAGGACCCGACCGAATCGCCGCTGTACGCACCGTTCAAGAAGCTGCCCAACAGCATTCCGGCCGCAGAGCAGGCCAGGCTGCAGGCGCAGGCGCGCGAAGCGATCAGTGGCAAGGTCGTGCCGGCGTTCCAGCAGCTGCGCACCTTCTTCGTCAACGAATACGTGCCGCAGGCGCGCACCACGCTGGCCGCCGAAGCGATGCCGGGCGGCAAGGCGTACTACAAGCAGCAGATCCACGAATACACCACGCTGGACCTGTCGCCGGACGAGATCCACCGCATCGGTCTGGATGAAGTTGCACGCATCCAGAAGGAAATGAACGACATCATCAAGCAGGTGAAGTTCAAGGGCAGCTTCGCCGAGTTCCTGACCTTCCTGCGCACCGATCCGCAGTTCTATGCGAAGACGCCGGAAGAGCTGCTGTCGCGCGCCGCATGGATCTCCAAGCGGGCCGATGGCCAGCTGGGCAAGTACATGACGCTGCCGCGCGCGCGCTTCACCATCGTGCCGGTGCCGCCGGACATCGCGCCGTTCTGGACCGCCGGCCGCGGTGGCATGGGCACCTACTGGCTCAACACCTACAACCTGCCGTCGCGCCCGCTGTACAACCTGCCGGCGCTGACCCTGCATGAGTCCGATCCGGGTCACGCGCTGCAGGGTGCCATTGCCGCCGAGCAGAAGAACCTGCCCGAGTTCCGCCGCAACGCCTATATTTCCGCTTATGGCGAAGGCTGGGCGCTGTACTGCGAGAAGCTGGGCGTGGAAATGGGCATCTACGAAACCCCGTACGAGGATTTCGGCCGCCTGACCTACGAGATGTGGCGCGCCACGCGCCTGGTGATCGACACCGGCGTGCACAGCAAGGGCTGGAGCCGCGAGCAGGCCTTGGCCTACCTGCGTGACCACACCGCGCTGAGCGAGCATGAAGTGACCACCGAAGTGGACCGCTACATTTCCTGGCCGGGCCAGGCGCTGAGCTACAAGCTGGGCGAAATCGCCATCGTGCGCCTGCGCGCGCAGGCCGAGAAGGAGCTGGGCGACAAGTTTGACATCAAGGGCTTCCACGACACCCTGCTCAAGCAGGGCTCGGTGCCGCTGCCGGTGCTGGAACAGCAGATCCAGGCCTACATCGCCGAACGCAAGAAGGCCTGACCGTGCAAGGGTAGTGCCGGCCGCTGGCCGGCAACCCGCATGCACCGCAAACGTTCGACATTGCCGGCCAGCGGCCGGCACTACCAGGGATCGGAAAACGGGGTCGGATCGCACGATCCGACCCCGTGGTCTTTCAGCCCACCGCCCTTGGCTTGGCCACCCGCGCCGCGAAGGTCGGCAGCACCAGCAGGGTCAGCACGGTGGCGGTGATCAGGCCACCGATCACCACCGTGGCCAGCGGCTTCTGCACTTCCGCACCGGAACCGCTGGCGATCGCCATCGGAATGAAGCCGACGATCGCCACCAGCGCCGTGGTCAGCACCGCGCGGATGCGGCTGGAGGCGCCGTTGATCGCCGCCTGCAGCGGCGGGTCACCGGCATCCAGGCGCTCACGGATCGCCTGCATCAGCACCAGGCCGTTCAAGGTGGCCACGCCGGAGACGGCGATGAAGCCGACCGCCGCCGACACCGAGAACGGCATGCCACGCAGCAGCAGCGCGAGGATGCCGCCGACCAGCGCCAACGGCACGCAGCTGAACACCAGAATGGCTTCCTTGCCGCTGCGCAGCGCCATGAACAGCAGGCTGCCGATCAGCAGGAATACCACCGGTACCACCGTCGCCAGCCGCTTTTCCGCGCGCTGCAGGTTCTCGAACTGGCCACCCCAGGTCAGGTAGGCACCCGGCGGCAGTGCCACGTCGGCCACCGCTGCCTGCGCTTCGCCGACGAAGCCGCCCAGGTCGCGGCCACGCACGTTGGCCTGTACCACCACGCGGCGGCTGCCGTTGTTGCGGCTGATCTGGTTCGGTCCTTCGCTGACCGTGATGCGCGCGACCGACGACAGCGGAATCACCAGGCCCGCAGGCGTGGCAATCGGCAGCGAAGCCAGCTGGTCCGGATCGTTGCGCGAGGCATCGTCCAGGCGCACCACCACGTTGAAGCGGCGGTCGCCTTCGAAGATCTTGCCGGCCGCCGTGCCACCAATGCCGGTGGACAGCGCATCACTCACGTCCGCGGCAGTCAGGCCGTACTGCGCCGCCGCCACGTGGTCGATGGCCACATTGAGCGTGGGCAGGCCGGAGATCTGTTCCACCCGCACGTCGGCCGCACCGTTCACCGCACGCAGCTTCAACGCCACCTGGTCGGCCACTTTCTGCAGCTGGCTGAAGTCATCGCCGAAGATCATTACCGCCAGGTCGGTACGCACGCCGGAGATCAGTTCGTTGAAGCGCAGTTCGATCGGCTGGCTGAACTCGAAGCTGTTGCCCAGCTGCTGCCCGGCCAGCTTCTCGAAGCGTGCCACCAGTGCATCCTTGCCCAGCTTCGGATCCGGCCAGTCCTTGCGCGGCTTGAGCACGATCACGCTGTCGGAAATGTTGGTCGGCATCGGATCGATCGCCGCCTCGGCGGTACCGGTGCGTGAGAACACGGTTTCCACTTCCGGCTGTTTGGCAATCGCCTTTTCCAGCGCCAGCTGCATCGCCAGCGACTGCTCCAGCGACGTCGACGGCACGCGCAGGGCCTGCATCGCCACGTTGCCTTCGTCCAGCGTCGGCATGAACTCGCGGCCCAGCAGCGAGAACGAGCCGATGCCCACCACCACCATCATCACCGCACCGGCCAGCACCGTGCGCGGATGCGCCACGGCTTTGCGCACCACTGGTTCGATGCGCGCACGCAGCACGCGGATCAGCTTGGTTTCGTGCTCGCCATCGTCAGCATGTGCATCGCCGTCCTTCACCTTCGGCTCGCGCACCAGCAGTGCGGCCATCGCCGGCACGAAGGTGAAGGAGAAGATGAAGGCACCGATCAGGGCCAGCATGAACGTGGCCGCCATCGGGTGGAACGTCTTGCCCTCCACGCCTTCCAGGGTAAGGATCGGCGCGAACACCAGCAGGATGATCAGCTGCCCGAAGGCCGCAGGGCGCGCCATCTTCATCGCCGAATCGGCGGCCACGCGCAGGCGTTCCATCGCGGTCAACGCACGGCCCAGTTCGGCGCGGCGCTGGCCCAGCATCAGCAGCGTCGACTCGACCACGATCACCGCACCGTCCACCAGGATGCCGAAGTCCAGCGCACCCAGGCTCATCAGGTTGCCGCTGATGCCGAAGCGGTTCATGCCGATCACCGCGAAGAGGAACGACAGCGGAATGACCAGCGCGGTGATCGTTGCCGCACGCAGGTTGCCCAGCAGCAGGAACAGCACCACCACCACCAGCAGTGCGCCCTCGGTGAGGTTCTTGGCCACGGTCTTGATGGTGGAATTGACCAGCACGCTGCGGTCCAGCACCGGTGCTGCCACGATGTCGGCCGGCAGCGACTTGTTTACCTGTTCCAGGCGCGCCGCAGCTGCCTGCGCCACGGTGCGGCTGTTGCCGCCGGCGATCATCAGCGCGGTGCCGAGTACGGCTTCGTGGCCGTTGCGGCTGGCCGCACCCAGGCGCGGTGCGCGGCTCAGGTCGACGTCGGCCACATCGGCCACGCGTACCACCACGCCATTGCGGGTGGCTACCGGGGCCTGTGCCAGATCGTCGGTGGTCAGCGCCAGGCCGTCAGCACGTACCACCAGGCCCTCGCCGGCACGCTGCACGAAACCGGCACCGGCCTGCACGTTGGAACGCTGCAGGGCAGTGACCAGGTCGGCCAGGCCGAGGCCGTGCGCGGCCAGCTTGGCGCTGTCCGGATGCACGCCGTATTCCTTGACGTAGCCGCCGACCGTATCGACGCCGGCCAGCCCCGGGCTGGAACGCATCTGCGGCGCGATGATCCAGTCCTGCACGGTGCGCAGGTAGGTGGCACGTTCTTCCGGCGTGCGAAGCAGGTTGCCTTCCGGCGTGCGGTAGACCTCGCCGGCCTGCCAACCCGCTTCACCGGGCTTGGCCAGCTTGGCCGGATCGAACGCGGTGAAGTCCACCGTCCACATCAGTACCTCGCCGAGGCCGGTGGTGACCGGCGACAGCATCGGCGACGCGCCATCGGGCAGGTCTTCCGATGCCTCGCGCATGCGTTCGGCCACCTGCTGGCGGGCGAAGTAGATGTCGGTGGCATCAGTGAAGATCGCGGTGACCTGCGAGAAGCCATTGCGCGACAGCGAACGCGTGGTGGTCAGGCCGGGAATGCCGGCCAGCGCGGTTTCCAGCGGGTAGGTCACCTGCCGTTCGATCTGCTCCGGGGTCAGTGCAGGTGCCACCGTGTTGATCTGCACCTGGCGGTTGGTGATGTCCGGCACCGCGTCGATCGGCAGCTTGCCCAGCTGGAACAGGCCCACGGCGGCGATCAGCGCCGCCAGGAACACCACCAGCCAGCGGTGCCGAACCGCTGTTTCAATGATCAGCTTGAACATGGTCGCCTCCTCAGTGGCCGTGCTCGGCTTCGCCCTTGGCCAGTTCGGCCTTGAGCAGGAAGGCGTTGGCACCGACGATGCGCTCGTTGCCGGTCAGCCCACCGAGGATCTCAATGCGGTCACCAGCACGACGGCCAGCCAGCACCGGCTGCGCCTTGAAGCCGCCTTCGACAGCGACGAACACCGCACTGCCGCCATCGACGTTCTGCACCGCATCGGCCGGCACGCTGAGCGAGCCGTCCTGGCCTTCGGTGACCACCACCGCCGATACCGGAGAACCGGCCGGCGGCAGCGAAGCGTCCACCGGCGTGGCACGGATCACCGCGACGCCGCCCTGCTGGCGGACATCGGCGGCCGACCCGGTGACGGTGGCGGTGAAGCTGCCACCCGGCACGCTCACTTCCAGCTTCATGCCCGGCGTGACCTGCGCGGCCAGCGCCGGCGGTGCGGTGAACACCAGCTCGTTCATCGTCGGGTCGGCGACGTCGGCCACCGCGCTGCCGGCGGCGACCACGCCACCCGGGGTGACCTGCACGTTGCCGACGATGCCGGCTACCGGGCTGGTGATGCGCACGCGACCGCTGCTGTCCGGCGAACCGTTGGCGGCGGCTTGGGCCTGCGCGGCGGCGGCCTGGGCCTGTGCCGCCAGCGAACGTGCGCGCGAGGTTTCCATTTCCTGGCGGGCGACCACGCCCTGGTCGACCAGCGCCTTGTCGCGGCCATAGGCCAGGCGCGCGGCTTCTGCTTCGGCCGAGGCGGCCAGCGCATTGGCGCGGAACACCGCGGCCTCGCCACTGACCACGATGGCCAGTGCCTGGTTCTGCTTCACCGCCGTGCCCGGCGCGACCAGCACGCGCTCGACGCGGCCGGTCACCGTGGAGGCAACCGAAGCGCGGGCGCCCACGGTGGGCTCGACCCTGCCGGACAGCCGGGTCGAGCCACCGCCACCGCGACCGATCGCGACCACTTCGATACCGGAGGCCTTGATCTGTTCCTGGGTCAGCTGCACCACGCCTTCATCGGCGTCGGCGGGGGCTTTGGCGGTTTCCGCCTTGGCCTCCTTGCTGTCGGCGGCATGGCCGTGGCCATCGTCGGTGCCGGCCTTGGCCGCAGCGGGGTCTTCATTGGCAGGCGTCTGCGCGTTGCCAGCGCAGCCGGCCAGCAGCATGGTCAGCAGCACGCCGCCGATCAGCGGGAAAGTACGGGAGAGAGTCATTTGGCCTCCACAAAAGGTGCGCGCCCCTCAAGGCGGGCAAGATCGATTTCGGCGCCGACGCGCGACAGGCGCGCATCCACGGCGGTGCCGCGGGCGGCGATGAGGGCGCTGCGCGTGCTGCGCAGTTCCAGCTGCGAGATGCGTCCGGCGTCGAAGCCGACGCGGGCCAGGCGATACGCCTCTTCGGCGGCGACCACGCTTTCATCGGCGGCGCGGGTCCGGCTTCCGGCGGCTTTCAGTCCGGCTACGGCGGAGAGACGTGCCGCCTCGCTGTCGCGGCGCTGCTGGTCCAGGCGGGCCTCGGCCGCGCGCTGGTCGGCATTGGCGGCGCGGATGCCCCCGCGGTTGCGGTCGAACAGCGGGATGCTGAGGCTGACCCCGAGGTTGTAGGCACGCTCGCCGCCTTCGCGGAAGCGGGTCTGTGCGGCGGTGACACTGAGGTCGGGCAGGGCGCGCTTGCGCTCCACGTCGACCAGCTTGCCGGCCGCATCGGCTTCGGCTTCGGCGATGCGCACCGCCAGTGCCACGTCGGTGGCGCCACGCGGCAGCGGCGGGGCCCGGTCGAGCAGGCTGTCGTCGATCGACTGCACCGGCGCATCCAGCAGCGCGGCACCGGCCAGGCGGGCCAGCGCGGCATCGCGGAAGGCCTGTGCCTCATCCAGTGAAGCACTGGCGTTGGCCACTTCGCTCTGCGCCTGCACCGCACGGAGCTGCGGTTCGCGGCCCTGCTTGACCATCGCGTTGACGGCGTTGGCGTCATCGCGGGTGAGGGTCAGTGCTTCTTCGGCCAGGGTGTAGCGGCGCAGTGCGCTTTCCGCCTGTGCGTAGACCACCGCCAGCTGGCTGGCCACGTCGCTGCGGCTTTGGGCACCACGCAGGTTGGCGGCCTGTGCCTCGGCGCGGGCGGCACGGACACGCGCGCCACGCTGGCCCCAGACCTCCAGCGGCTGGGACAGGGTGAGCACGGTATCGGCCTTGCCCATGCCGCCATAGGAGCCGGTGCCCCAGGCGTTTTCGGCGGAGTAGGAGAGGGAAGGATTGGGCAACGCACGGGCCTGGTCGGCACGCGCATCGGCGGCCTCGGCCAGTGCCGTACCCACACGGGTACCGGGCAGCTGGTCCAGGCGTTCAAGCAGGGTGTCGTAGGAGGGGGCGGCTTGCGCCGACGCCTGCATTGCCGGGGCAAGGCCCAGCAGTACAGCGACGACCAGCCCGGCCGCGCGCGGCGACCGAGGTGTCAGGATCGACATAGGGGGATTCCGGTTGTGAGTGAAACGGGAGCCCGCGATTGCGGGACGCGCTCAACTCACGCCCGGGGGGGACGCGTCAATTCATCCTGGGCGACCGCATAGGTCGCCACGTCGCCGGTATTCATCCAGCGCGCCGGCAGCGGCGTACCGAAGGCGGCGAAATCGTTCGCCGGCAGGCTCAGCGTGGAGTGGTGGCAGTGGTTATGCGTGCAGGCACCCGTGTGCTTGCTGTCGCTGTCGCTGTCACCGCCTGCGTCGTCCGCGAGGGATTCGACATGGGCGCTGCTGGCATGCGGTTCCACCGCACACACCAGTGCGTCGGCCACCGGCACGACCACGAATGCCGCCATCAGCAGCATCATCAGGTACGTACGCAGTTGGCGGGTGATCCGGCGCATGGAGGGGAGGCTAGCAAGCGGTTTTCGCCGGATACAATATCAATGGTGACCTCGGGAATTCGTCGGAACCTCCCGTTCAGGTGCGCCGGGCACGCCAGCTCTGGCAGGTGCCGACCTCCTGCCCTGGTGGGTGTCGACCTTGGTCGACACGCTTTTCGACCTCCGACACATTGCCGGCCAGCGGCCGGCACTACCCGTATCACGGCAGCTCCGCGATCACCTTGATCTCGAACTGGAACCCGTACAGCCAGGTCACGCCGACTGCCCTGGTAGGTGTCGACCTTGGTCGACACGCTTTTCGACCCCCGACACCTTGCTGCCGGCCGGCGGCCGGCACTACCGGTCTGCAGGCAGCTTCGCGATCACCTTGATCTCAAACTGGAACCCATACAGCCAGGTCACGCCGACTGCCCTGGTAGGTGTCGACCTTGGTCGACACGCTTTTCGACCTCCGACACATTGCCGGCCAGCGGCCGGCACTACCCGTATCACGGCAGCTTCGCGATCACCTTGATCTCGAACTGGAACCCGTACAGCCAGGTCACGCCGACTGTCCTGGTAGGTGTCGACCTTGGTCGACACGCCTTTCGACCTCCGACACATTGCCGGCCAGCGGCCGGCAATGCCCGTATCACGGCAGCTCCGCGATCACCTTGATCTCGAACTGGAACCCGTACAGCCAGGTCACGCCGACTGCCCTGGTAGGTGTCGACCTTGGTCGACACGCTTTTCGACCTCCGACACATTGCCGGCCAGCGGCCGGCACTACCGGTCTGCGGGCAGCTTCGCGATCACCTTGATCTCGAACTGGAACCCGTACAGCCAGGTCACGCCGACTGCCCTGGTAGGTGTCGACCTTGGTCGACACGCTTTTCGGCTCCCGACACGTTGCCGGCCAGCGGCCGGCACTACCGGTCTGCGGGCAGCTTCGCGATCACCTTGATCTCGAACTGGAACCCGTACAGCCAGGTCACGCCGATGCCGGTCAGGGTCGGGTGCGGCGCCTCGCCCCAGTACTCGGGCACGATCGCCCAGGCCTTCTCGAAGTTCTTCTCGGGGTCGACCAGGAACACGGTCACGTCGACCACGTCATCGAAGCTGCAGCCGGCGGCAGCCAGTACCGCATTGAGATTTTCGAAGGCGCGGCGCACCTGCGCTTCGAAGTCCGGCTCAGGCGAACCATCCTCGCGGCTGCCGACCTGGCCGGAAACGAACAGGAAGCCGTTGGATCGGATCGCTGGCGAGTAGCGGTTGCGCTCGTACAGGGCCTGGCGGCCGGCGGGGAAAACGACATCGCGCTGTGACATGGGAAGGAACCCGTGGGAGAGAACGCCATCCTCCCCGCCAGCGCTGTCTGGATAAACCGCGATTATCGGCCTAGATTGATTGCCATTTCCAAACAATCATGACCCACCATGGACCGTTTCGAGGCGATGCGCGCCTTTGCCCGGGTAGTGGAGACCGGCAGCTTTACCCGCGCTGCGCACACCCTGCAGATCAGCCGCACCACGGCCACCCAGCTGGTGCAGCAGCTGGAGGCGCACCTGCGGCTGCGGTTGCTCAACCGCACCACACGCCGGGTCAGCGTCACCGCCGATGGCGCGGCCTACTACCCGCGCATCGCCCGCCTGCTGGCCGAGCTGGAAGAGGTGGAAGGAGGTCTCGGCGACGCCGCTACCCAACCGCGTGGCCGCCTTCGTGTGGACGTGCCTGGACCTTACGCGCGGCTGCGGCTGGTTCCGGCGCTGCCGGATTTCCAGGCGCGCTACCCGGAGATCCAGTTGGACATCGGCGTGAGTGACCGCGAGGTCGATGTCATCGCCGACAACGTCGATTGCGTGATCCGTGGTGGCACTCCAGCCGACCCGGCGCTGGTGGCGCGGCCGCTTGCTGCGCTGCCGATCGGCTTCCATGCCAGCCCCGGCTATGTGCAGCGCTTCGGCGTGCCGACCGACCCGCGCGCGCTGGAAGGGCCCGATCACCACATGGTCGGTTTCCTCAGCCCGCGCAGTGGCCGCGCCCGCGTGTTCACTGCACAGCGTGGCGATGAGCGCGTCGAGGTGCAGGGCCGCTATACGGTCGGCTTCGACGACGGCAACGCCTATCTGGCGGCTGCGTTGGCGGGGCTCGGCGTGGTGGCGCTGCCCAGCTACATGGCCGAACCGCACGTGGCGCGTGGTGAGCTGCTGCCGCTGCTGCGGGACTGGCAGCTGCCACCGATGCCGATGCATGTGATGTTCCCGCCCAACCGGCACATGAGCCAGCGGCTGCGGGTGTTCATCGATTGGGTGGTGGAAGCGTTGGGGTGAGTGCATCGGTCGCGTGCGAAAATCCGGCTGCACGTACTGGAGAACGCACACCCTGATGAGCCGCATCGTCGCACTGGATACCGAAACCACCGGCATCTCCCACCGCCTGGGGCACCGGGTGATCGAAATCGGTGCCGTCGAACTGATCGATGGCCAGCTCACCGGCCGCCAGTTCCACACCTACCTGCAGCCGCAGCGCAAGGTGGACTGGGGCGCGCAGCGCGTGCACGGCATCAGCGACGCGATGCTGGTAGGCAAGCCACTGTTCTCCAGCAAGGCCGCCGAACTGCTGGAGTTCCTGCGTGGCAGCGAGATGGTCGCGCACAACGCCACCTTCGATGTGGGCTTCCTGGACAACGAGCTGCGCCTGGCTGGCATCCCCGGCACGCTGGCCCAGCATTGCCGCATCACCTGCAGCCTGAAGCTGGCGCGCGGGCGCTGGCCGGGCCAGGGCAACAAGCTGGACGATGTGCTGCAGCGCCTGCGTATTCCCGGGAACCGCGGCCTGCATGGCGCATTGAAGGATGCGCATCTGCTGGCCCAGGTGATTCCGCACCTGCGTTGAGCTGGTTCTACAGGGAGCGACCGTCGCATTCAGCACCGGCCTGTGGGTAACTTGCGCAAGTGCTTGAACCCGTGCATAATGCGCGGCTCGCTGTGTCCGGTTTTCTACCGGGCGGCGCCCCCGGGAGCACGTCCCCGGCCGCCCAACGCCAGCGTAACCCTTTGATTCTCTTGACGTGTGGTGGGCAACCATCGAGGCCGCCGTCTCCCGGGCTACGGGCTGACACAACTTACTATCGAGGTGCGCAATGTCCCGCGTATGCCAGGTTTCCGGCAAGCGAGTGCAGACGGGTAACAACGTCTCGCACGCCAACAACAAGACCCGTCGTCGTTTCCTGCCGAATCTGCACGAGCGCCGCTTCTGGGTTGCCAGCGAAAACCGCTGGGTGAAGCTTCGTGTTTCCGCGCATGCACTGCGCACCATCGACAAGAACGGCATCGATTCCGTTCTGGCTGAGCTGCGTGCGCGCGGCGAAAAGGTCTGAGGAGTAGACGATCATGGCAGGCAAGCGCGATAAGGTCCGTATGATTTCGACCGCTGGTACCGGTCACTTCTACACGACCGACAAGAACAAGAAGAACACCCCGGGGAAGATGGAATTCTCCAAGTACGATCCGGTCGTGCGCAAGCACGTCCCGTACAAGGAAGGCAAGATCAAGTAATCCGCAAGGATTGCTGATCCCCGCGAAGAAACCCGCCCTTGTGGCGGGTTTTTTCATGCCTGGCATCCAGATGGTGGGTGCCAACCTTGGTTGGCAACTTGTCCCGCCCCCGGTAGGTGTCGACCTTGGTCGACACGCTGTCCCTTCACCGGGTAGGTGCCAACCTTGGTTGGCACGCCGTCCCCACCCCCGGTAGGTGCCAACCTTGGTTGGCACACGGCTTCAAAGCAGTCGAGCGCGGCTCGACTCTACACACCCCGCTGGGCAGAATGGCCCATCACCTCCCGACGGACGACGCGATGCTGTTCGAGTGGTTGCTGGGTTCCTACCTGCTGCTGATCGACTGGCTGATCCGGCTGGTCGCGCTGTGCTGGATCCCCACCCGCACCACGCCGGGGGCGGCGCGCAGCTGGCTGCTGCTGGTCGGCTTCGTGCCACTGCTGGGCCTACCGCTGTACCTGCTGTTCGGCCACCCGTGGCTGTCGCGCGAGCGCATCCGCCGCCAGGCCGAGGCCTCGCAGGTCATCCGCGAGGAACAGGCGCTGCAGCATCGCCTGCGCTGGACCCCGCAGCCGGACACCGCCTGCGCCGAGATCGTGCCGCTGGTGCAGCGGCAGGGTGATTTCATGCCGGTGCACGGCAACGCGGTGGACCTGCTGACCGACTACGACGAATCGCTGCACACGCTGATCGCCGACATCGACCAGGCCGAGGACCGCGTGCACCTGCTGTACTACCTGATGTTTGACGACGCGGTGGGCGAGGCGGTGGTCGAGGCGCTGCAGCGTGCAGCCGCGCGTGGCGTGCAATGCCGTGTGCTGCTCGACGCGGTGGGTGCCAAGCGCGGTCTGCGCGCCTATCGCAAGCGCCTGCAGGCGCGCGACATCGAAGTGCGCGCGATGCTGCCCGGTGGCCTGCGCTGGCGCCGCAGCGGGCGCATGGACCTGCGCAACCACCGCAAGATCGCGGTGATCGACAACGAAGTGGCCTATGTCGGTTCGCAGAACCTGGCGGGCCCGCAGTTCGTGCCCGGCCACCCGAACCGCGAGCTGGTGGCGCGCGTGCGTGGCCCGGCGGTGGCGCACCTGGAGGCGGTGTTCGCCAGCGACTGGTACATGGAAACCGGCCAGCGCCTGGACGTGATTGCCGACGTGCCCGAGTGCAGTGATGACATCGCCACCCAGCTGCTGCCCAGCGGGCCGGCATATCCCTATAGCAACGCACGTGATGCGGTGGCCGCGCTGATCCACCTGGCGCGGCGCCGGCTGGTGATGGTCACGCCGTACTTCGTGCCCGACGAAGCCACGTTGAGCGCGCTGCGCATCGCCGCATTGTCCGGTGTGCAGGTGCAGCTGATCCTGTCGGCCAGCAACAACCAGCGGCTGACCTCGTGGGCGCAGGAGGCGTACTACGACGAGCTGCTGCGCTGTGGCGTGCGCATCGCCCTGTACGAACCGCAGTTCCTGCACGCCAAACACATGAGCGTGGACGAGGACATCGCCGTGCTCGGCTCGATCAACATGGATATCCGCTCGTTCGCGCTGAATGCCGAAATCGGCCTGATCTGCTACGACCGCGCGCTGGTGAAGCAGTTGTGCGAGATCGAGGATGGTTATCTGCGTGAATCGCGGCAGCTGGACCTGCAGCAGTGGCGCAGTCGCCCCACGTGGCGGCGCAGCCGCGAAGGCATCGCACGGCTGGCCGATGCGTTGATGTAAGGCAATGCCGGCCGCCCGCTTCGGCAATCCGGCCTGTCATCGCCGATGGCCTACAATCGGCACATGACTGATTCACCGCGTAATGGCGAACTGGACCTGGCAATCATCGGTGGTGGTGCGGCCGGGGTGCTGGTGGCGATCCAGGTACTGCGCCAGGCCAAGGCGCCGCTGGCGCTGGCCATTTTCGAACCCGCCTCGCAGCTGGCGCAGGGCATCGCCTATGCCACGCCGTGGCCGGAGCATCTGCTGAACGTGCCGGCGGCGAAGATGAGTGCGTTTGCCGACCAGCCCGGCGATTTCCTCGACTACCTGATGGCCGCCAACGCCTACCCGGGCGAGGCGCGCGAGGTGCTGGGCGAGCGTTACGTGTGCCGCCACTACTTCGCGGCCTACCTGCAGCAGCGCCTGCAGGACGCTGCCGCAGCCAGCCCGGCGCAGCTGCAGGTGATCGCGCAGCCGGTGCTGGGCCTGCAGCCGGATGACCACGGCTACCAGCTGACGCTCGGCGATGGCCACACGCTGCACGCCGCGCAGGCGGTGCTCGCCACCGGCAACAGCATGCGCCCGCTGCCGGTGGCCGGTGCCGATGCGCTGCCTGCCGACGATGTGATCGAGGCCTGGGACTACGACGGCGTACGCACCCTGGCCGGCGAACAGGCTGTAGCCATTGTCGGCTCCGGCCTGAGCATGGCCGACACCGTGCTGGCGCTGGTCGCCGCCGGCCACACCGGACCGCTGCACGTGATCTCGCGCCATGGCCTGCTGCCGTTGCCGCACGCGCATGGTGGCCTGCCCACGTTCGACCCGGCCACGCTGCTGCCGATGAACCTGCGCCAGCGCCTGCGCGCATTGCGTGGCTTCGCACGCCAGTCACAGGCCGACGGCCTGCCGTGGCAGGGCGTGATGGACCGCATCCGTCCGCACGGGCAGGCGCTGTGGTGCAGCCTCGATGAGGCGGACCAGCGTCGCTTCCTGCGCCATGTGGTGCGCTATTGGGACGTGCATCGCCACCGCATCGCCGAAGAAGTGGATGCGCAGCTGCAGTCCCTGCAGGACAGCGGCCAGCTGCGTATCCACCGGTCCCGCCTGCAACGCGTCTGGCGCGACGGCAATGCGCTGCAGCTGTCCGGCCGCGATGCCTCGGGCAATGAACAGCAGTGGACGATCAGCGGGGTGATCAACGCCACCGGCGTGGAGACCCGCGCCAGCGCACTGCGCAATCCGTTGCTGCAGCAGCTGCAGGCCGATGGGCTGGCACGCCCCGGCCCGCATGGACTGGGGTTGGACAGCACGGTGCCGGGCGATCGCCTGCGTGCCGCCGGTGGCCAGCCGCAGGCACGGCTGGGCGTGCTCGGCAGCCTGCGCATCGGCAGCCTGTGGGAAAGCCTGGCGGTGCCTGAACTGCGTCAGCAGGCGCAGGCACTGGCAACCCAGGTGGTCGCAGGAGCCGCGACGGCGATGCCGTAAAATGGGGGCATGGATGTCTCCCACCTGCTTGATGGCCTGAACCCGGCCCAGCGCGAAGCCGTCTCCGCTCCCCCCGGCCACCACCTGGTGCTGGCCGGTGCCGGTTCCGGCAAGACCCGCGTACTCACCCACCGCATCGCCTGGCTGCATGAAGTCGATGGCGTGCCGACCCACGGCATTTTCGCGGTGACCTTCACCAACAAGGCGGCCGGCGAAATGCGCCACCGCATCGACGCACAGCTGCCCAATGGCAGCCGTGGCATGTGGATCGGCACCTTCCACGGCCTGGCCAATCGCCTGCTGCGCCTGCACTGGCAGGACGCGAAGCTGCCCGAAGGCTTCCAGGTGATGGACTCGGACGACCAGCTGCGGCTGGTCAAGCGGGTGGTGCAGGCGCTGGAACTGGACGACGGCAAGTACCCGGCCAAGCAGATCGCGTGGTGGATCAACGCGCAGAAGGACGAGGGTCGCCGCCCGCAGCACATCCAGCCCGAGCCGCACGACGCCTGGCTGGAAACCATGCGCCAGGCCTACATCGAGTACCAGGCACGCTGCGACCGCGCCGGCCTGGTCGACTTCGCCGAGCTGCTGCTGCGCGCGCACGAACTGCTGCGCGACAACCCGGCCCTGCTGGCGCACTACCGCGCGCGCTTCCGCGAAATCCTGGTGGACGAGTTCCAGGACACCAATGCCATCCAGTACGCCTTCGTGCGCGTGCTGGCCGGCGATTCCGGTCACGTGTTCGTGGTCGGCGACGATGACCAGGCCATCTACGGCTGGCGCGGTGCCAAGGTCGAGAACGTGCAGGGCTTCCTGCGCGACTTCCCGGGCGCGCAGACCATCCGCCTGGAACAGAACTACCGCTCCACCGCCAACATCCTCGGCGCCGCCAATGCGGTGATCGCGCACAACCCCGACCGCATCGGCAAGCAGCTGTGGACCGACAGCGGCGACGGCGAGCCGATCGACCTGTACGCGGCGTACAACGAGATGGACGAGGCGCGCTACATCGTCGAGCGTGCCCGCCAGTGGGTGCGCGATGGTGGCAGCTACACCGAAGTGGCCGTGCTCTACCGCAGCAACGCGCAGTCGCGCGCGCTGGAAGAGGCCCTGCTGAGCGAGCAGGTGCCGTACCGCGTGTATGGCGGCATGCGCTTCTTCGAGCGCGCCGAAATCAAGGACGCGCTGGCCTACCTGCGCCTGCTGTCCAACCGCAACGATGACGCGGCGTTCGAGCGCGCGGTCAACACGCCGACGCGTGGCATCGGCGATCGCACGCTGGACGAAGTGCGCCGCGAGGCGCGCGCGCAGGGTATTTCGCTGTGGGAAGCGACCATGCTGGTCACCCAGGGCAGCGCGCTGGCCGCACGTGCGCGCAATGCACTGGCCGGCTTCCTGGTGCTGGTCAACGAGCTGCAGGCGCAGACCCTGCACATGACCCTGGCCGAGCGCGTGGACCACGTGCTGGCCCGCTCGCAGCTGCGCGAGCACTGGAGCAAGGAAAGCCGCAACGCGCTGGACTCGGAATCGCGCACCGACAACCTCGACGAACTGGTCTCGGTGGCCTCTCGCTTCGTGCGCCGTGCCGATGACATCGAGGAAGTGGGCGAGGACATGGACGAGCTGGTCGCGTTCCTGGCCTATGCCGCGCTGGAGGCCGGTGAGGGCCAGGCGCAGGCGGGCGAGGACGGCGTGCAGCTGATGACCCTGCACTCGGCCAAGGGCCTGGAGTTTCCGCTGGTGTTCCTGGCCGGCCTGGAAGAAGGCCTGTTCCCCAGCGCACGTTCGCTGGAGGAAAGCGGGCGGCTGGAAGAAGAGCGCCGCCTGGCCTACGTCGGCATCACCCGCGCGCGCCAGAAACTGGTGCTGAGCTACGCCGAATCGCGCCGCATCCATGGCCAGGACAACTACAGCCTGCCGTCGCGCTTCCTGCGCGAGATTCCGCGCGAGCTGCTGCACGAAGTGCGGCCGAAGGTGCAGGTCTCGCGGCCGGCCTCGATGGGCGCCAGCCGGGTGATGGGCCATGCCTCGATCGAGGCACCGCCGCTTAAGCTCGGCGCGCTGGTCACCCATCCCAAGTTCGGCGAAGGCATGGTGACCGACTACGAAGGCAACGGTGCCCACGCCCGCGTGCAGGTCGAGTTCGCCGACGCCGGCAGCAAGTGGCTGGTGATGGCGTATGCCAACCTGACGGTGATCTGATCACCGTCGGGGGGGCGGGAATTCCTGTAGAGCCGAAGGTAGCGGCAGGAGCCGCTGCCAACGTCGCTTGCGACGGCCCGAAGGGTGCCGGTCAGGACGACCGGCATAGCCATGCTCGGCTGCTTGCAGCGGGAAAAGTCAGTCGAGCACGGCTCGACTCTACAAAAGCGAGTATCCATGACCCGCAACGTGCTCTTCCTCTGCAGTCAGAACCGCCTGCGCAGCCCCACCGCCGAGCAGGTATTTGCCGATTGGCCGGGCATCGAGACCGCCTCAGCCGGGTTGCTGGCCGACGCCGAGGAAGTACTCAGCCCCGAGTTGCTGCAGTGGGCCGACCTGGTCTTCGTGATGGAAAGGGCGCACCGCAACCGTCTGTCCAGCCGTTACAAGGCCTGGTTGAATGGCAAGCGGGTGATCTGCCTGGAAATCCCCGACGACTACGACTACATGGACCCGGTGCTGGTGGAGCTGCTCAAGCGCAAGGTGGCGCCGTTCCTGCGTTGACGGGCTGTTGTAGAGCCGAGCCCATGCTCGGCTGCTTCTGTCGGGAAAGAACAGCCGAGCATGGGCTCGGCTCTACAATAGAAGCCACATCTTCCAGGAACGCCCCGATGACCGAATCCACGTTGCACGTCACCGTGAAGTTGAACGCCAAGCTGCAGCCCGAGCATCGTCATGAACTGTTCGAGGATCCGCTCGATGCGCTGCTGCAGGCGGCGCAGGTGGGTGAGCTGACTGGCGGCGGCACCGCGATGTCCGACCTCGGCGAGGTCGAATACGGCGATATCGAAGTGGCGCTGGTGGACGTTGCGGGCGTGCCGAAGCTGATCGACCTGCTGGAACAGCTGGGCGCGCCGAAGGGTTCGCAACTGCAGGGGGCGGGCGAGGCTGATCGAGGCTTCGGCGTGACCGAAGGCCTGGGCATCTACCTGGACGGCCTGACCTTGCCGGACGAGGTCTACGAGCAGTGCGATTCCAACCACGTGTTCGAGCAGCTGTCGGAGAACATCGACGGCCTGGGCGAGATCTGCAGCTGGTGGCAGGGCCCGACCGAGACCGCGCTGTACATGTATGGCGAATCGTTCGAGGCGATGCGTGATGCGATCGCTGAATTCGTGGCCAGCTATCCGCTGTGCCAGAACGCGCGCGTGGTGCAGATCGCCTGAGGGCAGAAAATGTAGAGCCGAGCCATGCTCGGCTGCTTCTGGCGGGAAAAACAGCCGAGCATGGCTCGGCTCTACAGAAGAGCGTTATCAGCCGGCTGACTGCCTGGCGTTGTCGCGCTGGGCCAGATCCTTGCCCAGATGATAGCCGCCGTAGAACAGCACGAAGGCGGCGATGAGGCTCCAAAGGATGATCCTGAGGGGGCTTCGTGGTGTCGGCTTGCTGTCCTGCATGCGGGTTCTCCCAAGCGGCGCGCCGCCGCCCACCCAGCTTGCGCTGCAGTGTCCGTGTACGCAAGCCGGCGATGCGCACACGCCGCTGCGCCGCGCCGGATTGATCCTGCTCAAGGCGCGCCCTGCACATCCGGTGTGCAATGGTGTTGTTCCCATCTGGCAGACCGCCACGGAGCCCCACCATGTACAAGCGCATCCTGATTGCTACCGACGGATCCGAGCTGGCCGACAAGGGCCTGGCCAAAGGTCTGGAGCTGGCCAAGGACCTCAATGCCGAGGTCGATATCGTGACTGTTTCCGAGCCGTGGGCCGTCGGCATGTACGACGCCATGGGCTGGAGCGTGGGCTACATGAATAGTCCTGAATACAAGGCCGACCGCGAGGAAGGTGCGCAGAAGGTGCTGCAGCCGGCGCTGGCCAAGGCCGCCGAGCAGGGCATTACCGCCAACCCGGTGCACGTGCTGGACCGCTATGCGGCTGACGGCATCATCGAGACCGCTGGCGAGCGCAACAGCGACCTGATCGTGATGACCTCGCATGGCCGCCGTGGCGTGACCCGTGTGCTGCTGGGCAGCCAGACCGCTGAAGTGCTGGCACGCAGCACGCTGCCGGTGCTGGTCATCCGCTGATACAAGCGTTCCCGGGGAGGGGACCCGACGCCGGCCGCAGGATGCGCGCCGGCGTCATCTTTTGTAGGGGCCGGCAGGGGCCCATCCACGCATGGCGTGGATCTACTGAAGCGCAGGGATCCGACCCCGGTCACATCACCAGCTGTACAGCTTCCAGTACACCGGCGACACGCCGTCCTTGTCGTTGTCGAAACGGCCATCGCCGTTCTTGTCGTACATATAGAACGGGGCACCGCGCGACGGGGTCACCTTGACCATGCGCAGCTGGCCGGACACGCGGTATTCCTCGATGACATCGCCGTTGTCCATGGTGCGCTTGGACACATCCGCGCCCTTGACGTCCACCGGGGGAGCGCCCGCGCCACCCATGCTGGCGCAGCCAGCGAGCAGGAGCAGGGAAGCCAGCATCAGGGTCTTCATCGGCGGGGGCCTTTGCCTGGAAAGAGCCTTGATTATGCCCCATCGCCGCGGCTGTGCCGTGTCGTCGCAGTGCAGGCACGGGCGCGTAGAATCGACCCATGAGCAGATTAGTCCTGATCGACGGGTCCAGTTACCTGTACCGCGCGTTCCACGCGCTGCCGCCCCTGTCCAATGCACAGGGCGAACCCACCGGCGCGCTGTTCGGCGTGGTCAACATGCTGCGCTCGACACTGAAGGAGCGCCCGGCCTACGTGGCGTTCGTGGTCGATGCGCCGGGCAAGACCTTCCGCGATGACCTGTATGACCAGTACAAGGCCAACCGCCCGCCGATGCCCGACGAGCTGCGCAGCCAGGTCGAACCGATGTGCCGCATCGTCGAAGCGCTGGGCATCAGCATCCTGCGTGTTCCCGGCGTGGAGGCCGATGATGTGATCGGCACGCTGGCCCTGCAGGGCGTGGCACAGGACCTGAAGGTGACCATCTCCACCGGCGACAAGGACTTTGCCCAGCTGGTGCGCCCGGGCATCGAGCTGGTCAACACCATGACCGGCAGCCGCATGGATTCCGATGCCGCAGTGATGGAGAAGTTCGGCGTGCGCGCCGACCAGATCATCGACCTGCTGGCGCTGATGGGCGACACCGTCGACAACGTGCCGGGCGTGGAGAAATGCGGGCCGAAGACCGCCGCCAAGTGGCTGGCCGAGTACCAGCACCTGGACGGGGTGATGGCCGCCGCGCCGACCATGAAGGGCAAGATCGGCGAGAACCTGCGCGCCGCGCTGGAGCGTCTGCCGCTGAACCGCGAGCTGGTGACCATCCGCACCGACGTGGAGCTGGACGCCAGCCCGACCACGCTGGCCCTGCGCGAGCAGGACGTGCCGGAGCTGACCGAGCTGTATGCGCGCTACGGCTTCACCCAGGCGCTGAAGGAGCTGGGTGCACCGCTGCCGGCACCGACGGCCGCCAGCGAAGCAACGCCAAGCCTGCGTGGCACCGCCGCCGGCTTCGCCCGTGGCAGCGCCGAGGCACCGGCCGCCGGCACGCTGGATCCGGCGCTGGCCGCGCCGGGTGAATACGAGACCGTGCTGACCGCCGAGCAGCTGCAGGCCTGGGTTGAGCGCCTGCAGCAGGCGGACCTGATCAGTTTCGATACCGAAACCGATGCGCTGGACGCGATGCGCGCGCGCCTGGTGGGCATCAGCCTGGCGGTCGAGCCGGGCAAGGCCGCCTATATTCCGGTCGGCCACGATTACCCGGGCGCGCCGGCGCAGCTGCCGATGCAGCAGGTGCTGGATGCGCTGCGCCCGGTGCTGCAGGACCCGGCGAAGAAGAAGCTGGGCCAGCATGGCAAGTACGACCTGCATGTGCTGCGCCGCCACGGCGTGGAGGTGCAGGGCTACCACGACGACACCATGCTCGAGAGCTTCGTGCTCAACTCCACCGCCACCCGCCACGACATGGATTCGCTGGCCCTGCGTTACCTGGGCTACAACACCATCAAGTTCGAGGACGTGGCCGGCAAGGGCGCCAAGCAGATTCCGTTCTCGCAGGTGGGCATCGACGAAGCCAGCCGCTATGCGGCCGAGGACGCCGACATCACCCTGCGCCTGCACCGCGCGCTGCAGCCGCAGCTGCTGGCCGAGCCGGCGCTGGACAGCGTGTACCGCGACATCGAGATGCCACTGGTACCGGTGCTGACCACGATCGAAGCCAATGGCGTGCGGATCGACACCGACGAACTGCGCCGGCAGAGCCAGGACCTGTCCTCGCGCATGCTGGCCGCGCAGCAGAAGGCCACCGAGCTGGCCGGCCGTAGCTTCAACCTGGATTCGCCCAAGCAGCTGCAGGCGGTGCTGTTCGATGAGCTGAAGCTGCCGGCGGTGGTGAAGACCCCGAAGGGCCAGCCCAGCACCAATGAAGAGGCGCTGGAGGCGATCGCCGACCAGCACGAGCTGCCGCGGGTGATCCTGGACTACCGCGGCCTGGCCAAGCTGCGCAGCACCTACACCGACAAGCTGCCGGAGATGGTCAACCCGGACACCGGCCGCGTGCACACCAGCTACCACCAGTCCGGCGCCGCCACCGGCCGCCTGTCCTCGTCAGACCCGAACCTGCAGAACATCCCGATCCGCACCGAGGATGGCCGCCGCATCCGCCGCGCATTCATCGCCCCGGAGGGCTTCCAGCTGCTGGCGGCCGACTATTCGCAGATCGAGCTGCGGATCATGGCCCACCTGTCCGAGGACCCGGGCCTGGTGCGTGCCTTCGAGCAGGGCGCCGACGTGCACCGCGCCACCGCCGCCGAGGTGTTCGGGCGCACGCTGGAGCAAGTGACCCCGAACGAACGCCGCGCGGCCAAGGCGATCAACTTCGGCCTGATGTACGGCATGAGCGCCTTCGGCCTGGCGCGCAACCTGGGCATCGACCGTGGCCAGGCGCAGGACTACGTGGCGCTGTACTTCAGCCGCTACCCGGGCGTGCGTGATTTCATGGAGCGGATGCGCCAGCAGGCCCGCGACCAGGGCTATGTGGAAACCCTGTTCGGCCGCCGCCTGTACCTGAACGACATTCATGCACGTAACCAGGGCCTGCGCGCCGGTGCCGAGCGCGCCGCGATCAACGCGCCGATGCAGGGCACCGCCGCCGACATCATCAAGCGCGCGATGGTGGACGTGGACCAGTGGCTGCGTGACAGCGGCGCACCGGCACGGATGATCCTGCAGGTGCACGATGAACTGGTGTTCGAAACCGAAAGCAGTTTCGTCGAGGAGTTGCGTTTGCAGGTGGTCGAGCGCATGTCGCAAGCGGCCAAACTGCGGGTGCCGCTGGTGGTCGATACCGGCATCGGCAACAACTGGGACGAAGCACACTGAGGGTGTTTCAGGCCGAAAACGACGTGAATTCGTTCATTCGTCAGAGGTTTCTGACTCGATCATGAATGTTGCCCTGATGGAGGTTCATTAAATTGGGCCCCTTCACGAACCGTTAGTGTTCGGAGTGCTTCTATAACTCTCGACAGGCGCAACGCCTGTTGTGGATCTCTCCCATCCCCTGGAGCAGATCTCGGAACGGGGACTCCTCCCCAAGTGCCCGTTCCCCGGCCCCGTTGACCTCCCCCTGGTCAGCGGGGCTTTTTATTTGTGCCGTTGCCAGATGCCGTGGCCTGCGCCACGCTGGGCCACCGCTCCGCAGGGGAAGACAATGCCCGATCTGTTCGCACTGGCGATGCCGTGGTGGGAGTTCATCCTGCGCGCGGTGGTGGTCTATGTCGTGGTGCTGGGCATGGTCCGGCTCAGCGGCAAGCGCCCGCTGGGACAGATCACCCCGTTCGACGTACTGCTGGTGGTGCTGCTGGGCAACGCGGTGCAGAACGCGCTGCTGGGTACCGATACCTCGCTGGGCGGTGGCCTGTTGCTGGCCGCGACCCTGATCCTGCTCAACTACGGGGTGGGCTGGGTCAGCACCCGCAGCCGTCGCATCGAGCGCCTGGTGGAAGGAGAACCGGTAGTGATCGCGCGTGATGGGCGCCTGTTCGACGCCGTTCTGCGCCGTGAGCAGGTCACCCGTGCCGATTTCGAGGCCGCGATGCGCCAGCAGGGCTGCTTGGGCGTGGAGGATGTCGAGCTGGCCCTGCTGGAGATCAACGGGCACATCACCATCATCCCGAGGAAGAGCACCTGACGTGTAGCGTCGAGCAAGCTCGACGCTACGGGTACCCCTTCCCGCGCCCTCAGAGCGCGGCTTCGGCCTTCAGTGCCGGCCAGTTGCGGGTGGCGTCCACATCGCAGGCTACATGCGTGCCCTCGCCATCCTTCGCGCAGATCGCTGCCATGGCCTGCGGGATCTTCGGGTCGGCGGTGTGCGAGTACACCGCTGCCAATGCCAGGCACCCTTCGCGGACACCGGCGCCGCACAGCGTCTCGAAGTAGGGCAGCGACGCGGCCCATTTCTCGGCCTCGAACAGCGCTTCGCCGGCAACCTTGCAGCCCAGCAGCTTGCCCTCGGTGCAGCAGGCCTTGGCGCCGTCCTTGCGTGCCAGGGTGGGGCAATCCAGTGGCAGCGGGATCTCCACGAACGCCACCGGCGGCGTGCAGCTGGCATTGCCTGCGGCGGGCTTGCGCTCGTAGTAGGCGAAGCGGTTGCCGCCGTCGACGCTGGCGAGGTTTCCGTTCTTCAGCGGTTGCAGCACGAAGTCGCTGCCGACATCGGGACGGATGAGGATGCGGCCGTCCTGCAGGCGCGCGCGCAGGCGCTGGTCGCGCCCCTCGGCCTCAACCAGGCCGCCATCGAGGAAGCGCAGCTGCGAGAGCACACCGTGCTCGGCTTCATAGCTCCCACACGGCAGCGCAGTGGCCGGCACCGGAGCCAGTGAAGCGACCGGCGCAGCGGCCAGGCTGGCAAGCGCCTTGGCGCGGCCGCAGGCCACGCCGTCCGCGCGCTGCGCGCATGACAGCTGCAGCGCTTCGTGGGCCTGCAACAGGCGCCCGCCACTCCACAGCACCTCGGCAACGTCGGCGCAGAAGGTCTCGCCGTGCTGCTGCCGGCACAGTGCGGCCAGCTCATCGAGCTGCGCGGACGGCAACACGGGATCAACCGAATGCTGCAGCCCGAGCAGGGACTTGCCGATCATCTCCAGCCCGACCACCTCGGCGATCGCCCTGCAGCCCTCGGCGTTGAAGGACGCGGAATCCTCCTTGCAGATCTCCGGCTTCGGCGGCTCGGCCCGTGCAGGCGCCGGGGCAGCGTCCTTGGCCTGCTGCTGGTAGGTCTCCAACAGCTGGGAGCAGGCCGCGCCCACGCCCTCGGCACACCAGGCGTGCAGCTTCACCGGTGCGGCCTCGGGCAGCGCCTCCAGGCACTCGGAGGTGTTCATCACGCAACCATCTTCGATGGGCTCGGGCATCGTCTTGCAGGCGGCGGCGTGCTCACGGGTGAACTCGCGATAGGGCGTGTTGATCGTGCGGTCGTTGTCCGAGAAGAACCAGTTTTCCAGGCGTCCCGTGGACAGGTTGCCGGTGCCGAGCACGTCTTCCTGGCGGGCGATGCGCAGTTCCTCGGTGGCCTGGTAGGGGCCGGACAGGAAGGCGTGGCCTTCGCTCTCGATGGTCAGCGTGATAGTGCCGCCGCTGTCCTTGTAGGTGCCGCAGGCCATCGACTGCGCGGCAGCCGGCAGGCTGGCCGAGGCCAATGCGAGCAACAGCAGGGAGCGCCAGCCCGCAGCGCGGGGGCGGAGGGAAACAGCAGCAGGCATGGGGTCATCCTTGAAGGAGGCAAAGCAGGACCTGTCCGGTGCAGGGCGCACCACAGGCAGGAGAAGACGCCACGCGTCAGGCGTGGCGCCGGAAGGTCAGAGCCAGTCGCGCGGCACCAGGTAATCGGCCAGGCGCGCCTCGGCGCTGCCCGCTTCCGGGGTGAAGCCGTACTCCCAGCGCACCCGCGGCGGCAGGCTCATCAGGATGCTTTCGCTGCGGCCACCACTCTGCAGGCCAAACAGCGTGCCGCGGTCGTAGACCAGGTTGAATTCCACATAGCGGCCGCGTCGGTACAGCTGGAACTCTCGCTCGCGCTCGCCGAAGGCGGTGTCCTTGCGCTGCTGCACGATCGGCAGGTAGGCATCCAGGAAGCCATCGCCGACCGCACGCAGATAGTCGAAATCGCGCTCGAAGTCGCCGTGCAGGTCGTCGAAGAACAGGCCGCCGACGCCGCGCGTTTCATTGCGGTGGCGCAGGAAGAAGTACTCGTCGCACCAGCGCTTGTGCGCGGCATAGCGTTCTTCGCCGAACGGGGCGCACAGGTCGCGCGCGACCCGGTGCCAGTGCTGCACGTCCTCGTCGAACGGATAGAACGGGGTCAGGTCGAAGCCACCGCCGAACCAGCTGGCCACCACTTCGCCGTCGCGCTGCGCCTGGAAGAAGCGCACGTTGGCATGCGTGGTCGGCACGTAGGGGTTGAGCGGGTGGAACACCAGCGACACGCCAGTGGCACGCCAGGAGGCGCCAGCCAGTTCCGGACGGTTGGCCGAGGCCGATGGCGGCAGGCGGCTGCCGGCCACGTCGGAGAAGCCGATGCCGGCCTGCTCGAACACCGCACCGTCGCGCAGCACGCGGGTACGCCCGCCACCGCCCTCGGCCCGCTGCCACAGGTCTTCCTGGAAGCGGGCCTGGCCATCGACGGCCTCGATCGCCGCACAGATGCGGTCCTGCAGGTCGGTGAGGTAGGCGCGCACGCGCTCGAATTCGTTCATGGCGCGTACTTTACCGCAGGGCCCGCCCGAAGCTGCGGGCAGGCCCTGGCCGGCTCAGCGCTTGCGGTTGGAGTTGCGCGGCGCCGGAGCGTCGTCCTCGGCTGCCTCGTCAACCGCCTTCTGCAGAGCACCACCCAGCGTGATCAGCTCCCAGTTCTGGGTGCCGAGCACGTCGCAGGCCACGTGCAGGCCGCTGCGGTCGGCCTTGCAGAGCTGCTCCAGGGTTGCCCGTGCGTCCAGTTCCGCGCCGTTGCCCTGCGCGGTCACCAGGTTCTCGCACCCTTCGCGCACGCCGGCGCGGCAGACCGTGGTGTAGTGCTCGGCGGCCTGCAGCCAGTTCCCGGACAGCGCAAGGCGGTTGCCGAGAATGTTGCAGCCCTGAAGCTTGCCCTGCGCGCAGCAGGCTTCGGCACCGCCCTCGTTGGCCAGCGCCAGCGGGCAATCCTGCGGCAGTGGCAGCACCTTGAACTGCTTCGGTGCACTGCACCGTGTCGGGCCCTCGCCGGTGGGGACGAACACCTGGAAGCGGGTCCAGTTATCCAGGCCCAGCAACTGGCCGCCGGGCAGCGGGCGCAGCACGAAGTCGCCGCCCCTGTCGTGGCGGATGCGGATGTCGCCCGCTTCGACGCGTGCGCGAAGATGGCTGCTCCAGCCAACGCCAACCAGGCCGGCATCGCCGAAGTCCAGCGTATCCATCAGGCCGCCGTCGGACCGGTAGTTGCCGCAGGGTAATGCAGTTGCGGGCTGCGGTCGCAGCGATGCGCCCACCGCCTGCAACGCCGGCAGGCGCTGACAAGTGGCGGTGTCATTGCCGGGGGTGCAGGCCGCAGCCAGGGCCTGCACCGCCTGCTGGGGATCTCCCGCGTCCCAGGACAGCTCAGCCACGCGGGTGCAGAAGCCGCCGTGCGGTACCTCGCGGCACAACCGCAACAACTGTTGCCGCCGCTCAGCTGGAATGATCACCGGCACGGTCGGTGCCGTCATCGTCACCATGGCTTCGGTCATGGCGGCCGTCATCGCGGCCTTGACCAGCTGCTCCTGCACTGCCGGGTCGGCCTCGAGTGCGGCGGCACACGCCGGGGTTCCCTGTTCGAAGCCACCGTTGTCACAGGCGGCGGGGAGTTTGATACCGGACAAGGCGGCGTCGAGCGCTGCCTTTGCCAGGGCGGGATCGGCCTCGACCGTGGGTTTGGCTTCCTCGTGCCAACGATCGGCCAGTTGCAGGCACATGCCGGGCACGCCTTCCCGGCACCCTGCTTCCAGCGCGGCCGGGGTCGCTTCGCGACGGTTGTCCAGGCACGCGGCCGCATCGGCCAGGCAGCTGCCATCAGCCGGCGTGGCGGCTGCGGCGCACTGTGCGGGGGCCTGCAGGAGGTAGACCGTGCCATCCACCTCGACCGTGCGGCCACGATCGCGCACCTGCAGCGCACTGGGCAGGCCGTACTCCAGGTTCACCAGCTGCAGCTTTCCGTCGATCTGCTGGAACGCGACCGGAGACGGCGCACTGCCGAAGTGCTTCTGCTCGCCGCGGTTCGGTGAGCTGATGCGCAGCGTGCCGCTGCCTTCGTCGGCCTTGAACAGGCCGCATTGTGGTGACTGTGCGGCGGCCATCGGCGCGGCCAGCAGCAGGGCCCAGGCCAGCCAGCGGCGGCGCGGTGCGGGTGAATGCATGTCGTCTCCTTGACGATCGAACGGGAAGCTCCTGGCGCTACGGCGAACCCTGGCCCTCGCGCGGGGGCGTGCATTGTGCCGCGTCGCGCAGTGGCCGGTAACGCTGGTAGCCGGTCTGGGTATCGATGCCGAGCAGGTCGCCATTGCCGAGCTGGTGCAGCACAAGGGTTTCGCCGTTCTGCTGCAGCTGGACGGCGCCTTCGTGCAGGCGGGCACGCGCGCCATCACCGAAGTCGAGCATGTCGATCACGCCACCGTCAGCCTGGTAACGGCCGCACGGCACCCGCTGCAACGGCACCAGGCGCAGGTCGGTGCCGAGTTCACGCAGCGGTGCGGTACGTCCGCAGGCACTGACGCGGCCCGCATCGCAGACCACCTGCAGGGCCTGCACTGCCAACGCAGGTTCCAGCGCGTTCAATTGCTGCGCGGCCACTTCCACGCAGAAGCGGCCACTGCGGTGCTGCAGGCACAGTTGCTGCAGCTGATCGCGTGCAGCGGCCGGAAGCGGCGAACCCAGCGTGTCTTCGTCTTCCTGCTGCAGGCGTTGATTCACCCGCTGCATGGCGGCAGCCAATGCATCATTGGTCAGCGCCTCGCAGGCCTGCGGGTCATGCCCGGGCGTGTGTTCGCGGCAGGCAGGCGGGCGTTCAAAGCCCGTGGCACCGACGTCGTCGGTGGCCTTTGCTGGGCTGCCATCCCGCAGTTGTCGCAGCAGCGCCGAGCAGCCCGCGCCAACGCCTTCGTCGCACGCGCGCTGGATCTGGCCGGGCGAAGCCGCGGGCAGCTGCGCAATGCAGTGGCTGCCGGCGGCGCGGCAGCTGCCGGCAATCGCGGCGGGTTCGCTGGCGCAGCCCCGGGACTGGCGCAGCGTGTAGACCACCACGTCGTCTTCGATGCGCTGCCCATCGGCGCTGATCCGGACCGGCAGTGCCACGCCATCGTCGAGCATGACCAGTCGGGCCTGCGCCGCACTGCGATCGACCCACAGCGGCCCCGGCTCGCTGCCGTCGTCGCGGCGGTAGCCGCTGCTGGGTGATGTGAATATCAGCGCCATGCCACCGCCGGTGCTGCGGTATTCGCCACAGCGCAGCGCATCGGCGGCGGCAGGCAGCGCGGCGAACAGCAGCAGCGCGGGGAGAAGGGTCAGCAAGCGCATGCGACGGTCCTTGTCGTGCGGGAAAGGGGTGTGGCTCAGTGGAAGCGCGAGCGGATGTCTGGTCGCAGCAGGCGCCAGGCCAGCCAGCCCTGCAGGCCGAGGAGTACGAATGACATGGCCACCATGGTCAGCGTGATCAACCAGCGCTTCAGATGGAGTTCCTGTTGCAGGACGGCGTCGTCGGAGAGAAACGGGATGACGTCGCGCATGAACACGTCCAGCCACCCGGCGATCGCAAAGTTGGTCAATGCACTCATCAGCAGGATCGCCACAAAGCTCCACAGGCCCCAGCTGCGCTCGCGCAGCAGTCCCCAGCTGGCCAGTGTCGAGGCAAGGCACAGCAGTGCGACGATCATCGACGCGGCCACCGGATGCGCCAGAAGCCAGATCAGGCTGTGCAGGTGCTGGAGTTGTACTTCCCTCTCAACCAGGTGCCAGATCGGAAGGTTGTGCAGCGGCCACAGCAGCAGTCCCTGCATCACGAAGTAGACCGTGAGCAGCAGTGACAGCCAGAACGAGGCGTGTGCGATCGGGCGCACCCAGGCGTGATAGGTCGGTTGGACCAGCGAAGGAATCGGCGGGATCGACATTGACATCCGGTGTCCTTGCAATCGGTGCCCGCGCGCTCAGCGGGCCGTCACCCGGGTGGCGACGGCCGGCAGGATATGGTGTTCGCTCAGCGGTGCCAAGGGCAGGCCGTGCGGTGGCTGCAGCGGCACCCAGGCCAGTTCGGCGATCTCCGCGCGTGCCTGTGGCCTGCCGTCCACCTGTACCCACCAGGCCTGGGCCTGCACGCGGTGGCCGGGCTCGTTCACCGCCCAGTCCTGGAACGTGCCCAGCGCGATGGAGGCATCGGTGCACAGCTGCACGCCGAGTTCCTCGTCCAGCTCACGGGCCAGCGCCTGCAGTGGCGCTTCGCCGGGTTCGGGCTTGCCGCCGGGCTGGATGAAGCGGGTGGCGCCGTGCTTGCGCACCACCAGCGCCCGGCCGCGGTCATCCAGGATGACCGCGGCCACGATGTGGATCGTGGCCGCGGCGTTGCTCACTTCAGGTTCTGCTCGAACAGCTTGAGGATGCGCTTGTACTGGTCCAGCCAGGAATCGGCGCGGACGTAGCCGTGGCGCTCCAGCGGGTACGGTGCGATCGACCAGTTGTCCTTGTGCAGTTCTATCAGCCGCTGGGTCAGGTTCACCGAGTCCTGGAAGAACACGTTGTCATCCATCATGCCGTGGGCAATCAGCAGGTTGTCCTGCAGGTTCTGCGCGTACTCGATCGGCGAGGACACGCGGTACGCCTCCGGATCGATGTCCGGGGTGTTGAGGATGTTGCTGGTGTAGCCATGGTTGTACTGGTGCCAGTCGACCACCGGGCGCAGCGCGGCGCCGGCCTTGAACGTGCCCGGCGAGCGGAACAGGGCCATGAAGGTCATGAAGCCGCCGTAGGAACCGCCGTAGATGCCGGCGTGGTCGCGGTCACCCTGCTGGGTGTCGACCAGCCAGTCCAGGCCGTCCTTGTAGTCTTCCAGTTCCGGGTGGCCCATGTTGCGGTAGATCGCCGTACGCCAGTCGCGGCCGTAGCCCTCGCTGCCGCGGTAATCCATGTCCAGCACGATGTAGCCCTTCTGCACCAGCAGGTTGTGGAACATCTGCTCGCGGAAGTAGGCCGGGTAGCGCTGGTGCACGTTCTGCAGGTAGCCGGCGCCGTGCACGAACATCACGATCGGGTACTTCTTCCCCGGTTCCTTGTTTTCCGGTTCGTAGTACTTGGCCCACACCACGCCGGCGCCATGCTTGGACGGCACTGCCACCAGCTTCGGCTGGATCCACTGGCGCGCCTTGTAGTCGGCGGTGCGGGTGTCAGTCAGCACGCGGGCCTGGCCACCGGTGCTCGGCAGCACGGCCAACTGCGGCGGCAGGTAGGCACCGGAATAGCGCACCAGCAGCTGCTGGCCGTCCGGCGACAACGAGAAGTCTTCCACGCCGTTGAGGCTGGTCAGCTCGCGCACCTGGCGGTTGCCGGTGTCCACCGCGCAGACTTCGTAGTCATGCGGTGCCTGCTGGTTGCACAGGAAGTAGAAGCCCTTGCCATCGGCCGACGGCACCGGCGCCGAGGTTTCCCACTTGCCGCTGGTCAGTGCCTGCGGCTTGGCCGTACCGGCCTGGGTGTACAGGTGCGAGAAGCCCGATTCCTCCGACAGCAGCCACAGCGTGCGGCCATCGGCCATCCAGCCGAAATCGTTGAAGCCCCAGTTGATCCAGCCGTTGTCGGTCAGGCGATGGCGGTTCTGCACGCGGCCATCGGCAGCGTTGACACTGATGATCCAGCGGTCCTTGTTGTCGTTGGCACGCAGCATCACTGCGGCCTGCTGGCCATCGGGGCTCCAGCGGATGCCACCGCCCATGAAGTCGCTCATCACCTGCAGGCTGCGCTCGCCCTTCAGCGCGTCCTTGCCGGCCTTGCGGCGCAGCTCGGCCAGCGGATCGGTGCTGATGCCAGGCAGGCCGGCCAGCGAGACCTTCTCGGCTTTGCCGGTGCGCACGTCCACGTACCACAGGGTGTGCGGCTCGAAGCCGTTACGGCCGACGCGGGTGCGGGTGTCTTCGGTTTCCTCGTAGCCCGACTCGGTCACGTACAGCGGCATCTTGCCGCCGCGGCCGTCATCGAAGTCCTTCGGCTTGGTCACCACGATCAGGTGGGTCAGGTCCGGCGACAGCACGCTGTCGGCGATCTCCACGTCGGTGCCCAGGTACACCGGGCCCGGCGCGCGGGTCGGGTCGGCCTGGCGCCAACGCTGGTCCTGGTCCTTCAGTGCTTCGCGCTGGTCGCGGTCGCGGCGCAGGGTTTCCAGCGTGCGCAGCTGCTGGTCACGCAGCACGTCGGCCTTCGGCGGCGTGCGCGGATCCTTCTCGGCCTTCAGGCTGGCCACCTGCTGCACGCCGCTGGCGGCGGTCCAGTGGAACCAGTTCTGGCCAACGCGCCAGATCACGCCATTGTCGGCAGCGAAGTTCACGTTGCCCGCGCGCTCGTTGCTGCGGGTCAGCTGGGTCAGCGCGCCGCTGCGCAGGTCGCGCACGAACACGTCGCCATTGCGGACGAAGGCGCTGCGGCTGCGGCTGCGGTCGTAGACCGGCTCGGCCACGTCCAGGGTGCCGCGCTGGTCATCGGCCACCTGTGCGGCCACGCCACCCGCCACCGGCTGGCGGAAGGTATCGCGCACCGGGCTGCCGCTGCGCTTGAGCTGGTATTCCACCTGCTGGCTGTTCCACGACCACCAGGCCTTCTCGACCGGCGGACCAATCCAGTCCGGGTCGGCCATGGCCTGTTGGATGGTGATCGGCGTCGGCGCGGCATGCGCAGCCGGTGCGGCCAGCACGGCCGACAGCAGGAGGGACAGGGGCAGCACTCGGGACATGGGCGGACGGCACCAGAAGAGGAAACCGGCCAAGCGTAGCAGCCGCAAGGGCCCGGGGCAGGGGCCACAGGTCATGGCAGCGGGATTGGCAAAGTGGTGCAACCGGTAGCCGGCCTCGCGCATCCATTCTCCTGAACCCGCATCATCCACCGAACAGGAGCCCGACCATGCAGGAACTGATCCCGATCACTCTCTTCATCTGCATCGCCTACGCGATCCACGCCATTGCCGATGCCCGCGCCCGCAGCAAGCTGGTGGCCCCGCACGTGCCGGAGGAAGTGATCCGCTCGCTGGCCGTGCTGGAAGAAGAACGCCGCCGCCAGGGGGCGCTGCGCTGGGGCATCAGCCTGGTCTGCCTGGCGTTGGCCATGGCCCTGCTGGAAGCCATCGGTGCCCGTGACCTGACCTTCGGTGCCGCCGCCGCGCTGGTCGGCAGTGCTGGCCTGGGCCAGCTGCTGGCCTGGCACTTCACCCGCCCCGCCGCACGCAAGGGCTGAGCCGGCCCATGTCACGGGCACAGGGGGCGCCCCGCAGATGAGCCTGCTCGGCGAAGCATTGTCGGCACTGCGGGGCCGTCGCCGCCACGATGCAGCGGCGACGGCGGCACCCGCCGCACCGCTGGATGCGGACCAGGCCCTGGTGCGGGCCATCATCGATGGCTCGCAGGCGGCGTTTTCGCAACTGGTCGAGACACATCAGCGCACCTGCGCACATGTGATCGGGCGCATGGTGGGCGACCGCGATCAGGTGGCCGACCTGCTGCAGGAGACCTTCCTGGCCGTGTTCCGCCAGCTGCACCGCTTTCGTTTTGAATCCTCGCTGCGCACCTGGATTTCCCGGGTGGCCTACACCACCGCGCTGCAGCACCTGCGCCGGCGGCGGCTGGAGGCGCAATGGATGGTGGCGGTGGAGGTGCCGGAGGAACTGGGAATCGGCGATGAAGGACCGGGGCCGGCTGAACTGAGCGAGGCGCTGCAGGCGGGGCGCCATCTTGGCGTGGCGCTGGAGCGGTTGAGTGCACCGCAGCGCCTGATCGTCGGCCTGCACTACCTGGAGGACTTCGACCTGGTCGAGATCGAGCAGGTGACCGGGCTGGCACGCGGTACCATCAAGAGCCACCTGCACCGCGCGCGCCAGGTCCTGAAGCAGGAACTGACGCGGCATGCCGCCGCCGGAGAACTGCTGTGAGCCCATCGACCGACCCTCGCGATGCGGAAGAACGCGCGCTGGCGCAGGCGTTGCGTGAGCAGACACAGCAGGAAGAAACGCCGGATGTGAGCGAGGCGCTGCAGAAACGCATTGCCGCTGAATCGCGCGACAGTGGCGTGGGTTATGTGGTGGTGCAGGTGGTGTTGTTGGGAGCGTTGGTGGCGGCAGCTGTCTGGTATTTCTGGCATTAAGCGATTTATAGACCGACACCAGTCGCATACGGCGTGAATCTTCCTATGCCATTCCCGAGGTCGCTGACTCGGACAATCCCCCACACCCGACGGATTGCGTCAGCTCCAGACGCTACGTGACGGTCCTCGCACTGAGGATAGTTGCAAAGAAATCTGCTGCTATTGATGTCGATGACCCTGCTGGAAAAATCTAAATCGTCAGCAACCGCTGACGTTGGCCAGGAGCCGCGCAAGCTCACGGTCATATCCAGCAGTATCAACTTCAAAGGAGCGGAACAATGTCGAAGATCTGCAAATCCGTGCTTCTCCCACCGGCACTCATTGCAATGCTTGGTCTATCCGGAATCGCATCTGCTGCGCAGGAAAGTGCGACCAATGATCTCACGCAGATCCAGAACTTCTCTGTGCTGGACATCAACCTCGTCAGCGGGGCGGAGCTGCAAGAAGGAATCAGCGATAGCGAGATCGCGGGTGTGCAATGTACCAACTACTCAAGCGGTGGAACCCACTGCGGTCACTACTCGTCGGGTGACGCAGAAGAGCTCCAGTTCGCGCATGTCGTTCCTGAAGTACAGAAGTTCAACGTCTAAGAACGCGGACGGCCGCCCTTGGGGCGGCCGTCCGCCACCAAGGAGAAGTTGATGAGAACTTCCATAGAGGAAATCAGGAGAGCGATTGAGGATCCGCGTAGAACGGTTGACGTTTGCTCGGTACTTCTGGATGCATGGTTTGAAGCTGCTCCGCGTCGTTTGGGCGAAGCTCTTTCGAAATTCAGAGCGAAGAAACTCGAGAACCACGAATGTGTGGAGAAATTTGAAAGAGCGTTCAAGAACCTGGATCCTGCGGCAAGAAGAAGATTGCTTGGATCCCCGTGGGTTTCTGGATTCATGGATGATCCAGATGGAGTCTGTCATGAAGATCCAGATGGAAGGCCCGTATCGACCATCGAAGCACTTCATCTCGCCGCAAGGGCGGAGTGTCAAATTTCTCCAAACCATGAAGAAGCGGGAGGGTTGCACCATGGGAAGGAAGTCGAAAGCCCACTAGGGGAGTGGGTGGTAAGGCAGCGTGATTTCGGATTTGAAAAGGTTGAGCGCGCAAAAGTGGGAGGCGTGATCGCTCTGGACGTGGATAGTGGACTGGCACGCCGGAACGAACCTGAGAGCGGAACGTTCTGCAATCCATTCATGAGTATTTCACCAGAAGAGCTTGGGGTAATCCAGGAGAAGCTGGAAGCCGCCATAGAACTCGTGGATAAAGCCACTCCACATCTGGGTCTGCTGATTCGAATATTCACAAGGCGTGTGTTTGTGAGGAAGTCGATCCAGTTGGGTGATCAGGTTTCACCACTCAATCTTGGATCCGAGTATCGGCCGATTCATGTTGGTTGCATCCGAATTCTCAATGTTCACAGGCCAGAAATGACCGTGGATCTTTGCGCAGAGGCAATTCTGCATGAGTCCGTACACTCGTATCTCTCCGCCTATGAAGAGGTGCACGGGAAGTTCATGTCAGGTGCAATCAGGGTGCGCCCGGTTTCACCATGGTCAGGAAATTTCATTCCCAACCATTCGCTGGCACACGCGGTTTTTGTTTACTACGCCATTCATCAGCTTCTCGGGAGATTGGTTGGTGTCGGCGGCGAGATTGGAGAAGAAGCCGGGAGGAGAATGAAGCGACGACTGATGCACGTAGCGGGCGGATTCTTCATCGAACGGAAGATCTCGACGCTATTCGTACTGGAGTCACCCGCCTCATTGCAGCTGATGGCGGTCGTGGATGAAATTCAGGAGGAGATCAGGGCCCAGTACGGCCGAAAAGTGCAAAGGGAGATGCTGGAGAGCGTGGCATGAAGATTCCAACCATTGTCATCCACTCCGACCCGGAAGACGTTGTCGCAACCGTGCTGAGAGATGTCGAGGGTGTGAGTGTGATCCATCTGGACGAGCTGACTCAAAGTTGGTGCGTTCAGGAGGCTGAGATCATTGAACCCATAGTGGAAACGTCGATTCCTAACATGTGGTCCGCCTACATCATCAACAGAGTCTTCGATCTCTCTTGCACCGAGATTGGCAAGCGTCTTCGTGCATTCGGATTGCATGAGAACTGGGCACACACAGCTTTGGGTTCGGTTCTATCGCGAGCGCACACACTGACGTATGGAATTGGTCCTCGCGGAGTGAGTAGATCGCTTCTCCCCTTGAATGTGCAGTGGAAGCTTCTTTCCGAGCGTATTCCAGGCATTAGAACGCCACGTTTTGCTTTTGGGTTCGGTCATCGAATGCCTGATATGTCGCATCTGGACAAATTCGTACAGAAGTCAGTCTGGTCCTACTTCCGTTGGGACGGTGATTCCGATGTCGCAGAAGGGGAGCAGCAGTGGCATCCATTCTTCGTCGAACAGCCGCAAGGCATCCCAATCATATGTAGCTACCACGGAGAGGCGTTTGCACTGAGTTTCCCTAGGGGGCGACCCAAGGCGAATCTCGGGGCCTTTCCCGCTCTCATATGCGCATGCCGGGAACTTTTCGACAGCAGGATGGGCGAGATTCTGGTGTACCAAGAGAACGAAATCCTGACCTTCTGCGCCTGCAGCCCATACATGGCTGGAATAGGTGAGCTGGGAGAAAGGGAGCAACTTCTTCTACGGGGAGTTCCTTCGTGTTGAAGTTGAGGGCTCTGCAAAGGCCAAGGAGGGTACGTGCACGGTTACTACATCAAGATGTCGTTGATTCGATTCAAGCAGCGAGTCGGCACTCATCTGGCAATCGCTCTCATGCTGGGTGCGGGGGTAGGGATCACCACCGTGATGCTTTCCATTGTTCTCCAGGCATCGTCGGATCCCGCTCCAGGCCGGAGCTCGGCATTGTTCCGCCCCTACCTTGACGCGCGTCCAGATGCACTGCGCAGTGGCTCTCCGGATCTTGGTCAGTCACTGACCTGGCCAGACGCGAAGGTGCTTCTGAACCAAGGCCGGACGTGGAAGCAGGCAGCAATGGCAGGGGGCGCGGTGACGCTCTCCCGGCCGGGAGAGCCCAGCGCAAGATTGCGCGCCAGGTTCGCCACGTCCGAAGTCTTCAGTGTCCTCGGCATTGCCGTTGTTCAAGGGCGCGCATGGACCGCCGAGGAGGGGCATGCTGCGAGTCGAATCGTGGTTCTGTCGCGTGTGCTCGCAGAGCGCGAGTGTGCACAGGGCTGTGTTGGTCATCAGTTGGACCTGGGCAGACGCACCTATACCGTGGTGGGTGTCGCGGAGGATTGGCATCCGGTGCCTATGTTTCAGGGAGACCTCACGCGCAGACCGTTTGTGGAGCCTGACGAGATCTACCTGCCTCTTGAAACCGCAATCGCAGACAAGCTGACCGTTGTGGACGGGACGGCGATCTGGGGTGGTGACCAGGACACGGATCCTGCAGGGGCCAATGTTTCCTGGCTTCAATTGTGGGCGTGGCTGCCCACCGCAGATGATGTCGCCGCTTACCGCGCGAATCTGAATGCCTATGCGCAGGAAAAGGGGCTTCGGATCGAGCCAGGCACCCAGCAGGTGGCACTCTGGCCGTTGATGGATTGGCTGGACAGGCTGGGATTGGTTCCGGAGCAGGCCAGGATGCAGCTTCGGTTGTCGCTGATCCTGCTCGGCGTGTGCATCGTCAACGCGGCGGCGCTGCTGAGCTTCAGTCTGGGGCGCCGTCGGCGGGAGCTCGCGATACGACGTGCACTGGGAGCACGACGCCGAGACGTGTTCATCCAGCTCATGTGGGAATCCATCGCGGCGGGCGTCGCAAGCGGTGCGCTCGCTGTCGTCACCTATACGCTGGGAATCCGGGTGGTTGCTGCGGGAGACGTTCTGCCCAGCGCGATAACAGCGATGCATGCCGGGGCAATGCTGATGGCGGCTGGTCTGGGAGTCGTCACGACGTTGCTCTGTTCATTTGTCCCATCGTTTGAAATCTGCAGGGTCAGCTCACTGTCGAGTGCCTTCGCGAAGGGGGCTGCCTGAAATGTTCGAATCAATGAGGGAGACTCGACGACATCTGGGAAGCGCCGCACTGCTTGCAGTGCAGGCTGCGCTTGCAAGCCTGGCATGTGCGTTCGCACTGCAATCTGTGCTGGACAGCTTCGCCAGATTGAACACCCGCAGCATCCGGGACGCAGTATCGATTGGTGTGGTCAGGGTCTCGGATGTCGAAGAAGGCGCTGATGCTGCAGTGCTGCGGGCAGACCTGTCCGCGATCCGGCTGCCCGGTGTTCAGGGCACGGTTGTGAGCGACGCTGTTCCGTTCGGGGGAAGAGCCCATCGATACGGCGTGTGCACCAGCGAGTCGGCCATGGCGTACTCGATGAACGCGGGTACGACAGACGTTGCTGGATGTGATCGCATTCCCGTGGCAACTGCCAGCTCTGGCTTGCTGGCGATGCTGGGCGCGGGAATCGTCCTGGGACGGGATGCCACAGAGGACGACATGGCTGAAGGTGCTCCGGTAGTGCTGATCAGTGAAGCGCTGGCTGCCCGTCTGTTCGGAACGGAGAGTGCTGTTGGCCGCCACCTGTATTTCGGCCCAGGCAGCAGCCGGGTCATCGTGGGCGTATTTGCGTCTGTTGCTGGACCGGCACCAGGAGGCAATGAGCGGGACTCGCAGTGGGCGCTGCTTCCGGGCCTTCCCACGGGCGCCAGTCGCTATTATCTGGCGAAGTGGAAGTCGGAGGTTGATCGTTCATCGCTTGATCGCACTGTCGATGCGCTGCAGCGGCCCTATCGGATCGTGAATTCGACCGGTGTCGAGACGCTGGCGGGATATCGCGACGCCTACGTCAAAGCTGATCGCTTCGCTACGACCGTGCTCGCGGTCATGACGGCCATCGTTCTCGGTGTGCTGATGGCCGGGGT
This sequence comes from Stenotrophomonas sp. 220_Sma, assembly GCF_056487375.1. Lineage (NCBI taxonomy): Bacteria > Pseudomonadati > Pseudomonadota > Gammaproteobacteria > Lysobacterales > Lysobacteraceae > Stenotrophomonas > Stenotrophomonas sp. 220_Sma. The sequence continues at coordinate 4,807,231 of NZ_CM151348.1, read as the reverse complement.
TTCCGGAGTCGTAGGCGCCTGGCTTGATCGGCGCCGGCACTCCATTGGGGTTCGACGGACACTCGGTGCTCGCGGCTCAGTGATCTTTGCCGAAATCATGTTCGAAGTTTCACTGTTCACCACACTGGGGGCCCTGCTCGGCGCGTTGTCGTTGCAGTGGATAGGGCCGCCACAGGATGGCATCACAGGTTCACTGTGGTTATCGATATCGAGCGCTGTCGTGCTGGTGATGGCGGCCTGCTTGACTGCACTGGTACCCCGGGCCCTGCGAATCGCCAAGGAGCCGCCCTTGACCCTGCTGAAGCCCCTGTAGCCAGTTCATCCCGTCATCCAGCTTCCCTGCGACAAAGTGAAGCAGCGCGTCACCCGGTCGCATCCCACCTTAACGAAATCCTCCTAAAGTGGTCCGGTATCCCACCGGTCACAGGCAGGAGGCGTCCCTTGGACGCGTTGTTGTTGTCCCGGATCCAGTTCGGATTCGTCATCAGTTTCCACGTGCTGTTCCCCGCCTTCACCATCGGTACGGCCAGCTGGCTGGCCTTCATCGAATGGCGGTGGCTGCGCACGAAGTTGCCCGTGTGGCGCGAGCTGTATTTCTTCTGGCAGAAGATCTTCGCCGTGTCGTTCGGCATGGGCGTGGTCAGCGGCATCGTCATGGCCTTCCAGTTCGGCACCAACTGGCCACGGCTGAGCGAGGTGGCCGGTACGGTCATCGGCCCGCTGCTGACCTACGAGGTGCTGACCGCGTTCTTCCTGGAAGCCAGCTTCCTCGGCGTGATGATGTTCGGCTGGGACCGGGTCTCGCCGCGCCTGCATTTCTTCTCCACCTGCATGGTGGCGCTGGGCACGCTGTTCTCCACGTTCTGGATCCTGTCGTCCAACAGCTGGCTGCATACACCGGCCGGCTACGAGATGGTCAACGGCATCGTGCATCCGGTGGACTGGTGGCAGGTGGTGTTCAACCCCTCGTTCCCGTACCGCCTGGCCCACATGGCGCTGGGCTCGTTCATCACTACCTGTTTCGTGATTGGTGGCGTCGGCGCGTGGTACCTGCGCAAGGGCACGCACGTGGAAGCGGGTCGGCGCATGCTGGTCGCGGCGGTGGCGTTCGCGGCGCTGACCGTACCGGTGCAGATTTTCGTCGGCGACATGCATGGCCTGAACACGCTCAAGCATCAGCCGATGAAGATCGCGGCGATGGAAGCGCACTGGCATGAAACCCAGGAAGGCGAGGGCGTGCCGCTGGTGGTGTTCGCGCTGCCGAACGAAAAGGAAGAGCGCAACGACTTCGAAGTCGCCATCCCGAAGCTGGGCAGCGTGATCCTCACCCACAGCCTGGACGGCACCTTCGATCCGCTCACCTCGGTGCCGGCCAGCGAGCGGCCGCCGGTGACGCCGGTGTTCTTCGCCTTCCGCATCATGGTTGGGCTGGGCACGCTGATGCTGCTGCTGGCCTGGGTGTCGGCTTTCCAGCTGTGGCGCAGGAAGCTGCTGGATTCGCCGTGGCTGCTGCGCGGCTGGAACTGGATGCTGCCCAGCGGTTTCATCGCACTGCTGTCGGGTTGGTTCGTCACCGAGATGGGGCGCCAGCCGTGGGTGGTGTATGGCGTGCTGCGCACCGCTGATGCGGTCGGCCCGCAGAGTGCGTGGATGACGGCGTTGTCGCTGGGTGTCTATGTGGTTGGCTATGCCTTCGTGTTCGGCTGGGGCATCTGGTACCTGGTGAAGATCCTGCGCCACGGGCCGCAGCCGTATGCCGAGGGGCCGTCGCTGGACCATGGCAGCCATACCCCGGCACGTCCGTTGTCGGCCGCCGATGAACCGCTGGAGGAGCGCTGACATGGACCTGATGACCTGGCTGCCGGTGGCGTGGTTCGCGGTGATCGGCTTCGGCGTGCTGATGTACGTGGTGCTGGACGGCTTCGTGCTCGGCATCGGCATCCTTGCCCCGTTCGCCGAGGACGAGGAACAGCTGGACCTGATGATGAACACCGCCGCGCCGATCTGGGACGGCAACGAGACCTGGCTGGTACTCGGCGGCGCTGGCCTGCTGGCGGCCTTCCCCAAGGCCTATGCGGTGCTGCTGTCGGCGCTGTACCTGCCGGTGCTGCTGCTGGTGGTGGCGCTGGTGTTCCGCGGCGTGGCCTTCGAGTTCCGCTTCAAGGCGCATCGATCGCGCCGGTTGTGGAGCGTGGCGTTCGGCCTCGGTTCGCTGCTGGCCACGTTTGCCCAGGGCGTGATCCTTGGCACCCTGGTGCAGGGCATCCCGCTGGTGGACGGTGTCTATCAGAGCGGGCCGTTTGCCTGGTTCAGCCCGTTCGCGATGCTGACCGGTGCCGCGCTGGTGGCCGGCTATGCGCTGCTGGGCAGCACCTGGCTGATCCTGAAGACCGAGGGGCGCGTGCAGGCGCTGGCGCGGCAGATGACCCGGCCACTGGTGGTTGCGGTGATCGCGGCGATGGGCCTTGTGAGCAGCTGGCTGCCGTTCCTCGATTCGCGGTTGATGGATCGCTGGTTCAGCGACGGCAACTTCTGGTGGCTGTCGCCGGTGCCGCTGCTGACCCTGGCGGTAGCCGCCGCGCTGTGGCGCAGTGCCACCCACCCGCGCCGTGACCTGCCGCCGTTCCTGCTCAGCCTGGCCCTGTTCGTGCTCGGCTTCCTCGGCCTGGTGCTGGGCATGTGGCCTTATCTGCTGCCACCGTCGATGACCCTGTGGCAGGCCGCCGCGCCGGCGTCGTCGCTGGGCTTCACGCTGGTCGGGCTGGTCATATTGCTGCCGGTCATCCTCGGCTATACGGCGTGGTCCTACCGGGTATTCCGCGGCAAGGTGCACGCCGACACCGGTTACCACTGATCGATTGAACACGGGGCCTGCCGGTGCCGGGCCCCGTGTTGGGGAATGTGAAACCTGCACACCCTGCGCGGGACGTGCTAGCGTGCGCTCCTTTCCGGCGGCCAGGGGGGCAGCCGGCGACGTCCTGGACGGACGCACGGCTGCAGGAACGGGGGGCCGCCGCGCGTCGCCGTAATGGCTCGTGCCTATCGTTCTCCCGTTGAAGCACCATCGCTAAATGATCGAATTCTCCATCGTCGACTGGGCCGCCTGGGCGCCCGGCCTGAGTGAGCGTAGCCAGTGGCTGGGCTGGGCCGATGCGCCGTACCCGCCGCATGGCGCGGACACGCCGGCGCTGGCCGAAGTGCCGGCGATGCAGCGCCGCCGCATCGAGCGGCTGGGCCGGATGGCGATCCAGGCCGCGTGCTGGTGCGAGGACGGGCAGGGCGCCGACAGTGACGTGCCGCTGGTGTTCGCCAGCCGCCACGGCGACGTGGCCCGTTCGATGGACCTGCTGGGCGCGCTGGTCGGCGACCAGCCGTTGTCGCCGACCGGATTCGGCCTGTCCGTGCACAACGCGATTGCCGCGCTGTATTCCATCGCCCGCGGCCACCGCGGCAACTACCTGGCGCTGGCGGCGGGCCAGGCCACGGTGGAGACGGCCTGCCTGGAGGCCGTCGGCCTGCTGGCCGACGGTGCCCGCGAGGTGCGGGTGGTGGTCTATGAGTCGCCACTTCCGGAAATTTACGCGACGTTCGCCGACGAACCCGACCCGTTCTTTGCCTGGTGCTGGCGCCTGACCGCCCCGACAGAGGGCCGACCGACGCTGTCGCTGCAGTGGCAGCCGGCCGACGCCCAGGCCAGCACTGCGCCCGGCCTGCTGCCGCATGCGCTGGACCTGCACCGGTTCCTGTTGTCCGGCGCGCCGGCGCTGGAACACGTGGCCCACGGCCAGCGCTGGCGCTGGAGCCGCCGTGGCTGAGCTGCTGCGCCGCCTCGACCATGCCTGGCGGGTGTTTGGCACCGGCCTGAGCTTTGTCGCATTTGGCCTGGGCGGCCTGCTGCTGGGCGTGCTGGTGATGCCGGTGCTGTTGCTGATGCGCGACCCGGTGGTCCGCCGCCGCCGCGCCCGCCGCGTGGTCCAGGCCGCCTTCGCCAGCCATCTGCGGCTGATGCGCGGGCTGGGGGTGATGACCTACGAGATTGAGGGCGGCGAACGCCTGCAGCGCGACGGCCTGCTGGTACTGGCCAATCACCCGACCCTGATCGACGTGGTCTGCCTGATCTCGCTGCTGCCCAACGCCGACTGCGTGGTCAAGCGGGCCGTGGCCTGCAACCCGTTCATGCGCGGTCCGGTACGGGCCGCCGGCTACATCTCCAATGACGATGGCGCCGGCCTGGTCGATGACTGCGTGGCCGCGGTGCATGCCGGCGGCACCCTGGTGATCTTCCCGGAGGGCACCCGCAGCGTGCCCGGGCAGCCGCCGCGGCTGCAGCGTGGGGCCGCCAACATCGCCGTCCGCGGCCGGCTGGACATCACCCCGGTGCGGATCACCTGCAGCCCGCCAACGCTGACCAAGGGGCAGAAGTGGTATCGTGTCCCCTCACGTCGCTTTCACGTTCGGCTGCAGATCGGCGAAGATATCCCGATCGCGCCATTTCTGGCCGAAGACGACTCGCCAAGGGGGGATGCCTTGGCAGCCCGTCGCGTCACCGAGCACCTTTCTCGTTATTTCGACCTGTCTGGAGATCCGAACCGTGCAAGCACTTGAGCACGAGATCAAGGAATTGATCATTTCCTCCCTTTCGCTGGAGGACATCACGCCGGAGGACATCGATCCGACCGCCCCACTGTTCGTCGAGGGCCTTGGCCTGGATTCGATCGACGCGCTGGAGCTGGGCCTGGCGCTGCAGAAGAAGTACGGTGTGAGCCTCTCGGCCGATTCGGAAGAAACCCGTCGCCATTTCTCCAGCGTGCGCGCGCTCGGCGAGTTCGTCGCCGCCCGCCAGTCGTAACGGTGCCAGGACCTGCCATGACCAAGAATGAACTGTTCGAACGCATCGTCAGCATCCTGACCGACAGCTTCGAGATCGAAACCGCCCGGATCACCCCCGAGGCCCGCCTGTACGACGACCTGGACATCGACAGCATCGACGCGGTCGACCTGATCGTTCAGCTGAAGCCGTTGCTCGGCCGCAACCTGCAGCCGGAAGCGTTCAAGTCTGTGCGTACCGTGCAGGACATCGTCGATGTGGTGCACAGGCTGCTGCCGGACCAGGCAGCCGCCTGACCGCAGCGCCGGCGGCTCCACCATGGCACGCGCACGCACGGTCGTGGTGGCTGCGATCTCGCTGGCCTACCCGGTGCTGGTGTACCTGGCGATGGGCCGCTTCGAGCCACGCTGGTTGTCGCTGCTGCTGTTCACCCTGGCCCTGCTGCGCGCGCTGAGTACGCGCCAGCCGCTGTGGTGGGCTGCGGCCGCCGGCACCGGCCTGCTGGCGGTGCTGGCCACTGTGCTCAACCAGGCCCTGCCGCTGAAGCTGTACCCGGCGCTGGTCAACGCAGTGATGCTGGCGGTATTCGGCACCAGCCTGCGTTTCGGCCCGCCGCTGGTGGAACGCCTGGCACGGCTGCAGGAACCGGACCTGCCCCCGTTCGCGGTGGCCTATACCCGCCGCGTCACCCAGGTGTGGTGCGGCTTCTTCGTTCTCAACGGCAGCCTGGCCCTGCTGACCGCGCTGTACGCGTCGGACCGGGTCTGGATGCTCTACAACGGATTGTTGGCGTACGTGATGATGGGCGTGTTGTTCGCAGGTGAGTGGCTGGTGCGGCGGCGGGTGAAGGCGGCGCACGCGCATGGCTGAGTGGATTGCCCTGGACCGGTTGCTGCTGGAGGCGCGGCCGCATCGAAGCGTTGGCGTCTGCGATGGCGAGGTGATCGACCACGCCCGCTTCCGCCAGCGCGTACTGGCCTGGCGCGCCGCGTTTGCGGCGGCCGCAGGCCGTGACTGGGCCCTGTATTTCGATGATGCGGTGGCCTTTGCCGCTGCGTTGTTCGGTGCCTGGCATGCCGGCAAGCGGGTGTTCCTGGCTGCCGACAATCTGCCGGCCACGCTGCAGGCGCTGCAGCCGCAGGTGAGTGGTTTCGCAGGCGATGTGTCCGCCGATTATCGTCCGCTGGCGGCGCTGGACGCCGCACCGGACGAGGGTCTTCAGGCGCTGGACGAGCGCGCCTGCGAGCTGTGCGTGTTCACCTCCGGCAGCACCGGACAACCCAGTGCGATCAACAAGCGCATGGACCAGCTGACGCGCGAGGTGGACGCACTGCAGGCTGCGTTCGGCACGCAGCTGGAAGGCGTGCAGGTGCATGGCACGGTGTCGCACCAGCACATCTATGGCCTGCTGTTCCGCGTGCTGTGGCCGCTGGCTGCCGGCCGCCTGATCCATCCACGCCGGTTCTTCCACGAAGATCTGGTGGGTGCGCTGGCCGGTACCGATACGGTGCTGGTCGCGACCCCGGCCCACCTCAAGCGCCTGCCCGAGCAGCTCGACTGGGCCAGCCTGCATGGCCGCCTGCGCGCGGTGTTCTCCTCCGGTGGCCCGCTGCCGGAAGAAGCCGCACGCCAGGTGCGGCAGTGGCTGGGCGTGGCACCGACCGAGGTCTATGGCAGCAGCGAGACCGGCGGCATCGCTTGGCGCCGCTGGGACACCGACCTGCCGCCGTGGCAGCCGCTGCCCGGCGTGCAGTGGCGCATCGAGGAGGGCTGCCTGGCGGTGGCCTCCGCACATCTGGAAACCCCGGATTGGTGGCGTACCCAGGACCGCGTTGAAGCGTTGGCCGATGGCCGCTTCCGCCTGCTGGGCCGCGCCGACCGCATCGTCAAGATTGAAGAGCGCCGCGTTTCGCTGGATGCACTGGAACGTGCGTTGCGCGAAGACGCCGAAGTGGATGACGTGCGCGTGCTGGTGCTGCCCGGGCAGCGCGAGCAGCTGGCCGCGGTGGTGGTACCGGCCGACCCGACGCTGCTGGAGGGCGGTGAGGCCGCGCGCCGCGCGCTGGGCCAGCGCCTTGGCACACGCCTGGCACAGGCTCATGACGCGGTCACCCGGCCGCGCCGCTGGCGGCTGGTGCCGGCGCTGCCGATCAACGCACAGGGCAAAGTCACCCAGGCGGCACTGGCAGCGCTGTTCCAGCCGCTGATGCCGGTGCCGGTCTGGGATCACCGCGATGCGGCCAGCGCCACGCTGCGGATGACCCTGGACCCGGCGTTGCGGCCGTTCCAGGGCCACTTCCCGCAGGCGGCGATCCTGCCCGGGGTGGCCCAGCTGGACTGGGCGGTGCGTTTCGGCCGCCAGGCGTTCACGATGCCGAGCGGTTTCCTGCGCATGGATGCGGTGAAGTTCCAGCACGTGGCCCGCCCGGGCGATGAGCTGACCCTGCAGCTGGACTGGGATGCCGCACGCAGCGTGCTGGCCTTTCGCTACACCTCCAGCCATGGAGTGCATGCCAGCGGCAAGGTGGTTTTCGCCGATGCGGACTGACCCGGCCGTTGCCGGTGCCGCGTTCGCGCCACTGGTGGTGATACCCGTCTACGACCACGAGCACGCCATCGCGGCGGTGGTCGACGGCGTGCAGGCCGCCGGCCTGCCATGCCTGCTGATCGACGATGGCTCGCATGAGGCGTGCGCGGCAGCATTGCGTTCGCTGGCACAGCGCCAGGGCGTCGACCTGCTGCGCCTGGACGTCAACCAGGGCAAGGGCGGGGCGATGCTGGCCGGTTTCGCCGAAGCCGGCGCGCGAGGCTACAGCCACGTGCTGCAGATCGATGCCGACGGCCAGCACGATACCCGCGATCTGCCACGCTTCATCGAAGCGGCGCGCGCCCATCCCGAGGCGGTGATCTGTGGCATTCCGGCCTACGACGCCAGCGTTCCCAAGGCGCGCCTGTATGGCCGCTACGCGACCCACATCTGGGTCTGGATCAACACGCTGTCGCTGCATCTGCGCGACACCATGTGCGGCTTCCGCGTGTATCCGCTGCCGCCGGTGCTGCGCCTGATCGGTGAAGAAACCATCGGCCGGCGCATGGATTTCGATACCGAAGTGATGGTGCGCCTGTACTGGCGGCACCTGCCGGTCGAGCACCTGGCCACGCGCGTGACCTATCCATCCGATGGCGTCTCGCACTTCGATGTGTGGCGCGACAACGTGCGCATCAGCCGCATGCACACCCGCTTGTTCTTCGGCATGCTCTGGCGCGCACCGCGCCTGCTGTGGCGCCGCCTGCGGGGGCAGCGCTGAGATGGCGGCCGCGCAGGGGGCCCCGCACTGGGCCGACATCGGCGAATCCACCTCGGTGGCCGGCGTGCTGTTCCTGTGCTGGGTGCACCGCTGGTTCGGGCGCTGGCCGTTCCGCCTGTGCGTGTGGCCGGTGGTGGCCTGCCATTGGCTGGGCAACCGCGTCGGCCGCCAGGCCTCGATGCAGTACCTGCAGCGGCTGCAGGCGCACAGCGGCGTGCTCGGCCGCACGCCGACCCGGCGTGACAGCCTGCGCCATTTCTTCGCCTTCGCCGATACGATGCTGGACAAGATCCTCGGCCTGGGCGGGCGCTATCCGGCCGAACGCATCCACCTGCATCGCGACCTGGTGCTGGAGAAGATCGCGCGCCGCGAAGGCGGGCTGATCCTCACCGCGCACATCGGCTGCCTGGAGCTGTGCCAGGTACTGGCCGAACAGGTGCCGGGGTTCCGCATCACCGTGCTGGTGCACACCGCGCATGCGCAGCGCTTCAACCGCCTGCTGCAGCGGCTGGACCCGCTGGCGGCGGTGGAGCTGGTGCAGGTAACCGAAATGGGCCCTGCCACGGCGGTGATGCTGGCAGAGCGCGTGGCGGCGGGTGGCTTCGTTGCCATCGTCGGCGACCGCACGCCGGTGCAGGGCGGCCGCAGCGTCACCGCCGATTTCCTTGGCCACCGCGCGCCGTTCCCGATCGGCGCCTATGTGCTCGCCGCCGCGCTGGGTTGCCCGGTCTACACCATGGCCTGCCTGCACCAGGGCGAGGGCTATCGCGTGGCGTTTGAACAGTTCGCCGAACGCATCGCGCTGCCACGTGGCTCGCGCGATGCCGCGCTGGCCGAACAGGCACAGCGCTTCGCGCGCTGGCTGGAACTCCAGGTCATCCAGTCCCCGTTGGACTGGTTCAACTTCTTCCCCTTCTGGGATCAGGCTCCGCATGACGACTGACGCCGTACCCGTGTGCCGCTTTGGCGATGCACCGTTGACCATTGAAGACGTGGTTGCCCTGGCCCAGCGCCAGTGCGAGGCCGCACTGAGCGACGCGCCGGCGTTCCGCGCGCATATCCAGCGCGGTGCCGATTTCCTCGACCGCCTGCTGCGCGAGGACGGCGTGATCTACGGCGTGACCACCGGCTACGGCGACTCGTGCACGGTGAACATCCCGCCGGCGCTGGTGGCTGAGCTGCCGCACCACCTGTACACGTACCACGGCTGTGGCCTGGGCCGTTACCTGGACCCGGTCGAGACCCGTGCGGTGCTGGCGGCGCGCCTGGCCTCTCTGGTGCGCGGCATGTCCGGTGTAAGCCTGCCGCTGCTGGAAGGCCTGGCCACGCTGCTGCAGCACGACGTGCTGCCGATGATTCCGGCCGAAGGCTCGGTCGGTGCCAGTGGCGACCTGACGCCGCTGTCCTACGTGGCGGCGGTGCTGTGCGGCGAGCGCGAGGTACTGCACGACGGCCGCGTGCAGCCGGCGGCGGACGTGCTGGCGAAGATCGGCATGACCCCGCTGAAGCTGCGGCCGAAGGAAGGCCTGGCGATCATGAACGGCACCGCGGTGATGACCGGCCTGGCCTGCCTGGCCTGGCAGCGCGCCGACTACCTGGCACGCATGGCTACGCGCCTGACCGCGTTCAACGTGCTGGCCAGCGACGGCAACGCGCACCACTTCGACGAAACCCTGTTCGCAGCCAAGCCGCACCCGGGCCAGGGCCGCATCGCCGCGCGCCTGCGCAGCGACCTGCACAGCGAGCGCCCGCCGCGCAATGAACAGCGCCTGCAGGATCGCTACTCGCTGCGCTGCGCACCGCATGTGATCGGCGTGCTGGAGGACAGCCTGCCGTTCCTGCGCCAGCTGATCGAGACCGAACTGAACAGCGCCAACGACAACCCGCTGATCGACGCCGACGGCGAGCGCATCCTGCATGGTGGCCACTTCTACGGGGGCCACATCGCGCTGGCGATGGACACCCTGAAGAACACCGTGGCCAACGTTGCCGATCTGCTCGACCGGCAGCTGGCGCTGGTGGTGGACGCCCGTTACAACCATGGCCTGCCGGCCAACCTGTCGGCGGCCACCGGTCCGCGCGCGGCCATCAACCATGGGCTGAAGGCACTGCAGATCAGCGTGTCGGCCTGGACTGCCGAAGCGCTGAAGCAGACCATGCCGGCCAGCGTGTTCTCGCGTTCCACCGAGTGCCACAACCAGGACAAGGTCAGCATGGGCACCATCGCCGCGCGCGACTGCCTGCGCGTGATCGAGCTGACCGAACAGGTGGTGGCGGCAATGCTGATCGCCGCGCGCCAGGGCCTGGCCCTGCGTGAGCGGGTTGGCCTGAATGCGCAGCTGCATGGCAGTCTGGCCGACATGTACGCCGACCTGGGGCAGCGCATCGCCCTGGTCGAGGAAGACCGCGCGCTGGATCGCGAACTGCGGGAACTGCTGGTGGAGATCCGCGCGCAACGTTGGGAGCTGTATGCCGGTGAATGAGGCTATCGAACGGGTTGGCGAGATTGCGTTGACCCCCGCCTTCCATGACTGCGATCCGATGAACGTGGTCTGGCATGGCAACTACTTCAAGTACTTCGAGATCGCGCGCTGCGCGCTGCTCGGTCGCTACGACTACGACTACCCGCAGATGCTCGAATCAGGCTACCTGTGGCCGGTGGTCGATGCGCGGGTGAAGTACGTGCGCCCGCTGCTGTTCAACCAGGCGCTGCGCGTGGTCGCGCGCATCGTGGAATGGGAGAACCGGCTGAAGATCGAGTACGAAATCCTCGATGCGGAAAGCGGCCAGGTGCTGACCCGGGCGATGACCATCCAGGTCGCGGTGGACGCGGCCAGCAAGGAAATGCTGTACCAGTGCCCGCCGGTACTGTGGGAACGCCTGGGAGTGCCGGCGCCATGAACCGAGCGAACCGTTTCGCGCGTGCGCTGCTGTGCGCGCTGCTGCTGGTGGCCGCACCACTGGTGCAGGCGGCCGACCCCGCCATCGATGCGATTACCCAGGCGGTGGCGCGGCCGGATGTGCTGCGTGGCCAGTTCACTCAGGAAAAGCAGGTGAGTGGCTTCAGGAACCCGCTGCGCTCGCAGGGCCGGTTCGTGGTCGCGCGCCAGCACGGCGTGATCTGGACCACGCTCAAGCCGTTCCCCTCGGAAGTAGTGGTCACCGCCGACCGCATCCTCAGCCGGCAGCGTGATGGCAGCACCCGCGTCGAACTGGACGCGCGGCAGCAGCCGGCGATGCGTTCAGTGAATGCGATCATGTTCGCGTTGATGAGTGGCGACGTGCAGGCACTGTCCAGCCAGTTCAACGTGGCGGCCAGCCGTGAAGGGCAGGGCTGGCGGCTGCGCCTGACGCCGAAGTCGGCGATGCTGGCCAAGGCCTTCGAATCGCTGACCCTGCAGGGCGACCGCTACGTGCGCCAGGTCGAGATCGTCGAGGCCAACAAGGACCGCACGCAGATCCAGTTCAGCGCGTTGAGCGAGGCGCCGGCCACGCTCAATGCCGACGAGGCCCGCCGCTTTGAGTGAGGCCGTGGCATCGAACGCACCGGACCGGTTGCGGCGCTGGTGGCACTGGCTGGGCATTGCCTGGCTGCTGGTGCTGCTGGCGCTGGGCGCACAGCAGTGGCAGCTGTGGAGCCAGCAATCGCGGATCGACACCGACATCCTCGCCCTGCTGCCGCAGGATGCGCACGACCGCTTGTTGAGCGACGTCACCCGGCGCATTGCCGATGGCAGTTCGCGGCAGGTCGTGGTGCTGCTCGGCAGCAAGGACAGCGCGGCTGCCAAGCGCGCGCAGGCGGCTTTTGCGGCGGCCATGGCCAAGGATGCCGACCATGCCTTGCTGGTACCCAGCGGTTCGATCGAAGGCTGGTTTGACGAGGCGCGCGCGTTCTACGCGCCGTACCGCGACCGCTTGCTGACACCGGCCCAGCGCGAGCAGTTGCTGGGCAGCGAACCGGGCGTGTTGGCCGAGCAGGCGCTGGCTGCGCTGTATGGCCCGATGGGTGCGCCGCGATTGACTGAATGGCGCCAGGATCCGTTGTCGCTGTGGCCGCAGTGGTGGCAGCAGCAGGCGCAGGGTTCGGGCCTGCGGTTGGGCGATGACGGCCTGCTTGAAGCCGACGGCAGGCATTGGGCCGTGCTGCAGTTCGATACGCCCGGCTCGGCGTTCCAGCTGGATGGCGAGCGCCACCTCGATGGCCTGCTGGAACGTGCCGGGCAGGCCGCCACGGCGGCGACGCCTGAGCTTGAAATCCTGCATGCCGGCGTGCCGCTGCATGCCGAGGCCGCCGCGGTGCAGGCCAACCAGGAGATCAACACCATCGGTTGGGGGTCGCTGGCGGCGGTGCTGCTGCTGGTGTGGCTGGCATTCCGCTCGCTGCGCCCGATCCTGCTGGTGGCCGCCTCGCTGCTGATCGGCTGTGGCGTGGCGCTGGCGGTGACCGTGCTGGTGTTCGGCAAGGTGCACGTGCTGACCCTGGTGTTTGGTGCGTCGCTGGTGGGCGTGGCCGAGGATTACGGCATTCACTGGTTCGCCTCGCGCCAGGCCGAACCGGCCGATCGTCGCTGGAAACTGCTGCGGCACCTGCTGCCCGGCCTGTGGCTGGCCCTGCTGACCAGTGCGCTGGCCTACCTGGCATTGGGCCTGGCCCCGTTCCCCGGCCTGCGCCAGATGGCACTGTTCTCGGTGGTGGGCCTGGCCGCAGCTTTCCTCACGGTGATCTTCTGGTTCCCGTGGCTCGACGGTGGCGAGATCCGCCAGACCCGCTTCTCGCAGTGGCTGGGCAATACGCTGGAGCGTTTCCCGCGGCTGCATGGCCGCCGCGCGGTGACGGTCTTCGTGGTGGTCGCGCTGGCACTGTCTGCCATCGGCATCGTGCGCCTGCAGAGCAACGACGACCTGCGCAGCCTGCAGTCGTCGCCGCCGGCATTGATGGCGCAGCAGATCCGCCTGAGCCAGTTGCTGGGCATGCCCAGCCCGGCGCAGTTCTACCTGGTGCAGGGTGCCGATGCCGCGCAGCTGCTGCAGCGCGAAGAAGCGCTGACCGAACGCCTGCGTGTATTGGCCAACGACAAGCGCATTGGTGGCTATCGCGCGATCAGCGATTGGCTGCCGTCGCCGTCGCGCCAGCAGGCCGATGCCGCGCTGACCGCGAGGGTGGAACCCGGCGTGCTGTCGGCCGTGTCCGAGGCCGTGGGCGAGCCGCTGCAGCGACCGCAGTTCGCGGCCGCACCGCTCAGCGCCGAAGCCTTCCTGGCCTCGCCGGCCTCGCAGCCGTTCCGTCATCTGTGGGTGGGCGAGGTCGGTGGGCAGATGATCAGCGTGGTGATGGTCGATGACCTGTCGCGCGCCGATGCGCTGGCCACCCTGCAGGGTGCGGCCGAAGGCCTGCCGGGTGTGCGCTGGGTAGACCGCACCGCCGACTTCTCCACGCTGCTGGGCCACTACCGCAAGCTGATGGGTGGGCTGCTGCTGGTCGGCATCGTGCTGGTGTTCGGCGCGCTGTGGCTGCGCTACCGCGGCCAGGCCTGGCGCGTGTTCGCGCCGACCCTGATTGCCGGTGCCTTGACCCTGGGCCTGCTGGGTCTGTTCGGCCAGCCGCTGCAGCTGTTCAACGTGCTGGCACTGATGCTGCTGCTGGGCATGGGCATCGACTACGGCATCTTCCTGATCGAGCACCGTGGCGATGCCAGCGCCTGGCTGGCAGTGTGCGTGGGTGCGGCCAGCACCTGGCTGTCGTTCGGCCTGCTGGGCCTGTCGCAGACCCCGGCGCTGCGCGCGTTCGGCCTGACCCTGCTGTTCGGCATCGGCCTGGTCTGGTTGATCTCGCCGCTGTTCCGGCCGCCGCCACATGACCTGCCGCCAGCTTGAACCTGTCTTCCGACTTCCTTCTTTCCACCTGATCGAGCAACAAGGACGCACCGATGAATACTGCTGTGGATGCTGTCGAACGTACTGAAATCCTGATCATCGGTGCGGGCCCGGCCGGCTCGGTGGCCGCGGCGATGCTGCGCCAGCAGGGCCGCCAGGTGCTGATGCTGGAGCGCCAGCAGTTCCCGCGCTTCTCGATCGGTGAAAGCCTGCTGCCGCAGAGCATGGAGTACATCGAAGCGGCAGGCCTGCTGCAGGACGTGGTCGAAGCGGGCTTCCAGCACAAGAACGGCGCCGCCTTCGTGCATGGCGAGGCGCGCACCGCGTTCGACTTCAGGAAGAAGTTCTCGCCAGGCTGGGGCACCACCTACCAGGTGCAGCGCGCCGACTTCGACAACGTGCTGGCGCGCGGTGCCGAGCGCATGGGCACCACGCTGCGCTTCGGCGATGAAGTGCTTGCGGTCGAGCCGGGCGAGCAGCCGGCGGTGACCGTGCGCCGTCCGGACGGCGGCGAGTACCGCATCGAAGCCGATTTCATCCTCGATGCATCCGGTTTCGCACGCCTGCTGCCGCGCCTGCTGCAGCTGGAATCGCCGTCCAACTTCCCGGTGCGCGGCGCGATCTTCTGCCACGTGCGCGACAACATTCCGGCCGAAGCGGACTTCGATCGCAACAAGATCCTGATCACCACCCATCCCGAGCACATCGACGTCTGGTACTGGACGATCCCGTTCTCCAACGGCTGCTGCTCGCTGGGCGTGGTCGCCGAGCCATCGTTCTTCGAACGCTACGAAGGCGACGACCTGCAGAAGCTGCAGGCCATCGTCGGCGAGGACCCCAACCTGACCCGGCTGCTGGCCAACGCCGAATGGGCGGTGCTGCCGGTGCGCCGCATCACCGGTTACTCGGCCAATGTCAGTTCGCTGTGGGGCCCGGGCTACGCCCTGCTGGGCAATGCCGGCGAGTTCCTTGACCCGGTGTTCTCCTCCGGCGTCACCATCGCCTTCAAGTCCGCGCAGCTGGCCAGCGAATGCCTGGCGCGGCGCTATGCCGGCGAAACCGTCGACTGGGAAGCTGAATTCTCGATCCCGCTGCGTGCCGGCGTGAAGACCTTCCGCCGCTTCGTTGAAAGCTGGTACGAGGGCGGCTTCCAGAAGATCATCTACCACCCGCAGCAGCAGCCCGAAGTACGCGACATGATCAGTTCCATCCTGGCCGGCTACGCCTGGGACACCAACAACCCGTATGTGGCCGACGAAAGCGGCCGCCGCATGCGCGTGCTGGAGCAGCTGTGCAGCGCCTGATCGCCCGTACCGCGGCCGTGCTGCTGTGCCTGCTGCTGGCCGCCTGTGCCGGCCGCATGCCCAAGCCATTGGTGGAACTGCCGCCGCTGCGCCTGTCGCCGGCCAGCCTGCCGGCGCCGCTGGCCTTGCAGCAGCAGCTGCATTTCCGTTTCGGTACGCATGAGCGCGACCTGGATGCTCTGCTGGAAGCCGATGCGCAGCAGGTGCAGCTGGCGGTGCAGGCGATGGGCCAGACCGGCGTGCGCCTGCAGTGGGACGGCCAGCAGCTGACCCAGCAGCGCGCACCGTGGCTGCCGCCGCAGGTGCGTGCCGAGCGCGTGCTGGATGACCTGCAGTTCGCGCTGTGGCCGACCGCGGCCATTGCCGCCGCGTTGCCGGCAGGTTGGCAGGTCAGCGATGACGGCCGGCAGCGCAGCCTGTCGCGCGACGGCACGGTGTGGCTGCAGCTGCAGCGCCTGGACGATGGCAGCGTGCAGCTGGACAACCGCGCCGAAGGCTATGCGCTGCGCATCGAATCGATCGACATGGCCGGGCAGGACCGATGAGTGCACCGATCTACCTGAACGACCTGGGCGTGGTCTGCGCGCTCGGCGATGGCCGCGCCGCGGTCGCGTCGGCGATGTTCGCCGATGTGCCGGGCGGGCTCAGCGACAACGACAGCCTGCTGCCGGGGCGCACCCTGGCGCTGGGAGAGGTGCGCACGCCGCTGCCGGCGCTGGAGGACCTGCCGGTGGCCCTGCGCGGGCGCAACAACGCCCTGCTGGACGTGGCACTGGCGCAGATCGCACCAGCGGTGGCCGCCGCGATCGCCCGCCATGGTGCCGAGCGTGTGGCGGTGGTGCTGGGCACCAGCACCTCGGGCATTGGTGAATCCGAGCAGGCCCTGCGCACCCACGCCGAACAGGGCCAGTGGCCGCAGGGCTTCGATTACGCCCAGCAGGAAATGGGCACCGCCGCGCAGTTCGTGCGCCAGCGCAGTGGTGCACAGGGGCCGGCATGGACCCTGTCCACCGCCTGCTCGTCCAGCGCCAAGGCGCTGATGTCGGCCGCGCGCATGCTGCGCGCCGGCATCGTCGATGCGGTGATTGCCGGCGGTGCCGATTCGCTGTGCCGCTTCACCGTGGCCGGCTTCAGCGCGCTGGAATCGGTGTCGGCACTGCGCTGCAATCCGTTCTCGCAGCACCGCTCCGGCATCAACATCGGCGAGGGCGCCGCGCTGTTCCTGCTTACCCGCGAGCCCGGTCCGGTGTGCCTGGCCGGGTGGGGCGAATCGGCCGATGCCCATCACATGTCCGCCCCCGATCCGCAGGGGATGGGGGCCATCGACGCCCTGCAGCAGGCGCTGCTGCGCGCCGGCTGGGGCGCCGACGAAGTGGATTACGTGAACCTGCATGGCACCGCCACCGGGCACAACGATGCGATGGAAAGCCTGGCGGTCTCGCAGGTGCTGGGCAACGGCGTGCCGGCCAGTTCGACCAAGCCGCTGACCGGCCATACGCTGGGTGCCTCGGGCGCGATCGAGGCGGCGCTGTGCTGGATCCTGCTGGCCGAGAACCCACAGCAGCAGCTGCCGCCGCACTGGTGGGACGGCGTGCCCGACCCCGCACTGCCGGTGCTGCCGCTGGTCGCGCCGGGCTCCTGCCTGGCGCAGGCGCCGCGGCGGGTGCTGAGCAATTCGTTCGCCTTCGGCGGCAGCAATGCCGTGCTGGCACTGGAGCGTCGATGAACACGCTGTACGCGATCGAGGACGTGGTGCCGCACCGCCAGGACATGTGCCTGCTGGAGCGCATCACGCAGTGGGACCAGGACACCCTCGAGGCTGAACTGGTGGTGCCCGAATCCGGCCTGTTCGTGGAGAACGGCGAAGTGCCGGCGTGGGTCGGCATCGAATACATGGCGCAGGCCATCGCGGCCTGGGCCGGCTGCCGCGCGCGTGCGGCCGGCAAGCCGCCGCAGCTGGGCTTCCTGCTCGGCAGCCGCCGCTACAGCAGCGCGCGCAGCAGCTTCCCCAGCGGTTCGCGGCTGCGCGTACAGGCGCGCTGCGAGCTGTTGGGTGACAATGGATTGGGGATGTTCGCCTGCCGCATCCTGGCGGGCGAGGACGAATGGGCGACAGCCAACGTGTCGGTGTTCGAACCGGCCGACGCGATGGCCTATCTGGAGAGTGGACAGGCATGACAGGGAATCGAAGCGTGCTGGTGACCGGCGCCAGCCGGGGCATCGGCCGGGCCATCGCGCTGCGCATCGCGCGCGATGGCTTCGACGTGGTGGTGCATTGCCGCAGCCGCCTGGAAGAGGCACAGGCCGTGGTGGCCGAGATCCAGGCCATGGGCCAGCAGGCCCGCGTGCTGGCGTTCGACGTAGCCGACCGCGAGGCCGCACGCGCCGCGCTGGAGGCTGATGTCGAAGCGCACGGCGCGTACTACGGCGTGGTCTGCAATGCCGGCATCGCCCGTGATGGCGCCTTCCCGGCGCTGTCGGCGGAGGATTGGGACCAGGTCATCCACACCAACCTGGATGGCTTCTACAACGTGCTGCATCCGCTGATCATGCCGATGGTGCGGCGGCGCAAGCCGGGCCGCATCGTCACCCTGTCGTCGGTGTCCGGGCTGGCCGGCAACCGCGGCCAGGTCAATTACAGTGCCGCCAAGGCCGGCATCATCGGTGCCACCAAGGCGCTGGCGCTGGAACTGGCCAGCCGCCAGATCACCGTCAACTGCGTAGCCCCGGGCCTGATCGAGACCGAAATGCTCAACGATGAAGTGATCGAACACGCGCTCAAGCTGATTCCCGCCGGCCGCGTCGGTCGTCCCGACGAAGTGGCGGCCACGGTGGCGTTCCTGCTGTCCGAACCGGCTGGCTACATCACCCGCCAGGTGATCTCGGTGAACGGAGGCATGCTCTGATGGCTGCCGATCGTCGCGTGGTGGTCACCGGTGCGGCCGCCATCAGTCCGCTCGGCCACGACTGGCCCACCATCGAAGCGCACCTGCGCAGCTGCCGCAATGCCGTGCGCACGATGCCCGAATGGGATGTCTACGCTGGCCTGAACACCAAGCTGGCCGCGCCGGCGCAGGACTTCGAGCTGCCGCCGAACTACAACCGCAAGACCACCCGCTCGATGGGCAAGGTCGCGATCATGTCGGTGCGCGCCACCGAGGTGGCACTGCGCGAGGCTGGCCTGCACGAGCACCCGGTGCTGCGCAGTGGCCGTACCGGCGTGGCCTACGGTTCGTCCTCGGGCAGCCACGAGGCCACCGGTGAATTCGGCCGCATGCTCAACGAGTTCACCACCGACGGCATCAGTGCCACCACCTACCTGAAGATGATGAGCCACACCGCGCCGGTCAACATCGGTGTGTTCTTTGGTTTGTCCGGGCGCGTCTACACCACCTCCAGTGCCTGCACCTCGGGCAGCCAGGGCGTGGGCGCGGCCTACGAAGCGATCCGCAGCGGCAAGCAGACGGTGATGGTGGCCGGCGGTGCCGAGCAGCTCGATGCCACCGCTGCGGCGGTGTTCGACACCCTGTTTGCCACCAGCGTGCGCAACGACGCGCCGCAGACCACGCCGCGCCCGTTCGATGCCGGCCGCGATGGCCTGGTGCTGGGCGAGGGTGCCTGTACGCTGATCCTGGAAGACCTGGAGCACGCGCAGGCACGTGGCGCCACCATCCTTGCCGAGGTGGTCGGCTACGGCACCAACAGCGATGGCCAGCACGTCACCCAGCCCAGTGCCGACACCATGGCCCAGGCCATGCGCCTGGCGCTGGAGGATGCCGGGCTGGACGCGGCGCAGATCGACTACGTCAACGCCCACGGCACCGCCACCGACCACGGTGACATCGCCGAGACCCAGGCCACCGCGCAGGTGTTCGGCAGCCGCATGCCGATCAGCTCGCTGAAGAGCTACGTCGGCCACATGCTGGGTGCCTGCGGTGCGTTCGAGGCCTGGATGAGCATCGAGATGATGCGCGCCGGCTGGTTCGCGCCCACCCTGAACCTGGCCGAGGTCGATCCACGCTGCGGCCAGCTCGACTTCATCACCGGGCAGGGCCGTGAACTGCAGGCCGAGTACGTGATGAGCAACAACTTCGCCTTCGGTGGCATCAACACCTCGCTGGTGTTCCGCCGCTGGCGCGAGTGATCCACCGCCCCACCGCCGCTGTTCCCGCAACCTACCCGCACCCTCGACAAGGAGATGTTCCGATGCGCCGCACCCTGATGATCGCCACGGCCACCGCACTGCTGGCCCTGGCCTCCACCGCTTCTGCCCGCGATACCCGCGTGGAGCAGTCCCTGCAGGAACTGATCAGCTCGCAGGCTGCCAAGGACGCCGGCATCGACGGCAGCGTCCGCTTCTACCTGGCCGGCCAGCCGGTCAGCGTGCAGCAGCGCCTGGGCGAAGACGTGACCAACAAGAAGACCAACGCCGCCAACAAGAGCGATGCCGAGGCCTGCCGCTGGGTCGCGCTGTCGGCGCTGCGCGCGCTGCAGGACGGTGCCAAGTCGCGCGGCGCCAACGCCGTGGTCGACATCGTCAGCTACTACAAGAAGAACGAGTTCAAGAGCAGCACCAACTACGAATGCTATGCCGGTGCGATCCTCGCCGGTGTCGCGCTGAAGGGCACCTACGCCAAGGTCAAGTAAGCGCCCGTGTGGCGGCGGCGTTGGCTGAACGCCGCCGCCACATTGCTGAATCCCGCCGGGGAAACGCCGCCGATCACGCCGCCATCGTCGGCTGACGGCTTTCCCCGGTGTCGGCTTTCCGACACAATCATGGCTCTTCCCGGGTTATCGTCCCGCGGACATGCACGCCTACGTCTATAAAAGCCAACTCAAGCCGGACACCTACGTCTACGTTCCCCGTCGCGATGATTTCAGCGCGCTGCCTGCGCCGCTGCTCACCTCGCTGGGGACGCTCGCCTTCGTCCTGGACGTGGCCCTGGATGCCCAGCGCCGCCTGGCCCAGGCCGATCCGGAAAAGGTCCGCAGCGAAATGAGCGAGCGCGGGTTCTACCTGCAGGTGCCGCCATCGGTGGCCAGCCTGATGCCGCGCCACTATGACTGACACGTCCCGTCCGCGCGCCCTGTCGATCGCCTTCGCCGTGGGCGCCGTGCTGGCGCTTGGCGCCGCTGTGGGCGGCGTTCCAGGTGCCATCCTTGCCGCCCTGGCGCAGCCGGCGTTCGCGCTGGGTGTGTCGTGGTGGCGTCGCAGCCGCGCGCTGCTGCCGCTGAAGATCGTCGCGCGCCAGGACCTGCCGGCGCTGCTGGCGTTGTGGACGGCAGCGCCGCTGTTGCTGGCGTTGCTGCTGGCCTGGCCGCTGGCGGCGCTGCGTGACAGCGGCAGCCTGGCCGCGGTGCTGGGCCTGAGCGTGCTGGTCAGTGCCGGCCTGCTGGCGGCCTGGCGCACCTGGCCGCTGTGGAACGATGTCGAACGCCTGGATGGCAATCTCGCCCAGCATTGGCAGGCGCTGGCCGGACGCGACCTGACCGCCTGGCGCGGTCTCGGTGTCGCCGCGCTGGTGATCGCGCTGGCCGCGCTGGTGGTGCTGCCGGCCTGGCCGGGCCTGTTGCCGGAAAGCGCACGCTGGCCCGCCGCACTGGCGGTCGTGCTGCTGTCGCCGGTGCTGCACCTGCTGCTGCAGCGGGTCGCGCCCGCGCCGCTGGTGTCGCTGCGCCCCAGCCCGTTCGCAGCGGCCAGCAGCGAACAGGAACCGATGTTCCCCGCTGCGGCCGAAACCGCGCCGCTGGAGGCGATGGCGCCGCAGGAACTGACACCGGCGCTGTATGAAGCCGCCCGTCATGGCCGCATCGACCGGGGCCTGCAGCTGCTGCAGGCCGGTGCCGATCCGTATGCGCTGCCGGACCCGAACTGGCGCGACCAGCGCAGCCTGGCGGTGCTGGCGGCGGTGCTGCCCGACCTGCGCCTGCTGCGCGAACTGATCGCCCGCGGCGTCGATGTGAATGCGCCGCACCGGGGCATGACCCCGCTGCTGGCCGCCACCCGCGACAGCTGGCACGGCCGCCCGGAAGCGGTGATGACCCTGCTCGCCAACGGTGCCGATTCACGTGCCACCGACAGCGATGGCAATACCCCGCTGCATCATGCCGCGCGCAGTTCCGACCCGGGCGTGGCCGCGCTGTTGCGCGATGCCGCTGCCGAAGTCGACGCGCTGAACAACGAGGGCTGGTCGCCGCTGGCCGTGGCCTGCCAGGTCGGCAACTGGCGCCTGGCCCGCTTCCTGCTCGAACGCGGTGCGCGCAGCGAACCGGCCGAAGGCACCCCGGTGTTGCTGGCCGCGGCCGCCACCGAAGACGACGATCCGGCCGGCGTGCAGCTGCTGCTCAAGCACAAGGCGCGGGCTGACGCGCGTGATCGCCAGCGCCGCAGCGCGCTGCATGAGGCCGCACTGGCTGGCCACGTCGAGATCATCGGCGTGCTGCTGGGTGCCGGTGCCAATCTGGAAGCGCGCGATGCGCTTGGCCGTACGCCGTGGCTGGAAGCGGCCCGTGCCGGTCGCGCCGCCGTGGTCGAGCATCTGCTGCCGCACAAGCCGGATCTGGTTGCGGTGGACGGCGAAGGCCGCAATGCGGTGCAGCTGGCGGCGATGGCCGAGGATGTCTCGCCATTGCTGATCAAGCGCCTGGTCGAGCTGGGCATCGCCGCCGATGCCACCGATCCGGTTGGCCGCCGTGCGGTGGACTACGCCGCCGAAGCCGGTCGCTGGGCGATTGTGGCCCTGCTGGACCCGTCCTATCCGTTGCCGGCCGCCGTCAGTGATGGCCTGGCCGAGCGCGGCGAAGCCGCCAGCGCCAGTGGCCTGCTGCCGGACCGCCCGCCGCTGACCCTGCTGCGCGAAGCGCTGGGCTTCGGCAACACCGATGGCATGGCCGCGCTGGCCAAGCTGTGCCAGCCGGAAGAACTGGGTGGCCTGCTGCTCGATCCGGAACTGGCACTGGAGCCGCGTGCGGTCGATTGGCTGCTGGGCCACGGCGCCGATCCCTACGTGCGTGACGCCTGCTCCGACACGCCGATGTTCGCGCTGCTGTCGCGCGGCATCGATGCGGTGCCGGCGCTGCAGGTGATGCTGCAGCGTGGCCTGTCACCGGCCGGTCGCGGTGGCCTGGCGCGCTTCCTTGCCGCCTGCGCACAGCACGATCAGGCCGCCCGTGGCCTGGAGCAGCTGGCGCTGGAACTGCTGGAACGTGGTGCCGATCCGTTCGCGGCCTCGCCGGCGGGTGACCCACCGTTGTCGCTGGCAGTGCGCCTGGGCTGGCTGCGCCTGCAGCAGGCCCTGCTCAAGGCCGGTGTCGATCGTGAAGCGCGTGACAGCCATGGCATGACCGCATTGCATCTGGCCACCGCATTGGCCCGCGAAGGCGCGCTGAAGCTGCTGGTGCAGCACGGTGCCTCGCCGGAAGCACGTGCCGCCGACGGCCAGACGCCGCTGGGCGTGGCGCTGTCGATCGGTCGCCGTGACCTGGCCGACTGGCTCGACTGGCGGGTGTGGCCGTTGCCGCGCCGCACCCTGCGCGAGGCCGATCTGCCGGCCGCTGCGATGGCTGGTGACGTCGATGCGGTGCGCCGCCTGATCGATCTGGGATTTGCCGTCGACGCAGTCGACGCACAGGGCTGCACCGCGCTGCTGCGTGCGGCCGGTGGTGGCCATCTGGCAGTAACCGACCTGCTGCTGGCACGCGGCGCCGATCCGCAGCACGCCGCTGCCAGTGGCGCGACGCCGCTGTCGGCGGCGGTCAGCATGCGCCAGGTGGACATCGTTTCGGCCCTGCTCGACGCCGGTGCCAAGCTGGAACACCGCCTGCCGGGCGGCGTGACCGTGCTGATGCTGGCCTCGGCGCTGGGCCTGCCGGACATCGTCGCGCGCCTGCTCACCGCCGGTGCCGACGTGCATGCCGGTGACGCGCAGCAGCTGGGCCCGCTGCACTGTGCCGCGCTGTACGGTTTCAGTGCCCGCGACCGCTCGCGCCTGCTGGCCCTGCTCGACACCCTGCTGCTGGCCGGTGCCGAACCGGACCAGGCCGCCGCCGGTTCGGTCACGCCGCTGCTGCTGCTGCTGGGTGCGCGTGCCGAGCCGGGTACCGCCTGCGACGAACAGGTGGTGATGGCCGCGGTGGAACGCCTGCTGGACGAAGACGTGAGCCTTGAGGTGCGTGATCCGCGCGGCTTCGGTCCACTGCACCTGGCGGCGCTGCATGGCCTGCCGTTGCTGGTGCAGCGCCTGCTGCGCGCCGGTGCCGATCCGGAAGTACGCGACAGCCTCAACCGCAGCCCGCGCGAGATCGCGGTGATGCGCGGCTTCATCGACGTGGCCGGCGAGTTCGAACCGCGCGTGCCGGGCGTTTCGTCGATGGCGCGGTTCCTGCGCGACAACGGCTGATCGGGACCCAGTAGATCCACGCCATGCGTGGATGATCGTGTCCGGAATCCAAAGCATCCACGCATGGCGTGGATCTACTGCCGGAATCCGCAGTGGGTAGTGCCGGCCGCTGGCCGGCAACCTCATGAAACCACCGGAATCCCGAGGCTGCCGGCCAGCGGCCGGCACTACCGCAATCTGTGGTGGGTGCCGACCGTTGGTCGGCACGCCTACTTGCCGTCGCTTTCCGCGTCGGCCTCGAACAGGTGCATCAGGTCGTTGCGTGCATCGCGCGAGGTCTGGATCACCGCTGCCTCGTCGTCGTAGACCAGGTACTGGTCGCGCAGCAGCTGCTCGTCGTGCTCACGGAAGCGCTGCACGTGGCGTTCAGCCACTTCAGGTGCAACACCCAATGCAGTCAGCACGCGCCCGCTCATTTCCAGGCTGGTGCCGAACACTTCGCGGAACGGCTCAGCCGACATGTCCATCAGGCGCCACGCATGCTGGCGGTTGCGTGCGCGCGCCAGCACCTTCGCGTCCGGGTACAACCGGCGCACCATGCGCACCGCGCGCAGGTTGGTCTCCGGGTCGTCCACGGTGATCACGAACACATCGATGTGCTCGCCGCCGGCCGCGCGCAGCATCTCCGGCCGGGTCGGGTCGCCGTAGTACAGCTGGTTGCCGAAGCGGCGCAGGTCGGCCACGGTATCGGGGTTCGCTTCCAGCGCCACGAACGGCACCTTCTGCGCGGTCAGCAGGCGCGCGATGACCTGGCCGAAGCGGCCCATGCCGGCAATCAGCACCTTCGGCCGGTTGTCCGGCGCCACCTTGTCGGCCTCGGCTGCCTCGCGCGGCGTTGTCTTCTCCTGGCCGAGCAGCTTGAGCAGCGCGATCATCAGCAGTGGCGTGATCGCCATCGACAGGCCGACGATCGCCACCAGGCGGTCATGGTTGGCGTTGCCCAGCAGGTGCGCGCGCTGCGCTTCGTTGAACACCACGAAGGCGAACTCGCCGCCCAGCCACAGCACGCTGCCCAGTAGCAGCGAGTGCCGTGAACTGAGCTTTGCGATGCGCCCGATCACGTACAGCAGGCTGAATTTGACCACCAGCAGGATCGCCACGCCGGCGGCGATCAGCCACGGCTCGGCAACGATGCGGTCGAGGTCGATGCCCATGCCCACCGCGATGAAGAACAGGCCCAGCAGCAGCCCCTTGAACGGCTCGATCTGCGCTTCCAGTTCGTGCCGGAACTCCGAATCGGACAGCAGCACGCCGGCCAGGAACGCGCCCAGGCTGGGGCTGAGGCCGGCCTCCTGCATGAACCAGGCGGTGCCCAGCACCACCAGCAGCGCGGTGGCGGTGAACACTTCCGGGCTGCGGGTGCGCGCGATGATGCCGAATACCCTGCGCAGCACCGGCCGCCCGCACAGGATCACCACCGCCAGCGCGCCGAGGGCCACGGCGGCGTCTTCCCAGCGCAGGGTCTCGTTCTTTACCCCGCCCAGCAGCGGGATGGCCGCCAGCAGCGGAATCGCGATCAGGTCCTGGAACAGCAGGATGGCGAACCCGAGCCGGCCATGGTCGCTGTTGATCGACTTGTGTTCTGACAGCAGCTGCAGGCCGACCGCGGTGGATGACAGCGCCAGCGCCACGCCCACCACCAGCGCGCTTTTCCACTGGAAATGGTCGAGCAGCAGCAGGCCGCCCAGCACCAGCCCGGACAGCGCCACCTGTGCCGCACCGGCACCAAACACCGAGCGCCGCATCACCTTCAGGCGGGCCGGCGACAGTTCCAGACCGATCACGAACAGCAGCATCACCACGCCGATCTCGGCGGCGCCGAGGATGCGGTCGGCGTCCTGCACGAAGCCCAGCCCGTCCGGGCCCAGCACCACACCGGCCGCCAGGTAGCCCAGCACCGCGCCGAAGCCGAACTTCTTGAACACCGGCACGGCGATGACCGCCGCCAGCAGCAGCACCAGGGCCAGTTCCAGACCACCGCTATGCATGGGAATACCTGGTCATCGGGGAAGCCCGCAGTGCGTCCGTTCGGGTGGGGGAAGGGGAGGCGAGTGCCACCGCGTCATTATGCGCGCCGGCCTGTGTATGCACGAGAACAACTCGCCGGCCGTCGGCGCGGGGTGGCCGGGTTGACCTGCATGGCCCACGGGTCCAGACTGCCCGCCGCTGGCGGCGCGTCCGCCGGCACACGCATCCCGGAGTCCCCAACCCATGTCCAGCGACAGTAGAAGTCGACCTCGTTCGACGCCAGCGATGGCCACCGCCTGACATCGGGACGGTTTGCCTGCGTTGGCGTTGCGCGAGGTCGCACCCCCACAAGGCAAAACCGATGAACCAGAAGCAATTGCTGCGCCCGGTGGCCGATGCCGCCGCACTGGCTGCACCGCTGGCGAACTACAACACCGCCGACGCGGTGGAATTCCTCAATACGCTGGAACTGACCCGCGCCGCGGAAACGCTGGCGGCGCTGCCGTTGCCGCGTGCAGTGAAGATGCTGGAAGCGCCGGAGCTGCACCGCAGTGGCGAACTGGTGGCCGCGCTGCCGCCGGCGCGGGCTGCGGCGCTGCTGGGCCTGATGGCCGATGACCGCGCCACCGACATCGTCCACGAGCTGGATGAGGAAGAACGCGCGCGGCTGATCCCGCTGCTGGGCACCGACGCCCGCCAGGCCATCCAGAAGCTGCTCAGCTACCCACCGAACACTGCCGGTGCGCTGATGACCACCGAGTACGTGGCGGTGCCTGCCAGCTGGACGGTGGCGCAGACCCTGCAGCACATCCGCCAGGTCGAGCGCACCCGCGAGACGGTGTACGCGATCTACGTGCTGGACCCAGCCAGCCAGCAGCTGCAGCAGGTAGTGACCATGCGCCGGCTGATCACCGGCCTGCCCGAGGAATCGATCCTGGACGTGGCCCAGGTCAATCCGCCGGTGACGGTGGATGCGCTGATGGACCAGGAAGAAGTAGCACGGCTGATCCGCCGCCACGACCTGCTGGCGATCCCGGTGGTCGACGACCAGCAGCAGATGCTTGGCATCGTCACCGTGGACGATGTGCTCGATGCGCTGATCGAGGAATCCACCGAGGACGCGCACAAGTTCGGCGGCATGGAGGCACTGGACAAGCCCTATATGCAGATCGGCTTCTTCGAGATGCTGCGCAAGCGCGCCGGCTGGCTGAGCGTGCTGTTCCTGGGTGAGATGCTGACCGCCAGCGCGATGCAGCACTACGAGGATGAACTGGCGCGCGCCGTGGTGCTGACCCTGTTCATTCCGCTGATCATGAGTTCGGGCGGCAACTCCGGCTCGCAGGCCACCTCGCTGCTGATCCGCAGCCTGGCACTGCGCGAACTGCGCCTGCGTGACTGGTGGAAGGTGGCCCTGCGCGAAGTGCCCACCGGCATGGTGCTGGGCGCGATTCTCGGCTGCCTGGCCATCGTGCGCATCGTGATCTGGCAGCTGGGCGGCCTGCACGACTACGGCGAGCACTGGATCCTGCTGGCGATCACCATCGGCGCCGCGCTGGTCGGCATCGTCACCTTCGGCTCGCTGTCCGGCTCGATGCTGCCCTTCATCCTGAAACGGCTCGGCTTCGACCCGGCCAGCGCTTCGGCGCCGTTCGTGGCCACCCTGGTGGACGTGACCGGCCTGGTGATCTACTTCAGCATCGCCGCGATGATCCTGCACGGCACGCTGCTGTAAGCCGGAAGCATCGTGCTCTGGTAGGTGCCGACCTTGGTCGGCACGCAGAACAAAAAGGGGACGGAGGGGATTAAGTCGTTTAAGGCACATGAGGCACAAACGACTTAATCCCCTCCGTCCCCTTTTTTTGGGTACCGTAGGCGCATGAGTACCTACCACCTGCAGTCCGTGTTCCGTCCGCAGTCGGTCGCGGTGATCGGCGGCAGTCCGCGTGAGCGTTCGGCCGGCCGCGCGGTGATGCGCAACCTGCGCGGCACCGGCTTCCCCGGCAAGGTGGCCTGGATCAACCCGCGGCATGCCGAGATCGATGGCATCCGCACGATCAAGCGGTTGAAGGATCTGGACTGGGTACCGGACCTGGTCGTCATCACCGCACCGGCGGCGATCGTGCCGCAGGTAGTGCGTACCGCCGCCGAACGCGGCGTGCAGGCCGCGATCATCCTCACCGCGCACCTGGGCGAAGGCCCGGGCTCGTTGTCGGAACAGGTGGAAACGGTGGCGCGCAAGCACGGCCTGCGCATCCTTGGCCCGCACTGCCTGGGCGTGATCGCACCGCATGCGCGGCTCAATGCCAGCATCGCCGCGCACTTCCCGCAGGCCGGTGACCTCGCGCTGATCTCCGAATCCTCGGCGATTGCGGCGGCGCTGGTGGAATGGGGTGTGGCGCGCTCGGTCGGCTTCTCCGCCGTGGTCTCGCTGGGCGACACGATGGACGTCGACTTCGGCGACCTGCTCGACTACTTCGCCACCGACTACCGCACCCGCGCCATCCTGCTCTACGTCGAGCAGATCAAGGATGCGCGCAAGTTCATGTCGGCCGCGCGTGCCGCCGCGCGTGCCAAGCCGGTGGTGGTGGTGAAGTCCGGTCGTGCCGAGCGCGTGCAGCCGGGCAGCCGCGATACCCATGTGCAGGCCCTGGCCCGCGCCGATGATGTGTACGGTGCTGCCTTCAACCGCGCCGGCCTGCTGCGCGTGGGTGCGCTGGACGAACTGTTTACTGCCGCCGAATCGCTGGGTCGGTTGGGGACGTTCCCCGGTCGCCGCCTGGCCATCCTCAGCAACGGTGGTGGCGTGGGTCGCCTTGCGGTGGACCAGCTGATCGCATTGCGTGGCACGCTGGCCAACCTGTCCGACAGCACCATCGAGAAACTCGACGCGGTGCTGCCGCAGGGCTGGTCGCGCAGCAATCCGGTGGACATCGTGGTCGATGCCGATGGTGACCGCTATGCCGCGGCCATCGAAGCGCTGCTGGCTGACAACGAGAATGATGCGGTGATGGTCGTCAACGTACCGACCGCATTCACGTCATCGGCGGACGCGGCGCAGGCGCTCACCCGCACGCTCGGCCTGCGCCCGCGCCATCACCGCGACAAGCCGGTATTCGCGGTGTGGCTGGGCAACGACGACCAGGCCACGGCCACGCTCAACGCGGCACGCGTCCCGACCTACCCGACCGAGGCCGAAGCCGTACGTGGCTTCCAGCATCTGGTGCGCTACCGCGAAGCGCAGAACGCGTTGATGGAAACGCCGCCCAGCCTGCCGCAGGATTTCAGTGTCGACACGGCCGCCGCGCGCGCACTGGTCGATGCCGCCCTGACCAACGGCCAGCAGTGGCTGGACCCGCTGGCCACGCATGAACTGCTCAAGGCCTATGGCATTCCGTCCGCGCCGGTGATGCATGCGCGCGATGCGCACGAGGCGATGGACCTGGCGCAGCCGCTGCTGGAGCGCGGTGCCACGGTCGCACTGAAGATTCTCTCGCCGGACATTCCGCACAAGTCGGAAGTGGATGGCGTGCGCCTGAACCTGTCCACGCTGCCGGCCGTGCAGAGCGCGGCCAACGCGATCCTGTCGCGCGCACGCCAGCTGCGGCCGGATGCACGCATCGATGGCCTGCTGGTACAGCCGACCATCGTCCGCCCGAAGGCGCGCGAACTGATCGTCGGCATCGCCGATGACGCGACGTTCGGTCCGGTGATCGTGGTCGGTCGCGGCGGCACTGCCGTCGAAGTGATCAACGACAAGGCACTGGCGCTGCCGCCGCTGGACCTGCGCCTGGCCCATGAGCTGATCGGCCAGACCCGCGCCTCGCGCATCCTCAAGGCTTACGGTGACGTGCCGGCGGCTGACGAGCGCGCACTGGCGCTGGCGCTGGTGAAGCTGGCACAACTGGCTGCCGATATCCCCGAGGTGCGCACGCTGGACATCAACCCGCTGCTGGTCGACGGCAAGGGCATCCTCGCCCTCGATGCCCGCGTAGCGGTGGCGCCGTCGCGCATCCTGCACAAGGGCCGCGGCCATCCGCGTTTCTCGGTGTTCCCGTACCCGAAGGAGTGGGAGCGCACCATCGAGCTGTCCGATGGCGGCCGTGCCTTCGTGCGCCCGGTGCGGCCGGAGGACGACGCACTGTTCCGTGCGTTCTTCGCCCGCGTCAGTGACGAGGATCTGCGCCTGCGTTTCTTCCAGTCGGTGAAGCACTTCAGCCACGAGTTCATCGCGCGCCTGACCCAGCTCGATTACGCACGCTCGATCGCGCTGGTGGCGATCGAACCGCGCAGCGGCGAAATGCTGGGCGCGGTACGCCTGCACGCCGATGCCGATTACCACCGTGGCGAGTACGGCATCCTGATCCGTTCGGACCTGAAGGGCCACGGCATCGGCTGGCGGTTGATGGCGATCATGATCGAGTACGCCAAGTGGCTGGGCCTGGACGTGGTCGAAGGCCAGGTGCTGCGCGAGAACAGCACCATGCTGGCGATGTGCCAGAGCCTGGGCTTCAAGACCAGGCTGGATCCGGATGACCCGACGGTGATGATGGTGACCCTGCCGGTGCAGCAGGTCGAGGTGCCGGCACCGGACTTGTAGAGTCGAGCTTGCTCGACTGTCGCCATCGGGAAGCAGTCGAGCAAGCTCGACTCTACGGCCAGGTTAGCGGAGGGGCTCCACCACCACCGCCGTGCCATAGCACAGCACCTCGGTCAGCCCGGCCATCACATCGGTGGCGTCGTAGCGCATGCCGATGATGGCGTTGGCACCGAGCTGGCGCGCGTGCTTGACCATGTCGCGGTAGGTTTCCTCGCGGGCCTGCTCGCACAGTTCGGTGTAGATGGTGATGTTGCCGCCGAAGATCGTCTGGATGCCGCCCAGAAAGTTGCCGACGATCGAGCGCGAGCGCACGGTGATGCCGCGGACCACACCCAGATTGCGCACGACGCGGTGGCCGGGCAGCTCGAAGGCGGTGGTGACCAGCGCATCGTCGAAGCGCAGCGCGGGCGGGGAAGGGGAGCCGCTGTTGTAGGGGTCTGCCATGGTCGCGTCCGTGTCGTCGCTTTCTGTAGAGTCGAGCCATGCTCGACTGGCTGTGGCGCAGTCGAGCATGGCTCGACTCTACAACGCAACCGCCCGTTGCGGCATGGCTCCGTCACCGTGATGGCGCGACAATACCCCCATGACCAACCGTATCCCCCTGTTGCTGCTGCCCGGCCTGCTCAACGATGCCGAGCTGTGGCGCGCACAGCTGGCTGACCTGGCCGACATCGCCGAATGCACGGTGGGCGACCAGACCCGCGGCGAAACCCTGCAGGGCGTGACCGAGGACGTGCTGGCTCAGGCGCCGGAGCGCTTTGCGCTGGCAGGTTTCTCGCTGGGCGGCTTCGTCGCCCAGCAGATCCTGCGCATCGCGCCGGAACGTGTGCTGCAGCTGGCGCTGATCGATACCTCGATCCATGCCGATTCGCCGGAACGTGCTGAGCAGCGCCGCAGCCAACGTGCCAGCGTGCGCTTGCCGGGAAAATTCCACGGCTTCGGTGACGCGTTGATGCGCAGCTACATCGATGCCTCGCGGCTGGACGACTACGTGCTGGTGCAGCGTGTGCGCGACATGACCGGGCGGTTGGGCGCCGAAGTGTTCCTGCGCCAGAGCGCGCTGGAGCGCCGCGACGGCCATGACGTGCTGGCCGGCTACCGCGATCCGCTGCTGATCGTCTGCGGTGCGAACGACCGCATCACGCCGCTGGCGGTGAGCGAGGAGATGCACGCCCTGGTGCCGCACTCGCAGCTGGTGGTGGTGCCCGATTGCGGGCACCTGGCACCGATGGAAAAGCCGGACGAGGTCAGTGCGGCCATGCGTGGGTGGTTGCTGCAAGGCGAGGGATAGCTCTGCCTTTGGTAGGTGCCGACCTTGGTCGGCACGATGTGTCATCGACTGACCAGAGGCCAGTGCCGACCAAGGTCGGCACCTACGATTCCGATACGTAACCCCAGTTGGGATCAATCCCAGGCCGGGGCAATCCCTTCCGGATTCGCGAGGCGATGGCCGCGATCCAGCTTGGCGATCTGCGCCATGTCTTCGTCGGTCAGGCGTACGGCCGCTGCTTCCAGGTTGGCTGCCAGGTTTTCGCGCTTGGTCGACGACGGAATGACCGAGAAGCCCTGCTGCAGCGCCCACGCCAGCGCAACCTGCGCCGGGGTGGCCTGGTGGCGGCCGGCAATGGCCTGGATCACCTGGTCCTTCAGCACTTCGCCATAGGCCAGGCTCATGTAGGCGGTGATGTGGATGCCGTTGTCCTGCAGGAACTTCACCAGCAGGCGGTTCTGCAGGTACGGGTGGATCTCGATCTGGTTGGTGGCGATGGCTTCGGCGCCGAGGATCTCGATCGCCTTGCGGGTCTGCGCGATGGTGAAGTTGGAGATGCCGATCTCGCGGGTCAGCCCCTGCGCCTTGGCTTCGGCCAGTGCCGGCAGGTATTCCTCCATCGGCACATCGACCTTGTCATTCGGCGACGGCCAGTGGATCAGCGCCAGGTCGACGCGGTCGGTGCGCAGCTTCTCGAGGCTGGTACGCAGGCTGGCCAGCAGCGCATCGCGCTTGAACTCGGTGATCCACACCTTGGTGGTCAAGTACAGATCATCACGCGGCACGCCCGACTCGGCGATGGCCTGGCCGACTTCGGCTTCATTGCCGTAGATCTGCGCGGTATCGATGGCGCGGTAGCCGACCTCCAGCGCATTGCGCACCGAGTCGATCACGGTCTGGTCTTTGAGGCGGAAGGTGCCGAGACCGAAAGCGGGGACAGTCATGGGAAGCTCCAACGGGGGGAAGGGAGTAGCAGAGGGAAGAGGGTAGGACAGGCACCGTATGCATGCCGGCAACGGTGCATTGCATGGATCAATGCGCGGTGGCGGCAATGCCGTCGGCGCGGTGGTCGACGCCATCGCGGCGGTCGAGGCGGCCACTGAGCACGGTCAGCGCGTAGGCCAGTACGACCACCAGCGCGCCCAGCCAGGGCGTATGCATCAGGCCGATGTGCTCCACCACCAGACCGCCCAGCGAGGCGCCCATGGCGATGCCGACGTTGAACGCGGCAATGTTCAGGCCCGATGCCACGTCGGTGGCCTGCGGTGCATAGCGCTGCGCCTGCTTGACCACGTAGACCTGCAGGCCGGGCACGTTGCCGAATGCCACCGCACCCAGCGCCAGCACCGTCAGCAGCATCAACCAGGTGTTGTAGGCAGTGAACGTGAGCACGAACAGCACCAATGCCAGCAGTCCGAAGATGCGCTTCAGCGCGGGCACCGGGCCCATGCGGTCGGCCATGCGCCCGCCCCACAGGTTGCCGATCGCCACCGATACGCCGTACACCAGCAGCACCAGGCTCACGGCGTTGGCCGGAAGGCCGGTGACGTCCTGCAGGATCGGCGCCAGATAGGTGAAGGCCAGGAAGGTGCCACCGTAGCCCAGCGCGGTCATCGCATAGACCAGCAGCAGGCGTGGCTGGCCGAGCACGGCAAGCTGCTGGCGGAGGCTCGCCGGCGCACTCTGCGGCAGGTTGCGCGGTACGAACAGCAGCGCGCCGATCAGGGCGACCACGCCGAGGCCGGCCACCGCCAGGAAGGTCGCGCGCCAGCCCAGATGCTGGCCGATGAAGGTGCCCAGCGGCACGCCGGTCACCAGCGCCACGGTCAGGCCGGTGAACATGATGGCGATCGCGCTGGCCGCCTTCTCCTTCGGCACCACGGCGGTGGCGATGATCGCGCCGATCGAGAAGAACACGCCGTGCGCCAGGCCGGTGAGGATGCGGGCGATGATCAGCGAGGTATAGCCGGGTGCCATCCAGGCGACGACATTGCCGAGCGTGAACAACACCATCAGCGCCACCAGCAGTTGCTTGCGCGGTACGCGTCCGGTCAGCGCAGTCAGCACCGGCGCACCGATGGCCACACCCAGCGCGTACAGCGAGACCAGCAGGCCGGCCGAGGGCAGGCTGACCTGCAGGTCGCCGGCGATGGTCGGGATCAGGCCGACGATGACGAATTCGGTGGTGCCGATGGCAAAGGCACCGAGGGTCAACGCCAGCAGGGCGAGGGGAATGCCACGGATCATGACAGGGTCCAGCAGGAGGAAGAGGCTGCGCAGTCTGCGCCGCCTACCTTTGCTGAAAAACCGGTCTTCACGCCAATCACTATTGCCGTGCAGTCAATAATAGGGGCATGAAGACCACTCTCGATGAAATGCAGGCGTTCCTTTCGGTGATCGACAGCGGTTCGATCAGTGCTGCCGCCGAGCAGCTGGGGCAGACGCCCTCGGGTGTGAGCCGCGCGCTGGGGCGGCTGGAGGACAAGCTGGGGATCACCCTGCTGACCCGCACCACCCGCCGCCTGCACCTGACTGCCGAGGGTGAGGCGTTCCTGCGCCATGCGCGCGCGATCATCGATGCGGTGGAATCGGCCGAGGAACAGATGGCGGCGCGCCGCGAGCGCCCGGCGGGGCGCCTGCGCGTGGATGCGGCGATGCCGTTCGTGCTGCACGTGGTCGCGCCGCTGGTGGCCGGCTATCGCGCGCGTTACCCGGAAGTGCAGCTGGAGTTGAACAGTTCCGACCGCTACATCGACCTGCTCGAACGGCGCACCGATCTGGCGATCCGGATCGGCCCGCTGGCCGACTCCACCCTGCATGCGCGGCTGCTGGGCCGCTGCCAGCTGCGGCTGGTGGCCAGCCCGGCCTACCTGGCCAGGCACGGCGAACCGGCCAGCGTCGCCGCGCTGGGCCAGCACACGCTGCTCAGCTTCAACGAGCCGGAATCACTCAACCGTTGGCCGCTGCCCGGAGAGTCGGATGGGCTGCTGCTGGTGCGGCCGGATATCGCCGTGTCCAGTGGCGAGACGTTGCGCCGGCTGGCGGTGGAAGGTGTGGGCATCACCTGCCTGTCTGACTTCGTCACCGATCGCGACCGCAGCGCCGGCACCCTGGTGCAGGTGCTGGCGGGGCAGACGCTGGATGTGTACCAGCCGATCCATGCGGTGTATTACCGCAACACCGCCGTATCGTCGCGGATCAGCTCGTTCGTGGATTACCTGGCCGACGCGATGGCGCAGAGCGATTACGTGCGCTGAGGTTGCCGGCCAGCGGCCGGCACTACCGCATGCGCCGGTGGGCGCGGCTGCGCTGGTGGGTGCGGACCGTTGGTCCGCACTGATCCTGCCGTCGCCCGACCAACGGTCGGGCGCTACCCATGTGGCGGCGGACGCTGCCGGCCTGCGGCCGGCACATCGCACGGGTAGTGCCGGCCGCTGGCCGGCAACCGGATCAATCAGGCCGCGCGCGCCAACGCGTCCTTCGCTGCCGCCGTGGTCGACAGATCGAACACATCCACCGCATCGATCAACCGGTTCGCCTGTTGTTCCAGGCTGCGTGCGGCGGCACTGGCTTCCTCCACCAGCGCGGCGTTCTGCTGGGTGGTGCCATCCATCTGGATCACGGTCTGGCTGACCTGCTCGATACCCGCGCT
Source organism: Stenotrophomonas sp. 220_Sma (assembly GCF_056487375.1). Lineage (NCBI taxonomy): Bacteria > Pseudomonadati > Pseudomonadota > Gammaproteobacteria > Lysobacterales > Lysobacteraceae > Stenotrophomonas > Stenotrophomonas sp. 220_Sma. Next base: position 4,772,031 of record NZ_CM151348.1, on the reverse strand, counting down.
CTGCTCCTGCGAGGCCGCGGAAATCTCGGCCATGATGTCGGTCACGCGCTGTACCGATGCCACGATCTCGGCCATGGTGTCACCGGCCTCGCGCACGCGCTGTGCACCGTGCCCGACCTGTTCCACCGACGCTTCGATCAACGCCTTGATCTCTTTCGCGGCCGCCGCCGAGCGCTGCGCCAGCGTGCGTACTTCACTGGCGACCACCGCGAAGCCGCGGCCCTGCTCGCCGGCACGCGCGGCTTCCACTGCCGCGTTCAGCGCCAGGATGTTGGTCTGGAACGCGATGCCATCGATCACACTGATGATCTCGGCGATCTGCCGCGACGAGGTTTCGATCGCGCTCATCGTCGTCACCACCTGGCCGACCACGTTGCCGCCCTGCGAGGCGACCGTGTGCGCGCCGATCGCCAGCTGGTTGGCCTGGCGTGCGTGCTCGGCGTTCTGGCGCACGGTGGAGGTCAGTTCTTCCATCGACGCGGCGGTTTCTTCCAGATTGGCCGCCTGCTGCTCGGTACGGCGCGACAGATCATTGTTGCCGGCGGCGATCTCTGCAGCCGCAGTGTGGATGTTGCCGGAGGCGTGCTTGATGTCGGTGACGATGGTCGCCAGCTGCGCGGCGGTGGTGTTGGCATCGCCGGCGATGCGCGCGAACACGCCCTGGAAATCGCCATGCATGCGCGCGCCGAGGCGGCCATCGGCAATCGCGCGCAGCATGCTGGAGACCTCGCCGAGGTTCAGTTCGGTCGTCTGCATCAATCGGTTCAAGCCGTCGACCATCGCGCGGAAGTCATGCTCGAAGCGCGCGCTGTCGCCACGCTGGCTGAAGTCACCCCTGGCAGCGGCTTCGGCCAGGCGGCGGATCTCGCCATTGATCATGCCGAGATTGACCTTGGCGGTATCCAGTGCGTCGGTGATCACGGCCTTCTCGCCGGGAAGGCGTTCCATGTCCTGGCTGAGGTCGCCGATGGCGTAGCGCCCCATGATCGCGATCGCGCGCATCTTTACCTGGATGTGCGCATCGACCAGCGCGTTGCTGTCGGCCACCATCGTGCCGAACGCGCCGGGGAAGGCACTGGCATCCATGCGGTGGCTGATGGTGCCGGCTTCATGCGCCTGTGCCATCGTGGCCTGTGCATCGAGCACACCGCGCAGCGTGGACTGCACCGCCTGCATGGCCTGCGCGAGGCGACCGATCTCATCGCGGCTGCGCACCTGCACAACATGCTGCAGATCACCGGCGGCCACTGCACGCGCAGCGGCTTCCACCGCCAGCACCGGCTGCACCACCGCACGCCGCAGCCACCAGCCCAGGCCCATCAGCAGCAGCACGGCGGCCAGCACGGTCAGCGCCGCGCACAGCAGCAGCGTCTGCCGCGCCTGCTGCGAACGGGCCGCTACCGCCGCTTCGGCCACCTGCGTGGCGTGCGTACTCAACGCATCCAGCGCGGTTGCCACCGGGCGGTCCTTGCCGCGCACGAGGTTGTCGCCGGCGGCGGGATCGTAGCTGGCCTCGGCGAACGCCTGCAGCGCAGCGTGATAGTCCTGCTGCAGCTGCGCATGCAGGCCGATGAAGGCCTGCGCCAGTTCGCGCGTGCGTGCATCCGGGCTGCTGACCAGGCCCTTGGCCAGCTGCTCGACCAGACGACCCTCGCTGTCGAAGGCGTCCAGGTGGCGTTGGCGCAACGCGTCGTCGTGGCCGCGCAGCAGCACGTTCTTCCATTCCTGCACCTGGCCGCGGAACTCGCGCTGCAGGCGTTCGGCATCGCGGCTGTGCGCGACTTCGGGTGGAACCTCGGTGGACAACTTCAACCAGGCGGAGGCCAGGCCGGCCAGAGCGCACAGCAGGACCACAGCCAGACCAACAGAAACCGCGCCGAGCAGCTTGGACTGCAGGCGCGGAGCACGGACAGACGCATTCATGGGGAAGAACTCTCGGGAAGGGGCACTGCGGTATCGACCCGCTGCGCACGCCCTGAAGTGGGATGTTGATCACATTCGCGTTTCGTTTAGTGATGTGAAGGAGATGTTTCATAGGACAGATGTGTCCATATGGAACGAAAGCAGACCCTCGACAGAGGAATTAAATGTAACTAATGTTGTTACATGAAATCCGCGAACCCCCTCTCCGACGCCCTGCACGTGATGGCGCATCTGGTCGGCCATGCCGCCCCGCGCACGTCCGAACAGCTGGCGTCGTGCCTGCCGACCCATCCGGTGGTGATCCGTCGTCTGCTGGCACAGCTGCACAAGGCCGGCCTGGTGCGCAGCACCCGTGGTCACGGCGGCGGCAGTCAGCTGGCACGCGATGCCGCGGCGATCACCCTGCATGACATCTATCTGGCGGTGGGAGCACCGCCGCTGGTCCAGGTCGGCGCTCGCGATTCCGGCGGTGGCTGCCCGATCCAGCAGCTGGTCAACAGCGCCCTGCTCGAAGGCGCGCGCGAGGCGCAGCGGCTGCTTGAGCAGCGCCTGCAGGCGACCACGCTGGACCAGCTCGGCGCCGACTTCGCCCGCCATCTTGCCCATCACCGTTCCCTGGAAGGTCACCATGAATCCTGATGTGCTCATCGTCGGCGGCAGCTACGCCGGCATTGCCGCCGGCCTGATCCTGGCCCGTGCCCGTCGCCCGGTCACCGTCATCGATGCCGGTTCACCGCGCAATCGCTTCGCCAGTCATTCGCACGGGGTGCTGGGGCTGGATGGCATCAGTGGCGCCGAGCTGCTGAAGACCGCGCGTCAGCAGCTGCTGGACTACCCCACGGTGCGTTGGGTGCATGCCGAAGTGGAGCACGCCCGCACCACCGCCGAAGGCGTGGAAGTGCGTACCGCCGATGGCCAGGTGCTGGCCGCGCGCAAGCTGCTGCTGGCCAGCGGCATCGCCGATCAGCTGCCGGAACTGCCCGGACTGGCCGAGCGCTGGGGCAGCACCGTGCTGCACTGCCCCTACTGCCACGGCTATGAAGTCGGTGGTGGTGCCATCGGCCTGCTCGGCGGCCATCCGATGTCCGCCAGCAAGGCGCCGCTGTTCGCCGACTGGGGCAATGTCACGTTCTTCAGCATGGGTCTGGAGATCACCGATGAGGAACGCGCCGCCATGCAGCAGCGTGGCGTGCACATCGAGACGTCACCCGTGCTGGGTGTGCAGGGCGACCAGCCGACCTGGCTGGAAGTGGAGCTGGCCGACGGCCGCCGCATCGCACAGCGTGCGCTGTTCGTGCCGGCCACCCAGGCGATGGCCACGCCGCTGGTGCAGCAGCTGGGGTGCACATTGGTCGAGAGCCCGCTGGGGGTGCTGATCGAGGTCGACATGATGAAGCAGACCTCGGTGCCGAACGTGTATGCCGCAGGCGATGCGACCACGGTCGGCAATATCACCCTGGCCACCGCCGAGGGCGTGCGTGCGGGGATCGGCGTGCATCATGCGCTGGTGGCCGAGGACAGCGTGCCGCGCTGACCCCCGACGCGACGTGCTGCTCTGGTAGATGCCGACCCTGGTCGGCGCCGTTTCATCCACGCATGGCGTGGATCTACTGCAGGGTGGTCGGGCACCATTGAGGCACGGTGGGTGCCGGCCGAGGCCGGCACCGCTCCATCATCCCTTCACGCACAGCACCTGCCGCAGCGTGTGCACTACGTCCACCAGGTCCAGCTGCGCGGCCATCACATCATCGATCGACTTGTACGCCGCCGGTGACTCGTCCAGCACGCCGCTGTCCTTGCGGCATTCCACATGCGCGGTGGCCTCGCGGTGCTGGGCCAGCGTGATCTGCTGGCGCGCCGTGCCACGGCTCATCACCCGGCCGGCACCGTGGCTGCAGCTGTGGAAGCTGTCCGCGTTGCCCTTGCCACGCACGATGTAGCTGCGCGTGCCCATGCTGCCGGGAATGATGCCCAGCTCGCCCTCGCGGGCACTGACCGCGCCCTTGCGCGTCACCAGCAGCTCCTGGCCGTGGTGCGTCTCCTTCTGCACGTAGTTGTGGTGGCAGTTCACCGCCATCGCCGCCAGCTGGAACTTCGGCAGCCGGTGGCGCATCTCGGCCAGCACCCGCGACATCATTGCCTCGCGGTTCTGCCGGGCATAGTCCTGCGCCCACGACACCGCCTCGACGTAGTCATCGAACAGCGGCTCGCCCTCCATGAAGAACGCCAGGTCCTTGTCCGGCAGATGGAAGCCGAGCACGCGCCGGGCCAGCTCCTCGCGCGCCTTCTCGATGAAGTAGGTGCCGATCAGGTTGCCGGTGCCGCGCGATCCGCTGTGCAGCATCACCCACACCGTGTCCGTCTCGTCCAGGCACAGTTCGATGAAGTGGTTGCCGCCGCCCAGCGTACCCAGCTGGCGGTCCAGCTTGTCGGTGCGGATCCTGCGGTGCTTGTCCTTGATGTTCTCCAGACCGGCGGCCAGCCCGGACTGCACCAGCCGCGTGTGGATACTGTCGGGCATGCGGTGGTGCTCGCCGCCACGGCCGTTGCCGACCGGGATGCTGCGCTCGATGCTGTTGCGCAGCTGCCGCAGGTCATCGGGCAGGTCGTTGGCACGCAGCGTTGTACGCACCGCGGCCATGCCGCAGCCGATGTCGACGCCGACCGCGGCCGGGATGATCGCACCGCGGGTCGGGATCACCGAGCCCACGGTCGCGCCCTTGCCCAGGTGCACGTCCGGCATCACGGCCACCCACGGCCCAACGAATGGGATCGCGGCGATGTTGCGCAGCTGCTCATGCGCCTGCGCTTCCAGCGGCACACCGTTGACCCAGCCCTTGATCGGCGTGGTGCCCTCGGCGTGCAGCCATTGATAGTTGTGTTGAGTGTCCATGTCTTCGTGTATGTCCTTGATGGGCCGGCGGCGCGTCCCTGCGCCGCCGCGACCCCCTACCTGATCGTCACCAGCTGCTTCAGCACGCCATCCAGGCCGCCGAACACGGTGAGCGTGTCGATCTTCTCGGTGACCTTCTCCAGTGCCTCCAGCTCCTTCAAGCGCATCAGCACCGGGTTGTCCTCGATCAGCTTTGCGGTGTTGAGTTGCGAACGCGTGGCGTTGGCCTCTTCGCGACGGCGGATCACGCTGGCCTGGGCCTGCTTCTCGGCCAGCACCACACCGTTGAGGATCTCCTTCATCTCACCCGGCAGGATCACGTCCTTGATGCCGACGCCGAGCAACCGCACGCCGTGGCCTTCGATCGCCGCCTGCACATGCGCAGCGATCTCGCCGTCCAGTGCCGCCTTGTCACCCAGCAGCTCGTCCAGGCTGCGCGCGGCAATTGCCTGGCGCAGGCCGAACTGCAGCTGCCGGTAGACGAACTCATCGGCATTGCTGAGCGTGCGGTGCGCACGCACCGGGTCGACCACCTGCACGGTCGCGGCCAGGTTCACCCGCAGGGTCACCTTGTCGCGGCTGAGCAGTTCCTGGCCGGACACGTCCAGCGAACGCGCACGCAGCTCCACACGCTCCACCGACACGTTGCCATTGAAGTTCCAGAACGCGTGCAGGCCGGCGTCCAGCGTCTGTCGCAGCGTGCCATCGATGAACAGCAGGCCGACCGACTCGCTCGGCACGGTGCTGATCACTGCCACACGCGGCAGCACGCCCAACTGGCCCAGGCGCTGCTGCACGTCCGCCGGAATGCGCGGCTCGTCACCCAGCGCCATCACGCGCACCTGGGTGTCGACCGAACCCCGCCAGTACAGACGGCGGCTGCCCGGCGGCAGCACTTCATCGATGCGGCCGTTGCGCAGCAACAGGCCGACCTCGCTGGCGCCGACGTTGGCCAGCACGAAGTGCGTGTCCAGCTCGGTGCCCAGCGCTTCGATCAGGCTGTCCTGGTCGCTGCCGGTATAGGCCGCGCCCTTGGATGCGGTGTGGATGTCCACGTGCGGGCGGCCGCCGAACGGCGACAGGCGGTGCACGCCCGGCAGCAGGATCTGCTGGAAACGACGGTTGCGATACACCAGGCCGCGCTCGCCGTCGCCGATCACGACCTTGATGGTCCAGAACATGGGAGTCTCTCCTTGTATGGCTCTGGTGGTTCGACCCGTTGCGGATGAATCGCCATGACCCGGGCCGATCAGGTCGTGGCGAGGCCGCCTGCACACCACGTGCAGGCAGCGGAAGAGGGCGGCCATCGGCGGACGGTCCACGCGCGGAGCCTTCGGTGCACCGGCACGGCTGCCATCGTCGTTCCCGGCAGGTAGCACCGGCGCGGAACGTGGCTGGCAGTGGCGGCGGGCCGGGGCCCGGCGTGCGGTCCGTTGCCTTCCACGTTCCTGCCCGAAGGCGTTGTCCGTGGACGGCGGCGATGGCCGCTGGGGCTTGCGCCCCGGGTGTTGCTTCAAGTCATGACGTGACAGGTCATGTGGTTTGGAGTGGGAATCGAACCCACGACAGACGGATTACGGATCCGTTGCTCTGACCAAGCTGAGCTATCCAGTTGGGGACCGCGCGGAATCGAACCGCGTACCGGCGAACCGATGCCTGCTTCCAGCAGGCGATCCAGGCGATGGCATGTCCGCGACCTCCGGCATACGCCACGGCAACGCCGCGCGCACCAGCCCGTGGTGGAAACGGGACGGTTGGAGAATCGAGGGTGCAGGCCATCGACATTATCGCGAGCGATAATGTTTTGATGCTATGCAGATAATGTCCAGGCGTCGCCACTCGCGCGAAGTAAATCCTTCGGCGGAGCGGAAAAAACCTGTGTCAGTGAGCGGCGGGTTGCCGCGCGGGGTGCAGTTCTGGCATCGCGGGTCCTTGTGCCGACGCAAACGAAAACGCCCCCGGGACTTGCGTTCCGAGGGCGTCGTCAAGCCTCGGAGATCGGGGTGGCCGATCTCCGCAGGGCGGGTATCAGGCCGTTGTCAGCTGGACTTCCTTGCCGAACGCGCGCGCCAGCACGTCCATGCGCAGGCATGGCAGCAGTTTGGCGATGGCGACGGAATGCGCGTTCAAGGGAAGTTTCCAGTGGTTGTTGAAACGAGGTGCGCACGATAAACCACGATTTACTCGCGCGCAACCATTTTGTTCAATTATTTTCTTCTTTACCGCGCAATGCCGGCCAGCGGCCGGCACTACCGGACTGTGCAATGCCGGCCAGCGGCCGGCACTACCGGACTGTGCAATGCCGGCCAGCGGCCGGCACTACCGGGTCTCAGGCTTCCGCGCTGGCGGCATCCAGCTGCGCGACATCCTGCACGCTCAGCGACACGTTGGCTGCGGCCAACAGATCGTGCAGCTGCTCGACGCTGGTGGCGCTGACGATCGGCGCGGTGATTGACGGCCGTGCGATCTGCCATGCCAGTGCGATCTGCGCGGCACTGGCGCTGTGCTTGCTGGCCACGTCATCCAGCGCCTGCAGGATGCGCAGGCCACGCGGATTCAGATAGCGCTTCACCACGTTCTCGCCACGCGCCGGGCTCTTGGCCGCATCGGCCGGCGTGCGGTATTTGCCGCTGAGGAAGCCACTGGCCAGCGCGTAGTAGCCGATCACCCCGATCTGTTCGCGCTGCACCAGCGGTTCCAGTTCCTTTTCGTAGCCGGCGCGGTCATACAGGTTGTACTCCGGCTGCAGGGTTTCGTAGCGTGGCAGTTTGTAGTCGGTGGATACCTTCAGCGCATCGGCCAGGCGCGTGGCGCTGTAGTTGGACGCACCGATCGCACGCACCTTGCCGGCTTCGATCAGGCGCCCGAACGCGGCCAGGGTCGCTTCCAGCGGCGTGGATTCATCGTCTTCATGGGCCTGGTACAGATCGATCACGTCGGTCTGCAGGCGGCGCAGCGAATCTTCCACCGCGGCATTGATGTTGTCCGGGGTCAGGCCGGGGCGTTCGGCCCACTTGGCCACCTTGGTTGCCAGCACCACCTTGTCGCGCTTGCCGCTGCGGGCGAACCACTTGCCGATCAGCGTTTCCGATTCGCCGCCGGCATTGCCCGGCACCCAGGCCGAATACACATCGGCGGTGTCGACCAGGTTGAAGCCGGCATCGACGAAGGCATCGAGCAGGGCGAAGCTGGCCTTCTCATCGGCGCTCCAGCCGAACACGTTGCCACCGAAGGCGAGCGGACGTACATGCAGGCCGGAACGGCCCAGTTCGCGGGTTGCCGTCATGGGCACGGACTCCTTGGGGGAAGTGCTCCAGAATAAAACGCGTTGTGTGACCGTGCTGCGGCGGTGACCACAAAACAGTGTTCCGCGATACGCACGCAGCTAACGTTTTGTGAACACCTGGGACGCCGCGGCTGCTAGTCTCGCCGCATCTTCCGCTGGAGTCGCTCCGATGATGCCTGCTTCGTCCCTGCGTGGTTGCCGCCTGCTGCTTGCTTCGGCCCTGCTTGCCGCTGTTCCCGCGTTCGCCGCACCGGCCACGGTGGCGCCGGCGAAGATCCAGGTGTCACCGGCCATCGATGCGGCGGTGAAGGCGTCGACCCGTGATGCCAACAACGTCAAGCGCGATGGCTTCCGTCATCCGGCGCAGACGCTGTCGTTCTTCAAGGTGACGCCGGAAAAGACCGTCATCGAGATCACCCCCGGCAACGGCTGGTACTCGGAGATCCTGGCGCCGCTGCTGCAGGACAAGGGCCACTATGTTGCCGCCGTGGTCGACCCGATGGCGGTGCCCGAGGGCCGCGGCCGTGACTACCAGCAGCGCAGCCGCGACAGCCTGGAAAAGAAGTACGCCGGTGCACCGGCACAGTTCGGCAAGACCGCCGTGGTCGCCTACGATCCGGCCAAGCCGGTGTTCGGCCCGGCCGGTTCAGCCGACGTGGTGCTGACCTTCCGCAACGTGCACAACTGGCGCAAGGCCGGCCAGGCGCAGGGCATGTTCCAGGGCTTCTTCAACGTGCTCAAGCCGGGCGGTGTGCTGGGTGTGGTTGAGCACCGCGCCAAGGCCGACGTGGCCGATAACGATGACACCGGCTATGTCGGCCAGCAGCAGGTGATTGCGATGGCCGAAGCCGCCGGCTTCAAGCTGGATGCGCGCAGCGAGGTCAACGCCAACCCGCGCGATACCAAGGACCACCCGAACGGTGTGTGGACGCTGCCGCCGACCAACCAGCATGACAAGGCCGATGATGCGAAGTACCAGGCCATTGGCGAAAGCGACCGCATGACCCTGCGCTTCATCAAGCCGTAAGGGGTGGTGCCGGGCTGGCGCATGTTGACTCTGTAGAGCCGAGCCCATGCTCGGCTCATCGCGCGTAGCGCGGCGCATGGCTGGTCCCAAGACCGGCCATGCGCCGGAATTCGATCGTATGCAAGGACATGAATTGTTGAAGAAGATCTTTTACATCGCTGTCGCGGTGCTGGTGCTGGGGCGGTTGATCGATTTTGTGTTCTACGGTGGTCATGCCCACGATCTGATGGCGACGGTAGGGTTTGCCGTGCTGTTCGCGGGTGCCCTTCTGGAGGAACGTTCGCGCAAGGCCGACCCGCCGGCCGCAGGCCTGCGGCGGCGGGCCAATGTCATCGCCGCGTGCGGCATCGCACTGGTGCTGGGCTCGTTCCTGCTGGAATGGAAGGTTTTCGGCTGAGCCGGCCGAGATTGGGGCGGCAGGAAAGCGCAGCCGCAACCACGCTCACCGCGCGCAGCGCAACGTATGGCTGGCCCCAGGTCCGGCCATGCGCCGGAGTCCAATCGAATTCAAGGACATGGACCGTTGAAGAAGGTGCTGTATATCGTCATCGCGGTGCTGGTGCTGCCGCGGCTGTATGACTTTGTGTACCACGGTGGGCATGCTTACGACCTGCTGGGAGCGACGGGTTTTGCGGTGCTGTTCTTTGGCGGGGTGCTGGACGAACGCGCCCGCATGACCTGTCCGCCACCCGCGGCGCTGCGTCGCCGGGCCAATGTCGTCACGGCATGCGGTTTCGTGTTGGTGCTGGGGTCGTTCCTGCTGCAGTGGAAGGTATTCGGCTGAGCCCTTCGTGTTCGTGGTCGCAGGAAAGCGCAGCCGGGCATGGGCTATGCCGGCCGACTTGACCGGCACCTTTCGAGCCGCCGCACGCGGCATGGGACAATGCCCCACCCGCCGACTGCCGTGCCCGCAATGCTGATCGCCTTCAACAAGCCCTTCAACGTGCTCTGCCAGTTCACCGACCGCAGCGTGCCGCCGCGGCCGACCCTGGCCGGGTTCGGCCTGCCGCCGCGCGTGTATGCCGCCGGTCGCCTGGACCATGACAGCGAAGGCCTGCTGCTGCTGACCGACAACGGTACGCTGGCGCACAAGCTGACCGACCCGAAGCACAAGGCTGACAAGACCTACTGGGTGCAGGTGGAAGGCATGCCCAGCGACGAACAGCTGCAACAGCTGCGCGACGGCGTGGTGCTCAATGACGGGCCGACCCTGCCGGCGAAGATCGAGCGCCTCGATCCGGCGCCGTCGCTGTGGACACGCGATCCGCCGGTGCGCGTCCGCAAGACCGTGCCCGACGCCTGGCTGGCGATCACGATCCGGGAAGGCCGCAACCGGCAGGTGCGGCGGATGACCGCGGCGGTGAGCCTGCCGACGCTGCGGCTGGTCCGCGTGTCGATGGGGCCTTACCGGCTGGACGACCTGCAGCCGGGGCAGTGGCGGCAGATCGGTTGATGCAGAAAGGGCCGGATACCTTCCGGTGTCCGGCCCTCATGTAGTGCCTTGGGGTCAGAGTCCTTCCTGTGGAAAGGATCCGACCCCGGCAGGCTCAGGCGTCGCTGCCGATATCGCTGTGCTCGTCCACCACGGTGTCGTTGCGGCGGTCACGTGCGTTGATGCGCTGCGCCTGGCCATTCACCACGTGGCCATTGGCTGCCTTCTTCTTCTGCTGCTTGCGGTACAGCGCGTAGCCGAGCAGGCCTACACCGACCGCAGCGGCGGCCACGGCCACTGCCGGATTGCGGCGCACGAACTTGGTTGCGGCCTTGCCGCCGGTCTTCACTGCGCCGATGGCGGCGCCGGTCTTGATCCAGTCCGCATTGCGCAGGCTGCCACCGGCGCTCTTCAGGCCATCGCCGGCGGTGTGGGCCAGCTCCAGGGCGCGCTCCAGAGCGCGGTCGGTGATTACGGTCAGCTTGCTCATGCGGGGGTCCTTTGCCTCGGGTCGAAGTCCAGTGTCGCGTGTTGCCCGTAAACGGTATGTCAGTCGAGGTCACACGTGGCGTGACTTTACCGCAGCCATTCAGGATCAGGCAGGGTCCGCAGCCGGCCCCATCGGTCAGGTCCCGCGCGGCTTGGCCCGATGGGTGGCCGTCGCCGTCCACGGGTCATCCGGCCACGGATGGCGCGGGTAGCGGCCCTTCATTTCCTTTTTCACTTCCGCGTAGGTGTTTTCCCAGAAATTGCGCAGGTCCTGGGTGACCTGCAGCGGGCGGCCACCGGGCGAGAGCAGGTGCAGGGTCAGCGGGACGCGGCCATCGGCGATGCGCGGCGTGTCGGCCAGGCCGAACAGTTCCTGCAGTTTCACCGCCAGCACCGGCGGCAGCGGTTCGCCGCTCTCGCTGTCCAGCGCGTAGGTGATCGGCCGCTCCAGCCCGGAGGGCACGGAGATGCGGGTCGGTGCATGACGCTCGACCAGCTGACGCTGTGACCACTCCAGGGGCGACTTCAGCGCTTCGCCGAAGCTGGACTCGTCCAGCGCATCCAGGCGGCTCTTGCCGGCGAACGCGGGCTGCAGCCATTGCGCACGCGTGGCCAGCAGGGCGTCGTCGCTGCAGTCGGGCAGGCCGAGCTCGGGCATCCAGCGCCGCAGCGACTCCACGCGTGCCTGCCATTGGCGCAGGCCCTCGGTCCACGGCAGCGCCTGCAGGCCAAGTTCGGCCACCGCGTCGGTCAGTGCCTGTGCGGCGTGCTGCGGATCGACCCGGCCGGCCGAGCGGCTGTCCAGCACGAGGCGGTCGAAACGGGTCTCGCGCAGTGCCACCAGGGCGCGGCGCTCGCTGTCCCAGCGCACCACGTCTTCTGTGACGAAGCGCTCCGGCCAGGCCTTGCGCAGCTGGCCTTCATCCACCGGTGCGGCACGCAGCAGCAGCGCATCGCGTGCCTCAAAGCGAAGCTCGCTGGCCACCAGCCACGGTTCGCCGCGCAGGTCACTCAATTCGTGCAGGCGCGTGCTGCGGCCATTGGCCAGCAGGTAGCGCAGTGGGTCGCTGGGGTGCTGGACACCGATGCGGTCGGGGAAGGCGTGCGCGAGCAGGTCACCGAGTTCATGGGCTTCGATGCTGGCCGGCGGTGCGGCATCGCAGCGCAGGCGGCGACGCCACTGTTTGGCGGCGGCATCAATCGCGGCCAGGCCGCTGCGGTTGGCGTCGCCCGGTGCGCGGCCATTGCGGAATGCCGCCAGCGCACGCCAACGCGCGGCCAGCGCATCACCGCCCTGGCGCAACGGATCGCGCGCCTCCAGCAGGGCGGCCAGATCGGCGGCCAGCGCCTGTGCGCGGGCATCGGGCGCGGCCAGCAGCATCGCCGCCATCCGCGGATGCGTGCCCAGCGCCAGCACACGGCGGCCAAGTGCGGTGATCGCACCGCTGCTGGACAGCGCGCCGAGCCGCTGCAGCAGTTCGCGGGCGGCACCCATCGGGCCGGCCGGTGGCGGATCGAGGAAGCGCAGGTCGCTGCTGCCCCAGGCGGCCAGTTCCAGCGCCAGTCCGGCCAGCTCGACCTGATCGATTTCGGCGCGGCGCTGCGGCTCCAGCCGCTGCGACTGCGGCCACAGCCGCCACGCCACGCCCTCGGCGACACGGCCGGCGCGGCCCGCGCGCTGGTCGGCCGATGCCTGCGCGATGGCCACCACGTCCAGCCGGGTGAAGCCGCTGTTGGGGTCGTAGCGCGGCTCGCGTGCCTGGCCGCTGTCGATCACCACGCGCACGCCGGGTAGCGTCACCGAGGACTCGGCGACGTTGGTGGCCAGCACCACGCGGCGGCGGCCATCACTGGACGCCTGCAATACCCGCGCCTGCTGTTCCACTGGCAGCTCACCGTGCAGAGCCAGCACTTCCACGCCGGCATCCAGCGATTCCTGCAGCCCGGCCTGCACCCGCGCGATCTCGCGCTGGCCGGGCAGGAACACCAGCAGGTCACCGCGATATTCAGCCAGGGCCTGCTGCACCGCGCGGCGCACCTGCAGTTCCAGCGCCTCATCGCGGCGCGCCGGGAAATGGCTGATCGCCACCGGGTAGCTGCGGCCTTCGCTGCTCAGGCGCGGTGCATCGAGGAAGCGGGCCAGGCGCTCACCATCCAGCGTCGCCGACATCACCACCAGGCGCAGGTCATCGCGCAGCTGTGCCTGCACGTCCAGCGCCAGCGCCAGGCCGAGATCACCGCTGAGATGGCGCTCGTGGAATTCATCGAACAGGATCGCGCCGACCGTTTCCAGCATCGGGTCGTCCTGCAGCATGCGGGTCAGGATGCCTTCGGTAACCACCTCGATGCGGGTGCGCGACGAGACCTTGTTCTCGAAGCGGATGCGGTAGCCGACGGTGCCGCCCACCTCTTCGCCCAGCTGCCGCGCCATGAACAGCGCGGCGCTGCGTGCGGCGACCCGGCGCGGTTCCAGCAGGATGATCTTCCGCCCCTGCAGCCACGGTGCATCGAGCAGCGCCAGTGGCACCTGGGTGGTCTTGCCGGCGCCGGGCGGCGCCTCCAGCACCAGCCTCGGCTGCGTGGCCAGGTGCTGCTGGATCTGCGGCAACAGCGGGGAAATCGGGAAGAGCGGGGCGTTCATGTGCAAAGGATAAAGGGCCATGGCAGCCGCAGGTACAATGCGCGGGCACTTTTCCCCCGCGATGACCATGCACCTGATCGATATCGGCGCCAACCTGACCCACGACTCCTTCGACCGCGACCGCGATGCCGTGCTGGACCGCGCGCGCCAGGCCGGCGTGGTGCAGATGGTCATCACCGGTGCCAGCCGCGAGCACTCGCCACTGGCCCTGCAGCTGGCGCAGCAGCACCCGGGCTTCCTGTATGCGACCGCCGGCGTGCACCCGCACCATGCGGTGGAATACACCGAGGAATGCGACGCCGAGATGCGCGCGCTGCATGCCCACCCGGAAGTGGTGGCGGTGGGCGAGTGCGGGCTGGACTACTTCCGTGACTTCTCGCCGCGCCCGGCCCAGCACCGCGCGTTCGAACGCCAGCTGCAGCTGGCCGCAGACAACGGCAAGCCGCTGTTCCTGCACCAGCGCGACGCGCATGCCGATTTCATGGCACAGATGAAGAACTTCGAAGGCCGTGTCGGCCCGGCGGTGGTGCATTGCTTCACCGGTGAGCGTGACGAGCTGTTCGACTACCTGGACCAGGACTGGTACATCGGCATCACCGGCTGGCTGTGCGACGAGCGCCGTGGCGCGCACCTGCGCGAACTGGTGAAGAACATCCCGGCCAACCGGTTGATGATCGAGACCGACGCGCCATACCTGCTGCCGCGCACGCTGAAACCGATGCCGAAGGACCGCCGCAACGAACCGATGTTCCTCTCGCACATCGTGGAAGAACTGGCGCGCGACCGTGGCGAAGACGTGGCGGTGACCGCCGCGAATGCAACTGCCGCGACGCGTACGTTCTTCCGCCTGCCGGACGCGGGTTGATTCCCTTCGTCGCGTCGAACGCGGCGACCGTGTGTCGTAGAGTCGAGCTTGCTCGACTGCCGTGCAGAAGCAGTCGAGCAAGCTCGACTCTACAAGCGGGTCAGAGTGCTTCCAGCAGCCCGCGCAGCCCTTCCCGATACGTCGGGAAGCGCGGCTCCCAGCCCAGCGCCTCGCGCGTACTGGTGCTGTCGATGCGCTTGCTGCTCTCGTAGAAGCGCCGCAGTGTCGGGCTCAGCGCCGGATCGTCCCAGGGCATGGCAGGTGGCATCGCAAACCCGCCCAGCTGCGCGGCGAAGGCCAGTACCTGCTGCGGCGGTGCCGGCACGTCGTCGGCCGGCAGATACAGCCCATCCACACACGGCCGCTGCATCGATGCGGTAACGACCGTTGCCAGGTCATCCACGTGCAGGCGGTTGAATACCAACCCTGGACGCACTACGTGGCGCGCACGTCCCTGTGCCAGCTGCAGCAGCGCATTGCGTCCCGGCCCGTACAGGCCGGGCAGGCGGAATACCGCCGAGGCGATACCGCGCTGCTCCGCCAGCGCACGCCACTGGTCCTCGGCGCGTCTGCGTTGCATGCCGGTCGTTTCAGTAGCATCGGCCACGCTGGTTTCGTTGACCCAGCCGCCGGCCCGATCGGCATAGACCGACGTGGATGACAGATAGCCCACCCAGCGAAGTGTTGGACTTTCCTGCAGTGCCGGCAGCAGCAGACGCAGTGCCGGGTCACCCTCGGCATCGGGCGGCACGCTGCACAGCACGGCCTCGGCCTGCGCGATCTCATCGAGCAGGGCGGGCGACGGTGGCATGTCAGCTCGCAGCTGATGGCGCGGCAGGCCATCGTGCGGTGCCGACGCCGGGTCGCGCACCGTGCCGGCCACGCGTACGCCCAACGCCCGCAGATGCGTAGCCAGCACGCACCCGCTCCAGCCCATGCCGAGGATCAGCACCCGCGCCGGCAGCGCGTTGGTCTGCAACGCGGCGCTCACGCGCTGCGCAGCGCCTGGTAGGCCTGCAGGCTGCTGTAGGCGACCTGCAGCAGCAGGGCTTCCTGGTCGGCCTTGCGCGCGCGCGCCAGCATGTCGCCGACGATCTGTTCTGCCTCCACCTGCTGGCCGGCTTCCAGATCGCGCAGCATCGAAGCCTTCAACGCAGAGCCGGCCTGGGTCAGGGTGCCGCGTGCGGTGTCCTGCGCAGCATCGGGAATCGGCTCACCGGCAGCTTCGGCCACGGCCAGGCATTCGTCGTACAGGCCACGCACGATCGCCTCGCCATCATCGGTGGCGACGATGCTGCCGATATCCGCACGCAGCAGGCAGGTAGCGGCGGCCAGTGCGGTCAGGAAGGTGTACTTGATCCACTGTTCCTGGCCGATATGCTCGCTGGCCAGATGATCGAGGTTGGCCTGCACGCAGGCGGCGGCGAAGGTACGCACGCGCGTGGAGATCGCACCGCCATCGCGTTCGCCGAAGGTGAGCTTGGCCGGCTTGCCCAGGTGCAGCACGGCGCCGTCGGGGGCCTTGGTGGCGCTGATGAAGCATAGGCCACCGAGCACAGCGTCGCGGCCGAAGCGCAGGTCCAGCGCGTTGTAGTGATGCAGGCCGTTGAGGATCGGCAGCACGGTGGTGTTCGCACCGACTGCCGGCGCGATGGCATCGATCGAGCTGTCCAGGTCGTAGGCCTTGCAGCTGAGGATGACCAGGTCGAACGGCTTCTGCGCGGCCAATGCCGGGAGCGCATCGGCGGTGACGTGCTGCACCGGGAAACTGGCGTCGCCGAGCGGGCTGCGGATGACCAGGCCATCGCGGTCCAGCTGGGCGGCGCGTGCGGGGCGCACCAGGAAGGTCACGTCCACGCCAGCCTGAGCCAGGCGACCGCCGAAGTAACCGCCGGTACCGCCGGCGCCGAGGATCAGGATGCGCATTGCACGTTCACCGTTTTCTGGGGAATCAGGAGTGCGATTGTGCCGGAGATTGCGGCCAACGGCGGAGCCCCTCGTGGTGGTTCGCGGAATGCACTGTTCACTGGGGTTGGCCGGGCGGGTAGGCCGCGCAGGGGACGCTGCAAGTACATCCATGTAAGCTCGGTCGCCGCATCCATGCGGCTCACGCCCCTGCGCAACCTACCCGCCCGGCCACGGACATGTTCCGGGCGCGGCCACCACGGAAAGCAGATCAAGAGCGGAAGCGGGTCGCTCGCTGCGCTCGCTCGTGTAGAGCGGTGCTCAGGGCAGTTGTTCGCTGAAGTCTTCGGTGTAGCCCAATAGCAGTGTGGTGCGGTTGGCCAGCGTTGCAGCCAGTTGTGACCACGTGTCGTGTGTTCCGGCCGCGTAGACGCGCTGCAGGTCCGCGACCAACGCGTCCGTTTCTGCAGGTGACGGTGCGCGGTCGCGCTGGAAGCCGAGCCACGATGCGCCGAGTCCGAACAGACGGTAGTCGTAGCGCTCCTGCAGATGCCGGATCAGGGCGTGGTTCTGGAAGATGTCCCAGTCCGCGCTGAAGTAGCCGTTGGGCAGGGCGGCAATCAGCAGGTCGTCACTGGCTACGGGTACCTGCTGCACGCAGACCACGTCATCGATGATGAGATCCGGCTTCGCATTGGCAGCGACCAGCGCCTCGATGTCCTCGTCGCTGCACATCAACGTACCCGCCAACGCGGTCCACTGCAGCCGATGCGTGGAATGCTCGAGCTGCGCGACGACGTGCGCCAGCAACCGCTCGCGTGCCGCCAACGCATCTTCAGGCGTCGCCGGGTCTTCGTCCTCGTACAGCGCGATGCGCTCGTCGTCGGACGCGTGCATGCTGGTGTAGCGGCACTGGCCGACTTCGTCGAGCGTGCACAGATAACGATGAAGGGGATCAGCCACGTGCAGCGAGGCTAGGCAATCCAGCACCTCATCCAGCATGGGCGAATCGCTCAGCAGGACATGGCTGAAGGCATCGATCGGGCCATCCGACACGGCCTTGTCCAACGCAATGGAAGTGATCTTCATCGCCACAGCCTAGCCGTAATCCGAAACGAAAATAGCCAAGCATCGGCTTGGCTCTACAGGAACGCTTCATCCACGCATGGCGTGGATCTACCGTGTCGACCAAGGTCGACACCTACCAACAGCGACTGGAAACTGTCAGGGGTGGGGCGGTGTGGGGGTGCAGGACCGTTGGCGCCATGGATGGCGCCATCGAGCCCCCACGGACGGGTTTACGGCGTGTCCTGCACCCTCACACCGCCCCGCCCAACTCGTGATGCTTCCGCCTTGGCTGTTGCTGTTGCCGGCCAGCGGCCGGCACTACCACTGCAGGTGCAGGTGCAGGGCCGCAGGCCCTGCAGGCACCCCTCAGCTGCGCATGCCCACGCCACGGCGCAGCAGCCACAGCGCCAGCGCCGTCAGCACCACCACGAATCCGATCATCAGCCCGTAGGCCACCGGCAGCGGCACATCGCTGCTGCCCAGCAGGCCATAGCGGAATGCATTGACCATGTAGAAGATCGGGTTCGCGTGCGTCGCCGCTTCCGCCCAGCCAGGCAGCAGCTTTACCGAATAGAACACGCCACCCAGGTAGGTCAGCGGGGTCAGGATGAAGGTCGGCACGATCGCCACGTCATCGAACTTCTTCGCATACACCGCGTTGATGAAACCGGCCAGCGAGAAGATCGTCGCACCCAGGATCACCGTGGTCAGCATCACCAGCGGGTGCGGAATGCGCACCGGGGTGAAGAACATCGCGATGATCAGCACGATCACGCCCACCATCAGGCCGCGCAGCACCGCACCGGCCACGTAGCCCCACAGGATCACCCAGTTCGGCATCGGGCTGACCAGCAGCTCTTCCACGTGGCGGCCGAACTTGGCGCCGAAGAACGAGGAGCTGATGTTGCCGTAACTGTTCTGGATCACGCTCATCATCACCAGGCCCGGCACGATGAACTGCATGTAGGTGTAGCCGCCCATGTCCCCCACGCGCGACCCGATCAGGTTGCCGAAGATCAGGAAGTACAGGGTCATGGTGATCGCCGGCGGCACCAGGGTCTGGCCCCAGATGCGCATGATGCGGGCGACTTCGCGGCGCACGATGGTCATCAGTGCGATGCGGTTGCGCTGGCCGTCGGTCAGCTCGGTGGTGCTCATGCAGGCTTCTCCAGGTTGCCGGTGAGGCGCACGAACAGCTCCTCCAGGCGGTTGCTCTTGGTACGCATCGAACGCACGCGGATACCGGACTCGTTGAGCGTGGCAAACACGCGGTTGAGGTCCATTGCGCGCGGCATGTCGATGTCCAGCGTGTGCGGGTCCGGTGCGGTCAGCGTCGCGCCCTCGATCACCGGCAGCTGCGCCGGCAGGTCACCGTCGATGTCCAGCAGGAAGCCTTCCACGTCCAGCTTGGCCAGCAGGGTGCGCATCGGCCCCTGCTCGACGATCTGGCCATGGTTGATGATCGCCAGGTGGCGGCACAGGTACTCGGCTTCTTCCAGGTAGTGCGTGGTGAGGATGATCGTGGTGCCGGCGGCGTTGATCTCCTTCAGCACGCGCCACATGTCGCGGCGGATCTCGATGTCCACGCCGGCGGTCGGCTCGTCCAGGATCAGCAGGCGCGGGCGGGTCATCATCGCGCGGGCGATCATCAGCCGGCGCTTCATGCCACCGGACAGCGTACGGCTCATCACCTGTGCCTTTTCCCACAGGTGCGCCCGCTTCAGTTCCTCTTCGGCACGCTGCTCGGCTTCCTCGCGCGGCACGCCATAGAAACCGGCGTAGTTCACCAGGATGTCGAAGGGCTTTTCGAACAGGTTGAAGTTGATTTCCTGCGGCACCAGCCCGATCAGGCGCATGGTGGCGCTGCGGTTGCGCACCAGGTCGCTGCCGAACACTTCCACCTGGCCCTCGCTGAGGTTGACCAGGGAGCTGATGATGCCGATCAGGGTGGACTTGCCGGCACCGTTGGGGCCGAGCAGGGCGAAGAAGTCGCCCGGGGCCACTTCCAGGGAAACGCCCTTCAGGGCCTGGGTGCCGTTGTCATAGGTCTTGCGCAGGTCGCGCACGCGCAGGGCGGGCGCCGTATCGTTCTGGGATGCCAAGCTCGAAGCCTTCGCGCCCATGGGCTGGCGCTGGAGAGGGGCGGGGAGGGGCTATTATAGAAGACCCCGAGGGCTTGCCCCGGCTACACACTGTCCCGAAAAGTCGTGCCTGTTCAATTCCCCCTCAAGCTGGTCGGCTGCCGCATGCTGGCCCCGACCGTCGGCCACTACCAGTTCGTGCGTGACGATGGACAGCCGCTGGATTTCCAGCCCGGCCAGTTCATCCAGGTCCATTTCAGCTACGCCGACGGCACCGAAACCAAGCGCAGCTACTCGCTGGCGACCATCCACGACCACGCGCTGGGCCCGGGCGAGGCGGTGGATATCGCGGTCAGTTTCGTACCCGGCGGCGCCGCCACGGCCCTGTTCGAGGCGCTGGAGCAGGGCGGCCAGATCAGTGCGTCCGGCCCCTATGGCCGGTTCTGCCTGAATCCCGGTGATCACAACGCCCGCTACCTGCTGATCGCCACCGGTACTGGCGTTACCCCGTACCGCTCGATGCTGCCGCTGCTGGAAACGGCCATGGCCGAGCGCGGCGTGCAGATCGTGCTGCTGCAGGGCGCGCGCAGCCCGGGTGAGCTGCTGTACAGCGAAGATTTCTACAGCTTCGCCGAAAAACACCCGAACTTCCGCTATGTTCCATGCCTGTCGCGCGAACTGCCGGCTGATCCGCACCCGGACGTGCAGCACGGCTACGTGCAGCAGGCGCTGGCCGGCTTCACCCCGGACCCGGCCACCGACATCGCCTACCTGTGCGGCAACCCGGACATGGTCGATGCCTGTGCCGAACTGCTGAAGGCCGCTGGCCTGGGCAACCCGCAGATCCGCCGCGAGAAGTACGTCAGCAGCAAGTAAGCCTGCGTAGTGCCGGCCGCTGGCCGGCAGCCCATGAACCAGGGGCGGCATCACGCCGCCCCCGGTGTCCTGCCTCAGTACGCGATCCAGGCGTCGCGCCACGCATAGCCGGTGCCCGGACGATAGGCATCGGCATTGATGTTGCACCAGGCGCCTTCCGGGAACGGGCGGCAGGCATACAGCTTGCCGTCAGTGCCCTTCACCACGGTCTCGCCCGGCTTGTAGCTGCCGAGGCCGGCCGGATACACGAAGTCGAAGTCGCCGCCCGGCGGATCGACCGGATCGATCGGGCCCGGCCCCGGCACCTGGGTTTCCAGCTGGAAGCGGTTGCCCGGCTTCAGGTACACGCGGTTGTCGGTGGCCGAGGCGACCGGCGTGATCACGCCGTTCTTCATCACGCCCACGCGCGCATGCTGTGCACTGGTATTGACCTTGCGGGCCAGGGCCAGCGGCCACTGCGTCGGGCTGGTCTGGCCAGCGGCCAGTTTGGTTTCCACGCGCTCCAGGTCGTTGCCGTTGGCATTGAACACACGCAGGGTCACGGTGCTGTCCACGTCCAGTGCGCCATTGGCGGTCACCGCGCCGGCATCCTGCCACTGCGGCGGCGGAACCACGCCACCGCCACCTTCGAAGCGCACGTCCATGCAGGTGTAGAACGCTTCCTGCGAATCCGAGCGCTGCCAGGTGTTGTAGATGATGTGCTGGCCAGTGCGCTTGGGCAGCGGGCAGTCCAGCTTGTAGACACCGCCTTCGGACAGCGGCACGTTGCCCAGGGTGCAGAATTCCTGCAGGTCGGCCCAGCGCAGCGGGCTGCCCGGCTGCCAACCGTCACGGGTGACGTAGAACTTCCACTCGCGGGTGGCGTGCGGCGCCGGCGCCAGGAATTCGAAGGTGTAGCGGCCACGCGAATCGGCGCGCACCGGCGTGGTCGGCCAGTCGCTGCGATTCAGATCGAGGCCGCGGTACTTGGGGATGCTGGCGCTGCACAGCTCGCCATCGCGCACCAGGTCACGGTGGTTGCCATTGGCGTTGCCGTGGGCGATCGCGCTCCAGTCATAGAACGGCTGCGCGCCGCCGATGGCCTTGGCCGCGGCACAGGCCGGGTTGGTCGGGTTTTCCGGATTGCCTTCGTGGCACTGCTTCACGCGGCTGAGCGGCTTGGACATGGTGCCGTGGGCGAGGGCGCTGCCGGACAGGGCCAGGCCGACAACGACGGACAGAGCGAGGACTGCCCGGTGGGACAGATGCATGCAGGAACTCCTTTGCGAAGTGTGGGAAACCTCGCGCAGTCTTCACATGCAGGGCCGTCGGCAACATCGGACAAGTTTGAAATCGATGGCGGCTGTGTTCGATCTGCAACACGGTGCTCACTGTGCCGCCATCCGGGCGAAAGGCGGTGCACTGTGCACCGCCTCCCGCATCACTGCCTCAGTACGCGATCCACGCATCGCGCCATGCTGCACCCACGCCCGGCCGGTAGGCTTCGGCGTTGACGTTGCACCATGCACCTTCCGGGAACGGGCGGCAGGCATAAAGCTTGCCGTCGCCGCCCTTCACCACGGTCTGGCCCGGCACGTAGCTGCCGATTCCAGCGGGATACACGTGGTCGAAATCACCGCCCGGTGATGGCGTGCCGGGGTCGGGCACCTGGGTATCGAGCTGGAAGCGGTTGCCATCCTTCAGGTACACGCGGTTGGCGGTGGCCGAGGCCGTCGGTGTGATCACGCCATTGCTGAGCACGCCCACGCGTGCGTGCTGGGCGCTGGTATTGACCTTGCGGGCCAGCGCCAACGGCCACTGCGCGGCCGCAGTCTGGCCACTGGCCAGGGTCGCTTCCACGCGTTCGACATCATTGCCGTTGGCGTTGAACACGCGCAACGCCAGGGTGGTGCCGACCGGCAGCTCGCCGCGCGCGGTGACCGGGCCGGCATCCTGCCACTGCGCTGCGGGCGGGGTGCTGCCACCGCCTCCTTCAAAGCGCACGTCCATGCAGGTGTAGAACGCTTCGGTCGAATCCGAGCGCTGCCAGGTGTTGTAGATCACATGCTGGCCGCTGCGCTGTGGCAGCGTGCACTGCAGCTTGTAGGTGCCATCGGCCGACAGCGGCGTGTTGCCCAGCGTGCAGAACTCTTGCAGGTCGGCCCAGCGCAGCGGGCTGCCCGGTTGCCAGCCGGCGCGGGTGACGAAGAAGCGCCAGTCACGCGTGGCGTGCGGCGCGGTCGCCTTGAACACGAAGGTGAACTTGCCGCTGGCGTCTGGCTGGATCGGTGTGGTCTGCCAGTCGCTGCGGTTAACATCCAGCCCGCGGAAGGTCGGGTTGTTGCCGCTGCACAGCTTGCCGTCGGGCACCACGGCCTGGTGGTTGCCGTTGGCATTGGCCTGGTTGATGCCGTTCCAGTCGTAGAACGCCTGCGAACCGCCCACCGCTTTCGCGGCGGCGCAGGCCGGGTTGGTCGGGTTCTCCGGATTGCCCTGGAAGCAGGCATAGACGCGGCTGACCGGCGTGGTCATGGTGCCGTGGGCGAACGCGTTGCCGGCCAGGCACAGGCCCGCAGCGGCGAACGAGGTGGCCAGCAACAGCGGTGTGGATCGGAATGACATGGCGCTTCCTTGTGGTCGTCGAAAGAGAACGGTGACCGCAGGAGCTGCGCTGCACGGCGGACTTTCGGCGGCACCACGGCGAGTATCGAGCCGCGATGCAGGGTGCGGAACCACCGAAGCGCCGATCCGTGACTGGGGGTGTGAAGCCCTTCCCGCCGGCTTCACGCGGGGCTGAACGGATGCGTTGGCGATCACGTCTTCGGCGTGGCATCGATCACGTCGTGGAGATCGTGCTGGGCAATCTCGCAGTCGATCCGATCGGCCTGGCACGAGAAGCAGCCGTGGGCCGCGTTGTGCAGTTGCACGAAGGCCACGGCAGGGTCGGCAAACAGCGCGTCCAGCCGGGCGGCAACATCAGTGCCCGCGCTGATCTCTGCGGCCAGCATCAATGCAGCCTGGTCATAGGCGCGCAACGAGATCGTACGGCGCTGTACATAGGCGGGTACCTCGCCCGGCGGCAGCACGCAGCGCGTTACGCCACGCTGCACGAAGATCGGGCCCGAGGCGTGATAGGGCGAGTGCAGCGGCAGGTGCACATGGGACAACAGCAGCAGCTCGCTGCCGCTGGGCGGATCGCTCAGGCCGATCCGGCAGGGGTGTCCTCCTGTTTCGCCGGCCCAGCGACGCTGGATGCCGAGCGCAGCCAGCGCGGTGTCACTCTTCTCGAACAGGTGCTGGAAGGGGCGGTGGTCGAGGCCACCGAGGTACCACGCATGCATGGGCGTCTCCTTGGTTTTCCCCGGATTCTGCGCACGCACCGGCCGTCATGCTCGCCGTTTTCAGACCCGGCATCGCCATCGGGCCAGGCAGTGCCACGGGGATCGCACCGCAAGGCGCTAAGATGCGCGCGCCGCCCCGGCCGATGAGCGCCGCATGTCCCTGGATTTCCCCACCATCACCGTGCTTGGCTTCCTGCTCTGCATCGGCATCGCCGTGGGGTTCTCATTGCTGCTGGTGGTGCTGCGCGGGCAACCGGTGCTGCGCCTGTGGACCGCCAGCCTGTGGCTGCTGACCCTGGGCGTGACCCTGCTTGCGCTGCGCCCCTACCTGCCGTTGGCGCCGGCCATACTGGCCGGGAATGCGGCGATGGCCGGTTGCGCGGTGCTGATGCTGCGCGGCGTGGCGCTGCATCTGGAACAGCCGCTGCCGCTGTGGCGGCCGTTGTTGATGGCAGCCGCGTTCATGGCCTGCATCTTCGCCTTCCTGGTGCTCTGGCCGGACCTGGGCGTGCGCCTGCAGGTGTTCAGTGTGTTCACGCTGCTGGTCGATGGCTGGATCGCATGGCTGCTGCTGCGGCATGCCCCCGTGCAGCAGCGCACCAGCTGCCGTCTGGCGGCGGCGGTGTTCCTGGCCGAGGCGGCACTGTACGCGGTGCGCCTGTTCCTGCCGGTGGCGCCGGATGCCGGTGAGGACATCATGCGCACCGGCACGCCGATGTTCGTCACCTACATTGCCGGGGTGATGCTGGAGCTGGCGCGATGCTTCGCGATGGTACTGCTGCTGGTCGAGCGCATGCTGGTCGATCTGCGGCGTGCGGCACGCACCGATGGCCTGACCGGGCTGCTCAACCGCAGCGCGGTGCTGGCCGATGGCCAGGCGCAGTTGCAGCGGCTGCGTCGGCAGGGCCGGCCACTGGCCCTGTTGCTGGTCGACGTCGATCACTTCAAGCAGATCAACGACCGCTGGGGCCACCTGGCCGGTGACCAGGTACTGCGTCACTTCGCTGCGCTGCTGCAGCATGGTTTGCAGGGCCACGACACGCTGCTGGGCCGCTACGGTGGCGAGGAGTTCGTGCTGGTGCTGGCCGGCAGCACACAGGGCGAAGCGATGGCGTGGGCCGCCGCGATCCGTACCGCTCTGCAGCAGAAGCCGGCGCGGCTGGGCACCGGGCCGGTGACGGTCACCGCCAGCATCGGCCTGGCCATGGACGACGGCCATGGCGACCTGTCCACGCTGCTGGCAGCGGCGGATGCGGCGCTGTACCGGGCCAAGGCCGCAGGCCGCGACCGCCTGGCCTGCGCCACGCCCGCGGAGATTTCGCGTCTGCCCATCGCCGACGACGCCGTGCCCGTGTAAGTTGAGTCACATCTTCCGCGGCAGCCCGTCGTGGTTGCCAGGAACGTCCTCCAGGGGAAACGAGCACGATGCAAAGACACCACCTCGCGTTGGCCGCAGCGTTGGCCAGCCTGATGCTTGCCGGTTGCAGCCAGTCACCGTCACCCGGCGCTGAAAGCGCCAGCGATGCACCCAGCCGCCGTTTCGGCACGATCGACTTCCAGCCCTGCACGTTGTCCACCGAAGGCGCCAGCGCCAACGTGGAAGCGCAGTGCGCCACCCTGCAGGTGCCGGAGGACCGGGCCCAGCCCGATGGCCGACGCATTGGCCTGCGCATCGCCTGGCTGGAATCGGGCAGCAGCGGCTCCAGCCAGCCCGATCCGGTGTTCTTCCTGGCCGGTGGCCCCGGCCAGGCGGCCAGCGAAGTGGCGGTTATCGTCGATACCGCGCTGCGCCAGGTGCGCAAGCAGCGCGACATCTTCCTTGTCGACCAGCGGGGTACCGGCGGCTCCAACCCGCTCAGCTGCCTCGGCGCGGACGGCAAGGACCTGCAGATGGACGAGGACGCCGCTCCCACCGAGGCGTCGCTGCGCGACTACGCGCAGCGCTGCGCGGCCTCGCTGCAGGGGCGTGCCGATGCCCGCTTCTACACGACCACCGAAGCCATCGCCGACCTGGATGCGGTACGCCAGGCCTTGGGCGTGGACCGGATCAACCTGGTCGGCGGCTCATACGGTACCCGCGTGGCCCAGCGCTATGCCGGTGCCTATCCGCAGCACACCCGCAGCATCGTCATCGATGGCGTAGTGCCCAATGAACTGGTGGTGGGCGGCGACTTCGCCACGACGTTCGAGGATGCGATCGCCCTGCAGTCGGCGCAGTGCCGCAAGGATGCCGCCTGCAGCAAACGCTTCCCGACCGACACCCGCGCGCAGCTGCGCAGCGTGGTCGAGACCCTGCGCCGTGCGCCGGTCTCGGTGGAGTATCGCGACCCCGGCACCAACCAGACCCGGCAGGATGTGCTGAGTCCGGACAGCGTGATCGGCCTGGCGTTCGCCTTCTCCTATGTGCCGCAGTATTCCTCGCTGCTGCCGCTGGTGCTCGATGAAGCCGCGCATGGCCGCTATGCACCGCTGGCGTCGCTGGCACGCGGTGCGAGCCGCAGCATGGATTTCCAGATCAACCGAGGCATGCAGTGGTCGGTGATCTGCAGCGAGGATGCGCCGCGTTACAAGGCGCCGGCCGAGGACCCGGAGCGACTGTTCGGCAACGACGTGGCCAGTGCCTTCTTCGCGGCCTGCCCGGTATGGCCGCACCAGCCGGCGCCAGCGGCCAATGCCATGCCGCTGCGCAGTGACGTACCGGCGCTGCTGCTGTCCGGTGAACTCGACCCGGTGACACCTCCGCGCTATGCCGAACAGGTCCTCAAGGGCCTGCCCAGTGGCCGCGCGCTGGTCGCCCGCGGCCAGGGCCACGGCACGCTGAGTGCCGGCTGCATGCCGCGCCTGCTCGGCCAGTTCATCGACAAGACCGATGCCAAGGCGCTGGATGCCGGCTGCCTGGACACGCTGAGCTACGTGCCGGCGTTCACCTCGTTCAACGGATGGGAACCATGATCGTCGCCGACAACCTGCACAAGGCTTTCGACACCCGCACCGGCCGCATCCAGGCGGTCTCCAACGTCGGCTTCCGCGCCGAGGACGGCCGCATCACCGGCCTGCTGGGCCCCAATGGTGCCGGCAAGACCACCACCATGCGCATGCTGTACACGCTGATGACCCCGGACCAGGGCAGCATCGGCGTCGATGGTGTCGATGCCGCACGCAATCCAGTGGAAGTACGCCGCCACCTTGGCGTGCTTCCCGATGCGCGTGGCGTCTACAAGCGCCTGACCGCGCGCGAGAACATCGCCTACTTCGGCGAGCTGCATGGCCTGTCGGCCGAGCGCATCCGCGAACGCATCGAAGTGCTGTCGCATGCCCTGGACATGGGTGACATCCTCGACCGCCAGACCGATGGCTTCTCGCAGGGCCAGCGCACCAAGACCGCGATCGCCCGCGCGCTGGTGCACGACCCGCGCAACGTCATTCTGGATGAGCCGACCAACGGCCTGGACGTGATGACCACGCGCGCACTGCGCCGCTTCCTGCTGGGCCTGCGCGAAGAGGGCCGCTGCGTGATCCTGTCCAGCCACATCATGCAGGAGGTGGCCGCGCTGTGCGATCACATCGTGATCATCGCCAAGGGCACGGTGATGGCTGCCGGCAGCGCCGATGAACTGCGTGCGCAAGCCGGCGAATCCAACCTGGAAGACGCGTTCGTGAAACTGATCGGCAGCGAAGAGGGCCTGCACGCATGAGCATGATGTCGACCCTGATGACGGTGATGCGCAAGGAGCTGCGCGATCTTTCCCGTGATCGCCGTACGCTGCTGCTCACCCTGCTGTTCGGGCCGCTGCTGTACCCGGTGCTGCTGCTGGGCATGGGCAAGCTGGCCGAGAGCCGGGTACGCACCCAGATCGAGCAGCCGCTGCAGATTCCGACCATCGGTGCGGAGAACGCCCCCAATCTGGTGCGTTTCCTCGCCGCGCAGGGGCTGAATACCGCGCCGGCACCGAAGGACCTGGCCGAGGCCATCCGCAGCCAGGAGATCGACGTGGCGCTGCGCATCAGCGATGACTTCGGCAAGGACTGGGCCGATGGCAAGCCGGCGCTGGTGGAGGTGATCAAGGACAGTACCCGTCGCGCCGCAGAAGTACCCAGTGCGCGTCTGGAGGCGGCGCTGGCCACCTACAACGGCCAGGTGGGCGCGCTGCGATTGATGGCGCGTGGCATCGACGCGCAGGTGGCGCGGCCGCTGGACGTGGCGCGCCAGGACCTGGCCAGTGCCGAGGCCAAGCGCGGCATGATCCTGTCGATGCTGCTGCCGGTGCTGCTCACGCTGACCTCGTTCATCGGCGGCGCCTATCTGGTGATGGATGCCACCGCCGGCGAGCGCGAGCGGCAGTCACTGGAACCGCTGCTGGCCACGCCCGGCTCGCGCAGCGCCATTGTCAGCGGCAAGATCGCCGCCGCCTGCGTGGTCGGGTTCGTATCGCTGCTGCTGACCCTGGTGGCGTTCAAGGTGAGCGCACAGATCGCGCCCGGCAACATCGGCCGCCAGTTCAACATGAACGTCGCCTCGATGCTGCAGATGCTGCTGGTGATGCTGCCGATGCTGATGATCGGCACCTCGCTGCTGACCTTCCTGTCGGCGGCGGCCAAGAGCATGAAGGAAGCGCAGAGCCACATGACCTGGCTGATGCTGTTGCCGATGATGCCCGGCTACGCGCTGGTGGCCTATCCGCTGAAGAGCGAGCTGTGGCAGTACGCCGTGCCGTTCCTGTCGCAGAACCAGATGCTGTTGAAGGTGATCCGCCACGAGACCATCACGCCGTCGGTCTGGGCCATCTATCTCGGTGCCAGCCTCGGCCTGGCCGCACTGCTGTGGTTCGCCGCCGTGCGCCGTTACCACAACGAGCGTCTGGCGATCTCGGGCTGACTGCAAAAAGGGGACGGAGGGGATTAAGTCGTTTTTAACCCTCCGCCCCCTTCTTCTGAGGGCGCCCCCGCTTGCGCAGCACCACGGGGCGGCCCAGTGTCTGTTCCACCATCCGCAGGTAAGCTGCATTTCCCAACGGATGCTGCCCGGCACTGTGCGCGCGTATTGCCGGCAGGTCGGCGGACGCGTTCACGTCCCGCAGGAACTGCGCATAGAGCGTCGTCCGCTGTCGCTTGGTCGAGGCCAGTGCCTGAAAGGCGGGGTGTTCTGTCAGCATCGGATCATCGCGGCGCTGCAGGTTTCCATGCACGCTCGACCATGGGTGATCTTCCGGGGCGCCTGTCATGCCTGCACGAACCGGATTGAGTTCGATGTAGCGATAGACGCTGAGCAGATAGGCGTCGCTGTCCACCATCGAAGAATGGAAGCGGCCCTGCCAGAGTGGTCCGCTGCGCTCATGCCGCTGATTGAACGCCTGGACATAGTTGTTGCCCTGCATCCGCATCGCGTTGGCCAAGCCGGCCTGAGTGGAGGGTGTGGCCAATAGATGGACGTGATTGCCCATCAATACGTAGGCATGCAGCGCGACCTGATGTTTCAGGAAGGCACTGTGCAAAAGGTGCAGAAACAGCTGGCGGTCGATATCGTCAACGAAGATCGCCCCCTTGTTCACACCGCGCTGGGTTACGTGATACGGCTGTTCGGCCAACATCAGGCGTGCTTGTCGAGGCATGGCAGTTCAGGGGGTTCAAGGAATCATCAGCCTGCCGCCTCCGTGACCGCGAAGGGCATCAGGCGATGCCGCGAATTGATGTGGGGGAGGGCAGAAGCGACTTAATCCCCTCCGTCCCCTTTTCCATACCGCGCAGGCGTCACCCCCATCTCGCGCTTGAACACGGCGATGAAGGCACTGGGTGTGTCGTAGCCCATCGACAGCGCGACGCTGATCACCGACTCGCCGGACAGCAGGCGTGGCAGTGCCAGCAGCACCCGCAGGCGTTGCCGCCACTGGCTTGGCGACAGGCCGGTCTCGGCCAGCCAATGGCGGGCGAGGCTGCGGCTGGACAGACCGCTGCTGGCGGCCCAGTCCTCGATGCTGCGGTTGTCGTGCGGTGCGCGCGCCAGTGCGGCGGCAAGTTTCTGCAGTCGCCGGTCACGCGGTTGCGGCAGGGCCAGCGGCAATGGCGAGCTGGCGCCAATCTCATCGGCGATCACACCGGCCAGTCGTGCCTGTGTGGCATCCAGAGGAACATGCGGCCACTGCAGCGCCCGAATCACCGCGGCCTGCAGCAGCGGCCCCGGCTGGAAGATGCGAGGGGCTGCAGGCAGGTCGGTGCAGGCCTGCGCGCTGAAGTACAGGCTCCAGCCGTCGAACGCATTGGTACTGGCCAGTGCGTGGGGCAGCGAAGGCGGTATCCAGGCGACATGACCCGCCGGCAGCAGCCAGTGCAGGTCGCCCACCTCGATCCGCAGCAGGCCCTGATGTGCACCCAGCAGCTGCCCGCGGGCGTGCTGGTGGCGTGCCGTGCGGCGCGGAGCCGGCAGGCGCAGCTGCGCCCCCAGCAATGCAGGCCCGTCGGCGGCATTGGCCAGCGCCGGGTCAATCAATGCGGTGGTTGTCTGATCTGCCATATCAATTGGCAGTTATACGGCAGAAACGTCGCGTCCGGGCTCAGACACTGGAGCCCACTTCAACGGAGCGCTTCCCCATGCAGCCACAGGACATTCTTCCCGACCATCAGAACGACGTGCAGGTAAATGGCCTCACCGTGCGCAAGGGCAGCGTGGGTGCTTTCCTGGCCAGCGTCCGCGACTGGCAGGATCCGTCCAGCGATCACGCCACACGCGCCACTGCCGAAGCCGACCTGCGTGCGTTGCTGCCCGGCCTGCATGCGCTGGGCCTGTTCCAGGTGCTGGCTGCGCGCGATCTGGCGTTGCAGCGCCTGATTGATGGCGCTGCCTGAAACGGACAAGGCCCGGACGGACCGGGCCTTGGCGTCATGGAGGTGGCAGAAACGACTTAATCCCCTTCGTCCCCTTTTTTGCGGTCAGCCGCCCGGTGCGAACACCAGGGTGCGGCGGGTGGTGACCGGCGCGTTGACCGGCTCGAAGCGCCAGCGCTTGACCGCGTTCAGGGCTTCGCGG
This sequence comes from Stenotrophomonas sp. 220_Sma, assembly GCF_056487375.1. Lineage (NCBI taxonomy): Bacteria > Pseudomonadati > Pseudomonadota > Gammaproteobacteria > Lysobacterales > Lysobacteraceae > Stenotrophomonas > Stenotrophomonas sp. 220_Sma. The sequence goes on along the minus strand of NZ_CM151348.1, from coordinate 4,741,204 downwards.
TCGAAGGTCCGTCCCGACGTCGCGCGCAGCACGCGGGCGCTGACCACTGAGCCGTCGGTACCGACGGTGATCTCCACCAGCACTTCGCCCGACGTTCCCGAACGCAGTGCCTCGGCCGGATAGCGCGGCGCCGGCGTGCTGACCGGGCGGAGGGTGGGCGCTGCCGCGGCGGCTGCCTGGCGTGCGGCGCTGGCCTGTTGGGCGGCGGCCTGCTGCTGTTTCTGTTCGGCATCGCGACGGGCCGCGGCCTGGCGCTCGGCCTCCTGGCGCTCGTTGTCGCGGCGTGCGGCATCCTGCTGCGCGGCAATCTGCTTGGCCGCATCGGCTTCCTTGGCGCGCTGCTCGGTCAGGCGCTGCTGTTCGGCCTGCTGCTTGGTCCGGTCTTCGGCGTCCTTCCTGGCCTTCTCGGCTTCGGTCTCGCTGCGCTTGGCCGCATTTTCCACGCCCTTGGCCAGGCCTTCCTTCAGGCGCGGCAGGGCGGGAGCGGAGGCGTCCACCTTCTCGATCAGTGCCACCAGGCGCTGCGCCTCGGTGTAGTCCTCGCGGCCCAGGTGCTGCTCGGCGGCGATCAGGGTGTAGGGCAGCAGGTCGGTCAGCGCGCTCTTCACCGACGCGTCGTCCGGTGTCTTGTCGCGCAGGGCGAGGTAGTACTCGATGGCGTTGTCGCCGGCCGGCGCGTACATGCGGTTCTCGCGCAGTGCCTGGCTGGCCGATTCACGCAGCTGTTCGGTGCCCATGGACTGCACCTTGGCGGCGACCACCGGTGCGGCCGGTGCAGCGGTGGCGGGTGCGGCGGCCGGGGCCGGTGCTGCAGATTCTTCCTTTCCCGAGCAGGCGGCCAGCGCCAGTGCCAAAGCAACCGGCAGCCACCGGCGCGCGGCGGTGATCGTTGAGACGTGCGACATCCTGCTCCCCTCTAGAAGACGACGTGACGTAAATCATTGATACGCATGGCCGGGACCTGTGGTCCGGGCGCGGAACGATGACGTTTCCCGACGCCACCGCCGGCAACGGCGAGGGTGCAATCTAGCATCCCGGCCACCGCCGCGTACAAGGGGCAGGGGCCGGGATGGGGCAGCGGCGAAGGACCGCTGCCGGTTGCCGCATCAGTGGTCGTGCGACTTGCTGTGGCTGTTGGACATCAGCTTGTCGGTCCAGGCAATACCGATCGCCGACAGGATGAACACGCAGTGGATGATGGTCTGCCACAGCACGCCGTCCTGGGTCAGCATCGAGCAGCGGGCGACACCGATGTTGGCGGCGGCCACGCTCATCTGCTCCGGCGTGCACAGTGGGATGCCACCCAGCGCGCCACTGGCGATGAAGGTCTTCAGCAGGTGGATCGAGGAGATGCCGATGATCGCCATTGCCAGCTTCACTTTCAGCACGCTGGCATTGACGTGGCTCAGCCATTCCGGCTGGTCCGGATGGCCTTCCAGGCGCAGGCGCGAGACGAAGGTCTCGTAGCCACCGACGATCACCATCACCAGCAGGTTGGAGATCATCACCACGTCGATCAGGCCCAGCACGATCAGCATGATCTGCTGTTCGCCCATCGAGGCCGAATGCGAGATCAGGTGCCACAGTTCCTTGCCGAACAGGAACACATAGACGCACTGCGCCACGATCAGGCCCAGGTACAGCGGCAGCTGCAGCCAGCGCGAGGCGAAGATCAGCGTGGACAGCGGGGAGAGCGGCGGGCGGTTTGCACTCATGCGGAGGATGCTGCGTTGCGGGGGAGAGGCGAGGTTACCGGCCCGTCGTGACGGTGCCAACCCAACTCTCGCACTAGACTTCAGGTTCCTTTCCGCACCCCGAGCCGCCGCCATGATCGACCTGTATTACTGGCCCACCCCGAACGGCCACAAAGTGACCCTGTTGCTGGAAGAAGCCGGCCTGGAGTACCGCATCCATCCGGTCAACATCGGCTCGGGCGACCAGTTCAAGCCGGAATTCCTCGCCATTTCGCCGAACAACAAGATGCCTGCGATTGTCGACCACGCCCCGGCCGATGGCGGCGCCCCGCAGAGCGTGTTCGAGTCCGGTGCGATCCTGCTGTACCTGGCCGAGAAGACCGGCCAGTTCCTGCCCAGCGACCCGCGCGGCCGCGTCACCACCCTGGAGTGGCTGTTCTGGCAGATGGCCGGCCTGGGTCCGATGAGCGGCCAGATGGGCCACTTCAATGTGTATGCGCCGGAGAAGATCCCGTATGCGATCGAGCGCTATGACAACGAAGTGCGCCGCCTGCACGGGGTGATGGACAAGCGCCTGGCCCAGCACGCCTTCCTGGCCGGGGACGCGTACACCATCGCCGACATGGCCAGCTACCCGTGGATCGGCGCCTACGACAAGCTGCCGGTGGATTTCGCCGCGTTCCCGAACCTCAAGCGCTGGCACGAAGCGATTGCTGCACGCCCGGCCACCCAGCGCGCCTATGCCCTGCGCCAGCAGGTGAACCCCAACGCCGGCAAGCCGCTCAGCGACGAAGAGCGCAAGCACCTGTTCGGCCAGCGTTGACCCGGAACGATTGGTGCCGACCGTTGGTCGGCACGCCTCATGGGCAGAAGGTCATGCTGCCTTCCCGCACCGGCTTGGTTAGGATGGAGGCTGACCGCCCCGCGTCCATCGCGGTGGCGGACCTGCCGTTTGCCGGGATCCTCCATGCGCCACCTGTTCGCTTCGCTCGCCCTCATGCTCGCCACCAGTACCGCCGCCCACGCTGAAAAGCTGACTCTGGAAGCCATCACCGGCCCGCTGCCGCTTTCCGGCCCGACCCTGATGAAGCCGAAGGTCGCCCCCGATGGTTCGCAGGTCAGCTTCCTGCGCGGCAAGGACAGCGACCGCAACCAGCTGGACCTGTGGACCTATGACATCGGCAGCGGCCAGACCCGCCTGCTGGTGGATTCGAAGGTGGTGCTGCCCGGCACCGAGACCCTCAGCGATGAGGAAAAGGCCCGCCGCGAGCGCCAGCGCATCGCCGCGATGACCGGTATCGTCGATTACCAGTGGTCGCCGGACGCGCAGCGCCTGCTGTTCCCGTTGGGCGGCGAGCTGTACCTGTACGACCTCAAGCAGCAGGGCCAGGCCGCAGTGCGCCAGCTGACCCACGGCGAGGGCTTCGCTACCGACGCCAAGCTGTCGCCCAAGGGCGGTTTCGTCAGCTTCATCCGTGGCCGCAACCTGTGGGTGATCGACCTGGCCAGCGGCAAGCAGCTGCAGCTCACCCGCGACGGCAGCACCACCATCGGCAACGGCGTGGCCGAGTTCGTCGCCGACGAGGAAATGGACCGACACACCGGCTACTGGTGGGCGCCGGATGATTCGGCCATCGCCTTCGCGCGCATCGATGAAGCACCGGTGCCGGTGCAGAAGCGCTACGAGGTCTACGCCGACCGCACCGACGTGATCGAGCAGCGTTACCCGGCCGCGGGCGACGCCAACGTGCGCGTGCAGCTGGGCGTGATCGCACCGGCCGCCGATGCGCAGCCGCGCTGGGTCGACCTGGGCAAGGAACAGGACATCTATCTGGCTCGTGTCGATTGGCGCGATGCGCAGCACCTGAGCTTCCAGCGCCAGTCGCGCGACCAGAAGCAGCTGGACCTGGTGGAAGTGGCGCTCGACTCCAATCGCCAGCGCGTGCTCGCCCACGAGACCAGCCCGACCTGGGTGCCGCTGCACAACAGCCTGCGTTTCCTCGATGACGGCAGCGTGCTGTGGTCGTCCGAGCGCACCGGTTTCCAGCATCTGTACCGCATCGACAGCAAGGGCAAGGCCACCGCGTTGACCCACGGCAACTGGCCGGTGGACGAACTGCTGGCGGTCGATGAGAAGGCTGGCAAGGCCTACTTCCGCGCCGGCATCGAGACCTCGCGCGAAAGCCAGATCTACGCGGTGTCGCTGCAGGGCGGTGAGCCGCAGCGCCTGTCCAAGGCACCGGGCATGCACAGCGCCAGCTTCGCCCGCAATGCCAGCGTCTATGTGGACAGCTGGTCCAACAGCACCACGCCGCCGCAGATCGAACTGTTCCGCGCCAATGGCGAGAAGATCGCCACTCTGCTCGAGAACGACCTGGCCGACCCGAAGCATCCGTATGCGCGTTACCGCGATGCACAGCGCCCGATCGAGTTCGGCACGCTGACCGCGGCCGACGGCAAGACCCCGCTCAACTACAGCCTGATCAAGCCGGCCGGCTTCGATCCGTCCAAGCGTTACCCGGTGGCGGTGTACGTCTACGGTGGCCCGGCCAGCCAGACCGTCACCGACAGCTGGCCCGGTCGTGGCGACCACCTGTTCAATCAGTACCTGGCCCAGCAGGGCTACGTGGTGTTCTCGCTGGACAACCGCGGCACCCCGCGCCGTGGCCGTGACTTCGGTGGCGCGTTGTACGGCAAGCAGGGCACGGTGGAAGTGACCGACCAGCTGCGCGGCGTGACCTGGCTGAAGCAGCAATCGTGGGTGGACCCGGCGCGCATCGGCGTGCAGGGCTGGTCCAACGGTGGCTACATGACCCTGATGCTGCTGGCCAAGGCCTCGAACCAGTACGCCTGTGGCGTGGCCGGTGCGCCGGTGACCGATTGGGGCCTGTACGACAGCCACTACACCGAACGCTACATGGACCTGCCGGCGCGCAACGAAGCGGGTTACCGCGAAGCGCGCGTGCTGACCCATATCGACGGCCTGCGCTCGCCGCTGCTGCTGATCCACGGCATGGCCGACGACAACGTCTTGTTCACCAATTCCACCAGCCTGATGAGCGCGTTGCAGAAGCGTGCACAGCCGTTCGAGCTGATGACCTACCCGGGTGCCAAGCATGGCCTGTCCGGTGCCGATGCGCTGCATCGCTACCGCGTGGCCGAAGCCTTCCTGGGACGCTGCCTGAAACCCTGATCCACAGCCGGGAAGGAGCCCGCCGATGACCCTGCCACCGCCGATTCCTGCCCATGGCCAGAGGCCTGCCAGCTGGTGGTGCCGACACTGGCGCTGGGCGATGCCGTTGACGGTGGTGCTGGTGCTGGGCGGCGCCGGTGGCGTGGTGACCTGGAGCGTGCTGCGTTGGAGCGAGGCGGCACGCGAGAGCCCGCCGATGCGCGAAGCGTTGCGCCGCGCGGGCTGCAGCATCGAACTGGTGGAAGCCTTTGGCGAGCCGCTGCATATCGAATCGATGCCGCTGGGCAGCATGCAGACCGCGATGAACGGCCAGCGCGACGTCGGCCTGACCGTTGCGCTGGAAGGACCGCATGCGCACGGCCGGCTGTTCGTGCAGGGCAGCCGTCGCGATGAAGTCTGGGATTACCCGGTGATGTATGTACTGGCCGAAGACAAGCAGACCTTCGACCTGACTGCACTGGATGACGACGAGGCTGCGGGGGAGTGCGAGCTGCAGGCCTGCCGTGAGCGTGGCGAATGCCCGCTGACCGCCGCGCTGTGACCGCAGGTCGCGCGGCCGGGTAAGGGCGGCCATGTAGAGTCGACTGTTAGTCGACTGCTCTCCACAAGACGCCTGAAAAACCCCGCGCTGCGCGCGATAGTCGACTGACAGTCGACTCTACCCATCAGCCGCGCCGTGACCTCCAGCCGATTGTCGCCATCGCCGTGAGCGCGTAAGTTGCGGGCAACCCTTTGCTGGAGTGTCCCATGAAGCCGATTGCGCTCGCTGTTGCCCTGGCCCTGACTGCCGCCCCGTTGCTGTCCGCACCGCCGGCCCTGGCCGCGCCGGCTGCCAAGGCCGCGACTCCCGCCAGCCCTGCCTGGGTCGCCCGCAGCAATGCACTGGCGCAGATCCTGCTTGATGCGCAGGGCCCGTTCCAGCCGGAGGAAACCGGCTTCTTCGGCGTGCCCGGCTACGACGACAAGGTGGCCGACCTCGGCCCGGACAACGGCAAGCGCTACCGCGCCGCGATGGCCAAGGCCCGCGACGAACTGAAGGCGAAGCTGGCCACCGAACAGGATCCCAATGTCCGCCAGGACCTGGAGATCATGATCCACGCCGCCAACCAGAACATCGAAGGCAGCGAGCTCAACGAGAAGTACCTGCTGCCATGGAGTGACGCGCCGCAGACCGTGTTCAGCGGCCTCAACCTGCTGCTGTCCGACCAGGTGCCCGCCGAGCGCCGGGCCAAGGCGATCGAACGCCTCAAGGCCTATGCCGGCCTGCAGCCGGGCGGCACCGCGTTCACCACGCTGGCCCGCCAGCGCTACGAAGAGCGATTGAAGGACAGCAGTCTGCTGCAGCCGACCAAGATCGAAGTGCAGCAGTCGCTGGACAACGTCGAGACCTACATCACCGGCATCGAGTCGCTGCTGAAGAAGTACCAGATCGCCGGTGCCGATGAAGCGATGAAGGCGCTGGCCGGGCAGATGAAGGACTACGCCAGCTGGACGCGCACCACCGTGCTGCCGAAGGCTCGCACCGACGCACGCCTGCCGGCACCGTTGTACGCGTACCAGCTCAAGCAGGTCGGCATCGACATCGACCCGAAGCTGTTGATGCAGCGCGCGCAGCTGGAGTTCATGGAAACCCGATCGGCGATGCAGCAGCTGGCGCCGCTGGTGGTGAAGGACAAGGGCCTGAAGGTGGCCGACCCGAGCGACCCGGTGGCGGTGATCCGCGCGCTGAAGGCCGACAAGATCGCCGACGATCATCTGGAAGGCCACTACCGCAAGGTGATCGATGCGATCGACCCGTTGATCCGCGAGCACGCCATCGTCGACGTGCCCAAGCGCGCGATGCAGATGCGCCTGGGCTCGGCCGCCGAGAGTGCTGCGAGCCCGGCGCCGCATTTCCTGCCGGCGCCGCTGGTCAACAACACCGGGCAGCAGGGCACCTTCGTGCTGCCGCTGGGCAACCCGGCCGCGGGCCCGGGTGCGCAGTACGACGACTTCAACTTCGGTGCGGCGGCGTGGACGCTGAGCGCGCATGAGGGCCGCCCGGGTCACGAGCTGCAGTTCACCGCCATGGTCGAGCGCGGCGTGTCGCTGGCTCGCACCATGTTCGCGTTCAATTCGGTGAACGTGGAGGGCTGGGCGCTGTATGCCGAAGCCGAGATGGTGCCGTACGAGCCGCTGGACGGGCAGATGATCGCCCTGCAGTTCCGCCTGCTGCGCGCCGCACGCGCGATGCTGGACCCGATGCTCAACCTTGGCCTGACCGATCGTGCCAACGGCGAGCGCGTGCTGATGGAGCAGGTCGGCCTGTCCAAGGCGATGGCCACCCAGGAACTGGACCGCTACATGGTGCGCATGCCGGGCCAGGCCGGCAGCTATTTCTACGGCTACACCCGCATCCTCGAACTGCGCATGCAGACCGAGCTGGCACTGGGCGCGAAGTTCGACCGCCTGGCGTTCAACAACTTCCTGCTCGACCAGGGCCTGCTGCCGCCGGACCAGCTGGCCGATGCGGTGAACAAGGTGTTCGTGCCGAAGTACAAGCGCTGAGCATCACCGGTAGTGCCGGCCACTGGCCGGCGCCGCGGGTTTCGTGCCAACCAAGGTTGGCACCTACCAGAGCGATGCGTCGGTGGTTGCAGGGGTAGTGCCGGCCGCTGGCCGGCAATCGCCGTTGGTAGATGCCGACCTTGGTCGGCGCTGTGGGTTTGTGCCAACCAAGGTTGGCACCTACCAGAGCGATACGTCGGTTGTTGCAGGGGTAGTGCCGGCCACTGGCCGGCAATCGCCGTTGGTAGATGCCGACCTTGGTCGGCGCTGTGGGTTTCGTGCCAACCAAGGTTGGCACCTACCAGAGCGATGCGTCGGTGGTTGCAGGGGTAGTGCCGGCCGCTGGCCGGCAATCGCCGTTGGTAGATGCCGACCTTGGTCGGCGCTGTGGGTTTCGTGCCAACCAAGGTTGGCACCTACCAGAGCGATGCGTCGGTTATTGCAGGGGTAGTGCCGGCCGCTGGCCGGCAATCGCCGTTGGTAGATGCCGACCTTGGTCGGCGCTGTGGGTTTCGTGCCAACCAAGGTTGGCACCTACCAGAGCGATGCGTCGGTTATTGCAGGGGTAGTGCCGGCCGCTGGCCGGCAATCGCCGTTGGTAGATGCCGACCTTGGTCGGCGCTGTGGGTTTGTGCCAACCAAGGTTGGCACCTACCAGAGCGATGCGTCGGTGGTTGCAGGGGTAGTGCCGGCCGCTGGCCGGCAATTGCCGTTGGTAGATGCCGACCTTGGTCGGCGCTGTGGGTTTCGTGCCAACCAAGGTTGGCACCTACCAGAGCGATACGTCGGTTATTGCAGGGGTAGTGCCGGCCGCTGGCCGGCAAGCGCCGTTGGTAGATGCCGACCTTGGTCGGCGCTGTGGGTTTCGTGCCAACCAAGGTTGGCACCTACCAGAGCGATGCGTCGGTGGTTGCAGGGGTAGTGCCGGCCGCTGGCCGGCAATTGCCGTCGGTAGATGCCGACCTTGGTCGGCGCTGTGGGTTTCGTGCCAACCAAGGTTGGCACCTGCCAGAGCGATGCGTTGGTTATTGCAGGGGTAGTGCCGGCCGCTGGCCGGCATTTCCCTTGGGCAGAGAGGATTCCTGAGGTTGCCGGCCAGCGGCCGGCACTACCGGCGGTGACCCTCTCGGGTCACCGCTGCGGCTGCGGTGTGATCACCTGTGTCGGCAACCGCGCGGGCGGTGCCGGATTCGGCACCCAGATCGCGACGCCGGCGGCGCGCTTCTGCGTGGTCGGAATACCGATGCCGACGCCGCCACCGACGTGCGAGCCGAACGTGCCGGCGCCGACCGACATGCCCACCGGCGAGCCACTGCTGCCCACGCCCATCAACACCACGCCATTGGCGCCGAGCGCGGCGGCCTCACGCTTCAGGCGTGCCACGGCGGCATCGGTCTGGCCCTGGGTGCCGAAGCCGACGGCGGACGCCGATTCCAGCTGGGCGATTTCCTGTGAACCGGCCGGTGGCGTCGAATAGATCTGCACCAGCGCCGGATCGATCGGTGCGCGGGCGCGGCCCAGCATCACCTTGGAGGTACTGGCACAGCCAGCGGCGACCAGCAGGATGGCCGCCAACGCGGCCCAACGGATGTTCATGGCACGACCCCTGTAGGACTGGTTGCGATCATCGGCGGGCCACTCTGAATCGGCGCCAACACCCGGGCCAGGGCACGCACGGCAGCACGCTAGCACGGCGGGGGTGACAGCCCCGCCAATGGCAGTAGGCGGCGGCAGCGGGAACGTCTATGGTTGGGGCAGGAACCAACTGCGGGAGAGCGGCATGGGTGTGATCAGTCTGTTGTGGGGCGTACTGGCGCTGTTGTGGATGATCCTGGCGCTGATTCCACTGCTGGGCTGGGGCAACTGGTTCCTGATCCCGTTCGCTGCGGTGGGCGCGGTCATCGCCGCGCTCGGCATCCTGTTCACCCACCCGAGCAAGCGTGGCCGGGCCTGGGCCGGGCTGGTGCTGAACGGCATCGTGGTGGTGGTCGGCATCCTCCGCCTCGGCCTGGGTGGCGGCGTGATCTGAGCCCGCACCCGGGTGCGACAGGGCGTCGCAGGCGCACGGTCCATGGCCGGGCAGGGGCGTACAATGAATGGCTGCGCGAGCCCCCCGCGTGCCTGTGAATCCGCGCCCGGCGCGGCTGCCCCATGATCATCCGACCCCGTCCCCACGGCTGGCAACTGCTTTACATCCTGCGCGGTTCGATCGTCAAAGCGATCGCGCCCAAGGTGCTGGCCATCCTGATCCTGTCCATTGCCGTGGCTGCGGTGGTGGAACTGGCGCCGCCCACCGGCATCGAACGCGTTTCCGTCACGCCGTTCACCCTGCTCGGCCTGGTCCTGTCGATCTTCCTCAGCTTCCGCAACAGCGCCTGCTACGAGCGCTGGTGGGAAGGCCGCAAGCTGTGGGGCCAGCTGGTCTACGAATCGCGCTCGCTGGCCCGCCAGGTGAACCTGCTGCTGGCCGATGACACCGGCCGCCGCCGCCGCATCGCCTACCTCACCACCGCCTTCGCTCATGCACTGGCCGGTCGCCTGCGCGGGCGCATCGTGGCGCTGATGGCCCTGCCGTGGCTGGACAAGCGCCAGCGCGAACAACTCGGGCAGCGCGAGAACGTGCCCGACGCGCTGCTCTCGATGATCGCTGCCGAGCTGGCCCAGGCCCTGCGTGCCGGTGACCTCGACCCGATCCTCTACACCCAGCTGGAAGAACGCCTGCACGCGATGTCGTCGATCCAGGCCGGCTGCGAGCGCATTCTCACCACACCGCTGCCGTTCGCCTACACCCTGCTGCTGCACCGCTGCGCGTGGATGTTCTGCGTGCTGCTGCCGTTCGGCCTGGCCAGTTCGCTGGGCTGGGGCACGCCGGTGCTGTCGGCGGTGCTGGCCTATGCCTTCTTCGGCCTGGACCAGCTGGGCGAAGAAATGGAAGACCCGTTCGGCCTGGAGCCGAATGACCTGCCGCTGGACGCGCTGGTGCGCACGATCGAGATCGACCAGCTCGACGCGCTCGGCGAACGCCCCTTGCCCGAACCCCTGCTGCCGCAGGGTTACCTGTTGCAATAGCCACTCCTCGGAGCCTGCCATGTCCCACCCGCTTTACCGCCCGCGCCGCATGCGCCACGACGAGTTCTCGCGCCGCCTGATGCGCGAGAACACGCTGACCACCGACGACCTGATCTACCCGGTGTTCGTGCACGAACTGGCTGGCCGCACCGCAGTGCCGTCGATGCCGGGCGTGGAGCGTCTGTCCATCGAAGAGCTGCTGAAGGTGGCCGAAGAGGCGCTGGAGCTGGGCATTCCGGTGATCGACCTGTTCCCGGTGATCGACCCCTCGCTGAAGTCGCTGGACGCGTCGGCGGCGTGGGCCGAAGACGGCCTGGCGCAGCGTGCGATCCGCGCGCTGAAGTCACGCTTCCCGGAGCTGGGGGTGATGACCGACGTGGCGCTGGACCCGTACACCACGCACGGCCAGGACGGCATCATCGACGACAAGGGCTATGTGCTGAACGACATCACCGTCGAGGCGCTGGTCAAGCAGTCGGTATCGCACGCCGAAGCCGGTGTCGACATCGTTTCGCCCTCGGACATGATGGACGGCCGCATCGGCGCGATCCGTCGTGCGCTGGATGCCGACAACCACATCAACGTGCGCATCATGGCCTACTCGGCCAAGTACGCCTCGGCGTTCTACGGTCCGTTCCGTGATGCGGTGGGCAGCGCCGCCAGCCTCGGCAAGGCCGACAAGAAGACCTACCAGATGGACCCGGCCAACGGCGACGAGGCCCTGCGCGAGATTGCGCTGGACCTGGAAGAGGGTGCTGACATGGTGATGGTCAAGCCGGGCATGCCCTACCTGGACCTGGTGCGCCGGGTGAAGGAAAAATTCGGCGTGCCGACCTTCGCCTACCAGGTGAGTGGCGAGTACGCGATGATGAAGGCCGCCTTCGCCAACGGCTGGCTGGACGAGCGCGCCTGCGTGCTGGAGTCGCTGCTGGGCTTCAAGCGGGCCGGCGCCGATGGCGTGCTGACCTATTTCGCGCCGCAGGTGGCGCGATGGCTGCGCGAGCGCTGACAATAGCGCCACGATAGACGGAGGATTACGCGATGGGACCCGAACTGGGATGGATGCAATGGCTGATCTGGGGCATCGGTACGCTGGTGTTCGGCGCCATCATCGTCGGTGTCTTCATCGCGGCCTGGCGGGCCGGCAAGCGCCCGCCGGAGCAGCTCTCCGCCGCCCGCCATGTCGCCCGTGAGCAGGCCCTGCCGGACAGCGTGCAGGCCGAACTGGCCGCGTTGAACCAGCGCAAGGACAATGGCCAGCTGAGCGAGATCGAGTACGAGCAGCAGCGCGCCAAGGTGTTGTCGCGCTGACTCTCAGTTCTGGTAGCCGCCAACCTTGGTTGGCACTTTCCCGCATGCCAACCAAGGTTGGCATCTACCAAGCGGCCATCCACGCACGGCGTGGATCTACCGCACGCACCTGGCGCCTCCATCGCCCGGGTAGCCGCCAACCTTGGTTGGCGTTTGCCGTCACCGTGCGCCCGGTAGGCACCCGGCCACCGCCGCCACCTTCGGCACGGCCAACCGGTACACATCCACGCCACCGGCACGCGGTGCCTTCGCCGCACTGCTGGCGACCATCATCTCGCCGGGCTTGGCGTTGTCGATCACCGGCGCGCCGGTCCAGCCGCTGGTCTGGTTGAACGACAGCCCCAATGGCTGCAGCGCCGCACCGGTCCACGCACAGCCGCTGCTCCACACCTGCGTGGTCGTGCCGTTGCCGCGGCTGAACACCACGGCGCCGTCATGCCCCAGCCAGTCGCCGTCGGTCTCGTCGTCGGCGCTGTTCAACGCGCTCAGTGCGCTGGCCGGGCCACGCAGTCCCTGCGCATCCAGCGTCGCCACGAACAGGTCCCAGCCGGCGCCACGGCCCTGCTGGCGGGCAAACAACAGCTGCCTGCCATCCGCGCTCAGGGCCGGCCCGCGCTCTTCCCGGCGGCCCGCGTCGCCCGCCAGCAGCTGCGCGGTACCCAGTTGGCCATCGGTGGCGAGAGCGGCCCGATACAGCGCCAGCTTGCCCTCGCGGCCGGCCGCGAACAGCAGCCAGCGGCCGTCGCGGCTGAAGTAGGGATCATGGGCCTCACCGGCCACGCCTACCGGCAAGGCCTGCGCCTGCTGCCAGCGGCCGGCCACCACGCGCGCCTCCCACAGGCCCCAACCGGCCTCGCCACGGCGGGCGAAAACGATGCGCTGGCCATCGGCGCTGATCGTGGCGCGGCCCTCGTCGGCACGGGTCGAGACCACGCCCATGCCTTCGATGCCGTACTCGTTCAACGCCATCGCCACGGGGGCAGAGAGTAGACTGGCGGCAAGCACCAGCAGGGGCGGGGTGATGCGCATCATCCGGGTCCGTGCACGAAAGAGCATCAGTCTAGCCAGCTTGAGGATTCCATGACCGACCGTTACGCCGTCTTCGGACACCCCGTTGCCCACTCGAAGTCGCCGCAGATCCATGCGACGTTCGGTCGCCAGGAAGGCATCGCGGTGGATTACCGCGCGATCGACCTGGCCCCGGATGCGTTCCTGGCCGGCCTGGAAGCCTTCGCCGCCGCCGGCGGTGTCGGTGCCAACGTCACCTCGCCGCACAAGGAAGCCGCGTTCTCGGTGTGCACCACGCTGACTGCACGTGCGCGCCGCGCCGGCTCGGTCAACACGCTGCTGCGCAAGGGCGACCGCTGGCATGGCGACACCACCGACGGCATCGGCCTGGTGCGTGACCTGACCGACCGCCATGGCCTGGACCTGCGTGGCCGCCGCATGCTGCTGATCGGTGCCGGCGGCTCCGCGCGCAGCGTCGCTCCGGCCTTCCTCGATGCTGGAATCACCGAGCTGGTGGTGGTCAACCGCACGCCGGAACGCGCCGATGAACTGATCGACGCGATGGGCGAACCGGGCCGCGCGATCAGCCGCTACTGGGAAGACCTGCGCGAGCTGGGCGACTTCGAGCTGATCGTCAATGCCACCTCGGCCGGCCGCGACCGCGACGTCGAGTTCAAGCTGCCGCTGTCGCTGGTCAACTCGATGACCACCGCCGTCGACCTGAACTACGGCGAGGCCGCCATCGCCTTCCTGGCCTGGGCGCGCGCAGCGAACTGCCGCAATACCGTGGATGGCCTGGGCATGCTGGTCGAGCAGGCCGCCGAGAGCTTCCTGCAGTGGCACGGTGTGCGTCCGCAGACCGACGAGGTCTACCAGACGCTGCGGCAGGGCTCGGCCGTGCTGGCCGGCGAGGACTGATCGATGGACAACACGACCCTGATGGTGACGGTGCTGAGCATCGTGGGCGTGCGCCTGCCGGTGCTGATCGCACTGTGCGTGGGCCTGGTCTGGGTGGTCGGCGCACCGCGCGATGCCACCCGCACCGGCGCCCTGGTCGGCCTGGTGCTGTTGCTGCTGTCCAGCCTCGGCGGCATGGCCGCCGGCATCCTGCCGATGTGGTTGATCAACAGCGGCAACTTCGACGCCATCTCGGGCATGAGTGCCATCCTTGGCGTGCTGCACTTCGCGCTGGCGATGGTCGAGGCCATCGGCGTGGTGCTGCTGGTGTGGGCGCTGGTGCGCCTGCTGCGTACCCGCACGATCCCGGCATCCTGACCGGTAGCGCCGGGCCATGCCCGGCGTATCTGGCCCTTGGGCGGTCCGGCCATCGGACCGTGACCGCCGCCTGGCGTCGTCGCTGGCCCGTTCAGGGTGCCAGCGACGGTGAACGCGGCCGGCCATGCGACAATGACCGGCCTGATCCAGCCACGGTACTTCCCGGCGTGACCGAAACCGTCGCCGCTCCGCGCACGCTCGATGACACCTTGAAGGACGCGATCCGCAAGGCGTACACGACGCTGCAGGCCAATACCCCCGGCTTCTCCACCCGTCGCTCGCAGAGCCAGATGATCGGCGTGGTGTCGCGCGCGCTGTCGAAAAGCGGTGGCGTCGGCGTGGTCGAGGCGCCCACCGGCGTCGGCAAGAGCCTGGGCTACCTCACCGCGGGCGTGCCGATCGCGCTGGCCAGCAAGAAGAAGCTGGTGATCAGCACCGGCACCGTAGCGCTGCAGTCACAGCTGGTCGAGCGCGATATCCCGAATTTCCTCAAGGCCACCGGCCTGGAAGCGACCGTGGCGCTGGCCAAGGGCCGTACCCGCTACCTGTGCACGCGCAATGCTGCCGAAGCGCAGGGCGAGGGCTCGCAGGGCGGCATGTTCGAGGATGACGCGCCCTTGTTCGACCGGCCGCTGGCGCCGATCGAGATGGACATCGCCAAGCGCCTGACCGACGCCTTCACCGGCGGCAGCTGGGATGGCGACATCGACAACGCGCCGGAGACCATCAGCCCCGGCCTGCGCAGCCGCATCACCACGCCGGCCTCGGGCTGCGCCGGGCGTCGTTGTGCCTATTCGGCGCAGTGCGCGGTGCTGCGTTCGCGCAACACGGTGCGCGACGCACAGATCGTGGTCACCAACCACGCGCTGCTGCTGTCGGCGCTGTCGATCGGCGACAGCGACAACGGCCAGCCGTTGATCGCACCGCCGTCGGACATGCTGCTGGTGCTGGACGAAGGCCATCACATCGGCAACGTGGCGATCGACCAGGGTGCGGCCAGCCTCGCGCTGGACGAGATGGCCAAGCGCACCGGTCGCCTGCAGATCCTGATCGCCGGCGCCTACCGCGCGGTCGACAAGGATCGGTTGGGCAACCTGCTGCCGAACGAAGCGATCGAAGTCGCCAGCAACGTGGCCAAGCAGCTGCGCGCGTTCCGTGACCACATCGAGCGGGTGTGGATGCCGGCACCGGCCGACGAAGAGCCGATGTGGCGCGCGGCCAATGGCCGCCTGCCCGAGGCCTGGCGCGAGCCGATCGAAGCGCTGGCCGACGACACCCGCAGCCTCTACAACTGGGCGCATGCCGCCACCGCGCAGGTGGCCAAGGGCAAGCCGGACGATGCCGCGCGCGAGCGCCTGCAGCGCAACCTGGGCATGGCGCTGGAGATGATCGAGCAGCAGTACAACCTGTGGCAGGCCTGGCGCCGCGAGGACAAGGACGGCGCGCCGCCGATGGCGCGCTGGGTCACCGCCACCCGCGACGGCGACCTGATGCTGCATGGCTCGCCGGTGTCGGCCGCGCACGTGCTGCGCAAGCTGCTGTGGGATGAAGTGGACTCGGTGGTGATGACCTCGGCGACGCTGACCGGCGGTGGCGACTTCCAGTCGCTGGCGATCGACAACGGCATTCCGGAAGAGGCCGAGATGGTCTCGCTGTCGTCGCCGTTCGACCTGCCCAACCAGGCCGAGCTGATCGTGCCGAAGTTCCCGGTCACGCCGGACGACCGCGAAGGCCACCCGCGCGAAGTGGCGCGCTACCTGGACACCGAACTGGACTGGGCCAAGGGCTCGATGGTGTTGTTCACCTCGCGCTGGAAGATGGAGAAGGTGGCCGGGCTGATGTCGGCCGCGCGCCGCAAGCAGGTGCTGGTGCAGGGCGAGATGTCCAAGACCCGGCTGATCGACGAGCATCTGCGGCGCGTGGCGGCAGGCGAAGGCTCGGTGCTGTTCGGACTGAACTCGTTCGGCGAAGGCCTCGACCTGCCTGGCGAAGCCTGCACCACGGTGGTCATCACCCAGGTGCCGTTCGCAGTGCCGACCGACCCGCAGACCGCCACCCTCAGCGAGTGGTTCGAAGGGCGCGGGCTCAACGCCTTCAACCTGATCGCGATTCCGCACGCGCTGCGCACGCTGACCCAGTTCGCCGGCCGCCTGATCCGCACCTCCACCGACACCGGCCGCGTGGTCATTCTTGATTCGCGGTTGCTGACCCGCCGCTACGGCAAGCGCATCATCGACGCGCTGCCACCGTTCAAGCGCGTGATCGGCTGACCGGTAGCAAAAAGGGGACGGAGGGAATTAAGTCGTAAGTGGCACAAACGACCTCATCACCGCCGTCTCCGGTCGCTAGCGCCGTAACGGCAGCCATTGCCCTTCGCTGGCGCTGCGCCACAGCCATTCGGCTGGCCCGAAGCGATGGCCACGCAGCCACCACGCGCTCGCCCACAGTTGCAGCGGGAACACCACCGCTGCCACCAGCAGCACCGGCCACAGCCCGTACTGCGGGCCGATACCCAGCCCGAAGCCGGCAAACAGCGGCACGCAGATCGCGCTTTGCAGCAGGTAGTTGCTCAGTGCCATGCGCCCGGCCGGCACGAACACGCGCAGCATGCGCTCGGCCCACGGGCGCAGATAGAGCAGGGTGAAGATCGCCGCCGCAGCAATGCCCAGTGCCAGCGGCGCAACGCGATAGGACACGCGCAGCAGGTAGCCGGGCACGCCCGCGCGCAGCGCCGGCCATGCCTGTTTGAGCGCATCGGCCTGGGCATCGATCCACAGGAACACCGCCGTCAGCAGCAGGCTGCCGATGGCGATCGAGCGCAGCAGCGGCAGATGCGCCTGCGGCTGCTGCAGCAGTCCGCGGCGGCCGGCCCAGTAGCCCAGCAGGAAGCGGCCGAGCACGAAGAACAACAGCGCCCAGTTGCTCAGCTTCAGCCATGCGGCCAGCTGCAGGTTGTGCCACCACGCCTGCGCCAGCGTGCCGTGCGCAAGGGCATCGAGCGCCATGGCGTTCATCTGCGCGCGCGGTGTGAGCAGGGCGACCCATTCGCGGATCCACGGCGACAGCAGCGGTGGCAGCAACAGGGCGATGAACATCCCACTGAACAGCAGTGCGCGATCACCAAGGTGACGGAACAATGGCAGCAGCAGGCCCACCAGCGCATAGACCAGCAGGATGTCGCCCCACCAGAGCAGCACCGAATGCAGCAGGCCGATCACCAGCAGTACTGCCATCCGCCGCAGGTGCGCGGCCATGCTACCGGGGGCGTTGCCGTCCATCTGCATTGCTACGCCCATGCCGAACAGCAGCGAGAACAGGGTGATCGCCTTCATGTCCACCAACCACGCCATGCCGGTGCGGATGGCATGGTCGGGCGCCGCGCTGGGCAGTGCCTGCTGCGCGGCCTCGGTCATCAGTGCATCGAGCGAGAAGAAGCGCAGGTTGACCAGGAACACGCCGAGCAGCGCGAGCCCACGCAGGGCATCGATGAGGGGCTGGCGCGGCGGGCGGTGGGTCATGCCGCGCAGCGTACCGGATCGGTAGGGCCGGCCGCTGGCCGGCAACCGTTGTTGGTAGATGCCGACCTTGGTCGGCGCTGTGGGTTCCGTGCCAACCAAGGTTGGCACCCACCAGAACGATGCGGCGGTTGTTGCAGGGGTAGTGCCGGCCGCTGGCCGGCACCTGCACCGCGATGGCCCACATCGATGAGGCTGCCGGCCAGCGGCCGGCACTACCGCACGGGGGTCAATCGCCGAGCAGGGCGGTGTTGCGTACGGCGCCCTTGTCGGCGCTGGTGGCGAGCAGCGCGTAAGCCTTCAGCGCGCTGGTGACCTTGCGCGGGCGGGGTGCGCGCGGCTTCCAGCCGCGGGCATCGGCGTCGGCGCGGCGCTGGGCCAGCGTGGCCTCATCCAGCAGCAGATCGATGCGGCGCGCCGGGATGTCGATGCGGATGCGGTCGCCGTTTTCCACCAGGCCGATGACACCGCCACTGGCGGCTTCCGGCGAGACATGGCCGATCGACAGGCCCGAGGTTCCGCCGGAAAAGCGGCCATCGGTGAGCAGCGCACATTGCTTGCCCAGCCCCTTCGATTTCAGATAGCTGGTCGGGTACAGCATCTCCTGCATGCCGGGGCCGCCCTTCGGGCCTTCGTAGCGGATGACCACCACCTCGCCCGGCTGCACCTCGTCAGCGAGGATGCCGGCGACGGCGGCGTCCTGGCTTTCGTAGACGCGCGCGGGGCCTTCGAACACGTGGATCGACTCGTCGACGCCGGCGGTCTTCACCACGCAGCCATCGATGGCCAGGTTGCCGCGCAGCACGGCCAGCCCGCCTTCCAGCGAATACGCGTGCTGCAGCGAGCGGATGCAGCCCTCGTCGCGGTCCACGTCCAGCGTCGGCCAGCGCGTGGCCTGGCTGAAGGCTTCCTGGGTGGGGATGCCGGCCGGGCCAGCCTTGAAGAAGGTATGCAGGGTGTCGTTGTCACTGCGCACCACGTCCCAGCGTTCCAGTGCTTCGGCCAGGCTGGCGCTGTGCACGGTCGGCACCGTGGTTTCGAGCAGGCCGGCGCGGTCCAGCTCACCGAGGATGCCGAACACGCCGCCGGCGCGATGCACGTCTTCGATGTGGTACTTCGGCGTGTTCGGTGCCACCTTGCACAGCTGCGGAACGCGCCGCGACAGCGCGTCGATGTGGGTCAGGTCGAAGTCGACCTCGGCTTCCTGCGCGGCAGCCAGCAGGTGCAGGATGGTGTTGGTGGAGCCGCCCATGGCGATGTCCAGGGTCATCGCATTGGCGAAGGCGGCCTGGGTGGCGATGCCGCGCGGCAGCGCGCTCGGGTCTTCGCCGCCATACCAGCGGTGGCAGAGTTCGACGATCAGGCGGCCGGCGCGGCGGAACAGCGCCTCGCGGTCGGCATGGGTGGCCAGCGTGGTGCCATTGCCCGGCAGCGACAGGCCCAGCGCTTCGGTCAGGCAGTTCATCGAGTTGGCGGTGAACATGCCCGAGCAGGAGCCGCAGGTGGGGCAGGCGCTGCGCTCGAACGCCGCCACCTTCTCGTCGGAGGCGCTGTCATCGGCGGCCACCACCATCGCATCGACCAGGTCCAGCTTGTGCTCGGACAGCTTGGTCTTGCCCGCTTCCATCGGCCCGCCGGAGACGAACACCACCGGGATGTTGAGGCGCAGCGCGGCCATCAGCATGCCGGGGGTGATCTTGTCGCAGTTGCTGATGCACACCAGCGCGTCGGCGCAGTGCGCGTTGACCATGTACTCCACGGCGTCGGCGATGATCTCGCGGCTGGGCAGCGAATACAGCATGCCGTCGTGGCCCATCGCGATGCCGTCGTCCACGGCGATGGTGTTGAATTCCTTGGCGACGCCGCCGACCTGTTCGATCTCGCGCGCGACCAGCTGGCCGAGGTCCTTCAGGTGCACGTGGCCGGGCACGAACTGGGTGAAGGAGTTGGCGATGGCGATGATCGGCTTGTGGAAGTCGCCGTCTTTCATGCCGGTGGCACGCCACAGGGCGCGGGCGCCGGCCATGTTGCGGCCGGCAGTGGAGGTGCGGGAGCGGTATTCAGGCATGGCTGGCGGAACGGGCGGGCCGTACAACGTGGGGGTCGCCCGATCATGGCCAATTTTTTCGGTTGCTGCTGCAACCACCGGGGAGAGAGGGCAGGGCTGCGCCCTGCACCCGCAGTAGTGCCGGCCGCTGGCCGGCAACCTCAACGGCAACAGCTGGGCTATCCGTGGGATGGCGGGGTGGGTCCGGCTGCGGGGGACGGCGCAAGTACGTCCATGTAGCCTCGGTCGCGCCATCCATGGCGCTCACGCCCCCGCAACCGGACCCACCCCGCCTTCGACACTTTCCCAATGCTGTTGGTGGGTGTCGACCTTGGTCGACACGATGTATCCACGCCATGCGTGGATGATGGGGAACGACGAAAATGAAAGTCCGTTCATCTTTCGGACTTTGCCGATTCCGGTTGCTGGTCCGGATTTGGCATCATTGGGGCATTGATCCGTCGACAGGGCATGAGGCCATGAAACGTTCCCGCACCACCGCGCTGCTGCTGATGAGCGCTGCGCCGCTGCTGTTCACCGCCTGCCAGAAGGAGCCGGAGGTGAAGGTGCAGGAAGGCCTGTACACCTCGGTGGAGGCCTGCACCGAGGCCACCGGCGATCCGTCGTCGTGCCGCAATGCCTTCGCCGAAGCGCAGAAGCAGGCCGCCGATGCTGCGCCGAAGTACGCCAGCAAGGAAGCCTGCGAGAAGGACTACAAGCCGGAACAGTGCGTGCAGCAGCACACCTCGGCCGGTACCTCGTTCATCGGCCCGATGATGATGGGCTTCTTCATGTCGCAGATGCTGAGTAACCGCGGCGGCCTGGCTCCGCAGGCGCCGGCGGCGTCGCCGGCCTACCAGGACAAGAGCGCTGGTTGGGCGCGTCCGGCACCGGGCGGCAGCGGTGGCCTGAACACCGCCAGCGGCATCGGCGCCGGCAAGGCGGGCCTGGCGCCGGTCACCAGCGAACCGAACCGTGCGGTCACCGCCAGCCGTGGTGGCTTCGGCAATACCAGCGCACGCCGCAGCACCAGCGGCAGCTACGGCGGCTGATCGACCCATGCAGCGTATCCGGATTGCCGAGCGTGCCCAGTGGCGGGCACGCGCGGAAGAGGCGGGTTTCCGCTTCCATACCATCGACGGCCAGCCGTACTGGGATGAAAGCGCGTATTACGCTTTCACCCTGCGCCAGATCGAGCAGGACATCGAAGACCCCAGCGCCGAGCTGCACCAGATGGCGCTGGACCTGGTCGGCGATGTCATCGGCAGCGAACGCCTGATGGACCAGCTGGCGATTCCGTCGCATTACCGCGACTGGATCGCCGACAGCTGGCGCCAGCGCCAGCCGCATCTGTACGGTCGCCTGGACCTGGCCTACGACGGTACCGGCCCGGCCAAGCTGTACGAGTTGAACTACGACACGCCGACCTCGCTGTTCGAGGCCAGCTTCTTCCAGTGGCAATGGCTGGAAGACCAGCGCAATGCCGGTCGCCTGCCGCAGCATGCCGACCAGTTCAACGCGATCCACGAAGCGCTGGTCGAACGCTTCGGCGAACTGGCCACGCAGCTGCCGCCGCCGCTGTATTTCAGCGCCGTGGGCAGTTCGGAAGAAGACCGCGGCACCGTGGAGTACCTGCGCGACTGTGCGTCGCAGGCCGGCCTGCATGGCCAGGCCATCGCCATCGAGGATATCGGTCTGTCCGAGGACGGACGCTTCACCGCGCTGGACGATTCGGTGATCGGCACGCTGTTCAAGCTGTACCCACTGGAAGACCTGATGGCCGAGGAGTTCGGCCGCGCGCTGCCCGGCTCGGGCGTGCAGCTGCTGGAGCCGGCGTGGAAGGCGGTGCTGAGCAACAAAGGCATCCTGCCGCTGCTGTGGCAGCGCAACGTGGGTCATCCGAACCTGCTGGAAGCGCATTTCGATGACGGCAGCACGCTGGCGTCGGGCTGGGTGCGCAAGCCGCTGTTCTCGCGCGAAGGCGCGAACATCGAGATGCACCTGGCCGATGGCAGCACCCAACGCAGCGACGGTCCCTACGACGGCCCTGCGATCATCCAGCGAGCGCATCCGCTGACCCGCTTCGAAGGCGGCTACCCGCTGATCGGCAGCTGGGTGGTGGGTGACCACGCCTGCGGCATCGGCCTCCGCGAGGACGACAGCGCGATCACCCGCGACAGCGCGCGCTTCGTGCCGCACGCGATCGTTGACGAGGCGCCGACGCGGATCTACGTCTGATGACAGTGCGGCGCCCCCGGGCCGGCGTGGGCAACCATCGCCCGTCGTAGAACAACCGCTGTGGGTAGAGGCCGACCTTGGTCGGCGCCGTTGATTCCGTGCCAAGGTTGGCACCTACCAGAGCGGTGCGTCGGTTGTTGCAGGGGTAGTGCCGGCCGCTGGCCGGCAACCGGTGTTGGTAGAGGCCGACCCTGGTCGGCGCCGTGGGTTTCGTGCCAACCAAGGTTGGCACCTAACAGAGCGATACGTTGGTTGTTGCAGGGGTAGTGCCGGCCGCTGGCCGGCAACCGCTGTGGGTAGTGGCCGACCTTGGTCGGCGCCGTTGATTCCGTGCCAACCAAGGTTGGCACCTACCAGAGCGGTGCGTCGGTTGTTGCAGGGGTAGTGCCGGCCGCTGGCCGGCAATCGCCGTTGGTAGATGCCGACCCTGGTCGGCGCCGTGGGTTTCGTGCCAACCAAGGTTGGCACCTACCAGAGCGATGCGTCGGCTGTTGCAGGGGTAGTGCCGGCCGCTGGCCGGCAACCGCTGTGGGTAGTGGCCGACCTTGGTCGGCGCCGTTGATTCCGTGCCAACCAAGGTTGGCACCTACCAGAGCGATACGTTGGTTGTTGCAGGGGTAGTGCCGGCCGCTGGCCGGCAATCGCCGTTGGTAGATGCCGACCTTGGTCGGCGCCGTGGGTTTCGTGCCAACCAAGGTTGGCACCTACCAGAGCGATACGTTGGTTGTTGCAGGGGTAGTGCCGGCCGCTGGCCGGCAACCGTTGTTGGCACCCACCAAAGCGATCGTTGGTATCAGAGCAGCCCTTCGCGCTTCACCGCCAGGTAGCGTTCCACCAGCGCACCGGGCAGGGCATCGGCGGTTACGTCCAGCACCATCACCTTCTCGCTGCGCAGCGCGTCGTGCGCCTTCGCGCGCTGCTGCAGGTACAGCGCCGCTGCACCTGCCTGGGTGGCGTCTTCCAGTGTCTGCACTTCGCTGTCCAGCACACCGTCCAGCTCACGCTCGCGCAGGCTGGCCACGCATACCAGGTGGCGCTGCTGCAGCAGGCGCACCGCCGCCAGCAGGTCTTCGATGTCTTCGTCGCGCACATTGCTGACCAGCATCACCAGCGCCCGCCGGCGCTGGCGCAGCGACACTTCGGTAGCGGCGGCCAGGTAGTCGGTGGCCACCGCGCGCGGCTGCAGGTCGTAGCTGGCGCGCAGCAGGTGCTCGACGGTGCCCATGCCGCGCTGCGGCGCCACCCAACGGCGCTCGCCACCGGTGGCGAACAGGCCGGCGGCGTCGCCCTGGCGCAGCGCCAGGTAGGCCACCACCAGCGAGGCGTTCAAGGCATGGTCGAAGTGCGAGAGCCCGCCTTCGCTGGCCAGCATGCGCCGACCGCTGTCGAGCATCAGCAGCAGCTGCTGGTTCTTCTCGTCCTGGTATTCGCGCGAGATCAGCTTGCGCGCACGCGCGGTGGCCTTCCAGTCGAGCTGGCGCAGGCTGTCGCCGATGCGGTACTCGCGCATCTGGTGGAAGTCGGTGCCTTCGCCGCGGCGGCGCTTCACGTGTGCACCGACCAGCCGCGAGGCCTGGTCGGCACTGAACAGGGCAAAGCGGGTGAGCGGCACGAAGTTCGGATAGACCCGCACGTCCAGTGCGGGCGGCAGCGTGCGTTGCTGCCACCACAGCCGCCACGGTGAACGCATGCGCAGGTGCACGCCTTCGAAGCGGAAATGCCCACGCTGCAGCGGCTGCAGGTGGTAGTGGAGGGTGGAAGCACTGCCCGCCTGCAGGCGCACGCGCTGCGGCAGTGATTCCAGCGGCCAGCCGCCGGGGACCAGGTCGAACACCTGCACCGTCATCGGTGCGTCCGCCTGCAGCCGCAGTGCAGCCTCGCGGCGCACGCCCAGTGCCAGCGCTTCGGGCAGTTCGCGCTGCACCTGCGGCGACGGACGCCGCCACTGGCGCCACAGATCCATCAGCGCCGGCACGGCAATCGCCAGCGCCGCCAGCGCCCAGCTCCAGCGCGGCAGCAGACCGCCCAGCACCAGACCGCCCAGGGCAGCCCAGGCCAGCAGCAGTGCCAGCAGCAGCGGGGCCGGCCTCATCGGCGCGGCGCTTCCACCTTGGCCAGCAGCGCGCCCAGCACGTCGTCGGCGTCCTGGCCTTCGATCTGCAGTTCCGGGGCCAGCGCGATGCGGTGGCGCAGCGCCGGGCGTGCGATGTCGCGCACATCATCCGGAGTGACGAAATCACGACCGGCCAGCACCGCCTGCGCGCGCGAGGCACGCACCAGCGCGATGCTGCCACGCGGGCCAGCGCCGACCGCGATACCCGGCCACTGCCTTGTGGCTGCCACAATCCGCACCGCGTAGTCGATCACTTCGTCGTCGACGGTGATCGCCGCAGTGGCGCGCTGCAGTTCCAGCAGCTCACCAGCACCGAGCACGCGCGGCACCTGGCTCAGGTCGAAATCGCTGGCGGCGCGGCCGCTGGTGATCGCGGTCACCATGCGCTTCTCGTCCTCCAGCTGCGGGTAGTCGATCAGCACCTTCAGCAGGAAGCGGTCCAGCTGTGCTTCCGGCAGCGGGTAGGTGCCTTCCTGCTCCAGCGGGTTCTGCGTGGCCAGCGCCATGAACGGCGGCGCCAGGGTGAAGGCCTTGCCTTCGATGGTCACCTGGCCTTCCTGCATCACTTCCAGCAGCGCCGACTGGGTCTTGGCGGGTGCACGGTTGATCTCGTCGGCCAGCAGCAGGTTGGTGAACACCGGGCCGCGGCGGATCTTGAAGCTCTCGCTCTTCGGGTCGTACACCGCGTGGCCACTGACGTCGCTGGGCATCAGGTCGGGGGTGAACTGTACACGCCCGTAATCCAGCTCCAGGGCCTGTGCCAGTGCGCGCACCAGCAGGGTCTTGCCCAGCCCGGGCACGCCCTCGATCAGCACGTGACCACCGGCAAGCAGCGCCACCAGGATCTGGTCCAGCACATCGGCCTGGCCGATGAAGGCGTGGCCGACGGCATCGCGGATGGCATCGACGCGTTCGATCAGGCGGGCGTTGGCAGCCGCCGGCAGCTCGGGGACTTCAGTCATAGCAGGGATCTCATCTGGAGCAGCAAGCGGATGCGCTCGCGCAGGGCGGAGGAATCGTGCGGCGGTGGGGGCGTGAGCGCGCTGGCGACGCGGCCCTGCGGCCACTTCAGCAGCTCGGCGATGGCCTGATCGCGCGGCGCACCATCCAATGCGGCGGCAATCGGTGCGCGCAGGCGCAGGCGGTGCAGGAACAGGGCGAGCACGGCCTCGTACAGGCGTATGCCGTGACCGAAGCGCAGCAGCAGTTCGCCACTGGCACGCACGTGCTCCAGCAGTGAACGACGTTCCAGCACCGGCGACGGCAGCAGGCTGCCGAAGCGCTGTGAACGGCCCCACAGCCAGCCCAGCAAGGCCAGCAGCAACGGCACCCACAACGGCCAGCCCTGATAGAACATGCGCGACCACAGCGACGGCGGGCGGCTGGCATAGACCAGCCAGACCGCACCCTTGCCATAGTTCGGATCGAGCAGGTAGCGGGTCAGGTCGCGATGCGACGCGTCGTGCAGGCCGTCGCTGGCCCCGCCACCTGCCGACGCCAGGCGCGCTGCCGGTGAGTCCACTTCGCTGCGCATGAACTCCATGTCGGCCAGCACGCTCACTCTGCCCTGGCCGTGGCGCAGGCGCGCGAACACCAGGTCGCGATCAGTGCCCCAGCGGCGTTCGGCCTGCGCACTGGCCGCAAACCCCAGGGTGAAGCGGCGGCCACCACAGAATTCGACGTGGCCAGGATCGTCGTCGACATGGAAGGCCTGGCAGTCGCTGCGCTGGAACAGGCTGTCCACGCCCAGCCGGTCCAGCAGGGGGCCCTGTGTGCTGCCGGCATCGTCCTCGGCCGGCGGCGGCGTACGTACCAGCAGGTGGCCACCCCCGTCGACCCAGTCCAGCAGTGCGCTGGCGACGGGCGGCGGCAGTTCGCTGCTGTCCTGCAGCAGCACTACCGTGTCGTGGCGCCCCAGCGTCATCTGCTGCAACTCCAGCCGCGGTCGCGAATGCACGTCGATGCCATCGGCGCGCAGGGCCTGGCCGAGCACGTACAGCGGGTTGTAGGCGGCCTCGCCCTGTGGCGGCAGCCGGATCGTCTCGGTCACCCGCTCGTGCGTGCGCAGGTAGAGGATGGTCAGCGGTACGCCGAACAGCACCAGCGCGCCCAGCAGCAGCGACCAGAACAGGCGCGGACTCATGCCTGCCACCCGTACTGCTGGCGCAGGGTATCGGCCAACGCATCGAAATCGGCGCGGCTGGGCAGGCGGCCACCGTAGGCGGCGTACTGCCACATGCGCACGATGCGCGCGAACAGGTCACGGTCGCTGGCCTGGGGCATGCGTCGCGATGCGCGCAGGCATTGCGCTTCGGTAGCACCGGGTGGAAGCGCGATACCGCTGCGCTCGCCCACCGTGCGCACGCTGGCGCGGTACAGCAGGGCCAGCGCCTGCCGCGGCCGGCCCTGGTCCCAGAGCAGGCCGGCCTGGGTGGCCACGTCCGGCGGCAGCACCACCGGCAACTCCACCTGCTCCTCCAGCACCTTCGGTGCAGCGTCGGCCTTGCGCCGGCCACTGCCACGCAGCCACGGCAGCCACAGCCGCGCGGTCAGCAGCAGCACCAGCAGCAGGATGCCGAGCAGGCCCCACAGGCCCCATTCGGCCAGCTGTGCCAGCCAGGCGATGCCGTCCTTGCGCGCCTTGCGTTCACCTTTGCTGTTGGTGTCACGCTGCAGCTGCTTGTCTTCCTTCTTTTTTTCCTCGGCCTGCTCGATCGGCTTCCAGCGGGTCACCTGGCGGGTCGGGCGCTGCAGCGGGTCTTCATAGGCGCGGTTCACTGCCTGACGGAAACCGGCGGTGTCCACCGGCGCTGTACCGAAGATCATTGCCGGCGTATTGGCGGGGTCGTTGGCCGCGGTGGCCGGTTCTTCCGCACTGTCTTCGTCCTCTTCGGCATCGCCTGCCTGCTCCGCGACCGTCTGCGCGTCCTGCGCATGCACCGGTGCGGACACCAGCGGCAGTGCCAGCCACAGCAGCAGCGCCAGCGTCGATGCTGCCGGCAGCAGCCGCTCGCGCAGGCGGCGCAGGGCGATTTCGACGTCCCAGGCTTCCATCTGCGTTCGACGGTTCAGGTACAGGCCAAAGCCCGCACCGACGAAGAACGGGCCGATCAGCACCGAGGCCAGCCAGCACGCCAGGTTGAAGCCCAGCCGTGCCCATGCCGGCGTGTCCTTGCCAATCATGTCCCACGCCGCACGCCACGATTCGGACATCAGCTCCAGTGGCATGAACATGAACACCGCACCGATCGCGCCGGATACCAACACGGCTTCGAACGCCAGGCAGGTCACCGTCAGTACCAGTGCCGCGCCCGCTGCGCCGGCTGCCACCGCACGACGGCGTGGGCCGCGTTGGCCCGCTGTGTTGCCTTCCAGCAGGTTCACCGGCAGGCACAGGCTGCGCAGCACGCTGAAGCGACGCCAGCCCAGGTAGCCCCAGAAACCGGTGTTGCCCCAGTGGCGCTGCGCGCGCAGCGCGGCCAGCGTGCCGACCGGCTCACCGAAAATGCCGCGCGACAGCACGTACAGCGGCGCGCGTTCGAACAGCGGCTTGCACCACCACATCGCCAGCCAGGCCCAGCCGAAGGCATCCAGCCACCAGCCCAGCGCGTTGAAGATCACGAACAGCGGTGCACTGGCCAGCAGCCAGCTGCCCCACAGCGCACGCGCGTGACGGCGGGACAGGGCGGTGCCCAGCTCCATCGCTTCCCAGCCACTGCGGGCGCGCAGCGCCACGTCCAGGCGGTCAATGCGCATGGCCGCCTCCACGTCCGCCGCGCCACAGCCACAGCAGCACGCCGGCCCACAACACACCGGCCACGCTGAACTTGCCCCACGCCGGTACTTCGGCAAGCGAGGACCAGAAGGCTTCGATGAAGGCGGCCACCAGCAGCATGAAGGCGACGCCGAGGCACAGCCGTGCGCCGATGCGGCCGCCTTCGACCAGTGCATCCAGGCGGCTGCGCCGACCCGGTGCCAGCAGCTTCATGCCCAGCTGCAGACCTGCACCGCCGGCGATCACGATCGCGGTCAGCTCGAAGGCACCGTGGCCGACCACGAAGCGCCAGAACGGGTCGCCATGGCCGATGTGCTGCAGGTGACCGGCCACCGAACCGATGATCACGCCGTTGAACAACAGCACCAGCAGCGTGCCCAGCCCAGCCAGCAGCCCGCTGGCGAAGGTGCGCAGGGCGATGCTGATGTTGTTCATGATGTAGTGGCCGAACATCATCCAGTCGGTGCCGCTGTCACGCCCCAGGCGCTCGGCGGCGGGATCGTACATGCGCTCCATCTCGGCGATCTGGCGGTTGTCCATCAGCATGTGGATCAGGTCCGGATAGACCTGCACCAGCACGAAGCAGGCCACCGCCGGCAGCGCGAACATCGCCAGCGCCACCCACATGCTGCGCGCCTGGCTGCGCACCAGCAGCGGGAAGTCGGCCACCAGGAACTCCAGGGCACCCCGCCAGCGCGTCGGCGGCGTGCGGTACAGCACGCTGTGGCCCTGCTGCATGAGCTGCTGCAGGCGCTGCACCAGCTGCGGGCTGTAGCCGCGTTCGCGGGCCAGCGCCAGTTGCTGGCACAGCCGCCGGTAGCGCTGCGGGAAGGTGGTGTCATCCAGTGCCAGGCCGCTGGCCTTGCGGCGCGTGCGGCGTGAGGCACCGGCACGCAGCAGCAGCCACTGCTCCAGGTCCTGCCATTCCTGCTGGTAGCGGGCGACGAACTGTTCCTGCTTCATCGCCGCCCCAGCAGCCAGTTGGCCATCGCATACAGGCGCAGCACGCCGACCTGGCCATGGGTGCCGGTCAGTGGCTCGGCAATACCGGCCAGCTCCTGCTGGCGCGCCGGCGACAACCGTGGCGCGCGCTCGGCGAAGGCCATCAACGCAGCCTGTTCCTCTGGTCGCAGCGGCTGCGGCGGGGCCAGCACGCTGTCGATGGTCGGCGGCGGTGGCAGGTACAGCGCGGGTGCGTGCACCACCACGGTGCCCGCCACCAGGTCGCCAAGGCGGCGGCCATGCGGATCGAACAGGCTGCTGATCAGGCCCAGCGCATAGCCGAACGGCAGCATGTCCACCGTGCGCAGCAGGTTGCGGGTGATCGCCGCCATCCAGCCTACCGGCGCGCCATCGCGGGACAGCACGCGCAGCCCCAGCGCACGCTTGCCCAGCGTGCGCCCCCACAACGCTTCGCAGACGATCGGGTAGGCCCAGTAGACCAGGAACATCAGCACCAGGTAGAGGCCGGAGCCGAACTTGTCCAGCAGCGCCAGCGGAATGGACACCAGCACCAGTGCCGCGATGCGCACGCCAAGATCGACCAGCCAGGCCATCGCCCGCGGTACCGGGCCGGCGGCAGGCAACTGCAGCGGCACACCCTCCGGCGTCACCACCTCGCGGTAGGTATCGAGCATCGGTGCGGCCATCAGCGCGATGGCCTTCGTTGTGGGCGCCGGAGTCCTCTCCGGCGGGCAGCCACAGGCATGGGGGTCTCGACAGGTCCTGGTCGGGCCAAGACTTTAGCAGAGCCGCATGGCAGCGTCGGGGGCTCAGCCCCGGTATTCGTCCTTCAGCCGCACGTAGTGGTCGGCCGAGTAATGCAGCGCCTCGATCTCCTTGTCACTGAGCGTGCGTGCCGGTCGTGCAGGGTTGCCGACCCACAGCTCGCCTTCGCCCACCACCTTGCCGGGGCCGATCACCGCACCGGCGCCGACGAAGCCATGGCGCTCCACGCGGGCGCCATCGAGGATGCAGGCGCCCATGCCGATCAGGCTGTAATCGCCGATCGTGCAGGCATGGATGATGCAGCCGTGGCCGACGGTCACGCCTTCGCCGATCAGGGTCGGGTAGCCGGCCTTGTTGTACGGGCTGTGGTGGCTGACGTGGATGATGGTGCCGTCCTGCACGTTGGTGCGTGCACCGATACGCACATGGTTGACGTCGCCGCGGATGACCGTGCCCGGCCACACCGACACGTCATCGGCCAGCTCCACGTCGCCGATGATGGTGCAGGCCGGATCGATGTACACGCGTTCGCCGAGGACGGGCATCTTGTCGCGGAAGGGGCGCAGCGGGTTCATCGAAGTCTCCGGAAATCAGGGCGTTCACGACGATGATACCTGCGTGGTCTGCACGCCGCGCGCGCACCGCAGGGTAGTGCTGGCCGCTGGCCGGCAACCTCAAGGTCATGTCTGGAGTTCTGCGGTTGCCGGCCAGCGGCCGGCACTACCCGCTACGGTTCGTAGCTGTAGCCGATGCTGTATGCGGAACAGCGGATCGCGCGCAGCATTGCAGTAGATCCACGCCATGCGTGGATGGCATCTATCGCGCTCGTGTTACGCCACGCGTCCCCGGCGTGCGCGCTCCAGGTGCACCAGCAGCAGCGAGATCGCTGCCGGGGTCATGCCCGGAATGCGCTGTGCCTGGCCGATGGTCTGCGGGCGTACGCGCTCCAGCTTCTGCAGCGCTTCGGCCGACAGCCCGCGCACCGTCGTGTAGTCGAAGGCTTCAGCGATCGGCGTGGCTTCATGCCGCTGCTGGCGCTCGATCTCCTCGCGCTGGCGGTCCAGGTAGCCGGCGTACTTCACGCCGATCTCCACCTGCTCGGCGACCTTGCCATCGGCCACCGCCGGGCCCAGCGAGGGCACCTGCATCAGCTTGGCGTAATCCAGCTCGGGGCGCTTGATCAGGTCCAGCACATTGGTCTCGCGACTGACCGCCACGCCCAGCGTCTCGTTCACTTCGCGGCCCAGTGCATTGGCCGGGGTTGCCCACAGCGCACCCAGGCGTGCGCGCTCGGCAGCGACGGCGGCCTGCTTGGTCTCGAACGCGCTCCAGCGGCGATCATCCACCAGGCCCATTTCGCGGCCGGTCGGGGTCAGGCGCTGGTCGGCATTGTCCTCGCGCAGCTGCAGGCGGTACTCGGCGCGGCTGGTGAACATGCGGTACGGCTCGTTGGTGCCGTGGGTGATCAGGTCATCCACCAGCACGCCCAGGTAGGCCTCGTCGCGACGCGGGCACCAGCCGTCCAGCCCACGCACCTGGCGTGCGGCGTTGAGGCCGGCCAGCAGGCCCTGCGCGGCGGCCTCTTCGTAGCCGGTGGTGCCGTTGATCTGGCCAGCGAAGAACAGGCCGTTGACCAGCTTGGTTTCCAGCGAGGCCTTCAGCCCGCGCGGGTCGAAGAAGTCGTACTCGATCGCGTAGCCGGGGCGGGTGATGTGTGCGTTCTCGAAACCACGGATGCTGCGCACCATCTCCAGCTGCACGTCGAACGGCAGCGAGGTGGAGATGCCGTTGGGGTAGATCTCGACGATGCCCAGGCCTTCGGGTTCGACGAAGATCTGGTGGCTGGCCTTCTCGGCGAAGCGCACCACCTTGTCCTCGATGGACGGGCAGTAGCGCGGGCCGATGCCTTCGATCTGGCCGCTGTACAGCGGCGAACGGTGCAGCGCGTCGCGGATGATCTGATGGGTCTGTTCGGTGGTGTGGGTGATCCAGCAGCTGACCTGCTGCGGATGCTCGTCCACCGAGCCGAGGAAGGACATCACCGGCCGCGGCGAATCGCCGGGCTGCTCGTCCATCACGCTGTAGTCCAGCGAGCGGCCATCGATGCGCGGCGGCGTGCCGGTCTTCAGGCGGTCCACCTGGAACGGGCGCTCGCGCAGCCGCGCGGCCAGCGTGGTGGCCGGCGGGTCGCCCATGCGGCCGGCGGCGTACTGGGTCGGGCCGACATGGATCTTGCCGGCCAGGAAGGTGCCGGCGGTCAGCACCACGGCCTCGGCATCGAAGCGCAGCCCGGTCTGGGTGATGACCCCGCGCACGGCGTCGCCTTCGATGACCAGGTCGTCCACGGCGGCCTGGAACACGGTCAGGTTGGCCTGGCCCTCGACGATGGCGCGGATCGCCATGCGGTACAGGTTGCGGTCGGCCTGGCAGCGGGTGGCGCGCACGGCCGGGCCCTTGGAGGCATTGAGCGTGCGCCACTGGATGCCGGCGCGGTCGGCGGCATGCGCCATCGCACCGCCCAGCGCGTCGATCTCCTTGACCAGGTGGCCCTTGCCGATGCCGCCGATGGCCGGGTTGCAGCTCATCGCACCCACCGTTTCGATGTTGTGGGTCAGCAGCAGGGTGCGCACGCCGGTGCGGGCCGCGGCCAGCGCGGCTTCGGTGCCGGCGTGGCCACCGCCGATGACGATGACGTCGTAACGATGGAAGGACGGGTTCATGGGGGGCTGTTCAGCTGGGGGCGGGCGCGGACCGGGGGCGGCGCCGGGGTGGCGATTTTAGCGCCATTCGGGGCCGGGACGTCGGTGCCGGCCGGCCGGCGTCGAAATCAGCCCTAAAGTTGGCAGGATTTTTGCAGATAACCCAATAGCACCCATCGTGGCTGGCGCCGTAGGCGCCCGTGACCGGAATTGGAACAGGGGCCGGTACAGGCGCACGGTGGGGGAGCAGAGGGCCGGCAGTCGGGGGACTGTCCGGCCCTGTTTTTTTGGGGCTGTCGGGAGAGCTTCATCCACGCATGGCGTGGATCTACTTGATGACGGCCCCAGGGTCGATCCACGCCGCGTGTGGATGCCCATCGCGCGCAATGCCCGGTAGATCCACGCCATGCGTGGACGGCTCGGCGACCCCGGTCCAAAACAAACGGCCCCGCATTGCGGGGCCGTTTGTCTTCAGAGGTGCCGACATCCGACAGGGCCGGAACAGGGGGGATCCAGATGTTCCTGTCGGATATCGACGTAGAGCTTTTTGCGGCGGCCCGTGTCGTTTTTGTCACTTTGTGACGCGGGCCGTCACTGTCCGCGTAGATTGCGGCTTAGACCGTGTGAAATGCAAGACGGTTCAGCGCTCAACTGTGCGCTGCGTCGCACGATCCATGTTGCGCCAGGGGGAACCGTTCATCCTCGGCGCACTCGGTGCCGGTGCCGGACGGGCCTGCGGCGGGGGCGCCGACGGCTGGGCGTTCGATTGCGGCGGGCGGCGCATGGAGTCCATGTTCCGCCACGGCGAACCCCCGTTGTACGACGGTCGCGACGGCGGCGGCGGACGGTGCTCGCCGCCATTGCCCGGACGCGGCGGCGGGCGGTGGTTGTGCGGCGGGCGGTAGATCGGGCGCGAGTAATACGGGTTGCCGTAGCCGCCGTAGTAGCCGCCATAGCCACCGTAGTAGGGGCCGTAGTTGTAGGGGTAGCCGGCCGGGTAGCGGTATTCCACCGACGGCGCACCGTGGTAGTAGCTGCCGCTGCGGCCGCCGCCGACATAGTCGTAGGTGGTGCAGCCGGTCAGGGCCAGCAACAGGCCACCGGCAAGCATCAGGCGCATTTTCATGGTGGGTCCCCCCAGAGGACGGGTGTGCAGTCAGCTTCGGGCGCCAGCGTTGAATCGGCCCTTAATTCCGCCGGCCAGGATGAATGGAGGCGTAGGGCTGCATGCTGGCATGACCTGTGTCCCGGTCGCCAGCGCGGGGGCATACGTTAATCTTGCGTCATGAGCGATTCACTGTTGCCCCGCGCCGACGACGTCCTGCTTGCTGCCGCGAGGATCGCCCCGCATGCCAGCGTGACCCCGGTGCTGCGCTCGCACACGCTCGATGCGCTGGCCGGGGCACAGCTGGCGTTCAAGGCCGAGCACCTGCAGCGTGGTGGTGCGTTCAAGTTCCGCGGTGCCTGCAACGCGGTGTGGTCGCTGGAGGCTGATTCCGCCAGTGCCGGCGTGGTCACCCACTCCTCCGGCAATCACGGCGCCGCCCTGGCGCTGGCCGCACGTACCCGGGGCATTCCCTGTCACGTGGTGGTGCCGGAAGGTGCGGTGGCGGCCAAGCTGGCCAATATTGCCCGCCATGGCGCCACGCTCTGGCACTGCCCGCCGACCATTGCCGACCGTGAGGCCACCTGCGCCAAGGTGCAGGCCGACACCGGCGCGACCCTGGTGCATCCCTATACGAATCCGGCGGTGATGGCCGGGCAGGGCACCGCCGCCCTGGAACTGCTGCACAGCGACGGCCCGTTCGACGTGCTGGTGGTACCGGTGGGCGGCGGCGGCCTCGCCAGCGGCACTGCGCTGGCGCTGCAGCACGCCAGCCCGCAGACCCGTCTGGTGCTGGCCGAGCCGGCCGGTGCCGACGATACCGCGCGCTCGCTGGCCGCTGGCGAGCGCCAGGACGCGTTCACCCCGGACACGATCTGCGATGGCCTGCGTACCCTGATCGGCGCGCCCAATTTCGAACTGCTGCGCGCGGCCGGTGCCGAGGTGATCGTGGTCGATGACGCGGCGACGATGGCCGCGATGCGCCTGCTGTGGGAGGTGCTCAAGCAGGTGGTCGAGCCGTCCTCGGCCACCGTGCTGGCTGCGGTGCTGGCGCAGCCGCAACGTTTCGCCGGACTGCGCGTGGGCCTGGTGCTGTCCGGCGGCAACGTCGACCTGCCAGCGCTGCGCTGGGGCGCGCCGTGAGCCGCGACCGGCAGCGGCCTCGCACCGGCCTGCTGGGCTGGCTGTGGCGGCTGTTTGTCCTGCTGGTGATCTGGCTGCTGGGCGTGACTGCCTGGATCGTCTGGGTCGGCGAGCGTGACCAGGCCGCCAAGGCCGACGCCATCATCGTGCTGGGTGCGGCCGCCTATGACGCCAAACCGTCACCGGTGTTCGAAGAGCGTATCCGGCATGGGCTGGACCTGTACGAGGCCCAGTACGCGCCGCTGCTGATCTTCACCGGCGGCTATGGCGGCACCGGCGCGCGTTTTTCCGAATCGCAGGTGGCGCGGCGTTATGCGCTGAAACATGGCGTGCCGGACGATGCGATCCTGATCGAAACCGCCTCGCGCAATACCGTGCAGAACCTGGTTGAAGCCAAGCGGCTGATGGACCAGCGCGACCTGCACCGGGTGATCATCGTCAGCGATCCGCTGCACATGGCGCGCGCGCTGCGCCTGAGCAAGGCGCTGGGCATCGATGCGCTGGCCTCGTCCACGCCCAGCACGCGCTTCCGCAGCTTCCACACCAGCTGGCGCTTCCTGGTGCAGGAAATCTATTTCTTCCACCGCGACCTGGTGCGCCCGCCGCTGAGTTCGCCGGCCAACACCTGAGGCGGAAGCCTGCATTTGGGTGGGTGCCGACCTTGGTCGGCACACTGCTGGCGGCACCGCGATCTGATGGGGTGTGCCAACCAAGGTTGGCACCTACCGGAGCGATTCGCGTGCGGAGTGGCATGCGGTAGTGCCGGCCGCTGGCCGGCAGATGCCCAGCATGGAATCATGAAGTTGCCGGCCAGCGGCCGGCACTACCGGACGATCAGCTCTGCTTGCGCCGGATCGGAATTGCCGACACCGGCACCGAGGCCACGTCATGCCCACCTTCGCGGATCGGCGCGCCCGGGTCCGGCGCCCAGGCGTGCGCATAGATCACCTCCCAACTGCTCGGCAGCTTGCCGTCGGCGCGGCGCATCGGCTCGTAGGCGGCCGCCGCAGCAGCGAAGCGGCCACGCCCGGTCAGCGTGTGGCGTCGGTCCACCCGTGCATTGGTCGCGCCCATCGCACGCAGTTCGCGCATCAGTGACGGCAGATCGTCGTAGGTCAGGGTGAACAGGTCGCGGTCCAGCACCGGGTCGCGGAAGCCGGCCATCATCAGCGCATCGCCGAACTGGGCGATCTGCGCGAAGCGGCTCACGTGCGGGCGGTCATCGGCAGCGGCGAATGCCTCGTTGAGCTCGACCAGCGTTTCCGGGCCGAAGGTGGAACACACCAGCAGGCCACCTGGCTTGAGCACACGGCGGAACCCGGCGAACACCGCCGGCAGGTCGTCCACCCATTGCAGGCACAGGTTGCTGAAGATCACGTCCACGCTGTTGTCGGCCAGCGGCAGCGCGGCGGCGTCACCGCACAGGCGCTGGAACGGCTTCCACCAACCGGCCTGGCGCTTGGCCTGGTCCAGCATCGGCAGCGCCACGTCCAGCGCGATCACCTGCGCCTTCGGCCAGCGCTTCTTCATCAACGCGCTGGCATGGCCGGTGCCGGCACCAATGTCCAGCACCACCTCGGGCTTGCGTGCCTCCAGGTAGTCCAGCGATTCGATCAGCCGCGACTGCACTTCGCGCTGCAGGGCGGCGGCGGCGTCGTAGCTGTTGGCGGCACGGGCGAACGCGCGGCGGACGTGGCGGGCATCGAAGTGGGACGGCATTGCGAAAGTCTCTTAGAACGTACCGGGGTAGGCGCCGCCGTCGATCAGCAGGTTCTGCCCGGTGAGGTAACCGGCCTGTGCACTGCACAGGAAGGCGCAGGCGGCGCCGAATTCGTCGGGTGTGCCGAAGCGGCCGGCGGGGATCTGCTGGCGGCGGCGTTCGGCCACTTCGCCGGCGTCGCCGTCCTTGCCCGCACTGTGGGCGAAGTTGGCGCGCAGGCGGTCGGTGTCGAACTGGCCGGGCAGCAGGTTGTTGATGGTGACGTTGTGGGCCACGGTGCGGCGCGACAGGCCGGCGACGAAACCGGTCAGGCCACTGCGCGCGCCGTTGGACAGCGCCAGGATGTCGATCGGGGCTTTCACCGCCGACGAGGTGATGTTGACGACACGGCCGAAGCCGCGCGCGATCATCGCGTCGACGGTGGCGCGGATCAGCGCGATCGGCGCCAGCATGTTGGCGTCCAGCGCGGCAATCCAGTCGTCACGCTCGAAATTGCGGAAATCACCGGGCGGCGGGCCACCGGCGTTGTTGACCAGGATGTCCACCTGCGGGCACGCGGCCAGCGCGGCGGCACGGCCGGCTTCGGTGGTGACGTCGGCGACAATCGCGCGCACCTCGGCGGCACCGGCCAGCGCGCGCAGCTCTTCAGCGGCGGCCTGCAGGGCGGCTTCGCCGCGGGCCACGATCACCACGTTGACGCCTTCACGCACCAGCGCACGCGCGCAGCCCAGGCCCAGCCCCTTGCTTGCGCCGCAGACCAGTGCCCAGCGGCCATTGATACCCAGATCCATGCGTCAATCCTGCGGAATTCGGAAGGCGCTCATTGTCCGCCATCGGCCGGTGACAGGCCGGCAACGAAGTGTTGCAGGGCGGCGGCGACCTCGTCGGCATGGCCGAGGAAGGGTGCATGGCCGCCGTGGGCGATGGTCAGCGCCTGCCCGCCCGGGGCCAGCGCAGCGGCCGCCTGCATCGCCGTCGGCGACACCAGCCGGTCACGTTGGCCGGCGATCCACAGACTGGGTTTGCCCAGCGTCGGCAGGGCGCCGCGCAGGTCGGTGCCTTCCAGCAGGCGCAGGCCTTCCAGCAGGGCGCGTTCGGTGGGCGCACCGCGCTCGACCAGGCGCTGGCGCAGCGTGCGCAGCTCCTCGCGGGCGTGTGCCGAGCCCATCACATCCAGCGCCAGGAAGCGCTCCAGGGTGCCACCGAAGTCGCTGGCCAGCTCGCGCCCGAACTGTTCGAACACCGCCGGTTCCACCGCGTGCGGCCAGTCTTCGCCACGCACGAAGCGCGGCGTGGCCGCGATCATCGCCAGCCCGCGCACCTTCGGCAGCGTCGCGGCAGCATGCAGCGCGAACAGGCCGCCCAGCGACCAGCCGCACCACACCGCCGGCGGCGTGGCCGCAGCAATGGCATTGACCACGAACGGCAGGCGCAGCGGCGTGGTGTCCTCGCGGCTGTGGCCATGCCCGGGAAGGTCGACCAGGTGCAGGGTGAACTGGTCCGCCAGGCGCTGCACCAGTGGTGCAAACACACCGCCCTGCAGGGCCCAGCCGTGGATCAGAACCAGGTCCGGCCCACGGCCGGTCACTTCAATATGCATGGGCAACGACACGGAACTCAGGCAAAAGCGGGCAGCGGCGGTGGCGCGGCTTCACGCACGGCCAGGGTCACGCGGTCGCGCGCGCTGGCGATGGCCTCGACCAGGCCACGCACCTGTTCCGGCGTATGCAGCGCGGACAGCGTGACGCGCAGCCGCGCCTTGCCTTCCGGCACCGTCGGTGGGCGGATCGCGCCGACCAGCCAGCCGGCCTGTTCCAGCGCCGTGGACATCGCCACTGCGGTATGGTCATCACCACATAGCAGCGGCTGGATCGGCGTTTCCGAAGCCATCAGGTCCAGGCCGTGGCGACGCGCTTCACTGCGGAACAGCGCGATCAGGTCGGTCAGTTTGGTGCGGCGCCAGTGGTCGCGGCGCGCCAGGCGCACTGCTTCAAGCGCCGCAGCGGCCATCGCCGGTGGCACGGCGGTGGTGTAGATGTACGGGCGCGCGGTTTCGGCCAGATGCTCGATCAGGTCGTCACGGCCCAGCACCAGTGCACCGGAACCGCCCAGTGCCTTGCCCAGCGTGACCAGTTGCAGCGGTACGTCGTCCACGCCCAGCCCGGCGGCGGCCACGGCACCACGGCCATCACCGACCACGCCCACGCCGTGCGCGTCATCGACGTAGAACAGCGCCTGCTGCAGGCGTGCCACAAGCGACAAAGCGCGCAGCGGTGCGATGTCGCCATCCATGCTGAAGACACCATCGGTGGCCAGCATCGCCGCGCCATCGGGCGCGTGCTTGAGTTGACGCATCGCGCCTTCCGCATCCAGATGCGGATAGCGGCGCAGGCGTGCACCGGCCAACCGCGTCGCATCGAGCAGGCTGGCGTGGTTGAGCTTGTCCTGTACGCAGACATCGTTCTGTTCGCTCAGCAATGCCTGCTGCACCGCCAGGTTGGCGGCGAAGCCACTGCCGAACAGCAGCGCACGCGGATAGCCCAGCCACTCGGCCACTTCGCGTTCAAGTGCCTCGTGCAGGGCGTGGTGGCCGCAGACCAGGTGCGAGGCACCGGCGCCAGCACCTTCGCGCGCGGCAGCATCCTGCAGCGCATTGACCACGCTGAACTGCTGGGCCAGGCCCAGGTAATCATTGCTGCAGAAGCCGGTCAGCCACTGGCCGTCCACTTCCAGGCGCACGCCATCACGACGGCTGACCGTGCGTCGCGGGCGGCGACGGCCTTGGGCATCGCGCAGGGCGCGTTGGGCGTGGAGGCGGGCGGTCAGGTCGGGGCGGGCCATGGTGGCTGAATGCGACGACGGGGCGGCTAGGGTAGCGCGTTGCCGCGACGCCTGCTTGCGGCCCGTCTCAGGCCGCGTGAGCGCAGCCACAGCCGGGCGTATCGGCACTGATATCGGCGTGCACGGTGCCGCCGTGGTCGTGGCCCTCGGCATCTACCTGCACCGCCATCGGTTGCAGGCCCAGGCGTGCGAACAAGGCCAGGTCGCGTTCGCTTTCCGGGTTGCCCGTGGTCAGCAGCTTGTCGCCATAGAAGATCGAATTGGCACCGGCCAGGAAGCACAGCGCCTGCAGTTCGTCGCTCATCGCCTCGCGCCCGGCGGACAACCGCACCATCGAGCGCGGCATGGCGATGCGCGCCACCGCGATCATGCGCACGAACTCGAACGGGTCCAGCTCGGCACTGCCATGCAGCGGCGTGCCGGCCACCTGCACCAGCTTGTTGATCGGCACCGAATCGGGATGCGCCGGCAACGTGGCCAGTGCCAGCAGCAGGCCGACACGCTGCGCGCGCGTCTCGCCCATGCCGACAATGCCGCCGCAGCAGGTCTTCAGACCGGCATCGCGCACGTGCTCCAGCGTATCCAGACGGTCCTGGTACTGGCGCGTGTGGATGATCGAATCGTAGTAGTCCGGCGCGGTGTCGAGGTTGTGGTTGTAGTAGTCCAGGCCGGCGTCCTTCAGCGCACGTGCCTGTTCGCCACTGAGCATGCCCAGCGTGGCGCAGGTCTCCAGGCCCAGTGCCTTCACCCCGGCGATCATTGCCGCCACCTTCGGAATGTCGCGGTCCTTCGGCGAACGCCACGCGGCACCCATGCAGAAGCGCGAGGCACCGGCGGCCTTGGCCTGGCGTGCCTTGGCCAGCACCGCATCGGTCTCCATCAGCTTCTGCGCGTTCACCCCGGTGCTGTAGCGCTGCGCCTGCGGACAGTACGCGCAGTCTTCCGGGCAGCCGCCGGTCTTCACCGACAGCAACGTGGAGACCTGCACCTGCGATGGGTCGAAGTGCTCGCGGTGGACCGCTGCGGCGCGGAACAGCAGCTCGGGGAACGGCAGATCGAACAGCGCCTGCAGTTCGTCGTGTTGCCAGTCGTGGCGGATGGCAGCAGCCATGGCGGGACCTTGGGTACGAGTGGAGCGAGGGCGGCAGTGTGGGTGGGGGCGTTCAGGCTGTCAACTGCAATGTATTGAAAATTGTTTACGGTGCGGTGGTGGCCCGCTTCACCGACTAGCCGGTGACGCAACAACAGGCCGGCACGTGCTGCCGGGACACGCGTTGAAGCTGATCCGGAAAGAGGCGGTGCGCGGGGCCCTGGAGATACACTCAGGCGTGCACATTCAATCGGGCGCGTTGCAATGGACCCTCTCGACAGCTGGTTGCCCATCACCCGCGAAGAACTGGAAGCCCTGATCGCGCGGCAATTGCAGGACTGCTCACCGGGGCATCGAGCCATCTTCGAGTCTCTGCGTGTGCCATTGCGCGCAATGCCACTGCACAGGCTGCGTACCATCGAGTCGGTGTGGGTGGTCGCACATCTACCTGACGGGTTGCTGTACTACGAGGACGTCGAGGAAGGGTTCGAGGTGGGGGCGCCCGGCGAGGATGGTGTACTGCCGGACCGGGGGTGTTCCCAGCTTGCGCTGACCCACGTTCTCCATCGTTTGGCGATCTGAACATCGGGCGTGGCAGATCGTTGCATCTGTCCGGGTTTCGGGTGCGTTTCCGGCAGTACCAGTGCATTTCACCGCATCCTGCAAGGCCTTCAGCCACAGTGGCCGCTGTCCGCCTTCCTCCGCAGCGTCCAGACTGCCTTGCATGACCGATCTCCATCGCCTCCGCGGCCGCATCACCGCGCTGGTTCTCAGCGAGGCCTGGCGCCGCCGTGCCGCGCTCTGGGGCGGCGCCGTGGCCGTGGCACTGGTGGCCATCCTGTTCGCCAAGGCCAGCGACGCGGCGTTTCACCTGTTCCAGCGCATCACCTCGCACTCGCCGTGGTGGGCCCTGCTGCTGACGCCGGGCGTCTTCGCGCTGCTGGCCTGGCTCACTTCCGGTGTGCTGAAACCCACGCGGGGCAGCGGTATTCCGCAGGTCATCGCCGCGTTGGACAAGCCGGATGAGTTGTTTCGCAGGACCAATCTTTCGCCTGCGGTCTCGGCCGGCAAGCTGTTGCTGACCTCGTTGTCGCTGCTTGGCGGCGCGTCGGTCGGGCGCGAGGGCCCGACGGTGCATGTGGGCGCCAGCCTGATGTACCTGTTCGGCCGCTGGTTCGGCTTCAAGGACCCGCGCGAGCTCTCGCACTTCCTGCTGGCCGGTGGCGCGGCCGGCATCGCTGCGGCATTCAACACACCGCTGGCGGGTATCGTCTTCGCCATCGAAGAGCTCAGCGGCCGCTTCGAACATCGGTTTTCCGGCACCTTGCTGACCGCAGTGATCGTCGGTGGCGTGGTGTCGCTGGGCCTGCTGGGCAACTACACCTACTTCGGCCATGTGAGCGCACGCCTGCCGCTGGGCCAGGGCTGGCTGGCGATCCTGCTGTGCGGCGTGGTGGCGGGCTTGCTGGGAGGCCTGTTCGCGCGTGCGGTGCTGGCCAGTGCGGCGGGCCGCCCGCGCTGGCTGGGCCAGCTGCGCCAGCGGCATCCCGTGCTGTTGGCCGCAGGCTGCGGCCTGGTGGTGGTACTGCTCGCCCTGGTCTTCGGTGAAGGCGCGTTCGGCACCGGCTACGAGCAGGCGCGCAGTCTGGTGCAGGGGCAGGCGATGGTCGGTCACGAGTTCGGGTTGATGAAGCTGCTGGCGAATCTGGCGTCCTACGTGGCGGGCATCCCCGGTGGCCTGTTCTCGCCGGCGCTGGCGGTCGGTGCCGGCCTTGGGCACAACCTCGCGGTGCTGATGCCGGGTGTGGATCCGCGTGCGTTTGTGCTGTTGGGCATGTGCGCCTATCTGACCGGCGTCACCCAGGCACCGCTGACTTCGGCGGTGATCTCGCTGGAGCTGACCGATAGTGGTGATCTGCTGCTGCCGATCCTGGCCACGGTCCTGATCGCGCGCGGCGTGTCTGGGTTGGTGTGCCGCGTGCCGATCTATCGTGGTCTGGCGGAGGTGTTGATGATGCCTGCATCTGCGCATGCAGACGCCGTGGATCGCGGTCGGGACACCAGCGCAGCGCCTTGAGCCTCTTCCGATCTGCTGCTGCGCTTCATCGCGCCGGAGCGATGCACGATCAGGGCGCGCTGGCCAATAGCGTCAGTCGCCGCGAGCGTTGTCGACAGGTATCGCCCAGCATTGACGATCAGCATGTGGAGTATTTTCGTAGATTTCACATACACCAATTTCCTAACTTTGCGCTTTATCAATGGCACGACTACCACTCGCAGCAATCGGATTGGTTGTTTCCAGTGCAGGGCCTACGTCTTCCGCACCTATTAAATTAAAGTGCAACGCTAACAATCAGCCCGCCGCACGCCGCTCAACTAGAGAATTAATGTACTTCAGCTGTTCCAGGATAAAGTCAGAAAAGCTTGATGCCAGCACATCTACCCCATCCAATTCGGAACTAACCTCTACAACTTGCCAATTATTTTTTGCGTCGAAAGCATATAAAACATCGCTAGAGTTTCCGCCGAATACGTAGATACATTCATGGCCCTCAATTTCCCGGCCGAATATAGTCGAATATTTCTCCGGACCATCATCAAGATGAAATGCCGCGTCTAACTCCCCGAAACCAAACTCGGTGAGAAATTCCAGGTAGTCAGCTGGAGCCTGCTGGCGATGTGACTCATCAACATTGCATAACATCGCCCTCGTGTCTGTTATGCGGTATCCGTAATTTCCTTCATAGTCCTCTGAGGAGGTCAATGTATCAATCAACGATTTTAGCTCTTCTTTATTTTTCATAATAATTTTCGAAATATTTTTCCTTCCTTCCATCTTCACTCCTGCAGTGAAGCTGATTTCCCCTTGCGCCGTCTACCTGATGCCAGGTGCGCCGCTGAAGATGCACCCACGCCGGGGCTGCACCCGGACCTGCATCGAGAGCAACCATGATCAACTGCCGTATCCGCCGCCTGGCGGCTGCCGTGCTGGCCCTGGCCAGTTCCCCCGCGCTGGCGCTGGCAGGAACG
Organism: Stenotrophomonas sp. 220_Sma; assembly: GCF_056487375.1. NCBI lineage: Bacteria > Pseudomonadati > Pseudomonadota > Gammaproteobacteria > Lysobacterales > Lysobacteraceae > Stenotrophomonas > Stenotrophomonas sp. 220_Sma. The sequence continues at coordinate 4,698,063 of NZ_CM151348.1, read as the reverse complement.
CCTGTGCTGCCCAGCGATCGCAGCATCGGCATCATCGAGCCGGTGGCGCGTTTCGAGGGCGCCATGCCCACCAGCGTGGCGGTGTCCGAGACCGGGAGGATCTTTGTCAACTTCCCGCGCTGGGGCGATGAGGTGCCTTACAGCGTGGCCGAATGGCGCGACGGCCGCGCCGTGCCCTATCCGGATGCGCACATCAACCGCAAGGACGGTCCCGATCCGGCGGCCCACTTCATCAGCGTGCAGAGTGTGGTGGCCGATGGCCAGGGTCGGTTGTGGGTGCTGGACCCCGCCGCGCCCGGGTTCTCTGCACCACAGGCCGGCGGCGCCAAGCTGGTGGCGATCGATCTGGCCACCAATACCGTGGCCAGAACGCTGGTGTTCCCGGCCAACGTCATCGACGCGCGCACCTACGTCAACGATGTGCGCTTCGATTTCCGTGTCGGTCGCGAGGGCGTGGCCTACGTGACCGACTCGTCGCTGAGCGGCATCGGCGGCATCATCGTGATCGACCTCGCTACCGGCGCCGCGTCCAAGCGCCTGATCGGTCATGTGTCCACATCGGCGGATCCGGCATTCGTACCGATCGTGGAAGGACAACAGATGCGGCTGCGTAACGCGGATGGTTCCACGCAGCCGTTCACCGTGGCTGCCGATGGCATTGCGTTGTCGCCGGATGGCGCGACGCTGTTCTATACCCCGTTGTCCAGTCGCCATCTGTACAGCGTGCCCACCGCCTTGCTGCGCGACCCCAAGGTAAGTGAGGCGGCGCTGGCTGCGGCCGTGGTCGACCTCGGCGACAAGGGCGCGTCCGATGGTATGGAGATGGACGCCAACGGCCGGCTGTATGCGGGCGACTACGAGCACAACGCCATCCATGCCCGCGATGCCCAGGGGCGCTGGACGACTGTGGTGCACGACCCGCGCATCCTGTGGCCGGATACCTTGTCGATGGGGCCGGGTGGCTACCTGTACTTCACCGCCAACCAGCTGCATCGGCAGGCCGGATTCAATGGCGGCGTGGATCGCCGGCAGACGCCGTACATGGTGTATCGCACTCGGGTGGATGCGAAGCCTGCGGCAACGCGGTGAAGTGATCAGGGCAGAATGTGGGCGATGAAAATGCCTACGGGTCGTTGAGGGCGCCCCCGATGGCAACGCGCTGACGGCGGCGACATGCTGAAGTGCATGTCTGCCTTCTTCAACCCAGTCCGCCACGTGCAGGCCGCACTTCGTGTGCTGCTACCGCTCCGCTGCCTGGTCTGCAACGACCCGGGCCACGATGGACTCGATCTCTGCGATGCCTGCCTGGCCGGACTGCCCTGGGCCGGCCGCGCCTGCCTGCGCTGCGCATTGCCGCTGCCCGACAACGCCCTGATCGTCTGCGGCAGCTGCCGCGAGGAGGTACCGCCACAGGCCGCCACGCATGCCAGCCTGCTGTACCTGCCTGTGCGCCGCCAAAATGATTGGCAGGAAAAAATCGCAATGTCTGGCGTTCCGTACGCAACCACTGCCTGTTAGCCTGACCTGTGATTCGCCACGGTGTCATTGGCTTCAGATGGCTCGGGCTTCGGTGGCAAATGCTCGACGGATCGGAATCACTCAGACATGTATCGCGATCGGACCTGTCGCCACGATCCTGCAGACAGAGTGATGTACCCTGAGAATAAATAGGTGGCACATGAGACCGACCATCTTGGCACTGGACCTTGAGGGCACCCTCATTTCCAATGCGATCAGCCAGATACCAAGGCCTGGACTCTACCGGTTCCTTGAGGAGATCCATGCGCGGTTTGACCGTCTGGTGATGTTCACGACGGTCCCAGAGCAACGTTTTCGTAGCATCGCTACGCTACTAGTCAGGGAGGGTTGCGCGCCCGAGTGGTTCGCAGATCTGGAATACATCATCTGGTCCGGTCAAACCAAGGACTTGCGACTTGCCTCGCCGACTCTGGGCGATACCCTTTTGCTCGACGACTACGGCCCCTACGTTCACTCTGGCCAGGAACATCTCTGGATTCAGGTTCCTCTATTCGGATATCCATATCCTGAAGGCGATGACGGCCTCCATAGTGCGCTCCGAAGCCTACTGGAAGTCGTTGAGGATGGTCGTTGCACCGATCAGGCTGTGCGCAGACCGCAGCAGATCTAACTTGGCATAACTGGGTAGGCTAATGCGTCGGGCCAGGCGGAAGCGGTACTCAGAGCATGCGCTGAGTCACAACGGGTGAGCACTTCCGAGCCAGGAGACATGTTTGGGCCGTCGCCAAAAATGGGTATCCATCTCCTATCCACAGACGACGCGGCAATGTTCTAGCCCGCGCTGGACTGATGATCATGAACGCCGCCGAGACCCGATATCTCCACCAGGTGTATTCTGAGGCACTGGTGTGATGTAGCGCCCTCCCTCCGACCTTGTCCTAAGAGCAAAGAGATGGAAACTTTCGCTCCACCGCTTACTTCAGAATGCTGCTTGTGTGGATCGAAGGACGCGCTTTCCGGTGAGCACAAGATCAAGGCATCCGCTCTCAGAGCCGTGTTTGGCAAGCAGGGAATGGTGATCGCCAAACACGGTGGCCCTTATCGCTTCGCACAAAGTCCAAGCTCCAAAGCGCTCCATTTCTCCGCCCGTGTCTGCGAAGTTTGCAACAACTCAAGGACTCAGCCGGCCGATCTGGCATTCGACCAGTTCAACGCGCGAGCTCTAGAGCTTATGGCGCTCGGCTCGAATCCTGCCGATGTCTTTAAAGATCCACGATTCATACAAGACGGACCTCTGTATCTGGACGTTTTCAGATACTTTGCGAAGCTGATGTGCTGTCATCTTGCGGAGATGAGCGCGCCATCATTTGAAGATGTTGCAGGCTTTGCCATCGGAGCGAATGACGACAACTTCATCCTTTTGACGGTTGATGCGGATGTCGCATTTGAGCGGCTGCGAATTCATCTCCCCGAGATGCCGTACGCCGCCCACGGTGGACTTGCTATCACAGGAGATCGGGACTCGCTCGCGCCGGCGTCCTTCTACTCGACTCTTACCATAGGGCCTGTTCGTTATCGCTACCAAGTTAGGCTCAACGAGATCGGTCAAGCGCGGCTCATGATTGAGCACCCGGCGTTCTACGACTGGTGCGCACGCCGGGTCGAGGATGCAATCAAGAATCCGATGAGTGACGAGGACAGTGAACTGCTTGGTCTTGCAGTCAATACTCCTGATCATTCAGACCCAGAGTAGCCCCCACGTTCGCCGAGCGAGCGACGGCGCCACTTTGCGGCCGAGGAGTCCTCTCTCTGGCCGAGCGATCTCTCCGGCGCATCAATGCGCACCGCTGGGTAGCCAGCTTAGATGCTGTGGTGCGCAGCCATCAGGCAGAAGACCACCTTAGGAAGAGCGAACGGTCACCTGCAGCTGCTAGTGACTTTGCTTCAAATGGGGAGTCGCCGCCGACCATCTCCCTTGCCATCTCCTGGAGCGGCATCGCAAAAGCACGGAGACGCTATAGTGGAGGTCTAAGAACTCATCCGCACCATCTGACCACACGGACGCGTAGCCAACATGTCACTGAGTACAATGCCTGGAATCGACATAGGTGCGGTTGAGCGGGTCATGAGATCCGTTCTGCCCCAGTTGAAGGCGCTGCAAAAGAGAGATGAGTTGGATGAGGATGAGAAAGCCAAGCTCATCTACGCGAACCAGAAATTGTGGAATGCCTTCTATAAATCGGAGTACACACGTAGTCACATAGGTTGGGAACACGCGCTCGAATTAGTCTATGCAGTGCTGAATTCTGGCGATCTCGACGATGCCCGTTCGTTTGCAACGCGGCTTGATGCTGCACTGAAACAAACGGCGCAGCATCTCGACTACATTGCCGTCGTCCCTCTGGGGTTCTTTCAGCCAATGGCTTTCGCCTCGAAGAGGCAGAGGGCATTTTTTCGTCCATTCCAAGTTGGTCCATTCACACTGGTGCCACCTGCAGTCACAAGCGCGGCGCTAAACAAGCGCATCCAGGTCTTTGACTCCAAAGCTGTACCGGACGACTTGTTCGAACATCAGCAACGGCAGACTGACCAAGCACTGAGCAGCACTCCTTTGTTGTTCCTGCCAACCCATGGCTCGTCGGATTCCCTGCGTCACCAGACACGTGCATCTGCTCGCCGAGTGATCGGGTTGATTGAATTGCTTGGTCGAGTTTTTGGCGTAAAGAAGCCAGCGCTGGGGAAGGAAGTCACACCAAACTACTTGTTCCTGATCAACAAGCGTACGGGGTGGCTTGATCGGGTTATGACAATGCGCCCGTTGACTGTGTCCATTTCGCTAGAGAGAAAGCTTGTTCAGGTAATGAGGCGTCCGGACGTACCAATTGCCCTCAAGCTGCTCTCCTCGGGTGAGGAGAAAACCTTGAATGCACAGCTTAGGAATGCGCTGGAATTCTTTGGTCGAGCCGTGAACGAGAAAGATAGCGTGGCGCGATTCATTTTCTTTGTCATATCAATGGAGGCAATCTTCTCTCGCGATAAGCACGCACCCATCAAGGTTACACTGGCTGACTACGCGTCACTACTTTGCTTCAAGGGCAAGGACCGGAGGCGCGTCCATGTGGATCTTGGAAATATCTACGATGCTCGATCAAGCATTGTGCATACCGGTGCAACTAGCGTTGAACGTTCGCTTCTGATAAAAGCCGAAGCGTTAGCGGCAAGAGCGTTGTACTGCAGTTTGATGCTTGCCGTTCATCTCGATAATGGTCAAGGGGATCTTCAGAAGAAGTTCTTCGATTTGCTCAAGGGTATGAAGATCGGTGTCGAACTCAATCCAATTAGGCTGCCCGCTTGGCATGGCTATGGCCCGGATGTAGACGAATAGTTGAAACGTCGAAGTGTGAGTAGCCGAGCGTCATGACGCTCTCTTGCTAGGTTGAACCTCGCGATGGCACACACCGCCTGGATCTGGTGCGTGCACCTGTCAGGCCGCTGGGGTGTGATGATTAGATGCCCTCGAGGTGCGTTTGCCCACGCCCCCGAGTTCGATCCTTTTGCGCCACATACTGGCTGAATTTCCGGGCGCCAATCATTGTGATTTTGCGAGCTGTCGATAGAAGTGCTTCCATCTAGCGCTACCATTCGAACAGTCCAACATGTCTGACGTCGATGCACCAAGGGTCCAGCAGCCGGCCAGCGGACCTTGAAGTAGCTGTTCTTAGGGTCTACAGAAAGATCGCAGTGGCATGGGCACTGACTGAGGAGGAACAGTGTCAGATCCTCGCTGTGCCTGCTCTGCCTGTGCCCGAAGATCTGAAAGGACCGGCCGGCCCAGATCTCCTGCTTCGCATTGGCATCATTATCTCGATCTACCGAAGCCTGCATACCATCTTTGCAAACCCAGCACAGGCGGACGCATGGATTCACCGTGCGAACCTCAATCCGCTCTTTGGAGGAGACCCTGCGATCAGGCTAATGGGCTCACCCGCTGCCTCCGCCATAGGAGCTTATGCCCACCTTGCTCCTTAGGCGGACGGCTGTCTATCGCGTGAGCCTAGTGGTACGCACGGGTGTGAGCCCTCTGGTACGGGTCCAGGGGACTCTTGGTGAAGCAAGGGGGACTCGGTCTGACTGTTCCCGGCGACGTCTCCGTCACCGGCTTCGATGACATCCCGGCAGCTGCAACTGACACCCTTTCCCTGACGACCCTGCGCTAGGACATGCGGGAACAGGCCAAGTGGGCCTTCCAGTCGTTGCAAGCGAGAATGCGCGGTGACAAATGAGCGGCACGGAAGATCGTAATCCCCGTGGAGCTGGTACACCGCCGATCTGTACGCCCTCTAAGCTAGGCCAACTGTAGTCAGGCTCTCGGCGCAGCGAATTGGGTTTCAGCCATTGGCATCCGCCTTGAGCCGTGAGAGCCAGCTCTTGAGCTCCGCAGGGTTGCTAAAAGGATATCGCTGAACAGGGACGTCGGCACTTGCCTTCGCTATCCGATATGCGCCCCGCCTGAGTCCGTCATATCCGTACGCGGAGTTCGATGCCTCTGCTAGCGCAGACATCCAGTTGATGATGTGTATGACGTCCTTCTCCAGCTGAGCAGACTGAATTCCTTGGCCAGTCTGTTGTCCGTGCATGATCTTGTTGCGATAGATCTTTATTCGCTTGATCTCTTTCCACAGGGGAGCATGCGAAGAACCTAGTAGCTTCGGTATCGGCGTTACGCCAAGCGCTTTGATTCCAGAAATGAAGGTCTCTGGATTCAAGTTCCTGTTAGCGACAAACGCCTCGATAACCGCGTCCAGAGTCTTCTCAGTGATCGCGGGATGCTGAAAAACGAAGAAGCTGAAGAGCCGCCGTAGTTGCTTTTCGTACTTCACCCAGCTCACTACCAACGCGTCTACCCTGCGAGTACTGCCATTGCACTGCCAGAGTGCCTCAACCGTACTGAACTCTTCTTTGAGTGCTGGTGGAACTATCAGCTTGCGCATAATTCTCCTTGGGCAGGATATCCGATAGGCCGATCCCCGGGCCCGGTTGCTTGGCTTGCGTTGCGAGCTGAATCGAGAGGTCGTCCAACTGGCGCAGCCCGATCTTAGGGCGACGAATTCCCGCTAACAACACTGGCACGTGGCTCGACTAGCGCCTGCGCCTCTCCAATCAAGCAGACAGCTAGAGCTTTAGCCCTAAATCGCTCATATCACAGTCGGACTCAACCATCCGTCATTTCCGGGGGTTGGGCGGACAACCAAGGTGAGGGAGTGGTTTTGAAGAGATTTCAGATTGGAGCGTCCCGTACGCTGAGCAAGCGCGTGCTGGGACTTTCGATGGCTATTGCTCTGGGACTGCCGTTGGCTGTTGCGGCAGAGCCAGCGGCCACTGATGGTGCCTTGGCAGACAGCCGGGCACATGAGCTGGTTGCGCGGATGACCCAGGACGAGAAGATCCAGATGGGATCGTGTCTCACTCGGGATACCTCTCCTTCAAACAAGCCGACGAACGATTCAATGGCCTGTTATGTGATTGATTTTAAAGGGCCCAGGCCCTCCTTCCAGAACAAGAAAGAAGTTTCCGCTCGCCCCCTTGAAAAAGTTGATGTGCATCACAAAATTGACAGTTGGCTGAACAAGAACAGCCGGCTGCAGGCGGTCTCATTGCTCGAGACGGCAGAGCGGCAATCTGAGATTGATGGACCAACCTTCAGGGGGATGTCGAGATGGCGACCAAGCACGAAGTGATTTTCTACCCGGTTGGTAACGGGGACACGACGCAGATCATTCTTGATAATGGAAAACGAATTCTCTTCGACTTCCGTCACAAACAGTGCGCGGAAGAAGAGTCGACACCAGAGATTGATCTGAAAGCAACTCTCAAGAAAGACCTTGCCGACGCAGGCAAGGAAAGTTTCGATGTCGTTGCATTCACCCACGCAGACAACGATCACATCGAGGGAAGCGCTGACTTCTTCTGGCTTGAGCATGCAAAGATCTATCACGGCGAGGGTCGGATCAAGATCGACCAGCTCTGGGTCCCTGCAGCGATGCTCGTGGAGAAGGCTACCCAAGAACAGCTGAGCGAAGAGTTCGTGCTTCTGAGGCAAGAGGCGCGCCACCGTCTTCTCGAAGGCGAAGGTATTCTGGTCTTCTCCAAGCCACCCGAATTGATGGAGTGGCTGGAGCCCAAGCTGAAGGCTCGTGATGAAGCATCGACGGCCCGGGATCACCTGTTTGTCGATGCTGGCACTATCGTTCCGGGTTTTACCTTGCAAGAAGACAACGTGGAGTTCTTCTGCCACTCGCCCTTTATCGACCATTGCGAAGACGGCGACATCATCAGAAACTCGGCAGCCTTGGTGTTCAACGTGAGGCTCCAGGCAGACGGCCGCACCTACGACTACCTGGAAGTTGGTGATGCCGACTACCGCGACCTGGAGAGAATTGTCGACATTACGAAGTACCACGGCAATGAAGACCGCCTTGCCTGGGATCTCTTCAACATTCCCCATCACTGCAGCTACAAGGCGCTTGGGAAAGAGAAGGGAGACAAGGACACTGTTCCCTCCGAGAAGGTCGCTGAGCTTCTCATGAAGGGGAAGAAGGACTCGTACATCGTAGCCTGCTGCATACCGCTGCCCGACATCAAAGAGTCCTACGAGCGGGTCCAACCACCCCACATCCAAGCCCGCAGGACCTACGAGTCCTATCTTGAGAAGGTTGGTGGACGATCCTTCCTCGTAACTATGGAAGAGCCCAACGCGAACAAGCCTAAGCCGATTGTCTTTGAGGTGGCTGCCGCAGGCGTCACCTGGACGAAAGCAGCGTCGTCATTTGGCTCTGCGGCTATCGTTGCCTCCCGCCCTGCCAGGGCAGGAACATGAGCTCGGAGTACTTTGCGCATACATTGACTGCTCTCGACGAGCTAGCGGCAGTCACACCGCGTACAAGCGCGATGATCGCCGCTGTCAATGCTCACCGTGACTTCAAACTCATCGAGGTGATGCGTAGCGCCAAGGTAGATGAGCTGGACACCGTCTACCTAATGGTGGACGTCGAATGCCATGGCGTGCCAACCCACAATGAATACGGGCTCCGCTTTCGGGAGCGCATGCTCATACATGTGCCTCAGGACGATGCGAAGGCAACGGTCGTTTGGTCCATGCGGAAGGACTTTCCGAGGCTTGCACACCAGAACAGCGTAACGTCGCAGGGCCCAGCTCAGCTCTGCTTGTATTTCGAGCCGCCCTCGGTTGTCGCCCGCACCTGGACTCCTTCGTCATTTCTCGCTCGGATCCAGTGGTGGATGGAGAAGAATGCTAAGGGCGAGCTGCATCTGGCCGATCAGCCTTTGGACATGCTGTTCTTTGAGTCTCGGAATGAACTGCTGATCCCCTGGGATCTTGATCAACTGGCGGCAAGGGGAAAGCTCAGCGTCATCGCTGCAGCAGCGCGCAAGAGCGATGGCTGGACACTGCGCATCGTTGATCAACTGCCTGCCAACAAATCTCTCCACGCTACTCTGGTCAAGGTAGATCTTGAGCCTATTGAAAGCGGGATGATTGAATGGGATCCGCATACTCTCGGACAGCTGAATGAACTCTTGGCACGGCGAGGAGCGGACCTGGTTCCGCTTGTAACAGCGGCTATCCAGGCAGCTACGCCTTCATGCGGACTCACTCGCCAGGATGAGGTTCCGAGCACGCTTGTGCTGCTCTCTGTTCCCATCAAGCGTGCGTCGACCGGCGAGGTAGAAGGAATCACCTATCGCGCCTTCTTCCTTGATGGTGGGACACTGAAGATCGGCACTATGCTCGGTGCCCTTATTCCGCATGACGGTCGATACTTCAGCTCAGTTGGTGTTGTTGGAAATCAGCCGCAGGAAGGATGGGAGTCTATCGGGCTTGATCCAGTCACCGTTCTTTGGGAGAACAGCCCTGAACGTGCACGAAGCCAGTCGGGCTTCAGCGATGCGGGGCCGCAAGGCGTGTTGATCGGCGTTGGATCTTTGGGAAGTGCTCTGCTGGACCTATGGGTTCGATCTGGCTGGGGTCGGTGGACTGTAGTGGATAAGGATCATGTCCGACCGCACAATCTGTCACGCCACACTGCATTCAATAGACAGATTGGGCTACCCAAGGTTCTGGCAGTCTCCGCAAATGCCAGGGAGGTCACGCGCAACGGTTCGGCTGTGACTCCTCTCGAGGAAGACGTCCTTACCAGCACCTTGCCGGAGCTGGAGCAGGCCCTTCGGAGTGCAGACCTAGTCGTAGATGCAACTGCGGACCTGAGCTACCCGCGGGCGTCAGCAGTCGTGGATGATCGATCACGGCATGTGAGCGTGTTCGTAACTCCCAACGGTCGGTCGGGAGTTATGATGCTTGAGGACGTCGCCAAGGAGCGGTGCCTGCGTACGATTGAAGCTCAGTACTACCGCGCCATCATCAATTCCGATTGGGGAAGAGTCCATCTTGAGGGCCATCGCGGAGCGTTCTGGAGCGGAGCATCGTGCCGTGACATCTCAATGGTCCTACCGTACTCCAGTGTGATGATTCATGCCTGTCAGTTTGCCGAGAGCATCCCAGCCCATATTGCCGACCCCCAGGCTGCCGCGTTGATCTGGCAGCGAGATGTGAGTGGCCAAACGGAAGCGATAGAGGTCCCACTGTTTGATAGGCGGATACACCAGGCAACTAATGGCCTCAGCATCTACATGGATGAAGGCCTACACGAACACCTGCATGCTCTGCGCACAACGAGTCTTCCCAACGAGACGGGCGGTATCCTCCTCGGCTACCACGACTTCACGCAGAACCTCCTCGTCGTTGTAGATGCGCTGTCGGCGCCAACTGACAGTAAGGGTACGCCCGCTTCGTTCGAGCGCGGTGTTGCAGGAATGCCAGAGGCCGTTGCAGAGGCACAGAACCGCACTGCTGGAATCGTTGGATACGTTGGAGAGTGGCACAGCCACCCAGACGGCTGTCCGCCAGAGCCAAGCCGAGCTGATCTTGTGCAGCTGGTCGAGCTCGCTATGGGAATGCACGAAGAAGGCCTTCCGGTAATCCAAGTCATCGTTGGGAGCCATGACATTCGTGTTGTCCAGGCGGAGGTTCAGCCTTGAAAGATCGCCAGATCGATCTAGTGCTTTCCGGTGGAGGGATCAGAGCAATGACCTTCCACTTGGGGGTCATGCGGGCGCTGGCAAATGCTGGTTGTTTGGAGTCAGTGTCTAGGATATCCAGCGTGTCGGGAGGGAGCCTTGTCACCGGACTCGTGCTGCATCGCTCTGGCATGAAATGGCCGACTTCAGAGCGATTTCTGGGAGAGATCTACCCGGCACTCCGCGATGAGCTCACTTCACGCAGTCTCCAGTGGGATGCCCTCCGCGAACTGTCGAGCATCTCGAATCTCCGCTTCTTATTAAGCCGCTCAAATCTCTTGGCCGCTGCCCTGCGGCGTCGGTGGGGCATTGAGAACAAGCTTAGCGATCTTCCCGCGACACCTGATTGGTCAATCAACGGGACCAACGCTGAGAACGGACGCCGCTTCCGGTTCAAGCGTGCAAACTTGGGAGACTACCTCACGGGTTACGCAGCGACGGGCAACTTCCCCCTGGCCAGCGCAATGGCTGTCTCGGCCGCCTTCCCAGGCGGCTTTGGTCCGCTTCGCCTCAGGGCGGACAAATTCAGGTGGAAGCGTCGAGCGAGCTGGAGCGGTCCTGCACACGAAACCGTAGACTCCCAGCCAGGCTCTGTGATCCATCTCTACGACGGTGGCGTATACGACAACCTTGGACTCGAGCCCTTCTTTGATGCGGGTAGTGGAGAGCCGAAGGAGCCGAACGGCCACTTCATCCTGGTGTCAGATGCAGGAAAGCCCTTGGATATGGGCTTTAGCAAATACTCTCTGAATCCATTCCGGATCAGGCGCGTGGCCGACATCATGTCTGACCAGTCACACGCCCTAAGGGTTCGTACCTTTCACCACTACCTTTCTAAGGGTCCTAATAGGGGAGCAATGATCTACATCGGTAGTCCTGCCGGTATGGACTCTGCAGATCAGGAAGAGGCAAGGTTCGTAGCCACGTTCCCCACAAGCCTCATCAAGCTGACCGAAGCCGACTTCGACAGAATTGCGATCCACGGAGAAAGGCTGACTCGCTTGCCATAACGGAATCCAAGGCATTCATTTCGCAAGCATAGAGCCACGGAGCTGTGCAAGTGCCCACCGAGATCGAGCGATGGCGCCGAGAATACAACGAAGAACGCCCCAAGGACGCCATCGGCGGCATGACACCGGCCGCCTACGCGAAACATCTGGTCAACATCGATATCATCAACCCCGGACTCTAAACCCGACCAATACTCACGGCGGGGGAGGGGGCGTCGGCGGCACCCAGCGTCATCTTCTTGGATGGGTCATAGATTGCGCGCTTTTCCGCGCACTTCGACTAGATTCCGCACTAGTGAGCAGAATTGCGCGCAAATGAAGCACACGCCTATCCAGTCACCAGAAGAGATAACTGAGGCTCTCGGGCAGCGAATCAAGGAGCGCCGCCTCAGAATCAACATCTCACAAGCCGACCTAGCCGACAAAGCGGGGATCTCCCGCAGAGCCTTGGTGCAACTTGAAGGAGGACAAGGATCGACTGTGCGCACCCTGATCTGTGTGCTCAAAGCTCTCGGCTTGGAGCATCAGCTGAACTCGATTGCCAGCCTCCCGACAGTCAGCCCTATGGCAATGCTCAAAGCCACGCGGTTGCGCAAACGGGCCAGCTGAGGGCGGAGCAGCTGCGCTGGCCGGCCCAAGCTCTTTGCCAAGCATCTTGCTGCACTGCTTCCGGCCCGCACGCGCTGAAACCTGTAGGCTACCGTTTCGGTGGTGGTGCGCTGGAGGACAGTCCAAGCTGGGTTCCGATCAGCTTTGAACGGGTATGTCATCTACCATCTTTCGCTGATGATCTGCCGCAGTCGGCCAAGTTCGGCTAGCGTGGCGTGACGGCGCCTGCAGAGATAGAGCGAGATGGGGTCAACTTGAGTGGAATGCGGACTCAGCCTTGCTGGGCAGCGGTTCCAGATCTCAACTTCGGCGAATGAATCGGCTTCGTCAGGTGACAGATTTCTTCTTGTTGACCTCAGAAGACGTTGGTGTACTGCGAGATGACGCGGATGCTCGTCCTGGCCGCACTCCCTCCAAGGGAGTGCGGCCTCACTCGCGATGCGCATCTGTCCGAGGCGCGCCACGGAGCGCGTGCGGACACGCAGAACATCGATAATCGGAGTCGACAACACCGGCTCTACTCTCGCCCAAGTGACGCTGCACTCATCCATCTCGACATGAGACCTTGCTCCGAAGCGATCCACTGCGCCAATTCCGGCAATAACTATCTCTTGGCTGACACAACTGAGCTGCTTCAGCGGAATTGCGAGTTGGGCTAACGTCCCGGAAATCTCATAGCGGCACTTACCGCTGTTGAGCGCATGGGTAAGCACGGCCTGTGTTGCGACCGATAGCTTGGCACCGGGTCGGGTGTCGGGGGGTCTTTCGGCAGTATTGACGTTCAGATCTGGAATGAAGATCTCTCGATCTATGATGATGTAGGACAGCCCAGCGGACATCAGCGCCAGCCTCTCCGTCGCCACAAGGTTCTCAGCGGAAACGGTCACTATGTCGTACAGCCCTGATGTACGGTAGGCCAAGTGCCTGGCTACTATCCAATCCAGCTTGTACCCGCCACGCGAGCAGGCCAGAAGTAGGCGCATTCCGCGCATTTCAAGCTCAAGAAAGCTGAAGCTCTTGCTGAGGATCTCGTCCTGATCCAATAGCTCGGTTGATGGCTTGGAAACTTCACTAATTTCACCGAGCTTGGCAAGTACCGAGAAGGCGCGCTTCGAGATGCTGCCTGGAAGGTGGGGCATGGTTACCACTCCATTGAGCCGGATCGGAGGAAGGAAGAGACAGTAGGCTCAGGCTCAGCAGTCTAAGGAGCTCGGGCAGCGCGCCTCCGCCTACATTGGCTAAGCAGCGTACGGGCTGAGCCATGGCTCATGTCGAGCTCGTCCTCCAGCATGCTCCGCACTTCTCCTTCGGTGAGATACGGAAGCTTTCCTTCCGCGTCAAGACGCTCTATGAGCGCCATGCCCGTCTCTCGCCGCAGCAGCATCTGCGCCTGTCGCCTAATTTTTCCTATGTAGCGCTGAGCGAGGTTCGGGAACTCAAGTCGGAAGGAGAAGCTGCGCAGGCGAAATAGTGTGGAGATCTCAGCGAGCGTTGGAATGCGGATTCCATCGGGGGAGGCAAGTCCCCTCTCCATTAGGGAGCGAACGTCGTCGATGATTTCGTCGTAGCTCCGTCCTTCGAAGGGAATCTCTTTACCTGGGCAAGCCAGAACCAGTCCAAAGGATGCCTTCGCAGCAAGCTCAGGTTCAATCGCAAGCTGCGAGATCGAGACCTGGTGTCGCATGGAGATCTCGATCAAGTTGCTCAAAGTAGAGGAGTTTTTCACTCCGCGAGACACTACTTTGTCCTTCACTTTGCGCCTATCAAGTCGGTGTAAACGGGCACACATCGCGTCCAACGTACGATAGAAGCGAGGGACAACATCGGGGGCGACGCTTAGGATGTCTCCGGAGGCGATGGCGGCAACCAGCTCTAGGCACTCTTTCTCTCCGTAATGGGGAAGCAAATCCGGCTGAATGAGAGTCTCACTGCCAACGAGCGACGCATCGCATGAGTAGCAATGGGAAAGGCCGAGCCTCATGTTGTGGTACCTCTGAGACTGGAAACAGGATGGACAGCTGGCGCGGAGCCGCACCCGATGGAATGGACATCTCTCGATATAGCTGATGCTCCAGATCAGCCGGTCATGTGCATCGATATGGTGCCTGGCATCTTCCAACAAGCACATCTCGCACCAAGTGCGCAGACGCGCGATGTTCTTTGTTCCAGCACGCACGCTCCGGCTCGTCCTTGGGAGGTATGACGGAAGTGCGAACAACGTGAGCCTGCTGAGGTCGGTTCTGCCAAGTCCCCGTTCCAGGAGATACGAAACTCCCCTTACCCATTGACCTGTGCCATTGAGCCCATTGCCCGTGTAGAGCCTGGACTCGCCGTCGGCGGCGGCACCTGGATTGAAGGCGCCCCGCAGCGCTCGTAGGAGCTGCGAGCTGCCATATCCGTGAAGAATCGCCACTCGTGAGTAGAAAGACGAGAGCGACTCGGTCTCCACAGTTCCAAATGATATGGGTTGGACAGGTAGCAAGAAGGTGCTCATCAATCAGCCTCCTGGAACTCGTGCAGGCTTTCGCTGGAATGGACGACTACCGGCGCGTCGCTTCTTAAGTGCTGGGCTGGTGCTGCTCTTCGTGCCCTCAGTGCGCTCTGAGGAGCGGCCGCCTTCTCGGTTCGAGTCGATGTGAGGTGCTCCGGGCGTGATCACATCGGAAACCTGAGCAAGGGCGGCCTTGCCAAGCTCGATGTCCTTCGCGATAGTGGACCATTCGGCCTGCACCGGCTTGACGGCGCGAATCATCTTAGTGGTGATGCTTTCGTTACAGGCGGCTGCGTACGCAACCACCTGCTGGAGACGTTTGTCCAGAACACCAATGCATCCATGGCATTGGATGTAGAGTTCGCGACTGCAGGCTCTCAGTGCGCCACTCTCGCCGATGCCATGGGGGTTGGCCTTCTCGATAGCTTTGATGATGCTCTGCCACGCGCCATAGTCGGCCTCGCCCTCGTAAGGGGCCAGATGGACAATCGTGACTCTCGCGGCCAGGTGTGCTCTGTGGGCTAGCAGTGGACCAAGTAGCTCATATCCCCCGGTGAGCACGAGGTTCTGTCCAGGCCCTGACAGTACTTTCAGGGCCTCCAAAAGCGTGGCCCCGAACTCCTCGTTCTTCGTGCGTGCAATGCTCTGTGCGTCATCCAGCAGTACGAATTCGATCCTGCTGATGGAGAACAGGTTCCTGAGCAGCTTTAGGTGGTCGGCCTCAGTCTTGGATCCAGCACTTCCGCGATGGCGCGACTGCTCTAGCTTCACCGGATCGTAAAGAGGATGGCGAGCATCACCGAGAAGCATCTGAATCACGTACTTCGGCGTTACGCGAGAATCATTAGAAGGCAGGACGAAAGCGCCAATGATGGGAGTTGACTCTGGCTTTGCCGCTTTGAAGACAACCTCTCGGAGATGCTTGGCTAGCCTCAGGAGAAGAAGAGACTTCCCGCTGTTTGACGGGCCAATGATCGCAATGATGTTTCCTCCGCCGATGTTCTCGCAAAATGTTCTAAGGAACACCTCTGTCGCTATGAAGTTGCGATGCCCGACCACTCCGATGAGTCTTGGCGTGATGCGATCAAGATCGCGCTCGAATGACGTTGGCTCTGCTGTCATCAGACACCTGTCGCAGGATCCACAGGTGCTGGCTGGACGTCATCCCAGCCATCGTCCACACACAGGCTGGATGTGCAGGTCGGAGGAGGCTCTTCACTGTCGACCAAGCCTTGACTGGACTGTTCCGCGAGCTCGGAACTCTTGCCTGTCATTACAGAGCCTTCAGTGGGAACGAAGTCATCAGCCCGCGCCGCCTGATCGTATGCTCTCTGCTCCAGCTCTATCGCCCTGTGCATTGGATGTATCCCTCTTTCCGACGAGGGCCTGGTGGCGAATGGTGCAGTTCCGGAGAGAAGTTCGTCGCTGATGCCTGTGCGAAGACTGTGCTTCCGACAGACTGCCCTGTGCCAAGCTTTATCGAGATAGAAGTAGATGACATTGCCGTCACTCTCTGGGTCCAGTCGAGGTGAGAGGTTAGCAACCGCGATGGATTTCGAGATAAGGACCGTCGAGGTGAAGTGGCGCTGATCCCAGCGGATGGCGCCCCGAGGGTTGGTGTAGCCGCGGATTTCAATGAAGGGTGAAGTGGTAATGAAGAAATGCAGATCCTTCTTGACCGGAACACCCTGTTCTCCATAGATCTTCTCTAGGTGATGGCGCGTGTCGATGAGGCTTGGCGCACCTTCCCACGCAGTGCCCTGGTTGATCATGTCTATTGCCAAGGAGACTTTCTTGAGAACTCGGCTACGCAGTTGCTTACTCCTGGCCTCAGGGCTATGGCTAGCAGATACGGCGCGGCTGCTCTTTACGTCTACCTTGAAGCCTGTTGCTCCACGAATGGCCGCTTCCTGAACTAGGTTATGTCTACGCTCAACCTGACTCCCACTTTTCGGGTGTGCGGCTCCTCGCTGGAGGAAGTTGATCTTGAGATCCCAAAGGGATAACTGGAAGGCATCGCTGCGGAAGTCGCTACCGCCATCGGAGTAGATCGTCCTAGGAAGCCGTCCATGCCTGCGGACGCAATCGCGCAGGAGTAGAGCGTTTGTAGTCGAACTTGGCGGTGAGAACAGAATTATCCATGCGAGTACTTCCTCATTCACTTGGTCAACTAGCATGCTGAGGATCGCGTCGCCCTTCACCTCGCAGGCCACGGGCAAAGTGCAGTGATCTACTTGGGCGATCTGGAATGGCATGACGGCAAGTGGAGCTTGTTTCTCAGTGGCCACACGCCCCGCGTCCGCATTGGCAGCTCGTTTACCTCCAGCCCTAAGTGCGTCGATCCTGTTGTGATCGCGTAAGTGCCATAGCCGGTTGTAGGACGCCTTGGACATTGGATGAAGCCCATGCGGCCCTGCGCTCATGCGATCCACTGTCACGCAGTAGCTCGCATAGGACTTCTCAATCGTCACCCCATTCCCTGACGATCGATCAGACGCTATCTGGCAAACTGCGATGTCAAGATTGGCATCCGTAATCGAGCGGGGGCGGCCGGCGTTCTCTGATCTTGGCGCGAGTCCTGCTAGTCCATGATCTCTATAGCTCGCGCGCCAGCGCTGAATAGTTCGTTCGCTAACCTCAGCTGATCCGGGAAACAGGGCCAAGGCCTGTCCATTGATGACGGCAAGCCGGAATCCAATTTTCTCAAGGTATCGCGGGCTGAACAGCTGCTCGGCCTCGCCGAGGCCTCTCTGCAGCACGTGATCCCTCTGCTCGATCGCAATGCCAATCTTTGTAGCCCGGTCAAGGGTTGAGCAGATTGTGGAGGAGTCGGGTTCCCACAGACAGCACCGGGAGAGATCCACGTATACCTTCTGCAGCAGAATGGCCTGGAGTACCGGCAGTCCGCTCGCCAGACCGCAATGGTTCATTACCCCTTCAATGGACACCGGCTGCCTGCGATGAACCGCACGTTGCACTGCTTTGATCGCCGCCTGATCGGCATCGGTGATGGGGTGGGGGACGGGTTCCAACAGAGAGAGGTTACGGGCGAGAATCCAGGGGATTGTCTCAGTCGGAACAACTTCGTGGTCGATACCGATGGATCCGAAGTGGTCTTCGGCGGGGCCGAAGGAAAATCTTCCATCGCGGAACGTCCAAAGGTCTGGACGACGTTGGTGGTTTTTCAGGAGTGCCTGTAAGGGCTTAACTTCAATCGCGACCACTCTGTCAGACATGACCAATAGGTAGTCTGGCGTATACCTACGTGGCTGTCGGCGACCAATTGAGTCGGCGTAGGTCACCGCGACAGTGCTGGGCTGATCCAAGAGGATCAACGTAGACGGATTGCAGGACACGATCTCCGCAAAGGCCATCTCACCATCTGACTCGGTCTGAACACGCGCTTCAGAGTCCTCTGAGAGAAAGCTCCCCTGGACGTAGCCATGGCGTTCGCCAATTCGGTTTGTTCCGTGCGAGTTTCCGACCTTTCTGGCCGGGGGGAGGAGGATGGCCGAGATCAGATACTCGATCCCAGGAGGAGTCACACCAAGAGATTTTGCGTGGCGCTCAACTTCCTCTTGTGGCAATGGGGCAATGTGGCGTTCACGCGTGCGGGGCGTGAAAGCCGGGGTCCACACCAGCAGATCGGAGCGCACCAAGTCTTCCGGTTGTACTGAGGGTGTCGTTCCTTCGCCCTCCCCGGCTTGATCGGCTTGTCGCGGTACATTTGACTTGCCCATTTTCTAGGCGCAAAGCAAAGCCGTCCCGCCTTGACGGGCACCCAAGAAGATCCTATCTTGAGCTCGTCTAGCCTCCAAAGCAGACAAGCCCAGTCGTAGGCGAAGCCCGTGCCCCTAAGCACGGGCTTTGCTTTTCAGGTTTGGCCTAATTCAGTGCGCAGCCTCCTGTGTCGGTTGCCGTACTTGTGGTCATGCTGACCTGCCAAAGTGACGGAAGAGCCAATGGGCCAGATCGACAGATCTCACCACGCGGGCTCTTCTCCCTGGGATCTGAATGCACTCCATGCCTAGCCTGTCGCTGGCGGCCGCTCGGCGCGCAGCTCCCCGCGACGGATAGCCCAGTGCCTGCCAAGCGTCAGCCACTGGCACGAAGAGGCCGTGATCCATCGTGATTTGCTCTGCCAGATCGTCTTCGCTGGTTGCGCGAAGGGCCAGCAACTGGATTGAACTGTGCATCGGGAGAACCTAAACGATTTCCCGCGGATAGCAAAGATCAGTGGCGCAGGTTCCGCATGCTTTGCTGATGAGCGTCCATCTGAGGCTTGCGACAGAAATTTTGACTTCCCGACGAATCAGGAAGTTGCGAGGGCTTAAGGTGTATTACGAAAGCACGTTTGCGGATCGCAACTTCGATGTCGTGATGCGCGATTTCTCACGGATGAGGTCGAATGTGCGCAAACTTAACGCTGCTACCTTCGCGACCGCACGCCTCAGAGATGTTTCCCCGGGGAAACATTGGGATGCTCCGCGCGCGGCGTGGGCCAACTTTGTTTCCCTGTGGAAACAGCATTCAAGTTGCCCACTGCGCCCTTGGTAGCACGCTTGTCGGGCCTCCGATTCCGATAACCCCCTTTCGAACTAACCAAAGTCTGCGTGCGCCAGCGCTAGGCTGCGTCCAAATGCCAGTTATGCTCCAAGCGCCAGGAGTCGTCCGAAGACGATCGTGCTGTGCGGCACTATCGTGATCCGCTGCGGCGTGGATCACGGGTCTGTGCCTGATGAAATGAGACTGGGCACACCAGGATGTTCGACGAAGCAGCTTTGGAAGTGTCGTGCTCGATCAGAGGTCAGGAGTGTCGATCATAGATGAGTGCGCTCACGCCCACGCTGGGATAGACGTGATAGAGCGGATGCGATCGATAATCGCGCGTTGGTCTACTGGTGGTGCTTGTGCGGTCGCTCCCTCGGGCGACGTAACCTTTCCTCGCCTTCTGCTACTAGCCCAGCCGCAGTGTCAGCGCGCCCGAATGAGAAATCTCAATATCATTCAAGTTTTTACCTGACAACCTTGTATCGCTAAGGATAGGGCCGGGCTTGATCTCGTTACCAAAAACTCTCTCGAATATTCCCGCCTTGACGATGCGACTCTTGGATTGGTTGCCATGCTGGACGAAAATGTAGGAAAGCGCGAAGTTTCCAAATACGTCAGCCAATTGGATGGCGCGCGATTTGGCGTCGCTCAACGCGCGAATGCCGCCAGTGCCGAGTCTGGGTGAGCCTTGAAACCGTTGTTTTCTATGCGCCTCGTATGCCCAGCACAGAAGATTGGCTACCGGCACGGATCGTCCATTGATCAAGACTGTTTTCAGCGAAAGCTTCTTGGCAATATCATCTGAATCTATCTCAATGTCGATAGCTTCCAGATTTGATGACGCTGTAAGTCGCTGGAAAGTGATAAGGCCGGGGAAGAGGTGCTGGGCTATCGCTAGCGCATCGCTATCATTCACGTCCGCGCCTCCCAGTCCCCCGGAAACTAGCCGGTTTGAGAAATCAATGAACGTACTCTTCCAGGAGAGATTAAGAAGCGTAAATGTTAGAGATGAGTTTTGATGTTTAATCAGCTCATCCCGTGCTGCAGAAAGAAAAGTCTCATACTGCGACTCTTGTGCCTTCTTGAATTTCTTTCCGTGAAAATTTTTGACGTCACAACTTGAAACGGCGCGATCGATTGCCGAGATGGCGATGTCGGGAAGGATGGCGTAAGTCCAGCCTTCTGATATTTGAGTTTCAGAACCTACTTCATCGACACCCGCAATCCAGTTCATATTCCGTCACGCTTGATTTACATGCTCTTATTGTATATGAAAATTCGCTATCGACTGCCTGGTGATTCCCGCATGCCCTGATTTCAGAAGCAGAGATCAGGGGAGTCCAAGTCGCACTGCAGTGGCCTTGATCGCCATCTGTTGGGCTAGGGCAGCTGGTGCCAAGTGCTCCGCATCTTCCTTGGTCGTTCGACGTCGTATTCCCGCCATCAGGTTTCGATCTCGGTGCCGGCGTGCAGTACTGTCCGGAATGACTGCTCGTTGAGGCATTCGTCGCAGAGGCGGTCGTTGAAGCTCTTGTTGTTGGTGTCTGATTCGGTTTTCATAGTTGGATCAAGCTCAACCTCTGTCACGATTCACATTGAACGCGACTGGATCATAAGTTGCGCGACTGGCAGTTAGATTGCGCATACCAAACCCCTAGCCCCCCTCTATAGTTTTAAGCACTTAGGCGCCCTGGGCTTGCCCTCTAGAACTGTATTGCCTCCGATATGAGTAGCGGCTACCCAGTACCTGGGACCGGCGTAGGATCTGGCGCCCCTTTTGGAAGCCGCCCCAAGGACCGGCCGCCTCGATCAAAGACATCGCTCTCTGTAGCTATACTCGCGCCAGCATGGGTCGATCGGGGGCGTAACAATGGGACGGGCAAAGCACGAATGGATGGAGGATCAGGACAGAGGCTGGAGCTCCATCGAGGGGAGCACCTGCGAGGATTGCCTGAATCAGGCAGATATCTGGCGACTGTCGAAGGCCAACATTTGCCAAGGCGAGTGCGACTACTGTGACAAGAGCAGCATCCCTGTTCTTGCTGTCGAACACGTTCAAGAACACCTCTACGAAGTGGTGGGAAAGTACTACGCCGAGCCTGCAAATGCGGGTACTCCCTGGATGGACGGAGGGTGGATCGTTCCCACCTTGGACACGGACGATGTTCTGGACGTGCTCGGCTTCTATCCGGCCGACGCGCTGCGTGAGGATATTGTCGAGGCTGATGTCACTGGATACTGGGTTGAAGCTGCGCGCGGGCATTGGGCGGATGTCCAGGACGAGGAACTCATGCTCCACTCCTGGAAGAGCTTCTCCTATGCGGTGAAGCATCAGACTCGATTCAACTTCCGAAATGTTCGTACGGATACGGACTCGCAGGAGATACCCGTCGCCGACATGCTGGAAGTCGTCGGTGTGGAAATAAGCTCCTTGATCAGGCCGCTCGATACCGGAACGGAACTGTACAGGGCAAGGTATCTCCCGGCTGACGGATCCATTGAGGTATCAGGGTCGACCCTAGGGCCGCCTCCGAAAGAGCGGGCCACGGCCGGCCGTATGAACCCTGCAGGGATCCCATACTTCTATGCCGCGTTCGATGCGAAAACCGCCCTTGCGGAGATCGGCGCGGCCCCCGAAGGCACGGTGCCCGCGACCGCGGTCTTCCGTACCGATCGACTGCTTAACGTTGTGGACCTGGTGGAGCTTCCCCGAGCGCCCTCCGTCTTTGCAACTGACCTAAGGTCTGAGCGCATCAGGGCGCTGTTCTTGACCGGCTTCGTGACGGCAATCACACAGCCTGTCGACAAGGATGGCAGAGAACATATTGACTATGTCCCCTCGCAGATCGTTTGTGAGTACGTAGCTCAGTCTTTTTCTCGAGACGATGGCGTTTCCATCGACGGACTAATCTTCCCAAGTGCGGCCCACCCAGGCGGAGTGAATCTGGTAATTTTCCCGTCAGGGAGCCCCTTCCAGCACAATCGATTCAAGGCTATCTCTTTCAGTAGTGCCGTCTCGATGTGAAGGCGCTGTTCCAACCCACCGCTTGGGTGGGATCCACTAGCCCTGCTTGGCAATGGCCTTCTTCCTGCGGGCTTAGACTTTCTGGCATCGATCTCGATTGATCGGCTTCTATCGCGCCAAGGTTGCCGCGGGCGGCACCATGCTGGAGTACGCCATCCTCGCGACTCAAACCACTGCGCTCAAGTGGCTGAACCTGGACAACACCCGACCGGCCCGGTCATTGCCGTCTAATGGTAGTGTCGATGGTTGACGTTGGAGCCACAGGCATAGCAACGCCGATAGGCACCTCCCATCCGGGCACGGCCGGCACGCTCGGCGCCGAGCGGCCCACCGCAATGAGAGCAGTCATGGCCCGCACCACGCTGCCACCTGTGCAGCCGGTAAGTGGCCATCCCCATCAGCACCAGGCTTGCGGCCACAAGGCCGACAGGCACCAAGCTGGCCATGGACTTCAGGCCAGCCAGCAGAGGGTTCTGAGGCCAAGCTGACAGCATGGCTACACATAGCGCAGCCAGCACCAGCAGCGACGCAGATAGACCGTACGCTCGCACCACCATCCAGTTTCCTCGTTCCATGATCCCAGCCTATCTCGTGGTTGACTGAGCGATCATCAGCATCAGGCGTCGCACAGCGTGAGATTGGACCGGCATCAGGATCGTCAGTCCAGGTTGACCATCCGCCGGCAGAGAGTGCAAGGCGCACGGAGCTTCCTCGATGCCATGCCAACAAAAGATCGACCCCCATCCGAGGCATCAACCTTAGGAAGTGGCCAGCCGGTGGGCTGCGCCTGTGGGGAATAGCCCTACGGTCTCTGAATGCCCGAATCTCTACCATCAGAGACTCACTCTGGAACAGGAAAGTGCGACTGCATGGGTACACCTTATGAAAACCAGATCCTGGGCGCGTTCGTCTTCGCCATGGGTGTTGAATGCGGAAAGGCCGGTGTGTTCATGCCGGCCAATTTATTCCAGCAAACCCCGTTGGACGGGACGTTCGGTGACCTCGTGGTCGGCGCGGACTGGTGCCTGGCCTTGGAGTTCAAACGAGAGGAAGGAACCATCGACTCGGAGAAAGAGAAATGGAGCAAGGAAGCGCTGCGGGCCTTTGAGGGCGACACGCTGCTTAAGGTCGCCTCCCGCAGGGCCCACATGCTGTGTTTCAGCCGGCCAACGTCCGATGGAGTTGATCTGTTCGCTATGGTCTACGCATCCGCGTTGGGCTTGGGTAAGTCCAAGGTTGAGATGGAGTGCCATCGTCTTATCCAAGCTCTCGTGCATCTGGTCGGCGACAAATCTCCAGAAGCCAAAAAGAAGATTGGCCTGCCGCCCCGCGAGCTTGAGGCGTACCTGCGCAAACTTGCCTCGTACCGCAGACAGGGCGGAGGTGGAAGGGATGCGACCTGGCTTGCCGTGGCCAAAAGCGGCGATAGCTTCAAGATCCGGACGAGTTCTTCGCTGGAGCAACTTCTGGAACCTCTTCAACAACGTGCCCGATCTCCTTCTGAGCAGCAAGACCACAGCGTCTGGCGTGGACCGACGCTTGGAAGTCGAGACGATGACGAGCACGAACGGTGATACATAGAAAATGATGTCGCGCCCGTTTCTTCCACAGGATGCACTCAATGAGTGCATGGCTGCCATATGGAACAGTCTTATTAGAGTGCTGGGACACGAACACTCGCGATCGTGCGTAGAGCATAGCGACGCAGAACTCCTCGCCGGACAGCGAGCAGAATCAGATGTGCTCTAGTCGCAAGCCGTTGGAGATGATTGGAACCTTCTCGCGGTTCAGTTCGCACGTCAGCTTCCATAGCTGAATCCGAAGCGATGCGGCTCGAAGCTGCTCGATGCGGGTGTTGATTGCGGCACTCTGCGACTCGATTCGGGCGGCCGTTACATCTCCAAGTGACCGTTCTCCAGCGGTCATTCCCGCGACTGCACCACGCTCCATTTCCTGCGTAGCCGCCTCAAGCTTCTGCAGAACGTCAACTCTTTGGAGCCCAGCGACAGCGTTGGACGGGAAGCCCACCGCCACGTTCCCGCGACGTCGACGTTCGTAGCGGGGAGTGCTGGGGCGCGAATAGGTACAAGGCTGCTTGGAAGCCTGGCACGTCACACCCAGCAGCCTGCAAGCCACGTAAAGCCAGAGCATGGTTAGTATTTGCTGCGGTATTGCCTGCGGCGCTTATTCTGGGGCACGAGCCCTTGGATCTAAGCTATAATCAATAAGTGACAGGTCTAGGGTGAGTTGCCTGTTGTGGTCTTCGGAATGACACCAGTAGTCGGGGTGTCACGATCATCATTTGGACAGATGCCTGGAGAGTGGCCGTAGACGGGCATCAACTGAATGCTGGCCTCCAAATGGAGGCCGCGATTAAGGTATGATTCTAAAAGGCTAACGCGCTGAGCATGTATATATAGGGGGTTGAATGAAGAATAGTTCGGAAAGCTATTCGGGTGGTGCGGGCTATGTCTACATTCTCCAGGATCCGCTCCACATCAACAAAATCAAGATTGGAAGATCGTTGGACCCAACCCGACGCATCGAGGAGCTTCATGGAACGTCGTCTGCGGCGCGCCTTCAGCTGCGCGCGCTTTGGGTAACTTCGAATGCCGCCTTTCTTGAGAGGTCGATTCAAGGCATGTACGAATTCAATCGAATATCGCCCGATAGGGAGTTCTTCTTGATCGCGGACCCGAGTTGGTTCTCTGTTGGCGTCTTGAATGATCCAGATTCGGTTGATGCGTTCTTGTGGCAAATGACATCCGACATCAACGAGGCCATTTCGACCACGGAGACGGAAGCGCGCTTCGTCCCTCTCGAAGAGTATTTTGAGAGGGTTCATGAGAGGAAAGAGATCTATCCACGGGGCCCTAAGGGGTTCTGACAAGCATCGTGAGGCGAGCAGCTTAAAGGACCAAGGAAAGCTTCTTCCAGCTCTGAAACTCGAGCGGATCAAGCGGAGGATCTACAGCAGTCACGACGAGGCGCAGTTGACCAGCTTTGGCCGGCTTACGAAAAGGCAGCCCGTGACGCCGGGATGGCTTCATAGGCAGCAGGAACTGACCTCGTCTTGGCTGGGTGGTCCCTAAAGGGGGGCGGATGATGACCACCGCATATGCCAAAAGCGTCGGCGGGAAGCCCGCGCGAGTGCAACTGCTGGTTGGCTGCCTGGTTTTGCTGGGAGAACCGTTGCAGGGCAGGAGGCACGGCTTTCATCCGGAAGATGTAGTGCAGGCGGGTCGCCTTCAGCCAGAGTGGATGAACAGGTGAAGCGGTCGGCAGATTGCAGGAGGCAGGCTGTTGGCCGTGTCGCTTCGCAAAGCACAAGCGTCCGTGCACGGCTTCGGTGCCGTTTGAATCAGCAACTCGGGTCCTGCTCCAATGCCGGACGTACTGGCTGAGTTCTTCTGCACTCCACGATCAAGTCTCTAGATTTCGCGCAATCAGGTTGTTGTCTGTCACATACGGGCAACTCCGCACGGATGTCCGCTCCTGGCCGAAAGCGGACATTGAGAATGGTCCCGTTCTCCCATCCCCGCAGCCAGCGCTGAGGGGGAATGCATCGTTCAGTAGCCCGGCGTTTACCTGGCGTAGAGCGCATCGAGCGGTCACAAGGCAGAATCAACCTGAGTGGCCAGCCCAGGCGGACACCGACGTTGCATTCCACGGATGGCGGGATAGAACCCCCAGTTGCCACCGTCGGTGTGGCAGTCATAACCACGATGACTCGCCGACGCATGGGACGCCCCGAGGCAGGTGGACACCTACGCTGCAGATGTCGGCTCGGCCATGCCCTGCAGCAGTAGTTTCATAGCCGTATCGACGAGGCGCTGCAGTTTGCCGGTGCGCGTGCGGACCTGGAAGAAATGCTGGGCAACCTGCTGGACAACGCCGGCAAGTGGGCGCGGCAGCGCGTGTCGATCAGCGCGGCAAGTGGCGAAGGGCAGCTGCGCATTGATGTGCGCGACGACGGCCCCGGCCTGGCCGCCAATGCGCTGGCGCAGGTCACCCAGCGCGGCGTGCGCCTGGATGAGCGCGAAGGCAGCAGCGGGCTAGGTCTGTGGGAGACATCGCCGCCAGCTACGGCGGGAAGCTGGTGATGGAGAACGCCGAGCCGCGGTTGCGCGCGACGCTGTGGTTGCCCGTGATGTGACTCGCCTCTCTCCCCATCTGCTTCGCCCATTAGAAGAGCACGTCATGATGAGGATTGCCCAGCACGCGAATGTTTGGAGTAGTGGTGGTAACCACATTAGCGTACGGGAGAGCCGCGTAGAAGGCAAAGTCCGGGTGGCCAAAGCTGTTGTTCGAGGCGCAGGAAAAGACGATGTCAACAGAGTTTGCCGTTGACGTCCACCCACTAAGAAGGCTCTGGGTAGCCTTGCAAATGTGTAGCTTGGAGCCATGATGGAAGGCCACCATTCCTCGCAGCACGTACCCCTTTTTACGTTGACCTTCGTAGTGTTTCACTTTTCCAAAGGCGGCATCGCCTGGAAGAAGTACTACCTGTGGCGCTCCTCCGCCTGGATTTTTCTTAACTACCGAGAAGGCTATGCCCGTACGATTGCAATCCTCGTCTTCGGCACTTGCCGGAGGAGCGCTCGCTATCTTTTCCCAGCAAACCTGATCTCCGGACGTCGTGGTGAAGATCCAGGTCTGTCCTACCATTGCCTCCGGTACGCAGTAGATCTTAGGCAATGTTGTTGAGAACATGACCGCTCGAGGCGAAGTGATCTGTCTAGGCACTAGCCATGTCGCGGCCTTTGCAGAGACTCCCATTGGGGCTGAATACCAATGGTCCTCATCCCAGTGCGAAAGCATAACCAGGGAGTCGTTTTTGACAGGGACATGCTGGTCGATCTGATTGCGAAAGATGTTTCCAACTTTTCCGCCGTAGTCAATCTGCAAGAACGGCTCCAGATTCTCATCAAGAATGCTGATGGCGTCCCCTTGGCCGATGTCATGAACCCGAACTCCACCAATGGCAGACACCCCACAAGTCGGATGTAGACCCGATATCGAGTCCAGATCCACTGCTTGAATCCACTCTCTCTTTCGCGCCTTAGGCATGCGAACTACCTTTTCCGATGGGAACGATTGACGAACTGCTTACATAGCTGGACTATCTGGAGGCCTAGCCCGGGCCAGGTCTTCCACCGATATCGGCATCAGCTACATGAGCCAGCGAAAAGATATCCCGAAGGCGACGCAACCAGTACTGCGGAACGGCCCCGAAGATCCCCAATGGCAAGGGCCCCGTGTCGGACTGCTTCCTAGGATCACTAGTATCAGTCAAGAATAGACGAGCATCCGCCAATGTGGGCACACCGCCGCCCAATCCGAGCACCCACCAAGTCCCGACCGGAAGTCTGACGGCCCATGGCGGTCGCGAGCGGATCAGGAGATCAATAACCGGAAGATCAGCCCCACTCAAGTTCTCTTGAAGCTGCAGGAGCCGCACCCTCCTTGCTTCATCGGAGACGAGCCCGGGCTCCAGGTCATCAATCTGATCTGCCGCATCAAAGAACTGCGTACATGGAATTGCAGCGAACCTGATCTGCGTCAGCTTGCCTCCGTCCTCAGTCCGGGCCAGTACTCGACCGTCGCCTCCGTACACGTCTCGACCTGGCTCGATGGAGTTCTTCTCTTCCAAAAAAGCAAAGTACAAGCTTGGTTCGGCCGCCGGCTGTCCGTACTCAGTGTGTACGGCGCCCTTCCAATCTAGCCACCTCAACAGCCTCCACTGCCTGTCCTTACCGGGAACTGGCCACTCCTGCCAACCGGTCAATGCTTCGATCCTGGCTAGGCTGAAGTTCGCTCCCTTACTCCTCTTGTCCAGCAGGCTTAAAGCCACACGATGAAATCGGAAGGCAGTCATTGGGCCCTGCCGAAGCAAATGCTTCACCTGCTTGTTGTAGAAGCGAACAGAATCGCCTCCTTTGGGTAGCGCGGCTGACCAGCTGTCATCGTCCACGCTATCCAGCGCGACTTTCAGCTGCCTAGCCGCCCAGTACCGATCCTCCGGATAGCTTGAAATCAGCATCTCTCGGCGAATGATGTCGCGTATAGCGAGACTAACAAACTCTAAAGCTACCGCGGCATATCTCATGTCCGCTCCCCTGATCGTTCAAATGGGCACCGGAGACTTGGCACCGAAGTAATTCGAGTCAAACGTTGACAGAACTTATCGGGATAATACCTATCTTTGCGCGCACGTCCCAGCAACTGGTGCTGGGTGCCCCGGGCGGCTACGATGATTCGTCTCCACTAGGATCCTACCCATAAACGTAGATCTGACCGAGCTTTCCGCAAAGGAACTTCGTTTCCTGACTTCCAGAGCAGAAGTGCAGCAGACCAAAGTACTGACCCGCCCGAAAGCTCCTGCAATGCGCGCCAAGATCAATAAGTACGTTCGTGACATGGATACACGATCGGAGAACTGTACGGTGCGCCAGGCGAAGCGTCTGCGGGTACGCCATTAGGTCCTGTCATGCAGCCAGAGGGTACCCCCCATCCAGCGCCATCATTCGATCAGGGGGCATATCAGATCAGCTTATGTCCGAAGGACGCCATGCGCCCCAAGCGAACATTGCGCGCAGTGTTCGGCCTTCTGTAAATTGGATGGACTGGCGCCAGGGATAGGGGGATGAAGATGGGAGAGTTTACGAAGCGGGTCCGCAGTGATGCTATCGCCGGGCCGTTGAGGCGCGCATTCGCCCCCGACAGATGGAACCGTGCATTCGGTGACCTGCCGGCACCTGATGCCGAGGATCAAGACATTCATGCCGCCGGGCTGGTGTTACATGAAAAGCTAGGGACGATCCGTAGCATCCTTAAGCTCTCTTCGTCAGACGAGATCTCCGCGACGACCAAGCTGCGCGCCTTTCTGGCGCTCGCCAACTACGATTTTTTCGTAACACGCGACAAGACCGGTCTTGCGATTGAGCGGTTCATGACCGAGAGAGCGGCTGTATCGCAGGAGCTTTACGACATGGAGGAAATGGCGGCGGTGAAACTCAGCTTGCCTGGGGGGGCCGCCTGGATGCCCAACGAGGTTGTGGAAGGCATTGTCGATGGCATAGAACTACCTATTAGGGTTGTTATGCAAGCCAAACCCGATCTGGCCGGCAATCCTCGAATGAATCGGATCCAGTGGGACGAAGCTATCCGCGAACTGAACCTGGGCGTCCTTTACCGCTTCGCTGTCGACCTGTGGGATGACTGCCTTTGGAACAGCTACAAGATGATCGACACGGGACCGGTCAAGGTCTTCCTGCCGCGAGAAATCGATGTGCTCCGTGCCTATCGAACAGGTTTGGCGCGCCGAGCTTCTCTCTCGATGGGCTTCAACATTCAGGCGACGCAGTTCCAACGCGAAGCGTTCGCTCAAGGTATGAGGCTGAAATTTCGCGATGTCTGCGGCATCGAGCGTCGCGGCAAACGTCAAGTGATCAAGGTCGCCAAACAAGGCGTCTCGACCGGTATCCTAGAGCAACTCAGCATCCTACGCACCCATGCCGCCGAGCCATACTACGGAGAGCTGCTAGAGGAGCGTCTTGAGGCTCTCCACGGATTAACTCTGTCCACGCTCATGGACGCCTGGACCTTCATTTCGCGCGCCGCGCAAATGCTGGCAAAATCCATCGGCGAGAAGCATACCCAAAATGTTGGGGAAGATCGTGTCCATGCCTGGATGCCCGAGTATGCCCCCACGCTGCAGACTGGGGCTCTGGAGGATGCCTTGGCGATTGCGGCGGGGATCAACAAGGCGGAGGCCCGGAGCATCGTGGATTTCTTCACGTTTCGGGGCATGGCTGGACAGGAGCTCTGGGCGCAGCCACTCGTACCAGTTGGGCCAGACAAGGTGGTGCCTGTCTTTGCAGCGGTCGCATCGCCCAATCTGCGTCGGCTGGTCGATGTATGGATGCGACAAACCGGCGTGGACCTAGCCAGGCGAGGACCTGCGTTCGAAACCCACATCCAAGAGCTTGTCATAGATGCCATTCAGAGCTCGGCGGTGCTGTCACCTGTCGCCGCTTGCATCACTGGCGACTATACGTTCAGGCCCTCGGGCAGCCGCGACGAGCAAATCGATCTGATCTTCTCCATCGGCAACACGGTGTTCGTTGCCGAAGCCAAGTGCATCCTTGAGCCCACCGATGCTAAGGGCCTCGCTATGCACCGCAAGACCGTGCTAGGCGCTGCCGAGCAGGCATTACGCAAGGCTAAAGCGGTTGAAGACAATCGCATACAGTTCATTGAGGATGCGAGTCGGTTCGGAATGAACCTAAGCGAAGAATTCAAGGTTGAGCCCTTGGTCATAGTGAGCACCAGCACCCATGTGGGCATTGCCGCACTGACAGTGCCTGTCATCGACGAGCACATTCTTGGCCGTTTCTTGGACGGCGAACTAGAGGACATAGCCTATCAGCCGGGCGATCCGGCTTCCTCAAAGCGCTTTAAGACCCGGTTCTACTCAAATGCCGCTGAGGCTGAAGAGCGAGCTCCAGGCTACTTTGCATCTCCACCGCAGATGAAGCGATTCATTGATGGTTTGCGCGCACGTGTCGTACCCCTCTATGCCGCGGACGAAAGAGATTGGGCAGGCCAGGTCGTGACAATGGAATGCGTTGCGGGAGGCGTTCCACTCTCACTTCAAGAGCAGGCGAGGTCGGCAATCAAAGGCGATCCAACCACATCCATCACCCACGAGCGCTATGTCGACGTGCCATAGTCAACGCTACCCACTGTCGCAGAATACTTGAAGCTTCGTTGCCGCAACGTATTGCCGGCTCGTACCGATTAGAAGGAGCCGACGCGCGCCCATATGAACACTGCTTGCGCCATGATAACTACCGCTTGGCGTCGCCCATCCCCGGACGGGGACCAGACCGGCGACTGGTTTCAAGACGAGCCGCTACCCGAAGATGCCTGCGTCTTCTGGCGATCGACCTCGAGCGTCCTGGAAAATGGCTCACGGCCGCTAAGCGACTCGCGGCGGCATTGTACGGAATGACTTTGCCTCGTGCGCACCGGTGTACTGTTCCAGGCGCAACGCAGCTTCGGTCAACGCCAAGCGCGCGAGATAGCCCGCAGCGTTGCGATCACTTTCGAATGCCTCCATGCGATCGTGGCGACTCTCGTTGAGGCTCATGGGATGGATAGCTCACAGGTGCGCGATTCGAGAGTTCCACCGTGCCCACTTCTTGCCTATCCGCGCTAGGGTCAACGGCGTCGTTCGGCGGCGATGACCGCTTCTGGCCGGAAGAGGACGCTGACCAAAACGGTGTAGCGGAAAGCCGCTTAGTGGTTGTCCGACCCTCGGTATCAGTCATCCTTTTGACGTGCGACGTTGCGGGACGTCTGGCGGGACCTCGGCCACCCACAGCCTAACTGGTGTTTCCAGCAACAACGGTATCTCTCGGAACTCAGATCATTGGAGGTGGTGTCAAGTTGTTGCGTCCAGCAAGCGATCTTGTTGACTTCCATTCAAGCTGCTTTCAACATCGTCCGCCGCGCTTCGCATCGCGCGGGACAAACGAACGACTTGAAAGGAAGAAACATGGCAACAGGAATGCGTGCCGCACGCGAACTCACCGCCGAAGAACTACTGCTGGTTTCGGGTGGCAGTCAGACGGACTTCCAAGCGGCCTCCAGCGGCGTTTGGGACGGGGAGATCGATCAAGGAATGGTCGAACACTACTTCGACGAGACTCGCTGGGATGGTGTGGAGAACGTCCAGTTTGACATCAGCGCCGCGGGAATGTTCGCACTCGCTGCAAAAGGCAGCTTCACTTCCGGCGTAACAAGTGAGCTGGATGAAGTTCTTAGCAACATCCCCGATGTGCAGCAGTCGCTGAAGAACTACCTGGACAGCGGGCTGTCCATCCAGTTCCGCGAGATGGGCGCGGCCAACGGATATGTTGAGCTGGGCAGCATCTATTTGAATCCGAACATCAAGGGTGATGCCCTGCAGATGGCGAGGACTATCGCCCATGAGTTGGCCCACGTGGAGAATCGGGTAACTTGGGACCACAAGCCAACTAGAGAGGAATACGTCGCCACCTACCTCAAGGAAGAGGGACGTGGAGTTCTCGCAGCGATGAAAGCCAACGACGTCCTAGCAGCAAAGTACCCGGAAGCGGCCGCCTACACTTGGGACTCTCGATTCATTGAGATCAAGAACAAGATTGGATCTGAGTACACAGTCGACCAAGCAATCAAGGCTATGGGCGATATCTACGGCAGCATGAAGCATCCCACCGATCCAAATAAGACCCAAGCTGACTACTTGGCCGAACCGTGGGATGAAACATTCGGGGCAAAGGGCGGTTCAGGAGCCGGAGGTTGGGGAGGCACTGGCGGAGCTGGGGGCGTTCCCTGGACAGGTGGGAGTTGGACCTGGGGAAGCGGTGGCTGGACAATTGGCATAGGCGGCAACGGCAGCGGCGGCACTACCGGTGGTCGCGAAACATGGGAAGAGGAGTGATCTCATCAACGCATTGACACACGGGACTGCCAAGCTTAGGAAAGGCTGACGATCACAGTAGAGGCAACACCGCTCTCCCTGAAAGCCAGCCAGAAGGTCGGGGGGAGGACTCCGCCCGACTTTCCTATCGACTCTCGAACCGAAGCAGATCAGGCTCTCTGCCTTCCAATCTCCTACAGCGCCCGGGCGGACCGAATCCGCAGTTCCAATGCACTCAAGTGCGCGCTTAGAAGGTCATGTAAGAACCTAATGATGTCTGACCAATCATCCGAGTTGGCAGCTCGACGCAGACAGATCTCCAAGCTCGAACCGAGAGAGCCGCTGGCTTCATAGATTGGAAGATAGAAATCTTTACCCTGCCAAAGCAGCGCGTTGAAAAGCACTCTAGCGGTTCGACCATTCCCATCCTGAAGTGGGTGGCAGTTGAGCAGGCCGACATAGAACCAAGTCGCGCGCACGAAGGGCGACCAGCCTCTGTCACGGGCACCTGCAGCCAGCCAGTCAAGCCTCTTGGCAAGTAGTGGGTGCGGCATGTAGCCCCAGCGATTTCCCGCCTCATCGGCCGACGTAACGTTGGGGCCACAGCGCAGCTCTCCATCCACGCCAAGGCGGCTCGCGATGAGCTTGATAGCCGACTGCAGAGCAGCTGGAGCCGAAGTATCCAAAAGTGCCCTGCACTGATCAACCACCTCGCAGAGCACTTCATGCTCGACACGCGAAGTGTGACAGCGCCTGAGACCTTTACGGTGCGTCACATGTTCTGAGAGTGGATGAACGAGCTTAGATTGGTGTGCAGCCCAAAAGTGCAGAATCCCGTGGCAGATATCATCCGTGCTGTCGACTGACCTCTGTTGCAGAAGTGCCGTTCGCTTCACCTCAATCTCGACAATCTCTCGAGCATGGCCAGCGACTCCCGCAACGAACGCGGCGTACGAAACTGGTGAGACCAAGTGGATCGCCATAGATTTCCTTGACTTTCATTCGGCGCATGACGAACATTCCTGCCCGACCTTACAGGCCGGCTCAGTTCTAGATCAAGCGAAGGAGATCGGATGTCGAATGGAACTCGCACGCCCACCTTTGGAGGGTATACCTTTGCCGCCGCGTGCGCTCTCGCATGCTCGCTGGGCATCGTGCTGACTGCGCACGCACATCAATCCGCTCAACCGGAGCACTCTACGTTCGCTGTCGAGGATCTGATTCAGTTCCAGCAACGACCTGATGACGCCAGCATCTTGCGCACGTTCGAGGTGACCGCGAACAGGATCGGCCCCACCGGTAACGTGCGGTTCTCTGAACTTGAACCGCGGTCCGACTCCGCCATGGGTCCTGCTGTGCTTATCCGCGATCGATTCTCAGGAAGCGTAAGACAGTTGACAGTGACGCAGAAGGCGACCATAGATGATGCACACTGCTTGAAGCTGGCTGAGGTCAGTCATGCACTCGGTCTGTTTGTGCAACCGCCCGAACCGACTCCGGTATGGAAGACCGATGGACAGCGGAAGCACGCTTTTCACGAGAATTCTCAAGTGAGCATCGATGCTATCGGCAGATCTCCTGGAAGCGATTGTCTGGGAAGCGTTGTCTTCAAGTACAAGAACTAGCCGACAGCTGTTGAGGCGAGTCGAGGCGCGCGCCGATCACCGTGCATGATGAGTTCCTCTTGAGGAATTCTAGTCATCGGAACTGACCAGGTGGACTTCTCCCAGATAAGCCTCCAGCTGATCAGCGTGCGCATGGGAACGTGCAGTGCACGCGCCAAAGACGTGATCAGGCGTCAGTACGGAACCTCTGCGTCTAACAGTATGGATCGCTTTCGCTCAGCGACCCGATAACAGGCGTGTGGCGATGAGCTACGCCGACGCACCTCGTATGGCGCGCCCAGAAGATGGAACGAGCAAGCAGTAATGTCACGGCAACACTTCCAGTATCAAAGTGAGCATTCTGAGTGCGGATTGGCCTGTGTGGCCACATCCGCCTCTCTGATGGGCAGAGAGACAACTCTATCCTCTCTTCGAATTAGGCATCCTTCGTCCTCTCAAGGGACGAATGCGGCGGCGCTGATCTCAGCGTTCACCAGCCTCGGCATCCATGCTCGCGCGATCCGTTGCGAAGTGGAAGGCCTCCAGCACATTTCGATGCCCGCGGTACTGCATTGGAAGCTTTCGCACTTTGTCGTGCTCATTAAGTGCTCACGCGGGCGACTCCATATCTTTGATCCCGCGTCTGGCCACATGAGACTAAGTGGAACGCAGATTTCGGAATACTTTACCGGAGTTGCGCTCGAGCTGACTCGGCTTCCAGGCTTCGTCGCTAGCAGAAGTGATCTTCAGTTTAGCATTCGGCGGTTTGCAACGATCACGGCCGAAGTGAAGCAGTCGCTGGGGCTTGGGGCCGTCTACTCCGTGTTCCTTCAGCTCTTCCTCGTCAGCTCGCCGTTCTTCATCCAGATATCGGTAGACGAGGCAGCAACCCATACAGACACAGACCTACTGGTTCTCCTAGGGCTTGGCTTTGCACTGCTTGCGATCTTCAACTTCATAGCTGAGGTACTTCGTTCACGAGCAATGTCGAGGGCTGCAAGCGCTTTGTCGTGGAATGCAACGCGCCAACTGTTCCGGCATATGATCCTCCTTCCACTGGCATGGTTCGAACGGAGACGCCTTGCCGACGTGTCGTCGCGATTCGACACTATGGATTCTCTAAAGCAGGCGTTAACGGGCGGCCTTGTGTCCGCTGTGATGGACGGAATTCTGTCGCTCCTACTTGTGGCGACAATGTTCTTCGTCTCACCGGCACTTGCGCTTGTTGGCAGTTCGGCCGCGGCACTCTACTTGGGCCTTTCTTGGGCTTCATCGCCGGTGCGAAACAAGCTGGGCGGGGAGGCCTTCCAGGCATCACTGCGTGAGAAGACTGCCAGGATCGAGACCATTCGTTCAATCGCATCCATCAAATCCGCCGGCGCCGAGCTGAATCGTGAGGCGGAATGGTCGGCCCGACTTGCAGACGCAACCAACGCGGGGAATCGACTAAATCTATTGCTAGCATCCTTGTCTGCTAGCCGCACCTTGCTGGACAATCTCGCGACGGCCGGCGCCGTCTACCTGGGCGTTCATTTACTGCTGGATCAAGCACTGACGGTTGGCGCCCTATTTGCCTTCTTTGCACTCAAGCGCCAACTGTCCGCAAGAATCCATACGTTCGTCCAGCAGATCACCGCCTTCCGCCAGACTGTCCTTCACTCAGATCGATTGGCCGATATTGTTCTAAGTGAGAGCGAGTTGATGGGTCCTGAGGCAATGGATCACCCTCCGCTTGAGGGGCGCGTATACGCCCAGAATGTGTACTATCGCTACGGTCAATCGGACCAGTTTTCGGTGAAGGCACTCAATATCGCCGTTCATGCAGGAGACTTCGTACTCCTCAATGGTCCGTCCGGTTGTGGCAAGAGCACCATCATGAAGCTGCTCGCTGGTTTGTATACCCCTCAGCAAGGTGAGATCCGGTATGACGGCACGGCATTGTCTACGCCATTTTCGCGCTCCATAAGGTCGCAGATTGGCGTGGTAATGCAAGGAGACGAGCTGCTTGGAGGGAGCATCGGCGAGAACGTAGCGTTCTTTTCTGAGGATGCTGAGCCGGAGAGTATCTGGCGATGCCTGGCACTGGCTGGGCTTGCCACAGAGGTCAGAGCTATGCCGCTCCAGTTGCAGACGCGCATTGGTGAGATTGGAAGCACATTGTCTGCAGGCCAGCGTCAGCGGCTCCTGATTGCTCGCGCCCTGTACCGCCGCCCCCGCGTTCTTCTTCTTGATGAGGCGACAGCGAACGTTGATCTAGATAAGGAAAGGGAAATTTTCCTCTCGCTGCGATCGATCGGCATCACGATCATTGCCGTTACTCATCGGCCACAGATCGCGAGCCTGGCGACGCTGCTTGCCACATGTGCTGGCGGCTCGATAACAAGCGTGAAGCGTGTGACGCCTGAGCAGATCATTCCAGGCCGGAAAGTGCCGTCCTTGCAGGATCAAATAGCATCTCGAGAAGTGTTCTCCGCTCCATCATAAGATCCACATCAAACTTCATTCCGTCTTCGAGCATGGATGGATCAATCTTTTGATTGCGGGACATCTCGTGATTGGTGGACGACAGGGAGATGGTGATTGCATACATCGCCTCGGATGCATTCAGATCTCTGGGCAAATCAGCAACGGGCGTGGGCGCCTTGGCGACTTCCCGTACTGTTCCCGAGATCGTGCCAAACTTGCGATACGGGAATGCCGAGACCTTCAAACGCGCTTCACCTCCAAGCTTCAGAAATCCGATGGCTGATGATTTCACCCATGCACGCCCAATCGCAGGCTCGTCCGTCGCAGCGATGATCATGAGTGATGCACCTGGTTGGACTGACTCGCCCAAAGATGCAATCCGACTTGATACGCGCCCATCCATTGGAGCCGTCAGTGTCTCGGCGCTACTGGCTCGCAATGAGATCTCCTTCTCATCGAACGCGGCCGTCTCAGCCGTAATCATCGACTCGGATGAAGAGACTTGGTGCTCCAGCTGGCGCCTCGAGCTTTCCGACGTTCCTATCTTGGATAGCAGCTGGCCACGCTCTCGTTTGAGGCCTACCAGTTGCTGCTGCTGATCCAAAAGCTCACCACGAGCGGCGCGGAACTGCAGTTCCGAGACGATCTTCTCCTTGGTTAGCTGCTCCATGGCGTCAACCGTCCGCTGCTTATCCGCGATCTGCATCTCTTTCAGAGCGACAAGCTCATTGAGGAATTCAACTTGCTCGCGGTTCTCTGCCGACTCAAGCTCTACCTCAAAGATCTTCTGCCTAATGACTTCTGCCGTGTCTCCCAGTGAGTCCACGCGCGATTGCATCTGCCTACGAGCAGCTTCGAGGCTACGATTCCCGATACTTATGCCGTCAACTGTCCGGTCATAGGAAAGGCTCAGCAGACTCTGCCCCTTCCGAACTGCCTCATTCGGCTTGACGTGTATTGCCGAAACCACGCCCTGTCGGGTCGCAGTTACGCGCTTTGTTCCCATCTCGGTAGATATCTCCCCCTGGGCGCGTTCTTTCCTTGGAAAGCGTGCTGTAGCTGCGACAGCAACGACTGCCGAGGCCAGCAGGAGAAAGAACAAGGCGGTAGAGCGCCAGCCAAAGCCCAGGCGGTCGAGCGGAGCGTTCTGGCGGCGCAGATCATCCAGCCGGACAGCCTCGCGAAAGAGCGCGGAAGATTGCTTTGCGGAGCGGCCAACGTCCATGTGGGAATTTTCGTTCGGAAGCCGAAAATTATGGCATCTGGCTGCGCCATCAGTCATCAGGCGTCTGCCCCGAACAGCCTCTGATAGCCCCGTGCGCACATCTGATCAACGTCGATGGAGAGACGATTGAACTGCATAGGTTCGAAAGGAGCCGCGACCTGTTCTATGTGTGCTGTTCCGACGCGTAGCACATGATGGCCGAGAGCCGATCTTGACTGAGATCTGCGGCCACTGAGATTACAAACACCACAGGCCTATTTGGCACGATCCCCACGCTGTGAACTTGGGAGTGGACGTCCAGACACATTGCAGTTCATGCACGTGCTGCAACCCCGCGCTTGAGCATGAATTCTTGTCGCCTGCGTTGCGCAGTGTACGTGAGATTCATGGATCAATGACGTACACGAATTCAGCGACACAAATTTCGAATATGTGATGAATGTTTGTCATGGGCGACAACAATTTGGGACGTGCGTACTGCCGCCTGTGGATCAGCTGCTCGTGCGCTACAAGTTCCATCAGGATCTCGCCGCCGGTCGCCTGCTGGCGCAGTTGATGCAGCGCGCACCGCCGCCGTGGTCATGCCTACCGCTGGTGCCGGTACCGCTGCACCGGCGCCGCCTGCGCCAGCGCGGCTACAACCAGGCGGCAGAACTGTGCCGCCTGCTGCCGATGCCGGTCTGGCAGGGGCTGTACCGGCGGCGGCATACCGCGCCGCAGTCTGAGCGTACGGCCGAACAGCGCAGGGAAAACCTGTTCGATGCGTTCGATGTACGTGGTCCGGTGCCGCCGCGACTGACAGTGGTGGACGATGTGATGACCACCGGCAGCACGGTGATGGAGGTTGCGGAGACGCTGCGGTGGGTGGGAGCGGACGAGGTGCGGGTATGGGTCTGCGCGCGGGCGCCGTGATCGCCCTCTTCATCACCAGGGGCTAGGATGAGCCCGGTTCCGGATCGAAGGAGTGGCCATGAATTCCCCCTTGTCTCCCTTGTTGTCGGCGGTTGGGCGCAGCTGGTGGATCCTCCTGCTGTATGGGCTGGTTGCGCTGGGCTTTGGCATCGTCGCCATCGGCTGGCCACTGTCTGCAGCCATGGCATTGGCATGGACGCTGGGTGTGATGGCCATCGTTGAAGGTGTCATCAGCCTGTTCGCACTGGTCAGCGGCGGCAGCGGTGCCTCGCGTGGCTGGCTGGCGCTGTATGCCATCGCCTCGCTGGGTTTCGGCATCCTGGCGGTGATCAATCCGCTGGCCACCGCCAGCGTGCTGGTGCTGTTCCTGGCAGCGTGGCTGCTGGTGGCCGGCATCTATCGCATCGTGTTCGCGATCCGCGTGCGCAAGCAGATCCAGGGCGAGTGGCTGCTGATCCTCAGTGGCGTGCTGGCGGTGGTGCTGGGCGTGCTGTTCGCGGCCAACCCGTATGCGGGCGTGGCGGTGACCACGCTGTGGATCGGCATCGGCAGCCTGCTGTACGGGTTGCTGCAGGTGCTGGTGGCGTTCAAGCTGCGGAAGCTGAAGTGAGGGCTGCGCGTCCCCTGTTGCTGGGCATGGCGTTGACCCTGACCGGATGCATGCCGGGCGCTACACCCGGTGCGTTGGCAGGTAAGGAGCATGCGCCACGCCCCGGCGTGGACGTGCGCCTGAGTGCGGTCGATGCAGCCGGCAAGGGCACATCGGTGCAGTGGCAGGGCGAGACCCTCGCCCTGCGCGAGCCGCCGATTGCCGGCAGCGCGGATATTGCCGATGTGCGCTATGTGCTGGATGAAGGCAAGCAGCCGGGCCTGCAGATCCGCTATCGGCCGGAGGCGCATCAGCGCATCCACGATGGCACCGCGGCACTGGTGGGCCAGCGTGCGGCGCTCAGCGTGGATGGCCGCGTGCTGATGGTGGCGACGGTGCAGGGGCCGTTCGGCGAATCGATGATGCTGAGCGGCTTGTCCAGCGTTGCCGAAGCGCGGGAGCTGGCCAAGCACATCACTGGCGAATGACGGGCGCGCCATGAACCCGCGCTGCGCGCGGAGGTCGACCAAAGTCGACCGCTACCGGGCGAAGCGGGCCTCGATCTCTTCCAGCGACTTGCCCTTGGTCTCCGGCAGCCAGAACGCGGCCACCAGGAAGAACACGAAGGTGCACGCCGCCCAGAACACGAACATGCTGGCGTAGCCATAGTGGCCCACCGTGGGCAGGAAGATCGCGGCGATAGTGGTCGACACGAACTGGTTGATCAGCAGCGCGATGCTCATGCCGTTGGAGCGGATGCGGTTCGGCATCAGCTCGGACAGCGCGAGCCACACGCAGACGCCGGGCCCGACCGCGAAGAACGCGACGAACACCAGGATGCAGGCGGCCACGGCCCAGCCGTGTGCCGGTGGCGGCACCGGGCCGATGCGTGCCTGCTCGATGCGCAGCGGTGCCTGCGCGGCCTTGGCCGGGTCGGCGAACGGGTTCAGGTGCAGTTTGCGGAAGAACGCGCCGATCACGCTGTCCGGCTGCACGGTGCCGGCACGCTCGATGCGCAGCTCGCGGTCGATCAGGTTGTC
This sequence comes from Stenotrophomonas sp. 220_Sma, assembly GCF_056487375.1. Classification (NCBI taxonomy): domain Bacteria; kingdom Pseudomonadati; phylum Pseudomonadota; class Gammaproteobacteria; order Lysobacterales; family Lysobacteraceae; genus Stenotrophomonas; species Stenotrophomonas sp. 220_Sma. Next base: position 4,657,441 of record NZ_CM151348.1, on the reverse strand, counting down.
GCTGCGCAGGGCGCGCACATTGGTGAAGTCGCCGTAGGCGTAGGAGACGGTCAGCTGCATCGGCCGGCCCTGGCTGTCGATGCCATTGCTCAGGCGCTGCCACTGCGCATCATCCAGCACCAGCTGCAGGCCGTCGCCGCTGACCGCCGCCTGCAGCTGCGGCTGCACGTCGGTGCGGCCGCGTTCGGCCTGGAAGAAGAGGGTGGCGGCGGCCAGCAGGGCCACGCAGATGCCGCCACTGCCGAGCATCAGCAGGAACTTGCGGCCCTTGCGGTCGACCAGCAGCAGCGCGACCACGGTCATCACCGCATTGAGCAGCTTGATCGCCACGTCGGCGCCATTGGCCACCGAGCCGGACAGGCCAGCCTGGTTGAGGATGTTCACCGCGTAGGCCAGCACCGAGTTGATGCCGGTGGCCTGGGTGCAGGCCAGCACTACGCAGGCGAGCAGGAACGGCACCACGTAGCGGCGGCTGAGCAGCGGGTCGCGCTTGCCGCTGCCGCTGCTCGATTCCGGTGCCTGGATCTGTGCAAGCGTCGGCTCCACCTCCGAAGCCGGCAGCACGCGCTGCAGGCTGCGGCGCGCGTCATCGATGCGGCCGCGACGCACCAGCCAGCGCGGCGATTCGGATAGCCAGAAGATGCCAGCGCAGAACAGCAGACCCGGCGCCAGGCAGGTCCAGAAGATGGTGCGCCAGGCGTGGTCCTTCACCGCAAACAGCTCCTGCGCCTGCTGCGCGACCGGCAGTGAGCGCACGGCTTCGGCGGCGGCATCCACGGCGTGGGCGTGGTAGAGGCCGATCAGGGCAGCCAGCACCAGGCCAACGGTCAGCAGCAGCTGGAACATGGCCGCGCCGCGCCCGCGTCGCTCGGGGCTGAGCACTTCGGCCAGGTACAGCGGAATCACCACGCCGATCAGGCCGCCACTGATGCCCTGCAGCAGCCGGCCGAGCAGCAGGGGCGTGTAGCCGGACGCCAGTGCCATGATCGGGATTGAGGCGGTGAACAGCAGGCCGGCCAGCAGCATCGCACCGCGGCGGCCGATCAGGTCGGCAATCATGCCGGCGAACAGCGAGGACAGCACGCTGCCCAGCAGCACTGCCGCCACGACGAAGCCGAGCTGCTGGCTGCTGAGCTGCCAGGCGTGGCTGGCCGTTGCCTCCAGGTAGGGCAGGGCGCCGGCGATGATGCCGATGTCGATGCCGTACAGCAGGCCACCGAGGCCGCCGATGAAGAGCAGGTAGCGTACGGGCCAGCGCGGAGCGGTGCTTGCAGTCATCGGCATATCCCAGGAGGCGTTTCGGTGCGGATTGCCTTCGTAGAGTCGAGCTTGCTCGACTGACCGCGCGGGGCGCGGCAGAGCAGTCGAGCAAGCTCGACTCTACAAAGGCGGTGCGTCAGGCATTTCCGGCGTTAAGGAGCGGCGACACGTCAGGCGTTTGCGGCGTTCAAATCAACTACGCGCCCACCAACCACCACCTGCTGCAGGCGCAGTTCGGCGTCCAGCACCACCAGGTCGGCACGGGCGTCGGGCGCGATGCGGCCGCGATCGTCCAGGCCCAGGTAGTCCGCCGGGAAGGTGGAAACACGCTGCGAGGCATCGGCCAGCTCCAGGCCCACTTGCACCAGGTTGCGCAGCGCCTGGTCCATGGTCAGTGCGCTGCCCGCCAGCGAACCGGTAGCGAGGCGCACGCAGCCGCCGCACTTGTGCACGCGCTGTTCGCCCAGCGCGTACTCGCCATCGGGCATGCCGGTGGCGGCGGTGGCGTCGGTCACCGCGTACAGGCGCGGAATCGCGCGCGCGGCCAGGCGGATCACGCCGGGGTGGATGTGCTGCAGGTCGGGAATGATCTCGGCGTACTGCGCATGCGCCAGTGCCGCCGCCGCAATGCCCGGGCGATAGTGATCGACGCCGGTCATGCCGTTGAACAGATGGGTGAAGCCGGAGGCACCGGCCTGCAGCGCGGCCACGCCTTCCTCGTAGGTGCCAGCACTGTGACCAAGCTGCACGCGGATGCCCATCGCCGAGAGCGCGGGAATCAGCGCGGTGTGCTCACCGATTTCCGGGGCCAGCGTCATCACCCGGATCGGTGCCAGCGCATGCAGCTGCTGCACCAGTGCCAGCGTCGCCTCGATCGTGCGGTTGGGCTGCGCACCCAGACGCTGCGGGCTGATGAACGGTCCTTCCAGATGCACACCGACGATGCTGGCGGCGTCGGCATCGGGTGCCGCCATGGTGGCGGCCACACCCTGCAGCGCGTGCTCGATCTCGTCCAGCCCGGCGGTCATGGTGGTCGCCAGCAGCGTGGTGGTGCCGAAGCGCAGATGGGTGCGGGCGATGGTGCGTGCCACGTCACCGCCCTGCATCAGGTCCACGCCGGCCGCGCCATGCACATGCAGGTCGATGAAGCCGGGCAGGATCACCGGCAGCTGCAGGTCGTCGGCACCGCTGTGGTCGTCCACCTGCAGCTGGCGTACGCGTGAATCGAAGTGGACGTGCCCGCGCCGCCAGCCCAGCGGGGTGAGGATGCGGCCATGCAGGGTGCGGGTGTCGGTCATGCGGTGGGCTCGGCGATGATCACTTCGATGCCCAGCCGCTGCAGTCCCTCTCGGGTCGCGTCGTCGATGCCGGCGTCGGTGATGATGGCGTGGATCTGATCCAGCAGGGCGATGCGGTGCAGGCTGACGCGGCCGAACTTGGAGGCGTCGGTCAGCACCACGATACGGCGTGCGCGCTCGACCATGCGGTGGTTGAGGCGGGCTTCGGCTTCATCGTGGGTAGTCAGGCCGAACTGCAGGTCCAGGCCGTCCACGCCCAGGAACAGGGTGTCGAAGCTGTACGAGTTGAGGCTGGCTTCAGCCTGGCTGCCCTGCAGCGACAGCGACTGCTGGCGCAGCAGGCCACCGGTCAGCAGCACGGTGATGCCCGCGGCATTGGCCAGTTCCCAGGCGATATTCAGGCCGTTGGTCATCACCGTCACGTCGCGATGCGCGCGCAGGTGGCGGGCCAGGGTCATCGTGGTCGAGCCGGAGTCGATGATGATGTTGTCGCCGGGCTGCACCAGGCGCGCAGCGCGCGCACCGATCGATTCCTTCAGCGGCAGGTTCAGCGCGTCTTTCTCGTGGATGTCCTGTTCCTGCGGCGGCGTACGAACGAGCGTGGCGCCGCCGTGGGTACGGTTGGCCAGGCCCTGCGACTCGAAGTGGGTCAGGTCGGCACGGATGGTCACCGCCGACACGCCGAAGCGCTCGACCAGATCGGCCACCTGCACCGAGCCATGCTCGATCAGCAGCTGCAGGATCTGTTGCCGGCGGGAGCGGGTGTTGCGCATGGCCATTCTCGGTTTCGCGGAAAAAGGTAGAGATTAGCCGTTCGCAGCAACGCCGGCAGCCGAGCCCGCATTCTGCGTGCGGGGGCCGGCCTGGTTGGCGCTGCAGGCGCGGGCGTATTCGCCCAGGCACAGGCCGATACGGTGCTGCACCAGTGCGGTGGGCGTGTTGGCCAGGCGGCCCTCGCGCACGGCGCGGTACTGCTCCGGCAGGTACTGGCTGAGCAGCACCAGCGGCGGCGCATGCTGCTCCAGGTTGCCGAACAGGGTCTGCACCGCCTGCACCAGCGCCGGCTCGCCCCAGTAGTAGCGGCAGCGGTCGCTGAAGGAGTAACTGCGCAGCAGGCGCAGCGCCGCCTCATCGCCCTGGTAATAGGACTGCCAGTACTTCGGCTGCGCCACCATCACCTCGTCCAGCACCTGCGGCAGGCGCGAGCACTGTGCGGCCGGCAGCAGCTCGGCCTCGATCGCGGCCAGCGCGAACAGCGCTTCGCGATAGGCGAAAGTCGCCGCCGGTCCGACCTTCAGGATGGCAAAGTGGTCGCGCACCAGTGCATGCAGGCCGCTTTCGCGCTGGTAGTCAGTGGAATGCGCTTCGAACACGATGCGCGGCTGCTGTTCGAGGAAGCCAGCCAGCGTGTTGGCAGCGGCCGCGTCGTACTCGTGCACGCTGCTGTGGTCGAAGTCCACGCCCGGCTGCACCACCATCGCGATCACGCGCTGCCACGCATCGCGCAGCTGCGGCGTGTCGAACGCCTGCTGGTGGATGGCCAGGGTCTGCGCGGCGGCGGCCGGCGTGGTCACCTGCAGGCCTTCGGCCAGCGAGGCTTCGCCACCGGGAATCGGCACTTCGGTACCGATTACGTAGACCGGCGGCGGCAGGCCGTGTTCGGCGGCGGTGCGTTCGGCGATCTCGGCCAGCTCGGCCGAACGCGCGGCGACGATGGCATCGGGCAGCGGCACCGGGTCATCGGCACAGGACATGCTGCAGTCCAGGTGGATCTTGTGGAAGCCGGCGGCGACGTAGGCCTCGATCAGCACGCGCGCGTGGGTCATCGCTTCGGCAGCCGGGCGCTTCTGCCAGGCATTCGGGCCGAGGTGGTCACCGCCCAGGATCAGCCGTTCGCGCGGGAAGCCTTCCTCATCGGCCAGCGTGCCCACGTAATCGCGGTACTGCGGCGGGGTCATGCCGGTGTAGCCGCCGAACTGGTCGACCTGGTTGGAGGTGGCCTCGATCAGCAGCACGGTGCCGTGTGCCAGCGCCACGTGCATGGCCGCGCGCAGCACCTGCTCGTTGCTGCAGCAGACGCTGTACAGGCCGACGTTGGCACCGGCGCGGTGGGAGGCAAGCAGGGTCTGCAACGGGGACATGGTCAGGCTCCGGACATCAGGAAAACGAGGGTTGGCAGGCGAGCAGGGCAGCACCACGTGCGCCACCGGCATCGCCGAAGCGTGGTGGCACGATCGGTGGCACCTGCACACCCTTGAACAGATGGGCGGCGATGGCGGCGGGCAGGTGCTCGTACAGCGGCGCGTACTGCGAAAGGCCGCCACCGAGCACGATCACGTGCGGGTCCAGCGCCAGCACCAGCGCGGCCAGGCTGTGGCCGAGCAGGTCGCGATGGATGTCCAGCGCCTTGCGCGCGCGCGCATCACCGGCGTCGGCCAGGGCGATCACCGCGCTGGCGTCGGCGGCGCTGCCACCGAGGTGACGCTCGATCATCGCCACGCCACTACCGGAGACATAACGCTCCACGCAGCCCTGCAGGCCGCAGGCGCAGTCGATCAGCGGCAGGCCGTGGCGCTGCAGCAGATGACCGGGCACGCTCCAGTGGCCCCATTCGCCGGCCAGCCCGTTGAAACCGGACAGCAGGCGGCCCTGCAGGCAGAAACCACCGCCAGCGCCGGTGCCGAGGATGGCGCCGAACATGCTGGGATAGCCGTCGGCGGCACCGCCGTGTGCTTCAGACAGGGCAAAACACTGCAGGTCGTTGCCGAAATGCAGCGGCCGCTGCAGGCGCGCCTGCAGGTCGGCCGCCACGCTGTGGCCGGTCAACGCAGGCACGTTCGCGCTCAGCTGGCGGCCGCTGCGGCGGTCGCGCACGCCGGGTAGAGCGATGCCGATCGCCGCATCACTGCGGCCCAGCGCGGCATCGGCCTCGGCGACCAGGGTCACCACCGCCTGCAGGAAACCGTCGTAGTCGCCCTGCGGCGTGGCCACCCGGCGACGCCAGGTGACCTGCATCGCCGCATCGCACGCCACCAGCTCGATCTTGGTGCCGCCGATGTCGATGCCGTAGCAGGCGTGGGCGATCAGCTCAGCCATGGTGGATGGTGACGCCCTTGACCACGCGGTTGACGGTGCCATCCGGGAACGGATTGTCCGGAGTCAGGCCCAGCGCAGCCGAGCGCTGCAGCGCGAACAACTGCGCGAAGCCCAGCCACACCGGTGCCAGCCACGGATCATCCAGTGCCGGTACGGTGAGGGTGTACTCGTCGTCCGCACCGATGTCCGAATGCGGGCCGATCGCCAGCACCTGGCCGGCCACGCCATCGCGGCGCAGTTCTTCCAGCAGGTCCTGTTCGTAGCGGCGCGCCAGTGGCTGCACGCTGCGCAGCACCACCACCAGGGTGTTGCCGTCCAGCGTCGATTTCGGGCCATGGCGGAAGCCCAGCGGGGTGTTGGCCAGCGCCAGCACGCGGCCGGCGGTCAGTTCCAGCACCTTCAGCGCGCACTCGCGTGCCAGCGCTTCCAGCGGGCCGCTGCCGAGGTAGATGATGCGGTTGAACGGGCGCTGTGCCAGCGCCGCCACCGGTGCATCCCACTGCGCCTGGCCTTCGCGGGCCAGCGCGGCAATCTGCTTCAGGCGCGCCACACGCGCATCCCACGGCGAGCGGTCGAACACGGTCAGTGCGGCCAGCAGCATGCAGGTCAGGCTGCTGGTCATGGCGAAGGCGCGGTCGCAGCTGGCCGAGGGCATCAGCAGGGTGCAGGTATCGGCACGGCCGGCGCCACGTCGGGCCAGTTCGCCATCGGCATTGCAGGTGATGTCGAGGAAGCGCGCGTCGTCCACGTCGCTGCGCACGCGGTCGACTGCCGCCACGCTCTCCGGGCTGGAGCCGCTGCGGCCGAACGAGACCAGCAAGGTCGGGCGGTCGCGCTGCAGGTACAGCGCCGGGTGGGTCAGCAGGCTGGTGGTGTGCACCACGCGCACATCGGCTGGCCACTGCGCGTTGATCGCATCGGCCACCATCTCGGCAATGAAGCCGGAGCTGCCGGCGCCGGTGAACAGCACGCGCTGGTTGGGATCGTTGAGGCTGTCGCCAAGGAAGGCCTGCAGGCGGTCGCGGGCACGCGACAGGTCCTGTGCGAGGGCGTCCCACAGCGCGGGCTGCTGGGCGATTTCGGTAGCGGTATCGGCTCCGCCAAGGCGCTGCCAGGCGGACACATCGGAAAGCAGGGTGACGTCCATTCGGAGGTTCCAGTTGGGCCAGCGCACCATCTGCGTTTTCTTTCGAAATGTCAAATAGCGAAAGTAAAAAGAAAGAAAATGGCGTGGTGACTTTTCCCGCCCGGGTGTGCTCGGGAAAACGAAAGAACGGGCTGGATGCCGTATCGCACAATGCTTAACAGGCGCCTGCAAGCGCTTACACAAAGTATTGCGGTGCAACAACTTTCGTTTCAGTGGAATATATCTTCCTTTTTCCTTTCAATTTGTTGACATCTTTCGAATCGCTGCCCTAGAGTCGGCCCAATCGCTTTCGAAACGCCCGGTGAACGGGTTGGGAGTCCGCGTGGAAATCTGCGTTCGTCGCTCGCCGCTGATGCTGGCCCTGTTGCCGGCATTGATGCTGGCGTCCATGCCGGCCCGGGCCGAGCCCGTCGGCAACCTGCGTTCGGTCAGCGCCAGCGCCAGCCGCGACGGCGTGCAGGGCTGGGATCTGCAGACCGACAAGGGCGCGCGCATCCGCATCGAGCTGCCGGCCACCGACATCATCCGCGTGCAGGCCGGCCGCAACGGCAAGCTCACCGGTGCAGGTGACAAGGCCGCACCGATCGTACTGCCGCAGCCCAAGGCGAACGTGCGGGCGCAGCTGGAAGAAGACGCGCAGGAAATCCGCGTGCGCACCGATGCACTGGTGCTGCATGTACAACGGCAGCCGCTGCGCCTGCGCCTGGAACGCCTGGACAATGGCCAGCCCACCGCCCTCTGGCAGGAGCTGCAGCCGCTGGACCTGGATGCCACGCAGAGCGTGCAGGTGCTGTCCTCGCAGGCCGATGAAGGCTATTACGGTGGCGGCCAGCAGAACGGCCGTTACCAGTTCAAGGGCCGCGAGCTGGAAGTGTCCTACTCCGGCGGTTGGGAAGAGGGCGACCGCCCCAGCCCGGCCCCGATGCTGCTGAGCAGCCGCGGCTGGGGCATGCTGCGCAACACGTGGAGCGATGGCAGCTACGACCTGCGCGAGGCTGACCAGGCCACGCTGCTGCACCGCGAAGACCGCTTCGATGCGTACTACTTCGTCGGCGCCGATCTGCCGAAACTGATCGAGCGCTACACCCAGCTGACCGGCCGCCCCAACATGGTCGCGCGCTGGGCGCTGTCCTACGGCGATGCCGATTGCTACAACGACGGCGACAACAGCAAGAAGCCCGGCACCGTGCCCGAAGGCTGGAGCGACGGCCCGACCGGCACCACCCCGGATGTGATCGACAGCGTGGCCAGGCAGTACCGCGCCCACGACATGCCCGGTGGCTGGATCCTGCCCAATGATGGTTACGGCTGCGGTTACAAGCAGTTGCCGGAAACGGTGAAGGGCCTGGCCACGTACGGCTTCCGCACCGGCCTGTGGACCGAGAACGGCGTCGACAAGATCGCCTGGGAAGTGGGCAAGGCCGGCAGCCGCGTGCAGAAGCTGGACGTGGCCTGGACCGGCAAGGGCTACCAGTTCGCGATGGACGCCAACCGCCAGGCCTTCAACGGCATCCTCGACAATTCCGATTCGCGCCCGTTCCTGTGGACGGTGATGGGCTGGGCCGGCATCCAGCGCTATGCGGTGGCATGGACCGGCGACCAGAGCAGCAGCTGGGACTACATCCGCTGGCACGTACCGACCCTGGTCGGTTCGGGCCTGTCCGGCATGGCCTACGCCAGCGGCGACGTCGATGCGATCTTCGGCGGCAGCGCCGAGACCTTCACCCGCGACCTGCAGTGGAAGGCCTTCACCCCGGTGCTGATGGGCATGAGCGGCTGGTCGTCGAACGCGCGCAAGCACCCGTGGTGGTACGACGAGCCCTATCGCAGCATCAACCGCGATTACCTGAAGTTGAAGATGCGCCTGACCCCGTACATGTACGGGCTGGTGCACGAGGCTGCGCAGACCGGCGCACCGCCGGTGCGTGGCCTGATGTGGGACAACCCGCGCGATCCGCATGCGCAGGATGAAACCTACAAGTACCAGTTCCTGCTCGGCCGCGACCTGCTGGTGGCGCCGGTGTACCGCAGCCAGGCGGCCAGCCGTGGCTGGCGCCGCGACATCCATCTGCCGGCCGGTGGCTGGATCGACTACTGGGACGGCCGCCGTGTGCAGGCCGCCGCCGATGGCCGCCAGCTCGACCGCCAGGTGGACCTGGCCACGCTGCCGGTGTTCGTGCGTGCCGGTGCGATCCTGCCGATGTACCCGTCGATGCTGTTCGATGGCGAAAAGCCCCTGGATGAAGTGACGTTCGACCTGTACCCGCAAGGGGATTCGCAGTACACGCTGTACGAGGACGACGGCAACACCCGCCGCTACCAGCAGGGCGAATCGAGCACGCAGCAGATCCGCGTGCAGGCGCCGGCGCAGGGCAGCGGCCCGGTGCAGGTGCAGATTGATGCCGTGCAGGGCCAGTACAACGGCCAGCTGGCGCAGCGCCGCTATGGCCTGCGCGTGCTCAGCCGCCAGGCGCCGCGCGCGGTGCAGGCCGGTGGTCGCGCGCTGCCGGCGCTGGCCGATGCCGCTGCGTTCAACAACGCCAGTGAAGGCTGGTACTTCGATGCCAAGGAGCGTCGTGGCACCGTGCATGTGCGCACCGCCGCGCAGGACATCCGCCAGCCGCTGCAGCTGCAGCTGGACTTCGCAGTCGCTGCCGCAGCCGCCGATGATGCCTATCCGGCCGCGCCGGTGCTGGGCCGCGAACTGCCGGCCGACAGCCTGCTGGTGGTCAATCGCCCGGCCGAAGAACCCGGCCATGCGCTGGAAAATGCCTTCGATGATGATCCGGGCACCTGGTTCCGCAGCGTGCGCAACCAGGCCGTGCGCACCGGTGCGCACGAGTGGGTGATCGGCTTCGGCGAGCGCAGGATGATCGACGGCATCGACATCGCGCCGCGCAACGATAAGAACTGGAAGCACGGCCAGGTACGCGACTACGAGGTCTACCTCGGCGACAGCAATGGCGAGTGGGGCGAGCCGATCGCCCGCGGCCGCCTGCAGCTGAAGGAAGGCGTGCAGCGCATCGACTTCCCGGCCCACGCGGGTCGCCTGCTGCGTTTCCGCGTGCTGAGCGTGCAGAACCCCGAAGGCGACGGCGCCAGCAGCACCGACCCGATGGTGACCGCCGCACAGGGCACCGCCCGCGCCTTCGATGCATTGCAGCCGCGCGATGTCGGCCCGATCGCCTTGTCCACCTTCCACATTCTTGAACACCAGGAACCGGAGCGACCGGCCCGGCAGCGCTATCTCTCCGAGCTGCCGGTGCCGGCCGCGCTGGCCAGCCAGGTGCGCACCGACCAGTCGTTCCGTGGCGACGCCGGCATGCGCATGAACGGCCTGCAGTTCCGTCGTGGCCTGGGCGTCGGCGCCAACAGCCGCATCGACCTGCGCCTGCAGGGAGGCTGGCACCTGCTGCGCGCCGACCTCGGCATCGACGACGCCTGCCGCACTGCCGGTGGCCTGCAGTTCCAGGTCTGGGGTGACAACCGCCTGCTGTACGACAGCGGCCTGGTCAAGGCGCCCGGCGTGGTCAAGCCGGAGCTGGACATCCGAGGCCTTTCCACCCTGAGCTTGCGCACGCTGGGTGCACAGGTCAGCCAACCCGCCCAGGTCTGTGCCAACTGGGCCAACGCCGTGCTGATCGGCCAGGAGGGCGACTCCGCCAGCATCGTCGCCCCATGACTCCCTCGTAACACCGCTCCTCCCCCCGCCCATTCCGACTACGGCCCTCATGGCCGTGGCCCGGGAGCGTTTTGCCCGCCGAACGCCCACGCGCTCACTTTTTGCGCCGCACCCCTGCCAGGAGAGAACCCCGATGTTGCCCGCACGCCACCACCGCCCCCCCTGTCGTTCGATCGCTCCGCTGTCGCTGGCCATTGCCGGCGTGCTGTTGTCGGTCGCCGTTCCTGCCTTCGCCCAGGAGAGCAAGGACAAGGCCACCGACCTGGCCCGCATCGAGGTCACCGGCTCCAACATCCGCCGCACCGACGTTGAAACCGCCTCGCCGGTGCAGGTGATCAGCAAGCAGGACATCCAGAACATGGGTGCGCGCACGCTGCTGCAGGTGCTGGACAATCTGCCGGCCGCACGCCCGGCGCAGCAGGACGCGCGTTCGCTGTTCACCGGTTCCGACGGTGCTTCGCAGGCCAATCTGCGCGGCCTGGGTGCCCAGGGCACGCTGGTGCTGCTGAACGGTCGTCGCCTGTCGTACTACGGTGCGCCGGCCGGCTTCCAGACCCAGTTCGTCAACATCGATGCGATCCCGGCCGCGGCCATCGAGCGCATGGAAGTGCTGACCGACGGCGCCTCGGCGGTGTACGGCACCGACGCGGTGGCCGGTGTGATCAACGTGATCACCAAGCGCAACTTCCAGGGTGCCGAGGTCAGCTTCACCAACGACACCTCCTCGCGCATCGATTCCTACGGCGAGCGCCAGGCCAGCATCACCGCCGGCTTCGGTGACCTGACCGAGAACCGTTTCAACATCTACGGCGCGGTGAACATGTACCGCCGCGACGCGATCCCGCTGAGCGATTTCTACGACAAGCGGCCCGACCAGTACTACGTCAACAAGCCGAACTACCTCAACGACCTGCGCCTGGGCGTGGGCAGCAAGCCGGGCGAGTTCAACCCGGGCACCTACTTCGCCTTCGATCCGGTCACCGGCCGCCGAGTGCAGGAAGCCGCGCCGGGCTGCAAGAACGTGCTGACCAGTGAAGCGGCTGGTCCGCGTTGCGTCTGGGAAACCTGGATGAACAACGAGATCGATGCCGGCGCCAAGTCCGAGCGCAACACCGCCTACCTCAACGGCACGTTCCTGGTGGGCGACAGCACCGAGATCTTCGCCGAGGCGACCTACACCGACATCGACCTGCGCGCCAACGGCGGCACGCCGCGCACCTACGGCACCACCACCGGCAACCCGACCAGCTGGTTCTCGCGCAACACCGGCAACACCGTCAACCAGTTCCTGTACCCGTTCCTGGGCCCGAACAACGAGTACAACCACGCCAGCCCGGAAATGAAGGCGATGATGGGCGGTGTGGTCGGCCTGAACTACCTGCTGCAGGACGCCGGCCCGAACTACTTCGGCCAGCGGAACACCGACAAGAGCTACCGCGTGCTGGCCGGCGCGCGTGGCAACAGGGGTGACTGGAACTGGGAGACCGCGTTCGCCAGCGCCGGTACGCACTCCACCACGTACCAGACGATCAACGTCAACATCAAGGGCTTCGAAAAGGCCTTCGGCCCGTACTCGATCGATCCGACCACGGGCCGCGTGATCATCTCCGACCACCCGGCGTACAAGTTCGGCGAGATCAGCGAAGCCAACGCTGCGCTGATCCGCGAAGCGTTCCCGACCTTCGACATCCAGTCGTGGACCCGCCTGCACACCCTGGACGGCAAGATCGAAGGCCCGCTGTTCCAGCTGCCGGCTGGTGAGATGCGTGCCGCGTTCGGCTTCAATGCCAGCCGTGAGACCTTCTATACCCCGGGCAACGCCGATGCGGCCAACGGCCTGATCACCCAGCAGGGCGGCTCCTGGTTCGACGGCAAGCGCAACACCTACGCGCTGTTCGCCGAGACCGTGGCGCCGATCACCGACAAGCTGGAACTGGACGCGGCGGTACGCGTGGACAAGTACCCGAACTTCAGCGCCAACGTCGCGCCGAAGATCGGCTTCAAGTACCAGGCGTTCGATCAGCTGATGCTGCGCGGCACCTACTCGACCGGTTTCCGTGCACCGAGCCTGGCCGAATCCGGCAACGGCGGCGTGTTCGCGCAGCTCGGCGGCTACCGTGACGAGCTGCGTTGCAACGAGACCAACGCCATCGCCAACCTGCTGCTGAAGTCGCAGCGGCCGGGCGATGTCGATCTGGGCAAGACCATGCTGAACGTCGATTGCAGTCGCACCGTGGCACGCATGACCCAGCCGAACAAGGACCTGAAGCCGGAGAAGGCGAAGATCGCCACCCTCGGCTTCGTCTACGAGCCGGCAACCTGGCTGTCGGTGTCGGCCGACTACTGGTTCATCTATCGCGACAATGAAATCGTCGCGCCGGACTACCGCCGCATGGAAGACATCATCTCCTCGTCGCGCTCGCCGATCACCGACAGCGACCGCGCCAACCTGGCGCAGCTGGCGGCGATGTGTGCCGACCCGGCCAGTGGCGTGAGCTGCCCGTCGGTGCTGCCGGGCTACTCCGCCGGCAACGTGGCCAGCGTGGTGGGCCAGTACAAGAACCGTGGCAAGACCCTGATCGACGGCTTCGACATCGATGCACGCAGCCGCTTCTCGCTGGGTGACTGGGGCAACCTGAACATCGGTCTGGCTGCCACCATCGCCAACCGCAACCGCTTCTACATGGACGAAGCGAGCGGCTGGTACTACGGCGACGTGGTGGGCTACTACAACAACCCGCGCCTGCGTGCCACGCTCAACGCCGACTGGACCTACAAGCAGGTCACCACCAGCATGTTCGTCAACTACGTGGGCGGCACCAAGTGGGCTACCGACCAGGTTGATGAGGTGAGCAACAACAAGGAAACCTGCACCGGCGGCTACCTGGCCCTGCAGAAGAGCAAGTGCGACGGTGCACCGTCGTGGTGGACCGCCAACATGAGCGTCACCTGGCGCCCGGATGATGCGTGGAACCTGAGCTTCACCGTCAAGAACCTGTTCAACCGCCTGCCGTTCTACGATCCGAACAGCTTCCTGGGTGACTCCAGTGACTACGCAACGATCTTCGGTCGTGGTTACAGTGTGACTGTCGGTTACCGGTTCAAGTAATTCCGTTTGCGTGACCTGGCGTGCCGGCTTCGGTCGGCACGCTGCCAAGAGGAGAGATGTTTGCCATGAAGCGTAGGGAATTCATCGCGGCCAGCGCCGCTGTCGCCGCCAGCAGCCTGCTGCCGCAGACCCCGGCCTGGGCACGCGGGCGCAAGGTGCGCCTGGCCATGATCGGTACCGGCATGCGTGGCCTGGTGCTGCTGAAGGAACTGGTGCGCCGCGACGACGTCGAGGTGGTCGCCGTCTGCGATATCGAGCCGATCATGCTCGGCCGCGCCGTGGAGATGGTCAGCAAGGCTGGCAAGCCGGCCCCGAAGACCTACGGCCAGGACCGCGACACCAATGCCTGGAAGCGCCTGCTGGAACAGAAGGGCATTGATGGCGTGATCATCGCCACGCCGTGGGAGTACCACGCGCCGATGGCGATTGCCGCGATGCAGGCCGGCGTGGCGGTGGGCTGCGAAGTGGTGGCCGGCATCACCCTGCAGGACCACTGGGACGTGTTGAAGACCCAGCTGAGTACCGGCACGCCCTACATGCTGCTGGAGAACGTCTGCTACCGCCGCGACGTGATGGCCACGCTGCAGATGGTGCGCCAGGGCCTGTTCGGCGAGCTGGTGCACCTGCAGGCTGGCTACCAGCACGACCTGCGCGGCGTGAAGTTCAATTCCGGTGACCCGAACCAGCCCTACGACAGCGGCGTGGAGTTCGGTCCCAAGGGCTGGAGCGAAGCCCGCTGGCGCACCGAGCATTCGGTGGAGCGCAATGGTGAGCTCTACCCCAGCCACGGCATCGGCCCGTGCGCGATGTACACCGGCATCAACCGCGGTAATCGCTTCACCCACATCAACGCCTTTGCGACCAAGGCGCGCGGCCTGCACGAATACACCGTGGCCAAGAGTGGCGGCACCACCCATCCCAGCACCAAGGTGAAGTTCAAGCTGGGCGATATTGTGACCACCACGCTGGCCTGCGAGAACGGCGAGACCATCCTGCTGCAGCACGACACCTCGCTGCCGCGCCCGTACTCGATGGGCTTCCGCGTGCAGGGCACCAAGGGCCTGTGGATGGACGTGAACCATTCGATCCACATCGAAGGCCGCAGCCCGCCGCACCAGTGGGAAGAGTTCAAGAAGTACCAGGACGAGTACGAGCACCCGCTGTGGAAGCAGAATGCCGAGACCGCTGCCAGCGCTGGTCATGGTGGCATGGACTGGTTCGTCATCCATGCGTTCGTGGAAGCGCTGAAGGCCAAGGCACCGATGCCGATCGACATCTATGACGCGGTGACCTGGAGCGCGATCACCCCGCTGAGCGAGCAGTCGATCGCCAACAGCTTCCAGACGCTGGAGTTCCCGGACTTCACCGCTGGCGCGTGGAAGCAGCGCAAGCCGATCTTCGCGTTTGACGGCAAGTACTGATCTGCTTTTTGTAGAGTCGAGCCATGCTCGACTGCTTTGAATGCAACGCCGGGTTATGCCCGGCGTTGCTGTTTGTGTGGGCATTGGCCCCTGTAGAGCCGAGTCCATGCTCGGCTGCCCATCTGATCGGCCGACCTGTATCAGAAAACTCTGAAATCCGACCCATTCCACAGTTTCTGACTTGAATGTGTAAATCACATCGGAGATAACGTCCCCCGTGCGGTCAGGCCGCATTCCGGACCAGGGACGATCCGAAGCATGACGTGGTGAGGCAACCGCCCCACGTTCTCGTTCCCGCCGGTGCTGTGTTCGTCCAGGAAGGAGAACAGGGATGTTGAAGCGATTGAAGGATCTGTCGAGCGGAGTGCTGGCGATGGCCGCGCTGGGATGCATGGGCACCTCTGCGGTTCAGGCGCAGGAGGTGAAGAAGCAGTGGTTCGCGTTCGCGTCCGGCAACCAGCCCCGTGCGACCGAGAAGCTGGTACAGAAGGACATTGAAACCCGCTTTGCCGCCCATCAGGCCTATGGCCCCTTCAGCTGGGAGATGCGGGGGACCACTACCCTGACCGACAAGATCATCTATGACTACGCGATCAAGCCCGCGAAGCTGATCAAGACCGATTGGACATACCGCTTCGACAGCCAGGCGCATGGCTCGGAGGAGGCCCTGTTCGAGGCGCTCAGGCTGACGGTGCCCAAGGAGCCCGCCTGCCCGGCGCCGCAGGTTTCGATGACGCAGGCGTGGACGGGGATACCTGGCGGTGGCGCAGGTGCCGGCGCCGATGGCAGCAATGTGGGTGAGCGGGGCGTGGCCACCGTAACCTACCACTCCTTCAATGCAGGCAGTGCAACCTGCGAGCCGATGACAGCGCCGCGCCATGTCCAGCGGACACGGGAAGTGAAGTGCCCCAATACCAGCAGCACCATCATGAAGTGGCGTGAAGATCTGCAGATGTGCGGCATGCCCCCGGCGCTTGAGACGGGGACGGCGGCAATGACCCGCCGATACTACAGCCCGATGATCGCGCAACAGTGTGATGCACCTGGAAATCCATGCGACCCGACAACAGGTGACAAGACCCAGCCCGAGCCCGATTTCGATCTGGGCTGGATCAGCTTCCGCCGTCACTACCACTCGCTGACCAGCACGCCTGGAGCCGCCTTGGGCACGGGTTGGACGCACTCGCACAACCTGCGGTTGACGGTCGGTGTGGACAGCACCACGTTCCCACCGGGCACCGAAGTGAAGGTCGGTCGGATCGGTCAGGACGGCACGCACCTCGCTTTCCCCAAGCGCGGTGCCTACTACGAAGCCAATGACGGCAGCGGCGAGCGGGTAACGCAGCAAGGTTCCAACTGGCTGCTCTCACGCGCCGGGGAGCGCATCCTGTTCAGTTCCACCGGTCTGATGCAGCGTCGCGATTTCGAGGACGGAACGTCGCTGACCTATGCACACGACAGCCGTGGCCGCCTGCTCAGCGTCACCCATTCAACCGGGCGGCGTCTGGATATTCAGTACCTCCTGCCAGGTGACGACTCGCTGATCTCCGCGGTGATGGTCGCCGGCCAGCCTGTGGTGAGCTACGCCTATTCACCTGCCGGCGAACTGATCCGTGCGACCTACGCAGACGGCGCCAGTCGTACGTACCACTATGAGGACGCCCGCTTCCCGGGTTACCTGACTGGCATTACCGCCGAAGACAGCCAGCGCTACAGCTGGTACGGCTATGACACGCAAGGGCGGGTCACCTGCAGCCGCCATTCCGGCGATTGCAGTCAAGCCGACGTGGGCATTGATGGCGTGCGCCTGGAGTACACCCCGGCGGGCACCACCATCGTCACCGATGCACTGGGCAAGCAGAGCACCTACGCCTTGACCACCAGCGGCGCCAGCGGCCTTCCGCGCAAGGTCAATGGCATCACCGAGAGCAACGGCAGCATCAGTCGCACCTATCTGCCCGAGGCCACCGATTTCCGGCGTCGGCTGCAGTCGGTGACCGACCGCCGTGGCGTTGTCACCCAGTATGCCTATGTCGAGGCCAGCGATGCTGCCGCAGGCGCCGTCAGCGTGACCACCACCACCGAAGCGGCCGGTACTCCGGATCAGCGCGTCAGCGAGACGCGCGTGGCGATGGACAGCAATCGGCTGGTGCAGCAGACCGTCGGCAACCGTGAGATCCGCATCGCGCGCAATGCGCGCCTCCAGCCGACCACCATCACCGTGCGCGACATGGTGACCGGTGACACCCGCGTCACCACGCAGACCTACTGTGAGGTCGAGGGCCCGGAGTGCCCGCTGGTGGGACTGCTGCGTAGCGTGGATGGCCCGCGAAGCGATGTGGCGGATGTCTCCACCTATGCCTACTACACTGCGGACGACGCGGGATGCTCGGCCAATGGTGTCTGCAGTTATCGCAGGGGCGACCTGCGCAGTGTGACCAACTCGCTCGGCCAGACCGTCGAGACATTAACCTACGATGCGCTCGGACGGCCGTTGTCGGTGAAGGACGGCAACGGCGTGGTCACCGACTACACCTACCATGCCCGCGGCTGGCCAACCTCGGTCACCGTGCGCGGCGCGACCACTGCCGAGAATCGGGTCACCCAGATCAGCTACTGGCCGACCGGCCAGGTGCAACAGGTCACCGTGCCTGACGGCAGCAGCGTTACCTATGTCTACGACGCCGCCCGGCGGTTGACGGACATCGCGGACAACGCAGGCAACACGATTCACTACACACTGGACAACGCCGGCAACCGCCTCAAGGAAGACACGCTGGACACCGGCGGCACCCTGCGTCGCACCCTGGCACGGACGTTCAACACGCTCGGCCAGCTGACCGCGCTGAAGGACGCGGGCAACCACGCTACCGGCTTTGCCTACGATGCCAACGGCAACCCGCAGACCGTGACCGACGCCCTGCAGCGCGTGACCAGCCAGCACTACGACCCGCTCAACCGACTGGCCCAGACCCTGCAGGACGTGGGTGGCGTGGCGGCGGAGATCCGCAGCCAGTACAACGTGCTGGACCAGGTGACCCAGGTCACCGACCCGAAGGGCCTCCAAACCACATACGCCTATAACGGCTTCGGTGACCTCACCGGCCAGGTCAGCCCGGACAGTGGCGCCAGCAGCTTCACCGTCGATGCGGCAGGCAACCGCAAGACGGCCACCGATGCGCGCGGCGTCACCGCCACCTATCACTACGATGCACTCAACCGGCTGATCGGCATCGCCTATCCGGACCCCAATCTGGACGTGGGCTACAGCTACGACGTGGCGCCCGCTGCGTGTACTGCCGACGAGCGCTTTGCCAAGGGGCGCCTGGGGCAGGTGCTGCACGCCAATGGCAGCACCCAGTACTGCCATGACCGCTTCGGTCAGGTCACCCGCAAGGTGCAGACGCTCAATGGGGTGGCCAGTACCCTGCGCTATGCCTACAGCAAGTCGGGCCGCCTGACGGCGTTGACGTACCCCGATGGCAGTGTGGCCGACTACGTGCGCGATACCCTGGGGCGCATCAGCCAGATCGGACTGACCCGGCCCGGCCAAGCTCGCCAGATCGTGGTGAACAACGTGACCTACGCGGCCTTCGGCCCGGCGACCGGTTGGACCTATGGCAACGGCCGCCAGCTACAGCGTCCGCTGGATCTGGACTACCGCCCGCGAGCGGTGCACGACCCGGCCGCAGGCGGCCTGTCGCTGGGCTATGGCTATGACCCCGTCGGTTCGATCACCGAGCTGAAGAACGGCGCAGGCTCGACGGTGCTGGCCAGGTACGCCTACGACACGCTGGGCCGCCTGACCCAGACCCAGGACGGCGCGACCGGCACGCCGATTGAAACCTATGCCTACGACGCCACCGGTAATCGCACCGCGCTGATCACCTCGGCAGGCACCGCCAGCTACACCTATCCAGCAACTAGCCATCGCCTGACAGCCGTGGACGGCGAAGTGCGCAACCATGACGCGGTGGGCAACACCACCAGCATCGGCAGCAAGGCGTTCAACTACAACGATGCCAACCGCATGAACGCGGTGAAGCAGGGTAACGCCACACTGGAGAGCTACGGCTACAACCATCGTGGCGAGCGCGTGTTGCGTACCCCGGCCGGTGGCGCAGCGCAGATCACCCTGTATGACGAGGCAGGGCAGTGGCTCGGCAACTACTCGGCTACGGGTCAGGCCCAGCAGCAGGCGATCTGGCTGGACAACTATCCGGTAGCGCTGATCAGCGTGCCAAGCGCAGGTGTGCCGGAGTTGGCCTACATCCAGCCGGACCATCTGGGTACGCCGCGTGTGGTGATCGACCCGGTGCGCGATGTCGCGATCTGGGGGTGGAGCAACAAGAGCGAAGTGTTCGGCAACCAGATGCCGAGTGATGATCCGGATGGCGATGGAATGGTGTTCGAGCTGGCGCTGCGCTTCCCGGGCCAGCAGGCGACGGCTGCAAGTGGGCTTTTCTATAACTACCAGCGGGAATACGACCCGGCTGTGGGGCGCTATTCGCAGAGTGATCCCATTGGGTTGATGGGGGGAATAAGCACGTTCACATATGTTGGAAGCAATCCTCAGTCGGCGATTGATCCAGAATGTCTCGAGGGCATTGGGCCATGGAATAATGGTGAAATGAACAACGTCACCGGCTATGTTCCCGCCAACGACTGCGAGAGGGAGGCTGTTGCCGATCTGCTCATAGATCTCGTGCCCCTGACTTCAATGGTGTCTTTTGCAATGGATTCTGTGGGTGTTGACATAAACTTCTACGAGAATCCCGGCGTTCACTTTGGCGAGTATGGTGCAAAGACTCCGTATGCAGCGGCAGGTCACATGCTGGATGCGGCAGCGTCGCGTCAGGATGGCAAAGCGGCCAGAAGGACGCGCGGGGCAGCTGAGCGCGGAATTCATTACTCGGTTGCCAACGGTCGCCTAAATCGAGCTGCGGCGCATGCGGGGAACGCTAATCTCTTGCGGGGTGGATCGAAGATCCTGGGGCCCCTTGGAGCAATGGTGAACTACAGGTCAAACTACAATAAATGCCAATGTCCGGTGAATTGATTTTCATAAGGTGCATGAAGGGTGCAGCTGCAGTTGGAGCGTTGGCGATCTGCTACGCGCTGATTGCGTCCATGTTGAGTATGGGCTGTCCAGTCGTTGGGTACTCCCCAGCAGTTATGTTTGCTCTTTTTGTGGCATTGCTGGTGCTGCTTGTGTATTCCAAGTTCGAACTGGCGAGAAGGGGGATTCTGTCGGTTGAGGTTAGGCGAGTGCGATTCGCGTTCGCTATGGTTTTCCTAGCCGAGATGTTCATGATCGGATTGCTGATCGCCCGGAACCTCGAATGCGATAGCTTCGTTCGCGCGATTCCCATTCCCGGGGTACTACTTGTCTTCTATACAGCTGCCGCCTTCTCATTTGTATTCAGTGACTTCTATCTTGGCGCTGTGCGAAAAATCATCAGGCTTGGCACTCGGCCGAGGAACTTCTTAAGGGACAAATAGTTGGCACTACCCTTGTCGTGCGTGAGCATCCGCCGCGTGAGTGGCGGGTGCTTCGTAGGGATGGCGCCAGTACCGCCTCAATTTGCAGGCCAATCCGCAGCCACCCGATCGGCCAGCACCAGCTCGGTATCCACCTGCCGGCTGTCGCGGAGATAGCGGATGCTCAAACGGGCTCCAACGGGACGCTCGCGCAGCAGCGCACGCCAGTCACCCAGTATCCGCGCGGCCACCGCCTCGCTGTCGATCATGATGATGCGGTCATCCTTGCGCAGCCCCGCACGCGCCCCGGCGCTGGTCGGTGCTACATCCGCTACCTGCAATGCGTCGTTCTGGGCCTGCAGCCACAACCCGCTGCGGTCGAAGGCATCGGCCTGCGTACTTTCGGCATTGGGCACCAGATAGAGGCGCTTGGCGTCGTAATCGATGCCCATGGAGAATCGGCGCAGCACGCCACCGCCCAGGATCGCACCGTAGTCGGCCAGGGCCAGCGCTCCTTTGTCGGTGGTGGATAGATCACCGACCAGGCCGCTGACCTTGATGCTGCCCATGCGCAGCACACCGAGCCGGGCCGGTCGCGCGCGGCCCGGGCCACCGAGGCCCCATCCGAGCACCGCCTCCTCTCTGGCGTGGTACTTCTCCAACAAATGATGGGCACGCACGAACGGGCTGCTCAGGCTCAGCGAGTTGCGTGAGCCAGTGTCCAGCCACAGCCGCAGCGGGATGCCATCCAGCTCGCCATTCAGTACCGGTGCGCGGTCGTCCTGTTCGAACGGCAGTGCCACCGCGTTGCCGGGCGGCTGGTAGTGGCCCGGTCGGGTGAAGCTGAGCACGCGCGCACCGTAGTCGAAGGTGGTGACGAAGCGCAGGAAGGTCTCATAGCCGATGAAGCCATCGTGCGGCACGCCCATCGAGTTGATCTGCTGGCCGAGGTCGATGATGTGGAATACCGGGTTTGCAAGGTGCGCGCCACCGATGCGCAGGTGGCGGGCCTGTGCCAGGCGCAGGTCGCTGGCACTGTCGCCGGCACCATGCACGCTCAGGCGACCGGTGGCGGTCAGCCCCAGACGCTTGGCGGCGGTCGGTGTCAGCAGGTTGATGGCGCCGGTGTCCACCAGGAAGCGTGCCGGCTGGCCGTCCACCTCGGCCTCGATGTAGACATGGTTGTTGATCAGGTCGAACGGGACGTGGGTTGTGCCGCTGGCATCGTCGATGTAGCTGTCGTCGGCCATCACCGGTGGTGCATACAGCGCATCCAGCACAGGGCCATCCACCTGGTAGCGCTGCACCTGCACGTCGCTACGCAGGCGCGGGTCGGCACGGCCCTGGGCATCGAGCGTATCGGTGATGATGCGATGGGGCAGCAACAGGCCGCCGACGCTCCGGTAGTCTTCCAGTGCGGTAGCGGTGGGTGTGCGAGGGGAGGCGATGACCACCCGACCGAGCAGGCCGCTGCGCGCGTCGAACCAGAGTTCGATCGGGTCCGCTTCCTCCGGCGTCGTCGACAGCACGTCATAGCGCTGCCCGTCGTGGACCTCGGTACGTGGGCCTGCAAAGCGCGAGGCCGGATAGGCGCTGGACCAGTAGGCGCGGGTGGCCAGCCACGACTGCGTGCGGGCAGTGCGGCGTGGCACGGTGCCATCCAGCAGGCCTACTTCGCCGCCGTAGTCGCGGCGCCACGACAGCTTGCCGTCGAAACCCTGCGCAACGGTGAAGGTCCCCAGCTGCGCCTGTTCGGCATAGCGCCCGGCGCGCAGGTCCTGGTTGAGCTGCCAGCGGCCTTGCAAGCCACCGACCGACTGCTCGCCCTCAGCCTGCAGGCGCTGTACCGACAGCCACGGCTCGCCGCCACTGGCTGCACGGGCCCGGGCCAGCACACCCG
The DNA here is from genome assembly GCF_056487375.1 of Stenotrophomonas sp. 220_Sma. Classification (NCBI taxonomy): domain Bacteria; kingdom Pseudomonadati; phylum Pseudomonadota; class Gammaproteobacteria; order Lysobacterales; family Lysobacteraceae; genus Stenotrophomonas; species Stenotrophomonas sp. 220_Sma. The sequence continues at coordinate 4,635,047 of NZ_CM151348.1, read as the reverse complement.
CCGCATCCCCCACCGCAGCCTGCACGGGAATCGCCAGCATCCACAGCAGGCCGAACATCATCCGTTGCCATCGCATTGCATCACCTTCTTCGTCGGGTCGAGCGCTGATGGCAGCGCAGCGGCGGGCACCGTTCGACCGGGCGTGAAGGATTGGACGTTCAGCCGGACGTGGCGCGGCTGCGGCGGTACTCGCTGGGTGTCTGCCCGGTGGCGCGCTTGAACGCACTGTTGAAGGTGGACTTGCTGCCGAAGCCGGCGGCAAGGCCGATGTCCAGCACGCTGCGTGGGTCAGCCGGATCGGAGAGGAGGGACTTCGCGGCCGTGATGCGGAAACCGGTCACGAACTCGGAGAAGCTCTGGCCCAGACCCTGGTTGAGCGCCTGCGAGACCTGGTTGGGTGACCAGCCGCTGTGCTGGCTCAAGCCCTGGAGGTCGAGTCCCGGGGCCTCATGCAGGCGTTCGCCCTGCATCAATGCGGTCAGCGCGCTGGCGATGGCCGCGCATTGCGCCGCGTCGATGCCCGAGCGCTCGTAACGTGCGACGGCGACGTCTTCGATGGGCGCGGGGATGAGATTCCCAATGTCCGGTGCGGCGATCCTCACTGGCGCGCGCAGTTGTTGGCGCACCACCCGGCACGCCAGTAGATACATGCCCACGGTGGTCAGCAGGCTGAGCCCGATGCTGGCCAGCAGCGGAGCGGCGTCCGGCGGCCACCGGTTCATCGCGCTGGCAAGCCAGCAGCCCGCCATCACGATCGCCAGCCCGCGCAGTCCGCTGCGTTGGATGGCGGTTCCGCGCGAGGCCGAAGACGTGCGCAGCGAGAGCCACAGCGTGGCCAGCAGGTAGGGGGCGCCCTGCAGCAGCCAGCCATGGAAGCTGAGCGGGAACAGCACCTTGCCCAGCGGCAAGCCCTCGGAAGGCGCGAGTGCGTTCAACAGGGAAATGACGAATGCGAGGCCAGCCGGCAGCAGATGCGCGAGCGGCAGCAACGAAGTGTGGTCCGGCGCTGGGGACAGCAGCGCACGCGCATGGCCATACAGCAGCGGGCCCAGCAGATAGACCAGTGGCACTTCGATGGCCCGCAGCCAGCGCACCGCGTCGGCCGACAGCCAGGCCTGGCCACCCAACAGCACCAGTCCGAACAGATTGGCGGCGGCGAAACAGGCGAAGAAGGTGGTGAGCAGGTGGTTGCCACGCCGGGCGCGGCCGAAGGTCACTCCGGTGGACAACGCGGCCAGGCCGAGAATCGCAGCGCCTGCCGCCAGCTTCAGCAGATCCGGTGGCGTCATGCGCGCAGTGTTGATGAAGCGCACGGCATCGTCCAGCGTGGGCTGGCAGTGTGCGGGCAACAAGAGGGGAAGATGGCGCGCCCGGAGGGATTCGAACCCCCGACCAATGGCTTCGGAAGCCACTACTCTATCCGGCTGAGCTACGGGCGCGTTGTAGAACCGCCGCGCCACCGACCAGTGCCGGGGCGGACATCGCAGCGCCATGAGGCGGTGCGGGACCGGCATTCTATCCAGTTTCGCCGAACAAATCTCCCCCCATGGGCAAAGCCCTGCCGGAGGGGCAGGAGTATCCTATCGCCATGGCTGATACCCCCCTCATTTCGCCGCAGTCGCCGGCGACGCCGCGTTGGCGGCATTACTGGAGTCTGATGCGCGCTGATCGCCCGATCGGCACGTTGCTGCTGCTGTGGCCCACCTGGTGGGCGTTGTGGCTGGCCGCGGGCGGCCTGCCGCCGCTGTGGACGCTGTTCGTGTTCACCGCCGGCGTGTGGCTGACCCGCTCGGCCGGTTGCGTCATCAATGACTATGCCGACCGCTGGCTCGACCCGCATGTGGAACGCACCAAGGCGCGTCCGCTGGCCACCGGCGCAATCAGTGGCCGTGCCGCGCTGGCACTGTTTGCCGTGCTGATGCTGGCAGCGTTCGGCCTGGTGCTGACCCTGAACGGGCTGACCATCGGCCTCAGCTTCATCGGCGTGTTCCTGGCCGCCAGCTACCCGTACCTGAAGCGCTACACCCATCTGCCGCAGGTCTACCTGGGCATGTCGTTCGGCTGGGGTATCCCGATGGCGTTCGCTGCGGTGCAGGGCGAGGTGCCGATGCTGGGCTGGCTGCTGTATGCCGGCAACATCCTGTGGTCCACCGCCTACGACACCTGGTACGCCATGGTCGACCGCGAGGACGACCTGAAGATGGGCTCGCACTCCACCGCGATCCTGTTTGGTGACCTCGACCTGGTCATCCAAGGCGTGTTGTACGCGCTGTTCCTGGCCACCATGGCGCTGGTCGGCGTGCGCGGCGGGCTGGGCGGCTATTACCTGGTGGGCGTGGCGGTGGCCACTGCGCTGGTGGTGTACGAGTTCTGGATCTGCCGCAACCGCGAGCGCGGCCCGTGCTTCAAGGCGTTCCTGCACAACAACTGGGTGGGCGCCGCGCTGTTCGCCGGCATTGCCGTGGACCTGGCACTGCGTTGACGATTGGATCTGGTAGAGCCGGCCGCTGGCCGGCTGTACCCGTAGCGGTCCCGAGGTTGCCGGCCAGCGGCCGGCACTACCGCCTTCTACCACCTGCGATGATGCTTGGATCTGGTAGAGCCGGCCGCTGGCCGGCTGCACCCGTATGCGGTCCCGAGGTTGCCGGCCAGCGGCCGGCACTACCGCCTTCAACCACCTGGGATGATGCTTGGATCTGGTAGAGCCGGCCGCTGGCCGGCTGCACCCGTGCGCGATCCCGAGGTTGCCGGCCAGCGGCCGGCACTACCATCCCGCCACCTACGACCAATAGGTGGCAGACAGCCCGCACCCCACCGCCCAGAATCGGTCCATCGAACCTGGGAGGGTAGGCGATGGCCTCGACGGCAGCAGTACAGGATGGCTGGATGGCGCGCGCTGCGCTGCGCTCGGCCGCCTGGGCGGAAAAGTGGTTCCCCGATGCGTACGTGTTCGCGGTGCTGGGCGTGGTCATCGTCGCGCTGGCGGCGATGGGCTTCGGCTCGACCCCGCAGGCCACCGCCAGCGCCTTCGGTGACGGCTTCTGGAGCCTGATTCCCTTCACCATGCAGATGGCCTTCGTGGTCATCGGTGGCTACGCCGTGGCCACCGCGCCGGTGGTCGCACGTTTCATCGATTTCCTCGCCCGTGTACCGCGCACCGGCCGTGGCGCGGTGGTGTACGTGGGCCTGGTCAGTATGCTCGCCTCGCTGCTCAGCTGGGGCTTCTCGCTGGTGTTCGGCGGCCTGCTGGTGCGCGCGTTGGCGCGCCGTACCGAACTGCGCATGGACTACCGCGCGGCCGGTGCTTCGGCGTATCTCGGTCTGGGTGCGGTGTGGGCGATGGGGCTGAGTTCCTCGGCCGCGCAGCTGCAGGCCAATCCGGCCAGCATGCCGCCAGGGCTGGTCGAGATCACCGGCGTATTGCCGTTCACCGAAACCATCTTCCTGTGGCAGTCGATCGCGCTGACCTCGGTGCTGATCCTGGTCTCGCTGCTGATTGCCTGGTTGACCGCACCCGCCGCCGCCAGCGCCCGCACCGCCGAGGAGTTCCCCGGCGCTGCGCAGGCCGAGCCGGAGCCGCTGCAGCGACGCACGCGCCCGGGCGAATGGCTGGAGTACAGCCCGCTGCTGACCGTGCTGCTCTCGCTGCTGGCGTTCGGCTGGCTGTTCAACGAGTTCGCCAACAAGCCGGTGATCACCGCCATCGCCAACCTCAATACCTACAACTTCCTGTTCATTTCGCTGGGCCTGCTGTTGCACTGGCGGCCGCGCAGTTTCCTCAACGCGGTGGCCAAGGCGGTACCGAGCACCACCGGCGTACTGATCCAGTTCCCGCTGTACGGTGGCATCGCGATGATCCTCACCCACGCTGCCGGCGGCGATGGGCAGACGTTGGCGCACCGGTTGTCGAGCCTGTTCGTGCACGTGGCCAGCACCGATTCGTTTGCGCTGGTGATGGGCGTCTACTCGGCGGTGCTTGGCTTCTTCGTGCCGTCCGGTGGTGGCAAGTGGATCATCGAGGCGCCGTACGTGATGCAGGCCGCCAATGAACTGAAAGCGCACCTGGGCTGGGCGGTGCAGGTCTACAACGCGGCCGAAGCGCTGCCGAACCTGATCAACCCGTTCTGGATGCTGCCGTTGCTGGGCGTGCTGGGCCTGAAGGCACGCGACATCGTCGGCTTCACCTTCATCCAGTTGCTGGTGCACATTCCGCTGGTGCTGGGCCTGCTGTGGCTTCTGGGCATGACCCTGGCGTATGTGCCACCGGTGATGCCCTGAAAGCAGGGTTGGCCTCTCTGCGTGAGCCGGGAAGCCAGCCTCGTTCAGCGCGTGTTTCCGGCGGCGAACGCCATGAATGCGTGCAGGCTGACGAAGGCATGAGCACATGCCGAACCCGCATGAATCCTTCAGCCGCTTGTGCCACAAGGGCTTCTGCGCGTTCATTCACAGGCGTACACACAGATGTAGCCGCCCACCCACGCGTGATTAACCATTCGCTGCAGACGATGGCCACGTCCACCGCATTCCGCGAGTGGCTTTGGAGATCGGACATGGCACAGCAGAACCAGAACCCGAACCAGAAGCAACAGGGCCAGCAGAACCAGCAGGATCAGCAGCAGGGTCGTGGCCGTGACCAGCAGCAACAGCAGCAGGAACAGCAGAAGCGCAACCAGAACCAGCAGCAGGGCGGCCACGACGAAGAAGAATGACCGCGCCGCGCATGCGGAGTGACCGGTGAAGCCCCGCCTTGCGCGGGGCTTCGCTTATTCCAGCACCCCGATGCGCTGCAGCACCGGTGCCGCCGACATGTCGTTCGGATTGCTGCCGGGCTGATCCTGCGGCACCTCCATGCCCATGCCGCGGTACAGATCCACCCAGTGCTGGGCGATCTCCCCGGTCTGCGGGTTACGGAAATTCATCGGCTGCAATGCGAACACGTGGTGCGCACGAAACGCACGTTCGATGAAGTCGGAACAGTAGTAGCTGTCCTCGTTCAACACATACGACGTGTTGTACGGCTTGCCCAGCATCGTGCGCGCGGTGGCGACCGCATCCTTGATCGCTGCCTGCTGCGGCGCGCGCAGGCGATAGACCACGATCTGCCGCTGCTTGGCGCGCGCTTCCTGGCGGAATTCGACCAGCGATTGCCGGCGCGATCCTTTCTCGTCTGCATGCAATACCTCCCAGCCCTTCGGCGCGGAAGCGACCAGCGCGACGTGATCGAAGCTGGGCGCGCCCTGCTTGCCGGTGGCATCGTCGATGGCCGCACTGAGACCGCTGCGGCCGGCGGTGACGAACAGCAGGTCGCCTTCGTGGACATCGATGGCCCTCGCCACCGCCGGCCACAGGGCGGGCAGCAGCAGGCCGATCAGGAGCAGGAGGCGATGCATGAGCATTCTCGGACAAGCGGAATGCCTGAATTGTAGGGTGCGCGGTAGCATGGAGCGACCGGACCGGATTCAGGATGAGCCCATGTGTCGATACCGTTCTGCCGCAGTGCTGATGCTCGCCTGCGCCGTGGTGCTGGTTGCCTGCACGCCAGCGCCGCAGGCACCGCATACCGCGACCGAAGCCTCACCTGCCGCAGCGGCGCTGGCGACCACCCCCGCCGAGCCCACAGCTGTGGCTGCACGCGGTGACTGCCCCTACCCGGAATTCGATACGTTCCTGAAGCATTTCGGCAACGAGATCGCGCTGCAGGAAAAGGCCACTGCCGATCCGCTGCTGGACAGCTACATCGATGCCGAGGCCGAGCCGGAACCGCGCAAGGTGGAAAGCCGGCTGGCGCGGGCCGATGTCGAGTGGCCGGTGATGCCTGATCCCGCCGCACTGGCCGGGCAGGGCCGCGAAATGCAGGTCAGCCTCCTGGCCGATGGACAGCGGCAGGTGCAGATCCGTACGCCGGACAGCAGCGACCAGCAGACCTATACCTTTGCGCAGGCGCCTTGCTGGACGCTGGTCAAGCGTGAGGATGAGTCGATCTGATGGCTGATCCGGCACAGGCGCGGCGGGCCAGCGGCTGCTAGGCTCGATCCCTGGTCCAGGCAGGGAGACGCCGATGCAGGCTTTCAGGAAGCGCACCACCACCGCCGCCATTGCCGCCGTATTGGCGATAGCCCCCTTCAGCGGCGCGCAGGCACAGTCGGTGCATGCCGATGACCGCACCTACTTCGCCAGCGCCGCGTCCGAACAGACCGCGCGCGACGCGTTGGGCAAGCGCGTCGAGGCCCTGCAGCAGGCGTCCACCCTCGCACCGGCGGAACGCTTCCAGCAGGCCGAGGCACTGGAGGCGCAGTGCCTGCGGCATCTCGGCTACCTGCATCTGCAGTCCGCCCGCAACGCGCGCGATCTTCGCCCGGCACAGGCGATGGAGCAGGCAGCGGGGCTGTGCAGCCGCATCGCTCGCAGTGGTCGCGCCGCACTGCGCGAGGCGCCCGCAGATGCGGCGTGGGCAGCACCGTATGGCTTCCTGCGCACTCGGGCGCTGAAGGAGGCTGCCACCCCGGCCAACGCCGCGCTGGATGAGGCCGTGGAGGCACTGGCCGATCCGGCGCTGGACAGCTTCGCGCGCCTGCGCGGGCAGATCCTGCGCAGCGCCGAGTATCCGCAGATCGAGCACGGCGGTCGTCACTGGGACACCGGACGCGACAAGCAGCTGCTGGCCCAGCAGCCCGACCGCGCCCTGCGCGAGGCCGGCTGGAAGGGCTACTGGCAGGGGCTGCACTCGCGCCGTGAGCCGATGGCGTCGGTGCTGCTGGGGCTGGTGCAGGTGAATGACGCCGCCGCACGCCTGCAGGGTGACGGCTCGGCGCCGGCATATGGCTACCAGCGCATGGGCCTGGATACTGCCGCAGTGGATGCAACGCTGGTGGCGATCGAACGGCACGCTGGGGACCGCCGTGCCTACCAGGACATGCTGCTGCGCCACGCTGCGCGATCCGGCATCGACGCGCCGCAGATCTGGGATACCACCGTGCCCGATGCCGGCTATACGCCACCAGTGCTGACGTTGGCGCAGCTGCGTGACAACGCCGCCGATGCCATGCAGCACCTGGGGCCGGCGTACGTCGCCGAACTGCGCGCGCTGCTCGATCCGGCCAACCAGCGCATGGATCTGGCCACCGAACGTGGTGACCGCAGCCAGGACGCGTTCCCGGTGAGCGCTCCCGGTGTGCCGGCAATGCTGTTCGTTGGCCTGCGCCGTGGTGATCTGGAAAGCGACGTCGAGATCGCCCATGAAGCCGGTCATGCCGTGCACGGCGAGTGGATGCAGCGCGGTCATGCGTCGCCGCTGCAGCGCAATGGCAGCCAGTGGCTGACCGAGGCGTTCGCGATCTACAACGAGCTGCGCTTCCGCGACCAGCTGTACCAGCAGGCAGAGGATCCGCGCGCCAAAGCCTATTACCTGAAATCGCTGCTGGACGACATGGTGCTGCAGCTGTTCACCTCTTCCGAGGAAGCGCAGCTGGAGCAGTCGATCTATCGGGGCGTGGCCGCCGGCACGCTGGGCACCGCCGATGACCTGGACGCGCTGACCGGGCAGGTGCTGGCGCGCTTCGGCCAGCAACCGGAGCGCTACCCGCAGCTGCGCAACACCTGGATCGGCAAGCGCCTGATGTATGAAGACCCGAACTATCTGGTGAACTACCTGTATGCGGGGCTGCTGGCCGTGCAGTTGTATGTGCAGGACCAGCGCGACCCCGAAGGGTTCCGTGAGCGCTATCTTGCCGTGCTTGGCGAGGGCTTCGACCGCGCGCCGAACGAGCAGGTGGCGCAACTGCTGGGGCACGCGCCTGACTGGGCGGCCCTGGTGGATGCCGATCTGCAGGTGTTCAACCAGACGGCGGCGCAGCTGCAGGCGCTGCATGCGCAGATCGAGGCAGGGCAGGGTACGTGAACCCGGCGCGCCCCTTGCAGCAGGCGGCCGCCACCGTGTGGCTGCTGTTGCTGCTGTGCCTGCTGCCGATGGCAGCGCTGGCGGTCACCCCGATACCTGCGCTGGACGATCCGGTGGTGGATGCCGCCAACGCGTTGTCCGCCGACACCCGCGCCACGTTGCGCACGCAGGCGCTGCAGCTGCAGGCGCGGAAAGGTGCACAGCTGCAGGTGCTGGTGGTACCCAGCGTGGGCAGCGAAGGCATCGAGGCCTATGCACAGCGGGTGTTCGATCAGTGGCAGCTGGGTCGCGCCGGTGTCGACGATGGTGTGCTGCTGTTGGTGGCGGTGCAGGACCGCCGCGTGCGCATCCAGACCGGCTATGGCCTGGAAGGAGCGCTACCGGACGCGTACGCCGCTCGCATCATCGATAACGCGATCGTGCCGCGCTTCCGTGAGGGCGATGTCGACCAGGGCGTGCTCGATGGCACGACGATCATGGTGGCGCTGATCGATGGCGAGGACCTGCCGGCATGGGAAGAACCGTCGGCCAGCAATGTGCTGCCTGCGGACTGGCGACGCGCAGACTCGGTGGTGGCGTTGACCCTGCTGGCCGGTTTCCTGGCCGGGCTGTGGCGCTCGCCGCCGCCCCTCCCGCCGGCGAAGACCGAGGACGATTTCAGCGGCAGCCGTCGGGAGCGGCGGCGCAAGGCACTGGCCGCCAATGCATCGGCACCAAAACCAACCTGGCCGACCTTGCCGGCCTGGGGCCGCCCGATGCTGGTGACCGCTGTTGTGGGTGCGGGTGTGCTGTCCGTGGCGCTGCTGCTGCCACGCCATGTGCTGCCGGGCCTGTGCATCGTGCTGGCGCTGGGTGTGCCGGTGGCTGCCCTACTGGGCTGGTGCTGGCGCCGCAGCCGAGGTGTGCGCATCGTGCTGTGCGGGATGCTGATGCTCAGCGTGCTCTTCCTGGTGCAGGCGCTGCTGCGTGACCAGCTGCCACCGAGCCTGGCCCGGCACCTGCTGCTGCAGGTCGCTGCGGGCGTTGTCACCCTGATGGTGTTCCTGCTGGTGCAGGCCTGCCGCACACGCTGGAAGAAGAACCGCAGCAGCTTCATCGTGCGCATGACGGTGCTGGTGCTGTTGACCCTCGGCTATGCCGCGGGCGCGTTGCTGGCGGTCCATCGTGCCGAAGGTGACGATCCACGATTGCTGGCGATGATCGTGTCCGGGGTGTGTGGCGTACTGCTGTACTTCGTGTGGTTGTTCACCATGCTGCCGGGCGAGCGCGCACGCGGCCGGGCTTCATCATCCCGCGAACGCACGTCGTCCCGTTCGTCGTCCTCGTCGAGTTCGTCGTCGAGCAGTTCCAGCAGCTGGTCTGGAGGCGGCGGCCGCAGCGGCGGAGGCGGCGCGTCCGGCAGCTGGTAGTTCAGGTCGCCTGCACCCGCCAGCCGAGCGAGGCGTCCTCCACAACACCCGGGCCGGCCACGTCGCCGACCTGCAGCTGCAAGCCGCGCGCGTTCGGCAGGTCCTTCTGCTCGGGGAACCAGCGACGATCCGCCGCAACCACGATCAGCAGGCCCTCGTCGTCGCCCATCGGCGCGAACTGCGGCGACGGCGGGCTGATCGGTTGCAGGCCGAACCGCAGGCTGGACTGTTCGCGCACAGCGTCGACATCGTGGCTGGGCAGGCCGACTTCGCTCAGGCAGGTCAGTTCGCTGCCGTGGAACGCACCTTCGCGCGCGCTGGCCGGCAAACGGCGGCGGCCGATCAGTTCCAGGATCAGGCCGTCAGGGCCAGTGAAGTACACCGACTGCGACTGCCAGCTGCTCTCCAGCGCGAAGTAGTCCAGTCCCGCCGGATTGCGTTGCAGCGGTGTGCGCTCACGCAACCAGGTCATCGCCTCGCTGAAGCGGTTGTCCGGTACGTTGAAGGCCAGGTGCACGCCACCGACCGGATGATCACCCGCCGGCTGTAGTTCGATCGTGCTCCATCCGATGTGCACATGATTGCCGACCACGCGCTGCTGCAGCACGTCGTGGAAATATGCAGCGATGGTGGTGACGTCGGACACCGGGAGGGTGAGGTGAAGCAGGCGCATGATCGATCCTCCGTGGAGCGCATGCACCGAGTGTAGACCTGGCGGGATTGCGTGGGTGTCACCGCGGGCGCAACGATTCGTTACGGTGGGTGCCGCGCTCGAAGATCACTCCACTGGCAGCCAGATTTCCACGCCGCCGTTGCCGGTATGCTCATCGAAGCGGGAGTCGTAGCGTTCCAGGTCCGGTGCATCGGCAAGGCTGAGCCCGGAGCCGGGCAGGTAGTGATCCAGCAGCCAGAACCAGGTCGAGCGGATGGTCGAGATGTGCCCGCCGTGCCAGGCCACCAGGTAGCGGCGCGGCGGAATGTCCACGCGTTGCCAGTGCGCAGGTACGCTCGGCACCGCGCTGGCCGGCAGTGCGGCGATGTAGTCGAAGCCGCCATCGTCATCACTGTTGCAGCACACGCCGAAGCTGATCGGTGCCGGCGCCGGCCATTCCCGGTTGAGCTGCGCCCACTGTCCGGGTATCGCACCGCCGCTGTCGCGGGTATGCCGCATGCCGATACCCGCGACCTGGAAGGCAGGGGTATCGAGCAGGCGCGGCGCTTCACCGCAGGCAGTCGGCGCATCGTCCACGCGGATCGCCTGCACCAGCGCCAGCCCATCGGTGCCTTGTTCGCGTACCCGCTCCGGGGTCTGCCCGAACTGTTCGCTGAAGGCGCGGGTGAACGCGGCATGGGTGGTGTAGCCCGCGCCCAGTGCCACCTGCAGGATGTCGCCCGCCCCGTTGGCCAGCCGCTGCGCGGCAGCGGTCAGGCGCCGTCCCCGCAGATAACGCACCACCGAGGTGCCGGTGCGGGCCTGGAACAGGCGCGACAGATGGAACGGCGAAAGCCCCGCTGCGGCGGCAATATCGGCCAGTGCCAATGGCCGGTCCGCATGGGTTTCGATGTACCACAACGCCTTGCCTGCCGCGCTCATCCAGCCGTTCCCCGATTCCGATGCCGGGCACAGTAGCGGATCGGCAGGCAGCGCGTTTAGCAGTTCTTGCGCTCAAGCGGCATCAAGCTGTCGCACTGACGTCATGGCTCCTTCACAGATCGCGCCGAGACTGCGCGCCTTGTCCAGGCCTGCGATATCCCTGCAGGTGCTGGCCCAGTCGCGTCCTCCCGGAGCCCTGCCGTGCATCGTTCGAAGCTTTCGCGTTCCATCCTCCTCGCCCTTTCCATGGCCAGCGCAGGAGGCGCGATCGCAGCGGAGGCCGATGCGGTCGATGCCCCGGCGGGCAGTCGTGCGGCGCCCACCCAGCTCGATGCGATGCTGGTCACTGGCACCCGCGCCTCCAACCGCACCCAGTTCGAAACGTTGGCGCCGGTGGACGTGTTCACCAAGGAAGACATCAAGTCCGTTGAATCCACCGACCTGAAGGACGTGCTGGCGCAGCTGGTGCCGTCGTTCGTGGTGCAGCGCCTGCCGATGGCGGACGGTCAGGTGTTCGTGCGCCCGGCCACGCTGCGTGGCCTGTCGCCGGATCAGACGTTGGTGCTGGTCAACGGTCGTCGCTTCCACCGCAGCGCGCTGCTCGGCAACCGTGGCGCGCAGGCGGCCGATCTGGCACAGATTCCGACCAGTGCGATCAAGCGCATCGAAGTGCTGCGCGATGGTGCGTCGGCGCAGTACGGCTCGGACGCCATCGCCGGCGTCATCAACATCATTCTCGAGGATGGCCCCGGTACCGAGATCACCGCCGGCTACTCGCAGTACGCACAGGGCGATGGCGCCTCGCGCGATTTCAGCGCACGCACCGGCTGGTCCCTGGGTGACTATGGCAGCCTGGTGCTGTTCGCCGAATCGTCCAACTCCGACGCCACCTCGCGCACCCGCCAACGCCCCGATGCCATTGCCTTCCAGGCCGCGCATCCGGATCTGGACGTGCCCAACCCGGTACAGCGCTGGGGCCAGCCAGAACTGGAAAGCCGCCGTGTCGGCTTCAACGTGAAGGCCAATGTCAGCGACACGCTGGAGCTGTATGCGTTCGGCCTGTATAGCCACAGCGATGGCGTCAGCGATTTCAACTGGCGCAATCCGGACACCACCACCGGCGCGTATCGCACCACCGCCATCTTCCCGGGCTGGAACCTGCGTTCGTTGTACCCGGTGGGCTTCAGTCCGCAGTACGGCAACGTCCAGAACGACCTGCAGCTGGTCGGTGGCCTGCGCGGTGAGATCACCCCGAAGCTGCGCTGGGATGTCAGTGCCTCGTATGGTCGCAATGCCATCGACTACAGCCTGAAGAATTCGATCAACGCCTCGCTGGGTCCCGCCAGCCCGACCGCGTTCGATCTCGGCCGCCTGACCCAGACCGAGAAGAACGCCAACGCCGACTTCAACTACGAGTGGGACGTAGCCGCGCTGGCCAAGCCGATCAACGTCGCTTTCGGTGGCGAGTTCCGCCAGGAGACCTACCAGGTGCGTGCCGGTGATCCGGCTTCGTACGCAGTGGGCCCGGGCGCTGCGGCAGGGCTGGAAGCCAATTCCAACGGCGCGCCGGGCTTCTCGGCCAGCCAGGCCGGGCAGTGGAGCCAGCGCAGCAAGGCGGCCTACGTGGATATGGAAGTGCCGCTGGGCGAGCGCTGGAGCATCGGCGCGGCCAGCCGCTACGAGGATTTCTCCAGCTTCGGCAGCACGCTGGACGGCAAACTGTCGGCACGCTTCGCGATCACCCCGGACGTGGCCCTGCGCGGCACCGTGTCCACCGGCTTCCGCGCACCGACACCGGCGCAGCTCAATACCACCAGCACCACCCAGGGCCTGGACACGCGTACGCTGCAGATCTTCACCAGTGGCCGCCTGTCGCCGAACGATCCGCTGGCCCAGCTGCTCGGTGCCAAGCCGCTGAAGCCGGAGGAATCGCGTACCGCGTCGCTGGGCCTGACCTGGCGCACCGACCTGGGGCTGTCCGGCTCGGTGGACGTCTACCAGATCAAGCTCACCGACCGCTTCAGCCAGTCGGCCAGCTTCGCCATTCCGGCCGGCACGCCGAATCCGCTGGGCTATACCTCGGTGAACTACTTCACCAATGACTTCGATACCACCACCACCGGCGTGGACGTGGTCGGCAACTACCTGCGCGATCTCGGTGCCGGCCGCATGACGCTGACCCTGGCCTACAACTACAACCGTACGCGGGTGGACAACGGCAGCACCTCGGTGGCCACCAACGAGACCCAGCGCGTGCTGTTTGAAGACCGCCTGCCCGAGCACAAGGGCAGCCTGACCGGCAGCTGGGATGTCGGCGCCTGGTCGCTGATGGCGCGCATGCGCTACTACGGTGCCTGGACCGACGCCAGCGGCAATGCGGTGGGCGACATCTACCAGCGCTTCGGCGCGATGAGCTTCCTCGACCTCGCCGTGGGGTATCGCATCAACGAGCACCACAGCTTGCGCGTGGGTGCAGACAACGTGCTCGACCGCTATCCGGATGAGGCGGTGTTCCAGGCCAGCCGTGGCCTGGTCTACTCGCGCAACGCGCCGTACGACACCGATGGTGCCAACCTGTACGCGCAGTACCGGTTGAGCTTCTGATGGACCGCACGCGCCGCTCCCTGCTGCATGCCGGCACCCTGCTGCCGGCCGCAGCCGCACTGTCTTCACTGCCCGCCATGGCTGCCACGCGCTACGATGCGCCCATGCAGATTCCCGCAACGACCGTGGCGCCGGACGTGCTGGCCCGCGATGAAGGCTATTGGGCCGCCGTGGCCAGCCACTTCGACATCACCGACGAAGTGAACCACCTGGAGAACGGCTATTGGGGCGCGATGGGCCGCGAGACGCTGGCCAGCTACCAGCGCCATACCGCTGAAGTGAACCGTGGCAACGCCTGGTACGGCCGTCGTGAGTTCCCGGCGCAGTACCTGGCGGTGCAGCGGCAGGTAGCCGAGCTGTTGGGTGTGGGCGTTGATGAAATCGCACTGACCCGTGGTGCCACCGAGGCGATGCTGGCCCTGATTGGCGGCTACAACCGCCTGCAGCCCGGCGACCAGGTGCTGTACGCCGACATCGACTACGACAGCATGATCGGCGCGATGCGCTGGTTGCAGCAGCGTCGCGGCGTGCAGGTCGAGCGTATCGCGCTACCGGCCGTGCCCGACCACGCGCAGATCCTGCAGGCGTATGAGGCCGCATTCGCGCGGCTGCCACGTCTGAAGCTGGTGCTGCTGACCCAGGTCAGCCATCGCCATGGGCTGGTGCTGCCGGTGGCGGAGATCGCCGAACGCGCGCGAGCGCGCGGTATCGACGTGATCGTCGATGCGGCGCATGGGTTCGGCCAGATCGACTACGCAGTGCCGCAGCTCAAGGCTGATTTCGTCGGCATCAATCTGCACAAGTGGATCGGTGCGCCGGTCGGCGTCGGCGCGATGTACGTGCGCAAGGGCCGTGTGGCCGATCTTGACCCGTACATGGGGGAGACCGACGACGGCCGCGTGGGCAGCCGCGTGCATACCGGTACGGTCAACTTCGCCGCCTACCTGGCGCTGCCGGAAGCGATTTCCCTGCACCAGCGTATCGGCGTAGCCAACAAGCAGGCGCGCCTGCGTTACCTGCGCGAGCGCTGGACGGTACCGGCGCGGCAGATGGCACATATCGAAGTGCTGTCCTCACCGGATCCGGCGTTGGCGAGTGCATTGGCCAGCTTCCGCCTGCGCGGGCGTACCAGCGTGGCCGACAACATCGCGCTGCAGAAGCGCCTGCTGGATGAGCATCGCGTGTTCACCACCCATCGCGATGGTTTGGATTCCGGCGCGTGCGTGCGGGTGACGCCGTCGGTGTTCACCCGGCCGGAGCAGATGGACGCGATGGTGCAGGCGCTCTCCGCCCTGGCCTGACTCTGCTTTGGTGGGTGCCAACCTTGGTTGGCACATTCCGTCCGTGCCGGGGAATCTTCCGCCGGGCATGGCCCGGCGCTACCGATCCTCCCCCAGCCTGGTGGGTGCCGACCGTTGGTCGGCACATTCCATCCACGCATGGCGTGCACGGGCATTGCCAACCAAGGTTGGCATCTACCGAAGCGGGTCCCGTAGATCCACGCCATGCGTGGATGCTCTCCACCTACCGCTCGATCGCCGGCAACGCATCCGACAACAACAACCGATCAATCCGCCGCAGCGCACTTTCCAGCTGCCGGCGATCCGCCGCCAGCCCCAACGACAGCCGCACGCCGCTCTGGTGCGATACCCCCGGCAGGCAGAACGCCGATGACGGTGCGATCGCCAGCCCTTGCAGCTGTGCGGTGCGCACCAGGGTGGCATCGGTCCACGGTGCCGGTATCCGGCACCAGGCATGCAGGCCTTCAGCCCGCTGCAGCAGCGATGGCGCCAGCAGGTAGCGGGCCATGCGCATGCGCTCGCGCGCCTCGGTGCGCACCTGCGTCAGCAGTGACTGCGCCGAACCATCCAGCAGCAGCTGGCTGGCCAGCGCCGAGACCAGCGGATGGCCCATCAACCGCGTTGCCCGCAGTGCAGCCGTCATCGCCTCGGCATGCGCCGCGCTCGGACAACGCACGAAGGCGGTGCGCAGGCCGGGGCTGATCACCTTCGACAGCGTCGCCACGTAGAACACATGACGCGGTGCCAGTGTTGCCAACGGTAGCGGCGGATCTTCGGCCAGATGCCAGTACGGATCGTCTTCGATCGCCAGCAGGCCTTCGCTTTCCAGCACGCGCGCCAACGCTTCGCGCCGATGCAGCGGCAGGGTCAGTGCGGTCGGGTTCTGGCAGGTGGGATTGAGATAGACCAGCCGCGCACCGCTTTCGCGTGCCAACCGCGCCAGCGCCTCGGGGCACATGCCGTGTTCGTCGCTGTCCACCGGCAGCAGGCGCCGGCCCAGTGCGGCGGCCGCCTGCAGCAGGCCCGGATAGACCAGCGCATCGCACAGGATCGCGTCGTCGTCGCGTCCCTGGCTGACCAGGATCGCCGCCAGCGCCACCTGTGCGCCCTCGGTCAGCAACAGGCAGGCATCGTCCACCTTTCCCAGCATCGGTTGCAGCCAGCGCGCCGCTGCGTGGCGGTCGGTCGGATTGCCGCCGCCCAGGTGATAGGTCATCAGGTTCGGCGCGTTGCTGCGCGCAAGCACGGCGGCGGCACCGCGGCGCAGCGTCTCGGCCAGCGCGTCGGCATCGGGCACCGGCGGCACGTTCATGCTCAGGTCTACCACCTGGTCGAAGCCGGCCTTGGGCGGTGCGATGAAACTGCCCTGTGGTCCACGCGCTTCGATCAGGCCACGCTTGCGTGCTTCATCGAAGGCGCGGGTGACCGTGGTCAGGTCGATACCGAGCTGCTGTGCCAACGCGCGCTGCGAAGGCAGGCGCTGTCCCGGTGCGAGACCACCGCGGCGCACCGTGCGTTCCAGCGAGTTGACGATGCGCAGGTAGATCGGCCCGCTGTGCGCGAGTACGTCCTGCACCCATTCGCGGGCTGCGACATCCGGTCGCGGCATGTACGGAGCATGTCGGGGCGTATCGTTGCTTCCAACGGCGGGAGCCTGTCCATAACCATCGGTCGGTTCGGACAGGTGACCGCCGTTGTTGTTTGCGGCGGCCACGCCGGCCAGCGTCAGTGATGTCATTGCGCGTCCTCAGCGCTTGGCCTGCCACGGGCAGTAGCAGCCCACGGCAAGCAGTCCTTTCGGGCGCACGGTCTCGCCGCGCACCAGTCTTTCCAGCAGCGGTTCGACGAAGCTGTTGGCCGAGTTGCAGACCATGCCGATGCTGTACGGGCCGGCGTACGCCAGGTGGCCGTGCCGGTCCCAGATGGCCACGGCGGGGCTGGCCGGGATGTGTTCGATGCCATCAATGGTCGGCAGGTTGATCACCTTGTTGCGCAGCGGCTCGGGCAGCTCGCCCTGCGTACCCGGGCGGCGGATCGCATAGAAGTCGATGCCGGCGCGGCGGTACATGCTGATCAGGTAGCTCAGGTGCGCACCGGTCTCGCGATTGCACACGCCGCAGGCCGGGTCCCAGAAATGCACCACGCGGATGCGGCCGGTATCACCGGCCAGATCGGCCGGCAGGCGCAGCTGCGAATCGTCGAAGACGATGGCCTGTTCGGTGAAGGTGGACTGCGCGCTGTAGCCGAAGTACTGCCACAACGCAGCTGCCACGCCGGCCATGAACAGGCAGGCGAGGGCGATCATCGTCGGCAGCAGCCAGCGGCGACGAGGCGCGGCTGCGCCCATCAGGAATCTTCCCGGCCGAACTTGTGCACGTACTGCTTGCGCATCTCGCGGCAGGAATCGGCCTGCGCGCGGCGCTGGATCTCGCTACGCGACGGATCCTCGCTGCGCTGCAAGCACTGCTCGATGGCGTGGCGTTCGGCGGCCTGCACATCCACGGTCTGCGGCTGCAGGCAGACCCAGGCCAGCGCGGCCAGCATCAACACCACAAAGCCACCGCACCCGGCCATCACCAGGTGGAATTTCAGTTTCTCGGCGCGCATCGATGCACGTCCCTTCATCCATACATTGCATACAAAATATCATCTTGTATGGATAAAGCGCCATGCGCCCCGTTCAGACGATGGCGTTGTGGCGTGCCTCGGGGGCCTCGGACAGGATCTCGTTCAGCTTGGCCAGCGCCCCGGCCAGCGCGCCCTGGTCGACTGCGCCGCCCAACGACAGGCGGATCGCATTGCCCGGTGGCGGTTCTTCCACGCTGAAGGCATCGGAGCTGGCAATGCCCAGCCCCTGCTCCTGTGCGGCCTGGATCAACCGGTACTGGTCGAGCCGCGGCGGCAGCGGCAGCCACACATGCAGGCCGGCCGGATGCGCCTGGGCACGGGCCGGCAGGTAACGGGCGGCAATGGCCTGGCGCTCGCGCAGTTCCTGCTGGAAGCGCTGCACCATGTCCTGGGCCTGGCCGCTGCGGATCCACTGCGAGGCCACCGCTACCATCGACTGGGTCGGCATCAGTGCGATCGCGCGCAGCGCATCCAGCACCGGTTCCATCGGCTCGCCGGCCGGCACCACCAGGTAGGCGGTGCGCAGGCCCGGGGCCAGGCACTTGGACAGGGTGGAGATGTAATAGACCGGGCAGCCGGCATCGCGGTGCGCGGCCAGCGGCGGCGCGGCGTCTCCGGCCAGCAACCAGTAGGGATCGTCTTCGATCACGGTCAGATCGTGGCGCTTCGCGACCGCCAGCAGGGCCTGCCTGCGTTGTGCCGACATCGTTGCCGTGGTCGGGTTCTGGATGGTCGGCACCAGGTACAGCAGACGCGGGCGACGCAGCTGGCAGGCCTCCTCCAGCGCCTCCGGCAGCATGCCCTCGGCGTCCATCGCCACCGGCACCACGCCCCGCTGCAGCACGCGCGCGGCAGCCAGCAGGCCCGGATAGGTCAGCTGCTCGGCGGCAATCAGCTCGCCCGGCTGGGTGCGGGCCAGGATCAGCGCGCACAGCGCGGTCTGCGCGCCGGGGCAGATCACCACCTGGTCGGCACCGACCGTCCCCAGCATCGGTGACAGCCACTGCACAGCGGCGGCGCGGTCCTCGCGGGTGCCGGCGCCGACGTGGTAGCTCATCAGTTCGCCCTGGCCCAGCTGCTGGCCCACGTGCTGGAAACCGGCCTCCATGCCCTGTGCGAACGGCGCGCTGCCCAGCAGCGGCGGGATGTTCATGCTCAGGTCCACCGAGGTGCTGCGGTTGCCGGCCGACAGCGCGATGAAGGTACCGCCAGCGCCTTGGGCGTCGAGCAGGCCGGCCTGGCGCAGCTCGGCGAAGGCACGGGTGACCGTGGTCAGGTCCACGCCCACCTGCTGGGCCAGGTCGCGCTGCGGCGGCAGGCGGTCGCCCGGGCGCAGCACGCCGTCATCCACCGCCTCGCGCACCTGCTGGGCAATCTGCAGGTACAGCGGGCCGGCGCCCTCGCGGAAGGGGCGAACCCAGGTGCGATTGGGGTGTTTCAGGCGGCGGCCGGCGGCAGGTGGCGTCATCGGTCAGTTTTTTCCATACGTACAGATGCACAAGTCCATACAATGATGTATCTTGTATGGGCTTGATTGGAGTGGTTCGCCTGCTTGTAGGCGACCTCGTACCCACAGTGTAGCCGCTCCACGCCCGGGCGCTGCGCGCAGGCGAGCCGGTCAAGCGCGCTTCTTCAACAGGGTTGACCTCCAATGAATATCTGCTGGAACCGCATCCGCCTGGCGCTGGTCGCCCTGGCTTGCATCGCCCTGACGGGCTGCGACTGGGTGCTGCTGGATTCGAAGGGCATGGTCGGGCTCGCCCAGCGCGACCTGATCCTGATCTGCATCGGCCTGATGCTGATCGTGGTGATACCGGCCATCGTGCTGACCTTCGTGTTCGCCTGGCGCTACCGCGCCGGCAATACCAAAGCCAAATACATGCCTGACTGGTCGCACTCCACCAAGGTGGAGATCGTGGTCTGGGGCGTGCCGCTGATCATCATCGCGGTGCTGGCGGTGATCGTGTGGAAGTCCACCCACGAGCTGGACCCCTACAAGCCGCTGGACGTGGCCGGTGAGCCGCTGCACGTGGACGTGATCGCCACCGACTGGAAGTGGGTGTTCGTGTATCCGGACCTGGGCATCGCCACGGTCAACCAGCTCAACTTCCCGGTCGACCGCCCGCTGGCGTTCAACATCACCTCCAACTCGACGATGAACACCTTCTTCATCCCGCAGCTGGGTGGGCAGATCTACGCGATGGCCGGCATGCGCACGCAGCTGCACCTGATCGCCAACGAGCCCGGCCAGTTCCGCGGCATGTCCGGCAACTACAGCGGGCATGGCTTCTCGAACATGAAGTTCATCGCCACCGCCAGCAGCAACGAAGAGTTCGAGCGCTGGGTGACCGAGGTGCGCAGCGCGCCGGACGCGCTCAGCTTCACGCAGTTCAAGGCGCTGGCCGCACCGTCGAAGAACGCACCGGTGCAGCACTTCTCCAGTGTTGAACCACTGCTGTTCAAGAAGGTCATCGACCAGTTCATCGGCGTTGGTGAGAACACCGCTGCTGCGACCCCGGCGGGCGCTGCCGGCGGTGCCCAGGTTTCCCAGGAGTAACGAACATGTTGGGTAAATTGACGTGGGAGGCCGTGCCGCTGCACGAGCCGATCGTCGTGGTCACATTGGCGGCCATGGTGCTGGGTGGCCTCGCGCTGCTCGGCGCGGTGACGTACTTCAAGCTGTGGGGCCCGCTGTGGCGTGACTGGTTCACCACCGTGGACCACAAGAAGATCGGCATCATGTACGTGGTGGTAGCGCTGGTCATGCTGGTGCGTGGCTTTGCCGATGCGCTGATGATGCGCGCGCAGCTGGCGGCGGCTGGCCCGGGCAGTGACGGCTTCCTGCCACCGGAGCACTACGACCAGATCTTCACCGCGCACGGCGTGATCATGATCTTCTTCGTGGCCACCCCGTTCGTGGTCGGCCTGATGAACATCATCGTGCCGCTGCAGATCGGCGCGCGCGACATGGCGTTCCCGTTCCTCAACGCCTTCAGCTTCTGGATCTTCGTGGTCGGCGCAGCGCTGATGATGATCTCGCTGGGTGTCGGCGAATTCGCCATGACCGGCTGGGTGGCCTATCCGCCGCTGTCGGGCATCGAGTTCAGTCCAGGGGTCGGTGTCGATTACTACATCTGGGCGTTGCAGGCGTCGGGCATCGGCACATTGCTGACCGGCGTCAACCTGTTCATCACCATCCTGCGCATGCGTGCGCCGGGCATGACCCTGATGAAGATGCCGGTGTTCACCTGGACCGTGCTGGTCACCAGCGTGATCATCATCGCCGCCTTCCCGATCCTGACCGTGGCGCTGGGTGCGCTCACCCTGGACCGCTACCTGGACTTCAACTTCTACACGAACACGTTGGGTGGCAACCCGATGATGTACGTGAACCTGGTGTGGGCCTGGGGCCACCCGGAGGTGTACATCCTGGTGCTGCCGGCGTTCGGCATCTTCTCTGAAGTGACCGCCACGTTCGCGCGCAAGAAGCTGTTCGGCTACAAGTCGATGGTGGGCGCCACGCTGGCGATCGGCATCCTGTCGTTCATCGTCTGGCTGCACCACTTCTTCACCATGGGCTCCGGTGCCAGCGTCAATGCCTTCTTCGGCATCATGACGATGATCATCGCCATTCCCACCGGCGTGAAGATCTTCACCTGGCTGTTCACCATGTACGGCGGTCGCGTTGAGTTCAGTGTGCCGATGCTGTGGACCATCGCCTTCCTGGTCACCTTCACCATCGGTGGCATGACCGGCGTGCTGCTGGCCATTCCGGGCGCGGACTTCCTGCTGCACAACAGCCTGTTCCTGGTCGCGCACTTCCACAACACCATCATCGGCGCCGCGCTGTTCGGCTATCTGGCCGGCTTCGCCTACTGGTTCCCGAAGGTGTTCGGCTTCACCCTCAACGAGCGCCTGGGCAAGTGGTCGTTCGCCTGCTGGGTGATCGGTTTCTACCTGGCCTTCATGCCGCTGTACATGCTCGGCTTCATGGGCATGACCCGCCGCATGAACCAGTACGACAACCCGGCGTGGACGCCGTACCTGATCGCCGCCTTCATCGGTGCACTGTTCGTGTTCGCGGGCATCATCCTGATGCTGGTACAGATCTACGTGAGCGTGCGCGACCGCAAGCGCAACCTGGACCTGACCGGCGACCCGTGGAACGCACGCACGCTGGAATGGGCCACGCCGTCGCCGCCGCCGTTCTACAACTTCGCCGTGGTGCCCAAGGCCGATGAGCTGGATGCCTTCCACGAAGCGAAGAAGCGCGGCCTGCCGCCGCCGCCGAAGAAGTACGCACCGATCCACATGCCGAAGAACACCGGCGTGCCGCTGATCCTCAACATCTGGATCCTGGTGTTGTGCTTCGCCCTGGTCTGGCACATCTGGTGGATGGCCGCGGCCAGCTTCATCGCGATGATCGTGACCCTGATCGTGCGGTCCTATGACGAGGACGTGGACTACTACGTCAGTTCCGAAGAGGTGGCGCGCACCGAAGCGGCCAACCTTGCCAAGCTGAAGGAGGTACGCGCATGAACCTGTTGACCCGCCCCGAGCTGGCCAGCGACACGCAGGCGCACGAGGACCACCACGAGCACGACCATGGCCACGAGCAGGGCGGCATGAAGGTGTTCGGCATGTGGGTCTACCTCATGTCCGACCTGGTGCTGTTCGGTTCGTTGTTCGCCTCGTACGCGGTGCTCAGCACCGCCTACGCCGGCGGCCCCACCGGCAAGGACCTGTTCTCGCTGCCGTTCGTGATGGCCGAGACCTTCCTGCTGCTGGTTTCCAGCATCACCTACGGCCAGGCCGTGCTGGCGATGCATCGTCACGACACCTCGGCAGTGCTGCGCTGGCTGGGCGTGACCTTCGTGCTCGGTGCCTCGTTCATCGGCATGGAGATCTACGAGTTCTCGCACCTGATCCACGAAGGCGCGGGCCCCAGCACCAGTGCCTACCTGTCGGCGTTCTTCGCGCTGGTCGCCACCCACGGCCTGCACGTGGCCAGCGGCCTGATCTGGATGGCGGTGGTCATGCACCAGGTCTACCGCCGCGGCCTGACCCCGACCAACATCACCCGCGTGTCGTGCCTGAGCCTGTTCTGGCACTTCCTGGACCTGGTGTGGATCTGCGTCTTCACCTTCGTCTACCTGATCGGAGCCTTCTGACATGGCCCACGTCGAAACCTCGCGCGCCGGCAATGCGCACGGCTCCACCAAGTCCTACCTGATCGGCTTCGTGCTGTGCGCGCTGCTGACCGTGGTGCCGTTCGCGCTGGTGATGAACCCGGTGCTGTCGCGGCCGCTCACGCTGTTCCTGCTGGTCGGCTTCGCGGTGGCGCAGATCCTGGTGCAGCTGGTCTATTTCCTGCACATGGACCGCAAGTCCGAAGGTGGCTGGAACCTGGCCAGCTTCGTGTTCACCCTGGTGATCCTGTTCATCGTCGTCGCACTGTCGGTCTGGATCATCTGGAGCATGCACTACCACATGATGATCAACTGACCGTGGCCGGGGTGATCGGCATGGACCGCGCGATCACCCCGGCACCTCCGTCCTCTTTCCCCCAAGGGCAGGCCTGACCGAGACCCCGCCCGCGTCTGCGTTGGTGGTACCCGTGAAGCGTCCTGCTGCTGTTGCCCGTTCGTTGTTCTCTCCCCGTTTCCGCCTGCCGCTGCTGGCAGGCCTGGCCATCGGCCTGCTGGCCGGCTGCAGTGCGCAGTCGCGCATGGACTTCTATTCCAAGGACATCGCCTGCGAAGAGCTCGGCCAGCAGTGGTCGATGCCCGACAGCCACGGCACCGTGCGTGGGCCGAAGGACCTGCAGGGGCAGGTGACCTACCTGTTCTTTGGCTTCACCAGCTGCCCGGACGTGTGCCCGACCACCATGGTCGAGCTCAGCCAGGTCAAGCACCTGATGGGCAAGGATGCCGACCAGCTGCAGGTAGTGTTCGTCAGTGTCGATCCCGCACGCGACACGCCCGAAGTCGCCCGCACCTATGTGGAAGCGTTCGACCCCAAGGCGGTCGCATTGGTCGGCAACGAAGCGCAACTGGCCGCGATGGCCAGCGACTTCAAGGCGTTCTACGAAAAGGAACCCGGCCCGGTGCCGGAGACCTACACCATGAGCCACATCGCCGGCGGCTACGTGTTTGATCGCCAAGGCCGCCTGCGCCTGTTCGCGCCCTATGGCATGCCGGTGGACAAGCTGTTCTCGGACGTGCAGCGCCTGCTGCTCGAGCCTGGCCATCCGGCCGCCGGCAACGGCCCGCTGGCCAGCTGCCACCTCAAGCAAAGCGACACGCTCGCC
Source organism: Stenotrophomonas sp. 220_Sma (assembly GCF_056487375.1). Classification (NCBI taxonomy): domain Bacteria; kingdom Pseudomonadati; phylum Pseudomonadota; class Gammaproteobacteria; order Lysobacterales; family Lysobacteraceae; genus Stenotrophomonas; species Stenotrophomonas sp. 220_Sma. The sequence goes on along the minus strand of NZ_CM151348.1, from coordinate 4,611,304 downwards.
GCCCGGTAATCCTGGGCCATGCCCGGCTGATGCCGCCTGTTCGTCGCGCCCGCTGCCCCGGTAGGTGTCGACCTTGGTCGACACGCGGTGAATGAATCTGGTGGGTGCCGACCGTTGGTCGGCACACCCCCCACACACCAATCCCCCGGCCGGCCAGGAGAGCCAACCGGCCGGGGGCACCACTCAACGCCTTACTTGGTTTCTTCCCACTGCACCACGTCCGGCTCGGCCGCCTTGATGCCGGCGGTCGACAGCAGCTTGGTGGTCGCATCCAGTGCCGCGTTCACCGACGGATACTCCACAATCGCGCGGCCCGAGGCCTTGGATACCTTCACCACGGTGCCGCCGGTGGCGGTGGCCGCACGCTGCGCCGAAGCCGCATCGGTGAAGAACACCTTGACCCGCGAGGTCGCCACGACCGGTGCGCCATCGTTGGAGACAGCGGCCGCAAACTTGCTGGCACCGGCATCCGCACGTGCGGCCACACCGGTAGACGCATCCGTGGACCGCTTGCTGCGGGTGCCGACGGCCGCCGCGCTGGCATCAGCCCCGGTGGTGATCCGGAACTGGCCGCCGCTGGCCTGCTGCACGGTTGCCGACGGCGCCAGCTGGAAGCGCGAGCCGCCCACATTGAACGAACGGCCGGTGGCCTCTGCCTTCAACTGCTGCGTGTCTACGGTCGACAAGGTCTTCGCCGGAGGTGTCTGGCCCGAACTCTGTGCCCAGGCGGTGGTGGTCATCGCCGCAAGGGCGAGGGTGCTCAACAGAATGGTCGTCTTCATCATCAGTGCCCCAGAACGCGGATCTTGAAGAATTCGAGGTTGCCACGCGATGCTGCGTTCGCGGCCTGCCCCAGGTCGGTGACTTCCAGTGTCCAGGTGCCCGTGGCGTTCTCATCCAGGAAGGCATTGCTGGACAGCAGGTCCCAGTTGGTGAAGTTGCGCTGGACGCCATTGAGGCCAGAGCCGATCGCGGTGAATGCCGGTTGCACCACGCTGCGGGTGCCACTGGGCGAGATCAGCACGAACTGCAGCTGGCGGGTGTTGCTGTGGTTGACGCGGAAGCCGAGCTGCACGCTCTCGATGTTGCGCGCACCGTTGGCCAGCTGGAAGGTCAGGCGCGCCGCGGCCGCCGAGGTATTGCCGATGGCCACGGTACGCGTCGTGTTGCGCCAGCCACTATCCACCAGTGCACCCAGCGGCTGGAAGTCCTCTGCGACCTGTACCGCGCGTGCTGCATTGACCACACCGAAACCGTACCAGTTGCTGTAGGCACGGCCGGCGGCATTCACCGTCCAGCCCGGCACCAGCACGCGGCCGTCGGAGTGGGTCACCGCTGCCCGGTTCGGATCGGTGCGGGTGGCGGTGGTGGCCAGGATGTACTTCACATCGCGGTAGGACAGGTTCGGGTTGGTCTCCAGCAGCAGCGCCGCCACGCCCGACACCATCGGCGTGGCCGCCGAAGTGCCGTTCATCTTGCCTGTGTAGTTGCAGGTGCTGTCGATGGCAGACTGGTCGCCGTCCAAAGTGTTGCGCAGGCTCGTGTTCTTGTTGCTGCCCTGCGCGCAGCCGGTGACATCGGTGGTGAGGATGGCCGGATCGTAGCGGATCGCCAGCTGCCCCGGCACGACCTGCCGCTGCCAACCATTCTCACCGCCGAAGCCGGACACCCACAGCGCCGAGCCGGTGGACGAGTAGGACGAGCGCACGCCATCGGCGCGCACGGCGGCAACGGTGATCACGTTGAACAGGTTGTTACGCGGGTCGCGACCGGCCGGAATGCAACCCGTGTTGCGGTTCTTGGTGTCTGCCGAGCAGATGTCGGTGCCATCCGAGCGTGCGCCGTTGTTGTGGTTGTTGCCTGCGGCCTTCACGTAGATGCCACCGCGGCCGCCACGGGTGCCGGACATGGCCTGCTCATAGGCGGCGATGTCGTTCTGGCTGTAGGCCAGCGGCAGGTTGGGGTTGCCCGGGCTGGAGCCCCAGCTGTTGTTGAAGACCCCCACGTCGGCCACTTCGGCGCCGTCCCACCACGAGTACTCGATGTTGGAATTCGAATTGCCCTGGGCATTGGACGCCAGGAAATTGAAGCCCTTCAGGGTGGCCGCCGAGGCCACGCCGCGCACGCCCAGATTGTTGGCACCTACTGCACCGGCGATGCCGCCGACCATGGTGCCGTGATTGTCGCGGTCGGGATTGGACGGTGAGGGGTTGTTGCTCTGGTTGGCGAAGTTCTTGCCCGCGACCGCCGCGACGTTGGCGGCCAGGTCCGGGTGTGCGATCTGCAGGCCGTCATCGACGATGGCGATGGTGACGCCCTGGCCACGGATGCCATTGCGGAACAGGCCATCCACGTTCAGATCGTTGCCAGCCACCGGCAGGGTATCGCCCAGTACGGCCTGTCCGGTGTTGAGCAGATGCCACTGACGCCCGGCCAGCGGATCGGCCTGCTGGGCCTGGGCGGTGACGGCCAGGCTGCCCAGCACCAGGGCAGTGGCAAGGGCCAGGCGCGCGGAGCGCGGTGGCGCGGAGCGTTGCGTGTGTCGCTTCATACACGAATCCTTCTGTTGTGAATCGGCATGGCAGGACGGCGGGGCGGAACTGCCCCATCGCAACGAGCCAAACGCGACACAACGAACAACCCCCTACCTCTTCACACTCCCAATCTGCAGATGTGCCGATTGCGTCACAAACGCTTATGCCGTGGGGTAATGACGACTGCAGCGGCCCGCATCTGGTAGGTGCCCACCTTGGTTGGCACGCGTATCGACGCATGGCGTGGATCTACCCGGCATCATCGCGCGCCCTCACATCCGGCTGTGCTACTACAGCCCGTGCACCCTTCCGCATCGGAGCACGATGATGGTCAACCCTCTGGCCCAGGCCCATCGCGGCCTCGGCACCACGCTGTTCAGCCTGTTGAACCCGATACCCTTCGGCTTCTTCGTCGGCGCGCTGATCTTCGACGCGATCTACCTCAACAGCGCCGAGGTGATGTGGGGCAAGGCCGCCGCCTGGCTGATCACCTTCGGCCTGCTGATCGCCATCATTCCGCGCCTGATCAACCTGTTCGCGGTCTGGCGCCGCAACGGCACCGCCACCCGCATCGACCGCATCGACTTCTTCCTCAACCTGGTCGCGGTCGTGCTGGCCATCTGGAACGCCTTCGTGCACAGCCGCGATGCCTATGCCGTCGCGGTGCCGGGCACGATCCTGTCGGCGCTGACCGTGGCCCTGATCGCGCTGGGCCTGATCCTGCTGTCGCTGCAGCCGCCGGTGCTGCAGGGAGGTCGTCATGGCTAAGCACATCCTGCCTACCGTGGGCGCCCTGGCGCTGGCCGTGATGCTGTCGGCCTGTGCCGGCAAGGCCGAATACCACCCCACCGACCAGTCGGGTGCGAAGCCGCCGTTGCCAGCACCTAAGAACTTCCTGATGCCGCCGATGCAGGTGCCTCGTGGCGTGGGTTGGGCCGATGGGCAGTCACCCACCGTGGCCGAAGGCCTGAAGATCGAACGCATCGCCGCCAACCTGCAGCATCCGCGGCGATTGTTGACCCTGCCCAACGGCGATGTGCTGGTGGTGGAGGGCAATGGCCCCGGCGAAGAACCGGTCACCACGCCCAAGCAGTGGATCGCCGGCAAGGTGAAGGCGCGCTCGGGCAAGGCCGGCAAGGGCGGCAACCGGGTCACCCTGCTGCGCCGCACACCGGGCACGAACACCTGGACCCAGCACGTGTACATCGAAGGCCTGCATTCGCCGTTCGGCATCCAACTGATCGGTGACACGCTGTACGTGGCCAACACCGGCAACATCGTGCAGTACCACTATGTGCCGGGCGAAACCCGCATGTCCGACAAGGGCCGTGAGTTCACCGACCTGCCCAGCACCATCAACCACCACTGGACCAAGGAACTGCTGGCCAGCCGCGATGGCAGCAAGCTGTACGTGGGCGTGGGCTCCAACAGCAACATCACCGAGAATGGCCTGGCCGTTGAGTACCGCCGCGCGGTGGTGCTGGAAGTGGACGTGGCCACCCGTGGCAGCCGCATCTTTGCGTCGGGCATCCGCAACCCGACCGGGCTGGACTGGGAGCCGAGCACAGGCCAGCTGTGGGCAGTCGCGAACGAGCGCGATGAAATCGGTGCCGACCTGGTCCCGGATTACCTCACCTCGGTGAAGGAGGATGGCTTCTACGGCTGGCCCTACAGCTACTACGGCCAGCACGTGGACGAGCGCGTGCAGCCGCAGCGGCCGGACCTGGTGGCGAAAGCCATCACGCCGGACTACGCCATCGGCTCGCACGTGGCACCGCTGGGCCTGCTGTTCTACACCGGCCAGGCACTGCCGGCGCAGTACCACGGCGGCGCCTTCATCGGCGAACACGGCAGCTGGGATCGTTCGCCGCTGAGCGGCTACGAAGTGGTCTACGTACCGTTCAAGGACGGCAAGCCGACCGGGCGGCCGCAGACCGTGGTCAGTGGTTTCGCCTCGAAGGACGAGAAGACCTTGATGGGCGCACCGGTAGGCATGGCGATGGACGCCGAAGGCGCACTGCTGGTCGCCGACGACGTGGGCGACGTGGTGTGGCGGGTGTCTGCCAAGTAACTCTGTAGCGTCGAGCCACGCTCGACTGCTGTGGATCCGGCCTTTGTAGAGTCGAGCCATGCTCGACTGCTTCTGCCAGCAGCAGTCGAGCATGGCTCGACTCTACAAAAAGCCATAAGCCGCCGAGCCTGGGCTCGGCTCTACAGTTCCGCGGTACTGCTGCGGAACCCGCTGAACACCGATTCGGCAGCAAACCCCACGCCACCCAGCAGCACGCCGAAATACACCACCGTAGCCACCACGAAACCATAACCAGCCGCCACCGCCGCACCATCGCGCTGGATGAAGCCGATCGCAAAGGACATCAGCGCCAGCGCCGGCAAGGTATTGCTGAACGGAATCGGCCCGGCCGGCGCCATCAGCAGCAGGGTCGCGAACACCAGCATCAGGTTGTTCAGGCGCATCATCTTCTTCGAGCGCACCATCACCGCCAGCCGCATCGGCCGCGACAGGCGCTCCATGCGGTGCACCCACTTCAGCGCACGGCCCAGGTTGGCCTTCAGCTTGTCGGTGGCGATCTCGCGGCGCGCCAGCTTCTGCGGCACCCACAGCGGGCGGTTGCGTACGCGGCTCAGGCCGATCAGCAGGATCGAGGCACCAAACACCGTACTCAGCCCCGGAATCGACACCGGAATGATGAATATGGCCGAGAGCAGGATCACGATCAGCAGCAGGCCTTCATCGCCCAGCGCGCTGAGCAGGGTGCCGATACTGACCTGCTCACCGGGCAATTCGTCGATCATCTGCTCGATCTGCTCGGCCAGGGGCGCGCTGTCATTGGTTTCGGGGGCTCGGTAGGTCATGCGTCGCAAGGTTCTCCAGGGAAGGGCGGTCAAGGGGCCGTCCTGCGGTGGGGGGACGCACAGGCTCCCGCAGTATCCCGGCCAACGTGGGCAAAGAGGTGAACCGGGCATGAGGGGTTAAACTGGCGTGCCCCGCACGAGTTGAACGCAATGGACATGGGCCGCAGGCAATCGACCATCGAACTGGTCGCCATCGATATGGATGGCACCCTGCTGGACCCCAGCCACACGCTCACCGTCCGGGCCAAGCAGACCATCGCGCAGGCGCGCGCGCTGGGCGTGCACATCGTGCTGACCAGTGGTCGCCCGGTTCCGGGCCTGGCGCCGTCCCTGCACGAGCTGGGCATCACCGGCGACGACGACTACTGCATCGCCTGCAATGGCGGCCTGGTGCAGCGCATCGGCACGCGCGAAACCGTGGTCGAGTATCCGCTCAGCTTCGACGACTTCCTGTTCTGCGAGCAGGTAGCCCGCAAAGTGGGCGTGCATTTCCAGGCGCTGGACAGCCGGCGCATGTATACGCCCAACCAGGACATCAGCTACTACACCGTGGCCGACTCGCATCTCTCGCGGATGCCGCTGTCCTACCGCCGCGTGGAAGACATGGACCCGTCCATGTCGTTCATCAAGCTGATGATGATCGACGAGCCCGACGTGCTGGATGCCGCCATCGCGCGCCTGCCCAGCGAACTGACCGAGCGCTTCGCGGTGCTGAAGAGCGCACCGTTCTTCCTGGAAGTGTTCGACCACCGCGCTGGCAAGGGCCCGAGCCTGCAGAAGCTGGCCGAGCACCTGGGCATCGACCGCGCCAACGTGATGGCCATCGGTGACCAGGAGAACGACCTGACCATGCTGCAGTACGCCGGTACCAGCGTGGCGATGGGCAATGCCATCGACGCGGTGAAGGCGGTGGCGCGGTTCGAGACCACCAGCAATGCAGACGAAGGCGTGGCGCGCGCCATTGAGCGTTTCGTCCTGCAGTAACCGCGCGTCCCTATGCCCTGGTAGGTGCCAACCTTGGTTGGCGCACGCACACCGTATGCGCCGACCAAGGTCGGCCTCTACCATGTCCCATCCGCCCTGGTAGGTGCCAACCTTGGTTGGCACACGCAGACGGCAAGCGCCGACCAAGGTCGGCCTCTACCAGGTCCCGTCCGCCTCGGCAGGTGCCAACCTTGGTTGGCACACGCAGGCGGTATGCGCCGACCCAGGCTATACCCACGTATAACCCACCCATCCCCATCGCCATCCGCGCTGTACCACCGCGCAATGGCGAATGCGGCACTGCGATGCAAGAATTTCGCACGTCGAAATCACCCCATCGAATCCCACGGCAGATGATCGCCTTCGTCTGCTGACCGGCGCGCACCGCGCCGTCACTCCCTCAACGCAATCGCATCGCCAGCCAGGGCGCCGACACCGGTGCTGCAACGCGCTGGGCGTGCGCCTGCGCCGCTCTCTCCCTGCACCCTGGATCTGCCCATGAACACCCCACCCACGACGCGCCTCGCTCTGGCCATCATCACGGCCATCACCGCACCTGCGTACGCCGCAGAATCGCACGACGCAGCACATGACACGCCCACCACCTTGAACGCGCTGCAGGTCATCGCCACGCCACGCGGCGCGGCCGTTGCACCCACCCAGGTGGTCGGCCCCAACCGCTACATCATCAAGGCCGAAGACCTCGATGCGATGGTCACCGGCAACAACGGCCTGGCCATGCTCAAGCAGGTACCCGGCGCCAGCTACACCGCCACCGACGGGCTGGGCCTGGACATCTCCGCTACCAGCCTGTTCGTGCGCGGCTTCCGCATGAATGAAATGGGCATCACCTTCGAAGGCGTGCCACTGAACGACAACGGCTTCCTCTCGCTCACCGGCACCAGCGTGGTGAACGTGGGCGTGCCCGATGGCATCGGCGCGATCACGGTCAGCCCCGGTGGCGCACCGGTCAGCGTGTTCTCCAGCAGCGTCAACGGCGGCAGCCTGGAATACCGCCTGCGCGAGCTGCAGGACACGCCCAGCCTGCGCGTGAAACAGGGCGTGGGCAGCAACAACACGTTGGTCACCACCGTGTCCGGGCAGAGCGGCCAACTCGGTGAGCACGGCCCGAAGGTGCTGGTCGACCTGCAGCGCGTGTCCGCCGACAAGTACCAGGGCGAGGGCACCCAGAACTTCCTGCGCGGCGACCTGAAGCTGCAGCAGGACGTTGCCTGGGGCGACTTCACCGTGTTCCTGTCCGACAGCAAGGCCAAGGTCTGGGGTTACAACAACATTTCGTTCGACATGATCCGCAAGCTGGGCTGGAAGGCCGACATCTTCTATCCCGATTATGCGTGGGCCTGGTACGTGGCCTCGCCGGAGAATGCGGACAAATCCTGCGGCGCCTACACCTGCGGTGAGCTGTCCGAGCTGATTCCGTATGACACCGGCCAGATCACCCGCGACCGCGTGTCCTCGATCAACCATCGCTTCCAGATTACCCCGGCCCTGAGTGGCAACGTGCAGTTGTACAACGCCAACAGCCACACCCAGGCCACGCTGACCGACCCGACCGTACCGTCGCCCAACGGCGCGCCGTTCTCCGAACAGGTGCAGACCCCGCGCGTGAATCGGCTGGGCGGCATGCTCAACCTGCAGTTCGAGACCGGCGCGCACACCTTCACCGCCGGTTTCTGGCAGGAGAAGAGCAAGGCCGCAGCCAAGACCGAGTGGTACCAGCAGCCGCTGCTGGGCGAGGGCCCGCCGTTGAAGGCCACCGGTCCGTTCGATGTGTACGGCCCCGCGTTCAAGAGCGACAACGCATCGAGCTGGGTGACCCGCTCGCGCCAGTTCTACCTGCAGGACGACATCGTGTTGAACGACACGCTGAAGCTGGGCGTTGGCTTCAAGGCCGTGGACTTCCGCACCAGAGGTGGCGGCCTGGGTGATGCCAAGGACCGGCCGGTGAACGGCACGCTGCGCGCGAAGAGCAACTTCCTGCCGCATGTCTCGCTGTTCTGGAGCCCGACCGAATCCACCGATGCCTTCATCGACCTGGCCAACACCATGAACGGCTACCGCGTGGCGCAGCGCGGCAACATCGGCTACACCGCCTCCGCGTGGACCATCACCGACCAGGAAGAGTTCGACCGCGTGGCCGGCACGCTGCGCCCGGAGAAGAACTGGAATCTGACCGTCGGCGCGTCGCATCGCTTCGACCGGCTGACGATCACCGGTGACGTGTTCTACAACGACATCCGCAACCGCCTGCTGTCGGCGGCCATTGGCACCCAGTTCGCGCAGATCAACACGGTGCGGCTGATGCCGAAGATGCACGTGATCGGCGCCGACCTCGGCATCACCGCCGACCTGACCGACCACCTGCAGGTCTACCAGGGCGTGGCCGTGGCCCGTTCGTACTACGACAGCGATTTCGTGGTGGGCGACACGGTGTACCCGATCAAGGGCAATGCCCAGCCGGGTTACCCGCAGATCTCGCTGGTCAGTGACCTGTCGGCGCATTTTGGTGACTGGCGTTTCGGTGCCACCAGCACCTCCTACCTGCGCCAGCCCTTCACCTACGAGAACGACATCCGCGTGCCGACCTTCTGGCAGGTCAACACCTATGCCGCCTACCGCTTTGGTGCGGACAGCGCCGTGCCGGGCCTGGAGCTGCGGCTGGACGTGAGCAACCTGTTCAACCGCCACAACATCGGCACCGCCACCATCGCCGGCTCGTCGTTCTCGGGGGATTACCAGACCCTGCAGCGCAGCGCGCCCCGGCAGCTGATGCTCAGCACCTCGATGACCTTCTAAGTAGATCCACGCCATGCGTGGATGCACCTGGCGGTCCCCAGGCAGGTGCCAAAATCCGTCCACAAACCCGCCTTGCGCAATCAACAGGGATTTTCTGGCGGCGACGCAAGGTTCCCACAATGTTGCTGGGTCATGCTGTCGGCATGGCTCAGTACAACCCGCGATCACCGTTGTTCGGCATACGGAGTCATGGACGGCCCCGGCAGGCGCTGTCCGTGGCGCCTGTGATCGACCTGCAGGCCGAGTACCAGTTCTGGCACGTCTACGAGCGTGTGGTCCGCCCGTTGCCCGGTGGGGGGCTGCGGCTGGCCTGGCTGGTGTGCCAGAAGGTGTACCGGGATCGGTGGCAGCACCCGCACGACAGCGACGAGGCGGCGTTGTCGCGGGTGTTGTTCGGCGGGAACATGACGGCTGACCGGGCGTCGGAGCTGGCGGAGCTGCACGCGCTGGTCAGCCGTCGGGTGGCGTTGCTGGCCCGGCGAGGCGTATTGTTCGGGCGCGGCCGCTGACCCGCACATCTGCAGGGAGTTCCGATGGATCTTCTTCTGGGGCGATATCGCATCCTCGCGTATCGCGGATTCCACGACCTGCCACGGCTGATGCTGGTGACCGATAGCGCATCAAAGCACTGGGTGCTCGACTGTCCGTTCGAGGACGAACGGGATGACTACGCACCGGTGTATCGAGTCCTTGCCGTGGAAGCTGGTGCCGCAGGGCCGGCGGAGATATGGGAACGGCACAGTCGTGGGCTTCTGCTTGGCGTCGGCGTTCTGCCGGTAAACAGGCTGCAGTTTGACGAGACGCGGCGTGCCTCCTTCATCTTGACGTGATCCTTCGTTACACCCCCGGCTTTCCCCGGTCCAGTTGCCGATAGCCAATCGCCTCAGCCAGATGCGCCGTCTGGATCACCTCGCAACCTGCCAGATCTGCAATCGTGCGCGCCACCCGCAGAATCCGATGCATCGCCCGTGCGGACAGCTGCAGACGCTCAATCGCCTGCTCCAGCAGATCCTGATCGGCCTCACTCAATTTTGTGCACGCACGCAGCGCAGCCGGCGGTAGATGTGCATTGAGCCCGCCACGCACCTGCTGCCGCGCATGCGCGGCTTCCACCCGCTCACGCACCGATGCACTGGGCTCACCCAGCGGCGTACTCTCCCGCAGCTCCACCGCGTCCATGCGCGCCACGCTGATATGCAGGTCGATACGGTCCAGCAACGGGCCGGATACCCGCGCGCGATAGCGGTTGATGCGCTCGTCACTGCACAGGCAGCGGTTGCTGCGGTCACCGGCCCAGCCACACGGGCAAGGGTTCATGTGTTCCGGGTGGGTCCTAACAGTTATGAGTGATTTTACGCTGCTGTTTCAATGGGTTGCCGCAACTAACTGTTTCCTGACCCGCAGGAGCGGCTATGTAGCGCCCTTGGGCCTGATATCGACGACCTTCGAATCGCGCTGCTTGGCTTCAAGGACGCGGTTCTCCGCCTGCAGGACCTCATTGATGGACGCCAACCGAGCCAACTGGGATCGAAGCGCCTGATTCTCTGCCCGGAGGGCCCGGTTCCGCTCACGTTCGGCCAGCAACTGCTCATGCTTCACATCCCGCTGCGCCCGGCTCGACCGGCCTTGGGCCTCGCGGATCGCTTCGGCGATGTCTGGATAATGGTTGTGGATCAAAGCGGGGGTGACGCCAGCCTCATGCGCCACGGAGGTTATGCTGAGCTTCTTAGCTTCTGTTCGTGCTCGCCCCCTTTGAATTCGCGAGACTGCAAGCTCAAGATCCTTGCGCCTGGCATCGCCGGGCTTTCGTTTCGTAGTCATTGGGCGTGAGCATCCGGATCGTGTCCCAGGGAAAGCAATACGTTGCGACAGCGCTCAAGGTCGCGAAGTACACGCAATCGCCCACCTTGTCCAATGTCTTCGCACTTGGCGACATCCTTGAGATCGCTATAGAGACGCTGGTAGAGATGAGCATGAACGCTACCAATGACCGCATTGTCACAACCACTGCAGCGCGTCTTCTCGAAAGTGTTTCCAATACACCGATTGTCGTCTGCAGTACACCATGCGTGCCCGTTGCTACGGATTGCATGGCTCTCCGCCACTGACCGGACCATTGTTGCCCGATCCTTGAAAAGAACGATGTTCTCGTTCTGGCTCCGCCAGAAGGTGAGTCTGCCCCCATAGCCGCCGGCTAGTGGTTCAGCAGGACTCAACCATTGGTCGGCAACCCCTTGCTTGATCGCAGCTAGCTCTTCCAGGATCTCCCCATACAACTCAATCTCCTGCGACTCATTGAGTGCATACGCATCATTGGTCATGTCCTGCGACCAGTGCTTGAAATGCTCGCGCAAATACCGCAGGTCACCGAAACGGCTGCGTGCAGCGTAGTTGGCAAACTTCCGACGGAACTGATGCGTACTAAGAACCCAGTTCAGACCGATACCCCGTGCGAAAGACGTGAGAGCGATGTTCCACGCGCTGTCGGTCAGTATCCGTACCCGGCCCGATCGATCTTTGTCAGCGCCGATGAACACCGCGCCGACATGTCGTTGTGCCTCGGCAATTTCGGGATCAAGTGGATTCGCCTCAGTCATCCGTTGGATTTCTAACACCAACTCTTCCTGTAGCGGTATCGCCCACCGGTCCATGACCGCTAGTGCCTGCACCGCAGCCGTTGGTATCATCCATTCGGTGTCGCCGACTGCGGTCTTATCGCTCCGCCCCCGCATCCACCAATAGACCTCACCTTCTTCGCCTCGCGTGCTGTAGCAGGCCGAGGACCGGAGATGCGCCAACTCATGGTTCCGACACCCAGAGAGGCTGGCGACCACAATGTAGCAAGCCGTGCGAAGCCTATTCAGCTCTACTCCGAAGCTTCGAACGCCTCTATCCCAGCCTAGCAATTTGAGCTGACGGTTCTTGGCTCGATTGGCACCAGAGCTGGATAAGGCTACTGAGGTATCCGGAAATCCCTCAAGAGTGTCACGTAGGTCAAGTAGGGCAGAACCTCTCTGAACAAGCGACCATGCCTCATGAAACAATGCACTGAAGACATCGTCAGGAATTAGTGGTGTTTTGCTTCGCTTACTCGAACCGGTGAGCCCTGCGAGATGCTTGGCCGAGCTTTCTGGCCACGGGTGCGAGGGCATCGGGTCGTTCGTAAGCAAGCTCATCTCGTACAGAACTTCGACGGCAGAGAACCGCCCTCCCAAGGCCTCCGCAGACAGAGGCTTGCCGTCACCCTTGCGAACTATACGCTCTGCCTTGCAGGCGGCGACATACGTAGCGCATACCATTGGACTGACATCGCAGAGCGCCTCTACCTTGATCGACACAAGATAGCGGAAGAACTGCACGGACTGATCGAACACTCCCACAAGCGTGGTGGCCGCGGCCTTACCGGACCCCTCTCGACCACGAAAATGGTACAGGTACATCAGCTCCTTGGCTGCGGCACGAAACTCCTCGGGCACCCTTGAGAAGTCAATCCTTGCATGGCCCTTCGCCACGTTGGGCGGGGCACCATTCAGCAACCAGGTGCCATCCCCATACAAGCTTCTGGTGACCAAGGTGCCATTGACCTTGGCCGAGCTAATGACAAGGCGATCTCGCTCATGCGCGTTCAGTGAAACGGAACTGAAGGTCTGAGATGGAACATCTGAGTCCACCTGGTGCAACGCTGTTGCGTTCATGCAGTCTCTTCCAATGGCTGGCGGAAATCGTCAAGTGACGCAATAGAATCAAACCTCCAGAAGGCGTGAGGGTCGTGGCGAGCACGCTCACGAGCTGCATCGACGTCCGCCGGCTTGAAGACCTTCCTCCGTAACCCCGTCGCGATGACATCACGCTCTATAAGTCGAGGAATGTGGGCATAGTGTCTCTCCCAAATGCGGGCATCCATTCGATCCCGCTCACGGAGAACTCGCCAGTAGAAGCTGAAGAGTCGATAGAGATCCTCACCAGTCACCACATAGTTGCGGCAGCGCAGGCAGTCGAGAAAGGAAAAGCACACGGCGCCGTCGGCTGTCGTGGAGGAATACGTGGTATTGCTTGGGTCGGTGCAGCGGCCGGTTGGCGTCCGCTCAGTCGCCCCGATCGTTCGGCTGAGAAGTTCTTGGGTAAGCACCTCGCCCATGAACTGCCAGTTGCGACTGGACCGTTCTCCCGGCCTCATGTAGTTGCGTCCGGCTACCCTCGGTGTGCTGCCAAGTGCGACAGCAGTGCTGCCTAGGTCACCATCAAGCAACTCGAAGATGCGATTGGCGAACGTCTTCCGCAGGCGGGAGACGTTTATCCTCAGTGGCTTTCCATCCGCGCCGACTAGCCCCGCATCAGCGACGAGGGTCTGAATCGCGTTGGAGACCGTGGAGTCGTTCAGCGCAGTGACATACCCACTTCTGCCTCGCTGGCGGCTGCGATAGAGCCAGATCCTACCGGCATGATGTGCTTCTGCTTCGGCCTGCAGGGGCTTGGAAAGTTCTATCACTCGCCGGATCAGGCGAACGATAGGCACCTTGACGCCCGGCATTGACTCAATCGTGCGATCGTCTTGTCCATCTGCACGAAGTGCTACTTTGCTGGAGTTGTAGCCCCTTCTCTTCCAGAGGACGAGGAACTCTGTGTTCTCTTTGGGGTGGGGGCGTAGGCAATCAGCACCCATTTCAAGAAGAGGAGTGGTGTTGCGTCCAGTGTGGAGTGCAATGATCAGAAGTGCGTATGACAGCAGTTCACTAGTAACACTTACGTCCTCCCGGAAGATCGGCATCACTGCCGTCTTAACTGCCGCGGCGAACGCTTGGCGCTCTTTTCGCAGTAGTGGCGTCTCGCCCTTGACCTGTCTAGCACTGTTCGGAAAGGGGTTCGCCGGAAAGGTTCGCTCAGTCCCTGCATCGAATAAATGGATAAGCCCGCGGCGACCAAGCGCTTGGATCACCGCCTTCGTTTTGTCGTATCGCATCTTCTGCGCTGAGCGGGTGGCACCTGAATCCGCAAGATGTCGGAGGTAGCCATCTATCACGTCGCGATCTATGTCGGCTAGGGTCAAGGCGCGCCGGAGAGCGGCTGCGCGCAGAGCCAGGTAGGGAAGAAAGGTGTCTAGCCCAGAGCGTGCATAGCCGGCGATCGTGCTTACCTCTAACTCTGCGTCCTGCTTGCACAGGAAGCGCTCTATTTGACGCTGACAGGCGCTGGTGATTTCGTCTATTCCCACCGCGTAGTGTCTGGCGAAGTCGTAGGTCCGCGCACCGACGGCATTAAAACCGAAGTTCACCAGCGTCGCCGCAGGCGGCTTCCTGTCATCATCGCCCGATTTCAGGAGACCACCTTCGTGGTGCTGTGCTATCCGAGGCTGATGAAGATCAGTCCTGATGTGGACCTTGCGCTTTCCTGTCATGAGAGCGTATCAACCAGGTCATTCAGCTCTTCGTCGTAAGCAAGGACGGCATCATCGACCAGGGAGTTGACAAGGTGAAGGTAGATCATGGTTGTCTCGATGGAGACATGCCCAAGCTGGCGCTGAACAAACACGAGCGGCTCTACCGCTTGTGCTGCTCTGTCCCTCTGAAGAGCTAAAAGCATATGAGTGGCGTAGGTGTGCCGCAACATGTGCGGATGCGTTCGGAACCCTGCCTTCAGCCCGTTCTTCCGTACGATGACTTCGATGTGCTTTCCATGATTCGCATAAGGTCTACCATCCTGCGTCAGGAAGAGTGTGGGATGGGCCTTATCGCTCAGGGACGCTAGTTCGCCGCGGACAAGGACGCTGTAGCGATAGAGATCGCTCATAAGACGCCTCGAAATCCAAATATCTCGAGGCTTGCCGCCCTTGGTCATCATGCCCTCTCCGTCGGAGGGATCGAGGGCCACCATGACGTTCCTCGCACTACCGTGCCTGGCGTCTGGGTTGAAGACATAGGCTAGCGGGAACGTAGCGATCTCCTCACGACGCAAGCCGGTCTGGAGTCCCAGCCGGGTCATCATCCTGTGATGCGGATTCTCAGTGCATGCGAGTAGTGCGTGAGCCTGTTCTCGGGTCAGGAATTTGGGCAACTGCCTGTGGTTTCGAGGCATCACATCGCGAACCTTAATTGTGTTCCCAGACTTATCGGTGTGCGCCAAGAAGCCTGCGTTCTCGCGACGGACAGTGCGATCTTCGATGCCAAACGGAAGTCGGTCAATCCAGGTCTGCTTCTGGGAGTACTCGTAGAAGTCGCAAACGTAGTGCAGCCGCTGGCGAACCGTACGTCGGGCAAGCTTCACTTGCTCCAGGCAATAGTCCCGGTAAGCGGCAACGAGCGATTTCTCCTCGCCACGGTCTACATCAGCCCAATGCAGGTCATGAGCCTCGAGGAAGCCAAAGTAGTCATAGAGCGCTCGACCTGTGCTTGGCCAGGACCCTCGTGAACCAATCACTCCGCGTAGAAGATAGTGTCGGAGGAATTGATTTACCTCCACGGCTGACTCCATCGAGTCATAGAGCACGATGGGGAAGCCTGGGTAAGGCTGCCCGCGAATCGTGAAGTCGGAGGTGGCCCATATTAGGTGCACGAGCGAGTTCCCGGTTGGCTCCGAGTGCGCTCAGTGTTTGCTGAGGCGCCATCAGGTAGCTGATTTGCTTATTCTTGATATGACTTTTCACTTAGGCATGCCCCGCGGTCGGCGTGGCCACCTTCCCGGCGAGCCGGATGAGTGAAGGCCGGCACTTCGGGATGCGCAAGTACGATCGTGGAAATTGGTGCGCGGCCCTCGAGCAGAACCTCAAGTGTTGCCATAGGTTTCACCTAACGCACCAAGCTCCACTGCCGTTCCCCGTGCTGTGCCTGAGCAGGCCCAAGATCAATCAAGACCACACCATTTCGGCTGCTAGTCAGGGATCCGGCAGGGGACACCCTGCACATCGTTGATAGTTCTAACCCAATGATCTCAGTGTACTGAACTTCTAACGATCGCACAGACCCGGATCATCGCTGCCACCAGTTGGAACCGCGCGGGATACTGCACGCTGCGCGCCGCGCGGGCGATGCGGATGTGGCCGGATTCCAGCGGCTCGCGCAGGGTTTCCAACGCGCTGCGGTTCCACTCTGGAAGCTCATCGAGGAAAAGGACACCGTGATGGGCCAGCGAGATTTCGCCGGGGCAGGGTGGGTTGCCGCCGCCCACCAGCGCCGCCGCACTGGCACTGTGATGTGGCGCCCGAAAGGGTCGCTGGCGCCAGCGCCGCGGATCCAGCCCCTCACCACTGACAGATGCAATCGCGGCCAGTTGCAGCGCCTCGGCTTCCTCGGTGTCCGGCAGCAGGCCGGGCAGGCGCGAGGCCAGCAGTGTCTTGCCGCAGCCAGGACTGCCGATCAACAGCAGATGGTGCCCACCCGCTGCGGCAACTTCCAACGCACGTCGCGCATGCGCCTGCCCGCGCACGTCGGCCAGATCGGGCAGTGGCAACGGTGTCGTGTCCACGCGCTCCACGGGCGGCAGCAGGCGTGGGTTCCCCAACCCAGCGCAGCACTCCAGCAACGTACGCGCTATCCGCACATCGGCATGCTCGGCCAGCGCAGCCTCGGCGGCATTGCCCGGCGGCACCACCAGGATGCGCCCGGCGTCAGCCGCCGCAATCGCGGCCGGCAGCGCACCCGCCACCGGCCGCAGTTCTCCGGTCAGGCCAAGCTCGCCCAGGAATTCGTACTGCAGCAGCGACTGCGGATCGACCTGGCCACTGGCCGCCAAAATGCCCAACGCAATCGCCAGGTCGTAACGCCCACCTTCCTTGGGCAGATCAGCAGGCGCGAGGTTCAGGGTGATGCGCCGCTGCGGGAAGTCGAAGCGTGCACAGAGCAGGGCGGCGCGCACGCGCTCGCGTGATTCGCGCACGCTGGTCTCGGCCAGGCCGACAATCTGGGTGGCGGGCAGGCCACCAGAGAGATGCACTTCCACCCGCACCAGCGGGGCGTCGACCCCGGCGCGGGCACGGCTGTGGACCAGCGCCAGGCTCATGTGTGGTTTCCCGCAGAAAGACGCTTGATGGTGCGGCAGGCGCTCCGCGTGGGATATCGGAAGTTGCTGGTGAATGGACTAGGAGGATTCTGGCAGTCAGTTGATCCGTTGAAGTTTGGCTTCTTGCTCCCCGGCGGTTGGTCTCTGCAATTGAGTGACGGAACTCGACCGGCATCACGTGGAGTAGCGCTGGGGCGGCGGCTTGCTACAGCTGGATCGGCCCGGAATTCACATTGTTTAACCGGCGCCCGGGAGATGGCTGAATTCAAGTTGGATTTTTCACAAAGTGTTTTTAGAACAAGCATTTACAACCACCCAAAACTACACACAATTACTTGCAGGCAAGAAGCGGAGCCGCTAAAATGCACGCAACACACCCGCCACGCCTCTGACGCGCTAGTTCGCGACATGCTCAAATTGGCGGGTTTTTTTTGCTCGCAAATGAGTGTCAGGATGACCCATTACCGCAAGCCGCCGCTTTCGATTCAGGCGCAGCTTGATCAGCTACAGCAGCGCGGGCTTGCCATCGGCGACGTCGCCAACGCCAATCGCTACCTGCAGCGTGTCGGCTACTACCGCCTCATGGGCTATCTTTATACCCAGCGTATTCCTGGTAGCGATCACTTCCGCGATCAAGCGACTTTCGAGGACGCGGTCAGCCTCTATGAGTTCGATAGGGTGCTTCGAGACCTGGTGATGGAGGCCGTCGGCCATATCGAGGTAGCAACGCGGACCGTGCTCACCTACCACTTTGCCCACGCCTATGGCGCCTTCGGCCACTTGGAACCGCGCAATCTGACATTCGCTGGGCAGGAGTATGCGGATTGGCTCGGCGGCGTCGAAAGTGAAGTGACCCGCTCCAGGGAGGCGTTCATTCGGCACTACAAGGAAAAGTACGTTTCACCCGCGTTTCCCAGAGTGCCGATCTGGATGGCGACAGAAGTCATGTCGCTGGGTTCGCTTTCTCGTTTCTACAAAGCGCTGCACTCCAGAGAACAGAAGGCTGTTGCGGGTGAGATGCAGCTGGCAGCGCCAGTCTTCGCAAACTGGCTGCATGTCACCAGCGTGGTGCGAAATGTCGTTGCACATCACAGCAGGTTGTGGAACAAGGAGCTCGGTGTTTCGGCGGTTCGCCCTCGGTCGGCGGGATGGTCTGAACGTGAAGCGCCGTACGCACCGAATCGCTGCTTCTTTCTGCTGCTCCTGCTTCGCAGACTTCTGGAAGCGACGACCGCTGATTCCTTGGATTGGCGTGAACGCGTCGATGTCCACCTCTCGGCTGGCCTGACGACCGAAGTGCGAACGAAAAGCATCGGGGCTGCAGCAGGGTGGCAGGACCATCGCCTTTGGCGCGGGTGAGTCTCAGGACTCGCCGCTTCTCCAGGTCGTTTCTGGTGGCTTCGAGTTGCGAATGGGCCGGTTAGGGGATGACAGTCAATGGCGGCCCAGCGCCCCAAGCAGACACCGCTGCTCATCAGGCACTGACCCAGTGAAGTGCCCAAACCGCGCCGCAACCCACGAAGGCCCCGCACTTTCCACCAGCAACCATCCCTGGCTCTGGTGCAGATCCAGCCAACGCTCGAAGCTGATACGCAGCCGTTCGATATCCGGCGCCCGCCACCGTGCATCGGCGGGCATGCGGATCATCACACGCGAGGGCGCATTCTCTACGTCCATCACCACAACGCCCTTGCACCGGATCTCGAAGGACGTTGCCCTGGCATGGCGCGTGTGCAGTTCAAAGCCCTCGTGTGCCTTCGCGGTCACAAAGCCGAGCGCATCACTGTGCAGCACGCGGTAATCGGCCGGCCGCAGCTTCTGGTAGGCCCACACTTGATCGCCCGCTGGCTCGGGCCACTCCACCCACATCGGGCCGATCACCGCGATGCACACCGCTGCAGCGGCAAGGCCGTGCATCTTCATTCGTCACCCCGCACACAGACAGAAAACCCCGCGCCATAAACGCGCTCAGTCCTTGGGTCGCATCCGCTCGTGGATGAAGGCGGTCAGCGCGAGATCGGCCATCACCAGCCCCTCCATCACCCGGTCGCCCACGTACTGCTCCGGCTCACCGTTCTGGCGCGTGCGCTCGGCCGCCAGCAGGATCTCCTGCACGATGCGCTGGCCGGTGAGCGCGCAGTCGGCGTCGGACAACGCCATCTGCCGGCTGCGCAGGTGATGCTGCTCGGGCCAGGGTTGGCCGTCGGCCGCAGCGCCCGCGCCGATGGCGTGCAGGATGGCGATGAGGCTGTTCGGGTCCGGGGCCGGAGCGGCCGAGGGCGCTTCCTGGATCGGGCGCGGGGGAGGGGAGTGCGGCGTGGTCATGGCGGGCTCCGTGCATGCAGGCGGACGCCGCCACCGATAAAGGTGGCGGACGGGGCGTGGCTCGAAAACCGGTGTGTGATGATCGCCGGCGGGCACGAGGCCCCCACGCCCCGCCCGCCATAGCCGGCAGACGGATTGCCAGCCGGCACCACGCAAGGTGATGCCGGCTGGCAAGCGCAAACTTCATCACAACAACGGGTTTTCGAGTCCCGACCACCGATGCACGGTGGCGAAGTAACGATTACCTGCTGTTGTGCGGAATGCCAACGGGTAGGGGTCAATGCCGCCAAAACCCGAGACGCTTTTGGCATTGTCGCATAGCGCCGGAAGCGGCGAGAGCGTTGGCGTGCTAGGCGCAGCGGCACTTCTGGAACGGAGTCGTCAGAACCTTCCACCAGAGACGCAAGGCACGGCAAATGCGACAACATCGGGCCGACGGCAATGTGTGATCGCCATTGCGAAGGAACCGGTGCGAGGGCAGCTGATGAGTGCCGCGTACTTCGCCTCCATGCATGAGTGACTTTCTGCCTATTGACCCCACAGGGTGTCACGCAGAATCTGACTACTGCTGTAGTCACCCGGAACTGTCCTGCCCGGAGCAGGAAGGCTCTGCGGCGTTTGAACGGATTCCCCCCCCTGGCGCAGACCAATACAAGGATCGCTGTACGTGTCACGCCGCAATCGACTTCTTCTGTCTGCGGGTCTGATCCCGCTTCCGTGGTTCCTGTTCTGGACCAGCGTTGCCGCCGTGTTCGCGCCGGGCTACAACCCGCTTGCGCAGCACGCCAGCGAGCTGCTGCAGGCGCCAACGCTCGCAAGCATCTGCGGCAGGATCGCCGCCATCGGCTCCGGTGTCGGCTTCGTGGCGTTCTCCATCGGGGTATGGCGTGAGTCTGGTCGCCGGATCGCAGTAGGTGCAATCTGCTGGATGATCTTTGGCATCTCGATGCTGACCAACGGGCTCTGGCCCATGGGCCATCCGATGCACGGCTTCTACACCATCGGTATCGCAAACATCATTGCACCGGCGATGTCGCACATCGAACTGAGCGCGTGGTCTGCCAACCGAAGGGCTTACGCCGTGACTGCTATGGTGAGCATCGCGAGCATCGTCTATCTCTGGTTGAACGTGGTTGGCGCGGACCCGGAAGGCTATCGGGGGCTGACCCAGCGCCTGTTCTCGTCGATCAACTCGCTGTGGCCATTCCTGGTTGCGTTGTACCTGCTGCGAAGGGGTTCAAGCGCGCTGAAGGCAGAGCCTGCGCTTTGATGGAAAGGCGTGCAGGCACATGAACGACCATTGAGCGTGTGGGGTTGGGAAGGGGATGAGGATCTTTCGCCGTCAGCTGATCTACGTTCAAGTGCACCAGGACCACTTCATTGCCCGCGTGGTCGGTGGAGATAGGACCATCCGTAGCCAGTGCCATGCCCTTGGCAATCGCGCGGGTCCGATCAAGGACTTTTCGAATATCCGGCCCCTGCTCAAGGCGATCTTCTCGGACCTCCTGCCTGTGTTCTCTCTCGTCAAGCCGTGGGGGATTCTGCACTTTGATCCGGTTGAGTACCCGGTTACGAAGGAGGAGCTGGCCGGGTTTCAGAAGGCTGCCATGCGAAGTGGTGTGAGCTTCTGTTTGCTCTCCACGTGGGAGCAGCGGCATGAGGACAAGGACTTGCTGGACATGTTCAAGTAGGGAACGGCACGAAAATTCTTTCAGGGCCAAACTACTTCGTGATTGGTCGTGGTTGAAGTATTGCGAGCGTCTGTTTCTGGCCGGAAGCAGAAGCTTAGCTGTAGTCGTGCAGCACCGAAGGTAAATCTGCACCGGGCTGTTGGCGGTACGCTGGCGCGCAGTGGCTGTCTGTATGGCGCATTCCTGGTTGGCGAGTGGTGACGGGGTTGGGCCGAGCGGGCGTGGACCGATTCACTGTGCCGTCGAACTGATCTCAGTCGGCCAGTGGAGCCTCAAAGCCTTTTCACTCTCGTACGGTCTTCCCTGAGAGGCTGGTGGTCGCGGGCGTGTAACGCTTCTGAACAACGCTGACCTTCCCATTGCACGATCTGGAGGGTGAGCGCATTGGGGTACGCCCTGTCTAGCGCTGCATCCCGCTCCTCTTGGGTCGTCCGCGGCAACACTCCAGTGTTCTTGAGTGCTCCCTCGATTCGGGCCAGCGTGGCCTTGGCCGTTTCGATGCCCGCACGGAACCTGTTTGGGTTGTTTCCCGAATAGTTCTCCCACTTCTCGTGCAGGCGAGTCGCGGCGTTGGTCAAGCTTATCCCACACTCGGGAACAAAGCGTGATGCGACCCATGGTCGCCCTCGCAACTTTTACCGGAGCGAGCTTGCGGTGGTAGCTGAGCCCTCCGCCTCGTCCGGTTACACGCCGGCTTGTTAGCCGGACCCAGCCGCCCTAAGATCGAGCGGTATCAAGGAGAAAGCCTGTCATAGGGTGCTTTGTGGATAAGTCGTATAACCGGACTCAGCGGTCCGTCTATTAGGCAGTTAGAGTGTTCAAGGACATCTTAGATGCTGTCGAGTGAAACAAATCAAGAGCGACGAATTCGTACTTCAATCGATAGATCAAGATATTCCGCAATTACATGGAGAGCCGAGACCCGCTCAATACTGCTGCAAGAGATCGAGGATTTCACCTGGCCAAGGATGTTTAGGCGCGTGGAGATTCCGCGCAATGATGAGGCGCTCCAGATTGACCTCCACTCAGATCGCTTCTTCCGCCCGATCACTGCCGACGAAAAAATAACTATCGAGCGCGAACATTCTGCAAAACTTGTAGTTGGCATCCATCCAAATGGCACGATTTCATTCTATGCATCTGGATTCTCATCCTCACACGCAAGCGTAGATGGCGATGGCTTCACTATTGCGTTTTTTCAGTGTGCTCAAGACCTTGCTGGTGTGGCAGGAAGAAGGAGCATAAGGCAAGCGCTATCTTCCTTCTGTAAACTTGCTTCAATATCCCTCACTGAGGTTGCACCCACGAAAGCTGGTGGTCGGTTCATCAGCTTGCTGAGTAGGAGATCATCAAGATTTAGGTTCCTTTACACCTCGTCAGATGAGGCTAGGCGAGTAAGGGTCTCGCAGTACTTGGGCTTCGCGGGTGGATTGGCTGGCGGCTTGATCAGTAGCAGTATTTTTCCGTTGCTAGCCTCTGTTGGACAAAGTCTAAAAGAGCAGAAGAAAGATGTGCCGATTTTCTTCCAGCCTGAGTGCGTTCTTCTGTTTTCTTTGATTTTGGCTGTGGCGGCACTTTATGTTATTGTGAAAGCGATGAGTCAGCGCTAGATGATGTGTTTGCAATCTAGCAATTCATTCAAGCCGATGCCGTTTCGCGGCAGGGCTTAGTTCAGGCGTCAGCCATCAATGACAGATTTCACCACGCATAGAAGGAACTTTTGTGAACGACACCCGGAATGCCATTAAAGATGCAATTGAACGCCAAGTTCGAAACGGAGATTGGACCGGTATTGCTGTCGACGACTGGCGCTATGAAGGCAGCATGGGGACTCTGGATATCGACCCGGATTCGATCGAAGTCGAAGAAGTTGATCTAGAGGCGGGGACTATTACTGTAACGGCCCGCGGCACGGGCTCCGCGACATACAAAGATGCTGACGGCGAGGATGTAAGTGGCGAGTACGATGTGTCAGTGACTTCCAAGGTCAGTATCGATATTTCTGGCGCAGAAATAGTTTTAGTGACCAATGATGGTTGATGGCTAACAATTCATTCAAGCCGCCGCCGCTTCGCGGCGCGGCTTAATTCAGGTGTTAGGCCTTGGTGACAGGATCATGACAGCCGAATCAGCAGCCAACCTTCTGAGCGTCCCGACAGTGGTCTGGTCAGGCTTAGTTGCTGCCATTGTTTCCCTAACGGGCGCGATGGCAGGCGTCGTCCTGTCGAACCGGAGCAGCGAACGGCGACTCGTTGAGCAGCTACGCCACGACGCGGCCGAGAAGCAGCGCGACAGGCTGGCAGCCCTTCGTCGGGAGGTTTATCTTAAACTCTTTGAAGAGTTGGCTGCCGTCGGTGGTCACCTCGGGGCGTTGGCCGGAAAAGACCCGGTGTCAGAGAACCTCGGCGCTCCGCTTCAGGCAGCCATGTCGCAGCTTGGAAGAGTGCAGCTAGTTGGGTCCCAGCAAACCGCACTTCTGGCGGGAGACCTTTCTTGCCTGTACGGCGAAGCTCTCTTTCGGCTAATGCTAGCAGCCAAGCCCCTGCATGACTTGAAAATCGACATCAGCCTCGCGGACAAGTCCTTTCAGGACGGAATTGCTGAGGCGCAACGCGTCAATCAGGAGATGCAGATAGTAAGGGAGTCCGGCAAACAGGATGCTCCTCGAATGAAGGCTCTCCAAGACTCGTTCAATCATGCGAAGCAAACCTATCAGGCTGCGGCAGCGCAACGATCTGCGAGCTGGGAGGAGTTCAACTCGTTGCAACCGCAGTTCATGCAGGCTGTATTCGGGGAGCTACAGGCCATGGCATCTGCACAGGCACGACTAATGGACGCCATGCGTCAAGAGATTGGGCTGCCTTCCGACCTAGACTTCATGCTCAAGCGGGTAAGGGCCACCCAGTCGCGTATGCATGAAGCTGCCGATGCATTAGTCCGTGGATTAGGCACGGACTAAGGCCTAACAATTCGTCCAGGCCGACCACCAATTCATGGTGGCGGGTTAACTCTGGCGGTGAACATCCGCAACTGGCTGATGGCTGACCTGACTTCGATGAGACGTGTGGAATGAGAGATAATCCGAAAAAGATAACTGGATTCCCATGGCAGCATTCGATCATTCCCTGGTGACCCTCCGATTCTTCGGGGACGACCTCCTGCCCGAAGAAGTCAGTGCCTTGCTCGGGGTGACTCCGACCGCTTCACATCACAAGGGCCAGGAACTCAAAGGCAGCCACTCAGGCGCCGTGCGTATCGCCAGGTTCGGAAGCTGGCGACTCAGTGCGGCTCGGCGTGAGCCTGAAGATCTGGAAGCACAGATCTTCGAGATCCTCGATCAACTCACCGACGATCTCGCGGTATGGCAGTCATTGGCACGCTTCCGGCCTGACCTTTTCTGCGGTCTGTTCATGGGCAGCAGCAACGATGGTGTCTCGCTTTCGCCCCGCGTCCTGCTCGCCCTGGGGGAGCGCGGTATTGAGCTCGGGCTGGACATCTACGATGCCGATGAAGAAGAGCGCGGCGCTCCGTGCCCAGAGGTCATCAATTGATGATCTCCCCACTCCCCGAAGCAACAAACGCCTTCAACTGCCGGACGAACTCCGCGTCATACAGCTCCCACTCCACAATCTCCCCCACAATCCGCAACGGCTGCGCACTCCGATACGACCGCGTCGGGTTCCCGGGAAATTTCTTGTTGGTCACGTTCGGGTCGTCCTCGAACGGCCCGGTCGGCGCCACCACATACACACGCGGCCGCCCTTCACCCCGGGCCATCTCCGCAGCCAGCCCGGCGCCCTTGGCAATCGTGGTGAAGTAGATGTGGTTCATCACCACACTGTCGCGATAGTTGGAGCGGTAGCCCGCACTCAGCAACTCGCCCGCCGCCAGGTCAGCGCGGGTGCCGTGATATAACGGCCCGGCGACCTGGTCGCAGGTGTCATGCGAAACGGGTGTCCATTCGGTGTCCTGCGCCATCGGCACTGCCCCTGCGTGTCCTGCCGGATCGACAGGCCGCCGAGTCTAGGGCGTCCGGTGGGCCTTGCTGCAAGGCCCCATCCGGGAAATAATCTGTAAACGGGAGGCGCGGTGCGCCTCCTTTTTTCATTCTGCGGCGCCGCGCCCTTCCAGCTCGCGCACGGCGGTTTCCAGCGCGTCCAGCTTCTGGCGCGTCTTCAGCAGCACGGCGCGCTGTACTTCGAACTCCTCGCGGGTGACCAGGTCCAGCTTGGCCAGGCCGGCCTGCAGTGCGCTCTTGAAGGTGGCCTGCAGTTCCTCGCGCGATTCGCGCAGGCCCGGCGGCACCAGGTCGCTGAGGCGACGGGCGAGGTCATCGATTTGGTTCAGGTCGATCATGGGGTGCTCCGTGGGGGTGGGCCCGTGCATCCGGCGCGGGCAGGCCATTCGGGCACAAGGATACTGCTGGCAGCCACTGCCCGGACAGGCGGCAGCGGCTTCGCACGGGCCGTGTTCAGGCGCTATCCTCCACGCCGGAAGACAGGAGATAAGCGATGAAGATGGTCATGGCGGTGATCAAGCCGTTCAAGCTCGACGACGTGCGCGAAGCGCTGGCCGAGCGTGGGGTCACCGGGATCACGGTGACGGAAGTGAAGGGCTTTGGTCGCCAGAAGGGCCATACCGAGCTGTACCGCGGCGCGGAGTATGTGGTCGATTTCCTGCCGAAGGTGAAGCTGGAAGTGGCAGTGACCGATGACCAGGTGGAGGCCGTGGTTGAGGCGATCGTGAAGGCCGCCGGGACCGGGAAGATTGGTGACGGCAAGGTGTTCGTGTACGACCTGGGCAGCGTGGTGCGTATTCGTACCGGTGAACTGGACGCGGACGCGTTGTAACCCGTTCGGCGCGATGTTGTAGAGCCGAGCCGATGCTCGGCTAGCTCTTTGTAGAGTCGAGCTTGCTCGACTGCTCTGCGCTTCAGTCGAGCAAGCTCGACTCTACGAAACGGCAGCCGAGCATGGGCTCGACTCTACAAAGAGCGGTAAAGCGGTCGAGCAAGCTCGACCCCTACCAAAGCAAAGCGCTTACCGGCGCTTCGCCCACTTATAGAACCGCTTCCAGCCCTGCCGCACGGCGGCGACCCAACCCGGGTCGGCCACCATCGCGGCCTGCGCGGCACTCGGCGCCTGGCCGGTCACGCGCTGGCGGATCTTCAGCAGGTTCTTCATGTCGCTGCGGCGCATCTGCCGGCTCAGCGGGCCGCGGCGCAGCCAGCGGGGTACGCGCCAGGCGGAGGTGAAGTCCAGCAGCACCGGCACACCGCCACTGACCACCACGTTGGTGCCATGCAGGTCGTTGTGTGTGATGCCGGCGGCATGCAGGCGGCTGAGCGCGTGCTGCAGCTGCTCGAACACGTCGTTGCCGACGGCCTGCGCGGTGCTCAGGGTCTGGCCGGGGATGAACTCCATGCCCAGCGCCAGGCCACCCAGGGTGCCGAGCAGCGCGGGGGCATGCTTCCAACCGCCGAGGCGCTGCAGCATGCGGGCCTCACGGCGCACCATCAGCCGCGCGATCAGTGAAACGGGGGTGCCGCGGTAGCGGGAGTAGTCCTTGATGACCGCCTCGCGCCCGTCCAGGCAGGTGCGGTAGACGTCGGGGGCCAGGAAACGCTCGCCGCGCTTGAGCAGCAGCGGGGAGGCGGCGTCATTGCCGCAGGAGGAGGGGGGGAGAGCAGGAAGATACATGTCGGGGTCTCGGACGACCCGGTGGGTGGCGCAAAGCGTCAAGCGAACCGGTGTTACAGGGAGTTACTAAGTTTTCGTTAATTTTAGTACTCGCCAGTTCGCTATTCCACGATTTGTCGGAGAAATGTCGGGGTCGTGGCTGGAACAGTTCGTCGCGCCCAATCGGACAATTCCGTCTCACTTGGTCGGTGATTCTTTCAGAATCAATAGGTTGCGTTTCGCTCTATTTCGTTCATCCGCGGCCCGCTGAACGTCACGCACGTCCAGCTTGACCCCGACGCACGGCCTGCCGACCATAAGCTGTTAATTCGCGACATCGGCGGCCGCCCCTTCCTGGCACGTCCCCGTCCCCTGCCGCGGTCCCCACCGGTGCTGGCCGTCCGGCCGTGCATCGCCCTGTTTCCCGTTCCGGCTGCGGCTGGAGGAAAGTGTTTTGATCATCAAAATCGTCATTGCAGCGCTGTTCGTCGCCTGCGTGCTGTACATCCACTTCCGTGGCAAGGTCCGCGCGCGCTGGTCGCGCCAGCTGCTGGACCACTCCAGTTTCATGGCCCCGATCAACGTGGTCATGTACATGTTCTCGAAGGTGCCGACCACGCCGTTCCTGGACCCGGCCAAGGAGTTCCCGCAGCTGGAGCCGCTGCGCCAGAACTGGCAGATGATCCGCGATGAGGCGCTGGCGCTGCGCGATGCGCAGAAGATCGCCGCGTCCAGCACGTTCAACGACGCCGGCTTCAATTCGTTCTTCCGCCGTGGCTGGAAGCGCTTCTACCTGAAGTGGTACGGCCCGTCGCACCCGTCGGCGAAGGCGATGTGCCCCAAGACCACGGCGTTGCTCGAGTCGCTGCCGGATGTGCGCGCGGCGATGTTCGCGCAGCTGCCGTCGGGCAGCGAACTGCGCCCGCACCGCGACCCGTTCGCCGGTTCGCTGCGCCTGCACCTGGGCCTGGCCACGCCCAACAACGACGGCTGCTACATCGAAGTGGACGGCATCAAGAAGAGCTGGCGCGACGGCGAGTGGATGATGTTCGACGAGACCTACATCCACCACGCGCACAACGAGACGCCGGATGACCGCGTGATCCTGTTCTGTGACATCGCCCGCCCGCTGCGCTTCGGCCTGCCGGGCCTGTTCAACCGCGCGGTGGCGGCCACGCTGCTGGCCGGTGGTGCCTCGCCGAACCTGCCGGGTGACCCGACCGGTGGCGTCAACAAGGCCTTTGGCAGCGTCTACAAGGTGCGCCTGAAGGCCAAGGCACTGCGCGAGCGCAGCGTGGTGGCCTACCAGTTGATCAAGTGGGGCCTGGTGGTGGCGGTGATTGCGGGTATCTGGGCGCTTTGAATTGTAGAGTCGAGCCATGCTCGACTTGGTTTACCGCAACCTGTCCGAAGAGCAGTCGAGCATGGCTCGACTCTACAGAAAGCAGAAACCCGCGCTGTTGCCAGCGCGGGTTTTTTGTTGGATCAACCCTTCAGTGCGGCCTGCACGAACGGCGGGGTCACCAGCACGCCGGTGTGCAGCGCGGCGGTGTAGTACAGGGTGTTGAAGGTCTTGGCGGCTGAGTCGGCCTGGCGGAAGTCGAAGCTGCTGTCGCCCTTGCGCGCCATGGTCACGCTCCACCAGCCGGTGGGGTAGCACGGCTGCGGGAACGGCAGGGTCTTGAACGAACCGAAGCCGGCCTTGCCCATCTCGGTGCGCATTTCGTTGATCAGGTCCAGCTGCATCAGCGGCGACTCGGACTGCTGCACCAGGATGCCGTCGTCCTTCAGGGCCTTGAAGCAGCTCTCGTAGAAGGCCTTGTTGAACAGGCCTTCGCCGGGGCCGACCGGGTCGGTCGAATCGACGATCACCACGTCCACGCTGCCGGCCGGGCAGTTGGCCATGTAGGCCACGCCGTCGTCGAACAGCAGCTCGGCGCGGGCGTCGTCGTTGGAGTCGCACAGTTCCGGGAAGTGCTTGCGCGCCATCACCGTGACCTGCTCGTCGATATCGCACTGGGTCACGCTCTCCACGCCGGTGTGCTTGAGCACTTCGCGCAGGGTGCCGCAGTCGCCGCCACCGATGATCACCACGCGCTTGGGCGCGGCGTGGGTGAACAGCACCGGGTGGCTGATCATCTCGTGGTAGAAGAAGTTGTCCTTGCTGGTCAGCATGATGGCCCCGTCGATGGTCATCAGGTTGCCCCAGTCGGTGGTCTGGAAGATCTCGATCTTCTGGAACGGCGACTGCACCTCGTCCAGCTTGCCGGTGATGCGGTAGCCGATGGCCGAGCCGGTGCGCTCGAAGTGCTCGATGTACCAGTTGTTGCTGTCAGTCATTTGAAAACAGTCCTGTTCGGAGGGGTGAAGCCGGGCTGGCGGGCGGGGCCGCGTGGCACAGATGCCACATCCGGACGGATCGGCCCGTTCAGGTTGAAACCTGTCACGGGCGCGGGCGCGCATGATAACGAACCTGTGGGCATATAGGCGTTATCATGCCCCCCCTTTATTGCCAACAAGGCCGACTGAAATGACCGATTGGTCCCTCGACCAAGCCCGCAAGACCTACTCGATCCCGCATTGGGCGGACGGTTACTTCGACGTGGATCAGGCCGGGCACATGGTGGTGAGACCGACCGGGGCGGACGGCCCGGTGGTGTCGCTGCCCAAGGTGGTCGACGCGGCCCGTGCGGCCGGCGCCAAGCTGCCGTTGCTGGTGCGCTTCCCGGATATCCTCGGCCAGCGCCTGGGCAAGCTGCAGGCGGCCTTCGGCCAGGCCCAGCAGGACTGGGAATACAGCGGCGGCTACACCGCCGTGTACCCGATCAAGGTCAACCAGACCCGCGGCGTGGCCGGCACCCTGGCCAGCCACCACGGCGAAGGCTTTGGCCTGGAAGCAGGCAGCAAGCCCGAGCTGATGGCCGTGCTGGCGCTGTCGCGCCCGGGTGGCCTGATCGTCTGCAATGGCTACAAGGACCGCGAGTACATCCGCCTGGCCCTGATCGGCCGCAAGCTGGGCCTGCAGACCTTCATCGTCATCGAGAAGCCTTCCGAACTGAAGCTGGTGCTGGAAGAGTCCAAGGCGCTGGATGTGAAGCCGGGCCTGGGCGTGCGCATGCGCCTGGCCTCGCTGGGCGCCGGCAAGTGGCAGAACAGCGGTGGCGACAAGGCCAAGTTCGGCCTGTCGCCGCGCCAGCTGCTGGACCTGTGGAAGTCGCTGCGTGACACCGAGTACGCCGACTGCCTGAACCTGCTGCACTTCCACATGGGTTCGCAGATCTCCAACGTGCGCGACATCGCCAACGGCATGCGCGAAGCCACCCGCTACTTCGTGGAGTTGTCGCGCCTGGGCGCGAAGATCACCCACGTCGATGTGGGCGGTGGCCTGGGCGTGGACTATGAAGGCACCCGTTCGCGCAGCTTCTGCTCGATCAACTACGGCCTGCATTCCTACGCCAGCAACATCGTGCAGCCGCTGGCCAATGCCTGCGAAGAGTTCGGCCTGACTCCGCCGCGCATCGTCACCGAGTGCGGCCGCGCGATGACCGCGCACCACGCGGTGCTGATCGCCAATGTCTCGGAAGTGGAAGAGGCGCAGGAAGGCCGCGTGCCGGACCAGCACGACGACGAGCCGGCCGCGATCCGCCACCTGCGCGAGATCCACGACGAGCTGGACGTGCGCCCGGCGGTGGAACTGTTCCAGGAAGCACAGCACTTCCACGCCGAAGGCCTGGCCAGCTATGCGCTGGGCCAGATCGACCTGCCGCAGCGTGCGCGCATCGACGATCTGTTCTACGCCATCGCCCATGGCGTGCGTGCGCGCCTGAGCTACGACGAGAAGAGCCATCGCCCGGTGCTGGATGAACTGAACGAGCGCCTGGTCGACAAGTACTTCGTCAACTTCAGCGTGTTCGAATCGATCCCGGACGTGTGGGCGATCGACCAGGTGTTCCCGATCGTGCCGATCGAGCGCCTGGACGAAACCCCGGACCGTCGCGGCATCATCGCCGACATGACCTGCGACTCGGACGGCATGGTGGAAACCTATGTCGAGAACGAGAGCCTGGACAGCTCGCTGCCGCTGCACAAGATGAAGCCGGGCGAGAGCTACCGCATCGGCTTCTTCATGGTCGGCGCCTACCAGGAAATCCTGGGCGACATCCACAACCTGTTCGGCGATACCGATGCGGTGGAAGTGCTGGCCGATGCCGATGGCTATGCCATCACCCAGCAGCGCCGCGGCGACACCACCGACGTGATGCTGGATTACGTGGGTTACCGCCTGGACGAGCTGCGCGCCACCTATGCGCAGCGCGTGGCCGAGGCGCAGCTGTCGCCGGAACGTGCGCAGGAGCTGTCGGAGGCGCTGGAAGCCGGCCTGACCGGTTACACCTACCTGTCCGACGAACCGCTGGTCTGAGGTCAACGGGAACGCCGGGCATGGCCCGGCGCTACCGGCCCCGATGAGCGCGCGCGCGATCTTCCACCTGTTCCTGCATGCCGCCGTGCCAGCCCTGCTGGCATGGCTGTTCTGGCGCAAGCGCTTCGCCTCGGCGTGGCTGCTGATGCTGCTGGGCTGGATCATCGATCTGGACCACCTGCTGGCCGATCCGATCTATGCACCGAACCGCTGCAGCATCGGGTTCCACCCGCTGCACACCGCACCGGCGATTGCGGTCTATGCCGGGCTGTGCGTGCCGAAGAAAACGCGGTTGTTCGGCATCGGTTTGATCATCCACATCGTGCTGGACGCGATTGATTGCTGGTGGATGCACCACCGTTGATGCTGGGTGCGTGTCGACCAAGGTCGACACCTACCGGGGGCGCGATGGCCGACGGAACTGATGCACTGCTTTGGTAGATGCCGACCTTGGTCGGCGCTTTTGATGCGTGTCGACCAAGGTCGACACCTACCGGATGCACGGCGAACGGTGTTCCCGTTGATCACGTGGTTGCCGGCCAGCGGCCGGCACTACCCGCCGTCAGGTTGGCCGCCTCACGCCACCGGCAACCACAACGTGGCCCGCAATCCCGGCTGCGCATTCTCCAGTGCCAACCGCCCGCCATAACTGGCAGCGATATCACCCACAATCGCCAGGCCCAGCCCACTGCTGCCCTCGCGCTCATCCAGGCGCACGCCACGCTGGGTGACCTGTTCCAGCGCGTCTGCAGCCAGCCCGGGGCCGTCGTCGCGCACTTCGATGCGCAACTGCCCTTCGCTGGTTTCCGCTTCGACAGTGACCTGCTGTTGCGCCCAGCGCCCGGCGTTGTCCAGCAGATTGCCCAGCATTTCCTCCAGGTCCGCACTGGCACCGGCGAACTGCAGTGCCGGATCGATACCAGCCGCCGTGAACGTGATGCCACGTTCGCCATGCACGCGTGCCATCAGCCGGCACATCGCCTGTGCGACTGCCGCCACGTCGGTGCGCTGGCGATGGTCGGCGGCCAACCCTGCGGCCAGGTAACGGTCGACACTGGCCTGCATACGCGCACTCTGCTCGCGTACGGTGGCGCGCCAGTCCGCGCCGTCGCCGTCGGCCTCAGTGGCCAGCACGCTCAGCGGGGTTTTCAGCGCATGCGCCAGATCCTGTGCACTGGTGCGCGCGCGCGCGACCATGCGTTGCTGATGCTCCAGCAGCGCGTTGAGCTCCTCGCCCAGCGGTGCGACCTCCGCACCCAGCCTCCGTATATCGATGCGCTGCGCGTCGCCGCGCCGCACCCGTTCCAGCTGTGCACCGAGGCGATGCAATGGACGCAATCCGAAGTGCACCTGGCTGGCCAGCACCGCCAGCCACGCCGCGACCAACACACCCAGCGCGATGGCAGTACGCTGGCGGAACGCGGCAACGTCTGCATCCAGCGCGCTGCGATCGGTGGCAACCACGGCCACGAACGGTTCGTTGGCGCGTGGCAGGCGCACCTGCTGCACGCGTGCGCGCAGGGATTGCTGCAGCGGTCCAGCCAGATTGCGGGTGGCCGCTCCCATGGCCGTGGCAGGCAGCGTTTCATCCCACAGCGAGCGCGACTGCAGCAGTACGCGGCCATCGGCGCCGGCGATCTGCCAATAGGCACCGGAGAACACACGCTGGAAGCGCGCGTCATTGGGTTCCTGGCGCAGGCGCAGCTGTCCGTCCGCATCCACTTCGGCCTGCGCCAGCAGGGTCAGCATGTCCTGCTGCAGTTCATGGTCGAAGCGATCGCGCGCGCTGCGCTTGAACAGCTCGCCCAGCAGTGCACTGGCCAGCAGCGAGACCAGCAGCAGGCCGACACCGCCAGCCAGCAGCAGGCGCCGTCGCAGCGAGGGTTGCCGGCTCACGGCGCGGCCAGCCGCCAACCCTGGCCGCGTACGGTCTGGATCAGATCGATGCCGAGCTTGCGGCGCACCCGCCCGAGCAGCACGTCCAGTGCGTTCGAGTCCGGATCGTGGCCGCCATCGAACACCTGTTCGCCCAGGCGGTCGCGGCCGATCACCTGGCCGCTGTGGTGGATGAAGTAGCTGAGCAGGCGGAACTCCTGCGGGCTCAGCGCCAGCGCCTGCCCATCCAGCTCGAAGCGGCCTGCATTGACGTCCAGTTGCAGCGGGCCGCAGTGCAGGCGCGGGCTGGCGTGGCCGTGGCTACGGCGGATCAGGGCGCGCAGGCGCAGCACCAGTTCGTCGGCCTGGAAGGGTTTGGTGAGGTAATCGTCGGCGCCGGCGTCGAAGCCGGCCAGCTTGTCGTGCCAGCGCCCGCGTGCGGTCAGCACCAGCACCGGAAAGCTGCGGCCGTTGCCGCGCCAGCGCTCGATCACGCTCAGTCCGTCCAGCCCGGGCAGGCCCAGGTCGACGATGGCCGCCTGCAGATCTTCGATCTGGCCGATCTCCTCGGCCTGGCGGCCGTCGGCGACCACGTGCACCACGTAGCCGGCCTGCTCCAGCAGGGGCACCAGGCGCTGTGCCAGCGCGGCATCGTCTTCAGCCAACAGGATGCGCATCAGTCGTCGAGCTCCGTCTTCAGCAGCTTTCCGCTGCGCGCATCATAGTCCAGCTCCACTACCACGCCGTCGCCGCGCAGGATCTCCACTTCGTAGACGCCATCGTCCAGTTCCACTTCCAGCAGCTGGCCCGGAAAGCGCTTGAGCGCATCGCGCACCACGCTTTCCAACGGCACGTAGCGGCCCTGCTGCACGGCGCGGCGCGCGACCTGCTGCGCCGGGTCCTGTGCCGGTGCGGCGGCGGTGGGGGCGCTGGCCAGGGCCAGCAGCAGGGGCAGGGTGGAGAGCATCGGGGCGCAGGGCGGGCTGTAGGAACAGGCGTGAGTGTGCCGGGGCTGACTAACAGCTGGCTAACAGTGCCGGCTAAGGAGCTGTTAACCACGGGGTGCATTGTGGCGTTGCCGGGATGGTCCGGCCACGAACACGAACAGGAGAACCCCCATGTTGAAGTCGCTCACCCTCGCCACTGTTGCTCTGCTGGCCATCGCACCGGCCGCACAGGCTGCACCGCTGGGCATGGCCCAGGTCGAACAGACCCTGCGCAAGGCCGGCTACACCCAGATCCACGAGATCGAACGCGATGATGGCCTGTGGGAGGCTGACGTGAGCCGCGCCGATGGCCGCTTCAGCGAGGTCTACGTAGACCCCAAGACCGGCGAGATCTTCGACGAGCACAGCGGCCGCGCGCTGTTGACCACCGAGCAGGTGCTGGCACGGGCACAGGCGCATGGCCTGCGCGAGATCCATTCGCTGGAACGCGATGGTGCGACCTGGTCGCTGGAAGCCCGCAATGCCCGCAACCAGAAGGTGGACGTGCGCCTGAGCGGCTATGACGGCCGCATCCTGCACAGCGAGCGCGATGGCTGGCTGGATTGACCTGCTGGTAGTGCCGGCCGCTGGCCGGCACACGGGGCGAAAGCGTGTCGACCAAGGTCGACACCTACCAAACGTACGCATCGGTAGCGGCCGACCTTGGTCGGCCCAGGCCCGACGCGGCGCTTACCAGCCAAACGGCGGCGGGTAATCCCAGTAGCCCGGGCCGCGGCCGTAGTAGCCGCCGTACGGGCCGAAGAAGCCCGGGCCCTTGCCTTCGCTCACGTGGATGTTGACGTTGACCCCGTGGGTCTTGCCTTCATCGGTGGTGTAGTTCTTGCTCAGGTTCAGCGTGGCGGCGTTGTAGTGGCTGTTGCCACCGTTCTTGGAATAGCCGATGCCGGTGGTGAAGCTGCCGGACACTTTGACCTTGTCGTCGGTGACGTCGGCTATCTTCGCGTCGTCGTGCACGCGCGGGCCGCTCTTGTCACCGTAGTACGTGCCCGGCGGGTCCTGCTGCAGGGCCGGGTCGTTGAGGTAGCGCATCGGCGCCTGCGGCAGCGTCAGGTCCAGGCCGGCGGCCTGCGGCGCGGTGGCGCCAGCGGCGGACTGGGCCAGCACGGTTCCCGGCAGGGCCAGGCACAGCAGCAGGGTCAGGGGGCGGATCATGACGGCGCTCCAGCGGACAGGTGGCCGCGCAACACGCGGCGGTACAGGCCGACGCTAGCAGGGGTTGCTTGAATGATGCCTGTCGGCGCCGGATTGGGGTAGAGCCAGGCCATGCCTGGCTGCAGGTCACAGCCGCCCGAACCCGAACAGCCCTTCCAGCGCATGCCTGCGCCGCTCGATCCGGGCCCGCAGCAGCTGGGCGCCGATCATCGAATAAGTGATGCCGTTGCCGCCGTAGGCCATGGCGAAATGCACCCGTGGCCCCCACTGATCGTGCGGGCCGAAGAAAGGCAGGCCGTCGGCGGTTTCGGCGAAGGTGCCGGCCCAGGAGAAGGCGGGCACCGGATCCAGCCGCGGGAACCAGTGCTGGAGCTGTTTCATCAGCTTGTCGGCCTTGCGCTCTACGCGCCGATCGCGGCGGGCGGGGATGTCGATGGCGTCGTCCAGCCCGCCCACCAGCAGGCGGCGGTCGCCGGTGGCGCGCAGGTAGAGGTACGGGCGTGCGCTCTCCCACACCATCGTGTTGCGCAGCCGGCCCAGCACGTCCGCATCGATCGGGTCGGTGATGAAGGCGTAGCTGCTGCGGTTGCGTGCGACGCGCTGATGCAGCCACGTCTGGTTGGCGTAGCCCATTGCCAGCACCACATGGCGGGCGTGAATCGTGGCGCCGCCCTCGGTGAGGGCGCTCACGCCGCGTGCGGAGGGAGTGAGCGTGTGCAGCACCGTGCGGTCATGCACCTGGCCGCCGCGCCGGCGCACGCGCTGCAGCAACCCATAGGTCAGGCGATAGGGATCGACCCGTGCCGCCTGGCGCGTGAGCAGGGCACCACCGGCGTCCACGTCGAAGCGTTCCTGCAGTGCCTCCGGGCCGAGCCAGCGGGCATCCAGACCGATGCCGCGCCGCGCCTCACCTTCGGCCATCAGGCGCGGCACGTCGCGATGGCGGCTGGCCAGGTACAGGCTGTCCATGCGCTGGAAATCAACGTCTTTCAGGCCGCGAGCCACGTCGCCCAGGGCCGGAATCGCCTCGGCACACGCCCGATAGGCAAGCGCGGCGGCGTCCTGGCCATAGCGTTGGGCCAGCTCCATCAGATGGGTATCGATCTCGTACTGCAGCAGCGCGGTGCTGGCGGCGGTGCTGCCCCAGCCGATGTCGCGCTGCTCGATCACTGCCACGTCGTGGCCATGCCGGGACAGTTCGTCGGCAATCAGCGCACCGGTGATGCCGCCGCCGACCACCAGCACGTCGCAGCGCAGGTCCTGCTGCAGCGGAGGAAAAGCGTGGATCAGGCCGTTGCGTACCGCCCACCACGGGTAGCCACTCTTGAGGTCCATGCGTCAATTCGCCGGATCGATTTCATGCTCGTCCGCAGGCTGATCTACAAGCAATCGAGCGAACAGGTCGGGAAGGTCACTCGCTACCGGGATGGCGTACTGACGTTCCATGCCAATGAATGGAATCCGCACTACCGGCATTGCTGCGTCCAGTGTGTCGAATCCATAGCCCTCCCCGCCGCCGTCCGAAGCGAACAGGAATATGCCCGGCGCATATGATTCAACCTCATACTCACGATTGAAGTCGATGACCTCTTCTGCTTCCCAGAAGACAATGTAGTTGTCGCCAATAAATCCTTCGCCACCGTTGTGCGCCCTAAGGAATTCAAGGTAATTCTCGGGAAGTGCCACTCCCACGCGGGCTGACAGACCAGTAATGGCCGACATTTCAGCCGGGCCATTGAGCTGTCCCTCTGTCAGGTGATATTCCATGGCTGCTCTTCCATGTCTCTCGGGGACTGGTTAAACCAGAAGTTTGCCTGCTGCTGATGAATGTCGCGATGGGGGATAACGTCATTGGCGGAGTCGGTTGGCGTCCACCATTGCCCGTAGATCAGGCCGTGGGCTGGCCGGTATGCGGGGGCTGGATCAGTTCGGACAGATCGAAGCCCTGCAGGCGGGCGGCCGCCAGATAATGGTCCTGCACGGTCGCGTCCAGGCGCGGCTCGCGGGCCAGCAGCCACAGGTACTTGCGATCGGGGCTGCCGACCAGTGCCACGCTGTAGTCCGGCGCGACCTGGATCACCCAGTAGTCGCCCTTGGCGAACGGCAGCCAGCGCAGGCCCCTGGGCAGGAAGCTCACCTCCAGGCGCGCGCTGTCGTTGTCGACGGCGCAGGCCTCGCCGGTGGCTTCCTCGACCTCGCCGTCCATACGGCAGCGGTTGGTGACGCCGACGTTGCCGTTGTCGAGCAGGGTGTAGTGCGCCGACACGTCGGTGCAGCCTTCCGGTTCATGGCGCATCGGCAGGCGTGCGATCTCGTACCAGGTGCCCAGGTAGCGGGGCAGCTTGAGGTCGGCGACGGTTTTCAGCGGCGGGTGCTCGGTCATCGGCAGTCGTGGCAGGGGTGGGCCTCCACGATGCCGATGGCCTTGCCATGGGCGGGTGAAGCCGGGGCGATGGCCGTGTCCAGAACGTTCCGTCGCCCCGGCGGAGCGCCCGTTGTCACCGGCGTGGCGGTATCCTGCTGCCAGCGCCGTGTTTTCCTGATCCAACCGAGGTGGAGGTGCCGATGTACCAGGTGATCCTGTTGAAGAGTGAATCCGCGTTCGCACGCGAACAGTGGCCTCAGGTCGATGACCTGGTCGACTACGAAGGCGTGGCCTACAGCTTGCGTGCCGGCCCGCGCCAGCCGCTGCCGACCGACCACGACTGGCACCCGGTGGCGGTGTATGCGCCCGATGAGATTACCGAGGAAGAGTTCCAGGACTGGTACGCGCTGCAGCAGCCGGCCGTGGAAGAGCTGCGGCTGAAGTACTGATGCTCGACGTTGCCAGGGCCGCCCATCCGCCCTTGACCGCCTCTGCCGTATAGTCGCGCGCAGGCGCGGTGGTCCGCGCGAACCGGTGTGGCTGGCTTGTCTTCTTTCCTGCGATCGATCCGTGCACGGGGCCCTTGGCTGGCCCTGCTGCTGTGCAGCGCCTTCCTGCTGTCCGCGCCGGTGCTGGCGCAGGATGATGAGCCCACGCCGAAGCAGCAGCTGGCAGGTATCGATGCAAAGCTGAAGGAGGTCGACCGCAAGCGTGGTGATGCGGCCGCCATCGAGACGCTGGCGATGCTGTCCGAGAATGCCTCGCAGGCGCGGCGGGATGCTGAGGCGCTGGAAAAGGAGCTGCAGCCACAGCTCGTCCGCCTCGACGAACAACTGGCGCAGCTGGGCACACCTGCCGAGGGCACCACCGAGCCGCCCGAACTGGCGGCACAACGGCGCACCATCAACAAGCAGCGCGACGGCCTGGCCGCGTCGGTAGCGCAGGCCAAGACCAGTGCCGTGCGTGCCCAGCAGCTGGCAGCCGACATCGACCAGCAGCGCACTGCGCAACGCGCCGAAGACATGGGGAAGAAGGTCGCCTCGCCGTTGTCGCCGGCACTGTGGAGCAAGGTTGCCGAACGCCTGCCGATCGATATCGCACGCGTCGCGCCGTTGGCCGAGCAGGGGCGCGATACCTTCGTCGCCGGCATCCGGGCCAATGGCTGGGGCACGCCGTTGCTGGGCCTGGTGGCCGCGCTGGTGATGATGTTCCCGCTGCGGTTGTGGCTGCGCCAGCTGGGTCGCCGCTTTGCCGCGTCCGAGCGTGCGCCCGATGGCCGCCTGCGGCGCTCCGGCCTGGCCATGTGGCTGCTGCTGGTGGGCACGCTGCTGCCCGGCTATGCCGTGGTGGTGCTGATGGCGGCGCTGGATGCCATCAATGCGATTGCGCCGCGCCTGCAGGTGGTGGCCGACGGGCTGGAGACCGCAACGTTCCGCGCTGCGTTCATTGCGGCACTCAGCGCCTGCATGCTGGTTCCCAAGCGGCCGTCGTGGCGGTTGCTGAATCTGGATGACACCGCCGCGCTCAAGCTGCGCAAGTACGCGTGGGGCGCGGCGGCGCTGGCCTGGCTGAGCACGGTGCTGGTCGCCCTCGATCAGGCCACGCGTACCAGCGACGTCACCACGGTGGCGCTGGATGGCCTGATT
Organism: Stenotrophomonas sp. 220_Sma; assembly: GCF_056487375.1. Taxonomy (NCBI): domain Bacteria; kingdom Pseudomonadati; phylum Pseudomonadota; class Gammaproteobacteria; order Lysobacterales; family Lysobacteraceae; genus Stenotrophomonas; species Stenotrophomonas sp. 220_Sma. Next base: position 4,571,944 of record NZ_CM151348.1, on the reverse strand, counting down.
GCGCTGACTTACCTGGGCCTGATCATGGCCATGCTGGTGACCCTGGCGCGCCTGCATCGCCGGCAGACCGCCGAGGCCGAGGCCAAGCTGGAGGCGCAGGCCGATGGCGTGGGCGCGGCCACTCCGGTGCGCCGCAGCAGCTGGCTGGTGTTGGCACGCGTGGCGGGCAACGTCGCGGTAGTAGCGGCCATCATCGCCACCCTGCTGGGGTATCTGAACTTCGCCAAGTTTGTGAACCAGCAGCTGATCGGCGGCAGCATCGTGGTGCTGGCGGCGACCCTGCTGTTCAAATTCGTCGATGACTTGAGCACGTGGATGCTCAACGCCGACAGCAAGGTGGGTCAGACCATCCTGCTCAGTACCGGCCTGAGCGTGTCGCGGCTGGAGCAGGCCGGCGTGCTGCTCTCTGCAGCCCTGCGCACCATCGTCGTGCTGATCACATTGCTGGCGCTGGTGGCACCGTTTGGCAACATCGGCGCGGTGGTGGAACGCTTCTCTTCGCTGCTCACCACGGGCATTCCGTTGGGTGGAACCACCCTGAAGCCGATGCAGATTGTGCTGGCGGTTGTGGTGCTGCTGGCCGGCCTGGCGATCACCCAGCTGGTGCAGCGCTGGCTGACCGATACCTACCTGCCCAAGACCGAACTGGACCTGGGGGCGCGCAACTCGGTCAGTACCGTCGCCCGCTACGTCGGCATCATCCTCGCCGTGATCTGGGCGTTGACGGCGATGGGGCTGGAGCTGACCAAGCTGGCGCTGCTCGTCAGTGCGTTGTCAGTGGGTATTGGTTTCGGCTTGCAGGTGATCACACAGAACTTCGTCTCCGGCCTGATCCTGCTGGCCGAGCGTCCGGTGAAGATCGGCGACTGGGTGAAGCTGGGCGACCAGGAGGGCGACATCCGCCGCATCAGCCTGCGTTCGACCGAGATCCAGGTGGGCGACAAGTCGACGTTGATCGTGCCCAACTCCGAGTTGGTCACCAAGACCGTGCGCAACATGACGATGGGCAACAACCAGGGTCGCATCCAGATCCAGTTCGCGGTGCCGCCCAGCACCGATGTCGGCAACCTGCGGCAGGCGTTGCTGGATGCGTACACCGCGCACACCAACGTGCTGAAGCAGCCGGCGCCGACGGTCTACATCGACAGCATTGCCGGTGGCCAGATCACCATCAACAGCTTCGCGTACGTGGCCAGCCCGCGGCAGGTGTATGCCACCCGCAGCGATCTGTACTTCAGCCTGCTGCAGATCCTGGCGGAGCGGAACATTCCGCTGTCGACCCCGACCGACATCCACATCACCCGCGATCCGCAGGAGTAGGGGGTTTTGCAGGGCTGCGCCCTGCACCCGCTACAAGCCGGAGCAAAGGCAACGGCAACGGCAAAAGCAAAAGCTGGTTTCCTGTGGGACGGCGGGGTGGGTCCGGTTGCGGGGGGCGCTGCAAGTCCCCCTTCCGGGGCCCGGCCCAGCCGCTGGCGGCTGTGCGTTCGGGCGCTTGCGAAGCAGTGCTTCGCAAGCAAAGCGCCCTCACCCATGTAAGCTCGGTCGCCGCATCCATGCGGCTCACGCCCCCGCAACCGGACCCACCCCGCCTTGGACAGATTTCCGCGATCTGTTGGAAATGCTCTTGGGTCAGATCCGTTTTCCGGAGGAAAACGGATCTGAACCAAGATTGATTTCGATATCTGACAGAAGTGTCGACCAAGGTCGACACCTACCGACAGCCACAGGAATCTGTCAAAGGTGGGGCGGTGGCGGAGTGCGGGGTGTCAGCCGCATGGATGCGGCTGCCAAGCCTACAGGGACGTACTTGCGGCGTCCCCGCACTCCGGCACCGCCCCGCCAAACCACGGAATGCACGCTGTTGCTGTTGCTTCTGAGGTTGCCGGCCAGCGGCCGGCACTACCGCGGGTGCAGGGCGCAGCCCTGCAAAGAACCCTATCCTCGTGGTCGGCTGCGCGAGGGCACCAGTGCGAACGTATCCACCGCCAGCTTCTCCGCATGGTTCAACCACGCGCGGATCTCCAGATCATCCACTTCGTGGTCCAGCCCGAACGACACGTTGATCTTGCCGTTGGCATCGGGCTGCACCCACTGCTGCGCCAGTACCACCTTGCGCTGCGAGGACACCGCCTCGATCCAGAAGCCGCGATCCGGGCGCGTGCTTGCCACCAGCTGCAGCATGTACTGGCCGGCACGGGTACGACGACCCTTCTGGGTGATCATGTGCGCCTGGCGCACGCTCGGGCGCGGGCCTTGGAACGCGTCCAGCGGTGCATCCACCGCGATGCCGCCACGCAGGTCGTTGTCGCGGTACAGCTTGATGCCGTTGTCGCGGTTGACCAGCAGGGCGCACCAGTCACCGTCGGCCGAGCCGTCCTCGAACGCGGTGCACCGGTCGACGTAGGCCAGGGTGTTGTCCGGGTTGGCATCGTCGAACTGGCGCGAGGTGTTCTCCAGGTACACCGACTTCAACCCCCAGTCCTTGTCGTACTCCAGCAGCACCGGCGGCTGCACGTGCTGCAGGCCGACCACCACCTGGTCATCGCCGTCGATCTTCAGCTCGCGGGTCGGTTCGCCCAGCCACAGCGAACGGGCGAAGGCGAGGTATTGCGGGTAATCGCGGCCGCCATCGCGCTGGGTGGCCACGCTGGCGCTGGGCGCGCGCTGGGTATCGATCAGTGAACGGCCGAAGCCCATCGTCTTCAGGTTCGGGTCCAGCAGGCTGAGCAGGGTCGCACCCGAATCCAGGGTGGTGCCGGCATCGGCGCTGAGCTGCTGCGGGGCAATGCCATCGCCCAGGAACAGCAGCAGGTTCTCGCGCTTCTGCCGGGTCAGGATATGGGTCAGATCGTTGGGCATCGCCAGGTGGTCGGAGGCGATCACGATCAGCGTGTCCTTGCCGTACGGGCTGGCCTGGATGCGCTGCACCAGCTGCGAGATCAGCCGGTCGCTGCACTTGAGCGCGTTGAGCATGTTGATGTTGCCGTACTGGCTCTGGTAGCGCTCGCCCTTGCACGACACCGGCAGGTGGCCCGCCGGATGGTGGGTATCCATGGTCAGCGTGGTCAGCATGAACGGCGAACCGGCGCGCGAGAGCTGTTCAAAGCGCTGGTAGGCGGTGTCCAGCAGCACGTCGTCGTGCACGCCCCAGGCCGAGTAGTGGATGCGACCGATCTTCTTCTGCTGCTTGAACCACGCCAGGTCGTGCACTTCGTCGAAGCCGTGGCTGGCCAGGAACTGGCCCTTGCCGGCGAACTGGCCGTTGGCGCCACCCAGGTAATGGTTGGTGTAGCCCTGCTGCTTCAGGTAATCGCCCAGGCACACGGCCTTGGGCAGGAAGCTACCCATGCGGTCCATGCTGTTCTCATCGCCCTGCGAGGTGGTCAGCGGCACGCCGCACATCGACGACACCAGGCCGGCGATGGTCCAGCCGCTGCCCTCGGCCGAGGCCAGGTTGCGCACGTCCAGTGACTTCGTGGCCAGACGGTTGAGATTGGGCATCAGGCCCGGGAACACGTTCTCGTCCAGATAGGTGCGTTCCAGGCTTTCGCCATAGATCCAGACGATGTTGCGCGGGCGCTGCAGCGGCTGCGTCGGCACCTGGTATTCGGGTGCGATGCGGGCGAAGTCGACCGGCCGCAGCTGCTGGTACAGGCGCTGGCCGTCGCGGGCCAGCGGGCTGATCATGATCGTGGCCACCCACACGGCCGCGAAACCGGCGAACAACGCGCCACCGTGGCCGGGCCGGCGCCAGCGCTTCACCCGCGTGGCGAACAGCGGCAGCAGCGAGACCAGCGCCAGCACGATGAAGCCGGCGATATAGCCCTTGAAGTCGGAGACACCGGCGCCTTCCATGTCGGCGCCGAGGTGGTACAGGGTGGCGGCATTGAGCCCATCACCGGACAGCTTGTCGATCAGCCACCACGCGCTGAGCATGAGCAGCAGCAGCGAGAACGCACCAGCCTTCCACCACACCCACTTGTCGGACGCGAGGAACAACCAGCACAGCAGCAACAACGACAGCAGCAGTATCCAGAGCATAGGCAGCTTCGGCAGTGACGGGGTGGTGGTGATGGACGTCGTACCGACGCGTGTCCATCCGACCGACGCTGCCACAAGCACATGCACATGACAGGCCGATGACCCGATAGTGCATGCACGAACCTGACTGAAATGTTTGTTGAAATAGCACGCGCGCAATCGCGCTCAGAAGGTAAAACGAGCGTGAAGGGCTTCGTTGGATTGCATTAAAAACCGCATGAATACGGCGGTTTTCGCTGATGCGCTAGCGATGCCCGCGTTCTTCGCGTGCCCGCGCACGACGGTCGAACAGCAATGCACTGGTCACGATGCCAAGGCCGAGCACCACGCCGATGAACAGCAGAATCAGCGCAATGAGCGGGTAGCCGAACAGGTGCCAGCCGGTGTCGATCTTCATCATCATCGCCGCAGCCATGATCAATGCGGCACTGATGATGCCGGCAGCCACGCGGTTGGCGATCTTCTGCAGGTTCTCCATCAACCGCGATTCTTCCAGGCCGGTCACCTTCATCTGCAGGCGGTTCTCGGCCAGCAGCGCCATGATGTCCGACAGCTTGCGCGGCCCATCGCGCAGCAGCTGCTGCAGCTCCATCGCCTCGCTGGCGAGGTTGGCGGCAGACAGCGATTTCTTCAGGCGCGCACGCATCACGTGCTGCAGCTGGCGCTCAACGATGCGGCGGGTTTCCAGCTCGGGTGCCAGCAGCCGGCACACGGTTTCCAGATTGAGCAGCGCCTTGCCCAGCAGGCTCAGTTCCGGCGGCGTGCGCAGGCCGCAGGCGGTGGCGATGCGCACCATGTCCAGCACCACGCGGCCTTCGGAGAAGCTACCGCTGGCGGCGTAGCGCGCGATCAGCTGTCCGGTCTCGCGCAGGTAACGCTCTTCATCGAAGGCCTCCAGCCGCGTGCTGATGCTGATCAGATCGTCGGCTACTTCCTCGCCACGGCCATCGACCGCGGCGAACAGGATCTTCAGCAGCCGCTCGCGCAGGCGCGGCGGCATGTGCGCGACCATGCCCAGGTCGAAGATCGCCAGCCGTCCATCTGGCATCACCCGCAGGTTGCCCGGGTGCGGGTCGGCATGGATCTCGCCATGCACGAAGATCTGGTCCAGGTAGCCGCGGATCAGAGCCGCCGCCAGAGGATCCATCGATTGCTCGGTGCGGCGCACATCGGGAATCGCATCCACGCGCACGCCGGTGGCCAGTTCCATGGTCAGTACGCGCTGGCTGCTGTAGTCCCACAGCGGCTGCGGAATCCACAGGCGGCGGAACGGCTTCAGGTGCCGGCCGAAACGGGCCAGGTTCTCGGCCTCGGCGTGGTAGTCCAGCTCCTGCATCAGGGTCTTGGCGAACTCGTTGAGCCAGTCGCGCAGGCGCACGCGACGGCCCACCTGGGTCAGGTGGTCGGCGGCCAGCGCGAAGCTGCGCAGTGCCTCCAGGTCCGAGCGCAGCTGCGCGGCGACCTCGGGTTTCTGCACCTTCACCGCCACCTGGCGGCCATCGTGCAGCACCGCGCGATGCACCTGCGCGATCGAGGCACAGCCCAATGGCTCGGGATCGAACGCGGCGAACAGCTTGTTCACCGGCGCGCCCAGCTCCTGCTCGACGATGGCATGGATGCGCTCGACCGGAATCTCGGCCACCTTTTCCTGCATGCGCTCCAGCGCGGTGGCGAACTCCACCGGCACCATGTCCGGGCGGGTGGACAGCATCTGGCCTAGTTTGACGAAGGTCGGTCCCAGCGCTTCCAGGTCGCTGACGAACTGTTCCGGGTTGCCATCGGCGGGGACGTCGGCCTGGTTGCTGGCGGCGTCCAGGTTCATGCCCGAGAACACGCCCGAATGGCGGTAGCGCATCAGCAGGCGCAGGATCTGGCTGCGCCGGTTCATGCCCTTGACCAGCGGGGGATTGCCATTGGCGGTGGGCGGATTGCTCAAGCGGAACTCCCATGCGACGGATACAGGTAGTGCCGGCCGCTGGCCGGCAATGTCCGGATTACGCAGTGTCGCCGGGGGGCGGTAGGCACGCGGTGAATCCGACCGCTTCCGCAGCTGCCCCGGTATCGGTCAGAATCCGCTCATTCCCTTTCTTGGACGCCCCATGGCCGGTGCCAGCCTGTTCGCCCTGCTCGACGATATCGCCACCCTGCTCGACGATGTCTCGGTCCTGACCAAGGTCGCGGCAAAGAAGACCGCCGGCGTGCTGGGCGACGACCTGGCGCTGAACGCGCAGCAGGTGACCGGGGTCAACGCCAACCGTGAACTGCCGGTGGTGTGGGCGGTGGCCAAGGGCTCGCTGGTGAACAAGGTGATCCTGGTACCGGCGGCGCTGGCGATCAGTGCACTGGAGGCGTGGCTGCACAGCCGTGGCTGGAACGTGCCGCTGATCGTGCCATTGATGATGATCGGCGGTGCCTTCCTCTGCTTCGAGGGCGTGGAGAAGCTGGCGCATCGCTTCCTGCATTCGGCTGACGACGATGCCGAGCATCGGGCCGAGCGGCGCAAGGCGCTGGCCGATACCCAGGTGGACATGGTGGCGTGGGAGAAGGACAAGGTAAAAGGCGCGATCCGCACCGACTTCATCCTCTCGGCCGAGATCATCGTGCTGACCCTGGGCGTGGTCGCCACCGCATCGTTCACCAACCAGATCCTGACGCTGAGCGTGGTTGCGCTGGCCATGACCGTGTTCGTCTACGGACTGGTGGCGGGCATCGTCAAGCTCGATGACGTTGGGCTGTACCTGTCGCGCAAGGGCGGTGCCATCGCCGCCTTCGGTCGCGGGCTGGTGGCGTCGGCGCCGTGGCTGATGAAGTTCCTGTCGGTGGCCGGCACCATCGCCATGTTCCTGGTCGGTGGCGGCATCCTGGTGCACAACGTGCCGGCCTTGCACCACGCGGTGCAGGCACTGGGTGGCGAAGGGCAGTGGGGCTGGCTGATCAGTGCTGCGGCCAACATGGTGGTGGGCATCATCGCCGGTGCCATCGTGCTGGCGGCGGTGACCGGGTTCCAGAAGCTGCGCGGGAAGTAGGCGGCGGCCCATTGCCCGGTAGAGGCCGACCTTGGTCGGCGCATTGTTTCCGCGTGTGCCAACCAAGGTTGGCACCTACCAAAGCGCTGTCCTTGGCGTTGGTAGAGGCCGACCTTGGTCGGCGCTTTGCCCCGGCGTGAGCCAACCAAGGTTGGCACCTACCGAAGCGATGTCCTTGGCGTTGGTAGAGGCCGACCTTGGTCGGCGCTTTGTTTCCGCGCGTGCCAACCAAGGTTGGCACCTATCGAAGCGATGTCCTTCGCGTTGGTAGAGGCCGACCTTGGTCGGCGCTTTGTTCCGGCGTGAGCCAACCAAGGTTGGCACCTACCAAAGCGCTGTCCCTTGCGTTGGTAGAGGCCGACCTTGGTCGGCGCTTTGTTTCGGCGTGTGCCAACCAAGGTTGGCACCTACCAAAGCGCTGTCCCTTGCGTTGGTAGAGGCCGACCTTGGTCGGCGCTTTGTTCCGGCGTGTGCCAACCAAGGTTGGCACCTACCAAAGCGCTGTCCCTTGCGTTGGTAGAGGCCGACCTTGGTCGGCGCTTTGTTCCGGCGTGTGCCAACCAAGGTTGGCACCTACCGAAGCGATGTTCTTTGCGCTGGTAGAGGCCGACCTCGGTCGGCGCATTGTTTCCGCGTGTGCCAACCAAGGTTGGCACCTACCAAAGCGGTTTCCGGTGTACCGGAGAACTACCCCGCCTGTACGCGGTTCTTGCCCTGGCGCTTCGCGGCATACAGCGCGTCATCGGCGCGCCGCAGCAGGGTCTCGGTATCGTCGCCGGGCTGCCATTGCGCCAGCCCGGCACTGAAATGCACCGGCACGCGCCGGTCCTGCACGGTCAACACGCGGTGCGCCAGTGAACGCTGCAGGCGTTGCACGGTGGCCATGCTGTCGGCGCCCTGGGTCTCCGGCAGCACCAGCACGAACTCGTCGCCACCCAGCCGCGCGATGCCATCGGTGGCGCGCAGCAGCAGCTTGCACACGGCTACCAGGTGCTGCAGCAGCGCATCGCCACCGGCATGGCCGTGCGCATCGTTGGTCTGGTGGAAATCATCCAGGTCGATTACCGCCACGCCCAGCGGCGAGTTGTTGCGCGCGGCGCGGGCCAGCTCGCGCTGCAGCAGTTCGTCCAGGCCACGGCGGTTCAGCGCCTGGGTCAGTGGATCGATGCGCGCCAGGTCACCGGCGGCGCGCAGTTCCTGCTCCAGCTCGGCAATGCGTTGCTCTGCACGTTCCACTTCCTGCCGCGCGCTGGCCAGATGATCGCGCGCCTGCGCGGCCTGCTGCTGCACCTTGCCGGTATCGCGCATCACGTCCTGCAGCAGCTGGTTGAGGTCGGCGATGCTGCGTGCCTCGCGCAGCTGCAGTGCATAGCTGCCGATGCGGTCGTGGTACTCACCGGTGCTGGTGGCCATGCCATCCATGCGCTCGATGAACTCACCCATCAGCCCGCGCATCGCCGCCTTCGAATCGTCGATGCCCTGGCGCAGCAGCCCCTGCTTGTAGATCACTTCGCGCAGCTCGGCACGGGTACGCTCCACCGCTTCGGCTTCCAGCGGTCCGTCCAGCAGCTGGCGTACTGCGGCGATCTGGCCCTGCAGCCAGCTGCGGTCATCCAGCAGCTCGCTCACGTTCTCCAGCAGCAGTGCGAACAGCTCCAGCAGCAGCGCCTGCTGCTCCTGCCAGCTCTCGGCACGCACGCCGACCTGGTGGCCGAGTTCGCGCACGCCCTGTTCGATCGGTTCCAGCGCCGTGCCCGGTTGCCACTGGCGCAGCTGCATGGCCAGCGTCTGCGCCTGCTCGCGCAGGTCCGGATCGTGCTGCAGCAGGGCCACCACCGCGCCGCCCAGCAGCAGGCGCAGCTGCTCGGACAGGCGCAGGCTTTCCGGCTGCCCATCCGGCGAATGCTGTTCGATGGTGCGGATGTACTTGTCGATCAGCTGCCGCATTGCGCGCCCATAGCGCGGCCAATCGGCGCTGGCCTGCGCCGACTGCAGGCGGTCGCCCATGTCGCCCAGTTCGCCGGGCAGGGTGGCCATGCCATTGGCGAACGCGGCCAGCAGCGGCTCCGGTGCGTCGGCCCCGGCGAACAGCTGCTGCAGGGCCACGCCACCGCCACCCTGCAGCACCACGCGGTCGCCCAGCCCATCGTCCACCACCGCGCGCACGCGTGCCGGCGGCCCAAGGGCGGTACCGGGGGCAGGGCGGTGGTCGGGCTGGTCCGTCATGGAGCAAATCCTGGGGCTGGCAGGGACTGGTTCCAGCATATCGGCGCGGCCGCCGACGGCTTGAACGGCTAGGATGGGCGACAGGATGCCGCAGTGGAGGTGGTGATGCGCGTGATGTTGCTGGGGGCGACCGGGCTGGTCGGTGGGCTGACCCTGTCCAGGCTGCTGGACGACCCGCGCTGCAGCGCCGTGATCGCGCCGACCCGCCGCCCGTTGACTGTGGCCCACGCCAAGCTGGAGAATCCGGTGCTGGCCTTCGATGCACTGCCCGACGCAGCCGAATGGACGCGCGTGGACGCGGTCATCTGCGCGCTCGGCAGCACCATTGCCCAAGCCGGCAGCCGCGAGGCCTTCCACCGTATCGACCATGACTACCCGCTGGCGTTCGCCCGCCTGGCGCAGGCGCAGGGTGCGCAGACCTATGTGCTGAATTCCGCAGCCGGCGCCAACCCGCAGTCGTCGATCTTCTACAGCCGGGTGAAGGGCGAGCTGGAGCATGACCTGCGTGCGCTGGGGTTCAACTCGTTGACCCTGGTCCGCCCCGGGCTGATCGGCGGCGAGCGCACTGAGGTGCGACGTGGCGAGCGCCTGGCGCTGACGGTGTTGGGGGCATTGGGGCCGCTGCTGCCACGGGCGTGGCGGATCAATCCGGCCAGCGAGATCGCCAAGGCACTGGTCGAAGCCGCGCTGGCCCCACAACCGGGTGAACACGTGGTGGCATCCAGCGCACTGGTCGGCTGATGTCGCGCGCGCTGCGCCTGACCCAGCTTCAACAGCTGCTGCGCCGCCATCGACGGCCGGTGGCCGGGCAGGTGCTGGCCGAAGCGCTGGGCATCAGCTTGCGAACGCTGTACCGCGATATCGAGACCCTGCGCGAGCAGGGCGCCGACCTGCGTGGTGAGGCTGGGGTCGGCTACCAGCTGGCACCTAGCGATACCCTGCCGCCGATGACCCTGCCACCCGCAGAGATCGATGCACTGGTGCTGGGCCTGCGCTGGGTTGCGGCCCGCACCGAACCCGCGTTGGCCGAGGCCGCACGCGATGCCTTGGCGCGTATCGCGCATGTGCTGCCTGCAGCGCGCCGCGAAGCGCTGCGTGACAGTGGCCTGCGCGTGGGCCCTTCGCGCGCTGCGGCCAAGGTGCCGGCGGCACGCCTGCAGGCCGTGCGTGAGGCTGTGGGGTCGCAGCAGCGCTTGAAGTTCGGCTACCAGGATGCACAGGGCCAACGTACCGAGCGCATCGTCTGGCCGTTCGCGCTGGGCTACTTCGATGAAGTGCCGATGCTGGCGGCGTGGTGCGAAGGACGCGAGGACTTCCGCCATTTCCGGCTGGACCGCATCCGCCAGGTGCGCGTGCTGGAGGATCGCTACCTCGTGCCGCGCGCCACCCTGCTGCGGCGCTGGCAGAAGGCACAGGGCATCGCACCGGACTGGCTGGACCGTTCGTAGGGTCGAGCTTGCTCGACTGCTTCCGTGCATCGCTTCCGGCTCCTGGGGACGGCGGCCTTCGCTCTTCGCTCCTGGTAGAGGTCGAGCTTGCTCGACCGCCTTTGATCTTCGCGGACAGCAGTCGAGCAAGCTCGACATCTACCAGAGCAACGGCAACAGCAGTCGAGCAAGCTCGACATCTACCAGGGCAGAGGCAACAGCAGTCGAGCAAGCTCGACATCTACCAGGGCAGAGGCAACAGCAGTCGAGCAAGCTCGACATCTACCAGGGGGGGGCAACAGCAGTCGAGCACGCTCGACGCTACTGACAGAATCTGTCAGCAGGGCCGTACCACCATGATCGCTCCCAACAACGGAGCTTCCCCATGTTCACGCCCAGCACCCTGCTGCAGTACGTGCGCGACGTCGCCACCAGCGCCACCTTCTACAGTGGGATTCTCGGCAAGCCACCGGTCGAGCAGTCGCCCGGTTTCGCCCTGTTCCTGCTCGGCGATGGCGCCGCACTGGGCCTGTGGCAACGCGATGACGTGCAGCCACCCGTGTCTGCGCAGGCCGGTGCCGCCGAACTGGCGATGGTGGTCGCCAACCCGGATGCCGTGCAGCAGATGTACGATGCGTGGCGCGGGCTCGGCGTGCGGATTCTGCAGGCACCGGTGACACTGGAATTCGGCCACACTTTTGTCGGGGCAGACCCGGATGGCCACCGTCTGCGTGTGTACAGCCGTGCCGAAGGCATGGTCGCGCGCGATTGATTCAGAGAGGGAGCCGGCATTTGCCGGCTCCTGGACCTACCCTTGCTTCTGCGCTGCTTCGATGACGATTGAAAATGTCTCGTCGTCTTCCGAATCCCACTCAATGGCCAGCTGGGCCAGCTCTGCGACCACATCGCGGCCGGGATTGCATCGCCTGAGTTCCCTGATGAACTGCCGTATCTGACGGGGCGTCAGTTCACAACCTGGATAATCAAACAGATTGAGCGCGGCATCTGAAGAACGGTCCAGCAGTTCAGGTGCGAGGATGGAGTAGGCTTTGATGTAGCGGGAGAACGGAATATCCGACAGGAAGTTGTCCGTTGCAGTCATGATCGACGCATCATGTGGTGGGTCGCGAAGAAACTCCCTCATGACTGCCAGGACGACTTCCAATGACGGTGGTTTTGTCAGAGGTCTGTAGAAGTGGTCGGCGTATGCACAGCAGCCTTCGTGGGTGACCGCAGCATCCGATAGCGTTGCCAGCGTTGAGATCCAGACGTCAGCGTCCAGCGGCGTAGCCGGTTCGGCGTCCCCTTGTTGATCGGTTCTGGCGATGAGCGCCCGGACGATGGGCTCGCCATTGCGCCATGACTGCAGACGAGAATCGATAATCGCGTAAACCTGCTCCTGCTTGTCCCACATGGCGTCCGGTGAAGGCATTTCGCTTTGCGGAAAAAGGGAGAAGAAATCCGAGGAATAGGGTGCGCGTTTGCAGAAGTAGCGAACGGTAAACTCCAGCAGTTCCGGGGCGAACGCCGCGCCGGGGATTTCGTCCTGGAAAGCAGCTTCGATGCATGCCAAGGCATCTTCCGGCGAAAGAGCGGCCGCCACCGCAGATCCGATCGATGCGTCAAGGAACGCGCTATTTCGGGAGAGCCAACGCAGGAAGATGATGTCCAGAACCCAACTCGTGCTCGATGGATCCTCATCCCTCGGCAGCAGTGTGCTGAACGGGGAGGCGCGGAAAAAATCATCGCCCGCCTTCAGGAATTCTTCGAGTGTGGGTGGTGTCTCGAACATGGAAATTCGACGTCTGCAGAGAGGCTCAATGCTATCGAGCTGCTCTTGGGAATCCATGCAACTATTCTCAAAATGCTCCCTTGCGCTCTCGCCCGACCGTCGGAGAGCCCAGTAGATCCACGTCCATGCGTAGATGGGGCGCGACGGAGCAGGCACAAAAAAACGCCGGGCAGTGCCCGGCGTTTCTCCACTTCATGTGCCAACCAAGGTTGGCACCTACCGATCAGCTGGCCAGCGCCAGGTCATCCATCATTGCGCGCAGGAAGCGGGCCGCTTCACCACCGGTGGCCGCGCGGTGGTCGAAGGTGACCGACAGCGGGATCACCTTGTGCGCTTCCACGCCGCCCATCACCGGGGTCATCTGGTGGCGGGCACGGCCGGCACCGACGATGGCCACGCACGGCGGCACCACGACCGGGGTCGCGTAGCGGCCGGCGAACATGCCGAAGTTGGACAGCGAGATGGTGTAGCCGCTCAGTTCCGAGGCGGCGATCGAACGCGATTCCACCTGCTCGCGCAGGCGGTTGACGCCTTCACGGATGCCGCGTGCATCGAGCATGTCGGCATTGCGCAGCGCCGGCACGAACAGGCCGTCGTCGGTGTCCACGGCAATGCCGATGTCCACCTGCGCGTGCAGGGTGCGGGTCAGCGCTTCACCGTCGAACCAGGCGTTCATCGCCGGCACCTTCTGCGCGGCGACCACGATCGAACGCACCAGGCGCGCGGTGACGTCGTTGCCCGGCAGCCAGGCGTGGATGTTGGCGTCGTCGTTCAGCGTGGTCGGCACGACCTTGCTGTGCGCATCGGCCATCACGCGCGCCATGTTGCGGCGCACGCCCTTCAGCGGTTCCGGCTGGCCCTTGGCGACCACGCCCGGCGGCTGGGTGCGCATCGGCTTGCCGGCGGCAGACAGCGGGGTGCGGGCTTCGCTCTGCACCGGGGCAGACACCTGCGCCGGGGCCGGCGCGGCATAGGCGGCAGCAGCGGCCGGGGCCGGAGCGGCACCGATCTTGGCGCTGCCATCCGCAGCCGCCTGCTTGACGTCGGCCATGGTCACCGCACCATCGGCGCCGGTGGCGCGCACGCGGGACAGGTCCACGCCCAGCTTGCGCGCGGTGGCACGCACGGCCGGCACGGCCTTGACGCCACCGACGGCCAGCGCCTGTTCGGCGTGCACGGCATTGGAGCTCTGCATCGCACCGACCACGGTACCTGCGTCATCACGCTCGGCGGCGGCGGGCTTGGCGGCTTCGGCGGCCACCGGTGCAGCGGCGGCCGGCAGCGGCGGCGGGGTCGGTGCCGCGGCCGGTGCAGCGTGGCCATGGCTGTGGCCGGTGTCCTGGCCATCGGCGCGCTGCGGCAGGTTCGGGTCCAGCTCGAAGCTGGCCAGCACCGAGCCGGTCGGGATGATGTCGCCAGCGGCGCCGGACAGCTTCAGCACCTTGCCGGAGAACGGCGACGGCACTTCGACGACGGCCTTGGCGGTCTCCATCGAGACCAGCGGCTCGTCCAGCTTGATCACATCGCCTTCCTTGACGAACCACTCGACGATGGTCGCGTCCGGCAGGCCTTCGCCCAGGTCGGGCAGGTTGAAGTTCTTGGTCTGGCTCATTTGCAGTTCTCTTCCAGCAGTTCCAGTTCGCGGGCCGGCAGCCAACCCGTCGCGCCATTGGCGCGCTCGGACCACCACCACCCGCCGTGTTCGTGATGAAGCTTCACCATCTCGCCGCTTTCCACATCCAGCTCGCGGGCGTCGTAGTCGCACAGCGCTTCGGCGCGACCCTCGTCCAGCAGCTGCAACCAGGCGATGGGCGCCCATCCAGCGCGCCCATCGTTGGTGCGTACCCAGGCAAACGCCGGCCATTCCTCGTCACGGACACCTACTTCGACGATCTGGCCGGTGTGGAACCGGAGCGGGTTGGGATACTGGCTGCGGTAAGCCCCCAGAAGGCGGGCCCGCATGTCAGCCGGCCGCCACCGCGCGCTTGGCCGCAGCCACGATCCGCTCAACGCTCGGCAGGTACTTCATTTCCAGGCGGAACAGCGGAATGTGGGTGTCGTAGCCAGTAACGCGCTCGACCGGGGCCAGCAGGTCGTAGATCGATTCCTCGGCCAGGCGCGCAGCGATTTCGGCGCCGAAGCCCGCGGTCTTCGGGGCCTCCTGCACGATCACGCAGCGGCCGGTCTTGGCCACCGATTCGGCGATGGTGGCGAAGTCCAGCGGACGCAGCGTGGCCACGTCGATGACTTCGGCACTGATGCCTTCGCCGGCCAGCTTGTCGGCCGCTTCCAGCGCTTCCTTCACCTGCGCGCCCCAGGTCACCAGGGTCACGTCGGTGCCATCGCGCAGCACGAAGCAGACGTCCAGCGGCAAGGCTTCGCCGTCGTTGACGACCACTTCCTTGTACTGGCGGTAGATGCGCTTGGGCTCCATGTAGATCACCGGATCCGGCTCGCGGATCGCGGCCAGCAGCAGGCCGTAGGCACGCTGCGGCGACGACGGCAGCACCACGCGCAGGCCCGGCACGTTGGTGAAGATCGCCTCGTTGGCTTCGCTGTGGTGTTCCGGCGCGCGGATGCCACCGCCCCACGGCACGCGCAGCACCATCGGGCAGTGCAGGCGGCCACGCGTGCGGTAACGCAGGCGGGCGGCATGGCAGACGATATGGTCGACCATCGGGTACATGAAGCCGTCGAACTGGGCTTCGGCCACCGGCTTCATGCCCTGCGCGGCCAGGCCGATGGTCAGGCCGGCGATGGTGGTTTCGTCCAGCGGGGTGTCGAGTATGCGGTCCGAGCCGAAGCGCTGCTGCAGACCGGCGGTGGCGCGGAACACGCCACCGTTGACGCCCACGTCTTCGCCCAGCACCAGCACCGACGGGTCGTGTTCCAGCTCCCAGGCCAGCGCCTGGGTGATGGCTTCGATCAGGGTGATGGGGGTGGTGGTCATGCTCTCTTCTCCGCGCGCGACGGCGGCGCTGTCGGCGGCGTTGGTGTGCGCGCCGGGCGCGCCGTTCTTGATCTCATCCATGGCGCTTCTCCAGGGCGATCGCCTGGGCACGCTGGGCCAGCAGGTCCGGCGGCGGATCGGCATACAGGAAGTCGAACATCGCCTCGACCGGCTGCACCGGCGTGTTGAGGTACAGGTTCACTTCCTCGTCCACGCGGGTGCCGCATTCGGCGACCCAAGCAGTTTCCTCTTCTTCGCTCCACACACCGGCGTTGATCAGGTACTTGCGCAGGCGCAGCATCGGCTCGCGCTGCCAGGCATCCTTCACTTCGGCGTCGTCGCGGTAGCGGCGCGCGTCATCGGCGGTGGTGTGGTCGGACAGGCGGTAGGTCATCAGTTCCAGCACGGTGCCACCGTTGCCGGCCAGCGCACGTTCGCGCGCCTGCTCCATCGCCGCCAGCACTGCGATCAGGTCGTTGCCGTCCACCTGCAGGCAGTGCAGGCCGCCGGCCAGGCCCTTCTGCGCCAGCGTTTCGGCACCGGTCTGGGCCGAACGCGGAACCGAGATGGCCCAGCCGTTGTTGACGATGCACAGGATCAGCGGCAGCTTGTAGGCGCCTGCCGAATTCAGGGCCGCATAGAAGTCGGTCTTGGAGCTGCCACCGTCACCGCACACCGCCACCGCGATCTGCGCTTCCTTGTTGAGCTTGAACTTCAGCGCAGCGCCTGCGGCATGCAGGCACTGGGTGGAAATCGGCACGCAGAACGGGAAGTCCTTGGCCGCGTTGCCGCCATAATCGTTGCCGCGTTCGTCGCCGCCCCAGTACATCAGCACGTCGTGCGGGCGCACGCCACGCATGAACATCGCGCCATACTCGCGGTACGAAGGTGCGAACACGTCGTCCTTCTGCATCGCAGCGCCGATACCCACGTGCGCGGCTTCGTGGCCCAGGCAGGCGGCATAGGTGCCGAGCTTGCCGGTGCGCTGCAGCGCGATGGATTTGCTGTCGAACGTACGTACGAACAGCATCTGCTTGAACAGCGGTACCAGGACCTTGGGGTCGCGCAGCGACGCGGGCAGGTCATCGCGGACGAGCTTGCCGTCCGTATCCAGGTACTGCAGGTATTCGATCTTGAATTCAGCGGCAACCGTCATTGCGTACTGCACCTTCGACAGAGAAGTTACAAATGATATGAATCGCCATGTTAAGGAACGCGTACGGAATAGCCTTCCTGCGCCGCAACACGGCGATTCCCCGTTTTACCCCTGCCGGCGGGTGGGGGGCCAATAACAACAACGTATTCAGTCGTTGCTGCAAAGCATCAGAATACGCCTCTGGCTGACCGCCAGTACAACGGCGCGGACGGTTCCACGCGCAGCCCCGGCATCGGCCGATGCTCCACGACCAACCGCACGCCCCGGTATGGACCCGGCGGCTGCCAGCGCGGCGGCAACGCGCTACCCTTGCCGCCCCCGATCTGGTCCCGCCCATGTCCGTCGACAACAACCAACGCGATCTCGAAGCCGGCATCCACACCGATCTGCAGGGGCGGCTGACCTATGGCGGCTACCTGCGGCTGGACCAGCTGCTCAGCGCGCAGCAGCCGTTGTCCAACCCGCCGCACCATGACGAGATGCTCTTCATCATCCAGCACCAGACCTCGGAGCTGTGGCTGAAGCTGCTTGGCCACGAACTGCGTGCCGCAATCGGCTTCCTGCAGCGCGATGAAGTCTGGCAGTGCCGCAAGGTGCTGGCGCGCAGCAAGCAGGTGCTGCGCCAGCTGACCGAGCAGTGGTCGGTACTGGAAACGCTGACCCCGTCCGAGTACATGGGCTTCCGCGACGTGCTGGGCCCGTCCTCCGGCTTCCAGTCGCTGCAGTACCGCTACATCGAGTTTCTGCTGGGCAACAAGAACGCACAGATGCTGCAGGTGTTCGAGCACGATGCGGCCGGGCAGGCGCAGCTGCGCACCGTGCTGGAGGCGCCCAGCCTGTACGAGGAATTCCTGAAGTACCTGACCCGTTTCGGCCACGCCGTCCCGGCGGTGTACGAGGCCCACGACTGGACCCAGCCGCATGTGGCCGATGACGCACTGCAGCCGGTCTTCGAACGCATCTACCAGGACACCGACCGCTACTGGCGCGAGTATTCGCTGTGCGAGGACCTGGTGGACCTGGAGACCGCCTTCCAGCTGTGGCGATTCCGACACATGCGCACCGTGATGCGGGTGATCGGCTTCAAGCGCGGCACGGGCGGCTCGTCCGGCGTGGGCTTCCTGGCCAAGGCGCTGGAACTGACCTTCTTCCCTGAACTGTTCCAGGTGCGGACCAGCCTGCAGGCCGGGCCCCCGGCAGAACAGGGCTGATCCGTATTCAGCTTGAATCCCGGCCGGCGGCTGGATCGTTTCAGATGCAAGTTCAGGGAGCAGGCTGGCACCTGCCTCAAACGGCGTGTATTTGACGTGAACGCCAGAAGTCGGTGATCCTCGCGCGTTGCTCCAACTGCACATCGGACGTGCTCGTCATCCACCGAACCAGGAAATCCGCATGAGCGTAAACGCCACTGCGAACACCCCAGAGCCGGCGCTGCCGGACTTCAAGACCACGCTGGGCCACCCGCGCCCGTTGTGGATGCTGTTCATGACCGAGTTCTGGGAGCGCTTTGCGTTCTACGGCATCCGCTGGGCCTTGGTGCTGTACATCGTCGCCCAGTTCTACAACGGCAGCGCTGCCGGTGAAGGCGACGCCAGCCGCATCTACGGCGCCTACCTGGCCCTGGTGTATGCCGCAGCGATCTTCGGTGGCTACGTGGCCGACCGGGTACTGGGTTACCAGCGATCGATCCTGACCGGCGCGATCATCATGGCCGCCGGCCTGTTCATGATCTCGCTGCCGCAGGAGCACATCTTCAAGCTCGGCCTGGCCACGATCATCGTCGGCAACGGCCTGTTCAAGCCCAACATCTCGACCATGGTCGGCAAGCTGTACGGCCTGAAGGACGAGCGCCGCGATTCGGGCTTCACCATCTTCTACATGGGCATCAACATCGGCGCGATGATCGCCCCGGTGCTGACCGAGTACCTGGCCCGCAAGGTCTTCGGTACCGACGCGATGCCGTCCTACAAGGTCGTGTTCATCGCCTCGGGCGTGGGCATGCTGATCTCGCTGGTGTGGTTCTACATCGGTCGCGCCGGCCTGAAGGGCATCGGTGCACCGCCGGCCGGCGCTGAAGGCTTCGGCCGCATCATCATGGTGCTGGCCGGTGCCGTGGTCGCCATCCCGGTCGCCTACTTCCTGCTGGCCACCGGCGCCACCGCACTGGCCTGGATCCTGGGCGCGATGTTCACCGCGCTGGCCATCCTGCTGCTGGTCGAGGGCATCCGCGAAGGCAAGGTGCAGCGCGACCGCGTGATCGCGATGCTGATCATCTTCGCCTTCAATGTGATGTTCTGGATGTTCTTCGAACAGGCCGGCAGCTCGTTCACCTTCCTGGCCGAGAACATCGTCAACCGCCAGTTCGGTGACTGGACGTTCCCGACCGCGTGGTTCCAGTCGGTCAACTCGGTGGCCATCATCACCCTGGCGCCGATCATCGCCTGGATCTGGGTGGCCATGGGCCGCGCCAACCCGTCCATTCCGCGCAAGTTCGGCCTGGGCCTGCTGTTCAACGGCGCCGCCTTCGCCCTGCTGATGTACGCGCTGTCGCAGATGGTCGTGGACGGCAAGATCCCGTTCTGGACCCTGTTCATGGTCTACGTCATCCAGTCGGTGGGTGAGCTGTGCCTGTCGCCGATCGGCCTGTCGATGGTGACCAAGCTGGCCCCGGTGCGCCTGGTCGGCTTCGGCATGGGTGGCTGGTTCCTGTCCACCGGCATCGGCAACAACCTGTCGGGCATCTTCGCTGGCGTGGTCAGTGGTGAAGGCGGCATGACGGTCGAGTCGGCCCTGAAGGGGTATACCTTCGGGTTCTGGGCCCTGATCGGCTCCGGCGTGGTGCTGTTCCTGGTGGCCCCGCTGATCAACAAGCTGATGCACGGCGTCAAATGATGATGAGAGGGTAGTAGGCATGCGCAGCAAGCTCGGTGGTGCAGTGGTGGTGGTCTGTGTGGCGCTGATCGGCGCCTGTTCCCAACCGCAACCGCCTGCCGCCGCCGAGCCTACGCAGCCTCTGGATACCCGACCCACCGAGCCACCGGTCGCTGACCCCAGCGAACCGGTGGCCTCGGGCAACACCCCGGTGGCGGCGGACATCGCCGCCATCGCAGGGCTCGGCGCGCAGTTCGACCCGGCCCGCAACCCCGCCGACGATCTGGCCACCGCCAAGGTGGAAGCCCAGCGCGGCAAGAAGCGCATCCTGCTCGAGGTCGGCAACGCCGCCTGTGAGCGCTGCCGGGCGCTGGACGAGCTGGTGGAAGGCAACGGCGATCTGCGCCGCTTCCGCGATGCCCACTACGTGTGGGTGAAGGTCAACGCCAGCGACGAACAGCCCAACACCGCCTTCTTCGCCCAGTTCCCGGAGATGGAGCGCGACTACCCGCACCTGCTGGTGCTCAATGCCGATGGCAGCCTGCTGGTGTCGCAGGCGACCGGCGAACTGCGCAAGGGCGACGCCTTCCAGCCGGCACGGGTGACCGCCTTCCTCAAGCAGTGGGCACCTGACAAACCGGAATAGGGTAGTGCCGGCCGCTGGCCGGCAGCTTCGGTGGATGCCGACCGCTGACCGCCACCCCCGGTGGGTGCCGACCGTTGGTCGGCACTGAGGCACATCCACGCGTGACGTGGGTCGATTGCGCGCGCCGTCACACTCTCCGAATCGGCATCTCAACTTCACCGTACGTACGCCGTTACCGGCAAGGACCTCAGTCGACATCCCGTCGATGCAACCTTCCGGAACGCCCATGCACAGCGACCACGCCGAACGACTGCCCGAACCTGCCAGCGACCTGGCCGAGGCTGGGGCAGGCGAGGGCGTGACCCTGCCGCCGCAGGAGGCGTTGCTGGATGACGCCGGTACCGGCGAGGACACCGTTGAACTGGCACCGCCGCGTCACCGCCTGCCGCAGATCGCGCTGCCCGACAACGTGGTGCTGAAGGGGGCGGTGCAGAAACTGGTCGAGCAGAAATCACGGCTCGATGCATTGGCCGCCGACGGCCAGCTGGCCGGGCTGCTGCCGCCGGAATGGCAGGGCCAAGGCGTGCGTGCGATCGAACTGTCCACGTTCATCCAGGGCGTGCTGCCGTTCCTGCAGCCGGGCGAACGCGGCGAAACCGCGTCGGCGCGCCTGCCGGTGCGCCACGTGCTGGGTGACGACAGCCGCTGGGGCCTGGAGGACGTCTCTGAACCAAAGTCGCTGGCCTGGTACCTGGCCAGCGACGAGCGCGCCACCGCCGGCAGCAAGGACGTGGCCGAGGCCTATCTGGTGGGTGCATTGGGGCTGGCGTGGATGCAGGAAGGGCGCAGCCGTCCTGGCTTCCTGCGCGCGATGGGCCAGGACAGCCTGGCCGCGCGGGTGACCATGCTCGGCTATCCACCGGCCAACGAACTGGCGCTGTACAGCGTCACCGCGCACGGCCAGCCGCAGATCTGGTGCGTGCATGGCCGTCGCCGCATGCGCCCACTGGTGGCGCCGTGGCTGAGCGTGCCGCTGCTGACCGCCTATGGCGTGCCGGCGCCGGTTGCGTGGCCGTCCAGTTTCCCGCCGGTGGAGGCGGTGGCCGAACTGCTGGCGACCGCACGCCAGGGGCGTGCGCTGCCGGAGGTGGACCTGGGCAAGGTCGTGGCGAAAATCGCCGAAGACACCGCGTCTGACGCCTGGCAGCCGGTCAGCCTGCTGCAGCTCAACACCTGGTCACCGCGCTGGCACTTCTTCCTGGGCACCTTCGTCGGCCTGCCGTCGCTGCTGCTGGTGGCTGCCGCGCTGGCGCTGCCGGGCGCGGTTGAAGCGGCCACGGTTGCCGCATCGCTGGGCTTCGCCGGCGGTGCCATCGCTGCGCTGGCGGTGCCGTGGATCCATGCGCGGCGCAAGCATCTGAGCTGAAGCATGAGCGCCATCCACGCGCGGCGTGGATCTACAGGGGGCCGGGTGCCGCGGTCTGCAGCTTTTGCCGGGCCCGCTCCATGGCGGTCTGCAGTCTTTGCTTGAGGACCTCACGAGAGGGCAGCGTGGTCAGGTATTCCGCAACATGGATGCCTGAGCGATCCAGCTCCAGCAATTCGATCTGACCCGCCTTTTTCCCCGTGCAGAGGATGATGCCCAACGGCGCCTGCTCGCCGTCCTCACGTTCGTAGCGGTCCAGCCAGCGCAGGTAGAGTTCCATCTGCCCTTTATAGGCGGGCCTGAACTCGCCGATCTTCAGCTCGATAGCGATCAGCCTGCGCAGACGCCGGTTGTAGAACAGCAGGTCCAGGTGGAAGTCATCGCCGTCGATCTGGATGCGCTTCTGGCGGGCGACGAAACTGAAGCCCGTGCCAAGTTCGAGCAGGAAGCCCTGCATCTCGCGAAGGATCGCGCTTTCAAGGTCCTGCTCGTCCCAGCTGTCCTTCAGGCCAAGAAAATCCAGGACGTAGGGATCACGCAGTACCAGCCCTGGAGACAGCTGCTGGTTGCCACGCAGTGCCGCCAACTCATCGGCGATGGTCTGCTCGGGTTGACTGGAAAGCGCCGTGCGCTCGTACAACATCGAATCGATGCGCTGGCGCAGCATGCGCACACTCCAGCCCTCGGTGGCGGCCATCTGCGCATAGAAGTCACGCTTGAGCGGATCCGCCAGGGGGATCAGTGCGATGAAGTGGGTCCAGCTCAATTGTCGTATCAGCGATACGACAATCTGCTCGTCCGCAAATGCGGTGGAGAACTGCACCATCCGGCGCAGGCTCTTTTCACCGAAGGAGGTACCGAATTCGGTCGTCAGCGCCTTGGCTATCCGGGTGAAGACAAGCTCTCCGTAGCGGGCCCGTCGGCCCCTCAACTGATCAGCGTGGATGCGCCGCCCGATCCGCCAGTACAACAGCGTGAGCTCGCTGTTGATGGTTCTGTGCATCCTGTTGCGCGCCGCGCAGATCAGCTCTCTGAGATCGGCCAGCAATTCCTGGCCATGCGGCAGCGTTGAATGCGAGTCATCCATGAGGGGGCCCGTCCGATGTGGATCCGTGGCCGGGCTGATACCCGTTGAACGTTTACCGTCAGGCCGCACACGTGAGCAGTCCAATAGGAGAATTCACTGGATCAGCCCGTTTCGATACACCAGCCTGGCGGAAACGGGCCGTATCGGGCCAATGCGGAAATGTCGCCGGGCGAGGGCGACACTTCAGGACGGGATCTGCGGGGGGGTAATGCGTCCGATGGCATCGTTTGCGGTCGGTCCGCAGTCCGCCAAAGAGCGGGTCCCGTCAGATCAAAGGGGGCGGACGACAATCGCCCAGCCACTGTTCCGCTGCCGGTCGGGGTCGGAACCCGCGATCTGGGGGGCCAAAACGACTTAATCCCCTCCGTCCCCTTTTTTCTTTCAGACCCCTTCGCCCATCCGCTCCAGGCCTTCGCCGGCCAGGCGGAGGATCAGTTTTTCCAGCACCTGCTCTTCCTCCTCGCTCAGCACCGACATCAGTTTGCGGGTGATCTCGATCACCATCGGCGCGATGGTCTCGTAGACCTCGAAGCCGGCCGCCGACAGCGCCAGCACCGAGCGGCGGCGGTCGTCGCCGTGGGTCTCGCGCTTGATGAAGCCGCGCTCCAGCAGGCGGGCCACGGCGCGGCTGACCGCCACCTTGTCCATTGCCGTGCGGTCGGAGACCTCGCTGGCCGAGGAGCCCGGGTACAGCGCCAGGATGGTGATCACCCGCCACTCGGGAATCGCCAGACCGTAACGATCGCCGTATAGCTTGGCGATGTTGCCGCTGACCCGGTTGGACAGCACGCTCAGCCGGTACGGCAGGAACTGTTCCAGGTCGAGCAGGACGTGCGAGGAACGCAGGCGGGTCGAAACGGGATCGGCGGGGCTCATGTTGCGGTGCACCTTGCTGGTGGTTTCAAGTGTAACTATAAGGGGTAGGTCCAGACCCTGCATTCTCGCCGGGTCCCTACCTGCCCGCACCTGGTTTGTACCGATGCGGTACCGATTCGGAGCCACGCCATGAATACCGCAGTCCCGACCGCCTCGCACCCCAACCCCGGCATGCAGGTCACCACCTTCGAGAACCCGATGGGCATCGACGGCTTCGAGTTCGTCGAATTCGCCGCCCCGGCCGGCCGTGGCCAGGAGCTGCACGAGTACTTCCGGAAGATGGGATTCAGCGCGGTGCTCAAGCACAAGCAGCGTCCGATTACCGTCTATCGCCAGGGCGACGTCAACTTCCTGGTCAATGAAGACCCGGATTCGTTCGCTTCGGACTTCGCCGAAAAGCACGGCCCGTGCGCCTGCGGCTTCGCCATCCGCTTCAAGAAGCCGGGCCAGGAGGTCTACCAGA
This sequence comes from Stenotrophomonas sp. 220_Sma, assembly GCF_056487375.1. Taxonomy (NCBI): domain Bacteria; kingdom Pseudomonadati; phylum Pseudomonadota; class Gammaproteobacteria; order Lysobacterales; family Lysobacteraceae; genus Stenotrophomonas; species Stenotrophomonas sp. 220_Sma. The sequence continues at coordinate 4,548,014 of NZ_CM151348.1, read as the reverse complement.
CCGCGCTGGGCAACGGCGCCGAAGCCATCGCCTTCAAGCCGGACAGCAAGGCGGTCAGCGCGCCGGTCATCAAGGGCATCGGCGACTGCATGCTGTACCTGGTCGACCGCTACGGCAGCGCCGGCAGCATCTTCGACGGCGACTACGAGCCGATCGCCGGTGCCGACCTGCATCCGTTCGGCTTCGGCCTGACCTTCATCGACCACCTGACCCACAACCTGTACTTCGGCAACATGCAGCAGTGGTCGGACTACTACGAGCGCCTGTTCAACTTCCGCGAGATCCGCTACTTCGACATCAAGGGCCTGAAGACCGGCCTGGTGTCCAAGGCGATGACCGCGCCGGACGGCATCGTGCGCATTCCGCTGAATGAATCGTCCGACCCGAAGAGCCAGATCAACGAGTACCTGGACGCGTACAAGGGCGAAGGCATCCAACACATCGCCTGCTTCACCGAGAACATCTACGAGACCGTCGAAGCGATGCGTGCGCAGGGCGTGGACTTCCTCGACACGCCGGAGACCTACTTCGACGTGATCGACCAGCGCGTGCCGAACCACGGTGAAGACGTGGCGCGCCTGGCCAAGAACAAGATCCTGATCGATGCCGATCCGGAAACCCACCAGCGCAAGCTGCTGCAGATCTTCACCCAGAACTGCATCGGCCCGATCTTCTTCGAGATCATCCAGCGCAAGGGCAACGAAGGCTTCGGCGAAGGCAACTTCACCGCGCTGTTCGAAAGCATCGAGCGCGACCAGATCCGCCGCGGCGTGTTGTAAGGTCTGCAGGCAATGTCGGCCTCCCGCCGACATTGCCTGTCCGAATGGTAGTGCCGGCCGCTGGCCGGCAATCTCTGGAGTTTCCATGTCCACCGCCATCACCGCCCGCGGCTACCAGTCCGGTTTCGGCAACGAATTCGCCACCGAGGCCGTCGCCGGCGCGCTGCCGGTCGGGCAGAACTCGCCACAGAAGGTGGCCCACGGCCTGTACGCCGAACAGTTGACCGGCACCGCCTTCACCGCGCCGCGTGGCAGCAATCGCCGCAGTTGGCTGTACCGGATCCGCCCGGCGGTGACCCATGGCGAGTTCACCCCGTTCGCGCAGTCGCGGTTGCAGTGTGATTTCGGCGCACAGCCGGCCTCGCCGAACCAGCTGCGCTGGAGCCCGCTGCCGCTGCCGGAACTGCCGACCGACTTTGTCGAAGGCCTGTACACGATGGGTGGCAACGGCTCGCCCGACGCGCATGCCGGCGTGGGCATCCACCTCTATGCCGCCAACCGCGACATGGTCGGCCGCTACTTCTACGATGCCGATGGCGAGCTGCTGATCGTGCCGCAGCTGGGCGGCCTACGCCTGCTGACCGAGCTGGGCGTGATCGAGATCGAGCCCCAGCAGATCGCGGTGATCCCGCGCGGCGTGCGCTTCCGCGTCGAACTGCCCGATGGCCCGAGCCGCGGCTATATCTGCGAAAACTACGGTGCGCTGCTGAAACTGCCGGACCTCGGTCCGATCGGGTCCAACGGCCTGGCCAACCCGCGCGACTTCGAAACCCCGCACGCGGCGTTCGAGGATGTCGATGGTGATTTCGAACTGATCGCCAAGTTCGAGGGCCGCCTGTGGCGTGCGCCGATCGACCATTCGCCGCTGGACGTGGTGGCCTGGCATGGCAATTACGCGCCGTACCGCTACGACCTGCGCCGCTTCAACACCATCGGTTCGATCAGCTACGACCACCCGGATCCGTCGATCTTCCTGGTGCTGCATTCGCCCAGCGACACGCCCGGCACCAGCAACATGGACTTCGCGATCTTCCCGCCACGCTGGCTGGTGGCGCAGAACACGTTCCGTCCGCCGTGGTTCCATCGCAACATCGCCAGCGAGTTCATGGGCCTGGTGCATGGCGCCTACGATGCCAAGGCCGAAGGCTTCGTGCCGGGTGGCGCATCGCTGCACAACTGCATGAGCGGCCACGGCCCGGACGCGCCGACCTTCGACAAGGCCTCCAATGCGGACCTGTCCAAGGCCGATGTGATCAAGGACACGATGGCTTTCATGTTCGAGACCCGCGCAGTGATCCGCCCGACAGCACAGGCGCTGGCCGCCGGCCATCGCCAGGGCGATTACCAGCAGTGCTGGAACGGCCTGCGCAACAACTTCCGCTGATCCGGAAAAGGGGACGGAGGGGATTAAGTCGCAAACAGCACACCTGTGTTCGAAACGACTTAATCCCCTCCGTCCCCTTTTTCTTCAGGCGGCCTCGACGAACGCGTCGCAATGCTCCAGCGGCAGGGCTTCCAACAGGCGCTGGCGTACGCGCTGGCAATAGCCGTCCGAGGTCAGCCCGGGCAGCAACTGCATGGCCGACTGCAGCCGCTGCAGCACCTCGTCTTCCGCACGCGCCTGCTGCAGGTCGCGGAACAGTGCTGCCGCCTGCGGGTGGCGCTGCATCTCCAGGATGCCCAGCACATAGATGCGCGCGGCCACCAGCGAGCGGCGGCGTTCGACCGCGGGTGCAGCAAGTGCTGCAGGTGCGGCTGCCGGCGGTGTGGGCACCGGCGCTACCGCGGTTGCGGGCGACGGTGCTGGGACGCCAGTGCTCAGGTACCCCGCCTGCACAAGCTGGATGACCATCGCAGGTGCGTCCTGGCCGAGCAGGCCGGTCAGGTCGGCAATGGTGCGCTGGCCGTCGCACAGGATCAGCAACCGGCGCTGGCGCATGTCCAGCGGCGCGCGGTGGGCCTGCAGCGCGGTACGGGCGAGATCGGTCTTGCGCGGTTGCATGGAAGGGACAGCCAAGTCGGTGCACGCCGAGCCTGAACGAGGGCGATGAAACCGCGATGACAATGCAGCGCCTGCACACAGGATGGGCTAGCGTGCAGCCACCTTCGTGCCAGGGAACCGCACCGATGAAGCACCTTCCGCTTGCTGGTCTGTTGCTCCTTTCGCTCACCGCCTGCGGCGGCCAGGACAAACAGGGGGCGGCCGGCAGCGGCAGCGATACCCCGGCCGAAACCGCCTCGGCGACGGGGCCCGCGCAGTCGACGGATCCTGATCTGGCAGCCCGTCCAGCCAATGACCGCCGCGAGGACAGTCCCGCGCACCTGGAGGGCTTCGCCGGCGCGAAGCTGGGTGCCGGCATCGCTGAGGTCCGCAGTGGCTTCGGCGCGCCGTTGCAGGGGCTGGGCACCGATGCCAGTGGCAAACCGCTGCAGGTCGACGACAGCAACGATGGCTGCTATTTCCTGCGACCGCAGAATGCCGAAGATCCGCGCCTGATGATCGAAGGCCGCAAGCTGGTGCGCTACGACGTGCGCAGCGCCGCCATCATCGCACCGGGCGGCGGTAAGGTCGGCATGACCCTGGGCGAGTTGCAGGTGCTGTATCCCGAGCGCGGTGATGTCGGCCCCGACAAGTACGACGAGAAGGCCCAGCACCTGCGCGTGCGGCCGGCGCAGGAGGGCGGCGCAGTGATCGACTTTGCGCTCGGCGCGGACGGCCGGGTCGGCGCGTGGCGGGTCGGGCAGACCCCGCAGGTCGATTATGTGGAAGGTTGTGGCTGATCCTTGATCCACGGCCCAGCCATGCGCGCGGGGCCAGCGTAGAATCGCGCCACGACCGCTGGGGGAGTGCTCGATGATCGCCATTGCCATTGCCTGGTTCCTGCTCGGCCTGCTGTTGCTGGCGCTGGGCGGGGACTCCATCGTCAAGGCCGTGTCCGGCCTGGCCCAGCGCTTCGGGGCCAGTCCGTTCACGGCTGGCCTGTTGCTGCTCGGCGTGACCACTTCGCTGCCGGAACTGGCGGTCAACGCGCGCGCGCTGGCGGTCGGTCAACCGGAGCTGGCGCTGGGCAACGCGGTGGGCAGCAGCATCGTCAACCTGGGCCTGACCCTGGCCGTGGCGGCCATGGCTGCGCCACTGCTGCTGCGCGCGCGCCTGCAGACGGTGCTGTGGTGGTCGCTGCTGGCGGCCGGCGTGCTGCTGATCCTGTTCGGTCTTGATGGTGGCCTGGCACGCTGGGAGGGCGGCGTGCTGCTGGCCGGCTTCATCGTGGTGCAGGCGCTGCTGCTGCGCCGCGGTCGCGTCGAGAGCGCGGAGGTGCAGGCGGCCATCGCCGAGTCCGCACTGAGCCGCACCAGCCTGCCGTTGAATGTACTGCGGGTGCTGATCGCCGCGCTGGCCCTGTACTGGGGCGCACGCCTGGTGGTGGGGGCCGCAGCGGACTTCGGTACTGCACTGGGTTGGACGCCGCTACTGGTCGGTCTGCTGCCGGTCGCGATCGGTACCGCGTTGCCGGAGGTGGCAACCGCGATTGCTGCCGCACGCCGTGGTCATGGCGACATGGTGCTGGGCCACGTGCTGGGTTCCAGCGTGGTCAACCTGTTGCTGGTGATTGGTGCGATGGCGGTACTGCAGCCGCTGGCGCTGCCGGCCTCGTTCGTGCGCCTGGAATTGCCGGCGCTGCTGGCCTTCGCACTGGTGCTGTACCCCATGCTGCGCGGCGACCTGAAGATCAGCCGCGGCGAAGGCGCGATCCTGCTGGTCGCGTTCGCGGGCTGGTTCGTGCTGGAGCTGCTGCTGGTGGGTGCCCCGGCGTTGTAGATCCAGGCCATGCGTGGATGCGGTTGGTTCCGTGCCGACCAAGGTCGGCACCCACCGGTCCACCCACCGATGATGCGGTAGCTGCCAACCTTGGTTGGCACTCAGGGAAACAAAGCGCCGACCAAGGTCGGCCTCTACCGGGCATTGCGGTCGGTAGATCCACGCCATGCGTGGATGTGGTTGGTTCCGTGCTGATCAACGGTCGGCACCCACCGGTCCACCCACCGATGATGCGGTAGCTGCCAACCTTGGTTGGCACTCAGGGAAACAAAGCGCCGACCAAGGTCGGCCTCTACCGGGCATTGCAGTCGGTAGATCCACGCCATGCGTGGATGTGGTTGGTTCCGTGCCGACCAACGGTCGGCACCCACCACCGATCACCCGGTGGGTGCCAACCTTGGTTGGCACTCAGGGAAACAAAGCGCCGACCAAGGTCGGCCTCTACCGGGCATTGCAGTCGGTAGATCCACGCCATGCGTGGATGTGGTTGGTTCCGTGCCGACCAACGGTCGGCACCCACCACCGATCACCCGGTGGGTGCCAACCTTGGTTGGCACTCGGGGAAACAAAGCGCCGACCAAGGTCGGCTTCTACCGGATTCACCGGTTCTGCGTGGTTTCTTCTTCCCGCACCGGTTCCGGCGGCGGCAGCTGCTCTTCAGCAGCCGGTTCGTTGCCGGGCAGGCTGGGGCGGGTTTCCATCAGCAGCGACAGCGCGGCCTTGGCCATCATGTGCGCGCTGATCGGTGCGGTGATGAACAGGAACACGGTGATCAGCAGCTCGCGCGGCTGCGGGTCCTGGCCGAGGAAGATGTGGTAGCACACCGAGCACACCAGCACGCAGCCCACGCCCAGCGTGCTGGCCTTGGTCGGTGCGTGCAGCCGCTTGAAGAACGTGGACAGCTTCACCAGGCCCAATGCACCGACCAGGATGAAGAAGCAGCCGAACAGCAGCAGGATCGACAGGCCGATCTGGATCGCGGTGATCATTCGACGATGTCCCGGCGCAGCACGAACTTGCTCAGCACCACGGTGCTGCCGAAGCCGAGCATGGCGATGATCAGCGCCGCCTCGAAGTAGATCGGCGAGTTGAGGTACATGCCGAACAGCATCAGCTCGGCAATCGCGGTCACCGACAACGTGTCCAGCGCGAGGATGCGGTCGGGCACGGTCGGCCCGCGCAGCAGGCGCCAGGTGGCCAGCAGCATGGCCAGGCCGACCACGTGCATGCACACCACCAGGGTGGTCTGGATGACTTCAAAACCGGTCATGGGAAGATCTCCATCAACGGCGCCTCGTAACGGCGCTTGATCGTATCGATCAGGTCCTGTGGGTCCTCCAGGTGCAGCACGTGCACCAGCAGGAACTTGCGGTCGTCACTGAGCGCGGCCGAGACCGTGCCCGGGGTCAGCGTGATCATGCTGGTCAGCGCGGCGATGCCGTGGATGTTGGCGATGTCCAGCGGCAGCCAGATGAAGCCCGGATGGATGTTCTTCTCCGGGCCCAGCACCTGCACGGCGACGCGGATGTTGGACATCAGGATGTCCCACAGGGTCACGCACAGCAGCTTGGGCAGCGGTCGCAGGGTACCGATGCGGGCGAACTCGCGGTCCAGGCGCGCGGCGAACAGCGGCACCACCACGCCCAGCACCAGCCCCAGCACGAACTGGCCGAGGGTGAAGCTGTCGGACATCAGCAGCCAGAACGCCACCACCATGATGCTGAGCATCGGCGAGGGAATGACGCGACGGAACAGGGAGCGCTGGGCGGTCATGGCTGGCGGATCTCCGGCGTGGTCGCGCGCAACTGCTGCACGTACTCGCTGGGTTGCAGCAGCTGTGCGGCGGTGGCGTCGGTGTAGCGCATCAGCGGTGCAGCGGCCAGGGTCATGCCGATGCCGTAGGCCAGCAGGATGCAGGCCGCGTACAGCTCGACCCGGCGCAGGCGTGCCTTGCGCGGCTTCGGTGCATCGGCCTCGACCGGCGGCACGCGCCAGAACAGGCGGATGCCGCCACGGGTCAGGCCCATGATCACCAGCAGGCTGCTCACCAGCACCGCGGTCCACACCGGGGCGGTGTACTGCGCCGGCATGCCGGCCAGCAGTGCGGCCTTGGCCAGGAAGCCGGACAGCGGTGGCAGGCCGGCCACGGACACCGCGCCGATCAGGAACAGCACCGCCGGCGTTTCCTTGCCCGGCATCGGCGCGACCACTTCCTTGCGGTCGCTGGCGCCACCGCGGCGGCGGCGGATCAGGTCGGCAATCAGGAACAGTGCGGCGGCGACGAAGCTGCTGTGTGGCAGGTAGTACAGGCCGGCGGACAGCACCTGCGGCGTGCCTACCGAGAAGGCGATGAACAGCGTGGCCGCCGAGACGATCACCAGATACGAGATCAGCACGCGCAGGCGGGTCGCGGCCAGCGCACCGAGGCCGCCCAGCACCAGCGTTGCCACGCCGGCCCACAGCAGCCAGTCGCGGCCATAGCCGGCCATCGCACCGGCATCGTCGCCGAACCACAGCATCTGGATGCGCAGCACCGAGTACAGGCCGACCTTGGTCATGATCGCGAACAGGGCGGCCACGGCGGCCGGTGCACGCGAATAGGCTTCCGGCAGCCACAGGTACAGCGGCATCAGTGCAGCCTTGGCGCAGAACACCAGCAGCAACAGGCCCATCGTGGCCTTTACCAGGGTCAGCTGCGCCGGCGGCACCTCGGCAATGCGCTGCGACAGCTCGGCCATGTTCAGCGAGCCCAGCGAGGCGTACAGCAGGCCCAGTGCGATCAGGAACAGGGTCGAGGCGGTGACGTTGAACACCACGTAGTGCAGGCCGATGCGCATGCGCAGGCCGCGGCCGCCACTGAGCAGCAGGCCGTAGGAGGCGATCAGCATCACCTCGAAGAACACGAACAGGTTGAAGATGTCGCCGGTCAGGAACGCGCCATTCAGGCCGACCAGCTGGAACTGGAACAGTGCATGGAAGTGCGGTGCGCGGCGGTCCCAGCCCGAGCAGGCATGCAGCAGGCAGGGAATGGCCAGCAGCAGGGTGGTCAGCAGCATCCACGCCGACAGCCGGTCGGCCACCAGCGCGATGCCCAGACGCGACGGCCAGTCGCCGAGCAGGTAGACGTTGATCTCACCGGTGGCGGTGGCGGCAAACAGCAGGCCCACCGCCAGCGCCAGCGCCGACAGCGCAGTCCAGGCCACCGCGCGCTGCACCTTGGGGCCATAGCGGCGGTGTTCGACGAACAGCGACAGTGCAGCACCCAGCAGCGGAATCAGGATGGGCAGGATCACCAGGTGGTTCATGCGCGGTCCTCGCCCTGGCGCGGCGGCATGCGCTCATCCTGCAGGTCGTCATCCGGCTCGTGGGCGTCCACGTGGTCGCTGTGGTTGTCGCTGCGGCTGCGCATGGCCAGCACGATGCTGACCGCGGTCATCGCGAAGGCGATCACGATCGCTGTCAGCACCAGCGCCTGTGGCAGCGGATCGGTGTAGTTGCCCAGGTGACTGTCCACGCCTTCCTGCAGCACCGGTGCCTTGCCCAGCACCACGCGGCCACCGGCGAAGATCAGCAGGTTGGTGGCGTAGGACAGGAAGGTCATGCCGAGGATCACATCGAAGCTGCGCGCACGCAGCAGCAGGTAGATGCCGATGGCGGTCAGTACGCCGATCGCGGTAGCCAGGGCCAGTTCCATCAGTGCATCTCCCCGGTGCGTGCCGAACGGCGTTGCAGGTCGATCTCACCCTTGCGGGCAGTGCGGGTACGCGACGGCTTGATCGTGCCCATCATCGACAGCATCAGCATGGCGCCACCGAACACGACCAGATAGACGCCGATGTCGAAGCCGATCGCACTCGCCAGCGGTACGTCGCCGATCAGCGGCAGGTGCAGGTCGAGGTGGCCGCTGGTCAGGAACGGCACGCCGAACAGCATCGACGCGCTGCCGCTGAGCAGGGCGATCAACAGGCCCATGCCGATGCAGCGGATGTAGTCGAAGCCGAAGCGCGACTCCACCGACGCGGTGCCCTGGATCACGTACTGGATCAGCAGCGGCACCGCCAGCACCAGGCCGGCGATGAAGCCACCGCCCGGCGCGTTGTGGCCGCGCAGGAACAGGAAGATCGATACGGTAAGCGTCAGCGGGAACATGATCTGCGCCAGGTCGGCCGGCACCGGCAGCTTGATCGGCGGGCCGGGCATGATCTGCTCCGGCGCCATCCGCGTGCGACGCAGCAGCGCATGCACCACCAGTGCGGCGATGCCGAACACGGTGATCTCGCCGAAGGTATCGAAGCCGCGGAAGTCGACCAGGATCACGTTGACCACATTCTGGCCGTAGGCCTCGGGCAGGGCACGGGCGAGCAGCTCGCCGGCCATGGTGTTCGGCGGCAGCGTCATCGCCGAATAGGCCAGCGCACCCAGGCCGGCGCCGGCGATGATCGCGATCACCGCATCGCGGCGCTTGCGCCAGCGCGGCCGCTCCGGCCCGGACTGCGCGGGCAGGTAGTTCATGCCCAGCAGCATCAGCACCAGGGTCACCATCTCCACCAGCAGCTGGGTCAGCGCCAGGTCCGGTGCGGACAGGAACACGAAGGTCAGCGCCACCATCAGGCCGACGCCGCCGACCAGCAGGACCGCCAGCAGGCGCTGCTTGTAGACACGGAGGGTGGCAACGGCGCAGGCCATCATCACCAGCCACAGCACCCAGCCCAGCAGCGGGATCGGCTGCGGCGTGGTCCAGTTCGGCGAGGCCGGGTTGGCCACGAACGGCGCGGCGGCGACCGCGATCGCCACCAGCACCAGGCCCAGCAGCATGCGCTGCAGGCTGCCATTGGCGATGCCGTTGGTCAGGCGCATGGCCAGCGCGGAAAGGGCATCCAGCTGCGCATGGAACACGTTGCGGCCGGTGGTGCGGGTTTCCACCCCGTGCAGGTTGATCAGCTTGCGCAGGCCAAAGTACAGCGCCACGCCACCGACCACGCCGATCGCGCTCATCGCCAGCGGCAGGTTGAAGCCGTGCCATACGGCCAGGCTGTACTCGGGCATGGCGTTGCCGAGGATCGAGGCCGCAGCGGCATGCAGCACTGGCGCCACGGTCAGTGCCGGGGCGATGCCCACCGCCACGCAGATCACCACCAGCAGTTCCACCGGCACCTTCATCCAGCGCGGCGGCTCATGCGGCACGCGGTCGAGGTCGTGCGGGCCGGGGCCGAAGAAGGTGTCGTGCACGAAGCGCAGGCTGTAGGCCACGCCGAACACACCGGCCAGCAGCGCCGCGATCGATACGGCCGTGCGCATGGCGCCCGGGCCGCCGCCGGCGGTCAGCGCTTCGGCGAACAGCATTTCCTTGGACAGGAAGCCGTTGAGCAGCGGGATGCCGGCCATCGCCAGCGAGGCGATGATCGCCAGCGCGCTGGTGAACGGCATCAGTTTGCGCAGGCCACCCAGCTTGCGCATGTCACGGGTGCCGGTTTCGTGGTCGATGATGCCGGCGGCCATGAACAGCGAGGCCTTGAAGGTGGCGTGGTTGAGGATGTGGAACACGCCGGCCACCACCGCCATCGGCGTGGACAGGCCGAACAGCAGGGTGATCAGGCCCAGGTGGGAAATGGTCGAGTACGCCAGCAGGCCTTTCAGGTCGTGCTGGAAGATCGCATTCCAGGCACCGATCAGCAGGGTCAGCGCGCCGATGCCGCTGACCGTGTAGAAGAACAGGTCGCTGCCGGCCAGCGCCGGGTGCAGGCGCGCCAGCAGGAACACACCGGCCTTCACCATGGTGGCCGAGTGCAGGTAGGCCGAGACCGGGGTCGGCGCCGCCATCGCGTGCGGCAGCCAGAAGTGGAACGGGAACTGCGCGCTCTTGGTGAAGATGCCGGCCAGGACCAGGAACAGGGCGTAGGGGTACAGCGCGCTGGCGCGGATCTGCTCGCCGGCGGCCAGCACCACGTCCAGGTCGAAGCTGCCGACGATGCGGCCGATCAGCAGCACGCCACCGAGCAGGGCCAGGCCGCCGCCACCGGTGATCACCAGCGCCATGCGCGCGCCTTCGCGGGCGTCCTGGCGGTGCGACCAGAAGCCGATCAGCAGGAACGAGCTGATGCTGGTCATTTCCCAGAAGATCATCAGCAACAGCAGGTTGCCCGACAGCACCATGCCCAGCATGGCGCCCATGAACAGCAGCAGGTAGCAGTAGAAGCGGTGGGCGTTGTCCTGCTGGCTCAGGTAGTAGCGCGCATACAGCACCACCAGCGCGCCGATGCCGAGCACCAGCCCGGCGAACATCCAGGCCAGCCCGTCCAGGCGCAGGGTGAAGTCCAGGCCGATCTGCGGCAGCCAAGGGACCATCGTCCGCACCACCTGGCCGTCGAGCACCGACGGGGTCAGCCAGCCGAGGATGGCCAGCCCGCCCAACGGCGCCAGCGCCGCCAGCCAGGCAGCAGTCGAGCGCGAACTACGGGGGAAGGCCGCAACAGCCGCTGCCATCAGGAACGGCAGGGCCAGCAGCAGGGGCAGGCTGGGGAGCATGCAGGGAATCCATGATTCACGAGCAGGTCAGGGAGGATAACAGGCTGCGAAATGTCGCCGAAACCCATCGAACAGCGATCAATTGCATGTAACGTCCGCTGATTCATTTTTTCTGCAGCGCAGCATCACGTTGCTGCGGTCCCTCCCCGGTTGCTCTCGGGGGACACCCTACGCCCACGCAGGGAGACCGCAGGCCCTGTCGCACAGGGGCTGCCGTCGACGGGCGGGAGGTGGGGAACGGATCACCGGTGCAGGCTGGCAGGGCCGTCGTGGAGTGCGGGTGACGGAATCTGCCCGTTCAGGAAACGAGGGGCACCGTCGGCCACGGGCAGGTCAGTAGCGCCAGTCGAGCTTGCGGTAGAACTTGGCCATCACCCAGGCCGGGCCGATCAGCAGGTAGGTCAGGTCGGTCAGGAAGCTGGGCTTGCGGCCCTCGAACTTGTGACCGATGAACTGCGCGATCCAGGCCACCACGAATACGCCCACCGCCAGCCAGAACAGGTTGTGCAGGCCGATCTCGGCCTCCAGCAGGCGGCACAGGCAGCCGAATACGAAGAACTGGATGAGCATGCCGATGCCCAGCGGGCGCGACAGCTTGTTGTAGAAGCACCAGGCGCTGAACATCGCGAACGCCGACCAGATGCCGTACTGGAACCAGGTGATCAGCGGCGGCAGGCACCACAGCAGGGCCACCACCGACCACAGGATCGCCGGCACCGCCACCACGTGGATGCGCTGGTTGATCAGATTGCGGTGGTCGTCGGAGTAGCTGGCGAAATAGCGGTCGATCGGCCGCGCAAGCTCGGTGGATGTCTGCATGCTGCGTTGCTTCCTCGGACAACGGTGGTGCCGGCCGCTGGCCGGCAATCCAGAGCATAGCCGAGTTCGCGAGGCTGCCGGCCAGCGGCCGGCACTACCCCAGGCAACCGTCAGTAGAGCCAGGCCATGCCTGGCTGCAGGTTCGCGAGGTTGCCGGCCAGCGGCCGGCACTACCCCAGGCAACCGGCAGTAGAGCCAGGCCATGCCTGGCTGCAGGTTCGCGAGGTTGCCGGCCAGCGGCCGGCAGTACCCCCAGGCAACCGTCAGTAGAGCCAGGCCATGCCTGGCTGCAGGTTCGCGAGGTTGCCAGCCAGCGGCCGGCACTACCCCAGGCAACCGTCAGTAGAGCCAGGCCATGCCTGGCTGCAGGTTCGCGAGGTTGCCGGCCAGCGGCCGGCACCACCCCAGGCAACCTGCAGTAGAGCCAGGCCATGCCTGGCTGCAGGTTCGCGAGGTTGCCGGCCAGCGGCCGGCAGTACCGCATTCAGAACGCCCCCAGCCAGACCGGCGGGGGGCGCAGGGCATCAGTCGACGCTGATCCCGGCCAGGCGCTGCAGCGCCTCGGCGTACTTGGCGCGGGTGCGCTCGATGATCTCGGCCGGGATGGTCGGGCCCGGGGCGGTCTTGCCCCAGTCCAGCGTCTCCAGGTAATCGCGCACGAACTGCTTGTCGTAGCTCGGCGGGCTGGTGCCCACTTCGTACTCGTCGGCCGGCCAGTAGCGCGAGGAATCCGGCGTCAGCATCTCGTCCATGATGTACAGGCGGCCATCGGCGTCGGTACCGAACTCGAACTTGGTATCGGCCAGGATGATGCCGCGCTCGCGGGCGTAGTCGGCGGCGAACTTGTAGATGCGCAGGGTGGCATCGCGCACGCGCTCGGCCAGATCGGCACCGACCTGCTTCACCATCGCATCGAAATCGATGTTCTCGTCATGGTCGCCCACGGCGGCCTTGGTCGAAGGGGTGAAGATCGGCTCGGGCAGCTGCTCGGCCTGGCGCAGGCCGTCGGGCAGGTCGATGCCGCTGACCTTGCCGGTGCGCTGGTAGTCCTTCCAGCCGCTGCCGATCAGGTAGCCGCGGGCGATCGCTTCCACCGGCACCGGCTTCAGCTTGCGGGTGACCACCGCGCGCTTGGCGTACAGGGCCGGGTCCACGCCTTCGGGCAGCACGCTGGCCACGTCGATGCCGGTCAGGTGGTTGGGCATCAGGTGCGCGGTCTTGGCGAACCAGAAGTTGGAGACCTGGCAGAGCATCTCGCCCTTGCCCGGAATCGGGTCGGGCAGGACCACGTCGAACGCCGACAGGCGATCGGTGGCCACCATCAGCAGGTAGTCGCCCGGCGGGGTCCCTGCTGGCAGCCGCTCGCGCGGGATATCGAACACATCACGCACCTTGCCGCGATGGCGCAAGGGCAGGCCGGGGAGATCGGATTGCAACAGCGTGGTTGGCACGGGCACTCCTGGGGCGTTGTCGATACGGCTGCCCAGCGGACCCGGCGGGCCCGCTGACCAGCGGGCGGCCTAGTGTAAAGCCGTCCGGGCCCGCTGTGACGTAAAATGAGCGTCCATTTCGTCGGCCGACCCCGGAGCGCCATGCGCTGGTACGGAAAACTGCTCGGATTCATTGCCGGCGCCCTGCTGTTCCGGCCCAATCCGTTGTTTGGCGCGGTGGTCGGCCTGTTGATCGGCCATGCCTTCGATTCGGACTGGTTCCGCCTGAACAAGGAGAACCCGTACCGGGAGCTGGGGCTGACCTCCGAGGCCACCGATGCCGAGGTCGAGCGCGCCTACCGCAAGCTGATCTCGCAGTACCACCCCGACAAGCTCGGCGGCGCGGCCCCCGAGCTGCAGCAGCAGGCCGAGCAGAAGTCGCGGCGGATCAACGCCGCCTACGACCGCATCAAGACCCTGCGCAAGCGCTGACCCTCTTTCCTACCGTTGCAAGGCCCGGCCATGTCCAACTGCCTCATCGCCCCCTCCATCCTGTCCGCCAACTTCGCCCGCCTCGGCGAGGAAGTCGACAACGTCCTCGCCGCCGGCGCGGACTGGGTCCACTTCGACGTGATGGACAACCACTACGTGCCGAACCTGACCATCGGCCCGATGGTCTGCCAGGCGCTGCGCAAGCACGGCGTGACCGCGCCGATCGACGTGCACCTGATGGTCGAGCCGGTGGACCGCATCATCCCGGACTTCGCCGAAGCCGGTGCCACCTACATCAGCTTCCACCCGGAAGCGAGCCGCCACGTGCACCGCACCATCCAGCTGATCCGCTCGCTGGGCTGCAAGCCGGGCATCGTGCTCAATCCGGCCACGCCGGTGGACATCCTCGACTGGGTGCTGGACGACCTGGACCTGGTGCTGCTGATGTCGGTCAACCCGGGCTTCGGCGGCCAGGCCTTCATTCCCTCGGCGCTGGACAAGCTGCGCGTGGTGCGCAAGATGATCGATGCCAGCGGCAAGGACATCCGCCTGGAGATCGACGGCGGCGTGAAGGCCGACAACATCGGCGAGATCGCCGCTGCCGGTGCCGACACCTTCGTTGCCGGTTCGGCCATCTTCAACGCCAAGACCAGCTACCAGGACGTGATCGCGCAGATGCGCGCGAATGTCGCTGCGGCACGCTGACAAAAAAGGGACGGAGGGGATTAAGCTCGCCTGATTCCCTCCGTCTCCCTTTTCCGCCCATGGCTCTGTTGAACATCCGTCCGGCCACTGTGGCCGATGCCGGCCTGATCCTGCATTTCATCCGCGAACTGGCCATCTACGAGAAGGCCGAGCATTCGGTGCAGACCGATGAGATCGGCATCGCCGAGAGCTTGTTCGGTGCCGATGCCACGGCGCGCGCGCTGATCTGCGAAGCCGACGGCGAGCCCATTGGTTACGCCGTGTATTTCTACAACTACTCCACCTGGCTGGGCCGCAAGGGCATCTACCTGGAAGACCTGTATGTCAGCCAGGAAAAGCGCGGCGCAGGCGCCGGCAAGGCGCTGCTGAAGTACATCGCACGCCAGGCCGTGGCCGAGGGTTGCGGTCGTTTCGAATGGTCGGTGCTGGACTGGAATACCCCGGCCATCGAGTTCTACACCGCCGCTGGCGCCACGCCGCAGGACGAGTGGACCGTGTACCGGCTGCAGGGCCAGGCATTGCACGATTTCGCCAACGGTTGAGGCGAAGTGCATCCACGCATGGCGTGGATCTACCCACCTGGTGTGCGCGAACCGCAACCCGGTGTGTGCGAACCGCAGCCTGGTGGGTGCGAACCTTGGTTCGCACTCCCTGTGAACTCAAAAAAAAGCCACGCCAATCACTGGCGTGGCCTCGCTGCATGCGTGGGAGGCTGATCCTGCCTCCATCCGTCGTCCCTGCTATGGCCTTCCATTCTCCAGCAGCTGAATGACACCTGCGTGACATTCACTGCGGACAAACGGCGCATTGCTAGCCTGTGCCACCCCCGTCCTGGAAGCACCGCATGACCACCCCGCGCTGGCGCCTGATCCTCAACGGAAAATCCGCAGGCAATGACGAGCTGCGCGACGCGGTCGGTCATTGGCGTGGGCAGGGCGTGCAGCTGGAAGTGCGGGTGACCTGGGAAGACGGTGACGCCGAACGCTACGTGGCCGAGGCGATCGATCATGGCGTGGACGTGATCGTGGCCGCCGGTGGCGACGGCACGCTCAGCGCGGTGGCCGAGACACTGGCGCATCGTGAGGAGCCGGCAGATGCGTTGCCCTCGCTGGCGCTGATCCCGATGGGCACCGCCAACGACTTCGCGACTGCGGCCGGCATCCCGACCGAGCCGAAGGCGGCCTTGGCCTTGATCGGGCAGGCCACGCCGCATGCCATCGATCTGCTGCGCGTGGACGCCGATGGCACGCAATGGTGGTGCGCCAACCTCGCCAGCGGTGGCTTCGGCACGCAGGTGACGGTGGAGACCGATGCCGGCCTGAAGAAGATGCTGGGCGGGCTGGCCTACGTGATCACCGGCATTGCCAAGCTGGGGCGGATCGAGCCGATCCATGCGCGCCTGTCGGGCCCGGATTTCGCGTGGGAAGACGACTTCATCGCGCTCGGCATCGGCAATGGCCGCCAGGCCGGTGGTGGCCAGCAATTGTGCCCGCAGGCGCTGATCGATGATGGGCAGCTGGACGTGACGGTGCTTCCGGAGCTGGACGGTGAAGTCACCGCCACGCTTGGCCAGATGCTGAAGTCCGGCACCCAGGCCGCGCTGGAACAACTGGCGACGCGCGCGCGCCTGCCGTGGCTGCAGGTGGAATCCGAGCGTCCGTTGACGCTCAACCTGGACGGCGAACCGGTACAGGCGCGCCAGTTCCGCATCGCGTGCGTGCCGGGCAGGGTGCGGATGCACCTGCCCGTGGGCTGTGCCCTGTTGTCCGAGCCGCGCTGAGCCGGACCGGAAGTCCTACAACGGGGGGATGTCCTGCTCCTTCGCCGGGAACCCGAATGCTTCACGCTTTTCGCGGATGTACTGCGGCAGCGGCGGCCGGGCAATGCCGTGATCGATCAGCCACTGCTGGCACTTCTTCTGCCAGGGCAGCAGGTCCGGTGTGGTGATTTCCCAGTAGATGGCTTCGACCATGGCCATCCGATCGGGCGCGCCTGGTTGCGCCGATGACGGCGATGCAATCGTGGGATCCGCACCATGCTCAAGCAGCCAGTAAGCCTGCTCGAAGCCGCCACGGCCGGTGTACCAGCTGAGAACGGTATCGGCCTGGCCGATGTTGGATTCGTTGACGTGCGCGCCTCGCTCCACCAGCAGCTGGATGTTCTTCCACAGGTTGCCGGAAATGAAAGCCTGGAACAGCAGCGTTTCGGTATTGGAGGTGCGCGTGTCCGGGTCGCCGCCATGATCCAGCAGCAGGGCCAGGTAGCGCGGATCGTCCATCTTCGCGGCATAGACCATGGCGTTGTTGTGGCGGAACGTCTCGCCGTCCAGCGTTTCAATACGCCGTGCATTCGGGTCGGCGCCGTTGTCGAGCATCGCGCGCAGGCCTTCCAGGTTCTGTGCGCGCAACGGCCACGCGATGAGCGGAATGCCATCCTGCTTCGAGAACTCCTTGTCGGGGTTCACGCCTTCGGTCTTGATCAGGCGCGTGATCGTCGCTGCATCACCCTGTTCGGCGGCGACGGCCAGTTCAAGTGCCTTGCCCTCGAAATAGCGCTCCGCGCCATGTGAAGACGTGCGCGCGCAGGCGCTCAGCAGCATCAGCAGCATCAGCGCCAGGCAGGAAAATGGCGTAAAGGAACTGTGAGGGTGACGGTGCATGTGATCCCTTGACATGGACGCGTTCGGGGGATGATAGCGTTGGCTGTGGTCATTCCAGCAGGTCCTGGATGACCGTGTCTTCACTGATGAGCAATGGAGTCTGCCATGAGCGGTCACGATCCCGAGCAGCAGGGACGCCTGTTGCAGGCCCGCGCCAAGAGCGTCCAGGCGCAGCAGCACCTGGTCGAGCAACTGCAGGGAGGTGGACATGCCACCGAGGCGGCGCGCTTGCGCGAGACCTATCACGCCCGCGAGCTGGGTTCGCTTGCTGATGATGTGTATGCCTCGGCAAAGGGCAAAGGTGAGCCGCCGGTCGGGTGGACGCGAGCCAGTGCCGTGACCGACCCGGACACGCTCAAAGCGGCGGGCATCAGCCTGGGAGCGGCCGACCTGAAGAAGCTGATGCGGCCGAACGACTCGGGTTTTCGCGCAGAGATCTACATTCCGGACAAAAGGGTGTTCGGTGATGACGCCAAGCCGGTGCTGGTGTTCAAGGGCTCAACGGGCGAAATCATCGATCCCCGGGCGAAAGGCGGGCGGCGTGAGTCCGGAGGCGAGGATTTCCTCAACAATGGACGCCAGGGCGTAGGCATGCAGAGTGACTACTACGATCGGGCCATGGCACTGGCGAGTCGCTTGAAGACCTCTGGTACCCAGTTTGAACTTGCCGGTCATTCGCTTGGCGGCGGCATGGCCTCTGCCGCTTCGGCGGTTACCGGTGTACGTGCGACCACCTTCAATTCGGCGGGGCTGCATCCGGCCACCGCCGATCGCTACGCGAAATCCCACGGATTGCCGGTGTTCAACACGCGCGACACGGTGCACACCTACCAGACGTCGGGTGAAGTGCTCAACGATGTGCAGAATGGATTGAAGCGGCTCAACGAGCATCACCGGCAGGGCTTTGGCCTGTTGGCCAGCGAGACCAGCCAGCTGCTGCGTCAGCCCGGCGTGCAGCAGATGGTTACCCGCAAGCTGCAGGAGATGATGCCGGCGGGTGCGCAGACGGCCACGGCCCAGCTGGTTGACCAGCTGGCGTCGAAATCCGGGGCAGAGGCATTGCGCAATGTTCCGGTGGCCGCGGGCAGGATGGAACTGTTGCTGGACGCCAAGACCGAAGTGAACGGAAAGGTGGTGGACCGCCGCCATCGAGAAGCGCCAAGCCAGCTTGCCGAATACGGTGGCCCGCTGGCCGAGGTGCTGATCGCAGGTGCGCGCGGCATGCGTGCCGGACGGGTTGCCGGTGAACATGTCGAGCAGGTCGGCGCGCTGGCGGGCCGGGGCATGAGCTTGTCCGGCGTGGCCGTCGAGCGTGCGTCGACCCTGCAGGGAAAAGCGATCGGCACCGTGGTCGACTACGGTGGCAAGAGCATGCGGGTGGGCATCGAAGGCGGTGCGACGGTCATTGCCAAGGGTCGCGAGCTGCAGGGTCTGGTCGAATCGGTCAGCCACCGCGTGCAGGCCAAGGGCAGTTACGGCTGGAACATCGGGGCCAGCGTGCTGGGTGCGCTCGGTGCCGACGACATGGCCAGACAGATGCGTGAGCACGGTGACGCGGCGCGCAATCAACACGAAACCAAGGCCCGTGAAGCCACCCGTGAAGCGGCCGCGGATGCCGGCCGCATCCGTGCCGGCGGCCATCATCTGGGCGGCCAGCTGCAGCAGGGCGTGCATGGCGTGGCCAATGGGCTGCGCAACGGCTATGCCGTGTACGGCGCGACTTTCCACATGGGCATGAACTGGAGCAGCCATCAGATCACCGGGCTGACCTCGCAGGCGCCGGCCGTGCTGGCCGGCACCGTCGGGCTGGGCGCGATGGCCAACAAGGGCATTGCCACGCACCTGCCCACGCCGGCACTGCCGCAGAACCTGGTCAACCTGGCCAAGACGTCGTGGGTGATCGGGCGCGGCAGTGCGACCATGGGGGAGTCGGTGGACCGGCATGGCATGAGCGAGACGATGAACCCCAGTCTCGACGCGGCAATCGCGAGCCAGGAGGCGGCCGCGCGCAAGCTGCTTGGGCGGCCGCATGCGCAGCTGCAGGAGGGGGGCGCGAAGATGCCCGCGCTGAACGATCCGGGGCACATCGATTTCCATCTGTTCAAGGGCGCGCAGACCGGCGTGCACGGCCTCGATGTGGCACATGGCCGCATCCCGAACCTGCAGAGCGATCAGCTGGCCGGGGCGTTGGCTGCGCAGGCCAAGCGCGAAGGGTTGCAGGCCATCTCCCATGTGCTGCTCAGTGACGACCGCACGCGGGCATTCGCGGTCGACACCCCGGATCTGCAGGCGGCCCACCGCCGACATGCGCATGTGGACGTGGCGGCCGGCATGGCCCAGCCGCTGGCCGTGAGCACGGCGCAGGTTGACGCCCTGAACACCGGTCGCGAACAGGCGACGGCAGCCGGACTGGCCCAGCAACAGGGGCTGGAGGCCCAGGAGAACGCCCGGCGGATGGGCTAATGGCCGAATGAACCGCGACGCCGCGACGGGGTTCCCCTCCCGCCCCGGCTGCGATACAGTCAAGGGGTGTCCAGCCTGACGACCCCGCATACCCTTTCTTCCGCACGCCGTTGGTGGCGATGGTGGCCCGTTGCCGTCGTCCGCCCCCATAACGCTGTGTCCCGGAAGGAAAGTCGTCTTGAACTCGCACGCTCAGTTTCAGCTGCAGGCCGCTGAAGGCCACACCCATATTCCCGTCGTCCGTGAAGTGCTGTCCGACCTGGACACGCCGCTTTCGGTCTATCTGAAGCTCGCCGACGGCCCCAATACCTACCTGTTTGAATCCGTCGAAGGCGGCGAGCGCTTTGGTCGTTACTCGATCATCGGCCTGCCGGCGCGCCGCGTGTATGCCTTCCATGGCCACACGCTGACCGTGCGCGAAGACGGCCAGGTGGTGGACACCCGCGAGGTGGCCGACCCGTTCGCCGAAGTCGAGGCGCTGCGCAGCGCCCACTCGGTGCCCAAGCTGGACGGCCTGCCGGGCTTCACCGGTGGCCTGGTCGGTTGGTTCGGCTTCGAGTGCATCGGCTACATCGAGCCGCGCCTGGCCCCGCCGGCTGGCCGCGATGAGCTGGGCACGCCGGACATCCTGCTGCTGGATTCCAACGAGCTGGCGGTGTTCGACAACCTCAAGGGCCGGCTGTACCTGATCGTGCATGCCGACCCGCGTGTCGAGGGTGCGTTCGAGCAGGCCCAGGCACGCCTGGATGCGTTGACCGCCAAGCTGCGCGCACCGGGGGCCGGCTATCCCGCACCGCTCAACAGCGACGTGCTGGACGAGTCCGATTTCGTCTCCGGGTTCACCCGCGAAGGCTTCGTCGATGCGGTCCAGCGCAGCAAGGAATACATCCGTGCCGGCGACATCTTCCAGGTGGTGCTGAGCCAGCGCCTGAGCGTGCCGTTCAAAGCGCGCCCGGTGGATGTGTACCGTGCGCTGCGTGCACTGAACCCGTCGCCCTACATGTATTTCCTTGATGTCGGCGACCTGCAGGTGGTCGGTTCCTCGCCGGAAATCCTGGTGCGTTTGCAGGATGGCGAAGTGACGGTGCGTCCGATCGCTGGCACCCGGCCGCGCGGTGCCACTGTCGAACAGGACCTGGCGCTGGAAGCCGAGCTGCTGGCCGATCCGAAGGAGCGCGCCGAGCACCTGATGCTGATCGACCTCGGCCGTAACGATGCCGGTCGCGTGTCCAAGGCCGGCACCGTGGAAGTGGGCGAGCAGTTCGTGATCGAGCGCTACAGCCACGTCATGCACATCGTCAGCGAAGTGACCGGGCAGCTGCAGCCGGGCCTGAGCTATGCCGACGTGCTGCGTGCCACCTTCCCGGCCGGTACGGTCAGCGGTGCGCCGAAGATCCGCGCGCTGGAAGTGATCCGCGAGCTGGAACCGATCAAGCGTAATGTCTACGCCGGCAGCATCGGCTACATCGGCTGGCACGGCGATGCCGATACCGCGATCGCGATCCGCACCGCCGTGATCAAGGACGGCCGCCTGTATGTGCAGGCCGGCGCCGGCATCGTCTACGACTCGGACCCGGACAAGGAATGGGACGAGACGATGAACAAGGGCCGCGCGCTGTTCCGCGCCGTCGCCCAGGCCGCCAAGGGCCTGTAAGCCTGCCTCACCACGGTCGCTGCGCCGTGGTCGTTCCGCCGTTCCCGTTCAAGACAAGGAGTACCGCATGAAGCTGCTGAGCGCATTGCTGTGGTCGTCACTGCTGGCCACGATGGCCCCGTCTGCGTGGGCGCAGGCCAATACCATTCCCTCGCAGCCGCACCTGCTGGTGAAGGGCGAGGCGCGCCGCGAGGTGATGCCGGACCGGTTCGGCCTGCAGTTGAACATCGAAGAGACCGACATGGATGCCGACGCCGCGCGCCGCCGCGTGCAGGACAACGTCGCGCGCGTGCTGGCGCTGTTCAAGCAGCACAAGGCGGTGGAGGGCAGCGTGCGTGCGGACAATCTGCGGATCGGCCCGGCCACGCGCTATGAGCAGAACCGGCAGGTCTTCGTCGGCACCCGCGTGTCGCGCCAGCTGCGTGCCAGCTTCGCCAGCGTGAAGGCGATGCAGGACGTGCTGGGTGCACTGAAGGCCAACGAGAACCTGCAGGTCAGCAGCGTGGCCCCGACCTACTCGGGCGAAGTGGCGCTGCGGCGCGAACTCAAGGGTGAGGCCGCCGCGTCGACGCGCCAATCCGCGCAGGGCCTTGCCAATGCCTACGGCACGAAGCTGCGCGGGCTGTACAGCATCTCCGATGTGGCGCCGAACTTCGCCTATGGCGTGCAGGCGGGCAATTGGCCCAGAAGCGACGACATGGTGACACCGCCATCGCCGCCGTCACCTGCGGCGCAGATGGACATGATCGAGACCACTGGCTCACGCCTGCGCGAATCCATCGAAGCCGGCCCCATCACCTACACCGAAAACGTATACGCCATTTTCCTGATA
This sequence comes from Stenotrophomonas sp. 220_Sma, assembly GCF_056487375.1. Taxonomy (NCBI): domain Bacteria; kingdom Pseudomonadati; phylum Pseudomonadota; class Gammaproteobacteria; order Lysobacterales; family Lysobacteraceae; genus Stenotrophomonas; species Stenotrophomonas sp. 220_Sma. The sequence goes on along the minus strand of NZ_CM151348.1, from coordinate 4,525,836 downwards.
AGCGACGGAACCTGACCATGTTGTGGATGATCGACAACTACGACAGCTTCACCTACAACCTCGTGCAGTACCTGCAGACGCTGGGCGCTGAGGTGAAGGTGGTGCGCAACGATGCGATGAGCGTGGACGAGATCGCCGCGCAGAAGCCTGAGCGCATCGTCATCTCGCCCGGCCCGTGCACGCCCAACGAAGCGGGCGTGTCGCTGGAGCTGATCCAGCGCCTGGGCCCGACCACGCCGATCCTCGGCGTGTGTCTGGGCCACCAGGGCATCGGCCAGGTCTACGGCGGTACGGTCATCCGCGCCGGCAACATCATGCATGGCAAGACCTCGCCCATCCGCCATCAAGGCAAGGGCGTGTTCGCCGGCCTGCCGGACCGTTACCAGGCCACCCGCTACCACTCGCTGGTGGTGGACAAGAACAGCCTGCCCGATGTGCTGGAAGTGACCGCCTGGACCGAGAACGACGACGGCTCGATCGAAGAGATCATGGGCCTGCGCCACCGCCAGTTCCCGGTGGAAGGCGTGCAGTTCCACCCCGAATCCATCCTCACCGAACACGGCCATGCCCTGCTGCGCAATTTCCTGCAGCGTCCGGCGGCCTGATCCAAGGAGCATTCCCATGAGCTTCTCCCCCCAGGAAGCCCTGCAACGCACCATCGAACACCGCGAAATCTTCTTCGACGAAATGGTCGACCTGATGCGGCAGATCATGCGCGGCGACGTGTCGCCGATGATGACCGCCGCCATCCTCACCGGCCTGCGCGTGAAGAAGGAAACCATCGACGAGATTGCCGCGGCGGCCACGGTGATGCGCGAATTCGCGCTGGCGGTGCCGGTGGCCGATACCACCCACTTGGTCGACATCGTCGGCACCGGCGGCGATGGCTCGCACACCTTCAACATCTCTACCTGCGCGATGTTCGTCGCCGCTGCGGCCGGTGCGCGCGTGGCCAAACATGGCAACCGCAGCGTGTCGTCCAAGTCCGGCAGCGCCGATGCAGTCGAAGCACTGGGTGCGGCCATCGAGCTGCAGCCGGCGCAGGTCGCCGCGGCCATCGAACAGACCGGCATCGGTTTCATGTTCGCGCCGATCCATCACCCGTCGATGAAGGTCGTCGCGCCGGTCCGCCGCGAGATGGGTGTGCGTACCATCTTCAACATCCTTGGCCCGCTGACCAACCCGGCCAGCGCACCGTCGGTGCTGATGGGCGTGTTTCACCCGGATTTAGTGGGTATCCAGGCACGCGTGCTGCGCGAGCTGGGCACCGAGCGCGCCATGGTGGTCTGGGGCCGCGACAACATGGACGAGATCTCGCTGGGCGCCGGTACCCTGGTGGGCGAGCTGCGCGACGGCAAGGTACGCGAGTACGAGATCCACCCGGAAGACTTCGGCATCGCCATGTCGGCCAGCCGCAACCTGCGCGTGGATGGCCCGGAGCAGTCCATTGCCATGCTGCGCGCGGTGCTGGACAACCAGCCCGGTCCGGCGCTGGACATCGTGGCCCTGAACGCCGGCGCCGCGCTGTACGTGGCCGGCGTGGCCAGCGACATCGGCGACGGCCTGGCCCGTGCCCGTGCCGCCATCGCCAACGGCAGCGCCCGCCAGCGCCTGCAGCAGTATGTAGAGACCACCCGCGCGCTGGTTGCCTGAGCGCGCGGTTCAGCCTGACCCTCTTGATGGCCGATAATGGCCGTCCTCACCGCCCCCGCACCGAATCGAAGACGATGAGCGACATCCTGCAGACGATCCTGGCCCGCAAGGCCGAAGAAGTGGCCCAGCGCCGTGCCCAGCGTCCCCTCGAGGACCTGCAGGCCGCCGTGGCCAGCGCCCCGCCGGTACGTGGCTTCGTGCGCGCGCTGCAGGCGGCAGTGGCCAACGGCGATCCGGCGGTGATCGCCGAGGTGAAGAAGGCCAGCCCGTCCAAGGGTGTGATCCGCCCGGATTTCCGCCCAGCCGACATCGCCGTCAGCTATGAGTTCGGCGGCGCCAGCTGCCTGTCGGTGCTGACCGATGTGGACTTCTTCCAGGGTGCTGATGCCTACCTGCAGCAGGCCCGTGAGGCTTGCACGCTGCCGGTGCTGCGCAAGGACTTCGTGATCGACGCCTACCAGGTGTACGAGGCGCGCGTGCTGGGTGCCGACTGCATCCTGCTGATCGTCGCTGCGCTGGACGACACGCAGTTGGCCACGCTGTCCGAACTGGCGATGTCGCTGGGCATGGACGTACTGGTGGAAGTGCACGACATCGACGAGCTGGAGCGTGCGCTGCAGGTACCGGCACCGATGATCGGCATCAACAACCGCAACCTGCGCACCTTCGAGGTGTCGCTGCAGACCACGCTGGACATGCAGAAGGCGGTGCCGCGCGATCGCCTGCTGGTCACCGAGAGCGGCATCCTCGGTCCGCAGGACGTGGCGCTGATGCGCGATGCCGGCATCCACTCGTTCCTGGTGGGCGAAGCCTTCATGCGCGTGGAAGAGCCGGGCGAGGGCCTGCGTCAGCTATTCTTCGCGGCATGAAAACGCACTATCCGACGCCGCGCGACGATGCGCCGCTGGTGGTCTTCGATTTCGACCACACCCTCTACGACGGCGATTCGGGTACTCACCTGTTCGCTTCGCTGATCAAGCGCAACCCGCTGCGCATGCTGGCGGCGCTGCTGGTCACGCCGATCGCCGGGCCGATGGTGGCGCTGCTGCCGACCCGCCGTACCGGCATTTCGGTCTATGTGTGGATCGGCAGCTTCGGCCTGCACCGTGCGCGCGATTTCAACAAGGTCATCGACGCCTATGTGCTGCGCAACGAGGCGCAGATGCGCGCCAAGCTGCTGCCACAGGCGCTGGAGGTGTTCGCAGCGCACCGGGCCAAGGGTGACCGCGTGGTGGTTGCCACGGGCGCGCCACCAGAGCTGGCACGCGCGATCCTGGCCTTCGTCGCCCACCAGGACGTACCGGTGATCGGCACCGAGGTCGGCCCACGGCTGGGTGGCGTCGGCCCGACCCGCCACTGCCACAACGAAGAGAAGATGCGCATGCTGCGCGAGCGCGGCTACGGTGACATCGATATCGCCTACTCAGACAGCACCGCCGACCTGCCGTTGCTGCTGGCCGCCAAGGCGCCGGTGGTGGTGAACCCGAAGCCGGGTAGGGTGGACTTCTTCCGCCGCGTGCTGCCGGCCGGCACCCGCATCCTCAACTGGGGCTGCGTGGACCGCGGCGGTGACAAGGCGTAACGCGCGGAATCTGCCGGGGATGGGATGACGGAGTGCCGGGCTGCGACCCGGTAGTGCCGGCCGCTGGCCGGCAACTTCATGATTGCGGAAGGGCTTGCGGGGTTGCCGGCCAGCGGCCGGCACTACCGAATCCCGTGCAGCTAGCGCCGGGCCATGCCCGGCGAGCGCTCAGCGCGCCAGATACCCGGTCAGCGCATGCCCGATCTGGAACAGGCTGATGCCCAGCACCAGCACGCCCACGGCCACCAGCACCCAGCGCTCCTTCAGGCGCTTCACCAGCAGTGCGGCCACCGGCGCGGCCATCATGCCGCCGATCAGCAGGCCGGCCACGATCTGCAGGTGATGCAGCCCCATCGACAGCAGGAACGTTGCTGAAACTGTCAGGGTGACCACAAACTCGGCCGCGTTCACCGTGCCGATGGTGGTGCGTGCCTGGCCGCCGCGGGCCAGCAGGGTGGAGGTGGCCACCGGCCCCCAGCCGCCCCCGCCGCTGGCATCCAGGAAGCCGGCCACGAAGCCCAGCACGGGCACCCGCTTGACCTCGCCCTTGGGCATCAGGCGGCCGGCGGCACGTGCCAGGATGATGATGGCCAGCACCAGCAGGTACAGGTAGATGAGCGGGCGGATCACCTCGCCGGGCAGCTGGGTCAGGCCGTAGGCACCCACGGCGCCGCCTACGGCGCCGGGCAGCGCCAGGCGCAGGAACAGGCGCTTATCGACATTGCCGGCGACCAGATGCGACACGCCGGAGGCGCCAGTAGTGAACACCTCGGCGGTGTGGATGGCTGCACTGGCCTGCGCGGGCGGAATGCCCATGGCCAGCATCACCGACGACGACACGAGGCCGAACGCCATGCCCAGCGCGCCGTCCACCAGCTGGGCGCCCAGGCCGATGAGGATGAACCACCAGAATGCGCTGCTCAGTTCCATGCACCGAGCCTAGCGCGTGAAAGAGTGCGGACCAAGGTCCGCACCCACCGGGTGCTCAACGATCAACGGGTGCCGTACAGCACCACGGTCTTGCCGCGGGCGTGCAACAGGCCGTCGGTCTGCAGCTTCTTCAGCACGCGGCCGGCCATTTCGCGCGAGCAGCCGACCAGGCGGGCCAGTTCCTGGCGCGAGACGCGCAGCTGGCTGCCCTGCGGATGGCTCATCGCCTCCGGCTCCTGCGCCAGGTCGTGCAGGGTGCGCACGATCCGGTCGGTAACGTCCAGGAATGCCAGGCGGCTGGCCTTGCGGCTGGTGTCGAGCAGGCGCTTGGAGATCTGCTGGCCCAGCGCGTAGAGCAGGCGCGGGGCATCGGCCGACAGCGGGCCGAGGAACAGCTGGTGCAGGCGCTCGTAGCTGATTTCGGCCAGCTCGCAGGCGGTACGGGTCCTCAGGATCACCTCGCGGCGGTCCGATTCAACGAACAGGCCCATCTCGCCGACGAACTCGCCGGCACCGAAGTAGCCCAGCACCAGCTCGCGATCGTCATCTTCCTCGGCCATGATCGAAACCGAGCCGCTGATGACGTAATACAGGGTTCCCGCCGGGTCACCGGGTCGGAAGACGTCGGTACGGGTGGGGTATCGCCGCCTGTGGCTGTGCGCCAGGAAACGATCGATTGTGGCGATATCCAGGGCCAGTGGACTGCTAGCTAGGCGCACGGTTGACACGATAGGAGCGCTCCCTCTGCGCATGAACGGATTCACGGGGTCGATAGCGGAGCTTAACCAGCGCAATTGTTAAGGGCAAACAGTGTGCCAGATGTGAGCGCTCTTCACGTTCCCCCCGGGGACAGTTTGCCCCATAATTCCCCCTTTCCCTTCTTACACAGGAATCGACCGCCGTGGTCAAGCCGTTGCCTCGCCTGAGGCTGCAGGGTTTCAACAACCTCACCAAGGCGCTGAGCTTCAACATCTATGACGTGTGTTACGCGCGCACCGAAGAGGAGCGTCAGCGTTACATTGAATACATCGATGAAGAGTACAACGCCGACAGGCTGACTCAAATCTTGACCGATGTCGCCGAGATCATCGGCGCCAACATCCTGAACGTGGCCCGCCAGGACTACGATCCGCAGGGTGCCTCGGTGACCATCCTGATCTCCGAAGAACCGGTGATCGACAAGAAGCAGGCCGGCAAGGAGCTGATCTCCGATGCCGTGGTCGCGCACATGGACAAGTCGCACATCACCGTGCACACCTATCCGGAAACGCACCCGCAGGAAGGTATCGCCACCTTCCGCGCCGACATCGACGTGGCCACCTGCGGCGTCATTTCGCCGTTGAAGGCGTTGAACTACCTGATCGAAAGCCTCGAGTCGGACATCGTGATCATGGACTACCGCGTCCGTGGCTTCACCCGCGATGTGAAGGGCAAGAAGCACTACATCGATCACAAGATCAACTCGATCCAGAACTTCCTGGCCAAGAACATCAAGTCGCGTTACGAGATGTTCGACGTCAACGTCTACCAGGAAAACATCTTCCACACGAAGATGCACCTGAAGGACTTCGACCTGGACCAGTACCTGTTCGAGGAAAAGGCCAAGAACCTGTCGTTCAAGGAACGCATGAAGATCGAAGCGCTGCTCAAGCGCGAGATCGAAGAGCTGTTCCACGGCCGGAACCTGTCCGAGTAAGCCCCATGTGCGATGCCCGCAGGCATCGCCGCCCAGGCGGGACGACCCGCCCCGTGGAACCAGTGCCCCGCACGCGTTACAGTTCCACGGTGATGTACCGACCCACGGCCCGGTGTGAAAACACCGGGCCGTTTCGTTTTTCTCAAAAAAGGTAAGGAGCCCCCACCCATGCCCTGGATCTACCTGCTGCTGGCCGGCCTGTTCGAGATCGGTTTCGCCCTCGGAATGAAGTACTCCGAAGGCTTCAGCAAGCCCCTTCCCACCGCTGCCACGGTCGTGTCCGCGCTGATCAGCCTGTACCTGATGAGCCAGGCGATGAAGAGCATCCCGGTCGGTACCGCCTACGCGATCTGGACCGGTATCGGCGCCATGGGCGTAGCGGTGCTGGGCATCTACCTGTTCAACGACAGCGCATCGCCGGCCCGCCTGGCCTGCGTGGGCCTGATCGTGGCCGGTGTGATCGGCCTGAAGCTGGTCTCGCCCAATTAACTGGTAGTGCCGGCCGCTGGCCGGCAACCTCCGGATCTTCTGCGGCGTCTGCGTGGTTGCCGGCCAGCGGCCGGCACTACCTGGCGGTCACAGCCGGTAGGCGATGGTCTTCATGACCTTGGAAGCCAGCGCCATCGCGCCCGGGATCGGGAACGGCAGGCGGCGTGCGCCGGCCTGTTCGGCGTGGTCCGCATGGCGGGCCTCGTCTTCCTTCATCACGGCGATGACCGCGCGGCTGCGCAGGTCGCCGGCCGGCAGGTCGACCAGGTGCTCGTCCAGATGGGCTTCCACCTGGCGCTCGGTCTCGACCACGAAGCCCAGGTTCCAGCCGTCGCCGCGCAGCCCGGCCAGGGTGCCGATGGTGTAGCTGCCGGCGTACCAGAGCGGGTTGAACAGGCTCGGACGGCTGTCCAGTTCGCCCAGGCGGGTGGCGCACCAGGCCAGGTGGTCGGTTTCTTCCTGGGCCGCTTCCAGCAGGTGTTCACGCGTGGCCGGGTCGCGGGCCACGGCCGCCTGGCCGAAGTACAGGCCCTGTGCGCAGACCTCGCCGACGTGGTTGATCCGCATCAGGCCGGCCGCGTGGCGGCGTTCGGTGCTGTCCATGCCCGGCTCGTCGGTGTCCGCAGCCGGATAGGGGCGGGCCGCCGGCGGGTTGCCGAACACCGTGTCCAGGGCGCGCTGCGCCTCGGTCAGCAGGTGGTCCAGCGGGGTGATCTGGCGGAGCACGGTCATGGCGGTACACGGTGGGGCGGAAGACCCCGCGATTCTCGCCCGACCCCGTCCCCCTGCCAACCCGGTCAAGGGACGGCTTGCAACGGGGGGCTGACCTGCGTACAATCCCGCCTCTTACGCTTCACCTTTTCACAACGCGTGGCAGAGTTCCGGCGAGCCTTTCGCCGCAATGAGCCCGACCTAACCTAGAGTTCTTCATGAGCACTTTCACTGCCAAGAACGAGACCGTCCAGCGCGACTGGTACCTCGTCGACGCCGAGGGCAAGACCCTGGGCCGTCTCGCCACCGAGCTGGCCCGCCGTCTGCGTGGCAAGCACAAGCCGGTCTACACCCCGCACGTTGATACCGGCGACTACCTGGTCGTCATCAATGCAGAAAAGATTGCCGTCACCGGCAAGAAGCTGCAGGACAAGATGTATCACCGTTTCACCGGTTACATCGGCAACCTGAAGACCGAATCCCTGGCACAGGCGCTGGAGCGCCACCCGGAGCGCGTGATCGAGATCGCCGTGAAGGGCATGCTGCCGAAGGGCCCGCTGGGTCGCCAGATGTACCGCAAGCTCAAGGTCTACGCCGGCACTGAGCATCCGCACGCCGCACAGCAGCCGCAGGTTCTGGATATCTAATCATGGCTATCACTCAAAACTACGGCACTGGCCGCCGCAAGTCCTCCACCGCTCGCGTGTTCCTGCGCAAGGGTTCGGGCAACATCACCGTCAATGGCCGTCCGCTGGACGAGTTCTTCGGTCGTGAGACCGCGCGCATGATCGTGCGCCAGCCGCTCGAGCTGACCAAGAACACCGAAAGCTTCGACATCCTGGTCACCGCCGCTGGCGGCGGCACCACCGGCCAGGCCGGTGCGATCCGTCTGGGCATCGCCCGTGCTCTGGTCGAGTACGACGAAACCCTGAAGTCCGAGCTGCGCAAGGCTGGCTTCATGACCCGTGACGCCCGTGAAGTCGAGCGTAAGAAGGTCGGTCTGCACAAGGCCCGCCGCGCCACCCAGTTCTCCAAGCGCTGATCTACCGCGCCTGGTTGGGCTCCTCCGGGAGCCCGCTGGTTGGACAAGCAAAAGCCCGGCTTCGGCCGGGCTTTTGTCGTTCTGGGGTCGTGGATTTCCTGGTTGCCGGCCAGCGGCCGGCACTACCCGTGGTCCGCATGCCTGACCCCGGTCTCTGTCTGGAGAAGAGCCCCCTTGTTGTTCAAGGGGGTGCGCCGACAGGCGCGGGGGTAAGGTGGAATGCGCGACCAAATTAAAAACAAAAGGCCAGATCTTTCGATCTGGCCTTTTGTTTTTAATTTGGCTGCCCCGGATGGATTCGAACCACCGAATGCCTGAGTCAGAGTCAGGTGCCTTACCGCTTGGCGACGGGGCAAAACGTGCAACTATTTTCTCACTTTTCACGCTGAAAAACAACTTGATTTTCAGTGTGGTGGCTATGGGTGGACTCGAACCACCGACCCCAGCATTATGAGTGCTGTGCTCTAACCGGCTGAGCTACATAGCCTTGGTGAGCCCGCTATTCTGCGGATGTGTATCGCCCCTGTCAACACTTTTGTATCGTGCTTGTGGGCCGACAGGCGGCATGGGATAGTCCCGACCAGTAGATTTTTTAGGAGTCCGCATCGTGATCGATCCGGACGGCTATCGACCGAACGTCGGCATTGTGCTGATGCGGCAGGACGGCCAGGTGTTCTGGGCACGACGTGTGCGCCGGGACGGCTGGCAGTTCCCGCAGGGTGGCATGAATACCGACGAGACGCCTGTCGAGGCCATGTATCGTGAACTGCAGGAAGAGACCGGCCTGCTGCCTGAGCACGTGGAAGTGCTCGGGGCAACGCCCGGCTGGCTGCGCTACAAGCTGCCGGCGCGGGCCATCCGTCGCAACGAGCGGCAGGTCTGCATCGGCCAGAAGCAGGTCTGGTTCCTGCTGCGCCTGACCGGCGACGAATCCCACGTGAAGCTGGACCACACCGACTCCCCCGAGTTTGACCACTGGCGCTGGGTGGACTTCTGGTACCCGGTGGAGCACGTGGTGATGTTCAAGCGTGGCGTCTATGCGCGCGCCTTGCGACATCTGGCGCCGTTGGCGCGCGGGGTGGCCGGGCAGGGCGTGACCGCCATGCCCAAGAGCGCTGCGGAGGCCTGGATGCCGGGCCATACCGCCGGGCATGACCGCCCACGCAAGCGCCCACGGACCCGCGGCTACTGGCCGAAGAAGGCCACCGGCGATGGTCCGGCCACGTGACCGGCTGAACCGTATCGAGAATGGTTCAGGTCTCTGATTGACAACCATTCTCGTTTCCATTGGAATAGCCAACAGGCCACTCTTGGCCTGTCAGCCCGGTTCACGCCTGTGTACGTCTGCATCTGCAACGGAGTCACCGACCACCAGATCCGCGAAGCCGCCAGCCATGGCGTCAGCACGGTGGCCGAACTGACCATGCGTACCGGTTGTGGTGCCACCTGCGGTTCCTGCCTGGACATGGCCGGCGATCTGCTGGCCAAGGCGCGTGCCACCCACGATCTGCCGCTGCCGGTCCTCGGTCTGGCCCAGGTCGCCTGATCGTCTCTTTCGCGGCGCGTTGACGCCGCGCTTTCGCATCCTTCACGTGCGGCCGCACAGGCCAATGCGCACGATTCGCGTTCCTTCACGGCCGCGCGCAAGGCGTTAAAGTGCCTGCGTTTTCAGCGTGCAGGAGCACCCCCATGAAGGGCGACACCAAGGTCATCGAATTCCTCAACAAGGTCCTCTACAACGAGCTGACCGCGATCAACCAGTACTTCCTGCACGCCAAGATGCTGAAGAACTGGGGCATCAAGGAGCTGGCCGAACACGAGTACAAGGAATCGATCGACGAGATGAAGCATGCCGACATGCTTGCCGACCGCATCCTGTTCCTCGAAGGCCTGCCGAATTTCCAGGCGCTGGGCAAGCTGCGCATCGGCGAGAACCCGACCGAGATCCTGCAGTGCGACCTGTCGCTGGAGCGCGACGGCGTGGTGACCCTGCGCGAGGCCGTGGCCTACTCCGATTCGGTAGGCGACTACGTCAGCCGCCAGCTGTTCGTGAAGATCCTCGACTCGGAAGAAGAGCACATCGACTGGCTGGAAACCCAGCTCGACCTGATCGAGCGTATCGGCGAGCCGAAGTACCTGCTCAGCAAGCTGGAAGAGTGACGTAGCGTCGAGCTTGCTCGACTGTGATCAGCATGGCGATGGTCGAGCAAGCTCGACGCTACCGATGCTGTGCCAGGTAGCCCGTCAGCGCCACGCGCGCCCGGGCGAATTCGGCAACCAGCAGCGCCACCGCCACCGCGGGGCGCTGCAGGCTGCCACTACGGGCTTCGTGCTCGATCCGCTGCGCGATTGCCGACAGCGACAACGCCCCCACGTTCGCACTCGATGATTTAAGGCTGTGGGCGATTGCCTGCAGTCGCGGCTCGTCGCTGCTCTGCGCGGCCTGCTGCAGCTGCTGCACCATCGCCGGCGCATCCTCCAGGAACACCGAGACGATCTGGAGGGCGGTATCGCCGATCACCGCCTGCAGTTCGTCCAGCACATCACGGTCCAGCACCGGTTGCGTCACCGATTGGCTTTTCGTCTCTTGTAGAGCCGGGCCATGCTCGGCTGGCGGGATCCCACTGGCCCCGGATGCATCGCCGTCGAGCAAGCTCGACGCTACGACATCGCGTGATCGCTGCCCCCAGCGCCTCAACAGCGCATGCAAGGTGGCGCGTGCGATCGGCTTGGACAGGTAATCGTCCATGCCGGCCTGCAGGCAGCGTTCGCGGTCACCGGCCATGGCGTTGGCCGTCATCGCGATGATCGGCAACCGCGAGCGCCCTGTTTCCGTTTCTTCCGCACGCCAGCGGCGCGTGGCGGCGTAGCCGTCCAGCACCGGCATCTGGCAATCCATCAGCACCACGTCCACGCCGCCCTCGCGCAGGGCGGCCAGTGCCTGCTCGCCGTCGGCGGCGTTGCGCACCTCGCACTGGAACACGCGCAGCAGATGCTCGGCCACCATCCGGTTGACCGTGTTGTCTTCCACCAGCAGCACGCGCAGGTGCAGTGGCGGCAGCGTCGGTGTTGGCAAGCCGTCTTCGGCATTGGCCAGCAGGGCGGCAGGGCGGGCAGGCGTGGCAGGCGCCGCTAGTAGTGCATGCAGGGCTGCATCATCGAAATGCGGGAGCAGCTGGCGTTGGCGCGGGCGTTGTGCAGGCGTGTCTTCCTGCAGCCACAGTACCTGCAGTGCATCATCGTCGCCGCGCTCGGCCAGCGCCTGCTGCAGCGTGACCTCGCCGTTGCGGCGGGTGCGGGAATCGACAATCAGCCATGCCGGTGCTGGTTGTCCGGGCCGCGCGGGAGCGCGCAGGCGCTCGACCACGGCATCCAGCTGTGCCAGCACCTGCACCTGCAGCCCATGGTGGGCGGCGATGCGCTCGATGCGTGCCTGCAGCGTTGCATCGGCGCTGAACAACAGTAGCGCTGCGGGGGCGCGCGCCATCGCAGGCAGGTCGCCGGGTACTTTCAGCAGCGGGATCTCGAACCAGAACGTTGCGCCCTGGCCGGGCGTGGACTGCACGCCGATCTGCCCGTGCATCAGGTCGATGATGCGCTTGCAGATGGCCAGGCCCAGGCCGGTGCCACCGTAGATGCGCGTGGTCGAGGCATCGGCCTGGCTGAAGGACTGGAACAGGCGTGCCTGCAGTGCCTCATCGATGCCGATGCCGGTGTCGATGATCTCGAAGCGCAGCTGGTGCTGGGCCGCACCTTCGCCCAGGCGCTGCACGCGCAGCTGCACCTGGCCGCGGGCGGTGAACTTGATGGCATTGGCCAGCAGGTTGCTCAGCACCTGGCGCAGGCGTACCGGGTCGCCGCGCACCGGCAGGCGCACCGATGGGTCAAGCTGCAGGGCCAGGGACAGGCCCTTGGCATCGGCGGCGCGCTGCATCAGCTGCACCACGCCATCGAGCAGGTCGCGCAGGTTGAAGCTGGTGATCTCCAGTTCCAGCGCCTGCGCTTCCAGCCGGGAGTAGTCGAGGATGTCGTCGACGATGCGCAGCAGCTGCTGTGAACTGGCCGAAGCGGTGGCCAGCATCTGCCGCTGGTCTTCACCCAGCGGCCCGCGCGCGATCAGCTCCAGCATCGGCAGGATGCCGTTGAGCGGCGTGCGGATCTCGTGGCTCATCGTGGCCAGGAACTCGCCCTTGGCCAGCACGGCCGCTTCGGCGGCCTGCTTGGCCTGCAGCAGCTGCTGTTCAAGCTGGCCCTGGCGTTCGGTGGTGCGGCGCAGCTGGTCGCGCTCGCTGGCCAGCGCGCTGTGCTCGCGCTGCAGCTGGGCCAGTGCCCGGTTGCGCGCGCGCAGGCGCAGGCCCAACAGCAGCAGTGCGACGGCCGCAGCAAGGGCAACCAGCAGCACGCCCCACAGCGGCACCTCAGAGCACCGCGTTGTGGAAGTCGAAGTTCAGGTCACTGCCGGCCGACTGCACCATGTTGCCCTGGATGTAATCGACGCCGCCGACCCACATCGCTGCCGCGGCCTGCGGGTCCTCGATCTGCTGGCCGATGATCTGCAGCCCGGCGGCATGCGCCTGTTCGATCGCCTTGCGCAGTTCCTCGCGCGTGGCCGGGTTGGAATGGCTGCTGGAGAACCGCGCGGCCATGCGCACGAACGACAGCGGCAGGTGGGTCAGCAGTGCATCGGCTTCGCCACTGGGTTCGAACTGGCTCAGGCAGAAGCGCACGCCGGCGCCGGCCATGCGCTGGCAGAACTGCTGCAGCGGCACGGTGTGGATCAGCGCGTCGGGCAGGCGCACGTCGATCACCAGCGCACTGCCGGGCAGGTCACGCTGCTGCAGTGATTCCAGCAGCCAGTCGCCAAAGGCATCGCGCTGCAGGGTGCGCAGCGACTGCGAAACGAACAGGTTCAGCGGTTGCGTTGCGTGCCGGTACAGGTCCAGCAGGCCCAGCGCATGGTCCATCACCTGCTGGTCGAGGTCGGCGATGCGGCCTGCCGCTTCGGCGGCGGGAATCACCTGGCCGGCCGCCAGCACCGTGCCGTCGGCCTGGCGCAGGCGCAGCAGCAGCTGGTACTGCGCGGTGTTGCCACCGGCGACAGCGACGATCGGCTGATAGGCCAGCTCCAGCTGGCCTTCCAGCAGTGCCAGGTGTTCCTGTTCGGTGACGGCCTGGCGATGCACGTGGCCCGCCACGCCGGCGCTGAGCAGGCGTGCCTGCAGGGTGGTGCGCTCGACCGCTTCCAGTGCAGCGTTGGCATCGTCGAAGCCCGGCGACAGCGGCGCGTAACCCACCACGCCGCGCAGATGCACCGATTCATCATCGCGGATCACGAAGGCGCGCGCCGAGAGCTGCTCACGCAGGGTCGCGGCGATGCTTTCCAGGCTGTCTTCATCGGTATTGCGGGCCAGCAGCAGGAAGCTGTTGTCGTTCAGGCGTGCCAGCAGGTGCGGATGGCCGGCCTCGGCCAGGCGCTGCCCGGCCTGCACCATCAGGCGCTCGAAGGCGGCGTAGCCATAGCGTTCGCGCAGGCCCAGCGCGCTGGCCACTTCAATGAAGAACACGCCGCCCCGGTCGCGATGGGTGAGGGTGGCGTTGAGTTGCTGCAGCACGTGGTGACGTGTCGGCAGGCCGGTTTCCGGATTGCTGGTGGCCGGTGCGCCGGTAGCACCAGGCAGGGTCGCTGCCTGCGCACGTGCGCGGCGGATGCGGTTGGCCACGGCGGCGATCAGGTGGCGGGGGCGGATCGGCTTGCTCAGATAATCGTCGGCGCCGCTGTCGAGCACCTCGAACTGGCGTTCCGGGTCCGGATCGCCGCTCAGGAACACGATCGGCAGCAACTGCAGGCCAGGCTGCTGGCGGATCAGCGCGGTCAGGCGCATGCCGTCCAGGCCGGGCAGGTGCAGGTCCATCAGGATCAGGTCGGGCCGATGCTCCTTGATCGCCTGCAGCGCGCCGTCGGCATCGCTGTGCACGATCGCCTGCATGCCGGCGCCATGCAGCACGCTCTGTGCGAACAGGGCCTGCGCGCGGTCGTCCTCGACGATCAGCACGCGGTAGGGCGAATCGGAGGGCGGCGGCGCCTGGTCGTTGTTGCCAGCCTCGGCCAGCACGGCCGGGGCCGGCAACGGCGGCGGTGCGCTGCCGATCGATGCGGGTGCGTCGGAGGCGGCCAGCGGCGGAACCGCGGCCGGCGCTGCGGCGACCGCGCTCGCCGGTTCAGCGGTCCAGCGTTGCCAATGATCGGCCGGAGGGGTTTCAGCGCGTCCCGGGCGGGCGCCCGCGGGGGATTCGTTTGCGGCCATCGGTGCTCCTGGTGTTCGCGTCCATTATGCGACAAGCCCGGCGATCAACCGGTACCGGGCTGGCGTGGACTGTCGGGCGACGCACTGCGTGCCAGCCAGCGCACGCCCTTCCACAAGGTGCGCCAGACCAGCCACACCAGCAGCGCGCCGGCCAGGCTGCAGGCCAGCACCACGATCAGCGCGATCCACGGGTGTGCCAGGGCCAGGGCCAGGCCACCGACCACCACGGTGTCCTCGGCGGCGGAGGCCACCCAGTTGCTGGCAGGCTCGGGCGATGTATTGAGCAGGGCGCGGGTGCCGGCCTTCAGGCCATGGCTGGCCAGCGCGACACCGGCACCGGCAGCAAGTGCGCCGGTGCCCAGCTGCCCATCCGGCGACAGCGTGGCTGCGGCAAGGAAGGCCCCTGCGGGTACGCGTGCCAGGGTCTGCACCAGATCCCACGCCGAGTCGACGCCGGGAATCTTGTCGGCGAAGAATTCGGTCACCGCCAGCGCTGCCGAGGTGCCCAGCACCCACCACGATTCCGTGGCCTGCAGGGCCGGCGGCAGGTCGACCCAGCCGAGCAGGCCGGCCAGGCCGACACCGAACACGGTGAGGTAGACGCGGATGCCGGCCAGCCAGGCCAGCAGGATGCCGATCACGAACAGGTGGGCTTCGGTCATGGCGATGCTCCGGCGACGGAACTGTGCAGGGGACCACACTATCGACGATGG
Organism: Stenotrophomonas sp. 220_Sma; assembly: GCF_056487375.1. Classification (NCBI taxonomy): domain Bacteria; kingdom Pseudomonadati; phylum Pseudomonadota; class Gammaproteobacteria; order Lysobacterales; family Lysobacteraceae; genus Stenotrophomonas; species Stenotrophomonas sp. 220_Sma. Next base: position 4,510,715 of record NZ_CM151348.1, on the reverse strand, counting down.
CATGCCTGAACGCCACAGACGGTGGCTCGCCACTGCGCAGGAAACCCACCCGTCCTGTCATACACTAGCCCGTCGTTTGCCACAGGGGCCGTACCGGTGTCGCCCTCGCGATGCCCCGGAATCCACCCATGACCAACCGTCCTCCCATGCGCGTGCAGGTTCGCCTGCCCGGCGCGCCGCAACCGCCGGCCGACCGTCGCCGCCTGCTGGTGATCGGCGGCATCTGGCTGCTCAGCCTGGTGCTGGCCGTGCTGGGTGGCTGCTGGATGGCCACGCCGCGCGATGCACAGGGCCAGCGCCTGCAGGCCGCCGAGAAGCGCGCCGAGACGTTGCAGGCGCAGCTGACCGAACTGCGCCAGAAGCAGGCCACGCTGGAAGCCTCCGACCGCATCAGCCGCGCCGCCAACACCGAGGTGCAGTCCTCGCTGGCCGAACGCGATGAGGAAATCGCCGGCCTGCGTGCCGACGTTGCCTTCTATGAGCGCCTGGTGGGTTCGACCAGCCAGCGCAAGGGCCTGAACACCCATTCGATCGAGTTCAGCCCGGAAGCGGCCGGCACCTGGCAGTACACCGCCGTGCTGACACAGAACCTCAACCGCGGTGCCATCAGCCAGGGGCAGATGCGCTTCACCGTGGAAGGCGTGAAGAACGGCAAGCTGGCCACGATCAGCTGGGATGATCTGCACCAGCGCAGCAAGGTACCGGGACAGGATTACTCGTTCCGGTACTTCCAGCAGATCACCGGCAGCGTGATGCTGCCGGCTGACTTCACCCCGCAACGCGTGCGGGTGACATTGGGGAGTGGTACGGGGGGTACCACCCAGGTATTCGACTGGAAACAGGCCGGCGCGCCGGCCAGCAAAGGGGAGTAGGCAGATGTTCGGAAGCAGCAAATCCAACCGTGAAGGCCAGCTGGTGGTGGATGCCCTGATCGGCAACCAGGTGGTGATCCGCGGTGATGTGGAATTCAGTGGGGGCCTGTATGTGGAAGGCCGCATCCACGGCAAGGTGATCGCCGCCGAAGGCGCCAGTGGCGCGACCCTGACGGTCGCCGAGCATGGCGTGATCGAAGGTGAGATCCGTGCCCAGGTGGTGGTCATCAGTGGACGCCTGGACGGCGACGTGCATGCCACCGAGAAGGTCGAACTGACCCCGAGCGCGCGGGTCAATGGCAACGTCCATTACCAGGTGGTGGAGATGAATGCGGGTGCCCAGCTGAACGGCCGCCTGATCCATGCCAGCGCCCCGATGGCGGCCCTGCCGGCCCCGGAAGGTGATGAGGCCAATGGCGGCAAGGGTGACACCGCCGCACGCCGCAAGCTGGCCGAGGCGATGGCTTGAAAGCCATCGTCGGCACCCCCATGCTGACACCATGAGCACGCTAGTCTCCCTGCCCGGCGCCACCCCGGTTGCCGCGCCCGATTACCAGTCGCTGGAGCGCCCGCTGAACTTCACCGAGTCGGCGGCCGCCAAGGTCAAATCCCTGATCCAGGAAGAGGGCAACCCCGACCTGGCCCTGCGCGTGTACATCGAAGGCGGTGGCTGTTCGGGCTTCCAGTACGGGTTCGAGTTCGACGAGAACCGTGCCGAGGATGACCTGGCGGTACAGACCAGCGGGGTGACCCTGCTGGTCGACCCGCTGAGCCTGCAGTACCTGATGGGCGCCGAGGTGGACTACACCGAGAGCCTGACCGGTGCCCAGTTCGTGATCCGCAACCCGAACGCCAAGACCACCTGCGGCTGCGGCAGCAGCTTCAGCATGTAAGAGGCCTGTGGCCGGAATGTGCCAACCAAGGTTGGCACCTCAGTAGATCCACGCCATGCGTGGATGCTGTGCCTGCACGCCCACACCGGCAGATTGCGCACAGCGCCGAACTTGCCACCTGCATCGATTGGCGGCACGCTTGCCGGATGCCCAATACTCCTTCGCCGCTTTCCGGTTTCGCTTTCGTTGGCGAACCGCTGGAGCGCGCCGATGCCCTGCGCGACGATGCCGATGCACTGGCGCGCCTGTGGCCGGGCGCGCGCATTCTCGTGCTCGATCAGGACGGCAGCGCCTTCACCGGCGATGACGACCAGCCGCTGGCGCTGACCGGCGCCGACATCGGCGGTGGTCCCGGTGCCGCAGTCTTCCTCGGCCTGCGCGGCGAGCAGGCCTGGTTCTCGGTCGAAGCCGCCAACGTTACCGTCACGGCCCCGCGCCGCCTCGACCTGCGCCAGGCCGCACTGCTGTGGCCGATGGCCGATGCGACCGCCTTCAGCTATGCCCGCGGCATGTCCTACTGGCATTCGCGCACCCGCTTCTGCGGCGTGTGCGGCGGTGCCGTGGCGTTTGCCCGTGGCGGCTTCGTTGGCCGTTGCGCGCAGTGTTCCACCGAGCATTACCCGCGTGTCGATCCCGCCGTGATCGTCGCCGTGGAAAACCAGGGCCGGCTGCTGCTGGGCCGGCAGTCGAACTGGGCACCGCGGCGTTACTCGGTGCTGGCCGGCTTCGTCGAACCCGGCGAGACCTTCGAGCAGACCGTGGTGCGTGAAGTGCACGAGGAGAGCAAGGTACGGGTGACCGCCTGCCAGTACCTCGGTTCGCAGCCGTGGCCGTTCCCGGGTGCGCTGATGATCGGTTTCCGTGCACAGGCGCAGGATGACCTGCCGACCGTGGATGGCGAGCTGGAAGATGCGCGTTGGTTCAGTGCCGACGAGGTCGGCGCGGCACTGGCACGCGATGTGGAGGACGATGGCCAGGGCATCCGCCTGTCGCCGCCGATCTCGATTTCGCGCGGCCTGATCGAACACTGGTACCGGCAGCAGAAGGGCTGAGCGGGGCTGACGGTGGCGCCTGTATTGCCGCCACCTGAACACGGCCCGGGTTACAGTCCGGTTCACCGCTGAGGGCGCCGCTGCGACAGGTAAGGTAGCGACGCCGAGCGTTCTGTTTCGTAGGGAGACCTGCCATGTTCACCACTCTGGCCGCCGTGCTGGTGGCACTGGCCCTGGGCCATGTTGCCCCGGCCGCTGCCGCCTCGCTGCGCCGTTTCGACGGCTTCCGGCGTTGGCTGGGCTGGCTGGACGCGCGCGGTGGCAAGGCCTGGCAGGGACCGGCCGGCGTTGCCCTGGCACTGCTTCCGCCGCTGTTGCTGATGGCGCTGCTGGCGTGGTTGCTGCGTGGGGTGCTGTTCGGCCTGCCGTCGCTGCTGCTGGGCGTGGCGGTGCTGGCGTGGTGCTGGGGCCCGCGCGATCTGGACCGCGATATCGAAGCGATCATCGATGCCGATGACGCGGCGACGCGCCAGGCCGCGGTGCGTAACCTGCAGGCGGCCGGTGGCAGCCTGCGCGAGGACATTCCGTCACTGGTCGAGGCAACCGTGCTCAACGCCTTGCGGCGCTGGTTCGCGGTGCTGTTCTGGTTCCTGCTGCTGGGCCCGGCCGGTGCGCTGGGTTACCGGCTATTGGCGTTGATGGCGGAAAGCCCGATGCGCGCCCGCGTGCCGGTGGAGCCGCTGGCGCTGGCGCAGCGCCTGCTGGGCTGGATCGAGTGGCCGGTGGCGCAGCTGATGGCGTTTTCGATGGCGCTGGTGGGCAACTTCGATACGGCGTGGAAGGCCTGGCGCCAGGCCCACGGCGAGCGCCTGGCCGGCAACATCGGCTTCCTGGGCGCGGTGGCGCGGGCCAGCGTCAATGCCGAGCTGCGCGAGGATGCGCACGATTACACCGAGGCGGGGCTGTTGCCGGTGTGGCAGCGGCTGCCGGACCTGCGTGATGCGATGAGCCTGGTGTGGCGGATGCTGCTGCTGTGGCTGGCGATCCTCGCCCTGCTGGTGATTGCAGGCTGGGTGACGTAGGTGTTCTGGCAGGGCTTGCAGCCCTGCACCTGCAGAGGCCAAAGCCAAAGCCAAAGCCAAAGCGGCTCTGGGTTGCTGAGGGTTGGGCGGGGAGGTGTGGGGCTGCAGGACACGCCGTAAACCCGTCCCTGGGGGCTCGATGGCGCCATCCATGGCGCCAACGGTCCTGCAGCCCCACACCGCCCCACCCCCGACAGATTCCCGCGGCTGTTGGTAGGTGTCGACCTTGGTCGACACGGTAGATCCACGCCATGCGTGGATGCAGAGCGAAGCGATCCGCTTCCGCTTTTGATCTTCTCTTTCTTTTCCGTGGTGGACGCACACGGAAACTGTTCGTGGCCGGGGGGGGGGGCTGTGCAGGGGCGTGAGCCGCATGGGCCCGAGGCATGCCTCGGGCGGGTTGGGCAGGACGCCCAACCCTGGCCTTGCCGTGCGTGCAGGACTGCGCGCACGAGCAAGCGGCGACCGAGCTTACATGGACGTACTTGCAGCGCCCCCTGCGCAGCCCACCCACCCGGCCAACCCCAAGGCTTCTACCTTCAAACGCCGCCCACCACGAGGGGCTGCGCCGTTGGCTGGAAACCTAGATCGGTGCCAGTGCGGTGAACGGTGCCCACGGCAGGTTGCGCAGCAGCGCATACCCGGGCAGCACCCAGAGCCAGAACACGGGATTGGCCAGCACCCGCATCAGCGGGTCGAGCACACGCGGGCGGATGCCGGCGATGTTCAGCAGCATCAACAACAGGAACGGCAGGCTGATGACCAGCAGCGGGTTCATCGCCATCGCGCCGGGCAGGTCGAAGTGGACCAGGGAATACAGGCAGCGCGTGCTGCCACAGCCCGGGCAGTACAGGCCGGTCAGCGCGTACAGCGGGCAGCTCGGCAGGGGATTGCCGGCGACATACGGATTGACGTTGCGCAGCACCACCGTGGCACCCACGGCCAGGCCGGCGGAAACCAGCAGCGGTGCCCAGCGGGCGAGTCGGGAACGAGCGGGAAGCGCGGACATTGCAACAACGGATCCGGCGCTGGCGCCGGATCCGTCCAGGCGTATCAGTAGCTGCCGTTGCTCATCGCGCCCATGCCGCCGAGCACAACGAAGAACAGCACGTACAGCACGACCAGCACGACCCAGGCGATGGCCGACCACATGGCCCACTTCTTGGCCTTGGCGGCGGAGTCCTGGGCGCCGGCGATGTCGCCAGCGGCCAGCTTGCCGTTGACCTGGGCGGCGTAGACGATCGACACGATGCCGGCCGGCAGGCAGCAGAACAGGGTGGTCAGGATCGCCCAGACCAGGTTATTCGGGACCTGCGGAGTAGCAGTATTCATGGGTTCAAGCTCCTTGATGGGTGGTGGTGGTGGATCATTGGTCGGAAAGAGCGCCCAGTACGGCCAAGCCGCCGAACAGCCCGAACCACAACAGCAACAGGACCGGCAGGGCCACGGCCGAAGCCACCGCCCACCAGCCCGCCTTGCGCGACGCACTGTAGGCCCCCGGCAGGTCGCCGGCCGCGCGGCGGCCATCGACCTGGGAGGCATAGACGATCGACACCACGCCCAACGGCAGGCAGCAGAACAGCGTCGTCAGGATCGCCCAGACCAGATGGTTGGGGATGTAGACCGGACGGCTGAGCGGTGGTGGTTGATTCAAAGCGAGACTCCATTCCTTGGTGGCCGGCCATGATGAATCGGCCGGACCTCCCCCCTGTGGGTGCGTAATCTACCGCAACCTGCGTTGCATGTATGCGTTTACAGTCACGACATGTCGCGTACACCACTGGACGATGACGTATGTGGGGGAGTCCGCTGGGCCCGCTCGGCGGGCCCATCTCGTCAGGCGTGATCGCCGCGCAGGGCCCGCACCTGGGCCTCCAGCACCGGTGCGCTGGTGCTGTGGCCATCCACGGCCGCTGCCGCCACCACCTCGACGGTGGCGCGGAAACGGCGCGGCACGCGCATGCGGCCCAGGCGGCTGTCGCGCCGGCTCCACATGCTCGACCACATGCCGCGCAGCGCCATCGGCACCACCGGCACCGGCCGCCGTTCGAGGATCTTCTCGACGCCGGACTTGAACGGTGCCATCGCGCCATCCTTGGTCAGCGCGCCTTCCGGGAAGATGCAGACCAGCTCGCCTTCGGCCAGCGCAGCGTCGATCTCGTCGAACGCGCGCTGCATCAGTGCCGGGTCTTCACGCGCGCCGGCGATCGGGATCGCCTTGGCGGTGCGGAAGATCCAGCGCATCACCGGGATGTTGAAGATCCGGTAGTACATGACGAAGCGCACCGGGCGTGGAATCGTCGCCGACAGGATCAGTGCGTCCATGTAGCTGACATGGTTGCAGACCAGCAGCGCGGCGCCCTCGTCGGGCACATTGGCCTCGATGCCGTGTGGGCGCAGCCGGTACAGGGTGCGCACCATCAGCCAGCTGAGGAAGCGCATCAGGAATTCGGGGACGATGGTGAAGATGTAGATCGCCACCAGCGCGTTGGCGATGGCCAGCGCCAGGAACTGCTGCGGGATGGTCCAGTGCAGCAGCTTGTGCGCGGCCAGCGACAGCAGGGCTGCGCCGACGATGAAACCGGAGTTCTGGATGTTCAGCGCGGCAAACACGCGCGACATCTGCGCCTTCGGCGTGCGGCTCTGGATCAGCGCGAACAGCGGCACCACGAAGATGCCGGTGAACAGGCCGATGCCGACCAGGTCGATGACGATGCGGATGCTGCCCGGCTGCTGCAGGAACGTCCCGATGGTCAGTCCGTGCACGGTCGCTTCGCCACTGCGGGCGAAATACAGGTCGAGCAGGAACGCGGTCATGCCGAACGCACCCAGCGGCACCAGGCCGATTTCCACCGTGCGTGCCGACAGCTTCTCGCACAGCAGCGAACCGATGCCGGTGCCGACCGAGAACAGGGCCAGCGCAAAGATATACAGGGTCGGCTCACCGCCGAGGTTGGTCACGGCATAGGCCGGCAGCTGCGAGGTCAGCACGGTGCCGACGAACCAGAACCAGGACACGCCCAGGATTGAATTGCGCACCGCCTTCTGCTGGCGCGCCATGCGCAGCACCGCCAGTGATTCGGGCAGCGGGTTCCAGTTGATCTTCAGGTTCGGGTCGCCGGCATCGACCTTGGGAATCAGGCGCGCGGCGATGTTGCCGCAGATTGCCAGGCCGATGATCGCGCAGGCCGCCACCACCGTACCGTGGCTGCCGGCCACGGTGAACACCAGGCCGCCGACGATCATGCCGGACAGGATCGACATCGAGGTGCCCATTTCAACCAGACCGTTGCCACCGGTCAGCTCTTCGGGTTTGAGCACCGACGGCAGCACCGAGTACTTCACCGGGCCGAACAGGGTCGACTGCATGCCGGTGCAGAACAGGGCGACCAGCAGCACCGGCAGGCTCTGTGTAAGGAAGCCGGTGGCCGCAAGCGACATGATCACGATCTCCATGGTGGTGGTGATCACGATCAGCCGCGATTTTTCCAGTTTGTCGGCGATCTGCCCGGCCAGCGCCGAGAACAGGAAATACGGCAGGATGAAGATGGCCGGCGCCAGCGTGGCATACAGCCCCAGTTCTTCTTCCGGCACGGCCATGAACAGCAACATGCTGATGATCGCCTGCCGGTATACGTTGTCGTTGAACGCACCGAGTGCCTGGACGACGAAGAACGGCAGGAAACGGCGCTGGCGCAGCAGGGCGAACTGGTTGTGACCGGACATGGAGCCTCCTTGACCGGCGCAGCCTAGCATTCCTGCCTATCCGCCGGGACCATGGCGGGATGCATCCACGCATGGCGTGGATCTACTGAAGCCCCACAACTGTGGGTGCGGACCGTTGGTCCGCACACCTTGATAGGTCTCAGACGATATCGTCGACCACGCCGCCATCCACGCGCAGCGCTGCGCCGGAGGTCGCCGAGGCCTGCGGCGAGGCCAGGTACACCACCATGTTGGCCACTTCCTCGACCGTGGCGGTGCGCTGGATCACCGAAGACGGCCGGTGTGCCATCACGAACTCGCGGCCGATCTGCTCCAGTGGCTTGCCGCTGCGCTGGCGTTCATCTTCGAACATCGCCGCGAAACCGTCGGACATGGTCGGGCCGGGCAACACCGCGTTGACGGTGACGCCGCTGCCGGCCACGCGCTTGGCCAGGCCGCGCGACAGCGACAGCTGCGCGGTCTTGCTGACACCGTAGTGGATCATGTCGGCCGGAATGTTGCGTGCCGATTCGGATGAGATGAACAGTACGCGACCCCAGCCGGCATCGACCATGGCCGGCAACAGTGCCCGCGACAAGCGCACGCCGGACATCACGTTGGTCTGCCAGTAGCGTTCCCAGGTCGCGTCTTCGGTCTCGAAGAAGTCCTCGGGGCCGAAAATGCCGGCGTTGTTGACCAGGATGTCGACCTTGGGCAGGCCTGCCAGCAGCGTGTCGACGCCGGCCGCATCGGAGAGGTCGGCGGCCACGCCGAGCACGTCGGCACCCGGAACGGCGGCGAGCAGGCGCTGGCGGGCGCGTTCGACGCTGTCGGTGCTGCGGCCGTTGAGAATGATCCGCGCGCCCGCGTTGGCCAGGCCCTGGGCAATCGCCAGGCCGATGCCGGCGGTGGAGGCGGTGACCAGCGCGGTACGGCCGGAGAGTTCAATCTTCATGGGGAATCCGGGGGAGCAGGGATCGCCCAGTATCCGCGCGGGAACGTGATCGGGGCGCATCGCCATACGCAACACACGGTTGCACGCGGTGCAGTAGATCCACGCCATGCGTGGATGGAATGTCCGACCAGCGATGAGGGATCAGGTCAGGCTGGTCACCGCCTCATTCGCCGCCGCCCGCACCTTCGGCAGCATCCGCAGCACCAGCGCCATCTGCGTGCGGATCAGCTGCAGCTTCGGCGGCATCGCCTCGTCGATCTGTTCCAGTTCGGCCGCCACCGCGCGATCAGCGTCGTTGTCGTCCTCGCTGACCGGCTGCCGAGCGGTCAGGGCCGTCGCCAGTTGCTGCAGCGCCTTGCGCACGCGCTCACCGGCAGCCAGCGCCAGCGGATCGCCGGCGTAGCTGTCCACCTGGTCGCGGTGCGCACCCAGGGCCGACAGGTGCCCGAGCAGTGTGTTGGACAGCGCCAGGAAGTGGAAGCCGGCATCCAGATTGCGGCGCACATGGCCGGGTTCACGAAGCATGTTCGACAGCGCGGTGGACAGCGCGGCGTCGGCGTTGTGCATGTCGCGGCGGGCGATGCGGTAGGCCAGATCGTCACGCATGCCGCTGCGGTACTGGCCCAGCACCGAATCCAGGTAGCGCGCGGCGGTGTCCAGCACGCGCGCCAGCACAAGGTGCAGCTGGCGGCCCTGCCAGTCGGGCAGGATCAGGAACGCGGCCGCCGCCGCGATTGCACAACCCAGCAGCGTATCGACCATGCGCGGCACGATCAGCACGAAGCCGTCGCCGATCAGGTTGAAGCAGGTCAGGGCCATCACCGTGATCGCCGCCGAGGCCACCAGATAGCGGTCGGTGCGGGTGAAGAAGAACAGCAGCGCCGACAGCAGCGCGATCAGCAGCTGCACGTGCAGTTGCGGGAACAGCTGCAGCAGTGCCCACGTGAGCACCAGGCCGGCCACGGTGCCGACGATGCGTTGTGCAAGGCGCTGGCGGGTCGCGCCGAAGTTGGGGCGGCACACGAACACGATGGTCAGCAGCACCCACGAGCCGTTCTGTGCATTGAACAAGCGGATTGCCGCGAAGCCGGCGATCAGGGCCAATGACATGCGCAGGCCGTGGCGGAACAGGACCGAGCCGGGCGTGAGCTGCTGGCGCACGCGCACGCCCATCTCGCGCAGGGTGTGCGGGTTGCTGTCGCGCAGGCGGGTATCGACGTTGTCCAGGCTGGCCTCGGAGCGCTCCGCATCCAGCAGGCGGCGCTCGATGCTGCGCAGGTTGTGCACCAGCAGATCCAGCGATCCGAGCAGGCGCTGCCATTGCGGACGCTGCTGGTCGCGCAGATAGGCCAGCGCATCGGCCAGGTCGCGCCCGGCCTGCTGGTTGCTTTCGCCATACACGAACGGACGGCGCAGGCGGATCGCCTCGCCCAGCCGTGCGCAGGCCAGCCCCTGCAGGTCGAGCAGGCGCTGGCAGCGGTACAGCACATCGCTGTGGAAGAAGGCATCGACCAGCGCACCGTACGGGTAGTGCGAGGAGCTGGCGCGCTCGTGGAAATCCTGTGCCATGTAGTAGAGGCGCAGGTACAGGCCGGAGTTCACGCCGGGCCGCCCGGAACGGCCGAAGCGGGCCAGGATCGCGGTCTTGGCTTCATTCAATGCACCGACTACGCGCCGGTTCTGTTCGGCCAGGTCGAGCTGGCGACGCTGCAGGTCGGCCTCGCGCACCGGCTCGAACAGTGTTGCCTTCAACTGCAGGTAGCGGCCCAGTTCAACGTACAGTCGCGCCACGCGTTCGCGTACCGGACGGTTGGCGAACAGTGCGGTCCACAGGATCGACAGCAGGCCGTACCAGACCGCACCGGCCAGCAGATGGCTGACCGCGTCCAGCGCGCTGTGCAGGTCGCTGGCGCCATGCTGCTCCAGCCCGATCATGGTGTAGATCGCCAGCGTTACCGTGGCCTGGGCGATGGACGCATAGCGCTCGCCGAGCGCACCCAGCAGGGTCAACCCGAAGGTGGACAGCGCCAGCGCGCCGATGAAGATCCATGGCCAGGGGAACAGCCAGATCACCGAAGCGGCGGCGAGGCAGAAGCACAGCAGCGACAGCAGTACCGCCTTGGTACGGCCCCACCAGTTGTCATCGGTCTCGGCGATGGCGCTGGCAATGATGCCGAGGAACACGCCGGGCAGGGCAGTGAGCGCGTCCAGCTGCCAGCACACGGCAAGCGCTGCGGTCAGGGCGATGAACACCCGAAGGCCATAACTGGCCTTTTCGTGGGCCCACAGGCGGCTGAGGCGGGATTCGCGGGCGGGCATGCAGGCTCGGTGGAAGGGTCTCCCACCATTATTGCGGGTGCGGGGTGAAATATGGAGTGCGGACCAACGGTCCGCACCCACCGTCCATGTGCGGGCCCGTCGTCCGCATGGACGGCGGGGACCGGCACCTTACATCTCCCAGCGCACGCTCACCGCGAACGTGCGCGGCAGGCCGGCGCCGGCGTTGGACCAGTACTTCCGGTTGGCCAGGTTCTCGACGCTGGCACGCAGAGTCACCGGATGGCCGGACGCCAGCAGGCGATAGCCGATGCCTGCATTCACCAGCGTGTAGTCAGGCAGCTTCAGGGTGTTGTCGGCGTCGTACCAGACATCGCCGTAATAGCGCACGGCGGCATAGGTTTCCAAGCCGTCTACCCACGGCAGTTGGTAGGTGGCGTGCAGTACGCCGCTCCAGCGCGCAGCACCGGCGGTGCGGTTGCCTTCCTGTGCGGCACTGCCCGGGGACAGCTTGTCGTAGGTCGGATCCAGCCAGGTCACGCCGCCGCCGACGGTCAGTGCATCGTTGAGGTGCAGGTCGGCACTGGCTTCAATGCCTTCGTACAGCGTGATGCCGTCCTGCACCAGGCGCTTGCCGGCCGGCGTGAGCTCATCGATGTTGGCACCACGTTCCAGCCGGAACGCGGCCACGTTCGCATTCCAACGCGCCGCTTCGACCTTGGCCCCGATCTCGTACTGCTTGCTGATGGTGGGATCGAGCACGTCACCGGCGTTGATGTAGCTGTTGCCTACGCGGCTGCCCGCTTCGAGCGACTCGATGTAGCTGGCGTAGAGGGTGACCGCCTCGCTGGGCTTGAACATCACGGCGTAGGTCGGGGTGACCGGGTAGGTGTGGTACCGCCCCTTGGTTTCGAAGTCGTTGTAGCGCCAGCCCGCCAGCACCGACCAGCCGCTGCCGAGGTTCACCGTATCGCTTGCGAACACCGCCTGCTGCACCGTCTCGTCGCCGCGGGTCATCACCCGCGAACCAACGGCGTCGTGGCGGATGGCATGGCGCTGGTACAGGTTGGCGCGGCCAATCAGGTTCCACTCGTAGGGGCGGTCCCACCCCAGTCCGGTCTGGTGGCTGATGCCCGCCACCACCTGATGCTGAAGGGGGCCGGTGCGGAAGCTGCCCTGCAGCATCGCCTGGGCCAGCTTCCACTCGCTCTTGCCACCCAGTTCGTAGACGTTGACGTCGTAGTCGCCGTTGAGATCGTCGATGTAGGCGAAGATCTTGTTGACGTCATTCCACGAGGTGGTGACGCCGTAACTCAGGCTGGCTTTCCAGTCGCTGTTGATCTGCCAGTTCAAGCCGGTCGACAGCAGGCTGGAGCGTGTGTCGTAGTAGGTGCCGGGCACGCTGTTGTCGGTATCTCCGGCGATCGGCCGCGGCAACGAGGTCAGGCCACGGAAGTAGTACTGCGGTGATTCCTCGCGCAGGTCGCGCGACTGGAACACTCCGTCGAAGGTCCAGGTGAGCGCATCGCTCAGGCGCGCGTCCAGCGACAGTGCGCCCACCTTGCGATCGACGTGTCCGCCATTGAAGGTCTCGCCTGTTTCCTGGAAGGCGTTGAAGCGGTAGCCGAACATCTGCTCGTTGCCGAAGCGGCCGCCAACGTCGATGCCGCCGCTGACGATGCCCTGTTCGCGCCAGCCCAGCTGGGCGGAGAAGGTGGGCGTGTCCGTCGGCTTCTTGGTGATGTAATTGACGATGCCACCGGGGGTGCCGAAGCCATACAGGAATCCGCCCGGGCCTTTCAGCAGATCGACCTGTTCCATCACTTCCAGCGGCCATTCGGTGCCCCAGGAAGAGACCTGCAGGCCATTGACCCGGTAGCTGTCGTAGTTCAGCTCCAGACCGCGGTTGCGGATGGGCGAGCTCCAGCCACTGGCATAGGCGCTGACCTGGGTGCTGACCGAAGGGTCGAGCAGGAAGGCTTCGCCCAGCGAGACCACCTGGCGCTGCTCGATCTGCTCGCGGCCAACAGCGGTGATCGCGAACGGAGTGTCGCGCAGGGCGCGGTCGCCCAGTGCGCCAGCGTCGGTATGGGTGCGTTCGGCGGTGACCTTCACCGCATCCAGATCGGTGGCGTTACGGCTGCCGGCCGGCGCTTCGGCATGGGCAGCGCAGGCGGCTGACAGGGCGATGGCCAGCAGGGCCAGGCGGGGAGAACGGGAAGGCAGCATCGATGGTGGTCCTCGACGGACGGCCACAGGCCATCCGCCCACGGGTGGGGGAAGGGGCAGTGGCTGGGATCACGCAGGCTGGCCGGAGATGGCAGCGGGGCGCCGCGAAGGGGCGCAGGACCATGGCTGGATGAGAATTGTTCTCTTTTCGTTACCGTGCGTCAAACCCGGAGGTATGCGGACCAACGGTCCGCACCCACCATCCGTGCCCACGGTTCGTACCCACCATCCGCTCCCACGGTAGTGCCGGCCGCTGGCTGGCAGATTGGCTGTACGGAGAACGCCGGCCAGCGGCCGGCGCTACCAGTAGATCCACGCCCTGCGTGGATGGGCCCTTCTACGCCCGTTGCGCGCGCTTGAGCAGCTTCGCTTCGCGCCTGCGTGCGCGACGTGCGCGCCAGCGCTCGGCCAGGCAGGAGAAGATCACGTACAGCGCCGGCGTGCTGAGCAGGGTCAGGCTCTGCGAGAACAGCAGGCCGCCGATCATCGCGATACCCAGCGGACGACGCAGCTCGGACCCTTCGCCGAGGCCGATCGCCAGCGGCACAGCAGCCAGGATCGCCACCATCGTGGTCATCATGATCGGGCGGAAGCGCACGATGCTGGCCTCGCGTGCCGCTTCGCGCGGTGCCAGCCCATGTTCGCGCTGCGCCACCAGCGCGAAGTCGATCATCATGATCGCGTTCTTCTTGACGATGCCGATCAGCAGCACCAGCGCGATCATCGAGATCACCGACAGTTCGGTATTGGTGCCGAACAACGCCAGCAGCGCACCCACGCCCGCCGCCGGCAGCGTGGACAGGATGGTGACCGGGTGGATCAGGCTCTCGTACAGCATGCCCAGCACCAGGTACACGGTCAGGATCGCGGCAAACACCAGGATCAGCATGTCGCTGGGGTCGGAGTTGAAGCCGAAGCCGGCGTCATCAGCCAGGCGGATGTCGCCGGGCATGCGCATGCCGGCCACGGTCGCGTCGATGATCGCCTTGGCCTCACCCATGCTCACGTTCGGCGCCAGGTTGTAGCTGAGGTCCATCGTCGTGTACTGGTTCTCATGGGTGATCTGCGAAGGCGCCAGCCCCGGCACCTGCTTGGCCACCGCCGTGAGCGGCACCATGTCGCCGTTGCGCGCACGCACATGCACCTCGTCCAGCGCCGCCGGCGTAGCGGTCTGCGAGGGCAGGGCGTTGACCACCACGCTGTACTGGTTGATGTCCGAATAGATGGTCGAGATCTGGCGCTGGCCGAACGCACCGTACAGGGCGCCGTCGATGGCGCCGACCGAAACACCCAGGCGGGCGGCCTTGGCACGGTCGATCTCGATGTTCTGGCGCAGCCCGGCATTGTCCACATCGGTGCCGACGTCGCGCAGCTTCGGGTTCTTCTTCAGCTCCGCCTGCAGCTTTGGCAGCCATTCCTGCAGTGCGGCCAGGTCGTTGCCCTGCAGGGAAATGCGGTACTGCGCGCCCTGGCTGGAACCACCGCCATCGTTGCTGGGCAGGTCCTGGATCGCGCGCAGGCGCAGCTGCAGGTCCGGGTAACGGTCGGCCTTGGCGCTCAACCGCGCCAGCGCATGCGCAGTGGTTTCGCGGCGGCCGTCGCTGCGCGACTTCAGCTCGATGTTGAACTGCGCGCTGGAGCCCTGGCGGCCGCTGCCCAGGCGCACGCCCACGGTCTTCACTACCGGGTCGGCCATCAGCATGTCGGTGATGCGGCGCTGGCGGGCGACCATGTCCTCGAAGGATACGGTGGCGCTGGAGTTGGCGCGGCCCCAGATCAGGCCGGTGTCCTGCGGCGGGAACGCACCCTTCTTCACCGCACCGAACAGGAAGACGGTGGCACCGATCAGCAGCAGCGGCGTCAGCGACAGCAGCAGCGCATGGCGCAGCGAGAAATCCAGGAACACGGTGTAGATGCGCAGCATGCGCTCGTGGCCTGCATCCAGCCAGCGACCGAAGCGCGACGGCGGCGCGCTGTGGTCGTGCGCACTGAGGAAGCGGCTGCACAGCGCCGGGGTCAGCGTCAGCGAGACGATCATCGAGACCACGATGGCCGCGACCAGGGTGACGGTGAATTCGCGGAAGAACGCACCCATCATGCCGCTGGCGAACAGCAGCGGGATGAACACCGCCACCAGCGAGGCGGTGATCGAGACGATGGTGAAGCCGATCTCGCGGGCGCCGGTCAGCGCCGCCTGCATGCGCGGCATGCCCTCGTCGAGGTGACGCATGATGTTCTCGATCACCACGATCGCATCGTCGACCACGAAGCCGATCGCGATCACCAGCGCCAGCAGGCTCAGGTTGTTCAGGGTGAAGCCCATCACGTACATCACCAGCGCGGCACCGGCCAGCGACAGCGGCACGGTCACCGCGGCGATCAGCGTCGGTGCCAGCCGGCGCAGGAACAGCGCCATGGTCAGCACCACCATCGCCAGGCTGATCAGCAGGGTGATCTGCACTTCATGCAGCGACGAACGGATGGTCGGCGTACGGTCGAAGTACGGCGTCATCGTGGTGCCCGGCTGCAGGTAGTCACGCAGGGTCGGAATCTGCGCCTTGACCCGGTCCACGGTCTCCACGATGTTGGCGCCGGCGCGGGTGAACACGTACATCACCACCGCCGGTTTGTGGTCGAACCACGCCGCCTGGTAGGCGTCCTGCTGGCCGTCGTAGACATTGGCGATGTCCTTCAGGCGGATCACCCGACCATCGCCCTGGGTCTTGACCACCAGGTCGGCGAAGTCAGCGGCACGCGCGACCGAGTCGTTGGCGATGATCGCAGTGGTGGTGTTGCCATCGCTGAGGAAGCCGGTGGGCGAGGTCACGTTGGCCGCGCGCACGGCGTTGCGCAGGTCATCGGCGGTCAGGCCCAGCGCGTTCATCAGGCGCAGGTTGACGTCCACGCGCACCGCTGGCGTCGACGCACCGGCGATATCGACCGAGGCGACGCCGCTGATCTGGCGGATGCGCTGCGCCAGCAGCGAGTCGGCGACGTTGTACAGCTCGTCGGCCGACTGCGTCTGCGAGGTCAACGCGATGGCGATCACCGGGTCGTCGTTCGGGTTCGCCTTCTGGTACATCGGCGAGCCCATGCCCGAGGGCAGGTCGGCCTGTGCCGAGTTGATCGCGGTCTGTACGTCCAGTGCCGCCGAATCGATGTTGTGGCCGCTCTGGAAGATCATGAACACCAGCGAGCTGCCTTCCGAGCTCGACGAGCGCATGCGGTCGATGCCCGGCAGCTGGCCGAGATGGCGTTCCAGCGGCGCGGTGACCGTGGAGGCCATGGTCGCTGCGTCCGCGCCGGACTGGCTGGCGTGCACGAAGATCACCGGGATCTCGATGTTCGGCAGTGCCGACACGCCCAGCCGCAGGTAGCAGATCAGGCCGACCATGAACAGGCCGATGGCCAGCAGCGCGGTACCGATCGGGCGGCGGATGAAGGGGCCGGACAGGTTCATCGTGCGGCCCCCCGCAGCAGCGGGGTGTGGATCATGCCTGCGGCTCCTGCAGCGAACCGTCGCGCAGTGCGCGCTGTTCACGGCGGCGTGCCAGCCACTCGGAGAAGCGCTCCATATACAGGTAGATCACCGGCGTGGTGTACAGCGTCACCAGCTGCGACAGCAGCAGGCCGCCGACGATGGCGATACCCAGCGGGCGGCGCAGCTCCGAACCGATGCCGGTACCCAGCGCCAGCGGCAGCGCGCCGAGCATGGCCGCGGCGGTGGTCATCATGATCGGGCGGAAACGCAGCAGGCAGGCGCGGCGGATCGCTTCGTGCGCGTTGGCGCCGGCGCGGCGTGCCTCGATCGCGAAGTCCACCATCATGATGCCGTTCTTCTTGACGATGCCGATCAGCAGCACGATGCCGACGATGCCATCCACCGACAGGCTCAGCCCGCACAGCATCAGTGCCAGCAGCGCGCCAACACCGGCTGGCGGCAGCGTGGAGATGATCGTGATCGGGTGAATGTAGCTCTCGTAGAGCACGCCCAGCACGATGTAGATCACCACCAGCGAGGCCAGCAGCAGCCACACCACATCGGTCTGGCTGCCGGTGAATTCGGCGGCCTTGCCGATGAATTCGGCATGCAGGTGGGTGGGCATGTCCAGGCTGTCCTTGGTCTCCTGGATCGCACGCACGGCTTCGGACAGCGAATAGCCCGGCGCCACGTTGAACGAGACCGTCACTGCCGGCAGCTGCTGCTGGTGGCTGACCACCAGCGGCGCACTGCTGACCTTGCCTTCGGCCAGTGCCGACAGCGGGATGATGTTGCCGGCGCCGACGGTGATGCCGGTGTTCTGCGCGCCGATGCCGGTAGCCGTCGATGAGTTCGACGAGGTGACCTGGCCGAAACTGGTGGCATTGGTGCCGGTCAGTGCACCGGCACCATTGGAGGCAACGGCCAGCTGTTCCATCAGCGCGGTGCTGGTGCGGAACTCCGGCGCCACTTCCAGCACAACCCGATACTGGTTGAGTTCGGTGAAGATGGTCGAGATCTGGCGCTGGCCGAACGCATCGTAGAGGGTGTCGTCGATGGTCTGCATCGGCACGCCCAGCACGCTGGCCTTGTCGCGGTCGATGTTCAGTTCAAGCGCGCGGCCCTGGTTGGACAGGTTGTTGTCGACGTCGGCCAGTTCCGGGCGCTTGCGCAGCGCTTCGGTCAGGCGTGTGGCCTGGGTGGCCACGGTCGCCGGATCGACGTCCGACAGCGAGTACTGGTACTCGGTGGCGGCCACGCGGGTATCCAGGGTCACGTCCTGGACCGGCTTCAGGTACAGGGCCACGCCCGGAATACCGGCGACGGCCTTCTGCAGGCGCGGCAGGATCTTGTCCAGGCCGTCGCGCTCGCCGCGTTCCTTCAGCACGATCGACAGCTGGCCCTGGTTGAGCGTGGGGTTCATGCTGCCCGCGCCGATGAAGGCTGACACGCCGGTCACGT
Source organism: Stenotrophomonas sp. 220_Sma (assembly GCF_056487375.1). Lineage (NCBI taxonomy): Bacteria > Pseudomonadati > Pseudomonadota > Gammaproteobacteria > Lysobacterales > Lysobacteraceae > Stenotrophomonas > Stenotrophomonas sp. 220_Sma. The sequence goes on along the minus strand of NZ_CM151348.1, from coordinate 4,492,768 downwards.
CCGGGTCCTGGCGCAGCGCTTCGGCCACCTGCTTGGTGCGCTGCTCCATCTGCGGGAAGGCGATGTTCTGGTCAGCCTGGACCACGCCGGTGATCAGGCCGGTGTCCTGTTCGGGCAGCAGGCCCTTGGGAATCAGCACGTACAGCAGCACGGTCAGCACCAGTGCGCCGCCGGCCACGGCCAGGGTCAGGCGCTGGTGGTCCAGCACCCAGTCCAGGCTGCGCTCGTACAGGCCGACGGTGCGCGTCCACAGATTCTGCTTGCCGGCCGCCGCCGCACGCTCATGTGCGTCCTCGCCTTCGGGCAAGGCGTCGGGCTTGAGCAGGTAGGCGCACATCATCGGGGTCAGCGTCAGCGAGATCAGCATCGACAGCACGACGGCGATGCTCAGCACCCACGCGAACTCGTGGAACAGGCGGCCGGTGACGCCGGGCATCAGCAGCAGCGGCAGGAACACCGCCACCAGCGAAACGGTCAGCGACAGCACGGTGAAGCCGATCTGTCGCGCACCGATTTCGGCCGCTTCCTTGCCACTCTTGCCCTGCTCGATGTAACGCACGATGTTCTCGATCATCACGATCGCATCGTCGACCACGAAGCCGGTGGCCACCACCAGCGCCATCAGCGAGAGGTTGTCCAGCGACATGCCGGCAAAGGCCATCACCGCGAAGGTGCCGGCCAGCGACAACGGCACCGCCACCGAGGGAATGATCGTGGCCCACAGGCGGCGCAGGAACACGAAGATCACCGCCACCACCAGGCCGATGGTCAGGATCAGGGTGAACTGCACCTCATGCACCGAGGCGCGGATGGTCTCGGTACGGTCGTTGAAGATCTCCAGGTGCACGTCGGCTGGCAGCACGCCTTGCAGCTGCGGCAGGATCGCGCGGATGCGCTCGACGGTCTGCACGATGTTGGCGCCGGGCTGGCGGCGCACTTCCAGCAGCACCGCCGGCTTGCCATCGGCCCAGGCGGCCAGCTGGTCGTTCTCCACGCCATCAACCACTTCGGCCACGTCGGACAAACGCACGGGACGTCCGTTCTTGTAGCTGATGATGGTGTCGCGGTACTCGGCGGCACTGGTGAGCTGGTCGTTGGTACCAATGCTGTAGGACTGGGTCTTGCCGTTCAGCGAACCCTTCGGCGCGTTGACGTTGGCCTGGGTCAGCGCGCTGCGCAGCTGTTCCAGGGTCAGGCCCATGTTCGACAGCTGCGCCGGATTGACCTGGATGCGCACGGCCGGGCGCACGTTGCCGGCGATCGAGACCAGGCCCACGCCCTGCACCTGCGACAGTCGCTGGGCCAGGATCGAGTCGGCGTAGTTGTTGACGTCGCGCAGCGGGCGCGTGTCAGAGGTCAGTTTCAGGGTGACGATGGCCGCGTCGGCCGGATTCACCCGGTTGTAGACCGGCTGGTAGGGCAGCGACGAGGGCAGGGTGGCCTGGCGGATCGCCGCCTGCACGTCCTGCGCGGCAATGTCGATGTTCCGGTCCATCGAGAACTGCAGGATGATCGTGGACAACCCGGCCGACGAGTCGGAGGTCATCAGCTCCAGCCCGGAGATCTGCCCGAACTGACGCTCCAGCGGTGTGGTGACCAGCGAGGCCATGGTGGTGGCGTTGGCGCCGGGGTACTGGGTGGTGACCACCAGGCTGGGCGCATCGATTTCCGGCAGCGCCGACACCGGCAGCTTGCGGTAACCGAGGATGCCCAGCAGCAACAGGCCCGCCATCAGCAGCGAGGTGGCGATGGGGCGGCGGATGAAGATCGTCGAAAAGCCCACGGACTGATCCTTGCTGGCACTTCAATGTCGGCGCCGGCAGGCTTGCCGGCGCGAGGGAGGTCGGTAGCCTGCGCTCAGCGCGGGCCGCCGCCACGACGGCCACCGCCGCCGTTCTTCTGCTCGGCGGCCTTCAGCTCGGCTTCGGTCGGCACCGCCGGGGTTTCGCCCGGCTTCAGCGCGGTGACCTTGCTGCCCGGCTTCAAGCGGAACTGGCCTTCACTGACCACCCGCTCGCCGCCCTTCAGGCCCTCGGCGATCTGCACCTGGCTGTCACCCACTTCCACGCCGCTGCGCACGGTCTGCATCTTCACCGTGTTGTCGCCCTGCACCACATAGACGTACTCGCCGTCCGGGCCACGCAGCACCGCCTGGGTCGGAATGACCACGCCACCGGCAATCGTGCGCAGCTGCATGCGCACGTTGACGAACTGGCCCGGCCACAGGCCGTTGTCGGTGTTGTCGAAGATCGCGCGCGCCTTGAACGTGCCGCTGTCGGCACTGATCAGGTTGTCGACCACGTCAAGCTTGCCGTCGCCGGACAGCACGTGCGAATCGGCGCGGTCCAGTGCCGCGACGGGTACCGCACCGGCGGCCTGCGCCTGGCGCACATCGCCGAGCTGGCGCTCGGGCAGGTTGAACAGCACGTGGATCGGATGGATCTGGGTCAGCGTGACCAGCGCGGTGCCGGCGTTGACCACGTTGCCGGCGTCGACCGCGCGGATGCCGGCGATGCCGGTGATCGGCGCGGTGACCTTGGTGTACTGCAGCTGCACCTGCGCCGAGCGCATGCTGGCCTCGTTCGCCGCGACAGCGCTTTCGTACTGTGCCACTTGATTTCGCTGTGTATCCAGATCGGTCTTGGCGACGAACTGGCGATACTCCGGCGCGTTCGAGCGCTGGTAGTTGGAACGCGCGGTGGCCAGCAGCGCCTCGTTCTGGCGCTTGGATGCCACCGCCTGGTCGTAGCTGGCCTGGGCGGTGCGCGGGTCGATCACCGCCAGCACATCGCCCTTCTTCACTTCCTGGCCTTCGCGGAAATTCAGGCTCATCAGCTGGCCGCCAACCTGCGGGCTGACGGTGACGGTGTTCATTGCGGTCACCGTACCCAGCGCACTGGCATAGACCGGCACGTCCTGGCGTGCCGCATCCACCACGGTCACCGGCACCGGGCCGGCATCCGGGTCTTCACCGCCCTGGCGCGCAGCTGCCGCCGGGCCACCGGCCTTGTCCTTGCCCCCGCCGAGTACGCGCAGGCCGACCACGGCCAGCACCAGTACCGCCACGACCAGCAGCACGATCTTCCAAACACGTGACATTCAAGGACTCCAAGAGGGCTGGACGGGGCACGGCCCCGGTTGGCAATGCGCAAAGCATACCTGCGCCACATCACGTTTCCTGCATGACGGATGGGACGGGCGCTAAGACCGGATCCGGCCGCGGAGGTTCCCGTAGCGGCGGTGTTGCCCTACATTCAGCTGGAACCCCCTGCCGTGGAGATCGTGATGCGCCGTTCGTTGCTGCTGTCCGCCCTGCTGCTGGCCTTGCCGGCTCTTGCCCACGCCCAGGACGGGCAGCGCCCGGAGGTGACCGCTGCCGCCCAGCGGCTGCAGGCCAAGGTGGTGGAATGGCGGCGCGATTTCCACCAGCACCCGGAACTGTCCAACCGTGAGGTGCGCACCTCGGCCGAGGTCGCCAAGCGCCTGCGTGCGATGGGCCTGAAGCCGAAGACCGGCATCGCCCACCACGGCGTGGTGGCGATCATCGAAGGCGGCAAGCCCGGGCCGAAGATCGCCCTGCGCGCGGACATGGACGCGCTGCCGGTGACCGAACAGACCGGCCTGCCGTTCGCCTCCAAGGCCACCGACCAGTACCGCGGGCAGACCGTGGGCGTGATGCATGCCTGCGGCCATGACGCGCACACCGCCACCCTGCTCGGCGTGGCCGAGGCACTGGTGTCGATGAAGAAGGATCTGCCGGGCCAGGTGATGCTGATCTTCCAGCCGGCCGAAGAGGGTGCACCGCCGCCGGAAGAGGGTGGTGCTGCCCTGATGCTGAAGGAAGGCCTGTTCGCCGACTTCAAGCCGGAAGCCGTGTTTGGCCTGCATGTGTTCTCCAGCGTGCAGGCTGGGCAGATCGCGGTGCGCGGTGGCCCGCTGATGGCCGCCTCGGATCGTTTCGGGATCAAGGTGATCGGTCGCCAGACGCATGGCTCGGCGCCGTGGAACGGTGTTGATCCGATCGTGGCCACCGCTGACTTGGTCGGCACCGCGCAGACCATCGTCAGCCGCCGCGCGAACCTGTCCAAGCAGCCGGCGGTGCTGACCTTCGGCGCGATCAACGGGGGCATCCGCTACAACATCATTCCGGATGAAGTGGAAATGGTCGGCACCATCCGTACCTTCGACGAAGGCATGCGGCAGCAGATCTTCGCCGACCTGCGCAATGTGGCCGAGCACACCGCCGCCGCGCACGGTGCCAAGGCGGTGACGGACATCTACGAGTCGGAGGGCAATCCGGCCACGGTGAACGACCCGGCGCTGACCGCGAAGATGCTGCCGAGCCTGCAGGCAGTGGTGGGCAAGGACAACGTGTACGAGCCACCGCTGCAGATGGGTGCGGAGGATTTCTCGCTGTACGCGAAGGAAGTGCCGGGGATGTTCTTCTTCGTCGGTTCGACCAGCGTGGGCATCGACCCGGCGACGGCACCGGCGAATCATTCACCGAAGTTCCTGCTGGATGAAAAGGCACTGGATGTGGGCCTGCGTGCGCTGCTGCAGGTGAGCCTGGATTACTTGAACGGTGCCGGCACTCCTGCGGGCTGAGGGTTTCCGGCAGGGCTTGCAGCCCCGCCCCCGACAGGTTCACGCGGCTGTTGGTGGGTGTCGACCTTGGTCGACACGGGCAGACATCCGGAATGTCTGAAGGATTGGCTTTTGATTTTGATTTTTCTGATCTTTCCCGTGGTGGTGGCCGCGTGCAGGGAACTGTCAGGGGCCGGGTGGGTAGGCGGGGCGGGGGTGTCCGCGGCATGGATGCCGCGGCCAAGCCCCCAAGGACGGGTTTACGGCGTCCCCCGACCCGCCTACCCACCCGGCCAAGCCGATAGACCGCCTTCCACCACCAACCAACAAAACCACCACGGAGGGGCTCCGCCGTTGGCCGGCCGGGCCGAAGGCCCGCCCTCCGCGCGATACAATGACCCCCATGAACACCCCACAGGATTCCAGCCTCGGTCGCGAGGTCAGTTACCCGTCGCAGTACGATCCCCGCCTGCTGTTTCCCATCCCCCGCAGCGGTGCCCGCGCCGAGATCGGCCTCGATGACGCCGCGCTGCCGTTCGTCGGCCATGACCGCTGGCATGCCTTCGAGCTGAGCTGGCTCGACCGGCGTGGCAAGCCGCAGGTCGCCGTCGCCACCGTGCAGGTGCCGTGCACCTCGCCGCGGCTGATCGAATCGAAGTCGTTCAAGCTGTACCTCAACTCCCTCAACAGCACCCGCATCGACAGCGCCGAGGCACTGCGCGAACGCCTGGTGACCGATCTGTCGGCCTGTGCGGGCGCGCCGGTCCAGGTCGCGTTCGGCCTGCCGGGCCTGCGCGAGACGCCGCTCGGTGAATCCATCGACGGGCTGGACGTGGAGATCGACTGCTACGGTCCGCCGCAGGCGGACTTTCTCGGCGCCAACGCGAGCGAAGAGGTGGAGGAGACCCTGGTCTCGTCGCTGCTGAAGTCCAACTGCCCGGTCACCGGCCAGCCGGACTGGGCAACGGTCAGCCTGCGTTACCGTGGGCCGAAGATCGACCGCGCGGGCCTGCTGCGCTACCTGGTCAGCTACCGCGAGCACGCCGAGTTCCACGAGCAGTGCGTTGAGCGGATCTTCAGCGAAGTGTCCGCCCGCTGCCAGCCGCAGTGGCTGGAAGTGGAGGCCCGCTATACCCGCCGTGGTGGCCTGGACATCAATCCCTGGCGCGCCAGCCCCGGCATCGCTGCCCCGGCCGCGACCTACCGCGAACTGCGGCAATAACCGCCGCAGGCGGTTACGGGTACTGCCGGCCGCTGGCCGGCAACCGCAAGGAACCCGCGTCCCGAGCCAGGGCAAGCCGGCCAGCGGCCGGCACTACCGGGCACCGGCTCTCCCGATTGTTCAGCCGCCCCCGGGGGCGGCTTCACATCTGCACCATCCCCATTTAACAACCTCCATGGCACCGTGCGAACCACGTAGTCATGCAGACGGGAGTTGTGGATGAGTACCGAGAAGAAAGCCGATTTCTCCGGCGTCAGTGCCAGCGTCGACAGTACCGCCGAACAGGTGCCGAAGGCGGACTTCTCCGGCGTGAGCGCTTCGGTGGACAGCACCGCCGACGTTGTGAGCGGCGGCACCTACACCGTGCAGAAGGGTGACTCGCTGTCGAAGATCGCCAAGCAGCACCTGGGCGATGCCAACGCCTGGAAGAAGATCTTCGAAGCCAACCGCGATGTGCTTGATGACCCGGACAAGATCTTCCCGGGCCAGACCCTGAAACTGCCGCCGAAGTAAGCCGGCGATCGAACGCCGTCCGACAATCCCTGGGAGGAACCCCGAATGATCAAGACCACCCCGCTCCAGACCGCCCTGATCGCCGCCCTGCTGGGCAGCGTTGCCCTGGTCGGTTGCAAGAAGAAGGAAGAGTCGACCGACAGCAATGCCGCTCCGGCAGCGACCGCGCCGGCTGAGCCGGCCCCGGCGCCGATGACCGGCGCACCGCCGCCGATGGCAGAAGCCGCTGCAGTCAGCGTCTCGGCCGTCACCGTCGGCAAGACCGCCGCCGCCGACAAGTCGGTTGCGACGACGGCATTGTTCGCACCGAAGGATGACGTCATCGTCTCGGTCAAGACCGACGGCGCTGCCAACAACGTCACCGTTGGCGCGAAGCTGACCTACCAGGACGGCCAGGTGGCCGGCGAACAGAACGCCACCCTGAACACCAGTGGCGCGGAAACCACCAACGTCACGTTCAAGAATGCAAAGGGCTGGCCGGCCGGCAAGTACCGCGCCGAAGTCACCGTCGATGGCAAGGCGGCCGGAACGCCGCAGGAGTTCGAGGTCAAGTAAGTCCTGCCGACTCTCTCCCGGCAGGGCTCACGATGGACGCAGCCGCGAGGCTGCGTCCTTTTTCATTGAGCGGCGGTTGGCCCCATCCACGCATGGCGTGGATCTACTGACAACCGGGCCGCGCTTCATCCACACCAAGCGTGGATGGATCACAGCGTTGCCGGCATGCAGTACCGCCGCGTATGGCGTGGCTTTGCCCCGCGCGGCTGAAAACGCGACAATGCAGGGGTTTCCCCGCCGCGCGCCCACCCTGACGGCGACGGGGGAAAGCGTGGGGCCCGGCCCCGCGCGCGACACGGTTGCACGTGGCCCGGCGCTGGCGCCGGCCTTCCCCTGAGCATTGCTACAGAGTCCAAGTCCCCCATGTCCAAGATCCTCTACACGCTGACCGACGAAGCACCGTTCCTGGCCACCCAGTCGCTGCTGCCGATCGTTGGTGCCTACACCGCCACTGCCGGCATCGTGGTGGAAACCCGTGACATCTCGCTGTCCGGCCGCATCCTGTCGCTGTTCCCGGAACTGCTCAGCGACGCGCAGAAGGTCAGCGACGACCTGGCCGAGCTGGGCCAGCTGGCGACCACCCCGGACGCCAACATCATCAAGCTGCCGAACATCTCCGCCTCGGTGCCGCAGCTGAAGGCGGCCATCAAGGAACTGCAGGACCAGGGCTATCCGCTGCCGGATTACCCGGAAACCCCGGCTGACGACCAGCAGCGCGACTACAAGGCGCGCTATGACAAGGTCAAGGGCAGCGCGGTGAACCCGGTGCTGCGCGAAGGCAACTCCGACCGCCGCGCACCGCTGTCGGTGAAGAACTATGCGCGCAAGCATCCGCACCGCATGGGCGCCTGGGCGTCGGATTCGAAGTCGCACGTCGCGCACATGGCCGCCGGTGATTTCTACGGCAGCGAAAAGTCGGCCACCCTGGCCAACGCCGGTTCACTGAAGATCACCTTCCACGGCAAGGACGGCAGCACCGTCGTGCTGAAGGAAAAGACCGCAGTGAAGGCGGGCGAGATCGTCGACGCCGCCGTCATGAGCCGCAAGGCACTGGCCGCCTTCATCGGCGAGCAGATCGCCGATGCCAAGGCCCAGGGCGTGCTGTTCTCGCTGCACCTGAAGGCGACCATGATGAAGGTCTCCGATCCGATCATGTTCGGCGTGGCGGTCAACGAGTTCTACAAGGACGTGCTGGCCAAGCATGCCGACGTGCTCAAGCAGGCGGGTTTCGATGCCAACAACGGCATCGGTGACCTGGCTGCGCGCCTGCCGTCGCTGCCTGAAGCCACCCGTGCGGCGATCGAAGCCGACCTGGCTGCCGAGTACGCGCAGCGCCCGGGCGTGGCCATGGTCAACTCGGACAAGGGCATCACCAACCTGCACGTGCCGAGCGACGTGATCGTCGACGCCTCGATGCCGGCGATGATCCGCGACTCCGGCAAGATGTGGAACGCCGAAGGCAAGCTGCAGGACACCAAGGCGGTCATTCCGGACCGCTGCTACGCCGGCGTGTACCAGGCCGTCATCGACGACTGCAAGGCGCACGGCGCCTTCGATCCGGCCACCATGGGTTCGGTGCCGAACGTCGGCCTGATGGCGCAGAAGGCCGAAGAGTACGGCTCGCACGACAAGACTTTCCAGATCGCTGCCGATGGCGTGGTCAAGGTCACCGACGACGCCGGCACCGTGGTGTTCGAGCACGCCGTGGAGGCCGGTGACATCTGGCGCATGTGCCAGACCAAGGACGCGCCGATCCAGGACTGGGTCAAGCTGGCCGTCGAACGCGCCCGCCTGAGCAGCACCCCGGCCGTGTTCTGGCTGGATGCCGCCCGCGCCCACGACGCGCAGGTCATCGCCAAGGTCGAGCAGTACCTGAAGGACCACGACACCAACGGCCTGGACATCCGCATCCTGCCGCCGGTGGAAGCCACCGCGTTCTCGCTGGACCGCATCCGCAAGGGCGAGGACACCATCTCGGTGACCGGCAACGTGCTGCGCGACTACCTGACCGACCTGTTCCCGATCATGGAGCTGGGCACCAGCGCCAAGATGCTGTCGATCGTGCCGCTGATGGCCGGTGGCGGCCTGTTCGAGACCGGTGCTGGTGGTTCGGCTCCGAAGCACGTGCAGCAGTTCGTTGAAGAGGACTACCTGCGTTGGGATTCGCTGGGTGAGTTCCTGGCCCTGGCAGCGTCGCTGGAACACCTGGGCAACCGCTACGACAACGCCGCAGCCCGCGTGTTGGCCAAGGCGCTGGACGAAGCCAACGGCCAGTTCCTGGACAACGACAAGTCGCCGTCGCGCAAGCTGGGTGGCATCGACAACCGCGGCAGCCACTTCTACATCGCGCTGTACTGGGCCCAGGCCCTGGCCGCGCAGAATGAAGATGCTGCACTGAAGGCACGCTTCGCGCCGCTGGCCAAGGCGCTGACCGACAACGAGCAGAAGATCGTTGAAGAACTGATCGCGGTGCAGCGCAAGGCCGTGGACATCGGCGGCTACTACCGCCCGGACGTGGCCAAGGCCAGCAAGGCGATGCGCCCGAGCGCGACCTTCAACGCCGCGCTGGAGCAGCTGCGCGGCTGATCCACTGCCGTTCGGCCGTGACACCGGAACCCGCGCTTCGGCGCGGGTTTCTTTTTTGTTGGGTCAGATCCCTTTTGCCATGCAAAAGGGATCTGACCCCAGGCGATGAAACCGCGACTTCCGTCGGCTGTCGGAATGCCGTCAAAGGGGCATGAAACTTGCCCGCGATGGCCGTCGCAGAACCGATATGAGCGGATCTGCAGCCGCCCTCGATCTGAGCAGTCGATCACGACGGCTGCCGCTGGCGATGCCCTAGCCTTGGCGACGCGAGGCCACCGGGGAGGTGGCCGCACGGGGAACACGGATGGCACGCGTGCTGGTAGTGGGAACCGACATCCAGGGCGAGCAGGCCCTGCTGCAGCGGCTGCGCGTGGCATCGGCCCTGCCGGACGGCCAGATCCGCCGCAGCCAGGACCTGGATGATTGCGATCTGCTGGTCATCCGCGATACGCCGGCGCTGCGCAACGCGGCCCTGCGCATGCGCCAGCAGCGTCCGCGACTGCAGTGCTGGATCGAGGACCTGGGAGGCCAGCTGCGCGACGGTGATGGGCACCAGGATGTACTTGATGACAGTGCCATCGGCCGTGCATTGCGCGGCATGCAGTTGGCAGTGGAGCCCCTGGCCATGCACGCAGCCGCACCGATCCGCCTGGCTGATGGTGCGCATGCCATCACCCGTCTGCTGCGCGAGCGGCTGCCGCTGCGACAGGGCCAGGCACTGTTGAGTGATGCGGGCGAGCCTCTGCTGCTGATGGATCTGGAGCACGACCAGGCCGTGCTGCTGCAGGAACCGGCTGCGGCGCTGGTGGAGCGTTTGGCCGATGCCTTCGAACGCCTGCAACTGGATGCGCTGACGCCGGCACGCCTGCAGGCGCTGGCCGGCGAGCGGCCCCGCCAACCACTGCGACCGCTGCTGTGGCAGTGGGCACAGCGCAGCCGCCATTGGCAGGCATTGGACGAACGCCTGCGTGGCGCCTCAGTGAAGCTGCTGCGCTGGCCCGACTTCCGCGTACTGGGCCACGACCATGATGGCTTCCGCCTGTGTTCGCTGCTGCTCAAGCGCGCGTGTACGGTTGACGAGTGCGCGATGCTGCTTGAGTTGCCGGCTGCGGCGGTGCGCGATTTCATCCATGCCGCCTACCTGTGCGGCTACGCGCAGTTGCAGAGCGCCCCGGTGGCCCCGATGGCGGCAGGACGTGGCAGCGGCACGGGCACCGACAACGGCCTGCTTGCCCGCCTGTGGCGGCACCTGCGCGGGAGCGAACGCAATGCGTGAGCACAAGGTGGTGGTGCTGGGTGGCATGGGCAGCGGCAAGTCGACCCTGGTACGCAGCATCGCAGCGGGCGCGGTGATCGACACCGATGTGGCCAACAGTGACCGCCTCGGCGCCGACAAGGCGTCCACCACCGTGGCGCTGGACTACGCAGACATCGACCTGCCCAACGGCGAACGCCTGCGTCTCTACGGCACACCTGGCCAGCAGCGCTTCGATTTCCTGTGGCCGATCCTGCTGCAGGGGGCACGTGGTGCGGTGCTGCTGCTGGATGCGCGTCGTGCCGGGCTGGCCAGCGAGCTGGAGGACTACCTGCAGGTGCTGCAGCCGTTCGCATCGTCATTGGCGCTGGTGGTGGCGGTGACCCATCTCGACCAGGCGCCACGCGCCGCGCTGGATGACTGGGCCACGCGCGCCTGCCTCGACGACCAACCACTACCGCTGCTGGCGGTGGACGCCCGCGACCGCGAACAGGGGCTGCTGCTGATGGATGTGTTGATGAGCGAAATGGAAGCGCACGCGCTGGTGGCGGCACATGGCTGACGGGCAGGCGGCAGTCCTGCCCGATGCCGGCCAGCGTGAGCGCCTGCAGCCCTTGCTGCAGGACCTGCAGCAGCGCGTCGAAGGCGTGCGTACGGTAGTGCTGGCCAGCGTCGATGGCTTTGCCCTGGTCAGTGCCGGCGCCGATGGGCGTGGCGAACGACTGGCAGCGATGACCAGCGCGATGCTGGCACTGGCCGCGGCGGTGGGCCGCGAACTGGTGCTGGGCGATCTGCAGACGCTGATGCTGGAGGCTGTGGGCGGCAAGGTGCTGATGCTGGCGATCCTGGCTGAAGGGCGCGCACCGCTGCTGCTGATGGCGGCCTGCGACCAGCGCAGCGTGATCGGCCAGGTGCTGTGGCAGAGCAGGGAATGTGGCCAGGCGATCCTGGCCGAACTCGGCGGATCGTGAGCCCGGCCGCAGGGGAACGAGGGGCTCGAACCAACATCGACAAGGGGTGCGACGTGGCTGGATTGAATGAATCGTTGAATGCACTGATGGGCATCGACGGCGCGCAGGCAGTGGCGCTGGTCGACTACGAAAGCGGCATGCTGCTGGGCGAAGCCGGTGCCGGCATGGACATGGAAGTGGCCGCCGCCGGCAACACCGAAGTGATCCGCGCCAAGATGAAGACCGCCGCGTCGCTGAACCTCAACGACAGCATCGAGGACATCCTGATCTCGCTGGGCAAGGCCTACCACATCATGCGCCCGGTGGCGAAGAAGAAGGGCCTGTTCTTCTACCTCGTGCTGGACCGTACCAAGTCCAACCTGGCGCTGGCCCGGCGCAAGGTGCAGGACGTAGAGGCCGAACTGGCGATCTGAGCCGGTAGTGCCGGCCACTGGCCGGCATCTGCATGGATCCATCGGCGGTCCAGGGGCTGCCGGCCAGCGGCCGGCACTACCTCTGCGCTCGACGGCATCACACACGCCAGCGTATGGTGAAGCCGGTCCTCCCGGATGAGCCCTGCATGTCCACGCCTGACATCGTTGCCGAGCTGGCGCCGCGTATCGCCGGTGCCATCCGCGATGGTTTCGAGCAGTACCATGCCCGCTTTGCGGCAATCACCGCCCGTGCGCGGTTGCGTTTCGAGCAGCGCGACTGGGCAGCGGCACGCCAGGATGCGGTCGAGCGCATCGCCCTGTACGACCTGTGCATCGCCGAGCAGATGGATGCGTTGCGCCGCCTCGCCGATGACGCGATCGGCGAGCGCGCGCTGTGGCTGCAGGTGCACGCGCAGTACAGCGCGCTGCTGCAGGGCCTGATCGACGCCGAGCTGTACAAGACCTTCTACAACACGCTGTCGCGGCGCCTGTTCGCCACCCGGGGCGTGGACCCGGCGCTGGAGTTCATCGCCTTCGATGTCGAACCCTCCGATGCAATCACCCATCCCGTGGCACGGCATACCTATGCCGTCTCGCCGACGCGGCCGGTGGAGGCGTTGCAGCGGGTGCTGGCCGACTATCGCTTCGACATCCCCTATGCGCACCAGCTGCGCTGCGCGGCGACCATTGCCGTGCGCCTGCAGGACGACCTCGCCCATTGGGGTGACACGCCGGTACGCAGCATCGAGCTGCTCGACACCGTGTTCTACCGCGAGCGTCGCGCCTACCTGGTCGGACGCGTGTTCGGCGAGCACCGCTTCTCGCCGTGCGTGATCGCCCTGGTCAACGACGAGCGCGGCCTGCGTGCCGATGCAGTGCTGACCCGGCGCCGTGATGTTGCTCACCTGTTCGGCGTCTCCCGCAGCTACTTCCAGGCTGACCTGGGCACGGTGGGCGACGCAGTGGTGTTCCTGCGCAGCCTGCTGCCGGGCAAGCCCATCGACGAGATCTACACGGTGCTGGGCCGTGCCAAGCAGGGCAAGACCGAGCGCTACCGCACCTTCTTCCGTCATTTCAACGAGCACCCGCAGGAGCGGCTGGTGCATGCAGAGGGCACACCGGGCATGGTCATGGCGGTGTTCACCCTGCCCAGTTACCCGCTGGTGTTCAAGCTGATCCGCGACCGCTTCGCGTGGCCGAAGTCGATGTCGCGCCAGCAGGTGGAAGAGAAGTACGCGCTGGTGTTCAACCTGGACCGTGTCGGCCGCCTGCTCGATGCACAGCCCTATCGTCATCTGCGCTTTCCAAGCGACCGCTTCGCACCGGCCTTGCTGGAAGAGCTGCTGCAGCAATGCGCGCAGAGCGTACGCATCGATGGCGATGAGGTTGAAGTCGCACTGTGCTATGTGCAGCGCCGCTTCCGCCCCTTGAACCTGTACCTGCGCGAGCAGGGAGGCGAGGCCGTGCGCGCGGCGGTGCTCGACTACGCGCAGGCCATCACCGACATGGCGCGCAACAACATCTTCCCTGGCGACATGCTGCCGAAGAACTTCGGCGTATCGCGGCATGGCCGGGCCGTGTTCTACGACTATGACGAGCTGTGCCTGGTCAGCGACTGCGTGTTCCGCGCGTGGCCGCAGCCACGCACGCCTGAGGAAGCGATGGCCGACGAGCCCTGGTTCCATGTCGGCCCGCGTGATGTGTTCCCGGAGCGCTTCGGCCCGTTCATGGGCCTGCCGGCAGGTGAACTGGCCGCAGTGCGCGAGCACTACCGGCACCTGTTCGACCCGGGTTGGTGGCAGGGCCTGCAGGAACGCTTCGCCCGCGGTGACTATCCGGATACGCCCCCTTATGCGGGTGTGCACCGGTTGGCCTGAGGCGGCTGTCATGGCGGCTGGGACTGGGGTACGCTCGCCGTTCATCACCAAGGATCCGGCAATGATGCGTTCCCCTTTGTTTCTCGCTCTCGCGCTGGCCGTAGGTGCCGGCACCCCGTTGCTTGCTGGCGAGGCCAGTGCACAGACCGCGCGTGCGGTGCGTGCCACCGCGGAAATGAGCATGGTGCTGTCCGGCCATATCGAGATCACGCCTGAGGGTGAGGTCAGCTCGCTGGTACTGGACCAGAAATCGGCCTTGACTCCGAGCATCGCCTCCTTCGTGGAAGGCACGATCGGCGGCTGGCGCTTCGAACCCACGCTGCGCGATGGCAAGGCAGTGGCTGCACGCGCCCCGATGCGGGTGCGGCTGAGGGGGACGCAGATGGCCGATGGTGGCTACCAGGTCAGCATGACCAGTGTCGATTTCAGTGAATATGATCCGAAGGCTACCGATTCGGTGACCCGGAAGCAGATGGCCCCGCCGCGCTATCCGGAAGACGCCTATCGGAATGGTGCGCAGGGTGAAGTGCTGCTGATGGTCAAGGTGGCGCGTGACGGCACGGTGGCCGATGTCATCGCCGAGCAGGTGAACATGGCCGTGGTCGGCCCGGAACGGGCCATGGCCAAGATGCGCGACATCCTGGCCAAGGCCAGTATCAGCAGCGCCCGCAGCTGGACCTTCAACCCACCGACCACCGGCGAAAGCAGCACACACGACAGCTGGACGGTACGCATCCCGGTGAGCTTCGCCCTGGGCAATGACCGCAACGCAGGGCAGGAACGCTATGGCCGCTGGCGCGCCTTCATCCCCGGGCCCCGCCAGGCTGCGCCGTGGCGCGAACGCCGGTCGATCGAACAGGCCGGCAGCGACCTGCTGCCGGAGGGTGGGGTGTACATGGTCGATGGCGCCAAGCGCGGCGTGCGCCTGTTGACCCCGCTGGAACAGGGCTGATTGTGGGAGCGGAGCCGGGCAATCCGGCTCCGCGTCAGTCCGCATACGGGTAGACCACCACCCGGTTGCGGCCCTGTTCCTTGGCCATGTACAGCGCCTTGTCGGCCAGCCGCAGCGCCTGTTCTGCGTCGACATGGAAGCTGGGGAAGTGGGCCACGCCCAGCGATACGGTGATGGTGCCGACCGGTTCGAACGGATGGTCGGCGATGTGCTGGCGCAGGCGTTCGCCGGCCTGGCGCGCCGATTCAGTACTGATGCCCGGCAGCAGCAGCAGGAATTCCTCGCCACCGGCGCGGCAGAGGATGTCGCTGTCGCGCGAGTAGCGGCGCATCTGGTCGGCGATATGGACGATGGCGTTGTCGCCGACGTCATGCCCATGGCTGTCGTTGATCGACTTGAAGCGATCGATGTCCAGCGCCAGGATCGCGAACGGGATGCCCTGCACCTGCAGCGCGTCCAGCGCCTGCTGCAGTCCGCGGCGGTTGAACAGACCGGTCAGCGGGTCGGTACGGCTGGCACGGTTGAGCGTGCCGATGCGATCCTGCAGGGCATTGAAGCTGTGCAGCACCGCCTGCTTGAGCTGGGCGACCTCGAAGTACCAGGCGCGGATGCCGCTGACATGGTTGATGGCGTTGCCGGTGTCCTCGCCGCCCTGAACATTGCGTGCCAGCTGCCACAGTGGCATCGAGATGCGGCGCGCGAACCACCAGGTGACCAGCAGCGACAGCAGGCCGAGCGGAATCGCGTTCCAGATCACCGCCGTCATCAGCCGCGACAGCGGCTGCAGCGTGGCCTCGGTCGGGCGCTGGGCGATGATGCCCCAGCCGGTGGCTGCGACAGGTGCGTAGCCAGCCAGCATCGACACGCCGCGGTTGTTGCGCACCTGCTGCGCGCCGCGCTCGCCCCGCACAACGGCCTTCACCGCCGGGTTGCCAACCACGTAGTCGCCAACCCGCTTGCCGTCGGCGTGGTACAGCAGGCGGCCATGGCGGTCGACCACGTACAGGTAGGAGCCGTCGCGGTAGTAGTGCTTGCCCAGCAGCGTATGCAGGGCGCTGCGCTGGCGCAGGTACAGGGTGCCGCTGACATAGCCGCGATAGCGGCCCTGGCGGTCGAAGATCGGGTGCGACAGCGAGACCAGCAGCTTGCCGGTGGCCGATTGGTACGGATCGCTGATCATCGGCTGGCGCGCGGCCAGTGCCGCATTGTTGCCGACACTGTGCAGCACCTCACCCTGCAGCTGCAGGGTCTGCGGCGAGGTGGCGATCACCAGGCCATCGGCATCCACCACCAGCGAGGAGTTGAAGCTGCTGGACTGCAACTGCAGGCGGCTGGCTTCGTCCTGGGCCTGCTTCGGATCAAGGTCGCCCTGGCCGAGCCGGGTGGCTGCATAGGCCAGCTGCTGCTGCGCGGCCAGCAGGAAGTTCTGGGTGGTCTCGGCCAGCTTGGTGGCGTAGACGCGGTTGGCTTCCAGGGTATTGCCGACCAGCTGGTCGCGCTGCACCCGGTAGCTGGCCAGCAGGGTGTTGGCCAGCGCGATGATGGCGCTGAGCAGGGCCAGGGCGAGGATCAGCTTGCCCAGGTTGAGGCGGGGGGACAGCGTTCGCATGCGTCGACGGATCCGGCAGGAGGCTGGACCCGACCGGTTCTCCGGAAGGGGCGACAGCGGGAATCGGTGGCCGGGCCCACGGGGGCCGGGCAGGGTATCGCGCGGATTATCGCCAAAAGCGGGCGCCAGCGAAGTGAAGTGCGTCGCCCTGCAGGCAAAAAAAAACCTGCCGCAGCGAGCGGCAGGTTTCTTCCGATGCAGCGCCGGGGCTCAGCGCTTCATCGAACCGAAGAACTCGTCGTTGGACTTGGTGTTCTTCATCTTGTCCAGCAGGAACTCCATCGCGGCCATTTCATCCATCGGATGCAGCAGCTTGCGCAGGATCCAGATCTTCTGCAGCAGTTCCGGTTCGATCAGCAGGTCTTCGCGGCGGGTGCCGGAACGGTTGATGTCGATGGCCGGGAACACACGCTTTTCAGCGATGCGGCGGCTCAGGTGCACTTCGCTGTTGCCGGTGCCCTTGAACTCTTCGTAGATCACCTCGTCCATCTTCGAACCGGTGTCGACCAGTGCGGTGGCGATGATGGTCAGGCTGCCGCCTTCTTCCACGTTGCGCGCGGCACCGAAGAAGCGCTTCGGGCGATGCAGGGCGTTGGCGTCCACACCACCGGTCAGCACCTTGCCCGAGCTCGGCACCACGTTGTTGTAGGCACGGGCCAGGCGGGTGATCGAGTCGAGCAGGATGACCACGTCCTTCTTGTGCTCGACCAGGCGCTTGGCGCGCTCGATGACCATTTCGGCCACCTGCACGTGGCGCGCGGCCGGTTCGTCGAAGGTCGAGCTGATGACCTCGCCGCGCACGGTGCGCTGCATTTCGGTCACTTCTTCCGGGCGCTCGTCGATCAGCAGCACGATCAGGTGCACGTCCGGGTGGTTGGTGGTGATGGCGGTGGCGACCTGCTGCATCATCATCGTCTTGCCGGCCTTCGGCTGCGACACGATGAGCGAGCGCTGGCCCTTGCCCTGCGGCGCCATCAGGTCGAGGATGCGGCCGGTGATGTCTTCCGACGAACCGTTGCCGCGCTCCAGGGTGAAGCGGCGGCGCGGGAACAGGGCGGTCAGGTTCTCGAACAGCACCTTGTTCTTCGACGCTTCGATCGGCTCGCCGTTGATGGTGTCGACGATGTTCAGCGCGAAGTAGCGCTCGCCGTCCTTCGGGAAGCGGATGCGGCCGGAGATATGGTCGCCGGTGCGCAGGTTGAAGCGGCGGATCTGGCTGGGCGAGATGTAGGTATCGTCCGGGCCGGCCAGGTAGCTGGCTTCGGCCGCGCGCAGGAAGCCGAAGCCGTCCGGCAGGATTTCCAGCACGCCGTCGGCGGCGACGCCGTCACCGTGGCGGGTCAGTACCTTCAGCAGGGCGAAGATCACATCCTGCTTGCGGGCGCGTGCCACGCCTTCGGAGATCTGCAGCTGCTCGGCGATTTCCAGCAGCTTCTGCGCCGGCATCCGCTTGAGGTCGCTCAGCGAGTAGACCGGGAAGCCCTCGGGCACGTTGGCGTGCGGGCGCGGCACGAACGGCTGCTGCTCGCCGCCGTCGTTGGGCAGGCCATCGTCGCGGAAGCGATTGTTGCGGTCACGGTCGCGGCGGTTGCGGAAGCGGTCGCGGCGATTGCCCTGACCTTGCCCCTGGCCCTGCTGGCCGTTCTGGTTGTACGGGTTCTGGCCCTGGTTCTGGCCGCCCCCCTGGTGGTTCTGCTGGCGCGGCTGGCCGGATTCGCGACCCTCACCACCTTCGCCGCCGCCACTGCTGGCAGGGGCCTCGGCGGCGGGCGCGCTCGGTGCGGGGGCGGCGGCGGCCGGTGCCGGCGCTTCGGGCGCGGCGGCCAGCGGCAGGGTCGGCTGCGCCGGAGCGGCGCTGGTTTCGGCGGCTGCCGGAGCGGCGGCCTTGCTCACGCGGGGCTTGCGCACGCGCTTTTCGGCGGGCGCATCGGCGCTGCCGGTTTCGGAAGTGTTATCGGACAAGAGCGTTATTCCTCGCTTGAAGGTGCGAGCGCCCGGCTGGGGCGGCGAACGTTGGGAATGGGTCTGGAAGAAACTGCGTCCAGAGGGTGCGGCACGCGAACGCGGCCGGATATGCCGACACTATCATCGGCCCGCGGCGCCATGCAAGGGTCACCGGGAACAGCATTCATCACGGGCGCGGGGCGCCCCACCGGCAGCCGCGGTCGACGGCTGCCGGGGAGCAGCGGGATCAGGCCAGGGCCTTGTCCAGCAGGCCGGCCAGCTGGGCCTTGCCCACCGCACCGATCTGCTCGGCGACCTTCTCGCCATCCTTGAACACGACCAGGTACGGAATCGAACGCACGTGGTACTTGGCGGCCAGCGCACGGTTGTGGTCGACGTTGACCTTGGCGATCTTGGCGCGGCCCTGGTAGGCATCGGCCAGCTCGTCCAGCGCCGGGGCGATCATCTTGCACGGGCCACACCACTCGGCCCAGAAATCGACCAGCACCGGTTCCTTGGAATTCAGCACTGCGCTATCAAAGTCGGCGTCGCCGACATGTACAACCTTGTCGCTCATCTTGGTTTCTCGTCTTGGATTGCACCCGGTCATGCCGGAGGTGGGTGAACTGGGCCATGCCCGGTGGCGCGACCCTCGTCGTTGCCTCGCGGCGCACTGCCGCGGTGCGTTCGGCGGGATGCCTGGACGCTCACGGCCGGCAGTGTACCCCTATCGCAGGGCACGGACAGGCGCCGGCTGGAACCCAGCGTATCGTGATCGCTTCGATGGCCGGTATGTGTCGGATTTCACTGTCTTCCTGTACATGGGGCTGGCAGCGGGCGACACCAGCGCCTCTGGAAGGACCGTTCAAGTCCGGTGTTGCTGGGTGAAGGTCGAGCGTCTCTCGTATCTTTGAGACGGCTCATTCCGGTTTGCCCGCCCGAGTGCGTTAAACTGGGGCATTGTGCGGCGCGCGGACCCGGTGGTCCCAGCCTGCCAACCCGCCGCAGGGGCCGCAGTTTGCGACGGTGCCCCTAGACGATGAAGTGCCAGCCGCCTTACGGGCCGGCGGCCATACCAAGACGGACTCATGAGCGACAAACCGCTGACCGATTTGACCTTCTCCTCCTTCGAGCTGCATCCGGCCCTGCAGGCCGGCCTTGAAGGAGCCGGATTCACCCGCTGCACCCCGATCCAGGCGCTGACCCTGCCGGTCGCGCTGGCCGGCGGTGATGTTGCCGGCCAGGCCCAGACCGGCACCGGCAAGACCCTGGCCTTCCTGGTCGCGGTCGTGAACCGCCTGCTGAGCAAGCCGGCGCTGGCCGACCGCAAGCCGGAAGACCCGCGCGCGCTGATCCTCGCCCCGACCCGCGAACTGGCCATCCAGATCCACAAGGACGCGGTGAAGTTCGGTTCCGACCTGGGCCTGCGCTTCGCGCTGGTCTATGGCGGTGTCGACTACGACAAGCAGCGCGAGATCCTGCAGCAGGGCGTGGACGTGATCATCGCCACCCCGGGCCGCCTGATCGATTACGTGAAGCAGCACAAGGTGGTTTCGCTGCATGCCTGCGAGATCTGCGTGCTGGACGAAGCCGACCGCATGTTCGACCTCGGCTTCATCAAGGACATCCGCTTCCTGCTGCGCCGCATGCCGGAGCGCACCACCCGCCAGACCCTGCTGTTCAGCGCCACCCTCAGCCACCGCGTGCTGGAGCTGGCCTACGAGCACATGAACGAGCCGCAGAAGCTGGTGGTCGAAGCCGAGACGGTCACTGCCGCACGCGTGCGCCAGAAGCTGTACTTCCCGGCCGACGAAGAGAAGATCCCGCTGCTGCTGGGCCTGCTGTCGCGCAGCGAAGGCGCCCGCACCATGGTGTTCGTCAACACCAAGGTGTTCGTCGAGCGCGTCGCCCGTTCGCTGGAAAAGGCCGGCTACCGCGTCGGCGTGCTGTCCGGCGACGTGCCGCAGAAGAAGCGTGAGAGCCTGCTCAACCGCTTCCAGAAGGGCCAGCTGGAAATCCTGGTGGCCACCGACGTGGCCGCGCGCGGCCTGCACATCGACGGCATCAAGTACGTCTACAACTACGACCTGCCGTTCGACGCCGAAGACTACGTGCACCGCATCGGCCGTACCGCCCGCCTGGGCGAGGAAGGCGATGCGATCAGCTTTGCCTGCGAACGCTATGCGATGAGCCTGCCGGACATCGAGGCCTACATCGAGCAGAAGATTCCGTCCGAGCCGGTCACCAAGGAGCTGCTGACCGCGCTGCCGCGCCCGGAACGCCCGGCCCCGGCCGCAGGCGAGGACGGCGAAGAGAACGAGAGCGTTGGCCAGATCTTCCGGGAAGCGCGCGAAGCCCGCGCCGCCGAGGAAGAGCGTCGTGGCGGTGGCCGCAGTGGTGGCCGCTCCAGCGGTGGCCGCGGTGAGCGTCGCGACGGTGAGCGCAGCGGCGAGCGCCGTTCGCGTGGCCCGCGCAAGCCGCGCGTGGAAGGCGAGCAGGCTGCGGCCGCTCCGGTGGAAGGTGCTGAAGCCGCTGTCGCCCAGGCTCCGCGCCCGCCGCGTCCGCCGCGTGCCGAAGGTGCGGTGGATGGCGAGCGCAAGCCGCGCAAGCGTCGTCGTCGTCGCCACGGCCGTCCGGTCGAAGGTGCCGAAGGCGTGCAGGCCACGGCCGGCAATGGCGTCAGCCCGGTCACCCCGGTGCAGGTGGTGGCCAAGCCGGTGCGCACCGCGGCCGATACCGGTGATTCGTTCCTGACCCGCATCGGCCGCAAGATCCGCCGGATGCTGTCGGGCAACTAAGCCACCGCGGGTGGGTGCGGACCTTGGTCCGCACCGAGCCGAGCCCATGCTCGGCTCTACAGCCTCACGAGGCATGGTAGTGCCGGCCGCTGGCCGGGACCGGCATGCCGCGCAGGCGCCGGCCACGCAACCTTGTCGCATCTGACTCTGGCCGCGCCCGCCGGCTTCCATCCAAGCTGATGCCTCCCGCATCCGGAGGCGTCACGCGATGGCATCCGTACCCTGTTACGACGCATTCGATCTGCATTACGCGCAGCATGTGGCGGCCTCTGCATCCCGTCCGCTGGAACGCCGGACACTGCTGGAGCTGGCCGGTCCACTGCAGGGGCGGGATGTCATCGATCTGGCCTGCGGTTCCGGTGATTTCGGCCGCCACCTCCTGCTGCACGGGGCCCGTAGCGCCCTCGGCGTCGATCTGTCCGCCGCGATGATCGAACAGGCGCGCCGGCTTTCCGCGCAGGGCGGTGACGCCATGCAGTTCCTGCACGGCGACGCGACCCGCCTGGACATGCCGGCCCGCTTCGATGTTGCCGTGGCGGTCTGGCTGTTCAACCACGCCGATACGCTGCAGGAACTGGAGCGCATGTACCGGGCAGCAGCCAGCGTCCTCAAACCGGGCGGACGGCTGCTGGGCATCGTCACCCATCCTGCCTTCCGGTTGGCCAAGGGCGACTTTTCGCGTTACGGCGCGCGTATCGTCCGGCAGCAGGCGCTGGATGATCATCACCTGGTCGAGGTCGCGTTCGCCGATGCGGCCGTGGCCCGCGTCACCGACCATCAATGGCGCGCGGACCAGCACGAGCAGGCGGCCGCCCGCGCCGGGCTGCCCGGGCTGCAGTGGCAGGCGCCGGTGCCGACAGCGGC
This sequence comes from Stenotrophomonas sp. 220_Sma, assembly GCF_056487375.1. Classification (NCBI taxonomy): domain Bacteria; kingdom Pseudomonadati; phylum Pseudomonadota; class Gammaproteobacteria; order Lysobacterales; family Lysobacteraceae; genus Stenotrophomonas; species Stenotrophomonas sp. 220_Sma. The sequence continues at coordinate 4,470,625 of NZ_CM151348.1, read as the reverse complement.
GGAATGCAAGGACCGGCCTCCCGGCTTCTGGGATGAATACCGCGACAACAACGCGCTGGTGGTCCTGCACGCCCGCAGGGAAGGGTAGCGCCCTGGCAGGTCCGGCGGGCGCAGCGGCAGATCGAAGATTCCGCCGGGCAGCGCCCGGCGCTACCGATCGGTGGCGCCGCTCCTGCATAATCGGGGCATGAGTGTCCTGCGCTTCGATAATGTCAGCAAACAGTACGCCGGTGGCCACGAGGCACTGACCGATGTCAGCTTCGAGGTCGCGCCGGGCGAGATGCTGTTCGTCACCGGCCATTCCGGTGCGGGCAAGAGCACCCTGCTCAAGTTGATCCACCTGGACGAGCGGCCCAGCCGCGGCGCGGTGGTGTTCGACGAGCGCAACCTGCTGAAGGTGCGTGGCGGCGATGTGCCGCGCCATCGGCGCGCAGTGGGGGCGGTCTACCAGGACCATCGCCTGCTGATGGACCGCTCGATCGCCGAGAACGTGGCGCTGCCGCTGATCCTGCGCGGCACCCGCCGTGGCGACATCAGCAAGCGCGTGCGCTCGGTGCTGGAACGGATGGGCCTGGGCCACCGCGAGAAGGCGCTGCCCTCGCAGCTGTCGGCCGGCGAGCAGCAGCGCGTCGGCATCGCCCGCGCGATCGTCGGCGAGCCCAAGCTGCTGGTGGCCGATGAACCAACCGGCAACCTCGACCCGACCCTGGCGGCAGAGATCATGGCCCTGTTCGCCGAGCTGCCCTCGCGCGGCACCAGCGTGCTGGTGGTCAGCCACGACCTGCCGCTGCTGCGCCGCATGCGCAAGCGCGTGCTGATCCTCGACCACGGCCGGCTGGTGGATGACATCTCGCCGCAGGACCTGGCGGAGTAACCGATGGCGAAGAACGAAAACAGCGAAGCCGCCGCCCCGTCGCGCGTGGGCGTCTGGTTCCAGCACCACGTGCACAGCGTGGTGTTCAGCCTGGGCCGCGCCTGCCGCAAGCCATGGGCGACCCTGCTGACGGTGATGGTCATGGCGCTGGCACTGGCCCTGCCGCTGGGCTTGTCGATCGCGCTGGACAACCTCAAGCAGTTCGCCGGCAGCGTGCAGCAGTCGCGCGACATCAACGTGTTCCTGAAGGGCAACGTCGATGGTCCCGGCGCGCTGCGCCTGGCGGGCCAGCTGCGCGACCGCGACGACGTGGCCGAAGTGAACGTGCGCACGCCCGAGCAGGGCCTGCAGGAACTGCGCGATGCCGGCCTCGGTGAGGCGATCGACGCACTCAACGACAATCCACTGCCCTCGCTGCTGGTGATCACCCCCGGCCAGGGCAAGGACGACGCGCGCCTGGCGCGCGCGCTGGAAAGCCTGCCCGAGGCCGACCTGGTGCAACACGATGCACTGTGGCGCCAGCGCCTGGATGCCTGGCTGGCGTTCGGTGCGCGGCTGGTGCAGGTGCTGTCGGTGCTGCTCGGCGTGGGCGCCGCGCTGGTGGTCGGCAACACCGTGCGTCTGGACATCCAGGCCCGTCGCGAGGAAATCGGCGTGCTGCAGCTGCTGGGGGCCAGCGATGGCTTCATCCGCCGCCCGTTCCTGTACCTGGGCGCGTGGTACGGCCTGGGTGCCGGCGCGGTGGCGCTGGCCCTGATCGGCGGCGCCGGTGCCGCGCTGCGCGTGCCGCTGGCCGAACTCTCCCGCAGCTACGGCAGCCCGTTCGTGCTGCACGGCCTGGACCTGCTGCATGGCAGCCTGGTCCTGCTCGGCACACTGCTGCTGGGCTGGCTGGGCGCATGGCTGGTGACCGGCCATTTCCTTCGCCAGACCCGCCCGACCGACACCTGAGACCGGCATGCAACCGCAAGCGCTGAAGCACCTTGAAGGGCCCGCGACGCGGGTGATGGTGGTCGATGGGTCAAAGCTGGTGCGCAAGCTGATCGCCGACGTCCTGCAGCGTGACCTGCCGGGCGTGGAGGTGATCGGCTGCGACAGCATCGAGGACGCACAGCAGGCGCTGGCACAGGGGCCGGTGGATCTGGTGACCACCTCGCTGACCCTGCGTGATGGCGACGGCCTGGCGCTGGCGCGGATGGTCCGCGAAGCCGCAGGCCAGGCCTATGTGCCGGTGATCGTGGTCTCCGGCGATGCCCAGCAGCACCTGGAGCAGCGCCGCTTCACCGAGTACGTCACCGACTATTTCGACAAGGCGCTGGGCCACGAGGCACTGGCGACCTTCATCCGCGGCTATGTGCAGCCGCAGACCATTCCCGGCGCCACCATCCTCTATATCGAGGACAGTCGCGTGGTCGCCGAGGCCACCAAGCGCATGCTGGAACGCCAGCAGTTGAACGTGCTGCACGTGGTCAGCGCCGAAGAAGCGTTCACCCTGCTCACCGCCGAGTCGCTGGGCCGCAGCCGCCACCGCATCGACCTGGTGCTGACCGACGTTACCCTGAAGGGCGAACTGAGCGGCCGCGACGTGGTGCAGCGGGTGCGCGTGGACTTCGGCTACGGCAAGCGCCGCCTGCCGGTGCTGGTGATGACTGGCGACGGCAATCCGCACAACCAGACCGGGCTGCTGCAGTCCGGTGCCAACGACCTGGTGCTGAAGCCGATCGAAGAACGGCTGCTGGTCACCAAGGTGCTGTTCCAGCTGCGGCTGGCCCGATTGAACGATGGACCCCTGATTCGATGATGGATGAAGCAGCCGACACCCCGACGATCCAGCTGGAACCGAGCTGGAAGCAGCATGTCGGCGATTACCTGTTGCAGCCGCAGATGCGCGAGCTGTCCAGCTTCCTGCGCCAGCGCAAGGCCAGTGGCGCGGCGGTGTTCCCGCCTGGGCCGCAGATCTTCGCTGCGTTCGATGCCACGCCGTTCGAGCAGGTGAAGGTGGTGATCCTCGGCCAGGACCCGTACCACGGCCGCGGCCAGGCGCATGGCCTGAGCTTCTCGGTGGCGCCGGGCGTGCCGGTGCCGCCGTCGCTGCTGAATATCTACAAGGAGATCGAGAGCGATCTCGGTATCCCGCGTCCGGACCACGGCTGCCTGATCCCGTGGGCGCAGCGGGGCGTGCTGCTGCTCAATGCGGTGCTGACGGTGGAGGAGGGCAAGGCCGGTGCGCACCAGGGCCGGGGCTGGGAAGGCTTCACCGACCACGTGGTGGATGTGCTCAACCGCGAACGCGAAGGCCTGGTGTTCATGCTCTGGGGCGCGTATGCGCAGCAGAAGGGCAAGGTCATTGATACCCGCCGCCATCGCGTGCTGAAGTCGCCGCATCCGTCGCCGCTGTCGGCCCATCGTGGCTTCCTCGGCTGCCGGCATTTCTCGATGGCCAACGAGTACCTGCAGCGCCGCAGCCAGGCCCCGATCGACTGGTCGCTGCCGCCACGCTCGGCGCTCTGACCGCCGGCGGGTGATCGGGGCTGAACGCCGAGCAACGTTTCCGGGCCTGAATGGGTCCTGCGGAAGGCCCGTTCAGCTCCGCTTGACCGGAATCGGCCGGTTTCCAGTAGGTAATTGCTTGAATTCCAAGGGATTGTGAATCCCGAAAAGCGTGCTCGCCACTGTCATCAAATCGCGCTACGGTAGGGCTCTGTTTGGGACCAGTGTTGCATCAATGGGATGCTGGAACTTTTTCCTCCTTTAGCAGTCCAAATGCCGGACTGCTAAGATGGGTGCCTATGAGCCAGAACACCTCTACTGCCCTTGTGGCAAACAATCTCCCGATTCCCAGTGCGCTCGGTTCGCTGGACGCCTACATCGGTGCCGTGCACCAGATTCCGGTGCTGTCGGTCGATGACGAACAGGACCTGGCCCGTCGCTTCCGCGACGGCAACGATCTGGACGCCGCCCGCGAGCTGGTGCATTCGCACCTGCGCTTCGTGGTGCACGTGGCCCGCGGTTACAACGGCTACGGCCTTGCCCTGGGTGACCTGATCCAGGAAGGCAACATCGGCCTGATGAAGGCGGTCAAGCGCTTCGACCCGGACATGGGCGTGCGCCTGGTCTCCTTCGCCGTGCACTGGATCCGTGCCGAGATGCACGAGTTCATCCTGAAGAACTGGCGCATCGTGAAGGTCGCCACCACCAAGGCGCAGCGCAAGCTGTTCTTCAACCTGCGCAAGTCGAAGACGCGCCTGGGCTGGATGAACGCGGCTGAAGTGAGCGCGGTGGCCAAGGACCTGAACGTGTCCGAGCGCGAGGTCATGGAAATGGAGTCGCGCCTGTCAGGTCGCGATATCGGTTTCGATGCGCCGACCGATGAGGACAACGAGCACGCGCCGCCGTCGCCGGCCGCGTTCCTGGTCGCCAACGACGAAGACCCGTCGATGGCCTACGAACGTGCTGACAGCGAAGACAACCAGATGCAGCTGCTGCGCGAAGGCCTGGCCGAGCTGGACGCCCGCTCGCGCGACATCATCCGCCGTCGCTGGCTGGATGCGGACAGCAAGGTGACGCTGCAGGAACTGGCTGACGAATACGGCGTGTCGGCCGAGCGCATCCGCCAGGTTGAAGCGAATGCGCTGAAGAAGATGAAGGCGCTGTTCACCGCGTAAGCGGGGTGGCGCTGGATTGAAGAAGGGCCCGGCAATGCCGGGCTTTTTCTTTTTGGTGGCGTTCTCATCCACGCATGGCGTGGCTCTAGTCTGACGCCAAAGCGGTGATTGCGCCGACCGGATCATGTGCTGGATGCTGATGTTCACGCCGTACCACGCAGTGGCACGGTATGATCATGCCACGCGTCTTCCGCACACGAAGTTTCAATCGCAGCATGCGCAGGACCACCCTGTCCGACGCTGCGCTGTACCGGTCGGTACGTGAAATGGAAGGGGGTCTGGTGGATGCTGATCTTGGCGGCGGAATCTTCAAGAAGCGCGTTGCCTTGCCGGGGCGAGGAAAGCGTGGGAGCGTCCGAACCATCGTCGCCACACAGCGAGGCGGGCATTGGTTCTTCCTTTTCGGCTACGAGAAGAATGAACGTGCTGCAATCACGAATGCGGAACGCGATGCGCTGCAGCTGTACGCATCGGAGTTCTTGAAAATGAGTACGGCGCAGCTGAATCGTGCCGTGCAGTACGGGGATCTACAGGAGATCAGCCATGACGAAGACCCCTGAGCGACGGCGCGCGAAAAGTGCGCTTCTTGAGGCGGTGCATGATGCGGCTGTGAGTCTGCACGCACATGGCTTCATCGATAAGCGTCGGTTGAGCAGCTACGAAGCGCTTTGCCTTGAGCCGGTCCCTGAATACAGCAGTGCCCAGATCCGTGCCCTGCGTGCGTCATTACAGCTCAGTCAGCCGGTCTTTGCTGGAGTTCTCAATACCAGCGTTTCCACCGTACGCAGCTGGGAACAGGGCGAGAAGAAGCCCAGCGGACCATCACTGAAGTTGCTGAACCTGATTGATCGGAAGGGACTCGAAGCAGTCCTGTAAAGCAAAGGCCCGGTTCTGCCGGGCCTTTGCTTTTCCGAGGTGTTCAATCCACGCACGGCGTGGATCTACTGCTGATTCCAGTAGAGCCACGCCATGCGTGGCTGCTCTGCTATCGCGTGGGCCTCAGCCTTCGCGTGCGATCGCGCGCCAGCCGATGTCGTTGCGGTGGAATTCGTTGGCCCAGCTGACCTTGGCCACGCCGGCATAGGCATTGGCCTGCGCGTCGCGCACGCTGTCGCCCAGCGCCGCCACGCACAGCACGCGGCCGCCGGCACTGACCACCTGGCCCTGTGCGTCCAGCGTGGTGCCGGCATGGAACACCTTGGCACTGGCCGGCACGTCGTCCAGGCCGGAAATCACGTCGCCGGTGATCGGCGATTCCGGGTACGGCCTGGCGGCCAGCACCACGCCCAGCGACGGGCGTGCATCCCAGTGCGCTTCCACCTGGTCCAGGCGGCCGTCGATGGCGGCTTCCACCAGCTCCACCAGGTCTGACTGCAGCCGCAGCATCACTGGCTGGGTTTCCGGATCGCCGAAGCGCACGTTGAATTCGATCACCTTCGGCGCGCCGCTGGCATCGATCATCAGGCCGGCGTAGAGGAAGCCGGTGAACGGGATGCCGTCGGCGATCATGCCCTGCACGGTCGGGTTCACCACCTCGCGCATCACGCGGGCATGCACCTCCGGCGTCACCACCGGGGCCGGCGAATAGGCGCCCATGCCGCCGGTGTTGGGGCCGGTATCGCCGTCGCCGACGCGCTTGTGGTCCTGCGAGGTGGCCATCGGCAGCGCATGCACGCCGTCCACCATCGAAATGAAGCTGGCTTCCTCGCCGTCGAGGAATTCCTCGATCACCACACGTGCACCGGCATCGCCGAACGCGTTGCCGGAGAGCATGTCACGCACCGCGTCTTCGGCTTCGGCCAGGGTCATTGCGACGATCACGCCCTTGCCGGCGGCCAGGCCATCGGCCTTGACCACGATCGGTGCGCCCTTCTCGCGGATGTAGGCCAGGGCGGCGTCCACGTCGGTGTGCACGGCGTAGAACGCGGTGGGGATGTTGTGGCGGGCCAGGAAGTCCTTGGCGTAGGCCTTGCTGCCTTCCAGCTGCGCGGCAGCGGCGGTCGGCCCGAAGATGCGCAGGCCGGCGGCGCGGAAGCGGTCGACCACGCCGGCCACCAGCGGTACTTCCGGGCCGACCACGGTCAGCGCCACGCCTTCGGCCTGTGCCAGCGCCAGCAGGCCGTCGATATCGGTAACCTTGACCGCCACGTTGCGGCACTTGTCTTCGCTGGCGGTGCCGGCGTTGCCGGGCGCCACGATCACTTCGGTGACACGGGAGGACTGGGCCAGCTTCCATGCCAGGGCGTGTTCGCGGCCGCCAGAGCCGATGACAAGTACGTTCATCACGAGATTCCAGATTGCGTGGGAAGGGAAGATCGATATCCCCGGCGGCGCGCGTGCTTCACTCGCAGCCTTCGCGTCGCAGCGATTCGGGGAAGGAATAGGCCCAGGTCTTCGGGTCCAGGGTGAAGCGGTGCTGCTGCCGGACCTGCTTGCCGCCACAGGTGGTTCCGGTTTCTTCGATCAGCAGCGGCCAGACCCGCGCGCTGCGGTCGCTGTCGTCGAAACGCAGTGCGAAATCGATGCTGAAACGGCGGGTGCGGCAGTCGTTGGCCGTGTCGGGGTCGGTGCTGGCGTCGCACTCGTACTGGGCGTCATTGTCGATATGGCTGCGCACGCTGCCACTGGCCACCAGGCCGTTCGGGCCCGGCAGGATCAGCGACTGCGAGAGCAGCGAGAAACCCTGCCCGAACCAGCCGTCCTCGACGCGGAAACCATAGAAGTCACTGCCGGCGCGGATGATGCTGGCGGTGCCGGGCTGGCCGCCGCTACCGAAGCGCTCGCCGGTCAGTTCGCTGGTCACCTCGAAGCCATCGCCCTTGGGGCGCAGCACGAAGAACTCGATCGTTCCCGGGTCGATGTGCGCGCCATCGACCAGCGCACCGCACACGGCCAACAACTGCTGCCAGCTGTCTCCGCTCACCACCGGTTGTTCCGCGCAGACCTGCCAGTCCACCGCATGGGTGTCGCCATCGTCGGTCCAGCTGCCGCGCCATTCAGCGGAGAGCTTGGCGTTGCTGCCGTAGCGCTGGACCAGGAAAGCCTGCAGTCGTGCGGTGCGGCTGACATGCTGCGCCGGTGAGGCGGGGGTCACTGCAGGCGCATCCACCTTCGGCGCCACGCTGGGCTCGCCGGCAGGCTTGCAGCCCGCCAGCATGGCCGCACCCGCGAGGGCGAGGGCGGCCAGCGATTTCATTGAAACTGTGGACATCCGTGTCGCTCCAGGATCAATGGCGGAAGTGGCGCACGCCGGTGAACACCATGGCCACGCCATGTTCGTCGGCGGCGGCGATCACTTCGGCATCGCGCATCGAACCGCCCGGCTGGATGACCGCCTTGATGCCGGCGGCGGCAGCGGCATCGATGCCGTCGCGGAACGGGAAGAACGCATCGGAGGCCATCACCGAACCTTCGACCACCAGGTTCGCGTCGGCGGCCTTGATGCCGGCGATGCGGGCCGAGTAAACGCGGCTCATCTGGCCGGCACCGACACCGATGGTGCGGTTGTCCTTGGCATAGACGATCGCGTTGGACTTTACGAACTTGGCCACCTTCCAGGCGAACAGCAGGTCGGTGAACTGCTTGTCGGTCGGCGCCAGCTTGCTGACCACCTTCAGTTCGTCGCGGGTCATGCCGCGGTTGTCCGAGGACTGCAGCAGCAGACCCGAGCCGACGCGCTTGCTGTCGAAGTTGTTCAGGCCATCGCCGTGCGGGATGCGCAGCACGCGCACGTTGGCTTTCTTCTGTGCGTATTCCAGCGCGGCCGGCTCGTAGTCCGGGGCAATCAGCACTTCCACGAACTGGCGGTCCAGGATCACCTTGGCAGTGGCGGCGTCCAGCGGCTTGTTGAAGGCGATGATGCCGCCGAAGGCGCTGGTCGGGTCGGTGGCGTAGGCCAGCTCGTAGGCGTCGCCGTTGCCGGCACCGACGGCCACGCCGCACGGGTTGGCGTGCTTGACGATGACGCAGGCCGGTGCATCGAACTGGCGCACGCATTCCCACGCCGCGTCGGCATCGGCCAGGTTGTTGTAGCTCAGTTCCTTGCCCTGCAGCTGCTGGAAGGTCGCCAGCGTGCCCGGCACCGGGTACAGGTCGCGGTAGAACGCGCCGCTCTGGTGCGGGTTCTCGCCGTAGCGCAGGTCCATCACCTTCACGAAGGTGGAGTTCATCTGCGCCGGGTACTCGGCACGTGCCGGTACGGCGGCGTCGGTGGCGGTGACCGCCGACAGGTAGTTGCTGATCGCGGCATCGTACTGGGCGACGCGGTTGAACGCGGCCACCGAGAACGCGAAGCGGGTGGCGGCCGACAGCTGGCCGTCGTTGGCGTCCAGCGAGGCCAGCAGCTCGGCGTACTGCGACGGATCGGTGGACACCGCCACGCGGGCGAAGTTCTTGGCCGCCGAGCGCAGCATGGCCGGGCCGCCGATGTCGATGTTCTCGACCGCGTCGGCCAGGGTGCAATCGGCCTTGGCGGTGACCGACTCGAACGGGTACAGGTTCAGCACCAGCAGGTCGATGGCGCCGATGCCGTGCTCGGCCATCACCGCATCATCCAGGCCCGAACGGCCCAGCAGGCCGCCGTGCACCATCGGGTGCAGGGTCTTGACCCGGCCATCCATCATTTCCGGGAAGCCGGTGACGTCGGCCACGTCCTTCACGGCCAGGCCCATGTCGCGAATGGCCTTGGCGGTGCCGCCGGTGGACAGCAGCTCCACGCCGCGTGCAGCCAGCGCGGTGGCCAGCTCGGCCAGGCCGGTCTTGTCGGAAACGGAGAGGAGGGCCCGGCGGACGGGCAACAGATCAGCAGTCATGGGACAGAATCGGCAGCGGAGCGGGGCCGATATTGTAGGCGGTGGGGGCCGGTGGCGGGCGCTGGAAGGGGCAATTTGCCATGGCAATCGACGTAAGGCCGGGTCGGGCACATCGATCCGGACCGGTCCGGGGGCTGGGCTGTGGACCGGAGCCGGGTTGTCGGAATCTGCCGACGATGGGGTAGGCTGTGCCCGCACTGCCAAGGATCAGCGGGTACGGATCATGTCGATCTATGCATTGAAAGGACGTTTCCAGGACCTGTTGCGTCCAGCCGTACGCGGTCTGTACCGCATGGGGATCACCGCCAATACGGTGACCGTGGCCGCCGCCGTGGTCTCGCTGCTGGTGGCTGCCGCCGTGTGGTGCTGCGCGCCGGCCCAGCCCCTGCTGTACCTGCTGCTGCCGCTGTGGATGCTGCTGCGCATGGCACTCAACGCGGTGGACGGCATGCTGGCCCGCGAGTTCGGCCAGCAGTCGAGGCTGGGCGCCTATCTGAACGAGCTGTGCGATGTGATCGCCGACGCGGCGCTGTACCTGAGCCTGCTCAGCGTGCCGGGCGTGCGCCCGGAAGCGCTGTGGCTGCTGGCCTGGACGGCGGCCCTGAGCGAGTACGCCGGCGTGCTGGGGCTGATGGTCGGTGCCAACCGCCGCTATGACGGCCCGATGGGCAAGAGCGACCGCGCGTTCGTCATCGGCGTGCTGGGCCTGCTGCTGGCGTTCGGCTGGGGGGCTGCGATGACTGTCACTGGCGTGGCCGCGGCCATGGCGGTGCTGTGCGTGCTGACGATGATCAATCGCGTCCGTCGCGGACTGCGGGAAGCGGCGGTTTCGCCGAATTAATCAAGCAGATACAAAAAGACAATCAGGAGATTGCATGCGTCAGGCGCAGGAACGGGAATTCCACAGCTTCGACCAGGTACCGCTGTTCTACCGGTACTGGGCGAGCACCACCGCGACCCCAGCCACCAAGGCTGTCGTGCTGCTGCATCGCGGCCATGAACATTCTGGCCGGGTCACCCACCTGGTCGATGAGCTGGACCTGCCCGACACCGCCTTCTTCGCCTGGGATGCACGCGGTAATGGCCGTTCGCCCGGCGCACGTGGCGATGCCCCGGGCTTCCCGGCGCTGGTGCGTGATCTGGACAGCTTCATCGCCCACATCGGCGCCGAGCATGGCATCGCGGTGGAAGACATCGTGGTGATCGCACAGAGCGTGGGGGCGGTGGTCGCCGCCACCTGGGTGCACGACTACGCGCCGCGCCTGCGCGCGCTGGTGATGGCTTCGCCGGCGTTCAAGGTGAAGCTGTACGTGCCGTTCGCACGCCCGGGCCTGGCCTTGATGCAGAAGCTGCGCGGCAATTTCTTCGTCAACAGCTACGTCAAGCCGCAGTGGCTGACCCACGATCCGGCGCGGGTGGAAAGCTACCGCACCGATCCGCTGATCACCCGGCCGATCTCGGTGCGCGTGTTGCTGGGCCTGTACGAAGCGGCTGACCGCATCGTTGCCGATGCGCAGGCGATCAGCGTGCCGGTGCAGCTGCTGGTGTCCGGCTCGGATTTCGTGGTGCACCGTGGCCCGCAGGACCGCTTCTACGAGCGCCTGTCCAGCCCGATCAAGGAGCGCGTGCATCTGCCGGGCTTCTTCCACGACACGCTGGGCGAGCGCGATCGGGCGCCGGCGCTGGCGCGTATCCGCAGTTTCATCCAGGCACGTTTCGCCGAGCCGCTGCGCGAACTGTCGCGGCGCGATGCGCACCGCCATGGGCCGACTTTCGAAGAATCGGAGATCCTGGCCTGGCCACCGGAACGCAACAGCCTGGCCGACCTGCGCTGGCGCGTGGTACGTGGCGGCCTGCGCTTCGGCGGAACGTTGTCCGAAGGCATCGCGCTGGGCCTGCAGACCGGATTCGATTCGGGCAGCACGCTCGACTACATCTATCGCGATGAGGCGCGCGGCAAGGGCCCGTTGGGGCGCATGGTCGATCGCAACTATCTGGATGCGATCGGCTGGCGCGGCATCCGCATTCGCGGCCAGCACCTGCAGGAACTGCTGCGCGACGCTGCCCAGCGCCTGCGCGGGCAGGGCACGCCGGTGCGCGTGCTGGACGTGGCCGCCGGCCATGGCCGCTACGTGCTGGAAGCGCTGGGCCAGGGCGAACAGCGCGCCGAGCGCATCGTGCTGCGCGACTTCAGTGATCTGAACGTCACCCAGGGTCAGGCCTTGATCGAGCGCCTGGGGGCGGCCGACATCGCGCGCTTCGAGCAGGGTGATGCGTTCGACCCGGCACAGCTGGCCAAGGTCGATCCAGCACCGACGCTGGCCGTGGTATCGGGCCTGTACGAACTGTTCCCCGACAACGATGCGGTGCTGCGCTCGCTGCAGGGCATTGCTGCGACGGTGCCGGCGGGCGGCTACCTGGCCTATACCGGCCAGCCGTGGCACCCGCAGCTGGAGTTCATCGCACGCGCACTGACCAGCCACCGTGGCGGCGCCGCGTGGGTGATGCGCCGCCGTACCCAGCAGGAAATGGACGAGCTGGTGCGCCTGGCCGGGTTCGAGAAGGTGGCGCAGCGTATCGACGACTTCGGCATCTTCACGGTGTCGCTGGCGCGCCGGACCGCGTGATGGCGACGCTCGCCGAATCCCCGCTGGCCGCGGAAGGGCGCCCCTGGCGGCGCGCCCTGCTGTGGCTGGCCCTGCTGGGTCCGTTCTTCTTCGCCAGCTACGGCTTCGCCAACTGGATGGCCGGCCGCCATGCCGAACTGCCGGTGATGGCGTTCGGATGGGAAACGCAGATTCCGTTCGTACCGTGGACGATCGTGCCGTACTGGTCGATCGATCTGTTCTATGCGGTTTCCTTCTTCCTGTGCCGGCAACGGTTGGAGCTGGACCGGCATGCGTTGCGGTTGTTCAGTGCACAGTTGATCGCGGTGACCTGCTTCCTGCTGTGGCCACTGCGCTTCAGTTTCGAGCGGCCGGAGATCGGCGGTGTGTTCGGTTGGTTGTTCGATGTGCTGCTGGGCTTCGACAAGCCGTTCAACCAGGCGCCATCACTGCACATCGTGTTGCTGATCGTGCTGTGGGTGAAATTCGCGCAGTACCTGCATGGGGTGTGGCGTTGGGTACTGCATGTGTGGGCGCTGCTGATCGGCGTCTCGGTGCTGACCACATTCCAGCATCATTTCATCGATATCCCGACCGGCCTGCTGGCCGGTTGGCTGTGTGTCTGGCTGTGGCCGGAGCAGGGCACGCCACCCTTGCGTGCCTGGCGCACCGCGCGTGACGCCAGACGTTGGCGCCTGGCAGCGCTGTACCTGCTGGGGGCCGCTGCATTGCTGGTGCCGGTGGTGCTTCTGCGTGGCGCGGCGTTGTGGCTGCTGTGGCCGGTGGTATCGCTGCTGCTGGTGGCGTTGGCGTATGCGGGGCTCGGTACGGCGGTGTTCCAGAAGCGTGCCGATGGTCGCCTGACCATGGCGGCACGCTGGTTGCTGGCGCCGTACCTGGGTGCGGCCTGGATCAATTCGCGGCTGTGGACGCGCCGCGCGCCGCAGCCGGTGCCGGTGATGGACGGTGTATGGCTGGGGCGTGTTCCCTGCGCTGCATTGCCGGCACCCTTGGTCGGCGTGGTCGATGCCTGTGCCGAACTGTCCTGTCGTGCACCGGGCGCGGCGTATGCCAGCGTGCCGATGCTGGACCTGGTGGTGCCCACGCCGCACCAGTTGCGCGAGGCGGCCGAGGTCATCGAGCGGCTGCGTGCGCATGGACCGTTGCTGGTGTGCTGCGCGCTGGGCTATTCGCGCAGTGCTGCCAGTGTGGCGGCCTGGCTGTTGCGCAGTGGTCGTGCCACCGATACCGATGCCGCGGTGGCGATCGTGCGCACGGCACGTCCGGGCGTCGTGCTGGGCGCGGCGCATCTGCATGCCATCACTGCTGCAGCGGGAGTACGCACGTGAGTACGGTTCCCGATCTGGCGACCATGCAGCTGCTGCTGCGGCAGGGCCGTTGGCCGGCGGGCCTGTCGCTGGGCCTGCTGCTGGTGGCGCTGCTGCTGCTCGGCACCGAACCTGGCCTGGCGATGATTGCCGCCGGCGTGTTGCTGCTCAGTGTTGCCGCGGGCATCGCACAGATCTACCACGCGTGGCGGGTGGCGCTGGATGCCAGCCTGCTGCAGCTGCTGCGCGATGAAGGCCTGGAGGGTGACGCCGCCGCGCGCCGCACCGACCAGCTGCTGCACGCCAGTGGCCTGCGCCGCATGCAGCCCGACGCGCCGCTGCGCGGCTGGGATGCGCGCTGGGCCGGCATGCGTCGCCTGCTGCTGCGCCAGTACCTGCTGACCGCAGTGCAGTTCGCACTGCTGGTGCTGGCCGTGTTGTGGCCGCAGACGTGAACGGGAGGGACCGATGTTCGCTGAATTGATTGCGCGCGCCTGCAGTGGCGCGATCCATGTAGTGACCGGCGCCCGCGCGCTGTGGATCGGCTGTGCGCCGTCCAGCGAGCGGCGCGTGTATTACGGCAACCACGCCAGCCATGGTGACTTCGTGCTGATCTGGTCGTCGATGCCACCGGCACTGCGGCGCCAGGTGCGCCCGGTGGCCGCGGCCGAATACTGGCAGCGCGATGGCCTGCGCCGCTACCTGATCGATGCGGTGTTCAACGGCGTGCTGGTCGAGCGCGAGGCCGGCCATCGCCAGCAGGATCCACTGCAGGCCCTGCGTGATGCGGTGGACGAAGACTGCTCGCTGATTCTGTTTCCGGAAGGTACCCGCAACGTGGGCGATGAGCCGCTGCTGCCGTTCAAGAGCGGCATCTATCACCTGGCACGGCAACGCCCGGAGCTGGAATTCGTACCGGTGTGGATCGACAACCTGAAGCGGGTGATGCCCAAGGGCCGGTTCCTGCCGCTGCCGCTGCTGTGCACGGCCACCTTCGGTACGCCGCTGCGCCTGCAGGCCGACGAGGACAAGGCCGCCTTCCTGGCCCGCAGCCGGCAGGCGCTGCTGGACCTGGCGCCGAACGGGGGCAGGGCATGAGCTTCCTGATCGATGTGTCCGGCGACCTGGCCACGCAGAGTGTCGGCCAGCAGACCGGCCTGCTGTTTGCTGGCGTGGGTGCCGTGCTGGTGCTGGCCACGCTGGTGGCCGAGACATTGCGCTGGCGCCAGCGTGGGCAGCCCAGCGCGGTGATCGCCAACCTGGTCTCGCGCATCCGCGCGTGGTGGGTGATGGCGATCGTGGTCGGGCTGGCGCTGTTCTTCGGTCGTGCCGGGGTGATCGTGCTGTTCGCGATCATCTCGCTGTTCGCACTGCGCGAGTTCATCACCCTGGCGCCGACCCGCTCGGGCGACTACTACGCGCTGCTGGCCGCGTTCTACATCGTGCTGCCGTGGCAGTACTACCTGGTCTGGATCGACTGGTACGGCATGTACACGCTGTTGATTCCGGTCTATGCGTTCCTGTTCCTGCCGATCCTGTCGACCATTGGCGGTGACACCACGCACTACCTGGAGCGGACCGCGAAGGTACAGTGGGGGTTGATGATCTGCGTGTTCTGCATCTCGCATGTGCCGCTGCTGCTGAACCTGCACGTGCCCGGCCATGACCCGTCGCGCAACGTGCTGCTGTTCGCCTTCCTGGTGATCGTGGTGCAGTCTTCGGACGTGCTGCAGTACATCTGGGGCAAGTTGCTGGGCAGGCATCTGATTGCGCCGAAGCTGTCGCCGTCGAAGACGGTGGAGGGCTTCGTGGGCGGTGTGCTGAGTGCCAGCGCGCTGGGGGCGGCGCTGTGGTGGATCACCCCGTTCACGCCGCTGCAGGCGTTCGGCCTGTCGCTGCTGATCAACCTGATGGGGTTCTGGGGCGGCCTGGTGATGTCGGCGATCAAGCGTGATCGTGGCATCAAGGACTGGGGCCACATGATCGAGGGCCATGGCGGCATGCTCGACCGACTGGATTCGGTGTGCTTCGCCGCGCCGGTGTTCTTCCATGTGGTGCGGTATTACTGGAAGGCGGGCGGCGGCGGTTGATTCCGCGGGGGCTTCATCCACGCATGGCGTGGATCTACTGGAGCCGCGGCGACGGGCGACCGGCTTCTGTAGAGTCGAGCCATGCTCGACTGCCGTTCACGGTTTGCCTGGCGCAGAAGCAGTCGAGCATGGCTCGACTCTACAAAGGGGGTATCGGCGCTTACGCGCTGATGCCGTATTCCTTCAGCTTCTTGCGCAGGGTGGCACGGTGGATGCCCAGCATCGCGGCGGCGCGGCTCTGGTTGCCTTCGCAGTGGTTGAGCACTTCCACGAACAGCGGAATCTCCATCTCGCGCAGCACGATCTCGTAGACATCGTCCGCATCGCAGCCATCAAGGTCACGCAGGTAGCGGCGCACGGACTGGGCGACGTGTTCACGCAGCGGTGGCCGGGGAGCGCCACGACTGTTGTCAGGACGAGAAAGGACAGCGTTCAAGGGGGTTCCCGATTCGGTTGGCCCGTGCGCGCGGAGCGCGCGGCCGGACGAGGTGGTGGCGGCCAGTCTAGCGCGAGCGTGCCCGGCCTGCCACGGCTGGTCGCCTCTCCCCGGTCAGAGGAAGTCGAAGGTGAATGCGACGGTGGACGCAGCGGGCTCCTGCAACCGGAAGGCGACGCGCGCGCTCTGGCCCGGTTCCAGCAGGGCTGCACCGGGGTTCTCGCCCAGGTACTGCGCGGGCGTGAACACGCCGCTGCCGATCACCCGGCCATCGGCATCGGACAATGACAACCGCAGGTCCGGCCACGCCTGTGCCCAGCGCGCATCATTGCGGATGCTGGCCTGCACCTGCAGCACACCGGCCTGGCCCGGCAGGGGGCGGATCTCGCGGCTGGTCATGGTGAACGCAGTGGGCTCGTGCCAGGCAGGCAGGCTGCAGCGCAGCACGCCGCACAGCGTGCCCAGCCATGCGCGGTTGCCGGCGTCGGCGGCCAGCCGCGCGCGGTCGGCCAGCACGCTCTGCAGTACCAGCAGCAATGCCAGCCCGGCGACCAGCAGCCAGTGCCAGCGGGGTGTTGGCAGCGTGCGCGTGCGCGCGCTGCCGAGGAAGCTGGGGGCATCACTGGCGACCGCCGTTGCCTGCACCGCGACCGGCGCCGGCTCGATGGCCGCTGCCTCATCAACGATGACAACGTCATCGTCGTGTCGCATCTCTGTCGCCGGTGGGCGTGCCAGGTCGATGGGCTCGGCCTGCATCTGCTCCACGGGCGTTGCGTGCCCGGCTTCGTCCTGCATGCGCGCATCGGTCGCAGGCGCAGGCTCACCCTCCGGCGTCGTGCGCAGGAAGGTGGCCAGGGGACGGCGCGGTGGGTTCGGCTCGGACATGCTCAGGGCGCGGGCTCGGATCCAGCGGTCATTCAACCACGATCAGGCGCGGCGCACGCCGGTGATGCGCATCCAGTCGCCATCCTGGGTGGCCTGCAGATCGTCGAACCATGCTGCATAGCGCTGCAGCAGTTCGCCTTCCTGGCCATGCAGGATGCCGGACAGGGCGATGCGGCCACCGGCAGCAACGCGCGCAGCCAGCAGTTCGGCCAGCGCATCCAGCGCCGAGGCGAGGATGTTGGCGACCACGATCGGATAGGTCGCGACCGGTTCGTCCTGCGGCAGGTACACATGCATGCGGGCCTGTTCGCCGTTGCGCTCGGCATTGTCGGCGGTGGCGACCAGGGCCTGCGGATCGTTGTCCACGCCGATGGCTTCGGCGGCGCCCAGCTTCAGCGCGGCCAGTGCGAGGATGCCCGAGCCGCAACCGAAGTCGAGTACGCGCTGGCCCTGCAGCAGGCCATCGACCGCCAACTGGTCCAGCCAGCGCAGGCACAGTGCGGTGGTCGGGTGGGTGCCCGAACCGAACGCCAGGCCCGGGTCCAACCGCACCACGGCGGCATCGGCGGCCTGTGCGGCATCGGGCAGTTCATGGTTCCACGGCACGATCCAGGTACGGCTGCCGAAGTCCATCGGCTGGAACTGGTCGAGCCAGGCACGTTCCCAGTCTTCATCCTCGACCGCGCGGAAGCTGCCGCTGCTCCAGTCCAGCTCCGGATCGAAGGATTCCAGTGCGGCCAGCAGCAACAGCGCGTTGCTGTCGGCGGGGAACAGCGCGCTCAGCACCAGCGTGTCCCACAGCGGGGTCTCGCCCACGCCCGGTTCGAGAATGGCCTGTTCGTTGCTGGTATCGGCCTCGGCATCGAGCAGGGTCACGGCCAGTGCACCAACGTCCTCCAGTGCATTTTCATAGCGGGGCTGGGTGGCTTCGGTGCAGCGCAGGGTCAGTTCCAGGAACGGCATGGTGGTGGGGGCAATCGCGGGAAAGGGGGCCATGCTAGACCATCGGGGCGTCTCCGTATTGCCTGAGATGCCGCTCGGAGATGAACGAAGCCCGTTCAGACAGGCCCGTCGGGCCTTGCTAAACTTCGTGCTTTCCTATGCGCCGCATCGCCTACCGCCGCCGATGGCCTTCGCTCCGACCCTGAAAACCTGGTTGCTCGTACTGCCGGCTGTGGCCGTGCTGGGCGTGGCCGGTTATCGGGCCAGCGGCCATGCTGCGACGTCTTCGGTAGCGTCGGCGGATCTGGCAGGTGCGGTCGCGGCCGCTGACAGTGCGGCGCCGCTGCCGGTGATGCCGGAGGCGCTCGCGCGCCGCCTGGCACCCTTCGAGCGTGGCAACGCGTTGCCGTCCGGGCTGCCCCCTGGATCTCCGCGCCGATATCGAAGACGCCACCGACCTGTATGCCTATGCTCAGCGGTTGCGTGCCCAGGCGGACGAAGGCAACCACGAGGCGCGCTGGATGCTCAGCCGTGTCTATGACTACTGCGCGCAGTACGCGGTCGATCCGGGTGGCTACCGCTTGGACAACAACGTGCTGGCCGGGCTGGGCCTGACCGCCGCACCGGCGATGGTGCAGGCGCGCGAACGCGTCGCGCAGCGTTGTGGTGGTTTCGTGCCGGGCGACAAGCTGGGCACGGCCTTGGTGCTGTCCGAACGTCGCAAGGCGGCCGCACAAGGCAATCTGGCTGCTGAGGCTGCGTTGTTCGCCGAGGGCGAACCGCTGCAGGACAGCCCCGAGTACCGCCGTGACCTGGTTGAACGGGTGCGCACCTCGCGCGACCCGGAGGCCTTCATGGCGATCGCACCGGGCATGGGCGTGCGCGCCTCGGGTGACCGCGCGCTCAACGGCCTGGTGGCGGGCGAGCAGCTCAGTGAACTCGCATGGCGGCTTGCGGCCTGCGAACTCGGTCTACCGTGTGGGGCAGACAGTGTGCTGGTCAACAGTTTTTGTGCGAACGGAGGGATCTGTTCGCAGGATGGTACGCAGGATTTCCGGGATTTCGTGTATGACGCTGCGGTATCGCGGCAGGGCGCTGGGAAGATGAAGGAATGGATCAAGCGATTGGTTGGAAAGAGGAACGAGCAATGAACTACCGCCGATTCCTGCACGGGGCCAAGTTCTGGTTCTGGGTGGCCCTGTTCGTGGCCTACTCGGCCGGCGCGGTCGGCCTGTTGATGATCGATACCTATGAAGATCGCTACCGGCATCTGTCGAAGGTGGAACTGACCACGGTGAAGGCGCAGGAAGACGTGCGCCGTGCCGGTGCCAGCCAGGTGGCCGCGGTCTATCGCGCGCAGAGCGGCATGCCGTTCGCGTCGCTGCCGGCGGGCAGCACCTTCCAGGTGGTGTGGCCGGATGGTTCGACCGAGACCATGGTGATCGTCGACCCGACGTCGCCCAATGGCGTGCGTCCGCTGGCGAACTCGCAGATTCCGGCCGAAGCTGCCGACAAGCGCTGATGCGCCTGCTGTAGCGCCGAGCCCACGCTCGGCTGAGCTTTCCGGCAAGCCGAGCATGGGCTCGGCGCTGCAGCAACAGAAAAGGGCGGGGATATCCCCGCCCTTTTCGTGTCCAGCACGTGGCGCCGATCAGGTCAGCGCGATCGGCTTGTTCTTGCGTTCGGCCAGGCGCTTTTCCAGGTAGTGGATGTTCTGGCCACCGGCCTGGAAGCCCTTGTCGCGCATGATCCGCTGCTGCAGGGCGACGTTGGTCTTGATGCCATCGACCACCATTTCGCTCAGTGCCACGCGCATGCGGGCAATGGCGGTTTCGCGGTCCGGGCCGTGCACGATCAGCTTGCCGATCATCGAGTCGTAGTTCGACGGCACGCGGTAGCCACTGTAGATGTGGGTGTCCACGCGCACGCCGGGGCCGCCCGGCGGATGGAAGCCGGTGATGGTGCCCGGGCTCGGCACGAAGGTTTCAGCATCTTCGGCGTTGATGCGGCACTCGATGGCATGGCCGGTCAGCACCACGTCGCTCTGCTTGATCGACAGCTTCTGGCCGGCGGCGATCTTCAGCTGCTCGGCCACCAGGTCGATGCCGGTGACCATTTCGGTGACCGGATGTTCCACCTGGATGCGGGTGTTCATTTCGATGAAGTAGAAGCGGCCGTCCTCGTACAGGAACTCGAACGTGCCGGCACCACGGTAGCCGATGCGTACGCAGGCTTCGGTGCAGACCTTGCCGATCTGCTCGCGCTGCTCGGCAGTGATGCCCGGTGCCGGCGCTTCTTCCACCACCTTCTGGTGGCGGCGCTGCATCGAGCAGTCACGCTCGCCCAGGTGGATGGCGTTGCCCTGGCCGTCGGCCAGTACCTGGATTTCCACGTGGCGCGGGTTCTCCAGGAACTTCTCCATGTAGACCTCGCCATTGCCGAACGCGGCCTTGGCCTCGCTCTTGGTGGTTTCGATCGAGGTCTTCAGCGAGGCTTCGGCGTGCACTACGCGCATGCCGCGGCCACCGCCACCACCGGCCGCCTTGATGATGACCGGGTAGCCGATCTCACGGGCGATCTTGGTGTTGGCGACGATGTCTTCGCCCAGCGGGCCGCCCGAGCCGGGCACGCACGGCACGCCGGCGGACTTCATCGCGCGGATGGCTTCGACCTTGTCACCCATCATGCGGATGGTGTCGGCCTTGGGGCCGATGAAGATGAAACCGGACTCTTCCACGCGCTCGGCGAAGTCGGCGTTCTCCGACAGGAAGCCGTAGCCCGGGTGGATGGCCTGGGCGTCGGTGACTTCCGCCGCGGCGATCAGTGCCGGGATGTTGAGGTAGCTCTGCGGCGACGGCGCCGGACCGATGCAGACCGACTCGTCGGCCATGGCCACGTGCTTGAGGTTGCGGTCGACCGTGGAATGCACGGCCACCGTGCGGATGCCGAGGGTGTGGCACGCGCGCAGGATGCGCAGCGCGATTTCCCCTCGGTTGGCGATGACGACTTTGTCGAGCATGGCGTGCCCCTCAGCCGATCACGAACAGCGGCTGGTCGAATTCGACCGGCTGGCCGTTCTCGCCGAGGATGGCGACGATGGTGCCGGACTTGTCGGCTTCGATCGGGTTGAACATCTTCATCGCTTCGATGATGGCCAGGGTCTCGCCTTCCTTGACCTGCTGGCCAACGCTGACGAACGACGGCTTGTCCGGGGCGGACGACGCGTAGAAGGTGCCGACCATCGGCGAGCGCAGCACGTGGCCTTCCGGCAGCGCCGGGCCCGGCTTGGCGGTGCCACCGGTGGAGGCTTCGGTCGGCGACTGCATCGGCATCGCCTGCGGCGCCGGAGCGGCCGGAGCGGCGTACACCGGGGCGGCGACCGGGGCGGCATAGCCGGCCACCGGGGCGCGCGACAGGCGCACCGACTCTTCGCCTTCCTTGATTTCGATTTCAGCCAGGTTCGACTCTTCCAGCAGGTCGATCAGCTTCTTGATTTTGCGGAGATCCATGGTGGCCTCTTTGCTCTTGATGTCAGTGTGGTGGGAAGCGCATCGCGCTCGGGTCAAAGCAGTTCGTAGAACTCGCGCAGCTGCCGCGTACGGTCGCGCGTCTGGGTGATCAGGCACTGCATCTTCGCAGGGTTGCGCGAGGTGCCGTCTGCATTGAAGGCGTAGACTGCCTCGCAGTCTGCATCGCGCAGGGTTATCCAGATGCGCTGGGCCTTCACCAGCTGCTGTTCGGCCGCTGCGCATCGGCTGCAGCTGCCATCGGCGGCCTGCGCCTTCAGTTCGCCGCGCGCCTGGACATAAACGGCGTTCAATGCGCTGTCGGCGTCATCCAGGCGATCGGAATCGCACATGTCGCGCTCGTAGCCGCCGGTCGCCTGCGCGCAGTCAATGCCAGCGGCCGCGCGCTCGGCGGCGATGCTGGCGCCGCACACGCCGGCCCACAGCACGATGCAGGCAAGCACTCTTGGGAGCATCTTCACGCGCGGGCCGCCTGCACGCGCAGCAGCGCCGCGTCCATCGCGTAGCGGTAGCTGTCGGCGCCGAAACCGCAGACCACGCCCACGGCCTTGTCACTGAAGTAGCTGTGCTGGCGGAACGGTTCGCGGGTATGCGGGTTGGACAGGTGGATCTCGATGAACGGCACCGCCACCGCCGCCAGCGCATCGCGCAGGGCGACCGAGGTGTGGGTGAAGGCGGCGGGGTTGATCAGGATGAAAGCGGTTCCGTCGTCGCGTGCGGCCTGCACGCGGTCCACCAGCACGTGCTCGGCATTGGACTGCAGGCTCTCCACCGCGTGCCCGGCAGCCGAGGCCTGGGCGGCCAGCGCCTGGTCGATGTCGGCCAGCGTGGTGTGGCCGTAGACCTCCGGCTCGCGGGTGCCGAGCAGGTTGAGGTTGGGGCCGTGCAGGACCAGCAGCTTCGCCATGGGATCCGGAAGACGGGAAAGGGCGGCAGTCTGGCGGAACCGGCGGATGCTGTCCAGTTCGGCGAAGTTTGCAGCGTTTCAATCGATTGTTTGAAATTCCCCGGAGGGCTTGCGGCCGTATGGCGGGCGCTGGATCAAGGCGCGCTGAACGCCGTGCAGCTGGGGGATGCGTGCACGTAGGCCGACGATGGCGGCAGGCCGGGCGATGACCGATGCCGCAACGGGCTGTGATGCGGTAGATCCACGCCATGCGTGGATGAAGGAAGTTCGGTGCGCAGCAGGCTACGCACCCACCGAGGGGCAGCCCATGGTGCGCTGCACGCCACCCACCGCCGCCGCCACGCACCCGCTCACGTCTCCAGCGGCACCGTCGGCACCACGTTCGGGAACACCTCCTCCAAGGGCTCCCGTTCCCCCGGCTTCGGTGCCGGCCAGTTGTAGGCGTTCACCGGCTGCGCGCGGTTCACCCACAACGCGTAATACAGATGGTCGGCGCGGCCATCACCGGTATTGGGGTGGATCAGGATGGTCAGGCCCAGGCTGTTGAGCTGCAGCCAGGGCACCAGCACCGGCAGCAGGTCGTTGGTGAAGCCGAAATAGAACGACGGGGTGACGTGCGGTCCGCGTGGTTCCAGGTTCCAGTTGCCCAGCTCCACCGGGAAGCGCTCGGCCGCCCAGCGCCGCAGCAGCGCAGCTTTCTCGAAGCTGTCCTCGTCGAAGTAGATGTGCGCGTGATAGCTCTTGATGTCGGTGTAGGCACGTGGGGTCGCGGGCAGGGTGGCCTCCCCGGGACGCACGCTGGCCGGGCGCGGGGTCGGTTCGCTGGCGGTGACCTGGCCCCAGGGGCTGCTGCCCTTCACCGGCGGCGGGACGATGGCACGGAAGCCTGGGCGCCCGGGTTCGGTGGTGTTCACCGTGCTTTCGCCGCGCGGGGCTGCGGCGGCGGTCGACGCACTGGCCAGGCCGCCGGCGGCCAGACCGGCCGATGCGATCAGGCGGCGGCGTGTGGGAGAAAGCAGGTCGGCCCAGTGGGCGTCATCGTCGCCGGCGTCGATCAAGGTCAGCGGGTCCGGGTGCATGAAGGGCTCCGTGGCGGCATCGTGTGGGCAGGCAAGCACGCTCGGGCACCTGCATCCACAGCGTCCAATAAGCAGGTGGCATCAGCTCATGCAGGTTTGCGCCGTCGTCGTTGAGCCCGGCTGCAGGGCGGGCTAGGGTGCAGGTCTGCCGCCCCGGAGCCCGCCATGACCTCGCCCGATGCCGATACCCAACGCAAGCGCGCGGCCTTCCGCCAGCTGCATTCAGCAGGGTGCTTCGTACTGCCCAATCCATGGGACGTGGGCAGTGCGCGCTACCTGCAGCGGCAGGGCTTCCAGGCACTGGCCACGACCAGTGCCGGCTGTGCCTGGAGCGAAGGGCGGCCGGACGGAGCGGTTTCGCTGCAGGCCACGCTGGAGCATCTGCGCCTGATGGCGGCAGCGACGCCGCTGCCGTTGAACGCCGATTTCGGCGATGGCTTCGGTGATACGCCGCAGAAGGTGCAGGAGGCGGTGGCCGCGGCGATCGACACCGGCATCGCGGCGTTGTCGATCGAGGATGCCAGCGGCGTCGCCGATGCACCGCTGCGTCCGATCGATCAGGCGGTGGAGCGTCTGCGCGCTGCCCGTGCAGCCATCGACCGCGCGGGCGGCGACGTGCTGCTGGTTGGCCGTGCCGAGAACTTCTTCGTCGGCGTGCCGGATCTGGCGGACACCCTGCAACGCCTGCGCGCCTATGCCGAGGCCGGTGCAGACGTGCTGTATGCACCGGGCATCAGCACGCGCGAGCAGATCAGCGCGGTGATTGCCGCCGTAGGGTCGAAGCCGGTGAACCTGCTGGTCGGTGGGCCGACACCGCTGAGCCTGCAGGACATTGCTGCACTCGGCGTCCGCCGCGTCAGCCTGGGCGGCGCATTGGCCCGTGCTGCATGGGGCGGACTGATGCAGGCGACACAGCCGATCGTGCAGGCCGGACGCTTCGACGGCCTGCAGCAGGCGGCTTCCGGGGCCGCGTTGAACGCGCTGTTCCGTTGAGCGAAATCCCGGTGCAGTCCCAGACCAGCAGGGATAGTAGATCCACGCCATGCGTGGATGGATGCGCCTGCGATTACAGCGCTTCCATCCCACCCTTGGGCAGCGTCACCCCAGGCTCCAACGCTGGCAGCAGTTGCCGAAGCAGCGCGGGATTGTCCAGCAACGCAGCACCGTCAATGAAACTCCATTGGGCTGTGCCGACGCGGCGCACGGCGAGCATGAACGAGGTGCTGCGCATCGGCGCCTCGCGCACGCGCAGCAGCGACTGGCGTGGCACGAAGCAGACTTCCTCATCACCGGCTGCATAGGTGTGGCCCGGCACGCCGGCCTCGTCGCTGATGATGGTGACCCCGGCCTTGCGCAGCTCTTTCAGGGTGTCGCGAGTCATACGCGCATAGGCCTCATCGCCCCCGGCCAGGCGCTTCAGGCTGGGATGGGTTCGGGCGATGATCAACTCGGCATCGCCGCGGGCGAATGCGCCCATCATCGCCTGCACGTCCTGGCGCAATGCGGCCGAGTCTTCCGGACTGAGCTCACCGGCCAGCGCTGGCGCAACGGCCATTGCCATCGGCAGGGCCAGCAGAAGGGCGAGCAGGTATCGGTGCATCGTCGGGTATCTCAGCGGGAACCGCCGCACTATACGGCGGATGCGGAAACAGCGTCCCACGCATGGCGCTGGTGTCCCGGGCGACATTACCTACTATTGGTAGGTAGTGAATTCCGGACATCCCCCATGCACACCCTCATCGTTACCGCCCATCCTGAATCCGCCGCGTTGACCCATGCCATCGCCAGACGCATCGGCGAAGCCATCACCGCAACGGATGCCGCCAATACCGTGACCCATGCCGATCTGATGGCCGAAGGCTTCGATCCGCGCTTCAACACGCACGACCAGGCGCTGTTCCGTGGCACCGGCGCACCTCCAGCCGACGTCGCCGCCGAGCAGGCGCGGCTGGATGCTGCCGACACGCTGGTACTGGTCTACCCGCTGTACTGGTGGTCGTTCCCCGCGCTGCTGAAGGGCTGGATCGATCGCGTGTTCACCCAGGGCTGGGCCTACCAGGACGGTGCAGACGGCAAGGTGCAGAAGAAGCTGCAGCGGTTGCGCGTGCACCTGGTCGGCATCGGTGGAGCCGGCGCGGACATGGTCGAACGTCGTGGCTACGGCGCGGCGATGAAGACGCAGATCGACATGGGCATCTTCGACTACTGCGGCGCGCGCGTGCTGACGTCAGAACTGCTGCTGGATGCCGATACCGGTGCGGCCGAAACGCATCTGCAGACCGCGCTGGCGATCGGCCGTAAAATCGGAACTCCGATGCACTGATCGCCGTGTTCCGCCGATGCCTGCCAACGCCGCTCCCACGCGCCGCCGATTGACCCGCGAGCAACGCGCCCGCCAGTTGCTGGACGTGGCCTGGGCGCTGGTTGGCGAAGAAGGCACCGACGCGTTGACCCTGGGTCGGCTGGCCGAGGCCGCGGGCGTGACCAAGCCGGTGGCCTACGATCACTTCGTGACCCGCAACGGCCTGCTGGCCGCGCTCTACGATGACTACGACGGTCGCCAGACGGTGGTCTTCAACGAGCGCATCGGCCGCGCACGGGCGCAGTTGGCCGATCGTGCGGCGGCCATCGCCTCCGGCTACATCGACTGCATCCTCAGCCAGGGCAGTGAAGTGCAGGGCATCCTCGCCGCGCTGGTGGGCGCGCCGGAACTGCACGAGGTGCGGCGGCGCTACCAGCAGGATTTCATCGACAACTGCGATACCTGGCTGGGCCCGTTTGCTGCCGACGGCACGGTGCCACTGGCCGGGCGCTGGGCGATTCTCGGTGCGGCCGAAGCCCTGTCCGAAGCCGTGGCAGCAGGCGCGCTGGACAAGGCCGCAGCCGAAGCCGAGCTGCAGCGGCTGATCGTGGCAACGGTCAAGCGGCGCTGAGCCGCTCAGGCGTCGGCGGTGCTGTCGGCCAGCGCCGCGAACCCGGCGGCCAGCCGCTCGCGCACAAGGGCATCGCGTGCGTCGCGGCTTTCAGAACCCAGCACCACGGTGATCAGGCGCACCGGCTGATCCCGCCCGGGCACTGCCCGGCAGGCGGTGGCGGCCAGGCAGAAGCCTGCGGCCTGGGTGTAGCCGGTCTTCAAGCCATCCACGCCGTCATCGCCAAGCAGGGCGTTCTGGTTGCTGCGGCTGAAGCTGCCGTGCGCGAACACGCGCTGCGCGGTGATCGCCAGGATCTGCGGATGATCGTTCAACAGGCAGGCGGCCAGCACCGCCATGTCGCGCGCGCTGGACGCATGGTGCGGGGTGGTGATGCCGGACACGCTGGCGAACCAGCTGCTGCGCAGGCCGAGCTGGCGTGCGTGCCGGTTCATGCGCTCCAGGAACGCAGGCTGTGATCCGTCCAGATGGCGCGCGATGGCCAGCGCCGCGTCATTGCCGGAGACGATCATCAGTCCTTCCAGCAGGCGCGCGAGGGTGACTGTTTCACCGGGCACCAGGCCCATGCGCGTTTCATCATCGGCCACCGCGTGCACATCCCCGGCGGCGATGGTGACCGCTTCGTCCCACGCGCCTCCGTTCTCTTCGACGCATTCGTACGCCGCATAGGCGGTCATCAGCTTGGTCAGCGAGGCCGGTTGCCTGGCGATGTCCGCGTTGTGCTGCTGAATCACCGCGAACGTTGCCGCATCGAGGGTGATGGAGGACAGCGGTGCACGCGCAGGAGCAGGAGACGGCATGGAAACGAGGATGGCAGTGGGGCCCTGCAGGATAGTGTGCCGTGGCTGCACGAAGCTGCAATATTGAAACGATATAACGTATCGTAATTGTGGGCCGCCGATGGCCCGACGGGACACCCGATGACTGCACGCATTCCACGCCGCTGGCTTCATTCTTCGTTGCTGCTCGCGCTGGCCGCACTTGGCGGCTGCCAGCCCAATCTGCGCGCCGAGGCTGTTGCTTCCGGCCCAGCGCGCCCGCACAACGTGATCGTGATGATCAACGACGGCGCCGGTTGGGGCACCTGGGACGCCGCCGCCTACTGGCAATACGGCGGCCGCGAAGGGGCCCCGTATGCGGATTTCCCGCAGCGCCTGGCGGTAACCACCTTCCCGTTGAATGCCAGCAGCCAGCCGACCCGCGACAACGCACAGACCTTGGGTTACGACGCGGGCAAGGCCTGGGATGACACACCGGTTCCTGCGCAGGACCTGCCGTTTGCGGGCTACCAGTACCTGGCTGCGGTGGCTACCGACAGTGCGGCGGCGGGTACCGCGTTGTCCTCGGGCATCAAGACCTATAACAACGCCATCAACTTCAACAACGATGGCCAGCCGATCGAGTTCAATACGCTGCGCGCCAAGCGGCTGGGCATGGCCACCGGCGTGGTGACTTCGGTACCGTTCGCGCATGCCACGCCGGCCGCGTTCGCGGCGCAGAACGAATCGCGCAACAACTATCACGCCATCGCCCATCAGATGCTGGCGCAGGGGCATATGGATCTGGTGATGGGCACCGGAGGCCCTGGCTACAGCGTTGATGGTCGCGCCTGTGACGAGAGTGCCGGCACGGCCAAGGCCGAGGGCTGTGCGAACCCGTGGGAATGGGTGTCGCAGCAGGATTGGCAGCAGCTGGAAGCGGGCAGCACCATCGGCGGCAATCCGTCGGGGCCGTGGCGCCTGATCCGCAGCAAGGAAGCGTTCGCCGCGCTGGCGCAGGGACGGTTGCCGGCCGACCGGCCGCTGATCGGCGTGCCGCGCGTGGCCAACACGCTGCAGCAGGCGCGCCAGCTGCAGGTGCTGGGCAAGGATGCGGCCACGCCTTCCGGTGTGAGGAAGATCGACAGCGTGCCGGAACTTGCGACCATGACCCGTGGCGCGCTGCAATTCCTGCAGCAGCGTTCGTCCAACGGCCTGTTCCTGATGGTGGAAGGTGGCGCCACCGACTGGGCCGCCCATACCAGTGCCTGCGGCACTGAATGGCACTACGGCCAGTGCAGCGACCAGCCGCAGTACGGCCGGCTGATCGAGGAAACCGTGGAGTTCAACGACGCGGTGACAGCAGTGATCGAGTGGATCGAACGCAACGGTGGCTGGGAGCGCAACCTGCTGATCGTCACCACCGACCACGACAACAGCATGCCGATGGGCCCGGATGCACAGAACGTCGCCTTCGAGCCGGTGCGCAACAACGGCCGTGGACGCATGCCCGGGATCAGCTTCCGTCCCACCGGCAACCATTCCAATGCACTGGTGCCGTTGTGGGCCAAGGGTGCGGGCGCGGAACTGCTGGGCCAGCGCGTGCGGGGCGTCGATGCCGGTTACCGCCAGCATGTGCGCTGGAACGACGGCAGCTACATCGACAACACCGATGTGGCTGCGGCGGTGCAGGAAGCGCTGCAGCGTTAGGGGTGTGCCGGCCGCTGGCTGGCAGCTGCAGGTTTCCCGGTCGGCGAGGTTGCCGGCCAGCGGCCGGCACTACCGGGGGCGGTGCTGGGCGGCGGCGTCGGCGACGGGCTGGCCAGCTGGCGTGCCAGCTCGGCACTGGCCACGTGGCCGTGCAGGAACAACAAGCCGCTGAAGATGTTCATGAGCGTGCCTCCACTTGAGTGGATTGCACGATACGGGCAGCATGGACGGGCAAAAAAGCGACATTTCCGCAAGCATGCCTTGAGAGGAATTCAAGCCTGATGTCCCGCCCTCCGCTCCATGCCCTGCAGGGCTTCGTGGCTGCTGCCCGGCTCGGCAACCTGTCGCGTGCCGCCGCGTCGATGAATGTGACCGTCAGTGCGCTCAGCCATCAGATGCGGCAGCTGGAAGAACGGCTCGGGCAGCCGCTGCTGATCCGCCAGCCGCGCGGTGTCACCCTCACCCTTGAGGGGCAGCGCCTGCTCGACCAGGTCGGACCGCATCTGGATGCGATCAACGAAGCCTTCCAGCCCTATGCCGCACGTGCCGAGCACGTGCTGACGATCAGCGCGGTGCCGTCGATGGCGTCGGCCTGGCTGGTGCCGCGCCTGGGTCACTTCGTGGCCGAGCATCCACAGATCGAGATCAACCTGCAGTCGAGTGAACGCCTGATTGATTTCGAGCGGCAGCGCCAGTTCGACGCCGCGCTGCGTCTGGGCAGCGGGCAATGGCCGGGCCTGGTGGTGGAACCGCTGTTCGACGAGTGGCTGGTGCCGATGGCGAGCCCGGCGCTGATCGAACGCATGGGCGGCATTGACCGTGTGCCGTTGACCCGGTGGCCGCTGCTCGGTGATCCGGACGGCGCGTGGGGCGCCTGGTTCGCGTTGAGCGGGCAGAGCCCGCCGTCGCGTTTCGTGGCGGTGCTGGATGATTCGGAGGCGCACCATCGCGCCGCTCTGGATGGCGTGGGCGTAGCGCTCGGGCGGGTGACGCGGGCGCGGCTGCTGCTGGATTCGGGCCAGCTGGTCGCACTGTCCAGCCAGCGCCTGAAGACCGACTGGCCGCATTGGCTGGTGTACCCGCAGCGCTCGGCCAGCCATCGCGGTTTCCTTGCGTTCCGCGACTGGCTGCACGCGCAGGCCGCCGAGCACGTGCGGCACATGGCAGACGCACATCTATAGCGTCGAGCCATGCTCGACCATTGCATCTGGATCTGTAGCGTCGAGCCATGCTCGACTGCTGGTGCTCGACTCTACAGTCATCGCACCAGCGTGACCGCCTGCCCGGCACGCGCGAACGCTTCCTCAAGCAACGGGCCGGCCTTGATCGCCTCCACTTCCTCGAACAACGCCCGCAATGCATCGGCCGGGCGTGAGGCCGGCGCCGCCACTGCCTGCTGGATCGCGGTGAAGCGGTCGGCCAGCACACGGTGGCCGGGATGCGCCTGCGCCCATGCTTCCAGCGGCTGGCGTACACCGGCGGCGGCATCCAGGCGCTGCTGATCGAACAGGGTGATGGCCGCCGCCGAGGTCTCCGCCCGCTCGATCGTGGCATGGCGCAGTTCGCGACTGAGGAACAGGTCATAGGCCGCGCCACGCCCCACCGCGATGCGCAGCCCCTCGCGATCCAGGTCGGCTACCTGCTGCGCAGGGCTGTCCGCGCGCACCAGATAGGTACCTTCGATCTCCAGGTACGGGGCACTGAAGGCAATGCGGTCGGCACGTGCCGGATCGATGGCCAGGAAGGCCAGATCCCAGCCGTCTTCGCCTGCTGCCTCGACCACCGAGGCTGCGGCATCGTGGCAGGTGAAGCGAGCCTGCACCCCCATCCGTTGCGCCAATGCGGTAGCCAGTTCCAGTGAGGGGCCGCGCGGTGAGCGCGCATCGCCCTGTGCCAGCACCGGGTTGCCCAGGTTGATCGCCACGCGCAGGAAACCGTGCGGTGCCAGCGTACTTCGGTGGTCGGCCAGGGACATGCGGGACTTCACGGGGCAGGGGAGACCCAGCATGCCAACAACGGCGTCCGCGTGGCGTGGAATCAGCCGCGCGCGGCGAAGGTGCCGTGGAAGCCCAGTGGTACCGCATAGGGCAGCCAGGCCTGTGCCAGCGGACCGTCGTCCAGGTGGCGGGCATCGAGCACCGCCAGGCCGCTGCGCTTGTTCACCGGGTCAAGCAGGGTGCCGATCAGCCAGCCATCATCGGCGTTGCGGCTGCCCGGGCGCGGTACGAACACATGCTCTTCGGCCATGATGTCCGGGCCATAGTTCCACAGCTGGCGGTGCCCGTGCTCGATGTCGAACGCGGCCACGGCGTTGAAGTACGGCGCATTGGCCGTGCCGTCGATGGTCGGCGCATACAGCCGTGCGCCACGTGTGTTCGCCGAGCGCGGGTCGAACAACGGGAACTCCACTGCGCTGATGCCCAACATCTGCCAGCGGGCCTGGCCACGACGCAGGTCCAGATGCAGCTCGACCAGGCTGGCGCCACTGTTGGCAGCGTGTGCGCCATCACCGGCCATCGCTTCCTTCATCGGCGAGCGCGCCTCATTGATGTCGTCGTGGCGCACTGCGCGCAGCACGATGCCGCCATCGCGGGTGAACGCGTCGCCGAAGTGGTAGATCGCCGCGAACGGGGCTTCGAACCACTGCGCCTTGTCCGGCGCATCCTTGGCGACCACCGCGATGCGTACGGGACGCTGCGGTGCGAACTGCATGCGCTCGAAGAAGCTGCCGCCTGCGCCGGTGAAATCGAACGGCATCATCACGAACACCAGGTGCTGGTCGGTCATCGCGAAGGCATGCAGGTAGCCATGCTCGGGTGTTTCGATCACATTGGCGCTGCGCAGCTGGCCGTTCGCACCGATGTGCCAGACCAGCAGGCCATGGCCCCCCATCAGGCTGATCGAGCCGAAGTTCCAGAGGCTGCCGTCGCGGTCGCGCAGCGGGTGCGCCGAGAACGGCAGTGCAGCGAGGTCCGGACGCCAGGTCACCGGACCCAGTGTCTGCAGCGAATCGGGATCTACTTCGAACGCCGAACCGGACTCGCACAGCGCGAACAGGCGGCCATTGATCATGGTTACCGAAGTGTTCGCCACGTTGGCATCGTCGTTGTTTCGAACTGCCAGCGCACCGGGAACGCTGGTGCCGGCAGCCGGATACTGGAAGCGGCCGGCCTTCTGTTCACGGGTGAATTTCGGCGTGGCGACCATGCGCCCGTGATGGGTCAGGCTGCCATCACCATTGAAGCGCCAGCCATGCACCATGCCGTCGCCGTCGAACCAGTGGTCATAGCGGAAGCCATCGCGCTCGGTCCACGCCGGGCCGTTGCGGTACAGCGTACCGGCCAGGCCTGACGGCAGCTTTCCCTGCAACTGCACGGTGGCCGGGCCGAGGCTTTCGCTGCCGACGCTGCGCCAGCCAAGCAGCCACGGGTGTTCCTGCATGCTCTGCGCGAACCGCGCCGGGTCGCCGGCGAAGGCGGGAGCGCTGCGCAGCGCGGTGGCGCCCAGGGCCAGGCAGGCACTGCTGCTGAGCAGGGTACGAAGGAAGCGGCGACGGTCCATGGTGGCCTCGGGTCTGGATGCGGGTATCAGCGCAGGGTGATGTCGATGGCGGTGCCAGCGGCCGGCACGTCGACGCGCGCCTCGTCGAAGGTCGGCTTGCGCATCACCTGCGGGTTGTTGCTGAAGCCGTAGCCTTCCACCGGCATCCCGACCAGGTTGGTGTCGAGCTTGCCGTTGTCGTTCTCGTCGTGGGTGAGCAGCACGGCATAGCTGCCGGCCGGCACGCCCTTGAACGTGAAGTGGGCACTGTCGCCGCTGGGCGCCGCCTGCTGGGCCTGCACGGGCTTGGCCTTGCCGTCCCAGGCGGCGGCGTTGTCGACCAGCGCAACGCGCAGGGTGCCGGTCTGCGCGCGGACGTCGTGCACGGTCACGGCCAGGTCGGCGGCGTGGGCACTGCCGGCCAGGGCCAGGGCCAGGGCAGTCAAGGCAGTGCTGAGCAGGGCGGTGCGGATCATGGCAGTGGCTCCGGAAGTGTGTGTGGCGGTGTGGAGCCAGTCTGCGTGGGGCGCTGCACCGGGTTCAGGGCCAGTGGTCATCGATTCGACGTGCCAGAAGTCACTTTCTGCGCCGGACCCATTGCCGCCGGCGTGCGCGGCCGTCAGCATCTGGCCATGCCCAGCCTGTTCCGCCATCTGTTGCGTCCGCTCAGCCTTGCCGGCCTGATCACCGTGCTGGTGGTCGGCCTGTCGTTCGCAGTGCAGCGCAGTGGCGCCGGGCTGAGCCTGCTGTTGCTTGCTGTGTTCCTGCTGCTGTTCGTGGTGCACGGCTGGGCGTCGATGCCATCCCGCGTGCGCGCCGCTGCTGCGGTGTTGCAGGCGCTGCTGGCGGTTGTGCTGGTTGCGCTGCAGCCGCGTACCGGTACCGCCCCGGTGCTGCTGGTGGTGCTGGTTGCACAGCTGGCCGAACACTGGCCGCCGCGCTTCGTGCTGGGCGTTGCGCTGCTGGCCAACCTGGCGGTGTATGCCGTGCTGCGCCACAGCGGCTTCAGCCAGCCGCTGCTGGTGGTGCTGCTGTATGGCGGTTTCCAGGCCTTCGCCGCGCTGACCGCGCACTATGCCCGCAGCACGGCGCTGGCCCGCGATGATCTGGCACGGGTCAATGCCGACCTGCTGGCCACCCGCGCGCTGCTGGCCGACAGCGCACGCGATGCCGAGCGCCTTCGCCTTGCGCGCGAGCTGCACGATGTGGCCGGGCACAAGCTCACCGCGATGCGGCTCAACCTGCGCGCCCTGGCCGCTGACCCTGCGCTGGCCGGTCGCGAAGGGCTGGTGCTGGCCGAACAGTTGTCCGGCGAGTTGCTGGCCGACATCCGCCAGGTGGTGCAGTCGATGCGCGATGATCGCGGCCTCGATCTGGCCACCGCGCTGCATGCGCTGGCCGCACCCTTCCCACGACCGAAGCTGCAGCTGCAGATCGGCGACGGGGTGCGCGTGGCTGACCCGTTGATGGCCGAGACCGTGCTGCGGCTGGTACAGGAGGCCCTGACCAATGCCGCCCGGCACGGCAATGCAGACACCGTGTGGTTGACGATCAGTGAAGAGGAATCCCAGTTGCGTATCGATATCCGCGATGATGGCCAGCGCGCCGAACGCATCCGCGAGGGCAATGGCATCGCCGGCATGCGCGAGCGCCTGGCGGCCGTACAGGGGCGGCTGGAGTTGGCCCGAACCGCGCAGGGCGGCATGCATCTGACCGCGCGGTTGCCGGCATGAGCCCGGCCGCAATCCGCGTAGCGCTGGCCGACGACCAGGCATTGGTGCGTGCAGGCCTGCGTGCGCTGCTGCAGGGCCTGGGGGTGGACGTGGTGCTGGAGGCCGAGGATGGCCAGGCCCTGCTGGATGCGCTGGATACGCAGCGCGTGGACGTGGTGCTCAGTGACATCCGCATGCCAGGGCTGGATGGGATCGAGGCACTGCGCCAGCTGCGCGCGCGCGGCGATGCCACGCCGTGGCTGCTGCTGACCACCTTCGATGAAAGTGATCTGCTGCTGCGCGCCAGCGAGGCCGGCGCACAGGGCTTCCTGCTCAAGGATGCCGCGCCGGCCGACCTGCGCGAGGCCATCGAACGCGTTGCCGCTGGCGAGACCCTGCTGCTGCCGGTCAGTACCGATCCGGTGCGCGCGCGTTACCGCTTCCACGATGAAGCGCCGCCCACCGATACCTTCGGCGAACGTGAAGTGGCAATCCTGCGCCTGCTGGCCGGGGGCTACAGCAACAAGGAGATCGCGCGCAGCCTGTTCCTGGCCGAGGGCACGGTGAAGAACTACGTGTCCGCCATACTCGACAAGCTGGGCACCCGCGATCGCACCCGTGCAGTGCTGAAGGCGATTACCCTGCGC
Organism: Stenotrophomonas sp. 220_Sma; assembly: GCF_056487375.1. Classification (NCBI taxonomy): domain Bacteria; kingdom Pseudomonadati; phylum Pseudomonadota; class Gammaproteobacteria; order Lysobacterales; family Lysobacteraceae; genus Stenotrophomonas; species Stenotrophomonas sp. 220_Sma. The sequence goes on along the minus strand of NZ_CM151348.1, from coordinate 4,436,175 downwards.
ATCATCTGAGTGGACGTGGCAAGGAATGTCAGTGAACCCGATCCTGCATGTGGAAATCCCGGCCAGTGACCTGGACCGGGCCATCACGTTCTACCAGCGATGGCTGCAGGTTGCGGTGGACGAACCTATCGTGCTGCACGACTGCCGGATGGCCTATCTACCGTTTTCCGATGAGGCCGCCGGTGCCAGCATTGCGCTGGTGCACGGCGCGGACTATCTGCCTTCCGAGCAGGGCGCGCGCATCTACATCGGCGTCGGTGACCTGGATGCCAGCCTCGACCGTGCGCTGCAGGCCGGAGCCGAGCTGCGCTTCGGCCCGGCCGATGCCGGCGATTGGCGCGTGGCCGAGATCCGCGACAGCGAAGGCAACCGTATCGCATTGCAGGCGCGCACAGCGCCGTAACGTCAACGCTGCGGTGCGCGCATCTGTAGAGTCGAGCTTGCTCGACTGATTTTGACGTCGCCGTAGATGCATCAGTCGAGCAAGCTCGACTCTACAGCGTCGCGGCGCGTGAGCGCTGCAGCCAGTCGTTGATCGCGGGATCCAGCCGCGGGTCGTCCGGAAGCTGGATGCCGAAGCGCTGCTCCAGCACGTCGCGCACATCACCCACATCATGCAGCGGGCGCTTGTCCGGTGCCTGTCCGGGGCGGTACTCGGTGTAGTTGCCGCTGCCGATGGTGCGGCGCCAGTCCGGCCCGGTCAGCGACGCGCGCAACTGGCCGGGGAAACTGGAATCGGGATGGGTACATACGTACCAGTTGCCCACCACGTTGTCGATCGGCGCCGGCGCCTGCAGATCGAAGCGGTACATCACCCGCCAGCCGTCGCTGGATTCGGCCGACAGCATGAAATCACCGCCGTCTTCCAACCGCTGCAACAGATAGCGTTCGTGCGGGGTGGCCTGCGGCTGCGGGTCATGCAGGCGCAGCGGTACGGTCGGGGTCAGGCTGCCAAAACCGGCATCCACCAGCCAGTCATCGCCGTCCACGTGCACGCGCAGCAGCAGATGGGTGCGCGCGGTCAGTTCGCCGTCCTGGGCGGCCAGCAGTACGCGCGCGCTCAACGGCTGGGCATCGAAGCCCAAGGCCTGCAGCAGCGCCAGCAACCCACCATTGAGCTCGAAGCAGTAGCCACCGCGGCGCTCGTCAAGCAGCTTGCGCTGCACGCTGTCCAGGTCGATCGGCACCGCATCGCGCAGCAGGCAGCTGAGGGTTTCGAAGGGCAGCAGTGCGTTGTGGCGCTGCTGCAGCAGGGTCAGGCCGGCCAGGGTCCGTGGTGGCGGCGCATCCAGCTGCAGGCGCTGCAGGTAGCGGGGGACATCGAGCGTCGTCATGGGGGCACCGGGCGGGGAAGGGAGGTCCACTGTGCTCCCCCAACCGGGGTTGAGGTCAAGCACGGCGGCCGTGTCATGCCCCCGTCGCCTGCACCCGGTACAAAGACCGCGTCCGCCAGTGACGGGGGACGCAGACGAAGAAGGGCCTAAAGTTGCCCTGAATCCGGCCGATACAGGTGCGTCCTTCCGCCTGGAGTCTGTCATGTCGGCCGTTGTCCCCCACCTCCGGTCCCTGCGCACGCGTCTTGCCACGTTGCGCTCGGCGTCCCCCGGCCTGCTGCTGTGGCTGCAACCACACCGGCTCAGCGTGGCCAACAAGCTCAAGGCGACCCTGTGGGTCTGTGGCCTGGGGCTGGTGGCGATCGCCGCTGTCTACGCCTGGACTGGCCATGCCAACGCCCTGGCCGCGCGCAGCCAGGCCAGCTACCAGCGCGGCAGCGATCTGGCTGCCAGCCTGTCCACGCGGGTGGCCGAAGCGCGCCGCCTGCAGACCCAGTATGCACGCAGTTTCGATGATGCTGACCGCAGCCAGTTGCTGGCAACACAGAAGGCCCTGCAGGCTGACCTGCAGGCGCTTCGCGCGATGCCGATGGACGCCGGCCGGCGCATGGCGCTGCAGGTGCTGACCGAATCGGCCGACGCGTTCTCGCAGGGTGTGGCCGCCCTGTTCGAACGGGTCGACGAGATGGGCCGCGGTGAGGCCGGCCTCGCTGCACAGCTGCAGCAGGCCGCCGAAACCCTGCAGGCGCAGGTGGATGCGCTGCAGCGGCCGTCGCTGGCGCTGTCCCTGCAGAAGATGCGAAGGCAGGAGGCCCTGCTGCTGCTCGACGGTGATTCCACCCACGCCGACCGCGCCAGCGAGGAAAAGCTGCCGTTCGACCTCGCGCTGGCGGGCCTGCCCGCGGATGCGCAGGACGCTCTGCGCACCGGGATGGAGGGCTATCAAGGCGCCCTGCTGGGGTATACCGCGGCCCGCGTCGGCCTGGATGTGGAAGCGCAGTCGCTGCTGGATACCGCCGCGGGCGTAGCGCCGGCGCTTGCCGCTTTCCAGCAGGTGCAGGTGGCAGCGCTGGCCAGGGCGCAGGCGCGCCAGCAGGTCGGCGCGCGCACGATGAGCGTGCTGTTCGCATTGACCCTGCTGCTGGTGGCCGGTGTGCTGATCACCAGCCTGGTGCTGGTGCTGCGTGCGGTGCGCCAGCCGATCCAGGACACCCTGCGTTTCGCCAGCGACATCGCCGACGACCGCCTCGACACCACCCTGCGCGTCTACAACGCCAACGATGAGATCGGCCAGCTGGCCCGACGCCTGGTCGACATGCAGCAGCGCCTGCGCGCGCGCATCGAGACCGAACGTGCTGTGGCGCGCGGCAACACCCGTGTGCGCCAGGCGCTGGACAGTGCGCAGACCGGGCTGATGGTGGTCGATGCCGAAGGCCTGGTGGCGTATGCCAATCCGGCGCTGCTGGAGCAGCTGGAACGTCAGGGCGATGAGCTGGTGGGGAGCGATGCGGTACGCCTGCATCCGGCGCTGGCCAGCCTGGCTGGCGTGCGACAACGCGAAGAACGCGAGATCGGCCATTCCGGTGTGCGCTATCAGCTGGTCGTCAATCCCATTGTCGACGAGGGGCATTTCCTCGGCGTGGCGGTGGAATGGCGCAGTCGCGCGCTGGAAACCCTGCTGGAAACCGAAGTGGCAGCCCTGGTCGACGCGGCCGCGCACGGTGACCTGCACGGTCGCATCGCGCTGGAGGGGAAGCAGGGCTTTGTGCGTACGTTGTCGACCAGCATCAATCGTCTGTTGACCACCTTCGAGACCAATCTTGGCGATCTGCAGGCGCTTCTGGCCGCGCTGGCCCGCGGTGACCTCAGCGTGCGCATGGAAGGTGAACTGCAGGGCGTGTTCGCGCGCATGCGCGACGATGCCAACGCCACCGTCGCGCAACTGGGCCGCATCGTCACCCGCATCCAGCAGGCCACGTCCAGCCTCGATACCGGTGTTGGTGAGATCGTCGCCGGTCACCATGATCTGTCGCAGCGTACCGAACAGCAGGCGGCCAACCTGGAAGAGACGGCAGCGTCGATGCACGAGTTGACCGACACTGTTGGCCGCAATGCCGATGCCGCGGGCCGTGCGGATGCGCTGGTCAAGGGCGCGGCGGCAGTGGCCCAGCGCGGCGGCGAGGCGGTCGGCCAGGTGGTGGCAACCATGCATGGCATCAGCGAAGCCTCACGGCGGATCGGTGACATCACCCAGCTGATTGATGGCATCGCCTTCCAGACCAACATCCTCGCGCTCAACGCGGCGGTGGAAGCGGCGCGCGCCGGAGAGCAGGGCCGCAGCTTCGCCGTCGTGGCTGCCGAAGTGCGCCTGCTGGCTCAGCGCAGCGCGGAGGCGGCCAAGCAGATCAAGGGATTGATCGAGGATTCGGTGGCGCGTGTGGGCCAGGGCAACCAGCAGGCCGAACAGGCCGGCACCACGATGGGCGAGATTGTCGGCAGCGTGCAGCAGCTGGCGGATCTGCTGGCCGGGATCCGCAGCGCGTCGCAGGACCAGCATGCCGGCATCGCCCAGGTGAACCAGACCATCGTGCAGATGGAGGCCAGTACCCAGCGCAACGCCAGTCTGGTGGAAGAGGCGGGGGCCTCGACCGCGCAGATGCAGGCGCAGGTGCATGCCCTGGCAGAAGCCGTGGGCGCGTTCCGTCTGCAGTCGATGCCACAGGCGCGCGCTGCGGCCTGATCCCGCTCCGGTAGTGCCGGCCGCTGGCCGGCACCGTCGATGATCCTGCCGGCCAGCGGCCGGCACTACCCTTGTGGCTCAGTACACGTCGCGCCGGTAGCGCCCGGTCTCCAGCAGCATTTCCACAACCTCATCGCCCAGCGCAGCGCGCAGCACCTGGTCCACGCCTTCGGCCATGCCCTGCAGCGAGCCGCAGACATGAATCACCGCGCCACGCTGCATCCATTCGCGCAGCGCATCGGTGGCGGCATGCAGGCACTCCTGCACGTAACCACCTTCGCCATCGCGCGAGAACGCTAGGTCCACCCGCGCGAGATGGCCATCGGCCTGCCACGCTTCGATCTCGTCGGCGAACAGGAAGTCGTGCGCGCGCTGGCGCTCACCGAACAGCAGCCAGTGCCCGTGCTCGCCTGCATGGGCAGCTTCGCGCAACAAGCTGCGCAGACCCGCGATGCCGGTGCCATTGCCGATCAGCACCATCGGCACACCGCCAATGCGATGGAAACCGGGGTTGCGATGCACACGGGCCACGATGCTGGCACCGACCGGGGCATGCAGCGCCAGCCAGCCCGAGCCCAGCCCGGCTCGACCCGACAGGTCATGCACCAGGCGCACCACCAGTTCCACCACTTCATCACTCGTGGAGGAGGCGATGGAGTATTCGCGTCCGGGCAGCGTTGGCAATCCGGACAGCCACAGGCAGGCATCCTGCACCGCCAGCGCGGCGTCGGCCTCGGGCAGCTCGCGTTCACTGGCCAGCGCCAGCAGGGTGCGTGGGTGGCCGTCCACCAGCAGCGGCTGCAGCGGATCCAACCCCTGTGCCTTCAACACGGCGCTGGCGTGCCGTGCGTTGTGCCGGGGCGCGATATGCAGGATGTCGCCCGCCTGCCACTGCACGGCGGCCGGTGGCGCAAGACGGATGCGCCAGATGGCACCACCGATGCTGCCCGGATTGAGCCGGTCGCGGCCGAGCAGCCGCCACTCATGCATCTGCGTGGCCGCCGGCAGCACGCTGTCATCGGTGACGATGCCGGTCAGCGCGCCCAGCTGCAGCTGCCATTGGCGCAAGGCCGCTACCGAGGCGGCATCGACTTCGATGCGGTCGAACAACGGGCGCGCGCCGTTGCCGAGCAGCCAGCCATCAACCTGGCGACCGAAGCCGCAGTAGTGCGGGTACTGTCGGTCACCCAGCGCCAGCAGTCCAAACTGCAGGCCTGACAGGTCGAGTGTCTGTGCCATCAGCCGTCGTGCAGCGCCTCGCGCCGCATCCGGTGGCTCGCCGTCGCCGAAGGTGCTCAGTACCCACAGCACCTGCGCGGTGCGTGCCAGCTGCGCGGCATCGACGCGGGCCAGTGGCAGCACCTGCACCGCATGACCGGACGCCTGCAGCTGCGCGGCGGCGCGCCATGCCAGTTGTTCTCCCAGTCCACTCTGGCTGGCATGCACCACCAGCCACGGCGTACCACCGCCATCGGCAGGCGTTGCTGGCAGCGACTGGCGCAGGTCACGCGCGGCGCGCTGGCTGCGGCGGCGGTCCAGGTAGAGCATCCAGCCGGTGATGAAGAACAGGCTCATGCCCAGGCTGCTGAGCATCACCACCACGCGCCCGGGCACGCCGAAGTAGCTGCCCGAGTGCAGCGCGAACACGCTGGTGGCCAGCTGCGCGCCGGCGCCCTGGCGCGCATAGGGGCGGGCATCGAGCGTGGCCCCCGTGCCTGGGTCCAGCTGCAGCAGATCATGCGCGCGGTCATGCTGGCCGCCGCGCTGCGACGGATCACCGGCCATCACCCGCACGTTCAGTGCCTGCCCCGGCTTCTCCGGCAGGCGCAGGTCGATGTAGCCGGTGCGCACGCCGGGCAGTGCGTACAGCGTGGCTTCGATGCGTTCCAGGTTCAGGGCGGCGTCGGTGGCGACCTTGTGCTTGGCGGCCGGTGCGACGCCCAGCAGGGTGTTGGCGGCACTGCGATACCAGTCGAACGACCACCACAGGCCGGTCAGCGCACTCATCAGGTAGATCAGCAGCACCCAGGTGCCGACCACCGAGTGCAGGCTCCACAGGAAGCCACGGCCGCTGCGTTTCCATTCCACCGCCAGCCAGCTGCGCCAGTGCCACCAGCGCCGCGGCCAGCGCAGGTAGAGCCCGGACAGGGTGAAGAACAGCAGTGCGATGGCACAACTGCCGGTGATCCATTTGCCGCGCTCGCCGGCGGCGAGGTGGCGATGCAGATCCTCGACGAAATCGAAGAACGCCTGCCCGCGCAGGGCGCTGAAGCGCTCGCCGGTGTACGGATCGAAGTAGACCCAGTGTTCCTTGCCGCCGGCGAAGCGCGCCACCGAGGGCCGTTGCCCGGTGGCATCCACGCGCAGGCGTTGCAGGGGGCGATCACTGCCGGCCTGCAGCAGCGGCACCAGTTCGCTGAGTTCAAGCGGAAGCTGGCCGTCGGCATGGTGCTCGGCGATCTCGGCGAAGCCGGGATTGGCCGCCCGCAGCAGTTCATCCTCGAAAGACAGCACGGCGCCGCTGAGGCCCATCACGGCCAGCACGGCACCGGCGGTGATGCCCAGCAGCCAGTGCAGTTGGAACAGGACGTTCTTGAACATCGAAGGAGGAGGGCCTGGAAGGCTGCCGCCCGCATCCTGCGCAACAGCAAATGAGAATTAGTCGCGGAATTCTCCGTGGCGCCCCGGCTGCGGTCAAGCAGGGGATATCGGCCGGGCTGCGCCCGGCACCCGTGGTAGTGCCGGCCGCTGGCCGGCAACCTCAGAAGCAACAGCCGAAGCAACAGCGGGTTTCCTGTGAGGAGGCGGGGTGGGTCCGGTTGCGGGGGACGGCGTGAATACGTCCATGTAGCCTCGGTCGCGCCATCCATGGCGCTCACGCCCCCTCAACCGGACCCACCCCGCCTTCGACAGTTTCCTGCGATCTGTCGGAAATACTTTTGGGGTCAGATCCGTTTTCCGCAGGAAAACGGATCTGACCCCGGAATTTCATTCGATATCTGACAGATGTGTCGACCAAGGTCGACACCTACCAACAGCCGCGAAGATCTGTCAGAGGTGGGGCGGTGTCGGAGTGCGGGGTGTCAGCCGCATGGATGCGGCTGCCAAGCTTACAGGGATGTACTTGCAGCGTCCCCGCACTCCGATACCGTCCCGCCAACCCACGGAATGCCCGCTTTGGCTGTTGCCGTTGCCGTTGCGTTGCATTGAGCAGGGTGCAGGGCTGCAAGCCCTGCAAAAAACACCCTCACTTCACCCAGCTGTCGATCTCGCCGTGGGCGAACGGCCCCAGCTTCGCCTTCACCAGCCGGCCCTGTGCATCGAACAGCACGCTGTAGGGCAGCAGGCCCTGCGTATTGCCCAGCTGCACGCTGGCATCGCGTGGCCCGGGTGTCTCGATCACGATCGGGTAATCCACCGGTACCCGCTGCAGGAAACCGCGCACGTCTTCCGGCGTATCCAGCGCCAGGCCAAGAACCTGCACACCGTTGTCGCCCTGGGTGTGGGCAAAGCGCGCCAGTTCAGGCATTTCTTCAACGCAGGGCGCGCACCAGCTGGCCCAGACATTGATCAACAGCGGGCGGCCGGTAGCGTGCTGGCGCAGGTCCAGCGGTCGGCCTTCAAGATCGGGCAGCGACAGCGCGGGCAGGCTGTCGCCGACCTGCAGGGCGGGTGCCACCGCCGCCACCGCAGGCGCCGCTGGCATGGCCTCAGGCGCAGCCGGCGCGGGAGCCAATCGATGCCCGGCCCACAGGCCGAGGCCGGCGGCCAGCACCGCTGTCCACAGCAGCGCTGGCCGTTGCCATTTCATCGTGCGGTGCGCAGCAGCGCTTCCTCGACCACCGCCTGGGTCAGCAGGGTCGGCAGCACGGTCGGCGGTGCGCCGGGGCCGTACACCACGTACAGCGGCACGCCCACGGCCTTGTGCTCTTCCAGGAACGTGGTGATCTGCGGATCGACGTTGGTGTAGTCACCGCGCATGTACACCGCGTTGGTGCGCTTGAGCAGTTCCTTGAACTCCGGCCGCGACAGCACCGCGCGCTCGTTGGCCTTGCAGCTCACGCACCAGTCGGCGGTCATGTTCACGAACACCACGCGGTTGTCGGCGCGCAGGCGATCCAGCAGCTGCGGCGAGTATTCGACCACGTTGTCAGTGGCCGCCTGTGCGGCACGCGCCGGCGCTGCCAGCTGGGTCACGCCCCAGGCCGGAACCAGTGCACCGATCGCCAGCAGCACGCCGAGCAGGGTGACGGCGCGCGAGCCGGTCCAGCGGTTGCGTTCAAACAGCCACAGACCGAAGGCCAGCAGCAGCAGGCCACCCAGCACCAGCGCCATGCCGTCCACGCCGCGCTGCTTGCCCAGCACCCACAGCAGCCACAGCACGGTGGCATACATCGGGAAGGCCAGCACGTGCTTGAGCGTTTCCATCCACGGGCCCGGCTTGGGCAGGCGGCGCGCCAGCGCCGGCACGAAGCCGATCAGCAGGAACGGCAGGGCCAGGCCCAGGCCGAGGAACAGGAACACGGTCATCGCCTTCAGCGGCGGGGCAATGAACGCGTAGGCAATCGCGCCGCCCATGAACGGGCCGACGCAGGCACTGCCGACCACGCAGGCCAGCGCACCGGTGAAGAAATCACCGGCCGGGCCACTGCGGCTGGCCAGCGACTGGCCGAGGTTGCCGATGCCGCCGCCCAGTGTGAACACGCCGGACAGGCTCAGGCCCACCGCGAACATGATGTAGGCCAGCGCCGCCACCACGCCCGGGTGCTGCAGCTGGAAGCCGATGCCGACGGCGTTGCCGATCGCGCGCAGGCCAACCATCAACGCACCGATCACTGCGAACGCGACCAAGACGCCCAGCGTGTACCAGAGGGCATGGCTGCGCGCGCGCTGCGGGCTTTCGCCGCTCTGCGCCAGGCTCAGGACCTTCAGCGACAGGATCGGCAGCACGCAGGGCATCAGGTTCAGTACCAGGCCACCGGCCAGCGCCAGCAGCAGGACCCATACGAACGAACGGTCCGGATTCGGCGTGGTCACCGGCGGTCGCGTGCGCAGCGCGTTGTCACCCTGTGCATCGGCGGCGAACTCACGGCTGGCGGTGCCGTCACCTGCAGCAGGGGTCGTTGCATCCGTATTGGGCACGGTTGGCAGCAGGCGCAGCGGTGCGCCGTTGGCGGCTTCGCGTGGTGCGCCGTTGGCAGCGGGCAGCGGGCTGATCACCTCATTGCGCGGTGGCGCCTGGTCGGCACTGCTGCTGACCTTGCCGGCCGGAATGGACAGCTTCACCCGGCGGGTCATCGGCGGGTAGCAGATGCCATCGGTCTGGCAACCCTGGAAGGTCACCACCAGAGTGCTGTCGACCGCATCGGCGATGGAGCGGCGCAGCGGCAGCGGCACTTCCACCTGGTTGAAGTACACCGAGACATCGCCGAAGTGTTCGTCGCGATGCGACTGTGCGGCAGGCCAGCGCAGCTTGTCGGCCAGCACCCCGGTGCTGCCGTCCAGCTTCACCGAAGTGCGGTCGCGATACAGGTAGTAGCCCGGTGCCGGGCTGAAGCGCAGCAGCAGGGTATTGCCGTCGCTGGCGATGGCGTCGAAGCCGAACGCCTGCTCCGACGGCAGCGGCAGCGCCTGGCTGTTGCTGGCCGCGCCCGGCAGGCGCAGGCCACCGCTGTTGCCGGCACCGGCCAGCGGGTTGTTGAACACGGGCTTGCCGCACCGGCACGCGCGGCAGGCACCGCGGCCGCCGCACCGGCGCCCGGCAGCGTGACCTGCACCACGCGCTTCTGCGGCGGGTAGCAGACACCGGCATCGGCGCAGCCCTGGTAACGCACTTCCAGGCTGATGGTGCCGGCGGCGTCGGTCGGCGTGCCGGGCAGGGTGGCCTGCAGGCGTTCGCGATAGGTTTCGACTTCGCCGAAGAAATCGTCGTGGTGCTTGTCGCCCTTGGGCATCTGCAGCGCGCCGGCATTGAAGGCCGGGTCGGCCTTGACGCTGGTGCGGTGGCGATACAGGTAGTAGCCCGGCGCGATCTTGAACTGCAGTTGCACCTGGCCACGCTCGGCGGCGGTCGCGGTCAGTGCGAACGCCTGGTCCACCGGCAGCAGGTCTTTCTCATCCAGGGCGAACGCCGGCAGCGAGAGCCACAACAGGGCGCACAAGGCGGCGCCACGCGCAAACAGAGTCTTCAATCAGTGTCCTCCCGGGTCTGTGCCCGGATCCAGTCCAGATACGCCGGCAGGCCGGCCCGGGTTTCGACCGCAATGCACTCCGGGAGTTCATACGGATGCAGTTCGACGATCCGGGCAATCGCGTCATCGACGCGGCTCGCGGTGGTTTTCACCAGCAGCTGCAGCTCGGCGTCGGTGGTCACCTCGCCCTGCCAGCGGTAGGTCGACTGCGCGCCATCGAGGCGGGTCACGCACGCGGCCAGGCGCTCGCCGACCAGCGCGTGCGCGATGCGCTCGGCACTGGCCCGGTCCGGGCAGGTGGTCAACAGCAGCAGGACGGGATCGACGGTCGACATGACCGTCGAGTATAGGGCCGCCGCCGGGTCAGGGCCCGGCGGCGGCAGTGGACCGCTGCGTTGCGCGGTCAGTTGGCCAGCTGGCAGGAGGCCGGCTTGGCCGAGGTGAACAGGCCCGGGGTCGCCCACTCGGGGTGGTCGATGAACGGGTTGCGGTTGCCCTGGAAGCTGTAGATCACGTCGTTGCGGGCACGCTCGGCTTCATCCGGCGGATCGGACAGGTGCCAGTCGATCAGCGTCGAGAGCAGGCCCATGTAGGCCGGCGAACTGCTGGTCTTGACGATCCTGCTGCGGTCGTCGGTCAGCTCCAGGTCCGGCTCGGACTGGCCGGTGGCCGCATCCTTGCCGCCCTCGTAGCGGATCGCCATGTACATCACCGCACGCGCCATGTCGCCCTTGCGCTTGCCCCACACCTCGAAGGTGCCGGTGTTGCCGTCCGGCGTGCGCACCCAGTTGGAGTTGCCCGGGTAGCCGCCGCTGCCGCCGCCCTGGCCGTTGTTGGCCTCGGTGGCGCGTTCGCCGCAGTTGGCGTCGCATTTGCCGAACGGCTTGTTGCCACGGTCGGCGTTCCACTGCGCGTCGGTCAGGTACAGCATGTGGGTGTCGGTGTACGGCGCGTACGGCAGGCCCTTGTCGCCGGTGGTGCTGGCAAAGCCCAGCGAGTTCGGCCAGGTGTGCTCGCGGTTGTACTTCAGGCCGCCGCCGCTGCCGGCGCGGTCGGTCACCTTGGCGTAGCTGCGGTTGCGGTACGCATCCAGGATCCTGCCGCTGTTGTTCGGATCCTCGTCGGCGATTTCCAGGATGGTCCAGGTGCTGGTGCCCGAGCCGCTGTACGGGTAGGCGGTGTGGCCCTTGATGGTGGCGTGCAGCGAGCAGCGCAGCTGGCTGGGGCTGCTGGTATTGACCTTGGAGTAGTAACCGGCCGGCACGCCCGGGTTGCCCGGGTCCGGATTGCCGCCGGTGCTGGCCACGGTGAAGGCGATGCGGCTGTCGGCGGCGGGGTGCGCCCCCTGCAGGTCGGAGATGCGCGCGGCGCGGATGTCGAAGCGGCAGGCTTCACCGGCCACCAGCGCGGTGTTGGTGGACAGCTTCACGCTGCGGCCGCTGGCCGGGTAGGTCAGCGGCACGCTGCCGGAAGTGCCGCAGCTCAGGGCGAAGGCGCCGCTGGCCAGGTTCACCGTCTCGCTGAACACCACTTCCAGGTCGGCGGCGGCCGGGAAGGTGCTGCTGCCCTGCGCCGGGGTGGTGGTGGAGACCGACGGCGGCGTGTTCGGGCCCGGGGTGCCACCCCCGCTGAAGGTCTGGCCGTTGTTGCAGCTGCCAAACGTCTGCTTGGCCGATTCGGCCCAGGTGAAGTGGGCGTACTGGCTGCCGCTGCCGGTAAGCTGAAGCGAGGTGCCCGGAGCCGTGCTGTTGGTCTCGGCCACCGGAATGTTCTGGCTGGTCATGCCGGCGGCAGGGCCACCGGAGGCGGTGATGGCGCCCTCGTAGCTGAGGAACTGGACCACCTTGCCGCTGGCATCGACCAGGGCGATGCCGTCGTTCGGACCGTTCTGCAGGCCGTTGGTCGGGTAGCTGACCACGGCCAGGGTGGCGCTGCCGCAACCCGCGGCGGTGCCGGCCGGGACCGGATTGTTGGCGTAGACCGTGGCGGCTGAAGGATTGCTGCCGTTGTAGAGATAGAGGCGGTAGCCGGACAGGTCCTCGCCCGCGGTAGCGACCACTTCGATGGCTTCGCCGACGTCACCGGCGGCGGTGCTGTCGTCGTAGTGCAGTTCGTTGATGAAGACCTCGGCCTGGGCCGGCGCGGCGGCCAGCGCCAGCAGGCAGGCGGCGGCAAGCGGGGACAGCAATCGCATCGACTACTCCTTGTGATTGGGAATGCGCGGCCGAGCCTAAGGCCGATCCAGTGACACTTTGTCGTAAATGAACGTCAGATATCTGACAGTGCGACGCGAGTCACCAAAAGTCGAGGATTCCAGAGACAGGGTTGCCGCGTTGCACCGGCATCCAGGCCTTCACATGGGCGCAGATCGAGTGGGCCCGGGGCAGTGAAATTTTTTCCGCGAGCGGCCTTGAAAGGTCCGGGGCCAGCTCCATCTCTGTCCTGCTCCCGATTCATCGGGCTTTTTCGCGAGCAATGCTGGCAGTCACCTGGGGTGAGTGCTAACATCGCCAGACTTTTTCAGACCAATCAATAACTTAAGAGGTCTCTCATGAGCATCAAGCCGCTGCACGACCGCGTTGTGGTCAAGCCGATCGAAGCCGACGAAATCTCCGCCGGTGGCATCGTCATTCCGGATTCGGCCAAGGAAAAGTCCACCAAGGGTGAAGTCGTGGCCGTCGGCCCGGGCAAGCCGCTGGACAACGGCAGCGTGCGCGCGCCGTCGCTGAAGGTCGGCGACAAGGTCATCTACGGCCAGTACGCCGGCAGCTCGTACAAGAGCGAAGGCGTCGAGTACAAGGTCCTGCGCGAAGACGACGTGCTCGCCGTCATCGGCTGAGCCTCGGCGCGACCTGTTTCAACCTGATTCCCAAATCCCAGCCGCCGGGCATCGTCCGGCGCTACCAATGAGGTAATTGCAATGGCTGCCAAGGATATTCGTTTCGGTGAAGACGCCCGTTCGCGCATGGTGCGCGGCGTCAACGTTCTCGCCAATGCCGTCAAGGCCACCCTGGGCCCGAAGGGCCGCAACGTCGTGCTGGAAAAGAGCTTCGGCGCACCGACCATCACCAAGGACGGCGTCTCCGTCGCCAAGGAAATCGAACTGGCTGACAAGTTCGAGAACATGGGTGCGCAGATGGTGAAGGAAGTTGCTTCCCGCACCAACGACGACGCTGGCGACGGCACCACCACCGCCACCGTGCTGGCCCAGGCCCTGATCCGCGAAGGCGCCAAGGCCGTGGCCGCCGGCATGAACCCGATGGACCTCAAGCGTGGTATCGACAAGGCCGTCGTGGCCGCCGTTGCCGAGCTGAAGACCATCTCCAAGCCGACCGCCGACGACAAGGCGATTGCCCAGGTCGGTACCATCTCGGCCAACTCGGACGAGTCGATCGGCCAGATCATCGCTGACGCGATGAAGGAAGTCGGCAAGGAAGGCGTGATCACCGTTGAAGAAGGCTCGGGCCTGGACAACGAGCTGGACGTGGTCAAGGGCATGCAGTTCGACCGCGGCTACCTGTCCCCGTACTTCATCAACAACCAGCAGTCGCAGACCGCTGACCTGGATGACCCGTTCATCCTGCTGCACGACAAGAAGATCTCCAACGTCCGTGACCTGCTGCCGGTGCTGGAAGGCGTCGCCAAGGCCGGCAAGCCGCTGCTGATCGTTGCCGAAGAAGTTGAAGGCGAAGCGCTGGCGACCCTGGTGGTCAACACCATCCGTGGCATCGTCAAGGTCGTGGCCGTCAAGGCGCCGGGCTTCGGCGACCGTCGCAAGGCGATGCTGGAAGACATGGCCGTGCTGACCGGTGGCACCGTGATCTCCGAAGAAGTGGGCCTGTCGCTGGAAAAGGCCACCATCAAGGACCTGGGCCGCGCCAAGAAGGTGCAGGTCTCCAAGGAAAACACCACCATCATCGATGGCGTGGGTGACAAGGCTGCCGTCGACGCACGCGTCGGCCAGATCAAGACCCAGATCCAGGACACCTCCTCGGATTACGACCGCGAGAAGCTGCAGGAACGCGTGGCCAAGCTGGCCGGTGGCGTTGCCGTGATCAAGGTCGGTGCTTCGACCGAAATCGAAATGAAGGAAAAGAAGGATCGCGTCGACGACGCCCTGCACGCTACCCGTGCAGCCGTTGAAGAAGGCGTGGTCCCGGGCGGCGGCGTGGCCCTGGTCCGTGCGGTCACCGCACTGGCCGGCCTGAAGGGTGCCAACGAAGACCAGAACCACGGCATCCAGATCGCCCTGCGCGCGATGGAAGCCCCGCTGCGCGAAATCGTGGCCAACGCCGGTGAAGAACCGTCGGTCATCATCAACAAGGTCAAGGAAGGCACCGGCAGCTTCGGCTACAACGCCGCCACCGGCGAGTTCGGCGACATGCTGCAGTTCGGCATCCTGGACCCGACCAAGGTGACCCGTTCGGCGCTGCAGAACGCGGCCTCGATCGCTGGCCTGATGATCACCACCGAAGCCATGGTTGCCGAAGCTCCGAAGAAGGACGAGCCGGCCATGGGTGGCGCCGGTGGCATGGGCGGCATGGGTGGCATGGGCGGCATGGACTTCTAAGTCCCCACGTTCGCCCCGCAATGAAAAACCCCGCCGCAAGGCGGGGTTTTTTTGTGGCCGGCCGCAACGGCATCGCTTTCCGAGCGGCTCATCCTGCGTCCTGCAGGGTGTGTGTGCCTGCTGCCTGCGGCGTCATCAGTGCTGCATGCAACCAGGTCATGAAAGCAGGTATCGCCGCGTTGGCCTCGCCGTCCGCACGCGTCACCGCGTAGTAGGCGAAGGCCTGTGGCCAGGGCTGGTCGATCACCACCTGCAGCCGGCCATTGGCGAGTTCTTCGGCCGCGTGGATGTCGCGCACCAGGGCGATGCCTTGCCCGGCCACCGCCGCGCGGATCAGCAACAGGTCGTCATCGAACGCAGGGCCGCGCTCCAGTCGTTCATCGCCGGGCAGATCCAGTGCCTGGAACCACAGCCGCCAGTCGCTGCGGTCGGCGTCCTGCAGCAGCGGCAGCTGCAGGCAATCCTGCACTGTACCCACGGCAGGCGCGCTGGCCAGCAGCGCAGGGCTGGCAACCGGCAGCAGTACCGGCGCCAGAAGATGCTCGGCATGCAGGCCAGGGTAGCGGCCCAGTCCATGACGGATCGCGATGTCCACGCCGTCGCGGCGCAGGTCGACCAACGCCGCGCTCGAGTCCAGCTGAACGTCCACCTGCGGATGCAACGCACTGAACCCGCCCAGTCGCGGCGCCAACCACTGTGCGGCGAAGCTCGGTGCCGCGCTGATGCGTAGCGTGCACCGCGTTTCCCAGCGTTCGAGTGTCTGCAGGCTCTGTGCGATCTGGTCGAAGGCCTGCAGCAGCTCCGGATACACACGCGCGCCGGCTGCACTGAGCACCACGCCATGCCGGGTGCGGTCGAACAGGCTCACGCCCAGCCGCTCCTGCAGCTGTCGAAGCTGCTGGCTGATTGCACCAGGTGTCACCCCCATCGCATCGGCGGCGGCGGTCAGGCTGCCATGTCGGCCAGTTTCAACGAAGGCCCGCAGGCCCAGCAGCGGCAGCACCGCACCCATCTCAACTCTCCTGTAACCGCGTCGGCACGCGCCGCGCTGCGACAGCATATCGACCGCACTGCAGGCTGTCGCGCGCGCGTCGCGCACGTTGAGCCCCGCTCAACTCCCCGTGCAGAAGACATCGTTTCCCCGCTACTCAGGCCCTTCCTAGACTGCCTGCACGGCTGCTGCAGCGCCCGTTCCCGCATCGCCCGGCCACCTTCAACGGCCGGTGCATGCCGTCGCTCCCTGCGTCCAGGATTCCCATGAACGAACCTTCGCTGCACCTGTACTCCGACAGTTCTCCCAATGGCTTCAAGGCCACCATCGCACTGGAAGAACTGGGTCTTCCCTATCGCCTTCACCACGTCCACATCGCCGATGGCGAACATCGCCATCCCGACTTCCTGCGGCTCAACCCGCATGGCCGCATTCCCGTGCTGGAAGATCGCGCGCGCGGCATCGTTGTCTTCGAATCGGCGGCGATCCTGATGTACCTGGCCGAACAGGGCAATGCGTTGCTGCCTTCCGAACCGGCTGCACGCTGGGAGACGCTGACCTGGCTGATGTTCCATGCCGCCAGCGTCGGCCCGATCCTCGGCCAGCGCGTGCATTTCGAGCACTTCGCACAACAGCCCGATTCCGCGGCAATCGAACGCTACCGCCGCCTGAGCGACGAGCTGTTCGGCGTACTCGACCAGCGCCTGCAGGGACGCGAGTGGTTGGCTGGCGATCACTACTCGATTGCCGACATCGCCCACTTCGGCTGGCTGCACATCGCCCGCATCATCGGCATCGATTTGTCGCGGCATCGCCATCTGGATGCGTGGTACGCGCGGGTTGCAGCACGCCCTGCGGTACAGCGCGGCGTGCAGCTGCCCGAGCCGGCCACCGGTCCGTAAGGAGGCCATGCTGATGAATGATTCCATTGCGATGCCGGGCGCGTCGGCGCCGGTCTTTGCCGCGCACCCGGGCTACCAGCGCATGTTCCGCGCCGATGCGCTGACGCTGGGCATCTACCTGCCGCTGCGCTTCTACCAGGGCGACATGGCCGTGCTGCAGGGCCAGGCGCGGCTGGTGGAGGAGATCGACCGCCACAACTTTGCCGCGGTATGGGTGCGCGACGTGCCGCTGTTCGATCCGCTGTTCGGTGATGCAGGCCAGCTGTTCGATCCATTCACCTACCTTGCGTGGCTGGCAGCGCGCACGCAGCGCGTGGCCCTGGCCACCGGCAGCGTGGTGCTGCCACTGCGCCATCCGATCGATCTGGCCAAGGCCGCGGCGTCGCTCGATCAGCTGTCCGGTGGGCGGCTGGTGATGGGTGTGGCGTCCGGTGATCGACCGCTGGAGTTCCCGGCCTATGGACTGGAGCACGCGGCGCGCGGAGAGCGTTTCGCCACCGCAATGAACGAGATGCGCCGTTGGCTGCAGCCGGGCACGGATGGGCGGATGACACATGCCGGTGCCGGGCAGGGCGTGCAGTTGCTGCCGCCCACGGTCAGTGGCCGCGTTCCGCTGGTTGTCACCGGTGGCGCGCGCCAGCCACTGGAATGGATCGGCCAGCATGCCGATGGGTGGCTGACCTACCCAGAGGCCACCCATGACAACGCTGGTCCGCAGCGGCTGGCCGCGAAGATCGGCGCCTGGCGCGCGCTGATTCCGGACGGCGGCTTCCGTCCGCACATGACCAACGAATGGATCGACCTGGTGGACGATCCGGATCATCCACGCATGCCGCTGCGGGGTGGCTTCACCCTGCGCACCGGCCGCAAGGGCCTGATCGATCTGCTGCAGGCCTGGCAGCGGGCCGGCGTCAACCATGCCGCACTGGGGATCCAGTTCGCCGAGCGGCCTGCCGGCGAGGTGCTGCAGGAGCTGGCCGAGGAGGTACTGCCATTGTTCCCGTCGCATCCCGGGCCGGCGGCGAAGGTGATGGACTGGTAGCCACGCCCAAGGAGATGGCATATGATTAGGCGCCTAATCATATGCTCATCACGAGATGATCGAAGCCAAGCACCATGCCCTGATGGATGAGGCGCAGCGACGCGGCCACGCCAACGTCGCGCAGCTGCGCCTGTGCTTCCAGCTGCTCTCGTTGTCGTCGTGCATCGACCACGATTGCGCCACCCGGCTGGCGCCACACGGGCTCAGTGAGGGTCGCTTCATCGTGCTGTTCCTGCTGCATGGGGCCGGTGGCACGTTGTCGCCCCACGAGCTGGCCGAACGCGCAGGCGTCACCCGCGCCACCATCAGCGGCCTGCTCGATGGCCTGCAGCGCGAAGAACTGCTGCAGCGTCGCAGCGATGCTGAGGATGGCCGTCGCCTGCAGATCGTATTGACCGCACGGGGAAAACGCTTGGCCGAGACACTGTTTGACCAGCACACACAGTGGATCGGTGGCCTGTTCAATGGTCTGGATACCGATGAACAGCAGCAGCTGTCGCGGTTGCTGCACAAGGTCTGGCAGCATACCGATGCTGGACGAGAGTCTGCAGCATGAGCCCGGCGATTGCGGCGCAACGTCTGCATGAACTCAACACCGGTCGCGTTGCCACCACCCATCTGGCCGAATGCCTGGCAGTGGATTTCGCCGCGTTGCTGCAGGTGGTGGCGCCTGAGCTTGCACCGGAAGCGCTGCAACGCATGCGGGATGCCTCAGGCAAGGGCATCACGCTGCGCATGGTCTTGGCCGCGCAACTGCTGCGTGAGGCGGGGCAGGGTGCGCCTGAGTTCTGGCAGGATCACAGCTCCGATACCGTGCGTGGCTGGGCCTGCTATCTGGTCGGCAGCGATGCCCGCGCAACGTTGGCAGAGAAGCTGCAGCAGATGCGCACGCTGGCCGATGACCCACACTTCGGTGTGCGCGAATGGGCGTGGCTGGCGCTACGCACGGACATCGTTGCCGCGCCGATGCAGGCGCTTGAGTACCTGCAACCCTGGACACAGGAAACATCGCCGTGCCTGCGCCGCTTTGCCTGTGAAGCGCTGCGCCCACGCGGTGTCTGGGCCACGCATATCGCACTGTTCAAGCAGCATCCGGAACTTGCGTTACCCATGTTGGAAGCACTGGCTGACGACCCGGAACGCTACGTGCAGGACTCGGTCGGCAACTGGCTCAATGACGCCGGCAAGACTCAGCCGCAGTGGCTGCGCGAGCTGTGCACGCGTTGGCAGCACGAGCGCCACAGCGACGCCAACGCCTACATCCACAAACGCGCACTGCGCTCGTTCCGGTAGTGCCGGCCGCTGGCCGGCAACCCCGCAACCTCGTAAACCTCGTAAACCTCAAGGAAGAACCACCATGTCGCACACCTTCATCGAGCTCTACACCGCCACACCTGCCTGGACCGCACTCCCGCCCGAGCAGCGGAATGCCTTCTTCGCCCGTATTGGCGCCGGCATGCAGCAGTTCGATCCAGCCCGCATCACGCCGCTGGCGATGGGCCGCATTGCCACGGACGTACCGCACGGCAGCGATGAGCAGTTCTATGCGGTCTGGCGCTGTGCAAGCCGCGAGGAGGTCGATGCGCTGGTGGCCGGCATCGCCGCCACCGGCTGGCACGACTACTTCACCACCACCCATGCGGTAGGCGCGGTGGACGACATGGCCCAGCATCTGGCTGATCTGGCTGCGTTGTAGCGGCGCGAAGAGCGCTCGCATAGCGCAGCGCACGGCATGGATGGCACATGCGCCTGTCACCCAGACACGGTAAACAGTGCATTGCCCATGTCCATCCGCAGGGAAGTCGATCATGCAGAGCACGCTCCAGGTCACGCTGTTCGGCCCTCTTGGCGACAGCCCGGCGTTGCAGTTGCCGGGCCTGGAGGGGCCGTCGGTGGCCATCCCGGAATCGGCCCTGCGGCGGTTGGTTTCCGACCTCTACACCGCGCGTTCCCTGCTCAACACCGAGCAGCTGGACGAAGCCAGGCAGGAGCTGGACCGCGTGCTGGATCGCTGGGCCGACATCCATGAGGGCCTGCTGCTGGATGTGGAAGTGCATGGCAAATGAGCAACTTCGCGTGGCTGCCGCCGCGTAGGCATGGCTGGTGCGCACCTCGCTGAACCGCGTCCCCAGTTGCGGATGAAACATTTTGCACTGCGCAAAAGCTGTGCTATCAATAGATCCCATGAACGCAGCCCCCACCAGCTTTTACTGGTATTACTTTCCGAAGCCACTGGCGGAGGAAGGACTGCGCTCACCCTGAAGAAAGCTTCAGACGCATTCCCGAAAGCCGCCAGCGAACCTGGCGGCTTTTTTCATGCCGCCACGCTGGGGACCCCCAACGTTCCGGAGATCTCCTGCAATGCCCCCGCACACCGACGACCTGCGTATCCGCACCATCGAACCGCTGACACCGCCTGCCCAGCTGCTGGCGATGCTGCCCTGTGACGATGAAGCCTCCGACACCGTCAGCGCCTCGCGCGCGGCCCTGCACCAGATCCTGCATGGCCGTGACGACCGCCTGGCGGTGGTGGTTGGCCCGTGCTCGATCCACGACCCGAAGGCCGCCATTGAGTACGCCCAGCGCCTGAAGCCGCTGCGTGACGCGCTGGCCGGAGAACTTGAAATCGTCATGCGCGTGTACTTCGAGAAGCCGCGCACCACGGTGGGCTGGAAGGGCCTGATCAACGACCCGGACCTGGACGGCAGCTTCAGGATCGACAAGGGCCTGCGCATCGCCCGCGGCCTGCTGCGCGACATCAACAAACTCGGCCTGCCGGCCGGTGTCGAATTCCTCGACGTGATCTCGCCGCAGTACATCGCCGACCTGGTGGCATGGGGCGCGATCGGCGCACGCACCACCGAAAGCCAGGTGCATCGCGAACTCGCCTCGGGGCTGTCGTGCCCGGTCGGCTTCAAGAACGGCACCGATGGCAACGTGAAGATTGCGGCCGATGCCGTGGGTGCGGCATCCAACCCGCATCACTTCCTGTCGGTCACCAAGCAGGGTGGCACCGCCATCGTGTCGACCACCGGCAACCCGGACTGCCATGTGATCCTGCGCGGCGGCAAGCAGCCGAACTACGACGCAGGCAGTGTTGCCGAGGCCTGCCAGGTGCTGGCCAAGGCCAAGTTGCCGACGCGTCTGATGATCGACGCCAGCCATGCCAACAGCCTGAAGAACCCGGAGAACCAGCCGAAGGTGATCGAGGACATCGCCGTTCAGCTGGAAGACGGCGAACAGCGCATCGTTGGCGTGATGATCGAGAGCCATCTGGTCGGTGGCCGCCAGGAACTGGTGGAAGGCCAGCCGCTGATCTACGGGCAGAGCATCACCGATGGCTGCATCGACTGGGACACCACCGTGACGGTGCTGGAGCGACTGGCTGCGGCCGTGCGCGCCCGTCGCGACGTGAAGGTGTCCGAAGCAGCTTGATGGAAGCCGCCTGAGTGCGGCACGTGTGTGGATGGCGGCCAGCGCCTGCGGGGGTGCGGCCGCGATCAGGGCCGGTCGGAGTTGGAGACCGGCCCATCTGCACCGGCGATGCGCCTGGCGCTGCGCATGAGCGACAGCGCCAGGTACATCGCCGGGGTGGTGATGCGGCTCTCCGGTAGATCCACGCCATGCGTGGATATCGGCGAGCCAGACGACAGGATTTCGGAAGAGTTGTATGGAGTCCTCCTGCAACTTCGGCCGAGGATGGGGTTCCTCGCCTGACTGGACCCCGCCGATGCATGTTTTCCCGGATGACAACTTTCTGGATTCCGCTTGTCGGTCGATCTCTGGTGAAGCTGCCAAGGCGCTCGTGAGCTTGAAAGGCGGGCGAATCGCAGAAGATGCCGTATCTGTCATCGAAGACTGGTTTGAGCCGTCCCTCAAGAAAGCGCGCCTGCTGGCGGATCTTGATGAAAGAATCAGGATCCACAGCAGCGAAGGGGACCAGGGGCTGCTGCGGCCCGCGCTGAAGGCCCGGGCGGTGATCGCGGCATCTCCCGAGCCCGCGCCCGATGACTACGAGCCTTCATTCAAAGTAGTGCCTGCGACGACGCTAGGTGGCGACTGGAGATCCAACTGCGAGACCGACTGCGTGATTGTCGATGGTGACCTGATCGTAGACGGCACGCTGATACTGAACGACTTGAGCGAGACGCTCTGCGTGATCGTACTGGGGAGCCTCAGGGCCCGGAATCTCGACTGTGGTGGTTGGGTGTTCGTGCGTGATGAGCTCGAAGGCGATCATCTGTACGCGTGCTCACTCAATGATGGGATTCTGTCCGTAGGTGGCAACATGACTGTTCAGACCTTCCTCGAGACCGGCACCTACACACAGGTGGCGGGGCGCCTGACTGCGAGCTGCGTCGGCAGCACTCACAACTGCATTGAAGTGGAAGGTGAAGTGAACTGCCCGGGCTTCGAAAGGCGATCTGATAGCGACTACCTCTGCGAATGGATCGATCCTGCGTTGCTGGAAGTCGACGATTCCGACGGCGATTTGGGGGGCGAACCCGAGCTGTATCCTTCAGTTGATTATCCAGAGCGGATACGCGCAGGGGGCAGCCCTATGAAGTCCAAGCTCTAGAACCACGCTATGCGTGGATATCGATCTTCTGTGGAGTCGAGCATGGCTCGACGCTACATGGCCTTCTTCGCGCGCAACCTCGCCAACGCCAGATACATCGCCGGGCTACATGGCCTTCTTCGCGCGCAACCTCGCCAACGCCAGATACATCGCCGGGGTCGTGTACAGCGTCAGCCACTGGCTGACCAGCAAGCCGCCGACAATCGCAATGCCCAGCGGTTGCCGCAGCTCCCAGCCTTCGCCATTGGCCAGCATCAGCGGCAGCGTGCCCAGCAGCGCTGCCAGCGAGGTCATCAGGATCGGCCGCAGGCGCAACCGTGCGGCTTCCATCACTGAATCCTGCGCGCTCAGCCCGCGCCGCTCGCCGGCCAGTGCGAAATCCACCAGCAGGATGGTGTTCTTCATCACCACGCCCACCAGCAGGAACAGGCCGAGCAGGGCGATCAGGTTCAGTTCGTTGCCGAACAGCCACAGCGCCAGCAGCGCGCCGACACCGGCCGAAGGCAGGGTGGACAGGATCACCAGCGGCTGCAGGAAGCTCTCGTAGAGGATGCCCAGCACCAGGTAGACCGCCAGTGTGGCGCCCAGCACCAGCCATAGCTGGCGCGCGCGCAGCTGATCCAGGCCGCCGGCTTCGCCGGACAGTTTTCCCTGGACCGAACGTGGCAGCATCAGTTTCGACATCGCACCATCGATCGCCTGTGTGGCCTGTTCCAATCCTACGCCCGGTGCCAGCGCGAACTCGATCCAGATCGAGGCGAACTGCTCGCTGTGGTACACCCGGTCCGGTGCCATGCCATAGCGCCAGCTGGCGATGCTCGACAGCGGAATGCGCTGGCCGTTGCCATCGATCACCTGCAGGCGTGACAGCGTGCCCGGGTCCTGGGTGTGCTTCGGGTCCAGCTCCATCACCACGCGGTACTGGTTGAGGCTGTCGTACAGCGTGGCGACCTGGCGCTGGCTGAAGGAGTTGTTGAGCATGTTGGCGACGGTGCGCAGGTCCACGCCGTGGCGCGCGGCTGCTTCGCGGTCGATATCCAGCACGACCTGGCGCATGCCCGCTTCACCCTGTGCTTCCACGTCCACCAGTTCGGGCAGGCCACGCAGGGCGGCAGCCACCTTCGGTGCCCATTCGCGCAGGGGCGCTGTATCGGCTGAAAGCAGCTGGAACTCGTACTTGCCGCTGCTGCCGGCGCCCTCCAGGCGGATGTCCTGGTCCACCCACAGATAGAGATTGCCGCCGGGCAGCTTGGGCAGCCGCGCGCGCAGGCGGTCGATCACCTGCTGGCTGGACACCTTGCGCTCGGCCAGCGGCTTCATCTTGATCATGATGAAGGCGTTGTTGACCCCGTTGCTGCCACCGATGTAGCCGATGATGTCCTCGATGGCCGGATCGGACAGCAACAGCTTCCTGTACGCATCGATCTTCGGTTGCATGGCCTGGAAGGACAGGCCGTCATCGCCGCGCGCGAAGCCGCGCAGCTGCGCGGTGTCCTGCTTGGGAACGATGCCCTTGGGCACCTGCTGGAACAGCCACGTGTTGAGCGCGATGACTGCAACGAAAGCCAGCAACGGCCAGCGCAGCCGGCGCAGGCTGGCCTGTAGCGTGCGCAGGTAGGCGCCGCGCACGCGCTCGAACAGTGCATTGCTGCCGCGCTGCCAGCGCGAGGGTTGCTGCGCGGCATCCACGAACAATCGTGCACACAGCATCGGCACCAGGCTCAGCGCGACCAGCACGGAGACCGTCATGGCCGCCACCAGGGTCAACGAGAATTCGCGGAACAGGCGTTCGACGAAGTCGTCCAGGAACAGGATGGAGACGAACACCACGGCCAGTGCAACGTTCATCGACAGCAGCGTGGCACCGACTTCCGATGCACCCCGTACTGCCGCCTGCCAGCGGTCGGCGCCCAGTTCGCGATGGCGGGCGATGTTCTCCAGCACCACGATGGCATCGTCCACCACCAGCACGGCGGCGACGATCAGCGCCATCAATGAAAGTGTATTGAGCGAGAAGCCCATCAGCGCGATCAGCGCCAGCGTGCCGAACAGCACCACCGGAATGGCCACGCTGGGCACCAACGCTGCACGCCAGTGGCCGAGGAAGCCGAGCACCACCAGCACCACCAGCACGATCGCCAGCACCAGCGTGAGCTCTGCTTCGTGCAGGGTGGCGCGGATCACCGGCGAGCGGTCCATCACCAGCCGCATGTCCACGCTGGAGGGCAACAGCGCATGCAGTTGCGGTAGCTGCGCCTGGATGGCATCAACGGTGGCGATGATGTTGGCGCCGGGTTGGCGGCTGACGATCAGCAGCACGGCGGGGCGTTCGTTGTGGAAGCCGCTGGCGTAACGGTCTTCCACGCCATCGGCAACGGCGGCGACATCGCCCAGCCGCAGCGTGCGGTCGTCGCTGACCTTCAATGCCAGTTCGCGGTACTGCGCGGCCTGGCGCAGCTGCAGCGGCGCTTCCAGCTGCCACTGCTGGCGGTCATCGCCCACGGCACCCAGCGGGCGCATGGCGTTGGCGCGGCCGATGGCCTGGGCCACGTCCTCCAGCGCCAGGCCTGCATGGTTCAGTGCATTCGGGTCCAGCGATACACGCACGGCGGGCAAGGCGCTGCCGCCCACCTGCACTTCGCCCACGCCCGGTACCTGCGACAGCTTCTGCGCCAGCACGGTGGAGGCCAGGTCATACAGCTGGCCTGGCGAACGCGTGTCCGAGGTCAGTGCCAGCGCCAGGATCGGTGCCTGTGAGGGATTGACCTTGCGGTACTGCGGCATGCCGGGCATGCCACTGGGCAACTGCCCGCGTGCAAGATTGATGGCGGCCTGCACTTCACGCGCTGCCTCATCGATGTCGCGGCCGAGTACGAACTTCAGTTCGATCTGGGTCTGGCCCTGGGTGCTGGCCGAGTCGATGCGTGAGATGCCGGGCAGGCTGCCCAGTGCGCGCTCCAGCGGCGTGGCGACGGTGGCTGCCATCGACTCGGGCGAGGCGCCGGGCAGGCTGGCACTGACTTCAATGGCCGGGTAATCGACCTGTGGCAGCGGCGCCACCGGCAACAGGCGCAATGCCAGCAGGCCGGCCAGCACCAGCGCCACCGCCAGCAGGATCGTCGCTACCGGGCGCTGCACGCAGGCCTGCGCCAGGCGCGCGCTGGGGGTCACGCGCGCGCCTCGTCAACGGCCACCGGGGACGTCGCACGGCCACGCTGCAGGCGATCAAAGGCCAGGTAGATCACCGGCGTGGTGAACAGGGTCAGTACCTGGCTGACCAGCAGCCCCCCCACCATCACCCAGCCCAGTGGCTGCCGCAGCTCTGCGCCGGAACCACTGGCCAGCATCAGCGGGATTGCGCCGAACAGCGCGGCCAGCGTGGTCATCAGGATCGGCCGGAAGCGCAGCAGCGCGGCCTGATGGATCGCCTCGCGCGGTGACATGCCGCGTGTGCGCTGCGCGTCCAGCGCGAAGTCGATCATCATGATCGCGTTCTTCTTCACCAGGCCGATCAGCAGCACGATGCCGATCACCGCGATCAGGTCCAGGCTGCGTCCGCTTACCCACAGTACCGCCAACGCACCGACGGTGGCCGAGGGCAGGGTGGAGAGGATGGTGATGGGGTGGATGAAGCTCTCGTAGAGCACGCCCAGCACGATGTACATCACCACCACCGCGGCCAGGATCAGCCACAGTGTGGACGACAGCGAGCTGCTGAAGGCCGCTGCGGCACCCTGCAGGCGAAGTTCGATGCTCTGCGGCAGGTTCACCTGTGCGCGCGCGGCGTGCACAGCCTCCACCGCTTCGCCCAGTGATGCGCCCGGGGCAAGGTTGAACGACAGCGTGGCCGCCGGGAACTGGCCGACATGGTTGCGCAGCAGAGCGGTCGGGCCCAGATCCACGCGTGCCACCGCACCCAGCGGCACGGTCTGCCCACTGCTGCTGCGCACACGCAGGCCCGTGATCGCCTCCGGCCCGGGCTGTCGTGAAGGATCGGCCTCCAGCACCACCCGGTACTGGCTGGCCTGGGTGAAGATGGTCGAAATCTGGCGCTGCCCATAGGCGTCGTACAGCGCATCGGCTACTGCTTCCACGCTCACGCCCAGGCGCGCCGCCGCATCGCGGTCGATCGCCACGCGCGCCTGCCGGCCCTGCATCTGCAGATCGCTGGCGACATCGCGCAGTGCAGGTTGCTGGCGTAGCGCCTGCAGCAGCTTCGGGGTCCAGCGTTCCAGTGTTTCAAGATCCGGCGTGGTCAGGGTGAACTGGTACTGGGTGCGGCTGATGCGGTCTTCGATGCCCAGCTCCTGTACCGGCTGCAGGTACAGGGTGATGCCGGGGATCTTCGACACGCGCTGTTGCAGGCGCGCCATCACCACGGCGGCGCCATCGCGGTCGCCGTGCGGTTTCAGCTCGATCAGCAGGCGGCCGGTATTGAGCGTGGCATTGTTGCCGTCCACGCCGATGTAGGACGAGACGCTGGCCACCGCCTCGTCGGCTTCGATGGCCGCCGCCAGCGCCTGCTGGCGCTCGCGCATGGCCTGGAACGAGATCGCCTGCGGCGCTTCGCTGATGCCCTGCACCAGGCCGGCATCCTGCACCGGGAAGAAACCCTTGGGCACGGCGAAGTACAGCGCCACGGTCAGTGCGAGGGTGGCAACGGTGGCCAGCAACATCAGCGGCTGGCGCTGCAGCACCCAGCGCAGCTGGCGGTCGTAGAGGCTGATGACGCGGTCGAAGACATCGGGCGCATGTGCAGTCTTCGCGTGCGGCTTCAGGAACCGTGCGCACAGCATCGGCGTCAGCGTCAGCGAGACCACCAGCGAAATGCCGATGGCTACAGCCAGTGTCACTGCGAACTCATGGAACAGTGCACCCACCAGGTCGGCCATGAACAGCAGCGGGATCAGCACCGCGATCAGCGAAACAGTCAGCGACACCAGGGTGAAGCCGATCTCGGCTGCGCCTTTCAGCGCTGCATCGCGGGGGCTTTCGCCTTCCTCCAGATGGCGGGCGATGTTCTCCAGCATCACGATGGCATCGTCCACCACGAAGCCGGTGGCGATGGTCAGCGCCATCAGGGTGAGGTTGTTGAGCGAATAGCCGGCCAGCAGCATCACCGCGAAGGTGCCGATGAGCGACAGCGGCACCGCGACGCTGGGAATGAGCGTGGCCGGCAGATTGCGCAGGAACACCCAGGTGACCAGCACCACCAGGCCGATGGCCAGTACCAGTTCTTTCTGCACGCCGCGCACCGACGCGCGGATCGATTCGGTGCGGTCGCTCAGTACATTCATCTGCACGCCGGCGGGCAGCGTGGCCTGCAGCTGCGGCAGCAGCGTACGCACCTGCTCGACCACGGCGATCACGTTGGCGCCGGGCTGGCGCTGGATGTTCACCAGCACTGCCGGCGTGGTACCGCTCCAGGCGGCCAGCTGCCGGTTCTCGGCGCCATCGGTAATGGTGGCTACATCGCCCAGCCGCAGCGGCGCGCCGTCGCGCCAGGCCAGTATCAGGGCACGGTACTCATCCACGCTGCGCATCTGATCGTTGGCATCGAGCATCACCGCGCGGATCGGGCCATCGAAACTGCCCTTGGGCAGGTTGACGTTGGCGGCGGCGATGGCGGTGCGGATGTGGTCCATGCCCAGGTTGTTGGCGGCCAGCGCCGCTGGATTGACCTGGATGCGCACCGCCGGGCGCTGGCCACCGGCCAGGCTGACCAGGCCGACGCCGGGCAACTGCGCCAGGCGCTGGGCGATGCGCGTATCCACCAGATCGTGCACCTGCGGCAGCGACAGGCCTTGCGAGGTCACCGCCAAGGTCAGGATGGGGGTGTCGGCCGGGTTGACCTTGCGGTACACCGGCGGCACAGGCAGGTCCCCGGGCAGGAAGCTGCCCGCCGCGTTGATGGCGGCCTGCACGTCCTGCTCGGCCACACCCAGCGACACCTCCAGCCCGAACTGCAGGGTAATGACCGAGGCGCCACCGGAACTGGTCGACGACAGTTGTTTCAGGCCGGGAATCTGCCCGAGTTGGCGCTCCAGCGGTGCGGTGATGGTGCGTGTGGTCAGTTCGGGGCTGGCCCCCGGATACAGCGTGGTGATCTGGATGATCGGGTAATCGACCTGCGGCAGCGCGGCCACCGGCAGCAGGCGATAGGCCAGCACGCCGGACAGCAGCAGCGCCACCATCAGGAGAGTCGTTGCGACCGGGCGCAGGATGAACGGGCGCGAGAGGTTCATGCGCCGGCCTTGGTCGCGGCCTCCTCGGTGATGATCTCCACCGCCGTGCCGTCTTCCAGCCCGTCGATGCCTTCAATCACCACCTTGTCCCCTGCGGCCAGCCCGGAGCGCACGGCCACGCGTCCATCATCGGCTGGACCGAGCACCACGGTGCGGCGTTGTGCCTTGCTGTCCTTGTCGACGATATGCACGTAGTTGCCCTGGCTGCCGAACTGCACGGCGGCATCGGGAATCAGCAGCGCGGGCTGCTCGCCCAGCTGCAGGCGGACGTTGACGAACTGGTTGGGGAACAGCGCCAGATCGTGGTTGTCGAAGTGCGCACGCAGTTTCAACGTGCCGGTGGTGGTATCGATGCGGTTGTCGACGCTGGACAGCGAGCCGCGGGCCAGCTGCCGGCGTTCTTCGCGGTCCCAGGTTTCCACCGCCAGTGCCGGTTGCGCCTGCACGGCATCGAGCAGCGCAGGCAGCTCGGGTTCGGGCACGGTGAACAGCACGCTGATCGGCGCGGTCTGCGCCAGCGTCACCAGGCCTTCGGCATCGCTGGCGCGCACCAGGTTGCCCACGTCCAACCGGCGCAGCCCGACGCGGCCACTGACCGGCGCGGTGATGCGGGTGTACTGCAGCTGCAGGCGCGCTTCATCAACAGACGCCTGATCGCTGAGGCGGCGGCCCTGCAGCTGGCGCACCTTGCTCTGCTGGTCGCTCAGTTCCTGCCCGGACACGTAGTTCTGCTTCTGCAGTTCGCGGTAGCGCTGCAGCTGGCGCTCGGCGTTTTCCAGCTCGGCCAGATTCTGCTGCTGGGTACCCTGAGCCTGTGCCAGCTTCACTTCATACGGGCGCGGGTCGATCTGCGCCAGCAGATCGCCGGCCTTCACCTGCTGGCCTTCCTGGAAATGCAGCCGCAGCAGTTCGCCATCCACGCGGCTGCGTACCACCACGCTGTGCAGCGGGGTGACCGTACCGACCGCCTTCAGGCGCAGCACCAGCGGCTCGGCGCTGGCGCGTGCCACGCGTACCGGCACCGTCTTGCCCGGCGCATCGTCGCTGCTGCCGGCGCCGTTCCGGGGCCACAGCCACCACGCCAGAACGGCGACGAGGGCGATGGCCAGCACCGCCCACAACAGGCGGGCACGACGGAAGCGGGAATTTTCGGCGACAGACATGGGGCATCCTGCGCCCTGCGCGCGCAGGGACATGCGGGCCCGTCGGCGCGTTCACGGCACCACGGGCAGCGGGGAGGGAGTTGTCTGGCGGGGCCGCGGGCGCGGCGTGGCTGGATGCCGTCGCGGCAGCGACGGGGTGACAATGGTAGCCAATCACCCCGGTCAATGCCGCATGACCATGGTCATGCAACGCATTCGGTAGTGCCGGCCGCTGGCCGGCAACCTGCCGGAATCTGCGGGCGCGTGCCGTGTTGCCGGCCAGCGGCCGGCACTACCGTCAAACAATCAATGCACTTCGTCGTGATAGACGAACTTCGGCATTTCCCAGCGGTAGTGGATCGCCAGCAGGCGCAGCGCGAAGCCGCCGCCGAGGCAGCACAGGATCGCGGTGGCGTCGGCCACGCCCCAGTGCAGCAGCAACAGGTAGGCCGCGCCGGTCAGCAGCGCGATGATCGCGTACAGCTCCTTCTGGAAGATCAGCGGCACCTCGTTGCAGAGAATGTCGCGCAGCACGCCGCCGAAGGCGCCGGTCAGCATGCCGGCGATCAGCACGATCGGCATGGCATGGCCGGCCTCGCGCGCGATCGAGCAGCCGATCAGGGTGAAGGCGATCAGGCCCAGGCCATCGAGCACCAGGAAGGTGCGGCGGAAGTGGTGCATCCAGCGCGCCACCCAGGTGGCGATCAGCGCCGCGCACACGGTGAAGCCCAGGTACTCGGGATGCTTCACCCAGCCCAGCGGGTAGTGGCCGAGCAGGATGTCGCGCAGCGAACCGCCCCCGAGGGCGGTGACGCAGGCGATCATGACCACCCCGAACAGGTCCATGCGGCGACGGCCGGCGGACAGCGCGCCGGTCATGGCTTCGGCGGAAATGGCGATCAGGTAGATGATGGACAGCAGCATGGGACAGGCTCCGGGCGCGGTGGGGCCGGCCATGCGCGACTACCGCCACTGCCTGCGCAATGACGGGATGACGATGACCGGTGCCGCTCCCGCTGTCCTTTTGCCTGAGAGTTCAGCGGCGTTGGCCGCGTGCCCCTTCGGCGGATCGTCCCGGGCGTGCCCGGTGACCTCTCTCCAGCTCGGCGAGTCGAATGCATGGTTGGTGGGATTCCAGCCCACCGGCCTGAGCGATCATGGGAGCCTGCGCCTTCGGCGGGCGCCAGCGCGGCGCCTCTCTCCTGCATTCGGGCGCCAGTATATCCGCTGCAGTGCAGCACGGCATAATCCGGGCATGGCCCCGTCCCTCCGCCCGTGGTTCCTGTACCTGCTCGAATGCCGCGATGGCAGCTACTACGCCGGCATCAGCACCGATGTGGAGGCGCGTTTCGCCGCCCACCAGGCCGGCAAGGGCGCGCGCTACACCCGGGCACGGCCGCCACTGCGCGTGCTGGCCGTGCGCGAGTACCCGGACCGGGCCGCCGCCTCGCGGGCCGAGTGGCAGCTCAAGCAGCAGCCGCGCGAACGCAAGCTGGCCTGGCTGCAGGCCCCGGTCCTGTAGATCCACGCCATGCGTGGATGGTGTGCTGGGCCATGCCATCATCGCCACATCCATCGACACAGGAAGCGGTCCGATGAAATCCTGCTGGATGCTGATGTTGACGTTCTGTATCCCCCTGTCGGCCTGCGCCCAGACTCCGCCACCGCTGCAGCACGGGCAGATCGGCAGCGCCGCCGAACTGGCCGCACAGCGCGGCCCGGACACGCCCGAGCCCATCCACCTGCGCCGCGACCAGGTGCCGCCCGATCTGGTCGACCTGATCCCGCTGGCCGAAAAATGGGGCATCGGCGATGACCTGCTGCGCGATGAGATGCAGGAACATGCCACCGACGCGGAAAAGCGCGCGATAGCTGATGCGCTGAAGCATCGGCATGCGCGCATCTCCGCCTGGCTCGACAGTTTCCCGCAGGGCCAGCCGATGACCGACGAAGCGGCCGCGTTCCTGTACATGCAGCTGAGCGTCGACGAAATGGGCCTGATGCAGTAGATCCACGCCATGCGTGGATGCGGCTTGCCCATGCGATGATCGCCCCGCGCCCAGAGCCGGAGACCCGGATGTCCACGATTGCCCTGCTGTTCGCTCTTTCCGCAGCAACGAGCCCTGCCGCCGACCCGGCCACCATCGCGGCCATCGAAGCCACCTGCCACGATTACGTCGACGGCCAGCTGGAGGCCGACCCGCAGCGCGTCGCCCGCTCCCTGCACCCGGACCTGGCCAAGCGCGCGGTGCTCGGCGAGACACCCGACGAGCGACTGGGCCTGCGCCGCATGTCGAAGGAAGAGCTGGTCTCACTGACGAAGCAGGGCGCGTTGAAGACCCCGAAGGATCAATGGAACCGCCGCTGCACGGTGCTGGACGTGACCGGCAACGCGGCCTCGGTGCGGCTGGAAACCCCGTGGTTCGTCGACTACTTCCACATGGGCCGCTTCGACCAGCGCTGGGTCATCGTCAACGCGCTGTGGTACCCGAAACCAAAGGCGCAGTGAGCGATGGGCGCCGCAGGTAGAGCTTGGCTTTCAATTGCCGGTACTGCGAGAAAGGAAGACCTCTGCCGGGTTTGGTCGAAACGGCGAGTGCCCGGCGGCCTGATGAGGCAGTAGAGCCACGCCATGCGTGGCTGAGCTCCATGCGGCCTGCACAGACATTCATCCACGCATGGCGTGGATCTACTCCCAGGCAGAGAACCCGTGTCCGTCTTCGGCCCTAGCGCCCTGGTCGCCGGTCTTCCTGGTCATCACCGAAGATGATGCGCGCGCTGCGCTGGTAGCTCCAGTACGCCACGGCCCAGTTCAGCAGCACCACGATGCGGTTGCGGAAGCCGATCAGGAAGAACACGTGTGCGGCCAGCCAGAACCACCAGGCGAGGACGCCCGAGAGTTGCAGCCTGCCCAGGTGCACGATCGCGGCCATGCGGCCGATGGTGGCCAGGTTGCCGAAGTCGGCGTACTTGAAGGGACCTGGTGCCGGCTTGTCGTCCAGGCGCGCGCGGATCACTTCGGCCACGTACTTGCCCATCTGCTTGGCGGCGGGCGCGACGCCGGGCACCGGCTTGCCATTGGCTTGATTCAGTGCGGCCAGATCGCCGGCCACGAACAGCTCGGGGTGGTCGGGCAGGGTCAGGTCCGGCTGCACCTGCACGCGGCCGGCGCGATCCAGCGGCACATCCAGGGTGCGCGCCAGCGGTGAAGCGGCCACACCGGCGGCCCACACCACAGTGCGGGCCGGCACGAACTGATCACCGAGCTTGAAGCCCTGGCTGTCGATGTCGCTCACCGGGGTGCCGGTCAGCACTTCCACGCCCAGCTTTTCCAGCTGACGGCGCGCCTTCAGCGAAAGCACTTCCGGGAACGAAGACAACACGCGTGGGCCGGCCTCGACCAGCCGCACCTTGGCGCTGGCAGGATCGATGTGGCGGAACTCGTTGCGCAGCGTATGCCGCGCGATTTCTGCCAGGGTGCCGGCCAGCTCAACACCGGTAGGTCCACCGCCGACCACGGCGAAGCTCAGCCACGCCGCCTTCTTCGCGGGGTCCGGTTCGGCCTCGGCGCGCTCGAACGCCAGCAGCAGCTTGCGGCGCAGTGCGATGGCATCGTCCAGCGTCTTCAGCCCGGGCGCATCATCGGCCCATTGGTCGTTGCCGAAGTAGGCGTGGGTGGCGCCGGTAGCCAGCAGCAGGCTGTCGTAGTCCAGCGTGCTGCCATCGGCCATGCGGATCTGCCGGGCCTGCTTGTCGATGGTCACCACTTCGCCCAGGCGGACTTCCACATTGCGCTGGTGGCCGAGGATGTGGCGCAGCGGCGCGGCGATGTCCGGCGCGGACAGGCCGGCGGTGGCCACCTGGTACAGCAGTGGCTGGAACAGATGGTGGTTGCGGCGGTCGACCAGGGTGATGCGTATGCGCTCGCGGGCCAGGGCACGGGTGGCCCAGAGACCGGCAAAACCGCCGCCGACAACAACCAGGTGGGGAACGCGCTCGCGACTCATCGACTCACTCCAGTGGGGGCATTGGGGGAAGCGCCTGGCATCTTCGCACGATGGCGCCCTGTCACGTCAGCGCCCGCATGGATCGGCGATACTCGGGTTCAGGCAACCGCCCGTGAGGAGCCCATGAGCGAACCGGAAAAGCGCATCGCCCTGTTGATCGACGCCGACAACGCGCCGGCCTCGAAGATCGACGAGGTCCTGGCCGAAGTCGCCCGCTACGGCGTGGCCAACGTGCGCCGCGCCTATGGCAACTGGAAGAGCCCGCGGTTGAAGGGTTGGGAGGCCGTGCTGCACGAATATGCGATCCGCCCGATCCAGCAGTTCGCCTACAGCAAGGGCAAGAATGCCTCGGACATGGCGATGGTGATCGATGCCATGGACCTGCTGTACGCGCGCAATCTCGATGGCTTCGCCATCGTGTCCAGCGATGCCGATTTCACCCCGATGGTGATGCGCCTGCTGACCGATGGCGTGAAGGTGTATGGCTTCGGCGAGAAGAAAACCCCGGAGCCGTTCGTCAACGCGTGCTCGAAGTTCACCTATCTGGAAGCGCTGGGCCAGACCCATGCCAGCGTGCCGGATACCGAACAGGCGTCCAGCGAACAGGCATCGAACGAGCCTGTTGCCAACGACGATGCCCGGCCACGCAAGAGCGGTGCGGAAATGCGCAGCGATACGCGGCTGGTGAAGATGCTGCGCCGTGCGGTGTCCTCGGCCGAGGGCGAGGATGGCTGGTCGCACCTTGGCCCGGTCGGCAGCCAGATCGGCAACCAGGCCTCGTTCGACCCGCGCAACTACGGTTACGGCAAGCTCAGTGACCTGCTGGCAGCGATCGGGCTGTTCGAGCTGAAGAAGGACGGCAAGTCCTCCTACGTGCGCGCGCTGCCGAAGAAAAACCGGTAGTGCCGGCCGCTGGCCGGAAAGGAACCGGTAGTGCCGGCCGCTGGCCGGCAGCGCGCAGATGCCCGATTCCACATCCGCCACCCACACACCCACTCCGATCAGGCGTATCGTTGCCGCTCGCATTGCCAGCAAGGAAAAACCCGCATGTTGAAGATCTGGGGCCGCCGCAATTCCAGCAACGTCCGCAAGGTGCTGTGGTGCGCCGAGGAGATCGGCCTGCCGTATGAATCCATCGAAGTCGGTGGCAGCCACGGCGGCACGCAGACGCCGGAGTACCTGGCGATGAATCCCAACAGCCTGGTGCCGGTGATCGAAGACCATGGCCTGCCGCTGTGGGAATCGAATGCCATCGTGCGCTATCTGAGTGCGCGCTACGCGCTGGGCACGCTGTACGCCGAAGACCCGATGGAACGCGCCCAGGCCGAGAAGTGGATGGACTGGAGCACCTCGCGCATGGCGCCGCTGTACACCGACCTGATCTGGGGCATCATGCGCACCGCCCCAGCTGACCGCGACGAAGCGCGCATCAATGCCGCCATCGTGCGTGCCGGTGACTACCTGGCGATGGCCGATGCCACGTTGGCCAGACAGCCGTGGCTGTCGGGCGAGACGTTCGCGATGGGTGACATCCCGCTGGGCTCGCTGATCTATGCCTGGTTCGAACTGCCCATCCAGCGCCCGGACCTGCCGCACCTGGCCGACTGGTACGCCCGCCTGCGCGAACGCCCGGCCTACCAGCGCGGCGTGATGTCGCCGCTGACCTGAGGGGTAGCGCCGGGCCATGCCCGGCGAGCGTGGTATGCGGAGGACCGCCGGGCATGGCCCGGCGCTAGCGTTCGTCTGCCTCAATACAGATCCGTCGGGTCCATACGGACCGACGGTAGAGTCGAGCTTGCTTGACTGTTTCTGGCGCACGGCAGTCGAGCAAGCTCGACGCTACGCAGCATTGGGCAGCGCCCTCAATACAGATCCGTCGGATCCACATCCAGGGACCAGCGCACCTTGCGTGCCTCCGGCAGCGCATACAGCTGCGGCACCAGTTGGGCCAGCACGCCATGCAGCGGTGGCCGCTGAAGCGCGGACAGCAACAGCTGCGTGCGCTGGTAACCGGCACGCCGCGGCATCGGCGCCGGCATGGGCCCATAGGCCTCGACCACGTTCTGTTCGCCCAGCAACTGCCGCGCCGCCAGCAGGAACGCATTGGCATGCTCGACCTGCTGTGCCTCGGCGCGCATCAGTGCCAGATGCGCGAACGGCGGGAATCCGGCGGCCTGGCGCTGGTTCAACTCGGCCTGCGCGAACGGGTGGTAGCCACCGCTCACCAGGGTTTCCAGCAGCGGATGCCCGGGGTGATGGGTCTGCAGCCAGACCTCGCCGGGATCGCGTGCACGGCCGGCGCGGCCAGCGACCTGGATCAGCTGCTGTGCCAGTTTTTCACTGGCACGGAAGTCGGCCGAGAACAGCCCTTCGTCGATGCCCACCACCACCACCAGTGTCAGCTTCGGCAGGTCGTGGCCCTTGGCCAGGATCTGCGTGCCGACCAGGATGCCGGGTTGGTCGCCCAGCCTCGCCAGCTGCTGTTCCAGTGCGTCGCGTCGTGAGGTGGTGCCGCGGTCGATGCGCACCACCGGAAAATCGGCGAAGGCGGCGGTGAGGTGCTCTTCCAGGCGTTCGGTGCCGATGCCCTGCGGCTGCAGCGCCAGGCTGCCGCAGGCCGGGCATGCCAGCGGCGCCGGTTGCCGCGCACCGCAGTGGTGGCACTGCAGCCGGCGGCCGCCACCATGCACGGTCATCGGTGCATCGCAGCGGTTGCACGGTGCGGTCCAGCCGCAGTCGTGGCACAGCAGCACCGGCGCATAGCCACGGCGGTTCTTGAACACCAGCACCTGCTGGCCACGCTGCAGGTGCTCGCCGATGCCGGCCAGAACATCGGCCGAGAGGCCATCGTGCAATGGCCGTTTGCGCACATCAAGGATGCGCACGCGCGGTGGTCGTGCATCGCCGGCACGCTGCTTCAGGCGCAGGTGGGTGTAGCGCCCGGCATAGGCGTTGTGCAGGGTTTCCAGCGAGGGCGTGGCACTGCCCAGCAGCACCGGGATGCCCAGGGCCTTGGCCCGCACCAGGGCGAAATCGCGCGCGTGGTAGCGGATGCCGTCCTGCTGCTTGTAGCTGCCGTCATGTTCCTCGTCGATGATCAGCAGACCGGCCTGCGGCAGCGGCGTGAACACTGCCGAGCGGGTGCCGACAATGACGCGTGCTTCACCACGTGAGGCGGCTGCCCAGACGCGAGCGCGCTCATTATCGTTCAAGCCCGAATGCAGCGCATGCACGGCGATGCCGAG
Organism: Stenotrophomonas sp. 220_Sma; assembly: GCF_056487375.1. NCBI lineage: Bacteria > Pseudomonadati > Pseudomonadota > Gammaproteobacteria > Lysobacterales > Lysobacteraceae > Stenotrophomonas > Stenotrophomonas sp. 220_Sma. The sequence continues at coordinate 4,399,187 of NZ_CM151348.1, read as the reverse complement.
GCGGCCGCGGAAGCGTGCCAGGGTCTGCGGAGTCAGGCCGATTTCCGGCACCAGCACCAGCGCCTGCCTGCCCTGTGCCAGGCAATGGATGATCGCCTGCAGGTAGACCTCGGTCTTGCCGCTGCCGGTCACGCCATCCAGCAGGAAAGGCTGGAAGCCGTCGGCGGCGTTGATCGCAGTCACGGCCTCGGCCTGGTCCGGGTTGAGCGTGGGCCCGGGCAGCGGCTGCGCATGCTGCGGTGCCACCGTCATCGCCACGCGCTCGGCCAGTGCACGCTTGGCCAGACTGCGTGCGGCGGTGCGCCAGTCCTCCATGCGTTCGCCCAGTACGTCTTCATCCACCACGGCCTCGGCCAGCAGTTCGGCCAGCTGCCGCGGGCGGCTGCCGGCGCGCAGCTTCCCGCGCTGGGCATGGCCTTCGGGTGTCAGTTGCCAGCCCCAGTGATGGGTGTCGGGCAGGGCCTCGCCGTGGCGCAGCGGGCCGGGCAGGGCGGTGCTGAGTACTTCGCCCAACGGCGCGTGGGTGTAGCGCGCCAGCCACTGCAGGCTCTGCCACAGCTCACCCTGCAGCAGCGGCTGCGGGTCGCACCAGGCCAACGCCTGGCGGAGTCCCTGGCCGTCGTCGGTCTGGCCGTGTCCCACCACCACACCGACCAGCTCACGGTTGCCGAACGGCACCTTCAGGCGGCAGCCGACCGCAACCGTGGGGGCCACGCCCTCCGGCGACAGGTAGTCGAACAGGCGGGGCAGGGGGACGGGCAGGGCGACCTGCAGGGTCGGAATCGGTGAAAGCATCGGGCCAGTGTACCGGGCCATGCGCGCGCGAATGGCGGAGTGGGCGGCGGCGGGGCGGGGCCCGTTGAATCATAAATGTCACCTAAATATCGGTGTCCATTGGAGATTCAGTCTTATCCACATGTTCTGTGGATAACGCTGTGCGTTACCGGTCGGCGGGCGCGCAGGAGGCCGATGGCGACGGCCTCACGCTCGGGTTGGTCAAAAAATCGCCATACTTTAAAATCCATCAAAATCAATGATTTAAGTGTGAAGCAATGCTGAAACAGAGTGAATTCAGCTGGATGCCACAGTTTCCTGCGCAGGCAGCGTGGTGCTGTGCACAACCTGCAGCACGAAGTGCCTGTGGGCGCAAGTCCTACGGGCGCCGATGGCCTGCCGCTATCATGCGGGCAGACCTTTGGAGTGATCGATGACGGCTGTGCCCGCCCCTGTTTCCTCGACCGCGGCCGGCGCGCTGTCGGCGTTCCTGCGAGGTGTTGAACGCCGCGCCCTGGTGGTGGCTGAACTGCAGTGCGGCGATGCTGCCCGGGCCGAACAGACCCTGGTGGCGGTGATGCGCGCGTTTGCGGCGGTCGCCAGTGACCTGCCGATGGCGCAGTGGCCAACCCGCTTCTGGACCCTGCTGGGCCAGCGCCAAGCGCTGCGTGAGCCGGTGGGCGGCCAGTGGGAGCCGCCGCTTGCCGCCTTGGGCCAGATGGGACCGTTGCCGCGCCTGGCGCTGTTGCTGCGGGTGGGCGGCAGCCTGGATGAAGGTATCGCCACGCGCGTGCTCGACCAGGACGAAGCCGGCTACCAGCAGTTGCTGGCCGATGCCTGCCCGCGTGACGCGCACGGCCAGCCCGACGCCTCGGCCTGGCGCCAGCTGGCCGAACAGGTGCAGCTGCGCATCCGCGATCTGCCCGTCAAACGCCTGCAGCAGCTGCAACAGCCGGCCGCACCGACGAACAGCAGTGAAGCGCCGACCTCCAGCTGGCGCACCCCGCAGCGCGACGAGCGGGCTGCAGCCACTGGCAAGCGCCGCCGCGCCAATGCCAAGCCGCGCTGGCGCGGTCCGTTGATCCTGCTGATAACCGTGGTGGTACTGCTGGCCGCCGCGCTGGGCTGGCGCCATTGGCAGGGACATTCGTTCGGCAGCGACGCACCGCTGCCGGAAGGCGTGGTTGGTGAGGCGGGTCCCGTCACGGTGGAAGCACTGCCGCCGAGCAAGGTCAATGCCACGCCGGACGCGACCCCTGCGCAGGCGACGGACGACGCCACGATGCTGGCCGACCGCGACTATCCGCTGGTGGCCGATGCCGATCTGTATGCATGGACCGCCGCGGGCGGCCCGCTGCCGGTGGACGAGTCGCAATCCAAGCCGAGCCGGCCGGAGCCGGCCAGCGCCACGCTGGAAACCGCTGCTGCCGATGAATAAGACCGTATTCGCCAGCCTGCTGCTGGCCCTGCCGTTGTCGCTGTCCGCCGCGCCGCAGACCTTGAACGTGCCGCTGCCGCCGCCAGTGCCGGGCAGTTCACCGGCGGCCCCGGCCACCACAGGTACGACGCCCGCTGCGTTCGCCCAGCTCGATGCCCAGCAGCAGCGCCAGCGCCGCGCCGACTACGCCGCATGGCGGGCATTGCCGGAGGGCGAGCGTGAGCGGATCCGTCAGGCCGCTGCGCGATTCAATGCGTTGCCGGCCGACCAGCAGCAGCGCCTGCGCCAGCAGTTCCAGGCGCAGGACCAGGCCTTCCGCGAAGGCTGGCGGCTGGGCCCGCAGCTGGGCCTGGAGTTCCCCAAGCTGCACGGCCTGTTCGGCTTCGTGCCGCCGGAACAGCGCGAGGCCGCGCTGGCCGTGCTGCGCCAGCTCAGCCCGGCGCAGCTGGCCCAACTGACCCTGGTGGCACAGCGCACGCCACCGCAGGAGCGCGACAAGGTCCGCGGCGCGTTCCTCGCGGTGCCGCCGGCCGAGCGCGATACCTGGCTCAAGCGCCAGGCCGGGCAGTAGAAAGAAAAGGGGACGGAGGGGATTAAGTCGTATTCGGCACAGTCGGGCTTGAAACGACTTAATCCCCTCCGTCCCCTTTTTCTGTTCGTAACGTGATCGCAACGCGTGATGCCGGGGCCTGCCGGAACCCAGCATTCACGCCATGTCATGGGAATGCGCGCGCTGCACGCGTAAGATGGCGGCCCGCAACCCGGTGCCTGTGCCCTTCGCGCGCAACCGTAGTTCGCGTCAAGCACCTTATGTCTACTGCAACCTCCACGCCGCGCTTCAGCAAGGAAGTCGGCGCTACCGGTCTGCTCGCCCTGCCGCTTGTGCTCGGGCATGTGTCCACCGGTCTGATCTCCTTCGTCGACAACGTCATTGCCGGCCACCACGCCACGGCGACCCTGGCCGCGGTGACCATCGGCACCGCCCTGCTGTGGCTGCCGATGCTGATCCCGATCGGCACCCTGATCTCGCTCACCGCCTCGGTGTCGCAGCTGCATGGCGCCGGCCGCGAGCGCGAGATCGGCCCGCTGTTCCGCCAGGCACTGTGGCTGGCGCTGGGCCTGGGCCTGATCATGTTCACCTTCCTCACCGTGGTGCCGCCGCTGCTGCCTGCGTTCGGCATCGCACCGGACATCGTGCCGGGGGCCACCGCGTTCCTGCATGCGGTGCGCTGGGGCGGACCTGCGCTGACCCTGTACTTCTGCATGCGCTATCTCAGCGAGGGCATGCACTGGACGCTGCCGACCATGCTGCTCGGCTTCGGTGGCCTGCTGGTGCTGGCACCGATGGGCTACGTGCTGGCCAACGGCAAGCTCGGCTTCCCGGAAATGGGCGCCGAGGGCCTGGGCATCGCCTCGGCGGTGATGATGTGGCTGCAGGCGATCGCCTTCGCCACCTACCTGTGGTTCACCAAGCGCTTTGCCCACCTGCAGCTGTTCTCGCACTTCGAAGGACCGCGCTGGAAGGCGATCTGGGACCTGCTGCGCACCGGCCTGCCGATCGGCATCACCGTGCTGATGGAGGGCGGCCTGTTCATCGTCACCGCGCTGCTGATCGGCCGCCTTGGTGCCAATGAAGCGGCCGCGCACCAGATCGCGATCAACGTCGCCCAGCTGTGCTTCATGATCCCGATGGGCGTGGCCGAGGCCACCACCGTGCGCGTCGGCCATGCGGTCGGTCGTGGCGATGGCTTCGGCGTGCGGCGCGCGGCCTGGGCCGGCTACGCGATCATCATGGGTACGCAGACGTTGTCGGCAGCGGTGCTGCTGTTCGGCCATGACGCCATCGTCGGTGTCTACACCAACGACCTGGCGGTGGCCGGCCTGGCCTCCACCCTGCTGCTGTACGCGGCCACCTTCCAGTTCCCGGATGGCATCCAGGTGCTGTCGGCGGGCGCGCTGCGCGGGCTGAAGGACACCCGCGTGCCGATGTTCATCGCCATGTTCGCGTACTGGGGCCTGGGCATGCCGCTCGGCGCCGGGCTCGGCCTGGGCCTGGGCATGGGCCCGCAGGGCATGTGGATCGGCCTGATCGTCGGCCTGACCGCCGCCGCCATCCTGATGGGCTGGCGCCTGCGTCGCAGCAGCCTGCGCATCGGCCAATCGATGTTGTCCTGATCGTCCCGCCCGCCCTGCCGACCCATGGCGGGCGATCCCCTGACTTGTGTCCGATGCCGCATCACACGGCACCGGCTATGCTGGCACCACGGCAAGAAGCCATCCGGAGCGTTCCATGAATCAACCCGTGCCCCCGCTGCCCCCGGCGCGTCGCAACCCCGTCGCCAGTTTCTTCATCGGGCTGTGGGACGTCATGAACTTCACCCGCCGGTTGATCCTCAACCTGGTGTTCTTCGGCCTGCTGTTCCTGCTGCTGGTGATGTTCGTCATCGCCGCCGGCATGGGCGCCGGTGCCAGCAAATCGCTGCAGGACCGCACCACCCTGGTGATCGCGCCGGAAGGCCGCCTGGTCGAGCAGTTCAGCGCTGACCCGGTCAGCCGCGCGCTGGCCAAGGCGGTGGGCGACAACGGTGCCGAAGAGATCCAGCTGCGCGACCTGCTGCGGGTGATCGAGTCGGCCAAGGAAGACAAGAAGATCGAGCGCGTGGTGCTGGAGCTGGACAAGCTGCAGCCGTCGGGCTTCGCTTCGCTGCGTGAAGTGGCCGCGGCTCTGCAGGACCTGCGTGCGTCCGGCAAGCAGCTGGTGGCCTACAGCGAGAGCATGGGCCAGTCGCAGTACCTGCTGGCCGCACAGGCCGACGAGGTCTACCTGGACCCGATGGGGTCGGTGGTGCTCGAGGGCCTGGGCCGCTATCGCCAGTACTTCCGCACCGGCCTGCAGGACAAGCTGGGTGTGGACGTGCACCTGTTCAAGGTGGGCGAGTACAAGTCCGCCGCCGAACCCTACGTGCTCGACGCCGCTTCGCCGGCCTCCAAGGAAGCCGACCTGTTCTGGATGAACGACGTGTGGCAGCGCTACCTGGGCGACATCGCCAAGGCCCGCCGCCTGGATCCGGCACAGCTGGCCGCCGGCATCGACACGCTGCCGGAAGGCATCGCCGCTGCCGGTGGTGACCTGGCCAAGTTCGCCCTGCAGCAGAAGCTGGTGACGTCGCTGAAGACCCGCGAGGAATTCGAGGATCTGATGATCGAGCGCGGCGTGGCTGACGACGATGCCGACGGTGGTTTCCGCAACATCGACTTCGGCTCCTACCTGGGCCAGCTCGATGCGCGCCGCAACCCGGTCGACAGCCGTCCGCAGGTGGCGGTGGTGGTGGCTGCCGGCGAAATCAGCGGTGGCGACCTGCCGGCCGGCCGCATCGGTGGCGAATCGACCTCGGCGCTGCTGCGTGCCGCGCGTGACGACGAGAACGTGAAGGCCGTGGTGCTGCGCGTGGATTCGCCGGGTGGTGAAGTGTTCGCCTCCGAGCAGATCCGCCGCGAAGTGGTGGCCCTGCAGGCCGCCGGCAAGCCGGTGGTGGTGTCGATGGGCGACCTGGCCGCCTCCGGTGGCTACTGGATCAGCATGAATGCCGATCGCATCTATGCCGATCCGTCGACCATCACCGGTTCGATCGGCATCTTCGGCATGGTGCCGAACTTCAGCCGCGCGCTGGACAAGATCGGCGTGCACACCGACGGTGTCGGCACCACCCGTTTCGCCGGTGCGTTCGATGTCACCCGCCCGATGGATCCGGCCGTGGGCCAGGTCATCCAGTCGGTGATCAACAAGGGTTACGCCGACTTCACCGGCCGCGTCGCCGACGCCCGCAAGAAGCCGGTCGAGGCCGTCGACGAAGTGGCCCGTGGACGCGTGTGGAGCGGTGCGCAGGCCAAGGAACGTGGCCTGGTCGATGCCTTCGGTGGCCTGAAGGATGCGGTGGCCGATGCCGCCAGCCGCGCCAAGCTGGGCAAGGCTGACGCCTACCGCGTGCGTTACATCGAGAAGGCGGCAACGCCGTTTGCGCAGTTCGTCAGCGGTTTCGCCGGCAGCCGTGCAGGTGCCTGGATGCTGTCCGACTCGGGCATGGCGCGGATGGTGCTGGCGCGCACGATGCCCGAAGTGGATACGCAGCTGCGCTTTGTCGAGAACGCGGCCCGCGAGAAGGGCAACGGCACGCCGGTGAAGGCGCTGGCGTACTGCTTCTGCGGGTTCTGATCGGAAGCCATCCACGCACGGCGTGGATCTACTGGAAGCGCCCGGCCTCGGCCGGGCGTTTTCGTCTGCGGGGTTACTGCGTCGCGTCGGCCTCGGCCTTGCGCTCACGCGCGGCGGCATCGTCCACGGTCTTCTGCACGCCCTTGGCGCGGTCCAGCGGTTCGTTGATTGCGCGCGACATCGCCCGGGGCACCGGTGGCTTTTCCGGGTTCGGCGCCGGTGGGCGCTGACAGCCCGCCAGCAGCGCGGTGGCCAGCAGGGACGTGGGCAGGATCAGGATGCGCATGGCGGCACTCCGTGATGGGCGTGCGGGCAGTGTCGCATCCTCGGCAGGGGGCGGCCGTGAGCGCGTATCCTTGCCGCATCGAAACACAGCGGGCGCGGCCCGGGAGAACACATGACCCAGCAACGGTGGCGCCTGGACGGCCAGACCGCCCTGATCACCGGCGCCAGCGCCGGCATCGGCCTGGCCATCGCGCATGAACTGGCTGGCTTCGGCGCCGATCTGATGATCGTCGGCCGTGATATCGACATGCTGGAGACCGCGCGCGACGAACTGCTGGACGTGTATCCACAGATGCAGGTGCATGCGCTGGCCGCCGATGTCTCAGACGACGAGGACCGCCGCCAGATCCTGGACTGGGTGGAGGATCATAGTGATGGCCTGCACATCCTGGTCAACAACGCCGGCGGCAATGTCACCAAGGCGGCCACGGAGTATTCCGAGGACGAATGGCGGAAGATCTTCGAGACCAACCTGTTCTCGGCCTTCGAGCTGTCGCGCTATGCACATCCGTTGCTGGCACGCCACGCGTCGTCATCCATCGTCAACGTTGGCAGCGTGTCCGGCCTGACCCATGTGCGCAGCGGCGTGGTCTACGGCATGACCAAGGCGGCGATGCATCAGATGACCCGCAACCTGGCCGTCGAGTGGGCCGAGGATGGCATCCGGGTCAACGCGGTGGCGCCGTGGTACATCCGCACGCGGCGCACGTCCGGTCCGTTGGCGGACCCGGACTACTACGAGGAAGTGATCAACCGCACGCCGATGCGTCGTATCGGCGAGCCGGAGGAAGTGGCCGCAGCCGTGGGCTTCCTGTGCCTGCCGGCGGCCAGCTATGTGACCGGCGAGTGCATCGCGGTGGACGGCGGTTTCCTGCGCTACGGGTTCTGATCTTTCAGCAGGTAGTGCTGGCCGCTGGCCGGCAACTGCAATCATCTGCAGATCCTGTGGTTGCCGGCCAGCGGCCGGCACTACCGGTGGCTGTCACCCCGGTACCGGGCAGTTGCTGGCCTCCAGCACACCCTGCAGCCGCTCGCGTTCACCGCGCGCGGTATCGCGGTTCTCCGGCGCGGCGAAGCGCTCACGGCCGCGGGTATCGCGGAAGCGCTGCTGCCAACCACCGCAGCGCTGCGCTTCGGGAAGCGCTTCGCAGTGGTCGCGCACCACTTCACAGCTGGCGGCATTCACCGGCGTCACTCCGCCAAGGCCCTGTACCGTCATCAGCTCGCAGCGGCCGGGCGCGGCTTCGTACTCGTACAGGTAGCCGCCGCCCTGGCTGTCGGTGCACTGGAAGATCGGAGGAAGCGGCGGCTTCGGTGGACCGTCACCTGCCGCGGCGCGGGCCTGGGCATCGCGGCGCAGCGTCGCGCTGTCGAGGATCTGGTCGTCTCCTGCGTGTTCGACCATGCCTGCTTCCATGATCGTGCGTCCTTCGTCCGCGCGTCGTGGTTTTGCTGGGGCCGCAGGGGCAACAGCCGGTCCGGCCGGCACCGGCGCGGGTGTTTCAACGGGCGCGGATGCAGGTTCGGCGACTACAGGCGCAGCGGCGGCCGCCTGCGAGTTGGCCGGGTCGGGGATGCGCAGCACCTGCTGCTTGCTGCCGGTGGCGCACGGCGTGCGCTGCAGGGTAGGGACGTCACTGCTGCTGGAGGTACAGCGGTAGATCACGCCCTCTTCGGCCAACGCGCTTCCGGGCAGCAGCACCAGGAGCAGCCAGATCACTCGGTTCATGCGCACAGCGTACAGGCTGCGACGGCGTGCTGCGCTCAGCGTTCGCAATCGCGCGACAGGCGCGCATCGATACCGCGCTGTTCGTTGCTGATGGCGGTGCGTTCACTCTGCAGCGCGCTGTTGTAACGGCGATCCAGCTCCCAGCGGCGGTCACTCAGCCGTGCGCAGACTTCCTGTGGTGGCAACGCATGGCAGCTGTCGCGGACCAGCACGCTGCCGGCCGGCACCTGCACGTCCATGCCGATCGAGGGGCGGCGATAACCCGTGCCGTCGCCGATCGGCGTGCCGATGGCCGGGCGTGGTCCGGGATAGGCTGGACCACGATGGCCGTGCGGCAGCCAGACACTGGTCCACAGCGGCACCCAGCGCGGATTGCCTTCGTTGTTGTCGCTGGTATAGCGCCGTCCGTCCTCGCTCACGCACTCGTACATCGGCTGCGGCGGCTGGATGTAGACGTGGCGGACTTCGCGCTCGCGGATGACCGGGGGTTCGCTGGGCGGCGGAGGCGTGGCATCACTGCGCACCACCCGTGGAGCGGGATCGCGCGGGCGCTGCAGGTCGCGCACCTGCTGGCGGCCGCTGTTGCACGGCCTGTCCTGCAGGGCGACGGCACCGTTGCTGGCAACGCAGCGGTAGACACGCACGTCCTCGGCCGCGGGTGCCGTCCACGGCAGCAGCAGGCACAGGCTCAAGGTGGTGCGCAGCAGGGTCATGGCGGCAGGGTGCGTGATTGTCCGCAGCAGCGCAATCGCCGGCTCAGGAGCGCAGCACGTTGCCGCTGAGCGCGTCGCGGATCGGGGTGGGCTGGGCCAGGCCGCCGGTCTGCCCATCGAGGATGCCGTCGAGCAGGCGCAGCAGGCGCGGGTCCAGTTCTTCGCGGCTGCGTGCCGGTGGTTCGCCGGCCAGATTGGCGCTGGTGGAGACCAGCGGGCCGCCCCAGGCGCGGCAGAGTTCGGCCACCAGCGGGTGCGCGCTGATGCGCACCGCGATACCGCTGTGTTCGCCGGTGACCCAGGGCTGCGCGCGCGGGCCGGCAGGCAGGATCCAGGTGTTGGCACCGGGCCAGCTGGCCAGCACCGCGCGCTGGCGGGCGTCGGGCAGCGCCTGCAGCCGCACCCAGCCTTCCAGCTGCGCCAGTTCGGCCGCGACCAGGATCATGCCTTTCTCGATCGGGCGCTGCTTCAGCCGCAGCACCATGTGCACCGCAGCTTCGTGCGAGGGATCACAGCCCAGGCCCCAGACCGCTTCGGTCGGGTAGGCGATCACGCCGCCCGCGCGGAGCGTGGCGACAGCAGAGTCCAGGGTGAGTTCTTTCATGGCGGCGACCGGCCCGGCGTGGGCCTTCATTATCCCCCTGCCGCGTGCAGAAGGGGTGGACCCTGGCACCCGGTAGTGCCGGCCGCTGGCCGGCATCAGCGGTAGGTACAGACTGCTGATGGTGGGTGCGAACCGTTGGTCCGCCCCCTCATCCACGCATGGCGTGGATCTACTTCTTTGCAGCGGCCTTCTTCGCCGGGGCTTTCTTCGCAGCAGCCTTCTTCACCGCTTTCTTTGCCGGGGCCTTCTTGGCAGGCGCTTTCTTTGCAGCGGCCTTCTTCGGCGCCGCTTCCTTCTTCACCGCGGCCTTCTTTGCCGGGGCCTTCTTCGCGGCAGCCTTCTTGGCGCCGAAGCCCTTGCGCACCGGCTTGCCGGTTTCTTCCATCAGCTGCTGCACTTCGGCCAGGGTCAGCGCGGCCGGCTCGCGATCCTTGGGGATCTTGCCGTTCATCTTGCCGTCGCTGATATACGGGCCGAAACGGCCGTTCAGCACCTGGATGTCGCTGCCCTCGAACTCCTTGATGATCCGGTTGCGCGCGATCTCTTCCTTCTCTTCGACCAGGAACACGGCACGGGCCAGGTCGATGGTGTACGGGTCGTCTTCCTTCTTCAGCGAGGCATAGGTGCTGCCGCGCTTGGCGAACGGGCCGAAACGGCCGATGCCGACGCTGACCGGCTCGCCCTTGTCCTCACCCAGCGCGCGCGGCATCAGGAACAGTTCCAGCGCGTCTTCCAGGGAGATGGTGTGCATCGACTGGCCGGGGCGCAGCGAGGCGAACTTCGGCTTCTCCTCGGCGTCCTCGGCGGTGCTGCCGATGGCCGCATAGGGCCCGAAGCGGCCCAGGCGCACGCTGACCGGCTTGCCGGTCTTCGGGTCGGTGCCGAGCTCGCGCGCGCCACTGGCCTCGGCACGGTCGACCGATTCCTTCTTGTCTTCCACCAGCTCCTTGAACGGCTCCCAGAAGCGGGCCATCAGCGGGATCCACTCTTCTTCGCCACGCGAGACGGCGTCGAGCTCGTCTTCCAGCTTGGCGGTGAAGTCGTAGTCCACGTACCGGGTGAAATGGCTGGACAGGAACTTGGACACCGCACGGCCCACATCGGATGGGCGGAAGCTGCGGCCTTCCATTTCCACGTACTTGCGGAACAGCAGGGTCTGGATGATCGAGGCGTAGGTCGAGGGACGGCCGATGCCGTACTCTTCCAGCGCCTTCACCAGCGCCGCTTCGGTGTAGCGCGGCGGCGGCTGGGTGAAATGCTGTTCGGCCTGGATGCGTTCCAGCGGCACGCGGTCGCCGGGCTTCATCGCCGGCAGCTTGCGGCCTTCGTCCTCGTCCTCGGCGCTCTTGTTGTCCTTGCCTTCTTCGTACACGGCCAGGAAGCCGGGCACCACCACGGTGGTGCCGCTGGCGCGGAACACATGTTCGCTGCCGGCGGACAGATCGACGCTGACGGTGTTGAGGGTGGCCGGAATCATCTGGCAGGCCACCGCACGCTTCCAGATCAGCTCGTACAGCTTGCGCTCGTCATCGGTCAGGTAGCGCGCCACCTGCGCAGGCGTGCGCAGCGCCGAGGTCGGGCGCACCGCTTCGTGCGCTTCCTGGGCGTTCTTCGACTTGGTCTGGTAGGTGTTCGGCTGGTCCGGCAGCGAGGCGATGCCGTAGTCGCGGGCGATCACGTCGCGGATCTCGGCCAGCGCGTCCTGCGACAGGTTCACCGAGTCGGTACGCATGTACGAGATCAGGCCGACGGTGCCTTCGTCACCGATCGCCACGCCTTCATACAGCTTCTGCGCCACCTGCATGGTCTTGCGGGTGGTGAAGCCGAGCTTGCGCGAGGCTTCCTGCTGCAGGGTGGAGGTGGTGAACGGCGGCGCCGGGCGGCGCTTGCGCTCCTTGCTGGCCACATCGGTGACATGCAGCGAGCCCTGCGCGGCCTGCTGGATGCGCAGGCGGGCGGCCTCGGCGGTGTCGCCGTCGGTGATGGTGAACTGTTCGAACTTCTGCCCGTCCAGCTTGATCAGCTTGGCGTTGAAGTGCTGCGACGGGTGCGCGCACTCGGCGGCGATCGACCAGTATTCGCGGGCGATGAAGGCTTCGATCTCTTCCTCGCGCTCGACGATCATGCGCAGCGCCGGGCTCTGCACGCGGCCGGCGGACAGGCCGCGCTGGACCTTGCGCCACAGCACCGGCGACAGGTTGAAACCGACCAGGTAATCCAGCGCGCGGCGCGCCTGCTGGGCGTCAACCAGGTCGCTGGCGATCGCGCGCGGCTGGCTGATCGCTTCCTTGATGGCGCGCGGGGTGATCTCGGTGAACACCACGCGCTGCATCGGCTTGTCCTTGACCAGCCCGCGTTCCTTCAGGATCTCGGCGATGTGCCAGCTGATCGCTTCACCCTCGCGATCCGGGTCGGTCGCCAGCAGGATGTCGTCGGCGCCCTTGGCGGCCTTGGCGATCGCATCGACATGCTTTTCGTTCTTGTCGATCACGTCGTAGTGCATGGCGAACCCGTTGTCCGGGTCGACTGCGCCTTCCTTCGGGATCAGGTCGCGCACGTGCCCATACGAGGCCAGGACCGTGTAGTCCTTGCCGAGGTATTTGTTGATCGTCTTGGCCTTGGCCGGCGATTCGACGATGAGCAGGTGCTTGGGCATGTCAGGAAAGGTCTGTGGGCGGACCGGGGGAGAGGGGCCGCTAGGGTGGAGCAAACGGCCGCATTAGTGAAGCGGCCACGGGCAAATCCATAAACTGAACGCCCGGTAATGTGCCGGGCGTTCAGGTTTCACCTTATTAGAGGAATCACGCCCGGCCAGCCCATGTCAAGCAGCCAGGCGTGAGGATGGCGTTCATGAGGCCATCTTGGCGATGAAGCCAACCGCGAACACCATGAGCGCCAGGCCCACCAGCGACAGCAGGCCGGTCAGTACGAGCACCAGCACGGTCACCGTGCCCAGCTCCCGGCGCTGCAGCTGCGGCTGGTCGGTGTAGGCCCAGCGGTCGACCACCAGGGTGTCGCAGATCATGTCGTGCAGGCCCTGCTTGCGCTCGGTGAAGGCGGCCATCAGGAAACCGATGCCGAGGGTGAAGGTGCTGAGCACCGCGGCCCAGTAGCGACCAAATGCGCGGGCCTTGGTCAGGCGCTCGCCATTGCTGCGCACGACCTTGATGCCGACCGCCATCTTGCCCAGCGTGGCACCGCCCTGCGAGGCATGGAACCAGGTGTAGTACGCCATGCCGATGGCCAGGTTGATCAGGGCACTGGCCAGCTGGGCCACGATTTCGATGGCCGATTCGCCGCTGCCCACCGCACCCATGCTGGCACCAAGCACCACACCGAGGATGGCGCCGATGATGCCGCCGGGGATGGCCAGCACGAAGTAGTCGATCATGTAGGCCGCCACGCGCTTCCAGAAGCCCGCGTAGACCACTTCGCCGCCCATCACCGGCTGGGCATGGCCGCCGCCGCCGAGCGCCGCAGGGGCGCTGTAGGGCGAACTGCTGAGCGCGCCGGTGCCAGGCAGTGGCGCCGTACCGTTGTCGATGGCGGCATAGTCGCCACGCAGGTCGAAGCCGCCACTGCCGGTGGCCGTGCTGGCGTCGGCCAGTGTCTGCAGTCCCAGTTCGTCGACCACCTGGCGCAGCGCAGCCCACTGCGCCATGCCTTCGCGCCAGACCAGGGTGTCCAGGTTCAGCTGGCCGCGCTGGAAGCGCTGGCGGATCTCCTGGACCGGCAGCGGGCCCTGGCGTTGCTGTCCTTCGGCGTAGTACCACTCAGTCATTGCATGTTCCCTGTTGAATCATCCTTGGAGGTGCTGGCGTGCGCGTGGCTCAGCCGCGGCACGTCGGCGGCAGGTACTTGTCGTTGCTTTCGCCACTGCATTCCCAGCGGCCGCTGTCGCGATCGTATTCCAGCCACAGCAGGTCGCCATCGAGGCTCTTGCCGGGCAACGCCAGGGTGGCTTCGATGCCGCAGTGGCCATTGTTGAAGCGACCGATGTTCACCGCCGACAGCCCTGCATGGGCGAAGTCACCCGGGGCCGGGAAGCCGGCGTCGTTGGCACCGGGGCAACGGCCTTCGTCATCGGCGAAATGCTGCACCTGGTCCTTCAACGGCTGCAGCGCGGTCACTGCGCCGGCGACCTTGGCGCGCACGGTGTAGTCGTTGTAGGCGGGCAGCGCGATGGCAGCCAGGATGGCCACGATCGGGACCAGCACCAGCAGCAGGCCGCCGCCGATGATGGCGGTCAGGGCGCAGCCGGACAGCTTCTTCTTCGGCGCCGGCAGGGCGGTGGCCGATGCACTGGTGGTGTAGGGCGTGGACGGCGGCAGTACCGGCGGCTGCGGCGGAGGCGGTGCCACCGGTTCCGGTTCGGGCTCGGGTTCCACGGGCGGTGCGGCAGCGTCCAGCGCCGGCACGATCAGGCCGAGTTCGTCGACCACGGTGCGCAACGGCTGCCATTGCGGCAGGCCGTCGCGCCAGACCAGGGTGTCCAGGGAGATCTGGTTGTTGCGGAACAACTCGACCAACTGTTCCGCCGGCAGCGGACCCTGCTGCCGGTTGCCTTCTGCATGGAACCACTCGCTCACGGGGACGCTCCTGAATGCGCTATGCCCCCAAGTGTACGGTCAGTGCAGGGGTTCTGGCTCGTCCATGAACATCTGCGTCTCCATCCAGGCGTACGCCGCCTCGGAGCCGGGCTGGTTGAACAGCACCATCAGCACGACCCACTTCAGGTCGTCCAGGTCCAGTTCGTCCTGGTCCAGGGCCATGGCCCGATCCAGCACCAGCTCGCGCTGGTCGGCGTCGAGGATGCCGTGCTGTTCCAGGTACAGCAGGAAACCACGGCATTCCACGTCCAGCTTGTCCAGCTCGGGGCCGTGGTAGACGCGCACGGGGCCATCGACCCGTGCCTGGGCCACGCTCGGCCGCTGCGCGGCCAGGGCATCGAGCCAGTCGAATGCCTTGTTGATCTCGGTTGGGCTGAAACCGGCCTGGATCAGGCCGTTCTGGAGCGAATCGCGGTCACGGATCAGGTCCGCATCTTCGCTGAAATAGTGTTCAAACAGGTACAGCAGTACGTCCAGGATGCTCTCTTTCATTGCCCCTCGGCCTGCGTCGCGCGACGCTGTGGAGGTGAAGAAACTAGGGAGTTCGACAGTAGCGGCCGTGTACGCACACCACGATTCCCGCCAGTTCCATGGCCAGCAGCATGGAGGACACCTGGGGCGCCGTCAATCCACAGCGCGTGATCAGTGAATCCATACCGCTTGGGTTGTGGTCCAGGGCCCGCCACAAGCACTGGTAGTCAGGGTCGTCGGCCCAGCGCGCCGGCAGGAGTACCGGCGGTGCCTGTTCAGTGGGGGTGGCGAGCCGTGATTGCAAGCCCGGCAGCTGCTGGCGAAGGGCGGGCGCCAGCAGTTCAAGGACCTCCTCCGGGTGCTCGACCAGTGCGGCACCCTCGCGGATCAACCGGTGGCAGCCCGCGGCGCGTGGGTTGAGTACCGAACCGGGCAGGGCACAGACCTCGCGGCCGGCCTCGACGGCCAGGCGTGCGGTGATCAATGCGCCGGAGCGCTGGGCGGCCTCGACCACCACCGTCGCCAGCGCCAGCCCGGCCACCAGGCGGTTGCGGGCTGGAAAGTGACCGGGGCGTGCCGGTATGCCCGGCAGGTACTCGCTGAGCACCGCGCCTTCGGCGGCGATGCGGGCCTGCAGCCGGGCGTGGCTGTCCGGGTAGGCCCGGTCCGGGCCGGTGCCGATCACCGCCACGGTGCAGCCCCCGGCGTCCAGCGTGGCCTGGTGGGCGGCGGCATCGATGCCTGCCGCCAGGCCGCTGGTCACCGCCAGCCCGGCTTCGACGAAGCAGCCGGCAAACCGGGCGGCCAGGGCGCGTCCGCCCGGCGTCGGCGAGCGGCTGCCGACCAGCGCCACCGACGGGCGCCAGGCCAGGCTGGGGTCGCCGGCGATGAACAGCGCCAGGGGTGGGTTGGGGACATCCAGCAGGGGCGGGGGGAATGCCGGATCGGTGAAGGCCAGCAGGTGCTGGTTGTCGTCTTGCAGCCAGCGCCGTGCCGCGGCCCAGGCCCGGGTGTCCGGGCGTTCCAGCGCGGCGCACTGCTCGGGCGTGCAGCCGTGCGCGCGCCAGTTCGCGGCGCCCTGCGCGATCGCAATCTCCGCGCTGCCTGCGGCCTGCAGCAGGGCCCGCCGTGGCGCCAGCGCGCCGCCTGCCATCAACAGGCGCAGCAGCGCCTCGTCAGCTTGGTTGGTCATCCCCCCACTATCGAGCGCATACAACAAAGGCGCCCTAGGGCGCCTTCGCATGTGGCTGTCAGGTTTTGCCGGAGGTGCCTGCCGGCCAGCGGCCGGCACTACCTGCAGTGGCCGGGCACCCCGGGACTGGTTACTTCGCGTCCGGGTGCAGTGCGTTGAACCCCACACGTACCGGCTTCACGCCCTGCATCACCAGCGCGTAGCTGACGTTGTCGAAGGTACGGAACACCATGGCGTGCGCGGCGTATTCGTCCGGCAGCGAAACCCGGCCGGCGCCGGTGCTGAGCGAATCGTCCATGCGCGACGAGGTGGGATACTTCATGCGGTGCGCCACGTGGCGGCCCGGGCGCCACAGCGAGAACACGGTGCCGTTGTCCACGCCCTGGGCGCGACCTGCGGAAATCGCGATCACATCGCGCGGGCCAGCGGCGGTGAACATGTCGGTGACGGCCAGCACGCGCACATCGACGCCCTCGACACCGGCGGCCGGGACATGGGGGACGAACTGCAGGTCGTACGGCTTGGCCTCGACCGGGACCAGGCGGTCGCCGGCACGCACCTCGCGGCCGCCTTCGTTCTTGTCCAGCACCAGGGTGGACGCCTCGACCTTGCCGCCGGCGACATGGGTGATGGTGCCGGTGGCGACCTGGGCCAGCTCATAGCCGAGTATGCCGCGGCGGTGGTTGGGGGCGTTGTAGGCCCGCCACAGGTTGCCGCTGCCGGGGGTGACGTCGCCGTTGGCGGTCAGGTCCTCGGTCGGCTTGGGCTGGGCGTAGCGCACGGTCGGGCGGACCACGGCCCAGCGCTGGCCCAGCTGGGCGTCGGCCAGGCGCACGTAGACCGCACTGCCGCTGGTGACGCGCAGGCGTTCTTCTTCCAGGCCGGCCACGTAGGGTAGCTGCTCGATGCTGTCGACCACGCTCAGCTGCTTCAGGAACGGCTCGACCTGGGCCAGCGGAATGGCATCGATCGGGGCTTCCTGGCGCGGGCCGGGCTTGGCAGCGACGGTCACCCGGTCCAGATAGGCCAGGCTGAGCACGTCACCGGGATAGATCAGGTGCGGATTGGCGATCTGCGGATTGGCCTGCCAGATCTCCGGCCACAGCCACGGCTTCTGCAGGAAACGTGCGGCGATATCCCACAACGTATCCCCTTTTCGGACCACATAGGTGTCCGGGTGCCCGCCATTCACTTCCACGGCGGTAGCATAGGCAGCCACGGTCAGCATCGCCGCGGCGACGACCGTACGAAAACGAAGCAACATAGGTGTGAAGCCCTGATTCCCCAACAGGTCCGCGCACTATAGTCCAGAAACCGGGGCGCAAGGCAAGCGTTGGAGCTAGAATCTGCGACGTATGCCGGCGTGCCGGCCCCCTATCCGGAAACAGCCATGGCCCTTCTCCCCATTCTCGAGTTCCCCGATCCGCGCCTGCGTACCAAGGCTGCGTTGATCGAAGCCGCCGAAGTCACCACGCCGGCCTTCCAGGAACTGATCGACAACATGTTCCTGACCATGTACGACGCCCCGGGCATCGGCCTGGCCGCCACCCAGGTGGACGTGCACAAGCGCTTCATGGTCATCGACGTCAGCGAAGAAAAGAATGAACCGCATGTGTTCATCAACCCGGAAATCGTCGCCAAGGACGGAGGCCGGGTGTATCAGGAGGGCTGCCTGTCGGTTCCGGGCATCTTCGCCGACGTGACCCGCGCCGATACCATCACCGTGAAGTACCTGGACCGCAACGGCCAGGAACAGCAGCTGGAAGCCGGCGAAGTGCTGGCCACCTGCATCCAGCACGAGATGGATCACCTGGACGGCAAGCTGTTCATCGACTATCTGTCGCCGCTCAAGCGCGAGATGGTGCGCAAGAAGCTGGCCAAGCAGCGCAAGCACGTGGCGTGATCGCCAATCCGGGCCGCCCTTCGGGTGGCCCGTGCCTGCGCGACGCGCGCGGGCTGTACGGCGCCGGCCGACGGCGCCGTTTTCTTTCCTGCACGAATCCATCCTGCAAGTGGGGTAGCCATGAGGATTGTCTTTGCCGGTACGCCGGAATTCGCGGTGTCGTCGCTGCGCGCGGCGGCGCGCCACCATGAGGTCGTGGCCGTCTACACCCAGCCTGATCGTCCGGCCGGCCGTGGCCGTGGCCTGGCGCCGTCGCCGGTCAAGCTTGAAGCCGTGGCCCGTGGCATTCCGGTCTACCAGCCCGAATCGCTGAAGGATGAAGCCGCCCAGCAGCAGCTGCGCGACCTGCAGCCGGACCTGATGGTGGTGGTGGCCTATGGCCTGATCCTGCCCAAGGCGGTGCTGGCCATTCCGACCCACGGTTGCTGGAACGTGCATGCCTCGCTGCTGCCGCGCTGGCGCGGTGCCGCGCCGATCCAGCGCGCGATCCAGGCCGGCGATGCAAAGACCGGCGTCTGCCTGATGCAGATGGAGGCCGGCCTGGATACCGGCCCGGTGCTGCTGCACCAGGAGCTGCCGATCGCGGCCACCGATACCGGTGGCCAGCTGCATGACAAGCTGGCGGAACTGGGCGCGCAGGTGCTGTCCGACGGCCTGGGCCTGCTGCGGGCCGGCATCAAGCCGATCGCGCGGCCGCAGCCGGAGCAGGGCGTGACCTATGCGCACAAGCTGGACAAGGCCGAGGCCCGTCTGGACTGGGCGCTGGATGCAGGGGCGCTGGCACGCACCGTGCGCGCCTTCAATCCGTGGCCGATCGCCGAGGCGACGCTGGCTGGCGAGCGGGTGCGCATCCATGGCGCGGTGGCGCTGGATGAGGCCCACGGCCAGGCGCCGGGCACGGTGCTGGCGGCCAGCCGCGATGGCATCGACATCGCCTGTGGCCAGGGCGCACTGCGCCTGCGTGTGCTGCAGCGGGAAGGTGGCAAGGCGATTACTGCGGCCGACTACCTCAACGCCCGCCGCGATCTGCGCGTGGGGGCATAAGCGGTGTCGAAGCAGAACGATTTCTCCGTCGCCAAGGCGGCGCCGGGCGCGGCCACGCGCATGCTGGCCGCACGTGTGCTGGCACAGGTGTTCACCCGTGGCCGTTCGCTGAAGGCCGAACTGGCCTGGGCGCTGCCGAAGCTGGCCGACAGCCGCGACCGCGCGCTGCTGGAAGCCCTGTGTTTCGCCGTCCTGCGCCGCCGCAGCACCTATGACGCGGCGCTGCAGTCGTGGATGCAGAAGCCGCTGTCGGCGCGTGATGCCGATCTGCGCACGCTGCTGATGGTCGGGTTCGCCCAGCTGGACGTGCTGGAGCTGCCGGCGCACGCGGCGCTGTCGGCCACCGTCGATGCCGCGCGTGCACTGGGCCGTGAGCGCCAGGCGGGCCTGGTCAATGCGATCCTGCGCCGCGCGCAGCGCGAAGGTTTCCCGGAGCAGCCAGCGCGCGATGCCTTCCCGGAATGGCTGGCCGATGCGGTGGAACGCGATTGGCCGGCACAGGCCGACGCGATCTTCAGTGCCAGCCTGCAACCGGCGCCCCTGTGGCTGCGCGCCAACCGCCAGCAGGGCGGTCGTGACAAGGCACTGGCCGCGCTGGCCGAAGCCGGCATTGCCGCAGAAGCCAGTCCGCTCAGTGCCGACGCGTTGCGCCTGGCCTCTCCGGTTGCCGTGAATCAGCTGCCCGGCTTCGCCGAGGGCGCGATCTCGGTGCAGGACCTGTCGGCGCAGTGTGCCGCCGATGCGCTGGCCCCGGTGGCAGGTGCCCGCGTGCTGGACGCTTGTGCGGCCCCCGGCGGCAAGTCGGCGCACCTGCTCGAGCGCGACCCCAGCCTGCGCCTGCTGGCGCTGGATATCGACGCGCGCCGCCTGGCCCGTGCACGCGATACCTACACCCGTACCGGCGTGGGCGAGCATGCGCAGACCCTGGCGGCAGATGCCAGTGATCCGGGCGCCTGGTGGGATGGCGTGCCGTTCGACGCGATCCTGCTTGATGCGCCGTGCTCGGCGACCGGCGTGATCCGCCGCCAGCCGGATGTGATGTTCCACCGTCGCGCCGAAGACATCGATGCACTGGTCGGCGTGCAGGCGCGCCTGCTGGAAGCCTGCTGGTCGATGCTGCGCCCGGGCGGCGTGCTGTTGTATGCCACCTGTTCGATCCTGCGCGCCGAGAACATCGATCAGGTGCGCGCATTCCTGAAGTGGCATCCGGATGCCGTGGCGCAGCCGCTGGGCGATGCATTCGGCGTGGATTGCGAAGGGGTGGCGCGCCAGCGGCTGCCGGGTGAAAACGATGCTGACGGTTTCTTCTACGCGCGTCTGTTAAAAGCAGCCTGACCCCCGCTGCCGTTTCGAGTCCCATGCTGAAAACCCACGCGTCGCGCCAGACGTGGTTGTTGGTGGTGATGGCCCTGCTGGTGCTGGGGGCCGGCCTGGGCCTCCGTGATCCGTGGCCCTCGGACGAGCCACGTTTCGCGCTGGTGGCCAAGCAGATGGTCGACAGTGGCTACTGGTTGTTCCCGCATCGCGGCCCCGAGCTCTATTCGGACAAGCCGCCGATGCTGATGTGGTTGCAGGCGGCGATGTACAGCCTGGTCGGCCACTGGCGGGTGGCGTTCCTGCTGCCCTCGCTGCTGGCCGCGCTGGGCACGCTGTGGTGCGTGGTCGATCTCGGCCGCCGCCTGTGGACGCGGCAGGTGGGGCTGTACGCGGGCTGGGCACTGCTGTTCGCGCTGCACTTCACCTTCCAGGCGAAGAAGGCGCAGATCGATCCGCTGGTGGTGCTGTTCATCACCCTGGCCAACTACGGCCTGCTGCGCCATCTGCTGCTGGGTCCGGCCTGGCGCTGGTGGTGGCTGGGCTGGTTCTTTGCCGGCATCGGTGTGATCACCAAGGGCGTAGGCGTGCTGGCGCTGATGATGATCGCGCCGGCGGCAGTCGCATCCGTGCTGCACTGGCCGCGGGTACACCTGCACGTGCGCGACCTGCGTTTCTGGCTGGCACCGTTGGCCTTCCTGCTGGCGGTGTCGTTGTGGCTGGCGCCGATGCTGCTGGCAGGCTTCGCCACCGGTTCGGAACCGTACCGCGCCTACATGGACGACATCCTGTTCCGGCAGACCGCGCGGCGCTATACGCAGTCCTGGGACCATCACCAGCCGTGGTGGTACTTCCTGGCGATCATGCCGTCGATGTGGATTCCCGCGTTCCTGCTGCTGCCCTGGGCGCTTCCGGCCTGGTTCCGGCGGCTGCGCCGGCGCGATGCGCGCTACCTGCTGCCGTTGGCCTGGTGGCTGCTGGTCGTGCTGTTCTTCTCCCTTCCGCACGGCAAGCGCGACGTCTACATCCTGCCGGCATTGCCGATGTTCTGCCTGGCGTTGGCGCCGTTGCTGCCCGGGCTGCTGAGGCGACGCGATGTGCAGCGCCTGCTGGGCGCATTCACCGCGTTGCTGGCACTGGCGCTGGGGCTGGTCGGTGCGCTGGCGCTGCTGGGTGACCCGGATTTCGAAGTGCGCCTTACCCATGGCCGCGGGTTGCTTCCTGGTGCCACCGATGCGCTGGCCTGGGCGGCGCTGGCGATGGCGGTCTGGTCGGCGTTGAGCCTGTGGGTGTGCGGGCGCCAGCGTCGGCACGTTGCCCTGGTCTCTACCCTGGCAGGAGTCTGGGTGCTGTACAGCCTGGTCGGTTATCCGGTGTTGAACGACTCCAGCTCGGCCCGTGGCCTGATGCGTGAAGTGAGTGCACGCATCGGCCCGCAGGCCGAGCTGGGACTGGTGGCATGGAAAGAGCAGAACCTGCTGATGGCCGATCGCCCGGCGGCCACCTTTGGATTCGAAGCACGTTGGCATCAACAGCTGCAGGCGGCCGTGCGCTGGCAGCGGCTGGTTCCGCAGCAACGCTGGCTGCTGGTGAACGAGGATGCGATGCAGGCCTGCATCGATCGTGCGCGGGCCGAGATGGCGGGCATTTCCAATCGTCGCCGCTGGTGGCTGGTGCCTGCCGATGCGGTCGCCGGCGACTGCCGGCCGTCAGTGGCGGAACTCGAGCACGAGCGCCGCCTGCAGGGGCCCGGCATCACCGATTGAGCGTTCGCGGAGCGTGGCTCAGGTGCTGGCCAGGGCGGCGTGGTAGCTGGCCAGCGTGGCGTCGGCGAATGTCTGCAGGCCGAACTCCCGCTGTGCATGGCGGCGTGCTGCGCGGCCCTGTTCCGGCAGCGCATCGCGCTGTGCGTACAGCGCCTGTACCTGGGCGGCGATGGCGTCGATGTCGCGTGTGGCAACCACCCAGCCATCGACGCCTTGTTCGATGTTCTCCGGCAGGCCTGCGTAGTCGCTGACCAGCATCGGCTTGGCGCTGGCCATCATCTCGCGGCAGGCGAAGGAGATCGTCTCGACGTCATGGGACAGTACGAAACCAGCATCGCCGGCCGCGATCAGGACGCGGGTATCGGCCAGCAGGCCGGTGAAGTGCACCTGCGCGGCCACCTCGCCCAGCGCCTGCACCTGTTCGCGCTGCTGCGCGCTGGGCAGGTGGCCGGCCACGGCCATGTGCACGTGCGGACGCACCGCATCGGGTAGCCGCGCGATGGCCTTGGCCAGGTCGATCCAGCCTTTGTAATCGTCGGTGCCGGCGTTGCTGACCAGCACCAGCGCCTGTGGATCCTGCGTCCATTGCTGGCGCAGCGCGCAACCGGTGCCGGCCGGCTGTGGCGAGTAACGCTCGAGGTCCACGCCGTTGCGGACGACGTCGATCGGGCAGCGACGGTACGGGCCCTGTTCCAGCAGGCGCTTGGTGTCGGCCGAGACCGCGATCAGCCGATCGGTGGCCCAGCGTGCGCGCAGCGCATTGCCAAAGGTATTGGTGGGTTTGCTGTTGTGCTTGGTCAGCACGATCGGCGGGCGGCGCATGCCCAGCAGCCCCTGCATCACGAAGCGGTGGTCGCGTGCACCGTTGACATGGATCAGGTTGATGCCTTCATCGTGGACCAGCCTGCGCAGCGCGCGCTGTTCGGCCAGCTGCCGGGGCAGCGTTGGCAGGCCGCTGCCGAACGCAATCGGCAGTGTGCGGGCAATGCCTTCATCGGCCATGGTCCGCAGCAGGCGGCTGTCGGCCGGCGCGGCGACGTGGAGCGTGTGCTGGCCGTGCAGCGCACGCGCCAGCGAGACGATGTACGTGGTGTGGCCGCCACCGTCGCCGTAGTGGAAGTTGGTGTACAGGATTTTCATGGGGGGTCTTCAGGCAACGCCCGCGCAGTGTGACACAGCGTGGTCAAGGCTGGTCCGCGGAAGGTGCCGGGTCGGCCACCGCCTGTCCATTGCCCAGCATCCACAGCATGATGGTCTTCTGCCGCACGTAGTTGGCGCGGACGTAGGCGTAGACCAGGCCGTGCCAGCCGTCGCGGAAGCCGCCACGGAACAGGAAGCCGCGCCAGAACCGCCAGGCCGGCGCCAGCACCAGCTTGCCCAGCGTGGCCCGCTTGCCGCGTGCGAACTCGTGCTCGGCCATCATCCGCGCGTACTTCTCGGTCTTGGCCAGCTGCTGCTGCAATGACCGGTACGGATAGTGGATCAGGTCGCCGCGCAGGGTGCCCACACTGCCGTCGACACTGGCCGCCTCGTGGATCTCGCGTTTGCCGCGCCAGCCGCCGAGGCGGCGGTCGAACAGGCGCATCACCCGGTCCGGGTAGGCATTGCCATGGCGCAGGAACTTCCCGAAGTACTCCGAGAGGCGGGCGAAGCGGTAGCCGGCCTGGCCGCCGAAGCCACCGTCGCGGGCCTGCTCGATGGCCGTGCGCAGTTCGGGGCTGATGCGCTCGTCGGCGTCCAGGCACAGCACCCAGTCGTGGCTGGCCTGCTCGACGCAGAACGCCTTCTGGCTGCGGAAGCCATCGAACCGGCGCTGCAGCACGCGGGCACCGGCGGACTCGGCGATGGCTACGGTGGCATCGGTGGACTGCGAGTCCACCACCACGATCTCATCGCAGAAGGCCAGCGAGGCCAGGCAGTCGCCGATGCGCCCGGCCTCGTTGAACGCGATAATGCACGCCGAGATGCGAGGCCGTTCGATGGGAGCGGTCGTGGAGGACATGATGGCCGGGTACCTGTTGTTTGCGACGGAGCGCTATGCGCTGCCTATTCTCGCCCCGTTGGCGCAGGCCTTGCACGCGTCCGGGCAGGAGGTGGCGGCCTGGTTCGAGGACGGCGCGGCCGGCAGCAGCCTGCCGGGGGTGCCCAACGTGGGCCTGAAGCAGGCCCTGGCAATGCGTCCGCGGGCGGTGTTCAGCGCGGCCAACTGGGTGCCGACCTTCCTTTCGGGGGCCAAGGTGCAGCTGTTCCATGGCTTCAACGTGGAGAAGCGGGACAGTGCGCGCGGCCACTTCCGGGTGCGCGGCATGTTCGACCTGTACTGCACGCAGGGGCCGGCCACGACCGCACCGTTCCGCGAGATCGCCAGCCTGCAGGGCCACTTCGCCGTGGCCGAGACTGGCTGGCCGAAGCTGGACCCGCTGTTCCGCGATGACGGAGGCGAGAGTTCCGCGCTGCGCGCACCGGCCGGTGACCGCCCGGTGATCCTGTTCGGTTCCACCTTCACCGAGCGGCTCAGCGCGGCCCCGCACCTGCATGCGCAGATCGCCGCTGATATCGCCGCCGGTGACCACTACTGGCTGCTGACCCTGCACCCGAAGTGCCCACCGGAACTGTTCGAACGCTACCGCGCGCTGGCCGGTGCCAATGCCCGCTTCATCGAGCCGGAGCAGGTGATGGCCGCGCAGCGTGCCGCCGATGTGCTGGTGTCGGACACCTCATCGATCGTTTCGGAGTTCATCGTGCAGCACAAGCCAGTGGTGACCTTCCGCAACCGCGTGCCGAAGCCGCACATGATCGACTTCGATGATCCTGCGCAGCTGCAGGCGATGCTGCAGCGCGCGCTGCACCCGGACGCCGCGCTGCAGGCGGAAATCGTGCGCTACGCCGATGCCATCCACCCTTACCGCGATGGCCGCTCCAGTGAACGGGTGATCGCGGCCACCGAGGATTTCCTGTCCGGTGAAATGGGTGCGTTGCGGCGCAAGCCATTCGGTAGCTGGGTGCGCGATCTGCAGATCCGCAAGGACCTGGGGTATTGGGGCCCGTCGCAGCGCTGATGCCTCGCTGACCCCGCTCGCGGTAGTGCCGGCCGCTGGCCGGCAACCTCGGGAATGGCGGCAGTTGCCGGCCGGCGATCGGCACGACCTGTAGTGCTTACCAGCGCAGCTTGCGCCGCGCCAGCGCCGCGGCCAGTTGATCCATCACCTGTTGGGCCTGTGCCTGCGGCAGATGATGCAGCGTCAGCGCCACATCACCATGCGCGCCGGCGGTATCCAGCTGCAGGCTGCTGGTGCCCAGCAGTTTGTCCAGCGGCGAGCGTTGCAGGCGCAGGCCCTGCACCTTGTCCAGCTCGGCCCAGCGCCACCAGCGCTTCCACCAGCCGCCGCGCACCGCCACATAGTGTTCGTCCAGGTACCAGCCCATGCGTGCCATCTGCCGGTGCGCGACCAGCAGCGCCACCGGTAGCCACGCCAGCACCAGCAGGCCCCATGGGCCCCAGCGCCAGTACGCGGCCGCAGCCAGCAGCGGCACCAGCACCAGTGCGCCCAGGCACAGCCGCCACCAGCCGCGCTGCGGAATGGACTGCCATTGCAGCGGAGGCCACTGCAGCTGCGGCAGCAGGTGCTGCACCAGCTGCTCACAACGTGTACTGGACGCCAGCGGCGCGAGTTCGCGCAGGGCGCGGTCCTCATCGCGCGCGGGGCCACCGGCGGCACTGTCGATGCGCAGCTGACGCAGCCCGAACCAGCGCTGCAAAGTACCTTCGCGCAGCGTCCAGGCCTGGATGCGCCGGCGCGCCACGCTGCTGCGGGTGCGGCTGAGCAGACCGGCCGATACGGTCAGGCGTCGGTCCTGCTCGCTGAGGGTGAAGCCGTGGTAGCGCAGCAGCGTCAGCACCACCGACAGCACGCGCAGCGCAAGCCAGCCCAGCAGCAGCGCGGCAGCCAGCAGCAGAAACGCACCGGTCACGCCGGGGTGCAGATGGCTGGCGTAGCCAAAGGCTTCGCGTCCACCGCGCTGGAGGGCATCGTCCATCACCGGCCGTGGCACGGTCTGGAACAGCACGCCGAACGCGGCGATCGCCAGCGCCCAGCCGCGGTTGGAGAGCAGGCCCATGCGTACCACGTCCCAGCTCGACAGGCGCAGCAGTACCTGTTCAGCGTCGGTCTCGGTGAGCGAGGGGGCGGCGACAATGTCAGCGGCCAGCGGTGCCTGTCCACGCTGGCGCACCAGTCGTTCCAGCGCCAGCGCCTGGTCCAGCTTCAGCACCCGCATCTCCGCTTCCGGGCGCACGCCACCGGCCGATTCCAGGCGCAGCTCGGCCACACCAAACAGACGGTGCAGCGGGTTCTGTCGCACCTCCACGTTGTGGATGCGCGCGAACGGAATCTCGCGCCGGTTGCGCGCGAGCAGACCGCTGCGCACGGTGATCGCATCACTGCCGATACGGTAGCGGTAGCTGAGGTACTGCAGCACCGACACCAGTACCAGTGCGGCAATTGCCGTCAGCGGAATCATCTGCGCCCACATCGGGTCGCGGTCGCCGCGCTGGCCGAACACCAGCAGTGCGACCAGCGGCAGGAAGTAATGGCGCAACTGCATCAACAGTACGAACAACCACGACCACGGATGCAGGCGGTGGTCCTCGCCACCGGCGGGCAGTGCTGCAGGCAGAGGCGGTGGCAGGCTCACAGGGCGTCGGCGTCCTGGTCGAGCTGGTGGGACAGGGTATCGCGCAAGCGCTCGGCATCCGCCTCGTCCAGGCCGCTGACGGTCACCGCGCTCATGCGGGTGCCGGCGGTGTGCACGATCAGCGTGGCCAGGCCGGCACGGCGTTCCAGCGGGCCGCGGCGCAGGTCCAGGTGCTGCACGCGCGAAATGGGGATGCGCGTTTCCAGCTGCCACATCAGGTCGCGGCGCAGGCCCAGCCCTTGGGCATCCAGCCGCCAGCGGGTGCGGACCAGGCGCCGGCGGCCGAGCCAGGCGCCGAAGACGATGCCGATCAGCAGCCCAAGGGCGGCCGTCCACAGGGCGCCGGGCAGGTCGAAGAACCACGCGGCTGCGGCCAGCGGCAGGCCCGGCACAAACAGGCCGCCGAAGGCACCTTCCAGTGCGGCCAGCCGCGCGGCGCGGCGCGGCAGCGACTGCCAGGCATCGGTGGTCGGAGCAGTAAGGGGAACGTCGGTCACGCGGGCTCCGTCAGGTGGCAGGGCGGGGGGTGGCGGCCGTGGCCGCACCGCGCAGACGGTAGCAGGTCGGCTGCGTTACTGGGCAGCCTGGATCAGCGCGTCCACATCCAGCATGTGGCCGGCACGATCAGCCTTGGTGCGCAGGTAGTGCTCGTTCTCGGCGGTGATCTCGCCGGTGACCGGAATGCAGTCCAGCACCTCGATGCCAGCGTTGCGCAGGCGCTGCGCCTTGGTCGGGTTGTTGCTGAGC
Organism: Stenotrophomonas sp. 220_Sma; assembly: GCF_056487375.1. Lineage (NCBI taxonomy): Bacteria > Pseudomonadati > Pseudomonadota > Gammaproteobacteria > Lysobacterales > Lysobacteraceae > Stenotrophomonas > Stenotrophomonas sp. 220_Sma. Next base: position 4,371,689 of record NZ_CM151348.1, on the reverse strand, counting down.
AGGGCCACGCGCGAAATGCCCAGGCCGCGCAGCATCGCCACCGCGCTGCCGTAGCGCCGTTCGTCGGCGCCGAAGCCGAGCTGTGCATCGGCATCGATGGTGTCCAGGCCGTCATGCTGGTAGCCATAGGCGCGCATCTTGGCCGCGATGCCGGTACCGCGGCCTTCCTGGTCCAGGTACAGCAGCACGCCGCCGCCCAGTTCCTTCAGCTTGCGCAGGCCGCGCCGCAGCTGGTCGCCGCAGTCGCACTTGAGCGAACCGAACAGGTCGCCGGTCAGGCACGAGGAGTGCACGCGTACCGGTACCACCGCCGACAGATCCGGTTCGCCGACGATGATCGCGACCTGGTCACGCTGGGCGACGCCACCACGGAACACCGCGAACGTGGTCATGCCGATATCGCGCAGCGGTACCGGCGAACGCGCCACCAGTTCGTAGTCATGCGCGGCATGTGCTGCGCCCTCGGCCAGGTCGCACAGCGCAACCTCGGCCGCGCCATCGAAGGTGCGGTCTTCGGCGTCCAGGCGCACCGCCACCATCGCCGGCAGCAACAGGCCGAGGCGGGCCAGTTCCACCGCGCCTGCATCGAAGGCGTCACCGGCGCTCCAGCCGTCCGGCATCGGGCCCGGTTCACGCAGGTAGCCCAGCGAGGGCAGGGCATCGAAGGCAACACCGGCCAGCGGCAGGCGCGCACCTTGCGGGGCCTCCACGCCAAGCACACGGGCGCGGGTGGCGGTCAGGAACAGGTAGTGCCGCTCGCGGGCGGCATTGGCGAAGGCAGCGAAGCTGCTGGCCGTGGCGCTGTCCAGCGCGATCACCGCCAGGCGCTGGCCCTGGCCATCGTGGAGAAGCACCGGGCGACCGGCACGCAGTTCGGCCACCGCGCGCTCGCAGCGGATCGCGGCCGGATCGCCGAACAGGGAAGAAGCAGCAGACATGGCAGGACCGGGGGAGTCGGACATCGCAGTCTCTATGGGGGCGCCGGCGTCGTATTCAACGTGGTGCGGCCGCCGGTCGCAGGGGCCGGATGGGCCTGGGTGCGGCGGCCGTCAGTGCGGATGCTCTTCGGTCGCGTACGGGTCTTCCTCGCCGCTGCCCGGTGGCCGCAGCGTATAGCGCTTGTAGGTCCACTGGTACTGCGCCGGATCGCGGCGGGCAATGCGCTCGATGCCGGCATTGAGCGCGGTGGCGGCCACCTGCGGATCCGGGTCGGCCACGGCGGGGTCGGTCGGTTCGATGTGCAGGGCGAATTCCATGTCCGGGCCGATGCGCTCGCACCAGCCATACAACACGGTGGCGCCGGTGCGCTCGGCCAGCCGGTTGACCAGGGTCATGGTCAGCGCCTGCACGCCGAAGAACGGCACGAACACGCCGTCGCCTGCCTTGGGCTGCTGGTCGGGCAGGATGCCGGTGGCACCGCCGTCCTTGAGCACCTTGAACAGCTGGCGCACGGCCGGGCCTTCGGCGCGCACCTGCTGTACGTTCTGGCCGCCCCGCACCAGCTGCAGGAAGGCATCGCTGGCTTCGTCCTCCGGCGGCTTGTAGACGATGGCGATCTGCCCGCGCGAGGCCAGCCACTGGTTCAGCAGCTCCCAGTTGCCGAAGTGCGGCGCGGCCACGATCACGCCCTTGCCGCTGGCCAGGGCCGCGTCGTACAGGGCCTCGCCGTGGCGCTGCTTCAGATGCAGGCGCAGGTTGTCCGCCGGCGCCTGGCTCCACAGGCGCAGGGTCTCGATGGCCTGCAGGGCGGTGGAGCGCAGCAGCTCCCGGTGCAGGCGGTCGCGCGTGGCGCGGTCCAGGTCCGGGTAGGCCAGCTCCAGGTTGCGTCGGGTGACGCGGCTCTCACGGGCGTTGAGACTGATCCAGGTCCAGGACAGGGCACGGGCGATTCCCCGCAGCAGCGGCCAGGGCAGGCGGGCGAACAGGGTGGTGGCGCGGTAGACCAGCCGGGCTTTGCGTTGCGGATTCATCTGCGCCAGTTTAGCCAAGGGCGCTGCTATCGTGGCCGGCCCCGTTCATTGGAGCCCACGATGCTCGTCCTTATCCAGCGTGTCAGCCAGGCTGCCGTCCACGTCGATGACGAAGCGGTCGGCCAGATTGGTCCGGGCCTGCTGGCGCTGGTGGGCATGGAACCGGGCGATACCGAGGCCCAGCTGCGGCGCATGGCCGAGCGCCTGCTGGGTTACCGGGTGTTCGCCGACGAGGCCGGGAAGATGAACCGGTCGCTGCGCGACACCGGCGGCGGCCTGCTGCTGGTCAGCCAGTTCACCCTGGCGGCCGATACCCGTTCGGGCATGCGGCCCAGCTTCACCAGCGCCGCACCGCCGGACGAGGCTGAACGCGGGTTCAATCGATTTGTCGAGATCTGTCGTGAAAATCACGCGCCAGGGGTGGAAACGGGCCGATTTGGTGCCCATATGGTCGTCAGCCTGGTCAATGACGGTCCCGTGACCTTCCTTCTCAGGCCCTGAGCCTGCGGGACCACCGCCCGGCAGGCGGGGTCCCGGGCTGGTATAATGCTACGTTCCCTATTTCTCCCTAGCCGGTGGCGCGAGCACTACATGGCCAACGAACGTCCTGCCCAATCCGAAATCAAGCAACTGATCAGCAAGGGCCTGGAACAGGGCTACCTGACCTACGCCGAAGTCAATGACCATCTGCCGGACGACATGGTCGACCCGGAACAGATCGAAGACATCATCGGCATGATCAACGGCATGGGCATCGATGTCCATGAAGTTGCGCCGGATGTGGAAACCCTGCTTCTCAACGATGGCAACACCGGTAACCGCGAAGTCGATGACACCGCGGCCGAAGAAGCTGCCGCCGCGCTGAGCGCGCTCGACACCGAAGGTGGCCGTACCACCGACCCGGTGCGCATGTACATGCGCGAAATGGGCACCGTCGAGCTGCTGACCCGCGAAGGCGAAATCGCCATTGCCAAGCGCATCGAGGAAGGCCTTTCGCAGGTCCAGGCCGCCCTGGGCCAGTTCCCGGTCTCGGTCGAGTCGCTGCTGACCGACTACGAAGCCCACAAGGAAGGCAAGAAGCGCCTGGCCGAAGTGATCGTCGGCTTCAACGACCTGGCCGACGAAGAGCCGGCGCCGCCGGCGGCTGCTGCCGATGACAGCAGCGATGCCGACGCCGAAGGCGACGAGGACGAGGACGATGATGTCGAGGGTGGCGAGGAAGAAGCCGCACCGACCGGTCCGGATCCGGAGGAAGTCGCTGCGCGCATGCAGGCGCTGAGCGATGCCTTCAATGCCTTCAAGAAGGCGGCGACCAAGGGCGACAAGAAGAACCTGCCGCGCCTGCGCGAAGAGATGTCGGCGGTGTTCGTCACCCTGAAGCTGCCGCTGCCGCTGACCGATGTGCTGACCAAGCAGCTGCGCGACACCATGGCGTCGATCAAGGCCCATGAGCGCCGCGTGCTGAACCTGGCCACCGTCACCGCCCGCATGCCGCGCAAGGACTTCATCCGTTCCTGGGAAGGCAACCAGACCAATCTGGAATGGGTGGAAGATGCGCTGAAGCGCAAGCAGAAGTGGTCGTCGGCCCTGCGCGAAGTGAAGGACCAGATCATCGCCGAACAGCAGGCGACGATCGACATCGAGAAGCTGACCCAGTTGGACCTGGAAGAGCTGAAGGAAATCAGCCGTGCCATGGCCTACGGTGAAGCCAAGGCGCGCAAGGCCAAGAAGGAAATGGTCGAGGCCAACCTGCGCCTGGTGATCTCGATCGCCAAGAAGTACACCAACCGCGGCCTGCAGTTCCTCGACCTGATCCAGGAAGGCAACATCGGCCTGATGAAGGCCGTGGACAAGTTCGAGTACCGCCGCGGTTACAAGTTCTCGACCTACGCCACCTGGTGGATCCGCCAGGCGATCACCCGCTCGATCGCCGACCAGGCGCGCACCATCCGTATTCCGGTGCACATGATCGAGACGATCAACAAGTTGAACCGCATTTCCCGCCAGATGCTCCAGCAGTACGGCCGCGAGGCTACGCCGGAGGAGCTGGCCAAGGAAATGGACATGCCGGAAGACAAGATCCGCAAGGTGATGAAGATCGCCAAGGAGCCGATCTCGATGGAAACCCCGATCGGCGACGACGAGGATTCCCATCTGGGCGACTTCATCGAGGACACCAACGTGGAGTCCCCGATCGAGAACACCACCAACATCAACCTGTCTGAAACCGTGCGCGACGTGCTGGCCGGCCTCACCCCGAGGGAAGCCAAGGTGCTGCGCATGCGCTTCGGCATCGACATGAACACCGACCACACCCTTGAGGAAGTCGGCAAGCAGTTCGACGTGACCCGCGAGCGCATCCGCCAGATCGAAGCGAAGGCCCTGCGCAAGCTGCGTCACCCGAGCCGCTCGGAGCAGCTGCGCAGCTTCCTGGATATCGATTGATTTCCAGCGGCTGTTGAAGCGTTGAGAGAAACCCCGCTTCGGCGGGGTTTTTCTTTGCCCACCATATCCCTGTAAAGCCGAGCCTATGCTTGGCTGAGGCTTATGGATTACGTAACAAGTAATGTAACGGAAGGCTCGCGTCGAAGCTGGCTCTTCGTGAATATGTCCATTATTTTCAAACTCATAGGTGCACGACCGCGCTTGCAGTCCCGCTTTTTTGATGCTAATTACGTAACAAATTTCGTATTACGTAATGCACATGCCACGCGCTCAACGCCCACAGGTACTGGATCTGATCGCTCAGCTGGCCCCCGGCCAGCCGCTACCTGCCGCGGCGCTGGCCGAGCGTCTGGGGGTGGACCGGATGGCGCTCAGCCGGCTGGTGGCCGCCAGTGGCCCGCAGGTGGTGCGCATGGGCAGCACCCGGGCAACCGCCTATGCACTGCGGCGGCCCACCTGGGCCGGCAGCGAATGGCCGCTGTACCGGCTGCGCGAAGATGCGACGCTGGAGGAGCTGGGGCGGGTAATTGCGCTGGTAGGAGGCGGCTTCCACGTCGATGCCGGGCCTGACTGCCCGAACCTGCGACGCGCGCCCGAAGGTGACGTTGCCGCCTTCTTTCCTGACTTGCCGTGGTACCTGGATGACCTGCGACCGCAGGGATTTCTTGGTCGCAGCTTCGCCCATGGCCGTGCGCAGGCGCTCGGCCTGCCGAAGGACCTCAAGAGCTGGCAACCGGACGATGTGTTGATGGCCCTGGTAACCGCTGGCGGGACTGAAGCGGGCGATCTGCTGCTCGGTACCGCCGCCGTGGAGGCGGTGATGGAGACGTTGCAGGTGCCGATCGATCGGGTTGCGGCCGACGATCGTCTTGCACAGTATCGCGAGCGTGCGCGTGCTGCGCTGGACGGAGAGGACGTGGGCTGCTCGCCGGGTGGCGAGCAACCCAAGTTCACCGCCACCGTAGAGGCCTACGGCAGGCGCCGCTCGGTCCTGGTCAAGTTCGCGCAGCCCGATGAAGGCGCCGCCGCCCAGCGCTGGAGCGATCTGCTGGTCTGCGAACATCTGGCGCTTGAGGCCCTGCGCGAGTCCGGACAAGCCGCGGCGTCCAGCGAACTGCTGCAGTCGCCCACGCACACCTTTCTGGAAATCGAGCGCTTCGACCGCACGCCCGATCTGCTGGGGCGGCGAGGCCTGGTCTCGCTGCTGTCGCTATCGTCTGCGTTCACCGGCGAGGTCACCCCAGCGTGGCCGGTTGCAGGCGCCGAACTGCGTGATCAAGGCTGGCTGACGGCCGACACCGTGCAGGCGATGGGCCGACGCCATGCGTTCGGGCGGCTGATCGGCAACAGCGACATGCACCACGGCAACATCGCCTTCCACTTCATTGATCGCGGCCCGCTGCCGCTGGCGCCGGTCTACGACATGCTGCCGATGTCGCTGGCGCCGTCAAAGCTGGGCGTGTTGCGCGCGGACGAGCCGCTGTCGCCGGTCGCACCGCTGGGCAGTGGTGATCTGCAGCATCTGCGCTGGGCGGCACCGGTGGCTGAAGCATTCTGGCAGTGCGTGGCTGTTGACGGGCGGATCCAGTCGCCGGCAATGCGGTCGTTGGCGGGGGCGAACGCCGAGCGGGTGCGGGAGATGAGCGCGCGGTTTGGGTGAGCCAGCTGTTGCGCAAGCCTGGGCGCGTGGCGTTGCGCAGCGATGGCTGAGGGTTTTTCAGTGTGTCTTGGCGCCGGCGGGTAGCCGGTTGAGCGCAGGCTCCACTACACTGTAAAGCTGCGCAGGGCCTATAGCTCAACGGTTAGAGCAGGGGACTCATAATCCATCCCCATCCCGTTTCGCGGGGTCGCCGAATTTCTCATTTCCCCTCAGAAATCAGCATATTTCCTGCGTTTTTTGTGCATCCATGTTTCGGCCGATTGCACCGAATACGCCCGATTTTCCGTCACAGTTACACCGGAATTACACCGGCCAACCGTGCTGCCTGCAAACCTCATTTTTGAGGTTTGCAGGCAATTCGCCGACTTCCCGGTGATTTACCGATTGAGCGATGCCCGCAGTGCGCTACTGCCGGATGCGCGTACCCCCTGCGTCGTGACGGCCTCCAACCGGTCCAACCGATCCACCACCTGCGCGAGTAGAGCATTGCTCTGCTGCACCGCCGCCGTGGTCGCGGCCTGTGCCTTGTTGTCCACCACCAGGTCGAACACAGCGCGCGCGAAGTTGTCCGGCAGCGCCTCGATGGTGTCGGCCAGCTCGCCCATGCCCACGCCACCCTTGTCGAGGTCGCCCACCTTCATGCCGTCGATCAGGCCGGTCACCTGGCCGTAGAGGCCGTTGTAGTCCTGCCCGCTGGCGTAGAGGTTCCGACCGAAGCCCAGCGCCGCCTGTGCGGCCGCCTGCGCTGCGCTACTGTCGCCGCCCGCCACCGCCCGCTCCAGCTCCTGCATGGTCTTCTGCAGCTTCTCCTGATCGGTCAGCGGCGACAGGTCGCTGACGGATAGCCCGTAGCTAATGGCTTTCTTGTCCTTGTCGATCTGCGCTTGCAGCTTTCCCATGTTGCTGGCGCGCAGTGCCTCGATCTTGGCCAGGTCCTCAGCGCGCGCGCCCGACAGGCCCAGCGCCTTGGCGTAGTCGTTGGCCGACTTCACCTGTTGCCGGTAGGTGCGCTCGATGCTCAGTGCCTGCTGCTGGTAGGCGGTCAGGTCCCCAGTGAGCAGCTGCGTCGACACGTCGGCCATCAGGGTGGAGTAGTTGCCCAGCAGGCCCGACACCTTGCTGATCTGCGTGGCCAGGTCCGTACCGGCAACGCCGGCCAAGTCCTGGAAATAGTCCACCGCCTTGTTCACCTTGTCGATCTCCAGGCCGTTGAGTGCCCGGCCCAGCTCGTCGGCGTTGCCCACCGCCAGTTCGATGGATGCTCCCAGCGCCGCGAACACGTCCGCCGAGTCGAAGTAGCCATCCAACTGCCCACCGAAGCCCGCCGCCCGCACGGCCTCCGTGTAGAGCCGATCCTGCATGCCGGCGAGGTAGGACTCCAGCTGCTGCTGGGCCTCGGCCGAATCCGCCGACAACGACAGTTTGCCCAGGCTTACCTTGACCCCGGCCAGCTGCTTGCTCAGGTCCACGCCCAGCTGCTTGGCCAGGTCAGTGGTTGCGCCACGGATCTGCCGAGCCGCCATGTCGAACGTGCGATCGATGCCCGGATCCAGCGCGCCATACTGGGTCCACTTCTTGTCAGAGCGGAACCAGCCGCCCTTTTGCTTCACGTCCGCGTAGCTCTGGCCGTCCAGTCCACCGAAGCCGTAATCGCCCGTGATGCCCTGACCGGTGATCTTGGGCGCACTGCGCCCGAACGCCTTGCCCATCAGCGAGCTGCCGGAGAAGATCGCCGCCGTCTTTCGGTTCATGCCCAGCGCGCGCCCGATCACGTCCAGCGACATGCTGTCGAGCATGACCGGCGTCAGCAGTCCACCGGATGCGAAGTGGCCGCGCTTCAATAGGTCGAACTTGTCCTGGTTCTCCAGTCCGAAGCCCTCCTTGTACGCGCTGCCGGCCATCTGCATCCCCATCGCGATCAAGGCAGCGTAGGGAGCAAACGCGGCCACGGCGCCGAGCGCACCGGTAGCCGCTCCTGCGGCACCGGCCCCACTGGCAGCGGCCGTGCCACCTCCCGTCAGTGCAGCCACGTTGTTGCCGAAGCCCATCATGGTGTTCGGGCCGAAGCCACCCGCCGCGGCTGCGGCGCCGGGGGTGAACCCGATAGCGCTCTGACCCTTCGATAGCAGGCTGGCGATGTTGGCGGCGTTCTGGCCGCCTGCGGCAGTGCCATTGCCGGCGAAGATCCCCAGGATGCTGTTGAGGCTCAACCCGTTGCCGCCGCCGAGCCCATTGATGCCGTCCATGATGCGGGTCTGAATCGGGAGCACCAGCTTTTGCTCCAGCAGCTGGCGCGCTATGTCGCGCAGCCCCTGCCGGGCAATGTCCTTCATGTCGTCCCACATGCCCGACCAATCGCGCAGGCCGCCCGCGACGAAGTTGGCCATAGCGTCGGCCGTGTCGCTGACCAGGTAAGTGCCCACGTCGGCCCACTGCTGAAGGCTGGCTGCGTACTTGTCCGCGTCGATGCTGGCCTGTGCCGCAGCGCGCGCCTGTGCCATGAGTGAGGCGCTGAGGTCGGCGGTGATACCCGCGCCGGCCGCGTTCGCCTCGTTGATGGCCTCCTGCATGTCGCGCTGGTTCTGCATCTCACGGCGTGCGCGCTCCCGTGCCGGCCCGATGAGGCGCATCATGTCCAACTCGCCGCTCATGGTGTCCAGCAGCGCCTGCGGCGCCCGCTTGCGCTTGTCCAGCTCGGCGGTGGTGGTGGCCAGCTGCGCCGCTGATTCCTTCTCCAGCGTGTTGAAGGCAGCGCGCGTGATGTTGCCGGCGGCCAGCTCCTTGTTCAATTCGGCCAGGCGTTGCTTGTGCTTCTGCTCGGCCTCGGCCAGCGGGCCGGCCATCGTGGCGGCGGCCAGGTCCGCCTCGGCGGTATAGCGTCGCAACAGCTCCGCCTGGCGGTCGTACGCCGCGTTCCCGGTCTTCGCCGCGTTCCCCTTGCCTGGCGGCTTGGGTGGCTCGTAGGCATCCGGCATGGCTGGCAACAACGCCCATTCGGGCATGCGCTCCGATCCTTCCAGCACAGTGACGCTGGGCCGCTTGGCGGTCTTGGGCTGCATCGCCTTCCAGCCGTTGTCGGCATAGGCAGTGCCTTGTGCGTACTCGTTCTTGAAGCCCTCCCAGCCGCCACCGCCGAACGCGTATTGACCGGTCGCCAGCTTGAACGCTGCATGGCCTTGCTTCTCCACGCCCACCAAGCCGCCCCGGATGCGGTCGAAGAAGTCCACGACGGCGCCGCCGTCCCGCACCGCGTCGGTGACGCCCCGGATGGCACCGGAGAGAGCGTCGGCCGCTTCCTTGGCGAAGTTGCCGTTGACTGCCACGGCGTCGAGCTGATCGGTGAAGTCCTGCAGGGCCGGCAGGATGCCGGCCACAACCTGCACCTTCATGCCTTGCAGGGACAGCTCCGCACGGTTCGTCACATCACGCATGCCCAGCATTGCCTGGGTCAGCTGCGTGTCGATGATGCTACCTGCGGCCTCCGCAGCGTTGCCCATGCGGTTGAACTCGGCGCTGTTGTTGCGCAGCAGTGGGATCAGCATCGCCGAATCACTGGCGATGGCCTCCATGTAGCTGGTCAGCTCCGACTGCGAGAGGTTCGCCTTCTCCAGGCTCTTGAAGTACAGGCCCAGGGCGTCGGGGCCAGACAGCTTGCGGAAGCTCTCGACGGTGAGGCCGCTGCCCTTGGCGATGTTGTCGAAGAAGTCTTTCATCTCCCCGCCGCCCGTTTGGGCGTAGTCGCCGATTTTCTCCTGCACGTCCTTGAAAATATCGGCCAGCTTCTCCTGGCTGATACCTACCGTGCGGGCACCTGCGGCCATGCGCTGGAACTCCTGCGACGTGGTGCCGGAGAGCTTGCCCAGCCGGTCGTACTCCACTGCCAACTGCCCAACCTGCTTGGTCCAGGTGAACACAGCCGTGCCAGCAGCAGCGGCAGCGGTGCCAAGCGCCGCGCCCGCCACGGTAGCGACGCGAGTCATGGAGGCGTGGATCTGCGTGGCTTTCTGGCTGGCCAGCCGCTCGGCCTTGGTCATGCCCGTTTCAAACGAACCCGTCTTCATCAGCAGGTCGACGGTGAGGGTATAGAGGCTCATGGGTATCCCGGCCTGAAATTTGAATTCTGTGGAAGCGCGAAGAAAAGGGGGCGCGCGTGTCGAGGGGGGAGGCCCTTCAAGTTTCGACCTCCCCCCTCCCGTTGCCTGGTCACGACGCTGAGGACGCTGCCCGCGCTGGCGCCGCCCAGGCTGCCGGTGTTGTCAGGGGCACCGCCGGCTGGCCCCGCCCTTTACTCGGTGTCCGTCACGCCTTCGATGACGGTGAACGCCTTGGGGTAGGCCGATGCCACGTCCAGACGGGTGTGGCAGATGAAACCAACCTCGCCAGTCTCGGCATACAGCTCCTTCAGCAGCTGGATCGACACGGACTCGCGCATGTAGATGGTGAACATCTGGAAACCGCCCACGTAGATGGCGGCCGCGTTGGTGGCCGTGCCCACATCCTCGTTGGTCGGGATCTGGCTGGTGGTGAGGAACTTCCAGTTGCTCAGGGCTTCCGGCCGACGCAGCGGCTGGCCAGTGGTGTCCACCAGCAGGCTCATGGTTTCGTCCTCGCGCGGCGACAGGATCGCCACGTCCGGCACCGGGGCGTTGGCCTCGGTGATGAGGCGACGGGCGCGGATGAACTGGCGCCAGTCGGTGATCGGCGCGCCGTTGGTGCCCATCGGCAGCTTGTTGATACCCGGGATGTTGCGCAGGCCGCGGATCTCCGGCTCGCTGCCGCTGCCCATCAGGGATGCGCGGTCGATCTCCTTGGCGAACGCTTGGGCAATGGCCGTGCGGAGCGCAGCGTCCAGGCCGCCCAGCGAATCGGCCAGCAACTCGCGAGAGATCTTGAAGCGGAACGCCAGGCTGCGCGGGGTGACCTTGACCGCGCGGAACGCCGGCTCGCTCTCAGCCACCTGGCCGTGCTCCTGGCGCCAGGCTGGGGTGGGGATGGTGTCCACTGCCGCGATGCTGAAGGAGCTGGCCGAGGTATCCAGCACGGCCACGTTGGCGCCTGCGCTGAGAACGGACGAGGCGGGCACCAGGGCGTTGAGGATGCCCGGCATCAGCACGGTCGGCACGGTGTAGCCGCCTGCGGTGTTCGTGCCCTCGCTGAGCGCAGCGCGCACGCCGTCGCTGGTGCGCATGTTGGCGACGCCCCGGATGAAGTCCGACAGGCTCACCTGGTCATCGCCATTGTTGAAGCCGCCGCCGTCCGGGCGCATCGCATTCAGGCGCCGCGCGATGGTTGCCTGGTTCTGCAGGTCTGACGCGGTGAGCAGCGTGCCGATCTGGCGGCCTTCGGTGTCGCGCAGGCGCTCGCCGTCGGTCATGGTGCCCATCGCGTTTGCAGCCGTCAGGTCCATCTGTTCTTGATGGTCCAAGGCAGCGCTGACCATGTTGATGGCATTGTGGATGTATTCCATCGCATCAGCGGTGGCGTCGTTGAGGTTCCCATCTTTCTCGCGAATGTGTGCCGACAATGCATTGGATGCGCGGCGTAGGCTGCTTCGATAGGCCAGGGCCTCAGCGCGCGGGATCTGGTTCAGCGGCTTGTCTGTACTTGGCTCGTCAATTTTGACGCCGAGCTTGCCCAGCTCCGCCTTGGCCAAGACCTCGGCCTTGCGGTTTGCGTGCCGGTCTCGCATCTGCTGGTAATCGTTGTGGTGAGGCATTGGATAGTCCCTATTTGGGGTCCAGAAACGCACAAGCGCGCCCGGACCATGGTGAAGTGGTCTCAGAGCGCGCTTTGGCGTTGCCTCTGCCGCAGTGTCGGCCCAGTGTCAGGTTTGCCCGTGGGGCAGTCTGTCTTGGACGCGCTCAGTTTATCGCTGTTGTTGCTTGGCGATGCCTGTTTCGTTACGCGGAATTCAGCGCGCGCCGAATTCGATGCGCCTTCTGTCTGCACGCATCGGAGCAGTAGCGCCGTGGTCGGCCGGTCGCCTGGTCGCGGAGCGGTCCACCACAGACCTCGCACCGAAATTCAAATTCTGCGGAAGCGCGAAGAAAGGGGGGCGCGCGTGTCGGGCTGGCAGACGCTTCAACTTTCCGCCTCCCCCTACGGTCCATGTCGATCACCGTATGGCTGGTGGTGAACCTGGTGCATGGGGTGCAGCGGGCGCATGGGGTGCAGCGGGCGCATGGGGTGCAGCGGGCGCATGGGGTGCGCCCCGTGCAGTTCGCGCCGTTCGGGCCTGAGGCCCTGAAAAGACGTGCAGCAAGAGCCGGGAGCAACAACGCCAAAGCGGTGGAGCGGAACAAAAGAAAACGGGCTCCGCCTGGTAATACTTATAAGGACAGCACGGGGCGCTGTACGAACAGCCTCAAAGTGGGCCTGACTACAGCACGGGGCGCTGTAGTCATGGATTCTTGCCGCACTGGGCGCTGTACGTGGTCCGCGACTACAGCACGGGGCGCTGTAGGGTGCAGCACGGGGCGCTGTACTGTTTGCGTTTTTCATACCGCCTCAGCTTCTTCACGTTGCAGCACGGGGCGCTGCACTAATTCCGTTTTTCCAGCGCGCGCTCCCTTGCGCTTGCCTGCACTGCGGACGTAGTCAGGGCGCTCGTGCTTCCAGCTATCGGAAGGCTTTGCGGTGGCCGACACGTCGAGCGGCCTGTCCTTCTTCCAGTCGATGCGGCGCCAGGTGAATGCGTAGAGCGTCGCCGCGTTCCGGCCGCCCTGCTTGGTGCGTTCGATGATCCGATAGTGCTCAAGCTCCGCCGCTGCCTTCCTGACGGTGTTCTCGGAGTTCCAATGCGCGTCCTGCATCAACGCCCATGACGCGCACAGGTATCCGTTGTTGAAGCCGGTGTACTGACGTGCAAGGTCCTGCACCAGCTTGTGCGCGTAGGGACTGAGCCGCGTGTAGTTCGGATGCCGAAGCAGCGTGTAGGGGATGACGAAGGCCATCCCCCCGTCGATATCCTCCCAACGGTTTTCCTTCTTGCGCCTAGCCATGGGGCGCCTTGGCCGGGCTCTTGAGCAGAAAATGACGACGACGCCCAGGTGCTGCCGCCGCCGCTTCAATCCACCCATGCGCCTCCAATGCCTTGAATGCCCTCTCCACGGGGCGCTGCGAGACGTTCAGGTGCTTGCGGGCCTCTCGAACGCTGAGGGATACCAGGGCGCTCCCTGTGCGGGCTTCCAGCGCGCGCAGCTGGATCAGTAGCGCACACGCAACTGGCTCCAATGATCGGAAGCTGGTTGATCGCAGCTCTTCCTGCGTCAGCTGAACGTAGAAGTCACGATTCATCGCATGCGCTCCCGTGCGGCCACTACGCGGGCGGCGCTCTGCAACAGCTGGCCGACACTGCGGCCCCAATCAGCGCCGGCACGATCTGCGCGGCGTTGGATCCACTCATGCACACGGGCCTCGGCAGGGTTACCCCGGTGCTGCAGGGCGCAGGCGCCGCACAGCACGTAGGGCAGGGAGGCCCAGCCGAACTCCCGCTCCACACGATGGAACGTGCCGAACACTGGTAGCAGCGGCTTGCCGCAGCAGTCGCAGGCGATGGGTTCCACTACTGGCCGCCGGCTCATGGGCATGTGCTCCGCTTCTGGATGGCTACGTGTTCGCGGTAGGCGGTCAATGCCGCTTCGCGCGCCTTCGCCAAGGTCACCCGGGGTCCTGGACTGCGGTTGCCGATGGTCAGCAGCAGGTCGGCCAGGCCGTCCAATGCCAGTCCGAGCTCGCCATCTGGCCAACCCTCTGGCCTGCTGCGATTCGGGAAGGGAATGATGATCGCGCTCATCCGACCCTCCGCAGCTTGTTGGCATAGGTGACGAGGCCCAGCACCCGCAGCGCAGCGCGGGGGATCGTGTGCCCCTCGTAGATGCCCGACAGCGCGTAGACGTACAGGCCGCCCGGGCGGTGCTGCACGAAGCGAATCAGCGCCTCGCCGTCGATCTCCACGGCATACATGGCGTCGTAACGGTATTCCGTCACTTCCAGGTCGATCACCAGCACGTCGCCGGGCAGGTAGTTGGGAGCGTTCTGGCTGTCCGTCAGCGCGACGGTGGCCCAGCGCGCGGTGTCGGAAAAGTCTGAATGCGCGTCGGGTATTTGCCCGATTGCGGGCAGGGATGGTTGGTGTACGATGTGGCTCATGGTCAAGTCGTTCCTCGCAAGGGTCCGATGGCTTTCACGGCTCACTCCGGCGGCAACCGGGTGGGCCGTTTCTCTTTCAGCGGGGCAGCGCACGGCTGTCCGCCGTCTCCACAACTGCGGCCTCCAAATACGCGTCCAGGTCGGTTCTGCGGTAGAAGCAGCGCGCGCCAAGCTTCAGGTAGCGCGGCCCTTTCCCCTGCATGCGCATCTTCTCCAGTGAGCTGGTGCTGATCCCCAAGTACTGCGCGGCGTCCGGTCCCTTGAGCCGTTCCTCCGGCGGGGAGTTGTGATCGGGTTGCTTCATTTCGATCCTTGCTATGTGAATGTAGCGATGTGCTACATGCCATTTGTAGCACCCCCTGCTAGCCTGTGCAAGCACCTTGCTACATGCTAGATTTGGTCATGGCCCGTGAAGACGTTCAAACAAACATCCGGCTACCTGCCGAGCTAAAAGACCTCCTGCTAGAAGCTGCTGCGGCTTCTGGGCGCTCGCTATCTGGCGAGGTGGTGTTCCGCCTCTCGCAAAGCTTCAAGATGGACGAGGCGAACAGTGCGCTGGCGAGGAATTCGCGCCATATCGATGAAGGCGCGGAGTTGTTGAATCGAAATATGGCGAGGGTCGAAGAGGGGATAGCGACGCTGGAACAGCTGCGCACGTCCTTGGAACTTCGTCTCGCAGAGGCGCAGGAACTGCTTGATTCGCACAAGAGGAAGTAGTGGCCGCCTTCCTGAAGCTCACCAGGTCGGCACAGCGCGCGCTGAAGCCCGGCCAGTCGATCAGCGAACACGGGATCACCTACACCCGCACCGCGAACGGCGATGGGCGATGGTCGGTCAACGTGATGGTGGCCAGGCGTCGGCATCACCAAGTGGTGGGCTTGGAGTCAGAGGGCTATACCCGCACGCAGGCTGAGGACGTGGTGGCAGCGCTCAAGGCCGCCAAGCGCAGCGCGTCCCATGGCGTGCAGGGCAGCAAGGGCAACGCCTCGCAGACCGTCGCGCAGGCCGCTGACGACTACCTGGACTATCTGCGCCGGCATGACGGCAAGGACATTGACTCCAAGGAGCGGCGGTTCCGTGATCACATCAAGCCGCACCTCGGGCGCCGGCCGGTTGCCAGGCTGACCGACGATGACTGGCTCGCCTACGTGGCCACCCGGAAGGGCGAGGGCGCCAGCCCGGGCACGATCAACCGTGAGCGCTCTGCGCTGCTGCACATGCTCAACACCATGCGGCGCCGGAAGATCCTTAACGCTGCGCCGCTGCTGGCCCGCCAGCGCGAGCCGCAGGGAAAGCTGGTGTACCTGACGCCGGAAGAGTCGCAACGGCTGCTGCTGGCCGCCCAGGAAGACGTGTCGCCATTGGCGCATCGGTTTGTGATGGTGACGCTCTACACCGGCCTGCGGCACAGCGCAGCGCTCAACCTGCGGGCTGGCGACGTGGACGTGCAGCGCAGGATTCTGTGGATCGGCAAGGACAAGGCTGGCCGGCGCGAGCAGCCCATGCCGCAAGTGCTGGCGCAGTACCTTGGCAAGGTCATCAAAGGAATGGAGGCTGAGGCTTACCTATTCCCATCACAGCGCGCGGGCAGTGGCCGGGCCTATCAGATGAACGCCGTATTCGGTCGGTGCGTGCAGCGCGCGGGCATCGCCAAGCATGTGACCCCGCACACGATGCGGCACACCGCCGCGACCAACGCTGCGCATGCTGGGCTCGATGCGGCGACCATCCAAGCAATGGGCGGCTGGAAGACAAGAGCTATGGCCGAAAGGTACACTCACGCGGCTTCGATGCAGGACGCTATGGCGGCCCTACAGAAACAGCTTTCCGGCGACGCGATTACACCGAAATTACAACGGCGACCGCGCAAAACCGCCTGAAACCCTTACAGGGCCTATAGCTCAACGGTTAGAGCAGGGGACTCATAATCCCTTGGTTCCAGGTTCGAATCCTGGTGGGCCCACCATAAAAAAATCAGGCACTTAGGCTGCTGCCCAAGTGCCTTTTTTGTGCCGCCGGGAAAATTGTCGGGAAAATTCAGCGCTTGCGCGGTGGTTTCACGATTGGCATATCGTGATCGTAGCGGCCCGTCGTGGTCGGTGATTTGTGCCCGGCCGCGTCCTGCTTGTCGCCACGGTTGCCCTCGGTGTCGGTAATGCCCCGGTGCTTGAGACCGTGCATCGAGAACCGCTCGTCTTCCTCAATCACTCCCTCGCTCATTGCCATGCGAATGAAGCGTTGCCAGGCACTGGACATTGAAGACCGGGCGATGG
Source organism: Stenotrophomonas sp. 220_Sma (assembly GCF_056487375.1). Taxonomy (NCBI): domain Bacteria; kingdom Pseudomonadati; phylum Pseudomonadota; class Gammaproteobacteria; order Lysobacterales; family Lysobacteraceae; genus Stenotrophomonas; species Stenotrophomonas sp. 220_Sma. The sequence continues at coordinate 4,355,190 of NZ_CM151348.1, read as the reverse complement.
GGTTGCCTGTCTGTTCCACCAAGAGGACGCGCTGCTCCGCCCTGATGGGCACAGGGACGTTGCGACCCTTGCGGTTCCAGATCGCGTTACGTCGAGTGACCAGCGCCTCCCATGCCTCGATCATCTCCTCGTTCCATTCCGTGACTGATGCGCGCGATCCCTTCCGCCGTTCACCATGTACGCCATGGTTCAGGCGGTGGGCGTCGGTAAGCTATCCGTATAGGGGTAATCTGACAGACAGGATGCATCTATCGAGGCGAGTATTGGTGCGACCGCAATATGGCGGTTGGAAAAACAGGGGGCGCAATGGCAACTGTAAAAAAGAAGGTCGCAGAGAAAAAGCTTGTGGCCGAGGATCAGGCAGCACCGCGGGCTCGAATGCACAAGCTAGTAATTAAGAATTTTCGGGCAATAGGCAGGCAGGCTGTTGAAATCGAGCTAGACGACATTGTTGTCCTGGTAGGTGCGAACAACACCGGGAAGAGCTCCATCCTTCGCGCGTACCAGCTTGTGATGGAGTCGGGCGCGAAGGGGGACCTGCTGGCAGAGGATTTTCCTGGAGGCTACGTCACGGGTGCAGAGTTGAAAGACGAGGACATGCCGAGTATCGAGCTAGAGACCGTCCTCTTCGCTGATAGTAAGCCGCCAGCTGATAAATGGATTGATGTTCGACCCAATGGAGATCGACATGTAAGGGAGCGTTGGACTTGGAGTTGCCCTGGTAAGCCTAAGAAAAGGGGCTTCAACGTCGAGCTCAACGCTTGGGATGCTAACCATGGCCCTTGGGGAACCGCATCCGTTGCTCAGTCCAATAGGCCCGAGATGCATCGGATTGAAGCCTTCGACGATCCCAAGAAGCAAGCCGATAGCATCATTTCCCTTCTGGAGGAGGCGACGAAGCAGCGGGTCAAGGCGCTTATCGAAGAAGAGGGCAAGGAAGGTGCTTACGCAAAGCTCCTTGCAGGAGTCGCGGAACTCCAAAAGGCAGTCGCAACCGAGGCCATGGAGGCGATCAACGAGGTGCGTCTAGAACTGGTGAGGGCGATGGCCGATGTCTTTCCAGGCTACAGTATTACGTTGGATGCTCGTCCAGAGGACGATCTAAGCAGGAGCATATCCTTCTTCAAGGCCCCGCCAGTTCTCAGAATGGGGCCCGCAGATGGGCACCAATCGGATCTGGAGCGACAGGGCAGTGGAGCCAGGCGAACACTTATGTGGAACGCGCTCAGGATCATCGCGGACCACAAAGCGGGAGCGAAAGGAACGGAAAGGCCCCATGTGCTGCTACTGGATGAGCCGGAGCTGTGCCTGCACCCTGCCGCAGTGCGTGATGCTTGCAACGTGCTCTACTCGCTTCCCGGCGGAAAAACATGGCAGGTGATGGTGACTACTCACTCACCCGCTTTCATCGATCTCTCGCGTAACAATACTTCCATTGTAAGAGTAGAGCGATCTCAGGCCGGAACCGTCTCAGGCACAACAATCTTCCGTCCTGATCGGGCCAGGCTAGGCGATGAAGACAAGGAGCGGCTGAAGCTCCTGAATATGTATGACCCCTATGTTGCCGAGTTCTTCTTCGGTGGTCGGACGGTGATCGTGGAGGGGGATACTGAGTACGCGGCATTTCGGGAGGTTATCGCCGATGATCCGGCGAAATTCCACGATGTGCACATCGTGCGGGCGCGCGGGAAGTACACCATTGTTGCGCTCTGTAAGATCTTGAATCAGTTCAAGTGTTCCTATTCCGTGCTTCACGATGCTGATTTGCAGAGAGCAAAGAATAGGAAAGGCCAGCTGGTCGCAAACAGTGCATGGGTAGCCAACGGGAAAATTCTCGAAGAGGTAAAGAACTCTCCGTCCGATGTTCGTCTTGTTGCCTCTCTGCACACATTCGAGGTAGCAATGTTTGGTGAACTCGTATCCGGAGAGAAGCCTTACGCATCCTGGCTGAGAGTTCGAGAGGATGCACTTGCCCGGAAAAGAGTGTTTGATCTGCTGGAGTTCCTTGTCAGGAGCTCGGATGACTGTCCGGCCGGCGTTTTGGAGTGGGACGATGAAGCTGCGTTATCGGCGGCTGTTGCCGAGTTCGAGCCTGTAGCTGATGAGGTTGTAGAAGGCTGATTGGCGGTGGGCGCGTAGGCTCGGTCGACCTCAAGTATCGTCTGGAGTGCTCGACCGAGCCATTTAGGGGGAGAACGCCTTGAGGCCGCAGTTCTGCGGACACTTTATGATTGCTGCGCGCGGACAACTTATGCCTGCGGGAACAGCTGCTCTCTTCTTCCCCGCGCACTGCCTTCAAGGCAACATCTGATCCACACGCAAGGATCGAACATGCCCGACACCCGCCCCCCGGTGGAAGACTTCACCACTGAAATCGAAGACAGCCGGCATCTGTTCGCCTGGTGCCTGGTGCGCTACGGCCAGATTCCCGAAGCGCTGGCAATCGAACAGGCACGCGAACGCTATCCGGACCAGGCCGCCGGCCACGAATACGAGCACGAACTGCTCTTCCACGACGAGCCCTGGCATTGGGCGATGCTGCATGTGCTGGGCGAAGGGTACTGGCACCAGAACCCGGAACTGTTGCAGCCGTCGCTGGAGTACGACACCGAATCGGACGCGCTGTGCCTGGCGCGCGGCGAGCCGATTCCCTTGCTGGATGAGGATGAGTATCTCGGTGCGCTTGCGCACGCGCGCCATATGCATGCGTGGACGTTGATCCATCAGGCAGGGATTGACGAAGAGCAGGCACAGCGGCAGGCGCTTGAGTACTACGCGTACTTTCCGCCGCATCATCGCTGGCGCATGTGCGTCCACGATGCGCGCGCTGCATGGGTCGACGTGATGAGCGTACTGCACATCAATGACTACTGGAGCCGGCCCGAACTGCAGAGGCCGCCTGAGGCGTACTGGCGCGCGTCACGTGCATTCGCCCTGGCACAGGGGCTCCAGCTGCCGGAAACTCCGCCTCCCTCATGAGAGGGCGCTGCAAGGGTGGCATGATGCGGCTTCCGCCGATCCGTACGACAAGGAGCCCGCATGAAGCGCAGTGCCCGTATGTTCGTCGCCCTGACTACCCTTGCGGCACTGCCTGCCGCTGCCGAGCCGTCCGACTCACCCAAGCGCCCGTCGGTTGACACCCTGCAACGCCTGATCGTCGACAAGGCACCGCAGACGCGCGTAGCAACACCGGACCACGAGCGCATCACCGCACGGCGCATCGATATCGTCGATGACACGGGGGTGATCCGCATGACGCTGTCCGGAAAGACACCGGCACCGATCATCGATGGCCTGCAGTACAAGCGCGCCTTCAATGTGGCCGGCATGGTGCTGTACGACGACCAAGGCAGCGAACGCGGTGGCTTCGGCACCGCCGATGTCGACGGCGGCATGGCGGTGCTTGCGCTGGACCATCCGGCGATGGATGCGATCGGCTGGCGGGTATCACCCGATGGTGCGGTGAGTTTTTCGATCAACCAGGCGCCGAAACTGATCCGTGAGCCTGCATTGGGCAACAAGCTGATTCCTGGGGTGCAAGCACCGACCCGCATCGGTCTGATGGTCGGGCCTGACGGCACGCCGGCCATTGCCTTGAACGACAAGGCAGACCGCACGCGACTGCGCCTGACTGTCACTGCGGAAGGCTACGGTGCGATCGAGTTCCTCGATGCGCAGGGCAAGGTGATCCACACATTGGCGCCGGAGGCTGAGCTTCGGCGCTAGCACGTGCGGGTCGCCGATCGGCGCTTACCCGCGCCGCCCCCTGCCATCAATGCTGTACCGCCCGGCCCCGGTGCAGGCCAGCAGCAGGAAGCCACCGGCCAGCCCCAGGTTCTTCAGGAACATGATCTGTTGGGTCTGGTCGGCGAAGTTGTGATGGAAGATGAAAGCGGTGACCAGGCTGAAACCCACCAGCACGATCGACACCAGCCGGGTCTGGAAGCCGAACAGGATGCACAGTCCGCTGCCGATCTCGAAGGCGATGGTGGGCCAGAGCAGGATGCCGGGCACGCCCATCGCTTCCATGTAGCCCTGGGTGCCGCTGAGATCACCGAGCTTGCCCAGGCCGGAGATGAGGAACAGCGCCATCAGCAGGATGCGTGCAAGCAGGTAAGCGAGCGAATGGGATGAGTGGCTCACGTCGGTGTCCTCGGAGATGGCCGGCGAAGGCGATCGGAGCCCACGGGCAGTGAAGCCCGTGTCTACGCCAAGGGCAAGGCGCCTTGACAGCTGGCCGTCCGCAGGAGACCTTTCTCCCATGACGATTGATATTGAATCGCTCAGCCTTCGGGAGCTGGGCGCCTTGGTGGTTGCCGCTGAACAGCGGAAACAGCTGATATCCAGCCGCCGTCCGGCCAGTGCGGTACGGCGGATGTTGAAGGCCGCAGCAGCAGAAGCGGGGTATACCCTCGAAGAGTTGTTCGGCGGAGAGGCGAACGAAGAGGCCGCACCGCGCCGGAAACCGGCACGGCGCAGAACCGGGAAAGTGGCTGCCAAGTACCGTGACCCGGAGTACAAACGCCTGACCTGGTCCGGCCGCGGGCGCATGCCGCGCTGGCTGGCGTCCAAGGTGCAGAAGGGCCACAAGGTGACCGACTTCCTGATTCCCGGCCTGGCCCGGCCGACGGCGCGCAAGAGCAGCCCGATCGGCAAGCGCACGGTTTTCAAGAAGGATTGAACCTGCCGCGCTGCTACCCTGCCTGGGTCTTTGAACGAAGGAACACGGGATGGCGCACGATGGCAGCATGACGATCTCATCCAGAGCCCTCTACATCGCGGCAGGCGCGGCGGTGCTGGTCAGCCTGCTGGCCTGGGCGGTGGAATGGAGCGGGATGGCCTATGTCTGCCCGTACTGCCGCGTACAGCGCACGGTCATCGGCGTGCTGGGCGTGCTGATGCTGTTCGCACGACCGGGCGGCCTCATCGTGCCCTGGTTGTCGTACACCGCAGGCGGCTTCGCGTTCGTGGTCGCGGCGATGCAGCACTTCAACGGCTGGAAGCGCATTTCCGCCGGAGATTTCAGCTTCAACGCGCAGTGGTATATCGACCCGTGGCTGCTGTCAGGTTGCGCGATGCTGATCCTGGTGGCGCAGCTGATGCTGGTGCAGGCCGCATGTCGGCGTAGTCTGCACTGAAGCCTGCCCACGGGCGTAGCGTCAGGCGTTCTGGAACACCGCCAGCTGCGCAGCAAACGCACGCTGGTAGGCGGGGCGCTGCGTTGCACGGCCCACATAGGCCACCACCTGCGGGTACTCATCGAGGAGGCCGCTGCTCTTCAGGCGCAGCAGCACCGAAACCATCATCAGGTCGCCGGCGCTGAACTCGCCCTCCAGCCACAACGCCGATCCCAACCAGGCGGACAGCTGCGCCAGCCGCATACGCACGCGCTCATCGAGCATTGGCAGACGCTGCGCATACCAGGGCTGCTCGTGCTCCAGCACCCAGGCCATCGAGCGCTCGACGATGGGCGGCTCCACCGTATTCAATGCAGCGAACACCCACATGATCGCGCGCATGCGTGCATCTGGATCAGCAGGAAGCAGGCCGGCATGCTGCTCGGCCAGGTGCAGCACGATCGCGCCGGATTCGAACAGGACCTGGCCGCCGTCCTGCCAGGTGGGGATCTGCCCGAAGGGGTTGCGGGCCAGGTGCGCGGGCTGCTTCAGCTCGGCAAAGCCGAGCAGCTGCACGTCATAGGGCACGCCCAGCTCCTCCAGCGCCCAGCGCACGCGCATGTCACGGGCCAGGCCCTGGCCGCGGTCCGGGGAAGTGGCGAAGGCGGTGAGGATCGGGCACATCGTGGCACTCCTGCAGGTCGAAGGGCCTGCCTTTCCTGTTCCGACGAACGACGGGGCGGGAAATCGACACCCTTCCCGGGACGGCGGGCGATACACTGCCCCCCACCCACCACTCCTGTGCCTCCTCATGTGGCAGCGCCGCACTTCCCTGGCCGAACTGCAGCAGCAACGCGATGTGCTGCAGGCTGAGATGGATGCGGACGCCCAGCGATGGGTCTCACAGCTTCCGCCGGATGATCTCGTGGCAGCGCTGATGCCGCAGGCGCGCCGGCTTCAGGAGCTCAATCAGCTGATCCTGCGGGCTACACCGCCGCGTGAGCTGATGAAGCGCCTGAAGGCGCTTGAGCGACAGCTGCTCGAACCCGGTACACAGAACGCAGGCGTGCGGAGGGGGCTGGAAGATGAACTGCGCGATCTGCACCTCTATTTCAGCAATCCCCGCCGTCGCCCATTGACGGCAAAGGTCATTCTCATCCTGTTCGCCTGCGTTCTGGCCGCCTTGTTCCTGCCGAGGCTGCTTGCGGACCTGCTGATCGCTCTCTAGGCTGCCCTCACCCCGCCCGATGCAGCTTCCGGTACTGATCCGGCGTGCACTGCGCGTGCCGCTTGAACATCTCAGCGAAGGCGCTGACGCCGGAATAGCCCAGCTCCTCGGCGATCCGGCTGATCGGCCGGCGGGTGCACAGCGCCTCGGTGGCGCGCACGAACTTCACCCGTCCACGCCAGTCGCCGAGCGACATGCCCAGCTCGCTGCGTGCCATGCGCTCCAGCTTGCGCACGCTCATATGGTGCCGCTGCGCGATTTCGGCAACCGATTCGGCCACCGACAGGTGTTTCTCCATGTACGCCATCACCTGCTTCAGTGCATCGCTGCTGGCGATCGGCAGGAAGCTGGGCAGTACGGCCGCATTGACGATCTGGTCGATCACCACGGCGGCCATGCGCCGCTGGGCCGGGGTCTGCGGATCGGTCACGCCCTGCCGTGCCAGTTCGTGCAGCAGCTCGCGCAGCAGCGGGCTGACTTCCAGTGCACGGCAGCGATCAGGCAAGCGGCGTGACAAGGCCGGCGACAGATAGGCCGAGCGGTAGGCCAGCTGCGAGCGGTTGCGCGAGTAGTGGGCCATTCCCGGTGGAATCCAGATCGCGTAGTGCGGCGGGGACACCATCCATTCGCCGTCGATCTTCATCTCCATCACACCCTGCGCGACGAAGTTGAACTGGCCCCACGGATGGCTGTGCGTGCCCCAGTCCGTGGGCTCCATCGCACCCTGCCGGAAGTAGATCGGACCGGGCAGCTGGCGGAAGGTGGGGATTGGCTCCATCGGTTGCCGCAAGCCGGGGTCGGTGTGGCGCATTTTCGGGATGTCCTCGATATGCGCCAAGCGTACGCTGGGCAATCCCCCACGTACACCCGCGTTCCGTGAACTATCTTTTCCCGATCCTCGCCTGCCTGCTGTGGGGCGCGAACACCATCGTTACCAAGCTTGCTTCGGGCTCGGTCGGTCCCATCGACATCGGCTTCTTCCGCTGGCTGGTCGCGGCGGTGGTCCTGCTGCCGTTGGCGCTGCCACGTCTGCGCGAAAACCTGCCGACCGTGCGCGCCAATCTCGGGCGCTTCCTGGTACTGGGCTGCCTGGGTGGGGTGATGTACCAGTGCCTGGCCTACTATGCGGCGCACTTCACCTCGGCCACCAACATGGGGGTGATCCAGGCGCTGATTCCGTTGATCGCGCTGGCGCTGTCGCGCGTGTTCATGGGCCATCCGGTGCGAGGCACTTCCATTCTTGGCGCGGTGATCTCCACCGTCGGCGTGGTGGCGGTGGTCTCGCAGGGCGACCTGGCGCGGTTGGCAGCGCAGGGCCTGAACCGCGGCGACGCGATCATGCTGATCGGTGCATTGGCGTTCGCCGCCTACAACGTGCTGATGCAGCGCTGGAAAATTCCGCTGTCGGTGCTGGAGTCGCTGTTCCTGCAGGCCACCGCTGCATCGCTGATCCTGTTGCCGGTACAGCTGCTGGTCGGCACCGGGGTGAACAACCTCACGGCGGTCGGCTGCATCGGCTTCGCCGCCGTGTGCGCTTCGATCCTGGCGCCGCTGACCTGGATGACCGGACTGTCACGCCTGGGCGCTGCGCGCGTCTCTAGCTTCTTCAACCTGGTGCCGATCGTGACCGCCGCGCTGGCTGTACTGCTGCTGGGAGAATCGCTCAGTGGCTGGGTACTGGGTGGTGGCCTGCTGGCGGTGTCCGGCGTGGTGTTCGCTGAGTACAGCGCCAGGCGCGCCGCCGCAGTGCCGAGCGAGCAGCCCGCATAGGGCTTCGGTCATGCGGGATACGTGTCTCCACTCAGCGCCTGTTCCACCCGCTGTTGCAGCGCGTCTGCATCATGGCCGCGTTTGCCCTGCAGGCTGAGATACAGCGAAAGCGGGTCAACCACATCGCCAATACTGGTGAATGCCGGCGGATAGGCCCAGATCTGCAGCCGTGCGCTCTGAAGGCAGTCCGGGCCGGGCATGGGAAGTGCGCCCAGCAACCGCCACGCATCGATGTGCAGTGCGCGGGTGCCACCGATCGGGGGCGGTGACGTTTCAGCAAGCGCATCGAGGCCTGCCATCGGCGCCGGATGCCCCGCATCGCGGAGTGCCTCGGCGGTCGGGCCCCAGCAGACATCCACTTCCTTCAGGATGGGGGAACGCAGGAACGGCTGTGCCCTGGCCCAGACCTCGTCGCGGTTGCCGGCCAGCTTCAGGAAGCGCTCGCGGCCACCGGTGGAGCGCTCGACCAGGCCGCGACCGACCAGTTCGGCAGACAGGCGCGACGCCGTCATCGAGGTGTAGCCGGCGGCGGCGCTGATCTCGCGCGGTGACCACCAGCGCGTCTGGCCACTCAGCAGCACGTGGATCAGTACGGCCTGCGCCGAAGGCAGCAGCGAGATGGCTTTCTTCTCATGATCGGGGTCGTCGCGGAACTCAATGGCCAGGCTCGGCGCGAACAACTGGGTGTGCGGGACCACGAAGTCGATGTGGTTCTCGACCAGGAAGCGGCGCTGGGTCGGCGTGAGATAGGGCGAGACGTACAGCACCAGTGCATTCGCTGCAGAGCGCAGGCAGCGCACATCCTGGATCACACGGGTGCTGGATTCGCCCGGCTCGCGGGCCACGGCGAGCATGGCGGGGGTTTCCCCGTACAGCATCAGCCCGGCGAGGTGGTAGCGCGATGCCATCGCGTGGGGAATGGCATGCAATGAAGCAAGTGGATGCACTGCCGAGGCGAGCCCGGGGAGAATCCTGCGCAGGTACCGCTGCGCGTCAGCGACCAGGTCGGTCAGGCCGGTGCGAACTGCCGTCGTCATCTCGTACTTCCCTTGCGGCGGCATGTCCGGAAGATCGGAACCCGGCCACACCGTCACATTCAGTGGTGAACCTGGAGACGGGTGTGCAGTGTCGGGGCGCGTGGCGATCCATGCGGTCCTGCTCCTTAGCCGTCATGACATCAAGTGTTGCCGGGAACCTTGGAGATTCCGTCGAAAAACGATGGAGATTGGGTGGAGGCGGTGTGCATCGTGGCCGGCGGACTCCCCTTCCGCCGGCCACGAGCACGGACCTGCCCGTCAGAAGCGCTGCGAGTACTTCACGTACACGGTGCGGCCGATATCGAAGCCGCCGTAATAGGGGAAGGAGCTGGACGGCTTGGAGAACATGATCGGGCCCTGGTGGTTGAACACGTTGTTCGAACCCAGCGCCACGGTGCCGTCCCACGGCAGCTTGTAGCTGACCTGGATATCGTGGAAGGCATTGGAACCGACCTTGCGCAGGGCATCCGGCTCACCGTAGGCGTAGCGGTCGGGCAGGGTGCACGGACGGTTTGGTACGCAGCTTTCAACCATGCCGGAGTAGTAGCGCACGGTGTACTGCGTGCTGAAGTTGCCGAGCTGCCAGTTCACACCCAGGTTCGAGCGCAGGCGGGAAATGCCCGGCTGGCCGATCCGGCCCATCATGATCGTATCGCCGGCCGAGTTCTGGTTCTCCTCGTCGTACTTGGAGACATAGCTGTTCTGCAGGTCGATGGTGAAGCGGCCGAACGAGAACTCGGGCAGACGGTAGCGGATACCCAGGTCCCAGCCTTCGGTTTCCATCGAGCCCAGATTGGCCAGACCGTAGAACATGCTGGTGATGTGGCCATCGCCAGCGCGCTTGACGCTGCCACAACGCGACGCGTTGCCGAGCACGTAGCAGTCACGCAGGATGCGGTCGACGCTGTCCTGGATGATCATGTTGGTGATCTTGTAGCTGTACCAGTCGAGGTTGATGTCCAGCCCGTCCACCCAGCGCGGGCTCCAGACAACGCCCACGGTCTTGCTCTTGGACTCTTCCGGGCGCAGCTTCGGATCGGAGCCGGTGGTGAACTCGTCAGGCGTGGCGCACGGATAGCTGGCGCAGGGCTTCAGGCTCTGGTTCAGCTGCTGGTAGCCCAGCGGGACGCCGGCGGCGTTGCAGGCGGCATTGCCGTTGACGCTGTTGGTGGCGCCGATGCCGCACGGGTCGACATAGGTTTCGAAGCTGGTGCCCAGGCCGCCATACAGATCGGAGATGCTCGGTGCGCGGAAGCCTTCGGCGAAGGTGCCACGGATCATGAGCTCTTCGATCGGACGCCAGGCGAAGCTCGCCTTGGAGTTGGTGGTGCTGCCGAAGTTGCTGTAGTCGGAGTAGCGCGTAGCCAGGTTCACGGTCAGTTCCTTGGCGAACGGCAGGTCGCGCAGGATCGGCACGTTCACTTCGGCGAAGAACTCGTTGAGGCTGTAGTCACCGGCGGTGGTGGATGCGCCCAGTGCAGTGCTCTGGCGCGACTGGGCGAAGGCATCGGGCACGAAGCGGCCTTCTTCCTTGCGGTACTGATACCCCAGGGCGACGGACAGGTCACCGGCAGGCAGTTCGATCACCGGGCCGGAGATGTTGGCGAAGTAGCTGCGGGTCTTGGTGATGCCGGTATCGTTGAACGTCGGGAACAAGAAGCGCTGCAGTTCGGGATCGGAGAGAGAGCCAGCCCCCGCGACCCCGAACGGCAGCAAAGGATTCCAGGCCAGGCAACCCGAGACCGGCGATGCCGCCGTGCCACACCGGGCCACACCGTTGGCATCGAGGTAGGAGGGCCCCAATGCCTGCCGGGAAGCGATCAGGCTCATGTCGCCACGGCCTGTTTTTGTAACTTCATTGCGGTTGAACAACGCGCCGACTTCCCAGTCGTACGTCTTGGTCCCCAGCTCGAAGTAGCCGGACAGACTGGGTGCAACCCGCAGCGACTTCAGCTTGCTTTCGGTCGTGCGCGGCACTTCCCACAGGCGGCGATTGAACGCGATGCCGTGGTCGAGCGGGTTGAATACGCTGGCCGCGTCCAGGGGCGTGCCGAACTTGGTCGACTGGTACGGGTAGCCCGCGATCTGCTGGTCGGTGGTGCGCTCGTTGTAGCCGATGTCGGCAGTGAACTTGATCTGGTCGGTCAGGGCGTAGTCCGTGCTCAGGAACAGCGAGCGGCGCTCGATGCCGGTCTGCAGGTGCATCTGGTCGTTGCCGTTGGCGAACTCGGCCGGCGTGATCGGGTGGTAGTCGTTCGGGTTCTTCGGATCGCCGCCACGATTGAGGGTCTTGAATACGGCATCACCGGTATTGCACTTGTAGAGCGCCGGGTCGCACCACGAACCGTTCTGGCTGATGTTGCTCCAGTCCGCGCCCGGGTAGTTGGGGCCGGCGCCGCCGTACCGGGAGAACTCGCGGTCGCGGGCAAACACTGGATCGGACTTCTGGTATTCCAGCGCAAGGGTGTAACCGCCGCGCTCGCCGCGTGCGCCGGTGACCAGCGAGAACGTGCTGTCCTTGCCATCGCCCTGGCTGAACTGCCCGTGCTGCATGGACACTTCCAGGCCTTCGTAGTTCTTGCGGGTGATGATGTTGACCACGCCAGCGATTGCATCCGAGCCGTACAGCGAGGAGGCGCCGTCCTTCAGCACGTCGATGCGTTCCACCGCGCTCATCGGAATCTGGCTGAGATCCTGCAGGCCGCTGGTGGTGGCGCCGAGCCGCTTGCCGTTGACCAGAACCAGGGTGCGCGTGGCACCCAGATTGCGGATGTTGACGTAGTAGCCACCAACGTTCTCGCCGGACGCCAACGCGCGCGCACGCGAAATGGTCGGCGCGCCGGTGGAGGTCAGGTTCTGCAGCAGGTCGGCGATGGTGGTGAAGCCCTGCTGCTCGATCATCGCGCGGGTGATGGCGATGATCGGCTGCTGCGTTTCGATATCCACGCTGCGGATGGCCGAACCGGTAACCTGGATGCGATCGAGGTTCTTCGGTGTTTTATCGCTGTCATCCTGCGCATGCGCGGCCGGTGACCAGGCAGCGGCCAAGGCCGTGCCCACTGCCAGGGAAAGCAGGGTGTACTTGTAGTGCATTTGGCTCTCTCCAAATCCAGTTGAATGGGTTTCCGCATCGCTGCGTGGAAACCGATCTGAAATCCCGCTGTGCGGAATCGGAAGGAACCTAACACTCCGTTTACAACTCGATTACGTTATGGACGCGTTATCGTCGCGCGCCGGATACAGCGTTCATGCACAGGCCATGCACGAAACCGCGACGCGCACCAAGGGTGCTCTGCTTCAGTCTGGCTGCGGGCTGATGACAGACTCCAGGAGACATCCGATGAATACCCCCGGCAAACCAAGACCCACGTGGAAGCAGTGGCATGTGCTGTTGCTGGTGCTTGCCATCGCACTGTTGGTGACGCTGATCATCGTCATCGCGCCATGGTGAATCGTCGGCGTTCTGCTCAGGTACCGTGAACGCGGAAATGCGACGGGATGAAGGAGTCAGGGCGCGTTGAGGGTGGTGATGCATGCATCAATTCGTACTCACCCAATCGGCACATTCAAACCTCCACAGTGGTCCCGAAGGCAACGCACTCGCGCTGTCATTCTCCATAGACCATCGAGCACACAGGAGCGATTCCATGAGCACCCAGTCCACCATCGAACACCGCCTCAACGACCTGATCGAGATCGCCCGCGACGGAAAGTCGTTCTACGAGGAAGCTGCGACCAAGGTGAAGGATGCCGAACTGTCGGCCCTGTTCACTCGTATTGCCGGCGTCAAGGGCCGCATCGTCGCCGCACTGAGTGGCTCCGTTGCTGCCAGCGGTGGCAAGCCGGCCGAGCACGGCACCGTGGTCGGTTCGATGCAGCAGTTCTATGGCAAGGTCCGCGCTGCATTCGGCGACACCAACTATGGTTACGTGGCCGAGCTGGAAGAGTCCGAAGACCGGCTGCTTGGCGGGTTCAAGGACGTGCTGAAGGACAACGAACTGCCGCCGGCCGTGCGCCAGGAAGTCACTCAGCTTCTGCCTGAAGTGCAGGAGTGCCATAACGTGATGCGTGCTCGCAAGCACGCCATGAAGGCGGCCTGACGATCATCGGCGGCCTTCTCCCCGGGGCCGCCACGGTCGGGGCAGCGTGGCTGCCCCGGCCAACCTGGAGGCGGCGTGCAGGACTCAGCGTGGCGCATCGGGCGCGATGTCCTGCAGGTGCAGAACGCGCCCCATCAGCTCGCTGAAGATGGGAGCTGCGACTGCTCCACCACCGTAGCCTCCGCGGCGTGCATCGGGATCGTCCACTACCACGGCGACCGCATAGCGTGGATGTCGCGCTGGTATGACCCCCGCAAACAGGGACATGTAGTGGCGCGCGTATCCACCGGCAGCCGCCTTGCGCGCGGTTCCGGTCTTTCCGGCGATGGCATAGCCGCTGATGCGGGCCCGCGTCGCGGTGCCGCCGGGTTCGGTGGTGGTGGCAATCATGTCCATCACCTGGTCGGCCACGTTTGCAGGCATGGCACGGCTCACCGCTGTTGCGCGACCATGCTCGAAGGTCGGTTGCACGCGCAGGCCATGGTTGGCCAGCGTCGCGTAGGCATTGGCCAGCTGCAGCGTGGTCATCGACAGCCCGTACCCATAAGCCAGGGTCTGCTTGCTGGTGCCGCTCCATGCAGCAGGAGCGGCCAGTACACCGTTGCGCTCGCCGGGAAATCCGCTGCCCGAGACATGCCCTGCGCCCAGTGCGGCAAACATCGCGTGCAGCTGCTCGCGGCTCAGGCGGTGCGAAATCAACGATATGCCCACGTTTGAGCTTTTCTTCAGGACGTCGCTGGTATCCAGTACGCCCAGATCCCGATAGTCACGGGTGGTGAAGCGCCCATTGCGGATCCAGCCTGGGTGGGTGTCGAACGTGCTGGCAGACGTGATCACGCCGGCCTCGAGCGCTGCAGCCACGGTGAACGGTTTCACCGTGCTGCCGGGCTCGAACACATCGGTCACCGCACGGTTGCGGCGTGCATCGGCGGCGCCGGTACCGGGCGCATTGCTGTTGTAGGTGGGCCAGTTGGCCATCGCCAGGATCTGGCCGGTACCGACTTCCAGCACCACGATGCTGGCGGCAGCCGCGCCGTAGCGCTGTACTGCCGGTCCGAGTCCTGCCTGCAGGATGTGCTGCATACGGCTGTCCAGCGATAGCACGATGTCCTCGCCGGGACGCGCCGGACAGCCACGGTCGCGCAGTTCGACCGGGCGGCCCTTGCGATCGATGATGACGTCACGGTAGCCGGCCTGTCCGCTCAGGCGCGCGTCGAACAGGCGCTCAAGGCCTTCAAGCCCACGGCCTTCGATATCGGTGACGCCGACGGTCTGCGCGAACAACTCCGACTGTGGATAGAAGCGTTTGAACTCCTGCTGCAGGTGGACGCCTATGGGGGCCCTGGCCTGCAGTGCTTCAAGGCGGGCTGGATCGCCGCGACGGAAGCCAGGCAGATAGACGAAGCGTCGTTGCCGGTTGCGCGCCAGCAGTCTGGTCAGCACCGTCGCATCGGCCTCCAGTACCGAGGCCAGCTGCTCGACTGAACCTGATGCGTCGAAGAAGGCGCGCGGATCGATCCACAGGGATGCCACAGGAGCCGATCCGGCAATGACGATGCCGTGGCGGTCGTACAGCGTTCCGCGATGCGCGCGCAGCGGATGGTGGCGGAGCATCCGTGCTTCGGCCTGGTGCCGGTAGAAGTGGTGATGGATGATCTGGACGTCAGCGGCCCGCGCCAGCAGCAGGCCCGCCAGCACGGCCAGTGCGGCGCAGGTCAGGCGGTAGCGGCGTCGGAAGTCATGGGCACGCGCGCGGCGTGGCGCCATGGTGGGGGTGCGCATGCGATGGGGCATCGAGACAATGGTTACAGCGGTTGCCCGGCGATGTAGGCCAGCAGTGCGGAAGCACGGTCGATGACATTGGCGTGGCTGCGGCCATCGGCAACAGCCATGCAGGCGATCTCCGCATCGCGCAGCGTGGCCAGCCGGTCCTGCAGGACCGGATAGGGTTCGGCCGTGCGATAGGTTGCGGTGTAGCCGGCATCCAGCAGCGGCTGGACCTGCACGGGATGGTTGTCGTGCTGGTTGCGCAGGGTGCGGTCGATCCGTGCGACATCACAGGAGGCGATGGCGTTGAACGCGTACTCCCATGCCACGGCGTTCGCCATGCCCTGGTCGATCTGGCTGAGCAGCGCTGCACGAGGTGGTTCGATGGGAGAACTGGACGATGCCGCCCCTGTGGTGGCTACCGGCATGGCGAACAGAAACAGGATCAGCGGGAGGTTCAGTCGCATGCGCGCGGCTCCGGGCGTTGCAGGAGGGATGGTGCTTCTGCCGCAGACCGGCTACGGCCCAGCAGCAACACCGCAAGGCTGGCCAGCAGCGCGGCGATGGCCGACGTCCACAGTGCACTGGCAAATCCATGGCTGTAGATCGCCTGTGCGAAGGCGGCGGTGCGCGCATCGGCGAAGGTGCCGGTAGCGATCGCATCGGCCATGGGCAGTACGTTGCGCGCGGGAACCGCCGCGGACAGTGCGCTGCGGATGCCCAGGCTCAAGGCACTGGACAGTACGGTGAATCCGAGCAGGATGCCGACAAAGCGCGTGGTCGCGCTGATGCCGGAGGCCATGCCGGCGCGCTCGCGCGGCGCCGCGCCGATGATGGCTTTGGATGTCTCGCCATTGAGGATGCCGCCGCCGGCACCGATCACCACCATTGCGACGAGTGCCAGCCACGGCAGGTGCTGCCACGCGGCCAGTCCGGCCACGGCATTGCCCGCGGCGGTGACCGACAGCCCGATCGCCAGCACCGCCGGACTGGTCAGATGGCGACCGAGCCGCCGGCCCACGCTGGGAAACAGCAGCATCGCCGCAGCGAACGGAAGCATGCCAGCACCGGCAGCCAGTACGCTCAGGCCGATGCCGTTCTGCAGGTACTGCGGCAGCATCGATGCCATCACCTGTGCGCTGACCGAATAGCCGACCATGGCAATGAGTGCGCCGACGAAACGCGGACTGGCCAGCAGCCCGAGATCGACCATGGGATGTGACCGTGCCCGTTCAACGATGACGAAGGCAACAGCCATGATGATGGCCAGGCCCAGCCCAATCAGCGCCGGGGCCGATGTCCATCCTTCTGCCAGTCCTTCCACCAGGAAGAACACGATGCCGAAGATGGCAGCGCTGAACGTGATGATGCCGGGCGGATCGAGCGGGCGGACCACGCTGTCTGACGACTCGGGTATCCAGCGCAGCGTGCCGTAGCCGAGCAGGCCCAGGAACGGCAGGATCGCGACGAACACCGCGCGCCAGCCCCAGAGTGCGGACAGCACGCCGCCGATCAGCGGTGAGAGCACCATCATCACGCCCATGGCTGTGCCCCAGAACGCCCATGCAGTGTCCTTGGCGGCCCCCTCGTGGTACGTGTGGCCGATGATCGACAGCGAGGGTGCCAGCAGAAAGGCTGCACCAATGCCCTGCAGAGCCCGCGCCAGGTAGAGCAGGGCAGCACCGGGCGCCAGTGCGCAGAGCAGGGAGGTGAGGGCGAACAGGCTGATGCCGATCAGCAGCACCCGGCGGCGGCCGTAGCGGTCGGCGACCGCACCGGCGGGCAGCAGCAGTGAGGTGAAGGACAGGATGTAGGCACTGATCACCCACTCGATATCCGCGAATCCGGCGTGCAGGTCACGTGCGATGCTGGGCAATGCGACCGCGACGGCATTGGTCTCCAGCACGGTCATCGTGCAGCCCAGCGAGGCCACCAGCAGGACCGCGTCAGGCAGCGTGTGCCGTGCAGGCGAAGGGGGAGGAGAGGGCGGCACCGGTCACTCGCAGGAAGGGGAGGACGGCCATTCCATCAATGATCGGTGTTTGTTTCATTCTCGGTGTTTTCTGGTTACGTTAGCTTGAACCTAACGAAATGCCGCCCATGGAACGCCGTCACCTGGAGTACTTCGTCACCCTGGCCGAGGAGCTGCACTTCGGTCGTGCGGCCCTGCGCCTGGGAATTGCCACTCCCACGCTGAGCGTGCAGATCCAGGACATCGAGCGTCGGCTCGGCACGCGCCTGTTCGACCGCGGCCGGCGCGAGGTGCTGCTGACCTCGGCAGGCGAGGTGTTCCTGGCGGAAGCCCGCGATGTGCTGCGCCGGTTCGAACAGGCCGAAACCCTGGGCCGGCGCGCCGGGCGAGGTGAGATCGGCAAGATCGAGATCGGCTACGTCGGCTCGGCGCTGTATGCCGGAGCATTGCAGGATCAGCTCAGCCGGTTTCGCAGCCGCTACCCGGGCGTGGAACTGCAGGTGAGCGAATGGCCGATGGGCGAGCTCCCGCAGCTCCTGCAGGAAGGACGGGTGGATGTGGTGTTCTGCCGGCCTCCGATGGATGTGCCCGACAGTTTCGGCGAACACACCCTGGTCGAAGACCAGTTCTGCGTGGCCCTGCCGGAAACCCATCCGCTGGCGCAGGCCCGGGCGCCGGTGCAGCCGGCGTCATTGGCCCGGGAGGGTTTCGTCATGCCGGAGCAGCCGGTGGGCGCAATGGAAGTCGGGCGCCGCGGCGGTTTCATTCCGCGTATCCGTTCCCAGCCCGGGCATCTTGCGGCGGTGTTGGCCGAGGTGTCGGTCGGCGTTGGTTCGGTGGCGATCGTGCCATCGGTACTGCAACGCACGCTGGTGCTGCCCGGAATGATCTATCTGCCACTGGCGGGCCCCACCATCGTCTCGACCATCGCTGTGCAGTACCGGCGGGCAGAGACTTCGCCAGTGGTGCGGCGGCTGATCGAGCAGGTGAAGGAGACACCGTGCAGGCGCATCGACATGTTGCCCCTGGCCTGAGCGCCGCGCGGCAGGTGGACGATTGCTACACTGGTGCCACCTGCAGTCGCATTCGATGGACACCATGAACAACGGGAACGGTCCGCAGACAGTTCGCTGAGCCGCAACAACGATGCAGACGTTGTTGCGGTGATCATCCCTGCGATGCACGCGAATTGGATGGATCACCGCCGGATTCACTCTGGGCGGAGACTCCCCATGTTCAATCGACAAGCCCCGCGTTGGGCCCACCCGCTGCCATCGGCCATTGTGCTGATGGCGCCGTTCGACCTCCTGGCCTCGCTGGCCATGGACATCTATCTTCCTGTGGTGCCGGTGATGCCGCAGGCATTGCAGACATCACCGACGCTGGTGCAGCTCACCTTGAGCATCTACCTGCTGGTACTTGGCCTCGGCCAGTTGCTGTTCGGCCCGTTGTCCGACCGCATCGGGCGGCGGCCGGTCCTGTTGCTGGGGGCGTCGCTGTTCGCGCTTTCGTCGTTCGCGCTCGCCATGTCCAGCAGCGGCGCAGCATTCCTGGCCTGGCGAGCCGTGCAGGCGGTGGGAGCGTCGGCGGCACTGGTGGCGACCTTTGCCACGGTGCGTGATGTGTATGCTGATACAGCCGAAGGCGCGTCGCTGTACGGGCTGTTTGCCTCGATGCTGGCCTTCGTGCCGGCGCTGGGACCGATCCTCGG
Organism: Stenotrophomonas sp. 220_Sma; assembly: GCF_056487375.1. NCBI lineage: Bacteria > Pseudomonadati > Pseudomonadota > Gammaproteobacteria > Lysobacterales > Lysobacteraceae > Stenotrophomonas > Stenotrophomonas sp. 220_Sma. The sequence goes on along the minus strand of NZ_CM151348.1, from coordinate 4,336,488 downwards.
CGCCCTGCTGGCAGGCGCCTTCGGCTGGCGCGCGATCTTCGTTCTGCTTGGCGTACTGGGCATGATCGCCGGCATGCGCGCGGTACGGCATTGGCAGGAAACCCGCCCGCAGTGCCGGGACGCGTCGCGACCCGCGCTACGACGCATCCTCGGCAGCGGCGCGTTCTGGGTCTACACGCTGGGCTTCAGTGCGGGCATGGGCACGTTCTTCGTGTTCTTCTCGGTCGCGCCCCGGCTGCTGGTCGGGCGCACGCAGTACTCGCCGCTGTCGTTCAGCCTGGCCTTCGCCACGGTGGCGCTGGTGATGATCGTCACGGCGCGGATGGCGAACGTGTGCATTGCCCGCTGGAACGTGCGCGGTACCTTCCTGCGTGGCCTGTGGGTGATGGTGGCCGGGGTACTGCTGATGGCGTTGGCCGCAGCGTGGCCTCCCTCGTTCGTCGGAGTGGTGCTGCCCATGTGGGGCATCGCGGTGGGGCTGGTGATGGTGGTTTCGGTGGCTGCAAGCGGCGCGCTGCGTGATTTCGCCGATGCGTCAGGTACGGCGGTGGCCCTGTACTACGCCGTGCAGAGCCTGATCGTGGCAGGCATCGGCACGCTGGTTACCCTCGTGCTGCCCGGCGATACCGTGTGGCCGCTGGTGGCCTATGGGTTGCTGTTGCCACTTGCCAGCCTGGCAGGTGCCGCCGCGCTGCGGCATCGCGCATAACGCTGGGTGGCGGGCAAAAAAAGGGGGGCGGCCGCAAGGCCGCCCCAACCCGTCAAGAGAGCACGTGTTTAGAAGCGCACAGACCAGCGTGCGGTGGCGCCATGGTCGCGGCTTTCACTGCCGAACTGGCCGCTGTAGCCCAGCTCCAGCTGCTGCCGCGGGGTCAGCCACGCCGCCAGGCCCAGCTCGGCCACGACGGCGTTGTCGGCAATCGGTGCGCCCTCGACTGCAAAGGTGGTGCTGCTGTTGGCGAAGGCCAGGTTGGCCACCTGGCTGCGGTCACCGAAGGCGCGGCGATAGCCCACGCCACCGCGCAGGTGCAGCCAGCTGTCCTGCTGGAACGATGCCTTCAGGCCCTTGTCGAAGCGCAGGCCAGCGGTGGCGATGGTGGTGCCGGTGTCGTCCACCTTGCCGTGCAGTGCGGCCGCGCCGCCACGCTCGTTGACCTGCTTCAGGTCCACTTCCACGCGGGCGACCTGCAGGTACGGCTCCAGCCCGCCTTCCGCATTGCCGAAGCGGTAGCCCGCTTCGATGAAGGCCTGGCGCGTACGTGCGTTGTAGCGCGCGCTGAGGCTGTCGCTGAAGCCGGCGAAGGCAACATCACGCGTGCTCTTCACTTCGTTGCGGCTCCATGCCACGCCACCACGCAGGCCGAAGCCGCCCCAGGTGTGGCTGGCATAGGCGCCGAAGTGCGTGTTGTCGATCTTCGACTTGGCACGACGCTCCTGCTGCTTCACGTCGGTGCGGCCTGTACCGGCCAGCACGCCGATCTGCCAGCCACCGAACTCGCGGTCGATGCCGACCAGCAGGCCGTTGCTGTTGGCGTCGGTGCGCGCGGTGTTGCTGTTGCCATCCAGCTTGCTGTTGCCGCCCAGTGCCTGCACCCAGGCGCCGGTGGCATCACCCGCATCGGCACCGGGTGCGGTGGCACCGGCACGACGTGACAGTGCGGCATCGCGCACATAGCGGCTGCCCTCGACCAGGGCCAGCGCCGTGGCCGGATGCAGCTCGCCGCTGAGGCCATCGAGCACGCCACCCACCTGTTGCGGGAACAGTTGGGTCAGCGGCTTGGGCAGGCCCTGGTTGATCGCCAGTCCATCGGCCACCGCCGCGGCCGCACGCTGGTTCGGCGTGGTGGCGGCGCTGGCGAGCGAGGCACCCCGGGTCACGTCGATGCGGGTGCCATTGGCGCCGTAGGCCAGGCTGAACTGCAGGAACGGCGAGAACGCGCTGAAGTCGGTTTTCGCGAACTGGCCGCTGACACCGCCGTCGGCGCGGATGAAATTGAACTGCTCGCCGAGGTAGTAGGTACCCGGCTCCGGCAGTGCGACCAGGGTGCCGCCGAGAGTGGCGGTGCCGGTTACGTGCAACTGGTCACTGCGGCCGCCCGGGGCAAGTTCGGCGGCATAGACGCCGGTTGCGCCCTGCACGTAGTTGCCGTTGATGGTCAGCGTGCCGATCGAATTGCCGGGCGCGATGATGCCGTCCACACGGGTGTTGCCCAGCGTGCCGATGCCCTTCAGCAGGCCGTTGGCACCGACCGTGGTGGTGCCGCCGGTCTGCGTGCCGTTGAAGGACACCACGCCACCGTTGACCGTCAGGTTGCTGTCCTTCAGCAGGCCGCTGCTGCTGACCGTGCTCACGCCTCCAGTGGTGTTCAGGGCGGTGGAGACCAGCGAGCCGTTGAGCAGGAACTGGCCACCCTGGACTTCGACCGCTGACGTGAGTGTGTTGGTGCCGTTCAATTCCAGCGTGCCGTCCTGCAGCACTGCGCCGTTGAAGGTGTTGCCACCACTCAGGCGCAGCCAGCCGATGCCGGACTTGGTCAGCTTGCCGGGGCCGCCGATGTCGTTGGTCCAGTCATCCCAGGCATCGCCTTCCCACACCTTCAGGCCACCGGCCTTCTGGTTCATCACCACGTTGGTGTCCACGCGCAGCGAGCCGTAGCCTTCGATGGCCTTACGCAGGTCCATCAGGCCCCAGCCATAGATCTCATCGATGCCTGGTGCGCCGATATCACGCGCGGTGGTCAGCAGCACGTCGCGGACCTGGGCGCTATCGAGATAGGGGAAGCGCTCAAAAAGCAGCCCGAGAGCACCGGTAATGTGCGGGGCCGCCATGGACGTTCCGCTCTTCTCTCCATAGCCGTGCGTCGGCACGCGCTGAGTTACGTCAAGCGAGATGTTGCCATTCGCATCGGTGCGAATATCTGCCGTTGGCGGGGCAGAGGGGTCGTAGGTAGTTGAGTTGATGTCTGTCCCAGGCGCCGCAATGCACCAGTTGGCACTCAGGCCACATTTGTTTGATCGATTGCTCAGCGTCAAGTCCTCCTGGACGTTGACCACGCTGAGCCAGTACCGCTCGATGTCGGGAAGGGCTCGCGGCAAGGTTGCATATATGCCGGCAATCGGACTTTCCTCAGGCGTGGGAATTTCCACATCAGTGTTGCCGGCTGCCCAGACCTGAATCATGCCCCTGGCGCGTGCGCCATCCGCGAAGATGGAGAGTCTCTCAAGCCATTCGGGATCGCTGTATCGGCTATCAAATTCAGCTGCTGACTTGGGCTCTTCAGCCAATCCCCAGCTGTGATTGATCGCACGCACGCCCTGGGTATTCATCTGATCGTATAGATCGACAAGCGCCGAATTCTCTGGCCCTGTGGACTTAACCCGCGTATCAAGACCGAGTCCTTTGAGATAGATCTCGGTGACGCTGTTAAAGAACAATCTGGCGACGGTCAGATCTGCACCGAATCCCACGCCATGCATGCCTGCGCCATCCCGATTTGCAGCGATGGTGCCACCCACATGGGTGCCATGATCCTCATAGGATGCGTTTCGCAGGAGCTCGCTGATCTGCGGGTCGCGCAGAATCAGATCGGCAATGAACTTGGGCATCTTGGGATCAAGCGTATACCGCTGAACCTGCACCTCATCGCCAGCACTGGAGAAGCATGCATCCGGACCCGTCAATGCAGTCCTGTTCGTACACCGGCTGCCATCGCTCAACAGATCAGCAATAGTGATGCTGCGATGATTCTTGCCGGCGAATTCCGGGTGATCCAAGCCGGTGCCGCTGTCGAACACCCCCAGCCGGACGCCAGTGGCGGTCAGCCCCCGCGCGTACGCAAATTGGGCATTCATTGCACCCAGACCCCAGTCGGCATTGAATTCGTCCGTGCGCCAACTGGACGGGTCACCCGCATTGCCGGGAATCGTCGTGGTGCTGGCAACCGCCGTGGCTGCTGCAACCGGCAACTGAGGCGGGGCAGAAGGGATCGCCGACATGGCCGGTTGCGCCCAGGCGGCCTGCAACTGGCGCTGTTGCTGCCAGGTGTCGAGTGATTCGTTGGCCATGGCGGGCAGCGCACTTGCCAGCAGCAGCGAACTGGCGACTGCCAGCGCCAGGCGGCTGTGCAGCGGGGAACGGGAGTGGGACGAACGGCCGTGCAGCGGGTGATTCATCGGACAACTTCCTTGGATGACGGACTACAAAACCGTTAACGCCAAGGCACGGCGATACCCCCCAGCTATGTGGCAGGAATTTTATGAACACGTTAATTGGGCGTGACGCTGGCGTTCACTCCATCTCCCGGAGGCCTCGCTACCGTGGCCCGGCCTGGGCTCACCAGGCTTATCAAGGAGTGATGTCGATGCGTACTTTCAGGAAAATGATCGCGGGTGCGGTGTTCGCCTTGGCCTGCAGCGGTTCGGTTGCTGTGGCTGGGCCGATTCCGCCATGCGATCTTCCCTGTTGGAAGGCTTACCAGGCGTGTCTGTCCGGTGGCGTTGATGCGATGGAATGCCAGTACGAATACGATCGTTGCATCATGGATCGCTGCGGCGCTGTGTAAGCAGTGGCAATGCAGGATTGATGACGAGCCCCGTCCCTGACGGGGCTCTTCTGTTTCAGCGCCGCCCGCTTGCAGGCCATGCACGCAGCAGCGAGGATGGGGAATCGCATCGGAGCCGCCGCACATGGCCGTCAAACGTGTCGTCGCCAACATCGCCACGCCTGACCCTGCGCGTGCCGCAGCGTTCTATGGCGAGCTGCTGGGCATGCCGGTGGTGATGGACCACGGCTGGATCGTCACCCATGGCGGCGAGGGCAGCGCGCTGGCGCAGGTCAGCTTTGCCACTGAAGGGGGATCCGGCACGGCGGTGCCGGATCTGTCGATAGAAGTCGACAATCTGCAACAGGTACTGGAGCGCATGCGCGTGGCCGGCATCCCGCTGGAATATGGCCCGGCCGATGAGCCCTGGGGCGTGCGCCGCTTCTTCGTCCGTGACCCGTTCGGGCGGTTGTTGAACATCCTCGCCCACACCTGAGCGGCAGAAAGTCTGTCAGCGCCGTTTGGCACTGGTCGGTGGCACGCCGACCATGCGCAGGCAATCATCCACCACGGCGGCGATGAAGGCATCGGCATTCTGTGCGGGTGTGGCGATCAGGTCGTCGGTGGCGCCGTGCACGCCGGCATAGATCAACGAGGCGGTGACTTTGGGCGCTGGAAGCTGCCACAGAGCTGCGGCATTGCCTGCTTCGAGGATGCCCAGCAGTTGCTGCTGGATCGCATTGCGTTCGGCGTTGCCACGCTGGTGGTGATGATGGTTGGCGTACACCACATCGTGCAGCGCATGGGTGCGCACGTAGAGCTCGATGTTGGCGCGGATCCAGGCGCGCAGGCGTGCCACGCCATCGCTGGGCGGGTAGCGCTGCACGGCGTGGTCGACGTCTTCCATGAAACGCTGGGTATAGCGCTGCGCCAGCGCCTGCAGAATCTCGGTGCGCGAGGCGAAATAGGTATAGAAGGTGCCCTTGGCAACGTCCGCTGCGGCGACGATGTCGCTGATGGTGGTGGCATCCACTCCCTTTGACAGGAACAGCGCCTGCGCGGCGTCCATCAGTTCTTCCTGGCGGGTTTCCGCAGGTTTGGTGCGAGGCCTGGCGACAGCTGGGGTCTGCATGTGGGAGGGATCCGGGTGCGACGGGAGCCATTCTAGCTGGCCTGTGGCACCGACTGACCGTCAGTCATTGACCGACGGTCAGTCAGTGGCTAGGATGCGCACACATCCTTCCCCCGGGAACCGTACATGCGACGTTTCCAGCGGCCGGCCCTGGTGCTGGCGGCCTACCTCGGCACATTCCTCGCCTCGCTGGACATCAGCATCGTCAACGTCGCCCTGCCGACCCTGCAGCAGGCGTTGAATACCGACATGGCCGGCCTGCAGTGGGTGATCAATGCGTATGCAATCGCGCTTTCGGCGTTGATGCTGTCGGCGGGGCCGCTTGGGGACCGTTACGGTCATCGGCGGATGTGGCTGCTCAGCGTCGCCACCTTCACGCTGGGGTCGCTGCTGTGCGCCTGTGCCGGCAATCTTGCGACCCTGGTAGCCGGGCGTGCAGTGCAGGGCATCGCGGGCGCTTTGTTGATTCCCGCCGCAATGCCGATCCTCAGCCACGCGTTTCCCGACGCGCGCCAACGTGCACGTGCGATCGGTGGCTGGTCGGCGTTCAGTGCGCTGGCCCTGGTGCTTGGCCCGCTTCTGGGCGGCGTGCTGGTACAGCGCGTCGGATGGCCCAGCATCTTCCTGATCAACCTGCCGCTGGGCCTGCTCGCGCTGGCGCTGGGCGCCTGGGGAATTCTGGAGCGGCGGCATCCGCAGCACGCTGCGCTGGACCCTGCCGGGCAGCTGCTCAGCATCGTCGCGCTGGGTGCGCTGAGCTATGGCCTGATCGCGATCGGCGCGCATGGCCTGCTTGCCCCGGTGACGCTGCTGGCGCTGGGCGTGGCAGCTGCCGGGTTGATCCTGTTCGGCATCGTCGAACGCCGGGTGGCACGCCCATTGCTGCCGCTGGACCTGTTTGCCGACCGCCGCTTCGGCATGTTCAACCTGGCCTCGTTCGTCCTGGGCTTCACTGCCTATGCCAGCCTGTTCTTCCTGTCGCTCTTCTTCCAGCAGGCGCAGGGGCACAACGCTGCGCTGGCAGGTTCCCAGTTGGCCCCGCAGTTCCTGTTGATGGGTGCCGTCTCGCTGTTGTTCGGTCGTCTGGTCGCCCACCTCGGGCTGCACGCCGCGCTGGTGTTGGGCTATGCCCTGGCCGGGGCGGCGCTGTGCGCGATGGCCACGTTCAAACCGGCTACTTCGCACGCTTGTTCCAGTGCTGTGCTGGTGCTGCTTGGCATTGGAATGGGGCTGGCAGTGCCGGCGACCGGCATGGCGGTCATGGCCAGCGCGCCGGTCGAGCGCGCGGGTATTGCCTCAGCCACGATGAACGCGTTACGTCAGGCAGGCATGAGCCTGGGCATCGCGCTGCTGGGCAGCCTGATGGGCCAGCGCGCCGTGCAGCAGTTCGCCGCGTCCGCGCAGGCGGCCGGGCAGCGGGAGCTGGCGGCACAGGCGCGCGAACTGATCCTGCAACCGGGCTCGATGCACGCCACGCCGCAGATGCTGACGTGGTATCGCAGTGCGATGGCCAGTGGTTTCGGATGGGCGATGGCTGTGGCCGGTGCGCTGGCCCTGCTTGCGGCGCTCGGGCTGTATCGGCAGCGCGCACCGGCCTGACGCGCTGCATTCAGCCCTGCTGGCGTTGCGGACCCGCTGCCGTGCGTTCGATCTCCTGAGGCTGTTGTTGCTGCTGGCGCGCATTGGCGTGGCGAGCGTGTCCACCTTCACGACCGATCTCGGCCATGTGCTGGCGGTTGCGGCTGATCGCCTCGCCGCCCTTGCGGCCTGCGACACGTGCCTCGGCCGGACTGAATTCATGCGCGTTGCCGGAGGCATGTGCGGCGCGCCCGCCCTTGGCCGCGATCGCGCGCTGCTTTTCCTGGTCCATTGATGCGAAACCCCGGTTGGAGCTGCGCGGGTTCTGCTCAGTCATGTGAAATCTCCTGCGGTATGGGCGTCGCCTTCGTAGACGACGGCATCCATGCTTGGCCATCGCACGCTAAGTCCAGGTCGCCATCTTGGCCCTGGTTTTCACGCGCCCTGCGCACGGGGCTGATCAGGCAGCCGTTCAGGCGGGCGCTGCCTTCGCTGCCGCCAGTGCCATGCCACTGACCACCGACCCGATCGTCTCTACGTCTGCCAAGGGAGCTCCCTGGTTCAGTCGCGCCTGCAGAGCTCCGTGGGAGACGGCGAAGACGATCGCTTGGCCGAGCAGGGCGTGGGTACGCAGCACCGTCTCGGCGCTGGATGGTTCGCTGCCGCGCAGGCACGCTACGCACGCGGCCAACGTGGAGTGCAGGGGTTCGAACAGCGTACGGTGGGCACTGGCGAACGCCGCCGTCGGTTGGATCTGTTCGCGCGCCAACAGCAGCGTGCGTGGACCCGCATCCGGCGCCGAAAGCAAGGCATGGACGAATGCCCGCATCAACTGCTGCAGCTGCTGCGCGGCCTGCCGCGCGCCGTTGGGTGGCGTTGCCGGCAGCGGCAATCGCTCGGCAATGGCTTGAGCGCAGCGCTGCAGCACGGCGGCATACAGTTCCTGCTTGCCACCGAAGTGATAGGGAATGGCTGACTGGCTGCAGCCGGCCATGTCCACCAGCTGGCGGGTACGCACACCCTCCACGCCGAACGCGCTGAACAGCTGCAGCCCTGCGTGCAGCAGTCGGGCTCGGGTCTGCCCGCTGCGCGTCTCGGCCGCGCGCCGCCGTGCCGGTGTCTGCAGATGGGCGATGAACTCAGGCATCGGCCAGCATCAGCCGTGTCGAGTTTTCATTGAGCGCGGTACCCGCGTCCGCGCCGACGATGACCGTACCGCCGATGTTGGCCATGTGCCGGCCGAATGCACAGTTCGGTTCGAAGGCGAAGCACATGCCGGCCTGCAGGGGCAGTTCGCGCCCGACAGTCGGCAGCGGCGCGATGTGCGCATAGCGCGCGGCCTCCGGCAGCGCTTCGATGCCCGGTGCACGGCCGAAGCCAATCGGTCCATAGGGGTTGAGGCTGTGGACCAACGGATGCACGTGCCAGCCGCCCGCCTCCAGCAGGGGCGCTTCCATCGCGTCGACGACATCGCCGAAGGTATTGCCCACGCGCAGTGCGGACAGGCCTGCTTCGTAGCTGCTGCGGGCGACGGCAGCGGCGCGATGGATGTCGTCGTGCACCTCGCCAATGGCAACCGCGGCCTGATGCTGGGTTTCCATCAGCCCGTACAGTGCGAAGATCTCCGACAGCACCAGGTCACCATCGCGCAGAATGCGCGGCGGCTGCGCACGATACTGCCAGGCGGGTGGTCCCCAGCCCACATACTCGGGACCCGAGCCGAGCAACACCTCGGCGGTATAGCCCCCCAGCGAGAAACAGGCGGCGGTCACTGCGGCAACCAGTTCGGCTTCCGAAACACCGGGGCGAGCAGTGGCACGCAGCGCCTCGCTCATGGATTCACCGATCCAGGCGGCATGCGCAATCAGCGCCAGTTCCTCCTGGCTCTTTACCGAGGCGCGCTGGAAGAACGCACGATATACCGGTACGAATTCCGCGTTCGGCACCGCCGCCTGCATGCCCTGCAGGGTGCGCGCGGGCATCGCGCCGTCGAAGTAGAACGGTGGATAGGGCTCCAGCCCCAGCACGCCGATACGTGCCGTGTGCAGGCCACATTGCTGCAGCCAGCGGCCAACCTCCAGACCGGATTTTCCAACCCACAGCTGTTCGGGTGCGATCCACTGCAGGTCGCCGCGCAGGCAGGCCTGCAGGTGGTCGGCAATCATCAGCGAGGCAAAGGTGAACACCCGTGGCGGCTGGTCGCCGACGAACACCACGATCGAGCCGGGCCGGTCATTGGTGAAGTAGCAGTCCGGCGAGAACCCGGCCGGTGCGGCGGCTTCCCTGTCGCCATGCACAACCAGGGCATCGAGGCGTTCACTGGCCATTAGGTCGCGGGCCAGGGCCCAGCGGCGGTCGCGTTCCATCAGGCTGAGCGGTGCGGGCGGCGTGCGCATGAGGAGTATTCCAGGGGAAGGAGCGCGCAGGCTCGATCACGCAGTTGAATGAATCAACCGCTTGAATCGGCATTGCACGTGCGCTGCTGCGGGGGCAGCTGAAGTCGGCGATTGCGCAGCGTTGTCGATGATCTTGATGGGGCCACCGTTGCTGTTGATAGGATGCGCAACAACGCCACTCGCCTGGCCACGACAGGGACGTAGAACATGAACAGGATTGGATTGATCGCAGTGCTGGCCTGTACCGCTCCGGTCCATGCAGCCAGCCCCCTGTTGTCCGGCAGCTTCGTCCACGTTGGCTACTCGGGCAGCGACGAACAACTGCCGGCTGCGCAGTTGCCGCTGTTCCTGGATGAACTGCAGGACCTGGGCAACGACACGATCATCCTCGGTCAGGTGCGTGCCACCCGTGCCGGCGTCGGCTGCGCCAGCGGCGTGCAGGATTTCGAATGGATTGCCGGCTTTCCCGGCAAGCTCGGCACCGTGCTCGATGCGGCGGCCGCGCGCGGCATGAAGGTCGTGGGCGGCACCACCTACAGCTCGGGGCAGTGCGCCACCTTCTGGCAGGGGCAGAACGCAACGGCCGTGGCACAGGATGCGGCGCAGTCGCTGGCCCAGCTGGGCCAACAGTACGGATCGCATCCGGCGTTCGCTGGCTGGTACATCACCGACGAGCCAGCACAGGTGCCGGCTGATCGCGCGCCGTTCTACCGTGCGATCGTGACGGCGCTCAAAGGCAGTACACCCGCGCGGCCGGTGATGGTGGCCCCCTACCTGGCGTCATCCAGCGTGGATCCGGCCAGCGTGGGCCGGGCTGCTGCACAGTTCCGTACGGCCACCGGCGTGGATGTGCAGATCTGGCAGGACGGCATCGGCGCCGCCTCGCATGCACGCCTGTTCCAGTGGGATCGCCCGGGTCATTCCACCGAGGCGTATTACGAGGCGCTGTCGGCGGCGCTGGGGGCCAGCGGCCTGTGGGCCGACATCGAACTGTTCAACCATGGCAGTCCCTTGTTCCTGGAAACCGGCAACGGATTGTCCGGTGCCTATCGCTCCGCGTCGGTGCAGCGCATCAACCAGCAGTTGTGGAGCGCGCGTTCGGCCGGCAAGCGCGTTGCCTGGCTCAACCAGTACCACATGTCCGAGGTGGTCGGCCCCGGCCAGGGCTATGCCGAATCTCCGCGGTTGATGAACACCTATCGCGGGCTGTATGGGCTCGGCGCGTCCTACCTCGTCGATCCGGTGCAGACCACGTACAGCTACAGCGTGGCACCGGATGCGAACTATCCGGACAGCAGTGGCCACGAGCTGTTCGATCGTCGGGTGGGGGATCCGCGCAACCCGATGGATGCAGGCTGGGTAGGCGTGCATGGCAACGCCAGCATCACCATCGACCTGGGCCAGCGCCGGCGGGTGGACTGGATCGGCCTGCATACGATGACCCGCCCGGCGTGGGGCATCGTCACGCCGACAGCTGTGGAGGTGATGTGTGCCGAGCCGGGCGCCGCTGCGGTGAAGATCGGTGTGCTGTCGGCGCCATTCACCCAGGCCGGACTGAGCGGTTCGACCGAAGAGGAATACGTGCTGGGCAACGCCGCGCCGCTGGCCGCGCAGTGCCGCACGCTGGAGCTGCGGTTGGCCAATGGCAGCTGGACGTTCCTCAGCGAAATCGAGATGGCGGCCGAGCAGTAAGCGCCTCAGCGTTGGGGCGTGCCGCGCAGTCGCTGCGCGAACGGCCGCTGTTCAAGTGCCTGCAGTGCGTCGCGCAGCACCTGCTCCAATGACTGTCCAAGATCGGCATCGAGGCTGCGCGCCGCGCGTACCGTGGCCTGCCACTGCGCCTGCAGCGCCGGCAACGCCTGCAGCGCGCGCGGGCTCAGCTGCAGGATGCGCTCGCGGCTGTCTTCACCGACCGCAGCGTGCAGCCAGCCGTCGCGCACCATTGCTGAAACCGTCTGGCTGAGCGCCGAATGGCTGAGCCCGCAGGCCAGTGCGAGATCCTTGATGCGGCAGGGTCCCTGCGCCATCAGCGTGCGCAGCACCGGGGTGTAGCGCGGCCGGTAGTCCAGTTTCAGGTCGCGGTAGGCCTGCTCGACCGCCGGGTCCAGCTGGTCGAGCAGGGCCCGCAGCAGTGTTCCCAGGGTGGCATGTTGGAGATCCATGGTGGCGATGATATATAAGCACTTACATATCATCAACATGGGGTGCGGTCATGGCGGTTTCGTGGATCCTGGGCGCGCTGCTGGCGGCGTCCTGCCCGGCCCAGGACGCGGTGCTGCAGGCGGCGGCCACGGCGATACAGGCGCAGTACCTGGACGTGGCCGAAGGCGCGCACATTGCCGAGGCCGTGCGCGGCTGGTCCACCCAGCAGCGCTATGTGGACAGCTGCGCGGACCCCAAGGCGTTCAGCGCACGCTTGAACCAGGATCTGGACGTGTTCGATGGCCACTTCCATGTCGAGCGGGTGGATGCCCGCGCCGGCCAGGATGACTGGCTGATGGCCTGGCGCGCGGATGCGCGCAGCAATGGTGCGGGCGTGCGCGAGGTGCGGGTGCTGGAAGGCAACATCGGTTACCTGCGCCTGAGCACCTTCTATCCGCTCGATCTGGCCCGGCCGAAGCTGGCCGCGGCCTTCACCCTGCTGGCCGACACCGACGGCCTGGTGCTGGACCTGCGCCAGAACGGTGGTGGCGATGACGGCAGTGCGGACCTGCTGGTGCGGACCCTGCTGGCGGCGGAGATCACCCAGGTGCAGTCACTGCAACGCCGTGGCCAGCGCAGTCCGGTACCGTTGCCACCGGCGAGCCTGGGGCTGTACCTGAAGCCGCTGGTGGTGCTGATCGACCGCCGCACCGGGTCGGCCGCCGAATTCGTCGCGTACTCGCTGCAGGCGCAGGGGCGGGCACGTGTCGTTGGTAGTCGAAGTGGCGGCGCGGCACATATGTTCGATGATCCTGTGCTGCTGCCGGATGGCTATCAGATCAGCATTCCCGACCGGCAGCCGATCAACCTCCGTACCGGAACCAACTGGGAACGCACCGGCGTCACGCCTGATGCAGCAGGCGGTGACGATCCGCTGTTCGTCGCCCGCCAGCTGCTGGCCCGATCGGTATCGCCAGAATGAACGCACAATTGCAACCACGCCCTATCGCAGACGACATGCAGCGTGCCTAGAATCGATGCATCCCGGTAGTTCCCGGGCGCTTCGAGTGAATGGACTCAATGAAGATTCTGTTGACCGGCAGTTCCGGGCGGATCGGGCGTGCGATCTTCGGCGCGCTGGCGGCGGCCCACGAAGTGGTGGGGCTGGATCGCAGCCCATTCGCCACCACCCGCATCATTGCCGATGTCACCGATCGTCAGGCCGTGATGCGGGCAGTGCAGGGCGTCGACGCGGTGATCCATACCGCCGCCCTGCACGCACCCCATGTCGGCCTGGTGCCGGATGCGGTATTCCAGCAGATCAATGTGGAGGCGACCGCACACCTGTTGCAGGCTGCCCGCGAGGCCGGTGCACGCCGCTTCGTGCTGACCAGCACCACGGCGCTGTATGGCCATGCGGTGGTGGCGGGCGGTTGCCGCTGGATCGATGAAGATACCGAGCCGCTGCCACGCACCATCTACCATCGCAGCAAGCTGCAGGCCGAGGCGTTGGCTGAAGCCGCTGCGGCGCCGGGCTTCAGCGTGCGCGTGCTGCGCATGGCCCGCTGTTTCCCCGAGCCACCGGAGCGGATGGCGATGTTCCGCCTGCACCGCGGCATCGACGCGCGCGACGTGGCCAGCGCACATGCCGCGCTGCTGCACGATGAGGGCGCTGCCTTCGCACGCTACGTTGCCTGCGCACCGACGCCGTTCCTGCGCGAGGATTGCCTGGAACTGGCGACCCAGCCGCGCAGGGTGCTGGCCCGCCGCGCCCCGCAGTTGCTGGCCGAGTTCGAGCGCCGTGGCTGGCCGCTGCCGCTGAGCATTGACCGCGTCTACGACAGTGCACTGATGCGCCGCACATTGGGCTGGCAGCCGCGCTTCGGCCCGGACGACGTGCTGCAGCAGTACGCGGTTGGCAGTATCGAGGTGCTGCCGCGGGCGGAATGGATCAAGGACCGCGTGGCCGAATAGGGCGGCAGCGGGGCGGGTTCCTGACCCGACCCTGAGCAGGTTCAGGAATGTGCAGATGGACCGCCTCAACCTCGTTCGCAGGCGGCCGCTAACCCGGTGCGCTTCCAGCGCCGGGCGTGTCCCGGCGGCCGGTGGCCTGCGCGACGGATCGCGCACCTGCGCGGTGCCCTCGCGGTGCCGGTCGTCCTGAACTGCCTTGCGGACCCTTCCATGCCTTCTCCCCGTTCCGCCGCTGCCCGCCGCCCGGGCAGCATCGCCCACAAGCTGATGCTGGGCACCGCTGCGATCGCGCTGCTGTGCTTCGGCCTGACTGCGTTCCTGATCTACCGCCAGGCCAGCGCCAGCCTGATCGACGCCTCGCGCCAGACCATGGCCAGCGAAGCCACCGCCGAAGCCCGCCAGGTCGCGGCCGATCTGGGCACCGCCTTTGCCAGCAACGACGCCATGGTCGAGGCCGTGCTCGCCCAGCGCGCGCGCGGCGATGTTCCGGACCGTGCCAGCCTGGCTGCCGTGCTGGGCGAGCAGCTGCGCACCCACCCCGAGTGGCTGGGCAAGAGCACCATGTGGGAGGCCGACGCCTTCGATGGCAAGGATGCCGAGTTCGTCAACACCGAAGCGCACGATGCCACCGGTCGTTACATGAGCTACTGGGCCTGGCACGACGGCAGGCCGCAGCAGTCGACGATGACCGACTACACCGAGACGGCCAGTGGCTCCGGTGACTGGTACATGGTGCCCAGCCGCGACAAGCTGGCGAAGGTAAGCGAGCCCTACGCCTACGACATCGGTGGCCAGCAGGTGCTGATGAGCACGCTGAGCACGCCGATCATCGAAAACGGCCGGTTCCTCGGTGTATTCACTGTGGACTTCTCGCTGGCTGCCCTGCAGAAGCACCTGGCCACGCTGAAGCCGATGGGCGCCGGGCGCGTCGAACTGCTCTCGCCCAATGGCGTGGTGCTGGCCTCGGCCAATGCCGCCGAAATCGGCAAGCCACGTGGCGACGCATTGACCCGCAGCATGCTGGCAGACATCGCCGCCGACCGCCGGTTCGAAGCCTTCACTCCGGATGCCGCCGGCAACGTGCGCGTATACGTGCCGCTGCGTGTGGGCGATGCGCCGCAGCGCTTTGCACTGGGTGTGGTGATGCCGCACGCGGTGATCGTGGCCGAGGCGCGCCAGCTGCTGTGGCTGACCCTGCTGGTTGGTGTGGTGGCCGCGCTGACGCTGAGTGCCGGTGTCTATGTGCTGCTGCGCCGGTTGGCGATCCGCCCACTGGCCGAAGCCGTGCGCGTGGCCGGCGACGTCGCCGCGGGCAAGCTGGACAGCACCCTGCCGGCACGCAGCAACGACGAAGTGGGCCGCCTGCTGGACGCGATGCAGGGCATGCGGGGGCAGCTGCAGTCGGTGATGGCGGCGCAGGCGGAAATGGCGCGTCGCCATGACGCCGGTGAAATCAGCTACCGCATGGACGCCTCGGCGTTCCCGGGTGAGTACGGCCGGATGGTGGCTGACAGCAACCAGCTGGTGGCCTCCAGCAACGCCGTCACCCAGCGCCTGGTCGACGTGATGCAGCGCTATGCGGTGGGTGACCTGAGCGTGGACATGGAAGCGCTGCCGGGCGAGAAGGCGGTGTTCACCGCTGCAATGGCCACTACCAAGAGCAACCTGGCGGCGATCAACGATCAGATCCAGCAGCTGGCCGCTGCCGCCGCCGCCGGCGATTTTGCGGTGCGCGGCGACACGCTGCGTTTCGACCACGACTTCCGCCGCATGGTGGAAACCCTCAACACCATGATGCAGGTCAGCGACCACAACCTGGCCGAGCTGTCGACGCTGCTGCGCGCGATTGCCGCAGGCGACCTCAGCGCGCGCATGCAGGGCGACTTCCACGGCGTGTTCGCGGTGATGCGCGACGATGCCAACAGCACCGTGCAGCAGCTGACCCAGATCGTTGGCCAGATCCAGCAGTCGGCGGCCAGCATCCGCCTGGCGGCGGGTGAGATTGCCGCCGGCAACAGTGACCTGTCGCGCCGCACCGAGCAGCAGGCGGCGAACCTGGAAGAGACCGCGGCCTCGATGGAAGAGCTGACCTCCACGGTGCGCCAGAATGCCGACCACGCGCTGCAGGCCAACACCCTGGCCGGCTCCGCAGCGGGCGTGGCCAGCGAAGGCGGGCAGGTGGTCAGCCAGGTGGTGCAGACCATGGAACAGATCGAGGCCTCCTCGCAGCGCATTGCCGAGATCATTTCGGTAATCGATGGCATCGCGTTCCAGACCAACATCCTGGCGTTGAACGCGGCGGTGGAAGCGGCGCGTGCCGGCGAACAGGGCCGCGGATTCGCCGTGGTCGCCAGCGAAGTGCGTGCGCTGGCCCAGCGCTCGGCAGGCGCGGCCAAGGAGATCAAGGAGCTGATCGACGCCTCGGTGGCGCAGGTCGGTGCCGGTGCGCAGCTGGTGCACGGCGCGGGCCGCACCATGCAGGAAATCGTCGGCCAGGTCGGCCGAGTGAACGAGATCATGGCCGAGATCTCGGCAGCCTCGCGCGAGCAGTCGGCGGGCATCGAGCAGGTCAACCAGACCGTGGTGCAGATGGACGAGACCACCCAGCAGAACGCCGCACTGGTGGAAGAGGCCAGTGCCGCCGCGCGTGCGATGGAAGAACAGGCCGAGCAGCTGGCGGTGGCGGTCTCGCGCTTCCGCCTGCAGGCCGAGCCGGTGGCTACGGTCCGCCGCGCGGCCTGATCCTGTTGCGCGCACATGAAGACGCCCGGCCAAGGCCGGGCGTCTTCATTTCTGCTTGATGCTATGCCAGGCCGGAGTGCGGCGGCAGCATCGCGTCAGAACATGCCTTCGAAGGGATTCCAGCTGGCTTTGCCCTTCACCTGCTCCAGGTAGTAGCTGTAGTTGGTGCTGGCGGCAACCAGGAAGTTCATGGCGATGAACAGCGGGCGCGCGATGATGTCCGGCAGGAACAGGGACACGATGCCCAGCACGAGGCCGATGCCGATCACCACCAGCGCCTTGCGCCACATGCCCAGAATGAACAGGTAGATGAAGCCGAAGAAGAAGGCGAAGAAGTTGATGTTGATCTTGAGGCGGTCGCCGAAGGACAGCGCCTTCCAGGCTTCCTTGAAGCGCGGCTCCTTCGGAGCGCCGTGCTGCTGGAAGAAATTGAAGCGGAACTGCCACTTCGGGCTGAAGCGGGAGAGGTCGACGGTGTTCATTGACGATTACGTCCTTGTAGGAAAACGGTTACATGATACGGGGCCGACGGTTCAGGAAACTACCCTCAACCGTCAAAAATGTGACGCGCCCGGCATGTGCAGGCCTGCGGCGGGGCGCCGCACCGTCACCCATCCGCCTTGTTTTTAGGATAGGGTGCGCAGTTCCGCTGCCGCCCCAGCTGAACCCGGGCGGCGGCGGGATGTCCATGGAGGTTGCATGACCACACCTGCTATACCGGAAAACGCACCGGGACCGGTGCTCCTGCCGACACCTGAAGTGGTGCAGGCACAACAACTGCTCGCACGCCAGCAACTGGCGGTAGCGATGGACCGTGCACGCACGGCCGCTACGCAGAACGCGGCCGCGGCCGCGCTGGAAAGCGAGTAATCCGCAACACCGCCGATCGCGCTGGCGTGCTGCCAGCGCGATCGCGGCGCGCGCCGCCGGTCAGAACCGCGCGGTCATGCTCATGAAGTAGCTGCGCCCGGCCACGAAGTAGTCGGTGGAGCCTTCCGCATACAGCTTCTTGTCGGCCAGGTTGCTGACGCCGCCGCGCAGGGTCAGTACCTCGTTGACGTTCCAGGCAGCGGTCAGGTCATACAGGGTGTAGGCCTTGAGGAAGGTCGTTGCGGTACCGGTCTGCTTGCCGGTGTACTGCGCCGACAGGCTGCTGGAAAACACCGTGTTGGGCGTCCAGTCCAGCGACGAATAGCCGGAAAACTCCGGCGTATCGATCAGATTCCTGCCGGTGGTCAGGTTCTTGGCTTCCTTCATCCAGGTGGCCGAGGTGCGCCAGCGCCACTGCTCGCCGAAGCGGACATTGAAGTTGCCTTCCATGCCACTGGTGCGCGCGCGCTGCACGTTGCTCATGCGCGTCCACCAGATGCCGTTGAACTTGCCCAGGGGCGCGTACTCGATCTTGTTCTTGAAGTCGGTATGGAAGTAGGTCAGGCCGGCATCGAACAGGTCATTGTCGAAGCTGATGCCGATCTCGCGGTTGGTGCTGGTTTCCGGGTCCAGGTCCGGGTTGCCGGCCATGTAGCAGCCACCGCGGGTATAGCCCAGCGGGATCAGCGAGGTGCAGCCGCGGCCGCCGGACTGGGTGGCCGCGCTGGGCGAATTCTCGGTCAGGCTGGGCGCGCGGAAGCCCTTGGAGACGCCACCGCGGATCGTCCACTGTTCGGCCGGGTGCCAGACCAGGTACGCACGCGGGCTGACGTGGCTGCCGAACTTCTCATGGTGGTCCAGGCGTGCGCCCAGGGTCAGCGCCAACGTGCGGTGCAGCTTCAGTTCGTCCTCAACGAACAGTGCCCAGGTATCCACTTCCAGGTTGGAGCCGCTGACGGCATTGCCGGCATAGTCGATCGGCGCGCGGCCGATGGTATCGGTATTGGTCAGTTCCTGGCGCTTCCACTGGCCACCGACGGCGAACTGGTGTTCAACGCCCAGGGTGAACGGCGTGGTCAGGCTGCCTTCGATGATGGTATCGGTGGCCTCGGAGCGGCCGGTGGCACCGATGTCGTTCTTGTACTCGGTCCAGTACGCGCTGAGCTTCGAGTTGCCGAAGCTCCACTTGCCATCGTGGTTGAGTGCCAGCGAGCTGCGCTTGAGTTCGCTGGCACCCCAGGCGCCTTCGTCCTGCTTTTCCAGCGACGCGTCGATGAAGGCCTGCTGCACGCCGTGGCCGGCTTCCAGCGACAGTTCCTGCGCATCGCTGAGCTTCCACTGCAGCAGCGCGTCGACATTGCGGTCCTTCTCGCCGGCGTAGGCATTGCCATAGACACCACCGTTGGAGCGGTCCGAGTCGCGGCGCATGCTGTTGGCACCGATGCGCAGGCCGAAGCGCTCGCCGAGCGGGCCGGAGAACGTCGCACCGATCTGCTGGGTATCACCGCGCTTGCCATCACCCGGGCGGGTATAGCTGTGGGTGGCGCTGCCGTTCCAGTCATCACCGATGCGCTTGGTGATGATGTTGATCACGCCGCCCATGGCGTCGGAGCCGTACAGCGACGACATTGGTCCGCGCACCACCTCGATCCGTTCGATCTGGTCGGGCGAGATCCAGTTCAGATCCTGGCGGCCGAGGTCGGGACGGTAGTTGGTCGAGGCCGAGCTGCCCATGCGCTTGCCGTCCACCAGCACCAGCGTGTAATTGGACGGCATGCCACGCAGCTTGATCTTGGACTGCTCGCCGACCGCGCTGAGGCCACCGGTCACGCCCGGCACGCGGCTGAGCAGGGTGGCCAGGTCGTGCACCGGCTGGCGCTCGATGTCCTCGCGGCTGATCACGCTGATGCTGGCCGGTGCATCCTTGATCCATTGCTGGTTGCCCGAGGCGGTGACCACCACGGTATCCAGATCCTTGGTGGAGGCATCGGCGCTGGCCTCTGCGGCGGCCAGGCCGGGCAGGGCCAGCAGGCAGGCGGTGGCCAGAGCGCAGGCCAGGCGGGTGCGCGGCAGGCGCGCGGAAGGGGTACGGAACGACAGGGACATGACGGCTTCCATCGGAGGAGGGGGACCCGGTGGAAGCAGCAGGCGCACGCAGACAGCAGGCAGCCCCCTTCCATGGGTCGTTGGGCGCTGGGTTGGAACCGGCGCAGCTGGGTGGGTCTCGGCCGTGCGGAAGACGGTGACCTGCCTGGTTAATGAAATGATAACCGTTCGCGTTTGTTACGATCCAGTACCTGGGGCGACCAAGTGACATCCGTTCCCCTGCCCCGGCACTCGCCTGCTGTTTGCTGAATGGGGATAAATCCCGGCGTAGACCTTCGCACTCGGCTTACATCCGGCGCCCTAGACTGAGCCGCATTTTCGATTCCGCCCCGTTGGAGATCGTGTGGGTTCCGGTAGTGACAGACAGCGACTGCGTGGCGTGACGCCGACGCAGCCAGGACAAGTGCGGGCGCCGGGAAAGCGCGCCGGGAACCTTGGTGCATGCAGCCCGGCCGGGATGGCCGGCCGTGCCGACTGCGCGGAGTAGGCGGCAATGGAGGTGCAGACCATCCATGCGGAAGCAGATACGTCCCGGCTTGATGCCGGCTGGACACTGCTGCCGGCCGAATCGCCGTTGCAGATGCCCGAGCAGACCCTGCGCGAAGGCCAACTGAAGGTTCGCCGCCACCGCACCTCGCCGCGGCTGATCGGCCTGCGCCGGTTCTATATCTTCGGCGGCACGCTGGCGATGACCGCCATCGCTACCCGGATGATGTGGCGGGTGCTGTCGGCCAATGGCATCAGCGTGCTCGAGGCCTGCCTGCTGGTGCTGTTTGTCGGCCTGTTCGCCTGGATCGCGCTGTCTTTCGCCAGCGCCGTGGCCGGCTTCCTGACTGCCGTGTTCGACCGGGGGTATCGCCTCGGCATCGACCCGGACAAGCCACTGCCGACAGTGCACAGCCGCACCGCGCTGCTGATGCCGACCTACAACGAAGATCCGCGCCGGCTGCTGGCCGGCCTGCAGGCGATCTACGAGTCGGTGGCCGCCACCGGCCAGCTCGACCGGTTCGACTTTTTCGTGCTCAGTGATACCCGGCGCGAAGACATCGCACGGGCCGAGGAGCAGGTGTTCGCCGAACTGCGCGAGCGCGTGCCCGATGGCCAGGCGCGGCTGTTCTACCGCCGCCGTGGCGACAACAGCGGGCGCAAGGCCGGCAACATCGCCGACTGGGTCCGCCGCTTCGGCGGTGCCTACCCGCAGATGCTGATCCTCGACGCCGACAGCCTGATGACCGGCGACAGCATCGTGCGCCTGGTCGCGGGCATGGAGCACAACGCCGACGTCGGCCTGATCCAGACCCTGCCGTCGGTGATCGGCGGGCGCACCCTGTTCGCGCGCATGCAGCAGTTCGGCGGCCGTGTGTACGGTCCGGTGATCGCCCGTGGCGTGGCCTGGTGGCACGGTGCCGAGAGCAATTACTGGGGCCACAACGCCATCATCCGCACCCGCGCCTTCGCCGATCAGGCCGGGCTGCCGGCGCTGCCGGGGCGCAAGCCGTTCGGTGGCCACGTGCTCAGCCATGACTTCGTCGAAGCGGCGCTGATGCGTCGTGGCGGCTGGGCCGCGCACATGGTGCCGTACCTGGGCGGCAGCTATGAAGAAGGTCCGCCGACCCTGACCGACCTGCTGGTGCGCGACCGCCGCTGGTGCCAGGGCAACCTGCAGCACGGCAAGGTGGTCGGCAGCCGTGGCCTGCACTGGATCAGCCGCATGCACATGCTGATCGGCATCGGTCATTACTTCACCGCGCCGATGTGGGCGATGCTGATGCTGATCGGCATCGCCATCCCGCTGTTCCAGGAAGGCATCGATTTCAACGCCCTGCTGCACCTGTCGCCCAGCGTGTACTGGCGGGCCCAGGACGAGGAACAGGTGGTGCGCCTGTTCGCGGCGACCATGGCGGTGCTGCTGCTGCCCAAGGTGCTGGGTTACCTGGCGATGCTGCTGGACCCGGTCGACCGCCGCGGGTGTGGCGGTGCCCTGCGCGCGTTCGTCTCGATGCTGGTGGAAACCGTATTGGCCGCGCTGATGGCGCCGGTGGTGATGTACGTGCAGTCGCGCGGCGTGGCCGAAGTGCTGTCCGGCCGCGATTCGGGCTGGGACGCGCAGCAGCGTGACGATGGTGGCATTTCGTGGCTGGCGCTGATCCGTGGCTACGGTGGGCTGGGGGTGTTCGGCGCCTTCATGGGCATGCTGGCCTGGGCGGTGTCGCCATCGCTGGCCGCGTGGATGGCGCCGGTGGTGATCGGCATGGTGCTGGCGGTACCGGTGGTGGCACTGACGTCTTCGCGTGGCCCCGGCGCCTTCCTGCACCGTCTTGGCCTGCTTGATATCCCCGAGGAGAACATCCCGCCGCCGGTGCTGGTACGCGCCGCGCAGCTGCGCCGGGAAGCGGCCGAACAACCGCCGCTGTACTGATCGTCCCGCGGCAGCGGCATAATGCGGCTCGAACTTGAAGGAGCCGCATCATGCTGCAAACGGTGGAACAGGAGACCGGCGCCTCGCCGCAGTGGTCGGTGATCTGGCTGCACGGCCTCGGTGCCGATGGCCACGACTTCGCGCCGATCGTGCCGGAGCTGGTGCGTCCGCATTGGCCGGCGCTGCGCTTCGTGTTCCCGCATGCACCGGTGCGGCCGATCACGATCAACAACGGCGTGCCGATGCGCGGCTGGTACGACATCGTCGGCATGGATTTCCGATCGCGCGCCGACATGGTGGGCGTGCAGGAATCGGTGGTGCAGCTGGATGCGCTGATCGCGCGCGAGATCGAGCGTGGCATCGCGCCGGAGAAGATCTTCCTGGCCGGTTTCTCGCAGGGGGGCGCGATCATCCTGACCGCCGCGCTGTCACGCACTGCGCCGCTGGCCGGCCTGATCGCGCTGTCCACCTACCTGCCCGAAGCCGACGGCGCAAAGCGCGCTGAAGGCGCCGTGCAGGTGCCGGTGTTCATGGCCCATGGCAGCAGCGATCCGGTGATTCCGCAGGCGGTGGCCGCACACAGTGCGCAGGCACTGCAGGCGCTGGGCCTGGAGGTGGAATGGCACAGTTACCCGATGGCCCACCAGGTCTGCGCCGAAGAGATCCAGGCGCTGGGTGACTGGTTGCAGGAACGCCTGGGCGCTGCCTGACCCATGCCGCCGGCCAGCGCCCCGCCCTGGATGCCGGAACTGTGCCGCCTGCCGCGGCTGGCGGCGATGCTCGGCCTGGCCGAACTGGTGGTGGTGGTGCTGGCCCTGGCTCCGGATGGCAGCCGCCATTGGACTGTGGGCGAACTGCTGTCGGCCAGTGGTTTCGCGTTGTGGCTGGCGCTGGCCGTAACGGCCAGCCTGTGCCTGCTGCGGAACGCGTTGTCGAGGTTGCCACAGGTTCTGGGGGCGGTCTCGGCCATCGCACTGGCGACGCTGATCGCGGTGGTCTGCGCGGGCATCGTGCATGCCCTGTACGCGGTGCTTGGCGACAGCTTCGCCCGCGGCATCAGCTTCTGGCGCTTCACGCTGGGCAGCGCGGCGACGACGGCGCTGATCACTGCCTTGGCCCTGCGCTACTTCTATGTGAGTGATCGCTGGGCCGCGCAGGTACAGGCCAACGCACGCGCACAGGCCGATGCCCTGCAGGCGCGGATCCGCCCGCATTTCCTGTTCAACAGCATGAACCTGATCGCCAGCCTGCTGCATCGCGACCCGGTCGTGGCCGAGCGTGCGGTGCTGGACCTGTCCGATCTGTTCCGTGCCGCGCTGGGGGCGGGCGAGGGTGATTCCACCCTGCGTGACGAATGCGAGCTGGCCGAGCGCTACCTGTCGATCGAATCACTGCGCCTGGGCGAGCGCCTGCAGGTGCGCTGGCAGCGCGACGAACCGCTGCCCTGGGATCTTCCCCTGCCTCGCCTGGTACTGCAGCCGCTGGTGGAGAACGCCGTGCTGCATGGCATCTCGCGGCTGCCCGAGGGTGGCACCATCGAGCTGCAGCTGATGCGCGAGGGTAATGAACTGCAGATCTGCGTGCGCAATCCGGCGCCCGACCCGCAGGCCCCCGGGCTGGCCCTGGCGCGCGGTGCCGGCCATGCCCAGCACAGCATCGGCCATCGGCTGGCCTGGCGCTTCGGCAGCGCCGCGCGGATGACGGCTGGCTGGAGCGAGGGCTACTATGCCTGCCAGGTGACAGTGCCGATCCAGTGAGGGAGCGATCGTGAGGGTAGTCATCGCCGATGACGAACCGCTGGCGCGTGAGCGCCTGCGCAGCCTGTTGGCTGCGCAGGACGGCGTGGATGTGGTGGCCGAGGCCGGCAACGGCGAGCAGGCCCTGCACGCGTGCGCGGAGCTGCAGCCGGACCTGGTCCTGCTGGATATCGCCATGCCCGGGCTGGATGGCCTGGAAGCCGCCCGCCACCTGGCCAGCTTCGAGCCGCGGCCGGCGGTGGTGTTCTGCACCGCTTACGATGCGCATGCGCTGTCGGCGTTCGAGGCGGCCGCGATTGATTACCTGATGAAGCCGGTACGTGCCGAGCGTCTGGCCGCGGCCATCGCGCGCGCGCGCACGTTCCTGGCCGGCCGCGATGGTCAGCCACAGGACCACCGCGGGCAACAGGCGCGCAGCATGCTGTGCGCGCGCCTGCGCGGCAGCCTGCGCTTGATTCCGCTGGACGACATCCATTACCTGCAGGCGGAAGAGAAGTACGTGGTGGTGCACCACGCGCGCGGAGAAGACCTGATCGAAGAGTCGCTGAAGTCGCTGGAAGAAGAGTTCGCCAGCCGCTTCATCCGCATCCATCGCAACTGCCTGGTGGCACGCCATGAGCTGGTGGAGCTGCGTCGTGGCACGGGTGGGCAGGTGCAGGCGATGTTGCGCCATGGCAAGCAACCGCTGGAAGTCAGCCGCCGCTGCGTGGCGACGCTGAAGCAGGAATTGCGGCATCTGTGAGTGGTCCCGCGCGGCCTGCGGCCGCGACTGCTTACGAGCAACGTCTGAAGCAACAGCAACAGCAACAGCAACAGCAGATTGTCGGCTCTGTGTTGTTGCGTGTTGGGTGAGGCGGGAAGGGCGGGCGGGACACGCCGTAAACCCATCCATGGGGGCTCGATGGCGCCATCCATGACGCCAACGGTCCCGCCCGCCCTTCCCGCCTCACCCTCGCGAATTTCCCGGTGACGGACGGCAAAGGCATTGTTGTTATCGGGTGGGGGAAGAAGGGTCAGATCCCTTTTCCTGCGGAAAAGGGATCTGACCCTGGAAGCAATCGGCTGTTGCCTTTGCTTCTGCTTTTTCCTTTTTTTGATCTTCCGTGGCTGGCGCGCACGGAAACTTTCAGAGGTCGGGCGGGGTGGGCTGCGCAGGGGCGTGAGCCGCATGGATGCGGCGACCGAGCTTACATGGACGTACTTGCAGCGTCCCCTGCGTGGCCCACCCCGCCCGGCCACGCGCGGCTGTTGCTTTCATGACCCCTCCACCAGCCACGAGGGGCTCCGCCGTTGGCCGTATCCGCGCCGAAGGCGCGATAATGACCGGATGGAAACCGTCCGCATCGCCACCCGCAAGAGCCCGCTCGCCCTCTGGCAGAGCGAACACGTCGCCGATCGCCTGCGCCAGGCCCACCCCGGCCTGCATGTGCAACTGGTGCCGATGAGCACCCGCGGTGACGAGGTGCTGGACCGCTCGCTGGCCGCCATCGGTGGCAAGGGCCTGTTCCTGAAGGAACTGGAGCTGGCCATGCTGCGTGGCGAGGCCGACTGCGCCGTGCATTCGCTGAAGGATGTGCCGATGGAACTGGATGAACCCTTCGCGCTGCCGGCGATGCTGACCCGCCACGATCCGGCCGATGGTTTCGTCTCCAACCTGTACGCCTCGCTGGATGCGCTGCCGATCGGTGCGCGGGTTGGCACCTCGTCGCTGCGCCGCCAGGCCCAGCTGCGCGCGCTGCGCCCGGACCTGGAACTGCTGGACCTGCGCGGCAACGTCAACACCCGCCTGGCCAAGCTCGACAACGGTGGCTACGACGCCATCGTGCTGGCCGTGGCCGGCCTGGAGCGTCTGGGCCTGGGCGCGCGCATCGTCGCGCGCCTGCAACCGCCGCAATGGCTGCCGGCCCCGGCGCAGGGCGCGGTGGCGGTGGAGTGCGACGGTGGCAATGCGCGCCTGATGGCGCTGTTCGCGGGCTTGGATGACGGGGAAACCCGTGCCTGCGTGGAAGCCGAGCGAGCGATGAACCGTGCGTTGCATGGCAGCTGCCACGTGCCGGTGGCGGCGATCGCGCAGTGGCAGGGGACCGACCTGCACCTGCAGGGCCTGGTCGGCAGTGCCAGTGATGGCCGTGCGGTGCGCGCCGAGGCGATCGGCCCGGCCAGTGACCCGGAAGCACTGGGCCAGCGCGTGGCGAAGATGCTGCTGGATGCCGGTGCCGGCGAACTGCTGAACGTCTGAACCATGCATCTGTAGAGTCGAGCCATGCTCGACTGCTCTTTTCGCAGAGGCGGGCCTGCGCGATGGGCCGGCCAACAGCAGTCGAGCATGGCTCGACTCTACAGAAAGAAGAACGGGCGCCTTTGGCGCCCGTTTCTTATTTGAATTTGTAGACCACGTTCATCGTGGTCAGCGTATCGGTCTTGCGCTTGTCCTCGGCCACGTCACTGTTGTAACGCGCCTGCCAGCCGGCCTTCAGCGCCAGATGTTCGTTCATGCTCACCGAAACACCGAAGTCGTTCTGGCCGAAGGTGTTGTAGGAACCCGACTCGACCAGCAGGGTGTTGACCAGGTCGGTGTTGTCGGTCAGCGAGTACTTCATGTCGAACAGGCCGCGGCCGATCATGCCGGTGCGGGTGCGGTCGTCCTCGGTGCTGTGGGTGCGGCGCACACCGGGGCCGATCTGCGCGTCGAACGAGAAACGCTCGGTGTTCCACAGGCGGGTGCCGTAACCCAGACCGAACGAGCTCTGGCGGTCGTAGGTGGCGAAGTCATCGCGCTCGGTACGCACCGTGGCCGTCAGCTGGCGGTGCTCGCCCAGCTGCAGCGCGCTGCCGGCACTGCCGGTATAACGGTTGGCGGTGGTGTTGTTGCGGCGGCTGGTGGAGCCGTCGTCGCGGGTCTCGATCACCTTGGAGCTGGAGCGCAGGCCAGCCAGGTCCATGCTGTGCACCCAGTCACCATCGGTGTAGCGCAGGCGCAGGCGGCCGTTGAAGCTCTCGGTGCTGCTGTTGCCGCGTGCCGAAGCGAAACCGAGCTCGCCGCCACTGCCGCTCCACGGCGAGGACATCGCCGCCAGTTCGGAGGCATCCTGCGCATACGCGAGCGGTGCGCACAGCAGCAGGGGGATCAGCAGGGACACGCGCAGGGACATCGGGGCTTCTCCGAAGCGGTTGACAGCCGGTGATGATACTGGAAGCGTGATGGCGGTCCGAATCGATCCAAACGGTTTCTTCAGCAGACGTTGCCGCGATCGCCTATTCAGGGCAGATCGACGCGCAATGCCGGGTCGTTGAAGCGCGAATAGCGCAGGCGCAGCTGGAAGCTGCGGCCATTGCTGCTGCCGCTGCGTACGATCTGCCGCGGCAGGCCCTGCGCGTCCACCCAGTACTCCAGGCGTTCGCCGGGCTGCGCACCGCGCAGGCGGTAGTGACGCGTCTCGACCCCGTCCAGCGACTGGCTGCCCAGGTCTTCGGCCTGCAGATCGGCGGGCAGGGCATCGGCCGGCAGCGGGTTGCGCCATTGCTCGAGCAGGCCCGGCGGGGTCGGCACCTGCCGGATCGCGTCGTCGGCCTGCAGGAACATGGTGTCGCCGATGATCGTCTGCGGACCGGCCGGGGTCTGCACCCGGAAGCGGTCGGGGGCGACGAAGTCCATGGCGCTGCGCACCGGCTGCGGCGCGCCCAGCACCTCCAGTTCGGCGTGGAAGCTGCGCAGGGCCGAGAAGCGCTGGCTGGCGCCCAGCACCGCCTGCGCCGGATCCGCCGCAGGCACGGGCGCTTCGGTGCTGGCCGGGGCGGGCGCGCGATCACAGGCGGCCAGCAGCAGGCAGGCCAGCAGGGACAGGGCAGGCAACCGGCGCATCGGGTGTTCCAGAGGGGTGGGGGCGACCACGATAGCCCAAACGTCCCACACAAGACCCGCGACTCGGACATAATCGGGGGTATGGACCGATACGAACGCATCACCGCCCTGCATCGTCTGCTCAAGTCCGCACGCTATCCGGTGACGGTGGCGACCCTGCAGGACAAGCTCGGTTGCTCCCGTGCCACCGTCTACCGCGATCTGGCCTTCCTGCGCGATGCGCTGATGGCACCGATCGAGGGCGACGGCGAAGCCGGCTTCCGTTACCAGGCCGACGAGAGCGACCGCTTCGAGCTGCCCGGCCTGTGGCTGAGCTCGGAGGAGCTGCATGCCCTGCTGGCCTCGCAGCACCTGCTGGCGCGGACCGGAGGCGGCGTGCTGTCCTCGGTGCTGGCACCGCTGCAGCAGCGCATCGAGAGCCTGCTGGCGGCCCAGGCTGGCGTTTCCAGCTGGCCGGTGGACCGGGTGCGGGTGATTCCGCACCGTGGCCGCAAGTTCGATGAAGGCAGCTTCCGCAGCGTGGCTTCGGCGGTGCTGGAGCGCCGCCAGCTGGCGTTCGAGTACCGCGCCCGTTCCACCGACGAGCCGACCAAGCGCACCGTTTCGCCGCAGCGCCTGACCCACTATCGCGACAACTGGTACCTGGATGCCTGGGACCATGACCGCGAGGCGCTGCGCAGCTTTGCCGTGGATCGCATCCACAAGGCGCGGGTGATCGACAGCACCGCCCGCGACGTGGCCGACAGCGAGCTGGACGAGCAGCTCGGGGCCAGCTACGGCATCTTCTCCGGTGCGCCGAAGGGCTGGGCGACCATCCTGTTCAGCGCCAAGGCCGCGCGCTGGGTGGCCGACGAGCACTGGCATTCCAAGCAGCAGGGCCGCTTCCTGGCCGATGGCCGCTATGAACTGAAGGTGCCGTACAGCGTCTCGCGCGAGCTGCTGATGGACGTGCTGCACTACGGCTCGGATGCCGAGATCGTCGAACCGGTGATGCTGCGCGAGCAGGCCAAGGCGCTGCTTGAGCTCGCCCTGAGCAACTACGACAACTCCTGACACTCCCCCCGAGAACCCTTCCGCCCATGAAGAAGACCCTGTTGCTGCCCCTGCTCGCCGCTGCGCTGGCCCTGACCGCCTGCGGCAAGTCCGGCGAGCCCTCGCAGAAGCTGGTGGTGGCCGCCACGGCCGTGCCGCATGCCGAGATCCTTGAAGTGGTCAAGCCCATCCTCAAGCAGGAAGGCGTGGACCTGGACGTGCGCGTGTTCAACGACTACGTGCAGCCCAACGACCAGCTGGTGCAGAAGCAGGTGGACGCCAACTACTTCCAGACCGAGCCGTATCTGGATGCCTACAACCGCGATCGCAAGACCGATCTGGTGAAGGTGATCGGCGTGCACATCGAGCCGTTCGGTGCGTATTCGCGCAAGATCAAGTCACTGGCCGAGCTGCGCGAAGGTGCCGACGTGGTGATCCCGAACGACCCGAGCAACAACAGCCGCGCGCTGATCCTGCTGCACAAGGCCGGTGTGATCGAGCTGAAGGATCCGACCAACGCGCTGTCGACCCAGCGTGACATCAGCGCCAATCCGAAGAACCTGAAGTTCCGCGAGCTGGACTCGGCGATGCTGCCGCGCGTGCTGGACCAGGTCGACCTGGCCCTGATCAACACCAACTACGCACTGGACGCGGGCCTCAACCCGACCAAGGATGCACTGGCGATCGAGAGCAAGGACTCGCCGTACGTGAACTTCCTGGTCGCGCGCCCGGACAACAAGGACGACGCCCGCGTGCAGAAGCTGGCCAAGGCCCTGACCAGCCCGCAGGTAAAGGCCTTCATCGAGACCAAGTACAAGGGCGCGGTGCTGCCGGCGTTCTGACGGCCGCTGGCCATGTGGTAGTGCCGGCCGCTGGCCGGCAATCTGCAGACGCCGCCAAGGATCATGGGGTTGCCGGCCAGCGGCCGGCACTACCGTCAGTCGACGTGGAAGGCGAGGGTGGCCGCCACGGCCTGCTGCCATCCAGCATACAGCTTCTCGCGCCGCGCCACCTCCATCTGTGGCTCGAAGCGCCGGTCCAGGCCCCATTGCGCGGCGATCTGTTCGCGGCTGGACCAGAACCCCACCGCCAGCCCGGCCAGGTAGGCCGCGCCCAGTGCGGTGGTCTCGGTCAGCCGCGGCCGCAGCAGTGGTACCCCAAGGATGTCGGCCTGGAATCCGGCCAGGAAGTCGTTGCCGATCGCACCGCCATCGGCGCGCAGCTCGGTCAGCGCGATACCGGCATCGGACTGCATCGCATCGAGCACGTCGCGGGTCTGGTAGGCCATCGCCTCCAGCGCGGCACGCACGAAGTGCGCTTTGCGGGTGCCACGGGTCAGGCCGAACATCGCGCCGCGCACATCACTTCGCCAATAGGGCGCACCGAGGCCGACAAATGCTGGTACCAGGTAAGCACCGCCGCTGTCGGGCACCTGCGCGGCCAGCGCCTGGCTGTCGCTGGCGCGTTCGATCATGCGCAACCCATCGCGCAGCCACTGCACCACCGAGCCGGCAATGAAGATCGAGCCTTCCAGCGCATATTCCACGCGCCCGTCCAGGCCCCAGGCGATGGTGGTCAGCAGTCCATTGCGCGAACGCACCGCCTGCGCGCCGGTGTGCATCAGCATGAAGCAGCCGGTGCCATAGGTGTTCTTGACCATGCCCGGCTGGAAGCAGGCCTGGCCGAACAGCGCCGCCTGCTGGTCACCGGCGATGCCGGCGATCGGGATCGGGTGATCGAAGAAGAACTGCGGCCGGGTGTGTGCGTACACCGCGCTGGAATCGCGCACCTGCGGCAGCATCGCGCGCGGGATGCCCAGCAGCGCCAGCAGGTCGTCATCCCAGTCCAGCGTGTGGATGTTGAACAGCAGCGTGCGCGCCGCGTTGCTGTAGTCGGTCACATGCGCCTGGCCACCACTGAGGTTCCAGACCAGCCAGCTGTCGATGGTGCCGAACAGCAGCTCGCCGCGCTCGGCACGCTGCTGCGCGCCCTCGACGTGGTCGAGGATCCAGCGCACCTTGGTGGCGGAGAAATAGGCATCGATCAGCAGGCCGGTGCGCTCGCGGATCAGCGCCTCATGCCCTTCGGACTTCAGCCGCTCGCAGATGGCGTGGCTCTGCCGCGACTGCCAGACGATGGCGTTGTGGATCGGCTGTCCGGTGGCACGGTCCCAGACCACGGTGGTTTCGCGCTGGTTGGTGATGCCCAGTGCGGCGATGTGGCGCGGGTCGATCTGCCCGCGGCTGAGCAGTTCGGTCAGCGTGGCATAGACGCTGGTGAGAATCTCGCGCGGGTCATGCTCGACCCAACCCGGCTGCGGGAAGATCTGCGCGAATTCGCGCTGCGCGCTGCCGACGATGTCGCCGGTGCGGTCGAACAGGATCGCGCGCGAACTGGTGGTGCCCTGGTCGATGGCCAGCACGTAGCGGGGCGTCATGCAGCGTCTCCGGTAGCGATGGTGTTGGTAGAGTCGAGCCTGCTCGACTGCTTTTCATGCCAGTCGAGCAAGCTCGACTCTACCGTCTATCGATCCACGCCTGCAGCCGCGCCACCTGCGCAGCATCCAGCCGCAACCCCAGCTTGCTTCGCCGCCACAGCACGTCCTCGGCGTCCCAGGCCCATTCGTGGTCGCGCAGGAAAGCCACTTCCCGCGCATGCAGGCCGCCGCCGAAGTCCTCTCCAAGATCGTCCATGCCCCGTGCACCCTGCAGAAGGGCGGCGCTGCGGCTGCCGTAGGCTTCGGCCCAACGCCGTGCGATCTCCACGGGCAACCACGGTGCCAGCGCCTGCAGGCGGGAGCGCGCCTGTGTGGCGTCACCCCAGTCGCTGCCCGGCAGCGGGTCTCCGCCTGCCGTCCAGGCCGGTCCCATCTGTGGCAGGGCAGGGCGCAGCAGGTTCAGCGCTTCCTCGGCCAGCACGCGGTAGGTGGTCAGCTTGCCGCCCAGCACATGCAGCGCCGGCGCCGGGTTGGACTGCAGCTGAAGGCGGTAGTCGCGGCTCAGCGTTGCCGCACGCGGGTCCGGGTCGGCCAGCAGGGGACGTACACCGGCGAACTGCCAGACCACGTCTTCCGGAGTGATCGGCTCACGCAGATAGCGGTTGGCGGCCGCGCACAGGTAGCTCACCTCGGAAGGCAGCACGCTGCAGCGCGCCGGGTCACCGCGGTAGTCGGTGTCGGTGGTGCCAATCAGCAGATGATCGTGGGTGAACGGCAGCAGGAACACCACGCGGCCATCGGGCTGCTGCAGCAGGCAGGCACTGTCATCGGGCCAGGGGCGGCGCAGCACGATGTGGCTGCCCTGTACCAGCCGCAGCGCGGGGCCGCCGCTGCGGGCCTCCATCTGCTCCAGCAGGCCACCGGCCCATGGGCCAGCCGCATTGGCGACGGCGCGCGCGGTCACATGCTGCTGGCCATCGGCGGATTCCAGTACGGCCTGCCAACGGCCCTGCACAGGGCGCAGTTCGATGCAGCGGCTGCGCACATGTACCTGTGCGCCACGCCAGGCAGCATCCAGGGCATTGAGCAGTACCAGACGCGCGTCATCGACCTGCGCGTCGGCGTAGCTGAAGGCCTGCCGCAGATCCGGGGAGAGCCAGGGGCCGAGCGGATCATGCTGAAGGTCCAGGGCGCGCGAGGCGGGAAATGCCGGGCTGCGTGGGCCCAGGTGGTCGTACAGCCACAGTCCCACGCGCAGCATCCAGCGTGGGCGCAGGTGCGGTTCCCACGGCAGCACGAAACGCAGCGGGCGGACCAGATAGGGTGCCTGCCGGCGTACCACCTCGCGTTCGCCCAAGGCCTTGCGTACCAGACCGAACTCGCGCTGTTCCAGGTAGCGCAGGCCACCGTGGATCAGCTTGCTGCTGGCGCTGGAGGTATGCGCAGCGAGGTCGTGCTGCTCGCACAACAGCACGCGCAGGCCGCGGCCGCTGGCATCACGGGCGATGCCGGCACCGTTGATACCGCCACCGATCACCAGCAGGTCGACGTCGTGCATCGCGCCTCCGCATCCTGTGTGTGTAGAGTCGACTGTCAGTCGACTGCTCTTGCAAAAGTCGAGCAAGCTCGACTCTACGAAAGGCAGTCGAGCATGGCTCGACTCTACGAAAGGCAGTCGAGCAAGCTCGACTCTACAGAACGCGGGTGACGGAAACGACGACGGGCCCCGAAGGGCCCGTCGCGTTGCATCAGTGAAGCAGGTGCAGCCTGGATCAGAAGCGGGCGCCGATGCCGAAGCCGACGGTCCACGGATCCATCTTGGCTTCGCCGATCTTCTCGCCGCCAACCTTCACGTCCGGGCGGGCGCGCATGTAGCGGGCGTCAGCACGGGCGAACCAGGTGGAGTTGATGTTCATGTCCACGCCGACGGTGCCGATCACGCCCTTGGCATCCTTGAAGCGGATGTCGGTGTCAGCGCCGTTGCCCAGCTTCTCGTTGCTGAAGCTCGACTGGTAGTAGCCCACGCCCACGAACGGACGGAACACGTTGTCAGCCTGGCCGAAGTGGTACTGGCCGCTCAGC
This sequence comes from Stenotrophomonas sp. 220_Sma, assembly GCF_056487375.1. Classification (NCBI taxonomy): domain Bacteria; kingdom Pseudomonadati; phylum Pseudomonadota; class Gammaproteobacteria; order Lysobacterales; family Lysobacteraceae; genus Stenotrophomonas; species Stenotrophomonas sp. 220_Sma. The sequence continues at coordinate 4,303,418 of NZ_CM151348.1, read as the reverse complement.
GCGATCGGCTGCTGCTCGACCGAGCCCAGGCGGGCGTTGTTCGGGCCCTTGAACTTGTTGTCGAACTTGTCGGCAGCGCCCCACAGTTCAACGGCCCAGTTGTCGTTGATGTAGTAGCTGAAGCTGACGGTCGGCGCCGGGCCACCATCGGTCTTCTTGACGCCGGTGATCGGGTCGTTCTTCGGTTCCAGCAGCGAGATGCCGCCAACAACGGCAAAATGCTTGCCCGAAGCGGTGTCGGTGCTGCTGCTGTCCTGGGCGAAAGCGGCCGGCGCGAAGGCGGCGGAGGTCAGCAGGGCGAGACTCAGGATACGGATGGAGCGCATGGGGGTATCTCCTAATGTTTCTTGTTTTGGGCCCCCGGTTGCGGGGCGAGCACACCGTAGTCGCCCCAACATGAATCGAATCCGACGCACGTTAAAAAATAGTTTCCCTTGTTCAGCGACTGGAGCGAAAAGCCTGTTTTCATGGGCTTTTCGGCCTTCGGCGACATTCATGCAGTTGGAGAAGATGTGAGCGCAGCAACGGTGTGCATCGGCCTGCAAGCGCAGGTGAACATGGAGTGCAGGGTGCTGCTGCTGGGTTCGATGCCCGGCGTTGCGTCATTGCAGGAGCAGCGCTACTACGCGCATCCGCGCAATCGCTTCTGGCCTGTGCTGGCCGATATCTGTGGCTTCGATGTGGCCCTGGCGTACCCGCAACGGCTGCGCGCACTGCAGGCAGCCGGTGTGGGTCTGTGGGATGTGATCGGTCAGTGCGAGCGGCGTGGCAGCCTGGATGCCGACATCGTGCGTGGCACGGAAGTACCCAATGCGCTGCCGGCATTGATCGCTTCGCTTCCTGAGCTGGAGCTGATCGGCTGCAACGGTGCGGCATCGCTGAAGGCATTCCAGCGTTGGGTGCTGCCCGGCCTGGAGGCGCCGCCAAGGCTGCTGGCGCTGCCGTCCACCAGCCCGGCCAACGCGGCCTGGTCACTGCCGCGGCTGCGCCAGGCCTGGCAGCCGGTAGCCGACGCACTGGCGACATGAAGCGGACATCGTCCGGACAATACGCTACCGACTGGTCGCGGCCGCAACCCATGAGCAACAGCGTGTCCCGGCTGCGTGAGTACTGAAAACACCTGTAACGGTTGGCGCTGGCCCCCGCTGGCCGCACAATAGACGTTTCCCTACACCAGATTGCCGGAGTTATCCCCATGGCCGAAATCAAGGAAGCACTTGTCCCCGATATCGGTGACTACAGCGATATCCCGGTAATCGAGGTGCTTGTCGCCGTCGGCGACACGGTCAAGAAGGACCAGGGCCTGGTGACGCTGGAAAGCGACAAGGCGACCATGGAAGTGCCGTCGGCCGTCGCCGGCGTGGTCAAGGAGATCAAGGTCAAGGTCGGTGACACCCTGTCCGAGGGCAAGGTCGTGGCCCTGATCGAAGTGGCTGAAGGCGAGGCGGCCAAGCCGGCCGCTGCCGCCCCGGCACCGGCCAAGGCCGCTGCCCCGGCTGCCGCCACCCAGAGCGCGCCGGCCCCGGCCGCAGCTGCGCCGGCCGCTCCGGCTGCCAGCGGTGGTGCGGTTGAAGCGCTGGTGCCGGATATCGGCGACTATTCCGGCATTCCGGTCATCGAAGTGCTGGTCGCCGTCGGCGACACGGTCAAGAAGGACCAGGGCCTGGTCACGCTGGAAAGCGACAAGGCCACCATGGAAGTGCCGTCGTCGGTGGCTGGCGTGGTCAAGGAACTGAAGGTCAAGGTCGGCGACACTCTGTCGCAGGGCAATGTGGTCGCCATCATCGAGGCCGAGGGCGCTGCCGCGCCGGCGCCGACCAAGGCAGCCGCTGCTGCCGCTCCGGCTGCCGCCGAGACCGCCACCAAGGTCGAGCCGGTCGCTGTGCCGGCGCAGCCGGACAAGCTGGCGGCCCGCGAGGTCGCCTCGGCCGGTACCCCGTCCAGCCCGCCGGTGCAGTTCAACGCCGATGGCGTGCTGCCGGCCAAGGTGCCGTATGCCACCCCGGCGGTGCGTGTGTTCGCCCGCGAACTGGGCGTGGACCTGCTGCAGATCAACGGCACCGAGAAGGGTGGCCGCATCACCAAGGGTGACGTGCAGAAGTTCGTCAAGGCCGCACTCAGCGGTGGCGTGCCGGCTGCCGGCGGTGCTGCTGTTGCTGCCGGTGGTGGCCTGAACCTGCTGCCGTGGCCGAAGGTCGACTTCAGCAAGTTCGGCGAGACCGAAGTCCAGCCGCTGTCGCGCATCAAGAAGATCTCGGGTGCGAACCTGGCCCGCAACTGGGCGATGATCCCGCACGTCACCCAGTTCGAACAGGCCGACATTACCGACCTGGAAGGCCTGCGCGTGGCGCTGAACAAGGAAAACGAGAAGGCCGGCATCAAGCTGACCATGCTCGCCTTCCTGATCAAGGCCAGCGCCGCGGCGCTGAAGAAGTTCCCGGAGTTCAACGCCTCGCTCGATGCCAGCGGTGAAAACCTGACCCTGAAGAAGTACTTCCACATCGGCTTTGCCGCCGACACGCCGAACGGCCTGGTCGTGCCGGTCATCCGCGACGTGGACAAGAAGGGCGTGGTGCAGATCGCGCAGGAAACCGGCGAACTGGCCAAGAAGGCGCGCGACGGCAAGCTCGGCCCGGCCGACATGAGTGGCGGCTGTTTCTCGATCAGCTCGCTGGGCGGCATCGGCGGCACCGCGTTCACCCCGATCGTCAATGCACCGGAAGTGGCCATCCTCGGCGTCTCCAAGTCGTCCATCCAGCCGGTCTGGAACGGCAAGGAATTCGCACCGAAGCTGATGCTGCCGCTGTCGCTGAGCTACGACCACCGCGTCATCGATGGCGCTCTGGCCGCACGCTTCACCACGTACCTGTCGCAGGTACTGGCCGACATGCGCCGCGTGCTGCTGTAAGGCACCGCTTCGCCCCCACCGTGCGGCCGCCGCCCCAGGCGCGGCCGCGTGAACAGATGCAGTGACAGCCCGCCGGCACCGCCGCGCGGGCACGAGGAAAACCCACCATGGCCACGATTGAAGTCAAGGTTCCCGACATCGGCGATTACAGCGATGTGCCGGTGATCGAAGTGTTGGTCGCCGTCGGCGACACGGTGAAGAAGGATCAGGGTCTGGTGACCCTGGAATCGGACAAGGCCACCCTGGAAGTGCCGTCCTCGGCTGCCGGCGTGGTCAAGGAAATCAAGGTCAAGCTGGGCGACACCCTGTCCGAAGGCGCCGTGGTCGTGGTGCTGGATGCCGAAGGTGCCGCCGAAGCCCCGGCCAAGGCCGCCGCGCCGGCCGCAGCTGCGGCCGCCCCGGCCAGCAAGCCGCCGGTGACCCCGTCGCACCGCGCCCCGGCTGAGCCGGCGGCGCCGAAGCCGGCGCTGTCCAGCGGCAAGCCGGCCGACATCGAATGCGAAATGGTCGTGCTGGGCTCCGGCCCGGGCGGCTACACCGCCGCTTTCCGCGCCGCCGACGTCGGCCTGGATACGGTGCTGGTCGAGCGCTACGCCAGCCTCGGCGGCGTCTGCCTCAACGTGGGCTGTATTCCGTCCAAGGCGCTGCTGCACGCTGCAGCGGTCATCGACGAAGTGGCCCACGCCGGTGATTTCGGCGTCGAGTTCGGCAAGCCGACCATTACCCTGGACAAGCTGCGCGAGTACAAGGAAAAGGTCGTCAACCAGCTGACCAAGGGCCTGGCCGGCATGGCCAAGCAGCGCAAGGTCCGCAGCGTGCAGGGCGTTGGCAAATTCGTTTCGGCCAACGAGCTGGAAATCACTGCCGCTGACGGCAGCACCCAGCTGCTGCGCTTCCAGAAGTGCATCATCGCTGCCGGTTCGCAGGCGGTGAAGCTGCCGAACTTCCCGTGGGACGACAAGCGCGTGATGGATTCCACCGACGCGCTGGAGCTGGCCGAAGTGCCGGGCTCGCTGCTGGTTGTCGGTGGCGGCATCATCGGCCTGGAAATGGCCACCGTGTACAGCGCGCTGGGCAGCAAGGTCACCGTGGTCGAGTTCATGGACCAGCTGATGCCGGGCGCCGACAAGGACCTGGTCAAGCCGCTGGCCGACCGCCTGAAGAAGCAGGGCATCGAAGTCCACCTGAAGACCAAGGCCTCGGGCGTCACCGCCGATGCCAAGGGCATCACCGTGACCTTCGACGCCGCCGAGGAAGGCCAGGCGCCTGCGCTGGCGCAGGGCACCTTCGACCGCGTGCTGGTGGCTGTTGGCCGCTCGCCGAACGGCAAGAAGATCGATGCCGAGAAGGCCGGCGTGCAGGTCACCGACCGTGGCTTCATCCCGGTCGACCGCCAGATGCGCACCAATGTGCCGCACATCTTTGCCATCGGCGACATCGTCGGCAACCCGATGCTGGCCCACAAGGCCACGCATGAGGGCAAGCTGGCCGCCGAAGTGGCTGCCGGCCACAAGAAGGAATGGGTCGCCCGCGTGATTCCGTCGGTGGCCTACACCAACCCGGAAATCGCCTGGGTCGGCGTGACCGAGACCGAAGCCAAGGCCAAGGGCCTGAAGGTCGGCGTGGCCAAGTTCCCGTGGGCCGCCAGTGGCCGTGCGATCGGCATCGGCCGCACCGAGGGCTTCACCAAGCTGATCTTCGACGAAGAGACCCACCGCATCATCGGTGGTGCGATCGTCGGCGTGCACGCCGGTGACCTGCTGGCCGAGATCGGCCTGGCCATCGAGATGGGTGCGGAGGCGGAAGACATCGGCCACACCATCCATGCCCACCCGACGCTGAGCGAATCGGTGGCGATGGCCTCGGAAATCTACGACGGCACGATCACCGATCTGTACATGCCGAAGAAGAAGTAAGGCGCCCGCGCCTTCGCGAACGAGAAGCCCCGGCATCTGCTGGGGTTTTTTGTTTCTCCGCTCCGGATTTTTGCGAGCGGTGGGGCCGCTGCGCGGGTGGCAGGCGTCCCCCGTCGTCCGCCTGCGGCGGTCGCCTCCTCCTTTACTTTGTCCAAACGCCTGCCACCCGCGCAGCGGCTCGGCTTGCGGATAGTCGAGAGCCACAGCTTGGCCCGCCTGGATGCCTGACACGCGGGGGAAGAGGGGCTTGCGTGCGAAGTAAAGGAGGAGGTGACGGCCGCAGGCTGGTGCCGGGGGACATTCGCACGCAAGCCCCTCTTCCCCCAGCGCTCGACCAACCTGCTTCTCTGCTCGACGATGCAAAGAAAAAGCGCGGCCCCGATGTTCCGGAGGCCGCGCCAGGAGAGAGAGTGCCGTGGAAGGGGCGGGGGATCAGAACACGAAGCTGACGCCGGCCACCGGGCCCTTGAATTCCTGCTTCAGGCCGATGGTGCCGTCGCTGCCCTTCTTGTCCGCGTCGAGCTTGAACCAGTCGTAGCCAGCGAACACACCGAAGTTCTTCGTGAAGCGGTAATCCACGATGGCGTTGGCGCGGCTCAGGTCGCCCTTGTAGTCATCGAAGCTGCCCCAGCGCGTGTTGAGATACTGGCCCTGCAGCGTGATCATCCACTTTTCCGACGGGGTGAAGCTCAGGCGCGCACCGACCACCGGCGCCACGCCGTCCGTCTTCTCATTGAGGAACTGGCCTTCGTAGACGGTGCCCAGATCGGCGTAGGCCTTGGTGCTGACCTTGGCGTACTCGGCACCCAGCTGCAGGCCGAGGTCGAAGGTATCGGTGTCCACCACCGAGTAGTCATAGACCAGGCTGGCGACCTGGTACTTCAGTTCGCCCTTGACGAAGCTGCCGGATGGCACGTTGACGTCTCCGAAGGAGATGTCCTGGCCAAGGGTCTCGCGGCGGTCCTTGTCGTACTTGAAGTAGTTGAACAGCAGGCGCTGGCGGTTGCTGATGCGGAACATGCCGTCGATGCGCGGTTCCCACTCCTTGCCACCCAGCTTGAAGTCCTCGGAGAAGCCGATGTCCTGGCCGGCGACGTTGGTCTTGCCGCGAAGGGTGTTGTCCGAGTCGATGTTCATCGCACCCAGGCGCAGGGCGAAGCGGTCGTCGCCTTCAGCGGCGTGGGCGGCAGTGGCGAACGAAGCACCAGCGGCGAGCAGGGAGAGGGCGAGCAGGGTGGGTACGGGGCGCATCGAAGAGTCCTTGCAGTGGTTCATCAGAATGAAGGCCACTGTGCCGGACAGGCCCGTCCACCATCCGTGAACGTATGGTCCACGAAGTGTGCACGGTTCAGCACTGTCGCGACGATGCAAAAAGATGGCCCCGGAGCCGGGCTTCGGGGCCATCGTGGGACCTGCGGGGCGGAGCGTCGACGAGGTTGCTGCAGGCAGGTCGAAAGATCGGACCGGCGCATTCGGCGAAAGTTCCGCGGCCTGCGACCAAAGTTCAATACTGCGCTGCAACATCATACGGACGTCATTGTCCCCTGGGTGGCACGCAAAAATGTAACCGTTACCGCAACTTGCGGCCTCCCGGGATGAACAGGGAGCGGTTGTCTCGCAAATTGTCCCATTGCTATAATTTGGCGGCTCGATGAGGCCCCCTGCTGTAGTCGCCTCAGCCCTCCACTTGCAACCACGCGGGACGTCCTGTGCTGAACTCCGTTGATGCGGGTCGGCGACTGATGCTGCGCGCCGCGGTCTACCCGCTGGCCGCAGTGGCTGTCCTGGCCCTGGCCTTCCTGCTGGTAGGTCCGAAATATGCCCTCGGCGCGCTGGCGTCCGGTGTGGCCATTTCGGCCGGTGGCTGGGTGGCGGCACGGATGGCACTGGGCGGTGGGGCACTGGCCGCAGGATCGGCGATGGCTCGCCTGATCATTGCGATCGTGGCCAAGTGGGTGGTGGTTTTCGGCGTCCTGCTGGTGGGGTTCCTGGTCTTCAAGCTGCCTGCATTGGCGCTGTTGGCCGGTATCGCCGTCGGCTTGATGTTCCAGGTCCTGGCGATGGCCAGGCGTTGACAGAATTCAATTAACTGAAGGTTCCGGACACATGGCGGGCGAGGCTCTAACCCCTACCAGCTACATCCAGCATCACCTGCACAACCTGACCGCGCCGGTCGGCAAGGGTGAGGGTATGTTCTGGCATATCCACGTCGATACCTTCCTCACCGCGGTCCTGATGGGCCTGGTGATCGTTGTCGCGTTCTGGCTGGGCACCCGCAAGGCCACCGCCGGCGTGCCGGGCAAGTGGCAGGCCTTCGTTGAAATCTGCCTGGAGTTCGTCGACCGCCAGGCCAAGGACACCTACCACGGCAAGAGCAAGCTGGTCACGCCGATCGCCATCACCATCTTCTTCTGGATTCTGCTGATGAATCTGCTGAAGATGATTCCGGCCGATTTCATCGCCAAGCCGCTGGAATGGGCGGGCGTGCACTACTGGAAGCCGGTGCCGACCGCTGACGTCAATGCCACCCTGGGCATGGCCATCAGCGTGTTCTTCCTGATGCTGTTCTTCGCGCTCAAGTCCAAGGGCCTGGGCGGCTTCATCAAGGAATTCCTGACGGCGCCGTTCGGCAAGTGGATGATGCCGTTCAACCTGATCCTCAACATCGTCGAGTGGCTGAGCAAGCCGATCTCGCTGGCGATGCGACTGTTCGGCAACATGTTCGGCGGCGAAATCGTGTTCCTGCTGATCTGGGTGCTGGGTGGTGCCGGTTTCTTCGGTGCCATTGCCGGTGGTGTGTTCGGCCTCGGCTGGATGCTGTTCCACCTGCTGGTGATCCCGCTGCAGGCCTTCATCTTCATGATGCTGTCGATCGTGTACCTGAGCCTGTCGGAAGACGCTCACTGAGTTTCAAGCTTCAAAGCGTTTCAACCTTCATCCGTTTCATCACCCTTAGCAACTTAAGTTCCTGGAGATAACCATGTACTTCGCCGTCCTGACCAACTTCGCGCAGATTCAGAGCTCCACCGCCCTTGCCGTCGGCATCATGATCGGCCTGGCCGCGCTGGGCGCCGGTCTGGGTCTGGCCATCATGGCTGGTAAGTTCCTGGAGTCGGCCGCCCGCCAGCCGGAACTGATCCCGGTCCTGCAGGTCCGCATGTTCATCACCGCCGGCCTGATCGACGCCGCGTTCATCATCTCGGTCGCCGTCGGCCTGCTGCTGGCCTTCGCCAACCCGCTGTCGGCTGCCTTCGCTGGCGCCGTCACCAAGGCTCTGGCCGGCTGATACAGCGGTTTGAGACGACCGGGTGCTGATGCACCCGGTTTCGGATGAAGGCCGGATGCGCCGCTACGGCGGCGCGTCCACCCCGAAACCAGCGATCGAGCTAACCATGAATATCAATTTCACCCTTCTTGCGCAGGCGCTGGCCTTCGCTGGTCTGATCTGGATCATCGCGACCAAGATCTGGCCGCCGCTGATGAACGCGATCGAAGAGCGCCAGCAGAAGATTGCTGAAGGCCTCGCTGCTGCCGACCGCAGCCAGAAAGATCTGGCCCAGGCGCAGGAGAAGGTCAACGAAGCGCTGAAGGAAGCACGTACCAAGGCCAACGAGATCATCGATCAGGCCCACGCACGTGCCAACCAGATCGTTGATGCTGCCCGTAACGAAGCGATCACCGAAGCCACCCGTCAGAAGGAACTGGCCCAGGCTGAAATCGACGCCGCCGCCAACCGTGCCCGTGAAGATCTGCGCAAGCAGGTGTCCGCGCTGGCCGTGACCGGTGCCGAAAAGCTGCTCAAGCGCGAAATCGACGCCAACGCCCACAAGGCGCTGCTCGACGAGCTGGCCTCGGAGATCTAAGGATGAGCCAGGCCCTCACGCTTGCCCGCCCGTACGCCCGCGCCGCGTTCGCGACCGCGCGCGACGAAGGCGCGTTCGCGCCGTGGTCGGACGCCCTGGCGTTCTCCGCCCACGTCGCCGCCGACCCGCGCGTGGCGGCCCTGCTCGCCAACCCGGAGCTGGGTCGTGACGACGCCGTCGCCCTGCTGGCGCCGGTGTCCCACGGCGAGACCTACTCGCGCTTCCTGGCCATCCTGGCCGAATCGCATCGTCTGCCGCTGCTGCCGGAGATTTCCGGCATGTTCGACGCCCTGCGCGCCGAAGCCGAGCACGTGGTCAAGGCCACCGTCACTTCGGCCGCCGAACTGTCGGCCGGTGAGCTGGACGCGATCAAGGTCGCGCTGCGCAAGCGCTTCAACCGCGAGGTCGACGTGACCACCGCGGTCGATGCCTCGCTGATCGGCGGCGCCGTGATCGACGCCGGCGACGTGGTCATCGATGGTTCGCTGAAGGGCAAGCTGGCCCGTCTGCAGACCGCGCTCGCTAACTGAATTCATTTAACGTCCGGCCCCGCTGCCGGCACTAGGACTTGACGATGGCAACCACGCTCAACCCCTCCGAAATCAGCGAACTGATCAAGAACCGCATCGAGAAGGTCAAGCTGGCCGCGGAATCGCGCAACGAAGGCACCGTGACCAGCGTGTCCGACGGCATCGTGCGCATCTTCGGTCTGGCCGACGTGATGCAGGGCGAAATGATCGAACTGCCGAACAACACCTTCGCCCTCGCCCTGAACCTGGAGCGCGACTCGGTCGGCGCCGTGGTGCTGGGTGACTACGAGCACCTGCGCGAAGGCGACGTCGCCAAGACCACCGGCCGCATCCTGGAAGTGCCGGTCGGTCCGGAACTGCTGGGCCGCGTGGTGAACGCGCTGGGCGAGCCGATCGACGGCAAGGGCCCGCTGGGCACCGACCTGACCGCTCCGGTGGAGCGTGTTGCGCCGGGCGTGATCTGGCGCAAGTCGGTCGACCAGCCGGTGCAGACCGGCTACAAGTCGGTCGACTCGATGATCCCGATCGGCCGTGGCCAGCGCGAGCTGATCATCGGTGACCGCCAGACCGGCAAGACCGCGATGGCGATCGATGCCGTGATCAACCAGAAGGGCACCGGCATCAAGTGCGTGTACGTTGCGATCGGCCAGAAGGCTTCGACCATCGCCAACATCGTGCGCAAGCTGGAAGAGAACGGCGCGCTGGCCCACACCATCGTGGTGGCCGCGACTGCTTCCGAATCGGCTGCCATGCAGTACATCAGCGCCTACTCGGGCTGCACCATGGGTGAGTACTTCATGGACCGCGGCGAAGACGCGCTGATCGTGTACGACGATCTGTCCAAGCAGGCCGTCGCCTACCGCCAGATCTCGCTGCTGCTGAAGCGCCCGCCGGGCCGTGAAGCCTACCCGGGTGACGTGTTCTACCTACACTCCCGTCTGCTCGAGCGCGCTGCCCGCGTGTCCGAGGAATACGTCGAGAAGTTCACCGAAGGCAAGGTCACCGGCAAGACCGGTTCGCTGACCGCGCTGCCGATCATCGAAACCCAGGCCGGCGACGTGTCCGCCTTCGTTCCGACCAACGTGATCTCGATCACCGACGGCCAGATCTTCCTGGAAACCGACCTGTTCAACGCCGGCATCCGCCCGGCCGTGAACGCCGGTATCTCGGTGTCGCGCGTCGGTGGCTCGGCCCAGACCAAGATCATCAAGAAGCTGTCCGGCGGCATCCGTATCTCGCTGGCCCAGTACCGCGAGCTGGCTGCGTTCGCGCAGTTCGCCTCGGACCTGGACGAAGCCACCCGCAAGCAGCTGGAGCGTGGCCAGCGCGTCACCGAACTGATGAAGCAGAAGCAGTACGCGCCGATGTCGATCGCCAACCAGGCGCTGTCGATCTACGCCGTCAACGAGGGTTACCTCGACGACGTGCCGGTCAACAAGCTGCTGGCGTTCGAAGAAGGCCTGCACGCCCACTTCGCCAACACCCAGGGCGAGCTGGTCAGCAAGGTCAACGCCACCGGCGGTTGGGACAACGACATCGAAGGTGCCTTCAAGAAGGGCATCGCCGAGTTCAAGACCACCGGCAGCTGGTAATCGCGGTCCTGTAGAGCGGAGCCTCCGGCTCCGCTGGACCAGATGACAAACGGTTGAACAACGCGGGGCAGCAGCCCCGCGCCACGGGAAACAAGAGATGGCAAGCGGACGCGAAATCAAAACCAAGATCAAGAGCGTGCAGAACACCCGCAAGGTGACGCGCGCCCTGGAAATGGTCTCGGCCTCCAAGATCCGCAAGGCGCAGGATCGGATGAAGACCTCGCGTCCGTACGCGCAGGCGATGAAGCAGGTGATCGGTCACCTGGCCCAGGCCAGCACCGACTACCAGCATCCGTTCCTGGTCGAGCGCGAGCAGGTCAAGCGGGTCGGCTTCATCGTGATCTCCTCCGATCGCGGCCTGGCCGGCGGCCTGAACAACAACCTGTTCCGCAGGATGCTGGGCGAAGCCAAGGCATGGCAGGACAAGGGTGCGGAAGTGGACCTGGTGACCATCGGCCAGAAGGCATCGACCTTCTTCCGCCGCGTGAAGGTCAACATGGTCGGCAGCGTGACTCACATCGGCGACGTGCCGAAGCTGGAATCGCTGATCGGTGTGATCAAGGTCATGCTCGACGCCTTCACCGAAGGCAAGGTCGACCGCGTGTACCTGGTCTACAACCGCTTCGTGAACACCATGACGCAGAAGGCCAGCTTCGATCAGCTGCTGCCGCTGCCGCCGGCTGAGAAGCAGGTCGCTCACCACGACTGGGACTACCTGTACGAACCCGATGCCGCGACCGTGCTCGAGCACGTGATGACGCGTTACATCGAGTCGCTGGTGTACCAGGCACTGCTGGAAAACGTCGCCTCCGAGCATGCGGCACGCATGGTTGCGATGAAGGCGGCGAGCGACAACGCCAACAAGCTGATCGGCACCCTGCAGCTCGTCTACAACAAGGCGCGCCAGGCAGCGATCACCCAGGAAATCTCCGAAATCGTCGGCGGCGCGGCAGCAGTCTGACCGCGTTCGTTCAAAGCACACATTAGAGGATGCAGCAATGAGTCAGGGCAAGATCGTTCAGATCATCGGCGCGGTCGTCGACGTCGAATTCCCGCGTGAATCGGTGCCGAAGGTGTACGACGCACTGAAGGTGGAAAACACCGAGATCACCCTCGAAGTCCAGCAGCAGCTGGGCGACGGCGTGGTGCGTACCATCGCCCTCGGTTCCACCGACGGCCTGAAGCGCAACCTGGTTGCCGTCAACACCGGCCGTGGCATCTCGGTGCCGGTCGGCGCTGGCACCCTGGGCCGCATCATGGACGTGCTCGGCCGTCCGATCGACGAAGCCGGCCCGGTGGCCGCCAGCGACAGCTGGGAAATCCACCGTGCGGCCCCGTCGTACGAAGACCAGTCCCCGGCCACCGAACTGCTGGAAACCGGCATCAAGGTCATCGACCTGATGTGCCCGTTCGCCAAGGGCGGCAAGGTCGGCCTGTTCGGCGGCGCCGGCGTCGGCAAGACCGTCAACATGATGGAGCTGATCAACAACATCGCCAAGGCGCACAGCGGTCTGTCCGTGTTCGCCGGCGTGGGTGAGCGTACCCGTGAGGGCAACGACTTCTACCACGAAATGAAGGACTCCAACGTCCTTGACAAGGTGGCGATGGTGTACGGCCAGATGAACGAGCCGCCGGGCAACCGTCTGCGCGTCGCCCTGACCGGCCTGACCATGGCCGAGTACTTCCGCGACGAGAAGGACGAAAACGGCAAGGGTAAGGACGTCCTGCTGTTCGTCGACAACATCTACCGCTACACCCTGGCCGGTACCGAAGTGTCGGCACTGCTGGGCCGCATGCCGTCCGCCGTGGGTTACCAGCCGACCCTGGCCGAGGAAATGGGCGTCCTGCAGGAACGCATCACCTCGACCAAGAACGGTTCGATCACCTCGATCCAGGCCGTCTACGTTCCCGCGGACGACCTGACCGACCCGTCGCCGGCGACCACCTTCGCCCACCTGGACTCGACCGTTACCCTGTCGCGTTCGATCGCCTCGCTGGGTATCTATCCGGCCGTCGATCCGCTGGACTCCACCAGCCGCCAGATGGACCCGCTGGTCATCGGCCACGAGCACTACGACACCGCCCAGCGCGTCCAGCAGACCCTGCAGAAGTACAAGGAACTGAAGGACATCATCGCGATCCTGGGCATGGACGAACTGTCCGAAGAGGACAAGCAGGCCGTGTCGCGCGCCCGTAAGATCGAGCGCTTCTTCAGCCAGCCGTTCCACGTGGCCGAAGTGTTCACCGGTTCGCCGGGCAAGTACGTGCCGCTGAAGGACACCATCCGTGGCTTCAAGGCCATCGTCGATGGCGAGTACGACCACCTGCCGGAGCAGGCGTTCTACATGGTCGGCGGCATCGAAGAAGCGGTCGAGAAGGCCAAGAAGATGGCCGAGAAGGCCTGATCCGGGACGGGCGGGAGCGATCCTGCCCGACCTGACGCCGGCGCCGGGCAACCGCCCGCGCCGGTGGACTCCCACGGTGGCATTGCGCCGCCGCGAACAGCGAAGAGATTTGCATGAGCACGATCCGTTGCGACATCGTCAGCGCCGAGCAGGAAATCTTCCGTGGCGAAGCGACCCTGGTCGTGGCCACCGGTGAGCTGGGCGAACTGGGCATCGCGCCCAAGCACGCGCCGCTGATCACCCGCCTGAAGCCGGGCAAGGTGGTGGTGACCACGCCGAACGGCGAGCAGCTGGATTTCGCCATTTCCGGCGGCATCCTGGAAGTGCAGCCGCAGGTGGTGACCGTGCTGGCCGACACCGCGATCCGCGCGCAGGACATCGACGAAGCCTCGGTCCGCAAGGCCAAGGAAGAAGCCGAGCGCATCCTGGCCAACCGCGGCGAAGCGATGGAAGTGGCTGAAGCCCAGCAGAAGCTGGCCGAAGCCGTCGTCCAGCTGCAGGCGCTGGAGCGCCTGCGCAAGAACCTCAAGCACTGACACGTGCTCGGGAACCATCGGCAGCGATGCCGGTAGTGATGGAAGATCGCCGGCTCAGTGCCGGCGATTTTCGTTGAGGAGAAGGGAGGCATGCACGGAATGCAGTACGCATCGGCCCCGAGCATCGGCGCCACGGATGCAGCCCGTTCCCGATGGGCTCGGCCTGAAACGCTGTGGGTGGCAAGCTGGCTGCTGCTGTGCCTGCCGTGGCTGATCGGTACCAAGGTCATTCCGTACGACGCCGTGCAGCAGTTCTTCCCGGCGGTCAGTTTCAGTGCCGAGCAGCTTCGGAACCTGCAGGCCCCTTGGTGGAATCCCTACCTGTTCGGTGGCTATCCGCAGATCGCCGATCCGCAGATGATGACGCTGCAACCGACCATGGTCCTGCCGATGCTGCTGGCGCCGGCGTCGTTGCATCTGTTCACCGTGGTGGTGCTGCTGCATGTGCTGGCGGGTGGCTTCGGCGCGCTGCGCCTGGCGCGTTCATTCGGTCTTTCTGCACCTGCACAGTGGTTCTTTGCGATGGTGCTGATGTTCGGTGCGGTGGCAGCCTCCCGCCTGCAGCACACGCCGATGATCGTCAGCTACAGCCTGCTTCCCTGGATCTGGTTGGGCCTGTCGACTGTTCGGAACCGGGGCCGCGCGCGTGACGTGCTGCTGGCGGGACTTGCAGGCGGCCTGTGCGCGCTGCAGCTGACCCAGGTGACCTATTTCATCATCCTGGCGTGTGCCGTGTACGCCGCAGGCGCAGTGCTGTCGGCAACAGGCAAGCGCTTCCGCCTCGCATTGCAGCTGTCCGCGGTCGCCCTGATCGCCGCCGCCGTGAGCGCCCCCCAGTGGCTTTCCACGTTGGCCTGGCTGGGTGACACCAATCGTGATGGCATGACCCTGGAGATGGCGCTGGCCGGTGCGATGCACTGGCAGGGACTGGTGACACTGCTTTCAGGAAATGTGTTCTCGCAGGTGCGTGGGACGAGCTGGTCCTTCGGCGATATCACCACGGACTACCTCTATTTCGGCGCGGTGCCACTGGCGCTCTGGCTGGCCTGGGGCGGCAGCGTTGTGCACAGGCAGCGACGGGCCACCTGTCTGGCGCTCGGTGTACTGCTGTTGACGACACTGGTCGCGCTGGGTGACGTCACTCCGCTGTTCGCATGGCTCTTCAGCGGATTGCCGGGTCTTGATCTGTTCCGACGGCCCTCTGACGCGCTGTTCCTTGCGGTACCGGCAGCGGCGTGGCTGGGTGCACAGGCGTTGCAGGTTGCGTTGGAAAAGCGCGCACTGCGCCCGCACCGGGTGTCGTTGGTGGTAGTCGTTGTCCTGGTGTGCGTTGCCTCCTGGCTGGCCGCGAGCCACGGGCATCTGGAAGCCTTTGCGTGGCTGGCAGCCAGTGCCGGCATCGGCACTGCCGCGGTGCAGCTGCTGCGCCGGCATCCGGCTCCGGTGCGCTGGCTGATCGCACTGGTCGTGTTCGACATGCTGCTGTTCAACGTGGGAACACGCTTCAATACATCGGGGGCCCGTCCGCCGGTAATGACGGCCGAGCGCAATGGCGCCACGCAGCGCGCCTATACGCTGCTCGCCGCCGAACGGCGCACTGGCCTGCCCGAGCGCGCCATCGTCTTCGGCATCGGCGTGCTGACCAATGGCGCGGCTGTGCATGCGATTCCACTGGCCAATGGCTACAACCCGCTGCTGTCCAGTGATTACCAGGACATGGTCGGCATGCCGACGGAGCCCGTGGCTGCTTTCCAGCAGAAGGCGACGACCCCTTGGGCTCCCGACATGGACGCCCCCGTGTACGACCTGCTGGGTGTCCGCTGGCTGCTGTCACCGGAGCCGTTTGCAGGGTCCGATGACCAAGGCAGCGACGTGCAGCTGGCGCTACGCGGAAGTGTGCTGCCGCGCACGCTCAACCCGCAACGGGTGCAGCGGCACAGTGAACGCCTGCCACCGGCCGCTGAGTTCAACCAGACGGACTTCAGCCAGGCGGTCTGGCTGCCCACCGGGCAGCAGACGGACTGCCCTGAACGTGAGGCGGGCCGGCTGAAGGTGCTCTCGCAGGCCTATCAGCCCGGAAGGATCGCCCTTGACGTGGACGCCGAGCATCCGGCGTGGCTGGTGATCAATGAGGTGACCGCCCAGGGCTGGCAGGGCTGGCTGGATGGCGGAGCGTCGTTGCCGCTGATGCGTGCCAACGGGCTCTTCCACGCGGTGTGTGTGCCCGCGGGGCGGCATCGTGTGGAACTTGGGTACAGCCCGCTGCAGCTGTGGCGGGATGGGCTGCCGAAGCGATTCGCCGCGGGTGGAGCAGGCTGAAGGTCTCAGCGGAAGACCACATGGCGCAGCAGCAGGAAGGAGATCATGGCGATCCCACCTTCGATCAGCGGCTTGGCCAGCCAGGCCCAATCCAATCCAAGGTGGCGGCTGGTCAAAGCGACCAGCACCGTGCTGGCGGCGGTAAGTGCGGCCCAGATTCCCAGAAAGCGTGAAAATCGACGCCAGCCAAGGCGCGCATCACCTTCGTTGGCAAAGGTGTAACGGCCGTTGAGCCAGAAGCCCAGCAGCATCCCGGCCAGGCGACCGGCAATGTTGGCAGGCACCACCGGCAGGCCCAGCGCGGTCGCGGTGACGAACACCAGCCAGTCGAGCAGCAGCTGCACGAGCCCGATGATGAGATAGGTGCTTCCCTGGCGGACGAGGCCCATCAGTGCGGTGAAGGAGGTGGGATGCACATGTTAACGGCCCACGCTCTAGAATCATCGGCAACGAACCACGGACTGCCGTTTCCATGACCCAACCCCTGCACGTCATCATCCTCGCCGCTGGCGCGGGCAAGCGCATGAAGTCGGTGCTGCCGAAGGTGCTGCAGCCGATCGCCGGCCAGCCGATGCTGGCACACGTGATCGCGGCCGCCCGCGAACTGGAACCGGCGGCGATCCATGTGGTTTATGGCCATGGTGGTGAAGCGGTGCGCCAGCACTTCGCCGACCAGCCCGATCTGCAATGGGCTGAACAGGCACGGCAGCTGGGCACCGGCCATGCGGTGGCCCAGGCGATGCCGCAGGTGCCCGACGCCGCGCAGGTGCTGGTGCTGTACGGCGACGTGCCGCTGATCCGCGCGCAGACCCTGCGCGACCTGCTGGCGCAGCCGGGTCGCCTGGCGGTGCTGGTCGCCGATGTCGATGACCCGACCGGTTACGGGCGCGTGCTGCGCGATGCCGAAGGCAAGGTGGGCTCTATTGTCGAGCAGAAGGACGCTACCGATGACCAGCTGCGTGTGCGCACGATCAACACCGGCATCATTGCCGCCGAGTCGACCGCGCTGCGGCGCTGGCTGTCGCAGTTGTCCAACAGCAACGCGCAGGGCGAGTACTACCTGACCGACGTGTTCGCCTTTGCCGCGCACGAGTACACCCCGGCCGAAATGGCACTGGTGGCCGACGCGCAGGAAGCCGAAGGGGCAAACGATCCCTGGCAGCTTTCGCAGCTGGAGCGTGCCTGGCAGCGCCGCGCGGTACGGGCCCTGTGCGCGCAGGGCGCGCGCGTGCGTGACCCGGCACGACTGGATATCCGTGGCACCGTCACCGTGGGCAGCGATGTGCTGATCGATGTCGATGTCGTTCTGGAAGGCCACATCGTGCTCGGCGACGGCGTCACCGTGGGCCCCTTCAACCGGCTGAAGGACGTCAATCTTGGCCCGGGCACCGAAGTGCGCGCGCATTGTGATCTTGAAGGCGTGGTCACCGAAGGCGCTGCTCTGGTGGGACCGTTCGCGCGGCTGCGTCCGGGGACCGTGCTCGCCGACGGCGTGCACGTGGGCAACTTCGTCGAGACCAAGAAGGTCACCCTCGGTGTTGGCAGCAAGGCCAACCACCTGACCTACCTGGGCGATGCGGTGATCGGCAGCAGGGTAAACATCGGTGCCGGCACCATCACCTGCAACTACGACGGCGTGAACAAGTCGACCACCACCATCGGCGACAACGCCTTCATCGGTTCCAACAGTTCGCTGGTAGCACCGGTGACCATTGGCGACAGTGCGACGATTGCCGCCGGTTCGGTCATCACCCGCGACGCCCCGGATGGCAAGCTGACACTGGCACGTGCACGACAGGAAACCATCGATGGCTGGAAGCGCCCGCTCAAGAAGTCCTGAGCCACGCGTCCCGCATGCCGACGAACTCGGCATGCTGCCGGCAATTGAACAACGTGCCGGTGAACTGCTGAAGGGTCACCAGGCCTACCCGGTGTTTGCCGGGCATGGTCTGGACCTGCCGACGCTGCAGGATGGCCTTCAACGTGGCCAGTTATGGGTGGTGGATGCGGCTGACGGTGGTATCGCGGGTTACCTGCTGGCCGGCGAACTCTGCGGTGAATTCCATGTGCTGCAGATGGACGTGGATCCCGCACACGCGCGGCGTGGCCACGGCCGCGCTTTGCTGCGCCATGCCTTGGCGCAGGCGGGGGCGGGAGGCTACGCGGCCGCGGTGCTGACCACGCTGTCCGATGTGCCGTGGAATGCGGCCTTCTATGCCAGCGAAGGATTCGACGTAGTGCCCGAGGCGCAGTGGAACGATGGCCTGCGCGCGGTGATGGCCGAAGAGGCTGCGCTCGGGTTCCCGATGCACCTGCGGGTGGCGATGCGGCAGGTTTGGTAGGTGCCGACCTTGGTCGGCACATCCGCGCATGGCGTGGACCTACCCGCTCAACCCACCGGCAACAGGATCGACACGCACAACCCGCCATCGCCGCGATTCTGCAGTGATACCCGGCCGCCATGCGCTTCCACGATCTCGCGGGTCAAGGCCAAGCCCAGCCCGGTGCCATTGCGCTTGGTCGAATAGAACGGCATCAGCGCATTCTGCAGCACCTGCTCGTTCATGCCCTTGCCGCGATCCAGTACGTCCAGGCGCAGCCACTGCGGCAGCCGCGTGAGTTGCACCTGTACGTCATCGTTGGGCGGTTCTGCTTCGGCGCAGGCTTCGTGCGCGTTCTTCAACAGGTTCAGCAGTGCCTGCCCGAACTGGGCGATGTCGATGCGGCTGCTCAGTTCCTCGTCCGGCTCACGTTCCATGCCGAACGGGATCTGCTGGCGCAGGCTGGACAGGAAGGGGGCCCAGTGCACGGTCTGCAACTGCGGTTGCGGCAGCTTGGCAAAGCGCGCATAGCCGCGGATGAAGCCTTCCAGGTGGCGTGCACGATCCTCGATGGTGGTGAAGATCTCCGGCAGCCGGTCAAAGCGCTCACGCTGCACCAGTACACCGCCGGAGTGGGCCAGCGAGGCAATCGGTGCCAGCGAGTTGTTGAGCTCGTGGCTGATCACCCGGATCACCTTCTTCCAGGTCTGTACTTCCTGGCGGCGCAGCTCGGCGGTCAGCAGGCGCACCAGCAGCAGGTCGTGCGGACGACCATTGAGCTGGAAGGCGCGGCGCGAGAGGTGGTACACCTGCTCGTCGTCCTCATCGCCGTCCTCGTCCTCGGCATGCACCGCGAACAGGCTGTCGCCACCGCGGGCGATGGCATCGCGCAGCTCCACCGGCACCTGTTCCAGCACGTCCTCCAGGCGCTGGCCTTCCAGCTTCCAGCCGCCATGCAGCAGCTTGCGCGCAGCCAGATTGGAGAACACCACGCGGGCGATGCCATCACCGCCCGAGGCGATCAGCAGCATCGCCACCGGCGTGTTCTGCACCATCGTGTCCAGCAGAAGTTCGCGTTGCACCAGGCCCTGCCGCTGTGCACGCAGCACATCGCCCAGTTCGCGGTGTGCCTGCACCAGGTCGCCGAGCTCGTCATTGCCGGGCCAGTGCACGCCGAAGTTGTATTCGCCGTCGCGATAGCTGCTGGTGGTGCCCGCCAGGGCCCGCATCAGTGACCGCACCGGGGCGGTAGCGCGACGCAGGGTCCACCACATCAGCGACAGCAGGATCAACGCCGACACCGTGGTCACCACCCAGCCATGGTCCATCCAGTAGGCCAGCAGCCACGGCAACGCGGCGGCCAGCGCCAGCACCGGCAGCAGGCGCAGGAACAGGCGGAAAGTGAACGAGCGCCGTTTCATTCGCGCGGGATACCGTGGCGGTCCATGCGCCGGTACAGCGCCTGGCGGCTCAGGCCGAGTTCGGCGGCGGCCTGGGCGATGACGCCATGGTTGCGCGCCAGTACCTCTTCGATGCGCGCGCGGTCGGGGTCATTGCCCGCACTGGGGGCCGGGCGCGGTGCTGCGGCTGCGCGCGGCAGATTGAGATCGGCCACTTCAATGCGGTTGCCGGTGGCCAGCAGTTCGGCGCGCTGGATCACGTTGCGCAGTTCGCGCACGTTGCCTGGCCATGGGTGCCGCTGCAGGGCGGCGGTGGCGGCGCTGGACAGGGGCTTGCCAGCTGTCAGGAAGCGCTCGGCCAGCGGCACGATGTCGCCCGGGCGATCGGCCAGCGGCGGCAGCACCAGTTCCACCGTGTTGAGGCGGTAATAGAGGTCTTCGCGGAAGGTACCGTCGCGGATCATCGCCGGCAGGTCGGCATTGGTCGCGCTGACCACGCGGACCTTGACCTGGCGTTCGCGGTTGGAGCCCAGGCGCTCGAAGCGGCCGGTTTCCAGCACACGCAGCAGCTTCATCTGCCCGCCCAGCGACAGGTTGCCGATCTCATCCAGGAACAGGGTGCCACCATCGGCGGCCTCGAACTTGCCTTCGCGCGCCTTGTTGGCGCCGGTATACGCACCGGCCTCGGCACCGAACAGTTCGGCCTCGATCAGTTCCGAAGGCAGCGCGCCACAGTTGACCGCCACAAATGGACCCTTGGCCACCAGGGAATTGGCCTGGATGATCTGTGCGATCTTCTCCTTGCCGGCACCGTTCGCGCCGGTGATCAGTACCGGCAGTTCCGAGCGTGCGACCTGGCAGGCGAGTGCGATGACGCGCTCGCTGGCAGGGTCGGCGAAGACCGCGCCGCACAGGTCATACTTCTCTTCCAGCGCATTGCGCTGGCGCAGTTCACGGCTGCGGCGCCGGTCCAGTTCGCGGCGCGCCTCGGACAGTTCCAGCAGGTTGTTGACCGTGGTCATCAGCTTGCGGTCGTCCCAGGGCTTGGCCAGGTAGTCGGCCGCACCGGCCTTGACCAGATCCACCGCGCTGCTGAGGTGGGTCCAGGCCGTCAGCAGGATCACCGGCAGATCGGGATGGCGCGCGCGGATCTGCGCGAACAGGGCCTCGCCTTCTTCGCCGGAGGTGGTGTCCTCGCTGAAGTTCATGTCCTGGATCACCAGGTCGACCGGCTGCGACGCCAGCAGGGCCAGCCCTTCGGACGGGCTCTGCGCCTGCAGGGTGTCGATGTCGTGCAGGGAGAACAGCACGTCCAGCGCGGTACCCACGCTGGCGTTGTCGTCGATGATCAGGATCGCAGGCATCAAGCGGTTCTGCAGAAAGGGATGGGCGGCGCCGTTGGAGCCGTTCGTGTCCACGCACCGGGAGAGCCCGGCGCCACCCATCAAGCATAGCCAAACCCGTGGCTGTGCAGGAGCGGCCCTCGCTCAGCGCCGGGGAGGCGCCGGGGGCCGTGGCGGCGCAGGTGGCGGCGGCACCTCCAGCGCCTGGCGCCAGGCTGCGGCGTCGACCGCCACCGTCAGTTCGCGCTTGTCGCGGCGCAGCAACAGATAGGCGGTGGCTGCGTTGGAATGACGCAGGGCCTCGGCAAGGTGTTCGACCCGGCGCACCGCCGTGTCGTCCACGCGCAGGATGCGATCGCCACTGCGCACGCCGAAGCGCATTTCCGGGCTGGCGGCCTCCACGCGCACCTGGCCCTCCGTTGAGCGCAATGACAACCGCGCGGCATCCTGGCGCCACTCCAGTGTCTGCGCACTGCCACCGCCGGCCAGCGCCGGCAATGGCAGGAGCAGCATCAGGCACATCGCGCGGGCACGCATCTCACGCGCCCCGCGTGGCGACCGCAGGCGGCACCGCTGCCGCACGCCGCGCCGGCCCGAACACGGCGATCTGGCCCAGCACCCACAGCAGCAGTGCACCCAGCGGCAGGTAGTACAGCGGCATGCGCGGCAGCTCGTACAGGTTCATCAGCGCCAGGTTGATGGCGTAGGCCGCCAGCATGCCCAGCACGATGCCCAGCGTGGCCAGCAGGAAGTTCTCGGTCTGGAAGTAGCGCAGGATCTGCCCGCGGGTCGCGCCCAGCGCACGGCGGATGCCGATCTGCTTGCTGCGCTGCTGCACCCAGAAGCTGGCCAGGCCGATGATGCCCAGCGCGGTGACCACCAGCAGCGAGATGCTGACGGTGATCAGCAGGCCGACCATCGCGCGGTCGTTCTTGAAGAAGTCCTTGCGCTGGTCTTCATAGGTCAGCTTGTCGCGCATCAGCCGGTTGGGGTCGTTGCGTTCCAGCGCGGCGGCACCGGCATCGAGTACTTCCTTGCGGCGTTCCGGCGAAGTGCGCAGCACATACGTGCCACCTTCGTCGAAGGTGCGCCGCATGGGCAGCAGCATCGAGTTGGTCCAGTTGTCATTCCAGCCGTTGGGCGTGCTGAGCGTGTCGACGATGCCGACCACATGCAGCGGCTGCTTGCCCATGTAGTAGGTCTTGCCCAGCGCACTGCCATTGGGTTCCATCTTGGCGGCGGTGGCCTGGGTGAGGATGACCGGGATCGCGTTCTCCTTTGCGCCGCCCTTGCTGGCGTCTTCGAAGTTCTGGTACTCGTCGGGCAGGAAATCGCGGCCTGCGATCAGGTTGATGCCCATCGTGGCCAGCCCGTTCTCGGACAGGGTGTACATCGAGGCGTTGGTGGTCGGCCGTTCCTGGTCGATCACACGCGAAATGCTGCTGCTGGAGGAGCCGTTGCGGAAGGGGACCTGGTTGATGATGGTGACGTTGCTGACACCGGGAATCGCGCGCAGCGATGCCAGGTCCTCGCGGGTGCGGGCCATGGCGTCGGTCTGCTTGCCGATGCCGCTGACGCGCAGCATGACCAGTTCGCTCTCGGCGATGCCGCTGGGCATGCTGATCTTCTCCACGCGCTGGCTGACCAGGAACAGCGCGTTGCAGACGATGGCGCAGGTCAGTGCGACTTCCAGCACGATCAGGGCAGCGGCGGTCTTGTGCCGGCGCAGCGTGCTGAGGATGGGGCGGATGTCCATGGGAGTCCTCGTTCGGGTGCTTACTGCGACTTGAGCTGGATGGCCGGGGTGACCTGCATGGCGCGCCAGGCGGGCAGGAACCCGGCGGCAAGACTGGCGAGCAGGGTCAGGCCCAGCGCGAGCAGCAGCATGTTGCCGTCCAGGTGGGCCAGCTTTGCGTATTCCACCGGTTGCTGGCGCACCGCGAACAGGCCAAGCAGGGCCAGACCGATACCCAGCACGCCACCGACAACGCCGACCGCACCGGCTTCCACCAGGCACTGCAGGAAGATCTGGCCACGGCTGGCACCGAGGGCGCGGCGCACGCCGATCTCTCCACTGCGGCGCAGGAACTTGGCCAGCAGCAGGCCCACCGTGTTGACCAGGCAGACACCCAGGAAGCCCAGCGCCAGCCACAGCTGCAGGCGCACATCGCTGGGGACCGCGCCATTGAAGTCCAGCCATTCCATCACGGTGCGCAGGCGCACGTTCGGCGGATGCTTGAAGCGGCCGGCCTCGCGCTGCTGGGTCGAATAGTTCTCCAGGTAGCGGCGGTAGTCGGCGGCCTTGGCCGGGTCCATCTCCACCCAGTACTGCAGCCACGCGCACGGTGCGTTGAGCGAGTAGCTGTTGCCGTCGGGATTCTCGCCGAAGCAGTTCATGTTGCCGTTGTTGCCCAGCTTCAGGTCGAAGGAGGTGGAGATCGGCAGCAGCAGGTCCTCGTTCTTGCCGTAGCTGCCCGTGGTCAGGTCGTAGAAGTGCGGCTCCGGGCTCCATTCCTTCATCACGCCGACAATGCGGTAGCTCTGCCCTTCCATGCGCAGGTCGCGGCCCACGCTGTTGGCGCCCTGGTACAGCTTGTCATTGAGCGCCTTGGAGATGACCACCACGCGTGCACGGCCTTCATCGTCCTCGCGCGTCCAGGGGCGGCCGTACTGCATGGGCACCTCGAACATCGGGAAGAAGTCGGCCGAGGTCCAGCGGGTGTCGATGCTGAAGGGCTTGAGAGTGCTGTTGTCCGGTTCGATGGTGCCGCCGCCGCCGCTCATCAGTGCCTGGCGCTCGCCCTTGGCCTCGCGCAGCAGGGCTTCACCGTCGAAGCGGGTCAGCTGGGTTTCCGGTTCCTCGCCAGCGACATAGGCGCCGGTCGCGGCATCAAGCTGCACATAGAACAGGCGGTCACTCTTGCCGGGGATCGGGTCACCGGACAGCACATGGAACACCGTCAGCGTGGTCATCGAGGCGCCGATGCCGAGCGCGATAGCGATCACCATCAGCGCGGTCAGTACCTTGTTGCGGCGGAAGCTGCGCACCGCCAATCGGGCGTAGTAGGCGAACATGGTCGGGCCCTCACTCGTTGACGGCGACGATGTGGCGCGGCGGGGTGGCCAGCACCGGCTCGCGCACCAGGTCGGTCACCTGACCATCGACGATGTGCACGTTGCGCTGCGCGCGCGCGGCCAGTTCCGGATCGTGGGTGACCATCACGATGGTGGTGCCGGCAGCGTTGATCTCCTCCAGCAGTTCCATCACGCCGCGGGCCATCTGTGTGTCCAGGTTGCCGGTCGGTTCGTCGGCCAGCAGCAGGCGCGGGCTGCCGGCCAGCGCACGCGCGATGGCCGCGCGCTGCTGCTGGCCACCCGACAGTTCATTCGGATAATGCTTCATGCGCGAGCCGAGGCCGACCTGGCTCAGCGCCTTCTCGATACGTTCGCGGCGCTCGTTGGCGCTCATCTTCCGATAGCGCAGCGGCACGTCGACGTTGTCGAACAGGTTCAGGTCGGGGATCAGGTTGAAGCCCTGGAAGATGAAGCCGATCTTCTGGTTGCGCAGGCGGCTGCGGGCGTCGTCGCCCAGCGTGCTCACGTCCTGGCCGTCAAGCATGTAGGTGCCGCTGGTGAAGGTTTCCAGCAGGCCGGCGATGTTGAGGAAGGTGGTCTTGCCGGAGCCTGACGGGCCGGTGACGGCGACGAACTCACCTTCCTTGACCTGCAGTTCCAGCGAGCGCAGTGCGTGGGTTTCCACCTGTTCGGTGCGGAAGACCTTGGCGACCGAACGCATTTCGAGCATGTACATGGGGTGTCCTCTCTCCAGGATTCAGGTATCAGGTATCAGTTGACGGAGACGCGTTCGGCGTCCTTGAACAGGTCGCTGCCAGAGACCACGATGCGGTCGCCCGGCTGCACACCCGACTTGATTTCCACTTCGCCCAGGCTGCTGACGCCCAGTTCCACCGGACGCCGCACTGCGGTGCGGCCATCCATCACGTAGGCGATGCCGTTGCCCTGTTCGACGAACGGGCCGCGCTCGACCTTCAGCACGTCCTTGCGGGTGTCGAGCAGCACGCGCACCGACATCCGCTGGCTCTGGCGCAGGCCTTCCGGCTGCGCGCTGGCGAAGCGCACGCGGGCGTTGACCTCGCCGTTGACCACTTCCGGCGACACCGCACTGATCTCGCCCGGGAACGGCTTGCCGTTGCCGCCGGTCAGCTGCGCCGGCATGCCGATCGCCAGGTCGCGGGCGAAGCTCTCCGGCACCTTGATCTCGACCTCGAACTTGGACAGGTCGACCACGCCCAGCACGGGCGCATTGGCGGCCAGGTTGGTGGACTGGACGGCCTGCACCTGGCCGACCTGGCCGTCAAACGGCGCGCGCAGGGTCAGCGCGTCCACCTGGCGCTGCACCTCGGCCACCACCGCCTTCTGGCGGTCGGCCAGCAGGCGCTTGTTGCGGGCGTCCAGGTCAGCGCCCTGGCTCTGCAGGCGTGCATCGGTGGTGGCGTTGGCCAGGGTGATGTCGGCCTTCTTCAGCGAGTCCTTGGCCTTGGCCAGATCGATCTGCGGTACTGCACCGCCGTCGTAACCGCGCTGGTAGCGCTGCAGGTCGCGGTCGGCGGCCTGCCGCTCGATGGTGGCCTGGTCGGTTTCCTTGCGCGACTTGGCGCGGGCCAGGGTGGCGTCCAGCGCGGCGCGGCTGGCCTCGGCTTCCAGGCCGGCCAGGGTGGCCTGCTCCTGGGCCAGCTTGCTGCGCAGTTCCGGGCTGTCGATGACCGCCAGCTCCTGGTCCTTCTTGACCACGTCACCGGCAACGACTTTCAGGTCCACGGTACCGGCCGAGATGGCGTACAGGATCGGGCTGTTGGCGGCAATCACCCGACCGTCGGCGGCGATGTCGCGGACCAGGTCGCCGCGCTTCACTTCGGCGATGCGCACGCGGCTGCTGTCGTAGGAGCGGCTGGCGTTGGACCAGGCGTACACGGCCCAGCCGATGCCGGCCAGCAGCGCGATGGCGCCCAGTGCCGGCCAGCGGTAACGCTGCCAGTTGGCGCGGGTGGTGCCGGCCGGGGCGGAGGAAACGATCTGGTCCTGTGCGGAGGTGTCGCGGATCATCGGGTGCGTGCCTGACGGTGGTAGTGGGTACCAAGCACGTAGCGTGCCAACTTTATTTCCTTGTGGGTCAATGGGTTGGGAGGCGCCCTGAAGTGTCCGGGTGTCCGCGGACACCTTTCCGGACACTTTCATTAAGCGGACAGGAGGGGGAGCGCGGGCCCGCAGGCTAGAATGCGGCGATCGTCTTCAAGGAAACGCGTGACATGTGTGGAATCGTGGGTGCGATCGCTGATCGCGACGTAGTGCCGGTGCTGATCGAAGGCCTGAAGCGCCTTGAGTACCGTGGTTACGATTCCTCGGGCATCGCGGTGATCGACCATGCCGAACGGCCGGATGTGCGCCGCGTGCGTCGTACCGGCCGTGTGTCGGAAATGGCCACTGCGGCCGAGGCCGAGGGCTTCAATGCAGTGCTGGGCATCGGCCACACCCGCTGGGCCACCCACGGTGGTGTCACCGAGGCCAACGCGCATCCGCACATCAGCCACGGCGTGGCGCTGGTGCACAACGGCATCATCGAAAATCACGAGGAGCAGCGCGAGAAGCTGCGTGCCCTGGGTTACACCTTCGAGTCGCAGACCGACACCGAAGTCATCGCGCACCTGATCCATCACCACCTGAAGGACGGCGACGACCTGCTGGTGGCGCTGCAGCATACGGTGAAGGAGCTGACCGGTGCCTACGCACTGGCCGTGGTCAGCCGCGCCGAGCCGGAACGCTTCGTCTGCGCGCGCATGGGCTGCCCGCTGCTGATCGGCCTGGGCGAGGGCGAGAACTTCGTGGCGTCCGACGTCTCGGCGGTGATCTCGGCCACCCGCAAGGTGATCTTCCTGGAAGAGGGCGACACCGCGGAGATCCGCCGCGACGGTGTGCGTATCTTCGACGAGCACGACCAGCCGATCGAGCGCGAGGTGCACCTGTCCGACGTATCGCTGGCATCGCTGGAGCTGGGCCCGTACCGCCACTTCATGCAGAAGGAAATCCACGAGCAGCCGCGCGCGCTGGGCGACACCATCGAGGCAGCGATCGACGCCGGTGGTTTCCCGGCCGAACTGTTCGGCAAGAATGCCGAGGCCGTGCTGTCCGGCATCGAAGGCGTGCAGATCATCGCCTGCGGCACCAGCTATTACGCCGGCCTGACCGCGCGCTACTGGATCGAAGCCATCGCCGGGCTGCCGTGCAGCGTGGAGATTGCCAGCGAGTACCGCTACCGCGCCGCGTATGCCAACCCGAAGCACCTGATCGTCACCATCTCCCAGTCCGGCGAAACGCTGGATACGATGGAGGCGTTGAAGTACGCCAAGTCGCTGGGCCACAGGCACACGCTGTCGATCTGCAACGTGCCGGAAAGCGCGATTCCGCGCGCCAGCGAGCTGGTCTGCTACACCCGCGCCGGCGCCGAGATCGGCGTGGCCTCGACCAAGGCCTTCACCACCCAGCTGGCCGCACTGTTCCAGCTGACCGTGGTGCTGGGCAAGCTGCATGGCCGCATCGACGCGGCGCAGGAAGCGGACTACCTGGAGCAGCTGCGCTTCCTGCCGGGCAGCGTGCAGCACGCGCTGAACATGGAGCCGCAGATCGCCGCCTGGGCCGAGCGTTTCGCCCGCAAGAGCAGTGCGCTGTTCCTGGGTCGTGGCCTGCATTACCCGATCGCGCTGGAAGGCGCGCTCAAGCTCAAGGAAATCTCCTACATCCACGCCGAGGCCTACCCGGCGGGCGAGCTGAAGCATGGCCCGCTGGCGCTGGTGGACGAGGACATGCCGGTAGTGGTGATCGCGCCCAACGACAGCCTGCTGGAGAAGGTGAAGTCGAACATGCAGGAAGTGCGCGCGCGCGGCGGCGAGCTGTTCGTGTTCGCCGACCAGGACAGCAACTTCAACGAGTCCGAAGGCGTGCATGTGATCCGCACGCCGCGCCATGCCGGCGTGCTCAGCCCGATCGTGCACACCATCCCGGTGCAGCTGCTGGCGTACCACACCGCACTGGCACGTGGCACCGACGTGGACAAGCCACGCAACCTGGCCAAGAGCGTGACGGTGGAGTAACTCCGCCGGAACCGCTGGAAGCTGCATGCGAAAGGGGCCCCACGTGGGCCCCTTTCGTTTGCGCCGGTGGTCGTGCCAAGTGGGACAGCCGCCGGGTGTTCTGTCCGCTGTCGGCAGCAGGCAATCAATCTTTAATGCGCGACATCGCCTGTATTCAGCGGCGGTTTCAGCCGCGGTGCCATTCTCTGGATCGTCAGTTGGTTCCCACGACGAACTGTCCTATCGATGCCGGTAGTGACCGATGGTCGCAGTCGTAGAATCGATTTGACCGAGGGCCGGGTTGAGCGGTTGAACCCACCTCGTTCGCGTTGCAGCACGTCGTCTGCCGATCCATTTCCACCGGCAGCCGGGTGCGCCAGACGTGCGCTGAAAGGTCTGTTCCCGGGGAGGGGGCGTATCGGAAGAGCACACTTTTTTGACTTCAGTGACCTGCACCAGGAAACAAGAATGAACGTCCGCGAACTCCTGCAATCCAAGAAAGAAGCTGTCATCACCATCGACGCCGAAGACACCATCGGTGCCGCCGCCCACAAGATGAGCGCGAACAAGATCGCTGCGCTGGTGGTGATGAAGGACGATGCCCCGGTCGGCATCATTTCCGAGAAGGACATCGTGCGCACCCTGGCCGACGACGGCCCGCAGGCCGGCCGCCGGGTGATTTCCAGCCTGCCGTCCACCGGCCTGGAAGGCATTGCGCCGGAAGCGACCCTGAAGCAGGCCATGTCGCTGATGACATACTCGCGGCGCCGTCATCTGATGGTCACCGAAGGCACCCGACTGGTTGGCATCCTCAGCCTGGGTGACATCGTGAAGAACCTGCTGGGCGAGCTGGAGCTGGAAAAGGCCGTGCTGCAGGACATCTACATGGCCGCCCACTGAGGGCTGGACCCTTGGATGCAGAGAAGCCGGGCATTGCCCGGCTTCTTCGTTCACTGCTTCGGTGATATCAGAAAGTGACCTTCACCGAATCGGCGCTGTAGTTCGCCGGACCGTGATAGACCACTTCGATGTTGTTGCCATCCGGATCGAGCACAAAGGCGCCGTAGTAGCCGGGATGGTAGGGGCGCTCGCCGGGTGCGCCGTTGTCTTTGCCTCCGGCGGCGATGGCCGCAGTGTGGAAGGCATCGACGGTGGCGCTGTCGCGTGCCTGGAACGCCAGATGGTGGCGCCCGGTCAGCTGGCCGGCGGCGGCCTCGCTGCTGGCGCTGGAAATGAACAGCTCATCGGCCCAGAAGTAATCCTCGCCTTCACCGGCGATCGGGATGCCGATCGTATCGAACACCGCCTGGTAGAAGCGCCGGCTGGCGGCCAGGTCGCGCACTACCAGCTGGATGTGGTCGATCAGGCGGCCACGGTGCAGTTCCATCGTTTCCATACGAACCTCGCAAAAAAGGGGACGGAGGGGATTAAGTCGCTTCCAGCCAATAGTGCCAGAAACGACTTAATCCCCTCCGTCCCCTTTTTGGGTCAGACGTTGGAGATGATCTCGACCCAGTAGCCGTCCGGGTCCTTGATGAAGGCCAGGTTCTTCATGCGGCCGTCGGTCAGGCGCTTCTGGAAGGTCACGCCCAGGTCCTCGAAGCGCTGGCAGGCGGCTTCGATGTCCGGCACGGACACGCAGATGTGGCCGAAGCCGCGCGGGTCGCTGTTGCCGTCGTGGTAGACCGCGCCGTCCTGGGTTTCGGTGCCGTGGTTATGGGTCAGTTCCAGCACACCCGGCAGGCCGGCCATCCACACGCGGCGCTGGCTGTCGTCTTCCGGCACCACCGCGCCGGCCGGTACGTAGGCCAGGAAGTACAGGCTGAACTGGGCGTCCGGGAAGTCGCGCTTGTCGATCAGCTGGTAGCCGAGCACGCGGGTGTAGAAGTCCAGCGAGGCGGTGATGTCCTTCACCCGCAGCATGGTGTGGTTGAACACGAAGCCGGTGGTTTCGGCCGGGGCCTGGGCGGCGACGCCGGGGACATCGCGCAGGGCGGGAATGGTCATGGGGGAGGTCCTTCAGACAGGGCCGTTGCTGGCCGGATGGGGCCATTCTACCGGCCGTCACCTGACGGCACCGCGACGTACAATGGGCGGATCGCACCGTTCCGTTCTGAGCATTGCCCGCCATGTCGCAGCGTGAATGGGTGGCTGCCGCCATCCGCAAGATCGAAGCCGATTTCAACCGTTCCGCCGATACCCACCTGATCCCGCTGGCGCTGCCCGGGTTCGCGGGCATCGATGTGTACCTGAAGGATGAATCGAGCCATCCCACCGGCAGCCTGAAACACCGGCTGGCGCGCTCGCTGTTCCTGTATGCGTTGACCAACGGCTGGCTGCGCGAAGGACGGCCGGTGATCGAGGCCTCCAGCGGGTCGACGGCAGTGTCCGAGGCCTATTTCGCGCGCCTGCTGGGGGTGCCGTTCATTGCGGTGATTCCGGCCACGACCTCCCCAGAGAAGATTGCGGCCATCGAGTTCCACGGGGGCCGCTGCCACCTGGTCGAGCGCGCCTGCGAACTCAACGGTGAATCGGAGAAGCTGGCCCGCGAAACCGGTGGCCACTTCATGGACCAGTTCACCTATGCCGAGCGTGCCACCGACTGGCGCGCCAACAACAACATTGCCGAGTCCATCTTCAAGCAGATGGCCGAGGAGCCCAGCCCGGTTCCGGAATGGATCGTGTGCAGCCCCGGTACCGGCGGTACCGCAGCGACGCTGGGCCGCTATGTCAGCTACCGCCGGCATGACACCCGCATCCTTTGCGCGGACCCGGAAGTGTCGGTGTTCTTCGATGGCTATCAGGCTGCCGTGGCCGGCCAGCAGGACTGGCGCGGCCTGACCTGCAGCGGCGGTTCGCGCGTGGAAGGCATCGGCCGGCCGCGGGTGGAGCCGAGCTTCATCCCGACCAGCGTCGATGCGATGGTGAAGGTGCCCGACGCGCTGAGCCTGGCCGCGATGCGCCATGTCAGCCGCCAGCTCGGTCGACGCGTGGGTGGCTCCACCGGCACCAACTTCATCGGTGTGCTGCAGGCCGCGCAGTGGATGCGAGACGCGGGCCACCAGGGCAGCATTGTCAGCATCCTGTGCGACAGTGGCGAGCGCTACGCGCAGAGCTATTACGACCCGGCGTGGTACGCGCGCCAGGGCATCGATGTCGACGGCGCCGATGCGCAGCTGGCGGCGGCAGTGGCCGGGCAGGGGCTGCCGGAACTGCCGTGGTGCAGCCTGGAAGCGTTGTAGAGCCCTTGTAGAGGCGAGCCATGCTCGACTCCGGGAAAGAGCCGTCGAGCATGGCTCGACGCTACAGATTCAGTACCCCGCCGCGGTGAACGCATCCAGTACTGCATCGCGCAGCGCATCGGGCAAGGCCTCGATGTCCATCGCGCGATCATCCAGATGCAGGCTCGGGTCCAGGATGCTGGCACGGCCCTGGGCCAGCGCCTGCAGCCACAGCAGCACGCAGATCACGAACTCGCGCTCATGGCCCAGCCGCAGTTGGCTGGCGCCGCGCTCGATCACCTCGAACGGGTACCACTCCTGGGCATCGTTGAAGGTGCCGCCCTGCTGCAGCACTGCCTGCAGTTGCTGCAGGTGACGTGGGGCGTCGTCGCCGGCATCGCACAATGCGGCGATCCAGGTCAGTTCGGCCGGGCTGGCGGACAATGCCAGTGACCGGGCCGGTGAGGCGGATGCAACTGCAGCCAGACCTTCCATGTAGGGCCTCGTTCAGTACCTACCGCTGCGGACTCCCCCGCAGCCAGAGCTTCGATGCGTGACCGTAAGGCCGATGTGAATGCCGCGCCCCCTTGTCAGCCACGCCTGCCAGCGCCATATCTACCAAGCTGCCCGCCCGCCGGGCCCGTTCCCTGGAGATCTGCCGTGACCGTTGCCAACCCCCTGCTCGATTTTTCCGGCCTGCCGCGCTTCGAGGCCATCCGCCCCGAGCACGTGGCACCGGCGCTGGACGTGCTGCTGGCCGAGGCCGAAGCCGCCGTCAGCGCGGCCGAGCAGGTGCAGCCGGTGCGCTGGGAGACCTTCGTGGCCCCGCTGGATGACGCCACCGAGCGCCTGTGGCGCGCCTGGGGCCTGGTCGGCCACCTGCAGGGCGTGGTCAACACCCCGGAACTGCGTGAGGCCTACAACAGCAACCTGCCGCGGGTGACCCGCTTCGCCAGTGCGCTCAGCCAGAACCTGGCGTTGTACCGGCAGTACCAGACACTGGCCGCCAGCACCGAGGCGGCGCGCTTCGACGAGGCCCAGCGCAAGGTGCTGGACAACACGCTGCGTGACTTCCGCCTCGGCGGCGCCGAGCTGGCGCCGGAGGCGCAGCAGCGCTTCGCGGCGATCAAGGAAGAACTGTCGGCGCTGTCGGCGAAGTTCTCGCAGAACGTTCTTGACGCTACCGATGCCTGGTCGCTGATCGTCGAGGACGAAGCGCGATTGAAGGGCCTGCCGGAAGACGTGAAGGCCGCCGCGCATGCCGCAGCACAGAAGGACGGCAAGTCTGGCTGGAAACTGACCCTGCAGATGCCGTGCTACCTGCCGGTGCAGACCTGGGGTGAGGACCGCGACCTGCGCGAGATCCTGTACCGTGCCAGCGCACAGCGTGCGTCCGAATTCGGCGATGACACGCTGGACAACAGCGGCAACATCGACCGCATCCTCGCCCTGCGCGCGGAACTCGCCGCACTGCTCGGCTTCGGTTCGTATGGTGACTATTCTGTGGCCACCAAGATGGCGCAGGACCCGGCCGAGGTGCTCGGTTTCCTGCGCGACCTGGCCACGCGCGCCAAGCCGTTCGCCGCCAAGGACCGCGCTGAGCTGGAGCAGTTTGCACGCGAACAGCTCGACATCGACAGCCTGCAGGCCTGGGACCTGGCGTTCGCCGCCGACCGTCTGAAGCAGGCGCGCTACAGCTACTCCGAGCAGGAGGTGAAGCAGTACTTCACCGAACCGAAGGTGCTGGGCGGCCTGTTCTCGGTGATCGAGCAGCTGTACGGCCTGCGCGTGCAGGAGGACAGCGCGCCGGTGTGGCACGAGGATGTGCGCTTCTTCCGCCTGGTCGATGCGCAGGGTGCGCTGGTGGGCCAGTTCTACCTGGACCTGTACGCGCGCGAAGGCAAGCGCGGTGGCGCGTGGATGGATGATTGCCGTAACCGCCGCGTGCGTGGGGATGGCAGCGTGCAGACGCCGCTGGTCTACCTGGTGTGCAACTTCGGCCGTGGTGCCAACGGCAAGCCGGCGACCTTCAGCCACAACGAAGTAACCACGTTGTTCCATGAGATGGGCCACGGCCTGCACCAGCTGCTGACCCGCATCGGCGAACTGGGTGTGGCCGGCATCAACGGCGTGGAATGGGACGCGGTGGAGCTGCCCAGCCAGTTCATGGAGAACTTCTGCTGGGAATGGGACCACCTGCAGGGCATGACCGCGCATGTTGAAACGGGTGAGCCGCTGCCGCGCGCGCTGTACGAGCGCATGCTGGCCGCGCGCAATTTCCACAGCGGCATGGCCACCGTTCGCCAGCTGGAGTTCGGCCTGTTCGACATGCTGCTGCACAGCCAGTTCGAACCGGCGCAGGACAGCGTGCTGGCACTGCTCGACCGCGTGCGTGCGGAAGTGGCAGTGAACCACCCGCCGGTCTGGAACCGCTTCCCGCATCAGTTCAGCCACATCTTCGCCGGCGGCTACGCAGCCGGTTACTACAGCTACAAGTGGGCCGAGGTGCTGAGCGCCGATGCCTATGCGGCGTTCGAGGAGGCGCCGCAGGCGCTGGCTGAAACCGGCGCGCGCTTCCGCGAAGAGATCCTGTCGCGCGGTGGCAGCCGCCCGGCGGCGGAGAACTTCAAGGCCTTCCGCGGCCGCGCGCCTCAGATCGACGCGCTGCTGCGCCACTCGGGCATGGCGTAAGGTGTTTGGTAGGTGCCAACCTTGGTTGGCACGTTACCGCGATCCACGCATGGCGTGGATCTACCGGAATGTTCGGACATGGCGTAACGCCTTGGTAGGCGCCAACCTTGGTTGGCGAAAAGCCCAGGCCAACCAAGGTTGGCCTCTACCGGGCGTCGCGCCTTGGGGTCATTCGGCGTAGATCATCTTCCGGGTCATGCCGCCGTCCACGATGAAGTCCTGGCCGGTGGTGAAACCGGACAGCGACGACAGCAGGTACACCGCCAGTGCACCGATGTCTTCGGGGCGGCCGACCCGGCCGACCGGGTGTTGCGCATGGTCGATGGCTGAGTATTCCGGCGCGTGGCGCCGTGAGGGGGCCTGCCACGCAGTGGTGCCGATCCAGCCGGGGCTGATGCTGTTCACACGCACCGCCGGACCGGCGCTGATCGCAAGTGCATGGGTGAAGGCCACCAGCCCACCCTTGGCTGCCGCATAGGCTTCGCTGTGTGCTTCGGATTGCCAGGCGCGGGTGGAGGCGATGTTGATGATCGCACCGGCGGCGCTGGCGGTCAGTGCTGGCAACGTGTGCTTGCTGCACAGGAATGCACCGTGCAGTGACGACAGCCGGCGCTGCCACTCGTCCCAGTCCATATCCTGCAACCCTGTGCCGTGTGGACCGGCGATGCCCGCGTTGTTCACCAGTCCGTCGATACGGCCGAAACGCTGCAGGGCCACGGCGATGAAGTCGCGCACGCTGGCTTCGTCGGTGATGTCCAGGCGCTGGAACGCGGCATCCTCGCCGCGCTGCCATTCCGCCAGACACGCTTCTCCGGCCTCCACGTCCAGGTCGCCGATCAGCACGCGTCCACCGGCACCAAGTACGGCCTGGGCAATACCACGGCCGATGCCGTTGGCACCGCCGGTGACCAGCACAACCTTGCCCGACAGTGGCGCGGCCGGCCATGCGGCGATCGGCGGCACCGTGCTCACGTCAGGTCTTCGCCGCGCAGGCGGCGATGCCAGCCGTCCACACCGATGCGGTCCAGGGTCTGGATGTTGCGCTCGACGATCACGTCCGGGTCCGGATAGACATCCACCGCGCGTGCCACGCTGTCTTCGCGCAGCAGGTGCAGGGTGGGGAAGGGTGCGCGGTTGGTGTAGTTGCTGGCGTCGTCCGCGGCCACGCCATCGAACTGGTAGTCCGGGTGGAAGCTGGCCACCTGCAGGATGCCCTGCAGGTCCAGTGCCTCGATCGCCGCATCGGCGTTGTCGAGGAAATCGTTGTAGTCGAGGAAATCGGTCAGCACCTGCGGATGCACGATCAGCGTCGTGTCGATCTGCTCGGCCGGCGTATCGCGCAGCAGCACCAGCTCCTCGGCCAGCTGTTCAACCAGCGCTTCCGGCGTGGTCGCATCGCTGAGCACGATGCGGACCTGGTCCTTCACGTACACCGCCTTGGCGAACGGGCACAGGTTCAGGCCGATGACGATGCGCTCCAGCCACAGGCGGGTGGCGGCGATCGGGTCATCGGTGGGCAGGTGGGAATCGGTCATGGCGGGCACGTGGGCTGGCGGGGCCGCCATTGTAGGCAGTGTGCCGGTGCTGCGCTGTCCACTGTGCAGGAACTGGACAGTGGCGAAGCTGGAAATTCCTGAAGATTCAAACCGTTGCGCGCTACCGATGGATGGCCGATTGCCAGTCCGGGGCGACGGGCGTGGAATGGATGCACGACACAGGAGGACACCCATGACTGCATCTTCCCCGTGGCTGCCGGACGCCCTCTGGGCCGGCGCCTTCTTTGATGGCCACTGGCAGGCTGCCCCGCAACGGCACCCGGTGATTGAACCGGCCACTGGCCGGGAGCTGGGCGAGATCGGCCTGGCCGACCCGGCGCAGATCGCGCGTTCGGCGGCTGCCGCGGCACAGGCGCAGCAGGCTTGGGCGGCGGCGCCCTACGAACAGCGTGCAGACGTGCTGCGCAAGGCCGCGCGTCTGGCCGAAGAGAACATCGACACCCTGGTCGAGTGGCTGGTGCGCGAAAGCGGCTCGACCCGCCTGAAGGCCGGCTTCGAGGCCAAGGTGACGATCAAGGCGCTGCACGAGGCCGCCGCACTGCCGTCGCGCAGCACGGGTGAGATCCTGCCCTCCGAGCCGGGCAAGCTGAATCTGGCGCGGCGCCGCCCGCTGGGTGTGGTCGGGGTCATTTCGCCGTTCAACTTCCCGCTCTACCTGGCGATGCGTGCGGTGGCCCCGGCGATCGCGCTGGGCAACGCTGTGGTTCTCAAGCCGGACCCGCGTACGGCAGTGTGTGGTGGCGCGGTGATCGCACGCCTGTTCGAGCAGGCGGGCCTGCCGGCAGGCGTGCTGCACATGCTGCCCGGCGATGGCGCGGCCGGGGCCGCGCTGTCCAGTGACCCGCACGTGGCGATGATCCAGTTCACCGGTTCCACCGCCGCCGGGCGCAAGGTCGGCGAAGCGGCGGGCAAGCACCTGAAAAAGGTTTCGCTGGAGTTGGGTGGCAAGAATTCGTTGATCATCCTGGACGATGCGGACCTGGACCTGGCGGTGGCCAACACCGCGTGGGGCGTCTACCTGCACCAGGGCCAGATCTGCATGGCGACCGGCCGCGTGCTGGTGCACCGGAAGATCCATGACACGTTCCTGCAGAAACTGGTGGCCAAGGCCAACGCGCTGAAGGTAGGCGACCCGGCACGTGAGGACGTGGCGATCGGCCCGCTGATCAATGCTGGCCAGCGCGACCATGCTGCACGCGTGGTCGAGCAGGCGGTGCAGGCCGGTGCCACGCTGGAAGCGGGCGGCACGCACCGGGAGCTGTTCTTCGCACCCACCGTGCTCGGCAACGTTGCGGCCGACAATCCGGCCTTCAGCGAGGAAATCTTCGCGCCGGTAGCGGTGGTGGTGCCGTTCGACAATGACGACGAAGCGGTGCGCCTGGCCAACGACAGCGAGTACGGGCTGTCGATGGCGATCGTGTCCAGCAACGTCGGCCGCGCGCTGAAGATCGGCGAGCGCCTGCGTACCGGTCTGCTGCACATCAACGACCAGACCGTGAATGACGAGGTGATCAACCCCTTCGGCGGCGTCGGCGCGTCCGGCAACGGCACCAGCATCGGTGGCCCGGCCAACGGCGAGGAGTTCACCCAGTGGCAGTGGTTGACCGTCAAGGGCGAAGCGCCCGCTTACCCGATCTGATCGAAGGAGCCATCACGATGAACGACAACAACGCAACGCGTGAGATCACCGCCGCCGTGGTACGCGGCAAGGAGCAGCCCTTCGTCATCGAGCAGGCGACGCTGCGCGGTCCCCAGGACGACGAGGTGCTGGTGAAGGTGGTGGCCACCGGCCTGTGCCATACCGACCTGATCGTGCGCGATCAGTACTATCCGGTGCCGCTGCCGGCGGTGCTGGGCCATGAGGGGGCGGGCATCGTCGAAGCGGTTGGCCCGAACGTGCGCGACCTCAAGGCGGGGGATCACGTGGTGCTGACCTACGGCGCCTGTGGTCACTGCAATCCCTGCCGGGGTGGACACGGTGCTTACTGCAGGGATTTCTTCGCCCTGAACTTCGGTGGCGATGATGGCCACGGCCATACCGCCATCACCGATGCGCAGGGCCAGCCGCTGCACGATCATTTCTTCGCCCAGTCCTCGTTTGCCACCTACGCGCTGGCCCGCGAGATCAATGCGATCAAGGTGCCTGATGACGCACCACTGGAACTGCTGGGCCCGCTGGGGTGCGGCATCCAGACCGGTGCCGGTGCGGTGCTCAACTCGCTGCAGGTGCGGTCGGGCAGCAGCTTTGCAAGCTATGGTGCCGGTGCGGTGGGCCTGAGCGCGGTGATGGCGGCCAGGGTGGCCGGGGCCACCACCATCATTGCCATCGACGTGGTGCCTTCGCGCCTGGAGCTTGCTCTGGAGCTGGGGGCCACCCACGTGGTCAACAGCCGGGAGACCGATGTGGTCGAGGCGGTGCGTGCGATCACGGGTGGGGGTGCTGACTTCGCGCTGGAATCAACCGGTCGTCCGGACGTGCTGTCCGCTGGCATCGAAGCGCTCGGTGGGCTGGGCATGATGGGCGTGGTCGGTGCGCCGAAGCTGGGCACCACCGCCAGTTTCGATGTGAACAACCTGCTGCTCGGCGGTCGCAGCATCCGCGGCATCGTCGAGGGCGACAGTGTGCCGCAGGTGTTCATTCCGCAGCTGGTGACCCTGTTCCAGCAGGGACGCTTCCCGTTCGACAAACTGGTGAAGTTCTATCCGCTGGAACAGATCAACCAGGCCGCAGAAGACAGTACCCGTGGCATTACCCTGAAGCCGGTGCTGCGCATCGCGGCGTAGTTTCCCTTGTTGGTAGTGCCGGCCGCTGGCCTGCATGGGGCAGATCCGTTTTCCATAACGGCTCTGCCCCTTTGTTTGAACGCGTCTTGAAACGGAAACGCTCCGTTGCCGGGACGTAACATGGCGTTGCCGCTGGCGGGTGTACGCTGCGTCCATGATGGCCACGACAGTCGGGCAGCAACAACTGGTGGCGGCACGTGCCGCTTTCGCCGACGGCGATGCGCGCTCATTGGGCGTGTTGCCGCTGCCGCTGCAGCAGTCATGGCTGCGTTCGCGCGCGGCGGGCCTGCAGCCGGGGCAGGAGCCGGACTATCGGCCGCTGCTGGGCGATGGCCGCCATCTGTCCCATCCCGATGACCGGCGCCTGGCGCGTTGCGTGCAGCCGGAGCTGGAACAGCTCTGGGCGGCCTTCGGTGGGCGTGGCTGGACGATGTTCTGCGCCAACCGCGACGGCATGGTGATCGCGCAGCAGGCCCACGGGCTGGAAGATGCTCCCTTGCTGCGGCCGATCCAGGTCGGGCGACAGCTGGGCGAGACCGAGATCGGCACCACCGCGCCAGCGGTCAGCCTGGCCGACGATGTGCCGGCACTGGTGCGCGGCAACGAACACTACCTGCAGCGGTTCGCGCCGGTGTTCTGCCTGAGCGAGCCACTGCACGATCTCGACGGTCGGGTCTGCGGAGTGATCGACATCACCGGTCTTGGCGAGCGCGATCCCGCGCTGCTGCAGGGCTATTTCCGGCAGGCTGCGCTGGCCAGCGAAAATCGCTTGTTCCACAGCCTCACCGACGTGCATCTGCTCGCCGTGCAACATGATCCGCGCTGGCTGGCGTCACCGCTGCAGGGGCTGCTGGCGGTGCAGGAGGATGGCCAGCTGCGTGCAGCCAACCGCGTTGCACGGCGCCTGCTGGGCCTGCCACGGCGCGGGCCGTTGCCGCTGCTGGGTCTGGAAGCGCTGTTTGCCGGTGCCAGTGCGGCGCAACGGCGTCGGCTGCTGCAACCGGGCGCAGCGCATCGGGTCCGGCTGGGCGAGGGCAGTGCGGTCTACCTGCAGCGTCTGCAGGGGCCGCGGGGCGCGGCGCACCGGTCTACTGTGCGGAGCACCCCGGCAGATCCAGGCGCGCCGCTGCTGCGTGACCAGCAGCGTGAGGCCGCGCGTCGCGCGGCCCAGGCCGCTGACGGCAACCTCAGCCTGGCCGCACGCCAGTTGGGAATCTCGCGCACCACGCTGTACAAGCTGCTGCGCGATTGACCGCGTAGTCCACCGGGCAGGGCCCGGCGGGGGCATCAGTCGCGGAAGTTGTTGAACTGCAGCGGCAGTTCGAACTTGCCGGCCTTGAGCACGGCGATGGCGTCCTGCAGATCGTCGCGCTTCTTGCCCTGCACGCGCAGCTTGTCGCCGTTGATCTGGCTTTCCACCTTCAGCTTGGCGTCCTTCAGTGCCGCCGCGATCTTCTTGGCGATCTTCTGCTCGATGCCCTGCTTGACGGTGATCTTCTGCCGGGCCTGGGCCAGGTTGGTTTCGATGTCGCCGAACTCCAGGCTGAGCACGTCGATGCCGCGCGCGGCCAGGCGTGCGCGCAGGATGTCGTTCATCTGCTTGAGCTGGAACTCGGTCGGCGCAGTCTGGTTGATGACATCGCCATCGCGTTCGAACTTGGCGTCCACGCCCTTGAAGTCGAAGCGGGTGGCCAGTTCGCGGTTGGCCTGGTCGATGGCGTTGGTCAGCTCGTGGGTGTCGACTTCGGACACGACGTCGAAGGAAGGCATGGGCGATGCTCCGCAGGATTCAGTGGCGGTCATTCTATCGTGCTGGCCCGCATGCCCGCTTTCTGTAGAGTCGAGCCATGCTCGACTCGCTCCCTCCCTTGTAGCGCCGAGCCATGCTCGGCGGCTTTGTGAAGAGCAGTCGAGCATGGCTCGACTCTACAAAACGGCCAGTCGAGCAAGCTCGACTCTACAAAACGGCCAGTCGAGCAAGCTCGACTCTACAAACCGGTGCTGTCGGCGATAATGGGCCATGAACGTGCAACGCTCTCCCTCGCGCGCGGTGGCCTGGATGGTCGCTGCGGTCGCCTGTTTCTCGCTGATGGACGCTGGCATGAAGCAGCTGTCGGCCAGCTATCCGACCCTGGAAGTGACCTTCCTGCGCGGCGCGGCCTCGTTGCCGTTCGTGCTGGTCTGGGTGCTGGCCAGCGCCGGCCCGCGCTCGCTGATCCCGCGTCGCTGGGGGCTGCACCTGCTGCGTGGCGCGCTGGGCATGGCGATGATCGGCTGCTTCGTGTTCGCCCTGCGCGACCTGCCGCTGTCCACCGCCTACACCATCTATTTCGTCGCCCCGCTGCTGATCGCCGCATTGTCGGTGCCGCTGCTGGGCGAGCGGGTCGGGCCACGGCGCTGGGTGGCCATCGGCATCGGCCTGGTCGGCGTGCTGGTGGTGCTGCGGCCGGGTGTGGACGGTTTCATCTCGGTGCCCGGCCTGATGGTGCTGGCCGCCGCCACCGCCTATGCCGTGGCGGCGATCACGGTCAGCCTGCTCACCCGCACCGATACCTCGCAGTCGATGGTGGTCTGGTTCCTGGTGATCATGGCCATCGGTGCCGGCCTGCTGGCCCTTCCCGGCTGGGTGCCACTGCAGCTGGCGCATGCGCCGCTGATCGCCGGCATGGGTCTGGCTGGGGCGCTCGGTCAGATCGCCCTGACCAAGGCCTTCCAGCTGGGCGAGGCGTCGATGATCGCGCCGTTGGAGTACAGCGGCCTGGTGTGGGTGATCGGCTGGGACCTGGCCTTCTGGGGCCAGCTGCCGGACAGCTATACCTGGGTGGGCGCGGCGATCATCGTCGCCTCGGGGCTGTACCTGCTGCACCGTGAGCGGGTGAACCGGCAGGAACCGCCGAAGCCGCTGGATCATCCGTAGAGTCGAGCTTGCTCGACTGCTTCGGTGGCCGGACGAAAAGCAGTCGAGCAAGCTCGACTCTACCGACCCCCACCGGCATCCCCGGTACACGCTGCTTAGAACCAAAAGGAATAACATTCTGGCCCATGGCGCGGGCGCGCGACCGCCTGCGCTGGTAGGCTGCACGCCCCCTTCCGTCACCCAGCCGGTGAGCCACGCCCGTGATCGAGTTCCAGCGCCTGCACAAATCCTATGCCGTTGCCGGCCGCGCAGTCAGCGCGCTGCAGCCGCTGGACCTGACCATCGAGGCCGGTGAGGTATTCGGCATCATCGGCCACTCCGGCGCCGGCAAGTCGACCCTGATCCGCATGATCAACCGTCTGGAAGAACCCAGCGGTGGCCGGCTGCTGATCG
Source organism: Stenotrophomonas sp. 220_Sma (assembly GCF_056487375.1). Classification (NCBI taxonomy): domain Bacteria; kingdom Pseudomonadati; phylum Pseudomonadota; class Gammaproteobacteria; order Lysobacterales; family Lysobacteraceae; genus Stenotrophomonas; species Stenotrophomonas sp. 220_Sma. The sequence continues at coordinate 4,261,578 of NZ_CM151348.1, read as the reverse complement.
GTGGCGAGGATGTCACCGCACTGGACGCGGATGGCCTGCGCGCGTTGCGCCGGCGCATCGGCATGATCTTCCAGCACTTCAACCTGTTGTCTTCGCGCACGGTGGCCGGCAACGTTGCCTTCCCGCTGGAGCTGGCGGGCACGCCGAAGGCAGAGATCGATGCACGCGTGGCCGAGCTGCTGCAGACCGTGGGCCTGGAGGCGCACGCGCAGAAGTACCCGGCACAGCTGTCCGGTGGGCAGAAGCAGCGCGTCGGCATCGCCCGTGCGCTGGCGACCCGCCCGCAGATCCTGCTGTGCGACGAGGCCACCAGTGCGCTGGATCCGCAGACCACGGCCTCGGTGCTGTCGCTGCTGTCGAAGATCAACCGCGAGCTGGGCCTGACCATCGTGCTGATCACCCACGAGATGGATGTGATCCGCCGTGTCTGCGACCGTGTCGCCGTGCTCGACGCCGGCCAGATGGTCGAGACCGGGCCGGTCACCCGGGTGTTCCTGCATCCGCAGCACCCGACCACGCGCCGTTTCGTCAGCGAATCGGAGCACGTGGACGAAGGCGCGCTGCATCGTGATTTCGATGCCGTCGGTGGCCGCATCGTGCGGCTGACCTTCCTCGGCGGAGACACCTACGAACCCCTGCTCGGCAGTGTCGCGCGGGAGACCGGGGTCGACTACAACATCCTGTCCGGCCGTATCGACCGGATCAAGGACACCCCGTATGGCCAGCTGGTGGTCGCCCTGGTGGGCGGTGACCAGTCCGCCGCGCAGGCCGCGTTCGTGGCTGCCGGCGTGCACGTTGAGGAGCTGCGTCGATGATCATCGCCACTGCCGGCGGCTTCTTCCGCCACCTGGATGCGGGCAAGTGGGCCGACATCGGCCAGGCCACCATCGACACCCTGCTGATGCTGCTCGGTTCGCTGCCGCTGACCCTGGCCATCGGCCTGCCGCTGGGCGTGCTGCTGTACCTGTTCGGCGCGCCGCAGATGAAGCGCCGTCCGTTCGCCTACGGCGTGCTGGCGCTGGTGGTGAACCTGCTGCGCTCGGTGCCTTTCATCATCCTGATGATCGTGCTGATCCCGGTCACGCTGTTCCTGATGGGGACGTCGCTGGGCGTGCGGGGTGCGATCGTGCCGCTGGTGATAGGCGCAGCACCGTTCTATGCGCGCCTGGTCGAGACCGCGCTGCGTGAAGTCGACCGGGGCGTGATCGAGGCGACCCAGGCGATGGGCGCCACCACCTGGCAGCTGGTCACCCGCGTGCTGCTGCCCGAAGCGCGCCCCGGCCTGATTGCCGGTGCGACGGTCACCACCGTGGCGCTGATCGGCTTCACCGCGATGGGCGGTGCGATCGGTTCCGGCGGCCTTGGTGACCTGGCGTTCCGCGATGGCTACCAGCGTTCGCACACCGACGTGGCCCTGGTTACCGTGGTCCTGCTGCTGATCCTGGTGCAGTTGCTGCAGATGCTCGGCGACCGCCTGGTCGCGCATTACAGCCGCAAATGACGAGGCGCCGGGGCGCTGCCCCCGGCGTCGCCCGGTGCATCGCGGCAGCCGGCCAGCGGCCGGCTCTACCCCATTGCCTGGAAACGGTAGTGCCGGCCGCTGGCCGGCAATCCCACCTGCAATCAACGCACGTTCGGTACTTCGTAGCCCAGCTTGCCGACCTGCTCCGGGTGCTGCGGCACGCGCTTGAGCTTGTCGGTGTTCACGCCGTACTCGTCACGCAGGCGCTCGGCCAGCTCCTTGTACAGGGCTTTGTCCATGTCCGGCGTACGCGAGAAGATCCAGGCCATTTCGCGGCCCGGGTAGCCGATCAGTGCCCACGAGTAATCCGGCGCTACTTCCAGCACCCTCGAATGCGTAGGCACGACACGGTAGAACCAGGTGCGCCAGCCGTGGTTGCCGCTGTCCGGGTCGACGCTGGCGCGGGCACGCACTTCCTGCAGCGGTTCGCCGAAGCCATCACGGTAGCGGTAGGTGATGCCGACCTTGTGCGCATCGCGCAACTCGTACTCGTTGACGCTGGCGACATGGCCACGTTCGATGAAGTTCGGCACGCGGCCGATCACATACCAGGTGCCCATGAAGCGCTTCAGGTCGATCGGTGCGTCCAGGGCAGCCGCACCAGAGGCGCTGGTACGGGGCGACGGCGGCTCACTGGCGGCCACGGCGGGGCCGGCCAGGGAAAGGGCCAGCAGCGCGGCGCAGAGCGGGCGGATCGAAGTCATGCGGGAGCGGGCTCCAGTGGGCTTGCACGCGCATGGTCGACTGTGTGCACGCGATCCGTCAATGGTGTCGCAACCTGTGAGAAGGGGGTTGCCCATGCTGTGTTGCATTGTCCACCGGAGAAGCCCCATGAACGCACGTTCCGTTCGCCGCTCTGCAACTGAACGCGTCATTCTCGAGCGTGCCGACCCGCGCCTGCTGCGCAGCGTGCAGCAGCTGGCCCTGGCCGGTATGGCGCTGGTACTGGTCTGGCCGGCCGCGCGCGGCAGCAGTGCCTGGCTGGGCTGGCTGCCGATGTGGCTGGTGGGCATGCCGCTGGTGGCCTGGTGGGCGTTGCTGCGCTTTCCGTTGCCGCGCCTGTCGTGGCTGCGGCTGGCGCGTCGTACCGGTGGACAGGCACGTCGCCGTAGCGGCGGGGCGGCGCGAGGCCGTCGCGGCTCCACCGCCGCGGCCTGACCTTCGACACGGGGGCGGCCGCGGCGATCCATGCTAGCGTTCCACGGCTTATGACTGCCTGGAGCTGCAATGTCTCGACTCGCTTCCGCCTGCCTGCTGGCCGGCATGATGACCGCTGCCTCGGTGGGGACCGCCGTGGCCGCTGAAGACACCGATCGCTACGCCTGGCTCGAAGACGTCACCGGCGACAAGCCGCTGACCTGGGTCAAGGAACAGAACGCCAAGTCCGAGGCGCGCCTGGCGCAGACCCCGGCCTTCAAGCAGATGGAGACCAGCATCCGCGAGGTGCTCGACTCCGATGCCAAGATCCCCGGCGTGCAGAAGATCGGCGACTACTACTACAACTTCTGGAAGGACCAGCAGCACGAGCGCGGCCTGTGGCGGCGCACCACCCTGGCCGAGTACCGCAAGGCCTCGCCGCAGTGGGAAACCGTGCTCGACCTGGATGCGCTGAACAAGGCCGAGGGTGAGAACTGGGTCTGGCACGGCGCCGATTGCCTGCGCCCGGATTACAGCCGCTGCCTGATCGCGCTGTCGCGCGGTGGCGCCGACGCCGACGTCACCCGTGAGTTCGACCTGGCCAACAAGACCTGGATCAAGGACGGCTTCTTCCGTCCCGAGTCCAAGGGCGGCCTCAACTGGGTCGACCGCGACACCGTGTTCGTCTACACCGACTTCGGTGCGGGCTCGATGACCACCTCCGGCTACCCGCGCGTGGCCAAGCTGTGGAAGCGCGGCACGCCGATGACCTCGGCCACCGTGGTGTACGAAGGCAAGCCGGAGGACATGTACATCGCGGCGATGCACGATGACACCCCGGGCTTCGAGCGCAACCTGGTCAGCCGCACGCTGGCGTTCTACAACAACGAGCTCTACCTGCGTGGCGACGATGGCACGCTGACCAAGATCGACGCGCCGAATTCGGCCGAGAAGGGCCTGCACAAGCAGTGGCTGACCCTGGAACTGCGCGATCCGTGGACCGTGGGCGGCAAGACCTACGCGTCCGGTTCGCTGCTGGCGACGAAGCTGGACGACTTCCTGGCCGGCAAGCGCGACTTCGAGGTGCTGTTCACCCCGACCGCGACCACCTCGCTGGCCGGCGCCACCTGGACCAAGAGCCACCTGGTGCTGAACGTGCTGGATGACGTCAAGAACCGCCTGTCGGTGCTGACCCCGGGCGCCGATGGCTGGCAGACCAGCCGCTTCGTCGGCGCGCCGGCCTTTGGCACGCTGGCCGTGGGCGCAGTGGACAGCAACGACAGCGATGCGGTGTGGCTGACCGCCACCGACTACCTGACCCCGACCACGCTGGCTCTGGCCGAGATCGGCCAGGCGCCGGAAACGTTGAAGACCATGCCGGCCTTCTTCGATGCCAAGGGCAAGGTGATCGAGCAGCACTTCGCCACCAGCAAGGACGGCACCCGCGTGCCGTACTTCGTGGTGCACGACAAGGCGATGAAGCTGGACGGCTCCAACCCGACCCTGCTGTACGGCTATGGTGGCTTCGAGATCTCGCTGACCCCGAGCTATTCCGGTGGCATGGGCCGCGCCTGGCTGGAGAAGGGCGGCGTGTACGTGGTTGCCAACATCCGTGGCGGCGGCGAGTACGGCCCGCGCTGGCACCAGGCAGCGCTGAAGCAGAACCGCCACAAGGCCTACGAAGACATGGCCGCCGTGGCGCGGGATCTGGTCAAGCGCAAGATCACCACCGCCAAGCACCTGGGCGTGCAGGGCGGCAGCAACGGTGGCCTGCTGACCGGCAATATGCTGACCCAGTACCCGGAGCTGTTCGGTGCAGTGGTGGTGCAGGTGCCGCTGCTGGACATGAAGCGCTACAGCCACCTGTTGGCCGGTGCCTCGTGGATGGCCGAATACGGCAACCCTGACACCAGCGACTGGGAGTTCATCAAGACCTTCTCGCCGTACCATCTGTTCAACGAGAAGAAGAACTACCCGCCGGTGCTGTTCACTACCTCCACCCGCGATGACCGCGTGCACCCGGGCCATGCCCGCAAGATGGCGGCGAAGATGATCGACGCCGGCAAGGACGTGACCTACTACGAGAACATCGAAGGTGGCCACGGCGGCGCAGCCAACAACGCGCAGGCAGCACACATGTCCGCACTGGCCTACAGCTTCCTGTGGGAGCGGTTGGGCGGCAAGTAAGCAGAACGGAAAACGCCGCCCCAGGGCGGCGTTTTTCGTTGGGTTCACGTATCCACGCATGGCGTGGATCTACCTACGTATCGTGCGCTGGGTCAGTAGATCCACGCCATGCGTGGATGCCGTTCGCGCAGATCGATCAGGCGCCCCAGCTCTTCAACCCGCGTGCAATCCGCGCCACCGCCTCCTGCAGCCGCGGCACTTCCTGGGTATAGGCCAGGCGCACATGCTGGTTGGCGCGATGGAAACCGAAATCCAGCCCCGGGGTGAACGCCACGTGCTCGGTTTCCAGGAAGTGCGCGCAGAACGCCTGCGCGTCGTCAGTGAACGCGCTGACGTCGGCGTACAGGTAGAACGCACCCTGCGGTTCCACTTCGATGCGGAAACCAAGCTCGCGCAGCGCCGGCAGCAGATAGTCGCGACGCTGGCGGAACGCCTCGCGGCGCTGTTCGAAGATCGCCATCGATTCCTCGCTGAAGCAGGCGAGTGCGGCATGCTGGGCGATGCTCGACGCGCTGATGTACAGGTTCTGTGCCAGCTTCTCCAGGTCCGGCACCGCCGCTGGCGGCGCCACCAGCCAACCCAGCCGCCAGCCGGTCATGCCGAAATACTTGGAGAAGCTGTTCAGCACGAACGCGCTGTCGTCCACCTGAAGCACGCTGGGTGCATCCAGGCCGTAGGTCAGGCCGTGGTAGATCTCGTCCACCACCAGATGGCCGCCACGCGCGTGCAGGGCCTGCGACAGTGCCGCCAGTTCGTCGGCGGACAGCACGGTGCCGGTCGGATTGGCGGGGGAGGCCACCAGTGCGCCGACGCTGTCGGCATTCCAGTGCTGTTCCACCAGCGACGGCGTGAGCTGGTAGGCGGTGTCCGGGCCGACCGGCACCAGTTGCGCACCGCCTTCCACCAGGCGCAGGAAATGACGGTTGCAGGGATATCCGGGGTCGGCCAGCAGCCAGTGGCGGCCCGGGTCGACCAGCAGGCTGCTGGCCAGCAGCAGCGCACCGGAGCCGCCGGGAGTGACCAGGATGCGCTCGGAGTCGATGTCCAGCCCGTAGTGGCTGCGATAGAAGCCGCTGATCGCCTGGCGCAGGGCCGGCAGGCCACGTGCGGTGGTGTAGCGGGTATGGCCGGCGGCCAATGCGGCCTGGCCGGCCCGCACGACCGGTTCGGCCGTGGTGAAGTCCGGTTCGCCGATTTCCAGGTGGATCACATCGTGGCCCGCCTGTTCCAGCGCCTGCGCGCGGGCCAGCAGGGACATCACGTGGAACGGAGCGATTTCATGGCTGCGCCGGCTGTAGCCCGGCGTGTGGGGCAGGGTACTCATGTGCCCATGGTACGCCGCGCGGCAAGGGTGCGCCGCAGCGGTGGTAGAGTCGAGCTTGCTCGACTGCGGTTGCGGTCAGTCGAGCAAGCTCGACTCTACCTATGCCACGGACGCCATTGCGTAACCGCACCAGGACCCCTATCTCATGAAATCCACCCTCTGCCTGTTGCTTGCCAGCCTGATGACCACCACTGCTACCGCCGCCACGCCGCCCGTTCCGCCGGATGCCGCCAAGCATCCGCATGTGGTCAAGGCGCCGTTCGGCGCGACCCGCAACGACGACTATTACTGGCTGCGCGACGACAAGCGCGAGAACAAGGACATGCTGGCCTACCTGCAGGCCGAGAATGCCTACGCCGACCAGCTGCTGGCGCCGCTGAAGCCGCTGGAAGACACCCTGTACAAGGAAATCGTCGGCCGCATCAAGCAGGACGATTCCAGCGTGCCGGCGCGCGAGCGCGGCTACTGGTACTACAGCCGCTTCGAGACCGGCCAGGACTACCCGATCCACGCACGCCGCAAGGGCGGCATGGATGCCGCCGAGGAAATCCTGCTGGACGTCAACACGATGGCTGCCGGCAAGGGCTACTTCAGTGTTGGTTCGATGGAAGTCAGCCAGGACAACCAGCTGCTGGCCTGGGCCGATGATGATGTCGGCCGGCGCCAGTACACCATCCGCTTCAAGGACCTGGCCACCGGCAAGGTGCTGCCCGATGTGATCACCGGCAGCTCCGGTGACCTGGTCTGGGCCGACGACAACCGCACCGTGCTGTACGTCGAGAACGATCCGGAAACGCTGTTGACCGTGCGCGTGAAGAAGCACGTGCTGGGCACCCCGGCCAGCGCCGACACCGTCGTCTACGAGGAGAAGGACGACAGCTTCTACATGGGCATCGGCCGCACCCGCGACGATCGCTTCATCACCATCGGCGTGCACAGCACCGTGTCCTCGGAAGAGCGCTACGCGCCGGCCAGCGACCCGACCACGTTCACCGTACTGGCGCCGCGCCAGCGCGATGTGGAGTACGACGCTGACCACTACGACGGCCGCTGGGTGATCCGCACCAACGACGGTGCGAAGAACTTCAAGCTGGTCACCGCACCGACCGATGCGACCTCGCGCGCACAGTGGAAGGACTGGATCGCGCATGACGATGCGGTGTTCATCGAAGGCTTCGAGCTGTTCGACAGCTACACCGCCATCGCCGAACGTTCCGAGGGCCTGGAGCGCATCCGCCTGCTGTTCAAGGATGGCCGCAGTGACTACGTGAAGGCCGATGAGCCGGCGTACTCGATGGGCCTGGGCGACAACACCGAGGCCGATACGCCGTGGCTGCGCTACGTCTACACCTCGATGACCACCCCCACCACCGTGTTCGAGCTGAACACCGCCACCGGCGAGCGCCGCCAGCTGAAGGTGCAACCGGTGATCGGCTATGACGCGTCGAAGTACGAAACCGATCGTGTCTGGATCACCGCACGCGATGGCGTGAAGGTGCCGGTGTCGCTGGTCTACCGCAAGGGCTACCAGAAGGACGGCAAGGGCGCGCTGTTCCAGTACGCCTATGGCAGCTACGGCATGTCGATGGATCCGTACTTCAACCAGACCGCGGTGAGCCTGCTCGATCGTGGCGTGGTGTATGCCATCGCCCATATCCGTGGCGGCCAGGAGATGGGCCGCGACTGGTACGAGAACGGCAAACTGCTGCACAAGCAGAACACCTTCAACGACTTCATCGACGTCACCCGCGGCCTGGTCGCACAGGGCTGGGCGGCGAAGGATCGCGTCGCCGCGTCCGGCGGCAGCGCCGGTGGCCTGCTGATGGGCGCCGTGGCCAACCAGGCGCCGCAGGACTACCGGGTGATGGTGGCGCAGGTACCGTTTGTCGACGTGGTCACCACCATGCTCGACCCGACCATTCCGCTGACCACCAACGAATACGACGAGTGGGGCAACCCCGAGCAGAAGCAGTATTACGACTACATGCTGTCCTACTCGCCCTACGACAACGTGAAGCAGCAGGCGTACCCGGCGCTGTTCGTGGGCACCGGCCTGTGGGATTCGCAGGTGCAGTACTGGGAGCCGGCCAAGTGGGTGGCCAAGCTGCGTGACGACAACACCGGCCATTACCCGATCCTGTTCCGCACCAACATGGAAGCCGGCCACGGCGGCAAGTCGGGGCGCTTCCAGCGCTACCGTGAACTGTCCGAGTCGTACGCGTTCGTGCTGCAGCAGCTGGGCATCGCCCAGCCGTAATGATGCAGGGGTGCCGGGCGTTGCCTGGCATCCCGAACCGGTATCCTTGCGGCCATGAGCCAGCCCGACCCCTCCGCATCCCGCGATGCTGCCACGCCACCGCGCGTGTTGCGTTTCCGCTGGGCGTGGTGGCTGCTGGCCTACGTCAGCCTGGGCACCGGTATCGTCGGCATCTTCGTGCCGGGCCTTCCCACCACCGTATTCATCCTGATCTCGGCCTGGGCTGCCTCGCGTGGTTCCGAGCGCCTGCACAACTGGCTGCTGCAGCACCCGCGCTTCGGCCCGGCCATTGCCAACTGGCAGGCACACGGGGCGGTCAGCCGCTACGGCAAGTGGATGGCCACGATCACCATGGCAGTGTGCGCCGGCATCATGCTGTGGTGCGTGCCGATCGCCTGGGTGAAGTGGTTCTCGATCGGCAGCATGACCGTGGTGGCGATCTGGCTGTGGACCCGGCCGCTGCCGCCGCCTGCAGACTGAGCGCCTGCGGTGGTGCCGGCCGCTGGCCGGCAACCCGATCCCCTGCACCAACCGCTCAGCCGCCAATGGCTATACTCGGGGCATGAAGATCCCCCATCGAAACGCCATCCTGATTCCGCTGGCAGCGGCCTCGCTGCTGCTCCTCGCCGCCTGCGGCAACAAGGGCCCGCTGGTACTGCCGCAGAAGCCGGTGCCGGTGGAAGAAACCGTCGAACCGGTTGCCGAGCCCGCTACCGAAGCGACCCCGGCGCAGACCGAAGGCAGCGGCACCCCGGCCACGACCGTGGAGCCGGCTGCACCGACCACGCAACCGGCGCCTGCGCCTGCGAAGAAGGTGGGCGGCGGGAATGAGTAAGGCCGGTTCCAAGCCGCTGCGCTTCAGCAAGATGCATGGCGCGGGCAATGATTTCGTAGTGATTGACCTGCGTGACGGCACTGCGCCGCCCACGCCTGAACTGGCCGCGCGCCTGGCCGACCGCCACACCGGCGTCGGCTGCGACCAGATCCTGACCATCGAAGCGCCGCGCGCGGAAGGCTCGGTGGCGTCGTACCGCATCTGGAATGCCGACGGTTCCAACTCCGAGCAGTGCGGCAACGGCGCGCGCTGCATCGCGGCCTGGCTGGTGCGTGAGGGCAGTACGCAGGGGGATCAGTTCGTCATCGACAGCCCGCTGGCCAGTCATGAGGTGAAGGCCCTGGGCGATGGCCAGTTCGCGGTGACCATGGGCGTGCCTGCGTTCGAGCCGGTCAACGTGCCGCTGGTGGGCTTCGCCCATGCACGCGAGGAGTACCTGCTGCCGTTGCAGGGCGAGAGCATACGCTTCGCCGCGGTGTCGATGGGCAATCCGCATGCGGTGATCGAAGTGGGCCTGATCGATGCAGCACCGGTCGAGCGCGTCGGTTCGCTGCTGCAGCAGCATGCCTCGTTCCCGCGCTCGGTGAACGTGGGTTTTGCCCAGGTGATGGGCCCGGCGCATGCACGTCTGCGTGTGAATGAACGTGGCGTCGGCGAAACCCTGGCCTGCGGCAGCGGCGCCTGCGCCGCTGCGGTGACCCTGATGCAGCGTGGCCGCCTGCAGCGCGATGCGCGCATCAGCCTGCCCCGGGGGTGACCTGCGCATCCAGTGGCCGGGCGATGGCCACCCGGTGGTGATGGCCGGCCCGACCGCATTCGTCTTCGAAGGGGAGTGGATCGCATGACCGAAACCGTCGACAAGCTCGGGGCCCATGAAGTCGCTGCCTGGTTGCGGCGGCATCCCGGCTTCCTCAAGCAGTTCCCGGACCTGGCCCTGACCCTGGTGGTGCCACGCGACGACGGCCCGACCGCGTCGCTGGCCAGCTACCAGCTGGAAGTGCTGCGCGAGAAGAACCGCGAGCTGGCACGACGGTTGGCCGATCTGGGCGCCACCGCCCAGGTCAATGAACGCCTGGCAGTGCGCACGCATCAGCTGACCCTGGCGCTGATGAAGCAGGACAACGCCGCCGACACCCTGCGTGCGATGGCAGCGTCGCTGCAGGAAGATTTCGCCGGCGACCTGGTGCGATTGGTGGTGCACACACCGGTGGCCGGGCTGGAACAGGCCGACTGGCTGCAGGTGATCGCCGCCGATGATGCGCAGCTGGGCCCGTTCCGCGACTGCCTGAAGGACGGCGAGCCGATCTGCGGGCGCCTGCAGCCAGAAAAGAATGCCGTGCTGTACGGCGTGCGCAGCGAAGAAGTGCAGACCACCGCGCTGTTGCCGTTGCCGGGCGTGGGCCTGATTGCTGTGGGCAGCCACGACCCGAACCGCTTCTACCCGGGCATGGGCACGCTGTTCCTGCGCATGATGGGCGATGCGTTGGCCACCGGCCTGAAGCGCTTCCCGGGCTGAGCAGGATACGACGATGAGCGCGGTGCAGGCCTTCCTGCAGCATCTGCAGGTGGAGCGGCGGATGTCGGCGCATACGCTCGATGCCTACCGCCGTGACCTGGACGCGTTGTCGGTCTGGGCCGAGCCGCGCGGTGTTGCGGTGGAGGCACTTGATGCCGAGGCGCTGCGTCAGTTCGTCGCCGATGAGCATCGCCGAGGCCTGTCGGCCAAGAGCCTGCAACGCCGCTTGTCGGCCTGCCGCAGCTTCTACGCCTGGCTGCTCAAGCACGGGCGCATCGAGGTCAGCCCGGCGGCGACGCTGAAGGCGCCGCGTGCGCCGCGCCGGTTGCCGCAGGTGCTTGACGCCGACGAAGCCGTGCAGCTGGTCGAGCTGGAACCGGAAGGTGAGCTCGGCCGCCGTGACCGCGCGCTGCTGGAACTGTTCTATTCCTCTGGCCTGCGCCTGAGCGAAGTCTGCGCGCTGACCTGGCGTGACCTGGATTTCGACAGCGGCCTGGTCAACGTGCTGGGCAAGGGCAACCGCCAGCGCCGGGTACCGTTCGGCCGGCCGGCGCGCGAAGCGCTGCAGGCGTGGCGTGCGGAAAGCGGGGGCGGCCCGGCCTCGCCGGTGTTTCCCGGCCGCAACGGGCCGATCAGCCAACGCGCGGTGCAGATCCGCATCCGCCAGCTGGCGCAGCGCCAGGGCCTGTTCAAGCACGTGCACCCGCACATGCTGCGGCACAGTTTTGCCAGCCATATCCTGGAATCGTCCGGTGACCTGCGTGGCGTGCAGGAACTGCTTGGCCATGCCGACATCGCCACCACGCAGATCTACACCCACCTCGATTTCCAGCACCTGGCCAAGGTCTACGACGCCGCGCATCCACGTGCGAAGCGCCGCAGCAGGGACGACAAGGCTGAATAGCGCGCCCTTGATCTGGATCAGGGCAGGGCGGGCGCTATCGGCGCATCGTGGCCGCAGGCCACGAGGACACCGCCACCATGGCGAAGCCCATACCGTTGCATCCCAAACACCCCGAGCGCATCTGTTGGGGCTGCGACCGCTACTGCGCGGCTGACGCCCTGGCCTGCGGCAATGGCTCCGGCCGCACCCAGCATCCGATCGAGACGCAGGGTGAAGACTGGTACCTCGCCTGGGGCATCGAGCCGAATCCGGATCGGCCGTCGCAGGCAAAACGCTGAACGGCAGGTGTTCCACGTTCGGGCGGCGGGGTCCGCGCGCATTGCGATGCGCTCGTCAGAAAGACGCCCTCCTGTCGATGGGGCGCGGCCAAGCGCTGAACGGCAGCCATCCGCACAGGCTTGATCGCACCCGGCGCTGTCCCCATGTCCCGGGAACAGCTATCGGAGGCCGCATGGACCCCAGTCAGAATCCCAACGTTTTCCACGCCACCACCATCGTCTGCGTCCGTCGCGGCGAGCACGTGGCCATTGCCGGCGACGGCCAGGTCACGCTGGGCCACACCGTGATGAAGGGCAATGCACGCAAGGTGCGCCGTCTCGGTCGTGATGGCCAGGTGCTGGCCGGCTTCGCCGGTGCCGCCGCCGATGCCTTCACCCTGTTCGAGCTGTTCGAGGCCAAGCTGGAAAAGCACGGCCAGCTGCAGCGCGCTGCGGTCGAGCTGGCCAAGGATTGGCGCACCGAGCGCCGCCTCGGCAAGCTAGAGGCCCTGCTGGCAGTGGCCGACAAGGAAACCTCGCTGATCATCAGCGGCACCGGTGATGTGATCGAGCCGGAGGACGGCATCATCGCCATCGGTTCCGGTGGTTCCTATGCACTGTCGGCCGCGCGCGCACTGATGGCGCACACCGAACTGGATGCGCGCACCATTGCCAGCGAAGCGATCGGCATTGCCGGCGACATCTGCATCTACACCAACCGCAACGTGGTGGTCGAGGAGCTGTGAGGGGCGTGCCGGCCGCTGGCCGGCAACCTCATGATCCCCCGCACGCGTGCCTGGTTGCCGGCCAGTGGCCGGCACTACCGACAATGAATCCGTGAGCACATCCATGTCGAAGATCGAAGTTTCCTCCGCCACCATGACCCCGCGCGAGATCGTGCAGGAACTGGACCGGCATATCGTGGGCCAGCACGACGCCAAGCGCGCCGTGGCCATTGCCCTGCGCAACCGCTGGCGCCGCATGCAGCTGGTGCCGGAGCTGCGCAATGAAGTGATGCCGAAGAACATCCTGATGATCGGCCCGACCGGCGTCGGCAAGACCGAGATCGCGCGTCGCCTGGCCACCCTGGCCAACGCACCGTTCGTGAAGGTTGAAGCCACCCGCTTCACCGAAGTCGGCTACGTCGGCAAGGACGTCGAGCAGATCATCCGCGACCTGGCCGATACCGCGGTCAAGCTGTACCGCGAACAGGCCAAGGTGCGCGTGCGTACCCAGGCCGAGGAGCGCGCCGAAGACCGCATCCTCGATGCGCTGCTGCCGCGCCGCAGCGGTGGCATCGGTTTCGATCCGGAAGTCGCCCGCAACGAGCCGTCGGCGCAGGACAACGAGACCCGCATCAAGTTCCGCAAGATGCTGCGCAACGGTGAGCTGGACGAGCGCGAGATCGAGCTCGACCTGGCTGCCAACGTCAGCATGGACATCATGACCCCGCCGGGCATGGAGGAAATGGGCCAGCAGCTGAAGTCGATGTTCGCCAACCTCGGCGGCGGCGCCAAGGCGCACAAGCGCACGCTGACCATCAAGGCCGCGCGTCCGCTGCTGATCGAGGAAGAAGCCGGCAAGCTGGTCAACGAGGACGACATCCGCACTGCCGCGATCGAGGCCTGCGAGCAGCACGGCATCGTCTTCATCGACGAGATCGACAAGGTCGCCAAGCGTGGTGACAACGTGGGTGGTGGCGACGTGTCGCGCGAAGGCGTGCAGCGCGACCTGCTGCCGCTGGTGGAAGGCTCCAACGTGTCGACCAAGTACGGCACGATCAAGACCGACCACATCCTGTTCATTGCTTCGGGCGCGTTCCACCTGGCCAAGCCCAGCGATCTGATTCCAGAGCTGCAGGGCCGCTTCCCGATCCGCGTGGAGCTGGGTGCGCTGAGCAAGGGTGATTTCGTGCGCATCCTGACCGAGCCGAAGGCCGCGCTGACCAAACAGTACGAAGCGCTGCTGGCCACCGAAGGCGTCAAGGTCAGCTTCACCGCCGATGCCATCGACCGCCTGGCCGAGATCGCCTTCCAGGTGAACGAGCGCCAGGAGAACATCGGTGCCCGCCGCCTGCACACCGTGCTGGAACGCCTGCTGGATTCGCTCAGCTACGAGGCACCAGACCGCGATGGCGAAACCCTGGCCATCGACAGCGCTTACGTCGATGCGCACCTGGGTGAGCTGGTGCAGGACCCGGACCTGAGCCGCTACATCCTGTAACGCCCGACGCTGCAAAGCATGAGGCCGCCGAAAGGCGGCCTTCTGCTTTGGCAGTCAGCGCGAGTGCCGTGTGCGGTAGGCCTGCAGCACCTGGTCGATCACCGCACTGGTGCGGGCGGCGCTGATGCCGTTGGATGGTGAGTGGCCGCTGCCGCGCAGCTCATCCACCAGAGTGGCGATCAACGGCTGCTGGATCGACGGCGGGTTCGGGATGTCGAACGCCTGCACGCCCGCTTCCGTCTCCAGAACCACTGGAACGTCCTCGAAGGTGGCAAAGCGCAGTTGTCCGCGATCGCCGGTGATTTCGATTTCATCCTGGCGGCGGAACGCGCAGAAACTCCATTGCGCGATGCCGTGCGCCCCCGTCCCGGTGCGGAAGCACATCGAAACGCTGTCCTCGGCGGCGTAGGCGCCGGTCAACGAGCTGGCCAGGCCACGCACATCGCTCAGCGGCCCCAGCAGATGATCCAGCAGGTCCAGGGTGTGCGAGCCCAGATCGACGAACAGCCCGCCGCCGGCGATCGCCGGGTTGGTCCGCCAGAAGTCCGGCGATGCAGCGTTCGCCGAATGCGGCCGGTGCAGGGTGGCGCGCACGCTGCGCGGCGTGCCGATCGTGCCGCTGTCCAGCAGCTGCTTCACCTGCGCGAAGCGGGGCAGGGCGCGGCGGTAGTAGGCCACGAACACCGGCACGCCGCTGCGCGCGCTGGCCTCCAGCACGCGTTCGCATTCCGCGTGATCCATGGCCATCGGCTTTTCGATGTAGACCGGCTTGCCCGCGGCAATCGCCTGCAACGCGTAGTGCATGTGCGTGGAGGGCGGCGTCGCAACGTAGATCGCGCTCACTTCCGGGTCGGCGATGAGTGCATCGGCGTCCGCGTACCAGCGGGGAATCGCATGGCGCCGCGCATAATCCTCGGCCAACGCCGCATTGCGGCGCATGACCGCCGCCACCCGTGAGCCCGGCGTGTTGGCCAGGGCCGGCCCGCTCTTCTTCTCGGTGACGCTGCCACAGCCGATGAAGCCCCATACCACGTTGTCCAGGATCATCACGATGCGTCCAGAAAAGGGAAGGTCCGCCGGGTTCAACCCAACAGTAAGCGTAATCGATCACCGGCGGAGGCGGAGACATCGGCACCGGTGGGCAGGAAGCAACGAAGCTGCCACTGCCGGGTCCGGATCGCGTCCTTTGCGGTCGGCGTGCTCCACGGCGGATAGACACGAAGGGCGCGCTTTCCGCCCTCGCCATCGCGCGACATCACGCCGCGCTCGATCAGCAGGTCACGACTGAAGATGAACTGCCCGCGCTGTGTTCCGTCGAAGACCGCGATCACCACGAAGTGCACAGCATCGGCTGCATCCAATGGAGCGATATCAGAACCGGGGGCGGGGCGCTTCCACAGGGTTACGAACTGGCCGGTCTTGGTGGGGGTGATCTTCGCGACGCGGAACACGATGCTGTGACCCTCAAGGGCAAAGCGGCAGGCACCGTACTCTGCGCTTTCCGCTTCCGCCACGATCGGTCCGGTCAACTGCAGCCCTGCGGGCAGGTAGAGATCGTGCAGTGCCGCAGTGGCGGCAGCAATGCCGCTCACGCTTCGGGCAGCGGCTCGGGCACCGTTCCGGGCACGAACACGCCTTCTTTCACGTAGGCGGCCAGGGTCATGTCCAGCGCAAGCATGCCGTCACGCTTGAGATCCATCAGTTCCGGTTCGACCATCGCGCCATGCAGTACGCCCAGCACAGTGGCGTGCAGCATGCGCGCGGCGATCTTCGGGTCCGCGCCTTCGCGCAGCTGGCCCAGGTCCTGGGCCCGGCGCAGGGCGCGCTCCATCCGGTCCAGCGCATCGCGGAAGCCGGCCTGCTGCATTTCGGTCAGCACCTTGGTATCGGCCGAGGCGTCGCTGCGCAGCATGATCTCCATGGTCTTGCGCAGGCGTTCGTCCTCGGACAGCTCGATGAACGAGTGGATCATCACTGCGCGCAGGTCGTGCACCGGTGTGTCGCGCTGGTCGGTGGAGGTGCGCTCCAGTTCCTGCATGAAGGGCAGGTGCACCCGTTCGACGATCGCGGCCAGCACCTCGCTCTTGTTCTTGAAGTGCCAGTACACCGCGCCACGGGTATAGCCGGCGCGGGCACCGATCATCTCCAGCGTGGTACGGGCCACGCCGTGTTCATGGAAGCAGGCTTCGGCGGCGTCAAGGATGCCTTCCCGGGTTGCCTGGGTGTCCTCTTTGGTCTTGCGGGCCATGGGTGTGGGTACGAGTGCGGGTGAAACGTGGCTGAATTGTACCGGTTTACAAACAAACAAGCATGTATGTATATTTCGCACCCATCATTCCCGTCGTGTGCGTGGCAGGCCCGTCCGGCTCCCACTCCACCCGGGTGGGCGCTGTTCGCACGGTCTTCACCTTCGCTGGTGGAGGGTCCGCCGTATCAGCGCTGGCTGAGACCCTTTCCTTCAAGAGCCTTTCCGTCATGTTGCTGAGCCGAATCCGACCCTTTGCACTGTCGCTGGCAATCGCCGCGACCGTGGCTGCCTGCGGCGGCCAACCCCAGGCCCCCGAACAGGGCCCGGGTGACGTCACCGTGGTCACGCTGAAGTCCGAGACCGTGGGCCTCACCCGCGAGCTGCCGGGCCGTACCAACGCCTTCCTGGTCGCCGAAGTGCGTCCGCAGGTCAACGGCATCGTCGCCAAGCGTCTGTTCACCGAGGGCGGCATGGTCAAGGCCGGCGAGCCGCTGTACCAGATCGAGGACGCCAGCTACCGCGCACAGGCCAACAGTGCCCGTGCCCAGCTGGCGCGTGCCGAGGCCACCGCCAACGCCGCGCGCCTGAGCGCCAAGCGCATCACCGAGCTGGCCAAGGTTGATGCGGTCAGCCAGCAGGACCTGGAAAACGCGGTGGCCGCGCAGAAGCAGGCCGAGGCCGACGTCGGCGCCGCCAAGGCCTCGCTGGATGCGGCCAACGTCACTCTGGGCTACGCCCGCATCACCGCGCCGATCAGCGGCCGCATCGGCAAGTCCAGCGTCACCCAGGGTGCGCTGGTCAGCGCCGGCCAGGCCAATGCGCTGGCCACCGTGCAGCAGCTGGACCCGATCTATGTGGACCTGACCCAGTCCTCGGCCGAGCTGCTGCAGCTGCGCCGCGAGCTGGCCGCGGGCCGCCTGCAGGACAACCAGACGCTGCCGGTCAGCATCCTGATGGAAGACGGCAGCACCTTCGAGCACAAGGGCACGCTGGAGTTCTCCGAAGTCAGCGTCGACCCGGCCACTGGCAGCTTCGGCCTGCGCGTGAAGGTGGACAATCCGGACGGCCTGCTGATGCCGGGCACGTACGTGCGCGCGGTGATCGGCGGCGGCGTGCGCAGCGATGCAGTGCTGGTGCCGATGGCCGGCATCGCCCGCGATCCGAAGGGTGACACCTCGGCGATGGTGGTCGACAAGGACAACAAGGTCGAAGTGCGCCCGGTCAAGGTCAGCCGCACGGTCGGCGACAAGTGGCTGGTCGAGGACGGTCTGAAGGCCGGCGACAAGGTGATTGTCGAAGGCCTGCAGAAGATCGGCCCCGGCATGCCGGTCAAGGCCACCGAGAAGGGCGCTGCTCCGGCCAAGCCGGCAGCGGCCGCCCAGCCTGCCGCTCCGGCCGGCGACGCGAAGTAAGCGGAGAACCCCATGGCACGCTTTTTCATCGATCGACCCATCTTTGCATGGGTGATCGCCATCATCATCATGCTCGCCGGCGGCCTGGCCCTGTTCAAGCTGCCGGTCTCGATGTACCCCAACGTCGCACCGCCGGCGGTGGAAATCAGCGCCACCTACCCGGGTGCATCGGCCAAGGTGGTCGAGGACTCGGTGACGCAGATCATCGAGCAGAACATGAAGGGCCTTGATGGCCTGATCTATTTCTCCTCCAACAGCTCGTCCAACGGCCAGGCCACCATCACCCTGACCTTCGAGAGCGGCACCAACCCGGACATCGCCCAGGTGCAGGTGCAGAACAAGCTGCAGCTGGCCATGCCGCTGCTGCCGCAGGAAGTGCAGCGGCAGGGCATCAACGTGGCCAAGTCCAGCTCGGGCTTCCTGAACGTCATCGCGTTCGTGTCCGAGAACGGCAGCATGGACGCCAACGACATCGCCGACTACGTCGGTTCCAATGTCGTCGACCGTCTGAGCCGCGTGCCGGGCGTGGGCAACATCCAGGTGTTCGGTGGCAAGTACGCCATGCGTATCTGGCTGGACCCGAACAAGCTGCACACCTACGGCCTGTCCGTTGCGGAAGTGACTGCAGCAGTCAAGGCACAGAACGCCCAGGTGGCCATCGGCCAGCTCGGCGGCGCGCCGTCGATCAAGGGCCAGCAGCTCAACGCCACCATCAATGCGCAGTCGCGCCTGCAGACCCCGGAACAGTTCCGCAACATCATCGTGCGCGGTGCGCAGGACGGTGCCGAACTGCGCCTGGGCGATGTCGCCCGCGTCGAACTGGGTGCAGAGTCCTACGACTTCGTCACCCGCTACAACGGCCAGCCGGCCAGCGGCCTGGCGGTTACCCTGGCCACCGGCGCCAACGCGCTGGATACCGCGGCCGGCGTGGATGCCGCGCTGCAGGACATGAAGAGCTTCTTCCCGGCCGGCCTGAAGGCCGAGATCCCGTACGACACCACCCCGTTCGTGCGCGTGTCGATCAAGGGCGTGGTGCAGACCCTGATCGAAGCGATCGTGCTGGTGTTCGTGGTGATGTACCTTTTCCTGCAGAACTTCCGCGCCACCCTGATCCCGACCATCGCCGTGCCGGTGGTGCTGCTGGGTACCTTCGGCGTGCTGGCGATGCTGGGCTTCTCGGTGAACATGCTGACCATGTTCGCGATGGTGCTGGCGATCGGCCTGCTGGTGGACGATGCCATCGTGGTGGTGGAGAACGTCGAGCGCATCATGTCCGAGGAAGGACTGTCGCCGCTTGAGGCCACCCGCAAGTCGATGGGCCAGATCACCGGCGCGCTGGTGGGTATCGGCCTGGTGCTGTCGGCGGTGTTCGTACCGATGGCCTTCATGAGCGGCTCCACCGGCGTGATCTACCGCCAGTTCTCGGCCACGATCGTTTCGGCGATGGCGCTGTCGGTGCTGGTCGCGATCGTGCTGACCCCGGCGCTGTGCGCGACCATGCTCAAGCCGCTGAAGAAGGGTGAGCACCACGTCGCACACAAGGGCTGGTCCGGTCGTTTCTTCAACGGTTTCAACCGCGGCTTCGACCGCACCAGCGAAAGCTACCAGCGCGGTGTGCGCGGCATCATCCACCGTCCGTGGCGCTTCATGGGCATCGTGGCGGCACTGTTCGTGCTGATGGGCGTGCTGTTCGTGCGCCTGCCCAGCTCGTTCCTGCCCAACGAAGACCAGGGCGTGCTGATGGCGCTGGTGCAGGCGCCGGTCGGTGCCACCCAGGAACGTACGCTGGAATCGATCGCGGCACTGGAAAACCACTTCCTGCAGAACGAGAAGGATGCGGTGGACTCGGTCTTCTCGGTGCAGGGCTTCAGCTTCGCCGGTATGGGCCAGAACGCGGGCATGGCATTCGTCAAGCTGAAGGACTGGAGCGAGCGTGACGCCGACAATGGCGTGATGCCGATCACCGGTCGCGCCATGGCGGCACTGGGCCAGATCAAGGATGCCTTCATCTTCGCCTTCCCGCCGCCGGCCATTCCGGAACTGGGTACCGCGTCGGGCTACACCTTCTTCCTGAAGGACAACAGCGGCCAGGGCCACGAGGCACTGGTGGCCGCGCGCAACCAGCTGCTGGGCCTCGCCGCCGGCAGCAAGAAGCTGGCCAACGTGCGCCCGAACGGCCAGGAAGACACGCCGCAGTTCCGCATCGACATCGATGCAGCCAAGGCGACCTCGCTGGGGCTGTCGATCGACCAGATCAACGGTACCTTGGCCGCCGCATGGGGCAGCTCGTACATTGACGACTTTGTCGATCGTGGCCGCGTCAAGCGTGTGTTCGTGCAGGCCGACCAGCCGTTCCGCATGGTGCCGGAGGACTTCGATCTCTGGTCCGTGAAGAACGACAAGGGTGAGATGGTGCCGTTCAGTGCCTTCGCCACCAAGCACTGGGATTACGGTTCGCCGCGCCTGGAACGCTACAACGGTGTGTCGGCGATGGAAATCCAGGGCGAACCGGCCCCGGGTGTCGCGTCCGGTGACGCCATGGCCGAGATCGAACAGCTGGCCAAGCAGCTGCCGGCGGGCTTCGGCATCGAGTGGACGGCGATGTCCTACCAGGAACGCCAGGCCGGCTCGCAGACGCCGCTGCTGTACACGCTGTCGCTGATGATCGTGTTCCTGTGCCTGGCCGCGATGTATGAAAGCTGGAGCGTGCCGACCGCGGTGCTGCTGGCGGCCCCGCTGGGTATCCTCGGCGCGGTGCTGGCCAATACCTTCAAGGGCCTGGAACGCGACATCTACTTCCAGGTGGCGATGCTGACCACGGTGGGCCTGACCAGCAAGAACGCGATCCTGATCGTCGAGTTCGCCAAGGAAAACCTGGAGAAGGGGGCCAGCCTGATCGAGTCGATCATGCACGCCGTGCGCGACCGCTTGCGCCCGATCGTGATGACCTCGCTGGCCTTCGGCATGGGCGTGGTGCCGCTGGCAATCTCCACCGGTGCCGGCTCCGGTGCCAAGCAGGCGATCGGCACCGGTGTGCTCGGCGGCATGATCGTCGGCACCGTGCTCGGCGTGTTCTTCGTGCCGCTGTTCTTCGTGGTGGTGCAGCGCGTGTTCAAGCGCAAGTCCACGACGTGACCTGAAACGGTAGTGCCGGCCGCTGGCCGGCACCTACTGCCCGCGTGATGTGAATCCAACGAGGTTGCCGGCCAGCGGCCGGCACTACCTCCTGCCATCCGGCAGTACCGATGGAAGTCATTCCCATGAAAAGTGCATCCCTGTTTGTTTCCATTGCCGCCGCGCTCGCGCTCGCCGGCTGCTCCACCCTGGTGCCGAAGAACACCGCCGTTGCTCCGGCCATTCCGGCGCAGTGGCCGGCCGAGGCCGCGCAGGGCGAGGTGGCCGATGTCGCCGCCGTCGGCTGGCGCGACTTCTTCACCGATGCGCGCCTGCAGCAGGTGATCGACCAGTCGCTGCAGAACAACCGCGACCTGCGCGTGGCCGTACTCAACGTTGAACGCGCGCGCGGCCAGTACCGCGTACAGCGCGCCGACCGTGTGCCCGGCGTGGCAGTCACCGGCCAGATGGACCGCCGTGGTACCGACGCCGGTGTCACCGAGCAGTTCACCGCCGGTGTTGGCGTAGCCGAGTTCGAGCTGGATCTGTTCGGCCGCGTGCGCAATCTCAGTGAAGCGGCGCTGCAGCAGTACTTCGCCGTGGCCGCCAACCGCCGCAACGCGCAGCTGAGCTTGGTGGCCGAGACCGCCACGGCGTGGCTGACCTACGGGGCTGATGCGCAGCGGCTGAAGATCGCCGATGCCACGCTGAAGACCTACGAGGATTCGCTGCGGCTGGCCGAGGCCCGCCACGAGCGTGGTGGCAGTTCGGCGCTGGAGCTGACCCAGACCCGTACCCTGGTCGAGACCGCACGTACGGATGCTGCACGTCTGCGTGGCCAGCTGGCCCAGGACCGCAATGCGCTGGCGCTGCTGGCCGGTGGCCAGTTGGATCCGGCACTGCTGCCGGACAGCATCGAACCGCAGCTGCTGGCACTGGCACCGCCGCCGGCCGGCCTGCCCAGCGACGTGTTGCTGCAGCGCCCGGACATCATGGCCGCCGAACACCAGCTGCTGGCGGCCAACGCCAACATCGGTGCGGCACGCGCGGCGTTCTTCCCGAGCATCTCGCTGACCGGCAGCATCGGTAGTGGTTCGAGCGAATTGTCCAACCTGTTCGACAGTGGGACCCGCGTGTGGAGCTTCCTGCCGAAGATCACGCTGCCGATCTTCCAGGGCGGCAAGCTGCGCGCCAACCTGGCCATCGCCAATGCGGACCGTGACATCGCGCTGGCACAGTACGAGAAGTCGATCCAGGTGGGCTTCCGCGAAACCGCCGATGCGCTGGCGTTGAACGTCAGCCTGGATGAGCAGGTGAGTTCACAGCAGCGCCTGGTGGAAGCGGCCGAACAGGCCAACCGCCTGTCGCAGGCACGCTACGACGCTGGCCTGGACAGCTTCGTGACCCTGCTTGATGCGCGCCGTACCGCCTACAACGCGCAGCAGACCCAGCTGCAGGCGCAGCTGGCCCAGCAGGCCAACCGCATCACCCTGTACAAGGTGCTGGGCGGCGGCTGGCACGAGCGCGGGTAAGCAGTGCTTCTGGTAGGTGCCAACCTTGGTTGGCACGGATGCGTCAGCGCAGGCGGCTGGCCCTGTGCCAACCAAGGTTGGCACCTACCTGGAGATCGAGGGTAATGCCGGCCGCGGGCCGGCATTGTCATTCCAGAGCGTGTGCGCTACACCGCTTCATCGTCGCGCCGCGCTGCATGGCAGGCGCGCACACGCGCCAGCGCGTCGCCAGCTTCGCGCGCCATCTGCTCGTACTCGCGACGGATCTCTTCCAGCCGCTCCTCGTCCAGTTCTTCCAGATCCAACAGTTCGTTGTTGGCTTCGGCCGTCGCGCGGATCAGCTCGTCCAGCTTGATCTGCATCGCGGCGGTATCTGCGTTCTGCGTGTGCTGGATCAGGAACACCATCAGGAAGGTGATGATGGTGGTACCGGTGTTGATCACCAGCTGCCAGGTGTCGTTGAAACCGAATACCGGGCCACTGATGCCCCAGATCACCACGATCGCTACCGCGGCCAGGAAGGTCCACGGCGAGCCGGTGGCGGCCGCGGCCTTCTTGGCGATCGTATTGAACAGGTTGCGTGCTTTCATCGTCGTCGTCCCACTCAGGTGACGAGGATGATCGGCAGCGGCTCGTGCAGGGGCTGTGCAGCTCAGGCGCGCAGGCGCGGGGCGTCCTGCAGGCGCACCGGGCTGGTCTGGTAGACGTGCTGCCAGCAACGGTCGACGAATTCGCGGGCCTGGGCTTCGCTCAGGCGCGGCATGATCTGCAGGGCGTACTGGGTCTGGAACATCTCGTCGCGCTGCGCATTGCTGGCGCGCGGCTGGGTGATCAGCGAATCGCAAGC
Source organism: Stenotrophomonas sp. 220_Sma (assembly GCF_056487375.1). Taxonomy (NCBI): domain Bacteria; kingdom Pseudomonadati; phylum Pseudomonadota; class Gammaproteobacteria; order Lysobacterales; family Lysobacteraceae; genus Stenotrophomonas; species Stenotrophomonas sp. 220_Sma. The sequence goes on along the minus strand of NZ_CM151348.1, from coordinate 4,238,284 downwards.
GAACTTGATCCACGGTACGTACGAGCCGAACGAGTTGTGCGCCAATGCACCGTCGGCATGCTGGCGGCGCCAGTGGTCAAGCTCAGCGTCAACATTGATGACCGGGGGAATGGTGGGGACTTCGGCGTGCATGTCGATCCAATCGGTTGAAGTGGATGGGAGTGGGGGTTCATCGCAGTGTGGCCCGGACCCCGGTGGATACCGCGTCAGGGAGATGTGCAGCCGGCGTTGCGATTGCCTATCAGTTGCGCATGCTCGACCGCGCCCATCTCTTCGGCCATGTCGGCCATGGCATTGCAGAGGCGTTCGTGTTCGAGCGGATGGCCGCGCACCAGTTCCAGCTGCAGGCCCTGGTAAGCGGTCCAGAACCGGGCGCCACGCTGATGCAGCGCGAACTGCTGCTGCAGGCGCTTGCGGATGGCGTCAAGGATCGGGTCGGGCGTGGGGCGTACGGCGTGCGCGCACATGGCTGGCTCCGCCGGGGAAGGAAGGTCCCGGTAGCCCCACCCTAGGCGCGACGCTGGGGCGGGGTGTTACCGCAGCGTGTGCACGGGGCACGGCTGACTGTGCACGGGTTCACGGCTGGCGCCGCAAACGCTGCCGGCACTAGGGCGTGCCGGCACTGAAGCGTTCATTAAGCGGGTTCAACAGCACACTGCGTGGTGCTCATTCACCGATGTCTTCGTTCCAGATCTCGGGATGCTGCGCAATGAAGCCGCCGAGCAGATCGACGCATTCCTGGTTGTCGAGGTCGATCACGTTGACGCCGTTTTCGCGCAACCAGTCGATGCCGCCCTGGAATGTGCGCGATTCGCCCACCACCACGGTGCCGATGTTGAACTGGCGCACCAGGCCCGAGCAGTACCAGCAAGGCGCCAGCGTGGTGACCATGATGGTGTCCTGGTAGCGGCGCTGGCGGCCGGCCTTGCGGAAGGCGTCGGTTTCGCCGTGCACGGAGGGGTCGCCTTCCTGCACCCGGCGGTTGTGGCCGCAGCCGAGCAGGCGGCCGTCGTTGTGGTACAGCGCCGCGCCGATCGGCACGCCGCCTTCGGCCAGGCCCTGGCGGGCTTCGGCGATGGCGGTCTGCAGCAGGGCCTGGTAGTCGGGCGTGGTGATCATGCGGGGCTCCGGTAAGTCGTGGCCCGCCATGATACGGGCAGGGGGTGCCGCTGGCCCCCGGCGGTGCGATAATCGGGGCCATGAGCGAATCCCCCTACAAAGCCGGTACCACCCATTTCGGGTTCCGCGACGTCGCCGCCAAGGACAAGCAGAAGCTGGTCGGCCAGGTGTTCACCTCGGTCGCGCGCAACTACGACCTGATGAACGACCTGATGAGCCTGGGCGTGCACCGGGCGTGGAAGCGCTACTACGTGGCGACCGCGCAGGTGAAGCCGGGCGACCGTGTGCTCGACCTGGCCGGCGGCACCGGCGATATCGCCGCCCTGCTGAAGGAGCGCGTTGGCGCCGAGGGCTCGGTGGTGCTGGGCGACATCAACGCCGGCATGTTGTCGGTCGGCCGTGACCGCCTGACCAACCGCGGCCTGGTGCTCGGCCTGGACTACGTGCAGTGCAACGCCGAAGCCCTGCCGTTCCCGGACAACAGCTTCGACCTGGTCACCATCGCCTTCGGCCTGCGCAACGTGACCGACAAGGACGCTGGCCTGCGCGAGATGTACCGCGTGCTGAAGGTGGGCGGCCAGGCCCGCGTGCTGGAGTTCTCCGAAGTCACCGCCGACTGGTTCAAGCCGATCTACGACTTCCACTCGTTCAAGATCCTGCCCAAGCTGGGCAAGCTGTTCGCCAACGATTCGGACAGCTACCAGTACCTGGCCGAGAGCATCCGCAAGCATCCGCCGCAGGATGAGCTGAAGGCGATGATGGGGCAGGCCGGCTTCGAGCGCTGCCACTACAAGAACCTGACCGGCGGCATTGTTTCGATCCACTCCGGCTACAAGCTGTAAACCGCGCTTTTGTAGGTGCCAACCTTGGTTGGCACACCCCTGCACCGGGCGCTGACACATCCGTGCCAACCAAGGTTGGCACCTACCGGTAGAGGCCAACCTTGGTTGGCATGCGCCCGAGGCGCAGCGCAGCCCCGGCCGCCCGTACCGCGTCCGCCGCCATTCCGGTAGAAGCCAACCTTGGTTGGCATGCGCCGGAGGCGCAGGATCGGCCCCGGCCGCCATTACCCCGCACCGCGCAACGCCTGCGGAGCCGGAGGGAGTTACCATTGGGGGTCTGATCCCCGTAACGGTCCCGATTCATGCGTAATCCGCTGATGCTCCTTCCGCTGGCCGTGGCCCTGGCCGCCGGCTGCTCCCAGGAGGCGGCCGCGCCCGCCGCCGCCCCGACTGCCGAAAAGGCCCCCGCCGCCCCCGTGAACGCCGAGAACCGCAGCCACGACGAAAGCTCGTACGCCGAGCCGGACAAGGTCGTCATCAAGGACATCGCGCTGGACCTGAAGCTGGACTTCGACCAGAAGCAGATCGGCGGCACCGCCACCTACACCCTGGAATGGAAGCAGAAGGACGCCAAGCAGCTGGTGCTCGACACCCGCGAGCTGACCGTGTCCAAGGTCGAGGCCGTCGCTGCCGATGGCGCGCGCAGCCCGTTGAAGTTCGAGCTGGCCGCCGCTGACAAGGTGTTCGGCAGCAAGCTGACCATCGAAGCCCCGGAACAGCCGGCCAAGGTGGAAGTGACCTACCACACCGCACCGACCGCCTCGGGCCTGCAGTGGCTGGCACCGTCGATGACCGAGGGCAAGAAGCTGCCCTTCATGTTCAGCCAGTCGCAGGCCATCCACGCCCGTTCGTGGGTGCCGCTGCAGGACACCCCGAGCGTGCGTTTCACCTACAGCGCGCACGTGGTCTCGCGCCCGGACGTGATGGTGCTGATGAGCGCCGACAACGATCCGAAGGCCGCGCGTGACGGTGACTACACCTTCAAGATGCCGCAGCCGATTCCGTCGTACCTGCTGGCCATCGCCGCCGGCGATCTGGTGTTCGAGCCGATCTCCGGCCGCTCCGGCGTCTGGGCCGAGCCGACCATGGTCAACAAGGCCGCCAAGGAATTCGAAGACACCGAGAAGATGATCGGTGCCGCCGAGAAGCTGTACGGCGAATACCGCTGGGGCCGTTACGACATGCTGGTGCTGCCGCCGTCGTTCCCGTTCGGTGGCATGGAGAACCCGCGCCTGACCTTCGCCACCCCGACCGTGATCGTCGGTGACAAGTCGCTGGTCTCGCTGGTCGCCCACGAACTGGCGCACAGCTGGTCGGGCAACCTGGTGACCAACGCCAGCTGGAAGGACATCTGGCTCAATGAAGGCTTCACCACCTACGTCCAGGGCCGCATCACCGAAGCCCTGTACGGCAAGGAGATGGCCGAGATGGAGAAGCAGATCGACCAGACCGACCTGCTGGCCGAAGTGAAGGACATGAGCCCGGCCGACCAGGCGCTGGCGCTGCCGCCGCTGAACGAGCGTGACCCCGACGAAGCCCTCAGCCAGGTCGCCTACGTCAAGGGTTCGTGGTTCCTGGAATTCCTGGAGCAGCGCTTCGGCCGCGAAACCTTCGATCCGTTCCTGCGTGGCTGGTTCGATGACCACGCCTTCCAGAGCGCGAACACCGACCAGTTCGTCGAGTACCTGAAAAAGAACCTGCTCCCGAAGAATCCGTCGGCAGTGACCGAGGCCGAACTGAAGGCATGGCTGGACGAGCCGGGCATCCCGGCGTTCGCGGCCAAGGCGCAGTCGCGCAACTTCAGCAGCGTCGATACCGCGCGCATCGCGTTTGCCAGCGCCGGCACCGTGCCGAGCAGCCAGGTCATCGCCGACTGGAGCACGCAGGAATGGGTGCGCTTCATCGACGGCCTGGGCGCGACCCAGCCGCTGGACAAGCTGGCCACGCTGGACAAGGCCTTCCACTTCACCGGCACCCCGAATGGCGAGATCGCCATGCGCTGGTACCCGCTGGCGATCCGCAGCGGCTACGAGCAGGCCAATGAAGGCGCAGCCGCGTTCATCGAGCGCGTCGGCCGTCGCAAGCTGATCCTGCCGATCTACGCCGAACTGGTGAAAACGCCGAAGGGGCTGGAGCTGGCCAAGCAGGCCTTCGAAAAGGCCAAGCCGGGCTACCACCCGATCACCACCGCCTCGGTCCAGGACATGCTGGCCAAGGCCGAAGCCAAGTAAGAAAACGCGCCGGGCATCCCCCGGCGCTTTTTTTGTAGAGTCGAGCTTGCTCGACTGGCTCTTCAACAGCAGTCGAGCAAGCTCGACTCTACAGATATGCGAAAACACGAAGGACCTCCGCCATGAAACGACTGATCCTGCTCACCGCCTGCACCCTGGCCCTGGCTGCCTGCAGCAACCCCGAGGAAGAGCGCAAGGCGCAGGAAGCCGCCGCAGCCGCCGTGCAGGCACAGAAGGAAGCCAAGGCCGAAGACGTGGCCAAGCAGTACGACATGGCCGTGGCCGCACAGGACTGGGAGCGTGCGCGCCTGCATGGCGCCTCGCTGCTGGACCAGTACAAGGACACCGCCGCCGCCGAGCGCATCGCCGCCGGCTTCGACGAGGTCAAGGCCAAGGGTGATGCCGCGCGCGACCTGCGCCGCATGCAGGCGCTGTGGCAGTACAACCAGATCCCGGTGGGCAACAAGGGCAACCAGGTCTCGGCGCAGATCTACAGCAAAGAACGGGTGGACGTGGATGGCAGCGGTGCCAAGCCGGTGCAGCTGGTGTTCCGCGATCATCCGGAGTGGAAGCGGCATGCCTACCTGGTGCTGCAGGCCGGCGATTTCCGTTGCCCGCAGTGCACGGTGAAGGTGACCGTGGACGACGGCAAGCCGATTTCCATGGCGGCCTGGCGCCCGAAGACCGATGAAGCCATCGCGCTGTTCATCACCGACCAGAAGGCGCTGTGGAAGCTGGCGCGCAAGGGCAAGTCGATCAGCATCGAGTTCCCGGTCAAGGCCGGCGGCACGCGTACCGCCGTGTTCGAAACCGGTGGTGTCGACGCCAGCCGCATGCCGCAGTGGTGGCAGTGATGGTTGCGGCGGGCAGCGCAGTGCACGCGTTGTCCGCGATCCGGCACTGGGTGTTCGACATGGACGGCACACTGACGGTGGCCGTGCATGACTTCGCCGCGATCCGCCGCGCGCTGCAGATCGCCGCGGAGGAAGATATCCTCGACCATATCGCAGCGCTGCCGGATGCGCCGGCGCAGGCCAAGCGCGAGTGGCTGCTGGATCACGAACGTGCGCTGGCCGAGGAGGCACTGCCGGCACCGGGCGCGGTGAAGCTGCTGCGCGCGCTGGCGGCGGCGGGCTGCCGGCTGGGCATCCTGACCCGCAACGACCATGCGCTGGCGAAGCTGACCCTGGACGCGATCGGGGTCGGGGAGCTGTTCGACGATGCCGACATCATTGGTCGCGATGAAGCGGTGCCCAAGCCCTCACCGGATGGGCTGCAGCAGCACCTGCGGCATTGGGGCATCGCAGCGGCAGAGGCGGTGATGGTCGGAGACCACGCCTACGACCTGGAGTGCGGCCGCGCCGCGGGCACGCACACCGTGCTGGTCAATCTGCCGGAGAACCCGTGGCCGGGCAGTGCCGACTGGCATTTCGCCGATTGCCGTGCACTGTTGGCGGCCTTGCAGCAGAAGGGGTAGTGCCGGCCGCTGGCCGGCAGTGTCGACCAAGGTCGACACCTACCGGATCACCCGTGGCCGGACCGCGCCGACTGGCATTTCGCCGATTGCCGTGCACTGTTGGCGGCCTTGCAGCAGAAGGGGTAGTGCCGGCCGCTGGCCGGCAGTGTCGACCAAGGTCGACACCTACCAGGGCACAGCGTGTCGACCAAGGTCGACACCCACCGAACAGATGCGCGGGCAGTTCGTTTACGCGCCCAGCGCGTAACCGAACTGCTGCTTGAACTGCTCGTTGAACTCGTCAAAGGTGAAGCGCTGGTTCTGCGTGCCCGGGTGCTCGACCTTCAGCGCGCCCATCAGGTTGCCCATGCGGCCGATGGTCAGCCAGTCGTAGCCCTTCTGGATGCCGTAGATCAGGCCCGCACGGAAGGCGTCGCCACAGCCGGTCGGGTCGACCACGCGGCGTTCGTGCGCCGGCGGGATGTCGTAGCTCTTTTCCGGGGTGTGGATGACCGCGCCCTTCGGGCCACGGGTGGTGATGTAGGCCTTGACCCGGCTGACGATCTCCTTCTCGTCCCAACCGGTGCGTTCCTGCAGCAGGTTCGACTCGTAGTCGTTGACCACCACGTAGTCGGCCTGCTCGATGAACGCGCGCAGCTCCGGGCCGTTGAACAGCGGCATGGCCTGGCCCGGGTCGAAGATGAACGGAATGCCGTCTTCGTGGAATTCCTGCGCGTTCTGGATCATGCCTTCGCGGCCGTCCGGGCCGACCAGGCCCAGGGTCACGCCCGGTACGCCACGCACGTGGTTTTCGTAGGAGCGCATCATCGCGCCCGGGTGGAAGGCGGTGATCTGGTTGTTGTCGTGGTCGGTGGTGATGAACGCCTGCGGGGTGAACAGCTCATCGATCACGCGCACGCGCGACAGGTCGATGCCCAGGCCGTCGAAGTATTCGCGGTACGGGCCGAAGTCCGAACCCACGGTGCCCATCGGGATCGGCTGGCCGCCCAGCAGGTGCAGGTTGTAGGCGATGTTGCCGGCGCAGCCGCCGAACTCGCGGCGCATGCGCGGCACCAGGAAGGACACGTTCAGGATGTGCACCTTGTCCGGCAGGATGTGATTCTTGAACTGGTCCGGGAACACCATGATGGTGTCGAAGGCAAGAGAACCACAGATCAGAGCGGACATCGATGTAAGCCTATGCGGTGAATTTTGGGGTGGGCCGGCCCGGTTCGGCGGGCAAGCAAACGGCGCCCTTGGGCGCCCGACGGCGCAAAGGTTACCCGCTGGTGCCGCTCAGGGCCAGAACCGGGTGAGACCCGATCAGGCCGAAAGCCTGTGAAGACGCGGGTTCAGCTAGTTTTTTCCTTGCTCGGCGGCAGGCGGGTTGCTAGGCTTGTCGGCCTCGATTTCTGCCCATTTTTTCGCCATCCCGCGGCGGGCACGACACCCCTCAGGACTCCTTCCTCAGATGTTCAAGAAACTCCGTGGCATGTTCTCCAACGACCTGTCCATCGACCTGGGCACGGCCAATACCCTCATCTACGTGCGCGGGCAGGGGATCGTGCTGAACGAGCCATCGGTCGTGGCCGTGCGTCAGGACCGTGCCATTGGTGGTACCCGCTCGGTGGCAGCCGTAGGCGCCGAAGCCAAGCAGATGCTTGGCCGTACCCCGGGCCACATCACCACCATCCGCCCGATGAAGGACGGCGTCATCGCCGACTTCACCTACACCGAGGCGATGCTCAAGCACTTCATCAAGAAGGTGCACAAGTCGCGCGTGCTGCGCCCGAGCCCGCGCGTGCTGGTCTGCGTGCCGGCCGGCTCGACCCAGGTCGAGCGCCGCGCGATCAAGGAATCGGCCGAGGAAGCCGGTGCCCGTGACGTGTTCCTGATCGAAGAACCGATGGCCGCTGCGATCGGCGCCGGCATGCCGGTCACCGAAGCCCGTGGCTCGATGGTCATCGACATCGGCGGCGGCACCACCGAGGTGGCGGTGATCTCGCTCAACGGCATCGTCTATTCGGCCTCGGTCCGCATCGGCGGCGACCGCTTCGACGAGTCGATCACCAACTACGTGCGCCGCAACCACGGCATGCTGATCGGCGAAGCCACCGCCGAGCGCATCAAGGTCGAGCTGGGCTGCGCCTACCCGCAGGCGGAAGTGATCGAGATGGAAATCTCCGGCCGCAACCTCGCCGAGGGCGTGCCGAAGATGATCAAGATCAGCTCCAACGAGGTGCTCGAGGCCCTGCACGAGCCGCTGTCGGGCATCGTCAGCGCGGTCAAGCTGGCGCTGGAGCAGACCCCGCCGGAACTGTGCGCCGACGTCGCCGAGCGCGGCATCGTGCTGACCGGTGGTGGCGCCCTGCTGCGTGACCTGGACCGCCTGATTTCCGAGGAAACCGGCCTGCACGTGCAGGTGGCGGACGATCCGCTGACCTGCGTGGCCCGCGGCGGTGGCCGTGCGCTGGAGCTGGTCGACATGCACGGCAACGAGTTCTTTGCGCCGGAATAAGCCGTCCCGGCTGCCTGCGCCCGCAGCGCCCCTCCGGGGTGCGGCCCACCATGAGGGTAGGCCGGCACCGGCGGGGCGTCCGCGTGTTTCCCTTCCGCCTTCTGCCAGTTGAATCGTTGCCGTGCCGCCCTACGCCGGACCTCCCGTTGCTTCCCGATCCGGTGATGCCGCCAGCCCGCTGCGTCTGCTGGCTTATCTCGCACTGGCCATCACCCTGATCGTGCTTGACGACCAGGCCGGCTGGCTTGCGCAGCTGCGCGGGCAGGCCAACAGCCTGGTGCAGCCGGTATGGGCACTGGCGGGACTGCCGGGCAAGCTCGGCAACCAGGTCAAGGACTCGGCGGCCAGCCACGGCCAGCTGGTCAACGAGAACCGTGAACTGCGCAACCAGCTGCTGCTGGCCAACGCCCGCCTGACCCGCCTGCAGACCGCCGCGCTGGATAACGCCCAGCTGCGCGAACTGCTGAATGTGGCCGAGCGCAGTGGCCTGGACGTGCAGCTGGCGCCGATCCTGGACATCGACCTGGATCCGGTGAAGCAGCGTCTGGTGCTCGACGCCGGCAGCCGCGAAGGCGTGCACGTCGGCCAGGCGGTGATCGATGCCGGCGGTCTGATGGGCCAGGTGATCAGCGTCACTGGCGGTACCTCCACCGTGCTGCTGCTGACCGACCCCGACCATGCCGTGCCGGTGACGGTGGCCCGCAACGGCGTTCGCCTGATCGTCTACGGCCGCGGCGACAAGCTGGAACTGCGCGACATCCCGCTCAGTGCCGGCGTGGAAGTGGGCGATGAGATCGTCACCTCCGGCCTCGGTGGCCGCTTCCCGGCCGGCTTCCCGGTCGGCACCATCACCGGCCTGCGTCCGGACGACACGCACGCCTTCCTGGTCGGCGAACTGAAGCCGGCGGCGCAGCTGGACCGCGGCCGCGACGTGCTGCTGCTGCGCCCGGGCGCGGCAATTCGCTTGCCTGCGGCCAGCGAATTGCCGCCGACTGCACCTTCGGTGCAACCGGCCCGCGCATCCTCCCTTACCCCCGCGCCTTCAGCGCGCCCCCCTCAACAAGAGGGGGGCTCTCCACCCGATGCTGGGTCGGCGACGGTAGTGCCGGCCGCTGGCCGGCAACCGACCACGCCGGAGGCCCAGCGATGAGCCGCCTGCGCGACAACCCGTGGGTGTTGCCGGCCAGCCTGGTGGTGGCGCTGCTGCTGGGCCTGCTGCCGTTGCCGGCGCTGCTGCAGCCGCTGCGCCCATACTGGCTGGCGCTGGTGCTGGCCTATTGGGTGATTGAAGCGCCTGAGCGTGTCGGCCTGGGCGTCGCTTTCGCCAGTGGCGTCATCGCCGATCTGCTGTACGGCGGTGTACTCGGCGAACAGTCGCTGCGGCTGGTGATGCTGGCCTTCATCCTGCAGCGCTTCCGCGCCCGCATCCGCTTCTTCCCGATGTCCCAGCAGATGCTGGCCATCGGCGGCCTGCTGTTCAACGACCGCATCGTCAGCGCGCTGGTCCACATCGTGGTGGATGAGCCGACCCTGCCGTGGTCGTACTGGTGGGCACCGCTGCTGGGCATGGGCCTGTGGCCGCTGGTATTCGTGCTGCTGGACGCGGTGCGCTTCGGCAAGCGCGGGCGCTGAGCCATGATTCCGCGCCGCCAGGTCAAGAATCCGCATGCCGAAGCCGAACAGTTCCGCCGCCGCGCGGCGCTGGGCTTCCTGGGTGTGCTGGTCTGCCTGCTGGGCCTGGGCGGCTGGTACTTCAAGCTGCAGGTGCTGGACCACGACGTCTACGCCACGCGCTCGGAAGCCAACCGCATCAAGCCGCGGCCGGTGGTGCCCGGGCGCGGCATGATCTACGACCGCAACGGCCGCCTGCTGGCCGAGAACGTGCCGGCCTTCCGCCTGGACGTGACCCCGGACAAGGTCAAGGACATGGACGCCACCCTGGAAGGGTTGGCGAAGATCATCAGCATCAGCCCGGAAGAACTGGAAGCGTTCAACAAGTCGCGCAAGGCGCGCCGCAAGTTCCTGCCGGTCACGCTGAAGCTGCGCATGAGCGACGAGGAGATGGCACGCTTCGCCGTCGACCGCTGGCGCTTCCCCGGCGTCGAGCTGGAACCCTACCTGACCCGTCGCTATCCCTATGGCGATCTGTTCGCGCACATCATCGGTTACGTCGGCCGCGTCGATGACAAGGACCTGGAAATCCTCGGCGAGGGCAATGCCGCGCTGACCCACATCGGCAAGTCCGGCCTGGAGCGTTATTACGAGCAGCAGCTGCGCGGCAAGGTCGGCTACGAGCAGGTCGAGACCAACGTGCAGGGGCGTGCGATCCGCACTATCGGTCGCGTCGCCGCGCAGTCCGGTGCCGACCTGCGGCTGTCGATCGACGCCGACCTGCAGCGCGCCATGGTGGCCGCCTTTGGCGACCAGGAAGGCTCGGCAGTGGCGATGGACCCGCGTAGCGGCGAGGTGTTGGCGATGGTCAGCCTGCCGTCCTACGACCCCAACCTGTTCGTCAACGGCATCTCGCATGCCGATTTCAAGGCGTTGAACGAAAACCCGTCGCGGCCGCAGTTCAACCGCCTGGTGCTCGGTGGCGTCGCCCCCGGTTCCACGCTGAAACCGCTGATCGGCCTGGCCGGCCTCGATTCGGGCGTGCGCCGCCCGGAAGACAAGGTGTTGTCCACCGGCATGTTCTACCTGCCGGGCACCTCGCGCGGCTGGGGTGACGCCCACCGTGGCGGCCACGGCTGGACCGACCTGCGCAAGTCCATCGCCGAATCGGTCAATACCTATTACTACAAGCTGGCGCTGGACCTGGGTATCGAGCGCTTCGACCATTACATGGAGTACTACGGCTTCGGCCAGCCGACCGGCATCGACCTCACCGGCGAGATCGGCGGCATCCTGCCGTCGCCGGCCTACAAGCGGAAGAGCCGCAAGGAAGCCTGGTACCCCGGTGATACGGTCAACATCAGCATCGGCCAGGGCGACTGGAAGGTCACCCCGCTGCAGCTGGCGCGCGGCGTCAGCGGTCTGGCCGACGGCCAGCTGCGCACCCCGCATCTGGTCATCCAGCAGCGCGACGGTTTCGACAGCGACTGGTCGGCGATGCCGGCTGGCGAGAGCAAGCCGGTCAGCCCCAACCCCAACAACGTGCAGGCCGTGCGCGAGGGCATGATGGCGACCATGCGGCCCGGCGGCAGCGGCTGGCGCGTGGCGGTCGGTGCGCCGTACGTGATGGCCGGCAAGACCGGTACCGCGCAGGTCATCAGCCGCAAGGGCACGGCGGCGGTGAATCCCAAGAGCCTGCCGATGCACCTGCGCCACCGCGCGCTGTTCGTCGGCTTCGCGCCGGTCGAGAACCCGGTGATCGCGATCGCGGTGGCCGTGGAAGGCGGTGGCTATGGTGGTTCGGCCGCTGCACCGATCGCGCGCAAGGTGTTCGACGCCTACCTGCTGGGCAAGATGCCCGAAGGCATGCAGCCGTTGGACAGCGAGCGCGGCACCACTGCCATCGGCGCCACCGCGTTCGACAACGAAGACGCCGGCGCGCGCCAGGCCGGCGACCTTGCCGCTGCGCAGCTGGGTGAACATCCGGTGCTGGTCGGCGTGCCTGCGCCGGAACCTGTACCCGCACCGCAGCCGGGTACGCCGGCCGCCGCAGCGCTGCCCGCCACGCCGCGCCCGACTCCCGCGGAGCCCGCACGATGAGAGTGTTCCTGCGCTGGGCTGGCGACATGCTGCGCCGCTTCTTCAGCACGCTGGACTGGGTGCTGTGCCTGGCCCTCGGCGCGCTGATGGTGATCGGCCTGGCCACCTTGAAGAGCGCCGGTGGCGACGGCCTGGTGATGGCCCAGGGCGCGCGCTTCGCAGTGGGCATGGCGGCGCTGTGGGGCATCTCACGGGTACCGATCCTGCGCATCCGCTCGGCCACGCCGATGATCTACGCGATCTCGATGATTCCGTTGCTGGCGGTGTTCGTGCTCGGCACCGGCAAGTACGGCCGGCAGTGGCTGGACCTGAAATTCTTCTACCTGCAGCCGGCCGAGCTGCTGAAGGTCAGTCTGCCGATGATGGTGGCCTGGTACCTGCACAAGATGCCGTTGCCGCCGCGCTTCAACACCGTGCTCGTGGCGCTGGTCATCATCGGCGTGCCAACCGGCCTGGTGATGCTGCAGCCGGACTTCGGTACCGGTGTGCTGATCGCCGCCAGTGGTGTGTTCGTGCTGCTGTTGGCAGGCCTTCCGTGGTGGTGGGTCGGGCTGGGCGTGGGTGGCGTGGCTGCGGTCGCGCCGGTGGCCTGGTTCTGGCTGCTGCGGCCGTACCAGAAGGACCGCATCATGATGTTCCTGGACCCGGAGATGGATGCACTGGGAGCCGGCTGGAACATCATCCAGTCGAAGATCGCGATCGGTTCCGGCGGCTTCGATGGCAAGGGCTGGGGCGAGGGCTCGCAGTCGCATCTGAACTTCATTCCCGAGCAGACCACCGACTTCGCGTTCTCGGTGCTGAGCGAGGAGTTCGGCTGGATCGGCGTGGCCACCGTGCTGGCGCTGTACCTGGTGGTGATCGGGCGCTGCCTGTGGATCGCCAGCCAGTCGCGCGATTCCTATTCGCGCCTGCTGGCCGGCGCCACCGGCCTGGCGTTCTTCGTCTACGTGCTGGTGAACGGCGGGATGATCTCGGGCCTGCTGCCGGTGGTGGGCGTGCCGATGCCGCTGATCAGCTATGGCGGTACCTCGGCGGTCTCGCTGCTGGCCGGCTTCGGGTTGGTGATGGCCGTGCGTAGCCACAATCCAGTGCACGGCGGCTACGGGTAACAACGGCCGCGCCTTTCATCGCGCTTCCATATGCTCGATTGCTTCTCGCTGTTCTGTAGAGTCGAGCCGTGCTCGACTGCTTCTGCTGCATGAAAGGCAGTCGAGCACGGCTCGACTCTACAGACGCAGAAGCACCCTGACAGCTTCACGCAAGCGCGCGTTGTTACCGTGGCCAGCGTGGACTGGAAACGAATGCTTGGCGGCTGCCGTGAGGCGGTGCGCACGATCGACCTGCCGTTGCTGGTCGCGTTGTTGATCCTGATGGGCGCGGGGCTGGCGGTGCTGCACAGCGTTTCCGGTCCGGTCACCGGGCAGGCGGCGCGCTTCGCCGGTGGCCTGCTGGCGATGTGGCTGCTGTCGCGTGTTTCGCTGCTGCGCCTGCGCGCGTGGACACCGGCGCTGTACGCGCTGTCGATGCTGCCGCTGATGGCGGTGTATGTGATCGGCACCGGCAAGTACGGGCAGCGCTGGCTCAACCTCGGCGTCTTCTACCTGCAGCCCTCCGAGCTGTTCAAGCTCAGCCTGCCGTTGATGATGGCCTGGTACCTGCACCGGCAACCGCTGCCACCGTCACCACGCACGGTACTGACGGCCGCAGTGCTGATCGGCGTTCCCGCCGTGCTGATCCTGATGCAGCCCAACCTCGGCACCGCCACGCTGGTCACCGCCAGCGGCGTGTTCGCGTTGTTGCTGGCGGGCCTGCACTGGGGCTGGGTGGCCACCGGCGCGGTGGGGCTGGCGGTGGCCGCGCCACTGGCCTGGCTCGGCGTGTTGCGGCAGTACCAGAAGGATCGCGTACTGACCTTCCTCGACCCGGCAGCAGACCCGCTCGGCACCGGCTGGAACATCCTGCAGTCGCGCATCGCGATCGGTTCGGGCGGATGGCACGGCCGTGGCTGGGGGCAGGGCACCCAGGCCACGCTGGATTTCCTGCCCGAGTACACCACCGACTTCGCGTTTTCGGTGCTGGCCGAGGAATTCGGCTGGATCGGTGTGGCGACGCTGTTCGCGCTGTACCTGTTCGTGGTCGGGCGTTGCCTGTGGATCGCAGTGCACGCGCGCGACACCCATGCGCGGTTGCTGGCCGGCAGCCTGGGGCTGGCGTTCTTCGTCTACGTATTGGTGAACGGTGGAATGATTTCCGGCCTGCTGCCGGTGGTGGGCATTCCGATGCCGTTGATCAGTTATGGCGGGACATCAGCGGTCTCGCTGCTGGCCGGCATTGGACTGGTGATGGCGGTACGTGGGCACCGGCCCGTGCACGGGGGATAGGGTTTCCAGCCAACGGCGCAGCCCCTCGTGGGTGGTCGCGCAAAGCAGTTCATGGGTGGGGCCGGGTAGATGGGCTGCGCAGGGGACGCTGCAAGTACGTCCATGTAAGCTCGGTCGCCGCATCCATGCGGCTCACGCCCCTGCGCAGCCCATCTACCCGGCCACGGACAGGTTCCGTGCGCGTCCACCCACGGAGAAGAAAAAGAAGATCAAAAGCAAAAGCGGCCTGGCGGGTCGCTTCCTTGCTTTGTGTAGAGCCGAAGGCAGCGGCAGGAGCCGCTGCCAACGTCGCCCACGGCGACGGCCCGAAGGGTGCCGGTCAGGACGACCGGCATAGCCATGCTCGGCTCTCGAGCAAGCGCAGCGCGCGACCCGCTTGCGATCTTCTCTTTCTTCTCCGTGGGTGGCAGACCACCGAAATCTGTCAGAGGGCGGTCGGGTTGGGTATGCGGGGGTGTCAGCCGCATGGGCCCGAGGCATGCATCGGGCGGGTTGGGCAGGACGCCCAACCCTGGCCTTGCCGCGCGTGCAGGACTGCGCGCAAGAGCAAGCGGCTGCCAAGCCTCCAGGGACGGATTCACGGCGTCCCCCGCGTACCCAACCCGACCGGCCCAGCGGCGGCTTCTGCTTTCCGCAACACACCCCACCCACGAGGGGCTGCGCCGTTGGCTGGAAACTTCCTGACTCTGCGCAACGCCCGTTGTGGAAGCGTTCTCACAACGATGCACGGCAGCACGCCCACTGACCAAAGTCCGGAAAAAGCGTTAGCTGGTTCACACTTTTACAGCGCGTTGATCCTGATCAATGGACTTGTCGTAATCGGCCTGCACAATGGCGGCCCGTTCGGCACGGCGCGCCGTCAATCGTTGCAGCGCGAGGGGGCGTCGGGCGGGAAGCAGTACTGATCCAACGGGTACAGGGAGCGCGGAGCACTGCCACTGGGGAGCGGCAGCCGTGCAGGTACCGACCGGATCCGGTCGCCGGTTGCGTCTGCGGGGATGGGGACGCAACCGGCAACCTCTATCTGAATGGGGAGGTGTGATCACGACGTCTTCACATTTCCCGCTGCTCGCAGGCAAATCGTTGTGATTCATGGTGTTAGGGGTTTTAATTCATCCATGACCTGCTAACCTGCGACGATGATTCGACGCACTCTGGCCTGCATGCTCACCCTCGGCCTGGTCGCCTGCGCGACCCAGCCGAAGTCCCCACCGTCTTCGCCCCAGGCCAGCAGTACGCCGCGCCAGCCCGCCGCCAAGGCCCATGGCCCGGCCGAGGCCGCGCCCGAAGCCGCTGCCGCCACCGCGCCGCCGGTCGATCTCACCCCGGTGCCGTTCGAGGTCGCACGGGCCCGCTTCATTGCCGATACCGCCAAGCGCTATGGCCTGAAGCCGGAGCAGATCAGCAGCGTGCTCGACCAGGCGCAGGTGCGCCAACCGATCATCGCCGCGATGTCGCGCCCGGCCGAGCGGGTCAAGCCGTGGAACGAATACCGGCCGATGTTCATCAGCAAGGCGCGCATCGATGGCGGCCGCGCGTTCCTGGCCCAGCACCGTGCCGAACTGGACCGCGTGCAGCAGCGCACCGGGGTCCCGGCCGAAGTGATCGTGGCAATCATCGGCGTGGAAACCAGCTACGGAAAGAATGCCGGCAGCCATCGCGTGCTCGATGCGCTGTACACGCTGGCGTTCTATTACCCGCGCAGTGGCGACCCGGCCAAGCTGGAGCGCGAAGTGCGCCGCGAGCTGTTCTTCCGCGATGAGCTGGCCAAGCTGTTCGAGCTGGGCCGCGAAGAAAACCTGGACATCACCACGCTCAAGGGCAGCTATGCCGGCGCGATGGGCATGGGCCAGTTCATGCCGTCCAGCTACCTCGATTACGCGGTGGACGGTAATGGCGACGGCCGTCGCGACCTGTTCACCAGCTACGACGACGTGTTCTCGTCCATCGCCAACTACTTCGTGAAGAAGGGTGGCTGGGTGCGTGGCGGGCAGGTGGCCGTGCCGGCCACGTTGGCGCCGGGCCGCGAGGAATTCAATCCGACCGAATGGATGCCGACCTGGTCGCTGGCCGACCTGGCGAAGCGTGGCTACCAGCCCAGCGCAGCGGTGCAGCCGGGCGCCACCGCCACGCCGATCACGCTTGAAGGCAGCACCGGCAAGCAGTACTGGCTGGGCTTCCAGAACTACTACGCGATCACCCGCTACAACCTCTCGAAGATGTACGCGATGGCCGTGTTCCAGTTGTCCCAGGCCATCGCCGGACAGGAGCTGCCCCCGGCATGAACATCAGATGGCTGGTCCCAGGCTTGATCGTCCTCGCACTGGCTGCCTGCAGCAGCGCGCCGAAGAAGCCGGCCACGGCCGGCCATGGTGGCAAGTCCGGCGGCACTCTGGTGCAGGGTCGTGGCTCGCGCCCGGCACACTGCCCGGAAGGATCGCCCTACGCGGCGGCCAAGGAAGACCTGAGCACCCGCGGCAACTACACCGCCGGTGGCCTGTACAAGCCGGGCGTGCGTGACAGCACGCCGGACTACATTCCCAACGTGGCCTGCATCCCCGAGCCGGAAGTGACCGCGGAAGAACGCTCGGCGATCGGCAACAAGACGCCGTACGTGGTGCTGGGCAAGTCGTACAAAGTGCTCGACGACACCCGCAACTATGTCGAGCGTGGTACTGCGTCGTACTACGGTGCCAAGTTCCATGGCCGCCTGACCTCCAACCGTGAGGTCTACGACATGTACCAGTTCACCGCTGCGCACAAGACGCTGCCGCTGCCCAGCTTCGCCCGCGTGACCAACCTCGACAACGGTGAGTCGGTGATCGTGCGCGTCAACGATCGCGGTCCGTTCCATGATGGCCGCGTGGTCGATCTCAGTTATGCCGCTGCCGTGCGCCTGGGCATCACCCAGCGCGGCACCGGCAACGTGGAAGTGCGCGCGCTGCAGCCGGGTGAGGGCAACCTGCTGGCGCAGAAGCCGTCGCGCCGCGAGCGTCGTGCTGCGGAAGCGGCCGCCGCCAGCGCTGTAGCCAGTGCGCGCCCGGCACCGACCGCGCGTGCCGCCGCCGACAGCGACATCGATCGCCTGGTCAAGGGGCTGCCGGCCGATGGCATGCCGGCGCGTGGCCAGCCGGCCACCACCCAGGGCGTGGCCAGCACCGTGCCGGATGTGGCGGTCAGCAGCCTGCCGCCGAGTGCTCCGCCGGTGCGCAGCACCACATACGCGCCAGCTCCGGCGGTCGTTGCCAGCACCACGCCGCGCGCCGCTGCGCAGGCACCGGTCCGCACCGCCGCCGCTACCCCCAGCCTGTCGCAGCAGGTGGTGGGCGCAGTCATGGTGCAGGTTGCCAGCTTCTCCAACCGTGACAACGCCAACCGCGCGATGGGCCAGCTCAACGCCGCGGGCATCGTCGGTGCCACCATCAGTGACATCGCCGCCGGTGGCCGTACGCTGTTCCGCCTGCGCGTTCCCGCCAGCGACCATGCCAGTGCCGCGGAACTTGTCGGCCGCATCGCCGGTCTGGGGCTGGGTTCGCCGCAGATCGTCAAGGATTGATCCACCCGGGCCGGTGCTGCCGGCCCATGCTGCCCCGGCCTTACAATGGCCGCTACGTTCCACCCTCCATTCCCGGCCGTCCCCTGGAGCCTGCTGTCCAATGAATTTCCGTTCCGCCGCCACCGCCCTGGCCGCCACCCTGGTGGTGGGCCTGGCTTCCGCCCAGACGCCGCTGCCGACTCCGGCCACGCCGGCGCCTGCCGCCGCCGCTGCCGCCCCGGCCACCGTCGCCACTCCGCCGGCGCCG
Organism: Stenotrophomonas sp. 220_Sma; assembly: GCF_056487375.1. Taxonomy (NCBI): domain Bacteria; kingdom Pseudomonadati; phylum Pseudomonadota; class Gammaproteobacteria; order Lysobacterales; family Lysobacteraceae; genus Stenotrophomonas; species Stenotrophomonas sp. 220_Sma. Next base: position 4,220,223 of record NZ_CM151348.1, on the reverse strand, counting down.
GCGCCGAGCGTGTCCAAGGCCTGGGTGCTGATGGATTACGCCACCGGCCAGGTGCTGGCCGGTGAAAACATCAACGAACAGCTGGCTCCGGCCAGCATCACCAAGGTGATGACGTCCTACGTGATCGCCGCCGAGGTCAAGAACGGCAAGGTCCGTGCGGATGACCAGGTGATGATGAGCGAACGCGCCTGGCGCGAAGGTGGCGCGGGTACCGATGGCAGCTACAGCGGCTTCCCGGTCAACCAGACCGCGCGCCTGGAAGACATGGAAAAGGGCATGGCGATCCAGTCCGGCAACGACGCCGCGATCGCCCTGGCCGAGCACGTGGCTGGCAGCGAGGAAGCCTTTGCGTCGCTGATGAACAGCTATGCCGCCAAGATCGGCATGAAGAATTCGCACTTCGTCAACGCCCATGGCCTGACTGCGCAGGGCCACCACAGCACCGCCTACGACCTGGCGCTGCTGGGCCGCGCGATGGTGCGCGATTACCCGGAAACCTACGCGTACAACAAGATCAGGGAATTCCAGGTCGGCAACATCAAGCAGCCGAACCGCAACCTGCTGCTGTGGCGCGATGGCAGCGTGGACGGCATCAAGACCGGCCACACCTCGGAAGCCGGTTACTGCCTGATGAGCTCGGCCCAGCGCGGCGACCAGCGCCTGATCGCCGTGGTGCTGGGCGGCCAGTCGGAAAAGCAGCGTGCCGATGACAGCCTGGCCCTGCTGAACTGGGGTTTCCGCTTCTTCGAGACCCACCGCCTGTACGAGCCGGGCAAGGCCGTGGCCGAGCACAAGGTCTGGAAGGGCACCACCGACAAGGTGCAGCTGGGCGTGGCCCAGCCGATGCTGGTGAGCGTGCCGCGCGGCCGTTACAACGACCTGAAGCCGAGCATCGACGTGCCCAAGACCCTGGAAGCACCGTTCACCGCCGGCCAGCAGATCGGCACCGTGAAGGTGATGCTGGATGGCAAGCTGGTGGCCGAAGCGCCGCTGGTGGCGGTGGCTGCCGTCGAACAGGCCGGCTTCTTCAAGCGCCTGTGGGACAGCTTCTGGATGTGGTGGGAATCGGAATGATCCACGCCCCGGCGTGGTGAAGGAAAAGGCCGGCAAATGCCGGCCTTTTCTGTTTCGGGATGCCGCTTGCGCATGAATCCTGCCGGATGTGGGTAGTGCCGGCCGCTGGCCGGCTCCCCATGGATCCATCCGGATATGCCGGCCCCGGTGTGCCGACCAACGGTCGGCACCTACCTACAGCGAGCGGCTGATGGTGAAGCTGCCGAACACCGGCGCTTCGCGCTGGCCGTTGAACTCGCGCGTGCTGTGGTAACGCGCCGCGGCGAACTTCCAGCGTCCGTACATCACCGCCACGCCATAGCCGCCGTAGGCCACCACATGGCGCTTGTCCACACTGTGGCTGTTGCGGAACGTGTTGCCATCCAGCGTGATGTCACGGATCACCCAGGCGGCGTCCGAGGTCGCGAACAGGTGCCAGGACCAGCCATTCGGACGGCCGCCTCGGGTCGGCGCAGTGTTCTCACCGGCCGGGCGCAACGGCGTGCTGCCGAAGTCGTCCGGCAGCTTCCAGCCGAAGCGCACTTCACCGCCAAGGTTGGCCTTGGTTTCCAGGTTGCCGATCGATCCACCGTAGTGGCTGATCGCGTCCCAACCCCAGCCGTCGGCATTGACGCTGGCATCGCCCGGCCAGCGGCGCATGCGCTCATGGGTCAGCATGAACAGCGGCTCGTTGTGCAGCTGGTTGTCCCAGCCCTTGAATTTCTCGTCACCCAGCACTTCGTGCACGGCATTCTGCACCTGCTTGCCCTGTGCCCACGGGCCAACCACGCCCAGCGTCAGCTGGGTGGTCTGCAGGCGGTCGCCGCTGCGCGCATTGAAACCGAAGTTTGCGATCAGTACGCCGGCGTAAGGGCGGTCGTCCTCGATCAGGTCCCTGCGGCTGAAATCGGTCGGGGTGAAGATGCCCTGGCCGATGCTGAAGATCATGTTCTGCTGTTCGAACTTGCCCGGATGCAGCCCTTCCAGGTACTGGTTCACCCAGCGGGCCATGCGTGGCAGGCAGGGGTCGTCGGTGTAATCGACCAGATTGGGCGAGACCAGGGTCAACAGTGCACCATTGGTATAGCCCTGGTCCTGGTGGCGGCCGCCGAACAGGTCGTTGTCAACGCGGAAATTGACCTGCGGAGGGTGGTCGCGCATCGCGTCCGGGCCACATTGTTCGGCCGCCTGGGCGGCGAGGGGGAGGGCAGCAGCCAGCAGGCCGGACAGCCCGAGGGCTGCAAGGCGGCGTTGGGAAGGGGGGCTCATGTGGAGGTTTTTTCTGTCTGTCGTTATATGCCGCGACACGGTACTCGTGCGGGCGTGATGGAACGAGCGCGTTCGAATCACTTGTCTGTTCCGAAAACGACATTGTCTCGTGAAGACAATCCTGCACTGTCCTGCGGCGCCCCAAGGGGCAACGGCCAATGCTGAACGGCCGTTCAGCTGCAACGCAGCGACTCACCGGTGCACTGTTTGACGTTGATGAATACTCTTGGGTTTGTTGGCCTGCGGCCCGATAATGGGGGCATGGAAATCAAGTCCGACAACCCCGACCACGGCTTCCAGTTCCCCGGCCAGTTCGAGCTCAGTGCCATGGGCCCGGCCAACCGCGGCCTGGAACATGAGCTTCCCCGCCTGCTGCTGGCTGCCGGCATCGATGTGGTGAATGAACGCATCAGCTGGAAGCATTCCTCCAACGGCAAGTACGTGTCCGTGCGCATCGTGTTCAAGGCCGAGAGCCGCGAACAGTACGACCTGGCGCACCAGGCACTGCGCGACCACCCGGAAGTGAAGTGGACGCTGTAGCCGACAGCTGCCCGGCCGAAGCCGCCCCGGAAGACCGCGCGCCGCGCCCGGCGCTGGTCCGCGACCTCGGCCGCCAGGCCTATGAACCGGTATGGCGCGCCATGCGGCGCTTCACCGACCAGCGCAGCGAGGCCGACGCCGATGAGCTGTGGGTGGTCGAGCACGACCCGGTATTCACCCTGGGCCAGGCCGGCAAGGACGAGCATGTGCTGGCGCCGGGCGAGATCCCGGTGCTGCACGTGGACCGCGGCGGCCAGGTGACCTATCACGGCCCCGGCCAGCTGGTGGTCTATCCGCTGCTGCGCCTGCCACGGCTGGGCATCGGTGTGCGCGACTACGTGTGCCGCATCGAGCAGGCCATCATCGATACCCTGGCCGAGTGGAACATCGGCGCCGAACGCCGCGAGGGCGCCCCGGGCGTCTACGTCGGTGGCGCCAAGATCGCCGCGCTCGGCATCCGCGTGCGCCGCGGCTGTACCTTCCATGGCCTGGCCTTCAACGTGGCCATGGACCTGGAACCTTTCCACCGCATCAACCCCTGTGGCTATCAGGGGTTGCAGGTGACCTCGGTAGTAGACTTGGGCGGGCCCTCCGGGATGGAGGCCGTCAAGCCGGTGCTGCTGGACCACCTGGCCCGCCAGTTCGGCCTGCTGCTGCAGCCCACGCCCGAACTGCCTGATCTTTCTGCGGCCGCCTGACCGCCCCCCGGAACTGCCATGACTGAAACCACCGCCCGTTCCATTCCCCTGCAGATCGTGCAGGGCGACTCTCCGTCCGCCGCGCCGTTGCAGGCCGGGGTCAAGCAGCTGGGCGGTGACAAGATCAACCGCTCGCCGGTGCAGTTCGCCGACGCGCCGGTGCTGCGCAAGCCGTCCTGGATCCGCGTGCGCATTCCTTCGGGCAATGCCGTGCAGAACCTGAAGGCCAAGCTGCGCGAGAACCGCCTGGTGACGGTGTGCGAGGAAGCCAGCTGCCCGAACATCCACGAGTGCTTCGGCCACGGCACGGCAACGTTCATGATCCTCGGCGAGGTCTGCACCCGCCGCTGCTCGTTCTGCGACGTCGCCCACGGCCGCCCGAAGCCGCCGGATGCCAACGAACCGGCCAGCCTCGGCCAGACCGTGGCCGACATGGGGCTGAAGTACGTGGTGGTGACCAGCGTCGACCGAGATGACCTGCGCGACGGCGGTGCCCAGCACTTCGTCGACTGCATCAGTGCCATCCGCGCGAAGTCGCCGGGCACCCGCATCGAAGTGCTGACCCCGGACTTCCGCGGCAAGGGCCGCATGGAGCGCGCGCTGGAGATCCTGGCGCAGAACCCGCCGGACGTGTTCAACCACAACATCGAAACCGTGCCGGACCTGTACCGCAACGTGCGCCCGGGTGCGGACTACCAGTGGTCGCTGAACCTGCTGAAGAACTTCAAGGCGCAGCATCCGGACGTGCCGACCAAGAGCGGCATCATGCTGGGCCTGGGCGAAGAGTTCGAACAGATCAAGGCCACCATGCGTGACCTGCGCGCGCACGACGTGGACATGATCACCATCGGCCAGTACCTGCAGCCGACCGCGCACCACCACCCGGTGCTGAAGTACTGGACCCCCGAGGACTACAAGGCGCTGGAAGACTACGGCTACGAGCTGGGCTTCAGCCACGTGGCCTCCGGCCCGATGGTGCGCTCGTCGTACCACGCCGACGTGCAGGCCAAGGGCGCCGGCGTCCGGTAAGCGGTTGCGCGATGCGCGCTACCGCTTCCCACGCTGCGCTGCGCACACCGTGGGCCCCGGCTTACCACCACCCACACCCCCGCCGCTTCGCGGCCGCCCCCTGACTCAGGGGGCTTGCAACCCCATGCCCTCTGCAACCGGACAGACGGCGCCGCTGGGTGCGCCGCTCTTCAGCCATTCACAATTTGCTACACCGGCCCGGCTAGGCTGGTTTTCCACCGAGCGCGGCCGGGTGACAAACCCGGCAACTTTCGGCACTGTCGTGGTGTCTTAACACCCTGCAGTCTCCCCCTTGGCAAGGCGCCTTCGAGCACGTCAATGAAATTCAAAGCCCCCGCATTCCTGATGGCCCTGGCGCTGGTCGCGCCGCTGGCGCTGGCGGCCAAGGCCGATTCGCCGGCATTGCCCGCTGCGGCAACCGCCGATCAGGTGACCACCTCCAAGCTGGTGTACGGCCTGCTGTCCGACAGCCGCTACGCGTACCGCCCGCGTGCGCTGGACGAGGCCACCTCCAAGGACGTGTTCAAGCGCTACCTGGAGACGCTGGACGGCGGCAAGCAGTACTTCACCCAGGCCGACGTGGCGCGCTTCGCGCCGTTCGAAGCCAACATTTCCTCGGCCATCCGTGGCGGCGAGCTGGAGCCGGCGTTCCAGGTGTTCGCGGTCTACAAGCAGCGCGTCGGCGAACGTGTGGCCTACGCGCGCAAGCTGCTCAAGCAGGAGCCGGACTTCACCACCGACGAGCGCTTCGAATACGACCGCAAGAAGGTGCCGTGGGCGGCCAGCAGCGCTGAACTGGATGAGCTGTGGCGCAAGTCGGTCAAGAACGACTGGCTGCGCCTGAAGCTGGCCGGCAAGAAGCCGGACGACATCCGCAAGACGCTGGACAAGCGCTACGCGACGCTGGAGAAGTCGGTCAATGAACTGAAGGGCGAAGACGTCTTCCAGTTCTTCATGAACTCGTACACCAGCGCCGTTGACCCGCACACGGATTACTTCACGCCGCGCACCGCCGAGAACTTCAACCAGGCGATGTCGCTGTCGCTGGAAGGCATTGGTGCGCAGCTGCAGCGCCAGGACGACGTAGTGGTGATCCGCGAGATCATCGCCGGTGGCCCGGCCGCAGTGGATGGCACGCTGAAGCCGGGTGACCGTATCGTCGGCGTCGGCCAGGGCAAGTCCGGCCTGGTCGAGGACGTGATCGGCTGGCGCATCGACGACGTCGTGGCCAAGATCCGCGGCGCCAAGGATACCCAGGTCAAGCTGGAGTTCATCCCGGCTGCTGAGGGCGCCGACGGCAAGCACCACACTCTGGTGCTGACCCGCCAGAAGGTGCGCCTGGCCGAACAGGCCGCCAAGGGCGAGACCATGACCATTCCGGCCGCCAATGGCGAGCCGGCGCGCAAGGTCGGCGTGATCAAGCTGCCGACCTTCTACCAGGACTTCGAAGGCCGTCGCCGCAACGCGGCCGACTACGCCTCGGCCACCCGCGACGTGGCCAAGCTGCTGGCCGGCTTCAAGAACGACAAGCTGGACGGCGTGGTGCTGGACCTGCGCAACAACGGTGGTGGTTCGCTGGATGAAGCCATTGAACTGACCGGTCTGTTCATCGAGCAGGGCCCGGTGGTGCAGGTGCGCGAGTCCGGTGGCCGCGTCACCGTCAACAGCGACCGCAACCAGGGCGTGGCATGGGATGGCCCGCTGGCAGTGCTGATCAACCGCGGTTCGGCCTCGGCTTCGGAAATCTTTGCCGGTGCCATCCAGGATTACGGCCGTGGCCTGGTGATCGGTGAGACCAGCTTCGGCAAGGGCACCGTGCAGAACATCGTCGACCTGGACCGTTGGCCGAGTGGCGAGACCCAGCGCTTCGGCCAGGTGAAGCTGACCATCGCCCAGTTCTTCCGCATCAGCGGCAGCAGCACCCAGCACAAGGGTGTGGTGCCGGACCTGGCCTTCCCGGCCAGTGTCGATGCCACCGAGTTCGGCGAGAGCACCTACGACAACGCGCTGCCGTGGACCCGCATCGCTGCCGTGCCGCACACCCAGTACGGCAACTTCGCGCCGCTGCTGCCGAAGCTGGAAACCCGCCATGACGCGCGCATCGCCGCCGACAAGGAATTCCAGTGGTGGAACGAGGACGTGCAGCAGTTCCGCACCGAGGCCGCGAAGAAGTACATCTCGCTCAACGAGGCCACCCGCCGCGCCGAGCGTGAGCGCCAGGACACCCAACGCAAGGAACGCCAGGCGATGCGCAAGGAACTGGGCCTGGCCCTGGACCCGCTGGCCGATGACAGCAACGACGACGGCCTGACTGGCAACGAGCGCGACATCGTCAAGGATGCCGCCCGCGAGAAGGCTGCCGAGAAGCGTCCGGACCCGCTGCTGCGCGAGTCGGCCTCGATCCTGGCCGATGCGGTGAACCTGCTGGCCAATGACCGCCCGCTGTCGGCGCAGGTGCTGCCGCAGTCGACCGGCGCTGGTCGCTGGGCGGACTGAGCCGGCGACGGCATGTGATACCCGAGGGGCCGGCATTGCCGGCCCTTCTGCGTAAAAGGGGACGGAGGGGATTAAGTCGTTTGTGGCACAAACGACTTAATCCCCTCCGTCCCCTTTTCTGTGCATGAACCGGCAGCAACGGGGTGGCTCGGTCACGCCGGTTTCAACCTGCCGCACACGGCCGCAGGGCTACCCTTGGCGGTACCGTCCTCGCAGGAGTACCCATGCGGGCCTCCCGTCTTTCCAGTGCTGCCGTGGCGCTCGCCAGCGCCCTGATCCTGTCGGCCTGTGGTGGCCGCGCCGCCGACAGCACGTTGCTGCGCGAATCCTTTGATTCCGGCGACACCTTCTCGCGTACCGTCGATGGCCGCCCCGGTGACGCCTGCGAGGCCGCGCGGCGTACCCTGCTCAGCCAGGGCTACGCCATCGCCCGCTCCGACGAAGCGCAGGTGGAAGGCAACAAGAACTTCCAGCCACGCGAGGACGACCACGAGCAGCTGGTGCTGCGCATCTCGTGTGCCCCGCGTGGCAGCCAGACGCTGGTATTCGTCAGCGCGGTGCAGGACCGCTATGCGCTGAAGAAGAGCCCGACGTCGGCCAGCGTGGGCGTGGGTGCATTGGGCTCGGTGTCGCTGCCGTTCGGCAGCAATGACGATTCGCTGGTGAAAGTGGCCAGCAGCACCGTCACCGATGCCGGGTTCTATCAGCGCTTCTTCCAGCGTCTGCAACAGTACCTGCCGGCGGATGCCGGCAAACCCGCACCGCCTGCGCTCGCGCCGCCCGAGCCTGCATCGTCCGAGCCCGCACCGGCCCGCAGCACGGATCAAGGGTGATCGTGCGCGGCAGGTTGATGGGTGTGGCACTCCTGCTGATGCCCGCGCTGGGCATTGCGTCCGCAACGCCGGACTGCACGCAGGGCCTGCTGCAGCGGCTGGGATGGCGCTTTGACGAGGTCACGGCCGGTGTACCACAGGTGCACGGCGGCCCGGTGTGTACACGTGCCTCGCTGGCTGAAGCACAGGCGGCAGGCGATCTGCGCGTGGGGTGGCCGGCCGGAATGTCCGCTGCAGCACGCCAGGCGTTGCTGCAACAGTTGCTGGACGAGCCAGCCACGGTCTGCGCCTATGCCTTCGAACTGGGCGCGGCCACGCAACGTGCGGCTTCGGCACTGCAGGACAACCCCACCTTCCGCTTCTCCGGCCCGCAGCTGGGCTGGATCGGCTTCGGCCTGCAGGGCCCACGCGCGCAAGGCTGGCAGCGCACACGCAGTTTCGGTCGTGGCTTCGTGCCGAGCGCGGGTAACAGTCATGCACTGGAGGCGTTCTACAGCGGTGCCGTGCGTGCCGAATGCGGGGTCGGCCGCCAGGTCGCGCAGCTGGCCGCGCAACGAGAGCTCTATGGTGATGCCACGTTCGATACGGAGTTCGCAGCGGATGAACTGTCGATCGGCACTTTCCTCGCCCTGCACGAGACCGACAGCATCCTGCTCGGTGCCCACGCGGGTGATTTCTTCGCTGATGGCAAGGCGGTGCGCACCTCGGCGATGGGACGGCAGGCCTTCGTTGGCGTGCCCGGCTTCATCGAGCACGTGTACGACAAGGGCACGCTGGACGACCTGAGCAACCAGGCCGAGAACTTCGTCGTGGTCGAGGTGGGCGAGGGCGCCGCGCAGGCACTGGCTGCGCATGGCGGCCTGGCCTGGTACGACCAGCGCAATGCCGAACTCTGGAAACTCGCGCAGGGCATCCCGCGCATCGGCCAGCGCTACTTCGAGCGCCTGTTGTTCGAGCGTGATCCCAACCTTCGTGCACGGCTGGAACCGCGCTACCACGACACGCTGGCACGCATGGACCAGCTGCTGGACGATCCGTTCTACCAGCAGTTCGTGATCTATGTGCATCCACGCGGTATACGTCCCATCGGCTACCACATCGCCCGCCTGCTCGATCGCAACCCGCGAACGCCGTTTTCGATCGACCTGGCGGTGCACAATCTGCATACCACGCTCTACCGGCGTTGGCGCGAGGCGCAGCTGCGCCACTGCGCGGCTACCGGCAGGCCAGGCAGCCTGACCCTAGACCCCAACTGAAGGTGAAACAATGGACATTGCAATGATCGGCCTCGGCCGCATGGGCGCCAACATGGCCCAGCGCCTGCATCGTGGCGGCCACCGCGTGGTCGGCTACGACCCGGGCGAAGGCGCCCGCCAGCGCGCCGCCGAGGCTGGCCTGGAGGTGGTTGATTCGCTGGCCGCCGCGGTTGCCGCGCTGCCGGTGCCGCGCGTGGTGTGGCTGATGGTGCCGGCCGGCGAAACCGTCGACCAGACCCTGGGCCAGCTGACCCCGCACCTGGCCGAAGGTGACATCGTCATCGACGGCGGCAACTCCAACTACCAGGACTCGATCCGCCGCGCCAAGGCCCTGGCCGAAGACGATCTGGGCTACGTCGACTGCGGCACCAGTGGTGGCGTGTGGGGCCTGCAGGAGGGCTACAGCCTGATGGTCGGTGGCGAAGCGTCGGTGGTGGAGCAGATCGCACCGCTGCTGCGCACGCTGGCACCGGCCGAAGATCGTGGCTGGGGTCGTGTCGGCCCGTCCGGCGCTGGCCACTTCACCAAGATGGTCCACAACGGCATCGAGTACGGAATGATGCAGGCCTACGCCGAAGGCTTCGCACTGATGGAGCGCAAGCAGGAAATGGAGCTGGACCTGGCCCAGGTGGCCGAGGTGTGGCGCCACGGCAGCGTGGTGCGCTCGTGGCTGCTGGACCTGAGCACCGAAGCCCTCAAGCGCAATCCATCGTTGGATGGCATTGCACCGTACGTGGAAGACTCCGGCGAAGGCCGCTGGACGGTTGCCGAAGCGATCGCACTGGATGTACCGGCACCGGTGATCACCCTGTCGCTGCTGGAACGCCTGCGCTCGCGCGAATCGAATTCGTTCACCGACCGCCTGCTGTCGGCGATGCGCAACGAGTTCGGCGGCCACGCCATCAAGAAATCGTAAGCACCGCGGTGGGGTCGGAGCCCTTTCCGCAGGAAAGGGCTCTGACCCCTTGCAGCCAGTCGAGCATGGCTCGACTCTACAAAAGCGTTCTCCGATCGTTTCCACGTCATCCACGCATGGCGTGGATGTGTCGACCAAGGTCGACACCTACCGTCGGGCGCGGGAATCTGTCGAAGGCGGGGTGGGTCCGGTTGCGGGGGCGTGAGCGCCATGGATGGCGCGATCGAGGCCACATGGACGTACTTGCGCCGTCCCCCGCAACCGGACCCACCCCGCCATCTCACGGATAGCTTGCTTTTGACGTTGACGTTGCCGTTGAATCGGCAGGTGCAGGGCGCAGCCCTGCCGGTCACCCCAACGCGATTCGCCGCCCTTCGCGCGCGCTGTCCATGCCGGCCTGCAGCAACCGCATCAGCTGCAGTGCCTGCACCGGGCTGACCGTCGGCTCGCCATCGCCGTGCATCGCCGCCGCGAACTGCGAATACAGCCGCCGGTAGTCGCCCGGCAGGTTGTCCACGGTACTGCGCTGCACATTGTCCTCAGTATCGCAGCGCACCAGCTCGCCGTGCCGTGGGTCGATGCCCCAGCCTGGCGCTCCTGGCGCAACACCGCGCCGCAGCTGTGCCTCCTGCACGTCCAGCCCATGCTTGATCCAGCTGCCACGACTGCCATGCACACTGAAGTGAGGCGTGGGGGCCGCCACCAGCGAACCGGCATGCACGATCGCGCGATGCCGCGGGTAGTGCAGTGCCGCGTGGAAGTAATCGATGCCGCTGCCACCTTCGCGTTGCACGGCCAGATCGGCATCGATGGCCTCGGGCCAGCCGAACAGCACCAGCATCTGGTCCAGCAGGTGCGGTCCGAGGTCGTACCACAGGCCGCTGCCCGGCCCGTCCTGCTCGCGCCAGCGGTCGCGCACCTGCGGCCGGTAGCGGTCGAAGTGCGCATGGCACTCGGCCACGTCACCGAGCGCGCCTTCGGCCAGCAGCGCCTGCAGGGTGAGGAAGTCGGCATCGAAGCGCCGGTTCTGGAACACGGTCGCGATGCGTCCGGCATCACGTGCCGCAGCCAGCACCGCTTCGGCTTCAGCGACATCCAGCGCGAACGGCTTGTCGACCAGCACATGCTTGCCCGCGGCCAACGCCGCGATCGCCAGCGGTGCGTGTTGTGCGTTCGGAGTGGCGATCACCACCGCGTCCACCGCCGGGTCGTCGAACACCTCCTGCGGCGTGGCACGCGCATGCACGTCGCTGAACGCGCGCAGCAACGTGTCGCGCTGCGAACTGACGATGCTGTGCAGCACCAGCCCGGGCGTGTGCTGGATCAGCGGCGCATGGAAGACGCGGCCGGCGAGGCCGTAGCCGATCAGGGCCAGTTGCAGGTCGGGGCGCATGAGACGGCTCCGGCAATGGGGAAGGGCAGGGTAAACGACACCTGCGTACAGGCCAAAACTGAACCGTTGCCGTTGGAAACGCCTCGATTCACAGCGGCATGACCGCAACGCCACGCCTGCTCTACGGCGGCTTGTCCAGACTGGCAGCACATTCCGAAGGAGTACGACACGATGAGCAATACCACCCGCACGCTGATTGCTTCCGCCCTGACCCTGGGCTTGGCGCTGTCCTCCTCGGCTGCCTTCGCCAAGGACCCGGCCGCGAAGAGCCCGCCGACCAGCACCCATCCGGCAACCCATGCTGATCGCCATGACTCCAACGAGCCGGTGACCGATACCTGGATCACCACCAAGGTGAAGGCCGATCTGCTGGCCAGCAGCAACGTTCCGGGCACTGAAATCAAGGTGGAAACCGTGAACGGCGTGGTCAGCCTGAGTGGTGCCGTGGCCACCCAGGCCGAGAAGGACAAGGCGGTCACCACCGCCAAGGGCATCAAGGGCGTGACCCGCGTCGATGCCGCTGCATTGAAGGTCAGCGCTGCTGCCAAGCGCTGACCCCGGAGGGCGCCCCGCATGGGGCGCCCGCTGCCTGGGTAGAGTCGAGCTTGCTCGACTGCCCTTTGGGTTGCAGCCGAGCACGTCTCGGCTCTACCGTGGGTTTCCGCAACCCGTTCAGCCAACCAGGCGGGAAACTCCAGAGTTGTGACCGCCTGCGCTATATTGCCCGTTCCGCCGCAGCCGGGCCGGTATCGGCCTACGCTCCGCGGCTGTGCTGACGAGGAACTATGGCGCTGGTTTTCAGTGATGACATCTGGGACCGTTGGCGGTTGCCGGCCTTGGCGCTGGCTGCTGCCGCGATCATCGTGGTGCCGTGGTTGACCCTGCGCCAACTGCAGCAGGACAGCGAAGATGCGATGGCCTGGGTCAATCATACCCAGGCCGTGGGTGTGGCCCTGCAGCAGCTGCAGGCTGATGTACGCGATGTCGAATCGGCTGCGCTGACCCTGTCCAAGGGTGTGGATGCGCCTGGCCTGCGCGAGCGCATGGCCAAAGCCAATGACCTTCCCGGTCGCCTGGCTGAACTGGGCCGGATGACCCGCGACAATCCTGAGCAGCTGATCCGCATCGGCCGTATCGAGTCGATGCTGGAAGGGCGCATGGCGCTTGCCCGCGAACTGGCAAAGTCCGAACCCAACAGTGATCAGCGCGAGCTGGTGCAGGACCTGAGCACGCGCTATCCGATCCGTGGCCTGGTGGAGGAACTGCAGGCGAGCGAGCAGACGCTGCTGACACAGCGCGCCGAGCAGGCCGCACGCCAGCGCAAGCAGACCGAGCTGGTGTCGTGGAGTTCGCTGGTGATCCAGCTGGCGCTGCTTGGCCTGGTGCTGTGGCTGCTGCAGCGGCAGATCGGTCGCCGCCTGCATGCCGAACGACAGTCGCTGCGTTCGGCCGCGCGTGCAGCCTCGGTGCTGCAGACCGTGCGTGAGCCGATCGTGCTGCTCGACCGCGACCTGCGTGTGCAGCTGCACAACCCTGCCTTCGCCGAGCTGTACGGGCTGCAGGATGAACGCGCCGATGGCCTGTTGCTGGACACTGTCGGCGACGGTGCATGGAAAGACCCCGTGATGCGCCAGCGACTGTCCGATGTGCTGTTGCGCGGCCGCGAACTGTGGGACTTCGAGCATGAACAGCGCGCCGCCGATGGCATGGTGCGCTACATGCTGCTCAACGCGCGGCGCATGCCGCTGCCGGACACCGACGACGAAGTGGTGTTGCTCACGGTCAGCGACGTCACCGTGCAGCGTGCCGTGCAGCTGCGGGTGGAGGAACTGAACCGCCAGCTGGAAGGCAAGGTTGCGCAGGTGTCCGAGGTCAACAGGGAACTGGAAGCCTTCAGCTACTCGGTGTCGCACGACCTGCGTGCACCACTGCGCCACGTGGCCGGTTTCTCCGACAAGCTGTCGCGCCATCTGGGCGACGCCGCCGATGACAAGAGCCGCCATTACCTGGAGGTGATCTCCAGTTCGGCGCGGCGCATGGCGGCACTGATCGACGACCTGCTGGTCTACTCGCGGCTGGGCCGCGCGGCAATGCGCCAGCAGGCGGTGGACATGCAGTCGCTGGTGGCCGATACCCGCGCCATGCTCGATTCCAACCTGCAGGCCGAGGCCGAGAACAGCGGCCATGCGCACCACGTGGAGTGGAGCATCGCGCCGCTGCCGATCGTGGTGGGCGATGAGAACATGATCCGCCAGGTCTGGCTGAACCTGCTCGGCAACGCGGTGAAGTACTCTGGCAACCGCGAACCAGCGAAGATCCGCGTGGACTACCAGCCACAGCCTGACGGCGGTCATCAGTTCACGGTCAGCGACAATGGTGCAGGCTTTGACATGGCCTACGCCGGCAAGCTGTTTGGTGTCTTCCAGCGCCTGCACAAGGCCAGCGACTACCCGGGTACCGGCATCGGCCTGGCCAGCGTGCGCCGCGTGCTCACCCGTCATGGCGGCCGTATCTGGGCCGAGGCTGAACCGGACGTCGGCGCCACCTTCCACTTCTACCTGCCTCCCGCGATCGATGCGGACAAACAAGGGCCTTCTGCATGACCACTCTGCGCACCATTCTTCTCGCCGAAGACAGCCCGGCTGATGCCGAAATGGCGATCGACGCCCTGGAAGAGGCGCGTCTGGCCAACCCCATCGTGCACGTCGAGGATGGCGTGGAAGTGATGGACTACCTGTTGCGCCGTGGTGCCTTCGCCAATCGCGAGGAAGGCCTGCCGGCGGTACTGCTGCTGGACATCAAGATGCCGCGCATGGATGGCCTGGAGGTGCTGCGGCAGATCCGCGAGCACGAAGAGCTCAAGCGCCTGCCGGTGGTGATCCTGTCGTCCTCGCGCGAGGAAAGCGACCTGGCCCGCAGCTGGGACATGGGCGTGAACGCCTATGTGGTCAAGCCGGTGGACGTGGACCAGTTCTTCGGCGCGGTGCAGACCCTGGGCAAGTTCTGGGCGTTGATCAACCAGGCACCGGAACTCGAGTGAGCCCATGCCCCTGACCGGTCCCGCCCTGGGGGCGCTGCGCATCCTGCTGGTGGAGGACTCACCGGAAGATGCCGAGCTGATGTCCGAACAGATGCTCGACGCGGGCCTGGAGGCCCGTTTCGAGCGCGTCGAAAGCGAGGCCGAACTGCGCCAGGCACTGGTCGCGTTCCAGCCGGACATCGTGCTGTCCGACCTGAGCATGCCGGGGTTCTCCGGTGATGACGCGCTGCGCATCGTGCGCGAGACCTCACCGGAAGTGCCCTTCATCTTCGTCTCCGGCACCATGGGTGAGGAGAACGCGGTGGCGGCGCTGCAGAAGGGCGCCAACGATTACATCATCAAGCACCTGCCGGCGCGCCTGCCGTCGGCGGTGGCGCGTGCGATCCGCGATGCACGCAGCGCCATAGAGCGCGCGCGGGTGGAAACCGAACTCATGCGCGCGCAGCGCCTGGAAAGCCTGTCGCTGCTTGCCGCCGGCCTCAGCCACGACCTGCGCAACATCCTGCAGCCGCTGCTGATCATGCCGGACCTGCTGAAGGCACGCACCGAGGATCCGCAGCTGCACCACCTGGCCGACGTCATCGCCGAGTGCGGCCGCCGTGGCCACGAGATGGCCGAGTCGATGCTGTCGTTCGTGCGCGGCTCGCGCAAGCCGAGCGAGCGCATCGAGATCGATGGCCTGTTCGATGCGGTGGCGCTGCTGTTGCGCAGCAACGTGCCCGATGCGGTGCGCCTGGAGTTGCAGGTGCAGGACGAAGGCCTGGTGGTCGACGCCAACTACACCGAACTGCAGCAGGTGATGCTGAACCTGGCGCTCAACGCGATCCAGGCGATGCCCAACGGCGGGCGCCTGAGCCTGACTGCCAGCCATGCCGGCCAGCGCGATGGCGTGGACTGGATGCAGATCTGCGTGGCCGATGAAGGCATCGGCATGGATGCGGACACGCTGTCGCACCTGTTCAATCCGTTCTTCACCACCAAGGCCGATGGCACCGGCCTGGGGCTGATTTCCTGCAAGCGCATCGTTGAAGGCGCCGGTGGCAGCATCCACGTCAACAGCCAGCCGGGGCAGGGCACCTGCTTCGAACTGCGGCTGCCGATGCATGAGGCCATCGATGGCAGCGAGCCGATCGAGCAGCTGGTGGCGCTGGGCAGTGGCCAGTCGATCCTGGTGGTTGACGGCGAAGCCACGCGCCTGTCGCTGCTCGGCAACGCGCTGTCCAGCCAGGGTTACCAGTTGCAGCTGGCCTCCGATGGCCCGGCGGCGTTGCGCTGGATGCAGCAGGAGGCGATGCCGGCGCTGGTGATTGCCGATGCCGGCTCCAAACTGCTGCCGGCCAGCCAGCTGCTGGGCGAGATGGCCACGCTTGGCTACCGCGGTCCGGCGCTGGTGCTGGAGGATCCGGCGGTGCCAGTCGCGGCGGACGCGTTCCCGGCCGGTGTGGAGGTGCATGTGTTGCACAAGCCGCTGCAGATGCAGCAGGTCTTCCGCGCGGTGGCTGAAGCGCTGGGCTGATGCCGCGGTAGTGCCGGCCGCTGGCCGGCATCGCCGTGCGATGGGATCACTGCGGTTGCCGGCCAGCGGCCGGCACTACCGGTCCCCGGTTTCTCTGGAGATGCGTGGCTGGTATTGGCCGCTGCCGATGCAGCAGGTGTTCCGCGCGGTGGCCGAAGCGCTGGGCTGATGCCCGGTAGTGCCGGCCGCTGGCCGGCATCGCCGTGCGGTAGGATCACTGCGGTTGCCGGCCAGCGGCCGGCACTACCGGTCCCCGGTTTCCCTGGAGATGCGTGGCTGGTATTGGCCGCTGCCGATGCAGCAGGTGTTCCGCGCGGTGGCCGAAGCGCTGGGCTGACGCCCCGGTAGTGCCGGCCGCTGGCCGGCATCGCCGTGCGATGGGATCACTGCGGTTACCGGCCAGCGGCCGGCACTACCGGTCCCCGGTTTCCCTGGCGATGCGTGGCTGGTATTGGCCGCTGCCGATGCAGCAGGTGTTCCGCGCGGTGGCCGAAGCGCTGGGCTGACGCCCCGGTAGTGCCGGCCGCTGGCCGGCATTCCCGTGCGATGGGATCACTGCGGTTGCCGGCCAGCGGCCGGCACTACCGGTCCAGGGTTTCCCAGGGGAACCGCGGCAGCGCGTCCACCGCCTGTTCCAGCCGCTGCGACCAGTTCTGGTGAATATCGGCATACAACGCCGAATCCGCGCCCAGCCGCAGCTGCTGGCCGATGCGCAGCTCGCCGTCGCGCAGCAGCGCCAGATCGATCGGCAGGCCCACCGACAGGTTGGAACGGATGGTGGAGTCCAGCGAGACGATCGCCGTGCGCGCGGCATCCTCCAGGTGTGTGGCCGGGCTGAGGATGCGGTCGAGGATCGGCTTGCCGTACTTGGACTCACCGATCTGCAGGTAGGGCGTTTCCGGCGAAGCAGCGATGGCGTTGCCGAGCGGGTAGATCATGTACAGCCCGGGCCGCTCGCCGGCGATCTGGCCGCCGAAGATCAGCGTGGCCTGGGTATTGACCCCGTCATGGCCATGTTCGCTGTGGCTGCTGTGCACCTGGCTGTCCACCAGCAGTTGGCCGACGTACTCGGCGGCTTCGAACAGGTGAGTCATGTCGCGCAGGTTGGGCGTGCGCCGTTCGCCGGCATCGCGCCCCAGGCGCGACACCAGCAGCTGGGTGGTGGCCAGGTTGCCAGCCGCCATCAGCACGTAGGCTGCCTGGCCGGGGTACTCGAACACGTGCAGCTTGCGGTGCACGCGCACATCGTCCAGCGAGGCATTGGTCCGGGTGTCGGCAGCGAAGACCAGGCCCTCGTCCACCTCGATTCCAACGCAATAGGTCATGTCGGTGCCCTATCATGTGCGTCCCGGATTGTAGGCAGGCCGCCGTGACGACGGCATGTCCACGCCCCCCCCAAGTGCCGTCACCTGAACCGCATGACCACCGTGCTCCTGAGCCTGGGCAGCAACGTCCAGCCCCGTCGCTACCTCCACGCCGCGGTGGCGGCCCTGCGCGAGCGCTTCGGCGCACTGCAGGTATCGCCGGCCTACCGTACCGCCGCGGTCGGTTTCGATGGCCCGGCCTTCCTCAACAATGCGGTGGCGATCGAAACCGACCTGCCGCTGCAGGAACTGGACGACTGGCTGCATGCGCTGGAAGACGCGCACGGCCGCGACCGCAGCGGGCCGCGCTTCTCCGATCGGACCCTGGACATCGACGTGGTGTTCTACGGGGATCTGGTGGTGGAAGGTCCCGGCCACCTGCGCATTCCGCGCCCGGAGCTGAAGCACGCCTTCGTGCTGAAGCCGCTGGCCGACATCGCGCCGGGCTTCATCGACCCGGTCAGCGGGCAGGACCTGGCAACGCTGTGGCGTGCGCACAGACAGTTTGGCGAGGCGTTCGAGGTGGTGGACCTCGAATGACGGAGGTTGCCGGCCAGCGGCCGGCACTACCTCAACTGACCGTTCGCCCACCATCCACGCGCAGGGTGTGGCCGGTGACGAAGCTGGCTTCGGCCACCAGCCAGTAGACCGCCTCGGCGATCTCCTCGACCGTGCCGATCCGTGCCAGCGGCGTGCGTGCCAGCAGCGCTTCGCGGGCGAAATCGTCCTTGCCCTGTTCCGGCCACAGGATCGCCCCCGGCGCTACCGCATTGACCCGCACTTTCGGCGCCAGCTCCAGCGCCAGCGAGCGGGTGGCCATCTCCAGCGCGGCCTTGGCCATGGTGTAGGCGATGTGGTCGCGCATCGGGTCGGTGCCGTGCAGGTCGGTCAGGTTGATGATGCAGCCCTGCTGGCGGCGCAGGTAGGGCGCCGCCGCCTGTGACAGCAGCAGCGGCGCGCGCGCATTGACCGCATACAGCTCGTCCATCGCCTCGGCGGTGACCTGGCCGAGTGGGGTGGGGAAGAAGTTGGAGGCGTTGTTGACCAGTGCATCCAGCCGGCCGAAGTGGGTGACGGCCTGCTCCACCAGGTCGGCCAGGGCGTCGGCGTCGCGCAGGTCGGCCTGCAGGGCCAGCACGCTGCCCGGGCGCACGTTGTCGAAATCGAACGCGGCCTGCTGCAGCTCGGCGCTGGAGGTGTTGGCGTGCAGCACCACCGACCAGCCGCAGGCGTGGAACTGGCGGGCGATGGCCGCACCGATCCGGCGCGCGCTGCCGGTGATCAGGACCACGGGGTGGGTGTCGCTCATCGAGGGTCCTCCAAGGCTCGGCTATCCTGTGCACCATTGTCACCGCATTCGAAGACGCCATGCAGCCCACCTTCCCCCTGCCCGAAGCCGATGCCCTGGCCCACAGCGACCATCTGGCCGCCGCCCTGCGCGCCGAAATCCTTGCGCAGGGCGGGGCAATGCCGTTCTCGCGCTTCATGGAGCTGTGCCTGTACACCCCCGGCTGGGGCTATTACAGCGCCGGCGCCAGCAAATTCGGCGGCAGTGGCGACTTCACCACCGCGCCCGAGCTCGGCAGCCTGTTCGCCGGCAGCGTGGCGAATGCGCTGGCACCGGTGTTCGCCCAGCTGGGTGCGCAGGCGCGGATGCTGGAACTGGGCGGTGGTACCGGCGCCTTCGCCGAAGCGGTGCTGCTGCGCCTGGCCGAGCTGGACGCACTGCCGGCGCGCTACGCGATCCTTGAACCCAGCGCCGACCTGCGCGAGCGCCAGCAGCAGCGCCTGCAGCAGAACCTGCCGGCCGAGCTGGCCGCGCGCGTGGACTGGGTCGACCGCCCGTTCGAGGAGGACTGGGAGGGCGTGGTGTTTGCCAACGAGGTGATCGACGCGCTGCCGACCCCGCGCTTCCTGATCCGGGATGGCGAGGTCTACGAGGAAACCGTGGAGCTGGATGCCGAAGGCAACTTCATCCGCGGCGCGCAGCCGGCCGACATCCTGCTCAATGGCGCGGTACGCCACATCGAGCGCTATCTGGAAAAGCCCTTCGCCGAGGGCTACCGTTCCGAAGTGCTGCCGCAGCTGCCGTACTGGCTGCAAGCGGTCGCCGGTGGCCTGCAGCGTGGCGCGATGCTGTTCGTCGACTACGGTTACAACCGCGGCGAGTTCTACCAGCACGACCGCGACGATGGCACCGTGCGTGCGTTCTACCGCCACCACGTGCACAACGACGTGCACCGCTGGCCGGGCCTGCAGGACATCACCGCGTCGGTGGATTTCACCGCGATGGCCGAGGCCGGCATGCACGGCGGTTTCGAGCTGGCCGGTTACTGCAGCCAGGCCAGTTTCCTGCTTGGCAACGGCCTGGACCAGGTGCTGCTGCTGGCCGAGGAACGCACCGATGAGGTCGGCCGCATCCAGCTGCGCGACCAGGTGAAGAAGTTGACCCTGCCGACGGAGATGGGCGAGCGCTTCCAGGCTATCGGCCTGCAGCGTGGCGTCGACTTCGAGCCGGCGTTCGAGCTGGGTGACCTGAGCTGGCGCCTGTGAGCCACGCGTTGCCGGTGATCAAGCCGCTGCGGCGGCCCCGGCTCTGGGCCGCGCTGTGGGCGGCGGCAGTACTGCTGGTGATCGTGGTCTGCCTGATCCCACCACCGCCGATTCCGTTGCCGGAAAACAGCGACAAGGGCGAACACTTCCTCGCCTATTTCATCCTGGCCGGCAGCGCGGTGCAGCTGTTCCGTCGGGGCCGCCCGCTGCTGTGGGTGGGCGTGGGCCTGGTGCTGATGGGTATCGGCATCGAGTTCGCGCAGGGCGCGCTGACCAGCAATCGCATGGCCGACCCAATGGATGCCATCGCCAATACGATCGGCGTGCTGGCCGGTATGGTCACCGCGCTGACCCCGCTGCGCGACCTGCTGCTGCGCTGGCGCGGGTAAAGGCGTGCCAACCAAGGTTGGCACCCACCTGTAGATCCACGCCATGCGTGGATGGAATCCGTAGATCCACGCCATGCGTGGCCATGCGTGGATGAACTGCCCGGGGTGCCGACCAAGGTCGGCACCCACCAGGACAGACCTGCCGTCATTTCCCCAGCGTGACCTCATCCAGCACCCACATCGCCGGGCGCGTGTTGCCGGTGAAGTTGATGCACAGGTCGCCGTTACCCTGGGTGCCCTTCGGCAGCGTCGCACGCAGGGTCACGAAGCCATCGGCATCGGGCTTGGCCGGCAGCGGTACCTCAGCCAGCACCTTGCCGCTGCAGTCGCCGCGACGCACCTGCATCTCGCCATGCGCGCGCTTGGCCTTCTCGAAGCGACGCTTGGGCTCGTCGTGGGCCAGCTGGAAGTAGTACGGGATGCGACCTGCACGCACTTCCACGCTGCCGATACCGTCCAGCTGCGCCTGCGGCCAGCGCCAGCACGGCTGGAAGATGTCCACGTTGAACACCGCACGGTTGCCTTCGCGGGGACCATCGTCTTCCAGGCGCAGCACCAGACCCTTCTTGCCCACGCAGCTGAGCAGCTCATCGCTACGGCGGCTAAGCAGCGACTGTGCGGTGAAGGCGGCGATGGTCGGTTTCGCCGCCAGCATCTGGCCCTGGTAGAACGCGGCGGCCTGCACGGCGGCGGGCAGCTGCGCCGTCAGCGGCTGCTGGTACAGCGGCGACTGCGCGCTCACCGGCTGGCCATCGGTGCTGTAGCGCACTTCATAGCCCAGCGGATTGGCCAGCGACACGGTCACGGTGTTCTTCGCACGATCATCGGTGTAGTCCACGACTACTTCGAACGGGGTCTGCGCATAGGCCAGGCCCCAGGCACGGTAGCGCTGCAGCTGTGCCGGCAGGCGTGCGAGGAAATCGCGGAAGTCGCGATGTTCCGGCGTGCTCCAACCGGTCTCGGCCACAGCGGCCAGGCGCGGGAACAGGTTGTGCTGCAGGCGCGCATAGCTGCGCGTGTGCTCGGTGAACATGTTGGCCTGCAGGCCGAGAATGTGCCCGCGCTTGTCGGCGGCCAGTTCTGCCGGCACCGGCTCGAAGTTGTACAGCTTGCCGAGATTGACCTGGGTCGGGCGACCAGGCGGCTCGTTCGGTGAGGCCGTCTGCAGGTAGTCCAGGTACAGGTAGCCGACCGGCGACATGATCACGTCGTGGCCGGCACTGGCCGCAGCGAGGCCACCTTCGGTGCCCTGCCAGGACATCACCGTGGCCTGGGGCGGCAGCCCGCCTTCGAGGATCTCGTCCCAGCCGATCAGGCGCCGGTCGTGTTCCTCCAGGAAGGTCTCCAGGCGCTTGATGATGTGGCTCTGCATGGCCATCTCATCCTTGATGCCCAGTGCACGCATGCGCTGCTGCACCTGCCTGGAGGCTTCCCACTGGTCCTTCACTGCCTCGTCGCCACCTACGTGCACGTACCTGGCCGGGAACAGTTCGATCACTTCCTCCAGCACGTTCTCGAGGAAGGTGACGGTGCTGTCTTCGACGTTGAACAGGTTGGGGAACACGCCCCATTCGCTGAGCGGCTTCAGCGGCGTGCTGATCGAACCCAGCTCCGGATACGCGGCGATCGCGGCAGTGGCATGGCCGGGCACGTCGATTTCCGGAATCACCTGGATATGCAGTTTGGCGGCGTAGGCGATCACCTCGCGGATCTGCTCCTGCGTGTAGAAGCCGCAGTACGGATGTTCCTGGCCACTGACCGGATCGATGCCACCGTCGCCGGCCGGCAGGCGGCAACTGCCCACTTCGGTCAGCTTCGGGTAGCGCTTGATCTCCATGCGCCAGCCCTGGTCATCGGTGAGGTGCCAGTGGAAGGTGTTGAGCTTGTGCGCAGCCATTGCGTCGAGCACGTGCTTGATCTCGTCAAGGCTCTGGAAATGCCGTGCCGAGTCGAGCATGAAGCCGCGCCAGCTGAAGCGCGGTGCATCCTGGATCTGCACCGCCGGCAGCACGCCGTTACTGCCGCCGGTGGCGAGCTGGGCGAGGGTGGTCGCGCCGTAGAACAGGCCGGTCTCGTTGCCGGCCTGCACCAGCACGCCTTCTGCGGTGCTTTCCAGCGTGTAGCTTTCGCCGCTGTCGCGGAAGGTGGGCACGATCTGGAAGCGGATGCTGCCGGTCTTGGCTGCAGCCTTGCCCTTGGCCAGGACCAGGCGCGGACCGCCGCTGCGGGCCAGCAGGTCGGCGAACTGGGCGGCGACGCGCTGCGCGACTTCGCCTTCGGCCTGCAGCACGGTGTCGGCGCGAACGGTGATGCCGCTGCCCTGGCCGGCCTGCACATTGCTGGGGGCGGGAATCAGCATCAGGCTGCCGGCGCGCAGCTGCGGGCCGGGTGCTTCAGCGGCAGGCGTGGGATCAGCGGCGAGTGCCGGCAGTGCCGGCAGCAGGGCGAGCAGGCTGCCCAGCAGCACTGCGCTGCGCATCCGGGCGCGGGAAGGCTTGACCATCGGAACGACTCCTTGGAACGGTGCGATGAACGCTATACATGAAAAACGCCGGGCCCGGAATGACCCAGGCCCGGCGTGCGTGCACGACTCGGCGATGTTGCCGCCGCTGGATCAGTACTTGAAGCGGAAGTTGAGGTAGTACTGGCGGCCGTTGCTGTAGAACGAGGTCGGGATGGCCGCGGTCTGGTAGTACTTGTAGGTCGGGTTGTTGAGGTTGAGCGCATCGAAGCTGATGCTCAGCCAGTCGGTGGCCTTGTAGCTCAGCGATGCCGACAGGGTGCCGAAGTCATCCTGGTAATACGGGTTGGCACCGGACAGGCCGATCAGGAACGACGAACGGCGGGTGTAGCTGACGCGTGCACCGAAGGTGTCGTTCTCGAAGTAGGCACCCACGTTGTAGGTGTTCTTCGAAGTGCCCAGCAGGTTGTCGGTTCCATCGGCCCAGGTGTGCTCGGTGCTGCCATCGGCGTAGGTGTAGTTGGCGTTGACGCCGAAGTACTCGCCGATCGGCTGCTCGTAGGCCACTTCGATACCGCGCACCTTGCCGTCGGCGTTCTTCGGACGCGAGATGTCGTACTCTTCGAGCCGGTTGGTCAGCTCGCTGAACAGCATCTGCTTCTCGGTGCTGAAGGCCACGTAGTCCTTCAGGCGCATCGAGTACGCACCGACCGACAGCATGCCGCGCGGCATGAAGTACCACTCCAGGTTGGCGTCGAAGTTGGTCGAGATCACCGGCTTCAGCTTCGGATTGCCGCCGCCACCGGTGCGGTTCAGATCCGAGCCGTACGAAGACGCACCCAGTGCGGAGTAGTCGGGCAGGGTCTGGGTCTGCGAGGCGGCCAGGCGCAGCACCAGGTCGTCACGCAGGTCGTACTTGAAGTTGGCGCTCGGCAGCACGCGGTTGTGCTTGTTCTCGAAGGCTTCGCGGGTCCAGGCACCGAACAGGCTCTTCACGTCCGGCACGGTCGAGCCCATGGCGGTGGCGTAGGTATCGATGTCCTGCTTGATGTTGACGTAGCGCAGGCCGACGTTGCCGCTCCAGCGATCGCCGCTGAAGTTGCCCTGCACGTAGGCGGCGAAGTTCTTTTCGGTCACCTTCCATTCGGCGCCATAGTTGTGGCGGCCATCCGGACCGTCATTGCCCGACAGCCATTCGGAGTTGTTGGTCACCGCGTCCTTCAGGGCGGCCGGGGTGTAGTACCACAGGTTGCGCGGGAAGCTGCCGCCGATGCTGCTGGCGAAACCACCCGGATAGTTCGCGGTCGCGCTGCCACGCAGCGCATCCCAGATGTTGCCCGGGGTTGCGCCTTCCGGCGACTTGGCCTCGCGCTTGTGGTCGGCATAGCGGGCACCGAAATCGATCGAGCTCAGCACGCCGGCGTTGAAGTACTGGCTGAAGTCAACGTTGGCCCACTTTTCCTTGTCGATCGCGGTGACCTGCTGGTTGCCCCAGGTGCCATTCCAGCTGGCGCCGGCCGGGGTGAGGTCGCCGCCGACATTCCAGTCGATCGGCGAGCTGTTGCCATGGGTGCTCCAGCTGGCACCGCCACCCTTGGCGCTCAGCAGTTCGGCGATGTACTGGCGCGGGGTCTCACCGGTACCCTTGGTGGTACCAGCCTGGAACTTGGCAGTCAGGTTCTCGCTGACCTGCCAATCGGCATCCAATGTGATGTAGTTGGTCTTGGCCGTCGATTCGCGGTAGATCATGTCGTACACCGCGTAGTTGGTGTCCGGCATGCCCTTGTAGCTGGCCTGGGTCAGTACGCCGTCCTTCACCACATAGCCCGGATCAGGCGCCTGCGACTTGGCGAAGCTGTTGCCGTACATCATGAAGTTGCGGTTGTAGTTGTTGGCTTCCAGTTTGGAGCTGAAGCCGCTGAGCACGAAGCTCAGGTCGTCGGTCGGCTTGAACTGCAGCGAGACCAGGCCGCCGGTACGCTTGCGGGTCTGTTCGAACAGGGTCGAGCCGAGCAGGCCCGGAACATTGACGCCGATCAGGTCCGGATTGGTCTTGGCCACCGGATCGCCTGCGCCGATCTTGAAGAAGCCACCCGGAATTTCCTGCGCTTCGCGGCGCAGCTCGCGCTTCTGGCTGAAGGCCTGCAGCATCACGCCGAAGGTGCCTTCATCGTTCTTGTAGTTGAACAGCGCCGACAGCTGCGGGTCGTTCGACTTGGCCTGGTCCGAGCGCACCGCGCCGATCGAGCCTTCCGCGGTGAACTGCTTGGAGAATTCCAGCGGCTTGCGGGTGATGATGTTGACGGTACCGGTGGTGCCGCCGTCCTGCAGCTTGGCCTGCGAGGACTTGTTGACTTCCACCGAGCTGACCAGTTCCGATGGCAGCAGCGAGTAGCTGACGCTGCGGCCGACGTTGTTGCCCTGGCTGAGCACGAACCAGTCGGCCGAGCCGACGGTATGGCCGTTGATCAGGGTCTGGGTCAGGCTCGGGCTGGTGCCGCGCAGGCTGACACGGTCGGCTTCGTCGAAGCCGCCTTCGTCGGCGCTGGACGAGCTGATGTTCACACCCGGCAGGCGCTGCAGGGTGTCGGCGACGTTGTGCGCGGGCAGCTTGCCCACGTCTTCGGCGGTGACCACTTCCACGCGCGCATTGGCTTCGCGCTTGGTATCCAGCGACTTTTCCATCGAACCACGGATGCCGGTGACCTGCACGGTATCCAGGTCGGTGGCGGTCTGGGTGGCCTGCTGCGCGTGCGCGCTGAAGGCGAGGCAGCTGACGATGGCGGCCGAAAGCAGGGTCTTGCGGGTGTTCATGATGTCTCTCCTCATCACTCGATTGGATGCCGGCGGCGGTGTTCGATTACGGTTGCGATGACATGCGCGGGGCGGCGGCGAAGTCCCGTGCGTTGGCGTGCCACGTACTGCGTGCTGCGATTGCGTTGAAGCCTGTTGCGGTGTCAGGCGGCCGACTGCTGCAGGTACCAGCTGGCAGCGCCGACCACGCCCAGCTGGCCGTGCTCGACGACCTTCACCGGGATGCGTGCCAGCGCTTCGCCCATCGGTCCCTTCTGCAGGTAGCGGTCGACGAAAGTGCTGGCGTGCAGGTATTCACGGATCTGCGGCAGGATGCCGCCGGCCAGGTAGACGCCACCGTGGGCGCCGTAGAACAGCGCCATGTCGCCGATGGTGCTGCCGAGCAGGCCGCAGAACACATCCAGCGCCTGGCGCGCATGTGCATCGCTGTCGGCCATGGCCGCAGCGGTGACCGCGTCGGGGCTGGCCAGGGTCGGCGCCTGGCCCTGCAGTGCGCACACCGCGCGGTACAGGTTCATCAGGCCCGGGCCGGAGATCGCGTGTTCGATCGACACGTGCGCGCGGTCGCGCTGCATGTGGCGGACGATGGCCATTTCCAGTTCGGTGCTGGCGGCGAGGGTCGGTTGCCCGGCTTCGGTCGGGAGCACCACCGGGCCGTGCGCGGTGGGGATCCACAGCGCGGCGCCGAGGCCGGTGCCGGGGCCGACCACCAGGGTCGGGCCGCGGGCGGCGGTTTCCGGTCCGCACAGGTGCAGCACGCCACTGGCGTCAACCTGCGCGGCGGCGTAGGCCACGGCTTCGAAGTCGTTGACGATGTAGACCCGCTGCAGGCCGACGTCGGCTTCCACCTGGCGCGCCGACAGCGGCCAGGGCAGGTTGGCGGTGATCACCGTGCCGTCCTCGCGTGCGTAGCCGGCACTGGCGACCACGCAATGCGTGGGCCGCGGGCCTTCGCCAAGGAAGTCGGACAGGATCGCGCTGAGGCCGGCATGGTCGGCATTGCGGTACTTGCGGTACTCCAGCACCTGCACCGGGTGGGCGGCATCACCGCTGGCCTGGACCCGGGCCACGCGCACATGGGTGCCACCGACGTCGGCGGCCAGGAACGAGGGCGCGACTCGGGACAGGACATGGGCCGGGGCGGGGTGGCTGGCGGTCACGCGGGCTCCTGCTGCAGGTGGGGCCGGACCCGGGATCGGGGGCGGCGATTGGGGCGGAGTCTGTAACCCCGCTGACAACGATGTCAACGAGTTCGTGACACTTTCGTTGCTGCGGCGCAACGAATGCGACATGCAGTAAACGTTTACATGGCGTGAGCATGGGTTTCACGCGGGAACCGTTGCTGCAAGGGGCTCAAGGGCTGTGGCGCATTCAGCACACGGCGCTGTGATCGGGTTGCGCAGTGCAGCACGAGGTTCACGGGGCTGCGCATGGAAGTTGACAAACCGCGGTTGTCCATCGAAAGAATGTGACAACGTTGTTCCCAGCCACTCTCCGACGCCGTGTTCTGCGGCCGTCGCCGCAGGAGCCCTCCTGATGTCCGCCGTCCCCGCTGCAAGCGCGCGCCCGAACGTGGCCACCTCCATCGCCATCGTTGGCGTGTTGTTCTTCCTGATCGGCTTCTTCACCTGGCTCAACGGCCCGCTGATCACCTTCGTCAAGCTCGCCTTCGAACTCAGCGAGGTCGGTGCCTTCCTGGTGCTGATGGTGTTCTACCTGTCCTACTTCTTCCTGGCCCTGCCGGCGTCGTGGATCCTGCGCCGCACCGGCATGAAGAAGGGCCTCAGCCTGAGCCTGCTGGTGATGGCCGGTGGTGCTGCGCTGTTCGGTGAGTTTGCCACCCAGCGCTGGTATCCGGGGGCGCTCGGCGGCCTGTTCGTGATCGGCAGCGGCCTGGCCCTGCTGCAGACCGCGATCAACCCCTACATCTCCATCCTCGGCCCGATCGAGACGGCGGCACGCCGCATCGCGCTGATGGGCATCTGCAACAAGATCGCCGGCATGCTGGCGCCGGTGCTGATCGGCACGCTGGTGCTGCACGGCATCGGTGACCTCGATGCACAGGTGCAGGCCGCAGATGCGGTCACAAAGGCCGCGCTGCTGAACGAGTTTGCCGCCAAGATCCACACCCCGTACCTGGCGATGGCTGCGCTGCTGGTGGTGCTGGCGGTGGCCGTGCTGTTCTCGCCGCTGCCGGAAATCAAGTCGTCCGAAGCCAACGCCACGCCGGCGGCTGCCGGTGCCGCCGAGCGCCGCAGCATCTTCCAGTTCCCGCATCTGTGGCTGGGCGTGCTGTGCCTGTTCGTCTACGTGGGCGTGGAGGTGATGGCCGGTGATGCGATTGGTACTTACGGGCATGGCTTCGACCTGCCGCTGGACCAGACCAAGATGTTCACCTCGCTTACCCTTGGCGCGATGCTGGTCGGCTATGTGGTCGGCCTGCTGTTGATCCCCAAGGTCGTTTCGCAGTCGCGCTACCTGACCATTTCGGCGGTGCTGGGCGTGGTGTTCTGCCTGGGCGCCTGGGCCACCCACGGCTATGTATCGGTGGCCTTCGTGGCCCTGCTGGGCTTCGCCAACGCCATGATGTGGCCGGCGATCTTCCCGCTGGCGATCCGCGGCCTGGGCCGTTTCACCGAGACCGGCTCGGCCCTGCTGGTGATGGGCATTGCCGGTGGCGCGATCATTCCGCAGCTGTTCGCCGTGCTCAAGCAGCACATCGACTTCCAGCTGGTGTTCGTGTTGCTGATGGTGCCGTGCTACCTGTACATCCTGTTCTACTCGGTGGTCGGCCACCGCGCCGGCCTGCCGCAGGACAAGGCCTGATCGGCGATGATGGACGGCAGCCAACCCCAGGGAAAACCCATGCGCAGAGCGACCATCAAGGACGTTGCGGAAAAGGCCAAGGTCTCGCTGAAGACGGTCTCGCGGGTGATCAACAACGAGCCTTCGGTGATGCAGGCCACCCGTGCGCGGGTGCTGCGTGCCATCGCTGAACTCGATTACGAACCCGATCCATCCGCGCGCAACCTGCGCAGCGGCACCACCTTCGTGATCGGGCTGGTCTACGACAACCCGAACCCGTACCACATCATCGGCGTGCAGAACGGCGTACTGGCCGCGTGCCGCGAGACCGGTTTCGGCCTGCAGATCCATCCCTGCGATTCCAGCTCGCCGCTGCTGGCCGATGAGCTGGCCGACTGGGTGCAGCGTTCGCGCCTGGCCGGGTTGGTGCTGACCGCACCGATGTCCGAGCGCCGCGACCTGATCCAGGCACTGACCGCGCGCGGCATCAAGCTGGTGCGCATCATTGCCGCCACCGAAGACCCGGCCGACGGCGCCTGCGTGTTCGTCGACGACCGCGAGGCCGCCTACGAGATCACCGAGCACCTGATCCAGCTGGGTCACCAGCGCATCGGCTTCCTCTGGGGCGGCATCTCGCACCGCTCATCGGGCGAGCGCTATGCCGGTTACGAAGCCGCACTGAAGGACTACGGCATGACCGTGGACAAGCACCTGGTGGTGCAGGGCGACTACACCTTCGACGATGGTTTCCGGGGCGCACGCCGCCTGCTGGCGCTGCGCGAGCCGCCCACGGCCATCTTCGGTTCCAACGACGAAATCGCCGCCGGTGTGCTGGCCGCCGCGAAGTCGGCGGGCATGAACGTGCCGTATGACCTGTCCATCGCCGGTTTCGAGGACAGCCCGTTCTCGCGCCAGTCGTGGCCGCCGCTGACCACCGCCAAGCAGGCCACCGAAGACATCGCCCGCCATGCCGCGCGCCTGCTGATCGCACAGCTGCGCAGCGACGCCTATGACGATGCGCCGGCACCGCTGCACAACCAGGGCTTCGTGCCGCAGCTGGTGGTGCGCGGTTCGACCGCGCCGATGCGCCCGGCCGGCGCACGCCCCCTTCCTTCCGATCCTGCCTGAGCCTGCCATGTCGCTGTCAGACCCCACGTCCACCCTGATGTTCGCCGAAGCCGCTGAAGCGGCCGACGTGGTCGCGCGCCAGTTCTCGCGCAACCACGCCACCATGGAAACCCTGGCTGCCAGCCTGCGTGCGGCGCCGCCGCCGTTCGTGGTCACCTGCGCACGCGGCAGCTCCGACCATGCCGCCACCTATGGCAAGTACCTGCTGGAAACCCAGCTGGGCCTGGTGGTCGCATCGGCTTCGCCGTCGGTGGGTTCGGTCTATGCCGCACCGCTGCAGCTGCGTGGCGCGCTGTTCATCGTCATCTCGCAGTCGGGCAAGAGCCCGGACCTGCTGCGCAACGCGGAAGCTGCCAAGGCCGCCGGCGCGCGCGTGATCGCACTGGTCAACGTCGAGGATTCGCCGCTGGCGCAGCTGGCCGATACGGTCATTCCGCTGCACGCCGGTGCCGAGAAGAGTGTGGCGGCGACCAAGAGCTACCTGGCGTCGCTGGCTGCGCTGCTGCAGCTGGCTGCCTACTGGAAGCAGGACGCAAGCCTGCGTGCGGCGCTGGACCTGCTGCCGGACGCGATGCGCGAGGCCTGGCAGTGCGACTGGACGCCGGTGACCGAGGGCCTGGTCGAGGCGACCAACCTGTTCGTGCTCGGCCGTGGCCTGGGCCTGGGCGCGGCGCAGGAAGCTGCACTGAAGTTCAAGGAAACCTGCAGCCTGCATGCCGAAGCCTACAGCTCGGCTGAAGTGAAGCATGGCCCGATGGCGCTGGTCGACCGCGGTTTCCCGGTGCTGGCCTTTGCCCAGCCCGACGAAACCGGCGCCGGAACCCGTGCCGTCGTCGAGGAATTCACCGCGCGCGGTGCACAGGTGTGGATGGCCGGTGCCGGTGGCAACCTGCCGGTAGCGGCCGCGCCGCATCCGCTGTGCGCACCTCTGCTGACCGTGCAGAGCTTCTACCGCGCGATCAACGCGCTGGCGCTGCGTCGTGGCTTCAACCCGGATCTGCCGCCGCACCTGAACAAGGTCACGGAGACGGTGTGATGGCCACGGTCCTGCGCAATGCCCGCATCCTGGCAGGCGACGAATTCCGCGATGATCTGGCGGTGGTGATCGAGCACGGCCGCATCAGCGCGCTGCTGCCCGATGCAGCGCCGCAGCTGGGCCAGGCCGCCGAGCAGGTTGATCTGGGCGGTGGCTGGCTGCTGCCCGGTTTCATCGATGTGCAGGTCAATGGTGGCGGCGGCGCGCTGTTCAACAACACGCCGGACGTGGCGTCGCTGCGGACCATCGCGCAGGCGCACCGCCGCTTCGGTACCACCGCGATGCTGCCGACGCTGATCAGCGACGACGTGGGCGTGATGCGTGAAGCCATCGATGCGATGCGCGAGGCGATCGCGCAGGGTGTGCCCGGCGTGATCGGCATCCATCTGGAAGGACCGTACATCGCGCCGGCCCGCAAGGGTACGCACGATGCCAGCAAGTTCCGTGTGCCAGACGAAGCAGAGATCGCGCTGGCCGCATCGCTGGACAACGGCGTGACCCTGCTGACGCTGGCACCGGAACGCGTGCCGCTGGAGACCATTCGCGCGCTGGTCGAGCGCGGCGTGATCGTTGCCGCTGGGCATACCGCAGGCACCTACGAAGAGATCCGCGCCGGTCTGGATGCAGGCGTGCGTGGCTTCACCCACCTGTACAACGCGATGTCGCCGCTGCAGGGCCGTGAGCCCGGCGCGGTGGGCGCTGCGCTGGAAGACCGCGACAGCTGGATCGGCATCATCGTCGATGGCGTGCATGTGCATCCGGCCAGCCTGCGCGTGGCGCTGGCAGCCAAACCGCGTGGTCGCCTGCTGCTGGTCACCGATGCGATGCCGCCGGTTGGCGCCGACGATCCCAGTTACGTGCTGTACGGCGAAACCATCACCGCCATCGACGGCGTGGTGCGCAATGCCGCCGGTTCGCTGGCCGGCTCGGCGCTGGACATGGCCACCGCGGTGCGCAACACCGTGCAGCTGCTCGGCCAGCCACTGGCCGAAGCCGCGCGCATGGCCTCGACCTATCCGGCGCAGTTCCTCAACGTTGACGATCGTCTGGGCCACATCGCCGAGGGCTACCAGGCCGACCTGGTGCTGCTGGACGATGCCCTGCAGGTGCGTGGCACCTGGATTGCCGGACAATACGAGGCCGCTTGATGGCCGATCCCTTGAAGGGAAGCATGCCGCCACGCCGGCTGGGCTCGATCGATGCCCTGCGCGGCATTACCGTGGCGGCAATGCTGCTGGTCAACAACCCGGGTGACTGGAGCGCGGTGTTCGCGCCGCTGCGTCATTCGGAATGGCATGGCTGCACGCCTACCGACCTGGTGTTCCCGTTCTTCCTGTTCCTGGTGGGCGTGTCGATGGCCTTCAGCGTGGCGCCACGCGCGCTGGACGCGTCGGCGCGACCGGCATTGGCACGCGGCGTGCTGGAGCGCGCACTGCGCATCCTGGTGGCCGGTGCGCTGCTGCACCTGCTGATCTGGTGGGCGCTGGATACCCATCACTTCCGCATATGGGGCGTACTGCAGCGGATCGCGGTATGCGCGGCGCTGGTGGGCGTACTGGCGGTGTATGCGCGTCCGCGCGCACAGGCGGCCGTACTGGTCAGTCTGCTGGTGGGGTATACCGTACTGCTGCTGGGCGTCGGCGATCTGGCGTCGTGGACCAATCCGGCCAGTCGTCTGGATACCGCGCTGTTCGCACCGTGGATCTACCAGTGGCATGCCGATACCGGGCTCGGACATGACCCGGAAGGATTGCTGAGTACGCTGGGCGCGCTGGCCAGCACGGTGCTCGGCCTGCTTGCCGGTGGCCTGCTGCGCAACGGGCGTTCGGCGGCATTGGCCGGGCTGGGCGTGGCGACCGCTGTGCTCGGCCTGTTGCTGGCCATCGTGTTGCCGCTGAACAAACAGCTGTGGACGCCCAGTTACGTGCTGTGGACGGGCGGTCTTGCGGCGCTGGTGCTGTGGCTGGGCCACGTGCTGATCGACCAGAAGGGCTGGCCCGCGCTGGGCCGGCGCTTCGGGGTCAATGCAATCACCGCCTATCTGGGCGCATCGGTGATGTCGGTGGTGTTGATGGCGACCGGCGCCTGGGGCTGGATCTGGCAGCATCTGGCCACGGCGATGCCGCAGGCGCTGGAACTGGCGTCGATGCTGCAGGCGCTGGTGTTCGTCGCACTGTGGTGGGGCGTGGCGTGGTGGCTGGACCGGCGGAAGATCTATCTGAAGATCTGACCCCATCCGCCAACGGCATCCACGCATGGCGTGGATCTACCAGGTGCCATGAGTGAATCGATTGGCGATGCAGGGTCAGTAGATCCACGCCATGCGTGGATGCTTTGCGCGTGATCCCCATGTGCCAAAAAATGAACGATTTCAGCCACATCACATTGGCGTGAGGACCGGGCGATTTCACATCTGAACTGTGATTCTCTGCACGCAAGTTCACCTGTCGAAACGGTTCACCACACGGCAGACTGCAAGCGCAGTGCCGCACATACGCAGTTCCTGATTTCCCGTCCAGGAGTGCCCCATGTCCCGTGCCGTTCCGCGTGCGTTCCGCCCGCGCCGCCTTGCTGTTTCCGTGTTGCAGGCCCTCGCCGTTCCGTCCCTGCTTCTGACGACCGCCAGCGTCGCCTGGGCGGGCTGCAACAACCCGGCACCGACCGCCGGCCAGACGGTCACCTGTGATGCCAACGCACCGAATCCGCAGACCACTCCCGTTACCGCCAGTGGCGCGGCTGGCGTCACCGTCAACGTCGGCAATGGTGCCCAGTTGCAGCAGAGTGGTGGTGGATCGGCCCTCGCGCTGGTCGGTGCCGGTGGTCACCTGCTGTCAAACCAGGGCGCGATCAGTTCGGTGGGCGGTGTGGCCGTGCAGCTTGGGGGTGGCAGCCGCGTCGACAACACCGGCAGCATCAGCACCGGCAACAACATTGCCCTGCAGTTCATCGGCGCAGGCGACAGCGTGCTGGTCAATCGGGGAACGATCAGTGGTCAGACCGGCGTGCAGTTCGATGCGGGCAACGATCGCTTCGAGATGCAGGCCGGCAGCATCACCGGAGGCGTACTGCAGGGCGATGGAAACGATGTGCTGCTGCTCAGTGACGGCACGATCGACAGCGTCGACCAGGGCGGTGGCGATGACCAGATGACTGTCACCGGCGGCACCGTCACCGGCGTGGTGGTGCAGGGCAGTGGCCGCGATGATTTCGTCATGAGTGGCGGCACGATCGGCGCGCTGCAGCAGGGCGACAACATCGATACCTTCCGCATGAGCGGTGGCCGCATCGTCGGTGCGTTCGAGGATGGCGACCAGGCCTGGATGACCGCTGGCCGCATCGGCCGCGTCAACATGAAGCTGGACAAGAATCTGTGGGATCAGTCCGGCGGCATCGTTGAGGGCAACGTGGTCACCGGCTTCGACACCGACACCATCATCATCTCGGGTACGGCCTACATCGGCGGCAACATCAGTGTCAGTGGTGGTGCCGACAGCGTGACCATCACCGATGGCACCGTGCGTGGCCAGGTGCTGCTCAGTACCGGCAACGACATCTTCAACTGGAGAGGTGGCGGCATCGTCTATGGCGCGATCGACATGGGTCCTGACAACGACGTGGCCAATCTCGCCAGCCTCAACCAGGGCAACCTTGGTGCAGTGCCGCTGTTCGACGGTGGCAGTGGCATCGATCAGCTCAACTTCAACAACGTCAAGGCTGCAGGCATGGGACGCTTCCAGAACTGGGAGACAATCAGCCTGGCCAACAGCACCGAGCTGACCTTCGATGGCGATCTGGTGCTGGGTGACAGCGGAACCGGCACCGGCACGCTCACGGTGGATGACACCAGCACTGTCTACGCGGGCAGTGGCGGCCATGCCGTCCGTCCGTTCAACAGTGGCGCACTGGTGGAGATGGTCAATGCCGGGCGTATCGACCTGACCGGTACCGGTGCTGGCGACGTGTTTACCGTGCGTGGCAACTATCGTGGTGACGGCGGTGGCCTGTACCTGCGTACCGTGCTCGGCGCGGACAATTCCACCAGCGACCGCCTGGTGATCGATGGCGGTACCGCCACCGGCACCACCGGCATCGGCGTGCTCAATGCCGGCGGCAGCGGCGCGGCCACGCTGGCCGATGGCATCCTGGTGGTGCAGGCGTTGAATGGTGGCCGTACCGCGCCGGGCGCGTTCTCGCTGTTCGCACCGGTTGCGGCCGGTGCCTACGAGTACTTCCTGTTCAAGGGCGGTGTCAGTGCCGGTACCAGCGAGAACTGGTACCTGCGCTCGACCGTGGTGGCCGGGCCTGCACCGGCGCCCAACGGAAGCGGTATCAATGGCGTGCCGCCGCCGCCGACGCCACCCGTCGCACCCCCACCACCGATCACCCCGGCACCGCCACCGCCGCCCGAAGGCGCCACCGATCCGGATCTGACCGCAGGCGAGACCGCGCCGCCACCACCGCCGCCGGAACCCGTGCCGGTGGCGCCGCCCAGTGATCCGGCGGTGCCGGATGTGCCGGTGGCTGGCGGAGCGCTGCCCGGAACCGGTGCGCCGCCGACGCCGGGTGCACGTCCCGCCGAGGGCGCAGTGGTACCGCTATACCGCGTGGAGACTGCCACCTATGCTGTGGTGCCGCCGCTGCTGCGCGAGACCTCGCTGGCCAGCCTCGGTACCTTCCACGAGCGGCAGGGCGAACAACGCCTGCTGTACAACCAGGGTGCATTCCGCACCGCCTGGGGCCGGTTGGTGGGCCAGAGCAGCGAGATCCATTGGAAGGGTGATGCGCAGCCCGGCTTTGATGGCGATGTGATGGGCCTGCAGGCTGGCCTCGATGTGTGGGCTGCTGCCTCTGACAACCACCGCAACCAGATCGGCGTGTTCGTCGGCCGCACCCGCGCGCAGGGCAAGACCACCGGCCTGGCACTGGGCTGGGAGAACGTGCAGGTAGGCCAGAGCCGCCTGGACGACAAGCACGTGGGCCTGTACTGGACCTTCACCGACAGCAGCGGGGGCTACATCGACGCCGTGGCGATGCAGAGCCGCTACGACGGCCGCGCGCGTTCTTCGCGTGGACTCGGCTTCGGGATCAAGGGCGATGGCACCAGCGTATCGGTGGAAGCCGGCAAGCCGCTGCTGCACGTCGGCCAGTCCGCATGGTGGCTGGAACCGCAGGTACAGGTGATCTGGCAGCGCACCGCGCTGGACGACCGCCGCGATGAAGTATCGAGCGTGCGTTTCGACAACGACAATGCCTGGACCGGCCGCATCGGCCTGCGCCTGGCCGGCGACTACCAGTTGGCCGACAACGGCTGGCAACCATACTTCAAGCTCAATTACTGGCATGGCCGTTCCGGCGAGGACCGCGTCGGCTTCGACAACGACACGATCATCAATTCGCAGCGCTCGCGTGCACTGGAAGCCGGGGTAGGTGTGGTCGGGCGCTTCAACCGCACCATCAGCGCCTATGCCGTGGCCGACTACACACGCGAGCTGGGCGGTGACCGCAACGAGAAGCGCCGCATCATCGAAGGCAACATCGGCCTGCGCGCGGATTGGTGAGTCTCGTGCTCTGGCGTGTGCCGACCAAGGTCGGCACACATACCCAACTGACGGCATTGACCCGCTTTGGTAGGTGTCGACCTTGGTCGACACGAATCCTGCCGCTGTCATGACCCTGTAGAGCCGAGCCATGCTCGGCTGCTTCGGTCCAATCCCACAGAGCCGAGCATGGGCTCGGCTCTATAGGACAACGGTGCGTGGCGAGATCGATCCCGCCACGACTATCCTATGGCTTCGATACATGACAAGGAGTCGTCGATGCTGGACCCAAGGAATGTTCGTGCCACCATGCTCGCCACGCTGCTGCTTTCATCTTCGGTCGCTGTTGCAGAGGAAACAGTGGAGCTGCCGTCGCCCGAAGCGCGTGAGCAGATGCTGCAATTGTTGGAAACCCAGTCTTTGTACCGTGGCCGCGTCGATTGGAACGACGTGCGCGCCCGCCTGACCGCCGCAGGCGATGACCGCGCGCAACAGCGCCGTGTCCTGGATGAGGCCGCCGCACGCAGCAGCGGAGGCCACGGCCGCTGGTTTTCACCAAGCGAGCAGCGTCAGCGCTCCGAACGTGCTCAGCGCTTGAATGCCGCTCAGGCCACCGAACTCGCTGCCCCCAGTCATGTCAATCCCCGCATCGGCGTGTTGCGGGTCAGCCCCTTTGTGGAAGACCTGCAACGCAGCGAACCGGAACGCTATGAAGCACGCAAGGTCTACGCGCTGGCGTTGCAGGAGCGTATCGCCGGCCTGGATGACGGCACGCGGTGCGGCTGGGTAGTGGATGTAAGCAGTAATGGTGGCGGCAACATGTGGCCGATGTTGTTGGGTTTGTTGCCATTGCTGCATGGAACGCCGGATACGCAGGGGGCGTTGATCGGCGCCTTCCGTAGTGCCAATGGATTGCTGTGGTGGCGGCAGGCGGAAGGAGAAGTTGTGCAAGGCAATGCCTCGATGCTGCGTTCACGACAGGGCGCGTATCGATTGCGTGCGGGCACAGCACCGGTGGCGGTGGTGATGGGGGCCGGTACGGCAAGCTCCGGCGAAGCAGTGGCACTCGCGTTTCGAGGGCAACCAGGGAGTCGCAGTTTCGGTCAGCCCAGCGCAGGCTTTTCTACCGGCAATCGACCCATGACGCTGGTGGACGGTACTACTTTGTTGATGACCCACAATGTGATGACTGACCGCAACGGGCAGGGTGACGGCGGCAGAATGCAGCCGGATCAGGCTACGGCCAGCGGACCGGCCACCGTGGCTGCCGCCCAAGCGTGGCTACTGGCCCAGCCCGCCTGCCAGGGCCACTGAGCCATGATCCTGATCGGCCAACAGGAACGGGTGGTGATCGTCGGCCCCACCGAAGCGCATCACTGCCTGCGCTGCCAGACGGAAACCGAGTTCGCCCCGCAGCTGCGCTACAAGATGGCGCGCATCGACCTGCTGTTTGGCTTCACCTACCAGCGCCGCTACGAACTGGCCTGCACCCGGTGCGAGCACGGCTGGGTGCTGGATACCGAGACCATGGACCAGCAGCTGGGCGGGGTACCGATCCCGTGGCGGCACCGCTTCGGCCTGCCGTTGATGCTGGTGGTTGTGGCCGGGCTGGCCGCGCTGGGCTGGCTGTGGCGGCACGGATACATCGACCGCTGATGAAGATGAGAGGGTTGCTTATGTCCCATATTGGGACTAGGATGCGCGAATGAAAGTGGTTGCTTTGGCGACGCTGAAACGATTCTGGGAACGCCACCCTGATTCGGAAGCAGCGCTGAGGTCCTGGTACGACGAAGTCAGGCACGCCGTATGGGACACGCCGCACGACGTACGCCAACGTTATGCAAGCGCAAGTTTCGTGGCGAACAGTCGTGTGGTGTTCAACATAAAGGGCAACAGCTACCGGCTCATCGTCGCTGTGGGTTACAGGTTTCAAGTGGTCTACATCAAGTTCATTGGCACCCACGCCGAGTACGACCGGATCGACGCCGACACTGTGGAGCTTCTATGAACATCCAGCCCATCCGTACGGAAAGCGACTACGAAAACGCTCTGCGCGAGATTTCGGCCTATGTGGACAACGAGCCGGAGCCGGGGAGCGAGGATGGCGATCGATTCGAAATTCTCGTAACGCTGGTTGAAGCCTACGAAGCGAAGCACTACCCGATCGACCCGCCAGATCCCATCGACGCAATCCGCTTCCGCATGGAGCAGGGCGGTCTGACAGTGAAGGATCTGGTGCCGTCCATCGGCCAGCTCAACCGTGTCTACGAGGTGTTGAATCGCAAGCGCGGTCTGACTCTGGAAATGATCCGGAAGCTTCACCGCAACCTGGGCATTCCCGCGGAAAGTCTCATCGGCCGCTGAAGCCCTGAGAGTCCCTGCCGATGCGCTGCCGTGCCTCACCCCCGGCCTGCTAAAGTTGCAGCCTGCAATCACGTACCGGAACCGACCATGGACCACGACACCCCGTTCGAACCCCTCAACGACCTCGAGGTGCGCCTGCTGCAGGCCCAGGACGGCACGCTGACCGCAGCGCAGTTCCTCGACGGCCTGCTGACCTCGACGGCGTTCGTGCTGCTGGACAAGGCCATTGGCGAAGACGGCGCCTGGGACGAGAGCATCTCGCCGCTGGTGCTGACCAGCGAGAGCGGTGAGCCGATGTTCGCGGTGTTCACCGCCCACGAGCGCGCCGGCCTGTGGCACGAGCAGCTGCCGCAGTTTGCGCATGCCATGCCGATTGCGGTGCACGCGCTGTTGGCCGGTATCGGCGACGGCGTCGGCCTGGTGCTGAACCCGGGCCTGGACGTGGGCATGGAGATGATTCCCGATGCCGTGGCCCAGCTGAAGCAGCGTGCGGCGGCGATCACCCGCGGCATGACGCACTGAATCCAGGGACTGTCTGGTTGCCGGCCAGCGGCCGGCACTCCCCGTGGTGCCGGACGGCGGCGATGGCTTGCAAGTGCGCCCTGTTCAATGGAGAGGAGCATCGTGGGCAAGCGTTCTAGCCGATCGCTGTGGGTCTATGAGATCGGCCTTCTTGCGGGTTTGGCACTGGCAGCTGCGTTCATCACCCGGTTCAATCCGGTGGAGACGCTCCGGTTGGGTGGATGGCTGTTCCTCTTGATGCAACCCGTCTTGTTGGGTGCTCATGCTGTCGACCACTTCTCGCGCAAGCGCCGTCGATAGACGGGCGACGTGAAGGTGCCGGCCAGCGGCCGGCACTACCAGGTGCTTCAGCGGGCGGCGGCGATGGCTTTCACCCGCGCCTTGGCCAGTGCTTCGCCGATGGCGGGGCCCTTCAGATGCGTGGTATCCAGATCCCGCGCCTGCACTGACAGCGCCGCCTGGTGCAGGCGCTTGAGCGTTTCGCCCTGTGGGTAGTCGGCATCCTCGAAACCGAGCCGGCCGCGCTTGTCGGCCTCGCAGCACAGTGCGATGCGGGCCACGCGTTCCGGCCGGCGTAGTGCATCGCAGCGGCCCAGCAGTTCCAGCACAGTGGCATCGCGCAGTTCGTCGATGCGGTGCACGTTCAAGTGCTCGCGGCAGACTGCTTCGGCCAGTTGCTGGTGCTCGGTGGGAATCTTCAACCGCGCGCACAATGCCTTCAGCGGTTTGATGCCGCGCTGCTCGTGCATGATGTGGCGTGGCCATTCCTCCGGCGGGGTCAGGCCCTTGCCGAGGTCGTGAGTGAGGGCAGCGAAGCCGACCAGGTCATCACCCGGTGCCAGTTTCGCGGCCATGTCGCTGACCATTTCCTGGTGGATGCCGGTGTCGACTTCCGGATGGAATTCGGCACGCTGCGGCACGCCATACAGCGCTTCCAGCTCGGGCAGGATCGGGCCCAACGCATGCGCAGCGTGCAGCGTGCGCAGGAAGGCGGAGGGCCGTTCACTGACCAGCGCCTTGCGCAGTTCCTGCCAGACGCGTTCCGGCACCAGCGCGTCCAGCTCGCCACTGGCGGCGACCTCGCGCATCAGCGCCATGGTCTCTTCGGCGACGGTGAAGCCCAGTGGCGCGAAGCGCGCCATGAAGCGCGCCGCGCGCAGCACGCGCAGTGGATCTTCCACGAACGCCGGGCCGACGTGGCGCAGCACGCGCTGCTCAAGATCGCGAACGCCACCGTAAGGATCGACCAGCGTGCCGGTTTCCTCATCGCAGGCGATCGCGTTGATGGTGAAGTCGCGGCGCTGCAGGTCCTCTTCCAGCGTCACCGCCGGATCGGCATCGACCACGAAGCCGCGATAGCCACGGCCGGATTTGCGCTCGGTGCGCGCCAGCGCGTATTCCTCGCCGGTCTTCGGGTGCAGGAACACCGGGAAATCACGGCCGACGGCGGTGTAGCCCTGCGCTTCCATCTGCGCGGGCGTGGCACCGACCACCACCCAGTCACGGTCGCCGGCAGGGCGCTGCAGCAGGCGGTCGCGTACGGCGCCGCCGACAAGATAGATCTTCATGGGGGGATGATCGCACGGTAGGTGCATGAGCATCGGTAGTGCCGGCCGCTGGCCGGCAACCCTTGGACAATGGCGGTTGCCGGCCAGCGGCCGGCACTACCGATGAAGAGGAATCACGGCAGGCCGCGCCACTCCGGCACGAACAGGCCGGCCAGGAACCACAGGCCGTAGACGATCCACAGGCAGAGGAAGTACAGCTTGATCTGCGCTTCGTCCCACAGGCTGCCCCAGCTGTCGACGAAGGCCAGCGACTTCCAGCCTTCCATCCAGGCCGCGCCACCCCAGCGCAGTACCCAGGTGGCGAACAGGCTCCAGGCGGCGAACATCCCGATCCAGGCCAGCAGGCTCATTGCGTTCCCTCCCCAGGGAATGGAGATCGGGTCGTGCCGGCCAGCGGCCGGCACGACCGCAGTGCGATCAATCGCCGCCCTGGTCCGTGTTGGCGGCGCAGCTGAAGCTCTTGCGCTTGTCCACCAGGCGGCCCATCAGGCGGTCGCTCAGCGGCAATGCATCGCCATTGAGGCGCCAGTCGTAGATCACGCTGAAGGCCAGCACGCGGGCGACGTACTCGCGGGTTTCCTTGTAGCTGATGGTCTCGATCCACAGGTCCGGGTCATAACCCGGGCGCTGGCCCTGCCAACGCGCGGTCGGGGTCGGGCCGGCGTTGTAGGCGGCGATGGTCACGTACGGCAGGCCGTCGTACTTGTTCATCAGCTGGCGCAGATAGGCGGTACCGATGGCGATGTTGGTGTCCGGGTCGTACAGGCTGTCGGCGCCGCCATAGCCGGTCAGGCCGATCGACTTGGCCACGCCGGCACCGGTGGCCGGCAGCACCTGCATCAGGCCCATGGCGTTGGCAGGCGAGCGCGCGCGCGCGGTGAAGGTGCTCTCGGCGCGGATCTCTGCCGCCACCCAGGCCGGATCGATCGCGTTGCGTGCCGATTCGCGGCGGATGGTGGCGTCGTGGTGCAGCGGGAAGCGCAGGTCATACAGGCGCTGTTCCTGCGGCTGCTTGCCGAGTGCGAACACGGCGCGGTCGAACCAGCCATTGTCCTGCGCCACGCGAACGGCGAGGCGGCGCTGGGTGTCATCGAAGCGCGACAGCGCACTGTTCCATTCGGCCACGGCCCAGCCGGCGCGGTCGATCTGGTACAGCGCCATCGCGCGCTGGATGGCTGGGTCGCGCGCGATCACCGCCTGTGCCTGCGCGCTGTCGTTCGGCTTCCACGGGCACAGCGTGTAGCCCTGCTGCAGTTTGTCGGCGGCGAGGAAACCATGGAAGGTCGGTGCGCGCGCGGCCTCGCGGAACAGCGGCTGCGCCTGTTGGGCCTGGCCGGTCTTCTCCAGCATGCGGCCTTCGAAGTAGCGCCAGCGCGGGTCGCTGCGCTGCTTGCTGCCCATCTTGCGGATCGCGGTAAGCGCTGCCGGCCAGTCGCCGCGCGACATCGCTTCGCGCACGCGCCATTCGTGCAGGCGTTCGTCGTACGCCGATTCCGGCACCGCATTGAGACGGCGCGCCGAATCGGGCAGGTAGGACGCCACCGTCCACAGTGCGATCTGGTACAGCACCTGGCCCTGCTGGTCGGCACTCAGGCCCAGTGCCTGCGCGTACTGCGGCAGCTGCTGTTCGGTGGCGCCGGGATCGGCCTTGGCCAGCTTGGCCAGGCCATCAGTGGCGATGCGCCGGCTGCGCTCGGTGCGCGGCCAGTT
The DNA here is from genome assembly GCF_056487375.1 of Stenotrophomonas sp. 220_Sma. Classification (NCBI taxonomy): domain Bacteria; kingdom Pseudomonadati; phylum Pseudomonadota; class Gammaproteobacteria; order Lysobacterales; family Lysobacteraceae; genus Stenotrophomonas; species Stenotrophomonas sp. 220_Sma. Next base: position 4,177,933 of record NZ_CM151348.1, on the reverse strand, counting down.
CAATGCGCTGGCATTGGGCTTGTCGACAAAGGCCGCGTAATTGTTGGCCAGCGCCAGGTCGGTGGCAGGCAGGCCCCGTGCGGCGCTGCGCATCACAGCGGGTTGCTGGGCGTCGGCGGCGGCATCGATGCGTTCCCAGCGCAGCGCGTCGCTCAGACCACCCTGCGCCTGCAGCACGGCGAAAACGGCATCACAGCCGTCCGGCAGCGACTTGCCGTTCTTGCGCCACAGATCCTGCGCTTCGCTGATCCACTGCGGATCGACCTTACCGGTCACCTGGCGCGCGGTCAGCTGCGCACAGCGCAGGCCGGCGTTGTCGGTGGGCGCCCAGTTGGCGAGCAGGGTCGGCCAGTCCTGGCGGCGTGCGACCGAGGGCAGCCACACGCTGCGGAAGGTGGTAGCCACGGCCTGGCCGTCGTAGCGCTTGAGGAAGGCCTGCGCCTGCGCGGTATCGACGGTGTCGATGTTGCGGCGCAGGTTGGCGTACTCCAGCCAGCCGTATGCAGGATGGCGGCTGAGTGCGGCGGCTTGGCCGGGATCGAACTGGCCGCGTTCGGCGGCAGCGATCGCGGCCTTCAGCTGCGCGTTCTGGGCGTCGAGGGACTGGGCATTGGCGCAGCCGATCAGCAGCGTGGTGGCCAAGGGCAGCAGGGACAGGGCGGTCGAAGAGCGTCGGGTCATGGCGGGCAGCATAGCGGGCAATGGCTGAATTCAGTTTCGCATTGCGTGCACGCGATGGGTCGGCAACGGCAGCTGAATGCTCGTGCTGCAGGCACTGCCTCGCGAGCCTGCGGGCGACGTAGTGTCGAGCTTGGGCGAACGGCCCGGCTGCAGGGAGCGGCACATGGCGTTCAGTAGCGCAGGAAGAAGCGGCCCGCTGGCGGACATCAATGTCACGCCACTGGTGGATGTGATGCTGGTGCTGTTGATCATCTTCATCGTGACCGCGCCGATCGTGGCCCGGCCGATAGCCGTGCAGTTGCCACAGGCCACCGATCGCGTGGTCGACCGTCCCGAACCGCCACCGCCGATCGAGCTGCGCCTGGACGCTGCCAACCAGCTCAGCTGGAATGGTCAGCCGATGGTGATCAGTGAGCTGCAGGCGCGCCTGCAGGCACAGGCGGGCGAACATGCCGGCAACCTGCCGGAGCTGCGTATCGCCACCGATCCGGCGGCCGAATACGAAGGCATGGCGAGGATTCTGGCCGCAGCCGAGGCGACCGGCATGGAGCGCATTGCGTTCGTGCGGTAGTGCGATGTCTCACTGCCGCTCATGCGGTGATTGCTGCATGAGCGGCGCTTCCCCTGCTGACAGCGTCGCATCCAGGATCCGCAGAAAGGCCATTTCAATCTGCGCTGGAACCGGGGTTGGATGTGCTCGCCACCTTCCGGTCCCAGGGGCACGTTCAACGTCGAAAGCAGTCAACTCGGCTCTCTCGAAATCCACCACAACCGTCAATCCCTCTCCCGAGGCCAAGGCCGCATCGCTGGGGGAGGGGCAGTTGTTGCACTCGATCACGCCGCCTGCTCTCGATTCGCCCGCCAGGGAAAAAAGCAGCGTCATCACCGTCGTGACACCCAGCACCGCACTCACCGCTTTCATGATCGACCCTCCCGCGAATGGCTGGAGGTGCGAGTCTGCGCTGGATCGACTAGCGGCGCCTTCTGAAAGAGGGAATTTCAAACCATTCCTGAAACGGTCCGGCAAAGACCTTCTCCATGAATGTGGCAGCCCCCGGCGCGCGCTGTCGCAGCCGGCATCAAGGCTGCCTGTCGTGAACAATATCGTCCGGTCATAACCTGCAGCCATCTGACGCAATCGGCCTGCAATTGCGTCAATTCCGCGTGAAAGAGTGTCGATCATCACGCCGCGATTTTTACCACTTGTTTACAAAGGAGACGGCGCCGCCATGCAGGGAGGGAGTGCGGCAGCCCATGTCCCGACATTCCTTTGGAGAGAGAGCGAATGAATCACCTGCACCACCGCCCTTTGGCGGTTGCCGTCGCGCTGTGCGTGATGACCCTGGCACCGTTGGGTGCCGCTGCACAATCCACCACCAACCTCGATGCGGTGGAAGTCACCGGTACCCGCATCAAGCGCGCTGAAGTCGAAGGCCAGGTGCCGATCCAGACGCTGACCCGCGGTGATATCGAACGCACCGGCCTGACCTCGATCGGCGAAGTGCTGCAGCAGCTCACCGGTTCCGGTTCCGCGCTCAATGCCAAGTTCAATTCGTCCGGCAACTTCGGCTTCCCGCCCGATGGCAGTGGTGTAGGTGCTGGCTCGGCGCAGGTGGACCTGCGCCATCTGGGCGCCAAGCGCGTGCTGGTGCTGGTTGACGGCATCCGCTGGGTCAATGAGTCGTCCGCCTCCGGTGTGGGCTCGGCCACCGACCTCAACACCATTCCGCTGGCCATCGTCGAGCGCATCGAAGTGCTGGAAGATGGCGCGTCGTCGCTGTATGGCTCCGATGCCATTGCCGGCGTGGTCAACATCATCACCCGTCGTGATTTCGATGGCGGCCAGGTGACCCTGAACTACGGCGAGTACAGCAAGGGCGATGGCACGCAGAAGGGCGTGGATCTGGCCTGGGGCAAGAGCGGCGACCGCTTCAGCCTGTTCCTCGGCGCCAGCTGGACCAAGCAGGATCCGGTGTTCGCCAAGGACCGCGAGCAGTCGCGCTTCCCGATTCCCGGCACCGGCCTGGCCTTCGGCAGCGGTGGCATTCCGCAGGGCCGTTTCATGTTCACCGACCCGAACACCGGTGCGGTGCAGAACATCGTGCCCAATACCGGCGTGAGCAACCCGCGCTACGACGGCAGTGCCGGCTGCGCGCGCACCGATGACTATCACTGCTTCACCAGTGCTGATCGCTTCAACTTCGCCGAATACAACATGGTGCTGACACCGTCGGAGCGTAAGGGCCTGTTCGGTCAGTTCCGCTTCGACATCACCGACAACGTGCAGTGGTACGTCAAGGCACTGGGCAACCGCCGTGAGTCGACCAACCAGGCCGGCCCGGAGCCGCTGTTCTTCGGTCCCGATGGCGCCACCGGCAATCCGCTGGCCGACAACATCACCGTGTCTGCACTCAACCCGTACAACCCGTTCGGCTTCGACCTGGTCTCGGGTGACAACCTGAGCCTGATCGGTCGCCGTCCAGTAGAAGGCGGCGCGCGCGTGTTCAAGCAGGAAGTGGACACCACGTATTTCGCCACCGGCTTCGTCGGCAACTTCCAGGCGGCTGACCGCAGCTGGTACTGGGACGTCAACGGCATGTACAGCAAGAACAAGGCCGAACAGACCAACTACGGCAGCTACAACATCTACAACGTCAACATGGCGCTGGGCGATCCGTCCGTCTGTGCGGCGACGCCGGGCTGCGTGCCGCTGAACATCTTCGGCGGTGCCGGTTCGATCACGCCGGACATGCTGAAGTGGATCCAGCCGGTGGTGCGTGACCGCAGCCAGAACGAACTGAGCCTGTTCACCGCCAACCTGTCCAGCGACCTGTTCACGCTGCCGGCCGGCCCGGTGTCGTTCGCTACCGGCTTCGAGTATCGCAAGTACGAGGGTTCGTACCAGCCCGATCCGCTGACGGTGGCGGGCCACTACAACGGCGTGCCTTCGCAGCCGACGTCCGGCTCGTATGACGTCAACGAGGCCTATCTGGAGTTGAGCGTGCCGATCTTCGCCGACTCTTCATTCGGCAAGAAGCTGGACCTGAGCCTGGCCGGCCGCTATTCGGACTACTCCACCTTCGGTGGCGAATTCACGCCCAAGTACGGCCTGCGTTGGCAGGTGACCGACGATTTCGTGCTGCGCACGACCTATGCCGAGGGCTTCCGTGCACCGTCGATCGGTGAGTTGTACGGTTCGGCCGCGCGTGCCGACCTGCAGTTGTTCGATCCATGCTCGGTGGGCCTGGGCGGTACGCCGCCGCGCGGCAGCGCCGCCAACTGTGCCGCGCTGGGCGTGCCGGCCGGCTTCCAGCAGGCCAACTCGCAGATCTCGGTGACCACCGGCGGCAACCGCGAGCTGGATCCGGAGCGCTCGCGCAGTTTCAGTGCCGGTTTCGTGTGGAGCCCGTGGTTTGGCAACAACACCTCGTGGTCCGAGCGCTTCGACGTGGAGGTGACCTTCTATCGCCATGCCATCGATGGCGCGATCCAAGCAATCAACGCGCAGACCCAGCTGGACCTGTGCGTGGAAACGCTGGATCCGATCTACTGCGATGGCATCACCCGCGCCAATACCGGTGCAGTGAGCAGCTTCAACAACCGCCTGACCAATCTCGGCTCGATCAAGACCGATGGCTGGGACGTGGATCTGTTCTGGACGTTGCCGCAGAGCTCGATCGGCCAGTTCAAGCTGGGCTGGAAGAACACGTTCGTCGGCCGCTACGAGGCCACCGGTGCGGCGGGCCAGAAGCAGCCGCAGAAGCCGGGCGTGGAAGTGGCCGACAGCTCGATTCCGGAATGGACCAGCAATGCCAGCATCGGCTGGACGCTGGACCGCTGGAGTGCCAACTGGACCGTTCGGCATATCTCCGAATTGACCGAGAACTGCGGTGACGCCTCTGTATTCCCGGTCTGCAGCAACCAGGCCGCAGGCACCAATACGCTGTCGGCCACCACCTTCCATGACATGCAGGTGGGCTACAAGATCGACTGGATGAAGGGGCTGCAGCTGACCGCTGGCCTGAACAACGTGTTCGACAAGGATCCGCCGATCTGCCTGTCGTGCTCGTTGAACGGTTACGACGCTTCGACCTATGACATCCCGCGTGGCCGCTACTGGTACCTGCGCGCGGACCTGCGTTTCTGATGAAGGGACGGCGCCGGGCTCAGCCCGGCGCCGTTGCAGCGTCGAGCCATGCTCGACTCCATGAAGGCGGTCAATCCGGAATGTCCTGTTCCGGGCCATCCTGTTCAAGGCTGGCACGGCGGAACGCGGTGCGTGCCCATCCCAGTCCGGCCACGATCATCATCGGCCCGACCGCGAAGGCGGGCAGTGAGGGAATGCGGAACTGTGGCAGCGTTTGGACCAGCAGGTTGTACAGGATCCAGGCCACCAGGATCAGGCCGATCCCCGCGCACAACAGTCCGAACAGCACCTGTGGAATGCCCATTGCCAATCCCAGCGCGCGCTCGGAGCGGGTGGGAGTGGGGATGGCGCGCAGTTCACGGCCCAGATCGAACCAGAACAGGATCGCTGCGGGCAGGCCGATCAGCAGAAGCAGGATGAAGTAGCCATTGCCTGTAGCGACCATCAGCGGCAGCGAAGAGAACAGGGCCACGAGCGATAGACCGAGTTTCGTGCGGGTGCGCATGGCCGGTCGTCCTGGAGGGGGAAGGCGCGAGGTATCCGTCTGCGCGACGCTACACCTGCAAGGGCAGCGCGGCAACGGGGGCGCTGGGCGCCCCCGTTGTGGTGTCGAGCCGTGCTCGACGACCCCGTGTGATCGAGTCGAGCATGGCTCGACGCTACAAGGCCGGTTGGATCAGAACGCCCAGGTGAACGTCAGCGAGCCATTGCGGCCGTCGCCGTAGGCACCGTAGCCGGTGATCTGCGAGTAGTACTTCTTGTCCAGCAGGTTGTTGAGGTTGGCCTGCACGCTGAACTCCGGCGAGATGCGGTAGCGCACGAAGGCACTGACCAGCGCGTAGCCTTCCTGTTCGAAGCGGCCCACTACCGGCGCAGCGTAGTAGATGCGGTTCTGCCAGTTGGCACCGCCGCCGACGGTCAGTTCCTGCAGCGATTGCGGGGTGTAGCTGGTGAACAGCTTCAGCGCGGTCTGCGGCAGGTTGGTGTTGATGTCGGCGCCGTTGATGTCCTTGGCCACGTAACGTGAAGCACCGAAGGTCGCGTTCCAGCCCGGTGCCAGTTCGCCGTTCACTTCGAACTCGAAGCCGCGGCTGACGGTGCCACGTGCAGCGATGTAGGCGGTCTCGTTCATTTGCCCGTCGACCTTGTCCATGGTTTCCTGGCCAACGTTGTCCTGCTCGATGCGGAACACTGCCACGGATGCATTCAGCCGGTTGTCGAACCACGCGCCCTTGACGCCGACTTCGTAGCTCTTGCCATCGACCGGATCGAGGTAGCTGCCCTGCTTGTTGCGCAGCGTCTGCGGCTGGAAGATCTCGGTATAGCTGGCGTAGGCGGAGTAGGTATCGTTGATGTCGTAGACCAGGCCGGCATACGGCGTGGTCACTTTGTGCGAGCGGTCGTTGCCTTCGTCTTCGCTCTTCCAGTCGGTGTAGCGCGCACCGATGATCAGCTTCAGTGGATCGGCCAGCGACAGGCGTGCGGCGGCATAGCCGGCCTTCTGGGTGATGGTGCCCTGGCTGGCAAGCTTCAGCGGTCGCCAGTTCGGCTGCGGGAAATCACCGGTCCAGCCGAAGTAGCTGGCCAGCGGCAGGTACTGTGCATTCGGATCGTTGAAGTCAGGCTGGAAATCACCATAGTTGGCGAACTCACGCTTGTTGTAGCTCAGGCCGGCCATGAACTGGTGCTCGCGGCCGAACAGCTGGAACGGCCCATCGATGTAGCCATCGATGCCATCAACCTTGCGCTCGGTGTTGTAGAAGCCGGCCATCGGCGTGATGCCGGCGCCCGTGGTCTTGTTGAACGCGGTGTAGGCCGGATAGAACAGCTTGTCGTCGGCCTTGGTGCGGTCGTGGGTGGCGCCGATCTTGAACTTCCAGCCGTTGCTGAAGGCATGCTGCAGGGTGGCGAACGCACGCTTGCTGGTGGTGTCCCAGTAGGTCCAGTCCGGCGACGGATTGAACGAGGTCGGATAGTTGGTCGGGCTGCCATCGGCGTACCACATCGGGAAGCCGCCCCAGGTCGCGCCGTTGGCGCGCTTCTGCTGGTAGTCGTAGCCCACGCTGAGCTGCGTGTCCGGGGTCAGGTCGGCGTCGATGACGGCATAACCCAGCGTCTTGCGCTGGTTGTAGCGGTCCATCTGACCATCGGTGTCCAGGTAGCTGCCGATCACCCGGCCGCGCACCGTGCCACTGGCGTTCAGCGCGGTGCCCACGTCCACGGTGGTGCGCGTGCGGCCCCAACTGCCGACGTTCACCGAGACGCTGCCGGTCAGTTCTGCGCTGTCGGCGTGTTTGCGGATGAGGTTCACCGAGGCGGACGGATTGCCGGCACCGCTGAGCAGGCCGGTAGCGCCGCGTACCACTTCCACGCGGTCGTACAGCGCAAGATCGAGGCCGGAATCGCCGTAGCTCCAGTTCTGCACCATCTGCGTCGGCAGGCCATCGAACTGGTAGGCATCGATGTAGAAGCCACGCGCGTAGAACTCGGTGCGCTCGCTGTCGGACTGGGTGCTGGTCACGCCGGTGGTGTTGGCCAGCACGTCGATGATGTCGTCCAGCTTCTGATCTTCGATGCGCTGGTGGCTGATGATGCTGACCGACTGCGGGATCTCGCGCGGTGCCAGATCGAAGCGGGTACCGGCCGAGGTGCGGCGCACCGAATAGCCTTCGGCACGTTCGCCCTTGACCACCACCTTGTCCAGCGTGGTCGGATCGGCGGCGGTGTCGGCGAAGGCGGCCGGGGCCACGGCGCAGAGAACGGCAAGCACGGCAACGGACAGCCGCTGCGGCTGCAGGGTACGGAAGGCGGGACGGGTCATGGGGGTCCTGGACGAGCACGCGCGTTCGGCCGGCATCCAGGAGGCGAGGCGCTACGGGTAGGGGAAGGGCGGGCAGGCCGTCCTGGCACCACCGGAAACGAAAGAAATGGTAATACGAACTATTCCTATTTACAAATCATGAACGGTTCGGTGCGCGGGTGCGCCGTGGCGATCAGCGCAGCAACGGCAACGGGTTGCGGGGGCCGTTCGTGCCGTAGATGCCCCAGTGCAGATGCGGCGGCGTGCCCTTGGCATTGCCGCTGTCGCCCACGTGGCCGAGCAGGTCACCGGCCTGGACCACCTGGCCGCGCGCCAGGCCCTCGGCCCAGCCTTCCAGATGCGCGTAGTAGTAGCGTTCCCGCCCGGGCCCGATCACCCAGGCCTGGCGACCACCGAGGCCGCGTTCGCTGGCATCCGCGATGACGCCGGCAGTGACGCTGCGCACCGGCGTGCCGCGCTGGGCGAAGATATCGATGCCGGCGTGGGAGCGGTCGCGGCCGCGCGGCGCGCCGAAGGTATCGGCGATCTGGCGGGGGCGCACACCCTCCACCGGCACCGGGAGTTCGGTGGCCGGCGGCATCTGCGCGAGTGTCCACAGCATCTTTGGTGCGGCGGCCCAGGGACTGTTCCACAGCGCCATCGCGGCAACGACGGCAATGGCCAGCCACAGACCGCGCAGCAGCCAGCGGCGCAGGCGACCGGCAGGAGAGGACGGAGTGCTCATGGTCTCCGACTGTAGCGTCGAGCCATGCTCGACGGCTGTTGCTCTGCGGTAAAAGCGCAGTCGAGCATGGCTCGACGCTACAGAACCGGTGCCAGCGGGACCTCGAAACTCCGCTTCAAGGTGCCCAGTGCCACCGAGGTACGGAAGCGCTCGATGTTGTCATCGCCACCGAACAAGCGCTCGGTGATCGCCTCGTACTCCTCCATCGACGCCGCCGAAAGCAACAGCAGGAAATCGCCATCGCCGGTGATCGAGTAGCACTGCTGCACGGCCGGGTCGTCCTGTACGCGGCGCTTGAACGGCGCCACCCGCTCGCGCTGCTCGCTGACCACGCGCACCTCGACGATGATGGTCAGCGGCCGCCCGACCTTGGCGGCGGCGACCACCGCTACATTGGCCGCGATCACGCCGCTGTCCTGCAGGCGCTTGATGCGGCGCTGCACGGCCGGGGTGGACAGGTGCACGGCCTCGGCGATTTCGCGCTGCGGCAGGGTGTTGTCCCGCTGCAGCAGGTCGAGGATGGCGCGGTCGAAACTGTCGAGCACGGGGGCGGTGGCCATGGCGAGCAGAAGTTGCACGAACGGGCCGTCAATTGAGCCAAGTGCTCGGCGCCGGCGCAATAGACTTTGCGCATGCAGACCTCACGACTCGCGCCGATGTTGCCGGCGCTGGCGGTGCTCGGCTCGGTCACCTCGCTGGCCATCGGCACCTCCTACGCAAAACACCTGTTCCCGCTGATCGGTGCCCAGGGCACCAGCGCGCTGCGCGTGGGCTTTTCGGCGCTGTTGCTGCTGCTGTTCTGGCGGCCATGGCGCTGGAAGACCAGCCGCGTGGATGCGATCACCATCCTGCGCTACGGGCTCACCCTGGGCCTGATGAACCTGCTGTTCTACATGGCCCTGCGCACGATTCCCTTCGGCATCGCGGTGGCCATCGAGTTCACCGGGCCGCTGACGGTGGCGATGCTGTCATCACGACGACCGATCGACTTCCTGTGGGTAGGCTGCGCGGCGATGGGGCTGCTGTTGCTGTTGCCGATCGGTGGCGGCCCGGCGCTGGACCCGGCCGGCGTGCTGTATGCCGTGGGTGCGGCGGCGTGCTGGGGCCTGTACATCGTGTTCGGCAAGCGTGCCGGCCATCTGCACGCCGGGCATTCGGTGTCGCTGGGGCTGCTGGCGGCGTCGCTGGTGGTGGTGCCGGTGGGCGTGGTGCATGCCGGCGCCGCACTGCTCGATCCGAAGATCCTGGCGGCCGGCCTGCTGGTGGCGCTGGTGTCCAGCGCGATTCCGATGTCGCTGGAGATGATGGCGCTCAAGCGCCTGCCCAAGGAGACCTTCGGCATCCTGATCAGCATGGAGCCGGCAGTGGCCGCGCTGTGGGCGATGCTGCTGCTGCACGAGCACCTGCATGGGCTGCAGTGGCTGGCGATCGGCTGCACGGTGCTGGCCTCGGTGGGCAGCACGATGACCGCGCGGCGGCTGAAGGTGCCGGTCACCGCATGAAAAAAGGGGACGGAGGGGATTAAGTCGTTTGTGCCACAAACGACTTAATCCCCTCCGTCCCCTTTTTTCAGCGCAGGGCGTCGGCCGGGACGTCGATCTGCATCGCCAGGGCGAGGTGATCGGAGAACGCGGCCGGTACGGCTTCCACGGTACGGGTCTGCAGGCCGCTGCTGACCAGGATGTGGTCGATGGCGCGATCGGGGCGCCAGCTGGGGAAGGTCGGCACGATGCAGCCGGGGGGCTGCAGCCGGGTCTTCTGGTACAGCACCTGCATTTCCGGGCGTTCGGCCAGGCAGTTGAAGTCGCCCATCAGGACGGCGTTGGGATGGTCGGACAGCAGCTCGGCAATGAAGCCCAGCTGCGACATCCGCGAACCCGCGCCCAGCGACAGATGGGCTACCGCTACCGCCAGGCCATCGGCGCCGTCGCCGAACTTGGCCAGCAGCACGCCGCGCCCGCCGATGCGGCCGGGCAGGGCGTGATCCTGCACTTCCACCGGTTCCAGCTTGCTCAGCAGGCCGTTGGCGCTGGAGGCGACCCCGCCCATGCGCCGGTTCGGCTGGTGGCTCCAGTAGTTGAAGCCGGCACGCTGGGCCAGGTAGTGGGTCTGGTTGGTGAAGCCCGAGCGCAGGCTGCCCGGGTCGGCCTCCTGCAGGCCGACGATGTCATGTTCGCGCGCCAGGGTGGCGATCGCGTCCAGGCTGCTGCGCTTGCGGCCCGCCGGCAGCGCATGTGACCAGCTGCGGGTCACATAGTCGCTGTAGCGGCGGGTACTTGAGCCGGCCTGGATGTTGGCCGTCAGCAAGCGCAGGGTCCGTGTACGGGGGGAATTCACGGCCGGGAAACGCTTCTCTTGGATCAGTGAGCCTGGGCCGCACCGCGTTCGCGGGCGATCAGGTGGTCGGCAATGCGCAGCATGTCCGGGAAGCTCTTGCCCTTCACCAGGTACTTGCCGTTGACGATGATCGACGGGGTGCCGCTGATCTGGCTGCGCTGGGCGAACTGCTTGGCCGAGTTGGTCTTGGCATTCACCGCGAAGCTGCCCATGGTGGCGGCGAACTGCTTGGGATCCACGCCGTAGGCACCGTAGAACTTGGCGATGTCGTCAACCGAATCGGTGCCGCGCTCGCCCTGCAGGGTCTTCTGCGAATGGATGGCAGCGTACAGGGCTTCGTGGGTCTTCTCCTGCACGCCCAGGGTCTGCGCGGCGTAGAAGGCACGGGCGTAGTTGTCCCAGGTACCGCCGAACATGGCCGGCACGTAGACGAAGTTCACGTCGCTCGGCAGGCCGGCCTTCCACGGGCCGACCAGCGGCTGGAACGCGGCGCAGGCCGGGCAGACATAGCCGAAGATCTCGGTCACTTCGATCTTGCCGGCGGCCGGCTGGAACGGCTGGCCGTTCGGGATCACCTGGTAGTCGGCGCCTTCCACCGGGGCCGGGCCGGTCAGTGCGGTGGTGGTCGGGGCCGGTGCAGCGGCCGGGGCGGATTCAGCCGCGGCCTTCTCGCCTTCGGCAGCGGCCGGGGCGGCGCCTTCGGTACCCGCTGCCGGAGCGGCCGGTTCGGTGGTCGCCGGAGCTGCAGCCGGTTCGGCCGGGGCCGCGGTGGTGTTGGTGCTGCCGTCGTCGGCCTTGCAGGCCGCCAGGATCGGCAGCAGCGCTGCGAGGGCGAGGGCGTAACGGATCTTCATGGAAACGTCTCCAGCATCTGGAAAGGTGGGGCCGGCGTCATGCGCCGGCCAGGGGGAAATGATGACACGCGGCGGCGACAGCGCCGTGTCGGTGGTGGGTGTTGGTTCAGCGGCCGCGGGCGGCGCGGGCCTGGGCGATCAGCGCCGAGGCGATGCGCAGCTGGTCGTCGAAGCTGTCGCCACGGACCAGGTACTGGCCGTTGATGATCAGCGCCGGGGTCCCGGGGATCTTGGTGCGCTGGGCGAACGCGCGGGCGGCATCGACCTTCTTCTGTACGGCATCGCCGCGCAGGGCCTGCAGGTAACGGTCCGGTGTCACGCCATAGGCTTTGTAGAAGGTGGCGAGCTCATCGGCCGAGACGTTCTGCATCGGCAGCGAGCCGTCCTGGTGCAGGGCCTTGAACACGGCGCCATGGCTGCGCTTGGCCACGCCGACTTCGTCGGCGGCGTAGTAGGCCAGTGCCCAGGCATCCCAGGCGCCGCCGAAGGCTGCCGGAACAGGAGTGAAGCGCACATCGGCCGGCAGCTTGGCTGCCCAGGCTTCCAGCTGCGGTTCGAAACGGGCGCAGTGCGGGCAGGTGTAGCCGAAGACCTCGACCACCTCGATCTTGCCGGCCAGCGGCTGGAACGGGCCCGGCTGGGCGATGCGCTCGTAGTCCTTGCCTTCGACCAGCGGGGCATTGGCGGGGGTGGCGGCGCAGGCTACCAGCGGCAGCAGCACCAGCACAGACAACAGCAGGCGGGAAATCAACCTCATCGACACGCATCTCCGTTGAAAAAAGCAACGCCGGCGCGGTCGCCGGCGTGAAGGAAACATACCGCAGCCGCGGGCCGGCGTGGCGACCCGGGCCGACCAGTGGTGGTCAGGGGGCGGCAGCCGGTTGTGCCGGCGCGGTGGCAACGGCCACGTCGTCGGCCTTGTTGTGCAGGCCCTGCAGGTAGCTCGACAGCGCCTGCACCTCCTGCTCGCTCAGCTTCTGCGCAACCGTAGCCATGATCTGGAAGTGCGCCTTGTCGGTCTCGTTGGTCTGGCCGGCCTGGTATTCCTGCAGGCGGCGCGCGACATAGCTGGCGTGCTGGCCGCCGATGTGCGGATAGGCCGGGCCCGGATTACCGGCGCCACTGGGGCCGTGGCAGGCCATGCAGGCCGGCAGGCCACGCTTGGCATCGCCGCCACGGTACAGCTGCTGGCCGATCTCGTAGAACTTCATGCCCTTGTAGGGGCCGTCGGTGACCGCCGTGTCATCGGCGATGCCGGCAGTGGCCTTCTGCGTGGCGAAGAACGCGCCGATGTCGCGCATGTCCTGCGGGGTGAGGTTCTGTACGAACGGCACCATCGCCACCGCCGCGCCGGAGCTGCGCTGCCCGTTGGCGATCAGGGCCATCTGCTGGGCGACGTAGCGTTCGCTCTGGCCGGCGATGGACGGGTACATCTCCACCGTGGAATTGCCGTCGGCGCCATGGCAGGCCGCGCAGGCCGAGGCCTTGGTCTGGCCGGCCTTGGCATCGCCCCAGTGGGTCTTGCTGAAATCGACCTCCAGCGAGGCGGTGTTGATCGGCCCGTTGTCGGGCAGCGGGGTCAACGTGGTCTGCGCGAACGCAGCAGCGGCAACAACTACGGCAGTGGCAAGGGCGGATACGGCAAGAACGCGAGCGTGGCGCATGCTAAAGCTCCGTATGGACCGGGCCGGGCGGTGGCCGCCGGCATCGCCCGGATTATCAACGCCGTTTCCGCGCACGGTCAACGCAGCAGTGCAGCAAAATGCCCGCAAAGGCCGCCGGCACGGGCGCGCGGCGCCGCAACATGCGATCCTAGGCACATGTCATTGCTCATCGAACGCGCCCGTTACCACCTTTCGGCCCATAACGTGCGGCAGCTGCCGCCCGACGAAGGGGCCGAAGTGGCCTTCGCCGGCCGCTCCAACGCCGGCAAGTCCAGTGCGCTCAACGCGCTGACCCGCCAGAACGCCCTGGCCCGTGTCTCCAAGACGCCCGGCCGCACCCAGCAGCTGGTGTTCTTCCAGGTCACCCCGGAAGCCCATCTGGTCGATCTGCCCGGTTACGGTTACGCCAAGGTGCCGCTGGACCTGCAGGCGCACTGGCAGGCCTTCATCGACAGGTATTTCCGCACCCGCGAAGCCCTCAAGGGCCTGGTGGTGGTGATGGATATCCGCCACCCGCTGAAGGACTACGACCGGCAGATGCTGGCCTATGCCGTGCAGCGTGGCCTGCCGGCGCATGCGTTGCTGACCAAGGCCGACAAGCTAAGCCGCAGCCAGCAGATGCAGTCCCTGCAGAAGGTGCGCAAGGAGCTGCAGTCGGCATACGGCGACAGCGTCAGCGTGCAGGTGTTCTCCGGCGAAGACCGTACCGGCGTGGACGAAGCCCGCGGCGTGATCGGCGGCTGGCTGGGGCTGGAGTAAGGCGGCCTGCGGTCGGCCTGCCTTTTCGTCGGGGTGTACGGATGGAAGGATTTGCTGCAACGCTCTGGCAACGGCACGGGGCGGGTGACGGTGCTCGCGTCGAAGCGGCCTGCACCTTGCTCTCTGCCCTCGATTTCCTCCAGCAGGACGCATTGGGCCAAGCCGCAAGGCTGCCGCAGTGTCTTGCCTGTGAGGTCCAGTCATCGGTCCTGATGCCTCTGGTGGTCGTCATGGACGGTCTGGCCGATCAGGTGCCGCCATTGGGCCAGCAGGCGCTGCTGAGGCTTCGCGCATCCTGCGCTGAGCTCGATGCGACCTCGCTCAACTGTTCTGATTCCCGGATCTTCGAACACGCGCAGTGGCAGGCGATCCGTATGGACGCGCGGCAAGCGGGTTCGTACTTGGCGTTGCAGGAACTGCTGCCGTACCTGGACGAACTACGAGACGCGCCGCGTCTGGCACCCGGCCGCTAGGGCCGGGCATGACCCGGCCCTAGCGGTCTGCTTCCGGGTAGTGCCGGCCACTGGTCGGCAATACCTCATTTCAACGGCGAGTACTCCGCCGGCACCCACGCATAGGCCTTGCCCTCGCCACGTACATGGCCCAGACCGGGGAACGGCAGGTGCGCACCGGCCACCCACCAACCGTTGGCGGTGGCCTGCTGCAGCAGGCCGCGACGGCTGGCGATGGCCGCTTTGCGGTCCGAATCGGCCTCGAAGGCCGCCTCCGGGTGCGCGAACTGCACCGCGTGGAAGTGCAGCACATCGCCCCACACCAGCAGTGACTGGCCCTGGCTGTCGAACCGGTAGGAGACATGGCCAGGCGTATGGCCATGGGTGTCCATCGCCACCGCGCCACCGGGCAGGGCATCGCCGGGACTGAAGGTGCGCAGGTGGCCGCTGGCCTGATAGGGCGCTACCGCGTTGCGCGCCAGCGGGAAGGCAAAGCGCACGCCCTTCGGCGCGGTGGCCTCGCTGGCCGGGTTGAGCCAGTAGTCGGCATCGGCCTTGGACAGCCACACCGTGGCATTCGGGTAGGCCGGCTTGCCCTGCGCGTCGAGCACGCCGCACAGATGGTCCGGATGGGCGTGGGTCAGCAGCACCTCATCCACCTCGGCCGGGTCCACGCCGGAGGCGCGCAGGTTGCCCAGCACCTGGCCCAGGCCGGGGCCGAAGCACTGCGCGGTACCGGTATCGACCAGGGTCAGGTGGTTGCCCTGGCGCACCAGGAAAGCATTGATCGCGGTCTGCAGGCCCTTCTTGTCTTCGGGCACGTAACGGCCTTCCAGCAGGCGGCTGACCAGCGTCGGCGGCACGCCCACGACTTCCTGCCGGCCCAGCGCGACCACGCCATCGAACAGAGCGGTGACCTGCAGCGCACCGACGCGCTGGTGGTAGACGCCGGGGACCTGCTGGGTGGGGGCAGGCGACGTGGTTTCGGCCAGCGCGGCCAGTGGCAGGGATGACAGGGCCAACAGCAGGGCGTGGTGCAGCGGCAGGGGACGCAGGGACATGATGGTTCTCGGTGGACGACGGGTGGTTCCGTTGCCGCATAGCGTGCCGTGGCCGACGTGTGTGCGGCGCTCAAACCACTACGCGGAATGCTCAGGGAAGGGGTGTTGTCTGCAGGGCTGCGCCCTGCACCCGCAGAGGCAACGGCAACGGCCGAAGCAACAGCAACAGCCGAAGCAACAGCAACAGCGGGCTATCCGTGGGATGGCGGGGTGGGTCCGGTTGCGGGGGGCCGCTGCAAGTACCCCTCCGGGGCCCGGCCCAGCCGCTGGCGGCTGTGCGTTCGGGCGCTTGCGAAGCAATGCTTCGCAAGCAAAGCGCCCTCACCCATGTAAGCTCGGTCGCCGCTTGCTCGTGTGCGCAGTCCTGCGCACACGGCAAGACCGGGGTTGGGCGTCCTGCCCAACCCGCCCGAGGCATGCCTCGGGCCCATGCGGCTCACGCCCCCGCAACCGGACCCACCCCGCCTTCGACAGTTTTCTGCGATCTGTCGGAACGGCAAACTGCTCTGGTGGGTGTCGACCTTGGTCGACACAGTAGATCCACGCCATGCGTGGATGGATCATTCGATATCTGACAGATGTGTCGACCAAGGTCGACACCTACCAACAGCACACGGAATCTGTCAGAGGCGGGGTGGTGTGGGTGGGCAGGACCGTTGGCGCCATGGATGGCGCCATCGAGCCCCCATGGTGAGGTGACCCCCGAGACTTGGACGGGGTCAGGCGGCCGATTGGGCCTGCTCCCGGTACTTTATCGGGCTCAGACCTTTCAGTTTCAGTTTGATGCGTTCTTCGTTGTAGTACTGGATGTATTCCACCAGCCCAGCCTCCAGACTCTCGAGGCTGTCAAAGCTGTTCAGGTAGAAGAACTCCGACTTCAGCGTTCCAAAGAAGCTCTCCATCGCCGCATTGTCCAGGCAGTTGCCGCGCCGGGACATGCTTTGCTTCAACGAGTGCTTTTCCAGCATGTGCCGGTAGTTTTCATGCTGGTACTGCCAGCCCTGGTCGGAGTGGATCATGGGGCGCTCATCCGGGGAAAGCTTCTTGATGGCCTCCTCCAGCATTTGACCCACCAGATCAAATACGGGCCGACGCTTGATCTGATAAGCCACGATTTCGCCGTTGTAGAGGTCCATGATCGGCGACAGGTACAGCTTCATACCCTGCACCTTGAACTCGGTCACGTCAGTCACCCACTTCTGGTTGGGCCGCTCGGCATGGAACTGGCGATTGAGGTCATTGCCAACCACAACATTGGCCGCCCCCTTGAAGGCCTGGTAGCGCTTCACACGCACCCGCGATTTCAGTCCCATCTCCCCCATCAGGCGCTGAACCCGCTTGTGATTGGTCCGATGACCCTGATTGGCTAATTCCAGCGTCACCGTGCGATAGCCATAGCGCCCTTGGCTTTGATCGTAGATTGCACGGATGCGCTCGCACAGGGCTGCCTCATCCTGATCCGGATGGGCCAGGACATGGTTCTGGTAATAGAACGTACTGCGTGACAGCTCAGCTGCTTCAAGCAGAAGCGACAGCGTATGAACCTGCCTCAATCCTTGGACGGCTTGCGCTTTGCGTCCTGCGCCGCCTGCTCTTCCCGGATCAAGGCATCGAGTTTTTTTAGGTAGTCGGTCTCCGCACGCAGATAGGCGACTTCCTTGAGCAGCTCATCGCGGCTCATATCTTCAGGCGGCTTGGACGAACGGGTCTTTTTCATCGGCTTTCGGGGCGGCGGCGGAGGGGGTGCCAACGCTTGGGCACCACCTTGAGCATACAGGCGCCGCCATCGTCCCACCGCGCCGGCATCGCCAATTTGAAAGTAGGTGGTGGCCTCCCGCCCGGACAAGCCGTCCTGGCTCATCTTCTCCAGGACAGCCAGTTTGAACGGGAGGTCATAGGACCGGGCCTGGCGATGAAATCCCCGCCTACCATGCAGCCGATAGGTCGCCACCCAGCGCCTGACCGTGGAGAACTCCAGGCCGTGGCGACGGGCAATGGCTTTGACCGATGTGGAGGTCTTGCAGGCCTCTTTGGCGACCTGCAGTTTGAAACGCGCGTCGTATTTGTTCATGTATCCCTCGGGGTTGGATCTGGTGTCCAACTCCCGGGGGTCACTTCATGGATGGGTTTACGGCGTGTCCTGCCCACCCACACCGCCCCGCCATCCCTCGGATAGCCGCTGTTGCTGTTGCTTCGGACGTTGCTGTTGCCTCTGCGGGTGCAGGGCGCAGCCCTGCCGAACCCCCTTCAAATGTCTGTGGGAGCCAGTCCGTACTGCTCGGCGAAGCGCTTGCTGAAACTCGCCGCAGACCGGTAGCCCGCGCGTGCTGCGACGGTCTTCAATGGCAGGTCCGTGGTGTAGAGCAGCTGCATGCCATGCGCCAGCCGGGCCTCGGTAAGCAGCTGGCGCAGGCTGGTGTCCTCGGCGGCGAGACGACGACGCAGGGTCGCACCGCTCAGCGCGAACTGTTCTTCCACATCACGCGATTGCCAGTCGCGTGCCGGTTCGGCGGCGATGCGGTCGCGGATCTGTTCGCCCAGGCTCGGCGCCTGCGGCAGCAGCAGGTTGCCGTGGCCCTGCCGGCACAGGGTCAATACCAGCGAGGCCAGGGCCAATCGTGCCTCGCTGTAACGGCCGTCCTGCAGCGATTGCCGCCACTGGCGCAGCACCGGGCCATGGTCGATCAACGGCAGACGTGCCATCGCCTGGCCAGGGGCGGGAAGGTCCTCGCTCCACAGCGTGCGTGCGGCCGCCAGCACTTCGGCACACAGCGGCACGATGGCACTGAGGTAGCGGCCGGTCCCCGGGTCGGGCGTGTTGACCACATCGATGCGGCAGCGCTGGGTCAGCAGCAGGATGTCGCCGGGGATGAATTCCAGCGACTGGTGCGCGGTGCGCACCTGCTTGCGGCCCTCCAGCAGGATCGCGAACTGCGGTTGCGGAATCTCCACCGAGCTGGCGCCATGCTCGCGACGGGCGGTGATGCAGGCATAGCCTTCGGCGCGCTCACAGCCCGCCAGACTGGCCATCTCGGCCAGCAGTGCGGTGGCCGGGGGCAGCATGGCGGTCATGTCACGTGTGCGCCGAGCAGGCGACCGACGCCGGCGGCCGCGGCCATCGCCAACGCGCCCCAGAACATCACCCGGATCGCGCCGCGTACCGGCGGTGCGCCACCGGCCTGGGCCGCCATCGCGCCGGTCAGGCACAGGCCGAGCAGAGTGCTGGCGGTGGTCATCATCGCGACCTTGTCGACCGGCGCGAGCAGCGCGGTCAGCACCGGCAGTGCCGCACCACAGGTGAAGGCGCCGGCCGAGGCCAGCGCTGCCTGCAGCGGGCGCGCGCGCAGGGTATCGGTGATGCCCAGCTCGTCGCGGGCGTGGGCGCCCAGTGCGTCGTGGGCGGTGAGCTGCTCGGCCACCTGCCGCGCCAGCGCCGGCTCCAGGCCGCGGTGGCGGTAGATCGCGGCCAGCTCTTCCAGCTCGCTGTGCGGATCTTCGTGCAGTTCGCGCTTTTCCATCGCCAGGTCGGCGTCTTCGGTGTCGGCCTGGGTCTGCACGGAGACATACTCTCCAGCAGCCATCGACATCGCGCCGGCCACGGTGCCAGCCACGCCGGTGGCCAGAATGGTCGCCACGGAGGCGCCGCTGGCGGCCACGCCGACCACCAGGCCGGCCACCGAGACGATGCCATCGTTGGCCCCCAGCACGGCGGCACGCAGCCAGCCGACGCGCTCGGAGCGGTGCAGTTCGGGGTGTCGTGAATGGCGGCTCATGGCCCCGAGTGTACGAGGGTCAAGAGGGCGTCGGTAGGATGCTGAAAACCGTCTCCGTCGCATGACGCAACGGGTCGCCACGCTATAGTGCGCCCTTGCGATGGAAGGCCCCGGGCCCCACATCCCCCGCCACTGTCCAGCGAGCCTTCCCCTTGTCGAGCCCCAGCCACGTCGCCGATACACCCATTACCGACCGCTCGCAGCTGGTGGAGGTGATCGCCTCCGGCGAGAAACCCCGCGCGCAGTGGCGCATCGGCACCGAGCACGAGAAGTTCGGGTTCCGCCTGGATGACCTGCGCCCGCCGACCTTCGAGGGCGAGCGCGGCATTGAGGCACTGCTCAACGGCCTGGTCCGCTTCGGCTGGGAGCCGGTGCAGGAGAACGGCAACACCATCGCCCTGCTGCGCGATGGTGCCTCGGTCACGCTGGAACCTGCCGGTCAGTTGGAACTGTCCGGCGCGGCGCTGGAGACCATCCACCAGACCTGCGTGGAGACCGGCACCCATCTCAACGAAGTGGCACAGGTGGCCGGTGAGCTGCAGCTCGGCTTCCTCGGCATGGGCTTCCAGCCGAAGTGGAAGCGCGATGAGATGCCATGGATGCCGAAGGGCCGCTACAAGATCATGCGCGCGTACATGCCCAAGGTCGGTTCGCTGGGCCTGGACATGATGACCCGCACCTGCACGGTGCAGGTGAACCTGGACTACGCCACCGAAGCGGACATGGTGAAGAAGTTCCGCGTGTCGCTGGCGCTGCAGCCGATCGCCACCGCGCTGTTCGCCGATTCGCCGTTCACCGAAGGCAAGCCGAACGGCTACCTGAGCTACCGCTCGCATATCTGGACCGACACCGACGCCGACCGCACCGGCATGCTCGACTTCGTGTTCGAGGATGGCTTCGGTTACGAGCGCTATGTCGATTACCTGCTCGACGTGCCGATGTATTTCTCCTACCGCGATGGCATCTACCACGACGCCAGCGGGCAGAGCTTCCGCGATTTCATGCAGGCCAAGCTGCCGGTGCTGCCGGGCGCGCTGCCGACGCTGCGCGACTGGTCGGACCACATGACCACCGCGTTCCCGGAAGTGCGCCTGAAGAAGTATCTGGAAATGCGCGGTGCCGACGGTGGCCCGTGGAGCCGCCTGTGTGCGCTGCCGGCATTCTGGGTGGGCCTGTTGTACGACGACACCGCACTGGATGCGGCCTGGGACCTGGTGCGTGACTTTACCTTGGCCGAGCGCCATGCACTGCGCGACGGCGTGCCGAAGCATGCGATGAACCTGCCGTTCCGCACTGGCAGCGTGCGCGACCTGGCCCGTGAAGCGGTGAAGATTTCCGTCGAAGGCCTCAAGCGCCGCGCGGCGCGCAATGCCGACGGCCAGGACGAGAGCAAGTTCCTGGACGTGCTGCAGGAGATCGTCGAGTCCGGCCTGACCCCGGCCGAACGCAAGCTGGCGCTGTTCCATGGCCGCTGGCACGGCGACGTTGATCCGGTGTTCCGCGAATTCGCGTATTGATTCGATTGCGGTAGCGCCGGGCCATGCCCGGCGTCGATGTCAGCCCGGCTTGCCGTCGCGCCGTGGGCTCAGGTAGATCCAGCCCAGCCGTGCCACCCACGGTGCCAGGGCCAGCAACCAGCCGATGGCTGCGGCGAAATGCCACGCATAGGCGTCGGGCATCAGTTCGGCAGCGATGCGCATGATCGCCACCGCCTGCAGCGCGACGAACGCAAACCAGGCCACTGCCGGCATCACCAGCGGTCGGCCGGAATGGCCCTGGGTGACCCGGGTCACCATCGCCACCAGCAGGCTGCCGAACAGGCCCACGGCGAGGGCATGCAGCGGCGCGCGGCCGAGCAGTTGCGGATGGCCCAGCATCTGGCCGATGTCCTGCAGCAGATACAACGCGAAGCTGATCGGCAGCCACGCCAGTGCCAGGAACAGGGCCGCGAGCAGGCCCGGCATCGGCCCGCGTGGCCACCAGTGCCATAGCGCCTGCAGCGATAACATCAGCAGCGGCGCATCGGCCAGCCACAGCAGGTGGTCGATCTGCAACGCGCTCAACAGCAGGCGCAGCATCAGCAGCGCCCACATCGCAGCCAACCAGCGCAGCGGGCGCCACGCCACATAGCCATCCACCACGTTGTTGGCGAAGAACGGGATCATCCGGTGCGCGACGGTGAGGTAGACCGGCAGCAGCAGGCCGAAGGTGCCGAGTGCCACCGTGACCGGCATCAGCGTGGCGTGTCCGCGCCCCACCGCCATGAACAGCAGCAGCCCCAGCCAGCCCAGCAGCAGTGCGGCATAGCAGGCGCGCGCATGCCAGTTGCGGTTGGGACCGGCGGCCTTGAGCACGCGTCCCAGCACGATCAGTCCGGCGCTCCAGCCGGCCAGTGCCAGCAGCAGGCCGGGCCACAGCCCGGGTGTCCACCCGCAGGCGGCGGCAATCAGCAACGCCTGCCCACCAAACAGGCCGATGCCGACCGGCGCATAACGGCTGCGTGGCAGCTCCGGCTGTGCCATCCAGCGCGGGAACACGGTGAGCAGGAAGCCGAAGATGAAACTGGGCAGTACCAGGTACTGCATCAGCAGCGCGTGCAGCCAGGCCGGAGGCAGCGGCGGTGGCTGCGGCGTCCACAACCCGCGCAATGCGCCCAGCCACAACGCCCACCACAGCATTGCCAGCAGCAGGTTGCTGGCGCCGATGAAGAACAGCAGCCGGTGCGGCGCGCGCATCAGCATCGCAGGGGAGGGTAGGCGGGCCATGCAGCGAGTCTGCGCCCGGCTGCTGGCCGGGTCCTTGATCTTCGTCATGCCCAAGGAGGGAGGCAACCGCTTCGCTCGCCGGGCATGGCCCGGCGGACGGGCCGTGCAACGCAAACAAGAAACCCCGGCAGTGCCGGGGTTCTTCGTTCACAGTCGCCGATCGATCAGGCGGCGTTCTTCATCGTCGCCATGTCGATCACGAAGCGGTAGCGCACATCGTTCTTCGCCATGCGCTCCCAGGCTTCGTTGACGTTCTTGATGTCGATCATCTCGACATCGCTGACGATGCCGTGCTCGGCGCAGAAATCCATCATTTCCTGGGTTTCGGCCATGCCGCCGATCGCCGAGCCGGTCAGGTGCTTGCGGCCGAAGATCACGCTGCCGCCGGTCAGCGGCGGATCCAGTTCGGTCAGCACGCCGACCAGGCACATGGTGGCCTCACGCTTGAGCAGGCCCATGTACGGGTTGGTGTCATGGCCAACCGGAATAGTGTTGAGCAGGAAGTCGAAGCTGCCGGCATGCGCCTTCATCTGCACGGCATCGCGCGAGACCAGCACTTCATCGGCACCCAGGCGCTTGGCGTCGGCACCCTTTTCCGGCGTGGTGGTGATCATCACCACGTGCGCGCCGAGGGCCTTGGCGAACTTCACGCCCATGTGGCCGAGGCCACCGAGGCCGATCACGCCGACCTTCTGGCCCGGGCCGACCTTCCAGTGGCGCAGCGGCGACCAGGTGGTGATGCCGGCACACAGCAGCGGCGCGGCTGCCTTGAGGTCGAGGGTGTCGGACACCTTCACCACGAAGCGCTGCTCGACCACCACGTGGTCGGAATAGCCGCCATACGTCGGCGCGCCGCTTTCGCGCTCACGGCCGTTGTAGGTCCAGGTCGCGCCTTCGGCGCAGTACTGCTCCAGGTCGTGCTCGCAGGCGTCGCAGTGGCGGCACGAGTCGACCATGCAGCCCACGCCGGCGTGGTCGCCCACCTTGAAGCGGGTGACGTTGCTGCCGACCTCGGTGACGCGGCCAATGATCTCGTGGCCCGGCACCATCGGGTAGATCGAGCCACCCCAGTCGTCGCGGGCCTGGTGCAGGTCGGAGTGGCAGATGCCGCTGTAGAGGATCTCGATACGTACATCGTCCGGGCCGACCGCGCGGCGTTCGAACTCGTAGGGGATCAGCGGGTCGGTATGTGAATAGGCGGCGTAACCACGGGCGAGGGACATGGGGAATCCTTGGCAGGGTTTGTCGAAAGGCGCTTTACAATACGCCCCGTACCCAACGGCAGAAAGCCCGGATATCGGCATGATTCATCAAGTGAAACTGCACAATCATGGCCACTGACAATCTCTCCCACCTGGCTGCGTTCGCCGCAGTCGCCCGCCACCGCAGCTTCCGCCGTGCCGGCGCCGAGCTGGCGCTGTCGACCTCGGCGGTGAGCTATGCGATCCGCGCGCTTGAAGAACGGTTGGGGGTGGGCCTGTTTCATCGCACCACCCGCAGCGTGGCCCTGACCGAGGCCGGGCAGCGCCTGCTGGAGCGCCTGCAGCCGGCCTTGGGGCAGGTGCACGATGCGTTGGAGGAGATGAACCAGTTCCGTGCTGTCCCGGCTGGCCTGCTGCGCATCAACGCCACCCGTGCTGCGGTGGCGACACAGCTGGGACCACGGCTGGCGCGCTTCCTGCACGCCCATCCCGACGTGCGGGTGGAGCTGACCGAGAACGACGGCCTGGTCGACATCGTCGCCGAGGGCTACGACGCCGGCGTGCGCCTGCACGAGTTCGTGCCCGAGGACATGGTGGCAGTGCCGATGGGGCCACCACTGCGCGGGCTGATTGTCGGCTCGCCGGACTACCTGCGCCGACGTCCGGCCCCGCAGCATCCGCGTGACCTGGCCATGCATGAGTGCATCCGCTTCCGCTTCGCCAGCGGGCACCTGTACAAGTGGCAGTTCGAGCGCGCTGGGCACGCGCTGGAAATCGACGTGCCCGGACGGCTGACGCTGGGCGAGCAGGGCACCGTGGTCGGCGCGGTACTCGATGGCATCGGCCTGGCCTACGTGCTGGAAGACACCGCGCGGCCCTACATCGAATCGGGGCAGATGGTGGCGGTGCTGGAAGACTGGAGCGAGCCGTTCGCCGGCTTCGCGCTGTACTACCCGAAGCAGCGGCAGATGCCCGGTGCGCTGCGTGCGTTCGTGGATATGCTGCGCGAGTGAATCGCGGTGGATGATGTGGTGCCGACTAACGGTCGGCACCTACCGGGATGGCGTCCACCAGGACCAGACCAGTAGATCCACGCCATGCGTGGATGCCTCTCCAGGAATCTCCGCGCAATACGTGGGGACCGATGAATACTCGGACTTCTACGACAGTTCAGAGGCCGCGGAGAGGTTGTCCACCATCTTCCGATACATTGCCGTGAGCTGGACGGTCTGGCGGCGGCTTACTTCTGTCTGAAGTCCTGTCAGAAGATAGTCCTTCCAGCGTGCGTCCAGCATCGTTGAGAAATGGCGGAACAGCCGCCATTCGTCATCTACGTTTGGTACCCCGCGCTTCGACAGGTGGTTCACCACCGCGCTCAGATCGTCGTTGGGATGGCACCTGTCCGGTCTTCCAATTCCAGGATGTGCTGAGTTGCGATTGCAGAGAGCATGAAAGTAGATGTAGGTAAAATGGCGCACGGGCTCGCGGATATCCCAGCTCCACAGCTCGCCTTCAAAACAGTTCGCACGGATGTAGTCCATCACGGACATGCGCTGCTGATGTAGATTCTGGATTTCTGCGCCGTGATCACAGGTATGTCGTTCGCTTGCGAAGCCTCTGAGAATGCACCAGTAGAGAAAGAAGGCGGTAGCCTGATCCCAATATTCCCACCTGTCTGAATTGGCATTCTGCCCTGGACGATCATTTCCAGCCGCAGCGTAGCTTGGCAAGGAGTAGCGGTGCATCTGTGCAAGTTTGATCTGCCAGCGCCGAGGCGTGCTGGGGAGGGCAAGCACGCAGTCTGGACGAGTTGTGAGCATCGCGGCCGTTCTCTTGGGCATATCTTCAACAATGAGTTGAGGAGCCGCCTCAACCAAATCCTCAGCGAGGGAGGTCGGAGACAACTGCAAAGGCAGGTTGTCTACTGTTGCCGGATCAAACCAGATCGAGTCTACCCAGCAGACGAAGTGGCGGCCCGATTTCCGGGGCGGGTAGTACTCGGGTGCGAGAACCTCGTGACTCCAGCTGATTTCCAGGCCCGTGGGGCGGTGAGACATTCCGCCAACAGAGTTGGAGTACGCGAAGGAAGTCGGCTTCGGTTCCTTCGCTCCGATGCGTTCGGCAATGGAAAGGACCGGATCGCTATCGATTCGTTGCCCCAGGAGATTGCAGAGTTCGGAAAAGAGATATCGCATGTGACCGCGCCGAAGAGATCGACCACGAATAGTCCCTGCAGTCTTTCCAGTAGGCCATACAAGAAGTTGCAAAGAGCCCTGCGAGGTAGCTTCGCCTGAATGCGTGGCACACAGCTGCGGCTTACTGGTTGACTACGGCGCCTGCAACACCGGCCCCAACAACGCCATGCACTCACGCAGATGCACCTCTACCGGCGCATCCTCGGCCACCACACCGATCACGCGTTCGCGCAGCGGCTCGGCCACGGCCATCGCCAGGATCAGCCGTGCCATGCACGCGGCATCTCCCTCGCGCAGCAGCCCGCGCTGCTGCTGACGCGCCAGCCAGTCGGCCAGCAGCGCACGGCCGCGTTCGATGCCATTGTCCAGATAGGCCTGCAGCAGCGCGTCCTTGCCGGGAAAGTCGGTGGCCAGCAGCCGGAATACCTGCACTGCCTGCGCCGACAGTGCCTGCGCGCACACCGCGTGCAGGATGGCCTGCAGCAACGGCATCACCTCATCGGCGTCGTGCGCATCGCGCTGCAACTGCGGCGCGAAGCCGTCGGTCCACTCGCGCACGGCCAACCCGACCAGTTCTTCGCGGTTGCTGGCGTGGCGGTACACGGTCTTCTTCGCTACCCCGGCGTGCGCCGCCACCGCTTCGATGGTGGTGGCCTCGTAACCCTGTGCCAGCAGCAGCTCCAGCGTGGCCTGCAGCACGGCGTGGCGGACTTCGGCTTCCGGCCGCGCAGGGCGGCCGCGGCGGCGGATTGGTGAGGGTGGCTCGGGCAGGGTGGTGCTGTTCATTGCGCCCATCTTACCGCATTCGGATAATTGCGAAACGAAGAGCGTTTCCGTATTGTCAGGTCTCCCGACATGCAGGAGACCCCGATGGATACCGCTGTGAACGCCCGCGCCTGGCTGGACCACCACGATCTGCTCGACCCCGCACCGATGCGCTTGGAAACCGGCATCCAGCGCCGCGAAGATGGCACCCTGCTGGTGGCGGTGCGTACCGATCTGCACGGTTGCAAGGGCCGCATGCTGGACTGGTGGTTCACCTTCTTCGAGACCACACAGCACATCCGCTGGTGGCATCCGGTCGATCATGTCGAGCATCGCGGCTGGGACGCGGCCTGGCAGCGTGGACGCAGCTACCACGGTGCCAGCATCCACGCCGTGGAATCGCTGGCTGACATTCCGCCGGTGGCGGCGCGCCTGAAGTTCCATGACCCGCGCACGTTGCTGGTGCCCGAGCGCCTGCAGGTGGCACAGGATGCAGGCGATGTGTCGGCGGTGATCGCCGCGCGCATCGGCTTCGGAGATCACGTACGCCTGGATGCAAACGGTGATCCCTGCGACGGGCAGATGCTGCATGTCGCGCGCGATACGCCGTTTGGCTGCGTGCTGCGCAGCCGCTTCGTGCTCGGCCTGGACAGCACCGATCCGCACTGCGATGCCGGCGATGCGGTCGGCCTGGGCCTGCTCAAGCACTGCTACACGGAGTTCAGTTTCCTCTCGCGCCTGCTGCCGTCGCTGTACTACGGTGAGCGCGCCAACGGTGAAGCGGCGCCATTGCCGTGGTGAACGATGCGCCGGTCACTCGGCCAGCGCGTCGTAGCCTTCGCCACTGAACTGGATCAGGCAGAAGCCGTGGCCGAACGGATCGGCCAGCACGGCGATGCGCCCCCAGCGGCGCTCGCGCACGGACTGCTCAAGCGTCGCCCCGGCCGCAACCGCACGGACCAGTGCGGCTTCGATGTCATCCACCACCCAGTCCAGGTGCAGCGGCGTCCAATGGCGCTCGTAGTCGCGCACGTCGCCGTCTTCGGTGGCGGCGCTGCCGGCCTCGTTCTGCAGCAGGTACAGCGGCGTTGGCCCACCGAGCAGCTCCACGGCGCCCGGGCCTAGACGGCGCCCGATGCGCAGGCCGAAGGCTCGGATGTAGAAGTCCTCGGCAGCGGCAAGATCGGGGACATCGAGGTTGACGATGAACGATGCGGTGGGCGTATCCATGGCCAGATCCGGTGGATGCGGGTGGGCAGTGTACGCCCGCATCCACGCATCGCGTGGCTCTACTGCGCGCGCGGGTAGTCGAGGTAGCCTGCCTCGCCGCCACCGTAATAGGTATTGCGGTCGGGCGTGGCCAGCGCGACGTTGTGCTGCAGGCGTTCGACCAGATCCGGGTTGGCGATGAACGGCTGGCCGAATGCGGCCAGGTCGATGGTGCCGGCCTCGACCAGCTGCAGGGCGCGTTCGCGGGTCATGCCACCGGCCAGGATCAACGTGCCACCGTAGACCTGCTTGAACTGCTGCAGGAACGCCTCGCCCAGCACCGACTGCCCCGCCTGCAGGTTGTCGTTGAGATGCACATAGGCCAGCCCGCGCTTGCCCAGTTCCTCGGCCAGGTACAGATAGGTGGCTTCGTTGTCGGGGTAGAACGGCATGTCGAAGGTGAGGTTGTTCGGTGCCAGGCGTACGCCGATTCGGTGCGCGCCGATGCGCTGGGCCATCGCATCCACCGTCTCCAGGATCAATCGCGCGCGGTTCGGCAGCGAGCCGCCGTAGCGGTCCTCGCGTTCGTTGATGAGCGGGTTGAGGAACTGCTCGAACAGGTAGCCGTTGGCGGCATGCAGTTCGATGCCGTCGAAGCCGGCGGCAATGGCGTTGTCCGCCCCGCGTACGAAGTCGTCGATGATGCCGGGGATCTCCGCAGTCTCCAGTGCACGTGCCGGGGTGGGATCGGCATGGCCGCGGCTGCCGTCGTCCAGATAGACGAACGAGGTGTTCTTCGGTGCGCTGGCCACCGGGCGGGTACCGGCGCTGACCGGTTGTCCGCCCTCAGGCTGCAGCGAGGAATGCGACATGCGGCCGACGTGCCAGAGCTGGGCGAAGATCGTGCCCTGCGCGGCATGCACCGCCTCGGTGACGAGCTTCCACCCGGCCACCTGCTCGGCCGACCAGATACCCGGCACGTCGATGTAGCCCTGGCCCTGCGGCGAGACCGGCGTGCCTTCGCTGATGATCAGGCCGGCGCTGGCACGCTGCCGGTAGTACTGCGCGGTGAGCTCATTGGCGACCGAGCCGGGGTTGCGGGCACGGGTCATCGGGGCCATCGCGATGCGGTTGCGCAGGGCGATGCCTGTCAGGTCGAACGGACGGAACAGGGCGGCGGTCATGTTGGTCATCTCGGTGCGGGGAAGAGCGCCAGCGGCGCGATGCACACAGGATGGAGTTGACATGTGGGCGCATAAAGCGCTTCGATCTCCCTTGGTGGGGGACTATTTGTCCCCAATGGGGTGCGAACGATGCTGCCGCTGGAATCCTTGAATGGCCTGGTGACGTTCGTCACGACCGCACGCTCGGGCAGCTTCACCGAGGCGGCAGACGCGCTGGGCATCTCGCGCTCGGCGGTGGGCAAGGCCATCGCCCGTCTGGAAGCGCGGCTGGGGGTGCGCCTGTTCCATCGCACTACGCGGCGCATCGCACTGACCACTGATGGCGAGGCGTACTACGCCTCCTGTGCGGCGGCGCTGGAAGAAATCTCCGCGGCCGAGGCCTGTCTGGGTTCGGCGGGCCTGCCCAGCGGGCGGCTGCGCATCGACATGCCGTCCTCGTTCGGGCGGCTGGTGGTGCTGCCGGTGCTGCTGCGGTTGTGCCGCCAGTATCCGGACCTGCAGTTGACGATGACCTTCACCGATCACTTCGTCGATCCGGTCGAAGAGGGCATCGACCTGCTGATCCGTTTCGGTGGGCTGCACCAGGCCGAGCACCTGGTCGCGCGCCGGCTGGGGCGCCAGCGCCTGGTCACCTGCGCATCGCCGGCGTACCTGCAGGCGCATGGCGTGCCGCGCACGGTGCAGGAACTGGCGCAGCACCGCAGCATCGTCGGCTTCCGCCACGGGCAACCGATCTGGTGGCGGATCGGCAGCGAGGAGGACGAGGGAACGTTCATTCCCAGTGCGCCCTATCAACTCAATGATGGCGACGCGGTGATCGAAGCGGCCATCGCCGGCCTCGGCATCTGCCAGATGCCCATTTCACTGGTGCGCCGCCATCTCGATTCCGGCGTGCTGCAATCGGTGCTGGACGAACACATGCAGCGGCACATCGACATCCATGCGCTGTGGCCACCGACGCGCCACCTGCGGCCGAAGGTGCGCTACGTGGTGGATGAGCTGACCCGGTTGGCGGGTGAGGGCGTGTTTGACTGAGCTGGGTATCAGTAGTCGACGATCCGGGCGGACGTGTCTTCGCCTTCCTGGAGTGCTTCAAATACCTCAGCCAGAAGAGCAATCAGATCGCGTCCATGTGCGGTCACGAAGTAGGTCGCCAGGCTGTCGATGTCGGGAGCGATATCGTCTCCCCACGGTGGATGCTGGGTTCGATCATCGAGCGACCAGATGACACGGGCTGGCGGCAGATCGGCCAGCTCACGTCGAACCATATGCAGTTCGGCCAGTGCGTCGGCAGCATCTGATTGCTGCAGTCTGCCGGCATATAGCTGCCTCATGAGGATAGGGAATCGGCTTCCCCATCCATCCGGTTCGAGATTCCCGGAGATGGTTGAGAAGAACGCGTACAGGAAGCTGGAACTTCCTATCTCATCGGTGATCTGTCCAAGCCGGATGCCGACTGTCATGCGCGTGAACCCCAATGACTCGCCGGAGCTGCAGGCAGAATGTAGGCGATCTTCTGGTGGTGCTTCATCGATTTTCATTCCGCGTGATGTTCCCTTGATGGTCGGCCCCGCTAGAGGGGGACGTCCATACGAAACATTGCAGAATCCAAGGGCGAACTGAAAAAAGGCGGGGCCCGTACACCGGGCCCCGCCTGTGGAAACGCTGCGCCAGGCCTACTTGAAGTTGTAGCGCAGGCTGGCCATGTAGCGACGGCCCAGTGCATCCAGTACATACGGGAACGGCCCGATGTCATCGCCCACGTTGATCACCGACAACGTCACGCGCGCGGCGTCGGTGATGCGGTAGGTGACGTTGGCGTCCCAGGTGGTCCAGCTGTCGCGGTAGAAGTACTGACGGCTTTCCGGGGTATCGGTCATCGTGTACTGGGCGCGGCTGGTGTAGTTGGAGGCCACGCCGTAGTTCCAGTTGCCGATGCGATGCTGGGCCGTCCAACGGAACTGGCGCTTGGGCTCGTTGAAGCTGCCCGCCTGTTCGACGAACGGCACGTCCCGGTTCGCGGCCTGGCCACGGTTCTTCGGCATGTAGCCGTAGAAGTCCAGGTCCAGTACGCCGAAGCGCGACAGGTCCCAACGGTAGCCGACTTCGGCGGTCCAGCCACGGAACATCAGCACCGGGCCGTTGCCATACTCGGTCTTGATGCTGGTAGCCACGCCGGTGTTCGGATCACGCGTCACCAGGCTGCAGAAGCGGTTGGCGTTGGGCACGTTGGCGGCGTTGAAGTCGGCAGTGTCGAAGCAACCGGTGATGATGTCGTTGGCGCTCAGCGACGTGATCACGTTGTTGATCTTGATGTCATACCAGTCGGCGGCGACGCGCAGGCCCGGGATCCATTCTGGGGCGAACACGATGCCGGCCGTCCACGACTTCGCCGTTTCGTTCTGCAGGCGGGTGCTGCCGTTGGTCGAACCCAGCGTATTGGTCGGCTGCTGGCGGAAGGTGTTCGGATCGGCACCCGGGTAGGCGGCGAAGAACGCCTCGCAGTTGCGGCGACGCACCGCCGGATTTGAGCCGCCGCTGATGTTGTCCAGCGAGCACACTTCCGGGATGTTGTAGTAGGCCGGCTGCTGGGTGGTGTAGAGCTCGGCGATGGAGGGCGCGCGTAGTGACTGGGTCTTGTTGCCGCGCAGCTGCAGGCCGGCGATCGGTTCGTACTGGATGCCGTAGGTGAACGCATTGAACGCGCCGGCGACGGAGTTGTCGACGCGGCGGAACTTGGCGGTCAGGTCCAGGCGATGCAGGCCCGGGATATCCCAGTCGGGATTGAACAGCGGTGCCAGCACTTCGGCGAACACTTCATTGGTGTGGTACTTGCCTTCCGCCGCCTGGGTCGGCACCGAACGGCCCTGGCCCAGGCGCTGGTACTCGCTGGGGGTGAAGGAGCCTTCTTCGCGGCGGTGCTCGAAGCCGGCCGCCGCGGACAGCTCGCCGCCGGGAAGATCGAACAGGCCGCCGGATACCGACGCATTGATGACGGTCTGGCGGGTCTGCGCCTTGGCCACGGTCCGGGTGGAGACATAGTCCAGGGCTTCGCGCGACGCCTGGTTCTCGCCGAACAGATTCAGCGGGCGGCAGTTCGCATCGGCCGTGGTGCCCGGGCGGGTGGCATCACAGATGATGCGCCCGCTGGCGTCGGTGGTGACGTTGATCGCATTGATGAAGTTCTGCTGGATCAGGCCGGTGCCGAGGTAGTCGAAGTCACCGCGGCCGTGGGTGACGCTGGCTTCCCAGTTGAAGCTGCGCTTTCCGACCTCGAAGAAGCCGTTCAGGCCGAGCACCGCACGGGTCAGGCGGGTCTCGGTGCTGGCGTTGTTCATCGACAGGTCGCGCGAAGATCGCGACAGGCGGAACGAGGTGATGCCGTTGTCGGCGAGGATCTTGCGGGTTTCCGCACTGAGGAACGGATTGCTGGCGCTGAAGGTCAGTGCACCGCTGGCGGTACCGCCGCCGTCCAGGCGCGCATTGCCGAAGGACACCGCGTTGTAGACGTTCTGGTCGAGGGTTTCGCGGGCGGTCGCTTCGTATCGCGAAA
This sequence comes from Stenotrophomonas sp. 220_Sma, assembly GCF_056487375.1. Lineage (NCBI taxonomy): Bacteria > Pseudomonadati > Pseudomonadota > Gammaproteobacteria > Lysobacterales > Lysobacteraceae > Stenotrophomonas > Stenotrophomonas sp. 220_Sma. Next base: position 4,145,787 of record NZ_CM151348.1, on the reverse strand, counting down.
GTTCGAAGAAGCCGCGCACGTTGTCGGTGAAGTCGAAGCTGCCGGTGGAGAATACCGAGCGTCGTTCGAGGTCGGCGATCAGCGGCACCGTCTCGAACAGGTTCAGGCCGTCACCGCCGGAGGCGTTGCCGCCCGCGTAGCTGGTGCCGGGATTGAACTCGACCAGCTTGCCCTCGTTGTTGAACTGCCACAGTTTGTCTTTGTTCGGGCCGAAGCCAAGGATGTCGCCCAGGCCGTTGCGCGTGTAGCTGCCGGTTGCCGGCATCACCAGGCCACCGAAGGTCATGCTGGCAATGCGCCGGTTGCGGATCCAGACCTGGTCGGGGATACCATCGCGGGGCCCGGTGTTGAACGGAATGCTGCCGTCGATGCGGCCATCATTGGTCGGCCGGCGCAGGGGCTGGGCAGTGGCATTGGCCGCCGTGGGATTGGCCTGCAGGCTGTAGCCCTGGCGGTAGAAATCGCGTTGCAGCGCGTTCACCCCATCGGCGTTGTCCAGCTCGGCGGCAACCACGATGTGGCCACGGCCATCAGCGAAGTCGGTACCGAAGATGGCCGACCAGGAGTAGCGCTCGTTGTCGTTCTTGCTGGTCCTGCCGTAGCCCAGTTCGACTTCGGCACCCTCGAACCGGTCGCGCAGGATGATGTTGTTGACGCCGGAGATCGCATCCGAGCCATAGGTGGGGGCACCGCCAACGCTCAGGCTTTCAATGCGTTGCACCATGACGCTGGGAATGGCGTTCATGTCGACCTGGATGCCCGAGCCGCCGCCGGCTCCGAAGATGGTGGGCGGCGTAGAGGTGACGAAGCGGCGTCCATTGACCAGGGTCAGCAGGCGATTGCTGCCCAGCCCGAACTTGCTGGCGAAGTTGACGCCTGCACCGAAGCCGGCCTGGTCGCCGCGCGAACTGACGCCGGCACTGACCCCGGGAATCCGGGTCAGGGCATCGATGAGGTTGGTGTCGCCATAGTTCTCGATCGATTCACGGCTGACCACCGCGGCGGGCTCGAGCGTGTCGAAACCGGCGCGGTAGATGCGCGAGCCGGTGACGGTCATCCGGTCCAGCTGCACGGGGGTCTTGCTGCTGGCGGGCTCGGCCTTCTGTTCCTGCGTGGCGGCCTGCTGCGCCATGGCCGGTGCGGCGGCCACCAGCACCAATGCCGAACCCAGCGCGACAGACAAGCGACTGCGGGCGAACAACGGTCGGTACATGATTTCTCCCTGGTCACGCCAATGTGACTCGGGGGTAAACGCGGGCGGAAGGCAGGCACCCTACGTCATGAAAAAGTAACAAATGAATCTATTTATTATTCATTCATATTCAGGGGTGATCTGTCCCTGGAGCATGCCTCGGCAGCACCAGATGGCTTCATTTGCCCCTATGTGTATACTATCCCCCAGTATAGTTCCGAGGTGGCCCCGTCATGCCGCACTCCCCCGAAGAGAAGAAGAAGGTCCTGGCCCGCGTGCGCCGCATCCGCGGCCAGTGCGATGCGCTGGATCGCGCGCTGGAAGCCGGTGCCGACTGCGGGCCGGTGCTGCAGCAGATCGCCGCCATCCGTGGCGCGGTCAACGGCCTGATGTCCGAGGTGATGGAGGCCCATCTGCGCGAGGAGTTCGGGCAACCCGCGGCCTCCGACGAACAACGCGCCGAACGCGTGCGCGACATGAGCGCGTTGATCCGCTCGTACCTGAAATAAGCATCGGCGCCATATCGCGCCGATCATCCTGCCATTCCCTTTCCGCCTGATCCTGGAGAAGCCACCATGAAGTCCCGTGCCGCCGTCGCCTTTGGTCCCGGCCAGCCGCTGCAGATCGTCGAGATCGACGTCGCCCCGCCGAAGAAGGGCGAGGTGCTGGTCAAGATCACCCACACCGGTGTCTGCCATACCGATGCCTTCACCCTGTCCGGCGATGATCCGGAAGGCCTGTTCCCGGTGGTGCTGGGCCATGAAGGCGCCGGCATCGTGGTGGAGGTCGGTGAGGGCGTGACCAGCGTCAAGCCCGGCGACCACGTGATTCCGCTGTACACCGCCGAGTGTGGCGAGTGCCTGTTCTGCAAGAGCGGCAAGACCAACCTGTGCGTGTCGGTGCGTGCCACCCAGGGCAAGGGCGTGATGCCCGACGGCACCAGCCGCTTCAGCTACAACGGCGAGCCGCTGTACCACTACATGGGTTGCTCGACCTTCAGCGAGTACACCGTGGTGGCCGAAGTCTCGCTGGCGAAGATCAACCCGGACGCGAACCCGGAGCACGTCTGCCTGCTCGGTTGCGGCGTCACCACCGGCATCGGCGCGGTGCACAACACCGCCAAGGTGCAGGAAGGCGACAGCGTGGCGGTGTTCGGCCTGGGTGGCATCGGCCTGGCGGTGATCCAGGGTGCGCGCCAGGCCAAGGCCGGCCGCATCATCGCGGTGGACACCAACCCGTCCAAGTTCGAACTGGCGCGCGAATTCGGCGCCACTGACTGCATCAACCCGAAGGACTACGACAAGCCGATCCAGCAGGTCATCGTCGAGATGACCACCTGGGGCGTGGACCACAGCTTCGAGTGCATCGGCAACGTCAACGTGATGCGCGCGGCGCTGGAATGCGCGCACCGTGGCTGGGGCCAGAGCGTGGTGATCGGCGTGGCCGGTTCGGGCCAGGAGATCTCCACCCGTCCGTTCCAGCTGGTGACCGGGCGCAAGTGGATGGGCACCGCCTTCGGCGGCGTGAAGGGCCGCAGCCAGTTGCCGGGCATGGTGGAGGACGCGATGAAGGGCGATATCGAACTGGCACCGTTCGTCACCCACACCATGGACCTGGACAAGATCAACGAAGCCTTCGACCTGATGCACGAAGGCAAGTCGATCCGGTCGGTGGTCCACTACTGAGCCGCGGCATGGGCTGGTTCGATGCCCTGCGCAGGCCGCGTGCGGAAGACCCGCGCGCGGCCCTGGTGGTTCCGATCGAGCAGGCGTTGCGTGCGCTGGGTTGGGTAGTGGGGGAGGTGGGGCCACCGCGTGCGGTGACCTCGGCCTTCGGCAGCGACGATGGCATGCCGTTCGAGCAGTGGCTTGCGCAGGTATTCCTGCCGCGCCTTCATGAAGCGCGCGCAGCCGGACAGTGGCCGCCGCGCAGCGATGTGGCCGTGGCGGCCTGGCGCAATCTTGATGGCCAGTCTGGCGTCGAATCGTTGCTGCGCCTGCTGGCGCAGCTGGATGAACGGATCAACAAAGGCATCCACGCCGCGCGTGGATAAGCCGACCAAGGTCGGCATCTACCAGAAGCACGCGTGCGCTGACGCGCCGCGCAGGAGAGCACCATGGAACGTATTGAACACCGCGCCTGTTTCGGCGGCTGGCAGGACGTCTACCGGCATCATTCCACCACGCTGGGCTGCGACATGCAGTTCGCCGTGTACCTGCCGCCGCAGGGGGAAACGCAGAAACTGCCGGTGCTGTACTGGCTGAGCGGGCTGACCTGCACCGAGCAGAACGTCATCACCAAGGCGGGCGCGCAGCGCTACGCGGCCGAGCATGGCGTGATCATCGTCGCGCCCGATACCAGCCCACGCGGCGATGACGTGGCCGATGCCGAGGGCTATGACCTGGGCAAGGGGGCGGGGTTCTACCTCAATGCCACCCGTGCACCGTGGGCGAAGCACTACCGCATGCACGACTACGTGGCGCAGGAACTGCCGGCACTGATCGAGGCGAATTTCCCGGTCACCGATGCGCGCGGCATCAGCGGCCACTCGATGGGCGGTCACGGTGCGCTGGTGATCGCGCTGCGCAACCCGGGGCGCTACCGCAGCGTGTCGGCGTTCTCGCCGATCGTTGCGCCCAGCCACGTGCCGTGGGGGCAGAAGGCCTTCCACGCCTACCTGGGCGACAACCCGGCGGACTGGGCGCAGTGGGATGCCAGCGAACTGGTCGCCGTGGCCACTGAGCGCCTGCCGTTGCTGGTCGACCAGGGCGAGGCGGACGAATTCCTGCAGACCCAGCTGCAACCGCAGCGCCTGCAGCAGGCCTGTGATGCCGCCGGCCATCCGCTGACCCTGCGCCTGCAGCCTGGTTACGACCACAGCTACTACTTCATCGCCAGTTTCATCGGCGAGCACATCGCCCACCACGCCCGCGCCCTGCACGGCTGACGGCGTTCAGGTAGTGCCGGCCGCTGGCCGGCAACCTGCAGCCCTGTGATTCCCCGGGATTGCCGGCCAGCGGCCGGCACTGCCATGGCGGGGCACGCGAAGTGTCGTATTGCCGTATTGGATCACGTGGCCGTGGCGCGGGCGGGGCTATCGTGCGTCCATACGGCCTTGCGGATCGGGGGATGCATGCCGGTAGTGCTGGCGCTGCTGTATGTGCTGTGCCACGGCCTGGTCGTGGCCCTGTGGCCGGGTCCGGCCGGTGCGGGTTCCTTCGTGTTCCTCACGGGCGCCCCGTTGCTGGCGGCGGCGGCCTGCCTGCGGCGGGCGCGCCGCGACCGTGCCGCGCTCGGCTGGCGCGCCACCGCCCTGGCGCTGCTGCTCTGGGCGGGTGGCATGGCCGTCAACATGATCGATGCGCTCGGTGCCGGCCGTGCCGATGTCACGCCGCAGGCCAGCCTGTTCCTGTATGTGCTGTACGGCGTGCCGCTGGTGTTCATCCTGGCCCGTGCACGCCGCGAGCGGCTGAGCATCAGCCTGATCGACGCGGCGATGGCCGCGTTGCTGGGCGTGCTGTTCTTCGTGCATGCGCAGTCGTTCGCCGCGCGCGTCGACATCGACGACCACGCGTTGTCCAACATGCAGCGCATGTTCGATATCCAGAATCTGTGCATTGCCGGGTTCGCGGTGGTGCGCTGGCTGGTGGGCGACGTTCCGGAGCGGCGCAACTTCTTCCGCGCGCTGGCGATCTACGCGGTGGGCTACCTGATGGTGGCGTACTACATCAACCACTACACCTCGGAACAGTCCTTCGGTGCCTACAACGATCTGCTGATCGACCTGCCGTTCCTGCTGCTGGCGTTGCTGGCGATGAGCCAGGCGCCAGCGCCGACGTTCGTGATGCACCCGAGGCTGGGCAGAACGGTGCAGGCGGCGGGGCCGATGATCCTGCCATTGCTGCTGCTGGTGGTCGGTACCCTGGTGGTCGACCATGCGCGGCCGCTGGCGGTCACTGGCTTCGTGGTGGCAACGCTGGGCTTCGGCGTGCGCAGCATCCTGTTGCAGGTGGACCTGATGGAACGGCAGGCATCGCTGGACCAGCTCGCTCGGCAGGATGGCCTGACCGGTGTGGCCAACCGGCGTGAGTTCGATGCACTGCTGCTGGCGGAATGGAACCGTGCGCGGCGCAGCGGCAGCGAGCTGGGGCTGCTGTTGCTGGACATCGACCATTTCAAGGTCTTCAACGACCGCCACGGACATCCGGCCGGGGACCGCTGCCTGCAGGCCGTGGCCACGGTCCTGAAGATCAGTGCCGGCCGTGCCGGTGACAGTGTTGCCCGTTACGGCGGCGAGGAATTTGCGGTGATCGTGCCCGGAAGCCCGCTGTCGGGCGTGCTGGCGCTGGCCGAGCGCCTGCGTGAGGCGGTGGCGGCGCTGCCACTGCCCGAAGGGTCGGTCAGTATCAGCATCGGCGTGGGCTACCTGCACCCGCCGGCTCTGGCCAGCGCCGACCAGTTGCTGGCGGATGCCGATGCCGGCCTGTACGCCGCCAAGCGTGCCGGTCGCAACCAGGTGATCCTGCATGCGCACGTGCTCGACGATGAAGGCAGTGCGCACGGCAGGATGGATTGCTGAGCGCGCCAGGTGCCCGGTCCCCGTGCGTGATTGCGCACGGGCGGCGCGGCCGGGTCAGCGCTGCCGCAACCAGCCAGTGGGATCGAGCAGCCTCAGCCCGACCGGTGACAACGAGCGCTGGCGCAACGGCAGGTTTGCCGCCTGCACGGCCATCGCACAGCGCGCCAGCTGCTGGCGCAACGGTGCCAGCGTGTCATCTTCGCGCGGGCGTGCATGCCGCCACTGGGCGATGCGCAGCAGGCAGACCAGCAGGTCCAGTTCGCTGGCCGCGATGAACGGTGAGCCAGCGGGCAGCAGGTCGATCGGGGCGGTGGGCGTGGCCAGCAGCGGCAGCAGGCCGACGAACGCGTCGCAGCCTTCGGGATCAATACCGAGGCTGCTCAGCTGGGCGAGTCCATCGGCCTGTTGATCAGGATCGTGCAGCTGGCGTATCGCCGCCAGCAGTGCCTGTTCGCCGCGGCCGAACTGGCGGCCGAAGGCGCGGTAGTTGACGCGGGTGGGAAACAACGGGGAACGGGAGGCCATGGTTGCTAGGGTTGTGGGTCGCGGGTTTCCACCAGCACGGGACAGGGCGCGTGGTCGATGGTCCATTGCCCGATCGAGGGTTCGAACAGGCGTTCCAGGCGGGACAGGTGGCGGTGGCCGATGACGATCAGGTCGCACTTCAGGCGCCGGGCCTGCTCGCTGATCACTTCGCCCGGGTCACCCGAGGGAATCTGCGCGATGGCGTCGACGCCGCGCTCGCGCAGCTCGGCCAGGGCTTCGGCCAGCACCGCTTCGGCCCGCGAGCGCTGGCGGGCGGCTTCCGGGTACTCGATGCGGTCGGCTTCGCTGGCATCGGCCGCCAGCGCGAATTCGGGGTCGAGCACGCACAGCAGGTGCAGGCGGCTGTGGGGGCCGGCGATGGCTGCGGCCAGGTCCAGCACGCGTGCGTGCTGGGGGCCACCGTCCAGGGCGACCAGCAGGGTATTGAACATGGATGTCTCCTTGGCAGGCCGGGGATGGTCGCCGATGTCACTGCGCGCACCCATGCCGTGCGCGGCAGTCAATGAATGCGTAAAACGCAATCCGCTGTGGTTACAAGTGTCGTAGATTCATCTGATTTACTGGAGACTGTCATGCCCCTGCCGGACCTGAACCTGTTGCTGGCACTGGACGTGCTGATTGACGAATGCAGCGTGGCCGCCGCCGCGCGGCGGATGAACCTGAGCGCGCCGGCGATGAGCCGTACCCTGGGCCGGATCCGCACCGCGCTGGGCGACCCGGTGCTGGTGCGTGCCGGCCGCGGTCTGGCCCCCACGCCCCGCGCGCTGCAGCTGCGTGAGCAGGTCCGCGATGTGATCGAGCAGGCCCACCGTGTGTTCAACGCCGGTCGTGAGATCGACCTGCGCACCCTGGAGCGCACCTTCAATGTCCGCGCCAATGATGTCTTCATCGGTGGATTCGGCGGACGCCTGCGTGAACTGTTCCGCCAGCAGGCGCCGCGCGCGGTGCTGCGCTTCGTGCCCGAGGGCGATACCGACGACGACGCGATGGCGCAGGGCCGGATCGACCTGTACATCAGCACCGCCGGCAAGCATGCACCCGATACCAAGGTGCAGAACCTGTTCAGTACCTCGTTCATGGGCGCCGCGCGCGAAGATCATCCGTTGTTCGATGAGGAGATCAGCGCCGAGCGTTTTGCTGCCTGCGACCACATCGCGGTGTCGCGGCGGGGGCTGCCGCGTGGCCCGATCGATGACGACCTGGCCACGCTGGGCCTGCAGCGGCGGGTGGCGCTGATCAGCCCGACCTTCCACGGCGCGATCTTCGCTGCCGCCGAGTCGGACCTGATTCTGCCGCAGATGCCGAGCGTGATGCTGGAGCGGATCGTCAGCATGCGCCTGCCGCTGCGCCTGTTCCCGCTGCCGATCCCGGTGCGCACCGCCGCCATCGTCCAGGCCTGGCACCCGCGGCTGGACAACGATGCTGCGCACCAGTGGCTGCGGCGCTCGATCAAGACCATGTGCGAAAGCGCAGGGGAGGCTCCGCGCTGACACTTTCATGCGTGCGCGTGACGCACGCCTGGGATGCGGGTTGCGCCATTTTTCGCAGGGTACCAGCTCCCTAGACTGCGCTCCCCGGAGTTTCACTGAGCGCATTCCAATGACCCCCAACATGCCGTGCACTGCACGGATCGGTGCCCGGCGATGAGTACGCCGGCCGCCGCTGTCCCGGCCGCTGCTGCGCCCCGTCCTGCCGCCGCCCCCGGGCTCGACCGCCGCGTTCTGGTCGGCCTGTGTGGCGTGCTGCTGACGGTGCTGGTGTCGGGCTTCAACGAGAACATCACCAAGGTCGCCCTGGCCGACATCCGCGGTGCGATGGGTTTCAGCGTCGATGACGGCAGCTGGATCGTCGCCCTCTACAGCGCGATGTCGGTCAGCGCGATGGCCTTCGCCCCGTGGTGTGCCGCCACCTTCTCGCTGCGCCGCTTCGCGCTGGCGATGATCGGTGGCTTCATGGTGCTGGGCGTGCTCTGCCCGCTTGCGCCGAACCTGCAGGTGTTCCTGCTGCTGCGCGCGCTGCAGGGGCTGTGTGGTGGTGCGCTGCCGCCGCTGCTGATGAGCGTGGCACTGCGCTTCCTGCCGCCCGGCATCAAGCTGTATGGCCTGGCGGGCTACGCGTTGACCGCTACCTTCGGCCCGAGCATGGGCACGCCGCTGGCCGCGTTCTGGGTCGAGCAGGTGGGCTGGCACTGGGCGTTCTGGCAGATCGTGCCGTACTGCCTGGCTGCCATGGCGATGGTCAGCTGGGGCCTGCCGCAGGACCCGCTGCGGCTGGAGCGTTTTGCCCAGTTCGATGGCGTGGGCCTGGCGCTGGGCCTGCCGGCGCTGGTGCTGCTGGTGCTGGGCCTGGTGCAGGGCCCGCGCCTGAACTGGTTCGACTCGCCGATGATCACCCTGATGATTGGTGGCGGCGCCGGCCTGATGGTGCTGTTCATGATCAATGAATGGTTCCACCCGCTGCCGTTCTTCAAGCTGCAGCTGCTGGCCAACCGCAACCTCAGCTACTCGCTGGTGACGCTGGGCGGCGTGCTGTTCGTGCTGCTGGCGGTGATCTCGATTCCCTCCGGATTCCTGGCCAGCGTGCAGGGCTACCGGCCATTGCAGACCGCACCGATGCTGCTGTGGGTGGCGCTGCCACAGGTGATCGCACTGCCGTTGGTGGCGGCGTTGTTGAACATCCGCGCAGTGGATTGCCGCTGGGTGCAGGCCACCGGCCTGGCGATGCTGGCGCTGGCCTGCTGGCTGGGCTCGCACCTGGATGTGGCCTGGATCCGCGACAACTTCCTGTGGGTACAGCTGCTGCAGGTATTCGCCCAGCCGATGGCGGTGTTGCCGCTGCTGATGCTGGCCACTGGCGGGCTGGCACCGCAGGACGGTCCGTTCGCCTCGGCGTGGTTCAACACGGTCAAGGGCTTTGCTGCCGTGCTCGCCAGCGGCGTGCTGGATGCCGTCGCCCAGGGCCGCCGTCATTTCCATTCCACCGTGCTGGTCGACCGCCTTGGCGAGCAGCCGTGGCTGGCCGAGGGCCCGCAGCTGGGCGCGCGCCTGCATGCGCAGGTGCAGGCGCTGACCTCGGCCGACCTGTACTGGGTGGTCGCGCTGGTGGCGCTGGCCTTCATTCCCCTCATTGCCTGGATGCCCACCCGCATCCATCCGCCACGTGCCGTGGCCTGAACCTTTCGCAGGAACCCCCTCATGACGATCAATCGAACCACTCTCAATACCGGCCTGGGCCTGGGCGTGCTGGCCCTGGCCATCGGTGCCTGGCTGCTGCTGCGCGACGGCGGTCACCAGACCACCAACAATGCCTATGTCGTTGCCGACTACACGCTGGTTGCGCCGAAGATTCCCGGCTTTGTCAGTGCCGTGGAAGTAGAGGACAACCAGTCGGTGAAGGCGGGCGACGTGCTTGCCCGCATCGACGACCGCGACTACCAGGTGGCCCTGCAGGCGGCCCGTGCCGACCTCGCCAACGCCCGTGCACAGCTGGCCAACGCGCAGGCCGCACTGGCCCAGCAGGACTCGCTGATCGAACAGGCCAGGGCCAGCGTCGATGTCAGCCGTTCCGAACTGACCCTGGCCAGCGCCGACCAGCAGCGTTACCGCGAACTGGCCCGTGATGGCGCCGGCACCGTGCAGAACGCACAGCAGGCGCAGTCGAAGCAGGCCGTGGCCAGTGCGCATCTGCAGCAGGGCCAGGCCGCGCTGTCGACCGCACGCCAGCGCACCGACATCCTCAGCGCTGGCGTGCAGGCCGCGCAGGCGGCGGTACAGCGTGCAGAAGCGGCGCAGGCGCGTGCCGAACTGGACCTGTCGCACACCGTGCTGCGCGCGCCGATCGACGGCATGGTCGGCCGCCGTGCGGTACGCGTGGGCGCGTACCTGACCCCGGGTACGCCGGTGGCTGCGGTGGTACCGCTGAAGCGCGCCTTCGTGGTCGCCAACTTCCAGGAAACGCAGATGACCCGCATGCAGGCCGGCCAACAGGTCGAACTGAAGGTGGACGTGTTCCCGGGCAAGCCGCTGCGCGGGCACATCGACAGCATCGCACCGGCTACCGGCGTCACCTTCGCCGCCGTCGCACCGGAAAACGCCACCGGCAACTTCACCAAGGTGGTGCAGCGCATTCCGGTGAAGATCGTGCTGGAACCGGGCCAGCCGCTGCTGGACCAGCTGCGTGCTGGCATGTCGGTGGAAGCCAGTGTTGACCTGGGCAGCCGCGCGCGCGCGCAGAGCGTGCAGCACAGTCCGGGCCACAAGAGCGGGGAGGGTGCATGAGCGCAGTCACCGTGTTCCGCACCTTCGTTGCGGCCAGCCTGTGCACGGCCCTGGCTGCCTGCACGATGGGTCCGGACTTCGTACGCCCGCAGGCGGAACTGCCCAGCCACTGGCAGGGTGAGGCGGTCGCCGGCAACGCCATCGACCAGGACGCGGCCTGGTGGGCCGGCTTCGACGATCCACTGCTGGGGCAGCTTGCCGGCCAGGTGCTCGCGGCCAACCTGGACCTGCAGCTGGCCGCCAACCGCGTGCAGCAGAGCCGCGCCGCGCGTGGCATCACCGCCGCCGATCGCCTGCCCAGCGTCAGCGCGAGCGCCAGTGGCGTGCGTGCACGCAACAGCGAGGTGGGCCTGAATGATCCGTCCGGCAACGGCGGCCGTGATGACTACGGGCTGTTCCAGGCCGGCATCGGCCTGAGCTGGGAACTGGACCTGTGGGGGCGTGTGCGCCGCCAGGTGGAAGCGGCCGACGCACGCGTGCAGATCGCCGAGGAGGATGCACACGCGGTGCGCATCGCGCTGCTGGCGGAAACCGCGCGTGATTACCTGCAGCTGCGCGCGACGCGGCAGCTGCTGGCGATCACCGAGGACAACCTCAGCATTGCCCTCGACATGAAGCGCCTGACCGAGGCACGCCAGCAACAGGGCGTGGCCAGCACGCTGCAGGTGTCCAGCGCGTCCGCGCAGGTGGCATCGCTGCAGGCCCGCATCGCGCCGCTGCGGCATCGTGAATCGCAGCTGCGCAATGCGCTGGCGTTCCTGCTGGCGCAGCCGCCGCAGGCGCTGGACGCGCAGCTGCAGGATGCACGCCGCGACTGGCCGGCGCTGCCGGCCGTAGCGGTGGGGGTGCCCAGCGAACTGGCCGAGCGTCGCCCGGACATCCGTCGTGCCGAAGCGGCACTGCATGCGGCAACCGCCGGCATCGGCGTGGCCAAGGCCAGTTTCCTGCCGCGCATCACCTTGAATGGCGACGCTGGGTTCCAGGCCAAGCAGCTGGATGATCTGGATGGGTGGAACGCGCACCGCTTCAGCATCGGGCCGTCCATCAGCGTACCGATCTTCCAGGGCGGGCGGCTGAAGGCCAACCTCGCGCTGAGCAGGCTGCAGCAGCAACAGTCGGCGCTGCAGTTCCGCCGTACCGTGCTGCGGGCCTGGCATGAAGTGGACGACGCCATCGATGGCTATGCCGCCGAGCAGCAGCGCACGGTGCAGCTGCATGTGGCGGTGGACGAGAGCGAGAGCGCACTGGGCGCGGCGCGCCGGCAGTACCAGGCTGGCGTGGTCGACATGCTGGATGTGCTGACCACCCAGCGCATCGCGCTGGACAACCAGGCCGCGCTGGCCAACAGCCAGGCCACGGCCGCGATCGCGCGGGTGGAGCTTTACCGCGCGCTGGGCGGCGGCTGGTAGTGCCGGCCGCTGGCCGGCACCTCCATGGATGTTGCGGTTGCCGGCCAGCGGCCGGCACTACCGTGTGCCCCGGTAGTTGCCAACCTTGGTTGGCAGCTCTTTTAGGAAGCGCCAACCAAGGTTGGCATCTACCAGAGCGGGGCCTTAACGTACGTCGCGCAGTTCCCAATGGTGGCCGGCCAGCAGGCGCAGGCGCTGCTTGAACACGTCACTGTCGATGCGGGTGGTGGCCACCAGGTTGATGCGCAGGTCCTTCTGCTCGCCGGTCACGGTGGCATCCGGATCGGTCACGCCCCACTGCGGTTCCACCGCGTCCGGGTCAGGCTGCTTGGCCTTCCAGCGCTCGAACAGGCTGCCATTGCGCAGCGCATCCTGCAGCTCTTCGGCGAAACCGGCGGCGCCCTGCGAATGGAAGGACAGGTCAGGGTCATTGCCGCGGGCCTTGGACGGGTCGGGCAGGCTGATGTGGTACTGCGCAGGCATGGAGTTCTCCTTGAAGTGCGGGAAGACTGGCACAACCGCGGTGGAATCGATGTGCAGATCCGCGCCGCGTCGGGGCCTCACTCGAACCGATGCGGCCCATCGGCGAAGCCCACGGTGACCGCGCCCTTGCCGACGTTGACCATGCCGGTCAGGCTCATCACCGATTCGTACACGGTCACGCCATGGGTGGCGCAGACCTCTTTCAGCTGTGCATAGCCGGGCAAGGTGCGCAGCTCTTCCAGCTCACCGCCGTAGCTGACGCACACCGTCGGTGTCATCAGCCCGGCGCGTACGCGCTGGCCAACTACCGCGAACAACTTCTGCACGGCGTTGTCGAAGCCCTTGATCTTGGCCACCGGTCCGGTCTCGCCGCGGTAACCGTGCAGCACCGGCTTGATGTCCAGCGCACTGCCCAGTGCGGCGCTGAGCAGGCCGACACTGCGGTCACCCTTGTGCCGCGCACGCGCGCGCATGTAGTACAGGTCGCGGGTGACCATGTAGCCGTGCACGTTGCTGGCCAGCTCCTCCAGCCGCTCGCGGATCTGCTGCACGCTGGCGTTGCTGTCGCGCAGGCGCACCGCTTCCACTGCGGTCACCGCCTGCGCGGCGAACAGGTTCTGGGTGTCGAGCACGCGCAGCGCGAACGGCGAGTTGTAACCCGCTGCCTGCCGCACCGGCTTGTAGTCGTTGAGGATGGCGAAGCTGGCCTGCAGCGCGTTGTCATGGATCGGGCTGCGGGTCTTGGTGATGGTCATGCAGAACACGTGGTCGTAATCGATCACCAGCTGCTGCAGGAACAGGTCGCGGATCTGGTTGACGCTGAAGGGGATGGTTTCCGCTTCAGCACCGTGTTCGGCCACGTGCGCGTGCAGGAAGCTCAGTGTGGCCTGTTCATCGCGATGATCGGCCAGCACCGCTTCGCCGATGCGTACGGTGATCGGCAGCAGCACGATGTTGTGGGTGGCGATGAAGTCCGGCGGCAGGTCGCAGGCCGAGTCGACGACGATTCCGATGCGCATCCGCGGCTCCCCCTCCAGGGCGGTTGTAGGTTCGGAAACGTGAAATCTATCTCAAATCCCAGCCGGGCGCGCGAGGGAAACGCGCCACGCCCTGTTCAGCGACTGCGCTGCACCGCCACCGGCAGGGTGGCCAGGCGCTGCCATTCGGGCTGCCGCAGCAGGCCCGGATCGGCCAGCACCGCCGCCATCAGCGGGTGCGCGTCGTTGCCCCAGAACAGCTCCTCATCGATAGCCAGGGTCGGCACACCGAACACCCCGGCGCCAATTGCGGCCTCGGTGTTACGGCGTAGCTGCTCCTTCACCGCCGGGTCGGCGATGGCGCTGGCGACATCGTCAATACCCAGCTGTGCGGCCGGTTCGCGCAGGGCGTCAGGGTTGTCGGCCGCGTTGCCGTCGCGCCAGATCCAGTCGAACAGGACGTCCACCGCCTGCACGCTGGCACCGGCGGCCAGGCACAGGCGCAGGGCGGGCAGCGGGTTGAACGGATGGCCGGGCGGGAATCGCAGCGGTGTGCCCTCGGCCTGCGCGGTCCACAACAGCTGGCGGTAGATGAAGCGGCGCTTGGCCGGAATCTCGGCCGGCCCGAGGTTGCCCAGGTGATGCAGCACCGCACCGAAGGCAATCGGCACGGTCTGGATCTGCGCGAACTGCGGCAGCTGCTTCAGCTTCTGCCAGTGCAGGTAGGAGTAGGGCGAGATGAGGTCGAAGTACCAGCGCAGTGTCGCCATCGGTGTGTCCTCGTGTGCGGTCAGGGCTGCGCGTTGCGCTGCAGGTAGCGGTCACGCAGTTCGGTCTGGCGCGAGCGCATCGGCATCGCACGGCCGCCCAGCCAGACCTGCTCGGCATAGTGCGCCACGTCCAGCGGATCGCCCTCCCACAGCACTAGGTCGGCGCGCTTGCCGGGCTCGATGCTGCCGATCTGGTCGGCCACCCCGAACGCCTGTGCAGGCACCCGGGTCAGCCCGGCCAGGCCATCGGCCCACGGCAGGCCGTTGGCCACCGCGTTGCCGGCCAGCTGGCGCATCTTGCGCGCGTTGTGGGTGGCGTCGCCGCGCTGCACGAACGACACCGGCACGCCGGCACGCTGCAGGCGCGCGGCGTTTTCCAGGGTGGCGCCGATCTGGTCGAAGCTGGCCGGCAGGTTGGCCAGCACGTCGACGAACACCGGTACGTGCGCAGCGGCCAGCTCTGGGGCTACCTGCCAGGCTTCGCTGGCACCGGCGATGGCGATCTTCACCTTTTCGCGGGTGGCCCAGCGCAGCAGCTGGCGGATATCGGAGGCGCGATCCACCTCCACCACGATGCGGCCCTGGCCGGCCAGGTAGCGACTGAGTGTGCGGCGTCCGGCCGGGGTCAGCAGCGCGTGCGGCGAGTCCGCAGCCACCTGTCCGCGTGCTTCGTCGATCATCTGCTGCAACAGCATCCATTGCGCGGCGCGCGAATGCCCGGTCAGTTCGGAGGCGGCCGCGCCGATGCGCAGGAACAGGGCACGCGGGCCGATCGGGTCGGCGCTGCCGTCCAGCCGCATCACGCCGCCCTGGCCGGCCACGAAACCACCGCCGGTGGCAGCGCCCAGCGCAGTGAAGCCGATGCCTTCCAGCCGCGTGACCGGAATCAGCACTGAGGCCGGGTTGTAGGCGAGGGTGACGTCGAATTCCGGCCGCAGTGGCTGCTCACCGAGCTTCAGAGAACTGTCCACCGTGCTCGATTCACCGGAAACTTCTTCGATGCCAGTCTCGGTGATGCCACCGAACAGTGCCGGTGTCAGGGGACGGCCATTGGCCTCGACCACGCTGGCGCCGGCCGGCGCCGACAGGCCGTTGCCCACCGCACGGATGATGCCGCCCTGCACCAGCACGTCCGCGTTCTGCAGGCTGCCACGTGCGCTGGCGGTGTGCACCGTTGCGTTGCGCACCAGCAGGTCCTGCGCCGATGCCGTGGTTGCCAGCAACAGCAACGCCACCAGGGTAGCGCCGTGCCATGCCCGGCGACGCTTGTTCAACACGCCCATCAGCGCACCTCCTGGCCAAGCTGGAAATCGGAACGCGGCGTCGCTGCCGGTGCACTGCGGTCGTACAACCTGCGGCCATCAATGAAGACCTGCTCGGCCAGCGCGTACGAGCTGAAGGGATTGCCGTTCCAGACCACCACATCGGCCATCTTGCCGACCTCCAGGGTGCCGGTCTGGCCTTCAATGCCCAGTGCCTTGGCGGCGTTGGCGGTCATCCAGGTGATGGCATGTTCGGGCGTGATCTCCGGCATGCGCGCGCGGCGCGCGGACGCCATCACCTTGGCCGCTTCCTGGTTCAGGCGCTGGATGCCTTCGGGTGAGTCGGAGTGGACGATGGCGCAGCTGTTCTTCGGCCGGTCGACCAGCGCGATGTTCTCCGGGATACCGTCGAAGGCTTCCATCTTGAAGCCCCACCAGTCGGCCCACAGCGCACCGCAGACGCCGTCGGCGGCCAGCCGGTCGGCCAGCTTGTAGGCCTCCACGCCGTGGTGGAAGGCGGCTACCTTGAAGCCGAATTCCTTGGCCAGATCGAGCATGGTGGCCATCTCGTCGGCGCGGTAGCAGTGGATGTGCACGCGGATGTCGCCTTCGATCGCACCGGCCAGCGTGTCCAGCTTGAGATCGCGCTTGCCGCCGGCATCACCGGCGCTGTCGCCCTTGTCGCTGCCGAACCAACCCTTGCGCTTGGCCGGCTTCGGCTTGTTCTTGGCGATGTAGTCGGCGGCATCGATGAAGGCGGCGCGGTAGCCGGCCACGTTGCCCATGCGCGTGGCTGGGGTCACGCCCTTGCCTTCGCCATAGACCCGCTTGGGGTTCTCGCCGCAGGCCATCTTCAGGCCCCAGGGTGCACCGGGGAACTTCATCGCCTGGTAGGTCACCGCGGGTACGTTCTTGAGGGTCACGCCGCGGCCACCCACCAGATTGGCCGAGCCCGGCAGCACCTGCATGCTGGTCACGCCGCCGGCCAGTGCGGTGGCGAAGCCCGGGTCCTGCGGCCACACCGAGTGCTCGGCCCAGACGTTGGCGGTGACCGGCGCGGTCATCTCGTTGCCGTCGCTGTGCGCGCCGACGCCGGGGCTGGGGTACACGCCCAGGTGCGAGTGCACGTCGATCAGGCCAGGGGTGACCCACTTGCCCTGCGCATCGATGCGGGTGACACCGGCATCGGCCTGCAGCTGGCGGCCAACGGCGACGATGCGGCCCTCGCGCAGCAGCACGTCGGCATTGTCCAGGCGCTGGCCGGTGCCGGTCAGCACGGTGGCGTTCTGGATCAGCACCGGCGCATCGGGATGCGCCTGGTAGGTGCTGGGGTAGGGATCGGCGACGAAGCGCGAGGCGCCCACCGCCGGAGCCGTGCTCAATGAAAGCAGTGCCAGGGCTACCCCGGCGCGCAACAACGTCGATGCCATGCAGTTCCCCTTGCAGCTGGTCCAACCGTCGACGCTAGCCCGGAGGCAGCGGGCTTGCCAAGTGACCTTCTTCACAGGCCTGCCGGCGGTGGCTCGACGGCACCGGCCGGGTGGCTGAAAATACCCGGTCCCCCGCCGTACCGGACTGCCCATGAAGAGCAAGCAGGAAATCGTCGACAACTGGCTGCCGCGCTATACCGGCGTACCGCTGGACCAGTTCGGCCAGCACATTCTGCTGACCAACTTCGGCGGCTACCTGCATACGTTTTCCGAGCTGACCGGCGCGCCGGTCATCGGCCTGGACCGGCCGATGGCCAGTGCCACCATCGATGGCATCACCATGATCAACTTCGGCATGGGCAGTCCCAATGCCGCGATCATCATGGACCTGCTGTCGGCGGTGATGCCCAAGGCGGTGCTGTTCCTGGGCAAGTGCGGTGGTCTCAAGCGCAAGAACCAGCTGGGCGACCTGGTGCTGCCGATCGCGGCGATCCGTGGCGAGGGTACCTCGGGCGACTACCTGCCGCCGGAAGTACCGGCGCTGCCGGCCTTCGCGCTTCAGCGTGCGGTTTCGACCATGATCCGCGACCTCGGCCACGATTACTGGACCGGCACCGTCTACACCACCAACCGCCGGGTCTGGGAGCACGACGAGGCCTTCAAGGAGCGGCTGCGGGCAATGCGCTGCATGGCCATCGACATGGAAACGGCCACGGTGTTCGCCGCCGGCTTCGCCAACCACATCCCCAGCGGCGCGCTGCTGCTGGTTTCGGACCAGCCGATGATCCCGGACGGGGTCAAGACCGAGGCCTCCGATGCCAAGGTCAGCTCCCAGTTCGTGGAAAACCATATCCAGATCGGCATCGAGGCGCTTAAGCTTATCCGGCGCAACGGCAAGTCGGTCCGCCACCTGCGCTTCGACGAATGATGATGAAGGCCGGGCGCGGGGCGTCCGGGCCTGGGAGTAGGTAATGGACGTTGCCGCGCAAGTGGTGGAATTCTGGAAGGAGGCGGGCCCTGCGAAGTGGTTCGCCCGCGACGACGCGTTCGACGCGCAGTTCCGCCAGTTGTTTCTGGATGAGCATTTCGCCGCCGCTTCGCGCGGGCGCGAGCATTGGCTGGGCAGTGCCGAAGGGGCGCTGGCCCTGATGCTGCTGCTGGACCAGTTCCCGCGCAACTGCTTCCGGGGCTCTGCCCATTCCTACGCCACCGATGGCCTGGCCCGGCATTACGCCATGCGTGCCATCGAGGAGGGCCTGGACCTGCAGCTGGTGCCGAAGCTGCGCGCCTTCATCTACCTGCCGTTCGAGCACTCCGAGGATCCGCTGGACCAGGACCGCTCGGTGGCGATGTTCGACGTGCTGGGTGACAAGGAATACCTGCAGTACGCCGAACTGCACCGCGACATCATCCGCCGTTTCGGGCGCTTCCCGCATCGCAACGCCGTGCTGGGCCGCATCCCCACGCCGGAAGAACTGGATTACCTGGCCGAAGGCGGGTTCGCCGGCTAAGAAAAAGGGGACGGAGGGGATTAAGTCGTTTGAGGCACAAACGACTTAATCCCCTCCGTCCCCTTTTTCAGTGCCGATCAGTACTTCGGCACGCCGTTGTCCACGTCTTCCGACCAGGCGTTGATGCCGCCGGTGACGTTGAACACCTTGGTGAAGCCGAGGGCGCGGAACTGCTCGGCGGCCTGCGCGCTGCGGCCACCGTGGTGGCACATGAAGGCCAGTGCGGTGTCCTTCGGCAGGGCTTCCAGCGCGGCGCGGCCGTTGCCGTCGAAGCTCTTGAACGGTACGCCGACGGCTGCGATGGCGCGCTCGTCGGCCGGGCGCACGTCCACCAGGGTGATGTTGCCGGCGCGCACCAGGTCGTCGGCATCGCGCACGCTGATTTCCTGTACCGGCTTCGGCGCGTTCGGGTTGTCGATGGCCAGGCCCTTGCCGCGGATGTCGTCCACCCAGTCGATGGTGATGCCGTTGGCGCGACGGGCGCTGGCCAGGTCGAACTGCACGCGCAGGCCGTTGGACTCGGCGGCAATCGCGCCTTCGTCGTGCGGGGCCAGCTGGAAGTTCGGCTGGAAACCGGCGTCGATGGACAGCTGCAGGGCCGCGCCCGGGGCATCGGCCAGCGCGCCCTTGAGCATTTCCACGGCTGCCGGGGTGACGGTGATGCTCGGCGGGGTACGGTCCGGCGCAGCCAGGCCCAGCACGCTGCTCAGCTCGCCGCTGGCGGCCATCTGCAGCACGATGTCGCTGCCGCCGACCAGTTCGCCGTCGATGTACAGCTGCGGGATGGTCGGCCAGTCGCCGTAGGCCTTGATACCCTCACGGATTTCCTGGTCGGCCAGCACGTTGACGTGGGCGAACTCGACGCCGAGGTCCTGCAGGGCGCCCACGGCCTTGGCCGAGAAACCACACTGCGGCATCGACGGCTGGCCCTTCATGAACAGCACGACGCGGTTGGCGTTGAGGATGGATTCGATGCGCGAACGCAGGGCGGGATCGAGGGACATGGACGTCGGGTTTCCGGGAATTCGAATCATCAATTCTAACCCCCATGGCATCATGGGGGATGAGCAACGCAGGAACATTGCATCGCATCCCGGCCCGCCCCTGGCGCTGGCTGCCCTGGCTGGTGGCGTCGCAGCTGGCCGTGATCCTGGTCTGGGCCCTGGCCGGCTGGCACTGGGGGCTGCCACTGATGGTGGCCAGCCACGCATTGTTCATGGTGCCGGTGTTCCTGCCCAACAGCCGCTTCTATGCGCCGGTGCTGAGCCGGCTGCCGGAGGCCGGCAACACGGTATGGCTGACGATCGATGACGGTCCTGGCCCGGAAACCCGCGCCGTGCTCGACCTGCTGGACCGCCACCAGGCGCGCGCCACCTTCTTCCTGGTGGGCGAACGTGCGCTGGCGCAGCCGGAACTGGTCGCCGAGATCCTGCGCCGTGGCCACGACCTGGGCAATCACAGCCACAGCCACCCGCAGGCGCGCTTCTGGCGGCTGGGCCCGGCGGCGATGCGCGCCGAGATCGAGGGCTGCCAGCATGCCCTGCAGGCGGTAAGCGGCCAGCCGGTGCGCTGGTACCGCTCGGTGGTGGGCATGACCAATCCGTTCGTGGCGCCGGTGCTGCAGCGGTTGGGGCTGGTCCGGGTGGGCTGGAGCGCGCGCGGCTACGACGGCGTCGGCTGCACGCCGGACGGCGTGCTGGCACGGCTGCTGCCGGACCTGCGCCCGGGCGCGATCGTGCTGCTGCACGAAGGTGCCGCCCATGGGCACAACCTGGTGATCATCGAGCGCGTGCTGCAGGCGCTGGACGAGCGCGGGCTGAAGGCGCAGCTGCCGGCCGGATAACCGGTAGCGCCGGGCCACGCCCGGCGAGCGCGGTGGCATGGATGGAATCCGCCGGGCATGGCCCGGCGCTACCGGATGCGGTGCGCCACCAGCAGCCAGCTGTTGAACGGGGTACGCCCGTGCAGCGGCCGGGGCGACGTCACCTGCAATCCGGCCTCGATCAATGTCGCCTGCAGCACCTGCGGATCGGGATAGTGGCGCGGTCGTGTGCCCATCCAGCCGATCAGCCAGGCCAGCCGGTCGGCCACCCGTGTGGTGCGGTCGCGGCCATCGCCGGTGGCCAGCGGTGTACGCAGCAGCAGGCAGCCGCCGTGGGCCACCTGCGCGCTGGCCGCGCGCAGCAGGGCCTGCTGTGGGCCCGCGTCCAGATACTGAAGCACGTCCAGCAGCAGGACGTGCCCGGCCTGCGCCGGCAGCGGCGCCTGCACATCCACGCAGTCGAAGCGCACGTCCTGCAGGTCGGCGGCAGCACGTTGCGCGCGGGTGATCTTGCCGGCATCCACGTCCACGCCCAGGTAATGCTGGGTACCGCCGCGCTGGCGCAGCACATGGGCGAACAGGCCCAGCCCGCAGCCCAGGTCCAGCACAGGCTGCCCATCGTCAGGCAGATGCTGCAGCACGCCGTCGTACAGCGGATCGCTGCCGAGCTTGCCGCGGGTGTAGTAGTAGTCGCGGCGGCTGCCCCAGGCCTGCGCTGGCCGGAATGCTTCTGCGATCAAGCGGGCCTGCGGGGCGGTCAGGGGCGTGCAGGGCAGGGGCGGGCCGTTCCGTGGCGTGCCGTCCATCGCCTCAGTCCGTGCCGCCAAGCAGATGCGCGGCCACCGGCAGAGCGCGCGCGCTCCACAGCGCATACATCCGCGCTGAAGGATGCAGGCCGTCCTCGGCAATCATCGTCGGGTCTTCGCCCTGCGCGCGGCTGATATCGGTGATGTCGACGAAGGCCACGCCCTGCTGGGTGCTGATCACCTCGGCAGCCGCGTTGAACTCGTCGGTCTCGATCTCGATGGCGGCCAGGTCGCGGCCACTGCCGGCGCCGAACGGGGTCGCACCCCAATCGGGGAAGGACAGCACCAGCACGCGGCCGGCGTCACCGCCAGCGAAGCCGATCGCCCGCTGCAGCAGCGCCTGGAACTGGCTGCGGTATTCGTCCAGCGGACGCCCGCGGTACTGGTTGTTGACGCCGATCAGCAGGCTGACGAAATCGAACGGCCCCTGCGGCGCGGCCGCATCGATGCCCGCATCGAGTTCGTCGGTGGTCCAGCCGGTGGTCGCAATGGTCTGCGGATCGGACAGCTCAGTGCCCTGTGCACGCAGCGCGGCAGCCAGCTGGTGCGGCCAGCGGCCTTCGACTGCAACCGCTTCACCGATGGTGTACGAATCGCCCAGCGCCAGGTAGGACAGGGTCACAGGTCAGGCCACCGAACGGCGCGGCTTCAGTGGCACGACCTTGGTCGCGTCCTCGGCACGGCGGGCCAGGGCACGGTCAATGCGCGCGAATACATCGCGCATCACCGAGGCTTCCGGCATCAGGGTCACGCGGAAATGGTGGCGGTAGGGCACGTTGAAGCTCGAGCCCGGCACCACCAGCACGCCCTCGTTGTTCATCAGGTCCAGCGCGAAGTTGTGGTCGTCGAAGCCCTTTGCCGCAGCGCCGACCACGGCCGGGAACGCGTACAGCGCACCGGCCGGCGCGACCAGCGACAGGTGTTCGCTGGCTTCGCAGGCTTCGATCACCGCACGGCGGGTTTCGTACAGGCGGCCGCCCGGCGTGCACAGCCCGGAAATGGTGTCCGGGCCGTTCACTGCGGCCTCGATGGCGTACTGGCCCGGCACGTTGGCGCACAGGCGCAGCGCACCGAGCAGGTCCAGCGCTGCGCGGAAGTCACCCAGGCGGGCATCGTCGCCGCTGAGGTGGGCCCAGCCCACGCGCCAGCCGCAGGCGCGGTGCACCTTGCTCAGGCCGCTGAAGGTCAGGCACGGATGATCACCGGCCAGCGGCGCGACCGGCTGGAACACCGCGTCGTCGTACAGGATCTGGTCGTAGATCTCATCAACCAGCAACAGCAGGTTGTGGCGGCGCGCGATCTCCACCACGCGCTCCAGCAGTTCGCGTGGGTAGCTGGCGCCGCTGGGGTTGTTCGGGTTGATCAGCACGATGGCGCGGGTGCGCGAGGACACCAGCGTCTCGATCTCGCTCGGGTCCGGCTGGAAGCCGTTCTCCGGTGCGCAGCGGTAGTACACCGGGCGGCCATCGTTGAGGATGGTCGAGGCCGACCACAGCGGGTAGTCGGGCGAGGGCACCAGCACTTCGTCGCCGGGATTGAGCAGCGCACGCAGCGACAGGTCGATCAGTTCGCTGACGCCATTGCCGAGGAAGACGCGGTCCGGGTGCGCATCGGGCGCGCCACGGCGGGCGTAGTAGCTGGCGATGGCTTCACGCGCGACCGGCAGGCCCTGCTGGTGCGTGTAGGGGTCGGTGCGGCCCATGTCGTCGGCGATCGCACGCTGAAGGTGCTCCGGCGCGCGGAAACCGAAGGCGCCGGGATTGCCGATGTTGAGCTTGATCAGCTTGCGGCCCTGCGCCTCCAGCTCCCGGGCTCGCCGCGCCAGTTCTCCGCGGATTTCGTAGCGCACTTCGGAAAGGCGCTCGCGGATGGCCAGGGGCTTGGGCGAGTTGGTGGACATGGGAGCTGGGCCGTCAAAAGGCATGGGGCTTCCATCCTACCGGAATTGCTGCAATGCATGGCAAGGGCTCCGGGCCCGTCATTGCTGGGCTGGCAGGGCGCCGGCACAGGTAGAATGGCAGTGATGACCCAGACCCCCGATTTCATCGCCCTGCAGACCATCGGCTGGCCCTGGCCGGGCCCGGCGCAGCAGGCCGACTGGCAGGCCGCCATGGCCGCTCACCCGCAGGCCCGCCCGGCGCGGGTGATCGAACAGCACCGCACCCACTATGTGGTGGCCGATGGCCCGGATGCGTCGATCAAGGCCGAGTCGCTGCCGGAATGGCAGCGCCCGCGCTTCCCCAGCCATGAACGGCCAGCGGTGGGTGACTGGGTGCTGCTCGATGGCATCCGCATCGTCGCCCTGCTGCCGCGGCGTACCGCGATCAAGCGCGGTGCGGCCGGCGAGCATTACCACCAGCAGGTGATCGCCGCCAACATCGATACGGTGTTCATCGTCTGTGGCCTGGATGCCGACTTCAATCCGCGCCGCATCGAACGCTACCTGCTGCTGGTCGGTGGTGGCGGTGCAGAACCGGTAGTGGTACTGACCAAGGCCGACCAGACCGAGTACAGCGAGGATGCGCTGGCGGTGCTGGAAGAGCTGGAGATGCAGGGCATCGCGCTGCATGCGATCAACGGCCTGGATGCCGACAGCGTGGCGGTGCTGCAGCCGTGGCTGGGCCCGGGCCGCACGGTGGTGCTGGTCGGTTCCTCCGGTGCCGGCAAGTCCACGCTGACCAACACCCTGCTCGGCGAGCAGCGGATGAAGACCAACGCAGTGCGCGCCAACGATTCGCGTGGACGCCACACCACCACGCACCGCGCGCTGATGCCGCTGCCGACCGGCGCCTGCCTGATCGACACCCCCGGCATGCGCGAGCTGAAGCCGACCGGCGAAGAGACCCTGTCCGAGGGTGGGTTCGCGGACATCGAAGCGCTGGCCGCACAGTGCCGTTTCAACGACTGCAAGCACCAGCAGGAGCCGGGCTGTGCCGTGCGTGCAGCGATCGAGGCTGGCGAGATTGAAGAGAGCCGGCTGCTGAACTACTTCAAGCTGAAGGAAGAAGTGGCCGCCGCTGCCGCCAAGCTGGCGGTCCGCCAGGCCGAAACCGCGCAGGAACGCGGCGGCAAGAAGGGCAAGGGCCAGCAGTTCCGCCCGGCCGGCAAGCCGCGCAGGCGTTGATCGGTATCGCGGGGTCGGATCCCATTGCACCGCAATGGGCTCTGCCCCCTGCAATGAACCTGCGTCTGCCTGCTTCGGGTGGGTGCCAACTGCCCGCTCCTGGTAGGTGCCAACCTTGGTTGGCACGGATGTATCCGAAGCCCGCCTCTGCCCGCTCCTGGTAGGTGCCAACCTTGGTTGGCACGGATGTATCCGAAGTCCGCCTTCGGCGGATGCCAACCAAGGTTGGCAGCTACCCGATCCATTGCACCTACCAACGTGCGGGCAGAGCGCTATAGTCCGCGCATGGAACCGACTGCGACGCTGGACCGTGACGTGGCCCACCATGCAGCGCTCGATGCGCGCCTGGTCGAGGCCGTGGGAGGCATCCGCCTGCTGGGCCTGACCAGCTGGCCAGCCACGGTGCAGGCACCGTTCCTGGACAGCGTGGCGCGTGGCCAGCCGGTACTGCCGAAGGTGGATTACCCGAAGCTGGACTTCAGCGAAGAACGCCGCGCGCTGGCCGCGATCGCCGCCGACTGCGACGACAGCCACCCGCTGGGCCACTACGTGCGGCAGTCGGCGCAGAGCTGGGACCTGGCCGCACAGCTGCTGGAAGGGCTGGGCACTGCTGCAGTCGATACCTGTTCGGTGCAGCTGTTCGGCGCCCCCGAGCAGCCGTTGCCGGGCAATGGCCCGAGCACGCGCGAAGCGGCGCGCCACTTCATCCAGATCGCCGCCGAGCTGGAGCACGAACTGCTGGCACCGGAAGAACAGGTGCCGGTCTCGGCCATCGCGCTGCAACTGCAGCTGCAGAACGATCTGGACGCGTTCTTCGAATCGCGCATCATCCAGGTACAGCTCGACCCGGAGCTGGTGTCCAAGGCCGCCGCCGGCCCGACCCGCATCCGCCTGCGCACCAGTGCACGCTTCAGCGCCTACGACCGCGCGCAGCTGTTCCACCATGAAGCGCTGGTGCATTCGCTGACCGCCCTGAACGGCCGCGAGCAGCCGGTGCTGCCCAGCCTGGCACTGTCCTCGCCGCGGGTGACGGCAACCCAGGAAGGGCTGGCCACCTTCGCCGAGCAGATCACCGGCAGCATCGACATCGAGCGCCTCAAGCGCATCAGCCTGCGTACCGAAGCGATTGCGATGGCCCGCGAAGGTGCTGATTTCATCGAAGTGTTCCGCTATTTCTGCGATGCCGGGCAGAACGCGGAAGAGAGTTTCGCTTCGGCGCAGCGCGTGTTCCGTGGGGTACCGCCGAGTGGCGGCCTGGCCTTCACCAAGGACACGGTGTACCTGCGCGGCCTGGTGTCGGTGCACACGTTCTTCCGCCACATGCTGGCCGAGGACCGGTTGCAGGTCTGCCGCTGGTTGTTTGCCGGCAAGATGAGCCTGACCGACGCGATCGCGTTCGCGCCGTTGTTCGAGGCGAGGGTGTTGAAGCCGCCGCGCTGGCTGCCGCACTGGATGAGCCGGGCGAATGGCCTGGCCGGGATGCTGGCGTTCTCGCTGTTCGCCAACCGGATACGGATGGACCAGCTGGCGCCGGAATGAAATGCGTTGGCGGGATGATGCGCTGGCGCCTCGATTGATATCGCTGGGCGGCGGTGGGGCACCCTGGCCAGGACACGCCGTAAACCCATCCATGGGGGCTCGATCGGCGCATCCATGCGCCTCACGGTCCTGGCCAGGGTGCCCCACCGCCGCCAGACAGTTTCCCGCGCGGGCGGCAGCACATCACCGCGCCGAAGGGATTGCGCTTGAAAAGCAAAGAGCCGGGTAGTGCCCGGCTCTTTGCTTTTGCTTTTGCTTTTGCTTTTGCTCTTGCTTTCAATTGCCTCCGCGCCGGCGCGGGGAACTGTCCAGCGTGGGTAGGCAGGCCCATGCAGGACCGTGAGGCGCATGGATGCGCCGATCGAGCCCCCATGGATGGGTTTACGGCGTGTCCTGCATGGGCCTGCCTACCCACGCTATGCAGGAACAATCAACGCGCCGCAGCGCCCGCTTTCGATTTAGAACTCCGCCGCCACCGTCATGAACAACTGCCGCGGCGCGCTCGCATGGATCGCATAGCGCTTGCCCTCCGGATCGGTCGGTGCGAACGAACTCAGCTGGCCGGCGTAGCGCTTGTTGGTCAGGTTGGTCGCGTTCAACGACACCCGCACATTGCGCAGGCCCAGGCCCGGGCCGAAATCGTAGCCCGCACCGGCGTCGAAGGTGGTCACGCCCGGCACCGACTGGTCGTTGGTGTAGGTGTAGTAGCGCTTGCCGGTGTACTTGGCACGCAGGCTGGCGAAGAAACCATCGCGGTTCCAGCTGATTTCACTGGAGGCCATGCGCTGCGGCGTATCCACGGTGATCTTGCCGGCCACCGGCACCACCGCGCCGCCGGACAGGTAGTCGTCCTCGTAGGTGGTCTTGTTCCAGGACAGCGCGTTGTACCACTGCAGGCCGTCGATCGGCTTGAGGATGAAGGTCAGTTCCGCGCCGTAGCTCTTCACCGAACCGACGTTGATGAAGCGCGTCACGCACTCCGGACGCGTGCCGACTTCGATGCTCGAGCACGGGTTCAGCGACAGCAGGCGGTTGTCGAACTTCACGTTGTAGCCCGCGATCGACGCCTGGTACTTCTCACCGAAGGTACGGAAGCCGGCTTCCAGGCTCTTGGACTTCTCCGGCTCCAGCCCGGCACTGGCCGCGAACGATTCCGGCGACACCTGCAGCGGGCCGCCGCTGCCACCACCGACGAAGGCGGCGATGTTCTCGGCGTAGGAGGCGAACAGCTCGTTGTTGGCGTTGAGCTTGAAGCCCAGGCCCACCTGCGGCAGCACCGATTCCTTGGCGGTCAGCGTGCCCGAGGCGATGCTGGTTTCCACGCCGGGGTTGGCGGTGGCGCGCATGCGGGTGTTCGGGCTCTTGATGCCCACGTCCACGGTCAGGCGCTGGTCCAGGAAGCGCATGCGGTCCTGCACGTAGAACTGGCGCGTGCGGATGTCGAAGTCCTGGTTGAACAGCAGGCGGTCCGGGTTCTTCAGGTACAGGTCGTCCAGGAACGGGCCGCTGATGTAGTAGAAGTTGCGCGAAACGTTATGGTCGTTCTGCTCGTACCACAGGCCGGCTTCCAGTTCGTGGATGCCCACCGTCCACGACAGCGCGGCGGTCAGGCCATCGCGGTTGATCGTGTAGTTGGTGCTGCGGATCGAAATCGGCAGCATCTTGTCGGTACCCGGGTAGGACGGCTGGCCCGGTGCCCACCAGTGGCCCTGGCCACGGTTGTCGTGGTGATAGGCCAGCAGCTTCAGGCGACCCTGCTCGCCCAGGCGCAGGTCGGCATCCACCGAGTACAGGTTGTCGTCACGCAGTGCGCGGCTCTGGTAGTACGCATCGTCGATGCTGGTGACGCCACCGCTGAACCTGCACTTGCTGCGGTCCAGAGTGCCCGGCGCGCAGTACGCAGCAGCCACGGCTCGATCCCAGTCCGGTGCGTAGATGTTCCAGTCATAGCCCAGGCCGCGGGCCAGCATGTCCTTGGACAGGTAGGCGTAGTTGGCCTGGCTGGCGCGCGAGGTGGCCACGAACGCACCGAAACGATGGTCGCCCACGTTCCACACCGCCTTGGCGTTGAACTGGCGGGTGGTCTGGTTCTGGTACGGCGCAGCCCACATGTCCTGGTCCTGGTGCACGCCGGACACGTAGGCCGAGAAGCCGTTGATGTCGCCGGTATCCACGCGCAGGTAGCCACGGCGCTGGCTGTTGTCGCCAACGGTGACGCTGGCGCGGCCGCCGAATTCGGTGGACGGGTCCATCGAGAAGTACTGGATGGTGCCGCCCAGGTTGCTGGTCGAGGCCACGCCCAGCGAACCGATGCCCTGCGACAGCTCGGCACCGGCCAGGTTCTCGGCGATGATCGCGCGGGCGATGCTCAGGCCGTTGTAGTTGCCGTAGCTGTTGTCGCCCAGCGGGATGCCGTCCAGCGTGTAGCCCAGGCGGCTCTTGTCGAAGCCACGCAGGCTGATGGTCTGCGATTCCTCGTTGGCACCGAAGGCGTCGTTGGACTGCACCGACACGCCCGGCAGGCGATCGAGGATCTTCTGGCCGCTGGTGCCCGGCGGCAGCACCTGCTTGTCGACGGCGGTGATGCGCTGCACCTGGCGGGTCTCGCCCTGGCCGATCACGGAGACGGTATCCAGCGTCTGCGCGCTCAGCGCGGCATCGGTGCTGGCGCCGGTATCGGCGGCGGTGGCAGCATGGGCGCTGGCGGCGGCGGAAAGCGCGATCGCCACGGCGATCGTCAGGTGTCGGGTCTGCATGGTGGTCCGTTGCATTGGGGGTGGTCACCGGCACGGGTGCGCGGTGCATGGCCACTATGCGAACGGAACATGAAACCTTCTTTACGGAAAACCAACGAACGGTGCAGGGCAGTCGTGTGCGTCCTGCAACCTGTTCGTCATGGTGGTATGCCGGAGAGAATCAGAAGCGCTCACCGGGCCAGCTGAATTTGAGCTGGTCCATGCAGTCACGATCATGTTCGGAGAATGAGAACCCGATCTGGATGCCGTTCAGTACCGTGCCGAACACCGTCGACTCGTCCAGACTATGCCCTGACGGGACGGAAAGGACGTTGAAGTCGGGGTAGCGACGACCCATCTGCTTTCGCGAGATGCAGGCGCCGCCCAGCGACAGCGTAATGCCTTTGATGATTCGCCCCGACGCGTCGGTGTGGATCTGGCCAGAAGGCCCCTTGATCCTTCCGGCGACCACGAATGGCGCCAGATCGATGGTGGCGCTGTCGCCCCGGCCCCTTCCTGCTTCCGAACGCGAGCCGGCCGGAGCCAGTGGTGACAGCTGCGCGACAAGGTCAGAGCGTGCCAGTTGGAAGGACCAGCGCTCCACGAGCCGCCAGGTTGCGTCCGCCTCTTCTGCAGTGGCAGCGGGTGGGGTGGCCGCCAGTGGCGTGGTGGCGACCGCAAGAAGCGCAATCAGCATTGCACGCATGCCAACCTCCTTGATCCGCGATGTCAGCCGTTCGTCCATTGGGCGCGGCAAGCGGTGGCAGGTATAGCACCGGTTCTGCCGATGCATCGGGAAGTGCGTCTCAGAAATGCAGAAACAAAAAGGGGCCGGATCCCCCTCGCAAGCGAAGGTTCACCGGCCCCGCGCACTCCGTGGGGGAGGCGGTCCACGTACTGCGTGGACGAGGGCTTTACCCCATGTACAGGCCACCGTTGACCGGATAATCGGCGCCGGTCACGTACGAGGCTTCATCCGAGGCCAGCCATGCGCACAGGCCGGCCACTTCTTCCGGACGGCCCAGGCGTCGCACCGGCACCGAGGCGGCCAGCCGGTCCAGCACGTCCGGCGGGAAGCTGCTGATCGCCTGGCTGGCGATGTAGCCCGGCGACAGCGTGTTGACGGTGACCCCGCGTGAGGCCACTTCGGCGGCCAGCGCACGGCTGAAACCATGCATCGCGGCCTTGGCGGTGGCGTAGTTCACCTGGCCGATCTGGCCCTTGTGGGCGCTGACCGAACCAATGTTGATGATGCGGCCCCAGCCACGCGTGGCCATGCCATCGACCACCTGCTTGGTGAGGTTGAACAGCGCATTGAGGTTGGAGGCGATCACCGCGTTCCAGTCCTCCACCGTCATCTGCCGGAACAGCAGGTCGCGGCTGCCACCGGAGTTGTTGACCAGCACGTCCACTTCACCGACTTCGGCGCGGACCTTGGCAAACGCCGCGCTGGTCGAGGCCCAGTCGGTCGCGTTGCCTTCGGAGGCGATGAAGTCGAAGCCCTGTTCGCGCTGCTCGCGCAGCCAGTTGGCCTTGCGCGGTGAGTTCGGCGCGCAACCGGCAACCACGGTGTGGCCGCTGCGGGCCAGGCTCTGGCAGATGGCAGTACCGACACTGCCCATGCCGCTGGTGACGTAAGCGATTCGAAGCGTCATTGCAGAAGGCTCCTTGGTAAGGGGTCAGGCCGCGAGCGGGTACAGGCCGAACAGCAGGCTGCCGACCATCAGCAGCATCGAGATGGCGATGGCCCACTTCAGGGTGAACTTCTGGTGATCGGCGAACTCGACCTTGGCCAGGCCAACCAGCAGGTAGGTGGACGGCACCAGCGGGCTGAGCAGGTGCACCGGCTGACCGGCCAGCGAGGCGCGCGCCATTTCCACCGGGGTGATGCCGTAGTTGCCGGCGGCTTCGGACAGGATCGGCAGCACGCCGAAGTAGAACGCGTCGTTGGACATGAAGAAGGTGAACGGCATCGACGCTACTGCGGTGATCACCGCCAGGTACGGGCCCCACGATTCCGGGATCACCGCCAGGAAGCTGTGCGACATCGCTTCGACCATGCCGGTGTTGTTGAGGATGCCGGTGAAGATGCCTGCGGCGAAGATCAGCGACACCACCGACAGCACGTTGCCGGCGTGGTTGACCACGCGGCGGCGCTGCTCGGCCAGGTTCGGGTAGTTGATCACCAGGGCGATGGCGAAGCCGACCATGAACAGCACCGGCATCGGCAGCACGCCGATGATCAGCGCCGTCATCAGCGCCACGGTCAGGGCCAGGTTGACCCACAGCAGCTTCGGACGCTTGATGTCCTCGGCGTCTTCCACGGTCGGCAGCGGGTTGCTGTCGTCGGACACGCTGTTGTCCATCCAGCTGTCGCCCTTGGGCAGGGTCACCACGCCGAGGCGACGGCGTTCCTTCAGGCCCAGGTACCAGGCCAGCAGCAGCACGCCAGCACAGGCGATCACCATCGACGGGATCAGCGGCACGAACACATCGGCGGGGTCCACGTGCAGCGCGGTGGCCGCGCGGGCGGTCGGGCCGCCCCACGGGGTCAGGTTCATCACGCCGCCGGCGAGGATGGTCACGCAGGTCATGTTCAGCGCGTTCATGCCCAGCCGCTGGTACAACGGCAGCATCGCCGAGACGGTGATCATGTAGGTGGTCGAGCCATCACCGTCCAGCGAGATCAGCATCGCCAGCACCGCGGTGCCGAGCACGATCTTCATCGGATCGCCCTTCACGAAGCGCAGGATCACCCGCACCAGCGGATCGAACAGGCCGGCGTCGATCATCACCCCGAAGTAGAGGATGGCGAACATCAGCATCACGCCGGTCGGCGCGATCTTCTTGATGCCCTCCAGCATCATCTCGTCGATGTTGGCGCCGAAGCCGCCGATCAGCGCGAACAGGATGGGGATGGTGATCAGGGCGACGAGCGGCGACAGGCGTTTGCTCATGATCAAGTACATGAACGTAATGACCATGCCAAAGCCGAGGATGCTCAGCATCATCTGCGGACTCCTTGCGAAAACAGGACGTGGGGGAGTGGAAGGGGCCCGGGCGGCATGCCCGGAACATCAGGTCTAGAAGTCGTACTGCAGGCGGCCGGTGACCGCACGCGTGCGGTCCACCGTGATCCCGGCGAGGCGGTCGCGGTTGCGGCTTTCGATCACGTTGAGCATGAAGCGCAGGTTGTCGCGCAGGTACCAGTTGCCACCCAGCGTCCACGCTTCGGTGCTGCCGCGGCGCAGGTCGGCTGCACCGTCGAGGTGCTGTGCGCCCCACATCTGGTCGTAGCGCAGTGCCACTTCGAAGGCACCGGCCTTGTGGCGGATGTCCTTCACCCGCGCGAAGCGGCCGGTCTTGCGGTCGTAGGCGCGGCTTTCGCCGGTGACGAACCAGCTGAGCATGCCGTAGGCGGCCATCACGTCACCGCGCTGCGCGCCGTCATCGAAGGTGGCACCACTGAACTCGCCCTGCCACGACAGCGGGCCGCGCACCTGCGCGTATTCCAGCGACCACTTGTTGACGTCGGTATCGCGGCCAGCGGAGAAGTCGACCAGGGTCAGGCGGCTCTCGTCGGACAGGTGGCCGGCCGGGCGCGGGCGGATCTTCAGGCCCGGGACGCCGTTGGCGCCCGGGTTGTCGTAGGCCTCACGGGCCAGCGACAGGCCCAGGTGCAGCACGTCGCCATCGCTGGGCGAGGGCGCCCAGGTGACGCGGCCACCGGCGGCGCGGCCCTTCACCTGCCAGGCGTCGATGCTTTCCAGACTGTAGATGCTGGCCGCCCAGGTGAAGTCGCCGGGGTTGGCCTGCCACGATGCGCCCAGGCGATACAGCGGCGCCAGCGTGGTGCCGGCGTTGCCGCGCTCCAGGAAGCTGCCGTAGTTGGAGCTGGTGCGGTCATCCAGCGAGAAGTACTGCTTGAACTGGCCCACGGTGAGCTTGCCGGCCTTGCCGAAGCTGCGTGCCAGGTACACGTCCTTGGCCTCGACGCGGTCGCCGGAGAAATCGGCTTCCAGCTTGTAGTCGACCACGAAGAACTTGCCGGACACATCGACCCAGGCACGGCGGATCTCGGTGTCATCCTTGTTCGGCGTACCGCGGTTGTCGTTGTCGAAGGTGGCGAAGTCCAGGTGCAGGCGGCCTCCGAGCGAGGCCGTGACCGGACGATCGTCTTCGGCGGCAAAGGCCGGCGCCGACAGGGCAGCCAGCGCCATCATGGCGGCAGGGCGCCGCCAGGCAAACGTGAATTCCACAAACCCTCCCAGGTGCGCGCCAGGCGCGCGGCAATCGTGGGCACCGGACGGTGCGCGGCCGCAGTCTGGGTTGCCGTAGCTGTCATCGTCCTGTCAACGGATTGTGCGGTGCAGCGTAAAACCGGCCACTGCGCTCACTGGGCCACGCCCGGCAAGCGCGGCGGCGGCATGCGGTAGCATTCGTTTCCCCTCCCACCCCCGTGCCCATGCGCCTGCTGCTGGTCGAAGACAACCCGGATCTGGCCGATGCGATCATCCGCCGCATGCGCCGCAGTGGGCACGCCGTGGACTGGCAGGCCGATGGCCTGGCGGCCGCCAGCGTGCTGCGCTACCAGAGCTTCGACCTGGTGGTTCTGGATATCGGCCTGCCCAAGCTCGATGGCCTGCGCGTGCTGGCCGGCATGCGCGAGCGCGGCGACAGCACACCGGTGCTGATGCTGACCGCGCGCGACGGCATCGAAGACCGTGTGCAGGCGCTGGACGTCGGCGCCGACGATTACCTGGGCAAGCCGTTCGATTTCCGCGAGTTCGAAGCGCGCTGCCGCGTGCTGCTGCGACGCGCGCGCGGCCAGGCCAGCGAAGTGGTGCAGATCGGTGGCTTCCAGTTCGACAATGCCGCGCACCGGGTCAGCCTCGACGGTGAACCGATCGAACTGCCCAACCGCGAATATCGGTTGCTGGAAATCCTGGTCGGGCGCATTGGCCAGGTGGTTGGGAAGGACGAAATCGGCAACGGCCTGTTCGGCTTCGACGACGAAGCCGGCCCGAATGCCATCGAGTTGTATGTGGGTCGCCTGAGAAAGAAGCTGGCAGGCGCACCGCTGCGCATCACCACGGTGCGCGGCGTTGGCTACCTGCTGGAAGCCAGTGACGGCAGCGCCGACGCCGATGGCTGACGCGCGTACCGCGAATGCCGCACCGGGCTCGCTGCGGCGCACGCTGCTGGTCTACCTCGGCGCGTTGCTGGCGGTGTTCGCGGTGGCCCTGCTGTTTGCCGCGCGCGGCTATGGCCAGCGCGCCGCCAACCGTTCCTACGATCACCTGTTGGTGTCCTCGGCGTTGTCCATTGCCGATTCGGTGGCCCTGGTCGATGGCCAATGGCAGGTCGATCTGCCCTATGCGGCGCTGGACCTGCTGGCGATGGCCCCGGAAGACCGCGTGTTCTATCGGGTCGCCGACAGCCGTGGCAACCTGATCACCGGCTATGGAGACCTGCCGGCGCCGCCGCGCCGGCCCGGCACGCAACCGCAGCTGTTTGATGCGGCGTACAGTGGCGAGACCGTGCGCTTCGTGGTGGTCGGCCGCAGTTTCGCCGCCGCCTCGGCGCAGGGCGAAGTACAGGTGCAGGTCGGCCAGACCCGGCGTGCGCGTGAAGCGGTCGCGCAGGACATGGTCAACCGCGCACTGCTGGCGATCGGTGTGCTGTCCGGCCTGCTGCTGGCGCTGGTGGCCTTTGGCGTGCATCGCGCATTCCGGCCATTGGTGCGGGTGGAACGCGAGCTGTCACGCCGCGAGCCCTCTGACCTGAAGCCGCTGGATGCCCGTGTACCGCGCGAGATGGACCAGATGGTGGCGGCGTTGAACCGCTTCATGGAACGCCTGTCCAGCAGCAACGAGACCTTGCGTGCGTTCATGGCCGAGGCCGCGCACCAGATGCGCACGCCGTTGGCGGCATTGCGTGCGCAGGCACAGCTGGCGCTGGATGACGACGATCCCGAAGACATGCGGCGCAGCCTGCAGGCGATCGAGCGCAACGCCACCCACATGAGCCGGTTGTTGAATCAGTTGCTCAGCGATGCCAGCGTGATCCATCGTTCGCATCTGCAGCGCTTTGCTGCAGTGGATCTGGCCGAGACCGTGCACCAGGCCCTGCATGAAGCGCTGCCGCAGGCCGGCCCGGCGCCGCGCGTGCAGCTGGCGATGACCGCCGAGCCGGTACAGGTGCATGGCGATGCGCTGCTGCTGCGCGAGGCGATCAAGAACCTGGTCGACAATGCACTCAAGTACGGCGGCGACGGTCCGTTGCAGATCGCATTGACCGTGGAAGGCGGGCAGGCCGTGCTGACCATCGCCGACCACGGTGCTGGCATTGCCGCCGCCGATGCCGAACGCGTGTTCGAGCGCTTCGCCCGTGGCGAGGGCGCGCCGTCCGGCGGCGCCGGGCTGGGCCTGGCCATCGTCAAGCGCGTGGTCGACAGCCATGGCGGCCGCATCGATCTCAGCAACCGTCCGCAGGGTGGTTTGATCGCTACCATCCGCCTGCCCCGGAGCAGTTCATGATCCGCCTGTTCGCCACCGCCGTTGCCCTGCTGCTGGCCCTGCCGGTGCTGGCCGCGCCCGGCGATGTGCGCCGTTTTCCCGCACAGGCAAAGACCACGGCGCAGCTGCGCATCCACGGCACCACCGACATCGAAGTGTTCGCGGTGGTCATCGCCGACTACCAGCGGCTGCACCCGGGCACCGAAGTGGTGTACGAGGACATCATCACCCAGGACCTGTACGCGCGGTACCTGCACGACCGCGGCGGACCGGCATCGCCGGACCTGCTGATCTCCAGTGGCATGGACCTGCAGACCAAGCTGGTCAACGATGGTCATGCACTGCCGCACCGCTCCGCGCAGACCGCCGCGCTGCCGGCCTGGGCGCAGTGGCGCAACGAGGCCTTCGGCATCAGCTACGAGCCGGTGGTGATGGTCTACAACACCCGCGCATTGCCGGCTGCGAAGGTGCCGCACACGCGTCGGCAACTGCTGGACCGGTTGCGCGCGGAGGGAGCACCGCTGCGCGGCAGGGTCGGTACCTATGACATCGAGCGCAGCAGTGTCGGCTACCTGTTGTCTACCCAGGATGCGCAGCGTGGCAGCATCGCCGGTGCGCTGCTGGGCGCGCTGGGCGACAACGACGTGGTGCGCGAGGAGCGCACCGGCGTGCTGCTGGACAAGGTGGCCAGCGGACAGCTGTCGCTGGTCTACAACGTGCTCGGCTCTTACGCGCAGGCGCGCATCGACGCGGGTGCTCCGCTGGCGATTGTGGAGCCCGAGGACTACACGCTGGTGGTACTGCGTACCGCGGTGATTCCACGCACCGGCCCACACCCGGAAGAAGCCCGGCGCTTCCTCGACTACCTGTTGTCGCCGCGTGGCCAGCAGGTGCTGTCACGCGAGGCACGGCTGATGCCGATCGTCACCGGCAGCGCACGTGGCGACGATGCGCCCGGCCGCAGCCGTCGCCCGATCCAGCTGGGCCCGGGCCTGCTGGTGTACCTGGATGCACTCAAGCGCCGCCAGTTCCTCGATGCCTGGCGCAGCAGCGTGGAGCCGGCAGGGCGCTGAGGCGACGGCCTGCCCGTACAATGGCGGCATGAGCGAATACACCATCCTGATCGCCGATGACCACCCGCTGCTGCGTTCGGCGGTGGTGCAGTCATTGCGGCAGAGCCTGCCGCTGGCGCAGGTGCGCGAGGTCGCCAGCGCCGAGGCATTGGCCGAAGCCCTCGACGCGCACCCGGACGTGGACCTGGTGCTGCTCGACCTGACCATGCCCGGTGCACACGGTTTCTCCGCGCTGCTGCACGTGCGCGGCTCGCATCCGGACATTCCGGTGGTGATCCTCTCGTCCAACGACCACCCCCGTGTGATCCGCCGCGCCCAGCAGTTCGGTGCCGCCGGTTTCATCCCGAAATCTGCCCCGGCGGAGACCATCGGCGAGGCCGTGCAGACTGTGCTCGATGGTGGCCTGTGGTTCCCGGCGATGGCCGCCGAACGCTCCGAGGCCGACGCACTGCTGGCCAGCCGCCTGGCCCAGCTGACCCCGCAGCAGTTCCGCGTGCTGCTGTGCCTGGCCGATGGCCTGCTCAACAAGCAGATTGCCTATACGCTGGGATTGGCCGAGAACACGGTGAAGGTGCATGTCACCGCGATCCTGAAGAAGCTCGAATGCCATAGCCGCACGCAGGCCGCAGTGCTGGTGAAGGCGCTGGAGCCCGAGGGCGACGCCGGCATCGGGTTGTAGTTTCCAGCCAACGGCGCAGCCCCTCGTGGGTGGGTTTGGGTTGGTCGCTGAAAGCAGAAGCCGCGAGTGGGCCGGTCGGGTCGGGTGCGCGGGGGACGCCGTGAATCCGTCCCTGGAGGCTTGGCAGCCGCATCCATGCGGCTGACACCCCCGCGCACCCAACCCGACCGGCCTCTGACAGATTTCGGTGGCCTGCCACCCACGGAGAAGGAAAAAGATCAAAAGCAAAAGCAGGCTGTCAGGCCGCCTTTTGTAGAGCCGAGCATGGGCTCGGCTTTACACGAGCAAGCGCAGCGCGCGATCCGCTTTTGATCTTCTTTTTCTTCTCCGTGGGTGGACGCGCACGGAACGTGTCCGTGGTCGGGTAGATGGGCTGCGCAGGGGCGTGAGCCGCATGGATGCGGCGACCGAGCTTACAGGGACGTACTTGCAGCGACCCCTGCGCAGCCCATCTACCCGGCCTCACCCATGAACCGCGTTACGCCACCACCCACGAGGGGCTGCGCCGTTGGCTGGAAACTACCCGCGATGCCGGATCAACAACTGACTCATCAGCGCCCGCAGCGCCGGCGGCTTCACCGGCTTGGCCATCATTCCCCAGCCACGCTCGGCAGCCATCTCACGCAATCCCGCATCGCGCTCGGCAGTGACCAGCACCACCGGCGGGCGGGCCTGCCACAGCTCTGCCAATGTCTCGTACAGCACCGGGCCGTGGTGGTCACCCATGCGCACATCCAGCAGCACCAGCTCCGGCACGGTTGCCGTCGTGGCCAACTGCAGCGCTGCCTGCGGGCCATCGGCCAGCAGCACCTCGCAGCCCCACCGCTCCAGCAGCGCGCGGCTGGCCGCGCACACGTGCGGATCGTCATCGATCACCCACACCCGGCGCCCTCGCAGCGGGTTGTCCGCCGCCGGTTCCTGCGCCAGCACCGGCGCGGGCGCGGTGGCGGGAATCGCGCTGGCGTCGCCGAACGGCACGCCCACGGCGAACACGCTGCCCTGGCCCAGCTGCGAGCGCAGCCGGATCGGATGTCCGAGCAGGCGGCCGATGCGGTCGACGATGGCCAGGCCAAGGCCGGCACCGCGCTGCTGGCCGTCGTGCAGGCGGCGGAATTCCTCGAAGATCTCGCCCTGCAGCGCATCGGGAATGCCGGGGCCCTGGTCGTGCACTTCGATCCACAGCAGGCCCTCGCGGCGGCGGCAGCCGAGCAGCACGCGGCCACGTTCGCTGTAGCGCAGTGCGTTGGACAGGAAATTCTGCAGGATGCGGCGCAGCAGCGCTTCATCGCTGACCACCACCGCATCGGTATCGACCCAGTCCACCACCAGGCCACGTGACTGCGCGGCGATGCCGAATTCGCGCGCCAGTGTCTGCAGCAGCGGCCCGAGCCGGAACGCCTGCACACGGGTCGGCAGGCTGCCCGATTCCAACCGCGCGATATCCAGCAGGCTGTTGAGGATCGCATCCTGCGCGGCCAATGCAGCGTCGATGTGATCGCTGGTCTGCTGCTGCGCCGGATCGCTCAGCTTGCCGCGCAGCACCGAGACGAACATGCGTGCTGCGTTGAGCGGTTGCAGCAGGTCGTGCACGGCCGAGGCGACGAAGCGGGTCTTGTAGCGGTTGGCCTGTTCGGCCTCGCGGCGTGCTTCGTCCAGGTCGTGGGTACGTTCGGCGATGCGGTGTTCCAGTGCATCGGCCAGCGAGCGCAGTTCGCGTGCAGCATTCTTGTA
This sequence comes from Stenotrophomonas sp. 220_Sma, assembly GCF_056487375.1. Taxonomy (NCBI): domain Bacteria; kingdom Pseudomonadati; phylum Pseudomonadota; class Gammaproteobacteria; order Lysobacterales; family Lysobacteraceae; genus Stenotrophomonas; species Stenotrophomonas sp. 220_Sma. The sequence continues at coordinate 4,107,324 of NZ_CM151348.1, read as the reverse complement.
GCTGGTGATGTCGGCGTAGCTGGTGACGAAACCGCCGTCGGGCAGCGGGTTGCCGCGGATTTCCAGCACCGTACCGTCGTCCTTCTCACTTTCGCGCATGTGCGGACGGCCGCTGCGCAGGTGGTTGAGGCGACGCTCGATGGCCTCGTCGACCGGGCCGGGACCGAGCAGGCCACGGCGTGCGTTGAAGCGGAACAGTTCCTCGATGGGCCGCCCCACGCGCACCAGGTCCAGCGGGAAACGGAACAGTTCCAGGTAGCGCGAATTCCATGCGACCAGACGCAGGTCCCGGTCGATCACCACCACGCCCTGCGGCAGGTGTTCAAGGCTGCGGCTGAGGCCGCTGTCGGCATCGGTGGCGGCCTGCAGCAGGCCATCCTGTGCGGTGCGCAGTTCCTGTGCATGCTGCTTGAGCAGGGTTTCCAGCTCGCGGCGGCTGCGCAGGCGATGCTTGGCCAGGCGCCGGCGCTGCTGCACGAACAGCACCAGGAAGCCCAGCGCCAGCCACGCAGCACCTCCGGTAAGCGCGGCCGCACGGCCGGCGGCGGTGGCGGCACTGGCGTCGTGCAGCAGGTGCAGGTTCCAGTCTTCGGCCGGCAGCGCAAGGCTCTGCCACAGCATCGGCTGCGGCAATGCCGGATCCAGCAGGCGCACCATGCGGCCGCCATCGGCCAGTACATCCTCGGTACGTGCGCGCAGTGGCTGCAGGGTGCGATCGGCGTACTGGCGGGCGTCCAGCATCTCGCGGCGCTCATCGGCGCCCAGTGGGCGCAGCAGGCGGTAGCGCCAGCTGTCACGGTTGGCCAGGAACACCACGTCGTGGTCGTCACTGGCGAGCACCACGTCAGGGCTGCTCAGCCACTCCTGCTCCAGTGCCGACAGCTCGACCTTGATCACAACCACGCCGAGCCGCTTGCCGTCTTCCTCGATGGCCTGCGACAGGTAGTAGCCGGGCACGCCGGTGGTCATGCCGATGCCGTAGAAGCGGCCGCGGCCCTGGGCCAGCGCCTGGCGGTAATAGGGACGATAGCTGTAGTTCTCACCGACGTTGGTGGTCGGCTGGTCCCAGTTGCTCGCCGCCACCGCCACGCCATCGTGGCCGACCAGGGTCAGGGTCGAGGCACGGGTGACTTCATTGGCGCGTTGCAGCTTGAGGTTCAGCCGCTGCCGTTCGGTGGGCGAGGGCGGTACGCGCAGCGCGTGCAGCAGATCCGGATCCAGTGCCAGTACCTGCGGCAAGGTGCCGAAGCGGTCGATGCGCTGCTGCAGGCCCTGGCCATACAACTGCAGCTGGCGTTGTACCTGGCTGCTTTCCTCACCGAGGGCGCGCCGCCAGGCGTAGTGGCCGGCGGCGACCGCACACAGCACGGTGCCGCCGACCATCACCGCGATGGTCAGCAACAGCATCCGGTGGCGGCTGAGCCAGTACATGGCGGCAGTCTACGCAGGGCCGGCGGGCGTGGCGTACACGCCCGCCGGGATCTGACGTGGAAGGGGTCAGAAGTGCATCTGCGCGCGCAGTTCGAAGATCTCCGGCGTGCTGTGCACGCCGCGACGGCTGGCGTCGACCTTGACGTAGTTGGCCTGGAACTTGAAGTGGCTGGTCAGGTACCAGTTCGCACCCAGAGTGAGGTCGTGCTGGCGGCCGCCGAGGATGCTGCCATCGTCCAGGTCCATGCGGCTGTAACGGGCCACCAGTTCCACCGCGCCGTAGTCGTGCGCCGGCTTGATGTTGGCCACGGCACCGGCGTTGTACGGGCGCGATTCGCCGGTCAGCACCCAGCTGGCCATCGCGTACTGGCCGCTGCCGGTGTAGTCGGGCTTGCCGTCATGACGGGTGACCGTGGCGCGCAGGGCTTCGGCCTGCACCGAGAACGGGCCGCGGATCCAGATGCCTTCCAGGCCGGTGCGGCGGATCTGGTCGGCGGTGACCAGCGCGCCGGAATCGACATAGCGGATGTCGGTCAGGCCGGCTTCCGGACGTGCGCGCAGGCGCGCGCTGGCCTCGTGGTGCACGTCGCGGCCATCGCTGTAACCGCGCGGATTTTCCTGCGAGTAGGCCAGGCCCAGGTGGATCACGTCACCCGGCGCCTTCACCGGGGTCCACACCGCACGCACGGCCTGGGTGGTGCCCGGGTTGTCACCCTGCAGGTCCTTGCCGCCATAGGCGCCGGCCTGCAGCAGGTACTGCGGGCGCTCCAGCACCCATTCCACGCCGGTGCGGCGGCCTGCGTAGAAGGCCTGCACGGGCAGCGCGGTTTCCAGGAAGCTGCCGGCGCGCGAGGACGTGTTCGCGTCCAGACCGACCGGGGTCTTCATGTAGCCGAAGCGGAAGCGGCCGATGTCGCGGCCGAAGAAGGCCTTGCTTTCGAAGCGCACGAACACGTCCAGCCAGGTATCGGACTGGAAGTCGTAATAGACCATCGCGTCGTAGACGCCCTTCTTCTTCAGCGTCGCACCGAACTCCTTGCGGCGCACGGCGTCGTCGTCCTCAAGGCCGCTGCCCGAGGAGAAATCGTTGTAGTCGTAGGCGATGTTGGCGGTAGCGGCCAGCTCGGTGCCGTCGCCGAAGGCGTACTTGGTCGGCCAGTTGTCGAAATCGGCAGCCGAAGCGAAGGCGGGAAGCGCGGCCAGCGACAGGGCCAGCAAGGTGGGAATCGGGCGCATGTTGGGTGCGGCTCTCTCAGATTGCATGTGGACAGGACAACAACGGCCGCAAGGGCCGGAACTTTCGCAATGACGCGCCCGGCCGTTCAGCTCGGGCCACCGGCCTCCCCGTGATCGGGCGGTGCGGCGCCAGTGTAGGCACCGCGGCCACCTGAACCGGGGGGCTAGTACCAATAGGTTATCTGCGCCAGCGTGCCCGGCGCGTACAAAGGCGTCCATTGGTCGCACCCCCTGCGCGTGCTGCACAGGGCCTGCGGTCAGTTTCCACGGTAACGGTTCCCGTGCAGTCCCGGGGCCGTACGTGCCTGAAAACGCCCCTTCCGGAGTCCGCCATGCACATCCCGACCGCAGCACCGGTGCCTGCAAAGCCGTTGCCGATCTATCGCCAGCTGTACTTCCAGGTGATCGTGGCGATCGTCCTGGGCGCCATCCTCGGCCACTACGAACCGTTGATCGGCGAGAAGATGAAGCCACTCGGCGATGCCTTCATCAACCTGGTGAAGATGATCATCGCACCGGTGATCTTCCTGACCATCGTCACCGGCATCGCCGGCATGACCCACCTGCGCACGGTGGGCCGCGTATTCGCCAAGGCGATGGCGTACTTCCTGTTCTTCTCCACGCTGGCGCTGATCGTCGGCATGATCGTGGCGCACGTGGTGCAGCCCGGCGCCGGCATGAACATCAACCCGGCCGAGCTGGACCAGACCGCGGTGCACAGCTACGTCGAGAAGTCGCATGACCTGACCCTGGTCGGCTTCCTGATGGACATCATCCCGAAGACGCTGCTCAGCGCGTTCGTCGATGGCAACATCCTGCAGGTGCTGTTCGTGGCCGTGCTGTTCGGCATCGCGCTGGCATCGGTGGGCGAGAAGGGCAAGCCGATCGTGAACTTCCTGGAGGCGCTGGTCGCCCCGGTGTTCAAGCTGGTCCACATCCTGATGAAGGCCGCGCCGATCGGTGCCTTCGGCGCAATCGCCTTCACCATCGGCAAGTACGGTGTTGGCTCGCTGATCAACCTGGCCTGGCTGGTGGGTTCGTTCTACCTCACCGCCTTCCTGTTCGTGGCGGTCATCCTGGGCCTGGTCTGCCGCCTGTGCGGCTTCTCGGTGTTCAAGCTGGCGCGCTACCTGAAGGCCGAACTGCTGCTGGTGCTGGGCACCTCCTCGTCGGAGTCGGCGCTGCCGTCGCTGATGGAGAAGATGGAACGCGCCGGCTGCAGCAAGTCGGTGGTGGGCCTGGTGGTCCCGACCGGCTACTCGTTCAACCTGGACGGCACCAACATCTACATGACCCTGGCGGCGCTGTTCATCGCCCAGGCCACCAACACCGAACTGACCCTGGGCCATCAGATTGCCCTGCTGCTGGTCGCCATGCTCAGCTCCAAGGGCGCGGCCGGCGTCACCGGCGCCGGCTTCATCACCCTGGCCGCCACCCTGGCCGTGGTGCCGGAGGTGCCGGTGGCCGGCATGGCGCTGATCCTGGGCGTGGACCGCTTCATGAGCGAATGCCGCTCGCTGACCAACTTCATCGGCAATGCCGTGGCCACCGTGGTGGTCTCGCGCTGGGAGGGGGCGCTGGACCGCAACCGCCTGAAGCTGGCGCTGGATGGCCGCGAAAGCGAACTGCCGCCGCTGGTCGATGCCGTGCCCGAGGCGCTGCCGGCCAGGGGCTGATCCAGGTGTGTGGTACCGCGGGGCCGATCACGACAGTGGTACGGCCCCGCGGCGTTTCAAGGCGTCCCATGGCTGTCATGGGACGCACCGAAGCTGGTGTCGCGGTACCGTCGCATACGGCACGGAATTGTGCGGTCGCAGCATGCCTGCGACAGGATAGCGACAGGTCCAGACGCTCCAACGGGGGTATCATCCCCTGTCCCTTCTGCCCATTCATGTAACCCACATCGATGTCCAACGAAGATTTCAAACAGGCCGCCCTCGATTACCACCGGATGTCCCCGCCGGGAAAGATCAAGGTTTCCGCTACCAAGCCCATGCTGACCCAGCGCGACCTGTCGCTGGCGTATTCGCCGGGCGTGGCGTACGCCTGTGAAGCGATCAAGGCCGACCCGCAGCAGGCCAGCGAGCTGACCGCGCGCGGCAACCTGGTGGCGGTGATCTCCAACGGCACCGCGGTGCTGGGCCTGGGCAACATCGGCGCACTGGCCGGCAAGCCGGTGATGGAAGGCAAGGGGGTGCTGTTCCAGAAGTTCGCCGGCATCGATGTGTTCGACATCGAAGTGGATGAAACCGACCCGGACAAGCTGGTCGACATCATCGCCTCGCTGGAGCCGACCTTCGGCGGCATCAACCTGGAAGACATCAAGGCGCCGGAATGCTTCGTGGTCGAGCGCAAGCTGCGCGAGCGCATGAAGATCCCGGTGTTCCATGACGACCAGCACGGCACGGCGATCATCGTCGGCGCAGCGGTGCTCAACGCCATGGCGATCACCGGCAAGAAGATCGAGGAAGTGAAGCTGGCGACCACGGGCATGGGCGCGGCCGGCATTTCCTGCGTGAACATGCTGGTGCAGCTGGGCCTGAAGCCGGAGAACATCCTGGCCTTCGACCGCGAGGGCGTGATCCACACCGGTCGTACCGACCTGGACCCGGAAAAGCAGCGCTATGCGCGCGACACCGACAAGCGCACCCTGGCCGAGATCGTCGACGGCGCGGACATCTTCCTGGGCCTGTCGGCGCCGGGCATCCTGACTGCCGACATGGTCAAGACCATGGCGCCGGATCCGGTGATCTTCGCGCTGGCCAACCCGACTCCGGAAATCATGCCGGAACTGGCGCGCGCCGCCCGTCCGGATGCGATCATCGGCACCGGCCGTTCGGACTACCCGAACCAGGTCAACAACGTGCTGTGCTTCCCGTACCTGTTCCGTGGTGCGCTGGACGTGGGCGCGACCGCGATCAACGAGGAAATGAAGATCGCCTGCGTGCGCGCCATTGCGGCGCTGGCGCGTCGTGCGGCCACCGACATGGGCTCGGCCTACGGTGGCGAGACGCCGAGCTTCGGTCGTGAATACCTGATCCCGCGCCCGTTCGACCGCCGCCTGCTGGTGGAGCTGTCGGCCGCCGTGGCCCAGGCCGCGATGGACTCGGGCGTGGCCTCGCGCCCGATCGACGACATGGGCGCTTACCGCGACAAGCTGGCCCAGTTCGTCTACCGCACCAGCCTGATGATGAAGCCGGTCTACGACCGCGCGCGCAGCGACAAGCAGCGCGTTGTGTATGCCGAGGGCGAAGAGGAAGTGGTGCTGCAGGCGGTGCAGAACGTGGTCGATGACGGCCTGGCGCACCCGATCCTGATCGGCCGCCCGGAAGTGATCGAGTCGCGCATCGAGCGCCTCGGCCTGCGCCTGAAGATCGGCGAGAACGTTGAAGTCACCAACATCAACGACGACCCGCGCTTCAACGAATACTGGCAGTACTACCACGGCCTGACCGGCCGTCGTGGCGTGACCGTGGCCGCGGCGAAGAACCTGATGCGTTCGCGCCCGACCCTGATCGCTGCAGTGATGGTGGCCCGTGGCGAAGCCGATGCGATGCTGACCGGCATCGTCGGCCGTTTCCACAAGAAGCTGGGCTACGTGCGCAGCGTGCTGCCGCTGGAGCCGAAGGTCACCTCGACCTCGGCGATGACCGGCGTGATCAACCAGCAGGGCGTGTTCTTCTTCGTCGATACCCACGTGCAGGAAGACCCGACCGCCGAGCAGCTGTGCGAAGCGACCCTGCAGGCGGCCTACCGCATGAAGCTGTTCGGCATCGAGCCGAAGGTGGCGCTGCTGTCGCACTCCAACTTCGGCAGCCACGATTCGAAGGACGCGCTGAAGATGCGCCAGGTGCGCGAGCTGCTGCTCAAGCGCAACCCGCGTCTGAACGTGGATGGCGAAATGCAGGGTGACACCGCATGGGACGAAGCGCTGCGCCAGAAGCTGCTGCCGGGCTCGACCCTGCAGGGCCGTGCCAACCTGTTCGTGCTGCCGAACCTGGAAGCGGCCAACATCGCCTACAACCTGGTGCGTGTGTTCACCGACGGCGTGGCGATCGGCCCGATCCTGATGGGCGTGAACAAGCCGGTGCATATCCTGACCACCAGCGCGACCTCGCGCAGGATCCTGAACATGACCGCCATTGCGGCGGTGGATGCGCAGATCCGCAAGCAGCTGGAAGCGGAAAAGAAGGCGTAAGCCTTCTTTCCAGCGTCAGCTGCAGAAGCGCGCCCTCCGGGGCGCGTTTCTGTTTCCGCAAAGCGGAAACGGGTAGTGCCGGCCGCTGGCCGGCAACCGCAATCATGTCCACCACCACCGCAGCCGGCCAGCGGCCGGCTCTACCGCCCGCCGGCCTGTGCCACACGCGCTACGCCGCCCGGTCATGTCCCTGCAACGCCGTTGCGGCCCAATACGCCCACGCGGCCCGGCCGTGGGAAGGGACCGGACCGGCCTTCCCACCCTGGGCCCGACCAACTTTTCATGGGCGAGGGTGTCATGCGTAATCGAGTGACGCGGCGGTACTTCCAGCAGCTGTTCGCGCTCTACGCTGGCTTCGTGCGGTCGCGCTGAGGCGTAGAAGGCAGCGAGGTAGAGTCGACCGTTGGTCGACTATCGCGCGAAGCGCGGGGTTTTCGGTGGTTGAATCAAGGGCAGTCGACTAACTGTGATCTCTCTGTAGGTTGTTCATCCGGGACATCTTTGGAAAATGGCGGTTACCACACCTTTCCAGACCCCAAAGAGCCCGGATGAACCACCATAAAAATGCCCGTTTGACCGTCCATAGTCGAGCACTTCTTGTTCACCGCATCCTTCACGAGGGCCTGCGCCCGGAAGAAGCAGCTCAGGCGTGTGGCGTCAGCGTGCGTACGGCTTACAAATGGCTCGGCCGATTCCGGGAGTTGGGGCCATCGGGCTTGGAGAACCGCAGCTCAAAGCCTCACCAGACGCCGCACGCCACGCCGGAGCTGGTGGTCGAGCAGATCAAGGAACGCCGCCGTAAGCGGCAGACCTACCTGACCATCTCCAAGGCACTGGGGGTCGGCCACAGTACGATTTCAAGGCTGATGCGCGCCCACGGCCTCAATCGGCTGTGTCAGCTTGATTCGCCCAAGGAGGTCATCCGATACGAATATGATCAGCCAGGAGGGCTGCTGCACCTGGACATCAAGAAGCTGGGCAACTTCCAGCGGCCAGGGCACAGAACCGATGCCAAACGCCGGGGAAACGCCGCGGGCGGTGGCTGGGGCTACGTCCACGTGGCCATCGACGATCACTCCCGAGTGGCCTTCAGCAGCGTCCACCCCAACGAACAGGGCGAAACCGCCTGCCAGGCGTTGCTGGGCGCTCTGGAGTACTACGCCAGCCTGGGAATCACCTTCAAGCGGATCCTGACCGACAACGGTGCCTGCTATCGCTCCACCGCCTTTGCCAAGCTGCTCAAATCCCTTGGAATCAAGCACATCAGAACCAAGCCCTACACGCCGCGGACCAATGGCAAAGCCGAGCGCTTCATCCAGACCAGCCTGCGCGAGTGGGCCTACGCCTGCGAGTACGCATCCTCGGACCAGCGCAATTCCGTTCTGAACCAATGGCTGCACCACTACAACTGGCATCGTCCCCATATGGCGATCGGCGGCCAGCCACCTATCTCCAGAGTGCCGCTGAACAACGTAGTGGGTTTACACAACTAACAGTCGACTCTACCCATTCGACTCTACCCAGTCGCCCCGATATCCAGTCGACCACCCAGTCAGTGCCGCTTGCCGCGCCGTGCCGGCGCCGGCGGCGGTGCGTCCGAACGCGGCTTGGCGTACTGCGCCCACAGCGCCGGCAGTGCCTTGCCGGTATGCTTCTGCCACAGCGCCGGTGCATAGCGGCCGTCGCGCAGGGCCTTGTCCAGTGCCAGCACCAGGCCGGGATGTTCCGCCTCCGCCCACTTCAGGAACGCACCGGTCACCCGGTAGCCGCTGTCGACGTTCTGGCCCTTCTCGACCTTCACCGGCAATGCCCAGCCAGCGGCGGCGTTGTCCATGCCGTAGCGGTCGCGCGCGTAGTCGGCGATGCCTTCCACCAGCCAGCCCGGTACCCGTGCATCGCCGTAGCCGGGATACCCCTGCACGATGTGCATCGCCTCATGGGTGACCAGGTCGACGTCGTTCGGGTGTTGCGCCAGCCAACCCGGATTGATGGTGATCGTCGCTGCCTGGTCCTTGTCGCCGACGAAGGCGATGCCGGTGTAGGCCGGATCGATCACGATGCGCACCATTGACGGCGCAGCGGGATGGAAGTCCGCACGTTCGCGCAGGTACGCGAAGAAGAACGTATCGATCACCCGCTTGCGCTGCGGTGCGGCCAGGGCGCCACGGGCGTCCTGGTAGTTCAGCGTCACGCCGTCGCGGGTCAGCTGCGTATCGAACGCCTGGGTCTGGCCGAAGCTTGAGAAGGACAGGGCAACAAGGGCCAGAGGCAGTAGACGGAAGCGCATGCAGCTCATTGTACGGTGCCGGCCGCCAGCAGTTCGATCTCCGCCAGCGGCAGCCGTGCCGGTGCCGCCAGGCGCAGGCGGTACTCGCTGTAACGACCGGGTTTGGCGATGCGGAACGGACGGGTCTGGCGGGCGGATTCGAAGTCTTCGCCGCTGCGCTGGTCGAGCACGGCCCAGCTGCCGCCGCCGTTGCGCGCCTCCAGCGTCCACTCACCGCCCTGGATGCGGCCGTCACCGCTGGTCAGCGTGTACATCGTCGGGGTGCCCTCGGCCAGGCCGGTCAGCGAGATGGTTGCACCGGCGCCCAGACCCACCGTGGTGCCGGCATCGTCATCGACCAGCGCGGGCAGGGCACGGCCATCGGCCAGCGTCGCCTTCGCGCCGCTGCCGAGCAGGTCGTGCAGCAGCTGCGGGTGCTGGCCGCGCGCGGTCAACGAGCGCGGCACATCGTCCACGCCGCTGCCCCAGCGCGAGGGGCGGGGTCCCATCACGAAGTCGAGGGTCGCGCCCTTGGCGATCAGGTCGTGCGGCACCCAGGTCTTCGTCCACGGCGTACCGTTGATCTTCAGCGACTGCACGTAGACGTTCTCACGCGAGTTGTTGGCCGCGTTCACGGTCAGCACCGCGCCACCCTGCAGCTCCACCCGTGCATGCTCGAATGCCGGCGAGCCGATCACGTACTCCGGGGCGCCCATGCGCAGCGGGTACAGGCCCAGCGAGGCCAGTACGTACCATGCCGAGGTCTCGCCATTGTCCTCGTCGCCCGGGTAGCCCTGGCCGATCTCACTGCCCACATACAGCCGCGACAGGATCTCGCGCACGTGCTGCTGGGTCTTCCACGGCTGCCCGGCGTACAGGTACATCCACGGGATGTGGTGCGCCGGCTGGTTGCTGTGCGCATACATGCCCATGCGCACGTCGCGCGCTTCGGTCATCTCGTGGATGGTGCCGCCGTACGAGCCGGCCAGTGCCGGGTCCGCGGTTTCAGGTGTGGCGAAGAAGGTATCCAGCTTCGCCGCCAGCTTTTCGCGGCCGCCATACAACGCGGCCAGGCCTTCGCCATCGTGGGCGGCGGTGAAGGCGAAGGTCCAGCCATTGGATTCGGTGTAGTCGTGGCCCCACACGCGCGGATCGTAGGCCTTTGCGTCCACGCGCCAGCGACCATCGGCCCTGCGGCCCTGGAAGAAGCCTGCCGCCGGATCGAACATCGTCGCGTAACTGGCGGCGCGATGGCGGAAGTAGTCGGCCTCGGTGCTGTAGCGCTCGCGTGCGGCGGGCGCGGTCGCGCGCTTGGCCAGGGCATCGGCCATGTTGGCGATGCCAAAGTCATTGAGTGCGCCTTCCATCGTCCACGACATGCCTTCGTGCACGTCGGCACTGGCATAGCCGCGGAAGGTCGAACGGTTCATGCCCTTGCGGCCGACATGGCGGTCCGGCGGCACCACGGTCGCGTTCTTCAGCGCGGCGGCATAGGCCTCGGCCGGATCGAAACCGCCGACGCCCTTCAGCCATGCATCGGCGAAGGCCACATCGGAGCTGGTGCCGACCATGAGATCGGCGTAGCCCGGCGACGACCAGCGTGCGATCCAGCCGCCGGCGCGGTACTGCTCGATGAAGCCCTGCACCAGCTGCCCGGCATCGTCGGGCGTGAACAGCGCATAGGCCGGCCAGGTGGTGCGGAAGGTGTCCCAGAAGCCGTTGTTGACGAATACCTTGCCGTCGCGCACGGCGGCATAGCTGCGGGTCGCGCTGCCCTCGGTGTTGTCATCGCTGGCGCTGGCCTGGTTGGCGTAGCGCCATTCCGGTGCGGCGGCGCTGCCCACGTTCTCATGGCCGGAATTGGGGTACAGGAACAGCCGGTACAGGCTGGAGTACAGCGTGGTCTTCTGGTCGTCGCTGGCATCGCCGATGTCGAAACGGGCCAGGCGCGCATCCCATGCATCCTGCGCGCGGCCGGCCACGCTTTCCAGTGTATCGGCGGCGGCCATTTCCAGGGCCAGGTTGTGCCGTGCCTGCTCCACCGAGATCAGCGAGGTGGCGATGCGCATGGTCACCCGCCGGTCGCTGCCGGCATCGAATTTGATGTAACCGGTCGGTCGGCCGGTGTTGAGACGCCCACTGCTGCGCCACGGCCTGTCGAAGCTGGCCACCACGTACATGCGACTGGCGCCGTTGGACAGCCCGCTGCGCGTATCGGTGTAGCCGGACAGTGTCTGCGTGGCAGCGTCCAGAGTCAGGCCACCGCGTGCATCGACATTGTCGAACAGCAGGTTGGCGTCGCCGCCCTCGGGGAACTCGAAGCGGAACAGCGCGGCATGATCGGTCGGCGCGATGGCGGCCGCGATGCCGTTGTCGAAGCGCACGTCGTAGCGATACGGGCGCGCGCTTTCATGGCTGCGCTCGAACGACAGCGCGCGCTTGCGACGGTCGGCCTCCGGCACGCCACGGCTGGCCGAGGGCATCACCTGGAAGGTCTGGCGGTCGCCCATCCACGGGCTGGGCTGATGGCTCAGCGCAAGCGCCTGCAGCTGCGGGCGGTTCTGTGCGTCGTTCTGTTCGTTCCAGCGGTACAGCCAGTTCAGTGCGCCAGCATCGGTCACCGGGGTCCAGAAGTTGAATCCGTGCGGTACCGCGGTGGCCGGGAAATTGTTGCCGCGCGAGAAGGTGCCGTTGGCCTGGGTGCCACGGGTGGTCAGCACCCAGTCGGAGACGCGCGCTGGCTGCTGACGTGGCACTGTGTCCAGGCGCACGTCATCGATCCAGCCCGAGACCGGTGCACCGTCGGCACTGGCCACCTCCAGTTCGATCGCCAGCACGCGGCGGCCCTTCAGCGCGGGCACGTCGCCCAGCCGCACCGCCTTGCGCGCCCACTGCTGCGGATACAGCGTCTTCGAATCGCCCTGCGCGCGCGCACCGATGGCCACGCCATGCTGGTCGCGTGCAGCGCTGGCCGAAACGCGGCTGCCATCGTCCAGCAGCAGGTCCAGTGACACATAGGTCGAGGCCACGGTGTCCTTGCCGACGATCTCCGGCAGCACCAGCCACGACAGGGTGGTATCGGCCTCGATCGGCAGGTCGGTCTTGAACAGCTCGCGTCGCGCGCTGCCGCCTTCGCTGCTGTAGCGCAGTGCATGCAGGCCGCTGTAGCCCGCATTGCGCTTGGCGGCGTAAGGCGCAGCAGGGCCGTTGCCGATCGTGACCTGCAGTGCGCCTGCGGCCGGTGCCGGAGCCGGCTGGCCCGGTTCGAACGAGGTCTGCAGTCCCTGTGCCAGCACCGGCATCGCGGTAGTCGCACAGGCCAGGGCCAGGGCGAGCGGAAGCAGGGCGCGGCGTGGATCGGACAGGGTCATGCAAGGGTCTCCCGGAAGGGCAGGCGGCGGGCAGAACCCGCATCGGCGGACACCACGGACAGCATCGCTCCGCCCGCCGGGATGGCAGTGGAAGAAGCGATACCGGTCCGGTGGGGGCGGGCCATGCGATCGGGTTGGATTGGAGTGGGCCGGTTTACGACCTGGCCCGATCCTGCAACAGCCGTGGCAACCTGACAAGTGCCATTTAGTTCGATCCAAATGCAGGAAATATCGTTGTCGGCGGATTTTCGGCGTGAACCTGCAGGATCGATCGGGAATTTCCGCCGGCACCCCGTCCCGAGGTGGCATGCAAGGCCGCAGGGAATCGGCCCGGTACGCGCAAAGACCCGTTGCGGCGCAATGTCGGCGTGGCCCAGATGCTAGAATCACAGGCCTCGCAACCCGTTCATCGACATCCGCCATGAGCCATACCGCCACTGCGCCCGCCAACGCCGAGAAGCGCTACACCGTGCACCGCAGCGATCTGCCGCTGAGCTGCCCGACCCCGGAAATGGCGCTGTGGAACTCGCATCCGCGCGTGTACCTGCCGATCGAAGACGAACCCAATGGCGAAGCGCAGTGCCCGTACTGCGGTTCCGTGTTCGTGCTGGCCGACTAAGCGGCCGCCCCTTCGATGCGCCGATTGACCGTGGTGCAGTTGCTGCCGGCGCTGCACTCCGGCGGTGTCGAGCGCTCGACCCTGGAAATTGCTGCGGCCCTGGTCGCTGCCGGCCATCGTGCGCTGGTGGTCTCCGCCGGTGGCCGCCTGGTGCAGCCGCTGCTCGATAGCGGTGCCGAGCACCTCACCCTTGATATCGGCCGCAAATCGCTGCTGACCCTGCGCCACCTGCCGACCCTGCGCCGCCTGTTCGCTGAAGTTGGCGCCGACATCGTGCATGCCCGTTCGCGGCTGCCGGCCTGGCTGGGCCTGTACGCGATCCGCGCGATGCCTGCCGCACAGCGCCCGCATTGGGTGACCACCGTGCACGGGTTGAACTCGCCCAGCCGCTACAGCGCGGTGATGACCAGCGGTGAACGCGTGATCTGCGTGTCCAATACCGTGCGCGACTATGTGCAGCGGCACTACCCCACGGTTCCCGAAGCGAGGCTGCAGGTGATTCCGCGCGGCGTCGATGTCGCACAGTTTCCCCGCGTGGCCCGCGCCGACCGTCGGCCACGACTGGCGCTGGCAGCCGATTACCCGTGGCTGGCGCAGGTTGAGGGCCCGCTGCTGCTGCTGCCGGGGCGGGGTACCCGGCTGAAGGGGCATGCTCATGCGCTGCAGTTGCTGGCGGATGTGCGCGCGGCCGGTGTGCCGGCACAGCTGTGGATGCTGGGCACCGATGAACCCGGCCGTGAAGCCTACGTGGCCGACCTGCGCCGGCAGGCGGCTGCTTTGGGCGTGACCGACGCCGTGCAGATCAGCACGCCGACCGCGCGTATCGCCCAGGCCTATGCGGCCAGCGATCTGGTGCTGCAGCTTTCGGACAAGCCCGAAGCGTTCGGCCGCACCGTGGTCGAAGCGTTGTCGGTCGGTCGCCCGGTACTGGGCTGGGACCATGGCGGCGTCGGCGAACTGCTGCAGCAGCTGCAGCCGGCCGGCGCCGTGCCGCTGGGCGATGCACGGGCGCTGGGTGAACGTGCGCTGGCCCTGCTGGCGCAGCCGCCGTCCTTGCCGAGCCGCATCCCGTTTACCCTGCAGGCCATGCAGCGCGACACCCTCCGCCTCTATGCCGACCTCGCCGGCTGACCCCGCAACCCTCGTGCGCGAGGACCGCGCCGGACGCTGGGCGCCGTGGTGGGTGCTGGCCTACGTGGCGCTGTGGCCGTTGCCGGGCATCGCTGAAACCGTGCTGGGTCTTGGTGCGCTGTATGCCGCGGTGCGCATGATCATGCGCCGCCTGCAGCGCCGCCCGCACCTGCTGACACCCGCCGCGTGGGCGCTGACCTCGATCCTGTTCCTCGGTTACTGGCTGCCGCAGGCGTTCTCCGCCTTCGATGCGATCGATCCGGCGGCGTCGTGGACCAAGGCGGCCGCCGGCCTGCGCTATCTGCCCTTCATGTGGCTGGTGGCGATCGCGGTGGCCACGCCGGAACGCCGGCGGCTGACCTTCGGTGGCCTCGCATTGATTACCGCTGCGTGGACGCTGGATGCACTGGTGCAGGCGGTCGTGGGTACCAGTCCGTGGTTCTGGTCACTTGAGCAGCTGAAGTTTGCAGTAAGCGGTCACGCGTTGTGCCCGGCCAGCGAGGCAGCATGGGTCGATCGCCTCAGTGGCGCGCTGGGGCCGTGCAACCTGAAGTTCGGCCAGGTGCTGGCCAGCCTTTCACCGTTCCTGTTGCTGCCGCTTGCGCGCCGCTTCGGCAATCCAGGGTGGGTCCTGGCTGCGGCGGCGCTGGGCTGCGTGCTGCTGCTGGCCGGCTCGCGCGCGTCGTGGATCACCTTCGCGCTGGTGCTGGCCTACAGCGGCGTTCGCCAGTTCGGCTGGAAGCGGTTGGTGCTGCTGGGGCTGGTCGCTGTGCTCGGAGCGGGTGTGCTGACCGCCAGCGTGCCGCAGCTGCGTGAGCGCTTCGCACGTACGGCGATGGCCTGGGAGGGGAGCGAACGCGGTGTCGACGAGGCGTTGTCGGGGCGCGCGCGGATCTGGGACGCTGCGGCCTGCATGATTGAAGAGCACCCGATCAACGGGGTCGGCGCGCGCGGTTTCCGCGATGCCTATCCGGCCTGCGTGTCTGGCGACGAACCGGCGGTGTGGGGCGATGCCCCGGCGTTGCATGCCCATCAGATCGTGCTGGAAATCCTTGCCGAAACCGGCGTGCTGGGCCTGCTGTTGTGGCTGGCCGCCGTCGCCCAGGCGTGGCGCGCCTGGCGTTTCGCACCGCCCGCGGCCCGTGACCGCGCGCGCCCTGCGATGCTGGCGCTGGCGGTCACCGTGTTCCCGCTCAACACCCACCTGGCGTTCTATTCCGCGTTCTGGGGTGGCCTGACCGTGCTGTTGGCCGCGTTGTTCGCCGGCAGCCTGTTGGCCCGCGAAACGGATGACACGCCGACGGTGGTGTGATCGTCCATCCACGCATGGCGTGGCTCTACTCCACGTACCGAACAAACGTCCCCATGGTGGATCCACGCCATGGCGTGCATGGGGCGGTCACCGAACGAACGTCGCCGTAGTAGATCCACGCCATGCGTGGATGGGGCTTTACCGACGCAAACACGCGCCAACCTCCACTAGCCGTGCCTCCGTGTGTATCGCACGCTGAGGCCATGGCCAGCCCAAGACTCCGCTACGGTCGTTACTCCTGCACCGGTAACGTCTATTCACTGACTACGGTAACCCTCGATCGTGAACCCTTCTTTGCCGATGCTTCCAACGTAGCGATTCTGGTTGAAGCACTGCGCTTCGTAGAGCGCAAGGGCGTGAGCCACAGCTTCACCTGGGTGGTGATGCCCGACCATCTGCACTGGTTGATGGAATTGCGCGGGGGAACCCTGGCCGAGTGCATGGCCCTGCTCAAATCACGCAGCAGCCGGCTGCTGAATCGGCGATTGGAGCGGCGAGGGTCGCTGTGGCAGCACGGTTACCACGATCACGCCGTACGCAGCGATGAATCCCTTCACGAGAAGGCGATGTACATCCTGGCCAATCCGGTCCGTGCGGGCTTGGCGTGCGTGATGGGGGAGTACCCGTACGCCTGGTGCCGCTGGCCGTTGCGAATCCCGGCACGGAATCGAAGAGCATCCACGCATGGCGTGGATCTACTTCAGAATGCCCCACGTCATTGAATCCACGCCATACGCGGATGAAGCCGCACAAGGCAGTAGATCCACGCCATGCGTGGATGAAGCCATCCCTCCAACCGCTACTTGTAGAAATCGCTCCGGCCGCCGGGCTGGCGCTTGAACCGCCGATGGATCCACAGGTACTGGTCCGGGGCTTCGCGCACCATCTCTTCGATGGCCTGGTTGACCCGCGTGGTATCGGCTTCCACATCCTCGCTGGGGAAATTCTCCAGCGGTGCGCCGATCTTCAGGAAGTACTTTCCGCCCTCGCGGCGGTGGAAGTACGGAATCACCGCGCAGCCGGTCATCCGCGCCAGCTGGTGGGTGGCGGTAATGGTGGATGCGGTATGGCCGAAGAACGGCACGAACACGGTGTCCTTGCCACGCATGTCCTGATCCGGCGCATACCAGAGGAAGCCGCCCTTCTTCAGGTGGCGCACGGTCGCGCGGATGTCCTCGTTGGCGAACATCGCCTTGGCATAACGCAGGCGGCCGAACTTCACCGCCCATTCGTACACCGGGTTCTTGTGCTTGCGGTACATGCCTGAAAGATCGACGTAGTCGCACAGCAGGCGGCCGCACATCTCCAGGGTCATGAAGTGGCCGGACACCAGCAGCACGCCGCGGCCTTCGGCCTGCATCTGCCGCAGATGCTCGAGGCCTTCGATCTTCACCTGCGGGCGGATGCGGTCGATGCTGCCCCACCAGGCGCGGATGCACTCGAGCACGCCCACGCCCAGCGCGTCGAAGCTGTCGCGCACCAGGCGCTGGCGCCAGGCTTCGTCCTTCTCCGGGAAGCACAGCTGCAGGTTGACCTCGGCGGCGCGACGGCGGCTGCCGAGCAGGCGCCAGCTGATCCAGCCGACGCCCCGGCCGAGCGCACGCTGCAGCATCCACGGCAGGCGGGCGATGGCGAAGGCGCCGAGCATGGCGGCGAACATCGGCCAGTTGCGGGGATCGCGCAGCGACGGGCGGACGGCGGTGGTGGCATCTGACATGGCGCCATTCTACCAACCCGGCTGCGTGTCTTTCCCGGGGGGCTCCCGTATCCTTGCCGCATGCGTAAAGACCCTGTCGAATGGATCCTGCGCGGCCTGTACTCGGCCGTGCTCTACATCCTGCTGCCGATCACCGTGTACCACCTGGTCTGGCGCGGTTTCCGGGTCCGTGAATACTTCCGGCGCTGGGACGAGCGTTATGCCTCGTATCCGCAGCCGACCGGCCAGCCGCGGGTCTGGCTGCACGCGGTCTCGGTGGGCGAGGTCAATGCCGCCGCGCCGCTGGTGAATGCCCTGCGCCAGCAGCGTCCGGACATCCGCTGGGTCATCACCACCATCACCCCGACCGGCTCGGAGCGCGTGCGCGCGCTGTGGGGAGACGCGCTGGATCACGTCTATCTGCCGTACGACGTACCGGGCAGCGTCAACCGCTTCCTCGGCCATTTCCAGCCCAGCCTGGCACTGATCCTGGAAACCGAGCTGTGGCCGAACATGCTGTTCGGCTGCCGCGACCGTCGCATCCCGGTCTACATCCTCAACGCCCGCCTGTCCGCGCGTTCGCTGCGCGGTTACCGGGTGCTGGCGGCGCTGATCCGCCGTGCGCTGCGCACGGTCACCTGCGTGGCCGCGCAGTCGCAGGACGACGCCGAGCGCTTCGTGCAGCTGGGTGCTGCGCGTGAACAGGTGCAGGCGCTGGGCAACCTCAAGTTCGATATCGCCACGCCGGATGTGCAGGGCTTCGTCGAGCAGTTCCACGCCTGCGTGCCCGCCGGGCGCCCGGTGTGGATCGCGGCCAGTACCCACGATGGTGAGGAGCAGGCGGTGATCGACCTGCATCGGCGCCTGCGCCAGCAGCACCCCGACCTGTTGTTGCTGTGGGCGCCGCGGCACCCCGAGCGCTTCCCGAAGGTGGAGGCGCTGGCGCGCGAGCAGGGCTGGAACGTGACGACCCGTCGCGCGAAGCAATGGCCGGAGGCCGGCACGGATGTATTCGTCATCGACACCCTGGGCGAGCTGATGCCGTTCTATGCCTGCGCGCAGGTCGCCTTCGTCGGCGGCAGCCTGCAGCCGATTGGTGGCCACAATCTGCTGGAACCGGCGGCGATGGGCACTGCCGCTGTGACCGGCCCGCACCTGCACAACTTCGCCGAGATCTCACGGCGCATGCGTGAGGCCGGTGCCTTGCTGATCGGCGAGGACGTGCAGGCGGTAGGTGACCTGCTGCAGCACCTGCTGGGCGACGCTGCGGCGCGTGAGGACATGGCCCGTGCTGGATGCACGCTGGTCAGCAATGGCCGCGGTGCCCTGCAGCGCACGTTGGCGCTGGTCGCGCCACATCTGCCGCCGCCGCGCAGCTGAGCCGGGCAGCAACACCGCCAGGGCGGACACTACGTGGACCGACTGACGTGATCGACTGCATCAATTCTGCTTAGCAGCCGGATTCCTGTCGCAGCAGGACCGGATGCGTGGCTGCGAACGTGTTTGTGGTCACATTGCGATGCGCACGGTACGGATTCTGATACCGCCCTTTGGCGCAGGCTGCCAGCCTGCTGTCGACCGCGCATGGGCGGAATCAAGAGGGCTTGCGATGGACAGCGACAACCGCCGTGGCCGGCACGCGCTGCTGGGAATGGATCACTTCGCGTTGGTGGCGTTGACCCTGTTGCTGGGGGGCAGCGTGATCGCCCTGGTCGGCCAGTACACCGCCGCCCAGGCCGGCCCGGCCATCGTACTGAGTCTGCTGCTGGCCGCACTGGGCACAGCGCCGATGCTGTATTGCCTGCACGTGCTGACCCAGCAGCAGCCGGAAGCCGATGGCCTGTACGGCCCGCTGCGGGCCGCTTGGGGCCCGGCAGTCGCGCGCCTGCTGGGTGCTGTGCTGCTGGAGCTGGTGGTGACCAGCGCCGGCGTGGCGCAGTCCATGGCGGGCCACGCGCGTGCGGTGTTTGCCAGTCGCGGTATTGAAACCGGCAGCGCATTGCCGGATCCGGTGATGGCCGTCACCAGCCTGCTGGTGCTGGGTGCGTTCGTGTTGCTGCCTCCGCGTCGCATCGCGCTGATGGTCTGCGTGCTGTTGACGGCGAAGATCGGTGTAGGGCTGTTGCTGCTGGCGCTGGCGGTCCGCCATGTGCACTACGCGAACTGGATTCCGTGGCTGCCGGACGCCACCGCGCCCTATCGGTTCGGACCCGGCGGGGTGCTGGCGGCAAGCGTGCCCTTGCTGGCGGTGTTTGCCAGTGTGGGTCTGGTATTGGGGTTTCCTGGGCGTGGCCCGCAGGTGCGTGCGCGGTCACCAGGGCTGCTGGCGGCCGCGCTGCTGCTGGCAATGCTGCTGCTGATCGTGCTGGCGGCGTTGCAGGCCGGCCTGGTCGAGTTCCCGGCATTGGCCAGTACGCGGCCGTTGTCGGTGGCATTGCAGGGCCATCCGCAGTTGCAGTGGCTGCTGCCGTTGCTGCCGCTGGCGGGCATGGCTGGGCTGGCAGCACTGCTGCTGGTGCTGTTGTCGTTGGCCACACAGCTGGCAGCGCAGCTCTGGCCTGTGGCCGTGGATGAAGCGCCCGGGTTCCGGACACGGCTGATACCGGTCACGGTGGTGCTGGCGGCGCTGCTGGCGTTGGGAACGCCCGTCGATGCATTGCCGGTGCTGCCAGGTCCGGCAACCCTGCTGGTGATGGCGGCTTTGTGCCTGGCAGTACTGCGTGTGCGCGCGCCGATGCCGGGTGCTGCGATGGTGCTTGCGCCCCTGGCCGCGGCGCTGTGCGTGCTGGCCGCAGTGGAGCGGGCAGGCGCGTGGCCGGGCTGACGGCCGGCGGATCTGCGCCATGTCTGGGTGGGGCCGTACGCGCTGCCCACAAAAAAGCCACCCTCGCGGGTGGCTTCTTCGTTGCCGGCAGGACGACGACTCAGTGCGTGGTCGTTGCCGGGTTGCCTGCGTCCTGGGTCAGCAGACGGTTGACGTCCTGCAGCTCGGCCACGTCCAGCGCGCCCAGCGACTGGCTCAGCAGCAAGCGGTTCTGCAGGAAGGTGTAGCGGGCCTGGGCGTAGTCCAGCTGTGCCGAGAACAGGATGCGCTGGTTCTGGATCACGTCCAGCACGGTACGGGTACCGACTTCCAGGCCAACCTGCGACGCGTCATACGCGCTCTGCGCCGAGACCACCGCCAGGCGGCGGGCTTCCACTTCGCTGATGCCCTGCACCAGAGTCTGGTAGGCATTGCGGGTGTTGCGGTCCAGGGCACGCTTCTGCTGCTCGTAGCCATCCTGGGCGATGTCACGCTGGGCCAGTGCCTGGCGCACGCCGGACTGGGTGGCGCCACCGGCGAAGATCGGCACGCTCAGGGTCAGCCCGATGCTGTTGGTGCGTGCATCCGGCGACAACGAGCCGGCACCGGTGCTGTCACCCCAGGTTGCGCTCTTGCCCCAGCTGCCGCCCAGCGACAGGGTCGGGTAATGGCCGCCACGAGCGGCCTGCACGCCAGCCTCGGCGGCGCTGACCTTCAGTTCCTGGGCCTTCAGCGCCGGATTCTGGTTGGTGGCCTGGTGCACCAGCTCATCGATGTTGCCACGGTTGGCCGGCACTTCCGGGCGGAAGTCCGCCGGCAGGCCGCGCAGGTTGACCACCGGCTGGCCGGTCAGTTCGGTCAGGGCCTGGTAGTTATCGGCCAGGGTGTTCTGCGCAACGATGGTGTTGGCACGCGCCTGGTCGTACTGGGCGCGTGCTTCGTGCACGTCGGTGATCGGCGCCAGGCCCACTTCCAGGCGCTTGTCGGCGAAGTCGAACTGCTTCTTCGCGGCCGCTTCATTGGTCTGTGCGGCGTTCAGCGATTCGATCGCCACCAGCACGTTGAAGTAGGCCGCCGAGGTGCGCACGATCAGGCTGTCGTTGGCCGAATCGAGGGTGAAGTCCGCCGCCTTGCTCAGCTCGCGCTGCGAACGCAGGTTGTTGATCTGGGTCCAGTTGAACAGCGTCTGGCTCCCTTCGATCGTGTAGTTGCGGCGCTTGCTGGTCACGGTGCCGGAGTTGGCGTCATGGTCCGCCTCGCTGCGCGAGCGGTTCAGCGTGGCCTGGCCGTTGATCTGCGGCAGCAGGGCAGCGCGGGCCTGCACGGCGCCTTCCTTGTCGTACAGCCGGGTGGATTCGGCGGCGGACAGCTGCGGATCGCCATTGCGCGCCATTTCGTAGACCTGCAGCAGGTCGGCGGCATGGGCGGACAACGGCAGCAGGGCAGTGGCCAGCGCAACAGCGAGGGATCGGCGGATCATTGCGGCTTCCTTGGACTCAGAGGTGGAACTGGGGGGCCGGGGCGGCACCACGCAGGTAATCAATATCGGTCTCGAACAGGGACTCGGTGCTGCCGTCGGCCTTGACCAGCAGGGCCTCCATCGCCGGCGAACGGCCATGGATCACGAACAGGCGACCACCCGGACGCAGCCACGAGGCGAACTGTGACGGCACCACGTCGACCGCACCAGTGACACAGATCACGTCAAAGCGGCGTTCGGTCTGCCAGGACAGGGCGTCGGCCACTTCCACGCGGACGTTGGTGCCCAGGCCGGAAGCGTCCAGGCGGGCACGCGCGGCGGCGGCCAGTTCCGGGTCGATCTCCAGGCTCAGCACGTCGCGCGCCAGCGCGCCGATGCAGGCTGCCAGGAAGCCGCTGCCGGTGCCGATTTCCAGCACTTCGTCACCCGGCTGCAGATCCAGTGCCTGCAGGGTACGGCCCTCGATGACCGGCTTCATCATCTTCTGGCCATGGCCGATCGGGAGTTCAACATCGGCATAGGCCAGTGCCCGGTGTGCATCGGCGACAAAGGCCTCGCGCGGCAGGCGGGCCAGGACGTCGAGCACCTTGATGTCCAGCACGTCCCAGGGACGGATCTGCTGTTCCACCATCAGTTCGCGGGCGTGGGCGTAATCAATCGTCATGAGGTTCAAATCCAGCGCAGTGGGCCGGCCATTTTACCGGTGCCGGAGGCCGGCGGCGCGCCCAGAGCATCAGCTGCCGGGTGGCCGGGGTCGCAGTGCCGGAAGTCATCGCGACCTCCGGTTCGTTCAGTTTTGGTTATCCGGCCGTCCCGGCCCCTCGCGGCGCATAGGCGCGCAGGAAGAAGTCGATGCTGGCGGTCACATGGGCAAGAGGGTCGCACTCCACCGGTGACAGTGGCATGCCGCACATCATATGCATGTGCACTTCGCCCTTGACCAGGGTCAGGAACTGCTGGCCGGCCAGGTAATAGTCGGGGATGTCCAGCTCGCCGCGTTCGCCGCGCGCGCGCAGGAAATCGGCCAGGGCCTCGCAGGTACGCTCCGGGCCAGCCTGCCAGAACAGCTCGCGCAGGCGTTCGTCGGTCTCCGGCGCCATCATCATGCGCTGGATCGAGATCGCTGCGTCGGAGGTGATCAGCTCGAAGAAGGCCAGGCCGATGCCGATCAGCTGGTCGCGCAGGGGGCCGTCCGCGTCGGCCACGAACAGCGCGTCAGGCAGCATTTCAATGCATTTTGACTGCACGGCCTCGGAGAACAGGGTTTCCTTGTCGCCGAAGTGGCTGTACACAGTCAGCTTCGAGACGCCGGCCTGAGCGGCGATGGTGTCCATGCTCACGCCGGTATAGCCCTGTTCGATGAACAGTGCCTTGGCTGCTTCAAGGATCGCCGCGCGCTTGCCGAGGTCCTTGGGACGCCCGGGTCCGGCGGCCTTGGCAGCGGGCTTGGCCGACGGCTTGCGGGAAGTGGGAGAACTCATCGCGACAATACTAGACCAAGCGGTTCGATATTTATACTATACCGGCCGGTTTATTAAATTGGGCCGGCAGTCGCGGCTCCCCCCTTAGTTGCAACCCTGCGTTTTCAGGACGTTGACCGATGAAGATCGTGCGCTGGATGGGCGGTATGGTGTGGGTGGCTGCGCTGGCAGCCTGTTCGGGACAGGAACAGGCGCCACAGGCGGCCGTACCGGTGCTGGTGGTTCACCCCGGCGAACAGGCCGGGCAGGCCCCGGCGGCGTTCCCGGGCACGGTGCGTGCCCGGCAGGAAAGCCCGTTGTCGTTCCGCGTTGGCGGCAACCTGGTCAAGCGTCACGTCGATGCCGGCCAGCGGGTCAAGAAGGGCGACGTGCTGGCCGAGCTGGACGTGGCCGACTTCGCGCTGCAGGCCCGCGCCTCGCAGGCGCAGCTGGCTGCGGCGGAAGCTGATCTGGTGCGTGCGCGCGATGACCTCAAGCGTTACCAGGTGCTGGCCGACCAGCAACTGGTCAGCCGCTCGCAGCTGGACCAGCAGTCCGCGGCGTTCAAGGCCGCGCAGGGCCAGGCCAACGCCGCCCGCGCCAACCTCGATGTGCTGCGCAACCAGGCCGACTACGCACAGCTGCGCGCACCGGCCGACGGCGTGATCGCCAGCCGCGAGGCCGAGGCCGGGCAGGTGGTGTCGGCCGGCCAGACCATCTTCAACCTGGCCGCCGATGGCGGGCGCGAAGTGCTGATCGACCTGCCCGAGGCCACCATCCGCGACTATGCGGTGGGCCAGCCGGTCGAGGTGGAGCTGTGGAACCGTCCTGGCCAGCGCCTGCCGGGCACGATCCGCGAGATCGCCGCCGCCGCCGATCCGCAGGCACGTACCTACGCGACCCGGGTCAGCCTGGCCGCCGATGCGCTGGCCGATGTCGAACTGGGCCAGAGCGCACGCGTCTACAGCAGCGCCGGCCGCCACGGCACCCTGCAGCTGCCGCTGGGCGCGCTGCAGCGCGGTGCCAACGGTACCGCCAGCGTGTGGCTGGTCGACCCGGCCAACAGCACGCTGAAGGCTGCAGCGGTCACCACCGGTGCGTTTGGCAGTGAGACCGTGCCGGTGCTGTCCGGCGTGAGCGCAGGTGACTGGGTGGTTGCTGCTGGTGGCCATCTGCTGCGTGCCGGTCAGCCGGTGATCGCCGTGGACCGGCAGAACCGTCCGGTGCTGAAGCCGGCCGCGCCGGCCGCTGCCGCCAAGGCCAAGGAGTAAGCCGGTGCGCCGCTTCAATCTCTCCGAGTGGGCGCTGGCCAACCGACCCCTGGTGCTGTTCGCGATGCTGGCGTTCGCGCTGATCGGCGCGTGGTCGTACAAGCATCTGGGCCAGTCCGAGGATCCGCCGTTCACCTTCAAGGCGATGGTGGTGCGCACGCTGTGGCCGGGCGCTACCGCCGAACAGGTCTCGCGGCAGGTGACCGAGCCGCTCGAGAAGGCGCTGATGAATACCGGCGAGTACGAGTTCATCCGCTCGTATTCTCGGCCGGGCGAGTCGCAGATCATCTTCATGGCGCGCGATAGCCTGCGGTCCAAGCAGATCCCCGACCTCTGGTACCAGGTGCGCAAGCGTGTGGGGGACATCCGCCCGACACTGCCGCGTGAAATCGTCGGTCCGTTCTTCAACGATGAGTTCGGCGATACCTACGGCAACATCTATGCGTTGACCGGCAAGGGCTTCGACTACGCGGTGATGCGTGATTACGCCGACCGCATCCAGCTGGAGCTGCAGCGCGTGCCCGACGTCGGCAAGATCGACCTGGTCGGCCTGCAGGACGAGAAGGTGTGGATCGAGCTGTCCAACACCCGCCTGGCCACGCTGGGCGTGTCGATGCAGCAGGTGCAGCAGGCACTGGCCGACCAGAACGCGGTCACCGGTACCAGCTTCTTCGAGACCGCCACCGATCGCGTGCAGCTGCGCGTGACCGGCCAGTTCAACGACATCGACGCCATCCGCCAGTTCCCGATCCGCGCTGGTGACCGCACCGTGCATCTGGGCGACATCGCCGAGGTCAAGCGCGGCTTCGCCGACCCGGCGTCGCCGAAGATGCGCTTCATGGGCGAAGAGGCCATCGGCCTGGCGGTGGCGATGAAGGATGGCGGTGACATCCTCAAGCTCGGCGCCAACCTCGATGCAGAGTTCGAACGCCTGCAGAAGACCCTGCCGGCCGGCATGCAGCTGCGCAAGGTGTCCGATCAGCCGCAGTCGGTGGAGGAGTCGGTCGGCGAGTTCGTGCAGGTGCTGACCGAAGCCGTAGTGATCGTGTTGCTGGTCAGCTTCTTCTCGCTGGGCCTGCGCACCGGCCTGGTGGTAGGTGTGACCATCCCGCTGGTGCTGGCGATGACCTTCTTCGTCATGCACTACTTCGACATCGGCCTGCACAAGATCTCGCTGGGCGCGCTGGTGCTGGCGCTGGGCCTGCTGGTGGACGATGCGATCATCGCGGTGGAGATGATGGCCACCAAGATGGAGCAGGGCTACGACCGCCTGCGTGCGGCCAGTTTCGCCTGGGAGTCGACCGCGTTCCCGATGCTGACCGGTACGCTGATCACGGCGGCCGGCTTCCTGCCGATCGCCACGGCGGCATCGAGCACGGGTGAGTACACCCGCTCGCTGTTCCAGGTGGTGACTATCGCACTGGTGGTGTCGTGGATTGCCGCGGTGCTGTTCATCCCGTACCTGGGCGACAAGATGCTGCCGGACCTGTTCAATCCGCAGCCGCCGAAGCCTGGCAGCCTGTCCGCGCGCTGGCTGGCCAAGCGCCAGCAGTGGGCCGACCGCTATCCGGCGCTGGCCAACCTGATCGCGCCGCCGCAGCACGGGCACGACCATGATCCGTACCAGCGCCCGTTCTACCGCAGCTTCCGCCGCTTCCTGGATGCCTGCCTGCGTCATCGCTGGTGGGTGATCGCCGCGACCATCGGCCTGTTCGTGTTCTCGCTGATGATGTTCCGCTTCGTGCCGCAGCAGTTCTTCCCGGATTCGACCCGGCCGGAACTGATGGTGGACATCGAGCTGGCCGAGGGCGCGTCGCTGCGCTCGACCCAGGCCCAGGCCGAGAAGCTGGAGAAGCTGCTGTCCAACCGCGAGGGCATCGCCAACTATGTGTCCTACGTGGGCACCGGTTCGCCGCGCTTCTACCTGCCGCTGGACCAGCAGTTGCCGGCCACCAACTTCGCCCAGTTCGTGGTGCTGGCCAAGGACATCAAGTCGCGCGAAAGCACCCGTGACTGGCTGCTGCATGAGGTGATCCCGAAGTTCCCGGACGTGCAGATGCGTGTGACCCGCCTGGAGAATGGTCCGCCGGTCGGTTACCCGGTGCAGATGCGCATCTCCGGCGAGCACATCGAGAAGGTGCAGGCGATCGCACGCCAGGTCGAGGCCAAGGTGCGCGGGAACCCGCACGTGATGAACGTCAACCTGGACTGGAGCGAGCCGAGCAAGGTGGTGCGGTTGGTGATCGACCAGGAGCGTGCGCGCGCGCTGGGTGTGAGCAGTGCCCAGGTCAGCCAGTTCCTGTCCAGCTCGCTGGCCGGGCAGTCGGTGAGCGTTTATCGCGAAGGCAACCGCCAGATCGAGATGCTGCTGCGCGGGCCGGCCGATGAACGCAACCAGCTGGAGCTGCTGTCCAGCCTGTCGATGCCGACCGCCAACGGCGGCAGCATCACGCTGTCGCAGGTGGCGACGATGGAGTACGGCTTCGAGGATGGCATCATCTGGCACCGTAACCGTCTGCCGACGGTGACCGTGCGCGCCGACATCAGTGATGGCATGCAGCCACTGGACGTGGTGCATCAGATCCTGCCGACGCTGGATGGCATCCGTGCCGAGCTGCCGAATGGCTACCTGCTGGAAACCGGCGGTACCGTGGAGGATTCGGCACGTGGCCAGAACTCGATCAAGGCCGGCATGCCGCTGTTCCTGGTGGTGGTGGCCACGCTGCTGATGCTGCAGCTGCGCAGCTTCTCGCGCGCGGCGATGGTGCTGGTGACCGCGCCGCTGGGCATCATCGGTGCGACCCTGTTCCTGCTGCTGTTCCGCGCCCCGTTCGGCTTCGTGGCGCTGCTGGGCACGATTGCACTGGCCGGCATGATCATGCGCAACTCGGTGATCCTGATCGACCAGATCCAGCAGGACATCGATGCCGGGCATGACCGCTGGCATTCGATCATCGATGCCACGGTGCGCCGTTTCCGCCCGATCGTGCTGACCGCGCTGGCGGCCGTGCTGGCGATGATTCCGCTCTCGCGCAGTGCGTTCTATGGCTCGATGGCGATCTCGATCATGGGTGGCCTGATCGTGGGCACCGTGCTGACCCTGGTGTTCCTGCCGGCGCTGTACGCCGCGTGGTTCCGGGTCAAGCCGGACGAATCCGGGACGTAACGCCCCGGGTTCTGCGGCCACTGCCCTGGTAGGTGCCAACCTTGGTTGGCACTGATGCGTGCATCCACGCATGGCGTGGATCTACCGCAGCGGGTCTTGGCCCTGGTAGGTGCCAACCTTGGTTGGCACTGTTGCACGCATCCACGCATGGCGCGGATTTACCGCAGCGGGTCTTCACCCTGGTAGGTGCCAACCTTGGTTGGCACTGATGCGTGCATCCACGCATGGCGTGGATCTACCGCAGCGGGTCTTGGCCCTGGTAGGTGCCAACCTTGGTTGGCACTGATGCACGCATCCACGCATGGCATGGATTTACCGCAGCGGGTCTTCGCCCTGGTAGGTGCCAACCTTGGTTGGCACTGATGCACGCATCCACGCATGGCATGGATTTACTGCAGCGGGTCTTCGCCCTGGTAGGTGCCAACCTTGGTTGGCACTGATGCACGCATCCACGCATGGCGTGGATCTACTGATCTGCGTGGCGTGCATCCACGCATGGCGTGGATCTACTGCAGCTGCAGGCCGTTCCGCAGCACCGGCAGCAGCCATTCGATGAACACCTGCACGCGTTGCGCGCGGTGCTGCCGATGCGGTTGCAACAGGGTCACCGGCAGCGGTTGCGCCACGTGCTGTGGCATCACTTCCACCAGCGCACCGGATTGCAGTTCGGCCTGCACGTCGTAGCGCGGAATCTGCAGCAGGCCGAGCCCCGCCACGCAGCACGCGATCGAGGCCTCGGCGCTGTTTACCCGTACCCAGCCAGGCATTGGCAGCGTGCGCAGCTGGCCACCGTCCTGCCATTCCCACGGTTCCACCCGCGCCGTGGTCGGCGATGCGTAGTTCACCGCGCGGTGCTGCTGCAGGTCGGCAGGATGCTGCGGTACGCCGTGTTCGCGCAGGTAGGCCGGCGCGGCGACGTTGACGAAGTCGAGCTGTCCCAGCATGCGGGCCACCAGGCTGGAGTCACCCAGCTGGCCGACCCGCAGCACCGCATCACAGCCGTCTTCGATCAGGTTCACCGCGCGGTCGGTCATGCCCAGGTCCACTTCAACCTGCGGATGGCGCGCGAAGAAGTCGGGCAGGGCCGGGGCGAGGATGCGGCGGCCGATCCGGCTGGGCACATCGATCTTCAGCAGGCCCACCGGCTGCGCATCGTCTTGCCGGAACAGCGATTCGGCGTCTTCAACTTCGGCGATCAGGCGCAGGCAGCGGGCATGGAACACGTCGCCGTCGTGGGTGGTGGAGACCCGCCGGGTCGAGCGCTGCAGCAGGCGGGTACCGAGCCGCTGCTCCAGCTCGGCCACCGCCGCGGAAACGGTGGAGCGGGGCAGGCCGAGCTGGTCGGCGGCGCGGGTGAAGCTGGCGCATTCCACCACCCGGGTGAAGATGCGGAAGCGATCGATCCGGTCCATTGTTCGCCTACTCTGGAAAGTTAAGTCAATGTGGCGGGCTTTATCCGCATTTTCTGCACGATATCGTCGTCAGGGCAGGGTTGCCACCCCGGGCAGCCCCCTCCTGAGACAAACGCCATGACCGACCATTCCCTCAAGGGCAAGACCGTGCTGATCGCCGGTGGCGCCAAGAACCTGGGCGGACTGATCGCCCGCGACTTCGCCAGCCAGGGCGCCAAAGCCATCGTCATCCACTACAACAGTGCCGCCACCCAGGCTGATGCGGAAGCAACCGTTGCCGCCGTGCAGGCGGCCGGCAGCAAGGCGGTGGCCCTGCAGGGCGACCTGACGTCGGCGGCAGCGATGGAGCGCTTGTTCGCCGATGCCGTGGCCGCGGTCGGCCGTCCCGACATCGCCATCAATACGGTCGGCAAGGTGCTGAAGAAGCCGCTGCTGGAGATCAGCGAAGCGGAGTATGACGAGATGAGCGCGGTCAACGCCAAGGCTGCCTTCTTCTTCCTGAGGGAGGCCGGCCGCCACGTCAACGACGGCGGCCGCATCTGCACTCTGGTCACCTCGTTGCTGGGTGCGTTCACGCCGTTCTATTCCAGCTATGCCGGCACCAAGGCACCGGTCGAGCATTTCACCCGCGCGGCGTCCAAGGAGTTCGGTGAGCGTGGCATCTCGGTGACCGCGATCGGCCCCGGTCCGATGGACACGCCGTTCTTCTATCCGGCCGAGAGTGCCGATGCGCAGGCGTACCACAAGACCGCGGCGGCACTGTCGCCTTTCACCCGCACCGGCCTGACCGACATCGCCGACATCGTGCCGTGGATCCGCTTCCTGGTCACCGACGGCTGGTGGATGACTGGCCAGACCATCCTGGTCAATGGCGGTTACACCACCAAGTAGAGACGAATCACCCGCGATTGCGGCGGACCTGAAGCGTCGCGCCATGCTCGACGCTTCATCCTGTAGGCCGTCCACGGGCACAATAGCCGGCTGTTCTGGGCCCGGAGTGCCAGCATGTTCCCTCGCACGTTCCAAGCTTTCACGTTGATGTTGATTGCCTCCAGCGGCGTTGCCGATGCAACGCCCGCAGGAACCGATGCCCAGCAGTTCCAGCAGAACCTGATCGCAGTGCTGGAATGCCGCGCGACACCTGCGGTGCGGCAGGCACTGGGCAGCCAGCTGCGGGTCGTCCGCTATGGCTCTGCAACGGAACGACCGGCGCACCTGCGTGGCTGGCGCTTCATCGCAGCCGATCACCCCGAGATCGAGAGCGCGGTCACGCGCATCGAACTGCCTGCGCCCATCACCGCCAACGGCATCACCACCCGCGAGCTGCTGGCTGACGACCTCGGTCTGGGCATGTTCCTCGATGCGGTGCAGCGTGAGCGGATTGTGGCTGAGGACGGCCTGCGGATGCGGACCAGCACGCTGCACGAGCCGTTCCGGGCCTGGTGGCGACCAGCGTCGGATGTTGCTGCGGCGGCACAGGCCTGGCGGGTGATACGAAGCGAGGGCGCAGGCAACCGCCTGTCGTGTGATTACCGGGAGCGATATCAGAAACTGGACGACCAGCAGGCGGCCGACCGCCTGCGCGAGGACCTGGTAGCGGTTCTGGAGTGCCGCGCGGACGCGGCGGCCTGGCAGCGCTTTGGCGAATTCTGGACGCGTGTCAGCGCGCACAGCCCGCTTGGGTGGCCGGCGCAGGTACGCGCGCTGGACGCACCTGCATGCATGGCTCGCGAAGGCGGCTCCCGTTGTGAGCGGATAACGCTCGATGCGCCGATCACCGTGCATGGCCTGACCGTGTCTTCGGTGATGATCGAGCCCAGCTACGCGTCAGGCCATGTTGCAGCGGACCTGGGCATGGTGCCCGTCGACGATGCACTTCAGGCGGCGATTCCAGGTGCTAAGGCGGCCGGGGAAATCATCTGGACCTTGCCGGCATCACCTCTGCAGGAGCGGCCGCGCGAGCGCTTCGTGGTGCGCACCGCCGATGGGCGCACACTGATGGGGTGTGCGACGTCCAAGGCGGTCCACAGAGGACGGTAGCCCTATGCGTGCGCGCCGGTGCCGGGCAATGCCCGGCACCGTCATGCATCAGCCCAGCTTCGCCAGCACCGCATCTGTCGCGGTGGCGGTACTCACCGCCTGGCCCTTGGCGGCCAGGTCGGCAGTGAACACACCATCATCCAGCACGGCGTGCACCGCCGCTTCAACCGCAGCGGCTTCCGCTTCCAGCCCCAGCGAATGGCGCAGCAGCATCGCCGCGCTGAAGATCGTTGCGTAGGGATTGGCGATGCCCTTGCCGGCAATGTCCGGGGCCGAACCGTGGATCGGTTCGTAGATGCCGACCGCACCCGGCTCGCCCAGCGAGGCCGACGGCAGCAGGCCGAGCGAGCCGGCCAGCATCGACGCCTCGTCGGTGAGGATGTCGCCGAACATGTTCTCGGTGACGATCACGTCGTACTCGCGCGGCTTGGCCAGCAGGTGCATCGCCATCGAATCAACCAGCTGGTGCTCCAGCGCTACATCCGGGAACTCCTCGCGGCCGATGCGCGCGGCCACGTCACGCCACAGGCGCGAGGTTTCCAGCACATTGGCCTTGTCCACCGAGGTGACCTTGCCGCGACGCTGCTGCGCCAGACGGAACGCACTGCGCAGTACGCGCTCGATCTCGGCCACGGTGTAGCGGCACAGATCGCTGGCGCTGTCGGCGTCGCGGGTCTTGTCGCCGAAATAGATGCCACCGGTCAGCTCGCGCACCACCACGAAGTCCACCCCCTGCAGCAGCTCGGCCTTGATCGGCGAGGCGTGCAGGGCGGCTTCATGGGTACGCACCGGGCGCAGGTTGGCATACAGGCCCAGCGCCTTGCGGATCGCCAGCAGGCCCTGCTCCGGGCGCACCTTGGCATTCGGGTCGGACCACTTCGGGCCGCCGACTGCACCCAGCAGTACGGCGTTGGCGGCCTGGCAGGCGGTCAACGTAGAGGCGGGCAGTGGCTCGCCATGGCGATCGATGGCGACGCCACCGATGTCGTGCTCGCTGAAGGTGAAGGTGTGGTTGAAGCGTTCGGCGACGGCCTTCAGGACGGCGACTGCCGCGGCGGCCACTTCCGGGCCAATGCCATCACCGGGCAGGACAACAATTTCAGCGTGCATGCTCACTCTCGTAGCGTTCGATTTCAGGGACACGGCCCAACAGATACCCCAACTGGTCGACACCTTCCAGCAGGCAGGTCTGCGAGAAGCCATCCAGCGGGAAGGAATAGACGCGGCCATCTGGCGTGCGCAGTTCGCGCGCGGCCACGTCGATGGTCAGCTCGTCGTCCGGGCGCTGCATCAGCGCCTGCACATCGGCCTCGTCCAGCACGATCGGCAGCAGGCCGTTCTTCAGCGAGTTGCCGCGGAAGATGTCGGCGATCTCGCTGCTGACGATGGCACGCAGGCCGAGGTCGGTCAGCGCCCATGGTGCATGCTCGCGCGAGGAACCGCAGCCGAAGTTGCGGCCCGCCAGCAGGATGCTGCGGCCGGCGTTGTGTGGCTGGTTGAAGGCGAAGTCGGCCACCGGGGAACCGTCGGCCTGCCAGCGCCAGTCATTGAACGCGTTGCGGCCGAGGCCGGCACGTTCGGTGGTGGACAGGAACCGCGCCGGAATGATCTGGTCGGTGTCGATGTTGGTCTGCGCCAGCACCACGCTGGACGAGGTCAGGGTACGGAAACCGGCCATCACGCAACCTCCTGCGCGAACAGTTCGCGGGTATCGGCGACGTGCCCGTTCACCGCGGCCCACGCCGCGCTCATCGGCGAGGCCAGCAGCGTGCGTGAACCGGGACCCTGGCGGCCTTCGAAGTTGCGGTTGCTGGTGCTCACGGCCAGCTGGCCGGGCGCGACCAGATCGCCGTTCATGGCGATGCACATCGAACAGCCCGGCTCACGCCATTCGGCACCGGCCGCGCGCACGATCTCATGGATGCCTTCGGCCTCGGCCTCGCGCTTGACGATCTCCGAGCCCGGCACCACCAGCATGCGCACCCGCTCGGCAACCCGGCGGCCGCGCAGCACCTGCGCCACCTCGCGCATGTCGCTCAACCGGCCGTTGGTGCATGAGCCGACGAACACCACGTCCACGGGTGTACCGGCCAGCGCCTTGCCGGCCTGGAAATGCATGTAGTCCAGGCCTTTCTGTGCGGCAGCATTGTTGGCCGCCGGAATCGGCGCATCCACCGCGATGGCGGTGCCCGGATGGGTGCCCCAGGTCAGGGTCGGGCGGATATCGGCAGCGTCGATGTGCACTTCACTGTCGAAACGCGCGCCCTCATCGCTGCGCAGCTGCTGCCAGCGCGCCACGGCAGCGTCGAAGTCGGCGCCCTTGGGTCCGCGCGGGGTCGCGGCGACGAAGTCGAAGGTGACCTGGTCCGGGGCCACCATGCCGGCACGTGCACCGGCCTCGATCGACATGTTGCACAGGGTCATGCGCTGTTCCATGTCCATCGCTTCGATGGTGCTGCCACGGAATTCGATCACGTGGCCGGTGCCACCGTTGACGCCGATCACGCCGATGATGTGCAGGACCACGTCCTTGGCGCCAACGCCGGGTGCCAGCGGCCCATCAACGGTGATCGCGAAGGTCTTCGCCTTGCGCTGCAGCAGGCACTGCGTGGCCAGCACGTGGCCGACCTCGCTGGTGCCGATGCCGAAGGCCAGCGAACCGAACGCCCCGTGTGTGGATGTGTGGCTGTCGCCGCAGACGATGGTCATGCCCGGCTGGGTGAAACCCTGTTCCGGCGCGATCACGTGGACGATGCCGCGATTGTCCGAGGCCATATCGAACAGCTCGATGCCGTGCTCTGCGCAGTTGCGCGCCAGCGTGGCGACCTGCGCTTCGGAGGCGGCGCTGGCGTAGGGCAGCGTGCCGTCGGCAGCGGCCGGCAGGGTCGGCGTGGAGTGGTCCATCGTCGCCTTGGTGCGGTCCGGTCTGCGCGGTGACAGGCCGCGTTCGCGCAGCTCGGTGAACGCCTGCGGCGAGGTCACCTCGTGGATCAGGTGCAGGTCGATGTACAGCACGGCGGGCGCGCTGTCGGATTCAGGGACAACCACGTGGGCGTCCCACAGTTTGTCGTACAGGGTGCGGGGTGCGGAGGTCATGCGTGTGCCTGGCAGAAGTACGAAGGTGCGGACATCAGGAAAGATAACGAATGGATCATGTCAGCGGCGACGGGCAAGTACCCGCAGCCGCACGTAATCGGCCAGCGGCTGACCGGCGGCGTTGCGCGGCAGCTCGGCCAGCAGTGCGGCGGCTGCCTCGCGTACGGTGGCGCGTGCCTCGGCCGGCAGATCGTCCAGCAGCGGTGCGGCGAACACACGCAGCCAGCCGGCCACGCCGGCGGGCAGCGCGGTCGGTCGCGGCGTGCACTCGATCAGTTGCACCTGGAAGCCATGCTGGCGCAGGCGGTCGGCGTAGGCATCGGCAGTGGGGAAGTACCACTGGAATGCGCTGGCGCCGTGGCCATGGGCCGCGCGTGCAGCCTGCACTGCCGCGATGATCGTGGCCACGTTGCCATGGCCGCCGAATTCGGCGACGAAGCGGCCACCGGGGCGCAGGGCGCGGCGCACACCTTCCAGCACCTGGTCGGGGTTACCCATCCAATGCAGTGCCGCATTGCTGAACACCGCATCGAACTCGCTGTCGAACGACAGCGCGTGGCCATCCATCACCTGCGCATCGACGCCGCGCGCACGCGCGGCGATCACCAGTTCCGGTGAGGCATCCGCACCGTGGATGTGCGCGCCGCTGAGCGCCAGCTCGGTGCTGAGCACGCCATCGCCACAGCCCAGGTCGAGGATGCGTTCACCGGCGCGCGGGTCGAGCAGGCGCGATACCGCGCCGCCGAGCAGCGGCACGAAGCCGGCGTCGATCGCATAATCCTGGGCGTTCCACTGCTGGCCAGCGGCGCTGGCCGGGGTGGGGGTGTCGAAGGCGCTCATGGCGGGGTCCTCAGGCGGTGGCGGGGGTGGCAACGTCGGTGTTGCTGTGGGCGGCAGCCTGGCGCTGGCGAAGCAGGCGGTTGGCCACATCCAGCCAGGCCAGCGCGGAGGCTTCGATGATGTCCTTGCTGGTGCCGGTGCCGTCGTACTCCACGCCCTCGTGGCGTACGCTCAGATTGGCTTCGCCGCGCGCATCTGCGCCGATGCCGACGCTGTGCACGTGGTAGCTGTCCAGCATCAGCTGCACGCCGGTGGCAGCCGACAGCGCGCCGAACAGCGCATCGACCGGGCCGTCGCCCTGCGCGGTCTCGGCCACGCGGTTGCCGTCCGGGTCGGACAGTTCGACCAGTGCATTGGCGCGGCTGCCGACGTCGCTGATGGTCATCGACGCCAGGCGATAACCCTGCGCGTTCGAGCCACCCTGCATCAGCGTCTGCAGGTCGGCATCGGTGACCACGCGCTGCTGTTCGCACAGGCCCTTGAACTGCTCGAATACCAGCTTCAGTTCGTCTTCGTCCAGCCAGAAGCCCAGCGCACGCAGGCGCGCTTCGACGGCGGCGCGACCACTGTGGCGGCCCAGCACCATCTGCGAATCTTCCCAGCCCACGTCTTCCGGACGCATGATTTCGTAGGTGCCGCGGTGGCGCAGCATGCCGTGCTGGTGGATGCCCGATTCGTGGGCGAAGGCATTGGCACCGACGATGGCCTTGTTGCGCTGTACCGGCATGCCGACCAGGCGCTGCAGCAGCTGCGAGGTGCCGACGATGCGCGGGGTGTTGATCGAACTGTCCTGTTCGTAGAAGGCCTGGCGCACCTTCAGCACCATCGCGATCTCTTCCAGCGAGCAGTTGCCGGCGCGCTCGCCGATGCCGTTGATGGTGCACTCGACCTGGCGCGCGCCGCCTTCGATGGCGGCCAGCGAGTTGGCCACGGCCAGGCCCAGGTCGTTGTGGCAGTGCGCGCTGAAGATCACATTGGCGGCATTCGGCACGTCGGCGACGCCGGCGATGACCTGCTGGAACATCGCGCGGATCTCTTCCGGCGTGGTGAAGCCGACGGTGTCGGGCAGGTTGATGGTGGTGGCGCCGGCAGCGATGGCCACGCGCGCGACTTCGATCAGGTAGTCCAGCTCGGTGCGGGTGGCATCCTCGGCCGAGAATTCGACATCGTCGATATAGGACCGGGCCAGCGATACGTGCTTGCGTACCGACTCCAGTACCTGCTCGCGGGTCATCCGCAGCTTGTGCTCGCGGTGCAGCGGGCTGGTCGACAGGAACACGTGCAGGCGCGGGTTGGCAGCGGCCTCCAGCGCACGTGCCGAGGTTTCGATGTCGGCCTGCAGGCAGCGCGACAGCACCGCCAGGGTCAGGCTCGGGCGGCGCAGTTCGCGGCCGATCAGTGCCATCGCCTCACGGTCGGACTGCGAGCTGGCCGGGAAGCCGGTCTCGATGATGTCCACGCCCAGTTCGTCCAGCGCACGCGCCATCACCAGCTTCTGCGGCGGGCTCATGCTGCAGCCGGGGGACTGCTCGCCGTCACGCAGGGTGGTGTCGAAGATGCGGATGCGCGGGGTGGTAATTCGTTCGATGGTGGTCACAGGGAAATCTCCTCGACAGCGGGTGCGACGGCTTGCAGGGGGGAAGGGGAAGAGGTGGGGGAAGCGATGGCGCTGGCCTTGGCGGGCGAGCGCGGTGTTTCGCTGCGCCGTCGCCGTGGTTTGCGTGGCGGGCGCGGGCGGATGTCGGTGAGCAGGCCGGCCAGGACACCGGCATCGATGTTGCCGCCGGAGACCACCGCGCACTTGCGGCGGCCGGCGACGCGGCGGCCGGCCGCCAGCGCCAGCGCACCAGCGCCCTCGGCGATGATGTGTTCTTCCAGTGCCAGCCGCACCAGGGTTTCGCGCAGTTCGGCCTCGCGCACGATCACCACATCGTCCAGCAGCGAGGCGCACAGGCGGCGGGTCAGGAAGCCGGGAATCTTCACCCGCACGCCGTCGGCCAGCGAAGCAACGGGGGCGATCTCGCGCACATCACCGCGGATCGCGCGGGCCATCGAATCGACGCCTTCCACCTGCGCGCCAACGACGCGGACGCCCTGCGATTTCAGTGCCAACGCAACGCCGGAGGCCAGCCCGCCGCCGCCGATCGGCACGATCACCACGTCCGGCGCGTGCGCGGCCAGCTCAATGCCGACCGTGCCCTGGCCGGCGATCACGTCGGCATCGTCGAACGCGGACAGGAAGCGGTAGCCGTGGCGTTGTGCCAGTTCGACCGCGAAGGCGTAGGCCTCGTCATAGCTGGTGCCGTGCTGGCGCACGGTCGCGCCCCAGTGGGCGACGCCGGCGATCTTGGTGGCGGGCGCGCCATGCGGCATCACGGTGATGGCCGGCACGTCCAGGCGGTAGGCCGCCCACGCCACGCCCTGGGCATGGTTGCCGGCCGAGGCGCAGATCACTGGCCGGGTATCGCCGCGCTCGCGGCCGGCCAGCAGCGCATTCAATGCGCCGCGTACCTTGTAGGAACCGGTGCGCTGCAGGTTCTCCAGCTTCAGCCAGGTACCGAAGCGTTCGGCATGGTGCAGCGGGGTGGGCGGCAGGAAGCGGCGCAGACGAGCCTGCGCCGCCAGTACGTCGGCGACGCTTACGTCGCCGACATCGCTTTCCTGGCTGGTGTCAGCGGCCGGCATGGGCCACCAGCGCAGTGCAGAAGACCGCCGCATGCGGGCACGGGCGGCGAAGAAGACGCCTCCGTACGGGCACCGTGGTCGCTACGGTACGGGTGTTCATACGGATGCTCCTTCCACGGCGGTGAC
Source organism: Stenotrophomonas sp. 220_Sma (assembly GCF_056487375.1). Lineage (NCBI taxonomy): Bacteria > Pseudomonadati > Pseudomonadota > Gammaproteobacteria > Lysobacterales > Lysobacteraceae > Stenotrophomonas > Stenotrophomonas sp. 220_Sma. The sequence continues at coordinate 4,069,685 of NZ_CM151348.1, read as the reverse complement.
CTGCACGGACACGCAGTCGTAGATCTTCTCGATCTGCCGGCACAGCGTTTCCGCCGGACGCTGGCCATCCACCACCAGCTGCAGGTGCCAGCGGCCATCGTCGGCGGCCACCGGCGCACCGCTGATCGCACGCGGCGCGAAGCCACGGCGTTCGGCCATGCCGATCACGCGCAGCAGCGCGCCTTCGGCCGGGTGCAGCACCAGGTCAAGCCGGTATTGCATTGGGGGTCTCCTGGCGGGCGTGGGCGGGGTTGCTTTCCAGCATCGTGCTGTTGGCGGTGTTCGGCGGCACCAGCGGCCACACGTTGGCGCGTGCATCGATGGCCACGTGCAGCAGCGCCGGGCCCGGTTCGGCCAGCAGCGCGGCCAGCCCACCTTCGACGTCATCGCGTGCATCGATGCGGGTGGCGGCGATGCCGAACACCTGCGCCAGTGCCACGAAGTCCGGGTTGTCGGACAGGTCGATCTCGCTGTAACGCTCGGCGAAGAACAGCTCCTGCCACTGCCGCACCATGCCCAGCGAACTGTTGTCCAGCAGCACGATCTTCACCGGCAGGCGGCAACGCGCGATGGTCGCCAGCTCCTGCACGTTCATCATGAAGCTGCCGTCGCCGGACACCAGCACCACGGTGCGATCGGGGCAGGCGAACTGCGCACCCATCGCGGCCGGCAGGCCGAAGCCCATGGTGCCCAGCGCGCCACTAGTCAGATGATTGCGCGGGTGGTTGAAACGGCAGTGCTGCGCCACCCACATCTGGTGCTGGCCGACATCGCAGGCGATCACCGCATCGGCCGGTGCCAGCTCGCTCAGGCGCTTCAGCAGGGCCGGTGCGTAGATATGCTGGCCGGGGGCGTCGTAACGCGCAGCGAAACGATCACGATGCTGTGCACAGCGCTTGCGCCATGCGTCCTGGTGGGCCTTGGGGGAGGGGAAGGCCGCACGCAGGGCGCGGATGGCATGGCCGACGTTGCCGGGCACGGCGACGTCGGCGCTGCGCAGCTTGGAGATCTCGTAGGCGTCGGCGTCGATGTGGACGACGCGGGCGAACGGTGCGAACTCGGCCAGCTTGCCCGTGGCGCGGTCATCGAAACGTGCACCCAGCACCAGCAGCAGGTCGCTTTCCTGCACCGCCATGTTGGCCGCGCGGGTACCGTGCATGCCCAGCATGCCCAGCGACTGCGGGTGGTTGGCCGGCAGTGCGCCCAGCCCACGCAGGGTCATCACCGTGGGGATGGCACTGGCTTCGACGAAGTCGCGCAGGTCCTGCACCGCGTCGCCCAGCGCGATGCCACCACCGGCGTAGACCACCGGCTTTTCGGCGGCTGCCAGTGCGGCGATGGCCTCGGCGATGGCCGCTTCGGCCGGCGCAGGCGGCGGCTCGATGCTGCTCGGCACGTGCGCTGGCAGATGACTGGCATCGGCCAGCTGCACGTCCTTGGGCAGGTCGATCAGCACCGGGCCGGGCCGGCCTTCGCGGGCGATGCGGAACGCATCGGCGACCACGCGCGGCAGGTCATCGACGCTGCGCACCAGCCAGCTGTGCTTGACGATCGGCATCGTCAGGCCGAACACATCCAGTTCCTGGAAGGCGTCGGTGCCCAGCAGCGGCGTGCCGACCTGACCGGTGATGCAGACCATCGGTACCGAATCCAGCATCGCATCGGCAATGCCGGTGACCAGGTTGGAGGCGCCCGGGCCGGAGGTGGCCACGCAGACACCCACCTGGTTGCTGGCGCGGGCAAAACCGTTGGCGGCCAGCGCCGCGCCCTGCTCATGGCGTACCAGGATGTGCTTCAGCGACGAATCCACCAGCGCGTCGTAGAACGGCATGATGGTGCCACCGGGATAGCCGAACAGCGTGCGGACGCCTTCGGCCTCCAGCGCCTGGGTCAGCCAGCGCGCGCCGTTGGGCGGCGCGCTGCGATGTGTCGAAGAGTTCATGGGGGAACCTTGCAAAGCGGGTGGGGGAGGGCCGCGCGGTTACGCGGCCTGTCCTTGCAACCAGACCATCTTGGCGCGCAGTTCCTTGCCTACCTTCTCGATCGGGTGCTCCAGGTCGGCCTGCTTGAACCTGTTGTAGTTCGGCAGGCCCGCTTCGTACTCGGCCACCCAGTTCTTGGTGAAGGTGCCGTCCTGGATGTCCTTCAGCACTTCCTTCATGCGTGCCTTGGTGCCGGCGTCGATCACGCGCGGGCCGCTGACGTAGTCGCCGTACTGCGCGGTCTCGGAGATGAACTCCAGCATGCGCGAGATGCCGCCTTCGTAGAACAGGTCCACGATCAGCTTCAGTTCGTGCAGCACTTCGTAATAGGCGATCTCCGGCTGGTAACCGGCTTCGACCAGGGTTTCGAAACCGGCCTGCACCAGTGCCGAGGCACCGCCGCACAGCACCGCCTGCTCGCCGAACAGATCGGTCTCGGTCTCTTCCTTGAAGGTGGTCTGGATCAGGTTGGCGCGAGCGCCGCCGAGGCCGGCCGCATAGGCCTGCGCGTGCTGCGCAGCCTTGCCGCTGACATCCTGGTAGACCGCCCAGATGCACGGTACGCCGCGCCCGATCTCATACTCACGACGCACCAGCGCACCCGGGCCCTTCGGCGCAACCAGCACCACGTCCAGGTCGGCGCGCGGCTCGATCATGCCGTAGTGCACGTTCAGGCCATGCGCGAACAGCAGGCAGGCGCCCTGCTTCATGTTCGGCGCCAGCACGTCGTTGTAGAGCTTCTTCTGCACCATGTCCGGGGTCAGCACGGCGACCAGGTCGGCGTCTTTCACCGCTTCAGCGGGCGCGATCACGGTGAAGCCATCGGCCTGCGCCTTGGCTTCGGTCGGGCCGCCCGGACGCAGGCCTACCACCACATCGAAGCCGGATTCACGCAGGTTCAGCGCGTGGGCGCGGCCCTGGCTGCCGTAGCCGATGACGGCGATCTTGGTCTGGGGCAGGTCGTTGGTGCTCATGGGGGAGGTTCCTTGCGGTGGGAAGAAAAAAGAACGGCCGGTCGTCGAGGTGACGTGCCGGCCGGTCAGGGGAAAGCGGTGGAGGAGGCGCCGCGCGTTGCACAGGCACAGCCACCACGAGGCGTCGTGGTGGTGTGGGTCCGGGTTTTGCGTTGGGCGATGTGCATGGTGGTTGCGTCTGAAACCAGGTCCTGAAATGAAAAAACCCGCACCGGGGCGGGTGCGGGTTTTTGAAGAGTTCCGGTGTGTTTGTTGCTTACACGCTGGCTCGTCCCGCACCTGTTGGTTGGGTAATAAGTACGAGCACAAGAATCGAACGCAGCGAGGCGGCGCCGGTGTCGGCGGCTTCGATATGGGTTCGCGGTGGCGTGTTGTGATGCAACATGTGATCGAGAGAAACACAGCCGTTTTGGTGATGTCAACCCTCGCGACGGAATTTTTATAGGTTTCCGCTGCATCCAGCGCAATCGCTTGCGGCACAAGGATGGTTGCCGCTGAAAGTGTTTCGGTGAACCCCAATTCACTCCTTTCAGGCCGGCTTTTGCGCGGAATCCGGCGGATTTTCGCCTTGGCGGGTGCGGAGCTTCCGCACCCCATCCCAGGATCAACGTCCATGACCTCTGCCCGATACCGCATGCAGGCCGCAGCGGCGAAGATCGAGGGACCACCCTTCCATCGGAACCCGACCGTGTCCCGACGCCTTGCCCGTTCCCTGCTGGCCGCTGCTCTACTGGCCGCTGTGCCCGCACTGTCTTCTGCCGCCGACCGCATCACCGGCCACACCTTTGCCACGCGTTCGGAGGTGATCGCCCCGCATGCGATGGCCGCCACCTCGCAGCCGCTGGCCACCCAGATCGCGCTGGACGTGATGAAGGGCGGTGGCTCGGCGGTGGACGCGGCGATTGCCGCCAACGCCGCGCTCGGCCTGATGGAGCCCACCGGCAACGGCATCGGGGGCGACCTGTTCGCCATCGTGTGGGACCCGAAGACGCAGAAGCTCTACGGCTACAACGGCTCGGGCCGCTCGCCGAAGTCGCTCACCCTGGCCGAGTTCCAGCGCCGTGGCCTGAAGGACATCCCGGCCACCGGTCCACTGCCGGTGTCGGTACCGGGCGCTGTCGACGGCTGGTTCGCACTGCACGACCGCTTCGGCCGCAAGCCGATGGCGGACAACCTGGCACCGGCCATCCGTTACGCCCGCGAGGGTCACCCGGTGGCTGAGGTGATCGCCTACTACTGGGACCGCTCGGTGCCCAAGCTGTCGCAGTATCCGGGGTTCAAGGAACAGTTCACGATCAACGGCCACGCCCCGCGCAAGGGTGAGATGTGGAAGAACCCGAATCTGGCCAGTACGCTGCAGAAGATCGCCGACGGCGGCCGTGATGCCTTCTACAAGGGCGATATCGCCCGCACCATCGGCGACTACTTCAAGGCCAACGGCGGCTTCCTGAGCTACCAGGACATGGCCGACCACCACGGTGAGTGGGTCGAACCGGTCAGCAGCAACTACCGTGGCTACGACGTGTGGGAGCTGCCGCCGAACAGCCAGGGCATCGCCGCGCTGCAGATCCTCAACGTGCTGGAAGGCTACGACTTCTCGAAGATCCCGTTCGGTTCACCGGAGCATGTGCACCTGTTCGTGGAAGCGAAGAAGCTGGCCTTCGCCGACCGCGCGCGCTTCTATGCCGACATGGCGTTCCAGCCGGCGCCGGTGCAGAAGCTGATCTCCAAGGAGTACGCCGCACAGCGCCGCGCGCTGATCTCGATGGACAAGGCGCTGAAGGAAGTGCAACCGGGCACGCCGAAGCAGCTGGAGGAGGGCGACACCATCTACATGACCGTGGCTGACGCCGACGGCATGATGGTGTCGCTGATCCAGTCCAACTACCGTGGCATGGGCAGCGGCATGGCACCGCCAGGGCTGGGCTTCATCCTGCAGGATCGTGGCGAGATGTTCGTGCTGCAGAAGAATCATCCCAACGGCTATGCACCGGGCAAGCGCCCGTTCCAGACCATCATCCCGGGGTTCATCACCAAGGGCGGCAAGCCGTATGCCAGCTTCGGCGTGATGGGCGGCGCGATGCAGCCGCAGGGCCACGCGCAGATCGTGATGAACCTGGTGGACTTCGGCATGAACCTGCAGGAAGCCGGTGATGCGCCGCGCATCCAGCACGAGGGCTCGACTGAACCGACAGGTCAGGCCACGGCGATGACCGACGGTGGTGAGGTGAATCTGGAAACCGGCTTCCCGTATGAAACGGTGCGTGCGTTGATGCGCAAGGGGCATCGCATCGTGTTCGCCGATGGTCCGTATGGCGGGTATCAGGCGATCATGCGTGATCCGGAATCCGGCGTTTACTACGGTGCGTCTGAGAGTCGAAAGGATGGGCAGGCGGCGGGGTATTGAGGTTTCCCGGCCACCGGGCGCAGCCCCCTCCGCGGTGATGGTTCGTGGAAGCGGGATCATGTGATTGGGCCGGGCGGGTGGGCTGGTCGGGGGACGCCGTGAATCCGTCCCTTGAGGCTTGGCCGCGGCATCCATGCCGCGGACACCCCCGCCCAGCCCACCCGCCCGGCCACGGATAGTTTCCGTGTCCATCACCGCAGGAAAAGAAAAAAGAAGATCAAGAGCAAAGGCAACGGCAACAGCCGCGTGCTGTGGGTTGGGGTCGGATCCGTTTTCCACAGGAAAACGAATCCGACCCCTTCCTGTTTTCCGATACACCTCATCCACGCATGGCGTGGATGGACCAACCGTCACACGTAACCTGTCGGGGGTGGGGCGGTGTGGGTGGGCAGGACCGTTGGCGCCATGGATGGCGCCATCGAGCCCCCAGGGACGGGTTTACGGCGTGTCCTGCCTACCCACACCGCCCCGCCCAACCAGCAGAAACCCAGAGCTGCCCTGGCTTTTGAATTTGCACTTGCTTGAAAAAGCGGTGCAGCCGCAGGCTGCAAAACCCACTCAATCCTGATCGTGCGCGCGCGCCGCCTCCGCCTGGGTCTCCTCCTGCGCCGCCATCTCCCGTGCGATCCACGCATCGATCATGTGCCGCTGGCGCTGCGCCTGCCGCCGCTCCCGCGTGTACTCCTGGTCCAGCACCCGGTACAGCGACACCATCACCAGCACCATCAGCAGCGCGAATGGCAACGCCGCAATCGTGATCATGCCCTGCAGTGCATCCAGGCCACCGGCCAGCAGCAACGCCGCTGCGATCAGCGCCACCGCGATGCCCCAGGCCAGCTTGCGCTTCAACGGCGGATCGCCTGCCTCGTCAGTGGACATGCTGGCCAGCACCAGCACCGCCGAATCGGCTGATGTCACGAAGAAGATCATCAGCAGCACCAGTGCGATGCAGGAAAGCAGCAAGGGCAGCGGCATGCTGTCAAACAGGGTGAACAGCACCGTTTCATAGCCGTTGCCCAGCGCCTGCACCAGGTCGGCGTGGCCGAAGATCTGCGCCCACAGCGCAGTGCCACCAAACACCGCGAACCAGAAGAAGCCCAGCACCGTGGGGGCCAGCACGACGCCGATGACGAACTCGCGGACGCTGCGCCCACGCGAGATGCGCGCGATGAACGAGCCGACGAACGGGGCCCAGGAAATCCACCACGCCCAGTAGAAGATGGTCCAGTCCGCTACCCATGTGCTGCCCGAGAACGGCGACATGCGCAGGCTCATCGTCACCAGCTGGTTGAGGTACGACCCCAGTGTGGTGGTGAACGTATCGAAGATGAATCCGGTCGGGCCCAGCACCAGTACGGTGGCCGCAAGAAGCGCGGCCAGCGCAAGGTTGAAGTTGGACAGCCACTTCACCCCGCGCTCGACACCGCTGGCGGTGGAGGCCATGTACAGCACGAACGCGATGGCGATGATGGTCAGCTGCAGTGGCACACCCGCGTGCAGGCCGAACACGCGTTCCATGCCGGCAGCGATCTGGATGGTACCGAACCCCAGCGTGGTGGCCACGCCAATGGCAGTGGCAACAACCGCGGCGATGTTGACCACGCGTCCGATCCAGCCGCGATGGTGCCGGCCGATGATCGGTTGCAGCATGTCACTGACCAGTCCACGGCCATTGCGGTTGAACTGGAACCAGGCCATGGCCAGGCCGATCAGCGCGTAGATCGCCCACGGATGCAGGCCCCAGTGGAAGAATGCATAGCGCATCGAAGCCCGCGCCGCGTCCATGCTCTGCGGTGCGAGGCCTTCTGGAGGCTTGGTGAAGTGGGAAATCGGCTCGGCGGCGCCCCAGAACACCAGGCCGATGCCCATGCCGGCGGCGAACAGCATCGACATCCAGCTGGCGCGCGAGAACTCCGGCTCGGCATCTTCACCGCCGATGCGCAGGTTGCCGAAGCGACCGAATGCCAGGTACATCAGGAAAGTCAGCGCCAGGAACACGACCAGAAGATAGAGCCAGCCGACACTGCGGATGACATCGGCCAGTACCGACTGCACCACGGTATTGAAGGGGCCGGGTGCAACACCGGCAAGCAGCACCAGAAGCAGAACCAGTGCGATGGAAACGCGAAACACCATGAAGGAGCTTCTCCGATCAAGGGATTGAGGGGAGCGAGCAGAGCTTGCTGCGAGGGGCCGGCGACATGCAGCACAGACCGGGCAGGGGCCGCGGAGGCGGCGGGGAAACACCGGCCGCAGCGGCACGATGCGCGTGCACGTTACTGAATGCGATGTCACGGTTCTGTTAATACAGAAACAGCAGATCCACGCCGTGCGTGGATGGAACCACCAGGAGCTGCAGTGCGTTCTATGCTCTAATGCACACCAAGAAGCGGGGGTACCGCGGCCATGTGGCCACGGTTGAGACAGTCCCTTGGAACCTGATCCGGCTCATACCGGCGTAGGGAAGCTTTGCAGTGCAGCCATGCCCGGACTCCGCCCAAGGACCGTCCGGGCGCGGCAGCAGTGCGCCGCCGCTTCGTCCCTGACCTTCCTGGACGATGCCCGATGAACGCACAGCTCTCCGCCCTGCAGCAACAGGCCCAGCAACTCTCCGAATCCGTGACCCGGCCCATTCCCGGCTCGCGCAAGATCCACGTGCCCGGTTCACGCCCGGATCTGCAGGTGCCGATGCGCGAGATCGCGCTGACCCGCACGCCGACCTTGTTCGGCGGCGAAGAGAATGCACCGGTGACCGTTTACGACACGTCGGGCCCGTACACCGATCCGGAGGTGCGCATCGATCTGTCCGCTGGTTTGCCGGCACTGCGTCGCGGCTGGGTGGAAGAACGCGGTGATACCGAGCGGCTGGAAGGACTGAGCTCTTCGTTCGGTCGCGATCGCGAGCATGACCCGAAGCTCGATGCGGTGCGCTTCCCCGCGCGCAGCCTGCCACGCCGTGCGCGTGCAGGTGCCAACGTCACCCAGATGCACTACGCGCGCCGCGGCATCATCACGCCGGAAATGGAATTCGTCGCCATCCGCGAGAACCAGCGGCTGGACGCGATCCGCGATGCCGGCCTGCTGCAGCAGCACCCGGGCGAGGCGTTCGGCGCGTCGATCCAGAAGATCATCACCCCGGAGTTCGTGCGCGACGAAATCGCCCGCGGCCGTGCGGTGCTGCCCAACAACATCAACCATCCGGAAAGCGAGCCGATGATCATCGGCCGCAATTTCCTGACCAAGATCAACGCCAACATCGGCAACAGCGCCGTGTCCTCGGGCATTGCCGAGGAGGTGGAGAAGCTGGTGTGGGCGATCCGCTGGGGCGGTGACACGGTGATGGACCTGTCCACCGGCAAGCACATCCATGAGACCCGCGAGTGGATCATCCGCAACTCGCCGGTGGCGATCGGTACCGTGCCGATCTACCAGGCGCTTGAGAAGGTCGATGGCCGCGCCGAAGCACTCACCTGGGAGATCTTCCGCGACACACTGATCGAGCAGGCCGAGCAGGGCGTGGACTACTTCACCATCCACGCCGGCGTGCTGCTGCGCTATGTGCCGCTCACCGCCAAGCGGGTCACCGGCATCGTCAGCCGTGGTGGCTCGATCATGGCCAAGTGGTGCCTGGCGCACCACAAGGAGAATTTCCTCTACACGCATTTCGAAGAGATCTGCGAGATCATGAAGGCCTATGACGTGACCTTCTCGCTGGGCGATGGCCTGCGCCCGGGCTGCATCGCCGATGCCAACGATGCCGCGCAGTTCGGTGAGCTGGAGACGCTGGGTGAGTTGACGAAGATCGCCTGGAAGCATGACGTGCAGACCATGATCGAAGGCCCCGGCCACGTGCCGATGCAGCTGATCAAGGAGAACATGGACAAGCAGCTGCGCGAGTGTGGCGAAGCGCCGTTCTATACGTTGGGCCCCCTGACCACCGACATCGCACCGGGCTACGACCACATCACCAGCGCGATCGGTGCGGCAATGATCGGCTGGTTTGGTACGGCCATGCTCTGCTACGTGACGCCGAAGGAACACCTCGGCCTGCCCAACCGCCAGGACGTACGCGACGGCATCATGGCCTACCGCATCGCCGCGCATGCGGCCGACCTGGCCAAGGGACACCCCGGCGCACAGGTGCGCGACAACGCGCTGAGCAAGGCACGCTTCGAGTTCCGCTGGGAAGACCAGTTCCATCTCGGGCTGGATCCGGAGAAGGCCAAGGAATTCCATGATGAGACCCTGCCGAAGGATGCGCACAAGCTGGCGCATTTCTGCTCGATGTGCGGCCCGCACTTCTGTTCGATGAAGATCACCCAGGACGTGCGCGACTACGCCGAGGCCGGCATGAAGGAGAAGTCGGAAGAGTTCCGCGCGGCCGGCGCCGAGGTCTATCACCAGGGCTGACGTGTAACGGGTAGTGCCGGCCGCTGGCCGGCATTCCGTCGTGCGTGGGACCGGGGAGAGTGCCGGCCAGTGGCCGGCACTACCGCTCATCACGTCGCTCCCGGCTATCCTCCGCCCATCACCCTGGGGAAGGACGCCATGCCCGTTGCCATCACCACCCGCTGGCTGGCCATTGCCCGCCGCCATCCTTCGGCCTGGCTGCTGGGTGCCCAGTTGATCGCGGTGCTGCTGTATCCCGCACTTGATGACACCGCCGGCGGCCGTGCGGCGCTGGGCATGTTCGGCATGGCGGTACTCGGCCTGGCGCTGTGGGTGGTCCAGCGCAGTCCGCTGGGCACCTGGCTGGCACTGCTGCTGGCCATTCCTTCGGTGGTGTTCTCGCTGGCCGGCGCACTGCTGGATCGCAGTGCGCTGCTGACCACCGCGCAACTGCTGGAAAGCCTGCTGTACTTCTATACGGCCGGTGCGCTCATCGCCTACATGCTCCAGGACCATAAAGTCACCCGCGATGAACTGTTCGCAGCAGGTGCGACATTCACGTTGCTGGCGTGGGCCTTCGCGTTTGCTTTCGCCGTGTGCCAGCAATGGTATCCGGGCAGTTTCCAGGGCACCGGTGGTGGCGCGCAGCGCACCTGGATGGAGCTTCTTTATCTGAGCTTCAGTTTGCTCTCGGGTGTTGGCTTGAGCGACGTTGTGCCACTGCATCCGCAGGCGCGCGCCTTGGTCATGCTGGAGCAGTTTTCAGGCGTGATGTACGTAGCTTTGGTGGTTTCGCGACTGGTTGGATTGACCATGCTGCGGCGCATGTGAAAATGAACGCCAGATAAAAATTTCGCGCCCCGAAGGGCGCGAATGGTGCTGCAGATTATGTGAATTCGTCGGCGAGAGAGAGCCTGGATGTCGACCACGCGATAGGCGAGGTAACCCGCATAGGCTAGTATTCGCCCGCTTCATTGTTTTTGCGGTATGCGCCGATGCTTTGTGCGGAGTCTGGCTTTTTGCTGTTCCCAGGACGGGAGGGTATCGAAGGCAAACGCTGCCCCGGACCTGTCTCTACTGTGTAGCGGAAAATGAACAGCAGTGAAAACCAGCCCCCCGGATTCGATCGGATCCGGATAGGAGAGTGCACTGTCACTCTGTCCTCGCGCGAAGTCGAGGTCGTGGGTGCGCGTCGCCCGCGTCGGCTGACGCCGAAGGCGCTGGGCGTGCTGCGTGTGCTGCTGCGCCAGCCGGGGCGTGTTGTCACCCGCGATGAACTGTTCGCGGAAGTCTGGCCGGACACGCTGCCGACCAATGATGTGCTTACCCAGGCCGTCACCCAGCTGCGCAAGGCGTTCAGCAACGACGACGACAACGGCCAGGCCTATATCGAGACCATCGCCAAGACCGGCTATCGCCTGCTGGTGCCGGTGCAGATACTGGACGATGTCGAGCCGGCGCCGCCCGCAGGAGCCGATGACGAAATCGTGGACATGCAACCGGCGATGACCATCGCCGAGGTGATGCCGCCACACGTGCAGGCATCGCGCCGCCGCTGGCGCCACGTCCGCCGGCGCGTACTGCTGGTGCTGGGCGTGCTGATGCTGGCCACGGTGGTGGTGCTGACCGCGCTGCTGCTGCGGCGGGCACCGGCCAGCAGTTCAGCTGTGGACGCGGCCGTGGAGAACGGCACGCGCGTGATCGGCAGCCCGCAGCGTCCCTATCGGTTGATCACCGCGACCAGCGGCTTTGAAACCTATCCCACGCTTTCACCCGATGGTTCATTGGTGGCCTATGAGGGCGCCAACGAAGACGGGCAGGGCGGTGGCGCGATCAAGGTGCAGACCTCCGGCAACGCGCCTGCGCGGCAGCTGCTGGCTCCGCCGGCCGGCTCGGTCGATCGCTTCCCGAGCTGGTCGCCGGATGGACGCGAGATCGCCTTCGCGCGGTTCAGCAACAACGGCGGTTGCCAGGTGCTGATCGCCAGCGCGACCGGTGGTGCCCTGCGCCAGGCCACACGGTGCGATGGCACCGAGCTGCTCAGTTTCGACTGGACGCCGGACGGCCGTGGTCTGGTGTTCGGCAGCATGGTGGGGCGCTATGCCCATCGCGGCATCCGCAAGCTTGATCTGGCCAGTGGCCAATGGGAGGCGCTGGACTACGGTGTCGCCGAGGATGACTTCGACTATGCGCCGCGCTACTCGCCTGATGGCAAGTGGCTGGTATTCGTGCGTAATCCGCAGCTGGGCGACCTGTGGCGCATGCCGGCCGCAGGTGGCACGCCCGAGCAGCTGACCAACGAGGCCGCTGAACTGCGTGGCTGGGCCTGGTTGCGTGATGGCCGGACGATCGTGTTTGGACGCCGTGTCGACAGTGAGGTGCGCCTGTATTACCTGGACGTCGAGAGCCGCACGCTGCGCGACGCCGGGCTCGACGACGCACAATGGCCGGCGACGGCGCGCCGCGCGGGGATGCTGGCCTTCGTTCACCGCCGCGCGCAGTTCGGCATCTTCAAGGTGCCGATGGAGGGCGGTTCACCCCCGCAGCGCTTGTTTGCATCCAGTGGTCGGGATGGGCAGCCGATGGCGGCGCCGGATGGACGCCAACTGGTGTTCACGTCCGATCGTTCAGGCAGCTTCGCGCTGTGGTGGGCGGACATGGAGCGCCCCGATTCGCTGCGGCCTATCGAAGGATTGCGGCCTGAGGCACGTCAGGCACCGGACTGGTCGGCCGACAGCCGGCGGTTGCTGGTGGTCGGGCGCGACGAACACGGACGCACGGTGGTCTATGAGATCGCCCCACGTGACGAACGCGTCCAGCCGTTGCCGGTACCGTCGGAGCAGCCGCTGCAGGCACTGTACGGCGCAAACCCGGACCAGCTGCTGGTAGTCGAGCGCGATGACCAGCAACAGACCCGGCTGAGCCTGTTTGATCGAAGCGTGCAGCCTTGGCGCCGCCTTGCCAGCATCGAGGGCGTGTCTCAGGCGCGGTTCGATCGCAGCAGCGGGCGTGTGCTGTTCACCCGCCTGGCGGCAGGTGGCCTGTGGTCGGTGGATGCGGCGCTGGCGCCAGGCAGCGTGCAGCAGATCAGCGATGACCAGCCCAGCCGGTGGCGGTACCGGGCCTGGACCGTGGCCGGCAACAGTGCGATCGGCTATCTCGGTACGTCCACCCGCTGCGGTACGACACTGGTGCTGATCCAGGCCGGGCGCGAGGAACCGGAACGCTGCCTGGATGCGGAACGCCTCAGTGCCGGCAACGGGCTGAGTGCCGGCGCCGATGGGCGCACCCTGTTCGTGGCAATGGCGGTCAGCGACGGTGCCGACATCGGTGTGATGCGTTTGCCCGAGCGCTCGCCGACGCTGCTTCCGGCGTTCTCCAAGTTGTTGTTGTTCAACGGAAATGGGCCTTCGTAATTTCTTCGTGGCGACCTCGCCGCGAATTCGTGGCGATCTCGTCTGACTTTCCTGACGTGGTGCCGCCTGATTTGGCAAAACGGAGGCCTGTACTAGGCAAATCCGTGGTGCCCCCATGCGTCAACTCTCGCTGGCCGATCGCGGCCAAACCGTCTCTCTGGACCGGTCGCTCGACGATGCTGCGCCGACCTGCCTGGGCGTGGCCCGGCTCGGCAGCCTGCAGACCGCAGGCAGCAGCTTCACTGTGTGGATGCAGGTGCGCGGCAGCTCCTGGGTGGAAGCCAAGGAAGGACGCTTCCGCTTGCGCCAGGGCGAGTGGATCGCCTTCGAGAAGGAGTCGCGGCCGCTGGTGCAGGCCGGTCGCAACGGCTTGTGCGTTGGCCTGAACCTGACGGTCGAAGCGCTGCGCGTGCTGGCCGAGATGGCCGATTGCGGTCTGTATGCCGGGCGTGGCCGCATGAACCGTGGCGATGCCCGCGTTGCGCTGCGCCTGTGGCGCGATGCGCTGGCCAGTGGCCAGCCGGCACAGGCACTGCGCCCGCTGCTGCTGCACCTGGCGGGCCTGCAGCGTGGGCTGGCCGACAACGTGCAGCGTTGCCCGGGGCGCTCGCGCAGCCGCAAGCGCCAGGTGTTCGGCCGCATGCAGCGCGCCCGCCTGTACCTGGAAGGCAACAGCCACCGCGTGGTGCGCATCGGTGAACTGGCCGAGCTGACCAACTTCTCCAGCTGGTATCTCTCCAAGACCTTCCAGAGCCTGTACGAGGAAAGCCCGCAGTCGCTTTCGGCGCGGCTGCGCCTTGAGCGCGCTGCCGACCTGCTGCGTGACACCGACATGATGGTCGGCGAAGTTGCTGCAGCCAGTGGCTTCGACAACTGCTGCAGCTTCGCGCGTGCGTTCCGCGCCCGCTACGGCCAGTCCGCATCGCGCTTCAGGGAGAACGGCGGCTTGCTGCCGCCACAATCTGCAAAGTCTCCGGTTGGTTCGCGCAAATACAGCGCTGCAACGCAATCGTAACGTGCTGGGGTGTTTTAACACGCTGCTAACACGTACCTTGGAGAGATAGATGAACGTTCGTAATCCCGCAGTGCGGCTGGGCCTTCTGCCGGCTGGCATTGCGTTGGCGCTGACGCCCGCCTTTGCTTCTGCACAGGAAGCAAAGGATGCGACCACCCTGGATCGCATCGAAATCACGGGCTCGCGCATCCGCGGCGCCTCGATGGAGACCCAGCAGCCGGTCCTCACCCTGAGCCGTGAGAACCTGGAAAAGCAGGGCTACACCACCGTCGCCGATGTCCTGCAGAACCTGACCTCGGCAGGTTCGCCGGCCATTTCCCGTGCGGACTCGCTGTCCTCCGGCGAAAACGTTGGCGGCTACTACGTCGACCTGCGCAACCTGGGCGCGCAGCGCACCCTGGTGCTGATGAACGGCAAGCGCCTGGGCGCGACCACTGCCGGCTACCAGGATCTGAGCCAGATTCCGATGGCCGCCGTCGAGCGCATCGAAGTGCTGAAGGATGGCGCCTCCGCCATCTACGGTTCGGACGCCATCGCTGGCGTGGTCAATGTGATCACCCGCAAGCGCTTCGACGGTGCTGAAGCCAGCGTCTACGTCGGCCAGTACGGCCGCGGCGACGGCGACACCAACACCTACTCGTTCACCCTCGGCTCCGAAGGCGAGCGTGGCGGCGTGACCCTGTCGGCCGAATACTCCAAGCAGGATCCGGTGTGGGCGAAGGATCGTTGGTTCAGCCGCGACGGCGGCCTGGGCCCGAACACCACCTCCGGTGATTGGAGCCCGCTGAGCCAGAACAGCACCTGGTGCGACCCGCGCGTGTGGGGCGACTGCAAGCCGCGCGCTGCAGGCCAGCCGCAGCCGGAGTGGATGACCCTGAATCCGGGCGGTGACCCGAAGAATGCGGCCGACTACCACCAGCTGACCCCGGCCGAGTACTCCAATGCCAACCAGCAGATGATGGTGCAGACCGGCATCGAGCGTAAGTCCGTGTACGTCAACGGCAGCTATGATCTGGCCGACTCGATCACCTTCAATGCTGACGTGCTGTACAACCAGCGCACCACCGACCAGCAGATCGCGGGTTACCCGTACCAGTCGCTGTCGTTCGGTACCCCGCTGTCGAAGGACAGCGCGTTCAACCCGATCGGTCAGGACGTCGAGTTCCGTCGCCGCCTGTGGGAAGTGCCGCGTACCACCAAGAGCGACCTCAAGACCCTGCGCTTTGCGCCGAGCCTGAGCGGCTTCTTCGAATTCGCCGGCAAGACCTGGGATTGGGACGTCGGTGCGCTGTGGAACCGCAACGAGCTGACCAAGACCGGCTACGGCGACATGAGCCTGATCGCATCCGAGCAGGCACTTGGCCAGTCGTTCATCAATGGCCAGGGTGTTGCCCAGTGCGGTACTTCTGCCAAGCCGATTCCGCTGAGCCAGTGCCGTCCGTGGAACCCGCTGCTGCCGTATGGCGTCAACGGCCAGGGCTCGCTTGCCGACCGTGATCTGCAGAACTTCCTGTTCCCGACCTACACCGACACCGGTGTGACCAAGACCACCAGCTACACCGCCAACCTGTCCGGTTCGCTGTTCGAGCTGCCGGCCGGTGACCTGGGCGTGGCCATGGGCTACGAGCACCGCAAGGAAGAAGGCCGCTTCGTGCCGGACGCCTTCCGTCAGTCGGGCCAGTCGACCGGCCTGGCGTCGACCACCACCTCGGGCAACTACTCGCTGGATGAGTTCTACCTGGAACTGAACGTGCCGATCCTGTCGGACCTGCCGTTTGCCAAGGAACTGACCTTCAACGTCGCCAGCCGCTACTCCGACTACAGCAACTTCGGTGACACGATCAACTCGAAGTTCGGCCTGGTGTGGCGCCCGATCGAAGAGCTGCTGGTCCGCGGTACCTACGCAGAAGGCTTCCGCGCGCCGACCGTCGACGATCTGTACGGCGGCACCAACTCGAGCTTCGAGCGTTACACCGATCCGTGCGGTTCGACCTCGCCGGGCAACGTCGCTGGCAATGCCGCCTGCGCCGGGGCTGGCGTGCCGGCCAACTACGTGCAGGTCGGCCAGGGCTTCGCGCCTTGCAGCACCTTCCCGTGCGCGACCCCGGACCAGTTCGTCAGCGGTTCGAATTCGGCTCTGAAGCCGGAAACCTCCAAGAGCAAGACGGTTGGCCTGGTCTGGAGCCCGCGTTGGGTGCAGGGCCTGGACATCTCGCTCGACTGGTACCGCTACGAGCTGAAGAACATGATCATCGCTGACAGCGTTGATCGCATCCTGCGTGACTGCTACGTGCTGGGCAACGCAGCTCGCTGCGAAGGCGTCACCCGTGCCGCCGATGGCCATATCGAGGCGCTGACCTACGGCCTGGCCAACCTCGGCTCGATGGAGACCGAAGGCTACGACCTGGGTGTCAAGTACCGCCTGCCGGAACTGTCGATCGGCAAGTTCAGCATCGACTGGCAGACCAGCTACCTGGCCAAGTACGACGAAGCCGGCCAGAACAAGAAGGGTGAGAACATCACCATCGGTCGCGTTGGTGAGCCGGGCCTGTTCCGCGTCCGTTCGAACCTGGGCGTGAACTGGGAGCTGGGTGACTTCGGTGTCAACTGGACTGCTCGTTACTACTCGGGCATGAAGGAAAGCTGCATCGACGACGCATGGTGCGACGCCCCGAACCACTATGCCAATGGTGAGCCGGATCCGCTGCGCCACACCGGCTCCAACACCTTCCACGACGTGCAGGTCAGCTGGAAGGCTCCGTGGGATGCCACCATCGCCCTGGGTGCGAACAACGTGTTCGATCACCGCGGTGCGCTGCAGTACTCGGCGCCGAACTCGAGCTTCGCCTACTACGGTGGCTTCGACGTCGGTCGCTTCCTGTACATGAAGTACACCCAGCGCTTCTGATCGTTCGAAGTGCGATAGCAATACAGGGAGGGCGGACCGCAAGGTCCGCCCTCTTTTTTTGTAGGGGAATTCCGAAATGTCGTGGAAGGTGAGCAGAGTCACGTTCCTGTCGTGTCGTAATCAACACAGTTGCTGGGTCCACTTTCGGACACTTGCACATGGAGAGAGCGATGAAGAGCACGCTGTTGCACAAACTGTCTGCTGCTGCACTGATCTATGCAACATTGGTGGGTGCGGTGTTCGCCCAGACCGGTGGCGTCTGTGGGGGCGGGCTGTACTGCGAAGAGCTGCGCCAGCAATGCCTGGCTGCAGGCAATTCGAAGGTCATGTGCGATCTGCAGTATCGCCACTGCGTGCAGGACGCCTGCGGCGCGCGCTGATGCAAAAAAAGGCGCGCCTTTGGGCGCGCCTTCGAGGTTGTTCCTGCGTTGACAGCTCAGACCTCGCTCGGCACCAGTCCCATCAACGCATTGGCATGCTCGCGCCACTGCGGCAGCCTGTTGAGTACACCTGCGCGCTGCAGGTAGTCCTCATCCACCGGATCGCCGTTGACCAGCGCCAGCGCCACATGCACCGCACCGGTCACCCAGAAGCTGCGCGTATTGGCGCGCTGCGGCTGCAGGTGGAAGGCAACCGCTTCGATGATCGGCATCGGCAGGCCCCACAGGCCCAGCAGGTAGGCGCCGGCCTCGGCATGGCCGGGGCGGGTGTCACCGGCCAGCGACGGTTCGCTGCGCTCGTTGCGTACGCCGGGCAGCAGCAGGCCGATGTCGGCCAGCAGGGCGGCGGTCGCGCCCAGTTCGGCACTGGATTCGGGCAGCAGGCGCGCGGCCAGGCGCGAGGCGAGCAGGGCGCGCTGCTGCAGCGAATTGCGTTCGGCGGTGGACAGCGTGGGTGCGGAAAACACCTCGCTGGCCAGAACCAGGTCGCGCAGCGTCGACAGGCCCAGGCGGGTCACGGCCGTGCGCAGGTCAGCGATGGTGCGTCCCTGGCTGAAGAACGCCGAGTTCGACAGCTGCAGCACCTTCGCGGCAATGGCCGGGTCGGCCGCCACCAGCTTGGCGACGTCGGCGCTGTCGGCGTCGTCGTCATGCTCCAGCGCCTGGGTCAGGCTCAGGTACAGGTGCGGCGGCGAGGGCAGCTTCTCGATACGGCCGATGGCATCGCGCAGGCGTGGGCTGTCCAGTACTTCGCGCAGCTCTTCCAGGCTGGTCAGCGCTTCCAGCAGCACTTCCGGTGCCAGTGGCAACGGCAGGAAACGGTGAGCGACACCGATCAGGCGTGCCGGCGGAGGCCGGTTGCCGTGCTGTGCATCGATCAGCGCGATGCGGATGGTTTCCGGGCGCAAGGTCCGGATCTGGCCCAGCAGCGTGGTGGCATTGAGATCCGGCAGCTGCGGGCAGACGATCACCGCATCCACGCCCTGCGTGGCCACCGCAGTCATCGCGGTCTGGCCATCGGTGGCGGTCAGCGGCTGCCAGTCTTCCCCAAGATCGGCAATGAATTCGGTCAGCTCGGCCGGCAGGCTGGCTGCATCCCCAACAAGCAGAATACGCACGACACATTCCCCTGGCTGTCTCGACGATGGATGTCGACGACGTGTGAAGTGACGCAATTTACCTAATACGGCGGCACGTGTGATGTGCCGTCGTCATGAAACGTGACCCGCATCGCTCCGGCGGGGTGCCGCCGGAGCGATCCGGTTCAGGCTCAGGCCTTGCTGTCGAGATGGCGCTGGTGCGCCTCGATCAGGATCTGCTTGGCCTCAGCGGCGCCGCCCCAACCGTCCAGCTTGACCCACTTGCCCTTCTCCAGGTCCTTGTAGTGCTCGAAGAAGTGGCCGATGCGCTCCAGCCAGTGGCTGGACACCTGGGCGATGTCTTCGACGTGGGCATAGCCACTGAAGATCTTCGACACCGGCACGGCCAGGATCTTCTCGTCGCTGCCCGCCTCATCGCTCATCTTCAGCACGCCCACCGGACGGCAGCGCACGACCGAGCCCGGCACCAGCGGCAGCGGCAGCACCACCAGCACGTCGGCCGGATCGCCGTCGCCGCACAGGGTGCTCGGCACGTAGCCGTAGTTGCAGGGGTAGCGCATCGGGGTGGACAGGATACGGTCGACGAAGATCGCGCCGGTTTCCTTGTCCACTTCGTACTTCACCGGCTCCGAGTCCTTCGGGATCTCGATGATGACGTTGATTTCTTCCGGCGGGTTCTTGCCGGGCGAGACGAGTTCCAGACCCATGGTCGTGCTCCAGGTGGGGGATGTAGACGGATAGCCCCCCATTTTATGCCTTTGCCGGGCGCTGTGCAGAGGGAGGGGCCGACGGCGCTGCGGGGCGGGGGCCTACCGGGCAGGCCGGGATTGGCTGATGGGGGCGGCCGGCATGGGAGCGCAGGCTGGACCAACCTTCCCAAGGAGTCTGCCCATGAACGTGTCTGCCCTGCCGTTTGGCCTGACCTGCATGCTGCTGGTTGCGCCTTTGGCCCAGGCGTCCCCTTATGTCGACCTGATCGACTACCCGCACCAGGAGGCCAACTGGGACCGCTTTTTTGCCCTGGAAGGCCGTTTGCAGCATGGCTTCGACGCGATCTGTGGCGACACCTTCTGCGAGGGCGAATACAGCGACATCCGGGCGCTGCGCCTGCGCTGTTCGGTGGATGCGGTGCGGGGAACCATCCATGAGTGCCTGTGGGCATTCGCCGCCAGCGATCTGGAGGTGTCCCGCAACGATGGCGCGATCGTGGCCCGGCAACCGACCTGGCTGTGCCGCCTGCCGCTGGTGGCGGGAACCCCGGTGGAAGCCTTCCATGCCGCGCTCGCCGCGCGCAATCCACTGCATGACCCGCTGCCGGGGACCTCGCAGAGCGTCTATGACGGGCTGACCGGGTGCATCCATTGATGAGAACGTGACTGATTCTCATTAACGGAGTAGCATGCGCGGCGCCTTCCGTCTGTCGTCCCGGTTCCGCGCATGTCCTCCAATGCCGCCTCCCTCACCGAACTGCTGATCCGCGAGCGGCCTGCGTTGCTGCGCCGGGTGCAACGCATCCTGGGGGGCGACAACGGCGCCGAGGACGTGATCCAGGCGGTGTGGTTCAAGGCACGTGGCGTCGATGACAGCCAGGCCATCGACAACCCGCGCGCCTATCTGTACCGGCTGGCCGCCAACCTGGCCACCGACCATGGCCGCGAATCGACCCGGCGCAACCGTCTGCTGGCCGACCACTACCTGTGGGGGCCGGACGAGGTGATCTCGACCGAAGAGCAGGCGATGGCACAGGACGAGCTGCAGCGGGTGCTTGACGCGGCGGGGCACCTGCCGGAGCCGACCCGCACCATCTTCCGGCTCAACCGCCTGCAGGGCCTGACCCAGGCCGAGATCGCACGCCGTCTGGGGGTGTCGGTGACTACCGTCGAGAACCATGTGCGCACGGCGCTGCAACGCCTGGCCTGGGCGCGCAGCGGCCGATGATCGCCCCGCCTTGGGGTTGGCCCTCGCTGAAACGTCTTGATCACTGGACCGCGGATGCGGTCTAGTTCCTCCGCCCGCGCTTGAATGCGCCTGTCCGCCAGCCGATGAGCCCGCCGAACACGCTGCCCGCCGCCAATGACGATGCCCTGGCCGAACAGGCCCGGGGCTGGATCGCGTGGCTGGCCTCGGGTGACATCGGCGAGGGGCGCATGCATGAGTTCGAACGCTGGCTGGCACAGCCGGGGCACCGTCGGGCCTTCGAGCACGAGCGCGCGCTGTGGCGCAGCGTCGGACCACGCCCGCAGGCCCGGCCCGTCGAACGCCGGCGCCCGCGGCGGCTGCGCTGGGCAATGGCCGCTGCAGCTGCGCTGGCGATGCTGGTGGCATGGCCGGAGGCCTGGTTGCGGCTGCAGGCCGACCATCGCAGTACGCATGTCGTGCAGAACGTGCAACTGCCCGATGGCAGTCGAGCCGTGCTGGATGCGGACAGCGCGATCGCCGTGCGGTTTGATGCCGATGCACGCCGGATCGAGCTGCTGCGCGGGCGCGCCTGGTTCGAGGTCAGCCCGGATGCCCAGCGGCGTTTCAGCGTGCGCGCGGGCAATGGTGTGGTCGAGGACATCTCGACCGCGTTCTCCGTCGCACGCGACAACGATCAGGTGGAAACCCAGGTCGGACAGGGCAGGGTGCGCGTGGCCAGCCCGGCCGACGGTGGCTGGACCTACCTGCAGGTGGGACAGCGTGCGGCCTATGGCGAGCGCAGTGGCGTGACGCGTCTGCAGGATGTCGCGGCCGACAGTGTGGGCGCGTGGCGGCAGGGTGAACTGCTGCTGGAGCAGGCCAGCGTCGCCGAGGCCGTGCAATGGGTCGGGCGCTATCGCGCTGGCCCGACCTTCGTGCGTGGCGATCTGTCGCAGCTGCCGGCCGTCAGTGCAGCGTTGCGCATTGATCGCCCGGAGCAGGCGCTGGATGCGTTGGCGGCAACAGCAGGTCTTCGGGTTACTCGTCTTCCATTCGGCGTCGCCATCGTGCAGTAGATCCACGCCATGCGTGGATGATCCGTGCCTCTGTGCCGACCAACGGTCGGCACCCACCACTGCAAGCAGCCGACCAACGGTTGGCACCCACCGCGGCAACCAGCCGACCCACGGTCGGCACCTGCCGCGGCCGCAAATCGCTCTTGGGGTTGCCGCGCTTTCATCCGTCTTACTCCGCGAACGTACCCGCCGCCGCCAGTACGTCGCCGTGTCCGCCCGTGTTGCGGATGTCGCCGCGCCCGCGGCACCGATTACCTGACAGGTTCCCCCATGTTCGATCTCCATCGTCCGGGCCGCATGCCGCGCCCGTCCCGCCTGTGCATCGCCCTGCTGGCGGCCGGCCTGGCCAGCGCCGCGCCCTCCGTACTCGCGCAGGATGCCAGCGGTGACCACGCTGCCGTGCAGCGCTTCGATATCCCCGCGCAGCCACTGGACGAGGCGCTGCGCAGCTACATGCGCCAGTCCGGCGTGCAGGTCGTGTACCCGGCCACCCTGGCCCGGGGTGTGACCTCGCGTGCGGTCAGCGGCAGCCTGTCGGCCAGCGAGGCTTTGCAGCACCTGCTGCAGGGCAGTGGCCTGGCGGTGCGCCGGGTCAGTGCCGATGCGGTGACCCTGGAAGCGGCAGCGTCGGCGCAGGCCGACAGCGGTGTGATCGTCACCGATACGCTGAGCGTGGCCGGCGACCGTATCGACAGCGGCGCAACCAGCGACGAGGCGCGCCTGCTCGACGGCTATCGCAGCGTCGGCTCCACCACCACGCTCAACCGCACGCACCTGGAGCGATTCCGCGGTACGTCCAACGGCGACATCGTCAAGGGCGTGGCTGGCGTCACCGCCGGTGATCCGCGCGTGGGCAACGGCTTTGACGTCAACATCCGTGGCATCCAGGGCCAGGGCCGCGTGCCGGTGATCATCGACGGTGGCCAGTCCAGCATGGATACCTACCGTGGTTATGCCGGCCAGTCGCAGCGCACCTACCTCGACCCGGACCTGATCTCCAGCCTGACCATCACCAAGGGCCCGAGCCTGCAGGCCAACGCCTCCGGTGGCATCGGCGGCGTGGTCGAGATGGAGACGCTGAAGATCGGTGACGTGCTGCGCGAAGGCCGGGACTTCGGCGTGCGCGTGCGTGGCGGCCTGGCCAACAACAGCGCCAACAACCTGCCGTCCTACAGCGCCGCGCCGCGCACCGACCGCAGCGCCACCGGTAGCCAGTTCTTCAACGTGGCCGCTGCGGGACACTGGGATCGCTTCGATCTGGTTGCCGCCTACGCCTACCGCGACAACGGCAACTACTTCTCCGGCAAGCATGGCTACGATGACTTCCCGCAGACCCGGCGCACGCTGGCGCCGCTGAATCCGCCGCGTACCGAGGTCTTCAATACCTCGGCGCGCTCGAAGTCGGCGCTGCTCAAGGGCACCTGGCGCATCGACGATGCACAGACCCTGGAAGCGGGCTACCGCCGCTACGAGGGCACCGCCGGCGAGATCATGGCCTCGCAGATCATCCGTGTGGATCGTGACCGCATTCCGCAATGGGACCCGGGCCACGTCGACATGGACAGCTACACCCTGCGCTATCGCTTCAACCCGGACAGCGAGCTGGTCGACCTGCGCGTCAACGCCACGTACACCGATACCGACAGCGTGATGTACAACAGCCTGACCGGCATCACCCCCTGGTACTTCGATCGCCGCACCGAGTGGTACGACGCGCCCAGCTTCAGTGGCGACCCCGGTTACAAGGATGCCTACCGCAATCCGCTGCGGCAGAAGCGCTTCGGCCTGGATGCCAGCAACACCTCGAAGTTCGATACCCACGCCGGTGCATTCACCCTCGACTACGGCCTGTCCTACAGCGATGAGGACATTGCACCGGGCAGTTCGGGGCCGGTCATGCACGATGACCTGATCAACAACCGCTTCCTGCGCAACGCCGAGCGCAAGGAATACAGTGCCGTGGCCTCGCTGAAGTGGCAGCCCGATGAGCATTGGGAACTGCTGGCCGGCGGCCGCTGGAACCGCGTGGATGTGCATGACCGCAACCGCCTGGCCACGCCCGATGCCTACGAGGTGCAGGGCCAGTACCGCTACACCGAGCTGCTCAATGGCAACCCGGCGCTGCCGTCGTGGCGGGCCAAGCGCATCGCGCTGCTGAACTGGTATCCGGACGCCAACGGCAATTTCACCCAGGAATCGCTGCTGGCTTCACCGTACAAGAAGGGTACGGTGGGCGACATCGGTGGCTGGAACTTCTACGACGCCGGCAAGGCGCAGGACCTGGAGGTGCCGGTCAGCTGGACCTGGTCGCAGCCGATCCGTCGCCGCGACACCGCGTTCTCGCCGACCGCCAGCGTGGCCTACCGCTTCAGCGAAGACACCATGGTCTACGTGAAGTATGCCGAAGGCACCAAGCTGCCGAGCCTGTTCGAGACCACGCTGGGCCTGTTCACCGCCGCCAAGCCGGTGGGCGAGCTGAAGCCGGAGCGTGCGCGCAGCTGGGAGATCGGTGCCAGCACCATCCGCTATGACCTGTTCACCGCCGGCGACCGCCTGGCGCTGAAGCTGGCGTATTTCGATACCCGCATCGACGACCTGATCACCCGTGACTACCGCACGCTCTCGGCCGGCCTGATCCGCAACGTCGACCAGTTCAAGGTCTCGGGCATGGAGTTCCAGTCCAGCTATGACAGCGGCAAGGTTTTCGCCGACCTGTCCGCGCACTATTACTTCAAGGCCAAGACCTGCGCACCGGACATCGCCGCCGAGCGCCGTGCCTATGGTGCACAGCGCAGGAACGATGAACTGGCCAACACGCCGAACTGCGTGGACGGCGGCTTCGAGGGCTCGTACACCAATACCCAGAACCCGCCGCGCTACATGGTCAACCTGACCCTGGGCTCGCGCCTGTTCGACGAGCGCCTGACCTTCGGTACCCGCGTGGTCCACAACGCCGGCCCGATCAGCAAGCTGGACAAGGACTGGAACGTGGGCCTGTCGGCGATCCAGCAGCTGTACCGGCCGACCACCCTGGTCGACCTGTTCGCCAGCTGGAGCTTCAACGACCAGCTGTCGGTGGAGGCGGGCGTGGACAACGTCACCGACCGCTACTACCTGGATCCGCTGGCGCTGGGCGTGATGCCGGCCCCGGGCCGCACCGCGCGGCTGGCGTTGACCTGGAAGCATTGATCGGCTGTGCAGTGCGCCTTCGGTGGGTGCGGACCTTGGTCCGCACCGCCTTTGAAATGCGGAAGAGTCCGCTTGCCCGTAACTACCGCTCTATATATTGGTTCTCAGTCCGTCGGCTGGAAGGTCCAGTGAGAGCTCGACATCCGTCCAGTCTTCTTCAACCGGGATGCGATGGAAAAGGCTGAGAAATAGTTCGCTCACGTAGCCAGCCCTGTTCTCGACTTCGCCAAGCGGAAGTTCGTGTGGAATCAGGTTTCGCCAGTGATCTTCGGCGCCATTCATCCCTGCAAAAAAGCCTAGAGTGTTGCAGACATGGGCACGGGCAGCAGGACCGAATGTCTCCAGGACTTTGCCCATCTCACCGAACAGCCAAGCTCTGTCCTGCGCATCGTTTATCCTGAACGCCGCCAGTTCATCGTCCGACATGGACAACAGCGGGTAGTAGAGGTAATGGATATAGTTGATGTTCGCTGCTTTCGCCATGAGTGGATCAGCCTTGCTACTGCGCTCATCGTGATGGAAATGGCGCGCTTCATCGAGGGCCAATTGCGACTCAGGTTCAGAATTCTCCCGGCAAGGGAATTCATCCGCACATGGTGTGGATCTGCGGGTAGCGCCGGGCCATGCCCGGCGCCTTCCTCCAGCCAGTTACAGCCCGGTCGCCGCCTTCACGGCATCTTCGTGCAGCGACTCGTTCAGCTCATCCACCACCGTGGTCCATGCCGCATCGGCCTGCAGTGATTCGGACAGGAACTGGCGCTGGGCATCGTTCCAGTACGGCGCTTCGACCACTTCCACATCGGTGGCCAGCTGGTGTTCGCGGATGAAGCGGGCGATGCCCTCGGCGCTGGCATCCAGGCCCAGCTGCAGGAACAGGTTGGTCATGCGCGGTTCGGTGGTGATCATCGTCGGTTCCTGCGGGAAGAAGGGATACGCCATTATCGGTGCACATGGCCTTGGGGAAAGCCCCGTGGCGAACGTCTACAGCAGGACGACCCCCTTGGCATCCCCCATGAACGCACACATCGCCCCTGAAGACAGCCGCAGCCTGCGGCTCAAGGCCGCCACCCGCGACAGCCATGGCGCGCTGGACAAGCGCATCATGGCCGGCGACATCTTCGCCGACCGCAGCAACTTCGCCCGTTTCCTGCGCGTGCAGTACCGCTTTCATCGCAGCATCGATGCGCTGTATGCCAACCCTGCGCTGGACGCACTGCTGCCCGATCTGGGCGAACGCCGCCGCCTGACCCAGGTGGCGCGCGACCTGCAGGATCTGGAGCAGACCCTGCCGGGGGCCGACATCGCGGCGTTGCCATCCGATCTGGAGCTACCCGCCGCATTGGGGTGGCTGTATGTGGCCGAAGGCTCCAATCTCGGCGGCACCATTCTGTACAAGATGGCTGCCAAGCTCGGCCTGGATCGTGATTTCGGCGCCCGCCACCTGGCCGCACACCCGGATGGCGCGGCGCGCCACTGGCGTGAATTCACCGCTGCGCTGGATGCGGTGCCGCTGAGCGCCGAGCAGGAGCAGCAGGTGATCGATGCGGCGGACGCCGCCTTCCGCAGCGTGCACGGCCACGTCGAAGTGGAATTCGCCTGATGCACGCCTCCCGCCTATCGGCGCAACGCTGATGCGCTGGCTCTGGTTCGCGCTGGGCTGGCTGATGGTCGGCCTCGGGGTGATCGGCGCGCTGCTGCCGGTGATGCCGACCACCATCTTCCTGATCCTGGCCGTGGGCTGCTTCGCGCGCAGTTCGCCGAAGTTCGAGCAACGCCTGCTGGCGCACCCGCGCTACGGCCCGTCACTGCGGCTGTGGCGCGAGCAGGGCGCGGTGTCGCGCAAGGGCAAGGCGTTTGCCAGCGCCGGCATGGCGGTGGGCTTCGCGCTGTTCTGCTGGGGCGCACATCCGTCCTGGCGGCTGCTGCTGGGCGTGGGCCTGTTCTTCGCGGTCAGCGCCGGCTACGTGCTCAGTCGGCCCGCACCGCGGCTGGAGCCCAACCCGGTCGTGGAAGTGGACGACGCCAATGATCCGCGCTCGGCACGCCGCCGTGCAGCGACCCCTGATGCTGATGGAAAACGAGACGATGCTGCCTGCTGACCTGGCCCCCGTGGCTGCTCCTGCACTGACCCCGTGGGGCATGTACCTGGCCGCCGATGTGGTGGTGAAAACGGTGATGATCGCGCTGGCACTGGCGTCGCTGGCCACCTGGACCGTGCTGCTGGCCAAGGGCTGGGAGCTGGCCCGGCAGGGCCGGCAGCTGCGTGCAGCGCGCGCGCTGCTGCTGCAGGCGCCGAGCCTGCCCGGCGGGAGCGTGGAGGCCAGCCTGCAGCAGGGCACCGCACTCGCCATGCTGGACGCAGCGCGTACCGAACTGCGCCTGTCGCAGGAACTGGATAGCCGCGACGGCATCAAGGAGCGCGTGGCCTCGCGCTTGGACCGCATTGAACTGGAAACTGCGCGCGTGCAGCGACGTGGTATCGGCGTGCTCGCCAGCATCGGCGCGGTGGCGCCGTTCGTCGGCCTGTTCGGCACGGTGTGGGGCATCATGAACAGTTTCATCGGCATCGCCCACAGCAACACCACCAACCTGGCGGTGGTCGCGCCCGGCATCGCCGAGGCTCTGCTGGCGACCGCGCTGGGTCTGGTCGCAGCGATTCCCGCCGTGCTGGTCTACAACCACTTCAGCCGTGTACTGGCCGGCCTGCGGGGCCTGCTCGGTGATCTGTCGGCGGCCGTGCAGCAGCTGGTCTCGCGCGATCTCGATCGTGCCGTGCTGCGTACCGCAGCGGCACCGCTGCGTGCGGTGCACTGAGGCACGACGATGGCGATCAGGACCGCGTCCGACCGTGACGATGCGCCGGAAGAAGCGCATGAGATCAATGTCACGCCCTTCATCGACGTGATGCTGGTGCTGCTGATCATCTTCATGGTGGCCGCACCGCTGGCCACCGTGTCGGTGCCGGTGCAGCTGCCGGCCAGCAATGCCAGTGCCACGCCGCCGGAACAGGCACCGGTGTACGTGACCGTCCAGGCCGATCTGTCGCTGCGCGTTGGTGAACAGGCCGTGGCGCGCGACAGCCTGGCGGCTGCATTGCAGGCGGCCACTCACAGTGACACCACGCAGCGCATCTTCCTGCGTGCCGATACCCGTGTGCCCTATGGCGAACTGATGGCCACGCTGGATGCGCTGCGCGCGGCCGGCTACCTGAAGGTGGCGCTGGTCGGCCTGGAGCAGGGCGCACGATGAGTGGACTGCGGCGCTGGGTGACCAGCCTGGCGATCGTGCTGCTGGTGCATGCGCTGTTGATCGGCGCGGCCTGCTGGTGGGCGGCCCGTGCGCCAGCACTGGCTGCAACGGCGCCGCCCGCGGCACTGATGCTGGAACTGGCGCCGATGGCGCAGGCACCGCCGGTGCCGCCGCGCGAGGTCGCGACCGGGCCGCTGCAGCAGCAACAACAGCGGCAGGCGCCGACGCCGGCCGTGCGTGAACAACCCAAGGCGCCGGCGCAGCCGCAGGGTGACCTGCCGCCGCCGCGTACACCGGAGCCGACGCCGTCGCCGGACACCGCTGACGCCAATGTCGCGCAGACCAGTGCACCGCCGCAGGTGGCGGCTGATGCGGCCACACGCTACACCGCACCGCAGACCACGGCGGGTGAGCGCAGTCGTGCCGAGGCGACCTGGGAAGGACGCCTGCTCGGGCACCTGCAGAAACACCGCCGCTATCCGCGCCAGGCCGAGCGGCTGCGCCAGCAGGGTGTGGTCTACGTGCGCTTTGCGGTTGCCCGCGATGGCGCGGTCTCGGGGTTGAAACTGGGCCGCAGCAGTGGCTTCGCGCTGCTCGACCAGGAGACGCTGGACACCGTGCAGCGGGCCAGCCCGGTACCGGCGCCGCCGGCCGAAGTGGCCGGCGACCCGGTGGACGTGATGGTGCCGGTGTCGTTCTTCCTGCGCGGGCGCTGACCGCTTTGGTAGACCCGGCCCCATGCTCGACTGCTCTGCTCTTGCTGCCCTTGTAGAGTCGAGCTTGCTCGACTGCTCCTGCGGTGCGGGCCAGAAGCAGTCGAGCAAGCTCGACTCTACGGGTTTGCGCATGGTGTGGATCTACAGCAGCGGCACCAGCAGCAGCGCCACGATGTTGATGATCTTGATCAGCGGATTGATCGCCGGACCGGCGGTGTCCTTGTAGGGATCGCCAACGGTATCGCCGGTCACTGCCGCCTTGTGCGCCTCGCTGCCCTTGCCGCCGAAGTGGCCGTCTTCGATGTACTTCTTGGCGTTGTCCCAGGCGCCGCCGCCGGTGGTCATCGAAATGGCCACGAACAGGCCGGTCACGATCGTGCCGATCAGCAGGCCGCCCAGTGCGCGCGGCCCCAGCAGCAGGCCGACCACCACCGGCACCGCCACCGGCAGCAGCGACGGCACGATCATTTCGCGGATCGCCGAGCGGGTCAGCATGTCCACCGCCTTGTCGTACTGCGGCTTGCCGGTGCCCTGCATGATGCCGGGGATCTCGCGGAACTGGCGGCGCACTTCCTCCACCACCGCACCGGCGGCGCGGCCGACCGCTTCCATCGCCATCGCACCGAACAGGTAGGGAATCAGGCCGCCGATCAGCAGGCCGATGATCACCGTGTGGTCGCTGAGGTCGAAGCGGAATTCCTGCCCCGGATGTGCTGCCTGCAGGTTATGGGTGTAGTCGGCGAACAGCACCAGTGCCGCCAGTGCCGCAGAGCCGATCGCATAACCCTTGGTCACCGCCTTGGTGGTGTTGCCCACCGCATCCAGCGGATCGGTGATGTCGCGGATTTCCGAGGGCAGTTCAGCCATCTCGGCGATGCCACCGGCGTTGTCGGTGATCGGTCCATAGGCATCGAGGGCGACGATCATGCCGGCCATCGACAGCATCGCGGTGGCGGCGATGGCGATGCCGTACAGGCCCCCAAGCGCGAACGCGCCCCAGATTGCCGCACACACCGCCACCACCGGCAGCGCGGTGGACTTCATCGAAATGCCAAGGCCGGCGATGATGTTGGTGCCATGCCCAGTGGTCGAGGCCTGTGCCACGTGCTGCACCGGCTTGTACTGGGTGCCGGTGTAGTACTCGGTGATCCACACGATCAGGCCGGTCAGCACCAGCCCGATCAATGCGCAGCCATACAGCGCCATCGGCCCATGCACGTTGTCACTCATCAACCCGGTGGTGATCGGGTAGAACGCAATCGCGGCCAGCACGCCGGACACGATCACGCCCTTGTACAGCGCCCCCATGATCGAGCTGCCCCGGCCACTACCCGGTTCGCCCACCTTGACGAACAGCGCGCCGATGATCGAGGCGATGATCGACACGCCGCCCAGCACCAGCGGATACAGCACCGCATTGGCGCCTGCCTCGGCCAGCATCAGGCTGCCCAGCAGCATGGTGGCGATCACGGTCACCGCGTAGGTCTCGAACAGGTCGGCGGCCATGCCGGCGCAGTCGCCGACGTTGTCACCGACGTTGTCGGCGATCACCGCCGGGTTGCGCGGGTCATCCTCGGGAATCCCGGCTTCGACCTTGCCGACCAGGTCGGCACCGACGTCCGCGCCCTTGGTGAAGATGCCGCCGCCCAGGCGCGCGAAGATCGAGATCAGCGACGAGCCGAACGCCAGCCCGACCAGTGCATGCAGCGCCTGTTCCATCGGCAGGCCCATGCGCAGCAGCAGCGCGTAGTAGCCGGCCACGCCCAGCAGGCCGAGGCCGACCACCAGCATGCCGGTGATGGCACCGCCGCGGAAGGCGACGTCCATTGCGGCGCTGATGCCGTGGCGTGCAGCTTCGGCAGTGCGCACGTTGGCGCGTACCGACACGTTCATGCCGATGTAGCCGGCCGCGCCGGACAGTACCGCGCCGACCGCGAAGCCGATCGCGGTGTACCAGCTGAGGAACACACCGACCAGCACGAACAGCACCACACCGGCCACGCCGATGGTCAGGTACTGGCGGTTGAGGTAGGCACGCGCACCTTCCTGGATCGCGGTGGCGATCGCGATCATGCGTTCATTGCCGGTGGGTTGGCGCAGGATCCAGCGCGCCGAGACGATTCCGAACAGGATCGCGAGAATGGCGCAGCCCAGCGCCAGTGACAGCCCGTGACGTTCCAGCATTAGACCCCTCCGCAGAATGGATGTAGGCATCCAGTGGCGATGAACGGCACCACGAGGGGGACGACGGGCTGCAGCCTGGAACCAACCCGTACCGACCTTGGTGGTCGTCCGACGTATGGCGGTGTTCAGCATTCCCTGGTGCCCGCAGTATGCGTGCCGCCACCTGTAGAGTCGAGCTTGCTCGACTGGCTTTTGCGAGCCGCGCCGCATCACCCGTGGGCGTCCTCCCGCTGAACGCATCGCCATGCGCGCGGAACCCGCCGCCAGTCCATGAGCATGCTTCGAGATCCACAGGCCTTTGCACCCCGTTAAGCCAGCCTCTGCAAGCCTGCGCTCAGTCCCGTAGGAGATTCCCCATGCGCCTGTCCCTGTTGATGCTTGCCGCCCTGGTCCCGGCCGTACCGGCACTCGCCGCGGAAACCCCGGAGCTGCAGCGTGCCGTGGGTGCCCCCCAGGCCGTGGGCGCGGTGCACACCCTGCGGCAGATTCCCGAGGCCTGCGCGCGCCTGGAAGGTGCCTTCACCGGTCAGGCGGCCGAGCCGTATCGCTTCGCACCGGTGCGGACCAGCGAGCAGTGCCAGCCGCGCGCGCGCTTCGTCGACTACGCCAAGGCGCAGCCAAGCGCCGACAAGGGCTGGAAGCTCAATGATGTGATCCGCGTTCCCAGCGCCGCCTGCCCGGCACAGCAGGCCGTGGTGCGCGTGTGGCGCCTGCCGTCGAGCAACAAGGTCGAGCTGGACGGGCAGGGCCAGTCGCGCATCTATCTGGAAGAGGCCAAGAAGCAGGCCGCCGCCGGCCAGATCCCGCAGGTGACGATGTTCGCCGCGCAGCTGCAGATGGAAGGCAAGGCCTGCAACTGAGGCCGTCCAGCAGCGCGCATCCACGCACGGCGTGGATCTACTTCGCTGCGCACCGGTAGTGCCGGGCCATGCCCGGCGGGCAACCTGGTAGTGCCGGCCGCTGGCCGGCAACCCTGCAATCATCACTCCGCCAGCGTCGCCCCGCGCGCCACCAGCAGCTCTCGCAGGGCCCTGCGATGGCAATGCGCTTCATCCTCGCAGTAGCACCCCACGCTGATGTCGCTGTGCTGTGACATCGCGGCCAGAAGATCCAGCGCGTGGGCCGCGTCCGGCGCCTTCATCTCGGCCTTGTAGTGGCGGAAGAACGCATTCCAGTCGGCCGCGGTTTTCGCTTCGTGCGCCCGCTTTACCAGTTCCGCGCTGGGTGACAGGGTCGGGAACCAGACGTCGTACCAGTCCTGTTCCGCGAACTCACTGCGCGGCACGCCGCGTGGCGGCCGCCGCACGGTACCGATGCGCAGCCCTTCGCCGGGGTGGCGCGGCGTACCCAGTCGAACAACACGCAGTGCCATGATGACCTCCGGACGGGGTATCCATCATCCTGCGATGCACGTGCGCCAGGTGTGAACCGCTGTGGAAACGAAAAGGCCCGGGCGCCTGCGCACCCGGGCCTTTTCCCATGCTGGCAGCGATCAGTTGCCGCGGCAGTCCTTCAACCACAACACACGACCAATCTGGTCGTAGCTGTCGACCACGCCGGTCAGCGTCACCTTCTCGCGCGGGCGCAGGGCCAGCGCATACGCGGCCTGATTGGCTGCAAACGAGCAGGAAATGGCCACGCGCTCAAAGTCGATGCTGCCATCGCTGGGCAGGTCGAAGCTGGTGTTGTAGGTGCCGCCACTGCGCAGCACGGAGGTGATGCGACCGGTGATGGCGTAGGTCTTGCCCTTGTAGCGCGGCTCGACCGCGGCCGGGTTGTCCTTGTTCTGGTTGCGCAGCTGGAAGCCGAAGCGGTCGGCGGCAATCGTTACCACCGACGCCTGCGGAGTGGCCTTGGCTGCCTGTTCGCCAGCCTTGCCCGGCTTGATCTGGTTGAGCAGCTTGCACATTTCTTCGCGCACGCCATCGGCCGAGGCAATGGCGCCCTTGTTGACCTTCACCACCATGCCGACGGTGCCCTGGCCGCCTTCGGAGGTGGCACTGATGATCATCGGAATCGGTTTGTGGGCCATGGATTCCGGCTCTTCGATCAGCATCGAGCCGCCTTCCACGTCCTCGCTGAGGACGTCCATGTTGGCGTTCTTGGCGATCACCCGCATCTGGCCGATGGCACTGGCCACGGTCAGGTCTGGATGGGTGACCGATGAGGTGAAGGTCGTGCCGACGAAGGGATTGCCCTTCTTCTGGAAGTTGCTTTCGCAGGTCGCAGCGAAGGCCGGCGCGGCGGCACCGGACAGCAGCGCGGCGATCAGGATCGGGTGCTTCATGGTTACAGTCCTTGTGAAATGGCAGCACAGGCCCGGGCCTTGAAGGCCGGGCAGCGTCGAATCTGGCTTGCGGCGGCCCCTTTGCCCCGGGCCGGAGCCCGATTGTGGGGTGCTTCGGCGGCCGCCGCAATGTGCCCTGCGCTCCGCACAGGGCTCAACACAAAGGGGCGTATACGACTTAATCCCCTCCGTCCCCTTTTTCGGCTCAGCCCTCGAAGGCCGGCAGCTTCTGCTTCACGGCCACGTTCTTCAGCGTCACGTACTTCGGCAGGCCGTCGGTGCCGTACGGCAGCGGTGCTTCGCCCTTGATCAGCGGCGACAGGTAGGCGCGTGCCTTGGCGGTGATGCCGAAGCCGTCGCGGCGGATGAAGCCGGCCGGCATCTTCTTCTCGTGGTTGGCGATCTTCGACAGCGGCGCCGCTTCGATCTTCCAGCGATAGGGCGCATCGCTGCTGCGCACGATCACCGGCATCACACCGTTCTGGCCCTTCAGCGCCAGCTGCACGGCGGCCTTGCCGACCGCCTGCGCCTGCTCCCAGTCGGTCTTGCTGGCCAGGTGGCGGGCCGAGCGCTGCAGGTAGTCGGGCAGCGCCCAATGCACCTTCAGGCCCAGCTGGTCCTTGACCCGGCCGGCCAGGTGTGCCGCCACGCCGCCCAGCTGCGAGTGACCGAACGAGTCCTTGCCGCCGCCCGCGTCGGCGACGAAGCGGCCATCGGCGGTGGCGATGCCTTCCGACGCCACCACCACGCAGTAGCCGACGCGCTCGACCACCGCCTTGACCTTGGCCAGGAACGCCGCTTCGTCATAGGCGCGTTCGGGCAGCAGGATGATGTGCGGGGCCTCGTCATCGCCATTGCCGGCCAGGCCGGCGGCCGCCGCCAGCCAACCGGCATGGCGACCCATCGCCTCGTAGATGAAGACGCGGGTGGAGGTCTCTGCCATTGCCGCCACGTCCAGCGCCGCCTCGCGCACCGACACGGCGGTGTACTTGGCCGCCGAGCCGAAGCCGGGGCAGGTGTCGGTCACCGCCAGGTCGTTGTCGATGGTCTTGGGTACACCGATGCAGGTCAGGTCATAGCCGGAGGCCTTGGCCAGCTGCGAGACCTTCAGCGCGGTGTCGGCCGAGTCGTTGCCGCCGTTGTAGAGGAACCAGCGCACATCGTGGGCCTGCAGCACCTGCAGCAGGCGGTCGTAGCGGGCGCGGTCGGCATCCAGCGATTTCAGCTTGACCCGGCACGAACCGAAGGCGCCGCCCGGGGTATGGGCCAGCGCGCGGATCGCGGCGGCACTCTCTTTGCTGGTGTCGATCAGCTCCTCGCGCAGGGCGCCGAGGATGCCGTTGCGGGCGGCCAGAACCTTGATGCCCTTGGCCCGGGCCTGCTCGATCACCGCCGCCGCCGTGGCGTTGATGACCGCGGTGACACCGCCGGACTGGGCGTAGAGGAGAGTACCGTTGCGCATGCTTCTACCTGCTCGGGGGAGGGGACATTGCAGGGACATTACCCGGATGCGGTAAAGTGGCGCTATTGCGGTGCAGCGATACCGGTCCGTCCGGGACGCGAACCTTCTTTGTTTTCAACACGTTGGAGTCAGGTCAATGCGATTGGTTCTGTTGGGACCGCCCGGTTCGGGCAAGGGGACACAGGCGACGCGCCTGAAGGAAAAGCTGGGGATCGCCCACATTTCGACCGGTGACATGCTGCGCGCGGAAATCGCCGCGGGCACGGAGCTGGGCAAGCAGGCCAAGACGGTGATGGATGCCGGCAACCTGGTGTCGGACGACATCCTGCTGGGCATGCTGGAGTCGCGCCTGACCCAGGCCGATGTCGCCAAGGGCTTCATCCTCGATGGCTACCCGCGCAATGTGGCCCAGGCCAATGCGATGGACGGCCTGCTGGCCAAGATCGGCCAGCCGCTGGATGCCGTGGTGCAGCTGGACGTGGCCACCGAGCTGCTGGTCGAGCGCATCGCCGGTCGTGCCAAGGAACAGGGCCGCGCCGATGACACGCCGGAAGCGGTGCGCCAGCGCCTGCAGGTCTACAACGACCAGACCGCCCCGGTGGTCGACTTCTACGCCGGCCGTGGCACCCTGGCCCGCGTCGACGGCGTCGGTGAGCTGGACGAGATCGAAGCCCGCATCCTGGCGGCGATCAAGGGTTGATCCTGCAGGGCCGGTGCACTGCCGGTCCTTCGGGCGCAAAAAGCACAGGCCTGGTCCGCGAGGACCAGGCCTGTGTCGTTTGATAGGCGCCAGCAGAGGGCTTGCTCAGGGCCCCGCAGCATGAGCTCCCTTGGGGATGGCCTCTTGGGGAGTAGGACCGGTTCGGGTACTGCGGCTGGCAGTTCGAATTGTGTCCGGGTTCACAGAACATCGCTATCGGGATTTCCCTGACAGATGATTGGAGTTTTCTCACATCCTGTGTAGGACTTGTCTTACCCCGGATCGGACATTGGCCCTATACAGCCGTCATCGGTCACAATCCTCGGTCATGAGCAGCGTACATATCCTTGCAATCGCCGGCACGTTCATGGGCGGCGTGGCCGCCCTGGCGCGGGAACTGGGCCATACGGTCAGCGGCAGCGACCAAGCCATCTATCCGCCGATGTCGACCCAGCTCGAACAGCTGGGCATCACCCTGGACCAGGGTTACCGCGCCGACAGCGTGCCGGCCGGCACCAATGAGGTGGTGATCGGCAACGCGCTCTCGCGCGGCAACCCGGCCGTGGAGGCCGTGCTCGACGCCGGCCAGCGCTACATCTCCGGCGCCCAGTGGCTGTCCGAACAGGTGCTGCCGGGCCGCGACACCCTGGCCGTGGCCGGTACCCACGGCAAGACCACCACCACCACCATCCTCACCTGGCTGCTGGAAAGCGCCGGTCGTTCACCCGGTTTCCTGATCGGCGGCGTCGCCGAGGATTTCGGCGTCTCCGCCCGCCTGGGCCAGGGCCGCGAGTTCGTGGTCGAGGCCGACGAGTACGACACCGCCTTCTTCGACAAGCGCAGCAAGTTCGTGCACTACCGGCCGCTGGTGGCCATCCTCAACAACCTTGAATACGACCACGCCGATATCTTCCCCGACGTGGCCGCGATCCAGCGCCAGTTCCACCATCTGGTGCGCACGGTGCCGGCTCGCGGCCGCTTGATCGTCAACGGCGAGGACCAGCACCTGGCCGAAGTACTGGCCATGGGCTGCTGGACCCCGGTGGAGCGTTTTGGTTTCGATCCCTCGCTGGAATGGCATGCCGAACTGCTGGCCGCCGATGGCAGCGCGTTCCGCGTGCACCACCGTGGGCAGGCACTGGGTGATGTGCAGTGGTCATTGCTGGGCCGCCACAACGTGCTCAACGGCCTGGCCGCACTGGCCGCCGCGCATGCGGTGGGCGTGGCACCGGCCGACGTGATTCCTGCGTTGTCACGCTTCCGCAGCGTCAAGCGCCGCATGGAAGTGATCGGCCAGCATGACGGCATCACCATTTACGACGATTTCGCCCATCACCCGACCGCGATCGCTACCACATTGGAAGGCCTGCGTGCCAAGGTGGGTGATGCGCGCATCGTGGTCGCGATGGAGCCGCGCAGCAATTCGATGCGACTGGGCGCACACGCTCAGGCGCTCGCTCCGTCGCTGGCGCTGGCCGATGAAGTGGTGTTCCTGCATCGCCCGGAACTGGCCTGGGATGCCGCTGCGGTGATCGCCGCGGTGCGTGGCGAAGCGCACGCGGTGCCCGATACCGACGCGTTGCTGGCGCAATTGCAGGCCAGCGCGTGCAGTGGTGACCACGTGGTGTTCATGTCCAACGGTGGCTTCGACGGTGCACCGCGCCGTTTCCTGGCCGCGCTGCAGGCCCGATGAGCGTCGACGGTTCGCTGCCGCTGTTTCCGCTGCACACCACGCTGGTGCCGGGTGCAGCGGTGGGCCTGCGTGTATTCGAGCGGCGCTACCTGGACCTGGTCCGCGACAGCGGCCGCAGTGGCGAAGGCTTTGGTGTCTGCCTGATCCTCGACGGCCAGGAAGTGGGAGCCCCGGCGACACCGGCAGCGTATGGCGTGCAGGTACGCATCGAAGACTTCGATGTCGGCGCAGACGGCGTGCTGCAGTTGCGCCTGCGTGGCACCCGCCGCTTCCATGTCGAGCGCACCCGCGTACGCGACAACGGACTGGTGGTGGCCGACGTGCGCTGGTGCGACGAAGACCCCGACGATGAGCTGCGGCCGCAGCATGCGCTGCTGGCCACGGTGCTGGGGCACATCATCGAGCAGGCCGGTGAGGCCTATGCGCCGGCCAATCCGGCGTTGCTGGACCAGGCCAGCTGGGTTGGCTGGCGGCTGGCCGAACTGCTGCCGCTGAGCGAGCAGCAGCGCCTGCAGCTGCTGCAGATGGATGACCCGCACCAGCGGTTGCAGCAATTGCTGGGCTGGATGCCGTAGCCGATAACCGCCAACCAAGGTTGGCCACTACCAGAGCGCAGCGGAACCGGGAAACGCCAACCAGGGTTGGCGACGGCCAGAGCGCGGCGGAACCGGGAAACGCCAACCAGGGTTGGCGACGGCCAGAGCGCGGCGGAACCGGGAAACGCCAACCAGGGTTGGCGACAGCCAGAGCGCGCCGGAACCGGGAAACGCCAACCAGGGTTGGCGACGGCCAGAGCGCGCCGGAACCGGTAGATGCCAACCTTGGTTGGCGGCCTTTTCCCGAAGAGCCAACCAAGGTTGGCATCTACCAGAGCGGGCGGTAGCGCCGGGCCGTGCCCGGCGGCGCCATCACGGCATGGTCTTCAACCGCAACACCGGCAGCCCGGTTTCGCTGTGCACGTCTTCGCGCTGCGGCAGGTCCTGCACGGCGTCCTTCACCGCGTTCAACGCCGGGTCGACACCACGCAGCGGGTGCCACATGCCGATCCATTCGAAGTGGCGCTCGTAACGCAGAGTCTGTGCACTGCCCAGCCACAGCGGCGTGTTGCCCGGCTGCAGCTGCGCGGGTGCCGGCCACAAGCGCAGCACATAGCGCTCATCCGGCTTCGCACCCTGGCGCACCATCAGCAGTGCTTCCACGCGGGTGTCCAGCGTGGCCGGCAATACCGGCAGCTCGTCGGCGCCGGTGTTCTTGTCCAGCATCAGCAGCGCCTGCTGCCAGCCGGCCTGCTCCTGCCGCTTCCAGCCGCGGGCTTCCAGCTGCGTCTGCAGCGGCGCCAGCGGGCCCGCCACCTGCACGTCCAGCGGCCAGCGCTGGTCGTCGTCGAACTCGTTGCGGCGCGCCGGCAGCGTGGCCCAGTCGTGCTGCCACCAGGCTTGCGCATCCATCGCCTGCGGTGCCGGCAGGGTCGGCTCGAACCGCTCCAGCTTCACCGGAATGTGGCGCGGTGCGTACCACATCGCCGCCACGGCGAAGACGCCGTAGAACAGCCAGGCCACCGGCTTCACCCAGAACGAGCGGTTGAAGCGGCGGCGATAGGCGATGCCCAGCACCAGCAGCCAGAACGTGCCGAACAGCATGCCGCCGATCACATCGCTCAGCCAATGCGCGCCCAGGTACAGGCGCGAGAAGCCGATCAGGCTGACCACGATGCCCGACACCAGGTACGGCCAGACGCGGGTGCGACCGGGCATCTCGCGGGCGATCAGCACCGCGAAGAAACCGAAGGTGATGGTGGCCATGGTCACCGACACCGACGGGAAGCCAAAGCCGCTGCTGGCATCGACCGGGCGCACCACATCCACGGTGGCGCCGAGCAGCATGGTCAGGGCCAGGCCGAAGGCAAGCGCGGCCAGCCAGTGCGCGGCGGCCATCCAGCGCCGGCGCCAGATCAGATAGCCCATCGCCGCCGCGGTGGCCGGCAGCAGTACCTGCCAGGCGCCCAGCGATGCCAGCGCGGCCATCGGGTAGTCGGCCAGCGGATTGCGCAGCGCCAGCATGGCCTGGTGCACCAGCAGGTCGATCGCCAACGGTTCGCCATGGGCGACCACCACAGTCAGCAGCGCGAACCAGCCCCAGCCCAGCACCAGCAGCATCAGCGCCAGCATCGCCAGCGGCACGGACTCACGCCGCTTCGGGTCCAGCACGCCAACGGTGTAGCGGCCCAGCGTCGGGTGACGGTTGGACCAATCCAGCAGGCGCGCCAGCCAGTTGTCCATGCGCGCGGCCGACCAGCGGTAGCCGTACAGAACGATGGCCCAGACCAGGCCGAGGATCACCGCCAGCAGGCCGACCACCACCACCAGTCGTCCGGCCACGGCGGCCACGGCGTCATACGCCTCGCCAAGAATCCAGCCCGGCGCCAGGAACAGCACCGCCCAGGAGATGCTGGCGATGCCGCTGGCCTGCACGTAACGGCTGGCGGGCATCTTCATCATGCCGGCGATGGCCGGCACGAACGGTCGGATCGCGCCGACGTAGCGTGCGATCAGGATGCTCTTGAAGGCATTGCGGCGGAACAGGTTCTCGCCGCGGTCGAGCAGCTGCGGGTAGCGGCTGAACGGCCAGATGCCGCGCAGGCGGTCGCCCCAGCGTCGGCCGATCCAGTAACTGATGCCGTCACCAGCGAACGCGCCCAGGGCGGCTGCCGCCACCGCGTATGGCCCGGAGATCTGGCCCAGGCCGATGAACACGCCCACCGCGAACAGCAACGGCAGCGCCGGCACGATGGCGCCAAGAATGATCACCGCATCGCAGAAGGCGATGAGGAAGATAACGGCACCCGCCAGCACGGGGTGAGCGGCAATCCACGCGAGCGTGGCGTCGATCCATGAAGAGTCCATTGCCCGATTATAGGGGCGTGAAGGTGACTGGTTCCCAGCCGCTTCGTGACCGTTTGCAACCGGCGCCTTCGCCTAGAATGGCCCCATGCCGCATACGCCAGACGCTCCATCGCACGCTTTGAAGGCCGACAGCTTCGGCCAGATCCTTCTTGTGAAAGGGCCCGATGGCCCCTTCGTGCGCCGTGATCTGGGCGCCACGCCGCTGTGGCTGCGGCTGCCGGCCTGGTGGCTGGCCCGCCGCGAAGCACGCGCGCTGCGCCACATCCACGGCATGGCCGATGTGCCGCAGCTGCTGGCGTGGGATGGCCGTCACCTCGACCGCAGCTTCATGGCCGGCGATGCCATGTACCAGCGTCCACCACGCGGTGACCTGGCCTGGTTCCGCTCGGCGCGTCGGCTGCTGCAGCAGCTGCACCGCAATGGCGTGGCCCACAACGATCTGGCCAAGGAAGCCAACTGGCTGGTCACCGAAGACGGTCGTCCAGCGCTGATCGACTTCCAGCTGGCGGTGATAGGCAACCCGCGCTCGCGCTGGATGCGGCTGCTGGCCCGCGAGGACCTGCGCCACCTGCTCAAGCACAAGCGCATGTATTGCCGCGAGTCGCTCACCCCGGTGGAGAAGCGCGTGCTCAAGCGCACCTCGTGGGTGCGCGAACTGTGGTTCGCTACCGGCAAGCCGGTCTATCGCTTCGTGACCCGCCGCATCCTGCATTGGGAAGACAACGAAGGGCAGGGGCCGAAGCCGTGAGCAGTGCGTCCGTCGTGAGCAGGCCGCCAACTGCCTGCAGCGTGCTGCGTGCGCAGTTGCCCGGTGCCGACTTCGTGCACGCCTGCCAGGCGACGACCCGTCGCGATGGGCGCTCGGCCCTGCAGGCCTATCGCGATATGGCGGCGACCATTCCCGGCTGGTTCGATGGGCTGATGGCACTGCGCAATCGCGGCATGCGCCTGCTCGGCATGAAGCACCTGGGCTCGTTGCGGGCGGTGCAGGTTGTTGCGGATCCTCAACCCGGCCAGCGGCTGGGCATCTTCACCCTGCAGTCGCTGGACGACGATGCCATCGTGCTGGAAGACGACGACCGCCACCTGCGCGTGCAGCTGGCGCTGCAGTGGCAGGGCGACGTGCTGGAAGTGGCGACCGTGGTGCATACGCACAACGCGTTCGGGCGTGTGTACATGCTGCCGGTCGCCCCGGTGCATCGGTTGATCGTGCCGCATCTGTTGAAAAAGCAGGTGCAGTTGTACCGGTAGATCCAGGCCATGCGTGGATGTGGTTTGTGATCCGTGGGCTGCTTAACGGCTAAACGGCTCATTGCCAAGTGCCGCATAAATGTGGATTCCGCTGGCAGCAGAAGGCTCGCGACATCCAAACCAGGGACAACCCGCAAAAGAATCATTGAGGTGATGCATGTGGTATTGCGCACACGCCATTTTCTACTACGAGAGTCCAGGACAGGGGGCGTTCCGGGTGCATGAGAACGTGTATCTGATCAGTGCCGACAACGATGAACACGCTCTTGAGAATGCAGAAGCGCTTGCTTCCGGGTATGAGGATCTGACCGGTCGCCTGGTGGGTGAAGACGGTAGGCCTTCCCTCTATCGATTCGCCGGAATTCGCAAGCTGATATCAGTGGCGAGTGATGAGGACACTGCCGAGGGACGCCTGCACTCGGGTGTGGAGGTCACGTACTCCGTCATGGCGGTGGATACGTTGGACCAGGTGAAGCGGCTTGCCCGTGGTGATGGCGTGGCAGTGCTGTACCAGGAATAGAAATGTAGAGCCGAGCCATGCTCGGCTCTATAGGGGGCGGTGGCTTTACGGCGTCGCCGGCACCACCTGCTGGCCAATGAAGTTGCGCTTGGCATCGAAGTCATAGGCGATCTGCAACTGCCCCACATCCGGGCAGGCGTGGCAGTCGCGCAGCGGCGTGCGGTACAGCAGGCGGATGCCGCCGTTGTCCAATGGCGAAGCGCCTGCCGACTGTGCCGGCGCGAACGGCGTGGCCTGCGGGTTGGCCTTCAGCAGCTCCTGCACAGTGGGGTCGGCACGCAGGGTGTCGTCCAGCTGCACGGCATCCACGTCGATGCGCTTGCCGCTGGCATCGACCAGTCGCGTGCCCTCATTGGTATTGGCGCGGAAGGGATACTCAATCGTGGCAATGCCCAGCCCTTCGTTCTCGTGCCAGGCGGTCACATAGGCCAGCTCACCGCCGCTGGACAACTGCTCAGCGGCAGTGATGGCATCGGTGCTGGCGCCTCCGGCGCGCATCGCATCGCGCAGGCAATCACGGGTCGCAGCATTCTCGCCCTGGCGGCAGGCGTTGAGGTCGCCATCCCAGACCACCGCCTCGCTCCAGCGCATCTTGCCGTCAGCGGCAGCCTTCTCCGCGCTGGGCGCGTCACCGGCGGGTGGCTCCTTGCCGGGTTCCGGCGAACGGCCCTGGCAGGCAGTCAGCAGGGCAAGCCCCAGGGCAGGCAGCAACAGGCGGGAACGGCGCATGGCGTGGACCTCGTGCGTTGTCTGGAGGCCCAAGTATCGTCAAGGGCGGGTGAACTCCGCGTCGGCGCGGCATACTAGCGGCTCATTGCATACGCTGGAGTGTGGAACGTGGGCAGTCTGCAGGGCAAAACCCTTTTCATCACCGGTGCCTCGCGTGGCATCGGCCTGGCCATCGCACTGCGCGCTGCGCGCGACGGCGCCAACGTGGCCATCGCGGCCAAGTCGTCGGTGCCGAATCCGAAGCTGCCGGGCACGATCCATAGCGCGGCCGAAGCGGTAACGGCAGCCGGCGGCCAGGGCCTGGCCCTGAAGTGCGACATCCGCGAGGAAGAGCAGGTGCAGGCGGCGGTGGCGGCCACGGTCGATACCTTCGGTGGCATCGACATCCTGATCAACAACGCCAGCGCGATCTGGTTGCGCGGCACGCTGGATACGCCGATGAAGCGTTTCGACCTGATGCAGCAGGTCAATTCGCGCGGCAGCTTCCTGTGCGCGCAGGCCTGCCTGCCGTACCTGCAGCAGGCGCCGAACCCGCACATCCTGACTCTGGCGCCGCCGCCCAGCCTGGAGCCGAAGTGGTGGGCACCGCACACCGGCTACACGCTGGCGAAGATGGGCATGAGCTTCGTCACCCTGGGCCTGGCCGCCGAATTCGGTCCGCAGGGCGTGGCGGTGAATGCGCTATGGCCGCGCACGGTGATCGCCACCGATGCGATCAACATGATTCCGGGCGTGGATGCGGCTGGCTGCCGTACGCCGCAGATCATGGCTGATGCCGCACATGCGGTGCTGGTGCGTGAAGCGGCCGGCTTCCACGGCCAGTTCCTGATCGACGATGAAGTGCTGGCACAGGCCGGTATCACCGATCTTTCCGGATACGCGGTGGATCCGTCGCGGCCGTTGTTGCCGGATCTGTTCCTGGATTGACCGCGCGTCGCTGGAAGAGGCCGAGGGCTGCGACCCTCGGCCTGCTGCGCTAGAATGCGTGGCTGTAATCGTTTTCAACAAGGATGTGAGCACATGTCACGCACTCTTTCCGTGGCGGCGCTGGCCGCTTCGCTGTCGTTGATCCTGACCGCCTGCGGTGGCAAGGCACCCGCAGCTGCGGGCGCCGCCGCTGCCTCCGGCACGCTGGACGCCAACACGGCCCCGTCCGATACACAGCAGCAGTTGACCGCCAAGCTCAACGCCTACATCGGCTGCTTCAACGCGCTGGATTCGAAAACCCACGGCAGCATCCAGTCCTACACGCGCTGGATCAAGGATGTCGACGCTGGCCCGACCGGACGCGAGACGCACGTGTACGGCCCGTTCGAGATCAGCGACTACGACATGAAGCAGTGCGACGCTCCGGTGACCGAGGCGATTGCTGCCAAGCCGGCGCTGGCCGAACTCGATGCGGCTGCAGGTCACTACCAGCAGGCGCTGAAGGCGCTGGTGCCGGTCAGCAAGGACGCGCATGACTACTACGATCGCCAGGACTACGAAGACGACCAGTTCGCCAAGGGCAAGCAGCTGCACGCGCCCTTGATGGCTGCCTTCAAGGATTTCGTGGCAGCCAGCGAAACGTTCAATGCCGAGCTGGAGCGCCAGAACGACGCCGCCCAGCGCGAGCAGCTCAAGGCGCTGGAACAGGCCGAGGGGCGCACGCGCGAGTACTACCGTCTGGCGATGATGCTGGAAGCCAAGGCGATCATGGATCTGATGAGCGAGGATGATTTCGATCAGGCCAAGGCCCGCGAACG
Source organism: Stenotrophomonas sp. 220_Sma (assembly GCF_056487375.1). Lineage (NCBI taxonomy): Bacteria > Pseudomonadati > Pseudomonadota > Gammaproteobacteria > Lysobacterales > Lysobacteraceae > Stenotrophomonas > Stenotrophomonas sp. 220_Sma. Next base: position 4,025,451 of record NZ_CM151348.1, on the reverse strand, counting down.
CCTGGATGCCTTCAACCGCATTTCCGATGAAGCGCACGCCAAGGTTGCCGACCAGGAACCGGGCAAGTCGGACTGGGAAGGCTTCGAGCGTGGGGCCGAGAATTTCCGGCGCGAAGGCAAGGAGCGGCTGCAGCGCGTCAGCGAGAAGAAGCCTTACACCGATTTCGAACGACGCATGCTTGATTCGCCGTCGATGGCGCCGCGTGGCTCTGCCAACAAGCTGATGCAGGAGTACAACACGCTCGTTTTCCAGAGCAACCGCCAGTGACTGGCGCGCCAGCACCCATGCGAGAGACCATGATGACTTCCTGTCTGCGTATCGTGCCGCTGCTGCTGATCGGCGCTGTGGCTGGCCTGAGCGGCTGCAACAAATCGGCAGGGTTGTCGCTGGCCGACCCCAGCCTGGAGAAGGTGAACGCCTACATCGAGTGCTACAACGGCGTTGAACAACCCATTCACGAGGGTTTCCAGACCTACACCAGCTGGATGAAGGACCCTGAAGCCGGCCCGACCGGCAAGGAAGCGCAACCGCGTTCGCCCGGGAAGGTGCTGTCGCACCGCGTCGAGTACTGCGGCCAGCCACTGACCGACGCGCTGGCGAAGACCCCGGCCTTGCCGATGGATGGCCCCGCGCGTGACTATCAGCAGGCCTTCCAGGCATTGAACACCCTGGTCGAGCGCGCCGATGGATACTTCACCCGCGAGGATTATCGTCGTGATGGCGGTGAAGGGATGCGCAGCCAGCATGCCCCGCTGATGCAGGCCTATGCTGATTTCTTCAAGGCCAGCGAAGCGATGGATGTGGCGCTGGAAAAGAACGAGAACGATCGCCGTGCCGCGCAGCTGAAGCAGATCGAGGAGAGCGAAGGGCGCTCGCTGGCCTACTATCACCTTCGCCTGCTGGGCGACGGCAAGCTACTGGCCACGGCGTTCCAGGACGACGCACCGGATGTTGCGGCGCTGCGCGTGCAGCTGGCTGACTATCAGGCACTGGTGACGGAAATCCAGAACGGCGGCGTCGGCAAGGACGACCCGATGTGGGGCCACGTGCAGCGTTCGGCGGACAAGCTGGTGCGTACTGCGGGACGTGGCGTCGAGCGCCTGGAGCAGCACAAGCCGATCACCGCCGAAGCACTGGCGGCAGAGCGGAAGGCGTCGGGCAGTTGGCTCACCACCGACCCGGAAGGAGCGCAGTCAACGATCCTCGCCGCATACAATGATCTGGTGACCACCAGCAACCGCATGCGGTGAGCAACGGCACACGCATCCATGCGTAACCGCCGAGAGGTAGTGCCGGCCACTGGCCGGCATGTGCCTCAATGGTTGAACGCATCCGGCAGCTTGCCGCCGCACTTGCGGCAGTGCAGTGCATCCGGTTCATGGCCTTCCAGCCCACAGTCCGGGCAGCCGCGCGCATCGCGGCGCGCGGCCTGCTCGGCTTCACGCATGGTGCTGGCCAGTTCGGCGGTATAGATGCCGGTGGGCACGGCGATGATGCTGTAGCCGATCAGGATCAGCACCGAGGTGACGAAGCGGCCGAGCACGGTCTGCGGCACGATGTCGCCGAAACCGACCGTGGCCATGGTCACCACCGCCCAGTACATGCTGGCCGGGATGTTGGTGAAGCCGTGTTCGGGGCCCTCGATCACGTACATCAGAGCACCGGCGATGATGGTGATGGTGATCACCGTGAACAGGAACACCAACACCTTGCGCCGGCTGCGCCACAGTGACGTCATCAATACGCCGCTTTCCTCGATGTAGCGGGTCAGCTTGAGGATGCGGAACACGCGCAGGATGCGCAGCGCACGCACCACCAGCAGGCTCTGCGCGCCGGGGATGAACATCGACAGGTAGGCGGGCAGGATCGACAGCAGGTCGATGATGCCCCAGATACTCACCGCGTAGCGCAGCGGGCGCTTGACCACCGCCAGCCGCAGCAGGTACTCGGCGGTGAAGATGATCGTGAAGCCCCATTCCAGGATGTACAGGCCGGTGGACCATTCGGCATGCAGGTGCTGCACGCTGTCGATCATCACTACCAGGATGCTGGCGATGATCGCCACCACCAGGATCAGGTCGAAATTGCGCGAAGGCCGGGTGTCGTGGCGGTAGATGATGTCGAACCACCGACGGCGCCAGCCGGTCTCGGTGGCGGGGTTCAGCTGGGGGGCGGAAAACGGTCGCATGGGCGCATTGTGCCGCAGGGGTTCCGGCGCGAGAATGGGGATTCCTGAACCCTGCCGACTGCCATGACCGCCGCTACCGATCCGCTGATCTCCCTTTCGCACTATTACCTGCCGGTCTACAAGCCCCGCCAGGTGGTACTGGAGCGCGGCCAGGGCGCCCGCGTGTGGGACAGCCAGGGCCGTGAGTTCATCGACCTGGCCGCCGGCATCGCCGTGTGTGGCCTGGGCCACAACGACCCGGACCTGGTCGCCGCGCTGGTCGAGCAGGCCGGCAAGCTCTGGCACACCAGCAACGTGTTCTACAGCGCGCCGCCGTTGCACCTGGCCGAGGAGCTGGTGAAGGCCAGCCGCTTCGCCGAGCGCGTGTTCCTGTGCAATTCCGGCGCCGAAGCCAACGAAGTGGCGATCAAGATGGTCCGCAAGTGGGCCTCCAGCCAGGGCCGCCCGGCCGACAAGCGCGTCATCATCACCTTCCGCGGCAGCTTCCACGGCCGCACCATGGGCGCGGTGACCGCCACCGCTCAGCCGAAGTACCAGGAAGGCTACGAGCCGCTGCCCGGTGGCTTCCGCTACATCGATTTCAACGATGAGGTGCAGCTGGAAACCGCGATGGCCGCCGGCGACGTGGCCGCAGTGATGCTGGAGCCGATCCAGGGCGAGGGCGGCGTGATGCCGGCCAAGTCCGGTTTCCTCAAGCGCGTGCGCGAACTGTGCGACCAGCACAACGCACTGCTGGTGCTGGATGAAATCCAGGCCGGCATGGGCCGCACCGGCACGCTGTTCGCGCACTGGCAGGACGATGTGGTACCGGACATGGTCACCCTGGCCAAAGCGCTGGGTGGTGGCTTCCCGATCGGTGCGATGCTGGCCGGCCCGAAGGTGGCCGAAACCATGCAGTTCGGCGCACACGGCACTACCTTCGGCGGCAACCCGCTGGCGGCCGCAGTCGCGCGCGTGGCGCTGCGCAAGCTGGCCTCGGCGGAGATCGCCGCCAACGTCAGCCGCCAGTCGAAGGCGCTGCGCGATGGCTTCGCCCGCATCAACGACGAGTTCGGTGTGTTCAGCGACGTGCGTGGCCGTGGCCTGATGCTGGGCGCGGTGCTGAGCAAGGACTTCGCCGGCCAGGCCGGTGCGATCCTCGACCACGCCGCCGAGCAGGGCCTGCTGACCCTGCAGGCCGGCCCGGACGTGCTGCGCTTCGTGCCGTCGCTGAACATCACCGACGAAGAAGTGGCCGAAGGCCTGAAGCGCCTGCGCGCAGCGATTGCTGCTTTCATCGCCGCGCGCTGACGCCGCGGCGCTGGGGTCGGATCCCTCTCCTGCGGAGAGGGCTCTGACCCCGATCAGCTCACCGCGTAACGCTTCAACACCTTGCCCAATCCCCGGCCATCGCGCACGGTTTCCGCGTGCAGGCCGGCGGCGCGTGCGCCGCGCACGTTGGCGAACAGGTCATCGACGAACAGCGTGCGCGCAGGCGCCACGCCGAGTACCTCAAGCGTGCGCAGGAAGACTTCCGGCGCCGGTTTGCGCAGGCCGAAATCGGCGCTGCAGAACACGCGGTCCTGCAGGGCAGGGAACAGTTCCGGTAGCAGGGTGGGCAAGGCCTGTTGCATCAGCGCGCCGTTGTTGGTCAGCACTGCCATCGGCAACTGCAGGGCCTGCAGCCGCTGCAACACGGCAGCCTGCGGATGGCTGGCGGCCCGCCGCGCCGCGGTCCAAGCAGTCACATCGACCGTCGTGCCTAGAAGCTCTCCCAGCTGCGCCAGATAGGCCGGGCCATCCAGCGTGCCATTGTCATGTGCCGCTTCCAGCCCGCTGTCGTACAGCGCGGCCTGCACGGTTTCCGGCACGACATCCAGCGCCTGCGCAAGGTACAGCACGCGCTGCGCGCGCTGGTAGTGCACCAGCACGCCATCCACATCCAGCAGCAACAGGTCGATCCGCATTGGTCGAGCATGCCATTGCAGTGAACACGCGGGAAACCCTGGAGCAGCCATGCGACAGACGGTCGCAGACGCGGCCGCAGGGGCCTGCCTAGAATGGCGCTTGAATCCGCAGGAGATGCAACGATGAAGGCTTGGATGGTGGCAGTGGGACTGGGCGCGCTGATGCTGGCGCCGTCGGCGATGGCGCGGGTGTGTGCGGTGAGCATCGACAGCACCGACCAGATGAGCTTCAGCAGCCGCGAGATCAAGGTGGCCGCTGATTGCACCGCCGTGGACCTGACCCTGCGCCACACCGGCAAGCTGGCCGCTACCGCGATGGGCCACAACTGGGTGCTGACCCGCAGCGCGGATTACCAGCCGGTGGCGATGGCTGGCATGCGTATGACCCTGGCCGACAGCTACCTGCCGAAGGCCGACAAGCGCGTGCTGGCGCACACCAAGGTGATCGGCGGTGGTGAAACCGCGCGCGTGCGCTTCTCTACCCAGGGCCTGCAGAAGGGCGGTGACTACACCTTCTTCTGCTCGTTCCCCGGCCACTTCGCGATGATGAAGGGCAAGTTCGTCTTCGGTTGAGCAGCCACGCATGGCGTGGCTCTACCAGGAAAAAAAGGGGACGGAGGGGATTAAGTCGTTTGTGCACAAACGACTTAATCCCCTCCGTCCCCTTTTTCGTGCAGAGCGGGCTCAGCCCTTGGCGGCCTTGAACGCCACGCGTGCGGCGGCGAGGGTGGCCTCGATCACCGCATCGTCGTGGGCGCTGGACAGGAAGCCGGCCTCGTACGCCGACGGTGCCAGGAACACGCCCTGGTCCAGCATCGCGTGGAAGAAGCGGTTGAACGCCGGGATGTCACAGGCGGTGGCCTGCGCATAGGTCTCCACCTTCTCGCTGGTGAAGAACAGCCCGAACATCGCGCCCACGCAGGTGGTGGTCACGACCACGCCGGCGTCGGCGGCGGCCGCTTCCAGGCCGGCACACAGGCGCGCGGTGCGCTCGGCCAGGTCGGCGTGGAAACCCGGCTGCTGGATCAGTTCCAGCATCGCCAGGCCGGCGGCCATCGCCACCGGATTGCCGCTCAGCGTGCCGGCCTGGTAGATCGGGCCGGCCGGGGCGATCTGCTGCATCAGTTCGCGGCGGCCGCCGTAGGCACCCACCGGCATGCCGCCGCCGATGATCTTGCCGAAGGTGGTCAGGTCCGGGGTGATGCCGTAGTGCGCCTGTGCACCGCCAAGGGCAACGCGGAAACCGGTCATCACTTCGTCGAAGATCAGCAGCGCGCCATGCTTCGTGCACAGGTCGCGCAGGTGCTGCAGGTAGCCTTCGCGTGGCGGAATGCAGTTGGCGTTGCCGACCACCGGTTCGATGATCAGGCCGGCGATGTCGTCACCCTGCTGTTCGAACAGGGCAGTGGCCGCTTCGAAGTCGTTGTAGGGCAGGGTCAGGGTCAGTTCGCTCAGGCCGGCCGGCACGCCCGGCGAGGTCGGCACGCCCAGCGTCAGCATGCCGCTGCCGGCCTTCACCAGGAACGAGTCGCCATGGCCGTGGTAGCAGCCTTCGAACTTGACGATGCGGTTGCGGCCGGTGGCGCCGCGCGCCAGCCGGATCGCCGACAGCGTGGCTTCAGTGCCGGAGTTGACCATGCGCACCATCTCGCACGACGGCACCAGTCGGGTGATGGTCTCGGCCATGGTCACTTCGGCCGCGCAGGGCGCGCCGAAGGACAGGCCATTGTCGATCGCCTTCTTCACCGCCTGGCGGACGGCCGGATGGTTGTGGCCGACGATCATCGGGCCCCAGGAACCGACATAGTCGATGTAGCGGTTGCCGTCGACGTCGTACAGGTAGGCGCCATCGGCGCGCTCGACGAAGAACGGTTCGCCGCCGACCGATTTGAACGCGCGCACCGGCGAATTGACGCCGCCCGGCAGCAGCTGCTGGGCGCGGGAGAACAGGGCGTGGGACTGGTCGTGGTTCATGCGGATTTCCTGGGCATTACGCGAACTGGGCGAGGTAGGCGCGCTGGACCACAACCGGGTCTTCGGCGGCGAACACGCTGCTGACCACGGCGACCAGATCGGCGCCGGCGTCGATGATGGGACCGACATTGTCCGGCGTCAGGCCGCCGATCGCCACCCGCGGCACGCCCAGTGCGGCGCTTTGCCGCAGCAGGTCGGTATGGGCGCGGCTGCTGGTGATCTTGGTGGTGGTCGGGAAGAACGCGCCGAAGGCCACGTAGCTGGCGCCGGCCGCCACGGCCTGCTCGGCGTTGGCGAGCTGGTCGTAGCAGGAGGCGCCGATGATGGCGTCCGCGCCGAGCAGGGCACGCGCGCTGGGGATATCGCCATCGGTGCCGCCCAGGTGCACGCCGGCGGCGCCGACCGCCTTGGCCAGCGCCGGGTCGTCGTTGACGATCAGCGGCACGCCGTGTTCCGCGCACAGCGCCTGCAGGGCGGTGGCCTGCTCCCGCCGCAGCGCGTCGCTGGCGGTCTTGTTGCGGTACTGCAGCCAGGTGGCGCCGGCGGCCAGCAGCGGCGCGGTGCGGGCCAGCAGGCGTGCGGTATCGGGCTCGTCCGGGGTGATCAGGTAGACGCCGCGGGGCGCCGGGGAAGCAGAAGTCATCGATGGCTACCGGTGAGTGGACCGCGATGGGACAATGGCGGCCCGTGAATCCAGCCCTGATTATCCGATGAGCGATGCCACCCCCACCACCTTGCGTACCTGGATGTGCGTGGTCTGCGGCTTTCTTTACAGCGAAGCGGAAGGCTTGCCGGAAGAAGGCATCGCGCCGGGGACGCGCTGGGAAGACATTCCCGAGACCTGGACCTGCCCGGATTGCGGCGTGACCAAGGCCGATTTCGAGATGGTCGAGGTCGATTGATGGCGGGGCCTGCAGGCCCTTCTGTGGGTGCGGACCGTTGGTCCGCACACCGGACACCCTCAATGCAGCCGTGGCACCGGCCCACCGAGGTCGATCAGCTTCTCGCGCAGCCACTGCGCATCGCTGGCTTCCGGGTTGCGCTTCAGATACTGCCCCAGGTCATGCCGGGCACCGGCCAGGTACTCCAGCTGCAGGTAGGCCAGGCCGCGATCACGCAGCGCGTCGTCCTGCTCCGGGGCCAGCTTCAGCAGGCGGTCGGCACTGCGCGCGGCGCGGTCCCATTCGCCGGCTTCGGCATACACGCCGTGCAGGTTACGCAGCATGCGCATCAGGATCGCGCGCGCCGGCGCCGGGTCGAGGATCTGCGCCAGCACCTGGTCGTCGGGCATCTGCCCGCCCAGGTGTGACTTGGCCCGCTCGCGCAGTTCGTCCACGTCCAGCGGGCGGCCGCCATTGAACGGGTCCATCACCAGCACGCCGTCGCCCACCGGCAGGCGCACCAGGAAGTGGCCGGGGAAGGACACGCCGTCGAGCGGGATTCCCAGTCGGCGCGCGACTTCCATCTGCACCAGCGCCAGCGAGATCGGGTTTCCCAGGCGGCGCTCGAATACCTGGTTGAGGTAGCTGTTGCGCGGGTCGTAGTACTCGTCGTGGTCGCCGCTGTAGCCCAGCTCGTCGAACAGATGGCGATTGATCGCTGCCATCTTCAATGGGCTGTTGTCGATGCTGTCCACTTCCGAACGGAGGTGGTCGACATGGCTCTGGATCAGCGCGTCGTAGGTGGACGGCTGCAGATCGGGGTATTCATCGCGCGCGATCAGCAGCGCGGTCGGCAACAGTGGCAGCGCCTCGTCTTCGAGGTCGGCCAGTGCATCCCAGTCGGGGAGTGAGATCCGGTCCTGCATGACCACAGACTGGCGTCATTCGCAGGCGGTTTCAAGCGGTGCCGCGTGAAAAGAACATCGCCTTGGAAATGTCGTGTCGACCAAGGTCGACACCTGCCAACAGCCGCCGGCCAACTGTCAGAGGTGGGGCGGTGTGGCCTTGCAGGACCGCAGGCGCCATGGATGGCGCCTACGAGCCCCCAGGGACGGGTTTACGGCGTGTCCTGCAAGTCCACACCGCCCCGCCATCCCTCGGTAACCCAGCTTTTGCCTTTGATGTTGATTCGGCGGGTGCCGGCCGCTGGCCGGCCGCATCGTTTACTTTTCGATGCCCGGGCCGAAGGTCAGCTGGGTGCCGTCCTTCAGCTTGAGCTTCTCGGCCTGACCGGCGTTGAGCTCCAGCACATAGCGCGCCGGGCCACCGCTGGGGTAGGGCGGGCACATGTCGCCGGCCGAGCACGGCGGCACGTCGCGCTGCTGGCTGACCAGCTTGCGCTGGCTGTCGAAGTACAGGATGTCCAGCGCAAGCTTGGTGTTCTTCATCCAGTACGCCTGCATTTCCTCGCGGTCGTGGATGAACAGCATGCCGTGATCGGCGGCCATCTGGTCGCGGAACATCAACCCGCGCGCGCGGGTTTCATCGTTGGTGGCCAGCTCCACCTGGTAGCGGGCGCCATCCAGCTCGACCCAATGGCGGGCCGCGTCGGTAGCACAGCCGGCCAGGGCCAGCAGCGGAAGCATCAGCAGCGAACGCAACAGCGACATCGTCAGGATCCTTCGAAAGGGTCAGAGCACGACCGGCGGCTCACCACCGACGATCACCACATCGGCGCGACGGCGCGCGAACAGGCCCACGCAGACCACGCCGGGCAGCTGGTTGAGCTCGCGCTCCAGCTTTTCCGGATCGGTGATCTGCAGGTTGTGGATGTCCAGGATCTGGTTGCCGTTGTCGGTGACCACGCCTTCGCGCCAGGTCGGCTGGCCGCCGGTCATGTCGCGGATCTGGCGGGCGACCAGGCTGCGCGCCATCGGGATCACTTCCACCGGCAGCGGGAACTTGCCCAGCACCGGCACCTGCTTGCTCGGGTCGACGATGCAGATGAAGCGCTCGCTGGCCTCGGCGATGATCTTCTCGCGGGTCAGCGCGGCGCCGCCGCCCTTGATCAGGCACTTGTTGGCATCGCACTCATCGGCGCCGTCCACGTACAGCGACAGGTTGCCGCTGTGGTTCAGCTCGATCACCTCGATGCCGTGCTGCTTCAGGCGCGCGGTGCTCTGTTCGGAGCTGGACACGGCACCCTTGATGCGGTGCTGGATGCGGGCCAGGGCATCGATGAAATAGGCCACGGTGGAACCGGTGCCGACACCGACGATCATGCCGTCTTCAACGTACTCGATGGCTTTCTCGGCGGCCAGGCGCTTGGCTTCGGACATGGGAGAACTCTCAGGCAGGGAATCAGGATTTCTTTTCCAGCGACAGCAGCAGCTTCCACTGCGCGGCGGTCACCGGGAACACCGACAGGCGGTTGCCCTTGGCAACCAGCGGGAAGCCCTCGCCGAGTTCTTCGGCGTGCAGCTTGATCTCGTCCAGCGCGATCACCTGCTTGAGCTTGCGGTCGAAGGCAACGTCCACCAGCATCCAGCGCGGGTTCTCGCGCGTGCTCTTGGGATCGTGGTAGTCGGATGTCGGGTCGAACTGGGTGTCGTCCGGGTAGGCCGGGCTGGCCACGGTGGCCAGGCCAACGATGCCCGGCACCTTGGTATTGGAGTGGTAGAACAGGATGCCGTCACCCACCTGCATGCCATCGCGCATGAAATTGCGCGCCTGGTAGTTGCGCACCCCGTTCCAGGGTTCGACCTTGACCTTGGCCAGGTCATCGATGGAGAAGGCGTCCGGTTCGGATTTCATCAGCCAGTAGCGCTTGCGGGCGGTCATGCGTTCACGGGGGCAGCGGAGGGGAACAGGGGGCCGTCTTCGGTGCAGATCGCATCCACCGGCACGTCCCACGACGCCACCGGCAAGGACTCGACCTGCTGCACCGCGAATGCAGCGCCGACCAGCCAGGGCGGCGCCGGCCGGTCGTGGCGGAAGGCGAAGCTGCGATCATACCAGCCGCCCCCCATGCCCAGCCGCCGGCACTGTGTGTCGAAGCCCACCAGCGGGGTCACTACCAGCGCCATCTGCGCCGGTTCCAGGGTGTCTTCCACCGCCACGTCCGGCTCGGGGATGCCGTAACGGTTGCTGGTCAATGCTTGCCCGGGGCGCCACGGTGCGAAGCGCAGCACGTCACCCGCCAGTACCGGCAGGCAGTAGGTCAGTGTGTCGGGTAACTGCACCTGCCACCGGTGCAAGGCGATTTCGCCATCCAGCGCCCAGTAGCCGGCCACGGCGCCTTCGCGCGGGGCGAACGGCAGGGCCAGCAGGGCATCGGCGAGGGATTCGGCGGCGGCAATGCGCTCAGCGGCGGAAAGGTCGCGGCGGCGTTGCCGCAGGTCGTGGCGCAGGGCCTGGCGCGGGTCGGTCATGGCAGCGTGCGGCAAGGATCAGCCGTCATTGTGCCGGAAAGAACAAGGGCGACGCCCGAAGACGCCGCCCTTGCTGGAATATTGCATTCTCCGCAATGTCGATGCATGCGAAACGACCTTGAACCCGGGGGCTCAAGTGGGAACGCTGGAGAACCATCGGGCTTCCCGCTACAAGGCGGACCTGCACTCCCGGCGCTGTCGCGCTCCCGGTGTCGTTCTTAAGGGACAAGGCGAATGTTTGCACATGCCGTCGAGTACCGCAGAGAACGCGTGGCCATTATAGCCAGCACGCAGGATCTGGATAGGCCGTTCGTCGGCAACAGTCCGTGCCAATTCAGATATGAGAAAAGGGGACGGAGGGGATTAAGACGTTTCCGGCACGGAAGGGGCGAATGCGCCTTGATTCCCTCCGTCCCCTCTTCTACGGGGTGCCGTCGATCGCGCGGTCCAGGCGCCGGTTCAGGTCGGCCAGCGTCTGCTGCAGGGCGACTGCCTGGCGGGCGTTCTCGTCGCGCAGCAGTTGCAGTTCATGGGCCAGGTTCAACGCCGCCAGCACGGCGACGCGGTCGACCGCGGCCATGCGGTTGCTGCCGCGGATTTCGCGCATGCGCGCATCGAGCAGGCGCGCGGCCGCCATCAGGCTGTCGCGTTCATCGCCGCCGACACCCACGGTGTATTCACGATCGAGGATGCGGACACTGACCGGTTCGGCGCTCATGTGTGCTGCTCCAGGGATTTGAGCCGGCTGATCATTGCTTCCACCCGCGAGCGTGCCTGCTCGTTCTTGGCCAGCAGCGTGGAACGCTCGGCCACCAGCTGTTCCTGCTGGTGGCGCAGGCTGCGGTTCTCCTCGGCCAGGCGCTGGTTGCGTTCAAGCAACGCTTCCACGCGGGCAGCGAAGTCCTGCAGCTGGGCAAGGGGATCGGCGGGTTCCATACGGGCACGATAGGCAAGCCGGGTAAGGGCGGTCAAGCGTTGTCGCAGCAAGGCCTGACGGTCGCAGAGAGGATGCCGTCGGGTTGCTACACTACGGGGTCTCACGGGCGCGCGCGTGCGCGCCCCGGGTTTCCTTTCCGAACGAGCCGCACGATGACCGAACTTCCCTCCGTCGACGACGTTACCCGCGCCAGCCAGGAACTGGGCCTGGGCGCCACCGCTGCCGAGCTGCACGGCGCACTGTGCGGCTGGCTGGCCGCCGGTGGTGCCCCCGGCAATGATTGGCCGGCGCGTGTGCTGGCCGACGACAACCTGCCGCCGGTGGCCGCCGACAGCGTGCTGGGGCAGCTGCTGCAGGTCACCATCAAGCAACTGGAAGACCGCGATTTCGCCTTCGAACTGCTGCTGACCGATGGCGACGACGTGTCCGCGCAGGCTGATGCCATGTTCAGCTGGACCCGTTCCTTCCTGGGCGGCTTCGGCCTGGGCAGCGGCGGCCGCCGCCCGACCCTGTCCGAAGAGGGCGAAGAAGCGCTGACCGACATGGCCAGCCTGGCCCGTGCCTCCAGCGAGGATTTCGAGGCCGGTGGCGATGACGATGACGAAGCCCTGTCCGAGATCGAGGAATTCATCCGCGTGGCGGTACTGCTGCTGCACGGTGACGTGGTGCTGGCCTCGCGCCATCGGCAGCGCCTGAACTGATGGACATCAAGCAGCGCACCGGCATCGCGGCCGGCGAATACAAGCGTCGCCGCCGCCAGCTGATGGACATGGCCGGCGAGGATGCGATCCTGGTGCTTCCCGCCGCGGCCGAGAAGGTGCGCAGCCTCGATACCCATTACCCGTTCCGGCAGGATTCGGACTTCCAGTACCTGAGCGGCTTCCCGGAGCCGGAAGCGGTGCTGGTGTTGATCCCGGGCCGCCGCCACGGCGAGGCCATCCTGTTCTGCCGTGAGCGCGACGCCGAGCGCGAGGCCTGGGACGGCAGCCGCGCCGGCCAGGAAGGCGCGGTGGCGCAGTACGGCATGGACGATGCGTACCCGATCGACGATCTGGACGACATCCTGCCGGGCCTGCTGGAAGGGCGTTCGCGCGTCTATTACCACTTCGGCCGCGACGCCGATTTCGACCTGAAGCTGATCGGCTGGGTCAACCGCGTGCGTTCGCAGGTGCGCCACGGCGCGCAGCCGCCGCATGAGTTCCTGGAGCTGGGCCACCTGCTGCATGAGCAGCGCCTGTTCAAGTCCGGTGCTGAAGTGGCGCTGATGCACCACGCCGCGCAGATCAGCGTGCGTGCACATCTGGCGGCGATGAAAGCGGCGAAGGCCGGCATCCACGAATACGAACTGCAGGCCGAACTGGAACGCGTGTTCCGCGCCAACGACGCGGTGCCGGCCTATTGCAGCATCGTCGGTGCAGGTCGCAACGGCTGCATCCTGCACTACCGCGACAACAACGCACGTTCGCGCGATGGTGAGCTGGTGCTGATCGACGCCGGTGCCGAATACCGCGGCTATGCCAGCGACATCACCCGCACGTTCCCGGTGAACGGCCGCTTCAGCGCCGAGCAGCGCGCGCTGCACGACCTGGTCGGTGACGCGCAGGCCGCGGCACTGGCCCAGGCCAAGCCGGGCGTGGCCTACGAGATGGGTCACCTGGCGGCGGTGCAGACCCTGACCGAAGGCCTGCTGCGGCTGGGCCTGCTGAAGGGCACGCTGGAAAAGAACCTGTCCGAGGGCCTGTACCAGCGTTTCTACCGGCACAAGACCGGGCACTGGATCGGCATGGACGTGCACGACGTGGGTGACTATCGCCTGGCCGGCGATTCGCGCCTGCTGGAGCCGGGCATGGCATTCACCATCGAGCCGGGGCTGTATATCGGCGTGGACGATACGACGGTGGAACCGCGCTGGCGCGGTATCGGGATCCGTACCGAGGATGACGTGCTGATCACCGATGACGGGCATCGCGTGCTGACCGAAGGCCTGGCGCGCAGCGCCGACGAGATTGAAGCGGTGATGGCGGGGTAAGGGGTTTCGGCAGGGCTTGCAGCCCTGCACCTGCAGAGGCAACAGCCAAAGCCAAGGCCAAAGCGGGCTATCCGTGGGATGGCGGGGCACGGTGGGTTTGCGGGGACGCCGTGAATCCATCCCTGGAGGCTTGGTCGCCGCATCCATGCGGCTCACACCCCGCAAACCCACCGTGCCCCGCCTTCGACAGGTTCACGCGGCTGTTGGTGGGTGCCGACCGTTGGTCGGCACATCTGTCAGATATCGAATGAATCATCCACGCATGGCGTGGATCTACTGGCCACTGCGGCCGTTGGAACGCGCGGCTGTTGGTAGGTGTCGACCTTGGTCGACACAGAGCGAGTGCAGCGAGCGACCCGCTTCTGCTTTTCTTTTCTCTTTTCCGTGGTTGAACGCGGCAGGAAACTGTCAGAGGCAGGGCTTTTGACTTCTGCGACCAACCACGAGGGGCTCAGCCGTTGGCCGCCGCAAACTCCGGCCGCGTCAGGTTGTCCGCCTCGCCTTCAGTGCACAGCACTTCGTCTTCAATGCGGATGCCGCCATACGGACGGAAGAAATCCACGCGGTCCCAGTTGATCGCATCGCCATGGCCGGCATCCTTCACTTCATTCAACAGCATGTCGATGAAGTACAGGCCCGGTTCGATGGTCACCACCATGCCCGGTTCCAGCACGCGGGTCAGGCGCAGGTACGGGTGGCCGGCCGGGCGCTCGATGCGGCCACCCTCGTCGCTGGCCGCGAAACCGGCCACGTCGTGCACCTGCAGGCCGATCAGGTGACCGATGCCATGCGGGAAGAACGCGGCGCTGACGCCGGTTTCCACTGCGGTCTGCGGCGAGACCTTGATCACGCCGAAGTCCTTCAGCACGCCCATCAGCGAAAGATGTGCGTCCACGTGCAGCTGCTTGTAGTCGAAGCCCGGGCGCACCGCTGCGCACATCTGCTGCTGGGCACCGTCGACGGCGGCGATCATCGCGGCGAACTCGTCGTGGCCCTGCGCGGCGTAGGTGCGGGTGATGTCGCTGGCGTAGCCGTGCGCGCTGGCACCAGCATCGATCAGGAAGCTGCGCAGCGGCTGCGGCGCCTTGCGGCCCAGCTCGGTGTAATGCAGCACGGCGGCATGTTCGTTCAACGCCACGATGTTGCCGTAGGGCAGCTCGTTGGCGTCCTGGCCGACGGCCTGGCAGTACGCCATGTGGATGCTGAACTCGTCGGCGCCGTTGCGGAACGCGGCTTCGGCGGCACGGTGGCCGCGCACGCCCAGCACCTGCGCCTGGCGCATCAGCGCGATTTCATACGGCGTCTTGCTGCCGCGGTGCCATTCCAGGTAGTTCACCACCGGCGCCGGGTTGTTCGGCACGTAGTTGCCCAGCGTGCTCTGCGGCTCGCCGAGGATCGCGCAGCGCGACGGGTCGGCCGGCAGCAGGGCCAGCGCCTCTTCGGGCTTGCGGATGATGTGGATGTCGAAGTGCTCCACCCACCAGCCGCTGGGGGCGTCCGGTACCACGTGCCAGTAATCGAACGGCTGGTGGAAGATCACCGCCGGACGCTTGCCGGGGGTGAACACGATCCAGCTGTTGGGCACGCGGGTCAGCGGCAGCCAGGCCTTGAACTGCGGATTCACCGCATACGGGTAGTCGCGGTCGTCGAACACCTGGTAGTGCAGGGTGCCGCTGGGCACCACCAGGTGATCGAAGCCGCCGCGGGCCAGCGCCTGTTCGGCGCGTCGGCACAGCACGGCCAGGTGGTCGGGATACAGGGCGCCGGGGTCTTGCTGGATCATTGCGGTGGCTCGACACGGAAAACGGCCCTAGATTCTGCCGCATACCGCGAAAAACCGCTGTGCCGGAACCGGCACTCAGACCGTCGAAACCGGTCCCTCGTCGCTGTCCTCGCCCACCCACTGGCGCAGCAGCTGCCGATGTTCGCGTGACAGGGTCAGGAAGCGGAAGCCGGTCCAGCTCTGGCCGGGAACGTGTGCGGGCTCGCTCCACAGCAGGTGCACGCCCACGTCGATGGCCTGCTGGCGGCCATCACCCAGTGGCAACGGGAAGCGCAGCTGGTACAACGCATCCTCGCGCAGCGGCACGCTGGCCAGCATCAGCATGCCGGTTTCGGAGACATTGCCGAGGCGTCCGACCACGCACTCGCGCATCTGGTCGGTGACCGGCACCAGGTCCGAGACCTGGCGGCGCGGCGCGCGGCGGGTGTCCTGCGGCGGTACGGCTTTCATGCGGGGGTCTCCTGTGCGCGGCCCGTGGCCAGTGCGCGCAGCGCACCGAGGCTGGCTTCCCAGGCACGGTCGACCAGCCGGCCCTTGTCTTCGGTGACCAGTTGCGCGCGCCCGGCACTGATCTGCCGTGCCAGCGTATCCAGGTCGGTATCGGTGATCTTCTGCCCGCGTGGATTGACGAACAGGGCGTGGCCGGTCAGCAGGCTGTACCAGGACAGGCGCTGGCGGCGCAGCGTGCCATCACCGGTATCGATGTCGAACCAGCTGCCGAACGGCAGCGTGGACAGCTGCTGGTAGGCGGCTTCTTCGGCACTGCTGCGGGGCGTTGCAGGCGCCGTGCCGGTGGGCGCGCCGGCGTGTTCGCCCAGGCGCGCACGTGCCTTCAGGCGGGCACTGAGTTCGGTACGCGAGGTGCTTTCATCCTCGCCACCGGGCGTGGCCAGCCTGCGCGCGACGGCGGCGGCTTCCTCGGCGTGGTAGCCGACCTGCAGCAGTGCGGCCTCCACGTCCGCTGCCAACGCGGTATCGGTGCCGCCGGGGGCGTCGATGGCCTGTGCGGTGATGGCAGCGATGCGCTCGGTCTGTTGCAGGCGTTCCTGCCACTGTGGCGAATCATCGCCATGGCGCAGGCGGGTGAGGGTCAGTGCATCGGCCCAGGCCTGGCGCAACAGGGTCTGCACGAAGCGCGGTGGCGACTGCGTGTCGCAGCACTGGTCGATCTGTGCGGTGGCCTGGCGACGGGCCAGTTCCAATCGTTCCTTGCCGCGCGCGGCTTCCACGTGGCGGCGCTCGGCCAGTTCGGCACGATGGGCCGCCGCGCGCTGGTGCTGCTGCACGTCTTCGTTGGCAGCGGCGAAGGCTTCCGGCGCGCGTGCATCCTGGCCGAGCAGGCCCTGCACGCTCTGCGCCATGCGCTGCAGCAGCTGTGGGTCGACGTCATCGTCGCCCAGCCAGTTGGCGCCGACTTCGGCAATCTGGTTGAGCAGCTCGCGCGCGGGATGTTCGTCGCGTACGAAGAAGCCCGGGTCGGCCATGGCCGCACGTGCCAGGGGCACCTGCAGGCGGGCCAGCAGGGCGGCCGGCACCGGATCGGGACGCTGCTGCTGTTGCACCTGCTGCATCAGCATGCGCAGCAGGTCCAGGTTGTCCCGGTCGTGACTGCCCAGCTGGGCCTGCGCACCATGCTCGCTGCGCAGCTGCGCGACCACGGCCGCCTGCAGGTCGGCCACGCTGGTTGCCGCGCTGGACTGAGCCTGCAGACGCGCGAGTACCGCGTCGACTGCCGCACTGGGCACTGCGCCGCTGTCCGCCGGGGCAGGGCTGGCGTGCCGGGCCTGCTGCAGCAGCTCATGCAAAGCACTGCCGGTGGATGTGGTCACGCCCGGCGTGGCGGGGCCGGCTGCACCACCCTCGTGGAAGGCGTCCTGTACCAGGCTGGACCAGGAGCCGGCCGGTGCCGAACCGTTCCAGCCGGTCAGGGGGGCCGCGCTGCGCTTGGCCGGCTGCGTGGTGCGGCCGCCACCCACCGACTGGGTGATGATCCGACGCGTGCTCGACGAGCGTGCCAGGTAGGGGGTGTAGACCAGCCCCGGCAGTACGCCGGACTGGGCCAGCAGCGCATTGGCACGGTCAAGGATATCGCCCAGCCGTTCCAGTACCTGTCGTTCGAAACTGCGATACAGCGCCAGCTGTACGTCGACGCTCAGCGCGTCCTGTTCGGCAATCCGGCGCACCATCGCGCACAGTGCCTGCGGCGCCAGCGGCAGGGTGTCGGCCTCGAAGGCCGGCGCCGCCGCCAGTACCCCCAGGCGTTGGCCGAGCAGGTTCAGTGTGTTGGTTGAACGCAGGGTTTCGCGCCGCACCATCTCGGTCAGCAGCAGGTCGCGATCCACTTCGTGCTCATCAACCAGCGACAGCCCGAGCATGCCCGGCAGCGCTGGCGGCGTAGCACTGGTGCTGACACCGTTGGCCGGTTCGCGCAACCGTGCGAGGGCGTCGGCAACGGCATCGAGCATGCGGTCGGCGAAGTGGCCAGCGAAGGCGTGCAGCTGTCCACGCTGGGCCATCAGTTCGGCCTGCTGCTGCGGATTGCGTGCGCGATCGGCGTCGTGCAGCAGGGTCTGCTCCAGCGCTTCGACAGTCAGGATCAGGGGCGCGGCCAGCGTCTGCCGGCACAGGCCGATCAGCGCGCCCAGCAGCTCACGTACCCGCGGTGGCAGGTCGCTGGCGGCCAGGCGGTTCTTGTCGGCAGGAGTGATGGAAAAGACAGCTGACATCGGCAGGCGGTATCCGGATTCCCGCGGATCGATCTGGTGAATCTACCGTGTCGGCCGCTGTCGGCGCTACTTTAGGGCGAATGTGCATCCCATTCGCCAGGCATGGCCCGACCGATGAACGGTAGTGCCGGCCGCTGGCCGGCAATCCCCGCCGATCGAGCTGCCGGCCAGCGGCCGGCACTACCCCCTGTCAGGCGAGGATCACTCCTCCAGGAACAGGCTCACCACATCGTTGGTGAAACGGCGGCCCAGTTCGGTCGGCTGCACATGGCCATCGGTCACGTCCAGCCAGCCACGCTGCACGGCCTCGGCCAGCGGTGCATCCAGCACGCTGCGCGACAGCCCGGTACGCGACTCGAAATCGCGCAGGCCGAAGCCTTCGTGCAGGCGCAGCAGATTCAGCATGTACTCGAAGGGCAGGCGCTCAGGCGCGATCACATCGTCACCCCCGAACGAGGCCGGGGTGCCCGCGCTGTCCAGATAAGCCTGCGGATGCTTCAGCTTCCAGCGTCGCAGCACGTGTTCCTCGGCGCCCGAGCTGATCTTGCCGTGCGCGCCGGCACCGATGCCCAGGTAATCGCCGAAGCGCCAGTAGTTCAGGTTGTGCGCGCTCTGCCGGCCAGGGCGTGCGTAGGCGCTCACCTCGTACTGGCCGAAACCGGCCTGCGCCAGCAGCGCCTGGCAGTGTTCCTGCATGTCCCAGGCGTTGTCTTCATCGGGAATGCCCTGCGGCGGCCGCGCGAAGAACACCGTGTTCGGTTCCAGGGTCAGCTGGTAGTGCGAGATGTGTGCCGGCTGCAGCGCGAACGCGCGTTCCAGATCAGCCTCGGCACCGGCCAGGGTCTGTTCCGGCAGCGCGTACATCAGGTCGATGTTGAAGTTGTCGTAACCCGCGTCCTGCGCCATCTTCACCGCGCGCTCGGCTTCGCCACTGTCGTGGATGCGGCCCAGGCGCTTGAGCATGGCGTCGTCGAAACTCTGGATGCCGAAGCTGAGGCGGTTCACGCCGGCTGCGCGGTAGCGGTCGAAGCGGCCATGCTCGGCGGTGCCCGGGTTGGTTTCCAGGGTGATTTCGGCATTGGGCGCGAAACGCAGGCGTGCGCTGGCCTGTTGCAGGAAACGGTCGATGGCTTCCGGCGGGAACAGGCTGGGCGTGCCGCCACCGAAGAACACGCTGTGCACCACCCGGCCCCAGACCAGCGGCAGGTCCTGGTCGAGGTCGCGCAGCAGCGCATCGATGTAGGCATCGAACGGCAGCTCGCCCTTGGCCTGGTGCGAATTGAAATCGCAGTACGGGCATTTGCGCACGCACCACGGCAGGTGCACGTACAGCGACAGCGGCGGCGGCACCAGTCGTACCGAAGTGTCGTGGTCCGCCGAACAGGCTTCGCCGGGCAGGTGGTTGCAGTGGTCGTGGGCGTGCGGCATGGGCATCTTCGGTAGTGCCGGCCGCTGGCCGGCTTCCCTGGTTCGATCGGGTGGCGTCAGTACAGCGTCGCCAGCTGCTGCTTGAGCTGCTGCAGGGCAATGGCACGGTGGCTGATGGCGTTCTTCAGGGCCGGCTCCATCTCCGCGGCGGTCAGGCCGTGGGTGGTGTCCAGGAACACCGGGTTGTAGCCGAAACCATTCGTGCCGCGCAGTTCACGGATGATCTGGCCCTCCCAGCGACCTTCGCAGATCAGCGGCTGCGGATCGGTGGCGTGGCGCAGCAGCACGATCACCGCATAGAAGCGGGCGCCGCGCTGGCCATCGGGAACGTCGGCCATCGCCTCCAGCAGCTTGGCGTTGTTGGCCGCGGCATTGGTCGGGTGGCCGGCATAGCGCGCGCTGTACAGGCCCGGCGCACCGCCGAGGGCATCGACGATCAGGCCGGAATCATCGGCCAGCGCGGGCAGGCCGGTCGCTTCGCAGGCCGCGCGCGCCTTCAGTAGCGCGTTCTCGACGAAGGTCAGGCCGGTTTCTTCCACGTCGCCCAGGCCCAGCTCGGCGGCCGAGGTGATCTGCAGCGGCAGGTCGGCGAGGATCTCCTGCATCTCCACCAGCTTGCCGGCGTTGTGGCTGGCCAGTACCAGTTTCTTCATTGACGGGGCTCCAGCAGGTCCCAGGTGTTGCCATACAGATCGCGGAACACCGCGACCGTTGCATAGGGTTCTTCGCGCGGCGCTTCCAGGAATTCGACCCCGGCGGCCAGCATCGCCGTGTGGTCGCGGTGGAAGTCGTTGGTGTTGAGGAAGAAGGCGACGCGGCCACCGGTCTGGTTGCCGATGCGGCTGCGCTGTTCCTCGTCGCTGGCACGGGCCAGCAGCAGGGCGGCAGCGCTGCCGTCGGTCGGCCCCACCACCACCCAGCGCTTGTGGCCCTGGTCGATGTCCTCCAGCAGTGCGAAGCCGAGCTTGCCGGTGTACCAGGCAATGGCTTCGTCATAGTCGGCCACCACCAGGGTGGTCAGGGCGATGCGCCGGTTCATGCCGACAGCGCCGCCTGCTGTGCGTCCAGCAGCTCGCGCACGCCCTTCTCGGCCAGGCCCAGCAGCGCGTCCAGCTCGTCGCGACGGAAGGCATGCCCTTCGGCGGTGCCCTGCAGCTCGATGAAGCCGCCACCGTCGTTCATCACCACGTTCATGTCGGTGTCGCAGTCGCTGTCTTCGGCGTAGTCCAGGTCCAGCACCGGGGTGCCGCGGTACACGCCCACCGACACCGCGGCCACTGCGCCCAGGATCGGGTTGCGCTTGATGTCGCCACGCTTCATCAGCACGTTCACCGCATCGACCAGGGCCACGTAGGCGCCGGTGATGGCAGCGGTGCGGGTGCCGCCGTCGGCCTGCAGCACGTCGCAGTCGAGGGTGATGGTGCGCTCGCCCAGCGCGTTGCGGTCCACGCACGCGCGCAGGCTGCGGCCGATCAGGCGCTGGATCTCCAGGGTGCGGCCGCCCTGCTTGCCACGGGCCGCTTCGCGGTCGCTGCGGGTGTGGGTAGCGCGCGGCAGCATGCCGTATTCGGCGGTCACCCAGCCTTCGCCCTTGCCGCGCAGGAAGCCCGGCACGCGGTTCTCGACGCTGGCGGTGCACAGCACACGGGTTTCACCGAAGCACACCAGCACCGAACCTTCGGCGTGGCGGGTGAAGCCGCGTTGGATGACGACCGGGCGGAGCTGGTCGGGCTGGCGGCCGCTGGGGCGGGAATCGGACATGGTGCGGGTTCCGTAATGGCGAGGGAGTACGCCGCCACGCCCGCGGCCTTCACGGGGCGGGCAAGGGGGCTCTGGTGAGGGCGCTAGGGTACCATTCCCCCTTTGCACGCACCGGACACAATCCATGATTCGAAGCATGACCGCCTACGCCGGCGGCGAGCGGGTCACCCCGTGGGGCACGCTGGGCTGCGAGCTGCGCTCGGTCAACCACCGCTTCCTGGAGGTCGGCACCCGCCTGCCCGAGGAACTGCGGGCGCTCGAGCCGCAGCTGCGCGAGCGTATCGCCGCGCGCCTGAGCCGCAGCAAGCTGGATCTGGTGATGCGCCTGCGCGCGCCGGAAGCGGCCGCCAACCTGCAGGTGGACGAGGCCCTGCTGGGCCAGCTGGGCCGCCTGGCGCACCGCCTGACCTCCGATTTCCCCAATCTGCAGGTCAGCTTCACCGATCTGCTGCAGCTGCCGGGCGTCACCCGTGGCGAGGCCACCGATGCCGCCGCCCTGCAGGTCGAGGCACTGGCCCTGCTGGACCAGGTGCTGGATGGCTTCGTCGAGGCCCGTGAGCGCGAAGGCGGCAAGTTGTCCGCGGCCATCAGCGAGCGCGTGGACGGCATCGAACGCATCGCTACCGAAGTGCGCACCTTGATTCCGGCCATTCGCGACGGCCAGCGCGCCAAGCTGGCCGCCCGCCTGGCTGACCTGCCGCACCCGGTCGACCCCGGTCGCGCCGAGCAGGAACTGGTGCTGTGGCTGCAGAAGCTGGACGTGGATGAAGAGCTGGACCGCCTCGGCAGCCACATCGTCGAGATCCGCCGCGTGCTCAAGCAGCGCGAGCCGGTCGGCCGCCGCCTGGACTTCCTGCTGCAGGAGTTCAACCGCGAAGCCAACACGCTGGGCTCGAAGTCGGTGGACAGCCGCACGTCCAATGCCGCGGTGGAGCTGAAGGTGCTGATCGACCAGATCCGCGAACAGGTGCAGAACATCGAGTGATAGGGCGTGGCCGGGCGTGCCGTCAGGTCATCGAAGATGCGTGCCCTGGCGGTTGGGACGAGCGTGTGATGGGTGATCATTGATCCGCCTGGGTACGCATTTGGGGGATATTCAACGTCTCCCCTTCAATGCGCGGGCTGCGCCTACCTCCCTAGCGCTGCAGCAGTTCGGTGTATTGCTTGTAGCTGAACTGCTGGTTCCGTTTCTGATTCCCGGTACCGACAAGGACGTCAACGCTTTGCAGGACTTTGACAGCCGCGCTGGCGGTGGGAAATGTCACCCCCAGCCTTTCAGCTGCAAATGTAATGGTGAAGCGCGGCATCGTAGGCAGCATTTCGAACAAGCGGATCGCCTGCACCGTGCCGTCTTTCGCAGCCATGACCTTTCTCCGGTCGGCTGCGATGAGTGAGGCGATGTCGATGATGTTTCTTTGGGCGTTCTCGGCGGCTTCGGTCGTGCAGTCGAGGAAGAAGCGGATCCAACTCTCCCAGTCGCCATCGGCGCGGATGGCCGACAGAAGCCGGTAGTACTCGTCTTGATGTTTCTTGAGTTCGCCAGAGACATAGAGCAGTGGCTCCGGCAGCAGCTTCCAGTCTTCCAGCAATGCTGCAATCAGCAAGCGGCCTATGCGCCCATTGCCATCAAGGAACGGGTGGATCGTTTCGAACTGTGCATGGATCAAGGCAATGCGGACCAGAGGAGGAAGGTCTGTCGTAGGCTCGTGGATATAGCGCTCCATCTCACCCAGCAACCGTCCGACTTCCATGTGAGGAGGGGGGACGTAAAGAGCATTGCCTGGCCGGGTACCTGCGATCCAGTTCTGGGAGCGGCGCACTTCACCAGGTAACTTCTGCTCGCCGCGCGCACTGTTCAAAAGGATGCTATGTGCTTCGCACAACAGGCGCGTTGAGATCGGCAGGCCCCAATCGTGTTTCAGCTGGTCTCGCACATACGCGAACGCTTGCAGGTAATTCGTCACGTCGCTGACGTCCGTGGTACTGGCCACGTCGATTCCGGATTCTTGATCCAGCAGATCCGTCAGTGTCGCCTGAGTGCCCTCCATCTGGGAGGTCAACAAGGCCTCCTTGCGGATGGAGCTGTAGATCAGCCATTCAGCAGAAGCGACCAAACCCGACATGGCGGAGAGCCGTCCCAGCGCCGCCTCGGCTGCCGCATTGGCCATGTAGCAAGCAGGATCAAGGGGCGGCATCGTGGGCGGCAATGGATGGGGCACGAAGGCCTTGACAAGCTCGCCGCCCGAATCGGTGGTGGTGTAAGTGCCGGTGGTCCTGGGCATTTGCGCTCCTGGCGAGGCGTTGTTAAAGGGATCTTTAAGAATCCCGGCCGCTATTAAAGCATTCTTTAATAGTGCTGAGGTTGCTCCCAGTGGCACGTTATCCGAGCAAACCGATGAAGTGGTGCCGCCGCCATGGCTGCGGATCTCAACGACGGGGGATGCGCGCCCGAGGCAAGAACATCTCAAACCACCCTGACGCCCGGCGCTCCCTCGCTCAAACGCCCCACCACGGACGCCTGGCCGAATCCCGCGTCGTGGAAGCTGGCCAGCACCGCATCCACTGCCTCCGGGGCGCAGGACACCAGCAGACCGCCGCTGGTCTGCGGGTCGGTCAGCAGTGGCTGCCAGTGGGCGGCCAAGCCCTCGGCGAAGCGCACCTCGGCGCCGTACGAGGCCCAGTTGCGGTTGGAGGCGCCGGTTACGCAGCCACGTTGCAGCAGGTCCAGGGTCTGCGGCAGCAGCGGCACCTGTGCACTATCCACCTCGGCGGCCACGCCACTGGCGCGGCACACTTCCAGCAGGTGGCCGAGCAGGCCGAAGCCGGTGACGTCGGTCATGGCATGCACACCGTCCAGCGCGGCCAGCGGTACGCCCACGGCGTTCAGGCGGGTGGTCGACTCGAT
Source organism: Stenotrophomonas sp. 220_Sma (assembly GCF_056487375.1). Lineage (NCBI taxonomy): Bacteria > Pseudomonadati > Pseudomonadota > Gammaproteobacteria > Lysobacterales > Lysobacteraceae > Stenotrophomonas > Stenotrophomonas sp. 220_Sma. The sequence continues at coordinate 4,001,461 of NZ_CM151348.1, read as the reverse complement.
CATCTGACGGTAGCCCTCGACATCCAGCACTTCTTTCTTCAGTGCCGACGAATACACGCCCACCCCCAATGGTTTGCCCAGCACCAGTACGTCACCGGCGCGTGCATCGGCATTGCGCTTGAGCCGTTGCGGATCGAGCACGCCGATCGCGGCCAGGCCGTAGATGGGTTCCACCGAATCGATGCTGTGGCCACCAGCCACCACGATGCCGGCATCAGCGCAGGCGCGTTCGCCACCCTGCAGGATGCCACGGATGGTGTCCTGCGGCAGGCTGTTGATCGGCATGCCGACGATGGCCAGCGCGAACAGTGGCCGCGCGCCCATCGCGTACAGGTCCGACAGCGCATTGGTGGCGGCGATGCGGCCGAAGTCGAACGGGTCGTCGACAATCGGCATGAAGAAGTCGGTGGTGGCGACGATCGCCTGATGGTCATCGAGGCGGTACACCGCCGCGTCGTCGCTGGTCTCGCGGCCGACCAGCAGCTCGGCCGGTGCCGGAAGCGCTGGAACGCCACGCAGCAGTTCGGTCAGCACGCCGGGCGCGATCTTGCAGCCGCAGCCACCGCCATGCGCGAGAGACGTCAGTCGTTGCGGGGCATCGGCCGTTGAAGGAGCGGGGGACTGCGCGTGCGTGGCCATGCCGACATCTCCTGCGGAAACACGAATGGCGGAAGGCAGCAGGAGTCGAACCTACCAGGGAACGATCGACGCCCCCTACTGGGTTTGAAGCCCAGCCGCATGCCCGGATGCGCATGCCTTCCGAAAGTACGGCGGTACCGGTGGGCTCAGTCGCGGGCCGCGTTCCACTGCAGGTCGCCGCGCGGCCGATGCTGGTCACCGACGCGTCGAGTGTAGCCAACGCGATTGAAGAACTCCAAGATCTGGATGCTGCGTTTGCGGCCCAGGCCGATGGCATCGCGGAACGCTGCCGCATCCACCGTGCCGCTGGCCTGTGACAGCTGCGCGACGATAGCAGCGAGTTCCGCAATGCGCGCGGGTGAATAGAACAAGTCCGGTACCACCTGGAACAGTTCACCACGTGCGGCGGCGCGGCGCAGGACGGCGCGGACCTCGTCTTCGGCCAGTCCGGCGTCGGCGGCCAGGGTGCGCACCCACGGTGGATCGAAGCCACCGGCATGCAGTTGCGGCAGCACGCGTTCCAGCAGAAGGCGTTCGCGTTCCGGCGGCGCATGGTCATGGCCGGGCAGGCGCCACCACGCGCCCACGCGCTGCAGCGTGCCATCGGCCAGCAGATCCTGCAGCAGCGCATTCCAGAGGCTCGCTGCAAGCGAGGGCAGGGTACTGCGCTGCAGGCGCCCGCTGTCGACGCCGGGTTCGTCGGGGCGTCGCTCATGCCATCCACGCAGTGAGGTGATTACCTGCTCGCGCAGCGCCTGCCAGTGCGGTGCGAGGATGATCACCGTGTCATCGCGGGTAGCGATGCGTCGCGCGTCCTCGGGCAGGTCGATGCGGTCGGCGGCGCGTCGGCAATAGCGTTGCAACGCGGTGAGGGGAATGCCGGCAGGTGCCTGCTGCAGCAGCGGGACAACACCGGCACCGGCCGCCAGCTGCTCCAGTGCCCCCAGCCAGGCCAGCCGCGCAGGACTGCGCCGACGCCGCTGCGGAGGATCCGGATCGAGCACGACGCCACCGCCCAGCGTGTGGGTCGCGGCGGAATCGCGGGCGATGAAGCGATCGCCACACATCGCGCAGACCTCTGCATCGAACACCAGCTGCACCAACTGACCATCGCCGTGGTCGTGGTCTTCCAGCAGCACTACATGGGCCTGCCGGTGCATCGTGCCCCAGTGGATGTGCAGCGGTGACCAGTCGCGCAGTGGCGGCGCCAGTGCGGAAAGTCGCAGGCGCACGTCGACGCGGGTAGTGGCCAGCAGCGCGCGTGGATCGGCAATCCAGTCGCCACGGCGGATGTCGTCGCGGGCGATGGCGGCCAGGTTCAGTGCGCAGCGTTGCCCAGCCATCGCGTGCTCGCTGGCCTGGTTCTGCGCATGGATGCTGCGTACGCGCACGTCGGTGGCGGCTGGCATCAGCTGCAGATGCTCACCCACCGCGGCGATGCCGCCATGCACCGCGCCGGTTACCAGTGTGCCGTGGCCGGCCAGCGAGAACACGCGATCCACCGGCATGCGGAACAGTTCGCTGCGCAGTTCGGCCTGGCGTGTGCTGGCATCGTCCGCCGCCCATGCGTGCAGCTGGGTACGCAGTGCGCTGATGCCGGCATCGTCGGGTGCGGTGCTGTTGCAGGCGAACAGAGGAGAATCCTGCAGCGGTGTCGCGGCCAGTAGCGCGGCAATCTCGATCTCGACCCGGGCGAGGCGTGCCGCATCCACACGGTCGATCTTGGTCAGCGCCACCGCGCCGCGATCCACGCCCAGCAGCTGCAGGATGGCCAGATGCTCGCGGGTCTGTGGCATCACGCCGTCGTCGGCAGCGATCACCAGCAGGGCGACATCGATACCCGTGGCGCCGGCCACCATCGTGTGCACGAAGCGCTCATGGCCTGGCACGTCGACGAAGCCCAGCGTCGCGGCGGGGCCTTCGACGTCCCTGCGTTCCACCGGGACATAGGCGTAGCCCAGTTCGATCGATATACCGCGCGTTCGCTCTTCCTGCAGGCGATCGGTTTCGATGCCGGTCAGCGCGCGCACCAGGCTGGTTTTGCCATGGTCGATATGCCCGGCGGTGCCGACGATCATGCCTGCAGCGCGCTCCATTGGGCGAGGAAGTCGGCTTCGTCGGCCGGTTCCAGGCAGCGCAGGTCCAGCCATAGCGCGTCATCGGCAATGCGGCCCAGCACGGGCCGCGGTAGCTGACGCAAGCGCTTGGCCAGGCGATCCAGTCCGCCACGGCGCGCGCTGGTAATACGCAGTCCGGCGCTGGCCAGCTGCGCCTGTGGCTGGGCGCCGCTGCCGATCTGGCTCTGCATTGGTGACCGTTCAAGATCGTAGTCGGCCGCGAGCACGGAACGCATCGGCTGCAGCAGGCGCTGGGCCTGCACATCGATGACCTCCTGCGTGCGTGACAGGGTGCGCAGGGTCGGCAGTCGCTGTGCCAGCAGCTCCGGCTCGCGGTACAGGGCCAGCACCGCTTCCAGTGCGGCCAGGCCCATCTTGTCCATGCGCAGTGCCCGCTTCAGCGGGTTGCGGTTGATCCGCGCGATCAGGTCGGCGCGGCCGGCGATGATGCCGGCCTGCGGACCACCCAGCAGCTTGTCGCCACTGAACGACACCAGGTCGGCGCCGGCCGCCAGCGTTTCCTGCACGGTGGGCTCGTGCGGCAGGCCGAAGGCCGCCAGATCACACAGGCTGCCACTGCCCAGGTCCACCACCAGCGGCAGGCCATGCTCGTGCGCGATGGCCGCCATTGCCGCGGTGTCGACCTTGGCGGTGAAGCCGGTGATCGCGTAGTTGCTGGCGTGTACCTCCATCAGCAGTGCAGTGCGCGCGCTGATGGCATTGGCGAAGTCGGCCGGGTGAGTGCGGTTAGTGGTGCCCACTTCCAGCAGCCGCGCGCCGGCACTGCGCATCACATCGGGAATGCGGAAGGCGCCACCGATCTCCACCAGCTCGCCGCGTGACACCACCACGTCGCGACGGTTGGCCAGGCTGTTGAGCAGCAGCAGGACCGCCGCCGCATTGTTGTTGACCACAGTGGCGGCTTCAGCGCCGGTCAGTTCGCAGATCAATGCCTGCACCCGTGCATCGCGGTCGCCGCGACGGCCGCGGCTGATGTCGAATTCAAGATCCACCGGCGCGGTCATCGCGCGGGTGACCGCGTGCACGGCGGCATCCGGCAGCAAGGCGCGGCCGAGATTGGTGTGCAGCACGGTGCCGGTCAGATTGAACATCGGCTGCAGATCCTGCCGTGCGTCAGCGGCCAGTGCGGCCTCGACTGCTGCCACCAGCGCCGGGCCGTCAACCGCTTCCTGCAGCTGCGTGGCCGAGAGCTGGCCGGCGCTGATACGGTCGCGCAGCACCTGCAGGTGCGAACGCAGCAGCTGGGTGATACGGCTGCGGCCGTGGCCCTCGATCAGTGCTGCCAAGGCAGGCAGACGCAGCAACCGGTCCAGCGAGGGCAGGGCGGAAACCGATGCCGGGGTGGGGGGCGTGGCTGTCATCGCCTCACTCGCCGTCGGATTGCCACAGCAGCGGATTCTGGCTGGCACGCGCATACCCTTCCTCGCCCAGCAGCAGGTCCAGCGCCAGCGTGCCGAGGTCGTCGGCCACCGGCTCCAGCGACGGGTCTTTTTCCAGATACAGGATCTTGCGGTAGCTGTGGCAGTGGTCGCAGGTCTCGGCACGGACCGCGCTCTCGCGCACCGCCTCGCCGCTGTCGCCGTCCACATCGGCCAGGGCGCGATAGGCGATGTCCTTGCCGGCGGCACCACACTGGCTGCACTGCACGCGTACGTAGTGCCACTGGCAGGCACACAGCGAGCACGACAGGTAGCGGTAGGAGGCATAGGGCGGCCGCGCCTGCACCACGCTGACCACCGGCAGGGTGCCGCACAGCGGGCACAGCCCCGGTGCATCGGCCAGCGGCTTCAGCTCGGTGGGGCGGAAGCTGTCCGCCAGCACCGCCCAGTAGACCTGCAGCGCATTCATCACCAGCAGCGCAGCCACCGCATCCACCGACGGCGCGTCATCGCGCTCCAGCACCGCATGCGCCTGCGCATCCAGCCACCCGTCATCGGCAGCAGCAACGCGCTGCAGTTCCTGGCGGGTTTCCGCCGGCAGGCCGGCTTCTTCAGCGCAGTGCTGGCATAGCGTGCGCAGCCAGCCGCGCCAACAGCCATCCAGCTGAAGTGTGTTGGCCGGCCGCAACGGCATCCCGGCGCCGGCCGCCGCACTCGACTGCTGTGCACGCGCCTGTGCCTGAAGTTCCTCGCGTTGCTGCGGTGTCAGATCCTCCAGCAGCGCCTGCTGCGCATCGGCCAACGCCGCCAGCAGCTGCAGGTAACCACCGATGGCACTGTGTGCAGCCAGACTGCGCAGGCGGTCCGCACGTCCGGCAAACAGCGACGCGGTATCGGGCAGGATGATGCGCGGCACATCGCGCGAGGCCAGCGTCTCGATCTCACCGGGTTCAAGGATGCGTTGCGCCATGCAGGGCCAGCCAGAAGAACCAGGCTCCATCCTCGCCGTTGTCAGCGCCGGCGTCCAGCGCACAGCTGGCCATTTGAAATGGTTGGGGTCAGATCCGTTTTCCATAGGAAAACGGATCTGACCCCATCGGTTGTTGCCGTGTTCATCGTGTCGACCAAGGTCGACACCCACCAACAGCAACGCAGAACGCCGTCCCGACAGATCGCAGAAGTCTGTCGAAGGCGGGGTGGGTCCGGTTGCGGGGGCGTGAGCCGCATGGATGCGGCGACCGAGCTTACATGGACGTACTTGCAGCGGCCCCCGCGACCGGCCCCACCCCGCCATCCCTCAGGAAACCCGCTCTTGACGTTGATGTTGACGTTGATCCAGCGGGTGCAGGGCCGCAGGCCCTGCCGCTACCCCTCTTCCCGCCGTCCGCGCAGGATGTCCCGGAACCACTGCCGGTGATGCTTGTATGCCCACCCGTAGGTCACCTTGCCCTGGGTCATCGCCCGCACCGAGCCCTTGATCCAGATCGCTGCATAGATGTGCACGACGATCGCGCACACCAGCACCCAGCCGAACAGCGCATGGGCAAGCACCGAGAAGCGGATCACCCCGATCGGGAAGAAGTGGCTGAAGTACTGCCGCCAGATCACGAAGCCGGTCAGCAGCAGCGCCGACAGGCAACCGATGATGGCCCAGAACAGCAGCTTCTGGCCGGCATTGAAGCGGCCCACCGGCGGCAACTTCTCATCCTCGTTGCGCAGTACATCGCGCATGCCGCGCATCCACTTGCCATCGTCGGCGGTCGGCAGATTGTCGCGCCACATGCGGAACGCCAGCAAGGCAAAGCCCACCACCATCACCAGGCCGATGAACGGGTGCAGGATGCGCGTCCATGGCCCACCGCCAAACAACTGGGTCAGCGGGAACAGGGCAGGGTGGAACAGCGCCAATCCGGACAGCGCGGTCAACACGAAGCAGATCGCCACAATCCAGTGATTGATGCGGGTCGGCGCGCGGTAGCGGATGATCTGCCGCGGGTGCGGGGCGTACTTCATGGCCGCTGCTCCTCTTCGATCTTCTTCGCCTCGTGCTCGGCTTCCTCTTCTTCCTCGTCATTGACCGTGTTGCGGCCGATGCCGATGTAATGCAGGAAGCCGGCGAAGGCGGTAGCGGCAATCGCCAGCACGCCCAGCGGCTTGGCCACGCCCTTCCACACCTCCACCATCGGGCTGATGCGCGGGTCCTTCGGCAGGTCGGCATACAGTTCCGGCTTGTCCACGTGCTGCAGCACGTACATCACATGGGTGCCGCCCACACCCTGCGGGTCGTACAGGCCGGCGTTCTCGTAGCCACGCGATTTCAGGTCCTCCACGCGGCCGGCAGCATGCTCGGTCATTGCCTGCTTGCTGCCGAAGGTAATCGCACCGGTCGGGCAGGTCTTCACGCAGGCCGGTTCCTGGCCCACCGCCACCCGGTCCGAACACAGCGTGCACTTGTAGGCCTTGTGGTCCTTCTTGGAGATGCGCGGCACGTCGAACGGGCAACCGGTCACGCAGTAGCCGCAGCCGATGCAGTTCTCTTCCTGGAAGTCGACGATGCCGTTGGCGTACTGGATGATCGCGCCCGGCGACGGGCAGGCCTTCAGGCAGCCCGGATCGCTGCAGTGCATGCAGCCTTCCTTGCGGATCAGCCACTCCAGCTTGCCCTTCTCGTCCTCGTACTCGCGGAACTTCATCACCGTCCACGACTGTTCGCTCAGGTCGGGCGGGTTGTCGTAGCTGCCAACGCAGCTGCCGACCTCGTCGCGCAGATCATTCCACTCCATGCAGGCGACCTGGCAGGCCTTGCAGCCGATGCACTTGCTCACATCGATCAGCTTGGCGACCTGGCCGGTGTGCGCGCCACGCGCCTCCGGCGAGGGCGTGGTGGTGGCCGAGCGGCGGATGATGTCCAGGGATTGCAGTGACATGGCGTGTCTCCTACACCTTCTCGACCTTGACCAGGATGCACTTCGATTCGGGCGTCTGCGAGTTGCCGTCACCGATGGCGTTGGTCAGCGTATTGGCGATGTATCCGGGCTTGGCCGCACCGAGGAAGCCCCAGTGGATCGGCACGCCCACCTGGTGCACGGTTCTGCCATCAATCTGCAGGGCCTTGATGCGCTTGGTCACCATCGCCACCGCTTCGATGTGCCCGCGCTTGGAACTGACCCGCACGCGGCTGCCGTTGTTGATGCCCAGCTCATCGGCCAACGCCGCGCCGATCTCGACGAACTGCTCGGGCTGGATGATGGCGTTCAACTTGCCGTGCTTGGTCCAGAAGTGGAAATGCTCGGTCAGGCGGTAGGTGGTGGCTACATGGGGGAACTCGTCCGGCGAACCGATCTGTGCGCGATCGCTGGCGAACACGCGTGCCGCCGGGTTGTTCAGCGTCAGTGCCTGCCCCGGGCTGAGCGGGTTGCTGCGCAGCGGGGTATCGAATGGTTCGTAGTGCTCCGGGAACGGGCCCTCGGCCATGCCGGCCTTGGCGAAGAAGCGGGCGATACCCTCTGGGTTCATGATGAACGGGCCCATGCCGCCGGCGGGATCTTCGTCGGCCTTGAAGTCCGGCACGTCCACGCTGCCCCAGTTCTTGCCGTTCCAGGCCAGCAGCGTGCGGCGTGGATCGAACGGCTGGCCGGCCACGTCGCACGAGGCGCGGTTGTACATCACGCGGCGGTTGGCCGGCCACGCCCAGGCCCAGCCCAGCGTGTTGCCGATGCCAGTGGGGTCGCTGTTGTCACGCCGCGCCATCATGTTGCCGGTCGGGCCCCAGGCACCGATGTAGATCCAGCAGCCGGAGGAGGTGCTGCCGTCGTCGCGCAGGTCGCCGAATGCGGCCAGCTGCTCGCCAGCCTTGCGCACCAGCTTGGTCGGGTCCTTCGGATCGAACACGTCGGCCAGCGCCTTGCCGTTGTATTCCATCGCCAGTTCTTCCGGCGTCGGCAGTTCCGGGTTGGAGTACTTCCAGGCCAGGTCACGCACCGGCTCCCACCACGCACCGCCGTCCTTCTCGTACATCGCTTTGATGCGATGGAACAGCTCGGACATGATCTCGATGTCGCTGCGCGCTTCGCCCGGCGGATTGGCCCCCTTCCAGTGCCACTGCAGCCAGCGCGAGGAGTTCACCACCGCGCCGTTTTCCTCGGCGAAGGAAGTGGTCGGCAGGCGGAATACTTCGGTCTGGATCGTGCTCGGGTCAACGTCGTTCAGCGCGCCATGGTTCTGCCAGAACGCGATGGTCTCGGTTTCCAGCGGGTCCATGCTGACCATGAACTTCAGCTTGGAGAACGCACTGATCAGCTTGCCCTTGTTCGGCGCCGAAGCCAGCGGGTTGAAGCCCTGGCAGATGTAGCCGTGGATCTTGCCCTCGTTCATCAGCTCGTACGCCTGCAGCATGTCGTACGGCTTGTCGAGCTTGGGCAGATGGTCGAAGCACCAGTTGTTGTCGGCGGTAGCGGCGTCGCCCCACCACGACTTCATCAGGCTGACGTGGAACTTCGGGTAGTTCTGCCAGAACGACATCTGGTTGGCGCGCAGCGGCTTCTGCGTGCGCTTGGCGATGTAGGCCTCGTAGTCCTGCTCGTCCTGTTTCGGCAGGGTCAGGTAGCCGGGCAGCAGGTCGGACATCAGGCCGATGTCGGTCAGGCCCTGGATGTTGGAATGCCCGCGCAGCGCGTTCATGCCACCGCCGGCCACGCCGATGTTGCCCAGCAGCAGCTGCACCATGGTGCCGGCACGAACGTTCTGCGCACCGATCGAGTGCTGCGTCCAGCCCAGCGCGTACAGGATGGTCATCGCCTTGTCCTTGCCGGCGGTGGACGCAATCATGTCCCAGACCTGGCGGATGCTGTCGGCGGGCGTGCCGCAGATGCGTTCGACCATCTCCACGGTGTAGCGCGCGTAGTGCTGCTTGAGCAGGTTGTAGACGCAGCGCGGGTCCTTCAGCGTCGGGTCGCTGCGCACGAAGCCATCGTCACCGTAGGCGTAGTCCCAGCTGGAACGGTCGTAGCTGCGCTTCTCCTCGTTGTAGCCCGAATACAGGCCGTCCTTGAAGGCGAACTCGTCCTTCACCAGGAACGACATGTCGGTGTAGTTCAGCACGTACTCGTGCTGGATGCGGTCCTCGGTCAACAGGTAGTTGATCAGGCCGCCCAGGAACACGATGTCGGTGCCGGTACGGATCGGCGCATACACGTCGGCCACCGCGGCCGAGCGGTTGAAGCGCGGATCGACCACGATCAGCCGGGCCTTGTTGTGTGCCTTGGCCTCGGTCACCCATTTGAACCCGCACGGGTGTGCCTCGGCGGCATTGCCACCCATGATCAGGATCAGGTCGGCATTCTTGATGTCGACCCAGTGATTCGTCATCGCACCACGGCCTAGCGTCGGGGCAAGACCTGCCACCGTCGGGCCGTGTCAGACACGTGCCTGGTTGTCGAATGCCAGCATGCCAAGGGAGCGCACGACCTTGTGGGTCAGCACCGCGGTTTCATTGCTGGTCGCCGAGGCGGCGAGCATGCCGGTGGTCAGCCAGCGGTTGACCGTCTGCCCGGCCTCGTTCTTCTGCACGAAGTTCGCATCGCGGTCTTCCTTCATCAGCCGCGCGATGCGGTCCAGCGCATCGTCCCAGCTCAGCCGCTTCCACTCGTTCGAGCCCGGTGCGCGGTACTCGGGGTAGAGCAGGCGTGACTTGCTGTGGATGATGTCGGCCAGGCCGGCACCCTTCGGGCACAGCGTGCCGCGGTTGACCGGATGGTCCGGGTCACCCTCGATATGGAAGATGCTCGGCTCGGCGTTCTTGGCGCCATCGCCGAGGCTGTACATCAGGATGCCGCAGGCCACCGAACAATACGTACAGGTGTTGCGGGTCTCGGTCGCGCGGGTCAGCTTGTACTGCCTGACCTCCGCGAGCGCGATGCCGGGCGCGAAGCCCATCAATGCCAGGCTGGAGCCGACCAGGGTTGTCCCGGTCACTTTCAGGAACTGGCGGCGGCTCATCGATGGCATGCCGTTCTCCTGGGATGGCGGGGAGGCGCAGGCCTCCGGGCTGTCGTTGGGTACGGCCCGGTTATAGCACAGGCCCCCGCACGCCCATGTGGCACAAGGCCCGGCGCCTGCCGGACGGGCGCGCAACGCGGCCGCTCTGGTAAAGTTGCGTGCCCGCCCCCCGGGGAAGCGTCTGCCGGGCCTGGTTCCAGGATGTTCCGCGCAGCCCCCGCCGTCCTGGCGCGATCCTCCGCGCCGGATCTGGAACACCGAGGAAAAATTTTGCGAAATCAACCAGTTGGGTTCCGCGCATGAGCGCCCCGTCGAAGCCGTCGGACGCCGTTGCGCGCGGCACGCTGTACATCGTTGCCGCCCCGTCCGGCGCCGGCAAGAGCAGCATCGTCAATGCCACCCTGGCGCGTGACCCGCAGATCGCCCTGTCGATCTCCTTCACCTCGCGCGCGATGCGCCCGGGTGAAGTGAATGGCCAGCACTACCATTTCGTCTCTGCGGAGAAGTTCGAGGAAATGATCGCCGCCGGCGACTTCTTCGAGCATGCCTGGGTGCATGGTGACTGGAAGGGCACCGCCCGCCAGTCGGTGGAGCCGCAGCTGGCCGCCGGCCAGGACGTGCTGCTGGAAATCGACTGGCAGGGCGCGCAGCAGGTACGCCAGCTGGTGCCGGGCACGGTCACCGTGTTCATCCTGCCGCCGTCCAAGCAGGCCCTGCAGGACCGCATGCGCAAGCGCGGCCAGGACAGCGAGGCGGTCATCGCCCAGCGCCTGGGCGCAGCCCGTGACGAGATGCTGCACTTCAACGAGTTCGACTACGTCATCGTCAACGAGGTGTTCGACACCGCCGTGGACGAGCTGTGCGCCATCTTCACCGCCAGCCGCCTGCGCCGGGAGGCCCAGAAGGTCCGCCACGCAGGCCTGATCCAGGCCTTGTTGACCCCCGATCCGGGCGCAACTGACTGATTCCAAAAGAATCGGGTAGGGGTTGGCTTGATTTTGTCCAGCCCCTGCCAGTACACTCCGTCCCCTTTCCCTCATTCGACTGAGCGGCCGACCGGTCGCCGGGAGCCCGTATGGCCCGCATCACCGTAGAAGATTGCCTGGAAGTCGTTAACAACCGTTTCGAACTGGTCATGATGGCTTCCAAGCGTGCCCGCCAGCTCGCCAACGGCGTGCAGGCCACGCTGGACAACAGCGAGACCGAGGACAAGCCGACCGTGCTGGCGCTGCGCGAAATCGCCGCCCGCAAGATCGACAACGCGCTGATCGACGAAGTCGAGAAGGCCGAGCGTGAGCGCGCCGAGCGCGAAGCGCTGGAGTGGGCTGCCGCGGAAGTGGTCGCCGACGAAGACATGTCCAAGAACGACGATTGATCGCATCGATCAACGTAATCGTTTGGATGTGCCGAACAGCCCGCCCCGTGCGGGCTGTTTCGCATTCAGGATTTGCCGTAAACGTCGCGCTGGAATAGGCTTCGGGCATGAACCCAGGCCCCACTGCCAAGGTCGCCGCAGCCCCCGCTGCCGCCGTACCCGACTACGTCCTCCAGCTTGAACGCGCCGCCCATTACCTGCCGCCGGAACAGCTGCCGCTGTTGCGCCGTGCCTGGGAAGTCGGAGCCGCCGCACACGCCGGGCAGACGCGCAAGTCGGGCGAGCCCTATATCACCCATCCGGTGGCCGTGGCCCAGGTGCTGGCCGAGCTCGGCTTGGACGTGGAGGCGCTGATCGCCGCGATCCTGCACGACACCATCGAAGACACCCCGCTGACCCGTGAAGCGCTGGCTGCCGAGTTCGGCGAAGCCGTGGCCGAACTGGTCGACGGCGTGACCAAGCTGGACAAGCTGAAGTTCCGCGACCGCCAGGAAGCGGCCGCCGAGAGCTTCCGCAAGATGCTGCTGGCGATGTCGCGCGACCTGCGCGTGATCATGATCAAGCTGGCCGACCGTCTGCACAACATGCGCACGCTGGGCGCGCAGAGCCGCGAAGCGCGCGGCCGCATCGCCCGCGAGACGCTGGAGATCTATGCGCCCATCGCCCAGCGCCTGGGCATGAGCCTGGTCAAGAGCGAGCTGCAGAACCTCGGCTTCAAGGCGCTGTATCCGTGGCGCCACGCGATCCTGGAAAAGCACATCCGCAGCCAGCCGGTGGTCCGCCGTGAAGCGCTGGCGCAGGTGGAAGTGCAGCTGTCGCAGCGGTTGGCGAAGGAAGGCATCGAGCACCGCCTGGTCAGCCGCATCAAGACCCCGTGGAGCATCTACAACAAGATGCGCGACGAGAACAAAACCTTCGACCAGGTGATGGACGTGTTCGGCTTCCGCCTGGTGGTGCGCAGCGTGCCCAGCTGCTACCACGCGCTGGGTTCGGTGCATGCCACGTTCAAGCCGCTGGATGGGCGTTTCCGCGATTTCATCGCCATTCCCAAGGCCAACGGTTACCAGTCGCTGCATACGGTGCTGTTCGGGCCGTATGGTTCGCCCATCGAAGTGCAGATCCGCACCGAAGAGATGGACCTGATCGCCGAACGTGGCGTGGCCGCGCACTGGACCTACAAGTTCGGCGGCGATTCACCGAACAGCGCGCAGAGCCGCGCACACGCCTGGATCGTTGAACTGATCGACTCGCAGCGTGCCGCCGGTTCCTCGCTGGAGTTCCTCGACAACGTCAAGGTCGACCTGTTCCCGGACGAGGTCTACCTGTTCACCCCGAAGGGCAAGATCCTGGCCCTGCCGCGCAATTCCACCGCGCTGGACTTCGCCTACGCCGTGCATACCGACGTCGGCAACATGGCCGTGGCCTCGCGCGTGGACAAGAAGCTGGTGCCGTTGCGCACCAAGCTGGTGTCGGGCCAGTCGGTGGAGATCATCACCGCACGCTCGGCCACGCCGAAACCGCAGTGGCTGGAATTCGTGGTTACCAGCAAGGCGCGCACCGCCATCCGCCACCAGCTCAAGCAGCTGGAGCACGAAGACGCCGTGCAGCTCGGCCACCGCATGCTCGACCGTGCGCTGGAGGCGATGGATTCCTCGTTGGAGCGGCTGCCGAAGGGGCGCCTGGATGCGTTCCTCGCCGAGCACCGCTTCCCGCGCCTGGAGGCGCTGCTGGCCGAGGTCGCACTGGGCAACTGGATGCCGACGCAGGCTGCACAGGCGCTGATGGCCTACGCCGAACTGCGTGGCGGCCCGCATTCGCGCCACCACTCGCAGGAAAAGATCCTGATCAACGGCAGCGAGCGCGGCGTGGTCACCTTCGCGGGCTGCTGCCAGCCGATTCCCGGCGACGAGATCATGGGCTACCACACCGCCGGCAAGGGCATCGTGGTGCACCGCATGGACTGCCCCAACCTGGCCGAACTGCGCAAGTCGCCCGAGCGCTGGGTGCCGATCGGCTGGGACACCACCGTTTCCGGCGACTACGACACCTCGCTGGTGGTGGAAGTGGAGAACGGCACCGGCGTGCTGGCGCAGCTGGCCGCCGCCATCGCGCAGAGCCATTCCAACATCGAGCGTGTGGACTACCTGGACCGTGATTTCAACGCCGCCGTGCTGGCGTTCAACATCCAGGTGCGCGACCGCAACCATCTGGCCGAAGTGATGCGCCGCCTGCGCCGCCTGTCGGTCGTGCAGTCGGTACGCCGCCAGTAATACGAACCCGGTAGTGCCGGCCGCTGGCCGGCAACTTCGCGGTGCTTCCGACGTTCATGGGTTGCCGGCCAGCGGCCGGCACTACCGAAGCGGCGCGGTAGATCCACGCCATGCGTGGATGCGCCCCCACCCGGTACAATCACCGCTCTGTTTTCCCCCAAGCACCGGAGCGACCCATGTCCCGCCAGATCATCAACACCGAAAAGGCCCCCGCCGCCATCGGCCCGTACTCGCAGGCCGTGCGCGCCGGCAACACCGTGTATTTCTCCGGCCAGATCCCGCTCGATCCGGCTACCGGCGACGTCGTCGGCGCCGGTGACGTCGAAGCGCAGGCCCGCCGCGCCTTCGACAACCTCAAGGCCGTGGCCGAAGCCGCTGGCGGCTCGCTGGACAAGGTCGTGCGCCTGGGCCTGTACCTGACCGACCTGGGCGAGTTCGCCAAGGTCAATGCGGTCATGCAGGACTACTTCCAGGCCCCGTACCCGGCCCGTTCCACCATCGAAGTTTCCGGCCTGCCGAAGGGCGCCAACTTCGAGGTCGACGCGGTGATGGTCATCGACTGACCGCCACGTGGCACGCAAGGCGGCGGTCACCCCGGTCCTGTCACCGTCCGGCGAAGCATCCCTGGCGATGCTCGCCGGCGTCGGTCCGGCCGTGGCCGCCAAACTGCAGGCGCGTGGCCTGGCCACGCTGCAGGATCTCTGGCTTCATCTGCCGTTGCGCTATGAAGACCGGACCCGGCTGACCCGCATCGAAGACCTGCGCAACGGCGTACCGGCGCAGGTGGAAGGGCGGGTGGTCGCGGTCGAGCGCGGCATGCGCTACCGGCCGATGCTGAAGGTCGCCGTGGAGGATGAAGGGCAGGGCACCCTGGTGCTGCGCTTCTTCCACTTCCGCCAGCAGCAGGTCGGCCAGTTCGCAGTCGGCAACCGGCTGCGCTGCTTCGGCACGCCCAAACCCGGCCACCTCGGCCTGGAAATCGTCCACCCCAGCTACCAGGTGCTGGGCCGCAATGACGATCCCGAACTCGGCGACCGCCTCGACCCGGTGTATCCCACCGTGGAAGGTGTCGGCCCGATGACCATGCGCAAGCTGATCGGCCAGGCGCTGGACCGCCTGCCCGAGGAAAGCACGCTGGAACTGCTGCCCAGCGGCTGGCTGGATGGCCTCGGCCTGCCGTCACTGCGCAGCGCGCTGCTGACCGTGCACCGGCCGCCGCCGGATGCCGATCTGGCCGCGCTGGCCGCAGGCACCCATCCGGCGCAGCGTCGTCTGGCAATGGAAGAGCTGCTGGCCCATCACCTCAGCCTGCGCCGCCAGCGCATTGCCTTGCAGGCGCACCATGCGCCGCCGCTGGCCGGCCCCGGCAAGCTGGCCAAGGCGCTGCTGAAACAGCTGCCGTTCGCGCTGACCCGCGCACAGGCGCGCGTGTTCAAGCAGATCCGTGAAGACCTCGCACGGCCCAGCCCGATGCTGCGGCTTGTGCAGGGCGACGTCGGCTCCGGCAAGACCGTGGTCGCCGCACTGGCCGCGATGCTGGCAGTCGAGCAGGGTAAGCAGGTCGCATTGGCAGCGCCCACCGAGCTGCTGGCCGAGCAGCATCTCAACAACCTGCGCGGCTGGCTGGAACCGCTGGGCGTGCGTATCGCCTGGCTGGCCGGCAAGGTCACCGGCAAGGCGCGCGCCAAGGTGATGGAGCAGGTTGCCAACGGCGAGGCGCAGGTGGTGGTCGGCACCCACGCGCTGATGCAGGAGGCGGTGGTATTCCAGGATCTGGCCCTGGCCATCGTCGACGAACAGCACCGCTTCGGCGTGCACCAGCGGCTGGCCCTGCGCGACAAGGGCGCGGGCGGCAACAGCGTGCCGCACCAGCTGGTGATGACTGCCACGCCGATTCCACGCACGCTGGCGATGTCCGAATACGCGGATCTGGATGTGTCGGCCATTGACGAACTGCCGCCGGGCCGCACGCCGGTGCAGACCGTCGCACTCAACAACGATCGTCGTCCCGAGCTGATCGAGCGGATCGCGCTGGCCTGCCAGGAAGGGCGGCAGGTGTACTGGGTGTGCACGCTCATCGAGGAAAGCGAAGAGCTCGACGCCACGCCGGCGCAGGCCACTTACGAATCGCTGCAGGCGCTGCTGCCGGGCGTGCGCGTGGGGCTGGTGCATGGCCGCCTGAAGGCCGCCGAGAAGCTGGCGACGATGGTGGCGTTCAAGGCGGGTGAGATCGAACTGCTGGTGGCGACCACGGTCATCGAAGTGGGCGTGGACGTACCGAACGCTTCGCTGATGGTGATCGAGAATGCCGAGCGCCTCGGCCTGGCCCAGCTGCACCAGCTGCGCGGCCGCGTCGGTCGTGGTTCGGCGGTATCGCGTTGCGTGCTGCTGTACCAGGCGCCGCTTTCGCAGATGGCACGCGAGCGTTTGCAGACCATGCGCGAAACCAACGATGGCTTCGTCATCGCCGAGAAGGATCTGGAGCTGCGTGGCCCGGGCGAACTGCTCGGTACCCGCCAGACCGGCCTGGCTGGCTTCCGCATCGCCGATCTGGCCCGCGATGCCAGCCTGCTGCCCGGCGTGCATGACCTGGCCGAACGCCTGCTGGCCCAGCAACCCGCGCTGGCCGATCGCGTGGTGCAACGCTGGATCGGCACCGCCGTGCGTTACGCCTCGGCGTAATGCCGCATTGGTGGGTGTGGACCCTGGTCCACACATCCACGCATGGCGTGGATCTACAGCGCCAAACGTTCCGACAGACCGGGTAGCACGAGATACTCGGACGCCTTCCCGACGCGCTCTTTGCTGACAAGCCCGGAAGCCACCAATCCGTTCAGATCCTTCAACGCGGTCGGATAGGTAATGGTGTGTGCCGCCTGGTGGCTGGCGACGGTGTAGGTCCGGTCAGGATCCTTCAGCGCGTTGGCCAGCAACGCGCGCTGTCGATGATTGAGAGGCACACCGCCAAGCCGGGCGGTTCGCAGCACGCGTCGCGCTGCCTGATCCTCCGCATGCTTCCTGGCGATGTAGGCATGCAAACCCTGGATCGATTGCTCAATCGCCTCCAGTTGTTGCGCCACGAAGTAGCCAAGATCCCGGTTGTCGCTTTCGGTGTAGAGGTAGGCCCGCATGTACTTGCCTGGGGACTTCTTCAACACGCTGGAAATGGAGAAGTACTCGGTCATCCAATATCCGGCATTCATCATCGCCCAGTAGAACAGTGCGCGTGCCGTACGGCCATTGCCATCCACGAAAGGATGGTCATAGCCAATCTGGAAATGCAGTGCGATGGCTTTGGCGACAGGATGGATGAACGGTGTGCTTTCCTCATTGATGAACGTGCACAGCCGCTCGATCCGTGCGGGCACTTCCTCGGCCGGAGGAGGGATGTGCAGCAGCGTAGGTGGTGAGCCGCGATCGAAGATCGCAACGTTGTCTTCGGCGGTTCTGAAACGCCCGCTGTCGGTTGGAAGCTCCAGCGTGCCGTCGGTGAGGATGCTGTGCAGCTCCAGAATCTCGCCGGGAGTGATCGGGCGTATGCCGCGCTCGCGGATCACGTTCATTGCCACGTAGTTGTTGTAGATCATGCGCTCGGACTGGTCGCGCGGCGCACGGCCTGTGCTCAGCATTTCCTTTGCCACCGCCCGCGTGGTCGAGGCGCCCTCCAGCTGCGATGAGGTCATCGCTTCCTCGATCAGCGAGCGGATCAGGAACCGTCCTTGGCCGCTGGCAGCATCCACACCCTTCACCGAGCCTGCGGCCTCCCGATCAATGTAGTGCAGGTGCCGCTGCATTGAATCGGTAAGTGCCAGCTTGAAGGGTTGCTGCGTCTTGTCCAGCAACAGCGGTAGCGGCTTCAGCAATGCTGCGCGCGTCCACGTGATGCCCAGCCACCACTGCTCCGCGTTCAGGCCCGCCGGTGGCGCTCTGTGGCGGACTTTGTCCCAGTGCTCATAGGCGCCGTTCACCTCGGGCCCGATCCGGGCGTCCAGGATGGTACCGAGGGTCTCCATGTACTTCCGGGTGAGGGTTGCCAGATCGGGAGCTGGCGCGGGCAGCTTCATGGTTGTTTTCTATAAAATGTTCAACACTTTTTATAGCAAATGATGTTGGGCGCTCCAAGCGACCCGAACTAGAATCTGTTCATGTTCGTGAGTGCGTTGGGCGGGGCGTTGGTGGGGGCAACGGATCCAACCCTCTCCACTACATCTTTGCCGCCGGGGCAGACCGGTATTGCAACGGTCATCATCCCGGTCCACACTTCGTTGCCGATCTGAAGACGGCAACGATGACCCACAAGATCCCCCTGTTGATCGACACCGACCCCGGTGTGGACGACGCCCTGGCCCTGCTGATGGCCTTTGCCGATGAACGGCATGACGTGGTCGCCCTGACCATCGCCGCCGGCAATGTCGGCCTGCAGTACACCGTCCGCAACGCCCTCAAGCTCTGCGACATCGTCGGCCGCGCCGACGTACCGGTGTTTGCCGGCAGCCCGGATCCCCTGCTGCATCCCTCCGTTGACGCCGCCCACGTGCATGGCCGTGACGGCTACGGCGACGTGGACCTGCCGCCGCCGAGCCGCCAGGCTGAAGCCGAGCACGCCGCACTGGCCATCCTGCGCCTGTCGCACGAGCACGCCGGTGAACTGATGCTGGTGATGCTTGGCCCGCTGACCAACCTGGCCCTGGCACTGAAGCTGGACCCGACCCTTCCCGAGCGCATCAAGCGCATCGTGGTGATGGGCGGTGCGGTCACCTGCCACGGCAACATCACCCCGGCGGCCGAATTCAACATCGCGTTCGATCCGGAAGCGGCGCACGTGGTGTTCACTTCGTTCAAGCACCTGCTGGTGTCGGACTGGGAGGCCACCGTTGCCCATGGCCTGCCGCTGCAGGATGCTGAAAAGTGGCTGCAGGCTGATTCCGATCGCGCCCGTTTCTACGAGCTGATCTCGCGCAAGACCCGTGGCCTGTCCGAGGACAGCAAGGGTGGCCGCTGGTATACCGCCGATGCGGTCGCCATGGCCTGGGCGCTGAACCCGGAAGGGCAGCTGCAGGTCGAATCGCGGCCGCTGAACGTGGAGCTGAACGGTACGTTCAGCCGCGGCGCCACCATCATCGACTGGAACCGCCAGACCGGCCAGCCGGACAACTGCGATCTGCTGATGGCCTACGACCAGCAGCGTTTCGAGGCCCTGGTGCGCCAGGCCCTGGGCGCGGACTGAAGTCTGTTGACCCGCACCGGTTGCCCCGAGCGGCAACCGGTGCTTATAATGCCGCTCTTGACCACCAGCCCATTTACGGTGTGAGCCCATGAAGGCCGATATCCATCCGAACTACCGCGACGTCGTCTTCCATGACGTCACCTCCGATTTCAAGATCCTGACCCGCTCGACCATGGCGACGAAGGAAACCATCAAGTGGGAAGACGGCAACGAATACCCGCTGGTCAAGGTTGAAATTTCCTCTGCTTCGCACCCGTTCTACACGGGCAAGCACAAGGTCATCGACACCTCGGGCCGTATCGACAAGTTCCAGAAGCGCTACGCGCGCTGATCTGTCGATCCAGCTTCGAACCGACGGCCGCGCTCTGCGCGGCCGTTTGTTTTTCCCCAACGCCAACCCAACGGGCGTTTGGATGGGCGGAACACTGCGTTCGTGTGACAACGCTTTTGCCGATCCGGGCCGCTCAACGGCCGGCGTCTGGCCGCCTGTCGTATACGACTTCTGTCTAGCGCCGGGCAAATGCTGCTGTGCGATAATGACCTGATCCCCGGCACAGGCCGAGGACGTCATTCACGTGCCTGACCAATGCGCTTGGGCAGGCGCCTTCCCATGAAGGAGCGCACACAGTGTCCGATCTTGATCAGGTCACGCTCAACGCCGGCGATAAGTCGGTCGTTCTGCCCGTCATCAAACCCACCCTTGGCAACGACTGCGTCGACATCGCGAAGCTGACCAAGGAAACGGGGTATTTCACCTACGATTCCGGTTTCACCGCGACGGCCAGCTGCAAGTCCGCCATCACCTACATCGACGGCGACAAGGGCGTGCTGCTGTACCGCGGCTACCCGATCGAACAGCTGTCGGAAAAGTCGAGCTACGTCGAAGTGGCCTACCTGCTGATCAACGGCGAGCGCCCGAGCGCCGAGCAGCTGAAGGCCTTCACCGACGAGCTGGCGGCTGAAGCCAACGTCGATGAGTCGATCAACACCCTGATCGGCAGCTTCGCCAAGGATGCACATCCGATGGCCATCCTGACCGCCGCCATCGCGCAGCTGTCGGGCATCTACCACGCCTCGCTGGACCTGTCCGACGCCGAACAGCGCCGCCAGGCCGCTGTGCGCCTGATCGCCAAGGTGCCGACCCTGTCGGCGCTGATCTACCGCCACGGCAAGGGCCTGCCGGCCAACAAGCCGGACACCTCGCTGGACTACGTCAGCCGCTTCCTGAAGCAGACCTTCGAGTCGGCTGATGGCCAGTACGATCTGAACCCGGACGTGGTCAAGGCGCTGGACCTGCTGTTCATCCTGCACGCCGACCACGAGCAGAACGCCTCGACCTCGACCGTGCGCCTGGTCGGCTCGACCGGTGCCAACCCGTACGCGTCGGTTGCCGCTGGCGTCACCGCGCTGTGGGGTCCGGCCCACGGCGGTGCCAACGAAGCCGTGCTGAAGATGCTGGAAGAGATCGGCAGCGCCGACAACGTCGAGTCCGCCGTGGTCAAGGCCAAGGACAAGACCTCCGGCTTCCGCCTGATGGGCTTCGGCCACCGCGTCTACAAGAACTTCGACCCGCGCGCCAAGGTCATCGGCGAGATGACCAGCAAGGTGCTCAAGCAGCTGGGCGTGCAGGATCCGCTGCTGGACGTGGCCGTGAAGCTGGAACAGGCCGCGCTGCAGGACGAGTACTTCGTTGCCCGCAAGCTGTACCCGAACGTCGATTTCTACAGCGGCATCATCTACAAGGCGCTGCAGATCCCGACCGAAATGTTCACCGTCATGTTCGCCCTGGGCCGTACCTCCGGCTGGGTCTCGCATTGGCTGGAACAGCAGGTTGACCCTGAAATGAAGATCGGCCGTCCGCGCCAGGTCTACACCGGCAGCGACGTGCGCGACTACCAGGGCTGATCGCCCGCGTAGATTGTGCCGAGAACGCCCCGCATCCGCGGGGCGTTTTTTTTGCTTCGGCTCTGGTAGCTGCCAACCTTGGTTGGCACGCTTTTGTAGAGTCGAGCCATGCTCGACTGCTCTTGCTGAGTCGAGCATGGCTCGACTCTACAAAAGCAGAGCACTACACCTCGGAATACCGGCTCGGCGAACACCCCAGCTCACGCCGGAACGCGGCAGAAAACGCGCTGGGGCTCGCATACCCCAGGTCCAATGCCACGCGTGTTACCGCCTGCCCCTGGCCCAGCCGTTCGATGGCCGCCAGCAGGCATACCTGCTGCCGCCACTCGGCGAAACTCACCCCGGTACCTGCGCGGAACGTCCGCGTGAAGGTGCGCCGGCTCATGCCTGCATCCGCAGCCACCTCATCAAGCCCGATGGCGAGCGAGGGCGCATCGAACAGCGCCCGGCAGACGCGCGCGAGGCGCGCATCGGCAGGCAATGGCGCATGCAGGGAAAGCATCGGCATCGACGCGATCTCCGCGACCAGCAACTGCATCAGCTTGCCCGCACGCCCGTCCTCGTCGTACAGCGCGGGCAGGTCCACTGCGCCTTCCAGCAGCTGCCGCAGCAACGGCGAAACGGCATACACGTGGCACTGCGCCGGCATCGCCACTGCAGCAGCCGCCTCGATGGAAAGGAATGCGTTGAGCATCGTCACCGGCCCGCGCATCGTCATCTCGTGCACCAGCCCGGCGGGTACCCAGCAGGCGCGCTGTGGCGGCACCAGCCAGCGCCCCTGCGGTGTCGTCACGCTGATGGTGCCGCACGCGGCGAACGCGAACTGCCCGCGTCGATGGGCATGGCGCGGAAAGGTGGACGACGCTGCAAAGTCGTTCGAGGTGACCACGACATCGCGCGGCAGGTCTTCATAGGGATCGAGCAGCGAATTGCGCATGGCCCGGATTCTATAGCGGTTGACCTGTCATCGACGGTGGGCTGGGCCTGCGCTGCCTAGCATCAACACTCCTCCTCACTGCGGCAATTCTTCATGGCCAACACTTTTCATCGCGTGGGGCAGGGGCCTCACTCCGTCCTGGTCCTGCATGGCTGGTTCGGCGACGCACACGCGTTCGAACCGATCGAGCCATGGCTGTCACGCGACCACTTCAGCTACATCTTCATGGACTGCCGTGGCTACGGCGGCATGCGCGATGTGGCGGGGCAGTACAGCATCGACGAAATCGCCCGTGACGCGCTCTCGCTCGCCGATGCACTTCAGCTGGAAACGTTCAGCGTAGCGGGGCATTCCATGGGAGGCATGGCGATCGAGCGCATCGCCGTGCTCGCGCCCCAGCGGGTGCGCTCCATGCTGGCCATCGCACCCGTCCCCTGTGGTGGCATTGCCTATGACGCATCCACGCGAGGACTTCTGGAGAGCGCTGCCGGCAGCGTGGCCAGCCGAAGGGCCATCATCGATCGCAGTACCGGCGGGCGGCTGCCTGCAGCCTGGTTGGACTGGAAGGCCCGTTATTCAATGGAGCACTCAACGCCCGACGCGTTTGCTGCCTATCTTCCCGCGTGGGCAGATACCGATTTCAGCAACGACATCGTCGGCGAGCACCGGTTGAAGGTGCTGATAGGCGGGCACGATCCGACCTTCAACCGATCACTGATGGAGTGCACTTATCTGCGCCGCTACCGGCAGGCCACGCTGGAGGTTCTGGAGGATGCAGGACACTACCCGATGAATGAGACACCCTTGGTACTGGTGGAGGCAATGGAGTCCTTCCTGTTGTCATCGCCTTGATCGAAGAGGAGATCGACGACGATCTGCCGACGGAGGCCATCGGATGGGTACGGTGGTGGAACCGCATGGCGAGGTCGACACGCATCGGTTCAAGCCGACCGACACCGTTGTTGATCGGGCCACCGTGGTGCCCGCAGGCTGAGGCTCGCGCGCACAGCGCGAACAGCAGTCGAGCATGGCTCGACTCTACAAAGGCGAGGCAATGGGGTTTGTTGTATTCAACGCGTGAGGGAAGTTGCATAACCTTGTCTGTAGATCCACGCCATGCGTGGATGAACCACTGTAGAGTCGAGCCATGCTCGACTCGCACGCATAGCGCGAGCGGCGCGAACAGCAGTCGAGCATGGCTCGACTCTACAAAAGCAAGGCAATGAGGTTTTTTGCATTTACCGAATGAGGGAAATTGCATAACCCTCAAACATTGAGCGCCTTCAAGAATCCTTCTTAACGTTCAAAGTTTTAGGAATGCTTGAATGGCCTGCAGGACAATGGGTTCCTAACATTCTCTCCGTCGCCCGCAACCACCTCTGCGGGCGGCGCCTCCCTCCCTTTCTCCTTAGGGGAGGGGGGCTTTCTCATTCCCCCTTGTCCGAGAGAGACAACACATGCACGCCATTCTCAAGAAGGCCGCGCTCGCTGCAGCGCTGGCCACGGCTTCGCTGTCCGCGCATGCCGTGGAAACCAAGATCTCCGTCTACGCCGACGTCGACCCGACCCTGGCCCTGCTGCGTGATGACGGCAGTGCCTTGCCGGATCTGGTGACCCTGACCCATGACCCGATGCGTGGCCTGCTGCCGAACACCCAGCGCGTTCGCATCCACACCAACGATCAGGACGCCGATATCGAAGCCAAGATCGGTGGCGCATTCGTGCTCGCCAATGGTGACGGCAAGGTCACCGTGCCGATGACGGTCAGCCTCAACGGTCGCGATCTGGGCCTCACCCCGATTGAATACGCTGCAGCCGATCTGTTCACCGGGGCAGGCGCCACCCCGGGTGCGTCGATCTCGATGCCGCTGACCATCGCGCAGACCACCCCGGCGGCGATCGCCACCAAGGGTACCTACAAGGGTGTCGTCAACGTCGTGCTGAGCCAGAAGCCCTGATTCAACGCACCTCCCGCGCCGGCCCCTGAATCGGGCCGGCCGTTTCTCCAGCGGTACCCCCATGACCCCACACGCCCCCGCCATCACCCGGCTGGCGGTCGCGCTCGCCCTGGCGCTGGCAACGCCGCTGGCGGCGGCGCGCGGCGTCCCGCCCGGCTTCGAGGATCTGGTCGAAGGCCAGACCGAACAACTCGACATCCAGCTGTTCGGCCGCTCGGCCGGGCTGTCGCCGGTGCGCGTGACCCTTGAACACGTGCAGCTGGAAGATCCGGCAGGCGTGCTGCAGGCGCTGGATCTGCCCGTCGAGGCGCAGGCCGCGCTACTGCCCGCGTTGTCCCAGCCCATGCCGCGCAACAGCCACCTGGCCTGCCGCTTCGGTGGCGCCACCGCCGGCTGCGGCTATCTCGATCCACCGGACGACCCCGCCGCCGTGCGCGCTCTGTACGACGAAGGCGAGGGCGCGGTGCGCCTGTTCGTTGCCCGTCAATGGATTCCCGGCAAGCCGGCCGCCGAACGCTTCCACACCGTCAGCGCCAACGCCGAGAACGCCTTCCTGCACCAGCAGGTGATCAATGTCAGCGGTAGCCGCGACTACCAGACGCTGTCCGCGCGTGGCACCGGCGTGCTGGGCCTGTTCGACCGCGGGCATGTCTCCGCCGAATGGAACTTCAACCAGCAACGCTACCGCAGCCGTGGCAGTGACAGCACGTTCCAGTTCGACAACGTCTACTACCGCCATGACCTGGGGCAGGCGCACTACCTGCAGGCCGGGCGCATGGACCGCCGCAACCTGTCCAGCCCGCAGGGCGGCACCTTCAGTTTCAGCATGCTGCCGCTGGACCGCCTGCAGGGCCTGCGCGTGGGCACCACCCAGGCCTACGTGGATTCCGATGCCGCCGTGCAGGCCACGCCGCTGACCGTGCTGCTGGCGCGCGACGCACGCGTGGATGCCTACGACGGCACGCGCCTGCTGCAGACCTCCTACCTGCAGGCCGGCATCAACCAGATCGACACCCGCAACTTCCCGTTCGGCAACTACAACGTCACCCTGCGCATCTACGAAGATGGCGTGCTGGTGCGCAGCGAAGACGCGCCGTTCGACAAGGGCGGCGACTGGACCAACAGCCAGTGGCAGTGGTTCGTGCAGGGCGGCAAGCGCAACGAGCGCCGTAGTGATCGCTTCGATGGCGAACGCGTGGCGGTGGCCGGCATGCGCGTGCCGCTGGGCCGCGACGTGGCGATGGTGGCCGGCGCCGCCGACCTGGGCGGCTTCCGCTACGGCGAGCTGCGCGTGGACCTGCGCCGCCTGTATGCCACCCAGGAACTACGCGCCAGCTTCGGCGGCATGCGCGGCAACGATGGCAGCACCGGCCAGCAGCACCAGCTGTCGTACCGCCGCACCGCGTCCTGGAACATCTACCAGCAGCGCATGCGCGGCAAGGCCTGCCAGTTCGAGGCCGATGCCCGTGATCAGCTGGGTTGTACCAATTCCCTCAGCGCCTCGATGGCGCTGCCGCTGGCCGGTGGCAGCGCCTATGTGGGCTACACGCGGCGTCAGACCTGGCGCGCGGGGCGCATTCTGCCGGGTGCGGAAGACGATCCGCTGGCCGGGCTGGACCCGCTGCTGCCACCGCCACCGCCGTGGCAACCGCGCCGCGAGCCGCAGCTCAGCCGCACCTGGCAGGCCAGCTTCAGCCGCAGCCATCGCTGGCAGGATTTCAGCGTCTCCACGCGCGTGGGTGTGTGGCATCAGCGCGCCAGCGACAGCCTGCGCGGCAGTGACCAGCGCGACCGCGGCATCTACTTCAACCTGAGCCTGACCCGACTGCTGCGCGGCACCGCCGGCAGCGGCCAGCGCCGCTACAGCGTGGACGTGCGGCAGCCGCAGCATCAGCGCCCGGACATCAACTACAGCGTCGGCCACAGCCTGCGCCAGGAAGTCGATGCGCAGTACCGCGAGATGTCAGCCGAACTGCGCGCCAACAACAGCGACCGCTACAGCGCCACGCTCAGCGGCCAGCTGCAGAACAGCCTGGGCCAGAGCGGCGCCACGCTGGCGCACTACCAGCAGCGCGGCCGCAGCGAGACCGCCTACAGCGGCATGCACAGCTCCGGCTTTGCACTGGGCAAGCGCGGCTTCTACTGGAGCGGCAGCAACGGTGCCGATGCTGGCCTGGCCGTGCAGGTGGCCGACACCGACGACATCGACCTGCGTGGCGTGGCGGCCGAACTGCAGGTGGGCGGCCTGCGCAGGCAACGCCTGCAGATTGGCGAGCGCCGGTTGCTGCCGTTGTCGTCGTACCAGTCGCACCGGGCCGAAGTGCAGGACGCCAGCACGCTGGACAGCATCGCCGCCATCCGCGTGTCCGGCGTGGGTGGCGCACGGCCGTTGTTCCTCAGCCCCGGGCGGCTGATGCGCATGCCAGTGCCGATCGAGGTGACCTACACCTTCATCGGCAACGCCAAGGATCTAGCCGGAGCGCCGCTGGGCGGCGCCCGCATCCTCAACGCGCCGGTGCCCGGCACCAGCGCCAACGGCGGCTTCGTTGCCGATTTCCCGCGTCGCGAGACAACGCTGTACCTGCTGCAGGACGACCGCCTGCTGCACTGCCCGCTGCAGGTGCGCGAGCGCCGCCAGGTGGTGCTGCTGGTCGGCGCCGTGCACTGCGAGCCGCTGGCCGTGGCCCAGCTGCCGCCGGAGATCCGCCAGCAGGCCCGCGTGACCCGTCTGCTGCAGGAACGCGCGTTGATTGCCGCCACGCCCCAGACCGCTGCTGCAGGAGGAACGCCATGAACCGGCGTGTGTTGTTGGTGTTGATGCTGGTGTGTGCGCTGGTGGTGCTGGCGCCGAGGGCATGGGCGCAGTGGCCGCCGGAAACGCATCCGGCGGATCAGAGCCGGGACATCGTGATGTCGTGGGATCGCTCGGCCGTGCCGGGGGATGTGGAGCTGTGGGCGCCGCGGACGGTGCTGGGGTTCAGTCACGACTTGGCGATGAAGTACGGGCAGATCCATGTGGTTTGTGGGTCTGCTTCTGATAGTGAATTTGGGAAATGCGCCGTAGATGGTGAGCCGGAAGCGTCGGTTGGCATAAGTGACATTGATCTGCTGTTCGTAGAGCAGAGAACCGGCTTGCGTAGTGAGCTTCGAGCACAGGGATATCTGCAGAGGGTCATGTCGGATTGGTCCTGCTTCACTGATTACTGGGACCTATCCAGGAGGCGTCTGAATGCATCCTACTGGTTCAAATGCGATTCGAGTCAACCAGCTGGTACCGGCGCCAATCTTGAGCTTCCCTCGGCCGAGCTCTCCAAGCTCGTCGCCGGCCACTGGAAGGCCACGATGCGCCTGAACATCAAAGCCGACCCATCCGCCGCACCGGTAGCCACGGCAGTCTTCAACTTCGACTTCACCGTCACCGACTACGACGCGATCTCGATCTACTTCCCGGGCTTCGATGGCATCGCACCCCTGGTCAACATGGACCTGCGCTATGACCCTATCCGCAAGGTCGTCGCCGGACGCAAGGACGTGGACATGTGCCTCTACGACGGCGTGGGTTCGCAGAGCGAATTCCTCGGCGTCACCGTGCGCGACAGCGGGCCGCGCCCACCGCCTGGGCGGGACTTTGCGGTCTGGCATCAGGACGGCGGCAGCGACGATACCCAGCGCCTCGACTACCAGGTCGGCCTGAGCTACGGCGGCAACCTGCTGGCGATGAAGCATGGTGAGGAACAGCTGCTGCGCGGCATCGACAGCGCACAGCTGCGCATGGTGCTGCTGCCGGGCATCAGCCAACCGGTGTACTGCGTGCCCACGCCACTGACGCTGGAAACACCGCCTACGCCCATCGCCAGCAAACGCCCCGGTCTCTACGACGGCGAGCTGACGGTAGAGCTGCGCGTGCCGACCGCCAAACCCTGATCCCCACGGAGGCTCATCATGAAGAAGCTGCTGTTCTGCCTGTTGCCGTTGAGCGCACTGCTGGCCTCGCCGGCACAGGCCAATCTGTCCATTCATCCGATGCGCGCGGCGGTGGATGCCAAGCATGGCACGAAGATCCGCGTGTACTCGCAATCCACCCAGCCGCAGTACGTGCAGGCACGCCTGCTGCGCATCAGCAACCCGGCACAGGTGGGCGAGGAAGAGATTGAAGTGGAAGCTGCCGATGCGGCGATTGCCATCACACCCGGCAAGTTCGCACTCAGCGGGGGAGGCAATCGCCTGATCCGGGTGATTCCGCTGCAGACGGTGGAGAAAGAGGCGGCCTACCGCATCTACTTCGAAGGGGTGAAGGGCCCCGACGGCACCATTCTGGAAGGCGATGAGCAGGCGGCGCAGGCCAACGTCGGCGTCAGCCTGGTCTGGGGCGCGCTGGTGAACGTAGTGCCTGCCAAAGGCAGCGTGGATCTGCAATTGCAGGGCAACACCCTGCGCAACACCGGCACGCTGCGTGTGGGCATCACCGGTGCTGCCGAGTGCAGTACCAGTGGTGTGTGCACACCGCTTGAGTTGTCCAGAAGCCTCTACCCCGACGCTGCGCTGACCTTGCCGTTCCAGCTTCAGCCGGGCAGCACCCTGCAGCTGCAGTACCGACTGTCGAACGACAGCTACCGCGATCACGTAACGACCCTGGCGCCGAGCGCCTGACCTTCATCGCCCCGTTCAAGTGCGGGGCTTCATTTCCCTTGTCCTGTTAAGGAGAGAACATGAATCACATCTACCGTCGTATCTGGAGCACAGCGAAGCAATGCTGGGTTGTTGCAAGTGAACTTTCCATTGCTGGCGCATCCACCGCAGGGGCCATTCATAGGAAGAAATTGAATGCTCCGACTCTGGCGGTCCTTTCAGTGGCAATTGCCATTGTTGGAGGTGCTCAGGCTAGCCCGTCGGAGCTCGGCACTGACTGTGAGCACGAAGCGAACAGATTCGAGCATGAGTGCCTGTCCTCCCGTTCCCTGGGCGTAAATGCATATGGCACAAGAAGTTATGATGCTGGTGGAGGGTTGGCGATCGGGGACTATTCCGTATCCATTGGCTACGGCTCTGAAGCTATGGATCATAAGACGGTTGCTCTGGGCCATACGGCACGAGCCTGGGGAGTTGACAGCGTAGCAATCGGCATGGGGTCGAAGACCAATGGAGGCCACAATGTGGCGATTGGTGCTTACGCCGAGGCTCACTACATCGGCGGAATGTCGATGGGAAACCAGGCGAAAGCACTTGCCCAGAATGCCGTATCCATCGGTAGTGGTTCGCGCGCTACGGTTGACGATGCGGTTGCATTCGGTGCGAATTCCGTGGCTCGCGCAAAGAACGCCATCGCGCTCGGCGCCAGGTCTGTGGCCGATGAAGCTGACACCGTCTCCGTCGGCAACAGTGTCACCAAGCGGCGCATCGTCAACTTGGCCGACGCGCGTCTGACCGCTTACAGTACTGATGCCGTCACCGGAAAGCAGTTGTATGCGACCAACAGTGCGGTCACTACGGCACGAGCCGTGGCAGATAATGCATTGTCGAAGTCCAATGCGCTCTCAGGCCTTCTAAGCCAGACCTCTGTCTCAGGAAATGTCCGCCTGGGTGGCGGCAACAGCGGTACGGTGCTGGATGTCCGCAACAGCGCGAATACCAATCGCAAGATCACGGGTGTGGCTGACGCCACGCTCAGCACCACAAGCACCGAGGCCGTTTCGGGCAAGCAGCTCAACGCCACCAACAGCAATGTCACAGCCGTACGATCCATTGCTGACTCCGCGAAGACCAGCGCGGATAGTGCGTTATCGAAAGCGAACACGCTCTCTGGACTGCTGAGTCAGACGTCCGCCTCGGGCAACGTCCGAGTGGGTGCAAGCAACAGCGGTGCCGTGCTGGATGTGCGCAATAGCGCAAACGCCAACCGCAAAATCACCGGCGTGGCAGACGCTACGCTCAGCACCACAAGCACAGAAGCTGTGTCAGGCAAGCAGCTGAATGCCACCAACAGCAATGTCACGGCCGCACGATCCGTTGCTGATACCGCGAAGACCAGCGCAGACAGCGCGCTGACCAAGGCCAACACTCTCTCCGGGCTTCTGAGCCAGACCTCTGCCTCGGGCAATGTCCGGCTGGGCGAGAAAAACAGCGGCACCGTATTGGACGTGCGGAACAGCGCCAATGCGAGCCGCAAGATCACCGGTGTTGCGGATGCAACATTGTCCGCCACCAGCACCGATGCGGTGACGGGCCGGCAGCTCAACGCCACCAACAGCAACGTCAGTACCGCACTGGGTGATGCCAGCGCGGCCAAGACCAGCGCAAACACCGCTCTGACCCAGGTAGGAACGCTCAACGGACTGCTCAGCCAGGCCAGTGCCAGCGGTAATGTCCGGATCGGTGAGAAGAACAGCGGCACCGTACTGGATGTACGCAATAGCACGAACGCGAATCGGAAGCTGACTGGTGTGGCTGATGGAGTGGTCAGCGCCAGCAGCTATGAGGCCGTCAACGGCAGGCAGCTAAACGCGACCAATGACAAGGTGGCGGCGGTGGAGGGCATTGCCAGGTCTGCGGGCACGGAAGCTGGCGTGGCAAAGACGGATGCCGCCAAGGCGCTGGCTGAGACAGCAGCGCTGGGCGGACTGGTGGCGCAGGTATCGGCGACTGGCAATGTGCGTTTGGGCGAGAAGAACAGTGGCACGACCTTGGACGTGCGCAACAGCGCCAATGCCAATCGGAAGATCAGTGGTGTGGCGGATGGTATGTTGAGCGCCAGCAGTGCTGAGGCTGTGTCCGGGAAACAACTGTATTCATCCAATTCACGGATCTCAGTTCTGGAAGACGCAAGTCAGTTTCTGAGCATTGGCGTGGCGCCCACTAGCGAACGCGCCGAGGCTGGGCTGGCCGGGGTCGCTGTAGGTAACTCAGCCAGGACCGGCAACGATGGGGGAACTGCAGTGGGGACTCTGGCAAAGGCACTCGGTAGAAACTCCGTGGCCATTGGCCGCGCTTCAGTCGTGCATGAGGATTCCGATAGTGGATTTGCACTAGGTGCTGGAGCTGAGGTTGGCATTGCGGGAGATGGCGCCCGGGGAGGCGTTGCTATCGGTGCTGGAGCAAAGGTGGGCAAAGGAGCGAATGGTTCGCTGGCGATTGGCGAAGGCTCTCAGGCGAATGAGGCCGGAGTGGCTTCATTTGGAAGTGCAACTGCTTTTCGCCGTCTGGTGAACGTCGCGCGCGGTACTGCTGACCACAACGCCACCACCGTTGCCCAGCTGAAGGATTCCCTCGTCACGCTCGGCGGCGCCGCAGGCATGGATGCCAATGGCAACATCATCGCCCCGACCTACACGGTGCAGGGCGGAACGCAGAGCACCGTCGAGGACGCGCTGACGGCACTCGATGGCGCCGTCATCACCGCCGGCCGTCGCGCGGACAAGGTGGAAGGTCAGCTCAGCTCGATCTTCCAGGATTCACCTTCGGTCCGTGCCGACGGTATGAACCAGATCGCGCTGAATGGCGTGAATGGCATGGTGCTGACCAATCTTGCCGACGGCCGAGTAGCGCCAGGAAGCCGTGATGCCGTAACAGGCAACCAGCTGTACGCCGCAGAGCAGAAGATCTCGCAGAATCGGAATGATCTGGAGGCGATGCGCAAGGAGCGGGAGATGGGGCAGCAGGCAGTGCGTGGGTTGGATGCAAACGGCCCGATCGACTTCGGTGGTGCGCGTTTGACTGGCGTGGCCGATGGCTCCCTCTCTGCCGATAGTCGAGACGTAGTTACTGGGCGCCAGTTGTTTGCGATGACTGATCGCGTATCCGAGATTGAGTATCAGGGGCGCTTCCTCAAAATCAATACGGATCAGCTCAGCGAGGATGCCTTCGCAGGTTTCTTGGGTGTTGCAATTGGTGACTCGGCTCGCACGCAGGGCGAGGGAGGGACGGCTATCGGTTCGTTCGCCTCTTCGTTGGGCGTAAATTCTGTCGCTATAGGTCGTGGATCTTCCGTGTCAGCGAACGCTTTGAATGGCTTCGCGGTGGGGGCTGGTGCACATGTCGCGTCGACGAACGGAGTTTCAATTGGAGCAAGTTCAAGAGTCCATGCGGGCGCAGACGGATCATTGGCGCTGGGCGTGGGGTCTGAAGCTACTGAGGCAGGAACTGCATCCTTTGGGAGTGCAGGAACTGAACGCCGCCTCGTAAACATCGCCAACGGCACCGCCAACCACAACGCCGCCACCGTCGGCCAGCTGCGTGGTGCGCTTTCCGCTCTCGGCGGCGAGGTGGATGCCAACGGCAACATCGTCGGCCCGCGCTTCAACGTCCAGGGCCAGACACAGTCCACCTTGAATGGCGCACTGGAGGCACTGGATGGTGCGGTCGTCACCAACGCCTCGCGCGTGGACAAGGTCGAAACCCAGCTCCGCTCCGTTTTCCAGGACACCCCCTCGGTGCGCGCCGACGGTGTCAACCAGCTCACCCTCGCCGGCGCCAACGGCATGGTCATCTCCAACGTGGCCAACGGCCTGATCGCGGCCGGCAGCCGTGATGCGGTCAATGGCGGCCAGCTGCATTCGATGCAGCAGCAGCTCAACGGCCGCATGGACGGTCTGGAGCAGCGCATCGACGATGCCCCGGCACCGCGTGCACTGGCGTCGTCCTCGGTGCCGAAGCCGCAGACTGAGGAAACTCCTGTGGTGCCGGAAGGCAAGGACTCCCAGCAGGTCGCCTCGGTAGGCGAGGGTGACAAGCCCGCACCGCAGCCGAAGGCCAACAAGGACGAATCGCCGAAGCCGCAGGTGGACACCGCTGAGCTGGAGAAGATGCTGGCCCGTGCCAACGAGTACACCGATGGTGCGATCAGCAACTTCGAGCGCCGCCTGGACAAGATGGACAAGCGCTTCAACCGCATGGCGGCGATGAGCAGTGCGCAGAGCGCGATGGCGATGAACACCGCCGGCCTGGCCACCTACAACCGCCTCGGTGCAGGCGTGGGCTACAGCGAGGGTGAGTCGGCGATGGCGGTGGGCTACCAGCGCGTGCTCAACGAGAAGGGCTCGGCCACCTTCAGCCTCAATGGGGCGTTCACCAACAGCGGTGAGCGCAGCATGGGCGTCGGTGTGGGCATCGGCTGGTAAGCCATGGAGCCCCGGCGTGACGCGCGTAATCCACCCCGCCGCGCCGGGGTCCTCGCCCAGGAGATGGCGATGTACAGATGGGTAAAGGGAATCATCAGCTATCGCACGTTCTACATCTGGCGGGCGCGCTATCGCTACTACACACGGAACCTGGATCTGTGGACGCTGATGAGCGGACTGTGCATCGCCGGTCTGTTGCTGGTGCTGTGGTACATGTGGCGGATGCTGAGCGTGCCGACGCCGCGCGTGCACCCGGAGACAGCGGCGCTGCGCATCGAAGGTGTCACCAGGGAGGCGATCCATCGCATCGTGCTGGTGCGCCACGCCGGCAGCACGCCGGGTGCTCCGTTCACTACGCCGGAGGAGGTGCGGGCAAGCACGCTGCGCACGATGCGGGTACGGCAGGTGATGGACAGCGAAGTTGTGTGGCGGCTGAAAGCCGACATGCTGGCGGACATCGCTGACTACATCATGGCCACAGGTGGGTGCTTTCCCTACGATTGCCGGCGGGTGCTGGATCGGTTGGACTACGTGCGCCAGGCCGGTGTGGAGAATGCGCAGATCAATGCGGCGCTGGCGACGATCCTGGAGGTGTCGTTGGACCAGATGCCGTCGTTGGAGGCAGACGAGCATGAGCGGGTGAAGAGTGGTTGGTCGGATGGATTCAACGACATCTACTACCAGTCCTGGGTGTTGCGGGACCTGCAGGCCATGCACGCACAGATGATGCGGGAATATCCGCAGCGTGCCCCCGCACCGTGGTTGCCGCGGCTGCTCAGCGACCCGCTGCGCGATACCCGTTTTGTCTGGTAGCGGGAGCAAGATGGGCATCATCTGCCAGAGCAGGTAACACCGCTTTTGTAGAGTCGAGCTTGCTCGACTGCTCTCCGCTCAGCCATCGAAATGCACGAAGCACAGTGCGGACCAGCGGTCCGCACCTACCAAACACGGGTGCAGCGCCCCTGTAGAGTCGAGCCATGCTCGACTGCTCTCCGGTCAGCCATCGAAATGCCCGAAGCACAGTGCGGACCAACGGTCCGCACCCCCCCAAGGCAGGCACCGCTGCGCTCGCCGGCCATGGACCGGCGCTACCATCACCCGCCGATGTACGCGGTGATCTCCGCTTCGGCCAGCACCTGCCGCAACTGTGCCACCGACGCGCGTCGCATCGGCTTCTCATCCACCGGCGACAGCGGCGCCTGGCGCAGGGCGTCGTAGGGCAGCACGGCCAGGTCGAAGGTCAGCTCTTCGGCACTGAACACCCACACCGGCACGTCCAGGCAGCGCTCGCGGTCCATGCGCAGGCGGCGTGTCCGCGATTCGGCGGGAATGCCGTGTTCGTCCAGGAAGCGATGCACGGCTTCCGGGTCGTCGCTGTGCAGGTGCAGCTGCACTGGGCTGTTGGCGTCGGCGGTGCCGTCCAGCACCGGACCGGCCAGGCGCGGGGCGAAGCCGTGCAGGAACTCCAGGGCACGCATGGCGGCTTCACGGCGGCGCTGCAGTTCGTTGCCGTGCTGGGGCCCGGAGAACAGCCGCTGGTACTCGCGCAGGGCGTCCTCGATCTCGGTATTGCGGGGCAGGGAGGCATCGTCGTGGATGCCGAGCCGGCTGGCGGCCTTCAACTTGGCCTGGTGGTAGTCGCGGATGCCGCCTTCGGCCATCAGGCGGGCGGCTTCGTGGGCGAGGCGGTGGCGCCGCTCGCGGGTCTGGCTGGCAGCATGCTGACGGGCGCGATGCATGCGATGACTCCCTGTTGCGACCTGGCTACAGACTAGCGCACGGATGTGACATCTGCGTGGGTATGGCGGATGCAACCGCTTTGGTAGGTGCCGACCTTGGTCGGCACGGGGCGCCAACCGAGGTTGGCGTCTACCAGGGCAGCATCGGTGCCAACCGAGGTTGGCCCCACCCACGCTTTGGTAGGTGCCGACCTTGGTCGGCACGGGGCGCCAACCAAGGTTGGCATCTACCAGGGCGGCATCGGTGCCAACCGAGGTTGGTACCCACCCACGCTTTGGTAGGTGCCGACCTTGGTCGGCACAGGGCGCCAACCAAGGTTGGCAACTACCGGGGCGGCATCGGTGCCGACCGAGGTTGGCACCCACCAACGCTTTGGTAGGTGCCGACCTTGGTCGGCACGGGGCGCCAACCAAGGTTGGCAACTACCGGGGCGGCATCGGTGCCGACCGAGGTTGGCACCCACCAACGCTTTGGTAGGTGCCGACCTTGGTCGGCACGGGGCGCCAACCAAGGTTGGCAACTACCGGGGCGGCATCGGTGCCAACCGAGGTTGGCCCCACCCACGCTTTGGTAGATGCCGACCTTGGTCGGCACAGGGCGCCAACCAAGGTTGGCAACTACCGGGGCGGCATCGGCGCCAACCAAGGTTGGCATCTACCAGAGCCGCATCGGTGCCAACCAAGGTTGGCAGCTACCAGAGCCGCATCGGCGCCAACCAAGGTTGGCATCTACCAGAGCGGCACCTACCGAACCCTTCCTCAGAAGATATCGAACGCGGCGGCGTCGGCCTGCGGGGTATTGAGGTTCAGGTCGTAGTCGGTCAGGCGGTCCATGTCTTCCACCTTCACCCACTCGGTGGCGCCGTTGAGGGTGGCCTGGACCATGCCGCTGGGCGGGTCGTTCTGCGCGATCGGGGTGTCCTTCAGCGCGGTGCGCATGTAGTCGATCCAGATCGGCAGGGCGGCCTTGCCACCGTATTCGCGGTAACCCAGCGAGCGGAAGTCGTCGCGGCCCACCCACACGGTGGTCACGTACGGGCCGCCGAAGCCGGAGAACCAGGCGTCACGGTGGTCGTTGGTGGAGCCGGTCTTGCCACCCACGTCCTCGCGGCCGAGCACCTTGGCCTGGGCACCGGTACCGCGCTGGACCACGTCGCGCATCATCGACACCAGCTGGTAGGCGGTGCGGGCGTCGATCGCGCGCGGGGCGGTGCGGGCATCGGGGTTGACCGGCGCGGCCGGGGTTTCGGTCTTGGCTTCGGCCTTGGCGGCAGCGGCCGGGTCCACCTTCGGGGCCGGAGCACCGAAGTTGAAGCCGTCCACCACCTGGTTGACCGGCTGGTCGCTGCTGCCGGCGCAGTCGCGGCAGGCCAGCGCCGGGTTTTCCTTGAACACCAGGTTGCCGTCGCGGTCATTGACCTGGTCGATCAGCCACGTATCCACGCGCGAGCCGCCGTTGGCGAACACGGCGTAGCCGCGGGCCACCGACAGCGGGGTCAGCGAGGCGGTACCCAGCGACATCGACAGGTTCGGCGGCAGTTCCGATTCGGCGAAGCCAAACTCGCTGATGTACTTGCGCGCGTAGTCCACGCCCATGCCATCGAGCAGGCGCACCGAGACCAGGTTGCGCGACTGCACCAGCGCCTCACGCAGGCGCATCGGGCCGCGGAAGCCGCCGCCGTCGTTCTGCGGGGCCCAGGTCTTGCCGCGGCGGTCGCGGAACACGACCGGGGCGTCGAGCACGATCGAGGCCGGGTTGTAGCCCTTGTCGAAGGCGGCGGCGTAGACGAACGGCTTGAAGCTCGAACCCGGCTGGCGACGGGCCTGGGTAGCGCGGTTGAACTTGTTGCCGGAGAAGCTGAAGCCACCCACCAGCGCCTTCAACGCGCCGTTGTGGGCATCCAGCGAGACCAGTGCGGACTGGCCGCGCGGGATCTGGTCCAGCAGCCACTCACCTTCCTTGGCCCCGGCGCGCACGCGCACGATGTCGCCGCGCTGTACCAGCTTGCCCGGGGTCTTGTTGGTCCACTTGGCGGCGCCGGCCGGCAGCACGATCTCGCTGCGGTTGGCCAGCACCACCGTTGCGCTGCCATCGGCACCGGTGCTGGCGACGATGGCCGGCAGCAGGCCGGCCTGGCCGTACATGCCACGCAGGTGCTCGGCCAGGGCAGCGGCGTCTTCGCCGGCACCCACCTGCACCTGCTTCTCCACGCCGTGCCAGCCGTGGCGGTGGTCGTACAGCAGCAGGCCGTCGCGCACCGACTGGTTGGCGGCGGTCTGCAGAGTGGCATCGATGGTGGTGGTGACGTGGTAACCCTTGTTGACCACATCGCCGCCGAAGCGGGCGATCATTTCCTGGCGCACCAGCTCGGCCACGTAGGGGGCATCGACCTGCACCGGCGGTTCATGCGCGGTGGCGTGCATCGGCACGGCCTTGGCTGCATCGGCCTCGGCCTGGCTGACGAACTTCAGGTCGGCCATGCGCTGCAGCACATAGTTGTCGCGGCGCTGGCGGGCACGTTCCGGGTTGGAGATCGGGTTGCCCGAAGACGGGAACTTGGGGATGCCGGCCAGCGAGGCCATTTCATCCAGGTCCAGCTCGTTCAGCTTCTTGCCGTAGTAGAACTCGGCGGCGGCGGCCACCCCGTAGGCGCGGTTGCCGAAGAAACTCTTGTTCAGGTACAGCTCGAAGATCTCGTCCTTGCTCAGCTCGGACTCGATCTTCCGCGCCAGCAGGATCTCGGCCAGCTTGCGGGTGTAGCTGTACTCGGAGCTGAGGAAGAACTGGCGGGCCACCTGCTGGGTGATGGTGGAGCCACCCGGCACGCGCTTGTCGTTGGTGGTGGCCAGCAGCCACACCGCACGGCCGATGCCCATGTAGTCCACACCGCCATGCTCGTAGAAGCGGGCATCCTCGGTGGCCAGGAACGCCTGCTTCAGGCGCTCGGGCACGTCCTTCATGGTGATGGGGGTACGGCGGGTCTCGCCGAACACCGCCATCAGCTTGCCGTCGGCGGCATAGACGTACATGGGCTCCTGCATTTCCACGTCGCGCAGGGTCTGCACGTCGGGAAGCTTGGAGGACACGGCGTAGTACAGACCGCCCACGGCGGCCGCGCCGATCAGCGCCAGGACCAGGACAATCAGGAAGATCCAGCGCAGCCAGCGGCGGAGTCGAGTCATCGGGTTCAGATTCCGATTGCGAATTTCGTGGTCGCAGAGTATAGATTACGCAAGGTGGCGGCTGGGGTCGGCACCGGGGAGCGCAAGGGGAACAGTCAGGGGCTGCATGGTGAATCCGTGAGGGACTTCACAGCAGGGCCGTTGCCATTTGCTAAGAATACGTTATTAATGCTCGGGCGCAGGTCTTGCGTCCAAGTGCCCGTCGGCAGGGGAGAAACCGTGGGGCTCATCCCAAAAAGTCAGTCGCCGCTTGTAGGCGTCGACATCAGTTCGACTGCGGTAAAGCTTTTGCAGCTGTCCCGCAGTGGCAATCGTTTTCGTGTGGAACATTACGCTGTGGAACCTCTTCCGCCGAATGCGGTGGTGGAGAAGAACATCGTGGAAGTGGAGGCCGTGGGTGAGGCCATCCGCCGCGCGATGAACCGCTCGGGGAGCAAGGCCAAGCTGGCCGCTGCCGCCGTCGCTGGGTCGGCGGTGATCACCAAGGTGATCCCGATGCCGGCCGAGCTCGACGAGAACGACATGGAAGCCCAGATCGAGCTGGAAGCGGTCAACTACATTCCGTACCCGATCGAGGAAGTGAACCTGGACTTCGAGGTGATCGGGGCGATCCCGAACAACCCGGAGATGGTCCAGGTGCTGCTGGCCGCGTCGCGTTCGGAGAACGTGGAACTGCGCCAGTCGGCGCTGGAGCTGGGTGGCCTGCAGGCCAAGGTGATGGACGTGGAGGCCTTCGCGGTCGAGAACGCCTATGCCCTGGTCGCCAGCGAGCTGCCGGTATCCATCGAGGGTGTGGTCGCGCTGGTCGACATCGGCGCCACCATGACCACCCTCAATGTCCTGCGCGGCGGCCGCAGCCTGTACAGCCGCGAACAGGTATTCGGTGGCAAGCAGCTGACCGACGAGATCATGCGCCGCTACGGCCTGAGCTACGAGGAAGCCGGCCTGGCCAAGCGCCAGGGCGGGCTGCCGGAAAGCTACGAGATGGAAGTGCTGGAGCCGTTCAAGGAAGCCACGGTCCAGCAGATCAGCCGCCTGCTGCAGTTCTTCTACGCAGGCAGCGAGTTCAACCGCGTTGATCACATCGTGCTGGCCGGCGGCTGCGCCGTGCTGGGCGGTCTGCCGGAAATGGTCGAGGAACAGCTGGGCGTGCCGACCGTGGTCGCCAACCCGCTGGCGCAGATGACCCTGGGGCCGAAGGTGAACGCGCATGCGCTGGCCCAGGATGCCCCCGCGCTGATGATCGCAACCGGTCTGGCGCTGAGGAGCTTCGACTGATGGCACGCATCAATCTATTGCCCTGGCGCGCCGAGCGGCGCAAGCAACGCCAGCGCGAGTTCTACGCAATGCTGGGCATGGCCGCGATCGGTGGCCTGCTGCTGTCGCTGGTGATCTGGTTCTACTACGACCGCCAGGTGAGCGGCCAGATGGACCGCAACGCCTATCTGGAAGCCGAGATCGAGAAGGTCAAGGAACAGAACAAGGAGATCGACCGCCTCGACGCGCAGAAGGAACGCCTGCTGGCCCGCAAGAAGGTGATCGAGGAACTGCAGGCCAAGCGCTCGCAGATGGTGCACCTGTTCGATGCGCTGGTGCGCACGATTCCCGATGGCTTGGTGCTGACCGCGCTGAAGCAGGAAGGCGACGTGCTGACCCTGGAAGGCCGTACCCAGTCCAATGCCCGTGTTTCGGCGTACATGCGCAACCTGGAGACCTCCGGTTGGATGACCAACCCGGAACTGTCGATCATCGAAGCGCGTGATCCCGAGAAGGACAAGGACGGCAAGGTGGGCCCGCTGGCCGACATCAAGGCGCTGCCCTATGTGTTCGTGGTCAAGGTGAAGCTGCCGGCACAGAGTGAGGAAGTGGCCGGTACGCCAGGCCTCAACGCCGATGGTTCGGTGGCAACGCCGGCTCCGCCCGCAGTGGCACCGCTTGCAGCCGGCCCGGATGCAGCGGCACCTGCTGCACCGGCCGCAGGCCAGCCCGCTGCTGCACCGGCTGCACCCGCACCCGCCGCCGCGCCGGTCAACGCACCTGCTGCCACCCCGGCCCCGGCTACGCCGAACCAGCCGGCAGCCCCGGCTGCAAAGCCTGCGCCGAAGCCCGAGGGCAGCCGCCTGGCGCAGCCGCCGCAGGCCTTCAACGCCCCGCTGCAGGGGGATCGCGCATGAGCCAGAAAATCGATCTGAAGAACCTGGATTTCAACGACATCGGCAACTGGCCGCAGAAGGCCAAGATCGTCTTCTGCTCGCTGTTGGCGCTGGTGATCATGTTCGTGGCGTGGATGCTGCTGATCAGTGGCAAGCGCGAGGAACTGGCCGGCCTGGAATCGAAGGAAGTCGAGCTGCGTTCGGAGTTCACCAAGCAGCAGGAGCGTGCGGTGAACCTGGCGCCGCTGAAGCAGCAGCTGGCACAGATGGAACAGGTGCTGCAGCAGATGCTGCGGCAGCTGCCCAGCAAGACCGAAATGCCGGACCTGATCATCGACATCTCGCAGACTGCGCTGTCCAGCGGCCTGACCAACGAGCTGTTCGAGCCGGAGCAGGAGCAGGTCAAGGAGTTCTATGCCGAGAAGCCGATCAAGCTGCGCATGGTGGGCAGTTACCACCAGTTCGGTGCCTTCGTCAGTGGCGTGGCGTCGCTGCCGCGCGTGGTCATCCTGACCATGCACGACATCAACCTCAAGCCCAAGGACAAGACCAGCGGCAACGCCCGCAGCGGTGCGCTGGAGCTGTCCGGCACGGTCAAGACCTATCGCTATCTGGATGAGACCGAAGTGCAGGCACAGCAGGCGGCTGACGCCGGCAAGGAGGAGAAGAAGTGATCCGTTCCCTCTTTGCGCGTTGTGGGATGGCTGCCGTCGTGCTGATGCTGGCCGCATGCGGCCGCGATGTGACCAGCACGCCGGGTGATGCGCCGAATCTTGAAAAGTGGGTGGAAGGCGAGCGTGCCCGGCCGGCGCAGCCGCTGGAGCCGCTGCCGGTGATGCAGCAGTTCGAAACCTTCGAATACTCCGCACAGGGTCTGCGCGACCCGTTCACCGATGCCTGGACCAATCCGCAGCAGGGGAATGGCGGATTGCGTCCGGATCCGAACCGGCGCAAGGAGCCGCTGGAAGGCTTCCCGCTGGACGCACTGGACATGGTCGGCACCATCGGCACCGGAGCCGCCACCGTGGTGCTGGTGATGGGGCCGGACAAGGTGACCTACCGGGTACGCCCGGGCGGCTACCTGGGGCAGAGCGACGGGCGGGTCACGGCGGTCTTCGAAGACCACGTGGAGCTGATCGAACTGGTGCCGGATGGCGCGGGTGGCTGGCTGGAACGGCCGGCAACGCTCTCGCTTGAAGATCAATGATCGTTTACTGGGGATAGCACGATGACCTTTCACCAAGCCAAGGGGCTGCGTCCCATCCGGCGCTTTACCTTGAACCGTGTCAGCGCGTTGGGAGTCGCGCTGATGCTGGCCTGCGCTCCGGCGCTGGCCGCCGCACCGGCGGAAAAGCCGGTGGGCGCCACCGTGGCACCGGCGGCAGCGCCGGCCGGCCTGTCGGTGGCCAAGATCGATTTCAAGCGCGGCGATGATGGCGCCGGGCGCCTGATCGTCCAGTTTGACGGCCAGGGCGCGGTTCCGGACCTGCGTACGCAGGGCAACAGCGTGGTGGTCGATGTCGGTAATGCCCGACTGCCGGCCAACCTGCAGAAGCCGATGAACGTCATCGACTTCGCTACGCCGGTGCAGCGCATCGACGCCAAGCCGTCCGGTGCCGGTACCCAGCTGGTGCTGAGCACCGGCGGTGCAGTCGAATCACTGGCCTACCAGAGCGGCAACGAGTACGTGGTGGAGATCAGCCCGCGGCAGGCGCCAGCCGCCGTCGGTGCAGTGACCGCCGGCAGCGTCACCCAGGCTGCCAAGGCCGTCGGCCAGCGCGGTTTCACCGGCAAGCCGGTGACCTTCAACTTCCAGGACGTGCCGGTGCGCACCGTGCTGCAGTTGATCGCCGAGGAATCCAATCTCAACGTGGTGGCCTCCGATTCGGTACAGGGCAATGTGACCCTGCGCCTGGTCAACGTGCCGTGGGACCAGGCGCTGGACATCGTGCTGCGTGCCAAGGGCCTGGACAAGCGTCGCGATGGCAGCGTGATCTGGGTCGCTCCGCAGGCTGAGCTGGCCAAGTTCGAGCAGGAGAAGGAAGACGCGCGCATCGCCATCGAGAACCGCGAAGACCTGGTCACCGATTACGTCCAGATCAACTACCACAGCGCCACGCAGATCTTCAAAGCGCTGACCGAGGCCAAGGGCATCGGTGGCGGCAGTGGTGGCGGCAATGGCGGTGGTGGCGGCTCGTCGCAGGAGGAGAGTGGCTTCCTGTCCGGGCGGGGCCGCATCGTCGCCGACGAGCGCACCAACACGCTGATGATCAGCGACATTCCGAAGAAGATCGCGCGCATGCGCGAGCTGATCAGCGTGATCGACCGCCCGGTCGACCAGGTGCTGATCGAAAGCCGCATCGTCATCGCGACCGACACCTTCGCCCGCGAGCTGGGTGCGAAGTTCGGCATCAGCGGCAGCCGCGACAACGTGTACTTCAGCGGCAGCCTCGCTGCCAACGAGGAAACCCGCAAGTCGCAGGTCGATACCGCACTGGCCAACGCCAAGGCGGTCCGTGAGTGGCAGGCCGGTGGCAGCGTCGGCCCGGCGCCGGTTCCCAGCGGCCCGACCATCAAGCGTGGCCTGAACTGGAACCTGCCGGTGGCTACGGCCAGCAATCCGGGTTCGCTGGCGCTGTCGATCCTCAACGCAGGCTACCTGCTGGACGTGGAGCTGTCGGCCATGCAGGAAGAGTCGCGGGGTGAGGTGATCTCCAACCCGCGCGTGGTCACCACCAACCAGCGCGAGGCGATGATCAAGCAGGGCAAGGAAATCGGCTACGTCACCATCAGTGGCACCGGTGCTGCCGGTGGCGCCGGTTCCACCCCGAACGTGCAGTTCAAGGAAGTGGTGCTGGAACTGCGGGTGACCCCGACCATCACCAACGACAACCGCGTGTTCCTCAACATGCAGGTGAAGAAGGACGAAGTCGACCGCCTGATCGAACTGCAGGGCTATGGCACGGTACCGTCGATCAACCGCCGTGAGGTCAACACCGCGGTGCTGGTCGAGGATGGGCAGACCGTGGTCATCGGTGGTGTGTACGAGTTCACCGACCGCAGCAGCA
The DNA here is from genome assembly GCF_056487375.1 of Stenotrophomonas sp. 220_Sma. NCBI lineage: Bacteria > Pseudomonadati > Pseudomonadota > Gammaproteobacteria > Lysobacterales > Lysobacteraceae > Stenotrophomonas > Stenotrophomonas sp. 220_Sma. Next base: position 3,958,380 of record NZ_CM151348.1, on the reverse strand, counting down.
TCAGCAAGGTGCCGTTCCTGGGCGACGTGCCGTTCCTGGGCAACCTGTTCAAGAAGCGCGGCCGCAACAAGGACAAGGCCGAGCTGCTGGTGTTCGTGACCCCGAAGGTGCTGCGCGTGGCCAAGCAGAACTGAGCCCGCGCCTCCGCGAAACGCAGAAGGGCCGCCCTGCGCGGCCCTTCTCGTTTCCGCCCGTAGATCCACGCCATGCGTGGATGGGCCGTTCAGCCGTTCTTGATGCCATTCGCAGGGCACCCTGCGATGATGTCGGGAACCCGTGCCGTCCCGCGCCGGTCAAAGGCCCCCATGAACCTGCCACCGCCGATGCCCGAAACCGTCTCGCCGCCGTCCGCGCCGGCCACCTCCCGCCTGCATGCCGCTTTCAGCCAGCTGCGCGACGCATTGTCGGCCGAGATCGTCGGCCAGGCCGCGCTGGTCGAACGCCTGCTGATCGCGCTGCTGGCCGATGGCCACCTGCTGGTGGAAGGTGCCCCGGGCCTGGCCAAGACCACGGCGATCCGCGCGCTGGCCTCGCGCCTGGAGGCCGACTTCGCCCGCGTGCAGTTCACCCCGGACCTGCTGCCGGCCGACCTGACCGGCACCGAGATCTGGCGCCCGCAGGAAGGCCGCTTCGAATTCGTACCCGGCCCGATCTTCCATCCGATCCTGCTGGCCGATGAAATCAACCGCGCGCCAGCCAAGGTGCAGTCGGCACTGCTGGAAGCGATGGGCGAGCGCCAGGTCACCGTGGGCCGCCACACCTACGCGCTGCCGCCGCTGTTCCTGGTGATGGCCACGCAGAACCCGATCGAGCAGGAAGGCACCTTCCCGCTGCCGGAAGCGCAGTTGGACCGTTTCCTGATGCATGTGCGCATCGGCTACCCGGACCAGGCCGCCGAATCGGAGATCCTGCGCCTGGCCCGCGAGCGCGCCCGTGGTGCGTTGGGCGAAGCCGCACAAGCGCCGGAAAAGCTGCCGATGCAGGATGTGTTCGATGCCCGCCGCGAAGTGCTGGACCTGCACATGGCGCCGGCGCTGGAACGCTACCTGATCGAGCTGGTGCTGGCCTCGCGTGATCCGTCGCGCTATGACGCTGGCCTTGGCCGCCGCATTGCCTGGGGCGCCAGCCCGCGCGGTTCCATCGCGCTGGAACGCTGTGCACGCGCGCGCGCCTGGCTGGCCGGCCGCGACTTCGTCACCCCCGATGACGTGCGTGCGGTTGCCGCCGACGTGCTGCGCCATCGCGTGCTGCCCAGCTACGAAGCCACCGCTGAAGGCTGGGATGGTGAGCGCCTGGTGCAGGAGCTGCTGGCCCGGGTGCCGGCACCCTGAGCCTGCGCATGACCGATCCATCCCTGCACCACGCCTCCTCCGTCAGTGACGGTGACGGGCTGCGCCCGCAACTGTCCGAACTGGTGGCGCTGCGCCGCCTTGCTCAGCGACCGCCGCCGCCACGCCGTGGCCGTGCCGGCAACGCCGGGCAGGCGCCGTCGCCGCTGCGCGGGCGTGGCATGGAATATGCCGAGTCACGCGAGTACGTGGCCGGTGATGATGCACGGCATATCGACTGGCGGGTGACCGCGCGGACCGGTCGTGCCCACACCAAGCTGTTCCAGGCCGAACGCGAGCGGGTCAGCCTGATCGTGGCCGATACCTCGCCGGCCCTGTACTTCGGCACCCGCGTGCGCTTCAAATCGGTGCAGGCTGCACGCGCGGGCGCCGTCGCCGCGTGGTCGGCGCAGCGTCGCGGCGATCGCATCGGCGCCCTGCGTGGCAGCGACCGTGAACCACCGATTGCACCGGCAGGCGGCCCGCGCGGCGTATTGCGCGTGCTGGACGCGCTCACCCGCTGGTATGCGCAGCCCCCGGCCGATGACCTTGGCCTGGAACGTGCGCTGGACCATGCCGGTCGCGTCCTGCGCCCGGGTGCACGTGTGCTGGTGCTGGCCGATCCGCAGCAGGCCATCCGTATTCCGCCGGCGCGCTGGAGTGCGCTGGCCCAGCACCACGACCTCAGCCTGGTGCTGCTGGTGGATCCATTGGAACTGCAGCCTCCGTCAGCCGCGCTGCAGTTCCAGACCCTGCAGCAGCGCATCGGCCTCGACCTGCGACGCAGCGAGGTCCAGGCTCATTGGCAGGCCCACTTCGTCGAACCGCTGCAGGACCTGCGGCGCCAGCTGGGAGCGCGCCGCGTCGATGTGCAGGTGCTGTCCACCGACGCGCCCAGCGATGCCTGGCTGGCGCCATCACCGACCGAGGTGCCGGCATGAGCGCGAACCTGCCGCTGCGCGATGTGCAGGTGCCACCCGCTCCATCATGGTGGCCGCCGGCACCGGGCTATCTGATGATCGGCGGCGTGGTGCTGCTGTTGCTGGCGGTGGCTGCATTCTTCTGGTGGCAACGTCGCCGTCGCCGCCAACGCTGGTTGCAGCTGTTCGATCAGGAGCTGGCATCTACCGCCGATGCTGCTGCGGAACTGGCAGCCATCGCCGGACTGCTGCGTCGCGCCGCACGCCAGGCGCAGCCCGGCAGTGAATCCCTGCGCGATGATGCCTGGTGGCAGCGCGTGGATCCGCAGGGCACATTGCCGGAAGCACGCCGAAGCCTGTTGGCCGAAGGTGCCTATCGCCCACGCGTGGACGTCAACGAGGTGGCCGCAGTACGCCGCTGGGCGCGCGAGCGCTATCTGGCCATGCTGCTGGAGCGGCGCCGATGAATCTGCTGGCAAGTTACTGGCCATGGCCGGACCTGCAGCTGGCGTGGCCGTTGGCCCTGCTGGCGCTGCCGTTGCCGTTGCTGATGCGCTGGTGGAAGCGTCGTGCCGATCCCGGCGCTGCGCTGCGGGTGCCCTATGCGGCGACGGAACTGGAAGCGCTGTCCGGTGGCGGCCGCGTTGACGTGTCGTGGCTGCGCACGCTGCTGTTGTGGCTGGGTTGGTGCGCGCTGTGCGTCGCACTGGCTCGCCCGCAACAGCTGGGTGAAGCGATCACGCCGCCGCAGGAGGGCCGGCAGATGATGCTGGCGATGGACGTGTCCGGCAGCATGGGCGAGGGCGACATGGTGCTGGGCGGGCAGGCGGTGGATCGCCTGACCGCGGCCAAGGCCGTGCTGGCCGATTTCCTTGATCGTCGTGCCGGTGATCGCATCGGCCTGCTGATCTTCGGCGACCGCGCCTACACGTTGACGCCACTTACGGCCGATCTGGCCAGCGTGCGCGACCAGCTGCGCGACAGCGTGGTCGGCCTGGCCGGGCGCGAGACCGCCATCGGTGATGCCATCGGCCTGGCGGTGAAGCGCCTGCGCAGCCAGCCTGAAGGCCAGCGCGTGCTGATTCTGCTGACCGACGGCGTCAGCAATGCCGGCGTGCTGGAACCGCTGCGTGCCGCCGAAGTCGCGCGCGCCGAAGGTGTGCGTATCCACACCGTCGCCTTTGGCGGTGATGGCAGCATGCGCCTGTTCGGTATTCCCATTTCCGCCGACCAGGATCCGGTCGACGAGGCTACCTTGAAGAAGATCGCGAGCATGACCGGCGGCCAGTTCTTCCGCGCCCGCGACACTGCACAGCTGGCCGGCATCTATGCCGAACTGGACCGGCTGGAGCCGATCGCTGCGAAGGGACCAAGCCTGCGACCGCGCGAGGAACGCTATGCATGGGCGCTGGGCCTGGCCTTGCTGCTGGGCGCATTGGCCTGGCTGTGGCCGGAGCGTCGCCGATGATCGCGTTGGTTTCGAATCTTCCCGACTGGAACGCGCTGCACTTCCTGCGTCCGGAATGGCTGTGGGCGTTGCTGGCGCTGCCGTTGATCATCGCTGTGGCGTTGTATCGGCAGCGGCGCAGCGACGTGTGGCGAACAGCGGTGGATGCCCACCTGTTGCCGCATCTGCTGGCTGCGGGCACGCGCCGCCGTGCACGCCTGCCCTGGGCCGTGCTGCTGGGCTGGACCCTGGCAGCGCTGGCCATGGCCGGGCCGAGTTGGCGGCAGCAGGCACAACCGATGTTCCAGGCCAGCGCACCGCTGCTGGTCGTGCTGGATCTGTCCAGCCGGATCAATGCCACCGATCTGCCGCCGTCGCGCCTGCTGCAGGCTCGGGCGAAAGTGGGCGAGCTGCTGCGTGCCCGCCAGGGTGGCCAGGTGGGCCTGGTGGTCTATGCCGAGGATGCCTACACCGTGGCACCGCTGACCGATGACGGCAGCAACGTCGCGCTGTATCTGGACGCGCTGTCGCCGGATGTGATGCCGCGCGACGGACAACGCGCCGACCGTGGCATCGACTGGGCGACGCGGTTGATGCGCCAGATCGGGGCATTGCGGGGGCAGATCCTGCTGGTCAGCGATCAGGCGGATGATGAAGCGGCACTGGCCGCAGCGCAGGCGCGCAGCCTCGGCATGCAGGTGTCGGTACTGGGGCTGGGCACATCTGCCGGTGCGGCGTACCGGGATGGCACTGGGCAGATCCGCCAGGCCGCGCTGGATGAAGGCAGCCTGCGTGCGGTGGCGACCGCAGGCGGAGGCCGCTATGCCCGCATCGCCACCGATGACAGTGATCTGCGTGCGCTGGGCGTACTTGATGCACGCGAGGGTACTGCGGCGCAGCGGCCCGGCGAGGGCAAGCAATGGCGTGATGAAGGGTTCTGGCTGCTGCCACCGGTGATGCCGCTGGCGCTGCTCGCTTTCCGTCGCCGCGCGCTGCTGGCGGCGGTGCTGGCGGTGGGCCTGTTGCCATGGATGAGTGATGTGCAGGCGCAGGCGCCTGCGGTGCCGGCCGCACCGCCGGCGCAGGGCACGCTGTGGAAGCGCGCCGACCAGGTGCAGCACCAGCGTCTGGCCGAAGGTGCGCAGGCTTACCGCAACGGTGATTTCGCCAGTGCCCGCAAGCAGTTCGAGGGAATCGACAGCGATGCGGGCTGGTACAACCTGGCCAATACGCTGGCCCGCCAGGGCAACTACGACGAAGCCATTGCCGCCTACGACCGCGCGCTGGCACTGCATCCCGGCATGGCCGATGCGGTCGCCAACCGTGCCGTGGTCGATGCCGCGCGCAAGCGCAAGCCGTCGGGTGGCAAAGGCCAGGATCAGCAGAAGCCACCGCAGAACGGGCAGCAGAAGCAGCAGAACGATTCACAGGGCCAGCAGAATCCGCAGGGCCAGCAGCCGCAGCAGGGCCAGCAGAATCCCGGTCAGGGACAGCCGCAGTCGGGTCAGCAGGGCCAGCCCAATCCCGGTGACGACAAGAACCAGTCGAGCCCGCAGCCCGGCGAGCGCGGCCGCGATGGACAGCAGGCGCCACCACAGGTGGAGGATGCCAAAGCGCAGGCCCAGGCTGATGAGCAGCAGCGCCAGCGCATGCAGCAGGCCATGCAGCAGGCACGTGAGGGCAAAGGCGATCAGGATGGCAAGCCCGTGCCAGGCAGCGACGGCACCACCCCACGCCAACGCGAGGAGCAGCAGGCGGTGGAGGCGTGGATGCGGCGCGTGCCGGATGATCCGGGCGCATTGCTGCGGGCCAAGTTCCAGCTGGAAAACGAACGCAGGAAGAGGGAAGGGCGATGACGCGGGCGATCAACATGCACGGGCGTTGGCCCCGACAGGTACTGGCGGCGCTGCTGCTGTGGCTGCCGCTGCTGGCCTGGGCGCAGCCGCGTGCGTGGCTGGACCGCGACCGCATCGCGATGGGTGACACGGTCACGCTCAATGTCGAGAGCGACCAGGGCGCCCCTGACTTCACACCGTTGCGCACCGACTTCGACCTCAGCGGGCAGACCAGCAGCCGCCAGGTAGCGTGGAGCAATGGCAGCATGCAGCAGCGCAATCTGTATGGCGTGGCACTCACGCCACGGCGTAGCGGTGCACTGGTGGTGCCGGGCCTGCAGGTGGGCAGCGTACGTACCGCACCGTTGACCCTGCAGGTGGATGCCGCTGCCGTGGCAGGTCCCGACAGCAATGCGGTGGCGTTCATCGAAACCGCTGTCGATGACGAGACACCGTATGTGCAGCAGAGCGTAGGCGTGGTGGTGCGGTTGTATTTCGCTTCGCAGCTGGCCTCCGGCGAACTGGTGCTGGATACACCGGCCGGCGCGTCGTTGCAGCGGGTGGGCGATGACCGCACCGATGTGCGACAGGTCAACGGCCGCCGCTACAACGTGGTCGAGCGCCGCTTCCTGCTGATCCCCGAGCGCAGCGGTGCGCTTCGGCTGGCCGGTGCGCGCTTCAGCGGGCGCAGTGCCGGTGGCTTCTTTGACGACTTCTTCGGCGGCGGCGACGGGCGCATGAATGCCACCGGCGCCGATCGCACGTTGCAGGTGCAGGCGCAACCGGCACAGGCGCCGCAGCCATGGCTGCCGCTGCAGGGCCTGCAGCTGCGCTACACCAGTGCACCGACCAGCGCCCGTACCGGCGAGGCGGCCAACGTGGTGGTGGAGGCGATTGCCGAAGGCGCCACCCGCGCGCAGTTCACCGATCTGCCGGTGCCCGACGTCGGCAACGCCGCGCAGGTGTTCGCCGAACCTGCGCAGTACGAAGAGACCTTCAATGGCAGTACGCCGCGGCTGAAGATCACCCGCCGCTATTCCATCGTGCCGCGCCAGCCGGGTTCGCTGGTGGTGCCGGGGCCGCGCCTGCCGTGGTGGGACGTGCGCAATGGCAAGGCACAGGAAGCGAAGCTGCCGGACCTGACGCTGGCCGTGGTGGCCGGTAACGGGGCTGGCAGTGCGTCACCTGCACCGCTGCCGCCGATCGACACCGATGCGGTGCTGCCGGGTGGCGAGGGCCAGGACAGCCGTATCGCGGCGACCGATCCGCGCGCCAGTGGTTTGTCCGAGCGGCCATGGCCGTGGATGGGCGCCGCCATCGGCCTGGCGTTGCTGTGGCTGTTGACGCTGTTGTGGGGCTGGCAGCGAGGCCGTCGCCCGCGCGTGGCGGCGCCCGTGGCGGCCAAGGGCGCTGTGCCGGCTGTGGCGACTGGACGTGCCGGCGTGGCCGAACTGCGCCGCGCGCTGGATGGTGAAGGGTTTGATCAGGTGGAAGCGCAGCTGTGTGCGATGGCCGGTGTCGAACGTATCGAGCAGGTCATCGACCGCCTGGCTGACCCCGGACAGCGACAGGTGCTGCAGGACCTGCAGCAGGCGCGCTGGGGTGGGCAGGGCGACCTGGCGTCGCTGCGTGCGCGCTTGCGCGAGGCCTTCCGTGACGGACCGCACTGGTCGGCGGCTGCCGGCACCGCTGACACTGGCCTGGCGCCGCTGTATCCGCCGCGGCGAACCTGAACCGGCGCCGCTTGCGCGCTTTGTTAGAGTGCATTCATTTTTCGAGGAAACCCGCGCATGACAGCAGCTGCTGCCGACAAGAAGAAGTTGCCCCTGCATTGGAAGATGGGCATCGGCTTTGCGATCGGCCTGATCCTGGGACTGATCGTGCACGCCCTGGGCGGCAGCGTCGATGGTCTGCAGGCCGGTGCCAAGTGGGTAATGGACTACATCACCACCCCGGCTTCGGGCCTGTTCCTCAACCTGATCTTCATGCTGATCGTGCCGCTGATCTTCTCGGCGCTGATCATGGGTGTGTCGGAGATGGGCGACATCCGCGCCCTTGGCCGCATCGGTTGGAAGACCCTGGCCTATACCGTGCTGCTGTCCGGCATTGCCGTGGGCATCGGGCTGGTGCTGGTGAACCTGCTCAAGCCGGGTGTCGGCGTCGACCCGCAGGTCGCTGCGATGATGCTGTCGGAGAACGCCGAGCGCAGCAAGGAGATTGTCGCGGGCATCCACGGCACGCCGAAGGGCATGGACATGCTGCTGTCGATCGTGCCGAGCAACGTGCTGCAGGCCGCGTCTGACAACGGCGCGATCCTGTCGCTGATGTTCTTCGCGCTGATGTTCGGCATCGGCATGGTGCTGACCGACAACGAGAAGGTCGCGCCGCTGCGCCGCGCCATCGAAGGCGTGTTCGAAATTTCGATGACCCTGATCAACCTGGTCATCCGCCTGGCCCCGTATGCGGTGGCCTGCTTCATGTTCAACCTGGCCGCGCTGTTCGGCTTCGAGCTGATCGTCCGCCTCGGTGCCTACGTGGGCGTGGTGGTGTTGGCACTCGGCCTGCACATGGTGGTGAGCTACGGTACGGCCGTATGGCTGTCCGGTCGTTCGCCGCTGTCGTTCTTCCGCGATACCCAGGAAGCGACGGTGATGGCGTTCTCCACCGCCTCCAGCAACGCCACCCTGCCGACCGCGCTGCGCGTGGCCGACCAGATGGGCCTGCCGCAGCGCGTGTCGCGCTTCGTGCTGACCGTGGGCGCCACCGCCAACCAGAACGGCACCGCGCTGTTCGAGGGCGTGACGGTGATCTTCCTGGCCCAGTTCTTCGGCGTGGACCTGAGCATCGGCCAGCAGATCATGGTGATGGCGGTCTGCATCCTCGGTGGCATCGGCACGGCCGGCGTGCCGTCAGGCTCGCTGCCGGTGGTGGCGATGATCTGCGCGATGGTGGGCGTGAACCCGCTGGGCATCGGCCTGATCCTGGGCGTGAACCACTTCCTGGACATGTGCCGTACCGCGCTGAACGTGACCGGCGACCTGGCCCTGACCACCCTGGTGGCCAAGGGCGAATCGCACGATGGCCCGGCGCTGGGCCCGCAGCAGGACTGAGACCGGATTCCCGCCCCCGAACTCCGGGGGCGGGTAGTGCCGGCCGCTGGCCGGGTACGCGTCATCGCATGCGCGCTGCCGCTCCCACGTTTCGCGATGCGAATCGCGGGCCCCCCTTACCGGCCTCCACACCCCGGCGCCTATGGCGCAGCCCCCGAACTCCGGGGGCGGGTAGTGCCGGCCGCTGGCCGGGTACGCGTCATCGCATGCGCGCTGCCGCTCCCACGTTTCGCGATGCGAATCGTGGGCCCCCCTTACCGGCTTCCACACCCCCGCGCCTATGGCGCAGCCCCCGAACTCCGGGGGCGGGTAGTGCCGGCCGCTGGCCGGCAACTTCATGATCTTCATTGAATTCTGCGCAACTGCCGGCCAGCGGCCGGCACGACCGGGCAAGGTGAACCGACCCCCCGCCCGGCGACTATGGGACAATAGGCCGCCCGCACGTCCGCGGCCGCCTCCCGATTCCGACAGAACCATGACGCAGCCTACCCGTCGCCAGTTGGCCAACGCCATCCGCTTCCTTGCCGCCGATGCGGTTGAAACCGCAAAGTCCGGCCACCCCGGCATGCCCATGGGCATGGCCGACATTGCCGAAGTCCTCTGGAACGACTATCTCCGCCATAACCCGAGCAACCCGCACTGGTTCAACCGCGACCGTTTCGTGCTGTCCAACGGCCACGGTTCGATGCTGCAGTACGCGCTGCTGCACCTGAGCGGTTACGACCTGCCGATCGAGCAGCTGAAGCTGTTCCGCCAGCTGGGCAGCCACACCGCCGGCCACCCGGAACGCCACGAGACCCCGGGCGTGGAAACCACCACCGGCCCGCTGGGCCAGGGTTTCGCCAATGCCGTGGGCTTCGCCCTGGCCGAGAAGCTGCTGGCACAGCGCTTCAACCGCCCGGAACTGGAAGTGGTCGACCACCGCACCTGGGTGTTCATGGGCGATGGCTGCCTGATGGAAGGCGTGTCGCATGAAGCCGCTTCGCTGGCCGGTACCTGGGGCCTGCACAAGCTGGTCTGCTTCTGGGACAACAACCACATCTCCATCGACGGCAACGTCGAGGGCTGGTTCACCGACAATACCCCGGAGCGTTTCGAGGCCTATGGCTGGAACGTCGTGCGCGATGTCGATGGCCACGACCCGGAAAGCATCAAGGCCGGCATCGAGGCCGCGCTGTCGCAGAGCGACAAGCCGACCCTGATCTGCTGCCGCACCACCATTGGTTTCGGTTCGCCGAACAAGGCGGGCAAGGAATCCAGCCACGGCGCTCCGCTGGGCAAGGACGAGCTGGAAGCCACCCGCAAGCAGCTGGGCTGGGAATACGGTCCGTTCGAGATCCCGCAGGCGATCTACGACGGCTGGCGCGCCAATGGCGCTGGCACCCTGCGCCAGGCCGAGTGGGAACAGCTGTTCGACAAGTACGCCAGCCAGTACCCGGCTGAAGCGTCCGAGCTGACCCGCCGTTCGCACGGCGAGCTGCCGGCCGACTTCGTTGCCAAGGCCGATGCCTACATCGCCCAGGTGGCCGCTGAAGGCCCGACGATCGCTTCGCGCAAGGCCTCGCAGCTGGCCATCGAAGCCTACGCCCCGCTGCTGCCGGAAATCGTCGGTGGCTCGGCCGACCTGGCGCACTCCAACCTGACCCTGTGGAAGGGCAGCAAGTCGGTTGCCAGCGACGACGCCAACGCCAACTACGTGTATTACGGCGTGCGCGAGTTCGGCATGACCGCCATCGCCAACGGCCTGGCCCTGCACGGTGGCTTCATTCCGTTCGACGCCACCTTCCTGGTGTTCAGCGACTACGCCCGCAACGGCGTGCGCATGAGCGCGCTGATCCCGGCCCACGCCATCCACGTCTACACCCACGACTCGATCGGCCTGGGCGAAGACGGTCCGACCCACCAGCCGGTGGAGCACCTGGCCTCGCTGCGCTACATCCCGAACAACGACGTGTGGCGTCCGTGCGATGCGGTCGAGTCGGCGGTGAGCTGGAAGGCCGCGATCACCCGCCAGGACGGCCCGAGCTGCCTGGTGTTCAGCCGCCAGAACCTGCCGCACCAGCCGCGCAACGCCGAGCAGATCGCCCAGATCGAGCGCGGTGGCTACGTGCTGGCCGATGCCGCCGGTACCCCGGACGTGATCCTGATCGCCACCGGTTCGGAAGTTTCGCTGGCCACCGAAGCCAAGGCCCAGCTGGATGCGGCCGGCCTCAAGACCCGCGTGGTCTCGATGCCGTCCACCGACGTGTTCCTGCGCCAGGATGCGGCCTACCGTGAATCGGTGCTGCCGAACGCCGTGCGCAAGCGCGTGGCGGTGGAAGCCGGTGTCACCGGCTTCTGGCGCCAGTTTGTCGGCCTGGACGGTGCGGTGATCGGTATCGACACCTTCGGTGCCTCGGCCCCCGCCGACCAGCTGTACAAGCACTTCGGCATCACCACCGCCCACGTGGTGGAAGCGGCCAAGGCGCTGTAAGCAGCCTCGCGAATCAGGAAGGGAAAGGCCGGCGCATGCCGGCCTTTTCTTTGCTCGAGAGAAAAGGGGACGGAGGGGATTAAGTCGTTTGTGCACAAACGACTTAATCCCCTCCGTCCCTTTTTTCGTCCGGCATGTTGCGCCCTGCGGCACCAGTGTCGCGTTGGCCTCTTCATCTAGCCTGCATTCCTTGCGAAAAGGAGGGCCTGCCGAGGTACCCCCGGAAGTAGTCATGGACAAGAAGAGCGGCGCAGAAACCCATGGTGGATTTGCGGGGTGTAAGGTGATGCCTTACACTGGCGCCGCATGATCGTCAGCTTCAGGCACAAGGGCCTGAAGGCGCTCTATGAGCGGGGCGACATGTCCGGAGTCCGTGCCGATCATGTGGCTCGGTTGCGGCGTTTGCTTCTGCAGCTGGATCAAGCCCGGCTGCCTGGAGACATGGGGCTGCCCGGAAATCGCCTGCACCCCCTGCGCGGGAGCTATAGCGGCTACTGGGCTGTAAGTGTCTCGGCGAGTTGGCGATTGGTGTTCCGCTTTCGTGGGCTGGACGTCGAACTGGTCGATTACCTTGATTACCACTAGGAGTCTGCTCGATGCCGTTGCATGATCCACCGCATCCCGGAGAGTCGCTGCGCGAAGACATCCTGCCGGCGATAAGCATGTCGATCAGTGCGCTGGCGCAGCATCTTGGCTATTCGCGCGGACAGCTGTCGACCATCATCAACGGGCACGCTGGCATCTCCGCGGAACTTGCATTCCGCCTTGAGCTTGCAGGTCTGGGCAATGCCCGCATGTGGCTGGCGATGCAGGCGGCATACGACCTGTGGCAGGTCGAGCACCGAGCGCATCCACCGATTGCCCGTCTGTATCTTGAGGATGCAGTGAGGATAGAGCGGTAGATCTACGCCATGCGTGGATGAGAAAAAGGGGACGGAGGGGATTAAGTCGTTTATGCACAAACGACTTAATCCCCTCCGTCCCCTTTTTTCAGGCGGTGCGTGCCAGTGCGAGGCGCAGCAGTCTCGCGTCCAGGCGCCCGGCGAAATCCTTCGGTGCCTGCAGGCCCATGCGCTGCAGGTACACCGCATCGCCGTCGCCAGCCGGTTGCCGCAGCGCTGCCCAGACGGTACGCAGTTTGTCGCCGCGGGTCTGCGTGTTGGCCTTCAGCCAGCCCAGCGCTTTCACCAGCACCTGCTCGATCTCGTTGAAGTCGCTGCCCAACGGATAGTCGGGCAGGCTGCCATCGACGCGGAACGGTGCCAGTGCCGCGGACAGTGCCTGCGGCGTGTTGCGCTGCTGGCGCTGCGGATCCGGTTGCGTGGCCGCCAGCAGCTTGCGCGCGGCGTGTGCCTGCTGCAGCAGGCCGCCCTGGAACGGGGCCTCGGTGATTGCAGTCATCGCATGCACGCAGTCCTCGTCGGTCAGGCCGCGCAGGTCGGCGATGCCGTATTCGTTGAGGTAAATGTCGCGCAGGTGGCGTGGGATGGTGGTGTGCCCGTAGTTCCAGCGCACGTTGGATTCGCGCTGGCCCTTGTCATCTCGCGCGGCGCGGAACATCAGCACGCTGCGCGCTTCCGGCAGCGCATGTGCCATCGCCACGAAGTTGTACTGGCCACCCACGCCGGACACCACACGTCCATCATCCAGCGCATCCGACACCGCCGCGCCCAGCGCGGTGGCCATCATGCAGGAGTTGAAGAAGCGCGCGTGGCGGCGCTGCAGGCGTTCCAGCGTCTCATTGCCGCCGTAGAGCTGGTTGATCTCGCTGATGCGGCGCATGCCGATCGCACGGCACTCGTCTTCCGGCAGCGTGCGCAACCACTCGTAGAACTCCGGCGAGCCCAGGTAGAAGGCGCCATGCAGGTACTCGCCTTCGGCAGCCAGGGTGGCGTGGTCGATGGACAGGGTGCTGCCGTTCTCGATGCGTTGCATCAGCGCCAGGTCATCGTGCACCTTGCGCTTGATCACGCCGGTCTGCACCAGCCGGCGGAAGCCCTCGTTGAGCATTTCGCTGCAGCCGTACAGGCCCACTTCGAACGGGTCCAGTCCGCCGATTTCCTGCACCAGCGGGTGGCTGGCCAGCTGCGGATCCAGCGCGTGCAGCACGCGGCGGTAGCGCGCGTTGTCGGTGTGGCGCAGCACCAGCGCATGGCTGAGTGCATCAGCCAGCGTGCCGATGCCGATCTGCAGGGTGCCACCGTCGCGCACCAGCGTGCTGGCATACAGGCCAATGGCGTAGTCGGCATCGCCGACCGGCTGCCGCGGCAGGCCGAACAACGCCGGGTACGGTGGTGGCGGGGTGATCACCAGATCGAAGAACGACACATCGACCGTGGCCGAGCCACCCAGGTAGGGTAGCTGCGGATCGATCTCGGCGATCAGCAGCGGGCGAGGCAGCCCGCGAGCGGTCATCGCATCCAGCGTGTCCTGGGTGATGTCGTTGTTGCACGACAGCGAGAGCCGGCGGTCGTTCGGTCGCATCGCCACCTTCTGCACGATCACCCTGCGGCGCGCGCTGCGCCACCGCATCGGCAGCGTGGGTGTAGTTCAGGCTGGTATAGCTGGACTGCGCCTGCCGCGAGCCGAGCAGGGCGCCGGACTGCATGTAGAACTCTTCCACCTGCACATGCGCCGGCAACGCGTCGCGCGCGATCGCATCGGCATAGGCCAGGCGCGGGAAATCGTCGCCGAAATGGCGCTGCGCGAACGGCGCCATGAAGCGCGCTTCCAGGCCGTTGCCGCGCGCCTTCGGCGGGTTCAGCGACAGCGCGGTATACAGCTGCAGCGGCCGCGACGGATCGTGCTCGACGCGTGCGTAAAGGGCATTGAGCAGCCGATGCGGCTTGCCCAGTGCCAGCGGTGCCCCGATCCGCAGCGGCCCGTCCACGCGCGCAAACAACCAGTCGACGGCGGCGTCCAGGTCGGTGAGGTGTTCGGTCATGCGCGGCGGTCCTGCGTGTGGGGGAGTGCGGGCATTACAGCATGTCGGGCTTGAACCGCCGTCGACGCGAGACTTCGGCGCCAGACACCATGAACTGCCCATCGCCCCGGTAATGCATCGTGCGCGGCAGTTTCGGCCGGGGCGCAACATGGGCGCGTACGATTTCCCAGATGAACAGGTTGTTCGACGCCACCTGGCTGTCGTCGTACAAGCGGCATTCGAAGCACGAATGGCATTGGCCGACCAGCGGCGCGCCGACCTCGCGCGCGGGCAGCGCATCAAGCTCGAAACGGGCGAATTTGTCGACCTCGCGGCCGCTGCAGTTGCCGATGTCCACCACGGTATCGAGCAGTTCCACACCCGGCACATTGATCACGCACTCGCCGCTGCCACGCGCCAGCGCATGGCTGTGGTTTGCGTCCCACAGGTAGGTGGCGACCAGCGAAGGCGAGAAGCCCATCACCATGTGCCAGCCCATCGTCATCAGGTTGCGCTGGCCGCGCCAGGCGGTGCTGACCAGCACGACCGGCCCGGGTTCGAGGAAGCGGCGGGCCTGCTCGACCGGGAATTCCTTCTTGGGCAGCGCTTTCATCCGGGGCCTGGGGCGGGAGGAATCGATGCTGGCGCAGCCGGGATGAACCTGGAGTCGAGGGGCTTGACAGACGATTCGATTACGCGCGTAATCAGGTCGTCGATTACGGATGTAAACCATGACTCCGATCAGCGAAGCCGAAGCCGTTGTGATGGAGGTGCTCTGGCAGCAGGCACCGCGTAGCGCCGATGACGTGGTCGCCGCACTGGCCCACCGTGACTGGGCCGAGCCGACCATCAAGACCCTGCTCAACCGCCTGCTGACCAAGGGCGCGATTACTGCCGAGCGCGATGGCCGGCGCTACCTGTACCGGCCGCTGCTGCAGCGGCAGGCCTGGGTGGAGGCGCAGAGCCAGGACTTCATTGGTCGTGTCTTCGAAGGGCGCGTTGCGCCGCTGGTTGCGCACTTCAGCGAACGGGGCCAGTTGAGTGCGCAGGACATCGCCGAACTGAAGAAACTGATCCAGGAGCTGGACCATGACTGAGCTGCTCGATGGGCTGTGGCAGGCCAGCCTGTGGCTGGCGGTGGGCGTGGTCGTGCTGGCGGTGCTGCGACCCTTGCTGGTGCGGCTGGGGGGCGTGGCGTTGGCCTACCGCAGCTGGTGGCTGCTGCCGTTGCTGCTGCTGGCACTGATGCTGCCGTTGCCGCAGGTGGCACTTCTGGAGCATGTGCCAACGCTGCCGCTGAAAGTGGTACCCGGCGCCGTCGAAGGCATGGCAGGGCAGTCGTTGCCGTGGGCCGGGCTGTTGCTGCTGGCATGGATGGTGGGAGCGGTCCTTTGTCTGCTACGCGATCTACGTGCGCAGCGGCGCTTTGAACGTGGCATGGGCCAACTGTGTGCACGCGCCGATGGCAGCTGGCAGGCCAGCGCCGACCCGGGCCTGCCCGCGCTGGTCGGCCTGTGGCGTCCGCGCATCGTGGTAGGCCCGGATTTCGACCAGCAGTTCACCGCACAGGAGCAGGGCCTGATCCTGCAGCACGAGCGCAGCCACCGTCGCAATGGCGATCACTGGGCCAATGGGGCGCTGCTGATGGCACGCGCGGTGTTCTGGTTCCACCCGCTCGTGCCATGGGCTGCACGCCGCTTCCTGCGGGACCAGGAACTGGCCTGCGATGCCCGCACCATTGCCCCGCAGCCTGCGCTGCGCGGTCTCTACGCCAGCACGCTGCTGAAGGCGCAGCTGGTCCATCCGGTTGCGCCAGCGGTCTGCCATTGGCGCAGCCAACCCGTGTTGAAGGAGCGTATCGCCATGTTGAAGCAGTCCAAGCGGAAGGCATTGCCGTGGGTGTCGGGGCAGGTGCTGGTGGTCGGGTTGTGTCTGGGAATGGGCGCGGTGGCGTGGGCCAGCCAGGGCGGTGCAGCCGCAGACGGCCAGACAGGGGCCGCCATGGATCGGGGGATAGAGGTCGACAAGATGACGCCGCCGTCCTATCCGAAGTCCGCGTTCGAACAGCGTCAGGTGGGCGTGGTGAACCTGCGCGTGGAAGTGGATGCCAAGGGCCATCCGACTGACGTCCAAGTGCTCAGCGCAACCAATCCGGGTGTGTTCGATGCGGTGTCGATCGCCGCTGCGCGGAGCTGGACCTATCGTCCGGCGATAAAGAACGGAAAGCCCGTTGCAGGGGCTGTGAAGATTCCGATCACCTATGCCATGGACAACACCGAGGACTCCCAGTGAAGACCGCGCCGCTGTTGATGATGGCGGCGCTGTTGGCAGGATGCGCGACCCAGGATCGCCTGACCACCGTTGATACCCGCAGCGAGAATGTCGGCCATCAGCGCCTGCAGCCGCAGGCCGGTGGCGGCAGCGGGCAAGTGCAGACGTATTCGCTGGGCGCGAGCGAGGGCTACCGGATGCCGCAGTTGTACGCGGCGCCGGATCCGGAGGTCGGTGATCGTGACCCGCGTGCGGAGCTGGCACCGACCACCATCTGCCTGCAGGTGGTGGTCGATGCGCAGGGCAGCGTCGAACGCAGCGTGCCGCTCACCGATCGCCCGGAGTGCGCGGCAGGTGCTGCAGGCGAGAATGCGCCCCTGCTGCAGGCGGCGCAGGAAGCCGTGGCGATGTGGAAGTACTCGTCCGCAGCGGTCTGCCACTTCGCGGCTGGCAAGGTGCCTGCCGACCGTGGCGACTGTCGCGGCGCCGAGCGCGTCGAGCCGGTGGCGGTCACCCTGCAGTATGCCTTCACCTTCGAGATCGTGAAGGGACAGCACGTGGTGCGTACGCAGGGAAAATGACCGCTTGCGATGACCGGGGCAGCGCCGGGCCATGCCCGGCGAGCGCAGCGGCGTGGATCAGGCCCCGCCCTGGATGTTGGCCTTCACCGCGGGCTGCATCAGCTTGGGTTCTTCCAGCGTCGCATCGCGTGCCTGGCGCACGCTGACGAACTCCGCCTCGGCCACGCCGTCATGCACGTGGATGTTGTGCGCGCGCTGTTCGCCGATGGTGGTTTCGTTGGCGACGTCGCGACCGCCCGGGCCGTAGTCATGGCAGACGAATACGCGGGTGGCCTCGGGCAGGGCCAGCAGGCGCTGGATCGAGCGGTACAGCTGCGCGGCATCGCCACCCGGGAAGTCGCAGCGTGCGGTGCCGCCGTCAGGCATGAACAGCGAGTCGCCGGTGAACAGCGCGTCGCCGATCAGGTAGGCGATGCTGTCGCTGGTGTGCCCGGGCACGGCGATCACCTGGCCGCGCAGTTCGCCGAGGGCGAAGGTCTCGCCATCGCTGAACAGGTGATCGAAGATGTCATCGGCCGCAGGAAGCTGCAGGCCGTAGCGCGGTGCGAAGGTGGCCTGCACCGCGCGGATGCCTTCGCCGATGGCCAGCGTGGCCTCCGGGAAGCGCTCCTTCAGGCGGCGCCCGGCCGACACATGGTCGGCGTGGGCGTGGGTTTCCAGCAGCCAGCGCAGCTGCAGGCCCTGTTGTTCGATGGCCTGCAACGCGGCATGCAGCGGCGCTTCACTGCTGGCGTCGGTATCCGGGTCGTAGTCCAGGACCGGGTCGATCAGCGCTGCCTCGCCGCTGGCCGGGTCGCTGACCAGATAGCTGAAGGTGTTGCTGTCACGGTGGAAGAACGACTGCACCTGGACCGGCATCGGAACTCTCCTCAGCGCGTGCCGAGCACGCGGTTCAGCAACTGCGCCAGGTTCTCACCGGCCAGTCGCAGCTGCGCTTCGGCCAGCGGCCGGTAGCGCTCGGTGTATTCGTCACCGATTTTACGCGAGGCCGGATAAACGCCAGCTTGCATGGAGATGCGGCAGCTGGCTTCGGCCCACGTCTGCGGGTCGCGCTGCGGGTTGGACTGGCGCGCCAGCTTCGGCGCGCGCTGGCTCTGCAGCAGCGGGAGATAGCCGGCGTCGTCCAGCTTGCGGGTGTTGAGCATGCCGCTGTCCCACAGCGAGTGCAGGTTGGTACCGCGGTTGCCGAACTGCAGCTGGAAGTCGTTGCCGCCCTTGTCGTGGGCGTAACCGGCGTGCATCGGCTGGTGGATGTCGCCGACCAGGTGCACGACGAACTTCAGCGCCTGCAGGCGCTCGCCGTCGGTCAGGCTGCGGTCGCCGAGGATGGCGCTCTGTGCCTTCAGGGCCTCGACGATGCAGTTGCCGTTCTTGCAGTGCTTCGGTGCTTCGTAGTGGCAGTTGTCTTCGGCGATGTTGACGTAGTGCCAGCCGGCCGAGCGACGGCCCAGGCCCGGGTCTTTGGCGCGCAGCTGGTCGGCCCACGGCGCGATGCTGGCCAGCGTGGCATCCGGTTCGGTGGCCAGCAGGCGGTCCACTTCGGCGCGGGCGGTGGGGTTGAGGCGGGCGTCGGCGACTTCGGCGACCAGACGGTGGCCTTGCGCGCCCCAGGCATGGGCGGGGGCGGAGACGGACAGCAGGGCCGGCGCCAGGGCGGCGGCGAGGAACAGAGAGTGCAGGGCTTTCATGCGCACATTCTAGCGGGGGCAGGTGGATTGAAGAGCGGCGCGTTCCTGTTCTGAAGGGGGGGCGCAGCGGGAGGGGCGGCGGGACACGCCGTAAACCCATCCATGGGGGCTCGATGGCGCCATCCATGGCACCAACGGTCCCGCCGCCCCTCCCGCTGCGCTCCCCTCCAAACATGGCCGCGGAGGCGGATGCAAACGTCAAAGGCAACATCAAAAACAAATGCAGGATCAGAATCGGCCTCCTGCAATTACAGGCAATCATTGCGCCTCGGATGCACGGGTTCTGCTATTGCCTTTGCTTGAGCTGGCACGCGCGCGCAGATGGGAAGGGTGGAGAGGGTGGGGTGATCGGGACCGTTCGCCGCATGGATGCGGCGATCGAGCCTACAGGGACGTATTTACGGCGTGTCCCGATCACGCCACCCTCTCCGCCCAATTCCAGATGCCGGTGCTTTTCGCGCAAACAAAAAAAGCCCCGGCAATCACCGGGGCAACATGCTGCGAGGGTTTTGCGTGTAGCGGGGGAGCGGGGGCGAAGCCCCCGCGCTCAACACACCGCTTAGAACTTGAAGACGTACGAAGCGCCGTAGACCAGCGGATCGATGTTGACCGTGCCGATCTTCTCGCCGTTCAACTTCACCTTGCTGTCGATGTCGATCCAGCGCATGTCCACGCGCAGTGCGCCCTTCTCGCCGATCGCGAAGTCCACGCCCGCATGCGCGGCCAGGCCCCACGAATCCTGCAGCTTCAGGCGGCTGTCCTTCAGCGCACCGGTGGTGTCTTCGCTGAAGAAGGTCGTGTAGTTCACGCCCGCACCGATGAACGGCGACACCTTGCCCTTGCTGTTGAAGTGGTACTGCACGGTCACCACCGGCGGCAGCTGCTTGGTGCTGCCCACGCGGCCCAGGCCGTTGATGTTGATGTCGTGCTTGAACGGCAGCGCGGCCAGCACTTCGATGCCCAGGTTGTCGGCGATGAAGTACTCACCGGTGATGGTCGGCTTGACGTCGTTGTCGACGTCGACCTTCAGGGTGTGGTTGGCCAGCCAGCCGTTGTTCGACTTCGGGGCCACCTGGTGCACGCCGGCGGAGAGGGTCCAGTCGCCCTTGGACTGGGCCATGGCCGGGGCGGCGGCGAGGTACAGGGCGGCGGCCAGGCTGGCCACGATCAGGGGGGAGGTCTTGCGCATGGGGGTGATCTCGTTGCTGGGTGGATGCGGCCAGTCTCGGCCTCACATCGCGCTAACGCTTTGATCCGGATCAAATCCTGTCCGCCGGCCTGCTGCCTGCCGGGGCTGGCCGGCGGTGGCCAGCCCCGGTTTGCTAGACTTGTGGGCCCTATCCATCCCGCCGCACCCGTCGCGGCCGCAGGAGCTTGAGAACATGGCAATCAAGGTTGGTATCAACGGTTTCGGTCGCATCGGGCGTAACGTCCTGCGCTCGGCGGTGCTGAACTTCGGCGACGACATCGAAATCGTGGCCATCAACGATCTGCTGGAGCCGGACTATCTGGCGTACATGCTCAAGTACGACTCCGTGCATGGCCGTTTCAAGGCTGACGTGGCGGTGCAGGGCAACGACCTGCTGGTCAACGGCAAGAAGATCCGCCTGACCCAGGAACGCGACCCGGCCAACCTGAAGTGGAACGAAGTGGACGTGGACGTGGTGATCGAATCCACCGGCCTGTTCCTGACCAAGGAAACCGCGCAGAAGCACATCGATGCCGGCGCCAAGAAGGTCATCATGTCGGCTCCGTCGAAGGACGACACGCCGATGTTCGTCTACGGCGTGAACGACAAGACCTACGCCGGCCAGGCGATCGTCTCCAACGCGTCGTGCACCACCAACTGCCTGGCCCCGCTGGCCAAGGTCATCAATGACAAGTGGGGCATCAAGCGTGGCCTGATGACCACCGTGCATGCGGCTACCGCTACCCAGAAGACCGTCGATGGCCCGTCCAACAAGGACTGGCGTGGTGGCCGCGGCATCCTGGAGAACATCATTCCGTCGTCCACCGGTGCGGCCAAGGCCGTCGGCGTGGTCATCCCGGAACTGAACAAGAAGCTGACCGGCATGAGCTTCCGTGTCCCGACCTCGGACGTGTCGGTGGTCGACCTGACCGTCGAGCTGGAAAAGGAAGCCACCTACGCCGAGATCTGCGCTGAAGTGAAGGCACAGAGCGAAGGCCCGCTGAAGGGCATCCTGGGCTACACCGAAGACAAGGTCGTGGCCACCGATTTCCGCGGCGAGACCTGCACCTCGGTGTTCGACGCCGAAGCCGGCATCGCCCTGGACGGCACCTTCGTCAAGCTGGTCACCTGGTACGACAACGAGTGGGGCTACTCGAACAAGTGCCTGGAAATGGCCAAGGTCGTCGCCGCCAAGTAAGGCTGGCCAAGATCGCACGCGGACCCCGGCCTGGCCGGGGTTCGTCGTTTATGGGGCCAGCCCTGTCGTAGCATGGGGCGGTCGACCGCTGCCGCTGGGGCGCGGGATTGCAATGGAAGCATGCAATGGAAGCATTGATAGCCCTGGTGGTACTGGTTCTGCTGGCCATCCCGCTGCTGCTGGTGGTAGCGCTGGTGATGATTGCCGGCCTGCGCCGCCGTGTGGCCGCGCTGGAAGGTGCCTTGGCCGCCGCGCCGACCGCCCGCCCGGCTGCAGCCGAGCCTGCGCCGGAACGGGCTGCGCCCATGCCTGCGGCCAGTGCCGATCCACCGTTCCTGCGGCCGGTGGCGGCTGCCGCGCCGCCTCCCCCCAAGCCAACGCCGCCGCCGGTGCACGAACCGGTGCCTGCGGCAGCGGAGGCGCCGCGCCCGGTCACGCCACCGCCGGTGCCACCCGTGCCAGTGCAGCCGCCGTTGCCTTCCGAACCGACGCTGCCGAACTTCATCGAGCGCGGCATCGGAGCGGTCAAGCGCTGGTTCACCGAGGGCAACGTGCCGGTCAAGATCGGCATGCTGGTGCTGCTGGCCGGTGTTGCCGCGCTGTTGAAGTACGTCAGTGACCAGGGCTGGCTGGTGCTGCCGATCGAGCTGCGCCTGGCCGGTGTCACCGTGGGTGCGCTGGGCCTGCTGGCGTTCGGCTGGCATCAGCGCGAGCGCCGGCGCTTGTTCGCACTGGCGCTGCAGGGCGGTGCCATCGGCGTGCTGCTGCTGACCATCTTCGCCGCGTTCAAGCGGTTCGAGCTGCTCAACCCCGGGTTTGCCTTCGCCAGTTCGATCGCGCTGGTGGCCGGGCTGTGCGTGCTGGCGGTGGTGCAGAACTCGCGCACGCTGGCGGTGCTGGGCATCCTCGCCGGCTTCATGGCACCGCTGTGGCTGTCCACCGGCAGCGGCAACCACGTGGGGTTGTTCAGCTACTACGCGGTGCTCAACGCCGGCATCTTCGCCATTGCCTGGTTCCGGCCGTGGCGCGCGCTGAACCTGCTGGGCTTCGCCTTCACCTTCGGCATCGGTACGTTCTGGGGCGTGCTGCAGTACGCGCCGGACAAGTTCAGCAGCACCGAGCCGTTCCTGCTGCTGTTCTTCGCCTTCTACCTGCTGATCCCGCTGCTGTACGCACGCCGGCAGCCCGCCGGGCGGCGTGACCTGGTCGACGGCAGCCTGGTGTTCGGTACGCCCTTGGTCGCTTTCTCGCTGCAGGCCGGCATGCTGCACGAGCAGCCGATGACGCTGGCGCTGTGCGCACTGGGCCTGGCGGCGATCTACGCCGTACTGGCGCGGGCACTGATTGCGCGCGCGTCGTACACCGTGCTGGCGCAGTCGCATGCGGTGCTGGCGGTGGGCTTCGCCACGCTGGCGGTGCCGCTGGCCTTGTCGGCGCGTGCCACCGGCGCGGTGTTCGCGCTGGAAGGTGCAGGCCTGGCCTGGCTGGGCCTGCGCCAGAAACGCTGGCTGCCGCAGGTGTCCGGTGCGTTGTTGCAGATGGGCGCGGCGTTCGCTTTCGTGGCCGGTGGCGATCACTGGCATGAGGACCTGCGCTTCCTGCTCAACCCGACCGCGATCGGTGCACTGCTGCTGGCCGTTGCCGGCTTCGCGTCGGCCTGGAGCTACCAGCGCAGGCAGCGCCACGAGATTGCCCTGGTCTACTACCTGTGGGGCCTGCTGTGGTGGCTGGGTGGCCTGGTGCACGAGATCACCCGGTTCTTCCCGTACCGTACCGAAGTGGATGCACTGCTGGTGCTGGCTGCCGTTACTGCATGGCTGGCCGCCGAAGTACAGCGGCGCCAGCCGGCGCGTGCGCTGGGGGTGACCGCACTCGCGATGCTGGCGCTGGGCTTCCCACTGGCGCTGATACAGAGCGACGCGCACCATCAGCCGTTCGCCGGCTACGGCGCGCTGGCCTGGGCGGTGTTCGCGGTGCTGGGCGTGCGCACGCTGCTGTGCCTGCGCCAGGGCGGCAATACCGTGGCACGCATCGCGCAGTTCCTGTGGTGGCTGCTGTGGCCGTCGCTGCTTTCGCTGCTGGCCCTGTGGGGCGGTGGTGAAGCCGGGCTGGCACAAGGCTGGACCACGTTGCTGGTGACGCTGCCGTGGCTGCTGATGGCGGCGCTGTCGCTGTGGCGCTGGAATGCGCTGCGCTGGCCGCTGGGTGCAGCGTTCGACCGCGTGCGCCAGCCGCTGCAGTGCGTGCTGTTCGGCCTGTTGTCGATCGGCTGGCTGTCCGGCCAGCTGCTGCCGGGCGATGCTGCGCCGCTGCTGTGGCTGCCGGTGCTGAATCCGGCGGAGATCGGGCAGTGGCTGAGCCTGCTGCTGCTGGCGCGTTGGCTGTACAGCGATCAGGCGCCGCAGGCGCTGCTGAGTATCCGCATGCCGCTGCTGTCACTGGCAACCTTCGTCGCGCTGACCAGCGTTGTGCTGCATGGCGTGCATCAGTGGGGCGGCCTGTCGTGGAACGCGTCGATGATGCGCTTCAGCCTGGCGCAGACCAGCCTGACCGTGCTGTGGAGCGTGCTCGGCGTGATTGCCTGGGTGTGGGGCTCGCGCCGCGGCCAGCGCGTGTTGTGGATGGTCGGTGCCGTGCTGATGGGCGTGGTGCTGGCCAAGCTGGTCATCGTCGATCGCCAGCACCTGGGCAACCTGCTGGGCATCGCATCGTTCATCGCCTACGGCCTGCTGTGCACGGTCGTGGGTTATCTGGCACCGGCACCGCCGAGCGCGGCGCCGACCGTGGAGGAAAAACAATGAAGACGTGGAGCAGGGCGCTGCTGCCGGCGATGTTCGGCATGCTGGCCGCCGTCACCGCACAGGCCGCCGATTACCGTACCCAGTACGCCGAGCAGTGGCCGCTGACGTTGTCCAGCGCACAATCGGGTGCCTACCGTGTCGTGCTGGAACCGGCGATCTACCGTCGCGCCGGTAGTGCGGACCTGGGCGATGTGCAGGTGTTCAATGCCGCCGGCCAATCGTTGCCGTCGGCATTGCTGGCGCCGGACCAGCCGCTGGCACAGCCGCCGGTGCAGCGTGAGCTGCCGTGGTTCGCGTTGCCGCCGCTGGCCGAAGCGCAGCGCAACGACCTGCAGTTGCTGACCGAGCGCGATACCGATGGTCGCGTACGCCGGGTCGAGGCGCGTGTGGGTGGTGGTGCGGTAGCGAACGGGCAGGGCGGTTGGCTGATCGATGCCAGCGTGCTCGGCCAGCAACCATTGGCGGCACTGGTGCTGGATTGGGCGGATAGTGGCCAGCCGTTGCAGGCACAGGTGCAGCTGGACGTCAGCGACGACCTGCAGCACTGGCGTGCGATTGGCCGCGACATTCCGCTGGTGGATCTGCAGCGCGCCGGCAAGCGCCTGCTGCAGCGCCGTCTGCAGGTGGATGGTGAAGCGCGCTATCTGCGTGTGCTGGCGCAGGGCGATGCCCGTCTGCCAACGTTGCGCAGCGTACTGGCCGAGCTGCCACCGGCACCGGCCACACTGCCGTGGGAGTGGTTGTCGCTGGAACCGACCTCGAAGCGCAAGGGCGAATACACCTTCGAGATGGATGGCCGCTTCCCAGCGGCGCGCGCTGACGTGGCCAGCACCGACAACAGCCTGGTGCAGTGGACATTGTTCAGCCGCGATGACGAGAGCGCGGAATGGCAGCGCCGCAGCGCACCGTGGATTGCCTACCAGCTGCAGCAGGGCGCGCAGGGCCAGCGTCAGCAATCGGCCGCGCAGCCGCTGGGCGGCGTGCATCGGGATCGTTACTGGAAGCTGGTAGCGAATCCGGCTGAAACCGCGACGGCGCCGACCCTGCGTCTGGGTTATCAGCCGGAAGTGCTGGTGTTCCTGAGCCAGGGCGCGGCGCCGTATGCGCTGGCGGTGGGCAGCTCGACTGCGCGCCGGATGGAGGCGCCGATCGGTGTGCTGATCGAGGAGCTGCGGCAGCGCAATGATCCGTCGTGGCAGCCGACGCTGGCGCGCCTGGAGGGCAGCCCGGAGCCGCTGGCCGGTGAGTCGGCACTGAAGCCGCAGCACGACTGGAAGTCGTGGCTGCTGTGGGCGTTGCTGGGGCTGGGTGTGTTGGTTGTTGGCGGCCTGGCGGTCAGTCTGCTTCGGCAGAAGCCTGCGCCTTCGGCGTAGGTTCCGGCGAACGGCGCAGCCCCTCGTGGGTGGGGTTGGTCGTGCAAAGCAAAAGCAAAAGCCGCGCTTGGCCGGGCGGGGTAGGTTCGCGGGGGACGCCGCAAGTACGTCCTTGTAGGCTTGGCAGCCGCATCCATGCGGCTGACACCCCCGCGAACCCACCCCGCCCGGCCTCTGACAGTTTCCGTGTGCGTCCACCCACGGAAGAGGAAAAAGAAAAGCAAGAGCGGAAGCGGGTCGCTTCGCTCGACGGCCATCGGGGTCAGATCCGTTTTCCGCAGGAAAACGGATCTGACCCCTTCTTTCTCCATCCGACACCACACACTGCTTGTGCCTTTGCCATCCGCATCACCTCATGAACCTGTCGAGGCCGGGGTAGTGTGGGCTGGCAGGGGTGTCAGCCGCATGGATGCGGCTGCCAAGCCTCCAGGGACGGATCCACGGCGTCCCCTGCCAGCCCACACTACCCCGGCCCAGCCCCAGCATCACGAAGCGCCAGCGCTTTGGCCGTTGCTGTTGCTGTTGCCGTTGCCGTTGCTGTGCGCCTCTGCCTGCCGCAGGCATCGGCCCTCCCACCACCCGCACCCGATACAATGGCCGTCTGCCGTACCCCGGCATCCCGTCCCTGAGCCAAAGAGTTGCCCATGTCCATCGTCCGCATGACCGACCTCGACCTCTCCGGCAAGCGCGTGCTGATCCGCCAGGATCTGAACGTGCCGATCGAGAATGGCCGCATCACCTCCGAACAGCGCATCACCGCTTCGCTGCCGACGCTCAAGCGCGCGCTGGAGCAGGGCGCGGCGGTGATGGTCACCTCACACCTGGGGCGCCCGAAGGAAGGTGTGTGGAGCGAAGCCGATTCGCTGGCGCCGGTGGCCCAGCGCCTGTCCGAGCTGCTCGGTCGCGAGGTTCCGCTGGTGCGCGACTGGGTCGACGGTGTCGACGTGCAGCCGGGCCAGCTGGTGCTGCTGGAAAACTGCCGCATGAACGTCGGCGAGGGCAAGGACGATGAAGCCCTGTCGAAGAAGTACGCCGCCCTGTGCGATGTGTTCGTGATGGATGCCTTCGGCACCGCGCACCGTGCGCAGGCCTCGACCCATGGCGTCATCCGCTTCGCCCCGGTCGCTGCCGGTGGCCCGCTGCTGATGGCCGAACTGGACGCGCTGGCGCAGGCGCTGGATGCACCGGCCAAGCCGCTGCTGGCCATCGTCGCCGGCAGCAAGGTCAGCACCAAGCTGGAACTGCTGGCCAACCTGGTCGGCAAGGTCGATCAGCTGATCGTCGGTGGTGGCATCGCCAATACCTTCATCGCTGCCGCCGGCTACAACGTCGGCAAGTCGCTGTACGAGCCGGACCTGCTGGACACCGCGAAGAAGATCGTGGCCGATGCCAAGGCGCGTGGCGCCGATATCCCGCTGCCGGTGGACGTGGTCACCGCCAAGCAGTTCATGCCGGACGCGGTTGCCGAAGTGAAGGCGGTCGACGCCGTTGCCGAAGACGACCTGATCCTGGACATCGGCCCGCAGACCGCGGCGCAGTACGCGCAGCTGATCGGGAAGGCCGGTACCGTGGTCTGGAACGGTCCGGTCGGTGTGTTCGAATTCGAGGCCTTCAGCAAGGGCACCGAAGCGCTGGCCCGTGCCATCGCCAGTTCGCCGGCATTCTCCATCGCCGGTGGTGGCGACACCCTGGCCGCGGTCGACAAGTTCGATATCGCCCAGCAGGTCAGCTACATCTCCACCGGTGGCGGTGCGTTCCTGGAATTCCTGGAAGGCAAGACCCTGCCGGCGGTGGCCGCACTCGACGCGCGCGGCGCATGAGTGCCGATCGCAGCAAGGATGTCCTGTTCTTCGACCTGGACGGCACGCTGATCGATTCGCAGGTGGGTATCACCGCCTGCATCGCCTATGCGCTGCAGAAGATGGACCATCCGGTGCCACCGCAGGAGACCCTGCTGGGCTGGATCGGTCCGTCGCTGCGCACCACCTTCGCGCCGCTGTTCGGTGAACCGGCGCGGGTGGAACAGGCGGTGGGCTACTACCGTGAGCGCTTCGACGTCGAGGGCTGGCGCGAGCACACGGTGTACCCGCAGGTGGAAGACACCCTTCGCACGCTGCATGGTCGTGGCCATCGCCTGGCGGTGGTCACTGCCAAGAACGAGCCGCACGCGCGCCGCATCCTTGCCCACCTGCCGTTCGGTGGGCTGTTCGAGGAGATCGTCGGTTCAACCCTCGATGGCTCGCGCAGCCACAAGCCGGAACTGGTCGGTGAGGCGCTGCGTCGGCTGCAGGTGCAGCCCGCGCAGTGCTGGATGATCGGCGACCGCCGCATGGACATTGAAGGCGCGCGTCACCATGGCCTGCGCAGCGTCGGTGTGTTGTGGGGCTTTGGCGGTGAGGCCGAACTCACCGAAGCCGGTGCCGGGCAGCTGGCCCGTGAGCCGGCGCAGCTGGAAACGCTGCTGGCGTGATGCGCCGTTGATCGGTAACGCCGGGCCATGCCCGGCGGCTTAACCCAGCACCCGCCGGGTATGGCCCGGCGCTACCGCCACCCTGCGCCAGCGTATGTCCGGCCGATGTCCGTTCCATGACCCGCGAAGTCAGGCGGCACAAGGCTGTAACCGTATACATGCGGCGTGAAGGATGTGCTAATTTCCGTTCTTTATCGGGAGAGGCCCATTCACCATGTTCGAGCGTCAGCGTCGCACCAAGATCCTTGCCACCCTCGGTCCGGCCACTGATCCGCCGGGCGTGCTGGAGGATCTGTTCCGCGCCGGCGTCAACGTGGTGCGCCTGAACTTCAGCCATGGCGATCCCTCCGGCCAGGCCAAGCGTGCTGCCGAAGTGCGCGCTGCCGCGGCCCGCGTGGGCGTGGAAGTCGGCATCCTGGCCGACCTGCCGGGCCCGAAGATCCGCATCGAGCGCTTCGCCGAAGGCAAGGTACAGCTGAAGGCGGGCAACCGCTTCGACCTGATCGCCAGCACCAGCGCCGGCCCCGGTGATGCCACCCAGGTGGGCGTGAGCTACCTCGGCCTGCCGCAGGACGTCGGCCCGGGCGATGTGCTGCTGCTCGACGATGGCCTGATGCAGCTGCAGGTGGTCGAGGTGCAGGGCGAACGCATCATCAACACCGTGCTCAACGACGGCGTGCTGTCCGACCGCAAGGGCCTGAACAAGCAGGGCGGTGGCTTGTCGCTGGGCGCGCTGACCGAGCGTGACAAGGAGCTGATCGGCATCGTCGCCAAGATCGGTGTCGACTTCATTGCCGTGTCGTTCTGCCGCAATGCGCAGGACATGAACGACGCGCGTGAGATCGCCCGCTCGCACGGCTGCGATGCCGCGCTGGTGTCGAAGATCGAGCGCACCGAGGCGATCGAGAACCTGGAAGAGATCGTCGAGGCCAGCGACGTGGTGATGGTGGCCCGTGGCGACCTTGGCGTGGAAATCGGCGATGCCGAACTGCCGGGCCTGCAGAAGAAGATCATCAAGGCCTCGCTGGCGCAGAACAAGGTGGTGATCACCGCCACGCAGATGCTGCAGTCGATGGTCGAAAGCCCGATCCCGACCCGTGCCGAAGTGCTGGACGTGGCCAACTCGGTCATCGATGGCACGGACGCGGTGATGCTGTCGGCCGAGACCGCTGCCGGTGCCTGGCCGGTCAAGGCCGTGGAAGCGATGGCGCGCATCTGCCTGGGTGCAGAGCGCCAGTTCCAGACCGAGACCGACTTCAACGCCTCGCCGCGCAACCTGGAACGTGCCGACCAGGCCATTGCCATGGCCACCATGTTCCTGTCGCAGCACGTGGGCGTGCGCGCGATCGTGGCGATGACCGAATCCGGTGGCACCGCCCGCTACCTGTCGCGTTTCCGCGCCAAGGCGCCGGTGTTCGCGGTCACCCGCCACGACGGTGCACGCCGCCAGATGGCGCTGATGCGCGATGTCTACCCGATCAACTTCGACAGCCGTGGCCTGACCCCGCGTGAAGCCGCACGCGGCAGCATCCGCCTGCTGGTGGAAGCCGAACTGCTGCAGGCCGGTGACCGCGTCGTGTTCACCAGCGGTGAGCACATGGAAACCCTGGGCGCGACCAACACCCTGCGCCTGCTGGAAGTGGGCGAAGACGGCCGCGCCAGCGGCCTGGGCGATCTGTAAACCCAGGCGGCCCTGGGTCGGAGCCGCTGCGCGGGTCCGACCTAGGGTCAGATCCCTGAAGGGGTCGTGACCCGGCGCAACAGGACATCGCCTGTCCGGTGCGGACATTGGAATCGTTTCCAGACTGCCCTGCACGTCGGTGCAACGGGCGGCGGGGCTATACTTACGTTTTTCCCGCACCCGCCACAGGAAGTACATGAGCATCGAACAGCTGGCTGAAACCGCCCAGGCCATGGTTGCCCCGGGCAAGGGCATCATCGCGATCGACGAATCCACCGCTACCATCGCCAAGCGTTTCGCAGGCGTCGGTATCGAGAACACCGAGGAGAACCGTCGTGCCTACCGCGAACTGCTGCTGACCACGCCGAAGCTCAACGAGCACATTTCCGGCGCCATCCTGTTTGACGAAACCATCCGTCAGTCGACCAAGGACGGCGTGCCGTTCGCCAAGTACATGGCCGACCACGGCATGATTCCGGGCATCAAGGTGGACAAGGGTGCGCACCCGCTGGCCGGCTGCCCGGGCGAGCTGGTGACCGAAGGCCTGGACGGCCTGCGCGAGCGCCTGCAGGAGTACTACAAGCTGGGTGCGCGCTTCGCCAAGTGGCGTGCGGTGATCAACATCGGCGAAAGCATTCCGTCGGGCACCTGCATCGAGTCCAACGCCCACGCGCTGGCCCGCTATGCCGCCCTGTGCCAGGAATGCGGCCTGGTGCCGATGGTCGAGCCGGAAGTGATCATGGACGGCGACCACGACATCGAGACCTGCTACGAAGTCACCGAAGCCACCCTGCGTTCGCTGTTCGATGCCCTGTACCAGCAGAACGTGCTGCTGGAAGGCACCATCCTGAAGGCCTCGATGGTCATCTCCGGCAAGGGCTGCGATGAGCAGGCCGACGTCGAGGAAGTGGCCGAGTCGACCGTGATGTGCCTGAAGAGCACCGTGCCGGCCATCCTGCCGGGCGTGGTGTTCCTGTCCGGTGGCCAGAGCGACGAGCAGTCCACCGAGCATCTGAACGCGATGAACCAGCTGGGCAACCTGCCGTGGCCGCTGAGCTTCTCCTACGGCCGCGCCATGCAGCAGGCCGCGCTGAAGCTGTGGGCCAAGGACATGAAGGGCAACTACGCTGCCGCCCAGAAGACCGTGTACGAGCGCGCCAAGGACAACGGCCTGGCCGCGCTGGGCAAGTGGAACGGTTGATCCGTCCCATCGCAGGATGAACAGGGCAACGCCGGCATCACGCCGGCGTTTGCTTTTGCGGGTATCTTTTCCGCCCCCACGCACCGGGCCGGTGTGCGGGACATACATGGAAGGCCAAGGAGAAAAAACATGCGTTTGGCAGCAATCACACTGGCCGTCGCCACGGTCCTGATCGCCGGCGGTTGCAACCGCATCGGTGGCGGTGGTGACGCAGGCAAGGCCGCGTCGCTCGATTTCGACAAGCCGGTGTCCGGCGAGATCACCTCGCGCAGCGGCATCAACTTCAACGACGGCAGCCATCACCAGCTGTACCAGATCAAGCTGGAAGACAGGGAACTGGTCGGCCTGAAGCTCACCGGGGCACTGACCGGTTCGATCGCCGTATTCAACAACGGCAGCCTGGTGTCCACCAGCAATACCGGTTACGAACGCGAAGGCGATGTCTCGCTGGCCTTCCGTGCCAACGGTGGCGGCACCTACCAGGTGGCGGTCAACGCCAACGGTCCCAGCGCCTTTGGTCCGTACCGCCTGCGCGCCGAGAAGCTGAAGCCGTACGACGGCAAGCCGCTGGTGGGCAGTGGTGAGATCGTCGACATGCTGGCCAGCAACTCGCAGGACTACACCCTGCAGGTGGAGAAGGCGGGCCTGTACGAGATCCGCCTGGTCTCGGATGTCTTCGATCCGGTGCTGAAGCTGTCCGGCCAGGGCGTGGATGCCGAGAACGATGATGGCGGCGACAGCACCAACTCGCGCCTGAACCTCTCGCTGAAGCCGGGCAAGTACACCCTGACTGCACGCGGCCTCGGCGACGGCGTCAATGGCATGTTCACCCTGTCGGCCACCCGCATTGAACTGCCAGGCAACCTGGTGGATCGCGATGGCACGGCACTGCCGAAGTCGGGCAGCGCGTACACCATGCTCGACAACGAAGGCCGCCGCCGCTTCCTGCTGACCCTGGATCGTCCGGCCGACGTGCGCCTGGATGCGATTTCCAGCCAGGTCGATACCGTGCTGCGCGTGGTTGGCGGCGACGTCGAGCTGACCGACGACGACGGTGGCAATGGCACCAATGCACGCCTGGAAGAGACGCTGCCGGCCGGCCACTACACCGTCGACGTGTCCAGCCTGAACAACGGTGCGGGCCTGGTGGAAGTGCGCGTGCAGGTCGAAGGTGCCAGCGCCGACGGTGCTGCCGCCTCGGCCGCACGCGCCGCTGCGGATGCAGCTGCTGCCGTGGCCGATGACGCCGCTGCTGCAGTGGAAGCAGCCAGCCGTTGAGGTGATCCACACGTAGCGTGGATGACCTCAAGGCCGCAACGGGAAAGGCCGGGCAATGCCCGGCCTTTCCTTTTACCGGAAGCGCTGCGGTTCAGTGCGCAGCGGCGAAGCCCGCATCGCCCAGAGGCGGCAGCATCGACCCGCGCGGTTCGTTGTCCGTGCTTTGTCCCGCGGCGCTCAATGCCTGCTGGTAGGCCTTCGCCGTAGCAGTGTTGAACGCCACCAGCACGATGCGCATCGGCTGTGCATGGCTGCGCTGCCACGCCAGTGTTTCCGTCACTGCGATCTGCGCGGCCTGGTACAGCGGATAGCCATACACACCGCAGCTGATCGCCGGGAACGCGATCGACTTCACGCCCAGCGACTCGGCCAACTGCAGCGATTTCCAGTAGCAGTTGGCCAGCAATGCCGGTTCGTCGCGCTGGCCGTCGTGCCAGACCGGGCCCACCGTGTGCAGTACATGCCGCGCAGGCAATGCGTAAGCGTCGGTGGCGCGCACTTCGCCGGTCGGGCAACGCACGCCCGGACGCAGTTCCGGCAACTGCTCGCACTCGGCCAGCAATGCCGGTCCGGCCGCGCGATGGATCGCGCCGTCGACGCCGCCGCCGCCGAGCAGTGTTTCATTGGCCGCGTTGACGATCGCATCCACCGCCAGGGTCGTGATATCGCCCTGCCAAACTTCGATCTTCATGCGTCCGTCTCCTGCCTGTGAGGTGTTCCGCGCAGCATCTGCGCCGGCTGTTCCCACGGTAGGGGACAGGGCATCGATACTGCGTCATGACCGTCTCACGCGCTGCGATCCGACGGCCTTCACGCACGATGGCGGGCGACGCCTTCACGCAGGCTGAAGCAGAAAGGGGGAGGAGGCGAAACGGTAGCGCCGGGCCATGTCCGGCGGATGGTGAACGAAGCGAATGCCGGAAACAGCAACGCCGGGCATGGCCCGGCGCTACCTTGAACGAAAACGGGATCCGACCCTGAGCTCACGGCAGGCCGGCCAGCCAGTCGTCGTCGGAACCCTCATTCACATCGGCGAACAGCGGTGTGGAGAAATAGCGCTCGCCGGTATCGGGCAGCATTGCCAGGATCACCGAGCCCGGTTCAGCGCGGGCGGCCACGTCCAGCGCGCTGGCCACGGTGGCGCCGGCGGAGATGCCGACGAAGATGCCTTCCTCCGCAGCCAGGCGACGCGCGGTGGCGATCGCGCGGTCATCTTCGACCGAGACCAGTTCGTCCACCACATCGCGGTTGAGCACGTCCGGCACGAAGTCCGGGGTCCAGCCCTGGATCTTGTGCGGCTTCCAGTCATCGCCCTTCAGCAGCGCGGCACCGGCCGGTTCGGTGGCGATGATGCGGGTCTGCGGGCGCGCGACCTTCAGCACTTCGCCCACGCCGGTAAGCGTGCCACCCGTGCCCCAGCCACTGACGAAGTAGTCCAGCCGCTTGCCGGCGAAGTCGCGCAGGATCTCGGCAGCGGTGGTGTTGCGGTGATAGGCCGGGTTGGCCGGGTTGGCGAACTGACTGGCCAGGAACCAGCCGTGCTGCTCGGCCAGTTCGGCCGCCTTGCGCACCATGCCGCTGCCGCGCTCGGCGGCCGGGGTCAGGATCACCTTGGCACCATAGGCGCGCATCAGCTTGCGGCGCTCCACCGAGAAGGTCTCGACCATGGTGGCCACGAACTTGTAGCCGCGCGCGGCGGCGACCATCGCCAGTGCCACGCCAGTGTTGCCTGAAGTGGCTTCGACAATGGTGTCGCCCGGCTTGAGCAGGCCACGCGCTTCGGCGTCGAGGATGATCGCCAGCGCCAGACGGTCCTTCACCGAACCGCCCGGGTTGAACGACTCGACCTTGGCGTAGACGCTGACCTGCGGGGGCGCCAGGCGCTGCAGCCTGACGATGGGGGTGTTGCCGACGGTATCGAGGATGGAGTCGTACAGGGCCATGGAAGCGCTCCGGAAACGGGGCCGCGCCGGGCTTCGGCGGGCGAAGGGGGAGGGCTGGCTGTTCAGGCCAGCGGCTGCCGGCTGACCGTAGCGCCGGCATATGACGCCCGGAAATGACCAGATACCTTTCTTAAACAACCTTTGGTTATAAGCTGGTGACGGCAATTGACCCTAGAGTGGACCTCCGCCCCACGCCGCCTGCCTCCCATGACGCTGACCCAGCTGCGCTACCTGGTTGCCATCGCCGACGCCGAGCTGAACATCACGCTGGCCGCCTCGCGCGTGCACGCCACCCAGCCCGGCCTGTCCAAGCAGCTCAAGCAGCTGGAGGACGAGCTGGGTTTCCTGTTGTTCGTGCGCAAGGGCCGCAGCCTGGAGTCGGTCACCCCGGCCGGCACCGAGGTCATCGCCCGCGCCCGCGCGGTGCTGGCCGAGGCCAACAACATCCGCACCTACGCGGCCAACCAGCGCCGCGAGAGCCAGGGCCAGCTGATCCTGACCACCACCCACACCCAGGCGCGCTTCGTGCTGCCGCCGGCGGTGGCAGCGATCAAGCAGGCCTATCCCCAGGTGAGCGTGCATCTGCAGCAGGCCGGTGAAGCCGACGCGCTGGACCGCTTGAACCAGGGTGATGCCGATATTGCGATCATCAGCACCGCTGGCGGTGAGCCCACCGACGGCATCGCGGTGCCGCTGTTCCGCTGGCGACGTCTGGTGGTGGTACCGAAGGGCCACCCGCTGGACCGCGCCGGCCGCGCCCCAGACCTGGCCGCGCTGGCCCGCCAGCCATTGATCAGCTACGAATCCTCGACCCGGCCTAATTCCTCGTTGCAGCGCGCCTTTGCTGCGAACGGCCTGGTGCCGGATCTGGCGCTGACCGCGCTGGATGCCGACCTGATCAAGACCTACGTGCGTACCGGTCTGGGCGTGGGCCTGCTGGCGGAGATGGCGGTCAGTTCCAATGACGAAGACCTGAGGTCGTGGCCGGCCCCGGAGCCGATCACTGAGTGCATTGCCTGGGCGGTGCTGCCTCGCGATCGCGTGCTGCGCGATTACGCGCTGGAGCTGGTGCACGTGCTGGCACCGCAGATCGATCCGCGTGATCTGCGCAGGGTGCTGGATGGCAACCAGGCGGCGGCGTGGCCGGTGCCACCGACGTGGGAGTCACTGACCCAGACCATCACGGTGTGAGGTGGGTCGAGCAGGGCGTGCCGCCCTGCACCCGCGGTAGTGCCGGCCGCTGGCCGGCAACCTCAGAAGCAACAGCAACAGCAACAGCAGAAGCTGGCATTGCGTGGGGTGGCGGGACGGTGTGGGCAGGCAGGACACGCCGTAAACCCATCCATGGCGCCAACGGTCCTGCCTGCCCACACCGCCCCACCTCTGACAGATTCCGGCGGCTGTTGGTAGGTGTCGACCTTGGTCGACACGGTAGATCCACGCCATGCGTGGATGCATTTCGATTCCAATTCGAAATATTCGATTCCGATGGAGATTCATCCACGCATGGCGTGGATCTACTGCAGATCGCAGAGATCTGTCGAAGGCGGGGCGGGTCCGGTTGCGGGGGCGTGAGCCGCATGGATGCGGCGACCGAGCTTACATGGACGTACTTGCAGCGGCCCCCGCAACCGGACCCGCCCCGCCTACCCACAGGAAGCCAGCTTTTGATGTTGCTTCGGCTCTTGCCGTGGACGTGGCCTCTGCGGGTGCAGGGCGCAGCCCTGCCGATAAACCCCCTCCTGCGACGGTTCGTCGCACGGGTAACCCTGGACCCGGCTCTACACTAGCGGGGTGACCCGCCTGTCCCGCCCGCAGCGCCTCCTGCTCCAGCTCGCCGTCCTGGCGACGCTGTTGATGGTGCTTGCGCCACTGGTCAGCCGCGCGCTGCAGGCGCAGCCGATGGAGCATGCCGCGATGGCAGGCATGGACCACGCCGCCATGGGCCATGACATGCACGACATGGCCATGGCCGGGCACGATCAGCACGGCGCCGCGCCGGCCGCGCCCAGCCGCCCGCCCGACCCCCACGCCATGCACGGCGAAGCCTGCGAATACTGCGTGCTGGCCATGCGCCTGCTGCCGTGGCTGGCGGTGCTGGTGCTGCTGTTGCCGCTGCTGTGGCGGCCGCGCCTGGTGTTCCCGTGGTCGCAACAGGTGCTGCCGGCGCTGCGTTGGCCGGCGCATGCCGCGCGCGGGCCGCCGCGCCTCTCCTTCGTCCGCTGATATCCCTATCGAATCTGCCGCACGACGCCTGACCCGGCGCCGTGCGCGCGTGCGTACTTTGGAGCTGTTCCGATGAAAATGACTTCCCGCCCCGCGGGCGCCTGCGCGCGCCTGCCGGTTGCCCTTGGCCTGGCCGTGGCTGCGTCACTGGCCCACGCTGCGCCTGCCGAAGAGGCACGTACCCTCGACACGATGGTGGTCACCGCCGCCGCACCGTCGTCCCCGTTGCACTGGGTGACCGATCCGCGCCTGCCGCGGCAGCCGGTGCCGGCCAGCGACGGTGCCGATTACCTGAAGACCGTCCCCGGCTTCTCCGCCATCCGCAACGGCGGCACCAACGGTGACCCGGTGCTGCGCGGCATGTTCGGTTCGCGCCTGAACATCCTCAGCAACGATGGCAACCTGATCGGTGCCTGCCCGTCGCGCATGGACAATCCGCTGTCCTACATCGCGCCGGAAAGCTTCGACCGGCTGACCATCATCAAGGGCCCGCAGAGCGTGCGCTGGGGGGCGGGCGCGTCGGCCGGCACCGTGCGTTTCGAGCGCGATACGCCGCGCTTCGAGGAGCCGGGCCTGCGTGCCGATGCCAGTGCGCTGGTCGGTTCGCGCAACCGCAACGACCAGGTGCTGGACCTGACCCTGGGCAACCCGACCGGCTACGTACGCGCCAGCGGCAACCGTTCCGAAGCCGATGACTACAAGGACGGCCACGGTGACGTGGTGCCGTCGAAGTGGCGCAAGTGGAACGGCGACGTGGCCATCGGCTGGACGCCGGATGCCGACACGCTGCTGGAAATTTCCGCCGGTGCCGGTGATGCGATCGCGCGTTACGCGGGCCGTGGCATGGACGGTGCCGCGTTCGAACGCACCAGCTACGCGGCGCGTTTCGAGAAGCGCAACCTGCCGGGGGCATGGGACACGTTGCAGGCCAACGTGTACTACAACAACGCCGACCATGTGATGGACAACTACACGCTGCGCACGCCGAACCCGAACAGCATGATGCCGATGCCGATGGCGTCGAACGTGGATCGCCGTACCCAGGGCGGCCGGGTCAGTTCCGAGTGGCGCTGGCAGGATGTGCAGCTGGTGGCGGGTATGGATGGCGAAGACAGCCGCCATCGTGGCCGCATGGGCATGGGCCGCGACACCTACCGCCAGGCCGCCTGGGAAACCGATGCCAACTTCCGCCGCTATGGCGTGTTCACCGAGTTGACCCTGGGTGCGGGCACCGAGCAGCGCTGGATCAGCGGCCTGCGCATCGACCGCGCCAGCGTCCGCGATGAGCGGCAGTCGGTGCGCGGGATGATGGGCAACCGGCCGAACCCGACCGCTGGCCTGCAGCGCAAGGAATGGCTTGGCAGCGGCTTCCTGCGCTACGAGCAGGACCTGGCCGATGGCCTGACCTGGTACGCCGGCCTCGGCCACAGTGAACGCATGCCCGACTACTGGGAGCTGTTCTCGCCCAACCACGGCCCGGCCGGTGCGGTGAACGCGTTCACCGGCGTGCAGCCCGAGCGCACCACCCAGCTTGATGTCGGCATGCAATACAAGGGGCCCCGTGTGCAGGCCTGGGTGTCGGCGTACGCCGGGCAGATCCAGGACTACATCCTGTTCACCTACCACGGCAGCGGCATGATGGGCATGAGCCAGGCCCGCAACGTCGATGCCCGCATTGCCGGTGCCGAGGCGGGCCTGGAAGTGAGCATGGCCGAGCAGTGGAAGCTGGGCGGCACGCTGGCCTATGCATGGGGTGAGAACCGCGACCAGCATCGCCCGTTGCCGCAGATGCCACCACTGGAAGCACGCCTGAGCGCGAACTGGGAAGGCCAGCGCTGGAGTGCCGGTGCGCTGCTGCGCGCGGTGACCCACCAGCATCGTGTGGCAGATGGCCAAGGCAATGTGGTCGCGCAGGACCTGGGGCCGAGTGCCGGCTTCGCCACCTTCGCGCTCAACGCTGCTTACCGCTTCAGTTCGCAGCTGCAGCTCAGCGCGGGCGTCGACAACCTGTTCGACCGTGCCTACAGCGAGCACCTGAATCTGGCCGGCAGCGCCGACTTCGGTTTTCCGGCTGACCCGGTGCGCATCAACGAGCCGGGCCGCAGCCTGTGGATGAAGGTGAACTACCGGTACTGATCCGCCGGGTGTAAAAAAAAACCGGGGCCGGATCCCCGCCAGGATCCGCCCCCGCCCGACGCCCTCTGCCGGGCAGCTTCGACTCTACGATGGCAACGCCTGCGGTGCACGGCTGGATACACCTCGACACATGCCGACACCGCTGCGGTCAGCCTTGCACGGAACGGGTTCACGGCGCTATCGCGACGCCGGTTCCACGCCAGTAAACGCTTGGCACATATCGCTTCTGTGGGCGCTTGCCTACACTCGGCGGCCGTGGATCACTCAGGACCGTTCATGTTGGCTCGCATCGCTTCGACCCTGGCCCTTGGCCTCAGCCTGGCCGTGCTGGCCGGGTGCGCGGGCAAACAGGAGGCCGCCGCCCGTCGGCAGGGAGAAGCGGTGCCGGTCACCGCGCAGGTCGTGCAGTCCACGCAGTGGAATGACACGCTGCAGGCACTGGGTACGGCCAAGGCGCGCGAATCGATCAGCGTCACCGCCAAGGTCAGCGAGATCGTCGAGAAGGTGCACTTCGAAAGCGGCCAGCATGTTGCCGCTGGTGCGCCGATCGTGACCCTGCGCGGGCAGGCCCAGGAGGCCGCGCTGGTGCAGGCGCAGGCCACCTTCCATGAGGCCGACCAGCTGTACAGGCGCCAGCGCGAGCTGGCCACGCAGCGGCTGGTGTCCAGCGCCACGCTGGATACGCAGAAATCGATCCGCGATGCCGCCGAGGCGCGTGTGGCGCAGATGCAGTCGGACATCGGTGACCGCCGCGTGCGTGCACCGTTCGCCGGTGTGCTCGGCATCCGCCAGGTCAGCCCGGGCACGTTGCTGACGCCGACCACGGTGATCGCCACGCTCGACGACATCGAACACATGCACATCGATTTCCAGGTGCCGGAAGTGGAACTGGCCGCGCTCGGCGTCGGTGACAAGGTCAGTGCCACCAGCGTGGCGTGGCCAGGCCGTACCTTCGAGGGGGTGGTCAGCACCGTCGACGCACGCATCGATCCGGCCACCCGTGCGGTGACCGTACGGGCCGACTTCGCCAACGGCGACCATGCCCTGCGCCCGGGCATGCTGCTGGACGTGCGCCTGTTCCACCCCGAGCGCCCGGCGCTGGTGATTCCGGAAATCGCCGTGGTGCAGGTCGGTCGCGATACCTTCGTGTACCGCATCACCGCCGACGACAGTGTCGAACGCGTGGATGTGGTCACCGGCGCGCGCCGTGCCGGCGTGGTCGAGATCAGGCAGGGGCTGGAAGCGGGCCAGCGCATCGTGGTCGATGGCACCGGCAAGCTGCGCCCGGGCCTGAAGGTCGCAGCCAAGGACGCGGCACCGGCCACGGGTGCCAAGCCGGCTGATGCACCGGCGCCGGTCGCGGCCGAGGGCCACGGCGGATGAAGCTGTCCGACATCTCCATCCAGCGGCCGGTGTTCGCCGTGGTGATGAGCCTGTTGCTGCTGGTGCTGGGCGTGATGTCCTTCACCCGCCTGACCCTGCGCGAACTGCCCGCCATCGATCCGCCGATCGTTTCGGTATCGGTGGATTACACCGGCGCTTCGGCCGCGGTCATCGAAAGCCGCATTACCCAGGTGCTGGAAGATGCGCTGGCCGGCATCGAAGGCATCGATACGATCAACGCGCGCAGCACCAACGGCCGCTCGCAGGTCAGCATCGAATTCACCTCCAACCGCGATATCGAAGCGGCGGCCAACGATGTGCGCGATGCGGTCAGCCGCGTCGCCGACCGCATGCCGGAGGAAGCGCGTCCGCCGGAGATCGCCAAGGTCGAGAGCGATGCCGACCCGATCATCTGGTTCAACATGGTCTCCTCGACCATGGACACGCTGGAGCTGAGCGACTACGCCGACCGCTACGTGGTCGATCGTTTCTCCAGTCTCGATGGCGTGGCCCAGGTCCGCATCGGCGGCCGCCAGCGCTATGCGATGCGGATCTGGCTGGACCGTGACCAGCTGGCGGCGCGCGGACTGACCACCGGCGACGTGGAAACCGCGCTGCGCAACGAGAACGTGGAACTGCCGGCCGGCCGCATCGAGTCGACCGACCGCGATTTCACCCTGCGCGTGGAGCGCAACTACATCAAGCCCGAAGACTTCGCGACCATCCCGCTGGGCAAGGGGCGTGACGGTTACGTGGTGCGCATGGGCGATGTGGCGAAGATCGAGCTGGCCTCGGCCGAGCGCCGCGCGTACTACCGCAGCAACGGCGAGCCGGGCATCGGCCTGGGCATCGTCAAGACCTCCACCGCCAACTCGCTGGACGTGGCGCGTACTGCGCGCGCTGAAGCCGAGCGGGTCGCGCTGACGCTGCCCAAGGGCACGCAGATCTTCGTTGCCTTCGACAACACCACCTTCATCGAAGCCGCGGTGGACCGCGTCTACGCCACGCTGGTGGAGGCGATGATCCTGGTGCTGGCAGTGATCTGGCTGTTCCTCGGCAGCTTCCGCGCTGCGCTGATTCCGGCGGTGACCGTGCCGGTCTGCCTGGTCGCGGCGTTCATCGCGCTGTATGCGTTCGACTTCTCGATCAACCTGCTGACCCTGCTTGCCTTGGTGCTGTGCATCGGCCTGGTGGTGGACGATGCGATCGTGGTGGTGGAGAACGTGCAGCGCCGCATCGATCTGGGCGAACCCCCGCTGGTGGCGTCCAAGCGCGGCACCGCGCAGGTCGCCTTCGCGGTGATTGCTACCACCGCCGTGCTGGTGGCGGTATTCCTGCCGGTCGGTTTCCTGGAAGGCAACACCGGGCGCCTGTTCCGTGAGCTGGCGGTAGCGCTGGCCGCCGCGGTGGCATTGTCCGCCTTCGTGGCGCTGACGCTGACGCCGATGATGGCCTCCAAGCTGCTCAAGCCGCACACCGGGCACGCGCCGCGTGGCCTGCATGGCTTCGTCAACCGCAACCTGGAGCGCCTGGCAGGGGCCTATGGGCGGGTGCTCGACCACCACGTGGACCGCACCTGGATCTACCTGCTGGTGATGGTGGCTGCACTGGCCGCCAGCTGGGGCCTGCTCAAGCTGCTGCCGTCGGAACTGGCGCCGGCCGAAGACCGCGGTTCGTTCCAGATCATGATCGACGGCCCGGAAGGCGCCGGCTACGACTACACCGTGCAGCAGGTGCAGCAGGTGGAAGCGATGCTGGCACCGCATGTCGGCCCGGACAAGCCAATCGTGCGCGCCAACCCGCGCGTGCCGGGTGGCTGGGGCGCCAGCGAGGAAATGCATACCGGCCGCGTCAGCATCTTCCTGCAGCCGTGGCGCCAGCGCAGCGAAGGCACGCCGGAAGTGGCCAACGAACTGCAGAAGGAACTGGACACCATCCGCGGCGTGCGCGTGCGTACGCAGGTGGGCGGTGGCCTGGTGCGCAGCGGCGGGCAGCCGTTCCAGATCGTGCTGGGCGGCCCGGAATATGCCGAGATCGCGCAGTGGCGCGACCGTATCCTGCTGCGCATGGCCGACAACCCCGGCCTGGTCGGTCCGGACTCGGATTACAAGGAAACGCGGCCGCAGATGCGGGTCAACATCGACCGCCAGCGTGCGGCCGACCTCGGCGTGCCGGTCACCGCGATCGGTTCGGCACTGGAAACCATGATGGGTTCGCGCCGCGTCACCACCTTCGTCGACAACGGCGAAGAGTACGACGTGCTGGTGCAGGCCGGTCGCGATGGCCGTGCCAGCCCGGCCGACCTGGCCGCCATCCGCGTGCGCGCGACGTCCGGCGAGCTGGTGCCGCTGTCCAACCTGGTCACGCTGAGTGAGGTGGCCGAGGCCGGCACCCTGAACCGCTTCAATCGCCTGCGCTCGATCACCATCAACGCGGGCCTGGCGCCGGGCTATCCGCTGGGTGAAGCCATTGCCTGGGCGCAGCAGGTCACGCGCGAGGAGCTGCCGCAGTACGCACAGGTGAACTGGAAGGGTGAATCGCGCGAATACCAGAGTGCCGGTGGCGCGGTGCTGCTGACCTTCGCCATGGCGCTGCTGGTGGTGTACCTGGTGCTGGCCGCGCAGTTCGAGAGCTTCATCCACCCGCTCACCATCATGCTGACCGTGCCGCTGGGCGTGCTCGGCGCGTTGGTCGGGTTGTGGGTGAGTGGCGGTACCGTGAACCTGTTCAGCCAGATCGGCATCGTCATGCTGGTCGGCCTGGCCGCGAAGAACGGCATCCTCATTGTTGAATTCGCCAATCAGCTGCGTGACGACGGAAGAACCGTGCGCGAGGCGATCATCGAATCGGCGATGGTGCGCCTGCGCCCGATCCTGATGACCTCGATCGCCACCGTGGTCGGTGCGATTCCGCTGGTGGTGGCCGGTGGCCCCGGTTCGGCCAGCCGTGGCACCATCGGCATCGTGATCATCTTCGGTGTGACCCTCTCGACGTTCCTGTCGCTGTTCGTGGTGCCGGCGTTCTACGCGCGGCTGGCGCCGTACACGCGCTCGCCGGAAGCGGTGAAGCGCGAGTTGGAGAAGCAGGAGGCGGAGTCGCCCTCGGTGGGTGGTCATGCCTGATCCGACCACCGTGCTGCGAGGCGACGGCTTCCAACTGCGCCCCTGGCGCCCGGATGATCTGGAATCGCTGCTGCGCCATGCCAACGACGCCGAGGTATCGCGGGGCCTGCGTGATCGTTTCCCTTACCCGTACACGCGCGAGGATGGCGAGGCCTTCCTCGCCGGTCGCGTGCTGGCCCCTGGCACCCTGAACCTGGCCATCGAGATCGACGGCCAGGCCTGCGGCAGCGTCGGGGCCCAGCAGGGCAGTGCCGAGCGCGGGCACATGGCGGAACTGGGCTACTGGCTGGGCCAGGCCTACTGGGGCCAGGGGCTGATGACCCGGGTGGTCGGCCTGTTCGCACCCTGGGTGATGGACGAGCTGCGCCTGTTCAGGCTGCAGGCCGGGGTGGTCGACTTCAACCTCGGCTCGGCCCGGGTGCTGGAAAAGAACGGCTTCCAGGAAGAAGGCGTGGACCGCTGCGCGGTCTACAAGCGCGGGGTGCTGCACGACCTGCGCCGCTTCGCCCGGGTGCGCACGCAGCTGCCCTGAACACGCGGGCCGGCCGCGGTAGAGCCGAGGCCGTGCTCAGCCGCCGTCATCACCACGCCGAGCATGGGCTCGGCTCTACAACACAGCGCTACCGCAGCGGCCTTCGATCAGGGAGAATCGACCGGTCCCCTCCAGCCGACGGGACGTCCTCACAACCCGCCGACTGGAGAGAGCGCGCGTGGAAGCTACCGTACATTTCATCAACAGCATCATCTGGAGCAAGGCACTGATCTTCGTGTGCCTGGGCGCCGGCCTGTTCTTCAGCCTGCGCACGCGCTTCATGCAGATCCGCGGCTTCCTCGAGATGTGCCGCCTCACCGTCAAGGGTGAGAAATCCGACGCCGGTGTGTCGTCCTTCCAGGCCCTGGCCATGTCGATGGCCGGGCGCATGGGTATCGGCAACATCGCCGGCGTGGCCACCGCCATCGCCTTCGGCGGCCCCGGTGCGATCTTCTGGATGTGGGTGATGGGCTTCCTCGGCGCATCCACCTCGTACGTGGAATGTACGCTGGCACAGATCTACAAGACCAAGGACGCCGAAGGCCGTTACCGTGGTGGCCCGGCGTACTACATCGAAAAGGCCATGGGCCTGAAGTGGTACGCGCTGGCCTTCGCCATCGCCACGATCATTGCCGCCGGCTTCCTGATGCCCGGCGTGCAGGCCAATGCCATCGCCGACAGCATCATCAACGCCTGCCGTGGCACCGCACTGTGCGGCCCGCTCGATGGCCAGGCCTTCGGCATGGAGTCGGTGCAGGCGCTGAAGCTGGGCATCGGCATCGTGGTGGCGCTGCTGCTGGGCGTGGTGATCTTCGGTGGCGTCAAGCGCATCGCCAACTTCGCCGAAGTGGTGGTGCCGTTCATGGCAGCCGGCTTCATCCTGATGGCCATTGTCATCATGATCATCAACTACGACCGTGTGCCGGAGATGTTCAACATCATCTTCAGCAGCGCCTTCGGCACCCACGCCGCGTTCGGCGCGATGATGGGCCTGGCGGTGGAGTGGGGCATCAAGCGCGGCATCTACGCCAACGAAGCCGGCCAGGGCTCGGGCCCGCACGCGGCAGCCGCCTCGGAAGTCTCGCACCCGGCCAAGCAGGGCTACGTGCAGGCCTTCGCCATCTACTTCGACACCATGATGGTGTGCACCGCCACCGCGTTCCTGATCCTGGCCAGCGGCACCTACAACGTGTACTCGCCGGCAGGTGCCGGCGCCCCGCCGATCTTCCAGGGCCTGGCCGGCATTCCGGAAGGCGCGGGCTACGCCCAGGCGGGTGTGGAAGCCGTGCTGCCGGGCTGGGGTTCGGCGTTCGTGTCCATCGCCATCTTCTTCTTCGCCTTCACCACCATCATGGCGTACTACTACATGGCCGAGACCAATCTCAGCTATGTGAACCACAACAAGAAGCGACCGCTGACCGTGCTGGTGCTGCGCCTGGGCATCATCGGCATGGTGGTGTTCGGCGCGTTCCATAATGCAACCCTGGCCTGGGCGCTGGGTGACATCGGCGTGGGCCTGATGGCCTGGCTGAACATCATTGCCATCCTCATCATCCAGAAGCCGGCCATGCTGGCCCTGCGTGATTACGAACGACAGAAGAAGCTCGGCCTCGATCCGATCTTCGACCCCGATGCCCTGGGCATCAAGAACGCCGATTTCTGGCGTCAA
This sequence comes from Stenotrophomonas sp. 220_Sma, assembly GCF_056487375.1. Taxonomy (NCBI): domain Bacteria; kingdom Pseudomonadati; phylum Pseudomonadota; class Gammaproteobacteria; order Lysobacterales; family Lysobacteraceae; genus Stenotrophomonas; species Stenotrophomonas sp. 220_Sma. Next base: position 3,913,602 of record NZ_CM151348.1, on the reverse strand, counting down.
CGCAAGCTGGAGTTGTCCCGTAGTGAATGATCCCTGGAAGAACGCCCGCCGCCCGTCGTCGCGACCGCCGCGGGCCACCCCGCTGCCACCGCGTGAGGGCGGCACCCCGCCACCGCCGGGGCGTGGCAATGACGAACTGCGCCTGTATGGCTGGAACGCCGTGCAGGCCCTGTTCGCCAAGCGCCCGCAGGCGCTGCGCAAGCTGTACCTGGTGGACGCGCTGATTCCGCGCATGCAGCCGGTGTTGAAGTGGTGCGTGGCCAACCGTGTGGGCTACCGCGTGGTGGAGGAGGGCGACCTCAACAAACTGGCCGCTACCACGCACCACGAAGGCCTGGTGGCCGACGTGCTGCGCGCGCCCGTCGTGCCGCTGGCGCAGTGGCTGGAGGATCTGGGCGAAGGCCCGGCAATGGCGCTGTGGCTGGACGGTGTCGGCAATCCGCACAACTTCGGTGCGATCCTGCGCTCGGCCGCGCACTTCGGCGTCAAGGCGCTGCTGCTGCCGGCTGGCAGCACGCTGGCGCTGTCCGGTGCCGCTGCGCGCGTGGCCGAAGGTGGTGCGGAGTCGGTGCCGCTGGTGCAGTTGCCGGAGACCGCCCAGGCGATGGCGCAGCTGCGTGCGGCCGGCTTCGGGCTGGCCGCGACCCTCGTTGATGGTGGCGACGACGTGTTCCGTGCGTCGCTGCCGGAACGGTTGGTGTACGTGATGGGCGCCGAAGGCGAGGGCATGGACCGCGGGCTCGCCAGTCAGTGTGACCAGCAGCTGTCGATTCCCGGCAGCGGCGCGGTGGAAAGCCTGAACGTGGCCTCGGCCACGGCCGTGCTGCTGGCACAGTGGGCGAGCCGCCGCGATTGAACCTCTGCGCGCGGTCAGATCCCTTGCCAAGGCGAGGGATCTGACCCCGTCCGGTTCCCGGTGCAGGATCTGCAGTGGTGGGTGCGAACCTTGGTTCGCACCGCCCTTCCCGCTGCGTTCGCCGGGCATGGCCCGGCGCTACCGCATCACTCGTTCGGCGGCGTGGTCGCCTTGGCCTCGCTGCCGAAGCTGCCATCGGCTTCCGCGGCCAGGTACGCGAACACGGTGTACGCGGCCACGTTCTGCGCCAGCGCCTTCGGGTCGATCTTGTCCAGCGTGTCGTCGGCGGTGTGGTGCAGGTGGAAGTAGTCCGAGCCGTCCTGCGCCAGCCATGCCCACGCGCCACCCTTGGCGGCCAACGGGCCGACGTCCGGGCCCGGGCCACCCTTGTCGGCCTGGTACTCGATGCCCAGCGGCTTCATCACTTCGGCAATCTGCTTCGTCGCTTCGCGCGAGCCTTCCGGGTTCGGCGAACCGGTATTGAAGGCATAGATGCGGCCGGCACCGAAGTCACTCTCGGCCGCCAGCTGGTGCAGGGCCACGTCCTTGGCATGCGCCTCGGCGTAGGCCTTGCCGCCGTACAGGCCCTGTTCTTCGTTGGCGAAGGCGATCACGCGGATGGTGCGCTTCGGCGCCTGCTTGAGCTGGCCGATCAGGTGGCCGGCGGCCATGGTGATGCCCACGCCTGCGCCGTCATCCACCGCGCCGGTGCCCAGGTCCCAGGAATCCAGGTGGCCGCCGATCACCACCACTTCCTTCGGCAGGCTGCGGCCGGTGATCTCACCGATCACGTTGTACGAGGTGGCGGTGCCATCCCAACCGCAGTCCAGCGCCACCTTCACCGTGGTGCTGCCGCGGGCCAGCAGGCGGGCCAGCTGGTCGGCGTCGGGCACCGACAGTGCTGCAGACGGCACCGGGGTCAGGCCGTCATCGAAACGGGTGATGCCGGTGTGCGGCACGCGGTGCGAGTCGGTACCGGCCGAGCGCATCAGGAAACCGACCGCGCCCTTGCGAATTGCTTCGGACGGGCCCTTGCTGCGGATCGCGCCACCACGGCCATAGTCGCGGCCATCGCGGAACGGCAGCATCTGGTAATCGACGAACGCGATCTTGCCCTTCAGCGAACCGGCCGGTGCGGCCTGCAGTGCGGCCAGGTCGGCGAAGCGGACCACTTCGGCTTCAACGGTGCCGCCCGGGCTGCCACCCAGCGCCGTGATCTGCAGCGGCTGCGCATTCCTGCCGGTCACCGCGGCGTGTTCACTGCGGCGCTCCCACTTCGGGAACGTCACCGGTTCCTTCCATACCTTGTCGAAGCCGAGGGCCTTGAACTTGGCTTCGGCCCAGGCCACGGCGCGGGCGTCGGCCTCGCTGCCGGCGATGCGCGGGCCGATTTCGGTGGTGAGCGATTCAACCACCTTCCAGCCGGTGTCGTCAGCCAGCGCCTGGTCGCGCAGCTGCGCAGCGGTGGACAGCGACGCCGGGGGCAGGGTGGTGGTATGCGGCGCCGCGAAGGCCGGGGCGGCCAGCAGGGCGAGGGAGGATGCGATGGCAAGGACGCGGCGACGCATGGACAGCTCCGGGAAGGGACCAAGCCTTGGAGCTTAACAGTCGTTCAGCCCGGCGCATGGGCGGGAGGTCATGGCTGGCGCGAACGCTGTTTTCCGCCATGACCGGCAAAGCGAAAGCCCCGCCGGGGCGGGGCTTTCACATGCTTATGTAGAGTCGAGCCATGCTCGACTGCTTCATTTCGCCCAGTCGAGCATGGCTCGACTCTACAGATGGGGGGGGCGCCAGTCGGCGCCCAGCACCCTCATTTCTTCAGGCTGTCGCGGATCTCGCGCAGCAGCACCACTTCCTCGGCCGGTGCGGCCGGGGCGGCTTCCTGCTTGCGCGACAGGCGGTTGATCGTCTTGACCACCAGGAAGATGGCGAAGGCCACGATCACGAACTGGATCAGCGTATTGATGAAGTCACCGTAGCCGATCACCACGGCCGGGATTTCCTTGCCGTCGGCACCGATGCTGGCCGGTGACAACGTCCACGCCAACTGCGAGAAATCCACCTTGCCGATCAGCATGCCCAGCGGCGGCATGATGATCTTCTCGACCAGTGCGGTCACGATCTTGCCGAAGGCCGCGCCGATCACCACGCCGACGGCGAGGTCGATGACGTTGCCGCGCATCGCGAATTCCTTGAACTCGGTGAGCATTCCCATTGTTGTTTTTCTCCGGTGGGGGAAGTGGACAGCGCGCAGGGTAGCGCAGGTGATGTCAGCCGGCGATCACGCCGTGGCGCTCGGCCACGTTTTCCAGGCGGGCACTGAAGCGGTCGCCGGGCTTCAGCGCGGCCACTCCGGACGGGGTACCCATGAACACCAGGTCGCCGGCACGCAGCTGCCACAGCTTGGACAGCTCATGCAGGATCTCCGGCACGTTCCAGATCATCTGGTCCAGCAGCGCCTGCTGGCGCACTTCGCCGTTGACCTCCAGCGACAGGTTCAGCGCGGCCAGGTCGCCCACTTCAGCGGCATGGACAATCTCGCTGATCGGTGCCGAGGCATCGAAGCCCTTGGCTGCATCCCACGGATGGCCCTTGTCCTTGGCGGCGGCCTGCAGGTCGCGGCGGGTCAGGTCCAGTCCCACGGCATAGCCGTAGACCAGCGCCTCGGCGTCGGCCATGGCCAGCTCGCCCACGGGCGCGTCACGGCCAATCGCCACCACCAGCTCCACTTCGTGGTGCAGGTTGGCGGTTGCCGGGGGATAGGGAATGGCATCGTCGTGGCCGACCACGATCGCATCGGCCGGCTTGCTGAAGAACATCGGACGGCCGCGATCGTCGGCCGCCGGCACTGCTGCGCCCATTTCGCGGGCATGGTCGGCGAAGTTGCGGCCGACGCAGTAGATACGGTGCACGGGGAAGCTGCCGCCACCGGCTACCGGCACACGCGGCAGGGCTACGGCAGGGATCACATCGGAGACATCGGACATGCGGGCATCCAGGAAGGGCGTGCCCGCAGTCTAGAACGCATGGCGCCCGCCGTCAGCGGGCGCGGAGGGCGTGGATCAACGCGAGGCCGGCAGCACCGGCTTGCGCACCACGCGGTACTCGCCTTCGACCACGGTCGGATCGACCGGACGGGCAACGCCCGGCTTGCGCGAGGCCAGCAGCTTCCACGCCAGGCCGACCAGGATCATCGCCGCACCGACGAACACGCCGATGAACACCATCGCCGCCAGGATCGCCAGGCCAAGCAGGCCCACGGCAACGCGCACCAGCGGGTGACGCGGCTTGCGCGGCGCGAACAGGGTGCGGAACTGGTTGAAGGCGGATGCGCGATTGAACATGGCGGCTCGATAGGCTGGGATCAGCGAAACCAGAGTATCGGGACGTGCCACTGTCATTGAGTGAAAAACTCGTTAAATATAGCCTGTGCTTATTACGAATCAATGACTTGTGTTCATGTTGCAGCCAGTCACCTGAGTGGGCGTGCGACAATGCGCGTTTACTGTCCGAGCCTTCGCCATGACTGTCGCTGCTGCCCTGATCGCCCTTGATGCCATTGCCGACGGCGCGTTTGCCGAGGTCGAAGCGGTGGTTGATGGCGATGCCGAATCGCTGGTGCTGTACCGCGATGGCGCGCAGGTGCGTGCGTTCCTGAACATATGCCCGCACGCCGGCCGTCGCCTGGACTGGGCGCCGGGCCAGTTCCTGAAGAGCCGCGAAGGCCACCTGGTGTGCGCCGCCCACGGCGCTTCGTTCGCGCTGGACAGCGGCGACTGCATCGCCGGCCCCTGCAAGGGCGATCGCCTGCGCGCCGTGCCGGTGGATGTGCGCGACGGGCAAATCTACCTGGCCTGACCTATCGGTGTGCGGACCAACGGTCCGCACCCACCGGATCAACAGATATCCAGAGATCCATCCACGCATGGCGTGGATCTACCGTGTCGACCAAGGTCGACACCTACCAACAGCAGCACAGAATGCCGTTTCGACAGCTCGCGGCAATCTGTCGAAGGCGGGGTGGGTCCGGTTGCGGGGGTGTCCGCGGCATGGATGCCGCGGCCAAGCCCCCACGGACGGGTTTACGGCGTCCCCCGCAACCGGACCCACCCCGCCATCCCACGAAATGCACGCTTTTGCCGTTGCCGTTGCTTTGGCCTCTGCAGGTGCAGGGCGCAGCCCTGCCAACAAACCCAACCCTCAGAACATCAGGTTGATCATCAGCACCACCACGCAGGTGTAGATCAGCGACAGCGGGCCGCCGACCCGCCACATCTCGCGCGGGGTGTAGTTGGCCGGGCCGGTGATCATCGAAATCACCGGGTTGGAGGCCGTCATCAGGTTGTTGGACGCCGACAGCGCCACGATCAGCGCGAACGCCGTCGGGTTGCCGCCCGCCGCCAGCGCAAGGTTCACCGCAATGGGCACCATCACGATGGTGGCGCCCACATGGCTGATGACCAGCGAGAACGCCGTGGTCAGCAGCGCCAGCGCCACCTCCAGTACCCATACCGGAATACCGGTGGGTAGCTTGTCGATGGTATGGCCGGCCACCCATGCCGCCGCGCCACTGGAATCCATCGCCCAGCCGAGCGGGATCAGCCCGGCCATCATGAACACCGTCTTCCAGTTGATCGAGGCGTAGGCCTCGTCCATGCGCAGCACGCCGGTCAGCAGCATGCCGGCCACGCCGGTCATCAGCGTCAGCGCCACCGGCAGCTTGCTGGTCAGCGCGATCAGGATGGTCAAGGCGAAGATCGCCATCGCGATCTTGAACTTGTGCGGGCGCTGCTCGCCGGTCGGGTAGTCGGTCACCACCACGAAGTCACGGCTGCGGGCGGCCTGCGCCAGGTCGGTCCAGATGCTGTGGAAGACCAGCATGTCGCCGGCGCGCAGCTGCACGTCGCGCACGTCCTCGCGGATCACCTGCTTGTCGCGGTTGATCGCCAGCAGGCTGATGCCGCGCTCCTTGCGCAGGCGCAGATCGGCCGCGCTCTTGCCGATCACGTTCGAGGTCGGCGGCACCACCGCTTCGGAAATGCCGGCGCGGCTGGGGTTGAACAGGTCGCCCAGGTGCTTCAGCCGCGAAGACATGCGCAGGAACTGGTTCTGCGCGAAATCGTTGATCTGCTCACGCGGGCCCATCGCGCCGAGCACGCTGCCGACCCAGATGCGCATCTCCGCCGGTGGCGCCAGGCGGGTGTCATTGCCGGTTTTCAGGGCCAGCAGCAGCGGGGCATCGTGCAGGTTCTCGGCCTCGCCCAGGGTCATGCCCACCAGCGGGCTTTCGGCACTGACCACCAGCTCGAATACATCGCCTTCGATGCCATAGGTCTTGGCGAAGTAGCTCTCGGTGCGCGCGGGCGTGACCCCGTCGTTGACCAGGTTCTCTTCTTCGATCAGCTTGCGGTCGCCGTAGTAGCGGAAATACAGCAGCGAAGCGATCAGCAGCGCCACGCCGATCGGCAGCGGCGCGAACATGCGCAGCGGCTCGATCGTGGCCAGGCCGGAAGGCAGGTTGTTGTTGGCCGAGGCCAGTAGATCGTTCAGCAGGATCAACGGTGAATTGCCGACCATGGTCAGCGCACCACCCATCACGATTGCCGCCGAAATGGGCAGCAGCAGGCGCTGCAGGGTCAACCCGGTGCGCGCTGCCAGTCGCGAGGCGACCGGCAGGTACAGCGCCATCACCGACGGGTTCTGCATGAAAGAGGAATTCAGGCCGGCAATGGCCGTGGTCATCATCAGCAGCCGCTGCTCGACACCATGGCCGCGCCGCAACAGCCAGGCGGCCAGCCGGTTCAGCGCCCCGGTGCGGTCCAGGCCCGCACCGAGGATGGTGGTGGCGATGATGCTCATCACCGCGTTACCGGAGAAGCCGCCGAAGATTTCCTCCGGCGCGATCAGCCCGGTGACACCGAGCACCACCAGGACCACCAGCGCGACCACGTCGGCGCGGATGCGCTCGAACAGGAACATCGCCATCGTGAAGCCGACCAGCCCGAGCACGAGCTTCATGTCGTTGGTCAGCGTCAGCGCGGTATCCATGTGGGGCGCGGTGTCCTCAGGCGATCGTCAGGTGCGGTCGTACAGCAGGTCCCAGACGCCGTGACCGAGCTTCTGGCCGCGGGTCTCGAAGTGCGTCTGCGGCCGCCAGTCCGGGCGCGGCACGCTGCCACGCGGGCCGGCGCGGTTGACCAGGCCAGCGGTGGCGTCGAGCACGTCCCACATCTGCTCGGCGTAGTCTTCCCAGTCGGTGGCGCAGTGCAGGCGGCCGCCCGGGCGCAGCTTGCGCACCAGCAGCTCGGCAAATGCAGGCTGCAGCAGGCGGCGCTTGTTGTGGCGCTTCTTGTGCCACGGGTCCGGGAAGTAGATGCGCACTTCATCCAGCGCGCCATCGGCGATCTCGTTCTGCAGCACTTCCACCGCATCGTGGTGGTACAGGCGCACGTGGTCGGCGTTGTCGTCGGCCAGCGCGTTCAGCAGGCGACCCACGCCGGGCGCGTGCACTTCGATGCCGATGTAGTCACGCGACGGATCATGCTGGGCGGCGAAGCGCAGCGCGGCACCGTTGCCGAAGCCGATTTCCAGCACCTTGTGCGCCGGGCGGCCGAAGGTGGCGTCCAGATCACGCGGCTGGCCGTTGTAGTCGATGCCGAAGCGCGGCCAGCGCTCGTCGAACGCGCGCTGCTGGGCGGGGGTGAAGCGGCCCTGGCGCAACACGAAGCTGCGCACCTCGCGGCGGCCCTCGCTCACGGTGAAGGGCTTGGGCGGGGCCTTGGAACCGGCGCTGTCGAAGGGATTGGTCATCAGCCGATCAACCCATCCACCGGGGAGGAGGCGCTGGCGTAGCGCTTGCGCGGGATGCGCCCGGCCAGGAAGGCCTCGCGGCCGGCCTCGACCGCCTTGCGCATGGCGCTGGCCATCAGCACCGGGCTGCGCGCACCGGCAATGGCGGTGTTCATCAGCACGCCGTCGCAGCCCAGCTCCATCGCGATCGCCGCATCCGACGCGGTGCCCACGCCGGCGTCGACGATGATCGGCACCTTGGCGTCTTCGATGATCTGCAGCAGGTTGTACTTGTTCTGGATGCCCAGGCCCGAACCGATCGGCGCAGCCAGCGGCATCACTGCAGCGCAGCCGATCTCTTCCAGGCGCTTGGCCAGGATCGGGTCGTCGGAGGTGTAGACCATCACCTCGAAGCCGTCCTTGACCAGCTGTTCGGCGGCCTTGAGGGTCTGCACCACGTCCGGGTACAGCGACTTCTGGTCGCCCAGCACTTCCAGCTTGGTCAGGTTGTGGCCGTCCAGCAGTTCGCGCGCCAGCCGGCAGGTGCGCACCGCGTCTTCGGCGGTGTAGCAGCCGGCGGTGTTGGGCAGGATGGTGTAGCGCTCCGGCGGCAGCACGTCGAGCAGGTTCGGCTCGCCCGGGTTCTGCCCGATGTTGGTGCGGCGGATGGCCACGGTGACGATCTGGGCGCCTGCAGCCTCGGTGGCCAGGCGGGTTTCTTCCAGATCCTTGAACTTGCCGGTGCCGGTGAGCAGCCGCGAGCCATAGGTCTTGCCGGCGATCACCAGCGAATCGGGGGAGACATGAACGTTCATGGCGCGATTATCGCTTATCCGCCTGAAGATGGGATCACGCAATGGCGTGCAGGCCGTGGATGGGTAGGGTTAGTGCCGGCCGCTGGCCGGCAGATGCAGGGTGCCTGACAGCGTCGGATTGCCGGCCAGCGGCCGGCACTGCCCGGGATGGCCTCAGCCCCCGCCCAGCGCGTGCACGATCTCCACCACGTCGCCTTCAACCAGGACATGCTCGCCATGGCGGCTGCGGCTGACGATCTCGCCGTTGACCTCCACCGCCACCCGGCGCTGCAGCAGCTGCTCGGCCTCAAGCAGGTCGTGGAGGGTCGCCGAGGCGGGCAGGGTGCGGGGTTCGCCGTTGAGCTGGATGTTCATCCCTGCATTGTCGCTGATAGCCCGTCGGGATCGGAACGTTTGTAATTTGAACCGGGCGCCAGCTCCGGCACAGCAGGTTTCGGCGTGGTCAGGCGACAATCCATGCGGCGGCGCAGCGTGAGCAAACGGCGGCGCGGTGAAACCATTGACCGTGCGCCGGCGTACGTGCGCCGGATTCCAACTTGTTTACCCCACAGGAGTTCCTAGATGCAGCTCAGCAAACACCCGATCCGCTCCCTCATGGCGGCTGCGATCGCACTGGCCGCGCTGCCGGCCATGGCAGGCGAAAATCCGTACTCCAAGGCGGTGTTCTTCGGTGACAGCCTCACCGACGCCGGCTACTTCCGCCCGCTGCTGCCCGAGGCCACGCAGGGGCTCTCCGGCCAGTTCACCACCAACCCGGGCTGGGTGTGGTCGCAGCAGGTCGCCAATTACTACGGCCTCAACAAGGACCCCAACGGCAACGGCCAGAACGGCGACAACTACGCTGTCGGCGGCGCCCGCGTGTCGGTCGAAGGCAGCGGTGCCCTCGGCGCGATCCCGTCTCTGAAGTCGCAGGCGGCCCGCTACCTGGCGGCAAACGGTGGCAAGGCTGACCGTAACGCCCTGTATACCGTCTGGGGTGGCGCAAACGACCTGTTTGCCGCCGCCGGCGCTGCCGGTGCGGGTGCGCCGCCGGCCCAGGTGCAGGGCATCATCGGTGCGGCGGTCACCGACCAGATCGCGCTGGTCGGTGCCCTGAAGCAGGCCGGTGCCCAGTACGTGCTGGTGCCGAACCTGCCGGACGTGGGCATCACCCCGCAGTTCCGCGGCCCCAATGCAGCGGCTGCCACCGCCATGTCGGTCGGCTACAACAAGGCGCTGTATGGCGGCCTGAAGCAGGCGGGCATCGAGTTCATTCCGCTCGATACCTTCAGCATCCTGCGTGAAGTGACCGCCAACCCGGGCATGTACGGTTTCACCAACGTCACCGGCACCGCCTGCAAGATCAACCCGGCCAACACCACGGGCAGCATCATCGGCTGCAACCCGACCACCTACGTCAGCCCCGATGCGTACCAGACCTATCTGTTCGCTGATGGCGTGCATCCGACCGTTACCGGTCACCAGCTGCTGGGCCAGTACGCCGTCTCGGTGCTGGAGGCTCCGCGCCTGCAGCAGGTGCTGAGCCACTCGGCACAGACCGTCGGCCGTTCGCGTGCCGACCAGGTCAGCAACCACCTCGGCGCCCGTCCGGCCGATGGCCTGTCGTGGTGGGGTGGCGTGCGCGGTGACCTGCAGCGCTATGACCACGCCGACCTGTACGACGGCGTGGCGCCGGCCGGCCTGTTCGGTGTCGACTGGGCACGCAACGGTGTGGTGGTCGGCGGCTTCGCCGGCTTCGGTCGCATGAGTGCCGACTTCGGCAACAGCCGTGGCGACTTCACCCAGAAGGACACCACCGCCGGCCTGTTCGCTGCCTGGTATGGCGACCGCGTCTGGGTCAACGGCCAGGTCAGCTACACCTGGTTGTCGTATGACGTGAACCGCAAGGTCCAGCTGGGCCCGGCTACCCGCGAACACGGTGGCTCGCCGGACGGCAGCAACCTGACCGCTGCACTGAATGCCGGTTACGAGTTCGGCACCGAAGGTGGCTTCCGCCACGGCCCGATCGCTGCGGTGATCTGGCAGAAGGTCAAGATCGATGGTTACAGCGAAAGCGCTGCTGCGGGCACGCTGGCCACCGCCCTGGGCTACGACCGCCAGAACGTCGACTCGACCGTCGGCCGCATCGGCTGGCAGGCCCGCTTCGATGGCGGCACCGTCAAGCCGTACGTGCAGGTGACCTACGACCACGAGTTCGAGGACACCAAGCAGGCCAGCGCGTGGCTGCAGACCCTGCCGGAACTGGGCAGCTACCGCGTGCCGGGCCTGGACTTCGACAAGAACTACGCCACCGCTGTTCTGGGTGCGCGCATGGACCTGTTCGGCCTGCAGGGCAACGTTGGCCTGAGCACCACGGCCGCGCAGAAGCGTGCCCGTGACGCGACGATCTTCGCCACCGTGGGTGGCAGCTTCTGATGAATGCAACATCCCGGGCACCGCAAGGTGCCTGGGATGCCTGCACGGCAGCGCCGGGCCATGCCCGGCGGGTGCGGCGGCCACCATTGCGCAACACCGGCCGCTCCGCATAGACTTTCACCCGCAATGCGGGCGTAGCTCAATGGTAGAGCTGTAGCTTCCCAAGCGTGCGACACGAGCCGTGCCGCACGTTCAACCGACCAGGCGGTTTCCTGGCCACAGCTGTACAGATCTCGGTCTGACAGCAAAACGTCCCCCAGCAACACGGTGGACGATACGTTGAACGGTAGGAGTACATCCCTACTGGCACGGCGAAGGCTGTGCATGCAATTGTTGGTCGTCCACCCTGCCAAGGGTTGTCGAACCAACCCGGTGTTCAGCCACCGGTAGCCAAGGAGTGGTGCGGGAGAAGTAATTCTCCGGTGCTAAGCTCTCCGTTAATGTAGCCATCCTCACGGATACGATTCTCCCGTGAGGGAGGACTCGTGACCTCGGTAGTCGTAACCGAGTAGGCGCTAGGCTGAGTATCAAGGATCAGTACAAACGAATCGCCATATAAACGTCGTCAAGCTAGACGGGCCAACTGCGACTGGGCCCTACCCAAAACGGGACGAGGTCGGATGTTTCTCTGCTTGGTAGAGACACGCTGACAATTGCACCTCCGGCGAAAAGGCGAGATCCTAGGTACTCTGTTGCATGTACGGAACGTGGTAAGCCCAACTGGTTGTCGCCTCGGCGACTAGGTTCTCCGCAAGGAGAAACGATGACCAAGTGGGTATAGGATGGTGGAGTAAGCGAATGCCTCTCTGTAATCGAGGGGATAGGGGATGAAAAGATCGCCCCAACCCGAAAGGGTGCTGACTTCCACCGGGTGGTCTGTCGCTAGACAGGCTTCGCAAACTCACACCCAACGGGGAACGACTCCCCTTTGGGGCGTCTATCCCCTGACGGGCTCTGGGCGGGTGTAGCTCAATGGTAGAGCTGTTGCTTCCCAAGCTACTGACGTGGGTTCGATTCCCATCGCCCGCTCCATGTCTCCCAACGGTTTGCTGATTTTCCAGCGCTCCGCAATATGAAAGGCGCTCCGCAAAATCCGTTGGCGCCCGTCTTCTATGGCATCAGGTCCAATTGAAGCTGGCCGCGTTGCGCGTCTTCAGTACTGGCCGCATAGAACGTCCACATTCCGACGCTGCTGACCTCCGAGCTGCCGGGTTTGTCGTCGAACTTCGACACGCCGCCATGGGCTTCCCATCTGCCTTTGCACGGAGCCGCATCAAGCGCCGCCATTACCTCCTTGCGCTGACCTGGATTGACTGACAGGGCCAGGCGATCAAACTGCACTCGCTGGTACGGTGATTCGGTAGTCATCATGGTTTTCCCTCCTCCTGTTGTGTGCGGAGATTACCCACCATCGTCTTTGATATCTGCAGTAACGCCCGCGTAACAGTCATCTTCTGGAAGGTTTTGAGGCGGCTTGCGTTATGGTTCTACCTCGTTGGCGTTGCTTTCGAGCCTCGTTTCTTTCGCACGTAGATCTCGGTCGTAGTAACCGAGGAGTGCCCCAGCTGGGCCTGCGCCTCGCGAATGTCCTTTGCCGAATCGGCCTTGTCCGTACCCGCCTTGGCGCGGAGATCTCGGAACTGGAATTCCCCCTTTGCAATGCCAGCCGCCTCCCTAGCTCTGTCGAACCGGTAGCGCAGGGCTGCGCGACCCAGGGCCAGGCCGTCGTCGTCCACAATCAGCCGCGTGCTGTAGACCTTCTCTCGCCCGTTCGGGCACTTCTCCCCCTTACGCTTTGCAATGCGCTCGAGCAGCGCAGCCAGCTCGCCCGTGATCTCCATGGTGACGCGGTTGCTGGTCTTCGACTGCTGGATGATGAGACCGCGCGCTGTAACCTGGCGCACGTCCATGGACCACACATCACCGACGCGCTGGCCGGTCAGGTAGGCCAGATCCATGGCGTCGCGCAGAGCTGCGTCAGCGTGTGCATAGACGGCCCTGAAAGCGTCATCGTCCACGTAAACGTCGCGGCCGGCTTCCTTGTTGCGACGAATGCCCTCGCACGGGTTGGGTAGATCGGTAATGCCTTTGCCGCGCGCCCAGTTCCAGATATGCGAGAACAGCGAAACCTCGCGGTTCGCGATCACCTTCGCCTTCCGCCAATCCAGATACTGCCGGATGTTGATCGGGCGGATGGCTTCAAACGGCGCAGGCGGCGCGTCGAAGTAGCTCAGCAGCGCAGTGATGCAGCGATTGTTGAGGCGCTGGGTGGTAACGGCTTTGGTAGGCACCACCTCTGCTCGGTAGCGATCGGCAACGTGCCGGAAGGTCACGACGGCCGCTGCGGGGATCGTGCTCGCGTGCTCGATCTCGGCCCATCGCTTGATGGCCACGCCGTAGTCGCTGCCGAGGGGTGTTTCGCGCCTCGGCTTGCCACCGTGGTCGTAGTAGTAGTGGGTCACGCCCGATTTCTGCTTGCGTGGCCTGAACCGGGGGATTGCCCCCGGCTTGCTCGGTTTCCGTCCCATTTCAAGCGACCTTGCTGGAAGTCCATGTCGGCGGCGCCTTTGGTGTATGCGCCGTTCCCTCAACGCTGGAGCGCAGTACGACTGGCCAGTCGTGTGCGTCCAGGTAGTGTTTGATTCCGTTCTTGCGGAGAAATGCGGCCTGGCGCGCGCGCTGTGGCGTGCGGCACAAGCCGGCGATCTCGTCCCGGGACAAGTACATGTCAGACGGCACTGGCCACCTTCCCTCCGCCTGCCATCACCAGACGCATCTGTACGACGTTGTCGGCAACAGCTGCAGGCGACGAAGCCCGCGCGCTGCGCGCCGGACGGTTCAGGCGGCGCCACGCCTCAATGGCCTTTTCCGGATCGGCATGCTTGCTGGTCGATCTGCAGGCGCACTCGACCAGGTGGCCACCGCCGGCGGAGGCGCAGCGCTTGTCGTGGATGTGGCGCGCGCGGTGCCCGGCGGCGCAGTTCGGCAACCCTTCCGGGTGGCTGATATGTTCCTGGGTCATGTGTCAGCTCCATTGGAAACGTGGTTGATGGCAGGCATACACTGGCGTGCATGAGTCAATATGCGAATTCGACGCATGCGGAGTTGTGGCTCCGCGCCAAGGCTGAGGCGGGCGCTCTGCGACAGAGCGCTGACGTTCAGGACTTGGTATTGGCCAAGAGGCCGACGACGCATTGGCAGCGGCAGCAGATCCGAGCCGCCATGGCTCCGGGCGCTGACCGGTCGCTGGCCGACCTTCTGGATGCACTTGCCAGCCAGATACACCATGGCCGACACATCCCCGGCGATGCCGAGCAGCTTCTGCAGGATCCGGCCACCAGCCTTCTGTCGGTGTTCGGCCCGAAGCTGGTCGAGCATCAGCGCAATGCGCGGCACCTGGTGGTGCTGGAGGCGGCCAACGTGGTCCTTCGTAAAGACTCGTCGACTTGGCTGCATGGTGGAGAGGCGGGGCAAACGCCACACGAGCGGTCGCTGGCCAGCAACGGCGGCTTGGCCGCTGTACTGCAGGAGCTGGAAGCCCGTCGGAAGCGATAGGGCGGTCATGCGAACAGGTCCAGTTGGGCCGGCAGCGCCGGCGGCGGCGCAGCGACGGCCAAGGCGGCAGCCCTTACACGGATCAGGCACTCTCCCTCGCCACGCATCTGCCACGGTCTGCCGGCGATGGGCACAAGGTCGTGGAAGCCGCCACCACCGCCCACGCGGTCCTTGATCTTCACCTGGTAGTAGTCCCTTCCGCCGAACTGTGTGTGGTGCCCGGCGCGTGGCCGCACCGAAACGACAGTGAATACCGGGATCAAACGATGCCACTTGCTGGCCCGCACTTCTTCTTCGTAGTGCCACGAGCCATTCAGATCGCGGTCCATCGAGAGAACTTGATCGCCCACCTCGAAAGGCTTCAGGCTCTCGACGTCGCCGTGCGCAGACTTGTGGACCGGCGGGAAGAAGTCCCGGATCGCGAAGAAAAGCCCGCGGCCGTTCGCGTCAGTGAACTCGGCAATGGGGAAGTGGGCGACCGCGATGCCGCCTTCCCGCAGCAGGTAGAAGGCGGTGCCGCACGTGGTCGGCCCGGCCGCCTCGTGCTTCCGCAGCGACTGTCGCGACCAGCCGCTTTCCAGCAGGTCGAGGACGACACGCTCTGCGAGATCCATTCCGATCTCCCGATGCATCACGCGTGCGCGCTGGTCGAACACGTGGACCATTGCAGCGGTGAGCAGCTGGTCAGCCATGGGCGCCGCCTCGCTGCGCCCTGCGCGCCTTCTTGCCGTAAGGGAGGGGGTCACGTATCGGACACGTCCAAGTGGGCATGTCGGAGTGGTGTACGCCACGGATGTGGTGCGTGACGCGCTCGACCTTCTGGACGGGCGCGGCCTCTCGCGCCAGTACAGCCATCGCCGCGCCGACAAGGATCACGACGCGGCGGCTCATTTGCCCACCGCCTGGCTGTCGGTCATCGAGCGCTCGACTTCGCCCGCGAGACCGAGCAGGGCCCAGTAGCAGCGGAGATCAACAAAGCCGGCGTTGTCGTTCTTCGTCGATTCCTTCACATCCAGCGTCCGCAGATCGCCGATCAGTTGGCGAACCTTGTCCAGGTCCACGGCCTGCGCGGGCTGCTTGGCGTTCGCTTCAAGCGCGTCCAACTGCCACTGAGGGATCAGCCAATCCGGGATGAATTCCGCCACCCCTGCAGCATGCGACTCAGCACTATGCGGCCACGGCACTGCCTTGGCCTCAATGCTGATACCAAGGCGCGCAGCCTGGTCCTTGAACTGCTCGTTGTGCCACGCGGCGGCTTTCTCGGCATGGGCCTTGCTCGGCGCCGGATACACGTCATCCATACCAAGGACATGCAGGCACCACAGCTGCTCGCCCGCCGGCTGTCGTCCGCCCTTCTCGATGCAGAATTCCGTTGCTTCGCCCAGAGCAACGCTATCCGGTTGCTTGTTCAGCTGTCGGGCGGCAGCAATCAGCGCCTCAGCCGTGGCGTTGCTTTCGGCGCTGGCGGTCTGGCGCGAGGCAGCCGCACGGAACCCGCCTTCGCTTACCTCTACCGGCTGGCGGGCGGCGAGCGCGGACACCACTTCATTGCGCGCGGCAGTGACTGCCCGGCGCAGTTCGGCGCGCCGAGCGTCGGTGTAGCGGTCGTCTGCCACGGACAGCGCGAACGCTTGGGCGGCTTCGTCGTAGCGTTGGATCAGCGCCAACGCATCCCCCTGACCACCCGGGGAGGGCTGGGCGGAGAGGGCGGCTTGCCATGCGCGCCATGCATCGGTGGTGATCGCGCTACGGTAGACATCGCCCATGCGCTGGAGGTGGTAGTTCTCACCGGCCCACGCCTCAAACCGCGCCCGCTCGGCCTGATCCCCCAGCCTCACCCTCCCACCGGGCTGCGCGTCCGCCAGGGTCTTGTTGTCGGTGGTCATGCGTGCTGCTCCTTGCGTTCGGTAATGGCGCGCGCGCTGTGCGCGGCGAGGTTGTCCCAGCGTTCGGCCTCGCCGAGGTAGTGAGCGGCACGGGCCTGTCGCTCTGCCTCGGTGAACTGCACGTCGTGCAGCGCGTGGTCGGCTGCGGCTCGATTGGCTGCGGCCATACGGGCTGGGTCGTGATCGAAGATGTCGAGCTGGTTACGCACGCTGGACTCCTGGAATGGGTTACCGGCGAGTGGAAGTCCGGCCGGCGCGGAGCCCGGTCACCCGGGCGGGCGGTTGCTCAGTGGGTGTCGTCAGCGGCCAGCGGCGCGCGCTGCCGCTCGGCGGTGCGGCGTCGCATTTCGGCCTTGAAGGCTGGCCAGGTGGTCTGGAGGTCTTCCCAGCAGCGCCATGCGAAGAACACGGCACCGATGGCGCAGGCGAGGGCGACGGCATCGACGTGGCTGCGCAGTGCCCAAGGGAGCAGTGCGAGGAGCAGGCCGACGACGACGGTGCAGAAGAAGGGCAGGGCCAGGTGGCGCATTACTCGGTCTCCTGTTCGCTGGTGGTCTCGGCCGGCGCGGGCGCCGGGCCGGCGGGCGCGCTGATGGGCGGGATGCCGACGGCCATGGCGGCGAAGAAGTCGTGGTCGGTCATTCGGCACCGGCCATGGCACGTAGGCTGGGCTGCCCGGCGACCTCTACGGATGGATAGAAGACGCGGTGCTTTCCGGTTTTTAGGTTCCTTGTCCGGATGCTCACCGACGCCCAGGGCTTTCCATCGATGCCGATGTGCAGATCCACGGTCGTGCTGACGATCAGCGCCCTGCGTTCGACAACGGGATGGCCGTAGCGCTGGGAACGGACGATGCAGCTGGCGCCGGGGGGATAGTCATCCTGTGCGACACCGAATGCCTCGCGGGCGGCCCGCTCCAAAGTCGACAGTGCTGTGTCGAGCTGCGGCAGCTCGTTCCTGTATCTGCGGCTCATGCGGCGCCGCCTTCGAGCTTGCGGACTTCTTCGACAAGGAAGATCCAACCGTCGCCGGTCGGCGGGGTGCGGTAGGGCCCCGAGTCCATGCAGACCATCAGCGAATTGCGACCGAGGGTGTAGGCGACCACTCCGGTCTGCCCTACGGCGAGGTGCGGCTGTTCGTAGTCGGTCGCCGTGATCTTCACTCGATCACCGCTCTTAAAGGGGTTCATGCGGCACCGCCTTGGACGCGGGCAATGACCCGCTGGCAGCGAGGGCAGGACACCAGATGCTGCTCGCACACGGTCCAACCCACGGACCGGCGACCAGGCTGTGCACCGCACAGTGCCTTGCCAGTGGCTTCGACATATCCGCCGTTGCGCCGCACCTGGGCGGCGGGGATCGCGTGCAGCTTGGTGCCCTGGCCGCGCTCGAGGCCATTCGCACATCGGCCGGCCAGCTTGGCCGCCAGCACTTCACCAGGCGCGTTCATGCAGCACCGCCTTTGGCGCGCGCTGCACGGCGGACGGCGGCGACTGCGCCTGCAGCGCTCTGGCCGTGCCGCAGGACGGCATTGGCGGCGATGCTGGAGGCGATGACGACCTGGTAGGGAAGGAGGCCCCAGCGGCGGCCGGCGCGGGCGACGATGCCGGCGGCAGCAGCGGCGCGCTGAGCGTTGGAGTGGTGGGCGAGGGCGGCGCTCATGCGGCGGCGCCCTGGAGCGCGGTGCGCAGCTGCTTGGCTGCAGCCTGCAGCTGGTGAGCGTGCTGCTCCGCCTCGTCGGCGGTGAGGTGCAGGCGGGCAGCGCCCATGTCTGCGATGACGCGTTCGCTGACGTGGTCAGCGGTGACTTTCATCTCTGCCGATCGGCAGCCCAAGGAAAGGGTGGCCATGCGTGATCTCCTGCGCCCGGCCCCGGGATGGGGTGGTGTTGGGCGACGTAGATCAAGCTACAGGATTCTGTAGATCACAGTCAACAGGATTCTGTAATTTTCTTTAGGCGGCGTGCGAGCACCCCTGCAAGTGATACGGCTGAGCCAGGCTGGGACCCTAAGCAGGGACCCCGAAAGCTGAGAGGGCAACGGCCTATGAACGAGCGTCTTTAACGTTAAAACTTTCGGCTTGGTCGTCGGTCCAAGTACTCGTAGACGGCGTCGTGCCTCAGTGAAACCCTTATGGCACAAGGTTTCACTTAACTTTGATTGGTAGGTGCCGATAGTGGAAATGCGGTAGCCCTTCCGCAACTTCGTTCAGCATAGAAAGTCAACCATTGATGCTAACGGTAGTTGTGGTATGGGGGTTTCACTATTACTATTCGCTGGCCGTTGACCGCTCCAACGGCGGGATGGGCACCCCTAAGTGCCAATGATTAGGAGAAGGAGGACAGTGACCATGATGGCCGCGTCCCTAAAGAAGGACATGACGATCGCCGATGCGGTCGTGTCCTTCACCGATACTGTTGAAGGACTAGCAGACCTTGGCCTCCACCGCGCAGTTGACGAGACTGTCGACGCTATCGCCGCGCACGTGAAGACGTATTACGGAATTGCAAACGTTGGCCGCGCCGTGGTCCAGGTGACCCGTACTGCTACCGTTCGTATTGGCCAGTACATGGACCCCGACGACAAGTTGGTTGACGGGCTGGGTGAGCTCGTCCCGCGTTTTGAGTCTGGGCTAGCCGTGCTTACTGCGAAGAAGAGCTGCATTGACACCGATGGCCGCTTGAACGAAAGCCATTGCGACATGTTGCACACGTCGTATGACGACATGCTGGTTGCGTTGGCTGCTGTGATCGAGGTCACGAAGGACCTGCAGGCGGCAATCATCTCGCATGATCTTGCTGCGGAGCCCCGTGACGGAGTCCGCTACTCGACGGTTGAAGAGCTGAGGCGAGGCATTCTTCATTAATGACGTCCATAGGCTCAGGAGGAGTCGTCATCGCGGACTGGACTCCATCACGTCGTTACACCAAAGAGTACAAGAAGCTAACGATCGACATGCAGACGCGTGTAGATGGAAAGCTTGACGATCTGCAGAAGAACCCAAGGCCACCAGGATTGGGGTTCGAGAAGTTGCAAGGGTTCAAGAACCCTGACATCTACACCTTGCACGTCACCGGCAACTACAAGATTTCGTTTGAGATCAATGGCACAACCGCTTGGCTCAGGCGCGTGGCAACCCACAATGAGATTGACCGAGCACCATAAAAAGCCCCGCTTCGGCGGGGCTTTCTTGTTCGTCCCAAATTGGGACAGTAGTGGGAACTTCTTCGCTACTTAAAACTTCCGCAGACCTGCGTGGATCAGCGCCTTCCCCAGGATGCTCACGTCGTCCGGATCCGGACGGTAGGCTGGGAAGTCAGTGTTGACGCTCACGACGTAGAGACCATCGCCGCGCTTCTGCAGCATCTTGATCTGGGTCTCGCCCCCGATGTTGATCAGGTAGTAGTCGTCGCCGTCGAAGTAGTCGCAGCTGGTGTCGACCCAGACAATGTCGCCGTCTTCGAGCTTGGGCCGCATCGACGGCCCGCGGCCGGTGATGATCTGGATCCTGCCTGGCTTGGGTAGGTAACCGAGCTTCCTGCGAACTTCCCATTCTGCGACCTCGATGGTCTTCACCACCTCTGGGTAGTCCTGGTTGACCATCCCTGCGCCCATTCCCGCACCCCCTTCAAACAAGTCGAAGCGAACATAGCCGGACGGTGTCTCAGTCTCTGAGATATATGAGACAGGCTCCTCGCGCACTTTGAGTGCATGGGACTGCTGCTGGGCTTTTTCTCCCCGTCCCGTTTCGAGCCATGACAGAGAGACGCCCAGGGCATCGGCGATGACGCGGAGCTTGGTGCTCGTCTGCATGCCGCCCCGTTCGAGCTCTGAAAGGGTGCTGTAGCCGACGCCCGAAGCCGTCGCCAGCTGCGGCCGGGTCATGTTGATGGCCTCTCGGGCCTTCTTTACGCGATCGCCAATCGTCTCCATCCCCGAATGCTCACAGAAATCTGTAACAGAATGCTGTTGATCGAACCTACAGAATCCTGTAGCTTGCGTGTCCATGGACTGGAAATCCCACATCGAAGGGTTGTTGAGCGCCGGCGCCACGGTTGATCAGTTGGCCGCCGGAATGGGGGTTACCCCGAATGCCGTTCGCGAGATAAGGGCGGGCAGGACGCGCTCACCACGCGCTGACGCCGCGTTCCGTCTTGCCGCAATGAAGCCCGGCGACCTGGGGACTTCTGCCAGAGAAATTGGGCTTGAAGTCGACGCCCGAATGAGCAAGCGCGCGCTGCGTGCGCGGCTTCGCATCGCAAGCGATAGGCACTTGGCTACTTTGCTCCAGCTTCCGACTGAGGAAGTCGAGGCATGGCCTGAAGAGGGCGTCCTGCCGGCACTGCCGCAGATCCGCCGCCTGCTCGGCATTGAGCCACAGGCCGCTGCGGAGCCCGCGAACGAGGATCCCGACGCGAATCGCATCGCCCCGGTCGACACCGCCTGAAAGGCCATCCCTGGCCGTCGTCCCTGAGTTGTTGATCTCCATGGCGTCCATCGTGCGCCACCCGGGCCCAGCCCGAAACCTTGAAACACAGCCTTCCCCAAGGTGACCCATGACCTGCCGTACATCTGCACTCAACTGGCTCGACGTTCTCTACAACTCGGTGCGCAAGACGCCCGGCGGTGTGGTGGACGCAGCCGCTTTCTTGGCCGACCGCCGCGGCAAGTCGATGCACCCGGAGACGCTGCGCGCGAAGCTGCGCGGGTTGGAGGGTGAATCGGTGACGATGGAAATCGCCGAACTGCTGACCGAGTGGATGCAGGAGAAGGCCGGGGGTAGCGACTACGCCCTGGACTGGATGCAGGCACTGGCCGGGCAGTTTGGAATGGCCGTGGCCACCGTTCCGCCGCCGCCCGAGGGTGGCTGGTCGGACGAGATCGGCGCGATCCAGACGAAGCTGCTGGAGATCACCACGCGGGTGGGCCGGCTGTCGGGCACTGCGGTGGAGGCCATGGCTGATCGCCACCCGAGCTGGCAGAAACGGGCCGTGTTTGGCGCGGCCCGAAGAAGCCCTGCTCCGTCTCGGGCCGCAGCGCCTGCACCTGGTGGCCGGTGGCGCCGGGCGAAAACATGACGCTGGGGCTCTGACATGTCGACCATCATCATGTCGCAGTGCTGGCCGCTGCAGGGTCTGAGCGTCACGCAGAAGGCTGTGCTGATCTCGCTGGCTGACCAAGCGAACGACGACGGCGTGTGCTGGCCGGCGGTCGGCACCATCGCTGCGCGCTGCTGCATGTCGGCGCGCGCTGTACGTAGCGCCATGGATCATCTGGAGGCCGTTGGCCTGCTGGCGCGCGATCGCCGATTCAACAGCAGCACCGTCTACTCGGTTACGCCGGCCAAGTTCAACGCTGCCGCTGCGCCGTCCAAGGGCACCCGCAAGACCGGAAAGAACGGTACTGCACCGGGCGCAGGTGCTGCGCCCCATGCAGGGGGTGCGCCCGGTGCAGGAGGGGATGCGCCCGCTGCAGGAGGGGATGCACCGGGCGCAGGTCTGGAGGTGCGCCCCGTGCCGCCTAACCGTCATATAACCCCCATTGAACCGTCAGATGAACCGCCAATTGCGCCGCCGGTGGCGACGCCGCCGACGAAGGCGGAGCTGGAGGAGCAGATGCAGCTGGCCTGCAAGGCGACGTGGGCTGCCTACCGGGCCGCCTACCGCATCCGCCACGGCGTGGACCCTGTCCGCAACGCCAAGGTCAACACCAACGTTCGGGATCTGGTGAAGCGGCTGGGCCGGGAAGAGGCGCCGCAGGTGGCGGGCTGGTTCCTGAGCGTCAACGAGAACTACGCCGTGAAGCGGATGCACGACCTGGGCGTGCTGCTGGCCGGGGCCGAGGCGTACCGCACGCAGTGGGCGACCGGGCGGCAGGTGACCGACACCAGCGCCCGACAGCAGGACCAGACGCAGGCCAATGCCAACGCGGCCGACGACGCCAAGGCGCTGCTGCGCCGCTTGAAGGGGAACGCGAATGCTCAGTGATGCTGATCAGGACAGGCTGGTCGAAATGCTGGTGGCCACGGCCGAGGTGATGGGCGAGCAGATCCGTCCGACAGCAGCGGCCTACATGGTCACCGATCTGGCGACCTACCCGCTGCGGGTGCTGGCCGATGCACTGACAGCGTGCCGCCGCGAGGTAAAGGGCCGGCTGAGCCTGGCCGCGATCATGGAGCGCATCGACGACGGCCACCCGGCACCGAACGAAGCGTGGGCCGTGGCCATCCGCGCCACTGATGAAGCGGTGACCCTGGTGTGGACTGAGCAGACCCGAGACGCATGGACGGCTGCGCTGCCGCTGGTCGAGGAGGGCGACAAGATCGCAGCCCGGCAGGCGTTCCTAGAGGTGTACGCCCGGTTGGTGAAGAGCGCGCGCGCTGTGGGTGGCTGCGCCGTCTACCAGCCTTCGCTGGGCCACGACGCGAGCGCCCGGGCCGCGGCGCTGCAGCTGGCGGTCGACGCCGGCCGCCTTGCGCACCAACAGGTGGCGGAACACCTCGCACTCCCGGCGGCAACGCCCGTGTTCAACCCTCTGGCGCTGCTGGCCGGCCGAGTGGAGGCCAGCCCGGAAGCGAACGAGCGCACCCGGAAGCGGCTGGCCGAGATCGCCGAGCTGCTCGGCTCTGCTCAGGACGCCGCGGCATGAGCCAGGACCACGTTGAACTGGAAGTGCGCCCGGTGTCCGAGCCGGTGGCGGTGGCCGGCTGGTATCTGGCCTATGGGTACGGGATCAAGCCGCTGGTGCTGTACGCCACCCGTGGCACCCGGGTGTGGCGCGATGGGATGCGCCAGATCCCGATCACCCGCTATGCCGGCCCGATCCCGGAGCTGCGCTGATGTGGTCGAAAGCACCACCGCCGAACAAGGAAGAGTCGGCCCGCATCGAATTGGCCAAGACCGGCCCGTGCATGGCCTGCCTGGCGCTGCAGATGCAGGGCCTGCTGGAGCCGGAGCTGGTGGTCTATGGCTGCGACTACAACCACGCCAAGAGCGGGAACGTGCGGCGGGGTCACGCGGAGGGCTATGGCCTCTGCAAGTGGCATCACATGCGGTATCCGCTGGAGGGGAACACCTTCGCGACGATGCGCCAGATCTACGGCCCGAGCCTGATGGATGGCTCGCGGACCTTCCACGAGACGTACGGCTCCGACGACGAGCTGATTGCAAACCAGACCTGCGTGAACGAATTGAGGGCGGCAGCATGAAGAAGACGAAGGCCATTGCGCCGAGGATCAACCCCCAGCGTGCGCCACGCGAGCGGCGAATGGATCACAACACTGTTTCCCGCCCCAAGCGGCTGAAACCGGCGAAGAACGCGACCGGCCCGGCCGAGACGGTGGAGCAGTTCAAGGCACGCGGCGGGCAGGTGCAGCGCCTGACGGCCAGTTGGGAGCAGCGAGCATGAGCAAGCGGAAGATCATCGCTGCGGCCAAGCGGCGTGGCCTGTCTGTCGTCAACGCGGCGTGGGAATGGACGGTGGGTGGTGGCGAGCGCTACCCCCAATGGGTTGTCGACTTCGGACCGGAGATCGATGAGCTATACGGCGAAAGCGAGGAACAGTTCTTCGAGGACACCGACGCAGCCCTGCAGTGGCTGGAGGACCTGATCGCGCTTCCGCCGAGGCCCGAGTGGCTTCCTATCGCCGAGGCGCCGCAGGACGGCACGCGGCTGATGCTGTGGGACTCGGTGAGCAGGCGGCCGGTGTTCGGGAGCTGGCGCGGGGACAACCCGGCGATCACGCACTTTGCGGCCGAGCCGGCCGGCCCGGAGGTGCCTTCGTGATGGACCAACATCTGGAGGTGAAAGAGGTCGTCAAAAGGCCCGCACTGAATGACCACCAGGCGCGATCGCGCGCTGCACGAGCAAATCACCAAGGGGAAGGCGCATGCAAATGAACAACGCCCGCGAACTGCTGTCCAGCCGGACTGGCCCAAAAACAATGAGCTTCGACGGGTCTGCCGGTGGCCCGTCCACCCAGGAGATCGTCGCAGCGTTGGCATATGTCCCTCACGGGTTGGGCCATGAGCTGCTGCAGGCACTGTGGTGGCCCGAGAGCGGCCAGCGTCGACGTGAGCAGTTGCGCCAGGCTGTCGTTGGCCTGGTCGCGCCCGAGTTCACCCGGCAAATGCACGAGCTTGCCGATGCCCGGACGGAGTTCGGGATCGCCAAGGCCAGCATGGGCTGGGGTGGGGGCACGGTGACGGATGTGCAGCGACGTGAACTGCGGCGTGCCGAGCAGGCGCTGGAAGATGCACGGGCGGCAGCGTGGCCGAACAACACCATGGAGCAACTTGGGGTGCTGGCCGGGGCGGTGATCGAAGAGATGGCCGGGGCGTGCGAGTGTTCGCGCTGTGGGGGCAAAAAGGTCCTGCTGGATCCCGCGATTGCGGGAATCGTGAGCTGCGATAGCTGCGGGGGGAGTGGCTTCGATCCGCTCAGCGGCCGGAAGCGTGCGGCCGCCATCGGAGCCGACTGGTCTGCCTACAGCCGGTTCTGGCGACCGGTCTATGAGTGGATGCTCTTCAACTTCCGTGCAGCTGAAGCGCGCGCTGCCAGGCAGTTCAGCAAGGCACTCACGCAGGCGGCATAGCGATGACTTCCTAGGTCATCGAAAAAGGCGGCAATCTTGCCACCATCCAATCGCAAGCCCCGGCCAAGCCGGGGCTTTTTCTTTGCCCGGAGACGCTATGGCGCAGATCACTCCCCAACAGGCTGGCGGCGTGAACGTCGTGGCCTTCCTCGACATGCTGGCGTGGTCCGAAGGTACGGACAACGGCAAGCTGGCCACCAAGGACCGCGGCTATGACGTGATCGTCGGCGGGCAGTTGTTCAAGAGCTACGCCGACCATCCGCGCGTGCTGGTGGATCTGCCGAAGCTGAAGATTCAGTCCACGGCAGCCGGCCGCTACCAGCTGCTTCGCCGCTACTACGACGCGTACAAGAAGACGCTGGGCCTGAAGGACTTCGCGCCCTTGAGCCAGGACTTGATCGCGCTGCAGCAGATCCGGGAGCGCCGCGCGCTGCCGCTGATCCAGGCGGGCAAGATCCCGGAGGCCATCAAGGCGGTCAGAAACATCTGGGCGAGCCTGCCGGGTGCTGGTTACGGCCAACACGAACATGCGCTTGCCGACCTGTTGGCCGTGTACCGCAAGGCCGGCGGGACGGTGGCGCCATGATCGGGGTCGACGTGGATTGGCAGGCAATCGGCACGGCCGTCGGCGGCCTGATGGTCGGCGCCGGCGGTGTGGCGCTGTGGTGGCGCAAGCAGTTCGTAGAGACAGCCAGGGAAGGGGCCGAGGTCAACGTGATCCAGCTGATGCGCGAGGAAGTGACCCGGCTGGGCGAACGGGTTGGCCGCATGGAGGCCAGGGAGCTGCGGCTCATCCGCCACATTTACCGGCTTGAGGGGTTGATGCGCGCGGCCGGCCTCGAGCCGCCGCCGTTCGATCCGGACAGCGACACGATCAGGGCAGGAGGATCGGAGTGAACCGCATAGCCATCGCTGGCGCAGCCTTCATCCTGTGGTCTGGTGCCATGCTCGGCGTGGGCTGGACCTGGCGTGGTGATCGTGCAGAGGGCACGGAAGCCACCAAGCGCGCCGCCGGCGCCGAGGCAGTGGCGGACCAGGTGAACCAGACCCGCGCAGTCGAACACCGCCAGGCCGACAGCCTGGCAACCATCGGAGCCAAGCATGAAGAAGACCGCACTGCGGCCGAGGCCGTCCCTGCTGCTGTTGCAGCTGGCGTACGTGATGGCAGCCTCCAGCTGCGCGACGACCTCGCCACCTGCAGTACCAGCCTCCTGTCCCAAGCCGTCGCCGGCGCCGTCGAACGTGATGCGCACGCCGAACTACGAGCAGAGGTCGCGGGCGCTCTTGTTCAAATCGGCCGCGACGCCGACGACCACGTCCGAGCCTGCCAGGCCGTGATCGCAGCTGACCGGCACCCGGTGACGCTATGAACCGCCGGATGCTGGCACTGGGCCGGTTGAAGGCCGGCGAGATGAACAAGACTGAGGCTGCGTATGCAGAGCGGCTGCGCGCGCTGCAGGCAGCTGGTGAGATCCAGTGGCACAGGTTCGAGGGTCTGAGGCTGCGTCTGGCAGACAACACCTTCTATACGCCGGACTTTGCCGTGCTGGAGGCCGACGGTGTCATGGCCTTCCACGAAGTGAAGGGCCACTGGCAGGACGATGCCCGCGCCAAGATCAAGATTGCAGCGGCCATGTACCCGTTCCGCTTCATCGCAGTGAAGGTGAGGCCCAAGCGGGACGGCGGCGGCTGGGCAGTGGAGGAGTTCTGATGATTGCGACAGTGCGTGCGGCAGTACGCATGCGGTGGTGGCTTCGTTGCTACCTCGCCGCAGTGATGTGGTTCGCCCGGGCAACCGGGATGGAGCCGGACTGGGACCGGGTTGATCGGTGGATACGCCGCGGCCTGGTGCTGCAAACGACGAGGGTTGCTGATGGACGCTGCACGGATTGAGGCACTGGCCACTGAGCTGGCTAATGAGCAGGCTGCACGCGCTGCTGCTGTTGCCGCCTTGGCCGCACGCATTGACGGTAGCGCTGACGCTCGCATCGATCGGTTGGTAGGGATCATCGAGCAGCAGGGCAAGCAGATCGCAGAACTGGCCATGCACGTGGGGCTGCTGGTGCAATCGGTGGCGCAGTTGCTGGGCGAGGAGGCCGGCGCACCGGTGCAGGAAGAAGGTGCCGAGCCTGCGCGCCTTGACCTGGACGGGAAGCCCTACTGATGCCCACCAGGCCACCGCAGCACCGTGCGGCCGGCTGGCGCCCCTACAAGGAGACCAGCGCCCAGGTGCGCAAGAGACAGGCGCGCCGCGCGCTGCCCACCAACTCCACGCTGTGGCGCCGCATCCGTGCGGTGGTGCTGGCCCGTGAGCCGCTGTGCAGATGCTGTGCTGAGCAGGGAAAGGTGCGGGCGGCCACTGAGGTCGACCATATCGATGGTGACGACGCCAACCACGCCGACAGCAACCTGCAGCCGCTGTGCCGGCCATGCCACAGCGGCAAGACAGCACGGGAGAACGGTGGGTTCGGCAGGGTAGCGAGCGGCCCTGGCGGACCTGAATGGAGCGACAGTTATCCACAGATAGCTGAACGAAAGGGGAGGGGGGAGGGTCAAAGTTGAGGGCCCTCCTCGACCGATACGCGCGCCCCCCTTTCTTCGCGCGTCCGCAGAATTTGAATTTCAGGATTGGGAGGTCCGATGGCCCGCCATCGACAGCCGAGGGAACTGGCCGAGCTGAAGGGCGCGACCAAGAAGGACCCGCAGCGCTACAAGAAGGAAGCGCCCAAGACGGGCAAGCCGCTCGGCAAGGTGCCAAGCCATCTGCCCGGCGAGGTCGCCGAGGTGTGGAAGGAGCTGGAGAAGTGCGCCCTGCCGGGCGTGCTGACCAGCGCCGACCGTTTCATCATGGAAGTGGCGTCCTCGCTGCTTGCCGAGTTCCGTGCCAACCGCGGCGAGTTCGTCGCGGCCAAGTACTCCCACCTGATCGGCTGCCTGGCGCGGCTGGGGCTGACCCCGGCCGACCGCCAGAAGCTGGGGACCGAGAAGACCCCGGAGGGCAACCCATTCGACGAGTTCTGATCCATGACGCCCACCGAATCAGCCAAGGCCTACGCCAGGGGCGTGACGGCTGGGAAGATCATCGCTGGCGAGTACATCCGGTTGGCGTGCCAGCGGTTCCTCGATGACCTGAAGCGCAAGGGGGCCGACTGGCCCTACAAGTACGATGCCGACAAGGCCGACCGTGCGGTGCGCTTCATGGAGAAGATGCCGCACACCAAGGGCAAATGGGCTTCCCAGAAGAAGCTGCTGGTGCTGGAGCCCTGGCAGCGGTTCATCGAGTGCAACCTGTTCGGCTGGGTCCACAAGAAGACCGGGCACAGGCGGTTCCGCCGGTCCTACGAGGAGATCGCCCGCAAGAACGGCAAGTCGCTTCGCTTGGCTGCGCGCGGCCTGTACCTGTTCTGTGCCGACGGTGAGGCCGGTGCCGAGGTGTACTCGGGCGCCACAAGCGAAAAGCAGGCCTACGAGGTGTTCCGGCCGGCCTGGCAAATGGTGCAGAAGCTGCCAGCGCTGCGCTCGCGGTTCGGCATCGAGCAGGCCGGCAACCCGAAGAACCCCGGCCCGCTCTTCGTCATGGAAGACATGTCGAAGTTCGAGACGATGATCGGCAAGCCGGGCGACGGCTCCAGCCCGCACGCGGCGCTTGTGGACGAGTACCACGAGCACGACGACGACCACATGGTCGACGCGATGGAAACCGGCATGGGCGCGCGCGAGCAGCCCCTGCTGTCGATCATCACCACGGCGGGGACCAACCTGTCAGGCCCGTGCTTCGAGATGCGGAGCGATGCGGTCCGCATTCTGCGCGGGGAGGTGACTGACGAGACGGTGTTCGCCGCGATCTACTGCATTGACGAGGGCGACCGCTGGGACGATCCGGAGGTGCTCCGGAAGGCCAACCCGAATTTCGGGGTGTCCGTGTTCGAGCAGTTCCTGCTCGACATGCTTGCCAAAGCAAAGCGTTCTGCCAGCAAGCAAAGTGCGTACCGCACCAAGCACCTGAACGACTGGGTGGGCGCCAAGCTGGCCTGGATGAACATGCTGGCCTGGCAGCGGCAGAAACGCCGGTTTGAGATCTCGGACTTTGCTGGATGCCCCTGCTGGGTCGGCGTCGATCTGGCGTCGAAGCTGGACGTGGCGGCGGTCGTGCTGCTGTTCGAGAAGGGCGACAGCTTCTACGCCATCCCGCGCTTCTATGTTCCCGAATCTGCGGTGGAGGAAAACGAGAAGTACCAGCAGTTCCTGCTGGATGACCTGATCGTGGCCACGCCGGGAAACATGACCGACTACGCCTTCATCGAAGAGGAACTGAAGGAGCTTGCGGCGCAAGGCATCGATGTGCAGGACATTGCCTTCGATCCGGCCCAGGCGGCGTATCTGATGACCCGTCTGGAGCAGGAGAGCCTGCCGGTTGTCGAGATGGCGCAATCCGTGCGCAACCTGTCTGAGCCGATGAAGGAAGTGGAGGCGCTGATCCTTTCGCGACGCCTGTGGCACGACGGCAACGCGGCGATGACCTGGATGATGGGCAATGTCGTGGCGAGGGTGGACGCGAAGGAGCACGTCTATCCACGCAAGGAAAAGATGGAAAACAAGATCGACGGCGCGGTGGCGCTAATCATGGCCATGGGCCGCGCCATGCAGGCGCGGGACACAGGCACAACCCAACAAGGCTTCGTGGTGATCGACTGATGTTCGGACTATTCGAGAAGAACCGGCGGGCCGATGCCCGCGACCGTATCGAGCCGACGATCAGCAACCTGGTCGACGGCGAGGTGATCCAGTCCTCCGGCATGGGAATGTTCGAGGTGTTCGGGAACCCGACGACGGCCTCCGGCGCTGTCGTCAGCCCGGAATCAGCAATGCGGGTCTCGGCGGTGTTCGCTGCCGTCTCGCTGATCGCCGGTGCAATCGCACAGCTGCCGCTGCCCGTCTTCGAGCGGGTGGACGGTCATCGAAAGCGGGCGGACCATGACTATTGGTGGCTGCTCAACGAGCAGTTTTCCTCCGGCTGGTCGAGCGCCGCCGGTTGGGAGTTCATCGTGGGGCAGATGCTCCTGCGCGGTGATGGCCTGGCCTACATGACGCGCAATCGCGCCGGTGAAGTGACTGGGCTGATTCCCTGGCCGCGCGACCGGGTGATGATCCTGAAGCAGGAGAAGAGCAGCCCACGGGCGCCGACGCGGCTGCAGTACACGTTCCACGATGTGGACGGCTACTTCACGGTCGACCAGGACGACGTGCTGCATATCCCTGGTTTCGGGTTCAACGGCGTGCATGGCATGTCGGTGATCCAGTGGGGTGCCCGGAATGGCATCGGCATTGCCATCCAAGGGGATGAGCATGCTGGTAAGTTCTTCAGTGAGGGCGGTAAGCCCGAGGTGGCGATCACGGCCACCAACAAGATGAACCAGGCGATGCAGGATGATTTCCGCGACGCTTGGGTCAAGAAGTACGGCGGTACTCAGGGAAACCGGCGCATCCCGTTGATCCTGACCGAAGGGCTCGATATCAAGGAGCTGACCATGTCAGCGGTCGATCAGCAGCTGCTGGAGTCACGCCAGTGGCAGGTCATCGACGTAGCCCGTGCCTTTGGTGTTCCGCCCCACATGATCGGCGAGACGAGCAAGGCGACCAGCTGGGGTACTGGCATCGAGAGCATGGGCATCGGCTTCGTGAAATACACGCTCGGCCCGCATCTGAAACGGGCCAAGGACGAGCTGAACCGAAAGATGTTCCGCACGCCACGCTACTTCGTTGAGCACAACGTGGATATGTTCATGGCCGGCGACTCCAAGACTCAGGCCGAGTACTTCAGCAAGGCGCTCGGTGGCCCTGGCGCGAAGGGCTGGATGGTCGTGAACGAAGTCCGCCGCCTCAAAAACCTACCCCCAATCGAGGGCGGCGACGAACTTTACCAACCGAAAGACCCCGCGCCGCCGGCCAAGCCGGACGGCGATGACCCTGAAAGGAACCCTGAAGATGCCGATTCCTAAGCTGCTGCAGCTGGCCAAGAACAACGCCAGCCAGTCCAAACCCATCCGGGCCGAGACCGAAGGCAAGGAGGCGACCATCTACCTGCACGGTGTAATCGGCGGCTGGTGGGGCGACATTGACGAAACGATGTTTGCTCAGGCCATGGCCGGCATTGATGCGGACGTGATCCACCTGCGCATTGACTCGCCCGGTGGTGACGTGTTCGCGGCTCGATCGATGATGACCGCCATTGCCCAGCACAAGGCAACGGTCATCGCCCACATTGACGGCTTGGCCGCGTCAGCCGCTACGGGCGTTTGCATGGCCTGCGACAAGGTGGAGATCAGCCAGGGTGCCGGCTTCATGATCCACAACGCCTGGACCATCGCCATCGGCAACAAGGCCGAGATGACCAAGACTGGTGAGTTGCTGGCCAAGATCGACACCGGCCTCGCTGGTGACTACACCCGGCGCACTGGCAAGGACCAGGCCGAGGTCGTGGCGTGGATGGATGCTGAGACGTGGTTCACGGCTGACGAGGCCAAGGAACACGGATTCGCCGACGAGGTAGTGGAGGTCGTAGGCACGAAGAGGGCCTCCAACACCTGGGATCTCTCCGCTTACGACAACGCCCCGGCTGCGCTGGCTGCTCTGGGCAGTAGTGCTGACGACGACAGCGCCATCGTTGCTCACTTGGCCAACCTGGAGCGCAAGACTGCGCTTTTGGAAAAGAACCCTGCGTAAGCGACTCCCGCCCGCAGTTCATCCCGACCGCCGAAAGGCGGTTTTTTTTCGACACGAGGAAATCACCAATGCCCTTCAACATTCAGGCCGAGCGGGAGCGCCGCACCGCGCTGGCAAAGGACACCCGTAACCTGCTGGACACCAGCACCGGCGATGGCAATAAGTGGACGCCGGAGAACCAGGCCAAGTACGACGAGAATGTGGCCGAGATCGAGCGCATCGACGCGGCCATCGAGCGCCACCAGAAGGTCATGGACCTGACGGCCGATGAAGCACTGCGCGAGCAGGGTGTGCGCGAGCACACCACCGGCAACCGGGGTGGCCATGAGCTGTCCAACGAGATGCGCCTGTTCGACCGCTGGGCGCGTGGCGGCGACAGTGCCCTGAACGCCGAGGACTGGAGGCAGGTCAACGCGGCCATGTCGGGCAACCCGACAGTCAACCCGGAGCAGGGTGGCTACACGGTTCCGACCACGCTGGCCAAGCAGATCCTGGACGCCCTGAAGGCATTCGGCGGCATGCGTCAGGTGGCCGATGTGTTCAGCACCGCCGGCGGCGAGCCGATGCAGTACCCGACCAGTGATGGCACCTCCGAAGAGGGCGAATTGGTCCAGGAGAATCAGGCCGCGACCGACCAGGACGTTGCCTTCGGCACCAAGGGCCTGCAGGTCTACAAGTACAGCTCCAAGGTGGTGACCGTACCGTGGGAGCTGCTGCAGGACAGCACCGCCGATATCGCCGGTTTCATCGAGAAGCGCCTGCAGACCCGCCTGGGCCGTATCACCAATCGCAACTACACCGTCGGCAGTGGCGTGGGTCAGCCGATGGGCGCTTTCACCGCAGCTGCTGTGGGCAAGATCGGTGCGGTCTCGGCGCTGCCGATCATTACCTACGACGACTTGGTTGACCTGGAACACAGCGTCGATCTGGCGTACCGCCAGCTGGCCAAGTGGATGTTCCACGACGACATGCTGAAGCTGATTCGCAAGGTGAAGGATGACCAGGGCCGCCCGATCTTCGTGCCGGGCTACGAGCAGGGCAACCCGGGCGGTGCGCCGGATCGTCTGCTGAATCGCGATATCCAGATCAACCAGCACGCCCCGGTCCCGGCCGCCGGCGCCACGTCGATCGCGTTCGGCGACTTCAGCTACTACAAGATCCGCGACGTGATGGCGTTGACCCTGTTCCGCTTCAACGACTCGGCCTACGTCAAGAAGGGCCAGGTGGGCTTCATGGCCTGGATGCGCTCCGGCGGCAACCTGATCGACGTAGGCGGCGCGGTGAAGACCTTCAAGCACGGTGCCGCGGCTTAACCGCTCGATCCACGAATGGAGGGGCGCCCCATGATGGGGCGTCTCTCGGAGACGATCATGGCAAAGCAGAAGAACACTCCAGCGCCGGTTGAGCCGGCGACCGATGCCGCGCTCGATGCATCGGATTCCCCCACTGCAGCAGCTGACGCCGTCAATGAAGCGGGCGAAGAGCTCGGCCAGGTCGGTGAGCAATCGGATGCAGCTGCCGCTGTTGCCGATGCGCAGGCCGACGAAGGCGACGACAGCGATGCGGTCAATGCGCTGGCCGCCGACGTTGAAACGGTCCTGAACAGTGGGGAGCCGGAGCCGTCCCCCGGTGAGACCGTACCGGCGCTGGTGCTGAGCGACAACCACCTGAGCAAGGTCGGCCAGGTGATCCAGGTCGAGGCGGCTCACGTTGAGGCACTGCGCCTTGGCGGGCTGATCGACCCCCATCCCAACGCGATCGCCTCGGTGGCGCAGGAGGCCTGACCCATGCTGCGCACGTTGACCCCGGCGACCGATGAGCCTGTGTCGCTGAGCGAAGCGAAGGCGCATCTGGTCGTGATCCACGACGCCGACGATGTGCTGATTGGTGCATTCATCACGGCGGCAAGGGAGTCGGTGGAACGCACCACCGGCTACGCGCTGGCGTCGGCATCCTACGAATGGACCCCGGTCGGCGAAGGGCGCACGCCGCTGCCGATCGAGCCGGCCACTCTGGATAGCGAAGCCGGCGCCTACCCAGTCAAGTTCACGACCACGCCTGGCCCGCTTCCGGGGCCTCTGCGCGCGGCCGTGCTGCTGTTGCTGGGTGACTTGTACGCCAACCGCGAGGCAGTGGTGGCCGGCACGCAGCTGGCTGAGAACCCGACACTGGACCGCTTGATGTTCCCCTACCGGCGGGTGCTTCCATGAGGCGGGCGGGCAAGTACCGGCATCGCATCGAGCTGCAGGATTACGGCCCGGTGCGTGATCCGCTCGGCGGGGACACGAAGCAATGGCGTAGATGGCGGGCTGACGTGCCGGCAGAAGTGGTGCCACTGTCGGGCCGAGAGTTCACTGCGGCCACGGCTGAGCACGGTGAGGTTACCGCGCGGATCGAGATCCCGTACGTACCCGGGGTGCTGTCCACGATGCGCGTTCTGTTCGATGGGCAGGTGTACGCGATTCGCGCGGTACTGCCGGACCCAACGGCACGCCGCCATCTCACACTGATGGTCGACGCGGGGGTGTCCGATGGCTGAGCAGGTGAAGATCGATGGCTTGGACGGTCTCCTGCGTTCACTGAGGGAGGCACCCAGGGCGATCCAGGGAAGGGCGGTGCAGGCCGGCATGCGCAAGGGTGGCAACGTCATCCGGGACGACGCCAGGCGTAGGGTGCCCAAGGCGTCCGGATTCATGGCCTCGCAGATCGTGACGCGCAGAGCCAGCGCCAAGGGCCGGCAGCGTGCAGGTGTAGGTCAAGGCGGCGAGTACTTCACCGTGGGCGTGAAGACTGGACGCCGGCGCAAGTACGCCAACACCAAGCGCAATCAACGGCGTGGGCGGACTGGTAAAACCTATGTCGATCGAGGGTGGGCCTACTACTGGCGGTTCGTGGAGTTCGGCACCAAGAAGATGCGGGCATCTCCATTTCTCACGCCCGCCGGTGAGGCCCAAAGGTCCGGAAGCAGCTCAGGTGGTCATCGATGAGACCTGGGCGGCGCTGGATAAGCAGCTGAAGAAGGATGGCTGGCGATGATGGTTCCCCTGATCCAATCGCTGCTGGAAGGCGATCCGACCGTCCGGCAGCAGCTCGGCGACCCCGTCCGCCTGTTCTTGGGCAGCGCGCCCCAGAACACGCCGCTCCCCTACGCAACCTGGGAGGTGGTCAACGGCTCGCCAACTGCGATGCTCTCCGATCCGCCGCCGGCTGACGGCTGGCGGGTACGCATGATCGTATGGGGCGAGGTCCTCAGCCAAGCCAACGCCGTTGGCGTCGCTATCCGCGACGTGGTGGAGCGCGTGGGCGGCATCGAGTCGTACAACCCGACGCCCGACAGCGACGGCACGGATTCGGTAGGCATTTCATTCGACGTGCGGCTGCTGCAGCTGCGCTGATCCACACAACGGCAACCCACCGGCCCCGCAAGGGGCCTTTTTCATGCCCGGCGACGGGCGCAACACAAGGAAATCCCTATGGGAAAGGTAATCAAGTCGAAGCACTCCCAGCTGTTCGTCGCCATCGCTGCGGCCGAGGTCATCAAGGTGACACGCCTGCGTTCGGTTGGCTTCCCCGATGGCCAGGCGTCGGAAATCGATGTTTCCAGCTTTGACGACGACTGGGATCAGTTCGTGGCCGGCCGCAAGGCCACCGGCAGCACCAGCATCGAAATCATCTACGACAGCGTCGATCACGAGAAGCTGGAAGAGCTGCACCGGACCGGAGCTGTCGTGAACTGGCTGGTAACTGCTCCACTGTCCGAGACCGAGGGCGTGGATAAGCCGGCGGCTGTAGGCGGGAAGATCACCCCGCCGGACACGGTGCTGTGCAAGCAGTTCGACGGCTTCGTGCAGAACTTCGCGGTTCAGGTTGCCGACAACGACGTGTGGAAGGCCACGATCACCATCCGCGGCTCCGGCGCAGTCACTACGCACCGCCCTGCTGCTGGCCCGTAACTGGCGGCAACGGCTTCTCCACTCCCGGCCCACTTCGGTGGGCCTTCTCTTTGGCAGGGTGCGCGGATCCTCCGCGTGTTAGCCGTGCGCGGCCCGCGCGCCCTGTCGCCATTCAAGGAAACGGCCAATGAGCAAGACCAACGAAACCACCGATACCCAGCCGCAGCAGCCCGTGAGCATCCTGCAGTCGTTCACCAACCTGGGCATGTTCGCGTCCAAGGACGTGCACGCTGACACAATCACCCTGCCGAACGGCGCCAAGGCACAGTTCCACGTGCGCGAGCTGCCGGATGCGGAGTTCCGCAAGCTGTGGGGTGAGGGCGACCGCGCCAAGCTGATCGCGGCAACCATCTGCGATGAGGATGGCAAGCCGGTCTTGAACGCGGCGCAGGCCGCCCAGCTCAAGCCGCTGGTGGCTGCGGAGCTGCAGCGCGTGGCCATGAAGCACTCCGGTTTCGGCGACGACGCCGCCCAGGCGCAGGCCGACGCGGGAAACGGCTAAGGCAGCGCGGCGAGGACTGGTTCTGGAAGGTCCTCGCCGGTCACCTGCACCGGACGGTGTCGGACTTGCGGGCCACCATGTCGCGTCGCGAGTTCCTGGAATGGTGGGAGTTCCACAAGCGGAACCCCATCGACCCCGTGAGCCTGTACATCAAGCCCGCTGCCTTCGCCGCGTACATCACCGCCTCGCACAGCCAGGGCGGGACCAAGCGCTCCTTTCAGCACTACCTCGACGCCCTCTTGCCCCGCTCCGATGAGGACGAGGCGCAGGACTGGTTCGACGGACTGGGATGACCATGACCGACACTTTCGGGCGGTTCGCCGCCACGCCCATTGGCCCGGTACTCGCTGCGCGAGATGGCGGGCTTACCTTGGCCACCACTGGCGCCACTACGCTGGCCAGTCACGCGCGTTCCGACTTCAGCCTTGATGCCGGGACGGTGGGCGTGGAGTTTGCCGTGTGGGGTGATGACGCCGTTGCAGCACTCGTAGGCTTCGCCACTGGCCCTGCAGCGCTGAACAAGGCGCTGGGTGCGGACCTCGCCAGCATCGGCTGGGACCTCGCCGCCGGGCGCCTGCTACAGGCGGGCGGTGCGATCGCCACTGGCCTGCCGGCGGCTACCCATGGCGACATTGTCGGGCTCCAGGTGGTCTTCGGGGCACCGCGCCAGATCCGGCTTTACCTCAACGGCGCGCAGATCCTGGTGCGCGAGCTGCAGCTGTCCGGGCCACTGTTCTTCGCCGCTTCGCTGGGAGCTTCGAAGGCTGGAGGGCTCTGCCTGGCTGTCAACGCCGGCCAGTGGGGGCCGCGAAGCGAGGCAGCAGCTGCAGGCTGGCGGTTGCCCTCTGCACCCGTCAACCCGACCCGGCTGGCGGACGTGGACTGGCTGTCAGCCCCCGGCGACAGCCCGGCGAACGCACGCTACGAGGGTCTCGTGGCCGAAGGCGTCAACCTGATCCAGGAGTTGGCGTTCTGGCCGTGGGGCGGTGATCCGGTGTCGCAGGCAGCGGCCGCCGAGTGCGTCGTGGTCGACGCGGAAGGTTTGCTGGACGGGTTGGCGGGCACCGGTGCCTCTGGCAGTTCGGTGCAGATCCTGCTGGCACCCGAGAGCGGCATGCGGGCCGACGCGGTCCCAGCTTTCCGTTGCGCGATCGAACAGATCGAGATCAATGATGATGGCACCAAGACGCTGCACCTGCGCGATGCGCACGACTACCTGGACGAGACGATCAACCGGGGCGTGTTCCTGCCGAATGTCGCGTCACTGGCGTGGAAGCCCCAGCCGGTGGTTATTGGCGCAGTGGCCAGCATCCCGGCCATGGGCGCCAATTCGGACGCAACATCGATGTTCGTCGCTGACAGCCGGGTCTACGTCAATGCGGTGATGGACCGCGGCGACCTGATGGAGATCAACACCTACAACGAGGCGCCGGACGGGCAACAGCTGCTGCTGAAGTCGCCACCGGTGACGCCGGTGGTGGTTGACGCCTCCAGCATCGGCGCGGGCATGATGCCGGCGCGGCTGGAGCAGGCGGTGGGTGATGTGATGGCCCGGTTGGGCCGAGCGGCGTGGTCGGCCAGCGACTGCGCGGTGATCGACCAAGCCACGGGCTACATGGGGATCGGCTACTACGCGGGCACAGCCATCACCGGCCGCGCAGCGCTGAATTCCCTCCTGCCCAGCTACGGCGCCGGCTGCTATCAGGATCCTGCTGGCGTCTTGCGCTTTGTCCGCGTGACCGCGCCCGAGACACATGCCGGTGCGTTCGCCTTCGACCTGTCGGAGGATGATCTGGCGGCTGATCTGGTCATGGTGCCCGACGATGCGCCAAACCTGACCCGACGCATGGCCTACCGACCCAACGGCCAGGCGCTGGGCGCATCGGACCTGGTCACCGACGTTGTCGACGTGCCCCAGTCCCGGCGCGATGAGCTGACCGGCCTCTACCGGGGGCAGGTGTATGGTGCTGGTCCGCTGCACGCCCACTACCAGCGGGCCGAGGCTGCGGACCCGGTCATCTCGTTGTTCTGGCACGCGGGCGATGCGCAGCAGGAGATTGAGCGCGTCCTGGGCATGTACCAGGTGCAGCGCCACTTCTACCAGCTCGCGGTCCGTGGTGATCAGGATCTGGCGCCTCTGCCTGGGCAGATCGGTCGGCTTACCTACGGTCGATACGGCCTTGAAGACGGCAAGCCGGTGCTGGTGCGGCGGGTAGAGCGCAACCCTGCCACGGGGGACGTGGTGCTGACGGTGTGGGGATGATGACGTGTTGATTGGATATGGCATGCCGGCAGTCACGACGGTGACTCTCACCGGCGGCACGTGGCTCAGTGCGGACCAGGGCTCGGCACTCTTCGACGGCAAGCCTGGCAGGTCCTCTCGGATCCGGCGCACAAGCTCGCTGGCGATCACGATCACCCTGGCCGTCGCTGTCGTCCCGGGGATCATCGCGATTCTCGGCCTCAACATTCCGCCGGGCGTGCAGGTCAGCGCTGCCGGCGCGACCGGGACCACTGTGCGTCTGCCCGACGGCAGCGTCTGCGCCTGGCTGTTCCCGCAGGCCGGCGCCCTGGTCTCGGTGGTGTCCGTGGAGATCGCCACCACCGCCACCAACGTGGACGTAGGCGAGATTGCGATCTTCCGGGCGGTAGACGTTGGTATCAAGGACGGCTGGGCCGTGGCCACTATCGACGCCAGCGTTCATGCCCGGACCAAGGGCGGCCAGGTCAATACGGTTCCCGGGGCGCTGTACCGCCGCCTGACCTGCACGCTGTCGGGCCGCTCCACGCCGGTTGTGCGCGGCAACGGTCTCGGCGGCATGGATTGGGAGACGATCGGGGCCGCACTCTCGGGCCGGCGGCGCTCCTGTGTCGTACCCCAGTACCGGGATATGGTCACGAAGGCGTTTGATCCGGCACTGGCGGCGCGGTCCGCCCTCTATGGCTTCCCGACCCAGCTGCCCAGTGCCGAGAACATCAGCCGGCAGTACTTCTCGGGATACATGGAGTTTGAGGAGATCCCGGCCTGATTTTGTTGTGCAGGTTGCCCGCTGGCACAATCCCGATCTCAACGAGCAGGGAGCGGCAATGATTGAACACACGAGCAAAGTCGATGTACCGGAGGGGGATCCCCGGCCAGAAAAGCTGCCAGCCAAGGCTGGATCTGGGCTGGAGGACGTGGGCCGATTGATGGTGCTGCTGTCGCTGGTTGCGGGAGTGGTTGGCGTGTTCGCCTTTGGACGTGTGCCCCGCGTTACGTCGTGGGGCGGGGTTTCCCACGACTGGAACCTGCTCAACGTGTTCGCGGTGGTGCTGAGCACCGGGTGGGCGCTGGCCATGTCATGGGCCGTTTACCGACTGGGGACCGCCCTCTGCTGGCTTGAGCGTATCGGGAAGAAAGTCGAAGTTGAGTAGAGATCGGGCGCAAAGCCCGGAAAACCTGTAGCCCAAGGCCCGCCCAGTGCGGGCCTTTTTTATGGATGAAACCATGAGCCTGTACACCCTCACTGTCGACCTTCTGTTGAAGTCCGGATCGTTCGAGCGGGACAGCGGCAAAGCGGCCCGAGTAGTGCAACGGGACATGTCGAGCATTCAGTCGGCGATGTCTGAGGCAGCGCGACGTGGTGCCGATGACGTGGCGGCAGGGTTCCGTCGCGTGACGCTTGAGGCGGTCGGGATGGGCTCGGCTCTGGCGGCAGTCAAGGCGACAATCGGCCGGGCTGACGAATGGACCGGGATGAGCAACCGCATTCGCCTGGTCACCGCCTCGCAGGCCGAGTTTGTTGCGGCCCAGCAGGATGTGGTCCGGATCGCCAAAGCGACATATCAGCCGTTGGACGCCACCGCGAGTCTCTATCAGAACCTGGCAATGGTTCAGGATCGACTCGGCGTAACGGGCGCGCAGACAGCGCGGATCGTGGAGACGGTGAACAAGACGATTGCCATGTCGGGTAG
This sequence comes from Stenotrophomonas sp. 220_Sma, assembly GCF_056487375.1. Classification (NCBI taxonomy): domain Bacteria; kingdom Pseudomonadati; phylum Pseudomonadota; class Gammaproteobacteria; order Lysobacterales; family Lysobacteraceae; genus Stenotrophomonas; species Stenotrophomonas sp. 220_Sma. The sequence goes on along the minus strand of NZ_CM151348.1, from coordinate 3,873,564 downwards.
TAGCGCAGCTGCGTCGGAGGGCGCGCTTACTCAGTTTGGCCAGGCCCTGGCGGCAGGTACGTTGCGCGCCGAAGAGTTCAACTCGATGGTCGATGGCGCATCCAAGCTGGTGCAGACCATTGAAGACGGAATGGGCATTGCCCGCGGCAGTCTCCGCAAGTTCGTGGTGGATGGCGGTGTCGCAGCCGATCAGATCGTCAACGCTCTGCTGAAAATGTCTGACGGCGTTGATGACTCGTTCGGGAAGATGCAAGTCCGTGTCTCGCAGTCGATCACCAACCTAAATACCAACCTGACTGAGATGATCGGCAGGGCAGATGAGGCAACGGGGGCTTCCCAAGCGCTTTCTGCGGGCATTGGGGCGCTTGCCAGCAACTTGGAAATGGTAGCGGTTGCTGGCGCTGCCGTGGCATCTGGCCCACTACTGAAGGCCCTACTGGCGCGGGTGGCTGCAGCTAACGCTGGAATGGCAGCAGATCGGGCCGCAGCCGCGCAGAACGTCGCCGCGGCGCAGCAGCTTGAGCTACGGACCCGCGCAGCAATGCTTGATGCTCAGGCGGAGGTGCGGCGCGCCGCTGCGATCGGCGGAAGCGTGTCTGTCAGTTCCAAGGCAGCTGCCGCGACCCTGGAGCATCGGCAGGCCGTCCTCCTGCTTGCTCAAGCACAAGGACAGGCCGCTGCCGCAAATGCCGGATGGGTGGCGCGCGCTGGAGCTTCGACGCTCGCGATGCTTGGAGGCCCGGCCGGTATCGTCACGATGCTGGCCACCGCCGCAGCCGGGTGGCTGATCTTCCGCGACAACACCGCGATAGCATCGGCCGCGCTGATCGATTTCGGTGGTGCAGCTGACACCGCCATCGAGAAGTTCAAGACCCTCAACGCCCAGATGCAGGCCGGTGAAATTCTGCGCCTGCAGAAGGAGATCGATGAGAACTATCGGACCATCACAGGCTCGATCACTGAGATGGTGGCGGCGGCGACGAACTTCGCTACAGCGAGCCAGGCATCCGAGTTCATTCAAGAAACCCAACGGCTCGATGCTGCCTTCAAGGCTGGAAAGATTGGCGCCGATGAATTCTCCAGCGGATTGGAGGCAGCATGGCGGGCGATGATTGCTGGCTCGCCCGCTGCCGCTACGGTGGCCAAGAGCCTCACGGAAGAGACCGCCGCCGCTGCGACTGCTGGTAGGGAGGTCGATCGCAAGCGGGCGATCTTGGATGCGTTCACTGGCAGCAGCACTCAGGCGAAGGGTGCCACCGACGCGCTGTCGGGCTCGTTCAATGTCTTGGGGGACTCGGCCGGTGCTGCTGGGAAGCGGATCGCGTCGGCGATGCAGTCGCTGCCTGGCCAGCTGGCGCGCGTTGGCAAGAGCGCGGCAGAGGTGGCAAAGCTGGACGTGGGCGACTGGTTCAAGGAGGCCCAAGCCAGCGGCGTCGACTTCTCCAAGCGCGACGACCCGAAGGTCAAACAGTACCTTGAACAGGGCGCCCAGTACATCCGGCTCCAGACGGAGCTGGCCGCTGCGCAGAAGAACTTCACGGAGTCGCGCAAGGCGTCGGCAGCCGCAGAGCGTGCAGGTGCGAAGGATCGCGATGCCGATGCCGAGTCGATCAAGCGCTACCGGCGCCAAGCAGAGGAGGCAGCCGGGGCGATGAACGGCCCACTTGCCGAGGCCATGGCGAGGCACCTCAACAACATGGCTCAGTACAACGAGCTGCTGGAGAAGGGGGCCATCGCCCAGGCTGACGCCAATGTACTGATGGGCGAGAGCGCGTTGGCGTATGCGAGGGTCGCTTCTGAAATCGAGAAGGCCCTGGCCAGCCCCGAGGCGCTCCTTGCGACGATGGATGCCGAGGTCGCCATGCTCGGCAAAGTCGGCCGTGCGCGCGAGCTGTCGCGGCGCGAAATGATGAACGAGCGGGACATGCGGCAGGAGCTGCAGAAGGCGGTGGAGGCCGCTGGCGGCAAGGAGGCGCTGGCGCTATCCAAGGGGGCGGCGAGCTACGAGCAGTACGAGCAGTCCATGCTGGCCGCGGCGCGGGCATCGGCAGACCTGTCCATGCGCGCTGAGGAGGCAGCGGCCAACGTCGAGGCATGGGCCGCGATCGTGGTGGGCGGGGTGAGCGATGCGGCCGATGCCATGGCCGACTTTGTTGCCGGGGGCATGCGCGACTTCGACAACCTGTGGGACGACCTGAAGGACGCGGCCAAGCGGGGCCTGCGCGATCTGGCCCGCGAGTTCCTGCAGCAGAAGCTGGTGATCCCGATCCAGACGCAGATCCTCAATGGGGTGAACGGGCAGGGCGGTGGCTTGAACCTGCAGAGTCTGATGGGGTTGTTCGGCGGCAATGGCTCTGCGGCCGGCGGCCAGAATGTGAGCACGGTGGCCGGGCTGCTTTCCAAGGGCCAGGGCCTGTTCGGCTTCGGTCGTTCGGCAGGTGCCGCGGCGGGAACCCTGACAGGCTTCGGCGACGTGACCAGCATGGCCGGGTTGACCGGTTCCAGCTTCTCGGGGCTGATCGGCGGCGGGAGCGCCGGCGCTGGTGCCGGTGCCGGTGCTGGTGCGGCCGGCTCGGCGGCTGCGGCGGTGCCGATCATCGGCTGGATCGTGGCCGGCATGATGAAGAACGCCCAGCTGTTCGATCAAGGCTGGAACATCGCCAATGGGGAGAGCTGGGCCGGCAAGATCGCCACCGCCGGGGCTGTCGGCTTGGCCGACAAGGGGTTCCGTGCCCTCGGCTTCAACGACAAGGTCGCTTCGATCCTGTCTGGCTCCAGCATCCACGCCAAGCTGTTCGGCCGACAGGCGCCCAAGGTCACAGGCCAAGGCATCACCGGCAGCTATGGCTTCGGCGGGTTCGACGGCCAGAGCTATGCGGATATCAAGGCCAAGGGCGGCCTGTTCCGCAGCGACAAGAAGTGGACGCAGTTCGGCGCGCTAGATCCGGGCATCGATCGCACGTTCGATATGGCGGCGCGGCAGGTGCGTGGCGCGGCGACCGATCTGGCCAAGCAGTTGGGTGTGGACCTGACCCAGAAGCTCGGCAGCGTGCGGGTAGACCTGGGCAAGCTCCAGTTGTCGGCGGACTCGACCGAGGCCAAGGCGCAGCTGGAGGCTTACCTCAGCGACATGACCAATCGGTTGTATACCGAGGCGGTCAAGGCGGCGGGGTTCGGTGGCCAGCTCGACGGCTACTTCGAGTCGGCGGACGTGTTCACCGCACTCAGTGCGTCGATCGCGCTGGCCGTGGGCAATGCCGATGAGCTGGGCCGAGCACTCAACGGGCTGGAAGTCGACAAGGTCAACAAGGCGGTCGACTACTTCCAGGACCTGGCCGGCGTCGCCGGCACGGACTTGGCCACCCAGGTGCAGAAGGTGACCGGGCTACTCGGCAACTACGCCAGCCTCATGGCCGACGTGAGCACCCAGCTGATGACGGCCAACCTGACGCAGTACCAGTCGCAGGCGTTGTCGATCGAGCGCACGTATCGCCAGCAGGTGAAGTCGGCCAATGACTACGCCAAGGCGCTGGGCTTGTCCGGCGCCCGTGCGGAGGACCTGGCCAAGATCGAGGCGCTGCGTGCCACCAACATGGGCAAGCTGCAGGCGCAGATCGACAAGGACAAGAAGGCCATGCAGTACGGCCTGTCGATCAGCGATCTTTCGCCGCTGACGGACCAGGAGAAGCTGGGCGAGGCGATGAAGGAGCTGGAGCGGGCGGTGTCCGGAGGCGACACCAGCGCCGCACAGGCGGCCGCTCAGGCCGCGCTGGGCTTTGGTCGGAACCTCTACGCCAGCGGGCAGGACTACAACAGCCTATACGGCCGCGTGACGGGCCTCATCGATGGCATGAAAGTTGGCGACCTCAATCAGCAGGACGGCACCAGCATGGGGGCGCTGGCAGACGCCATCGAGGCGCTGCCGGACAACTTCAGCCGGGCCGTGTTCGACCTTGTCGTGAACAACGACGCTCAGACGCAAACCACTGCCGCAGTACAGCAGAGCAACGCTCTGCTCGCCGAGCAGAACCAGCTGCTCCGCCAACTCGTGTCTACCACTACCCAGGGCGTACGCAACGCCAGCAGTTCAGCGCTGCGCGAAGCACTCAACGCGAGGTAATCAGCAATGCAAGCAAGGAAACTCACGCTGGTGGAAATCGGCGTGGGCGGGCTGCCGTCCGCGTCTCCGGTGGCACCGCGCTTTTCCACGTGGTTCCCGGTGCCCTTCAAGGCACCGGACGTGCCGCCGGCGAACGGGGTTACCCCCACGCCGGTGGCCGACGGCGTCGTGCTCGAATGGGACGCCGTCAATCTGGAGGGCGTGGTCTACGTCATCTCGCGCAGCGAGAACCAGAACGGCCCCTGGACGGAGATCCACCGCACCACCGAGACGCGGTACGTCTATAGCGACGGCAGCGGCAAGACGTGGTGGTTCCAGATCACCCCGACCGTGCGCGGCAAGACAGGCACCGGAACCGTGGTGGGTGTTGTCCCGCCCACGACCTCCAAGGACCTGGCCGAGCAGCAGGCCAAGCTGGCGGCGGAGATCAGCGCCCGGATCCAGGCGATCGCAGACGAGGCGGCGGCACGCGCTGCCGGGCTGGCGCAGGCTGCACAGGACCTGGTCGCCGAGGCACTGCTGCGGCAGCAGGGCGTGACCGAGGCCATGCAGGCGATCAGTGCGGAGGCCCAGGCGCGAATCGATGCGCTCCTGAATGAGAAGCTGGAGCGCGAGGCGGCGATCAGCCATGAGCAGCAACTGCGGCAGAGCGCCGATGAATCGCTGGCGCGCGCAGTGTCAGAGGTTGCGGCCGGCAGCGGCACGCAGTTCGACAGCATCAAGCTCTGGCCGTTCAACCAGACTACCGAAGGGTGGACGGGCAACGGCGCGCCGACGCTCGTGGACGGCTGGCTGCGGCCCGCCAACCATGCCACCGCGCCGTGGGTGCAGTCGCCGGTGGCCTTGGCCGTAGACGGCAGCGCATACCGCTTCGTAAAGCTGCGCGTGAAGCGCGTTGGCTCGCCGACGTGGAGCGGGTTCCTGCAGTGGATCACCGCCACGGACCAGGCATGGAATACGCAGAAGCGTGCAGCCATCCCGGAACCGGCGTGGGACGTGAATGGCGTGGCCACCGTCGACGTGCAGGACATTGCCTGGTGGCCGGCCACGGTTGATGCGATTCGCCTGCAGCTGGGGGCGGCGCAGACCGTTTCCAGCTACTACCTGATCGACTACATCGCCGTCGGGCGTCCGCAGCCGGGTGCGTCGGTGGCGCTGGTGCAGGAGGAAACCCAAGCCCGGATCACGGCAGACGCGGCGGAGGCCACGCAACGCACCGCGCTGGCCGTGCAGATGCGCGGGAACTACAACGGGACGGATCCGCTGCAGCTGACCGCTGGCCTGGCCTACGAGGAGCTGAAGGCCCGAGTGGCTGCGGACTCGGCGCAGGTGCAGCGCATCAGCACGATGGAAGCTCGCATGCCGGTCGGCACCGGTTCGCTGGCAACCGCGGCATCGGTGACGGCGCTGCAGGAGGCCACCGCGACCACCACCAACGCGTTGGCGCAGTCGATCACGACTATCAACGCCACGTTGCCGTCGATGATTTCGCAGGGAAGCAACCTGGTCGTGAACGGTGGCTGGCAGGCTGGCCGTGATGTGGGTTGGTCCTACAGCAGCCCGACCATGTTGGTTGCTGCAACGGAAGGTCGTGCAGGAGGCGCAGCGTTTCGTGCAGACGGTGTAAACGGCGTGCGCACTGCTGTAGCAAACGGGATTTTGCCGGGCGGCCGGGACATGGAAGCAAAGCCTGGCAAGAAGTATCGCTATGGCTGCTGGTACAGAACCACTGCTGATTTCAACGGAACGCCTGACAACAGCAAGCTGCGGCTGGGTACGCAGACGGCGGCACTTGTTGGCGGTGCAACGCCATTCTTGCCGGGGAAGAGCGAATGGACCTACCTGGGAGCGGTCTATACCGTTGCGGAGAACACATCCATCACGGCGTTGCAGCTGTCGCTCACCATGAACCACACGACTGGTACGTTGTGGGTCGACGACGTTGCGCTGGAGGAGGTGACCGAACTTCTCGCGAACGCTCAAGCGATCTCGGACCTCAGCACCAGCGTGACGCAGTTGGGCAACACAGTCACGTCGCAGGCTGGACAGCTGACGGCGCTTCGCAGCGACCTGACCGGCGTTTCCGGGAGGACCGACGCCAACGCATCTGCCCTGCAAAACCTCACGACCCGCGTGACGACGGCAGAGGGAAAGATCGATTCGACCTCGACCAGTGTCACCAAGCTGCAGTCGGAGATGAAGGCCAGTTTGGCCGGCGGCGGTGGGATGTTCCCGTCGGGGACGTTTGAGCAGTTCGCGGATGGCCATTTGCTGTCCCAGGGCTATGGCACGACGTTCACCGTCAACACGTCGGCAAAGCGCAATGGAAATCGTGGCCTGTTGATTCAGGTGCCGTCTGACGCACGCCCTGATCTAAATGCCGATTGCTATCCGGTCACCGAGTTCATTCCCCTCGTCGGGGTTCGACGCCTGTACGTCGAGGCGTGGGCAGCACTTTCCTCTGGTAGCGCTGAGATTCCGCCCGACAACAAGAGCTATCTACGCATTGGGGTTCAGACCTCTGCTGCAGGTGTTGGCGGTACGAGCAATGTTTGGACGACTGTGAATTGGGGTGTCGCCAGTCTGTCGAAAACCTCGTGGACGAAGGTGAGCGGGTACGTGACGACCAACGCGTCTGCGGCACAGGGGCGCTTGTTCGTTTCTCTCCCTGGTCACGCGACCGACCCCAAGTCCCAACGCGTGATCGGGTCGATTCTGCTGCTGGATGACATTGTCATCACCGACGTAACTGAGGCCTATGGTGCACAGCAATCATCGGAGGCGAACGCGCAAGCCATCACCGGGCTTACAACGAGGGTGGCGAACGCCGAGGGCACGCTGACCAGCACAGCAAACCAGCTCACCGTGCTGTCCAGCACCGTCAATGCGTCCTTCAACCGTGGCGAGAACCTCAACGTCAATGCCATGTTCGACGGTGATATGGCGCCCTTCGTCAAGGGGAACAGCAACCAACAGAATGGTGATGTGACCTGGGTCCTTGGAGGCGGACAGCAGGGCAGCGCAATTCAGATGGTGCACAAGGCAGGTGCAGCCGGTTCGCCGTTCGTTTACGCCAACGGCGGTCGCTGGGTTCCACTGAAGACAGGGCGCACTGGTCGCAAGCTGCGTTCGGTGATCGTTGCCAGGGTGCTGGCCGGTGATGCGACGCTGACCGCGCGCTGCCGGGTTCGCCATAGTGCTGGGGAGGGCAACAACGATCAGACCACGCCGAACCTCACGAGTGCCTGGCAGCGGTTCGTGCTGGAGCATCCTGTGGGGGACGACCGCACCGAGGCCATGAGCCAGGTGTGGATTACCAATCGTGGGACAGGCGACGCCACGGTGCTTGTCGATCGCATCGAGTTCTACGACGTGACCGATGAGCTGCTGATCAGTGCCAACGCATCGGCAACGGCCGGGCTCACCACGGCGGTGAACCAGCAGGGCAGCAAGCTGGACGCGACTGCGCAGGACCTGGTGAGCCTGAAGACGCAGGTGGGGGATGTATCGGCGGATGGTTTCGATCAGCTAAAGACGGAGGTTTCGCGGCAGGACGGGAGGATCAGCGCTAACGCCGTGGCACTTCAAGGAGTGCAAGTCGGGCTGGAGGATAAGGCTGACGCGGCCGTGGTGGTGACCATGCAGGCGCAGATCAATGAGCAAGGAAGCTCCGGCAACTTGATACCCAATAGTCTGTTCCCCGCTTGGAGCAACGTCACCTGGGTTGCACCGAATCAATTCGCAAGTAGCAGCAACGAAGCGTATCTGCCCTACGGTGTGCGGTCCGCTGCGTCTGGCTACCGTGCAGGGCAGTGGGCTGCAGGTTCGCAGAATGCTGGCTGGGGGCCGGGTATTCCTGTGGTAGCAGGCAGGTTCTACTGCTTTTCCGCATACATAAATGTCCATCGCTGTCGGATACAGCTGTACGTTGAATGGAAGAACGCAGCGGATCAGGTCATTGGGCGGATGCTCACACCTGTCGTGGGCCCGACTGGGCAAGCGAAACTTCCACTGGATCAGTACAACCGGCCGTTCGTCATCGGTAAAGCTCCAATTGGAGCTGTGCAGGCTGTGGTGTTCTATTTGTTGGTGGGCACAGGTGAGTCGGATCCCTTCTACTGGATGTGGTATCCGATGTTCAGCGAAGTCGCCGATGGAGCAACCAAGCCCCCGACGTTTTCCGCATCAGGTGCGCAGGCCACCGCGCAGTGGGGGGTGAGTGTTCGAGCTGACAAAAAGATTGGTGGAGTGCAGCTCTCTGCTACAGGAGAGAGCTCTGCCTTTGATGTTATGGCGGACGTGTTCCGGGTGTCCTCGTCGGGAGGTGGCCAGCGCACGGAGTACAGCGACGGGAACTGGCGCACCTACTACCCGAACGGGCAGCTCGCCACGCGCATGGGCTGGTGGCAATAGCAAAAGGCGGGAGTGGCAAACGCCCTCCCGTCAATCTCTAGAGGAGTAGAGCGCATGCCTGCGGGCATTCAGACCTTCAATCTCGACGGATCGCTGGAGATTGATTACACCACCCGCTTGGGGCTGTTCATCGGCACGGTTCAGACCGACGCCGTGCACGGCAATTCGACCTGGGTGGGGCCGCTGCCACCAGGGGATTTCCTCTTCTACGTGGTGCCGCCTCCGGCGCAGCCTGGCCGTACACCGAGTGTTTGGTATTCAGATGGCCGGGTGTACTGGGGCACTGATGTGGATGCCAACGGGCAGCCGGCCTTTTCCTTGGTTCCGGCAACTGTCCTTTACGGGGTTCACTGAAATGCTAGTAGGAGGGTTTGAGGCATACACCCCATCTGGAACGGTGCAGGTCCGAAGTGACCTGCTCAACTTCCATCTACGTCACAAGTTCGATATCAACGAAGCTGGCGCCGTTGCGTACGAGGTGTCGGGGATCGTAGTAACCCGGTTCGTCACCCGTGACTTCCAGGCCAAGAGCCCCGTAGTTGCGGTCACCGGTCCGAACAACAACTTCGGGCTCAGCGTGATTCTGACCAATCTCGGTGGCAACAACTGGCGAGTGTCAGCCTACACGGGCTCGTCGTTTGTGTTCGGAACGGTGTGGGTATACGACTCGGTTGTGACTGGAACGCCGGGCAAGACCGGCATCGAGGTCTACCGAGAGCACACCGGCGAGCTGGCTTTCGCTTCCTGGGCGAAGCCCCTACGCATCATGGGCGTGACGACTGCTCCGTTCGGAGCGGCTGAGGGTGCCTACATGCAGGTCCCGACTGGCAGACGCTACGCGGTTATATCGTCTCGGTCGTGTCAGCGGATTGAGCGCGGCGTGGGCTTCCGCTTGACCGGGCCGCAGGGGGATGGGACCGGTGCAGCGGGTTCGGGGCGCTTCTACTATGCCGGCGCGACTGCCCTGATCCCGCAGTCCGACAATGCGACACAGTTCAGCGCATCGGGCCACTTCGTGCTGATCGACGTGACCGGCCACTAAGCTGCAGCGTCACGGCGACTGAACGAAGGGGCGTGTCAGATTGCGCCCATGTGCTATTCCGCCCAGATCACCGCCGCCTATCAGAAACTGGTCCGGATGACCGGCGCCACGCTGTCGCTGCAGGAATTCGCTGCGCTCTATGCTCACGACCCGGGCAAGAAGCGGCCCAAGACCCCGAAGGCGATGGACGACGCCTTCCGCGCCGGCTCCAGCCCGGAGGAGCTGGCAGTGTGGGCTGAGGTGGAGCAGTGGAACCGGGCCGAGGCCGCGGTGCTTGAGCAGGAACTGTTCGCCAACCGCAAACGCCTGGCCGACGCCGAGCGCGCGCTGCAGGTGAAGGAGACGAAGAAGGCCCGGGAGGACGTGCGGATTGCCGGCAACAAGATCGATCGCGCTCTGGCGAAGCTCGCCGACCTGAAGCGTACCGACCCCAAGGACCGGGATAGCCGGATCTTCCCCGGCGTGTATGCCCCGGTGATCGTCTCCGAGGGAGGCAAGCTGGTGATCAGGCCCATGCGCTACCAGTGCCGGCTCGCCGGGAAGCCGGCCAACTACGACCAGCGCTTCCCGGGCACCTACAACGCCCGCCGCGACAGCCTGGAGAAGTTCTGGGCGCCGGCCTTCGGCCACACCCACGGCCTGCTGGTGGTCGATACCTTCTACGAGAACGTGGAGGGGCCGGACGGCAAGAACCAGGTGGTGCAGTTCACCCCGCGCACTGGAGAGCCGATGCTGGTGGCGTGCCTGTGGTCGCACTGGAAGGATCCGGTCGGCAAGGAGCCGGATCTGCTGTCCTTTGCCGCTATCACCGACGACCCGGAGCCAGAGGTGGCCGCTGCCGGGCACGACCGGACCATCATCAACATCAAGCCCGAGCACGTCGACGCGTGGCTCAATCCGAACCCAGCCGACCTGGCTGTGCTGTACCGGATCTTCGACGACAAGCGGCATCCGTTCTACGAGCACCAGCTGGCCGCGTAGGGAGAACCCCGAACGTCAGTGGGTGGTTGCCCGATAGTGCCCAGCCGCCGGCGCTGGCATTCTGACTGTGCCGGATCCGGGGCCGCAGGCAGCTCAACCCGGGGGCGCTTGAGCAGCGCCGCGCCGGCACCGATCCCGAACGATTCAGGCAGGTTGCTGCCGCGTTCGCAGGATCTGCGACGGTCGGCCGTATTCTTCCGGCCATGATCTCTTCCACCTACCAAGGCTTCCGCACCGCGCCGATCCCGTCTGGCTGGGTCCAGACCGGCGAGCGCTGGGCGCTCTGGTACAACGGCCGGGAAACGGCGAACGTCACGTTCGATGGCGGTCCTGGCGTCCGGCTGTGGATGGAAGGCCAGAAGATGTGGCACACCAAGGAAGCGCGCGCCGCCAACGTCCGACAGGCGAAGCGCTACGCCGAGCGCTGGTGCGCGGCCAGGCTCTATCCCGATCTGCCCCTTCGCGAGGCCGTCGCCCGGCTGACCGACAGCACCCCGATCCAGCCGCCGCCGCCACTGCCCGGCCTGCCGCCAACCCGTGAGCAGCAGCAACAGGCTCGGCGCCTGGCCGAGGCTGGGACGAAGGAGATCGAGCGGATCAAGGAAGCGCTGGAACCGCGTCGACCGCCGAAGGAGACCAAGCCCCGCCCGAAGGACGCACGCAAGGCGTGGGTGAGGGCAGGGCTTCAGCAGCTGCAGCGTGGTGTCTGAGAGGCCCGGGAGCGCTCCGCAATTGCTGCGGATGCTGCGTTTCTCTCGGTAAAAATGAACCTGCAGCGCGGCGCATTGCGGAGCGGAAATCATAGGTAAGCCATTGAATCGTAGAGATTCCTGACGAGCTTCCCAAGCAACTGACGAGGGTTCGATTCCCTTCACCCGCTCCACTCCAGGAGGTAGATATGGACGCCATCATCGATGGTGATGTCGCCTCCTCACACCTCAGCAACTGGCACTCCATCAACTGGAAAGCCACAAGCTGCGCTGTGTCGAGGATGCAGGCAAGAATAGCGAAGGCAGCTAAGGATAAGCAGTGGCGTAGGGTCACACGCCTACAGAAACTACTTGTCCGCTCAACTGCAGCCAAAGCAACGGCTGTACGTCGAGTCACGGAGAACCAAGGCCGTCGTACCCCGGGTGTAGACCGTGCAACGTGGTCGACACCTGCGGCAAAGTGGAATGCCATCAACTCCCTGCAACGCAAGGGATACAAGGCAAAACCGCTTCGCCGAATCCACATCCCCAAGGCCCGAGGTGGCACCCGCCCTCTCGGTATACCGACGATGAAAGATCGAGCAATGCAGGCGCTGTATCTGTTTGCGCTCGACCCCGTCGCCGAAGCATATGGGGACATTCACTCATACGGGTTCCGTAATTTCAGGTCGACAGCTGACGCTGCCGCCCACCTGAAGACCTGTCTGAGCACGAAGACCAGCTCACGCTGGGTGATGGAAGGGGATATCAAAGGCTGCTTCGACAACATCAGTCACGACTGGCTGATGAAACACGTACCAATTGACCGGCATGTGCTGTCGCAGTGGCTGAAAGCAGGCTTCATGGAAGACCGTAAGTTGTTTCCGACGGACGCGGGTACACCACAGGGCGGAATCATTTCCCCCGTGCTCGCAAACATTGTCCTTGACGGATTGGGCCGGCTCATCGATGCGCTCCCACGCCGCAACAAGTGCAACTTCGTCCGCTACGCAGACGACTTTGTCATCACAGGAGCCTCTGCGGAGATCCTGGAACGCAAGGTCAAGCCGATCGTCGTCAAGTTCCTCGCAGAAAGAGGGCTCACGCTCTCCGAAAGCAAGACGAAGATCACACACATGGACGAAGGCTTCGCCTTCTTGGGATGGAACTTCCGGAAATTTGGAAATCTCCTCCTTAGAAGGCCGTCGAAACAAAACACCAACGCCTTCATGGCTAAGATCCGCAGCCAGCTCCGGCTACTGCGGGGATCCACCCAAGACGACGTACTGCACGTCCTTAACCCGATCATTCGGGGGTGGGGCATGTATCACCAAGTCGTGAACGCTTCAGAACCGTTCGCAAGATTGGATCACCTTATCCACCACGCGGTCTGGTGTTGGGCCAAACGCCGTCACCCCACCAAAGGTCTCCGCTGGATCAAACGTCGGTACTTCCGGCGCGACAAGTCCCGCGACTGGATCTTCGGTGTTGGTAAACACACTCTGATGCGCCTGTCGTCCCTCAAGGTCGGCGAGTACATCAAGGTGCGGTCTGACGTTAGCCCCTACGACCCCAAAGACGAGAGCTACTTTAATCAGCGGTTGCAGTACCGCATGAAGCGCTCGCTGACCGGGAAAAGGAAACTGCTATGGCTTTGGACAAAGCAAGAGGCCAAGTGCGCCTGCTGTGGGCGGAAACTGACCAGCACCAGCTGGCACATCCACCACAAGGTTTTCAGGGTGTACGGGGGGTCTGACCGCCTCTCCAACCTTGTTTTGCTCCACACCACCTGTCACGAGCAGCTTCACGCCCGTGCCAGGCTACGGCTGTCGCCCCCTCCCATAGAAGAAGGGGGTTCGTGACTGCTTGAGCCGTGTGAAGGGTAACTTTCACGCACGGTTCTGAGGGGGGAGGGTGGCCGCGAGGCCACCTTCCCACCCGACTACTGACGTGGGTTCGATTCCCATCGCCCGCTCCATGTCTCCAGGGTATTCACCCCAGGCAGACGCGGCGCAATCGTTGAACCACACCCCAGTCCAGCGTGTGGCAACGGCGCCGGAACCTCATTCTTCAATGCGTCGGGCTGTGGCTCCTCCGAACCACAGCCCGCGTAGCTTATGCGCCCGCTTGCGCAGCCGCGTCCTTGGCCGCGGCAGTTACAGAGCTCCCGAAACCGGTATAGGTCGATCCGTTGCAGTGCAGGTATGCGCGGAAGACGACGCCATTCAACTCGGCGTTGTCAAAATAGCAGTGCGTACCGGTCTTGGATGATTTCTTCACAAGCCGCATTGCCATCGCGTTTGAATCGTCGACGCTGGAGCCAAGGCCGGCAACGCTCCAGGATTGGCCCGGGCGAGTGCAGCTGTAGGGATACTTATAGCCATGTGCCGACCCATAGTAGTAGTCGACATTGCACCGCGCCTGCGTCGCCGCCAGGGTGATGGCCAGCTCAAGCAGGTTCTGTCCCGCAGTGGTGGTCGTCATGCCATAGGCGGAAATCGGAGTGGAACTGCACTCTCCTTTGATGCCCACACCCGGTGCCGGGATGCTGACATAGGGATCGCGTGCGAAAACACTGCATACCGGGCCTTCCTCGGCGACGGCTAGGAAGCCATTGGTGTTGGCCGTCGCAGCATCGATATTGCTGCCAACGCCCGCGACCGTACCGTTCTTGCCGCAGCGCCGGATCACCACGCCTCCACCGTTCGGCAGCATGTCCATACCGGGGTCGCAGATGCCCGGCCCGATCGATGCTGCTGCGGCTCTGGCGTAGTCACTTTCTGCGTTTGCGGCCATCGGGGCCTGCGCGGAAAGCAGTGCCAGCATCAGCGGAAAAGAAATCGCAGCCATTCAAAACCTCGAATCCATGAGTGAGTCGTGACGCTAGCAGAGGCGCCATTCTGGAAAACTGGAATTCGACCAATCCGCCACTGCTGCAAGCCAGTGATCCGATTCAGAATGCCCACGCCCATGGAAATGTGCGGTAGTTCGCGCTGCGTCTCCGGCTGCGGGGCTGCCGCGGCGGGCTCCTGCAACCTCCGCTGTCTGCCGGGTCCGCCGGGCCGCAGGGTTCAGTTGGTGCTGGGCTTGGGGATGCTAAAAGATCGTTAACCCTTGCCTCCCATCGTCCGCTGCCCGGAGCGCGAATGATCCCCGCACTTTTGCCCCTCAGGCGTTGCTTTGATTTTTCAGGGCGATCCAACCGGAAGGAGTTCTGGTCGTACTCCCTGTCTGCTGCCCTTGTGGTGGCAGTGGGCTACACCTTGATGGACGGCGGATACTGGCTGACGGGCACCGTGCTGCTCGATGGGGAGGCCTTCGAGCCATTCCGGACGCTGGGGTGGGTCATGACGGTCTGCGCGGTCATCGTCCTCCTTCCGCCCATGCTGGCCCTGGCCGTTCGACGACTGCACGACATCGACGAGTCCGGCTGGTACGTCGTGATCGCCTTCATCCCGTTGGGCGTGTTCGTCCTCTTCCCGGTCATGCTTCTGCCGGGCAACGAGGAAGAGAATCGATTCGGCGGTGTTTCCGGCCTGCCGGGTGCCTGACTCAACGCCGGGCGAAGTCCACCAGGTCGGAAGGGTAGTGGGGGCAGGTGCGTAGCGTGGCGTCGTCACCGCCATACAGCACCACCAGCGCAGCCACTTCAAATGCCCAGTAGCCCCACGCGTTCGGCCCGATCAGGCGCCGGGTCCGCTTCTGAGCCTTTGGCGGCAGCAGGAAGAAATCGCGGTACTGCACCTGCAGGTAGCCGGCCAGCAGTGAAGGGTCGAACGCTTCACCGTCGCGCAGCGGCGCGAACAGCTCGGCGAACGGTCGCGGATGAAAGACCTCATCACTGGCTTCCACCAGGCCCAGCGCCGGCGCGCTGAGGTAGTCCAGCACGCGGTCGGTGTCGAAACAGAGCACCTTCTCCACCAGCGCCGGCAGGCGTTCCTGCGCATCCAGCAGCACGCCCAGTGACAACAGCTGCAGTGCGTACTCGTAGTGCTGCGTTGTACGTGATTGCAACGACGCAGCCAGCGCGATGTCGTGGCCTTGCTGTTGCAGGCTGTCCCGGGCAAGGGCCAGCAAATGCGCATGCTCGAGCCAGAGAACTGCTACGTCGGCATGCATCTGCTGCAACGCCGCGGGGGCGAAGCCGCGGTCGATGCCTTTCAGCAGCAGGTTGCTGCCGGTCTGTGCAACCGTCTCCCAGCCGTAGGCATGCTCCAGGGCCGCATGTCCCTGCAGCGGTTCCTCCACAGATTCACCGCCATTGCGCGCATGGCGTGCAAGCAAGGCCATGCCTGCGTTCCAGTCCGCCTGCCAATCCGGCAGGCGAAGCGTGCGGCGCGGCAGGCCCGGGGCCTTGGCCAGTGCTCTCCATCGCGGCAGCATGTCCTGCAGCAGATTCCGGTGATTCACGGCAGTCATCGATTCCATCATCAGCGAGAGTCTAGCGGCATTGCCGGTTCGAACCCCATTGCCTGGCACAGCGTTGAAGGTTTGAATGGTGCACAGTCGCCGCCGCCCAGCCTGCATGACCGTTGATCGAATCGCCCTCCGCCGCTTCACCCAGTGGCTGCCGTTCCTGATATGGGTAGCGATCTGCGTGGTGTGGTGGTCGCCTTGGGGTGTGGTCGTTGGCCTGGCCGCATGTCTTGCCCTGGGCGGCGTGCTGCAGCACTTCGATCTGGTCGGCGATGCCGTAGGGGGCGCACTGCTGCGCTCGCGGGCGAAGCTGCCCTTCGCCACCCGGCCGCCCACGCATGATGTGCTGTTGGATTGGGGCGAGCTGGGCATGGGCGGGCCGGCCTACGGCACCCTGATGCTGCGCGATGGCGCCATTGTCGAGGGCGTATCCACCGCAGGCAGCCACGATGCCAGCGGCGAGTGGCTGGCGCTGGCGGGCAGCGCGCTGCGTGTGGCCAGTGGCTACAGTGATCGCAGCGAAGCGGTGATCGTCTACGACGAAGCGGACAAGAGGGTGATGCACCTGCTGGCGATTGTTCCCAGCCTGTTCTGGCAGGAACTGCACGAGCGCCGGCAGCTTGGCGGGGATGCCGAAGCCGCGATGTGGTTGCGGGATATTCCCAGTCGATCGACCACGCTGCGCCCCTGCCGGGGTTTATGGCTGGAACAGGAGCATCCGGCGCTGGCCGCCGGGGTGCCGCAGGTGTTGCGGCATGTCCTACCTGATGCCCGGGTGCTGAAGGCCATCCCGCTGCTTCCCGACGACCTGCGCCTGACTGCGCATCCGACCTTGTTCGCGCGCATCTGCCCGTACGCGCTCTGTCTTGATGGCGAGCCCAGTGACCGTCACGCCTGCGATCTGGAGACGGTCATTGCCAGCCCGTCCGGTCGATGCGTGGTGGTGGCGGGAAGCGTGCTTGATGGGGATCTGCGTCCCATCGAGGGCGTATGGCTCGTTCACTGGCAGGGGCGTTGGCTGGCCATTGGCCGCCGTGCGATGGGCGGCACTGGCAAGACCCGGAGTGGGGCCTGGATCGATGTGATCGCGGTCGGCGATGACGGAACGCTTCGCTGCGAAGCCTATGAGGAACACTGGACGTTCGAGGCGATCACACGCATCCCCACGCCACATACGGCATTGGCGCTGCCTGTGGAATGGCGGGAAACCGCATTGGCCGTGCGTGTCCGCGATGGGGGCTTCTCGCTGCGCCTGCCCCGCGCGGATCAGCGGCCCTCAGTCACAGGTTAGACTGCGTCGAATCAAACAGGGAGGTTCCGGCATGCGTCGTCGATGCAGGCCGGGAAAGCGCTGGAAAAGCTGAAGAAATGGGCTGCGGGCAGTACCGGGTGCGGATGACCGGACTTCCGTATGGCTCATGCGCCTGCCGCCTGCACCTGTTGCGCATACTCCTCGGTAAACAGCCCTGACAATGCCCGGCGCTGCTCTGCATCGATGGCGCGCGAGGCGTTGGTTGTGTAGTCGAAATGCACCATCACGCAGCGCCCGCTGGCCACCAGGGCCTCGAACTGGAACGCCTGCTGCACGATCGACAGCGAGGAGCGGCCGATGTTTTCGATGCGGGTCTCGATGCGCACTTCGTGTCCCGGCTGTATCTGCTGCAGGAAGTCGATTTCGTAGCGGCGCAGGATCAGCGTCAGGTCGCGCATGCTGGCCTCGCGGCTGAAATGGCGGAAGATCTCCTGGCGACCTTCCTCGAACCAGACGGGCAGGGCGGTGTTGGTGACGAGGCCGAGTACATCCACTTCGGAGAAACGCGGAAGGATCGTCAACGGCATGAAGTCTCCGGGGTGTAGTGGGTGGGGTCTCCGGCGACGATGCTGCCATCGCCGGAGACAGTGCGGCGACTACCGGCTGTCAGTCTGAGTAGAAGCCGTTGCCGAGGGTGCCGGGCAGGCCGGGTTCCGGCCACGGCATCAGTGACGTGCAGGCGTCATACAGCGTGCAGAAGTCCTGCCGCAGTTGCGCAGGCACCCAGCTGCCATAGGAAACGTCGGTCGAGTCGCCCTGGCAGGCGTAGGAAACATCGATCCAGCGGGTATTGGCGTGTGAGGCAACGCCCTGGTGCTGTGTCTTGCCCGTGCAGTAGCGCAGGCCCTGGCCGATCAGGGTGTTGTTGGCATCGAAGTAGAGCCGGGAGACTGCATGGGTGGGCGCAGCCTGTACGTGTGCGGCGCTCCCCATCAGGCCAAACAGCAACAACAGCGGAATTCCCATTCGCATCTGTGGTTCTCCTTGGGTTGTGTAAGCCGGCCGTGTCCTGTCCTGTAGCCGGCAACAGCCATCTTCGCACAGCCCCGGCAGGCACGCAGATGCGGCGGCCTGCAGGGCATCATCCGCCCGCCACACGCCCGCGCTATGCTGCGCGCCTGCCGTCCGATCCTGCCGCGATGAAGCTCGCCATCCTGTCCCGCAACAGCTCCCTGTACTCCACCCGCCGGCTGGTCGAGGCGGCCCGCGCGCGCGGCCACACCGTTCGCATCCTCGACCCGCTGCGCTGCTACATGCGCATCGCCGCCGATGGTTTTTCGATGCACTACAAGGGCCGGCCGATGACCGGCGTGGACATGGTCATCCCGCGCATCGGCGCCTCGATCACCCGCTATGGCACCGCCGTGCTGCGCCAGTTCGAGCTGATGGGCGCGCGCACTCCCAACCCGTCCGATGCGATCCTGCGTTCGCGCGACAAGCTGCGCGCGCACCAGCTGCTGGCAGCCAAGGGCATCGACATGCCGGTCACCGTGTTCGGCGACAACCCCGATGACACCGTCGACCTGCTGTCGATGCTCGGTCCGCCGCCGCACGTGGTGAAGCTCAACGAGGGCACCCAGGGACGGGGCGTGATCCTCACCGAGAAGGCCAGCGCTTCGCGTGGCATCGTCGAGGCCCTGCGGGGCTTGTACGCCAACTTCCTGATGCAGGAGTTCATCGGGGAAGCCAAGGGCGCCGACCTGCGCTGCTTCGTGGTCGGTGACCAGGTGGTGGCGTCGATGCAGCGCCAGGCGCCGGAGGGTGACTTCCGCTCCAACCTGCATGCCGGCGGCACCGCGGTGGCGGCCAAGGCCAGCCGCGCCGAACAGCAGGTGGCGGTGCGTTCGGCCAAGGCGCTGGGCCTGTCGGTCTGTGGCGTGGACCTGATCCGCTCCGCGCGTGGCCCGCTGGTGCTGGAGGTCAACTCCACGCCCGGGCTGGAGGGCATCGAAGCCGCCTGCGGGGTGGATGTGGCCACGCGTATCATCGAGCACGTCGAGAAGATCAAAAAAACATGATTAATCAATGGCTTGAAATTCTCATGGGCAAATGAGGCCGGCTTTAACACGCCTTTAATCGGCGTCGGCGTAGCCTTCAGCGAACCGCAGCTCTGCCTCTCAGCAGGATCGGTATCGGGATACGACTTCAGACCCAGGCGGGGCACCGCCTGGGTCTTTTTTATGCCGCCGGAAGTCCCTTGTGGAGGCGGCGTGACGGCCGTAGAGTGGCGCCCATCGTTCCTGGATGGATCCGGAGGCTGGCGATGTACCGCATCACGATGATCGCGTTGTTGCTGGGGCTGTCTGGTGCTGTCTTCGCCAAGCCGGAGAAGACCGCCATACAGATGGATGGGCAGGCCCCGGTGGCCGAGCAGGTCCGGCGGGTTGAGAAGGCCCTCGATGACGGCGAGTACAGCGAGATTTCCGCCGATGACCGCGCCCAGGTGCAGCAGGCACTGGCGCGCATCACCCAGCGCATGGGCGACCACCGCACGCTTCAGGAGCTCCCGCCGCAGGTCCAGGCGGAGGTGTTCAACGACCAGGAGCGTATCAATACCGTTCTTGTCCGCGCCCACGAGGACAGCCGCCAGATCTGCCAGCACACCCGCACCACCGGCAGCAACATGCCTAAAAGCCGCTGCCTGACCGTGGCCGAGCGCCGCCGGATCGAGGAAAAGGGCAAGGCCCTGCTCAACGACCAGCGCACCTTCAACAACTTCAACCCTGCCACCAACCACTAGGCCGTCCGATGCCCCTGCGCATGGCACTTGCTGGCGTGAAGGTGGTGCGAATACAGTCAACACTCAACTCAAACAAGGATTCGTTTGTCATGAAGTCCCTCCTGATGTCGGCGGTCCTGATCTCGGGCCTGACCCTGGCCACCGCCGCCTCTGCATCGAACCAGTCCGGTGAGGTCTTTGTCCCCGGCAAGCCGCTGCAGCAGCAGATCGAGCGCATCGAGATCGAACTCAACGATGGCGAGACCTACAGCGAACTGAAGCAGACCGACCGCAGCCGTGTACGCGAGGCGCTGGTGCGCATGCGTACGGCCGTCGAGCAGCATCCTGACCGCGATTCCATGCCTGAACAGGTACGAACCGATGTCTTCAACGACCAGCAGATCGTGAACACGGTTTTGACACAGGCACGTGAAGATAGTCGTCTAATATGCCAACGTGAAAAGGCCACGGGTTCGAACCGGTCCACGACGCAGTGCACTACCGTTGCCGAGCGCGCCCGGCGGAAAGATAAGGCACAGCGTGATATGGGCCAGGCCCAGCGCATCGGCAAATTCGTAAATTAGAGGTGACAGTGAGAATCCTGGTAATCGAAGACAACAGCGACATTGCGGCCAACCTGGGCGACTACCTGGAGGACCGGGGCCACACCGTGGACTTCGCGGCTGACGGGGTTACCGGTCTGCACCTGGCCGTGGTGCACGAGTTCGACGCGATCGTGCTGGATCTCAATCTGCCAGGCATGGACGGCATCGAGGTCTGCCGCAAGTTGCGCAATGAAGCGCGCAAGCAGACCCCGGTACTGATGCTCACCGCCCGCGATTCGCTGGACAACAAGCTGGCCGGCTTCGATTCCGGCGCGGACGACTACCTGATCAAGCCGTTCGCGCTGCAGGAAGTGGAAGTGCGTCTGAACGCCCTGTCGCGACGCGGCAAGGGCGTGCAGACCCGCGTGCTGGAAACCGGCGATCTGGAATACAACCTGGATACGCTGGAAGTGCGCCGCCAGGGCAAGCTGCTGCAGCTCAACCCGACCGCACTGAAGATCCTGCAGGCGCTGATGGAAGCGGCCCCGGCCGTGGTGACCCGCCAGGAGCTGGAAACCCGTGTGTGGGGTGAAGAACTGCCCGATTCGGATTCCCTGCGCGTGCACATCCATGGCCTGCGCGCGGTGGTCGACAAGCCGTTTGAAGTGCCGCTGATCCAGACCCGCCATGGCATCGGATACCGCATCGCCACCCCGGAAGCCTGATTCGGTGGCAACCAAGGGGGAGCGCCGGCGCACGCCTTATCGGCGGCGCCTGCGCAGCCGCATCATCGTTTCGTTCGTGTTGTTGGGCTTCTGCCTGACGACACTGTTTGCGTTCGCCACCAACTGGGCCCGCCTGCGCGTGGAAAACCAGCTGGTGGAAGAGCTGATGAACCGCAACATCGACGAGTATGCGCGCCGCTATTACGAGCACCCCGGGCATAACCCGGACGCACCGGTGCTGCAGATCAAGGCCTATGCCTATTCGAAGGACAAGTTCGACCGGGTGCGCGAAGAGCGCGCGCAGTGGGCGGGCTTCTCCGATGGCATCCACAGCGTCAGCGGCGATGAGCACGGCGAGCCGTACTCCTACAAGCTGGCCGTGCGCAAGACGCCGGACGCCTGGTTCTTCCTCGCCTATGACATGACCGACAGCGTGCGCGGCGGCAAGCAGCTCAACCGCGCGCTGGTGCTGTCGGTGCTGGTGTTCAGCGTGCTGTCGCTGGTGCTGGGCTGGTGGTCGGCCTCGAAGGTGATGAAGCCGGTGTCGGATCTGGCCGCGCGGCTGCGTGCCTATCGCGGCGGCACCAGTGATCCCGAGCCGTTGGCCCCACGCTTTCCCGACGACGAAGTGGGGCAGCTGGCCCAGGCGCTGGACGACTATTCCTCGCGGCTGACCGAAGTGGTGCAGCGCGACCGTGAATTCAATGCAGACGTCAGCCATGAGCTGCGCACGCCGCTGGCAGTGATCCGTGGCGCCACCGAGCTGCTGCTGACCCGGCCCGGCCTGGACGAGAAGGTGCTGCAGCGCCTGCAGCGCATCCAGCGCGCCGAACAGCAGTGCAGCGATCTGATCGGCGCGCTGCTGCTGCTGTCGCGCAACGAGCGCGGGCAGGGCACCAGCAATGTGGCCCGCGTGGCCGAGCAGCTGCTGGACGCACACCGTGCGCAGCTGGGTGGCAAGCCGCTGGAGCTGCTGCTGGAAGGTGAGCGCAATCTGGTGATCGACGCGCCCGAGGCGGCGTTGTCGGTGGCACTGGGCAACCTGATCGGCAACGCCGTGAAGTACTCGCAGGACGGCGAGGTGCGCGTGTTCGTCGGCACCAACTCGGTGTCGGTAACCGACAGTGGTCCGGGCCTGAGCGAGGAAGACGCGGCCAAGCTGTTCCAGCGTGGCTACCGCGGCACGCATGCCGGCCACTCGCAGGGCGGCGGTATCGGCCTGTCGATCGTCAGCCGCCTGTGCGACCTGTACGGCTGGCAGGTAAGCGTGCGCCCCGGCGGCCAGCGTGGCGTGATCGCCACCCTGACGTTCTCGCCGAAGCCGTTGTAAGCGGTAGGTGCCGACCTTGGTCGGCACTAACCCTGCCGATCTTGCATCGCGCCCTGTGTCGCTTGTGCCACCACCGTGATCGCTGCCGCGTCCCGCACTTGTAGATCCACGCCATGCGTGGATGCACTTCGGTAGTGCCGGCCGCTGGCCGGCAACCAGGCCTCAACCCCCGGCCAACCCCAGATACCGCGCATGCAGCTGTTCCACCTGCACCTGCAGGTCCTCCGGCTGCCCATCATTGACCACCACGTCATCGGCCAGCGCGAACCGCTGTGCGCGGCTGGCCTGCGCAGCAATCATCCGGTCGGCCAGCGCGGCATCAATGCCATCGCGCTGCATCAGCCGCGCATGCTGCACGGCTTCGGGCGCATCCACCAGCAACACCCGGTCCAGCCACGGGTAGGCTTTCCGCCCCCCCACCTCGGTCAGCAGCGGAATCGCGGCAATCGCATAGGGGCTCTCAGCCTGCTCGCACTGCTGTTGCATCAGCCGACGGATGGCGGGGTGGGTGATGGCTTCCAGCGCCGTCCGCTCGGCCGGGTCGGCAAACACGTGGGCGCGCAGGCGCCCCCGGTCCAGGCTGCCATCGGCCAGCAGCATGTGGGCGCCGAAACGCTCGGCGACACGGGCCAGCGCCGGGCTGCCGGCAGCCACCACGGCTCGTGCGGCCAGATCGGCGTCGGCCACCACGATCCCCAGCGCCTCGAAGCGCCGGGTCACCTCGCTCTTGCCGGAGGCGATGCCTCCGGTCAGGCCAACCACATAGCGGCTCATGGGGACTCCCCTCAGCGCAGCCCGCTCATCACCAGGTACTGCTCCACCAGTGGCGCACCCCACATGAAGTACAGCCAGCCGGCGATGGCCAGGTACGGCCCGAACGGGATGGGCGTGGCGCGGTCACGGCCGCGGCTGTATAGCCAGATCGAGCCGATGATGGCGCCCAGCACCGACGACAGCAGGATGATCGGCAGGATGCCCTTCAGCCCGCACCAGGCGCCCAGGGCCGCCAGCAGCTTGAAGTCGCCGTGGCCCATGCCTTCCTTGCCGGTCAGCTGCTTGAACAGCCACCAGACCGTCCACAGCGACAGGTAACCCACCGCCGCGCCCACCAGGGCGGGCTTGGCCGGCATGTACAGATTGTCGATGCTGCCTATCAGCCCCAGCCACATCAGCGGCAGGGTCAACTGGTCGGGCAGCAGCTGCGTTCGCAGGTCGATGCCGGACAGGGCGATCAGGAAGCAGGTCAGCACGATGGCCCCGAAGCCCTGCCAGCCGAAGCCGAACTGCCAGACGCAGGCCAGCACCAGCACCGAGGTCAGCGCCTCCACCAGCGGGTACTGCAGCGAGATCGGCGCCTTGCAGTGGCGGCACTTGCCGCCCTGGATGATCCAGCTGAACAGCGGGATGTTCTCGTACCAGCTCAGCTTGTGCTTGCAGTGCGGGCAATGCGACGGCTCCACCACGATCCCCGGTGGGGGTGGTTCATAGAAGTCCGGTTCCTCCAGGACTTCGCGCGCATCGCGCTTCCACTGCCACTCCAGCCGCTTGGGCAGCCGCAGGATGACCACGTTCAGGAAACTGCCCAGCAGCAGTCCCAGGGCGGCCGCGGCGGGGTAGCCGAGGCCGGGGTGCTGGTCGAGAAATGCCATTGATACCTTTAGCCGACGACGGCGCCGAGTTTGAAGATGGGCAGGTACATCGCGATGACCAAGCCACCGACAATGGTACCAATGAACACCATGATCATCGGTTCCAGCAGGCTGCTCAAGGCATCCACGGCATTGTTCACTTCCTGCTCGTAGTATTCAGCCACCTTGAACAGCATGGCGTCCAGGGCGCCGGCCTCTTCGCCGATGCCGGTCATCTGGATGACCATGTGCGGGAACAGGTTCAACTGCTTCATGGCCATGTTGACCGGGTAGCCGACCGAGACGTCGTCGCGCATGCGCAGGACGGCTTCGCCATAGACCTTGTTGCCGGTGGCGCCAGCCACGATGCCCAGCGCCTCCACCAGCGGCACGCCGGCCTTGAAGGTCACCGCCGTAGTGCGGGCGAAACGGGCAATCGAGCTGTTATGCATGATCTGGCCGATCACCGGCACCTTCAGCACCAGCCGGTCGACCGTGTGCTGCATCTTCTCCGAGCGCCGGTAGGTCATGGCGATGGCGACCACCGATCCGATCATGACAATGGCCATCAGCCACCACCACGACACCATGAACCGGGACAGGTTCACCACCATCTGGGTGAAAGCCGGCAGGTCGGCACCGAAGCTCTTGAAGACTTCCTCGAACTGCGGCACCACCCAGACCAGCAGAATGGTGCTGACAAGGAAGGCCACCACCAGCACCATGGCCGGGTAGAACAGAGCCTTCTTGATCTTGCCCTTCAGTGCTTCGATGTTCTCCTTGTAGGAAGCGATCGTGTCCAGCACCGTTTCCAGCACACCGGCGCTTTCACCGGCGCGCACAAGATTGCGGTAGAGCTCGTCGAACTGCACCGGATGTCGACTGATCGCTTCATGCAGCGAAGAGCCACCCTCGATGTCAGCCCGGATCCCATCCACCATCTTCTTCATACGCGGGTTCTTGTGCCCGCTGCCGATGATTTCCAGCGCCGAGACGATCGGTACGCCGGATTTCATCATGGTGGCCATCTGCCGGCTGAAGAAGGCGATGTCCTTGGCATTCACCGGCTTGCCGGCCGCGCCGAACAGCGGCTTCGGCTTGGGCTTGACCTGGCCGGGATTGATCCCCTGCTTGCGAAGTTCGGCGCGCAGCAGATTGGCGTTCTTCGCCAACTGCTCGCCCTTCATCTTGATCCCCCGCTTGTCGGTCCCCTCCCAGACAAACGGCTGCAGCTCCATGGTGCTACGCGCCACGGGCTCTTTCTTGATCGCACTGCGACTGACAGACATGTTGGCTCCCCAAGGCCCGCCATCCCCAGGCGGGCATCCTGACCGGCGATGGTAGCCGGTTCAGGGCCGTCCGGGGAGTCTGCTGGCGTGACGCCGCGCAGGGTTTTCGACCTGGCGAGACGAAAGGTGACGTACCGCGTCACATTGCCGCGTCCATCGCAGATTCGCTTCTGGGGGGTTCCCATCCGCGAAATTGATGCCATCATTGGCGCGGGGAAATCGGGGAGACGCTGCCATGGGAGATTGGCACGTAACCTGCGTTGATCCACCCGCGGGGACGGGCAGCCTGCTCATCCGGTCATTTGGCCGGCCGGCAGCCACCCCCGACATCAACCACCACTTATCTTGGGGATGTACCACCATGAAGAACCAGAAGGGCTTCACCCTGATCGAACTGATGATCGTTGTTGCGATCATCGCCATCCTGGCTGCCATTGCGCTGCCGGCATACTCGAACTACACCAAGAAGGCCAAGGTCTCGGAAGTGATCCTGGCTGCTTCTTCGCTGCGTACCGACGTGTCGGAATTCGTGGCCAGCAACAACAAGCTGCCGGGTGATGATTGGCAGCCGGATTTCCAGCAGACCAAGTATGTGGAAAAGCTGGAATGGGCTGATGGCAAGATTGTTGCCACCGCGCGCAACATTGGTGATACCGCCATCGACGGCGAAACGATTACCCTGACTCCGGAAGGCGACGGCAGCAAGGGTGTTATCCCGAGCTGGACCTGCGAAGGCTCGATTAATACCAAGTTCCGTCCGGGTTCCTGCCAGGGCGCAGCCTCGACCAGCGGTGGCGGCACCAGCGGCGGCGGCACCAGTGGCACCTAATTGCGCTTAGTTTAGTGCTTAGGGTTTGATTAAGCGGGGGGCCAGTGCGGTCCCCCGTTTTGTTTTCTGGGGAGGCTGGACTTTATGAGCATGCGTCCCGAGTCTGCAGTGCGGGCGCGCGTCGGAAGCTGGGGGGCTTTGGGCGCGTTGTTGGGATTTGTACTTGGCAGATCACTTGAATGCAGTAGCTATACGTTGTGGTTGCTACTGGTTCTGGGTGCAGCGATTCCTATGTGGCTGCTCGAATGGAGACGGTTGCCGCATGCGCTACTGATGCATGATCGAAGAAGTGCGCTGTGGGGGGTATTCACGATTTCGATTTTGCAGGTTGCAATTTTGCTTTTGCAGTTCATTTTTGGGGGAGATAGTGGAGCTGCTGTTGTACTGGCTCTGCCCTTCTTGCTCGTCGCCGGTAGCATCCTGCTTCTATTGGGATTACTCCGCCCAAGCTTGTTGGGCTCGACGATTCCTGACGCAGGAGATGCTGTCAGAGCGTGGTTTGAAGGGGGGCGGCCGAATGAGTGTCAGCGAAATGCTCTCTTGGCGTGGTGCGTAAAGTGCTTTTTCTTGCCCTTGATGCTTGCGTGGTCGTGGACATGGCTAGCGAGTCTTGAGTACGCACTTCCGTCCACAGGATCACTTCGCTGGTATGCCCTGGGAATGATTGCCCTATATGCCATCGACACTGCATTCGGTGTGAT
This sequence comes from Stenotrophomonas sp. 220_Sma, assembly GCF_056487375.1. Taxonomy (NCBI): domain Bacteria; kingdom Pseudomonadati; phylum Pseudomonadota; class Gammaproteobacteria; order Lysobacterales; family Lysobacteraceae; genus Stenotrophomonas; species Stenotrophomonas sp. 220_Sma. The sequence continues at coordinate 3,846,825 of NZ_CM151348.1, read as the reverse complement.
CGGATATGTTTCAACCTCTAAGCATCTTGGGGGAGAGATTCGATCGGTTGACTCGACGGTGCTTGGATGGTTGTCAGCACTGGCATGCTATCCGCCGTTGAGTGCGCTGGTTCTGGATACTTGGTTGATTGCGCGGAACGCAAATGATTGGAAGAATTGGCTTTCCGAGGGGAGTGCGCTTGCGGCTATTTGGGCGATTTCCATTCTTCTGCTGACATTTGTCTACACATGGTCCACCGTTGTATTTGGGACCCGTTTCTCCAATTTGACCCACCGCGGAATCATCACGCATGGGCCTTATCGCTGGACCAAGCATCCGGCCTATATATGTAAGAACCTTTCCTGGTGGCTTGTTTCAGTGCCTTTCATCTCAAATGGAGGGGCGGTTGGGGTTCTGTTGTCTTGTCTGGCTATGCTGGCGGTCAATGCAATTTACTGGGTCCGTGCTCGTACAGAGGAACGCCACTTGTTGATGGATGCCGACTACAGGCGCTATGCAGAGTGGATTGACGACAACGGGATCGCGTCAATTCTGCGACGATGTGGCTTGAAAATGACTCGATCTCAGTCCTGAGTAAAGGCTTGGTGGCTAGCGACCTCTGGTGGCTATCCTGACCCTTCCCAGTGCAAAGGGCGAGGCAGAGTATGCCGAGGTATCGTTCCCTGTTTGTTCCAAGGTCCTGATCATGAACGCAACTACCACCCCCAACCTCGTCGGCATCACCGGCCTGGCCCGCCGCTTGGTCCAAGACGGCGTCTTGGACGAGGCCTCCGCCCGCGACGCCATGGCCAAGGCCACGGCCGCTCGCCAGCCGCTGCCCACGTGGTTCGCGCAGAACAAGCTGGTCAGCGCCTCGCAGCTCGCCGCCGCCAACGCGGTCGAGTTCGGCATGCCGCTGTTCGACGTGTCCACCTTCGACGCCAGCCAGAACGCCATGAGCCTGGTCAGCGAGGAACTGCTGCGCAAACACAACGTGCTGCCGCTGTTCAAGCGCGGTGGCAAGCTGTTTGTGGGTACCAGCAACCCAACCCATGCACTGGACGAGATCAAGTTCCACACCAATCTGGTGGTGGAGCCGATCCTGGTGGATGAAGACCAGATCCGCCGCACGCTGGAGCAGTGGCACGCCAGCCACGACACCATCGGCGATGCGCTGGGCGGCGACGACGAGGGCATGGCCAACCTCGACGTTGGACTGGGCGACGAAGACAACGCGGGCAGCGACTCCGGCATCGACGCCAAGGGTGACGACACTCCGGTGGTGAAGTTCGTCAACAAGGTGCTGGTCGATGCGATCCGCAAGGGTGCATCGGACATCCACTTCGAACCCTACGAAGACGACTACCGCGTGCGCCTGCGCATCGACGGCCTGCTGAAGATGGTGGCGCGCGCGCCGGTGAAGTTGAACCAGCGCATCGCCGCGCGCCTGAAGGTGATGGCGCAGCTGGACATCGCCGAGAAGCGCGTGCCGCAGGACGGGCGCATCAAGCTGAACCTGTCCAAGACCAAGCAGATCGACTTCCGCGTCAGTACGCTGCCGACCCTGTTCGGTGAAAAGGTGGTGCTGCGTATCCTGGATGGCAGCGCGGCCAAGCTGGGCATCGACAAGCTGGGCTACGAGCCGGACCAGCAGAAGCTGTTCCACGACGCCATCCACAAGCCGTACGGCATGGTGCTGGTGACCGGCCCAACCGGCTCCGGCAAGACGGTGTCGCTGTATACCGCGCTGGGCATCCTCAACGATGAGACGCGCAACATCTCCACCGCCGAAGACCCGGTGGAAATCCGCTTGCCCGGCGTCAACCAGGTGCAGCAGAACAACAAGCGCGGCATGACCTTCGCTGCAGCGCTGCGCTCGTTCCTGCGACAGGATCCGGACATCATCATGGTCGGCGAAATCCGCGACCTGGAGACGGCCGAGATTGCGATCAAGGCGGCGCAGACCGGCCACATGGTGCTGTCCACGCTGCATACCAACGATGCGCCGCAGACCATCGCGCGTCTGATGAACATGGGCATCGCGCCATACAACATCACCAGCTCGGTGACGCTGGTGATCGCCCAGCGCCTGGCACGCCGGTTGTGCGGCAACTGCAAGCGACCGGCCAACCTGCCGGAGCACGCGCTGCTGGCCGAGGGCTTCACCCAGGCGCAGCTGGATGCGGGCATCCAGTTGTACGAGGCGGTGGGCTGCGATGAGTGCACCGAGGGCTACAAGGGCCGAACCGGTATCTACCAGGTGATGCCGATGACCGATGAGATCGCCACGATCGTGCTGGCCGGTGGCAACGCACTGCAGATTGCCGAGGCGGCGCAGCAGATCGGGGTGAATGACCTGCGGCAGTCGGCGTTGAAGAAGGCGGCAGCGGGTGTGACCAGCCTGGCCGAGATCAATCGCGTTACCAAGGATTGAGGTAAATCCACGCCATGCGTGGATGACGCGATGCATGGGGGTTGCCGGCCAGCGGCCGGCACTACCGCGTTTGGTGGGTGTATCCACGCCATGCGTGGATGACGCGATGCATGGGGGTTGCCGGCCAGCGGCCGGCACTACCGCGTTGGTGGGTAGATCCACGCCATGCGTGGATGGCGCGATGCATGAGGTTGCCGGCCAGCGGCCGGCACTACCACGTTGGTGGGTGGATCCACGCCATGCGTGGATGCCGCGATGCATGAGGTTGCCGGCCAGCGGCCGGCACTACCGCGTTTGGTGGGTGTATCCACGCCATGCGTGGATGACGCGATGCATGAGGTTGCCGGCCAGCGGCCGGCACTACCACGTTGGTGGGTAGAGCCACGCCATGCGTGGATGCCGCGATGCATAAGGTTGCCGGCCAGCGGCCGGCACTACCGCGTTGGTGGGTAGATCCACGCCATGCGTGGATGGTGCGGTGGCGCACGCCAACCTAGGTTGGCGCCTACCAGGGCCGTTCGGCCCTTACTCCATCCCCAGCTTCTTCAGCTTGTAGCGCAGCGCGCGGAAGGTAATCCCCAGCTGCGCAGCCGTGCGGGTCTTGTTCCAGCGGTTCTCTTCCAGCGCGCGCTGGATGGCGCTGCGCTCCAGCTGCTCGATGTACGAGGGCAGGGCGGCACCGCCCGGCTGCAGGTCTGCCACGGCTTCTGCGGGTGCTGCGCCGCCGGGCGCACGCGGGGCGTGCTGCGGCAGGCGCAGGTCGTCGGCACCAATGCGGTCTTCTTCGGCCAGTGCCAGCGCGCGCTCCAGAATGTTCTCCAGCTCGCGCACGTTGCCCGGGAACGCGTAGTGGGCCAGCGCTTCCAGCGCGGACGGCGCCAGCAGCGGTGTGGCACGGCCGTGGCTTCGGGCCAGCCGCGCCAGCACGGCGGCAGCCAGTTCCGGCAGGTCCTGGCGGCGCTCGCGCAGCGGCGGCACCTTCAGTTCAATCACGTTGATGCGGTAGTACAGGTCGTGGCGGAAGCGCCCGTCCTCGACCAGTTCGGCCAGGTCACGGTGCGTGGCCGAGAGAATGCGCACGTCCACCGGTTCTTCGTTGGCCGCACCGACCGCACGCACCGACTTTTCCTGGATGGCACGCAACAGCTTCACCTGCATCTGCAGCGGCAGCTCGGCCACTTCGTCCAGGAACAGGGTGCCGCCGTGTGCAGCCTGGAAGAGGCCCGGCTTGTCGGCATGGGCGCCGCTGAAGCTGCCTTTGCGATGGCCGAAGAACTCGCTCTCCATCAGCTCGCCGGGAATGGCACCGCAGTTGACCGGCACGAACGGACCAGCCGCACGCGCGCCCTGGGCGTGGATGGTGCGCGCGACCAGTTCCTTGCCCACGCCCGATTCACCGAGGATGTAGACAGGCGCCTGGCTGCGCGCGACCTTGCCGATGGTGGTGCGCAGAACGTCCATGGCCGGCGAAGCGCCGAGCAGGCGTGCAGCCTGTTCGGTGGCGGGGCCGGGCGCAGGGCGTTCGGTGTTGTTGAGTTCCAGCGCGTGCTTGACCAGGCCGCGCAGCACCGAGATGTCCACCGGCTTGCTGACGAAGTCGAAGGCGCCGGCCTTCAGCGCTTCCACGGCCAGGTCCATGCTGCCGAATGCGGTGATCATCGCCACCGGTGTGCGCGGGTAGTGCTGGGCGATCTCGCTGACCAGCTCGATGCCGTTGCCATCCGGAAGGCGCATGTCGGTGATGCACAGGTCGTACGGGTTGCTGGCCAGCAGCTCGCGCGCTTCGGCCAGGTTGGCGGCAGTACTGATGCGCAGCCCCATGCGGCCGAGGGTCAGTACCAGCAGTTCGCGGATGTCGCGTTCATCGTCGACGACGAGGGCGCTGCGGGTTTCGTTCATGGGCGTGAAAGATAAACGAGGGGGCTGGAAGCGACAAATGTTTGACGCACAGATTTGGAATCAGGTGGGCAACAGCGTGTGCGGGCCGGGCAGCACCAGGCGGAAGCACGAGCCTCCTGCCGGCACCGGGATGTAGTCGAGCCGTGCCTGGTTGGCGCGGCACAACTCGCGGGCGATATACAGGCCCAGCCCGGTGCCGTGCTCGGAGGTAGTGAAGAACGGGCGGAACAGCTGTGCGGCAACGCTCTCGGGAATGCCGGGGCCACGGTCCATCACGTCGATCACCGCGCTGCGCTCGTGCTGCGCCACGCGCAGGCGCACGCGCGCCGGTTGCTGGCCGATGCGGCCGTATTTCAGTGCGTTGTGAACCAGCACGGTGAGCACCTGGTACAGGTGTTTGCTGTCGACCTGCGCCATCACCGCCGTGTCGCTGATGATCGGTTCGATGCTGTCGGTTTCCAGCGTCTGGCCCTGCTTGTACTCCAGCACGAAGCGGCGCACGAAGGCGACCAGGTCGACGTTCTCGGGTGTGGCGCGCTCGCGCCGTGCCAGCCCCAGCACGCTCTCGACGATGCCGTTGGTGCGCTGGCATTGCTGGCGGATGATCTGCAGCAGGCGGCGGTCGCTTTCGTTGAAACCGGTGCCTTCCTCCAGCAGCTGCACGGCGTAGTTGATCGCCGCCAGCGGATTGCGGATCTCGTGGGCGAGGCTGGCCGAGAAGCGGCCCATCGCCGACAGGGTGAGCGATTCGGCGCGCCGCGAGACCACGCTGGAGTCGTCCAGGAATACCAGCGCCAGTTCGCTGCCGGCCAGCAGGCGGGCGAAGCGCGGTTGCACTTCCGGCTGGTCGGGGTTGAGCTGCAGCGGCAGTTCGTCCTGCGCCCAGCCGTTGCGCCAGCGCTGCAGGCGGCGCGCCAGTTCCGGCGCGGCACTGGCCAGATCCAGGCGTCCCGTCTCACCGATGCCGTCGTTGTCGCCGAGCAGCATCGAGGCCGCTTCATTGGCCAGGGTGATGCGGTTGTCGGCGTCCACCACCAGCACGCCGGTGCGCATGCGGCGGATGATCAGTTCGTTGATCTGGAACAGGTTGGCCACTTCGTCGCCGCGCTGGTTGGCCAGCTGCTGGTTGCGGCGCGCGCGGTTGCCCACCTGGTAGCTGATGAAGGCCAGCGCCAGGTAGCTGGTGGCGAACATGGCCAGCTCGGCCAGCGTGCGGGTGGGATCACCGCCTTCGAGCACCTTCCAGAGGTATTCGATGCCGGTGGCCAGGCTGGCAGCAACCGCCAGGCCCAGGCCCCAGCTCAGCGGCAGCAGGGTGGCGGCAGCGGCGATGTTGAACAGCAGCGACATCGAAATGCCGGCGCTGGCACCGGGCAGGGCATGCGCCAGCAGGGTGGCGGCGATGATGTCCACCAGCACGCTGCTGACCACGATCGGGCGCAGCCAGCGTTCGTTGCGGCCGATCGCCAGGGCCAGCAGCGACAGCAGCAGATAGATCGCCGCGACGGTATCGGCCAGACGCGGGTGATGGGCCTCGCCGACCATGCCGGACAGGGGGCTGTAGAGCAGGCCGGCGATGACCGCGGCGATCAGCACCCGGTACAGCGCGAAGAAGTACAGCTCACGCCGCGGAATCGATTCGATGCGGTCGATCAATGAAGCACTGGGTGACACGCCGGAACTCCCCTTCTGGCTGCCTGGGTCTGGAATCTGCGGCGGCCCTGCCTGGCATCCCCTGAAGCCGGGCGGGTTCGTCGCTTCTATATGGCCCGCGGTGGAAGCCGCCGGGCAAGCCCGACACTACACACCTTGGTTGACCAGTATAGGGCCCCCGGCAGGACGCCGCCGGAGCCGCCCGGATCGCGCATTTGGCCTGCCGTGGATACCGGTGGCCAACGCCGGCCCGGGCGCAACTGCCTGAATGGCGGTGAAAATCTGGCCGGGTGTGGCGTTTTGTACAGACTTCTTTGCGCCCCGGCGCTGGCTCGGCCACAATAGTGGGCCCGCCGCGGTCCATGCCGGCGCCCCGCCGGGGCCCTGAGGAATTGCGTGCGGTCGTTCCTATTCCCACGGTGACGCATGAATTTCCACGAATACCAGTCAAAACAACTGCTTGCCGAGTACGGCATCCCGGTCCCGGCCGGCAAGGTCGCTGCGACCCCGGACGAAGCGGTTGCCGCTGCCAACTCCCTGGGCCAGGGCCCCTGGATGGTCAAGGCGCAGATCCACGCTGGCGGCCGCGGCAAGGCTGGCGGCGTCAAGTTCTGCAAGACCACCGACGACGTGAAGGCCGCTGCGGCCAAGATGCTCGGCACCAAGATGGCCACCTACCAGACCGCTGGCGTTGAACTGCCGGTCAACCTGGTGCTGGTGACCACCGCCGGCGAGATCGTCAAGGAACTGTACCTGTCGGTGCTGGTCGACCGTGGCACCAAGACCATCACCTACATCGCCTCTTCGGAAGGCGGCGTGGAGATCGAGCAGGTCGCCGCTGAAACCCCGGAGCTGATCCACTCGCTGAACGTCGACTTCGTCGAAGGCGTGCAGGGTTACCACGGCCGTGATTTCGGCTTCAAGCTGGGCCTGACCGCCAAGCAGGCCGGCCAGTTCGCCAGCATCATGGTGAACCTGTACCGCCTGTTCAACGAAAAGGACCTGGCCCTGGTTGAAATCAACCCGCTGGCCATCCTGGACGACGGCAACCTGTACGCGCTGGACGGCAAGTTCGACAGCGACGACAACGCCGCGTTCCGCCAGAAGGCCCTGGTCGCCATGCGCGACAAGACCCAGGAAGATCCGACCGAAGTGATCGCTTCGGAGCTGGACATCAACTACGTCACCATGGACGGCAACATCGGCTGCATGGTCAACGGCGCAGGCCTGGCCATGGCCACCATGGACGTCATCAAGCTCAACGGCGGCGAGCCGGCGAACTTCCTGGACGTGGGCGGCGGTGCCAACAAGCAGCGCGTCATCGAAGCCTTCAAGCTGATCCTGTCCTCGGACAAGGTTGAAGGCATCTTCGTCAACATCTTCGGCGGCATCGTCCGCTGCGACATGATTGCCGAAGGCATCATCGCCGCCGTGAAGGAAGTGGGCGTCAAGGTTCCGGTCGTGGTGCGCCTGGAAGGCACCAACGTGGAAGAAGGCAAGCAGCTGCTGCGTGACAGCGGCATGGCCATCATCCCGGCTGACAACATCAACGATGGCGCCAAGAAGATCGTTGAAGCTGTCAAGAACGCTGCCTGATTCGACACCAAGGAATTCCCATGTCTGTTTTGATTAACAAGAACACCAAGGTGATCGTGCAGGGCTTCACCGGCCAGCAGGGCACCTTCCACGCCACTCAGATGATCGAGTACGGCACCCAGGTTGTTGGCGGCGTGACCCCGGGCAAGGGTGGCACCACCCATATCGACCTGCCGGTCTTCAACACCGTTGCCGACGCCGTGCAGAGCACCGGCGCCAACGCTTCGGTCATCTACGTGCCGCCGCCGTACGCGGCCGACGCGATCCTGGAAGCCGCTGCTGCCGGCATCAAGGTCATCGTCTGCATCACCGAAGGCATCCCGGTGCTGGACATGCTGCGCGTCAAGAACGTGCTGACCCGTTCGCATCCGGACACCGTGCTGATCGGGCCGAACTGCCCGGGCGTCATCACCCCGGGTGAGTGCAAGATCGGCATCATGCCGGGCCACATCCACCAGCCGGGCAAGATCGGCATCGTGTCGCGTTCGGGCACCCTGACCTATGAAGCGGTCAAGCAGACCACTGAAGTCGGCCTGGGCCAGTCCACCTGCATCGGCATCGGTGGTGACCCGATCAACGGCCTGAACTTCGTCGACTGCCTGAAGCTGTTCAACGAAGACCCGCAGACCGAAGGCATCATCATGGTTGGCGAAATCGGCGGTGACGCTGAAGAAGCCGGCGCCGAGTACATCAAGAACCACGTGAAGAAGCCGGTCGTCGGTTTCATCGCCGGTGCGTCGGCTCCGGCCGGCAAGCGCATGGGCCACGCCGGTGCGATCGCCTCGGGCGGCAAGGGCACTGCCGAAGGCAAGTTCGCCGCCATGGAAGCTGCCGGTGTTGTCACCGTCCGCTCGCCGGGCGACCTGGGCGCTGCCATCGCCAAGCTGGTGAAATAAGACCGCTTGTGTAGAGTCGAGCCATGCTCGACTGACGCTCTTGCTTCAAACAGAAAGGCCGCCTCCGGGCGGCCTTTCTGCGTCTGGTGCCCAGCCATCCAGGAAAGCCCATCCACGCATGGCGTGGATCTACTGAGCCGGGGCTGTCCACGCAGTGAGCGCGCCCGGCGCGCGCATGGCGCAGCGCTACAATGGGCACATTGCAACCACAGGCTGGATTCCCATGGCTTCGATCCGCATCGCGATGGCGCAGTTCGACTTCCCGGTCGGCGATGTCGCCGGCAACACCGAGCGCATCATCGAGATGATCGGCCAGGCGCGCGACGAGTACGGCGCCGAGCTGGTGATGTTCCCCGAGCTGGCGGTGAGTGGTTATCCGCCGGAAGACCTGCTGCTGCGCCCGGGCTTCCTGTACGAGTGCGAGCAGGCGATGGCCCGCATCGCTGCTGCCTGCCGTGGCATCACCGCCGTGGTTGGTTGGCCGCAGGCGGCCGGTGCGGTGGTCTACAACGCCGCCAGCGTGCTGCGTGACGGCCTGGTCGAGCAGACCTACCGCAAGCGCGAGCTGCCCAACTACGCGGTGTTCGACGAGCGCCGCTACTTCGATGTCGATCCGGATGGCGGCAGCTGCGTGTTCGAGGTCAACGGCATTCCGGTCGGCCTGCTGATCTGCGAGGACCTGTGGTTCGCCGAGCCGCTGGCCGACACCGTGCGCGCCGGTGCGCAGCTGGTGGTGGTGCCGAATGCCTCGCCCTACGAGCGTGGCAAGCATGCCCAGCGCGATGCGGTGCTGGCCGCACGCACCCGTGAGAGCGGGGCGGCGATCGCCTACCTCAACGTGGTCGGTGGCCAGGACGCGCTGGTGTTCGACGGCGCCTCGGTGGTGGCCGATGGCGACGGTACCGTGCACCCGGCCGCCGCCGCCTTCGTCGACCAGTGGCTGGTGGTGGAGTACGAGGGTGAAACCCGCCGCTTCATGCCGCACGTGTGGATGGACGATGGCGACGAGAGCATGGACGCGCTGGCCTGGCGCGCAGTGACCCGTGGCATCCAGGACTACTGCCGCAAGAACGGCTTCAAGAAGGTGTGGCTGGGCCTGTCCGGCGGCATCGATTCGGCGCTGGTGCTGGCCATGGCCGTGGACGCGATGGGCGCGGAAAACGTCACCGCGGTGCGGTTGCCGTCGCGCTATACCGCGGGCCTGTCCAACGACCTGGCCGCCGAACAGTGCCAGGCATTGGGCGTGAAGCTGGAGGCAGTATCGATCGAGCCGGCGTTCAAGGGCCTGATGGAATCGCTGGCGCCGATGTTCGAAGGCACTGCGCCGGACGTGACCGAAGAGAACCTGCAGTCGCGCAGCCGTGGCGTGATCCTGATGGCGCTGGCCAACAAGTTCGGTGGCCTGCTGCTGACCACCGGCAACAAAAGCGAATACGCGGTGGGTTACGCCACCATCTACGGCGACATGTGCGGTGGCTATGCGCCGCTGAAGGACCTGTACAAGACCGAAGTGTTCGGGCTGTCGAAGTGGCGCAACACCGTGGGCGGCGCGCCGGTGATCCCGCCGGCCGTGATCAGCCGCCCGCCGTCGGCCGAGCTGCGCGAGAACCAGCTGGACCAGGATTCGCTGCCGGCCTATGACGTGCTGGACGGCATCCTGTACCGCTACATCGACCAGGAGCAGTCGCGCACGGAGATCGTTGCGGCCGGCTACGACGCGGCCGTGGTCGACCGGGTGCTGCGCCTGGTGCGCATCAGCGAGTGGAAGCGGCACCAGGCCGCGCCGGGGCCGAAGGTCTCGCGCCGGGCATTTGGCCGCGAGCGTCGTTACCCGATCAGCAACGGCTACAAGGGCTGAAGCTGCGGTTGGCGGGTAGTGCCGGCCGCTGGCCGGCAACCCCGCATACCGCGCATCCACGCATGGCGTGGCTCTACTGCGTTCGGTAGTGCCGGCCGCTGGCCGGCAACCCGTATACCGCGCATCCACGCATGGCGTGGCTCTACTGCGTCCGGTAGTGCCGGCCGCTGGCCGGCAACCCCGCATACCGCGTATCCACGCATGGCATGGCTCTACTGCGTCCGGTAGTGCCGGCCGCTGGCCGGCAACCCCGCATACCGCGCATCCACGCATGGCGTGGCTCTACTGCGTTCGGTAGTGCCGGCCGCTGGCCGGCAACCCCGCATACCGCGCATCCACGCATGGCGTGGCTCTACTGCGTCCGGTAGTGCCGGCCGCTGGCCGGCAACCCGTATACCGCGCATCCACGCATGGCGTGGCTCTACTGCGTCCGGTAGTGCCGGCCGCTGGCCGGCAACCCGTATACCGCGCATCCACGCATGGCGTGGATCTACTGCGTTCGGTAGTGCCGGCCGCTGGCCGGCAACCCCGTACACCGCGTACCCACGCATGGCATGGCTCTACTGCGTCCGGTAGTGCCGGCCGCTGGCCGGCAACCCGTATACCGCGCATCCACGCATGGCGTGGATCTACTCCGTTCGGTAGTGGCGGCCGCTGGCCGGCAACCCGCATACCGCGTATCCACGCATGGCGTGGCTCTACTGCGTTCGGTAGTGCCGGCCGCTGGCCGGCAACCCGTATACCGCGCATCCACGCATGGCGTGGATCTACTGGGCGTCCTCAAGCAGCTGTTCGAGGCTGGCAGTTTCCGCAGCGTCGTTGAAGCGTCCGTCCCCCAGCCGTGCCCGCACAAACGCCAGGCCATCCGCCGCCGCCGCATCCAGCGTGCCGCGGTGGTCGACCGGGTAACGCCGGAACGCGACCGGCTCGCCTCGCAGGGCCAGGCCTGCGGCATACAGCAGGGTGGTCAGATAGGGCACATCGCGGTCCTCGCTGCCGTGGCCCAGCATCAGCGGTTGGCTGAAGCCGCGGCGCGGTACGCCGAGATAGTCGTACAGCACCGCCCAGATGCCCGGCACGCTGGTCAGCGGTGCAGTGAACATGCTGCCGGTATCCGCACCGTCCAGCGTGGCGGCCAGTTCGCCCAGGCACTGCTCGCGTGCCACTGCCACGCGGGCGCGGCCGGTGTCGCTGAGGACGCGGTCGATCTGCGGCGCGACCTGCAGCAGGCCATCAAGCAGATACGCGTGATACGCGTTGAGCGCGCCAGGATTGGCGGTGCGGTTGTCGGGCTTCATCACCAGCGCGGTCAGCTCGACTGCGGTAGGCGTGCCGGTGGTGAAGCTGCCACGGTAGTGCAGGGAAGGACCACCATAGGTGGGCGCCAGATGCCCGGCTGTGAGGGCTGCAGCGCCACCCTGTGAATGACCAACAGAGACCCAGCGCGGCGACAGCGCTGCGTTGCCCAGATACTGGCGGCTGGCCTTGACCAGGTCGATGGCATTGCGCGCGGCCGTGCGGACGTGCAGATAGGCATGCTCGCCGGGGCTGCCGAGCCCCTGGTAGTCCGCGGCGACCACCGCATAGCCCTGGGCCAGGAACTGATCGAGGAAGCGCCCGTCGCGTTCGGGTTGGTAGGGGCCGGACACCGAGGGCGCGCAGCGATCGGCGATGCCCTGGGTGCCATGTGCCCAGGACACCACCGGCCAGCCGCCCGCTGGAGCCGCGCCGGCGGGCAGGTACAGCAGGCCGGTGCCTTCGGCCAGCTGGCCGCGAAGATCCGGGGTGCGGTAGTGGAGCTTGTAGGCCTGCGCAGCCTTGGACGGCACCCATGACGCCCGATAGGGGGCAGCAGACAGCAGATCACCCGGTGCACCCGGTGCGGCAGCCAGGGGGCCCGAGGACAGCGCCAGCAGGGCGGTGGCAAGGAGGCAGGCGAGGGGGCGGAAACGGCGGGGCGGTAGGGTCATGGGGCGCTCCTTCACGGCCGGGATGGCCGTTGCGCCGCAGTATGGAGGGCGTCGCCGGAGCGGGATGCGACCGGCGTCGCATCCGCCGGGAATTCGTAGAATTCCTAGTGTCGTGGTCCATGGGCGTACGAACCATCCACGCATGGCGTGGATCTACCGACAAAGAAAAGGCCCCTTTCGGGGCCCTCTCTTACTTCTTTTCCAGTCGCGCGTTGCGCTGGCCGGTGCTGGCGGATTTCTCGCCGGCGAACGGGTTCAGCTTGCGGATCATCCACGGGTACTTCGGCCACTTGCCTTCCAGCCACGGGTGGTCCGGCTGGTTCAGCTGCAGGACGCGGCGGGCATCGTCGGCCAGGGTCTTGTTGCCCAGGTGGGTGTAGGAATCGGCCAGCACAGCCACGGCGTCGTACTGGAACGCGCTCTGCGGGTAGGTTTCCAGCAGGTAGTTGGCGCGGCCGGCGGCCGAGACCCAGGCGCCGCGGCGCATGTAGTACAGGGCGTTGTCCAGCTCATGCTGGGCGAACACGTCACGCAGCTCCAGCATGCGCTGGCGCGCATCGGCGGCGTAGCGGCTGTTCGGGTAGCGGTCCACCACGATGTTGAAGTCCGAATACGCCTGGTGCGGCGTGGACAGGTCGCGACGGCTGGCATCCAGCGACCATACGCGGCGCAGGAAAACCGTACTGCGGTTGGAGTTGGCCAGGCCGCGCAGGTAGTACAGGTACGCGATGTTGCGATGGGTCGGGTAGGTACGGATGAAGCGGTCGATGCTGGACACCGCGTCATCGTGCTTGCCGGCCTTGTACTGGGCGTAGGCGGTCTCGATCATCGCCTGCTCGGTGTACGGACCGTACGGATACTGGGCCACCAGGCGGCGGAAGCTGGCTTCGGCGCCGCTCCAGTTGCCACCCTGCATCAGCTTGTGGCTCTTCTCGTACAACTGTTCGACCGGCGTCCCTTCATCGGGGCGATCGCCCTTCTTGGCACCACGGTGGCAGCCGGTGGCGGCGATGACCAGCACCAGCAGCAGGGCGGTGAGGCGGACGGGCGCGGAGAGCATGGCGGAGCGTCGGATCATGGGGTCGAGGCGGGACGCGGCTGGAATACGAAGGGTCGATGATAGCCTAGTGTCCTGTCCAGCGACTGAAACCGGCCGCCGGGACCCCAAAATTTCAAAGAATGCCCCCTGCCATGTCTGAACAACCCTCTGAATCGGCCCGCCAGGCCATCGTCCCCGACACCGCTGCCGGCCGTCGTTTCGACGCCGTGGTGGCCGAACTGTTCCCCGAATACTCGCGTTCGCGCCTGACCGAGTGGATCAAGGCCGGTGAGGTGCTGCTGGACGGCGCCCAGGTGCGCCCGCGCGATCCGCTGCGCGGCGGCGAACTCGTGACCCTCAACGTGGTGCTCGAGACCCAGACCGACGCCCAGCCGGAGGACATCCCGCTGGACGTGCTGTTCGAGGACGAGCACCTGCTGGTGATCAACAAGCCGGTCGGCCTGGTGGTGCACCCGGGTGCGGGCAACCACAGCGGCACCCTGGTCAACGCCCTGCTGTTCCGCGACCCCTCGGTGGCGGTGCTGCCGCGCGCCGGCATCGTGCACCGCCTGGACAAGGACACCAGCGGCGTGATGGTGGTGGCCAAGACCCTGGAAGCGCAGACCGCACTGGTCGAGCAGCTGGCCGCGCGCGACGTGCACCGCCAGTACCTGGCCATCGTGATGGGTGCGCTGGTGGCCGGCGGTACCGCCGATGCCCCGATCGACCGCCACCCACGCGACCGCCTGAAGATGGCCGTGCGCGAGGATGGCAAGGAAGCGATCACCCATTACCGACTGCGCGAGCGCTTCCGTGCGCACACCGCGCTGGAGTGCCGCCTGGAAACCGGCCGTACCCATCAGATCCGCGTGCACATGGCGCATGTGCGCCATCCGATCATCGGTGACCCGCTGTACGGCGGTGCGTTGAAGCTGCCCAAGGGCGCCAGCGATGAGCTGGTAGCCGCGCTGCGCGGCTTCAAGCGCCAGGCCCTGCACGCCGAGACCCTGGAGTTCACGCACCCGATCACCGGTGAGCCGGTGCGCAACACCGCGCCGGTGCCGGACGACATGCTGCACCTGATGAAGGTGCTGCGCGAAGACAGCGAAGCTTTCGCCGCACGCGAGCGGGACCGCTGGTGATGGCCGCCGCGTTGCCTTTGCTGCAGGCGGACTGGCCGGCGCCTCCGGGCGTCCATGCGCTGACCACGCGTCGGCACGGTGCGGGCATTTCGCCGGCGCCGTTCGCGCAGTTCAACCTGGGCAACCGGCACGCGGCCGATGGTGATACCCCGGCCAACGTGGAGCACAACCGCCAGCTGCTGCAGCAGGGGCTGGCGCTGCCCTCGGCACCGCACTGGCTGCGCCAGGTGCACAGCAGTACCGTGCTGCGCTTCACAACGCCGCCGGTGCCAGGCGCAAGCGAACCGGTGGCCGACGCTGCGGTGACCTCGGTGCCCGGCGTGGTGCTGGCGATCCTGACCGCCGACTGCCTGCCGGTGGTGTTCGCCGCTGCCGACGGTAGCGAGGTGGGCGCCGCTCACGCTGGATGGCGCGGGCTGGCCGACGGCATGCTGGAGGCCACCGTGGCCGCCATGCAGACCCCGCCCGCGCAGCTTCGCGCGTGGCTGGGCCCGGCGGCCGGGCCGGCCGACTACGAGATCGGCGAAGAGGTCTTCCACGCCTTCGTCGGCCATGATCCGGCGGCTGAGGCGGCGTTTGTGGCGACACGCCCGGGGCACTGGAAGGTGGACCTGTTCGCCCTGGCACGTCAGCGCCTGCAGGCGGCGGGCATGGACCCGGCGCAGGTGTATGGCGGCACGGTGTCGACGATGGCCGATCCCGACCTGTATTCGCACCGGCGCGACCGTCGCACCGGGCGCATGGCGACCCTGGCCTGGATCGCGCCCTGACCACGCCGTTGTTCGCGCGCGTGCTGGGGCCGGCCTTCGCCACCCTGGCCGCGCCGGTGCAGGCGCTGCATGCCGCGCCGTTGCCTTGCCGCTACGTGGGGCAGGCGCGCATCGTGAGAGGGCGGCACTGGCTGGTGCCGCTGCTGGCCGCGTTGGCGCAGTTGCCGAAGGACGGCGACGCGCTGCCCACCGAAGTGGCGTTCAGTGCCCACGGGCAGGGCGAGCAATGGGCACGACGATTCGGTCGCTGGCCGATGGTGTCGCGGCTGTGGGTACACGAGGGATACCTGCGCGAGCAGCTGGGCGCGGTGCGCTTCGAATTTGATCTGCAGGCCCGCGACGGTGGCATCGACTGGTCGGTGCGGCGGGTCTGGGCGTTCGGGCTGCTGCCGCTGCCGAGGCGCTGGTTTGGTGGTGTGCGTTGCCGCGAAGCCTGGCAGGGTGAGCGTTACACTTTCCTGGTCGATGTGACCTTGCCCTGGGCCGGAGCCCTGATCCGCTATGAAGGCTGGCTCGAACCGCAGTGATTCCGCCGCCGAGGCCGGCAGCGCGGTGATCGTTTTCGATGGCGTATGCGCGCTGTGCAACCGCTGGGTGCGCTTCCTGCTGCGTTTCGATCGCAAGGGGCGCTACCGCTTTGCGGCGATGCAGGGCGCGCAGGGCAGCGCGATGTTGCGCGCGCATGGGCTGGACCCGCAGGACCCGATGTCGTTCCTGCTGCTGGACGCACAGGGCGCCTGGACCGATACCGATGCGATCCTGCGCGTACTGGCTGGGCTGGGTGGCGTCTGGCGCCTGACCGGCGTGCTGCGGACGGTGCCGCGCGGCTGGCGTGATGCGGCGTACCGCGCGCTGGCCCGCAACCGCTACCGCTGGTTCGGGCGGCATGACGCCTGTTACCTGCCCGCACCGGAGCAGGCCGCGCGGTTCCTGGATTGATCGCCGGCCTTCTGTAGAGTCGAGCCATGCTCGACTGGGGTTTTTTTCCCTGCCGATAGCAGTCGAGCATGGCTCGACTCTACAAGAGCCAGTCGAGCAGGCTCGACGCTACAGGCGCGGCCTCGTCAGCCTTCCAGCGCGTCCAGATAGCTGCGGCGCCAGTGGTTGATGTCGTAGGTGCGCAGGTGCTCCATCATCGCGTGCCAGCGTTCCTTGCGCCTGCGCAGCGACATCGTTGCCGCGGTGGCGATGGCGTCGGCCACGCCGTCCAGATCATGCGGGTTCACCAGCAGCGCCTGCTTGAGTTCGTCGGCGGCGCCGGCCAGCAGCGACAGCACCAGCACGCCGGGGTCTTCCGGGTCCTGCGACGCTACGTACTCCTTGGCTACCAGGTTCATGCCATCGCGCAGCGGCGTGACCAGGCCCACTGCCGCCGCCCGGTAGAAGCCGGTCAGCGTGGCATGGGTGAAGTTCTGGTTGACGTAGCGCAGCGGCGTCCAGTCCGGTTCGGCGTGCCCACCGTTGATGTGGCCGGCGATCTGCTCCAGCTGGCTGCGCAGCTGCCGGTACTCGGTGACATCGCCTCGCGAGACCGGGGCGATCTGCAGGTAGGTCAGCGAGCCGCGCTGATCCGGATGGCGCTCCAGATAGCGCTCGAAGCCGAGGAAGCGTTCGGGCAGGCCCTTGGAATAGTCCAGGCGATCCACGCCGATCGCCAGCTGGCGGTCACGCAGGCTGTTGCGCAGGTTCTTCACAGCGGCCTTGGCGGCGGCGGTGCCGGCCTGTCGCGCGATCAGCTCGGTGTCGATGCCGATCGGGAACGCCGCCGCACGGAAGCGGCGCCCGCCCGGTGCTTCCAGCTCGCCGTTGTCGAGCACGCGGCCGCCGCCGAACAGGCGCAGGTAGGTCTGGAAGCGATCGGCGTCGCGCTGGGTCTGGAAGCCGACCAGATCGTAGGCGTACAGCGCGGAGAACAACCGAAGGTGGTCGGGCATGGCCTGCAGCAGGTCGGCCGACGGCATCGGGATGTGCAGGAAGAAGCCGATGCGGCAGCCGATGCCACGCTCGCGCAGCAGCGCACCAAGCGGGATCAGGTGGTAGTCGTGGATCCAGACGATGTCGTCCTCGCGCAGCAGCGGCGCGAGCTTGTCGGCGAACAGCGCGTTGACCTTATGGTAGGTCTCGCGGGTGCCCCGGTCGTAGTCGACCAGATCCAGGCGGAAGTGCAGCAACGGCCAGAGGGTGCGATTGGCGAAACCGTTGTAGTAGCCATCGACCTCGCGCTTGCTCAGGTCGAGGGTGACGAATTCGATGTCACCGTCCTTCTGTGTGTGCAGCGTGCCGCTGCCGTCGCGCACGCTCTTGCCGCTCCAGCCGAACCACATGCCGCCACGTTCCTTCAGCGCGGCCAGCAGGCCCACCGCCAGCCCACCGGCGCGGTTCTCGCCCGGTACGGCCACGCGGTTTGAAACCACCACCAGACGACTCACGATGCCTCCTGCCAGGACCGCGACAGGCGCATCGCGGCGGTGATCAGGCCGACGTGCGAATAGGTCTGCGGGAAATTGCCCCAGGCCTCGCCGCTGTCGAAGGCCAGATCCTCCGACAGCAGGCCAAGATGGTTGCGCTGCTTCAACAGCAGCTCGAACATCCCGCGTGCTTCGTCCATGCGCCCAATCGCCGCCAGCGCATCGATGTACCAGAAGGTGCAGATGGTGAAGCTGGTTTCCGGTTCGCCGAAGTCATCCGGCGCGACATAGCGGTACAGCGAGTTGCCATGCTTGAGGTCGCGCCCGATGGCGTCGACGGTGGCGATGAAGCGCGCATCCATCGCGTCGATGAAGCCGATGTCGGCCAGCAGCAGCAACGAGGCATCCAGCCGATGGCCACCAAAGGTATCGGTGAAGTGGCCCAGCTCCTCGCTCCAGGACTCGGCCATGATGCGCGCATGGATGGTGTCGGCACGCTCGCGCCAGTAATGGGCGCGGTCATCGCGCTTCAGGCGCACGGCGATCTTGCACAGGCGATCGCACGCTGCCCAGCACATCGCGCTGGTGTAGGTGTGCACCTCGGTGCGGCCGCGGAATTCCCACAGGCCGGCGTCGGGTACGTCGTGCAGGGCGAACGCCTGTTCACCCAAGGGTTCCAGGCGGGCGAAGGTGTGCGCATCGCCCGGGTCCTGCAGGCGGCGGTCGAAGAACAACTGCGTGGACGCCAGCACCACGCTGCCGTAGACATCGTGCTGGCGCTGCACCCAGGCCAGGTTGCCGCGCCGCACCGGGCCCATGCCGCGGTAGCCGGACAGGCTGGGTACTTCGTCCTCGTCCAGCTTGGCCTCGAAGCCGATGCCATACAGCGGCTGCAACGTGCCATCGGTGGTGGCCAGGTTGAAGATGTAGCCGAGGAACTGTTCCATCGTGCGCGTTGCGCCGAGGCGGTTCAGTGCGCGCACCACGAACGCGGCATCACGCAGCCAGCAGTAACGGTAGTCCCAGTTGCGCACGCTGCCGGGCGCTTCCGGAATGGAGGTGGTCATCGCCGCGATGATCGCGCCGCTGTCCTCGTACTGGCACAGCTTCAGGGTGATCGCACTGCGGATCACCGCGTCCTGCCATTCCAGTGGAATGGACAGGTAGCGCACCCATTCGCGCCAGTAGTCGCGGGTGCGCTGGAAGGCTTCCTGCACATAGCCACTGATCGAGCGGTTGAGCGATTCATCCACGCCCAGGATCAGGTGGATGGGATGGTTGAGCACGAACGGCAGGCCATCGCGGATGAAGCGCACCGGCACGTCGGTGGTCAGCCGCAGCACGTGTTCGGGCAGGATCCAGCGCACGTGGTTGCTGCCCCAGGTGGACTCGGGCACGCGTGCGCCCCAGTCGGCCAGTGGCCGTGCGTGCACGGTGATGCGTGGGCTGCCGGCCAGTGGTCGTACCTGGCGGATCAGGCTGACCGGCCGGTAGAAACGGTCGTTCTGGCGCCAGCGCGGGGCGAAATCAAGGATTTCCAGTTCACCACCGTGCGCGTCGCGCAGCACGGTACGCAGGATCGCGGTGTTGGTCAGGTATTCCTGCTCGCTGCTCGCGAAGTCCTCCAGCTCGATGGCGAAGTCGCCACCCGTCTGCTGGTTGGGGCCGAGCAGGGCACAGAAGGTGGGGTCGCCGTCGAAGGTGGGCAGGCAGCTCCAGACAACGCGGGCACGTTTGTCGACCAGGGCGCCGAAGCTGCCGTTGCCGACCACGCCCAGATCAAGATCGGGTTGGGTCATCACGCGGTACATCTCGGTTGCGGCCGTGGGGTGGCCGGGTCAATAGGCATTCTCACGCAGCCAGGCGTGCACGCTGCGTATGTCGGGCAGCGCGAACACGGCTTTGCTGGGTTCCCGTTCGCCCACCAGTACGCTCCAGCCATGCTGGCCATTGGCGGCGTCGAAGCCGAACTCATCGGTCAGGTCATCGCCGAGGAACACCGGCAGGCGGCCGCGGAACGGCAGGTACTGCATCATCCGCCGCACGGCACGGCCCTTGTCGGTGCCGACGGGAACGAATTCGACCACATGGTCGCCGGGCTGCAGGCGGTAGCTGGCACGGCCACGCACATGGCGGTCGGCGAAGGCGCGCACATCACTTGCCGCGTGCGGCGCACCGCGCCAATGCAGCGCCAGGCCGACGCCCTTGTCTTCCACCAGCACGCCGGGATGGCCATGGGCGAAGCGCATCGCCTGCTGGTGCAGCGCGTGCAGCCACTCGGCGGTGTCGTCGTCGTGTTCGTCGCGCAGGACGCGACCGTCTTCGCCGCGCAGTTCGTGGCCATGCAGGCCGGCGGCGGGCAATTTCAGGGGAGCGAACAGTTGATCCAGCTGCTCAAGCGGGCGGCCACTGACCAGTGCCACGGCACCTTCCAGGCGGTCGCTGATGCGGCCGATGGCTTCACGCACATCCGGCAGCAACTGCACGGCATCCGGGCGTGCAGCGAATTCGATCAGGGTGCCGTCGACATCGAGGAACAACGCGCAGGCGTCATCCAGCAATGGCGGTGGCGGACGCAGGGGGAGCGGTTCAGCCATGACGCCCAGCTTGCCAGCGCGGGCGTGTACGTGGGGTCGAGGGCAGGCTACGGATCTGGTAGTGCCGGCCGCTGGCCGGCACCGTCATGGTCCCTGGATGCACCCTGAGGTTGCCGGCCAGCGGCCGGCACTACCGTGTCGTGCGGACCAACGGTCCGCACCCACCCAGCGCGATCACTCCGGTGGGTGCCGACCGTTGGTCGGCACGAAGGGGAAGCTTGCATGGAATCCAGGCCGTGCGGACCAACGGTCCGCACCCACCGGGAGTCATTGGTCCAATGCAATCAGAACGTATAGCGGACGCGGCCGTAGTAATACGCGCCATTGCTGCCGATCGGCGACAGCACGTCGTACGGCAGGTTGCCGAAGTAGTGGATATCGCTGTTGGATCGATCCGGGTAGTTGTCGGTCAGGTTCTGGCCGCCGATGGCCACGCTCCATTGCGGGGTGATGCGGTACTCCACTTCCGCATCCAGCTGCCACTCGGCCTGGTAGGTCTGGCGCGGGATATAGCCGTCACCGAAGTTGAACACGCGGGTGGCGCTGCCGTAGCGGTTCACGCGGGTGCTCAGCGACCAGTGGTCGTTGCTCCATGCGGCCGAGAAACTGCCACGCGTACGCGGCGTAGCATCGGTGAGCGTGTTGGTCTCTTCGATGCCGAACAGCACGTAGTCCGGATTCAGTGCACGCAGCTGTGCCGGCGTGGCCAGCACGTTCTTCAGCGTGGTCTTCGTGTACGCATAGGTGCCGGTCAACAGCAGCTGGCCATCGCCCAGCGACTGGCGCCAGTTGCTCACCAGTTCGGCGCCGAGGGTGCGGGTGTCGGCGGCGTTGACGAAGAAACTGGCGCTCTGCAGGCCGCTGACGCCGTAGTTGGCCGCCACGTAGTCGGTCAGCGCATCGCCGGTGATGCTCTCCGACAGCGCGATGCGGTCATCGATGTCGATCTGGAAGAAGTCCAGCGACAGGTCGAAGTGCTCACCGATGCGGCTGGTGAAGCCCAGCGAGGTGTTGATCGATTTTTCCGGCTTCAGGTTCTGCGCACCCAGGCCGCGTGCGATCGGATTGTTGACCGACAGCAGGCGGCCCTGCACCAGCTGTCCGCCGGCGTTGTAGCCGGTGGAGGTGGATTCGTAGCCGATCTGCGCCAGCGACGGCGCGCGGAAATTGTTGGAAATGGCACCGCGCAGCGCGAACGCCGGGGTGAATTCATAGCGCAGGCCGAGCTTGCCGGTCAGTTCACCGCCGAAATCGTCGTTGTGCTCGTAGCGTGCGGCCAGATCGGAGGAAAACTTCTCGCCGAACTGGCTGGACAGGCTGGCGTAGGCGCTGGCCACGTCGCGCGACAGGCGCGCTGCATCCTGCGGGGTCAGGCCGCCACCGGCCTGCGAGCCGGTCGGGCGATCGGTGTAGGGGCCGGCGGCGTAGCTGGCCGGGTCACCCGGGCGGGTCTGGTAGCGCTCATGGCGCGCTTCCACGCCCAGGCCCAGGGTGTGGCTGATGCTGTCGCTCTGGGTGAACACACGACTCAGGTCGAGGTTGCCCACGGTCTGTGCGTATTCGTAGTCGGCGGTCTTGAAGCGGGTCGGGCTGGTTGGGCCCAGCGACGCGTTGAGCGAATCACGCAGGCGGTAGGTGAAGTCGTTCTGGCCGTAATCCAGGCTGCCGTCGTAGCTCCATTCACCCCACTGGCCGCGCACGCCGGCCACGGCCTGCACGTCGCGGTTCTCGCCTTCGGAGATCGGCCGGTAACCGTTCGGATAGACCTGCTTCCAGTTGGCATCGCCATCGGGGTAGCGGAAGTAGTTCGCACCTTCGGTATCACGCTGGTTGAAGGTACCGAATGCGTAGAACGTCGAGGTCTGGCCCACCGGGATCTCGGTGTTCAGCCACAGGTTGATGTCCTTGCTCTTGCCATCGCCCAGCACGTAGTTGCGCTTGCCCTGCAGCGCCAGGTTGTCCGGCGTCTGGTCCCACGGCGGAATCTGGTCGAAGCCGGCGCGGTTGGTGCCGTTGCGGTGCTTGTACTCCAGGCCGACACGCAGGAAGCCGCCGTCCTCGCCCAGCGAGGTGCCGACCTTGGCGCTGATGTTGCCGGTCTGGCCGTCGGTGAGGGTGCGGCCGATCGGCTTGAGGTCGGTGTGGTTGGCACCGTAGCTGGCCTCGATCTCGCCGCCGTCACCGCCGTTGTCGAGGATCACGTTGATCACGCCGGCCACGGCGTCCGAGCCGTACAGCGCACCGGCGCCGTCGCGCAGCACTTCGATGCGCTTGATCGCGCTGACCGGGATCGAATTGAAGTCGACCGGCGTGGTGCCCTTGCCGATCTTGCTGTCGGTGTTGACCAGCGCGGTGTGGTGGCGGCGCTTGCCATTGACCAGCACCAGCACCTGGTCCGGCGACAGGCCACGCAGCTGTGCGGCGCGCACGTGGTCGGCGCCGCCGGAGTTGGACTGGCGCGGGAAGTTGAACGACGGCAGCAGGGCCTGCAGCGCACTGCCCAGCTCACCGTTGACCACGCCGGCCTTGCGGATGTCCTCGGCGGTGAGCACATCCACCGGCGAGGTGGATTCGAGCACGGTGCGGTCGGCCGCGCGTGTGCCGGTGACGATCACCGTGTCCAGGTTGGTGGCGTCCTGGGCTAGAGCCGGGACGGCGGTGGAGGAAAGCGCGAGGGCGATGGCGAGGCCGAGCGGCGACGCGGGCAGGCGGATGGACATGGGGGCTCCAGCAACAACGACGACGGGGAAGGGGGAGATAGTTTCACTTACATCCATCCGGATGAAGCGATATATTATCTTCGCGTGATGGCCGGTGCAGATGCAAGTCCCTGCCGGTCCGGCATGAGCTGATGCCCTGCTGGCATCAGCACGCCGGGCCAGTGGCGCTGTACGCTGCCGGCTCGCCTCTGTCCCCCTTCCCCGGAGCTGTACCGATGAAACACCTTGGCCTCGTCTTCGCCGTGCTGCTGGCCACCAGTGGCTGCGCCAGCCTCTCTTCGCAGGCGCCCAGCGCCTACGCCACGGCTACCACCGCCGAACTGAAGGGCGATGCCGCACGCCCGTCCGCCGGCCACGGCTGGGTGCGCAGCGAGCTGTACTTCGGCGTGGGCGAGGAGCAGGGCGCCGGCAACCGTCCGCAGGCCGACACCATCAGCGAGACGCAGTGGCGCACCTTCCTGGACAAGGAAGTGACCCCGCGCTTCCCGGATGGCCTGACCGTATTCGATGCCTACGGCCAGTGGCTGTTCCGCGGTGATGCCTCGCCCAACCGCCTGCGCACCAAGGTGCTGGTGGTGCTGCACGAGGACACCCCGCAGCGCCGCGCCGATATCGAGGCGATCCGCCTGGCGTGGAAGCAGCAGACCAAGCATCAATCGGTGCTGTGGTCGCGGCAGCCGGTCGAGGTATCGTTCTGAGCTGAAGGTGCCGCCGCGGTGCCGCAGGAAGCAGTGATGAACTACAGGGAATGCCTGCTGGGCCTGGTGTTGGCCGGCGTGCTGGCACCGACGGCGCAGGCGCGTGGGGACGACAGCGAGACGCTGCGGTTCCAGGTGGCCGCTCACGTGCAGGCGCACGCCGATCCCCAGCAGGACGGCAGCATCGCGGTGCAGCTGTCACCGTCGGGCAAGCGCCAGACGCTGGCGGGTGCGGCGGACGCCGACGGCAATTCGCGCTGGTCACTGGAGGACGTCGATTTCGATGGCTACCCGGAACTGGTTGCGCGTGCATCGGTGGGCATGGTCAACGAGGCGGTGGCGGTGTATCGCTTCGATCCGGCCAGTGCCGGGTTCCGCGCGCTGCAGGCGGACACCCATGGCAAGGACAGCTGCGGTGACCTGATGGGGTTGAGCGTGGATGCTGCCACTCGAACCCTGACCAGCAGCTGCCGCAGTGGCCCGATGTGGTACGCCGACCAGTACCGGTTCTCGGGCGCGACGCTCTACCTCTACCGCAGCGAGAGTGTGCTGATGCTGGGCGACACGGTGAACGCCGCGTTGCAATGGGAACAGACCGACGAGCAGGGTCCGCTGGCGGTCTGGCGTACCTATGATCCCGCCGGTCGTGTGCTGGAGACCGCCATCGCCGATGGCCTGGGCGCACCGCCCGACGGGCCGCTGCGTGGCCAGCAGGCCACCGTGGTGCCAGCGCGGTTGTTCCTGTTCGATCGGCCCGGCACATCCAGCACCAAACGCTACCTGGTGCAGGGCGACCACGTGGAGATGCTGGATGAACAGGATGGCTGGATGAAGCTGCGCTACCGCAATCCGAAGCTGGGCGCGGTGGAAGGTTGGATCAACGTCAACGATTGAAGAAAAAAGGGGACGGAGGGAATTAAGTCGTTTGTGCCGTTAACGACTTAATTCCCTCCGTCCCCTTTTTTTGCGGTGGCATCACTTCATCGGGTCTAGCCTCGGATGTTCCCCCGTTCGAGGATGTATCCGATGAGCAAGCGCGTGGCCGAAATCGTGGTGGACGCCCTGCAGCAGGCTGGTGTCCGCCGTTGCTACGGCATCGTGGGCGATACGCTCAATCATGTGACCGATGCGATGCATGGCAGCGAGATCGCCTGGGTGCACGTACGCCATGAAGAAGTGGCAGCGTTCGCCGCAGGCGCCGATTCGTTGGTGAGCGGCCAGTTGACGGCGTGTGCTGGCTCCTGCGGGCCCGGTGGCCTGCACTTCATCAACGGTATCTTCGAAAGCAATCGCAACCGTGCGCCGATGGTGCTGATCGCCAGCCAGGTGGTGACCAGCGAGCTGGGCATGGAATTCCCGCAGGAAGTGGACTTCAAGGCGGTGTATGCCAGTTGTTCAGTGTTCTGCGAGCAGGTGCACAGCGCCGAACAGGCGCGCCGCGTGGTCACGCTGGCCTGCCAGGCCGCGATCAGTCGCCGCGGCGTAGCGGTGGTGATCCTGCCCGCCGATATCAGCCAGGCCGAAGTGAAGCACGACGTGCCGTTCTCGGTGCACTACACCCAGCCGGTGCTGCGTCCCTCCGACGCGGAACTGCAGCGTATCGCCGAGTTGTTGGGGCAGGGCAAGCGCATTGGTGTCTACGCTGGTGCCGGTTGCCAGGGCGCACACGCGCAACTGCTGGAGCTGGCCCGGCGCCTGCAGGCGCCGGTGGCGCACACCTCGCGCGCCAAGGATTTCGTCGAGCCGGACAACCCGTACAACATGGGCATGACCGGCATCTTCGGCATCGAATCCGGCTTTCACACGCTGATGGAGTGCGACACGCTGCTGCTGCTCGGAGCCGACTTTGCCTGGGGCCAGTTCTACCCGGACAAGGCCACCATCATCCAGGTCGACCGCGATGGCAGCCACCTGGGTCGCCGCCATCCGGTGAACCTTGGCGTGGTCGGTGATATCGCGCCGACGCTGGACGCCTTGCTGCCGATGCTGCCGCCGCGCGAGGACAGCAGTTTCCTGGACGAGTGCATCGAGCGCCGTGACAAGGCACTGAGGAAGCGCGAGCAGGAAGAGCAGCCGGGCGAAGGCGAGCTGATCCATCCGCAGCACCTGACCGCGCTGCTGTCGAAGTACGCCACCGATGATGCACTGTTCACCGCCGACGGAGGCTCGCCGATGGTGTGGGTGTTGCGCCACATCCGTGTCAACGGCCGCCGCCGCACGCTGACCAGCTTGCTGCACGGCACGATGGCCAACGCGATGCCACAGGCACTGGGCCTGCAGAAGGCGTTCCCGGGTCGGCAGGTGATCTCGCTGTCCGGCGATGGTGGCCTGGCGATGCTGTTGGGCGATCTGTTGACGGCCGTGCAGGAAAGCCTGCCGATCAAGGTGGTGGTGTTCAACAACGGCTCGCTGAACTTCGTCGAGCTGGAGCAGAAGGTGGAGGGGCTGCTGGACAACTACACCGACCTGAAGAACCCGGACTTCGGCCGCCTGGCCGAGGTGATCGGCTTCCATGGCCGCACGGTCACCCGCAGCGAGGACCTGGAGGAGGCGGTGCAGGACTTCCTGGCGCAGCGCGGCCCGGCGCTGCTGGATGTGCATACCAGCCGCGCTGAACTGGTGATGCCGCCGCAGATCGAGGCCAAGCAGGTGGCCGGTACGGCGCTGTATGCGGCCAAGGCGGTGTTGAACGGCCGCTTCGACGACGTGAAGCATCTGCTGGTGGACAACTTCCTGAAGAAGTAGGGGGTTGGTCGATGCAGGGCTGCGCCCTGCACCCGCGGTAGTGCCGGCCGCTGGCCGGCAACTTCAAAAGCAAAGGCGGCTATCCGTGGGATGGCGGGGTGGGTCCGGTTGCGGGGGACGCTGCAAGTCCCCCTCCGGGGCCCGGCCCAGCCGCTGGCGGCTGTGCGTTCGGGCGCTTGCGAAGCAATGCTTCGCAAGCAAAGCGCCCTCACCCATGTAAGCTCGGTCGCGCCATCCATGGCGCTCACGCCCCCGCAACCGGACCCACCCCGCCTTCGACAGTTTCCTGCGATCTGTCGGAACGGCATATTGCGCTGGTGGGTGTCGACCTTGGTCGACACGGTAGATCCACGCCATGCGTGGATAGCGTGGAAATGATCGAATTGTTCTCGTAGAGCCGAGCCATGCTCGGCTCAGCGCGAAGCGACCCGCTTTTGCTTTTGATCTTTTGATTCTCTTCCGTGGCTGGCACGCGCAGGAAACTGTCAGGGGCCGTTCGGGATGGGCTGCGCAGGACCGTTGGCGCCATGGATGGCGCCATCGAGCCCCAGGGACGGGTTTACGGCGTGTCCTGCGCAGCCCATCCCGAACGGCCCAACCCAGAAATCGCTGTCCGCGACCAACCCAGCCACGAGGGGCCCCGCCGTTGGCTGGAACCCATCATTCCACCACGGAATTGGCGCGCCGGCCCCGCTGGGCCTACCATCGGCGGTCCCCACCCCCACCGCCCCTTCCATGTCCGCTCCCGCTTCCGCCGCACCGCGTCGCTGGTTCGTCGCCGGCGACTTCAACGGCTTCTTCGGCCTGGTCGTCGACAACCTCTCCATCCTCGGTTTCATCGCCATGGCCCTGGTCGGGATCTTCCAGTTCCCCGCCGACGTGGTGTTCGGCCGCATGTTCCCTGGCACCGCCTTCGGCGTGCTGGTCGGCAACCTGCTGTACACCCTGATGGCGCGCCGGTTGGCCGCGCGTACCGGCCGCGACGATGTCACCGCCATGCCGCTGGGCCTGGATGCACCGACCAGCATCGGCATGGCGTTGCTGGTGCTCGGCCCGGCCTTCATCGCCTTCAAGCAGCAGGGCATGGATCCGCATGCCGCGGGTATCGCGACCTGGCAGCTGGGCATGGCCGCGCTGGTCATCATGGGCGTGCTCAAGTTCGTGCTGTCCTTCTTTGGCGAAGCGGTCACCCGCGCGCTGCCGCGGGCCGCGCTGCTGGGCTCCATCGCCGGCATCGCGCTGGTGCTGATGGGCCTGCTGCCGCTGCTGGAAACGCTGCGCTCGCCGCTGGTCGGCTTCACCACGCTGGGCCTGCTGCTGTACGTGCTGATCGCCAAGGGCAAGCTGCCGGTGCGTGGCCCCGGCGTGTTGCTGGCCTTCGTGTTCGGCACCGTGCTGTATTACGGCCTTGGCCTGGCCGGGCTGGGCGCACCGGGCTTCCACGTGCCGGAGTGGGTGCCGCCACAGGTGGTGCTGCCGCTGCCGACGCTGGGCTTCCTCGACGGCCTGCCCACCGCGATGACCTACCTGCCGCTGCTGCTGCCGTTCGGCCTGCTGATGGTGGTCGGTGGCATCAACGTCTCCGAAAGCGCACGCGCAGCCGGTGATGATTACCGCACCCGCGACATCCTGCTGGTGGAGGCGGTAGCCACGCTGGTGGCCGGTGTCTGCGGCGGCGTCGCGCAGACCACGCCGTACATCGGCCAGCCGGCGTACAAGCACATGGGCGCGCGTAGCGGCTACACGCTGCTGACCGGCCTGTTCGTTGGCATCGGCGGCATGCTCGGCATCATCTCCGGGCTGGTGCAGTGGCTGCCGCTGGCGGTGCTGGCACCGATCATCGTGTACGTGGCCATCGACATCACCACCCAGGCCTTCCAGGCCACGCCGCGCCACCATACCGGCGCGATGGTGTTCGGTTTCCTGCCGTCGGTAGCGTA
This sequence comes from Stenotrophomonas sp. 220_Sma, assembly GCF_056487375.1. Taxonomy (NCBI): domain Bacteria; kingdom Pseudomonadati; phylum Pseudomonadota; class Gammaproteobacteria; order Lysobacterales; family Lysobacteraceae; genus Stenotrophomonas; species Stenotrophomonas sp. 220_Sma. The sequence continues at coordinate 3,818,480 of NZ_CM151348.1, read as the reverse complement.
CCTGCTGGCGATCAAGGCGCCAGGCTGGATCGCACCGGACCAGCTGCCGCAGCTGCTGACCAAGCTCGATGGCCACGGCCTGCCGGAACTGGCGGTGATCTTCACCCTCGGCAATGGCTTCATCATCACCTCGATGCTGTGGATCTCTGCGGTGGCGGCCATGGTTGATGGCCGCCTGCGCCGCGCCTGCGGCTTCCTGCTGGTGGCGGCGGTGCTGACCCTGTTCGGCCTGATCCACTCGGTGGACCCGCGCGGTGGCATCTACCTGCCGTGGGATCTGGACGGCCTGGCGCGCATCATCAGCTGGCAGTTCGCCGGCGCCTATGTGGCATTGGCGCTGCTGCTGGGCCTGCTGTCACTGCAGAAGCAGGCGGTGAAGCCGCTGGGTGAAAACAGCTGACCCGTGGTAGTGCCGGCCGCTGGCCGGCATCCTCATGGACCTCGGACGTAGCGTGCAGCTGCCGGCCAGCGGCCGGCACTACCGCTCTCCATCGAGTTCCGGGTAGTGGCGGAAGATGCCGTTGGTGTTGAACGGCAATCGCCGTTCCGAGTCCAGATAGGAGGCAATGTTGGGTCGTTTCGCCACCCGCTCCTGCAGCGCGCGCAGCAGGGGCAGGGTCGGTTCCAGTGCCTGCATGCGGCGTGGGAACATGTAGTTCAGCCCGCTCAGCAGCTGGAACAGCGACAGATCCACATACGAGTGCTCGCGCAGTGCATGGCGGCCACCGTTGGCGGCCAGCACCTGCTCGAAGTAGCTGAGGAACTTCGGTAGCCGTTCGCTGCGCAGCGACGCGGCACGTGCCTTGGCCTCGGTCTTCTGCTCTTCGTAGTACTTCGATGCAGCGATCGGATGGTGGGTGTCATGCACCTCGGCCACCAGGTCGGCGATGGTCAGCTGCAACTGCAGCGCCTGCATCCGCCGCGAGGCTGCCTGCGGCACCAGGTCCAGCGTCGGGCCCAGGAAATCCAGGATTGCCGCGACCTGCGCGATGACCTGGCGACCGGCCTTCAGGAACGGCGGCGCGAAGGGCTGCGCACCTTCACTGCTGCCATCGAGAAACGGCTGCATCACTGCATCGCCGTGCACCCGCGCCATGTCGATGTAGTCGGCACCGGCATCTTCCAGCGCCAGCCGCACGAACTCGCCACGGCCCTGGATGCCGGTCCAGTAATACAGCGCGTATTGCATGGCTGTGTCTCCACGGGACAGGATGCATAGCGTCGCGCTGCTCGCGCAAAGCGGGCGTGAGTGCAATGCCTACCTGGCGTTGGATGTCGGAGTGTTCAGGCCGATGGCGCGACGGTGATGATGTCGTGTTCATTGACGCTGCCAGCCAGCGTGTAGCGATATCCCTTGGCCAGAACTTCAACGTAGCTGTCATGTGCGGCAAGGATGAAAAGCTGCAGGTCGTGGACATTGCGGGGATCGTAGTGCGCGAGCAGTGCCGCCAGGCCAGGATCGTGGATGACCCGGTAGAAGCCGGGGAAAGGGCAGAGACCGGTTTGCCGCCAGTGCGCGGTTTCATCGGCTGGTCCGGTTTCCTCGAAGATCTCGCCGTGGCGCATCTCGTGAAAATTTCCGCCCCGGCAACGCGCTTCATGGACAAGTTCGAAATCCACCTGCAGTGAGCGGTAACGCATGCCCGGCTGCGCTGCATAGTCCTCCAGCGTCTGTGCCTCCACGTTCACCTGTGCGCTCGCGTTATGCTCTCGATACACCAGTGTCAGGTCGAGCGTGCTGATGCGGAAAGGCACCGGTTCCGGGCAAAGCTCCATGGGTCGTTCGTCGAAGAGGCTGGACTGCTCATTGGGCCGCCCGTCGCACTGCGCTGTCAACGCGTTTCCCGAACCTTACCGGAACGGGTGGGGAACCCACGGAAATCAGCCGGGTCACACCTTCTCCATGCGTGTGAAAACGAGGTGCTGCATCATGCAGAGTGGAAAAGCAGTTTGGCCCTGGGTGTTGGGCGTGGTGGTGATCGGTGGCGCGGGCGGTTGGCTGTTCCGCGACCAGCTGAAGAGCCTGGCGGACGGGGTTTCGGTGCCGGTGCAATCAACCCCGGCCAGTACCGGCGCACCGGCACAACCGAAGGCGGCCGCAGAACCCGCCCCAACACTACCTCCGATCAAGCATCCGCTGGATACCGAGGCCGCGGCGGATCCGGCGCTGCCGAAGCTGGCTGACAGCGATGCCGCTGCCTGGGACGCGCTGAGCCAGCTGTTCCAGGGCGAGGGTCCGCTGACCCTGCTGTTGCGCGACCATCTGATCCAGCGCCTGGTCACTCAGGTCGACAACCTGGACAAGCCCAGCGTGCCACCCACAGCGCTGGCCGCGCGCCCGCTGCCGGGCAGCCTGCAGGTCGAGCCGGGCGAAGGCGGTGAACGCATCGCCGCCAGCAACGCGGCGCGCTATGCGCCCTACGTACAGGCCTTCACCGCGCTGGACCCGGCGGCAACGGCCACGTCCTACAAGCGCTTCTATCCGCTGATCCAGCAGGCTTACGTGGACCTTGGCCGGCCCGAGGGCTATTTCAACGACCGTCTGGTCACGGTGATCGACCACCTGCTGGACACCCCGGAACTGGCCCAGCCGCCGCTGGTGCAGCGCGACGAACGGGGCCGCTATCGCTTCGTCGATCCCACCCTGCAGTCACGCTCGATCGGGCAGAAGGCCCTGCTGCGCATGGATCCGGCGCAGGCGCGGGCGGTCAAGCAGCAGCTGCGGGCGATCCGCAGCGCGATCACCCGCTGAGCCGGTCCATCGCGCAGAACTGATCGGGATCAACGCGCCGACCACACCCGTTCCGGCATGCTGGCCGCAGGCTGACTGGCCTCGGGGTGCAGTCGCAGTCACCCTTGAAACGGGGTGGGGCAACCGCATCTTTCCAGCATCGCCGGCGCGGGCCGGCCCTGATGACCGATGAGGATTCGCAATGCGGATGGACAAGCTCACCTCGCGTTTCCAGCAGGCGCTGGCAGACGCACAGTCGCTGGCCGTGGGCCGCGACAACAGCATCATCGAACCGGTTCACCTGTTCAGCGCGTTGCTGGACCAGCAGGGTGGCAGTACGCGCCCGCTGCTGGCCCAGGCCGGGGTGAACGTGCCGGTGCTGCGCGAGCGCCTGACCGAGGCACTGGATGCGCTGCCGAAGGTGTCCGGCCAGGCTGGCAACGTTTCGATGGGCAACGACCTCGGACGCCTGCTCAATCACACTGACAAGCTGGCCCAGCAGAATGGCGATGCCTTCATTGCCAGCGAGTGGTTCGTGCTGGCGGCGCTGGAAGACAGGGGCACGCTGGGCATGGCGCTGCGCGCCGCCGGTGCCGACAAGACCCGCCTGCAGACCGCCATCGACAAGCTGCGTGGCGGCGAGAACGTGCAGTCGGAGAACGCCGAGGAACAGCGGCAGGCGCTGGAGAAGTACACCATCGACCTGACCGCGCGCGCCGAGAGCGGCAAGCTCGATCCGGTGAACGGCCGTGACGAGGAAATCCGTCGCACCATCCAGGTGCTGCAGCGCCGGACCAAGAACAACCCGGTGCTGATCGGCGAACCTGGCGTTGGCAAGACCGCGATCGTCGAAGGCCTGGCCCAGCGCATTATCAACGACGAAGTGCCCGAGGGCCTGCGCGGCAAGCGCGTGCTGTCGCTGGACATGGGCGCGCTGATCGCCGGTGCCAAGTTCCGTGGTGAGTTCGAGGAGCGATTGAAGGGCGTGCTCAACGACCTGGCCAAGAGCGAAGGGCAGATCATCCTGTTCATCGATGAGCTGCACACCATGGTCGGTGCGGGTAAGGCCGATGGCGCGATGGATGCCGGCAACATGCTCAAGCCGGCGCTGGCACGCGGCGAGCTGCACTGCGTCGGTGCCACCACGCTGGATGAGTACCGCAAGTACATCGAAAAGGATGCCGCGCTGGAGCGCCGCTTCCAGAAGGTCTTCGTGGGTGAGCCGTCGGTGGAAGACACCATTGCCATCCTGCGCGGGCTGAAGGAAAAGTACGCGGTGCACCACGGCGTGGAGATCACCGACCCGGCCATCGTCGCCGCTGCGACGCTGTCCAACCGCTACATCACCGACCGCCAGCTGCCGGACAAGGCCATCGATCTGATGGACGAGGCGGCCTCGCGCCTGCGCATGGAAATCGACTCCAAGCCGGAGGAGCTGGACCGCCTGGAACGCCGGGTGATCCAGCTGAAGATCCAGCGCGAGATGCTGAAGAAGGAAAAGGACGAGGCCTCGCGGCAGCGCCTGGCCGATCTGGAGAACGACATCGAGGCGCTGGAGCGCGAGTTCTCCGACCTCAATGAAATCTGGAAGTCGGAGAAGGCCGCGCTGCAGGGTGCGACCAAGATCAAGGAGCAGGTCGAGCAGGCCAAGCTGGAGCTGGAAGCCGCGCAGCGCCGCCAGGATTTCGCCAAGATGAGCGAGATCCAGTACGGCCTGCTGCCGCAGCTGGAAAAACAGCTGGCCGCCGCGCAGGAAGCCGAACACAGGGACTTCAAGCTGGTGCAGGACCGGGTCACCGACGAGGAGATCGCCGAGGTCGTGTCGCGCTGGACCGGCATCCCGGTCAACAAGATGCTCGAAGGTGAGCGCGACAAGCTGCTGCGCATGGAAGAGGTGCTGCACAACCGCGTGGTCGGCCAGGAGGAAGCGATCAAGGTCGTCTCCGATGCCGTGCGCCGTTCGCGTGCGGGCCTGTCCGATCCGAATCGCCCGGCCGGTTCGTTCCTGTTCCTCGGCCCGACCGGCGTCGGCAAGACCGAGCTGTGCAAGTCGCTGGCCGAGTTCCTGTTCGACAGTGCCGACGCGATGATCCGCATCGACATGAGCGAGTTCATGGAGAAGCACAGCGTCGCCCGCCTGATCGGTGCGCCCCCGGGCTACGTCGGTTACGAAGAGGGTGGCTACCTGACCGAGGCCGTGCGTCGCCGTCCGTATTCGTTGATCCTGCTGGACGAAGTGGAGAAGGCGCATCCGGATGTGTTCAACATCCTGCTGCAGGTGCTGGACGATGGCCGCCTGACCGATGGCCAGGGCCGCACCGTGGACTTCCGCAACACCGTCATCGTGATGACCTCGAACCTGGGCTCGCACCAGATCCAGGACATGAGCGCCGACGACAGTCCGGAGGCCTACACGCAGATGAAGGCGGCGGTGATGGGCGTGGTACAGGCGCACTTCCGTCCGGAGTTCATCAACCGCTTGGACGACATCGTGGTGTTCCACCCGCTGGACAAGCAGCAGATCAAGCAGATCGCGCGCATCCAGATGCGTGGGCTTGAGAAGCGGCTGGCCGAGCGCGGGTTGAAGCTGGCGGTCTCCGATGCGGCGTTCGACCTGCTCGGCAACGTCGGTTTCGATCCAGTCTATGGCGCGCGCCCGTTGAAGCGTGCAATCCAGTCGCAGCTGGAGAACCCGCTGGCGCAGAAGATCCTGTCCGGCGCCTTCGTCAACGGCGACACCATTGAAGTCGGCAACGACGGCGGCCACCTGGTGTTCGCCAAGGCGTGATTCACACGGGGCGCTGCCTGGTCGCAGCGCCCCGTTTCCTGCGGAGTACGCCGGGCCATGCCCGGCGCTCACTCAGAAGCGGTGCGTATAGCCGCTCATCAAGCCGAACTGGTTCGCCTTCTGCACGATCGGGCTGTCGGCGGCGTCGCCAAGCAGTCGCGTGCCCTCAGCCGAGATGTACCAGTTGCCGTTGCGGCCCACGCGGTGGCTCCATTTCAGGCCAAGACCGGCACTGACCAGGCCGGCCTTCGGCGTGTGCTGGGCAAAGCCGGTGCGCGCCGCCTGTTCCGGGCTGACGCCGTACCAGGTCTGCATGTAGCCACGGTTGCCGTAGTCGGTGGACACGCTGCCGCTGACCACACCGCCGGCCAGGTCGAACAGCGGCATGCTCAGGTTCAGGTGGATCTGCTGGGTGGCCAGGCCGTTCTCGGCCTTGTCCTCGTCCTTGCGGGTGAACTGCCAGGCGCCGCTCAGCACGGCTTCGCCCAGCGTATAACCAGCCGAGACACCGACCAGGGGACGGGTATCGATATCACCCATGCCGCGCAGGAAGTCCGAACCGCCGAGCAGGGAGTCCTTGTCGCGGCGGATGCCGCTGGCGCCGATGTAGGCACGCACGCGGGTGTGCTCGCCAATGGACGTGCCCCAGCCGATGCCACTGGTGCCCAGAAACCATCCCCCCGGCGAGGTGACATCGAACGACAGCGACGGCGTCGCGCGGTATTCCTCGCTGCCGCTGTAGCGCGGCGTCACGCCACCACCAGCGGCGAGCTCGAAGGTCCAGTGGTCATCCTTGGCGTGGGCGATCGGCGCGGCGAACAGCGGCAGCAGGGCCAGGCAGAGCAGGGTGGGGGAACGGCGAAGCTGGGACATGGAATCTCTCGACAATGGGAGGAAAGCAGCGCGCGCATCCGGCGAGTGCTGCAGGGTCGCCAGCGTGGCGATATGCCGGCGACCGATCCCTCCGCAGTTGTGCGGGAGTTGTAATCAACTGTAATGGCGCCCGTGGGCGTTCAGCTGGCAGCCAGCGGCCAGTGCATTTCCAGGCGCGCGCCACCCAGCGTGGCGCGGCTGATGCGCAGCTCGCCACCGTGGCGGGCTGCGATGCGGCTGACGATGGCCAGGCCCAGCCCGAAGCCGCCGGTGTCGCGGCTGCGGCTGTCATCCAGGCGGGTGAACGGGCGCATCACTTTTTCGTGGTCGGCCTCGGCGATGCCCGGGCCGTCGTCATCCACGCGCAGGCACGCGCGGCCGCCGACACCGACCAGCGACACTTCCACCTGCGAACGCGCGTGGCGCAGCGCATTGCCCACCAGATTGCTCAGCGCCAGCTGCAGCAGCCGCGGTTCGGCATCCACCCGCGGCAACGCACTGGGCTGCACGCGCAGGACCACGCCGGCTCGTTCGGCATCACGGCGTGCATCGGCCAGGCAGGCCTGCAGCCAGTCGTTGGCTTCAATGCGCTGCATCGGCTCGCCTTCGCCGGGATGCTCCAGACGCTCATAGGCCAGCAGTTCGCTGACCAGCCGGTTGAGTTCGGCCAGGTCGCCGTGCAGCCCCTGTGCCAGCCGTGTACGGCGTTCGTGATCGTCGCTGTCCTGCATCAGGTCCAGGCCGAAGGCCACGCGCGCGATGGGCGTGCGCAGTTCGTGCGATATGGCATGGGTGAGGTCGCGCTGGCGCTGGACCAGTTCGGCCACGCGTGCGGCCATGCGGTTGGAATGGTCGACGATGACGCGTATCTGCGAGCGTGGCGAAACCTGCGCGCGCGCCTGCAGATCGCCGGCACCGATGCGATCGGCGTGCACGCGCAGCGCGTCCAGATCGCGCCAGAGCAGGCGCACCCAGGCGTACAGGCACAGCCCGAACAGGGCCAGCATCACCGAATAGGCGATCAGGGTGAGATAGAGGGTCATCGACGGCTCGCCTGGCAGATGCAGGCGCAGCCAGGGGCCATCGGGATGCAGTGGATCAAGCGGCGCCAGTACGATCTCGAACTTCTGCCGGGAAATGAGCCCGTTGCGCTGCAGCTGTTCCTGTTCGCCGGCCGCGAGGGCCGGTGCTGACGGCAGCAGAGCCAATGCGATGCCATAGTGGGGTTGCCATTGCGCCAGCTGATCCTGCTGGGCGGCGGAGTCCTTTCCGTCCAACCCCTGCCGCAATGCATACAACTGGCCGCGCACCTGCTCTGCGAATACACGCTGCTGGAACGGCAGGTAGATGCGATCGAAGATCACGTTGATCAGCAGCAGGGTGATCAGGAAGCTCGCGCCGACCACCAGCCACAGGCGCAGGAACAGCCGCTTCATGCCGACCAGGACGAGGGATTGAACTGGTAGCCGCGGCCCCACACCGTCTTGATCCGCCGCGGTTCGCGTGCGTCATCGCCCAGCTTGCGGCGAAGCTTGCCGATGCTGACATCGACACTGCGGTCCAGCCCGTCGAAGCCGATGCCGCGCACCGCCTGCAGGATCTGGTCACGCGAGAGAATCTGCCCCGGCTGGCTGGCCAGCAGCCACAGGATCTCGAATTCGGTGGTGCCCATGTCCACCGGCTGGCCGTGCAGATGCACCTCGCGCTGCATGCGGTCGATCAGCAGCTCGCCGTGCATGAGGCGGCAGGGGGTGCCGGTGTTGCTGCTGCCATGGCGGCGGCGCAGCAGGGCGCGCAGGCGGGCCAGCAGCAGGCGCGGCTCGATCGGCTTGTGCACATAGTCGTCGGCGCCCGATTCCAGGCCGAGCACCTGTTCGATGTCGTCCTCGCAGGCGGTCAGCATCAGGATCGGCACATCGGAGAAGCTGCGGATCTGCCGGCACACGTCTATGCCGCCGAGGCCGGGCAGCATCAGGTCCAGCACCACCAGTTCCGGCGCGTGCTGGCGGCAGGCCGCACCGGCGAGGTCGCCACGGGCCACATGCTGCACGGCGAAGCCGTGTTCGTGAAGGTAGTCACTGACCAGCTCGGCCAGGCGGCGGTCGTCCTCCACCAGCAGCACCGGGGTCGGCGTGCCGCTGGCGGTGGGTGTCCAAGGGGATGGCTGCATGCGCGTTGGGCCTCCGTGCCCGGGCAGGAGCGCCCGGCGGCGAAGCCTAGCAATGGCCCATGACGGCTGCCTGAATCGCGGCCAACCTGATAACCGGTGGTACTGGCGTCATCGCCAGCAGCTTTCAGCGCGTGGTTCTGGCTGGCCTATGGTGGCGGTTTCCCCGGATGGAGCCTGGCGCAATGAGCGACCCGCAGTGGCAACTGGAAACCCTGGCCGTGCACGGCGGCTACCGTCCCGACCCGACCACCCGCGCGGTGGCGGTGCCGATCTACCAGACGGTGGCGTATGCCTTCGATGACACCCAGCATGGCGCCGATCTGTTCGACCTGAAGGTGCCCGGCAACATCTACACCCGCATCATGAACCCCACCACCGACGTACTGGAGCAGCGCCTGGCCGCACTGGAAGGCGGCATCGGTGCGCTGGCGCTGGCCTCGGGGCAGGCGGCCATCACCTATGCCATCCAGACCATCGCCGAGGCCGGTGACAACATCGTTGCCTCCAGTGCGCTGTATGGCGGCAGCCTCAACCTGCTGGCGCACACCCTGCCGCAGTACGGCATCCAGGCGCGCTTCGCCGACCCGGCCGATCCGTCCGCCTTCGCCGCGCTGATCGACGAACGCACCAAGGCGGTGTTCGTCGAATCGATCGGCAACCCGCGTGGCAACGTCACCGACATCGCGGCGATTGCCGAGCTCGCGCATGCCGCCGGCGTGCCGCTGATCGTCGACAACACCGTGGCCACCCCGTTCCTGTTGCGCCCGTTCGAGCACGGCGCCGACATCGTGGTGCATTCGCTGACCAAGTACCTCGGCGGCCACGGCAACAGCTTGGGCGGCGCGATCGTCGATTCCGGCCGCTTCGACTGGGCTGCACAACCCCAGCGCTTCGCACGGCTCAACCAGCCCGACCCCAGCTACCACGGCGTGGTCTATACCGAAGCGCTGGGGCCGGCGGCCTACATCGGCCGCGCGCGGGTGGTGCCGCTGCGCAATACCGGCGCGGCGCTGTCACCGTTCAACGCGTTCCTGATCCTGCAGGGCATTGAAACCCTGGCGCTGCGCATGGAGCGCATCAACGCCAACGCGCTGGCTGTCGCGCAGTTTCTGAAGTCACACGCAAAGGTGGCCTGGGTGCGCTACGCCGGGCTGGCCGACGACCCCGAGCATGCCGCCGCGCAACGTTACCTGGGTGGGCACGGCTCGGGCGTACTGACCTTCGGCCTGCCGGGCGGCCGTGAAGCCGGCGCACGTTTCCTCGATGCGCTGAAGCTGTTCACCCGCCTGGTCAACCTGGGTGATGCGAAGTCGCTGGCCACCCATCCCGCCTCGACCACCCACCGCCAGCTGGATGCCGCCGAACTGGCCAAGGCCGGTGTCAGCGAAGACACCGTGCGGCTGTCGATCGGCATCGAGCACATCGGCGACCTGCGTGCCGACCTGGAGCAGGCCCTGGCAGGCGCCTGATAGCCGCACGCTTGGTCGTCATCGCCACAGGCGATCACCACCGGCACCGCGATGCGCTACGGTGGAACTGCCTCTCCAAGGCATGGCAACGTGGCGATCCAGATCCCCGGTCGATGCGGGTCGACCGGGGATTTTTTTGTTTCCGGGGTCAGATGCACCGCCGTGTCGACCAAGGTCGACACCTACCAACAGCCGCAGGAAATTGTCGAAGGCGGGGTGGGTCCGGTTGCGGGGGCGTGAGCCGCAAGGATGCGGCGACCGAGCTTACATGGACGTACTTGCAGCGCCCCCCGCAACCGGACCCACCCCGCCATTCCACGGAGAGTCAGCTTTTGCTTTTGCCGTTGCAGTTGAAGTTGAAGTTGAAGTTGAAGTTGATTCAGCAGGTGCAGGGCTGCAAGCCCTGCCGCACCCACACTCCTCACACCACCGGAATACTGTGCTGTCCCAGCCCGCGATACGGCGGCGTGGCCATCACCATCTCGGCCAGCGAATAGGCCAGCTCGCGCTCGGCCATCACCGTGCCATCCGCACCGTGCTCCAACAGATGCTTCACCTCTGCATCGCTGTGTGCTCGCGCCAGCAGGGTCAGCTCCGGATTGATCGCACGCAGCTTGGCCAGCGCCTCACCGGCTTCCAGCGGCTGAGGAATCGCCAGCACCGCAATCTTCGCGCGTTCCGGATGCGCTTCGGCCAGCACGCGGTCGGCAGCAGCACTACCACGGATCGCCGCCAGGCCCTTGGCGTGCGCCTGTTCGACGTGCTCCTTGTTGTCATCGATCACCAGCACCGGCACGCCACGGTCGCGCAGCACCTGCGCCAGCTCGCTGCCGACCCGGCCGTAACCAATGACGATGGCATGGTCATGCAGGTCACGCGAGGGACCGGTGGCCTCTTCCGGCTCGGCGGCCTGGGGCGACTGCTCCTGCTTGGCCTGCCAACGGTCAAGCAGCCCGAACACCAGCGGGTTGAGCATGATCGACACCAGCGCACCGGCCAGCACCAGCGACTGGCCTTCCTTCGGCAGGATCTGCAGCGCGACGCCGAGGCCGGCGATGATGAAGGCGAACTCGCCGATCTGCGCCAGGCTGGCCGAGATGGTCAGCGCAGTGCTGGTCGGGTGCCCGAACGCGCGCACGATGAAGAACGCGGCGGCCGACTTGCCGAACATGATGATCAGCACCGTGGCCAGCACCTGCCAAGGGTGCTGGACGAGGATGTTGGGGTCGAACAGCATGCCGACCGAGACGAAGAACAGCACCGCGAACGCATCGCGCAGCGGCAGAGAATCATGTGCGGCCTTGTGGCTCAGCTCCGATTCGTTGAGCAGCATGCCGGCGAAGAACGCGCCCAGCGCGAACGAGACGCCGAACAGCATCGCCGAGCCGAACGCCACGCCCAGCGCGATCGCCAGCACCGACAGGGTGAACAGTTCGCGCGAACCGGTGCCGGCGATGCGTTCGAGGATCCACGGGATGACCCGGCGCCCGACCACCAGCATCACCGCCACGAACAGGCCCAGCTGCACGAAGGTCCAGCCGATGTCGGCCAGCACGCTGCCCAGCGAGTGCGATTCCTTGGCCGCATCGGGGCCGAACACACCGGCCATCACCGGCATCATCACCAGCGCCAGCACACAGGCCAGGTCTTCCACGATCAGCCAGCCGACCGCGATCTTGCCGCGCATGGTTTCCAGCAGGCGGCGCTCCTCCATCGCCCGCAACAGCACCACGGTACTGGCGGTGGCCAGCGAGAAACCGAAGATGACGCCATGCAGGGCTGGCCAGCCCATCAAAGAGGCCACGCCCCAGCCGAGCAGGGTAGCGACCGCGATCTGGCCGATGGCACCGGGGATGGCGATGGCCTTGACCGCCATCAGGTCCTTCAGCGAGAAGTGCAGGCCGACGCCGAACATCAGCAGCATCACGCCCAGCTCGGCCAGCTGGTTGGCCAGCGCCTGGTCGGCGACGAAGCCGGGGGTGAACGGGCCTACGCAGATGCCAGCAACCAGGTAACCGACCAAGGGAGACAAGCGGAGCTTGTTGGCCAGCGCGCCGAAGATGAAGGCGAGCCCGAGGCCAACGGCAACGATGTTGATCAGGTCGGTGTCATGGTGCATCGGCACTCGCAGAAAAACGGGGGTATCCCGATTTTCACCGATGACGCCAGATACGGCAAACCTTAAATGCGAATGGGGTCAGATCCCTCTCCCGCAGGAAAAAGGATCTGACCCCACCAGGGAGTTGCCGGCCAGCGGCCGGCACTACCAGAGAGGCGCCCGCCAGCGCTTACCAGGTGTACTTGACCCGGCCGTATACGTACGCGCCGTTGAAGCCGAACGGCGAGTAGTTGCTGTACGGCAGCATGCCGAAGGTGGAGTTCTGCAGGTCTTCGGTGCGGTCCGGGTACTTGTCCAGCAGGTTGTCGGCGCCCACGGTCAGGGTCCAGTTGCTGCTCGGCTTGTAGCTGGCCGAGGCATCCACCACCCAGGCGTCGCCGTAGGTCTGGTCGCGCAGTGCGGTGGCCGAGTTGCGCACGGTGAATTTGCCGTAGCGGGTCGCGGCCAGGCCCAGTTCCCAGTGGTCCGAACGCCAGGTGCCGCTCAGGATCGCCTTGTCGCGCGGATAGCTGTCCTCGATGCGGCCGATCTCATCGCGGCCGATCAGCGACTGGGTCAGGCCCAGCGTGCCGAACACCGCCGGGGTGCCGCCAACGCGGCGCACTTCGGTGTCGTTGTAGCTGTACGCGGCGGTCAGTTCCAGACTGCTGGCGCTGAAGGGCACGGTGTAGCTGGACACGAAGTCGACGCCACGGGTGCGCGTATCCAGGCCGTTGGTGAAGTACGAGAACGCGGTCACCTGCGGCAGGCCGAGGGTGCCCAGCAGTGCGCTGGTGGCGGCGTTGGTGGTGATGCTGGACGACAATGCGATGCGGTCATCGATGTCGATCTGGTAGGCGTCGACGGTGATGTACAGGCGGTCGACCGGCTGCAGCACCAGGCCCAGGCTGTAGGAGGTGGAGGTCTCGGCTTTCAGCGGCGAGGCGCCCAGTGCCTGCGCAGCCGGGCTGGTGGTGGGGAAGGTGCCGCGCTCGACGAACACGCCGTTGAGGAACTGGCTGGTGACCGCCTGGTAGCCCTGCTGCGCCAGCGACGGTGCACGGAATCCGCTGGACGCGGTGGCCCGCAGCGCAACCTTGTCGGTGAACGCGTAGCGCGCCGACAGCTTGCCGGAGAAGCGGTCGCCGAAGTCCGAGTAATCCTCGTAGCGGCCGGTGATGCCGGCCGAGAACTTCTCGGTCAGGTCCGCTTCCAGGCCTGCATAGACCGCGTAGTTGTGGCGGTCGGCATGCACTTCATTGGTGGGGGTGAAGCCACCGAAGCCCTGCGCGCCACTGCCGGTGTACGAGTTCAGCTCGCCCGGCTTCTGGTCCCACTTCTCCTTGCGGTATTCACCACCGAAGGACAGCGTGACCGGGTAGGCCAGGCCCCAGTCCAGCGACTTGGTCAGGTCGGCGTTGAAGATGTCCTGCTGGTACTTCAGCGTGCCGTCGTAGAACGAGCGCGGGCTGGTTGCGCCGAGGCTGTAGTTGATGCTGTTGCGGGTGTGGAAGTCGAGGGTGTTCTCGCCGTGGTTCAGGCTCAGGTCCCAGGTCCAGCCGTTATCGGTGTTGCCCTTGACCCCGGCCACCAGCGAGCGGTCCTTGGAGTACTGGTTGATCTCCGGCACGAAGCCGTCCGGGTAGGTCTGCGCCAGCAGCGCGCTCTGCCCGCTGTGGTTGCGCGAGCGGTAGAACGCGAACGAGGTGATGTCGCGGTTGCTGAGCAGCGCGCTGGCGTAGCCGGTCACGCGGTCACTGAAATCGAAACTGGCGTTGACCGAAGCCGCAGTCGCATCCACGCGCGGGTCGCCGACGATGAAGGTCTTCTGGCCGATGCTCGGGAAGTTGCCGGTGTTCGGGGTGGTGCCGCGGTACGGGCCGGCGCGGTTGCTTTCGTCCTGCTGGCTGATCTGGCCGGCCACGTGCACGCGGCCACGGCCGTTGCCGAACTCGACGCCGGTATCGCCGGAGAGCTGGTACTTGTTGCCGTCACCAGCGGAGTACTGGCCGTAGTCCACCGCCAGGCTGCCGCCACTGCCGCTGCCCTTGAGCACGATGTTGATGACGCCGGCGATGGCGTCCGAGCCGTACTGCGCCGACGCACCGTCACGCAGCACTTCCACGCGCTCGATGGCGGCGATCGGGATCGCATTGATGTCCACCGCCGATGAACCACGGCCGATGCTGCCGTTGACGTTGATCATCGCCGAGGTGTGGCGGCGCTTGCCGTCGACCAGCACCAGCACCTGGTCCGGTGACAGGCCGCGCAGCTGCGCCGGGCGCACGCCGCTGGTGCCATCGGTCAGGGCAGGGCGCGGGAAGTTCAGCGAGGGCAGGGCGCGCGACAGCGCGGTGGCCAGCTCGCTGGTGCCGGTGGACTGCAGGGCTTCGGGGGTGATGATGTCGATCGGCGACTGCGATTCGGCCACCGTGCGGTCGGCCACGCGGGTGCCGGTGACGATCACCGTGTCCAGGGTGTTGGCGGCGGTGCCGGCCTGCTGGGCAGCGGCAACGAACGGAGAGCCACCGAGTGCGACAGCGACGGCGGCGGCGATCAGGCTGGTCTTGCGGGTCATCGGGACGGAGCTCCGGTTGGCGGGGGCGGCACCGGAATCGACATCACGGGGGTGAGGCGGACGGCGGTTGTTGCGGTGCGCAAAGCAGGAATTAACGGGATATTCAGTGCGTGTCAAATGCCGGTCATCGGAAAAAACGTTGCAGCAGCAACCATTTAGCCCGGATCGGCACTGGCGGGGGAGGGAGCCCGGGACGCGCGCGGCAAGGACGTGGGAGAGAGGAACGCCGGCCGCCGCGCATCCCGGGACGCGTCAAGTATTCGTTAACGCTAGAATTGCGTCGCAGGAACAGTGCTCACCAGCACATTCCATCTGGTTATATGGACGCCTCCCCCGATGATTTCCCTTCGTAATTTCGCCTTGCGCCGCGGCGAGCGGCTGCTGTTGTCCAATGTCGACCTGACCCTGCACGCCGGTTACCGGGTGGGTGTGGTCGGCCGCAACGGTGCTGGCAAGTCCAGCCTGTTCGCGGCGGTGAAGGGCGAGCTGGAGGCGGACAAGGGCGATGTCGATCTGCCCGGCAAGGTGCGCATCGCCAGCGTCGCCCAGGAAACCCCGTCGCTGCCGGACCCGGCGCTGAGCTTCGTGCTGGGCGGTGATACCGAAGTGGCCGCCGTGCTGGCCGCCGAGGCCGAGGCGACCGCCCGCGAAGACTGGGAAGCGGTGGCCGAGGCGCACACGAAGATGGCCGAGCTCAATGCCTACGACGCCGAAGCGCGCGCCGGCAAGCTGCTGCACGGCCTCGGTTTCCCGGCAGAGACCCACCACCGCGCGGTGTCCTCGTTCTCCGGCGGCTGGCGCGTGCGCCTGAACCTGGCCCGCGCGCTGATGATGCCAAGCGACCTGCTGCTGCTGGACGAACCGACCAACCACCTGGATCTGGACGCGGTGTACTGGCTGGAGCAGTGGCTGCTGAAGTATCCGGGCACCCTGCTGCTGATCTCGCATGACCGCGAGTTCCTCGACAACGTGGCCACCCACACCCTGCACCTGCACGGTGGCGGCGCCAAGCTCTACCCGGGCGGCTACACCGACTTCGAGCGCCAGCGCGCCGAACAGCTGCGCCAGCAGCAGATCGCGCACGAGAAGGAACAGGCCGAGCGTGCCCACCTGCAGAGCTTCATCGACCGCTTCAAGGCGCAGGCCAGCAAGGCCGCGCAGGCGCAGAGCCGCATGAAGCGCCTGGCCAAGCTGGCCGGCACCGAAGCGGTGCGTGCCGAGCGCGAGTTCCGCATCGAGTTCGCGCCGCCGGCCAAGCTGCCGTTCTCGCTGATCCGCCTGAACCACGTCGAGGCCGGCTACGGCAAGGACGCGGTGATCCTGCACAACGTCGGCTTCGGCCTGGAAGCGGGCCAGCGCATCGGCCTGCTCGGTCCCAACGGTGCCGGTAAGACCACCCTGGTGAAGACCCTGGTGGGCGAGCTGGCGCCGATCGTCGGCGAGCGCATGGCGCACCCGGACCTGAAGATCGGCTACTTCGCCCAGCACACGGTGGAGTCGCTGCACGAAGGCCAGTCGCCGATGGAGCATTTCCGCGAGATCGCCCCGGACGCACCGAACCAGTCGTTCCGCGATTTCCTCGGCAAGTGGAACTTCCCGGGCGACCGCGCGTTCGAGCCGGTGGATGGTTTCTCCGGCGGCGAGCGCGCGCGCCTGGCGCTGGCGCTGATCGCCTGGCAGCAGCCGAATGTGCTGCTGCTGGACGAACCGACCAACCACCTTGACCTGGAAATGCGCGAAGCGCTGGCTGAGGCACTGGCCACCTTCGAAGGCGCGATCGTGATGGTCTCGCATGACCGCCATCTGATCGGCCTGGTCTGCGATACCTACTGGCGCGTGGCCGATGGCGTGGTCGAGCCGTTCGACGGCGACCTCGACGCCTACGCGGCCTGGCTGCGCACCCGTCCGCAGGCGCAGGGCACCAAGGCGCGCATGGAACAGGTGGAAGAGCCGGTGGTGGTCAAGACCGCGCCGGTGGCTCAGGTGGTACAGAAGAAGCCGGTGAACCCGCACAAGCTGGCCGCCGCCGAAGCCAAGGTGGCCGAACTGGAAAGCGCCCTGGCCGAGCTGGACCGCCAGCTGGCCGACCCGGCCAACTACGCCGATGCCACCCGCATGGCGGTGATCGGCCGTGACCGCGAAACCGCTGCCGCCCAGCTGGAAAAAGCTGAGGCAGCGTGGATGGAACTGCTGGAGTCCTGACCACGCAAAAAAAGGGGACGGAGGGGATTAAGTCGTTAGTGACACAAACGACTTAATCCCCTCCGTCCCCTTTTTTCATCCCTGCGCCTGCAGCCATTCGCGGAACCGCTTCGCCGGCTCACGCTCGGCACGCGAGCGCAGTCGCGTGAGCCAGTAGCGCCCCAGCTCCAGCGTGGTGCTGAATGGCTGCAGCAGGCGACCCTCGGCCAGCTCCTGCTCGAACATGCGCAGCGGCAGCAGCGCCACGCCGGCACCGCCGACCGCGGCCATCGCCACCGTCAACGACGAATCGAACACCGGCCCGCGGGCTTCCACGCCACTCACTCCTGCCGCCTGCAGCCAGCGCGGCCATTCGTCGCTGCGGTAGGAGCGCAGCAGGGGCAGGGTGCCCAGGTCGCGTGGCTGTTTGAGCCGCCGCGCCAATGCTGGTGCGCACAGCGGTGCAAACGGCGCGTCGAGGATCGCTGTGCAGGCCTGGCCCTGCCAGTCGCCATCACCGAAGCGGATCGCCAGGTCCAGGCCCTCGCCGGCCAGATCGATGCGGTTGTTGTGGGTCTGCAGTCGCAGCTCGATGTCCGGGTGCGCGGCCTCGAACGCAGCCAGCCGTGGCAGCAGCCAACCGGTGGCGAAGGTGCCGACCACGCCCAGAGTCAGTACTTCACGGGCCGGGCCACCGGTGTAGCGCGCGATGCTGGCCGAGATGCGCTCGAACGATTCGTTGAGCACCGGATACAGCGCCGCGCCCTCCTCGGTGAGCGCCACGCCGCGCGGCAGGCGATGGAACAGGCGGATGCCGAGCCGGTCCTCCAGCCCGCGGATCTGGTGGCTCAGCGCGGCCTGGCTGACGCACAGCTCCAGCGCGGCACGGGTGAAGTTCTGGTGGCGTGCGGCCGCCTCGAAGGCACGCAGCGCGTTCAGCGGCAGGGTAGGGTGCAGCATCAGAGTAGTCGTGAGCCAGGGTGATGGCTGATCCTACCTTCCCAGTAGCCAGTTCAGAAGAATTAAAGGGTTGATTGCGACAGGCATTAATCCAGCTAATGCCTTCCGCTGATTTTTCGCGCTGGTCGCCTGCGTGCGAGGCTTCAATAATCGGGCGGTCCCCAGGAGAACCCCGCATGCTCGCCCGTCGCCGATTCCTGCAGTTCAGTGGTGCCGCCGTTGCTTCCTCGCTTGCCCTGCCGTTGCTGGCCCGTGCGGCGGGCAAGACCGCCGCCAGTGCACCGACCGATGCCGCCCTCACCGCCGCCACCGACTTCGCCGCACTGGAAAAGGCCTGTGCCGGCCGCCTCGGCGTGACCCTGTTGGACACTGCGAGCGGTCGCCGCATCGGTCATCGCCAGGACGAGCGTTTCCCGATGTGCAGCACGTTCAAGAGCGTGCTGGCCGCCACCGTGCTCAGCCAGGCCGAGCGCAGGCCCGCGTTGCTGGACACGCGCGTGCCGGTGCGCGATGCCGACCTGCTCTCGCACGCGCCGGTCACCCGCCGCCACGCCGGCAAGGACATGACCGTGCGCGATCTGTGCCGTGCCACGATCATCACCAGCGACAACACTGCAGCCAACCTGCTGTTCGGCGTGGTCGGTGGCCCGCCCGCGGTGACCGCATTCCTGCGCGCGAGCGGTGATGCGGTGAGCCGCAGTGATCGCCTGGAGCCGGAGCTGAACAGCTTTGCCAAGGGCGATCCGCGCGACACCACCACGCCGGCGGCGATGGCTGCGACCCTGCAGCGCGTGGTGCTGGGCGAGGTGCTGCAGCCGGCGTCGCGGCAGCAGCTGGCCGATTGGCTGATCGACAACGAAACCGGCGACGCCTGCCTGCGCGCGGGCCTGGGCAAGCGCTGGCGCGTCGGTGACAAGACCGGCAGCAACGGCGAGGACGCGCGCAACGACATCGCCGTGTTGTGGCCGCTGGCCGGCGGCACGCCCTGGGTGCTGACCGCCTACCTGCAGGCGGGTGCGATCAGCAACGAACAGCGTGCCACGGTGCTGGCGCAGGTAGGCCGCATCGCCGATCGGCTGATCGGTTGAGGTAACCGGGGTCATTCAGAAGTGGCTTGCCGGATCGGTTCGGCGCGCGCATCCTGCGCGCGTTCGAATCACACGGAAGTCCCCCATGAGCCATGAACTGATCTACCTGCTGCTGATCTTTGCGCTGCTGGTGATCCCGCGCGCGCTGCAGCGTTTCAGCCTGCCCGCGCCGCTGACCTGCCTGCTGTTCGGCATCATCGGCATGCTCTGGCTGGGCGACCAGGCGCACGACGCGGTGATCGGTCTGTTGGCCACACTGGGCATTTCCTCGCTGTTCCTGTTCGCCGGCCTGGAAGTGGATCTGCAGGCGCTGCGCCGTGGCATGTGGCCGCTGCTGGCGCATCTGGTGATCCGTACCGGCACGCTGTTCGGTGTGGGCTGGCTGGCCTGGCGCTACGCGGGGCTGCCGTGGCAGGCCGCCGGCCTGCTGGCGCTGGCGCTGCTGACGCCGTCCACCGGCTTCATCATGGATTCGCTGTCGCGGCTGGGCCTGAGCGAGGACGAGCGGTTCTGGGTGACCAGCAAGGCCATTGCCGGTGAACTTCTGGCGCTGGCGGCGTTGTTCATCGTGCTGCAGGCCGGTGATCCGGGGCACATGGCGCTGTCCAGCCTGGCCCTGCTGGCGATGATGGTCGGCCTGCCGCTGCTGTTCATCGCGCTGGGCCGCTGGGTGGCGCCGCACGCGCCGGGTTCGGAGTTCTCGCTGCTGGTGATGGTCGGCATGGTCGCGGCGTACATCACCTATCTGCTGGGTGTGTATTACCTGGTCGGTGCCTTCATCGCCGGCCTGGTCGCGCGCCTGCTGCACCAGCGCATGCCGCTGCTGGCCTCGCACGAGAACCTGCATGCGCTGCGCCTGTTCGCCTCGTTCTTCGTGCCGTTCTACTTCTTCAACGCCGGCACCAAGGTGCCCAGCGAAGCACTCAGTTTCGAGGCGCTGGGGCTGGGCATCGTGATCACCCTGGTGGTGCTGCCGCTGCGCATCGGCGTGGTCTGGCTGCAGCGCCGGGTGATGTTCGGCGAGAGCTTCCGCAGCAGCCTGAGGGTCTCGCTGGCGCTGGCCCCGACCCTCATCTTCACCCTGGTGCTGGCGGCGATCATGCGCGAGCGCTTCCAGATTCCGGCGGTGCTGTTCGGCGCGCTGCTGCTGTATGCCGCACTGACCACGCTGTTGCCGTCGCTGGTGTTCCGCACGCCGTTCGATGTCGATCCGGTTGAACAGGAACCTGCGGGTGAAGGCGAAGCCGCGCCGGTGGCGGCCACCGAAACCCTGCCAGCGGCATCTGCAGTCGATCGCTGAGCGGATGCTGCGCGTGCGGTTTGCGCACTTCGGCCATGGCCGTTAGGGTTGGGGCATGAAACTGCCTGCCGTTGTCACCGCTTCCGCCCTCCTGCTCAGCCTTGCTGCGTGTTCGCAGCGCTCCGATACGGTCGCCCATGATCTGGCGACCGCACCGGCCGACGCCTTCATGGCTGCCGTGGCCGCGCATTGCGGCCAGGCCTATGCCGGCAAGGTGGTGGAGGACACGCCGGCACCGACCGGCAAGGATCCGTTCGCCGGGCAGCGCCTGGTCATGCACGTGCGCGGCTGTGCCGATCCGGCGCACGAGCTGCGCATCCCGTTCCATGTCGGCGATGACCACTCGCGGACCTGGGTGCTGACCCGCACGGAAACCGGCCTGCGCCTGAAGCACGATCATCGCCACGAAGACGGCAGCCCTGACGCGATCACCCTCTACGGTGGCGACAGCACGCCGCCGGGCACCGCCGAGCGCCAGCAGTTCCCCGCCGACGCCGATTCGGTGGCGATGTTCCGCCGCGCCGACATGCTGGCCTCGACGCACAACACCTGGGCGATGGAGATTGATCCCGACCAGACCTTTGTCTACGAGCTGACCCGCCCGGAGGGCCGCCGCTTCCGCGTGCAGTTCGACCTGAGCAAGCCGGTTGCCCTGCCGCCTGCACCGTGGGGCGACGATAAAGCGTCCGCCCCGTGATCCCACGGTCGGATCCCTCCTGCGGAGGGCCTCGACCCCAGAAAGGCCCTCAGTAGATCCACGCCATGCGTGGATGCGGGATACCGGACCGGGGCCAGAGCCCTGGCCGTCGGCCAGGGCTCCGACCGTGTACTTACCGCGTACCGAAACGCGCGCGGCAGCCGTTGCTCACCCACACCTGGCCACGTGAGTAGCCCCAGCTGCGGCCTTCCTGGCAGGCACTGCCGGACAGCTGCTGCTGCAGCACCGGGCGGCCCTGACGCTCATCCCAGTCGCAGGTCTGCGAGCGGTTGTTGTTGCTGCTGCAGGTAACCGAGTAATTGCTGTTGCCGCCCCCCCAGCCACCGCCACCACCGCCCCAGCCGCGGGCTTCGGCGAATTCGGCACGGCAGCCGCCACTGACCCAGACCGCGCCGTTGCGCACGCCCCAGGTACGCCCTTCGTTGCAGGGGCTGCCGGACAGCTGGCGGACCAGGCGGGCATTGCGCCAGCCGACCGGGCAGCTGCGCTCGCGGTTGTTCTGGCTCTCGCAGCGGATGGTCTCGCCGGGCCGGCCGTTGTTGCCGCCCCAGCCACCGCCATTGCCGCCGCCCCAGCCACCGCGGGCCTCGACGAATTCGGCGCGGCAACCGTTGGTGACCCAGATGCTGCCGTTACGGCTGCCCCAGGTGCGTCCTTCATCGCAGTCCGAGCCGGACAGCTGGCGCACCAGCTGCGCATTGCGCCAGCCGGTGTTGCAGACCCGTTCGCGGTTGTTCTGGCTTTCGCAGCGGACCACGCCGCTCTGCGCATGCGCGGAAGGGGCGGGCAGGGCAAGGGTGCCCGCGGCACCCAGGCTGAGGGTTACGGCCAGGCTGGCCAGGGACAGCGGTTTCATGGCGGCATCCCATACGGTGGCAGGTGCCCGACTATAGGGAGGGGGGCGATCAAGCCGGTGTGACTGGCCGGATTTGCCCCGGCCGGGGCCTCGGCCGCAGAATACGAGGCTTTCCGGCCCCCATCCGGTGCCGGCGTTCTCCAGCGGAGCTTCCCCCATGCGTACCCACTTCTGCGGCCTGGTCGATGAGACCCTGATTGGCCAGACTGTCACCCTCGCCGGCTGGACCGACGTGGCCCGTAACCAGGGCGGCGTCTGCTTCATCGATCTTCGAGATCATGAAGGCATCGTGCAGGTGACCGTGGAAGTCGACAACGCCGACGTGTTCGCCGTGGCCGCGTCGCTGGGCTACGAGGACGTGCTGCAGGTGGAAGGCGTGGTGCGTGCCCGCCACGCGGTGAACGACAAGATGCGCACCGGCAAGGTGGAAGTGATCGCCACCGCCATCACCGTGCTGAACAAGGCCGCGCCGCTGCCGTTCCACGCCCACGAGAATCCGGGCGAGGAAACCCGCCTGAAGTACCGCTACCTGGACCTGCGCCGCCCGGAAATGCAGCGCATGCAGCGCACCCGCATCAAGCTGGTGCAGGCCCTGCGCCGCCATCTGGACGAAAAGGGCTTCCAGGACATCGAGACCCCGATCCTGACCAAGGCCACCCCGGAAGGCGCGCGTGACTTCCTGGTGCCGGCGCGCATGCACCCGGGCGAGTTCTACGCCCTGCCGCAGAGCCCGCAGCTGTTCAAGCAGATCCTGATGGTGGCCGGCTTCGACCGCTACTACCAGATCGCGCGCTGCTTCCGCGACGAGGCCCTGCGTGCCGACCGCCAGCTGGAATTCACCCAGCTGGACATGGAATTCGCCTTCGTCCGCGAGCGCGACGTGCAGGACTTCGTCGAGGACATGATCCGCGCCATCTTCAAGGAAGTGGTCGACGTCCAGCTGGATGCCAGCTTCCCGCGCATGACCTGGGCTGAGGCAATGCGTCGCTACGGCTCGGACAAGCCGGACCTGCGCATCGCGCTGGAGCTGGTCGACGTGGCCGAGCTGGTCAAGGACAGCGAGTTCGCCGTGTTCACCGGCCCGGCCAATGACGCCGAAGGCCGCGTCGCCGCGCTGCGCATCCCGGGCGGTGCAGCGCTCAGCCGCAAGCAGATCGACGAATACGCAGCGCATGCCGCCAAGTACGGCGCCAAGGGCCTGGCCTACATCAAGATCGCCGACAACGGCGAGATCAGCTCGCCGATCCAGAAGTTCTTCAGCGAGGAATCCTTCGCTGCGCTGGTCGCCCACGTCGGCGCCGGTAACGGCGACATCGTGTTCTTCGGCGCCGGTGGCTACAACAAGGTCTCCGACTTCATGGGCGCGCTGCGCCTGAAGGCCGGCAAGGACTTCGGCCTGGTCGCCGACGGCTGGGCACCGCTGTGGGTCACCGACTTCCCGATGTTCGAGTGGGACGAGGAAGAACAGCGCTACGTCGCCCTGCATCACCCCTTCACCGCACCGGCCGTGGACGACATCGCCGACCTGCGCGCCAATGCCCGTACCGCCGTTTCGCGCGGCTACGACATGGTGCTCAATGGCAATGAAATCGGCGGCGGTTCGATCCGTATCCATCGTCCGGACATGCAGAGCGCGGTGTTCGAACTGCTCGGCATCGGCGCCGAGGAAGCCCGCGCCAAGTTCGGCTTCCTGCTCGACGCGCTGAACTACGGCGCGCCGCCGCACGGTGGCATCGCCTTCGGCATCGACCGCATCGCCGCGCTGATGGCCGGCACCGAGTCGATCCGCGACGTCATCCCGTTCCCGAAGACCACCGGTGCACAGGATCTGATGACCGACGCGCCGTCGCCGATCGTCGACGCGCAGCTGGCCGAAGTGCACATCCAGGTTCGCCCCAAGACCAACTGATCAGGAGATCCAGGCAATGACCGAGTTTGCGTTTTCGCTGGAGTGGGAAAAGCTGGGCAATGAAGGCTCCGAGGCCACCCTGGTCACCGAGCGTGCGCGCGTGTTCGGTGGTTGGCTGGTTCGCGTCGGAACCAACCCGGCGGCGATGGCCCTGACCTTCGTCGCCGACGGCGAAGGCCGTTGGGACGGTGAAGACTTCGGCGTCGAGGATTACGAGGACGACGAAGAGGAAGAGTACGACGAGGACGAGGAAGGCGAAGAAGAGGACGAGGACGAAGAGGAGTACGAGGAAGAGGAAGAAGAAGCGGAATCGGAATCGGAATCGCCTGAAAAGGCTTGACCCGCGCTTCGCCCTGACGTCAACTTCCTGCATGTATTCGATCCGCCGCGCCACCGTGGACGACGCGCCGACCCTGTCGGCGCTGGCTGCCCGCACGTTCACCGAAACCTTCGGCCATCTGTATCCGCCGCAGGACCTGCAGGCCTTCCTCGAGGAGGCCTACACGGTCGAGCGCCAGCGCGTGATCCTGGCCCACCCGGATTACGCGGTGTGGCTGCTGGAGCTGGACGGGGAGGCGGTCGGCCATGCCGCCGCCGGACCCTGTGGCCTGCCGCACCCGGACGTGAAGCCCGGTGACGGCGAACTCAAGCGCCTGTACCTGATCAAGACGCAGCAGAGCTGCGGCTGGGGCAGCCGCCTGCTGGAAACCGCGCTGGCCTGGCTGGAACACGAAGGCCCGCGCACGCTGTGGCTGGGCGTGTGGTCGGAGAACTTCGGCGCACAGCGTTTCTACGCCCGCTATGGATTCGAGAAGGCCGGCGAGTACCTGTTCCCGGTCGGTGACACCCAGGACCTCGAGTTCATCCTGCGCCGCGCACCGCGCGCGACCTGACGTTCACCGCCGCTTGCTGCGCGCGCGTGTTCAATCACCGTACGTTTCCGCCCCGCTGACCGCCAGGCTGTTTGCATGACTCCCCCCGTATTGCTGCTGCATGGCATCTGGAATGCCCGTGCCTGGGTCGGGCCGCTGGCCTGGCGCCTGCGCGCGCGTGGTTTCCAGGTGCACGCGTTCGGTTACTCCTCGGTGTTCGGTGGCCCTGACGTGGCCGTGCCGCAGCTGCTGGAGCGGCTGGCCGATGCCGGCCCGTTGTCGCTGGTCGGCCACAGCCTGGGGGGATTGCTGGCGCTGGAGGCCTTGCGCCGCCAGCCGCAGCTGGATGTGCAGCGCGTGGTCTGCCTGGGCTCGCCGCTGCGCGGCAGTGGCACTGCGCGTTCGCTGTCCGAGCACGGCTGGGGCCTGGCGTTGGGGCGCAGCAGCGATCTGCTGCTCGATGGCCTGCCGGACTGGCAGGGCAGGGCCGAGGTTGGCCTGATCGCCGGTTCGGTGCCGCACGGGCTGGGCAGCCTGCTGGGCGCCATCGACGATGCCTCCGACGGTACCGTGGCCCTGGCCGAGACACGCCTGCCGGGCCTGGCCGACCATTGCGTGGTGCGCACCAGCCACAGTGGCCTGGTGGTATCGCCCGATGCCGCGCGGCAGACCGCGCATTTCCTGCGCCACGGCCAGTTCGATCACAGCCGCGACGCCGCCGCTGCATGATTGAGTAGGTGCGACCGGCCTGCCTCGGTGGGTGCGAACCGTTGGTTCGCACGCTCTCCGCCGGGCATGACCTGGCGGCATCCCTCCACCCTAGACACGGTTGCCGCCCCCGATCAGGTAGAATCCGCGCCTTGATCCTGAAGCAGCCAGACGGTAGCACCCATGGGTAGAGGCCCCTCCATCGAAGCCCGCAAGAACGCGTCCGACGCGAAGCGCGGCAAGATTTTCACCAAGATCATCCGCGAGATCGGCGTTGCCGCGCGCGGCGGTGGAGGCGACCCCAACAACAATCCGCGCCTGCGCGTGGCCGTTGACAAGGGCCTGGCCGTGAACATGTCCAAGGACGTGATCGAGCGCGCCATCAAGAAGGCTACCGGTGAACTGGAAGGCGTCGATTACGAGGAAATCCGCTACGAGGGCTACGCCCCGGGTGGCGTGGCCGTGATCGTCGACTGCCTGACCGACAACCGCGTGCGCACGGTGGCCGATGTCCGCCATGCGTTCAGCAAGTGCGGCGGCAACATGGGCACCGAAGGCTCGGTCGCCTTCATGTTCAAGCGCCTGGGCGTGCTCAGCTTCGCCCCGGGTGCCGACGAGGAAGCCATCACCGAAGCGGCCATCGAGGCCGGCGCCGATGACATCGTGGTCTACCCGGACGACGGCTCGATCGACGTGGTCACCAGCCCTGACGCGTTCAACGCGGTCAAGGATGCGATGGCCGCCGCTGGCCATGTCGCCGACCACGCCGAAATCACCTTCCGCGCGGACAACGACATCAAGGTCGAGGGCGAGGTTGCCCTGCAGGTCAAGAAGCTGCTGGACATGCTTGAAGACCTGGACGACGTGCAGGACGTGTACTCCAACGCCGAACTCGGCGCCGACGCCTACGCCTGAGCCGTCCTCGACGGCCTGGGCGCGGGCCGTTGAACGGTCACCGCGGACAGTCATGAGCCCATACGCCTGCCAGCGCCTCCCGTTCCGCCCCGCCAGGAGTGCAGCATGACCCGCATCCTCGGCATCGACCCCGGTTCGCAGCGGACCGGGGTCGGCATCATCGATGTCGACGCCACCGGCCGCGTCAGCCACGTGCACCACCAGCCGCTGGTGCTGCTCGGCGCCGACGATTTCCCGCAGCGCATGAAGCTGCTGGTGCTGGGCCTGGCTGACCTGTGCCGCGAGTACCAGCCGCAGGAAGTGGCCATCGAACGCGTGTTCATGGCCCGCAACCCCGATTCGGCGCTGAAGCTGGGCCAGGCCCGTGGCGCGGCGATTTCCGCCGTGGTGCTGCGTGACCTGCCGGTGCACGAATACGCCGCCAGCGAGATCAAGCTGGCGGTGGTCGGGCGCGGTGGCGCCGAAAAGCAACAGGTTCAACACATGGTCGGGCTCATGCTCAACCTGAAAACCAAGCTGCAGGCCGACGCGGCCGACGCGTTGGCGGTGGCCATCACCCATGCCCACGTAAGGGCAACGGCCAACCGCCTGGGGCTCAGTGCCCGCCAGGCGTGGGGCCGCAAATGAGGAGCTGCACGCAATGATCGGTCGACTGCGCGGCATCGTCGCCTACAAGGCGCCGCCGTGGCTGGTGGTGGACGTGAACGGAGTGGGCTATGAACTGGAGGCGCCGATGAGCACCTTCTACGACCTGCCCGAGCTCGGCCGCGAGGTCACCCTGTATACCCATTACTCGCAGAAGGAAGACAGCGTCTCGCTGTACGGCTTCCTGCGCGAAGGTGAGCGGCGCCTGTTCCGCGACGTGCAGAAGGTCAGCGGCATCGGCGCGAAGATCGCGCTGGCGGTGCTGTCCGGCGTCACCGTCGAGGAGTTCGCGCGCATGGTCCAGGCCGGTGACATCACCGCGCTGACCCGCATTCCGGGCATCGGCAAGAAGACCGCCGAGCGCATGGTGCTGGAGCTGCGTGACCGCGCGGCGCAGTTCGGTGCCGGCGGCGCGCTGCCCACCGGCAGCGGCCCGGCCCCGGCCGATCCGCTGTCCGATGCCACCGTGGCCCTGCAGCAGCTGGGCTACAAGCCGGCCGAAGCGGCGCGCATGGCCCGCGATGCCTTCAACGAAGGTGACGAAGTGGCCACCGTGATCCGCAAGGCGCTGCAGTCGGCGCTGCGCTGAGCCGCGTCCCTTTCCCCAACCTACCGCCTGAGCTTCGCCAGGAGTCCCATGTCCAGCAGTCAAACCCCGCACGCGGCCGCCCCAGGCGGTCATGGTCACGCCCCTCCAGCCGGAGGCCTGGCGCTGATCATCGGTGCGATCGGCGTGGTCTTCGGCGATATCGGTACCAGCCCGCTGTACACCCTGAAGGAGGCGTTCTCGCCGCACTACGGGCTCAACAGTGACCACGACACCGTGCTGGGCGTGCTGTCGCTGGCGTTCTGGGCGCTGAACATCGTGGTCACGCTGAAGTACGTGACCATCATCATGCGCGCCGACAACGACGGCGAGGGCGGCATCATGGCGCTGATGGCGCTGACCCAGCGCACGCTGCGCAACGGGTCGCGCTCGGCCTATGTGGTCGGCATCCTCGGCATCTTCGGTGCCTCGCTGTTCTTCGGCGATGGCGTGATCACCCCAGCGATATCGGTGCTGGGTGCGGTGGAAGGCCTGGAAGTTGCCGCGCCAGGACTGCACGCCTTCATCGTTCCGATCACCGTGGTGGTACTGCTGGCGGTGTTCGCGGTACAGCGCTTCGGCACCGCGAAGATCGGCAAGCTGTTCGGGCCGATCACCTCGATCTGGTTCATTTCGCTGGCGGCGATCGGCATCTACAACATCGTCGATGCACCGGAAGTGCTGAAGGCGTTCAACCCGTGGTGGGCAATCCGCTTCTTCATGGAGCATGGCTGGCACAGCATCTTCATCCTCGGTGCGGTGGTGCTGGCAGTGACCGGCGGTGAGGCGCTGTACGCCGACATGGGCCACTTCGGTGCCAAGCCGATCCGCCACGCCTGGTACTTCTTCGTGCTGCCGTGCCTGGTGCTGAACTACCTGGGGCAGGGTGCGCTGGTGCTCAACCACCCCGAGGCGGTGAAAAATCCGTTCTTCGAAGCGGTGCCGTCGTGGGCGCTGTATCCGATGATCATCCTGGCCACCATGGCCGCGGTGATTGCCTCGCAGTCGGTCATCACCGGCGCGTTCTCGGTATCGCGCCAGGCCATGCAGCTGGGCTACATCCCGCGCATGCGGATCAAGCACACCTCGCACGACACCATCGGCCAGATCTACATCCCGGGTATCAACTGGGGCATCGCGGTGATGGTGATCGGCCTGGTGCTGGCGTTCCGCAGCTCCTCCAACCTGGCGGTGGCCTACGGCATCTCGGTGTCGGCCACCATGCTGATCGACACCCTGCTGCTGGCCCTGGTGGCGCGCTCGCTGTGGCCGAAGGCGCGCAAGTGGATCCTGCCGCTGTGTGTGGTGTTCTTCGTCATCGACCTCGGCTTCGTCATCGCCAACGGCGCCAAGCTGCTGCAGGGCGCCTGGTTCCCGGTGGTGCTGGGCATCTTCCTGTTCACCATGATGCGCACCTGGCGCCGTGGCCGCGAGCTGCTGCGCGATGAGATCCGCAAGGACGGCATTCGCCTGGACACCTTCCTGCCAGGCCTGATGCTGGCGCCGCCGGTACGCGTGCCGGGCACCGCGGTATTCCTCACCGCCGACCCGACCGTGGCTCCGCATGCGCTGATGCACAACCTCAAGCACAACAAGGTGCTGCACGAGCGCAACGTGTTCCTGCACGTGGAAACCCTGCCCATTCCCTATGCGATGGAAGGGCAGCGGCTGAAGATCGAATCGGTGGGCGACGAGTTCTACCGCGTCTACGTGCGCTTCGGTTTCATGGAGACCCCGGACGTGCCGCTGGCGCTGATGCGCTCGTGCGACCACGGCGGCATCTACTTCGACCCGATGGACACCACCTTCTTCGCCAGCCGCGAAACCATCGTCGCCACCGCCAACCGTGGCATGCCGATCTGGCGTGACAAGCTGTTCGCGCTGATGCACAGGAACGCCGCCCCGGCCACGGGCTTCTTCCGCATTCCGGGCAACAGATTGGTGGAACTGGGCGCGCAGGTGGAGATTTAATCTCCACCTGCGCTACGTCCCACGATTTGCTGCGCAAACCGTGGGTCCCGCGCGCATTCCACCTTATCCCCGCGCCTGTCGGCGCGCCCCCTTGAAACGCAGGCGCCTTGGGCGCCGGCGTTCCGCGCATTCCACCTTAACCCCCCGCCTGTCGGCGCGCCCCCTTGAAACGCAGGCGCCTTGGGCGCCGGCGTTCCGCGCATTCCACCTTATCCCCGCGCCTGTCGGCGCGCCCCCTTGAACAACAAGGGGGCTCCACTTGCGGAGACCACTCGACTCCTCAGGTCCATCCGCGCATGGCGTGGATATACCGTGTCGACCAAGGTCGACACCTACCAGATCTGACCCCGTGCCGACCAACGGTCGGCACCCACCAAAGCAGAACGCCGTTCCGACAGGCCGCAGGAAACTGTCGAAGGCGGGGTGGGTCCGCTTGCGGGGGCGTGAGCCGCATGGATGCGGCGACCGAGCTTACATGGACGTACTTGCAGCGTCTCCCGCAAGCGGACCCACCCCGCCATTCCCCAGGAAGCCCGCTTCGGCTGTTGCTCTGGATGCTGCCGTTGCCGTTGCCTCTGCGGGTGCCGGGCGCAGCCCGGCCGAAACCCGCGCTTTTGCCGCATAATCAGCACATGACCGACGACCGCATCATCGGCGCCGGCGCCACCCGCGAGGATGACGCCGCCGACGCCAGCATCCGCCCCAAGCGCCTTGCCGACTACCTCGGCCAGGTGCCGGTGCGCGAGCAGATGGAGATCTACATCCAGGCGGCCAAGGGGCGCGGCGACGCGCTCGACCACGTGCTGATCTTCGGGCCGCCCGGCCTGGGCAAGACCACCCTCAGCCATGTCATCGCCAACGAACTGGGCGTGGCCCTGCGGGTCACCTCCGGCCCGGTGATCGAAAAGGCCGGCGACCTCGCCGCGCTGCTGACCAACCTGCAGCCGCACGATGTGCTGTTCATCGACGAGATCCATCGCCTGTCGCCGGTGGTGGAGGAAGTGCTGTACCCGGCGATGGAAGATTTCCAGATCGACATCATGATCGGCGAGGGCCCCGCCGCCCGCTCGATCAAGATCGACCTGCCGCCGTTCACCCTGATCGGTGCCACCACCCGTGCTGGCCTGCTGACCGCGCCGTTGCGTGACCGCTTCGGCATCGTCCAGCGCCTGGAGTTCTACAGCGTCGAGGAGCTGACCCGGATCGTGCGCCGCTCGGCAGCCATCCTGGCCATCGACTGCACGGCCGATGGGGCAGGGGAGATCGCGCGCCGCGCGCGTGGCACCCCGCGTATCGCCAACCGCCTGCTGCGCCGCGTGCGCGACTATGCGCAGGTGAAGGCCGGCGGCCACATCGACGAGGCCGTGGCCCAGGCCGCGATGAAGATGCTCAAGGTCGACCCGGAGGGCTTCGACGAGCTTGACCGGCGCCTGCTCAAGACCATGGTCGACTACTTCGATGGCGGCCCGGTCGGCATCGAATCGCTGGCCGCGGCGCTGTCTGAAGAGCGCGGCACGCTGGAAGACGTGGTCGAGCCGTACCTGATCCAGCAGGGCTTCCTGGTGCGCACCGCGCGTGGCCGCATGGCCACCCACAAGGCCTACCGGCACATGGGCCTGAAGCCGAAGAACCCGCCGCAGGACCTGTTCGCGGAGGTTCCCGATGTCGGTTGAGCCCCGATTCAGTTGGCCGACACGCATTTACTGGGAAGATACCGACGCAGGTGGCGTGGTCTACCACGCCCGCTACGTGGCCTTCATGGAACGGGCCCGGACCGAATGGATGCGTGCGCTGGGCTACGGCCAGGAGCGCATGCGCGCCGAGCACGGGATGGTCTTCGCGGTGCGCTCGATGCAGATGGATTTCATCAAGCCGGCACGGCTGGATGACACCCTGCAGGTGAGTGCCCGTCTGGTCCAGCTGAAGAAGGCCAGCATGGTCTTCGACCAGCAGATCCTGCGCGACGGCGAGCTGCTGCTGTCGGCGCAGGTCCGCATCGCCGCACTGGAAGCGGCCAGTTTCCGCCCGCGTGGCATGGACGAGGCCGTCCTTGCCGTGCTGCAACCCCACCTCCACCCCGAATCCGAACACTGAGGAACAACGGATGATCGCAACGCTCCTGGCCCTGCAGGCCACGGTCACCGAGGCACTGCCGGCCGACGTCAGCAATGCCGCGACACAGACCCTTGCCCAGGCCACCACTGGCGGCGGCATCAACTACCTCGAACTGATGGCCAAGGCCAGCCTGCCGGTGAAGATCATCGTGCTGCTGCTGCTGGTCGGCTCGTTCGTCAGCTGGGTGATCATTTTCCGCAAGGCCCGCGTGTTCAAGCAGGCCACCCGCGAAGCCGACGAGTTCGAGAACCGCTTCTGGTCCGGTGCGGACCTGGGCAAGCTGTACAGCTCGGCCACCGACCGCAGCCGCAATGTCGGCGGCCTGGAAGCCATCTTCGAAGCCGGCTTCCGCGAGTACACCCGCCTGCGCGACAAGCGCCGCCTGGACGGTCGCGCCCAGCTGGAAGGCGCACAGCGTGCCATGCGCACCACCTACACCCGCGAAGTGGATCAGCTTGAGCGCAACCTGGAACTGCTGGCCAACATCGGCTCGACCGCGCCTTATGTGGGCCTGGTCGGTACCGTGTTCGGCATCATGGTGACCATGCACGACATGATCAGCAGCGGTGCGCAGGCCGGCATCGCCGCCGTCGCGCCGGGCATCTCCGAGGCACTGTTCGCCACCGCCATCGGCCTGTTCGTGGCGATCCCGGCGGTGTGGGCCTACAACCGCTTCACCACGCGCGTGGAGCGCATGTCGGTGCGGTTCGAGACCTTCGCCGAAGAGTTCAGCTCCATCCTGCAGCGCCAGAGCGCTGGCGACGAGTAAGCGCCTGACCCGGGAGTCCAAGCCATGTCCGCTGCCATCGGTCGCCGCAAGCGCCGCAAGCTGAAATCGGAAATCAACGTCGTTCCCTACATCGACGTCATGCTGGTGCTGCTGATCATCTTCATGGTCACCGCACCGCTGCTCACCCTGAGCTTCGACGTCGACCTGCCGCAGTCCAACGCCAAGGCGCTGGAGAGCAAGCAGGATCCGGTGATCGTCTCGGTGCGCCAGGACGGCCAGCTCAGCCTGAAGCTGCCCGACGCCAAGGACCCGACCGCCGTGTCGGCCGAGGAACTGGAAGGCCGTCTGGCCGGCATCGCCGCCCAGGACAAGGGCGTGCGCGTGATCGTCGCCGCCGACCGCGCCGTGGCCTATGAAAAGGTCATTGCTGCAATGGATGTGATCAAGCGCGCCAAGGTAGACAAGGTAGGCCTGGCCACCGATGCACGCTGACGCCCTGCCACCCCCGCATCAGCGCGAACCCGGCTGGGGCCTGCCCCTGGCGCTGGCGTTGCTGGTGCACCTGCTGGTCGCGCTGGTGTTCATCGTGGCCTGGTTCTGGTCGCCCGAGCGCAACACCGATGCCGCCGCCGGCGACCCCTCGGTCGAGGCCAGCCTGGCGCTGTCCGCGTCCGAGGCCTCCGCCGCGCGCCAGGCCCTGCGCCAGTCGGAGAAGCTGGAGGACCTGCCGCCGCCGGTGGCCGAGCCGATCCCGGTGCCTGAAGACACCATCCCGCCGCCGCAGCCGATTCCCGAACCGCGCCCGCAGGACGCCCCCACGCCGCAGCAGCAACAGGCGCAGGAGCGTGTCGCGCAGCCAGACACCAAGGACCAGGAAGCGGTGAGCGCGCTGGCCATCTCGCAGGAGAAGGCCAAGCAGGAACAGGAAGCCAAGCGCCGCCAGGAACAGATCGACCTGACCGAACGCAAGCGCCAGGAAGAAGCGGAGCAGAAGCTGCGCCTGGCCAAGCAGCAGGAAGCGGACGAAAAGAAGAAGCAGGCCGAGCAGGAGCGCGTGGCGGCTGACAAGGCCGAGGCCGAGAAGCAGAAGAAGATCGCCGAGATCCGTGCCCGCCGCGAGCAGGCCGAGAAGGAAGCCAAGCTGGCCGAGCAGAAGCTGCGCCAGGTGGCAGCCGCGCGTAATGCTGCCGGCAGTGCCGCTGCCGGTTCCAGCGGTGCCTCCCAGCCGGCCGCCGGTGGCGGTGGCAACAGCGATGATCTTTCGGCCAAGTACGCGGCCGCGATCCAGGCCAAGGTGCTGTCGCAGTGGGTGCGCCCGGATACGGTGCCGCTCGGCCAGCGTTGCCAGATCACCATCACCCAGATTCCGGGGGGCACGGTGATGCAGGCCAAGGTCAGCCCGAACTGCCCGTACGACGAGGCCGGCAAGCGTTCGATCGAGGCCGCCGTGCTCAACGCGCAGCCGCTGCCGTACCGCGGCTTCGAGTCTGTGTTCGCACGCACGCTCAACTTCACCTTTACTGCCCAGGATCGCTGAGGCGGGCAGGGCAAGGTGGCTCTCGGGTCACCTGCGCCCAAGGATGTCGCGCTTGCCTCTGGCGGGCCCGGTTTCAGCCGGGCAGGCTGGGGGCTGCTGTGGAATACCACCCTGCGGGGCGGTGTGGCCGGGGCAGGCGGTGCGATGTTAGCCACGACGTTAACGGTGCGTGAGAGGACGGGCTGGAACTGACCCGGAATTCACGTACCCTTGCTTCATGATTGCGAAGCGGTTCACTCCCGCTTTGTTATCCCTCGTTCCGGTTTCCCCCTATTGAGCGCTCCATGAAAAAGATGCCTCGCTGGCTTGCCGTGTTTGCGGCCCTGTTGCTGCCCTTTGCTGCCGTCGCGCAGCAGAAGGGGCTGGATATCGACATCATCGGCGGCAATGCCTCCGCGCTGCCGATCACCATCGTGCCGATGCCCTACCAGGGTTCGGCGGCTGCACCGCAGACCGACGTCGCCGGCGTGGTCCGCGCCGACCTCGAGCGTTCGGGCCAGTTCCGCACGCTGCCGGAAGCACAGATCGTCGAAAAGCCCGTGCGGGGCGGCGACATCCAGTTCGCCACCTGGCGCGCGCTGAAGCAGAACTACATCGTGGTCGGCCGCGTGCTCGACGCCGGTGCCGGCGCCTACCGTGTCGAGTACGAACTGTTCGACGTACCGAAGGGCGAGCGCCTGCTGGGCCTGGCGATGACCGCCCGTGGCAACGCCATGCGTGACGTCGCCCACCAGATGGCCGACGCCATCTACGAGAAGATCACCGGTGTCCGTGGCGCCTTCTGGACCCGCATCGCCTACGTGACCGCCAGCGGCAAGGGCGACGCCATGCGCTACGCGCTGATGGTGGCCGACTCCGACGGCTTCAATCCGCAGACCATCGTGCGCTCGGCCGAGCCGCTGCTGTCGCCGTCGTGGAGCCCGGATGGCAGCAAGCTGGCCTACGTCAGCTTCGAGCGTGGCAATTCGGCCATCTACATCCAGAACATCGGCACCGGTGCGCGTGAGCTGGTCACCAGCTTCCGCGGCATCAACAGCGCCCCGGCGTTCTCGCCGGACGGCCGCAAGCTGGCCCTGACCCTGTCGCGCTCGGGTAACCCGGAAATCTACGTGATGGACCTGGGCAGCAAGCAGCTGACCCAGCTGACCAACCACTTCGCCATCGATACCGAGCCGACCTGGGCACCGGACGGCAGCGCGGTGTACTTCACCTCCGACCGCGGCGGCCGTCCGCAGGTCTACAAGGTTGGTGCGGGCGGCGGCAGCGCCGAGCGCGTGACCTTCCAGGGCAACTACAATGCCAAGCCCTCGGTGTCCTACGATGGCAAGAAGATCGCCGTCGCCCAGGGCTCGGGCAACAGCTACAAGATCGCGATGATGGACAGCTCGCTGGGTTCGCCCCGCTGGAGCACGCTGTCCCCGGGTTCGCTGGATGAATCTCCGAGCTTTGCGCCCAACGCAAGCATGGTGTTGTACGCCGCCCGCGAGGGTGGCCGTGGTGTGCTGTACGCCGTTTCTGCCGATGCGCGCGTGCGCCAGCGGTTGGTTCTGGCTGACGGAGATGTGCGCGAACCGGCATGGTCCCCATACCGTACCCAGCGCTAAAAGAGTGTTAATATTTTCGCTGTCTTGAACCCCTCATCGGCCTAGGAGCCACAAAGGTATCGCCATGAACAAGTCCACCCGCGTTCTGCTTGTTTCCCTGCTGTCTGTGGCCGTCCTGGCCGGTTGCTCGAAGAAGGTGAAGGAAGAGCCGGCAGCCCCGATTGACACCGGCACCTCGACCACCACCCCGACCGCTCCGTCGACCTCCGGCCTGTACGGCCCGGGCGACCTGGACACCGACGCTTGCCTGCGCCAGCGCGTTGTCTACTTCGACCTGGACAAGGAAGACGTGAAGCCGGAATTCCAGGCCATCATGGCGTGCCACGCCAAGTACCTGCGTGACCGTCCGTCCTCGCGCATCACCCTGCAGGGCCACACCGACGAGCGCGGTTCGCGCGCGTACAACCAGGCCCTGGGCGAGCGCCGTGGCAACGGCGTCAACTCGGCCCTGCAGGCCAACGGTGGCTCGGCTTCGCAGCTGACCGTCGTGTCCTACGGTGAAGAGCGTCCGGTCTGCACCGAGTCGAACGAGTCCTGCTGGTCGCAGAACCGTCGCGTCGAAATCGTCTACACCGCGCAGTAATCCATGCGTATTGGCATCAAACTGATGCTGGTCGTTGCGGCAGCCCTCGTGGCTGCCGCACCGGCGCATGCACAGCGACAGAGCCTGGCCGACCGCGTTGGCGCGATCGAGCAGCAGATGTACAACAACAGTGCCAACCAGGACCTGTTGAACCAGATCAATCAGCTGCGGCAGCAGGTCACCAGCCTGCAGGCCTCGATCGAGCAGTTGCAGCACGACAACGCCCAGCTCAAGCAGTCCGCCCAGGACCAGTACCTGGATCTGGACAGCCGCCTGAACCGGTTGGAAGGGGGCAATGCCGCCCCGGCCCTGCCGCCCGTTCCGGCGAGCGCGCCGAAGGCCGCCCCGGCCCCGGCAAAACCCGCAGCGGCGGCCACTTCCGAGCGGCCGCCTTCCGTCCATGGTGATGCCGGCAGCCTTGCCGCCACCGGCGACGAGCGCACCTCCTACAACGTCGCCTTCGATTCGCTGAAGGCCGGCAAGTACGATGATTCGGCGCAGCTGTTCCTGAGCTTCCTGCAGCTGTACCCGAACGGCGTCTACGCGCCGAACGCGCTGTACTGGCTGGGCGAGAGCTACTACGCCACCCGCAATTTCCCGATGGCCGAGACCCAGTTCCGTGAACTGCTCTCGCGCTATCCGACCCACGACAAGGCCGCTGGCGGCCTGCTCAAGGTCGGCCTCTCGCAGTATGGCGAGGGCAAGGTCGACCAGGCCCAGCAGACGCTGGAGACCGTCGTGGCGCAGTACCCTGGCTCGGACGCCGCGCGCACCGCGCAGGACCGCCTGCAGTCGATCCGCCTCGGCAAGCAGATCCGCTGATCCGCTGACCGGGCGTACAATACGTGTCCTGTAGAGCCGAGCCCACGCTCGGCTGCTTTCGTTTCCGGACCGGCAAACCCGCCCGGATCCGGTAGCGCCGGGCCACGCCCGGCGGCTTGCATTACCGGCTGGGCCACACCCGACCGGCTGCAGTTGTAGAGCCGAGCCATGCTCGGCTGCTTTCGTTACCGGCCACGGTAGCCCACCCGCCACGTGTCCCACCAAGAAGTCCCCGCCATGACCGCCGTTACCCCGTCCAGCGCCGCCGCCACGCCCAGTGAGATCGTGCAGTCGCCGCTGCCACGCCTGAAGATCACCGAGATCTTCACCTCGCTGCAGGGCGAAGCCGATACCGCCGGCTGGCCGACCGTGTTCGTGCGCCTGACCGGCTGCCCGCTGCGTTGCCAGTACTGCGACACCGCCTATGCCTTCCATGGCGGCACCTGGTGGGACATCGACGACATCGTGGCCGAGGTGCTGGCCCAGGGCGTGCGCCACGTCTGCGTGACCGGTGGCGAGCCGCTGGCACAGAAGCGCTGCCTGGTACTGCTGCAGAAGCTGTGCGACGCCGGCATGGATGTCTCGCTGGAAACCTCCGGTGCGCTGGACGTCAGCGCCGTGGACCCCCGGGTATCGCGCGTGGTCGACATCAAGACCCCGGGTTCGGCCGAAGTGGCGCGCAACCGCTGGGACAACCTGCCGTTGCTGACCGCCCGCGACCAGATCAAGTTCGTCATCTGCAGCCGCGAGGATTACGACTGGGCCAAGTCCCTGCTGGCCGAGCACGATCTGGTGAAGCGTTGCACCGTGTTCTTCTCGCCGAGCAAGGGTGAGATCACCGCGCGCCAGCTGGCCGACTGGATCGTCGAGGACCGGCTGCCGGTGCGCTTCCAGATGCAGTTGCATAAAATCCTGTGGAACGATGAGCCGGGCCGATGAGCCCAGGCAGCGTTCCTTGATGTAGCTCCGGCGCGGGACAGCGTGCTGGCTTTCCCCTCCCAACCGGATGTTTTACCCATGAAGAAGGCAGTCGTGCTTCTCTCCGGCGGCATGGATTCAGCCGCCGTCATCGCCATGGCCCAGGAACAGGGCTTCGCCGTGCATGCCCTGAGCGTGCGCTACGGCCAGCGCCATACTTCCGAACTGGATGCTGCCGCCCGCGTGGCCAAGGCCCAGGGCGTTATCGCGCACAAGACCGTGGACGTGGACCTGCGCAGCATCGGCGGCTCGGCGCTGACCGACGACATCGACGTGCCCGAGGCCGGCGGTGCCGGCATTCCGGTCACCTACGTGCCGGCGCGCAACACCATCATGCTGTCGCTGGCGTTGGGCTGGGCCGAAGTGCTCGGCGCCAACGACATCTTCTGCGGCGTCAACGCCGTGGACTACTCCGGCTACCCGGACTGCCGTCCCGAGTTCGTGGCCGCGTTCCAGGCGCTGGCCAACCTGGCCACCAAGTCGGGCGTGGAAGGCGCGGGCATCAAGGTGCACGCACCGCTGCAGTTCCTCAGCAAGGGCCAGATCGTCAGCGAAGGCGTGCGCCTGGGCGTGGACTTCGGCCTGACCGTGTCCTGCTACAACGCCGACGCCAACGGCGCCGCCTGCGGCCACTGCGATGCCTGCCGCCTGCGCGCGCAGGGCTTCACCGAAGCCGGCGTAGCCGACCCGACGCTGTACGCCTGAAATACGGGTGCCGGGCATGGCCCGGCGCCGCCGGGGTCTGGAATCTGGTAGTGCCGGCCGCTGGCCGGCATTCCCGTGGGTGCCAACCTTGGTTGGCACTGTCCGCAGGGCATGGCCCGGCGCTACCGCTGCCGCAACCACCCAGATGCTTCAATAAACGCCCGCACCGCCTTCGGATCGGCATAGTCCAGCTCGATCATCCGCGCGATCGCCGCCTTCTCATCGGCCTGCTGCCGCATGTACCCCTGCGCGATGCGATACCCGGCGTAATAGCCCACATCACTCACCCCGAACGGATTGCGGGCGCTGTTGTAGAGCCAGTTGTCGAGATTTTCCCCGTTCATCTCAGCAATGAAGCGTGCGCGGATTTCCGCCTCGTGTGTTGCGCCGTAGTCGTAGAAGGATAATGCCGGCCGGCGCCCGCTCAGCCGCTCCGCCACATACTCGGCCACACCCTCGCGCACCGCGTACTGGGCCAGGCTGCCGGTGGTCTCGCGCTGCTGCGTATGCACGTACTCGTGCAGGTTGTTCTGCGCGTTGTTCGCCCCCGGGCGGCTGTCGTAGAAGATCCGCAGGCGGCTGCGCATCGGCTCCGGCAGCTCGCTCACGTCCACGCGCTCATCGCCCAGCGCCATCTCCGCTCCGATCAGCACCTTGTCACCCAGCGTCGTGCCGCCGGTACGCAGAACACCGACCGCATAGGTGATGGTGGCGGGGCGCAGGGCGGGGTAGAGCGTACGGAAGGCAGTCAGGTCCCGTTCCAGTGTGGCGCTGGCCTGCTGCGCGTTGGCGGTCAATGGCCGTACCGACGTCCAGAAGCGCGGCCACGTACGCATGGCCGTGGCGTATTCGCGGGCGGTGTAGTTGCGCACCTGCATCAGCGCATGCAGGCCGGGGCTGCCTGGATCGATGTAGCGCTCCTGCACCAGTGCGACCTGGCGTTCAACGTCGGGCTCGGTGCGCACGGCGTCATAGGTAGCCCAGAAGCGGCCGATATCATCAGTGACGACCTGCGGCGGGGCGGCCAGTGCTGCGCAGGGCACCAGCAGGGCGGCAATGAGGCAGAAGGGCAGGCGCATCCGTGGCTCCGGGGAAGGATCACAGATGGGATGCGACGGAGGCCCGGAAGGTTTAAGCCGGCGGCCCAGATCGGGGTAGTGCCGGCCGCTGGCCGGCAACCTCGACGCACCAGGGTTTCACCCGGCCCGGCAAAGTAGGGTAGAATGCCCACCCCGCCGAAAGGCTGGGGCAGTGCAATGGGCCGTTAGCTCAGTCGGTAGAGCAGAAGACTTTTAATCTTTTGGTCGAAGGTTCGAATCCTTCACGGCCCACCATTGCATTCAATGACCCAGGTCATTCAGAAAGGCACCGCAATGCGGTGCCTTTTTTGTGGCGCTTGTCCAAGGCAACTACTTCGTCCGCGCATTCTTCGCTTTAGCCGCCGCCGCGTCGGCAGCCTCCTGTGCGGCCGTTGCTGCCGCATTCGCAGAGCGTGCCGCCTCCGCTTTTGCGGCCTCGAAATAGGTGAGCCGCTGCAGGTTGGTTCTGCGTTCCAGTTCCATCGCTGCGGCGAAGCTCTCCGGATGCTTTGCAGCACAGGCCTCCTGCACCAGTTGCACGGCACGATCAGACAGCCCGGGCTGGATGTTGCCGAGCAGACAATCGGCATACGGTACGGGCGCGGCCGGGCTGGCGGCCAGCGCGGCGATGAGCACGGCACTCAACATGCAAACCTCCTTGTAGGTTTCGAAGGGACTGGCGACCAGCCCGTCCCAAGTATGGACCGGTTCTGGGTAAAGCGGGGGTACGCCGGCCGGATATCCCGGCACACCCGTTCCGCCAGCCTGCGGCCGGCGAAGAACAACCCATCGCCCCCCCTTTCATCCAGATGGCAGTCGGGCGTGGCCATCGACCGGCAGCGCTCAGCGGCGTGCAGCATTTCCGCCACGGTCAGCATGCCAACGGCGGCACGCTTCGCGCGTGCCATCGCGGATGCGCTTGAGGCATCCCCAGAATGCGCATCCACGCATGGCGTGGATCTACTTTCGCCTGAGGACAATCGCTGCGATGACGGCTGCGATGCCGACCGGGATCAGGACGACCGCCAGAAGAATGATCCAGTGCCAAATGCTGAAGCCCCCCATGTCCCAACTCCTTGTAGGAAACGACGAATGCTAGCAAACGCGATTGCAGTCATTTCCCGATACAGTTCAAGCATCGCGCAGCGCCGTAGCATACGTGCAGGCTTGCCGAATCGGCCGACGCCTTGGCCTTGGCGTTATGCTCGGCACTTTCCCAGGATGGGCCGCTCCATGCGCTTGATCGTGCTGTCGCTGTTGTTGTCCGCTGTCTCCGCCGCGCCGTTGATGGCCGCCGAGCCGGCACCGTCCGCACAGGCCGCCGCCGCAACCCCGCTGGTCATCGGCGAGACCTTCACCATTGAATCGAAGGCGCTGGGCGAAACCCGCCGCATCAATGTCTACCGCCCGCAGCCGTGGGGCCTGGACCCGAAGGCGGCGTTGCCGGTGCTGTACATGGCCGATGGCGGCATCGGCGAGGACTTCCTGCATGTGGCCGGGCTGGTGCAGGTGCTGAGCGGCAACGGCAGCATGCGTCCGTTCCTGCTGGTAGGCATCGAGAACACCGAACGCCGCCGCGACATGACGGGCCCCAGCAGCGACCCACAAGACCAGAAGATCGCGCCCCGCATCGGCGGTTCAGCGGCCTACCGCAGCTTCCTGCGCGATGAACTGATGCCGCAGGTGCGCCAACGCTACCCGACCACCGACGAGCGCGCGCTGATCGGTGAATCGCTGGCCGGCTTGTTCGTGGTCGAGACGTTGCTGCAGGAGCCGACACTGTTCAACAGCTACATCGCGCTGGACCCCAGCCTGTGGTGGAACCGGGGCACGATGTTGGCCGCTGCGGCCAAGCAGTTGCCGGCGGTGACGCGTGCGCAGCCGCGCGTGTTCCTGGCCAGCAGTGGGCAGCCGGAGCTGGCTGCGTCCGCCGCGCAGTTGGCCACGCTGCTGCAGCAGGCGTCGCCGTCGCCGCTGGTGAAGTACCTGCCGCTGCCGGAGGAAACCCACGCGACGATCTACC
Organism: Stenotrophomonas sp. 220_Sma; assembly: GCF_056487375.1. NCBI lineage: Bacteria > Pseudomonadati > Pseudomonadota > Gammaproteobacteria > Lysobacterales > Lysobacteraceae > Stenotrophomonas > Stenotrophomonas sp. 220_Sma. Next base: position 3,776,888 of record NZ_CM151348.1, on the reverse strand, counting down.
ACCCGGCCGCATTGCAGGCGCTGCGCACGCTGTTCCCGGCGCCGCCGCCGGCCTCGCCCTGACCGCGCGTGGCGCGGCGCCGCGCGACGTGTGAGGATGCGGTAGCGGCGCCACCCGGGTGCGTCGCCCGCAACGGGAGAGTGTGGATGCAGCGTGTGCGTGGATGGAGTGTGGCGGCCTGCCTGGCCGTGAGTGGTTGTGCGATGTCGGTGGCGCAACCGGCAACCCAGAATGAAGCGAAGGAAAGCGCGGCCACCGCCGCGCCGGGCGTGGTGCTGCCGGATACCGAGGCGCTGCGCGTGCACGATCCGGTCGGCCGCGATTACCCGATCTGGGTGGCGTTGCCGGCCGACTACGCCGCACATCCGGAAAAGCACTATCCGGTGCTGTACGTGACCGATGCGCTGTACAGCTTCCCGCTGGTGCGCAGCGTGCGCAATCTGGTGGGGCAGCAGGGCGTCAACATCGAGAATTTCATCCTGGTCGGTTTGCCGCCGCAGGAAGGCCTGACTTCAAAGCAGAGCCGCTCGCGCGACTACACGCCCAGCAATCCGGCGCGCACGGTCGGTGGCTATTACAGTGATGACGTCACCTACGGCGGTGCGGCACATTACCGCGATTTCCTGGCCGCACAGGTGCTGCCGATGGTCGATGCGCGTTATCGCACCGATCCCGCCCGGCGCATGTTCGCTGGTCATTCCTATGGCGCGCTGTTCGGTGCCTATGTGCTGACCACACAACCGGACATGTTCAGCACCTACATCCTGTCCAGTCCTTCGCTGTGGTTCGACCAGCTTCTGCTGCCGCGCATGCAGGATGGCGCTGTGGTTCCGGCTCAGCCTACGCGCGTGCTGCTGTCGGTGGGTAGCTACGAGACGGACAAGCCAGGGCCACGCTATTCCACCGGCAACGACATGCTGAGGCAGACCGCGGACTTCACTGCCCAGCTGAAGCGCACGGGGCGCAAGTTGAAGGTGGACAACGTGGTGATTGACGGCGAGGACCATCTCACGGTCTACCCGCGGGTGATCACTCGCGCACTGCTGGAGGTGATGCCGGGTGAAGGGCCGTACACCGGCGGTTGATGGGGGGCTGCATCCACGCATGGCGTGGATCTACCGGTGGTGTTGACGTGGATCCATGCCGAAGAGAAACGGAATCAGTAGATCCACGCCAGGCGTGGATGATTGCCTCAGGCCGCGCTGGCCTGCGGCGGCGGTATCAGCGTGGCATCCGCTGCGTGCCGGAAGCACAGCCGGATGGCATCGAGCAGCTCGCTCATGCTGTACGGCTTGGGCAGGAAGTGGATGCCGGCGCGCAGCTGCGGCAGCACGCGGTGCTGGTCCATGCCGGAGGTGACCAGGATCGGCAGCTGTGGCAGGTGCTCACGCACGCGGTTGGCGGTTTCGATGCCGCTGATGCCGCCCAGGCAGACGTCGGTGAACAGCAGGTCGAACGGTTCGCCGGCGTTGAGCAGGCCCAGTGCGGCCTCGGCGCTGCTGACAGCGGTGACCTGGCAGGCCTGGCTTTCCAGGGCGAGGCGACTGAGTTCCTGGGTTTCCTCGGCGTCCTCGATCAGCAGGACGCGCGGTTCCACAAAGCGCTTGGACAGCAACATGACGCGGCAACTCCGGACAACAGGGGGAGCGAAAGGCGCGCAAGTATGCGCAAGCCGGTAGTGAGCCCGGCGTGCACGGCAAGCTAAGTGGGCGTTACAGCCGCCCGCGCCGCTGGCGGCGCACGTGCCAGGCCAGCACCAGCACCGCCAGCAGGGCGGTGCCGATGCGCAGGCTGGTGGCCTGCCAGCCGAGCGCGACGGCGTCATCAAGGCTGAACACATTCCAGGCCAGGTTCATCGAAACGTGCAGGACCAGGCCGCACCACAGGGTGTCACCGTCGAGGTGGTCGAGCCAGGCGAAGATGAAGCCGCCGAGGGCGATCACCGCGCCGACGAACAGCGCGATGCCGCCGCCGTCGAACCCACCGAAGCCCAGCCAGTGCACCATGCCGAACAGCAGCGCCTGCGGCAGCGCGAGCAGCGGCCACGGACCACGCACGATCTTCACCAGCAGCACGAAGCCCAGGCCGCGGAACAGCACTTCCTCGGCCAGTGGGAACAGCACGGCCAGCATGGTGGCGTCCAGCGCGGTCAGCGCGGTGTTCGGGGTGCCGAGCATCGCCAGGCCCAGCCAGCACGGCAGGCTGGCCAGCAACACCCACATCGGGCCGCCCCAACCATTCCCGCGCAGCCCGACGCTGCCCAGCAGGCCCATGCCACGGGGCCGCAGCAGCGTGGCCAGCAGTAGTGCCACCAGCACCGCCAGCGCGTTGTCCAGCAGGCTGCCGCCGTAGGGTATGGGCAGGGCGGGAATCGGAGTCCCTGCGGCCGCAGCGATATCGCGCAGATTCAGGCCCAGGCCAACGCCCAGCAGGACCAGCAGCAGGCGCGCGGCGGTGGGCAGGCGGGACAACGCGGTCATGTACGCACTCCCTGCGGAACAGGGGGCCAGTGTGTGCGACTGCCGCCGCATCGGCACGCGTCGGAAGTCCCTGTGCCATCGGTCATGCGTTGCCGCACAGTCATCACCGCACAGGTACAGTCGATGCAGGACCGACAGGAGCAATGCCGATGCTGTGCCCCGTGTGCAAGACCCAGACCCTGCAGATGGCCGAACGCCATGGCATCGAGATCGACTATTGCCCCGGCTGCCGGGGCGTGTGGCTGGATCGTGGTGAACTGGACAAGATCATCGAGCGTGCCGGTGCCGGTGCGGCCGTGCCGCCGCCCGCGCCTGTACAGCAGCATCCGGCATCCTCTCCGCCGCCGGTGATGCACCGTGATACCCGCCACTTGGGCCAGCGCTACGAGGACAATCGGGGCCACGGATACAAGAAAAAGAAGAAGGACAGCTTCCTGTCGGAGCTGTTCGATTTCTGAGGCGCTGTAGAGTCGAGCTTGCTCGACTGGCTCTTGTTACCAATAGTCGAGCAAGCTCGACTCTACGGATCAGGTGCAGTCGAGCAAGCTCGACTCTACGGATCAGGTGCAGTCGAGCATGGCTCGACTCCACATGGGGCGCGAGATCACGGCCGCCGCAGGATGAACTCGCGGTCGTGGGTGTCGCCGACGATGAAGTCGTACTCGCCAACCTTGCTGCAGCCGTAACGCGCATAGAAGCGCTGTGCGCCGAAATTCTCTTCCCACACGCCCACCCACAGGGTGCGGCGCTGCGGCTGGTCCAGCCAGGCCATGAACGCGTCCATCATGCGTGCACCATGGCCGCCGTTCTGGTGTGCGGCCAGGATGTAGAGCCGCTTCAGTTCGATGTCGCCGTCGCGTGCATCCGTGTGCGGCAGGGTGTTGGCACCGGCGGCCAGATAGCCGACCACGGCGTCACCGTCCATCAACAGCCAGATGGCACTGCGTGGATCGGACAGTTCGATGCGCTGTGGCTCGCTGCTGTAGTGCGCCTGCAGGAAATCGTGCAGCTCCTGCGGCGGATAGGAATCGCCCCAGGTTTCGTTGTAGGTGGCAATCGCGATGGCCGACAACGCGTCGACGTCGGCAAGGGTGGCGCGGCGGATCTGCAACGACATGGCGGTGCCTGCATTGGAACGTGGCGCAGTGTAGCCGGCCCCGGCGGCTGCCGGGGCTGGCCATTGCTCACGATCTGCTGCTCAGAACCACATGCGCACGCCAGCCACCCAGCGCGTGTCGCGCGCGTGGTCACCGGCATAGTCGGCGGTGTCACCAAACGTGCGTTCGTGGCTGATGCCGATGTAGGGCGCGAAGCGGCGGCTGAACTCATAGCGCAGTCGCAGCCCGGCTTCGACCTTGTTCAGGCCACGGCCGATGCCGTACTCCTTCTCGTCCTTGGCCGCGACGGTGGCTTCCAGCAGCGGCTGCAGGATCAGGCGGTTGGTCAGCAGCACGTCGTACTCGACTTCGGCCTTGGCCAGCACCTGGCCGCCGGAGCCCATGTACAGCGTGGCCGAGCTCTCGAACTTGTACGGCGCCAGGCCCTGGATGCCGACCGCCGCCCACGTGCGCGAGTCGGCCGGGCGGAAGTCCTGGCGCACGCCGACCAGCACGTCCCACCACGGCGACACGCTGCGGCCATACAGTGCTTCCAGTGACGACGATTCGGTGCGGCCACGGCTGCGTTCGCCATCGGTGCGCAGCCACAGGCGGTTGATGTTGCCGCCGATCCAGCCAGTGGCCTCCCAGGCCTGGCCATTGCTGCTCTTGCCATCCCAATGTTCCAGACGGTCGATCAGCAGCAGGCTGTTGATCTCCGGCGCATGCTCCATCGCACCGTGGGCGATGGGCGGGAAGGCCGCGGCGCGGTCGGCATCGGTCGGCACCGGGATGGGTTCGCGCGGTTCGGTCGGTGCAGGCGATCCGTGGTCCATCGCGGCGTGGTCCATCGTGGAATGGTCCATCGTCGCCGGCTGCCTCGCACCATGGTCCATCTTCGAGTGATCCATGGCTGAGTGGTCCATCGCGCCCGAATCCATCTTCGAATGATCCATCTTCGAATGATCGACCGGTTCGACCGGTGCCTTCACGGTCTTCGCGGGCGGATCCATCGCGGCCATGTCGTGACCAGCATGCGACTGCGCGAACACGGGCAATGCAGCGGCCAGGCCCAGGGCCAGCAGGCTGGGGGAAAGCAGTGAGCGGCTCATTCTTCGATCCTCACTTCGCGCATCATGCCCGCTTCCATGTGGTACAGCAGATGGCAGTGGTAGGCCCAGCGGCCGAGTGCATCGGCGCGCACGCGATAGCTGCGGCGGGTGCCCGGCGGCATGTCGATGGTGTGCTTGCGCAGCTGGAACTCGCCCTGTGCGTTTTCCAGATCGCTCCACACGCCGTGCAGATGGATCGGGTGCTGCATCATGGTGTCGTTGACCAGCACGATGCGCATGCGCTCGCCGTAGTTCAGCCGCAGTGGTTCGGCGCTGGCGAATGGGATGCCATCGAACGACCAGGAGAACTTCTCCATGTGTCCGGTCAGGTGCAGCTCGATCTCGCGGTTCGGCTCGCGGCCATCCGGGTCTTCGAACAGGCTGCGCATCGCACCGTAGGTCAGCACCTGGCGGCCGTTGTCGCGCAGGCCGATGCCGGGGTCGTCCAGCTTCGGTTCGGAGGCCGAGCTCTGCATGTCCACCAGCGGGTTGTTGCGTTCGCTGGCGGGGTGCTTCGGTGCCTTGCTGGCGGCATCGCCGCCGCCGTGCGCGCCGTGGCCCATGCTGGCGCCGCAGCCACCTTCCATGCTTTTCATCGCGGCCATGTCGTGACCGCCGTGGCCACCACTGCCCATGTCGTGACCCATGTCGCTCATCGTCAGCAACGGGCGTGGGTCGCGCGCGGGAATCGGTGCCTGCAGGCCATGGCGAACCGCCAGTGTTCCGGCGGCGTAGCCGGTGCGGCCCATGTCCTGGCAGAAGATGGTGAAGGCGTCCTGGCCGCTCGGTTCGACGATCACATCGTAGGTTTCGGCCGGGGCGATGCGGAACTCATCGATGCTCACCGGGTGGATGTACTGGCCGTCGGCAGCGACCACGGTCATCTTCAGGCCAGGAATGCGTACGTCGAAGTAGGTCATCGACCCGCCATTGATGAAACGCAGCAGCACCTTCTCGCCGCTGCGGAACAGGCCGGTCCAGTTGCCGGCCGGGGCGGTGCCGTTCATCAGGTAGGTATAGGTGTGCGCGTTGATATCGGAGATATCGGTGGGCGTCATCCGCATCCGGCCCCACATGCCACGGTCGGACAGCGCCGCCGACCAGCCGTCGCGTTTCGCGTCGCGCAGGAAGTCGGGCAGGGTGCGCTTGTAGTAGTTGTCGTGCTCGGCCAGCTTCTTCATGCGGCGGAACAGCGCGCCCGGGTCCATGTCGGTCCAGTCCGACAGCATGATCACGTGCTCGCGGTCGTGGTGGTACGGCGCCGGTTCGGCCGGGTCGATGATCAGCGCGCCGTACAGACCAGCCTGCTCCTGGAACATGGAGTGGCTGTGGTACCAGTAGGTGCCCGACTGCTTCAGCTCGAAGTGGTAGTGGTAGGTCTCACCAGGGCCGATGCCGTTGAAGCTCAGGCCGGGCACGCCGTCCATGTTGGCGGGCAGCAGGATGCCGTGCCAGTGGATCGAGGTCGGGTGGCGTTCCAGCGTGTTGCGCACGAACAGGTCGACGGTCTGGCCTTCGCGCCAGCGCAGGATCGGTGCCGGCAGCGAGCCGTTGACGGTGATCGCCGGGCGGGTGCGGCCGGTGAAATTGGCGAGCGATTCGCCGATGGCCAGTTCGATGCGGGTGTCGCTGAGCACGGCGGGGGCGCCGGCCAGCCGTGGGGCGGCCGTGGCGGCGGCGAGCGCGCGCTGCGGCACGCCGACAGCGGCGATGCCGGCAACCACGCCGCCGGCGGCCAGGCCCTGCACGAACAGGCGGCGCGACGGCATGGGCACAGCGCCCGGACCGGGGGGAATGCGGGTATTCATGGTGGTGACTCCAGACACGTAAAGACGCCGGCAGGCGGCCGGCTGCGGTGCGCAGGGCGCACGGTGCGTGTGGAATCAGCCGATGGGAGGACGCGAGATCGGCGGCAGCGGCGGCGCCGGGCGGCCATTAGCCGGCATCGGCTGCGGGGCCAGCGACAATGCCGGGCCGGCCATGACCGGCAACGGCAGCACTACCAGCAGCGGGTGCTGGGCACAGCTGCGCACGCAGTCCTTGATCTGGCAATGAGCGTCATGGGCGGGGGCCTTGGCCTGCGGAGCCTCGTCGGCCTGCATGCCGGCGTGGTGGTGGCAGTCGGCGGTGCCGCCGTCAACAGCAGTGGCTACGGCGTGCGCCATCCGGCCCATTTCCTCGTGACCACTGGCCATGGCCGCGTTCAGCCCGTTGAGCAACAGGCTGAGCATGAGCACGACACGGAGCAGGGTCGAGGCCAGGGACATGACGCTAATCTAGCTGCAAGCGGGCGCGGATGCACTTCCGGCTGAATGGCCGGTTCAAGGTTGGAGCTGCACCAATGTATGTAGAGCCGAGCCCATGCTCGGCTGTCGTCCCCGCAGAAGCAGCCGAGCGTGGGCTCGGCTCTACAAGGGCAGCAGCGTAGGAGTAGCGCCGGGTCATGCCGAGCGAGCGCGAAGCGCGGCCGATCCACGGGCCGCCGGGCATGGCCCGCCGCTACCCTTCTTCGCGCACGATCTCGACCAGGCGCGGGCCGTAGCGGCTCAGCTTGGTGCCGCCGATGCCGCCGACCCGGGCCAGTTCGTCCAGGCTCGTCGGGCGCTGTTCGGCGATGTTGCGCAGGGTGCTGTCGTGGAAGATCACGAAAGCCGGCACGTTCTGTTCGCGGGCCAGTTCGGCACGCAGGCCGCGCAGCGCGTTGAACAGCGCCAGATCCTGCGGCAGCACCGACAGGCCGGTGCGCTGCGCGCTGCGCTCGCGCCCGCTGGTGCTGCTGGCCGGGTCGCGGCGCATGCTGATCTGGCGACGGCCGGTCAGCACGTCGCGGCTTGCATCGGTCAGGCGCAGGCCACCGTGGCCCTCGCTGTCCACTTCCAGCAGGCTGGCGGCGACCAGCTGGCGGAACACGCTGCGCCAGGTGCGCGCGTCGAGGTCGCGGCCGATCGCGTAGGTGCTGAGCTTGTCGTGGCCCTGCTGCTTGACCTTTTCATTCTCGCTGCCGCGCAGGACATCGATCAGGTGGCCGACGCCGAAACGCTGGCCACTGCGGTAGACGCAGCTCAGCGCCTTCTGCGCCGGAATGGTCGCGTCCCAAGAGGCGGGCGGGGTCAGGCAGTTGTCGCAGTTGCCGCAGGGCTGGGGATAGGTCTCGCCGAAACCGGCCAGCAGCACCTGGCGACGGCACTGCATCGACTCGCAGTAGCCCAGCAGGTGGTCCAGCTTGGACCGCTCCAGCTGCTTGCGCTCTTCGCCGGCTTCGGACTGCTCGATCATCTGCTTGAGCAGCACCACTTCGCCCAGGCCGTAGCACAGCCAGGCCTCGGCGGCCTCGCCATCGCGGCCGGCGCGACCGGTTTCCTGGTAGTAGCCTTCCATCGACTTGGGCAGGTCGGTATGCGCGACGAAACGCACGTCCGGCTTGTCGATGCCCATGCCGAAGGCAATGGTGGCGCACATCACGATGCCATCCTCACGCAGGAAGCGGCGCTGGTTGCTGGCGCGTACTTCCGGTGGCAGGCCGGCATGGTAGGGCAGGGCGTTGAAGCCCTGGCCGCAGAGGAATTCGGCGGTCTCTTCGACCTTGCGCCGCGACATGCAGTAGACGATGCCGGCCTCGCCGCGGTGGCCGCGCAGGAAATCGGTCAGTTGCTTGCGGGCGTTGTCCTTCTGCACCACGGTATAGCGGATGTTGGGGCGGTCGAAGGAGCTGACGAAGTGGCGTGCTTCCTGCAGATCGAGGCGCTCGGCGATCTCGCGCTGGGTCGGCGGATCGGCGGTGGCGGTGAGCGCGATCCGCGGGATCTGTGGCCAGCGCTCGTGCAGCACGGTCAGCTGGCGGTATTCCGGGCGGAAATCATGGCCCCACTGCGACACGCAGTGTGCTTCGTCGATGGCAAACAGGGCGATGCGGCTGCGCGACAGCAGCGACAGGAAGCGGCCGGTCAGCAGGCGCTCGGGGGCGACATAGAGCATGTCCAGCTCGCCCGCGAGCAGTTCGCGCTCGACGCGGCCGGCGGTCTCGGCGTCCAGGGTCGAGTTCAGGTACTCGGCACGCACGCCGAGCTGGCGCAGGGCTTCGACCTGGTCCTGCATCAGCGCGATCAGCGGCGAGATGACGATGCCACAACCGTCACGCAGCAGGGCCGGCACCTGGTAGCAGAGCGACTTGCCGCCGCCGGTGGGCATCAGCACCAGGGCATCGTGACCGGCAGCCACATGCTCCACGATGTCCTGCTGGGGACCACGGAAATCGTCGTAACCAAAGACGCGTTGGAGCAGGTCGTGCGCGGGACGGGAAGCCATCCGGCTAGTTTACCCCGGCGGGGGTGTCTCGGCAGGGCTGCGCCCTGCACCTGCAGAAGCCTTCAAGCCAGAGCAACGTCAAAGGCAACAGCCGGCTCTGGGGTGATCCGTGGGTTGGCGGGGCGGTGTCGGATTGCGGGGACGCCGCAAGTACGTCCCTGTAGGCTTGGCAGCCGCATCCATGCGGCTGACACCCCGCAATCCGACACCGCCCCGCCCTCGACAGGTTCACGCGGCTGTTGGTAGGTGTCGACCTTGGTCGACACATCTGTCAGATATCGAATGAATTCATCCGTGTCGACCAAGGTCGACACCTACCAGAGCGGACGCTGTCCCGGCAGATCGCGAAAAACTGTCGAAGGCGGGGTGGGTCCGGTGGCAGGGGTGTCCGCGGCATGGATGCCGCGGCCAAGCCCCCATGGACGGGTTTACGGCGTCCCCTGCCACCGGACCCACCCCGCCTACCCACAGGAAACCAGCTTTTGACGTTGATGTTGACGTTGATTCGGCGGGTGCAGGGCTGCAAGCCCTGCCGACCCCCCTCAATCCTTACTGCAGCAGCGAGCGCAGCATCCAGGCGTACTTCTCGTGGGTCTGCAGGCGCTGGGTCATCAGATCCTCGGTCGGGGCGTCGTCACCCTTGGCCGCCACGTCCAGCACTTCACGTGCCGTACGGCAGACCGCTTCGTTGGCGACCACCAACTGGCGTACCATTTCACGCCAGTCCGCACTGTCGGTCAGGCCCGGTTCCTCGGCGATCGAGGTCAGCGCAGCGAATTCCCGGTAGGAGCCCGGGGCATTGAAGCCCAGCGCGCGGATGCGCTCGGCCACGTCGTCCAGTGCCGCCCACTGCTCGGTGTACTGCGTCTCGAACATGGTGTGCAGCGAGTTGAACATCGACCCGGTCACGTTCCAGTGGAAGTTGTGCGTCTTCAGGTAGAGCGTGAACGCATCGGCCTGGAAGCGCGACAGACCGTCGGCGATCTTCTTGCGGTCGCCCTGGGTGATCCCGATATCGATGTTCGGCGCCGACGGTGCCGCCGCTGCAAGCTTCTGCTTGCCGGTCTTGGCCTTGGTCGTGCTCTTGGTCTTCGCCATGGGGTTCCTCCTTGTGGAATCGTTGGCCTTCACAATAAACCGGTCGTGATGACTGGTCGCTTTCAAAGTTTTGAACGAACCGATTGATGAACTCTATCGATAAAAATCCATCGCCCCGCCTGCGCCAACAGCGCGCCGCCATCGACGGCGCCATGAGCCGCGACCGGGGCCGTTTGCTGGGGATGCTCTCGCGTTGCCAGGCCAAGCCACAGGATGCGGCACTGGCCGCCACTTTCGAGCAGGCCTTGCAGGCGTCGGTGCAGCGCCGGATGACACGGGCGCAGCAGCAGCCGTCCATTACTCTGGACCCGCAGCTGCCGATTGCGCGTGAAGCCGACGCCATCATCGGGCTGATCCGCGACCACCAGGTCGTGGTGATCGCTGGTGAAACCGGCTCGGGCAAGACCACCCAGCTGCCGAAACTGTGCCTGGCTGCGGGGCGTGGCCAGGCCGGCATGATCGGCTGCACCCAGCCGCGACGGATTGCCGCACGTGCGGTGGCCAGCCGCGTGGCGCAGGAACTGCAGAGCGAACTGGGCCAGCTGGTCGGCTACCAGGTGCGCTTCAACGACAAGGTCAGCGAAGACAGCCGCATCAAGTTCATGACCGACGGCATCCTGCTGGCGGAAATCGCCAGTGACCGCTGGTTGTCGAACTACGACACGATCATCGTCGACGAGGCGCACGAACGCAGCCTCAACATCGACTTCCTGCTGGGCTACCTGAAGCAGCTGCTGCGCAAGCGCCCGGACCTGAAGCTGATCGTCACTTCGGCCACCATCGACACGGAACGCTTCGCCCAGCATTTCGACAATGCGCCGGTGATCAGTGTCGAAGGCCGCACCTACCCGGTGGAAGTGCGCTACCGCGCGCTGGAAGGCGAGGGCGAAGACCAGGGCGAACGTACCGTCAATGACGCCATCGTGTCGGCCATCGACGAAATCACCCGTCTGGATGCGCGCGGCGACGTGCTGATCTTCCTGCCGGGCGAACGCGAGATCCGCGATGCGCACCAGTCGCTGGAACGCCGCAAGTACCGCAATACCGAGGTGCTGCCGCTGTACGCGCGCCTGTCCAACCAGGACCAGGACCGGGTGTTCAACCCCGGACCGAACCGGCGCATCGTGCTGGCCACCAACGTGGCGGAAACCTCGCTGACGGTGCCGCGCATCCGCTACGTGGTCGATCCGGGCTTTGCCCGCGTCAAGCGCTACAGCCCGCGCAACAAGCTGGACCGCCTGCACATCGAGCCGATCTCGCAGGCCAGCGCCAACCAGCGCAAGGGCCGCTGCGGCCGTATCGCCGAGGGCATCTGCTACCGCCTGTATGCCGAGGCCGATTTCCAGGCGCGGCCCGAGTTCACCGATCCGGAAATCCGCCGCTCCAGCCTGGCCGGGGTGATCCTGCGCATGCTGCAGCTGGGCCTGGGCCGCATCGAAGAGTTCCCGTTCCTGGAAGCGCCGGACGAGCGTGCGGTGGCCGATGGCTGGCAGCAGCTGACCGAACTGGGCGCGATCGACGCCGAGCGGCGCATGACCACCATCGGCAAGCAGATGGCACGCCTGCCGGTGGACGTGAAGCTGGCGCGCATGCTGGTGGCCGCGCAGGCTGCCGGCTGCCTGCGGCCGATGTTGGTGATCGCCTCGTTCCTGGGCATCCAGGACCCGCGCGAGCGCCCGCCCGAAGCGCGTGGCGCGGCCGACAGCGCGCATGCGCAGTTCGCCGATGGGCGGTCCGAATTCGTCGGCGTGCTGCGTCTGTGGGATGCCTATCGGCAGGCCCACGAAGACCTGACCCAGTCCAAGCTGCGTGACTGGTGCGGCCGCCACTTCCTTGGCTTCCTGCGCATGCGCGAGTGGCGCGAGCTGCATCGCCAACTGCGCCTGCTGTGCGAGGAACTGGGCTGGAAGGAAGAAGCCAACGAGGCCTCGATGGCACCGCTGCTGGCCGGCAGCAGCGCACCGGCCCCGGCGCGTGATGATGCCGCCGCAGTGAAAGCCACCCGAGGCCAGCTGCACCGTGCCGCGCGCCTGGCCCGCGAAGGCAAGGCCGAGGCCGTACCGGCGCCGGTAGCCGTGCGTGCGCAGAAGGAACAGGCGCCGGTGGGCGGCGGTTTCAGCGAGCGCGTGCGTGCCGCTGCGTACCAGACCCTGCATCGGGCGCTGGTGGCGGGCCTGCCGACGCAGATCGGCCACCGCACCGAGAAGGGCGATTTCCAGGCGCCGCGCCAGCGTCGCTTCCTGCCGTTCCCGGGTTCGGCGCTGTCCAAGCGGCCGCCGCCGTGGCTGCTGGTGGCCAACCTGCTGGATACGCAGAAGGTGTGGGGCATGACCCTGGCGGCGATCGAGCCGGACTGGGTGATCGCCGAACTGCCGCACCTGCTGCTGCGCAAGCACTTCGATCCGCACTGGTCGCGCGCGCAGGGCCAGGTGCTGGCCTCCGAGCAGATCAGCCTGTTCGGCCTGGTGCTGGCGCCGAAGAAGCCGGTGCACTACGGTCGCATCGCGCCGGGCGAAGCGCACGACATCTTCGTGCGCCAGGCACTGGTGACCGGCGAGATCAACACCCGCGCCAGCTTCGTGGCGGACAACCAGAAAGTGCTGGAGGTCGCCCGCGAAGAAGAAGCCAAGCTGCGCCGCGCCGGCATTGTCGCCGACGAGGACTGGCAGGCGCGCTGGTACCTGGACCGGGTGCCGCCGCAGATCCATTCGGCCGCGGGGCTGGATACCTGGTGGAAGGGGCTGGCGCCGGAACAGCGCAAGACCCTGCACTGGTCGCTGGTCGAACTGTTGCCGGGTGAGGGCAGCGAACAGGAGCGCTATCCGAAGTACCTGCCGCTGGGCCAGGCGCGCCTGCCACTGCATTACCGCTTCGAGCCGGGAGCCGACGACGACGGCGTCACCCTGGACGTGCCGCTGCATCTGCTCAACGCGCTGGACCCGGTGCAACTGGGCTGGCTGGCGCCGGGTTTCGTCGCCGACAAGGCCTCGGCACTGATCCGCAGCCTGCCCAAGGCGATGCGCCGCAACTACGTGCCGGCACCGGACTTCGGCCGCGCGTTCTACGAGGCGTTCCCGCAGCCCAGCGCCGATGCCATTACCGGCGAACTGGCGCGCTTCCTGTCACGTGCGACCGGCGCAACGGTGACCGCGCTCGATTTCGAGCCTGGTTCGATCGAACCGCACCTGCACATGAACCTGCGGCTGCGCGACGAGCAGGGCAAGGTGCTGGCGACCTCGCGCGATCTGGACGCACTGCGCGCGAAATTCGGTGGTCGTGCCGGCGATGCGTTCGCTGCACGCGCCGGGCGCGAGATGGCCGCCGATGGCCTGCGTACGTTCCCGGCCACGCCGATTCCTCTGCAGGTACCCGGTGAAGCGGGCGTGCCGGCCTATCCGGCGTTGCTGGACGAGGGCGACAACGTGGCGCTGCGCATCTTCGCCGATCGCCAGCAGGCGCTGGAGGCCCATCCGCTGGGCGTGCGCCGGCTGCTGGAGATTGCCCTGGCCGAGAAGGTGAAGCAGGCGCGCAAGCAGCTGCCGGTTGGTGCCAAGACCGGCCTGTTGTATGCGGCGATCGAGTCGCAGGAGCGCCTGCGTGGTGACCTGGTCGATGCGGCGATGAACGCGGTGCTGGCCGAGGGCCTGGAAGACATCCGCGATGCGGCAGCCTTCGAGCAGCGTCGTGAGCACGCGGCCAAGGCGCTGTTTGGCGAGGCCATGTCGCGGCTGAAGCTGGCCGAAACCATCCTGGCGCTGGTGGCGGAACTGAAGCCGATGCTGGAAGCACCGTTGATGGGCTGGGCGCGCGGCAATCTGGACGACATGGAAGCGCAGCTGGTCGGGCTGATCCATCCCGGCTTCCTGCGCGATACGCCGGCTGACGCGCTGGCACAGTACCCGCGCTATCTGAAGGCGATGATCCTGCGCACAGAGCGCGCCAAGCGTGATCCGCCACGTGACCAGGCACGCATGCTGGAACTGCACCCGTTCCTGGAAGCGCTGGACGTGGGTGAGCAGCAGGGACTGCGCGAGCGCCCGCAATGGCAGGCGCTGCGCTGGGATCTGGAAGAGCTGCGGGTGTCACTGTTCGCGCAGGAGCTGGGTGCGCGCACCGGCATCTCGGCGAAGAAGCTGGCGCAGCGGGTGACTGCATTGCGCCAGGCGTGACGTCGTTGCTGCAGAGCCGAGCCCACGCTCGGCTCTGCAGCAACGTCACGGCGTTACTTGGTTCGGCGCACCTTCGGCTGGGTGTTCACGCCGTCGACCTTCAGGTACCACACGCCCATCACACCGGGCTTGATGCTGACGGCGGGGGACTGCTTGCGCACACCGGCCAGGGTGCTTGCATCGGTCTGCTCCCATTCCTGGCCGTTGTCCAGCACGTAGACGCGGCCTTTGCCGAAGCCGCGGAACTCGCCCTGCAGCACGCCGGTGATCGGCTCGCTGCTGCCGAAATCGAAGAAGCCGCGATTCTTCACGATCACTTCCTGACGGCCTTCCTCGCGCGCCGTTTCCCGTACGGCCGCAACCGCCTGGGTGGTGGCCGCTTCGACCTTGCCCTGCAGCCAGCGGTTCAGCGTGGCCAGTTCCTGCGCGTTGAGCTTGTCCAGGCCGGCCGCCTTGAACTCGGCCGGTGACATCTGCTGCTGCAGGTCACCCTCCACCACGCGCTGGGCCAGCGCAGGCGCCGACAGGGACAGCAACAGTGCGGCACAGGCCAGCAGCCGTAGGCGGAAACGCGGGACGATCGAGGACATGTCGGGACTCTCCTGGGTTTGCCCGCGAGTGTAGCGGCATGTCTTCATGCCGGGTGATGGTGGCCGCGGTGATTGTCCCTGAACGGCGCCGGCGCTAGTGTAGGGGCCTCTGTCTTGCCTGCTCGATGCTGTGAACCGCGCTTCCGTCCCCGGCCTGGATGCCTTGTTGAACCGCCCCTCGGCAGCCGTGCTGCCTGCTCCGCTGCGCCAGGCCCTGCGCGGGCACTGGGAAGCGCCGGACTGCGACCATCAGATGCGCGCCAGCTGGTCGGTGCTGGGCGACACCCTCGACGCACTGGCGATGCTCTCGGCCGACGAAGGCGCGGTGGTCGCGGCCCTGCTGTTCGATCTGCCCGGCCTGCGCGCCAGCCTGGAGCAACTGCCGCTGGGCAACCACAAGGCCGCAGTGATCGGCCTGCTGGATGGCCAGGATGCGGCCGACCCGGTCTGGGCACTGCATGCCGGACGTGAGGCCGGGCGCAACAGCGAGGGCCTGCGCCGCCTGCTGCTGGCGATCATCCGTGACCTGCGCGTGGTGCCCATCCTGCTGGCGCGGCAGCTGGCGCGCATGCGCGCGGCCGACAAGCTGGACGACGAGCAACGCCGCGCGCTGGCGCAGCTGACCCGCGACATCCATGCGCCGTTGGCCAACCGTCTGGGCATCTGGCAGCTGAAGTGGGAGTTGGAGGACCTGGCGTTCCGCCACCTGGAACCGGAGACCTACCGGCGCATTGCGCGGGAGGTGGACGAAACCCGCATCGCCCGCGAGCGTTACGTCGAGAACGTCAAGAAGGTGCTGTCGCGCGAACTGGTCGCGCAGGGCATCAAGGCCGAGGTCAGTGGCCGCCCGAAGCACATCTACAGCATCTGGCGGAAGATGCAGAAGAAGCGGCTGGCGTTCGACCAGCTGTACGACATCCGTGCGGTGCGCGTCATGGTCGACGATGTCGCCGCCTGCTACGCCGCGCTGGGCGTGGTGCATGCACTGTGGGCGCCGGTGCCCAGCGAGTTCGACGACTACATCGCCCGGCCCAAGGCCAACGACTATCGCTCGCTGCATACCGCCGTGGTCGGCCCGGAAGGGCGCACCATCGAAGTGCAGATCCGTACCCACGAGATGCATTCGCAGGCCGAGCTGGGCGTGGCCGCGCACTGGAAGTACAAGGAAGGCGGCAAGGGCGCGGAGAAGTCCTTCGACCGCAAGATCACCTGGATGCGCCAGCTGCTGGAGCAGGCGCAGGACGGGCAGGGCAATGAACTGGCCGGGGCGCTCGATGCCGAGCTGACCGAGGACCGGGTCTATGCACTGAGCCCGAAGGACGAGGTGCTGGACCTGCCGCAGGGCGCCACGCCGCTCGATTTCGCCTACCAGGTGCACACGATGGTGGGCCACCGCTGCCGTGGTGCGAAGGTCAATGGCCGTATCGTGCCGCTGACCTACCGCCTGCGCAGCGGCGATCGCGTCGAGATCCTGACCGGCAAGGAGGCCGATCCGCGCCGCGACTGGCTGATGCCGGCCAACGGCTTCCTGGCCAGCAACCGCTCGCGCGAAAAAGTACGCAGCTGGTTCCACAAGCTGGACCGCGCGCGCAACGTGCAGGCCGGGCGCGAACTGCTCGAGCGCGAGCTGAAGCGTCTGGGCCTGCAGCATTCTGATCTGGCGGTGGCGGCGAAGAAGTTCCATGCCGACAGCGTTGACGACCTCTACATCCAGGTGGCGCTGGGTGACACCGGCCCGAACCAGGTCAGTCGTACCCTGCTGGAAGCCGAACGTGCAGCGAGCCAGCCGGCGCCTGCGCCAGCCCTGCCGCGGCCGACCGCGCGCCGCGAGAACCTGGGCAAGTCCAAGTTCACCGTGCAGGGCGTGGGCAACCTGCTGGTGCAGCTGGCGCGTTGCTGCCAGCCAGTGGCCGGTGAACCGATCGTCGGCTACCTGACCCGTAGCCGGGGTGTCACCGTGCATCGTGCAGACTGTGCCGCGCTGGCCCGGCTGGCAGCCACCAGCCCGCAGCGCATCCTGCCGGTGGAGTGGGGCCAGGCCGGTGGCGGCTACGAAGTGGACGTGGTGGTCACTGCGGTCGACCGCCGCTGGCTGCTGAAGGACATCACCAACCTGATCGCCCAGGAAGACGCCTACGTGCTCGACATCCACAGTGACAACGTGCGCAACAGTGGCCGTGCCCACCTGCGCCTGCGCCTGAAGGTGAGCGACTACGGCCAGCTGTCGACCCTGCTGGGCAAGCTGGATGCGCTGCCCGGCGTGAGCGAGGCGCGTCGCCTCGGCTGAGCTTCACGCTGCCCCGGCTACCCTGCACGCATGGAACGCGAGCCTCCGCATCGCCCGCATGGCGCTGAACATCCTGCGCTGGACCGCGTCCGCCGCGAAGGCCGTTGGTGGTGGCTGCAGGCACGTCACGCGCGCCGGGTGTGGCGCTGGGCGCTGGTCGCGGCGCTGGCGGTGTTCGTGCTGCTGGTGCTGCTGCGCAAGCCGCTGGCCGACTGGTTCTGGGATGAGCCTCAGATTGAACAGTTGCTGGCCGAAGGCGATCGCGCACTGGCGGCCGGGCGGCTGAGTGCCGCCGATGGCAGTGGTGCGCGTGAGCGCTACCAGGCCGTGCTGGCGCTGGATGGTGATCGTCCGCAGGCCCGTGAGGGGCTGGCCCGTACCGGCGCCGCGGCCCTGCAGCAGGCCAGCGAAAAACTGCAGGCCAACGACCTCGAAGGCAGCGCGCAGGCGCTGGCACTGGCCCGGGAACTGCAGGTGCCGCAGGGCGATGCGGACGCCGTGGCACGCCAGCTGCAGGCCCGGCGCAGCGCAGGCGCCGGCATCGGTGCACTGCTGGCGCAGGCGCGCAACGCCTTTGCAGCGGGCCGGCTGGACGACGGTGACAGCAGCGCGCTGCCCCTGTTCCAGCGCATCCTGGTACTGCAGCCGGACAATCTGCCGGCGCTGGAAGGTCGCGAGGACGCACTGAGCGATCTGCTGCAGCAGGCCCGCATCCTGGCCGGGCGCGGCGAGCTGGCCGAGGCAGCCGAGATGCTGCAGCGTGCGCGCCAGTTCGATGCCGGCCACGCCGATCTGCCCGCCAGCCAGGAAGCATTGGCACAGGCCGTCGACCAGCGCCTGCGCCAGGCCCAGCGCGCCTTGCAGCGTCGGCAGCTGGAATCCGCAGCGAAGGGATTCCTCGCCGTGCTGGCAGTGGCGGTTGATGATTCCAGTGCCCAGCGCGGCCGCGAACAGACCTTGCAGGCGGTGCTGGCACGCAGCCAGAAGCAGGCCGACGATTTCCAGTTCGAAGCGGCGCAGGCCGATGCCGCACTGGCAGCGGAACTGGGTGCTTCGCCGGCGGCGCAACAGCAGCTCGCGCAACGCCTGCAGCGCGCCCAACAGGCGCAGAAGGCGCTGCAGCAGCCGGCGGTCAGCAACACGCAGCGCGAGCGCCAACTGCGCGACCACCTGCGCAGGATCGAGCGCGCCGAACGTGCCGGGCAATGGATCAGCCCCCCCGGGCACAGTGCGTTCGACGCGTTGCGCGAAGCGCAGTCACTGGCGCCACGCGATGCACGGGTGAAGGCTGCCGCAGCGCGGCTGCTGCCCGCCAGTCGCCGCTGCTTCGACGACAACCTGCGGCAGAATCGCGTGCAGGCCGCAGGTGCCTGCCTGCAGGCGTGGCAGACCCTGTCGCCGACCGCGGCCGGGCTTCCCTCGGCACGCCTGCGCCTGGCCCAGCGCTGGCTGGCGATCGGCAGCGAACGGCTCGGCAACGGCGATCTGGCTTTCGCGGCACACGCCGCCGAACAGGCCCGGTTGCTGCAACCGGACCTGGCCGAGCTGCCGGCGTTCGAAGACCGCCTGCGCCGCGCCGGCGGTCGCCCGGATTAGGTGAAGAACACCCGCTGCACGGTCGCGCGGGCAGCGTCGAGGGAGAAGTGCTCTGCGATGTTGGCCAGGCCGGCGTCGGACAACTGCTGCCACAGCTGCGGATCCTGGTACAGGCGGACCACCGCATCGGCGAAGCCCGCCGCATCATCCGCCACCAGCACGTCCTGGCCCGGGTGCAGGTGCATTCCTTCCACGGCGCAGGTGGTACCTACCACCGGCTGGCCATGGGCCATGCTCAGGTTGATCTTGCCCTTCACGCCGGCGCCGAAACGCAGCGGCGCGATGGAAATGCGTGCGCCGTCCATGTAGGGCGTGATGTCCTCGACGAAACCGTGCATCTGCACGCCGGGCTGGCGTGCGGCCAATGCCAGCAGCGATTCCGGTGTGGCGGCACCGATGCAGTGCAGGCGTACCTCGGGCAGGCGGGCGCGGATGCCGGCAAAGACTTCGCCGATGAACCACTCCATGGCATCCAGGTTCGGCGGATGGCGGAAGCCGCCGACAAACACCAGATCATGGCGCTGTTCGAACGGCTTGCCCGCGCCGGCGACGTCGTGCAGGTTGGAGATCAGCTCCACCTGCACGGAAGGGGCGTCGGCCTGCAGCTGCTCGCGCTCGGCGGCACTGACCAGCACGGTGACGTCGCACTGCTCCATCACCGCCAGCTCGCTGGCGCGGGTGCGCTCGGCGGCGCGCAGCAACCCGGCATCACCGGCGACTTCGGCACCACGACGTTCGCGCAGGTAGTGCAGGTCCACGGTGTCGAACACGGTGCGGGCCTGCGGCGCATAGCGCTTCAGCAGCGGCAGGCACTCGTGGGCGACATGGTGGCGGACCAGCAGCGCCACGTGGAAACGCGCACCGTGCGTTCGCAGCCAGCTGGCGACGCCATCGAGGAACGGCGCATACCAGACTTCCACGCCCATCCGCTGCAGTGCTTCGGTGGCGGCACCGCCATGTTCGCGGCGGGTGGGAACAAACACCACATGAGCGCCGCCCTGCAGCAGCAGGCGGATCAGGTTCACCTGGCGCAGTGACGCCGAATCGCGATCCGGCTGGGGTACTTCCTCGTCCAGGATCAACACCTGGCGTCGGCCACGCAGCAGCAGCGCGGGTGACGGCACTTCGCCCACCGCCGGATGGCGGGCCAGCTCGGTGGCCCAGCGGGCGGCGAAGATGGCCTGGTTGCGCACCTGGTAGGCCTTCACACCGCTGCCGGTATCGGTGCCGTTGCTGGTGCCTTCATCGTGGATCACCCGGCTGGCTGGTTGCACCAGCACACGCAGGCCCTGGGCGCGAACGCGGAAGGCCAGGTCGGTGTCCTCGTAGTACGCCGGCTTGTAACGGGTATCGAAGCCGCCCAGCTGCTGCCAGAGGGCGCGCGGCAGCATCAGCGCCGCGCCGGAGCAGTAGTCGACGTCGCGCAGGCTGGCAAAGCGTGGGTCGTCCGCCGCCTCGAAACGGCCGTAGCTCCAGCCGCTGCCGTTGGCGAAGATCACACCCCCTGATTCCTGCAGGCGGCCATCCGGGTACAGCAGCTGGCTGCCGACCAGGCCGGCGTCGGGTGTGCTGGCGAACGTGTCCAGCAGGGCATCCAGCCAGCCCGGCTGCGGCACCGTATCGTTGTTGAGCAGCACCACATAGCGGCCGCGTGCGCGCGACACGCCATCGTTGCAGGCCTCGATGAAGCCGCCGTTGTGCTCGCGCACCTCATAGCGCAGTCCGGCGACCTGCGGCATCCACTGCACGGTGGCGTCGCTGCTGCCGTCATCCACGACCAGGATCTCGCACGCCGCCAGCGGCGGATGTGCCGCCAGGGCGCGCAGGCAGGCCAGGGTATGGCCGACGTGGTTGTAGACCGGGATGACGATACTCACTTCCGGCGTTTCGCTGAACGGCACCGTGAAGGGGGCGAAATCCTGTGCCGGCGGCAGGAACAGCGGCGTTCGCGGCGCGGGAACGGCGCGCTGGGTATGCACGCGGATGCGCTGCCAGGTCGCCCGCCACCCACGGGTACGCAGGCTGGCCAGGCTCCGGCGGGCCAGGCCCGTGAGGCGGTTGATCAGGTATCGGATCTCGGCCAGGGACATCGCCATCCGGTTGCAACTCCAGCTTAAGCAGGGGAACCCGGGAGAATTCGCCAGCCGCAGCGGCTGGGGTAGACTCGCCAGACCCTACATTCTCGCATTCCCGTGCCCCGACGCTACGATTCCGACGACATCGACGATTTCGACGACGACGACCAGCAGGACAACGGCCCGCTGTGGCGGCGCCGGCTGATCACCTGGAGCATGGCTGCGGTCGCGTTGGGATTGGGGTTCCTCATTCCCTATACGCTGTACCTGAACCAGCAGGTGACCCAGCGTTTCGGCGAGCTGCGCTGGCAGATCCCGACGCGCGTCTACGCGCGCCCGCTGGTGCTCACCCCCGGCAAGGCGATGGATGCGTCCACGCTGAAGACCGAGCTGGCCGCCTCCGCCTACCGCGATGACGGCCAGGGCAAGGAGCCGGCCACCTATGCGGTGAACGGCGGGCGCTTCGTCATCTCCAGCCGCGGCTACAACGACGTCGATGGCCGGGTTGCCCCGCGCCGGCTCGAGCTGTCGCTGGCCGATGGTGCGGTCGCCTCGCTGCGCGACGCCGACAACCGCAAGGCCTTGAAGGCCGCGCGGTTGGACCCGGCCCGCATCGCCACCCTGTACGGCCAGAAGCAGGAAGAACGCCGCCTGATCCGCATGGACGAGGCGCCGGACCTGCTGGTGACCGGCCTGCAGGCGGTGGAGGACAAGGACTTCAACCGCCACCACGGCATCGACCTGTCCGGCATCGCCCGTGCGGTGTGGGTGACCATCCGCTCCGGTGGCCAGAGCCGCCAGGGCGCCTCTACGCTGACCCAGCAGCTGGCCCGCAGCGGCCTGCTCGGCATCGGCAAGGAGCAGACGGTTACCCGCAAATTCAACGAAGTGCTCTACGCGCTGATCATGGAAGCGCGCTACGACAAGCGCACCATCTTCGAGGCCTACCTCAACCAGGTGTACCTGGGCCAGCGTGGCAGCCAGGCCATCCATGGCATGTCCTCTGGCGCCGAGTTCTGGTTCGGTCGCGACCTGCAGTCGCTGGAGACCGAGCAGATCGCGCTGCTGATCGGCCTGGTCAAGGGCCCGTCCTTCTACGACCCGCGGCGCAATCCGGAACGCGCGCTGGATCGCCGCAACTTCGTGCTGGGCAAACTGCACGAAGCCACGCTGATCGATGACGCCGAGTACCAGCGTGCGTTGAAGGCCCCGCTGGGCGTGCCCAAGACGCCGGGCCTGGTTGCCGCCAACCGCTTCCCCGCCTATGTCGATCTGGTCCGCCGCCAACTGGGTCACGACTATCCGGAATCTGCCCTGCAGGGCGCCGGCCTGAGCGTGATGACCGGCATGTCGCCGTCCGCGCAGGCCTATGCCGAAGGCGCGGTGACCCGCACCATCAAGTCGCTGGAGAGCAAGCGTCGCCCCGAACTGCAGGCCGGCATGGTGCTGACCGACGTGCACAACGGTGACGTGCTGGCGGTAATCGGCAGCCGTGAAGTGTCCGAAGTCGGCTTCAACCGCGCCATCGAGGCACAGCGCCCGGTCGGCTCGTTGCTGAAGCCGTTCGTGTACCTGCTCGCGTTGGCGCAGCCGGACCGCTACTCGCTGGCCAGCTGGGTCGACGATTCACCGGTGACCGTCCAGCTCGGCCGCGGCCGCAACTGGAATCCCGGCAATGCCGACAACCGCAGCCACGGCACCGTGCGCCTGATCGACGCGCTGGCGCATTCCTACAACCAGGCCACGGTGCGCGTGGGCATGCAGGTCGGCCCCGAGCGCGTGACCCAGCTGATCCACGTGCTGGCCGGCATCAAGGCCGAGGCGAATCCGGCGGTGATTCTCGGTTCGACCGACCAGAGCCCGTACGCGATGGCCCAGCTGTACCAGTTCCTCGCGTCCGGTGGCGAAATCCAGCCGCTGCATGCGGTGCGTGGCGTGCTCGATCCGCAGGGCAAGCTGCTCAAGCGTTACGACAAGACCCCGGCACCGGCCCAGGAAGGCGACTCGATTGCCGCCAACCTGATCAGTGTCGGCCTGCAGCAGGTGGTTGCCAGCGGCACCGCGCAGCGGCTCAACGCCGATGGCCTCGGCCGCCTGCAGCCGGCCGGCAAGACCGGTACCACCAACGATGGCCGTGACAGTTGGTACGCCGGTTACACCGGCGATCATCTGGCGGTGATCTGGATCGGCAACGACCAGAACGAGCAGGCCGGCCTGTACGGTGCCACCGGCGCGATGCGGGTCTGGTCGGGCATCTTCCAGCGCCTGCCGAGTGCGCCGCTGCGGGTCAGCAACAAGGGCCTGGACTGGCAGTCGGTGGCGCCGACCGGACTCAACAGCACGGATGAAGGCTGTCCGGGCGCGCGTCGTTTCCCGTTCGTGGTGGGCTACGCGCCGGCCTATGCACCGTGTGCGCCGGCGGTGTCGCCGGACGGGCAGGGTGCCGAAGGCGAGGGCGGTGGCTGGCGTAGCTGGTTCGGCCTGGAACGCAAGCCTGAGCCGCCTGCTGAACCTGCTGCGGCGCCCGCCGCCGCCACTCCTCCCCCGAGCCGATGATGCCGATGAACATGCGATCCCTGCTGCAGCCCCTGGCCCTGACCGGCCTCAGCCTGGCCCTGGCCGCCTGCGTCAGCAGCGCACCGCCGGTGGCCAAGCCGCCGGTTGATACCACCACGCCGGCACAGCGCCTGGCTGCGGTGGATGCGGCCGCAGGTCCGGACGACAAGGAGCTGTCGGTGCAGCCGCTGCGTGATTCGCAGGTGGAAGACCTGCGGGTGACCGCACAGACGCAGCGCCA
Organism: Stenotrophomonas sp. 220_Sma; assembly: GCF_056487375.1. Taxonomy (NCBI): domain Bacteria; kingdom Pseudomonadati; phylum Pseudomonadota; class Gammaproteobacteria; order Lysobacterales; family Lysobacteraceae; genus Stenotrophomonas; species Stenotrophomonas sp. 220_Sma. The sequence goes on along the minus strand of NZ_CM151348.1, from coordinate 3,753,282 downwards.
GGCCAACGACCTGGCCGGTGCCGCCAGCAGCCTGGACCACGCGCTGGAAATCGTGGCCGGTGACCCGGCGGTGCTGCAGGAGCGTGCCGAGCTGGCGCTGTTGCAGGGCCAATGGGCACAGGCTGAGACGTTCGCGCGCAAGGCGGTGGATCTGGGCTCGAAGACCGGGCCGCTGTGCCGCCGGCACTGGGCGACGATCGAGCAGTCGCGTCTGGCGCGCGGCGAGAAGGAGAACGCGGTGTCCGCGCATGCGCAGCTGGAAGGCTGCACGGTGCCGGGGATCAAGCGGTACTGAGGTATTCCACTCCATCGGGCGCTGCCCCCTCTGCGGCGCGCGCGCACTGATGGATGCGGGTGATGGGCCGGGTGGGTGGGGCGTGCAGGACACGCCGTAAACCCATCCCTGGGGGCTCGATGGCGCCATCCATGGCGCCAACGGTCCTGCACGCCCCACCCACCCGGCCCGCCATACATCGCGCGGGCCGCAGGCAAGAACAAAATCAAAATCAAAAGCGGGTCGCACGCTGCGCGCACTCGCGGTAATTCATCGTTTTTCCCCGTTCCCTCCACCGCTTTTGACATCCCAGTCGAGCAAGCTCGACGTTACGAAGCGCGTGCCTCCGTCACCGGGAAACTGTCGAAGGCAGGGGACTGTGGGTTTGCGGGGTGTCCGCGGCATGGATGCCGCGGCCAAGCCCCCAGGGACGGGTTTACGGCGTCCCCGCAAACCCACAGTCCCCTGCCAGCCCTCGGTGCAACCCAGAGCCATGACCGCCGTTGCCGTTGCTGGTGCTCTGGCTCCGGCTTGAAACGGGTGCCGGGCAGCGCCCGGCCGGGTATCCTTTCCCTCTGATGTCCGACCTTGTCCATGCCAGCCGCGAAGCCCTCAGCGACGGCGGCGCGCTCGCCTCGCACCTGGATGCATTCGTCCCGCGTCCGGCACAGCTGCACCTGACCGAAGCCATCGCCGATGCGCTGCAGCAGCGTGATCTGCTGCTGGCCGAGGCCGGTACCGGTACCGGCAAGACCTTCGCCTACCTGGTGCCGGTGCTGCTGTCCGGGCTGCGTACCATCATCTCCACCGGCACCCGTGCGCTGCAGGACCAGCTCTACCACCGCGATCTGCCACGGGTGCGCCAGGCACTCGGGGTCGGCCTGCGCAGTGCGCTGCTGAAAGGGCGTGCGAACTACCTGTGCCGCTATCGCCTGCAGCAGGCGCGCGGCGAGCCGCGTTTTTCCAGCCCTGAACAGGCGGCGCAGTTCCAGCGCATCCTGGCCTGGTCCGGTCGCTCGGAGTTCGGTGACATCGCCGAGCTCGACGGGCTGGCCGACGACTCCCCATTGCTGCCGATGGTCACCTCCACCGTCGACAACTGCCTGGGCACCGATTGCCCGTTCTGGGATGACTGCTTCGTGGTGCGTGCGCGGCAGCGTGCACAGGCTGCCGATGTGGTGGTGGTCAACCATCACCTGCTGCTGGCCGATCTGGCCCTGAAGCAGGATGGCTTCGGTGAACTGCTGCCGGGCGCCCAGGCCTTCGTCATCGACGAGGCGCACCAGTTGCCCGAACTGGCCGCGCAGTTCTTCGGCGAGGGTTTTGGCATGCGCCCGTGGCAGGAGCTCGGGCGCGATTGCCTGGCTGAAGCACGCGGTGTGGGCGGCGCGCAGTCGGCGCTGCAGGAACCGGTCGACCAGTTGCAGCAGGCGCTGCTGGCGCTGCGTTCGGCGATGGAGGGACTGCCGCCGCGTGGCACGCAATGGCGCGCGCTGGCGATGTCACAGGTGCGCGACGGCTTCGATACGGTGATGGCGGGCCTGGTGATGCTGGAGCAGGCACTGCAGCCGCTGCGCGAAGCAGCGGCCGGCCTGGATGCCTGCCATGCGCGGGCGCGTGAGGCGGTCTCGCGGCTCAGCCGCTGGTTGGGCGATGACGAGCCCACTCTCGACTTCGATACCGATCCGGCGGACACAGCCAGCGCGGCTGATGTGCTCTGGTACGAGCTCACGCCACGTGGTTTCCGCTGCCAGCGCACGCCGATGGATGTATCCGGCCCGTTGCGCGAGCATCGTGAGCGTAGTCGCGCGGCATGGATCTTCACCTCGGCGACGCTGACCGTGGGCGGTGGTTTCGATCACATCGCCACCCGCCTGGGCCTGGACGATCCGCACACGCTGGTCCAGCCAAGCCCGTTCAATTGGCCCGAGCAGGCGCTGTGCTACCTGCCCGAAGGCCTGCCTGATCCGGCCGCGCGTGGTTTCGGCACTGCGCTGATCCAGACCTTGCGGCCGGTGTTGCAGGCCTCGCAGGGCAGGGCATTCCTGCTGTTTGCTTCGCATCGCGCCCTGCGTGAGGCGGCCGAGGCGTTGCGCGACGGGCCATGGCCGTTGTTCGTGCAGGGCGAGGCGCCACGCGCGACGCTGCTGCAGCGCTTCCGTGAATCCGGCAATGGCGTGCTGCTCGGCTCGGCCAGCTTCCGCGAGGGCGTGGATGTGGTCGGCGAAGCGCTGAGCGTGGTGATGATCGACAAGCTGCCGTTCGCGGCGCCGGACGATCCGGTGTACGAGGCGCGGCTGGAGGCGATCCGCAGCCAGGGCGGCAATCCGTTCCGCGACGAGCAGTTGCCGCAGGCGGTGATCGCATTGAAGCAGGGTGTCGGCCGCCTGATCCGCAGCGAGAGCGACCGTGGCGTGCTGGTACTGTGCGACCCGCGCCTGCTCAACCGGGGCTATGGCCGGGTCTTCCTCGATTCGCTGCCGCCGTTCCGGCGTACCCGCAGCCTGGCCGATGTGCAGGCCTTCTTTACGCCACAATGGGCGCCCGTGTCCGATGATGCGGCTGCCCCAGTCGCTGTTGCGACCGGCCCTGAGCCGGCGCCCGGTGCCACGTTCCCCTTGTTCTGACCCGATCCGATGAAACTGCTCGCCTTTGAAACCGCCACCGAAGCCTGTTCCGTTGCCCTGCATGTCGATGGGCAGGTGCTGGAACGCTTCGAGATCGCCCCGCGCCGGCACGCCGAACTGAGCCTGCCGTGGGCGGAGGCGCTGCTGGCCGACGCCGGCATCAGCCGCCGCCAGCTGGACGGCATCGCGCTCAGTCGCGGCCCCGGCGCGTTCACCGGCGTGCGTCTTGCGATCGCGATTGCCCAGGGCATTGCGCTGGCCCTGGACCGTCCGCTGTTGCCGGTCTCGACGCTGCAGGTGCTGGCGTTGCGGGCACCGGCCGAGGAAACGCAGATCCTGTCGGCGATCGATGCGCGGATGGGCGAACTCTACGTTGCCCGCTTCGAGCGCGTGGACGGCCTGCCGGTGGCGCGTGATGCCGAGCGCGTATGCGCACCCGCTGCGGTATCGCTGCCGGAAGGGCTGTCCGCCTACGGCGTTGGTACCGGTTTGGGTGCGGCCGAGGGTGCGCTTGTTACGCAGTTGGGCGCTGGCCTGCGCGGCTTTGATGCCACTGCGCTGCCGCGGGCATCGGACGTGCTGGCGCTCGCGGTGCCGGCCTTCGCGCGCGGCGAAGCCATCGCACCGGAGAAGGTCGAGCCGGCGTACCTGCGTGACAACGTGGCACTGACCCTGGTCGAGCAACAGGCCGCGCGCGAGGCGAAGGCGAAGGCCAACGGCTGAGCCCCTCGTGGCGGGGGGGCGTAGATCAAAAGCCCTGGTTTGGCCGGGCGGGTGGGCTGCGCAGGGGGCGCTGCAAGTACGTCCCTGTAAGCTCGGTCGCCGCTTGCCCGTGTGCGCTGTCCTGCGCACACGGCAAGACCGGGGTTGGGCGTCCTGCCCAACCCGCCCGAGGCATGCCTCGGGCCCATGCGGCTCACGCCCCTGCGCAGCCCACCCGCCCGGCCTCTGACAGTTTCCGTGTGCGTCCGCCACGGAAAATCAAAAAAAAAAAAGAAAAGTCAAAGTCAAAAGCGGATCGCTTCGCTCGCATCCACGCGTAGCGTGGATGTGTGTCGACCAAGGTCGACACCTACCAACAGCGGAGCGGGACGCGATGCGCCGGGATCTGTCAGAGGTGGGGCGGGTGGCTGGGCAGGACCGTTGGCGCCATGGATGGCGCCATCGAGCCCCCATGGACGGGTTTACGGCGTGTCCTGCAAGCCCACACCGCCCCGCCAGGTCCGACATCTCCGCCGCCGCTTCTGCTGTTGCTTCGGTTGTGGCCGTCGCCTCTGCGGGTCCCGGGCCGCAGGCCCGGGCACCAAAACCCTACCGGTCGTCGTGCAGGGTGCCGCCCGGCAGGAACACCCACGTGCGGGTGACCTGCAGGATATCGATCTCATCCTCGGTCTTCGGCAACGGCGGGAACGGCTGCGCCAGCTTCACCACCCGCAGCGCCGCCTCATCCAGCAACGGCGTCCCGCTCGAACGCAGGATCCGGCTGCTTTCCACGCTGCCATCGCGGCGCACACCCACGCTGATCACCACCTGGCCACCCAGGCGGCGCTGCCGGGCCTCGTCCGGGTAGTTCAGGTTGCCGACGCGCTCGGCGCGATCGACCCAGGCACGCAGGTAGTTGGCATAGGCATATTCGCGCGTGCTGGCCGACACGAACTTGCGGTTCGGGCGCTTGGCGTACTGCGCCGAGCGTAGATGGACTTCAGCGGCCAGGCGGGCCATTTCCACATCGCGCTGCTCGCGCGCGCTCAGCGGCGCGTCCGGTTCGGGCTGATCCGGCGTGGGCCGGGGCTGTGCCTGCGCGACCACCTCTTCGCCATTGCGGCTGCTGACCACCCGCGCCTGCGGCGGCGGAACCGGTGCGGCCGATTGCTGCTGCTGCGGAATCGGGCTGATTCCGGACTGGGCCTGCGGCACGATGCCGGCCTGGTTGTCACGCGGACGCTGTGCGCGGTCGTGTTCGCCACCGCCTTCCTGGTTGGCTGCGGCCAGGAAATCAGCCTGCTTCGGCGTCAGTGCGGTGCGGGTCTGGCTGAAGATCACTTCCAGCGTCGGCACCAGCGGCGCATCGCCCTTCACGGCGAAGCCCACGCCCAGGATCAGCAGGGCGTGGACCAGCACCGACAGCGCGATGGTCGCCCCCAGCCGTTGCGCTTCGCGCGGCGGCGGGGGCAGTACGGCAGGTGCGGACGGCATCAGCGCAGGCCGGCCTCGAGTGCGTCGAACAGGGTGCCGGCGATGTTCAGCCCGTACTGTGCGTCCAGTTCGCGCACGCAGGTCGGGCTGGTCACGTTGACCTCGGTCAGGTAATCACCGATCACGTCCAGGCCGACGAAACGCATGCCACGACGCTTCATCTCCGGCCCGACCTGGGCGGCGATCCAGCGGTCGCGCTCGCTCAGCGGGCGGCCTTCGCCGCGGCCACCGGCGGCGAGGTTGCCGCGGAATTCATCACCCTGCGGGATGCGCGCCAGGCAGTAGTCGACGGGTTCGCCATCGACCAGCAGGATGCGCTTGTCGCCGGCGGTGATGTCGGGGATGAACTTCTGTGCCAGCGCCATCCTGTGGCCGCCGTCGGTCAGGGTTTCCAGGATCACATTCAGGTTCGGATCGCCCTGGCCGCTGCGGAAGATCGAGCGGCCGCCCATGCCATCCAGCGGCTTCAGAACCGCCTGGCCGTGTTCCAGGGCAAAGGCCTTCAGCGCCTTGGCGTCGCGGCTGACCAGGGTCGGCGGGCAGCACTGCGGGAACAGCAGGGCGGCCAGCTTCTCGTTGTAGTCGCGCAGGCCCTGCGGGTTGTTGACCACGCAGGCACCGGCAGCGGCGGCCACATCCAGCACCTGGGTGTCGTAGATGTACTCGGCGTCGACCGGCGGGTCCTTGCGCATCAGCACGATCTGGCCGGGACCGAACTCGGTACGGCTGAACGCACCCAGCTCATACCAGCCGGCCGGGTCGTCGCGCACCTGCAGCGGTGCGGTCTGGGCCACCGCCACGCCACCTTCCAGGGCCAACCCGCCCGGGCGCACGTAGTGCAGGGCATGGCCGCGGCGCTGGGCTTCCAGCAACATGGCGAAGGTGGTGTCCTTGGCGATCTTGATGTGGGCGATGGGGTCCATCACCACGATGACGTTCAACGGCATGGGCGCACCTGTCTGGCAAGGCGTTGATGGTAGCGGCAACGCCGGTCGCGCGCCTCCCCGCCGTACTGCAACGCAGCGTCCGCCCGGCGGTCGCGCACGCATTGCGAAACCCGTCACGTTCAGGAGGGTGCCATGCCCTGCGCCATGGGGCGGCCTTGAAGCGGGCGCGGAAAGTGCGATATAGATACGCTTTCGTAGCGGCCCCCGCCAGAGATCGGGCCGTGCGCTTGGGGATAGGCAATGACTGAAAACACGACTGCGGGCGGGGAACTCGCAGGACTCCGGGTGATGGTCATCGATGATTCGAAGACCATCCGCAGGACTGCGGAAACGCTGCTCAAGCGCGAAGGCTGCGAGGTGGTCACCGCCACCGACGGCTTCGAAGCGCTTGCGAAGATCGCAGACCAGCAACCGCAGATCATCTTCGTCGACATCATGATGCCGCGCCTGGACGGCTACCAGACCTGTGCGCTGATCAAGGGCAACCAGCTGTTCAAGGCGACCCCGGTCATCATGCTGTCGTCCAAGGATGGCCTGTTCGACAAGGCGCGGGGACGCATCGTCGGCTCGGAGCAGTACCTGACGAAGCCTTTCACGCGTGAAGAACTGCTGGGTGCCATCCGCACATACGTCAACGCCTGACCAGGGGGAAAGGCACAATGGCTCGTATCGTTCTGATCGAGGATTCACCGACCGACCGCGCGGTGTTCACCCAGTGGCTGCGCCGTGCCGGCCATGAGGTGCTGGAAGCGGACAACGCCGAGGATGGACTGCAGCTGGTCCGCGACCAGGTGCCGCAGCTGGTGCTGATGGACGTGGTCCTGCCCGGCATGAGCGGCTTCCAGGCCACCCGTGCGATGGCCCGTGATGCGGCGATCAAGCACATTCCGGTGATCATCGTCAGCACCAAGGCGATGGAAACCGACAAGGCATGGGGCCTGCGCCAGGGCGCAGCCGATTACATCGTCAAGCCGCCGCGCGAGGATGAACTGATCGCGCGGATCAACGAACTGGTGGCCTGATGCGCTCGCCCTTCGACATCCTCGAAGCCTATGAACGGCGCAGCCTGGCCCATGCGGTGCAGCTGCCCGAGCGGCAGTTCGCCCAGGACCTCTGGCGTGGCGTGGGCTACCGCGTCGGCCAGCGCCGGCTGGTATCCGATTTCCGCGAAGTGGTGGAAATCGTGCCGATGCCACCGGTCACCCCGGTGCCGTGCGCGCAGCCGTGGCTGCTGGGCGTGGGCAACCTGCGCGGCAACCTGTTCCCGGTGGTCGACCTGAAGTACTTCCTGGAAGGCACGCGTACCGTGCAGCAGGAAGGCCAGCGCGTGCTGATCATGCGCCAGGCGGGTGGCGACGTCGCGCTGACCATCGATGAACTGTTCGGCCAGCGCAGCTTCGAACTGGACCAGCAGATCGCGGCCGGCACGCTGGCCGAAGGACGTTACGGCCACTTCGTCGATCGCGCCTTCCACGCCGACGGCCACGACTGGGGCGTGTTCTCGCTCTCGCTGCTGTCGCGTACCCCTGAATTCCGGCAAGCCGCGGCCTGAGGCCGGGCATCGCCCCCTGCATTGAAGATCGAGGTTGAACGATGAGTACTGCTTCGGACGCCACCAAGACCGGCAAGCTGCGGCTGGGCGGCAGCAACCTCTGGTTGTTCCTGCTGCTGGCATCGATGATCCTGTTCGGCGTCAACACCGGCGTCGCCACCTGGCAGGGCAGTCGCCTGGCCGATGCCGGCTCCAAGGCGGCCGACCTGCAGGTGCTGTCACAGCAGCTGGCCAACCAGGGCCGTGATGCGGTGGGCGGCAACGCGCAGGCGTTCACCGCCTTCAAGGCCACCCGCAACGCGATCGAACAGAACGTGTCGACCCTGCAGGGGCGCTACGGCAAGGAACCGGGCGTGTCCGGTGCGATCGCCACCCTGGCCGAGACCTGGGCGCCGCTGGGCAAGCAGGCCGGGCAGCTGGTCGCCAGCGAGCCCGCCGTGCTGGCGCTGGCCGGCAATGCCAACAACTTCACCGGTGCGGTGCCGGGCCTGCAGGCCCAGCTGAACGAGCTGGTGCGCGCGATGTCCGCCTCGGGCGCGCCGTCGTCGCAGGTGTACAGCGCACTGCAGCAGGTCGTGGTGGCCGGTTCGATGGCCCGCCGCGTGACCGAAATGCGTGCCGGTGGCAGCGCCGCTGCCACCTCGGGCGATGCACTGGCACGCGACATTACCGTGTTCTCGCAGGTGCTCGACGGCCTGCGCAACGGCAACGAGGAACTGGGCATCACCGCCGTGCGCGGTGCCGCCGCCGTGGCCGCGCTGGAGCAGTCGCAGCAGAAGTGGGAGGCAATGAAGCAGGACGCCGATGCGATCCTGGCCAGCTCGCGCCAGCTGTTCGCCGCCCAGTCCGCCGCCACCGCGCTGGGCCAGGGGTCGGCGCACATGCTGGACGACAGCCGCAAGCTGTTCGAGGCGTTCTCCTCGTTCGGCTCGGTGTCCGATACCCGCCTGTTCCCGAACTTCTGGATCGGCGTGGTGTCCGGTGCGCTGTCGCTGATCGCGATCATCGGCTTCGTCTCCACCAACGTGCGCAGCCGCTCGCGCGAGCAGGAACTGCGCTACCAGACACAGGTGGAATTCAACAGCCGCAACCAGCAGGCGATCATGCGGTTGCTGGACGAAATCTCCTCGCTGGGTGAGGGCGACCTGACCGTGAAGGCCTCGGTGACCGAGGACATGACCGGCGCCATCGCCGACGCGATCAACTACGCGGTGGACGAGCTGCGCCACCTGGTGACCACCATCAACGACACCTCGGCCAAGGTCGCGCTGTCCACCCAGGAAACCCAGGCCACCGCCATGCAGCTGGCAGAGGCGGCGGGCCACCAGGCCAACCAGATCACCTCGGCCTCGGACCGCATCGGTGAAATCGCGGCGAGCATCGAACAGGTGTCGCGCAACTCGGCCGAGTCGGCCGACGTGGCACAGCGCTCGGTGGTGATCGCTGCCGAAGGTGCCGGCGTGGTGCGCGAGACCATCCAGGGCATGGACCAGATCCGTGACCAGATCCAGGAAACCTCCAAGCGCATCAAGCGCCTGGGCGAGTCGTCGCAGGAAATCGGCTCGATCGTGGAACTGATCAACGACATTTCCGAGCAGACCAACATCCTGGCATTGAACGCGGCGGTGCAGGCGGCTTCGGCCGGTGAAGCGGGCCGCGGTTTCGCGGTCGTGGCCGACGAAGTGCAGCGCCTGGCAGAACGTACCTCGGGCGCAACCCGACGCATCGAGAACCTGGTCCAGGCCATTCAGGCCGATACCAACGAAGCGGTCACCTCGATGGAACAGACCACCGCCGAAGTGGTGTCCGGTGCACGCCTGGCCGAGGACGCCGGCACCGCACTGACCGAAATCGAGCGCGTGTCCAATGCACTGAACACCCTCATCAAGAACATCTCCATCGCCGCCCAGCAGCAGTCGGCTGCGGCCTCGGACATCACCCGCACCATGGGCGTGATCCGGCAGATCACCGGCCAGACCTCGCAGGGTGCCGGGCAGACCGCCGAATCGATCGGTCATCTCGCGCAGCTGGCGGCCGACCTGCGTCGTTCGGTCGCCGACTTCAAGCTGCCGGCGTGACGCGGGCAGGGCGGCGAGCAAGGAACCAGTCGATGAAGCATTTCCATTCCCCACGCCAGAACTCGCGCGGCTTCCGCGCGGCGGCGAACGGAGCGCGTCCATGAGCAGTCTGCGCGATGCGATGAGCCACGCAGCGCTGGGCTGGGTCAAGCCCGAGCTGGACGAGACCCTGCGCCAGGTGCGCAACGAGGTCGAGTACTACGCGGAAGACCCGGCCGATGCCAGCCGCATGCGCATCTGCGCCGGCTACCTGCACCAGGTGCAGGGCACCCTGCGCATGGTCGAGCTGTACGCCCCGGCGATGGTGGCCGAGGAGCTGGAACAGCTGGCCAATGCCATCGGCGCCGGTAGCGTGGCTGATCGGGATGAAGCCTGCGCGACCCTGATGCGCGGCAGCGTGCTGCTGCCCGATTACCTGGAGCGCCTGCAGAACGGCCACCGCGACATTCCGATCGTGCTGATGCCGCTGCTCAACGAAATCCGTGCCGCGCGTGGCGAAGAGGGCGTGCATGACAGCGTGCTGCTGGCGTTCGCGCCGGACAGCGTCAGCGCCACCGAGGCCGAGCTGGACCATGCCCGGGGCAGCCTGAGCGGGCGCAACCGCGAGCTGCTGGATACCGTGGGCAGCGCGGTGAAGGAAGAACTGCTGCGCATCAAGGATGCGCTGGACCTGCACCTGCGTACTGGCGGTGCGCCCGAACAGCTGCAGACCCAGGCCAACGAACTTGGCGCCGTGGCCGATACGCTGGGCATGATGGGCCTGGGCGTTGCCCGCGGCGTGGTCGTGCAGCAGCGCGATGCGCTGCGTGGCGTGGTCGAAGGGCGCCAGCAGATCGACGAGAACCTGCTGCTGGATATCGCCGGCGCACTGCTGTACGTGGATGCCTCGCTGGACGACCAGGTGGCCCATCTGGGCGCCGGTGGCAGTGGCGAGGACGATCCGAGCGCGGTCGAGAACCGGCGCACCGTGGAAGTGCTGGCGCATGAAGCCATCGCCAACTTCGCCGCGGCCCGTGAGCATTTCGTCGCTTTCATTGAAACCAGCTGGAACCATGCCGAGCTGCAGGACGTGCCGCGCCTGCTGGGCGATGTGTCCGGTGCGCTGCGCATGCTCGACCTGAACACCGCCGCCGATTACCTGCGCGGTGTGCAGCAGTACATCGAAGCCGAGCTGATCGGTCGCCAGCGCGTGCCCAGTGGCCGCCAGCTGGACACCCTGGCCGATGCCATGGCCAGCCTGGAGTACTACCTCGAGGCTCTGCGCGACCGCCGCCCGGGTCGCGAGGACATCCTCGACATCACCCGCAGCAGCCTTGAAGCGCTGCGCTATTGGCCGTTGCCGGACCGCAATGCGGTGGCGCCTGTTGCCGCCGCGCCGATTCCGTTCGCATCGCTGCTGGTGGACCGCGAGCCGATCGCGCTGCAGGCCGAGCCGGTGCAGCCGGAGCCCATCGAGATTCCGGTGCAGCCGGCCGCGCCCGCCGCCGGCACGGTGCCGGTGCCGCTGCCGGACTTCACCTTCGATCCGCCACCGGCCGCGCCTGCACCGGAGGTGGTGGACAACCGCCTGATGTTCGGGGCGCTGGGGAGTGTCGCCTCCACACCGCTGTCGCTGCATGACGACGCGGATGCACCGCTGGTCTTCGCCGCGTCCAGCGCGCCTGCGCCCGAGGTACCGCAATGGGATCTCGCACCGTTCCATCCGGACTCCGAGCCGACCGCGAGTGCCGAAGACGAGCGCAGTCCGACCTTCGCCAGCTTCGACCCGGTCAGTTTCGAACGGGCCGAAACCAGCGTGGAACCGGCGCCGCAGTGGACATTGTCGGAGGCAACACCGCCGGCATTGGCCGATGTGGCTGTGATGGATGTCGAGGACGACGTCGACGCGTCGGTGCCCTTTGACACCGCTGACGTTGCCGCGCCCGTGTTCGACCCGGTGGCTGCCGAGCACGATGTGGTCGCCGCCGGTGACGACGTGGTGTTCCGTTTCGACGCCGATGCGCTGGACAATGCCGACGACGTGCTGTCGCTGCACGCGATGGAGACGCTGTCGCTGGACGACGACGCCGGGTTGCACCCGGCGCTGGAGATCGTCGATCCCGCTGCATCCGTGCGGCTGGACGAAAGCCCTGTGGTTGCCGAAGCGGACGCGGTTCCGGCGGATGTGCAGGAGGACGTGCCCGCGCCGATGGCCGAGGTGCTGACGCCGGTCTCCGATGCACCGGCACCGGCGGTGTCGGTGATTGATATCGACACCATCGCGCCCATCGACTTCAGCGAAGCCGACGCGCAGTTCTTCGCCGAGCTGAGCGCCGCGGCGGCCGATTTCAATCCGCAGGCCATGGCGGCTCCACCCGCTGCGGACATCCCGGTCGTGGCCGGCACCGAGACCGGCTTCGAGGCCGGCTTCGACGACGATGCCGAGAACATCGACGAGGACATCCGCGAGGTGTTCCTGGAAGAGTTCGACGACGAGCTGGCCAACCTGGGCACGCTGCTGCCGGCATGGCGCATGCAGCTGGACAACATGGACCGGCTGCGGCCGATCCGCCGCATCTTCCACACCCTCAAAGGCAGTGGCCGCCTGGTGGGTGCACGCACCCTGGGCGAGTTCGCCTGGAAGATCGAAGGCATGCTCAATCGCGTGCTCGATGGCAGTCGCCCGGCGACTCCGGCGGTGCTGGCGATGGTCGACAACGCCCATGCCGCGCTGCCGCAGCTGAACGCCGCGCTGCGCCATGGCCAGCGCATCAGCGTGGACCTGCAGGCGATGCAGGCCATTGCCGATCGGGTCGGTGCCGGCGAGGAGACCTTCTACGTGCCGTTGCCGGCTGCGGCCGCACCGGCAGCGACACTGGCCGAGTCCGAAGGCGAAGACGAAATCAGCCGCCTGCTGGAAGCCGAGGCCGCTGCGTCGGCGCAGGCCGATGCCACGGCGGTGGCGGAAGACGCCGGTACCCCGGCCAACATCGACAGCGTACTGCGCGAGATCCTCGAGGCCGAGGTCGAAGTCCACCAGGCGACCCTGCAGGAATGGCTGCGCTCGGCGCAGCAGGCACCGCAGCCGGTCAGCGACGCACTGCTGCGTGCGGTGCACACCATGAACGGCGCCTTCGCGATGACCGAAGTGCCGGAAATCACGGCGGTCACCGGCGGTGCCGAGTCCTACATCAAGCGCGCCCTGGCCGCCGACGTGGTGCCTGGCGACGAGGGCGTAGCCGCACTGGATGCGACCGCGCAGGCGATCACCGCGACCATGGAAGCGCTGCAGGCCGAACAGCCGCGGATTGTTCCGCAGGGCGCGTTGGTGCAGCGGCTGCAGGCATTGGCCGGCGAGCTGCCGGAAGCGCGCTGGCCGCTGTTCGCGCTGGAAGACGAGGACGAAGAGGGCGTCGAGCTGGCGCCTGATGCCGAGCAGGCATCCGCGGCCGAAGCGCCGCTGGCCGGGCTGGACACGCTGGACGAAACCAGCATGCCGTCCGCTTTCGATGCGGCGACCGATTTCATTGCCGAGCCGCAGTCGCATGCCGAAGATGCGCTGGAACCGGTTCCAGCTGCAACCGGGCTGGAGGCGCTGGACGTCGCAGCCGACAGCGGCCTGGACGTGGGTGAGCTGACCGCCAGCGACGATCTTTCGCGTTACTTCGACGCCGGCTGGCCGTCGGTGCCGGGCGAAGGTGAACCTGCCGCGGACGACACCGGCGCGATTGAATCGATCCAGCCGATTGAAAGTGCGCCTGATGTCGCCCAGGACGAATCAGATGCCGTGCCGGCGATCGCGACGGTCGACGACGCTGATCTGACCATGGCGGACGATCTGTCGCCGTACCTCGACGCCAGTGCGCTGCCGGTGGATGACCGCGACGCGGAAGAGTTGCCGGTGTCTGCGGAAGTTGACGCGATCGACCTGAATACGCCGTTGCCGTTTGATTCGGACAGTGACGATGACAACGTCATTGACGACGCTGCTGCACTGCCACTCGACAGCGAGCTGTCGAGCCTGCAGGATGAAATGGCTGTGCCGGGTTTTGCAGAACCGGTCACGCTGGCAGCCGCGCTCGAGGCCGGCCTGCACGTGATCGAGGAGGAGCAGACCCTGGACGACGACGGGCAATGGCCCGTGATCGGCCTCCAGGCCAGCGAACTCGCGCCGGGTGAGGCAGATGCCTTTGCCGAGGATGCGGACGTCGGCGGGGAGGCGGCGGTCGGTGAAGGAGAGAGCGCCGATCAGCCGTCCCCGGCGACGGTGATTGAGGAGATCACCGCAGAGGCGCCGCAGGGCGGCACTGCTGCGGTGCGCTTCTTCGAAATGGAAGACGCACCGGGCCAGGGCACGGTCGATACCGATGCACAGGTTGCAGCGACCGACATCGTGCCGCGTGCGCCGCACCACGAGCAGGCACCTGTTGCGGCGGATGCCGAAGACGGCGCCGATGCACTCGACTTCAGCGTGTACGACCGCGAGCTGGTCGATATCTTTGTCGAGGAAGGCAAGGACCTGCTCGACCACTGCGATGGCCTGATCAGCGAACTGCGCGATGCACCGCAGGACCGCGAGGTGCTGGCCGGCCTGCAGCGTGATCTGCACACCCTGAAGGGTGGCGCACGCATGGCTGGCATCAATGCCATCGGCGACCTTGGCCACAGCATCGAATCGCTGCTGGAGGCGGTGGCCGCTGGCCGTACCGAGATCGAACGCCGCGACGTGCAGCTGCTGGAGCGTGGCTTTGACCGCCTGCACCAGCTGCTCACCCGCACCGGCGCGCACCGCGTGGTGGAGCCGGCGCAGGATCTGGTCGAAGCCTTCGAGGTCCGCACCACCATCGATATTGCCGCAGCCGCTGCGGCCGCGCGTGCGGCCAGCGAGATCGAGACCGTGCCCGCACAGGCCGCGGGCCCGCTGGCGACCCCGATTGAAGCGCCGCTGTCGGCTCCGCTTCCGGCCGAGGGCGTGATCGATGAAGATCCGCTGGCGCGTCCGCAGCAGGAGCAGGTGCGCGTGCGTGCCGACCTGCTCGACCGCCTGGTCAACCATGCCGGTGAAGTGGCGATCTACCGCTCGCGGCTTGAACAGCAGCTGGGTGCCTTCCGTGGTGCCATGGGCGAACTGGAGCGCACCAATGCGCGACTGCGCGACCAGCTGCGGCGACTCGACCTGGAAACCGAGGCGCAGATCGTCGCCCGCTACCAGCGCGAGCAGGACCAGGCCGACCAGAAGTTCGATCCGCTGGAGCTGGACCGCTTCTCCACCCTGCAGCAGCTCAGCCGTGCGCTGAACGAGTCGGCGGCCGACCTGGGTGGCCTGCAGGGCGTGCTGGACGATCTGTCGCGCCAGTACGATTCGCTGCTGCAGCAACAGTCGCGCGTCAGCTCCGAGCTGCAGGATGGCCTGATGCGCGCGCGCATGGTGCCGTTCGATGGCCTGGTGCCGCGCCTGCGCCGCGTGGTCCGCCAGTCCGGCATGGATACCGGCAAGCAGGTCCACCTGACCCTGGAAGGAACCCACGGCGAACTGGACCGCAACGTCCTCGACCGCATGGTCGCGCCGCTGGAACACATGCTGCGCAACTCCGTGGCTCATGGCCTGGAAGCGCCGGAACAGCGCCGCGCCGCCGGCAAGCCGGAGGAGGGCGAGATCGCCATCCGCCTGCACCGCGAAGGTTCGGAAATCGTGCTGGAAGTGGCCGATGACGGTGCTGGCCTGGACCGCGAGGCGATCCGCCGCCGCGCCATCGACCGTGGCCTGCTGGCCGCCGATGCGCAGCCGAACGAGCAGGAGCTGGACAACCTGATCTTCGCGTCCGGCTTCACCACCGCCGACCAGGTCAGCCAGCTGGCCGGTCGTGGCGTGGGCATGGACGTGGTGCGCAACGAAGTGCGCCAGCTCGGTGGCTCGGTCGACATCCAGTCGGTGCGGGGCCAGGGCGTGCGCTTCACCCTTCGCTTGCCGCAGACGCTGGCCGTCACCCAGGCGGTGTTCGTGCAGATCGGCGAAACCACCTTCGCGGTGCCGGTGGCCTCGGTCAGTGGTATCGGCCGCCTGTCGCGCGAGCGTTTCGAAGCCGCCGACAGCAGCTACCGTTACAGCGGCGAAGACTATCCGCTGTACGACCTCGGCAGCCTGGTCGGGCAGGCCCCGGCGCGTGCCGATGGCCAGGACCAGGTGCCGCTGCTGCTGGTCCGTGCCGGTGATCTGCGTGCCGCCGTGGCGATCGACCAGGTGCTGGGCAACCGCGAAATCGTGGTCAAGCCGGTCGGCCTGCAGATCGCGTCGGTGCCGGGCATCTACGGCGCGACCATCACCGGCGATGGCCGCGTGGTGGTGATCCTGGACGTGGCGCCGCTGGTGCGCCGCTTCCTCGCCAACCCGACGCTGCCTGTGCTGGCCAACGCACCGCGCCAGGAGCGCCAGGTGCCGCTGGTGATGGTGGTCGACGACTCGCTGACCATGCGCAAGGTCACCGGCCGCATCCTCGAACGCCACAACTTCGAGGTCAGCGTCGCCCGCGACGGCGTGGAGGCGCTGGAGCGGCTGGAAGAGCGCGTGCCGGACCTGATGCTGCTGGATATCGAGATGCCGCGCATGGATGGCTACGAGCTCGCCACCGCGATGCGTGCCGACCCGCGCTACAGGGACGTGCCGATCGTGATGATCACTTCGCGCAGCGGTGACAAGCACCGCCAGCGCGCCTTCGAGATCGGTGTCCAGCGTTACCTGGGCAAGCCGTACCAGGAACTGGACCTGATGCGTAACGTGTACGACCTGCTGGGGATCGCCCGTGTCCGTGAGTGAAACCCAAGCGGCTCCGGCCGTGGCCCTGCTGGCCCGTCCCGGCGCGGCGCGCGAGCGCCTGCGTGAGGCGTTGTCGCACGCCGATGTGCAGCTGGTGCTGGAAGATGATCCCAACACGCTGGAGGCGCGGGTCCTGCAGGAGGCGCGCCCGCAATTCGTGGTGATCGCGCTGGAAGCCGCCATCGAGGACGCCTTGGAGCGCCTGGAAGCGGTGCTGTCCGCACCGGGTCTGACCCTGGTCTTCGACGAGGCCGAACTGGCTGCACGTCGTGATGGCTGGGAGGCTCAGCGCTGGGGCCGTCATCTGTCCGCCAAGCTGCATGGCCACCAGCAGGTGTTGCCGCCGGGGGCCGAAGAAGAACCCAGCCTGCAGTTGGAGCCGGGCCACCCGGCACCGCCACCGGCGCCGCAGGAAGAAGCGCTGCAGCCGCACCTGGAGCAGGCATTGAGCTGGGCTGACGAGGTCCCCGCTGACACTCTGTACTCGCCGCCTGCGCAGCTGCACGAACCGATCGCGCTGGAACAGGCGCTGGCGGCCTTGCAGCCGGTGGTGCCTGAGCGGCTGGAGGCCCCCGCACTGCCGTCGCTGGCAGAGACCGCGTCCGCAGCACCGCCGCTACCGCCGGTCTCCCTCGACCACACCGCCTGGTCGCTGGTCGAGGACGAGGCCGATGCCTCGGCAACCGCTCCGCACCACGCTGCCGTGGAGGCTCCGCTGCCTTCCTTCGATACCGGTCATCTGAGCCTGGTCGATCTGGACGCTGCTGAGCCCGTGGGCGCACGCGCCGGATCGCTGCTGGTGCTGGCCGGCATCGGTGGCCCGGATGCGCTGCGTCGCCTGCTCGGCGCGCTGCCGCCTTCGCTGAGCGTGCCCGTCCTGGTGCACATGCGCCTGGATGGCGGGCGCTACGGCAACCTGGTCAAGCAGATGGCACGCGTGTCGCCGTTGCCGGTGCAGCTGGCTGAAGCCGGCCAGCGTGCAACTCCGGGTGAAGTGCACGTGCTGGCCGATGACATCGGCGTGCAGGCAGCCAGTGACGGCCTGCATTTCGTCAGCGACGCGCAGGGCATTGCGATTGCCGCGCTGCCAGCTGACCACACCGCGCTGGTCCTGCTCAGCGGCGCTGACCTTGCGCATGTTGGTCCGGCGCTGGATCTGGCCGCCGCCGGTGCATGGGTGGCCGGTCAGGTGGGCGAGGGCTGCTACGACCCGGCTGCGGCCACGGCGGTGGTTGCTGCCGGCATGGTGGCCGGTGAACCGCAGGAACTGGCGCAGGCGATTGCCGCGCGCTGGGGTGAGCAGGACGACAACGGAGAAGCACCATGAGCTATGCCAGCAATGACGAAATCCGTGGCGTCCTGATCCAGGCCGGCAACGCGCGCGTGCTGCTGCCCAATGCCACCGTGGCCGAAATGATGTCGCGCGTGCCGGTGCAGCCGGTCTCCGATGCGCCGCGCTGGCTAGTGGGCGAGATCGGTTGGCACGGCTGGCAGGTGCCGCTGGTGTCGTTCGCACGTCTTTCGGGACTGGGCGAGGAAGCCGTGAGCGGCCATAACAAGGTGGTGGTACTGAAGGCCCTCAGCGGCAACGCGCAACGCCCGTACTACGCCCTGCTGACGCAGAACTTCCCGCAGCTGATTTCGGTTCCGCGCGACGGCCTGCTGGCTGACGCCTCGGAAGAAACCCTGCCGGACATCGTGCACATGCGTGTGCTGCTGGGCGAGCAGAGCGCGCTGCTGCCGAACCTGGACGCGCTGGAAGCGGCGCTGGATTCGCTGGCGGCCTGATCGGACATCCGCCGGGCATTTTGAATTCCTGGTAGTGCCGGCCGCTGGCCGGCATCCACGGAATCATGCGGTTGCCGGCCAGCGGCCGGCACTACCAGGAATCGGGCCTTACCCCAGATCCCCCAACCGTGCCTGCAACGCTGCAATCGCGGCCAGGCCGGCCGTTTCCGTGCGCAGGATGCGCGGGCCCAGCTGCAGGCCCTGGAATTCTGCCGCCGCCAACTGATCCCGGTCGCGCGGCGACCAGCCACCTTCCGGGCCGATCGCGATCACGATGCCGCCTGCCGGAGCGGCCGCCAGCGTCGACAAGCGATGTGTGCCCAGCGGGTCCAGGGTCAGCCGCAGCGTATCGGGCGGCAGCGCCGCTGCCGCCTGCGCCAGCGACAGCGGGGATCCCACGTGCGGAATGCGCGCGCGCCCGGACTGGCCGCAGGCAGAGGTCACCACATTGTTCCAGTGCGCCACGCGCTTCTCCGCCCGTGCTGCATCCAGCTTCACCTCGGTGCGCTCGGCGTTGACCGGAATGATCGCCGCCACGCCCAGTTCGGTGGCCTTCTGCAGGATCAGGTCCATCTTCTCGCCGCGGGCGATGCCCTGCAGCAGGGTGATCGCCAGCGGCGATTCGGTGTCGATGGCCTGCACGGCGTCGATGCGCACCTGCACTTCGCGCTTGCCGGCCACGGTCAGCGTGGCGCTGTAGTCATGGCCGTCGCCGTTGAACAGCACACAGGTATCGCCCTCGCGCAGGCGCATCACCCGTACCAGGTGGTTGGCGGTCTCTTCCGGCAGGGTCACGGTCTGGCCGCTGTGCAGCGCCAGGTCGATGGGGCAGCGGGTCACGCGCATGCAATCGCCTCGTCAATCGCCGCCAGCGTGGTATGTGCCAGCAGCTCCAGTTGTTCGTCATCCACGCAGTAGGGTGGCATCCAGTACAGCACGTCGCCCAGCGGACGCAGTACCACACCGCGCTTCAGCGCGGCCTTGTAGGCGTGCAGGCCCAGCCGCATGGCCGGGTCGAACGGTGTGCGCTTGTTGCCATCGCGCGACAGCTCGAACGCCACCACCATGCCGGCCTGGCGCACGTCGGCCACGTGCGGATGGTCGCTGAACGGTGCGGCCAGCGTGCCCATCACCGAGGCGATGCCGCGGTTGCGGGCGATCACATCGTCGTCGCGGAAGATGTCCAGCGTCGCCAGCGCGGCCGCGCAGGCCAGCGGGTTGCCGGTGTAGCTGTGCGAGTGCAGGAACGCGCGCTCGCGCGAGTCGTCGAGGAAGGCGTCGTACAGTGCCTGCGTCGCCAGCACGGCGGCCAGTGGCAGGAAGCCGCCGGTCAGGCCCTTGGACAGGCACATCAGGTCCGGCATCACCCCGGCCTGCTCGCAGGCGAACAGGGTGCCGGTGCGGCCGAAGCCGGTGGCGATCTCGTCGGCGATCATGAACGCGCCGTGGGCATCGCACAGTTCGCGAACCCGCTGCAGGTACACCGGGTCATGCATGCGCATGCCGCCCGCGCACTGCAGACGAGGTTCCAGGATTACCGCGCAGATCTCGCCCGGATGCTGGTCGAACAGCGTGGCCAGTCCATCCGCCGCCTGCCGCGCGCGATCGGCGGCGCTCTGGCCGGGCTCGGCCAGGTAAGCGTCGGGCGAGGGCGCGAACAGCCCTTCGGCCAGCAGCGGCGCATAGACGCGGCGATACAGCGGGATGTCACCCAGCGCCAGCGCGCCCAGGGTCTCGCCGTGGTAGCCGTTCTCCAGCGCGATGAAGCGCGTGCGGCGCGGCTCTCCGCGGTTCTGGAAGTACTGGAAGGCCATCTTCAGCGCCACTTCCACGCCAGCTGAACCGTTGTCGGCGTAGAACACCTTGGCCAGCGGTTCGCGGCCAGGCTGGCGCGGGGCCAGCGCCAGCAGGCGTTCGGCCAGGGTGATCGCTGGCTCATGACCGAAGCCGGCCAGCATCACCTGTTCCAGCTGCGTGGCCTGGGCGGCGATGGCACCGCCGATGCGCGGTTCGGCGTGGCCGAACAGATTGGTCCACCAGCTGCTCACCGCATCCAGATAGCGGTTGCCGTCGTGGTCGATCAGCCAGGCACCTTCGCCACGGGCGATCGGCACCAGCGGCAGGGTGTGCGGATGCTCACGCATCTGCGTGCACGGGTGCCACAGCACCTGCAGGTCGCGCTGCCGCCAGTGGCGGGCCAGCGGGGAGGGGGTTGGGTCTGCTAGCATTTCGGGCTCATGAACATGTTGCTGCCTGCACATTCTATCGGCCCCGGCGCAGGCGCCGGCCGCCGCGGAGATTCCGCATGAACGATGACCGTGCCGGCCGTCGCTTGCCGATCATCCATCGGATCACCGATGAGGAGAACGGTCCCTTCCAGCGCCAGCACCTGGACCTGGAGTTCTCCAACGGCGAACGCCGCCGCTTCGAGCGGCTGGTCAGCCGGGGGCATGGCGCGGTGGTGGTGGTGCCGATGCTCGACGACGAAACCGTGCTGCTGGTACGTGAATACGCCGCCGGCATGCACCGCTACGAACTGGGCCTGGTCAAGGGCCGGATCGATGCCGGCGAGACCCCCGAGCAGGCCGCCGACCGCGAACTGAAGGAAGAGGCCGGTTACGGCGCGCGCCGGGTGGATGTGCTGCGCGCGATGACCCTGGCCCCGACCTACATGAGTCACCAGTCGTGGCTGGTGGTGGCGCGCGACCTGTACCCGGAAAAGCTGGCCGGCGACGAGCCGGAAGAGCTGGAAGTCGTCCCGTGGAAGCTGGCCGAGTTGGACCAGCTGATGCTGCGCGAGGACTTCTCCGAGGGACGCTCGCTGGCGGCGCTGTTCATTGCCCGCCAGTGGCTGCAGGGATTGCGATGATCAAACTGACCACGGACCTGCGCGAGACCGCCATCGCCATTGCCCAGGAAGCCGGACAGGCCATCATGCAGGTCTATGCCGATGGCTTCGACGTGCAGCTCAAGGACGACAACAGCCCGGTCACCGCCGCCGACCTGGCCGCCAACCAGGTCATCGAGCAGGGCCTGCAGCAGCTGACCCCGGATCTGCCGATCCTGTCCGAGGAATCGGCGCAGGTCCCCTGGGAACAGCGCCGCCACTGGGGCGCCTACTGGCTGGTCGATCCGCTCGATGGCACCCGTGAGTTCGTCAAGCGCAACGGCGAGTTCAGCGTCAACATCGCGCTGATCTACCAGGGCGCACCGGCCTTCGGCGTGGTGCTGGCCCCGGTGACCGGCATCGTCTGGCATGCCATGCGCGGCGAGCTGGCCTATCGGCGGCAGGGCCTGCACGACACCGTGCTGCGCACCCGCACGCCGGCCACCGCACCGCTGCGCGTCGCCGCCAGCCGTTCGCACCGCTCGCCGGAAACCGAGGCGCTGCTGGCGCGCATGGGCCGCATCGAGACCATCGCGCAGGGCTCGTCGCTGAAATTCTGCCGGATTGCAGAAGGCGGCCTGGATGTCTATCCGCGGCTCGGCCCGACCTCTGAATGGGATACCGCCGCCGGCCAGTGCGTGCTGCATGCCGCCGGTGGCGCGGTACTGTCGGCAGCGACCGGCAAGCCGTTCCGCTACAACCGCCGCGAGACCCTGTTGAACGGCGATTTCATTGCCCTTGGTGACACCAGCCTGCCGTGGCGCGACTGGTTGTCCGACTGACCCTGGAGGCCGCATGAGCGCGCATGACACCCCCATCGCCGGCAGTGCCGCCAGCAACGAACTGGAGCGCCTGCTGGCGATCATGGCGCGCCTGCGCGATCCGCAGGGCGGCTGCCCCTGGGACCTGGAACAGAACTTCGCGACCATCGCGCCGTACACCATCGAGGAAGCCTACGAGGTGGCCGATGCGATCGACCGTGGCGACCTCGATGATCTCTGCGATGAGCTGGGCGACCTGCTGCTGCAGGTGGTGTTCCATGCACGCATGGCCGAGGAGCAGGGCGCCTTTGCTTTCGCCGAGGTCGCACGCGCGATCAGCGACAAGATGCAGCGCCGCCACCCGCACGTGTTCGCCGATGTCAGCGTCGATGACGCCGATGGGGTGACCCGCAACTGGGATGCGATCAAGCGTGCCGAGCGTGCCGCCAAGGGCGAGCAGGACACCTCCGCATTGGCCGGCATCTCGCGTGGCCTGCCCGAATGGCAGCGAGCGGTGAAGCTGCAGTCGCGCGCGGCCAAGGTCGGTTTCGACTGGCCGGGCCCGTTGCCGGTGCTGGACAAGGCGGCGGAGGAACTGCAGGAGTTGCGCGAGGAGTTCGAGCGCGGCGACATCGCCGGCAACAAGGCGCGCCTGCAGGAAGAGCTGGGCGACCTGCTGTTCGTCTGCGCCAACCTGGCGCGCCACGCCGATATCGATCTGGGTGCGGCGCTGCGCGGGGCCAACCACAAGTTCGAACGCCGCTTCCGTGCGATGGAAGCGCAGGCTGACGCCCAGGGTGGAGCGCTGGCGTCGATGGACCTGGATGCGCAGGAAGCACTGTGGCAGCACGCCAAGGCGGCGGAGAAGGCGTGAAGACGCTCGCGCTGTTCCTGCTGACCGCGCTGGCCGAAATTGTCGGCTGCTACCTGCCGTGGTTGTGGCTGCGCAAGGGCGGCAGCGTGTGGCTGCTGCTGCCGGCGGCGGCCAGCCTGGCCCTGTTCGCCTGGCTGCTGACCCTGCACCCGACCGCCAGTGGCCGGGTCTATGCGGCCTACGGTGGTGTCTACATCGGCACCGCGCTGTTCTGGCTGTGGCTGGTCGATGGCATCCGCCCCAGCCGCTGGGACCTGTTCGGCGCAGCCCTGTGCCTGGCCGGCATGGCGGTGATCATGTTCGGGCCGCGCACGCCCCCGGTGTAGCGTCGAGCCAGGCTCGACGGCTTCGGCTCTTGTAGCGTCGAGCCAGGCTCGACGGCTTCGGCTCTTGTAGCGTCGAGCCATGCTCGACGGCTTCCGCTCTTATGTAGAGTCGAGCCATGCTCGACTGCAACTGGGAGGGCCAGTCGAGCATGGCTCGCCTCTACAAAGGCAGCGCCACCGGATCATGCACTGACTTGTCAGAATCGGCCACGCTGTCCAGGCCGCTTTCCCTCCCGGGAAGGCGCATGATGGCGGTGACCACGGCCCCCGGAACACGCACATGTCCCGCTTCGCCAGCTTCCGCGAGTTCTATCCGTTCTATCTCAGCGAGCACCGCCACCCGGTATCGCGCCGGCTGCACTTCGTCGGCAGCTGCGGCGTGCTGCTGCTGGTCGTTGCAGCGATCCTGCGCGGGCAGCCGGTGCTGTTGCTGGCCGCCCTGTTCTGCGGTTACAGCTTCGCCTGGGTCGGCCATTTCTTCTTCGAGAAGAACCGCCCGGCCACCTTCCAGCACCCGCTGTACTCGTTCATGGGCGACTGGGTGATGTTCGCCGACATCCTGCGCGGGCGCGTGCCCTGGTAGCTCCGCTGTGAATGTGGCCTTCACGCGCTATGCTGGGGCCTGGACGTCATAGATAAGGAAAGCAAGATGTTCCCGACCATGTTCTTTACCGTGGTACTGGCCTTCGTGGCCGTGGTGATCCTGTTCAAGGCAGTACGGATGGTGCCCCAGGGCTACGAGTGGACCGTCGAGCGCTTCGGGCGCTACACGCACACCATGACCCCCGGCCTGCATTTCCTGATCCCGATCGTGTACGGGGTGGGGCGCAAGGTGAACATGATGGAGCAGGTGCTGGACGTGCCCAGCCAGGAAGTGATCACCAAGGACAACGCCGCCGTGCGCGTGGACGGCGTGGTGTTCTTCCAGGTACTGGATGCCGCCAAGGCCGCCTATGAGGTGGCCAACCTGGAAGTGGCGATGATCGCCCTGGTGCAGACCAACATCCGTACCGTGATCGGTTCGATGGATCTGGATGAATCGCTCAGCCAGCGCGAGGTGATCAATGCCCAGCTGCTGAGCGTGGTCGACCATGCCACCAATCCCTGGGGCGTGAAGGTCAACCGCATCGAGATCCGCGACATCCAGCCGCCGCGCGATCTGCTGGATGCGATGGCGCGGCAGATGAAGGCCGAGCGCGAGAAGCGCGCGCAGATCCTCGAGGCAGAGGGTTCACGGCAGTCGGAGATCCTGCGCGCCGATGGCGAGAAGCAGGCCACCGTGCTGGAAGCCGAAGGCCGCCGCGAAGCCGCGTTCCGCGATGCCGAGGCGCGCGAGCGCCTGGCCGAGGCCGAAGCGATGGCGACCAAGGTGGTGTCGGCCGCGATTGCCGAGGGTGACGTGCAGGCGATCAACTACTTTGTCGCGCAGAAGTACGTGGAAGCGTTCAAGGAGCTGGCCAGTTCGCCGAACCAGAAGCTGGTGCTGATGCCGATGGAGGCCAGTGGCGTGATCGGTTCGATCGCGGGCGTGGCCGAACTGGCGAAGCAGGCGCTGGCCAGCCAGGACAACAAGGCCGCCGGCAAGCGGCCGCCGCCGCTCGGAGGCTGACATGCGCTGGGAAGTCGTCGGTTGGGGCGCGCTGGCGCTGCTGCTGTTCGCGGCCGAAGCGCTGGCGCCGGGTGCGTTCATGCTGTGGATCGGCATTGGTGCGGCGGCGGTGTTCGTACTGGTTGCGGTGTTCAGCGACATTCCACTGTTGTGGCAGGTGATCGCCTTCGTCCTGCTGAGTGTGGTCTCGATCCAGTGCTACCGGCGCTGGGGGAGGCCGCGGGCACGACCCAGCGATGCGCCGTTGCTCAACCGCCGTGCCGAGCAGCTGGTCGGCCGGGAGGTCGCATTGCAGCAGGCCATCGTCGGTGGCCAGGGACGGGTCAGTATTGACGATGCGTCCTGGCAGGTGAATGGACCGGATCTGCAGGCCGGCAGCCTGGTACGGGTGGTGGCGGTGCAGGGCAGCACGCTGCTGGTCGAAGCGGTGGCCTAGGGGTTCCCAGCCAACGGCGGAGCCCCTCGTGGGTGGTCGCGGAAGGTGGTTCATGTGTCTGGGTCGGGCGGGTTGGGTTCGCGGGACACGCCGTAGACCCCGCTCCGCGGTCCGGCCCAGCCGCTGGCGGCTGCGCGTTCGGTCGCTTGCGAAGCAGTGCTTCGCAAGCAAAGCGCCCTCACCCATGGGGGCTCGATGGCGCCATCCATGGCGCCAACGGTCCCGCGAACCCAACCCGCCCGGCCCCCGACAGTTTCCGTGCGCGTCCAGCCCACGGAAAAAGAAAAAGAGCAAAGAGCAAAAGCACTCGCTCCGACCCGCCCCGGCCGAGTCAATCCAGAGCCGATGAACTCAGGCTTTGCGCTCCAGCTGTAGAAAGCGGCGCCGGCCGCAGGCCGGCCAAACACCCCGCTGCGCTGCGGCGCGACCTGCGGGCGACCGATCTGGGATAATGGGGATTCTTGTTTCCTCTGCTGCCGGACCCGGTCATGACCCAGAAGACGCTGCTCAACGATACCCACCGCGCCCTTGGCGCCAAGATGGTCGATTTCGGGGGTTGGGACATGCCCATCCACTACGGCTCGCAGCTCGACGAGCACCACCTCGTTCGTCGCGAGTCGGGTGTGTTCGACGTCAGCCACATGACCGTGGTCGACCTGCGCGGTGATCAGGTCAAGCCGTTCCTGCGCCGCCTGCTGGCCAACTCGGTCGACAAGCTGAAGGTGACCGGCAAGGCGCTGTACTCGTGCATGCTGAATCCGCGCGGCGGCGTCATCGACGACCTGATCGTCTACTACCTGGGCGACGATTTCTTCCGCATGGTGGTCAATGCCTCCACCCGCGAGAAGGACCTGGCCTGGCTGCGCGAGCAGGCTGCACCGTTCGGCGTCACCGTCGAGCAGCGCCCGGACCTGGCCATCCTCGCCGTGCAGGGCCCGCAGGCGCGCGACATCGTCATCGGCCTGGCCCGCGAAAGCGATCGCGCAGCGCTGGCCAAGCTGGGCCGTTTCGCCGCCCTGCAGGTGCAGTCCGATGACGGCGTCGAACTGTTTGTCGCCCGTACCGGTTACACCGGCGAAGACGGCTTCGAAATCCTGCTGCCGCAGGACGCAGTGGTCGCGTTCTGGAACCGCCTGCTGGCGGCGGGCGTGAAGCCGGCGGGCCTCGGCGCACGCGACACGCTGCGCCTGGAAGCCGGCATGAACCTGTACGGCCAGGACATGGACGAAGAGATCAGCCCGTACGAAGCGGCGCTGGCCTGGACCGTGTCGCTGGACGAAGGCCGCGACTTCATCGGCCGCGACGTGCTGGAAGCGCAGAAGGCTGCCGGCACCGCCCGCCAGATGATCGGCCTGGTGATGGACGAGAAGGGCGTGCTGCGCCATGGTCAGGCGGTGACCACCGCCGGCGGCCAGGGCGAGATCCTGTCCGGCACCTTCTCGCCGACCCTGGCCAAGGGCATCGCCTTCGCCCGTGTACCGGCCGGTGAACTTGGCGAGGTCACCGTCGACATCCGTGGCCGGCAGGTGCCGGTGCGCGTGGTCAAGTTCCCGTTCGTGCGCGAAGGTCAGGCCCAGCCCGGCGTGCTCGCCGACGCCTGATCCGAAACTGCCGATCGTCACTGACAGCAGTGGCGGCCGGTTGGTTACACTAGCCCCGTTTTTTCCACCCCTGCATATCTCTGGAGCAGTCCCATGAGCGAGATCCCCGGCGACCTCAAGTTCCTCAAGTCCCATGAGTGGGCCCGTGTCGAAGGCAATGGCCGTGTCACCGTCGGTATTTCCGACCACGCCCAGGGCCTGCTGGGTGACCTGGTCTACGTCGAACTGCCGGAAGTCGGCGCCGACGCAAAGGCTGGCGAGCAGATCGCCGTTGTCGAGTCGGTGAAGGCCGCCTCGGACGTCTACAGCCCGATCAGCGGCAAGGTCGTCGAGGTCAACTCGGCGCTGTCCGACAAGCCGGAAACCATCAATGAAGATGCCTACGGCGAAGGCTGGATGTTCGTGGTCGAACTGACCAACGCTGAAGAGGTCAACGAACTGCTGGATCCGGACGCATATGCCGAAGCCCTGGAAAACGACGACCACTGAGTCGTCACTTCCGGGTTCTGGAACGGCCACCTTCGGGTGGCCGTTTTTGTTTTGGCGAGTGCGTCGGACTCATGACGGCGGGTTCGCTCTGCACCCTCGGCGTGGCATCAGCCGACAGACGAACGGTGCCGATCAGCGTGCGCAGTTTTGCGCAAATCCGCGTTTCCGCCCCGCGCCCAAGCGATCGAATGTGAAAACTTTTCGCCCCCCGTTGCGGCCCCGTTGTGCTGGCGTTGGCGACGGTGCCGGTGACCATCGGCGATGCACGTGAGCTGTTGTCCGGAACATGTGCCTATCTGCGCAGAGTGCTTATTTCAAGTGTTTTTTGTTCAGAGAGCGCATCGACTTCGTCGTATGCGGCGCGCGTGCGCGCCGCTTCAATGGTCGTTGCAGGGCGCGCACGGCGGTGGCGAGGGCGGCGTCCGGGATGGCGCGGATGTGAAAATTTTTCGCGGGGGTTGTTGACAGTAAAAAAAACCGTGATTAGGTTTCGCCTCAGCAGACCTTGCCTGCCCAACCGAGTGCGCAGAATCAATCGTCCGATGCGAAGCAGCCCCTTCAAGACCACCGCGACCCTGATGACGGTGGACATGGCCCCGCTTCCCCCGGAGAAATGCAAGGCAACTCCCGTTCCGATGTCCGCTCCGCCGATCGAGGCGGGCATTGCCGCATCCGTAACGGCGCGCCTGACGCGCCGGCGGTCCCCGCACGCAGCATCCGCGGGTTTGATCCACCTGGGCGTTTCAACTCCCTATCACTGACGAGGAGCCATCCCATGGCAACCAAGAAAGCTGCGAAGAAGAAGCCCGCCGCCAAGAAAGCGGTGAAGAAGGTCGCGAAGAAGGCCGCTGCCAAGAAGGCAGTGAAGAAGGTCGCGAAGAAGGCGACCGCCAAGAAGGCAGTGAAGAAGGCTGCGAAGAAGGTCGCCAAGAAGACCACTGCGAAGAAGGCAGTGAAGAAGGCGGCGAAGAAGGTAGCCAAGAAGTCCACTGCCAAGAAGGCCGTCAAGAAGACCGCGAAGAAGGCCGTCAAGAAGGTAGCCAAGAAGGCCACCAAGAAGACTGCCAAGAAGGCAACGGCCCGCAAGCCGGCCAAGAAGGTCGCGAAGAAGGCAACTGCCAAGAAGGCCGTCAAGAAGACTGCCAAGAAGGCAGTAAAGAAGACCGCGAAGAAGGCGACCAAGAAGGCTGCCCCGAAGAAGGCAGCGAAGAAGGTTGCCAAGCGCAAGCCGGCCGCCCGCAAGAAGAAGGCTGCTCCGGTCGCTCTGCCGGCAACCCCGGCGCCGCTGATCTAAGTACTTCCCGATAGCCGCATCCTGAAACCCCCTTCCCTGACTGCCCAGCGGGGAGGGGGTTTTTTTATGGGCCGTTTGCAGGGTCGAGCCGTGCTCGACTGCTTTTCTGACGGTCGACGCTAGCGGTGCGGCGCCGGTGGAAAGCGCTCCACCAGGAAGTCCAGGAAGCTGCGCAGGCGGGTCGAGTGGTAGCGATCGTGGGCGTAGACCACGTGCATCGGCCGACCGGTCTGGCCGAACTCAGGGAACAGCTGCACCAGGCGTCCGGTATCGATGTCGGCAGCCAGCAGCAGTGCCGACTGCAGCACGATGCCCAGCCCGTGCAGCGCTGCCGTGCGCAGCGCTTCGCCGTTGTTGATCTGCAGCCGGCCGCCGGGCACACGCTCGAGTTCGCCAGCGTCGGCCTGCAGCCACTGTGCGAGTGCGCTCGGTTCGAAGGACAGGCACTGATGCAGGGCGAGGTCGCGCAGGCTGCGAGGCGTGCCATGCCTGGCCAGGTACGCCGGCGATGCGCACATCATCAAGCGATACGGTGCCAGCGCACGCGCCACCAGCATGCTGCTGTCGGCCAGCGTGCCGATGCGCAGCGCCGCTTCGAAACCCTCCTCGGCGAGGTCGACCACGCGGTCGCTCAGCGTGACTTCGACCCGGACATCCGGATGGCGCGCCATGTATTCGGCCAGTGCCGGTACCAGTGCGTGCGTGCCGAAGATCACCGGCGCACTGATGCGCAACGTGCCCGCCGGTGCCAGCTGCTGGTGCTGCGCCTGTGCGTCCGTTTCTTCCACCAGCCGCAGGATCTCCCGGCAGCGGGTGTAGTAGTCCTCGCCGAAGGGCGTCATGTGCTGGCGCCGGGTGGTACGGCTCAACAGCTGCATTCCCAGCCGTGCTTCCAGCGCACGCAGGTGCTTGCCGGCCATCGTCGCCGAGATATCCATCGCCGCCGCCGCAGCGCTGAGGCTGCCCTTGTCCACGATCAGTACGTAGACCTGCATGCTCTCCAGCAGATTCATCTGACACCCCGGGTGTTGAATGCTGAAACCTGCGCGGAGTTTATCAATCAGGGGTGATCAAACAGCATGTACTGGGCGGGCCGGATGTACCGGCTGGCGGATTGGGAGAACATCATGGATCTGGGGCTTGAAGGGCGTACCGCGCTGGTCACCGGGGCGGGCAGTGGCATCGGTGCCGGTGTGGCCAGGCTGCTGGCGGCCCAGGGAGTACGCATTGCGATCAGCGCACGGCGTGCCGAGCCGCTGCATGCACTGGCGGCGGAGATCGAATCTGCAGGCGCGCCGGCACCGATCGTCCTGCTGGGCGACCTCACCGATGCGGAGCAGGTACGCCACATTGCGGATGCAGCCTCGGCGGCACTGACGCGTGTCGACATCCTCGTCAATGCGGCTGGAGGAGGCCGGCCGACCACGGTGGATGCGGGGGATGATGTCTGGGAGGAAGCCATGGCCTTGAACTTCTCTTCGGCACGACGCCTGACCCAGGCACTGCTGCCGGCGATGCAGGCGCAGGGCTGGGGGCGGGTGATCAACCTCAGCGGTTCAATGGAACCGCGCGCGGTGAATGCTGCCACGGCGGCGAAGGCGGCGTTGCATCTGTGGAGCAAAGGGCTGTCGTCGGCGCTGGCCTCACAGGGCATCACGGTCAATGCAATCGCGCCGGGACGCATCAACAGTGCTCAGATCCGGGACCGGCTGCATCCCACCGAGGAAAGCCGGCGTGAGTTCATCGAACGCAACATTCCGATCGGGCGTTTTGGTGATCCGGAGGAGGTGGCGCCGCTGGTGGCCTTTCTGGCCTCGCCCTTGGCCGGCTACATCACCGGCGCGGTGATTCCGGTGGATGGCGGCATGCACTACTTCGCGCATTAGCCTTCCGTTTGTAGAGTCGAGCCATGCTCGACTGCTTTGCCCGAACAGTCGAGCACGGCTCGACTCTACAGTTCCAGCGGAGTCGAGTATGGCTCGACTCTACAAGAGTGACTCGTCCTGCCATAGGTTGACACCGATGGGTGGATGGTCCGGCCGCCGTCAGGCGGCCAAAGACGCCCGATGCATCGCATCGGGCGTCTGCATTTTAAGGGACAGGTGGGGGCGCTCAGCGTTGTAGATGTCTACGGCCTCAGCCACCATCTGGCGGGCTTGCCCCAGGTCCCGTGGGCGATGAAGCAGGAACTCGCACTTGAGGATCCCGTTGACTCGCTCTGCCAGAGCGTTCTGATAGCAGTCGTAGCCGTCGGTCATCGAGCAGGTCAGGCCGTGCCGCGCATGGATCTTCTGGTAGTAATCCGAGCAGTACTGGATTCCACGATCAGAGTGATGGATCAGCTTCTGCGATGTCTTTCTCCCTTTCAGCGCCATCTCCAGCGCCTGAGCTACCTGCTCTGTCTGTAGCGTTTCATGCACGCTCCAGCCCACGATCTTGCGCGACCAGGCATCGGTGACCAGGCTCAGATACACGAACTTCCCCTGCGTCGGCAGATAGGTGATGTCCGCCACCCACACCTGCTCGCTACCGGTTGGTATTACGCATCCTTGGCCAGGTTTGAGCAGATTCGGATGCCTGCGAAAGCGATGATGGCTGTCGGTAGTCTTGTGATAAGCCCGACGTTTCGGTACCAGCAGGCGCGCTTCCCGAAGTACGTCAAACAACCGGTCACGTCCCATGGTGATTCCCGCCGCCTGCAGCTTCGGTCCGATCAAATGGTGCAACTTGCGCGTCCCGATCCGTGGCTGC
The DNA here is from genome assembly GCF_056487375.1 of Stenotrophomonas sp. 220_Sma. Classification (NCBI taxonomy): domain Bacteria; kingdom Pseudomonadati; phylum Pseudomonadota; class Gammaproteobacteria; order Lysobacterales; family Lysobacteraceae; genus Stenotrophomonas; species Stenotrophomonas sp. 220_Sma. The sequence goes on along the minus strand of NZ_CM151348.1, from coordinate 3,721,999 downwards.
CGCACGCGGCAATCGCTCACCAGCGCCAGTGCTTTGGTCTCGCTGGCGCGTCGTCGTTGATGCCGGCACCCCGCTTGATAGAACGCCTGTCGACTGATGCCGAAATGGCGGCAAGCCCTTGCCACGCTTACGCCTTTGAGGCGCCCTTGCGTGAGGACTTGCCTGAAGGCTTTTTTACGATGCGCACCCCGTAATCCTCTTTGAGGACATCCACGATGGCTTCGAAAAGCTGTGCTTTCTCGTTGGCCTCCCGTAACTGGACCTGCAGGGCCTTGATCTGTTGTTCCGGCGTCAGCGGCGTGGCCGGTCCACTTTTGGGAGAAGTCGTCATGGGGGCAGATGATGCACCACCTGACCAATCCTGCCGACCATGGCGGCGAAGCCACTTCAGAACCGTGCTGCTGCCTTGGATACCGTATCGCTCCTGAGCCTTCTTATAGGTCAGTTCTCCACGCTCGACCTGATCGACCACGGACAACTTGAAGGCCAGCGAGTAATCCCGCTGACTGCGCCTGATTGTTGATTTCATTGAACATTCCTTTTCCAGAGGGAAAAGGTGTCAACCCAATTCAGGACGGGTCAGAGCCAATAAAAAGGGCGACCCGCAGGCCGCCCTTCGCACACACGGTGAAGCCCGCCAACTCAGCGCGGCGAGGCCACCGCACGGTTGCTCGAAGCACCCTTGCCCTTGCGCTTGTCCTGCTGCGCCGGGCTCGCGCCTTCGGCCATCAGGTTGTCACTGCCGAAGTCGGTGTCCACGTCCAGCCAGCGCTGCGTCGGCAGGCCGAGCGCGGAATCGAGCACCGTCGGCAGCAGGCCGCTGGGCAGGCCGCTTTCGCCGTTCCACATGATGGCGATGCCGAGATCGCGTTCCGGCACCAGCGCGACCAGGCCGCGATAGCCCTGCACGGCACCGGCATGGAACACCACATCGTGGCCGGCGTAGTCGAAGGTGCGCCAGCCCAGTGCGTAGCCGGCCGAATGCAGGCGCTCGCGGCGCCAGCCCGAACGCATTTCGCCCGGGGTGTTGATCAGGCTCGAATGCAGGGTGGCCAGCAGCGGTGCCGGCAGCACGTCCGGGCGATGGCCGGTGTGGGCCAGCAGCCACTGCGCCATGTCGCTGGCGCTGGCGTTGACGCCGGCGGCCGGGGCGACGCGGTAGTAGGTCGGCTTCGGTGTCAGCGACACCCAGCCATTGCGGCTGCGCACGTGCGGACGCGCCCAGCGCGAGCTGGCCTGGATGCCGGCCAGGCCGAGGCTGGCATCGTTCATGCCCAGCGGCTTGAAGATGCGGCGCTCGACCGACTGCTCGTAGAAGCTCCCCGAGGCGGCATAGACCACGTCGCCGATCAGGCTGAAGGCCACGTTCTGGTAGGCGTAGCAGTCGCCCGGCAGGCACTTCAGGCTGGTATTGGCCAGCTTCTGGGTGAGTGCGTAGTACTCGGCGTTGCCTTCGATGTCGCGGTCGTAGGCGTTGTACGGCAGGCCGACGCGGTGGCTGAGCACGTCGGCCACGGTCAGGCGATCGGTCGCTTCCGGAGAGTTCAGGCGGAAGCCCGGCACATAGTCGGTGACCTTGCTGTCCCAGCGCAGCGTGCCATCGTTGACCAGCAGTCCGGCCATGGTGCCGGCGAAGGCCTTGGACAGCGATGCCAGGCGGAACACGGTGTGGGCGTCGACCGGCAGCGGGTTGTTGACATCGGTAACGCCATAACCACGCGCGCTGAGTACGCGGCCACCCTGCACGATGGCCACGGCCATGCCGGGCACACGCTCGCCATAGGTGAGTTGCTGCGCCATCGATTCGATGTTGGCCACGTTGAAGCCGGCCGCCGGCAGCTGCACCTGCGGCACCAGGCCGGTGCGGTAAGCGGCGGGCTGGGTGTGGGCGACGGCGGTGGCGGCGGATTCGATGTTGGCCGGCATCGGCGGCAATGGCGGCGGGGTCTGCGCGGTGGTGGACAAGGCAACGGGCATCAACATGCCCAGCAAACCGGTGGCCGCCGAACGGATCGGACGACGCAGGCTGTTCTTTTTCATCGTGGAGACCCGTGCGCGACTGCTGATGGCGATTCTAGCGCCGCTTTTCCCTTGTGCACAAACAAAGCGAAGATGAATGCGCATCTCGTTGAAAAAGTTGGGATTTTGACGCCCCGAAAGCATGTGTCGGAACGTGTCGTCCGGGCGGGGCCGTGACACTGCGTTGCGGCCTTCTGCGAGGCTGCTGCTGGCGATGTTGCAGTGCATTGGCTAACGTACGCGCTTCACCGCCCCGGAGCCTGCCATGCCGCTGTCCAACCGCCGTCTTCTGGCGAGGGACACCGCGTGAGCGCGGTGAAGGGCAAGGGGCCGTTGCGTGGGCTGACGGCGGCACTGCGTGAGTCGCCGGCGCTGTGGTGGTCGTTCCTGTACTTCTTCTGCCTGCTCAGCGGCTACTACGTGCTGCGCCCGGTGCGGGAGGCGATGGCCGCCTCGGCCGACCTGGAAACGGTGTTCCCGCCGATGCTGATCGCCTGGTTCGCCAGTCATGGCATCGCGCTGAAGGATTTCGTCCTGCAGTTCCTGTTCTCCTGCGTGTTCGTGATCATGCTGGTGCTGCAGCCGGTGTACGGCTGGCTGGTCAGCCGCTTCCCACGGCGGGTGTTCCTGCCGGCGGTGTATGGGTTCTTCATCGTCACCTTGCTGGGCTTCTACGCGCTGTTCGACAGCAACGTGCCGGGGCGCGGCATGGCCTTCTTCCTCTGGGTGATGGTGTTCAACCTGTTCGCGGTGGCGGTGTTCTGGAGCTTCATGGCCGACGTGTTCTCCAACGCGCAGGCGCGGGCGTATTACGGCTACATCGGCGCGGCTGGCACCATAGGCGCGTTCCTGGGCCCGCTCATTACCAGCGCGCTGGCACAGCGTGTGGGCATCGCCAACCTGATGCTGGTGTCTGCGGGTTTCCTGATTGTCTGCTTGTTATGCATCTGGCGGTTGCGGCACTGGGCGGTGCTGCGCGAACGCGAGCAGCAGCTGGTCTCGGGCGAGAAGCCGATGGGCGGCAGCGTGCTTGACGGCCTGAAGCTGATCGCACGCGAGCCGCTGCTGCGCTGGCTGGCGGTGCTGGTGGTGTTCGGCGTGGGCGTGGGCACCCTGTTGTACAACCAGCAGGCCAGCATCGTGCGCGCGGCCTTCAACGACCCGGCTGCCAGCACCGCGTTCTTCTCGCGCATCGACCTGGCGGTGAACGCGCTGACGCTTCTGTTGCAGTTGAGTCTGACTCGCTGGCTGTTGTCGCGCCACGGCATAGCCCCGGCCCTGCTGATTCCCGCGTTCGCCATCCTGATCGGCTTCTCGGTGCTGGCCGCATCGCCGCTGCCGATGATGGTGGCGGTGGTGCAGGTGCTGACCCGCGCCAGTGAATTCTCGCTCTTCAAGCCGGCACGCGAAACCATCTACACCCGGGTGGACCGCCAATGGCGCTACAAGGCCGGTGCGGCCATCGACACGGTGGTCTACCGTGGTGCCGACCTGAGCTTCACCTGGGTGCACAAGGGCTTGTCGCTGTTTGGTTCACACGTGGTGTTCATCGGTGGCGTGGTGGCTGCCGCGTGCATGACCGCTGCCGCATTCGGTGTGCTGCGCGAAGAAAAGAAGCTGCCGCGCGACCGCTGATCCCGTCCAGTCATTTCGAGGAGAGAAACGATGTCGCTGATCGCGCTGCTGCTGACCGTGCTGGTCGCGGTGCTGCACCTGTACTTCCTGGTGCTGGAGATGTTCCTGTGGACCCGCCCGCTGGGCCTGAAGACCTTCCGCAACACGCCCGAGAAGGCAGAGACCACGCGCGTGCTGGCGGCCAACCAGGGCCTGTACAACGGCTTCCTGGCGGCGGGCATCGTGGTGGGGCTGGTGATCGATCAGCCGGTGCTGGTGACGTTCTCGCTGGCCTGCGTGGTGGTGGCCGGGTGCTATGGCGCGTACAGCGTGAGCCGGCGCATTTTCATGATCCAGGCCGTACCGGCCATTCTGGCGTTGGTGTTTCGCGCGCTGGCGTAGTTTCCAGCCAACGGCGCAGCCCCTCGTGGGGTGGTCGCGTAGAGCTGTTCATGTGATTGGTGGGGCGGGTGGGCCGTGCAGGGGACGCTGCAAGTACGTCCATGTAAGCTCGATGGCGCCATCCATGGCGCCAACGCCCCTGCACGGCCCACCCGCCCCACCCCTGACAGTTTCCGTGCGCGGCCAGCCCACAGAGAAGAAAAAGAAGATCAAGAGCAACAGCGGGTCGCTGCGCTCGTGGGTTCTGCGCGCATGAAAAAAGCGGCCGATGGGCCGCTTTTGCTTTTGTTCTTCTTTTTTCTCTTTCGTGGGTGGACGCCGCAGAGATCTGTCAGAGGCTGGAGGGGTGGGGCCGGGCGGGGTATCCGCGCCATGGATGGCGCGGCTAAGCCTCCACGGACGGATTCACGGCGTCCCCGCCTGGCCCCACCCCTCCAGCCCAACCGATGAACGGCCTTCAGCGTCCACCCACGAGGGGCTGCGCCGTTCGCGGGAACACTACTTCACCGGCGACAGCCACATGTCGATCACCGCGCTGAACACCTCGGTGCCCGCACGGTCGCGCACGCTCACCGTCACCGGCAGCGCGTAGCCTTCAGCCGTCGCCACGATCGGCTGCGCCGGCAGCGCCACTGCATGCAACATGCCGCGTGCCTTGGCCAGGTACTGCACCTGCATGCCCTTCGGGATCCAGCGCATGCCCTTCGGCAGCGAGGCATCGACCATCAACCCGGCGGTCAGCTCGGCCAGGTTGCACATCGCGATCGCGTGCACCGTGCCGATGTGGTTGCGCACCTTGCGGCGGTCGGCCAGCGTGCCTTCGCAGCGGCCGTGCTCCAGACGGGTTATGCGTGGCGCGATGCTGGCGAAGTAGGGCGCCTTGAAGCACACCGCGCGTGAGAACAGCCAGTTGCCGGCAGGCCAGCGCTGCAGGCGGTGGTAAAGCGAGAGCAGGGGCGTGGACATGGTTGACGTTCCGGTCGGCGGATAAAGCGACGGCGGGCCAAGGCCCGCCGTCGAGGCAACGCGTGTCGCGGGCGATCAGGCCGCCTGCGAATGCGGGTCCTTGTGCTGGCGGTCGTAGTAGCTGGCCGCGCGCAGTTCGTGGGTGTCGAAATCGTCCACGGTGATGGTGTCCAGGGTCAGCGTGCGCAGTTCTTCCAGCAGGCTGCGCTCGTCCTGGGTGATCACGCCTTCGGCCACGGCCTCGTCCAGCTGGCTCTTGAAGTCCAGCGCTTCGATGCCCTTGCTCTTCAGCGCCTTCAGGAACTTGCGCTCCACCGGCTCGGCCATGATCGCCTTGCTCAGGTAGCTGTTGATACGGCCGCCCGGGTTGTTCTCGCACGGGGTCAGGAACACGCCGCTGGCCAGACGGTCGCGGGCTTCGTTCGGCGCCATCAGCAGAGCGGCAACACGGCGGCTCAGGCGGTCGCCGGGGGCCTCGGCACGACGGCCCAGCGGGAAGATCAACGCCCACATCAGCCAACCGATCGGACGGATCGGGAAGTTGCGCAGCGCGGCCGACAGCGATTCTTCGATCTTGTGCACGCTGTCATGGAAGGCCCAGGCCAGCAGCGGCTGGTCGGCCTGCGGTGCGCCTTCGTCGTGGTAGCGCTTGAGCATGGCGCTGGTCATGTAGACGTGGCTCAGCACATCGCCCAGGCGGCCGGACAGCGATTCCTTGAACTTCAGCTTGCCGCCGAGGGTCATCATCGAGATGTCGGCCATCAGCGCCAGGTTGGCCGAGTAACGGTCCAGCTTGCGGAAGTAGCGGCGGGTGTAGGCGTCACCCGGGGCAGCACCGAAGCGTGCACCGGTCAGGCCGAACCAGAACGAACGCACGGCATTGGAGAGGCCATAGCGGATGTGGCCGAACAGGCTGCGATCGAACTCCTGCAGGCCGGCACGGGTATCCGGATCCTGCGCAGCCTTCATTTCCTTCAGCACCCACGGGTGGCAGAGGATCGCACCCTGGCCGAAGATCAGCAGGCTGCGGGTCATGATGTTGGCGCCTTCCACGGTGATCGCGATCGGCGCGGCCTGCCAGCTGCGGCCGGCGAAGTTGCGCGGCCCCAGGATGATGCCCTTGCCGCCGATCACGTCCATCATGTCCGAGATCACTTCGCGGCTCATGTTGGTGCAGTGGTACTTGGCGATCGCCGACGGCACCGACGGCACGTCACCACGGTCAACCGCCGCGGCGGTGGCCTGCGACAGCGCACTGATCTTGTAGGCCTTGCCGCCGATGCGGGCCAGCGCTTCTTCCACGCCTTCGAAGCGGCCGACCGACAGGCCGAACTGCTTGCGGATGCGTGCATAGGCGCCGGTCACGGCGGCACCGGCCTTGGCACCACCACTGGCGGTGGACGGCAGGGTGATCGAGCGGCCCACGGCCAGGCACTCGTTGAGCATGTTCCAGCCCTTGCCGGCCATGGCAGCGCCACCGATCAGCTGGGTCAGCGGAATGAACACGTCCTTGCCGCGGATCGGACCGTTCTGGAACGTCGAGTTCAGCGGGAAGTGGCGGCGGCCGATTTCAACACCGGCGGTGTCGCGCGGCAGCAGGCCCAGGGTGATGCCGATGTCGCGGGTATCGCCGATCAGGCCATCCGGATCGTACATGCGGAAGGCCAGGCCGATCAGCGAGGCAACCGGGGCCAGGGTGATGTAGCGCTTGTCGAAGGTCAGCTTGACGCCGAGCACCTGCTCGCCGTTCCACTCGCCCTTGCAGACGATGCCGTAGTCCGGAATCGAGGTGGCGTCGGAGCCGGCGAACGGACCGGTCAGGCCGAAGCACGGCACTTCGCGGCCATCGGCCAGGCGCGGCAGGTACTGGTCCTTCTGTTCCTGGGTGCCGTAATGCACCAGCAGTTCACCCGGGCCCAGCGAGTTGGGCACGCCGACGGTGGAGCTGACCACCGAAGACACCGACGCCAGCTTCTGGATCACCTTGTGGTGGGCCAGCGCGGAGAAGCCCAGGCCGCCGTATTCCTTCGGGATGATCATGCCGAAGAACTTGTTCTTCTTGATGAAGGCCCACAGTTCCGGCGGCAGGTCAGCGTGGACGTGGGTGATTTCCCAGTCGTTGACCATGGTGCACAGCTTTTCCACCGGGCCATCGAGGAAGGCCTGTTCTTCGGCGGTGAGCTGCGGCTTGGGATAGTTGAGCAGGATGTTCCAGTCCGGATCACCGGTGAACAGTTCACCCTCGAAACCGACCGAGCCGGTTTCCAGCGCGATGCGCTCGGTCTGCGACAGTGGCGGCAGCACCTTGCGGAACACCTTCATCATCGGGCCGGTCAGCAGCGGCTTGCGGATGAACGGCAGCAGCAGCGGCACGGCGATGACGGCCAATACAGCGGCTGCGACGATCGTGGCGGTCTGGTTGACGTAGGGAATGAACCAGCAGGCGGCCAGCAGGGCCACGCTGATCAGCGTCCAGGTAACCAGCCGCATGCGGTGGTAGGCGACGAACGCGCCTGCCAGCAGCAGGGCGAGGAAGGGAAGAACGATGCTCATGAGCGTGCTCCGGTGACGTGCTCGTTTGTGGCGGACGAAGCCGCAGCGTCTGCTGCGGGCAACACGTCCAGATAGTCCAACACAGTAGCGGTAAAGGCGTCGTTGTCATCGCCGGCGACCATGTGCGTGGCCTGCGGCAGCTGTACATGGCGCGCGTGCGGCGCCAACGCCAGGAATTCGGCCACGGTCTGCGGCGTGACCAGGTCGCTGCGACCGCCGCTGACCAGCAGCAGCGGGCACTTCACCTGGCGCGCGGCTTCGGCCAGTGCGTCCTGGTGCTGTTCGCTGTCGCGGGCCAGTTCGGCCACCAGGCGCGGGTCCCAGTGCCAGCGCCAGCGGCCGTGACCGTCTTCGCGCAGCAGCGCGCGCAGCGACTGCTCGGATTTGCGCGGACGGTGCGGCATGTAGGCCGAGATCACGTCGGCGGCCTGGCTCAGCGAGGCGAAGCCGTCGGGATGGGCGGTCATGAAGGCGAGGATGCGCTCGACACCGGCGGTATCCCAGCGCGGGGTGATGTCGACCAGCACCATCGCCGAGAACAGGCCCGGCCAGCGCGACTCGGCCAGCAGGCCGAACAGGCCCCCCATCGAGGCCGCAACCAGCACCGGCGGGCGCGGCTGTTCACCGGCCAGCACGATCAGGTCATCGGCGAACTGTTCGCCGTGATAGGGCAGGTCGGCGGCATTCCAGTCCGAATCGCCGTGACCACGTGCGTCATAAGCCAGCGTCTGCAGGCCGGCTGCAGACAGGGCACGCGCGGTGGCATTCCAGGCGTGACGGGTCTGGCCAAAACCGTGCGCGAACAGCACCCGGCCACGACGACCGTGGTCGCTGGCAGTGGCGGCGAGGCGGGCACCATGGGCCGCCTCCAGGTGCAGGTCATGGAACGCAGCGGGAGTAGGGGACGTAACCATACTTGCTAGTATGGATCGCTTGTGAGGGAAGTCAATGCTGCATCGTATGGTGCGGTGCGGCAGCCCTGCGGGAGAGCCCTTTGACGGTTTCGCCCGCAACGGCGTACTGCAACGAACCCCGGCGTATGGTTAAATCAGCCCATGAATCAACCTGACGCTTCCGCCGGCGAACCGCGCGCCGGCCGCAACAGCCGCCTGAGTGCCGAAGACTGGGCCCAGGCGGCCCTCGACCTGATTGCTGAACAAGGCGTAGGCGCCGTTGCGGTGGAACCGCTGGCGCGGCGCCTCGGCGTGACCAAGGGCAGTTTCTATTGGCATTTCCCCTCGCGTGACGCCTTGCTGCAGGCCGCGCTGGAACGCTGGGAACTGTTCGAACAGGAACAGGTGTTCGGCAGCCTGGAAGACGTACCGGACCCGCGCGTGCGCCTGCGCCAGCTGTTCCAGATGGTGGCGCATGAAGTGCAGCCGCACATCATCTACAGCGAGCTGCTGAAGGCATTGGACCATCCGATGGTGCGTCCGGTGATCGACCGCGTGTCGCAGCGCCGCCTCGACTATCTGATCGCTTCGTTCCGCCAGGCAGGGCTCAGCTCGACCGATGCGCGCCACCGCGCACGCCTGGCCTACGCCGCCTATGTCGGCTTCCTCCAGCTGTCGCTGCAGCTGCAGCAGCCCAAGCAGGCGCGTGAGGATTTCGAGGCCTATGTCGAGCATCTCATCGAGACGCTGATTCCGAACGGTTGAAGATCGCCGTACTGGTCACGAGAAAGCCGCGGCATTGCCGCGGCTTTTTTCTTGCGTGCCATCCTTGCGTGCCATCCTTGCGTGCCATCCTTGCGTGCCATCCACGTATTGCCGGAGGCACAAAGAACAACGGCCCCTTGCGGGGCCGTTGCTGCATCAGCTGATCAGTGGATCGATCAGAACTTCTGCTTGTACTGCATGTACATGTAGCGGCCCGGCAGGTCGTACTGCGGGTCGAACATGTTGTACGAGGTCGAGTACGAGACCGGCGGGTTCTTGTCCCACACGTTGTTCAGGCCGACCATGATGGTGCCCTTCCACGGCGTGTTGTAGCGGAACTGGACGTCGTGGTAGGTCGTGGCGCCCATGTGGTTTTCGCGGTTCTCGGGATCCGAGCAGTAGTTGCGCAGCGAACCACCCAGCAGGCAGGACTCGGTCATCCCCGACTTGTAACGCAGGCCGTAGTTGACGCCGAAATCACCATAGGACCAGTCGACGTACAGGTTGGAACGGATGCGCCAGTACGGATCCTGGTCGAGGTAACGTCCCTGGCGACCTTCGACCTGCGAGTCTTCCGTGGCCTTGGTTTCCCACTTGCTCAGGTAGGTGCTGTCGAGGGTGACGGTGAACTGGCCGATCGAGGTTTCCGGCAGGCGGTACAGGATGCCCAGATCCCAGCCTTCCACCTTGTACGACGCCAGGTTCTGCAGCGGCATGTTGACGTTGGTGATGGTGTAGCGCTCGGCGGCAGTGCCGTAGGTCGGGTCACGGGTGATCAGGCCGCAGTAGGCTGCCTGCTCAGCCGGCGAGCCGCCGTAGCAGTAGTTCATGATGTCCTGGATCGCCGGACGGGTGATGGCGTCTTCGATCTTGATCTGCCACCAGTCCAGGGTCACGTTCAGGCCGGTCACGAAGCTCGGGCTCCACACCAGGCCCAGCGTCTTGCTGGTCGAGGTTTCCGGCTTCAGGTTCGGGTTGGACTTCCAGGTGAACGGCTCGGCGGTCTGTGCGGCACCGGACTGCGGCACGCCATCATCGTCGCGGGTATTGGGCTGCACGAAGCCAGCCGGAACACCCTGGGCAATACACTGCGCCAGCACTGCACCGGTCGGGCCGTTGGCGGCCGCACACGGATCGGCGTAGGTTTCGAACGAATCACCATCGCCTGCGAACAGGTTGCTGATGCTCGGCGCGCGGAAGCCTTCCGAGTAGTTGCCGCGGATCATCAGGTCGTCGATCGGCTTCCAGCGGAAGCCGAACTTGTTGTTGGTGGTGTTGCCGAAGTTGCTGTACTTCGAGTAGCGGGTTGCCGCGCTGAAGTCGAGCAGCTTGGCGCCCGGCAGATCGGCCAGCACCGGGATCGACAGTTCCAGGAAGAACTCATCCAGGTCATAGCTGCCCTTGGTCGGCTTGGCGCCGTTGCCGGTGCTCAGGCCCGCAGCAATGAAGGCGTCCGGATCGAACTGGCCGGATTCCTTGCGGTACTCGTAGCCCGCAGCGAACGCCAGGGCACCTGCCGGCAACTGGGCGATCTCGCCGGAGATGTTGGCGTAGTAGCCCTTGGATACCAGGTTGGAGGAATCGTGGGCGGTGAACGAGGTGTAGTCGATGGCGCCCTGGCTGATCGAGCCTTCCGGACCCAACGCATTGACCGGTACGCAGCCCGAGATGATGTCGCCACCCGGAGCGGTAACGCACACCGGCACGCCGCCACGAAGCTCGGACGGGCCGTAGGCGTTACGCAGGTTGGCCAGGTTGAACAGGCCGTAGGTCAGGTCGTTCTGGTCGGTCTTGTCGTAGCGGTAGCCGACATCCCAGTCGAAGTTGCGATCGGCGAATTCGAAGAAGCCTTCGAAACCACCGTAGAAGTGCCAGTTCTTGACGTTCTGGTTGAACGAACGGCCGCCGCTCTCGTTGAAGCGACGGTTGACGCCGGTCAGGTCTTCACCGGTCGGGTTGTACATGCTGTCCTTGCTCAGGCGCATGCCGGTGACGGGCATGGCGGCCAGCAGCTGCTCGGACTTGCGCTCGTTGTACATCGCCTCGGTGCGGAAGGTGACGTTGTCGGTGATGTTGTACGAGCCCGATGCGAACAGCGAGGTACGTTCCTGCGGCGTCAGCAGGTAGTTGTCCGGTGCGGTGTTGTAGCCGTGGACATTGGCGTTGAACGGCGTTTCCACGCCATTGATCTGGACATAGCGCTCGTCATTGCGCAGGTAGGAACCCGGCATGCCGGTGCTGCTCTGGCCGTCGAAGAACGGCGGGCCACCGGCGGAGATCTTGCGATCGCCAGCCATGACCTTGTCTTCCTTCACGTAGGAGACACCCAGCATCAGCGACGCACGGTCGGTGGTGGTGCCGATGGTGAAGTCGGCTGCTTCGCGCTCGCCGTCACCAGCGCTGTACTGGCCCTTGTAGAAGTTGGCTTCCGCGCCATCGAAGTTCTGCTTGGTGATGATGTTCACCACGCCGGCGATGGCGTCCGAACCGTAGATGGTCGATGCACCGTCCTTCAGGATGTCGATGCGCTCGATCATCGCGGTCGGGATGGTGTTCAGATCGACGCTGCCATCCAGGCCGGTGGTCCAGCGGCGGCCGTTGACCAGCACCAGGGTGCGTGCAGAACCGAGGTTGCGCAGGCTGATGCCGGACGAACCATCACCGCCGTTGTTGAACGTACGGTTCAGGGCGGCACCGTTGGCGGCAACGCGCTGCAGGATGTCGGCGACCGAGGTCACGCCCTGCTTTTCGATGTCGGCGCGGGTCAGGCTCAGGACCGGCTGCGAGGTTTCGATGTCGGTGCTCTTGATGCGCGAACCGGTGACCGAGATGCGGTCAAGGTTGGTCGCTTCCTGGGCCTGGGCGGTGGCAGTGGACGCCACACCGGCAACGAGCGCGACCAGAACGGCATCGCGCAGCTTGTTGGACTGGAAATTCATTGGCTCTCTCTCTCCAAGAAATCTTGGCTGGGTTAATGCCCGGCGGGGGAGCGAAAAGCGCTCCCAAATCGCGAGGCTGAGCCGATAGTAGCGGGCGTTCGCCAAGAATTAAAGCTGCGTTAATCAAGTCTATGATTTTGGTAAAAATGAAAATTGATGCACGAAATCAAGGGGTTGAATCGCAGGTGACATCAATCCGTCTCGTTTGTTAGCGCAAAGTGACGAAAAAAGTTTCCGTTGATGTGTATCGCAGTATGTCGACGTGAATTGCGCGGTATCCAATTCGTCGAAAAGCGCTCTGCGTGTATCACGAACGCGCATACGCAACGGGCGCCTTTCGGCGCCCGGGAGAAGTCACTGCAGGAAGACCCAGGAGGTGGGGTCAGAGATCCTGTTCGTAACGCACATACGGCACGGTGCCGTCGTCATTGCTTTCATTGCGCGGGGAGAACGGATTCTTGCCGCGGCTGATCACGTTCTCGGCGCCAACGGTAAGTTGGCCAGACCACGGGGTACGCCAGGTCAGGCCGATGCCCAGGCCCTCCCACTTGCCGGGCTTGCCCGGCACGTCGATCACGCGGCCGATGATGCTGCCGGTGAAGTTGCCGTAGCCGGCGCCGATGCTCAGGCTCTTGCTGTCCCAGCGGTCGACGATGGACGGTGCGGCGTCGGCCAGCGGTACCAGGCGGGCCTTGGCGTAGGTACCGGCGATCGAGACAAAACCCTCGCGGCCGATGTTCTTCTGCGCGAATACGGTCAGGTCGTTCTGCTCGGCGCGCAGCGAGGGGGTCTTGTTCGGGCCGGACAGCCACGCCGGCAGCGTTTCACGGCCGGTGCCGGCGGTGATGCCGAGACGGCTGCTGCCGCGGTTCAGCGCGGCGGTACCGGTGAAGCGGCGGCTGTTGAGGTCGTCGTCGTCACCCAGGCTGGCCAGCATGCAGTGACTGGCCAGGCCGCTCATGCTGGTCCCGCTGCTGCTGTTGCAGAGCAGGCCCAGCGAATCGCCGGAGGACAGGCCGAAGGCCGCATCCAGCGAGTTGCGGCCGAAGTGCCAGCGGGCGCCGGCGGCCTGTTCACCGGTGGGCTCCAGATACAGCAGGGCCTCGACCTTGCCGCTGCCCTTGTTCCATACCGGCAGCACGGTCCGGGTGTCCTTGCTCTGCGCGTGCACGCCCGTGATCGCGCCAAGGGCGATCAGCAGGGCCAGCGGTAGACGCAGGAAGGTACGCATCGGACCAGTTCAGACAGGGACGGACAACGGAAGTTCCCGCGGAGACGGGAACTTGATCCTAGGGTGTTTATGAATTCTTAACAAGCCTTGATCCCCCCAGATGCAAGACAAGCTGTTTACTGAAGCCGTTCAGGCGCCGGTACAGTCCCCTCGGCACCGTGGAACAGTATGCCGAACTCCGTCAAAGGAAAGTGATACTCCCGCCCGCAGAATTCGCAACGGACCTCGACGGCGCCGGTGTCCGCGGCTGCGGCACGGGCCTCGTCCTCGCCCAGCGACTGCAGCATCGACGCGACCCGCTCGCGGGAACAGGAGCAGGCGAAGGACAGCGGCTTGCCGCCCATCAGTTCCGGCTTCTCTTCGTGGAACAGGCGGTGCAGCAACTGCTCGGCCGGGGTCGCCAGCAGCTCGGCCTTGCCCAGGGTCTCGAACAGGGCGCTGGCACGCGCCCAGCCGTCCTCGTCACCCTCGTCACCCGGCAGCTTCTGCAGCAGCAGTCCGGCGGCGCCGTTGCGGTCGGCGGCCAGCAGCAGGCGGGTCGGCAGCTGTTCGGACTGGCGGAAGTAGTCCTCGAAGGCCTCGTCCAGCTCCGGTGCGGTCAGCGCGACCAGGCTCTGGTAGCGCTGCGGCTCGCGCGGGTCCAGGCCCGGGTTCTCGATGGTGATCGCGAGCAGGGCGTCATCACCCAGGCTGGACAGGTCGCGCGGCGCATCGGTGCCCTCGCTGAGCTGGGCGATGCCGCGCAGGGTACCGGCAGCGGTGCACTCGGCAAACAGGGTGCGCAGCGCGGTGCTGCTGCGCAGCTGGATCGAGAGGCGGCCATCGATCTTGGTGTGGCCGGTGAACAGCGCCGAGGCCACGCAGGCCTCGCCGAGCAGTTCGGCGGCGGTATCCGGGTACTCGGCGTGGGACAGGATCTCCTGCCAGGTAGCCTGCAGGCGCACGTGGACGCCACGGACGCCAGCGTCGGGAAGCAGGAAGCGGATCAGGGAATCGGGGTTGGCGGTCATCGGCTCACATCGCGCGTAAACGAGGGCGGTTGCCGGATAATGCGCCGACAACCGGATAGAAGAAGGATGCACCAGTAATGGGGGCAGGGGGAGAGCAGCACAAGGTGGAGGCCATCGCGGAAGTCCCGCGCCGCAGGCGCTGGCGCTGGAAACGGCTGCTCTGGCTGCCGCTGCTGCTGGCCGCTTTCAGCTGCCTGCAGGTACTGGTGCTGCGGTTCATCGACCCGCCGGTATCCACGGTCATGCTGTGGCGCTATGGCGAGGCATTGGGGGAGGCCGACTGGTCCTATCGCTTGCATTACCAGTGGCGCGACCTGGACCAGATGGCAGCGAGCCTGCCGATCTCGCTGGTGGCCGCGGAGGACCAGCGCTTCCCCGACCACAACGGCTTCGACCTGCAGGCCATCGAGAAGGCCCGCGACCACAATGCCAAGGGCGGGCGCCTGCGGGGGGCCAGCACGATCAGCCAGCAGGTCGCCAAGAACCTGTTCCTCTGGCAGGGCCGCAGCTGGGTACGCAAAGGCCTGGAAGTCTGGTACACGGTGCTGATCGAAGCACTGTGGCCGAAGGAGCGCATCCTGGAGATGTACGCCAACATCGCCGAGTTCGGCGACGGCGTCTATGGCGCGCAGGCGGCGGCGCAGACGTTCTGGGGCAAGGATGCGTCCAGGTTGACCCCGGCCGAGAGCGCGCGGTTGGCGGCGGTGCTGCCGGCACCGCGGCGCTACAACGCGGCAAAGCCAGGGCCGTACGTGCAGCGGCGCGCGGCATGGATCCAGCGCCAGGCACGGCAGCTGGGCGGCGCGGCTTACCTGTCGGAAGACTGAGGACACCTGCCCTCGGGGCGGCAGGCCATGCACCTGCAGGCAACGTACAATCCGGGCATGAACCGCGAACGCCTTACTTTCGTCATCGCCGCCTACAACGAGGAGCAGGCGCTGCCGTGCCTGCATCCCCGCCTGTGTGCGGTGCTGGACGGAATGCCCGACATCGATGGCCACATCCTGTATGTGGACGATGGCAGCCACGACGGTACCTGGCAGGTGATCGCAGGATTGGCGCAGGACGACGCGCGCGTATCGGCGTTGAAGCTGTCGCGCAATTTCGGCAAGGAGGCCGCGCTGACTGCCGGCCTGGATCTGGTGCGCGACGGCGCGGCGATGATCCTGGATGCCGATGGCCAGGACCCGCCGGAACTGGTGCCGCAGTTCGTTGCGCGCTGGCGCGAGGGCCATGACAACGTCTATGGCACGCGCATGGCCCGCGATGGCGAAGCCTGGATCAAGCGCGCCACGGCGGCGGCGTTCTATCGGGTGATCGGTCGCCTGTCACGCACGCCTATCCCTGCCGACACCGGTGATTTCCGCCTGTTGTCGCCACGCGCGCTGAGTGCGCTGCGCGAGATGCGTGAACGCCACCGCTTCATGAAGGGCCTTTTCAGCTGGGTCGGATTCAAGCGTATTGCTGTGCCCTACCACCGTCACGCGCGGGTGGCCGGCTCCAGCAAGTTCAGCCTGTGGCGGCTGTGGAACTTCGCGCTGGAGGGCATCACCGGGTTCTCGACCGTTCCCCTGCGGGCGGCGACCTACATGGGCCTGGCAACGGCGGCGGTGGCCTTCGTATTCGGCGTGTGGGTGATTGCCAAGGCGGCCCTGTACGGTGACCGCGTGGCGGGTTGGCCGACGATGATGGCGGTGATCTTGTTCCTGGGCGGGGTGCAGTTGATCGCGCTGGGCCTGATCGGTGAGTACCTGGGACGGCTGTACGAGGAATCCAAGCAGCGCCCGTTGTACCTGGTTGACGCCTGGCTAGCATCCGCCGTGGCAGACTCGGCCCTGCAACCCACCCTCGGAGGGCAGGCAGATGACCACGGTACGGCAACTGTTGGACGGCAAGTCTCCTGAAGTACATGCGGTCGCGCCGGATGCGGCGGTGATCGATGCGATCCGGTTGATGGCGGAAAAGGGCATTGGCGCGGTGCTGGTGATGGACGGTCCGCGGCTGGTCGGGATCCTTTCGGAGCGCGACTACGCGCGCAAGATCGTGCTGCGTGATCGTTCGTCGCGGGATACGGCGGTGGCCGAGATCATGACGGCGAAGGTGGTGACGGTCTCGCCGGGCGAGCAGGTGGAGCACTGCCTGCAGCTGGTGACCGACTACCGCATCCGCCACCTGCCAGTGGTGGAGGGGGCACAGGTGCTGGGGGTGATTTCCATCGGCGACCTGGTGAAGTCGGTGATCGATGCGCAGCGGCGCGAGCTGGATCAGCTGCAGCAGTACATCGTGGCAGGGTGAGTTGTTCGCTGGCGGGCCTGGGGCCCGCCGGCCCGCTTTTCGAAGCTCAAAGCCAAAGCCAAAGCCGCGCCTTCCTGCTACGCCGGGAGGCGGAGGGCATGGCCGTGCAGGACACGCCGTAAACCCATCCATGGGGGCTCGATGGCGCCATCCATGGCGCCAACGGTCCTGCACGCCCATGCCCTCCGCCCTTGGACACGTTCCTGCGAGCGCGGTGCATACATGCGCGGTGGCTCGCCTTTGGTAGCTGCCAACCTTGGTTGGCAACAGCTTTTGAATTTGCTTTCTTCTTTTGACTTTGAATTTCGCTCTCGTTCCGCGCGCGCTGGAAACTGTCCGGAGCCGGAGCAAGGCGGCAGGCAGGACCGTGAGGCGCATGGATGCGCCGACCGAGCCTACAGGGACGTATTTACGGCGTGTCCTGCCTGTCGCCTTGCTCCGGCTCTACGCGCGGGAAAAGAGGCGCCGCGAACAACGCTGTAAACCTACTTCGCATATTGCCCACCGCAGTCGGCATCCTTCCCCGGCCCCAGTTCGATGGTCGCCAGCAACGCCGCCGGCGGCGCAATGCTGCCCAGTGCCAGGGCCACGGCTCCCCGGATGCCCAACGCCTTGAAGTCCGGGCGGAATGACGGGTCCTTGAACGTGCCACTGATGTGCA
The DNA here is from genome assembly GCF_056487375.1 of Stenotrophomonas sp. 220_Sma. Lineage (NCBI taxonomy): Bacteria > Pseudomonadati > Pseudomonadota > Gammaproteobacteria > Lysobacterales > Lysobacteraceae > Stenotrophomonas > Stenotrophomonas sp. 220_Sma. The sequence goes on along the minus strand of NZ_CM151348.1, from coordinate 3,704,651 downwards.
GTGGAGAGCGCAGTACCAGGATGCTCTTGTCCTTCGGGCGCGGTTTCAGCAGCAGGTCCAGGGTCTCGTCGCGCAGGCTGACCGTGCCTTCGCCGATGAGGATCGTATCGGTAGTGTCCACCGCCAGCGCCTGGCTGGTCATCAGGCCGTCGCGCACGCCGAAGTCGGCGAAGGCGCAGCGCAGGGGAATCTGTTTGTCGCCGGTCACCAGGAATTTCAGCGATTCGGTGATGTCCAGCCCTGCCAGTTCCATCACCAGGTTGCCGACATGGCCGCGGCCCATCGCCAGGCCGACCTTGCCACTGCTGCTGCCGAGCATCGCGGCGATCGAGTTGCCGCGGCCGCTCAGGTCCACCTCGCCGCCGATGCCGCCCTTGGCCTGCTCGGCAAGTTTCGCGTCCGGAAACAGCTGGCCGAGCTGCACGCCGCGCACGCTGGCCTTCAGGGCGGTGCTGATCTGCGGGCGGCGCGCGTCCATGCGGATCGTGCTGCGGATATCGCCTCCGGCCACGCCGAAGTTCAGCGGGTCCAGCCGCAGTACGCCGTCATCCAGCAACAGGTGCGCGTCCATGTCGTCCAGCGGCAGCGATGGCGCGTTGATGCGGTGGGCCTTCCAGCGCACGTCGGCATCCATCGCGCGCAGCTTGCCGAGGTTGTAGGGCGTGTCGGGCAGCACGCGTGCGCGGGCGGCAACCCGTGCGGCCTCGGCCTTCTGTTCGGCGTTGGCGGTTTCGCCGCCGCCGGTTTTCGGTGGGGCACCGACGAAGCCGGCAAGGTCATCGAAGTCCAGGCGCTTGGATTCCAGCGTGGCGGTCAGCCGCGGCCGCGCACCGCCCACTTCGAACTGCAGATTGCCACCGAGGTCGCTGTCGCCGACCTTGCCGGTGAAGGCGTCGTAGCGCCAGACGTTGTGGTCACGCTTGAGCCGGCCGTTCAACGCATAGGGTGGCGACGGCGGAATGGCAATGCCGAGCAGCGGATAGAGGTCGGCGAGGTCCTGGCCGCTGAGCGCAAACTGCAGATCGAACACGCGCAGCTGGAAGGGATTGGTCAGCGTGCCACTGGCTACCGCGTGGGTGGCGCCTGCTCGGCCATCGAGATGGATGCGGAACGGATGGTCGCTGTCGGTCAGCTCCAGCGGTGATTCCGTGCCGCCACGCAGGGTGAACGGATTGCCCTGCCAGTGTCCCTTGCCCTGTACCAGCAGCGGTGGCGCCGCATCGGCCTGTTTCGGCTGGCCGCTGCGCACGTCCACGCGGATATCGGTACGGCCGAGCGCGTCGAGGAACTGCAGGCGACCGTCATCGATGCGCAACCGTTTGAGCTGCGGGCTGGTCCCACCGGCGCTGCCACCGAGGAAATCCCAATTGCCCGGGTCGCCCTTGCGCGGCGCTGCTTCCAGCAGCACGTCCGGCCGGGTCAGGCGTACTTCGGGCAGCTGCACGCTGCCGCGCAGCAGCGGCCACACCCGCACGTCGATCTCGACGCGGTCTGCGGTGGCCATATCGGGTTGCTTCGCCCAGCTGGCATTGGCGAAGGTGATCGCATCGGCGCGGATCGTACTGGTGCGGCCGAGGTCGACATCAAGGTTCCCGATGTGCAGCGCACGGCCGGTGCGTGCCTGCACCGCACGCTCAACCGGCCCCTTGAACCAGTTCCAGTCCCACAGCGCGATCAGCAGCAGGAGTGCCGCCAGCAGGAAGATCAGGATCGTGAGCCAGCGCCGGCCTCGTGGGCCGGGGCGGCGGAGGCGCCAGCGGGTCGTGCGCTTTGCGGCAGGGGAGGCGGCAGCATTCACGCCGCCATGGTTGCCCCCTCTTCGTGGACAGGGCGCGAAGCGTCCATGTGCGTGGTGTGCACACGCCGCGTTCGAACGCTGGTTTACAGCACCTGCATGGTGACCGCGACGAAGTGGCAGACGCTGCCACCGATCACGAACAGGTGCCAGATCGCATGCGAATACGGGATCGATTCACGGTGGTAGAAGTAGGTCCCCAGCGTGTACGACAGGCCGCCGGCGAACAGCCAGGTGAGGGTGCCGCCGTCGATCGAAGCCCACATCGGCTTGATCGCCACGACCACCAGCCAGCCCATGGCGATGTAGATCACCGTTGAGAGCACCTTGAAGCGGCCGGTGTAGAACAGCTTGAACACCACGCCGCCCAGCGCCAGCGCCCAGATCGCGGTGAACAGGCCCCAGCCCCACGGACCACGCAGGCCGATCAGGGTGAACGGGGTATAGGTGCCCGCGATCAGCACGTAGATCGCGCAGTGGTCGAACACCTTCAAGCGGCCCTTGGCGACCGGATGCTGGATGGCGTGATACAGGGTGGAGGCGGTGTACAGCAGCAACAGCGCGATACCGAATACGATCGCGCTGGCCAGCTGCCAGCCGTCGCCGTAGATCGCAGCCAGGGTGATCAGCACCGCGCTGGCGGCCAGGGCGAACACCGCGCCCAGGCCATGGGTCAGGGCGCTGGCGATTTCTTCACGGATCGAAGCAATGGACGTCGTGGACATGGGCATGGGCATCGTTCACGGGGAGGGGGACCCGCGTCCCCCTATCATCGCCGCGATGGCCGCCGTGTGCACGCCCGTCACCGTATGGTGGGTGAATCCCTGCGTTGCGCCGATGAATCCGTGAGCGGTAGATCCACGCCATGCGTGGATGAACCACCCGCGACGGCCGGGGACAGAGCCCTTTCCTTGCGGAAAGGGATCCGGCCCGCTGGCATCAGCCCACCGAAACCGTATGCGCCGCTTCGCGGGTGGCCGAGAAGCGCACATCCGGCGAGCGTTCCTGCGCCAGCTGCAGGTTGACCCGGGTCGGTGCCAGGTAGACCAGGTGGCCGGCCGCATCCAGCGCCAGGTTCAGCGCATTCTTCTCGCGGAACTCTTCCAGCTTCTTCTCGTTGCTGCAGTGGACCCAACGCGCAGTGGTCACGCTGACCGGCTCGAAGGTGGCTTCCACGCCGTACTCGTCCTTCAGGCGGTAGGCGGCCACGTCGAACTGCAGCACGCCGACCGCACCCAGGATCAGGTCGTTGCTGGTCAGCGGGCGGAAGAACTGGGTCGCACCTTCCTCGGACAGCTGGGCCAGGCCCTTCTGCAGCTGCTTGAGCTTGAGCGGATCGCGCAGGCGGGCGCGGCGGAACAGTTCCGGGGCGAAGTTGGGGATGCCGGTGAAGGTGACTGCTTCGCCTTCGGTGAAGGTATCGCCGATGGAAATGGTGCCGTGGTTGTGGATGCCGATCACATCGCCCGGCCACGCCTCGGCGGCGATCTCGCGGTCGCTGGCCATGAAGGTCAGTGCGTTGGCCAGCTTCATTTCCTTGCCGGTGCGCACGTGGAAGGTCTTCATGCCGGCGCTGAAGCGGCCCGAGCAGACGCGCATGAACGCCACGCGGTCACGGTGCTGCGGGTCCATGTTGGCCTGGATCTTGAACACGAAGCCGGTCAGCTTGTTCTCTTCCGGGGCGATCTCGCGGCCGGTGGTGGAGCGTGCCTGCGGCGACGGCGCATGCTCGACGAAGAAGTCCAGCAGCGGCTGCACGCCGAAGTTGTTCACGCCCGAGCCGAAGAACACCGGGGTCTGCTTGCCAGCGCGGTAGGCCTGCAGGTCGAACGGGTGGCTGGCGCCCTGCACCAGTTCCAGTTCGTCGCGCAGGTCGGCCAGCATCTGCGCACCGATCTTCTCGGCCAGGCCGGGCGCATCGATGGACGGGAAGATGGTCGAGTCCTGGCGGGTGAAGTTGCGGCCCGGTTCGTACAGGTGCACTTCGCCGGTCAGCAGGTGGACCACGCCCTTCAGGCGCTGGCCCATGCCGATCGGCCAGGTCACCGGCGCGCACTGGATGCCCAGCACGGTTTCCACTTCATCCAGCAGCTCGATCGGGTCCTTGCCCTCGCGGTCGAGCTTGTTGATGAAGGTCATGATCGGGGTGTCGCGCAGGCGGCAGACTTCCATCAGCTTGATGGTGCGCTCTTCCACGCCCTTGGCCACGTCGATCACCATCAGCGCCGAGTCCACCGCGGTCAGAACGCGGTAGGTGTCCTCGCCGAAGTCGGCGTGGCCGGGGGTGTCGAGCAGGTTGACGATCTTGCCTTCGTACGGGAACTGCATCACCGAGGAGGTGACGGAGATGCCGCGCTCCTTTTCCAACGCCATCCAGTCGGAGGTGGCGTGGCGGGCGGCCTTGCGGCCCTTGACCGAACCGGCCATCTGGATCGCGCCTCCGAACAGCAGCAGCTTTTCGGTCAGCGTGGTCTTGCCGGCGTCAGGGTGGGAGATGATGGCGAAGGTGCGGCGACGCGACGCTTCGTTGGCGACTTCGGACATGGCAGTGGCGCCCGCCCGGGGCGCTTTTCAAAGAGATAAGCGCCCGATTATACCGGCCGGGGCCGTTCAGCGCCCGATGCCGCCCTCGACCTCGTCCTGGCGGGCGAACTGCAGCTGGCCCTGTTCGGCGAAGATCCGTGCCGGCACCGAGCGCAGGCCCATGCCGCGGTTGACCTGCACCACGAAGTGCAGGTGCGGCGCGCTGCTGAAGCCGCTGTTGCCGGACAGGCCGAGCGGCTGCCCGGCCCCCACCGCCTGGCCGCGACGCACGCGCATGCCGCCGGCCTGCAGGTGGCCGTACAGCGCCATGCTGCCGTCGCTGTGCAGCACGCGGATGAAGTTGGCGCGGGCACCATCACGTTCGCGGTCCTGGCCGTTGCCACGGAAACCATCCTGGATCTGCATCACCGTCCCCTCGCGCGCGGCCAGCACCAGGGTGCCCTCCGGCAGCGCGAAGTCCACCGCGTCGCGGTTCTCCTCGTCATCGTGGCTGAACCGGCCCTGCGGCGCCTGGTCCACGCGCGGACGGGCCGCATCGAACGGCAGGCGATAGGCGACATCTTCGGCCTGTGCGGCCGGGTTGCCCGGCACCGACTGCAGGCGCAGATCCAGCGTGCGGCCATCGAGCGGGGCGGGCAGATGACCGACCACCAGGCTGCTGTCGCCCTGGATCAGCGATTGCAGCGGCAGCCCTTCGACCGGGCGTCCGGGTGCAGCGCGCAGTTCGATCTGCAGCGGTCCTGCCAGCCCATTGTCGATCCGGGCCTGCCATTGCGTGCCGACCGGCTGCAGGCGCAGCCGGGCCATGGGGGCGGCGCCCTCGGCACTGCCAGCGTGGGTGGTTGGGGTGGCGGGGGAAACCAGTCCCCAGCCCTGGCGCCAGTCACCGGCGCTGGCCGTCGTGCTCGCCAGCAGGGACATCAGCAGGCAGGTCAGGGGCAGGCGCAGCATCAGTGGTTCCAGAGGGTAGGGACCGCCGGGACTGTAGCCGATCCTGAACAGGACGACCGCGACCGCCTTCGCATAGTCACGTTGAAAATATTCATCGCTTTATCCGCATGAAGGGATTGACAGTGCCGGAAAGGGCTGGCATCGTGGCTCCACCATCGAGACCGGCAGAGGGACAGGCCCTTTGAAGCCGGGGCAGCCCGCGGATGCGAAAGCGTCTGCGTAGGTGCCAAATCCTGCGGGGACCGTGGCGTCCACCGAAAGATGGTTCGAACCATGCACCCCACGTGCATCTCGAACGCGGGCCCCGCGAAGGCTCGATGGCCGATTCCCCAACCGGATCCCGCCATGAGCTTCGCCGCCAGTACCGCGCTTCGCCCCGAACCCTTTGTCCCCGTCAGCGTGCCGGTCGAAGACCGCGTGCATGCCGAGCGCGGTGAGTTCGCCGCGGTGCTGTCGATGCGTCACGCCGGCCCCAGCCCGGTGCGCCTGCGCTATGAGTGGGTCGGCCCGGCCAATGCGCCGGTGGTGGTGCTGGCCGGCGGTATTTCCGCCCATCGCCACGTGGCGTCCAATGCACAGTTCAGCGAGAAGGGCTGGGCTGAAGACCTGGTCGGCAGCGGGCGCGCGCTGGATCCGCAGCAGCTGCGTGTACTGGCCTTCGACTTCATCGGCGCCGACGGTGCACTGGATGTGCCGATCGATACCGCCGACCAGGCCGATGCACTGGCGCTGCTGCTGGACCATCTCGGCATCCGCACGCTGAAGGCGTTCGTGGGCTACTCCTACGGGGCGCTGGTCGGCCAGCAGTTCGCGATCCGCCACCGTGCACGCGTGCGCCAGCTGGTGCTGGCCAGTGGCGCGCATCGCCCGCATCCGTATGCCGCCGCCTGGCGCGCATTGCAGCGCCGCGCGGTCGCGTTGGGCCAGCTGCAGTGCGGCGAAGACCACGGTCTGGCGTTGGCCCGGCAGTTCGCCATGCTCAGCTACCGCACCCCGGAAGAGTTCGGCGAGCGCTTCGATGCCGCGCCGGAAGTGATCAATGGCCGCGTGCGCGTGGCCGCCGAAGACTATCTCGACGCTGCCGGTGCGCAGTACGTCGCGCGCACGCCGGTGACTGCTTACCTGCGCCTGTCCGAATCGATCGACCTGCACCGCGTCGACCCCACCGCGATCCTGCCGCCCACCGTAGTTGTCGCGGTGGAGGGTGACCGCCTGGTGCCGCTGGCCGACCTGGTCGGTCTGGTCGAAGGGCTGGGCCCGCGCGGCAGTCTGCGCGTGCTGCGCTCGCCCTACGGCCACGACGCCTTCCTCAAAGAAACCGATCGCATCGACGCGATCCTCGCCACCGCCTTCCGCACTTCTGGAGAGTCCGCATGAGCCTGCACGCAAACGAGCCGTCCTGTAGTCGCACCACTGCCGCCGTCCGTGCCGGCATCGATCGGGACACCGCGCATGGTGCGGTCACGCCGCCGATCGTGCTGTCGTCGAACTTCAGTTTTGAAGGCTTCGGCAACAAGCGCCTGTACGACTACACGCGCAGTGGCAACCCGACCCGCGACCTGCTGGGTGAAGCGCTGGCCGAACTGGAAGGTGGCGCCGGCGGCGTCATCACTGCCACCGGCATGGGCGCGATCAACCTGGTGTTGAACGCATTGCTGCAGCCGGGCGACACCCTGGTGGTGCCGCACGATGCATACGGCGGCAGCTGGCGCCTGTTCGATGCGCTGGCGAAAAAGGGCCACTTCGAACTGGTCACCGCCGACCTGACCGATCCGCGCGCACTGGCGCAGGCGCTGGCCACGCAGCCGAAGCTGGTGCTGGTGGAAACCCCGTCCAACCCGCTGCTGCGCATCACCGACCTGCGCTTCGTCATCGAGGCCGCGCACAAGGCCGGTGCACTGGTGGTAGTCGACAACACCTTCCTGTCGCCGGCCCTGCAGCAGCCGCTGTCGTTCGGTGCCGACCTGGTGCTGCATTCCACCACCAAGTACATCAATGGCCACAGCGATGTGGTCGGTGGGGCGGTGATCGCGCGTGATCCGGCACTGCATGAGCAGCTGGTGTGGTGGGGCAACGCGCTGGGCCTGACCGGCTCGCCGTTCGATGCGTTCCTGACCCTGCGCGGCCTGCGCACGCTGGATGCGCGCCTGCGCGTGCACCAGGAAAACACCGCGTCGATCGTCGCCCTGCTGGACCAGCATCCGGCGGTCGGCGCGGTGTACTACCCGGGCCTGGCCGATCACCCGGGCCACGCCATCGCCGCGCGCCAGCAAAGCGGCTTCGGCGCGATGCTGTCGTTCGAACTGGCCGACTGCGAAGGCGATGATCCGCATGCCGCAGTGCGTGCCTTCGTCGATGGCCTGCGCTGCTTCACCCTGGCCGAATCGCTGGGTGGCGTCGAAAGCCTGATCGCGCACCCGGCCACCATGACCCATGCGGCGATGACCGCTGAAGCGCGCGCGGCCGCCGGCATCAGCGAAGGCCTGCTGCGCCTGTCGGTCGGCATCGAGGCCGAGCGTGACCTGCTGGCTGATCTCGGCGCAGCGCTGCAGCGCGCCGAAGCCGTGATCGATGCGGCTGCGCGCCGCAAACAGGTGGTGGATGCATGAGCGCGCTCGCCGCTGACATTCCTGCGCTGGGCGTGGGACGCCTGGCGCTGCTCGGCACCGGCACGGTGGGCTCTGCCTTCGTGCAGCGCTACCAGGCGTTGCAGGCACGCGGGTTGGAACTGCCCAGCGTGCAGTGGCTGGCCAATTCGCGCACCGCACTGGCGATCGACCGTGATCTGGCGTTGCCGCTGGAGCTGGCACGACGCGCACCGCGTGACGGTCTCAGCTCACCGCCATGGGCGAGCGCCGAAGGGCTGGAACGGGGTGACGTGGTGGTCGATGCCACTGCCAGCGAAGATGTGGCCGCACGTCACGTGCAGTGGCTGGCGCGTGGGGTGCACGTGGTCACCGCCAACAAGCTGGGCCGCGGTGCGCAGCTGGCACGTGCCACGGCCATCGCCGAGAGCTGCGCAGACAGTGGCGCACGCTATGGCGACAGCGCCACCGTCGGTGCCGGCCTGCCGTTGCTGAGCAGCCTGCGCGCGCTGGTAGCCGGTGGCGACCACATCCACGCCATCGAGGGCGTGCTGTCCGGCTCGCTGGCGTGGCTGTTCCATCGCTATGACGGCCAATCGCCGTTCTCGGCGGCGGTGCGCGAGGCGCTGGCGGCCGGTTATACCGAACCGGACCCGCGTCTGGATCTGTCCGGCGAGGACGTGCGCCGCAAGCTGCTGATCCTGGCGCGCAGCAGCGGGCTGGCGCTGGATGCTTCGCAGGTGCAGGTGGATTCACTGGTGCCTGAAGCGCTGGCAGCGCTGCCGCTGGAGGATGCGGTGGCTGCGCTCGAGCAGCTGGATGCGCCGCTGCAGGCGCGCTGGCAGCAGGCACGCGACAATGGTCGTGTGCTGCGTTTCGTCGGCCGCGTTGATGGCGAGGGTGCGCAGGTAGGCCTGCGCGAGTTGCCGGCCGATCACCCCTTGGCGCAGGGTGCGGGCACCGACAACCGCGTGGCCATCCACAGTGATCGCTACCGCAGCCAGCCGTTGCTGATCCAGGGGCCGGGCGCGGGTGCGGAAGTCACTGCGGCCGCGTTGCTGGATGACGTGCTGCGGATCGTGGGTTGATCGCAGCGTTCCTGTCGAGCCAAGCCCATGCTCGGCTCGACAGGAGCACGCCTGCTGGTCAGCGGGACTTCAACGCCTTCAGCAACGCGTTGTTGAACTGCTTCGGGTCCTGCACCTGTGGCGAATGGCCCAGTTCGGCGAACTCGACCAGCGTCGCGCCCGGAATGGCCGCGGCCGCTGCTCTGCCCAGCACCGGATAATTGCCCAGCGTCGCCTTCACCGCAGGCGACGCCAGGTCACGGCCGATCGCGGTGCGGTCCTTCTGGCCGATGAACAACGTGGTCGGCACCTGCAGATTCTTCAGTTCGTAGACCACCGGCTGGTTGAACACCATGTCCGATGCCAGTGCCTGGCTCCACGCAACGACCTGCTTGCCCGGGCCTTCATACATGCCCGACTGCATCCGCGCCCACGGTTCATACGCCGGCTTCCATTTGCCGTCGTAGTACACGTCCAGCTGGTAGCGGCGGATGCTGTCATAGCTGATGTTCATTTCGCCGGCGTACCACGTGTCCACGCTGCGCCAGGGAACACCCAGCGCCTTCCAGTCTTCCAGCCCGATTGGATTGACCAGTGACAGGCTGCGCAGGTCCTGCGGGAACATCAGCGCGTAGCGCACCGCCAGCATGCCGCCCATCGAATGACCGACCAGGTGCACCGGTACATCACCCAGCTGCAGCTGTTGCAGCAGGGCATGGGTGTTGGCGGCCAGCTGCGCGAACGAATACTGGTAGCGTTCGGGCTTGCTGGATTTGCAGAAGCCCACCTGGTCCGGGGCGATCACCCGGTAGCCGGCGGCGACCAGTGGCTTGATCGATTCCTTCCAGGTGGCGGCACAGAAGTTCTTGCCGTGCAGCAGCACCACCACGCCGATGGGCGCCTTCTTCGGCGCGATGTCCAGGTACGCCATCTCCAGCGGCTGCCGCTGCGATTCCAGCCCGAAGGTCTTCACCGGATAGCCGTAGTCGAAACCCTCCAGCCGCGGCCCGTAAGTGGGCGCGGCCAGCGCAGGCAGTGGCAGGCAGGCAAGCAGGGCGGCAGCGATCACGCGCATGGGGCAGTCCGGGGCGAGGGAGCCCCGAGCCTAACCGGAACGCGGTGACGACGTCGTCCGATGTTGAGCCGGGCTCATGCCCGGCTGCAGGGTAGAGCCAGGCCATGCCTGGCTGCGGCCATCAGCACTCGATGACGTTCACCGCCAGGCCACCGCGGCTGGTTTCCTTGTACTTGTCCTGCATGTCGCGGCCGGTATCGCGCATGGTCTTGATCACCTTGTCCAGCGACACCTTGTGCTTGCCGTCGCCGCGCATCGCCATGCGCGAGGCATTGATCGCCTTCACCGCACCCATCGCATTGCGCTCGATGCACGGAATCTGCACCAGTCCACCAATCGGGTCGCAGGTCAGGCCCAGGTTGTGTTCCATGCCGATTTCCGCAGCATTCTCGATCTGGCTCGGGTTGCCGCCCAGCGCCGCGACCAGGCCGCCGGCCGCCATCGAGCAGGCCACGCCCACTTCGCCCTGGCAGCCCACTTCGGCACCGGAGATCGAAGCGTTTTCCTTGTACAGGATGCCGATCGCCGCCGAGGTCAGCAGGAAGTCGAACACACGCTGCTCGTTGGCGCCCGGGCAGAAACGGTCGAAGTAATGCAGCACCGCCGGCAGCACGCCGGCTGCACCGTTGGTCGGCGCGGTCACCACGCGACCACCGGCCGCGTTTTCTTCGTTCACCGCCAGTGCGTACAGGTTGACCCAGTCCAGCGTGGTCAGCGGATCGCGCATCGCCGCTTCCGGCTTCGACGACAGCTCGCGGTACAGCGCCGGTGCACGACGGCCGACCTTCAGGCCACCCGGCAGCACGCCTTCCTCGCGGATGCCGCGCGCGACGCACGACTGCATCGCGCTCCAGATCTCGCGCAGGTTGGCGCGGATCTCGTCTTCGCTGCGCCAGCACTTCTCGTTCTCGAACATCAACTGGGCAATGCTCAGGCCGCTGCGTGCGGTCTGCGCCAGCAGCTCGTCGCCGCTCTTGAACGGGTAGGGCAGCGGGGTCTCGTCGGGCACGATGCGGTCATCGGCCGCGTCGTCCTGGTTGACCACGAAGCCGCCACCGACCGAGTAATAATCGCGGGTGGCGATCACTTCGTCCTCGGCGTTGTACGCGGTGAAGCGCATGCCGTTGGTGTGGTACGGCAGCTTCTGGCGCTTGTTCATGCCGAGGTCGCGCTTCTCGTCGAAGGCGATCTCGTGCTGGCCCATCAGCTGGATGCGCTTGCTGCTGCGGATGCGCTCCAGCGTGGCCGGGATGATGTCCGGGTCGATCAGGTTCGGCCGCTGCCCTTCCAGGCCGAGCAGGATCGCCTTGTCGGTGCCATGGCCGCGGCCGGTCAGCGCCAGCGAGCCATAGACATCGGCGCGGATGCGCGCGACCTCGTGCAGGCGGCCCGGGTCGAGCAGCCAGCGATGGATGAATCGCTCGGCGGCCTTCATCGGCCCGACGGTGTGCGAGGAGCTCGGGCCAATGCCGATCTTGAAAACGTCGAACGTGCTGACAGCCATGGTTGCCGTACTGCGGGTACCGGAAGAGACCGCTATTCTAGCGGTTCACGCCGCACTTCAATGGCTGCGGCGCAGCATTTCCACCAAGGGGACCCTGCCGGTGTTGACTCTGTTCCAGCGTGACGACTGCCACCTGTGCGACATGGCGCTGGCCGAGCTGGCCAAGGCCCGGGCGCCGGAATTCGAATCGGTGTTCCTGGATGACCAGCCAGCGCTGGAATCGCGCTACGGCGCGCGGGTGCCGGTGCTGCGCGACGAGCGCGGCGACCGTGAGCTGGACTGGCCGTTCGACGCGGCTGCGGTTCAAGCCTGGCTGGCCGTCGAACGGTAGTGCCGGCCGCTGGCCGGCACCTGCCCGCATCGGTGAGGTTGCCGGCCAGCGGCCGGCACCACCGGAGATGATGGCCGGGGCGGTGCCCCGGCCCGTTGATCATTTCGCGTCGAACTTCACGATCGTGCTGATCGCGGTTTCGTCCGGGATGGTCTTGGTGTCGGCCCAGTCACCGCTGCCGACGCCGAAGTCCAGGCGCTTGACGGTGGCCTTGCCGGTCAACACCGGCTGGGTGCCCGGCTTCCAGGTGAAGGTGAGGGTGACCGGCTTGCTGACGCCGCGCAGCTCCAGCGTGCCGTCGGCGGCGAACTGGTCGTTGCCCACCGCACGGAAGCCCTTGGCGGTGTAACGCGCAGTGGCGAACTTGCCGACGTTGAAGAAGTCGGCGGTCTGCAGGGTCGAGTCGCGGTCGCTGTTGCCGCTCTTGGCACCGGCCAGCGGAATCACCACGTCCAGCGAACCGGCGGCCGGGTTGGCCGGGTCGAAGCTGAGCTTGGTGGCAAAGCCCGGGAAGCTGCCGGTGAACACTTCGCCGTCGTACTTGGTGGCGAACACCAGGATCGAGCCGGCGCCGGGGGCCTGCGCGTAGTCCGCGGCGAGCGCCGGGGCGGTGGCCAGCATGCCGGCCAGGGCGGCGGCCACGGCGGCCGGAGTGGTCAGTTTCAGGTTCATCGATCAGTCCTTCTGAGGGGAGGCGAGCCAGCCGCGCGGCAACATGCGGGACAACGTTGCATCGCGCTGGAACAGGTGGTGGTAGAAGGCAGCGCCGGCATGGGCCAGCACCACCGCGATCAACAGCCAGAAGCCGTATTCGTGGATGGCGTGGGACACCGCGACGACCTGCGGATCCGGGCCACTCAGCTTGGGCACATCAACCAGGCCGAACCAGCGGAACGGGCGCAGGCCACTGGCCGAGTCGTACAGCCAGCCCGACAGCGGGATGGCGAACATCAGCACATACAACAGGACATGGGTGGCGCTGGCGATGCGCTCCTGCCAGCTGGGCACGCCCGGCACCGGCTTGGGGGCGCCGGCGTACAGGCGCCAGCCGAGGCGGAACAGGACCAGCGCCAGTACGGTGATGCCGATCGACTTGTGTGCGGTGTAGACCCAGAAGTACTTGGGCGTCTTGGGCAGTTCGCCCATGGTCAGGCCGACCACGCCCAGGGCGAGGATCAGCAGTGCGATCAACCAATGCAGGATCTGGCTGACACTCCCCCAGGCGGCGGGGGTGTTCTTGGCGGTCATGAAAGGTCCTCTAGCGGGCCGTCTTGGGGTCGGAGTGCGGAACGGGAGCGGGAGTTCCCGGGGCGTCGCTGCGGTCGAGGGTGGCTTCAGCCTCGATCCTCAGCTGTACTGCATCACCGATGACGCCCGGCCAGGCGGTGATGCCGAACGCGCGCCGGCTCAGCGTGGTGCTGGCGGAAAAACCGGCGGTGCGTCGGAACGGGGGGAGGGGGTAGCGCTTGATGGCGTTGAGGGTCACGTCCAGGGTGACTTCCTGGCTGACGCCGCGCAGGGTCAGGGTACCGATCACGTGGGCGCGCCTGGCATCGATCGGTTCGACCCGGCTGGAGACGAAGCGCGCGCTGGGGAAACGCTCGCCGTCGAGCAGGCTGCGGGCCAGCGTGGCCTGGTTCCATTTGGCATCACCTAGGTCCAATCGCGACACGGGGACCTCGACATCCAGTGTGGCCTCGCGCCAGTTGTCGGGATCGAACTGCAGGCGGCCCTCACTGCCGGAGACCGTCCCCATCGCCTGCGAGTAACCCGCGTGGTCGATGGTGAACAGCACACGCGTATGCACCGGATCGAGGCGATAGGTATCTGCATCCGCCCAGGCGGGGGCGGTGGCGAGCAGCATCGGCAGCAGGGCCAGGCAGGGACGCATCGATGGCGGGCTCCGGAAGGGGGACGTTGCGATCATACGCACAGCCCCCCGCCAACGTTGCGTGCATGGCTGCAACAGTTCGTGGTGGGTCCACCGGTGGAAACAGGCTGTTGCAGCCATGAACCCGGCCCTGTGTGACAATCGGGACAGGACAGGGGGTTCAGGATGACGAGCGGTTGGCGCCTGTGGTGCCGAGGCATCGCGGGAATGGGGCTGCTGCTGATGGCGTTCGCCACGGCGGCCACGGCCCTCGACATGGCGGAAACACCGCGCCTGCGCCGTTTCGGTGCAGCTGAAGGCATGCCCTCGCGCATGGTGCTGGCGCTGGCCGAGGACCGCCAGGGCCATATCTGGGCGGCCACCGATGGTGGCCTGGTGCGCTATGACGGCGGCAACCTGCGGGTCTGGGAACATGATCCGGAGCAGCCGGGCTCGCTGCCCGGCAACGAGATCGAGACCCTGCTGGTCGATCCCCTGGACCGCGTCTGGGTCGGCATCAATGGCAAGGGCGTGGCCCGGCTGGATGCCGACCGCGAACGCTTCAAGACCTTCGATGCGGTCAACGGCCCCTGCATGAGCCAGTTCTGGACGCTGGCCTACGCCGAGGATGCACTGTGGATCGGCACCAGTGGCCATGGCGTCTGCCGTTTCGGTGAAGACGGCAGCCTGCGCTTCTTCGAGCATGATCCGGCCCGTCCTGGCGGGTTGCCCAGCAATACCATCTACAGCAGCCTTGTCGACGCGCAGGGGCGACTGTGGATCGGCACCGAGGCGGGCATTGCGCGCTGGAACGGGACTGGATTCGAGGCTGTCGCGCCGCGCGAACTGGGGGCGCTGAGTGTATTGCGGCTGAGCCGCGACCCCGATGGCTCGATCTGGGCCGGCAGCCAGAATGACGGCCTCTACCGTATCGACGCGCAGGACCGGGTCAGCCGTCCGCGCTGGGCCGACAGTGCGCGCCTGCGTTCGGCACTGGTGCTGGCCGATCGCCAGGGCGGTTACTGGGCGGGCACCTCCGATGGCCTGTTGCGTGGAGATGCCAGCATGCTGCGGCGGCTCGACGGCGACCGCGGCAGTGGCTTCCTCACTGCCCAGAGCGGTGTGCTTGATCTGATGCAGGACCATGAGGGCGGATTGTGGGTGGCGCTGCTGACCCAGGGCCTGGCCTACCTGCCGCCGGACTGGCGCCGGTTTTCGATCTGGAACCAGCTTGACGGCAAGCCGCTGGACAGCCAGTACCTGCTGAGTGCAGCCAGTGATGGCCGGAATTACTACGTCGGCTCAGCGCATGGCGTGTACCAGCTGGACGCGCAGGGAGTACTGAAGTTGCTGGCCAGCGATCGCGAGATCGGCAGCGGGGCGGTGTGGTCGGTGCTGCCGCGGCCGGACGGGCGCCTGTGGCTGGGGCGTGCCGGCCGCATCAGCGTGTACGACCCGGCCACCCGCGTGCTGCACGATTGGCATATCGATGGGGGAGCCGATCTGCGCCAGCGCATCGATCTGATGCGGCAGGCCCCCGATGGCACGGTCTGGCTGTCGGTGATGAACCTGGGCCTGCAGCAGCGCAGCGCCGATGGCCGCGTGCTGCGTAGTTACCCGCTGGAGGATCTCCGCAAGACCGCCGATTCACCTGTCGAGCAGATCCGCTTTGATGCCCAGGGCAAGGCCTGGGTGATGGGCGACATGGGGATCTGGCGTGAACAGGCCGGGCGCTTCGAAGCGGTGCCGGGCGTTTCGCGCGGGTTGATCTACGATCTGGTGTGGGTGGATCCGCAGCAGCTGTGGCTGGCCCGGCAGGGGGCGCTGGAACGCTACCAATGGGATGGCATGAGCCTGCGCCTGATCCAGCGCATCGATGGCAGTGCTGGTGTGCCGTCGGTCAGCATGGGAGGACTGGCGCTGGCCGAAGACGGCCGCCTGTGGGCGACCACGCCACGTGGCCTGCTGCGGTGGGACCCGAAGACGCGCCGCTTGCAGCAGTTCAACGAACGCGATGGCCTGCCCGACGCCGAGTTCACCAGCAGGCCGCCGGCGGTGAATGCCGATGGTCGCGTGCTCGCGGTGGCCCAGACCGGCCTGGTCGTGTTCGATGTGAATGCTGCCGATGCGGTGCTGCCGCCGTCGTCGCTGGTGATCGCCGAGGTCCGCGTGCGGCGTGATGATGCCCGCGGCTGGCAACCGCTGCCGACCACCGGCACGCTGTTGCTGGGGCCGGATGATCGTGATCTGCAGATCGATGCGCGACTGCTTTCCTATGCCAATCCGCAGGGCAACCGTTACCGCTTCCGGGTGCAGGGCTACGACCAGAACTGGGTGGAGCAGGGCGGTGACGGCCAGCGCACGCTGTCGCGGCTGCCGACCGGCAGCTACGTCATTGAAGTCCAGGCGGCAACGGCCAGTGGCACGTGGACGCCTTCACAGCGGTTGCAGGTGAAGGTGCTGCCACCTTGGTGGCGCAGCGGCATGGCGATCTTCGGCTACCTGCTGATCGGCTCGCTGCTGCTGCTTATCCTGGTGTGGTCGATCCGTGCGCGCCTGCGCCGCCGCCAGCAATGGCAGTTGACCGTGCACAAGCAGCAACTGGCAGAGCAGGCCTCCCAGGCCAAGAGCCGGTTCCTGGCCACGCTGGGCCATGAGGTGCGCACGCCGATGACCGGTGTGCTCGGCATGAGCGAGTTGTTGCTGGCCACCCCGCTGGATGCGGTGCAGCGCAGCTATGCAGGCTCGATCCAGCAGGCTGGCAGCCACCTGCTGCGGCTGGTCAATGACGCACTGGATCTGGCCCGCATCGAGGCCGGCCGGCTGGAGCTGGACCTGCGCCCGTTCGATCTGGCTGGCCTGCTCGACCAGGTGCAGGCGTTGATGGAGCCGATGGCGAAGCAGCGCAACCTGGGGTTCCAGCGTGGGGGCGATCCGCTGGGGCCGATCAGCGTCAGCGGCGACGAGATGCGCGTGCGGCAGATCCTGCTCAACCTGCTGGGCAATGCAATCAAGTTCACCGAGCGCGGGCACGTCGGCCTGGCCGTGCGCCTGGAAGAGAACGGTGGCGGACTCTGCTTCGAAGTGCATGACACCGGCCCGGGCATCAACGCCGAGCAGCAGGACCGCCTGTTCCATCGCTTCGAACAGGCGGACGGCCCGCGCACCGCGTCGCGCTATGGCGGCAGCGGGTTGGGCCTGGCGATCTGCCAGGAGCTGGCCGTGGCCATGAACGGACGCATCGAAGTGGACAGCCAGCCGGGCAAGGGCGCGCGATTCCGGGTGTGGTTGCCGCTGCCCTGGATCCGGCAGGCCGCCAATGCGCCGGGCGAGTCGCCGGTGCTGCCGGTGCTGCCGCCGCTGCGCATCCTGCTGGTGGAAGATGACGCGACCGTGGCCGAGGTCATCGCCGGCCTGCTGCGTGGCCGTGGCCACGACGTGGTGCACGTGCTGCATGGCCTGGGCGCGCTTTCGGAGATTGCCACCGATGGTTTTGACGTGGGCCTGCTCGATCTCGATCTGCCCGCGCTGGACGGCACCGCCATCGCTCGCCAGCTGCGTACCATGGGCTATGAACTCCCCTTGGTGGCGGTCACCGCGCGCTCCGATGCCTACGCCGAGACCCAGGTCCTGGCGGCCGGGTTCGATGGCTTCCTGCGCAAGCCGGTGACCGGTGACATGCTGGTGACTGCCATTGCCCAGGCGCGCGCAAAACGACAAACCGCCCTTTGAATGCGCCAGCGCCGGGCGTGAACGGCGCGACTTTCGGTTTACCATGCCGACGCCCGTAGTGCGGGAATCATCAGAAGCAGTGTGAGGAGGCAATCGGTGGTGTATCTGCGGGCGGCGATGCTGCTGCTGGTCCTCCTGTGCTGCCTGTCGCCCGCTGCGGCGCAGCCGGTGCCACCGAGCCCGCGTCAGGTGACGGTGTTCGACGGCTTGCCGTCCAATACCGTGAACCGCATGGCCGAGGATCGTTACGGTTACCTCTGGATCGCCACCAACGACGGTCTGGCCCGCTACGACGGGCGCAACTACCGGATCTGGCGCTCGGAAGACGGCCTGCGCGACAACCGCATCTGGACGGTGCTGGTCGATGCCCGCAACCAGCTCTGGATCGGCACCGAGAACGCCGGTCTGGTACGGATGTCGGCCGATCGTCGCCAGCTGCATTTCTACGACCGCAGCAGCGAGCCGTTGATGGGCACCAACACGGTCTGGAGCCTGGCCACCACGCCGGATGGTTCGGTCTGGTTCGGCACCCACGAAGGTGGTCTGTACCGCCTGGACAACCAGGACCGGCTGCAGCGCTTCCTGCCCGAAGCGAACAACCCACGCAGCCTGCCGGCCGCATCGGTGCCCTATCTGGCAACCCTGGCCGATGGCAGCCTGTGGATAGGCACCAAGCATGGCGTCGCGCGCTGGACCGGCACGGACTTTGAACGGGTTGGTGCCGGCATCGTTCCCAGCCTGCTGATCAATGGCCTGACGGCCGAGCCCGATGGCAGCCTCTGGATCAGCACGATGGCCGGTGCCATCGTGCGTCGTCCCGATGGTCGTTTCGAGGCACCGTCCTGGAAGCTGCCCGAAGGCGAACAGGTGCTGGGCATGATGCTGCGCGACGAGCAGGGCGGGCACTGGCTGGACACCCGCACCGGCCTTGGCCGCGCGGTCGATGGCCAGTACCAGGCCGTGCCGCTGTACAGCGCGGTGGCGCGTGGCCCGGTACGCCCGAACTGGACCGGCGCCTACGAGGATCGCGAGGGGGGCATCTGGCTGGCCAGCACCAACGCCGGCCTGTGGCACCTGCTGCCGCGCTGGTGGCAGTTCTCGGTGCTGTCGCGGCTGGAGGACGACCCGCGCTCGCTGCGCAATGCCTTCGTGCTGGGTACCAGCCCGTCCAGCAACGGCGGCATCTGGACGGTCGGCAGCCACGGCGCGCTGGACCGCTTCGATCCGAAGACCGGCCGCATCGAACAGCACCGCACCTGGGTCAACGGCATGCACTGGCTGACCTCGGTGCGCGAGGATCGCCGCGGCCAGGTCTGGATCGGCTCCAACGACGCGCTGCTGCGCTACGACCCGAAGCGGCGTGATCTGCGCCGCTGGGGCCGGGATGCCGGCGCCGACGCGACCATGGAAGGGGTCATCGAATCGATGATGACCTGTGATGGTGACAGCCTCTGGCTGATGCTGCCGTCGGGTCTTCAGCAGCGCGATCTGGATGGGCGCCTGCGGCGCCAGCTGGACAATGGCCGGCGCGGATTGCAGCAGGGCCAGCTCAATCTCGATGTGGAATGCGGGCCGCAGGACCATATCTGGCTGGCCAGCAGCCGAGGCCTGCTGCAGTGGCTGCCGGAAAGCGAGCGCTTCCAGCCGGTGCCGGGCGCACCGGCGACCGCGATCCATGCACTGCACGTGGGCAGCGATGGCCAGGTCTGGCTGTCCGAGGATGGCCGCCTGTCGCGCTACCGCTGGAGCCAGGGCCGGCTGGAGCGGCAGGCCGTGATCGGTGCCGAGCAGGGCTACCCGGCGATCTCCGCTTCGGGGCTGGTGGTCGATGCGCAGGGGGTGGCGTGGGCAACCAGCGCGCGTGGCCTGGTGCGCATCGGCGCCGATGGCCAGAGCGTGCGCCTGTATGGCGTGCATGACGGCCTGCCGAGCCAGGAATTCCGCGAGCACACGCTGGTGATGTCGGGAGACGGCCATCTGGTGGCTGGTACGCCGGCCGGTGTGGTGGTGTTCGACCCGGAGCAGGTGCGGCCCTCGATGCGGCGTGCGCCGCTGGTGATCGAGCGGGTGGAGGTGCGCCGCAACGAGCAGGTGCTGGACCTCACCCACGACACGCCGTTGCAGATCGCCGATGGCGACCGCGATCTGCGCATCGTCGCGCGCCTGTTGTCGTTCGCCGATTCGGCGTCCAATACCTATCGTTACCGGTTGGCCGGCTATGACCCGGACTGGGTGGAAGTGGGACCGGCCGGTGAGCGCTTGTTCTCGCGGCTGGCACCGGGCAGCTATCGGCTGGAAGTGCAGGCGCGGTCGGCCGACCATGTCTGGTCACGGGTGCAGAGCCTGGAATTCCGCGTGCAGCCACCGTGGTGGCGCAGCCTGTCCGGCCTGCTGGTGCTGGCCTCGTTCGCGCTGCTGCTGACCAGCTGGTTCGCCTGGCTGTACCGTCGGCGCCTGCAGCGTCGCCACGCCTATCAGCTGGCGCTGCACAAGCAGGAGCTGGCCGAGCAGGCGTCGGCGGCCAAGACCCGCTTCCTGGCCAACCTTGGTCATGAGATCCGCACGCCGATGACCGGTGTGCTCGGCATGAGCGAGCTGCTGCTGTCCTCACCGCTGGATCCGCAGCAGCGCGGCTATACACAATCAATCCGCCACGCCGGCGAGCACCTGCTGCATCTGGTCAACGATGCGCTGGACCTGGCGCGGATCGAATCGGGCCGTCTGGAGTTGCAGTCCAAGCCGTTCGCGCTGAGCTGCCTGCTGCAGGACCTGGCGGCGCTGATGGGCCCGTTGGCTGCACAGAAGGGCCTGCGCTTCACCCTCGACAACCAGTTGCCGCCCGGCCTGCAGGCCACCGGCGACGCGATGCGGGTACGGCAGATCCTGCTGAACCTGCTTTCGAATGCGGTCAAGTTCACCAGCCGCGGCACCATCACCCTGCACGCGCGCAGCGACGCCGAGCTGCGATCTCTGCATTTCGAAGTGCGCGACACCGGCCCCGGCATCAGCCAGGAGCAACAGCAACGCCTGTTCCGCCGCTTCGAGCAGGCCGATGGTGCACGTACCGCGGCGCAGTACGGCGGCAGTGGCCTGGGCCTGGCGATCTGCCGCGAACTGGCGCATGCGATGCAGGGGCGGATCCAGGTGGAGAGCCAGCTCGGTCGCGGCACCTGCTTCGGCGTGACGTTGCCGTTGCCGATGGTGGTCGATGCCGATGCCGAAGCAGATGGTGAAACGCACCGCGAGGACGCGGCCAACATGCCGCCATTGCGGGTACTGCTGGTGGAGGACGACGCGACTGTGGCCGATGTGGTGCGCGGGCTGCTGAGTGCGCGCGGGCACGAGGTGGTACATGCGGGCCATGCGCTGGCGGCACTGCGTGAGATCAGTGCCGGTGATTTCGACGTCGGCCTGCTGGATCTCGACCTGCCGGGCCTGAGCGGCTTCGAGCTGGCCCAGCATCTGCGCAACCAGGGCTACATGCTGCCACTGCTGGCGGTGACCGCACGTACCGACCCGGACCTGCAGCAGCAGGTGGAGGCGGCCGGCATCGGTGGCTTCCTGCGCAAGCCGGTGACCGGGGAACTGCTGGTGGAAGCGATTGCCAGGGTGATGGGAAGGTAGGGTTTATTGCAGGGCTTGCAGCCCTGCACCTGCAGAAGCAACGTCAACGTCAAAAGCGTGCAATCCGTGGGATGGCGGGGTGGGTCCGGTTGCGGGGGACGCTGCAAGTCCCCCTCCGGGGCCCGGCCCAGCCGCTGGCGGCTGTGCGTTCGGGCGCTTGCGAAGCGGTGCTTCGCAAGCAAAGCGCCCTCACCCATGTAAGCTCGGTCGCCGCTTGCTCGTGTGCGCTGTCCTGCGCACACGGCAAGACCGGGGTTGGGCCTCCTGCCCAACTCGCCCGAGGCATGCCTCGGGCCCATGCGGCTCACGCCCCCGCAACCGAACCCACCCCGCCTTCGACAGTTTTCCGCGATCTGTCGGAGCACGGGGTCGGATCCCGTTGGCGCGCAACGGGCTCTGACCCCAATCTGGAATTCGATATCTGACAGATGTGTCGACCAAGGTCGACACCTACCAACAACCGCGCGTTCCAACAGTCGCCGTTACCCACAGCCGCGTGAACCTGTCAGAGGTGGGGCGGTGTGGGCTTGCAGGACCGTTGGCGCCATGGATGGCGCCATCGAGCCCCCATGGACGGGTTTACGGCGTGTCCTGCAAGCCCACACTGCCCCGCCATCCCACGGAATGCTCGCTGTTGCTGTTGCTGTTGCTGTTGCTGTTGCTTCGGGTTGGGCCTCTGCGGGTGCAGGGTGCAACCCTGCCGAACCCCCTCACTCCGCGACGTGCTCGACCTGCCGTGGCTCCGGCTTGGTGTCCGGCAGCTGCCAGAAGATCATCGTCGAGGTCAGGGTGATCGCGCCCACGCACAGGAACGTCGCATGCAGTGCCGCGGTGGCGCTGTTGCTGTCCAGGTGATTGCCGAACGCGGCCAGCAGGCTGCCGGCCGCCGCGGCACCGAAACCGGCGGCGAGCATCATCACCATCGACAGCAGGCTGTTGCCGGAACTGGCGAACTCGCGGTCCAGATCCCGCAGCGTCACGGTGTTCATCACGGTGAACTGCAGTGAATTGACCGCGCCGAAGAACGCCAGCTGCAGCAGGCGCCAGGCCAGGTGCTGGCCGGGCGTCATCAGGATGAAGCTGGCCATCGCCAGGCCCACCAGCACGGTGTTGACCATCAGCACGCGGCGGTAGCCGTAGCGCTCGACCAGCTTCACCGCCAGCTTCTTCGACACCATGCCGGCCGCCGCCACCGGCACCATCATCAGGCCGGCGTTCATCGGGCCCAGGCCCAGGCCGACCTGCAGCAGCAGCGGGATCAGCATCGGCATGGCGCTGCTGCCGATGCGCGAGAACAGGTTGCCAAGGATGCCGATGCGGTAGCTGGGCACGCGGAACAGGGCCAGCGAGAACAACGGCGCAGTCGAGTTGGCGGCGTGCAGCCAATAACCCACCAACGCGGCCAGGCCGGCCACGGTCATCAGCATGACCAGCGCGTGTGGCGTTCCGAGCCCGGAGATGCCGTCCAGCGCCAACGACAGCACCACCATCGCAAAGGCCAGCATGATGTAGCCGCGCAGGTCGAAACGGGTGCGATGGCTGGCGTAGTGGTCGGGCATGATCTTCATCGCGGCGATGAAACCGATCACGCCGATCGGCAGGTTGATCAGGAACACCCAGTGCCACGACGCGATCTCGACCAGCCAGCCACCCAACGTCGGGCCGATCAACGGGCCGACCAGCGCGGGGATGGCGATGAAGCTCATCGCGCGCAGGAAGTCCTCGCGTGGCACCGAACGCATCACTGCCAGGCGTCCGACCGGCAGCAGCATCGCACCGCCGATACCCTGCAGCACACGTGCCCCAACCAGCTGGTGCAGGTGCTGGGCCAGCGCGCAGGCCAGCGAGCCGAGGGTGAACAGGATGATCGCTACCAGGAAGGTACGACGCGTGCCGTAGCGGTCGGCGATCCATCCTGAGGCGGGAATGAAGGTGGCTACCGCCAATGCGTAGCTGAACACCACCGACTGCATCTGCAGCGGGCTTTCGCCCAGGCTGGCCGCCATCGCCGGCAAGGCCGTGTTGACGATGGTCGAGTCCAGCATCTGCATGAAGATCGCCAACGAAACCAGCCACAGCAGGGGGCGCTGGCGGTTGTAGGTCGATGGCGATGTAGACATGGGGTGTGGCCGGTGCAGCGTGGGGGACGCCATGATCGCGCACTGCGGGTCACGGCGCGATCAATATCGCGCCGCAACCGCAACCGCATGCGCAATGCTCAGCGCTGGCTGTGCGCGTGCACTGCGTCGACCAGCACCTGCACGTGCGCCGGGTCCATGTCCGGCGACATGCCGTGACCGAGGTTGAACACATGGCCCTCGCGCGAACCACCGTTGCCGGCGGCATAGGTGTCGAGCACGCGTGCTGCTGCGGCGGCGATCGCATCCGGCGAGGCGTACAGGGTGGTCGGGTCGAGGTTGCCCTGCAGGGCGACGCGGCCGCCGGTGCGGCGCATCGCCTCGTCCAGATCCAGCGTCCAGTCCAGGCCCAGCGCATCGGCACCGGTCTGCGACAGCGCTTCCAGGTGCAGGCCGGTGCCCTTGCCGAACAGGATCAGCGGGGTGCGCTCGTTGCCTTCGCCGCGCTCCAGGCCCTCGGCGATGCGCTGCAGGTAGCGCAGCGAGAACTCGCGGTACATCGACGGCGACAGCACGCCGCCCCAGGTGTCGAACACCTGCAGCGCCTGTGCACCGGCCGCGCGCTGCGCGCCGAGATAGGCGATCACCGCCTCGGTGGTGACCTCCAGCAGGCGGTGCAGGGCCTGCGGATGGTTCAGTGCCATCGCCTTGATCCGCGCGAAGTCCTTGCTGCCGCCGCCTTCCACCATGTAGCAGGCCAGCGTCCACGGGCTGCCGGAGAAACCGATCAGCGGCACCTGGCCGTCCAGCTCACGGCGGATCAGGCGCACCGCGTCCATCACGTAGCCCAGGTCCTGTTCCATGTCCGGGACCGCCAGCCTGGCGATGGCCGCTTCATCACGCACCGGGTGGCGGAACTTCGGGCCTTCGCCTTCGACGAAGTACAGCTCCAGGCCCATCGCATCGGGAATGGTGAGGATGTCCGAGAACAGGATGGCCGCATCCAGCGGGAAGCGGCGCAGCGGCTGCAGGGTAACCTCGCAGGCAATCTCCGGATTCTTGGCCATGGCCAGGAAGCTGCCGGCCTTGGCCCGGGTCGCGCGGTACTCCGGCAGGTAGCGGCCGGCCTGGCGCATCAGCCAGACGGGGGTGCAGTCCACCGGTTCGCGGCGCAGGGCGCGCAGCAGGCGATCGTTGCGGAGAGGGCTGGTCACGATGGGCATTCCTTGGACGAAAGTTGGCAGCGGCGTCAGTCGCCGTGCGAGAGGATCTGGAAGCCGCGATGCAGTTCGGCATCGCGGGCCTTCTCGAAGGCATGGCGGGCTTCGTCAGCCTGCAGGAACAGCTCGCGCCGCAGCTGCGAGCGGCTGCCGACGCGGCCGCTCTCGCGCAGCAGTTCCCAGCCGCCGAACAGATCCGGCTGCAGGCTCAGGCGCAGGAAGCGCGGTGCCTGCGCACCGGCGTCGGGATGTTGCAGGTAGACGTGCATGGCGCCGATTGTAGCGGGGCCAGGGTGACCCCGGCCGCAACGCGGTGGTGCCGGCCGTTGGCCGGCACTACCGGGCCGACAGCACCTTCAGCACCGCTGCCTCATCCACGTCCGGCACCACTTCGGCGCGGCCCATGCCACGCCACAGCACCAGGCGCAGGCGGCCGGCCACGTTCTTCTTGTCCAGCCGCATGCGGCCGAGCAGGGCCTGCGGGTCCAGTCCTGCGGGGATCGCCACCGGCAGGCCGAGGCGTTCCAGCAGGGCCTGCAGGCGCGCGCGGTCGGCATCGTCGGCCAGGCCCAGGTCGGTGGACAGCTTCGCCGCCAGCACCATGCCCACCGCTACGGCCTCGCCATGGTTCAGCGCATCGCGGCCGGGGGCGGAGTAGCCCTGTTCGGTCTCGATGGCGTGGCCGAAGGTGTGTCCCAAGTTGAGCAGGGCACGTTCCCCCTTCTCGAACGGATCGCGCTCGACGATGGCGGCCTTGTGCCGGCAACTGCGCGCGATGGCTTCGGAAAGCACGTTGTCTTCGCCGGCCAGCAGCGCATCGGCGTGCTGCTGCAGCCATTCGAAGAACACTGCATCGCCCAGCGCGCCGTACTTCACCACTTCGGCCAGGCCGGCGCGCAGCTCGCGCGGCGGCAGGGTGGCCAGCACGCGGGTATCGGCAATGACCGCGCGCGGCGGATGGAATGCGCCGACCAGGTTCTTGCCGGCCGGAATGTCGACCGCGGTCTTGCCGCCCACGGACGAATCGACCATCGCCAACAGGGTGGTCGGCAGCTGCACGCAGTCCACCCCGCGCATCCAGCAGGCGGCAGCGAAACCGGCAAGGTCACCGACCACGCCGCCGCCGAGGGCGAACACGCAGGCGTCGCGGGTGGCACCGAGCGCGGCCAGTGCTTCGATCGCGCGGCCGAACTCGGCCAGGGTCTTGGAGGCTTCGCCGGCAGCCAGCACGTGCTCGCCGATGATCAGGTCCGCGCGTGCGGCCAGCAGCGTCTGTTTGACCGATGCCAGATAGCGCGGGGCGACTTCGCTGTCGCTGAGCAGCAGCACGTGGCGGCCGCGCACATGCGAGGCCAGCGCGGAGCCGTCGGCCTGGGCACCAGCGCCGATGGTGATGGAGTAGGGGCGGTCGCCGCCAACGGCGACCTGCAACAGGGCGGGGGAAGTCATGCGGTCAGGTCCTGGCGCTGCCATTGCGTGGCCAGCTTGACCACCAGGTGGGCGGTCGCGTCGGCAGCGGTATACGGGTCGGTATCGAGGGTGAGGTCGGCCAGTTCGCGGTACAGCGGGTCGCGGTGAGCAGCCAGATCGTGCAGCACCTGCTCGCGGTCCGGGCGCTGCAGCAGTGGCCTGCCTTTGTCGCGGGCCAGGCGTTCCAGCTGCGCGGCCACGCTGACCCGCAGGTAGACCACGAAGCCGCGCTGGGCGATCAGCGCACGGTTGTCCGGATCCAGTACGGCGCCGCCACCGGTGGAGACCAGCTGGCCGCGGCCTTCCAGCACACGGGCCAAGGCTTCGCGCTCATGGCTGCGGAAGCCGGTTTCACCCGAGTGCTCGAAGATGGTCGGGATGCTGGCGCCGGCGGCATCGACGATGGCCTGGTCGACATCGACGAAGTCCAGCGTGAAGCGCTCGGCCAAGCGGCGGCCGATGCAGGTTTTACCGGCGCCCATCGGGCCGATCAGGATCAGGTTCGGAGCAGGATTCATGCCCTCTGATGCTAACACCTCCGTGCCCTTGCCTTTACGTTCTTCACGTCAGGGTAGGCGTTCCTGCGGGGTCTCCCGCGCCAGCCGGAGTACAGACCATGACGGTCGCCAAGGTCATCGAAATCACCGCCTCCTCGCCCAAAAGCGTGGAAGACGCCGTGCGCAGCGGGCTGAAGAAGGTTTCCGAGACGGTCAAGGGCATCCAGGGCGCCTGGGTGAACGAGACCAAAGTGGTCACCAATGGCAGTGGCGAGATCACCGAATGGCGGGTCAACCTGCGGGTGACCTTCCTGGTGGAATAGGCGCGCTCAGCGTACGTCCTGCACCTGGCGCTGGCCGTCCAGCACCACCACGTGGTCGGCCAGGGCGGGCAGGGCGCGCAGTGCCTGCCGGCTGACCCGCTCGTAGTACTGCACGAAGCGTTCCAGCTGAGGCCGGCTCATGCCGTGCCGGCCCGGCTGCGCGGCCTGCAGGTTCTGCTCCTGCTGCCAGCGCCAGCGTGGTACCACCGAGAAATCCGGCGGCTGCAGGAACCACAGGCGGTCGCAGCGCTGCCACAACGCCGGGTAGTCGCGGGCCAGCGCCTGGTTGCACCAGCGGCGCCAACGGCCATCGGCGTCGGCCTCGCGCTCCAGTGCGTTCAGCGGGCTGTCCAGTGCGTTGTCATCCTGCGCCGGTGTGCCGAGGAACCAGCCTTCGAACACCAGCAGGTCCAATGGCTGCTGCAGCTGCGGCCACTGAGCCTCGGGCAGGCGTTCATCGGCCAGCTTGTCGAATCGTGGCATCGCGAAGGGCTGGCGTGCGGCCACCGCGTCCAGCACGCCGTGGGCCAGCGGCAGGTCGTGGGTGCCCGGCGGCCCGCGGGTGATCAGCAGCGGATGCACCTGGCGGGCCAGTCGCTGGCGCTGCGCACGGGTGAGGTAGACGTCATCGATCGACAGCGTGGCCGCGTTCAGGCCGCGTGCCTGGGCGCGCGCCACCACCTGCGCGGCCAGCGTCGATTTGCCGCTCCCCTGCAGGCCGCTGATCGCCAATACTGGAATCGCTGCACCGCTGCCCAGCGCATCATCCAGCGCCTGTTCGGCCAATGTTTCGGGGAATCCTTTCACCTGGGGCATATACGCAGCAGCGGCCATGCAGCCACAATAGCCCAATCCGTGTGAGAAGAACGCAATCATGAGCGACCTGTACGCCGAAGCCCTGTCCACGTTTGCCGGCCTGTTCGACGAGGCCAAGCAGAGCCGCGAGGTCGAGCCGAATGCGATGACCGTGGCCACCGCCGATACGCAGGGCCGTCCCTCGGCGCGTACCGTGCTGCTGAAGGCCTTCGACGAGCGTGGCTTCGTCTTCTATACCCACCTGGACAGCCACAAGGGCCAGGAGCTGCAGGCCAATCCGCAGGCCGCGCTGTTGTTCCTGTGGCGCAGCCTGCGCGAGGCGGGTATCCAAGTGCGCATCGAAGGCCGTGTCGAGCAGGTCGCCGATGCTGAAGCCGATGCCTATTTCGCCAGCCGCCCGCGCATGAGCCAGATCGGCGCCTGGGCCTCGCAGCAGTCGAAGACGCTGGCAACGCGCGAGGAATTCGATGCGCGCGTGGCCGAGGTCGAAGCCCGCTTCGAGGGCAAGGACGTGCCGCGCCCGGACGGCTGGAGTGGCCTGCGGGTGGTGCCCGATCGCATCGAGTTCTGGTACGGCGCGCAGTTCCGCCTGCACGAACGCTGGTGCTATGAAGCTGGTGCCGAAGGGCGCTGGAGCAAGCGCCTGCTGTATCCGTAAGGCAACCTGATGCAACGCCTGCCGCTGTACCGTGTGGTGGTGTTCGTGCCGTCGGCAGCACTGGATGCAGTGAAGCAGGGCATCCTCGCGGTGGACGCGCTGTCGGCCGGCGACTACGAGCACGGGATGTGGTGGTCGGCGCCGGGGTTCGAACAGTTCCGTCCGCGCGTGGGTGCGTCGCCCGTGCAGGGTGAGGCGGGCCGCACCGAAGTGGTCGACAGCGTGCGCCTGGAATTCTGCCTGCCACGCGACGCGCAGCGGCTGCAGCGCATCTTCGAACAGGGCATCGTGCCGCATCACCCGTGGCAGGTGCCGGTGGTGCAGGTGGAGGAAATCGAGCTGCTGCTGGCCAGGTAGATCCACGCCATGCGTGGATGAGATGCTTGACGGAAGAGCGGTGCGAACCAAGGTTCGCACCCACCAGGCAACGAGTGGTTACAACCCCTCCGCGCGCAGCCAGCGCCACAACGTGGTGCGTGAGACGCCCAGCGCCTGCGCCATCCCCTCGCGATCATTGCGATGTTCCTGCAGCAGCGTCTCCAGCTGCGCACGCGGCGGGCGCTTCCCGTTGCTTTCCACCGGCAATGCTACAGCGCCCTCATTCACCAGTTCGGGTGCCAGCTGCAGCAGTCGCGCAGCATCAATCAGCCCTTCACCGGGCTGCCAGTGGATGCGCAGCCGATCCACCAGATTACGCAGCTCACGCACGTTGCCTGGCCAACTGGCGGCGGTCAGCACCGCCAGCGCATCCTCATCCAGTGGCGCATCGATGCCACGCAGCTGGCGGAAGAAGTGCTGCGCCAGCAGCGGGATATCACTGCGCCGCGCGCGCAGCGGCGGCAGGGCGATGCGCAGCGCGGCCAGACGGTAATACAGGTCGCGCCGGAAGCTGCCGGCTGCCGCGCGCTGTTCCAGCGACTGCAGGGTGGCGGCCACCACGCGCAGGTCCACCGGGGTCGGTTCGGTGGCGCCGACACGCAGTACCTCGCGTTCTTCCAGCACGCGCAGCAGCCGGGTCTGCAGCGGTAGCGGCAGTTCGCCGATTTCGTCCAGGAACAGCGTCCCGCCGTCTGCGGCTTCGACCAGGCCGACACGGCCGCCACGACGCGCGCCGGTGAAAGCGCCATCGCTATAGCCGAACAGCTCCGCTTCCAGCAGCGATTCGCTGATGGCGCCGCAGTTCAGCGCCACGAAGCGTCCGCGACGACCGCTGGCGGCGTGCAGCTGGCGCGCCACCAGTTCCTTGCCGGTGCCGGTTTCGCCGGTCACCAGTACGGTGCTGTCGTGCGGTGCATAGAGCGCGATCTGTGCGCGCACCTGGGCCATCGCTTCGCTGTCGCCGAGCAGTTCATGCGCATCGGCACGCGCTGCCGGGCGCCGGCGTGGGGCAGGGCGGTTGCTGCCGGAACGTGCCAGGGTCTGGGTCAGTTCCAGCGCATGTTCGAACGCCTGTCGCACCGAGTCGGCCGAATACAGCAGCACGCCGGGCAGGCCGGCCTGTTCGGCGTGGTCGATGGCCATGCCGGTGCCGACGATCACTTCGATGCCGTTGGCGCGCAGATCGGCGATGCAGTCGCGCGCATCCTCGCGGGTTACGAAACGGCGATGCTCGATATCCAGGCCGAAACTCTGCTGGAAGTTGCTGAACACCGGCACGTCGCTGGCGTGGGTGACCAGGCCGATGCGGCTGGCGATGCGGCGGGCACGGGCCAGTGCTTCCATCAGGTCGAAGCCGTTGGCCTGGATCGGCACCAGTGGCAGCTCCAACCGGCCGCGCAGCCAGGCGGCGTTGGAGCCGCCGGCAATCACCACATCGCAATGCTCGCGGCGCAGGCGCTGGCCGATCACCTCCACCGCTTCCTCGAAGCCGAGGTTGATCTGCTCGATGCGCGCGCGGCGGTCGAACTCGGGAATGACGTCGCCGAGCAGGCCGGTCAGTCGCGAGACGCTGACCGTCCAGATCACCGGGCGTCCGGGGTCGGCATCGGCATGGCGCAGGGGTGAGCGGGGCAGATACATGGCGGCGGGTACGGGCGAGATGTTTCATGATACATCTGTTTCAGTGTTTCATATGTTTCACTGTTGAGTGACGGTCATGTCCGTGAAATCAACGGCTTGCAGCTTGGCATGGTGCTTGCGCCTACCCATCCGTTCTTCAACCTGGATTGCCGCATGACTGCTTCCGCCCCTTTCTCCGCCGGTGCCCGTTTCCGTGAGGCGCTGGCTGCCGAGTCGCCGCTGCAGGTGATCGGCGCGATCAACGCCAACCACGCCCTGCTGGCCAAGCGCGCCGGCTTCCGTGCCATCTACCTGTCGGGCGGCGGCGTTGCCGCGGGCTCGCTGGGCCTGCCGGACCTGGGCATCAATACCCTGGAAGACGTGCTGGTGGACGTGCGCCGCATCACCGATGTCTGCGATCTGCCGCTGATGGTCGACATCGACACCGGCTTTGGCCCGAGCGCGTTCAACATCGCGCGCACCGTGAAGTCGTTGATCAAGGCCGGCGCGGCCGCCTGCCACATCGAGGACCAGGTCGGCGCCAAGCGCTGCGGTCACCGCCCGGGCAAGGAGATCGTCTCGCAGGGTGAAATGGTCGACCGGGTGAAGGCGGCTGCCGATGCCAAGACCGATCCGGACTTCTTCCTGATCGCGCGCACCGACGCCATCCAGGTGGACGGCGTGGACAAGGCCATCGAGCGCGCCATCGCCTGCGTTGAGGCGGGTGCCGACGGCATCTTCGCCGAGGCCGCCTACGACCTGGACACCTACCGCCGCTTCGTCGACGCGGTGAAGGTACCGGTGCTGGCCAACATCACCGAATTCGGTGCCACCCCGCTGTTCAGCCGCGATGAACTGGCCTCGGCCGGCGTCGCCATCCAGCTGTTCCCGCTGTCTGCGTTCCGTGCCGCCAACAAGGCTGCCGAGAACGTCTACCAGGCGGTGCGCCGCGATGGCCACCAGCGCAATGTGGTGGAGACCATGCAGACCCGCGAAGAACTCTACGACCGCATCGGCTACCACGCGTTCGAGCAGCAGCTCGATGCACTGTTCGCCGCCAAGAAATAAGCAGTACCCTGCACCATCAAGTTTTCGGAGGGAAACATGAACGATACGACCGCAACCCCGACCTTCAAGCCGAAGAAGTCCGTCGCCCTGTCCGGCACCGCCGCCGGCAACACCGCGCTGTGCAGCGTGGGCCGTAGTGGCAACGATCTGCACTACCGTGGCTACGACATCCTGGACCTGGCCAACACCAGCGAGTTCGAGGAAATCGCCTATCTGCTGGTGCACGGCAAGCTGCCGACCCGCGCCGAGCTGGTTTCGTACAAGGCCAAGCTGAAGTCGCTGCGCGGCATTCCGGCAGCAGTGAAGGCGGCGCTGGAAGAACTGCCGCCGTCGGCACACCCGATGGACGTGATGCGCACCGGCGTGTCCGTGCTCGGCTGCGTGGCGCCGGAGAAGGACGATCACAACCATCCGGGCGCGCGTGACATCGCCGACAAGCTGATGGCCTGCCTCGGTTCGATGCTGCTGTACTGGTACCACTGGAGCCACAACGGCCGCGCCATCGACGTGGAAACCGACGATGACTCGATCGGTGGCCACTTCCTGCACCTGCTGCACGGCGAGAAGCCGCAGGAATCGTGGGTGAAGGCGATGCACACCTCGCTGATCCTGTACGCCGAGCACGAGTTCAACGCCTCGACCTTCACCTGCCGCGTCATCGCCGGTACCGGCAGCGACATGTACAGCGCGATCTGCGGTGGCATCGGCGCGCTGCGTGGCCCGAAGCACGGCGGCGCCAACGAAGTGGCGTTCGAAGTGCAGAAGCGCTACGACAACCCGGATGAAGCCGAGGAAGACATCAAGGCCCGCGTCGAGCGCAAGGAAGTGGTGATCGGTTTCGGCCACCCGGTCTACACCGTCTCCGATCCGCGCAACAAGGTGATCAAGGACGTGGCCCGCGAGCTGTCAGAAGAGCAGTCCAGCATGAAGATGTACGACATCGCCGAGCGCCTGGAATCGGTGATGTGGGACATCAAGAAGATGTTCCCGAACCTGGACTGGTTCAGTGCCGTCAGCTACCACATGATGGGCGTGCCGACCGCGATGTTCACCCCGCTGTTCGTGATCGCCCGCACCGCCGGCTGGAGCGCGCACATCGTCGAGCAGCGTATCGACGGCAAGATCATCCGCCCGAGCGCCAATTACATCGGCCCGGAAGACCGCGACTTCGTCGCCATCGACAAGCGCGTCTGATCCACCTGCTGTATCCATCCGGCCGGCCCTGTGCCGGCCGGATGCTTTCGCCGCCGCACCGCCGGCACCCGGCCCGCCCCAAGTACTCCGCCAGCCCATGAATACCGATTACCGCAAGAACCTCCCCGGCAGCTCGCTGGACTATTTCGACGCGCGCGCCGCTGTCGATGCGATCCAGCCCGGCGCCTATGCCACCCTGCCGTACACCTCGCGCGTGCTGGCCGAGAACCTGGTGCGTCGCTGCGATCCGGCTACGCTTGGCGATTCGCTGAAGCAGCTGATCGAGCGCCGCCGCGACCTCGACTTCCCGTGGTTCCCGGCACGCGTGGTCTGCCACGACATCCTCGGCCAGACCGCACTGGTCGACCTGGCTGGCCTGCGTGATGCGATCGCCGACAAGGGTGGTGACCCGGCCAAGGTGAATCCGGTGGTGCCGGTGCAGTTGATCGTCGATCACTCGCTGGCAGTGGAATGTGGTGGTTTCGATCCGCAGGCGTTCGAGAAGAACCGCGCCATCGAAGATCGCCGCAACGAAGATCGTTTCCACTTCATCGACTGGACCAAGCTGGCCTTCGAGAATGTGGACGTGATTCCGCCGGGCAACGGCATCATGCACCAGATCAACCTGGAGAAGATGTCGCCGGTGGTCTACGTGCAGGACGGCGTCGCCTTCCCGGACACCTGCGTGGGCACCGACAGCCACACCCCGCACGTGGACGCGCTGGGCGTGATCGCGATCGGCGTGGGCGGCCTGGAAGCGGAGAACGTGATGCTGGGCCGCGCCTCATGGATGCGCCTGCCGGACATCATCGGTGTCGAGCTGACCGGCAGGCCGCAGCCGGGCATCACCGCCACCGACGTAGTGCTGGCCCTGACAGAGTTCCTGCGCAAGGAACGCGTGGTGGGTGCGTATCTTGAATTCTTCGGCGAGGGTGCCGCGGCACTGACCATCGGTGACCGCGCCACCATTTCCAACATGTGCCCGGAGTATGGCGCGACTGCCGCGATGTTCTACATCGACGGGCAGACCATCGATTACCTGCGCCTGACCGGCCGCGAGGAATCGCAGGTGGCGTTGGTGGAGAACTACGCCCGTACCACCGGCCTGTGGGCCGATGACCTGGCCACCGCACAATACGAGCGTGTGCTGCGCTTCGACCTGTCCAGCGTGGTGCGCAACATGGCCGGCCCGTCCAATCCGCACAAGCGCGTGGCCACCGCCGAGCTGGCCGAGCGCGGCATCGCCGACGAAGCCAAGCTGGAAGCGGGCAAGGCCGAGCAGGCGCAGGGGCTGATGCCCGATGGCGCGGTGATCATCGCCGCCATCACCAGCTGCACCAATACGTCCAACCCGCGCAACGTGATCGCCGCCGCACTGCTGGCGCGCAAGGCCAACGAGCGTGGCCTGCTGCGCAAGCCGTGGGTGAAGTCGTCGCTGGCGCCGGGTTCGAAGGCGGTGCAGCTGTACCTGGAAGAGGCCGGTCTGCTGCCGGACCTGGAAAAGCTCGGCTTCGGCATCGTCGCCTTCGCCTGCACCACCTGCAACGGCATGAGTGGCGCGCTGGACCCGAAGATCCAGCAGGAAATCATCGATCGCGACCTGTATTCCACCGCCGTGTTGTCGGGCAACCGCAACTTCGATGGCCGCATCCACCCGTATGCGAAGCAGGCCTTCCTGGCTTCGCCGCCGCTGGTGATCGCCTATGCCATCGCCGGCACCGTGCGCTTCGATATCGAGAAGGACGTGCTGGGCGTGGACACCGACGGCAACGAGGTGCGCCTGAAGGACATCTGGCCGAGCGACGCCGAGATCGACGCGGTGGTGAAGGCCTCGGTGAAGCCGGAGCAGTTCCGCCGCGTGTACAACCCGATGTTCAACGTGCGCGTGGAGCACGGTGCGGCGGTCAGCCCGCTGTACGACTGGCGCCCGCAGAGCACCTACATCCGCCGTCCGCCGTACTGGGAGGGCGCACTGGCCGGTGAGCGCACGCTGTCTGGCATGCGCGCGCTGGCGGTGCTGCCGGACAACATCACCACCGACCACCTGTCGCCGTCCAACG
This sequence comes from Stenotrophomonas sp. 220_Sma, assembly GCF_056487375.1. NCBI lineage: Bacteria > Pseudomonadati > Pseudomonadota > Gammaproteobacteria > Lysobacterales > Lysobacteraceae > Stenotrophomonas > Stenotrophomonas sp. 220_Sma. The sequence continues at coordinate 3,670,191 of NZ_CM151348.1, read as the reverse complement.
CGATCCTGGCGTCCAGTGCCGCCGGTGAGTACCTGGCGAAGATGGGCCTGCCGGAAGAGGACTTCAATTCCTACGCCACCCACCGCGGTGACCACCTGACCGCGCAGCGCGCCACCTTCGCCAACCCGAAGCTGTTCAACGAGATGGTGCGCAACGACGACGGCAGCGTGAAGCAGGGTTCGCTGGCGCGCGTGGAGCCGGAAGGCAAGGTCATGCGCATGTGGGAAGCGATCGAAACCTACATAGACCGCAAGCAGCCGCTGATCATCATCGCCGGTGCCGACTACGGCCAGGGCAGCTCGCGTGACTGGGCCGCCAAGGGCGTGCGCCTGGCCGGCGTGGAGGCGATCGCGGCCGAAGGCTTCGAACGGATTCACCGTACCAACCTGATCGGCATGGGCGTGCTGCCGCTGGAGTTCAAGCCGGGCACCACCCGCCTGACCCTGGGCATCGACGGCACCGAGACCTTCGACGTGATCGGCGAGCGCACCCCGCGCGCCGATCTGACCCTGGTCATCCACCGCCGCGACGGCCAGGACGTGCTCGTGCCGGTCACCTGCCGCCTGGACAGCGACGAGGAAGTGGCGATCTACGAGGCCGGCGGCGTGCTGCAGCGCTTCGCCCAGGACTTCCTGGAAGGCGCCAAGGTGGCGTGATGCCGGACTGAATGCCTGCCCCCGGAGGCCGAGGGCGGGCTTGTCCGACACCAGGGCAGGGCGCACACTGACTTGGCAAAAACTGCCAAAGGAGAGTTTCATGGCCACCATGAACATTTCGCTGACCGATCCGCTCAAGCAGTTCGTGGACGAGGAAGTGCGCGAAGGCGGCTACTCCAGTACGTCGGACTACGTGCGTGACCTGATCCGCCAGCGTCAGCGCAGCAAGGCTGAAGCGCTGCTCAAGCAGTTGATTGCCGAGGGGCTGGCATCGGGGCCTTCGACGCCTCTGCCGCCGGATCACTTCGACAAGCTGCGTGAGCGTGCACGGAACCGCAAGTGAAGCCCTCGCACTGGTCCCCTGCAGCGGTTCGAGATCTTGACCAGGCAGCTGCTTGGTATGCAGACCAGGGCGGAGAAGTGCTGGAAATCGGCTTCATCGATGCGGTGGAATCCGTCGTCAAGCTGATCGAGGCCCACCCAGGTGCTGGTTCCGCACTGCATGCGGGTCTGTTGACCTCGTTGCCAGCGCCGTTGCGTTTTCATCCGGTTCGTCGCTTCGACGGCTACCTGGTTTACTACGTGGAGCTACCTGCGCACGTTTCCATCGTGCGCATCTGGAATGCTTCGCGGGGCATGGAAGCATTGTTCGAAGACGAGGGACTCAACTCCGATATTGGTTCGTCGCATCCAGGATACTGATCCATGACCTTCCTCCCGCAACTCCGTATTCCCGCCACCTACATGCGCGGCGGCACCAGCAAGGGCGTGTTCTTCCGCCTGCAGGACCTGCCCGAGGCCGCGCAGGTGCCGGGCGCCGCGCGCGATGCGCTGCTGATGCGCGTGATCGGCTCGCCCGATCCGTATGGCAAGCAGACCGACGGCATGGGCGGCGCCACCTCCAGTACCAGCAAGTGCGTGATCATCTCCACTGCCTCTGTGCCGGATCACGATGTCGACTATCTGTACGGTCAGGTGTCGATCGACACCGCCTTCGTCGACTGGAGCGGCAACTGCGGCAACCTCAGCACTGCGGTGGGTCCGTTCGCGATTGCCAATGGTCTGATCGATCCGGCCCGCGTGCCGCGCGATGGCCTGTGCACCGTGCGCATCTGGCAGGCCAACATCGGCAAGACCATCATCGCGCACGTGCCGATGCGCGATGGCGAAGTGCAGGAGATCGGCGATTTCGAACTGGACGGCGTGACCTTCCCGGCGGCCGAGATCCAGCTGGAATTCATCGATCCGTCCGATGACGGCGATGCGGGCGCGATGTTCCCGACCGGCAATCTGGTCGATACCCTGGAAGTGCCCGGCGTGGGCAGCTTCGAGGTGACCATGATCACCGCTGGCATCCCGACCATATTCCTCAACGCTGCCGATCTGGGCTACAGCGGCACCGAGCTGCAGCCGGCGATCAACGAAGACAAGGCCGCGCTGCAGAAATTCGAGACCATCCGCGCCTACGGCGCCTTGCGCATGGGCCTGATCAACACGCTGGAAGACGCAGCAACCCGCCAGCACACGCCGAAGGTGGCGTTCGTTGCACCGGCGCAGGACTATGTGTCATCCAGCGGCAAGGCCATTCCGGCCTCGGCCATCGATCTGCATGCGCGCGCATTGTCGATGGGCAAGCTGCACCACGCGATGATGGGCACGGCCGCCGTGGCGATCGGTACTGCGGCGGCGATTCCGGGCACCCTGGTCAATCGTGCGGCCGGCGGCGGCGAACGCGAAGCGGTGACCTTTGGTCACCCCTCCGGCACGTTGCGCGTGGGTGCGCAGGCCGGCCTCGTTGACGGCCAGTGGACAGTAAGCAAGGCCATCATGAGCCGCAGTGCCCGCGTGCTGATGGAAGGCAAGGTGCGGGTGCCGGCCGAGTGATGCGTTGGTAAACGCCAACCAAGGTTGGCGACTACCGGGCCGCAGTGACCAATTGCTTTGGTAGATGCCAACCTTGGTTGGCATGGTGCACGGGCAACCGTGCACCGTAACGAGGAGATCGACGATGTCCGACAACCACACCCCATCCAACGAGCGTGCAGCGTGGGATGCGCTGCTGGTGGACATCGTCGATTACGTGCGCGACGCCCGTATCGACTCACCGCTGGCGTTCCAGACCGCGCACCACTGCATGCTTGATACGCTGGGCTGCGGGCTGGAAGCGCTGTCCTTCCCGGCCTGCAGCAAGCTGCTCGGTCCCGTGGTGCCGGGCATCAGCGTGGTCAACGGCGCGCGCGTTCCGGGCACCCACTACGTGCTGGACCCGGTGCAGGCGGCGTTCAATCTGGGCGCGATGGTGCGCTGGCTCGATTTCAACGACACCTGGCTGGCCGCCGAATGGGGCCACCCGTCGGACAATCTGGGCGGAATCCTCGCCGTCTGCGACTGGCTGGGACGCAACGCGCAGGCCCTGCGCCGCCCGCCGCCGACCGTGCACGACGTGCTGCTGGCGATGATCAAGGCGCACGAGATCCAGGGTGTACTGGCCCTGCAGAATTCCTTCAATCGGGTCGGGCTGGACCATGTGGTGCTGGTCAAGGTCGCCACCACCGCTGTGGTGGCGCAGCTGCTCGGGCTGGATCGCGAACGCATGCTCAATGCAGTGTCGCTGGCCTGGGTCGATGGCCAGGCGCTGCGGACCTACCGGCACGCGCCCAACACCGGTTCGCGCAAGAGCTGGGCCGCCGGCGATGCCACCAGCCGTGGCGTACGCCTGGCGCTGATCGCGGCAACGGGTGAAATGGGCTATCCGAGCGTGCTCAGTGCACCGACCTGGGGCTTCGAGGCTGTGTCCATGCATGGACAGGCACTGACGCTGGAGCGGCCGCTGGGCAGCTATGTGATGGAGAACGTGCTGTTCAAGATCAGCTACCCGGCCGAGTTCCACGGCCAGACTGCGGTGGAGGCAGCGATCGCGCTGCACCAGCAATTGCGCGCGATGGGGCGGCAGGTCGAGGATATCGCGTACATCGCCATCCGCACCCAGGAAGCCTGCATCCGCATCATCGACAAGAGGGGCCCACTGCACAATCCGGCCGACCGCGACCACTGCGTGCAGTACATGATAGCCATCGCGCTGCTGCATGGGCGGCTGGTGGCCGAGGACTATGAGGACGACGTCGCCGCCGATCCGCGCATCGACGCGCTGCGCGCAAAGATGGCCTGCCACGAGGATCCGCAGCTCAGCGCCGACTATCTGGACCCGGACAAGCGCAGCATCGCCAACGGCCTGAGCGTGCGCTTCAACGATGGCAGTGAACTGCCGGAAGTGCTGGTGGAGTACCCGCTTGGCCACGCCCGACGCCGCGGAGAAGGCATTCCGCTGCTGATGGACAAGTTCCGCCGGCACCTGGCCCATCGCTTCCCGACCGCCCAGCAGCAGCGCATCCTGGCGGCATCGCTGGACCCGGTGGCGCTGGCGGCGATGCCGGTGACCGATTACGTGGACCTGTACCTGCCGGGGTAGGGGGCTTCGCCGGATCTGGCGCTGCGCCTGCTTGCCGGGCACGTGGCTGCACCTGCTTTGGTAGGTGCCAACCTTGGTTGGCACGGCCGACGCCAACCAAGGTTGGCGACTACCGGGATGCTTTGGTCCACGCTGCAGTCTGCAGAGGTTCCTCAGAGATAGTGTAATCCCGCGATAGCGATAGACTAAGCCGGATCAGATCACATATGTGGAAAGGCATCCATAGTCGGTGCGTACCGAAATGGCATTGTCTCCCGTCCATGCAAGATGCGCGGTACGCACCACATGATCGACGGGAAAGCGTCGAATTTCCCTCATGTCTGCAAAGTCATAAAGTGCAATATGACCGCGGTGCATGACGGCCAATCGCTTGCTATCGCAGTCCAGTGCAAAGTCAGTTCGTGTCATATCAGTGAACTCCGGCCACCCGGGGCGGGATTCGCCTGTTGCCGCGTCCAGGCACAGCAGGCGCCACCGTCCATACTCTTCCAAGGCCAACAACCAGCGTCCATCCGCGCTCCACTCCATCTTGACGATCATTTCAAAATCAGCCTGATGTCGGCGCACGGTCTTGGCCTGGGCGACATCGATGTACTCGATCTCACCCGGATTGGCACAGCAGGCAAGCATCGTGGCATCCGCTGAGAGCGTGCCCATCATCTGCTCGGAATGCCCGCCAACCATCGCAGGGGAGCGCGCCAGCTGCATGATGTGCCTTCCATTGTCGAGTCTCATTACCGTTACCTGCTCACCGTCATGCCATGCGGCATGCCCGTTGGACCTTGTCAGGAAGGGCGATGACAGTACGGATGCATCGCTGATCCGCTGGGGAGGACTGCCATCTGAAGTCCAAAGGTAGATTCCAGAGTCGAATCGAATCAGGAATCCTGTCCGGTCATCCGTAGGCAGTGCCGACCAGGCAAGGTCCGTCTTGCTTGATCGCCAACCATGGATGATCTCAGCGTCTTCACCGATGAGCAGCAACATGTCGGTTGCCGCACCATGCGTGTCTTCGTCCTGGTGCTGATTGGTCGCCAGCTTCCCATTGCAACCCGCAATCATCAGGGCTCCCGTGTACCCCCCGCCAATGTAACGATGCATGCAGGGTTCGCCTGCGGCAGCAGCTGGGTTCACGAGTACGAAGCCCTTTTTCAGCCGCGACCACTCCTGTTTGATGGCCCATTTCAGTGCCTCGTCGGGACTCGGGAAGTCTTTCAACTGTGACTTCAGCTTCCCGGGGCTTCCGGAGGTGACTTCGACAGTACCTCGGTCACATCGCGTACCCCAGACCTTACCGGTCGCTGGATCCTGAATCATGCGTACTCGTGTCATTGCAATGTTCACTGCTGTTCAGAAGGCCTGATGCCGATGCTACAGCGGCGACTGAAGGCCGATTGGGAAGTCGCTCAATCGAGGGTTGAACCCGTCACTTTGGGGCGACTTCGGCCTTTTCTCCGCCGGGACATTGCGCGCCACGATTGGGGGAGCGCCCGATCCCAAGCCAGACAGGTTGCCGGCATCGGCCTGTGCCTGGCGCGGCGGGGGAGGGGCGCTTGGGTAGGTGCCAACCTTGGTTGCCACGGCTATCGCCAACCGAGGTTGGCGGCTACCGGTCCAGCCGGCCGGCGGCCGGCGCTACCCGCGCCCCGGGCAATTGCCGAATCCGCGTCAACACCTTGACGCGGCCTGCCTATAATGGCCACCTCGATCAAGGAGTGACGACATGAGCGGTCCGGCACGGCGGAAGCGGTGGGGATGGGCGGCGGCGGTACTGGCAGGAGGCCTGTTGCTGGGCCTGGCCGGTTGCCGCAACGACAGCGGGCAGCTGCCCAAGGCCAGCGGTGAAGCGATCACCACCCGGGCCGAGCAGGTGAAGGAGTTCACCCTGCTGCGTGCCTACCCGGACCAGAAGAATGACGGCCTGTCGCTGGCGCTGGAGTTCTCGCGCCCGCTGGTCGGCACCCAGGATTTCGACAAGCTGGTGCGCTTCGAAGAGAAGGTCGGCACCGACGACAGCAGCTGGACGCTGTCCGATGACGGCCTGACCCTGCGCTATCCGTTCGTGGAGGCCGGCAAGGAATTCAGCCTGGTGGTCTCGCCCGACCTGCTGGCCGCCGATGGCAGCCGGCTGGGCAAGGAACTGAAGCAGAAGGTGTTCAGCGGCGAGCTGAAGCCGGTGGTTGGCTTCGCCTCGCAGGGCAGCGTGCTGCCGGCGAAGGACAGCCGTGGCCTGCCGGTGGTCTCGGTGAACGTGCCCGAGGTTGACGTCGAATTCCTGCGCGTGCGCGAGAAGGACCTGCCGACTTTCTTCAGCCAGTACCAGCGCGGTGGCCGCCGCGGCAGCTGGGAGCTGAGCAGCGACTACGAGCGCAGCCCGATCAACAAGCTGGCCGAGCCGGTCTACGTCAACCGCTTCATCCTCGGCGGCAAGAAGAACGAGCGGGTGCTGACCTACCTGCCGACCCAGGACATCAAGGAACTGCAGGAGCCGGGCCTGTACTTCGCCCTGCTCAAGCGCACTGGTGACTATGAAGGCGAGTTCGACACCGCGTTCTTCTCGGTCAGCGACATCGGCCTGCATACCCGCGCCTACAAGGACAAGCTGTTCGTGCACACCGCCGGCCTCAAGGACGGCGCGCCGCTGAAGGGCATCGACCTACGCGTGCTGGATGCCAAGGGCGAAGTGGTACTGAAGGGCAGCACCGACGGCAACGGCAATGCGCTGCTGAACTACACGCTGGATGCCACTCACGTGCTGGTCGCCAGCAGCGGCAAGGACACCAGCTTCCTGCCGTTCAACCAGCCGGCGCTGGACCTGAGCGAATTCGCCGTGGCCGGCCGTGACAATGCCTGGTTCGACGTCTATGCCTGGTCCGGGCGCGACCTGTACCGGCCGGGCGAAACCGTGCGCCTGTCCGCGCTGCTGCGCGACAACGACGGCAAGCCGGTCAAGGCTCAGCCGGTGTTCCTGCGCCTGAAGCAGCCCGATGGCAAGACCTTCCGCGAGACCCGCCTGCAGCCGGGTGACCAGGGCTACATCAACTTCGAGCAGGTGATCCCCGCCGAGGCGCCGACCGGGCGCTGGCAGGTCGAGTTCCGCACCGACCCGGCCAGCAAGGAAGCGATCCAGGGCATGACCCTGCGCATCGAGGAGTTCCTGCCCGAGCGCATGAAGCTGGACCTGGACAGCGCGCAGAAGACGCTGAAGCCGGGTGAGGACCTGCGCCTGCAGGCCAATGGCGCCTATCTGTATGGCGCGCCGGCCGATGGCAACCGCTTCACCGCGCGCATGGCGGTGGCCGCCGAGCAGAAGCCGGTGGACGGCCTGCCGGGCTATTTCTTCGGTGACCCGACCCTGCAGCTGCCGCGCGAGGCCAAGGACGTGATCGATACCACGCTGCCGGCCAATGGCCAGCTGCGTGAGGACGTGGCGTTGCCGGAAGAGGCGGCCAAGGCCAAGGCGCCGATCGCTGTGGTGCTGTCCGGCAGCCTGTATGAAACCGGTGGCCGTACCGTCACCCGTACCCTGAAGCGGGTGATGTGGCCGGCCAACGCGCTGGTCGGCGTGCGCCCGCTGTTCAACCCCGAGGATGGCGCCGACTCCAACGGCAATGCACGCTTCGAGCTGATGCGCGTGGATGCCGCCGGCACACCGCAACCGGCCAAGGGCCTGAAGATCACCCTGGTGCGCGAACTGCGCGACTACCACTGGACCTTCAACGACAATCGCTGGGATTACGATTTCACCCGCCGTTTCGAGAACAAGGAAACCCGCACCGTCGATGCCGGCAGCAGCGCTGTCGCCTTTGATTTCCCGGTGGAGTGGGGCGAGTACCGGGTGGACGTGTTCGATCCGTCCACCGGCCTGACCAGCCGCTACCCGTTCCGCGCCGGCTGGAGCTGGGGCGATGACAACCGCGGCCTGGACGCGCGCCCGGACAAGGTCAAGCTGGCCCTGGACAAGACCGGCTACAAGGCCGGTGACACCCTGGAAGTGACGGTGACCCCGCCGCACGCCGGCAAGGGCATCCTGATGGTCGAGACCGACCGCATGCTGTACGTGCAGGACATCGAGGCCAAGCCGGGTTCGACCTTCAAGATTCCGGTCACCGCCGACTGGGAACGCCACGACGTCTATATCACCGCGCTGGTGTTCCGTGGCGGCAGTGCGCCGAGCAAGATCACCCCGGCCCGTGCCGTGGGCGTGGTGCACGTGCCGATGGACCGCAAGGGCCGCACCGTGGCCGTCGGCCTGGCTGCGCCCAAGCAGATGCGCCCGGAGCAGGACCTGCCGGTGACGGTCAGCGCACCGCAGCTGGCCGGCAAGATGGCGCACGTCACCGTCTCGGCGGTGGACGTGGGCATCCTCAACATCACCCGCTTCCCGGTGCCCGATGCCGGTGCGCACTTCTTCGCCCAGCGTCGCCTCGGCATCGATGCCTACGACATCTACAGCCGGGTGATCGAGAGCTTTGATGGCGGTGCCGGCAAGCTGAAGTTCGGTGGCGACATGGCGCTGCAGGCGTTGCCGCAGGCCAAGCGCCCGACCGCGCGCGTGCAGACCGTGGACCTGTTCTCCGGCCCGGTGCAGCTCGACGCCAAGGGCATCGCCCGGATCCGCCTGAAGGTGCCGGACTTCAACGGTACCCTGCGCGTGTCGGCGTTGGTCTACAGCGATGACCAGTACGGCAAGCGCGATGTGGAAACCATCGTGCGCGCGCCGATCCTGGCCGAAGCCAGCATGCCACGCGTACTCGCCCCGGGCGACCGCAGCACGGTGACCCTGGACGTGCAGAACTTCACCGGCAAGCCGGGCCAGTTCATCGTGAAGGTGGAAAGCGAAGGCCCGTTGAACCTGGGCGAGGGCAGCCGCAGCGTGCAGTTGAATGCCGATGCCAAGACCACGCTGAGCTTCCCGCTGTCGGCGCGCGAGGGCCACAGCGTGGCCAAGGTGCGGGTGCGGGTGGACGGCAACGGCTTCAAGGCCGATCGCCGCTACGACCTGCCGGTGCGTGCGGCGTGGCCGCAGGTATTGCGTTCGCAGGTGCGTACGCTGGATCCGCTGGCCGCGGTCAGCCTCGACAACAGCCTGACCGATGGCCTGATGTCCGAGTCGGTGAATGCTCGCCTGCTGGTCAGTCCGCTGCCGCCGATTCCGTTCGCCAGTGCACTGCAGGGCGCGCTGAACTACCCGTATGGCTGTGCCGAGCAGACCACCAGCAAGGGCTACGCTGCGTTGATCCTGGACCAGGCGACGTCGTCGATGCTCGGTGCCGATGGGCTGGATGCCAAGACCCGTCGCGAGCGCATGGAAGGTGCGTTTGGCCGCCTGGCGTCGATGCAGGTGGCCAATGGCAACTTCTCGATGTGGGGTGACGACGGCTACGTGAACCCGTGGCTGACCCCGTACATCACCGAGTTCCTGCTCGACGCGAAGGACGCCGGTTTCGCGGTGCCCGACAACGTGCTGCAGAAGGCGCTCAACCGTCTCAGCGAGGATCTGCTGTCCGGTGGCAACCAATTCTACGGCCAGGACGACCGCGAGAAGCTGAAGTTCGCCAACCAGGCCTATTCGGGCTACGTGCTGGCCCGGGTCAATCGCGCTCCGCTGGGGACGCTGCGCACGCTGTATGACAACGAGCGCAGCAAGGCGGTCGGCGGCCTGTCGCTGGTCCATCTGGGCGTGGCGCTGTCGCTGCAGGGCGATGCCAAGCGTGGCCAGGCGGCATTGTCCGCCGCCTTCGCCAAGTCCAGCAGCGAACGCCCGTCCTACTTCGGCGACTACGGCAGCGCCATCCGTGATGACGCGCTGATGATCGCGCTGACCCACGAAAACAAGCTGGCCAAGCCGGCCTGGGATGCCCGTGCGGTGGATCTGGGCCGTGGCCTGGATGCGCGCCGCAATGCCGGCTGGATGTGGCTGAGCACGCAGGAACAGGTAGCGATCGCCCGCCTTGGCAAGGCACTGGCCGCCAACCAGAAGGCGCTGGTGGAGGGTGAACTGGTGATCGGTGGCAACACCGAAGCCATCGGCGAGCGCAAGCTGTTCGGCCGCAATTTCAGCGCCAGCGAGCTGGCCAGCGGCGTGCGCTTCACTCCGCAGGGGCAGCCGCCGATGTTCGCCAGCATCGACGTTGCCGGTATCCCGCGCAGTGCGCCGGCACCGGACAACAGCGTGCTGGGCATTGAGCGCAGCTACTTCGGCACCGATGGCAAGCCGTGGTCGCCGCGCCCGCTGAAGGAAGGCGAAGCGCTGATCGTTCGCGTGACGGTCACCGCCGACACCACGATGCCCGATGCACTGCTGACCGACCTGCTGCCGGCGGGCCTGGAGATCGAGAACTTCAACCTGGGCGATGCCAAGCAGTGGGCCGACGTGGTGGTTGATGGCATCACCATCAGCGACCGCAGCGAAGCCGCTGACACCAAGCACGAAGAGTTCCGCGACGACCGCTATGTGGCTGCGCTGAAGCTCTCGCGTGGCAGCAAGGCCAACGTGTTCTATCTGGTGCGTGCGGTGACCCCGGGTACCTACTCGGTGCCGCCGCCGCTGGTGGAGGACATGTACCGGCCGCAGCTGCGTGGCGTCGGCCGTAGCAACCCGACCACGATCACGGTGGTACAGCCGTGACCGCGCGGACGGGCCGCGACGGCGCGGCCCGTCCCGCTGGCAAGCTCCAATCCGGCACGCTGCAATGAAGAAGACGATGTCGATCCGGCTGGCGGCCCTGCGCCGCTGGCTGCGGCCGCTGTGGCCGTGGCTGCGCTGGGGTACAGCGGCACTGTTGGCACTGCTGCTGGTGCTGGATTTCGCCTTCCCGCCGCCGCTGCCGAAGCAGCGCGATACCAGCACCCTGGTGGTGGCTGCCGACGGTACGCCGCTGCGTGCGTTCGCCGATGCCGAGGGCGTGTGGCGCTATCCGGCATCGATCGACAGCGTCTCGCCGCTGTACCTGCAGGCGCTGCTGACCTACGAAGACCGCTGGTTCTGGCGCCATCCGGGCATCAACCCGCTGGCGATCCTGCGTGCCAGCGGCCAGTTGCTGCGCGGTGGTCGCATCGTTTCCGGCGGCTCGACCCTGACCATGCAGGTCGCACGCATCCTCGACCCGCATACGCGCACACCCTGGGGAAAGCTCAAGCAGATGCTGCGCGCGGTGCAGCTGGAAGTTCACCTGAGCAAGCGGCAGATCCTGGCCCTGTATCTGGAGCGCGCGCCCTACGGTGGCACCATCGAGGGCGTGGAAGCGGCCAGCTGGGCCTATCTGGGCAAGCCGGCGGCGCAGCTGTCACATGCCGAGGCCGCGTTGCTGGCGGTACTGCCACAGGCACCAAGCCGGCTGCGCCCGGACCGCCACCCGGAAGCCGCGCAGAAAGCGCGCGACAAGGTGCTGTCACGCATGGCCGAACTGGGCGCGTGGACGCCGGAGGAAGTGCAGGATGCGCGCATCGAGAACGTGGTGGCGCGCTCGCTGCGGCCTCCGCTGCACGCCGCACTGCTGGCGCAGCGCCTGCACTCGGCGCATCCGGGCCAGGCGCGTATCCAGAGCAGCATCGACATCGGCCTGCAGCGCACGCTGGAAGAGCGCGTGGCCAGCTATTTCTCGACGCTGCCGGAGCGCACCTCGGCAGCCTTGCTGGTGGTCGACAACCAGACTCTGCAGGCGCGTGCCTACGTCGGTACGTTGTCCTTTGGTGACCGCCAGCGGCTCGGCCACGTCGACATGGTGCAGGCCTGGCGGTCGCCGGGCTCCACGCTCAAGCCGTTCCTGTATGCGATGGCGCTGGACGATGGCCTGATCCATTCGGAAAGCCTGCTGGTCGATGCGCCGCAGAGTTTCGGCAGCTACCGGCCCGGCAACTTCGACATGGCCTTCAATGGGCCGATCGGCGCGTCCAGTGCGTTGCGCCTGTCGCTCAACGTGCCCTCGGTGGACCTGCTGCAGCGGGTCGGGGCCGCGCGCTTCGCCGCGCGCCTGTCGCACTCCGGCATCCAGCTGCGTTTCCCGCCGGGCAGCACGCCCAACCTCTCGCTGATCCTGGGCGGTACCGGTGCGCGGCTGGAAGATCTGGTCGGCGCGTTCGCGGCGCTGAACCGCAACGGCATTGCCGGACGCGTGCGCTACACCGATGACGAACCGATGATCGAGCGGCGACTGGCCTCGCCGGGCGCCAGCTGGATCGTGCGCGAAATGCTGGAATCGAACCCGCGCCCAGGCTACAGCGTCGGTACGTTCGATGTCGGTGGCCGCCCGCGTGTGGCGTGGAAGACCGGCACCAGTTACGGGTACCGCGATGCGTGGGCAATCGGCAGCACGCGCCACTACACCGTGGGCGTGTGGGTGGGCCGGCCGGACGGCACGCCGCTACCGGGCCAGTACGGCGCGGTGACTGCGCTGCCGCTGATGTTCGAAGTGGTGGACAGCCTGCCGCGCCAGCGCGGCGATTCGGCTGCTGCACCGATGCCGGCCAGTGTCAGCCAGGAAGACATCTGCTGGCCGACCGGTGAACGCGCCGAAGGCCTGCCGACGGCGCTGTGCCAACGGCGGATGCCGGCCTATCTGCTGGACGGCGCGGCACCACCGACCTTTCCCGAGCGCGAGGCGCGGCGCTGGCAGCCGGGGCGGCAGCGTTACCTGGCCGACGCGCGGACCGGCCTGCGTGTGTCGGCCGATTGCCGTAATCCACATGAGGAAGTAGCGCGCGAGATCGCGCGCTGGCCGGCGTTGTTGTCACCGTGGCTGCCCAAGGCCACACGCGCTGCCTCGCAGTTGCCGGCGCTGTCGCCGGATTGCCGCGACGACGGGCGTGAGGCCAGCGTGGCCCTGCACATCGATGGCCTCAATGATGGCGCCACGCTGGCGCGTGCGCCGAACTCGGAACATGGCGTGCGCCTGCAGCTGCGCGCGCTGGGCAGCGAACAGGCGGTGGACTGGTTGCTGGATGGCCGTTGGATCGCGCAGACCCGAGGCGCGCAGTTGATGCAGCGCGAGTTCGCCGAGCTGGGCACACATACGCTGACCGCACTGGCGGCGGATGGCGCGTGGACGCAGGTGCGGTTCAACGTCCTGCGGTAGGTGCTGGGAATGGCCCGGCGACCCGACGGATCCATGCTCTGGTAGGTGCCAACCTTGGTTGGCACGCGATAAATGCGCCCACCAAGGTGGGCATCTACCAAGGCGTATGCGGGGCCGCTATTCCCCGATCCACCCATCCAGCAGGTCGGCGAATTCGTCGGCGTGTTCCTCTTCCTGCGCGAGGATCTCTTCAAGGATGCGCTTGGTGGTGGTATCGCGGTCGCCGATGAAGTTGATCATCTCGCGGTAGCTGTCGATGGCGATGCGTTCGGCCACCAGATTCTCGCGGACCATGTCGCGCAGGTCGCTGCCTTCCTTGTATTCGGCATGCGAACGCGCGGTCAGCGTATCGGGGTTGAAGTCCGGCTCGCCGCCGAGCTGGACGATGCGCTCGGCCAGCTTGCCGGCGTGCGCCTGTTCCTGCTGTGCATGTTCGAGGAATTCGGCTTTCACCGCGTCGGCCAGCATGCCCTTGGCCATGAAGTAGTGCCGGTAGTAGCGCAGCACGCATACGTACTCGGTGGCCAACGCATCGTTGAGCAGCTTGATCACCACCTTGCGGTCGGCGCTGTAGCTGTCGGTGATCGCACCGTCCTCGATGTTGCGTCGTGCACGCTCGCGCAAGGTCTTGCGATCGCTGATGCCGAGTACCTTGGCGGCAGATTTGGGAGCTTTGGCTGGCTTGCTGGACATGGCTGGCCGTTTCCTCTTGCGGTGGAAGATCAGGTTGGCAGGTGCTCCAGCACGTATTCGGCCGAAGACACTTCGAACTGGCCGGGCTGCTCGATCCAGGCCGCACGCACCACGCCATCCACCACGTACAGGGCGAAACGGCGTGAGCGGATGCCCATGCCCGAGGCGCTGGCGTCGAGCTCCAGGCCGAGCGCACGGGTCAGTTCGGCATTGCCGTCGGACAGCATCAGCAGGCCGTCGGGCACGCTCTGGTCGGCGGCCCAGGCCTTCATCACGAACGGGTCGTTGACCGCCATGCAGTAGACATCGATGCCGCGCTGGCGGAACGCCTGGAATTTCTCGACGTAGCCGGGCAGGTGGCGCGCCGAGCAGGTCGGGGTGAACGCGCCGGGCACGGCGAACAGCACCACCTTGCGTGCGTCGAACAGCGAATGCGTATCGAGCGTTTCGATGCCCTCGCGGATGCGCTTGAGGGTCACTTCCGGAATGCGGTCGCCGACATGGATGGTCATGGGGAACTCCTTGCTGGGGCAGGCTAGTGGGCCGGATGGGACAGGGGCGTCAAGACATTGGAAAACCCGTGTGCAGGCCCCATCTTCAGGCTTTGCGGCGGGGGCTTCCAGCCACAGCGTGGTGCATGGGGATGGCAGCCGCATTGCGCAGGATCAGTCGGCCTCACCGTGGCCGCACGAGGGGCGGCGTAGCATGCCGGCGCGTAGAATGAACCCGGGGCGGCGCCACCGGCGCGGCCGAAGCAGATCGAGGTAGCTGGATGGAATTCAAGGATTACTACGCCACCCTGGGGGTGGAACCGAGCGCGGGCGAGGCGGAGATCAAGACCGCCTACCGCCGGCTGGCACGCAAGTACCACCCGGACGTCAGCAAGGAGGCCGGGGCCGAAGACAAGTTCAAGGCGGTCAACGAGGCCTACGAGGCGCTGCGCGATCCGGAAAAGCGCGCGGCCTACGACCAGCTGCGCGCGCAGGGCTATCGCCCGGGCGAGGAGTTCAACGTGCCGCCGAACTATGGTGGTGCTGGCGGTTTCAATTTCGAGGAAGTATTCGGCGGTGGCGGCCCCAATGGAGGCTTCAGCGACTTCTTCGAGAGCCTGTTCGCGCGCCAGCGTGGCGGTGGTGGCGCTGGTCCGGGGCCGGGCTTCAGCAGCCAGGGCCACGCGCCCAACCGCGATACCCGCGCCAAGCTGTCGGTTCCGCTGGAAGCGGCCTACAGCGGCGACAGCCTGCGCATCACCGTCAACGGCAAGCAGCTGGACGTGCGCGTGCCCAAGGGCATCCGCCCGGGGCAGGTGATCCGGCTGGCCGGGCAGGGCAACCATGGCGGCAACTTGCTGCTGGAAGTGGAGTATGCCGCCCACCCACAGTTCGAGGTCGATGGCCGCAACATCCTCTATACGCTGCCGGTGACCCCGTGGCAGGCCGCGCTGGGTACCAGCATCAGCGTGCCGACCCTGGGTGGAGCGGTGGAATTGAAGATTCCGGCCGATTCCGATGCCGGCCGCAAGCTGCGCCTGCGCGGCCGTGGGCTGCCGGGCAGCCCGGATGGCGACCAGATTGTTGAAATCGAGATCGTGGCCCCGGCCGCGACTGACGAGGCGCAGAAGAAGGCGTACCGCAATCTGGCCAAGGCGTTCGGCGAAACGATCTGAAGGTAGCGCCGGGCCATGCCCGGCGGCTTTAACATGTAGAGTCGAGCCATGCTCGACTGCTCTTGATGAGTCGAGCATGGCTCGACTCTACAGAAGCGTGCCAACCAAGGTTGGCACCTACCAGAGCGGTGGGCCAAGCAGGGTTGGCACCGCCAGGACGGGCTCAGCCCTGCCCGGCGAACACCCGTTCCAGCACCTCGGACAGTTCGTCTTCCGAGAACGGCTTGGTGATGTAGGCCTTGGCGCCCTGGCGCATGCCCCACATGCGGTCGGTGTCCTGGTCCTTGGTGGTCACCAGGATCACCGGGATATGCCGGGTCGCCTCGTCGCGCGCAAGGGTGCGGGTGGCCTGGAAGCCATTGAGGTTGGGCATCACCACGTCCATCAGGACCAGGTCGGGCAGCTCGGCCTTGGCGGTTTCGACCCCGGCGGCGCCATCGGTGGCGGTCAGGATCTGGTGCCCGAGCTTCTCGACGATGCGCTGTATCCCCAACAGCTGCGACGGTGAGTCGTCGACGATCAGAATGCGTGCCATGTTGTTCCCCATGTAATGCCCGCAGTGTAGTGCGGGCCCATTACTGGCGGGAGGGGCGCATCTGCCGTCCGTCGCCTGCCTGCGACGTTCAGTCGATCCGCACCACCGTGCGGCCCAGCGAACCGCCCGCCAGCATCCGTTCGAACACGGCAGGAAGGCCATCGAGGCCGACTTCGGCGGTGCAGATGCGGTCCAGCTGCTGCGGCTTCCAGTCACTGCCCAGCCGCGACCACACTTCTTCGCGCAGCCCGCGCGGTGCATTGGCCGAGGACACGCCCAGCAGTGACACGCCGCGCAGGATGAACGGCATCACCGTCATGTCCAGCGTCGGGCTGGCTGCCAGGCCGGCACTGACCACGCTGCCGTAGGGCACCGTCTGTGCCAGCAGGCTGGCAAGCATGTCGCCTCCGGCATTGTCGAGGCCGCCGCCGAAGCGGGCCGAATGCAGTGGGCCGGTGTCGGACAGTGCCTCGCGCGGTAGTACTTCAGTGGCGCCGATACCATGCAGGAACTCGGCCTGGTCCGGTTTGCCGCTGACTGCGTGCACGGTGTAGCCGGCACGACTGAAGATCGACAGCGCCAGCGCGCCGACACCGCCGCTGGCGCCGGTGACCGCCAGTGGGCCGAGCTCCGGTGTCTGCCGGTTGTCCTGCATGCGCAGCAGCGCCAGCGCTGCCGTGAAGCCGGCGGTGCCCAGCACCATCGCCTCACGCGGGGTCAGCCCGGCCGGCTGGGCAATCACCGCACGCGACTCCAGCCGCACATACTGGCTGTAGCCGCCATCGCGGGTTTCGCTGAGGCCGCAGCCGGTGGCCAGCACCGCATCGCCTTCACGCCAGTCTGGATCGGTGCTGGCAACCACGGTGCCGGCCACGTCGATGCCCCCCACCAGCGGGAAGCGGCGCAGGATCCTGCCCTTGCCGGTGCCCGCCAGCGCGTCCTTGTAGTTGACCGAAGACCAGTGGGCGCGGATCAGTACCTGGCCGGGGTTGAGGTCGTCGACATTGAGCTGGGCCAGGCCGCTGCGGTAGCCGGCGTCGTCGTTTTCGATGCGGAAGGCGGTGAACGGGGTGGTGGGGGCCATCGGCGTTGCCTGACTTCGAGGAAAACGCCACCTTACCCCGTTGCCCCCCTTTCGATCCTGCCGATCCGCCCCATCTTGTATGATCGGTGATGGTTTCACGGCTGGTGGTGCGGGAAGGGCCCGCGCCGCAGCCCAAATCTTGATGGAGCGTGCATGGCCTGGAATACACCCGGCGGCAACAAGGGCGGACAAGGCCCCGAGGACAATCGACGCGGGCCCTTCGGGTCGCGCGGCGGTGGCAATGGTGGTGGCTGGGGCGGACTGCCCGGGCCGCTGAAGGACCTGTTCGACGGTGGCATCATGCGTTGGGTGGTGGCAGCCGTGGTGTTGCTGGTGCTGTTCTCCAGCTTCCAGCTGATCGGCGAACAGCAGCGTGGCGTGGTGCTGCGCTTCGGCCAGTTCTCGCGCATCCTGCAGCCCGGCCCGAACTTCAAGCTGCCGTGGCCGATCGAATCGGTCACCAAGGTCAATGCCACCGAGATCAAGACCTTCTCGATCCAGGTGCCGGTGCTGACCCGTGACGAGAACATCGTCAACGTCTCGCTGAACGTCCAGTACCGCATCGACGACCCGCAGCAGTACCTGTTCGGCACGGTCGATGCCAACCAGGTGCTGGAGCAGTCGGCGCAGAGCGCGGTGCGCGAGGAAGTCGGCCGTGCCGACCTCAACGCGGTACTGAACAACCGTGGCCCGTTGGCCGTGGCCGCCGAGGAGCGCCTGCAGGCGCTGCTGAAGGCGTTCAAGACCGGCCTGACCGTGACCGGCCTGACCCTGCAGGACGCCCGTCCGCCGGAAGAAGTGAAGCCGGCCTTCGACGAGGTCAACGGTGCCCAGCAGGTCAAGGAACGCTTGATCAACGAAGCCCAGGCCTACGCCGCCAAGGTCGTGCCGGAAGCCCGAGGCCAGGCCTCGCGTGCCCGTACCACCGCCGAAGGCTACAAGCAGGCCGTGGTGTCCAAGGCCGAGGGTGACGCGCAGCGCTTCAGCCTGTTGCAGGCCCAGTACAAGGACGCCCCGGAAGTGACCCGCAAGCGCCTGTGGCTGGAGACCGTGCAGCAGGTGCTGAGCGAGAACCGCAAGGTGATCGGTGGCGATGGCCGCCAGCTGATCTACGTGCCGATGACCGGCGATACCCGTCCCACCACCTCGGCGCCGCCGGGAGTGACCAATCCGGAGGTGGTGATGCCGTCGCTGCCGGGTGCAGCGGCGGAAGCTTCCCGTGATCCGGGCCGGCCGGTGGGCCGCCCGACCGGGCGACCGAGCGGCCGTGAGGAGGGCAGCCGATGAAGAGTCCTATCTGGATTGCCGTGATCGTGGCGGTGGTGCTGGGCCTGCTTGGCTCGGTGTACGTGGTCCGTGAGGACCAGACTGCCATGGTGCTGAACCTGGGCAAGGTGGTGCGTTCGGACATCAAGCCGGGCCTGCACTTCAAGGTGCCGGTGGTGGAAACGGTGAAGGTCTTCGACCGCCGCTTCCAGGTGCTCGACACCGCCCCGGCGCGTTACTTCACCGCCGAGCAGAAGGACGTCAGCGTCGACTTCTTCGCCATCGGCTACATCTCCAACGTGGGTGACTACTTCCGTGCCACCGGTGGCGATCCGCGCATCGCCAACGCCCGCCTGGCACCGATCATCACCGACTCGCTGCGCAACCAGATCAACTCGCGCACCCTGCAGCAGCTGGTCTCCGGCGACCGCAGCGAGCTGATCGCCGAGCAGCTGAAGGGGATCAACGAAGCGGTGGCGGGCCTCGGCATGCAGATGATCGACCTGCGCATCAAGCAGGTGGACCTGCCGACCGACAGCCAGGTGATCAATGACGTGTACGAGCGCATGCGCGCCCAGCGCAAGCAGGAAGCGGCCAAGCTGCGTGCGGAGGGCGAGGAGCAGTCGCTGACCATCCGCGCCCAGGCCGACCGTGACAGCACCGTGCTGATCGCTGAGGCCGAGCGTGATGCACAGCGCCTGCGCGGTGAAGGCGACGCCGATGCGGCGCGCATCTATGGCAAGGCCGGCTCGGCCGACCCGTCGTTCTACGCGTTCTACCGCAGCCTGGAGGCCTACCGTGGCTCCATGACCGACGGCAACGGCGTGATCGTGCTCGACAAGAACGACCCGTTCCTGCAGTACCTGAAGAACGACCGCTGAGGTCGCAGGGCAGTACCCCACGGGGCCCGGCCAGATGCCGGGCCCCGTGCTTTTTCCGGAGTCCCCCATGAAAGATCTGTTCGCCGCCGTCTGCCTGGTGGCGGTGCTGGAAGGCCTGTTCCTGTTCGTCGCCCCGTTCGCCTGGAAGCGCATGGCCGAGCGCCTGCTGGACCTGCCCAGCCCAGCCCTGCGCAGCTTCGGCGGGCTGGTGCTGCTGGCCGGCCTGAGCCTGCTGTGGTGGGCGCGGCATTGAAAGGGTCGTGCCTGACCGGCCGGTACATGCGTGGCCCGGCTCTGGTAGATGCCAACCTTGGTTGGCATTGCCGGCCAGCGGCCGGCACTACCGGGAAGCGCCTGACCGACCGGCACATGCGTGGCCCGGCTCTGGTAGCTGCCAACCTTGGTTGGCATTGCCGGCCAGCGGCCGGCACTACCGGGAAGCGCCTGACCGACCGGCACATGCGTGGCCCGGCTCTGGTAGATGCCAACCTTGGTTGGCATTGCCGGCCAGCGGCCGGCACGACCGGGAGGCGCCTGACCGGCCGGTACATGCGTGGCCCGGCTCTGGTAGATGCCAACCTTGGTTGGCATTGCCGGCCAGCGGCCGGCACGACCGGGCGGGGCGGCTGACCGGCCGGTGAAGCCGTCCGTCGGAAAGGTGGCACCCGACCCCGGAAACCCGGATAATGCACAAAAGCCGGACGGGCCTCCCCGTTCGGCTTTTTCCGTGTCTGGGCCTTCCATCGCCGGCTGCTCCCCGTTTGGAGCCGCCCTCAAGGTGCTGGCCAGCCCCGCCACGGTTCAACCGTCCGCGGCCCCGATGGCCGCAACATATGAGGAGCCCGTCATGGGTCAGTCTGTCGTAGTGTTGGGTGCCCAGTGGGGCGATGAAGGCAAGGGCAAGATCGTCGATCTGCTCACTGAGGAAATCGGCGCCGTCGTGCGCTTCCAGGGCGGCCACAACGCCGGCCACACCCTGGTCATCAACGGTAAGAAGACCGTCCTGCACCTGATCCCGTCGGGCATCCTGCGTGACGATGCGCTGTGCCTGATCGGCAACGGCGTGGTGATCTCGCCGGCCGCGCTGCAGAAGGAAATCGCCGAGCTGGAAGCCTCCGGCGTGGAAGTGCGTTCGCGCCTGAAGATCTCCCCGGCCGCGCCGCTGATCATGCCGTACCACATCGCCCTGGACCAGGCGCGCGAGCGCGCTGCCGGCGGCAAGGCGATCGGCACCACCGGCCGTGGCATCGGCCCGGCCTACGAAGACAAGGTGGCGCGTCGCGGCATCCGCATCGCCGACCTGCATTACCCGAAGCAGCTGGAAGAACTGCTGCGCACCGCGCTGGATTACCACAACTTCGTGCTGACCAAGTATCTGAACACCGATGCGGTCGATTTCCAGAAGACCTTCGACGAAGCGCTGGCCTTCGGCGAATACGTGCAGCCGATGAAGTCCGACGTGGCCGGCATCCTGCACGACCTGCGCAAGCAGGGTAAGCGCGTGCTGTTCGAAGGCGCGCAGGGTGCGCTGCTGGACATCGACCACGGCACCTACCCGTACGTCACCAGCTCCAACACCACCGTCGGTGGTGCACTGGCCGGTTCCGGCGTCGGCGCCGATTCGATCGACTACGTGCTGGGTATCGCCAAGGCCTACGCCACCCGCGTTGGCGGCGGCCCGTTCCCGACCGAGCTGGACGACGAAGTCGGCCAGGGCATCCGTGACCGCGGCGCCGAGTACGGTGCCTCGACCGGCCGTCCGCGTCGCTGCGGCTGGATGGACATCGTCGCGCTGAAGCGCGCCGTGGCCATCAACGGCATCAGCGGCCTGTGCATCACCAAGCTGGACGTGCTGGATGGCATGGAAAAGCTGAAGGTCTGCATCGCCTACGAATACAACGGCAAGCGCACCGAGTACGCGCCGCTGGACGCGCAGGGCTGGGAAGACTGCACCCCGGTGTACCTGGAGTTCCCGGGCTGGAGCGAGAACACCCACGGCATCACCAACTGGGACGACCTGCCGCCGGCCGCACGTGCCTACCTGCGTTCGCTGGAAGAGCTGGCCGGTTGCCCGATCAGCATCGTCTCCACCGGCCCGGACCGCGACCACACCATGGTCCTGCAGGATCCGTTCGCCTGAGGTAGCGCCGGGCGCTGCCCGGCGTAGGTGACAGGAAGAGCCCCGCGAAAGCGGGGCTTTTTCGTTACTGTGTCGGCACGGCCAGCAGGGAAATGACGTGATGACCCGGATGTCAGCGTGAAGGGCGTAACGGTGGTGCGGATCACCCTGTGGGTGCTGTGGAGCCTGTGGGTGCTTGCCTGCGCGGTGCTGGTGCTGGGCGCGATCGCCAACCACATGGCCTCACGCACGCAGGTGCTGCCTCTGGTGCTGAGCCCGGGTGCGACGGCCGAGGTCACGGTCTACCGCTTCATCGATGACCAATTGCGGCTGCGCCTGCGCTACGCGGATGACGGTACTTCCACGGCGATCGATCCTGAGGTGCGCCTGCGCGTGGAAACCCCGACAGATCAGACCGACTTCCGCGCCGAAACGCGTTCGGGCGTGCCGGGTTCCGGCATCACCCGCGCGCTGGAATCGGTTGTGCCTGCTGGATTTGCCGCCTCGTACTTCGGTTATGGCCGGGGGGATGCGCTGCCGCGCGGGCGTTCGTGGCTGCGGGTGACCGTTCTGGAGGTCGAGCCCGCGCTGGCGGGGCGCGTGGCCTCGGTGGAACTGCTGCCACCGATGGACGTACTGAAGCTGACCGACCTGGACTACGCGTGGCTGTGGCCGTTCTTCTTCTGGAAGGTGGCGGCGTTGTTCCTGCTGATTCCGGGCGCTGCGCTGGTGGTATTCACCATCACCTTGCGGCACTGGCAGCGTCGGGCGTCGAAGCCGCCTGTTTCAACAGCGGATACGGATTGATCGACTCTCCCTTCCACCACTGTTTTTCCGGGCCCAGCAGGTGCACCTCAAAGTGCAGGTGCGGGGCCTCAGCGCTGGCGTTACCGGTGCTGCCCACGTAACCGATCACCTCTCCGCGCTTGATCACCTGCTTCTCCGCCAGGCCATCGGCGTAGCGCTGCAGATGCGCGTAGTAGTAGCACCAGCGCCCGCTGGGCTCGAACTGGTAAATCGTCAAGCCGCCGCGCTCGCTGTTGAACAGTTTTTCAACCGTTCCATCGGCCACCGCCAGCACCGGCGTACCGGTATCGGCCATGATGTCGATGGCATCGTGCACGCGACCCTCGCTGCGTGCATCGGTGAACGTATCGCGCAGCCGGGACGCATGGATACCCTGCACCGGCAGCAGCAGACCGGACGGTGCATCCGCAGTCTGCGCGGCCGACGGCGCGGTGTTGGCGGGTGGGGCTGTTGCGGGTGTCGCTACAGATTCCTTCGCCGGCGCCGCTGCCAGTGCCGATTGCGCTTGCGGCAGCGGGGCGGGTACCGGATCACCCGCATCGCGGTGCAGCCACCAGCCTGCACCCAGCCCCAGCAGAACGCCCAGCACGATCAGTTGCGAAAGGCGCATCGGCTCACTCCTGCATCACCACGGGTACCGAGGTATCCACGGCATCGGCCACGCGCAGCGCATCCCAGTTGGTCATGCGCACGCAGCCATGCGATTCGGTCTTGCCCACATGGCCGGGTTCGGGCGTGCCATGCAGGCCGTAATGCGGCTTGGACAGATCGATCCAGACCCGCCCGACCGGATTGTTCGGACCCGGTGGCAGGGTGGCCTTCTTTTCGCCCTTGCGGGCATCCCAGAACAGTTTCGGGTTGTAGTGGAACGGCGGGTCGCGGTAAACGCCCAGGATCTTCCATTCGCCGATCGGTAACGGGTCGTGCTGGCTGCCCGACGACACCGGCACCTGTGCGATCACCTTGCCCTGCGCATCCAGCAGCTGCAGCGTGGAGTCGGATTTGTCGACCACGATCTTCGCCGCCTTCGGCAATGCGGCCAGTGCGATGTTGGGTACCTGGATGCGGCTGCCGGCCTTGGTCAGGTCCACGCCGGGATTGAGCGCCTTCATCAGCTCAGGGGAGGCATGGAAGCGCTCGCCGAGGGCTTCTTCCACACTGCCGTAGCCCAGCGATGTGAGCTTGGCCTGGGCGGCGGGCCCTTTCGGTGTGGCCTGGAACGGACCGGCAACATCCTCAGCAGTCAGCGTGTAGCTGGCCAGCGGCCCAACGGTATCGGCCTGCAGGGCCTTCCAGGTGGTGTCGTCCAGTTCGCCCGTTACGTCCAGCCCATGCGCTGCCTGGAAACCCGACACCGCGCGTCGCTGGTTGCTGCCCATTTCGCCATCGATCTGGCCAGGGGAGAAATTCGCGCGATCCAGCAGCACCTGGGCGTGCAGGGCGGAGTGGGGTGCGGTATCCGGTCCGGCCGTTTCGGCAATGGGTGCGGGCAAGTGGGGCGGCGGCGCCTGCGCGAAGGCTGGCGACGCCAGCAGCGAGAGAGCGAGCAGGGTGGATCGGGACACGGGCAAGGGCATTGGGATCTCCAGCAGGTCACGCCTCCACCTTGCCCGCAGCAGCCGCCGAGCCACCGTGAAAGGGATCTGATGCCCGCATGAGCAGCCATGGGTATTGCAGCCGTGTCCAGCGCGCAGGTGCTGCTGCGCAGGGGGCTCACCAAGGTGAACGGTGGCCGACGCCGTCGACGGACGGCGATCAAGATTGCCTGCCGGGCCGCCGATAAGGGCGCATCCCCCCGTTTTGGATACCCCCATGAACTACTTGAGGAACGTCAGGGTTGCCTGGCGTCTTGGGCTGGGCTTTGGCCTGTTGCTGCTGCTGGTCGCCGCCGTGGTGGCCACCGGCGCCACCGCCAGTGTCGTGCAGAAGCGCGCGATGCAGCAGGTGGTCGACGTCAGCGTGGCCAAGGTGCGCCTGCTGTCGCAGATGCTCGATGCCAACAACCAGATGATGGTGGTGCGCCGCGAGATGCTGATCCGCCAGGGCGAAGACCGCGGCCACGACGAGCAGCGCATCGCCGATCTGGTGAAGCGCTACGAGGCCAGCTGGACCGCCTACCAGGCGCTGCCCAGCGACGCCGATGGCAAGGCCATTGCCGAAACCATCGCGGCCAAGCGTGCCATTGCGCGCCCGCTCAACAAGCAGACCAGCGAACTGATGGAGCAGGGCGACTACCCGGGCGCCGTAGCGCTGACCCTGGGCCCGGTGCAGGAAGCGGCAAACGGCTGGAACAAGGCGCTGTCCGATGGCGTGGACTTCGAAGAGAAGGAAAGCCGTGAGGCAGCCGCCGAGGCGATCCGCCTGGGCGAGCGCAGCCTGCTGCAGCTGCTGGTGCTGGGCGGCGTCGCGCTGCTGGTGGGCATCGGTGCCTCGGTGATGATCGGCCGCAGCTTGACCGGTCCGCTGGCCCGCGCGGTGAACCTGGCCGAGCGCCTGTCCAAGGGACAATTGGACCAGGAGTTCCGCCTTGGCGGCCGTGACGAACTGACCCAGCTGGGCGAGGCGATGGCCAGCGTGCGGCAGAGCGTGCAGGCGGCGATCGGCGCACAGCTGCAGATGGCTGAGCAGCATGAGGCGGGCGCGATCCGCTATCGCATGGACGCCACGGCGTTCCCCGGTGACTTCGGCCGCATGGTGCAGGCCACCAACAGCCTGGTCGAATCGCACGTGCAGGTGGAGCTGCTGATGGCCGAAGTGATGCAGCGCTACGCCATCGGCGACCTCAGCCGCGACCTGCCCGACTACCCGGGCGAGAAGGGCACGCTGACCCGTACGTTGGCCGCGGTGAAGCAGAGCCTGATGGCGATCAACGCGCAGATCGATGAACTGGCCCGCGCCGCACGCGCTGGTGATTTCAGCATGCGTGGTGATGCCGCTGCGTTCCAGTACCAGTTCAAGGCGATGGTCGAACATCTCAACGGCATGATGGCCAGTTCGCAGGCCAGCATCGCCGATGTCTCCGACGTGCTGCGCGCGATCTCGCACGGCGACCTGACCGCACGCATGGACGGCGAGTACGACGGCGTGTTCGCACGCATGCGCGACGATGCCAACACCACCACCGCACAGCTGACCGGCATCGTGCGTGGCATCCAGGTGGCTGCCGACAGCATCAACAACGCGGCGCAGGAACTGGCCGCCGGCAACAATGATCTGTCGCGCCGCACCGAGCAGCAGGCAGCCAATCTGGAAGAAGCGGCCGCATCGATGGAGGAACTGACCTCCACCGTGCGCCAGAACGCCGAGCTGGCGCGTCAGGCCGACAGTGAAGCGCATGCGGCCGGTGCCGCCGTGCGCGAGACCGAGCAGGCGATGGCACAGATGGCCTCGGTCATGGGTGAGATCGACCAGTCCTCGGCACGCATCTCGGAAATCTCCACGGTGATCGACGGCATTGCGTTCCAGACCAACATCCTGGCGCTGAATGCTGCGGTGGAAGCGGCGCGTGCAGGTGAGCAGGGGCGTGGTTTTGCCGTGGTTGCCAGCGAAGTGCGCACGCTCGCGCAGCGTGCCGGTGTCGCCGCCAAGGAGATCAAGGAACTGATCGAAGATGCCGCTGCCAAGGTGAAGAGCGGCCTGGCAGTGACCGTTGAATCGGAAGCCGCGATCGCCCGCGTAGCCCAGGCAAGTTCGCGCACCACCCAGCTGATGAGCGATATCGCAGCGGCCAGCAAGGAACAGGCCGCCGGTATCGAGCAGGTCAACCAGGTGGTGGTGCAGATGGACCAGGTGACCCAGCAGAACGCTGCGCTGGTGGAAGAAGCCACCGCCGCCAGCCGCGCACTGGAAGAACAGGCGCATGCACTGACCACGTCGGTGTCGGTGTTCAAGGTGGAAGGCGAAGCGCAAGACAGGTATATGCGGCCTAAGTCCGCCGCGTGATGAATGGTTCGCGCGCTGGAGTACCTCCAGCGCGCATTGGAGTTGTTCATGCCAATGCTAGGTGCCGAAGAACAGCCGGATCGCATTGATGATGGTCGATGAGTGTGAGCCGATGGCCGTGGTTTTCTCCAGGCGTTCTAGCTTGCTCACGGCTTGATGCTCTGGTGCTGAGTTCACATGAATACTGCCGACGTACATCACCGACGCCGAGGCCGGATTGTCTATTGATGCAAGTGTTGTATCGGCGACTTCAGTCTTGGATTCGGGGAAGAAGGGTTCACCGCTGCGACGCAGGAACTGCCGGTCGGGCAGAAGCTCGTCAATCGGCGCATCTGGCGTCAGTGCGAGTAGTCGACGCATTCTGGCAAGTTCGGAATCGATCCGAATGGCAATCGACGCGAACAGGGTGTGCGGAATGTTCTTTTGCCTTACCTCGACTCGCCACGTGTAGATATCCACGGGATTGTCGAATGGATAGAGCTGCTCCAGCCCCAGCGCGCACAATCGTTTCAAGGGCGTTGGGCCCAATGCAATCGAGCACGCATGAACCTCAATTGCGAGCTCGTAGAGCCGGGGAGCCGCGAAATCGTCGTCTTGGTCCTGCTGTCTGCCAGACGGGTAGTGCTTCATCAGTAGATGGAAGTATTCGTTGTGTGCATTCTGGAAAGCGTTGAGCAGCGTTTCTGGATTCATGTAGACCAAGAGTGCGGATGGGGAGGTCCGATCCCGTGCAGTTTCAGGATTTCTGAAGGCTCCAGGAGCGGCGCCTTTGATGATTTGACCTTCCGGCAGGTGGCGCAAGCCTATCGGAGAGTTCGGGCACAAGGGCAAGGGCTGTCATCGTGGGTGTCAGCTGCGGGCGGAAGACTTCCTGGTGGCGAGCTTCTTCGCCACCTTGCGCCCAGTACCACTGCGCTTGCCCCCACCGTCCTGCTTGTTCACGGTCGCCCACGCTATGCGCTCGGCCGTCCCCTCGCTGGCACCGCGCTCGCGCTCGCTCTCTTCGATGTGCTCGGCCTGGCGCTTCTGCTTTTCGGTATAGGCGGACTTGTCACCGCGGGGCATGGCCGGTTCTCCGGTGGGGGCTGGCCCCACGGTGGGCCTGGCGGCGTTAAGCGCAAGTCCCGCAAGGGTGATCGCACCGGCAAGGGGCCTCGGCTATGCTTGTGGCATGCGAGTCGAGCCCGCCGACATCGAAGCCCTGTTCGACGCCATCCCGGATGTGCTGTTCTTCATCAAGGACCTTCAGGGGCGTTACACCCACGTCAACCAGACCATGCTGCGGCGGCTGGGTCTGCGCGCGCGCAAGGACGTGATCGGGCGTACCGCGGCCGAGATCTACCCGACCGGCCTCAGTGCGGACTACGTCGACCAGGACGCCCGCGTGCTGTCCGGTGAGGTGATCGAGAACCTGATGGAGCTGCACCTGTTCGCCAACCGCGAACCGGGCTGGTGCCTGACCTGCAAGCGCCCGCTGGTGGTCGATGGGGCCATCGAGGGCCTGATCGGCATATCCCGCGACCTCGGCCAGAAGGACAGCCTGGGCACCCAATACGAGCAGCTGCGGCTGGCCCTGGCCCACCTCAATGCGCACTACGCCGAGAACGTGCGCATGCAGACCCTGCTGGACATCACCGGCTTCTCGCTGTCGAAGCTGGAGCGCAGCTTCCGCAAGGTGTTCCAGATGACCCCGCAGCAGGTGCTGACCCGGCTGCGGATCCAGATGGCCATGCACCTGCTGCACGGTGACGACAGCATCGCCTGCATCGGCCAGGCCTGCGGTTTCAGCGACCAGAGCGCCTTTACCCGCAAGTTCAAGGCTGAAACCGGTTTCTCGCCGCGCGCCTACCGGGCCCGTATTGGTGGCAACGTCGGCGAGCCGGCGCTGGCCTGAGCCGCCTGCTGCGCTGTGCCTATCCCCGTGGGCACGGGACAGGGTAAGGTGTCGCCCCTGTAGCCCGCCGCCAGCCCCGCCGATGCCCAACTCGATTCCGACCGCTTCGCCGTCCCGCCTCGGACATTCGCTCAAGCCCCGCCAGCTGATCATGATGGGTCTGGGCAGCGCCATCGGCGCCGGCCTGTTCCTCGGCTCGGGCGTGGGTGTACAGGCGGCCGGCCCGGCGGTGCTGGTGTCGTATCTGGTCGCTGGTGCGCTGGTGATCATCGTGATGAACGCACTGGGCGAGATGGCGGCGGCCAAGCCGACCAGTGGCGCGTTCTCGGTCTATGCCGCTGATGCCATGGGAGCCACCGCCGGCGCCACCGTGGGCTGGCTGTGGTGGGTGCAGCTGGTGATCGTGATCGCCGCCGAGGCGGTAGGCGCGGCCGGGCTTCTTGCCACGGTCTGGCCGGCGATACCGGTACCGATGGCGGCGCTGGCCTTCATGCTGTTCTTCACCGCGATCAATCTGCTCGGGGTGAAGAACTTCGGCGAGTTCGAATTCTGGTTCGCCATCCTCAAGGTGGCGGCGATCCTGGCCTTCATCGCCATCGGTGTGGCGCTGCTGATGGGCTGGCTGCCGCAGGTGACCTCGCCGGGCCTGAGCAACTTCACCGAACACGGCGGCTTCGCACCGAAGGGCCTGGCCGGAATCGGTGCGGCGCTGCTGGTTGTCGTTTTTGCCTTTGGCGGGACCGAGATCGTAGCCGTGGCGGCGGCCGAAACCGAAGATCCCGAGCGCAGCATTGCCCGTGCCATCCGCACCGTGGCCTGGCGCATCCTGGTGTTCTACATCGGCTCGCTGAGCGTGATCATCGCCGTGGTGCCGTGGACCAGCGAGGCGCTGAAGTCGCCGTTCGCTGCGGTGCTGGATATCGCCCGTATCCCGGGTGCGGGCACCGCCATCACCCTGATCGCGGTGATTGCGCTGCTGTCGGCGCTCAATGCCAACCTCTACGGTGCCTCGCGCATGATGTATTCGCTGGCGCAGCGTCGTGAAGCGCCAGCGGTGCTGGGCTGGACCGATCCGCGCCAGGTGCCGGTCATCGCCGTGCTGGCCAGCGTGCTGTTCGGTTTCGCCGCCACGGTGATGGAACTGCTGTTCCCGGACCGGGTGCTGCCGGTGCTGCTGAACATCGTCGGTTCCACCTGCCTGCTGGTGTGGACGCTGTCGCTGGTCTCGCAGCTGGTGCTGCGCCGCCGCGCGGATCGCCTGGGTACCCGCCTGCCGTTCCGCATGGCCGGCTTCCCGTGGCTGACCTGCTGCGCGCTGGCGATCCTGGCACTGATCTTCGGCCTGCTGCTGAGCGAGTCGCACACCCGCCTGCAGTTCCTGTCGATGGTGGCACTGACTGCCACGATCGCCGCCAGCAGCGCCATCGCCCGGCGCATGCGCGAGGCGTGACTGAAGCTGCCGGCCAGCGGCCGGCACTACCACGGGGGCTGCACATCCGCCGTGCCATCCTGATCGTGTGGGCCGTCCGCGGCCCGTCGACCAGGAGTACCGCATGCTGCGCAGCCGCCCCTTCCTGATGTTCACCGGCCAGGCCGAAGCGGCCCTGGCCCTGTATGCCGAGGCCTTCGCCGATTTCCGCCTGCTGGCAATGCAGCGCCATCCGGACGGCGCCGGTGCCGGCGTGCCCGGGCAGGTCCGCCAGGCCATCTTCCTGCTCGGTGGAACCCACTACCTGTGCTTCGACAGCCTGGACGTGCATGATTTCACCTTCTCACCGTCGATCTCGCTGTTCGTGGAGTGCTCCGGCGCCGAGCAGTTCGAGCGTGCCGCACGCGTGCTGGGTGAGGGCGGCCATTGGTTGATGCCGGTGGGTGACTACGATTTCAGCAACCGCTACGGCTGGGTGCAGGACCGCTTCGGTGTCTCGTGGCAGTTGAGCCTGGGGCAGATGCCGGATCCGTGATCGGATGTTTGTGGGTGTGGACCTTGGTCCACACGCGCTTATGAAAACGGCCCGCTTGCGCGGGCCGTTCTGTTTACCGATGCAGCGAGGAATCACGCCTCGACTTCATCATCCTTGTAGGCATCGACCGGGATGCAGGCGCACATCACGTTCTTGTCGCCGTACACGTTGTCCACGCGTGCCACCGGCGGCCAGTACTTCTGCAGCTTCAGGCTCGGCAGCGGGAACGCAGCCAGTTCACGCGGGTAGGCGTGGGTCCACTCGCTAGCGGTCACCGCGGTCGCGGTATGCGGCGCGTTCTTCAGCGGGTTGTCCTCGCGGTCCAGGCGGCCGTCTTCGATCGCGGTGATTTCCTCGCGGATCTGGATCATCGCGTCGATGAAGCGATCCAGCTCATGCAGCGACTCGCTCTCGGTCGGCTCCACCATCAGCGTGCCGGCCACCGGGAAGCTCAGGGTCGGGGCGTGGAAGCCGAAGTCGATCAGGCGCTTGGCCACGTCCTCGGCGCCGATGCCGCTGGTCTTCTCCAGCGGGCGCACGTCCAGGATGCACTCGTGTGCCACCAGGCCGTTGCGGCCGGTGTACAGGGTCTTGAAGTGCGGGGCCAGGCGCTTGGCGATGTAGTTGGCGTTGAGCTGCGCGACCTGGGTGGCCTTGCGCAGGCCGTCGCGGCCCATCATCGCGATGTACATCCAGCTGATCGGCAGGATCGAGGCGCTGCCGAAGCTGGCTGCGCTGACCATGCCGACCGGGCCGTTGTCACCCAGCTTGCCCGGCAGGAACGGTGCCAGGTGCTCCTTCACCGCGCACGGGCCGACGCCCGGGCCGCCGCCGCCGTGCGGGATGCAGAAGGTCTTGTGCAGGTTCAGGTGCGAAACGTCCGAACCCCACTTGCCCGGCTTGGCCACGCCCACCAGGGCGTTCATGTTGGCACCGTCGGTGTACACCTGGCCGCCGTGCTGGTGGATGATCTCGCAGATCTCCACCACCTCTTCCTCGAACACGCCGTGCGTGGACGGGTAGGTCATCATGATCGCGGCCAGGCGGTCGCTGTACTTCTCGGCGTTGAGGCGGATGTCCTCGACGTCGACGTTGCCGTTGGCATCGGTCTTGGTCACCACCACCTTCATGCCGCACATCTGTGCCGAAGCCGGGTTGGTGCCGTGTGCCGAATCCGGGATGAGGCAGATGTCGCGGTGGCCTTCGCCGCGCGAGCGGTGGTAGGCGCGGATCGCCAGCAGGCCGGCGTACTCGCCCTGTGCGCCGGAATTCGGCTGCAGGCTGACCGCGTCGTAGCCGGTGCATTCGACCAGCATCGCTTCCAGCGTGTCGATCAGTTCCTTGTAGCCCAGCGCCTGGTCGGCCGGCACCAGCGGGTGGATCTGCGAGAACTCCGGCCAGGTCACCGGGATCATCTCGGCGGTGGCGTTGAGCTTCATGGTGCACGAGCCCAGCGGGATCATCGTGCGGTCCATTGCCAGGTCCTTGTCGGCCAGCGAACGCAGGTAGCGCAGCAGCTCGTGCTCGCTGTGGTGGGTGTTGAACACCGGGTGGGTCAGGAAAGCGGACTGGCGCAGCAGGCCGGCCGGCAACGCGTCGGCGGTGCTGGCATCCAGCGCGTCGACGTCCAGCGTGGCACCGAACACGGCAGCCACGGCCACGATGTCGGCGCGGGTGGTGGTTTCGTCCAGGCTGATGCCGACCGAGTCGCTGTCGATCGCGCGCAGGTTGTAGCCGGCGGCGCGGGCCTTGGCGTGGATCTCATCGGCATGCACGCCGGTGACATGCAGGGTGTCGAAGAAGTCACCACCGACCTGCACGCCGGCGTTGCGCAGCGCGGCGGCCAGGATCGAGGCCAGGCGATGGGTGCGGCGGGCGATGCGGGTCAGGCCGTCCGGGCCGTGGTAAACGGCGTACATCGAGGCCATCACCGCCAGCAGCACCTGTGCGGTGCAGATGTTGGACGTGGCCTTCTCGCGGCGGATGTGCTGCTCGCGGGTCTGCAGGGTCAGGCGGTAGGCCGGGTTGCCCTGCGCGTCGATCGAGACGCCGATCAGGCGGCCCGGCATCGAGCGCTTGTAGGCGTCACGGCAGGCCATGAAGGCGGCGTGCGGGCCACCGAAGCCGAACGGCACGCCGAAACGCTGGCTGTTGCCGACCACGATGTCCGCGCCCCATTCGCCCGGAGCGGCCAGCAGGGTCAGGGCCAGCAGGTCGGTGGCCACGGCCACCAGGCCGCCGCGTGCGTGCACGGCATCGACCAGCGCCTTGTAATCGCCCACCTGGCCGAAGGTATCCGGATACTGCAGCAGCAGGCCGAAGGCTTCCGCTTCCAGCGCTTCGGCCGGAGTGCCGACGCGCAGCACGATGCCCATGGGCTCGGCGCGGGTGCGCAGCAGTTCCAGCGTCTGCGGGTGCACGGCGTCGTGCACGAAGAAGGTGTCCGACTTCGACTTGGCCGAACGCTTGGCCAGGGTCATCGCTTCGGCGGCGGCAGTGGCTTCGTCCAGCAGCGAGGCGTTGGCGATTTCCATGCCGGTGAGGTCGGCGCACAGGGTCTGGAAGTTGATCAGCGCTTCCATGCGGCCCTGCGAGATTTCCGCCTGGTACGGGGTGTAGGCGGTGTACCAGGCCGGGTTTTCCAGGATGTTGCGCAGGATCACGTTCGGCGTGTGGGTACCGTAGTAGCCCTGGCCGATGAAGCTGCGCAGCACGGTGTTCTTGTCGGCGATCGCACGGATCTTCGCCAGTGCCTGCACTTCGGTCATCGATTCCGGCAGTGCCAGCGGCGCCGGCGACTTGATCTTGGCCGGTACGATGGCATCGGTCATGCCATCCAGCGACGCGTGGCCGACGACATCGAGCATCTGCGCGATCTCGGCGTCGTTGGGGCCGATGTGGCGCTCGACGAACGCATTGTGGTGCTCGAGCTCACGCAGGGAAGGGGTGTTCTGGGACATGGCGAAGGATCCGTCAGGAAAGGGCACACGCACGGGCACAAGCCGCCGGTCGGCGGTCTGCGGGGCGCCCCTCTGTCCTTTTGCCTGAGAGTTTGGAAGCGCGGCGAACCGCAGCTTCGTGCCCCTTCGGCGCCGGATCGAACCGGTCTCTCCAGAGTTGTGTTACGGGTGGTATCGGGCCTGAGCGATTACGGGCGTTGCGCCTTCGGCAGCGGTGTTCCGCTTCTCCCACCGTGTTGCCCGCCGATTATAGCCCGTTGCGGGCGCGCCGGCCGCCTCCAGGCATGGCCGCCGCGCCTGAATGGCCGATGGCCCGGCCGTGCGTTTTGTGCACCGCTGCATGGCATCGGGCGCAATCCCCACCTATGATGGGTGGATACCCGAATTAATCTGGCGCCGTCCCTGCTGCAGGGGGACCGGCGCCCGCCGTGCGTGCCGCGCATGGCCCTGCCGGACGCCTTCTCCATGACCGCCGCTGTTGCTCCTTCCACCCGCCGCATGGCCCTGCTGCTTGCCGGCCTGGCCATGTTCGGTCCGTTCTCGATCGACACCATCTTCCCGGCGTTCCCGCAGCTGGCCCAGCGCCTGGCGGTGGACGAAGTGGCGGTGCAGCAGACCATCAGCGTGTACCTGCTGTTCTACGGCCTGATGAGCCTGGCGCACGGCCCGCTGTCCGATGCCTGGGGCCGCAAGTGGGTGATCCTCGGTGGCCTGGTGGTGTTCGTCGGCGCCTCGGTCGGCTGCGCGCTGTCCACCGACCTCACCACGCTGCTGGCGTTCCGCGCGCTGCAGGGCCTGTCGGCAGGTGTCGGCATGATCGTCGGCCGAGCGGTGATCCGCGACCTGTACCACGGCCACGACGCGCAGCGACTGATGAGCCAGGTGTCGATGCTGTTCGGCATCGCCCCGGCCATCGCACCGATCATCGGCGGCTGGATCCTGCTCAGCGGCGCCGGCTGGCCACTGATCTTCTGGTTCCTGGTGGTGTTCGGGCTGGTCCTGCTGGCGGCCACTGCGCGCTACCTGCCGGAGACCCATCCGGTTGAAGCGCGCGTGCCGTTGTCGCCGCGCACGTTGATGCGTGATTACCTGCGCATCGGCTTCAACCCGCGCTTCCTGCGCCTGGCGCTGGCCGGCAGCATCGGCTTCGGTGGCATCTTCCTGTACATCTCCTCGGCGCCGGTGTTCGTGATGCAGCACCTGCATCTGGGCGAGGGCGGCTTCGCCTGGCTGTTCATCCCCACCATCGGCGGCATGACCACCGGCTCGTTCCTGTCTGGGCGCATGGCCGGGCACACCACGCCTACCCGCCAGGTCGCCATCGGTTTCGGCCTGTGCGCGCTGTCGGTGCTGTTGAACGTCGGCTACGTGGCGCTGGCCCCGCAGTTCGTGCTGCCGTGGGCGGTGCTGCCGATCTTCCTGGGCGGCATGGGCATGGCGCTGATCTTCCCGATCCTGGCGCTGGCGGTGCTGGACATGTACCCGCACCAGCGCGGCCTGGCCTCGTCGCTGCAGGCCTTCGTGCAGCTGATGATCAGCACCGTGGTGGCCGGCGTGGTGTCGCCGCTGCTCAGCGCCAGCCCGCTGCACCTGGCCTTGGGCCAGGCCGCGTTCTTCGGCGCCGGCTTCGTGTTCTGGTACTGGGAACACCAGCGCGAGCGCGCGGCGCAGGCAGCCTGCACGGGCCATTGAGCAGCGCGCAGGGGTAGGGCGGACGGGGATGCCGGCACATCCTTGCAGCCGCGGACAACCGGACTAGGCTGGGCATTCCAGCCAGCCGGTGCGTGGATGCACGACAGCCAGCCAATCCGATGTCGTTGCATGAGGTTCCCCCATGGCTGCGCAGCAGACCTACCGCCTGTTCGAGGTGGCGCTGAAGGAGCGCCGCGTTCTCTCCCCTTCCCTGGACCGCATGGTGTTCACCGGTGCCGACGTGGCGCGGATGAAGACCGAAGGCCCGGACCAGCGGATCAAGGTGTTCTTCCCCTTGCCCGGCCAGGAGGTGCCACAGGTCCCCAGCGGCGAGGACTGGTACCCGCGCTACCGGGCGCTGCCGGACGATCAGCGCCCGCCGATGCGCACCTACACGATCCGCCAGCTACGCGCCGAGCAGGGCGAGGTCGACGTCGATTTCGTCATCCACGGCGTGACCGGGCCCGCTTCACGCTGGGCCATGCATGCAAGGCCGGGAGACCGCGTGGTGCTGCTGGCCCCGGACGCCGACTGCGCCGAGAGCAGCGAAGGCTGGGAGTGGAAACCGCCGGTAGGGATTGGCCAGGTACTGCTGGTGGCTGACGAGACCGCCTTGCCGGCAGTGGCCGGCATCCTCGAGGAACTGGCAACCATGGCGGATCCGCCGCGCACGCTGGCCCTGCTGGAAGTGGCCCAGGCCGGCGACGCGGTACCGCTGAAGGCGCCGGCCACGGCCGAGCTGGTCTGGCTGCCGCGCGGGCAGGCGGACTATGGGCAGCCCCTGCTGCAGGCGGTCCAGGAACGGCTGTCAGCGACCTCGAGCGTGGCTGCTGGCGATGCGCTGGAGGAGATCGACGTCGATACGCAGATCCTCTGGGAGCAGGCCGATGCCAGCGTGGCCGGGCCGCTGTATGCCTGGGTGGCCGGCGAGGCGGGTGCGGTGATGGCGATCCGCCGCCATCTGGTGCGTGACTGCGGGCTGGACCGTCGCGCGATCACCTTCATGGGCTACTGGCGGCACGGCAAGGTGCTGGACTGACCGTACTGGATCGAGCACGCGTGAAGCAGCGCTGCGGGCGGGGTGCGCTATCCTTGCGCCCCCCTTCGCAGCGGTACCGCACCATGTCCACCAGCTCCAAGACCCGCCGCGACCAGCGCCGTCGCCAGGAAAAGCAGGCCGCCAACAAGGCCGCCGCGCAGGCATCGCCGGTGGAACCGCATGCCGAGCTGCGCGATGCGCAGCGCACCCTGCTGGCCGGTGTCGTGCGCCGTGACGGCGAATGGGTGCTGGGCATGGACGGCCGCATCGCTGGCCACAGCGAGAGTGCTGCGCAGGTGCTGGCGCTGATCATGCAGGCCGGTGAACTGCACGAGCGCAACGGCACGCCGGTGCGCCTGATGTACTCCGATGCGCTGCGCGATGCCGCGCAGGCCGAAGCGAAGGAGAAGGGCCAGACCTTCGAGGAATTCAAGGCCGAGCTGGCCGCAGCGATGGCCGCGAAGAAGAACAGCTGACAGGCATTTCGGTAGAGCCGGCCGCTGGCCGGCTGCCGGTTGGGTCTTCATCGCGGAGTTGCCGGCCAGCGGCCGGCACTACCGGAAAGGGGCGGATCCTCGCGGACCCGCCCCTTTTCTCAATTCGCCGCCGGGGCCGCGTTGGCCTGCCAGCCGCACATCTGGCCTTCGTTTGATTGCTGTTTCGGTAGAGCCGGCCGCTGGCCGGCTGCCAGACAGATGTCCACCGTGCAGTTGCCGGCCAGCGGCCGGCACTACCGGAAAGGGGCGGGTCCTCGCGGACCCGCCCTTTTCTCAATTCGCCGCCGGGGCCGCGTTGGCCTGCCAGCCACACATCTGGCCTTCGTTTGATTGCTGTTTCGGTAGAGCCGGCCGCTGGCCGGCTGCCAGACAGATGTCCACCGTGCAGTTGCCGGCCAGCGGCCGGCACTACCGGAAAGGGGCGGATCCTCGCGGACCCGCCCCTTTTCTCATTTCGCCGCCGGGGCCGCGTTGGCCTGCCAGCCGCACATCTGGCCTTCGTTCTGCTGCTTCAGCCACTCGTTGACCGGGGTGAAGTACTCGATCATCGGGCCGGCATCGAGCTTGTCGGTGCCGGTCAGTTCCTTCAGTGTGGCCTGCCACGGCTGGCTGGCACCCTTGCTCAGCATCGCCCAGTACTTCTGGCCGGCTTCCTTGTTGCCGTAGAAGGTGCACTCATGCAGCGGGCCCTTGTAGCCGGACGCGTCGCACAGGCCCTTGTAGAACTGGAACTGCAGGATGCGCGCCAGGAAGTAGCGGGTGTACGGGGTGTTGCCCGGCACGTGGTACTTCGCGCCCGGATCGAAGAACTCTTCGCCACGGGTGCTGGCCGGCGCCACGCCCTGGTACTTGGCCTTCAGGTCCCACCACGCCTTGTTGTAGTTGTCGGCGGTGATCGAACCATCGAACACGCCCCAGCGCCAGCGGTCGATCATCAGCCCGAACGGCAGGAACGACACGCCCGACAGCGCCATGCGCATCTGGTTGTTGATGACCGCTTCGCGGCTTTCGGTCGGCGCATCAACCAGGCCGATCGAGCTGAGGTACTTGGGCGTCATCGCCAGCACGATGGTGTCGCCGATCGCTTCATGGAAGCCATCGTTGGCACCGCCCTGGAACAGCGGCGGCAGCGGGTTGTAGGCCAGGTCGTAATAGATGTGGCCCAGCTCGTGGTAGATGGTGGTGAAGTTCTCTTCGTTCGGCTTGATGCACATCTTGGTGCGCACGTCGCCTTCCATGTTCATGTCCCAGGCGCTGGCGTGGCAGACCACGTCGCGATCGTCGGGCTTGATGAACTGGGTCTTTTCCCAGTACGACTGCGGCAGCGACGGCATGCCCAGCGACACGTAGAAGTCCTGGGCGCGCTCGGTCATCTGCTTGGCGGTACGCAGTTCGGCCTCGCGCTGTGCCTTGTACTGCGCCGCTACGTTGGCATCCTTGCCGGCCTTGGCCAGCGCCGCGCTCAGGTTGGTCTGGTACTGCTTTTCAAGCGCTGCAGTGATGTCCAGGCTGCCGGCACCCGGATACGGCTCCAGCTGGTCCCACAGATTCGACCAGTCCTGCTGCCACATGTTGCCCAGCAGGTGCGCGGCGATCAGGCCGTTGCCTACTTCGGCCTTGTCCTTGCCGTAGGTCTTGTCCAGCTTGCCGCGTGCGTAGCAGTGCAGCTGCTCGTACATCGGCTTGACCTGTTCCCACAGGCGATCGGTTTCCGGGCCGATCTGTTCCGGCGGCATGTCATAGCCGCTGCGCCACATCTGGCCGGCATCGGTGAAGCCCATGCCCTTGGCGCCTTCGTTCACCAGGCCGACGAACTTCTGGTAGTCGCCGCGCATGCTCTTGGTGGTGCTGTGCCAGCCCTGCCAGGCATCGAGCTGCTTGTCGTAGTCGCGGCTGCGCGCGAGCACCTGCTCCAGCTCGCCCAGCTGGCGGCAGGAGTTGGGATCGTTGGCATCGGTGCAGTACTTGCCGGCACCGTAGCTGCCTTCCATGCGGGTGGCGATCTGGGTCAGCTCGGCCAGCTTGGCAGGGTCACGCGGTGCCGGCATCGAGGACATCAGCTTCAGCAGGTGGATCGCGCGCTTGCTGTCCTCGCTCATCGGCTTGCCGTCGAACCTGGCGGCCTGTTCGATCCAGCTGTTGAGCTGGGTCAGCGAGCGCTCGTTGGCCTTGGCCGCGATGCGCTCCGAATCACTGTTGATGTAGGTGGAGGACAGCCACTGCGCCGAGGTCATCTCCGGGTAGGCGGCCTTGAATTCGGCATTGATGCGGGCCACGAACTGGTCGGCGGTTTCGCCGGCCGGGGCGCTGCTGCTGGCGGTATCGGTGCCTGGCGCAGCTTCCTTCTTGCAGGCGGCCAGGGCCAGCGTGGCGGCGGCGACAGCCGAGGCCAGCAGGAGATGACGGTGTTTCACGGGCGGTCCTTGGGTGGTGAACGACGGCCGAAGGCTAGTGGGCAGTCGCCGCCACTGCAAGTGGCGGAAGTCGGTTGGGTTCGGCAGGGCTGCGCCCTGCACCCGCCGAAGCAACGGCAAAGGCCGAAGCAACAGCAGAAGCGGGCGATCCGTGGTTTGGCGGGGCGGTGTGGACTTGCAGGACACGCCGTAAACCCGTCCATGGGGGCTCGATGGCGCCATCCATGGCGCCAACGGTCCTGCAAGCCCACACCGCCCCACCTCTGACAGTTCCCCGCGATCTGGTAGATCCACGCCATGCGTGGATGGAATCTGTCAGATATTCGAAATTGATCGATTGAGATTCAACAGGTCGCAGGAAACTGTCAAAGGCGGGGTGGGTCCGGTGGCGGGGGTGTCAGCCGCATGGATGCGGCTGCCAAGCCTCCAGGGACGGATTCACGGCGTCCCCCGCCACCGGACCCACCCCGCCATCCCACGGAATGCACGCTGTTGCTGTTGCTTCGGCCGTTGCGGTTGCGGTTGCCTCTGCAGGTGCAGGGCTGCAAGCCCTGCCGAACAACCCTCAACCCTCGCAGTTGGCGAATACGTCGCGGTCGCGCTCGTACAGCGAGGTCTTCACCTGCATCAGGCCCAGCACCGACGGGAACAGGTTGTCATGGTCGGTGTAGGCCGCCGAACGCTTGCGCACGCACTGCAGGTCCAGCCCGCGGCTGCTGGCGAAGCCCTGCGAGAACCACATCGTCATCGGCACCCGGGTCTGCTCGGCCGGGGCGATGGCGTAGGGCACGCCATGCAGGAATAGGCCCTTCTCGCCCAGCGACTCGCCGTGGTCGGACAGGTAGATCATCGCCGTGTCGTAGTCCTGCATGCCCTGCAGCGTACCGATGGTCTTGGTCAGGAAGTGATCGGTGTACAGCACGGCGTTGTCGTAACTGTTGGTGATCTCTTCGCGCGAGCAGCGGCCGATGTCGCGGGTATCGCAGGTGGGGGTGAAGCGGCGGAACGCGGGCGGGTAGCGCTCGAAGTAGGCCGGGCCGTGGTTGCCCAGCTGATGCAGCACCACCACCCGGTCGCCCGGCTTTGCACGCACCTGGGTGGCCAGGTCCTGCAGCAGGATTTCGTCCATGCAGCGGCCGTCAGCGCACAGGCCCGGGGTGGTCGCATCGGACAATGACTGGAAGTCCAGGCCTTCGCACACGCCCTTGCAGCCAGACTGGTTGTCACGCCACAGCGGCGCGATGCCGGCGCGGTTCAATACGTGCAGCAGCGACTGGTGCGCGCGGATCTTCTTCTCGTCGTAGTCATGGCGGCCCCATGGCGAGAACAGGCACGGCAGTGAAACCTCGGTGCTGGTACCGCACGAATGCATATCCGGGAAATTGACCACACTGGCCTGGGCCAGTTCCGGGGTGGTGTTGCGGCCACCGTTGAGGCCCCAGTTCTGCGCGCGCACGGTCTCGCCCATGACGATCACCAGCAGGCGCGGCTTGCTGGCCGGCGCGCGCGGGGTGGCCTTGGCATCGGTGCCGATCGGCAGTTTCGGCGCGCGCTGCACCGGATTGTCGCCACGCAGTGCACGCGGCATGCCCAGCAGTACGTTGGCCGGCGTCGCGAGGTAACGCACTTCGCGCTGGTTGCGCATCAGTGCGGAGACGTCCTGGAACGAGATCAACGCGCCGCCGACGGCAGTCACCGCCGCCACCACCAGGAAGCCGAGGCGCCACAGCAGGCTGCGGCCCCAGCTGCGACGGCGCAGCTGCACGCGCCACAGCACGATCATCGGCAGCACCGCCAGCAGCAGTACCGGCCACAGCAGTGACACGGTCATCAGCTCGCGGCTTTCCTTGGGGTCGGTCGCCAGCACGTTGCGCAGCATGTCCGCATCCAGGTAGATGTGGTAGCGGCTCATGTAGTGCGCAGCGAAGGCGGTTACCAGCAACAGCAGGCTGATCACCACCTTGGCGTTCCAGCGCCAGACCAGGATGCCCAGCAGCACGCCGTGCGCACCCAGCAGCAACAGCAGCAGCGACAGCGCGTAGCGCAGGCTGCCCGGATGGCTGGCCATCGCGCTGTGCCAGAACAGGCCATTGCCTGCCACCGCGAAGAACAGGCTGGTCAGTGCGATCAGTGCTTCGGTGGACAGCTGCGGCCGCCAGCGGCGAAGGTTCGCCAACGCGGGAAGGCGGGCGGGGCGTTGGACCGATGCACTCATGCGTTTGCCTCCTGGCGGTGGGGACGGTCCAGCTGACGGCGGGCCAGGACGCGCTTGACGATCAGATACAGGCCCAGCGAAAGCAGCCAGCAGATCAACGCAGTAGCAACGTCATGCGAAAGGAAATGCGCGCCCCGCAGCTGCTGGCTCACGCCGAATACCAGGCCGGTGCCAAGGCCGATCCACAACCCGGCCCAGCGCCATGAAGGGCGCCACAGCAAGGCGAAAAAGTACAGGGACAACCATGCATAACCTGCGCTGGCGTGGCCGGCCGGGAAGCAGGCCTGCGCGGCCATGCCTGCGGGGCGCGCCGTGAAAAGCCCGATGAACGGCTGGTGGCCGCCGTAGCGCAGCAGGTCCCAGGGGCATTCCATGGGCACCAGCGACTTCAGCAGGGAGATCACACCGGTGCCCAGGGCCATGGCAATCACGACATAAAGCAGCGCCCACCGCAGGGTGCGATCGCGACCCTTTCGCCAGTGGTGGAAGCACAGCAGGATCGCCACGAGCGCAGCAGCCGTGCTCAGCCACTTGCCGGCCTTGTGCACCACCGTGCGGGTGACCCAGGCGTCCTGTAGCGCCCAATGGCCACCCTCAAGGCGGAACAGGTGATCGGCCACCCATTGGTCGCCGCCGAAACCCATCAGCAGCGTAAACACGGGCAGACCGATTACGACAGGCAGCCAGAGGTGAGTTACGGCGAATTTTGACGCCAGTGGCGATGTCGCAAGCGGCGCTACCGAATCAAGGGGACGGACGGGCATGCTGGGAAAGGGCGGGTCGGGAATCCGCGGCCATGCTCGTCACCTGGATGTCGGAGAAGGGTCGGACGCTCGTTCGTGCCGGGTTAATGCTTGCCCGGCACGTGTCAGCGTTCAGTCTTCTTCAGCGGTCGCGCCGGCCCGTTCGGCGTGGCATTCCGCGTCCCACGCGGTACCGGGAAGCAGTTGCCAGCGATTCCTGTTGGCAATACCGATATCGATCACCTTGCCCGGGTCCACGCACGGGCTCATCGCATCGTCCAGCACCAGCAGCCAGCGCTTGTCCGGTGCCTCGGCCAGCCACGGGCCGGCGTCGTGCCACTGCTCGGCCCAGGGCCGCTTGAAGCCGAACTCGCGCACCGGCCGGTCGGCCTGCAACAGGTTCTGCTCGCGCCAGGCCACCAGCGCCAGTTCGGCGTCGGGTCCGATCCGCGCGCCCACCCGGCGCATGAGTGCCGACGCCGAAGCGAAGGGGTCCAGGGCAGGCATCAGCACCAGGCCGTAGAGCATCCACAGCATGCCGTGGGTCAGCAGTACCAGCGTCGCGGCACGGCGTACCCGCAGCCACACGATCAGCGTGGCCAGGGCAATGGCGAAGGTCAGCAGGCCATCGCCCAGCACCGGCAGCAACGTCTCGGGCATGGCGCGGCGTTGCAGTTGCACCAACGCCCATGGGTGCTCGGTCATCAGCATCACGCCGAGTACGCCGGTGGCCAGCATCAGCACCACGCTGTAGCCGAACAGGTAGCGGCGCACGCACACGCGGCGCAGCAGGCCGGGCAGCAGCGGCGCCACGGCCAGTGCCATCGCCGGCAGCATCGGCAGCAGGTACACCTCGCGCTTGCCCGGGCTGGCACTGAAGAACACCAGTACCAGTACGGCCCAGCCCAGCAGCAGCCA
This sequence comes from Stenotrophomonas sp. 220_Sma, assembly GCF_056487375.1. Lineage (NCBI taxonomy): Bacteria > Pseudomonadati > Pseudomonadota > Gammaproteobacteria > Lysobacterales > Lysobacteraceae > Stenotrophomonas > Stenotrophomonas sp. 220_Sma. Next base: position 3,627,660 of record NZ_CM151348.1, on the reverse strand, counting down.
CTGGCGGCGATCGCCACGACGGATGCGGCGCCACCAGGGCTTGAACAGCATCGGCAGCAGCAGGCTGCCCGGCAGCCACAGGGTCAGGATCACCTGCAGGTAGTACCAGGCCGGCTGCCGGTGGTGCCAGGCATTGGCGTAGCGGGTGCCGGTCTGCTTGAACAACAGCTCGTGCGCGTAGGCCTGCAGTTCGGCGCTGGGCGTATGCAGCAGGGCCCAGCCCAGCGGCGCCAGCCACACGCCCACGCCCAGCAGGAACGCCGGGATCAACCACAGCAGCGTTGCCGGGTGCGGACCCTCCACACGGTGCCCGCGACGGCGCTGGTACAGCCACCAGCCGAACCAGGGCAGCACCAGCAGCAGCGGCAGGAAACCCACGCCCTTGGTCACCGTGCCGACACCGGCGGCGAAACCGGCCAGCCACAACGCGGGCAGGTTGCGACGTTCGCACAGGTGCCGCATCAAGCCCCATAGGGCGACGGTGGTCATCCCCACCAGCACCATGTCGATCTGCGCACGCTTGGCCATCAGCCCGAACTGCAGGGTGCAGAACAGCGCCGCGAGGGCATAGATGGAATGCCGCGGCGACCACAGCCGCCGTGCCAGATCCGACACCAGCCACAGACTCAGCAGGGCGCCCAGCAATGACGGCAGCAGGAACGACCATTGCCAGCTGCCGACCACCTCGTAGGCGGCCGCCTGCAGCCACATGAATACCGGTGGTTTCTCGGCATACAGCTCGCTGCCACGATGCGGCAGCAGCCATTGCCCGCTCTCGACCATGGTCCGCGCGGCCAGCACGAAGCGCGGCTCGTCCGGTGGCTGCGGCTGCCGAAGGCCGATGCCCGCTGCCAATGCAGCAATGATCAGCAGCCACAACAGGGGCAGGCGCCAACGGCGGGGCAGGGCTACGGGCACGGCAGGCTCCGGGAGCAAAACAGCCATTCTGAGGTGGCGGGGGTGGGAAAAGCGTCAGAAGGGGGCGGGACGACCGCATTCCGACATGGGCGGCGCTACCATGGTACGAACTTCCGTGGATGTTTCGTGCATGCGTCTGTTGGTGATCGAGGACAACCGCCAGCTGGTGGCCAACCTGTTCGACTATTTCGAGTCGCGCGGGCATGTGCTGGACGTGGCCCCGGATGGCATCACCGGCCTGCACCTGGCCGGCAGCCACCCCTACGATGCGGTGATCCTGGACTGGATGCTGCCGCGCATGGAGGGACCGGAAGTGCTGCGCCGGCTGCGCGCCGAGCATGCGTCGGAGGTGCCGGTGATCATGCTGACCGCGCGCGACGAACTTCCGGACAAGATCGCCGGCTTCCGCGCTGGCGCCGACGACTACTTGACCAAGCCCTTCGCGCTGCCCGAGCTGGAGGTGCGGCTGGAGGCCCTGTTGCTGCGCGCGCAGGGTCGCAACCCGCGCAAGCGCCTGCAGGTGGGCGACCTGGTGCTGGACCTGGCGACGCTGGAGGCCCAGCGTGAGGGCCAGGTGCTGCACCTGTACCCGGCCTGCCGCAAGCTGCTGGAAGTGCTGATGCGGGCCAGCCCGGGTGCGGTGACGCGACAGCAGCTGGAGTTCGCCCTGTGGGGCGACGAGCCGCCGGATGGCGACCTGCTGCGTTCGCATGTCTACGAGTTGCGTCGCAGCGTTGACGGTCCGTTTGCCGAGAAGCTGATCCACACCCTGCCGCGCGTGGGTTACCGGTTGGCGGTAGTGGAGGGTGCCGACGCCGGCAGGAATGCTGATGAGGGCGCGTAAGCCGGGGCCGTTGTACCGGCGCGTGGTGTGGTGGTTGCTGGGCTATCTGGCGCTGCTGTCGATCGCGGTGTTCAGCGTCGGCAACTACGTGCACGAGCACGCCGAGCATGCCGCCTGGCGCGCGCTGCTCAACTCCGAGCTCGACAGCATCGTCGAGCATGTCGAGCACGAACCGCACTATCGCTGGCAGGATTCGGACACGCTGAGCCTGTACCGCTTCGACGCGGTCAACCTTCCCGATAGCCTGCGTACCCTGCATCCAGGGCTGCACGACGGCGTAATGGTCAAGGGCCGCGAGACGGCGGTGATGGTGCGTGAAACCCAGTCGATGGGACGGGTCGCGCTGGTACTGGACATCTCCGACTTCCATGACCTGGAACAGTTCGCCACGCGCTGGGTGATGCTGGCCGGGGTGATCATGATCTTCGTTACCGTGCTGATGGCTTCGTTCGGCATGGAGCGGATGGTGCGTCCGCTGAGCCTGCTGGCACAACACATCGCCGCGCTCAGGCCGGGCGTGCAGGGGCAGCGCATCGAGGTCGACCCGCGCGGCAGCTCAGAGCTGCACACCATTGCCAATGCGCTGAACGATTACCTGGACCGCAACGAGCAGTTCGTCGAACGCGAGCGGGTCTTCATCAGCACCGCCAGCCACGAATTGCGCACGCCGATTGCGGTGATGACCGGTGCCGCCGAACTGGCGCTGGAGCAACCGGGCCTGCCCGAGCGTGCGCGCCAGCAGATGCAACGGGTACTGCGCACCGCGCAGAGCGTGGAGCAGCTGATCGAACTGCTGCTGGTGCTGGCGCGTGATCCGGCGCGACTGGCGGCGCGTGCCGAGCGCATCGCGCTGGACCAGCTGCTGCCGGAGATCGTCGACGACCATCGCCACCTGCTGGGCGACAAGGACCTGAGCATCGGCATCCAGGCCGCACCGGTGGACATCGTCGCGCCGCTGGCGGTGGTGCAGGCAGCGATCGGCAACCTGCTGCGCAACGCCATCGAGAACAGTGGCCGTGGCCACATCGAATTGCGCCTGAGTTCGTCGGCGGTGCTGACCCTGCAGGACCCGGGACATGGCATGAGCCCGGAGGAGATCGCGGCGATCCATGCGCGGATGGCCCGTGGCGAACGCGCCGATCGTGGCGGCGGCATCGGACTGGATCTGATCGCGCGGCTGTGCGAGCACCTGGGATGGACCCTGCAGTTGCAGCCCTGCGAGCCGCGTGGCACACGTGTCACGCTCGATTTCAGTGCCTCGCGACCGCGCTGATCCGGCCGTTCGTGTAGATGCCAACCTTGGTTGGCATGCCGTTCGTCGACCAAGGTCGACGCCTACCCAGGCGGTGGCTGGGCGTGCTCTGGTAGATGCCAGCCCTGGTTGGCATGCCCCGGCGGTGGCTGTCCGTGTCCTGGTAGATGCCAACCTTGGTTGGCATGCCCCGGCGGTGGCTGGCCGTGCTCTGGTAGATGCCAACCTTGGTTGGCATGCCGTTCGTCGACCAAGGTCGACGCCCACCCAGGCAATGGCTGTCCGCTTCAACGCCCGTTCGGTCGCGCCACGTGCTGGTCGATCAGGATCACGTTGCCGTCGGGATCGGCCAACTGCAGGTAGCCGGTCCCCTGGCCATCAGGATCGGTGCGGACCGCCAGTTCGATGCCCCTGGTATCCAGCTCTGCCTGCAGCTCACGCACATCCTGGAAGTGGGGCAGTTCCTGCTTGTGCTGGTCCCAGCCGGGGTTGAAGGTCAGCAGGTTGCCCTCGAACATGCCCTGGAACAGCCCGATCACCGTGCCGTTGCTGCGCATCACCAGCCAGTTCTGTGCCGGATCGCCGCCGGTGACCGAGAAGCCCAGGGCTTCGTAGAAGGCACGGGAGGCCGCGAGATCCTTCACCGAGAGGCTGACCGAAAAGGCACCAAGCTGCATGGGTGGGCTCCCTGACGGGATGGGGGGTGTCGGCACTGCAGCATGACCGGGCGTGAAGACAATGTTAATCTCGATCTGCGCCGCCTTATGCGGCGCTTTTTTTTTCTCCGCTCTTTCGATCGACAGAGGATCCCATGCCGACCGAACCCGCTACTGCCCTGATCAGCAACGACATCGTTGGACTGGGCCTGATTGCCGCCACCCTGGCCCTGATCTTCTGGGCCGCCAGTGGCCCAACCCCGCTGCTGAAGAAGATCTTCGCCTGGGTGCCGGCCCTGCTGCTGTGCTATTTCATCCCCGCCGTCTACAACACCGCCGGTGTCATCGATGGCCACAACACCTCGCTGTACAACCCGGTCGCGCGTGACGTGCTGCTGCCGGCCGCGCTGGTCCTGCTGACCCTGTCGATCGACCTGAAAGGCGTCATCAAGCTCGGTCCGAAACTGCTGATCGTGTTCTGTGCCGGTACCGCCGGCATCATGCTCGGCGCCATCGTTTCGTTCCAGCTGATGAAGCTGATCCATCCGGAAACCGTGGCCGGTGATACCTGGGCCGGCATGGCGGCGCTGGCCGGCAGCTGGATCGGTGGCGGCGCCAACATGGTCGCCATGCGCGAGGTGTTCGGCACCGATGCCACCACCTTCGGCCAGTTCGCGGTGGTTGACGTGGCCTGTGCCAGCCTGTGGATGGCGATCCTGCTGTTCCTGGCCAACCGCGCACAGCAGATCGACACCCGCAATGGTGCCGACACCCGTGCCATCGACGAGATGAAGGCGCGCATCAGTGCCTACGAGGCGCAGAACGCGCGCATTCCCAGCATGACCGACCTGATGGTGATCGTTGGCGTGGCCTTGGGTGGCGTCGGCCTGGCCCATGCCATCGCCGCGCCGCTGGCGGGCTGGTTCAAGGCCAATGTCAGCTGGGCCAGCCAGTTCAGCCTGGACAGCCAGTTCGTCTGGGTGATCCTGCTGTCCACGGCGATGGGCCTGGGCCTGAGCTTCACCCGTGCGCGCCGGCTGGAAGCGGCTGGCGCTTCGCGGCTGGGCACGGTGTTCCTGTACTTCCTGATCGCCTGCATCGGCATGCAGATGAACCTGCTGTCGCTGCTGGATCGGCCGTGGCTGTTCCTGCTCGGCGCGATCTGGATGGCCACGCACGTGCTGGTGCTGTGGGTGGTGGCCAAGCTGCTGCGCGCGCCGCTGTTCTTCTTCGCCATTGGTTCGCAGGGCAACATCGGCGCAGCCGCTTCGGCCCCTGTAGTGGCGGCGGCGTTCCATCCGACGCTGGCGCCGGTGGGCGTGCTGCTGGGTACGGTGGGTTATGCCACCGGCACGGGCCTGGCCTATGTCACCGGCCTGATCCTGAAGTGGATGGCCACCGGCTGAGTTCCGGCCGCCCTGGCGTCATGCTTCCGTAGATCCACGCCATGCGTGGATGCATTTCATGGGTCTCCATGAACAAGGAAGGGGTCAGATCTGTTTCCCGGAGGAAACGGATCTGACCCCGGACTCAACTCGATATCTGCCAGGTTTCATCCACGCATGGCGTGGATCTACTCAACGTCATTCGAGAGCTGTTGAACCGGACCCTCAACAGCAGCGGCCACCGTTGCGTCCGCCATAACGCGCTTCCTGGCGCTCGCGGAAGAACGTCTTGTAGTCCATCGGCTCCTGGTCCGGATGCTTTTCCAGCATGTGCCGGACGTAGTTGTCGTAATCAGGAATGCCACAGCACAGTCGTGCGGTCTGCACCAGGCGCCGCCAGATGCGGCGGTGCGCCTGGTACTGGCCGGCGGGAACCAGTTGGGTACTCATCACAGATCCACCATTTCGTGCGGCTTCAGCGCCACGTACGGGGTCTCGCGGTCAGTGCGCTGCGGATTGCGGCGGGCCGCCAGGATGGTCTTGATCGAATACACCAGCACCGCGCCCACCACCAGCAGGAACAGCGCGGTCAGGCCAGTGTTGACGTAGGCGTTGACCACGATCTGCTTCATCTGCGCCACCGACTTGGCCGGTGCAGTGATGGTGTCGCTGGCGAGCGCGGCCTGGAACTTGTGTGCCTGTGCCAGGAAGCCCTGTGCCGGATTGCTGTCGAAGATCTTGATGAAGCCGGCGTAGGTGGTGCAGATCAGCAGCCACACCGCCGGTACCGCAGTCACCCATGCATAGCGGTCACGCTTCATCTTGAACAGCACCACCGTGCCCAGCATCAATGCGATGCCGGCCAGCATCTGGTTGGAGATGCCGAACAGCGGCCACAGCGTCTGGATGCCGCCGAACGGATCGACCACGCCGGTGTAGAGCAGGTAGCCCCACAGCGCCACGCAGCCGGCGGTACCGATGATGTTGGCGGTCCACGATTCGGTCTTCTTCAGGGCCGGCACGAAGTTGCCCAGCAGGTCCTGCAGCATGAAGCGGCCCGCACGGGTACCGGCGTCCACCGCGGTGAGGATGAACAGCGCTTCGAACAGGATCGCGAAGTGGTACCAGAACGCCATCATCGCGTCGCTGCCACTGGGAATCGCTTCGTGCAGGATCTGCGCGATGCCTACCGCAAGTGTTGGCGCGCCACCTGCACGATGCAGGATGGTGGGTTCACCAATGGCCGCCGCGGTCGCGGTCAGCTGCTCGGGGGTGATGGTGAAGCCCCAGGTGTTGGTGATGTAGTGCGCGGCCGAGGCCGCATCGGCACCGATCACCGCCGCCGGGCTGTTCATCGCGAAGTAGATGCCCGGATCGATGATCGAGGCCGCCACCAGCGCCATCACCGCGACGAACGATTCCATCAGCATGCCGCCGTAGCCGATGTAGCGCATGTGCGCTTCATTGGCCAGCAGCTTCGGCGTGGTGCCGGAGGAAATCAACGCGTGGAAGCCGGAGACCGCACCGCAGGCGATGGTGATGAACAGGAACGGGAACATGCCGCCCTTCCACACCGGGCCGTCGCCGCTGGCGGCGAACTGGGTCAGCGCCGGCATCTTCAGTTCCGGCATCACCACCAGGATGCCGATGGCCAGCGCGATGATGGTGCCGATCTTGAGGAAGGTCGACAGGTAATCACGCGGGGCCAGCAGCAGCCACACCGGCAGCACCGAGGCGACGAAGCCGTAGCCGATCAGCATCCAGGTGATCTGGGTGCCGGTGAAGGTGAACGCCGGGCCCCAGACCGGGTCGGCGGCGACCTTGCCGCCGTACCAGATCGCGGCGAGCAGCAGGATCAGGCCAACCACCGAGATCTCGCCGATCTTGCCGGGGCGGATGTAGCGCATGTACACGCCCATCAGGATCGCGATGGGCATCGTCGCAATCACCGTGAACATGCCCCACGGGCTTTCGGCCAGCGCCTTGACCACCACCATCGCCAGCACTGCCAGGATGATGATCATGATCAGGAACGCACCGAACAGCGCGATGGTGCCGGGCACCTGGCCCATCTCTTCTCTTACCAGGTCACCCAGCGAGCGGCCATTGCGGCGGCTGGACAGGAACAGGACCATGAAGTCCTGCACCGCGCCGGCCAACACCACGCCCACCACCAGCCACAGCAGGCCGGGCAGGTAGCCCATCTGCGCGGCCAGCACCGGGCCGACCAGCGGGCCGGCGCCGGCAATGGCGGCGAAGTGGTGGCCGAACAGCACGTGTTTGTTGGTCGGGACGTAGTCCAGGCCATCGTTGTTGATCACCGCCGGGGTGGCCCGGGTCGGATCCAGCTGCATCACCTTGTTGGCGATGAACAGGCTGTAGAAGCGATAGGCGACGAGGTACAGCGACACCGCCGCGACGACGATCCACAGGGCATTGATGTGTTCGCCGCGGCGCAGCGCCACGGTACCCAGACAGAACGCGCCGAGCAGAGCGAGTACCGCCCAGCCCAGTTTGGAAAACCCTTTCATGAGGTGCTCTCTCCCGGAAAGACAGACAAAGAGTCCTGCTTGCCCACGACAGGGTCAATTGGCACAGGACGAATCGGCGGTAGTACTTTGGTCGTACGGCGGCTGCGCTGACGTGCAGCGAACATCAGGGATGGAACAATCGGTTGCGGAGCCATCCATTGGCCTACGGCCGTGTGGCGTCCATCTTCAGTGGCACCCATCCAACAGGAATCGCCATGAGCTTTCCCGAACCGGTCCGCGTACTGCGCACCATCCGTGGCATGCCCACCTCCGACGGTGCCGGCGTGCGCCTGACCCGCGTCATCGGCGGCCCGACGCTGCCCGACCTGGATCCGTTCCTGCTGCTTGATGAGTTCGGTACCGACCGTGCCGAAGACTACATCGCCGGCTTCCCGGAACACCCGCACCGTGGTTTCGAGACCGTCACCTACATGCTCGACGGACGCATGCGGCATCGCGACAACCACGGCAACGAAGGCCTGCTGACCCCGGGCAGCGTGCAGTGGATGACCGCCGGCCGCGGCCTGGTGCATTCGGAGATGCCCGAGCAGGAAAGCGGGCAGATGCGCGGGTTCCAGCTGTGGGTGAACCTGCCGGCGAAGGAGAAGATGACCGACCCGAAGTACCAGGAATTCGCACCCGAGCGCATTCCCGTGGTGCACCCGGAGCCGGGCGTGGAGGTGAAGGTGATTGCCGGCAGCGTGGACGGCACCGATGGCCCGATCGTGCAGCCGGCCACCGATCCGCTCTACCTCGACATCACGCTGGCGCCCGACCGGGCCTGGACCTATGCGCTGCCGGAGGGGCACAACGCGTTCGCCTACGTGTTCGAAGGTGCGATGACCGTGGGTGAGCAGGACGCCGCGCGCGACGTTGCACGCCAGGAACTGGCGGTGCTGGGCGGTGGCGAGCAGTTGCACCTCTCGGCCGGCAGCGAAGGTGCGCGGTTGATCCTGGTGGCCGGCCGTCCGCTGCGCGAACCGGTGATGCGCCACGGGCCGTTCGTGATGAACACGCGGCAGGAACTGATGCAGGCCTTCGTCGATTTCCAGGAAGGCAAGTTCTGAGGGAGTGCCGGCCGCTGGCCGGCAGCAGCCTCGGACAAAGGCGGATCTGGGTGCCGGCCAGCGGCCGGCACTACCGTCGGATCGGCTCGCATTGCAGGGATGCTGCCAGGCAGTCATCCCCGTCACCTTCAGCGCCCCGCGGCCACGGCCGACGGGGTCAGGCTCATGCCCTGCGCCAGCTGCTGCAGCGAGCCCAGTTCCTGCGCGCTGTCCGGATACAGCGAAATCTGCGCGTAACGCCCTTTGTCGAGCTTGACCACACTGATGCGACGCTCGGCATAGCCGGGCGGCTGCTGGCCACCCAGATCGGGCTGGTACCAATACAGCGATTCACCGCCGAAGCTGCCCTTTTCCTGGCGCAGCGAGCGGTTCAATGGAAGGTTGGGATCGCGCGCACTGAGCATCAGGCTCAGTACCTCGCGGCCATCGCCGGTGCTGGCGCGGCAGACCAGGAAATCGGCCTGTGCCTGCTGTTGCCACTGCAGGCCGCTGCTGGCCGGCAATGAAGGACATTCGGTGGGAGCCTGTGCAGCGGCGGCCTGGGCCACCGCGAACAGCAGGCTCGACAACACTACAGGCGCGAACTTCATGCATCCCCCAAGGTGGTGTGTCGTTTGGCGCTGCCGGATGGGCGGGCAGCGTTGGCATCCCATCCCCGGATGCCGCCCCGGCCGGCATGTGCACGGACGGTCAACTCAACCTTAACGGAACGTGAGCGATCGCACAAATCGCGGTTACACGCGTAACCATTGCGGCCGATGGTCGGCCGCAATGGTCCGCACAGGCCTCAGCGGTCGTTGCCGATCCACTTGTAGATGATGCCGCCGATCGCGCCGCCCAGCAGCGGGGCGACCCAGAACAGCCACAGCTGGCTGACCGCGCCGCTGCCGGCGAAGAAGGCCACCGCCGTGGAACGGGCCGGGTTCACCGAGGTGTTGGTGACCGGGATGCTGATCAGGTGGATCAGGGTCAGCGACAGACCGATCGCCAGCGGGGCGAACCCGGCCGGTGCCTTGCCGTGGGTGGCGCCCATGATCACGATCAGGAACACGGCGGTCAGCACCACTTCGCACAGGAAGGCCGCGGCCACGCTGTAGCCGCCGGGGGACAGCGCGCCGTAGCCGTTGCTGGCGAATGCACCGGCCTGGCTGCCATCAATGGCGAAGCCGCTGGCGCCCGATGCGATCTGCAGCAGGATGAAGCCGGCCAGCAGGCCGCCGGCGACCTGGGCGATGATGTACGGGATCAGGTCCTTGGTCGGGAAACGACCGCCGGCCCACAGGCCGACACTGACCGCCGGATTGAAGTGCGCGCCGGAGATATGGCCGAACGCATAGGCGCCGGTCACCACGGTCAGGCCGAAGGCCAGCGCAACGCCGAGGAAACCGATACCCAGCGGATTGCCGTCACCGCCGAACTTGGCGGCCAGCACGGCACTGCCACAGCCACCCAGAACCAGCCAGAACGTGCCGAGGAACTCGGCGGACAAGCGTTTACCCATGCTCATGTGTTGCACTCCTTTGACGGTCGAAAGTGTGATTTATGTCACATTTCAATGATCAGCGGGTGACTGTAGTGTCAACGCCGGGTGCAGGGATACACCTTCGGATGTGTGCAACACGCGATGTTCAGTACTGCGGCAGCGGGATGAATTCCTTGTCGTCGCCCGGAATGGTGCCGAAGCGGCCGGCCTCCCAGTCGTGCTTGGCCTGTTCGATACGTTCCTTCGAGCTGGACACGAAGTTCCACCACAGGTGACGCGGGCCATCCAGCGGCTCGCCACCGAACAACATCGCCTTCACCGGCGTCTTCGCGCGCAGGCGGCCACGCGCACCAGCCTCGGGGATCACCAGGTGCTGGGCAGGGATGTCCACGCCATCCAGCTGCGCGTCGCCTTCGAGGATGTACAGCGCGCGCTCGCGGTGGCCGTTGTCGATATCGATTTCCGCATCCGGGTCGAGGTCGATCGCCACGTTGAGCGTATCGGCGAACACCTTCACCGGCGATTCTTCGCCGTAGGCGCGGCCGGCAATGACGCGCAGCCATGCGCCATTGCGGCGCTGCTCGGGCAGGGTGGCGGCGGCATGGTGGTAGAACGCCGGTTCGATTTCCTCATGCGATTTCGGCAGCGCCACCCAGGTCTGCATGCCGTGGATCGGGTTGTCATGGTCGCGGTCCGGCTGCGGCGTGCGCTCGGAATGGGCGATGCCGCGGCCGGCGGTCATCCAGTTGACGTCACCGGGGCGGATCACCTGATCCGAACCCAGCGTGTCGCGGTGGCCGATCGCGCCCGACCACAGATAGGTGACGGTAGCCAGGCCGATATGCGGATGCGGGCGCACGTCGATGGCGGTGCCGGGGTGCATGAGTGCCGGGCCCATCTGGTCGACGAACACGAACGAGCCGATGCTGCGCGCCTGCAGGGTGGGGACCGCGCGACGGACTTCGAGTCCGCCGATGTCGTGCACGCGCGGGGCGATGATGGTGGTCATGCGGGCGTTCTCGCTGGCAGGGATCAGGTGGTCAGCATCGCACGCGGCTGTGACGGGGACATGCCCCGTATGGGTAACAGGTTGTTCCGTAGAGTGGAGCTTGCTCGACTGGGGTTCCAGCCAACGGCGCAGCCCCTCGTGGCTGTGGGGTTGGTCGCTGAAGGCAAAAGCAGAAGCAGAAGCCGCGCTTGGCCGGGCGGGTGGGTGGCGCAGGGGACGCTGCAAGTACGTCCATGTAAGCTCGATCGCCGCATCCATGCGGCTCACGCCCCTGCGCCCCCCACCCGCCCGGCCTCTGACGGTTTCCGTGTGCGTCCAGCCACGGAGAAGAAAAAAGAAAATCAAAGTCAAAATCAAACGCCGGTCGCTTCGCTCGCATCCACGCATGGCGTGGACCAAGCGTGTCGACCAAGGTCGACACCTACCAGCTCCCGAAGGTCACTGACCGTCACCGGGAAACTGTCAGGGGTGGGGCGGTGTGGGCAGGCAGGACCGTTGGCGCCATGGATGGCGCCATCGAGCCCCCATGGACGGGTTTACGGCGTGTCCTGCCTGCCCACACCGCCCCGCCCAGCAAACAGAAAAGCCAGAGCCGCTGCGGCTCTGGCTTTTGGGGCTGCCGGCCATCGGCCGGCACTACCGCGGGTGCCGGGCCGCAGGCCCGGCCGATCAACTCACACCACCGGTTCGCGCAGGGCGGGGTTGTCCCAGCCCGGGCGCGGGGCGAAGCGGTCGCCGTGGCGCTGCTGCAGCGCCTTCAACCGCTCGACGATCGCATCGGCACCCACCGCACGGATGTGCTGGATCGGACCACCGCGGAACGGTGCAAAACCGGTGCCGAAGATCACGCCGGCATCCAGAAGGTCCGCATCCGCCACCACGCCTTCGTGCAGGCAGGCCACTGCCTCGTTCAACAGCGGCAGGATCAGGCGGTCCTCCAGATCGGCCGGGGCCTGGTAATCGCTGGCCACGTCCGGCTTCTTCGGCTTGCCGTTTTCCCAGGTGTAGATGCCCTGGCCATCCTTCTTGCCGCGCTTGTCCGGTTCCACCGTCTGCAGCGCGGCCGGAATCTGCAGGCCCAGGAACGGCGCCAGCTCGCGGCCAACGCCAGCGGCCACGTCCAGGCCCACGGTGTCGATCAGTTCGATCGGGCCCATCGGCATGCCGAACTTCACTGCGGCCTTGTCGATCACCGGGCCCGGGATGCCTTCGGCATAGGCGGTGGCGGCTTCCAGCATGTACGGGAACAGCACGCGGTTGACCAGGAAGCCCGGGCTGCCGGCCACCGGCACCGGGAACTTGCCCAGTGCCTTGCAGAACGCGGCCAGGCGACGCTCGGTCTCAGGCGCCATGCCGTCGTGGTGGATGATTTCCACCAGCGGCATCTGCGCCACCGGGTTGAAGTAGTGCAGGCCAGCGAACTGCGCCGGGTGCTGGATGTGGTCGCGCAGTTCCACCAGCGGAATCGATGAGGTGTTGGTGGTCAGCAGCGCGTCCTGTTTCATCTTCGGTTCCAGCGTCTGGTACAGCGCACGCTTGGCTTCCGGGTTCTCGATGATCGCTTCGATCACCAGGTCGGCCTCGGCCACGCCGTTGCCTTCCAGGTCGGCACGCAGGCGCGCGGCCACCGCGGGACGCTTGCTCTCGTCGCGCACCTTCTTGGCGAACAGCGCCTGCGCGCGTTCCATGGCCGGGTCGATGAAGCGCTGCTCGCGGTCCTGCAGGGTGACCTCGAAGCCCTTGTAGGCGGCCCACGCGGCGATGTCGCCGCCCATCACGCCGGCGCCGACCACGTGCACGTGGCGGATGCCGGAGTCACCACCGCCGAGGCCCTTCAGGCGCTCGGTCAGGAAGAAAATGCGGATCAGGTTGCGCGCGGTCGGCGTGCTGGCCAGCTTCACCACGGCACGCCGCTCGGCATCCAGGCGTGCCTGGATCGGCATGCCGCCGCTGCGCTGCCAGGTGCTGATCAGCGCGTAGGGCGCCGGGTACTGGTCCTTCTTGGCCTTGCGTGCGACCTGCTTGACCATCTGCGGTGCCAGCAGGGTGCGTGCCAGCCAGGTGTTGGTGGCCCAGGCCGTCGCGCGCTGCTTGAACGGGCGGGTGGTGCCGGACAAGGCCAGCGCGACGGCGGTGTCGAGCACCACTGCCGGTGCCACCACCTTGTCGACCAGGCCGATGCCGCGCGCGGCCGAGGCCGACAGGGTGCGGCCGGTCAGCATCATGTCCATCGCCGCCGGTGCGCCGACCAGCTGCGGCAGGCGCGCGCTGCCACCCCAGCCCGGGAAGATGCCCAGCTGGGTCTCCGGCAGGCCGATGCGGGTGCTGCTGTCATTGGAGGCCACGCGGTAGCGGCAGGCCAGCGCCAGCTCGGTACCGCCGCCCAGGCAGTGGCCGTGGATGGCTGCCACGGTCGGGCAGGGCAGTTCAGCCAGCTTCTGGTAGGTGGCCTGGCCGCGACGGATGGCGTCGTTGACGGTGCCGCGGCGGTCGAACTCCTGGAACTCCTTCAGGTCGGCACCGGCAATGAAGCCGGCCTTCTTCAGCGACTGGATCACCACGCCCTTGGGCGGGTCCAGTGCAATGCGCTCGAGCAGGTCGCCCAGTTCCAGCAGCACGTCCTGCGACATGGCGTTGACGCTGCTGTCCTGACGATCCAGGGAGAGAACCACCACGCCGTCGTCGCGGATCTCGGGGTGCCAGTGGCTGAAGCGGAGACCATCGAAGCCTGAGAGCATGGACGTTCCATCCGGTTGTGTATGGAGAAGCGGCTATGATCCAGAGGTTGTTTCCCCCGCGTCAAATCCCAATAGCAGGGGAGTGGCGACCCCGGATCCATGGCCGTGGACCGGGACGCTAACGGAACGGTGGTTAAAAGCTGGTGCGGCGCCAGGTGATCGGCGACTGAACTTTTCCCGGGATTGGCAGTCTCATTGCCCGACGTCGGTTGGGCTGACAGGAGTGCGGCCCCTCATGGCCGATGTTGATACACCTCAGGAGCTGGATCTGGAACTGGTCCGGCGCGTGCAGCACGGCGAGAGCGCCGCGTTCGATGTCCTGGTGCGCAAGTACCAGCATCGCGTGGTGGCCCTGGTCGGTCGCTACATCGCCGACTGGAGCGAATGTCAGGACGTCGCCCAGGACACTTTCATCCGTGCGTACCGCGCGATTGGAAGTTTCCGCGGCGATGCCCAGTTCTCAACCTGGTTGCATCGAATCGCCGTGAATACCGCCAAAAACTACCTGGCTTCACACAATCGCCGGCCGCCGACCGATGACATCGACATCGGTGACGCCGAACAGTTCGACAGCGGGACGCGCCTGCGCGACACCGATACGCCCGAACGCGAGTTGATGCGCCAGGAACTGGAACAGACGGTGATGAAGGCCGTCAATGCGCTGCCGGAAGAACTCCGGTTGGCGATCACCCTGCGCGAGGTGGAAGGCCTGAGTTACGAAGATATCGCGCAGAAAATGGGGTGCCCGATCGGCACCGTGCGTTCACGGATCTTCCGGGCGCGCGAGGCGATCGACACCGAACTCCGGCCGCTGTTGGACATCGGCAGCGCCACCCGTGAGAAGAGCCGCGTATGACCAGTAATCCGTTCAACGAATCGCAGAACCACCAATCGCCCGCCGGGCAGCGCCTGGACCAGCGCCATCGCGAACAGCTGTCGGCCCTGGTCGATGGCGAGCTGGGCGCCGACGAAGCGCGCTTCCTGCTGCGCCGGATGGAGCACGACCCCGAGCTGGCCGGCTGCCAGGAACGCTGGCAGCTGCTGGGTGACGTGATGCGCGGGCAGGCCTCGGCGCTGGCGCCGGCCGGCTTCAGCGCGGCCGTGGCCGCCGCCATCGCTGCCGAACCGGCGCCGCAGGCCGAGCCGCGCCGCGAGGTGCGCCGCAGCGGTTGGCGGGCCTGGGGCGGTGGCGCCGCACTGGCCGCCTCGGTGGCGGCGGTGGCGCTGTTCATGGGTGGCGAGAAGCTGAAGGAAGCCACCCCGGGCGAGCCGTTGGCACCGCAGGTGATCGCCAGCCAGGCCGAACTTGCGCCCGCTCCGGCGCCGACGACGCCGGCTCCGGTAACCGAAGCCTCGGTGGATACCGCCGCAATGGCCGTGGCCGGTGTACCGGCAGTGGCCATGGCCGCGGCCAGCCGACGCCAGGACACCCGTCGCGCCAGCGCTACCCGCAGCCAGCAGGCCGCGCGTGCCGCCCAGCGCGAGGACATGCCGCAACGCGCCGTGGCCGCCGCACAGGCGCCGCTGACCCCGACCGTGCCGGCCAATGCCAGCCGCAACATGCCGTTCGGTGAGGTTGGTGGCCTGCAGGCGCGACCGTGGCCGCGCTCCAGCCTGGCGCCCGCTGCCGGTGGCGCGCTCAATGCTAGCTTCCCGGCCCACGCCGGGGGCGCCGCGTTCTACCCGTTCGAGCCGCGCCTGCAGGACGACCTGCCGGTGCCGCCGCGCCCGCGCGACTGAGCCGGGCGCTTTCACGCCCCGCCGCCGGCGGGGCTCGTATTCCTCTTTCCATCCGATCCGGAGGTTGCCGTCCGATGACTCCCCGACTCCGCACGCAGGCCATGGGCCTGCTGGCCCTGACCCTGCCGTTGGTGGCCTGCGCGCAGGCCCCGGCTCCGGCCGCCCAGACCCAGGCCGCGCCGGCCGCCGCGCCGCGGGCCCCGGCCCAGCCGCTGGTCACGGGCCTGCCTGACTTCACCAATCTGGTCGAACAGGTCGGGCCTGGCGTGGTCAACGTCGACACCACCATCGTCCGCAACAACCGCCAGGCCTCGCGGGGCCCGATGGGCGGCGACGATGACATGCCGGAGTTCTTCCGCCGCTTCTTCGGCCCGGATTTCCCGATGCCGGGGCAGGGCCCGGGCGGTCCGGACGGTGGCCCCAGCATCAAGGGCCGCGGCATGGGCTCGGGCTTCATCATCTCGCCCGATGGCTATGTGCTGACCAACTACCACGTGGTGGCCGATGCCAGCGAGGTGAAGGTCAAGCTGGGTGACCGCCGTGAGTTCACCGCGAAAGTGGTGGGCAGCGACCAGCAGTACGACGTGGCACTGCTGAAAATCGACGGCAAGAACCTGCCGACCGTGCGCGTTGGCGACTCCAACTCCCTCAAGCCGGGTCAGTGGGTGGTCGCGATCGGTTCGCCGTTCGGCCTCGACCACTCGGTCACTGCCGGCGTGGTCAGCGCCCTCGGCCGCAGCACAGGTGGTCCGGACCAGCGCTACGTGCCCTTCATCCAGACCGACGTGGCGATCAACCAGGGCAACTCCGGTGGCCCGCTGTTGAACACCCGTGGCGAAGTGGTCGGCATCAACTCGCAGATCTTCTCCGCCTCGGGCGGCTACATGGGAATCAGCTTCGCGATCCCGATCGACCTGGCGATGAGCGCGGTCGAGCAGATCAAGAAGACCGGCAAGGTCACCCGTGGCCAGCTCGGCGCGGTGGTGCAGGAAATCGACGGGCTGAAGGCGCAGGCGATGGGCCTGCCGGACAGCCGCGGCGCCCTGGTCAACCAGATCGTGCCGGACTCGGCTGCAGCCCGGGCCGGGGTGAAGATCGGCGATGTGATCCGTTCGGTGAACGGCGCGCCGGTCAACAGCTGGTCCGACCTGCCGCCGCTGATCGGCGCGATGGCACCGGGCAGCCGGGTCACCCTGGGCGTGATCCGTGATGGCAAGCCGCGCGACCTCAGTGCCACCCTGACCGCACTGACCGAAGACGGGCAGGCCGGTTCGCGTGGCCCGGCCACCGGCGACAGCGATGCGGCTCCGCAGGCCGGCGCCAATGCCCTGCTGGGGCTGGACGTCAGTGACCTGACCGCACCGCAGCGCAAGCAGCTGGGCCTGGAATCGGGCGAAGGCGTGCGCATCACCGGGGTCAAGGGCCAGGGCGCGCGTGATGCGGGCCTGTCTCCGGGCATGGTGATCCTGCAGGTGGCCAGCACCCAGGTCGGCAGCGTGGACGCGCTGAACCGTGCGCTTTCCAGCTACAAGAAGGGCGACGTGGTGATGCTGCTGGTGCGCACCGGCAGCGGTAACAGCGCGTTCGTCGCGGTCAAGGCCGGCCAGTAAGGCCTGCCGGGGCCGCTTCGGCGGCCCCGGCTTTTCCCCGAAGCCCCGCCCTGGCGGGGCTTCGGCCATTCCGGGCCCGGTCCGATGAGGCCGTTTTCGCGGGCGGGCGCCGGGCATGCGATAATCGACCGTTACCCTGACGACGCCGCGCGCCGCCGCCACCTATGTCTTCTGATTCGATGCGGAACATCCGCAACTTCTCCATCATCGCCCATGTCGACCACGGCAAGTCCACGCTGGCCGACCGCATCATCCAGCTCTGTGGTGGCCTGCAGGCCCGCGAGATGGAAGCGCAGGTGCTCGACTCCAACCCGATCGAGCGCGAGCGTGGCATCACGATCAAGGCGCAGTCGGTGTCGCTGCCGTACCTGGCCAAGGACGGGCAGACCTACCATCTGAACTTCATCGACACCCCCGGCCACGTCGACTTCTCCTATGAAGTCAGCCGCTCGCTGGCCGCCTGCGAAGGCGCGCTGCTGGTGGTCGATGCGGCCCAGGGCGTGGAAGCGCAGTCGGTGGCCAACTGCTACACCGCCGTGGAGCAGGGCCTGGAAGTGGTGCCGGTGATCAACAAGATCGACCTGCCCACCGCCGACATCGAGCGCGCCAAGGCCGAGATCGAGGCCGTGATCGGCATCGACGCCTCCGACGCCGTGCCGGTCAGTGCCAAGACCGGCCTGAACGTGCAGGACGTGCTGGAAGCGATCGTGCATCGCATCCCGCCGCCGAAGCCGCGCGACACCGACAAGCTGCAGGCGCTGATCATCGACTCCTGGTTCGACAACTACCTGGGTGTGGTCTCGCTGGTGCGCGTGATGCAGGGCGAGATCAAGGCCGGTGACAAGCTGCAGGTGATGTCCACCGGCCGCAACCACCAGGTCGACAACGTCGGCGTGTTCACCCCGAAGCGCAAGGTGCTGCCGGCGCTGCGTGCAGGTGAAGTGGGTTGGGTCACCGCCAGCATCAAGGACGTGCACGGTGCGCCGGTCGGCGACACCCTGACCCTGGCCGGCGACCCGGCACCGAAGCCGCTGCCGGGCTTCCAGGAAATGCAGCCGCGCGTGTTCGCCGGCCTGTTCCCGGTCGATGCCGAGGACTACCCGGACCTGCGCGAAGCGCTGGACAAGCTGCGCCTGAACGATGCCGCGCTGCGTTTCGAGCCGGAAAGCTCCGAGGCGATGGGCTTCGGCTTCCGCTGCGGCTTCCTCGGCATGCTGCACATGGAAATCGTGCAGGAGCGCCTGGAGCGCGAATACAACCTGGACCTGATCAGCACCGCGCCGACGGTGGTGTATGAAGTCCTGAAGACCGATGGCTCGATCATCAACATGGACAACCCGGCCAAGCTGCCGCCGGTGAACCAGGTCGAGGAGATCCGCGAGCCGATCATCCGTGCCAACGTGCTCACCCCCGAGGAGTACATCGGCAACATCATCAAGCTGTGCGAAGAGAAGCGCGGCAGCCAGATCGGCATCAACTACCTGGGCAGCCAGGTGCAGATCAGCTACGAGCTGCCGATGGCCGAGGTGGTGCTGGACTTCTTCGACAAGCTGAAGTCGGTCAGCCGTGGCTATGCCTCGCTGGACTACCACTTCGTGCGCTTCGACGCAGGCCCGTTCGTGCGCGTGGACGTACTGATCAACGGTGACAAGGTCGATGCACTGTCGCTGATCGTGCACCGCAGCCATGCCGACCGTCGCGGCCGCGAACTGTGCGAAAAGATGAAGGACCTGATCCCGCGCCAGATGTTCGACGTGGCCATCCAGGCCGCCGTTGGCTCGCAGATCATCGCCCGTACCACGGTCAAGGCCATGCGCAAGAACGTGCTGGCCAAGTGCTATGGTGGCGACGTTTCGCGCAAGAAGAAGCTTCTGGAAAAGCAGAAGGAAGGCAAGAAGCGCATGAAGCAGGTCGGCCGCGTGGAGATCCCGCAGGAAGCGTTCCTGGCCGTGCTGCAGATGGACAACAAGTAAGCCCGCACCGGCCCTGCGGGGCCGGTCGTCTGGTGACGTTGCAAAGGACCCTGAATGAAACTGTTTGAGATCCTCCTGGTCGTGCTGACCCTGGCCTCGGGCCTGATCCTGCTCGCGGACAAGCTGTACCTCGCCAAGCGTCGCGCCCAGCGCGCGGGCCTGCTCGATTCCGAGCCGGTGCTGGTGGACTACTCGCGTGCGTTCTTCCCGGTGCTGGCGATCGTGCTGATCGTGCGCAGCTTCATTGCCGAGCCGTACAAGATCCCGTCCAGCTCGATGATGCCGAACCTGTTGATCGGCGATTTCATCCTGGTCAACAAGTTCTCCTACGGCCTGCGCCTGCCGATCAGCAACACCAAGTTCGTGCCGGTGGGTGAGCCCTCGCGTGGTGACGTGGTGGTGTTCCACTTCCCCGGCCATGGCGAGAACGATCCGGCCAAGGGCGAGAACTTCATCAAGCGCGTGATCGGCGTGCCGGGTGACACCGTGGTCTTCGAAGGCGACGGCGTGATCCTCAACGGCGAGCCGCTGAAGTACGACAACAAGGGGATCTACGCCGGCCACAAGGGCCAGGGCGAGGGCGCCAACCTGCTGGTCGAGCACCTGCCGGGCCGCACCCACACGGTGCTGGAGACCGACTATCCGCGTGGCCAGGGCCAGTGGACCGTGCCGGCCGGCAAGTACCTGGTGATGGGCGACAACCGCGACAACAGCGATGATGGCCGTTTCTGGGGCCTGCTGCCGGAAGAGAACCTGCGTGGCAAGGCGTTCCTGATCTGGCTGAACTGCCAGGGCTGGTTCTGCAAGGATGGCTTCGAGCCGTCGCGGATCGGCTCGAGCATCAACTGAGCGGGCACCAACTGAGTATTTTCACATCCAACGCGTATCTGGGGAGAACGCAATGAAGACGATGAACACGCAGCGTGGCATGACCCTGACCTCGTTCCTGACGGTCCTGATCGTGGTTGGCTTCTTCCTCTACATCGCCATGAAGCTGTTCCCGATGTACCAGGAGTACTACGCGGTGCGCTCGGCGATGAAGAGCCTGGCCAACGAGCCGGGCGTGGGCAGCATGGAGCCGGCGCGCATCCAGGACCTGTTCTTCAAGCGGCTGTACATCAACTATTCGGACAACGTGAAGCCGGCCAACGTGAAGTTCGACCGTCGCGACAATGGCTGGACCCTCAAGGTCAACTACGAAGTGCGCCGTCAGCTGATCGGCAACCTCGATGTGGTTGGCAAATTCGATTCTTCCCAGGACCTGACACGAAGCGGTGCCCAGTAAATTCATCCAACGTGGCGACCTGATCGGTCATGCCTTCAGCGACCCGGCCCTGCTCAAGCAGGCGCTGACGCATCGCAGTGCCGGTGCGCCGCACAACGAGCGCCTGGAGTTCCTCGGCGACAGCATCGTTAACATGATGGCGGCCGAGGCGTTGTACCGACGCTGGCCCAAGGCCGACGAAGGCGCGATGACCCGTGCCCGTGCCGAGCTGGTGCGTGAAGGCGCGCTGGCGGTGATCGGGCGCACCCTGGAACTGGGCGAGCGGCTGACCCTGGGCCCCGGCGAAATGAAGTCCGGCGGTCATCGTCGCGACTCGATTCTGGCCGACGCCGTGGAAGCCGTGGTGGCCGCGATCTACCTGGATGCCGGCTTCGAGGCCTGCCGGGCGGTGGTACTGCCCTGGTTCAGCGCTTCGATCGAGGCATTGCCGGCTTCCGGTCGGCCCGAGAAGGACCCCAAGACCCGCCTGCAGGAATGGCTGCAGGCCCGACAGAAGGCGTTGCCGCAGTATGAACTGGTGTCAGAATCCGGTGACGACCACGCCAAGCACTTCCGGGTACGCTGCAACGTAGCCGACCCGGCCGCCAGCACCGAGGGCGAAGGCGCCTCGCGGCGGCTTGCCGAACAACAGGCGGCTGCAGCCGTCCTAGAACAACTGGATTCCAAGTGAGCGAACAAACTTCCCATCATTGCGGCAGCGTGGCCGTCATCGGCCGCCCGAACGTGGGCAAATCGACCCTGACCAATGCCCTGGTCGGGGCCAAGGTCAGCATCGTTTCCAACCGCCCGCAGACCACGCGCCATCGCCTGCTGGGCATCGCCACCTATCCGGAAGGCCAGCTGGTGCTGGTCGACACTCCCGGCCTGCACAAGGTGCAGAAGCGGGCGATGAACCGGGTGATGAACCGCGCCGCGCGCGGTTCGCTGGAAGGCGTCGATGCCGGCCTGCTGGTGATCGAAGCCGGTCGCTGGGACGAGGAAGACAGCCTGGCCTTCAATGTTCTGCGCGACGCCGGTATCCCGGTGGTGCTGGTGGTCAACAAGATCGACCGGCTGAAGGACAAGGGCGCGCTGCTGCCGTTCCTGCAGGAAGTCACGGCCGGCCGCGATTTCTCGTCGGTGCATCCGATCTCGGCGCAGAAGCGCAACGGCCTGGAAGCACTGGTGCGCGACGTACTGGCGCTGCTGCCGGAAGCGCCGCCGATGTTCGGCGAAGACGAGATCACCGACCGCAGCCAGCGCTTCCTGGCCGGCGAACTGGTACGTGAACAGCTGATGCGCCAGTTGGGCGAAGAGCTGCCGTATGCCACCACCGTGGAAATCGAGCGCTTCACCGAAGATGGCAACCTGCTGCGCATCGGTGCGGTGATCTGGGTCGAGCGCGAGGGCCAGAAGGCGATCGTGATCGGCAAGGGTGGTACCCGCCTGAAGGAGATCGGGGCCAAGTCCCGCCTGCAGATGGAGCGCCTGTTCGGCGCCAAGGTGTTCCTGGAGACCTGGGTGCGCGTGCGTGAAGGCTGGTCCGACGACGAGGCCGCACTGAAGGCCTTCGGTTACGAGTAAGCCGTTGCAGTCGCTTCGATGATGATCGAGGACGACACCGGCTTCGTGCTGCATGCACGGGCCTATCGCGAGACCAGCCTGCTGGTCGAAGTGCTGAGCGCGCAGCATGGCCGGATCGGCCTGCTCGCGCGTGGCGTATCCACCGCCAAGGGACAGGTGCTGCGCGCGGCCCTGCAGCCGCTGCAGTGGATCCGCTTCAGTGCCCAGCAGCGGGGCGAATTGGCCCAGCTGCGGGGTGCCGAGGCACTGGATGCTGCCCCGCGCCTGGTCGGCCAGGCGATGCTGGCCGGCTTCTATCTGAGTGAATTGACCCTGCGCCTGGCCCCGCGCCAGGACCCGCTGCCGGAGTTGTACCTGGCCTACGGCGAGGCACGCGCGCGGCTGGCCGTGGGCGCTGGCCTGGCCTGGACCCTGCGCCGGTTTGAGCGCGAGCTGCTGTCTGCGCTGGGCCTGGGTTTCGATCTGGACAGCGCCAGCGACGGCCAGCCGATCGACCCGGCCGCGCGCTACGAACTGGACCCACAGGAAGGCGCGCAGCGCCTGCTCAGCGAGCGCGGTGGGGAACGCCGGGCGGCCGCGACGGGTTCTGCGCTGCTGGCGCTGGCCGCCGATGAAGAGCCCGATGCCGCCGACCTGGCCAGCCTGCGCCTGCCGATGCGGCGGGTGCTGGCCCATCACCTGGGGCCGCGCGGCCTGAAGTCCTGGGAAATGCTCGAGCAGCTCGCACCCAGGCGTTGAGGGGTGTTCGGCAGGGCTTGCAGCCCTGCACCTGCCGAATCAACGTCAACGTCAACTGCAAAAGCTGGCTATCCGTGGGATGGCAGGGTGGGTCCGGTTGCGGGAGACGCCGTAAACCCGTCCATGGGGGCTTGGCCGCGGCATCCATGCCGCGGACACTCCCGCAACCGGACCCACCCCGCCTTCGACAGTTTCTCGCGAGCTGTCGGAACGGCACTCTGCTCTGGTGGGTGTCGACCTTGGTCGACACAGTAGAGCCACGCCATGCGTGGATGCGTTTCGATTTCAATTCGAAATATTTGATTCCGATTGAGATTCATCCACGCATGGCGTGGATCTACTGGCCACCGGCCAACTGTCGAAGGCGGGGCACTGTGGGTTTGCGGGGTGTGAGCCGCATGGATGCGGCGACCAAGGCTACATGGACGTACTTGCGCCGTCCCCGCAAACCCACAGTGCCCCGCCATCCCACGGAATGCTGCTTTGGCCTTTGACGTTGCCCTGGCTTGAAGGCTTCGGCAGGTGCAGGGCGCAGCCCTGCCGAACAACCCTTAATGCAGCAGGGCAGCTACCGCGTCGCGGAATCCCGCCTGGGCCTGCCCGGACTCCGGCGCATGATGCAACTGGCGCACCGCCCGGCCCAACCGCGCCGCGCCCACGAAGCCACAGCTCGCCTGCAGCCGATGCAACTGGCTGCGCAGCTGGCGCTCGTCATGCTGGTCCACCGCCTGCTCGACCGCATCGCGTACGCCCGGCAGCTCGGCCAGGAACAGCTCGCGCAGCGCGATCAGGTGGTTGCGCTGGCCATTGAGCGCGGCCAGTGCCGCAGTCTCGTCCCAGTCCTGTACCTGCAGCTCGACCGCGGCCGGCGCCTGGGCCATGACGATCCCGGCCGGACTGTTGACCAGGGCGCGGCGCACCGCCTTCAGCAGCTGGTCGCGGCCCAGCGGCTTGACCAGCGTGTCGCTGAAACCGGCCTCGCGCAGGCGCGCATGGATCGAGGTATCGCCGTCGGCGGTATGCGCCAACGCCGGGGTGTCGGGATGTGAACGGCGCAGTTCGCGCAGCAGCTGCGCGCCGTTGCCGTCAGGCAGGTTGACGTCGATCAGCCACAGGTCATGCGCGCCGGGCTCGGCGCTGGCCAGGGCACTGGCCAATGAATCTGCGGTGTCCACGTCCGCCGGTAACGTTTCCAACGCCGCCTTGAAAAAGCCGCGGCTGATGATGTCGTCCTCGACAAGCAGGAAGCGGGGCCGGCTGGCCCGCGGGGTCATCTGCATCAGGGCTGCCTCCATGTCAGCTGTTGCAATCATCAAGCACAGCGGCGGCGGGCGCAAGCGGGTCCGGACCCTGCCGGTCAGGATCTGCGACAATACGCCCCCATTTTTGCCCGCAGCCTGTTGCCACGTGGCCCGATCCCGCTCCCGCATCGACCGTACCCCGTTCCAGACCGAGATCCTCGACCTCAGCCATGATGGTCGCGGTGTCGCCCGCCGTGAAGGCGAGGGCGGCAAGGTCACCTTCGTCAGCGGCGCCCTGCCGGGTGAGGTGGTCATGGCCGAACAGACCGCCCGCAGCCGCCATTTCGACGAAGCGCGTACGGTGGAAGTGCTGCAGGCCTCGCCGCAGCGCGTCACCCCGAAGTGCCCGCACTTCGGCACCTGCGCCGGCTGCGTGCTGCAGCACCTGGACGAAGACCAGCAGATTGTCGCCAAGCAGCGCGTGCTGATGGACAACCTGGAGCGCATCGGCCACGTGAAGCCGGGCACCGTGCTGGCGCCGCTGGTCGGCGAGAGCTGGGGCTACCGGCGCAAGGGCCGCTTCTCGGTGCGCCGGGTCGAAAAGAAGGACAAGACCCTGGTCGGCTTCCGTGAACAGGATCCGCGATTCGTCGCCGACCTCAGCCAGTGCCTGACCGTGATCCCCGAGATCGGCACCAAGGTCGAGGCGCTGTCCACGTTCATCGAATCGCTCGATGGCAAGCGTGACATCCCGCAGATCGAATTCATCGCTGGCGACCAGGCCGTGGTCCTGACCGTGCGCCACCTGCAGCCGCTCAGCGATGCCGACCGCGTGGCCTGGGCCGCCTTCGGCCAGCAGCATGGCTTCGTGATCTACCTGCAGTCCGGTGGCGTGGATACCGTGCAGCCGCTGGACGGGCAGGGCGTGCCGCTGTCGTTCCGGCTGGCGCCGTGGGACGTGGAGCTGGCGTTCCGTCCGTTGGACTTCATCCAGGTCAACGCCAAGCTCAATGAGAAGATGATCGCCCACGCCCTGGACCTGCTGGAGCCGGGTGAGGACGAGCGTGTGCTGGACCTGTTCTGCGGCCTGGGCAACTTCACCCTGCCGCTGGCGCGCCGCGTGCGCGAAGTGGTCGGTGTGGAAGGTGATGCTGGCCTCGTCGCGCGGGCCCGTGAGAATGCCGAGCGCAACGGCCTGACCAACGCCCAGTTCTTCAGCGCCGACCTCACCCAGGACCAGCGCAGCACGCCGTGGATGCGCCAGGGCTTCGACAAGCTGCTCTTGGATCCGCCGCGCTCGGGCGCGATCGAAGTGCTGCAGCAGCTGCCGCTGAAGCAGTTCAAGCGCATCGTCTACGTCAGCTGCCACCCGGGTTCGCTGGCACGCGATGCCGGCTATCTGGTCAACGAACAGGGCTTCACCCTGGTCAGCGCCGGTGCCATGGACATGTTCCCGCACACCGCACACGTGGAAAGCATCGCGGTATTCGAGAAGCGCTGATCGGCTGTCATGCCCATCGCGCATAATGGCCCGATGGGCATCGAAATCGAACGCAAATTCCTCGTCAGCAGTGATGGCTGGCGCGCCGCCGCGCACCGGGTGATCCCGATGGCGCAGGGCTACATCAACGACATGGGCGCGCTCGACCGCGGCACCCAGAACGCCTCGGTGCGCGTGCGCATCGAGGGCGACCACGCCGCGCTGAACCTGAAGTCGCGCACCATCGGCCACACCCGCCAGGAGTTCGACTATCCGATCCCGGTGGACGATGCGCGCGCACTGCTGGCGCTGTGCGTGGGCGGCCTGATCGACAAGCGCCGCCATCTGGTCGAACACGCCGGCCTGACCTGGGAGGTGGACGAGTTCCTCGGCGACAACGCCGGCCTGGTAGTGGCTGAGGTTGAGCTGGACAGCGCTGACCAGGCCATCGACCTGCCGGACTGGGTGGGTGCCGAAGTCACCGATGATGCCCGCTACTACAACGTTGCCCTGGCCAGCCACCCGTATTCAGAGTGGTGAAACCGCCAAAAAGGGGACGGAGGGGATTAAGTCGTCTTTACCCCATCTGTGCGGGAAACGACTTAATCCCCTCCGTCCCCTTTTATCGAGGGTGTCGGCCCCCATGTGGAAAGGATGAGAATCGACATCTACTCCGACGTGGTCTGCCCTTGGTGCTGGATCGGCAAGCATCGTTTCCAGCAGGGCGTGCAGTTGCTGGGCGCCAACGCGCCTGAACTCGATATCCACTGGCAGCCGTTCCAGCTCGACCCGGATGCGGACGCCACCCCGGTGCCGCTGCGCGAGGCCTATGTGCGCAAGTTCGGCGGCGTTGAGCGTACCGAACAGATCCTCGGCCAGACCCAGACCACCGCGCGGGCCGAGGGCCTGCCGATGGACTTCAGCCAGGGCCAGGTGCGGGTGACCACGCTGCCGGCGCACCGGGTGTTGTGGCTGGCGGGCGAGCACGGCGTGCAGGATGCGGTGGGCGAAGCACTGTTCCGCGCCCACTTCGAGCACGGTCAGAACCTGGCGGACCCCTCGGTGCTGATCAAGGCGGGCGCGGCAGGCGGCCTCGACGCGGGTGAAATCACGCAGATGCTGGCCTCCGACCGCGGCTTGGCCGAGGTCGAAGCCAAGCTGGCGCAGGCCCATGCGCTGGGCATTTCCTCGGTGCCGACCTTCGTCATCGATGGAAAGTGGGCCATTTCCGGGGCGCAGCCCCCCGAGGCCTTCGCCAACGCCCTGCGCCAGATCGCCGCCGAGCAGGGCGCGCCTGCGGCCCCGGCTGACGGCGACGAGGCCTGCGGCCCGGACGGCTGCAAGGTCTGACCGGATCCGAAAAGGGATCCGAAAAGGGGACGGAGGGAATTAAGACGTATCCAGCCCGTAGCGGCCGATTGCGGCTTAATCCCCTCCGTCCCCTTTTTCTGACCACTGCGCCTGTCGGCCGGTTCTGCGACAATGCGGCACTGCGCCATGCGGGCGCGCGTTGTGGAGATCGACCATGCTGCTGATCGGCGTTGCCGGCACCGAACTGACCGCCCAGGAACGTGACTGGCTGCAGCACGATGCCGTGGCCGGGGTGGTGCTGTTCAAGCGCAACTTCGCCTCGCGCCAGCAGGTGACCGATCTGAGCGCGGCGATCCGCGCTGCCGCGCCGCGCCCGCAGCTGATCTGCGTGGACCAGGAAGGTGGCCGCGTGCAGCGTTTCCGCGAGGGCTACAGCGAGTTGCCGCCACTGCAGGACATCGGGGCGATGTACGCCACCGACCCGCAGCAGGCGCTGGCCCTGGCCGAGCAGCACGCCTGGCTGATGGCCAGCGAAGTGCGCGCCAGCGGCCTGGACCTGAGCTTCGCGCCGGTGGTCGATCTTGGCCGTGGCAACCGCGCCATCGGCAACCGCGCCTTCAGTGAAGACCCGCAGGTGGTGGCCGCGTTCACCGCCGCCTACGTGCGCGGCATGCATGCGGTCGGCATGGCCGCCACGCTCAAGCATTTCCCCGGCCATGGCACCGTGCTGGAAGATACCCACGTGGATACCGCGATCGACCCGCGCGCGCTGGACGAGCTGCGCGCCCAGGACCTGGTCCCGTTCCAGGCCGGCATCGCCGCCGGTGCCGACGCGGTGATGATGGCGCACGTGATCTATCCGCAGGTGGCACCGGAACCGGCCGGCTATTCGCCGCGCTGGATCCAGGACATCCTGCGCGGCGAGCTCGGGTTCCGCGGCGTGGTGTTCTCCGATGACATCGGCATGGCCGCCTCGCACAGTGCCGGCGGCGTGCCGGCGCGCGTGCACGCGCATCTGGATGCCGGCTGCGACGTGGTGCTGGTCTGCCACCCGGAACTGGTCGATGAAGCCCTGCACGCGGTGCAGGGACGCTCCCTCAATACTGCTGCGCTGCTGGGCCTGCTGGGCCGCGGCGCGCTCGGCTGGGACGGCCTGCTGGCCGATGCCCGCCATGGCGACACCCAATCCCGTCTGCTTGAAACCCTTGGAAGAACCGTCTGATGCCCAACCTCACCATTTCCCAGGCCCTGGCCCAGGCTGACCTGCTGGTCGACCGCCCCACCATCGACAAGGCCATCGCTGGTATCGCCGACGCCATCGCGCGCGATTACAAGGGCGAGGTGCCGCTGTTCCTGTCCATCATGCACGGTGCGCTGCCGTTCGCCGGCCAGCTGGCGCTGGAACTGGGCGCGCGCGGCCAGGACGTGCAGTTCGATTACCTGCACGCCACCCGTTACCGCGGTGAAACCACCGGCGGCGACCTGGTCTGGAAGCACAAGCCGGCCACCTCGCTGTTCGGTCGCCGCGTGCTGCTGGTCGACGATATCCTCGACGAGGGTTACACCCTGCAGGGCGTGCGCACCTGGTGCCTGGAACAAGGCGCGACCGACGTGCGCATCGCCGCGATGACGGTGAAGAAGCACGACCGCGCGCTGCCGGACGTGACTGCCGACTACGCCGGCATCGAACTGCCGGACCGTTACGTGTTCGGCTTCGGCATGGACGTCAACGAAACCCTGCGCTGCGTGCCGGCCATCTACGCGATGAAGGAATAACGGCGCAGCCGCCCGCGGCGCGTCTTCTTCTGCCGCCGGCATCCTCGGGTGCCGGCGTTCGTCTTTTCATGGAGTGCTTCGAATGCAACAGATCGCCCTGGCCGTGATCGGCGGTACCGGTGTCTATAACCTGGCCAAGCTTGACGACGTGCAGACCCACGAGGTCGACACCCGCTTCGGCCGTCCGTCGGGCCCGGTGCGCGTTGGTACGCTGCTCGGCCATCGCGTGGCGTTCCTGGCGCGGCATGGCGAAGGCCATTCGCTGCCGCCGCACAAGATCAACTACCGCGCCAACCTGGCCGCGCTGCAGCAGCTGGGCGCGCAGCGCGTGCTGGCGTTGAACACGGTGGGAGGCATCACCGAACACTTTGGTCCGCGCGTGCTGGCCTGCCCGGACCAGATCATCGACTACACCTGGGGCCGCATCAGCACGATCTGTGAGGAAGAAGGCACCGACGTGGTCCACGTTGATTTCGGCCACCCGTACACACCAATGCTGCGCAGCAAGATCCTGGCTGCGGCCAAAGTGACCGGCGTCACGGTCCATGACGGTGGCTGCTACGGCGCAACACAGGGCCCGCGCCTGGAAACCATCGCTGAAATCGCCCGTATGCGCCGCGACGGCTGCGATCTGGTGGGCATGACCGGCATGCCGGAAGCCGCCCTGGCACGCGAGCTGGGGCTGGATTACGCCTGCCTGGCGATCATCGCCAACTGGGCTGCCGGCTGTGGTGATGGCGAGGAGATCACGATGGCCGAAGTGCTGGCCAACGTGCAGGCGGCCGGCAACGGACTTCCGGAACTGGTGGGCGAATTGGCACGGGGGTGATTGTCTTCCCCGAGCAAGCTTTGCATACTCAGCTTGTGCGCGGGTTCAGCGTACACCACCCATTCATTGCATAAGGTCTCGCATCACCATGCCGAACGGTACCGTCAAGTGGTTCAACGACGCCAAGGGATTTGGCTTCATCTCGCCGGAGGATGGCAGCGCCGACGTGTTCGCGCACTTCTCCGCCATCAACTCCAAGGGCTTCCGCAGCCTGCAGGAAGGCCAGCGTGTCACCTATGACGTGACCCAGGGCCCGAAGGGTGCCCAGGCTTCGAACATCACGCCGGCCGAGTGATCCACTCGACAGTGCGTTGAAAACCCCGCTTCGGCGGGGTTTTTTTTGCGCGGATTGCCCGCGACCCGCTCGCGATCCACCCGCCTCGGGCACAATGCGGCCATGACGGAACGACTGCGCATCGCCGTGATCGGCTACGGCACCGCTGGACAGGCAGTGTCCATCCTGCTCACCCGTGACGGCCACGAGGTGGAGATCTTCGAACGCGTGCCCACGCCGGGGCCGGTGGGTGCCGGTTTCCTGCTGCAGCCCAGCGGCCTGCAGGTACTGTGGCAGATGGGCCTGCTTGATTCCGTGCGCGCACATGCCGCGCCGGTGCACCGCCTGTATGGCGACACGCCGTGCGAGCGCGCGGTGATGGACATGCGCTACGAGGGACTGGATGCTCGCCTGCACGGCCTGGGCATGCAGCGCGGGGCCTTGTTCTCGCTGTTGGACGAGGCGCGCGCAGGCGAGGGCCAGCTGCATGCCGGTACCACCATTACCGAGGTGGATGCCGAACACGGCCGTCTGCGCGACAGCGACGGGCGCACGCATGGCCCGTTCGACCTGGTAGTGGTCGCCGATGGCGCCGCGTCGACGCTGCGCGGCACGATCGCCGGCGGTGCCGGGCTGGACCGCGTGTATCCGTGGGGGGCGCTGTGGTGCCTGCTGCCGGCCGAGGACTGGCCGCACGTGCAGGAGTTGCGGCAGCGTTACGTGGCCGCGCGCAAGATGATCGGACTGCTGCCGGTCGGCACGCGCCCGGGTGATGACACGCCGCGCCTGAGTTTCTTCTGGAGCCTGCCACGCGCCGACTTCGAACGCTGGCAGGCCGATGGCATGACGCCCTGGCTGGATGAACTGCATGCGCTGTGGCCGCAGGCCAGTGCGCGCTTCGCCCATCTGCGTGATGCCGGCCAGTTGGCGCGCGCAGTCTACCGTGATGCGGTGATGACGCGCTGGCACCACGGCCGCATGGTGCTGGCCGGTGATGCCGCGCATGCGATGAGCCCGCAGCTGGGGCAGGGCGTGAACATGGCGCTGTTGGACGCGCTGGCGCTGCGCGATGCGGTGCGCACCTACGGCGGCAGCACGGTCGCGCTGCAGGCCTACCAGGCGCAACGCAGGGCACACGTTGCGGTGTACCAGCGCTGGAGTCGTTGGCTGACGCCGCTGTTCCAGTCCGACCGCGACGCCTGGGCGAAGGCGCGTGACGTGCTGCTGGGCCCGATGGGGCGCCTGCCCGGGGGCCGTGGCCACATGCTGCGCGTGCTCAGTGGCACCCAGCACGGCTGGTTCGGTGCACTTGCACTGGATCCGGCGTTCGTCGACGCACTGGCCACCGCAGCGGAGATGCCTCGTATCAACGCGATCACGGCCAATGCGTGAAGCGCGTCGTCACCTGAATTAACGGTTGCCTCACCGCCGATATGCGAGAAGTAGGTTGCACGCGATTGCGCGTCGCCCGTTTTCCTTTCCGTGATCAACATCGCGCGTGGCCCGGGCGGCGCTGCCGTTGCGGCCTGTTGCGGCCCGGATGTGCCGCTGATGTTGAAGAGGAGGACGCCATGTTGTTCGCGGTCGAGGAGCTGGAATCGGAAATCTGCAAGCTGCGCGGATTGCTGCAGATGCTGCACGAGGACCAGCCCGACGTACTGGAGGACGTGTTCGAGTTCCATGTCGGCAGCCTGATCAGTCATGCATCAGCGGAGCACCACGCGCGCATCCGCACCTGCGCGCAGGAAATGCTGGCGGCGATCCAGGCGTTGCCGCGACGACGTGAGGGTGACACGCCTGATTTCCAGTTGATGCCGCAGCTGGGCATTCGTCCGGCCTGATTCAAGCCACCGGCAGTTGCACCAGGCCGTTTTCCACGCAGGCGACCCTTTGCTCGCCGCGGGCGGGCACGGGCACGATGCCGGCAGTGAATGCGGAGAAGGCCGGCAGCACCGTCATCCGCTGACGCAGCCAGAACGCGGGGAAGCGCCGTCGCAATGGCGGCAAGGCGACCTGTGGATGCAGATGCCCGGCGATCACATGCAGCTCTGCATCGGGCATCGGCTCATGGCGAAGCAGGAACGGCTGCAGCCGTACTTCATCGTGGATCTGTACCTGCAACTGAGCATGCGGCAGCTGGCGGTCGTGATTGCCACGCAGGACATGCACGTCCAGCGAAGCATTGCGTTCGCGCCATGCCAGCCATTGCTGGTACCACGCAGCGCGATGCGCCGGTCCATGCAGGATGTCACCCAGGATCCACAGCTCGCGACAGGCATGCCTGTCCAGCAGCCCCTGCAGGCGTTGCAGGTCTTCGCCGGTGCCGCCGCTGGGCAATGCGATGCCGGCGCGGCGGAATACATCGGCCTTGCCCAGGTGCAGGTCGGCGATCAACAGCGCCTGCCGCGCGGGCCAGTACAGCGCACGCGCGCCAAGCAGAATCAGCGATTCGCCGGCGCGCAGCAGCGGCAGTTCATCGGCCATGGCGGCGCTCCAGCTGCTGGGCCGCGCGTTGCACGCGGGTGCGCCAGTCCTCGTTGCTGAACTGCCCGCGCAGGCGTTCGGCCCATAACGGGAAGCCCAGTGGCGTGAGTGATGTCGGGTGCTGCACCGAGAGGGCCTGCATGCCGATCCTTGCCAGGACCTGCTGTAGTCCCGGCAGGTCCAGGCTGTCATGCAGCACTTCGCGTTCGGCCAATGCCAATAGCAGGTGGCCGGGGTCATGCTCGCGCAGTACGTCGTAGAGCAGGCCTGCCGAGGCCTGCAGCTGGCGCAGCGATCGCGGCATACCGCCGGGCAGGCTGGGGACCAGCAGGCCCGCTACGCGTGCGATGCCACGGAACTGGCGGCGCGCCAGCTCGCCCAGGTTCACCGCGGCACGCAGATCGTCCAGCAGCTGATCGGCGGTGAACAATGCTCGCCATTGCGCCGCATCCAGTTCGATCGCCTGCGCCGGTGCCAGCACCAGGCCATGATCGTTCACCGCGTAGCCGATGCTGTTGCGCTGCCGGCGGGTACAGCGCAGTGCCAGCAAGGCGGCCAGCGCCTCGTGCACGTGACGGCCGGCAAAAGGGTAGACGAACAGGAACTGGCCGTCGCGGCGCCGCACCTCTTCCACCAGCAGATGCTCTGGGCCGGGAAGCGCCGACAACTGCTGCTGCAGTGCCAGCAAGGGGGACAACCAGCGTGATTCGGCACTGTCGTCGGCGCCGGACAGTACCCACTCCAGCTCGCGGCCGAGCGGCATCGACAGTGGCAACTGGCCTCCCTGCCAGCGCGGCACTACACCATCACCGCGCCCTCGTGCCAGCCGCACGAAGGCGGTCATGTCGCGCAGCTGCACCAGTTCCAGCAGGCGCCCGGCGAACTGGAAACGGTCGCCGCGACGCAGGCGGCTGGCGAACTGTTCCTCCACGGCACCCAGGCCACCACCGCGCAGGAACTGCACGCGCACGCTGCCATCGCTGCTGATGGTGCCGATCGACAGCCGATGGCGCAGTACCTGGCGGCGATCGTGCATGCGGTAGTAGCCGTCGGCATCACGCACGACCTTGTGGAAATCGGGGTACTGGGCCAGGGCCTGGCCACCCTGCACGATGAACGTCAGCACGGCCTGCCACTGGTCTTCGCCGAGAGATGCGAAGGCATGGGTACGCCGTACCTGCGCCAGCAGCGCATCGCTGTCGAAGCCACCGGCCAGCGCGCGGCTGACCGCATGCTGGGCCAGCACATCCAGCGACAGCGTCGGCGGCCTGCGCGCTTCGACCACGCCTTGGGCCAATGCACGGCGCACCGCGGCGTATTCGGCCAGCTCCAGTGCATGGCTGGGCACGCACTGGATGGAACCGCTGGCACCCGGGCGGTGACGCGCACGTCCCGCGCGTTGGCGCAGGCGGGCCACGCCCTTCGGGCTGCCCAGCTGCAGTACCTGCTCAACCTCGGGGAAGTCCACGCCGAGGTCGAGGCTGGAGGTGGCAACCACGCAGCGCAGCGCGCCCGCGCGCAGGCCATCCTCGACTTGCTGGCGCAGTGCTGGATCCAGCGAGCCGTGGTGCAGCGCAAGCGTGTCCGGGGCTTCCGGCCAGACCGCGGCCAGCGCCTGATGCCACAGTTCTGCCTGCGCACGGGTGTTGGTGAACAACAGGCTGCTGCGTGCCCGCATCAACGCGTCCAGCACCCGCGGCAGCTGCGCCAGGCCCAGATGCCCGGCCCACGGAAAACGTTCGCCGGGTTCCGGCAGCAGGCTGCGCACGCTGATCGCGCGCGGGCGCACGCCCTGCACGATCGGCGCGTCGGGCTGTCCGGGCAGTAGTACGTCGCGCGCCTCATCCAGGTTGCCCAGCGTGGCCGAAAGCCCCCACAGCTGCACTGCAGGCGCAGCATCGCGCAACACCGCCAGGTTCAACTGCAGCAGCACACCGCGCTTGTTGCCCAGCAGCTCATGCCATTCGTCCACCACCACGCAGCGCAGCTGGCGCATGCGCGGCAACGTATCCGGATAGCTCAGCAGCAGCGCCAGTGATTCGGGCGTGGTTACCAGTACGTCGATGCGGCCTTCGCGGGCCTGGCGCCGCTCGCGGTTGCTGGCGTCACCGCTGCGCAGGCCGACACGCCATCCCAGTCCCAAGCCGTCGACGACGGCCTGGAGCGCGCGTGCGGTATCACTGGCCAACGCGCGCAAGGGCGTTACCCACAGCACCTGCAATGGGCGCACCGCACTGGCGCGGCGGGGCGAGGGCGGTGGATCGATCAGCGCCTGCAGCAACGGCCCGCCGAACATCGCCAGCGTCTTGCCGCTGCCCGTGGGCGTATGCAGCAACCCGGATTCGCCGGCCAGGTAGTGGCGCCACACCGCGCGCTGGAAGGGCAGTGAGCGCCAGCCGCGTGCCGCGAACCAGTCTTCCAGCCGGCGCAGTGCCTGGCTGCGGGTCATCGCGCCAGCGCCTGCAGGCTGGCCAGCTGATCGGCCTCGCTGGCAGGCTTGTCGTGGCGCCAGCGCAGGATGCGCGGAAAGCGCACGGCGATCCCCGATTTGTGCCGGCTGCTGCGGTTGACCGCTTCGAAACCCAGCTCGAACACCTGTTCGGCGCGTACGCTGCGCACCGGCCCGAAACGTTCGCGGGTGTTGGCGCGGATCCAGCGATCAAGCGCGAGGATCTCCTTGTCGTCCAAGCCCGAATACGCCTTGGCCACCGGCACCAGCGTGTCGCCGTCCCAGACGCCGAAGGTGTAGTCGGTGTACAGCGTGCTGCGCCGCCCATGGCCAGCCTGTGCGTACAGGAGCACCGCATCGATGGTGAGCGGATCGACCTTCCATTTCCACCAGTCACCGCGGCGTCGCCCAGCCAGGTAGGGTGAGCCGCGTCGTTTCAGCATCAGCCCTTCCACGCCACGTTCGCGTGCCACATCGCGCATCGCCGCCGCCTGCGCCCAGTCGACGGCGGCAACGTCGGGCGACAGCTGGATCCGCACATCGTCCAATGCGCCGATGACCGCGGCAAGCCGCGTACGCCGTTCCTGCAACGGCAGCTCACGCAGATCCGCGCCATCGTGCTCCAGCAGGTCATAGGCGAGCACGCGTACCGGCGTGTTGCGCAGAGTCGCTGCTCCTGGCTTGCGACGCTGGATGCGGGTCTGCAGGGCGGTGAATGCGCGCGGCAGGTTGGCGGTCTCGTCCCAGGCCAGCAGCTCTCCGTCCAGCACGCAGCCTTCCGGCAACGCCATCGCGGCGTGCTCGATCTCGGGGAAGCGGCCATCCAGTCGTTCCTCGCCACGGGACCACAGCGCGACTTCGCCACGCCGGCGCAGCAGCTGCAGGCGTATGCCATCCCATTTCCATTCCAGCAGCCAGTCGTCGATCGCGCCGAGGCGTTCGGCAGGATCGCCTTCCAGAGGGGAGGCGAGGAAGAAGGGGTAGGGCTGCTGGCGGTCGGACGGCAGCTCGTCCGGTGACAGCAGTTGAGCCAGCAGCCCGGGCGAGGGGACCCACTCGCCGAGCATGCGCTGGGCGATGCGTGCGATGTCCAGGCCGGACCATTCCGCCAGTGCCTGCTGTACCAGTCGCTGCGAAACGCCAACGCGCAGGGCGCCGGTCAGCAGCTTGTTGAACACCAGGCGTTCGCTGCTGCACAGCTGCCGCCACCCGGCGACGACCGCAGCGCGGCGTACTGCCTCGGGTTGGTTGGCCACGGCCAGCAGATGCTGTTCGATCCAATCAGCCAACGGGCGGTCGGCGGCTGGCTGCGATGGATCATCCAGCAGCAGGGTCAGCGTTTCGGCCAGGTCACCCACCTGCGCGTAGCTGTCTTCCACCAACCAGGGAGGCAAGCCGGATTCTTCGGCAATCCAGCCGCGCAGTTCGCCGCTGGCGGCGATCTTCCGGCGTGCACCGCCCACCTTGCCGCCGCTGAGCAGGTACAGCGCCCACGCCGCATCATGCGCACGCGCGTGGCGGAAGTAGTCGACCAGGGCTGCACGCTTGTCCAGCGTAGCCGTGCTGCGGTCCAGGCGCTGGTAGAGCGCAGCGAAGGCCTTCATTCCTCGCTCCCGAAATCGGTGCGGAAGGCTTCGGCAGCCACGCCGCGTTCGCGCAGGAACGGAATCAACGCATCGGTATTGCCATGGGTAGCGATCACCCGCTGCGCGCCTGTCTGTTCGATGGTCTGCAGCAGTGCTGGCCAATCGGCGTGATCGGAAATGACGAAACCGCGATCGACATTGCGGCGCCGCCGATTGCCGCGCAGCTGCATCCAGCCGGATGCGAAGCCCAGCTGGTGGCGGCCGAAGCGGCGCATCCAGGGCGTGCCCGCAGCCGACGGCGGCGCGAGGATCAGCTGGCCGGCGGCATCAGGCTGGCGGCCCTGCTCGGCCACGGTGAGCGTCTCCAGCATCGGCACCCCGGCCTGCCGGTACACCGCCACGCCATTGGCGATGGCGCCGTGCAGCCAGGCTGGTCGATCGTCCAGCGGCAGCAGCTCGGCCAGCACCCGCTGTGCCTTGCCCAATGCGTAGCACAGCAGGATCGCGGCTTCGCCACGTTGTTCGCATTCGCGGCGCCACGCCAGGATCTCTGCAGCCACCGCCGGCGTGTCCGGCCAGCGGTAGATCGGCAATGCAAAGGTGGCCTCGGTGATGAAGGTATCGCAGGGCACCACTTCGAACGGCGTGCAGGTGGGATCAGGCTGTCGCTTGTAGTCGCCGGAGGCTACCCATACCTGCTGCCCGTCGTCGATGCGTACCTGTGACGAACCGAGCACGTGGCCGGCCGGATGCAGCGATATCTGCACCTGCCCGAGGCGGAACGGCACACCCTCGGCATGCGCCTGCACCGGCACGTCACCCAGGCGCCAGCGCAGGATCGGCAGGCTGCCTTCGCTGCAGTGGTACTCCCCCATGCCCGGGCGGGCATGGTCGCCGTGGCCATGGGTGATGACCGCGCGCGCTACCGGTCGCCATGGGTCGATATGGAAATCGCCGGCGGCGCAGTACAGCCCCTCCGGGCGCAGCACCACCAGATCGTCGTTGCCTGCCATGCGGTCACTGTGGCCTGCGTCTCGTGCAGAGGGTGAGAACCGGCCTGAACAC
The DNA here is from genome assembly GCF_056487375.1 of Stenotrophomonas sp. 220_Sma. Classification (NCBI taxonomy): domain Bacteria; kingdom Pseudomonadati; phylum Pseudomonadota; class Gammaproteobacteria; order Lysobacterales; family Lysobacteraceae; genus Stenotrophomonas; species Stenotrophomonas sp. 220_Sma. The sequence goes on along the minus strand of NZ_CM151348.1, from coordinate 3,590,373 downwards.
GGGCTTGGCAGGCGATGCGGCACAATCGGGCCGCAGACCTCTTGCCGCCAGGATGGACCGGATGAGTGGACCCAGCTTCAGCAGCAACGCACCGTATGAAACCCATGTGGTGTTGAACCAGCCGCCGCCGTTCGCAGGGCGACAGTTGTGGACCGACGACGTGGCGCTGATGGAGGCCGTACAGCGCGAAGGCGCCGCCAGCTTCGCGCCGCGACTGGGTGTCTATGGTGCACTCGCCGGTGATGAACTGTACCGGCTCGGCTTCGATGCCAACCGTGATCGTCCGCGGCTGCGCACGCATGATGCACAGGGCCATCGCATCGACACCGTGGAGTTCCATCCGGCCTATCACCAGTTGATGGACACGGCAAAATCGCACGGTGTCGCAGGATTGTCCTGGCATGAGCCGCAGCCTGGCGCGCACGTCGCACGTGCTGCGTTGAGCTACCTGCATCACCAGGCCGAGGCGGGCACCAGCTGCCCGTTGACCATGACCCATGCGGCGGTGGCGGTACTGCATTCACAGCCGCATCTGGCCGAGTGGGCGCGCAAGGCCGCTGCGCCGGTCTATGACCCGCGCGACGTGCCGGTGGCGGACAAGGCCGGCATCACCCTGGGCATGGGCATGACCGAGAAGCAGGGCGGCTCGGATGTCCGTGCCAACAGTACGCGCGCCGAACCGATCGATGGCGAGCGTTACCGTCTGGTCGGCCACAAGTGGTTCTTTTCCGCACCGATGTGCGATGGCTTCCTGGTGCTGGCGCAGGCGCCGGGAGGCCTGACCTGCCTGCTGATGCCGCGCCGGCTGGCCGATGGTGACCGCAATGCGTTCCGGTTGATGCGGCTGAAGGACAAGCTCGGCGATTGGGCCAACGCTTCCAGTGAGGTCGAGTTCTGCGGCGCACAGGCATGGCGTGTGGGCGAAGAGGGGCGCGGCGTGGCCACCATCATCGGCATGGTGATGATGACCCGCCTGGACTGCATGCTGGGTGCAGCGGCGGAGATGCGCATGGCGCTGGCGCAGGCGCTGCACCACGCACGTCATCGACGTACCTTCGGCAAGCTGCTGGTCGAGCACCCGCTGATGACCAACGTGCTGGCTGATCTGGCGCTGGAGTCGGAAGCGGCCACGGTGTTGGCGATGCGGATCGCGCGCGCGGTGGATCGCGCCGGTGTGGATGCCAATGAAGCCGCGATGGCGCGGTTGGGGACGGCGCTGGGCAAGTACTGGCTGTGCAAGCGCGCGCCGGCCTTTGTCAATGAAGCGCAGGAATGCCTGGGCGGTGCGGGCTACGTGGAGGAGTCGATGCTGCCGCGCCTGTACCGGCAGGCACCGTTGAATTCGATCTGGGAGGGCAGCGGCAACATCCAGTGCCTGGATGTGCTGCGTGCGCTGGCGCGCGAACCGGAGGCGATGGCGGCGCTGCGCGGTGAACTGGCATCGGTGGCTGACCGTGATGGGCGCTATGCAGCGGCATTGCAGCGTTGGGCAGCGGCACCGCCACCGGAGGAAGCGCAGGCGCGGCTGTTCTGCGAGCGCACTGCGCTGCTGCTGCAGGCGGCGCTGCTGCTGCGTGCGCGCAGCCCGATGGCGGAGGCGTTCGTGCGTAGCCGGCTGGAAGGGGAGCACGGGCTGGCGTTCGGGACGCTGCCGGCGGGGGTGGAGCTGACGGCGATGCTGGCGCGCGCGCTGCCGTAGGGAATGGCCAACGGCGGTGCCCCTCTTGGTGGGCGCTGATATCGGCGGAGGCCGCGCGAGTGGGTTGCGCAGGGGGCGCCGTGAACCCGTCCTTGGGGGCTTGGCCGCGGCATCCATGCCGCGGACACCCCTGCGCAACCCACTCGCGCGGCCTTGGACGGTTTCCGTGCGGTCCACCACGGAATCAGCGGAAAAAGCAGGGAGCGAAAAGCAGAAAAGCCGCGGCAGTGCCGCGGCTTTTCCTGTGGAGCCGAGCCGGTGCTCGGCTGCCGGTAAGGCTTAGTGCTTGGCTTCTTCCTTGGCGGCGTTGGCCTTGGCGTCATTGGCGACATCGCGGGCCTTGTCGGCGACCTTCTGCGCGGCGTCGGCGGTGGCGTCGCTGGCGTGCGCGGCGGCGTCGGTTGCGGCGTCCTTGGCCTTGTCGGCGGCGTTGGCAGTGGCGTCTGCGGCCTTGTCCAGCGCCTGTTGGGTATCGGCGGCGGCCTGCTCGGAAGCGGCGGCGGTCTTGTCGGCGGCTTCGCGGGTGGCGGCAGCAGCCTTGTCGACGGCGTCGCGGGCGGCAGCGCCGGCGCTGTCGGCCGCCTGCTGCGCGTCCTGCTTGGCCTGTTCGGCTTCCGGGCCCTTGCAGGCGGCCAGGGCCAGCAGCAGGGAGGCGGCCAGCAGGGTGGTGGTGATCGGACGAATCTTCATGGCGGTCTCCGGTACTGCAATGGATGGGGACGCCAGCCTATTCATGCCGTTGTGAAGACGGGGTCGCGATGCAGCGGCTCAGTCGCGCGCATTCGAAAAAAGAAAAAGCCGCTGGCGAACCAGCGGCTTTTCCAGAACAGCGTGAAGAAAGAAGTTATTACTTCTTGGCTTCTTCAGCAGCGTCCTTGGCCTTCTCAGCGGTGCCTTCAGCAGCCTTGGCAGCGTCAGCAGCGGCGCCGGCAGCGGCGTCGGTGGCAGCAGCGCCAGCCTGGGCAGCAGCGTCAACCGAAGCGTCAGCAGCGGTGGCGGCGGTGTCAGCGGCCTGCTGGGCAGCGTCGGCGGTCTGGGCGCCAGCAGCGGCGGCCTGGTCGGCAGCAGCCTGGGCTTCGGTGGCGGCTTCGTTGGCCGAAGCAGCGGCGTCCTGGGCAGCTTCCTGCTTCGAGCAGGCGGCCAGGGCCAGAGCCAGGGACATCGCGACCAGCAGCTTGTTGATGCTCATTGTGTGAATCCTCGTCGTTAGAATTAGGCAACGCGCATGCTGCGCGCCGACAACATGATGACAAGCCAAGATTGGGTGTCAAGCGATCCCGCATTCATTTTTGCGAAATCATCGTTAAACCCATTTAAATCAATTCGATGGCGATTGCGGTTGCTTCGCCACCGCCGATGCACAGGGTGGCAATGCCGCGCTTGCCACCGCGCGTGCGCAGGGCGTTGACCAAGGTCACCACCAGGCGTGCACCGGAGGCACCGATCGGATGGCCCAGCGCGCAGGCGCCGCCATTCACGTTGAGCTTGTCGTGCGGAATGCCCAGTTCGCGCATCGGCGCCATCGCCACCACGGCGAAGGCTTCATTGATCTCGAACAGATCGACCTGGTCCAGCGACCAGCCGGTCTTGTCCAGCAGTTTGTGCAGCGCGCCGATCGGGGCGGTGGTGAACCACTCCGGTTCCTGCGAATGGGTCGCGTGGCCGACGATGCGGGCCAGCGGGGTGATGCCGCGAGCGGCTGCATCTTCCTCGGTCAGCAGGACTACTGCAGCAGCGCCGTCGGAGATGCTGGAGGAACTGGCGGCGGTGACGCTGCCGTCCTTCTTGAAGGCCGGGCGCAGGGTCGGGATCTTGGCGATGTCCGAGCGGCCCGGCTGCTCGTCGGTGGTGACCTCGACCTCGCCCTTGCGGGTGGCGACCTTCACCGCGACGATTTCATCGGCGAACGCACCGTTGGCCTGCGCCGCCTGCGCGCGCTTGACCGATTCGATGGCGTAGGCGTCCTGCTCTTCGCGGCTGAACTGGTATTTGTCCACGGCGCATTCGGCGAATTCACCCATCGCCTTGCCGTCATAAGCGTTGACCAGGCCATCGTGGGCCATGTGATCGACCGCCTGGAAGTTGCCGAAGCGGTTGCCGGTGCGCGAGTTCGGCAGCATGTGCGGCGCGTTGGACATCGATTCCATGCCGCCGGCGACAACGATGCTGGCCGAACCGGCCTTGATCAGGTCATGACCGAGCATGATGGTCTTCATGCCCGAGCCGCACACCTTGTTCAGCGTGGTGGCACCGGTCGACAGCGGGATACCGGCAGCGATCGCCGCCTGGCGGGCGGGCGCCTGGCCGAGGTTGGCCGGCAGCACGCAGCCCATGAGGACTTCGGAAACGTCGCTGGCCGGGATGCCCGACTGTTCCAGGGCGGCAGCGATGGCGGCCGCGCCGAGGGTCGGGGTCGGCACGCCGTTGAACTGGCCGAGGAAGGAGCCGATGGCGGTGCGCTTGGCGGCGGCGATGACGATGTTGGACATGGCAATCTCGTTGATGCGTAAGCAATGTTCGGAAAGGAGACCGGGGGCCGTTGGATGTGCCCCGGTTTCCCGGCAGACTGCGTGGGGGTCGACCCAAGTATAGAGGGTCGGGGAGGGCCGCCGCTGGGCGCGGCCGCACGCCTGCCGGGATGAAGGCAGGACAACGTTCATGGGAAGGAATCGATGGAACGCACGATGATGGTGAGGTCTGCCCTGGGAACCGCGCTGGCGGTAGCGCTGACGGCCTGTGGTGGAGGTGGCGGGGGCGGCAACGTGCGCATCGATACCCCGCCACCACCGCCGCCACCGACTACCCCGCCACCGACGACGCCGCCCCCGGTCAAACCGCAGGAGCCGGCCTTCGACGCGCATCTGTCAGTCACCAATGCGCGCGCCGCACAGGCTGCCGGCCTGACCGGCCAGAACGTGCGCATCGGCATCGTCGACTCCGGCGTGCAGCGCAATGCGGTGGCGTTGAATGGCCGGGTGCTGGCCAACCTCAACTACATCGATCCGGCCAGGAACAATCTGGGTGTCGATGATGTGGTCGGCCACGGCACCGCCGTGGCCAGCCTCGCTGCCGGCGCGGCAACGGGCTCCTGGCCGGGTGGCATCGCGCCAAAGGCGCAGATCGTGTCGGCACGGATCATTGCCGACAAGCCGCCCGTCGATGACGGCAGCGGCAAGGGCAATTCCTTCAGCGGCCCGCTGGGCGTGGCGCAGGTCCACCAGGACCTGATCAGCTACAACGTGAAGGTGATGAACAATTCGTGGGGCGGCCTGTACTGGACCGACCTGCCGACCACCGCGCAGGTGGCCGCCGAATATCGCCCCTTCGTGATCAACCATGGCGGGCTGGTGGTGTTCGCCGCGGGCAATGACGGCCGCAGCGAGCCGAGCAGCCTGGCCGCACTGCCCAGCCAGCAGGGCGTGGCCGGCACGCTGCCGGCTGCCGACCTGGAGCGCGGCTGGCTGGTGGCCACCGCCGTGGATCCGTATGCGCCCGGTACGCTGGCCAACTATGCCAATGCCTGTGGCCAGGCGGCCCGCTACTGCCTGGCGGCGCCCGGCAGCGCGGTCTACCCCGATGCCAACGGTGGCAGCTACTACTGGAACTACGGCACGTCATTCGCGGCGCCCTTGATTTCCGGTGCGGCGGCGCTGGTCTGGGAGCGCTTCCCGTACTTCAGCAACGATCTGGTGCGGCAGACCCTGCTGGGCACCGCCAAGGATATCGGCGCGCCGGGCGTGGATCCGGTGTTCGGCTACGGCCTGCTCGACATCGGTCGTGCGATCAACGGTCCGGGTCGTTTCGACTGGGGTGATGTGGTCGCCAACGTGGATCTGGCCTCGACCGGCTCGGCGTGGCGCAACGATATCGTCGGCAGCGGCGGGCTGGTCAAGCAGGGCGGGGGCACCCTGGTGCTGGCCGGCAACAACAGCTACACCGGTGCCACCCGCATCGAACGCGGCATCCTGTCGCTGCAGAACGGTGGCGTGATCCGTTCCAACGTGACCATCCTCGGCCAGTCCGATCCGGATTCGACCGGCCTGCAGTTCAATGGCGGCACGCCCCGCGTGATCGGCAATGTGGTCAACGGCAGCAGCGTATTCCTCACCACCGGCAACACCACCGGCACCATCGAGGGCAACTACACGCAGCAGGCAGGTGGCCAGCTGATGATCGCGCTCGGTGCCAATGCGCTGCAGGTCACCGGCAATGCCGCGATCGACGGTGGCGTGCGCGTGCATGGCTTCGTTTCCGGCTACGTGCCACAGAACGGCAGCCGGCAGGACCTGATCCATGCGGCAGGCGGACTCAGCGGCACCTTCAGTACGCCGGCTACCTCCAGTGGCCTGCAGGGGCTGTCATTGCTGCAGAGCAGTTATGGCTATGACAGCAACAACGCGTGGTTGAACCTGACCCAGGTCAGCGTCACCGCAGCGGCCAGCGGGCTGGGGGCGTCCGCCCAGGCGGCAGCACAGCGCCTGGAAGGTGCATTCGCAGCGCTGGACAAAAACACAGGCCTGCAGGGATCGGCCTTTGGTGCAGCGGCCGGTGCCCTGCAGTGGACCGGCGGTGGCCCGCAGGGCCTGGCCGCCAGCCTGCAGAGCCTGTCCGGTCAAGCGCATGCGCGAGCCGAAGCAGCGACCTTCGACAGCATCGACATGTCGCGGCGTGCGATCGCCGAGCGCTTTGATCGTGTACAGGCCGCACCGCGCCTGCGCGGGAGCTGGCAGAGCGCGCTGGGTGAGGCGGGGCAGGGCAGCTTCGCCGGCAACGCTGCCGACAGCCGGGGCTGGATGGCCGGCCAGGATCTGCCACTGGGCAGCAACGGCCTGATGGGCGTGGCGTTTGGCGAGACCCGCAGCACTGGTGGCAGCAGTTTCGGCGGTGATCGTGGGCGTGATCGCCAGGCGCAGGCACAGTTGTATGCCGGCTGGAATCTGGGACGTGGCTACGCGCTGGCCCAGGTGGGCAGCGGACAGTTCACCCGCGCGCTGGATCGTCAGCTGCTGCTCGGTGCGGGTGCCTATGGCGTCTCCGCGCGGTACGGCGGCCGTTTCAGCAGTGCCAGCGTGGAGGGCGGGTACCGGCTGGGGCGTGCGGGCGCATCGATGACGCCCTACGTCGGTGCCAGCACCACGCGTGTGGAGACCGACGCCTTCAATGAACTCGGCGGCTTTGGTTTCGGCCTGCGGGGCGATGCCAACCGCGTGCAGCGCAGCCAGATGCTGGCCGGTATCCGCGGCGAGCGCGGCTGGGGGCGTTGGACGCTGCGTGGGCATGCCGAATGGCAGCAACGGCTTGATGGTGCGGATGCGGACTGGCAGGCCAGCTTCGTCGGCGTCGACGCCTGGGCGCCGTTGGCGGGCTGGAACGCGCCGCGCGGCAGTGCGCTGATCGGCGTGGCGCTGGAATCGTGGTGGGGCCGCAATGGCCGCCTGAGCCTGGGCTTCGACCAGCGCGTTGGTGGCGAAGGTGCGCGGCAGGCCGCCTTGCGCTACAGCACCGGCTTCTGAAGGACGGCTCGCGCCCGGTCATGCCCGGCGCGACATCGGCAGGTTCAACCGCCGCGCAGGTTGCCCAGGCGCGGGGTGCTGCGGCCCAGCGGCATCTTCAGCTTGCCGATCGACAGGATGCGGCTTTCGGCGATGCGGTCGGCGGCACGCTGCGGCGCGATGTTCTCGCGCTGCGACAGTTCGAAGATGCGGGTGAGGTTGTGGTAGATGCTGCGGATCAGGCGCATTGCGCGTTCGCGGTTGTAACCGTCGATCTCCAGCGACACGTTCATCACGCCACCGGCGTTGACTGCATAGTCCGGCGCATACAGGATGCCGCGCGCATGCAGCTCGTCGCCGATTTCCAGGCTCGACAGCTGGTTGTTGGCGGTGCCGCAGATGATCTTCGCCTTGATCCGCGGCAGCGTGTCGGCGTTGATCGCACCTTCCAGCGCGCACGGTGCGAACACGTCGGCGTTCACCTCGTGGATCTCATCCGGTTTGACCGCTTCGGCGCCGAAATCGCTGACCGCGCGATCAACCAGCGCGCTGTCCAGGTCGGTGACGTACAGCTTGGCACCGCGGTCGCGCAGCAGTTTCACCAGTTCCATGCCGATGTGGCCCAGGCCCTGCACGGCGATGCTGGTCTTGCCCACTTCCTCATGGCCGAACTTGAAGCGCATCGACGCCATCAGTGCCTGCAGCGCACCGTAGGCGGTGAACGGGGCGGGATCGCCGGAGCCACCATGGACCTGGTGCACGCCGGTCACGAACTGGCTTTCCAGGTAGATGTTCTCCATGTCGTTGACGTCGGTTCCGACGTCCTCGGCGGTGATGTAGCGCCCGCCCAGCGAATCGACATAGCGGCCGAAGGCACGGAACAGCACCTCGGTCTTGTCCACTTTGGGGTCGCCGATGATCACCGCCTTGCCGCCACCCACGTTGAGGCCGGCCAGTGCATTCTTGTAGGTCATCGTCCGGCTCAGCCGCAGCGCATCGGCCAGCGCCTCGTCGGTGCTGGCGTAGGGGCGCATGCGCACGCCGCCCAGGGCCGGGCCGAGGGTGGTGTTGTGGATGGCGATGATCGCCTTCAGGCCGGCATCGTGGTTGTGGCAGAACACCACCTGTTCGTGGCCGGTGGTGGCGAGGGTTTCGAATAGCATGGCGTCTCCGATGGCGCGATCAGCGGCGAACTGCAGCGAACGGCCAGTGAACGGTAGGGTCCCAAAACAAAAAAAGCGACGTCGTCGGTGCAGGGGGACGGGTCGCGCGGCGCCATTCTAGTCCATTCCCCCGGCCGGTGCCGTCGACATCGGTGGCCTTCCGGTTAAAGAAGATGAAAGTTCGGCCGATGCTGCGACGACGGCGGGTGGCCGGATTCGCGTGAAGAGGCAGGGCGGTCAGTGACGGCAAGGGCACCACAACGACAGGGCGGGCGGCGATGACGCCGGCCTGGTGGCGATCACTGCGTGGCTGGCTGGCGCGCTCGACCGGGACGGCACCGTCCCGGTTGGCGGCGGCGTCGCGGCAGGCGGTGGCGGCGGCTGCGGCCAGCCTGCAGGGCGAGGCTCTGCCCTCGGCCGAGATCGCTGCACATCTGCAGCGTGGCCTGCATGCACTGGCCCTGTACCCGCGCCTGGCCGGTGAATCCACGGCGGTGCAGGCCGCGGGGTTGGGCGAGGCGGTGGCGCGCGCGCTGCAGGACCGGGACTGGGCGGCCCGTCAGCTGCCGCGCCGCCCGCAACTGCTGCCGCAGCTGATCCAGACGGTCAACGACGATGCTGCGTCGGCGCGGGTGATGGCGGCGATCATCGGTCAGGACCCGGTGCTGACCGGCAACCTGCTGCGCATCGCCAACAGCCCGGCCTACAAGGTGCACGAGCGCCCGGTGGAAAGCCTGCAGCGGGCGGTGACGCTGGTCGGTACCGAAGGCGTGCGACAGATCATCAGCGCAGTTCTGGTGCAGCCGGTGATGCAGGTGCAGTGCGAGGTGTTTCCGCAGTTCAGCACGATCATCTGGGAGCACGCACTGCTGGCCTCGCGCGCAGCCGCTGACCACGCGCGCACGGTCACTTTCGGCGATGCCTTCGCCGCCCAGTGGCTGGGCCTGGTACAGGGGCTGGGGGCCGCGCTGGTGATGCGCCAGCTGCTGCAGGAAGCGCAGGCACGAGATGAAACGGTGGAGCCGGCGCTGGCGCTGCAGCTGCTCCAGCAGTGGTCACTGCCGTTGGCGCAACGCGTGGCTGCGGCCTGGGAGCTGCCAGAGCCGGTGCACCAGGCGCTGGCGCCCGAGGCGGATGGCCCGCTGGCCGACAGCCTGCGCCTGGCCAGCGCGGCCGCAGCGGCCAGCCTGCTGTGCCGGCACGGACATGCCAGCCAGAGTCGCATGCTGGCCCTGCTTGAACAGTTGCCTTCGGCGCCGCCGCATGCGCTGCGCTGGATCTGGCGGCGCCTGCATGGGCGCAGCGTGGAAACACGGGATGAAGCCGGACAGGAAGAGGCGGGTCCTGCGCCCTGAGCGCTACAGCTGCGATTCCACCGGCAGCCAGCTGATCACCCGCGCGGTCCAGCGCTTGCCCAGGCTGGCACCGGGTTCGGCCTCCACCCAGTGCGGCGGTGGCTGCCGCTCCAGCCAGCGCAGGTCATCATCGCGCCCCAGCGCCAGCCACCAGCTGTGCTCCGGGCCGGCCAGGCGCAGGTACTCGTCGCGCAGCTGTGCACCGAGCGCCGGGTCATCGAACAGCACGCCCATTTCGGTATTGAGGTAGGCCGAACGCGGGTCGAGGTTGAACGAACCGACGAAACCGCGGCGGTCATCGACCACGAATGCCTTGGTGTGCAGGCTGGCGCCGCTGCTGCCGAACAGGCTGGCATCCAGCTGGCCGTGTGCCTTCAGTTCGTACAGCTGCACGCCGGCCCTCAGCAGCGGCACCCGGTAGCCCATGTAGCCGCCGTGTACCGCTGCCACATCGTTGGCGGCCAGTGAGTTGGTCACCACGCCCACCTGCGCGCCGCGTGCGGCCAGCGCCGACAGCGCCTCGACCCCATCGTTGCCGGGCACGAAGTAGGGCGAGATCAACAGCGCACTGCGCCGCGTGTTGCGCAACTCGTCGCTGAGACGGCTGACCAGCCAGCCGCGGCGATCGTCATCGCGGTGCTTCATCGGCGGATCGGAAGCGATGTGCACGTTCGCGCTCCAGTGCAGCGGTTCCGGGCTGGGCCGCTGCAGCGCGCGCGACTCGGCCACGCGTTGCAGGTAGGGCTGTGCCTTGGCATGCATGGCATCCAGGTCCGACTGTCGTACCAGCTGCTGCAACTGTGCATCGGTATACGAGGCCAGCGCGGAAATCGGGATCGCCGTGCTGCTGTTCCAGTAGTCGTCGAAGATCTGGTTGGCCTGCTGCACGGCGGGGCCGGCCACCACCAGATCCAGGTCCTGGAAGTTCACATCGTCGCGCGCGCTGAAGTATTCCTCGCCGATGTTGCGGCCACCGACGATCGCGATGCGGCCGTCGGCGATCCAGCTCTTGTTGTGCATGCGGTGGTTGACGCTGAAAGCGCGTTGCACCAGTTCCAGCGTGCGCGCGATGCCGCTGCGGTTGCGGAACGGGTTGTACAGGCGGATCTCGATGTTCGGATGCGCATCGAGTGCCATCATCAACGCGTCCTTGTCCTTGGCGTTCATGTCGTCAAGCAGGATGCGCACGCGCACGCCGCGCTCGGCGGCGTCGTACAGCGCCTTGGCCATCAGATGGCCGATCAGGTCGTCGTGCCAGATGTAGTACTGCAGGTCCAGGCTGCGGCCTGCGTGCGCGGTGATCATCGCGCGCGCGGCGAAGGCATCCATGCCATCACTGAGGAACGCCACGCCGGACTGCCCGGGGTGTGCGTCCTGCAGCGGCACGATCTGCTGGTCGATGCGGGTCTGCGCCGGCTGCAGTGGCAGCACATGCGAAGGTGCGCCCTGTGCCTGCGGGGTGAGGTGGTCGGCCAGCAGCAGCCCGGACAGGACCAGCAGCAACAGCGCGGCGAGGATGATCGCAGCGACGCGCAGCAGGCGTCGCCACAGGGGCTTGGGCAGGCTCATGCCCCGATGGTAGATCCACGCCGCGTGTGGATGAAAGCCAACAGACCTATCGCTGTAGATCCACGCCATGCGTGGATGGCAGGGACTTCGCGGTCAGAACCGCTCGTCGCTGCCCAGGTAACGCCACTGCCCCGCAGGCAGCGGTCCCAGTGCCACGCGGCCAATCCGCAGCCGACGCACGGCCGCGACCTGCAGGCCGGCAGCGGTGACCGCCACGCGCAGGCCCTTGGCCGTCAGGCCCTTGCCGGCGAAGCGCAGGCGCTGCTCGCTCTGCCAGCTGACCTTGGCGCCGCCCGATTCCTGCTGCAACCGCGCCATCAGCCACGGGCCGCGCTCGGGACCGCCTTCGGCCACTTCGATCAGGTATTCCTGTTCGGTGCGGCCCAGATTGCGCTGCAGATGGGCCAGCGTGGCCGGGTCCTGGCTGACCACCACCAGGCCGCTGTCGCTGGCCGGAAGCGAGGCGGCCAGCTGCAGGCCGTGGAAGTGACGCTGAAGCGGACGGATGTCGCTGGCATCAAGTTCGCTGCGGCTGTCACTGCTGACCAGCGCACACAGGGTTTCAGCGGCAACGCCTGCCGGCTTGTGCAGCAGCATGCTGACCCGCTCGGCCTTTTCATCGCTGGCCTGCTCGGCCACGACGATCACCGCGCTGTCATCGACCGGGCGCTGCGGCTGCTCGACCACCTCGCCATTGACCGTGACCCAGCCGCCTTCGATGTAGCGCCGCGCTTCACCGCGCGGGATGCCGAGCAGGGCGGACAGGCGTTTGTCGAGACGGATCGGTTCCATGGCGGAAAGGTCAGGCAGGGGGCGCGCAGTGTAGCCGCTGCGGCCGGTCAGCGCTGGCCGCGGTTGGCCAGCTCGGTCAGGTACAGGCGGGTATCGAACTCCAGCTGCAGGTACTCCGGCTCCATGTGCTGGCACAGCTGGTAGAAGGCCTTGTTGTGATCGGCTTCCTTCAGGTGGGCCAGTTCATGCACCACGATCATGCGCAGGAACGCCGCTGGTGCCTGGCGGAACACGGTGGCGATGCGGATCTCGCGGCTGGCCTTGAGGCGACCGCCGTGCACGCGGGAGATGGCGGTATGGGTGCCTAGCGCATGCTTGATCACTTCCAGCGTGTTGTCGTAGCAGACCTTGTTGAGCGGCACCGACTTGCGCAGGTAGCGGTCCTTCAGCTCCTGCGTGTAGTCGTACAGCTGGCGGTCGCTGCGCACCTCGTGCGGATCGGGATAGCGCTGCTGCAGCCAGGGGCCGAGCTTGCCCTGCGCCAGTAGTTCACTGACCTGGGCGATCAGGGGTTCGGGATAGCCGGTGAGGTACTTCAGGACTGCCATGCAGGGGCGGCGGGGCGTCGGTAGAATGGGGCATCCAAGATTACACGCGGTACGCATCGACCATGGCAAAGCCCAACGCGCTGCAGGAACAATTGCTCAAGGCCGGCCTGGCCAAGAAGTCGCAGGCCAGCGCTGCCGCGAGCGCGCAGGCCAAGGCCCGGCAGGGCAAGGCCGAATCGACCTCGGCCGATGTCCAGCGCGAGGCTGAACGGGCCCGCGCCGAGAAGGTCGAGCGCGACCGCGCACTGGCCGCCGAGCGCAATGCCCAGGCCAGGCAGGCTGAACAGAAGGCCCAGGCCAAGCAGATCATCAGCACCCATGCCGTGCCCCACAAGGGCGACGACGAGTACCGTTTCAGCGATGGCGCGGCGATCCGCACCCTGCTGATCGACCCCAAGCTGCGCAAGGCGCTGTCGGTGGGCGTGCTGGTCATCGTTGCCCTCGGCGACGGTTACGCCCTGCTGCCGCGTGCCGCTGCCGAAAAAGTGCGTGAACGCGCCCCGGAGGCGATCATCGTCGACCACGGCCAGCCGGGCTCGACCGCCGAGATCTCCACCGGCAATGCCGAGGACGACGCCTACTACGCGCAGTTCCAGGTGCCGGACGACCTGGTCTGGTAAGCCAAAAAGGGGACGGAGGGGATTAAGCCGCAAATGGCCTGCTCCGGCCCGTCTGCCTTCTGCTCAGCTTGCTGAAGGCCTGCCGGTCATGGCTCGGCGCTACCGTTTACTGCGCGGTGTATCGTCCCCATATCAGGCGACACACCTGCGGAGGATGGCCATGGCCACCGGTTGGGCGGGAGACGGCGCGGTCCAGGACCAGATCGACGCCACCGTCGACGATGCGATCGCCCGCGCGCGGCGCCAGCTGCGCGAGGGGCCTGGTCTGGAACATTGTGAGGAATGCGACGCGCCGATCCCGTTGGCGCGGCGCCAGGCCGTCCCCGGGGTACGGCTGTGCGTGGCGTGCCAGCAGGCGCATGACGACGAAGCGCAGGCGCATGCCGGCTACAACCGGCGTGGCAGCAAGGACAGCCAGTTGAGGTAAAGGTTGTTCGGCAGGGCTGCGCCCTGCACCCGCAGATGCTTCAAGCCAAGGCAACATCAACAGCAAAAGCTGGCGTTCCGTGGGGTGTCGGATTGCGGGGACGCCGCAAGTACGTCCATGTAGGCTTGGCAGCCGCATCCATGCGGCTGACACCCCGCAATCCGACACCGCCCCACCTCTGACAGATTTCCGCGATCTGGTAAATCCACGCCATGCGTGGATGAAATCTGTCAGATATCGATAGTCAAATTGGGGTCAGAGCCCGTTGCGTAGCAACGGGATCCGACCCCGTGCCGTTCCGGCAGATCGCGGGAAACTGTCGAGGGCGGGGTGGGTCCGATGGCGGGAGTGTCCGCGGCATGGATGCCGCGGCCAAGCCCCCATGGACGGGTTTACGGCGTCTCCCGCCACCGGATCCATCCCGCCAACCCACGGAATGCCGGCTTTTGTTTTCGCCTTTGCTGTTGCTGGTGCTGTTGCTCCAGCTCATAGCAGGTGCAGGGCGCCGCCCTGCCGAAAACCACCCTCAGCCGTCGCCCTGGATGCCGCCAGGGGCCTGCGCCGGGTCGCGCCAGCGGCGCACCGTGCGCTGGAAGAACAGGTTGTTCGGCAGCTGCAGCACCGTGCCCTCGTGGCCGTCGCCGGTTTCCTGCAGCGTGGTGTAGATCAGGTTCACGTCGATCACCCGGCCCTTCAGGCCCGGCTTCTCGCCGTTTTCCAGCACCTCGATGTAGTCGTGCAGGCGGAACGGGCGGGTGGTGAAGATCAGCAGCGTGCAGAAGATGTTGGACAGCACGCTCCACGCCGCGAAGAAGGCCACCGCGCCCACGGCTGCAAAGCCGGTGAACGCGGTCCACAGCACCGACGGCTTCGCGCCGAGCAGGCTGAGGATGTACAGCAGGGCACTGAAATAGACCACGAAACTGGTGATCCGGCGCGCGCCCATCACCATTTCCGGCGGCAGCGTGTAGTGCTCGGCGAAGCGGCGGATCAGGCGACGGGCGAGCACGCGCAGGAGCCATGCGACCAGCAGCACCAGTACGATCTGCAGCGCGACGCCGGCGTAGTTCAACCACGGGTGGGTCCAGGCGGGCAGGTGATCCTTCAGCGACAACATCATGGGGCGAAAACAGGCGGCGGGAACGGCCCCTGATGTTACCCGGCGCGTGCGGGGGATTCGACCGCCGGGTTCCAGGCCACGCACACCAGCTCCTGGCGGTGCTGCTGCAGGCAGGCGCGGCCATTGTCGGGACGCAGCTGCAGTGACAGGCCCAGCGCCTGCAGCAGGACACAGGCGGTGATCACCAGCAGGGCGGCGCAGGATGGGCTGGACATGGCAGGACTCCTGGACGGCAATTTCGCGAAGGACCTTTCATGGATGCAGCAGCCACCCAAAAGGTTGCATGCCATCGATCATCGATCGGCTCTAAACCTTTTCCCGGGTCGCCGCATCCAAGCGATATGCTCGACACCACCATGCCCGCGCCGCCTGCCGCCAATGACGCCGTCGATGAACCCGCCCTGGTGCGGGCGGCCGCCGCCGGTGACACCGCTGCCTACGAACTGCTGTACCGGCGCCACGCGCCCCGTGTATTCGCTGTGCTGTGGCGGTTGTGTGGCGGCCAGCAGGCACGCGCCGAGGACGCGCTGCAGGAAGCGTTCCTGCAGGCGTGGAAGGCGCTGCCGGGCTTCCGTTTCGAGAGCAGCCTGTCGACCTGGCTGCACCGGCTGGGCGTCAACGCGGCACTGATGGAGCTGCGCGGACGTGCGGGCGGGCAGGATCACGACAGCCTCGACGAAGTGGACGGAGGGTTGCAGGAGCTGGCAGTGCACGATCGTTGCGCCGGCACCGAACGCGACCTCGAACGGGCACTGTCGACACTGCCGCCACGGGCACGTGCGGTACTGGTACTGCACGACATCGAAGGCTGGAAACACCAGGAAATCGCCGAACAGCTGCAGATGGCCGTCGGCAGTTCCAAGGCACAGTTGCATCGTGCGCGCGGCCTGTTGCGCGCACGGCTGGGAGACATGACATGAGTACACACGACCACGATTCCGACCACGATCTGCTGGCCCGGCTGCGCGCGCTGCCGACCGAACGCGGCGTACCCACCGATGGCTGGGCACGCCTGTCGGCGCAGCTGCCGCCGCGTGAACCGCAGGCGGCACCTGCGCCGGGCGACAATGTGGTGGCCCTGCCAGCGCGCTCGCGGCGTCGCTGGTGGCTGCCGGTCGGTGCGGCATTGGCGGCCAGCCTGGCGCTCTACGCGGTGGCACCGTGGCGGCATGCGCAGCCGGAGGTGCCGGTACCTTCAGCGCTGCAGCTGCAGGCGGCGGCGATGACCGAGCAGTACCAGCAGGCCGTCGCTTCGCTGCCCGATGGACGGGCGCCGGAATGGCAGCCGGCGCTGCACGAACTGGATGAAAGCGCAGCGCAGATCCGTGCCGCCTTGGCGCAGGACCCACGTGCGCCGCACCTGCTTGGCCAGCTCAAGCGCACCTACGCGCTGCGGCTGGAACTGACCCGGCAGGCGGCCTATGCCGCCGAGTCCGGCTTGACGACCTGAGGAGACCCCCATGACCCGAACCCTGATTTCCTGCTGTGTCGCGCTGCTGCTGGCCCCTGCCGTGGCGCTGGCCGACACCCGCATCGACGAGCGCCACACCCTGGCCGCGGGCGGTCGCATCGAGCTGAGCAATGTGGCCGGCAAGGTGACCGTGCGTGGCTGGGACCGCAATGACGTGCAGCTCACCGGCACGCTCAGCGACGGCCTGCAGCTGCGTCAGGAGAAAAGTGCCAACCGTGTGCGCTGGGAGATCGAATACCCGCGCCGCAGCAGCAATGGTGGCGCGACGCTGGTACTGAACGTGCCGCGCTCGGTGGAGCTGCTGCTGAGCACGGTCAGCGCCAGCCAGGACATCAGTGGCATCGATGTGCGACGGCTGCAGGCCGACACGGTCAGCGGCAGCCTGAGCGCGGCTGGCCGCAGTGGCGACAGCAAGCTCAACACGGTCAGTGGCAGCGTCAGCGCACGCCTGCAGACGCCGAAGCTGGACGTGAACACGGTCAGTGGCCGGATCGAGGCCGGCGGCGGCGTGTCCGGTGATATCGGTGCGCAGACGGTGTCCGGCCGGGTCGAGGTGGATGCCGGGCGCGTGCAGCGGCTGGCGGTGGAGACCGTCTCGGGCAGCATCGATCTGGCAGCGGCCGGGTTGGCTCCTGGCGGCCGCATCAACGTCGAATCGGTCAGTGCCTCGGTCACGCTGAGCCTGCCGCGCACGGTGTCGGCACAGCTGTCGGTGAACAGCTTCAGTGGTTCGATCAACAGTGACGCCGGGCAGGTGGAGCGGCCGCGCTATGGGCCGGGCAGCCACCTCGATACGCGTCTGGGCGGCGGTGATGGTGACATCCGCATCCAGTCGCATTCGGGCAGTGTGCGGGTACGCCTGGACCGCTGAACGCGATCCGGCAGGCCGCGGCGGCAGCGCCGCCGCGGTCGATACTGGGTCAGCTGGCTTTCTTCAGTGCCCAGGTGGTGCCGAGGACTTCGATCTTGCCACCGGCCTTGCGGAACGCTGCCAGGTCCGAAGCGATCGAATCGCTGCTGACCACTGTGCTGGCGGCCGCGCCCTTGCGTTCGCTGCGGATGCTGTTGCTGGCCTTCGCGGGGGTCTTTGCCTTGCGGGGCATGGTTGCTCCTGTCAGGTGGAAGGGGAGGAAAGCGCCCAGGCATCGGCCTGGCGCAGGTAGTCCTGCCGCTCGCGGCGGCAGTCATCGCCGCCCATCGAAAACTGGCGGCAGATCGCCGGGCGCTGCGAATAGATCGTGCAGCGCAGGTGATAGGGATCGATCGCTGCGCACCAGCCTTCCTCGTTGCGCGCCATCACGGCACGGCCGTGGGTGTCGCGTGACAGGAACTGGCCGGGCACGTGGTCGCCGGGCTGCAGCAGCACGGGCAGCCGGCAACAGACCGCGTCACAACGGCGGCAGTCGATGGGTGCAGGTGCTGCGTCAGGTTGTAAGGCCACAGGGGCCTGGCGGGTGCCCAAAGCGGGTCTCGATGGCGGCTCAGGTGCTGCGCGGACCATGAACGAGCCAGGAAGGCATGGCCGCTAGGCCCGCGGGGCGGGCCAGGCTGCACTGTGGACACACACCGGCGTGGCCGGCGGAAGGTGCAGCGTGGTTCTAGCCGACCAAGAGTAACTTAGACCGCGTAACGTTTTGTTAATCCTGGCTGGCTGCCGCCAGCGCAAGGCCCTGGACCACGCCCAGCGAGGGCTCGCCGTGGACCATGCGGGCCTCCGGGAAGGCCTCGGCCACGGCCTGGCGCAGGTAGCCGGCACGGGACATGCCGCCGGTCAGGAACACCGCATCCGGGTCGCCGCCGATGTCGCTGCGGACCTGGGCCAGCAGCTCGCGGATCTGCTCCAGGTAGCCATGGGCGGCGGCGGCCAGGCCGTCGGCGCTGCTGTCGGCATGCAGGTCGCGGGCGATGTAGTCCAGCGTGCTGCGGTGTTCGCTGGCGGCGCTGAGGGCAATCTTGGCGCGTTCGACATCGCGGTACAGGCGGGCGGTGTTGCCGGTGTCCTGCAGGGCCTGCAGGCGCGCGCCCCACGGTTCGTCGACATGGTCGTATTTGTGCTGGCGGAAGTCGCGCTGGCGCGTCATGTCCTGCACGGTGGCGGCTTCCACGTAGTGGTGGGCGGGCACGCGGGTGATGCCGCGGCCGAACAGCGGCATGTAGCTGGACAGGCTCAGCGCCAGATCGATGTCGGTACCGCCACGGGCGATACCCCAGGCGCGGTGGATGCGCGGCGCAGCATCGCCACCAACCTCGGCGTGGGCGATATCGGTGGTACCGCCGCCGATGTCAACGATCACCGCCTGGTGCCGCTCGCGGCTTTCGGCGTGGTAATGCATGGCCGCCGCGGCCGGTTCCTCGAGGAAATCGATCTGGTCGAAACCGGCCTGGGTGGCGGCTTCGCGCAGGATGTCCAGTGCCTGATCGTTGCCGGCCGCGCCGATCGAGCTGCGGAACTGCACCGGGCGGCCGAGCAGGGCGGCACGCAGCGGCTGGCCAAGCTGGGCGCTGGCGGTCAGGCGGATGTGCTCGAGGATGTGCGCGGCGATGCCGGTGATGGTCTGCTTCGCGCGCGGGTGCAGGTTGTAGCCCAGCATCGACTTCGGGCTCTGCACCAGGTTGCCTTCGTGTTCCTCGAAATAGGCTTCCAGCGCGTCGTCGCCGTAGACCGCGTTCTGCAGCAGGTCGCTGGCGCTGCGCTCCTTGCCGGCGCGGGCTTCCATCCATTCCCGGCGCAGTGCGCGCAGGGCTTCGCGGCGCAGCGCCTGCGGCGTGCGTTCCTGGCCGGCGGCGCGGGCCGCGCGCGCGGCGCTGTCGATCATCTGCTGCAGCTCGTGTTCCTGGCCGGCGTCGAGCTGGAAGTCGTCCGGGTCGGGCACCACGCCAGGGAAGTACACGCTGGTGCGGAACTGCTCGGCGTCGCCGAAGCGGATCGGCAGCAGTTTCCCCTCATGCACGATGGCGGCGGCGGAGTTGCTGGTACCGAAGTCGATGCCGAGGCGCATGGGGAGTTCCGGGGGCGATCAGGGGCCGCGCACTCTGCTGCAGTTCGTCGCCGACTGCAAGTTCCTGCGGCCTTCTGTTCTGGATGGGGGTTCCGGATCGGGTCATGCGAGCCGCCGGGCGCTGGCCGGAAAAGGGCAGCGAGCCAGGCGGTTACAATGGCGGCTGTTGATTCACTTTGAGGTACTTGCTGATGTCTTCTGCCCCCGCCTGCCCGCAGTGCACCCTGGAAAACACCTACGCCGATGGTGCGCTGTGGATCTGCGCCGACTGCGGTTTCGAATGGACCGCCGAGGAAAGCGCCGGTTCCACCCTGGTCGTGCGTGACAGCAACGGCAACACCCTGCAGGCCGGCGACACCGTCACCGTGATCAAGGACCTGAAGGTCAAGGGCTCCTCGATCCCGCTCAAGCAGGGCACCGTGATCCGCAACATCCGCCTGGTCGAGGATGACGCCGAGCACATCGAAGGCAACTCGGACAAGATCAAGGGCCTGGTCCTGAAGACCTGCTTCCTCAAGAAGGCCTGATCGCCTTCAGCGCTTGGCCTGCTGCTGCGCGCGCCAGCGGGCCAGGCTGTCCAGCTTGGCCTGGTAGCGCGCCTGCTCCGGCGCGCCCCCCAGTTCCTGCGCACGCAGCAGTTCGCGATCGGCGCGCTTGAGCTGGCCAGCCAGGAAATAGACGCGTGCCAGCCCGAAGTGGAACTGATGCGCGGTGTCATACAGGCGAACGGCCTGCCGGTAATAGCGGATCGCCTGGTCCAGCTGGCCGGCACGTTCGGCCTTGGCGCCGAACATGTACTGCGCGAACGGGTCTTCGCGCTGCACCGACTTCAACCGGCGCTCAAGTGACTGCGCCTGCGCGGTCAAGCCCAGGCTGCGGAACAGCGCGGAGGCATTGGTCAGTGCGGCATCCTGGCGGCCTTCCAGCTGCAGCGATCGGTCCAGCGCCTGCCGCGCCGCCTCGTTGTTGCCTTCGCGGTGGTCGAGCACGCCGAGGTTGTTCCACACCGGAGCGAACCCGCTGTCCTGAGCCAGGGACGCGTCGAAGAATGCACGCGCGCCGACGAAATCACCGTCGGCGAGGCGCTCCGCACCCCGGTTGTTGTAGAAGTGCGCCAACGCCCGCGCACGGCTGACGGGAACCGGGCCGCGGCGGTCATAGAGCACATTGCGGTCCAGATCGACGGTACCGAAACGCCCACCGACGTCGACACCGGCGTTGACGTGGCCGACGCTGTAGACCACGCCCGCGTCCTGGTCCTGGTACCAGGACACCACCTGCCCGACTTCCTGCACGCGGGCCTGGATGCCAGCCTCCCGCGCAAGCGTCACGAACAGCAGGGTGAAGGCCAGGCAGTTGGCGCGGCGGTGCTGCCAGATATCGCTGACGGTGTAGGTCGCATTGGCGTCGTACTGCAGGTCCAGCCCGTGCTGGTCGAAGATCATCTCCACGAGCGCCTGCAGCCGCTGGTCGCGGGAGTAGCTGCGCTGGATCACCTGCTTCTGGAGCATCGCGCGCAGGTCCGCGGGAATGGCGAACACTTCTTCCGGGGTCGGCACACGTGCGGCCGACACGGTGATGGTCGGGGTCGTCACCACATCGGCGGGCGGTGCCTGGCCTGCGCCGAAGGCAGGAGCACAGAAGGCCAGCAGCGAAAGAGTGAGGCAATGGGCGGCAGAACGGTACATGACGGTTCCCGGCAGCGGCGGGCGCTCCCGCCTGTGGCGAGTGTATGCCCATGGATGTCCGGCTGCAGCGACCGTTGGTCGGCGCCGCGTTCATCCACAACCGGTGTGGACCAGCGCTCGACAAAGCTGTGGACAACTGGCTCCGGGCCCCGCCCGGCAAGCGTTGTGAGTGCGTGGTGAAAAAACCGCCAGCTTGCCCGGCGCCGGCGCAGGCGGGATGATCCGGTCATGGACTTCTCACCGCTGACGCTTGCCCCGGCGCAGTGGCAGGCGCTGCAGGACAGCTATGCAACGCCGCCACGGGCCTACCACCACTTCGGCCATGTGCGCGCGGTGCTGCAGCACTGCCAGGATGTCGCCGACGGCCCCGGCTGGAAGCAGCCGGCCGAGATCTATCTGGCCGTGCTCTATCACGATGCGATCTACCAGGCGGGGCGCAAGGACAACGAGGCGCGTTCGGCGCAGCTGGCTTTACAGGCGATCACACAGGCGCCAGAGCTTGCCACTGTCGACGCCGCTCGCGTGGAGCAATTGATCCTGCTGACCGCCCGCCACGGCGCGCTTGGTCCGGAGGATGTGGATGCCGAGGCGGCGCTGTTCCTGGACTGCGACATGGCGATCCTGGCCGCGCCGGAACCGGTGTTCGCTGCCTATGACCGTGGCGTGGCCGAAGAATACAAAGGGGTGGTGCCGGGCTTCCTGTACCGTGCCGGCCGTCGCCGCTTCCTGCAGGGCCTGCTGCGCGCTCCGCGGATCTTCCTCAGCGGGTTCTTCCACCAGCGCCTGGACGCGGCCGCCCGTGACAACCTGCGACGTCAGCTGGGCGTTTGAGCCGGCCCGGTACACTGGTGACCTGTTTCCAATGATTGCCGTTTCCGACCGTGTCCGTCCCTGATCCCGATCCCCGCCCGCTGCCACCGGAAGAACCCGGCCCCAACGAATGCTGCGGCAGTGGTTGCCCGCTGTGTGTGCTGGACCTGTATTCCGATGAGCTGCAGCGCTACCGCAAGGCGCTGGCCGAGTGGAAGACGCGGCATCCAGAGGCCGCACCATGAGCCGTGCACGCCCGGCGGCGGTGCTGGCGCTGGTGGCACTGGTGCTGTTCGTGGCCACCGCGCTGTGGACCCAGGTTGCGCGCAGTGATCTGGACTGGGTGCGGGCGACCTTGAGCCTGTACCTGCACGGGCCGTGGGGGCTGGCATTGCGCGCTGCCTACTGCCTGCTGGCGCTGGCCATTGCGGCGCTTGGCATTGCGCTGTATCGCGGCAGCATCGGCCCGCGGCGCAGTGCGGCCGCACCATTGCTGTTCACGGTTTCCGCGCTGGGCCTGGCGACGGTCGCCATCGGCGACAGCTGGCTGCCTGAAGCAACACCGCTGCTGGCACCGTTCATCCATGGGCTGGCAGCCAACACGGCGTTCCTGTGTGCCAGTGTCGGCATGCTGCTGCAGGCCTGGTATCTGCGCCGCGAACCGGGTTGGCAGTCCGCTGCGGGCCTGCTCTGGGGCTGGGCATGGCTGGCCTTTGTGCTGCTGTGGCTGCATGTGCTGTGGCGTGGTGGACCACCGCGTGGGCTGGGACAGAAAGTGGTGATCGCGGTGATCGTTGGCTGGCTGCTGTATCTGGCGATGGCGCTGTACCGTCGCAGCCGTCGGGCCGCAGCCCACTGAATCCCCAACGGCCTGCGCCGGTACGTGCCGTGCACGCGGCGGCGGCGTATCGTGTGCGCATTCCATCGGGGATGCGATATGAAGCGTGCAGGGCTGGGCAGGGCAATGGGTGTGGTACTGGCGCTGGCCGCGCTGCCGGCAACGGCGGCCGTGACCCCGCAGCAGTTCAGCCATGGGCGGTTCGAGCAGATTCCGGTGCACATGCCATCCGGCACGCCGCAACGGGTGGTGATCTGGTTCCACGAACCCACGGCCGGTGGTGACACCAGCCGCCTGCCGATCGAGGCCCTGCGTGCCGATGGCGCGCTGGTCGCGGCAGTGGACATTGCGCACCTGCGCGGTGTGCTCAAGCGCGAGGGGGACCCGACCTGTTCGTTCGGTTCCGGTGACGTCGAGAATTTCTCACGTTGGCTGCAGGCCTCGCTGCATCTGCCCGGCTACCACCTGCCGCTGGTCGGCGGTGATGGCGAAGGTGCCGAGATGGCCTATTCGCTGGCAGCGCAGGCCGATACCCAGGTGTTCGCCGGTGTACTGACCACCGGCTTCTGCCCGGACCACAACCACCAGCGCATGGTCTGCGGCGATGGTGTGAAGCACGACAGGCTGCAGCCGGCCGAACTGAATTTTCCGTGGTTGAGCGCGGCCGGTGACCGCGGCTGCAAGGTCGGCCAGGCCAGCGCGTTCGTGCAGCAGGTCGCGATGGCACGCGAGTTCAAGCGCACCGCGCGCGGTGATGCGTCACCGGGCCTGGTGGCTGCGGCACGGGTGATCGGCGCGCAGGCCGGCGTCAGCCTGGCACCGCCGCCTGCTGCACTGAAGGGCCTGCCCGTGGTGGAAATGCCGGCGACCGGCAGCGGCGATACGCTGGCGGTGTTCGTCTCCGGTGACGGTGGCTGGGCTGGCCTGGACAAGAACGTGGCGTCGTCACTCAACGAGCATGGCGTGGCGGTCGTCGGCATCGATTCGCTGCGCTACTTCTGGAGCGAGCGCACACCGAAGGGCTTTGCGGGCGACCTGCAGAAGATCATCGACCACTACCGCCAGCAATGGCACCGCGACAAGGTGATGTTGATCGGTTTCTCGCAGGGCGCCGACGTGCTGCCGGCCACCATCAACCAGCTCGATGCTGGCACCCGTGAGGCGCTGGAGCGCATCGTGCTGCTGTCGGTGGGCAGGAAGGCCGACTTCGAATTCCATGTCAGCAACTGGCTGGGCGGTGGCGGCGACGGCCTGCCGATCGCACCGGAAGTGGCCAGGCTGCCGGCGGAAAAAACGCTGTGCGTGTACGGCGACAAGGATGAGGACGCGCTGTGCCCGGACCTGCCGGCCAATGACGGCGTGAGGAAGGTGAAGCTGCCGGGCGATCACCATTTCGGTGGCGATTACGACCGCCTCGCCGAAGTGATCCTGAAGGGCGGGGTGTAGCGTTTGGTAGACGCCGACCTTGGTCGGCGCTGGGGCTGAAGGCACCGCGGGATGAGCGTGTCGACCAGGGTCGACACCTACCAGGCGCATGTAGCGTCGAGCCACGCCCGACGGCTGTTGGTAGACGCCGACCTTGGTCGGCGCCGGGGCTGAAGGCACCGCGGGATGAGCGTGTCGACCAAGGTCGACACCTACCAGGCGCATGTAGCGTCGAGCCACGCCCGACGGCTGTTGGTAGACGCCGACCTTGGTCGGCGCCGGGGCTGAAGGCACCGCGGGATGAGCGTGTCGACCAAGGTCGACACCTACCAGGCGCATGTAGCGTCGAGCCACGCTCGACGGCTGTTGGTAGACGCCGACCTTGGTCGGCGCCAGGGCTGAAGGTGCCGTGGAATGAGCGTGTCGACCAAGGTCGACACCTACCGGGCGCATGTAGCGTCGAGCCACGCTCGACGGCTGTTGGTAGACGCCGACCTTGGTCGGCGCCGGGGCTGAAGGCGCCGCGGGAAGAGCGTGTCGACCAAGGTCGACACCTACCAGGCGCATGTAGCGTCGAGCCACGCTCGACAGCTGTTGGTAGACGCCGATCTTGGTCGGCGCTGGGGCTGAAGGTGCCGTGGAATGAGCGTGTCGACCAAGGTCGACACCTACCGGGTGGCAGGTAGCGCCGGGTCATGCCTGGCGGATCGCGGCTTCAATTCCGCCGCGGATCCAGCGAGATCAGGCGCGTGGCATCCAGCAGCGCGGCCGGCAGATGCATGCCGCCGGGCGCGGCGAGATAGCGCGGCCGCCACTGCGGATCGAACTTGGATTTGAAGCGGCGCAGGCCACTGAATCCGTAGAAGCGTTCGCCGTGCCGCGCCAGCAGGCCGGCCAGTCGGTTCCAGCGACCGGCCAGCCGATGCTGTGCCAGCCCGGACAACGGTGCCATGCCCAGCGAGAAACGCGCATAGCCCTGCGCGCGGCCCCACAGGAACAGTTCGACGAAGAGGAAGTCCATCGTGCCCTTCGGTGCTTCGTTGACGTGGCGCATCAGGTCGACCGACAGCTCGGCGCCGGCCGGTGCCTGCCACAGGTTGGCGAACGCCACGATCTGGCCCTCGGCCTCAACCAGCGCCACCGGGAAGCGCACCAGGTAATCCGGGTCGTAGCTGCCCAGCGAGAAGCCCTTCTCATCGCCGGCCTTGTCTTCCAGCCATGCATTGGAAATTGCGTGCAGGCGCGGCAGCAGGCTGGGAATTTCCTCCACCGGTGCCACGCGGAAGGTCAGGCCACCGCGCTTGCCCCGGTTCCAGGCCTGGCGCAGATCGGCGCGTTCGCGGCCTTCCAGGCCGAAGTCATGCAGCGGCACCATTGCTTCCTCGCCCAGCTTGACCAGGCCCAGGCCCAGGTCGAGGTAGGTCTGCCAGTAGGTCTCGCCCACCTGGTAGAACACCGGGCGCAGGCCCAGTCGGTCGGCTTCCTCGCGGAAGCGCCAGATCAACGCGCGCGCCACGTCAGGCGGGCCGACCGGATCGCCCATCGCGATCAGCGAACCGCCGTAGCGCTGCATCATCACGAAGCCCTGTTTCGCGTCATCGCGCAACACCGCCTTGTCGGCGGTCAGTACCAGGCAGGCCTGGGTATCGGTGGCACCGGCCAATACCGGCGCCAGCGACTGCAGCGTGGCTTCGTCGGCGGCTGGCAGCGGACTGCGCGTGCTGTGCAGCAGCCGCGCCAGGCCGAACATCACCAGCGCGATGGCGACCACCAGCAACGCACGCAGTGCGCGCGGTGCATTGCCCGACACCGCGAACTGCCACCACAGCTCGTTCTGGTACTCGACGTGGCTGTAAGTGAAGAACAGCAGCCAGGTGACCGCGACCAGCACAAGCCCGAGGTTGCGCAGCCACGGCCATGACCAGGCTTCATCCAGCAGTGCGCCCTGGCGATAGAACTCGCGGCGCGCGGCCCACAGCGCCATCGCCGCCAGCACTGCGGAAACTGCGATCAGCCATTGGCCACCACGCAGCCACAGCGGCAGCGGGGTGATCACGCACACTGCCATCGCCAGCATCCACGCGGCATGGCTGCGCCGGGCCAGGCCCTGGCCGATCAGCAGCAGTGCAACGCCGCTGAGGCTGCCGATCAGATGGGATGTTTCCAGGATCGGCAGCGAGGCATTGACCAGGTGACGGCGAGGCGTCGGCAGCGTGCCGTCGATGACCAGCGCGGCGCCGATGCTGAACACCGCCAGCGCGATGATCTGCGGCAGCCACGGGCGCAGCGCGTTCCAGCCGGCGCGGGTTGCGCCGGCACTGGCCTGCAGCGGCTGCCGCAGGGCAGGCGCAAGGGCGAGCAGGGTGGCCAGCACCAGCGGCAGCACGTAGTAGGTGACGCGATAGATCAGCGCCGCCGCCAGCACCGCTGCCGGTGCCACCTGCGGCAACAGCTTCAGCAGGCTCCACTCGAACACACCCAGGCCCGCGGGCACGGTGGAGACCAGGCCGGCCAGCACTGCCACCAGGTAGAGCCCGACGAAGCCTGGCAGGCCGGTGGGCGTGGAGTCCGGCAGCAGCACGTAGAACGCGGCACTGGCCAGTACCAGCTCAATGACGCTGAGGACGGTGACACCGATCATGGTGCGGCGGTCGGGCAGCCACAAGGCATGACCGAACACACGGAACTGCCGTCCATCGCGGCCGACCAGCAGCACCGTGGCGAGGTAGGCGAGCAACGCGACGATGCCGACGATACGTACCGCATTGGGATCCAGCGGCAGCGCCAAGGCTGCGGCAGCCGGTTCCATGCACAGCGCCACACTGATCAGCAGCCATGCACCGAACACGAAGCCGAGCGTGCTCATCAGCACCACCTGGCCGATCTGCGCCAGGTCCAGGCCGGCGCTGCGGTAGCCACGCAGGCGCACCGCGCCGCCGGTCAACGCGGCAAAACCCACGGTCTGGCCCAGCGTGTGCGCAAGGAAGGCGGTGATGCCGACGCGCGCGGGGTGCACGCGGATGCCGCTGCGACGCAGGCCGATGGCATCGAAACCGATCAGGCAGGCGTAACTGGCCAGGCCGAGTACCACGGTGAGCGCGATCTGCGTGCCGCTGAGCTGCCGGAACGCCTGGCGGATGGCGCGATAGCCGTGCTCGTCGAACTCGTTGGCCAGGCCGTGCAGGGCCAGGGCGAGGATCAGCAGGGGGATGACGATGGTGGCAACCCGCTTCCAGGTTGGCGTGGAAGAGGCAGTGGTGGAATCGACGGGGGCGGTCATCGGCGCAAGGGTGCGGCAGGAGGGGCGAGGGCGGTGTCAACGCGGGCGTGGCGCATCGTGCGCCTGTCATCGTCATTTGACCAGTGGGACCGTCGGAGCCCGGTAGTGACGTGTCGCGGAGGAAGCCCGTGCACCCACCGTCGACCGGTTTGGAGGACAATGCAGGCCTGATCAACCGCAGGAGCCACGCCCATGATGGAGCGTTACGACGTCGGACCGCGCATGTCCGAAATGACCGTATACAACAAGGTCGCCTATCTCTCCGGCCAGATTCCGGAAGACACCAGCCAGGACATCACCGGCCAGACCCGGCAGGTGCTGGCAGAAATCGACAAGCTGCTGGCGTTGGTCGCCAGTGACCGCCAGCACGTGCTGCGCGCCGAGGTGTTCCTGGCCGACATGGCTGACTTCGACGGCATGAACAAGGCGTGGGATGAGTGGGTGGTCGAGGGTGCGACCCCGGCGCGTGCCACGGTCGAGGCCAAGCTGGCCCACGCTGACTGGAAGGTCGAGATCGTAGTGACGGCGGCGGTACCATAGCGGCAGGCAAGGTCAGGTCCCACCAGCGGAGGGTAGAGTCGACGGTTAGTTGTGATCTCTCTGTAGGTTGTTCATCCGGGACATCTTTGGAAAATGGCGGTTACCACACCTTTCCAGACCCCAAAGAGCCCGGATGAACCACCATAAAAATGCCCGTTTGACCGTCCATAGTCGAGCACTTCTTGTTCACCGCATCCTTCACGAGGGCCTGCGCCCGGAAGAAGCAGCTCAGGCGTGTGGCGTCAGCGTGCGTACGGCTTACAAATGGCTCGGCCGATTCCGGGAGTTGGGGCCATCGGGCTTGGAGAA
The DNA here is from genome assembly GCF_056487375.1 of Stenotrophomonas sp. 220_Sma. Lineage (NCBI taxonomy): Bacteria > Pseudomonadati > Pseudomonadota > Gammaproteobacteria > Lysobacterales > Lysobacteraceae > Stenotrophomonas > Stenotrophomonas sp. 220_Sma. The sequence goes on along the minus strand of NZ_CM151348.1, from coordinate 3,562,228 downwards.
CCGCAGCTCAAAGCCTCACCAGACGCCGCACGCCACGCCGGAGCTGGTGGTCGAGCAGATCAAGGAACGCCGCCGTAAGCGGCAGACCTACCTGACCATCTCCAAGGCACTGGGGGTCGGCCACAGTACGATTTCAAGGCTGATGCGCGCCCACGGCCTCAATCGGCTGTGTCAGCTTGATTCGCCCAAGGAGGTCATCCGATACGAATATGATCAGCCAGGAGGGCTGCTGCACCTGGACATCAAGAAGCTGGGCAACTTCCAGCGGCCAGGGCACAGAACCGATGCCAAACGCCGGGGAAACGCCGCGGGCGGTGGCTGGGGCTACGTCCACGTGGCCATCGACGATCACTCCCGAGTGGCCTTCAGCAGCGTCCACCCCAACGAACAGGGCGAAACCGCCTGCCAGGCGTTGCTGGGCGCTCTGGAGTACTACGCCAGCCTGGGAATCACCTTCAAGCGGATCCTGACCGACAACGGTGCCTGCTATCGCTCCACCGCCTTTGCCAAGCTGCTCAAATCCCTTGGAATCAAGCACATCAGAACCAAGCCCTACACGCCGCGGACCAATGGCAAAGCCGAGCGCTTCATCCAGACCAGCCTGCGCGAGTGGGCCTACGCCTGCGAGTACGCATCCTCGGACCAGCGCAATTCCGTTCTGAACCAATGGCTGCACCACTACAACTGGCATCGTCCCCATATGGCGATCGGCGGCCAGCCACCTATCTCCAGAGTGCCGCTGAACAACGTAGTGGGTTTACACAGTTAGTCGACTATCGCGCGCAGCGCGGGGTTTTGCGCCGCCGGAACGAAGAGCAGTCGACCAACAGTCGACTCTACCCCGCCGCTCCACTGCCGGTTGGTCTGGTGGCTACGTTGGCACCAGCTCGATGCAGTCCACCGGGCACGGTGGAATGCACAGCTCGCAACCGGTGCACAGATCGGCAATGACCGTGTGCATGTACTTGGCGCCACCGACGATGGCATCCACCGGGCAGGCCTGGATGCACTTGGTGCAGCCGATGCAGTCGGCTTCCACGATCAATGCCACCTGCGGCGCCTTGTGCTCGCCGCGCGAACGATCAAACGGAATGGCGGGTACGTCCAGTACCTGCGCCAGTGCGCGCGCGCCAGCGTCGCCGCCCGGCGGGCAGCGGTCCACGCCTGCCTCGCCGCGCGCCATGGCCTGCGCGTACGGGCGGCAGCCGTCGTAGCCGCATTGCCCGCATTGGGTCTGCGGCAGCAGGCGGTCGAGGCGTTCGGTCAGGGGAGGAATCAGGCTCATGCGTGGCGAAGGCTGCGCGTTGGGGTTACTTCAAGGGTTTGCCACGGAACCAGCGCTCGTGGGCCAGCGCCAGCATCGGCTTGTCCTCGGAACTGTCACCGTAGGCATGGATGCGCACGTAGCGTGACAGATCGAACTGGCGGCGGATGTGCTCGACCTTGCGCGGGCCACAGTCGCCACCGGCATAGCGACCTGTGAGACGGCCGTCCTGGCTCTCCAGCCGGTTGCAGATCAACTGCAGGCCCAGCTGTTCGCACCACGGCCGCAGATACAGGTCCAGCGAGCCGGACACGATCACCACGGTGTGCTGCTGTTCCTTGTGCCAGCGGATCTGCTCCAGCATTTCCGGGCGCACCACGTCGGGCAGGAACTCACGCGAGAAGCCGGCGGCCAGCGTGGCGATGTCATCGCTGTGGCGGTCGCTGAAGGTCAAACGGGTGACGCGCGCGCGGATGCGCTCGGCCGAGATCAGCTTCAGCTTGTATGCGGCCAGCCACGGGCCGACTTTCCACCACGCCTGTGCCAGCTGTTCGGCCGTGGCCACGCGGCGCAGGAAACGGCCATAGGTATCGCAGGTGGTCACGGTGTGGTCGAAGTCGAACAGCGCCAGTTCCATTCCGTTGCCTCCCATCGCGTTGCCCCGAGGCCGGTGCTGCCGGCGGGCGTGGCCGCAACCACGCCCGCTGCGGGCATCAGCGGACCGGCATGCCCGGCTGCGCGCCGCTGTCGGCGTCCAGCAGCGCCAGCGCGCCGCCGTCGAAACCGGCCGACAGGATCATGCCTTCGCTCAGGCCGAAGCGCATCTTGCGCGGGGCCAGGTTGGCGATGAACACCACACTGCGGCCGACCAGCTTCTCCGGCTCGCCGTAGCTGGCGCGGATGCCGGAGAAGATCTGGCGCTTGCCCAGCTCGCCGGCGTCCAGTTCGAAGCGCAGCAGCTTGTCAGAACCTTCCACGAACTCGCAGACCAGCACCTTGCCGATGCGCAGGTCGAGCTTGGCGAAATCGTCGATGCCGATGTAGGCCGGAGCATCGGCACCCTTGGCTTCGTCCTTGGCCGGTGCCGGTGCCGGTGCGGCCGGCTTGGCGGCGTCGGTCTTGGCGGCGGGGGCGGCAGTGGCGGCCGGCTGCAGGGTGTCCTTGGAGGCGTCGATCATGGCGTCAATCTTCTTCGGGTCGATACGGGTGAACAGCGGGGTGTACTCGGTGATGCGATGGCCCAGCAGCGGCTGCGCCAGTTCGGTCCAGTCGGTCACCGGCGCGGCCAGGAAGGCCTCGGCCTGCGCAGCGGTGGCCGGCAGCACCGGCTTCAGGGCGGTGACCAGCACGCGGAACAGGTTCAGGCCCTGGCTGCACACGGCCTGCAGCTGCGCGTCGGCGCCATCCTGCTTGGCGATCACCCACGGCTTGACGTCGTCGATGTAGCGGTTGGCTTCGTCGGCCAGGGTCATGGTCAGGCGGATCGCCGCGGCCGGATCGTTGCGCTCGTAGGCTTCACGGATCGGCGCCAGGCCGTCGACGAAGCGCTGGTACTGCGCCGCATCGGGCAGCTGTGCGGCCAGCTGGCCGTCGAAACGCTTGCTGATGAAGCCGGCACAGCGGCTGGCCAGGTTGACGAACTTGCCGACCAGGTCGGCGTTGACGCGGGCGATGAAGTCACCCAGGTTCAGGTCGAGATCGTCGACGCCACCGCCGGACTTGGCGGCGTAGTAGTAGCGCAGCGCTTCCGGCTCCAGGCCGGCGTCGAGGAAGGTACGCGCCATCACGAAGGTGCCGCGCGATTTGCTCATCTTGGCGCCGTCTACGGTCAGGTAGCCGTTGACGTGCAGGCGGGTTGGCGCGCGGTGGCCGGTGCCATGCAGCACCGCCGGCCAGAACAGGCCGTGGAAGTTGACGATGTCCTTGCCGATGAAGTGGTGCAGCTCGGTGGCGGTGCCGGCGCGCAGATGCGCTTCGAAGTCTTCGCCGAGCTTGCCGCACAGGGTCTGGAAGCTGGACAGGTAGCCGATCGGCGCATCCAGCCAGACGTAGAAGTACTTGCCCGGCTGGCCCGGAATCTGGAAACCGAAGTACGGTGCGTCGCGCGAGATGTCCCACGCGCGCAGGCCACCTTCGGCATTGAGCCACTCACCCAGCTTGGCCTTCACGCCCGGCAGGGCGACATCGCCGGCCAGCCATTCGCGCAGGAATGCATCGAAGTGGCCCACCTCGAAGAAGAAGTGCTCCGAATCGCGCATTTCCGGCGTGGCACCGGAGATGACCGAACGCGGCTCCTTCAGGTCGGTCGGCGCATAGGTGGCGCCGCAGACTTCGCAGTTGTCGCCGTACTGGTCGGGGCTGCCGCAGTTCGGGCAGATGCCCTTGACGTAGCGGTCGGGCAGGAACATGCCCTTGGCCGGGTCGTAGAACTGCGCCACCGAGCGGCGGCTGATGTGGCCGGCCGCTTCCAGCTTCAGGTAGAACTGCTCGGTCAGCGCCTTGTTGGCCGCCGAATTGGTCGAGTCGTAGTGATCGAAGGCCACGCCGAAGGCGGCGAAGTCACGTTCGTGACTGGCCTGGATGTTGGCGATGAAGGTTTCCGGGGTGACCCCGGCCTTCTCCGCGGCCAGCATGATCGGCGTGCCGTGGGTGTCGTCGGCGCAGACGAACCAGGCCTTGCCGCCACTCATTCGCCGCGCACGCACCCAGATGTCGGCCTGGATGTAGCCGACCAGGTGGCCCAGATGCAGCGGGCCGTTGGCGTAGGGCAGGGCGGTGGTGACGAGCGCGGTACGGGTCATGGTCGCGGGGTGAAGCCGAGGGGAACCGCAGAGTATCGCATGCCCGCAACGACGTGACCCGGCCGAAGCCGGGTCACGGGGATGAAGCGGGGCCTGGGGGCTTATTCGCGCTGCCAGGTCTGCGCGCGGCAGATGAAGGCAATGCAGCCGGACACGTCCAGCTTGGTGCCGCCGGGCTGCAGTTCCATCTTCGACTTGTAGGTCTTGCCGTTGGCCGGGTCGAGGATGGTGCCGCCGGACCACTTGTTGGCGCCGTCGGCCTTCAGGTTCCAGAGAATGGTCATGCCCTTCACCGGCTTGTTCTTGTTGGCGCCTTCACAGCCGTCGCAGACCGGGTTCGGGCCCTTGTCCGAGTGCAGGATGTCGACCACCTTGCCGGTCAGCGTGCCGTTGGCGGCCTGGCTGATCTCGACGATCGACTTCACCTTGCCGGTCTTGTCGTCGATGGTCTTCCAGCGGCCGGCGGCGCCGTCGGCGGCCTGTGCCGACAGGGCGGCCAGGCACAGCGGCAGTGCCAGCAGCAGGGTCTTGAAGGTGTTGCGCATGGTCCCCTCCCAGGGTTCATTCCGGCACGCTGCCGGCATGGGTCGACTGTATACCCATTCGGCGGGGTATGGGGAAGGGGGGCTTTGCAGGGCTGCGCCCTGCACCCACGGTAGTGCCGGCCGCTGGCCGGCAACCTCAACGGCAACGGCAAAAGCGACCATTCCGTGGGATGGCGGGGTGGGTCCGGTTGCGGGGGACGCCGTAAACCCGTCCATGAAGTGACCCCCGGGAGTTGGACACCAGATCCAACCCCGAGGGATACATGAACAAATACGACGCGCGTTTCAAACTGCAGGTCGCCAAAGAGGCCTGCAAGACCTCCACATCGGTCAAAGCCATTGCCCGTCGCCACGGCCTGGAGTTCTCCACGGTCAGGCGCTGGGTGGCGACCTATCGGCTGCATGGTAGGCGGGGATTTCATCGCCAGGCCCGGTCCTATGACCTCCCGTTCAAACTGGCTGTCCTGGAGAAGATGAGCCAGGACGGCTTGTCCGGGCGGGAGGCCACCACCTACTTTCAAATTGGCGATGCCGGCGCGGTGGGACGATGGCGGCGCCTGTATGCTCAAGGTGGTGCCCAAGCGTTGGCACCCCCTCCGCCGCCGCCCCGAAAGCCGATGAAAAAGACCCGTTCGTCCAAGCCGCCTGAAGATATGAGCCGCGATGAGCTGCTCAAGGAAGTCGCCTATCTGCGTGCGGAGACCGACTACCTAAAAAAACTCGATGCCTTGATCCGGGAAGAGCAGGCGGCGCAGGACGCAAAGCGCAAGCCGTCCAAGGATTGAGGCAGGTTCATACGCTGTCGCTTCTGCTTGAAGCAGCTGAGCTGTCACGCAGTACGTTCTATTACCAGAACCATGTCCTGGCCCATCCGGATCAGGATGAGGCAGCCCTGTGCGAGCGCATCCGTGCAATCTACGATCAAAGCCAAGGGCGCTATGGCTATCGCACGGTGACGCTGGAATTAGCCAATCAGGGTCATCGGACCAATCACAAGCGGGTTCAGCGCCTGATGGGGGAGATGGGACTGAAATCGCGGGTGCGTGTGAAGCGCTACCAGGCCTTCAAGGGGGCGGCCAATGTTGTGGTTGGCAATGACCTCAATCGCCAGTTCCATGCCGAGCGGCCCAACCAGAAGTGGGTGACTGACGTGACCGAGTTCAAGGTGCAGGGTATGAAGCTGTACCTGTCGCCGATCATGGACCTCTACAACGGCGAAATCGTGGCTTATCAGATCAAGCGTCGGCCCGTATTTGATCTGGTGGGTCAAATGCTGGAGGAGGCCATCAAGAAGCTTTCCCCGGATGAGCGCCCCATGATCCACTCCGACCAGGGCTGGCAGTACCAGCATGAAAACTACCGGCACATGCTGGAAAAGCACTCGTTGAAGCAAAGCATGTCCCGGCGCGGCAACTGCCTGGACAATGCGGCGATGGAGAGCTTCTTTGGAACGCTGAAGTCGGAGTTCTTCTACCTGAACAGCTTTGACAGCCTCGAGAGTCTGGAGGCTGGGCTGGTGGAATACATCCAGTACTACAACGAAGAACGCATCAAACTGAAACTGAAAGGTCTGAGCCCGATAAAGTACCGGGAGCAGGCCCAATCGGCCGCCTGACCCCGTCCAAGTCTCGGGGGTCACCTCACCCTGGGGGCTTGGCCGCGGCATCCATGCCGCGGACACCCCCGCAACCGGACCCACCCCGCCTTCGACAGGTTCCGGCGATCTGTCGGTATCGGGCTGTGGGTGGGTGTCGACCTTGGTCGACACGGTAGATCCACGCCATGCGTGGATGGGACTTTCCGTGGGAACGGGGGATCAACCGACTTCGTACAGCTCCAGCGGCAGGTCGTCGGGGTCGGCGAAGAAGGTGAAGCGGCGGCCGGTGTATTCGTCCACGCGGATCGGTTCGCACACCACGCCATGCGCGGCCAGACGCTGGATGAAGGGTTCCAGCCGGGCGACGCGGAACGCGAGGTGGCGCAGGCCCTGGGCTTCCGGGCGGCTGGGACGGGGCGGCGGCGAGGGGAAGGAGAACAGTTCCAGCTGGCCACCGTCGGGCAGGGCCAGGTCCAGCTTCCAGGAATCGCGCGCGGCACGGTGGTTCTCGGCCAGCACGCGCAGGCCGAGGATGCGCACGTAGAAGTCCTTCGAGCGTGCGTAGTCGCTGCAGATCAGTGCGGCGTGGTGGATGCCCAGCAGGGCGTCGGCATCGCGGGTCATTGCAGGGTGTCCAGCCAGCGCTGGGCGATCTTCAGCGCCAGCGGATAGGGTTCGGGGTCGTTGCGGTTGGTCAGCACGATCACGGTCAGGTGCTTCTCCGGGTGGCGCACGATCACGTTGCGGAAGCCGATGCTCTCGCCGCTATGCCATTGCACCGGGCCATTCAGGCGCCAACCGAAGCCGTAGTGCGGTACGTCCGGTTCGGGTGTTGCCGTGGCCGGGCTGAACATCGCGCGGCGCGAGGCTTTCGACAGCAGGCGGTCGTCATACAGCGCCGCATCCCAGCGGGCCAGGTCGTCCAGCGAGGAATAGATGCCGCCATCGCCGAGCACGGCGCTGGTGGTGCTCTGGTCGGTGCGTTGCCAACGGCCATCGATCCAGCTGTAGCCATAGGCGCGTGCAGCGACCGTGTCCTCGCCGTCCTGGTGGGCCACGGTATGCGCCATCCCCAGCGGGCGGAAGATGCGCTGCTGCAGGAAAGTGGCGAAATCCTGTCCGGAGGCGCGGCCGACGATCATTGCCAGCAGTGCATAGCCGCTGTTGCTGTAGCGATACTGCGTGCCGGGTGCGAAATTCAGCCGGTCCTGGCGCGACAGCAGGGTCAGCACGTCGGCATCATGCACCTGCCGAGGGTCAGCCGGGTCCATCAGGTCTTCGTAGTCGAGCAGGCCACCGGTGTGCGAGAGCAGTTGGCGGATCGTGATGGCCGCTGCAGCCGGCGGCAACTCGGGCAGCCACTGCCGGGCCGGCTGGTCGAGCCCAAGCCGGCCATCCTCCACCAGCAGCAGTACCGCCGCAGCGGTGAACTGCTTGCTGACCGAGGCCAGCCGGAAGTTGCTGGCTGCGGTGATCGTGGTGCCGTCCTCCAGCACCGCCAGGCCGTAGCCGCGGCGGAATACCGGTTGCCCGTCGTGCAGTACCAGCACGGCGGCGCCGGGTACCTGGCCATCGTAGGCCTGCATCAGGCCGTCGATGCCCGCATCCGGTGGGGTCAGCACCGGTGCGGCGGAGGTGGCCAGCGGCAGCAGGCCCAGCACGACGGCGAACAGGGCGACGGCAGGGCGCATGGCGGCTCCGGAGGGGTCAGGGTGAAGGCGCGGGCGTGGCGCTGGCCGGCTGGGCCATCCAGCGCTCCATCTTGCGGTCCAGCACGTCCAGCGGCATCGAGCCATCCTTCAGCAGTTCGGCGTGGAAGCGGCGCAGGTCGAAGGCGGCACCCTGGCGTGCCTTGGCCTTGTCGCGCAGGGCGACAATGGTGGTCAGGCCGGCCACGTTGGACAGCGCCTGGCCGGGCTGGGCCATGATCCGCTCGACTTCGGCGTTGGCGTCATCGCTGCTCATGTCCACGGTCTTCTGCAGGTAGGCCACGGCCTGCTGCTTGCTCCAGCCCTGGGCGTTCACGCCGGTGTCGGCCACCACGCGGGCAGCGCGCAGCAGGCGCGAATACAGGTAGCCGATGCGGTCGTAGGGATCGGTGTAGATGCCCAGGTTCTCACCCAGTGTTTCGGCATACAGGCCCCAGCCTTCGACGAAGGCGAGATCGCCACCCAGGCGGCGGAAGCGCGGCAGCTTGGCCAGCTCCTGCTGCAGGCCCAGTTGCACGTGGTGGCCGGGGATCGCTTCATGCAGGTACTGCACCGGCACGTTCCAGCGCTTGCGGCTGGCCAGGTCGCGGGTGTTCACGTACAGCACGCCCGGTTGCCCGGCCGCAGACGGCTGGTAGGCCGCTGCTGCGGCGGTCAGTGCACGCTCCGGTTCCACCGCGCGCACGTCCAGCGCGGACTTGGGCAGGGTATCGAGCACCTGCGGCAGGCGTGCGTTGACCTGCTGCTGCACCTGGCGATAGCGGTTGATCAACGCATTGGCGTCGCCGTACTGGAACTGGCGGTCGTTACGCATGCTGCGCAGCAGCTTGGCCGGCGTACCGCGCAGCTTGGCGTCCTTCATCACCGTGGCGATCTGCGCCTGCAGTTCCTGAACGCGCTGTTCGCCCAGCGCGTGCAGCTGCGCAGCGGTCTGGTCGCTGGCCGTGGTCTGCACGATCAGGTTGGCGTACCAGGCCTGGCCATCGGGCAGCGCGCCGAGGCCACTGCTGGCACGCGTGGCGGGCAGGTATTCGGTGGCGATGAAGCCGCGCAGGGCGCGGTAGGCCGGCATGATGCGCAGTTCGATCATGCGCTTGTACTCGGCGCTGATGCGCGCCTTGTCCTCAGCCGGGATGGTGTTCGGCATGGTGCGGATCGGCGACCAGAAGATGCTCTCTTCGGCGGTCGGCTTGATCACCGCATCCAGCTGCGGCAGCACTTTTTCCATCAGGTCGCGCGGCTGTACCACGCCGGCCTTCATGCCCTGGCGCATGTTGTCGATGGCCTGGTCGAACAGCTCGGGAATGCCGAGCGAACGGCGCGACCAGGTGTCGTAGTCCTGCACGGTGTTGAACGGCTGCGCGCCGGCACCGGCACCGAGGATCGCCAAGATGCTGCCGATGTTGTAGTACTGGCTGATCGGCATCATCCAGCTCGGGTAGCGCTCGGCGGCCAGCGAAGCGCGCGCGTCGCGCACGAAGATCTCGTAGCTGAGCAGGTCCTGGCCCTGCAGGCCGTCGCTGCCGAGTTTCTCGACCTTGCCCAGCCACTCGGTGGTGAAGTCGTGCGATTGCTGGCGCCACGCGGCGGACAGGATGTTGGGCAGCTGGTCGTTGTAGCGGGCCTCGCCCTGGAAGGTTGCCTGCAGCGGATTCAACCGCATCGAGGCATCCCAGTATTCGTCATACAGGCGCTCCAGCTGCACCTGCTTGGGTACGGCACGGGCCGGTGCGACCGGGCGTGGCGCGGCGCGGCGCGCCGAACTGCCACGGGCCGGCGCGGTGGCGCGGGCGGGCCTGGCCTTGGGCTTGGCGGCCTGGCGGGTCTGCGCGGCGGCAGGGCGGCTGGCCTTCTTTTTCGCTGCTTCGGCCGACGGCACGGCGCTGAACAGGAACAACGCGGCGATGGCGGCGGCCAGGGCGCGGGTGGGATGCGGCATCAGGAGCTTCCGTGGAACACAGACCGTGGAGCTTGCACGATCCGGCCGCGTACGGCCAGCGTGAAGGCGCAGTCAGCTTTTTGCTGCTGGGGCTTCAGTCAGCCGCAGCGGCGGCGCGCAACGATGCGGCTCGCTCGGCACCCAGATAGCGGGTGATGGCACGCCGCATCAGGTACAGCAACGGAATCAGGGCGATCGCAAAGCCCATCTTGTAGATGTAGTTGACACTGCTGACCGCCAGGAACAGCGAGGTCGGCCAGTGCTGCGGGCCCAGCACGAAGGCGATCCAGATCACCACGAAGCTGTCCACCACCTGCGAGATCGCGGTGGACCCGGTCGCACGCAGCCACACGTGGCGCTCGCCGGTGGCCTGGCGGATGCGATGGAACACCGCCACGTCGATCAGCTGGCCGAGAAGGAAGGCCACCAGCGAGCCGGCGATGGTCCACATGCCCTGGCCGAACACCGCTGCGAATGCCGCCTGGTAGTCCGGCACGCCGTGGCCATCCATCGACGTGACCCACCAACTGGCCGGCGCCAGCGAAATGGCCGCGAAGGCGAACAGGAAGCCGTAGCCGATCAGCACCACCGCCAGCCACGAGATGAAGCGCACGCCGCGCTTGCCGAAGAACTCGTTGATGGTGTCGGTCATGATGAACACCACCGGCCACAACAGGGTGCCGGCGGTGAAGCTGAGCGAGCCGGTCTGGCCGAACAGGTTCCAGTTCAGCGGAGCGATGCCGAGGGTGTCTTCCAGCGCGAAGATCTTCACCCCGATCAGCTCGGCCAGCACCGCATTGCCGCAGAAGAACGCGGCCAGCACGATGAACAGCAGGACCGCGCGGTCCTGCAGCGGGCGCTCGATCGGCGCCGGGGTCATTCGGTGCGTTCGCCGGTGCGTTCGCCGGCACGGGTGAACGGCACGCTGGACGGCGCCACGGCACCGCCGGAAATGATGAAGCTCATGGCCTGGTCGACGGTCCAGTCGGTCGGCGTCAGCAGTTCCACCGGCACGATTTCCAGGTAGCCCGAGGTCGGGTTCGGCGTGGTTGGCACATACACCGCGGCCAGCTCACGGTCGGTGCCGTGTTCCTTGATCACGCGGGTGACCAGGCCGACCGATTTCATGTCGCGGTGCGGGAAGTCGATCAGCACCACGCGCTGGGTACTGCCCGGTTCGGTCTGCAGCATGTCCAGCAGCTTCTTGGCGCTGTCGTAGATGATGCTGGCCAGGGGAATGCGCTTGATGATCGCGCCGACCCAGCGCAGCAGGCGCTGGCCGAGCACGCGGCGGCTGGCCACGCCCACCGCCAGGATCACCAGCAGGGTGGCCAGCAGGGCGATGGTGTCCTGGATCCACTCGGCACGGACCCAGCCGAGGTAATGCGGGAAGCTTGTCGCGATCTGCTCGGAAAGCGGTACCACCAAGGGGCTGGAAATGCCCGACAGCAGCACGAACACGAACTTGACCACGACCCAGGTCAGCCAGATCGGCAGCAGGGTCAGCAGGCCGGTCAGGAACAGGCGCTGCAGGGAGGGGCGGGGGACCAGGGCGGGGGCTTCGAGCGACATGCGCGCATTGTAGCGGCCACCGCCGGTCGATTACGCTGGGGAATCGACTGCGGCAACGACACATGGAAGGGAAGCTGTGTTGAAGATTCTGCGCGGACTGGGCTGGACCCTGGCGGGCCTGCTGGTGCTGGCCATCGTGGTGTGGTGCGCCTCGCGCATGTGGCCGGTGCCCGAATCGCGGCTGCAGGCGCAGCAGCGACTGGAAGCACGCCTGCCGGCGACCGGCCACAACGGTTATGCCCTGTTGTGGACGCTGCCGTTCGACGATCTGGATGCCCGCCAGCGCGAGCAGGCATTGGCCGAGGACGTGCGCCGTTGGGAGGCCGACCTGCGGGGCAGCAGCGGCGGCCAGACACACCTGGTGGCCAACCATGCCGAGCTGCGCTCGCGGCCCGGTGCCAGTTGCGGGCCGGCCGCCAGCGGCTGCCTCGCCCAGGTCCGCGCGGACCCGCAACGCTTCGTGGAGGCCCATGCTGGGCACCAGCAGTTGCATGCGCGGCTGGATCAGCTGGCCGAAGCGGACTACTTCATGTCGCCGTTCCCGCCGAAGGGCGAGGGCATTCTGGTTCCGTTGCCGACCTATGGCCTGGTGATGGACGCCACCAGTGCGCGCGCGCTGGCCTATGTGCAGGGCGATATCGACGGTGCCCTGCGAGGTGCCTGCCGTGGCCTGCAGCTGGGCCGGCGGCTGTTGCCCGGCAGCAGCTATCTGGTCGAGAGCATCATCGGTGCCAGCCTGGTGCAGGCCAATGCCCAGCTGCTGGCCGACATGCTGGTCGAACTGCCGGCCGACCACCCCTTGCCGGCGGAGTGCGAACAGGCCATGCAGCCGCTGCGGGCCGAGGAACAGAGCCTGTGCCGTGCCATGCAGGGTGAGTACGCGATGAGCCGGGCGGCGATCGAGACATCGGCGCGGGAGTTCGGCGGCGTGCTGGTGCTGGATCGCAGCAGCACCCTGGCCCGCGTGGCCGGCAATCTTGGCTGGGCCTGTGGCGCGGCAGCCACATCGGCGCTGGAAGCGGATCGCCCGTTGCCAGTGCCGGCGCCACCGCAGCATGACTTCGGCTGCCTGTCGAACGTCATGGGCTGCGTGCTGACCGATATCGCCGCGCCGATCTATCCTGCCTATTCGTCACGGCCACAGGATGCCGCGGCGATGGTGCGGCTGCTGGGGGCGCAGCGTTGGCTGCGGCAGCAGACGGATGATCCGGTGGACGCACTGCAGCGGCTGCCGGTGCAGTTCCGCTCGCCGGTGCGGGCGCCGCAGCTGTCGGCCGACGGCCGCCACCTGCAGGTGCCGCGTCGCTCTCCAGCGCGCAGCGCTGAAGAAAACCCGTGGCTGTCGGTGCCGTTGCAGAAGGAATCGGCTTCGACTGCTGCGGGACGCGACTGATGCGCGCTCAGCGTGCGTGTGGCTTCAACCGCAGGTAGACCTGCTTGCGCACCTGGGCGACCACCTCGCCGCTTTCATCGACGACATCATTGCTGAACCATCTCAGCACTTTGTCACCAGCGGCCGCTTCGGCGCGCAGTTCGTCCAGCAGTGCGTCATCGATGCGGAACGACGTACGTACGGTGCCTCTGCCGGGCTTGAGGAAATCGATGGCGCCGGCACGGTCCCACACGTAGTAGTCGCGGCCGAGGATGTGCAGCAGGCCAAGCATCCAGAACGGATCGGTCATCGCAAACAGGCTGCCGCCGAAATGCGTGCCGACGTAGTTGCGGTTCCAGGGCCGCATGCGCAGTTCGACGTCGATCTGCCGGTAGTCCGGCGAGACCCGGGTGACGTGGATGCCGGTGAACAGGAACGGCGGCCAGAGATTGATACCGAAGCGGAACAGGCGGGCGTTCATGCGGGTCCGGGGGCGCAGGGCGAGGCGCCCAGTCTAACCATTCGCATGCGTATGTTGCACCCCGGGCGGCGAGGGTCACGCCTCGCCGTCGATGACATACCCGTCACGGCCGTTGGCCTTGGCCTGGTACAACGCGGTGTCGGCGCCTTCGACGAAATGGTGTGGTTGCAGCGTGCCGTCGGGTACGCGGGTGAACACGCCGATGGTGAGGGTGACGCCTGCTTCGCTGCCGTCACCGGGCGCCGGCAGTGCGCGCACGCAGGCAATCAGGTCCTCGATGACCTGGCGCGCGCCCTCGGCCGGGGTATCGGGCAGCACCAGTGCGAACTCGTCGCCACCGTAGCGCGCGGCCATGTCGCGTGGGCGTCGCGCATGCGCACCGATCAGGCGTGCAACATCGCGCAGCACGCGGTCGCCGACCTGATGGCCGTGGCGGTCGTTGTGGCGCTTGAAATGGTCAACGTCGATCAGTGCGAGGCTCAAGGACTTGCCACTGCGTCGCGCGGCATCGCATTCCTGTTGCAGCGACTGCTCGAAACGCAGGCGATTGCCGAGACCGGTCAGCGCATCGCGGTTGGCCAGGCGGTGCCAGGCCGAGACGCGCCAGGTCGCCCAGGCCAGCAGCACCAGCAGGATGCCCAACATGGCGCTGGCCGGTGCCCACCACAGGTCACCGGCGCGCAACAGCAACCAGCTCAGCAGCGGTGGAAGCGGCAGCGAGCACAGCGCCGCGAGCCATGGCAGGCGCAGGCCGAGCAGGATCACGCACAGTGCCACCAGGACGCCACTGATGGCGTGCTGCCAGAGACGGGGCAGCAGGTCGATCTGCTTGTGCTGCAGCAGCATCGAAGCGATGTTGGCCTGGTACTCGCTGCCGCTCATCCAGAACTCGCGGGTGGTCGGGGTCAGCAGCCGCGGTGCGATGCCGCTGGCGGTCATGCCCACCACGATGCGGCGGCCGTGCAGCATCGCCATGTCCACGTGACCATCCAGCACATCGGCATAGGACACCTGCGGCAGGCGTTCGGGCGGTCCGGCATAACGCACCCGCACGTAGTCGTTGCGCCGCCATTGATAGGGCGAACCGATCTCCGGGGCGGGGTCGGGCAGGCCGTGCACCGCGCCCGCCGGCAGGTCGGCCAGCGCCAGGCCCAGTGCTGGCCAGTGGGCCTGGCCGATGCCGGCACGCAGGTACACGCCGCGCGCGACACCATCGCCATCCACTTCCACATCGGTGTGGCCGATCGCTGCGGCACTGGCCGCGATCTGCGGAATCGGCAGCATTTCCTCGGCCATGCGGTCGCCGGCGGCCGGTGCCGCGAGTACCGGCAGCACCACCCGGCCGTTGCGGCGTATCGCGGCGGCCAGTTCATCGTCCTGGCGGCTGTCGCGACGATCAGGTTCGGACAGCATCAGGTCCAGTGCGACGCGCTCGGCACCGGCATCGGTCAGCCGGTCGAGCAGGCGGGCATGGATCGAGCGGGGCCAGGGCCATTGGCCGATGCGCTGCAGGCTGCCCTCGTCGATGGCCACGATCAGCACGCTGGGGTCGGGGCGGTAGTCCCAGTTGCCGACCATGGCGTCGTAGGCCGCTTCGTCCTGTCGCCACAGCCACTGGCCCTGGCTGGCGATCACCGTCAGCACCCCGGCCAGCAGTGCCAGCAGGATCCGCTTCGGCCACGGCAGCGGCGAGCGCCTCATAACAACAGCAACAGCAGCAGGGCGCCACCACCGGCGCCGTAGCACAGGCGGCAGGGCAGCTTGATCTGCTGGGCCGGTGAGTACTCACCCGCATGACCATCGTCGTCGATGTACTGCACACGCACATGCAGGGTGCCGCTCCACGGCCGCTTGAAGCTGACCTGCGGCTCGCTCACGGTCTGGTCGACCAGGGGCGCCCTGAAGTCGCCACGACGGTCCACCTGCACCCGGTACTGCTGGCCTTCGCTGCCGGCCTGCCAGCGCAGGGTCAGTTCGCCATGCGCGGCCTCAGGCGGCTGCAGGGCAGGGTCGACCGGTTCATTGCTCAGTTGCAGGGGCAGGGCCTGGCCGTAGCGGCCCTGATGGCCGTTGCCGTCGCGCGACGCCACCCGCCAGAAGTACTCGCCGGGCGGCAGCGGCTGCGCCAGGCGCAGGTCGGTACCTGGGGTGCTCTGTTCCTGCAGTGGCTGCACGAAGCTCGGCTCGGCAGCGATCTGCAGCACGCTGCTGCGCGCGCCCGGCGCCTGGCTCCAACGGAAGCGCGGGCGGTCGCTGTTGACGGTCTGCCCATGCAGGGGGGCCACGGTGAGCGGCGGCGGGGGCTGGTCGCTGAGTTCGAAATCGGCGCTGGCGTCGAGGCCTTCCACGCCCTGCGCATCCACCGCGCGCAACAGGATGCGCAACTGGCCGGGGGGCAGGTCACCGATTGCCAGCCGGGTGTCGGCGGTGGTGGCGGCAAACAGCAGGATTTCCGGTGTCGCTGCCTGTACCACTTCCACGCGGTAGCGCGCGGCGCCGTCGACGGGGTCCCAGGCGAGCAGGGTCGGCAGGGGCGCCAGGCGCACCTCGTCGCTACGCAGCTGCGGCGCTGGAAGAAGGGCGGAGACAGCGTCCGGTGCGGCATCGGCGCTGCTGCTGCGGCTGGCCTGTCCAGGCTGGACCAGGCGCTTGCCGTGGGTGTTGCCGACCTGGACCTTGCCCTGCAGTACTTCGGTGGCAGCCACCTGGCCGGTGTCACCGGCGCTGACCCGGAAGACGGTGCCGCGCACGCTGCTGGTCGCCGTAGGTGCATCGATGATGTAGCGCGAGGCCGGGCCACGGGCAGGTGTCACCCGATTGCTGGCGCGGCCCTGCTGCAGGCGCAGGCGGGTATCGACCATGCCGGTGTGGCCGTAGCGGCTGAGCTGGTCCAGGCGCAGCCGGGAGTACTCGCGCAGCTGCAGGCGCGAGGCGTCAGCGAATTCAAGCGTGACGCTGGAGTCGCCTTCGGTCTGCACGGTGTCACCGATGCGAAGTTGTTCCCCTGCGAGTATCGCGCGCGAGGCGCTGCCATCGGCACCTGACAGTTCGACCTTGCCGCGCACCGACAGCACGCGGGCAGGTGCCGGTTCGATGCGCAGCCAGCTGATCGGGAAGCGCAGCAGCTGCCCCGGCGGCAGCTGGTAGGGGTTGTCGATGCGGTTGTGCTGTTGCAGCTGCTGCCAGCGCACCGAGGGCTTGAGGTACAGGCCTCCCAGATCCCACAGGGTATCGCCGGGACGGACCCGGTAGTTCCAGTCCTGGGCGGCGGCCATGGCCGGCAGGAAGAGAAGAGCGCAGAGCAGCGCGCCCTGGAAGCGCATGGCGAACGACAGCGAGCGGACGAAGGTCACAGTTTGCAATCCCGGCAATGCGGGGGCGCAGCTGCAAGACCCCATGGCCCCGACCTCATCCCCCCGAACGGATCGTGGCGACCGTACGGCCGCCATCCCGCGCATTATTGCCCGCGTTCAGTGCAGGGATTCTGAACGAAGTGGGTTCCCGTTCAGAACAGCAGGGAGGCCATCCGGCGGCGGTACTGGCCGACCAGGTCCTCGTCGGAGATCACATTGAAGGCGTCGATCAGGGCCTTGCGCGGCAGTCCGTCCTCGAACGTGCGGTCGATCCGCAGCATTTCCAGGAACTGGGCCAGCGCGGCTTCGTCGTGGCCACCGAGCAGCAGCTGTACGCCACGCAGGTGGCGTGCCTTGAGGTCCTTGCCATCGGCGGCGATGCGCGCGTCCAGCACTTCGGCGGCCGGGGCGTCCTTCAGGGCCGAGGCGAAGGCCAGCCGGGCGCGTGCACGCACGGCACGGTCGTCGGTGGCCAGGTTGGCGGGCAGGCCATCGATCAGCAGACCGGCTTCATCCACGCCACCGATCTGCAGCAGGGCCAGCGCCAGGTCGAGCTTCAGCTCGTCCTTGTCCGGCTCGGCGGCGATCTGCGCGCGCAGCACGTCCACCTGCGCCTGCGGGTCCAGCGGCGCTTCGTCTTCGGCGACGGCGTCGCCGATGTCGGCCGGCACGATGCCGTGCTGGGCCAGGAATTCACGCAGCTGGCCTTCCGGGATGGCCCCCGGGAAGCCGTCCACCAGCTGGCCGCCCTTGACCAGGAACACGGTCGGCACCGAGCGGATCTGGAAGGCGGCAGCGATCTGCTGTTCCTTGTCGACGTCGACCTTGGCCAGTTCGAAGGCGCCGTTGTACTCGGCTGCCAGCTTTTCCAGCATCGGCCCGAGGGTCTTGCACGGCCCGCACCAGGTGGCCCAGAAGTCGACCAGCACCGGCGTCTGCAGCGACTTCTGCAGGACTTCGGCCTCGAAGGTCGCAGTGGTGGCGTCGAATACGTAGGTCGTCTCGGTCATGGGGGAAAGCATCGTTTGGCGTCTGGAGACTGATTCTATGGTGACGATCGATGCCGGTCTCAACCCGGGTTGTAGTAAATGCCTGACAATGCCGCCTTCCTGTCGCCGTCCTTTCCGGAGCCTGCATGTCGTCCCTGTCCCCGTTGCTGCGCCTGTCCGGTCTGGTCGCCGCACTGCTGTTCGTGCTGGCGGTGCTCGGTTTCGGCGCCGGCCTGGATGGCTACGCACAGGCTCGCCACCCGGTGGCGCTGCTGGGAGCACAGGGGGTGCCGCATGCGCTGGCCTTCAATCTGCTGGGCTTGGTGCTGCCGGGCCTGCTGGCGGTGGTTGTGGCCGAGTGCCTGCGCCGTGGGCTGCCGGCAACCGCCGGCTGGGCGCCCCGGGTGGGCAGCCAGATGCTGCTGCTGGCCGGGTTGGCGTTCGCCGCGATGGGGCTGCTGCCGCTGGATGTGGATGACCTGCACGGGCCGGCCAGCCAGCTGCATGCCAGCGCCTGGATGATCTGGGTGCTGGGTTTCGTTGCCGGGACCCTGTTGCTGGGCACGTCGCAGTTGCGCCAGGCGCATGGCCGCGCGCTGGGCGCAGTGGCGCTCGCCTGTGGCGTACTGGCCGCGCTGGCGGCGTTTGCCCTGCAGGGCGTGTTGGCGGCGCCGCTGGCACAACGGCTTGCGTTCGCCTGCTGGACGGCCTGGCTGGCCCTGGCCCTGCCGTTGTCGCGGCCGCGCTGAGACCGGCCTCGGGCGCTCGCGGAGCCGGCCTTCAGCGGGCGGGATTGGAGACGTTTGCCGCACTGCGGTACGCTGTACCGCTTTGCCGCCGCATCCGCGTGTTCCATGACCAGCGCTGAAACCAACGCCTACGACCCGCAGCAGGTTGAATCCGCCGCCCAGCAGTACTGGGACGCCACCCGTGCCTTCGAAGTCGACGAGACTTCGGACAAGCCGAAGTACTACTGCCTGTCGATGCTTCCGTACCCGTCCGGTGCGCTGCACATGGGCCACGTGCGCAATTACACGATCGGCGACGTGATCAGCCGCTACAAGCGCATGACCGGCCACAACGTGCTGCAGCCGATGGGCTGGGACGCGTTCGGCCTGCCGGCGGAAAACGCCGCGATCAAGAACAAGACCGCACCGGCGGCCTGGACCTACAAGAACATCGAGCACATGCGTGGCCAGTTCAAGGCCATGGGCTATGCCGTTGACTGGTCGCGCGAGTTCGCCACCTGCCGCCCGGACTACTACGTCCACGAGCAGCGCATGTTCACCCGCCTGATGCGCAAGGGCCTGGCCTACCGCCGCAATGCGGTGGTGAACTGGGACCCGGTCGACCAGACCGTGCTGGCCAACGAGCAGGTGATTGACGGCCGCGGCTGGCGCTCCGGCGCCCTGGTCGAGAAGCGTGAGATTCCGCAGTGGTTCCTGCGCATCACCGATTACGCCCAGGAACTGCTGGACGGCCTGGACGAGCTGGACGGCTGGCCGGATTCGGTCAAGACCATGCAGCGCAACTGGATCGGCCGCTCCGAGGGCCTGGAAATCCAGTTCGACGTACGTGACGTTGACGGCGGCGTGCTGGATCCGCTGCGCGTGTTCACCACCCGTCCGGATACCGTGATGGGCGTGACCTTCGTGTCGATCGCCGCCGAACATCCGCTGGCGCTGCATGCGGCGAAGAACAACCCGGAACTGGCCGCGATGCTGGCCGACCTGAAGCAGGGTGGCGTGTCCGAGGCGGAACTGGAAACCCAGGAAAAGCGCGGCATGGACACCGGCCTGCGTGCGCTGCATCCGGTCACCGGCGAGCCGGTGCCGGTGTGGGTCGCCAACTTCGTGCTGATGGGCTACGGCACCGGCGCGGTGATGGCCGTTCCGGGCCATGACCAGCGCGACAATGAAGTGGCCAACAAGTACGGCCTGCCGATCAAGCAGGTGATCGCGCTGAAGGATGCGCGCACTGAAGAAGAGCGCACCTGGGATGGCAGCCGCTGGCAGGACTGGTACAGCGACAAGAGCCGTGCCTTCGAGCTGGTCAACTCGGCCGAGTTCGACGGCCTGGATTTCCAGGGCGCTTTCGAAGCCCTGGCCGAACGATTCGAGCGCAAGGCCCAGGGCCAGCGCCGCGTCAATTACCGCCTGCGCGACTGGGGCGTGAGCCGCCAGCGCTACTGGGGCTGCCCGATTCCGGTGATCTACTGCGCCAAGTGCGGCGCGGTGCCGGTGCCGGAAGAACAGCTGCCGGTGGTGCTGCCGGAAGACGTGGCATTCTCGGGTACCGGTTCGCCGATCAAGACCGATCCGGAATGGCGCAAGACCACCTGCCCGGAATGTGGCGGTGCGGCCGAGCGCGAGACCGACACCTTCGACACTTTCATGGAGTCGAGCTGGTACTACGCCCGCTACACCTCGCCGGGTGCCCGTGATGCTGTCGACAAGCGCGGCAACTACTGGCTGCCGGTCGACCAGTACATCGGTGGCATCGAGCACGCGATCCTGCACCTGATGTATTTCCGCTTCTACCACAAGCTGCTGCGCGACGCGCGGATGGTGGACAGCAACGAACCGGCGCGCAACCTGCTGTGCCAGGGCATGGTGATTGCCGAGACCTACTACCGCCCGAACCCGGATGGCTCGAAGGACTGGATCAACCCGGCCGATGTGGAAGTGCAGCGCGACGAGCGCGGCCGCATCACCGGCGCGACCCTGATCGCCGACGGCCAGCCGGTGGTGGTCGGTGGCACCGAGAAGATGTCCAAGTCGAAGAACAACGGCGTGGACCCGCAGGCGATGGTCGACAAGTACGGCGCCGACACCGTGCGCCTGTTCTCGATGTTCGCCGCGCCGCCGGAACAGTCGCTGGAGTGGAACGAAGCCGGCGTGGATGGCATGGCCCGCTTCCTGCGCCGCCTGTGGGCCCAGGTGCAGAAGCATGCCGCCGATGGCGCCGCTCCGGCGCTGGATGTTGCAGCACTGGATGCCAACCAGAAGGCACTGCGCCGCAAGACCCACGAGACCATCGGCAAGGTCGGTGACGACTATGGCCGCCGCCACAGCTTCAACACCGCCATTGCCGCGGTGATGGAACTGATGAACGCGCTGGCCAAGTTCGAGGACGGCAGCGCGCAGGGGCGCGCGGTGCGCCAGGAAGCGCTGCAGGCCATCGTGCTGCTGCTCAACCCGATCACCCCTCACGCCAGCCATGCCTTGTGGCAGGTGCTGGGCCATGGCGAGACCCTGCTGGAAGACCAGCCGTTCCCGCAGGCCGATGCCGGTGCGCTGGTGCGCGACGCACTGACCCTGGCCGTGCAGGTCAACGGCAAGCTGCGTGGCACCATCGACGTGGCAGCCGACGCCGCGCGCGAGCAGGTCGAGGCACTGGCCCTGGCCGAGCCCAACGCGGCCAAGTTCATGGAAGGCCTGACGGTGCGCAAGATCATCATCGTGCCGGGCAAGATCGTGAACATCGTCGCCGCCTGATGTACCCCGTACCGGCCACCCGCGTGGTGGCCGGTACCATTCCGGTGCAGGGCCCGGCGTTTGATGGCCCTGCATTCACGCGGCTTCGGGCACGCTGTGTGTTGCCGTGATCGCCCGGCTCCGCCAGACTGTCTCCATGACCCGAATCCTGCTTGCCCTCGTTCTTGTCCTCGGCCTTGCCGGCTGCGGTTTCCATCTGCGCAACAAGCTGATGCTGCCGACCGACACAGCACCGGTGAAGGTGGTTTCCACTGCGCCGTACAGCGAACTGGTCAAGCTGCTCAACCGCAGCCTGCTGGCCTCCGGCGCCAGGCTGGCCGATGAGGACAGCAAGGAGCCCAGCGCCCAGCTGCAGGTACTGTCCGAGCGCTGGGGCGACCTGCCGATCGCCATCGACTCGCAGGGCCGTGCGCAGGAATACAGCCTGCGCTACGCGGTGATCTTCATCTTCCGTCGCGAAGACGGCAGCGAACTGGTGCCCCAGCAGGTGATCGAGCTGTCGCGCGACTACGTGTCGCCGCCGACCGACGCCACCGGTACCACCACCGAACGTGAAATCCTGGCCAATGAACTGCGCCGGGAAATGTCCGCCTCGATCATCCGCCGCATCGACAGCGTGGTGCGTGCCGAGATCGAGAAGGGCGGCAGCCTGTCGGCGCCGAAGGACAAGCCCATCGAAGGCGCGGTACCGGCCGAGCCGGTCCCCGCAGCCAAGCACTGAGCCGCGCGCATGGAACTGCGTCCGGAGCAGCTGGCCAGCCAGGGCGCTGATACCGCGCTGGCGCCGGTCTACCTGATTGCCGGCCCGGAAACCCTGCGCGTGCTGGAGGCGGCCGACGCCATCCGCGCACGTGCGCGCGCCTCGGGCATTGGCGAACGTGAAGTGTTCGACGCCGATGGGCGTGATTTCGACTGGAACCAGCTCGACGCCAGTTTCAATGCCCCCAGCCTGTTCAGCGCCCGTCGCCTGGTCGAGGTGCGCCTGCCCAGCGGCAAGCCGGGCAAGGACGGTGCCGAGGTGATCAGCCAGTTCTGCGCCAATCCGGCGCCGGACGTGGTGTTGATGATCACCGCCAACGAATGGAGCAAGGCGCACCAGGGCAAGTGGGCCGAAGCGGTCAACCGCATCGGCGTGCTGTCGGTGGCGTGGGCGATCAAGCCGCACGAACTGCCGGACTGGATCGAGCGCCGCCTGCGTGGCAAGGGCCTGCGCGCGGACCCGGCCGCCGTGCAGCGCCTGGCCGAGCGGGTGGAAGGCAACCTGCTGGCTGCCGCCCAGGAAATTGACAAGCTGGCGCTGTTGGCCGATGGCCAGCCGCTGGATGTGGAGCGCATGGAGTCGCTGGTGGCCGACGCCGCCCGCTATGACGTGTTCCGGCTGGTGGAGGCGACATTCTCCGGGCAACCGCCGGCGGTGCTGCGCATGCTGGCCGGCCTGCGAGGCGAGGGTGAGGCGGTGGCTGCGTTGATGCCGATGGTGATCCGCGAGCTGCTGGCCGGTGCTGGCCTGGCCCGGGTGCAGGCCCGTGGTGGCAACCTGGCCGCCGAAATGAAATCGCGCGGCATCTGGGAATCGCGGCAGGCACCGTACAAGCGCGCGCTGCAGCGGCATCCGGAAAGCAAGCGCTGGGAGCGCTTCGTGGCTGAAGCGGGACTGGTCGACCGTATCGCCAAGGGGCGCGCCGACGGCGATGCCTGGCTGGCGCTGGAGCGCCTGCTGGTGGCTGTGGCCGAACCGCGTGCCGTGCGCCTGCTGGCGCGGGCCTGAGCAATGAGCCTGCGGATCTACTACGGGGGCACCTTCGATCCGGTGCACCTCGGGCACCTGGCGATCGCGCGGGCTGCCCGTGACGAACTGCAGGTTGCCGTGCGCATGCTGCCGGCGGCCGATCCGCCGCACCGTGCCGTGCCCGGCGCCACGGCCGAGCAGCGCTGCAGCATGCTGTCGCTGGCCATCGGCGACGAACCGGGCCTGCTGCTGGACCGGCGCGAGCTGGATCGCGCGGTGCGTTTCCCCGGTCGGCCGTCCTACACCGTGGACACCCTGCGCGAGCTGCGCGGCGAGCTGGGGCCGAGCCGGCCGCTGGCCTGGCTGGTCGGCGCCGACAGCCTGCTTGGCCTGTCCCGCTGGCACGAATGGGAGGCGTTGTTCGGGCTGGCTCATTTCGTGGTGGCGGAGCGCCCGGGTAGTCCGTTGCAGGCCGCGGTGGATGGCGAGCTGGGCCGGGCGCTGGAAGGGCGTTGGGCCGACACCGAGCAGGCCCTGTTCGCCAGCCCGGCCGGGCGCATCCTGCGCCTGCACCACCCGCTGCGCGAGGAATCGGCCAGCGCCGTGCGCTCGCAGATCGCCGCCGGCGGCCCCTGGCGCGCCCTGCTGCCACCCGGCGTGGCGGACTATGTGGCTGCACACGGGCTGTACCGCCCGGGCAGGCCGTGAATGGCGCAGCGGCGCCATCCCCGTATAATCGCCCCCACGTTTATCGAGTCGATCCACTTTGAGCAACCAGACCCAGCCCCAGACCATCAAGGTCGATCTGCCCAGCCCGCCGCCGTCCGTGCCGGAACTGCTGGCCAGCGTCCGCCAAGCCACCGAAGACCTGAAGGCCAAGGACCTGGTCGAGATCGACGTGCGCGGCCGGTCCAGCGTTGCCGACTACATGATCGTCGTTTCGGGCACCTCGACCCGCCACGTCAAGTCGATTGCCGACGAAGTCGTGCGCTTCGCCAAGAACATCGACGTGATGCCGCTGGGCGTGGAAGGCGAGCGCGAAGCCGAGTGGGTGCTGGTCGACCTGGGCGACGTGATCGTCCATGTGATGCTGCCGCGCGTGCGTGAGTTCTACGCGCTCGAGCGCCTGTGGACCGTCGGCGACCAGCCGCCGTCCAGCGACGACGAAGTGGCCTGAGCCACGCGTTGATGCATCCCTTCGACGGCGCCGATGGCGCCGTCGACGTTTTGGAGGACCGTTGATGAAAGCCCGCCTGATCGCCACCGGTGAACGCGCCCCCAGCTGGGTGGCGCAGGGCTTCGCCGAGTACCAGAAGCGGCTGTCGCACTGGCTGCCGTTCGAGCTGGTGGAAATCGAGCCCGGCCTGCGTGGCAAGGGGCGCGATCCGCGTCGCGCCACCGAAGATGAAGGCAAGCGGGTCATCGCTGCGCTGCCGAAGAATGCCTATGTGGTGGCGCTGGACGTGCCGGGCCGCCAGCTCAGTTCCGAACAGCTGGCGCAGCGCCTGGAACACTGGCGCGGGCAGGGAAGGGACCTGGCGTTCCTGATCGGTGGCCCGGAAGGGCATTCGCCGGAGGTGTCCGCGCTGGCCGATGAGAAGTGGTCGATCGGCCCGCTGACGCTGCCGCACATGCTGGTGCGCCTGGTGGTGGCCGAGCAGCTGTATCGGGCTGCCGCAATGATTGCCAATCACCCCTACCATCGCGCGTGAAGAGTGGTTATACTAGTCGTCTGCCCGAATAGCTCAGCCGGTTAGAGCACTTGACTGTTAATCAGGGGGTCGTTGGTTCGAGTCCAACTTCGGGCGCCACCTTGAAAAACCTGCATCGCGAGATGCAGGTTTTTTTTTGCGTCTTTGTAGCGTCGAGGTTGCGCGACTGCTGTTGTGGAGCCGAGCCATGCTCGGCTGCTGCGGATGAACCAGCCGAGCCTGGGCTCGGGTCTACAGCGCGAGATTGCCTCGCCAGAACGCCACCAGCGTGGCGATCGCCACGATCAGGATCGCAGCGAACAGCACCCCCTCCCAACGCGTGAATACCTGTTCGCCGCGTTGGCGCCTGGTCAGTGCGAACAGCACCACACCGGGCACGTACAGCAGCACCGACAGCAGCAGTTTGTCCAGGCCACCGGCATACACCAGCCACAGCGCATAGGCGCTGGCCAGCAGTGCGACCACGAAATCGCGCCAGCGCACGCCTGGTTCACCGGCATAGGCCTGCCCACGCCAGGCCAGCTGCACACCGAACGCGGTGGACAGGAAGTAGGGCACCAGGCTCATCGACGCGGCCAGCAGCACCAGCCCGGTATAGCTGCCGGAATTGACCAGCACCAGCAGCAGGAACAACTGGATCAGCCCGTTGCTCAACCACAGTGCATTGGCCGGCACCCCGCGCACGTTCTCACGCCCCAGGAAGGCCGGCATGGTGCCGTCACCCGCGGCGGCATAGAGCACTTCGGCGCACAGCAGCACCCAGGCCAGCAATGCACCGAGAACGGAGATGATCGAACCGATGATGATCACCGTCGCGCCCCATTCGCCGACAATGGCTTGCAGCACATAGGCCATCGACGGATTAGGCAGTCCGGCCAATTCCGCCTGCGACAGCACGCCCATCGACAACAGGCTGACCAGCACCAGCAGCAGCCACACGCCGAGGAAGCCGATCACCGTGGCGCGCCCCACGTCGGCACGGCGTGCGGCGCGCCGCGAGTAGATGCTGGCGCCCTCGATGCCAATGAACACCCACACGGTCACCAGCATCATGCCGCGCAGCTGCTGGCCGAGGTCGCCGAGTGCAGGCGCGCCGAGGAAATCGGCGCGGAACACGTCCATGCGGAACGCGCCGGCGGCCAGGACCAGGAACAGGGCGATCGGCAGCAGCTTGGCCACGGTCACCAGGCCGTTGACGATGGCTGCAGTGCGCAGGCCACGCAGCACCAACAGGTGTACGGTCCACAACAGCAATGACGATGCGGCCACGGCGGCCGGGGTATTGCCTTCGCCGAACACGGGCATGAAGTGGCCCAGGCCACTGAAGATCAGCACGAAGAAGCTGGCGTTGCCGAGCACCGAGGCGACCCAGTAGCCCCACGCAGCGGAGAAGCCGATGTAGTTGCCGAAGCCTTCGCGTGCGTATGCGTAGATGCCGGTATCGAGATCAGGCCGGCGGTTGGCCAGTGCCTGGAATACGAAGGCCAGCATCAGCATGCCCGCGCCGCTCAGGGCCCAGCCGATCAGCGCGGCGGCAGGCCCGGCGCTGCGCGCCACGTTCTGCGGCAATGAAAAGATGCCGGCGCCGACCATCGAGCCGACCACCAGTGCAGTCAACGCGGGCAGGCCCAGGCGTTGCGAAGTTGCGGCCATGCGGATCCCCTGCGGCGGTGATGCCGCGTGCACACGGTAGCCATGTGCCCGTGAACATGCCTGCAAGGGGCGGAACGATGAAGGCCCGGGCAGCTGCCCGGGCCTTCGAAGTTGTTGCGTTGAAGGGTGTTGCCTGTATTACTTGAAGGTGTACTTGGCACCGACGGTGAAGTAGCGACCGATGGCACCACTGAAGTGCAGCGGGTTGTAGTTGACACCGCCGTAGGTGGACGGATCCAGCGGCGCGATGCGATCGAACACGTTCTGCACCGAGGCGTTCAACTCGAAGGCTTCAGTGATGTTCCAGCGGCCCGACAGGTCGAAGGTGGTGAACGAGGAGATCTTCTTGACGTCCGTTCCGTCTGCATACGCGAACAGATAGGAGCCGTTCGGACCACGGAAGTCCTTGTTGTCCATCTTCGAGATGTAGTTGGCAACGCCGCTGACGCTCCACGGACCCTGCCTCCAGGTGGTGCCGAAGTTGATGCGGTCCTTCGGGGTGCCGATGCAGTTGGTCACGTCGCAGTTGCCGTGAGTACCCGCGTAGTCAACCGTCACGTCGGCATCGGTGCGCTCAAACTTGAGCACATGGCTCCACTGCAGGTCCATCTCCAGCTGGCCCGGGCCGATGTCGAAGGTCTGGCGGATATCGGTATCGATACCCCGGACCCGGGTCGATGCGGCATTGATGTACTGCGTGTTGACTGCCAGGATGCTGCCGGTGCCGGGCACGCCGTTGAGCAGGTTGCTGTCACGCAACACGTTGCCGGCGGCGATGGCTTCGGAGGTGCTGCCCTGGGCAATTTCGTTGGTGCGCTTGATCTGCCAGGCATCGATGGTCAGCGAGGTCGTGGACGTCGGCTGCAGGACGATACCAACCGAGTAGCTCTTGGACTCTTCCGGCTTCAGATCCTTGTTCGGGCGGGTGATGATGGCCACCGGCAGGGCACCGCAGTCATCCCCGGTGGCACCCGGTGCAGGGTTGCCGTTCGGGCAACGTACCGGATCGGACGCGTTGGAGAACGCTGCCAGGCCACCATCGCCGTTCTCGGCCGGGTTGGGTGCCCGGAAGCCTTCGGCGTAGCTGCCACGCAGTGCGATCCAGTCGGCCGGGGTCCACTTGATGCCGATCTTCGGCGTGGCCTTGCCTTCACCGCTCTCGTACTTGTCGTAGCGAACCGCACCGGACAGTTCCAGGGTTTCCAGCACGGGCGCAGACAGCTCAACGTAGCCTGCGTACACGTTCTGGGTGCCGTCGTAGGCCGAGTAGCCCAGGCCGATGATCTGGCCCTTGTCGGTGTAGGTCTGCGGGGTCAGGCTGTTGCTGGTCTTGCGCCATTCGGTACCCAATGCCAGGCCCAGCGGGCCACCCTTCAGGTCCATCAGGCTGCGCGACACGGTGAAGTCGAACATGTCCAGGCTGGACTTGGCGCGGGCGCTGATATCCGGCGAGATGAAGTCGTACAACGCCTGCGAGTTCATGCCCGCGTTGTCACCGATGCGCCAAACACCACCGGCGCAGTTCGGGTTGGCCAATGCGCAACGTACGTTGTCGTAGTTGAGGAAGCCGGTGCGCTTGTTGACCAGATCAGTGCCCGAGTGCAGATAGGCGGTGTCGTAGCTCCAGTCGCCCCAGTTGCCCTTGACGCCGACCAGGAAGCGGGTGAACTCATTGGTGTTGTTGGTCACGCGGGGACCGACATCCCACGCCGAATAACGCAGGCGCGAGGCCTGGCCGGGAATGGGATTGTCAGGATGATTCGGGCCCAGCACCACTGCGCCCGGGCCACTGTTGCCGTTGACCGGGCCTTCGGGGAAGCCCCAGCTGCCGGATACGCCGGACGGGGTGTTGCTGAAGGTGGTCTCTTTCTTCGAGTAGCCGATTTCGGTGTAGATCTCGCCACCTTCACCAAACGCGAAGCTGGCACGGCCAAACACGTTGACGTACTTCTCTTCCGGGGTCAGATCGCGATACAGCTGGTTCGGATCCCACAGGCAGCCCTGCGCCTGTGCAGTAGCCTCGGTCTGGCCGGGAATGGTGGTCAGGCCAGCACAGCCCGGCAATGCGACCAGGAAGGCAGGATTGTCCTTGGTCACATTGCGATCGTCATACACCGAACCGTTCGGACCAACACCGCCGCGGGTCTTGCCGCTGAGGAAGGCGCCGCCGAGGAACTGGGCGTTGTTGCCATAGCCCCACGGGCGGGTATCGCCGGTACCGATCCACTTGCGGTTCTTGCGATCACTGATCTTGATCGCGTCGGTCTTTGCCACATCCAGGCTGAAGAAGGCATTCCAGCCGTCGGTGGCCAGATCGCCGGTACCGGCGGTCAGGGTCGCCTTCTTCGCGTCGCCATCGCTGTCGCCAGACAGGCCGTAAGAGGCGCGAAGGATCGCGCCCTGGAAATCGCTGCGCAGGATGATGTTGACCACGCCGGCGATTGCGTCGGAACCATAGATCGCCGAGGCGCCGTCCTTCAGCACTTCCACGCGTTCGACGGCGTCGAGCGGGATGGTGCTCAGGTCGGTGAAGACCTTCTGGCCGTCATCGGCCAGGCCGTAGGTGGCCATGCGGCGACCATTCAACAGGACAAGGGTCGAACCCGCGCCCAAGCCGCGCAGCGAGATGCCGGCACCACCGCCGGCAAAGCCGTTGCCGAAGGTCTTGGGAATGGAGCCGGAACCGTCGGCGGTCAGTGTCTGCAGGTACTCGGCAACCGTGGTCTTGCCCGTACGGTCGATTTCCTGGCGGGTCACCACCTGCACCGGGGACGGTGTTTCAGTGTTGGTGCGCGGGATGTTCGAACCGGTGACCGTGATGCGGTCCAGGTTGGTGGCCTTTTCCTGCGCGAAAGCGGAGGTGGAAGCCACGGCGCCAACCAGCAGCAGCGTGCCGCCGGTAAGGATATGGGTGATGGACGATGCCAGGGTGGTGCGGCGGCGGCTGGCGGGCCGTTGGATCAGGTGTTTCACAGCTTCTCTCCTAACTGGAAAACCGTAGCGTTGAGGGCTGTCTCCGGAAGATTCCGGGACGGACCAATCTAGGTTTCCGACAGGTGACGAAGTCGTGAATTTTTGCTTAATCAATAACAGTTGATCCTGTTCCGTCCGTACCCGTCCGGACGGAAGCGCCGGCCCGGCAAGCAGCCGGGCCGGCGATCACCTCAGTCCGGCAGCGAGAACTGCACCGGCACCATGCCGATGGCCGGCACGGCCACGCCATCACGCTGGGCCGGCTCGAAGCGCCAGTGCCTGAGCACCTGTTGGCGTGCGGCCTGGTCCAGGCTGCGCGAGCCACTGCTGCGCTCGATGCTGACCACCGCCGGCTGCCCGTGGGAGTCCACCTCCACCCGCAACAGCACCGTCCCCTGCTCGCGGTTGCGCAGTGCCGCCAGCGGGTAGGCCGGCGGCGGGGCGCTGCGGTACTGCAGCTGGGCGCCGGCCAGAGGCGTGGAGGTATCGATGCTCGGTGCCAGCTGGGGCGGGGCCGGTTCGGCGGCCGGCAGTGCGATGCCCTGGGTCTCCTCCACGGTCGCGGTGGGTGCAGGCAGTGGCGGTGCTACCGGCTGTGTCCGGGGTTTCGGCACCACCTGGACGATCTCTTTCGGCGTGATCGGAACCGGCGGCGTGGGCGGTGGCGGGATCTTCTCGATCAGCCTGACCGCAGTCTTGTCACGTGGGACCTGCACGGCCTGGTAGGTCGCCGGGATCAGCAGCAACAGGAAGGCCAGCAGATGCAGGGCGATGGCCGCGCTCCAGGCGGCAACGCGGGCGGGGTCGAAATGCGGGGATGCAACGGGATACGTACGAACCATGGTCCACCTCCATGCCAGTGACGAAGTCCTCAACGCACCAGGGCCCGTGGCGGGGTTGCCGCACGCGGCTGGCAGTCCATCAGTAGCGCGACAGGGCGGCCACTGCCTAGAGGCAGGGGGGCGATCGTTGGGCTGGCCTTCAGCCAACGCCGGCTGCGGGCATGAAAAAGGCGGACCCCCTGCGGGATCCGCCTTTGTCGGCAATGGCGAACGGGATCAGCGACCCAGTTCGAACACCACGTCCAGGTTGACCGAGACGGTCGACTCACCCGGTGCGACCGGGGTGGCCTTGTCCATCGCCGCGCCGGCCGACATGGTGCGCATCATCTGCATCGGGCGGAAACCGCCGTTGCTGTTCTCGGAAATGCTGACGATGCGGCGCACCTGCAGGCCCAGCGACTTCGCATAGGTCTGGGCGCGGGCCTGGGCCTTCTTCAGTGCAGCCAGGCGCGCTTCGTCGTAGACCGGTTCCGGCTGGTCGATCTCGAAGCTGGGGCCGTTGATCTGGTTGGCGCCCTGCGCAGCCAGTGCGTCCAGCACCTTGCCCAGCTTGGCGATGTCGCGCACCTTCAGACTGACCGTGTTGCTGGCCTGGTAGCCGGTGATCTTCGGTGCTTCGTTGTCGGCATAGCGGTACTGCGGGTTGAGGCTGACGCCACTGGTCTGCACGTCGCGCTCGGCGATGCCGGCGGCCTTGATCGCGGCCAGTACCTTGTCCATCTGCTGGGCGTTCTGGCGCATGGCGCTGTTGCCATCGGCGGCCTGGGTGACCACACCGGCCGACAGGGTGGCCACGTCCGGGACGCGGGTCGCCTCGGCATTGGCCGAGATGTTCAGCAGGGTGCCTTCGGCCGGGGCGGCGATCGACGGCGACGACGGGGCAGCATGGGCGGTCATCGAGGTTCCAAGGGCGAGGGACAGGGCGAGCAGCAGCGGGGTGGCGGTCAGGCGCATGGAGAACTCCTTGTTGTGCCGTTGAGGGTGGTGTCGTAGCGATGAACGCGCTGTGAGCCCGTTCGGGGTTGCGCACGTTCCGGGACGGGTTGCCGACGATTCAGGTGGCGGCCTCAGGTTATGCTGTGCCGATGCTCTATCTTGCTTCCCGCTCCCCCCGACGCAACCAGCTGCTGGCCCGACTCGGACGCCCCTTCCAGGCCCTGGACCTGGAGGTCGTCGAGCAGCGCGCGCCCGCTGAAAGCGCCGAACAGTATGTCTGCCGGGTCGCCGCCGACAAGGCGCGCGCCGGGCTGGCCCGGATGCTGGCCGATGACCCGCAGGCGCGCGTGCTCGGCTCGGACACCGAGGTGGTGCTGGATGGTGACGTGTTCGGAAAGCCCACTGACGCCGCCGATGCGCGGGCGATGCTGACGCGCCTTGCCGGGCGTACCCATCAGGTGATGACCGCCGTGGTGGTGGTCGGCGCGGACGGGCTGGACAGCGAACTGGTCATTTCCGAAGTGACCTTCGCCCCGATCGACGCTGCCGACATCGCCGCCTACGTGGCCACCGGCGAGCCGTTGGACAAGGCCGGGGCCTACGCCATCCAGGGCGGGGCCGAGCGCTGGATCGAACATCTTTCCGGCAGCTACTCCGGCGTCATGGGGCTGCCATTGCTGCATACCGATCGTCTGCTGGCGCGCTGCGGCGTGCCGGCCACAACTGCCGATGCCGCCAGGGAGGCTGCCGATGTCTGAGGAAATCCTGGTCAATGTGACCCCGCGCGAAACCCGGGTCGCGGTGATCGAGAACGGCATGCTGCAGGAACTGCACATCGAGCGCGGTTGGCGCCGGGGTGTGGTCGGCAACATCTACAAGGGCAAGGTGCAGCGGGTGATGCCCGGCATGCAGGCCGCCTTCGTCGAAGTCGGGCTGGAGCGTGCCGCGTTCCTGCATGCCAACGACGTGGTGCGGCCGGCGCCGGTGGCCAGTGCCGATACCGAGAACACCACGCTGCCGCCGCCATCCAGCGTGCCGATCGTCGAGCTGCTGCGCGACGGCCAGGACATCGTGGTGCAGGTGGTGAAGGACCCGATCGGGACCAAGGGCGCACGCCTGACCACCCAGATCAGCATTCCCTCGCGCTACATGGTGCTGCTGCCGCAATCCAAGGTCGTGGGCGTTTCCGCACGCATCGAGGATGAAACCGAGCGCGCCCGCCTGAAGGCGCTGGTGACCGAACTGTCGGCGCAGCACGGGGGCTACGGCTACATCGTGCGTACCAATGCCGAGGGCCAGCCGGCAGAGGCCATCGCCGAGGACATCGCCTACCTGTCGCGCGTTTGGAACGTGGTCGAGCGTCGTGGCCGCGAAGCGGCCTCGTGCAGCAACATCTATGAAGACCTGAGCCTGCCGCTGCGATCGGTACGCGACCTGATCCGCAAGGACGTTGACAAGGTGAAGGTGGACTCCAAGGAGACCTTCGCGCAGTTGCAGGCCTTTGTTGCCAAGTACATGCCGGTGCTGGCCGAGAAGATCGAGCTGTACAGCGGTGATCGCCCGATCTTCGACATGTTCGGGGTGGAGGACGAGATCGGCCGCGCGCTGGACAAGCAGGTGCCGCTGAAATCCGGTGGCTACCTGGTGATCGACCAGACCGAGGCGATGACCACCATCGACGTCAACACCGGTTCGTTCCTCGGCCAGCGCAACCTGGAAGAGACGGTGTTCCGCACCAACCTGGAAGCGGCACAGGCGGTGGCACGGCAGCTGCGGCTGCGCAACCTGGGCGGCATCATCATCATCGATTTCATCGACATGGACGATGCCGAGCATCGCCGCCAGGTGCTGCGCACCCTGGAAAAGGCGTTGGCCCGCGACCATGCCAAGACCACGGTGTACGACTTCTCGCCACTGGGCCTGGTGGAGATGACCCGCAAGCGCACGGTGGAAAGCCTGGAGCGCCAGCTGTCGGAAACCTGCCCGCAGTGCAGCGGCCGCGGCAGCATCAAGACCACCGAGACGGTGACCTACGAGATCTTCCGCGAGATCACCCGTGCCGTGCGCCAGTTCGATGCCGCGCGCCTGCTGGTGATCGCGTCGACCAAGGTGGTCGCGCGCATCACCGACGAGGAATCCGCGGCGGTGGCCGAGCTGGAGGAATTCCTCGGCAAGAGCATCCGCTTCCAGGCGGACGAGCAGTACCTGCAGGAGCAATTCGATGTCGTTCTGCTCTGATCCTCGCCGGCCGCAGGCCGGCGGTGGCCGATGAGCGCGCCGCCGCGCCTGCGACTGCGAAGGATCCGCCGTCATTTCATTGCCGCCTGCGCGGTGGGCCTGGTCGGGCTTGCACTGCTGGTGGGCACCCTCAGCCAGCTGCTGCCGCTGGCCGAGCGCCATCCCGACAGGATTGCCGCCTGGCTGAGTGAACGCGCTGGCCAGCCGGTGCGTTTCGACCAGCTGCAGACCGCCTGGACCCGGCGCGGCCCGCTGCTGCAGCTCAAGGGCCTGCGCATCGGCGCCGGCCAGGGCCTGGCGATCGGCGAGGCCGAAGTGCTGGTATCGATGTACAGCGGCCTGTTGCCTGGCCGGTCGCTGACCGAGCTGCGCCTGCGTGGCCTGGCGCTCGACCTGCAGCAGGGCGAGGACGGTCGCTGGTCGGTACGCGGCCTGCCGCAGGCCGCCAATGGCGGGGACCCGCTGGATGCGCTGCGCCGGCTGGGCGAACTGCAGGTGATCGGAGGCCGCCTGGGCGTGCATGCGCCGGGGCTGGGGATCGACACCACGCTGCCACGCATCGACGTGCGCCTGCGGGTCAACGGCGACCGCCTGCGTGTAGGCGTGCGTGCCTGGGCCCAGACCGAAGCGCTGCCGTTGACGGCGGTGCTGGACGTGGACCGCGTGCGCGGCAATGGCCAGGCCTGGCTGGGCGCCGATCCGGTCGATTTCCATGCCTGGTCGCCGCTGCTGGCGGCCGGCGGTGTGCGCCTGCGCGAAGGCAAGGGCGAACTCAACCTGTGGCTGACCCTGCGCGATTTCGCGCCGGTGGCGGTGACCACCGATTCGGACCTGCGTGATGTCCGCATCGATGGCGCGCCGATGCCCTCGATGGCGGCTCCGCAGCTGCAGCTGCAGCGGTTGCAGGCACGCCTGCGCTGGCAGCGCCAGGCTGATGGCTGGGCGTTGCAGGTGCCGCGCCTGCGCCTGAAAACCGAAGAGGGCGAGCAGCAGCTCGATGGCCTGCAGCTGCAGCTTGGCAAGCAGCTGCGGGTCCGTTCTGGCGAAGTGCAGGCCGGCACCGCGCTGCGTGCGCTGGCCCTGAGCGATCGTCTCGAACCGGGCCTGCGTCGCTGGCTGTTCCTGTCCAGGCCGCAGCTGGATGTGCGCGAGTTGCAGCTGGCGGGCGAACGCGATGGCCCGCTGTGGGCGCAGGGCGAACTGCAGTCGCTGGGCTTCGCCAGCGTGGGCAATTCGCCCGGCCTGCGCGGCCTGGGCGGGCGCTTCGAAGGCGACGCGGATGGCTTCAGCCTGCAGTTGCAGCCGCAACGGCAGCTGCAGTTCGATTGGCCGACCGGCTTTGGTGTGCGTCATGACCTGCATCTGGCGGGACAGGTGGTGGGCTGGCGCGACGAGGGCGGTGGTTGGCGTATCGGTACTGCGGCGATGCGCGTGGAAGGCACCGACTATGCGGCCGACGTGCGCGGCGGGGTCTGGTTCCAGGGCGACGGTACGCGGCCGTGGCTGCAGCTGGCGGCCAAGCTGGACGACGTGCCGATGACCGCGGCCAAGCGCTTCTGGATACACTCCAAGATGAGCAAGGGCGCCACCGACTGGCTGGACATGGCGCTGGCCGGCGGCCAGGTGCGCAATGGCATCGGCCTGGTCAGTGGCGACCTGGACGACTGGCCGTTCGACAACAACGATGGCCGCTTCGAGGCCACCGGCCATATCACCAACGGTGACATCCGTTTCCAGCACGATTGGCCGTTGATGAGCCAGGTCGACGCCGATATCGCCTTCATCGGCCCCGGCTTCGACATGCATGGGCGCGGCGATCTGGCCGGTGTGGCGGTGCAGAAGTTCGAGGCGGGCATTCCGGATTTCGGGCAGCAGCCGCTGTATGTGCGCGCCGATGCGCAGAGCGAGGCGGGCAAGCTGCTGGCGATGCTGCGGCAGAGCCCGCTGCACAAGGATTATGGCGACACCCTGGACAACCTCACTGCTGCCGGCCCGGCGCATGTGACCTTCGATCTGCTGCAGCCACTGCACCACGATGAAGGTGGCGGCCACCTGCAGGGGACGGTCGATCTGGCCGGCGTGAAGCTGGTCGACAAGCGCTTCCAGCTCGCCTTCGACAACATGCAGGGGCAGGCGCGCTACAGCAATGGCGGTTTCGATGCCGAGGCACTGTCGGTGCGCCACCTTGGCCAGGACGGTCGCCTGAGCCTGCGTGCCGGTGGCTACGTGCACGACAGCAGACTGGCCTTCGAATCGCAGCTGTCGGCCACGCTGGATGCTGGCGTGCTGATCGACCGCGCGCCGGAGATGGCCTGGCTCAAGCCCTACATCACGGGAACCTCGCCGTGGACCATCGCGGTCAGCCTGCCCAAGGTCGCTCCAGGGGCGCCTGCGCCGCCCAGCGAGCTGCGGTTGAGCTCCGATCTGGTCGGGACCCGGCTGGACCTGCCGGCGCCGCTGGACAAACCGGCTGCCGAGCCGTTGGCGACCACCGTGGCTGCACAGCTGCCGATGGGGGCCGGCCGCATCGACGTTGCGTT
Source organism: Stenotrophomonas sp. 220_Sma (assembly GCF_056487375.1). Taxonomy (NCBI): domain Bacteria; kingdom Pseudomonadati; phylum Pseudomonadota; class Gammaproteobacteria; order Lysobacterales; family Lysobacteraceae; genus Stenotrophomonas; species Stenotrophomonas sp. 220_Sma. The sequence goes on along the minus strand of NZ_CM151348.1, from coordinate 3,526,486 downwards.
CGGCCAGCGCCTGGCGCTGGCCGCACGCAGCCACAACAACCAGACCGGTGTGCAGGTGACGCTGGGCAGCGACCATGTCGACCGCGAGCCGCCGCCGAGCGGATTGACCGTCAATGGCCGCAGTCCGACCCTGGACGCTCTGGAGTGGATCAGTCTGGCGCGGGGTGGCAGTGATGACGACGCCATGCCGCTGCGTGCGGTGGACGTGCAGGTCGGCCAGTTGAAGCTGATCGGTGGCGTGTTCGAGCAGACCCGGTTGCAGCTGCGCCCGGGCGCGCAGGCACTGGATGTGCGCCTGGACGGCCCGTCGCTGGCCGGGCGCCTGACCGTCCCCAATGCAGACGGCGGCACCATCAGTGGCCAGCTCGACCGCGTGCACTGGCAATCCCTGCCGGCGGCTCCGGGTGCATCGGCCGCACCGGCACGGGTACAGGCCGGCGCCAACGACATGGACCCGGCCAAGCTGCCGCCGTTCGCGCTGGACATCGCCGACCTGAAGTTCGGCAAGGTGGTGCTGGGCCAGGCGGTACTGCGTACGCGGCCGCTGGCCAATGGCCTGAACGTGGACGAGCTGCGCTTCCGTGCGCCCGACCAGGAGATCGACATCAGCGGTCGCTGGCTGGGCCGCACCGGTGGTGGCCGCACCGAGCTGACCGCACAGGTGCGCAGCGAGGACCTGGGCGGATTGATGCAGAACCTCGACTACGGCGGCCAGCTGCGTGGCGGTTCCGGCCAGGCGCAGCTGCAGGCCACGTGGAGTGGGGGGCCGTCGGACTTCCAGCTGGGCAACCTGCAGGGCCGCCTGGACCTGCACGCGCGCAACGGCCAGCTGCTGGAGCTGGAACCGGGCGCTGGCCGGGTGCTGGGCCTGCTCAGTGTCACCCAGCTGCCGCGGCGCCTGATGTTCGACTTCCGCGACTTCTTCTCCAAGGGCTTCGCGTTCAACCAGATCGACGGCAGCATGCAGTTCGGCCAGGGCATGGCACGCACCGACAAAGTGCTGATCGAAGGCCCGGCAGCCAACATCACCATCCGCGGCCAGGCCGACCTGCGCAACCAGCAGTTCGACCAGACCATCGACGTCAACCCGCGCGCCGGCAACCTGCTGACCGTGGTCGGCGCAGTGGCCGGCGGCCCGGTGGGCGCGGCACTCGGCGCCGCCACCAATGCGGTATTGTCCAAACCGCTCGGCGAGATCGGCGCCCGTACCTACAAGGTGACCGGCCCATGGAAGGAGCCGAAGGTGGACGTGATTGAACGCAGCCGCGACAAAACCCCGCCGGCGCCTGCACCGGGCCCGGCTCCAGCGGTGCCGCCGACGGTCACCGACCTGCCACGCTCGCACTCGCGCTGAGCGTGGTTTTCCTGTTCATGGGGCTTGCCTCAGCGCCCCCGCATCCCCAGATCGAGACACATGACTGACATCGCCCTGACGCTTGCCCAAGACCGCCTGCTGCGCCCCGGTGGCCTGGATACCGCTGGCCTGGAGCGCACCTTCGGCCAGCTGCTCGGCCCCGGTGTGGACTTTGGCGACCTTTATTTCCAGCATGCCCGCCGCGAGAGCTGGAGCGTGGAAGACGGCATCGTCAAGGACGGCGCCCATTCCATCGAGCAGGGCGTGGGCGTGCGGGCGATTTCCGGCGAGAAGACCGGCTTCGCCTACTCCGACGACATCCATGCTGATGCGCTGCTGACGGCGGCGCAGTCGGCGCGTGCGATCTCGCGTGAAGGTGGCGCCCAGTCCGGGCGGTCGCTGCTGCGCGGCAACGCGCGCGCGCTGTACCCGGCGCTGGACCCGATCGATGGCATCGGCAACGAGGCCAAGGTCGAGGTGCTCAAGCGCCTGGATGGCTACCTGCGTGCCGCCGATCCGCGCGTGAAGCAGGTCATGGTCAGCCTGTCCGGCGGCGTCGATACGGTGCTGATCGCCCGCAGCGACGGTGTACTGGGAGCCGACGTGCGCCCGTTGGTGCGCCTGAACGTGCAGGTGATCGTCGAACACAACGGCCGTCGCGAGTCCGGCTATGCCGGAGGCGGTGGCCGCTATGGCTACGGGGAACTGTTCGCCGAGGGGCGTCCGGAAGCGTTCGCCCGCGAGGCACTGCGCCAGGCGCTGGTGAACCTGGACGCCGTTCCGGCACCGGCCGGGGTGATGCCGGTGGTGCTCGGACCGGGCTGGCCCGGCGTGCTGCTGCACGAAGCGGTCGGCCATGGCCTGGAGGGGGACTTCAATCGCAAGGGCACCAGCGTCTACGCCGGCCGCATCGGTGAGCGGGTGGCGGCGCCGGGCGTGACCATCGTCGACGACGGCACGCTGGACGGTCGCCGTGGCTCGTTGAACATCGACGACGAAGGCCACCCGACCCAGTGCACCACGCTGATCGAAGACGGCATCCTGGTGGGATACATGCAGGACAGTCTCAACGCACGGCTGATGGGCATGGCGCCGACCGGCAACGGGCGTCGTGAATCGTTCGCGCACCTGACCATGCCGCGCATGACCAACACCTACATGCGCGCCGGCCAGCATGACCCGCAGGAAATGATCCGTTCGGTGAAGAAGGGCCTGTACGCAGTCAACTTCGGTGGCGGCCAGGTCGACATCACCAGCGGCAAGTACGTGTTCTCGGCCACTGAGGCCTACCTGATCGAGGATGGCCGCATCACCACGCCGGTGAAGGGTGCGACGCTGATCGGCAACGGTCCGGAAACCATGCAGAAGGTGCGCATGGTCGGCAACGATCTGGCCCTGGACGAGGGCGTGGGCATCTGTGGCAAGGACGGGCAGAGCGTGCCCGTGGGTGTCGGCCAGCCCTCGCTGCTGATCGAGGGCATCACGGTCGGCGGTACCCAGGCCTGAGCCGGGCGATGGCCAGCGCCACCGCCCAGGCCGGCGCGGACTCAGTCCTCGTCGGCTTCGTCGCTGTCGACGGGGTCGGCGTCTTCGGCGCTGGCCTTCAGGCCCAGCGCGGCCGGCAGCATCAGGGCGCGCAGCACCTGGAAGATTTCGCGGTAGGCGCGCGGCGGCTTGTTCCTGGCCTTCTCGGCCTGCGCATTGCGCACCAGCGTGCGCAGCTGCTGGCGGTCGGCCTGCGGGTAGTCGTCCAGCAGTGCAGCCAGCGCCTTGTCACCCTCGGCCAGCAGGCGCTCGCGCCAGTCTTCCGCGCGGTGCATCATCGCCACTTCACGGCGACCGGTTTCGCTGTTGGCGTCCAGCGCATCGCGGATCGCATCCAGCGTGGCGTCTTCTTCGCGGCGCATGTGCTTGGCCAGAAACGCCAGCTGGCGCTTGTGGGCGATGTGGGCGGTGATGCGCTTGCATTCGGCGATATGCGGCAGCAGGTCTTCCGGGATCGGCAGGCGTGCCAGCTGGGCCGGGGTCAACGACACCAGCTTCTCGCCCAGGGCCAGGACGTCGAGCGCGTCGCGCCGGTTCTGGCTGCGGCTCTTGTCGTGGAATTCACCGGTTTCTTCGTCGCGTCCGCGCATCGTTCCTACCTGATCTCAAAAAAAGTCGCCCGGCGTGATGCCGGGCCCAACCCGTACAGGATAAAGCATTGAACGTGATCGCCCCTGAAGTCGCTGTCGGCGACGACAGCCTGGCCCGGCTGGAACGGCTGGCCGACCTCTCCCAGCAGCTGCTCGACCGCGCCCGTGCGCTGGGCGCCAGCCAGGCCGAGGTCAGCTGCAGCGAGGATCGTGGCCTGGAGGTCAATGTCCGCCTTGGCGAGGTGGAGACCGTGCAGTCCACCCGTGACCGCGGTATCGCCGTCACCGTCTATTTCGGCCAACGCAAGGGCAGCGCCAGCACCGGCGACCTGAACGAGGCCAGCCTTGCCGCCACGGTCGAGCAGGCCTGTGCGATCGCCCGGCACACCGAAGATGACCCGGCTGCCGGCCTGGCCGAGGCCGCACTGATGGCCACCGATTTCCCGGATCTGGATGCCTGGCACCCCTGGGCGCTGCAGGCCGACGAGGCGGTGGACCTGGCCCTGGCCTGCGAGAACGCAGGCCGTGAGGCCGATGCGCAGATCCGTAATTCCGACGGCGCCTCGGTTTCGAGCATGCAGAGCCTGTCGGTGTACGCCAATTCGCATGGCTTTTTCGGCCGTGAGCGTGGCACCCATCATTCGGTGGGCTGTGCGCTGATCGCCGGCCAGGGCGATGGCATGCAGCGCGATGGCTGGTACACCAGCGCGCTGGCCCGCGAGGATCTGGAAGAGGTGGGCCTGGTCGGTCGTCGTGCTGCCGAGCGCACCGTCGCCCGCCTGCAGCCTCGTTCGATGGCCACCGGCAGCATGCCGGTGCTGTTCGCCCCGGAAGTAGCGCGCAGCCTGGTCGGCCACCTGCTGTCGGCGGTGTCCGGCGGAGCGCTGTACCGCCAGGCCAGCTTCCTGCTGGACAGCGTTGGCCAGCAGCTGTTCCCGGACTGGATGCAGATCGAGGAACTGCCCCACCTGCGCCGTGGCCTGCGCTCGGCCGCCTTCGACGGTGACGGCGTGGCCACGCGTGCTTCGGCCCTGGTCCGTGACGGCGTGCTGCAGCGCTATGTGCTGGGCAGCTACTCGGCACGCAAGCTGGGGCTGCAGACCACCGCCAATGCCGGTGGCGTGCACAACCTGCAGCTGGCCGCCAACGCGGGCTCCCTGCAGGACATCGCCCGGCAGATGGGCGATGGCCTGCTGGTGACCGAATTGATGGGGCAGGGCGTGAACGGGGTGACCGGCGACTACTCGCGCGGTGCCGGCGGCTTCCGCGTCGAGAATGGTGAGATCCAGTACCCGGTGGATGGCATCACCATCGCCGGCAACCTGCGCGAGATGTTCAGCAGCATCGAAGCGGTCGGCAGTGACGTCGACCCGCGCTCGCACATCCGGACCGGTTCGATCCTGCTGGGGCGGATGACCATCGCCGGTAATGATTGATGGCGTCGATGGCGTAAGCTATGCCCGCCTGACGCAACCAGCTTGGTGCTGGTGGGTCAAGACCACCCAATGAAAAGGAGTTTTGTCGTGAGCGAATTCGATAACGTCCCGCCGCCGCCGGCCACCACCGACGTGCCGGCCGACCAGCGCACCATGGCCCTGGCCGCGCACCTGCTGGGCATCTTCACCGGCTTCATCGGCGCGCTGATCATCTGGCTGATCAACAAGGATGACGCGGGCAAGGCCTTCGTGACCGACCAGGCCAAGGAAGCCCTGAACTTCCAGATCACCGTGACCATCGCCATGGTCATCAGCATGATCCTGACCATCGTGATCATCGGCGTGTTCCTGGCCCCGATCGTGGGCATCATCAGCCTGGTGTTCAGCATCATCGCAGCGGTCAAGGCCAACAACGGCGAAGCCTACCGCTACCCGTTCGCACTGCGCCTGATCAAGTAATACCGGCGGCATGCGGAATTGAGAACGCCCGGCATTGCCGGGCGTTTTCATGTGCGGGGCGCGACGGGCGGTGCCCGGCGAGCGATCAATGATCGCGTTCGACCGCCAGCGTCGCCAGTGCACGCAGTGCATCGGCCTCTTCGCCATACCCGGCCAGGATCGCCTGCATGCGTGCCGCGAGTTCGTGCAGCTGGGCCTTCGCCCCGTCCATGCCGAGCAGGGCGGGGAAGGTGCTCTTGTCCTGCGCCTGGTCCTTGCCGGCGGTCTTGCCCAGTTGCTCGGAACTGGCCTCGACATCGAGGATGTCGTCGCGTACCTGGAAGGCCAGGCCGAGTGCGTCGGCGAAGCTGTCCAGCTGGGCCAGCTGAGGTTCGTGGGCCTGGCCGCACAGCGCGCCCATGCGCACCGCCGCACGGATCAGCGCGCCGGTCTTCAGGGCATGCATGCGGGTCAATGCCGCCAGCGTCTGCTGCTGGCCGGTGGCATCGATATCCAGCGCCTGGCCGCCGCACATGCCAGCGGCGCCGGACGCGTGGGCCAGGGTCTGCAGGCAGGCCACGCGCAGCGTGGCCGGCAGCGGTGCATCGGCCAGCAGGCCGAAGGCACGGGTCTGCAGCGCGTCGCCTGCCAGAATCGCGGTGGCTTCATCGAAGGCGATGTGGGTGGTCGGCTTGCCGCGACGCAGCGCGTCGTCATCCATCGCCGGCAGGTCGTCATGCACCAGCGAGTAGGCGTGGATGAGTTCGACGGACATGGCGGCCGCATCCAGGCTTTCCGGCTGCGCACCGAACAGGTGGCCACTGGCATAGACCAGCAGCGGGCGCATGCGTTTGCCACCGCCCAGCACCGAATAGCGCATGGCCTGGTGCAGGCGCTGCGGCGCTTCGGCAGGCGAGGGCAGCGCGGCGTCGAGCTGGCTTTCGATACGGTCGCGCCAGCGCGCGAACAGAACCTCAGCCGTCATGGCTGGGCGGATCGAAAGGCTCGGATGCCTCCGGCTGCGCCGGATCGCTGAGCAGGCGCACGCGCAGCTCGGCCTGCTCCAGCGCCTGCTGGCACTGGCGATACAGACCGACGCCACGTTCGTAAGCACTGAGCGAAGCTTCCAGGCTCAGCTCGCCGGTTTCCATCTGCTCCACCAGCTGCTCCAGCGATTCGAGCGACTGCTCGAACTGGGCGACCGGGGAGGCGTTTTCGGGGGACTTCTTGGCCATGCGGCAAGTGTGGACGGGCCGCGCGCGGGGGTCAATTCACCAGCCGCCCGGGCGCCACTGCAACTGTGCGCCATGCGCCTGCAGCCAGGCCTGCAGCGGTGCGGCGACGACCACGTCGGCGGCGGCCAGCAACTGCGGGCCATCAAAGATCAGCGGCAGCTGCGCGCGCCGCCAGGGGGCGAGGTGTTCGCGTTGCAGGCAGTCCTTCAACGCGTGCGAATGCTGGCGACCGGGCAGCAGAATGCGCTCACCGCCCACGCGTGCACGGACCTGCAGCGGGCGATCGAAGGCCGGGGTGCCCTGCAGGCGCAGCTGTCCGCCATCTGGCAGTGCCAGCGGTGCGCGTCCATCCCATTCGGCCTGCCACTCGTGGGGAAGCGCAGGCAGCCGGGCCGGCAGAAGGTAGGCGTGGTCGCGCCACTGTTGGATCGCGTGATCGTGCCAGCGCACCCGCGCCTGGCGATCGTTGTCGGCCGGCAGCAGCTCGTCCAGCGCCTGCTGCAGCACGGTGGCCGGCAGCGGTGCCGCACCGTGGCCGGTCACCCAGGCGCGCAGTACGCGCGCGGCGCGCCCCGGTGAGACCTGGCGTAGCAGCTGCAGCGACAGCACGCGTGGAGCGACTTCCAGGTGTGCGATCAGCTCGGCGTCTTCCTCGTCCAGCAGCTCGCGGGTCTGCCCGCAGTGCACTGCGCTGCCCGCCAGCGCCGCAGCGGCATGCGGCCAGCGCTGGCGCAACAGCGGCAGCACCTGCAGGCGCAGGAAGTTGCGATCGGCGTGGTCGTCGGCGTTGCTGGGGTCTTCGATCCAGTGCAGTGCATGCTGGCGGGCGTAGTCGAGGAGTGCACTGCGTGGCACTGCCAGCAGCGGTCGCCATAGAGGCTTTTCGCCAAGGCGGCTGTGCGTGGACATCGCCGCCAGGCCATCGACGCCGGAAGCGCGCAGGGCGCGCAGCAGGAATGTCTCGGCCTGGTCGTCCAGGTGCTGCGCCAGCGCCAGTGTTTCGCCGTTGCGCAGTTCGGCCGCGAACGCGGCACGTCGCGCCTGCCGTGCCGCACCTTCGAGACCCAGCCCCGTACCGCTTTCAACCTGCACGTGGCGCACGGCCAGTTCGATGCCCCGTGCCGCGCATTGCTGCTGGCAGTGCAGCACCCAGTCGTCCGCATCGGCTTGCAGGCCATGGTGCACGTGCACCGCGCGCAGCGAGGTGCCGGAGGCCTGTGCGCAGCGCCACAGCCAGTGCAGCAGCACGGTGGAGTCGACACCACCGCTGTAGCCCACCAGCACGGGCGCATCCAGCGGAACGAGGGCAGGGAATTCGGTCACGGCGGCAAGTATAGGGTTGCTCGGCAGGGCTGCGCCCTGCACCCGTTACAAGCAACAGCAACAGCAGAAGCTGGTTTCCTGAGGGTTGGCGGGGTTGGTCCGGTTGCGGGAGACGCCGTAAACCCATCCATGGGGGCTTGGCCGCGGCATCCATGCCGCGGACACTCCCGCAACCGGACCCATCCCGCCTTCGACAGATATTCACGATCTGTCGGAAATGCTCTTGGGGTCAGATCCGTTTTCCGCAGGAAAACGGATCTGACCCCGGATTCAATTCGATATCTGACAGATCTGATCCACGCATGGCGTGGATGGTCCAACCGTCACCGGAAATCTGTCGGGGGTGGGGCGGTGTGGGTGGGCAGGACCGTTGGCGCCATGGATGGCGCCATCGAGCCCCCATGGACGGGTTTACGGCGTGTCCTGACCACCCACACCGCCCCGCCCAACTCACAGGAAACCAGAGCCGCTTTTGATCTCGATTTGGCTTCGGCTTCGGCAGGTGCAGGGCGCAGCCCTGCCGAAAAACCTACTTTACCCGACGGCCCGAGCGGTCGATCCGGAACCGCTCTCCGCCTTCCATCGGCGTGTGGCCATCGGCATCCGGCGTGCCGCGCCGGCAGCCATTGCAGACTTCGGCCACGCCATCCTGGAACGGCCAGCCGAAATCGAACGTGCCGGGCACCACCTGGCGGAACTTCAGATCGAAGTAGGCCACGCGGTTGCCGACGCGGGCGCGCAGCAGGCCTTCCTGCGGCGTTTCCGGGCCGTTGTCCCAGGTCAGTACCGGCAGGCTGCGGCCCTTGCGGTTGACGTAGTGGAAGCCCTGGTCGGCGTACACCACGGCCAGGCCATGGTCGTCGTAATTCAGGTCCTTCAAGGTGTCGGCACTGATCTTCGGCCGGTGATCGACCACTTCGCAGTTGGGCAGCGGCCACAACCCGTGTTCGTCGGTCAGCAGCTTGCACGCCGGTGCCTGTGCCGCTGCATTGGCACTGACCAGCACGCCAAGCAGGACCAGCGACCGCGCGAAGCGGCCGCTGGCAGGGGCAGGGTGGGCCTGCCTCACGATCACTTGGCCTCGGCCTTGCGCTCGAATGCGGTCGGCGCCGGCAGCTGTACCGGCACGCCCTTGTCATCGCAGGTGCCGGCCTGGCACAGGCGTTCGCGCAGGGCCGGGGTGGCCTGCACGATCATGTGGTAGATCGCGTTCTGTTCCAGCGTGCCGCGGATCGCCTTGCTGCCCGGGCCGCGTGCCCAGATACCGACGTCTTCGCCGCCGTGCGACTCGGACTTCATCGGCACCAGTGCTTCCTGCATGTAGTCCGGATGCTCGGTGTCGACCTCGCGCAGGTTCGGGCGGCCGTTGGCCGGTTCGAAGCTGCTCGGGTTGTGCGGGTAACGCTTCGGACCGGCCGGCTGCTGGTTGCTGCTGCCGGTATGGCCCGGGCCATTGGCGTAGCTCAGCGTGGTGTACGGCTGGCCGGTGCCGTCCAGCGCGTAGTCCAGCTTGCCGGCGCCGTCTTCGCCGCCCTTGTCCTTCACCTTGCCCAGGATCGGGTTGCCGCGCGCCGGGTAGCCGACGAAGTTCAGGGTGTGCGAGTGGTCGGCGGTGACGATGATCAGGGTATCGTCGGCCGAGGTCAGTTCGTTGGCCACGCGCACCGCGTCGGACAGGGCCACGGTCTCGGTCAGCGCACGGTAGGCGTTGCCGCTGTGGTTGGCGTGGTCGATGCGCGCGCCTTCGATCATCAGCACGTAGCCTTCCTGGTGCTTGGCCAGATTCTTGATCGCGGCGGCAGTCAGTTCGGCCAGGCTCGGCTCACCGCCCGGATCCTGCGGGCGCTCGTACTCGTAGCGCATGTGGTCCGGCTCGAACAGGCCAAGGATGGCCGGCGCATTCGCGGCGGCGGCCAGCTGCTTGCTGTTCCACACGTAGGCACCCTGCGGATGCGCCTGCTGCCATTCCTGCACCAGGCTGCGGCCGTCCAGGCGCTGGCCGACCTTGTCGTCGTATTCCGGATCGCGCTCTTCCACAGTGGTGAATTCACCGCGACCGCCGCCGAGGGCGACCAGCGGGCCGCGCCCATAGCGCGAGGTCGACAGCAGCTGCTGGGCGATGTCCTTGCAGCCGGCAGCCTTGGCGGCTTCAGTCAGGTCGGTATCGTTTTCCCAGTTGCGCTCGGGCGAGTGCGCATAGGTGGCGGCCGGGGTGGCATGGGTCAGGCGCGCGGTGGAGACCACGCCGGTGGCCAGGCCGGCGCTGTCGGCCAGCTGCAGCCAGGTCAGCAGGCCCTTGGACAGGCTGTCGGCGCAGTCGGTGCGGCTGCCGGCGCTGACGCCGATCGCGCCCATGTGGGTCTTCACGCCGGTGGTGATGGCGGTCATGGTGCCGGCCGAATCCGGGGTTTGCGAATCGGTGTTGTAGGTCTTGCTGAACGCCGTGGCCGGGAAGCGCTCCCAGGACAGCAGGTTCTCCTCGCCCGAGCCACCCTTCTGCTGGCCTTCGTAGATGCGCGAGGCGGCCACCGTGGTCAGGCTCATGCCGTCGCCGAGGAACAGGATGACGTTCTTGGCCTTGCCGGACATCGCGCCGTTGGCGGCGGCCTGGGCGGCGCCGCTGCGGTACCACCACTGCGGGGTCTCGCCGGCCGGATGGGCAACGGGGTCGACGGCGACCTTCAGGCCGGCCGGGGCGGACGCGGGGGTGGTGCTGGCGCAGGCGCCCAGCAGCAGGGTGGTGGCGCAGGCGGCCAACAGGGAGACGGAACGGCGCATGGACGCTGGGATCTCACAAACTGTAACGGGACGTTCATTATGCCCGCCCTCGCAAGGCACGCCGATGACACACTGATTTGCCGGCCGGGCGGTCGTTCCGCGGGCCGCCTTGGGCTATCGTGCCAGCATCCCTTCCTTCCCCTCTGGATTGCCTATGAAGCTGGTCTCTGCCTGGCTGCGGATTCCATTCTGGCAGCGCGTGGTCGGTGGCTTCGTGCTCGGCGCGCTGGCCGGCTGGGCGCTCGGCCCGGCCGCGGAAACGTGGTTCGGCCCGCTCGGCGAGCTGTACGTCACCCTGATCAAGATGATCGCCGTGCCGCTGGTGTTCTTCGCGGTCATCAACGCAATCTCGTCGCTGCACGGCCAGAAGTCGGTCGCCGCGCTCAGTGGCCGCACCTTCCTGTGGTTCGTGATCACCGCCGCGTTGGCGGTGTGCGTCGGCCTGGGCGTGGGCACCGTGCTGCAGCCCGGCGCCGGTGGCCTGCAGCTGTCGATGGCCAGCAACTACGTGCCGCGCGAAGTGCCCAGCGTGGTGCAGGTGCTGCTGGACGTGGTGCCGGCCAATGTCTTCTACGCGCTGTCCGGCATCGGCACCAAGGTCAATGCGGCCGGTGAAACCGTGCTGGCTGCCGGTCGCGGCTCGATCCTGCCGGTGATCTTCTTCGCGGGCCTGGTGGGCTTTGCGATCGTCAAGCTGGGCGAGAAGGTGACCGAGGCGCGCAAGCTGGTCGGGCAGATGAGCGACATCATGATCCAGGTGACGCGCTTCGTGCTGGAAGTCACCCCGATCGGCACCTTCGGCCTGATTGCCGGCCTGGTCGGCAGCTACGGTTTCGAGAAGCTGCTGCCGCTGGGCCACTTCGTGCTGGCGCTGTACGTGGCCTGCGCACTGCACATCGTGGTGGTCTACAGCGCACTGCTGCTGGCGCACGGCCTGAACCCGCTGAAGTTCTTCCGTGGCGCGGCGCCGGGCATGCAGGTCGCCTTCGTCAGCTCGTCCAGCTTCGCAGCGATGCCGGTGGCGCTGCGCTCGATCACCCACAACCTGGGCGTGAACAAGGACTACGGTTCGTTCGCGGTGCCGCTGGGTGCCAGCATCAAGATGGATGGCTGCGGCGCGATCTACCCGGCGCTGTGCGCGGTGTTCATCGCGCAGTACAGCGGTGTGCCGCTGACCCCGGAACAGTACGTGGTGGTGCTGATCGCCTCGGTGCTGGGCAGCTTCGGTACCGCCGGCGTGCCGGGTACCGCGGTGATCATGGCCACGGTGGTGCTGAGCGCAGCCAACCTGCCGCTGGAGACCATCGGCTACCTGTATGCCATCGACCGCATCCTGGACATGATGCGTACGATGACGAATGTGACGGGCCAGATGCTGGTGCCGGTGATCGTGGCCAAGGAAACCGGCCTGCTTGACCAGGCGGTGTATGACAACCCGTCCAGCAATGTGGGTGTGGATGATCCCGACCCGACACCGCCACGCGCCTGAGGTTGCGTGGAGATGAAAAGCCCGCCCTGACCGGCGGGCTTTTTGTTTTGGAGCTGACTGGCGCGGTGCCGATCAGGGTAGGTCCCTGGTAGATCCACGCCATGCGTGGATGGCCGCAGTGCCGACCAACGGTCGGCACCCACTGGGGCAGGTGGCGCAGTGCCGGCCAAGGTCGGCACCCAGTGGGGGCGCAAACAAAAAAGCCGCTGCAGGGCAGCGGCTTTCTCGTGTCAGGCGGCGCGGTAGCGCCAACCGGTCAGATCAGAGATCGACCCGGCGGGCCTGCATGAACTTGTTGCCCCAGTAGCCGCTGAGCAGGGTGTCCACGCGGACGTCCTTGCCGGAGCTCGGTGCGTGCAGGAAGCGGCCATCGCCAACATAGATGCCGACGTGGTCGACGCGGCCCTTGCGGCCGAAGAACACCAGGTCACCGGCAGCCAGTGCGGTGCGGTCGTTGATCAGTTCGGCGTTGTCATCGTGCGCCATTTCGCGGGAGACGCGCGGCAGCTCGATACCCAGGGCCGAGCGGAACACGTAACCGACCAGGCCGCTGCAGTCGAAACCGCTGTCCGGGTTGCTGCCACCCCAACGGTACGGGGTGCCCAGCAGGGTCATCGCGCGGCGCAGCAGCGATTGCACCTTGCCGTTGTCGGCGGCGGTGCCGACAACGCTGCCATTGGCGGCGCTGCTGGTGTCGTAGTTGGCGAGCAGGCGGCTGAGATCACCGGCTACCACGGCCGAGCGGTCCATCAGCGGAATGGTGTCATTGGCGGCCAGGTGCGGCAGCAGGGCGGCCAGCGTGGCGCTGGCGGCGGCATCGACGCGGCTGCGCTGCGGAGCGGCAGCCTCGGCCTTGGCGGCCGGTCGGGCGGTGCTCTCGGCCACCGGGGCCGGGGTCACATCGGAACGGTTCGGAGCAGTCTGCGACCAGGCCGGAAGGCTGGTCAGACACAGTGCCAGGCCAAGCAACAGCGGGCGGGCACTACGTGAAGATACGGAAGTCTGGCCTTCGCTTTTCAGGTCGTCAGTCGTCACGCGTCGGTCACAGGAAAAAAACGATGGGGCATCATGCCCTGTAAAAGCGGCAATAAGTTAAAAATTCCGTTAGTAAATCGTTAGTTGTATGGTGATGTGCGTCACAATTTTGAACATATCGCCTGTTCATCTTAGCGGAGGACGCGTTTCGCCCCGGTGTAGTGGTCCTTCCAGTACGGACCGCTGAGCGAGTCCAGCCGGACCGTGCCACCGGTGCTCGGCGCGTGCACGAAGCGCCCTTCACCCACATAAATGCCGACATGGGTGACGCTGCCGCGGCTGCCGAAGAACACCAGGTCGCCGGTGGCCAGGCGCTGCGGGTCGATCTTCGGGCCCTGTACCGCCGCCAGGTCGCGCGAGGTGCGCGGCAGTTTCAGGTCCAGCATCTCGCGGTAGACGTAGGCCACCAGGCCGCTGCAGTCGAAGCCGGAGTCGGGGGTATTGCCGCCATAGCGATAGGGGGTGCCGACCAGGCTGATGGCGCGCATCAGCACCGAGTTGGCCGCCTCGGGATTGTCCGGCACGGTCTTCGGCCAGTTCGCGGTTGGCGGTGGTGGCGCGGGGCGGGTGGCCTTGCCGCCGCCGCAGGCGGTCATCAGCACGGGCAGGGCCAGCAGCAGGGCCGGGGCGAGGAGCCGGCGCAGGCCGGACGAAACTGGCGTGATGTGCATGATCTCCGGATAATGCGCCACCTTAGGATTGGCCGTCATGATGGCGGCGTCCCCGCCGGGCGACAACCCGCCCCAACCCGCCTGCCTCCGGCAGATCCAGACAGAGTTGCGCATGAAGATCGAAAAAGACCGCGTTGTCCGCTTCCACTACACCGTTTCCGAAGTCGGCCAGGAGCCGATCGAATCGTCCAAGGACCGCGGCGAGCCGCTGGCGATCCTGATCGGCCACGGCAACATCATCCCGGGCCTGGAAAACGCCATGATGGACAAGGAAGCCGGCGCGACCTTCAGCGTCGACGTCAACGCTGCCGATGCCTACGGCGAGCGTCGTGAGGGCCTGTCCCAGCGCGTGCCGAAGAAGCACTTCGGCAACACCAGGCTGGCTCCGGGCCAGCAGGTCGTGCTGCAGACCAACTTCGGCCCGCGTGCGGTGACCGTGCAGAAGGTCGGCATGAGCGTCGTCGACGTCGACCTGAACCATCCGATGGCCGGCAAGGACCTGCACTTCGACGTGGAAATCGTCGATGTGCGCGAAGCCGGCAAGGAAGAAATCGACCACGGCCACGTCCACGGCGACGGCGGTCACCAGCACTGATCGCAGCGCGATCGTGATGGCAGCAACGGCCCGCTTCGGCGGGCCGTTGCGTTTGTGGAACACGGCGCGGCCATCCATGGCGCGCAGGCCGGCGGCATAATGGCGGACCTGCCCGACGGACGCCCTGTGAACGCCGCTTCTCCTTCCCTGCAGCCGGTGGCTTCCGGCGAACGCATCGCCGTGCTTGACGTGCTGCGCGGTGCTGCGCTGCTGGGCATCCTGCTGATGAACATCGAGGCCTTCAGCGGGCCGCTGGACCTGGCGTTCACCGGCATCGACGTGCATTGGCAGGGCATCGACTACTGGGCCGATGCCTTTGTCTACGTGTTCGTGCAGGGCAAGTTCTTCACCCTGTTCTCGTTGCTGTTCGGTGCCGGCTTCGCGGTGATGGCGCAGCGCGCTGAGGCCGCCGGGCGCGACTTCACCCCGTTCTACCTGCGCCGCAGCGCTGGCTTGCTGCTGATCGGTCTGTGCCATGCACTGCTGGTCTGGTCCGGCGACATTCTGGTGATGTATGCACTGATCTCGTTGCCGCTGCTGGCCTGCCGCGAGGCGCCACGCAGCTGGCTGCCGTGGATGGGGCTGATGGTCTACCTCGGCGGTGTGGCGATGATGCTGCTGGTCGGCGCGATGGTGTCGATGGCTTCGGCCGAAGATGGGCAGGGCATGCTTGCCGAGGCGCAGCGGAGCATTGAGCTGCAGCGGCAGGTGTACGGGCAGGGCAGCTGGGCGCAGGCCAATGTGCAGCGCCTGAATGAGTTCGGTACGTCGATGGGGGCGCTGCTGATCACCGGCCCGGAAGTGCTGGGCATGTTCCTGATCGGCAGCTGGTTCGCCGGCAGTGGCGCGCTGGCGGCGCCGGAGCGCTTCCCGCGGCTGTACGCGTCGCTGCGCTGGGTCGCGTTGCCGCTGGGCCTGCTGGTCACGTTGATCGGCGTTGCCTGGAAACCCTACCTGGCACCGGGCGCCTACAACCTTCCGGTGACGGCGGCGATGGGCCTGGTGACCATAGGCGGCCTGCCGATGTGCCTGGGCTATCTGGCGTGGATCGTGCACTGGCGCACGCGGCTGGCCTGGCTGGCGCCGGTGGGGCGCATGGCGCTGACCCATTACCTGGCGCAGTCGCTGGTCTGCACGCTGCTTTTCTATCACTACGGACTGGGATGGTTCGAGGTGATGCCGCGCAGCGTGCAGCTGCTGTTCGCACTACTGCTGTTCGCTGTGCAGGTGGGCATTTCGCACGCGTGGTTGCGCCGCTTCCGCTTCGGGCCCATGGAATGGCTGTGGCGGGCGATGACCTACCGGCAGTGGCCGCCGATGCGGCGCGGGGCTGGGCAGGGCTGATCGATGCAGGGCGCGCGCGAGGATGTCATCGTGGTCGGCGCCGGTGCCATCGGCCTGGCCGCCGCGCTCGCGTTGCGCGCGCAGGGGCGGCAGGTGCGGGTGATCGACCGTGGGCGCATCGGCGCGGCCACGTCGCACGGCAACTGCGGCACTGTGACTCCCAGCCATGCACCGCCACTGGCGGCTCCTGGCATACCGTTGCGCGCGCTGCGATGGATGCTTGATCCACGCGCGCCGCTGTACGTGCGTATGCGGCTGGATCCAACGTTGTGGCGCTGGTTGCTGCAGTTCGGCGCACGCTGCAATGCCCGCGACTGGCTGCAGGCCACGCGCGCCCGCGCTGCGCTGCTGAATGATTCCCGGCTGCGCCTGGCCGAGTGGGTGCAGGTGCATGCACTGGACTGTGAGTTCGATACCCGCGGGCTGGACTACGTGTTTGGCGATGCCCGCAATTTCGATCACCACGCCGCTGAGTGTGAGGCACTGAACGCGCAGGGCATCGCCACGGCGCGCATCGATGGCGCTGACTATGCGCGCGACAATCCAGCTTTCCATGATCGCATTGCCGGCGCGATCCACTTCCCCGGCGATGCGCAGCTGCGTCCGGACCGCTACACCGCCGAACTGGCGCGCGTGCTGCGTGCACAGGGCGTGGTGATCGAAGAGCACTCGGTCGTGCAGGATTTCAGCGCCCACGCGCAGGGTGTGCGCGTGCACGTCGGCGAACGCACGCTGCACGCACGCGAGCTGGTGCTGGCCACCGGGCCGTGGTCGCCGCGCTGGGCACGGCAACTGGATCTGCGCGTGCCGATCCAGCCCGGCAAGGGCTATTCGCTGACCTGGTCGCGACCGGTGCAGGTGCCGCAGCGCCCGGTGGTGCTGAAGGACCATTCCGTGTTCGTGATTGCCTGGCGCGAAGCGTTGCGACTGGGCGGCACCATGGAATTCGCCGGTGCCGACCCGCAGCTGCGCACGGCCCGCCTGCAGGCCCTGCAGCAGGCCGCCGACCGCTACCTGCGCGCGCCGCGCGGTGCGCAGCTGCAGGAGCAATGGTGCGGGTGGCGCCCCATGAGCGTGGACGACGTGCCGTTGATCGGCCGCGCGCCCGCGCATCCTCACGTCTGGCTTGCAGCGGGGCATGGCATGCTCGGCATCAGCATGAGCGCCGGCACCGGCCAGCTGATCGCCGATCTCGTCTGCGGCCGCACGCCAGCGATCGATCCTGCCCCTTACCGACCCGAGCGATTCCGATGAGCACTGCACCCTATGATTACGACCTGATCGTCCTTGGCGGCGGCTCCGCCGGCCTGGCTGGTGCGATCCGTGCCGCGCAGCATGGCAAGCGCGTGGCCATGCTGGAGCCCGGTGAGCTGGGCGGGACCTGCGTCAATGTCGGCTGCGTGCCGAAGAAGGCGATGTGGCTGGCGGCCGACCTGCACGAGCGCATCGGCCTGGCCAGTGCGATGGGCTTCGATGTTCAGGCGCGCCCGGCGCTGTCGTGGAAGGAACTGGTGATCCATCGCCAGGCCTACATCAGCAACATCCACACCAGCTACCACAAACGCCTGGATGAGACCGGCGTGGTGCGCATTCCGGCGCGCGGCCATCTGCTCGATGCGCATACCGTTGCCTGCAGTGATGGCGTGCGTTACAGCGCCGAGCACATCCTGATCGCCACCGGCGCGCACCCGCTGCGTCCAGATATCCCCGGCGCGGAACTGGGCATGGTCTCCGATGATTTCTTCGACCTGCGCGCGGCGCCGGCCGAGGTGGCGATCATCGGTGGCGGTTACATCGCGGTGGAGCTGGCCGGCCTGCTGCAGGCGCTGGGCAGCCGCGTGAGCCTGCTGGTGCGCGGCAAGCGGCTGCTGGAGCGCTTCGACTACGAGCTGACCGATCAGTTGTCCGAGAACCTGAAACAGCAGGGCGTGCGCATCCATTTCGACTACCGCCTGCGCGAACTGCAGCGCGATGGCGAACGCGTACGTGCGTTCGGCCATGACGGCCCGCTCGACAGCGTGTTCGACGCGGTGTTCTTCGCCACCGGCCGCCGCGGCAACAGTCGTGATCTGGGCCTGGAAGCGCTCGGCATCGGCATTGGCGAACATCAGCAGGTGCAGGTGGACGAATGGCAGACCACCAGCGTGCCGAGCGTGCACGCGGTGGGTGACATCGCCGGCAAGGTCGGCCTGACTCCGGTGGCGGTGGCGGCGTCGCGGCGCCTGATGGATCGCCTGTTCGGTGGCCGCCCGCAGTCGAAGATGGATTACGAGAACGTGGCCAGCGTGGTGTTCTCGCACCCGCCGCTGGGTGCGGTGGGCATGAGCGAGGAAGAAGCGCGCGCGCGTTTCGACCAGGTGAGCGTTTACCACAGCCGTTTCCGACCGATGCTGCAGGCGCTGGCCAACGGTACCCAGCGCAGCCTGTTCAAGATGGTCTGCGCCGGCCCGGAAGAACGCGTGGTAGGTATCCACCTGCTGGGCGAAGCGGCCGACGAGATCCTGCAGGGTTTCGCGGTGGCGGTGAAAATGGGCGCGACCAAGGCCCAGTTCGATGACACCGTGGCGATCCACCCGACCTCGGCCGAGGAAGTGGTGCTGATGCGCTGACCTGCGGTTGCTGCAGAGCCGAGCCCATGCTCGGCCGTCGCTCTTTGTAGAGTCGAGCCATGCTCGACTGCGGTGGAAAGACAGTCGAGCTTGGCTCGACTCTACAGGGCGGGCACCGGACGGCTCCGTGCGACAATGGGCGCCCCCACGCTTTCCCGGGCCGCTCCGAGCGGCCCGCCGTCGTCCTGATGTCCAATCCCGCTTCCCGTATCGCCACCGCCTCCCCACGCATTGCGCTGGGGGGTATCGGCCTGGCCGCGATCGGCGCCATCGCTGCTTCCGGCAAGGCGATCATTGTCAAGCTCGGCCTGCGTCACGGCGTGGATGCCACCACGCTGCTTGCCCTGCGCATGCTGATGGCGCTGCCGCTGTTCGTACTGATGGCGCTGTGGGCCGCGCGTCGGGCCGAACCACTGTCCTGGGCCGACCGTGCCCGCGTGCTGTGGCTGGGTTTCACCGGCTACTACCTGTCCAGCCTGCTCGACTTCCAGGGCCTGCAGTACATCAGCGTGACGCTGGAACGGCTGATCCTGTACTTGAATCCGACCCTGGTGCTGCTGATCAACGTGCTGCTGGCGCGCCAGCGGCCGGGCCGATGGCAGATCGGTGCGCTGGTGCTGAGTTATCTGGGCGTGCTGCTGGCGTTCGGCCATGACCTGCAGCGCGAGGGTGGGCAGATCATCGTTGGCAGCCTGCTGGTGCTGGGCAGCGCGCTCAGCTATGCGCTGTACCTGTTCGGCAGCGGGCAGGTGGTCGCGCGTATCGGAGCGGTGCGGCTGACCGCTTACGCCAGCTGCGTGGCCAGCGTGCTGGTGCTGCTGCATTTCGCGGTGACCCATCCGCTGCCGTTGTTGTGGCAGGCACCGGCGCCGGTGCAGTGGTTGTCGCTGGTCAATGCCACCGTGTGCACGGTGCTGCCAGTGCTGGCGATCATGCTGGCGGTGCAGCGCGTGGGTTCGTCGCTGGCCGCGCAGGTCGGTATGCTGGGCCCTGTTTCCACCATCGTGATGAGCCTATGGCTGCTCGACGAACCGATGGGGCCGGCGCAGATCGCCGGCACCGTGCTGGTGCTGATCGGCGTTCTGCTGGTAACACGCCTGCGGCGCTGACGCCTGAGCAGGCGCGCGCGCGCATCCTGGCGGTGATCCGCGCGATCCCGGCGGGGCAGGTGATGGGCTATGGGCAGGTGGCGATGCGCGCGGGCTTGCCCGGGCGTGCGCGCCTGACCGCGCGCATCCTGGGCCAGAACGACGACCCGGACCTGCCCTGGCATCGCGTGCTGCGCTCGGATGGGCGCATTGCCATGGAGGAAGGTTCGGCTGGTTGGCGCGAGCAGTCACAGCGGTTGCGCGCGGAGGGCGTGGTGGTGGAGAACGGCCGGGTGCGGATGACGGCGGCTGATCCGGCGGCAGCACTGGATGCCGCTGTGTGGGGTCCGGGCTGAGCACCGCTGGCGACTGAACAGGCCGCGCCTGCCGGTCGCCAACAAGACACGGTGCTGCGGCTATGATGGAGGCCGTTCCATGCCGGTGCTCCCATGTTCCCGCGACTGCCTACCGTCACCAAGGCCCTGCTGATCGCCAATGCGATCCTGTTCCTGCTGCAGCAGCCGTTCCTGCTCGGCATGCAGACCTTCGAGCCGTTCATGCTGCAACCGTTGCAGCAGGGCTTCGACGCATTCTCGCCGGGCGGCAACTTCCAGCCCTGGCAGCTGCTGACCTACGGCTTCCTGCACGGCAGCTTCGGCCATCTGTTCTTCAACATGCTGGCGGTCTTCATGTTCGGCGCGCCGCTGGAGCAGACCTGGGGCGAGAAGCGCTTCCTGCTGTATTACCTGGTGTGCGTGGCCGGTGCCGGTGTCTGCCAGCTGCTGGTGGGTACGCTGCTGGAAAACCCGGCCACGGTGCTGGGCGCCTCCGGCGGCGTGTTTGGCCTGCTGCTGGCCTACGGCATGCTGTTCCCCAACCAGCGGGTGATGCTGCTGTTCCCGCCGATCCCGATGAAGGC
The DNA here is from genome assembly GCF_056487375.1 of Stenotrophomonas sp. 220_Sma. Classification (NCBI taxonomy): domain Bacteria; kingdom Pseudomonadati; phylum Pseudomonadota; class Gammaproteobacteria; order Lysobacterales; family Lysobacteraceae; genus Stenotrophomonas; species Stenotrophomonas sp. 220_Sma. Next base: position 3,506,037 of record NZ_CM151348.1, on the reverse strand, counting down.
GCGTACCTTCGTGATCCTGTTCGGCGTGGGCGAGCTGGTGCTGGGCATGACCGGCTGGCAGCCGGGCGTGGCCCACTTCGCACACCTCGGCGGCATGCTGTTCGGCTGGTTGCTGATCCGCTACTGGCGCGGACAATCGCCGTTCAACAAGCGCCGCCCGCCCGGCCCACCGAAGCGCCCGAACCATCTGCGCAGCGTGAAGTGAGGCGCGATGCGCCTCGCTTCACGCGGGTAGGTGCCAACCTTGGTTGGCACACCTTCTCCCACGCGGGTAGGTGCCAACCTTGGTTGGCGCGCTTTGAACGGGATCATTTGATGCTGTAGGTGCCGACCGTTGGTCGGCACGCTTTGCTGCCTCGTGCCAACCAAGGTTGGCACCTACCAACAGCAGATGATGCAGGCGACGGGGTACACGCGCCTCCACGATGGCGAGGCCCTACAGATCCTGCAACACCACCTGCGCGGCATTGTGCCCGGGCGCACCGGTGACGCCACCGCCGGGATGGGTGCCCGCACCGCACAGGTACAGGCCGGGCAGGGCACCGCGATAGCCGGCCTGGCCGACCATCGGCCGTGCCGAGAACAACTGGTTGGCACTGAGCGCACCGTGGAAAATGTCGCCGCCGACCAGGCCGAAGGTGCGTTCCAGATCCAGCGGCGACAGCACCTGCCGACCGAGCACGCTGCCGGCAAAGCCGGGCGCATACCGTTCGACGGTGGCAATCATCAGGTCCGCCACAGTCTCGCGGTGATCATCCCAGTGGCGCCCGTCGGGCAGTACCGGCGCCACGTGCTGGCAGAACAGGCTGGCCACATGCTGCCCGCGCGGCGCCAGTGAATCATCCAGCGTGCTCGGAATCAGCATCTCTACGATCGGTTCGCGCGACCAGCCTTCGCGGCGCGCATCCAGCCAGGCGCGGTCCATGTAGTCCAGGCTGGGGGCCATGATGATGCCGGCGCTGAGGTGATCGCCGGGGCCGGGCAGGGCACGGAAGTCCGGCAACCGCGACAGCGCCACGTTCATCCGGAAGGTGCCGGAACCGCAGCGCCAGTTCGTCATGCGTTCGCGTGTGGCAGCGGGTACCTGCGTCGGCTCCAGCAGCTGTTCGTACAGCAGCTTCGGATTGACGTTGGCGACCACCGCGCGTGCGCGCAGGATCTCGCCGTTGGCCAGTTCCACACCCACCGCGCGGCCCTGTTCAATCCGCACGCGCTGTACACCGGCCTCCACGCGCAGTTCCGCACCGGCCTCACGTGCCGAGGCCGCAATCGCCTGGCTGATCGCGCCCATGCCGCCGATCGCGTGGCCCCATGCACCTTTCACACCATTGCACTGGCCGAATACGTGGTGCAGCAGTACGTAGGCACTGCCCGGTGTATACGGGCTTGCGTAGTTGCCGACGATGCCATCGAAGCCGAACAGCGCCTTGATCGGCTCGCTCTCGAACCAGCGATCCAGGTACTCGGCCGCCGACAGCGTGAACAGGTCCAGCAGTTCCTGCCGCAGCGAGGCATCCAGCGTCGCCAGTTCACGACCGAGACGGCCCATCTGCCACAGGGCGGGCAGGGCACGCCAACCGCCTGCTGCACCCAGGTCCGGCGGCGTGCGCAGGGCCCATGCGCGCAGTACGTCGGCGAAAATCTCCAGGCGTGCCTCGTACGCGGGCAAGCGCTGCGCATCCCGCTCGGAGAACTTCGCCACCTCGGCCTGGGTGCGGCCTGGCGCGGACAACAGGTAGCGGCCGTCCGGCAACGGCAGGAAGTTGTTGGCCGGACGCGCGACGATGCGCAGCCCATGCGCATGCAGCTGCAGGTCGTCGATCACCTTCGGCTGCAGCAATGACACCGTGTACGACGCCACCGAGTTGCGGAAGCCGGGATGGAATTCCTCGGTGACCGCAGCGCCGCCAAGAACGCCGCGACGTTCCAGCACCAGCACCTTCTTTCCGGCACGCGCCAGATAGGCCGCGCAGACCAGGCCGTTGTGGCCACCACCAACGATGATCGCATCCCAGGTCATCTGCACCTCGGAAAAAGGGGACGGAGGGGATTAAGTCGCAATTCGCATGGGGGCACCGGCAATGGGGAAAAAACGACTTAATCCCCTCCGTCCCCTTTTTTGATCGCTGCTTCGATGGTGGCGATGTCGATCTTCTTCATCGGCATCATCGCGTTGAATGCGCGCTTGGCCAGTGCCTTGTCCTGGCTGGTCACCGCTTCGATGAGCATGCGCGGGCTGATCTGCCAGGAGATGCCCCAGCGGTCCTTGCACCAGCCGCATTGGCTCTCCTGGCCACCGTTGCCGACGATCGCATTCCACAGGCGGTCGGTCTCGGCCTGGTCCTCGGTCTGGATCTGGAAGGAAAACGCTTCGCTGTGCTTGAACGCGGTGCCGCCGTTGAGGCCGACGCAGGGGATGCCGCAGACCGTGAATTCAACGGTCAGTACGTTGCCTTCCTTGCCGTCCGGATAGTCACCGGGGGCGTGATGCACGGCGGTCACCGCGCTGTCGGGCAGGATACTGGCGTAGAAGGTGGCGGCCTCGAGCGCGCCGTTGTCATACCAGACACAGATCGTGTTCTTGTGTGCCATGTCGGGGCTCCACGTTGGACGAAGCCGCAGCGATAGCATGCGCGGTGTTAATCCGGGATCGTGCTGCACCTGCAAAAAAGGAGGGCGCCCGAAGGCGCCCTCTGCGTTACCCGTGTGGCAGCTGGATCAGCGCCAGACCTTGATCTGCTCGGCTTCACTGCGCTGCATCGGCTGGCCGGCCTTGCAGCTGAAGGTGGCGCCGAAGGCCGGCAGGTTGGCCAGCGTGCCGTTGCTGCGCCACAGGCCCGGTGCACGGATGTCGGCGGTCAGGCGACGTACGGCCTCGTTCGGCGCCAGCTGCTGCGCCCACAGCGCAGACCAGGCGCGGAAGAAGCCCTGCTGCTGGGCCTGCTTGGCCTTCGGCTCCTGCGCGACATACGCCGCCCAGGCCAGTTCCAGACCGGCGATGTCGGCCAGGTTCTCTTCCTGGGTGAGCGTGCCGTTGACCTTGGCACCCTTCACGCCCGGGAAGTCGTAGGCGCTGTACTGCGCGGCCACGCGGTTACCGAGCAGGGTCCAGGCGGTCTTGTCGGCCGGGGTCCACCAGCTGCGCAGCTCGCCCTTGGCGTCGACCAGCGCGCCCTTGGCATCGATCGCGCGGGTCAGCTCATGGCCGACCAGGCCACCGAAGCTACCGAACTTGTCGGCAGCGTCGGCCTTGGCGTTGAACACCGGGCCCTGCAGGATCGCGGCGGTGACGATCAGGCGGTTCTGGGCCAGATCGTAGGCCAGCGACGGCTGCTGCGGCAGCACGTCCCAGCGACGGTCGGCGTTGCCCTTGCCGATGCGCTTCATTTCCTCGCGATGGCGCCAGGTCGAAGCAATCAGCATGTTGCCACCGAACGAACCGCGGCCCATCGGCTGCACGCTGTAGTCGAGGTCGCGCAGCGGGGTGCCGATCTCGATCTTCAGCGCAGCCAGCTTGGCCTGCGCTTCGGCCTTGGCTTCGGTGCTCATCCAGCTGCTGTTCTTGACCGCTTCGATCTGCACTTCGCGCACCTTGTCGACGATCCACGCCGCCTGGCGACGATCTTCGGCGGACAGGTAACGGGCGGCGTATTCGCGACCGACCATCGGGCCAGCGGCTACGTTGATCGCCTCCAGCACGTCTTCCCAGCGCTGCGGCGGCAGGGTTTCGCCACGCAGCACGCGGCCGCGGAATTCGAACTCGGCATCGCGGTAGGCCTTGGACAGGTACGGTGCCATCGAGTCGCCCACGCGCCAGCGCAGGTAGGCCTTCCACTGGTCCGGCTTGAGCTTGGTGACCATGCCGTCGAGCTGCTTGAACAGGCCCGGGTCGGCCAGCGAGACCAGGTCGTCATCCACGCCCTGTGCCTTCAGGAAGGCATCCAGCTGCAGGTTGCGGTAGCGGCTGTTGAGCTCCTTGGTGGAGATCGGCGCGTAGTTGTTGAACGGGTTGTTGATGCCGGCCAGCGACTGTGCATTGCGTGCCAGCTCGGTTTCCAGCGCGATCACCGCCTGCGACTCGGCATCCAGCTTGGCCGCCGGGGTGCCGGTCAGCGCCAGGATCTGCTTGACGTAGTTGCGGTAGCGGCCCATCAGCGCCACGGTGTCGGCGTCGGTGCGGGTATAGAACGCCGGATCCGGCAGGCCCATGCCGCCCTGCATGAAGTAGCCGATGTGACGGTCCAGCGCTTTCAGATCGACGTCGGGGCCGAAGTTGAATGCCACCGGGATGCCGACCTGGTGCAGTGCGGCGATCGAGGCCGGCACATCCTTGGCCTTCTTGATGGCGTTGATGCGGGTCAGCAGCGGGGCGATCGGGTTGGAGCCGTCTGCTTCCACGGCCGCTTCGTCCAGGCCACTGGCCCAGAAGTCACCCAGCAGCTTCTGCACGTTGCCCTGCGGCGCCTTCATCGCTGCGTCGAGCAGTTCACGCTGCTGCTGGCGGCTGCGGTCGACCAGCTGGCCCAGCGCGGTGGTGGCGCCGGTCTGCGGCACCGGGTTGGCCTTCAGCCAGCCTGCATTGGTGGCGTCGTAGAAGTCGCTGCACTGGGCACTGACAGCCGGGGCACGCGCGGCCTTTTTCTTGGCGGCGAAGGCATCGTGGGTCGGGACCAGAGTCGCCAGGCTGATGCCCAGGGCGATGGCAAGCGGACGGAAATTGGGCATGTGGAACGAATCCGTGATGGATTGAGGGCGCGCGCACTATAGCAAGCCGTGCATGGGCGCGGCATGCACGCATCACGGCGCATCCGCCGGGCATGGCCCGGCGCTACCGGGTGTGTGGCATCGACACCGCATGCACGCATCACGGTGGCTCCGCCGTGCCGTGTGCCGACCAAGGTCGGCATCTGCCAATGGCGTGGGCCTGCACAGGCGCAGCAGATCCACGCCATGCGTGGATGACGGGCGCGGCAAAAAACAAAGGCCCGGGAATTCCCGGGCCTCTGCAGGTCTACCTTGGCATCAGCCAGGGCTTACCAGATCACCACCTGCTGCTCGCCGGCGCGGGCCATCGGCGAACCGGCCTTGCACTGGAAGGCCGCGGCAAAGGTCGGCAGGTTCGACGGCGCACCCATGGCGCGGAACTGCGCCGGCGCGTGCGGGTCAGTGGCCAGGCGGACCTTGGCGTTTTCCGGGGTGTACTTGGTGCGCCACACGGTGGCCCAGTTGAAGAAGAAGCGCTGGTCGCGGGTGAAGCCATCGACCTTTGCATCTTCCTTGCCGGCGGAGGCCTTTTGCAGGGCGTCGTAGGCGGTAGCCAGGCCGCCCAGGTCGGCGATGTTCTCGCCCAGGGTCAGGTGACCGTTCACGGCCTGGCCGTCGACCTTGTACTGGTCGAACTGCTTGACCAGCTTGCCGGTCAAGCCTTCGAAGTTCTTCTTGTCAGCGGCGGTCCACCAGTCTTCCATGTTGCCGGTCGGCCCGAAGCGTGCACCCTGGTCGTCGTAACCGTGGGTCATTTCGTGGCCGATCACCGCACCGATGCCGCCATAGTTCAGTGCGTCGTCGGCCTTCGGATCGAAGAACGGCGGCTGCAGGATGGCGGCCGGGAATACGATCTCGTTCTGCAGCGGGTTGTAGTAGGCGTTGACCGTCTGCGGGGTCATGCCCCACTCGGTCTTGTCCACCGGCTTGCCAATCTTGGACAGGTTGAACTTGTAGTTGAACTCACTGGCTGCGCGCACATTGCCCAGGTAGCTGTCGCGCTGGGTCTGCAGGCCCGCCCAGTCACGCCACTTGTCCGGGTAACCGATCTTCGGGGTGAAGGTTTCCCACTTGGCGATGGCCTTGGCCTTGGTTTCATCGCTCATCCAGCTCAGGCCCTGGATGCGTTCCTTCAGCGAAGCGGCCAGGTTCTTCACCAGCTCTTCCATCTTCGCCTTGGCTTCCGGCGAGAAGGCAACCTTCACGTACAGCTGGCCGAAGGCTTCACCGGCGTCGTTCTCGATGGTGCCCAGCACGCGCTTCCAGCGCGGCTTCTGTTCCTTCTGGCCATTGAGGGTCTTGCCGTAGAACTCGTAGTTCTCCTGCACGAAGGCATCGGCCAGGTACGGCGAGGCGCTGTCCACGGTGTGGAAGCGCAGGTAGGCGCGCCACACCGACGGATCGGTATCGCCCAGCGCCTTGCTCACTTCCTCATGGAAGGCCGGCATGGCCAGCGAGAACTTCTCCGGCGCGGCTACGCCCTGCGACTTGAAGAACTCGGTCCAGCTGAAGTTCGGGGTCAGCTTGTCCGCGTCGGCCAGGGTGACCGGGTTGTAGTACAGCTCGACGTTGCGCGACAGCTCCACGCGCGACTTGGAGGCCTTGGCCAGGCGGGTCTCGAACTTGACCACGTCCTCGGCCTGCTTGGCAGCGTCGGCAGCGGCGACGCCGGACAGCTCCAGCACCTTGGCGACGTGTGCCTGGTAGGCCTTCAGCTTGTCGGCGTTCTTGGCATCGGTGTAGTAGGTGCTGTCCGGCAGGCCCAGGCCGCCCTGGCTGGCGTAGGCCAGGTTGACGGCCGAGTTCTTGAAGTCGGCTTCGGCGCCGAAGCCGAACAGGACGTTGTCACCCTTGGCCGCGCTGCTGCGCAGGTAGTCGGCGATGGCCGCCTTGTCCTGCAGGCCGTCGATCGCGGTCAGGTCGGCCTTCAGCGGCTCGATGCCCTGGGCATTGATCTTGGCTTCGTCCATGCCGGTGGCCCACAGGTCGCCGACGATCTTCTCGATATGGTTCGGGTTCTTGACCTGCGCGACCTGTTCAGCCAGCTGGTGCTGCACGGCCACCGAACGCTCGTCGAGGATGGTGAACGCGCCCCAGCTGGTGCGGTCGCCCGGAATTTCATTGGCGGCCAGCCACTTGCTGTTCACGTAGTCGCCGAAGGCGCCACAGGCGTCCTTGCTGGCATCCAGATCGCTGGGCTGGAAGGCGTTGTAGGCCGGCAGCTTGCTCTCGTCCAGCGTGTAGTTGGTGGCTTCGGCCGCAGCCGGCGTGGAGGCGGTGGCATCCTTGGCCGGGGTTTCGTTCTTGCCGCAGCCGACCAGCGCGGCCGAAACGGCCAGGGTCAGCAGCACGATCTTGGGAGTACGGGTCACTTTGATGGCCTCCAGGCCGAGTGAGTCAGGGAAGGGCCGCGGGGACGGCCGTGGGCCGAACAATACGCCGCCGGCCTGCCCTGCAAGGGTGTCGAAGGTCATGGCCGGGCGCAAGGGGGCCACTTCGTGGCCCGGAAAAGACAGACCCGGCAAAAGCCGGGTCTGTCGGGGTACTGCGATCAGGCGTGGATCAGAACTTGTACTTCAGACGCACGAACGGGGTGCGGCCGTAGTAGTCGTACTGGGTGGCGAAGGCCGGTACGTTGCCGTAGCGGGAATCGGCGACACCGATGGAAACCAACGGCGGGGTCTTGTTGAAGATGTTGCTGACGCCCACCAGGATTTCCCAATCGGCCTGCGCGTAGCTGACCGAAGCGGTGTGGTAGATGCGCGAGTCGGCCACGATGTCACGATAGGAGTTCGGACGACCCTGGTAGGTGAACACCGGGCTCAGATCGATGTCTTCGGTCTTGTGGATGTAGGTGGTCAGCCAGTTGTACGACCAGTCACCACGGGTCAGGCTCAGCGCCAGGTTGCCCACCACCTTCGGACGGCCGATGTCACCCAGCAGCTCCGAGGATTCCAGGCCGCTCGCAGCTGCGCTGGAGAACACTTCCTGGGTGTCTTCGATCGTGTAGGTGACCTGGGTCTCGGCCGAGAACTTGCCGAACGAGAAATCGTGGTCGAAGTTTGCGGTCAGGTCGTAGCCACGGGTGCGCTGCTTGTTGATGTTGATGAACTTGTTCTGGATCTGGGTCACCGCATACGGCTGGGTAGCACTGGCCGGATTGCGGGTCAGCAGATCGCAGTAGCTGTTCGGGTACACCGTGCCGCCGTAGCAGCCACGCATGACGTTGGTGCTGCCCAGCTGCGCGATTTCATTGCTCACTTCGTAGTCGAAGTAATCGATGGCCACGCTCAGGTTGGCGAAGGTCGGGGTGAACACGATACCGGCGGTCTTCGCACGCGAAGTTTCCGGAATCAGCGAATTACCACCGCCCTGGCGGTACACCGTGCCGCTGCTGCCGCCGCCGGCATAGTCGGCCGGGATACCTGCGGCCGCACAGTTGGCCTGGTAATTGGTATTGGAGCTTTCACCCCAGCGTACGCACGGATCGTTCGCCTGCTGGAAGAAACCAGTCTCGTTGCCAAGGTACAGCTCGTACAGGCCCGGCGCGCGGTAGGAGGTGCCGATCGAACCGCGCAGACGCAGCGACGGAATGACCTGCCAGTTCAGGCCGACCTTCCAGACATTGTCCGAATCGGCAACGTTGTCGTACTTGAACACGCGACCCGAGGCGTTCAGGCTCAGCGATTCCACCGCCGGCAGGCCCTTCAGCAGTGGCACGTCGAACTCGACGAAGGCTTCCTTGACCTTGTCGTTGCCCTTGGTCACATCAGCCGAGGACGAGCCCCAGATGTCGCCAGTGCGGGACAGTTCGCTCGGCTGGTCGTTGAGCGAGTAATAGCGGTATTCCAGGCCGCCCGCAAAACCGACCGCACCGGCCGGCATCTCGAACAGGTCGCCGCTGACGACGGCGTTGATGGTAGCCTGCTTGTAAGTGGTCTTGCCCCAGTCCCACGCACCGAGCTTGTCGACCAGCTCGTCGACCTTGCGGCCGCTCAGGTAGTCCGGGTCGAAGTAGTTCACCGCGGGCGGCGCGTCGGTGTAGTCCAGGTCGCCGCTCTTGGAGGCCTGGATGGCCAGATTGCCGTACTTGCCACTGGAGTGGCTGAAGTTCGCGTTGACTTCCCACGCCCAGGTGTCGGTGCCCTTGAACAGGCCGTCAAGCTTGGTGGCGGCGTAGAAGTAATCGACGGTGACATCCTGCTGGGACTTGAACAGCATCACCGGGTTGGCGACGATCTCGGTACCCGGGATGTAGGCATACGGGAAGAACTGGCGCCAGGAGAACGTCTCGGTTTCGCGACGGTTGAACAGGAACTGGGTCTTCCAGTTGACCGAATCGAAGCCGAAGTCGGTGGCCACGTAGGCGGTCTTCCGCTCCTGCTTGTTGATGATGTGGCCCTGGCCCCAGCGCGCGAAGTTCACCGGCTCATCGAAGAAGGCCTGGCCGCGCGCGTAGCTCTGGGTCTTGCGCGGGCGGTAGCCCGGCAGCGGGCCGACAGTGGTGCCATCACCCGACGGCACATAGCGGGTGCTGCCGATGTCGACCACGTTGTGCAGCATGTTGACGCAGTTGGCCAGCGGCGTACCGGCATTGAGCGAACGATCTTCGCGGTCGATGCGGTTGCCGTCGGCGTCCTTGACCAGGTCGTTGCTGCAGTTGAGGAAGTCGCGGTCGCCGCGGGTCAGCTCGTTGTGCTGATACCACTCGACGGCAGCGATGATGCTGCCCTTCTCGAAGTTCCAGCCATTGGCCAGCGACGCCGAGAACACTTCACCGCCGCCTTCCGTCGGGACGCGGCCGGTAACGGTCAGCTCCGGGCGCTCGATGTTCTTCTTGGTGATCAGGTTGACCACACCGGCCACGGCGTCGGAACCATAGATCGAGGACGAACCGTCCTTCACGATCTCGGCACGCTGCAGGATGGCGGTGGGAATGACGTTCAGGTCGAAGGCGCCGACGGCGCCACGGGTACCGGCCGGGCCGGGGCGCTGGCCATCAAGCAGCACCAGGGTGCGGTTGGCGCCCAGGCCGCGAAGCGACACGGTCTGTACGCCGGTGCCGCCGTCCACGACGAAGCCGCCGAACTGGTGGGTGATCTGGGTTTCGGCCGAACCGATGGCCGACTTCTGCAGAAACTCGGCCACGTTGACCTGGCCCTGCTTCGCGTTGGTTTCGGCGTTGATGGTGAACACCGGCGAAGTGGTCTCGTAGTCCGCACGGCGGATCAGGGAGCCGGTGACTGTGACCTTGTCAAGATCGGTTGCGCGGGTGGAAGTGCTTGAGCTGCTTGACGCCTTTGCTTCCTGCTGGGTGGATTCCTGGGCCAGAGCCGGTGCGACCTGCAGGCAGGCCAGCACAGCAAGAGTCAACGGGACGCGGCTTGGCTTAGATTGGCGGTTGGCGTTGCGCATTTCGTTTTGATCCCCACTTGTTATGCTTCGGTTAATGGAGTGTATGAGTCGCGTAAAGTAAATGCAACATGAATATTAAAATCTCTTAACTTGCTGTTGTTATAGGGAAATTCAGTATTTGGGGCATGAAAAAGCCCCTGCCTGGCCGGCAGGGGCTTGGTGAAAGCGAGGGTGCCCGGGGACGGATCAGAGGCCGCCGGGGCCGCAATCCTTGCTCAGGTAGTCGGCCATGAGCGTCAATGTCGTCCGGAAGTGCGCGGGGTACCACGGCATGCTGTGCGGCATGTCGGGGATCAGCTCGAACCGGGCTGGGACCTTGCCCTGTACGCCGTTGTAGAAGTTCCTCGCATGGAAGGACGGCGTGCGTACGTCACGGTCGCCGACGAAGGTCAGCAGAGGAATCGTGGCCTTCGCGGTGTTCTGCATCGGGTCCATGCCCTTCACCGTGCGCCCCTGCAGAATGCGTTGCAGGCGGTTCTGGCTCCAGGAGGTGCCCAGTCGGCCAAGATCAGTGACCGGGGCACCCGCGATGGCGCACTGGTAGGGCGATGGGCTTCGGACCGTTGCAGCGGCAGCCGCGAAACCACCGTAGGAATAGCCGAAGATCGCGATACGGTCCTTGGCGGCGATGCCCTGTGAGACCAGCCAGGCGGCGCCGTCATCCTTGTCGTCCTGCATCTTCTGGCCCCACTCGGCGTCACCTGCCAGCCAGAGCTTGCGGCCAAGGCCGGCGCTGCCGCGGTACTGAGGGCGCAACACGGCGTAGCCGCGCGAAGTGAAGAACGGCACCCAGCCGGATGCATCCCAGCCAGTGTAGTCGCGCGCCCACGGCCCGCCGTGCGGATGAACGAGTGCCGGCAGCGGGCCGTCGCCCTGCTTCCAGCCCGGCGGGAGATCCAGAATCGCTGGAATCTGCAGCCCATCGCGTGCGGTGTAGGTCACCCAGCGTTGTTCACCGATCTGCTTGCTGTCCACCCAGGGGCGCTCGCTGCCCAGCGGCACGACATTCTTGCGATCGGCCAGGATGAAGTAGCTCTTCGGGTTGCGGTTGCTTTCCGTGGTGAACAGGACGCGCGAAAGGTCGTCGTTGTAGCCGGTGATGTAGATGCTCAGGCCGGGATAGGCTTTCTGCAGGCCCTCCTGCAGGGCCTTCATCTGCGGATCCACGTACACGGCCTGTCGCTGCGGACCGTCGATATAGAAGCCGAGGACCTGGTTGAAGTTGCTCTTGCGCGTGCCCAGGATCAGTGAACTGATCGAGAAGGACGGATGGGCGGCCAGAGGCTCCTTGTCGAACTCCTTTTTGGCAGGATCGTACAGTCGCGCCTGCACCAGATCCGAGAACTGGTCGGTCAGCACGTACAGCTTGCCGCTGTCATCGTCTATGCCGACGACTTCCACCGTATAGCGTTCGCTCAGTCGGGTGGTCAGGGGGGCGTGCACTTCGAACTGGCCGGCGCTGTTCTTGATCAGAATGCGTTGTTCGAAATCGTCGGAGCCGGCGGATTCGACCTGGGTCTGGGTAAGGACTTCACCTGTGCGGGGATGGAACAGGCCGGGTGACGTGCGGGAGCTGCCCTTGAACAGCAGTTCGGTCTGGCCCGTGCGCAGGTTGAAGCGGTAGTAGTTGGCCTGCAGCGTGGCCTCATTGAGCTGGCTGATGATGACCCTGTCTGCATCCAGCGGCAGCCCATGGACGAGCGAGGCGGTACCCGCAAGTTCGAGGCAGCGAAGGGTCTCGGGGCTGACCCCGAGCGTGCGGGTGTTGTTGGCGAACGCCTCGTCGAACTTGGTCTGGGTGGCGTCGGTGAGGTAGGCCTTGGTCAGGAAGGTCTTGGTGGCTCCCGTACTGTTGCCTTCTCCGCAGCCGCCGAGTTTGCCTGTCCATTCCTGGCGCCCGATGACGAGGTTGCGTCCCGCCTTCAGTGCGCTTGCCGCGATGAACTTCATCCGGTCACCGGATGGCGTGATGGCGACCGGGCCGGCGCCGAGGTTATCCAGGTTCCAGTTGGCCAGGGCGGTATCGCTGTTGTCGCTGCCGGGCGCGGCGATGATCGCGACCAGCTGCTTGCCGTCGGCGCTCATGGTGACCGACTGGATGGTGGGGATCTTGGCGAAATCCTCGGCTGGCAGAGGGCTTGCGAGGGCAGGGGCAATGCACAGCGCCGCCAGTGCGGCGGCGCCAAGGCGGGCGGGGGACAAGCGCAGTTCCATGGTCGGCAGGGTCCTTGTGGCGGGCACATCAATATGACCTGAAGATGAACGAAGACGTGAATCCAGTCAACTTGGCGTGAATGCCCGGGCGCGCGTCACGCCCTGGAGGGACGGCCAGCAAAAAAAGACCCCGCCGGGGCGGGGTCTTTGGTGCGGCAAGGGCCTGGATCAGTGATCGCCGAACTCGTACTTGGCCTGCACATAGATGGCACGCCCGTAGGCGTTGTACAGGTAATTGTTGTACGGCTGGCCGCTGGTGCCGGCGAAGCTGAAGCGCTGGTTGTCCGGCATCTTGTTGAGCACGTTGTTGACCATCAGCGACAGGGTCAGGTTGTCCAATGCACGGTAGTTCACGCTCAGGTTGTAAGTGGTGTAGGAGCCCCACTTGCCTGCCTTGTAGCCGGAGCTGTGGACGTAGTCGTAGCCATTGCCCACGTACGCCATGTAGTTCGGCGTCTTGCCAATGTAATTGGCATACAGGGTGGTGGTCCACTTGTCCTTGGCCCAGCCGACCGAACCATCGGCGCGCACCTTGGCGTACGAGTCGTACACCCACATCGCGTACGGGTCACGCAGCAGGTCCAGGAACTCATCGCCCGGCTGCGGCTGCAGTTCGCGCTTGAGCATGTCGGTGTAGTTGCCCGAGAACTGAAGCGAACCGAAGCGGCCCATGTCGTGCACGTACTTGAAGCTGGCGGTCAGCGCTTCCAGGTTCTGGCGGGCGACGTTCATCTTCGGGGTGTAGATCTCGTCCAGCACGCCGGACGCATCGCGGGTGATCCAGTCGTTGACGTTCTGGCAGCTGGCCGAGGTGTTGTTGGCCTGGCCGCCACGGCAGTAGTACTCGGCCAGCAGCAGCTGGTCGGAGCTGAGCGTATCGACCTCGTTCTTGATCTTCCAGTTGTAGTAGTCCACCGACAGCGACAGGTTGTTGATCGGTGCCCACACAACACCTGCATTCCAGACGTCGGCGGTGATCGGTTCCAGGTCCGGATTGCCGGCGCGGGTGCCGAACACCGAGACGCTGTCATACGGGCAACCGGTGGTGTTGGCCGGGTCGTAGCCCAACTGGCCGCAGCGGTAGTAGTCGGTGGAGCCGTTGGCGTAGTAGCCGCTACGGCCCTGGAACGCGTCGGACAGGGTCGGAGCGCGGAACGCCGTACCGTACTTGCCGCGGAACAGCAGGCTTTCGATCGGACGGAACTCGACGCCGATGCTGTAGGTGGACTTGTCGACGGTGTTGCTGCCGATCTTGAAGGCGTCGTAGCGACCGGAACCGGTCACGGTCAGCATGTCATGCAGGGGCAGGCGCAGTTCGCCGGTCACCGCATAGTTGCTGCGGTGGCCGGCACCGGAGACCGCCGTGGTGCCCCAGACGCTGCCATCCATCAGGCCCGGATCGGGGCTGTAGTCCCAGCCTTCGCTTCCACCTTCAACGACCACGGCCAGGCCGGCGTCGCCGCCGGGCAGCTTGAACAGTGATCCATTGGTGACCTGTGCACGGGCCAGGTTCTGCCAGGTGCGGCTCTGGCTGTAGCTGTAGCCGGTGAAGGTCTGGAAGTCACCGGCCGGCAGCGGCGCGTAGAAGGCTTCCCAGTTCGGGCTGTAGATGTCGTAGCCGGTGCTGGTGGTTCCCAGCACCGGGCCGAGCACGCGCTGTTCGAAGTAATCGTTGATCGGGTCATTCCAGCGCACGAAGTTGCGCTCGGTCAGCTTGTACTCGCCGCGGGTGAAGCTGAGGCTGTAGTCCCAGTTGCCGGCCGTGCCGCGGCCGCCCAGCGTCACCTGATAGGCCTTGTTGCGGTCGGTGTTCATGATGTCGCGGTAGCCGGCGCCGCCGATGTCTTCCGGGGCGAACACGCGCTGCAGGTTCATGTACTGGCCGCTGGCCTGGTCGTAGAAGCGGCCCCAACCGGAAGAGGTGCCCCACCACGTGTAGCCGGAACCCGTCGCGTACTTGACCTCTTCCAGGCTGTACAGCGCATCGCCGAACAGCTGGAAATTGTCATTCACGTCGAAGGTGGCAGAGCTGTAGATCTGCGCGCTTTCCTTGCCGTTCTTGATGGTCTTGTAGCCGGTGCCATAGGTCGAGCCGCATGCCTGGCCGGTGGGCCGGGTGCCGAGCACGGTGGTGCCATCGAACTGCCCGGCGACGTTGGCGCACAGGTTCGGGTCCATCATCGCGTAACGGTTGTTGTTGGCCGGCAGCAGCACCAGGAAATCGTTGGAGACATACTGCGGGCTGTAGCCGTCGGGATTGTTGACCTTGGTCAGATCGCGTTGGTAGCCCCAGATCGGGCTGGTCTTTTCGTACTGCACATTGACCAGCGCGTGGAAGCGGTCATCGACACCATTGAAGCCGCGGGCGCCGCTGAAGCGGAAGCTGTTGCCGCCGCCTTCGCTGTAGGCGCCGCCACGGACGTTGAGGACGCCACCATCCATGCGTTCCTTGAGGATGATGTTGACCACGCCAGCGATCGCATCGGAGCCATACAGTGAGGACTGGCCGCCCGGCAGGATCTCGATGCGCTCGACGATGTCGATCGGAATGCCGCTGATGTTGTTGAACGTATCGCCGCCGTTGTACAGCGCCGGATATGAAAGCATCGGGCGGCCGTTGATGAGGTACTTGGTGTAACCCGGGCTGAGGCCGAACATGCCGGCGGCTTCGGCGCCCTGGGTGAACGAGGCCGAGGTCTGGCCACCCTGCAGGCCGCCAGTGGACAGCGAGGATTGCTGCAGGACATCGGCAACGCTGGTGAAGCCGCGGGTCTGGATGTCCTCTGCGGTCACGGTCAGGACCGGCGTGTGGTTCTCGATCTCGGTCTGCGGAATCAGCGAACCGGTGACCGTCACGCGGTCAAGCTGGGTCGGTGCGTTGCCGCTTTGCGCCAGGGCCGTGCCGGAGGCGAGCAGTGTGCCGAGCAGGGCGAGCGTCAGTGGGTGGCGCGAGAGTGTGGAACGATGGCGAGACATGGAAAATCCCCGTAGTGAGCGATGTCTTGGCTACCGGCTTCCGTGTCGGCTTAACGATCTGTTCAGTTGCATTCCATTCAGCCTGACCGTAACACGCACTTAACGCAGGGAACACACGATCGTCATTTCGTCAATCGGGCTTTTGCCTGAAAAATGGCGATATATCAATGACTAACGCCAATTGTTTTGGAATGTTTCAAAAGATGGCGATATGAAGGGCATTCTTTCGTAGTGCATTTGCTGCTTCTGCATCAGTGCCTTACCGAAGGCTTCCTGGAACCAAAAAAAAGGCCCCGCCGAAGCGGGGCCTGGTCCAGACACGAAGTCCGGAAAACGACGGGATCAGAAGTTGTACTTGACCTGGGCCGAGATCTGGCGGCCGTAGACGCTGTAGAAGCCGTCATTGAACGGGGTCGATTCGTTGCCCGGGTAGTTGTAGCGCTGGCCTTCCGGCAGCTTGTTGAACACGTTGTTGACCATCAGCGACAGGACCAGATCTTCCTGTGCCTGGTAGTTCATGCTCAGGTTGTACGTGGTGTACGAACCCCACTTGCCGGCCTTGGCGCCGGAGGAGTGGACGTAGCCGTAGCTGCGGCCGGTGTAGGCCAGGTAGTTCGGGGTGCTGCCGACGTAGTTGGCGTACACGGTGGTGGTGAACTTGGCGATGTTCCAGGCCACCGACAGATCGCCGCGGACCTTGGCGAAGTTGTCGTAGTACCACATGTTGTACGGATCGCTCAGCAGATCCAGCTTGGCGGCACCCGGCATCGGCTGCACTTCACGCTTCAGCATGTTGGTGTAGTTGCCGGAGAACATCAGCGAGCCGAAGCGGCCGATATCCTGCTGGTACTTGGCCGCCACGGTCACCGCTTCCAGGTTCTGGCTGGCAACGTTGAGCTTCGGCGTGTACACGCGGGTCAGGTTGCCACCGGCATCGCGGGACACCCAGTTGGTCACGTCACCGCAGCTGGCCGAGGTGTTGTTCGGCAGGCCGTTGTGGCACTGGTACTCGGCCAGCAGCAGCTGGTCGCTGCTGAGGGTCTTGACCTCGTTCTTGATTTTCCAGTTGTAGTAGTCGGCCGACAGCGAGAAGTTGCTGACCGGGGCCCACACCACGCCTGCGCTCCAGACGTCGGCGGTGATCGGCTTCAGGTCCGGGTTGCCGGACTTTTCGCTGTACACCGAGGTGTTCTTGTAGAACGAGCAGGCCTCGTCACGCAGGCCGTAGCCCAGCTGGCTGCAGCGGTAGTAGTCGTTCTGGCCGGACGAGTACGAACCGCTCATGCCCTGGAAGGCATCGGACAGGGTCGGCGCGCGGAAGGCGGTACCGTACTTGCCGCGCAGCAGCAGGCTCTCGATCGGACGGAATTCCAGACCGATGCTGTAGGTGGCCTTGTCGACGGTCTTGTCGGCGATCTTGAAGGCGTCATAGCGGCCCGACGCGCTGACGGTCAGCTTGTCGTGCAGCGGCATGCGCAGCTCGCTGGTGACCGCGTAGTTGCTGCGGTGGCCGGCACCGGCGACGGCGGTGGTGCCCCATACGTTGCCCTTGACGAACGCCTGGTCCGGCGAGTAGTCCCAACCTTCGCTGCCACCTTCCAGCACGACGGCCAGGCCGGCGTCACCGCCCGGCAGGCTGAACAGCGAGCCGTTGGTCACCTGCACGCGGCCCAGGTTCTGCCAGGTCTTGCTGCGATGGGTACCGTAGCCGGTGAAGCTGGCGAACTGGTCCGGAGTGATCGGCGAGTAGAAGGCCGCGTAGTCCGGGTTGTAGATGTCGAAGCCATCAGCGGTGGTGCCCAGCTTGGGGCCCAGCACGTTGTCGCCGAAGAAGCCATCGATCTTGTCCTTCCAGCGCACGAAGCGGTTCTGGTCCAGGCGGTACTCACCACGGGTGAAGCTGGCGCTGTAGTCCCAGTCGCCGACCATGCCCTTGCCGCCCAGGGTGACCTGGTAGGCACGGCTTTCGTCGGAGTTCATGATGTTGTTGTAGTGGCCCGGGCCGATTTCTTCCGGCGCGAAGGCGCGCTGCAGGTTCACGACCTTGCCCAGGCCCTGGTCGTAGAAGCTGCCCAGGCTCGACTTGGTGCCCCACCACAGGGCGCTGGAGCCGGAGGTGAACTCGGTCTTTTCCTTGCTGTACAGCACATCGGCGAACAGCTGGAAGTTGTCGTTCACGTCGAAGGTCATCGACGAGTAGAACTGGCCGCTGTTCTTGCCGTTCTTCAGGGTCTTGTAGCCGGCGCTGTACACCGAACCGCAGGACTCGCCCGACGGGCGCTGGCCGACCACAGTGGTGCCGTCATACAGCCCAGCGACGTTCGCGCAACGGCTCGGGTCCATCATCAGCAGCTTGTTGTCAGCGTTGGTGATGACGGCGAAGTCGTTCGACGGGACCTGGGCGGTGTAGCCGACCGGGTTGTTCTGGCGGGTGATGTCGCGCTGGTAGCCCCAGATCGGGCTGCCGTTCTCGATCTGCACGTTGAACAGTGCATGGAAGCGGTCGTCGAAGGCGTTGATGCCCTTGGCGGCGCTGAAGCGGATGTTGCTGCCACCGCCTTCGGTGTAGGTGCCGCCACGGAGGGTCATGGTGCCGCCGTCCATGCGCTCCTTCAGGATGATGTTGACCACACCGGCGATCGCGTCCGAGCCGTACAGCGAGGACTGGCCGCCCGGCAGCACTTCGATGCGCTCGACGATGTCGATCGGAATGCCGCTGATGTTGTTGAAGGTTTCGCTGCCGTTGTACAGCGCCGGATACGAGAGCATCGGGCGGCCGTTGATCAGGTACTTGGTGTAGCCCGGGTTCAGGCCGAACATGCCGGCAGCTTCGGCGCCCTGGGTGAACGAACCCGAGGTCTGGCCACCCTGCAGGCCGCCGGTGGTCAGCGACGACTGCTGCAGCACTTCAGCAACACTGCTGAAGCCGCGGGTCTGGATGTCTTGGGCGGTGATGGACATCACCGGGGTCTGGGTTTCAACCTGGGTCTGCGGGATCAGCGAACCGGTGACGGTGATCTTGTCCAGGTTGGTCGCCTTGTCCTGGGCCATTGCCGGGGCGGCGGCCATCAGAGCGGAAATCAGGGCGACGGCGAGCGTGTTGCGACGTGCGGTGTTGCTTACGTAGTTCATGTAGTTCCATTGGAGAGCAAAAACAAAAACGGCACTGCGCATGCGCCATCGCGCGGGCTGGAAATGCCAGCTCCGCAGCCCAAAACAGTGCGGGTCGAACGTAACATGAACTTAACAATCTGTGCACGAATCTGTAGCAATCCTGAATTTCAGTCAGGTTACGTCCAGCTTGTATGATGCTCGGTTATTCCCCCTGACCCCGCCGGTGCTCGTTGTGAACAGTTCTCCCCGCCGTCCCCATGCAAGCCAGGTCCAGAAGGGACTTACGCCGCATGCCCGCATCCGCAACGTGATCGCGGTTGGTTCGGGCAAGGGCGGCGTCGGCAAGTCGACCACTGCGGTCAATCTGGCCGTGGCCCTGCAGCAGCTCGGCGCACGCGTGGGTGTGCTTGATGCGGACATCTACGGGCCGAGCGTGCCGGCCATGCTGGGCCTGTCCGGTCGCCCGGAAAGCCCCGACAACAAGAGCATCGAGCCGCTGCGTGCGTTCGGCGTGGACACCATGTCGATCGGCTACCTGATCGAAGAAGACACGCCGATGATCTGGCGTGGACCGATGGCCACCTCGGCGATGACCCAGCTGTTCAATGACACCCTGTGGGATGACCTGGACTACCTGCTGATCGACCTGCCACCGGGCACCGGTGACATCCAGCTGACCCTGACCCAGAAGATCCCGCTGGCCGGCGCGGTGATCGTCACCACCCCGCAGGACATCGCCACGCTGGATGCGAAGAAGGCGCTGAAGATGTTCGAGAAGGTCGAGGTGCCGGTGCTCGGCATCGTCGAGAACATGGCGGTGCATACCTGCAGCAGCTGCGGGCATGTCGAGCACCTGTTCGGCGAGGGCGGCGGCGAGCGCATGGCCGCGCAGTACGGCGTGCCGTTGCTGGGTTCGTTGCCGCTGCAGATCGGCATCCGCGAGCAGGGCGATTCCGGTACCCCGATCACCGTGGCCCAGCCGGATTCGGTCCCGGCCCAGGCCTACCGCCATGCCGCCCAGCGCCTGATCGAGGAGGTTGGCAAGCGTCCGCGTGCCTCGATCCCGATCCTGTCGTCGCTGCTGTAAGTGCCAGGGCAGGGGCCGCCGGCGACGCCCGGCCCCCTGCTAGAATCCTCGCGCCCCCTCGTACCCCAGGACAAAGCATGAGCATCAAGAGTGACCGTTGGATCCGCCGCATGTCCGAGCAGCACGGCATGATCGAGCCGTTCGAGGCCGGGCAGGTCAAGCAGGCCAACGGCGAGCGCATCGTCAGCTATGGCACCTCCAGCTACGGCTACGACGTGCGCTGCTCGCGCGAGTTCAAGGTGTTCACCAACATCAACTCGACCATCGTCGATCCCAAGCACTTCGATCCGGGCAGCTTCGTGGATATCGTCGGCGATGAATGCATCATCCCGCCCAACAGCTTCGCGTTGGCGCGCACCGTGGAGTACTTCCGCATCCCGCGCGACACCCTGGTGGTGTGCTTGGGCAAGAGCACCTACGCGCGCTGCGGCATCATCGTCAACGTGACCCCGCTGGAGCCGGAGTGGGAAGGCCACGTCACCCTGGAATTCAGCAACACCACGCCGCTGCCGGCACGCATCTACGCCAATGAAGGCGTGGCGCAGATGCTGTTCTTCCAGGCGGCCGCCGATGACATCTGCGAGACGTCGTACCGCGATCGTGGTGGCAAGTACCAAGGCCAGACCGGCGTGACCCTGCCGCGGACCTGAGCGGCGCGCCATCGCATGACGAAAACGCCGGGCATGCCCGGCGTTTTCATGGGTGCGGCCACACGCTGCGCTCGCCGGGCATGGCCCGGCGCCAGCTTATTTCCCGCGACCGAACAGCATCGCGATGCCCACGCCCACCAGTGCCACCGGCCACCAGGTCAACAGCAGCTTGGACAGGTTCAGGTGCGTCCAGCCGAGGTTGCTGGCGAGCATGAACAGGCCGATCAGGATCAGCAGGACGGCGGCAACGAGGTTGAATCGCATCGGGTCGGCAAACGCTCAGGACTGGGCTGGATATCCTAGCCGTTCCTTCCAGTAGGCGACATGCTGGTCCAGCGCACCCGGCTCGTAGCGGTGCGCGGGGCCACTGCCCCAGACCGGGCCCGGCCACGCGGGGTCGCCGTCATGGCGGCCGATCACGTGGAAATGCAATTGGCGCACGATGTTGCCCAGCGCCCCGATGTTGATCTTTTCAACCCCGTCGGCGCCCTTCAGGGCCTTGCAGGCGCGGTTGAGCTCGGTGCGCAGCTTGTCCTGCTGCTCGCCGTCCAGCTCGATCCACTCGGTCACCCCGGCCAGGCGCGGTACCAGCACCAGCCAGGGGAATCGTTCGTCGTTCATCAGCCGCACTTGCGACAACGGTCCTTCGGCCACCAGCACGCTATCGGTGGCCAGGCGTGAATCGAGTTCGAATTCGCTCATCCAAGATGCTCCGAGAAGAAGTCCAGGGTGCGTTGCAGCGCCAGGGTAGCGCTGTCTGGATCATACGCATGTCCGACCTCGCGGTTGAAGGCGTGATCGGCCGGATAGACGAAGGTGGCCATCTGCGGCAGCTTCTCGCGGTGGGCGTGGACCGCCTCCGGTGGGATGCTCTTGTCCTGGGCGCCGAAGTGGAAGATCACCGGGGCCTTGGGCGTCTCATCGAGGAACTGCACGTTGCGCGCACCGTAGTAGCTGACCGAGGGCAGGCCCAGCCGCACTGCCGACAGCATCGCCACGGTACCGCCCCAGCAGTAGCCCACCGTGCCGACCTTGCCGTAGGGGGCCAGCCGGGTCGCTGCGGCACGGACCACCTCCAGCGCCTTCTCCATGCCCAGTGCAGTCACCCGTTCCAGGCCCTGCTTCACGCCGTCGGCGTCATAGGGCAGGGCATCCGGATCGGCTTCTGTGCCGTCGATCAGGTCGAAAAAGGACGGCGCCAGCACCGCATAGCCTTCGGCCGCGAAGCGCTCGGCCACGCCGCGGATGTGCGGGTTGGCGCCGAAAATTTCCTGCACCACCACCAGCCCGCCATGCGGGGTGCCCTCCGGCAGGGCGTGCCAGGCCCGTACCGGGCCGTGATGCGTATCCAGGGTGATCCACTCGGCCATCGTTTCCATCTCGTTGCGGGGAACAGAACCGCATTGTCGGCGCTGCGTGGGTTAGCGCGGTGTCAGCGGCTGTGCGTGATCGGGCGGCTGGCCATTCAGAGCGCGGCCGCCAACCCCGGTATACTGGCGCCCTTTCAGGCCCCGGCCCCCAGGAACCCCTGCCACGACGGCAGGGGCCCAGGCCCCCAGAGTCCCGCGATTCCATGTCCCAGCTGAACCCCAAAGTCGGCTTCGTCAGCCTTGGCTGCCCGAAGGCCCTTGTCGATTCCGAACGCATCCTTACCCAGCTCCGCTCGGAAGGCTACGACATCGTGCCGTCCTACGATTCGGCGGACGTGGTGGTGGTCAACACCTGCGGCTTCATCGATTCGGCGGTGACCGAGTCGCTGGACGCGATCGGTGAGGCGATGAACCAGAACGGCAAGGTCATCGTCACCGGCTGCCTGGGCAAGCGCCCGGAGCAGATCCGCGAGGCGTACCCCAACGTGCTGGCGGTGTCCGGCCCGCAGGACTACCAGAGCGTGATGGAAGCGGTGCACGAAGCGCTGCCGCCCAAGCACGATCCGTTCGTGGACCTGGTGCCCGACTACGGTATCAAGCTGACCCCGCGACACTATGCCTACCTGAAGATTTCCGAGGGCTGCAACCACAAGTGCAGCTTCTGCATCATTCCGTCGATGCGCGGCAAGCTGGTCTCGCGCCCGGTGGATGAAGTGCTGCGTGAAGCCGAGCGCCTGGTGCGTGGTGGCGTGCGCGAGCTGCTGGTGGTTTCGCAGGATACCTCGGCCTACGGCGTGGACGTGAAGTACGCCGAGAAGATGTGGCGCGACAAGGCCTACCAGACCCGTCTGAAGGCGCTGTGCGAAGGCCTGTCCGAGCTGGATGCGTGGGTGCGCATGCACTACGTCTACCCGTACCCGCACGTGGACGAGGTGGTGCCGCTGATGGCCGAAAACCGCATCCTGCCGTACCTGGACATCCCGTTCCAGCATGCCAGCCCGCGCATCCTGCGCCTGATGAAGCGCCCCGGCGCGGTCGAGAAGACCCTGGAGCGCGTGCAGAACTGGCGCCGTATCGCGCCGGACATCACCGTGCGTTCCACCTTCATCGTCGGCTTTCCCGGCGAGACCGAGGCCGAGTTCGAAGAGCTGCTGTCGTTCCTCGACGAAGCGCAGCTGGACCGCGTCGGCGCGTTCGCCTATTCGCCGGTCGAGGGTGCCACCGCCAATGACCTGCCCGATGCGGTGCCGGAGGAAGTGAAGCAGGAGCGCCTGGCCCGCTTCATGGAAAAGCAGGCGCAGATTTCCGCTGCGCGCCTGGAGGCCAAGATCGGCACCGTGCAGCAGTGCCTGGTCGACGCCATCGAAGGCGATATCGCGGTGGCCCGTTCCAAGGCCGATGCCCCGGAGATCGATGGCCTGGTGCACATCCAGAATGCCGACCAGGTGCCGTTGCGCGTGGGTGAGTTCGTCGACGTGGACATCACCGAGAGCGACGAGCACGACCTGTACGGTGACGCGCTGCCGGCCGCCACCCGCCCGGCATTCGATCTCAAGATGCTGTGACTGCGGCGACGACCGCCGCCGGTGACGGGGGCGGCGTCCGCCGCTTCGTGCCGCCGCCGCGTGCGGCGGTCGATCCGCAGGTGTTCGGGCAGCCGCTGTTCGCCGGGCTGCAGGACGTCCGTGATCTGCTGGTTGGCCCCGATTGGCCGTCCATCGCGGCACTTGACGCACGCCTGTCCCTGCCGGGTTGGCAGCTGGTCGAACAGGATGCCGCGTTGCTGGCCGATGGCCTGCACTACGAGGCCCGCATCGCGCAGGGGCGCATCGCCACCCGTGCCGACAACTGGCATGACCTGTTCAATGCACTGGTGTGGGCATCCCACCCGCAACTGAAGCGGGCACTCAACGTGCAGCAATGTCGGCATATCGAGGCCATGCCACCCGGACAGCGCAACCGCGCGCAGGCCGCCTTGACCCAGTTCGACGAAACCGGCGTGATCGTGCGTGTGCGCGATGACACATTGCTGCGCGCGTGGGATGGGCATGACTGGCCTGCATTGTTCGAGCCAACGCGCTGGCAGGGCGGTGACATCGCCATTGCCGCGGTATTCGGGCATGCGCTGATGGAACAGGCGTTGCTGCCGGGGCGATTGCTGGTGGGCAAGTGCGTGGTGGTGCAGGGTGATGCCGATGCTGCCTGCGTTGACGCGGTGACCGCGGCCATTGCCGAAGGCAGGGCAGTGACCGATCCCCTGCAGTTGCGTCCGCTGCCGTTGGCTGGAGTTCCGGGCTGGCACGAGAGACAGGACGCCGACTTCTATGCAGATGCCGAGTACTTCCGCCCGTTGCGTGCCGCCCGCCAGTATCCGCCGCCGTTGCACGGGGCTATGTAGAGTCGACTGTCAGTCGACTGCTCTTCGTTCCGAGGCCGTGAACGCCTGACAGATGGCTTCGGCGAGTCATCAACCGCGATTGAGGATCGCGGTGCGTTTGCCGTCCGGCTGCGGAGGTTTGTGCCGCGCTTCGCGCGGTAGTCGACTGACAGTCGACTCTACAACGGCTCGTATTCCACCCCGATTACCGCAAAGGTGAACTGGCCGCCGGGCAGCTCCACCGAGAATTCATCATCCAGCCGCTTCTTCAGCAGTGCACGTGCCAGCGGCGAATCGATGCTGATCCAACCCAGGCCTGCGTCGGTCTCATCCGGGCCGACAATGCGATAGCGGCTGGTGTCGCCACTGTCCACGTTCTCCAGTTCCACCCACGCACCGAAGAACACCGCCTGCGGATCGGTCGGCGTGGTATCGACCACGCGCAGCGATTCCAGGCGCTTGGTCAGGTAGCGCACGCGGCGGTCGATCTCGCCCAGCTGCTTCTTGCGGTAGGTGTACTCGGCATTCTCGGAGCGGTCGCCTTCCGCTGCAGCAGCGGCCAGCGCCTTCACCACCTCCGGGCGGCGCACACGCCACAGCTCATCCAGTTCGGCCTTCAACCGGGCGTGGCCGGAGGCGGTGATCAGGGCGGTACTCTTTTCTGCAGGGGGGCGCCAACGCGACATGTGGTGCGACTTCTTTTCAGGGGAACGATGGGGCCGGTTCCTTTCCACAGGAAAGGCCTCCGCCCCCGGGAGGGCAGGTCAGCGTTTGCCGCCGAAGATGCCGCCCAGCAGGCCGCGCACGATCTGGTTGCCCAGCTTGGTGCCAACGGTACGCGTGGTCTGCTTGGCCATGGTCTCGATCATGCCCTGGCGGCGCTTGGTGCCGAAGATCGCATCCTTGATCGCCTGGCCGAAACCGCCTTCCTGCGCTTCGTCCTGCTCGCGGCTGCGGGCGGCGGGAGCCTGCGCCTGCTCGACTGTTTTCTGCGCGCGCTGGGCCAGCAGCTCGGCGGCCGATTCGCGGTTGATCGCGGTGTCGTAGCGGGTGCCGACCGGGCTGCCGGCACGCACCTGGGCGCGCTCGGCCTCGATGATCGGCCCCATCCGGCAGCGCGGCGGTGCGATCATCGTCTGCTGCACCGGCATCGGCACGCCCTTGTCCTGCAGCGTGGAGACCAGTGCTTCGCCGGTGCCGAGCTGACTGAGCACCTTGGCCACGTCCAGCTTCGGATTCGGCACGAAGGTCTCGGCAGCGGTCTTCACCGCCTTCTGGTCGCGCGGTGTGAACGCACGCAGTGCGTGCTGCACGCGGTTGCCGAGCTGGCCGAGGATGTTGCCCGGTACGTCGTCGGGGAACTGCGAGCAGAAATACACGCCCACGCCCTTGGAGCGGATCAGGCGCACCACCTGCTCGATGCGCTGCACCAGCGAGGCCGGTGCGTCGTCGAACAGCAGGTGGGCCTCGTCGAAGATGAAGACCAGCTTCGGCTTGTCCAGGTCGCCCACCTCCGGCAGCTGCTCGAACAGCTCCGACAGCAGCCACAGCAGGAAGGTGGAATACAGCTTGGGCTTGAGCACCAGCTGGTCGGCGGCGAGAATGCCGATCACGCCGCGGCCGTCGTGATTGACCCGCATGATGTCGGCCAGTTCCAAGGCCGGTTCGCCGAAGAAGTTCTCGCCGCCATCCTGTGCCAGGCGCAACACCGAGCGCTGGATCGCAGCGATCGACTGCGCGCTGACCAGACCGTACTCGGTGGAGATGTCCTTGCGTTCCTCGGCAACCAGGCCGAGCAGGGCGCGCAGGTCATCCATGTCCAGCAGCAGCAGGCCGCGATCGTCGGCCAGCTTGAATACGATATCGAGCACCCCGGCCTGGGTGTCGTTCAACTCGAGGATGCGTGCCAGCAGGGTCGGGCCCATTTCGCTGACCGTAGTGCGCACCGGGTGCCCGAGCTTGCCGTACAGGTCCCAGAAAATGGTCGGGCTGGCGGCCGGCGCGTAGTCGGCCACGCCGATCTCGGCGGCGCGCTTGAGCAGGTTCTCGGCACCGGTGCCGGGCACGGCCAGGCCGGACACATCGCCCTTCACATCGGCCAGGAACACCGGCA
Source organism: Stenotrophomonas sp. 220_Sma (assembly GCF_056487375.1). NCBI lineage: Bacteria > Pseudomonadati > Pseudomonadota > Gammaproteobacteria > Lysobacterales > Lysobacteraceae > Stenotrophomonas > Stenotrophomonas sp. 220_Sma. Next base: position 3,479,957 of record NZ_CM151348.1, on the reverse strand, counting down.
CGCCCAGCCGCGAGAAGCCCTCGGCCAGGGTCATCAAGGTCACGGTCTTGCCGGTACCGGTGGCGCCGGCCACCAGGCCGTGGCGGTTGCCGAGTTTCGGCAGCAGGGTGACGGCAATATCGTCGGTGATGCCTTTGCCGAGCAGAATCGGATCCATGGTCCAGCCCTTGTGGTGAATAGCCCAATGTTAACCGCCGGCGGTGACGGGCCGAAGGTCGGCTTGCCCGGACCTTGGCGGCGCCGCTACTCTGCCTGCCTGTTTCGCACACAGTGCCATCAATGCCCGTTCCTGTCCTGATTTCCCGCGGTTGGCCGCTGCTGGCCCTGGCCGGCCTGGTTTCCCTGGCGCCCGACGCCCATGCGCAGCGGGTTTCGGCCCGGGACAAGGTGAAGGTGGATGCGCTGCAGCAGCGCATGACCGCCGCCGAGAAGCGCTACAGCGATGCGCTGCTGCTGGTCGCCAATGCCGACCCCAAGGGCAGCAACGAGGCGGACGCCGCGCTGGAGGACATGGAAGATGTCCTCAACGACTGCGTGAAGCAGAAGGGCTGCCAGATGGGCACCCTGCTGGCCAGCTACAAGCGCCTGCTCAAGCATGATGCTGATGCCGCTGCCAGCGATGACGTGGCCGATGAGGGCGGTGACCGCCTGGAAGCCGACCCCGACCATATCGGCCCGCTTACCGCCGACGTGCCGGAGGCCGCGCGCGCTGCAGCGCTGCTCAACGACAAGCGACATGCCTTCGACACCATGGTCGAGTACAACCCCGCCGTGCAGGCCGGCATCCGCCGCTGGTTGACCGACATGCGCCCGGCGCTGCTGACCAGCTACGAGAACTACCAGAACCTGCGCGCGGTGATGTGGCCGGAGTGGGAAAAGCGTGGCCTGCCTGAAGCGCTGCTGTTCGGCATCATGGCCAAGGAGTCCAACGGCCGTGTGCATGCCTCCTCGCGTGCCGGCGCCGCCGGGCTGATGCAGTTCATGCCGGCCACCGGCCGCCGCTTCGGCCTGGGCCCGGACGGCACCGGCTTCGACACGCGCTTTGACGCACGCAGTGCCGCCGAGGCCAGCGCCAGTTATCTCAACGAGCGCCTGCGCGAACTGAACAACAACGTGGAAATGTCGGTGGCCGCCTACAACGGTGGCGAAGGCCGCGCCGCGCGAGTGTTCAAGCAGAGCGGTGGCCAGAGTTTCTGGACCGACAGCGTCTACAACCAGTTCCCCGGTGAAACCAAGGACTACGTGCCGATGGTGATCGCCGCGGCCTGGATCTTCCTGCACCCGCAGCAGTACGGTGTGGAGCTGCCGAAGATCAGTGCGCAGCCGGCCACGCTGCGCCTGGCCAAGTCCACCACCATCTACGAACTGACCATCTGCCTGGGCAGCCACGGCACCCGTGATGGCTACATGCGCGCGCTGCGCAATCTCAATCCGCGCTATGAGGCCGATGGCTGGATTCCGGCCGGCACGCTGATCAACGCCACCACCCGCATTGCCGGCCTGTACCAGCGCAACTGCGTCAGTGGCCCGCGTGCCGACCTGGCCCGCACCCTGATCACCGCCGATCTGAACGCGGCGATCAAGCGCCCGACCGCCGCCAGCTACACCGGCAGCGTGGCCGTGGGCGGCGTGGTGCCGTTGGCCGACGCCGCGGCCTCCACCAGCGTGCCGACCACACCGGTCGCTCCGGTAGCCACGCCGCGCCCGGCGGCACGGCCGAAGCCGGTGCGCAGCCACAAGGTGGGCCGGGGTGAGACCCTGGGCGCCATTGCCGCGAAGTTCCAGTGCGACGTGCCGACCCTGGCCCGCGCCAACGGCCTGAAGGCCCCGGCCTACAGCCTGCGCCACGGCCAGACGCTGAAGCTGCAGGGCTGCGACAAGTAATCCCCCACGACCTCTGGAACCCACATGGATCTCGAAGACACCCGCAACCTGTTCGCCAACCTCCGCGAAAACACCGACTGGGACATCAACGGCCCGTTGCTGTGGGGGTACTTCTTCGTGCACTCCACTGCTGAGCCGTTGCAGGCGCTGGCAGAGCACCTGCAGGCGCAGGGCTACACCTTCGTGGAACTGTTCGAGCAGGAGCCGGAAGAGGGCGACGCGCCGTTCCACGTGCTGCACGTGGAGCGTGTGGAGATCCACGACGAAGCCTCGCTGGACCGCCGCAACCAGGAATTCGCTGCGCTGGCCGCGGAAAAGGGCGTGGAAGACTACGACGGCATGGACGTCGGCCCGGCCCCGGCCCTGCAGTAACGCGCGTACCGGTAGTGCCGGCCGCTGGCCGGCATTCCGTTGTGGAAAAAGGGGACGGAGGGGATTAAGTCGTTTATGCATAAACGACTTAATCCCCTCCGTCCCCTTTTTGTCAGCGCAGCTTCGCCAGCGCCTGGCCCAGCTGCACCGGGCTTTCGGCGCCCAGCTGCGGGGCGAACTCGGCCACGCCCGGCGGCAGCAGCACGATCACGGTCGAGCCGTAGTTGAAGCGCGCCATCTCGGCGAAGCGCTCCAGCTGGATGCCCTGGCCGCGGTAGTCCTTGCGGGTGATGCGGTCACCGTAGGCCGGAATTTCTTCGCCGCTCCACACGGTTTCCACACCGGACACCAGCAGCGCACCGACCATCACGCTGACCATCGGGCCGAAGCTGGTGTCGAAATGGCAGACCAGGCGCTCGTTGCGCGCGAACAGGCGCGGCACGCCGTTGACGGCGGCCGGGCCGACGCTGAACAGGCGGCCGGGCACGTGCACGGTTTCGCGCAGGGTGCCGGTCCACGGCATGTGCACGCGGTGGTAGTCGCGCGGCGACAGGTACACGGTGGCGTACAGGCCTTCGTTGTACGGCTTGGCATCCTCGTCACTGCCCAGCAGTTCGGCGGCGGTGAACGACTGGCCCTTGGCCTGGAAGATGCGGCCGGCTTCGATCCTGCCGAGCTGGCTGATGCGGCCATCGGCCGGCATCACCAGGCTGCGCGGATCGGCATCGGCCACGCGCGCGCCCGGCTTCAGCGCACGGGTGAAGAACTGGTTGAAGGTGGCATAGCTGCGCGGGTCCGGGTTGGCCGCTTCGTCCAGATTGACGTTGAACTTGCGGGTGACCGTGTCGATCAGCCAGCGCGACACGCGCGGATCGTCCGAGTACGCCAGCGAACGCGCCATCGAGGACAGCAGGCGGTGGGGCAGGGCGTACGTCAGGGCGGTGGTGAGGCTCATGGGGCGGTTTTCTCGGTCAGCTTCTGCAGGTCGCGGGCAATCGCCGGCGCGTTGAACGGGGGCCGCACCAGGCCGGCAAGGCGGCCGTGCGGGTCGAGCACGGCCAGGCTGGCCGAGTGCTCGACGGTGTAATCCTCGGGGTTCTCGTCGAAGTGCTTGCCTGGCACCTTCTGGAACACGAAGCCCAGCGAGGTGGCGAAGCGCTCCAGCGAGGGCACATCGGCGGTGGCGGCCAGGGTGTCCTTGTGGAAGCCGTGCACGTACTCGCCGAGGCGGGCGGCGCTGTCACGGTCCGGGTCGACCGAGATGAACAGCACGCGCGGGCGCAGGCTGTCGGGCAGGGCCTCCCACTGGTTCTGCGCGCCGGCCAGCTCGGCCAGGGTGGTCGGGCAGACGTCCGGGCAGAAGGTGAAGCCCAGGAACACCAGGGTCCAGTGACCCTTCAGTTCGCCCGGGATCAGGCGGGTACCGTCGGACTGGGCCAGATTGAAGTCGGGCAGTTCGCGCGGCTGCGGGTACAGCGTGATCGCTTCGGTGGCCGGGGCATTGGCCGGCGGCTTCGGCGCGAACACCTGCTGGGCGGCCAGCAGGCCGAGACCCGCCGCCAGGGCGATCAGCAGGATGATGCCGGCGTTGCGATTGAACATGGGAGCCCCCGCGCGAAGTGGGCTCCATCATACCGGCTGCGGCCCGATCGTTTCTGCCGCAACGGATGCCGCCGCGGGCGCCAGCCCCTATAATCGGGGGCCACTTTGCCCGCAGTACCGCCATGACCGCTGAAACGGCCGCCGAACTCCACACGATCATCGATCTGATCCGCTACGGCACCAGCCGTTTCAACGAAGCCGGGCTGACCTTCGGGCACAGCTACGACAACGCGCTGGATGAGGCCACCCAGCTGGTGCTGCACAGCCTGCACCTGCCGCACGATCTGGGCCCGGCCTACGGCCAGGCGCGCCTGCTGCAGGAAGAGAAGGTGCGTGTGCTGGAACTGTTCCAGCGCCGCATCGACGAACGCATCCCGGCCGCCTACCTGACCGGTGAGGCCTGGTTCGCCGGTCTGAGCTTCAAGAGCGACAAGCGCGCCCTGGTGCCGCGCTCGCCGATCGCTGAACTGATCGAGTGCGGCTTCGAGCCGTGGCTGGCAGGTCGTGACGTGCATCGTGCACTGGACCTGTGCACCGGTTCGGGCTGCATCGCCATCGCCATGGGGCACTACTACCCGAACTGGGAAGTGGACGGTGTCGACCTGAGCGACGACGCGCTGTCGCTGGCCGAGGAAAACAAGGAACGCCTGCAGGCGCACAACGTGACCCTGCTCAAGTCGGACCTGTTCAACGGCCTGACCGGTCGCCACTACGACCTGATCGTCACCAACCCCCCGTACGTCACCAACGACGAGACCGATGCCCTGCCGCAGGAATACTCCTACGAGCCGGAGATGGGCCTGCGTGCCGGCGACGACGGCCTGGACCTGGTGCTGAAGATCCTGCGCGATGCGCCGCTGCACCTGAGCGAAGACGGTCTGCTGATCTGTGAAGTGGGCGAGTCCGAGCAGCACCTGATCAAACTGCTGCCGGAAGTCGACTTCGCCTGGATCGAATTCAAGGTCGGCCAGATGGGCATCTTCGCGGTCGAATGCCGCGAGCTGATCGCCCACAGCGCGCGCATCACCGAACTGGCGGCGCAGCGCCCGTGAGTTCCAATTCGTTCGGCAAGCTGTTCACCGTCACCACGTTCGGCGAGTCGCACGGGCCGGCCATCGGCTGCGTGATCGATGGCTGCCCTCCGGGGCTGGCGCTGGACGCGGCCGAATTCGCTCACGACCTGCAGCGTCGCGCTACCGGCAAGAGCCGGCACACCTCAGCGCGCCGCGAGGCGGACGAGGTCGAGATCCTGTCCGGCGTGTACGAGGGCCTGACCACCGGCACGCCGATCGCCCTGCTGATCCGCAACACCGACCAGCGCAGCAAGGACTACGCCAACATCGGCCAGCAGTTCCGGCCGGGCCATGCCGACTACAGCTACTGGCACAAGTACGGCATCCGCGACCCGCGCGGTGGCGGCCGTTCTTCCGCGCGCGAGACCACCATGCGCGTGGCCGCCGGCGTGGTCGCCAAGAAATGGCTGGCCGAGCGCTTCGGCGTGACCGTGCGCGGCTACCTGTCGCAGCTGGGCGAGATCACCCCGGCCGGTTTCGACTGGTCGGCGGTGGAAGACAATCCCTTCTTCTGGCCGCACGCCGCACAGGTGCCGGAACTGGAGGCGTACATGGATGCGTTGCGCAAGTCCGGTGATTCGGTCGGTGCGCGCGTGGACGTGGTGGCCGACAACGTGCCGCCAGGCTGGGGCGAGCCGATCTACGGCAAGCTCGATGGCGAACTGGCCGCCGCGCTGATGAGCATCAACGCGGTGAAGGGCGTTGAGATCGGCGACGGTTTCGCCAGCGCAGCGCAGAAGGGCACCGGACACCGCGACCTGCTGACCCCGCAGGGCTTCGCCAGCAACCATGCCGGCGGCATCCTCGGTGGCATTTCCACCGGCCAGCCGGTGGTCGCGTCGATCGCGTTGAAGCCGACCTCCAGCCTGCGCCTGCCGGGCCCGTCACTGGACACGGCCGGCAACGTGGTCGAGGTGGTCACCACCGGTCGCCACGATCCCTGCGTCGGCATCCGCGCCACTCCGATCGCCGAGGCGATGGTGGCGATGGTGCTGATGGACCAGGCGCTGCGTCATCGCGCGCAGTGCGGCGATGTCGGGACGATCACCCCGCGCATTCCCGGGCAGATCGATGGCTGACACGCGGCCGACCGTGTGGGTGAGCCAGCCGCTGATCGACGCGGCCATCGCGCCGCTGCGCGATCGCGTGCAGCTGCGCAGCACCGACACCGTCACCGCTTGGTCGCCCGACCAGATCGCCGAACAGCTGGCCAGCGCCGACGGCGCCATCATCACCCTCAACGAGCGCATCGGCGCAGCACAGGTGGCCGATGCCGCGCAGCTGCAGGTGATCGCCAATGTCGGTGTCGGCTACAACAACCTGGACGTCGACGCGCTCAGCGCGGCCGGCATCCTCGCCAGCAATACCCCGGACGTCCTGACTGAAACCACCGCCGATCTCGGTTTCGCTCTGTTGATGGCCACCGCGCGCCGCATCACTGAATCCGAGCGCTGGCTGCGCGAAGGCCAGTGGCAGCAGTGGTCGTTCCAGACCATGCTCGGTGCCGACATCCACGGCAGTACGCTGGGTATCCTCGGCATGGGCCGCATCGGCCAGGGCATCGCCCGCCGCGGCGCGCATGGTTTCGGCATGAAGGTGCTGTACCACAACCGTTCGCAGCTTCCGGCCGCGATCGAAGCGGAGGTGGGGGCCCGTTATGTGGACCTGGACACGCTGCTGGCGCAGTCCGATCACCTGCTGCTGGTGCTGCCGTATACCCCTGCCTCGCACCACCTGATCGATGCCGCCGCGCTGGCGAAGATGAAGACGTCGGCGACGCTGGTGAACATCGCCCGCGGCGGCCTGGTCGATGAGATCGCGCTGGCCGATGCGCTGGCCAACCGCCGCCTTGCTGCAGCGGGTCTGGATGTGTACGAAGGCGAGCCAAAGGTACGCCCCGAACTGCTGGCGCTGCGCAACGTCGTGCTCACTCCGCACATCGGCAGCGCCTCGCTGGCTACGCGCACGGCGATGGTACAGCTGGCCGTGGATAATCTGGTTGCCGGGCTCGGCCTGGACGGCGGCCCGTCGCGCATGCCGAGCGCGATCAACGCTGACGCGGCGATGGCCGCGCGCGTGACTCTGGGCAAAAAAACCGGGAAACGATAGGGAACCTCCGCGCGCCCTGCTTGAGGAGGTTCCCCGAACCCAGCTGTCGTGCGTGTTTTTCCCCATCCCCGTTTTCGTGAGAGTTTCCCCCATGAGCAATGCACAGCGCAGTTTCCACGTCGCCGTCGTCGGTGCCACCGGTGCGGTCGGCGAGACCATGTTGTCGATCCTGGCCGAGCGTGACTTCCCGGTCGGTACCCTGAGTGTCCTCGCTTCCGAGCGTTCGGCCGGCGGCGAGATCGAGTTCAACGGCCAGAAGGTCAAGGTCCAGGACCTGGCCACCTTCGATCCGAGCGGCGTCGAGATCGCCCTGTTCTCGGCCGGCGGCAGCGTGTCGAAGGAATACGCACCGAAGTTCGCCGCAGCGGGTGCAGTGGTGATCGACAACTCCTCGGCCTTCCGTTACGACGATGACGTGCCGCTGGTGGTGTCCGAGGTCAACCCGGAGCAGGTCGCCAACCGTCCGCGCGGCATCATCGCCAACCCGAACTGCTCGACCATGCAGATGCTGGTGGCGTTGGCGCCGCTGCACCGCAAGTACGGCATCGAGCGTATCAACGTCTCCACCTACCAGTCGGTGTCCGGCGGCGGCCGTTCGGCAACCGAGGAGCTGGGCAAGCAGACCGGCCAGCTGCTGAGCTTCCAGGAAATCGATCCGCAGCGTTTCCCGGTGCAGATCGCTTTCAACCTGATCCCGCACATCGACGACTTCCAGGACAACGGCTTCACCAAGGAAGAGATGAAGCTGATCTGGGAGACCCGCAAGATCCTCGGCGACGACAGCATCCTGGTGAACCCGACCGCGGTGCGCGTGCCGGTGTTCTACGGCCACTCCGAGTCGGTGGCGATCGAGACCCGCGACAAGGTCACCGTCGCCGAAGCACGCGCGCTGCTGGAGCAGTCGCCGGGCATCGAAGTGGTCGATCGTCACGAAGCCGGTGGTTACCCGACCCCGGTCACGCATGCGTCGGGCACCGACGCGGTGTACGTCGGCCGCATCCGTGAGGACCTGTCGCACCCGCGCGGCCTGAACCTGTGGATCGTGTCGGATAACGTGCGCAAGGGCGCGGCGTTGAATGCCGTGCAGCTGGCCGAGCTGGTCGCCGCCGAGCAGCGCTGATCACAGCGGTTGCCTCACCGGTAGTGCCGGCCGCTGGCCGGTATTGCCGTGATGGGGGCGTGCGTGTATGCCGGCCAGCGGCCGGCACTACCGACGGTCTCCCATCGGTGGGTGCGGACCCCGGTCCGCACGCTTTATAGTGTCGCCCATGAATAAACGGGCCAAGGGCGCAAAGCGCCCGCTCACCTATCTGTCCGCCGCACTGCTCGCCCTGGCCAGCAGTTCGGCGCTTGCCCTGGGGTTGGGCGACATCCGGGTCCTGTCCAAGCCGGGCCAGCCCCTGCTGGCCGAAATCCCGGTGGTCTCGGCGGACCCGTCCGAACTGGAAAACCTGCGCGTGGCGCTGGCCTCACCGGTCACCTTCGAACGTGTCGGCCTGCAGCGGCCAACCGGACTGGTCAGTGAACTGCAGTTCGAACTGACCCGCGACACGCAGGGCAGGGCGGTGGTGCGCGTCACCTCGCAGGCGCCGGTGGAGACGCCGTCGCTCAGCTTCCTGATCGAAGCCGACTGGGGCCAGGGCCGCCTGGTGCGTGAGTACTCGGCACTGGTCGATGCGCCGCCCAGTGCGTTGGCCGTGGCCGAGCCGGAAATCGTCGCGCCGGCCGGTACGCTCTCCAATACCATCGTGCGCGAACCTGCACCGGCTTCGGTGCCAGCAGCAGAGACGCCCACGACGCCGCCACCAGCGGTGGCGCCAGCACCGGCACGCCCGCGTGCGGCCTCCGCGCCAGTTGCTGCACCGGCGGCCGATGGCAGCATCACCGTGCAGCGCGGGCAGACCCTGTCGCAGATCGCCAGTGCGGTGGCACGTGGCAACCAGGTCAGTCGCGACCGCGCGATGATTGCCCTGCTGCGTGCCAATCCCGAAGCCTTCATCCGCGGCAACGTCAACCTGCTCAAGCAGGGTGCGGTGCTGCGCATGCCCGGCAGTGATGCGCTTGCTGCGGTCGACGCTGCCGAAGCGGCGACGCTCGTGCGCGAGCATGCCGCGCAATGGAGGCAGGCGCGTACCGTGCCGCAACCGGTGGGCATGGCCGCACCGGTTGCCAAGGCGGCTGCCACGAATGCTTCTTCCCCGGCTGCGGCCAATGGGGCACGACTTGAGATCGCTCCGGCGCTGGCGTCCGACGCCGCGCACGCGGGCACAACCACCGGCACCGCTGCCGGCAGCGAGGGTGACATGCTGGGCAACGAACAACTGCGCCAGGCGCGTGAGGACATCGCCACCCGCGATGCCGAGATCGGCGAGCTGAAGCAGCGCGTGGCCGACCTGGAAAAGCTCAAGGAACAGCAGCAGTCGCTGATCGCGATGAAGGACAACGACCTGGCCGCCGCGCAGCAGCGCCTGGCGCAGGCACCGGATGCCCGCGATGCGGCAACGCCGTGGTACTGGCTGGGGCTGCCGGTGCTGCTGCTGGCGGCGGGCGCCGCCTGGCTGCTGCGTCGTCGCAAGCCGTCGCCGCTGCCGCCGCTGCGTGAGGAAGACGATGCCGCCGGCCTGGCCGCAGCGGTGCCGGCGGGTGCGGCGCTGGATACGCTGGCCGAGCAGTCCTCGTGGTCATCGGCTGTTGCCGGCAACGGCCGCCAGGAACCGGCGATGCCCGACTGGGCGACCGAAACCGAAGTGCACGACGTAGTGGTCGCCGAACCCGTCGTCGAGCACGCGGTACGGGCCGACTGGCAGGCCGACACGCTGCGCGACGAGGACGCGGTGGCCTTGCCCGAAGCGGTGACCGATCTGCCGCGCTGGGACGATTCCGCAACCACCGCCGACGAGGCTGTCGTCGCCGCGCCGCTGCAGGACGAACGCGTTGTACCGCAGGCGCCGGCCGACGTGGCGGTGCCGGATTACGCACTGCATGCCGAACAGCAGCCGCAGTTCCGCGGCGTGTTCGATCTGCCGGCCGACGCGCATGACAACGAGGCGCCGGCGGATGCCGCTCATCCCGAAGCCATCGACGGCATCGACCATGGCAGCATCGAGGCCTCTCATTCCGACGACATCGCGTCGAGCGCAGCCGCGCCTGCCGGCGACGCCGGCTGGTCGCCACGTGCCGGCCAGGAGCGCGTGGAACTGGCCATTGCCTACCTCGATCTGGGCGACGCGCAGACGGCGCGCACCCTGTTGCTGGAAGTCGCCGAAGGCGGTGACCTGCACAGCCAGGCCCAGGCCCGTGAACTGCTGGCGCGCCTGCCGTGACCGAACCTGCCGACAAGGACCTTGCCATGAGCCGCGAACGCCGCATCGACTACGTTGAATTCGCGTCCAGCGACCCGGCTGCCAGCCGTGCCTTCTTCGAGAAGGTGTTCGGCTGGTCGTTCGTCGACTACGGCAGCGACTACACGGCGTTCGACGATGGCCGCCTGCAGGGCGGCTTCTTCCGTGGCCAGCCGCAGCGGGCCAGCGACAGCGGTGCACCGCTGCTGGTGCTGTATGCCGACGCACTGGCACCGGTCGAGGCCGCCGTGCGCGAAGCCGGCGGCGAGATCGTGCGCGCGGTGTTTTCCTTCCCCGGTGGCAGCCGCTTCCAGTTCGTCGAGCCCGGTGGCAACGAACTGGCGGTCTGGTCCGAACGCGATCCGGCCTGAGCGCCGCCCCATCCGCAACATCGAGGTAGCACATGCGTTATGCGCTTGGCGTCGAGTACGACGGCAGCGATTTCAGGGGCTGGCAGAACCTGGGCGAGGGTGGTCCCAGCGTGCAGGCCAGCCTCGAGCAGGCCCTGTCATCGGTGGCTGATGCGCCGCTGCAGGTGGTCTGCGCCGGCCGCACCGATGCCGGCGTGCATGGTCAGTGCCAGGTCGTGCATTTCGATACCGACGTGGTGCGCGATCCGCGCGCCTGGATGCTCGGCACCACCACCCGCCTGCCGCGCTCGATCGCGGTGCGCTGGTGCGTGCCGGTAGCCGATGATTTCCACGCCCGCTTCTCCGCGCGTGCGCGCCGCTATCGCTATCGGCTGCTCAACCGCGAGGTACGGCCGGCGCTGGACCGGCAGACCCTGAGCTGGGAGCGCCGTGCGCTGGACGAGACCCTGATGCATGCCGCCGGCCAGGCATTGCTTGGTGAGAATGACTTCAGCGCGTTCCGTTCGGTGCAGTGCCAGGCGCTGCATGCGCGGCGTGAACTGCAGTCGCTGCAGGTCAGCCGTCATGGCGAAGTGATCGAAGTCGCAGTACGTGGCAATGCATTTCTTCATCACATGGTCCGCAATATCGTCGGATCGTTGATCCTGGTGGGCAGCGGCGAAAAACCGGTGGAATGGATCGCCGAACTGCTGGCCGGGCGCGACCGCACCGTAGCTGGTCCCACCGCACCGCCGCAGGGCCTGGTGTTCCTTGGGCCCCTGTACCCCGACAACTGGCATCTGCCCGCCGAGGTCACGCTATGAGCCGTTCCTACTACCGTACGCGCATCAAGTTCTGTGGAATGACCCGTGCCGGCGACGTCCGCCTGGCCGGTGAGCTGGGCGTGGACGCAGTGGGTTTCATCTTTGCCCGCGAGAGCAGCCGCCGGGTTGCACCGGCCGAGGCCCGCGCGATGCGCCAGGCGATCGCGCCGATGGTCGACGTGGTGGCGCTGTTCCGCAACAACAGCAAGGAAGAAGTGCGCGAGGTGCTGCGTACGGTACGTCCGACCCTGCTGCAGTTCCATGGTGAGGAAGACGAAAGCTTCTGCCGCAGCTTCAACATGCCGTACCTGAAGGCGATCGCCATGGGCGGCCGTGAAGAGGTCAACGCCCGCACCCTGCAGCTGCGCTACCCCAGCGCTGCCGGCTTCCTGTTCGACAGCCACGCCCCGGGTGGCGGTGGCGGCACCGGCGTGGCGTTCGACTGGGGCCGCGTTCCGACCGGGTTGCACCGGCCGTTCCTGCTGGCCGGTGGCCTGAACCCTGAGAACGTCTACGATGCCGTGCTGGCGACGCTGCCGTGGGGCGTGGACGTCTCCAGCGGTATCGAGCTGGAGCCGGGCATCAAGGACGGCTACAAGATGCGCACCTTCGTCGAAGAAGTGCGTCGCGCGGATTGCACCGTTCTGGAGTGATCCGCGTCACCTGAGGGGTCACCCGGAATGTCATCGTCGACGGTGCATTCCGCCGTGCCGTGAAGGCGGGCGAATCCTGAATGCGATGAGTATCACGCTTTCGGGTAATTCAGGTTCCAGCGCCAAAAAGTCGACACCCCCCGAACATCTGATCGGACACAATGCGCCCAGCCTGTCTTGGCTGGGTGCGATGCCGCGTGCGTGTCGCTGGCCGCGCCCCTGAGATACGCCTTACCTTTCGAACGAGGACGCAATGGATATGCCCCATCTCTCTTCCCGCCGTATCCGCCTGGCCCGCCTGACGCTCGTGCCCAGCCTGCTGCTCGCCTTGGGCGCGTGTGCGGCCGGTGACTCATCCGCCCCGACCGCATCGGCACCGGCCGCTGCCGCACCGGCAGATGCACCTGCCACAGCACCGGCCACGGTTCCGGCGGCAGCACCGGCAGCCGACGGCCTGGCTGCGCTGATCCAGGCCAGTGGCGTGAAATGCAGCAACGCCAGTACAGGCAGCGGCTGCACGGCGGGCGATGTGGACAGCGGTGATTTCTACGATGTCGAACTGTTGCCGGACTGTGGCGACCAGGGTTTCTTCGCTGGCGTAGCCGATGCCAAGGGCGTGGAGACGTTGAGTGCGGTGCCATCCACCGGCAGCAAGGCCAGCGTGACCGCGAAGCTGTCGAAGGGGCAGCTGGTCTGCGTGCAGGGCATCGGACGCACCGGACAGAATCCGCTGTTCTATTACGTCGTTGCGGTTCCCGCTGCGACGGTCGGCAAGTGCAAGGGCAACACGTTGTGTGACACCTATGGCGACAGGCCGATCACTGGCCTGGTGACCACGGGGGGCGAGGCCTGCCATGCGGCGGCGCCGGGACGTTACGCCGGGAACTGCGCACAGGGCTGGGTCAGTGCGGACGTGCTCGACGTGTTTTCCAACGGAATGTAATCACCGCCAGGGGAGCGGTCCAATCAACCACTGGCAAAGGAACAGCTCATGTCGGATCCGAAAATCACCCGGCTGGTCAGCAGCGTAGGTACCACGCGCACGCTGGAAATGGACGATGGCAGTGTCGTCGAACGATCAGGCGGCAGCGTCTCGTGGCGCAACAACAATCCTGGCAATCTCAAGTTTGAATTCGCCGGCAGCGCGGACAAGACGGTGACCAATCCGCGTACCCGCGAGCAGGCGCTGGAATCGGCGCAGGGGCGCTACAAGGGCGTGGTCGATCTCGACCAATGGGGCAACGCGGTTTTCGAAAGCTATGAAGCCGGCCGGGTAGCGAAGATCCAGCTGCTCGAACGCCGGTTCGGCGACAAGACCGTGGAGGAAATGCTGCCGAGCTACTCCACCAAGGATTACAGCGGCACCACCCACCACAAGGAGCAGGCGGCCACCATCTATGCCGAAGGCGATCGCCAGGGTGTCGACCTGCGCTCGAAGACCGTCGGCCAGATGAGCGTGCGCGAGCGTGAAGTGCTGGCCGACGGCATCCGCCGTTTCGAGGGCTGGCAGCCGGGTGAGGTTGCCACGCAGCAGCCACCCACGCGCACTCCGGCGGCCGCGCCCGTGCAGACCCAGACCCAACCGCAGGTACAGACGCCTTCAGCGGCGGCGCCTGCTGCGGGCCAGGCCGTGGCTGCAGTCGGCAGTGCCGCGCTCTACAACGAGGCCTATCAGCATTTCATGGCCTCAGGCCGCCAGTACGAATACGGGCGCCCGGACCATCCGCGCCCGGGTCGCGACAGCAGCCGGCTGGAGCGTGACCTCGATGGTGACGGACGCTTCGGCGTGGATTGCTCGGCGTTCGTATGGCGAGGCCTGAAGAACGCGGGTTACGACGTGCGTGGCGAGAACGCTGCGGGGTTCACTACGTCGACGCTGTTCAATGGTGCGAACACCACGGCTTACGCACGCGAGCATTTCGATGTGACCTCGGCTGCCGAAGCACGCAAACCGAACGGATCGCTGAAGCAGGGCGACATCCTGATGTTCTCCTCGTCGCAGGGCCAGCATGTCGGCATTTTCAAAGGCTACGACGCGCAGGGAAACATCCAGTTCATCGGCTCGCAGGGAAGCACCGGGCCGGCCGAAGTCACCATCCGGCCGGGCGGGTACTGGGATGGCGGAAGCACCCGCATCGTTGGTGCGCTGACACCGAAGCCGGAATTCCAGGTGCGCGCGCCGCTGCACGGCAATGGCGAACCTGCGCTGTCCCGGCCAACCGCCACCGTGCAGCCGGCTGCATCACACGCGGCCGCCAGCGAGGTGATGAAGCAGGGGCAGCGTGGCGCGGACGTGCAGGCGTTGCAGCAGACTCTCAACCAGCTCGGTGTGCGTGATGCGCAGGGCCATCGGTTGTCAGAGGATGGTCGTTTTGGTGATCACACCCGCGAAGCGGTGATCGCGCTGCAGAAACAGCAGGGGCTGGTGGCCGATGGAATTGTCGGTCGCCAGACCGCTGCCGCGCTGGCGGCGGGCCGTGCGCAGGGCCATGAACCTGCAGCGGCTGTACCGAAGGGGCCGTCGCTGAACGATGCATCGCATCCGGACCACGCACTGCACAACGCCGTCCGCAGCAAGCTTCCCAGCGTGTTTTCCGAAGAGGCTGCCGCCAATATCACCCTGCATGCAAAGCAGAACGGAATCGACGCGGCCGACAAGCTGCAGAGCATCACGGTGCAGGATGGCAAGGCGTTCGTGATGGGCACGACGCCGGGCTTCCGCACCGCGGTCGACCTGGCCCAGGCGCCGCCGTCGCTGGAGCAGACCAGTGCCAAGCTGCTGGCAGATCCTTCGCACCAGCAGCAGGTGCATGAGGAGCAGCAGCGGGTCGCGATGGGCGGTCGCTGAGGCCTGTGTTGCCGGCTCCGGGCGGTGAACGCCGCCCGGGGCCTCGTCTCATTGCAGTTGCGCTGCTGCCCAGTCGGCCAGGGCGTCCACCCGTGCATCGGCCGGGCCATCCGGCCGCGCCAGCACCCAGAAGCCGCCGGTGGCGGTAAACCCCCACGGTGCGACCAGCCGGCCTGCTGCCAGATCTTCGGCCACCAGTGGCTCCGGTGCGATCGCCGGGCCCAGCCCGGCCACGGCTGCTTCCAGCAGGTAGTACAGATGTTCGAAAGCGGTGCCCAGCTGCAGCTTCGCGGTGTCCAGATCGTGCGCCTGCGCCCACGCCGGCCACGCCTGCGGCCGTGAGCTGGTGTGCAGCAGCGTTTCCTGCAGCAGCGCCGAGGGCGGTACCTGCCGCAGGCGCTGCGCGGCCGGATGCGAGGGTGCCACCACCACGCCGACCCGTTCCGGCGCCAGCTCACGCACCTGCCAGCCCCGTGGCCACGGCCCCTGCGCCAGCAGTAGTACGGCATCCAGCGCAGCCTGTGCTTCGGTGAAACTGCCATCCAGCGCCGACCACTGCAGGCGCACGCCGGGCAGGGCGGCCTGCAGCACGGGCAGGCGCGGGATCATCCAGCGCGCCAGTACGCTGCCGCTGCAGCCCAGCACCAGTGCTGGGGCCGCCGTCGGCCGGCGCAGCTCGCGCACGCAGTCTTCGATGCCGCTGAACGCCTCGCTGCACGCGGCCTGCAGTCGCGTGCCCGCAGCGGTCAGGCGCAGCCCGCGGCCGGCACGCTGGAACAATGCCAGGCCGAGATGATCCTCCAGCAGCTTCAGTTGCCGGCTGACCGCGCCGTGGGTGACATGCAGGTCCTGCGCGGCGCGCCCAACCCCGCCCAGACGGGCGGTGGCCTCGAACGCACGCAGCGCATTGAGGGGAGGCAGCAGGGAACGACTCATGTGAGATTTCCTGACGATATGCGCCAGATAATATCCATTTTCCGGTCACGACCCGTGCGCTAGAGTATCCACCTGTCTCGAACCAGCGGTCGCTTCCATGTCTGCCTCCCCCATTGCCGACTACCACGCCTTCCCGGATGCCCAGGGCCACTTCGGCCGCTACGGTGGCAGCTTCGTCGCCGAAACCCTGGTCGGCCCGCTGCAGGAACTGGCCCAGGCCTATGACCAGGCCCGCCAGGACCCGGCATTCCAGGCCGCTTACGACCGCGACCTGGCCCATTACGTGGGCCGGCCGAGCCCGATCTATCACGCCCAGCGCCTGAGCGATCATGTCGGCGGTGCGCAGATCCTGCTCAAGCGCGAGGACCTGAACCACACCGGTGCGCACAAGATCAACAACACCATCGGCCAGGCGCTGCTGGCCGCGCGGATGGGCAAGAAGCGCATCATCGCCGAGACCGGTGCCGGGCAGCATGGCGTGGCCAGTGCCACCGTTGCCGCGCGCTTGGGCCTGGAATGCGTGGTGTACATGGGCGCCACCGACATCGAGCGGCAGAAGATCAACGTCTACCGAATGAAGCTGCTCGGTGCGACGGTGGTGCCGGTCACCTCCGGCTCGGCCACCCTGAAGGACGCGCTCAACGAAGCGATGCGCGATTGGGTGACCAACGTGCAGGACACCTTCTACATCATCGGCACCGTGGCTGGTCCGGATCCGTACCCGCGCATGGTGCGCGATTTCAACGCCATCGTCGGCCGCGAAGCACGCGAGCAGATGCTGGCCGAGTACGGCCGCCTGCCGGATGCGATCACCGCTTGCGTCGGCGGCGGCAGCAATGCCATCGGCCTGTTCCATGCCTTCCTCAATGATCGCCAGGTCGAGATCGTCGGCGCCGAAGCCGCCGGTGATGGCATCAGCACCGGTCGCCATGCCGCCTCCATCGCGGCGGGTCGGCCGGGCGTGCTGCACGGCAACCGCACCTATGTGCTGTGCGACGACGACGGCCAGATCATCGAGACCCACTCGGTATCAGCCGGCCTGGACTATCCGGGTGTCGGGCCGGAGCACGCGTTCCTGGCCGATACCGGCCGCGCACGCTACCTCGGCATCACCGATGAGGAAGCGCTGCAGGCCTTCCATCTGCTGGCGCACACCGAAGGCATCCTGCCGGCACTGGAGTCCAGCCATGCGCTGGCACAGGCGATCAAGCTGGCGCGTGAGCGACCGCGTGACCAGATCGTCCTCTGCAATCTGTCCGGGCGTGGCGACAAGGACGTGCATACCATCGCCGCGCGCGAAGGGCTGGTGCTGTGAGCGCGCTGCTGCGGAACAGTGGCGTGCTGCTGCTGGCACTGGGCTTGGCTGCGTGCCAGCCGCCGGAGCCGCCGGTGCTGGCACCGGCCGCCAAGGCCACCACGCAGCCTGTGCAGCAGGCCGCCAACGATGATCTTGACCCGATGGCGCGTACGCCGATCGAAGATCCGCCGTCTGTGGAAAGTAAGGACAGCGATGACGCGCCCGCGGTGGCCTCGGTGGCGCTGGACCATGCCGGTGAGGTGCTGATCGGCCAGCATATGACCGATCTGAAGGCACTCGGGCCGTGGACCGCGCAAGGGGCGGTCGAAGCCATCGGCGGCAGTTGCGAGTACTACGACGGCAAGGGGCTGCCGCCGGGCGTGTCGATGATGACCGATGAAGATCGCGTGGTCCGTTTCGATCTCGGCCTGGATCCGGAGAGCGGGGCGCCGACCCAGCAGCCCGGGCCGTTCGGCCTGCGTGTCGGCATGACCCGCGCCCAGGCCATGGCCCAGTTCCCGAAGCCGCCGGTATCCAGCCCGCATGCCTACGACGGTGACCAGGGCGAGTACCTCACCTGGCAGGACCCGGGCTCGGCCCTAGGCATCCGCGTGGAACTGTTTGAAGGGAGGGTCATCCAGATGTACTGGGGGACCAGCGATGCGATTGAACTGATTGAAGGATGTGCCTGAGATGCCTGTTTCCCGACTCGATGCCTGTTTCCAGCGACTGCGCGAGCAGCAGCGCAAGGCGCTGATTCCCTTCATCACCGCCGGTGATCCCTCGCTGGAGGCCACCGTGCCGGTCATGCACGCACTGGTGGACGCCGGCGCCGACGTGATCGAACTGGGCGTGCCGTTCTCCGACCCGATGGCCGACGGCCCGACCATCCAGCGCAGCTCCGAGCGTGCGCTGGCGCGTGGTGCTGGCAGCCGCTACGTGCTGCAGGCCGTTGCGCAGTTCCGCGAGCGTGACGCTCAGACGCCGGTGGTGCTGATGGGCTACCTGAATCCGGTGGAGATCCATGGCTACGCGGCCTTCGCAACGGCAGCCGTGGAGGCGGGTGTGGACGGCGTTCTGCTGGTCGACCTGCCGCCGGAAGAAGCCGGCGAAGCGCAGCAGGCCTTCGATGCAGCGGGCCTGGCACTGGTCCTGCTGGCATCGCCGACTACCAGCGAGGCGCGCGCCGACAAGCTGCTGGCGCTGGCCCGTGGCTACCTCTACTACGTCAGCTTTGCCGGTGTCACCGGCGCGTCCGAGCGCCTGGACAGCGATGCCGCCAGTGCCCGCCTGCAGGCCCTGCGCGCGCGCGCTTCGGTGCCGGTGGTGGCCGGCTTCGGCATCAAGGATGCCGACAGTGCTGCGGCGATGGCCCGCCAGGCCGACGGCGTGGTGGTCGGCAGCGCGCTGGTGGCGGCGCTGGCCGAAGCGGGCTCGGCTGAGGAGGCCGCACAGCGCGCTCGAACCTTCCTGGCTCCGCTGCGGCAGGCGCTGGACCAGTAACGGTAGCGCCGGGCCATGCCCGGCGGTGCGGGGCGCAAGGGTATCCGCCGGGCATGGCGCGGCGCTACCCGCACGGCGTTGCCGCGCTAAACGTACGTCCCAGCATGGTTTTTTCCGGCGGCCCCGTGTCCGGCAAGGGGGTGCACGGGCGGGGAAAGCGGAGCTAGACTGTCCGCCTTTGCGGCCCTTGGGCCGCCCTGAACGGAAGTGTCCTCCCGCATGAGTTGGCTCAGCAAGTTGATGCCGTCCGGCATCCGCACCGACAACACCCCCAGCAAGAAGCGCAGTGTCCCCGAGGGCCTGTGGGAAAAGTGCAGCAACTGCGGCAGCGCGTTGTACCGTCCGGAACTGGAAGAGAACCTGGAGGTCTGCCCGAAGTGCGGCCACCACATGGCGATCCGCGCACGTGCGCGCCTGGCCGCCCTGTTCGACGCCGACAGCACCACCGAGATCGGTGCGCGCCTGGGCCCGACCGACCTGCTCAAGTTCAAGGACCAGAAGAAGTACAGCGAGCGCATCAAGATCGCGCAGAAGAACACCGGCGAATATGACGCGCTGATCGCCATGCGCGGCCTGCTCAAGGGCCGTGCACTGGTGGCCTCGTCCTTCGACTTCGCCTTCATGGGTGGCTCGATGGGCTCGGTGGTGGGTGAGCGTTTCGCGCTGGCCGCCGAAACCGCGGTCGAGATCGGCGCCCCGTACGTGTGCTTCTCGCAGAGCGGCGGTGCGCGCATGCAGGAAGGCCTGTTCTCGCTGATGCAGATGGCCAAGACCTCGGCCGCGCTGGGCAAGCTGCGTGAAGCGGGCCTGCCGTACATCTCGGTGCTGACCCACCCGACCACCGGTGGTGTGTCGGCCTCGTTCGCGATGCTGGGCGACATCAACATCGCCGAACCGCAGGCGCTGATCGGCTTCGCCGGCCCGCGCGTGATCGAGCAGACCGTGCGCGAGAAGCTGCCGGAAGGCTTCCAGCGCTCGGAGTTCCTGTTGGAGCACGGTGCCATCGACCAGATCTGCGACCGCCGCGAAATGCGCGACCGCCTGTCCGATCTGCTGGCAATGCTGGGCCGTCAGCCGGCGCCGGAGGTGGCGTGATGGGAGGCCGCAAGTACTTCGGTACTGATGGCATCCGTGGGCGGGTCGGCCAGGGCGTGATCTCGGCCGACTTCGTGCTGCGCCTGGGCAATGCCCTGGGCCGTGTCCTGGTTGCCCAGCGCGGCCAGGACGGGCGCCGGCCGATCGTGGTGATCGGCAAGGACACCCGCATTTCCGGTTACATGTTCGAAGCGGCACTGGAAGCCGGCCTGGTCGCCGCCGGCGCCGACGTACAGCTGCTGGGGCCGATGCCGACCCCGGCGGTGGCGTTCCTGACCCGCACGCTGGGCGTGGACGCCGGCATCGTCATCAGCGCCTCGCACAACCCGCATTACGACAACGGCATCAAGTTCTTCTCGGCCCAGGGCGAGAAGCTCGACGATGCCACCGAACTTGCCCTGGAAGCGGCGCTGGACGTTCCGTTCACCACCGCCGAATCGGAGAAGCTGGGCAAGGCATCGCGTGCGCGTGAAGCGGTCGGCCGCTACATCGAGTTCTGCAAGGCCAGCGTGCCGCGCGCGTTCGACCTGCGTGGCGTGCGCCTGGTGCTGGATTGCGCACACGGCGCCACCTACCAGATCGCACCGCTGCTGTTCCGCGAACTGGGGGCTGAGGTGATCGGCATCGGTGCCGAGCCCAACGGCGTCAACATCAATGCCGGCGTGGGTTCCACCCATATCGACAACCTGGCGGCCAAAGTCCGCGAGACCCGTGCCGATCTCGGCATCGCGTTCGATGGTGATGGCGACCGTGTGCTGATGGCCGACGACCAGGGCAACCCGGTCGACGGTGACGACCTGCTGTACATCCTGGCCCGCGCCTGGAAGGACGAAGGCCGCCTGCGCGGCCCGGTGGTCGGCACGCTGATGAGCAACTACGGCGTGGAGAAAGCTTTCGCCGATCTGCAGATCCCGTTCGTGCGCAGCAACGTTGGTGACCGCTACGTGCACCAGGCATTGGTCGAGGGCGGCGGTGTACTCGGTGGGGAAGCGTCGGGCCATCTGCTGTGCCTGGACCGGGCCACCACCGGTGATGGCATCGTCAGCGCTCTGCAGGTGCTGGTCGCGCTGCGCAACAGTGGGCAGACCCTGCGCCAGGCACTGAAGGGCCTGGTGCGGGTGCCGCAGAAGACCGTCAACGTGCGTCTGGGCAATGTCTCGGCCAAGGCCACGGTGCAGTCTGAAAGCGTGCAGTCCGCGCTGGCTGTGGCGCAGCAGGCCGTAGCCGGCCGTGGCCGCGCGTTCCTGCGGCCGTCCGGTACCGAGCCGGTGGTTCGGGTCACCGTGGAAGCCGATGACGCCACGCTGATGCAGCAGACGCTGGACCGCTTGTCCGCTGCGGTGCGTGAAGCCGCCAGCTGAGGCGACTGCACATCCGTACAAAGAAAACGCCCCGGAATTCCGGGGCGTTTTCTTTTGCGGCGGCCAGGGTGGATGGCGTGTTCAGGGCCCCGGCACCATCTTCTTCTGGCGTGCCTTGAACCCATTGAACAGCGGCGCGATCAGCGGGTTGTAACTCAGGCGGATGCGCTTGCGCAGCCAGTTGGCCGGGCGGTTGCGGATCGCGAAACGATAGATGCGTTCCGGGTCGCCACCGATCACGTTGCGGCCGAACGGGTGGGTGGTGTGCAGGTAGCGGAAGCCCTGCTCGCGCGCCACTTCGATGTGATCCTGGTCGAAATCACCGTACGGCCAGCACAAGGTATCGGACACGTCGCCAAGCTTGTCCTGCAGGACTTCGCGCGAGATCGCCAGATCCCGGCTCAGGCCCGCACGGCGCTGCGCACGGTCCAGATCGTCACGGCGCAACCAGCGGGTGTGGGTATGGGTGTGGCAATGCACTTCGAAGGTGCCGGCGGCGATGGCTGCACGTGCTTCGCTCCAGCGCATCATCACATCGTCACTGCGGTCCTGCTCGTAGATCGCCGCTTCGCAGCCGCGATGGTCCGGCGTCGACGGCAGCGTCGCTCCGGCAATGCCGGCATGCGGACGTTCCGGGCCTTCGCCCATCCAGCCGGTGACCACGAACACCACGGCATGCATGCCGTACTTCTGCAGGATCGGATGGGCATACACCCAGTTGTCCAGGTAGCCATCGTCGAAGGTGATGACGATCGACTTGCGCGGCACCGGCTTGCCGGCCAGGAAGCCGGCGTACTGGTCCAGCGTCAGTGAGGTCCAGCCATTGCCTGCCAGCCACGCGATCTGGCTTTCGAAGTTTTCCGGCGACACGGTGATCATGCCCGGCGAGGGGCTGACATGGTGGTGCATCAGCACCGGAACGGTTCGCGCATCAGCCATGTCCCAGCTCCTTCAGCCACTGGTGGTAGTAGTGTTCGGTGGCTTCACCGTGGCCGTCCGGCGTGAAGCGGTGCGCGCCGTGCATCCAGTCCCAGCCAGCGCGGCCCATCTGCCGCCGCCGTTCCGGGTCGTCCACCAGCAGGCGCAAGGCACCTGTCAGGGCGGCATTGTCTCCCAAACGGGTGAGGATCGCATTGCTGCCATCGACCACCATCTCCGGCACGCCACCCACCCGCGTGGCTACGATCGGTACGCCCACATAAGCCGCTTCCAGGAACACGGTGCCGGCCGCTTCCTTGTGCGAGGCCAGCGCGAAGATGTCGAAGCCGGCCATCAGCCGGCAGGCTCCATCGCGGTAGCCGAGCAGGTGCACCTGGCGCTGCAGGCCGTGCTCGGCGCACATCGCCTGCAGTCGTTCCGTCACGGCCTGGCCATCACCGACGATCACCAGGTGCAGGTCCGGGTTGGCCTTGCACAACGGGATCATCGCCTGCAGCAGGTCGGCATGGCCCTTGGGCTCGCGCAGTACCGCCACGCAGCCGACCACGATGTCCTGTTCGCCGAAACCGAGCTCGGCACGCACCTGTGCGCGCGCGTCCTGCAGGCACTGCCAGGGATCGGCCTTGCGGATCTCGCTCCAGCGCGGCGGAACCGCAATCGGCGGCACGATGCCGATGCGCTCGGCCGGAATGCCACGGTCGGCCAGCAGTTGCTTGACGAAACTGCTGACGGTCAAAACCCGGTGCGGAAGCCCGGTATAGGTCAGCAGCGAATTGACCGGGCTCATCAGGTGGCGCGAGCGCACCACCAGCGGCGTGCCGCCCAGGCGTGCACCGGCGGCGGCGATCAGCGCATCGCGGCGGCTGGTGGTGTTGACCACGTCGTAGCGTTCGCGGCGCACCAGTCGCGATACCGACCACACGCCGCGCAGCAGGCGTGCCAGGCCTCCCATGCGCAGCGTATGCACGGTGAAACCGTCGTCGCGTGCCAGTGTGGCCAGGCGCGCATCGGGCTGGCACAGCAACGACACTTCATGGCCACGCGCGCGCATCACCTGCATGTGCCGGAAGATGTAGATCTCCTGCCCGCCCATTCCCTTGGCGGCTTCGGTATGCAGGATGCGCAGCGGACGGTTCATGCAGGATCGGTCCTTGAAGTTCAGCGGTTGCGGAAGCGGGTCAGCGCTTCCCATGCGGAGCGGATGGCGGCGCCGTCCGGTGCCTGCTGCGGCAGCGGACGGTAGTGCCGGTCGAGCGCGGTGGCGTTGCCGAACTTGTCGAACACGTAGATGGCATCGCCATGGCGTACCGCGCGCTGCGACCAGCTCTCCACCACCAGCGCACGTTCGCTGGTGGTGGGCGCGGCCAGCAGGTCCTGGCCAGTACTGAAGTCGCTCAGGGCGTTCTCGCAGCCCAGTGCGTGGCGCATCAATGTCGGCACCCAGTCCTCATGCGAACTGGTGCGCATCTCATGGCCGCTGGCCTGGCCTGGCCAGTGCAGCACGAACGGCACCTGCAGCTGGTAGTCGGAGAAGTTGCCGTTGTGGCCCCAGTAGTTCAGCTTGAGGTCGTTGAACTCTTCGGCATGGTCACCGGTGACCAGCACGATGGTGTTCTCGGCCAGGCCTTGCGCGCGAAGGTCGTCCAGCAGCGAGCCGACCAGGCTGTCGGCGTAGTGCACGGCGGTGCGGTAGCGGTTGAGCTCCGGCGTCGGGTCGTGGTCCGGGCCGAAGGACAGGAAGTCGATCTCCTTGGCCATCGGCGTGGCCACCGGCGGGTAGCTGGCGGGCAGGTGGTAGCCGGCGTGGGTGGAGTCGAGGAACACGAAGCCGAACCACGGGTGCTGGGCGGCCTGGCTGGTGCGGATGTCGTTCTGCAGCGCGGTGACGATGGCTGCGTCACGCTTGTCGGGTGTCAGGGCGGAGGGGCCCTGGTGCAGCTGGTCGCGTACGTCGGCGAAGGCGGTGCGGTCGAACTCCGGGCTGTACAGCGGCGCGCTGCCGTACAGGTGCAGGTCGTAGCCCTGCTGGCCCAGCACCTGGAACAGCTGCGAGCCGCGCTGTTCGTCCAGCATGCTCTGCCAGTAGCCGCCGGGCAGGCCGTAGAGCAGGCCGAACAGGCCGTAGCGGGTGGCGTTGCCGGTGCTGAAATGCTGGTCGTACACGCGCGAAGCCTGTGCCAGTGCCGTCGTATTGGGCATCAGCTGCGGCGTCATGGCGTCCTGGCGCAGCGACTCCAGCACCACCATCAGCACATTCGGCCGATGTGGGTTCTGGCAGCGCAGGGGCTGCAGCGGATACAGCAGCTGCGCATGGCGCGGGTCAGGCAGGCCAGCCTGCTGTTCGCTGACAACGCCCAGTTTGCGCATGAAGCTCTTGGCGGTGATCGGCTGCGCCCAGGGCAGGTAGTTCCACTGCGCGATGACGTCACGGTCGCCGCGGGCATCGTAGTAGGCGGTGGCGACCTGGCCCCCCCCCATCAGCAGAGCGACCACCGCCCAGGCCTGCAGGACCCGGCGGCGGCGGGGCAGGGCGGGCAACAGCTTCCAGCATGCCCAGGCCAGCAGGCCTTCGGCGGCGAAGATGGCGGCGACCAGCAGTCCGGCCTGCAGCCAGGTTTTCCAGGACAACGCGACCTGGTCCTGCAGCGCGCCGCCGAACACCATGTTCACCACCATGGCATTGAGGTGGAACCGATACAGAGTGAAAACCTTCGCATCAACCAGCAGCAGGCACAGCCACAGGCCCTGCAGCAGCACGGCGCTGATGCTCAGCGTGCGCGCGCTGCGCGGCCACAGGCCCAGCAGCAGCGGCAGCAGGCCTGCGAGGGCACCGAAGGCGAGCAGATGCCCCGGCAGAGCGACGGACAGGTAAACCAGGCCGATTGCGCCACCGGGGTTGTCGGCCAGCGGTACGTTGCCGAGCGTGATCGCCATCGCCAGCAGCGCGTTGCCGGCCACGAACAGCGACCACCAGGCCAATCGGCGCCAGTGACGTGCCGGGCCGGAGGGCAGGGAGGTGTTGGCAGAAGGAGCAGCAGGGCGCATGAAGGACGGAGGCGGCAGGTGGAGCAGGGGCGGGAGTCCCGGTTGTGACGGAATCGTTAATCCGCGCGCGGGTTGCGCATTGTATCGGTTTGTTTCTTCGTATCGAGTGGCGTCCCCCGGGCGATCTGTCACAATGTTCAGGTGGGCCATGAATGCGCTGGCCCTTCCAGACCCAACGACAAGCCAGGAACCGCTGTGAGCCAGATCCCCACCCTCGACATCACCCGTTTCGACAGCGACCGCGAGGCCTTCGTGGCCGAGCTGGGCGCGGCCTACCGCCAATGGGGATTCGCGGGCATCCGCAACCACGGCATCCCGCAGGCCGACATCGACGCGGCCTACGATGCCTTCAAGGCCTTCTTCGCCCTGCCGGAGGAGGTCAAGCGCAAGTACCACGTGGCCGGCAGTGGCGGCGCCCGCGGCTACACCCCGTTCGGCGTGGAGACCGCCAAGGGCTCCAAGCATTTCGACCTGAAGGAGTTCTGGCACATCGGTCGCGAGATCGCCGACGACTCCAAGTACCGCGACGTGATGGCGCCGAACCTGTGGCCGACCGAGGTCGAGGGCTTCCGCGAGCGCGGTTACGGCCTGTACCAGGCGCTGGACAACCTGGGTTCGCGCGTACTGTCGGCGCTGGCCCTGCACATCGGCCTGCCGGAAGACTTCTTCGCCGACAAGACCAACTTCGGCAACTCGATCCTGCGCCCGATCCACTACCCGCCGATCACCACCGACGACATTCCGAACGTGCGTGCCGGTGCCCACGGCGACATCAACTTCATCACCCTGCTGGTCGGTGCCAGTGCCGCGGGCCTGGAAGTGCAGTCGCACGAGGGCGAATGGGTGCCGTTCACCTCGGACGCGGACACCATCGTGGTCAACATCGGCGACATGCTGCAGCGCCTGACCAACCACGTGTATCCGTCGACCATCCACCGCGTGGTCAACCCCCCGGGTGACCTGGCGCGCCAGCCGCGCTACTCGGTGCCGTTCTTCCTGCACCCGAACCCGGACTATCTGATCGACGTGCTGCCGTCCTGCATCACCCCGGAGAACCCGAGCCGGTACCCGGAGGCGATCACCGCCCACGGCTTCCTCGAGGAACGCCTGCGCGAGATCAAGCTGAAGTAATAAGAAGTGAAGGCCGCCGAAAGGCGGCCTTTTCCTTTGCAGTGACCCGTCCTGAATTGGGTTGACACCTTTTCCCTCTGGAAAAGGAATGTTCAATGAAATCAACAATCAGGCGCAGTCAGCGGGATTACTCGCTGGCCTTCAAGTTGTCCGTGGTCGATCAGGTCGAGCGTGGAGAACTGACCTATAAGAAGGCTCAGGAGCGATACGGTATCCAAGGCAGCAGCACGGTTCTGAAGTGGCTTCGCCGCCATGGTCGGCAGGATTGGTCAGGTGGTGCATCATCTGCCCCCATGACGACTTCTCCCAAAAGTGGACCGGCCACGCCGCTGACGCCGGAACAACAGATCAAGGCCCTGCAGGTCCAGTTACGGGAGGCCAACGAGAAAGCACAGCTTTTCGAAGCCATCGTGGATGTCCTCAAAGAGGATTACGGGGTGCGCATCGTAAAAAAGCCTTCAGGCAAGTCCTCACGCAAGGGCGCCTCAAAGGCGTAAGCGTGGCAAGGGCTTGCCGCCATTTCGGCATCAGTCGACAGGCGTTCTATCAAGCGGGGTGCCGGCATCAACGACGACGCGCCAGCGAGACCAAAGCACTGGCGCTGGTGAGCGATTGCCGCGTGCGGCAGCCACGGATCGGGACGCGCAAGTTGCACCATTTGATCGGACCGAAGCTGCAGGCGGCGGGAATCACCATGGGACGTGACCGGTTGTTTGACGTACTTCGGGAAGCGCGCCTGCTGGTACCGAAACGTCGGGCTTATCACAAGACTACCGACAGCCATCATCGCTTTCGCAGGCATCCGAATCTGCTCAAACCTGGCCAAGGATGCGTAATACCAACCGGTAGCGAGCAGGTGTGGGTGGCGGACATCACCTATCTGCCGACGCAGGGGAAGTTCGTGTATCTGAGCCTGGTCACCGATGCCTGGTCGCGCAAGATCGTGGGCTGGAGCGTGCATGAAACGCTACAGACAGAGCAGGTAGCTCAGGCGCTGGAGATGGCGCTGAAAGGGAGAAAGACATCGCAGAAGCTGATCCATCACTCTGATCGTGGAATCCAGTACTGCTCGGATTACTACCAGAAGATCCATGCGCGGCACGGCCTGACCTGCTCGATGACCGACGGCTACGACTGCTATCAGAACGCTCTGGCAGAGCGAGTCAACGGGATCCTCAAGTGCGAGTTCCTGCTTCATCGCCCACGGGACCTGGGGCAAGCCCGCCAGATGGTGGCTGAGGCCGTAGACATCTACAACGCTGAGCGCCCCCACCTGTCCCTTAAAATGCAGACGCCCGATGCGATGCATCGGGCGTTCTTGGCCGCCTGACGGCGGCCGGACCATCCACCCATCGGTGTCAACCTATGGCAGGACGAGTCACAGGGCTGCGCCCTGCACCCGCAGAGGCCGAAGCCAAAGCCAAAGCCAAAGCGGCTCTGGGGTGTCCCGTAGGGAGGCGGGGAGGTGTCGGATGGCGGGGACGCCGTGAACCCGTCCCTGGGGGCTTGGCCGCGGCATCCATGCCGCGGACACCCCGCCATCCGACACCTCCCCGCCTTCGACAGTTTCCCGGTGGCGGTGGGTAAATCGGGATTTCCGGTAGGTGTCGACCTTGGTCGACACGCTAGATCCACGCCATGGGTGCGGGCAGCTACCCGCACTGCCGCTTTTGCTTTTGATCTTCTTATTTCTTTCCGTGGCGGGCGGAACCGCCGGAATGTGTCAGAGGCCGGGCGGGTGGGGCTGCGCAGGGGCGTGAGCCGCATGGGCCCGAGGCATGCCTCGGGCGCGTTGGGCAGGACGCCCAACCCGGGTCTTGCTCGTGTGTGCAGGACAGCGCACACGAGCAAGCGGCGACCGAGCTTACAGGGGGGAGGGCGCTTTGCTTGCGAAGCACTGCTTCGCAAGCGCCCGAACGCACAGCCGCCAGCGGCTGGGCCGGGCCCCGGAGGGGGACTTGCAGCGCCCCCTGCGCAGTCCCACCCGCCCGGCCAAGCCCCAAATCCAACCGGGCTCTCCGCGACCAACCCAACCCCACCCCCGCCACGAGGGGCTGCGCCGTTGGCTGAAAATCCATGTAACCGCTTACACGGAAACGGATTTTTGCCGTAACGGGTATCATGATCGGCTGACTTCACACAGGAGCCACCCGCTCATGCGCCGCAAGATCGTCGCCGGAAACTGGAAGCTGCATGGCAGCCGTCAATTCGCCAATGAACTGCTGGGGCAGGTCGCCGCCGGGCTGCCGCTGGAGGGGGTGGACGTGGTGATCCTGCCGCCGCTGCCGTACCTGGGCGAGCTGGTCGAGGACTTCGGCGAGACCGGCCTGGCCTTTGGCGCGCAGGACGTGAGCAGCAACGAGAAGGGCGCCTACACCGGCGAGGTCTGCGCCGCCATGCTGGTCGAGGTCGGCGCCCGCTATGGCCTGGTGGGCCATTCCGAGCGCCGCCAGTACCACCACGAGAGCAGCGAGCTGGTCGCGCGCAAGTTCGCCGCCGCCCAGCACGCCGGCCTGGTGCCGGTGCTGTGCGTGGGCGAGACCCTGGAACAGCGCGAGGCCGGGCAGACCGAAGCAGTCATCGCCGGCCAGCTGGCGCCGGTGCTGGAGCTGGTCGGCGCGGCCGGTTTCGCCAAGGCCGTGGTCGCCTACGAGCCGGTCTGGGCCATCGGTACCGGCCGTACCGCGACCAAGGAGCAGGCACAGCAGGTGCACGCGTTCATCCGTGGCGAAGTCGCGCGTATCGATGCTAGAATCGCTGATTCACTGCCCATTGTTTACGGCGGTAGCGTGAAACCCGACAATGCCGGGGAACTGTTCGCGCAGCCGGATGTCGATGGTGGGCTGGTCGGCGGCGCCTCCCTGGTGGCCGCGGACTTCCTGGCCATCGCACGGGCGGCGGCCGCGAACTAATCCTAGAAGTATTGTCCGAGGGCGGTTTCCAATGCTGATGTTGATCCTCAATGTCGTCTACGTGCTGGTCGCTGTGGCCATGATCGCGCTGATCCTGATGCAGCGTGGCTCGGGTGCGGCGGCGGGTTCGGGCTTTGGTGCCGGTGCCTCGGGTACGGTGTTCGGTGCGCGCGGTGCCTCGAACTTCCTGTCCAAGTCGACCAAGTGGCTGGCTGTCGTGTTCTTCGGCATCAGCCTCTTCATGGCCTGGTATGCCGGTCATGGCAGCCGCCCGGCGGCCGACCAGGATCTGGGCCTGATGTCCGCACCGGCGGCAGTCGCTCCGGCGGCTCCGGCGGGTGAACTGCCGGCCGTTCCGAAGGCCGATGCGGTCCCGGCCGCCCCGGTTCCGGCCGCGAATGTGCCGGCTCAGGCGGAATCTTCGGTTTCTGGTGAAGAAAAGCCTTCGGAAGGCTCCCAGAAAGACTGAAGCCGGTTACAATACGCGGCGCATCGGGAAGATAGTCTGATGTGATCGTTTGCCCAGGTGGCGGAATTGGTAGACGCACTACCTTGAGGTGGTAGCGACGCAAGTCGTAGGGGTTCGAGTCCCCTCTTGGGCACCATTTGTAAGTAAAGCGGGTTCGTCTGGCGCGCAAGGCGCCAGGCAGATTCCCGTCCACTCCCCCATGCCAAAGCGCCTGCAGGCGCGGCGGCAGAGGCAAGAGAGAATCGCTGTGCTGGCCGAATATTTGCCGTCTCTGCTGTTTCTGATCGTTGCCACCGGTATCGGCATTACGCTGATGCTGGTTGGTCGATTCCTCGGTCCCCGCCGCCCCGATCTGGAAAAGCTGTCGCCGTACGAGTGCGGCTTCGAGGCCTTCGAAGACGCGCGCATGAAGTTCGACGTGCGCTACTACCTGATCGCGATCCAGTTCATCGTCTTCGACCTGGAAATCATCTTCATCGTGCCGTGGACCCAGGTCTTCATGGAGCTGGGTGCCCGTTCGCTCATCACCATGGGCCTGTTCGTCGGCATGCTGTTCCTCGGTTTCATTTACGTCTGGAAGAAGGGAGCGCTGGAATGGGAGTGATTCAGACTCTCGATGGCCTCATGAACAACCCCACGCCGGAAGGCCGGGTTGATGACATCCTGCGGCCGGAAGGTGACAACCCGCTGCTGGAAAAGGGCTTCGTCACCACCAGCGTCGATGCACTGCTGAACTGGGCGCGCACCGGCTCGATGTGGCCGATGACCTTCGGTCTGGCCTGCTGCGCGGTCGAAATGATGCACGCCGGCGCCGCGCGCCTGGACCTTGACCGCTACGGCGTGGTGTTCCGCCCGTCGCCGCGTCAGTCCGACGTGATGATCGTGGCCGGTACCCTGGTCAACAAGATGGCCCCGGCGCTGCGCAAGGTCTACGACCAGATGCCGGACCCGAAGTGGGTCATCTCGATGGGTAGCTGCGCCAATGGTGGCGGCTATTACCACTACTCCTATTCTGTGGTGCGCGGCTGTGATCGCGTGGTGCCGGTGGACGTCTACGTCCCGGGCTGCCCGCCGACCGCCGAGGCGCTGGTGTACGGGATCCTGCAGCTGCAGAAGAAGATCTGGCGTACACAGACCATCGCCCGCTGACCCCTTCACCTGACAAGAGCGCGCCAAGCCCCCATGGCAGAGCAAGCATCCTTCATCGACCGACTCTCCGCACGTTTCGCAGGTGCGAAGGTCATCGTGGTCGAACCCCGCGGCGAAGTGACGCTGGAAGTGCCTGCCGCCGAGTGGCACGCCACCGCCCTGGCGCTGCGTGACGAGTTTGGTTTCGAGCAGGCCGTGGATCTCTGCGGCGTCGACTACCTCGGTTATGGCTCCGACGAATGGGACACCGCCGACGTGTCCTCGCAGGGCTTCAGCCGTGGCGTCGAAGGCAAGGCCCAGGGCCGTTTCGCGTGGGGCGAGTTCCCCACCGAGGAAAACGGCGCCGACGGTGCCCGCCCGCAGCACATGCCGACCCAGCGTTTCGCCGTGGTCGCCCAGCTGCGTTCGTACCAGCACAACCTGATGATGCACCTGCGCTGCTTCGCCCCTGACGAAGCGCTGCCGGTGGTGTCCTCGCTGACCGGCATCTGGCCGGGCCTGAACTGGTTCGAGCGCGAAGCGTTCGACCTGTACGGCGTGATCTTCGAAGGCCACCCGGACCTGCGCCGGATCCTGACCGACTACGGTTTCGTCGGCCATCCGTTCCGCAAGGACTTCCCGCTGATCGGCAATGTCGAAGTCCGCTACGACGAAGAAAAGAAGCGCGTGATCTACGAACCGGTCACCTCGGTGGAGCCGCGTGTCGGCGTGCCGCGCGTGATCCGCGACGACGCCCGTCTGCAGACCGCAGAAGGTGAGCGCGCGCAGGAGGCAGTGAAGTGAGCCACGTACACCAGGCCGGCGAAGCCTTCGCCAGCAACGCCGCCGAAAGCCGGCAGGAAATCCGCAACTACACCATGAACTTCGGCCCGCAGCATCCGGCCGCGCACGGTGTGCTGCGCCTGATCCTGGAAATGGACGGCGAAACCATCATGCGCGCCGACCCGCACGTGGGTCTGCTGCACCGTGGTACCGAAAAGCTGGCCGAGTCCAAGCCGTTCAACCAGTCGATCGGCTACATGGATCGCCTGGATTACGTGTCGATGATGTGCAACGAGCACGCCTACGTGCGCGCGATCGAGACCCTGATGGGCATCGAAGCGCCGGAGCGTGCGCAGTACATCCGCACCATGTACGACGAAATCACCCGCATCCTCAACCACCTGATGTGGCTGGGCTCCAACGCGCTCGACCTGGGTGCGATGGCGGTGATGCTGTATGCCTTCCGCGAGCGCGAAGAGCTGATGGACTGCTATGAAGCGGTCTCCGGCGCGCGCATGCACGCGGCGTACTACCGCCCGGGCGGTGTCTACCGCGACCTGCCGGACCACATGCCGAAGTACAAGGAATCGCGCTGGCACAAGGGCAAGGCGCTGAAGCAGCTCAATGCTTCGCGCGAAGGCTCGCTGCTGGACTTCCTGGAAAACTTCACCGTCGAGTTCCCCAAGCGCATCGACGAATACGAAACCCTGCTGACCGACAACCGTATCTGGAAGCAGCGTACCGTCGGCATCGGCGTGGTCACTCCGGAACTGGCCCACCAGTGGGGCATGACCGGCGTGATGCTGCGTGGCTCGGGCATTGCCTGGGACCTTCGCAAGAAGCGTCCGTATGCCAAGTACGATGCCGTCGATTTCGACATCCCGCTGGGCAAGGAAGGCGACTGCTACGACCGCTACCTGGTCCGCGTTGCCGAAATGCGCGAGTCCAACCGCATCATCAAGCAGTGCGTGGCGTGGCTGAAGGCCAACCCCGGCCCGGTCATGGTCAAGAACTTCAAGGTCGCTCCGCCCAAGCGCGAGGACATGAAGGACGACATGGAAGCGCTGATCCACCACTTCAAGCTGTTCAGCGAAGGCTATTGCGTGCCGGCCGGGGAAACCTACGCGGCAGTGGAAGCGCCCAAGGGCGAGTTCGGCTGCTACCTGGTCTCCGATGGCGCCAACAAGCCGTTCCGCGTGCACCTGCGTGCACCGGGCTTCGCCCACCTGTCCTCGATCGATTCGATCGTGCGCGGCCACATGCTGGCCGACGTGGTGGCGATGATCGGTACCTACGACCTGGTGTTCGGCGAGGTTGACCGGTAATGCCGTCCGCCACGCCAACGCCCGCTGCAGGCAGCCGGCGCAAGCCGGCGCCGCAGTTTCTGGAATTTCACGTTATGCATTTCGCTGAGGTCGGCCGATGAAGGCGACAGGTAATTTCGAGGCGGCGCGCGACGTCGACCCGATGGTGGTGCTGAGCGACAAGACCCGCGCTCACATCGATCACTGGCTGTCCAAGTTCCCGCCGGACCGCAAGCGCTCTGCCGTGCTGCAGGGCCTGCATGCGGCCCAGGAGCAGAACGAGGGCTGGCTGACCGACGAACTGATCGCCGGCGTGGCCAAGTACCTCGACCTGCCGCCGGTGTGGGCCTACGAGGTCGCCAGCTTCTACTCGATGTTCGAGACCGAGAAGGTGGGCCGCAACAACGTGGCCATCTGCACCAACATCAGCTGCTGGCTCAATGGCGCCGAGGACATCGTCCGCCATTGCGAGAAGAAGCTGGGCATCAAGCACGGTGAATCGACCCCGGACGGCCGCGTCTACCTCAAGCGCGAGGAAGAGTGCCTGGCCGGTTGTGGCGGCGCGCCGATGATGGTCATCAACGGTCACTACCATGAGCGTCTGACCCTGGAAAAGGTCGACGAGCTGCTGGACGGGCTGGAGTAAGGGCATGGCACATCACCACGAATCCAAGGGTCCGGTCGGCCCCGCGCCGCTGCCGCACCAGGTGGTCTACACCACCCTGCATTACGACACCCCGTGGTCGTACGAAAGCTACCTGAAGACCGGTGGCTACGCCGCCCTGCGCAAGATCCTCGAAGAGAAGATCCCGCCGGAGCAGGTCATCGAGATGGTCAAGGCCTCGGGCCTGCGTGGCCGCGGTGGCGCAGGCTTCCCGACCGGCCTGAAGTGGTCCTTCATGCCCAAGGGCAACATGCAGAAGTACATCCTCTGCAACTCGGACGAATCCGAGCCGGGCACCTGCAAGGATCGCGACATCCTGCGCTACAACCCGCATTCGGTGGTGGAAGGCATGGCGATCGCCTGCTACGCCACCGGTTCGACCGTGGGTTACAACTACCTGCGCGGTGAGTTCCACCACGAGCCGTTCGAGCACTTCGAGCAGGCCCTGGCCGACGCCTATGCAAATGGCTGGCTGGGCAAGAACGTGATGGGCTCGGGCGTGGACATCGACATCTACGGTGCGCTGGGCGCCGGCGCGTACATCTGCGGCGAAGAAACCGCGCTGATGGAATCGCTGGAAGGCAAGAAGGGCCAGCCGCGCTACAAGCCGCCGTTCCCGGCCAACTTCGGCCTGTACGGCAAGCCGTCGACGATCAACAACACCGAAACCTATGGTTCGGTGCCGGCGATCATCCGCAACGGTCCGGAGTGGTTCAAGGGCCTGAGCCTGACCGCCAACGGCGGTCCGAAGTGCTTCTCGGTGTCCGGCTGCGTGCAGAACGGCGGCAACTTCGAAGTGCCGCTGGGCACCAAGTTCCACGACCTGCTGGAAATGGCCGGTGGCCTGCGTCCGGGCCGCACCCTCAAGGGCGCGATCCCGGGCGGCGTGTCGATGCCGGTACTGACCGCGGCCGAGCTGCAGGATCTGCCGATGGACTACGACACCATCCGTGCGCTGGGCTCCGGCCTGGGTTCGGGTGCGATCGTGGTGCTCGACGACAGCGTCTGCTGCGTCAAGTTCGCCTGCCGCATCAGCCAGTTCTTCCACAAGGAATCGTGCGGCCAGTGCACCCCGTGCCGTGAAGGCACCGGCTGGATGCACCGCGTGCTGGAGCGCATCGTCGCCGGCAAGGCCACGATGGAAGACCTGCACCAGCTGAAGGCGGTGGCCGGCCAGATCGAAGGCCACACCATCTGTGCGTTCGGTGAAGCGGCTGCATGGCCCATCCAGGGCTTCCTGCGCCAGTTCTGGGACGAATTCGAGTACTACATCGTCAACGGTCATTCGATGGTTGACGGCAAGAAGGTGGAGGCAGCCGCCGCATGAGCGCGCAACCCGTAAACCCGAACGTGCCACCGGATCACGTGACCATCGAAATCGATGGCAAGTCGCTGGTCGTGCCCAAGGGTTCGATGATCATCCAGGCGGCCGACAAGGCCGGCATTTCGATTCCGCGCTTCTGCTACCACGAGAAGCTGCCGATCGCCGCCAACTGCCGCATGTGCCTGGTGGACGTGGAAAAGTCGCCGAAGCCGGCGCCGGCCTGTGCCACCCCGGTGATGGATGGCATGAAGGTCGCCACCCGCAGCGAGAAGGCACTGAAGTTCCAGCGCTCGGTGATGGAGTTCCTGCTCATCAACCACCCGCTGGACTGCCCGATCTGTGATCAGGGCGGCGAGTGCGAGCTGCAGGACGTGTCGCTGGGCTATGGCCGTTCGGTCAGCCGCTTCAACGAGCGCAAGCGCGTGGTGCCGGACGAGGACATGGGCCCTCTGGTCGCCACCGAGATGACCCGTTGCATCCAGTGCACCCGCTGCGTCCGCTTCACCGCCGACGTTGCCGGTACCTACGAACTGGGTGGCATGTACCGCGGTGAGAACCTGCAGATCGGTACCTTCGACGGCAAGCCGCTGACCACCGAGCTGTCCGGCAACGTCGTCGACGTCTGCCCGGTCGGCGCGCTGACCAACAAGGTGTTCCAGTTCCGCGCCCGCCCGTGGGAACTGACCGCGCGCGAATCGCTGGGCTACCACGACGCGATGGGTTCGAACCTGTTCCTGCACGTGCGTCGCGGCGAAGTGCTGCGCACCGTGCCGCGCGACAACGAAGCGGTGAACGAGTGCTGGCTGTCCGATCGTGACCGTTACTCGCACCAGGGCCTGTACAGCGAAGACCGTGCGGTCAAGCCGCTGCGCAAGGTCAATGGCGAGTGGAAGGAAGTGAGCTGGGCCGAAGGCCTGGCCGCGGCCGCCGAGATCCTCAAGGCCAACCAGGGCGACAACCTGGGCGTGCTGGTGCACCCGTCCACCTCGAACGAGGAAGGCGCGCTGCTGGCCCGCCTGGCCAAGGGCCTGGGCTCGAGCAACATCGACCACCGCATCAACAACCGCGATTTCTCCGACGCCGCAACCGCCGAAGTGTTCGGCCTGCCGCTCGCCGAGATCGAAGGCGCCGACCGCATCGTCGTTCTGGGCAGCAACATCCGCCACGAACTGCCGCTGCTGCACGCCCGCCTGCGCAAGGCGCAGACCACCAACGGCGCGAAGATCCACGTCGTCAACCCGGTGGACTTCGACTTCGCCTTCAGCATCGCCGGCAAGCAGATCGTCGCGCCGTCGAAGTTCGTCGACGCGCTGGCCAACGCCGAGCTGCGTTCGGCGGTGCAGGGCGGCAACAACACCGTGCTGATCGTCGGTGGCATCGCCGAAAACCATCCGCAGGCTGCCGCGATCCGCGCCGCCGCGCGTGACTTCGCTGCTGCGACCGGTGCCAAGCTGTGCCGCATCCCGCAGGGTGCCAACGCCGTTGGCCTGACCCGCGCAGGCGTGCTGCCGGCCGGCAAGGACGTCGCCGCGATGCTGGCGCAGCCGCGCCAGGCGTACGTGGTCTACGGCCTGGAGCCGGGCCTGGACTTCGCCGACGCTCCCGCCGCGCGCAAGGCGCTGGTCGGCGCCAAGGTGGTGGCCTTCAGCCAGTTCGCCTGCGTCTCCACCCGCGACGTTGCCGACGTGATCCTGCCGATCGGTGCGCTGCCGGAAATCGACGCCACCCTGACCAACCTCGATGGTCGCGAGCAGTCGGCGCGTGCCGGCGGCAAGCTGCCGGGCGCGGCCCGTGAGGGCTGGCGCGTGCTGCGCGCCCTGGGCGGTGAGCTGGCGGTAGCCGGTTTCGACTTCACCGACCTGGCCGGCCTGCGCGCCAGCCTGGCCCCGGTGTCGGTCGCCGTTGCCGCCTCGGCACAGCCGGTGGTTGCCGGCGAAGGCCTGGAAGTGGCTTCGACCGCCGCGATCTACCGCACCGATGCGGTGGTCCGTCGCGCCCCGGCGCTGCAGTCGCATCCGCTCAACAACGCCCCGCGCATCGTGCTGAACGCTGAAGATGCCGCTCGCCTGCAGCTGCAGGAAGGGCAGATGGCCAAGGTCGGCACCGATGCCGGCAAGGCCACCCTGCCGGTGGTGATCGACGCCCGCGTCGCTGCGGGTTCGGTCTGGATTGAATCGGGCCACGGCGCGACCGCGCCGCTGGGTGCCGCTCGCGTAACGGTGGTGGCTGCATGAACGAATTGCTGTTGAACGCGGTCGATCCGCTGCACCAGTGGCTGCTTGGCCTTGGTGACATCGGCGCGCTGATCTGGATCATCCTGAAGATCCTGGTGATCACCGTTCCGGTGATCATCTCGGTGGCCTTCTACGTGGTCTGGGAACGCAAGCTGATCGGCTGGATGCACGTCCGCCACGGCCCGATGTACGTGGGCATGGGCATCTTCCAGGCCTTCGCCGACGTCTTCAAGCTGCTGTTCAAGGAAGTGGTCCAGCCGAGCAGCGCCAACAAGGCGATCTACCTGCTGGCCCCGCTGATCACCCTGGCTCCGGCCTTCGCGGCCTGGTCGGTGGTCCCCTTCGATTCGCAGATCGTGCTGTCCAACGCCAACGCCGGCCTGCTGTACCTGCTGGCGATGACCTCGCTGGGCATCTACGGCATCATCCTGGCCGGTTGGGCATCCAACTCGAAGTATGCGTTCCTGGGTGCGATGCGCGCCTCGGCGCAGATGATCAGCTACGAAATCGCCATGGGCTTCGCCCTGGTCGGCGTGATGATCGCGTCGGGCAGCCTGAACCTGAGCAACATCGTGATGGCGCAGGCCGGCAATTCCGGTTTCTTCGACTGGTTCCTGCTGCCGCTGTTCCCGCTGTTCGTCATCTACTGGGTGTCGGGCGTTGCCGAAACCAACCGCGCGCCGTTCGACGTGGTGGAAGGTGAATCGGAAATCGTCGCTGGCCACATGGTCGAGTACTCGGGCGGTGCGTTCGCGCTGTTCTTCCTGGCCGAATACGCCAACATGATCCTGATCAGCTTCCTGATCTCGATCTTCTTCCTCGGCGGCTGGCTGAGCCCCATCCAGGGCTGGGTCAACTTCGGCGACGTCTCGCCGCTGGTCGACTGGATCTGGAAGGGCGGTGCACCGTGGCTGTTCGTCAAGGTGTTCTTCTTCGCCAGTGCCTACATCTGGTTCCGTGCCAGCTTCCCGCGCTTCCGCTATGACCAGATCATGCGCCTGGGCTGGAAGGTCTTCATCCCGCTGGCCATTCTGTGGATCGCGGTTACCGCCGTCATGGTGTTCTTCGGCGTGATTCAAAAGGGCGTCTAAGTGATGAACAGGATTACCCATTACTTCAAGAGCCTGCTGCTGCTCGAACTGCTGGGCGGCCTTTGGCTGACGCTGAAGTACAGCTTCAAGCCCAAGTACACGATGATGTACCCGATGGAGAAGTTCCCGCAGTCGCCGCGCTTCCGTGGCCTGCACGCCCTGCGCCGTTACCCCAACGGTGAAGAGCGCTGCATCGCCTGCAAGCTGTGCGAAGCGGTGTGCCCTGCATTGGCCATCACCATCGACTCGGCCAAGCGCGAAGACGGCACCCGCCGTACCACGCGCTATGACATCGATCTGTTCAAGTGCATCTTCTGCGGCTTCTGCGAAGAAAGCTGCCCGGTGGACTCGATCGTCGAAACCCACATCCTCGAGTATCACTTCGAGAATCGTGGCGAAAACATCGTTACCAAGCCGCAGCTGCTGGCCCTGGGCGACCGTCTCGAGTCCGAGATCGCCGAGCGTCGCGCCGCCGATGCCGCTTACCGCTGAGGTCGAGAGATGGATTGGGTAAATATCGCTTTCTGGGTGTTCGCCATCGCGGCAACGGTTTCGGCCGGTGCGGTGATCAGCGTGCGCAACCCGGTTCACGCCGTGCTCTGCCTGGTGCTGACCTTCTTCTCCATTGCCTGCGTGTGGCTGCTGGTCGGCGCCGAGTTCCTCGGCGTGGCGCTGGTGCTGGTCTACGTCGGCGCGGTGATGGTGCTGTTCCTGTTCGTGGTGATGATGCTCGACATCGACCCCACCAAGCTGCGTGAGGGCTGGGTCCGCTACCTGCCGGTCGGTCTCATTGTTGCCGTGGCGATGCTGGTGCAGATGCTGATCCTGATCGGCGTGAAGGGCAGGGCGGTCAACCCGTTCCCGGCCGACAACGCCGCTGCGGTCGCTGCCGACAGCTCCAACGTCACCTGGCTGGCGCGTACGCTGTTCACCGAGTACCTGCTGCCGTTCGAGTTCGCCGCCGTCATCCTGACCGTGGCCGTGGTTGCCGCCGTGATGCTGACCCTGCGCCGCCGTACCGGCGTGAAGAGCCAGAACCCGGGTGAGCAGACCATGGTCAAGGCCGGCCAGCGCCTGCGCATGGTCAAGATGGGCGCCGAAGCGCCGGTCGTGCACAGCAACAGCAAGCCGGCCGCCGGCGAGGAGACCCAGCCGTGATTACCCTTGGCCACATCCTTGCGCTGGGCGCGGTGCTGTTCGCCATCAGCCTGGCCGGCATCTTCCTCAACCGGAAGAACGTCATCGTCCTGCTGATGTCGATCGAACTGATGCTGCTGTCGGTGAACATCAACTTCGTCGGCTTCTCGCGTCAGCTGGGCGATCCGTCCGGCCAGCTGTTCGTGTTCTTCATCCTGACCGTCGCCGCCGCGGAAGCCGCCATCGGCCTGGCGATCCTGGTGACCCTGTTCCGTACCCGCCGCACGATCAATGTCGGCGAAGTCGATTCGTTGAAGGGCTGATCCACAGATGGAAATCACTCTCTCCAAGAGTCTGTTGATCGCAGTGGTGCTTGCACCGCTGTTCGGCAGCATCATCGCCGGCCTGTTCGGTCGCCAGGTCAAGCGCTTCGGCGCGCAGACCATCACCATCCTCGGCGTCGCGGTTGCCTGCGGCCTGTCGATGTACACGCTCTACCAGTTGCTGTGGGGCGGCGCGCAGCCGTTCAACCAGAACATCTACACGTTCTTCGAAGTCGGCCAGTACTCGGCCCACGTCGGTTTCATGGTCGACAAGCTGACCGCGATGATGATGGTGGTGGTGACCTTCGTGTCGCTGCTGGTCCACATCTACACGATCGGCTACATGCAGGACGATCCGGGCTACCAGCGGTTCTTCAGCTACATCTCGCTGTTCACCTTCTCGATGCTCACCCTGGTGATGAGCAACAACTTCCTGCAGCTGTTCTTCGGCTGGGAAGCGGTGGGCCTGGTGTCGTACCTGCTGATCGGCTTCTGGTTCAAGCGCCCGACCGCGATCTTCGCCAACATGAAGGCGTTCCTGGTCAACCGCGTTGGTGACTTCGGCTTCCTGCTCGGTATCGCCGGCGTGCTGTGGGTGTTCGGCACCCTGGACTACTCGCAGGTGTTCTCGCAGGCCGGCATGCTGGCTGACCCGCGCGCCCAGCTGCAGATCTGGGACGGCACCCTGTTCGGCATGCAGCTGCTGAACGAGCCGGTGATCTGGTCGATCGCCACCGTCATCTGCATCTGCCTGTTCATCGGTGCCATGGGCAAGTCGGCCCAGGTCCCGCTGCACGTGTGGCTGCCGGACTCGATGGAAGGCCCGACCCCGATCTCGGCACTGATCCACGCCGCGACGATGGTGACCGCCGGCATCTTCATGGTCACCCGCATGTCGCCGCTGTTCGAGCTGTCGCAGACCGCGCTGAACTTCATCCTGTTCATCGGTGCCACCACCGCGTTCTTCACCGGCCTGATCGGCATCGTGCAGAACGACATCAAGCGCGTCGTCGCGTACTCCACGCTGTCGCAGCTGGGTTACATGACGGTTGCACTGGGCGTGTCGGCGTACTCGGCCGCCGTGTTCCACCTGATGACCCACGCCTTCTTCAAGGCGCTGCTGTTCCTGGGTGCCGGCTCGGTCATCATCGCGATGCACCACGAGCAGGACATGCGCAAGATGGGCGGCCTGCGCAAGTACATGCCGATCACCTTCGTCACCATGTGGATCGGTACCCTGGCCCTGGTCGGTACGCCGTTCTTCTCCGGCTTCTACTCGAAGGACACCATCATCGAGGCGGCCGAGATCCACGCCCACATGCAGAACAGCTGGGTGGCCACCTATGGCTACTGGGCAGTGCTGGGTGGCGTGCTGGTGACCAGCTTCTACAGCTTCCGCCTGCTGTTCCTGACCTTCCACGGCAAGGAGCGCTTCCGCGACGCGCATGATGATCACGGCCATGCCCATGACGATCACCACGCCGCAGATGCGCACCCTGCTGACGCCCATCATGGGGACGCGCACCATGACGACCACGGCCATGGCCACGGTGCGCATGAGCCGCACGAAACCCCGTGGGTGGTGACCCTGCCGCTGATCCTGCTGGCCATCCCGTCGATCGCCATCGGTTTCTTCAGCATCGGTCCGATGCTGCACGGCACCGACTGGGCCGGCCACCATGCACACGACGCAATCAAGGGCCAGGTCAACACGTTCTTCACCGGCATCGTCGATTTCTACGATCCGGCCAAGAACACCGTTGCCTTCCTGGGCGAAGAGTTCCACGGGCCGGTGGCGTTCGCGCTGCACGGCATGATGCTGCCGCCGTTCTGGCTGACCCTGGCGGGCTTCCTGCTGGCTGCGCTGTTCTACCTGTGGAAGCCGGACCTGTCGGGCAAGGCGCGCAAGACCTTCGCTCCGCTGGTGTCGGTGCTGGAAAACAAGTACGGCTTCGACAAGCTGTGGATCGATGGCTTTGCCGGTGGCAGCGTCAAGCTGGGCAAGGTCGCACGCTGGATCGACAGCAACATCGTCGACGGCGTGGTCAATCTTTCGGCACGTGTTGTGGACGTCGCAGCCGGCATGCTGCGTCGTACCCAATCCGGTTTCCTCTATCACTACGCCTTCGCGATGATCATCGGCCTGATTGCCCTTCTGGGCGTGCTGATGCATTACCTGCGTTGATGACCTGTACGGAATAAGAAGACGTGTCGAACTGGCCTCTACTCAGTGTCCTCATCTGGCTGCCGATCATCGGTGGTGCCCTGATCCTTGCGATCCGTGATGCGCAGACCGCCCGCTGGGCGTCGCTGGGCGTAGCGGTGCTGACGTTCGTGGCGAGCCTCTCGCTGCTGAGCGGCTACAACGCGGGCATCGACGGTCTGCAGTTCGTCGAGACCCATGCCTGGATCCCGGCGTACAAGATCGGCTACAACCTGGGCGTGGACGGCATCGCCGTGGCGCTGATCCTGCTGACCACCCTGGTCAGCGTGCTTGCCCTGATCGGCGCCTGGAGCGCCATCGACAAGCGCGTCAACCAGTACGTGGCCGCCTTCCTGATCCTGGAAGGCGTCACGGTCGGTATCTTCTCGGCCACGGACGCGATGCTGTTCTACGTGTTCTTCGAGGCGATGCTGATCCCGATGTTCCTGATCATCGGTGTCTGGGGCGGCCCGCGTCGCATCTACGCCGCGCTGAAGTTCTTCCTGTACACCTTCCTCGGCTCGGTGCTGATGCTGGTGGCGCTGATCTACCTGTACATGAAGGGCGGCAGCTTCCAGCTGGCCGACCTGTACGCGCTGCCGCTGTCGGCCAAGGAACAGACCTGGATCTTCTTCGCCTTCCTGATCGCCTTCGCGGTCAAGGTGCCGATGTTCCCGGTCCACACCTGGCTGCCGGATGCCCACGTGGAAGCGCCGACCGCCGGTTCGGTGATCCTGGCCGCCATCGCCCTGAAGATCGGTGGCTACGGTTTCCTGCGCTTCAACCTGCCGATCGTCCCGGACGCGTCGCAGGAATGGGCGTGGCTGGTGATCGCGCTGTCGCTGATCGCGGTGATCTACGTCGGCCTCGTCGCCCTGGTGCAGGACGACATGAAGAAGCTGATCGCCTATTCGTCGATCGCGCACATGGGCTTCGTCACCCTGGGCACCTTCATTGCCCTGTGGCTGGTGCGTGAAGCCGGCAACGCCGATGCCGCCCGCCTGGGCCTGCAGGGCGCCATGGTGCAGATGATCTCGCACGGCTTCGTGTCCGGTGCGATGTTCTCCAGCGTCGGCGTGCTGTACGACCGCATGCACAGCCGCCGCATCGCCGATTACGGCGGCGTGG
Source organism: Stenotrophomonas sp. 220_Sma (assembly GCF_056487375.1). Taxonomy (NCBI): domain Bacteria; kingdom Pseudomonadati; phylum Pseudomonadota; class Gammaproteobacteria; order Lysobacterales; family Lysobacteraceae; genus Stenotrophomonas; species Stenotrophomonas sp. 220_Sma. The sequence goes on along the minus strand of NZ_CM151348.1, from coordinate 3,436,894 downwards.
TCAACGTGATGCCCTGGTTTGCGACCTTCGCCATGCTGTTCTTCATGGCCAATGCAGGCCTGCCGGGCACCAGCGGTTTCGTCGGCGAGTTCATGGTCATCCTCGCGGCCTTCCAGCGTAATCCGTGGATCGCGCTGGGCGCGGCCACCACCCTGATCATCGGCGCCGCCTACACCCTGTGGCTGTACAAGCGCATCTTCTTCGGTGAAGTGGCCAACAGCCACGTTGCCGAACTGAAGGACATCAACGGCCGCGAATGGCTGGTGCTGGGCGTGTTCGCCATCGGCGTGCTGGCCTTGGGCATCTACCCCAAGCCGCTGACCGACCTGATGGAGCCCTCGATCGCGAAGCTGGCGATGCAGATCGCATCCAGCAAGCTGCTGTAATTCCAGGATTTGATGATGACCACCTCGCCGCTGCTGCCATTGACCGCCGCTGACCTGCCACCGCTCGCTCCCGAGCTGGTGCTGATCGGCAGCGCCTTCGCCCTGATGATCCTCGACCTGTTCGTCAGCAACCGGAACAAGATCGTCACCCACCTGTTCTCGCTCGCTGCGCTGGCCGTGGTGCTGTTCATGCTGGCCACCGGCGTGGGCGGGCAGGGGGAGGTCTTCCATGGCATGTTCGTGCGCGATACCGCCGCGGACGTGATGAAGACCGGGATCGTGCTGCTCAGCGGCCTGACCCTGGTCTACGGCTGGCGCTACCTGCGCGACCGCAACCTGTTCCAGGGCGAGATCCCGGTGCTGATCCTGTTCGGCACCGCCGGCATGATGATCCTGGTCTCGGCGGGCAGCCTGCTGATGGTCTACCTGGGCCTGGAACTGCTGGCGCTGTGCTCCTACGCGCTGGTTGCCAGCAACCGTGAGAACGGCCTGGCCTCGGAAGCGGCGATGAAGTACATCGTGCTGGGTTCGCTGGCTTCTGGCCTGCTGCTGTACGGCATGTCGCTGATCTACGGCGCCACCGGCAGCCTGCACCTGGACGTCATCCGCGAGGCCATCCCGCACTCGGAAGAGCGCGTGCTGCTGATCACCGGTGCGGTGTTCATGATCGCCGGCGTCGCCTTCAAGCTGGGTGCCGCGCCGTTCCACATGTGGCTGCCGGACGTGTATCAGGGTGCCCCGGCACCGATCGCACTGTTCATCAGCTCGGCGCCGAAGCTGGCCGCCTTCGGCATGGCCTACCGCCTGCTGGAAATGGGCGTGGGCCCGCTGTCGACCGAACTGCAGCTGCTGATCGCCGGCCTGGCCGCAGTCTCGCTGGTCATCGGCAACCTGATGGCCATCGCGCAGAGCAACCTCAAGCGCATGCTGGCGTTTTCCACCGTCTCGCACATCGGCTTCCTGCTGATGGGCATTGCCGGTGGCGGCTCGCAGGGCTATGCCGCCGCACTGTTCTACGCACTGGCCTACGCCATCATGTCGACCGCCGCCTTCGGCGCGATCATCGCGCTGTCGCGTGCCGGCTTCGAAGCCGAGAACATCGAAGACTTCAAGGGCCTCAATGCCCGCAACCCGTGGATGGCTGGCCTGGTGCTGTGCATCATGGCGTCGCTGGCTGGCATCCCGCCGTTCCTGGGCTTCTGGACCAAGCTGGCGGTGCTGGGCGCGGCCGTCAACGGTGGCCTGCTGTGGCTGGCCATTCTCGGCGTGCTGTGTGCCGTGGTCGGCTGCTTCTACTACCTGCGCGTCATCAAGGTCATGTACTTCGATGAGCCGGTGGGCGAGGCCATGCCGCGCAGCAATGACCGCGTGCTGGGCCTGGTCCTGGGCGTGAACGCGCTGGCGCTGCTGGCGCTGGGCCTGGCATGGAACCCGATCATGGTCTGGTGCCAGCAGGCATTTGCGCATCTTGCATAAAAGTTGACACAAAGCTGCGCGATTCGTGTAATATGCGCAGCCTGAGTTGTCACTGCAGCGGTTCAGCCAGAACATCGTTGCGGTAGCCCTCCTCGAAAGAGCGGGGCAGCAGTTCAAACACTTCCGGTGCGGGGTGGAGCAGTCTGGCAGCTCGTCGGGCTCATAACCCGAAGGTCGCAGGTTCAAATCCTGCCCCCGCTACCAACTTCATATCGGCGCCAACCGGTTTGATGAATGAGGGAAGGCTTGCATGTTTTGAAGCATTCACTCATAATTCCGCTTCTGATGCGGGGTGGAGCAGTCTGGCAGCTCGTCGGGCTCATAACCCGAAGGTCGCAGGTTCAAATCCTGCCCCCGCTACCAAGTAAACAGATCGCCTTCGAAGTCCTGCTTCGAAGGCGTTTTTCTTTGGGGTTCCGCATTTTTGTAGAGTCGAGCCATGCTCGACTGCCGGTGCGGCAAGGCCGGCCCAAGCCTTGCACCAGCGCGGTGCAGTCGCTATCATCAGCGGCCTAGCAATACCCCTGAAGGCGGCCTCCCAGCGGGAGTCCGGACCCGGAAGGAGGGCCGCAACCGGCAGGCACTGCAGGTTGCAACCGGAATCCAGTCACCGGAGTCTTTCCGGAAAAGGGGCCCAGCGGGCCCTTTGTCGTTTCCGGGGCGTCATGTTTCCATGCCGGCCAAGGCCGGCACCCAACCAAGAGATCAAGGCAGGCTGTGAGCGACAAGGCAACCGACATCGCGAATCTGCTCGCCCCGACCGTTGTGTCGCTGGGCCTGGAGCTGCTGGGCGTTGAGTATCTGCCGGCCCCCGGCGGTGCGACCCTGCGCCTTTACATCGACGTGCCGCTGGCTGAACAGCCCGAGCGCATCATCAATGTCGACGACTGCGAGCGGGTCAGCCGCGAAGTGTCGGCACAGATGGACGTCGAAGACCCGATCAGCGGCAACTACACGCTGGAAGTGTCTTCGCCGGGCGTCGATCGTCCGCTGTTCAACCTGGAGCAGTTCGGCCGTCACCTCGGCGAAATGGCCAAGGTCACGCTGAAGCTGCCGCAGGACAACCGTCGCCGCCTGCAGGGCCGCATCGAAGCCATCGACGAGACCGCAGGTGCCATCACCTTCATCGTCGACAAGGCCGAAGTGGTCGTGTCGGCCGACAACATCGACAAGGCACGGATCATGCCCGACTGGGTGGCGCTGGGGCTGGCCCCGAGCAAGCCGACCGGTCCGGCACCGAAGCGTCCGAAGCCGAACACGAATTCTTCTTCCAACGAGCCGGCGGCAAAGAAGCCGCGCGCGGAGTGAGCCAATGAGCAAGGAACTGTTGCTGGTAGTCGACGCGGTCGCCAACGAGAAGGGCGTGCCGCGTGAAGTGATCTTCGATGCCATCGAGGCCGCCCTGGCCTCGGCAGCGAAGAAGCGCTATCCCGACGAGGAAGTGCTGACCCGCGTGGTCATCGACCACAAGGATGGCAGCTACGAAACCTTCCGTCGCTGGGAAGTGGTGGCCGATGACGTGGTCATGGAATCGCCGGACCGCCAGATCCGCCTGATGGACGCCGTCGATGAAGCCGAAGGCGTGGACGTCGGCGACTACATCGAAGAGCAGATCGAGAACCCGGACTTCGGCCGCATTGCTGCCCAGGCCGCCAAGCAGGTCATCGTCCAGCGCGTGCGCGAAGCCGAGCGCCAGCAGGTCGTGGATGCGTGGAAGGATCGCGTGGGTGAGCTGATCACCGGCGTGGTCAAGCGCGCCGAGCGCGGCAACATCTATGTCGACCTCGGTGGCAACGCCGAAGGCTTCATCCCGAAGGACAAGGGCATTCCGCGCGACGTGCTGCGCGCCGGTGACCGCGTGCGCGGCTACCTGGCCGAAGTCCGTTCGGAACCGCGTGGTCCGCAGCTGTTCATCAGCCGCGCCGCCCCGGAATTCATGATCGAGCTGTTCAAGCTGGAAGTGCCGGAAGTCGGCCAGGGCCTGGTGGAAATCAAGGCCTGCGCCCGCGATCCGGGCGATCGCGCCAAGATCGCCGTGCTCGCCCACGACCAGCGCACCGATCCGATCGGTGCCTGTATCGGCATGCGCGGTTCGCGCGTGCAGGCCGTGTCCAACGAGCTCAATGGCGAGCGCGTGGACATCGTGCTGTGGAACGACAACCCGGCCAACTTCGTCATCAACGCGATGGCGCCGGCCGAAGTGCAGTCGATCATCGTCGATGAAGACAAGCATTCGATGGACCTGGCCGTTGCCGAAGACCGCCTGGCCCAGGCGATCGGCAAGGGCGGCCAGAACGTGCGCCTGGCCAGCCGCCTGACCGGCTGGCAGCTCAACGTGATGACCCAGGACCAGGTCACCGCCAAGTCGGAGGCCGAGCAGGCTTCGGCCCGCCAGCTGTTCATGGACAAGCTGGAAGTGGACGAAGAGATCGCCGGCATCCTGGTGAGCGAAGGCTTCGGCACCGTCGAGGAAATCGCATATGTCCCGGTTGGCGAACTGCTGGCCGTGGAAGGTTTCGACGAAGACATCGTCGAAGAGCTGCGCGCTCGTGCCCGCGATGCGCTGCTCAATGAGGCCCTGGCAGTCGAGGAAGGCCTTGAAGACGGCCAGCCGGCGCAGGACCTGCTGTCCCTGAAGGGCATGGACGAAGCCACCGCGTATGCGCTGGCCGGCCACGGCGTGCGTACCAGTGAGGATCTGTCCGACCTGGCCGCCGACGAGGTCATGGACTTCGGCATCGAAGGGCTGGATCAGGCGCGCGCCGCTGCGCTGATCCTGGCCGCACGTGCCGAGGAGATCGCCCGACTGGAACGCGGCGAATGAGCCGGCAATGAACAGGGCCCTGAGCCGCTCAGGGCGTAGAATCCGCGCCACCTCCAGATGCGGGGGGGCGCCCACAAGATCATAGGATCCGAATGTCGCAGCAAACCACCATCCGCAAGCTTGCCGAACTGGTCAACACGCCGGTCGAAAAACTGCTGGAACAGCTGGCCGGTGCCGGCATGAAGTTCAGCGGTCCCGACCAGGTCGTGACCAGCACCGAGAAGGTGAAGCTCCTGGGCTTCCTTCGTCGTTCGCACGGCAAGCCCGAGCAGGCCCCGGAAGAAACTGATCAGTCTGCAAAGAAGATCACGCTCAACCGCCGGAAACAGCAGGAAGTGACGGTCAGTTCCGGTCGCAGCAAGACGACCGTGAATGTCGAGGTGCGCCAGAAGCGTACCTACGTCAAGGATGGTGCTCGCGCCATGACCCCGGACGAAGAGCGCGCCGACATCCTGCGCAAGCTGGAAGAGTCGCGCGCCCGCAACCTCGCCGAACAGCAGGCCCTGGCCGAGAAGGATCGTCTTCGCGACGAAGCCATCGTCCGTGCCCGTGAGGAAGAGATTGCGGCCAAGGAACGCGCAGAGGCCGAGAAGAAGGCTGCCGAGGAAGCTGCGGCCGCCGCCAAGGCTGCCGAGGCACTGGCTGCCAGCAAGCCCAAGCGCGCTCCGATCGATGAAACCGCGCCGCGTCCGCCGCGCACGCCGGCCGCCGCTCCGGCTGCGCCGCGCAGCGCTCCGCCGCCGCCGCGCAACGACGACCGCAACAACCGCAGCGCGCCGCGCAACGAGCGTGGCCCGGGCGACCGTTTCGCCGGCCAGATGCACCTGTCGGCTGCCGACCGCGCGCGCCGTGGCAACAGCAACAACAGCAACACCCGTGGTCGTCCGGGCGGGCGTAACCAGGCCGGTGGCCGTCGCGACATGTCGCGCGGTGGCAACAATGCAGGTCCGCACGCCTTCGAGCGTCCGACCGCGCCGGTGGTGCGTGAAGTGGCGATCGGCGACACGATCACCGTGGCCGACCTGGCGCAGAAGCTCGCGCTGAAGGGCGGCGAGGTGGTCAAGGCGCTGTTCAAGATGGGCGTGATGGCCACCATCACCCAGTCCATCGACCATGACACCGCCGCGCTGGTGACCGAAGAACTCGGCCACAAGGCGATCCGTGCCAACGACAACGACGCCGAAGACGCACTGCTGGCCTCGACCGGTGAAAACCAGGGCGAAGCCACCCAGCGTCCGCCGGTGGTCACCATCATGGGCCACGTCGACCACGGCAAGACCTCGCTGCTGGATTACATCCGCCGCACCAAGGTCGCCACCGGCGAAGCCGGCGGCATCACCCAGCACATCGGTGCCTACCACGTGGATACGCCGAAGGGCGTGATCAGCTTCCTGGATACCCCGGGCCACGCGGCATTCACCTCGATGCGTGCGCGCGGCGCCAAGCTGACCGATATCGTGGTGCTGGTCGTGGCCGCCGATGACGGCGTCATGCCGCAGACCAAGGAAGCGATCCAGCACGCCCGTTCGGCGGGTGTGCCGCTGATCGTGGCGATCAACAAGATCGACAAGTCCGACGCCGACCCGATGCGGGTCAAGAACGAACTGCTGTCCGAGCAGGTCGTGGCCGAAGACTTCGGTGGTGACACCCAGATGGTGGAGATCTCGGCCAAGACCGGCCTGGGCATCGACGACCTGCTGGACGCCATCTCGATCCAGGCCGAACTGCTGGAACTGAAGGCCGTCGACGAAGGCCGCGCTTCGGGCGTGGTGATCGAATCGTCGCTGGACAAGGGCCGTGGCCCGGTCGCCACCGTGCTGGTGCAGCAGGGCCGCCTGAAGAAGGGCGACTACCTGGTGTGCGGCATCCAGTACGGCCGCGTGCGTGCGCTGTTCGACGAAACCGGCAAGCAGCCGGAGTTCGCCGGCCCGTCCATCCCGGTGCAGGTCCTGGGCCTGTCCGGCGTGCCGGAAGCGGGTGATGACTTCGTGGTCGTCGAGGACGAGCGCCTGGCCAAGGACGTTGCCCAGCAGCGTGAGACCAAGCGCCGTGAATCGCGCCTGGTCGCCACCGCCGGCAGCCGCATGGAAGACATCATGGCGACCCTGGGCAAGGGCGAGGGCCAGCAGGTCCTCAACCTGGTCATCAAGGCCGACGTGCAGGGTTCGGTGCAGGCGCTGAGCCAGGCACTGGTCGCGCTGTCCAACGAAGACATCCGCATCAACGTGATCCACTCCGGCGTGGGCGGCATCACCGAATCGGACGCCAACTCGGCGGCCGCTTCGAAGGCCACCGTCATCGGCTTCAACGTGCGTGCGGACGCTTCGGCCCGTCGCATCATCGAATCCAACGGCGTCGATCTGCGTTACTTCTCGATCATCTATGACGTGATCGATCAGGTGAAGCAGGTGGCTTCCGGTCTGCTGGGCGTGGAGATCCGCGAAGAGATCATCGGTATCGCCGAGGTCCGCGACGTCTTCCGCAGCTCCAAGCTGGGCGCCGTCGCCGGCTCGATGGTCATCGAGGGCGTGGTCAAGCGCAACAAGCCGATCCGCGTGCTGCGCGACAGCGTGGTGATCTTCGAGGGCGAGCTGGAATCGCTGCGTCGCTTCAAGGAGAACGTCGAGGAAGTCCGCAACGGTACCGAATGCGGTATCGCGGTGAAGGCCTACAACGACGTCAAGCCGGGTGACCAGATCGAGTGCTTCGAGCGTATCGAAGTGCCGCGCACCCTGTAATGTGATGTGGCCCGACCAACGGTCGGGCCCCACCATGGACCTGTAGCGCCCGACCGTTGGTCGGGCGACAATCGAATCAAAGGTAGCGCCCGACCGTTGGCCGGGCGACAACTGAACCAAGAGCTCCTCGTGCCCAAGACTTTCCATCGAACCGACCGTGTCTCCGCCCAGCTGCGCCGTGAACTCGGCACCCTGGTGCACAACGCCGTGCGCGAGCACGGGTTGCCCTCGGTGAGCGTGTCCGACGTGGAAATCACCCGCGACATGGCCCATGCCAAGGTGTTCGTCACCGCGCTGATGCCGGAACGTTCGGCCGAAGCCGTGGCCGGCCTGAAGGAGCTGGGCTATCGCCTGCGCATGGACCTGGCCCGTGCGATGAAGCTGCGCCACGTGCCGGAGCTGCATTTCCACTACGACGACTCGGTCGACCGTGGTGAGCACATCGACAACATCCTGCGCGATCTGCCTGATACGTTGGCCGCCGAGAAGCGTCGCGAGAGCGACGAAGAATAACCGCGCGACGCCGGGCATGCCCGGCGTCGTTGCATTCCGGCTGCGCGATGTCTGATGCAGACCGCGCTGCAGCAGTCGAGCATGGCTCGACTCTACAAAATCCTGTCATGACCCGAATTCAGTTCCGCCGCCTGGATGGCATCCTGCTGCTCGACAAGTCGACCGGCATGAGCTCCAACGCCGCCCTGCAGGTGGCCCGTCGCCTGTTCCGTGCCGAAAAGGGTGGCCATACCGGCAGCCTCGATCCGCTGGCCACCGGCCTGTTGCCGCTGTGCTTCGGCGAGGCGACCAAGATTGCCGGTCTGCTGCTCGGCTCGGCCAAGGCCTACGACGCCGAGATCATGCTGGGCCAGACCACCGACACTGACGATTCCGAAGGCCAGGTGCTGCTGCAGCGCCCGGTGCCGGCGATCAGTGCCGAGGCCCTGCAGGCGGCGCTGGCGCCGCTGACCGGCAGCATCCGCCAGCGTGCACCGATCTATTCGGCACTGAAGCAGGGTGGGGAGCCGCTGTATGTGAAGGCCCGCCGTGGTGACGTCATCGAAGCGCCGGAGCGCGAGGTGCAGGTGCACGCCATCGAGGTGATGGAGCAGCAGCCCGAGCGGTTGCGGCTGCGCGTGACCTGCGGCTCCGGCACCTACATCCGCAGCTTGGCCCGCGACCTGGGCGAGGCACTGGGCTGCGGCGCTCACATCACTGCGTTGCGCCGGCTCTGGGTCGAGCCGTTCCATGAACCGGCGATGGTCACCCTGGACCAGCTGCGGGCGATGGTCGAGGCCGGTGACGAGGCCGGGATGGACGCGCTGCTGCTGCCGCTGGCGGCCGGCCTGGCTGAATACCCGCGGGTCGACCTCGATGCCGACCAGGCCCACCGCTTCTGCGTCGGCCAGCGCCAGCGCGACCTGTCCTGGCCGCATGGCCTGGTGGCCGTGTTTGGCCCGGACGATGCTGTCCAGGGCCTGGGCCAGGTCGATGACAGTGGCTTGCTGGCTCCGCAGCGTCGTTTCAACCTCTGACCGGACCCGGGCGGTTCAGCCCCGGTCCTTGTCCCGGAAGCCCCCGACCGTTACAATTTCGCGGCCGTTTTCCGGCAGCCTGCCTCGCGCAGGTTTCATCCTCGTAGTCCACGGCGAGCCTGGCGGTGCGCGAAGCGCGTTCCTGCCGGCCACGCATCACAGAGAAAAAAGAAATGTCGATCGACACCCAGAAGGTCATTGAAGACAACAAGCGCAGCTCGGCTGACACCGGCTCCCCGGAAGTCCAGGTTGCACTGCTGACCGCCCGCATCGAACTGCTGACCGGCCACTTCAAGACCCACAAGAAGGACCACCACAGCCGCCGCGGCCTGCTGCAGATGGTCAACCGCCGTCGCAGCCTGCTCGACTACCTGAAGAAGAAGGACGTCGAGCGTTACAAGGCCCTGATCGAGAAGCTTGGCCTGCGTCGCTAAGCAACGAATCCCCCGCGGCGCAGCGATGCGCCGCGGTTTTGTTTTGTAGCACCGCAATCCCCGATTCAGGCCGGAACGATCCGGCCACCCGCTGGCGGCAAGGGTCGCCGACGGTCCAAATTCGCAGACAGCATCCCCAAGGACACCCTCCGTGGCAAAAATCACCAAAACCTTCCAGTACGGCAAGCACACCGTCACGCTCGAGACCGGCGAAGTCGCCCGTCAGGCCAGCGGTGCCGTCATCGTCAAGATGGACGACACCGTACTGCTGGTCACCGCCGTCGCCGCCAAGAGCGCGCGCGAAGGCCAGGACTTCTTCCCGCTGACCGTCGATTATCAGGAAAAGTTCTACGCCGGCGGCCGTATCCCGGGTGGTTTCTTCAAGCGTGAAGGCCGTGCGACCGAGAAGGAAACCCTGATCTCGCGTCTGATCGACCGTCCGATCCGTCCGCTGTTCCCGGAAGACTACAAGAACGAAGTGCAGATCATCGCCACGGTCATGTCGCTGAACCCGGACGTGGACGGTGACATCCCGGCCCTGATCGGCGCCTCGGCTGCCCTGGCCCTGGCCGGCACCCCGTTCATGGGTCCGATCGGCGCTGCCAAGGTCGGTTACAAGAACGGCGAGTACATCCTGAACCCGACCGTCAGCGAACTGGCCGACTCGCAGCTGGAACTGGTTGTCGCCGGTACCTCCAACGCCGTGCTGATGGTCGAATCCGAAGCCGCGCTGCTGTCCGAAGAAGTGATGCTGGGCGCCGTGACCTTCGGTCACCGCGAAATGCAGAAGGTCATCAACGCGATCAACGAGCTGACCGTCGAAGCCGGCACCAAGCCGTCGACCTGGGAAGCCCCGGCCAAGAACGACGCGCTGATCTCCGCCCTGAAGGAAGCCATCGGCCCGCGCCTGGGCGAAGCCTTCCAGGTGCGCGACAAGCTGCAGCGCCGCGACGCCATCTCGGCGATCAAGAAGGACGTGGTCGAAACCCTGGCTGGCCGCGTGGCCGCTGAAGGCTGGAACCCGGCCGAGCTGTCGAAGGAATTCGGCGAGCTGGAATACCGCACCATGCGTGACTCGGTGCTGGACACCAAGGTCCGTATCGACGGCCGTGCGCTGGACACCGTCCGCCCGATCGCCGTGAAGACCGGCGTGCTGCCGCGTACCCACGGTTCCTCGCTGTTCACCCGCGGCGAAACCCAGGCCATCGTGACCATCACCCTGGGCACCGCCCGTGATGGCCAGGTCATCGATGCCGTTGCCGGTGAGTACAAGGAAAACTTCCTGTTCCACTACAACTTCCCTCCGTTCTCGGTGGGTGAGTGCGGCCGCATGATGGGCCCGAAGCGCCGCGAAATCGGCCACGGTCGCCTGGCCAAGCGCGGCGTGCTGGCTGTCATGCCGTCGCTGGAAGCCTTCCCGTACACCATCCGCGTCGTCTCGGAAATCACCGAGTCGAACGGTTCGTCGTCGATGGCATCGGTCTGCGGTTCGTCGCTGGCCCTGATGGACGCCGGCGTGCCGGTGAAGGCGCCGGTTGCCGGTATCGCCATGGGTCTGGTCAAGGAAGGCGAGCGTTTCGTCGTCCTGTCCGACATCCTGGGTGACGAAGATCACCTGGGCGACATGGACTTCAAGGTGGCCGGTACCGCTGAGGGCATCTCCGCCCTGCAGATGGACATCAAGATCGAAGGCATCACCGAAGAGATCATGAAGCAGGCCCTGCAGCAGGCCAAGGCTGGCCGTCTGCACATCCTGGGCGAAATGGCCCACGGCCTGACCGCTCCGCGTGAAGAGCTGTCGGACTACGCGCCGCGCCTGCTGACCATCAAGATCCACCCGGACAAGATCCGCGAAGTGATCGGCAAGGGTGGCTCGACCATCCAGGCCATCACCAAGGAAACCGGCACCCAGATCGACATCCAGGACGACGGCACCATCGTCATCGCTTCGGTCAACGCCATCGCTGCCCAGGCCGCCAAGGCCCGCATCGAGCAGATCACCTCGGACGTCGAGCCGGGCCGCATCTACGAAGGCAAGGTCGCCAAGATCATGGACTTCGGTGCGTTCGTCACGATCCTGCCGGGCAAGGACGGTCTGGTCCACGTGTCGCAGATCTCCAGCGATCGCGTCGAGAAGGTCGGCGACGTGCTGAAGGAAGGCGATGTGGTCAAGGTCAAGGTGCTGGAAGTCGACAAGCAGGGCCGTATCCGCCTGTCGATGAAGGCCGTGGAAGAAGGCGACGCCGCCAGCGCCGAGTAATCGACCTCCGGTCGATTACGGTAGGTGTCAACCTTGGTTGACACGCTCCTGGAATCGCTGAAATGAAAAAGCGGGCTTCGGCCCGCTTTTTCTTTGCCTGGAATCCTGTGGATGAGGACCGTTGGTCCTTGCACTTACGCGTCTTCTTCGTCCTCCCCCAGCCACCAGACCTGGCCTGGCTCCGGGTCGCTCATCGGGTGCTCGCGCTGTTCGATGGCCTCCAGCACCCGGCCGGGGGCTGCAGCGACCCACACCGCCATGAGCTTTTCCACCGCAGCCCGGCCCTGTGCGGCCACGCCGAGGTCACGTTCGCGTCTCCATTGGTCTTCATCTGGCGCCTCATCACCATGCTGGTGCGGCGTGCCGTAGCTGCAGCGGCGGCACAGCCGGCGCACGGTAGCCGTCCAGTCCTCGACCATGCCGATGCCGGGCAGGGTGATTGCCTCCAGCGCAGCGATGTCATCGGCCGAATCGCACTGCACGAACACGGTGAAGGTCGCCATGTCCGATGCCTGCAGGCGCTGCATCGCGTTGAACACCGGCACCTGGCGCTCGCCGTAGGTGCGATGGCCGGTTGATGCGCCGTCGTGCAGCACGATGTCGCCGAAGCGGAAGCCGCTTTCGGGCAGCGGTACGTTGTCGATGCGTGCACGCACCGGATCAATGCGGCTCATGTACACCACCTCGGCGTCGGACCATGGTGCCAGGCGCACGCAGGCCACGCCGAAGTGGCCCTCGATCGGGCCCTCGCCTTCGGGCAGGGTGATGCCACAGCGGGCCCACTGGCGCCGTGCTTCGGCCCAGTTGCCCATGCCGGTGGCCGCGATGCCGGCATTCCAGGCGGTGGCGACATCGAATTCCCCACGCAGCTGCTCCGATTGCAGGTTGTCCTGCAGTGAGGCAGCCCAGTCGCGCAGGTACTTGTGCGCCAATCCGCGCATGTAATGCAGGTACGGCACTTCGGGGGCGAGTGCGATCAGCTCGCCGAACAGCGCCACCGCCTGCTGCAGGTCGCCCTCTCGGAAGGCGGCGTAGGCGCGTGCCTCCAGGGCCTGGCATTCGTCGAGGGTTTCGTCGTCCAGCAGGTCGCCGTCGTCGAGGTTGTCGTGGTCGGTGCTCATGTCCATGCGCGGTTGAAGGTCCGCGGCTACCTTAGCCGATGCGCGAGCCCGCGAAGGCGGCGTCGGCGTGTGTCCTGCTGCAGTGCATGAGGGTCGTTGCATGACTGGCGTGTTGTCGTCATCCGGCGGGATGCACTTGTCCACTGGACGACATGCCACGACAACCGTCCCACAGCCCCATCCGTTTGCTAACGTGGCTGCGCCTTCGAACCGGGAGATCCCATGTTCCGCCAGACCGTGGCTGCCCTTGCCGTGCTGATTGCCGGTGCCTTGCCCATTGCCGTGCATGCGGCACCCGCGCAGCCGCCGATCTTCGGTGCCTACTACCCCGGTGGTTCGGCCGAGCGCTACCCGGTGTCGAGCATTCCGGCCGAGCGCCTCACCCACCTGTTCTACGCGTTCTCCACCATCGAGGACGGGCGCTGCACGATCGGTGCGGAAGCGCCGAAGAACTTCGCGGCGCTGGCCGAGCTGAAGAAGGCGCACCCGCATCTGCGCACGCTGATCTCGATCGGTGGCTGGGGGGCAGGTGGATTCTCCGATGCAGCGCTGACCGAGGGCAGCCGCAAGCGCCTGGTCGACTCATGCATGGCGCTGTTCTTCGATCGTCATGCTGGCAGTTTCGATGGCGTGGACATCGACTGGGAGTTCCCGGTCAGTGGCGGACCGAAGGAGCTGGCACACCGCCCGCAGGACCGCGCCAATCTGACCCGGCTCGCGCAGGCGTTCCGCGTGGCCCTTGATGCGCATGGCCGCAAGGCGGGGCAGCCGATGCTGTTGACCGCCGCACTGGCCGCCGGTCGCCTGCAGACCGATGGCCCCTATGATCCAGCCGCAAGCTATGACCTGCCGGCGCTGGCCAAGGTGTTCGATTTCATCAACCTGATGAGCTACGACATGGGCACCGGCTTCTCGGCGGTGTCGACGTTCAATGCGCCCCTGCATGAAGTGCCGACCGATCCGCTGGCGCCGGAACTGCGGCGCTGGAACAACGTTGCCGGCGCGGTGCAGTACTACCGCGAGCGCGGGGTGCCAGCCCACAAGCTGGTCCTGGGTGTGCCGTTCTACGGGCGCGGCTTCAAGGTCACCGGCGATGCGCCGGATGGGCTGTACCAGTCCTACAGTGCACCGGCCGATGCCGGCGACTGGCGCGTGATCAAGGCGCGCTATCTCGACCAGCCGGGCTGGACGAAGCACTGGCAACCACAGGCGCAGAGCCCGTGGCTGTACAACGCCGAGCAGAAGGTTTTCATCAGCTATGAAGACCCGCGCTCGATCGGCCTGCGCGCGCAGTTCGCCCGCGAGCAGGGCCTGGCCGGCGTCTTCATGTGGGAGCTGACCGGCGACGACGAACAGGCCAGCCTGCTCAACGCCATGCTGGGCCCCTGGCAGAAGGCACGCATCGGCGATTGAGCTGCATCAGGCGATGTCCGGCGCAACGCCGCAACGCCATCGGCCCGACCCCGCACAGCATGTCCACGTCCGCAGCGCTACGCTGCGGGCATGATCCATCTCGAACGCCTGGACCACCTGGTCCTCACCGTCGCCGACATCGACCGCAGCTGTGATTTCTACCAGCGCGTGCTCGGCATGCAGGTCGTGCGCTTCGGCGCCGGTCGTACCGCACTGCAGTTCGGCCAGCAGAAGATCAACCTGCATCCGGCCAGCGCCCCGCTGCAACCGCATGCGCTGCGGCCCATGCCGGGCAGCGCCGATCTGTGCCTGGTCACGCGCACGGCGACGACCGATGTGCTGGCCCACCTGCAGGCGCAGTCCGTTGCAGTGGAGGAGGGGCCGGTGGCACGTACTGGCGCGCTGGGGCTGATCGAATCGGTGTACTTCCGCGACCCGGATGGCAACCTGATCGAAGTGAGTCGTTACCCCGGCGAGGCATGATCCTGCTTGGGTAGCGTCGAGCTTGCTCGACGGAGCTTGGCGCGAAATCAACAGCTGTCGAGCATGCTCGACGCTACAGGGGGCGTTGCGCGTAACGGTCGGTAGCGCCGGGCCATGCCCGGCGACGGCTCAGTTGGCCCAGACGCTGTTGGGGTCGCCGTTGCGGGCGCGGCGTTGGCTGGCCACAGCCAGGCGGGCGAAGCCGAAGGCCATGGCCAGCGCGATGGCATCGACCCAGAACAGCGGCCAGTGGCCACGCGCGGCCGCACGCCACAGCCAGTCACCATTGAGCGCGCCATGCAGGATCGGCACCAGTGCGGTACTGATCGCCGCCGCCCACAGCAGTTCGCGTGCCGCCTGCGCCGGGCGTCGCAGCGCGGCCCACAGCGCACAGGCCGCCCAGCTGCCGAAGCAGGCCCAGCGGATGCCGTGGTCGACCGCGGACGGTGCCAGCCGCTCCAGCACCAGTGCGGTGACGAACGCCACCGAAATCGCAACGCACAGCCCGATGCAGACGCCGACCGTGGCCCGTGCCATGTTCACCCCGGCACGCGGTTGCTGTGGCTGGCGACGCTTGCGCCGCGATTCGATCCACAACAGGTTGCCGGAGTAGAACAGGAAGGCACCGCCAAGGCCGAGCAGGAAGTACAGCCAGACCACCACACCGTTGCCGAACTCGCCGAAGTGCAGGGCATAGGCCGCGCTGAGCGTGGCGTGGTTGGCGTCGCGCTGGCCGGGCAGCTGCGAGGCCAGGACGTTGCCGGTGGCCACGTCCAGTGCCACCGCGCCGAGCGGGCCGAGCGTTCCGGTGGATTCGCCGGTGATCTCGATGGTGGCGTTGGCATCGCCGGCGTTGGCCAGCTTCAGGTAGGCCGGTTCGAAATTGGCCACGCCCTGTGCGCGGGCCACTTCAAGCGCGCGTGCATGCAGCACGCGCAGGCTGCCCGGCGGTGCGGGGATGCCGCTGGCGTCGCGCACAGGCGCGGTGTCCATTGCGGTCGGTACCGCCTGCAGGGCCTTGCCGTCGTAGATCAGCGGGTTGAGCAGGGCCATCTGCACGAACACCAGGCAGAGCAGGGCGCCAGTGACCGCGAACATCAGGTGGAAGGGCAGGCTGAGCACGCCGATCACGTTGTGCGCGTCCTGCCACAGTTGTTTCAGGTTGCGGCCCGGACGCAGCGCGAACAGATCACCGAACAGCTTCGGCAGGTGGATCACCAGGCCGCTGAGCAGGGCCATGCCATACAGCAGGCTGACGATGCCCATCACGTAGATGCCGGCCACCGGCAGGCCGAGGCTGTAATGCAGCTCGTTGACCAGTTCGGCCAGCCCGGTCTGTGGCGGCGTGGTGCTGCCGGCGATCTGTCCCGGCCAGGCGTAGCGCCAGCTGCCGTCATCGGCCTGCCAGTAGGCCAGTGGCTGCGGGTGTTCGGTGCCGGGGAAGGTCATGCCGACGTGGCGGCGCGCTTCCGGATGCGCGGCAAGCACGTCTTCCAGCAGGTACTGCGCGTCGTCCAGGCCGGCGGGGAGTGCGGTGGCTGCACCGGGCGTCTGCCACAGCGGCAGGTCGTGGTGGAACAGGGTCAGCGCACCCGCGTAGAAGGCCACGAACAGGCCGAAGCCGGCAACCAGGCCGACCCAGGTGTGCAGGGTGGTGAACGTGCGCAGCGTCTGCGAACTGAACTTCATGGGAACGGTCTCATTGCACCGCGCCGGTCAGGCGCAGCAGCCCGAGCACGGCAAAGCCGGCGGCGGCGCTGCCGGCCAGCACCAGCCAGGCGCGCAGCGCGCTGCGGAAACTGAACGCCCACAGGGCGGCCAGCATCCACAGCGGGATGAAGGCGATGAGGGTCGGCACCAGCGCCCGTTGCCACGGGCCGGGCGGCAGCCACGCCAGCAGGCCGGTGACGGCGGCGGCCAGGAGGAAGCCGGCCACGATGCCGGCGAAGGCGCGCGGCCACATCACGGCGACTCCGTACCGGGGCGGTGCCAGGCCGCCAGCGCCGGCAGCAGCATCGCCGCCAGCATCCAGGTGCACAGCATCGCCACCAGGCCGGCGGCAAAACCGAGCTCGGCCATCCACAGCCACAGCGCGGCAGCGGCGGCGACCAGGCCGATCTGCCGCCCGAGGCGGCCGGCACGGCGCAGGCGCGGCCAGCGGCAGTGCGGCGAGGCGGCATAGAATGCCAGCGCCGAGAACATCGCCGCCAGCATGCCCAGGCTGCAGAAGCCGAGCGTGGAAAGGCCGACGGTGATCATCGCGGGCGGCCAGCGTGGCAGCGGGCCGGCGAACGCGGGGCACGGGCGGGGCCGGCGGGAGCCGGTCGGAGCGGGTGGCGCATCACGGGGTCCTGGGGGAAAGCGGGCAGGCTGGCACAGGGCGGCCTGCGCCGACATGGTAATCATTGCAATTTCACGCCGCCAGCGAGACCCATTCAGCGGACCGTACGGTAGGCCTTGGGCTTTCCCCTGCGCTGGTTTAAGATCAGCTTAGAACCCTGACTGGAACAAGGTGGCCCGCGCCCAGCGCCGGCCGAGCGTGCGACATGAGCACTACCACCGCCCACTGTTGACCTGCCCCCGAAGGCCCTGTGTTCCAGGCGCCCTCGCGGCGCTTTTTTATTGCCCGGGCGCCGCCCCGGGAACGCTTTCCAGCCCGCCCAGCGGGCCCCGCACGAAGCCACTGCGATGATCAACATTACTCTTCCCGACGGCAGCCGCCGCGAATTCGAAAATCCCGTCAGCGTCATGGAGGTCGCCCAGTCGATCGGCGCCGGCCTGGCCAAGGCCACCATCGCCGGTGCCGTGGATGGCGTGCTGGTCGATGCCAGCGACGTCATCGACCACGATGCCAGCCTGCGCATCATCACCGCCAAGGACGAGGAGGGCGTTGAGATCATCCGCCACTCCTGCGCCCACCTGGTCGGCCACGCCGTCAAGCAGCTGTACCCGGACGTGAAGATGGTGATCGGCCCGGTGATCGCCGAGGGCTTCTACTACGACATCTACTCTGAGCGCCCGTTCACCCCGGACGACATGGCCGCGATCGAGAAGCGCATGGGTGAACTGATCGCCCAGGACTACGACGTGATCAAGAAGGTGACGCCGCGCGCCGAAGTGATCGAGATCTTCAAGGCCCGTGGCGAGGACTACAAGCTGCGCCTGATCGAGGACATGTCCGACGACATCCAGGCGATGGGCATGTATTACCACCAGGAATACGTGGACATGTGCCGCGGCCCGCACGTGCCGAACACGCGCTTCCTGAAGGCCTTCAAGCTGACCCGCATCTCCGGCGCCTACTGGCGCGGTGACGCGCAGAACGAGCAGCTGCAGCGCATCTACGGCACCGCCTGGGCCGACAAGAAGCAGCTCGAGGCGTACATCAAGCGCATCGAAGAAGCCGAGATGCGCGACCACCGCCGCATCGGCAAGCAGCAGGACCTGTTCCACCTGCAGGAAGAAGCGCCGGGCCTGGTGTTCTGGCACCCGAAGGGCTGGGCACTGTGGCAGGTGGTCGAGCAGTACATGCGCAAGGTGTACCGCAAGACCGGCTACGGCGAAGTGCGCTGCCCGCAGATCCTGGACGTGAGCCTGTGGCAGAAGTCCGGCCACTGGGACAACTACCAGGACGCGATGTTCTTCACCGAATCGGAGAAGCGCACCTACGCGCTCAAGCCGATGAACTGCCCGGGCCACGTGCAGGTGTTCAACCAGGGCCTGCACAGCTACCGCGACCTGCCGATCCGCTATGGTGAGTTCGGTGCCTGCCACCGCAACGAGCCGTCCGGCGCGCTGCACGGCATCCTGCGCGTGCGTGGTTTCACCCAGGACGACGGCCACGTGTTCTGCACGGAAAACCAGGTCGAGGCGGAAGTGACCGCGTTCCACCAGCAGGCGCTGGCGGTCTACCAGCACTTCGGCTTCGATGAGATCCAGGTCAAGATCGCGCTGCGTCCGGAATCGCGCCTGGGCGATGACGCCACCTGGGACAAGGCCGAGGGCGCGCTGCGCTCGGCACTGTCCAGCAACGGGGTGGAGTGGCAGGAGCTGCCGGGCGAGGGCGCCTTCTACGGCCCGAAGATCGAGTACCACCTGAAGGACGCGATCGGCCGTACCTGGCAGCTGGGCACGATGCAGGTCGACTTCATGATGCCGGGCCGCCTGGGCGCCGAGTACGTGGACGAGAACAGCCAGAAGAAGCACCCGGTCATGCTGCATCGCGCCATCGTGGGCTCGATGGAGCGCTTCCTGGGCATCCTGATCGAGCACCATGCCGGCCAGTTCCCGACCTGGCTGGCGCCGACCCAGGTGGTGGTGGCCAACATCACCGACGCCCAGGCCGAGTACGTCTCGGGCGTGACCAAAACCCTTGCGGAGCAAGGCTTCCGCGTCAGCTCGGATTTGCGTAACGAGAAGATCGGCTATAAAATCCGCGAGCATACGTTGCAGCGCGTGCCCTACCTGCTGGTCATTGGTGACCGCGAGAAGGAAAATGGGGCTGTGGCGGTGCGTACGCGTTCTGGCGAAGACCTGGGCAGCATGAGCCTGCAGGCCTTCATCGAGCGGCTCCAGGCCGAGGGCGCGTAAGCAAAGGTCCGGTCCGGGGGCACAGGCACCCGGACCGGTTCGATACCCTTGGGAGAACGTAATATCAGCACCCCTGACAACAAACAGAACCGCAAGAATCAGGAAATCCGTGTGCCGCGCGTCCGCGTGATCGGCAGTGACGGAGAAATGATCGGCGTGTTGTCGCGCGACGAAGCGCTGTCCATGGCCGAAGATGAAGGCCTGGACCTGGTCGAAATCCAGCCGCAGGCCGATCCGCCGGTCTGCAAGATCATGGACTTCGGCAAGTTCAAGTTCGAAGCGCAGAAGAAGGCCAGCGAGGCCAAGAAGAAGACCAAGCAGGTCGAGATCAAGGAAGTGAAGTTCCGTCCGGTCACGGACGAGGGCGACTACCAGATCAAGCTGCGCAAGATGCGCGGGTTCCTCGAGGATGGTGACAAGATCAAGGTCAACATCCGTTTCCGTGGCCGTGAAATGAGCCACCAGGAACTGGGCCGCGAAATGGCCAACCGGATCGAGACCGATCTGGGCGAGGACATCGTCATTGAATCCCGTCCGCGCCTGGAAGGGCGTCAGATGGTCATGATGATCGCGCCGAAGAAGAAGACCTGAGGCCTGACGGGCCGCCTTCCGGGGCGCCTGGCTGAATGGTTCAGGGTAAAGGGACGCCATGGGCGTCCCTTTGCTTTTGCAGGAAGCCGGTGAATTGCCGGCGAAAGGGTTGCAGGGGCTGGTGGCAGGGCGGTTTTGCCTGTATCATGCCCGGCTCGACCCACCCAGGACGGGTCGTACGCCGATCATGGCAGGACGGAAAGAGCGGCCCAGGCCGCCGCCAGATCAGTCAGAAACCAGGGTCATATCCCATCAAGGACATTGCAATGCCCAAGATCAAGACCAACCGGGCAGCGGCCAAGCGTTTCCGCAAGACCGCCTCGGGCAAGTACAAGTGCGGCCACGCCAACCGTAGCCACATCCTCACGAAGAAAGCGACCAAGCGTAAGCGTAATCTGCGTCAGACGGGCCATGTCCGTGCAGAAGACGCAGGCCGTCTGGACCGCATGCTCCCTTACCTCTGAGGAACTGAAAAATGGCACGAGTTAAGCGTGGCGTACAGGCGCGTCGCCGCCACAAGAAGATTCTGGATCTCGCCAAGGGCTATTACAACGCCCGTCGCAAGGTCTTCCGCGTCGCCAAGCAGGCGGTCATCAAGGCACAGCAGTACGCCTACATCGGCCGTAAGCAGAAGAAGCGCAACTTCCGTTCGCTGTGGATCACCCGTATCAATGCGGCTGCCCGCATCAACGGCCTGAGCTACAGCCGCTTCATGAACGGTCTGCTGAAGGCCGGCATCACCCTGGATCGCAAGGTCCTGGCTGACATCGCCGTGCACGACGCAGCCGGCTTTACCGCGCTGGCCGAAAAGGCCAAGGGCGCGCTGGCGGCATAAGTCCTTCCCGATGCCGTAACCGTTCACTCGGAACGGTGTCAGGTCAAGGCAATGCATGGGGAAGGGCGCAAGTCCTTCCCCATTCTTTTTTGGGTCCCGGCGAGGCCATGACGGCAGCGCGGGGACGGCGGTGGCGACAGGGGTCGGCCCTTCGCGCATCGCGATGGCAGATCGACTGGAGTTCCGGCCCCCCATGAGCGACATCCAATCCCTCACCACCCAGGCGCTGGCCGATGTGGCCGCCGCACAGAGCCCCGACGTGCTGGAACAGCTGCGCGTGGCCCTGCTTGGCAAGAGTGGCAGCATCACCTCGCAGCTCAAGCAGCTCGGCGCCCTGCCGGCCGACGAGCGCAAGGCCGCCGGTGAAGCGATCAACCAGGCCCGCGACGCGCTGACCCGCGCGCTGGGCGAGCGCAAGGCGCTGCTGGAAGACGCGGCACTGGATGCGCGCCTGGCCGCCGAAGCCATCGACATCACCCTGCCGGGCCGCAATGGCGACCGCGCCGGCCTGCATCCGATCACCCGCACCCTGGAGCGCATCACCGGCATCTTCGGCCGGCTGGGCTACGAGCTGTCGGAAGGGCCGGAGATCGAGGATGACTGGCACAACTTCGAGGCGCTGAACTTCCCGCCGCACCACCCGGCGCGTGCCATGCACGACACCTTCTACTTCGGTGACGGCCGCCTGCTGCGCACGCATACCTCCGGTGTGCAGGTGCGCTACATGGGCGACCACGCGCCGCCGCTGCGCATGATCGCCGCCGGCAAGGTGTACCGCAGCGACAGCGACCAGACCCATTCGCCGATGTTCCACCAGGTGGAAGGCCTGCTGGTGGACGAGCATTCGACCTTCGCCGACCTGAAGGGCACGCTGGCCGAGTTCGTGCGCGCCTTCTTCGAGCGCGACTTCGAGATGCGCTTCCGCCCCAGCTACTTCCCGTTCGTTGAACCGGGTGCGGAAGTGGACATCGCCTGGCAGCAGCCCGATGGCAGCACCCGCTGGCTGGAAGTGCTCGGCTGCGGCATGGTCCATCCGAACGTGCTGCGCAACGTCGGCATCGATCCGGAGCGCTACACCGGCTTCGCCTTCGGCATGGGCGTGGAGCGCTTTGCGATGTTGCGTTACGGCGTCAACGATCTGCGCGCGTTCTTCGAGAACGACGTGCGCTTCCTCAAGCAGTTCGCGTAAGCGCCGGTCCGTAGAGTCGAGCTTGCTCGACTGCTTCTAAATTCGCAGGCCCAGGCGCATGCGCCGGGCCCACCAGGGTGACACCATGAAATTCTCCGAAAACTGGCTGCGCAGCCACGTCCCGACCCGCGCTTCGCGCGATGAACTGAGTGCGGTGCTGACCGCCATCGGCCTGGAAGTGGAAGACGTGACCGCGCTGGGCGAAGGCCTCGAGCACGTGGTCGTGGCGCGCATCGTCGACGCCGTACGCCATCCGGAAGCCGACCGCCTGCAGGTGTGCAAGGTCGATGCCGGGCAGGGCGAGCTGCTGCAGATCGTGTGCGGCGCACCGAACGCACGTCCGGGCCTGGTTGCGCCGCTGGCGATGGTCGGCGCGCAGATTGGCGAGCTGAAGATCAAGCCGGCCAAGCTGCGCGGTGTCGAGTCCAACGGCATGCTGTGCTCGGCCAGGGAGCTGGGCCTGGACAACGATGCCTCCGGCCTGCTGGAGCTGCCGGATGACGCACCGGTCGGCCAGGCTCTGGTCGAGTACCTGGGCCTGCCGGACGCCAGCATCGAGATCAAGCTGACCCCGAACCGCGCCGACTGCTTCAGCCTGCGCGGTATCGCCTACGACGTCGCCGCCGCCACCCGCAGCGACGTGCTGGATTTCACCACCGAGACGATTCCCGCCATCGGCAGCCGTGAGCTGGCCATCCAGCTCGACGCCGGCGCCGAAGCACCGCGTTACCTGGGCCGTGTCATCGAAGGTGTCAACGCCGCTGCCAAGACGCCGTTGTGGATGGCCGAACGCCTGCGCCGCAGCGGCGTGCGCCCGGTTTCGCTGCTGGTCGACATCACCCAGTACGTGATGCTCGAGCTGGGCCAGCCGATGCACGCGTACGACCTGGGCACCCTGCAGGGCAGCATCGCCGTGCGCCGTTCGCGTGCCGGCGAGAGCCTGAAGCTGCTGGACGGCCGCGACGCCGCGCTGGACGACAGCTTCCTGGTGGTCACCGACGCCGATCGTGCGGTCGGCCTGGCCGGCCTGATGGGCGGCTTCGACACCCGCGTCACCGACGCGACCACCGCCGTGTTCCTGGAAGCCGCACACTTCGCGCCGGCCGCGATCATGGGCCGTGGCCGCAAGCTGGGCCTGCACACCGATGCCGGCCACCGCTTCGAGCGTGGTGTCGATCCGGCACTGCCGCGTACCGCCATCGAGTACGCCACCCGCCTGGTGCTGGACCTGGCCGGCGGCACCCCGGCGCCGGTCACCGAGGCCGTGCGTGAGGCCGATCTGCCGCAGCCGGCAACCATCGTGCTGCGCCGCGCCCGCATCACCCGCGTGCTCGGCATTACCATCGACGATGCGGAAGTGGAGCGCATCCTGCGCGCGCTGGGCATGGACGTGGTTGCCACCGCCGACGGCTGGCAGGTCACGGCGCCGAGCCGCCGCTTCGACATCGCCATCGAAGAAGACCTGATCGAAGAGCTGGCCCGCATCCACGGTTACGAGCAGATCCCGACCACGCTGCCGGGCGGCGCCTCGCGCGTGGCGATGCCGAGCGAGACCCAGCTGGACGCGCTGAGCGTGCGTCGCCAGCTGGTCGCCCGTGATCAGCAGGAAACCGTCAATTTCGCTTTCGTCGACGATGCGCTGCTGAGCCAGTGGCAGCTGCGCGACGGCCTGGTACCGCTGGCCAACCCGCTGTCGGCCGAACTGGCGGTGATGCGCCCGTCGCTGCTGCCAGGCCTGGTCGCCACGTTGGGCCGCAACGCCGCCCGCCAGATCGGCCGCGTGCGCCTGTTCGAGTTGGGGCGCGTGTTCGCCCAGCAGGCCGGCGACGGCCGGCCGGCGCCGCTGGAAACCCCGCGCGTGGCCGCTGCGGTCTGTGGCGATGCACAGGCACTGCAGTGGGGCCTGCCGGCCCGCAAGGTCGATTTCCATGACCTGAAGGGCGATCTGGAATCGCTGGCGGCTGCCAGTGGTGCGGTACTGGAGTTCCGCCCGTCGGCCCGCCCCTACGGCCACCCGGCCCGTTCGGCCGAGGTGTTCCGCGATGGCGTGGCGATCGGCTGGATCGGCCAGATCCACCCGCGCCTGGCCAAGGCAATGGACATCGAAGCCGACGTCTATGCCTTCGAACTGGACCTGGAGCCGCTGACCGCCCGCCGCCTGCCGCGTGCCGGCGAACTGTCGCGCTTCCCGGCAGTGCGTCGCGACCTGGCATTCCTGGTGCCTGAACAGGTGGCCTGGGCCGATCTCGCGGCCACCGTCCGCCAGGCTGCTGGCCCGCTGCTGCGCGACCTGAACCTGTTCGACCGCTACGTCGGCCAGGGCGTCGAGCCGGGATTCAAGAGTCTCGCTATGGGCTTGATTTTGCAGGACAAGTCGCGCACTCTGACGGACCGCGACGTGGATGCGGTGGTGGCCGAGGCGGTCACTGCCATCGAGCGTGAACATCACGCCCGGATCCGCGGCTGAGCGGGCAGCACTCGGGGGTAGCAGGCAATGGCATTGACCAAGGCGGAGATGGCGGAAAAGCTGTTCGACGAAGTCGGTCTGAACAAGCGGGAAGCCAAGGAATTCGTCGACGCGTTTTTCGATGTGCTGCGTGAAGCATTGGAACAGGGACGTCAGGTGAAGCT
Source organism: Stenotrophomonas sp. 220_Sma (assembly GCF_056487375.1). NCBI lineage: Bacteria > Pseudomonadati > Pseudomonadota > Gammaproteobacteria > Lysobacterales > Lysobacteraceae > Stenotrophomonas > Stenotrophomonas sp. 220_Sma. The sequence continues at coordinate 3,412,394 of NZ_CM151348.1, read as the reverse complement.
GTCGGGCTTCGGTAATTTCGATCTGCGGCGCAAGAACCAGCGCCCGGGTCGCAACCCCAAGACCGGCGAGGAAATTCCGATTTCCGCCCGTACGGTGGTCACCTTCCGTCCGGGCCAGAAGCTCAAGGAGAGGGTGGAAGCTTATGCTGGATCCGGGCAGTAACCGCGAACTACCGCCGATCCCGGCCAAGCGCTACTTCACCATCGGTGAAGTCAGCGAGCTGTGCGACGTCAAGCCGCACGTCCTGCGCTACTGGGAAACCGAGTTTCCCAGCCTTGAGCCGGCCAAGCGCCGAGGCAACCGCCGCTACTACCAGCGCCACGACGTGCTGATGGTGCGGCAGATCCGCAGCCTGCTGTACGAACAGGGCTACACCATCGGTGGTGCACGCCTGCGTCTGGATGGCCCCGATGCCCGCGAGGAATCGGCGCTGAGCAACCAGATCATCAAGCAGGTGCGCATGGAGCTGGAAGAAGTGCTGCAGTTGTTGCGCCGCTGATCCCATTTCCATCGTAATCCGCTATACTTCACGGCCCGCCGCACTGGCGGGCACATCGCAGCATCAGTCGGGGCGTAGCGCAGCCTGGTAGCGCATCTGCCTGGGGGGCAGAGGGTCGTCGGTTCGAATCCGGCCGTCCCGACCACTGTGATGAATCAAGAAGCCTGCGCAGCAATGCGTGGGCTTTTTTGTGCGCGCGGTGTATGCTGCGCGCCACTCGTACTACCGCGGCTGCTGAACCCGGTACTCACGAGAACACATCATGGAATCTGCAAGAAACCGTGCCTGGCGTCGCAGCCAGGCACGCAACCGTGGTGGCGACCGCGCCACGACCGCCTACAGCTACAAGCCCGAGAAGAACTGGAAGCTGCTGTACACGCGCGATGCCAAGCTCGCGCGCGCGCGCCAGCTGGGCTTCACCTATCCGGTGCTCAGCGCCCGCCAACTGCAGGAACAGGAATGATCAACCTGCTGTTCGTCTGCAGCCGCAACCAGCTGCGCAGCCCGACCGCCGAAGCCATGTGGCGACGGCGGCCCGGCTTCACTGCGCTGTCGGCCGGCACCAGCCCGCATGCACGACGCCCCATCGGCCCGGCGGACATCCGCTGGGCCGATGTCATCTTCGTGATGGAGGCCAAGCATCAGCATCGACTGCAGGCCGCATACGCGCGCCTGCTGGAACACAAGCGCCTGCATTGCCTGGATATCCCGGACGACTATCGCTGCATGGATCCCGTGCTGATGGATCTGCTGGACACCAAGGTGATCGCGTATCTCGATCAGCTGCCGGCAAAGCGGTAGATCAGCTCCGGGTCGCCGTCATCCAGTCCATGCACGATGCCGCTGTCGATGAAGCCCGATGCAACGAGCAGGCGCTGCATGGCGATGTTGGAGGCATTGGTCGAGGTGAACAGCTTGCGCTGTCCACGCTCTGCGATCGCGTGCCGCAGCAGTGCGGCGCCGACGCCCTGGCTGCGCCGCTCGCGCGCGACCATCAGTATTTCGACGAAGGCTTCGCCGAAGAAGTGCTCATGGAGGGTCATGTAGCCAACGATCTCGCGCTCCTGCTCGGCAACATGCACGTTGCCCCGCGCCAACCACTCGCCAATCTGTTCCGCCCGTCGAGGGTCGCTTGCCGCCACGCTGTCGAGTGCGATCAGCGCAGAGGCATCGGCGGGCGTCGCGTCGCGGACGCGCAGCGCAGTCGCAGCGGGCATGGTCGGGCTCCTGACAGGAGGGCCCAGTCTATCGGCTCTGCCGCAGGCGCAGCCGCACCCGCCGCAGCCAGCGCGTGCTCGGCAGTCAGTACACGCGGAACTCGGCCCGGCAGCCGTCGCTGACCCACACGCCGCGGCGGTCCCAGCCCCAGTTGCGGTCCTCGATGCAGGCCGTCACCGACTTCTGCTTGACCAGGCGCACCTCGTGGCGCACACGGATACGGCATTCCTTGTCCTTCTTTTCGTAGGACTCGCAGACCAGGCGCTCGCCATCATCGTCACGGTCCCTGCCGCGGCCCGGCCAGCGTCCGCGCCCATAGCCGTCGGCGACGAACTCGGCGCGGCAACCGTCGGTCACCCACAACGTGCGGCGGCTCTGGCCCCAGTTCTGGTTCTCCACGCACCGGGTCACCGACAGTTGCCTGGCCAGGCGCATGGGGCCCTCGATCGGGCATTGCGCGGTCTTGTTGAACTGCGATTCGCAGCGCAGCGCCGGAATGTGATCGGTGTCGTAGTCCTGTGCGGCTACGGTGGTGGCGGCCAGCAGCAGGGCAAGGGAGGTGCCGGTGATCGTCATCAGCAGGCGATGGGACATGTGCAGGCTCGGTGGGGATGGGGCGGCAAGAATGGCCCAGTCCGGGGCTGCCGGAACGCTTCGTTCCGAAGATGGCTCAGTGGCGGTTTAGTAGTACGCGCGGGCCCATGCAGAGGCTTACATCCCGTATCATCGCTGCACATCCGATCGCATCGGTTTACACCCTCTTACATGTCTCCCACGCCGGTCGGCACAGCCTGTGGCTGTTGTCACTGGCATGCGGCCGGCGCGTGGAGGAGGATGCGCGGACCACGACGACCACAGGGGGTTGCGTTGATCAGCAGTACCGTCATTCATCGCTCGGCCGACGCAGGCGGCGCCGAGGTGCGGGTCCTGGACACTACGTTCAAGGGCAAGCATGTGTTCATTGCCTGGGGCCTGCGCGGGCCGGAACTGACCCGCAGCGCGGACCCGGCAGCGACCGTGGCCGCACGCAAGGCGCTGCACGCGGTTGCCGGCCACAGCGAGGGGCCGCGCAGCCCGGAAGTGTTCATCGCCAATCAGTCGGCGGTGGCGATCACGGTCTATCGCCTGCTTACCGAGGCGCGCTCCGGCGATGCCATCTTCTTCCTGTGCGATTCACAGGCGGTGGTCGAGTGGCTCATCACCGCGCTGGAAGTGCAGGGCGCGGACTGATTCCGCGCTCCGGCGCGCATCGATTGACGCCAGCGCCGCGTCCACCGCAGCCCGTGCGTGCAGTGCAGTGGTATCGAACAGCGGCACTGCGCTGTCTTCCGGTCGTACCAGCAGCATGATCTCGGTACAGCCCAGGATGATGGCTTCGGCACCGCGCGCCACCAGTCTCGCGATCACGCCGGCGTAGACCTGTCGTGAGTGCTCGCTGACCACACCGGCGATCAGTTCCTGGTAGATGATGTCGTGCACGCTGCGACGATCATCGGCTTCGGGAACCAGCACCTCCAATCCGAAGCGATCCTGCAGCCGGCCGCGGTAGAAGTCCTGTTCCATGGTGAAGGCGGTACCGAGCAGGCCCACCTTGCGTGCGCCTGCCTGCACGATGGCCTGGGCGGTGGGATCGGCGATATGCAGCAGCGGCAGTGGGCAGACCGCCTCGATGCGGTCGGCCAGCTTGTGCATGGTGTTGGTGCAGATCAACAGCAGATCGGCGCCACCGGCCTGCAGGCGCCGTGCAGCGTCGGCCATATGGTCGCCCAGCGCATTCCAGTCGCCGTCATGCTGCAGCTGCTTGATGCCGGCGAAATCCACCGACCACAGCAGCAGCTGCGCCGAATGTGCGCCACCGAGGCGCTGCCGCACGTCCTCGTTGATGAGCCGGTAATACTGCGCCGAGCTTTCCCAGCTCATGCCGCCGATCAGGCCAAGGGTCTTCATGCACAGCTCCATGCCGGGGAGCCGTCATTGCAGCACAGCCGATGCGGGAGTTGCACTACACATTAGTGGTTGCTAATGTGTTGGTCATGATCGAGAACGCCCTCTTCAAAGCGCTGGCCGACCCCACCCGCCGCCACATCTTCGAAAAGCTGGCCGAGGGCGGGCAGCATGCCAGCGCGCTGCGCGAGGGCATGGCGATCAGCCAGTCTGCGATGTCCCAGCACCTGGCGGTGCTGCGCGATGCCGGGCTGGTGAGCGAACAGCGCCAAGGCCGTTTCGTCCACTACGAGGTCGATCCGCGCGGGCTGGCGCACATCGGCAACTGGCTGCAGCGCTACCGGGCCTACTGGCCCGCGCGGATGGATGCCTTGCAGGATCTGCTGAAGGAGATGGACTGATGGACGATGTTCTGAACGAAGCGGCTCCCGCGTTGGTGATGGAGCAGTGGCTGCCAGCGCCACCGGAACGGGTCTGGCGCGCACTGTTCGATCCGGCGCTGCGTGAGCGCTGGTTGCCTGCGGCCGATCTTGCCGATCCGCAGCCCTGCCTGTGCGAGGAGGGGCGGGAACTGGGGTTCCACCTGCGCGATGCGCAGCCCCCGCATCTGCACAGCCTGGTGTGTTTCCGGCTGCGCGCGGATGACGGCGGGGGGACGGTGCTGGCCATCGTGCATCGCCTCACCGACCTGCGCGCGCTGCTGCCGTTGGCCGCCAACGACGATCATCGCACCATGATGCGCGCGGCCTGAGCCGGCGCCTGGATCGAACGCTACAGGGAGCAGGCACATGCGGGACAGAATGCAGCTGATACCGATGGTGGTGGAACGCAGCGAGCGCGGTGAGCGCTCCCATGACATCTACTCGCGGCTCCTGCGCGAGCGCATCATCTTTCTCAACGGTGAAGTCGATGACACTGTGTCGGCGCTGGTCTGCGCGCAGCTGCTGTTCCTGGAATCGGAAAACCCGGAGAAGCCGATCCATCTGTACATCAACTCGCCGGGTGGGGTGATCTCCAGCGGCCTGGCGATGTACGACACCATGCAATACATCTCGGCCCCGGTGCATACGCTGTGCATGGGCACCGCGCGGTCGATGGGTTCGTTCCTGCTGATGGCCGGCGAGCCCGGTCACCGTGCGGCGTTGGCCAATGCCAGCCTGCATGTGCATCAGCCGCTGGGCGGGGTGCAGGGCCAGGCGTCGGACATCTTCATCCATGCCGAGGAAATGCAGCGCACCAAGCAGCGCATCACCCGGCTGTATGCGCAGCATTGCGGACGCAGTGTCGAGGAGGTCGAGCAGACCCTGGACCGCGATCGTTTCATGAGTGCCGAGCAGGCATGCGAATGGGGCTTGATCGATCAGGTACTGGTACGGCGCGACGCGCTCGCGGCCTGAGCCTGCCTCTGTAACCACCGCATCCATGCTGCGCTGTGTGTGCCGCGCCAGGCCGGCGCACTCTATGCTGGTGGGATCTTCTGAAGTGGATGTCCGATATGGCCCTGCATACCTGGTGGTGGTTCCTCGCCACGGTGTTCGTTCTGTGTGGTACGCCGGGGCCGAACATGCTGCATATCCTCGGTCGCAGCGTCGGGCTCGGCTTTCGCGGTAGCGTGCCGGCGATGGCTGGCTGCCTGCTGGCGATGCTGCTGGTGCTGGCGGCCTCCGCAGCAGGCCTGAGTGCGCTGCTGCATTCCTCGCCGATGCTGTTTGAGGTGCTGCGCTATCTGGGCGTGGCCTATCTGGCCTGGCTGGGCCTGAAGGCATGGCGTGACAGTTGCCGGCCGGCACCACCGGTGACGGTCGATGCCGCGCTGCCGGTTGCGGCGTCGCTGGGCGCGTGGAAGGTGTTCCGTGGTGGCCTTCTGGTGGGCCTGAGCAATCCCAAGCTGCTGCTGTTCGCTGCGGCGTTCCTGCCGCAGTTCGTCGACCCGTCGCGTGGCCAGGCGCTGCAGTACAGCGTGCTGGTCGCCACCTTCGCCGGCTGCGAACTGTTCTGGTATGTGATGTATGCCGCCGGTGGCCATGGCCTGCGCCGATGGTTGGCCAAACCCTTCGCGCGGCGCTGGTTCGAGCGGCTGGTGGGCAGCGTTTTCCTGGCCTTTGCAGTGGCCCTGCTGCGTTTCCGCCCGCGCTGATTCACGCCGCGCACGCGGCCTGTTCACGACTGCCGCATCGGCTACGGCCTAGCCTGATCATCCAGTACGCAGTCCCCACGGGGAAAGGTTTGACATGATCAAGTGGGCCATCATCTTCGCCATCATCGGCGTCATTGCGGGCGTGCTCGGCTTCGGCGGCATTGCCGGCGCCGCGGTCGGCATCGCCAAGTTCCTGTTCTGGGCCGGCATCATCATCGCCGTGGTGCTGTTCCTGCTCGGCATGACCGTAGCGAAGAAGGTCAGCTAGCGTTGATCGCGCAGCAGCGTACTCAGTGCGCGCTGCTGCGCGAGAACAGATTGATCACCAGTACGCCAGCACAGATCAGGCCGATGCCGATCAACGCCGGTGCATCCAGGCGCTGCTTGAACACCACCAGCCCGATCAGCGAGATCAGCACGATGCCGACGCCGGACCAGATCGCGTAGGCGATACCGGTCGGGATCGACTTCATGGTCATCGACAGCAGGTAGAAGCACAGTCCATAGCCGACCAGCGCGCCCAGTGTCGGCGCCAGCCGGCTCATGCCGTCGGATGCCTTCAGCAGCGACGTGGCAATTACTTCCAGCACGATGGCAGCGGCAAGGTAGAGGTAGGGATTCATTGAGCGCTCCTGCTCACTGCGGGTCGCATAGTTTCAGGGCCTGTTCGGCCATCGCCAATGCGTTGGCGCGTTCTTCCTCGTCCAGTGGTCGCCCATAGGCCGTGGCCCAGTAGCCATCGGCAGCGCAGCGCGCCGCATACAGTCGGGGATCGTTGGCTTCGCCGGCGAACTCGGCCAGCATCGCACGCTTCCAGGTACGCCAATGCGCGAGCAGGGCTGGTTCCATCAGGTTGCCCAGGGTCAGGCCGATGTCGTTGTCCTGTTCCTGCTGCAGCAGATGCTCGAAATTGGCCTGCACATAGGCGCGGCTGAAACGGCCATGCCCTTCGGGGTTTTCCTGCAGCAGGGCACGCACCCGCGCTTCGAATTCGCCGATGAGCGCTCCGATGGCTTCATCCACCAGTGCCTGCTTGCTGCTGAAATGATGGAACAGCGCACCCTTGCTGACACCGGCGGCCTGTGCGACGTCCTGCACGGTCAGCGCGGCCAGGCCATTACGGCCGATCACTTCAATGGTGGCCTGCAGCAGTGACTGGCGCACGCTGTCGGGCGCCTTGCGGCGCGAACGGGAGGGGGATGCGGACATGGCGGGAAGAAACCGACTGGACGGTACGATTGTAACGCAGGCCCGTGGTGTCACCGCGCTGCCGGCCAGGGCCGGCAGCGGAACCGTCATGCGTCGATGCGGGCGAAACGCGGCTGCGGTCCGTGTTCGCCCGGTACCTGTTCGACGAACATGGCATACGGGCGCACCCACAGGCCGCCTTCGCCATAGAGCGCGCGATACAGCACCAGTGGCTCCAGCGTCTCGCTGCTGCGGACGATATCGAGCACGTCGTACTCGCCGCCCTTGAAGTGGCGGTAGCGACCCGGGGCCAGGGTGGGTAGCGGGCTCAGCTCAGCCATGGGGTGCGCGCCTCACTTGCGTGCCGGGCTGGCCGGCTTCGCGCAGTAGGCATCGATGGCCTCGGCGGTATTGGCCAGGCCCTGTGCCTGTGCCAGTTCCCACGGGCGTTCGCAACGCTGGCTGTGCTCGCACCACTGGTAGCCGGCCGAACCAATGCATCCGTGGGCATCGCGATCGCCGCCCACCTTCGGTACCGCAGACGAGGTGGGCGCCGCATCGGCACGTGCGGCGGCGTCGTGCTGGTTGGCGCACGCGGTCAGCACCAGCAGGGCTGGAATCAGAAGAAGCGCTTTCATCGGGCGGGCTCCGTGCCTAAAGCGACAGTGTCTGTCGCAAATAGCCGTCCAGCAAGCGCTCAGTGCATGGCGGCGCGGATCAGCTCTTCAATCAGCACCAGATAGCTGGCCACGAAATAGAACTTCAGCAGCGTCCAGCGCTGCTGCGAGAAGAAGGTGCGCATGTGGAAGGGGCCCCTGTTGGTGACGGTAGTGTGAAGCTCCGTCAACTCCGTGACAAGGGTCACGGAACGCCTTCACTAAACAGCCTCAGGGATGTGAGGGTTGGGAAGCGCCCGACCGAATCCTGAGGCATTTTCGTACAAATCTGATGGGCCATCTCCGACGCGATCGATAGCCTGAGGGTGTACTGGCACGTGGCCCTGCCGCCTGTCACCGCCTCTTTCCTTCCGCAGGAGCTTCTCATGGTCTTTACTGTCCAATGCACTGCCCGGCACTGGTCCGTGTTGCATCCGAAGGCGGGTGACGCCACCCGTTACGCCCGCGGTGCCGATGCCTTCGACGCGGCCGCTGCGCTGGCCCTCGAGCACCATCGTCGCACCGGCCAGCGCAGCACGGTCCGGGTCGAGGCGCTCGGCAGCACCGTGGATGCGCTCCATATCGGGGAGTGACGCCACCGGCCGAGGCGCAGTCAGCCACGGTTGAGTTGTTTGAATGGGGAAAAAACCGCCGTGGTGCGCCCCCCTGTGCGCCGCGCCACGAATCCCGGATGCTTGCGCCATCGTATTCATCCGGAGATTCCGATGGGCAAGGCACTCACCTGGCGCACCCTGGCCTGCACGCTGCTGCCGATGCTGGCGGCCGCAGGCGGCGCGCAGGCGCAGAGCTATGGCTACGGTTATGACGACGATCGCTATGGCGGTCGTGATGGCGGCGGCATCGTCCGCTGCGAATCGATCAAGAACCGCAGCAATGAATGCCGTCTGGAAGGCCGTGCCCGGATGATCCGCCAGTTGTCCGGTTCGCCGTGCGTGGAAGGCGAGACCTGGGGGCAATCGCGCTACGGTGTGTGGGTCACCCAGGGCTGCCGTGCCGAGTTCGTTGGCGAGTACCGCCGTGGCGGTGGCTGGGGTGGTGGCCATGGCAACGGCTGGGGCAACGGTGGCAATGGCTGGGGCGGGGGTGAGGTGATCACCTGCCATTCCAACGGCCACCGCCAGGAGTACTGTGATGCCCGCATCCGTCGTGGTGTGCGCCTGGTGCGTCAGGATTCACGCAGCGCCTGCATCGAGGGCCAGACCTGGGGCTGGAACCGTCGTGGCATCTGGGTCAGCGACGGCTGCCGGGCGCAGTTCCAGGTGAATTGAGCTCGCCCATCGAAAATCAGAATAATCTGATACAGCTCACATTTTGAACGTCGTATCTTCTGTGATCAGGGCGCCCCTGCGTGCCCCTGATCCGTCGCGATGAAGTCTGCCGTAACCGGCACGCCCGTCCCGCCACCGTCGATACGCTGCCTCAAGGAGTGAGCTGCATGTTGATCCGCCTGCAATGCGAGCAACGCCAATGGCGCGTGCTGCACCCGGACCGGCCGGAACCGATCGAGTTCCGCGATGGTGCCCGGGCCTACGATTTCGCTGAAACCCTTGCACGCCTCCACTTCGTCGACACCGGGCAGCGCGCTGCGGTGCGGGTGGAGGCCAGCGGTGCGTTCGTGGAAGCGGTCAGCTACGGCTGAGGGTTGGGGTTTCCGGCCAGATCATCGTTCCGGAGCCCGCTAGCCACGCACGGCGTGGATCTACTTTGCATCTGTCTCCACGCATGGCGTGGATCGACCCCTGTTCCGCACCCCTGTTCCGCAGTAGATCCACGCCATGCGTGGATCTACTGGTGGTGACCGGCCTCAGCCTGCCGCGCTGAGCGGCGGGGTCCCGGCAGCCAGCTGCGGCCAGCGCTTGAGTACCGCCGCGCGGATGCCCGCCGCATCGATACCGGCTTCGGCCAGCAGGTCCTCACGGCTGGCGTGGTGCTGGTAACTGTCGGGCAGGCCCAGGTGCAGGATCGGGCGCAGGATGCCTTCGGCGTTGAGCAGTTCGCCGACGCCGGAGCCGGCGCCGCCGGCCACCACGTTGTCTTCGATCGTGACCAGGCCCTCGTGCTGCGCGGCCACGGCCAGCACCAGCTCGCGGTCCAGCGGCTTGATGAAGCGCATGTTGACCACGCTCAGGCCCAGTTCGCGGCCGACCTGCTCAGCGGCGGCCACGGTGCTGCCGAAGGCGAGCAGCGCGACGCGGCTGCCCTGCAGGCGCAGCTCGCCCTTGCCGATCGGCAGGGTCGACAGGTCGGTACCGGCGGCAACGCCGGTGCCGGTGCCGCGCGGATAGCGCACGGCAGCCGGGCCCGGATGCTGCAGGCCAGTGCTGAGCATCTGCCGGCACTCGGCTTCATTGGACGGAGCCATCACCACCAGGTTCGGCACGCAGCGCAGGAAGCTCAGGTCGAGGTTGCCGGCATGGGTGGCGCCGTCCGGACCGACCACGCCGGCGCGGTCGATCGCGAACAGCACGTCCAGGTCCTGGATGGCCACGTCATGCACCAGCTGGTCGTACGCACGCTGCAGGAAGGTCGAGTAGATCGCCACCACCGGCTTGCCACCCTGGGTGGCCATGCCGGCGGCGAGGGTGACCGCGTGCTGCTCGGCAATTGCCACGTCGAAATAGCGTTGCGGGTATTCCTTGCTGAAACGCACCAGGCCGGAGCCTTCGCGCATCGCCGGGGTGATGCCGTACAGGCGTGGCTCGGCAGCGGCGGCATCGCACAGCCAGTCGCTGAACACATCGGTGTAGGTCGGCTTCTTGGCACCGGCCTTGGCCACCAGGCCCTTGTCCGGATCGAACGGGCCGACGGCGTGGTAACCGATCTGGTCGCCTTCGGCCGGCTCGTAGCCCTTGCCCTTGGTGGTCATCACGTGCAGCAGCTTCGGGCCCTTGGAGGCGCGCAGCGTCTTCAGCGTGGACAGCAGGGCGGGCATGTCGTGGCCGTCGATCGGGCCGGTGTAGTGGAAGCCCATTTCCTCGAACATCGTGGACGGCACGAACATGCCCTTCCAGTGTTCTTCCCAGCGCTTCACGAAGCGCGCCGGATTGTTCTTCTTGTCGCCGAGGATCTTCTTGCCGCCTTCGCGCAGCGCATTGAGCGTGCGGCTGCCGGTGGCGCGGCCGAGCATCTTGGTCAGACCGCCGACCGCCTCGGAGATCGACATGTTGTTGTCGTTGAGGATCACCAGCAGGTTCGGCTCGGGCTCCATGCCACCGGCGTGCATCAGCGCTTCGAACGCCATGCCGGCGGTCATTGCGCCATCACCGATCACTGCAACGACCTGGCGGTTGTCGCCTTCGGACTGGCGGGCGATGGCCATGCCGAGTGCGGCCGAGATCGAGGTCGAGGAGTGGCCGACGCCGAAGGTGTCGTACTCGCTCTCTTCGCGCTTCGGGAACGGCGCGACGCCGTCCTTCTGCTTGACGGTGTGGATCTCGTCGCGGCGACCGGTCAGGATCTTGTGCGGGTAGGTCTGGTGACCGACGTCCCAGACCAGCTGGTCCTGCGGAGTCTGGTACAGGTAGTGCAGGGCCACGGTGAGTTCGATTACGCCCAGGCCGGCGGCGAAGTGGCCGCCGCTCTTGCCCACCGACTCGATGAGGTAGGCGCGCAGTTCGTCGGCGACCGCCCTCAATTCGGATTCGTCGAACGTGCGCAGGTCATCCGGTGTCTGGATGCGCGCGAGGCGGGGATAGCGGGCAGAGTCGATCATCATGTTCGCACTTGTTCTGAACGCCCATTTTCGCCCTCAAACGGGGGTGGGGCAAGCAAACGCCGCCGTCCGTGACAGGACGGTGAGGGTTGCATTTTCGGCGATTCAGGTGCTCAGTTTTGACCGCTTGGGCAATTGCGCCTTCAGGAAGGCCATCTGGTCGGCCAGGATGTTGCGGTTGGACAGGATCAGGTGCTCGATCCAGCTGGGCCGGTAAGGCACCGCCAGCAACGGCATTCCGGCCTGCTGCGGGGTGCGGTCGCTCTTGCGCGAGTTGCAGTGGAAGCAGGCGGTGACCACGTTTTCCCAGCAGTCCAGGCCACCCTTGGACAGCGGCATGACGTGGTCGCGGGTGAGCGTGGGGCGGTTGAACTGCTGGCCGCAGTACATGCACAGGTGTGCGTCGCGGGCGAACAGGGCCGGGTTGGTCAGATTCGGCGTGGGGTCGATCGCGCGGGAGCGGGCGTGGCCGCGGGCGGCGATGATCGGGTGCAGGTCCATGCCGCTCTGCAGTCCGCTGAAGCGGTTGGTACCGCCGTGGATGTGCAGGCAGGGATCGCCGAGTGTCCAGGCGACGGCTTCGCGGGCGTAGAGGCACGCCGCATCCTGCCAGGTGATCCAGTCCAGTACGCGTCCGTGGGCATCAAGCGAGAGCAGCCGGACCGAACCGGGGCGATGCAGCGTCGTGGCGTTGGGCGATGCTTCGGCGCCCGGAGCAGAAAACGGAGCTCCGGCTTCGATCAGACCCAAGCGTGTAGTGTCTGTCTCCATCGGGAGAACAGCTTATACCTGAATGTTGACGATTTGTGTATCGCCTGTCGGCGATACACAAATCGTCAACATTCAGGTCCACGCATTCCTCCTATCCCCCGCACCTGTCGGTGCGCCCCCCCTTAACAAAGGGGGGCTTTTCTCCAGATGGATTTCGGTGGTTTCCATCCACGCATGGCGTGGATCTACGGTGTCGACCAAGGTCGACACCTACCAGCAGCAGAAATCTGTCGAGGGCGGGGTGGGTCCGGTTGCGGGGGCGTGAGCCGCATGGATGCGGCGACCGAGCTTACATGGACGTACTTGCAGCGTCCCCCGCAATTGGACCCACCTCGCCACCCCGCAGGAAGCCAGCTCTTGCCGTTGATGTTGCTGTTGCGGTGGCCGGCCAGCGGCCGGCACTACCGCGGGTGCCGGGCGCAGCCCGGCTCAGGCGCCGAAGCGCTCGTCGTCCATCGCCATCAGCGGGGCGGCGCCGGCCTGGATCGCGGCGGCGTGGCTGAGCGTGCGCGGCAGCACGCGGGCGAAGTAGAACCGTGCGGTCTCGCGCTTGCCCTGGGCGAAGGCGGCGCCGTGCGCGCTGGCATCGGCGGCGGCGACGCTGCGGGCCCACCAGTAGGCCAGCACCACGTAACCCGAATAGAACAGGTAGTCGTAGCTGGCTGCGCCCAGTTCGTCGGGGTTGGCGGCCGCGCGCTGCAGTACGTCCAGGGTCAGCTTGCCCCATTCGGCGGCCTTGGCGCGCAGCGGGCCGATGAATTCGGCCAGCGCTTCGTTGCCCTCGTTGGCCTTGGCGAACGCCTCGATCTCGGCCAGCATCAGCTTCAGGCCGGCACCCTGGCTGGACGCGGTCTTGCGGCCGATCAGGTCCAGCGCCTGGATGCCGGTGGTGCCTTCATACAGCGTGGTGATGCGCGCATCGCGGGCCAGCTGCTCCATGCCGTGTTCGCGGATGTAGCCGTGGCCGCCGAAGCACTGCAGGGCGTTGTAGGTGTTCTCGATGCCCCATTCGGTCTGGCAGGCCTTGGAGATCGGGGTCAGGAAGCTCACCAGGGTGTCGGCGCGCTCGCGCTCGGCGGCATCCTCGGCGTGGTGGGCGACGTCGATCAGGGTGGCGGCGTGCAGGGCCAGCAGGCGGCTGCCCTCGACCAGTGACTTCACCGTCAGCAGCATACGGCGCACATCCGGATGGACCAGGATCGGGTCGGCCGGCTTGTCCGGGAACTTGGCGCCGCTCAGGGCGCGCGACTGCAGGCGCTCACGGCTGTACTTCAGTGCGTTCTGGTAAGCGCGCTCGGACAGGCCGATGCCCTGCAGGCCGACGCCCAGGCGCGCGGTGTTCATCATGGTGAACATGGCCTGCAGGCCCTTGTGCGGCTGGCCGACCAGGTAGCCCTGCGCACCATCGAAGTTCATCACGCAGGTGACCGACCCCTTGATGCCCATCTTGTGCTCGATCGAGCCGCAGCGCAGTGCGTTGCGCTCGCCGACGTTGCCTTCGCGGTCGACCTTGAACTTCGGGGTGACGAACAGCGAGATGCCCTTGGCACCCGGAGGGGCGTCGGGCAGCTTGGCCAGCACCAGGTGCACGATGTTGCCGGTCAGGTCGTGCTCGCCGGCAGTGATGAAGATCTTGGTGCCGGTGATCGAGTAGCTGCCATCGGCATTCGGCTCGGCCTTGGTCTTGAGCAGGCCCAGGTCGGTGCCGCAGTGCGGCTCGGTCAGGCACATGGTGCCGGTCCAACGGCCCTCGATCAGCGGCTTCAGGAAGGCCTCGTGCTGCCAGGCCTCGCCGTGCTGCTTCAGCGCTTCGATGGCGCCGTGCGAGAGCAGCGGGAAGTTGCCCCACGCCAGGTTGGCGGCGTTGATCATCTCGTTGAGCGGCACGCCCAGGGTGTGCGGCAGGCCCTGGCCGCCCAGCTCCGGCGACGCGGTCAGGCCGGTCCAGCCGCCATCGACGAACTGGTCGTAGGCCTGCTTGAAGCCGGGCGGGGTGGTCACTTCACCGGAGGCCTGGTCGAGTACGCAGCCGATCTCGTCGCCGACGCTGTTGAGCGGGGCCAGCACGGTGGCGCTGAAGCGGCCGGCTTCTTCCAGCACGGCATCGACCACGTCGGCGGTGGCGTCGGTGAAGCCCAGGCGGGCGAACAGGGGTTCGACCTTGAGCACATCGTGCAGGGCGAAACGGAGGTCGGAAAGCGGGGCGGTGTAGCTGCTCATCGGTACGTCTCGATTTGATCAGGGACAGGGGGAGCGGCGCCGGGCGCCGCGGCGGAAAGCGGGAGTCAGCGCAGCACGCCCGGCAGGCCCGGGGCCTGGTTCAGGGTGCTGCGGCTGCTGATGTCGAAGCTGCGCTGCTTCTTTTCCTGCGGAGTGGCTGCCACCGTTCCCTTCAGGCCATAGGCCAGGGTGCGGTTGCTGGCCAGCGCATCGGCCACCACCAGGCGTGCGGCCGAGCTGGGCACCAGGTTGACCTGGATGACGTCGGCCGAGGTGCCGCCGATGGAAATGCCCGGCTTGGCCTGCAGGGTGCCGGCGTCGCTGTCGCCGACGGTCAGCGCCAGCGCGACGTCATCGAAGGTCATGGGCATGGAGCTGTAGTTCTGCAGGCGCAGGGCCACGGTCCAGTTGCCGTCGGCGCGCACGGTCAGCTGCTGCAGGCTGGCTGCCGGTTCCGAAACACGCTTGACGATGCCGTTGTTGCAGGCAACAAGGGCGAGGGTGCACAGGACGATCAAGGCGATACGGAAGCGGTGGAGCATGGGCGCAGGTCCTCTGGAGGGGTGCGTTGGATAAGCATACTACGGCGTATGGTCGTTTGGATCGCCTGTGGCGACCCGTCGCAGAGGGTAGCGCGTGAAGATGGCGGCCGGGCGTGCGCGGCGCCGGATGGCGCGCGCGTGGTGCGCCGGATACGACGCGGTTCAGTCGGCGGGCGTATCGCGAATCGGAGCCATCAGGCGCAGTGGGCCGAGGTCGTAGCCCATCGTCTCGGCTTTCTCTTTCAACTGTTCGAACCGGGCGCGATCCATTTCCGGCAGGCGCGAGAGGATCCACAGGTACTTACGGTCCGGCTCACCGACCAACGCCCACTGATAGTCCGGGTCCAGTGCCAGGACCCAGTAGTCGGCCCAGACCAGCGGCACCCAGCTCAGCCAGTCCGGCACGAAGCGCACCTGCAACTGGCCGGGATGGCCGGCAACCGGGCGTGCAACGCCTTCAGCAACCACGCGTTCTCCGTCGCCGTTGCGGCAGGCATTGGTGACACTGATGCGGCCATCGCGGCGCAGCCCGTAGTTGGCGGTGATCTCGCCGACGCACTGCTTCTGGAACGACACCGGAAGATGCGCGATCTCGTGCCACTGGCCTGCGTAGCGGTCGATGTCCAGCGTGTCGACTGCGCGCACCGGTTCGGCGGCGATCACCGGGGAGGCGGCCAGCAGCATGCAGGCAAGCAGGGTGGGGCGCAGAGGCATCGGCAGGCTCCAGGCAGGAGTCTGGAGCGTAGGTGCCACCGCACATGCCGGTGTAAATGTTTCGTCAACCGGGTGGTGTGGCCGCCGCTTGCGCGGAGCGCGAACAAAAAAAGACCTGCATTTCTGCAGGTCTCTGAAGATGGTGGCCGAAGACGGAATCGAACCGCCGACACGGGGATTTTCAATCCCCTGCTCTACCAACTGAGCTACTCGGCCAAATTGTGTGGCAACCGTGATCAAACCCGGTTTCCGGAAAAAAAAGACCCGCATTTCTGCAGGCCTTCGAAAGTGGTGGCCGAAGACGGAATCGAACCGCCGACACGGGGATTTTCAATCCCCTGCTCTACCAACTGAGCTACTCGGCCACGTGTTTCGTTGCAGCGAGGTCGCTGCCAAGGACGCGTATATTACGGAGGTCGGCTGCCTTCGGCAAGCGTTTTGCCAAGATTTCTTCACATTGCCGTCTGCGGGCTCGCAAGTGCTTGATCCTCCGTCCTGGGGCGGGGCGTGGCCAGTCGATCATCGTCTGCGGTGGAAATCAGCAGATCGCCGCGATCGCCAAAGCTGCAAGGGCAAGGGCTGCGCCGGACCCGCGCCGGTCCGGGCGATGGAACGCTGTTTTCGTGGCCGCCATCGGGGATGGCTGCGGCGTAGTGTCGGCACTCCTTTCCTGATGCTGGCAACAGCAGAGACCTGGCCATGTCCGATCCCTCGACCACCTCCCGCATCGTGCTTGCGTCGCGTCCGCAGGGCGCACCGACCGCCGGCAATTTCCGTCTGGAGCAGGCCACGCTGCCGGCGCCCGGGCCGGGCGAAGTGCTGCTGCGCAACCGCTACCTGTCGCTGGACCCGTACATGCGTGGACGCATGGACGAGGGCCCGTCGTACGCCGCGCCGGTGGCGGTGGGCGCGGTGATGGAAGGGCAGACCGTGGCCGAGGTGCTGCAGTCCAACGCCGAGGGCGTAGCCGCAGGTGAGCTGGTGCTGGCGCCGGGTGGCTGGCAGACCCACGCGGTGCTGCCGGCCAGGGCACTGGGGCGCCGCCTGGACCCGGCCGGACTGCCGCTGAGTACCGCGCTGGGCGTGTATGGCATGCCCGGCTTCACCGCCTATTCCAGCCTGCATGAAATCGCCCGTTTGAAGCCGGGCGAGACGCTGGTCGTGGCTGCCGCGACCGGGCCGGTGGGCGCGACCGTCGCCCAGCTGGCCAAGCTGCAGGGCGCGCGCGTGGTCGCCATCGCCGGCGGCGAAGCCAAGCGTGCCTATCTGCAGACGCTGGGCGTGGACGTGGCGCTGGATCATCGCGCCGCTGATTTCGCCGCGCAGCTGCGTGCGGCGGTGCCCAGGGGTATCGACGTGTATTTCGAGAACGTAGGCGGGCACGTGCTGGATGCAGTGCTGCCGCTGCTCAACGCCTTCGCCCGCATTCCGGTGTGCGGCACCATCGCCACCTACAACGAGCGGGGCGTCGAGCAGCCCGGCCCGGACCGGTTGCCCGCACTGTTCAGCCAGATCCTGCGCCAGCGCCTGACCGTGCGTGGTTTCATCGTGCACGACTTCAACCACCTGTGGCCGGACTTCGAACGCGAGATGCCGCGATGGCTGCGCGAAGGCCGCGTCCAGTACCGCGAGGATGTGGTGGAAGGGCTGGAGAAGGCGCCGGAGGCGTTCTTCGGGCTGTTGCAGGGGCGCAACTTCGGCAAGCTGGTGGTGAAGCTGGATTGAGCGTTCGCCGGGATTCGCCGGGCATGGCCCGGCGCTACCGCGTGGTGTGCCGACCAAGGTCGGCACCCACGTCAGGCAGTCGAGGCCTTTTCCCGGCGCAGCAGTTCGCGCTTGCGTGCCACGCCCCACGCATAGCCGGACAGGTCGCCATCGCGGCGCACCACGCGGTGGCAGGGCACGGCCACTGCCAGAGGATTGCTTGCGCAGGCACGTGCCACCGCGCGGCTCGATCGGGGCGCGCCGATGCGCGCGGCGATATCGGCATACGAGGCAGTGTGCCCGCGCGGGATCTGCTGCAGCGCCTGCCACACCCGCTGCTGGAACGCGGTGCCGCGGATGTCCAGCGGCAGCGTGGTGCCCCGCGTGGGATCCTCGACCAGGCCCACCACCTGCGCTACCAGTTGTTCATAGCCGCTGTCGGCGCCGACCAGTTCGGCCTGGCGGAAGCGCTGCTGAAGTGACTGCAACAGCGTCTCCGGATCATCGCCGAGCAGGATCGCGACCACGCCGGTGGCACTGCTGGCCACCAGCACGCTGCCCAGTGAACTTTCGGCGATGGCGAAGTGGATGACTTCGCCGCGGCCCCCTGCGCGCCATTGCTTGGGCGTCATGCCCAGCAACTTCGGTGCGTTCTCGTAGAAGCGCCCGCTGGAACCGAAGCCAGCATCGTGGAAGGCATCGGTGATGCGCTCCTTGTGTTCCAGGCCGGTGCGCAGGCGGTCGGCGCGCAGCGCGGCGGCGTACTGCTTTGGGGTCAGCCCGGTCGCCTGCTTGAACAGGCGATGCAGGCGCGTCGGGCTGCAGCCGGCGATCGCGGCCAGTTCCTGTAGCGAGGGTTCGTCGAGGCTGGTCTGAAGGTGGCGGCAGACGCGTTCGACGCGGGCATCGAGGGCGGTTGTGGCGGTACTGTCCATGGCCGGATTCTGGCACGTGCCGGTGCTGCGGAAACTCCGTTTCCTGCACCCATCTGTGAGGCCCGGAAACGGAGTGTTGGTGGGCCGAAGGCTTGGCATCGTGGCGGCCACTTCACAACCGGTACCACGACCATGCGCCTGAACAACAAGATCGCTCTCATCACCGGTGCCAGCGCCGGCATTGGCCGCGCCAGCGCCCTGCGCTTCGCCGCCGAAGGCGCAAAACTGGTGCTTAACGCGCGGCGGCTGGAGCCGCTGCAGGCGCTGGCCGAGCAGATTCGCGCCGCCGGTGGCGAAGCCGTGGTGCATGCCGCCGACGTGGCCGACCCGGGCACGGCGCAGGCGCTGGTCGATCTGGCCCAGCAGTCCTTCGGTGGCCTGGACATCGCGCTCAACAACGCCGGCATGCTCGGCCCGGGCGTGCAGACAGCGGAGTTCCCGGTGGACGCCTGGCGCGAAGTGATGGCCACCAATCTGGATGCCGCCTTCCATGCCGCACGCGTGCAGTTGCCGGCATTGCTGGCACGCGGCGGTGGCTCGCTGGTGTTCGTCGGCACCTTCGTCGGCCATACCGTGGGATTCCCGGGCATGGCGGCCTATGCGTCGAGCAAGGCCGGGCTGATCGGCCTGAGCCAGGTGATCGCCGCCGAATACGGGGCGCGTGGCGTGCGCAGCAACGTGCTGCTGCCCGGTGGTACCGATACCGAGATGGGCCGGCAAGCGGCACCGACCGGCGATGCCCGCGACTTCGTGCGCTCGCTGCATGCGCTCAAGCGCCTCGCCGAGCCGGAGGAGATCGCCAATGCGGCGTTGTTCCTGGCCAGCGATGAAAGCAGTTTCGTTACCGGCAGCGCGATGCGCGTGGAGGGTGGGGTGTCGATCACCCGTACCTGAGTGGGGTCACGTGCGTGGCGCGTAGGCGCTACTCCGCGACCTCGCAGGTTGCGAGCGTCAGCTTTGAGGTGACCCCGGCCTGGCATTTGCACGCCGCGATGGGCAGGGGGGGGCGAAACGCCCACGTTCAACGAAATGGGATATCGGCGTGACGGCCAGGCCGGTCTCGCGCTGGACCTCGCTCCCGCCAAGAGCAAGAACTGGGAGGTGGGAAGCAAGTGGCACGCCCAAGATGGAAAGCAACTGGACGTGAGCCTGTTCCGCGCGGAAACCGAAGATGAGTTGGCCGTGGCTAGCAGCATCAACGGTCGCAGCACCTACCGAAACGTAGAGCGGACCCGGCGTCAGGGGAACTGGCGCAGGAGCGTCCGGGACGTATGCTCTGACGTGAGCTGAGTTCAGCAGGTGTATGAGGCGCGTTTGGCCGAGATGCACTAACGCGCGTCGAACCCCATTGCGAGACAAGGGTGTCGGAGCAATCCGGAACCCCTTTTCTCGTCAACAATCTCCCGTCTTTTCCCAAAGATGACTTCGCCGGGGTTGCGCGCTCACCCGTGCGCTTCCCTGCGCGGGCTCTGGCCATCGTCACAGACCGGTGGCAGAACTGCCGCTGCGCTTGGTGGATGATTGAGGCCCAGGCACCTATGTCGCTGGGCAATATTCCCATCGTCTCAGCCAGCCACCTGGCCGATCTAGGCCAACGCTCACTTCGATGACCGACGCGGCTTGGCTGTGGCCAGCGGCTTAAGGCCGATCTCCCGATCGCTGACAATCAGTTCGGCCAGAGGTCCTCTGAGCGATTCGAGCCTCACAGAACCCGGCTGACCGGCACTAAGTGAGGCGAGCCTCGATGATGGCTTGGCGTTGCGGTCGTAGGCGATGGCAATCAGGCCGTGGGCATTGAAGACCAATGCACTGGCTCCAATGGCCGCGCAGCCGGCGGGCCCCTTCTCCGAGCCCGCGTCCACCATGACGAACTGAATGCCGTTGACCGTCTCGTCGGCACTGACGTGCCAGCCGGCCGCGTGCGCTGCGTTGGCTTGAGGCGACAGGGCAGCCAAGGCGGGGCGAGGGCACTGCGCGTCCGCTTGCGGCCGCTGCTTTGCCGACGGCAGTTGGACGGTCGGCACCAACCGCAGCGTGCCCACCCGCGCTGCAGAGAGGGCGGGCGTTCCCACGTTCAACACTGGCAGCGTTGGCGCGTTTTCTGCGGCTTCCTTTTCAACGGTCCTATTTGGCATGGACTTTGCATCGGCTGCAGTGCGCACGAGCAAAGCGGTCGCCAATATCAGGATCACGGTGCCAGAAACGGCCAAAGGGGCCCAATCCGCGAATCCTTGCGGTGCCCAAGTTGGCAGTGAAGCGGAGGAGGAGTGCGTGGCCATGGTCCATCATAGATTGGGTTGGAAGGCGGAGCTATGATGGCGTTTCTAGCCAGTGGACAGGGAGATCCAGCGTCATGACTGATTTTGATCAAGTGCCTTTCGGGGCCAGCGATTTTGCCGAGAATCCGGAAAACCGCTGCGCCTGTTTGCTTCTGTTGGATACATCTGGATCGATGGGAGGCAAACCGATTGAGGAGCTCAACGCCGGTCTCCTGCAGTTCCAGGAAGAGCTGAACTCGGATTCCCTGGCGGCCAAACGGGTAGAGGTGGCCATTGTCACGTTCGGGCCCGTCCAGACCGTGACTGACTTTGTTACGGCCGACAGCTTTTATCCGCCGGTCCTATCGTGCACCGGGGATACCCCGATGGGGGCCGCGATCGAGCAAGGCCTGGAGATGGTTCGGCAGCGCAAAGAGGTCTACAAGGCCAACGGCGTGTCCTACTACCGGCCGTGGGTGTTTCTGATCACCGATGGAGCGCCTACCGATTCCTGGCAGCGTGCAGCCGCGTTGGTTAGAGAGGGGGAAGCAACGAAGAACTTCCAGTTCTTCGCAGTGGGCGTGAAAGGCGCGGATATGGACGTCCTCGGCCAGATCTCCACACGTGCCCCGCTCAACCTCAAGGGGCTCCAGTTCAGGGAGCTGTTCAAGTGGCTTTCTAACTCCATGGGCGCGGTTTCCCGTTCGACCCCGGGCGACAACGTGCCCTTGGTGAACCCTATGGCGCCAGACGGCTGGGCCAGCGTGTAATGGAGTTGCAGGATTGGCGCGTGGTGGCAGCGTCTTCCATTGGCACTTCCCACATCAAGTTTGGGACGGATTGCCAGGACGCCTACGAGCAGGAGTTCTTCCAAGTGCACGGCACCGTGCTCCTGGTGGCGTCCGATGGCGCCGGAAGCGCCTCGCAATCGGCAACGGGAGCGAAGCTGGCGACGGCGGAGATTCGGGACTGCGTGCGCAATCATTTTGACGACGGCCAAAGCGTTGAGCAGGTCACCCGGGACGTCGTGCTGAACTGGCTTGCCGGCGTCGCGGCCCGGATCGCGCACAGGGCCGCTGCTGAGGGACTGGAGGTCAGGGAGTATGCGTGTACGTTGGTGGCGGCCATCGTGTCCCCAACCCACGCCTGCTTCTTCCAAGTAGGCGACGGTGCCATCGTCATCCGGCCCCGCGGTGACGACTGGGCTTACGTGTTCTGGCCGCAACACGGCGAGTACATCAACACCACGGTCTTTGTCACGGATCCGGTGGCTGTATTGAATGCCGAGTTTTCGTGTAGTGCCGGTCCCGTCGATGAGGTCGCGGTGTTCACCGATGGCATTGAAGCACTGGTGCTTCACCAAGCCACCCAGAGCGTCCATTCCCCCTTCTTTGACAAAATATTCGTGCCGGTGCGAGCACTGGATAAC
This sequence comes from Stenotrophomonas sp. 220_Sma, assembly GCF_056487375.1. Classification (NCBI taxonomy): domain Bacteria; kingdom Pseudomonadati; phylum Pseudomonadota; class Gammaproteobacteria; order Lysobacterales; family Lysobacteraceae; genus Stenotrophomonas; species Stenotrophomonas sp. 220_Sma. The sequence goes on along the minus strand of NZ_CM151348.1, from coordinate 3,390,445 downwards.
TTGGGCTACAGCGAGGAGTTGTCGTCCAAGCTCGAGGCATACCTTGGTTCCCCGATGATCTGCGAGCGGACGGACGACGATAAGACGCTCCTGCTTGCCAGCCGGCTGGCGAAGGTGCCCGAGGCATCGGCGTCACCTGAGGAGGCTTAAATGGCCTCGTCTGCTCTGGTTGGCAAATCCGGACCGGTCCGCTTGGGAAAGCAGCTGGGCAAGGGCGGAGAGGGAACAGTCTTCGAGGTTGAAGGCAAACCCGACTCGGCCGCCAAGATCTACTTGGCAGCGATCAGCAGTGAGAGGGCGGACAAGCTGTTGGCCATGGCCGCCCTCCGGACCCCTGCGCTGGACCAACTCACGGCCTGGCCCACCGACGTGCTGCGGCACTCCGATGGCAAGGTCTGCGGCTTTGTCATGGCCAACCTTCGTGCATCGAAGGACATCCACAAGCTCTACAGTCCCAAGAGCCGTTTGGCCGAGTTCCCGCAAGCCGACTGGCGGCTGGTGGTCCGCGTTGCGCTGAACACGGCCAAGGCGTTTTCTGTTCTGCATCGAGCCGGCCACTTGGTCGGGGACGTCAACCACGGCGGCGTGCGGGTGTCGCCCGATGCGACGGTGAAGCTGATCGACACCGACAGCTTTCAGATCACGCACCAAGGGCGCACTTTCTTGTGCGAGGTTGGGGTCCAGGATTTCACGCCGCCCGAGCTCCACGGGAAGGCATTTAAGCAAGTGACGCGAACGGCCAATCACGACAACTTCGGGTTGGCCGTCCTGATTTTTCAGATGCTCATGAACGGTCGTCACCCGTTCGCCGGCCGTTACAGTGGTCCGGGAGACATGCCCATCGAAAAGGCGATCCCGGAGTTCCGTTACGCCTACGGCAAAGACACTGCGCGGACCCGAATGAGCCCGCCGCCGTTGAGTGCCTTGCCTGCCACGGCGTCGCCCTGGGTTGCAGATCTTTGGGAAAAGGCGTTCGGCCCTGACGGGGCCAAGCCAGGCGGGCGTCCGAAGGCTGAAGACTGGGTTCAAGCGCTGAGCAAGCTGGAGCAGAACTTCAAGAGGTGTGCTTCAAGGCCTTCCCATTTCCATTTTAATGGACTCCCCGAGTGTCCTTGGTGTCCGATTGAGCGCGCCGGTATTGCGCTCTTTGGTGGCGGCGCAGTGGTCATCTCCAAGCTCGCCTCTGGTCCGTTCAACCTGGACGCTGTCTGGCGGGACATTACAACGGCGGTGCTGCCCCCAATGCAGGCCATCCCTCAGTTGCAGGCCGTGCAGGCCGCTCCCCAGATGCAAGCGTGGGGCCGGCGTCGGACGTTCTGGCAAACCGCCGGGTGGATGGTGGGCTTGGCAATTGCCGTGCTGGGCATTGCACTCTCGGCCGTGTTCGCGCCCCTCTGGGCTTGCATGGGATGGGCACTGGGGGCGTGGGTGAACAGCCGTGGCCGGTCGGACTCGGCGCCCTTGGCCGCCAGCTACAAGAAGGCCAAGGCCCATTACGACGGACTTGCGGCGCGTTGGACCCAAGAGCAAGCCGACACGCAGCTACAGGCCAAGCATAACCTCCTTCGTCCCCTGCGGGACGAGCATGTCGGTCTGCCCGCAGAACGAGAAAGGCGCTACCGCGCGCTCTTCAACAACCGCCACCAGAGCGCGCTGAAACAGTTCTTGGACAAGTTCGAGATCGAGCGCGCGTCCATTCCTGGAATCGGCGCAACCAAGAAGGCCATGCTGGAGTCTTTCGGTATTGAGACGGCAGCGGACGTCAGTCGCCAGGCAGTCCTCAACGTGCCGGGGTTCGGCCCGGCGTTGACCGACCGCTTGATGAAGTGGCGGCAAGATGCAGAAGCACGATTCCTCTTTGACCCAAACTCGGCGATCGACCCCCGGCAGGTCGCGGATCTGGACCGCACCATTCAAGGACGGCGGGCCCAAATCGAGTCTGATCTGGTGGCTGGCCGATTGGTCATTTTGCAGATGCGACAAGCCGCGATGGCTCGCCGCAGATCCTTGGAGGAGGCCATGCGCGCTGCGGTTGATATGCTGTCGCAGCAAACCGCCGATGCCAAGGCGGCTGGGATTCTGTAGGTCGAAGGAACTCCTCTGGCTGGCTTCGGGAGCCAGAGTGCCTTGCAGAAAACGTCGGGGCCTAGTGCCCCACGGGCATGGGGGGGACGGTATCGGATGGCTCCCCCACATTGAACAGCACGCGCTTTTCAGCCCCATGCCCCAGGACGACCTGCCAACGGCGGAAGCCGACGGATAGCTCGCCAGCAGAAGGGAGACCCTTCTCAAGAACGACCGTGTTCGAGCCTCTGATGTCGGGCGCCGTTGCTCGAGCGACCAAAGAAGTGCCTTGGCGGACGAGGCTGCACAAAGGCGTTTGGCTGGATTGCGGACTAAAGGTGCTGGTCTCATCCATCTCAATCCGTATCGAAGAGAACACGAGCCCGGTCCAGCAATCGGCGCCCTCTGAAAGGTGACAGGTGAAGCGGTGAGGACCGGTCAGAATGAAGGCGGCCGGTTTTCCCTCCATTGACCAGCCCATCAGCATGGCCAGCTCACCCGTTTCGCGAGGCAGGATCAGAGAGAGGGGCGCGCAGTCGCCCGCCACGGATACTTGGAAATCGCTCGTGGAAATCATCTCAACGCCTCCAACCGCGGGCGCTGTTGAGCTGCAAAGGACCGATCAGCTGTTCCCACAGAAGCTCGGCGGCGCCCTCCTACGTCAGCTTCTGCTCGCGCGTTGTTCCGAACCCAGACATGCCCATGCTGGTAAGAAACAGTGCCTGGTCGTCGTGGGCGACAGAGAGCGACTCGTTCATGGAGTTGCTGTCCATTGTTTCGCCTTGGACGTAGTTGATGTCCCCTAGTGATGTTGTTGTTCTTCTTGATGCGGAAGTAGTCCAACGACACACGCAAGTTGGGCAGGGCGGTGCCATTGGCGCTGCGCACGTTGACCAACATGCCAGCAGGAGGATTCCCGGTGACGCCGGAGGGAATCAACAGGGAATCTGGGGTGTTGGCCAACTGGCGAGCACGGCCCCGCTGCAGGAAGTCTCGATCCTTGGCCCTCAGCTCACTGGTCATTTGGTACTGCGCCGAGAGAAGTACTTGGGTCCGCCCGCCTTCCAAGGCGAAGCCCGCGGTGAGGTTCCCGGTGCGCACCGGTGCCTCGCCGTCATCCGTGGTTTCATAGCGCAGGTTGACTTCGGTGCCCACGTAATCCCGGCGGAGGATCACGTTGATCAACCCCGGCCTGGGCTCCTCCGCCATCGATGGCCGAGGCCGACGCAGGCAACACTTCGATGCGCTCGATTGGGGGGGGGGGGGCACAGTCAATCATCCATGCAAAGGTGGCAGATAGGGAGGAGGTAAGCCGTTTGATCTCGGTTGAGTGACCGCAGAGCTGGCGTAGCCCCTCCGCACCGTTTGGGTGGGGGCGTTGCTTGCGAAGGGCGATCCTGACCCGTTGGCGCGGCAATACTACAAACGAATTCATTTAAATGAAATCGATTCCTATTTGAATGCACGGAGCGAGGCGCAGCCTTTTACTTCGCTATCCGAAAAAGGCTGATTTGAGGCCCTTTGATGTCTCCACCGGAATAAGAAAAGGGAGAAGAGGGCCGTCCGACCGCGTGCCTGCTCTCGCGCTCAAGGCTTAGGCCGATGGGTAGACCAGAAATGCAGCGGCAGCGCCTGTGACTGCTTGCAATCCCACATCCCAAGCACAACGTTGAGCCAAGGCTGCGACCTCGGCAGGTCCATTGCGGCATCCTTGAACGAACTCGCCCCGGTCCATCGGGCCGGGGCGAGGAGGGCTGACGCGTTGTCAGGGGGATCGGTGGCTCACTTCAGCTCACTTGGCGATATCGCCGCGTTCCTTTTTTTGTTCCATTCGCCATCGTTGGCGTTCCAGTTGCTCTCCAGCCATTGGCGCACGTTCTCGTGACTGCGCACATTGGAAGGAAGATGCTCCTTGATGAGTCACTCCGCTTTTTGGCCGGAGATCTTCTTTTTCCACCCATGTTTGTCGGCAAACCGATTGATAAAGGGAAGGATCTCGTATGCTTCGTGTCGATTCAGCAGCACGTTGTCCGGGAAACCAACGATGCGGGCATTGTCGCCCTCCGATGCCTCCCATGAGTAGTCGTATTGGAGATCCGCGCGAGACAACAGGGGAGCCGTGGAAGCCTTTTCTGTTCCGTCATTGATCAACTCCTTTTAGCAACAGCGATGAAGGGAAGTCCGGGGCAAGCCAGTCGAGCTGCACTGTCAAGCCGTTTGCATCTCTTGGCGATCGTGCAAGGCGTCAAAGTTCCCAATAATTGGGCCGAACAGGTGGGGGCGGTAGGCGCGCTATGGGCGCGCGAGACCCTCAACGCCAAGGGCCTGCGGGAATCACGGCTGCATGCGAGGGTTATGAGGCGGCCAGCGCCCGAGGGCTTGGTGAGCCACGCCGAGTCGTTAGGACGGTCGGCGCGCAGCTTTTGCTTCCGATCTGGCAAGGATTCTATGCTTCCAGGGGAAAGGCTCCGTTTGGCGCTGGTTTCCCATTGCCGGCCCCGGGAGCGATTCTCAGGCGGTGCGATGCCTGGGAGCGATAATGCCGGTCTACAACAGAAGGGGGCCAATGCATGCAGTTCCGGTTTTGGACAGCGGTTTTCATCTTCTTGGGCTCCTACTTGCCGCTGGCGTTGATCTTGATGGTGCAGGACATCTCGACGGCTTACTGGGGGGCACCGGTTTGCGGGTGGAAAGGGCAATGGGACTGCCAGTTCCAGATCTTCGCCCACCCCTGGCTGGCTTGGGGAAGCGTTGCGGTGACCTTGAGCGCTCTCCTGCTGATGGTGCGGGTGCTGCGGTCAGTCCGCCTGACGCACCGTGTCCACGTTTTGGAGACCAAGGCCATTCCCAATGACCTCATCAACTACGTGCTTCCCTACGTGGTGTCCTTCATGGGCTTGAGCTATGCAGAGCCCCAGAAGTTGGGAGGCTTTTTGGTCTTTTGGGTCGGGCTGTTCGTGATTACCTACCGGTCAGGCCAGATCTTGATGAATCCCTTGCTGATCGTATTGGGCTGGAAGCTCTACGAGGTCAAAGTCGCTCTAGGGCAAACCGGCGTGATTCGCATGGTTAGGGTCTTGAAAAGGGGCTCGCTCGTGCCCAGCATTCAAATGGCCGAAGAAATACAGGACGTTTACCTAATGGGGGATCCGTGACCGATCAAGCACTGAAGGCGCTGCAAGAGTTCGACCTCGACGGCGCAGGGGTCCACGTGTGGGTTTTCAAAGCCAGCACAACCGCAAATCGGTTCTCAGCGAGCTACGTCCGCGTGGACGAGGCACTGGAGGGCACACTGCGGGGGTTCGCCAAGGCGCAAAGGACAAAGATGACCGAGTGGATTCCCTACGGTCATTTGGCCCAGCCCACAGACGATGGCTGCCTTTCCGTTGCTGCAGCAGAGACCGACTTCGCTGCCCTTCAGGCGCTGGTCGACAGGCCCGAGCTTGAGCACCCCGTGAAAGGGCGTGAGCAGCTCAAGAACGCGGTTGGTTACGTCGTGAAGTTCTGCCATGGAGATCGGGTGCTGTATGCGCTGCGGCGTTCCCCGGCGACGTGGAAGACCTCGTATCAGAAGAAGAGCATCATTAACATGTCGTTCCACAATGGAGCGCTCAGCGCGGTGGAGGATGTGGATTTTACGCTGGAGCCAGGCTTTGACCTGTTCGCCTTGGATGGCGCATTGCTCGTGAGCAACAAGCGTGCGTTTGAGTCGATGTTGAAGTATCGGGCTGGCTTCGTGAACGCCTTTGCTCAGCTTCAGGGCGAAGCAGAGTTCGTAGCGCTGTTCACCACGCTGGCTCCCCTGGTAGCACACGTGGGCAGCAATGGCACCCATCTGCGCCGGATGGCGGTCATCCAGGAGCGCAGGCTATATGAAAACCCGAAGTATCTTGCCACTCTCCGCCAAGTGTGTGAAAAACGCCAATGGGGCGTGGCGTTCGACGCCAATGGGCTCATTGTTCCATCCGAAGAGACCGCTGTGGTGATCATGAGGCTGCTTCTAGACCAGCGCCTGATCAGCGAGATCACCGACATCATGTATGACGTGCCAAGCGGTCATCGCGTCGATGCAGTCCAGTAGCCGCCGTTGAGTCGCGGCGGCTGTCCCAGGAACATTTGTGAGGCCTCCAAGGAGAGCGCCGAATCGTTCTCACGGACTTGGGCGGCTGAGCTGAGGTCCTGAGTCGTGGGTGCAGCGTTTCGCGTTGCGAAGCCCGTGCAGCAGTCGCTTGCGCGGAAAATGTCAGGGTCCCCCCCCATTTTCTGCTGCCGTGGGACGCAAGTCGATGCGGCGAAACCGATGATCTAAAATAGAAAAAATGTAACCAGTTGATTTATATCTATTTTCTTGATTTCTTTGGTCCCGGGCCGTGCATGCAATTGCTTCGTAAGTGATTGATCGAAATCCAAAAAATGTGATTTACAACCCGTTTTGAATCCAATACCATCTCTTCTCCTGCACAAAGGAGGTTGGACATGGATTACCCGCTTAACGAAGGCAGTATCGACGCTCGCAACACCGGCGCCGAGGTGGAGATGAACTTGGCGGCTGTCTCCAGCGTGGCGCTTGCCCGCTTAGCCGAAGAAGTTCGCAACGACGACATGGCCATGGGCGGCTACGATCGCGTGCACAACCGGCATAACAGGTGAGCACGTCGACTGCCCAAGTCGACACAGTTCTGTTGAAAGTAGCCAGTAGGTGCAACATTGATTGCACCTACTGCTATGTCTACAACATGGGGGACGAAGGTTGGCGTGGAATGCCCGCCCTCCTGAGTGACGCGACCGTCGACGCGCTTTGCCGACGGCTTTCAGAACTGGCGCAGACCCAGTCTCGCAAGTTCGCCATCGTGCTGCATGGTGGTGAGCCGATGATGCTGGGCCCGCGCCGGCTGAAGAAGCTATTGGCGGCATTAAGGAGCGTGCTCTCCCGAGACTATCCGATCGCCATCCAGTCCAACGGGGTCCTGTTGACCAAGGAGATCCTCGACGTTTGCGATGAATCGGATGTGTCCCTGTCCATCAGCATCGATGGTCCCGAGGACGTCCACGATCGCTTCAGGGTTGGCAAGAAGGGCCAGGGAACGCATGGTCAGACCCGTGCAGGGATTTCGCTTCTCAAGGCTCACCCCTCTTCCGAGCGTCTCTTCTCAGGAGTGCTGGCGGTCATTGATCCCGGCTCCTCGCCTGCTGCGGTCTATGCCCACTTGACGTCGCTCGGTGCGCCCTCAATCGACTTTTTGTATAGGGACGGGAACCACTCGGTTCTTCCGTATGGAAAGGTTGCCGCGCAGTCGATCGAGTATGGGCAGTGGCTAGAGGGCATTCTGGATTGCTACCTAGCAGATCCAGCCCCGCCCAAGATTCGCTTTCTGGACGATCTGATCAAGCTTGTGCTGGGGGGCAGGGGCGTCAAGGAAGGCCTGGGCGAAATGGATTACGGCATCTTGATCGTGGACACCGACGGCAGCATCACGAAGAACGATACGCTCAAGAGCACAGAACCCGGGGCTGATCGTTTTGAGCAAGCGTGGTCTGTTCATACCCATGGCTTTTCCGAGGTGGTCCAGAGCGATGAGTTCGCTCGCTACCACAAGATCCAGCGCCCTACTGCATCAAAGTGCCGTTCGTGCACCGAGTTGTCGGTGTGTGGCGGGGGCATGCCGCTTCATCGCTGGAGCCAGGACGACGGTCTTAACAATCCGTCCGTCTACTGCTCGGATCAGTTGCACATCATCGGATCTATTCGAAACAGGCTAAGGGGTGAGGGGCTCATCGCGTGAAAGGGTTCTTGGAAAGTGCGAGCGCACTTGATCGCCATCCCTTCGATCATTGTTCGGTCCCCTGCGCCCTGGGGAGGGCAGAGAGCGAAGTCGTGCTGTCCTGGCTTGAGACGTCTGCCCCATGGCACCTGAAGGTGGCAAGTTTCTACGAGCAGTATGAGTTCAGCCTGCTCGACTGCGAACTACCGCCGGCGATCGATGCATTGCTGGGGCGACCCATCGTCGAGGCGGTCCGTTCCAAGGTGGAAGCCGTGTTCGGCACTCAACTGGGCGAACAGTGTGACGTGACCGCCCACAAGTTGGTGCGCGGGCAGCGCATCCGTATCCACAACGACTACATTCCCGGTCAAGAGACCCATCGGGTCCTGGTTCAGCTCAATCGTGGGTGGGTCGATGAGAACGGGGGCATTTTGATGCTGTTTTCCTCGGGCGACGCCGCGGACTTGGCTAAAGCGTTTCGTCCCCAGCACGACACCGGCTTTGCGTTCGCCATTGGTCCAACCTCGCACCATGCAGTGACGCCCATCGTGTCGGGCGATCGATACACGTTGGTGTTCTCCTTCTATGCCAGAAATGCCTAACGTATTTGTCGCCCTGGTCGCCTCAGCGCTCTCCTTTTCAAAGCCGAGTTGGTTCCCCGGTCTGTCAAAGGTGCTGATCCAAGCGTGGGGCGAGGCATCTCAGGCCGCCTCCTTTGATTACCGGACCTCTCATTACGTCGGCGGGCCGGACTGCAACCCTCGATGGGTCCAGACGCTGGAAGCAGGGGAGGGCAAGTTGACTTGCCTTGAGGTGCTGGCTCCTGCCGTAGAGGCGCCCTATCAAGGGCAAGGCTTAAGTTTTCTTTCCGCCCATGAGGTGGCCGAAAGTCCCAAGGCGATCTTTCATGACGCGCTGAGCACGGATGCAATCCCGGCTTCGTTGCTTGCCTCCGTCACCGATTTGGCGAAGGCGACGCACTTGCTTCGTTCTGCGGGGGAGGGGATGGACACCAGTCACAGCGATCCCGCGCTTCCTTTCAGCGTCTTCGTGTCCGTTCCGGCTGTCGACGAACGGTTCGCGGCGCTGCGCTTGGCCGAGGGGTTCATCCACGAAGCCATGCACCTGCAGTTGTCACTGATCGAACGGGTCCTTCCAATGATCCATGACAGTGAACTGACCTTCTTCTCGCCGTGGCGTGGGGGTCACCGCCCCGTAGGTGGTGTCCTGCATGGGTTGTATGTGTTTGCAGTGATCCACGAGTGGCTTTCCCTTCGTGGGCCTGCCTGCGCTTACGCACAGCGCAGGCTGCCAGAGATTGGTGAGGAAGTTTCGCAGTTGACGGCCTTTGCTGACGCAGACGGATTGACGCCCGTCGGCGCTCAGCTCGCCCGCCGCCTGTTCGATTCGGTCCTGCCCAAGTCCTCTGGGAACGCAGCGCCGCGATAGCCCCGCCACAGGGTAGTCGGCCGCGGGACCTTCATTGCTGCCCGCAAACCGACGTCCCCCCGAGATTGAGTAGCGAGACGGGTTGGAGTCCAATCCTCAATGACAAGGAGATTGGACGTGAAGAAACGTTTTTCCGAAGAGCAGATCATCGGCTTCCTGCGCGAGGCTGAGGCGGGCATGCCGATCATCCGACCGACTCGGCGAGGTACCAGCGGCTCTGCAGAGACGACCGTATGTGTTGCGGGCAAGGTCTTCGGTGTCGATCTGCCAGTACCGTCGGTCTCCACCAGACCATCGAGGGCGGCCGCCAAGGTGATGATGGGCACCAACCAGCTTCCGCCGAACTTCCTCAGTCCAGGGACGATGAGTCCTCTGGAAAGCTGATCTCGGGTCTGCTCATAGCCGCCCGCACCCGTACGGTTGAGCACGCATGCCGCGTCCTCGACGGTCAGCATCGCCTTTCCGGGGAACATTTCGCGCAGCACAGGGAGGATGCCTGTCACGGCCCTGGGAAACAGTTGGGAAAAACCATCCTTGGAAAGATCTGTTTTTGCTTGGATTGACTGGCGTGGAACAATAAAAAAAGATTGGACAGCCTCCTGTCCAACCTCTTGATAAATAAAGAAAATTTAATGGTGGAGCCAAGGAGGATCGAACTCCTGACCTCGTCATTGCGAACGACGCGCTCTCCCAGCTGAGCTATGGCCCCACGGCAGGCTTTCAGTGTAGCGCCGCCTGCCGGGCTTGCCAAGCGTCGGACCGGGACGGCGGCAGGCGTGGATCTGCCGCCGTCCCCCAGCCGGTTCAGGCCAGCGCCTGGCGCAGCAGATCGCCCGCGCGCTGTATCGCCATGCCGGTGGAAGCGGCCACGCCCTGCAGGTGGATGCAGGCATGGATCATCCCCGGCAGCCGCTCCAGCATGCAGTCGACACCCGCAGCCTGCAGGCGGTGCGCGTACTGCTCGGCCTCGTCGCGCAGCGGATCGTGCTCGCAGCTGAGCACGGAGGCTGGCGCCAGCCCCTGCAGGTCGGTTGCGTGGGCGGGCGAGGCCAGCGCCGACGGTTGGGCCAGATCACCCAGATAGGCCTGCCAGCAGCGCTGCATCAGTTCGGCGCTGAGGTAATAGCCTGTGGCGTAGTCGCGGTAGGAACCGCTGCCCATGCCGGCATCCAGCGCCGGGTACAGCAGCAGTTGGTGGCACGGTTGCGGCAGGCCCTGTTCGCGCAGCAGCAGGCAGCCGGCGGCGGCGAGGTTGCCGCCGGCGCTGTCGCCACCGATTGCCAGCCGCCGTGGGTCCAGGCCGAGGCGCTCGGCGTTGTCCTGCAACCACTGCCAGGCGTCGGCGACGTCATGCAGTGGAACCGGGAACGGGTGCTCCGGCGCCAGCCGGTAGCCCACTGCGGCGATCACGCAGCCACTGGCATTGGCCAGCGCACGGCAGGGGCCGTCATAGACCGCCAGCGAGCATTGGAACCAGCCGCCACCGTGGGCGAACAGCAGAGCCGGTACCGGTCCATCGGGCAGCCCTTCCGGCGTGTAGAAACGCAGCTCCAACGCATGCCCGTCGCGCGCGATTACCGTGTGCTCGGTCACGTGTGCGACGGCCTGTGGTGCTCCCTGCAACTGTGGCAGCACGTTCTCGCTGATCGCCCGCAGTTCGCGCAGGTCCTCCGGCAGCGGATGCGCGGCGACGGCGTCGACAAACTGCTGCAGCGCCGGTTCAAGCTGCATGGCGTGCCTCCTGCAGGAACGGCAGCAGTTGTGCAAGGAATGCCTGTGGCGCTTCTTCCATGATGAAGTGGCCGCAGCCCGGCACGATGCTGCCGCGGACATCATCGGCATGCGGTTGCAGGGTCAGCATCGGGGCATCGCCAGTGGCGTGTTCGGCGCCGATCGCCAGCACCGGCATCGGCAAACGGTGCTGCGCACGCTGCTTGTTCTGGCGGATCGTTTCCGGAATCGCGCGGTACCAGGCAAAGCCGGCGCGCAGTGCACCGGGCCGACTGTAGGCGGCAATGTAGGTATCGGCGGCCACCGCATCACGGCGGTACGACCAGCGGTCGAACATGAATTCCAGGTAGGCGCGCTCGCGCCCCGTAATCAGTGCTTCCGGCAGGTCGGCCACCTGGTTGAACATGAAGTGCCAGAGGAAGATGTTGTCAGCCGGTGCGGCGAAGATGCCCGGTTCCGGCGCCAGGCCGGGAATCACCGCTTCGGTGACCGCCAGCTGGCGCACGGCCTGCGGCTGATCGCTGGCCAGCGCATAGGCGATCCACATGCCGATGTCATGTCCGACCACCTGGTAACGGTCGTGGCCCAGCGCCCGCATCGTCTGGTGCAGGACGGCGGCGGCACTGCCGGTGTCGTAGCCGTGGGCGGGGCGTTCGGATTCGCCGATGCCCGGCGGATCCACGGCAATCGCTTCGAAACCGGCTTCGGCCAGCGCATGCAGCACGTGGCGCCAGGCATACCAGGTCTGCGGCCAACCGGGAATCAGCAGCACCGGCTCGCCATGGCCGGCGGAAACACAATGCACGCGCTGGCCGTCGATACGCAGGTAGTGATGGCGCAGGGCATCGTCGCCGGCAGTGCCAGCGGAAGAAAGGGTGTTCATGGGGGTTGCTCCGTTGGGGCTCAGGCGATGCCGAGCATCTGCTGCATCTGTGTGGTGCTGATCGGTGCACCGGCGAAGTCGTCGAAGATCTTGTCGGTGACCGGAATGATGTGGTCGCGGATGAACGCCGCACCTTCGCGCGCGCCGGCTTCCTGGTCCTTCAGGCAGCACTCCCATTCCAGCGTTGCCCAGCCCTGGTAGTCGTACTGGGCCAGCTTGGAGAAGATCGACTTGAAGTCGACCTGGCCGTCGCCCAGCGAGCGGAAGCGGCCGGCGCGCTCGGTCCAGTCGGCATACCCGCCATAGATGCCCTGGCGGCCGCTGGGGCGGAACTCCGCATCCTTGACGTGGAACATGCGGATCAGCGGGTGGTAGATGTCCAGGTACTCCAGGTAGTCCAGCTGCTGCAGCACGAAGTGGCTGGGATCGAACAGGATGCGGCAGCGCGGGTGCTGGTCGACGCGTTCGAAGAAGCGCTCGAAGCTGGTTCCGTCATGCAGGTCTTCGCTGGGATGGATCTCGTAGCAGAGGTTGATGCCGTTGTCCTCGCAGGCATCGAGGATCGGCCGCCAGCGTCGTGCCAGTTCGTCGAACGCCGCGTCGATCAGGCCCGGCGGGCGCTGCGGGAACGGGAACAGATACGGCCAGGCGAACGAGCCGGAGAAGGTGCCCATGTCCTGCAGGCCCAGCCGTCGCGAGGCACGGGCGGCCAGGTGCAGCTGCTGCTGCGCCCATTCGCTGCGGGCCTTCGGGTTGCCGCGCAGTGCGTCGGGGGCGAAGCCATCGCAGAGCTCGTCGTAGGCCGGATGCACGGCCACCAGCTGGCCGAGGATGTGGGTGGTCAGTTCGCTGACCTGCAGGCCGTGCTCGGCCAGGGTGCCGCGGAGGTCGTCGCAGTAGTCCTGGCTGTCGGCAGCCGTGGCCAGGTCGAACAGGCGTGCATCCCACGCGGGAATCTGCAGCGCCTTGAAGCCGTGGCCGGCGGCCCACGCGGCAATGCCGGCGAGGCTGTTGAACGGGGCCTGGTCGCCGGCGAACTGCGCCAGGTGCAGGCTGGGGCCCTTGAGGGTCTGCATGTTTTGCTCCAATTGTTTGGCGATCAACAAAGAATAGGCGCGACCCTCGCGGTGGTCAACACCCGCGTTACACTGCGCGCCTCACTGGAGCAGGCAGGCAGATGGCAGGGCGACCGCGCGAATTCGACAGGGACCAGGCGTTGCGCAAGGCGATGCTGCTGTTCTGGCAGCACGGCTATGAAGGCACGTCGATGTCGGCACTGGTGGAAGCACTGGGCATCGCCTCTGCACGCATCTATGCCGCGTTCGGCAGCAAGGAGCAGTTGTTCCGCGAAGCCGTTGCGCTGTACGAGGAAGGCGAGGGCGGCTTCGCGCCGCGCGCGCTGGAGCAGGCCACGCTGCGCGAGGCGATCGGGTCCATGCTGCGTGACGCCGTGTTGACCTACACCCGGCGCGGGCGGCCACACGGTTGCCTGGTGGTGTCCTCGGCCAGCAGCGTGTCGCCCGATGGCGAGGGCGTACGGGACTGGCTGGCCAGCCATCGTCGCCAGCGTACGGCGGCGATCATTGCGCGGCTGCAGCAGGCGCAGGCCGAAGGGCAGCTGGCCGGCGATGTGGCGGTGCACGCACTGGGCGATCACTTCGCCACGGTGCTGCACGGCATTTCGGTGCAGGCCCGTGACGGCATCAGCCGCGAGCGGCTGCTGGCGATGGTCGATGTGGCGTTGACCCCGCTGCCCTGAGTCAAGCCTTCAGGGCGTGCGGAATGCCCGGTGACTGTGCCGAAACCGCTTGTTTCGCCGGGTTTGGGTGCTGCGCAACGAAATCGTAACAATTTGGGGGATAATGGCGGCTTGCGCAGTTATCCTCCTTTTTGCCGCCCGGCTCGCGCAGGCCGCACGGACGCCTCCTCAGAGCATTTCATGCCCTCCCATTCCGATTCCCGCCGCCTGTCGGGTATGTCGTCTTCCTTTGTTTCCTTCCGCCGCCATCCGCTGGCCCTGGCCTGTGCCGGCCTGGCCCTGGTCGGCAGCTTCGGCGCCGCCGCACAGGACAGCGCGCCGACCCCGACCGGCCTGGACACGATCACCGTGACCGCCGAACACCGTGAGCAGAACCTGCAGGAAGTGCCGGTCTCGGTCGGCGTGGTGCAGGGCGAGCGCATGCGCGACTTCACCGCCGGCGGCGACGACACCCTGCTGGCGCTGTCCGGCCGCGTGCCGAGCCTGTATGCGGAAACCACCACTGGCCGCATCTTCCCGCGCTTCTACATCCGTGGCCTGGGCAACATCGACTTCTACCTCGGTGCCTCGCAGCCGGTGTCGATCATCCAGGACGACGTGGTGCTGGAACACGTGGTGCTGAAGTCCAACCCGGTCTATGACGTGGACCAGGTGGAAGTGCTGCGCGGCCCGCAGGGCTCGCTGTTCGGCCGCAACACCACCGCCGGCATCATCAAGTTCGACACCCTGAAGCCGACCCAGGACTACACCGGCCGCGTCAGCGCCAGCTACGCGTCCTACAACAGCGTGTCGATCGACGGCGGCTTCGGTGGCCCGATCAACGACATCGCCTCGTTCCGTGTGTCGGCCCTGTACCAGCACCGCGACGATTACGTCGACAACACCTACAAGGGCCCGAGCGCCGACGGCACGGTCAGCCCGAAGAAGAACGCCATGGGCGGCTTCGATGACCGCAACGTGCGCGCCCAGCTGCTGCTGACCCCGAGCGACCAGTTCTCGATCCTGGCCTCGGCCCACGCCCGTGATTACGAAGGCACCTCAACCCTGTTCCTGCGCGGTGCGCTGACCAAGGGCTCGAACAAGACCGACGTGCCGCGCGACAAGGTCGCCTACGACGAAGCCGGCAACAACCCGCAGGCGTACAAGACCTATGGCGGTTCGGTGAAGGCGCGTTATGACTTCGGCGCGATCGACTTCACTTCGATCACCGCCTACGAAACCACCTCCGGTTACAGCCGTGGCGACACCGACGGCGGTGCCGCGGTGAACTTCCCGGTCAACGGCGTGCCGAACGGCTACGGCCAGTCGATGGGCCGCATCCGTGACCTGGACCAGTGGACCCAGGAATTCCGCCTGGCCAGCCATGACGACAGCGCCCTGCAGTGGCAGGCCGGTGCGTTCTACTTCAACGGCAGCGACACCACCGACTTCTACCAGCGTGCATGGTTCCTGCAGGGCACGGCCCGCAACCCGAACAACTGGGTGCGCCTGCGCAACAAGAACACATCGTGGGCCGGTTTCGGCCAGATCAGCTACGCCTTCACTGACAAGTTCACCGTCACTGCTGGCCTGCGCCAGACCAAGGACGAGAAGCACACCCGCCTGCTGAAGACCGCGGACACCGCTGCTGGCGTGGTCACCTACAAGGGCCGCACCGACGTCAAGATGTCCGACACCACCCCGAGCTGGGATCTGAGCGCGATGTATCAGATCACGCCGGACGTGAGCGTCTACGCCAAGGTCGCACGCGGCTTCCGCGGCCCGACCATCCAGGGCCGTTCGGCGGTGTTCAATGCCGACTTCACCACCGCCGATTCCGAGACCATCCTGTCCTGGGAAGCGGGCGTGAAGAGCAGCCTGTGGGACAACCGCCTGCGCCTGAACGCCACCGCGTTCACCTACACCGTCAACGACATCCAGCTCAACGGCAACGATTCGGACGGCAACGGCGTGCTGTTCAACGCCGACAAGGCCAAGGCCTACGGTTTCGAAGCGGACATGGAGCTGCGTCCGATCCCGAACCTGACCCTGAGTGCCGGCCTGAGCCTGCTGCACAGCGAAATCAAGGACAAGCGCGTCTACGCGCAGGTCTGCGGCCTGAACGGCGTGGTGGTGTGCACCGTGAATGACCCGACCATCAAGGTCGGTGCCAACACCTTCGCGCAGATCGACGGCAACCCGCTGCCGAACGCGCCGAAGTACAACGTCAACCTGGCGGCCCGCTACGACTTCCCGGTGAGCGACGCCGGCACCATGTTCGTCTCCACCGACTGGAACAAGCAGGGTTACACCAGCTTCGTGCTGTACGACAGCAAGGAGTTCAACTCCAAGGGTGACTTCGAGGGTGGCCTGAAGATCGGCTACTCGGGCAACTACGGTGCCTACGAAGTGGCGCTGTTCGCGCGCAACATCACCAACGAGAAGAACCTCAAGGGTGTGATCGAGAACTACATGGCCGCGGTCTACAACGAGCCGCGTACCGTCGGTGTCTCGCTGAACATGAACTGGTAATGCGCTGTCGCGATGGCGGGCCAGCCTGCCATCGCACTGCCTGAATCAAGAGGGCGGCCCGGTGATCCGGGCCGCCCTTTTCTTTGCGTCAGACCGCAGTGAGGTCGCTGTCTTGGCTGCGCTGGCCGAAGGTCAGGGCCCAGGTGGCGCTGTCCACCTGCTGGCGGTCCTGTTCCTGCTGCTTGCGTGCGCGGCTGGCACCGAACCAGCGGCCCTCGCCGTTGATCAGCGGCGCCATGCGCACCACGTCCACATACTCCGGATCGATCTCGCTGGCGCGCTGCAGCCAGGTCAGCGCCAGGAACGCATTGGCCGGGACGCCGTTGCCGAAGTGGTAGACGTCGGCCAGGTAGCCGGCCGCCCACAGTTTGTCGTCGTCCTCACCGCGCCACCAAAGCGGAATCAAGGCGCGTTCGACCGCTTCGCGCTTGTGCGCGTCGCTCTGGCCATCGAATGCCAGGCAGGCCAGGTTGCGGCAGGTCGGGCCCCACACGCGCTCACCGGCGTCGGCTTCGCGCAGGCAGCGCAGGTACAGCTCGCGCGCACGCGCTTCATTATCCGCGCCGCCTGCAGCGACGAGGCGCACGGCCAGGTTGTAGGTGGCGATCAGGTCGCCGCCTTCGACGGCACGCTCCTGCCAGTACAGGGCTTTCTGGGCATCGACGAAGTCCGGCTGGTCGCGGCCGCCCAACCGGCCTTTGTACAGGTCGCACAGCGCGGCCATCGCACCGGCGTCGCCGTCGTCGGCCATGCGCTGCAACAGCGACAGGCCTGCGGCCTGCGAGACATCGCAGAACAGATTGGAAGCGAAGGTGACCGTGGACGTCTTCTGCTGCGCCGCCAGTTTCAGGGCGCGCTGCAGCAGGGGGTGCGCACGTGCCGGATCGGCTGCCTGGCCGAGCAGCCCATGCTCGATGGCGGTTGCGGCCCAGAGCAGGCCGAGCGCGGAATCACCTTCGCGCGCGGCGTAGTCCACCACCTGCGCGAACAGCGCTTCGGCGCCGTCAACATGGGCGAACCAGGTGCAGGCTTCCAGGCTGCTGAAACCTCCGTGCAGGACCATGTCTCGATCCAGCACCCAGGCCTGCTGCAGGTCCTCAAGCACGGCCTGCATGCATCCGGCATCCCATTGCACCTGGTCTTCGATCTCCTCGATGCGCCCGAGATGAAAGCGGAGTGCAGCACGCTGGGTCAGGACTTCAGCACGCACGTAGCCCTCCAGGTGCCAGTCAAGGATCTGTGCATACGCGCGCTCATGCACGGCTACCGCTTCGGCATCCCCGCGGCGCGGCAGGTCTCCCATCCAGTCCTGTTCCTTGCACCAGCGCAACGCATTGCGTTGTGCCAGCTCCAGGCCACGACACCAGCCGCCCTCGATGAAATCCTCCATCGCTTCGTGACTGCCGCCCCAGCGCGGGTACAGGTAGTAGAGGGTGTCTTCCAGCGTGCCCAGGTCGTCCGGCCGCTGCTCCAGCACCAGGCGCATCCAGTACGCGAGAGGCGCATCGAAATCGTCCTCGCTGCGATCGCGCAGCAACGTGGGCAGCGTATCCGGCAGCGTCTGCAACGGGGCACCGAAGCGCGAAAGCAGCTGCAATGCCTGCGGCCAGGCTTGCGGATAGTGCTCGGCCAAGGCGGCTTCATCGGATTCGGGCGATTGCCCCGCCTGCAGTGCGCGCAGCCAGTTTGGCTCGCGCAGGTAGCTGGTGATGCGCTTGATGCCATCCAGCGCCAACGCCGGGCGCTGCGACAGCGCGATCGCCTGCAGGTAGGCATGCACGGCGTGGTCGCGTGCCTGCTGTGCGGCCAGCCACTGGCTGTCTTCCACCAGTGCGGCCACATCGGCGCTGCGCAGGGCGCCAGCGGCCGACTCCCAGCATGCACCCAGGCGCAGGTGTGCGTAATAGCTGTTGGGAGCGGCGGCAACCCATCGTTGCGCCTGCTGCAGGCGCTCATCCAGGGGCAGCGCCGTGTCCTGCACGTTGCGCAGGCGCCAGCGGATGCCGGGCAGCGGCCGGGTGCCGTTCAGCCAGGCCTGTTCGTGTGGGGCAAGCAGCGCCTCAAGTGCTGCATGGTCGTGTTCCTGCAGCGCGGTGCGCGCCTGCGCGCGCCAAGCCAGGTCGTCCATGGAAAGGCCGTCTTTTACAAGTCCATTTGTCATCTGATGCAATCCAACAATAGCGGGGACGCTATTGGACAGGCCCGCGCCCGCGTCGGCAAGCATGGCAGATGCTCATGTTTGCGGCGCCGGCGCCGGCGCCGGCGCCGGGTTGCCCGGCGCCGGTTGATCTCAGTGTGCGGGCAACAGCGCCTGCAACCGCGATTCCAGTTCCTGCTGGCGCCAGCCGGCCAGTGCTGCCGGCCATTGGCGGCGTTCCAGATAGCTTTCCAGATGCTTGCGGGAGGCCAGCACGCCATCCGGCAGGCCAAGCTCGCGGCTGCGCTCGGCCACCGCGTCTTGAAGCTTCTTCACCGCCTGCTTGTTGCTGTCGTTGGCGGGTAGCGCCAGCGGTGCCCCGGCCTCATCGGCCAGCGGTGTGGACAGCGCCTGCCAGACCGCGCCGGCCAGCTTGCGCGGTGCCTTCGGGAACTGCTCGAACAGCTTGCCCAGCGCAGCCTCGTCGGCCGGTGGCGTGCGCGCCAGGGTGGCGGCCAGTTCGTTGTCCAGGATCCAGCTTCGCGGGCGGTCGCTGTTGCGTGCCTGTACATCACGCCAGCGCAGCAGGCGCAGCAGGCGGTGCTGAGCGGCCGCGTCGAGGAACTGCGCCGAGCGCATCGCCAGATGCGGCCAGCGGTCTTCGTCATTGGCGACGCTGGCCAGCAGGCGCTCGCCATCGTCGTGCAGCCACTGCTGGCGGCCGAGTGCCTGCAGCTTGGCATCAATGGCGTCATGCAGCGCGAACAGGTGCTCGACGTCGTCGGCGGCATACTGCAGCTGCGACTCCGAAAGCGGGCGGCGCATCCAGTCCGAACGGGTTTCGCCCTTGGCCAGGGCGACGCCGGTGATTTCCGCCACCAGCTTCTGGTAGCCCATGCCGCCGCCGATGCCGGCCAGCGCAGCACCGATCTGGGTGTCGAACAGTGGTCGCGGCAGCACGCCGCACGCCCACTTGAAGGCGACCAGGTCTTCGCTGGCGCTGTGCATCACCTTGGTGATGGATTCATCGCCCAGCCACGGCGCCAGCGCCTCGGTCATGCCGGGAATCAGCGGGTCGATCAGCAGGATGTCCTGCCCGATCGCCATCTGCACCAGGGCCAGCTGCGGCCAGAAGGTGCGTTCACGGATGAATTCGGTGTCCAGGCCGATGCGGGTCGGGCGCTGCTGGAAGTACGCATCCAGCTCGGCGGGGGTGGTGATCCAGGTTGCCACGGGTCAGGGCCTACTACTCGGGTTTGCTCAGGCAGGGGAGAATAGCCTAACGTCGGTGCGCGTCCGTGCCGAAGGAGGCTCTGCTTGCGTTTTTCGTTGTCGCCCGTGCTGTGCACCGTCCTGGCCTTGGCCCTGGCCGGCTGCACGCCGTCGCCCCCCACGGCAACGGACCGGAGTGCCGGGGAACAGGCGCGCCCGTCCGCGGACGCAGACAGCGACGAGCGCCCGCAGGCCGGGCAGGGCAGCGTGACCATCGCCGGTGAGGATGCCGCCGAGGATGTACAGCAGTGGACGCCGCCGCGGGTGGACCGCCAGGGCCGCAGCCTGGCCCAGTTGCGCCGCGCCGCCGAGCAGGCGTTCGCCGAAGGACGGCTCTATGAGGATGCCGATGCCGCCATCCCGCTGTGGCTGGCGGTACAGGAAGAGGATCCGGATGACCGCCAGGCCCGCCAAGGCCTGCAGCGCGCCCGCCAGCGCCTGCAGCAGCAGGCGGATGCGTTGCTGGTGCGGCCGCTGAAGCAGCGCGAGGCGCTGGCCGAGGCCAGCCGCCAGGCGCTGGTGTTGCTGACGCTGGCGCCAAAGGACGAAAAGGTGCGTGCGCTGCAGGGACGGGTGGAGCTTGCCCAGCGTGTGGTGGCCTATAACCGCGCCGGCGAAGAGGACCTGCGCTCGGACCGGATCGGCGAGGACGGGGACGGGGCCATCGGCAACTTCCGTGAGGCACTGGCACTGGATGAGGACAACAGCCGCGCACGGCAGGGACTGGCCGCGGCCGAAAGTGGACTGATCCGCCGCGCCGAAGACGCGGCACGCACGCGTGATTTCGCCAGCGCCGGCACCTGGCTGGCCGAAGCGAGCAAGGTGCGCGACTCGTCGCCCACCATCGCCGACGCGTTCGAGCGCATCGAGCAGATCCGTGCGGCGGCATTGCTGCAGCTGCGCGATGACGGCCTGCGCGACCTGTCCACGCCGCAGGGCCTGAAGCCGGCGCGCGAGAAACTGGCCGAGGCCCTGCGCATCGCCCTGCCGGGAGACGCGGTGGTGGCCCAGCTGCGTGAGCGTATCGACCTGGCCACCCACTACGGCAGCTTCCGCCCTGGACAGGTGTTCAGCGACGCCATGCGCGATGGCGGACGCGGGCCGCAGATGGTGGTGGTGCCGCATGGCGGTTTCCAGATGGGCGCCGGCGATGCCGAGCCGGGCTCGAGCGATGCCGAGCGACCATCGCACTATGTGCGCTTTGATCGAGGCTTTGCGATGGCGATCACCGAGGTCACGGTCAGCGATTTCCAGCGCTACGTGAAGGCGACCAATGCGCGCCCACGGGCGACGCGGCGCGGCCATTCGGTGGTCTATGACGAACGCAGCGGCAACTTCATCCGCCGCAGCGGCGTGGACTGGCGCTCGGATTACGACGGTGGCCGCGCGATGGCCAATTCGCCGGTGATGCACGTCAGCATCCGCGATGCCGAAAACTATGCGGCGTGGTTGTCCGAGCAGACCGGGCGCAGCTACCGGTTGCCCAGTGAAGCAGAGTTCGAGTACGCGCTGCGCGGTGGCAGCAGTGGTCGCTACCCCTGGGGCGATGCCGGCACGCCGCCGCCGGGCAGCGGCAATTTCACCGGCAGCAAGGACGTGTCGCCGTCAGGGCGGCATTGGCACAACGCCTTCATCGGCTATGGCGATGGCTGGTGGGGGCCGGCACCGGTAGGGAGTTTCCAGGCCAATGCCTTCGGCCTGCACGACATGGGCGGCAATCTCAGCGAATGGGTGGCCGATTGCTGGCATGCCAGCTACCGGCGCGCGCCCTCCGATGGCGCCGCCTGGTTCAACCCGGGCTGCCGCGCACGGGTGATCCGGGGCGGCAACTGGGCCAATGCGCCGGAGCAGACCCGTGCCGCCTGGCGGCAATCCCAGGACTCGGATACCACCAACGCGCGCATCGGCTTCCGCCTGGTGCGCGGCATCTGATCGGCGGCCGGCTTCACCCGTTGCTGGCATCGGCGCACTAAGATTGCGCCGTGCCCGCCGGCCGGCGGGGCCTGCTGGAAGCCGACCCGATGCGCAATGATCCCTTCTCCCGCTCGCCGCAAGGCCCGCAACGGCGCGGCCTGTTCGGCAACATCCGCTGGTGGGTGCTGTTGCTGGCCGCCGGCTATGCGGTCTTCTACTGGTTTTCCAACCGCACGGTGGATCCGTATACCGGCGAGAAGGTGATGATCGACAGCAGCCTGGATGCGCGGCAGGAGACCGCTTTGGGGCTGCAGGCCTACCAGCAGATCCTGTCGCAGGAACGGCCGATGGATCCCAATGCGCCGATCGCGCGCGATGTGCGCGACATCGCCCAGCGGCTGATTGCCAAGGTCGATGTGGTGGAGACCGCGCTGGCCCAGGAGCACGGCGTGCAGCCGGCGCATTTCGCGCGGGATTTCCAGTGGGAAGTGAATGTGATCCCGTCCGAGCAGGCCAACGCGTTCTGCCTCCCGGGCGGCAAGATGGCGGTCTACACCGGGCTGGTGCCGGTGGCGCGCACCCGCGATGCGATGGCGGTGGTGATGGGCCATGAGATTGCCCATGCGCTGCTGCGCCACGGTGCACAGCGGATGGCCCAGCAGAAGCTGACCCAGATCGGGCAGGTGGCCGGCGCCGCCAGCGGCATGGATGCGCAGCAGCAACAGATGATGATGTCGGCGATGGGTTATGGGTATCTGCTGCCGTATGCGCGCAGCCACGAGACGCAGGCCGATGAAGTGGGGCTGATGCTGGCCGCAGCGGCGTGCTTCGATCCACGCGAGGCGGTGCCGCTGTGGCAGCGCATGGGCCAGGCCAGCGGTGGCCAGTCACCGCCGGAATTCTCCTCGACCCATCCCAACCCGGGTACCCGCATCCAGAACCTGCAGGCGTTGATGCCGAAGGCGCTCGAGTACCGGCAGAAGTTCTGCGAGCAGGCAGAGTAGAGGGTTGTTCGGCAGGGCTGCGCCCTGCACCTGCTACAAGCCAGAGCAACAGCAACAGCGTGCATTCCGTGGGATGGCGGGGTGGGTCCGGTTGCGGGAGACGCCGTAAACCCGTCCATGGGGGCTTGGCCGCGGCATCCATGCCGCGGACACTCCCGCAACCGGACCCACCCCGCCTTCGACAGATTCTCGCGACCTGCAGTAGATCCACGCCATGCGTGGATGCTCTTCGATCTCAATTCGAAATATTCGATTCCGATGGAGATTCATCCACGCATGCGTGGATCTACCGTGTCGACCAAGGTCGACAACTACCAACAGCCTCCGGAATCTGTCAGAGGCGGGGCGGTGTGGTTGTGCAGGACCGTTGGCGCCATGGATGGCGCCATCGAGCCCCCATGGATGGGTTTACGGCGTGTCCTGCACAGCCACACCGCCCCGCCATCCCACGGAATACCAGCTTTGGCTGTTGCTTCGGCTGTTGCTGTTGCTTCGGCAGGTGCAGGGCGCAGCCCTGCCGAACAACCCTTTACTTGACCTGCACCTCGATCACGCCGTCGCCAACACGGGCCTGCAGGGCGTCACCAGGCTGCACCTGGTCGACGTGCCGCACCAGGGCACCATCATCGCTGCGGGTCAGGATGCTGTAGCCACGCGCCACGGTCGCCAGCGGGCTGACGGCTTCCAGCGAACGCGCCAGCCCGCGCAGGCGCAGTGCATCGCGTTCCAGAAGACGCTGCATCGCAATCTGTGGGCGCCCGCGCAGGGCAGCCAGGCGGCGCTGCATCGCGTCGAGCTGGCGCTGCGGATGATGCCCGCGCAGCACTGCCGCCGCATGGCGCAGGCGCGCGGCACGGCGTTCCTGTTGCTGGTTGAAGGCGGCATGCAGGCGCCGACCCAGATCCAGTTGGCGGCGGCGCAGCAGGTCCAGCCGCGCCTGCGGGCTCTGTGCGTTCAGGCGCAGCAGGGCACGATCGGCGCGCTGCATCGCCTGCTGCATTGCATGCCGTTGCAGCTGCACCATGCGCGCCGCCGTGCGGCGCAGGCGCAGGGCCAGTTCGCGCTGGTCGGGTACCAGCAGCTCGGCCGCCACCGACGGCGTCGGTGCGCGCAGGTCGGCGGCAAAATCGCTGAGGCTGAAGTCGGTTTCGTGTCCCACCGCCGACACCACCGGGGTGCGGCTGGCGGCGATCGCTCGGGCCAGGGCTTCATCGTTGAAGGCCCACAGGTCTTCCAGCGAGCCGCCACCGCGGGTCAGCAGGATCACGTCGTAGCGGCCACTGGCATCGGCCGCCTGCAGCAGGCGGGTGATCTGCGCGGCGGCGCTGCTGCCCTGGACCAGGGTCGGCAGCAGGTCCACTTCCAGAAGCGGGAAGCGGCGGCCGAGCACGCTCAGCACGTCGCGCACGGCGGCACCGGTGGGCGAGGTGATCACTGCCAGGCGCTGCACGTGCGCCGGCAGCGGCCGCTTGCGTGCCGGGTCGAACAGGCCCTCGGCCTCCAGGCGTGCCTTCAGCTCCTCGAAGGCGCGGCGCAGCGCGCCTTCGCCGGCTTCTTCCATGTGGTCCAGCACCATCTGGTACTCGCCACGAGCGTCGTACAGGGTCACCTTGCCGCGCACCAGCACGCGCATGCCTTCGCGCGGCACGAACTTCAGGTACTGCGCCTTCATCCGGAACATTGCTGCGCGCAGCTGCGCACGTGCGTCCTTCAGGGTGAAATACAGGTGCCCGGAGGCAGGGCGCGCCACGCTGCCCAGTTCGGCCTCGACCCAGATCGCCGGGAAGCTGCCTTCCAGCAGGTCGCGGGCCAGGGTGTTGAGCTGGCTGGGGGTGAGGATGTCGTTGTTGCGTGGCTGCATGGGAACGGCGTGCTGCGGGCGGAACGGGGGGCTCAGGATCGCACGTCAGCGCACCGTGTGCTGGCCCAGCGCCCACTGCACGTGTTCACGCACCAGCGGCGAGGGATCATCGATGCGGGTATGCAATGCGGCGAGCGCTTCGGCAGAGGACGGTGCGTTGCCCAGTGCCACGGCGATGTTGCGCAGCCAGCGTTCATGGCCACTGCGCCGGATCGGGCTGCCTTCGGTACGGCGCAGGAACTCGGCTTCATCCCAGGCGAACAGCTGGTCCAACCGCGCGGTATCGAGGTTGTTGCGCGCGCGGAAGTCGGCTTCGTCGGTACGCTTGGCGAACTTGTTCCAGGGGCAGACCAGTTGGCAGTCATCACAGCCGTAGATGCGGTTGCCGATCAACGGCCGCATCTCTTCGGGAATGGCGCCGTCGTGCTCGATGGTCAGGTAGGAGATACAGCGCCGCGCGTCCAGCCGCTGCGGGCCGGTGATGGCCTGGGTCGGGCAGACATCGATGCAGCGCGTGCAGGTACCGCAGTGTGCGGTGGCCGGTGCATCGATCGGCAGCGGGATATCGATGTAGATCTCGCCGATGAAGAACCAGGAGCCGCCATGGCGGTCGATCAGGCAGGTGTGCTTGCCGATCCAGCCCAGCCCGGCATTGCGCGCCAGTGCGCGTTCCAGCACGGGGGCGGAATCGACGAATACGCGGTAGCCCAGCGGTGCCACTTCATCGTTGATCTGCGTGGCCAGCTTCTGCAGGCGGTTGCGCATCAGCTTGTGGTAGTCGCGACCCAAGGCGTAACGGGCCACGTAGGCGCGGCCCGGGTCGGCCAGGGTTGCCCAAGCTTCGGTGTCGTCCTTGTGGCTGTAGTCCATGCCCACCGAGATCACCCGCACGGTGCCGGGCAGCAGTTCGGCCGGGCGCGCGCGCAGGGTGCCGTGGCGCGCCATCCAGTCCATCGTGCCGTACAGGCCCTGGCCCAGCCAGTCGGCCAGGTGCGCTTCATCCTCGCCCAGCTCGATGCCGGCGATGCCACAGCGCTGGAAGCCATGCGCACGGGCGAGTTCGCGGATGCGCTGCACGGCCTGGGCCGGATCGACAGGGGCGGGGACGGGGGACATGTGCACCAGTATAAAATCCCCGCATGGCCAACCTTGCCGATCTGTTCGATTCCGCTGCCGCGCGTGCGCTTGATGCGCAGGCCTCGGCGCTGGCCGCCGAGGGCGGTTGGGGCCTGATGGCACAGGCCGGCCAGGCCGCCTGGCAGTGCCTGCTGCAGCATTGGCCGCAGGCGCAGCGGATCGGCGTGGTGGTTGGTGCGGGCAACAACGGCGGCGACGGCCATGTGCTGGCTCGCCATGCGCTGCAGGCCGGACGTGAGGTGACGGTGATCGCCTTGCCGGGGAAGCCACCGTCAACCGCGCTGGCACAGCGTGCAGCATCGGAATTCACATCCGACGGCGGCACCCTCACCGATTTCGACGGCGCGCTTCCCGAGGCCGATATCTGGGTCGATGCCCTGTTCGGGCTGGGCTTCGATCGCGTGCCGGAGGGCGTGGCGCGGACGCTGATTGCCGCGCTCAACGCGCAGGCGGCACCGGTTCTGGCGCTGGACGTCCCCAGTGGCGTGGATGCCGACCGCGGCGCCGTACCGGGCGAGGCGGTGAGGGCGGCGCTGACCGTGCAGTTCATCGTGCCGCATCGCGGGCTGTACACCGGCGATGCGCTGGACCATTGCGGGCGGAAGGCGCTGGCGCCGCTGCAGCTACCCACGGCCGCATGGCAGGGCGTGTCACCCGCTGCGCAGCTCTGGACGCAGGTGCGCCTGCCAGCCCTGCTGCCGCCGCGCCGCACCAATACCCACAAGGGCGAATCCGGGCACGTGCTGTGCGTCGGCGGCAACCATGGCAGCGGCGGCGCCATCGC
Organism: Stenotrophomonas sp. 220_Sma; assembly: GCF_056487375.1. Classification (NCBI taxonomy): domain Bacteria; kingdom Pseudomonadati; phylum Pseudomonadota; class Gammaproteobacteria; order Lysobacterales; family Lysobacteraceae; genus Stenotrophomonas; species Stenotrophomonas sp. 220_Sma. Next base: position 3,364,177 of record NZ_CM151348.1, on the reverse strand, counting down.
CATGGCGGCTGAAGCGGCGTTGCGCGCGGGTGCTGGATTGCTGAGCCTGGGCACCCGCCGCGACCATGTTGGCCCGTTGCTGGCGCGGCTGCCCGAGGCCATGACCCATGCACTGGAAGATGGTGACGCGCTGCCGGCACTGCTGGACAAGGCCAGGGTGGTGGCGATCGGCCCCGGTCTGGGCCAGGACGAATGGGCGCGCGCACTGTTTGCGCGGGTGCTGGCCAGCGCCAGGCCACTGGTGGTCGATGCCGATGCACTGAACCTGCTGGCGCAGGACCCGCGCGCGCTGCCCGGCGCTATCCTTACGCCACACCCGGGCGAGGCCGCGCGCCTGCTGGGTTGCAGCACGTCTGACATCCAGGCCGATCGCTTCACCTGCGCACAGGCACTGGCCGAGCGCTTCCACGCCGTGGTGGTGCTGAAGGGCGCCGGCAGCATCGTCGCAGCGCCGGGGCAACGGCCACGACTGATCGCGGCTGGCAATCCCGGCATGGCCGTGGGTGGCATGGGAGACCTGCTGACAGGCATCATCGCCAGCCTGCGTGGGCAAGGCCTGGCCGCCTTCGATGCCGCTGCCGCTGGTGCGCTGCTGCATGCGCTTGCCGGCGACGTCGCTGCCGCCGACGGCGCGCGCGGCCTGCTTCCAACTGATCTGCTGTCGCCGCTGCGGCGACTGGCCAACCCGGAACTTTCCCGATGATCGATTTCTTCCTTGCCGACAGCGATGCCACTGAACTGCTCGGGCAGTGGCTGGCCGCCACCCGACCGCCGCAGGCGCTGGTCGAACTGCGCGGCGACCTGGGCGCCGGCAAATCCACCACCGCCCGCGCACTGCTGCGTGCACTGGGCGTGCAGGGGGCGATCCGCAGCCCGACCTACACCCTGGTCGAGCGCTATCCGCTGGCCAGCGGTGGCGAGGCCTGGCATCTGGATCTGTACCGGATCGGCCAGGCCGGCGAGCTCGATTTTCTCGGGCTGGACGAGGGCAGCGCGGTGTTGTGGCTGGTGGAATGGCCGGAACGCGGCGCTGGCGCGCTGCCGCCGACCGACCTGGTGGTGGCGCTGGAGATCGAGGGGCAGGGGCGTCGCGTCCGTCTCACTGGAGCCAGCGACGTCGGACATGAATGGCTGGAACGGCTCCCCCAAGGGGGCGACTTGCAGGCCATTTCTGTCGGCTGACGAGAACAAACACCGGCAGGTTACGGATTATTAAGGAAAAAGGTGTTGCATTCCGTTCAGCGCGGTGATTGAATCCTGAGCCATGCGCCCGGGGAACCGTCTCATTGCCATCTGTGCCGCCGTCGGACTGAGTCTGGCGAGCGTCAGTGCGTGGGCCGGTGAAGTCCGTCAGGTCCTGCTGAATACCGGCGCCACCGGCACCCGTGCCGAGATCTCGCTGGTCGGCAGCGGCGGTTACAAGACCTTGTCGCTGGCCGGACCGAACCGCCTGGTGGTCGATTTCCCGGACTCCAGCGCCATACGCAACCTGAAAATGCCGGCCGCGCAGGGCGTGGTCACGGCGGTGCGTACCGGACAGCCGGTGCCGGGGACCTTCCGTGTCGTTTTCGACCTCGCTGAATCGGTGGCGCCGTTCCGCCCACAGATGCAGCGCGAAGGCAATGAATCCAAGCTGGTGATCGAATGGCCGGGCGATGGCCCAGCCGTGGCCGCCAGCCGCCCGCCAGCGACGCCGGCGGTGCAGCCGCAGGCACCGGTCAACACGCCCGCACCGACGCCGGCCGAGAGCGCGCAGTCGCGCAACGACGCCGCGCGCGCCACCGCGCTGTTGACCGCGCAGGTACAGCAGCAGGCCAGCGCCGCCGCTGCCACACCGGCCACTCCGACCCCGGCCCCGTCCACTGCACCGGTCCAGGTCGCGGCAGCGGGCACGGCTGCCAGCAGTACGCCGTCCGGATCGCCGGCTGCGATCCTTGCCGGCCAGCGTACCGCCGCCGTGGTAACCACGCCGCCGGCCACAGCGCCCGCACCGGTTCCGACCACGGTGGTGCCACCGCGTCCGGCCATGCCCAGCGATGCCTCGCGCATCCGCATGCAGGCTGGCATGCGCCACCTGGTGGTGGCCATCGATCCGGGCCACGGCGGCCAGGACCCCGGTGCGATCGGCCCGACCGGCAAGCGCGAGAAGGATGTGACCCTGGCCGTAGCGCGTGAGCTGGCCCGCCAGGTCAACGCGACGCCGGGCCTGAAGGCCTACCTGACCCGCGACAGCGACGTGTTCATTCCGCTGCCGATGCGCGCGCAGAAGGCGCGTGCGAACAAGGCCGACATCTTCATTTCGATCCATGCCGACGCGGCGGAAAACCGTTCGGCCACGGGCTCGTCGGTGTACGTGCTGTCGACCAAGGGCGCTTCTTCGCAGCGCGCCCGCTGGTTGGCGGACAAGGAAAACGCGGCCGACCTGGTCGGTGGCGTGCGCCTGCAGCAGACCGAAGGCACGCTCGCCAACGTGCTGCTGGATCTGGCCCAGAGCGGCTACATGAAGGCGTCCGAGGACGCGGCCGGCCATGTGCTGGGCGGCCTGAAGCGGATCGGCAACAACCACAAGCCGAACATCGAGCGCGCCAACTTCGCGGTCCTGCGTACTTCGGACATGCCGGCGATGCTGGTGGAAACCGCGTTCATCTCCAATCCGGATGAAGAGCGCCGCCTGATCGACCCGGCCTACCAGCGCAAGATCGCCGGTGCGGTGCTGGACGGCGTGCACACGTTCTTCAGCCGTCAGCCGCCGCCGGGCACGTTGTATGCCGCCCGGGCCCAGGCCGAGATCGACGCCGCCGGCACCATGGCCGGCGGCAGCAAGTAACCCGCCGAAGGCGGGTTACTGCTTGCTGTAGAGTCGAGCCGCGCTCGACTGGGCCTTACTGGTAGCCCGTCAGTCGAGCATGGCTCGACTCTACCCTCGGCCGCTCCGTTATCATCCCCGCATGACGTCTGCTACCCATCCGCGCCCGATCCGGCCGTTGCCGGAGATCCTCATCAACCAGATCGCCGCTGGCGAAGTGGTCGAACGTCCCGCGTCGGTGGTCAAGGAGCTGGTCGAGAACGCGATCGATGCCGGCGCCAGCCGCGTTGATATCGATCTTGAGGAGGGCGGTGTCCGCCTGATCCGCATCCGTGACAACGGCAGTGGCATCGCGCCGGAACAGCTGCCGCTGGCGGTATCGCGCCACGCCACCAGCAAGATCGCCGATCTGGACGATCTTGAATCGGTGGCCACGCTCGGTTTCCGGGGTGAAGCGCTGCCATCGATCGCCTCGGTCAGCCGCTTCACCCTGTCCTCGCGTCGTGCTCATGACGAACACGGTTCGGCGCTGCAGATCGAAGGCGGCAAGATCGGCGAAGTGACGCCGCGCGCGCATGCGCCGGGCACCACGGTGGAAGTGCGCGAGCTGTTCTACAACGTACCGGCGCGGCGCAAATTCCTGCGCGCCGAGCGCACCGAGCTGGGCCATATCGAAGAATGGCTGCGTTCGCTGGCGCTGGCGCGGCCGGATGTCGAACTGCGCGTCTCGCACAACGGCAAGGCCTCGCGTCGCTACAAGCCGGGCGATCTGTATTCCGATGCGCGATTGGCCGAAACGCTGGGCGAGGATTTCGCCAACCAGGCCGTTCGCGTCGACCACAGCGGTGCCGGCCTGCGCCTGCACGGCTGGATCGCGCAGCCGCATTATTCGCGCGCCAGCGCCGACCAGCAGTACCTGTACGTCAACGGCCGCTCGGTGCGCGACCGCAGCGTCGCCCATGCGGTGAAGATGGCCTATGGCGACGTGCTCTATCACGGCCGCCAACCGGCCTACGTGCTGTTCCTGGAGCTTGACCCGACCCGCGTCGACGTCAACGTGCACCCAGCCAAGCACGAGGTGCGCTTCCGCGACTCGCGGCTGGTGCATGATTTTGTCTACCGCACGCTGAAGGATGCGCTGGCCGATACCCGCGCCGGCATGTCGGTGCAGGACATCGGCGCCGGCTCCGCGCATCCGGTGGATGCAGGCGCGGCACCGATGGTCTCCAGTGCGGGCGCCTCCGGTTTCGGTCTGGTACGCGGTGCCGCACCGGGGGCCGGTTCGAGTGGTGGCGGTACTGGATTCTCGGGTTGGCGCCCGCAGCAACCGCTGGGATTGCAGGTGGCCGATGCACCGGCGGCTTATGCCGCGCTGTATGCCGCCCCGGCCGGCGCCGAACGCGGTGCTGCGCTGCCGCCGATGCCGACCGAGAACGGGCTGCCGGTCACCAGTGCCGACGCTGGCGTGCCACCGCTGGGCTACGCGATCGCGCAGCTGCATGGCATCTACATCCTGGCCGAGAACGCCGAAGGCCTGATCGTGGTCGACATGCATGCGGCACACGAACGCATCGGTTACGAGCGGCTGAAGAACGCGCACGATGGCATCGGCCTGCAGTCGCAGCCGCTGCTGGTGCCGATCACGCTGGCGGTGGGCGAGCGCGAAGCCGACACCGCCGAGAATGAAAGTGAAACCCTGGCCGCACTCGGCTTCGAAGTGACCCGTGCCGGTCCCGGTGCGCTGCACGTGCGCAGTATTCCGGCGCTGCTGGCGCATGCCGAACCGGAAGGCCTGCTGCGCGACGTGCTGACCGACCTGCGCGAACACGGCCAGAGCCGGCGCGTGGCCAGTGCACGCGACGAACTGCTGTCGACCATGGCCTGCCATGGGGCGGTGCGCGCCAACCGGCGCCTGACCGTGCCGGAAATGAACGCGCTGCTGCGCGACATGGAAATCACCGAGCGGTCCGGCCAGTGCAACCACGGCCGGCCGACCTGGGCCCGTTTTTCGCTGGCGGAGATCGACCGCTGGTTCCTGCGCGGACGTTGAGGGGAGCATCGATGCGTTATCGGGGAATGGGCGGCCTGCTGGCCGCTTTGGTGTTGGCCGCCTGCAGCCCGGCAACGCCGCCGGCACCGGCCTCGGCCGCGGAGGATCCGTCCTATGCCGCCGAGCAGCAGCAGTGGCGGGTGGCACGCTATCAGGACCTGACCCGGCCCGATGGCTGGACCGCGCTGGTCGGCCTGCACTGGCTGCAGAACAAATCCCACTTCGTCGGCAGCGGCGCGACCAATGGCATCCGCCTGGCGGTTGGGCCGGACAAGCTGGGCCTGCTGCGCCGTGAAGGCAGCCAATGGTGGTTCACGCCCGAAGCCGGCGTGGATGTCAGCCATGATGGCCAGCCGGTGCGCGGCCGCATCCGCATCGACACCGACAAGGATCCGCAGCCGACGCTGCTGGCTTTCGATGGCGGCAAAGGCCAGCTCAGCATCATCCGCCGCGGTCCGCGCGATGCGCTGCGGGTCAAGCACGCCGATGCGCCGGCACGTCGCGATTTCGGTGGGCTGGAGTACTGGCCGGGCGGCCCGGACTGGCAGGTGCAGGCGCGCTTCATCGCGCACCCGCCGGGCAAGACCCTGCCCATCGTCGACATCACCGGCCTGACCACCGAAATGCCCAATGCCGGCGCGGTCGAGTTCCAGCGCGATGGCCGCAGCTGGCGGCTGGAGGCGATCGGTGCGCCGGGGCAGCCGCTGTTCCTGATCTTTGCCGATCGCACCAGTGGCCGTGGCAGCTATCCGGCCGGGCGTTACCTGGACACCGACGCGCCGGGCGCCGATGGCACGGTGCGCATCGATTTCAACCATGCCTACAACCCACCGTGTGCGTTCACCGCTTACGCGACCTGCCCGTTGGCGCCACCGGAAAACCGGTTGGACCTGCGCGTGGAAGCGGGCGAGAAGGCCTACCACCTGCCTGAAGGAGAAGGCTGATATGCCGATCAGATCCCTGTTGCGTGCCACCGTTCTGTTGGCGGCCTGTGCGCTGGCACCGCTGGTTGCGGCGCGTACCGTGCAAGCCGATACCGCTGGCGCAGCGGCGGCCAAGCCGCCGGTGCCGTTGCTGTGGAAAGTGACCGGCCCGGGTGACTCGCGCCTCTACCTGCTCGGTTCCTTCCACCTGCTGAAGCCGCAGGATTACCCGTTGTCGCCCGATGTTGAACAGGCGTTCGAGGCCTCGCAGCGGGTCGTGTTCGAACTGTCGCCGGAAGACATGCAGTCGCCACAGCTGGCCAGCCGCATGGTGCAGGCTGCGGTGCGCACCGATGGCAGCGAGCTCAAGCGCGATCTGGATGCCGCGACCTGGCAGAAGCTGCAGGTGTTCGCCACCGAAAACAAGCTGCCGCTGGCGCAGATGCAGGGGATGAAGCCGTGGTTTGTCGGCCTGAGCATTTCGGTCGGGCAGATGCAGAAGCTGGGCCTGGACCCGGCACTGGGCCTGGACCGTCACTTCATGGAGCGTGCGCAGAAGACCGGGCGCAAGACCGCGGGACTGGAAGACATCGACACCCAGATCGGCATGCTTGACGGAATGACGCTGCAGGAACAGCGGCAGATGCTGGCCGAAGCGCTGGACCAGGCCGGCAAGGCCGACGAGCAGGCACGCCAGCTGCACGACGCCTGGCGCCGCGGTGACGAGCGCGTGCTGTGGACCCGGATGGCGGCGGAAATGCGCCAGCAGTATCCGCAGCTGTATCAGCGCATCAACACCGGCCGCAATGACGCCTGGGTGCCGAAACTGCTGCCGTACCTGCAGGCCGGGCAGGGCGGTACGCTGGTGGTGGTGGGCACGCTGCACCTGCTGGGCAGTGATGGCGTGGTCGAGAAGCTGAAGGCGAAGGGCTATAAGGTCGAGCGCGTATGCACGGGGTGCAAGGCGAAACGCTGACGTATCGTTGGCGCGATGCCAAACAAAACGGCGCGCCAGGGGCGCGCCGTTTTCGTATCAGCCCTTGCAGCAGCTCAGCGGCGGGTCTTGCCGCCGGTGCCGGTGCCGGGTTCGTTCGGCTTGTTGCCGGTACCTGCGCCGGTTCCGGTTCCGGTGCCGCCCGGACGCGGGCCACCGAAGCCGGTGCCCATGTTGCGCTGGAATTCCTGCCACAACTCCAGGTTGCGCTCGGTCAGCTGGTTCATCATCGCCCACGGGGTCTGGCCCAGCAGGTTGCCCATCTGCTGGCGGAACTGCTGCTGCTGGTCGAGGAAGACCTGCATGCTGCGCTCCAGGTAGTTGCCCATGAAGCCCTGCAGGGAATCGCCGTAGAAGCGGATCAGCTGGCTCAGCAGCTGGGTGGACAGCATCGGTTCGCCGTCCTGTTCCTGGTCGGCGATGATCTGCAGCAGGACCGATCGCGTGAGGTCGTCGCCGCTCTTGGCGTCGCGGACTTCGAAGTCTTCACCGTCCAGGATCAGCTGGCGCACGTCCTCGATGGTGATGTAGCTGGAGATCTCGGTGTCGTAGAGACGGCGGTTCGGATACTTCTTGATGATGCGGGTCGCAGCCATGAAGCGGTACTCGTCACAGTAGACGCGCAGCATGGCGCAGTGCAGCAGCCGTTGCAACCGCCTCAGCCCCCGCCAGGCTTGGCTTTCGGCGGCGATCATGTTGCGCAACAAGGGTTTGCGTGCTGCGCAGCATGACTCTTGGCAGGGGCCGGCGGTGTTCGCCGCGATGGCCCGCTGCGCGGCTTACCAACCCATATGGTGGCCGCCGTTGATGTCCAGGTTGCTACCGGTGATCCACGAGGCTTCATCGGCGACCAGGAACGAGACGCCGTAGGCGATTTCCTCCGGCTTGCCCAGGCGTCCGGTGGGGATGTCGGCGATGATCTTGGCACGCACCTCCTCCGGCACCGCCATCACCATGTCGGTAGCGACGTAGCCGGGCGAAATGGTGTTGACGGTGATGCCGAAACCGGCGTTCTCGCGGGCCAGCGAGATGGTGAAGCCGTGCATGCCGGCCTTGGCCGCCGCGTAGTTGGCCTGACCGTACTGGCCCTTCAGGCCGTTGATCGAGCTGATCTGGATGACCCGGCCCCAGCCGCGGCGGCGCATGCCCTCGATGACCGGACGGGTGACGTTGAACACCGAATTGAGATTGGTATTGATCACATCGTGCCACTGGTCCGCGCGCATGCGGTGGAAGGTGGTGTCGCGGGTGATGCCGGCGTTGTTGATCAGGATCTCGACCGGACCCAGTTCGGCCTCGACCGCGCGCACCAGCGCTTCGGCGCTGTCCGGATCGGAGACATCGCCCGGGAAGATCGACACGCTGTAGCCGCGTTCGGTCATCGCCTGCTGCCAGGCGCGGGCCTTGGCCTCGTCGCGGTAGTTGGTGGCGACCCGGTGGCCCTGGTCGGCCAGGCGTTGGCAGATGGCGGTACCGATGCCGCCGGTTCCGCCGGTGACCAGTGCGACGCGAGATGTCATGGAGTGCTGTCCGGGTATCAGGTGGGGGAAGGGTGATTCTGCAACATCGGCGCGGAAAGTGCGCCGGCCGGCAACAGGATGTCGCTACGCGGCAACCGCGCCGGGTCGAAGGCCTGTCGAGCGGTGGCCAGCAGCGCGTCCAGATCGTGTGCCTGCGCCAGCGCCTCAGGGGCTTGGCCGAGCAGCTGCCAGAGCTGGCGCAGCACCGGCAGCGGGCGTTCGCTATCCACCGGCAGCGCCGCCAGTGACTTGGACAGCTTGTGGCCCGGCGTATCCAGCAGCAGCGGCAGGTGCCAGTAGCGCGGCACCGCCAGACCCAGCGCCTGCTGCAGCAGGATCTGCCGTGCGGTGGAGTCGAGCAGGTCGGCACCGCGCACCACTTCGGTCACCCCCTGCGCGGCGTCATCGATCACCACCGCCAGCTGGTAGGCCCAGCAGCCATCGGCGCGGCGCAGCACGAAGTCGCCGACCTCGGCATGCACGTCCTGCTGCTGCGGGCCGCGCAGGCCATCGTCGAAGTGCACAAGGCTGCCGGGCGGCACGCGGAAGCGGACGGCCGGGTCCGGTCGTGGTTGCCGGGCGACGCAGCGGTGATGGATGCCGCCGCTGGCGGCAAGGTCGCTGCGGCTGCAGTGGCAGACAAAGGCCTGGTCGCTGGCGAGCAGTTCATCCAGCGCGGCCTGGTAGGCCTCGCCGCGCGTGCTCTGCCAGAGCACCGGGCCATCGTGGACCAGGCCGAACGCGGCCAGCGCCTGCAGCTGTGATTCCGCTGCACGGGGCACGGTGCGCGGCGGGTCGACGTCTTCGATGCGCAGCCGCCACAGGCCGCCGTGATGGCGGGCGAGCAGCCAGCTGCCGAAGGCGGCGAGCAGGGATCCGGGGTGGAGCAGGCCGGTCGGCGAAGGGGCGAAGCGGCCGCAGGGAATGGGGGAGGTCATGCTGGCTGAATCGTCGGTCAGGTTGGCGCTTGAATTCAAGCTGACCGCACCGCAAATTGATCGATATCGACCCCTTCCGAGCCGGAATTTCCCATGTTCACCCGTATTGCCCTCTTCCTGGCCACGAACTTTGCCGTGCTGATCCTGGCCAGCATCGTGATGTCGCTGTTGGGAACCGACCCCAGCAAGATGAGCGGCCTGCTGATCATGGCCGGCATCTTCGGTTTCGGTGGCTCCTTCATCTCGCTGCTGCTGTCCAAGTGGATGGCCAAGCGCTCCACCGGTGCGGTGGTGATCACCGAGCCGCGCAACCAGACCGAGCGCTGGCTGCTGGCCACCGTCGAGCGTCAGGCCAAGGCGGCCGGCATCGGCATGCCGGAAGTGGCCGTGTACGAAGGTCCGGAGATCAATGCCTTCGCCACCGGTGCCAACCGCAACAACGCGCTGGTGGCGGTGTCCACCGGCCTGCTGCACAACATGAGCGAAGACGAAGCCGAAGCGGTGCTGGGCCACGAGATCGCCCACGTCGCCAACGGTGACATGATCACCATGGCCCTGCTGCAAGGTGTGCTGAACACCTTCGTGATCGTGCTGGCCCGCGTGGTCGGCGGCATCATCGACAGCGCACTGTCGGGCAACCGCGAAGGTGGCGGTCGTGGTTTCGCCTACTACATCATCGTGTTCGTGCTGGAGATGGTGTTCGGCCTGTTCGCCACGATGATCTCGATGTGGTTCTCGCGCCACCGCGAGTTCCGCGCCGACGCCGGCGGTGCCTCGTTGGCCGGCCGCCAGAAGATGATCTCGGCGCTGGAGCGCCTGCAGCTCAACCACGGCCAGAGCACGCTGCCGACCCAGATCGCGGCGTTCGGTATTGCCGGTTCGACGGCGAAGAAGCTGTTCATGAGCCACCCGCCGCTGGAAGAGCGCATCGCCGCGCTGCGGGCGTCGACGGTGGCGTAAGCGTCGGGCTGAAGCTGGAAACACCAACGCCCGGCCATGTGCCGGGCGTTTTTGTGTCTGCGTCCCAGACCGGGGGGAATGTCTTGGATTTGTCGCAAATGGCATCGTGTGCCTGACGGCCCCTGCATGCTGCGATCAATTGCAGCGAGCCGCTGCACGGGATCGGGCAGTACAGCCGCGCATGTGCATTGAGCCCATGATGGAAATCTGATCAAGTCCAGGGTTGTTTCGCGGGATGATCAAGGATGCCAGGCATGCATCGAGACGACGAGGTGGGATTCGATGACCTCAAGGCTGAGTTCCTGGAGGAGTTCATCGAGCACATGGTGACCGAGCTGGAGATGTTCAGCGAAGAACTGGAGCGACGGGCGCGGCGCCCCTTGCCGGATCCCGAGCATGGTTGGCAGGATCTCGATCGGACGTTGACCACCCTTATCGCGCTTCTGGATGAAGCTGGCGAGGAAGAGGAGCTCATGCAGTACACGGTCGGCCGGTATCTGGGGGAAGTTGTCCGGTTGCGTTTTGGTGGCGAATGGCTGAACGTCGAGTTGAATGATGCCGGTGTGCCCGAGCCGATGCTCGTTGGACATGAAATGGACCCGCCCGAGCCGTTCAATCCGTTTGCCGCCATCGCCCGTCTTCGAGATTGTTCTGGCCCGTCGGACATCGGGTCGTTCATCCAGCGTATTCTCAAGCGCTGATTCCGGGGCGATGGCCATGGCCGGTTGCCGCGAAAAGCAGTCGAGCACGGCTCGACTCTACAAAGGCGGGTGTTGCCGCGGAGGCGCGCGCAGCGGTAGCGCCGGGCCGTGCCCGGCGGATCATTCCGGCATCGTCATCCAGAGCCGAGCCCACGCTCGGCTGCTGTTCGCGCTGCACGCGCGAGTCGAACATTGGCTCGACTCTACAAGAGGCGGGCGCACGGTAGCGCCGGGCCATGCCCGGCGGAGCGGCACAAACAAAAACGGCACCCTCGCAGGTGCCGTTTCAGTGAGCCGCGTTGCCGGGACGCTTAGAACTTGGCGTCGAACTCGGCGGCGTAACCGGTGTTGACCAGCACCTTCTGCAGCGACTCGGCCACCTTCAGGTTGCCGGCCACGATCTGGTGGGTCTCCGGACCGCGGTTGTCCATGCGGCCCAGGGTGGCGCCCTTGAAGTCGCAGACCTTGCCACCGGCTTCGCGGACCAGCAGCAGGCCGGCAGCGATGTCCCACGCCTTCACGCCGGCTTCGAAGTAGGCATCAGCGCGGCCACAGGCCACGTAGGCCAGGTCCAGTGCAGCCGAGCCGGTGCGGCGGATGTCTTCGCCGTGCACCAGCAGGGCGTCGACCGCCTTCAGCTGGGCGCTGGCGCGGTTGCGCTCACGCGGCGCGAAGCCGGTGTGGATCATGGTGCCTTCCAGATCCTTGCGCTCGGCCACGCGGATGCGGCGGTCGTTCAGTACGGCGCCGGCGCCACGGCTGGCGGTGAACAGTTCATTGCGCAGCGGGTCGAAGATGACCGCATCGGTCGGCTCGCCATTCTCGACCAGGGCGATCGACACGCAGTAGTGCGGCACGCCGCGCAGGTAGTTGCTGGTGCCGTCCAGCGGGTCGATGACCCACATGTGGCGACGCTCGCCCTGCACGCCGCCTTCCTCGCCGAATACACCGTATTCGGGGTAGGCGCGCTTGAGTTCCTTGACGATGACCTTTTCCGCGTCCGCATCCACTTCGCTGGCGTAGTCCATCCGGCCCTTCTGCACCACGTTCAGTGCCTCGAGCTTGTTGATGTTGCGCAACAGGACGTTGCCGGCGAGGCGGGCGGCCTTGACCATGACGGTTACGGCGGGTTTCTGCATGGCGTGGGCTCCCGGAAAGGCAGAAGAGATGGACTGGCGGGGGAAAAGAGCGGGTCCGGCGCAGTGGCCGGCCGCACAGTTTACCATTGGTCATCGTCCAGCTCGACCTTTTCCCTGTTCATGTCCCAGTTTCCTGCCGCCACCCGCCTCCGATTCGTCCTGGTCGGTACCCAGCACCCCGGCAACATGGGCGCCGCCGCCCGCGCCCTGAAGACCATGGGCCTGGCCCGCCTGGTGCTGGTTGCCCCCGAAAAGCCACTGGACGAGGAGGCCTTCCGCCGCTCGGCCGGTGCCGAAGACGTGCTGGGGGATGCCCCGGTGGTGGCCACCCTGGCCGAGGCGGTGGCCGATTGCCGCCTGGTGCTGGGCTGCACCGCCCGCGCACGCCGCGTCCAGCTGGAGGAGTACCTGCCCGCCGATGCCGCTGCCCGCGCGGTGGCCAAGGCCGGCGAGGGCGCCGAGGTGGCGCTGGTGTTCGGCCGTGAGCGCACCGGCCTGACCAACGAGGAACTGCAGCTCTGCCATGCAGCGGTGCACATCCCGTCCGACCCGGAGTTCAGCTCGCTCAACCTGGCTGCCGCCGTGCAGGTGCTGGCCTATGAAACGCGCATGCAGCTGCTGGGCGCGCAGCCGGCCACCGATGCCGAGCCCGGCTTCCGCGAACAGGCGGCCAGCCACGAGCAGATGGAGAGCTTCTTCGCCCTGCTTGGCGACACGCTGGACGAGATCGATTTCCACAAGGGCCGCGCCCCGGAATCGGCGATGCGCAAGCTGCGCCGCCTGTTCCTGCGCAGTGAGCCGAGCGAGCAGGAAGTGCGCCTGCTGCGCGGCATCCTCGCCGACACCCAGCGCATGGCGCGACTGGCCCAGGCAGGCGGCAAGGACAGCTGACGACGTTCTCATTTTTTCGGGTAGTCTGTCCGGATACCCAGGGGGGATGAAGCCTGTGTCGGGTCTGCGAAAGGCAATGCAGGGGGGACTGCTGAGCCTGGCCATGGTCCTGCTGGCCGGGACGGTGCGTGCAGCACCGGACCCGGTGCTGGTGCTGGGCCGGATCAGCGATGATCCCAAGGCCCATTACGAGCAGCTGCAACCATTGCTGGACTACGTGGTGGCGCGCATGCACGACGTTGGCATCAAGGAGGGGAGGATCCTGATGGCACGCGACCCGCAGCAGATGGCCAGCTATCTGCGGCGGGGCAGGGTCGACTGGGTCACGGAAACTTCCGGTACGGCGGTGGCGCTGGGCCAGCGCAGTGGCGCCCGTCCACTGCTGCTGACCGAGCGCAACGGCGTGCGTGATTACCAGACGGTGTTCTTCGTGCGCCGCGACAGCCCGATCCAGCGCGTGCAGGATCTGCGGGGCCATCGCCTGGCCCTGCAGAACACGGCGTCCACCAGTGCCTATCTGGTGCCGGTGATGACGTTGCTGCAGGAGGGCCTGTCGCCCCAGATCCTGGCCGGTGCATGGGACATGCCGGGCCGGGACAGTGTGGGTTACGTGTTTGCACGCAGCGAGCTGAACATCGCGACGTTCGTGCACAAGGGGGTGGTTGACGTGGGGGCGGTGAGCAGCGTGGACTGGAACGACGAGCGGCGGATGCCGGCAGCGTTCCGGCGCGACTTCCGCGAGCTGCTGCGCACCGAGCCCTACCCGCGTGCGGTGGAGATGGTCCGCGCCGACCTTGATCCACGCGTGCGCGATCGCCTGCAGGAAGTACTGCTGCAGGCGGCCAGCGACCCGCAGGCACAGGGGGCGCTGCATCGGTTTTTTGGCACTTCCGGGTTCCACCGCGTCGATGCGCATGCGCAGCAGCGGTTGGATGAATTGAAACAAGGATTGACGCGCGTGCGGATGGAAGTGGAATGAAGTGGCTTGGCTCGGGGATGCAGGCCCGGTTCCTGCTCGCGATGGGCGGGGCGATGGTCGTGGTGATCGCGATCCTTGCGGTGTTGTTGGGGCGGCAGGCCGCGATGCAGGGCGAGGTGCGCAACCTCAGCGGCGGCGTCATCCATGAATTGTTCGACCGCAGCGTGCGCAGCCGCGGCGAGGCGATGGCGCGTGAGCTGTCCGACGCGCTGGCCAACCCGTTGTACTACCGTGACCTGGACCAGGTGGGCGTACTGGTGCGCAGTACCGCGCGCCAGCCCGTGGTGCGCTATGTACTGGTGTTCGATGAACGCGGCCGGCTGGTACACGATGGCTCGGTCGAGGTGTCTGGATTCGGTCAGCCGATGGCCGATCCACTGGCACCCAAGGCCGCGGCCGCGCAGATGCTGGTCGTGCAGGAATCGCCGAAGGTGCTCGACAACACCATGCCGATCATGATCGGCAACCAGCGCATTGGCGGCGTCCGGGTCGGCATGGCGCTGGATGAGGTGCAGCAGCGCGAGCAGGCGGCCAACGCCACCCTGGGCGAGCGCCTGCAGCAGGTTGGCAGCCGTCACCTGGGCTGGCTGCTGCTGATGCTGGGCCTGCTGGTGGTGATCGGCGTGGTGGTGATCCTGTACGTGCAGCGCACCCTGGTCGCGCCGATCCGTGATCTTGCCGTCGCCGCCCGCCGCATCGAGGCCGGTGACTACCAGACACCCCTGGCCGAGAACACCCGCGACGACGAGGTCGGCGAACTGGTCCGCGGTTTCGCCCGGATGCGCGATGCGATCGCACGCCATGACCGCGAAGTGCGGCGCATGGCCTATACCGACGCGCTGACCGGGCTGACCAACCGGCTGGCATTCCGCGAGGCGCTTGATCATCGGTTGATGGCGGCCCGTGCCGCCAATCACCGGCTGGGCCTTCTGTTCGCCGATATCGACGATTTCAAGCGGGTCAATGACACCCTTGGCCACGAGGCCGGCGATGAGGCATTGCTGCAGTTCGCCCAGCGTATCGGCCGCGCGGTCACCGAGGCCGGGGGCGATGAAGCCCTGCTGGCCCGCTTCGGCGGCGACGAGTTCGTGATCCTGGTCGGCGATGGTGATGTGGCCGCCAACGCGCGGTTGCTGGCCGAAGTGCTGGTGCGCGAGCTGGGCAAGCCGCTGGTGGTGCAGGGCAGGGAACTGTTCCTGGGCACCTCGATCGGCGTGACCCTGTTCCCCGACGATGCTGCCGATGCGACCACGCTGCTGAAGAACGGCGACATCGCCATGTACCAGGCGAAGATGGCCGGCAAGAACTGCTATCGCTATTACAGCCGGGCGATGGACCATGCGGTCGAGCGTCGCGTGCATATGGAACAGGAGCTGCGCGGCGCCTGGGAGCGCGGTGAGCTGCGCCTGGCCTACCAGCCGATCTTCCGCATGCGCGACCGCCGCATGGTCGGCGTTGAAGTACTGCTGCGCTGGCAGCATCCGACCCTGGGCACGATCCCGCCCTCGGTGTTCATCGAGGTGGCCGAGCAGAGTGGCCTGATCGAGATCATCGGCCCGAAGGTGCTGCGTGCGGCCTGCATGGAGGCCTCGCAGTGGCCGCGCGGGGCAGCGGGCGATGATCTGTTCGTGTCGGTCAACGTGTCACCGCGGCAGCTGCGTGGCGGCGAACTGCCGGCACTGGTCGCGCAGTGCCTGCATGAGTCCGGGCTGCCGGCGTCGCGCCTGCACCTGGAGCTGACCGAAACCGCCGTGATCGGCGACGAGATGGTTGCCGCGCAGCTGCTGGACAAGCTGCACCGCACCGGCGTGAAGGTGTGGCTGGACGATTTCGGTACGGGCTTCTCCGGGCTCAGTCATCTGCGCCAGGTGCCCGTGGACGGCGTGAAGATCGACAAGAGCTTCGTTGCCGACATGCAGCGCGATCCTGACGACCTTGCGCTGACCACGGCGATCATCGCCATGGCCCACGCGCTGGGCATCACCGTGGTGGCCGAGGGCATCGAGCAGCAGGCACAGTTCGAGCTGCTGGCGCAGCGCGGCTGCGATCTTGGCCAGGGCTACTGGCTGAGCCACCCGGTGACCGCCACCGAAGTGGTGCGGATGATCGAATCGGGCGTCTGACCCCAAAAAAGGGGACGGAGGGAATTAAGTCGCTTATGCATTTGCGACTTAATTCCCTCCGTCCCCTTTTTTGTTACAGCGGGCGCTTGCTTGGGTCGCCGGGCAGTTCGCGCACCAGCTTGGGGATCAGGTAGCCGGACAGGCGTGCGGTCAGGCCGGCAATCAGCGCCTTGGCCTGGGTGTCGTCCACTTCGAAGTGGGCCACGCCCTCGACCCGGTCCAGCTGGTGCAGGTAATAGGGCAGCACGCCAGCAGCAAAGCTGCGCTCGCTCAGGTCCTGCAGGGCCTGCACGCTGTCGTTGACCCCGCGCAGCAACACCGCCTGGTTCAGCAGCTGGGCGCCGGTACCGCGCAGGCGGGCCATGGCCGCGTCCACGCTGGCGTCGAATTCATTGGCGTGATTGGCGTGGACCACGATCGCCAGCGGCCAGGGCAGGCTGCCCAGCCAGGAGACCAGTTCATCGTCCACGCGCTCCGGCAGCACGATCGGCAGCCGGGTATGGATGCGCAGGCGGCGGATGTGCGGTATCTGGCGCAGGGCGTCGGTCAGTTCCACCAGTTTGTGCGTGGCCAGCGACAGCGGGTCACCGCCGGACAGGATCACCTCGTCGATGTCCGGGTCGGCGGCGATGGCGGCTACGGCTTCCTGCCATCCCCCCTTGGCGGCGTTCTCCGCGCCATAGTCGAAGTGGCGGCGGAAACAGTAGCGGCAGTTGATCGCGCAGCTGCCGGTGGCGACCAGCAGGGCGCGGCCACGGTACTTCTGGATGACGCCGGTGGCCTTCTTGGCGGCGCCATCGCCCACCGCATCGAAGCTGAACCCGGGCGCCGGGAGCATTTCCTCGTCGATCGGCAGCACCTGGCGCAGCAACGGGTCGGCCGCATCGCCGGGGCGCATGCGGGCCACGAAGCCCTCCGGCACGCGCAGCGCGAACTGGGCCATGGCCGCCTCCGAGACACCCAGCGCGGCCGGGTCCAGCTGCAGCCGGGCCAGCAGGGCGTGCGGGTCGCGCAGCGCCTGGCGCCAGAGCTGCTGCCAGCGCGCGGGCGCACCTGGCGACTGGGGCCGTGGGAAGGCGGAAAGCTGCATGGAGAGGGGGCCTGCGGTTATCATGGGGGCAGAAAAACAGTCGCCCACCGGCATCCGGTGGGCTTTCCATTCTAACGGCTCGCCGCACCCGCGGCGTTTTTGCCACTCAGGAGTTTACGCATGGCCAGCTACGGCATGAACGACGTCAAGAACGGGATGAAGATCCTGGTCAACAACCAACCGGCCGTCATCATCGACACCGAATACGTCAAGCCGGGCAAGGGCCAGGCCTTCACCCGCGTGAAGTACCGCCTGATCAAGGACGGCCGTACCCAGGAAGTCACCATGAAGTCGACCGACTCGCTGGATGCAGCCGACGTCGTCGATACCGACATGAACTTCATGTACAGCGACGGCGAGTACTGGCACTTCATGGACCCGGAATCCTTCGAGCAGGTCCAGGCCACCAAGGCCGGCATGGGCGGCGCCGAGAAGTGGCTGAAGGGCGAAGAGTCCTGCGTGGTCACCCTGTGGAACGGTGAGCCGATCTTCGTGCAGCCGCCGAACTTCGTCGAGCTGAAGATCACCGAAACCGATCCGGGCGTCCGTGGCGACACCTCGGGCGGCGGCGGCAAGCCGGCCACCCTGGAAACCGGCGCCGTGGTCCGCGTGCCGCTGTTCGTGAACCAGGAAGAAGTGATCCGCGTCGACACCCGTTCGGGCGAATACTCCGCACGCGTCAAGTAATCCGGCGCAGCCGGATCATGGTAGTGCCGGCCGCTGGCCGGGTACGCGCCATCGCATTCGCGCTGGCGCTCCCATGATCTGCTTCGGCAGATCATGGGCCCCGCTTCACGAGTCTCCAGACCCCGCCGCTTCGCGGCAGCCCCTGACTCAGGGGCGTGTCCCCCAGAAGTATCTCGCCCCACAGCCAGTGAGCCCGCATGAGCGATAGCCCGCACCTCCCTGAAGCCTGCGACCTGCTCATCGAAGCCGGTTACGTCGTTCCGATCGAGCCGCACGCGGTGGTGCTGGAAGACCATGCCGTTGCCGTGCGTGGCAGTGAAATCGTGGCCATCCTGCCGCGTGCCGAGGCGCGCGCACGGTTCCGCGCCACCCAGGTGGTGAGCCGCCCCGAGGCTGCCCTGATGCCGGGCCTGGTCAATGCGCACACGCACAACCCGATGACGCTGCTGCGCGGCGTCGCCGACGACCTGCCGCTGATGACCTGGCTGCAGCAGCACATCTGGCCGGTGGAAGCGGCGGTGATCGGCCCCGAATTCGTTGCCGACGGCACCACCCTGGCCATCGCCGAGATGCTGCGCGGCGGTACCACCTGTGCCAACGAGAACTACTTCTTCGGCGACGTGCAGGCCGCGGTCTACAAGAAGCACGGTTTCCGCGCGCTGGTGGGCGCGGTCATCATCGATTTCCCCACCGCCTGGGCCAAGACCGATGACGAATACTTCGCCAAGGCCGGTGAACTGCACGACCAGTGGCGCACCGATCCGCTGATCGGCACCGCGTTCGCGCCGCATGCGCCCTACACGGTCAACGATGCCAACTTCGAGCGGGTGCGGATGCTGTCCGACCAGCTCGACATGCAGGTGCACCTGCACACCCACGAGACCGCGCAGGAGATCAACGATTCGATCAAGCTGCACGGCCAGCGCCCGCTGGCGCGGCTGGATCGGCTCGGCCTGGTCAACGACCGCCTGATCGCGGTGCACATGACCCAGCTGACCGATGCGGAAATCCACCTGTGCGCCGAACGTGGCGTCAGCGTGGTGCACTGCCCGGAATCGAACCTGAAGCTGGCCTCCGGTTTCTGCCCGGCCTGCGCCCTGCAGCGCGCCGGCGTGAACCTGGCCATCGGCACCGATGGCTGCGCCAGCAACAACGACCTGGACATGTTCAGCGAGAACCGCACCGCGGCGATCCTGGCCAAGGCCGTGGCCGACGATGCGACCGCGCTCGACGCGGCGACCACGCTGCGCGCCTCCACCCTGGGTGGCGCCCGCGCACTGGGCTTCGGCGACCGCATCGGTTCCATCGAAGTCGGCAAGCAGGCCGACCTGGTCTGCGTCGACCTGTCCGCGCTGGAAACCCAGCCGCTGCACAACGTGCTGTCGCAGCTGGTGTATGCCACCGGCCGCCAGCAGGTCAGCGACGTCTGGATTGCCGGCAAGCCGAAGCTGGTACAGCGCGAGCTGGTCGGCATGGACCTGCCGGGCATCATCGCCAACGCGCGCCAGTGGCGCGAGCGCATCCGTCATATCCGCGCCTGAACCCCGGCGCCGCAAGGACTCCCTCATGACTGCCCCCCACGCTTCCTCCAATTTCGATCAGGCCGAGCTGGACAAGTTCGCCGCACTGGCCAACCGCTGGTGGGACGCTGACGGCCCGCAGAAGCCGCTGCATGCGCTGAACCCGGTGCGCCTGCAGTACGTGGCCGATCGCGTGCCGCTGCGCGGTGCGCGCGTGCTCGACATCGGTTGTGGTGGTGGCCTGTTGAGTGAAGCACTGGCGCAGGCCGGGGCTGACGTCACCGCCATCGACCTGGCCCCGGAACTGGTCAAGGTCGCGCGCCTGCATGCGCTGGAAAGCGGCGCCAAGGTCGATTACCGGGTGCAGGCTGCCGAAGATCTGGCCGCCGAGCAGCCGGGCAGCTTCGATGTGGTCACCTGCATGGAAATGCTCGAACACGTGCCCGACCCGGGCGCGATCATCGAGGCCTGCAAGCGCCTGCTGAAGCCGGGCGGCCACCTGTTCCTGTCGACCATCAACCGCACCGCCGCCGCCTTCGCGGTAGCGATCGTCGGCGCCGAGTATGTGGCGCGGCTGCTGCCCAAGGGTACCCACCACTACCAGGAATTCATCAAGCCGGCCGAGCTGGCGCGCTGGCTGCGCGAGGCCGACATGCAGCTGGTGGATGTCAGCGGCATGGCCTACGAGCCGTGGCGCAACCAGGCCCGCCTGAGCAGCCGCACCGACATCAACTACCTGGCCTACGCGGTCAAGCCGGCATGACCGCGGCCCGCTTCCCGCGCGCGGTGCTGTTCGATCTGGACGGCACCCTGCTGGACAGCGCGCCGGACTTCGTCGCCACCTGCGACGCGATGCTGGCCGAGCGTGGACGCGCACCCATCGATCCGGCCGCGCTGCGCCCGGTGGTGTCGAAGGGCTCGCGGGCGATGGTCTCGGCTGCGTTCCCGGAACTGGACGTTGCCGCACGTGACGCGCTGATCCCGGAATTCCTGCAGCGCTACGAAGCATTGATCGGCCAGCACGCAGTGCTGTTTGATGGCGTGGCCGGCATGCTCGCCGCGTTGGACGATGCCGGTACGGTGTGGGGCATTGTCACCAACAAGCCTGAATACCTGGCGCGCTTGATCCTGCCGCAGCACGGCTGGCAGCAGCGCTGTGCGGTACTGGTGGGTGGTGACAGCCTGGCCGAACGCAAGCCGCATCCGCTGCCGTTGCTGCACGCCGCGCAGGCGATCGGCATCGCCGCCGAAGACTGCGTGTACGTGGGCGACGACGAGCGCGACATCATCGCCGCGCGTGCCGCGGCCATGCCGTCGGTGGCGGCGTTGTGGGGCTATCGCCTGCACAGCGACGATCCGCTGGCCTGGCAGGCCGACGTGCTGGTCGAGAACGCCGAACTTCTGCAACTGGCCAGCCTCTGGCCGACCCGGCCGGCAGCCCCGGCCCAGCCGTAAGGAATCACGTAGTGAGCAGTACCGCGCTGGACAGTTTCCTCGACAAGTGGCGCAGCCGTTGGCCGGAATGGTCGGTGGCCGCCCCGTTCGTGGCCGAATCGCAACGCGAGCTTGCGGTGGCGTGGTTCGCGCTGCTGCAGGAATTCGACGACATGCTCAACACCAGCGGCGACCCGTTGCCGGCCGACGCCAAGCTGGCGTGGTGGGGCGAGGAGCTGCGCAGCTGGGCCGCGCATCGTTCGCGCCATCCACTGGGCCGTCTGCTGGAGCCGGTGCGTGCGCCGTGGGCGCAGCTGGCCGAGGCCCTGCCGGATCTGGTTGAAGCACGCACCGTCGCGCTGGACGCCGCCAGTGCCGAGCGTGCGCTGGCCAACTACGCTGAAGCCGTGGCTGCGGTCGAGGCGGCCTTGTTCGCGGACAAGCCGCGCACCGGTGCCGGTCGCGCGGTGCAGCTGCAGACCCTGGCCCAGCGCCTGCAGGATGCCGGCGTAGCCGGTGTGCCGCGCAGCCTGCTGGACGGTGATGCCAGCACGGCCGCACAGCGCTGGGCGCAGCATCTGTTGAAGGGCTGGGGCAGCCGCGTGCCCGGCCCGCGCCCGCGCCGCGTGTGGTCCAGCCTGGCGCGTGCACGCCTTGCCGCGCAGGCGGCAGGCAGGCCGATCGAAGCCACGCCGGTACGCACCCTGCTGCGTGTGTGGTGGGCTGCGCGCGGCTGATCGATTGCCCTGGCTGCCGGCCGCTGGCCGACAGCCAGGGCGATGCAGGATTCATGGGGTTGCCGGCCAGCGGCCGGCGCTACCCTTCCAGGGCGCCTCAGAACGTCCTGACCTCGTTCATTGCTTCGCGCAGTACGTCGCGCTGCAGCGGCGTAGTGCCCGGTGCGCGCGCCGCTTCCACGGCATCGACGATGCCCATCCACGCCATGTAGATCTGCTCGCGCTCTTCGGTTTCGATGAAGCCGCTGCGGCGGTCCAGTGCGTTGAAGCCTTCGGTGTAGTTGCGGCCGATCTGCGCCAGCGCTGCGGTCAGTTCTGCAGCAGCGCGGTCATCGGTGGCCAGCTTCAATGCATCCGTACAGGCTTTGCGATACAGCGTGGTTGCCTTCTTCGCCTGCGCAGTGCTGATGTGCGTGCTTCCCTCCCAGTCGCGGAAGGGGTTGTCGAGATTTGCGGCCAGCCATTCGGGCTTGCGCAGTTGTCCCACGTCCAGATCCAGGCCTCTTGCTGCCTCGCCCTTGTAGGCCTTCCTGATGGCGGTGCCAAGGTCGGCCGGTAGGCTGTGCAGCCACAGCCGGCACAAGCGCGGCCAGCGTTCCGGTGCCGGAAACACCGAACCAGCAGGCGGAAAGAGATCGCTGCCGCTGAGGGTGTGCAGCTGCTGCAGGTCGCCGAGGCACTGCAGCTGATGCAGCAGGCAGGGGGCGCCGTTGATCGCGAGCGATTGCAATTGCGGGAACTGCTGGGCGATGCGTGCGGCGTCGAGTTCGCGTACCTCCCGCAGCTGCAGCTCACCAAGCTGCGCCAGGCCCAGGCCTGGCAGCAGCGGATCGGTGCTGATGAGGGTCAGCCAGCGGCCCTCGTCCTCGGCGTGGATGATCAGCGCGGGATCGATGCTGCCGATCAGCGTCAGGCGATCCAGCTGCGGGTTGAGGTGGAGCGAGCGCAGGCCGGTGACATCGATCGTCATCTGCAGGAGCCGGGTTCCTCGCACATCGACGTCAGTCTCCTGCTGGCCACTGATCTGCAAGGTATGGATCAACGGCCGTGTACGCAGCCACGACAGCAGGTCCGGCACCGGTGTGCTGATCTCCAGCTGGGTGAGCAGCGGCAGGGCATCGAATACAGACAGTGACGGCGCACGGTTCAGGGTCGCGCTGTCCAGTTGGCGGGTACAGCGACGCACCGGAAAGGCATCGCTTTCCAGTACCACGCTCTGGTCTTGCGGCGCGGACATCGCGGCGTGGAAGGCGCGCACGGCATCGGTATCCAGCGCATCCCACTTGCGTTGCCCGACCCATTCGGCGCCATCCGGCCAGCTGCCGCAAGCCCTCGGATGATCGGCGATCAGCGGCTCGCGCCAGCCCACCTGCCAGAAATCGCGCGGGACGCGCTTGCCTACCCAGCGGTGCAGGATCGCGGGCGCCGCACGGAACGGGCTGAAGCGGGCAGGTTGCATGGCTGCAACGGCGGCGGCATCCGGCAGGGCACTGCCCACCCAGTCCAGTGCAAGGACGGCGAAGCTGCCGTCCTCCGTATTCTGGTGGGTGAGCTGGTAGGCCACGTAGGCGCCCAGGCGTGCGTTGTGGACGACGTGGATATCACCCGTAGCGGGCATGCAACGTTCCTTGTTTCCATGCGTCGAAACATCACGGTAGCGCCGGCCGCCGGCCGGCATCCAGATTCGCCGCGAAGATCATGGGGTTGCCGGCCAGCGGCCGGCACGACCGTTATTTGCGTTCCAGCACCAGCAGCGGATCGATACGGGTATCGAACCAGTTCATGCCCCAGTGCAGGTGCGGGCCGGTGGCACGACCGGTGGCGCCGACCGCAGCGATCACCTGGCCCTGTTCCACACGGTCGCCAACTTTTACGTCGATGCGCGACAGGTGCAGGAAGTTGGAGCTGACACCGAAACCGTGGTCGAGCAGCAGCGTGCCGCCGGTCAGGTACAGGTCGGGGCCGGCGAAGGTGACGATGCCGGCCGCCGGCGCCTTCACCGGCGTGCCGGTCGGTACCGCGATGTCCATGCCGGAATGACCTGCGCCGGGCTGTCCGTTGTACACGCGTGCGTTGCCGAAGCGGCCGCTGATGCGGCCCTGCACCGGCCAGATGAAGGTCTGGGTGAAGTCGGTGCGATCGTCATCGCGGGCGCGGGCGGCGGTCACCTGTGCTTGTTCGCGCTTGATCCGCTCGGCAATCGCCGGCGGCGGGTTGACCGTCTTCGGCGGCACGCCGTTGACCCGCTCGGTGGGCCAGTCGCGCGGGGTCACCGCAATGGTCGCGGTCTCGCTGCCACCATCAGGGCGCTGCACCTGCACGCGCAGCGGACCCTTCTCGTCGCGGCCGATGCCGAACACCACGCTGCCATAGCCGCTCACCCGCAGTTGGCGGCCGGCGTACTGCACGCGGCTGCCGGCGGGTACCTTGCCGATCACCAGTGCTCCCT
Source organism: Stenotrophomonas sp. 220_Sma (assembly GCF_056487375.1). Taxonomy (NCBI): domain Bacteria; kingdom Pseudomonadati; phylum Pseudomonadota; class Gammaproteobacteria; order Lysobacterales; family Lysobacteraceae; genus Stenotrophomonas; species Stenotrophomonas sp. 220_Sma. Next base: position 3,340,236 of record NZ_CM151348.1, on the reverse strand, counting down.
GCGATGCGCTGGCCGGGAACACCACGCGGCTGTCGATCAGGCTGCCGATGCCGTCCTGTGCCTGCGCCGACGGTGCGGTGAACAGGGGCGCGGCCAGCAGCAGCGCCCCGATCAGAAGTGCGGAGCGCATCAGCGGTCGTAGGTCATGCGCTGGCCGGCCGGCTCGCCCACCAGTTTGCTGCCGTCCCACACCAGTTGGCCATTGACCCAGGTGGAGGCCACGCGCGAGCGGAAGGTCGTGCCTTCAAACGGCGACCAGCCGCACTTGGACAGCACGTCCTCGCGCTTGACCGTGAACGGCACGTCCTCGACCAGCACCAGGTCGGCGAAGTAACCCTCGCGCAGGAAGCCACGTTCTTCCACGTCGAACAGCTGTGCCGGCGCATGCGCGAACTTCTGCACCACCTGCTCGCGGGTCAGCTTGCCTTCGTGCACGCGTTCCAGCGCGGCCACCAGCGCGTACTGCACCAGCGGCAGGCCCGACGGCGCCTGTGCGTAGGGCTTCTGCTTCTCTTCCCAGGTGTGCGGCGCGTGGTCGGTGGCCAGGACGTCCAGCACGTCATCGGCCAGCGCGGCGGTGATCGCCTCGCGGTCGGACACTTCCTTGATCGCCGGGTTGCACTTGATCAGGTTGCCCTTGGTCGCATAGTCCGGACGCGCGAAGTGCAGGAAGTGCACGCAGGTTTCGGCGGTGATCTGCTTGCGGCTGCCGTCGGCGCGGATCAGCGGACCCTTCTCGAACAGCGCCAGCTCATCGGCGGTGGAGATGTGCAGCACATGCAGGCGGGTGCCGTGCTTGCGCGCCAGCGACATCGCCAGGCGGGTCGACTTGATGCAGGCCTCGCGCGAGCGGATGTCCGGATGCATGTCCGGGGTCAGCGCGTCGCCGTATTTCTCCTGGAAGGCCTTCAGGTTGGCGTCGATCATCGGCGTGTCTTCGCAGTGCGTGATGATCGGCGTCGGGCATTCGCGGAAGATCGCGTCCAGCGTTTCCGGATTGTCGACCAGCATGTTGCCGGTGGAGGCGCCCATGAACACCTTCACGCCCGGGGCCTTCTTCGGGTCCAGCGCACGGATGGCGTCCAGGTTGTCATTGCTGGCGCCGTGGTAGAAGCCGTAGTTGGCCCAGGCGCGGCCGCGCGCGAGCTCGTATTTGGCTTCCAGGATGGTCGAATCCAGTGTCGGCGGATTGGTGTTGGGCATGTCCATGAAGCTGGTCAGGCCACCGGCCACCGCAGCTGCCGATTCGCTGGCGATGTCGCCCTTGTGGGTCAGGCCCGGTTCGCGGAAGTGCACCTGGTCGTCGATCATGCCCGGAAGCAACCAGCGTCCGGCTGCGTCCACCACCTGCTCGCCGTCGCGCGGCGCCAGCCCGTTGCCGATCTGCGCGATGCGGCCGTTCTCGATGCGCAGGTCGCCGTCGAAGGTGCGGCCTTCGTTGACCATGCGGGCGTTGGTGATGAGGGTGGAGGACATGTCAGTGTTTTCCTGTGCAACGGCAAGAGGGGGCGTTGGGGGACTCGGGCACGGGGTCGAAGCCGCCGGGATGGAACGGGTGGCAGCGGCCCAGCCGGCGCGCAGCCAGCCAGCTTCCGCGTAGCGGGCCGTGCCGCGAGATGGCGTCCATCGCGTATTCAGAACAGCTCGGCACGAAACGGCAGCGTGGCCCCAGCAGGGGGCTGATGAAGCGCTTGTAGAAGCGCAGCAGGGCAATGAGCAGGCGCGAGATCACCCAGTCATCTTATGCCAGTTGGCATGAAGGCCGCATTTGTGCAGGATGGGCCGTTGGTCGCATGTCGCCGATGGCCTGCGACCGGTACCAGTACCTTCGGGTGCTGGCCAGGTTCCGTACCGCGCAAGGCGGTCCGTGTTCGTCGGACTGCCTCCAAGGGCGCCTTGACTCCAGGACTGAATGGAGCAGGGGGTCGAGGTTGCTGCTGCGGGTCGGGTAGGCTATAAAGGCCCGCTTTCCCGGGCCCCGGGGAATCCAAGGAAGAGCGTTTCGTGGCTGCTAAAAAAACTGCAAAGAAGGCCGCAACGGCCGCCAAGAAAACCGCCAAGCCTGTTGTGAAGAAGTTGGCGGCAAAGCCCGTTGCCAGGAAACCGGCCAGCAAGCCGGCGACCAAGGCAGCGTCCTCGCAACCGGCGGCCAGGAAGGCCACCGCAAAGAAAACGCCGGTCAAGGCAACCAAGCCGGTGGCGAAGAAGGCTGCTGCGCCCGCCAAGGCCAAGCCTGCCGCTGCCAGCAAGAAGGCGCCGGTGGTGAAGAAAGCCGCCAGCAAGGCCGCGCCGGTGAAGAAGGCCGCCGCCAAGCCGGTGGCGAAGAAGGCAGCAGCCAAGCCGGCGCCGAAGGCGGTGGTGAAGAAGGCTGCGGCCAAGCCGGTCGCCAAACCTGCAGCGAAGAAGGTTGCTGCGGCTAAACCGGTGGCCACGCCTGCCGCTGTAAAGAAAGTCACCAAGAATGTTGCCGCGCCGGCCGCAAAGCCGACCCCGGCCCCCGTAGTGAAGTCCGCACCGAAGCCTGCCCCCAAGCCGGCTCCGGCCAAGCCTGTCCCGGCCAAGACCGTGGCAGTGGCAGCAGCCCAACCGGCCCCCAAGCCGGCCCCGGCCGCCGCTCCTGCTGCTTCGAAGGCCCCGCAATCCAAGAATCCCGTGCCCGTTTCGAAATCGCCTGCCAAAACCGCCGTGAAATCCGATTCCGCCCCGAAGACCGTGTCGCGCCCTGTCGGCAAGGTTGCCGTGGCCGTCGCCGCCCGCTCGGCGGCACCGGCCCCGCGCAGCAAGTACAAGGTGGTCGAGTACAAGACCGACGAGGCCACCGGCCGCCCGATCCTGCCGGCTGGCTACAAGCCGTCCTCGGAAGAGGAATACATGAGCCCGCTGCAGCAGGAGTATTTCCGTCAGCGCCTGCAGAACTGGCGCGCGGACCTGGTGGAAGAGTCCAAGCAGACCATCGAGAACCTGCGCGAGGAAGTGCGTGACATCGGCGACGAAGCCGAGCGCGCGACCCGCGAGACCGAGAACTCGCTGGAACTGCGTACCCGTGACCGCTACCGCAAGCTGATCGGCAAGATCGACAGCACCCTGAAGCGCCTGGAAGCCGGCGACTACGGTTACTGCGTCGACACCGGCGAAGAAATCGGCCTGGAGCGCCTGGAAGCGCGCCTGACCGCCGAGCGCACCATCGACGCCCAGGAGCGTTGGGAGCACCTGCAGAAGCAGCAGGGCGACTGATTCCTGATCGTTGTCTGGTCATGCGAAAAACCCGGCCTCGGCCGGGTTTTTTGTTGGGTGTGGTTGGCTGGGTAGAACGGCGCCTTCCAGGTATAGGAGGGAGCCTGCGGGTGGGGCCGGGCAGGACACGCTGCAAGTACATCCCTGTAAGCTCGGCCGCGGCATCCATGCCGCGGACGGTCCTGCCCGGCCCCACCCGCAGGCTCTCTACGGTTTCCTGCGTGCGCGGTTGCTGTAAAGCCGAGCTCATGCCCGGCTCGGGCCGAAGGCGGAGGGCAAGGAAGAGCAAAAGCAAAAGCAAAAGCAAAAGCAAAAGCAAAAGCAGCCAAGCATGGCTTGGCTCTACCAAGGGCGGTCATGCGTGCGCTCGCGGCTGTTGGGTCCGCCTTGTAGCGAGCCGAGCACCGCAGGGGAATCAGGGGCGAAGAGGCGCCGCTGTTTGAGCGCAGCGAGTTCGGCGCCGTCCCCTGATTCGCCGAGGAGCGCAGGGTACCGGCGCGCAGCGCCGGCTCGCGGATGGCGGCGCGTTTCTTTGGTTACTTTCTTTGCGCGCGCAAAGAAAGTGACAAACCCATTCATCGAGGGAAAGTGACGTGGCCAGTCAAACGCCCGGCGCCGCCGAACGCGCTCTCCGCAGGGTCACTGCAGATCACGCAAATTCAGTTTCCGCAACGTCGGGTTCTTCCACGCGGTGATCCCGGCCACGCTCAGCACCGCGAACCCACCCAGCACCACTGCCGGCACCAGGCCGAGCAGCTTTGCCATCGTGCCGGCATAGAACGCGCCCAGTTCGTTGGACGAACTGATGAAGATGCCGTTGATCGACGACACCCGGCCGCGCATTTCTTCCGGTGTGGCCAGCTGCAGGATGGTCGAGCGGATCACCACCGACACGCCATCGAAGGCCCCATAGAACAGCAGGATCAGCGCGGACAGCCAGAAGTGCTGCGACAGCCCGAAGCTGATCACGCACAGGCCGAAGCCGGCCACCGCGAACAGCAGCACGCGGCCGGCATTGCGGTGCAGCGGGTGGCGCGCCAGCCACAGGCCAACGCAGACCGAGCCCAGCGCCGGCATTGCGCGCAGGATGCCCAGGCCTTCCGGACCGTGGTGCAGGATCTCGTGCAGGAACGCCGGCAGCATCGCCACCACGCCGCCCAGCAGCACCGAGAACATGTCCAGGGCCATCGCCCCGACCATGATCCGGTTGCCGACCACGAAGCGCGCGCCTTCAGCGATGCTCTTGAAAATCGGGGCGGCCGGACCGGTATGCACCGGTTCTTCCACCTTCAGCGTGGCCAGGCAGGCCATCGCCACCAGCGCGAAGCCCGTGGCCACCGCGTAGGACAGGCCCTTGCCGCCGAAGCCGACCAGCACGCCGCCCAATGCCGGACCGGCCACCATGCCGGCCTGGAACACCACGGCGCCGAGGCCAGCGCCACGTGCGAACTGGTCACGGGCCAGCACGCGGGCGAACAGGGCGTTGTAGATCGGCGACAGGAAGGCGCGGACCATGCCGGTCAGCGCAATGGCCGCATAGATCGGCCACACGCCTTCGAACGGCAGCCAGCCCTTGGCCACGCCGGTCAACACCAGCGCGGTGGCGATCAACCCGGAGCAGGCGACCATGCCGAGCCGGCGGCGCGGCAGGTGGTCGACCAGATAACCAGCGAATGGCGCGACGCAGAAGAACGGCAGCACCTCGGCCAGGCCAACCAGGCCCAGCGAGAACGGATTGCGGGTGACTTCGTAGATGTGCCAGCCGACGGTGACCGCGACCACCTGGTAGGACAGCATCGCGAAGATGCGGTAGGCCAGCAGCTTGGCGAAACCGGGCCGGGACAGCAGCCCCAGCGCGGTGTCTTCGGCCGTGGCGGGTTCGCTCACGACGGGTCGCGCTGCAGCTGGGCCTGCGCGGTCTCGCGGATGAAGGCCAGCATCGCCGCCACGCCGTTGCTGCGGGTGGGCGAGAGGTGGCGGGCCAGGCCGATGTCCTGGATGTAGCTCGGTTCGGTGGCCAGGATCTCCTGCGCCGAGCGCCCGGAGTACACGCGCAGGGCCAGGAAGATCAGGCCGGAAACGATGGCCGAATCACTGATGGCGTGGAAGCGCAGCGACTGCGCATTGCCTTCCGGCACGATCCAGACCATCGACTGGCAGCCGAGCAGGCGGTGCTCTTCGGTCTTCCATTCGTCCGGGAAGGCGGGCAGCTTGCGGCCGAGGTCGATCAGATACTGGTAGCGCTCGGACCAGTCGCCGAAGAAGCCGAATTCCTCGGCGATGGCGGTCTGGGCCTCGGCGGCGGTGGGTTCAAGCGGGAACGGGGAGTCGGTCACAACAGTCTCTACAGTGGAGCGTGGCCGGCGGACCGGCCACGGGGCAGGGTGGGTCAGCCGCGCTTGCGCGACCAGCGCACGCCCTGCGGGGTGTCTTCCAGCACGATGCCTTCGGCGGCCAGCTGGTCGCGGATGGTGTCGGAACGGGCGAAATCGCGCGCCTGCTTGGCGGCGGCACGCTCGTCGATCAGGCCCTGGATGCGGGCATCTTCGCCGTCATCGCTGGCCACGGTGCCGAACCACTGCGCCGGATCGGCCTGCAGCAGGCCCAGGGCCAGGCCGGCACCGAGCAGCTCGCCCTTCAGGCGCGCCTGTTCGGCCGGGTCGGTGGCCCGGCGTGCATCTGCGGCGATGCGGGCCACTTCGGCCAGTGCCTGCGGGGTGTTCAGGTCGTCATCCAGGGTCGCCTCGACTGTGGCCGGGATCGCCACGACCGCCTCGACCGACGCCAGCTCGCGCAGCGTGCCGTACAGGCGGTCCAGGGTGCGCACCGACTGCTCGATGAGGCCATCGGACCAGTCCAGCGGCTGCCGGTAGTGAGCCGACAGCAGGGCCAGGCGCAGCGCTTCCGGCGGGTGCTGGCGGACCAGGTCGTGCACGCGTTCGATGTTGCCCAGCGACTTGCTCATCTTGGCGCCGCCGAAGTTGAGCATGCCGTTGTGCAGCCAGAAGCGGGCGAAGATCTTGCCGCCGTGGGCGCATTCGCTCTGCGCAAGCTCGTTCTCGTGATGCGGGAACTGCAGATCGACGCCGCCGGCATGGATGTCGATGGTCTCGCCCAGGTGGGCGGCGGCCATCGCCGAGCATTCGATATGCCAGCCCGGGCGGCCACGGCCCCAGGGAGACTCCCAGCCAGGGAGGTCGTCGCTGGACGGCTTCCACAGCACGAAATCGCCCGGGTCGCGCTTGTACGGGGCCACGTCGACTCGGGCGCCGGCCAGCATCTCTTCCGGGTCGCGGCGCGAGAGCTTGCCATAGCCTTCGAAGCTGGCCACCGCGAACAGCACGTGGCCTTCGGCGGCGTAGGCATGACCATTGGCGATCAGCTGCTCGATCATGGTGATGATCTGCGGGATGTGCGCGGTCACTTCCGGCTCGATGTCCGGCGGCACCACGCCCAGCGCGGCCATGTCTTCACGGTAGGCGGCGGCGAACCTGTCGGTGATGGTGCTGATCGGCACGCCCTGCTCACGCGCGGCGTTGTTGATCTTGTCGTCCACGTCGGTGATGTTGCGCGCGTAGCGCAGGCCACCGAAACGGCGCCGCAGCAGATCGGCCAGCACCCCGAACACCACTGGGCCACGGGCGTTGCCGATGTGCACGTAGTTGTAGACCGTCGGGCCGCACACATACAGGGTCGGACAGGCCGGGTCGAGCGGGGTGAACGGTTCGAGCTGGCGAGTCAGGTTGTTGTGCAGGCGCAGGGTCATGGGGCTGTGGCTGGGGGACAAGCCTGTGATTTTAGAACGTGTCGGCCCCCTTTGGGGGCACCGCCTGCCACCGGTGGACGCCGGGTCCAACCAGGGTGGGGTGGGCAGGAGCAGCGTGGACGGGTAATGTTCAGCCCCTTGCGCTCGCCACTGCCTACACTATTGCCGTGTCCTTGCTCCCTTCGCCAATGAAATCCACCGCGTTGCTGACCCTGGCCTGCCTGTCGGCGCTGGCCGCCGTGGCCCAGGCGCAGGAGGCCGAGCCCCGCAACCGGGTGGTGATCGTGGAGAACGTGAAGTTCGACTACGCGCAGGTACTGAACGTCGAACCCGTGTTCCAGACCCTGCGCGCGACCCGTACCGAAGAACACTGCGAGCCGGTCTCGACCCGGACCTTGGCGCCGGTCAATGTCACTGGTGAGGAGCCGGTCGAGGACAAGGGCCGGATCAGCCGCTTCTGGGACTCGGTACGCTCGATGTTCAAGCGCAGCGATGAAGAGGTCTCCGAGGACACCGCCGCCGAGTCACCGGCCCCGGCGCCGGCACCGGCCAACAATGGTCCGATGCTGACCCGCGACTGTCGCATCGTGCCGGTGGGACGTGAATTCCGCCGGCCCATCGCCTACGACGTGGACTACGTCTACAAGGGCACCAAGTACCGCTCGCGGCTGCCGGAAGATCCCGGCAACCGGCTCAAGATCCGGGTGTCGATCACCCCCTGGGTCGGCCCCGAGCAGGGCGCCGCCGGCAATCCCTGATTCTGCGACCCCGGCCCCTTGCGTCGGCCCCGGCCGCATGCAAAGATGGATGACCATGAAGCTCACCGACTTCCAGCACGACAGCAGCGCAGCCCGACAGGCGTCGGGCATGACCTCGCGTGCGCGTCGACCGGAACCCCACATCCTCGCTGGGTAACCGGAGCTTTTTGCTGTTCGTCCGAAAAAAACCCAGCCCGCCGGCTGGGTTTTTTCGTTTCTGCGTCATGAAAGCTGCAACTGCAACCTTTTCGTTCCACCTTTGCTTCCTGTTTTCCCTTCCACCGCGTCGAACCCGGCGCCGCCACGCAAGGAAAGATGATGTCCCCCAAGCACTTCCTGAACACCCAGGACTGGAGCCGCAGCGAGCTCGACGCGCTGCTGACCCAGGCCGCGCTGTTCAAGCGCAACAAGCTCGGCGACCAGCTCAAGGGCAAGTCGATCGCGCTGGTGTTCTTCAATCCGTCCATGCGCACCCGCACCAGCTTCGAACTGGGTGCGTTCCAGCTGGGTGCCCACGCGGTGGTGCTGCAGCCGGGCAAGGATGCGTGGCCGATCGAGTTCAACCTCGGCACGGTGATGGACGGCGATACCGAAGAGCACATCGCTGAAGTGGCCAAGGTGCTGGGCCGTTACTGCGACATCATCGCTGTGCGCGCATTCCCCAAGTTCATCGACTGGGCCTACGACCGCCAGGACATCGTCCTCAACAGCTTCGCCAAGTACTCGCCGGTGCCGGTCATCAACATGGAGACCATCACCCACCCGTGCCAGGAGCTGGCCCACATCATGGCCCTGCAGGAGCACTTCGGCACCCAGGACCTGCGCGGCAAGAAGTACGTGCTGACCTGGACCTACCACCCCAAGCCGCTGAACACCGCAGTCGCCAACTCGGCGCTGACCATCGCCACCCGCATGGGCATGGACGTGACCCTGCTGTGCCCGACCGCCGACTACATCCTCGACGACCGCTACATGGGCTGGGCCGAGCAGAACGTGGCCGAGAGCGGCGGCTCGCTGAAGATCAGCCATGACATCGACAGCGCCTACGCCGGTGCCGACGTGGTCTACGCCAAGAGCTGGGGCGCGCTGCCGTTCTTCGGCAACTGGGAACCGGAAAAGCCGATCCGCGACCAGTTCAAGCACTTCATCGTGGACGAGCGGAAGATGGCGCTGACCAACAACGGTGTCTTCAGCCACTGCCTGCCGCTGCGCCGCAACGTGAAGGCCACCGACGCGGTGATGGATTCGCCGCAGTGCATCGCCATCAACGAAGCCGAGAACCGCCTGCACGTGCAGAAGGCGATCATGGCGGCGGTTGCCGGGCGCTGAATCAAACAAGGGGTAGAGCCGACCGTTGGTCGGCTGCTCCCGCAGCGGCGCATCCAACATTTCAGCCGACCAGCGGTCGGCTCTACCGAATTCCCATCCCCCAAGTGGACCTGATCCCCATGAGCAACAACGACGTCGTTCTCGCCTTCTCCGGCGGCCTGGATACCAGCTTCTGCGTGCCGTACCTGCAGGAGCGCGGCTACAACGTGCACACCGTGTTCGCCGATACCGGCGGCGTGGATGATGAAGAGCGTGATTTCATCGAGAAGCGCGCCGCCGAGCTGGGCGTGACCAGCCACGTCACCGTCAACGGTGGCCCGGCCATCTGGGAAGGCTTCGTCAAGCCGTTCGTGTGGGCCGGTGAGGGCTACCAGGGCCAGTACCCGCTGCTGGTCTCGGACCGCTACCTGATCGTCGATGCCGCGCTGAAGCGTGCCGCCGAACTGGGCACCAACATCATCGCCCACGGCTGCACTGGCATGGGCAACGATCAGGTCCGCTTCGATCTGGCGGTGAAGGCCCTGGGTGACTACCAGATCATCGCGCCGATCCGCGAGATCCAGAAGGAACACACCCAGACCCGCGCCTACGAGCAGAAGTACCTGGAAGAGCGCGGCTTCGGCGTGCGTGCCAAGCAGCAGGCCTACACCATCAACGAGAACCTGCTGGGCCTGACCATGTCCGGCGGCGAGATCGACCGTTGGGAAGCGCCGGGCGAGGGCGCCCGTGGCTGGTGCGCACCGCGCAGCGAGTGGCCGGAGCAGGCGCTGAACGTGACCCTGAAGTTCGTCGAGGGCGAAGCCGTCGAACTGAACGGCAAGGCGTTGCCGGGCGACCAGATCCTGGCCCAGCTCAACAAGCTGTTCGCCCCGTACGGCGTTGGCCGCGGTGTCTACACCGGCGACACCGTGATCGGCCTGAAGGGTCGCATCGTGTTCGAGGCCCCAGGCCTGGTGTCGCTGCTGGCCGCGCACCGCGCGCTGGAAGATGCCGTGCTGACCAAGCAGCAGAACCGCTTCAAGCCGGACGTGGCGCGCAAGTGGGTGGAGCTGGTCTACGAAGGCTTCTACCACGACCCGCTGAAGACCGACATCGAGGCCTTCCTGAAGTCCTCGCAGGCCAAGGTCAACGGCGAAGTGGTGCTGGAAACCCGCGGCGGCCGCGTCGATGCAGTGGCGGTGAAGTCGCCGCACCTGCTCAACACCAAGGGCGCCACCTACGCGCAGTCGGCCGACTGGGGCGTGGAGGAGGCCGAGGGCTTCATCAAGCTGTTCGGAATGAGCTCCACTGTCTATGCGCAGGTCAATCGCGGTTGACCTGTGACGGGGGTGCCGGCCGCTGGCCGGCGCCTCGCAACGTCAATGGAGGGTAGTGCCGGCCGCTGGCCGGCTCGTGGCACGGCTGGATCATTGCGGAGCCGGCCAGCGGCCGGCACTACCGATTTCGAACCCTACGGATATTCAGACACATGCTTGAACAGACGCTCGATCACCTGCAGGCCCTGGTGTCCTTCGACACCCGCAATCCGCCGCGTGCGATCACCACCGGTGGCATCTTCGATTACCTGCGCGCGAACCTGCCCGGCTTCAACGTCGAGGTGATCGACCATGGCGCCGGTGCGGTCAGCCTGTACGCCGTGCGTGGTACGCCGAAGTACCTGTTCAACGTGCATCTGGATACCGTGCCGGATTCGCCGCACTGGAGTGCCGACCCGCACGTGATGCGGCGTCTGGACGACCGTGTGGTCGGCTTGGGCGTGTGTGACATCAAGGGCGCCGCCGCTGCACTGGTGGCCGCGGCCAACGCCAGTGATGGCGATGCCGCGTTCCTGTTCTCCAGCGACGAAGAAGCCAACGATCCGCGCTGCATCGCCGCGTTCCTGGCCCGTGGCCTGCCATATGAAGCGGTGCTGGTGGCGGAGCCGACCATGAGCGAAGCGGTGCTGGCGCACCGTGGCATCAGTTCGGTGCTGATGCAGTTCTCCGGCCGCGCCGGGCACGCGTCGGGCAAGCAGGATGCGGCCGCCAGCGCGCTGCATCAGGCCATGCGCTGGGGCAACCGCGCATTGGACCATGTGGAATCGCTGGCCTCGGCGCGCTTCGGCGGGCTGACCGGTCTGCGCTTCAACATCGGTCGCGTGGAAGGCGGGATCAAGGCCAACATGATCGCGCCGGCCGCCGAAGTGCGGTTCGGGTTCCGTCCGCTGCCGTCGATGGACATCGATGGCCTGCTGGCGACCTTCGCCGGTTTTGCCGAACCGGAAGCTGCACTGTTCACCGAAACCTTCCGTGGCCCCAGCCTGCCGGCCGGTGACATCGCCGAGGCCGAGAACCGCCGTCTGCTGGCACGCGACGTGGCCGATGCGCTGGCACTGCCGATCGGCAACGCGGTGGATTTCTGGACAGAGGCCTCGCTGTTCTCCGCTGCTGGATACACCACGCTGGTGTTCGGCCCGGGTGACATCGCCCAGGCCCACACCGCCGATGAGTTCGTGACGCTGGACCAGCTGCAGCGCTACACCGACGCCGTGCACCGCATCATCGCCGCCGGCGCCTGATCGACCCCACAACGCCGCCCGGCCCTGGCCGGGTGGAACTGCAACGCGGCGACCGCCGCCTGTGACGAAACCGAAATGTCTCCTGCCTTCCAGCCCCACCGCCAGACCCGCCAGACCATCGTGCGCCTGCTTTCCAGCATGGCCAGCGCGAAGGAGATCAGCCAGTACCTCAAGCGCTTCTCGCAGCTGGACGCCAAGCGCTTTGCCGTGGTCAAGGTCGGCGGCGCGGTGCTGCGCGACGATCTCGACGCGCTGACCTCTTCGCTGTCGTTCCTGCAGGAAGTCGGCCTGACCCCGATCGTGCTGCACGGCGCCGGCCCGCAGCTGGATGCCGAACTGTCGGCCGCCGGCATCGAAAAGCAGACCGTCAACGGTCTGCGCGTGACCTCGCCGGAGGCACTGGCGATCGTGCGCCGGGTGTTCCAGCAGTCCAACCTGCGCCTGGTCGAAGCCCTGCAGCAGAACGGCGCGCGTGCCACCTCGATCACCGGTGGCGTGTTCGAGGCGGAGTACCTGGACGTGGACACCTACGGCCTGGTCGGTGAAGTGAAGCGGGTCAACCTGGCGCCGATCGAGGCCAGCCTGCGCGCCGGCTCGATCCCGGTCATCACCAGCCTGGGCGAAACCGCGGGTGGCCAGATCCTCAACGTCAACGCCGACTTCGCCGCCAACGAGCTGGTGCAGGAGCTGCAGCCGTACAAGATCATTTTCCTGACCGGCACCGGCGGCCTGCTGGACGAGCAGGGCAGCGTGATCGATTCGATCAACCTGTCCACCGAGTACGACCACCTGATCGCGCAGCCGTGGATCCACGGCGGCATGAAGGTGAAGATCGAACAGATCAAGGACCTGCTCGACCGCCTGCCGCTGGAATCGTCGGTGTCCATCACGCGCCCGGCTGACCTGGCCAAGGAACTGTTCACCCACAAGGGCTCGGGCACGCTGGTGCGCAAGGGCGAGAAGGTGCTGCGCGCCACCGCATGGAACGAGCTGGACCTGCCACGGCTGAAGGGCCTGATCGAATCCAGCTTCGGCCGCACGCTGGTGCCTGACTATTTCCAGAAGACCAAGCTGCTGCGCGCCTATGTCAGCGAGAACTACCGCACCGCGGTGATCCTCACCGACGAAGCCGAGGGCGTGTACCTGGACAAGTTCGCCGTGCTCGATGATGCACAGGGTGAAGGCCTCGGCCGCGCGGTGTGGAACGTGATGCGGGATGAAACGCCGCAGCTGTTCTGGCGTTCGCGCAATGGCAACCCGATCAATCACTTCTACTATGCTGAATCCGATGGCTGCTACAAGCAGGGCCATTGGAAGGTGTTCTGGTACGGCGCCGATGGCATCGACCGGATCAGCACCTATGTCGACCACTGCGCCCAGCGCGCACCGAGCCTGCAGGGCTGAATGATGGACCATTCCGATCACTGGACTACGATTCCCACCCTGCGCGGCCAGCACGTGACACTGCAGCCGCTGCAGCCCGAGCATGTGCCTGGCCTGCGCGCCGCCGTGGAGGGCAGCGGCCTGGACCAGCTCTGGTACACCCAGGTGCCTTCGCCGGAGCGGGTCGAGCACTATGTGCAGGCCGCGCTGCAGGCACAGGCAGAAGGCAAGGTGCTGCCGTTCGTGATCCTCGATGCGGCGGGTGACATCGTGGGTACCACCCGCTTCTACGACCTGGATGCTGGCGTGCCCAAGCTCAGCCTGGGTTACACCTGGTATGCACCGCGCGTGCAGCGTACCGGCGTCAACACCGAAACCAAGCTGTTGCTGCTGCAGCACGCCTTCGAAACCATGGGCTGCATCAGCCTAGTGCTGGAAACCAGCTGGTTCAACTTCACCTCGCGCACCGCCATCGCCCGCCTGGGCGCCAAGCAGGACGGAGTGCTGCGCAACCACAAGCGGCACGCCGACGGCACGCCGCGCGACACCGTCATCTTCTCCATCATCGATACGGAATGGCAGGGCGTGAAGCGCCACCTGCAGTACCGCCTGGACAGCCACGCATGAACGATTCGACTTTCACCCTGGGCATCGTCGGCGCCCGTGGCCATACCGGTGCCGAGCTGATCAAGCTGGTGGCCGCACATCCGCGGCTGAAGCTGGCCTTCGTGTCCTCGCGCGAACGCGCCGGGCAGCGCCTGTCCGACCACCATCCGGAGTTCCAGGGCGAGCTGCAGTACGAGAACCTGGACGCCGACGCGGTGGCCGCCAAGGGCGTGGACGCGGTGATCCTGGCCCTGCCCAACGGCCTGGCCGCACCGTTCGTGGCCGCACTGGAAGCGGCGAAGCCGGACACCGTCATCGTCGACCTGTCGGCCGACTACCGCTTCGACAACAGCTGGTACTACGGCCTGCCGGAGCTGACCCGAGGCCGCTACAACGGCCAGAAGCACATCAGCAACCCGGGCTGCTATGCCACGGCGATGCAGCTGGCGGTGCATCCGCTGCTGGACCTGCTGGCCGGCCCGCCGCAGTGCTTCGGTGTGTCCGGCTATTCCGGCGCCGGCACCACGCCGTCGGACAAGAACAACGTCGAACTGCTCGCCGACAACCTGATGCCGTATGCGCTGACCAACCACGTGCACGAGCGTGAAGTGTCGGTCCAGCTGGGCGTTGCGGTTGAATTCATGCCGCATGTCGCGCCGCATTTCCGCGGCATCACGCTCACCGCCAACCTGTGGCTGAACCGCGTGCAGACCCGCGAACAGATCGTCGAGCGCTTCCAGCAGGCCTATGCGGGCGAACCGCTGATCGAGGTAGTGGATGAAGCGCCGTGGGTCAGCCGCATCGCCGGCCGCCACGGTGCGCAGGTCGGTGGCTTCACCCTGGCCCCGGGCGGCAAGCGGGTGGTGGTGGTGGCGACCCTGGACAACCTGCTCAAGGGCGCGGCCACCCAGGCCATGCAGAACCTCAACCTCGCGCTGGGCATCGACGAACTGACGTCGATCCCGCACTGAACACGTATTCCGGAGCCCCCATGGCAGACCTTCTTTGGCAGAAGCCCGGCGTCGCCGTCGACGCCCAGATCCAGACCTTCCTCGCCGGCGATGACGTGATCCTCGATCGCGAATTCTTCCTGCACGACATCGCCGCCAGCGCCGCGCATGCGCAGGGACTGCAGCACATCGGCATCCTCAGCGCCGATGAACTGGCCGGCCTGCTGCGCGAGCTCGACGTGCTGGCGCAGGACTTCCGTGAAGGCCGCTTCGTGCTGGACACGCAGTACGAAGATGGTCACTCGGCGATCGAAGCGCGCCTGACCGAACGCCTCGGCGATGCCGGCCGCAAGATCCACACCGGCCGCAGCCGCAATGACCAGATCCTGGTCGCCACCCGCCTCTGGCTGAAGGAGAAGCTGCAGCGTGTGGCCCAGCTCAGCGCCGAGGTTGCCAAGGTCGCGCTGGACCGTGCGCAGGCCGAGAAGGATCTGCCGATCCCCGGCTACACCCACATCCAGCGTGCCGTGGTGTCCTCGGCCGGCATGTGGTGGGCCGGCTGGGCCGAGGCCTTCATCGACAACGCCATCCGCGCGCGCGACACCCATGCGCTGGTCGACGCCAATCCGCTTGGCACGGCTGCCGGCTACGGTGTGAACCTGCCGCTGGACCGTGAGCACACCACGGCCGCGCTCGGTTTCGCCCGCATGCAGATCTCGCCGATCTACGCGCAGCTGTCGCGCGGCAAGTTCGAACTGGCCGCGCTGGAAGCGCTGGGCGGCGCCACGCTGGACCTGCGCCGCATTGCCTGGGACCTGTCGCTGTTCACCAGCGCCGAGTTCGGCTTCGTCGCGCTGCCGGCGCAGTACACCACCGGCAGTTCGATCATGCCCAACAAGCGCAATCCGGACGTGATCGAGCTGATGCGCGCGACCCACGCCAGCGTCGCCGCCGCGCGTACCGAGATCGAGCAGCTGCTGTCGCTGCCGTCGGGCTATCACCGCGACCTGCAGTCGTCCAAGGGCGCCATCTTCCACGGCTTCGGTCGCGGCCTGTCGGCGCTGGAACTGCTGCCGGCGCTGCTGGCCAACCTGGAATGGCGCGACGACAAGGTTCGCGCGGCAATCGACTCGGGCATGTACGCCACCGATGTGGCGGTGGAAGCGGCCGTGGCCGGCGTGCCGTTCCGCGAGGCCTACAAGGCTGCTGCCGCCGGTGCCGACAGCGCAGGGCAGGGGCGTACTCCGGAAGGCAGCCTGGCCGCACGCGTATCGCCGGGTTCGGCCGCCGACCTGCGCCTGGACGAACTGCACGCGCGCTGGCAGGCGCTGTCCTGATGGCCGGCACCGTCTACCTGGTGCTGGCCATGCGCCGGCCCGATTTCAACGCCGCCGCCGTGCAGCCGCACCGTGACTTTCTCGATGCGTTGCAGGCACAGGGCAAGCTGCAGCTGACCGGCGGTTTTGCCGATGGCAGCGGTGGCGCCTATGTGCTGTGCAACGTGGACAGCCTGGCGCAGGCGCAGGCCATCGTCGCCACCGATCCGCTGGTGACGATGCAGGCCTCCGCACTGACCGTGCACGAATGGAACACCCGCTGAGAGCCTGACCGATGATCCAGCACGCTGCCCACGTCGCCTCGCCGTTCCCCGAACAAGCGCTGCCGCCGTGGCGGCGTGCGGTGCTGAAAGTCGGCAGCAGCCTGCTGGCCGCCGATGGCGGCGGCCTGTCACCTCGCCACGCGCTGGGCCTGGCACAGTTCGTGTCGGCCAATGTACTGGCCGGGCGTGAGGTGGTGATCGTGTCTTCCGGCGCGGTCGCTGCCGGGCGCGCGATCCTGCCGCGGGCCGATGAGCCGGGCGCAGCGATGGCAGCGCGGCAGGCGCTGGCTGCGCTCGGCCAGGCCCAGCTGATCGGGCTCTGGCAGCGCTTCTTCGAGCGCCCCGTGGCGCAGGTGCTGCTGACCCACGACGACCTGCGCAACCGCCGCCGCTACCTCAACGCACGCGCCACGCTCAATGAGTTGCTGCGGCTGGGCGCGTTGCCGGTGGTCAACGAGAACGACACCGTGTCGGTGGACGAACTCAAGCTCGGCGACAACGACAACCTGGCCGCCACCGTGGCCGCGCTGGTCGATGCCGATGCACTGTTCATTGCCACCGACATCGACGGCCTGTACAGCGCGGACCCGCGCACCGTGGCCGATGCGCGGCCACTGCACGACGTGCCGGAACTGAGTGACGAGGTGCTGGCGATGGCCGGCGGCGCAGGGTCGCGCGCCGGTACCGGCGGCATGCGGACCAAGCTTGAGGCGGCGGCCAAGGCGGGTCGTCTCGGCATCGAGACCTACCTTTTCAACGGCCGCAGCAGCGACGTGGTGCGTGCACTGGCGCAGGACCGCCTGTTCGGCACCCGCATCCACGCCGCGCGCAGCCGCGAGGCGGCCCGCAAGCACTGGCTGCGGCATGCGCCGCTGACCGAAGGCGCGATCGTGATCGATGCCGGTGCGGCACAGGCCATGCGTGAGAAGGGCGCCTCGTTGCTGCCCGGTGGCATCACCGGTGCGGAGGGCGCGTTCCGGCGTGGCGATATGGTGCAGGTGTGCTGGAATGCACCAGAGGGCCGTGTCTGCATCGCCCGCGGTGTCAGCCAGTACGCCGCCGATGATGTGCGCCGGATCGCCGGTCGCCATTCGCGCGACATCGAGGCCGTGCTGGGCTACAACTACGGTGGCAGTGTCGTCCATCGCGACGATCTGGTGCTGCCATGACCGGTTTGAAAGACACCCCGATGAGCGAAATCGAAGCGCAGGCGCGTGCCTGCCGTGACGCGGCCCAGATCGTTGCCGGCCTCGACAGTGCGGCGCGCCGCACGCTGCTGCTGGCAATGGCGCAGGCACTGGAAGTGAATGCCGGGCTGATCCTGGCCGGCAATGTGCGTGACCTCGCCGCCGCGCGCGACAAGGGCGTTGGCAGTGCCATGCTCGACCGCCTGGCGCTGGACCCGGCACGCCTGTTCGCGATGGCCGAAGCCGTGCGTGAGGTCGCCGCGCTGCCCGATCCGGTCGGCCAGATCACCCGCGACGATGTGCGTCCAAACGGCATCCGGGTGCAGAAGGTGCGCGTTCCGCTGGGGGTGATCGCGATGATCTACGAAGCCCGCCCGAACGTGACCGCCGAAGCTGCGGCCCTGTGCCTGAAGGCCGGCAATGGCGTGATCCTGCGCGGTGGTTCCGAGGCGATCCACTCCAACACCGCCATCGCCCAGGCGCTGTCCGGCGCATTGAAGGCCAACGGCGTACCGCCGGCTGCGGTGACCGTGCTGACCGACCTGCGCCGCGAAGCGATGCTGGAACTGCTGCAGTTGCATGAGCTGATCGACCTGGCCATTCCGCGTGGCGGCGAAGGCCTGATCCGCTTCGTCGCCGAGCATGCGCGGGTGCCGGTGATCAAGCATTACAAGGGCGTGTGCCATCTGTTCGTGGATGCCAGCGCCGACCTCGGCAAGGCCATTGACCTGCTGGTGGATGGCAAGTGCAGCCGCCCTGCAGCCTGCAACTCGCTGGAAACGCTGCTGGTGCACCGCGAGGTGGCCGAAGCGTTCCTGCCGCGCGTGGCGCAGGCGCTCGGCGAGCGCGGCGTGCAGCTGCGCGCCGATCCACTGGCGCAGCCGCTGCTGCCGGGCAGCATGTTGGCCACTGAAGACGACTATGCCGCCGAGTTCCTTGATCTGGTGCTGGCGGTACGCGTGGTTGACGATCTCGACGCTGCCATTGCGCACATCCGTGCCTACACCTCCGACCATACTGAAGTGATCGCCACCGAAGACGCCGGCCATGCCGAGCGCTTCATCAACGCACTGCGCTCGGCGGTGGTGATGGTCAATGCGTCCTCGCGTTTCTCCGACGGCGGCCAGCTGGGCCTGGGCAGCGAGATCGGCATCTCCACCACGCGCCTGCACGCGTACGGCCCGATGGGGCTGGAGGCACTCACCGTCGAACGATTTGTCGTGCGCGGTGAAGGGCAGACCCGCAAATAGATCCACGCCATGCGTGGATGCTCTTCGTGGTAGACCCCGGTGCCGACCAAGGTCGGCACCCACCAGAGCGAACGCCGACCAAGGTCGGCATCTACCAAAGCAAGTGCCGACCAGGGTCGGCACCCAGGGCAATCGAGTTACACCACCTCGCGGCGGATGCCGATCGGCCGCGCGTGATCGTCCATGTGCAGCGTGGCGGCCTTGCAGCCCAGCAGGCGCTCGGCCAGCCCGGTGCTGGCCCCCAGGTCGGCGGCCACTTCGTTGAGGCTGGCCAGCGGCCGCGGCAGGCGCCGGTCGTGGCCGCGGAAGCGCGCGCGGTTGTACTCGGCCCAGCCGATCAGCAGTACGCTGGCGCACAGCAGCATCAGCGGCAACGCCACCAGCACATAGGGGTCGAACTGGCTTTGCCGTTCGTACAGCTGCTGCCAGGCCAGTTGGCCGCCGACCAGCCACGACACCAGGGTGACCAGTGGCGCCCACAGGTAGAAGTAGAACCCCCAGAACGCGAGGGTGACGAAGCCCCAGGCGGTGCGCTGGAAGCGTGGTTGGCGATGCGGCTTGCGGATCATCCGCGAGTCGAAGCGGTTGGACGGGCGTTGTGCGTTCATCGGATCCCCCGATCGGGACTGGTCCAGGTGGCGCGCTTGCTGCGACGGCGCAGCAGGGTTTTCGGCAACGCCACCAGGGTGGTGGAAAGGCTGATCAACCAGTACGCCATCGGGTACCAGATGACCCAGAAGTAGTTGCGTCCAATCTGTGTTTCGTAACGACGGTCGATGATCAGGCTGCTGGCGAACTGCAGCAGGCAGACCAGGGCCAGGATCACGCCATGCCACTCCGGCAGCAGGCTGGCGATATGCAGTTGCGGGGGCAGCTCGATGAACTTGCCCAGCGCCCACAGCACCACGATGAACAACATGGTGTAAGCCCAGATCACGCTGAGCACGTACTCCAGCAGTACGCCCCACATGCGCCGCTCCTTCCAGTGCAGCAGCGAGCGTGCGTGGCGCAGCATCACCTCCACGCCGCCCTGGGCCCAGCGCAGCCGCTGCCGCCACAGTCCCTTCAGGGTTTCCGGCATCAGGATGAAGCATAGTGCGTTGGGTTCGTAGCGGATGTCCCAGTGCGCGCGCTGCAGGCGCCAGCTGATGTCGATGTCTTCGGTCACCATGTCATCGGACCACCAGCCGACCTGGTGCAGGGCGGTGCGGCGGAAGCCGGCGATCACGCCGGAGATGGTGAAGATGCGCCCGTACACCCGCTGCGCGCGCTTGATCATGCCGATGATCGAGGAGAACTCGGCCACCTGCAGGCGTCCGAGCAGGGTGGAGCGGTTGCGGATGCGCGGGTTGCCGGTGACCGCGCCGACCCGGTTGCCGCTGACCAGGTGCCAGATCATCCAGTGCAGCGCGTGTTCTTCCAGCATCGCGTCGCCGTCGATGCACACCAGGTATTCCGAGCGTGCGGCGAGCGCCCCCATGCGCAGCGCATTGGCCTTGCCGAGGTTGCGGTCCAGGTGCAGCACGCGCAGCCGTGGGTGCTTTGCCGCCAGGGCGTCCAGCCGCGCACCCGTGTCGTCGCTGCTGCCGTCGTCGATGGCGATCACCTCATAGTCGGCCGGGTAGCGCTGGGCCAGCGCCGCGCCGAGTGTGTCGTCGAGGTTTGCCGACTCGTTGTGGCAGGGAATCAGCAGGCTCGCGAACGGTGGATCGACCATCAGCGGCGGGTCGTTGCGTGGGCGCGAATGGCGTTCGCGCCGGAAGTAGTAATACAGGCCGCCCGACATCCAGAAGAATGCCATCACCATCGGGTAGTAGAAGGCGAACTGGAACAGGACCTGCAGCAACGGATGCATGTCCATGTCACTTCTCCGGGTACGGGAAGTTGCCGGCGGACATTGCCGCGCGGGCATCGCGGGTGGAGGGCTGGTCGGCGATGAAGTCGTCCGGGTACCAGGCGAAGTGGTGCACGCCCTGCGCCTGCAGCTGGCGGATCTGCGCGCGCAGGCGCTCGGCGGGAATCGGTTGCCCGCTGCGCCAATCGACGGTCTGCAGTTCGAACAGGGTGTGCTGCAACTGTGGGTCATGTGCACGCACCGCGGCCAGCAGCTGGTCGAGCCAGCGCTCCGGATGCTTGCTGCCTTCCATCCACGGCATCGCCATCAGTGCGGTCTGGTCGTAGGCCTTGTTGAACAGGTCCAGGCGCTGCGCGAACCAGGCTTCGCTCTGCGGGCGCAGCACCGGCTCCGCGTACAGGTTGCGCACCGTGGCCAGCTTCGGCCGCCAGCGCTGCGCGCTGTTACGCAGCGCCAGGGTGAAGTCGATCAACGCCTGCGTGCGTGCGCTGCCCCCATCGCCGGGCGCCAGCGTGGGCAGCTCGGTGTCGCGCAGATAGCCATCGTCATGGAACAGCAGGCCCTCGAAGTAGGAGTTGACCGCCAGATCCTCGTAGATGTCGAGCATGACCTGGCGCGCCTGGGGATTGGTGAAGTCCAGCCGGTACATGCCATCGGCATCGCCGTTGCGGATCGCCAGCGCCTTGCGCTGCACCGGGTCGGGCAGCTCGAAGCCGAGTACCGGCAGCCATGCGTAGACCTTCACCCCCGCACGCGATTTCAGTTGCCAGGCGACGCGACTGAACAGGTCCGCGCGCATCGGCATGTGGCGGTTGGGGAAGTACAGTGCATCGGCGGTGTTGTTGCCGTCCGGATCGGCGAACGCCTGCAGGTAGACGTGCGTCGGTGCGATGCGCTTGACCCGCTCGATCAGTGCATCCAGATTGCGCGCCTGCTGTGCGGGCTCCGGGTCGTAGACATCATCCAGGTCGATCTGCAGGGCACGGATGCCATCGAGTGCGACGTCGCGGCGCAGCTCGTAGGCCAGCCCTTCCACGGTCGGGTTGTCGCTGACCAGGAAGCGCGCCAGGCCATGCAGGTCGCTGGCCACCGGCGTGCTGCGGCCCTCCAGATCGAAGGACACCGGCATGCCCAGCTGCTCGGCGATGTCGTTGCTCAACTGGTTGTAGGCCGCGTATGGCCAGACGATGGCGCGCGGGCGCACGCCCAGATGCTGCTCGATGCGCTGCACGCTGCGCGAGAGATCGGCGCGCAGGCGTTGCGCGTACTGCGCCTCGCTCTCATAGCTGCGCGTGGCGGGGTTGTAAACGCGGGTCACGACAGCCGGGGTGGAGTTCCCCTGTGGGTTGGCGAGCACCCCGTGGTGCAGGTCGTCGGTATGGCTGGCCACTTCGATCAGGCCGCTGTCGTGCATCTGCTTCAGCTGTGCCCAGGTGATGAAGTCGTCGCGGCCGAACGGCCGGTAGCCATAGTCGATGGTGCGGCCAGGTGCCATGTCCACGTAGTCGGTGATCACCGCCACCAGCGCCGGATAGCGGTAAGCCTGCAGCAACGGGAAGGCTTTGTCGTAGACGCTGCGCAGGCCGTCATCGAAGGTCAGCAGCACCGGTTTCGGTGGCAGCGTGGCGCGTCCCCGGGAGGCGTCGATCACCTGCGACAGCGACACCGGGTGGTAACCGTGTGCCCCCAGCCAGTCCAGATGGGCGGCGAAGTTCTGCGTGCTCACCGCATAGGTATCGGCATCCCCCTTGGCTGCGACCTGGTCGCGGATGTCGTGGTAGCTGAGGATCAGCAGGCCGTTGTCGATCGCATCGAGATGCAGGGCCTGCTGCGCGAAGGCCGGCGGCGCAGCCGACAGCAGCAGGAGCACGATCAGGCGCAGGATGCGGGTCATGTCAGTCTCCCCAGCGCAGTGCGGCTTCGAAGCCGATATGGCGTTCGCGATGGCCGTCGTAGACCGGCCGCGACCAGCGCACGCCATACTCGAACACGCGGCCCTGGCCCAGCTGCCACTCGTGCATGTATGACACCGACGGCACCAGTGCACTGCGGAAGCCGTCCTGCCAGTAATCGCCCAGCGAGACGGTCAGCCGGTGGCGGAAGTGGCGTTCGTAGTGGCGCCACAGCTGCTGGTCGATGCGCAGGCCGATCTCGACCATGCGATCACGCTTCGGGTTGAAGTAGGGAGCATCATCGCGGCTGCCGCGACTGGTGTAGGCACTGCCCAGGCCATCGATCAACCACCGTGGACGTGTCAGCAGCCGCTGCTCGACGCTGGTGCTGAACAGTTCGCGATGGTTGCCATCGTCGTAGCGGAAGCGGCTGGCGCCGAACATCCAGTGCGTGCGTTCGCTGCGCCGGTAGTCGACCTGCGCGCTGACGCTGTCGGCAGTGATGCCGGCCACGCGCGCCTGCATTGATGCATCCGGATCATTGCGTGCGGCGGTCAGTCCGGCATGCCAGTAGTCGTTGAACTGCCAGCCCACGCCGACGCGCAGGCCGGTATCACCGATGTGGTCGTTGGCGCGCAGCACTGCAGCTTCCGCATCCAGACGGCCGAATCGGTAGCGTACGCCCGCGCCCAGCCACAGCGGGTCGATGCGCTGGTCCTGGAAATCGACCGAGCGCCGGTCAGCGAAGGCGAACAGCCGCCAGCGATCGTCGAGTACGGGTGTCTGGACTTCCATGCCATAGCGGCGGTCGTCGTTGCCCAGTGGCGAGGTGCCACCACCGCCGGAACTGCGTCCGATGTCGGTCCATGCCTTCAGCTGCCAACCGCGGTGCGCGCGCCAGGCCTGGTCCATGCGTTCGACGGCGGGCTGGGTGGGGTAGCGCGCGACCAGATCGTCGTGCAGCGGTCGCGCCAGGTCATCGCGCTGCAGGGCGACGTAGGCTTCCTGCATGCCCAGCCGTGGCTCGATGTCGCGCGGGTCCAGCGCATGCGCCATCTGTTGCCGTTGCAGCGCCCTGCGTGGCCAGCCGCGCATCATGTACACGCTGCCCAGCGCGCTCTGCAGGCCGCCGTTGCCCGGTGCGATGTCGACCATCGATTCCAGATCGCGCTGCGCGGTGGGCAGGTCACCGCTGTAGGCGCGCACCATCGCCAGGTTGAGGTCGGCTTCGTAGCGCGACCAGTTTGGATACGGCGACTTGCCGTTGCTCCAGCGCCAGGCAGGTTCCTTGTCGCGCCACGCCTGCAGCAGGTCGACGGCCTTTTCCTGCTGCTCGCTTTCCAGGTAGGCGTAAGCCAGTTCCGAATGCGAGGCGTCGCGCGTCGGATCGCCTGCGACGGCCGCCTGCAGCACCGGAATGGCTTCTTCCGGATGCAGCGTGCCCATCAGCGAATCGCCGACCGCAGGCAGAACATAGTCGGGCAGGGCATGGCCTTCAGCCTGCAGTGCGCGGGCTTCCTCTCGCACCTGCGCATGGCGGCCCAGCCGGTTGAGCAGGATCAGCCGGTCCATGCGGATGCGCAATGGCGCCTGCACAGGTGGGGTGCCTTCGCTGCCCAGATAGCGCTGCATGCGCGCCAGGGTCGATTCGGCTTCTTCCAGCCGGCTGTCTTCGCTGCTGCTGTAAGCCAGGCTCCAGACCACCAGCTTGGCCAGGTAGTCGCCTTCGATGCGTTGCTTCTGAGCAGCGTCGAACAGTTGCGGGCGCTGCTGGTACAGCTCCCAGGCGCGCCAGGCATTGCCGATGTCGCCCAGGGTCAGGACGCGCAGCTTGAACAGCAGGTCGTCGTTGGGCTGCTGCTGGCTGGCGCGCTCGATCGCGCCGAGCGCATCCAGCCAACGGGCCTGGTCGCGGTAGCGGCCGATCTCGGCCAGGGCCGCCTCGCGGTCAGGCGGGGCAGCGCTGCTGGCCCAGGCCAGGGCGGTACAGGCAAGGCCGACGCAGAGCGCCAGCCGGCGGTGGACAACCATTGGGGACCCCCTTGGCTTCCGAACCAGACAACCTGAAAAATGTGACGCACATCACATGCCAGATTTTGGGATGGCCGTGGCCTGCGTCACTCCCCTCGCGAACTCCCATCCAGCAGGGATGGGCGAAACCAGGACAGCGACCTGCAATGTCTTGTCTGAAACGAGAGTCCCCCGCACACCGAGTGGTGGCCTGGGCGGCGCTGCCGCCCCCATGCCCGATGCCGGCACGCGGCAAGGATGGGCATTCGTCGGCACTATCCGCCCGGAATTGTCAGCCCGGCGTCAAAATGCGCAGACGGGCTGACGAGCGGTAGGTGGGGCCGGTTGCGAGGCCCCACGTGGCTTACCAGAGGTCTTCCAGCTTGCGCGGCTTGCAGGCCACCCAGGAGGCGCACAGCATCAGGGTGGCGCAGCCGAACAGGAAGCTGAATGGGATCGTCCAGCCGTCGCTGACGGTGTGCAGCCAGCCGACCAGGAACGGCCCCAGGCAGCTGAAGCTGTAGCCCACGCCCTGCATGAACCCGGACAGCGCGGCCGAGCCGGTGGGGGTGCGGGTGCGCAGGTTGATCAGGGTCAGCGCCAGCGGGAAGGTGGACGGACCGACGCCGAGCAGGCAGGCCCACAGCAGCGGCGCCTTCATCGGGGCCACAAGCAGGCCGGTGAAGGCGATCACGAACGAGAAGAAACCGATCAGCACCAGCGGGAACGGGTTCTGCAGGCGCACCGCCATCGACGGAATGACCAGCGACGGCAGCAGGCCCAGTGCCGAGAACACGGCGACCATCACGCCGCCGAACGCGGGCGTGCCACCGGCCTCGACCACGATGCGCGGCAGCCAGGTGAACATCGAATAGGTCATCAGCGAGGTCATGCCGAACATGAGCGTCATGCTCCAGCCCAGCGACGTGCGCCAGACCTTGCCGTGCGGCTGTGCGGTGGGATCGGTGGCGTCGGCCTGCGGCTTCGGTGCGCGCCTGGCCAGCAGCAGCCACGGCAGGGCGGCGGCCAGCGCCAGCAGCGCCCACATGCCCAGCGATACGCGCCAGCCCGCAGCATTCGCCACCGGCACTGCCAGCAGCGCCGGCAGCATCGTGCCCAGCTGCAGCACGCTGATGTACAGCGTGCTCATGGTGCCAACCTTGTTGGCGAAATAGCGCTTCACCAGCGGCGGCACCACCACGTTGCCGATGCCCATGCCGGCCAGTGCAACCACCGAACCGAGCAGCAGCGTGCCGACGTTGCCGGCGCTGGAACGCAGCAGCAGGCCGGCCATCGCCATCACCATCGCCAGCAGCGTGGTGCGTTCCAGGCCCAGGCGCCGCGCCAATGCCGGCGTGGCCACGCCGAACAGCGCGAACGAGGCGGTCGGCAGCATGCCCAGCACGCCGGTCATGGTGGTGCCGAAGCCGAACTGCTGGCCGAGCACGTCCAGCAGCGGGGTGATCGAGGTGACCGCAGTGCGCAGGTTGACCGCTGCCAGCAGGATCGCGGCAAACGCGAGGACACGGCCGTGCAGCAGCGACGGCGAATCGGAAGGGGAGGAACTCATCGGTGGTCCTTGCAGGTGTCGCACGCCGCAGCAACGGCATGCAGCGCCGGCATCGGTCTACGCCGAAGCGGCAGGTGGGGGTGGGGGCTGCAGGAGGGCCGGCAGCGCGGCCATTGTACGTGCGCTGCGCGGCAAGGTCCCGTCACGCGGGCGGCCTGGCGCTTGATACAAAAAAACCCGGAGGACAGTGATGTCTTCCAGGCTTCTTGGTGACCACCGAAGTGGTCGGGGAGACAGGATTCGAACCTGCGACCTCTACGTCCCGAACGTAGCGCTCTACCAGACTGAGCTACACCCCGAAGGGAGCCGCCTATTCTAGCGATTCACCCCGATGGCGGCAAGGGGTGAATGCTGTTTTCTTCACACTGCCGAAGCAGTGCCACTTCAGGGAACAAAAAAGCCTGGACGACTTCACCAGGCTTCAATGCGACCACTTGAGTGGTCGGGGAGACAGGATTCGAACCTGCGACCTCTACGTCCCGAACGTAGCGCTCTACCAGACTGAGCTACACCCCGAAGGAGCCGCCTAAGATACCGTGTGAAGGCCCTGTCGGCAACCCTTTTTTACAGTTTCAATGCACGTCGTTGTCGGTGCGGGCGCTTTCGCGCGCTTCGAACCACATCCCGTTGAGGATGGCCACGACCGAGGCCAGTCCGGCACCGAGAATCCAGGCGAAATACCACATGGTCAATCTCCTATGTTCAAGGGATGTGCCGACCGTAGGCCGGCACACCGGCAATCAGTAAGCGTTGGGGTTGTCGCCCATTTCCTCGACCGTCGTCTTGCCCTTCAGTACGCGGTACACCCAGGTGGTGTAAGCGATGATGATCGGCAGGAAGATGGCCGTGGCCAGCAGCATGACCCACAGCGTCAGATGGCTGGACGAGCTGTCCCAGACAGTCAGGCTGGAGGTTGGCTGGCTGGAGGACGGCAGCAGGAACGGGAAGATCGCAAAGCCGACGGTCAGGATGATGCCGGCGATGGAGGCGCCCGAGGCGATGAAGGCCAGGCCACCACGACGTGCGCGCAGCAGTACCGCGCTGGCCAGTGCGCCCAGCAGGCCCAGCACCGGGAACACCAGCGTCGCCGGCATGGAGCTGTAGTTGCGCAGCCAGCCACCGGCGGCCGTGCCCAGTTCGGCGGTCTTCAGCAGCGGATTGGTCGGGCCATCGGTGACCACCTGCGAGGTGATCTGGTAACCCGGCAGGCCGAAGGCCACCCAGGCACCGGCGACAGCGAACAGCACGAAGCTGATGATGGCGGCGACGCTGCCGTAACGTGCGGCTCGTTCGGCCACCGGGCCGTCGGTCTTGATCACCAGCATGGCCGCACCATGCGAAACCAGCATGGCCACGCTGATCAGGCCGGCGATGAGCGCGAACGGGGTGAGCAGGCCGAAGAACGAACCGGTGTAGGTCACGCGCAGGGTGTCATCGAAGTGGAACGGCACACCCAGCAGCACGTTGCCCACGGCGACGCCGGCAATCAGGCCCGGCAGCAGGCCGCCGATGAACAGCACGCGGTCCCAGTTGTCGCGCCAGCGCTTGGACGGCAGCTTGCTGCGGTACTTGAAGCCGACCGGGCGCAGGATCAGCCCGAACAGCATCGCAAACACCGCCAGGTAGAAGCCGGAGAAGCTGACCGCATACAGTGGCGGCCATGCGGCGAAGATCGCGCCACCACCCAGCACCAGCCAGACCTGGTTGCCTTCCCACACCGGGCCGACGGTGTTGATCACCAGCCGGCGTTCTTCATCGGTCTTGGCCACGAACGGCAGCAGCGTGCCGACACCAAGATCGAAACCATCCATCACGGCCCAGCCGATCAGCAGGATGCCGAGCAGCAGCCACCAGATCACGCGGAGCGTGGTGTAATCAAGTGCAATGAATTCCATCTGGATTCTCCTGCCTCAGGCCTGGCCGGGGGCGACTGCATTGGGGGAAGCGGGGCGGATATCGGCCTGCAGCGAGGGCAGGATGTCGTCCGGACCCTTGCGGACCGCCTTCAGCATCAGCTTGATCTCGATGATCAGCAGCACCGTGTACAAGCTGGTGAACACCGCCAGCGTGGTCAGGATTTCATGCAGTGCCAGGCCCGATGCCGCGTAGAAGGTGGGCAGCACACCATCCACCGCCCACGGCTGGCGGCCGTACTCGGCGACGAACCAACCGCACTCGATCGCGATCCACGGTGCCGGCAGCGACCACACGGCCAGCTTCAGGAACCAGCGCTTGTCCTGGAAGTTGTTGCGGCACGAGAAGTAGAACGCCAGTGCGAAGAAGGCGATCAGGTAGAAGCCCAGGCCCGCCATGATGCGGAAGGTCCAGAACAGCGGGGCCACGCGCGGGACGGTATCCATCGCGGCCTTGGAGATTTCCTCCGGCGTCGCGTTGAGGATGTCTTCGCGGTAGCGCTTCAGCAGCAGGCCGTGGCCGAGATCCTGCCAGTGGCGATCAAACATCTCGCGTGCTTCGAGGTCGTTCCGGTTCTTCTTCACGCGTTCCAGTGCGCCATAGGCGATCTGGCCGCCGCGGATGCGGTGCTCGGCACGCTCCACCAGTTCCAGGATGCCCGGGATCGGCTGGTCCAGCGAACGGGTGGCGATCAGGCCCATCAGGTACGGGATCTTCACCGCGTAGTCGTTCTGGTGGGTGTCCTGGTTGGGAATGCCGAAGGCGGTGAAGTCGGCCGGTGCACGCTCGGTTTCCCACATTGCTTCGATCGCGGCCAGCTTCATCTTCTGGTGTTCGCTGGCGGCGTAACCACTCTCGTCACCCAGCACCACCACCGACAGCGAGGACAGCAGGCCGAAGGCTGCGGCCACCGCGAACGAACGGCGGGCCATGTCCCGATGCTTGTTGCGCAGCAGGTACAGGGCGCTGATCGACATCACGAAGATCGCACCGGTCACGTAGCCGGCACTGACGGTGTGCACGAACTTGGCCTGGGCCACCGGGTTCAGCAGAACCGCAGCGAAGTCGACCACTTCCATGCGCATCGTTTCCGGGTTGAACACCGCACCGGTCGGGTTCTGCATCCAGCCGTTGGCGATCAGGATCCACACCGCCGACAGGTTGGTGCCCAGCGCCATCAGCCAGGTCACAGTGAGGTGCTTGACCGGGCTCAGGCGCTTCCAGCCGAAGAAGAACAGGCCGATGAAGGTCGCTTCCAGGAAGAACGCCATCAGGCCTTCGATGGCCAGCGGCGCACCGAAGATGTCGCCCACGTAGTGGCTGTAGTACGACCAGTTCATGCCGAACTGGAACTCCATCACCAGGCCGGTGGCCACGCCGATGGCGAAGTTGATGCCGAACAGGGTGCCCCAGAACAGGGTCATCTGCCGCCAGACCTGCTTGCGGGTCATCACGTACACGCTCTCCATGATGGCCACCATGAAGGACAGGCCAAGCGTGAGCGGGACGAATAGGAAGTGGTACATCGCGGTCAGAGCGAATTGCAGCCGCGACAGTTCTACGACTGTCTGATCAATCATGGCCTGGCTACCTCGTTGGATAGTGCCGTTGCAGGTGGCGGGAAGGGTGGTCTACGGGGTGAATGATGTGACCGACTACTTCAAACAGCCTTGATCCAGATCAATGTATGAATGGGTATTCAGGAGGATCGTATGCCAACCCGATGAAGACTGCGACCGCCGGCCGCAGGGGGAGGCTGTTGCCTGCGCCTACAATGCCGTGTCTCCCCTGTTACCCGTGAAGACCCCTTGAGCGCTGCCGAAACGACCCCTGACGGCCTTTCCCCGGAAGCCGAAACGACCCGCCAGCGGCGTGCCCGCACCGCCTGGCTGGCCGATCTTGCGCGCTCCGCTCGAGGTCGCCAGCGTCTGGCGGCGCTGTGCATCAGCCTGTCTGGCGCGCTGCTGATCGGCCAGGCCGCTGCCATCGCCTGGCTGGTGCAGCAGGTGCTGGTGGAGCGCGCACCGCTGGCGTCGGGCCTGCCGGTGCTCGCTGGGCTGGCGGTGATCCTGGTGCTGCGCACGCTGCTGGGCAGCGCCACCCAGGCGGCTGCCGGTGATGTGGCCGATGCCGCGCGGTTGGCGCTGCGCGAGCGTGTGTTCGCGCGCCTGCTTGGGCATGGGCCGCTGTGGCTGCGTCAGCGCCGCACCGGCGAGCTGGGCGAACTGATGCTGCATCACGGTGATGCGATCGAGAGCTATTACAGCGGCTTCCTGCCGGTGCGCACCGAAGTGGTGGTGGTGCCGCTGCTGATCCTGGCCGCAGTGGCCTGGGTGGATTGGGTGGTGGCGCTGATCCTGCTGTTCACCGCACCGCTGGTGCCGTTCTTCATGATGCTGGTGGGCTGGGGCGCTGAAGCCGCCGGCCGTGCGCAGCTGGGCGAGCTGGCGCGGATGAGCGGCCACTTCGCCGACCGCATCAAGGGTCTGGGCCTGCTGCGCCTGTATGGCCGGGGCGAGGCCGAACTGGACGGCATCGCGGCCGCTGCCGAAGGCGTGCGCGTGCGTACGATGAAGGTGCTGCGCATCGCCTTCCTGTCGTCCACGGTGCTGGAATTCTTCGCCTCGGTGAGCGTGGCGATGGTTGCGCTGTACCTGGGCCTGAGCTATCTGGGCCTGATGACGCTGCATGCAGCAGTGCCGACGCTGGGCGCCGGCCTGTTCTGCCTGCTGCTGGCGCCGGAGTTCTACGCGCCGCTGCGGCGGCTGGCCGCGCACTACCACGACCGCGCCAACGCGCTGGCTGCCGCCGCCGAGGTGGAGCGCCTGCTGCAGTCGCTGCCCGATGAGCAGGGCCTGATCGAGAACGAGATCGCGCCGCTGGCGGTGGAGCCGGCCGAGGCCGCATTGCCGCCGCTGCAGGCGCAGGGCCTGGTGCTGCGCCCGTTGGGCGCGCCGCACGACGTGCTGCAGGATCTGGATGTGCTGCTGGAACCGGGCCAGCGCCTGGCCCTGGTCGGGCCCAGCGGATCCGGCAAGAGCACGCTGCTGGAGGCACTGGCCGGATGGTTGCCGCCGCGTGCCGGCAAGCTGCAGCTGCGTCCCGGCGTGCAGGTGGCCTATGCCAGCCAGCGGCCGTACCTCTTCCACGGCAGCATCGCCGACAACCTGCGCCTGGCCGATCCCGGTGCCAGCGATGCGCGGTTGCGCGCAGTGGCCGAGGCCTCGCAGGTGCTGCAGTTCGCGCAGCGCCTGCCGCAGGGGCTGGATACCGTGATCGGCGAGCGCGGCTTCGGCCTGTCCGGTGGTGAAGCACGCCGCATCGGCCTGGCCCGCCTGCTGCTGCGCGACCCGCAGGTGCTGCTGCTGGACGAACCCACTGCGTTCCTCGATGCCGATACCGAAGCCGCGCTGCTGCGCAGCCTGGCCGCCTATGCACGTGGACGCAGCGTGGTGGTCGCCACCCACAGCCCTGCGGTGATCGCGTGGGCTGACCGTTGCCTGCTGTTGCCGGAAGGCCGCCTGGTCGAGCCGGCACAGGCGGTGCGCGCATGAGCCGTTCGCCTGATTCGCTGCGCGCGGTGTTCCTGCGCCATCGCCCGCGCCTGCTGCTGACCGTGCTGCTGCTGTGGATCACGATGCTGGCCGGCACCGCCCTGCTGGGCCTGTCCGGTGGCTTCCTGACCGCCGCTGCGCTGGCCGGTGCGGCCGGGCTGGCGCAGGGCTTCAACTTCTTTTCGCCGTCGGCTGGCATCCGCGGCCTGACCATGGCGCGCATCGTGTCGCGCTACTTCGAGAAGCTGGTCGGCCACGATGCCACGCTGCGCATCGCCCGCGACCTGCGCGTGTGGTTCTTCCGCCGCGCGCTGCCACTGGCACCGGCGCGGCTGGGGGCCACGCGTACCGGCGAACTGCTGGCACGCCTGCTGGGTGACATCAATGAGGTGGATGGCCTGCTGGTGCGTGCGATCGGGCCGCTGGTGGCGCTGGGTGCGCTGTCACTGGTGGCGATCGCCTCGGCCGCTGTGATCCTGCCGTCTGCGGCGGTACTGCTGGCGGTGCTGGCGCTGCTGATCGCCTTCGGTGTGCCGTGGCTGGGCGTGCGTGGTCGCGACGATGAGGAGGCCGACCGTGCCGCGCATCGTGCTGCCCTGCGTACCGCAGCCTTCGAAGGACTGGAGGGCGCGGGTGATCTGGCCGCGTTGCATGCCGGTGCAGCGTGGCAGTTGAAGGTGCGCGTGGCGGCCAAGCAGCTGGCTTCGCGGGATCGTCGTCGGCGCTGGCGCCTGATCGCGGCCTCGACCCTGCATGGCCTGGTCGCCGGGCTGGGCCTGGTGGCGATGCTGGCATTGGCCCTGCATGCGGCCGAACAGCAGCGCATCGCGCCGGAAATGGCGGCGGGTCTGGTGTTCCTCACCGTGGCACTGATCGAACTGTGGGCCGGCATGGGCCTGGCCTGGCAGTCGCTGCAGTCCGGGCGCATCGCCGCCGATCGCCTGCAGGCCATCGTCGAGCAACCGCCGACGGTGGAGGACCCGCAGGCGCCGCAGGCGGTGCCGCAGGCCGCGCGCGTGCATTGGGATGACGTGCACTTCCAGTGGCCCGGTGCGGCGCGGCCGGTGTTGTCCGGCCTGCAGCTGACCCTGGCGCCGGGCGAGCGGATCGCGATTCGCGGCGACAGCGGCAGTGGCAAGACCACCCTGTCGAGCCTGCTGCTGCGGCTATGGGATCCGCAACAGGGACGGTTGACCTACGCGGGCCGCGACCTGCGTGATTTCGCCCAGGCCGACTGGCACCGGCAACTGGCGTGGCTGCCGCAGAACGCGCCGGTGTTTGCCGGCAGCGTGGCCGAGAACCTGCGATTGGGTGATCCCGATGCCAGTGACGCAGCGTTGTGGGCGGTACTGCGTCGCGTGCGCCTGGGCGAGTGGGCCGAGCGCAACGGTGGCCTGCAGACCTGGGTGGGCGAGAACGGCGCGACGATGTCGGCCGGCCAGGCACGACGCCTGGCGCTGGCGCGCGCGCTGCTGCGCAATGCGCCGATCCTGCTGCTGGACGAACCGACCGAAGGCCTGGACGTGGATACCGCGCGCGCGCTGCTGCAGGACCTCTCCGGGTTGCTGGACGGGCGCAGCCTGCTGATGATCACCCACGACGACCTGCCCGACGGCGTGGTGGATGCGCAGTACCGGTTGCGTGATGGGGTTCTGGTGCGCGAAGCGCTTCGGTAGATGCCGACCTTGGTCGGCACATCCACGCATGGCGTGGATCTACCCATTCGAACGGTTACCGTGAGAACTCGCGCAGCATCACCGCGATCGAGGCCACGTTGGCCAGCACGCACAGCCAGAACACCCACTGGAATCCGGCTTTGCGATGCTTGTGGCGGAACAGCGCCTGGCCCAGCAGCGCGCCCGGCCAACCGCCGGCAAAAGCCAGCAACTGCAGTGTGCGCTCGGGAATCCGCCACTGCTTTCGCTGCGCCGCGCGCTTGTCGTGGCCATACAGCCCGAACGACACTGCGCTGGCGAGCAGGCACCAACCGCCCAGCCACAGCGGCAGCACGCCGCTGACCGTCAGTGCGATCAACGCACCGAATGCGGCCAGCGCGAGGTTACGCCGCCATGCCACTTACAGCGCGTCGAGGAAGCCGCGCACGGCCGGGCCGAAACGCTCGAAATCGACGAGGAAGGCGTCATGGCCCTGTGGCGACTCCAGGCCGATGAAGCGCGCGTCGGCACCGCCGGCGCGCAGGCCGTCGGCGACCTGTTGCTGCTGCTGCACCGGGAACAGGATGTCGGTGTTGGCGCCGATCGCCAGCGCCTTCTCCACCCGGATCTTCGCCAGCCCGGCCAGCACGTCGCCGTCGGCGTATTCGGCCAGGTCGAACCAGTCCATCGAACGGCTCAGGTACAGATAGCAGTTCGGATCGAAGAAGCGCACGAAGCGCCGTGCATGGCCTTCCAGATAGCTTTCCACCTGGAATTCCAGGCCGAACGGATCGTCGTCGGCCTGGTCCGAATCCAGCCGCACGCGGCCGAAGCGGCCATCCCATTCCAGTGCCGAACGGTAGGTGATCACGCCCAGCTTGCGCGCCATGCGCATGCCGGACTCGGGATACTCGGCATCGTCGTAGTGACCGCCATTCCAGCGCGGATCAAGGCGGATCGCCTCGCGCTGCAGCGAACGGATCGCGATCGAGAACGGCAGTGCCTGCGCACTGCCGGAAATGTTGACGTGGCTGCGCGCAATGCCCGGATGCAGCATCAGAACGGCCAGTGCAGTCATGCCGCCCATCGAATTGCCGACCACGCAGGCCAGCTGTTCGATGCCCAGTGCACGCACGACTTCGATCGCGGCGCGTGCGCCGTCTTCGATCGACAGCTCGGGGAAGTCGAGGCGATACGGTTGGCCCGTGGCCGGGTTGAGCGAGGCGGGACCGGTCGAGCCCTTGCAGCTGCCCAGCGAATTCACGCAGACCACGAACCAGCGGTCGGTATCGATCGGCTTGCCGGGGCCGACCATGCCTTCCCACCAG
Organism: Stenotrophomonas sp. 220_Sma; assembly: GCF_056487375.1. Taxonomy (NCBI): domain Bacteria; kingdom Pseudomonadati; phylum Pseudomonadota; class Gammaproteobacteria; order Lysobacterales; family Lysobacteraceae; genus Stenotrophomonas; species Stenotrophomonas sp. 220_Sma. The sequence goes on along the minus strand of NZ_CM151348.1, from coordinate 3,305,838 downwards.
CCCGGTGCCGGGTTGGCCTCGTTGGCCGCTGCATGCGCGTCCGGCGACAGGCCGGTCACGATCAGGATCGCGTTGCTGGCGTTGGCGGCCAGCGTTCCCCAGGTTTCGTAGGCCACGCGTGCGCCGTGCAGGGCGCCACCGCGCTTGAACGGGAACGGCGAGGGCAGGGCGTGGAAGCGGGTGCCGGGCGGGATGAATTCGGTCATGCAGTCATTCTAGCGGGGCCGCATGTGGAGCTGGCGACACGCTGGTTTCCATCGGCGATGCACCCGGTAGTGCCGGCCGCTGGCCGGCAACCTCATGAATCTGGATGCGCCCGCGTGGTTGCCGGCCAGCGGCCGGCACTACGGGAACCGCAGCTCCACCACGCCTTCATGCGGCAGGCTCACCTTTACCGGCACGCTCTGCAGATCGTCCTCGCTGCGGTTGGCACTGCCGCTGCGCGAGATGCGTGCCAGCACTTCCACTTCGCGATGCGCGGACAACGGTGCGGTCGGCATCGGGCTGTCTGCGTCGCCCAGCCCTACCGTGGCCGGGAAACCGGCCAGAGGCAGCTTGCGTGCGGCCACCGGCATCGGCGGTCCACCCACGGCGCGGGCCAGCACGAATACCTGGGTGCTGGCGGGCCACTCGGCGTTGTTCAGCGCAGGCAGTTGCACGCGCACCTGCAGCAGCGCCGGTGGCGCCGCAGCGGCAGCATCAGGCGCCTGGCCGGCGGCTTCGCGGGCGATGGCGATCTGCGCCTGCAGCGCCTGCGCGGCGCCGGGCTCAAGCCGTGGCAGCAGGCCGCTCCAGATGTCGGCAGCCTCGGCATTCTTTCCGCGCTGGCGCAGGGCGATGCCCAGCAGCCAGCTGGCGCGCTCTGCATCGGGCGCCAGCGCACGAGCCTGCTGCAACCAGGCCATCGCGGTGTCATCGAACTGCTTGCCGGCATCGGCCTGCGCACGTGCCTGCGCCGCTTCCACCAGCACGCCGGGGTCTTCCGGGGCGAGAGCGGCAGCACGTGCGAAGGCATCCGCTGCGGCTGCGGCGTTGCCCAGTTCGGCCTGCGACCGGCCCAGCAGCGTCCAGCCATCGGCTCGCTGCGGGTCTCGCTTCAGTGCATCCTGCAGGGCCTGCACGCCATCTCGCAGGGTGGCTACCGACGGGGTTGGTTGTACCTGTGCTGCACGCGGATCACCAACCAGCAGATACAGGCAGGCACCGGCCACGCCCAGCGCGAGCACGCCCACCACGAAACCGCGGCGACCGTGGTGGCGCAGCGGCCACAGCACCAGCGCCGCCATCAGTGCGGCCACCAGTCCAGCCAGCATCGGCAGCCAATGGCTCACCATCCGTCTCCTTCATCGGTCTTGCTGGCGGGGGCGGCAGCAACCGTGCGGCCACGGCGGCGGACGATGCCCAGTACCACCAGCGCGCCGGCGCCCAGCACCAGCAGCGGACCGCCCCACAGCAGCCAGGTGCCCGGCTGTAGAGGCGGTTGATAGAGCACGAACTCACCGTAGCGCGCGACCAGGAACTGCTTGATCTGCGCGTCGTCGTGGCCCTGCTGCATCAGCTGCAGCACCTCGCGGCGCAGGTCCTGCGCGATCTGCGCGTTCGAATCGGCCAGCGACTGGTTCTGGCACTGCACGCAGCGCAGCTGCGCGGCCAGGTCGTGGAAGCGACGTTCTTCGGCGCCATCGCGGAACTGCAGGGGCTGTGGATCGTGCAGCGGCTGCTGGGCCAGCACGGCCAGCGGCAGCATCAGGAGCAGCAGCGCCAGCAGCCAGCGCATGGGCTCAGGGCGCCGTATGCAGGGTGTTGCCGGCACTGGCCTGGGCCTTCTCGATCTTCTGCAGCGCCGGGATCAGTTTCTCGTCGACCACGCGCTGGGTCATCGCACCGCTGTACTTCCAGCGCACGATGCCGCTGCCATCGACCAGGAAGGTCTCCGGTGCGGCGGTCACACCCCAGTCGATCGCGGTGCGGCCTTCAACGTCGCTGAGCACCACCATGAACGGGTTGCCCAGCTGTTCCAGCCAGTGCAGCGCGTCGGTCGGGTCGTCCTTCCAGTTGTAGCCGATCACGCGCACGCGCTTGCTCTCGGCGAAACGGGTCAGCACCGGGTGTTCCTCGCGGCAGGCCGCGCACCAGCTGCCCCACACGTTCAACAGGTAAGGCGCGCCGCGCAGTTCGTCGCTGTGCACGATCATTTCCGGGTCGTGCAGCACCGGCAGCGCGAACGCCGGCGCCGGCTTGTCGATCAGCGCCGATGGCAGCACGTCGCGCTGCGGATCGCCCGATTTCATCACCCCGTAGATCATCAGCCCGAGCAGGCCGAAGAAGAACAGCACGCCGATCACGATGGCTACCGGCGGCAGCGGGCGGGAGGGGCGCGGGGTGGGGGACTCGGACATGGGAACTCCTACGGACGACGGAAGCGGCGGTCGGCGGCGGTGATGAATCCGCCCAGGGCCATCAGCAGCGCGCCCAGCCAGATCCAGCGCACGAACGGCTTGATGTGCACCCGGACCGCCCATGCATTGTTGCCCAGCGGCTCGCCCAATGCCACGTAGACATCACCATCGAAGCGTGCATCGATGCCGGCCTCGGTCATCACCTGGCCGCCGCTGGCGTACTGGCGCTTTTCCGGATGAAGCAGGGCCAGCTCGCGGCCGTTGCGGAACACGCGCAGGTGGCCGCGGTCGGCGATGAAGTTCGGTCCTTCACGATGGTCCACGCCCTCGAAGCGCACCTCGTGGCGGCCGACCACCACCTGCTGGCCCGGTGCCAACGCCACTTCGCGCTGCACGTTCAGGGCTTCCACCAGCAGCGCGCCAGCCAGGAACACGGCAATGCCGGCGTGGGCGACGATCATCCCGAGCATCTCGGCGGTGAAGCGGCCGTTGCCGCGCAGTCGTTGCCAGACGAAGCGTGCGGTACCGAACCCGACCCAGACCGCAGCGGCGACACCAAGACCGGCCTTCCAGCCGTTCTGCGGCGCCTGCCACCAGGCCAGCGCACCCAGCAGCACCGCGAGCCCCAGCCAGGGTGCCAGCAGCGCGAACGCGCGCGAGGGCTGGTCGCGCTGCCACTTCACCAGCGGGCCGAACGGCAGCAGCAGAATCATCGGCGCCATCAGCAGCAGGAACAGGCTGCCGAAGTAGGGCGGGCCGACCGAGATCTTGCCCAGCGACAGCGCATCGGCCAGCAGCGGGTACAGCGTGCCGAGCAGCACCATCGCGCAGGCGGTGGCCAGCAGCAGGTTGTTGGCCAGCAGCAGGGTCTCGCGCGAGGTGGCGGTGAAGCCACGGCGCGGATCGTCGGCGTCCACGCTCAGCTGGCTGGCACGCAGCGCGTACAGCAGCAGGCTGCCGCCGACCAGCACCGACAGGAACACCAGGATGAACAGGCCGCGCGACGGATCTGCAGCGAACGAATGCACGCTGGTCAGCACACCGGAGCGCACCAGGAAGGTGCCGAGCAGTGACAGCGCGAAGGCCGCGATCGCCAGCAGCAGGGTCCAGCTGCCGAAAGTGCCGCGCTTCTCAGTGACCGCCTGCGAATGGATCAGTGCCGCACCGACCAGCCACGGCATGAAGCTGGCATTTTCCACCGGGTCCCAGAACCACCAGCCGCCCCAGCCCAGCTCGTAATAGGCCCACCAGCTGCCCAGCGCGATGCCCAGGGTCAGGAACCCCCAGGCGACGTTGGTCCACGGCCGCGTCCAGCGCAGCCAGCGTGCGTCGACGCGGCCTTCCAGCAGTGCGGCCACCGCGAATGCGAACGGCACCGCGAAGCCGACATAGCCCAGGTACAGCATCGGCGGATGGATTATCAGCCCCGGGTCCTGCAGCAGCGGATTGAGGTCGCGGCCTTCCAGCGGGGCCGGATTCAGGCGCAGGAACGGGTTGGAGGTGAAGATCAGGAAGGCGAGGAATCCGACGCTGACGATGCCCATCACTGCCAGTACACGCGCCTGCACCGGTGCCGGCAGGTGCCGCGAGAACAGCGCCACCGCGCCGGTCCACAGCGCCAGCACCAGTGCCCACATCAGCAGTGAGCCCTCGTGCGCACCCCACACCGCCGAGTAGCGGTAGATCATCGGCAGCAGCGAATTGGAGTTCTCGGCCACGTAGCGCACCGAGAAGTCCTGCTGCACGAACGCGGCGGTGAGCACCGCGAAGGCGCCGGCGAGCAGCAGCAGCTGTGCGAAGGCGGCTGGCCGTGCCACCGCCATCCATGCCGTGTTGCCGCGATGCGCGCCGACCAGCGGCAGGCCGGCCTGCAGCAGCGAGGCCAGCAACGCGCACAACAACAGGATCTGACCCAGTTCGGGCAGCACTCAGCGCACCTCGGGTGCCGTCACCGGCACGTCATGCTTGCGATGGGCGTCGCCCATCTTGTCGGCCACTTCCTTGGGCACGTACTTCTCATCGTGCTTGGCCAGCACCTCGTCGGCGACGAACACATCGTCCTGCAGGCGGCCACTGGCGACCACTGCGGTGCCTTCGGCGAACATATCCGGCAGGATCCGCGACGTGGTCACCGCCAGCTGGGCATCGCCGTCGGTCACTTCAAAACGTGCTTCCAGCGAACCGACCGGGCGGTTGAAGGAGCCCTTCACCACCATGCCGCCCAGGCGGAACCGCGACTGCGCATCGACATCGCCGCGCAGCACTTCCGAAGGCGTGTACAGGTAGGCGATGTTGCGTTCCAGCGCCATCGCCACCAGCGCGGTGGCCAGCCCGGAGGCGAGCAGGGCCAGCAGTACCCAGACCAGGCGGCGACGTTGTACCGGCGTCATCGTTCCAGCTCCGTCGACAGCGGCGCCGCAGCGTCCTGTTTGACGGCGCGGGTCTGCTGCCGCTGCTGGCGTGCCAGCGCCAACCGGCGTGCCACGCGCAGGCGCAGCCACGAACCGATGGCATCGGCGCCGAGTACCAGCACGAACACGGCGTAGGCGCCGATCACATAGGGCAGGTGGGTCATGGCTGGGCCTCCCCGGCCGGACGTGCGGCATCGACGCGACCACCGACCCAGGCCTTGCCGGCCTCGCGGTCGAGATTGTCGGCGCGGGCCTTGGCCAGCACCGAACCGGCGAACCAGAACTTGGTGCCGATCACCATCCACCACAGTGGCGCGATCATCGCGCTGCTGATCGCCGATTCACCGAACACGTTGATCGACTGGCGCTGGTGCAGGCCGCCCCACCAGTCCACCGAATAGCGGATCACCGGCAGCAGGCTGACTCCGACGATGGCCAGCAGGCCGGCTGCGCGTGCGGCGCTGCGGCGGTCTTCGATGGCGTGATACAGGCCGATCACGCCCAGGTACAGGAACAGCAGCACCAGCTCACTGGTCATGCGCGGGTCCCAGTCCCACCAGGTGCCCCAGGTACCCTTGCCCCAGATGCTGCCGGTGAGCAGGGTGATCAGGGTGAAACCGGCACCCATCGGTGCGCAGGCCATGGCCAGGATCTCGCAGACCTTGATCCGCCAGATCAGGGCGATGGCGGCATACAGCGCCATCAGCGCGAACACGAACAGGCTCATCCAGGCGCTGGGCACGTGGATGTAGAGGATGCGGAAGCTGTCCAGCTGCTTGGCTTCCGGCGGCACCACCAGCAGCGCCTGCCACATGCCGACCAGCAGCACCGGCACCGCCGCGAGGTAGAACACCCGCGACCAGCGGGCAGCGAATCGGTCGAACGTGGGGGGCGAACCGAGTTGGTGGAACCAGCGGACAATCGGATTCATGCGTGGCGGCTATCCAGCAGGGGTGGATTGGCTCTCAGCTCGGTCAACTCAGAGAAATACGTATTGCAGCGGCGGTGGCCAACGGCGCCAGCACCAGCGCGACCAGCAGGCCGGCGCCCAGCATCAGCAGCGCACCGACCGGATCCTGTCCGCGTCCCGCCGCTGCCAGGCTGCCTGCACCGAACACCAGCACCGGCACGTACAGCGGCAACGACAGCAACGCCACGAGAATACCAGAGCGCCGGATGCCTACGGTCAGCGCGGCGACCACGCCACCGATCAGGCTCAGCAACGGCGTTCCCAGCAGCAACGATGCCAGCAACATCGGCAGCTGGTCATGCGGCAGATGCAGCATTTCGGCCAGCAACGGGCTGACCACGATCAGCGGCAGCGCAGTGGTGGCCCAGTGCAGCAGCACGCGCACCAGCACCAGCCAGGCCAGCGGCACCGGCGCCAGCAGCCATTGCTCCAGCGAGCCGTCTTCGGCATCGGAGCGGAACAGTGAATCCAGTGACAGCTGGCCGGCCAGCAGCACGGCCAGCCACAGCACCGCGCCGGCGGTGGCGGCCAGTAGTTGCGGTTCGCGGCCCTGGGCGAGCGCGAACAGCACCACCACCAGTACCGCGAACAGCAGCGGCTGCAGCGCATCGCCCCGGCGGCGCCAGAGCAGGCGCAGGTCGCGCTTGAGCAGGGCCGCTGCGGTCTGCCACAGGCCCGGTTCGGTGCCTGGCGCGATCATGCGGTACCGCCGAGGTCGAGCTGGCGGGTACGCACCGGTGGTGCGGCATAGGCGCCGTGGGTGGTGACCAGTGCAGCGCCGCCGGCACGCAGATGCGCGGAAATCATCCGGTTGACCAGGGTGATGCCCTCCAGGTCGAGGTTGGCATAGGGTTCGTCGAGCAGCCACAACGGCGCCGGTGACAGCCAGATGCGTGCCAGTGCCAGCCGCCGCTTCTGCCCGGCGGACAGATGCCGAACGAGAGTGTCCTCATAACCGGCCAAGCCGACGATGGCCAGCGCGTTGCCGGGCATCTGCCGCGCACGCCGTCCGTGCAGGCCGCACAGGAAGTGCAGGTTCTCCAGCGTGTCCAGGTCTGGCTTCAATGCGGGCAGGTGGCTGAGGTAGGCGACGTAACGCGCGCGCTCGGCATTGCCGGCCGGCCTGCCATCGATCTGCACCTGCCCGGCACCAGGCCGGGCCAGGCCCGCCAGCACGCGCAGCAGGGTGGTTTTGCCGGCGCCATTGCCGCCCTGCACCAGCAGGGCTTCGCCGGCGTCCACATGGAAGTCCAGCGGGCCGAACACCGGCTCGTCATTGCGGGAAAAGCTCAGGCCGCTGGCGGCCAGCAATGCAGGGGTGTTCAAGGGGCAAAGGTCTTCATGCCGGAGTGCGGCGGCAATTGTAGCGGTGAATGCCTGCGGTAGTGCCGGCCGCTGGCCGGCAATTCCCCAGGGTGCCAGTCGCGTGGGCCGAGGTTGCCGGCCAGCGGCCGGCACTACCGTCGCGCGGATTGCGTAAACTCGGATCCCTTGTTCCCCCACAGCCCAGGCCGATGCAACCCACCACCAAGCTGCCCAAGGTCGGTACCACGATCTTCACCGTGATGTCCCAGCTCGCCGCCGAACACGGCGCGGTCAACCTCGGTCAGGGGTTCCCGGACTTTTCCGCACCGCAGCGCCTGATCGATGAAACCGCCAGGGCGATGGCCGCCGGGCTGAACCAGTACCCGCCGATGACGGGTGTGGCGCCGCTGCGCCAGGCCATCGCGCAGAAGGCGTTGGACTGCTACGGCGCGCAGGTCGACGCGGACAGCGAAATCACCGTCACCAGCGGCGGCACCGAGGCCATCTTCAACGCCATCCATGCCGTGGTGCGTGCGGGCGAGGAAGTGATCGTGCTCGACCCGGCGTATGACTGCTATGAACCGGCGATCGATCTGGCCGGCGCCAAGGCCGTGCATGTGTCGCTGGATCCGCAGACCTTCGCCGTCGACTGGGACCGCGTGCGTGCGGCGATCACCCCGCGTACCCGCATGCTGATCGTCAACACCCCGCACAATCCGTCCGGTGCGATGCTGTCGGCGCAGGACATGCAGGCGCTGGCCGAGCTGCTGCGCGGCACGCAGATCTACCTGATCTCCGATGAGGTGTACGAACACATCATCTACGACGGTCGCCGCCACGAGTCGGCGCTGCGCTACCCGGAACTGCGCGAGCGCGCGTTCGTCATCTCCAGTTTCGGCAAGACCTACCACTGCACTGGCTGGAAGATCGGCTATGCGATCGCCCCGCCGGCGCTGACCGCCGAGTTCCGCAAGGTGCACCAGTACAACACCTTCACCAGCTTCGGCCCGGCGCAGTACGGCTTCGCCGCGATGATCCGCGATGAGCCCGAACACCACCTGGAGCTGGGTGCGTTCTACCAGGCCAAGCGCGATCGCTTCCGCGAACAGCTGGCCAGCACCCGGCTGAAGGCGCTGCCGGTGCCGGGCGGTTACTTCCAGCTGGTCGACTACTCGGCCATCAGCGACCTGCCGGACCATGAGTTCGTGAAGTGGCTGACCATCGAGAAGGGCGTCACTGCCATTCCGCTGTCGCCGTTCTACGAAAATCCGCCGGCCGGCCAGCGCCTGGTGCGCCTGTGCTTCGCCAAGAATGAAGCAACGATGGACGCGGCGATCGAACGCCTGCGCCTGCTCTGAGCGAGGCGTGAACATGCAGGACCTGCGCATTTCCCTCGTCCAGGGCGACACCCGCTGGCATGACCCGGCGGGCAACCGTGAGTACTACGGCGCGCTGCTGGCACCGCTGGCCGGCACCACCGACTTGGTGATCCTGCCGGAGACGTTCACCAGTGGTTTCTCCAATGAAGCCATCGCCCAGGCCGAAGGCATGGATGGTCCGACCGTGGCCTGGGTGCGCGAACAGGCCAAGGCGCTGGACGCGGCGGTGATCGGCAGCGTGCAGCTGCGTGATGGCGAAGGCGTCTACAACCGGCTGCTGTTCGCCACGCCCGACGGCGAGCTGCAGTACTACGACAAGCGCCACCTGTTCCGCTATGGCGGCGAGCACGAGCGCTATGCGGCCGGCCGCGAGCGCCTGAGCGTGGAATGGAAGGGCTGGCGGATCAATCCGCAGGTCTGCTACGACCTGCGTTTCCCGGTGTTCTGCCGCAACCGCTACAACGTTGAACGTCCACAGCAGCTGGATTTCGACCTGCAGATATTCGTCGCCAACTGGCCGTCGGCACGTGCCTATGCGTGGAAGACACTGCTGCGTGCACGTGCGATCGAGAATCTGTGCTTCGTTGCCGCGGTGAACCGTGTCGGCGTCGATGGCAACCAGCTGCATTACGCCGGTGACAGCGCGGTGATCGACTTCCTCGGCCAGCCACAGGTGGAAATCCGCGAGCGCGAACAGGTGGTCACCACCACCATCTCGGCTGATGCGCTGGCTGCACACCGCGCACGCTTCCCGGCGATGCTCGATGCCGATGCCTTCCACCTGGACGAGCAGGCCTGAGCGACGGCCTGAACGCCGCCGCACCAGCGCGCGCGCCTGCATTCAACGTGCACGCGCGCGCTGCTAGATTCGCCGCCAGTCCGACCGAACTGGAAGTCCTGCCATGAACACGTCCTTCGCCCTGCTGCTGGCCCTGTCCGCCGCATCGCTGGCCCCGGCCGCGCACGCCGCCGGCAACCTCGACTGCGAGCTGCGCTACAACCTCTCCGGCTGGTCGCTGATCTACAAGACCGCCTCCGGCAATGGCACGGTCACCTGCAGCAACGGCGCCAGCATGCCGGTGCGCATCCAGATGAAGGGCGGCGGCCTGACCGTGGGCAAGTCGAAGATCACCAACGGGCGTGGCAGCTTCACCGGCGCGGTCAGCGTCAACGAACTGCTGGGTACTTACGCCTCGGTGGGTGCGCACGCCGGTGCGGTGAAGTCCAGCAACGCGCAGGTGATGACCAAGGGCGACATCTCGCTGGCCCTGTCCGGTACCGGCAAGGGCTGGGACCTGGGCGTGGACGGCACCGCGTTCACCCTCAGCCGGCGCTGAGGCGCGACGGCTCGGCAGATCCCCAGCTGATGCGGATGTAGTGCTGTTCGGAATCGCTCAACAACCGTTCGACACCGAAACCATTCTTGAGCAGTTGTGCGGTCACGTCTTCGACGAGCTGCTCGCTGGCCATCACCTGGCTGAAGCCGAACACGAGATAGCGGCGGCCATTCTCCGAGCCGATCTGGATCGAGTTGTCGAGGTCGCGGTAGAACTGTTCGATCGGGCGCTTGGCGGCATCGGCGTTGGCGCGTGCCTGTTCGGCGGTAATGGTGATCATGGGCATCTGCCTGGTGTGGGAGAGCGCGCACGATAGCCAGGGAATCAAAGCCGTTCCCGGAAGCCACGCACAGTGCGCTGCTTTTGCAGCAATTCCTAAGGCCGCGGCTGCAGCCACAAGGCCAGCAGGCCACACACGATGAGGGTCGGTGCCAGCAGCTGCACTGCGCCGACCAACGCCATTGCCGCGCCGATCAACAGGTAGTAGAGCAGGCCGAACAGCGCGCCTGCGCTGCCGAGACAATGCGGATAGCCGCGCAGAGCCTGGCCGAGCACATTGGGAATGGCAAGGCCGAAGCCCGTCACCACCGGCACCATCGCCGCGACCAGGGCAGGGTGATCATCCAGCAGCGTGGCCAGCAGGCCTCCCGTCAGGACCAGTCCTGCGGCGATGCGGATGCGCGTGGTTGCGGCAACGCCTGCACGCAGCAGGCGGCCATTGCCCCACGCGCCCAGTGCCGAGCCCAATGCCAGCACCGCGCCGCTGGCGCCGAACCAGGTGGCTGGCCAGTGCAGGCGCGCAAACACGAAGGGGCCGAGTGCATACCAGCTGTACATCGCCACGTTGAAGGCCATCACCAGCAACGCGTGTGACCAGATCCAGCGATCGCGCAGCAGTTCCCGCAGCAGCGGCAGCATGAGCGTGTGCGGGATCTGTGCAGGGCGGCTTTCGCGCAGGCCAGCCAGGCATGCGACTGCCAGCAGGGCAGCTATCAGCAGCAGGCCGGACTGTACGCCGAGATAGCCATTGGCGGTGACCAGCAGCGTGCCCAGTGCAAGACCGATGGCCGGGCTCAGGGCGAGGGCCATGCCGATCCAGGAGAATGCCTGCGCCAATGCCGGCCCCTGCAGATGGTCGCGCAGCACGGTCTGGGTGACCACCGAAGCGGCGGCGGCGCCGACTGCGGCCAACGCCTGGGCCAGCAGCACCTGGCCGAAGCTGCCAGCCATCAGGCCGCCCAGTGCAGCCACTGCGAAGACGCCGAGGCCACAGAGGAGGGCGGGTCGACGACCGATACGATCGGCCAGGCGCCCCCACAGCAGCACGCCTGCAGCGAAGCCGAACAGGTACAGGCTCATGGCCTGGCTGGCGGCACTCGGCGGCAGGGCGAAGCGTTCGGCCAGATCGGCCAGGGCCGGGCTGTACAGGGTCTGTGCCAACTGCGGAAACATCAGCAGTGCAATGGTGAGCAGCAACAGGCGGCGCGACATGCGGGCGCTCCAGAAACAGGGCCGCGCATTGTGGTTGCGTCCGCAATGGCGCACTCTGTCTATCCTGTCATCGAATGCATGAAATCAGACATGGCCTGGTTGCAGCCTGATGCGCACTTCGACGCCGATGCCTGGGGCGCTCCGGTGCTGGGTATCGCGGCCTCATTGGCCGATCACGACTCGGGTTGGCACCAGCATGCGCGCGCGCAGCTGCTGTACACCCGGCAGGGCTGTACGCGCCTGACCTACGGTGATCGCATCAGCCTGCTGCCGCCCGCGCGCGCAGCGTGGATTCCGGGTGGGCTGCGCCATCGCGCGCAGATGCGCCAGGCGGTCGACTACCGTTCGTTGTACTTCGATGCCACCCTGTCGGCCCAGCTGCCCCGCCAGCCGGCCATCATCGGCGTGGGCCCGCTGCTGCAGGCCTTGCTGGAGCCGATCGCGCAGGCACCGTTCGACCATGACTGGCAGTCGCCGCGCGCACACCATCAACTGGCGTTGTGCGTGCTGGAAATCGCCGCTGCACCGGTGGCGCCGATGGACCTGCCTCTGCCGCGTGATCCGCGGATCGCACGGTGCTTGCCGCTGGCCGAACAGCTGCCGCCTGAACTGGGGGAGCTGGCCGCGCGCACGGGCCTGAGCGCGCGTACCGTCGGCCGGTTGATGCAGCGTGATACCGGCATGAGCTACCAGGCCTGGCGCCAGCAATGGCGCCTGATGCGGGCCATGGAGCTGCTGCTGCTCGGCCATCGCGTCGCGCATGTGGCGCAGGACACCGGCTTCTCCGCCGAGAGCCCGTTCATCGCCTTCTTCCGCAGCATGACCGGCACCACACCCGCCGCGTTCCAGCGCCACGCAAAAGGGGACGGAGGGGATTAAGTCGCTTTCGCCCCTTCGACACACGCCGTGGCAAAAACGACTTAATCCCCTCCGTCCCCTTTTTAAAGAAAAACCCCGGCCGGAGCTGGGGTTTTTCATTTCAGTCGGATCGCTGATCAGCCGCCGCGCGGGCCGCTGCGGCGCGGGCCGCCCGGACCGCGGTTGCCACCCGGACCACCGGGACCACGGTTACCGCCCGGGCCACGGTTGTTGCCACCGCCCGGACCGCGACCGCCCGGACGGGCGCCCTGCGCCGGCTTCGGGCTGCCATACGGGTTGAAGCCCGGGGTGGCGTGGTCGGACGGGAAGCTCGGGGCATTGCCCGGATGGCCGTACGGGTGCTTGTTGCCCTGGCCCTGCGAGCGGTTGCCCGCGCCGGCCGGACGACCTTGGCCGCCTGCGCCGCCACGGCCTTCACCGCCGAAGCCGCCACGGCCCTGGCCGCCACCGGCGCCAGCACCCGGACCCTTCGGCTTGCCGTACGGACGGCCCTGGCCGCCTGCGCCCGGACCACGGGCACCCGGGCCACGTGCGCCCGGACCGGCATTGCGATGTCCGCTCGGGCCGGTGCTCACGCCATCCGGCACGTACCAGGTGCGGAACGCGGCCGGATTGCCTTCCGGCAGCGAACGGTCGTTCTTCTGGGCACGCTGCTTGAACGGCTTCTGCGACTGCTTGGCCGCCGCTTCGCCGCTGACCGTCAGGCCGCCCTTGAAGCCGCCGCCCTTGCCGCCGCGACCACGGCCGCGGTCTTCGCGGACGTTGTCGAAACGACGCAGCTCGCGGCCTTCGTCAGCGGTGTTGTGACCGTTGACGTAGGCGTTGCCGCGGCCACCTTCGCGCACGCGCACGGTGGTCTTGGCGGCACGGCGCTGGCCGATCACCGGCTGCAGGGTCAGTGCCGACGGTGCGCCTTCTTCCAGCTTCAGCTGCGCACGCAGGGCTTCCACCTGGGCGGTGCCCAGTTCCACCGAATGGCCGCGGGCCAGTTCGCGCGGCAGGCTCACCTTGCCGTAGCGGGTGCGCTTCAGGCGGCTGACCTGGCAGCCCTGCGACTCCCACAGGCGACGCACTTCGCGGTTGCGGCCTTCCTTCACCACGACGCGGAACCAGTCGTGCGAGTCTGTGCCGCCGATGCGTTCGATCTCGTCGAACTTGGCCGGACCGTCTTCCAGCGCGACGCCACGGGTGAGGCGGTCGACGATGGCGTCGGAGACCTTTTCCTCGCCTTCCGGCGCGCGCACGCGCACCACGTATTCGCGCTCGACCTCGAACGACGGGTGCATCATGGCGTTGGCCAGTTCACCGTCGGTGGTGGCCAGCAGCAGGCCGGTGGTGTTGATGTCGAGGCGGCCGATCGCGATCCAGCGCGCGCCCTTCAGTGGCGGCAGCGATTCGAACACGGTCGGGCGGCCTTCCGGATCATCGCGGGTGGTCACTTCGCCTTCCGGCTTGTTGTAGACCAGCACGCGCGACGGCTCGGCCAGGGCGGTGGCGACGAAGCCACGGCCATCCAGTTCGATCTTGTCGCCGCTCTTGACCGACATGCCGGTCTGCGCGACTTCACCGTTGACCTTGACCAGGCCTTCGGCGATGCGCTGTTCCAGCGCGCGGCGCGAGCCAAGGCCGGCCTGTGCCAGCACCTTGTGCAGGCGTTCTTCCAACTTGAACTGTTCGGAGGTGGCTTCACGCTTGAGCGAGAGCTTGTTCAACGACAGCTTGCGAGGGGTGTCACTCATCAGTTTTGCTCCGGCCGACGGTTTCGGGGTCGGCCTCTGGTTCGGAATCGGCTTGGTCAACAGCCACGGTCGTCATCGCGACGGCGTTGTCTTCGCGTTCGTTCACTGGCACCGCGCGCTCGCCCGGCGCGGAATCGGGGTGCCCATCATCGAGGGGCGAAGGTGCTTGCTCATCGGAAGCCGGCGCAGGGGCTGCGTCGGCGGAATCGGGGGTGTCACTGCCGGCCAGGCCGGCATCATCGTTCGCGGCAGCGCCTTCGTCGCCGGCCGAGATGTCAGGACCGTCGGCGCTTGCCGTTGCCGGTGCATCGCGGTCCAGGGACAGCTGGGGTTCCAGCTCGCCCAGGTCCTTCAGTTCCGACAGTGGCGGCAGCTCATCCAATCGCTTCAGGCCGAAATAATCCAGAAAGCCCTTGGTGGTGCCGAACAGCGCCGGCTTGCCGGGTACGTCGCGGTGGCCGACCACGCGGATCCACTCGCGTTCTTCCAGCGCCTGGATGATGTTGCTGCTGACCGCCACGCCGCGCACCTGCTCGATTTCGCCACGGGTGATCGGCTGCCGGTAGGCGATCAGCGCCAGGGTTTCCAGGGTGGCGCGGGTGTAACGGGTCTTGCGTTCGGTCCACAGCCGGCTGATCCAGCCATGCACTTCGCCGGTGACCTGGTAGCGGAAGCCGGAGGCGACCTCGACCAGTTCCACGCCGCGCCCTTCGCAGGCTTCGCGCAGGCGTTCCAGTGCGCGTTCGATGCTGCCCGGCGGTGCCGGTTCCTCTTCCGGGAACAGGTCCTTCAGCTGGGCCAGGGTGAGCGGCTGGCTGGAGGCCAGCAGCGCACCTTCGACAATGCGGTTGATCAGCAATTGATCCATCGGCAGTCAGCGCTCACTCGTCTGCATTGGCGGCGTCGTTGTCGTCGAACTCGCTGCTGAACTGCAGCGGGGCGTTGGTGTTGCCGGCGGCCAGCGATTTCACGTAGATCGGCGCCAGCGGTTCTTCCTGGACGATGTCCAGCAGCTGTTCCTTGGCCAGTTCCAGCACCGCCAGGAACGTGACCAGCACGCCCAGCTTGCCTTCTTCGGCCGTGAACAAGCCTTCAAAACGATAGAACTTGCCATCTTCCAGGCGTCCCAGCACTTCGCCCATGCGTTGCCGCACGCTCAGTGCCTCACGCTTGATGGCGTGGCCGCTGAACAGCTCGGCGCGCTTGAGCACGTCGTGCAGCGCCAGCAGCATCTCCTTCAGGTCCACCGGCGGCGGCAGTTTCACCGTAGCGCGTTCGGGCATGAAGGCATGGGCCAGGCTGGTGTCGCGGTCCTGGCGGGGCAGGGCGTCGATGTCCTCGGCGGCCTGCTTGAAACGTTCGTATTCCTGCAGCCGGCGCACCAGCTCGGCGCGCGGGTCGGCTTCATCGCCTTCCTCGCTGACCGGGCGCGGCAGCAGCATGCGCGACTTCACCTCGGCCAGGATCGCGGCCATCACCAGGTACTCGGCGGCCAGCTCGAAGCGCAGCTCGCGCATCACGGTGATGTATTCCACATACTGCCGGGTGATCTCGGCGACGGGAATGTCCAGGACATCCAGGTTCTGGCGGCGGATCAGGTACAGCAGCAGGTCCAGCGGGCCTTCGAAGGCATCCAGGATGACTTCCAGCGCGTCCGGCGGAATGTACAGGTCCTGCGGAATCTGCAGGACCGGTTGCCCATGCACCACGGCCAGCGGCATTTCCTGCTGCTGGGGGGCGGGCGGCCGGGTTGGCGGGTTCGCGTCGGGCGCGAGTTCGGAAGTCATCTAATGGACATCAGGATTGCAACGGACCAGTCGCGGCACCGGGTTCGCCGGGCCAACGCCACGGAGCCCCAGGGCACCAGACACGCCGGGATCGGCGCGATTCCACACATATCAAACAGCAGGACGCGCCGCAGGAAACGGCAGCGACGGAACTACGGGGAGGTCGTCTACGTGGCCCGGCCAGGTGGTCCGGTTTGAAGCAGCGGGACGGTCGTCGGGGGCTGCGTTGGCCGCAAAAACCGACGGGCTGCTGCATCCAGCCACGTGCAATGGAGTCTAGGGTAAGCCTTTGTTGCGCCAGTGTCCAGCCGGGCCGGGGCAGGGGCCGCATTGGCTAGAATCTGCGGACCCGACAACGCAAGCGAGGAAATGCCGGTGTGGTATGTGATCGAAGGGTATGACGGCCAGGATGTGCTGGCGCAGCGGCTGCAGGCGCGGCCGGAACACCTGGCGCGGTTGCACGCGCTGCGCGACGAGGGACGCCTGCTGCTGGCCGGCCCCTGCCCGGCGGTGGACAGTGAAGACCCGGGCCCGGCCGGTTTCAGTGGTTCGGTGGTGATCGCGCAGTTCGAGTCGCTGCTGCAGGCCCAGGCCTGGGCCGACGCCGACCCGTACGTGGTCGCCGGCGTCTACACCCGCGTGCAGGTGCGACCGTTCCGGAAGGTGTTGCCGTGAACGCGGAACGGATCTCGCGAATGCGTGATGCGCTGCAGCATGCGCTGGCGCCGAGCGTGCTCGAGATCGAGGACGACAGCCATCGCCACGCCGGCCATGCCGGTGCGCGCGATGGCCGCGGCCATTTCAACGTACATGTGGTCAGTGAACGCTTCGCCGGACTGGGCCCGCTGGCCCGGCATCGCGCGGTGTACGCCGCGCTGGGGACGATGATGGAGACCGATATCCACGCGTTGTCCATCCGCGCGCAGACCCCGTCAGAACAGGGCTGAGCCCTTGTCCCACGCTGTCCTGGCGGGTCCCTGCGGGGGCTCGCTGCAGACAGATTTCCATGTCCATTTCGGGACATTCGCCTAACGGACTGTTTACAAGCCCAGATGGAAACGCTTACATTCCGCGCCAATGCTGGTAGGTCCAAGCCGTGGAGGGCGGCTTCGTGAACAAGGCAGCTATCACAATCAAAGACGTCGCTCGCGAAGCCCGGGTCTCCGTGGCCACGGTTTCCCGCGCGCTCAACGGGCATGAAAATGTCGCCGAACCGGTCCGCCAGCTTGTGCTGGAGGTGGCCGCACGGCTGCGTTACACCCCGCACGCCGCCGCCCGCAGCCTGAGCAGCCGCCGCACCAATACGGTGGGCGTGGTACTGCCTGACCTGTACGGCGAATTCTTCTCCGAACTGATGCGTGGCATCGACAATGTCGCCCGTAGCCGTCGCCAGCACCTGCTGGTGTCCAGCTACCACGGTGACCAGGAGCAGCAGGGCGCGGCCCTGCGCGCCATGCGCGGCCGCGTCGACGGCCTGCTGGTGCTCTCGCCCTATGCCGAGAGCCCCGGTTTCCTGACCGACAACCTGCCGCAGTCGTTGCCGACGGTGTTGATCAACACCTATCTGCCCGGGCAGGACCACCCGGTGCTGAGCATCGACGACCATGCCGGTGCGATGGCGATGACCCGCCATCTGCTTGACGCTGGCCACCGTCGCATCGCTTTCATTTCTGGCCCGGATCTCAACTTCGACGCGCGCGAGCGCCTGCGCGGCTTCCGTGACGCGCTGGCGGCTTTTGGCGGTGGCGCCGAGGGCATCGAGCTGCCCGGTGATTTCGACGAAGCTTCCGGCCATCGCGCCGGTCAGGAGTTGCTGGCAGCCGGAGCGCTGCCTGATGCCGTGTTCGCCGCCAACGACATGATGGCCCTGGGATGCCTGTATGCATTCACGCAGGCCGGTGTCCGTGTTCCGACCGATGTCGCCCTGGCGGGTTTCGATGATATTCCACTGGCGCGTTTCGTCCACCCGTCGCTGACCACCATGCAGGTCAGCATCGCCGAGCTCGGCGACCGGGCCATGACGCGCCTGCTGCAGTTGATGGACGGCACCTCCACGGACGGGACAGGGGACAAGCAGACCCTGGTTCCCCGCTTGATAGTTCGCGATTCCACCACTCCGCCATCGGGCCATTGAAGCCAGAGGCGTTCCTTCTTTTTTGATTGATCGCAGGGACCGCGCGAGCGGTTACCGCCACCCGGAGATTGAGTTGATGATGCACACCACCTTCCGCACGCCGGCGCGCCGGCTGCTGAGCACCGCACTGGTCAGCTGCCTGATGCTGGCTGCTGCTCCGAACGTCATGGCGCAGTCGGCCAATGCCAGCCTGCGCGGCCAGGTATCCGGCGCCCAGGCCGGTTCTGAAGTCACCGCTACCAACGTGGCCACCGGCACCGTCCGTCGCGGCACCGTCCGTGCCGATGGCAGCTACTCGCTGATGGGCCTGGACCCGGGCACCTACGACGTGGTCGCCAATGGCCAGACCCAGAAGGTCACCGTCACCGTGGCCTCGACCGCCACCCTGAACTTCGCCGGTGCCGCCAGCAGTACCCCGGGTTCGACCGCGGCCACCAACCTGGACACCGTCAACGTTGTCGCGCCGACCCTGCTGCAGGAAGTGCGCACGTCCGAAGTCGGCAAGACCGTCAGCCTGCAGCAGATCCAGACCACGCCGCAGGTCTCGCGCAACTTCCTGGAATTCGCCGACGCGGTGCCGGGCCTGATCTTCACCCGTGATGCCAAGGGCAACACTTCGCTGCGCGGCGGTGCCACCAATGCCGACGGCACCAACGTCTACATCGACGGCGTGGGCCAGAAGAGCTACGTGAAGGGCGGTGGCGTGGCGGGCCAGTCCGGCAGCGCCGGCAATCCGTTCCCGCAGCTGGCCATTGGCGAGTACAAGGTCATCAGCGGCAACTACAAGGCCGAGTACGGCCAGGTCTCCAGTGCTGCCGTCACCGCTGCGACCAAGTCGGGTACCAACGAGTTCAAGGGCGAAGCCTTCTACCGTTACACCAACGACAGCATGCGCGCGATGACCCCGGCCGAACGCCAGCCGAACAAGGGCAAGGAGGATTCGGCGGAGAAGGAATACGGCTTCGCGCTGGGTGGCCCGATCATCCAGGACAAGGCCCACTTCTTCGTGACCTACGAAGCCAAGCGCTTCGACCTGCCGGTGACCATCGCGCCGGATGGTGCGGTCACAGGTGCAGCCGGTCTGCTGCCGGCCATCGGCGCCGCCGGCCTTGGTCCGGCCAGCCAGCCGTTCCAGCAGGACCTGATCTTCGCCAAGATCGACTTCGAGCCGACCGACAATGATCGCATTGAGCTGACCTTCCAGGACCGCGACGAAACCCAGTCGCAGTTCAGTGGCCAGACTTCGCCGGAGGCCGGTCGTGAGGTGGTCAACACCGACCGTCGTTACGCGCTGCGCTGGAACCACAGCGGTGAGCGCTACTACAACGAATTGATGGTTACTCACGAAGATTCGTTCAACAATCCGAACCCGCTGACCCTGGCCAACGGCATCACCTACACCGCGCCGGACGGTCCCGAAGACCGCACCGTGGTGAAGATCGGTGGCGCATCGGCGCTGGATTCGCAGGTGAAGGGCCAGAAGGGCTGGTCGATCGAAGACAACCTGACTCTGGATGGCATCCAGTGGGCTGGCGACCACACCATCAAGATGGGCGTGAAGTACAAGCAGATCGATCTGTACGCTTCCGATGCGGCACAGATCAACCCGACCTTCACCTACTCCCTGGGCGATCCGGACTTCCCTGATTCGATTCCGTACAAGGCGCAGTTCGTCAAGCCGGTGACCGGCGTGTCGGGGGTGTCCGGCGAAGTCCGTTCGAAGTCCAAGCAGTACGGCGTGTTCATCCAGGACGACTGGCAGGTCAACGACCACCTGCAGCTGAACATCGGCCTGCGCTGGGACTACGAAAAGACTCCGACCTACCTGAACTTCGTAACCCCGCAGCAGGTGGTCGACGCCATCTATTCGCAGGATCCGCGTGCGCCTGCCGGCCAGACCTACGCCGATTCGCTGGCGCTGGGCGGCCTGGACATCAGCGACTACATCAGCAACGGTCATAACCGCAAAGCGTTCAAGGATGCCTGGCAGCCGCGCCTGGGCTTCTCGTATGACATCAATGCCGACGAGCAGCACGTGATCCACGGTGGTGCCGGCCGTTCCTACGACCGTGACCTGTTCGACAACCTGCAGCTGGAAACCACCAAGCTGGCCCTGCCGCAGCCGACCATCTACTTCCGCAACCCCAACACCGGCACCTGCATCAACGGCCAGGCCGCCTGCTACAACTGGGATCCGAACCTGCTCAACGGCATCGGCAACCTGCAGTCGCTGGTCGGTGCGACCAGCAATGCCGGTCTGGAAGTCGATCTGTTGAACAACAAGCTGAAGGCGCCGTATTCGGACCAGTTCAGCCTGGGTATGAGCAACCGGATCGGCGAGTGGCTGACCGATGCCACCATCGCACGTACCCTGAGCTACGACGGTTTCGCCTTCACGCTGGGCAACCGTTACCCGACCGGCCAGTTCTTCGATGACCCACGCCTGTGTGGCGGCACCGATCCGGGCCTGAGCCAGGCGTGGAGCTGCAACGTGCCGGGCTTCGGCAGCCTGATCATTGGCCAGCAGGGCATCAAGACCCGTGCAACCCAGGTCCTGCTGTCGGCGCAGAAGCCGTTCACCAAGGAAAGCGGCTGGGGCACCTCGATCGCCTACACCTGGACCACCGCCCGCCACAACCGCGACATCAACGAGAAGTACGCGTTTGACCGCGGCCTGATCGGTGACTATCCGACCATCCGCTCCAACGGCGCGCCGCGCCACCGCCTGGTGGTGACCGGTTCGTACGCGGGCTTCTGGGGCATCACCTTCGGCGGCAAGATCACCCTGGCAACCCCGACTGCCGTCAACGACTGGTATCCGGTGATGCAGGCCAGCGGCTACACCCTGCCGACCCCGCAGGCAGCCGTGCCCAATGCCACCGGCAAGTTCCTGGTGGGTGGCAAGATCTTCGGCTACCGTTCGGTGGACCTGCAGGCGACGAAGACGTTCAAGATGCCGGGCGATACCGAGCTGTACGCGCGTATCGACATCATCAACGTGTTCAACTTCGACAACTTCTCCACCTACAACTACGTCAAGACCAACGGCAAGCTGCAAGCCAGCTACAACGAGACCGGCGAAATCATCGGTACTCCGCGCCAGATCAAGGCCGAAGTGGGCTTCCGCTTCTAAGCCCGGATGTAGATGCACGACCCCGATGCCGCCGGTTCGCCGGCGGCATCGGCAGGAAGAAAAAAGGCAATGGCCGGCCCCGTGCCGGTCCATTGCCCATGCCGCTGCCGGCCAGGCGGCAGCGGCATGGGCAATGATCGCGGTGTCAAACCACGTTTTTCGTGGTTTTTTCAGAACGCATCTTGTAAACGATTTCAGATCATTGGACGGTATGCTTTCCCATCGATCAGACCACCGGAGAAATCGCGCCATGCAGGCACGCCATCTGTTGTCCGCCGCAGCGTTGAGCCTGGCCGTGGCCGCCTGCCAGCCGGCCCAGCAGGAACCTGCCAAGCCGCGGCCGCCGGTGATCCTGATCGAGGCCGACGCACCGCCGCGGCCGATGAAGCCGGTGCTGCCGCCGCTGTTCGATGACATCGAGCGGCGTACCTTCCAGTTCTTCTGGGATACCACCAACGAGATCAACGGCCTGACCCCGGACCGCTATCCGTCGCGGCCGTTCGCCAGCATCGCCTCGGTCGGCTTCGCGCTGACCGCCTATCCGATCGGCATCGAGAACGGCTGGGTCAGCCGCAACCAGGCGATCGACCGCACCCTGACCACGCTGAAGTTCTTCCGCGACGTGCCGATGGGGCCGCAGCGCACCGGCAAGGCCGGCTACAAGGGCTTCTACTACCACTTCCTGGACATGCAGGAAGGCCGTCGCTACGACAGCTGGGTTGAACTGTCCTCGGTGGATACCGCGCTGCTGATGATGGGCGTGCTGTTCGCGCAGTCGTACTACGACGGTGACGATCCGCGCGAGAAGGAGATCCGCCAGATCGCCGACACGTTGTACAAGAAGGTCGACTGGCCGTGGCTGCAGCAGCGTGCGCCGCTGATCTCGATGGGCTGGTTCCCGGAGAGCGGCTTCATCGACCACGACTGGATGGGCTACAACGAGGCGATGATGGTCTACATCCTCGCCCTGGGGTCGCCGACGCACCCGGTCAGCCCGGATGCGTGGACGGTGTGGACGCGCACCTACGACAACGACTGGGGCGTCTACCAGGGCCAGGAATACCTGTCCTTCGGCCCGCTGTTCGGCCACCAGTACAGCCATGTCTGGATCGACTTCCGCGATATCCAGGACGCGTACATGCGCGAGCGCGGCAGCACCTACTTCCTCAACAGCCGCTCGGCTGCGCTGGCCCAGCGCGAGTACGCCATCGCCAACCCGATGCAGTGGAAGGACTATGGCGAGAACGTATGGGGCCTGACCGCCAGCGACGGCCCGCAGAACACCACCCAGGAGTACCGCGGCGAGCAGCGCCAGTTCCGCCACTACTCCTCGCGCGGCGCCGGCCTGCGCGAGAACTTCGATGACGGCACCATTGCCCCCACCGCCGCGATCGCCTCGGTGGTGTTCGCGCCCGAGCAGGTGATCCCGGCTACGCTGGAAATGCACAAGCGCTACGGCGACTACATCTATTCCAGCTACGGTTTCCTGGATTCGTTCAACCCCAGCTTCAACTACGACATCCCGATCAAGACTGGCCGCCTGGTGCCGGATCGTGGCTGGGTCGCCAGCGATTACATCGCCATCGACCAGGGCCCGATCCTGACCATGATCGCCAACTACCGCGATGACTTCGTCTGGGAAGTGATGAAGAAGAACCCGTACATCCGCAAGGGCCTGGAACGGGCCGGGTTCAGCGGTGGCTGGCTGGCACCGGAAGGTTCGTTCCAGCCGCTGGAACTGCAGAAAGACGAAAAGGCCGCGGCGGCACGCGCGGTGGGTATCGCCGAATCACGCGCGGCTGCCGCGCAGGAACAGAAGAACAATGCCAACCGCAATACAGGCCAGGGCAAGTAACCCGATGCCGAACTGGATCGACCGCCTGCGCCGCTGGGCGCTGCCTGCCCTGGCCGTGTTGGCCGTGGCCGGCTGCGCCCGTACCGAACCGGGCACCACCACCGTGCGCTTCTGGGCGATGGGCCGCGAAGCCGAGGTGGTCAGCGAGCTGATCCATGAATTCGAGGCCGAGAATCCGGGCATCAAGGTGGATGTGCAGAACATTCCGTGGACCGCCGCGCACGAGAAGCTGCTGACCGCGTTCGCCGCGGACGGCCTGCCGGACGTGTGCCAGCTGGGCAACACCTGGGTGCCGGAGTTCGCCGAACTGGACGCGCTGACGCCGCTGCAGCCGTTCGTGCAGCGTTCGTCCGTGGTCGACCCGAAGGACTATTTCCAGGGCATCTGGGATACCAATGTGATCCACGGCGAACTGGTAGGCGTGCCGTGGTACGTCGACACCCGCCTGATCTACTACCGCAAGGACCTGCTGGCCAAGGCCGGCTACGACCACCCGCCGCGCACCTGGCAGGAGTGGGACGAGCAGATGGCGGCGATCAAGCGCATGCAGGGCCCGAACCGCTATGCGGTGCTGATGCCGATCAACGAGTTCGAGCAGCAGCTTTCGCTGGCACTGCAGCAGCCTGATCCGTTGCTGCGCGACGACGACACCCGCGGCAATTTCGCCAGCCCGGGCTTCCGTCGCACGCTGGCCTTCTACGCCAACATGTTCGAGCAGGGCTGGGCGCCGAAGATGTCCGAGACGCAGATTTCCAACGTCTGGGATGAGTTCTTCCGTGGCTTCAACGTGTTCTACATTTCCGGCCCCTGGAACATCCGCGAGTTCAAGAAGCTGCAGCCGAAGGAACTTGAAGGGCAGTGGGGTACGGCCGCGCTGCCGGGTCCGGACGGCCCGGGCGCCGGTATTGCCGGTGGTACCAGCCTGGTGATCTTCCGCAAGTCGCAGCAGAAGGAGGCGTCGTGGAAGCTGATCGAGTTCCTGTCGCGACCCGAAATCCAGGCGCGCTTCCATTCGATCATCGGCGACCTGCCGCCGCGCCGCAGTACCTGGAACGCGCCGTCGCTGGCCAACGATCCGCTGGCCGCTGCGTTCCGTGACCAGCTGGAGCGGGTCAAGCCGACGCCGAAGGTGCTTGAGTGGGAGCGCATCGTGCAGGAAATGCGCATCGTCACCGAGAAGGTGGTGCGTGGTGGCCTGGCGCAGGACAAGGCCGTGGAAGAGCTGGACCAGCGCGTGGACAAGGTGCTGGCCAAGCGCCGCTGGATGCATGAACAACAACGCCTGCAGCAGCGCGTGCCGTCGCCGCAATCGAGCAGTGCCGTGGCCGCCGGGAGCGCGCAATGAAACGTACCTCGCTTGCCGGCTGGATTTTCGCCGGTCCCTCGCTGATCGTGCTGGGCATGTTCTTCGGCCTGCCGGTCGCCTCGGCGCTGGCGCTGAGCGTGACCGATTTCGACCTGTATGCCTTGGCCGACAGCAGCAACCTGCGCTTCGTCGGCCTCGGCAACTACATCGATCTGCTGCAGACGCCGATGTTCTGGAAGTCGCTGTGGAACACCACCTACTTCGTGTTGATCGGCGTGCCGTTGTCGATCGGCGTATCGCTGGGCGCAGCCATGCTGCTGAATGCACCTGCCGCGCGTTTCAAGGCGCTGTTCCGCACCGCGCTGTTCGCGCCGGTGGTGACCACACTGGTGGCGGTGGCGGTGATCTGGCGCTACCTGTTCCATACCAGCTACGGCCTGGTGAACTACGGCCTGGGCCACCTGGGCATCAGCCCGATCGACTGGCTGGGTGATCCCAACTGGGCGATGCCGACCATCATGCTGTTCGCAGTGTGGAAGAACTTTGGCTACAACATGGTGATCTTCCTGGCCGGCCTGCAGGCCATCCCGCATGACCTGTACGAGGCCGCCCGCATCGACGGTGCCTCGCGCTGGAAGCAGTTCCTGCACATCACCCTGCCGATGCTCGGCCCGGTGCTGCTGGTGGTCGGCGTGATCACCGTGTCCGGCTACTTCCAGCTGTTCGCCGAACCGTATGTGATGACCCGCGGCGACCCACTGCAGAGCACCGTCAGCGTGCTGTATTTCATGTTCGAGGAAGGCTTCAAGTGGTGGAACCTGGGACGCGCCTCCGCGGTGGCGTTCCTGCTGTTCCTGATCATCCTTGCGGTGACCACCGTGATGCTGCGTTTCGGCCGCAAGAGGCAGTTGGTATGAGTCGTGAAATCGGCCAGTCGCGCTGGTACCCGTGGTTGATCAATGGTGCGTTGCTGGTGCTGGCCCTGGTCAGCCTGGCACCGCTGCTGTGGATGCTCTCGGTGTCGTTCATGCCACAGGGCGAGGCGACCCATTTCCCGCCGCCGCTGCTGCCGTCCAGCATCACCACGCGCAACTACCATGAGTTGTTCGCGCGCACCGGCATGGGCGGCAACTTCGCCAACAGCCTGCTGGTGTCGGTCGGCATCACCCTGGGTTCGCTGCTGCTCAACACCATGGCCGGCTATGCCTTCGCCAAGCTGAACTTCGTCGGCCGCGAGCGCCTGTTCCAGGTGCTGATGGCGGCGCTGGTGATTCCGGCCCAGGTGGCGATGCTGCCGCTGTTCCTGCTGATGAAGCAGCTCGGTCTGGTCAACAGTTTCGGCGGCGTGATCGTGCCGGCGCTGGCCAGCGTGTTCGGCATCTTCCTGGTGCGCCAGTACGCGCGTTCCATTCCGGACGAACTGCTGGAAGCGGCCCGCATCGACGGGGCAGGGGAGCTGCGGATCTTCTTCCAGATCGTGCTGCCGATGCTCAAGCCGGTGCTGGTGACCCTGGCGATCTTCACCTTCATGGGCGCATGGAACGATTTCATGTGGCCGTTGATCGTGTTGACCGACCAGGAGCACTACACTTTGCCGGTGGCGCTGGCCACCCTCTCGCGCGAGCACATCATGGACGTGGAAATGATGATGGCCGGCGCGGTGGTCACCGTGGTCCCGGTGCTGGCGCTGTTCCTGGTGCTGCAGCGGTACTACATCCAAGGTCTGTTGCTGGGGAGCGTCAAAGGATGAAGCGAGCGATCGCCGTTGGACTGGGCCTGTTGTGGACCTCCCTGGCGATCGCCGCACCACCGGCGCTGCCGGCACCGAAGGTGCTGGACGACTTCGACGACATCGCAGCCTGGAAGCTGGTGCTGTCCGACCAGGTCAGCGGTTCGCTGCGGCCGGTCAGCGGCGCCGGTGGTGGCCGCGCGCTGTGCCTGGACTATGACTTCCACGATGTCTCCGGTTACGTCGGCATCCGCCGCGCGCTGAACATCGAATACCCGGTCAATTACCGTTTCGGTTTCCAGCTGCGCGGTGATTCACCGGGCAACGACCTGCAGTTCAAGCTGATCGATGCCAGCGGCGACAACGTCTGGTGGGTCAATCGTCCCGGCTACAGTTTCCCCAAGGCGTGGACGCCGGTCGAGTATCGCCGTCGCCAGATCGACAAGGCGTGGGGGCCGTCGCCCGAGAAAGAGATGGCACGCAGCGCTGCGGTCGAGTTCACGATCTACAGCAAGGTCGGCGGCCGCGGCACGGTGTGCTTCGACAAGCTGACCCTGCAGGGCCTGCCAGCCCAGGATGACTCGGCGCTGGTGCCGTCGGTGATCGCTGATACCGCCACCGCGCTGCAGGACCGCATGATCGACGGCAAGAGCGATACGTTCTGGATCAGCGGTGGCGTCAAGCAACAGACCATCAGCCTGGACCTGCACAAGAGCCGCGAGATCGGTGGTGCGGTGATCGACTGGCTGCCGAACCTGGAAGCCCGCCGCTACACCGTGCGCACCTCCGAGGATGGCCGCGACTGGCGCACCGTGCGCGAAGTCACCAGTGGTGCCGGTGGCCGCGACTGGCTGGCGCTGCCGGACACCGATGCGCGCTACGTGCGCTTCGATCTGCAGGACGGCCCGAACTGGCGCTACGGCATCCGCGACATCGCGCTCAAGCCGCTGGCCTTTGCTTCCACCCCGAACGCATTCCTGTCCTCGGTCGCCGCCGACCTGCCACGGGGCTCGCTGCCTCGTGCCTATGTGGGCGAGCAGCCGTACTGGACCCTGCTCGGCCTTGATGGTGGCCAGGAACAGGCATTGATCAGCGAGGATGGCGCACTGGAGCCGGCCAAGGGCAGCTTCAGCATCGAGCCGTTCATCCGCCTCGATGGCAAGCTGCTGGACTGGTCGAAGGTGGCCATCACCCAGTCGCTGCAGGATCACTACCTGCCGATCGCCAACGTCGACTGGGTGCATGAGAAGGTCGGCCTGGCAGTGACCAGCTTCGTGCAGGGTACGCCGGAGCGCGCGCAGCTGATCGGCCGCTACCGCCTGAGCAATCCGGACAAGGTCGCGCACGAGTACACCCTGGCGCTGGCGATCCGCCCGTGGCAGGTCAACCCGCCCACCCAGTTCCTCAACACCGTCGGTGGTTTCAGCCGCATCGATGTACTGGACGTGGGTGAGCAGCTGGTGCGGGTCAACGGTGAGCCGCGCATCTACCCGCTGCAGGTGCCGGACGCGCGCTTTGCCAGTACGTTCGACGGCAAGCTTGATGCGATGCATCTGGAAAGCGGCACATACCCGGCGACCACAGCGGTGAAGGACAGCACCGGCATGGCGTCGGGTGCGCTGATGTACACGATCAAGCTGGAGCCCGGCCAGAGCCGTGAAGTGGCGGTGGTGCTGCCACAGACCGGTGGCTGGGCACCGCAGGCGCTGGACGTGGCCAAGGCGCAGGCGCAGGTGGCCGAGCAGTGGCGCAAGAAGCTGGGCGTGGTCTCGCTGCAGGTGCCGGCTGCGGGCCAGGCGCTGGTGGATACCCTGCGCACCGCGGTCGCGCACATGCTGATCTCGCGCGTCGGCCCACGCCTGCAGCCAGGCACGCGTTCGTATGCGCGCAGCTGGATCCGCGATGGCGCGATGATTTCCGAGGGCCTGCTGCGCATGGGCCGCAGTGATGCGGTGCGCGACTACATCAACTGGTATGCGCCGTATCAGTTCGAGAACGGCAAGGTGCCGTGCTGCGTCGATGCCCGCGGCAGCGACCCGGTGCCGGAGAACGACAGCCATGGCGAGTTGATCTACAGCATCGCCGAGTACGGGCGCTACACCGGCGACAGCACTTTCACCGAGCTGATGTGGCCGCATGTGCAGGGCGCCTACGGCTACATGGAGCAGCTGCGCGCCAGCGAGCGCACCGAGGAGAACCGGGCACGCAACCCGGCCTTCTACGGCATGATGCCGGCCTCGATCAGCCACGAAGGCTATTCGGCCAAGCCGATGCACTCGTACTGGGACAACTTCTGGGCACTGCGCGGCTACAAGGACGCGGCCCTGCTGGCGACCCAGCTGGGCAAGGTCGAGGCGATGCAGATCGCCGAGTCGCGCGACCAGTTCCGGGATGATCTGCAGGCCTCGCTGCTGTCCGCGATGCAGCAGCACAACATCGACTACCTGCCGGGCTCGGCCGAGCTGGGTGACTTCGACGCGACCTCGACGACCATCGCACTGGCCCCGGGCGGCGAACAGGGCAGGTTGCCGCAGCAGGCGCTGGAGGCGACCTTCGAACGCTACTGGAACGAGTTCGTTGCCCGTCGCGACGGCAAGCGCGAGTGGAAGGACTACACCCCGTACGAGTGGCGCAACGTGGCCGCGTTCGTGCGCCTGGGCTGGCGCGATCGCGCTTGGCAGGCCACCGAGTTCTTCTTCAAGGACCGCGCACCGCAGGCCTGGAACCAGTGGGCCGAAGTGGTTTCGCGCACGCCGCGCAGGCCGTTCTTCGTCGGTGACCTGCCGCATGCCTGGGTGGCCTCGGACTTCGTGCGCTCGGCTTTGGACATGTTCGCCTACAACCGCGACATGGACGAGTCACTGGTGCTGGCCGCCGGCGTACCGACCGCGTGGCTGCAGGGCGAGGGCATCGCCGTGCAAGGCCTGCGTACGCCGCAGGGCCAGCTCAACTACCGCCTGCAGCGCAGCGACAAGCAGCTGGTGCTGGAGGTGCAGCCGGGCCTGGTGCCACCGCTGGGAGGCGTGGTGTTGCCGTGGCCATACGCCGGTGATCCGGGCGAGGCGAGTATCAACGGCGAAGCAGCCGAGTGGGTCAACAAGGAACTGCACGTGCACCAGCTGCCGGCGCGGGTTGAGATCGACGTACCGAGCGCAGTGCGCCGCGCCGAGCGCAAGGGGCAGTAACGATGAAGCAACAGGGGGCAAGGGTGCGCACGTCGGTGCGTGCCCTGGGGCTGGCAATTGCATTGGCAGTGCCGGGCGCGGTGATGGCGGCCGAGCCGGCTGCCGCGAACGCGGCGCCCGACGTTGCCAGCGCAGCGGGCATGAGCATGGTCACCTTCAACCTGCATCATGATCGCGAAGACTGGCCGAGCCGGCGCCGCACCATCCTGGCCGAGCTCAAGCGCCTGCAGCCGGACGCGGTTGCCCTGCAGGAGGTGATCCAGCGCCGCAACGTGCGAAACCAGGCGCAATGGCTGGCCAGCCAACTCGGCTACAAGTACGTGTTCGTGTCCACCGATCCGGTCGGGGCACCCAAGCGCTACGGCAATGCACTGCTGACCCGGCGGCCGATCCTCGCCCAGGGGGATCATCTGCTGCTGCCGTTGGACGACTACCGCACCGTGGCTCACCTGCGCATCGACGTCGACGGCACGCCGGTGAACGTCTACGCCACGCATCTGAACGAGCGCAGCGATGAGAGTGGGCAGCGCATCCGTCGCACCCAGGTCGAGGACCTGCTGCGCTTCATCACCACGACGTCGGCCGGTGCGCCGGTGGTGATCGCGGGCGACTTCAATGCGCTGGTGGATGCCGGCGACCTGAGCGAGCTGCGCAGCCACTACGGCGACAGCTACGGCAGCGTGCACGTCAATACCGACCTGTCCGGGGTCAGTACGCTCAACCGCCACTATTACCAGGCGCCTTCGCGGATCGACCACATCTTCTTCCAGCAGGACGAGATGGTCGCGCGTGAGGCGAAGCTGCTGTTCGACCAGCCCGATGACAGCGGACGCTGGGCCTCGGACCACTACGGCGTGTGGACCCGGTTGCAGTTCGCACCGAAGCCCTGACGGAGCAGGCTCCGGCAGGTGCCAACCTTGGTTGGCACGAACGTGTCCGCGTGCACTGAATCAACGGCGCCAACCAAGGTTGGCCTCTACCAAAGCAGTGACCGTGCGCGGGTTGTGCGCTGGTTGGCCTCCACCAAAGCAGTGACCGTGTGCGGGGTGTGCCCTGGTAGGTGCCAACCTTGGTTGGCACGAACGTGTCCGCGTGCACTGAATCAACGGCGCCAACCAAGGTTGGCCTCTACCTAAGCCGTGATCGTGCGCGGGGTGTGCGCTGGTGGGTGCCAACCTTGGTTGGCACGGACGTGTCCGCGTGCACTGAATCAACGGCGCCAACCAAGGTTGGCCTCTACCAAAGCGAAGCCAGCGCCAAACGCACACACAAAAACGGCGGGGATCATTGATCCCCGCCGTTTCGTTTTCACGCGATCAAGGAGCGATCAGTTCGCCGACGGCGTGCGCTTGGCGGCCTCTTCGTCTTCTTCATCGGTCTTGGCTTCTGCGGCCTGGGCCGCAGCGTCGGCATGGCCATCGGCGACCAGGTCGATCGACGGCGTCACCACCGCTTCGGCGACCGGGGCAGCGGCCTCGATCGGCGCGGCTTCCACCGCCACCGGAGCGACCGGCTGTTCGGCGGCCACGACGGGCTCGACGACCGGCGTGGCTTCAACCACCGGCGCAGCCTCAACGGCCACCGGCTTGGCTTCAACTGCCGCAGCGGCTTCAACGATCTCTGGCTTGGCTTCAACGACCGGCGCAGCCTCGACCGCCGCCGGCTTCGCTTCGATCACCGGAGCGGCTTCAACCACCGGGGCGGCTGCAACTGCGACCGGCTTTGCTTCGGTCACCGGCGCGGCAGCGGCTACCGGCTGGGCCGGGGTCGCGGCGTCGATGGCATCGAGCATGCTGGTCTGCACCGGCGAGGACACCGCTTCGGTCTTCGCAGCAGCTTCGACCGGGGCCTGCACTTCAGCCACGACCGGGGCGGCGGCTTCGACCACAGCGCTGCTCACCACGGCAACCGGTGCGGCGGCAACAGCGGCGGCAGCACGGACCGGTTTCGCGGCATCGGCAGCGGCCGGTTCGGCTTCGTCATCGAAGTCGAACTCCGGCTGCGAACGGGCCGGCTGCGCAGCAGCGACCGGCGCAGTGCCGGCAGTGCTGTCGACGCTCGGCTCGGCGCCGTCGGCGTCGTCACCGTCGTCACCATCGTCCTGGTCATCGCCCAGAGCGTCGCTGCCGGCGGCGTTCTCGGCGCCACCGCGACGACGGCGACGGCCACCGCGACGGCCGCGACGACGGCGGGTCGCACCTTCGCCGGTCTGCTCGCCATTGGCGTCGGTTGCAGCCTCTTCACCGGCAACCGCAACCACCTCGGTCTCGCTGGCGGCGTTGGCAGTGGTGTCGACCGGTGCTGCGGCTTCGGCCGGAGCGGCGGCCACCGGAGCAACCGGCGCGGTCGCTTCCTGCGCGGTCACCGTATTGGCGGCGACCGCCGTGGCGGCCACGGCTGCAGCCGCGGTCACGGCTTCGGCCGGTGCTTCTGCGGCGTTGCGCTGCGGCTTCTCGGCCGGCTTGTCACCGTCCTGCTGCGGGCGCGGCTGCTTCGGCTGCTTCAGCTTCGGCTGCTGCGGGTTCTGGCCCTGCTGCTCGTTGCGCGGCTTGTTCTGCTGCTGCGGCTGCTGCTGGCCATCCTTCTGCTGCGGCTCCTTCTGCTTGCCCTGCTGCGGCTGCTGCTGGGCATTGCCGTTGTTACCGTTGCGGCCGTCCTTGCTGCGCTGCTCACCGCGCTCCTTGCGGTTGCCGCCGTCCTTCTGCTGCTGCACGTTGCCGTTGCCGCCGTTGCCACGGTTGTCGTCGCGACGGTCCTTGCGGTCCTTGTTGCGATCCTTGTTGCGGTCCTTGCGGCCGCCGTCCTGCTGCTGGCGGGCGACCGGAGCCGCCGGTGCCGGTGCCGGCGCCGGTTCGCCACCGAACACGCGCTTGAGCCAACCGATCACGCCGCCGCTCGGGGCCGCTGCAACCGGCGCTGCCACGACCGGGGCCGGTGCCGCTGCGGCCGGCTCCACTTCCTCGCGCACCGGAGCGGGGGAGGTGTGCTTGACCTGGGTCACGGCCGGCGGCGGGATGTTCAACTGGCCCTTGGTCAGGGCGTGCACCGGCAGCTTGCGCGGGGTGCCGCGCTGGTAGCTGGGCTTGTTGCTCTCTTCACCCAGCTCGTTCTCACGCAGGCGGGTGACGGTGTAGTGCGGGGTGTGCAGCTGCTCGTCGGCGACGATCACGATCGGCGCCTCGTGGCGCTGCTCGATCTCACGCAGGGCGCTGCGCTTTTCGTTCAACAGGTAGTTGGCGATCTCCACCGGGGCCTGCACCAGCACCTGCCCGGTGTTCTCCTTCATCGCATGCTCTTCGGCAACGCGGATGATCGACAGCGACAGCGACTCGACGCTGCGCATGCGGCCGTGGCCGTCGCAACGCGGGCAGACGATCTGGCTGGACTCGCCCAAGCTCGGGCGCAGGCGCTGGCGGCTCATTTCCAACAGGCCGAAGCGCGAGATGCGGCCGACCTGCACGCGCGCACGGTCGTACTTCAGCGCGTTGGCCAGGCGGTTCTCGACCTCACGCTGGTGCTTGTTGGAGGCCATGTCGATGAAGTCGATCACCACCAGGCCGCCCAGGTCACGCAGGCGCAGCTGGCGGGCCACTTCCTCGGCCGCTTCCAGGTTGGTCTGGAAGGCGGTGTCCTCGATGTCGCTGCCCTTGGTGGCGCGCGAGGAGTTCACGTCGACGGCGGTCAGCGCTTCGGTCTGGTCGACCACGATCGAGCCGCCCGACGGCAGGCGCACGTTGCGCTCGTAGGCGCCTTCGATCTGCGATTCGATCTGGAAGCGGTTGAACAGCGGGATGTCGTCCTTGTAATGCTTGAGCTTGCGCAGGGTCTGCGGCATCACCTGCTGCATGAACTCGCGGGCGTGCTCGTACATCTCCTCGGTGTCCACCAGGATCTCGCCGATGTCGGCGCGCAGGTAGTCACGCAGGGCGCGCACGATCAGGCGCGATTCCTGGTAGATCAGGAACGGGGCCGGCTTGCTCAATGCGGCTTCGGCGATGGCGCGCCAGACGTTGAGCAGGTAATCCAGATCCCACTGCAGCTCTTCCGCATCGCGGCCGACGCCGGCGGTACGGATGATCACGCCCATGTCGTCGGGGATGTTCAGCTTGTCCAGGGCGTCCTTCAGGGCGGCCCGGTCTTCGCCCTCGATGCGACGGGAGACACCGCCGGCGCTGGGCGAGTTCGGCATCAGCACCATGTAACGGCCGGCCAGCGAGATGAACGTGGTCAGGGCGGCGCCCTTGTTGCCACGCTCTTCCTTGTCGACCTGGACAACGATCTCCTGGCCTTCCTTCAGCAGTTCGCGGATGCCGGCCTTGTTGTGGTCGACACCGGCCTGGAAGTAATCGCGGGAGATTTCCTTCAGCGGCAGGAAGCCATGGCGGCCGCCACCGTATTCAACGAAGGCCGCTTCCAGCGAGGGCTCGATGCGGAAGATCCGGCCCTTGTAGATGTTGGACTTCTTCTGTTCCTTCGACGGCTGCTCGATGTCGATGTCATACAACGACTGGCCATCCACGATGGCAAC
Organism: Stenotrophomonas sp. 220_Sma; assembly: GCF_056487375.1. NCBI lineage: Bacteria > Pseudomonadati > Pseudomonadota > Gammaproteobacteria > Lysobacterales > Lysobacteraceae > Stenotrophomonas > Stenotrophomonas sp. 220_Sma. The sequence goes on along the minus strand of NZ_CM151348.1, from coordinate 3,272,271 downwards.
ACGCAGCTCTTCAGCCTGCGTGGCGTTGATCAGCATTCGCTTCATTGTTGCGTTCCTCGCAAGCGGCTACCGCGCGGAACGCCATGGGGTTTCGCCTCTGGACACGGTTCGCCGCCCATTCGCGCAAGCGCGGGGAGGGCGGCTTGGGTTTCCAGCGCTACGACACCACGGCAGGCCGCGGGAGCGCTTCACTCTTATGGGTTTTGGGGTGTTACAGGCCGCAGGCAGCTGTCAGCCAGGCTGGAGCGCCACGCGGGACATGTTCAGCACGGTTGCGTGTCAGGCATCCGGCGATGGCCGGGAAGGCCGGTGAGCCGCTAACATGGCCGCCCCGCGGGCGGTGGTCGCGCACTGTGCCGGATTCGTCGGAAGCTGGGCTTCTGGCCCTGAGTAACTTCCAACGAAATCAATCCCTTATCTCGCCCCCCGAGTGTAACAGAATAAACAGCCTGATGACTGCCCAAGACCCCACCAAACCCGCTGGCGACAAGCCTTCCGTGCGCATGATCACCGTTCCCGCCGACCGTGCCGGCCAGCGCCTGGACAACTTCCTGCTCGGCCAGCTGAAGGGTGCCCCGCGCAGCCTGGTCTACAAGCTGGTGCGCAGCGGCCAGGTACGGGTGAATGGTGGCCGCGCCAAGGCCGAACGCAAGCTCGAGGCGGGTGATGAGGTGCGTGTGCCGCCGGTCCGTCTCACCGAAGAGGGAGACAAGGCCGGTCCGCCGGAGGCGTTCATGCGCCGCCTGGAGCAGGCCATCGTCTTCGAGGATGCCCGCCTGCTGGCCCTGAACAAGCCGACCGGCGTGGCCAGCCACGGCGGCAGCGGCATCAGTTTCGGTGCCATCGAGACGCTGCGTGCCCTGCGCCCGGGCCAGACCCTGGAGCTGGTCCACCGGTTGGATCGAGACACCTCGGGCCTGCTGATCGTGGCCAAGAAGCGCTCCGCGCTGAGCGAACTGCAGGCGCTGCTGCGTGAAGATCACGGCGCCGGCATCCGCAAGCGCTACCTGACCCTGCTGGCCGGGCGCATGCCGGACGGCGTGATGACGGTCGATGCGCCGCTGCACGTGGGCCTGCGCCAGGGCGGCGAGCGCCATGTGCAGGTCAATGCGATCGGCAAGGAATCGATCAGCCACTTCCGTGTGCTGGAGCGTCGCGGTGGTCATTCCTACTGCGAAGTCCGCATCGAGACCGGCCGTACCCACCAGATCCGCGTGCATGCCCAGCATCTGGGGCATCCGGTGGCCGGTGACGACAAGTACGGCGATCCTGCGGTCAACAAGCGGCTTCGTGAGCAGATCGGCCTGAAACGCCTCTTCCTGCACGCGGCCTCGCTGGAGTTCGCACTGGACGATGGCAAGAGCCCGTACGTGCTGAACGCGCCGCTGGCCGATGAGCTGGTCGAGGCGCTGGACCGGCTGCGCTGACGGCGGTTCGGCGGCGCCGGGTGCTTGGTCGGCGCCGTCGCTTCCCTGCGATGAGTGGGCTTGTCACTTTCTTTGCTCGTGCAAAGAAAGTAACCAAAGAAACACGCCGCCATCCGCGAGCCGGCGCTGCGCGCCGGTGCCCTGCGCTCCTCGGTCCGCCGAGGGGCGGCGCGGAACTCGCTGCGCTCAGACACCCGCGCCTCTTCACCCTCGCCGGACCTGCGGTGCTCGGCTAGCTACAAGGCGGACCAGACAGCCGCAGCGTAGACCCATACCCGCACGTAGCCTTTGTAGAGTCGAGCGACGCTCGACTCGCGCGCGCAGCGCGGGCTTCGCTTTCTTATTCTTTCATCGCGTGGCTGGCACGCACAGAAAAATGACGGGGCACGGGCGGGGGCGGCTTGCAGGGGTGTCCGCCGCATGGATGCGGCGGCCAAGCCTCCATGGATGGATTCACGGCGTCCCCTGCAAGCCGCCCCCGCCCGTGACCTCTCGATGCTGCGGGACGTACCAGCCGCGAGGGGGCTCAGCCCGTTGGCCGCAAACCCCTCACCACTTGAACAGCACCAGGCTGATCGCCAGCGTGCCCATGCCTGCCACCAGCCCGTACACCGTCTCGTGGCCCTTGGCATAGCGCTTGGCCGCCGGCAGCAGCTCGTCCAGTGCCAGGAACACCATCACGCCGGCGATCAGCCCGAACACCCAGCCGAAGGTGGCGTGCGACAGCGACCCGGACAGCAGCCAGTAGCCCAGCGCCGCACCCACCGGTTCGGCCAGGCCGGACAGAAGGCTGGCACTGAACGCGTAGAACTTGTTCTGGGTGGCGAAGTACACCGGCACCGCAATGGCGATGCCCTCGGGAATGTTGTGGATGGCGATGGCGAAGGCCAGCGGCATGCCGACCGACGGACTCTCCAGCGTGGCAAAGAAGGTTGCCAACCCTTCCGGGAAATTGTGCGCGGTGATCGCGATCGAGGTCAGCAGGGCAACCCGCTTCAGGTACTCGCGGCTGTTCTCGCGGAACGCCGGGTCCTGCTTGTCCAGGCTGTCATGCGGGTTGGGGATGAAGTGGTCGATCAGCACGATCACGATCACGCCCAGCAGGAAGGCCAGAGTGCCGTAGGTGAAGCCGGTGCGCTCGCCATAGGCCAGTGCGAACGAGGCAATGGACTTGTTGAGGATCTCCGACAGCGACACATAGACCATCGCACCGCCGGCGAAGGCCAGGCCGAAGGCCAGCAGGCGCGGGTTGGGGCGGCGCGAGAACAGCACCAGCAGGCTGCCGATGGCGGTGGCCAGGCCGGCCGCGAGGGTGACCGCCAGTGCGATCCAGACATTTTCGGGGGGAATCTGCAGCATGTACCGACGCGGTCCTGGTCAACAGACAACCGCCCCGGATGAACCCGGGGCGGGGAGGGCGAGGCGGGCGTCGGCTGGCCTCGTCGGGGAGCGCGCGATCAGCCGCCGCGGCGCAGGCGTTCTTCGATGGCGAAGCACTGGTCCGGCTTCGGCTGCGGCGGGTTGAAGCTCACCGGCACCTGGATCGTGGCCGGCACGGGCTGGCCGTTGCGGGTGGCGGCATTGAACTGCCAGCCCTGTACGGCGGTCCTGGCCAGCTCGTCCAGCTGGGGGTTGCCGGCGCCGGTCAGCAGAGCCACTTCGCTCGGCTTGCCGTCGGTGCCGATGGTCACCTTGAAGGTGCTGGTGCCGCCCACACCCATGCAGGCCAGCTCAAGCGGGTACTGCGGCGGCGGTGTCTTCACCGCAGCCACTTCGGTGGGCGGCGGCGGTGGTGGTGCCGCTGGTTCGGACGCGCCACAGCCGGCCAGGCCGGTCGCAGCGATCAGGGACAGGCTCAGCAAACGTACGTTCATGGCAGTTGCTCCGTCAGGGCCGAAGTCTTCGCCGCACAGATGAAGTCGTTCTCGCTCAGGCCGCCCACATCGTGGGTGGAGAAGCGCACGACCGCGCGGTCGTAGTGCACGCCCAGGTCCGGATGGTGGTCCTCGCGATGGGCGATCCAGGCCAGCGCGTTCACGAAGGCCATGGTGGCGTAGTAATCCTTGAAGCGGAAGGTGCGCGACAGGGCCTGGCCGCCCTCGCTCAGCTCCCAGCCGGGAATCTGCGGCAGCAGTTCGGCCAGGCGGGCTTCGCCAAGCTTGTGATCGCTGCCTTTGCGCGGCACGCAACGGGCCTGGGCCAGTGGAATCAGGTCGGCCATGGGAATCTCCACCTCGTGTTGACTGAACAATGCGCCGGACGGTGTATAAACCGAATGAGCGGTTGACGCTTACTTGGCTAGAATAGCCTGATGATCCAGATCTCCGACACTGCCCAGACCCATTTCCGCAAGCTGATCGAACGCGAGGGCGTGCCCGGCATGGGCGTGCGCTTGAGTGCGGTCGAGCCCGGCACCCCGCGCGCCGATGCCCGGCTGGAGTTCGCCGAACCGACCGACCTGCTCGGTGACGAGTGGGCGGTGGACTGCGATGGCTTCACCCTCTACGTCGATGCGAGCAGCGTCGGCTGGCTCGATGGCGCCGAGATCGACATCGTCGCCGGCACCGCCGGTACCCAGCAGTTGACCATCAAGGCGCCGCGCATCAAGGGCGAGGCCCCCGGCGATGCCGCTTCGCTGGTCGAGCGCGTGCACTGGGTGGTGGAAAACGAAGTCAATCCGCAGCTGGCCTCGCATGGCGGCAAGGTGGCCGTGCAGGAAGTCTCGTCCGACGGCGTGGTGCTGCTTCGCTTCGGTGGTGGCTGCCAGGGCTGTGGCATGGCCGACGTGACGCTCAAGCAGGGCATCGAGAAGACCCTGATGGGCCGCGTGCCGGGCGTGACCGCCGTGCGCGACGCGACCGACCATGACAGCGGCCACGCGCCGTATATCCCGCGCGGCAACGTCGCCTGACCGCTGACGCGTGCCTCTGACCCGGGCCGAGCAACTCATCGAACTGCTGCTGGCCCGCCAGCAGCCACGCGCCGTCCTCGAGAAGTCCACGCGCCTGCCCTATGGCTGGGCGCTGTGGCTGCGATCGCTGGGCCCGCTGCCGCGGCCGTTCCACGCCCGCGAAGTGATTGCGGTATTGCTGCCGCGCCCGCTGCCTGGAGCGCCGGGCCAATCACCCCGGCTGTCGCCGTGGCAGGCGCTGCGCCGGTTGTTCTGGCAGGACTGGGATGCTGCGCCGCGCGATCAGCGCTGGATGCGCTGGACCTCGGCGTTGGCCAGCGCGCTGCTGCACCTGCTGTTCTTCATGCTGCTGCTGTGGGTTGCGGTGATCCGCACCACGGCACCGGAAGCAGAGGGCGCCGAAGGCGAGCGTGTGCAGGTGGAATTCGTCGGCCGCGCCTCCCAGGAGGGCGGAGGCGATCAGCCGGGTGCCGAGGCGGCTGCGGCTGCACCGGCCGGCCAGGTTGCCGCCGGCCAGGCAGCAGGGGCCGCGACTGCACCTGAGCCGCGTCCTGCGGCCGCGTCGGCGCCTGCGCCTGCACCGGCTCCAGCACCGGCAGCCAGCGTGCAGTCGCCGCCGGCCGAAGCCGAGCCGGCCCCGCTTGCGGCCCCGCCACCCTCGCCGGTGCAGGCCACCGAAGTGGCGCAGGCCAGCACGGATTTCGTGGTGCCGCCGGTCAGCGTGCCGCGCACCGAGGTCAGCATCGTGCCGCGTGACACCACGCCCACGGTGCGCGAGCGCAGCGTGCAGCCGGTGCAGGCGCCGCCAACCCCAACCGCGATGCGTGCGCCGCAGATCGCGGTGCGGACGCCGCAGCTGCGTGACATTCCGGTGCAGGAGCGCGAAGTCAGTACGGTCGATGCACCGGTGGTGTCGCAGCCACTGCGCACGGCCGATGTGCAGGTGCGCGTGCCGCAGCGGGACGTACAGGTGCGCGAGCGTGAAGTGCAGGCGGTGGTCGATCCGCAGGTGCGGATGGCGACCGTCGCCGGTCGTGAACCGGCAGTGCATGCGCCGGCGGGTCGTGACGTACAGGTGCGCGAGCGCGAAGTAGCATCGGCACCGGCGGCAACCCCTTCGTCTTCCAGTGGCAATGCACCCGCGGCAACGCCCGCGTCGGCAGCCAATGGCAGCGCGACGCAGGCCAGCAGCAACACTGCGCGGCCTGCTGCATCCAGCACGACCCCGGCCCAGGCCGGAGCGCGCCCGGCCCCCAATCCGGGCAACTGGGCCACGCCCGCCAAGGGCGATGACTGGGGTGCATCGAGCCGCAACCAGGACGGCGCCGACAAGGGCGCCCGCCAGGCCAGTACCAGCGGCAAGGGCAGTGGCCTGTTCAATGCCGATGGCAGCGTCCGCGTGCCGGGCCAGGAAGGCGAGGGGCGTGCCGAGCGCGGTGCGCCAGGTGGCGCCAACGACGGCTGGAGCAAGGAACGCATCGCGCAATCGGGCACCTGGTTGAAGCGACCGCCGTACGACTACACACCTACCTCGTTCGACAAGTACTGGGTGCCGCAGGAATCGCTGCTGGCCGAGTGGGTGCGCAAGGGTGTCAAGGCAATGGAGATTCCGTTGCCGGGTACCAGCACGAAGATCTCCTGCGTGATCTCGATCCTGCAGGCCGGCGGTGGCTGTGGCCTGACCAATCCGAACATGCAGGACCAACCAGCGGTGGCACGACCGCCGCCGGACATCCCGTTCAAGAAAGAGCTGCAGGAAGACAACGGGAGCCGCTAACGGCTCCCGTTGTCCACGCATGTTTCCTTATCCCCGCGCCGTTGGCGCGCCCCCTTGAACAACAAGGGGGCTTTTCGATGGACCCATCGCGGGATGTGACGGCCATGCTGGTGCGCTTTGGTAGGTGCCAACCTTGGTTGGCACAGAAGCGCCGACCAAGGTCGGCATCTACCGGAGCACGTGTGCCGACCAGGGTCGGCCTCTACCTGGGTGGTGACCTCACGCGCTCTGCGACAGGAACACCCAGAACGGCACGTCTCGGCCAACCTGCTGGCCGGCCCGCGCTTTGGTAGGTGCCAACCTTGGTTGGCACAGAAACGCCGACCAAGGTCGGCATCTACCGGATGCACGTGTGCCGACCAGGGGCGGCCTCTACCTGGGTGGTGACCTCACGCGCTCTGCGACAGGAACACCCAGAACGGCAGGTCTCCGCCAACCCACTGGCCGGCCCGCGCTTTGGTAGGTGCCAACCTTGGTTGGCACAGAAGCGCCGACCAAGGTCGGCATCTACCAGGGCATCGACCTCACGCGCTCTGCGACAGGAACACCCAGAACGGCACGTCGCGGCCAACCCATTGGCCGGCTCGCGCTTTGGTAGGTGCCAACCTTGGTTGGCACAGAAACGCCGACCAAGGTCGGCATCTACCGGATGCACGTGCGCCGACCAGGGGCGGCCTCTACCTGGGTGGTGACCTCACGCGCTCTGCGACAGGAACACCCAGAACGGCACGTCGCGGCCAACCCATTGGCCGGCTCGCGCTTTGGTAGGTGCCAACCTTGGTTGGCACAGAAGCGCCGACCAAGGTCGGCATCTACCGGATGCACGCGCGCCGACCAGGGTCGGCCTCTACCTGGGCGGTGACCTCACGCGCTCTGCGACAGAAACACCCAGAACGGCACGTCTCGGCCAACCCATTGGCCGGCTCGCGCTTTGGTAGGTGCCAACCTTGGTTGGCACAGAAGCGCCGACCAAGGTCGGCATCTACCGGAGCACGTGCGCCGACCAGGGTCGGCCTCTACCTGGGCGGTGACGTCACGCGCTCTGCGACAGGAACACCCAGAACGGCACGTCGCGGCCAACCCAGTCGTGGCTGGCTTCGTCCATCACGTCCAGCAACGTGTCGAAATCCTTCTGCGTGGAGGCGCGCAACGTATCCACGTCGGCCAGGAACAGCGCGTAGCCGTTGGCCGGCAGCCACTGCAGGTCGCGCAGGTTGTCCGACAGCGCATCCCAGTTGCCGCCGAAGCCGGCAGGGAAATCCAGTTGCGCGGCCAGCCGGGCCAGCAGGGTGCGCTTGTCGGCCACGCCTTCCAGGTCGATGCGGATCACCTTCAGCCCGGCATCGCGCATCGCCGCGGCCAGTGCGCCGATGTCGTCGCTGTCGATGGCGTAAACGCCGGCATTGTTGATGTCATGCAGGCCGAGGCCGAAATCATCGTGGCTCATCACTGCGCTCCCTGGGCCGGTACGGTGAAGCTGCGGAACGATGCGTAGTGGTCGTCGGTGTAGTACCACGCCTCCGGCGGATCGCCGCCGGTGACGATGCGGCGCGTGCCGCGGGTACGCGCACCGGGGGTATCGACGGTGTATTCGCGGTAGTAGCCGCGCGGGCGCTGCGGCAGCTGCTGCTCGCGGTTGCCGAAGGTGCTGCCGTCCTGGCGGTGCGGGAACGGGCCGCCACGCTGGATCAGGGCGATGGTCTGCCGGGCTTCAGCGGGCAGGAATGCGGGCAGGCCGCTGTCGTTGCCGGTTGCGGGCGTGGCCGTGGCCGGCGCGCGCGCGGCAGGCGCACCCTGCAGGTCCGGCGCGAACTGCGGCGCCGGCGGGCGCTGCATGAAATGGTTGGCGACCAGGCCGAGCAGCAGCAGGGCGATGGCGGTGATCAGCAGCCGGGGGTTGCGCATGGGCAGGGGCGGGCGAGGGTGGTGCGGGCACTGTAGCGCCTGTGCGCTGCACGGTGCATGAGGACGCCATCGCGTCACTGCTGCGTAACAATTGCCGTCATGCTCACTGGCAGGACGCAATTTCCTTTACATCCCCCTTGGTAATCTGGCGGTCTGTCCCCATCATTCACCGCGCAACGCCCGACACCGTCGGGTGCCCTCGCAATCAGGAGATGCATCATGGCCTATACCCTGCCCAAGCTGTCCTACGCCTACGACGCGCTGGAACCGCATATCGATGCGGCGACGATGGAAATCCATCACACCAAGCATCACCAGACCTACATCAACAACGTCAACGCGGCGCTGGAAGGCACCGAGTACGCTGACCTGCCGGTCGAAGAACTGGTGAAGAAGCTCAAGTCGCTGCCGGAGAACCTGCAGGGTCCGGTGCGCAACAACGGTGGCGGCCATGCCAACCACTCGCTGTTCTGGACCGTGATGGCTCCGAATGCTGGCGGCAACCCGGTGGGCGACGTGGCCAAGGCCATCGACAAGGACCTGGGCGGCTTCGACAAGTTCAAGGACGCCTTCACCAAGGCGGCGCTGACCCGTTTCGGCAGCGGCTGGGCGTGGCTGAGCGTGACCCCGGACAAGAAGGTCGTGGTCGAGAGCACCGGCAACCAGGACAGCCCGCTGATGGAAGGCAACACCCCCATCCTCGGCCTGGACGTGTGGGAACACGCGTACTACCTGAAGTACCAGAACCGCCGTCCGGAATACATCGGCGCGTTCTTCAACGTCATCGACTGGAACGAAGTCGAGCGCCGTTACCAGGAAGCGATCGCCTGATCGCGGTAACGGGATGAACTGAAAAGGCCGGGGGAGACCCCGGCCTTTTCTGTTGCAGGAGTCATTCGGTAGTGCCGGCCGCTGGCCGGCAATCGTGTGGTACCCGAGGAGCCGGCCAGCGGCCGGCACTACCTATTCGGCCGTGGCCGTATCACCCTGCAGCCGCAGGGTGGCCATCACGCCCAGGCGCAGGCCGGGCAGGTCGCCGTCGGCTGGCAGCAGGATCGGCTGCTGGCGGATGCCGCCGAAGTGCTTGACCTGGAACAGCACATCCAGGCCATGGCCACTGCTGCCACCGCCACTGGCCGCAGGCGCCTCGGCGCGGCCGCCGGGATTGCGCCGGGCCGGCTGGAAGCCGGGCGTGCTGCGCACCAGTTCCACTGTGTTGGCGGAGAAATCGCCGGCGATCAGGCTGGGCATGCCTTCGGCCGTGGCCCCGATCCAGGTCATCAGATCGCTGGTCTGATGCTGACGGGCGGCCGCCTCGTCCGGGTCCGGGCGCAGCCGCGCCACGTAGATGTTCACCAGCGCCTCGCCCAGCTTCAGCCGCATCATGCCGGCGGCGCTGAAGGTGCCGGGTGGGTGCAGCAGGGTCACGCCATCCTCGCTGACCGGCAGCCGGGTCAGCATCGCGTTGCCATGCCGCAACGGCTGGCTGGGCGGATCGGCGGTAACGAAGTCGCAGCTGTAGCGCAGCCGGCTGGCCAGCCAGCAGGCCGGATTGCGGCCCTGCTGCTGCAGCACCTGCTGCACCGAGATCACGTCCGGCTGCAGGTCGGTCAGCAACTGTGCGACCTGCTCACGGCGCAACTTCCACTGCGCGTCATCGCGGCTGGGCAGTTCCAGCGCGGCCACGGTCAGTTGCCGGGGCTCGTTGTCACTGGCAGTGGCGGCCGTTGCCTGCGGCCGCGCCTGTGCCTGCAACGCCATCAGCAGCACCAGGCAACTGAGCAGGAGACGGGCGGGGGCGAGGGGGCGCATAACGATAAGTTTACGCTTTTGTCGTGCAGGTGCCGTGACTTCCGGCACGGAGTGTCGCTGCCTGCCATGGATTGGCACCGTTGTCATGCAGCCCTGCAGCGTGCTTCGCAAGCCCTGCTTCCGGTAATCTTGCGCCTTTCGCTTTGCAGGATTGCCTTACAGGATGAGCCACGACGCAGTTGCCCCCATCGCCGGCCAGGGAAAGATGCCGCGCCAGATCCCGTACATCATCGGCAATGAGGCCTGCGAGCGGTTCAGTTTCTACGGGATGCGCAACATCCTGGTGCAGTTCCTGATCACCTCGCTGCTGCTGCAGGAAATCACTGCGGAAGGCCGTGCCGGTGAAGCCAAGGACATCATGCACAGCTTCATGATCGGCGTGTATTTCTTCCCGCTGCTCGGAGGCTGGCTGGCCGACAGGTTCTTCGGCAAGTACCACACCATCCTCTGGTTCAGCCTGGTCTACTGTGCCGGCCACCTGTGCCTGGCGCTGTTCGAGAACAGCCGCGAGGGCTTCTTCCTCGGCCTGGGCCTGATCGCGCTCGGTGCCGGTGGCATCAAGCCGCTGGTGGCCTCGTTCATGGGCGACCAGTTCGACCAGAGCAACAAGCACCTGGCCAAGATCGTCTTCGACGCCTTCTACTGGATCATCAACTTCGGCTCGCTGTTCGCCTCGCTGCTGATCCCGCTGGTGCTGAAGAACTGGGGCCCGCAGTGGGCGTTCGGCATCCCGGGCATCCTGATGTTCATCGCCACCTTCGTGTTCTGGCTGGGCCGCAAGCGCTACGTGCTGGTGCCGCTGCCGCCGAAGGATCCGCATTCGTTCGCCAACGTGGTGCGTACCGCACTGACCACGCGCGTGGCCGGCCAGGGCCGTCCGGGCCTGGTGATCGCCGTGCTCGGCCTGGTGCTGGCAGTGGCCTCGTTCGGCCTGGTTGGCTCGTTGGGCATTGTCATCTGCCTGTGCCTGGCGCTGGTATCGATCCTGGCCGGTATCGGCGGTGGCACCTGGCTGCAGCTCGATCGCGCCCGTGGCCAGCATCCGGCCGAAGCCGTGGAAGGCGTGCGCTCGGTGCTGCGGGTGCTGGTGATCTTCGCGCTGACCACGCCGTTCTTCTCGCTGTTCGACCAGAAGGCCTCGACCTGGGTCCTGCAGGGCCAGCAGATGCAGATGCCGAGCTGGTTCACCGCCTCGCAGATGCAGGCACTGAACCCGCTGCTGGTGATGATCCTGATTCCGTTCAACAACCTGGTGCTGTACCCGGCCCTGCGCCGCTTCGGCTTCGAGCCGACCGCGCTGCGCCGCATGACCGCCGGCATCGCCTTCAGCGGTCTGGCCTGGATCGTGGTCGGCGGCATCCAGGTGGTGATGGACGGGGGCAACGCCATGTCGATCTTCTGGCAGATGCTGCCGTATGCGCTGCTGACCTTCGGTGAGGTGCTGGTCTCGGCCACCGGCCTGGAGTTCGCCTACAGCCAGGCGCCGCAGGCGATGAAGGGCGTGGTGATGAGCTTCTGGAACCTGACCACAACCATCGGCAACCTGTGGGTGCTGCTGTCCAACGCGGCGGTGCGCAACGATGCGGTGACCCACAAGATCGCCAGTACGGGCCTGAGCGAGGCGGCGTTCCTGATGTTCTTCTTCGCCGGTTTCGCCTTCGTCGCGGCGTTGGCCTTCGGTTGGTACGCGAAACGCTATCGTATGGTCGACAACTACCGTAGCGCCTGAGCCTGACATGACCCCCGTCAATCTGCTGTTGATCGCCATCACCGCCATCCTTTCGTGGATGGCGTTCAACAACCGCAAGCTGGCCGACCGCCTGATCCTGTGGCCGCCGGCCATCGACCGTCACCGCCAGTACGACCGGCTGGTGACCTATGGCTTCATCCACGCCGACTGGTCGCACCTGATCTTCAACATGATCACCCTGTTCTTCTTCGGGGGATTCATCGAGAGCGTGATGGTGCAGCTGACCGGCAGCTACCTGACCTACCCGGCGTTCTACATCGGTGCGCTGCTGGTCTCGATCCTGCCCAGCTACCTGAAGAACCAGAAGAACCCGAACTACCTCAGCCTGGGTGCGTCCGGTGCGGTGTCGGCGGTGCTGTTCGCCTTCATCCTGATCAAGCCGTGGTCGATCATCCTGGTGTTCTTCATCCCGGCGCCGGCCATCGTCTACGCCGCGTTCTACGTCGGCTACAGCATCTGGATGGACAAGCGCGGCGGTGACCGCATCAACCACAGCGCGCACCTGGCAGGCGCGGCGTTCGGCGTGATCTTCATGCTGGCCATGCAGCCGAGCATCTTCACTCACTTCCTGCGCGAACTCTCCAACCCGACCTTCCGCCTCGGCGGCGGTTGATGACGGGAGCGGGGCGGATCGGCAGCGATCCGCCCCCGCTGTTTCAGAGCGTGGGCTGCTGACCGTAGGTATCCAGCAGGCGGGCGAACACTTCTTCGCCGATGCGCTGGAAATCCTGGTCCTGGGTCTGCCCCTCCACCGCCAGTTGCAGCAGGCCCTCCAGCAGGGCGCGGTCGGTATCTGAATGGGAATCGCTGGGGTGCATCGGAGCCTCCGCGGTGGTGCGCATGATCAACGGTCGCAAGGGCCGTGCCAGCCTGGCCGTACCCCTCCACAGGCGATAGCGGCCGCCAGCGCTCCAGCTTGAGGGTCGCAAACTGACGTGAATGGAACGGACTTGCCCCTGTTCAGGCTTCACGCGATCATGGCGCCCGGCTGCGCACCATCCACGCAGTCGCCGCAGGAGACAGTTCCATGGCTTCGGTCACGCCCCCCGGTCTGGCCTACGAGGTCGAACACGACCTGGCCAACCATCGCTTCACCGCCCGTGTGCGCGGACAGCTGGCGGTGCTGGACTACCAGATCAAACGCAGGCGCATGGTCATTACGCATACCGAGGTGCCCGAGCCGATTGCCGGCCGAGGCATCGCCGGTGAGCTGACCCGTGTGGCGCTGCGTTTTGCCCGTGAGCAGAAGTACAAGGTGGTGCCGGCGTGTTCCTACGCCGAGGCCTTCCTGCAGCGGCATGAGGAATACCACGACCTGCTCGTTGGCTGAATGCCAGCGGGCCACGCTTCAGCCATGGCAGGCGATGATGTACAAACATGAACAGGGGATCCCGATGAAGATTGGAAACAACCGGCCATTGCACGGCGGCGTGCTGGCCGGCGTGGTGGGCGTGCTGTTGCTGGCCGGTTGCCAGCGTGAAAGCGAGCCGGCACCGGCGACCGACGCGGCGCCCGCCGCCGAAGCCACCGCCGCAGGCGAAACGCCGGTCACGGAAGCGCCGCTGGACCTGCGCGACGTGATCGAGAACAACGAACGCGAAGTGGTGGGTATCAGCTACCCGGCCGGCATCGACCGCTACCCGGGCCTGGCCCGCGCGCTGCAGAGCTATGCGACGAGTGCGCGCAGTGACCTGCAACAGGCGCTGGACGGGCTGGGCAATGACAAGCCGACCATGCCGTACGAGCTGTCGCTGAGCTTCGAGAAGCTGCTGGAAACCCCGCAGCTGGTGGTGGTCAGTGCCGATGGCAGCCGCTACACCGGTGGCGCCCATGGCGAACCGCTGGTGGCCCGATTCGTGTGGCTGCCGCAGCATCAGCAGATGCTCAGCGCCGAAAAGCTGGTGGCCGATGCCAAGGGCTGGAAGGCGATCAGCGATTTCGTCGCCGACCAGCTGCGTGAACGCGTGGCCACCCGCCTCAGCGGTGAGGACATGGATCCGGCCCAGCTGCAGGAATCGCTGCGCAACGCATCGCGCATGATTGCCGACGGCACCGGCCCGCAGGCCGACAATTTCAGCCAGTTCCAGCCGCTGACCGACGACAAGGGGCAGATCACCGCGCTGCGCTTTGTTTTCCCGCCGTACCAGGTGGGTCCATACTCGGACGGCACCCAGACCGCCGATGTACCGGCGGCGGTGCTGTTGCCGCACGTGGCCAAGGACTACGTGGAGCTGTTCGCACGCGGTTGACCGCAGTCGAGGAGGTGGCGTGGATACAGGGTTGCAGGAGCGGGTCGCCGGCCTGCTGCAGGAAGCCGGGGTCCGCATCGGCGGTTCCCAGCCACAGGATATCCAGGTTCATGACCCGCGCTTCTTCGCGCGGGTCATGGCGCACGGCTCGCTTGGCCTCGGCGAGAGCTACATGGACGGTTGGTGGGATGCCAACGTCCTGGATGAATTCCTTGTCCACCTGATGCAGGCGCACCTGGACGAACGGGTGCACGGTTGGCGCGAAGTGGCCGATGCACTGAAGGCGCGCCTGTTCAACCTGCAGGTGGGACAGGGCAGCTACGAGGTGGGCCGCCGCCACTACGACCTCGGCAATGATCTCTACCAGGCCATGCTGGGCCAGCGCCTGGTCTATAGCTGTGGCTACTGGCGCAATGCCGGCGATCTCGACGCCGCGCAGGAAGCCAAGCTTGACCTGGTCTGCCGCAAGCTGGGCCTGCGCCCGGGGCAGCGTGTGCTGGACATCGGCTGTGGCTGGGGCGAAGCCCTGAAGTTCGCCGCCGAGCGCTACGGTGTCAGTGGCGTCGGCGTGACCATTTCGCAGGAGCAGGCCGAGTTCGCCCGCGAACTGTGCGCCGGCCTGCCGATCGAGATCCGCCTGCAGGACTACCGCGAACTGCACGAACCGTTCGATGCGATCTTCTCGATCGGCATGTTCGAGCACGTCGGCGACAAGAACTACGCCAGCTTCTTCGAGGTGGCCAGGCGTTGCCTGTCACCGCGCGGTCTGCTGCTGTTGCACAGCATCGGCACCAACATCTCGCGGCATCGTACCGACCCGTGGATCGCGCGCTACATCTTTCCCAACTCGATGCTGCCATCGGCGGTGCAGATCACCAAGGCGTTCGAGGGCCGCTTCGTGCTGGAGGACTGGCACAACTTCGGCACCGATTACGACCTGACCCTGCAGGCCTGGCGGCGCAACGTGGAAGCGGCGTGGCCGCGGCTGGATGCACGTTATGACGAGCACTTCCGGCGCATGTGGCGCTTCTACCTGGCCGGGTCGATGGCCACCTTCCGTTGCCGGCACGCGCAGCTGTGGCAGCTGGTGCTGTCGCCGGAAGGCGTGCCGGGTGGGTACGTGGCGCCACGTTGAGGCTGCACTTCTGCCCTGCGCGACCGATGGTGCGGATCGTGGAAGAAGCGACATCGCTTGACGTCATGCGCGAGCGTTGTCGGCGCTGTGCCTGGCTGGGGTGACGTGGGCGCTAAACTTGTCGACCAGCGGCATCACCGCTTCACTGAAGGCATCGCAGCATGGGTTGGGACATCACCTATCATCCGATTGCGGAATCCGAGATCCGTGACATCTATTTCCGTGCGCTGGAGGATGGCGCGCTGGTCGCCGAGCTGCAGCAGCGGTTCCAGATCGAGCCGTTCTACATGGAGCAGCTGCAGGAGCGCATCGAGGAGGCTCGCTCGATCAGCGCAGAAGTGCCTTTCGAGAAGGGGCACGCTTTGTACCTGGCGATCGTGGCCGGCCACCTTCGGCGGTATCACTATCTCCGCGGGAGCGCCCTTTCGTTTTTCATCGACGATCCGGTGGTCGCCCGCTATTTCGCGGACTGGCGGCAACTGGTGCCGTTGCAGTGGGCGGATGCTGCCGCCGGCAACCATCTACGTGAAAACTATGGTGGTGGCGTGTTCATCACGCATGCCCGGCTGAAGCAGTTACGCGCTGATCATGCAGTGGACAGCGCACTGGCTGCGCGCCTGGAGGAGCTGTTCTCCGATGGACGCCTGGTCGTTTTCTGGCGTGTTGTCGATGACGCGATCGCCAGCGGATGCGGATTGCTGGAGGCCAGCGAGGTGGTCGAGCCGAACCCGATGGATCTCAATGCATCGACCAGCTTGAGCAATCTGCTGAACTGCGCGCCGGATGGCGCGATGCTGTATGCGGAGGCCGCGGCGGCACAGCTGGCGGAGTTCGTGGCAGCGCACCCGGATATCGCATCGACTGCCGCTGCCACGCCCGGTACGCCGAAAGGGCGGTGGTGGGAGCGACTGTTTCGGCGGTGACCGGAGAGCATCCACGCATGGCGTGGATCTACTGGTGGGTGCCGACCGTTGGTCGGCACGATCCATTCGCGCCACGAACCCCGGCATCATCGATCCACACATGACGCACTCCAGTAGATCCACGCCATGCGTGGATGCCCCAACAAAAAACCGCCCGGTCTCCCGGGCGGTTTTCGTTTCAGGCTACCGCGCGGGCGATCAGTTGCCGGCGCCGGTCAGGCCACGCTTTTCCAGCAGCGGTTCGATCTGCGGCTCGTGGCCGGCGAAATCGCGGAACAGCTGCATGGCATCCACGCTGCCGCCCTTGGACAGCAGGGTGGCGCGGAAGTGGTCGCCGTTCTTGCGACTCAGGCCGCCGTTGTCCTTGAACCACTTCTGGGTGTTGGCGTCGAGCACTTCCGACCAGATGTAGGCGTAGTAGCCGGCCGAGTAGCCGCCCATGATGTGGCTGAAGTACGGGGTCTTGTAGCGCGGCGGAACCGGCGCGTAGTAGATGCCGTCCTTCTCCAGCGCGGCGCGCTCGAAGGCCATCACGTCCTTGGCGGCCGGCACCTGGTCGGCGCCGATCTGGTGCCAGCGCTGATCAAGCATGGCCGCACCCAGGTACTCGGTGGTGGCGAAGCCCTGGTTGAACTTGGCAGCGGCCAGCACCTTGTCCAGCAGTGCCTGCGGCATCGCCGAACCATTCTGGTAGTGCTTGGCGTAGTTCTTCAGGATGACCGGATTATCCGACCACATTTCGTTGACCTGCGAGGGGAACTCGACGAAGTCACGCGGCACCGAAGTGCCCGAGAAGTACGGGTACTTCACGTTGGAGAACATGCCGTGCAGGGCGTGGCCGAACTCGTGGAAGGTGGTGTTCACCTCATCCCAGGTCAGCAGGGTCGGCTGGCCGGCCGGCGGCTTCGGGATGTTCAGGTGGTTGGCGACCACCGGCTTGAAGCCGGTCAGCTTGGACTGCGAGACGTAGGAGTTCATCCACGCACCGCCGCGCTTGGAGGCGCGTGCATACGGGTCGAAGATGAAGATCGCCAGCTGGCTGCCGTCAGCGTCGAACACGTCGTAGACGGTGACGTCATCGTGGTAGACCGGCAGGTCGGTGCGCTGCTTGAAGGTCAGGCCGAATTCCTGGCCGGCGGCGTAGAACACGCCGTTCTCCAGCACGTTCTTCATCTCGAAGTACGGCTTCAGCTGCGACTCGTCGAAGTTGTACTTGGCCTGGCGCACCTTCTCGCTGTAGAAGGCCCAGTCCCACGGTTCCAGCTGGAAGGTCGGCTTGCGCGCGGCCTTCTGTTCCTTGTCGATCATCGCCTGCAGATCGGCGGCTTCGCGCTTGGCGTTGGCCACGGCGGCCGGAGCCAGCTTGCCGAGCATTGCGTTGACCGCTTCCGGGGTCTTGGCGGTCTGGTTGGTCAGGTTGTAGGCGGCGAAGTTCGGGTAGCCCATCAGCTTGGCCTTGTCGGCACGCAGCTGCATGATGCGCGAGACCAGCGCGGTGTTGTCGAACTCACCGCCGCGGCTGCCGCGAGTGGTCGAGGCTTCGTAGATCTTCTGGCGCAGGGCGCGGTTGGCCAGGTTGGTCAGCGGCGGCTGGCCGGTGGTGTTGAGCAGGGTGATCACGTACTTGCCTTCCAGGCCACGAGCCTTGGCGGCTTCGGCGGCGGCGGCGATCTGCTCCTTGGACAGGCCGTCCAGCTCCTTGACGTCGTCGACGGTGATCGCCGAAGCGTTCACTTCCGACTGCACGTTCTGGCTGAACTTGGTGCCCAGGTTGGCCAGCTCGGCGTTCATCTCCTTCAGCGTGGCCTTGTCAGCCTCGGACAGCTTGGCGCCGGCGCGCACGTAGTTGTCGTAGTACTTCTCGACCAGGCGCACGCCTTCGGCGTCCAGGCCCAGCTGGCTGCGGGTGTCGTACAGCGCCTGGATGCGGGCGAACAGCTTGCCGTTCAGCGCGATCGCATCGCTGTGCGCGGCGAACTTCGCCGAGTAGTCGGCCTGCAGCTTCTTGCGGGTGTCGTTGGTATCGGCGCCGACCAGGCTGAAGAACACGGTGGTCGCACGGTCGAGGATGTCACCGCTCTTTTCCAGGGCGATGATGGTGTTGTCGAAGGTCGGCTTGGCCTTGTTGTTGGCGATCGCCTCCACTTCCTTCAGCTGCTGCGCCATGCCGGCGTCGAAGGCCGGGGCGAAGTCGCTGTCCTTGATCTTGTCGAACTGCGGGAAGTGCAGCGGCAGCGGGCTTTCGGCGAAGAACGGATTGGCCTGCTGGGCATGGGTGCTGGCAGCCGGGGTGGCGGCGCCGGCCGAGAAGGCGGGCAGGGCAAGGCCGAGGGACATGGCCACGGCAAGGGCAAGGCGAGTGGTCAAGGTAGGAACTCCGGTAAGGCAAACAAGGGCCCGAGGGTAACCCGGCCGGCGGCGCCTGCACTTGTGTCAAAAGGCATGTTGCCGGGGCCGGGCGCGGGTACCATGCATTCACCGCCCACGGCCCGCTGCCATGACCACTGCCTACGATTTCAGCTTCCGCGACCTCGACGGCCAGCCGCAGGCCCTGGCCCGGTACCAGGGGCACCCGTTGCTGCTGGTCAATGTCGCCAGCCGCTGTGGCTTCACCCCGCAGTACACCGGGCTGGAACAGCTGTGGCAGGAGTATCGCGAGCGTGGCCTGGTGGTGATCGGGTTCCCATGCAACCAGTTCGGTGCACAGGAACCGGGCGACGCCGCGCAGATCCGCCAGTTCTGTTCGCTGGACTACCCGGTCAGCTTCCCGCTGTCGGAGAAGATCGAGGTCAACGGCGACGGGGCTGATCCGTTGTGGGCATGGCTGTCACGCGAGAAGCGCGGCCTGCTGGGTAGCGCCCGCATCAAGTGGAATTTCAGCAAGTTCCTGGTCGACCGCCAGGGGCAGGTGGTGTCGCGGCATGCGCCCACCACCAGGCCGGAGCAGCTGCGCGGCGAGATCGAAGCGCTGCTGTGAGATGAACCCCAAAAGGGGACGGAGGGGATTAAGTCGTTTGTGCACAAACGACTTAATCCCCTCCGTCCCCTTTTTGCTTATTTCTCGACGAACGCGCGCTCGAACACGTAGTGGCCCGGCTGGCCGATACGCGGCGAGACCTGGAAGCCACGGGCATCGAGCACGCTGCGCAGGTCGGCCATCATCTGCGGGCTGCCGCAGATCATCGCGCGGTCGTTCTCCGGGCTCAGCTCCGGCAGGCCGAGGGTGCGCTGCATCTCGCCGCTTTCCATCAGCTGGGTCAGGCGGCCCTGGTTGGCGAACGGCTCGCGGGTGACGGCCGGGTAGTACAGCAGCTTGTCGCCGATCATCTCGCCGAGGAATTCATGCTCACGCAGTTCCTTCTCGAAGTAATCGCGGTAGGCCAGGTCCTTCTCGTAGCGCACGCCGTGGCAGAGGATCACCTTCTCGAAGCGCTCGTAGGTTTCCGGGTCCTTGATGACCGACAGCCACGGCGCCATGCCGGTGCCGGTGCCCAGCAGGTACAGGTTCTTGCCGGGGTGCAGATCGCTGATCAGCAGGGTGCCGGTGGGCTTCTTGCCGACCAGCACCTTGTCACCCGGCTTGATGTGCTGCAGGCGCGAGGTCAGCGGGCCGTCCTGCACCTTGATGCTGAAGAACTCCAGGTGCTCTTCCCAGTTGGCGCTGGCGATGGAATACGCGCGCAGCAGCGGCCGCGCCTCGGTTTCCAGGCCGATCATCACGAACTGGCCGTTCTCGAAGCGGAAACCGCTGTCGCGGGTGAGGGTGAAGCTGAAGTAGGCATCGGTCCAATGACGGACCTCAAGCACCGTTTCGGCGCCAAAAGCGGAGGACATGGGCGTATCTATCGGAAGTCGTCGGGGGGATTCTATCTCAAATGAGACAGGTTCTCATTAGGCGGAACGAGAGGCGTTCTCAGCGGTAGCCGGCCGCCTGCAGCTCGAACAGCTCGGCGTAGCGGCCGCCCTGGGCCATCAGCTCTTCATGGGTGCCACTGGCCTCGATCCGGCCATCGGCCAGCACCAGGATGCGATCGGCCATGCGTACCGAGGAGAAACGGTGGGAAATCAGCACTGCGGTGCGATTATCCGCCAGTTCCCTGAACCGCTGGAACACCTCGAACTCACTTCGCGCATCCAGCGCCGCCGTTGGCTCATCCAGGATCATCACCTGCGCATTGCGCATCCATGCACGGGCGATGGCGATCTTCTGCCATTGGCCACCGGACAGGTCCACGCCCTGCTTGAAGCGGCGACCGATCAGCTGGTTGTAGCCGCCGGGCAGGTCGTCGATCACTTCCTCGGCCATGCCGCGCCGCGCGGCGTCGGCGATGCGTGCCTGGTCGTCCATCGCCTCGACCTGGCCGACGCCGATGTTTTCGCCAGCGCTGAGGTTGTAGCGCACGAAGTCCTGGAAGATCACCCCGAGGTTGGCGCGCAGGTCGTCCAGGTCGTAGTCGCGCAGGTCGCGCCCATCGAGCAGGATGCGGCCCTCGTCCGGTTCGTACAGCCGCGCCAGCAGCTTCACCAGCGTGGTCTTGCCGGCGCCGTTCTCACCGACCAGCGCCAGTACTTCGCCGGCCTGCAGCTGGAAATCAAGGTGGCGCACCGCCCATTGCTCGGCATCCGGGTAGCGGAAGCCGACGTTCTCGAACACGAAGCCCTGGCGGATCGGCTGCGGCACGCGCACTGCACCTTCGCGCGAGTGGATTTCCGGCTGGATCTGGAAGAACGAGAACAGGTCATCCAGGTACAGCGCCTGGCTGGCCACCTGCGAGAACCCGATCAACAGGCCCTCCAGCAGCTGGCGCAGACGCAGGAAGCTGCCGGCGAGGAAGGTCAGGTCGCCGATCGAAAAGTCGCCGCGCACCGTGCGCCAGGCGATGTAGGCGTAGGCGGTGTAGTAGCCCAGCGTGCCCAATGCGGCAAGCAGCGTGCCCCAGAACGCGCGGCGCCGGGCCAGGGCGCGGTTGGCCTGGAACAGCGCCACCGACAGGCGCCGGTAGCGCTCCACCAGGAAGCGGTGCAGGTTGTAGATCTTCACTTCCTTGGCCGTTTCCACGCTGGCGCCGAGCTGGCGCAGGTAGTCGAGCTGGCGGCGCTCGGGCGTCCACTGGAAGTTGAGGCTGTAGCCGGCCGCGTTGAAGTGCGATTCGCCGATGAAGGCCGGCACCAGTGCCAGCGCCAGCAGGAGGATCAGCCACGGCGCGTAGACCAGCAGGCCGACGGCGAGGCTGGCCACGGTGATCGCATCCTGCACCTGGCCGAACAGCTGGCTCATCAGGTTCATCCGGCCCATGGTCTGGCGCCGCGCACGGTCCAGCTTGTCCTGCAGGTCCGGGTCTTCGAAGTCCTCCAGGTCCAGCGTTGCCGCATGTTCCATCAGCCGGATGCTGGTGACGTTGGCGAACAGTTCCGAGAGCAGGGCATCGGCGTAGCTGACCAGCCGGCCGAGCAGATCCGAGGCGATGGCCAGGCCGAATTCCAGCGCCAGCAGGCCCAGCAGCGGATTCAGTATGCCGCTGGACAGTGCTTCGCCCAGCGGCGGGAAGCCAGCGTCGTGCTGGCTCAGGTGCAGGGCGCTGTCGATGATCAGCTTGCCGACGTAGAGCATCGCCACCGGCAGCAGCGCACGGATCAGGCGCAGGCCAAGGCTGGCCAGGGTGAGCGCGGGGCTGGTCTTCCAGACCATGCGCAGGAACGGTGGCAGGTTGCGCATCGCCCTGAAGCGCTGGCGCAGGCTGGGTTTCTTCGCGGCGGCAGCGCCAGCGGTGGGGGTAGCAGGCATGTGCGTATTGTGCGCGCCCTGCGCGTGGCGGAGGCATGAACGGGGCGCATGCCTGCCATGCGCCGGCAGGGCAGCGCGTCGGCGCTGCCTGCGCGCTCAGTCCAGCGCAGCCAGCAGCGCAGGATGGTGAGCGAACCAGAAGCGCAGGGCCCCGCTGTCGATGCCGTAGGCGCCTTTCCAGAAATCGACGGGATAGCTCCAGTCCGAAGAGCGCGACGTGCGCGGTGCCAGGCCGACCCGGGTGAAGCGTTGCGCCAGGCCGGGATGCTCGGGGGTCTGCAGCAGCCCGGCATGGCCCAGGGCATCCAGCAGGTGACGCGCCTGCTCGACGGACAGTTTCAGGCCCGGCAGCGCGCGCACGCGTTTGACGATGATCGACGGTGTGTCCTTGGCGTCGCTCTCGTGGTGCAGCAGCCGCAGCAGTGCCACCAGTGTGCTCATGTCGCCGGGCGCCCGTCTGGGCGTCAGATTGTGTTGTTCCAACAGGAAGGTGATGGCGTTTACGCTTCCGCCGAGCACGACCCCGATGTTGTGGCGGACGCGCGCCCAGGTGGTCGGGTCGAATCTGCCTTCGCGGACCTGGCCGCAGACCGCACAGGCGAGGCTGGGGTGTGGCTGCTCCTGATGCCTGGGGAAGTGCACCATGAACGCATACGCCGACAGCCCGGCGCGCAGGTCGCTGCGGTTCTCCTGCACGCCGAGGATGAAGTTGTCTGCCACATGCTGGCGGTCGGCGCGGGCATAGGCGGCGAACATCCGCATCTGGAGGGCCTCATGGCCCGGATGTTCGACGGGCCACAACAGTCCATGCCGTTCAAGCGTCGACAGGAGTTCGGGCGGCGCGGTGTCCCGCTCCCGGTACTGGGTCAGCGCCTTCAGCGCCTCCTTGCTGGGCGTGTCGGGGGCTTCGTCGGCCATGACGTTCGGATGCTTCCTGCGGGGCAGGTACAGTGCCCGGCGGTCCAGGCACTGTCAACGAAGCGCTCAGGGCAGCGGCGGCAGCAGGCCGGCGCCCAGCCGGTTCCAGGCATTGATCACCGCGATGCCCATGCTCAGGTCACTGATGCCCTTCTCATCGAAGTGCGGTGCCAGTGCATCGAACGCCGCCTGTGACGGTGCACCGTCGGTCAGCCGGGTCAGTGCCTCGGCCCAGCCCAGCGCCGCACGCTCGCGTGCATCGAAGAAACGGCTTTCGTGCCAGGCCGGCAGGGTATCGAGCTTGCGCGGCTCGATGCCGCCCTTGCGCAGCGTGGTGGCATGCATGTCCATGCAATAGCCGCAGCCGTTGAGCTGCGACACGCGCAGGAACACCAGTTCCATCAGGGTCGGATCAATCGAGCTGTCATGCACCGCCTGGCTGGTGGCCAGCAGGCCCTTGAAGGCTTCGGCGGCCAGGCGGGTGTAAGGGACGCGGGGAGAGGCGTGGTCGGACATTTTCGGCTCCACGGCGGCCACGATGGCCGCCTTTCACTATCAGGACGCCGTGCCGTCTGCGTTCGTGACGGAGATGGTCAAAAACGACAGTGTGAAGTACCCCGTGCAACTACATATGGTCGTTCAGTAGCGAAATGACGTGTATTCGAAGTCCAGCGCGGGAGTATCGGATCTACTTGATTTTCAGAAAGTCAGACTTCGAGTCATTGATGAGGTTCTTCAAGCCATCGTCGTCCCGTCTGAGCATCTCTGGCAGATCATCCCACTCCCCGTAGCGTTCTGCATTGACTAGCTGTCCTTTTACTATGACGAGACGAACATCAGGTCTGAAATCAATGATCTGCTTTCTGGGAGGAGCCCACGAAGAATCCTCATCTTCGAATGGGACTCTGCCAATTCGAGGCCATTCGCCTCTCTCCATGGCGACACGGAGCGATGCAACGTGCAAGTGGCATTCAAGTGTAGGAATCTCGTGCTCGCCTAGCATTCTGCCGTTTGAGATGAACGGAAGTATCGCGACATCAGGGTCTTGATAGGCCCGCACATAGCCAAAGATCAATTCATCAACTGATAAAGGAACAGCGAAGACGTCTCCGGCATTTATCCTGATTCTTCTTCTTGGTTTTTTCTGAATCATGGGTGGTAGCATCATTCTCCAAAGTGGAAAGATGTTGCCCTATTCCAGCCCGGTGGGCCTAACGGGCATCTTGAACCGCCTGCAGCTTGTGCGGATTCAGCACGCTGTACCCATTGGCGGTAAAGACTCTTGTAGTGGAATCAAGTCGTGATGCATCTCATTCAGGTGATCATTTGGAATTCGGGTGCTGACGTGAGAATCAATGCCTTCAACTGGTCAATGTTGGCTTTGATGAGCTCAGGAAGAGAGTCCCATTCGCCGTATTCTTTAGACGGGATAAAATTTCCCTTGACTACCACGAGCCTGACATCCGGACGGATCGTTGAAAGTTGCCTTCTTGGTGGTGCCCAAGTTGATTCTTCATTCGGAAAAGGAAAAGAGGCGATTCTGGGCCAATCACCTCTTTCAATTCCGGTGCGAGTAGTCAGTACATCCATGAAGCTCTCCAACGTGGGAAGCTCGCAGTCTCGGAGCATTCTGCCCTTTGAAATGAATGGAAGGATCGCTACGTCCGGATCTTGGTAAGTGCGCAAATAGCCAAAAACAAGCTCGACTTCATTGAGCGGTACGGCAAATACATCGCCGACGTTCACCTTGATCTTCTTTCTTGGCTTCTTGGGATTCATTGCCGTCAATTTCCTTTCCATTGCGCTGACAGATTGCCCAAACCCTAGTCCGTATGTCTAATCGGGGAGTTCACCTTGAAGACTCGGTAGCTTCTCCGGATTGAGCACGCTGTACACGTTGGCGATGCGGCCATCGACCACCTCGATGGTGGTGACCGAGTGCAGGCGATCACCGACAAAGCGCAGGATCGCCGGCTCGCCGTTGACGTAGCCCAGCTGGGCCGGATGCGCCGCGCCGCGGCGCGCGATGGCCCAGAACAGGCGGCCGATGCGTTCGGCGCCCAGCAGCGGGCGCACCGCTGCGGTGACCACGCCGCCACCGTCGGAGACCAACAGCGCGTTGGCGTGCAGCAGGGCCTGGATCGCTTCGCTGTCGCCACGCTGGGAAGCGTCCATGAAGCGCGCCAGCAGCTGCCGATGCTGGCTGGCGTCGGCGTTGAAGCGCGGTCGTCCGGCCTGCAGGCGCTGCCGGGCACGATGCACCAGCTGCCGGCAGTTGGCCTCGCTGTGGCCGATCAGGTCGGCGATCTCACGGTAATCGTGGTCGAAGGCTTCCTTCAGCAGGAAGGCGGCGCGTTCCTCGGGGCCGAGCTGTTCAAGCAGGGTCAGGAAAGCCACCGAGACATCGTCGGCAAACGCATGCAGCTGGGCGGGGCCGGGCGCCGGGTCGGGCTCCAGGGTGACCGCCAGTGGCTCGGCCAGCCACGGGCCGACGTAATGCACGCGCTCGCGCTTGGCTGCGCGCAGCCGGTCCAGGCCGAGCCGGGTGGTGGTGGTGACCAGCCAGGCTTCGGGGTCGCGGACGGCCGCCGGGTCGGCGCCGGACCAGCGCAACCAGGCATCCTGGACCACGTCTTCGGCGTCGGCGCGACTGCCGAGCAGGCGGTAGGCCAGCGCCATCAGGCGCGGACGGTGGGTCTGGAAAGCGGTTTCAGCGTTCATGTGGGCAAGGACGCCGCAGTGGCGCGTGGCGTGACAGAGGGTGTGCGTGGATAGTGCAGGCCAGCGGCCGGCACTACCACCCTGCGGCCGGGGGAGGGGGTAAAATGGGGGGATTACCCCCGCCAGCCTCCAGCAAGCGAGCAAGTCGTGACATCGATCAAGCAGGAAGACCTCATCCAGTCCATCGCCGACGCGCTGCAGTACATCTCGTACTACCACCCGGTCGACTACATCAAGAACCTTGCCGCCGCCTACGAGCGCGAGGAGTCGCCGGCCGCGAAGGAAGCGATGGCGCAGATCCTGATCAATTCGCGCATGTGCGCCGAAGGCCACCGTCCGATCTGCCAGGACACCGGCATCGTCACCGTGTTCCTGGAAATCGGCATGGACGTGCGTTGGGACGACGCCACCATGGGCGTGGAAGACATGGCCAACGAAGGCGTGCGCCGCGCCTACATGCACCCGGACAACAAGCTGCGCGCCTCGGTGCTGGCCGACCCGGCCGGCAAGCGCACCAACACCAAGGACAACACCCCGGGCGTGGTCAACGTCAAGGTGGTGCCGGGCAACACCGTCGACGTCATCGTCGCCGCCAAGGGTGGTGGTTCGGAAGCCAAGACCAAGTTCGCCATGCTCAACCCGTCCGATTCCATCGTCGACTGGGTGCTGAAGACCGTGCCGACCATGGGCGCCGGCTGGTGCCCGCCGGGCATGCTCGGCATCGGCATCGGCGGCACTGCCGAGAAGGCGATGCTGCTGGCCAAGGAAGCGCTGATGGAGCCGATCGACATCACCGAGCTGCAGGCCCGTGGTGCCTCCAACCGCATTGAAGAGCTGCGCCTGGAGCTGTACGAGAAGGTCAACGCGCTGGGTATTGGCGCGCAGGGCCTGGGTGGCCTGACCACCGTGCTCGACATCAAGATCAACGATTACCCGACTCATGCGGCCAACCTGCCAGTGGCGATGATCCCGAACTGCGCGGCCACCCGCCATGCGCACTTCACCCTGGATGGCAGCGGCCCGGTGATGCTGGACCCGCCGTCGCTGGAGGACTGGCCGAAGCTGACCTACGATTCGTCCAAGGGCACCCGCGTGGACCTGGACACGATCACGCCGGAAGATGTGGCCAGCTGGAAGCCGGGCCAGACCCTGCTGCTGAACGGCAAGCTGCTGACCGGCCGCGACGCCGCGCACAAGCGCATGGTCGACATGCTCAACAAGGGCGAGGAACTGCCGGTCGATCTGAAGGGGCGCTTCATCTATTACGTCGGCCCGGTCGATCCGGTGCGCGACGAAGTGGTGGGCCCGGCTGGTCCGACCACGGCGACCCGCATGGACAAGTTCACCCGTCAGGTGCTTGAACAGACCGGCCTGCTGGGCATGGTCGGCAAGGCCGAGCGCGGCCCGGCGGCCATCGAGGCGATCCGTGACAACAAGTCGGCCTACCTGATGGCCGTTGGTGGTTCGGCCTACCTGGTGTCCAAGGCGATCAAGGCGGCGAAGGTGGTTGGTTTCGCCGACCTCGGCATGGAAGCGATCTACGAGTTCACCGTGCAGGACATGCCGGTGACCGTGGCGGTCGACTCCACTGGCGAATCGGTGCACAAGACCGGCCCGCGCGAATGGCAGGCCCGCATCGGCAAGATTCCGGTGGTGGTGGAGTAATTCCTCCCGTTCCGGTCCAGACAACGGCGCCCGTGTGGCGCCGTTGTTGCATGCAGCCTGCCCGTGGATGGTGTGCTCTGCTAACGTGCGCTGTCTGACGTATTGGAAGGGAGTCCATCGTGCTGCAGTGGTCGCGTGTTTTCGTGTTGCTGGTCGCTGCGCTGGCATGCAGTGCCTGCGGGCCACGTTATTTCGTCGAACCGCCAACCCACGAAGCGGGGAGGATCTGCGCGTCGGTCTGCGAGAGCCAGAAGGCGACGTGCGACTTCCACAACCGCGCCCGCGCGGAATCGGATCAGCGCAGCTGCGAAAGCGAGAAGAGCCGGATCATCAGCCGTTGCAGTGGTATCGCCGACGACAAGCAGCGGCACAACTGTGAAGGGGGCAACGGCGCCGGCACCTACTGCGGTTCCCCGGCGCTTCCTTCATGCAGTGCTCCGTACGCCCAGTGCCTGCTCTCCTGCGGCGGCACCGTGAATGAAGTCCGCACCGACACCGGCATTCCCGTGTACTGATCGGGGGGCGCGCGTCGCTGCCTGCACGAGTAACCGTAGTCTGCTAGGGTCGGCACACCCCTGCACTGGATGTGCCCATGCGCCTGCATCGATCCGTCGCGGCTGTGTTCCTGCTGGTCCTGGCCGGCTGCACCACAACCTCATCCTACGAAGGTGCGGATTTTTCCGCCTCCTCGCAGTGCCGCATGCAGTGCCAGGCCGACTATCGCAGCTGCATGGCGCGGGGCAGTATCGGCAGCAACGACTTCAGCTGCGAACAACAGATGGTGCCGGCGCCGGACAAGCGCTGCAAGGACATTGCCAATCCCGAGCTGCGCCGTTCCTGTGAACTGAAGACGCACGACTGCGCGATACGCACGCCGATCATGTCCTGTAGCGAAGGCCGCGATACCTGCATGAGCCGCTGCGGCTGAGCAACGATTGCGCGCGTGGGCGCATAATCGGCTGATCCACCTGCACAGGATCTTCCGCATGAGCACCACGCTGTATGGTTCAACCAGTACCGCCGCGCTGGTGGTGCACTGGCTGCTGATCGAGCTGGGCATCGAGCACGAACTGGTGCTGCTGGATTTCGACGCGCGCGAGCACAAGTCGGCGGAGTACCTGGCGCTGAATCCGGCCGGTGTGGTGCCGACGCTGCTGATCGATGGCTTGGTACTGACCGAAGCGGCGGCGATCGCGCTGTATCTGGCTGACCGCCATCCGGAGGCCAACCTGCTGCCCGCACTGGGCACGCCGCAGCGCGCCGATGCCTACCGCTGGATGTTCTGGTGTGCCAATACGCTGCAGCCGGCCTATCGTGCCTGGTTCTATCCGCATGAAATGGCGGGCGAGGCAAATATCGAAGCGAGCCGCGAGATGGCCCGTCAGAGACTTGAGGCGGCCTGGCAGCAGGTCGCCACGCACCTGCAGGCGCATGGCCCCTACCTGCTGGGCACCACGCCCTGCGTGGTCGACTACATGCTGGTGATGCTGATGCGCTGGTCGCGCAACATGCCGAAGCCCAGCGACACCTGGCCTGTGCTCAAGGCACATGCCACGTCGATGAAGGCGCGCCCGGCGTTCGCCGAGGTATACCGCCGCGAGGGCATCACCGACTGGCGGTAACCAGAAAAGGGGACGGAGGGGATTAAGTCGTTTGTGCACAAGCGACTTAATCCCCTCCGTCCCCTTTTCCGTTACAGGATCTCCAGCACCGTTTCCGGTGGACGGCACAGCCGGGTGCCCTTGGGCGTGCGCACCACGGGGCGGTTGATCAGGCGCGGGTGTGCGGCCATCGCGGCGAGCAGCGTGGCCTCGTCCGCATCTTCCAGGCCCAGTTCGGCGAACTGCGCTTCCTTGCTGCGCACCAGATCACGTGCGCTCAATCCGGATTCGGCCAGCACCTGGCGCAGTGTGGTCACATCGGGTGGATTGCCCAGGTACTCGATCACCTCCGGATCGAAGCCCGCATCTCGGATCAGCTTCAATGCGCCACGCGAGTTGCTGCAGGCCGGGTTGTGCCAGATCGTCACGTCCATCAGAACCACTCCAGCAGCGACACGCCCACGCCCACGTAGGTGGCCTTGTGGTTGTAGTCGATCAGGCTCTCGCCATAGCCGTCGAAGACCTGCACATGGCCGCGCAGCAGGTTGCTGATCGGGAAGCCGTAATCCAGCTGCAGGGCGCCGTGCGAACGGCTGCCGGTGCGCAGCGAATGGCGCGCCATCAGCGAGACTTCGTGGCCGTTGCGGTTCCAGGTCAGGGTCGCATCACCGCGGCCCATGTAATCCTCGATGTCCGGATTGTTGTCGTCGCTGCGGGTCTCGGGAATGCGGTACCACGGCCGCAGCACCAGCGCCCAGTTTTCGCGGTCCAGGCCGATGTTGAGCATGACCCGGTTCCAGCTGCGCGACAGCGGATCGGCGCGGCCGTTGGACTGGTGGTTCAGCGCGATGCCGGTCATGCGGCCGCGCCAGCCACCGATCGAGTAGCCGTTGCGGAACACCATCATCACTTCCGGCTCGTAGTTGGTTTCGCGGAACGGGCGCGAATCCTCGCCGTTGTAGGCCTGCCAGCGCGAGCTCTGGGTATAGCCGGCCCAGATGTCGCCGTTGTCGCCGAACAGGTTCTCGGCGATCTTGGTCTTGAAGCTGATCTGGAACTTCAGTTCGGCGCTGTCCAGTACCTGCGGCGTGGTGACCGTGTTGGCGGGGTTCGGCGAATGCGGCGTGGTGTTGCGGTCGCTGGTCCAGAACGCCGGCAGCAGGTACACCGGCTTGTAGGCACGCAGCTGGAATGGGCCGAGCTTGGAGTCCTCGGCCAGTTCCCAGCGGCTGTCCAGCAGCGAACCGCGGCCGGCATTGGCCAGCGCGCTGTCCGGCGCAGCGGGGCGGAACAGGTCGCTGACCCGCTCGCGCAGTTTCTCTTCGCCCTGGCTCACGCGTGCGGTCTGGCGTTCTTCGCGACGGGCCTGCGCGGCCGCCTCGGCAGCGGCATCGGCGGCGGCCGTGGCCTGCGGCGTATGCGCGAACAGGCGGTCATAGCAGGCCAGGCGCGCCGCGTCAGTGGTGATGGCGGCACACGCCGCCGGCGAGGTATCGGTGCTGGGCACGAATTCCTGCGCGGCCAATGGGGCACTGGCCAGGGCCAGCGCCAGCGGCGCAAGGCGGGGAAGCAGCGGGGGGAGGGTCATTCCAGCAGGCCCTTCGGTGAATACGGGAATCGCACAGTGTGGCGGCTGTACCGCATCGCGGCCAGCCCCCACGGTTTATGCACGGCCACCGCGTGCGCGCTGCGTGAAGACGGTGCGACTTACAGGAACCAGGCGAAGGCGAACAGGCCCAGCATCGCGATCACCACCGCCAGTTTCAGCGCCAGGCCGAGCAGGATGCCGAGCCAGGTGGCCAGACCCACCTTGGTCGAGCGGCCCAGTTCACGGGTGTGCCAGTACTCGCCGGCCAGGGCGCCGATCAGGGGCCCGGCAAAGAGGCCGATCGGCATGAAGAACAGCCCGACGATGCTGCCGACGAACGTGCCCCACAGCGCCTTGCGGCTGGCACCGACCCGCTGCGCACCCACCACTGTGGCCAGTACGTCCACCAGCAGCGAGAGCAGGGTCAGTACGCCCAGCGCGACCAGGGTCGGCCAGCCGACGTGGGCGAAGCCGTCGGCCCACGCCGCCAGCAGCAGTCCGATGAACACCAGCGGGATGCCGGGGAGGGCCGGAAGGATGATTCCGGCGATGCCGACGAGGACAAAAATGACCGCTAGCAGATATAAGATGAATGAGAGTCCCATGCTGTCCCGTATGGTGGTCGTTTTGGGGTTGACAGTGAAAGATTTTGCCAGTTGCTTTTTCGTTTTGGGCGGGTTAAGTTGCAGTCGCTGAGCTTGGCAAGGTCACCGTGGATCGTGGCCTGATGAAGCAAGATCTTCCCGATCCGCTGCATCGATGCACCTCGCTTCCCCCTTGCTTGTCAGCCGCCCACCAGGCGTTTCCTACAACAAGAGAGAGTCACCAGGGAGTTAGTGAGATGTCTGATCGCGAGACCGGTACCGTCAAGTGGTTCAACGATGCAAAGGGCTTCGGCTTCATCAGCCGTGAAAACGGCGAAGACGTGTTCGTGCACTTCCGTGCCATCCAGACCCAGGGCTTCAAGAGCCTGAAGGAAGGCCAGAAGGTCACCTTCACCGTCGTGCAGGGCCAGAAGGGCCTGCAGGCCGACGCCGTTCAGCCGACCTGATCGCGCTGCATACCGTCAAATGAAAAGGCCCGCGCAAGCGGGCCTTTTCCTTGCCGTCGGCCCGATGCAGGTCAGCGCAGGATGACCTTGCCGTTGACCACGCGCACGTAGGTGTTCTCGCGGATGCCGCCGAGGTCGCGCTGGTTGACCACGATGGTGCGGCCATCGTCCATGCGCACGCTGATGTCGTAGGTGTCGCTGGTCACGTTCTTCTGGATCTGGTTGCCGGCCAGTGCGCCACCGACCGCGCCCGCAGCGGCGGCGATGTTCTTGTTGCCACGGCTGCCGCCGGTGTGGTCGGAGATCTCGTGGCCGGCCACGGCGCCGACGATGCCGCCCAGGATCGCGCCGGTCGCGCTGGGCGCGGTACGGCCGGACTGCACGGTGTTGATGCGGGTCACGATGCCGCAGTCGGCGCAGCGGCCCTGGTTGTAGCCACCATTGTTGCCGTAGCCGCCATTGTTGTAGCCGTTGTTGTAACCACCACCGCCGTAGCCGGGCGAGGTGGCACAGCCAGCCAGGGCAAGGGTAGCGATGGCGCTGGCGGCGATGAGCTGGATCTTCATGGGGCGTCTCCTGGCCGTGAAGGCGGGTGTCTGGGGTGGTACTGCGTCATGCAGCAGGGTGGACGAATCGTCCCCTTTTGAACGTGAACAAGGCGCCAACCGCGCAGGCCTTGTCCGGCTGCAGGATGAATGCGGCTCAGCGGAAGTCCTGGTGGCAGGCGCGGCAGTCGGCCTGCACCGTTTCCACCATTTGGGCCAGGGCCGTGCAGTCGCTGGGCGGCGCAGCCAGAGCGGCGTTGAGGTTGCCGCGCAGCTGACTGGCATGCTGCTGGAACTGCGCGCTGTCCTTCAGCCCGGGAAAGGCCAGGTCCAGATCGTTGGACAGCAGGCGCATCGCCTGCAACCGCGGCACGCTGTCGGCCAGGCTGCAGCGGTTCTGCTGCTGGGCCTGCTGCAGCAGCTGCGATTGCCGTTGCATCACCTGCATCAGGCTGTCCGGGAACGGATCGCGGCGGGCCTGCAGGGCGCGGCCGACCATCACCGTGGCGATCAGGCCGATCAACAGGCCCAGGCCGAGCACGAACAGATAGCGGTAGGCGGTGGACGGGCGACGGGGCGGGCTGGCGTTCATGGCGGGCTCTCCGGACGTGCAACGGTGGGTTCGATGCCGGCGCGCTGCAGGCGCTGGCGCCTGCACGTTAAAATAGCCGGATGAACGAACAGGTCAAACAACGCTTCGCCGGCATCGAACGGCTGTATGGCGTGGGCGCACTCGAGCGCCTGCAGAGCAGCCGCGTGGCGGTGGTGGGCATGGGTGGCGTTGGCTCGTGGGTGGTGGAGGCATTGGCCCGTTCGGCGGTCGGTCACCTGACCCTGATCGATGCCGATGACATCTGCGTGTCCAACACCAACCGGCAACTGCCGGCGATGGAAGGCAACTACGGCCGCAACAAAGCCGAGGCGATGGCCGAACGCTGCCGCGCGATCAACCCGGACATCGAGGTCGATGCCGTACAGGCGTTCCTGACGGTGTCGAACATGGCCGAACTGCTGGACCGTGGCTTTGATCTGGTGATCGATGCCTGCGACAGCTTCCGGGTCAAGGTCGAGACGATTGCCTGGTGCCGCCGCCGCAAGCTGCCGCTGCTGACCGTGGGTGCCGCCGGTGGCCGCATCGATCCCACCCTGGTGCGCATCCGCGATGTCTCGCGCACCGAGCACGACGCCATGCTGGCGTTGATCCGCAAGAAGCTGCGCAGCGAGTTCAACTTCCCGAAGAATGCCAAGCGCTACTTCGGCGTGCCGGCGGTGTATTCGCTGGAGAATGTGAAATACCCGCAGGCCGATGGCAGCGTCTGTGGCATCCGCCCGAACCTGGGCGCTGATGCGGCACTGAAGCTGGACTGCGGCGCGGGCCTGGGTGCGGCGACCCACATCACCGGTGCGTTCGCGTTCGCGGCGGTCGGCAAGGCGCTGGAAATGCTGCTGGAGCCGAAGAAGGTGAAGGCCGAAGTGGTCGAGGATCACGCTGACGCGTGATGGTAGTGCCGGCCGCTGGCCGGCAACTCCGGAATGAATGAATCAGCGCAGATGCCGGCCAGCGGCCGGCACCTACCGTTGCATTGCGGGCAGCGCGAACAGCCGCCGCGCGTTCTCCGTCGTGGCCTGGGCCACCGCGTCCAGCTCCATCCCGCGTAGCGCCGCCACGTGGCGGGCGATGATCGCCAGCCGGGCCGGTTCGTTGCGCTGGCCGCGGATGCCGGCGTCAGGCTGGTCCGGGGCGTCGGTCTCCAGCAGCAGCTGTTCCAGCGGCATCTCGCGCACCAGCCGCTGCAGGCGTTGCGCGCGTTCGTAGGTCAACGGGCCGCCGAGCCCGAGCAGGAAGCCCTGCCTGTGCAGTTGCGCTGCCTGTTCTGGACTGCCGGAAAAGCTGTGCACCACGCCGCGCAGGCCGCCGACGCGACGGATCGCGGCGATCACCGCATCCACCGCGCGCCGTGCATGCACGATCACCGGCAGCTCGAACTCACGGGCCAGTTCCAGCTGACCGATGAAATATGCCTGTTGCGCCTCGGCATCCAGGCCTTCAACGAAAAAGTCCAGACCACATTCGCCGATCGCGCAGGGGCGTTCGCGTTCGATCCACTCGCGCAGCAGCGGCAGGTGCCCAGGCTGGTGCTCGGCCAGGAACATCGGATGCAGGCCGTAGGCCGGGTACAGCCCCGGCGCCTGCTGGCAGACCTCGCGCAGCTTCGGCCAGCTGGCTGCGGTCACCGCCGGCACCACCTGCTGGTGCACGCCAGCGGCCTGCGCACGCTCGACCACCGCGGCGCGGTCGCGGTCGAACTCGCTGGCGTCCAGATGGCAGTGGCTGTCGACCAGCAGGCTCAATGCTGCTCCAGCGGCGGAGGCGTGGTGGTGTTGCGGCGCTTCCAGTTGGCCAGCAGCAGGGTGCCGAAGCCGAGCACCAGCTCATCGACGAACGGAATCGGGTCCGGGATGAACAGGGTCAGCGCGAACAGGCCCGCGGTGAGCTTGAACAGGGTGGGGTAGCGCAGCCGGCGCGCCCATTGCAGTACCGGCAGCAGCATCGGGTTGGCCATGGCGGGGGTCCTCCTGGGGAATATGCAAACGCTACCACGGGCCCAGCATTTCCCGATGCTGAATGGGTTACGGGAATGAGCAGGAAATGTGGAGATTCCGTTCAGGCAGCGCATGCTGCAATCTGGTTCGAGAACGTTGCGGATGGTCCGCAAGGAGCAGGTCATGAAAAGCACAACTACAACTGTCCTGGTCGCAGCGGGCGCGCTGCTGGTCGGTGGCATCGCCACTGCCGCCTTCATGAAGAGTGGCGACAAATCGCCCGATTCCATCAGCGCCGGAACCCCCAATGGTGAATCGCGCCTGGTCGATGGCAACGCCACCGACGATGGCGCGCGTGGTGACACTCTCGACCCGACCGCACCGCGTGGGCTGGAATATGCCGATGTGCTGAAGGTCGACCCGATCACCGAGAAGCAGAAGGCCTACGCCACCGTGATCGGCACCGATGCAGTGCGCGAGACCTCCACCACCCAGACCCCGCATGAAGTCTGCCAGGACGTGACGGTGCAGGAGCGCCTGCCGGAACGTGACGGCAACGTCGGCGGTACCGTGGTCGGTGCTGTGGTGGGCGGCCTGCTGGGCAACCAGGTCGGCGGCGGCAATGGCAAGAAGGCCGCCACTGCGGCCGGCGCGGTGGCCGGTGGCTTCATCGGCAACCAGATCGACAAGCGCCATGTGGGTGGCCGCGTGGTCAACCGCACCGAGCGCCAGTGCCACACCGAGACCGCGACCTCCGAGTCGAGCCGCGTCACCGGCTACAACGTGACCTACCGCAACGAGGACGGCACCACCGGCACCATGCGCATGGCCAGCAAGCCGGGCAACCGCATTGCCATGGGTACCAACGACGTGGTGAAGGGGTACAACGTGACCTACCGCTATGACGGCGCCGAGAAGACGGTGCGCATGGACAACAAGCCGGCCAGCGATCGCCTGCCGGTGGTCGACGGCCAGCTGGTCACGCAGACCGCTGCTGCCGGTGCCACGGCGGCCAGCACGCGCCAGTAATCCAGATGCCGCATGCAGTACCTGACGGGCCGGCTTATGCCGGCCCGTTTCGTTGCAGCCGGCGAAATTCATCCGCGCGGGGCGTGAATCCACCATCATGGACGCTTCCTTCGACATGGAGCCGGCATGAGCATCTTCGACCTGCGCATCGAAACCGAGCGCCTGATCCTGCGGCCGCTGCTGCGCGAGGACTACGAACCGTATCTGGCGTTCTGCGCCGATGAGGAAACGATGCGCACCCTCGGTGGCGTGCAGCCGCCTTCGGTGGCCTGGCGTGGCTTCTGCAGCCTGGCTGGCGCTTGGCAGCTGTTTGGCTTCTCGATGTTCAGCGTGATCGAGAAATCCAGCGGTGACTGGATCGGGCGGATGGGGCCCTGGCAACCGCAGGACTGGCCCGGTACCGAGGTCGGCTGGGGCATCCGTCATGCCAGCTGGGGCCGGGGCTATGCGCCGGAAGCGGCGGTCGCAGCAATCGATTGGGCGTTCGACACGCTGGGTTGGGACGAAGTGATCCACACCATTGCCGAGAACAACGACAACTCGCGGGCGGTCGCGCGCAAGCTCGGCAGCACCCTGCTGCGCATGGGGGAGTTGCCAGCGCCGTACAACGACAAGCCGATGCAGATCTGGGGCCAGTCGCGCGAGCAGTGGCGGCAGCGCGCGCGCTGATCGCTGCCCGGTAGTGCCGGCCGCTGGCCGGCAATCGCATGAATCTGCCGCAACGCGATTGCCGGCCAGCGGCCGGCACTACCGGGTTGCCATGCTGCACCCGCGCTTGGCATTCATCGGCGCGCTTGCCAGACTGCACGCAGCTGGCCGCTGGCCGGATCCGATGGAGCAGGCGATGGTGGAAGAGCGCGTCCCGTTGACGGTGCATGGCATGTCGGTCTCGGGCAATTGCCACAAGGTGCGCCTGCTGCTGGAGCAGCTCGGCAGCCGCTACCGCTGGGTGGAGGTGGACAGCGCCCATGGCCAGACCCACACCCCCGAATTCCTGGCGTTGAATCCGAATGCCAAGGTGCCGCTGATCGTCCGCGACGATGGCCGCGTGCTGACCGAATCCAACGCGATCCTGTTCTGGCTGGCCGAGGGCACGCCGTACCTGCCCACCGATGGCTGGGAGCGCGCGCAGGCGTTGAGCTGGATGTTCTTCGAGCAGTACACGCACGAGCCGTGCGTGGCGGTGGCGCGCTTCATCCGTGGCTGGACCCCCGCTGATTCACCGCGCCGCGCCGAACTGCCGCGCCTGCACGAGCGCGCCGCCACCGCGCTGGCGGTGATGGAGCAGCACCTGCGCCAGGCGCAATGGTTCACCGGCAACGGATATGGCGTCGCCGATATCGCGCTGTTCGCCTACACCGACGTGGCGGCAGAGGGCGGTATCAGCCTGCAGCCATTCCCGGAAGTGCGTGGCTGGCTGCAGCGCGTGCGTGAACAACCGCGCTTCCTGCCGATGCCGGCCGTGACTGCCGAAGTGCGCTCGCGATTCGAGGCTGCGTGAGTCTCACCAGGGTGACCCCCACAGGGTAGCGCCTGGCCAACGCCGGGCGGAATGCAACAACGACACGGAGGGTGTTCGATGTTCGCTGTGGTTCCAGATCCGATTCCCGCACGCATGCGCGTGCTCAACCGCGCCGAAGTGTGCGACGTCAACTTCCTCGATGCGGTACGTGGCTGGCGCGGCACCCCGCGTCCGCGCCCGGCGCCGGATGCGCCGATCCTGCCGGGCAGTACGCTCACTGCCGCAGCGTTTGGCGAACTGTTCGATTCGCAGCTGGCCAGCCGCCAGCTGGACCTGATGGCACGCGTGCTGCGCGTGCAGAACAAGGTCTTCTACACCATCGGTTCCTCCGGCCACGAGGGCAACGCGCTGCTGGCGCGGGCCTGCCGGCATACCGATCCAGCCTTCCTGCACTATCGCTCCGGTGCCTTCATGGCCGAGCGTTCGCGCCAGCTGCCGGGCATCGATCCGCTGCGCGATGCCGCACTGTCTTTCGCCGCCAGCGCCGATGACCCGGCCAGCGGGGGCCGCCACAAGGTGTGGGGCAGCAAACCGTTGTGGGTGCTGCCGCAGACCTCGACCATCGCGTCGCACCTGCCGAAAGCGCTGGGCACCGCGCTGGCCATCGAGAGCGGCAAGCGCCTGGGGCAGCCGTTGCCGATCCCGGCCGACAGCATCGTGCTGTGCTCGTTCGGCGACGCCTCGGCCAACCATGCCACCGCGCAGACCGCGTTCAACACCGCGATGTGGTCGGCCTACCAGAAGCTGCCGGCGCCGATCCTGTTCGTCTGCGAGGACAACGGGCTGGGCATTTCAGTGAAGACGCCGGAAGGCTGGATTGCGGAGCGCTTCAGCCGCCAGCCGGGGCTCGACTATTTCTTCGCTGATGGTCTCGACCTGGCCACCGGGCACGCCCAGGTGCAGGCGGCGGTGGAGCACTGCCGGCGCACGCGGCGGCCCACCTTCCTGCATCTGCGCACCACCCGCCTGATGGGCCACGCCGGCACCGACTTCGAGGTGGAATGGCGCGCGCTGCCGGAGCTGTGCGCGGCCGAGGCGCAGGATCCGCTGCTGCGCTCGGCGCAGATCGCGATGGAGTCGGGCTGGATGGATGCGGCCGCCATCGAGGTCGCCTACGAAACGATGCGCGCGCGCTGCATGGCCGCGGCGGCGGATGCCGAGGGCCGCCCGACGCTGCAGTCGCTGCAGGAGGTGATGGCGCCGCTGGCGCCGTACACGCCGGCGGCGGTGCAGGCCGAGGCGCGGCGCGAGGTGCCCGCCGATGCGCGCGAAGCGCTGTATGGCGGTGCGGAGGCCCTGCCTGAGCGGCAGGCACCTCGGCACCTCGCCATCCAGATCAACCATGGGCTGCAGGAACTGCTGGCCAAGTATCCGCAGAGCCTGCTGTTCGGCGAGGACGTCGCGCAGAAGGGCGGTGTCTATACCGTCACCAAGGATCTGCTGCGCCGCTTCGGCCCACGCCGGGTGTTCAACACCCTGCTGGACGAGACCATGATCCTGGGCATGGCGCAGGGCCTGGCCAACATGGGCATGCTGCCGATTCCGGAGATCCAGTACCTGGCCTACCTGCACAACGCCATCGACCAGGTGCGCGGCGAAGCGTGCTCGCTGCAGTTCTTCTCCAATGACCAGTACCGCAACCCGATGCTGGTTCGGGTGGCCGGGCTGGGCTACCAGAAAGGCTTCGGTGGCCACTTCCACAACGACAATTCGATCACCGCGCTGCGCGACATTCCCGGCCTGGTGGTCGGTTGCCCGTCGCGCGGCGACGATGCGGTGATGATGCTGCGCACGTTGGCCGCGCTGGCGCGGGTGGACGGGAGGGTGGCGGTGTTCCTGGAGCCGATCGCGCTGTACATGAGCAAGGACCTGCATGCGCCGGGCGATGGCCAGTGGTTGTTCGACTACCCCGCCCAGGGCCAGGCGCTGGTGCCGGGCGAAGGGCGGGTCTATGCGCCGGAGGCAGGCGACCTGGTGGTCTACACCTATGGCAATGGCGTGCCGATGGCGCTGCGCGCGGCGCGGGCAATCGAGCAGCAGCTGGGCTGGCAGGTGCGGGTGGTCGACCTGCGCTGGCTGGTGCCGCTGGATGCTGGTTTCATCGCCGCGCAAGCCGCCAGCGCCCGGCGCGTGCTGGTGCTGGACGAGGGCCGCCACAGTGGCGGGGTGGGCGAGGGCGTGGTCACCGCAGTGGTCGAGGCGGGGTTCGGCCACCTGCCGCTGCGCCGGGTCTGCGGTGCCGATACCTATACCCCGCTGGCGGGGGCAGCAATGTTCGGGCTTCCAAGCGACAATGCAGTGATTGGCGCCGCCCTTGAACTGGCGCAGGAACCCTGATGCATGTGTGGATTGGCGGGAATGTTGTTGCCGGCGCCGGTGGCGTCGGCCGAGGTGCTGCAGGCGCAGGTCCTGGCCATGGGCGAGGCGCTGCACCACCGCGGGCCGGATGATGGCGGCAGCTGGGTCGATGCCGGGACAGGCATCGCGCTGGCGCACCGTCGGCTGAGCATTCTCGACCTGTCGCCGCTGGGGCACCAGCCGATGGCCTCGGCCGATGGTCGCTACGTGATGGCCTACAACGGCGAGGTCTACAATTTCGCCGCCCTGCGTGCCGAACTTGAGCCGCTGGGGCACGCCTTCCGCGGCCATTCCGATACCGAGGTGCTGCTGGCAGCGATCCTGCAGTGGGGTATCGAGGACACCCTGCAGCGCTGCAACGGCATGTTCGCCATCGCCCTGTGGGACCGCCAGCAGCAGTGCCTGTGGCTGGCCCGCGACCGCGTCGGCAAGAAGCCGCTGTACTACGGCTGGGCCGGTGACACCCTGGTGTTCGGTTCGGAACTGAAGGCGCTGTGGCAGCACCCGGCCTTCGACAACGACATCGACCGTGACGCCCTGACCCTGCTGCTGCGGCTGGATTACATTCCGGCGCCGCACAGCATCCACCAGCGCTGCTACAAATTGATGCCCGGGCGCGTGCTGCGCCTGGATGCGGAAGCCGTGGCGACGGGTGCGGCCGCGCACCGGCCGGAACAGGCGCAGCGCCCATACTGGGATGCCCGTGCACGCATGCAGGCGGCGCTGGCTGCGCCGTTCCAGGGCCGCATCGAGGAAGCCGAGGAGCAGCTGGACGGGCTGCTGCGTGACGCGGTGGCGCTGCGCATGGTGGCCGACGTGCCGGTGGGCGTGTTCCTGTCCGGCGGCACCGATTCGTCGCTGGTGGCCGCGCTGATGCAGGCACAAAGTGGCCAGCCGGTGCACAGCTTCAGTATCGGGTTCACCGGTTCGGGCCACGACGAGGCGCCGCTGGCCAAGGAACTGGCCGCGCATCTGGGCTGCGACCACACTGAACTCTACGTCAGCGGTGCCGATGCGTTGGCGGTGGTGCCGCAGTTGCCGGCGATGTTCGACGAACCCTTCGCCGATGCCTCGCAGGTGCCGACCGCGCTGGTCGCCCGCCTGGCGCGGCAGGGCGTGACCGTGGCGTTGTCCGGCGATGGTGGCGACGAGCTGTTCTTCGGCTATACCCGCTATGTACGCGCGCTGCGCAACTGGCAGATGCTGGGCCGCGTGCCGGGGCCGCTGCGGCGCTGGATGGGCGCGCGCTCCCAGCAGCAGGGCGAGGCCTCGCGTACCGGCGGCCTGGCCGCGCTGTTGGCAGAATCCGGCGCGCGTGGCATCGGTGACGTGTACCGCAACCGAATCTCGCGCTGGCGCGACCCGGCGGCGGCAGTGCCCGGGGCGCAGGCCGCGGGCAGCTTCTACGACCTGGCCGACCCGTTGCACGGTGCCGGCACACCGGCCGATGCGATGATGCTGGCCGATTACGTGACCTACCTGCCGGATGACCTGCTGTGCAAGGTCGACCGCACCTCGATGGCGGTCAGCCTGGAAGCCCGCGCACCGCTGTTGGATTCTCGCGTGGCCGAGTTCGCCTGGTCGCTGCCGCTGGGCTTCAAGCGCAGTGAAACCACCAGCAAGGTGCTGCTCAAGCGCGTGCTGGGCCGTTATGTGCCGCAGTCGATGGTGCACCGGCCCAAGCGTGGCTTCGGCGCGCCGGTCAGTGACTGGCTGAAGGGCGACCTGCGGCCGTGGGCCGAAGACCTGCTGCAGCCCGCGCGGCTGGAGCAGGAGGGCGTGCTGTCGGCGGCCGCGGTACAGCCGCTGTGGCAGCAGTTCCTCGGCGGCCAACGCAAGTGGCATACCCATCTGTGGAACGTGCTGATGTTCCAGGCCTGGCAGGCGCATTGGCGGCAGGTGCGCGCGGGCGTGACCGGCGGCTGATCTTCACCGGCCTGCAAGGGCCCGGCGACTAGGCTGGGCCTCCCGCACCGTGAGGAGTATGTCCCGATGTCCGTCCCCACCATCGCCGTGTTCGTCGGCAGCCTGCGCAAGGATTCCTGCAACCGCAAACTGGCCCATGCGCTGGAGAAGATTGCCGGCGACCGTGCGCGCTTCCAGTACGTGCAGATCGGTGATCTGCCGCTGTACGACCAGGACTTCGATGGCCACTATCCGGCGCAGGGTACCCGGCTGAAGGACCAGGTCCGTGCCGCCGATGCGGTGCTGTTCGTGACCCCGGAATACAACCGGTCGGTGCCGGGCGTGCTGAAGAACGCCATCGATATCGGCTCGCGCCCGTACGGTGACAGCGCGTTTGCCGGCAAACCGGCGGCGGTGATCGGCGCCTCCATCGGCCAGATCGGCACCGCCGTGGCCCAGCAGCACCTGCGCAACAGCCTGGCCTTCCTGGACATGCACGTGCTCGGCCAGCCCGAGGCGTTCATTCATTTCAAGGACGGCCTGATCGATGCCGATGGCACGGTCCACAATGAAGGCACGCAGAAATTCCTGCAGGGCTACGTGGACCGGTTCCTGGCGCTGATCGCGGTTCACGTCAAGGGCGATTGACGCCAGCGGTTGCCAGCCCCATCTGCGATAATGTCCGCTCGGGTGCCGCAATGGCGCCCGTCGCAGGCAGTGCGACGCTCCCACGCCAGTCTGGCCAGGCACCGGCGGATATCCCCCGTTTCTCCACGGCTTATCCACAGGCTTGTCCATGGCCGCCGGGGTCGGCGCATGCCTACACTCGTCCGGCCCACTTTCGCAGGAAACACCGCAGCATGTCCGCTCGCCCCGGCTTCCGTTCCAACCGCAGAGAGCGCGGTGATGGCTTCGATCGCG
This sequence comes from Stenotrophomonas sp. 220_Sma, assembly GCF_056487375.1. Taxonomy (NCBI): domain Bacteria; kingdom Pseudomonadati; phylum Pseudomonadota; class Gammaproteobacteria; order Lysobacterales; family Lysobacteraceae; genus Stenotrophomonas; species Stenotrophomonas sp. 220_Sma. The sequence continues at coordinate 3,230,229 of NZ_CM151348.1, read as the reverse complement.
ATCGCGATCGCGACGAGTCGCGCATCGACCAGTTGCGGGTACCGCCTCATTCGGTGGAAGCCGAGCAGGCGGTGCTGGGTGGCCTGATGCTGGCCCCTGAGGCCTATGACCGGGTCAATGACCAGCTGACCGAAGGCGATTTCTACCGCCGCGACCACCAGATGATCTATCGCGCGATCCGTGAGCTGTCCGAGCGCGAGCGGCCGTTCGATGCGGTGACCCTGGGCGAGTGGTTCGAATCGCAGGGCAAGATGGAACTGGTGGGCGATGGTGCCTATCTGATCGAACTGGCCAGTACCACCCCGTCGGCGGCCAACATCGTGGCCTACGCCGAGATCGTGCGTGACAAGGCGGTGCTGCGGCAGCTGATCCAGGTGGGTACCGACATCGTCAACGACGGTTTCCAGCCCGAGGGACGAGAGAGCAGCGAGCTGCTGGCCTCGGCGGAAAAGAGCGTGTTCGCCATCGCCGAACAGGGCGCACGCGGCCGTACCGATTTCGTGGCGATGCCCGGTGCATTGAAGGATGCCTTCGAAGAGCTGCGCAGCCGCTTCGAGAACGGCGGCAACATCACCGGCCTGCCGACCGGCTACAACGATTTCGATGCGATGACCTCCGGCCTGCAGCCGACCGACCTGATCATCCTTGCCGCGCGCCCGGCCATGGGCAAGACCACCTTCGCACTGAACATCGCCGAGTACGCGGCGATCAAGTCGAAGAAGGGCGTGGCGGTGTTCTCGATGGAAATGTCGGCATCGCAGCTGGCGATGCGCCTGATTTCCTCCAACGGCCGCATCAACGCACAGCGCCTGCGTACCGGCCAGCTGGAAGACGAGGACTGGAGCCGCGTCACCAGCGCGATCAAGATGCTGAAGGAAACCAAGATCTTCATCGACGACACGCCTGGCGTGTCGCCGGAAGTGCTGCGTTCCAAGTGCCGCCGCCTCAAGCGCGAACATGACCTGGGCCTGGTGGTGATCGACTACCTGCAGCTGATGAGCGTGCCGGGCAACAGCGAAAACCGCGCGACCGAAATCTCGGAGATCTCGCGTTCGCTGAAGGGCCTGGCCAAGGAACTGCACGTGCCGGTGATCGCGCTGTCGCAGCTCAACCGCTCGCTGGAAACGCGTACCGACAAGCGCCCGGTGATGGCCGATCTTCGCGAATCGGGCGCAATCGAGCAGGATGCGGACATGATCGTCTTCATCTACCGCGACGACTACTACAACAAGGAAAATTCGCCGGACAAGGGCCTGGCGGAGATCATCATCGGCAAGCACCGTGGTGGCCCAACCGGTTCGTGCAAGCTGAAGTTCTTCGGCGAGTACACCCGCTTCGACAACCTGGCCCACGATTCGGTCGGTTCATTCGAATAACCGTAGTGCCGGCCGCTGGCCGGCCCCCCACGGCCGGCAAACCATTCGAAACGCCAAACGTCCGTATGTGGCGTGTAAATGACATGTAACGCGACGCTTCTACGATTCCGCCGCTGCTGCCCTTCGACGCCGCCCTTCGGCGTCCAGCGTGCCCAAGGAATCCGCCCCCATGCCGTCCCACGCTCCGCTCCGCCGCAATCTGCTGGCCCTGCTGGTCTGTGCTTCGCTGCCGTCGCTGGCTGTCGCTGAAACCGCCCCCGCCCCCGACGCGCAGTCGGCTACCACCCTTGACTCGATCTCGGTGATCGGCCGCGGTGAAGCGCGCCAGGTGCAGCGCGTGACCGCCGAGGACATGAAGGTGCTGCCGCCGGGTGCCAATCCGCTGAAGCTGCTTGCGACCAAGCCGGGCGTGCATTTCGAATCGGCCGATGCCACCGGCGCCTACGAATGGTCCACCACCATCAGCCTGCGTGGCTTCAACCAGAACCGCCTGGGCTACACCCTTGATGGCATCCCGCTGGGCAACATGGCCTATGGCAACAGCAACGGCCTGCACATCAGCCGCGCGGTGATCAGCGAGAACCTGGGCGGTGCGGAGGTCTCCACCGGCATCGGCGCACTGGGTACGCCGTCCACCAGCAACCTCGGCGGCGTGTTCCAGTTCTACTCGATCGATCCGTCCACCGAATATGGGGTCGTGCTGGCACAGAGCTTTGGCAGTGACAGCGCACGCCGCAGCTATGCGCGCCTGGAGACCGGCGAGCACCAGGGCTTTGCCGCCTACCTGTCCGGCGTGTATTCGGAAGGTGACAAGTGGAAGGGCAAGGGCTCGCAGGAGCTGAAGCAGTTCAACGGCAAGGCCACCTACAACTTCGGAACGGACAGCAGGATCACCGCGCTGTTCAACGCCTCGCGCCGGGTCGAGGCCGATTACCAGGATCTGTCGCTGGAAATGATCGATCGCCTCGGCTGGGACTGGGACAACTACGCGCCGGACTGGGATCGCGCCGTCGCCGCCGCACGCGGCAAATTCAGCGGCGGCGTCAACAGCCCGTGGGATGCGTACTACTCCGGCCACGGCCTGCGCAATGATGACCTGTCCAGCATTGCCGGCGATTTCGGCCTGAACGAGTCGATGCGCTTGAAGGTCAACGTCTACAACCACAGCAACCGTGGCCAGGGCCACTGGTTCAGCCCGTCCAATCCGTCGAACCCGGGCACCAGCCGCGAGATTCCGATCTCGATCCGCACCACCGAGTACGCGATCGACCGTACCGGCGTGACCTCGGCGTTCACCTGGAACGTCGGTGGCCACGAACTGGAAGCCGGCCTCTGGTACGAGGACAACGGCCACAGCGTGCAGCGCAACTTCTACTACATCGACGGCCCGATCACCGACGACTTCTTCCTGCGCAACCCGGACCAGCGCGTGTGGCACCAGCGCTACACCACCATCACCCGCCAGTTCTACGTGCAGGACCGCTTCCGCCTGTTCGATGACCGACTGACCATCGACATCGGTGCGAAGTCGCCGCACACCCGCACCAGCGTGCGCACGCCGCTGGGCAGCTATGCCAACAACAGCAGCCTGACCTCGAAGAAGGGCCTGCTGCCGCAGGCCGGCTTCAACTTCAAGCTCAACGAAGGCAACGAGATCTTTGGTTCGTTCGCCAAGAACATCGCGGCCTATGCACTGGGCGTGGGCAGCCCGTTCAATGTGCCGCAGGCCGCCTTCGATGCCAGCGCGAAGAACCTGAAGCCGGAACAGTCGCGCACCATCGAGCTGGGTTGGCGTGGCTACGGCCGCGGCTATGAAGCCTCGGTGGCGGTGTACGACGTCAAGTTCGACAACCGCCTGCTGGCCATCGCGCAGTGCGTGGGCATCCTCGGTTGCCCGGCACTGTTCTCCAACGTCGGTTCTGTGACCAGCCGCGGCGCCGAGGCGACCCTGCAGCTGAAGCCGATGCAGGACCTGACGTGGTCCAATGCGCTGTCCTGGAATGACAGCACCTACGACAACGACTACGTGAACAACGGCGTGGTGCCGACCCGCGGCAAGACGACCGTCGACACCCCGGAATGGATGTTCGCCAGCACCCTGGCGTGGACCCCGGGCCCCTGGGACCTGCGCCTGGCCGCCAACCATGTCGGCAAGCGCTACGTGACCTATACCAACGATGTGTCGGTGCCGAGCTACTGGCTGGTCAACGCCTCGGCGGCCTATGACTTCGGCAAGCTCGGCCCGGCGCAGAACCTGACCGTAGCGCTGAACCTGACCAACCTGACCGACAAGCGCTACCTGTCCTCGATCAACACCAATGGCACCTACGCCGCTGACCCGACCCGCAGCCTGGCGACCATGCAGGTCGGCGCGCCGCGCCAGGTGATGGCCACCGCTACCGTGCGCTTCTGATGCGCGGGCCTGTCGATCCGGAAAGCCGTCGTCGCCTGCTGCGCATGGCGTGGCAGGGCACGGGGGCGGCGATCGCGCTGGCGGCGATGCCGGGGTTGGCCACGGCCGGCCCACGGCCGCGGCTGGGGCGCGATCCCTTCACCCTCGGTGTCGCCGCCGGTGATCCGGATCCACAGGGGGCCGTATTGTGGACGCGGCTGGCACCGGACCCGCTCAATGGCGGCGGCATGCCGTCGCGGGCGGTGCCGGTGCGCTGGTTCGTGGCCGAGGACCCGGCCATGCGCCGGCTGGTGCAGCGGGGGACTGCGGCCGCGGTGCCCGAGCTGGCGCATTCGGTGCACGTGGAGGTCAACGGCCTGCGCCCAGGCCGCGACTACTACTACCGTTTCGCCTGCGACGGCGATGAGGAAAGCGCGGTCGGCCACTTCCGCACCGCGCCGCCGCTGGACACGCAACTGCAGCAGCTTCGGTTGGCCTTGTGCACCTGCCAGGCCTGGAACAGCGGCTACTACCCGGTCCTGCGCGATATCGCGCAGAGCGATGTCGACCTGGTGCTGCATGCCGGGGACTACCTGTACGAATACAGCCCGCTGCAGAACGCGCGTGGTCGTGCGCTGGATGCGCAACGCTTCAGTGGCGAGACCGTCAGCCTGGAGCGCTACCGTGACCAGTACGCGCTGTACAAGCTCGATCCGGATCTGCAGGCCGCGCATGCCGCACACGCGTTCGCGGTGATCTGGGACGACCATGAAGTACAGAACGATTACTCCGGCATCCACCCGGAAAAGCCCGGTGTATCGACCGAAGATTTCATCGTGCGTCGTGCGGCGGCCTACCGCGCGTTCTACGAGCACCTGCCGATGCGCAGCACACCTGCGGGCAACGGCGGCCTGCGCGTGCATCGGCGCCTGCGCTACGGCGATCTGGCACAGCTGACCCTGCTCGATTGCCGCCAGTTCCGCCCGGCCAATCCCTGTGGCGTGGGCGAGTCGCCACGCTGTGATGCTGCACTGGACCCGCGCATGAGCATGCTCGGCACGGGCCAGGAGGCGTGGTTCGCGCAGTCGATGGCGGCCGCGCAGGGCACGCGCTGGAACGTGGTGGTGCAGCAGTTGCTGATGGCGCAGCTGCGGCTGGACGGTGGCACGCCACGCGAGCGCTTCTGGAATGACGCCTGGGATGGCTATCCCGCCGCACGTAACCGGCTGCTGCAGGCGATGCAGGCAGGCGGGCAGGGCAATGCCATCGTGCTGGGCGGCGACTGGCATTCCACCTTCGTCAACGACCTGAAGCTGGATTTCGACGCGGCCAGTGCGCCGGTCGTAGCCACCGAATTCATCGCTCCGGCGATCAGCAGTGGCGGCGACGACACGCCATACGGGCCGTACTACGGGCCGTCGATTCCGCAGAACCCGCATATCCGCTATTTCGACGGTGACCGCCGTGGCTGGTGGAAGCTGCAGCTGAACCGGCAGACCGTGGATGCGGAACTGCGCTTCACCGACAGTGTGCTGCGTGCGGACGCTGCGGTGCGCACCGCGGCGCGTTTCCAGGTGACCCACGGCCGTCCGGGCGCGGTCCCGGTGTAAATCCCTGCGGTAGTGCCGGCCGCTGGCCGGCAACCTCCTGAATCTCCGGTTTCCCCGCAATCGGTTTCATCGCCCCCAGCCCCGGTTTCGTCGCAAACCGTTTGCGGGTGGCCAGGGCGGGGCGCCAAGGTGTCCGCAGGCGGCAAGGTGCCGCCCCAAGGAGACCGTGATGAAGACCCTGTTCGCGCTCGGTGTGTGGTGCCTGCTGTTCGTGCTGTGCTGGCCGCTGGCGATCCTCGCCCTGATCGCCTGGCCGTTCGTGTGGCTGCTGAGCCTGCCGTTCCGCCTGGTCGGCATCACCTTCTCGGCCCTGTTCGCGTTCCTGCGCGCGCTGTTCATGCTGCCGGCGCGCCTGCTCGGTGGCCGAGCGGTGGCTGCATGAGGACGGTGCTGCTGGTGGCGCTGGCATTGCTCGCGGGGCCGGCACTGGCCACACCTCCAGCGCCACCGTCGGTGTGGCTGGAACGCCAGCAGACTGCTGCGGCTGACGAGGCGAATGCTGCCGCGGTCTCTGTGCAGAAAGCCAAGGAGCGCTGCAGGGTCGCGAAGGAATGGAAGGTCGGCGAGACGGTGGTGCAGCATCGGGTCTGCGACGATCCACCGAAGAAGCCTGCTGGAAAGGTGTAGCGCCGAGCCTGTGCTCGGCTCCACATCACGCTGCCTCGGCACGCAGCGCCGCCTGCACGGCCGGTCGTGCGTTGATCCTGCGGGCATAGGCAGGCAGCGCCGGCCACACCGCCAGATCGATGGAGAAGAAGCGGCACCAGCCCAGCACCGTGAAAAGATAGGCATCGGCGACGCTGAAGTCCGGTCCCATGAGGAAGTCCTGCGTTGCCAACGTCTCCTGCAGCAGGTCGAAACGCTTGAACAGCTTCTGCCGGAAGAAGGCCTTGGCCGCTTCCGGCAGATCGGCGTTGAACAGCGGCGCCGAGCCGGCGTGGATCTCGCTGGTCACGAAGTTCAGCCATTCCTGCAGTCGTACCCGCTCCCAGCTGCCGACCGGCGGGGCCAGCGCGCATCCGGGTTTCAGGTCGGCCAGGTACTGGACGATGGCCGGGCCCTCGGTCAGCACCTTCCCGTCATCCAGTTCCAGCGCCGCGACATAGCCTTTGCGGTTGATGGTGCGGAAATCGCGGCCATCGGCGGTCTGTTTGCTGGCGTTGTCGACCTTGACCAGCTCGAAGGGGAGGCCAAGTTCACGTAGCACGATATGGGGCGACAGCGAGCAGGTGTAGGGCGCGTAGTACAGCTTCATGGAGGGTCTCGAGGGAGAAAGGACGGCCGGGTCAGCCGGTGCGAGGCAGTCTGCTGTGCGAGCTGTATCCGGTAAAATCAATCTTCGATTTTTCTCCCATAAGCTGGGCTACTGCCTGTCATGATGAATCTTGCCCACTGGCGCCTGCTGGTTGCGGTGGCCGACGAGGGAACCATCTCGCGCGGCGCTGACCGGGTCGGCATCAGCCAGTCTGGTGCCAGCCAGGCCCTGGCCCAGCTGGAGTCCTCATTGGGGTTTGCGGTGTTCGTGCGCGAGCGGCGTCAGGTCGAGATCACTGCGCTCGGGCAGCGGGTGATCGAACACGCGCGCATCATGCTGGGCGGCCTGCAGGCGATCCGCGCGCTGGCCGATGACAGCCAGGGATTCAGTGGTGCACGCATCCGCCTGGCGACCTTCCCGTCACTCGTTTCCAGCGTGCTGCCAGCGCTGCTGCGGGATTTCCAGCGCCGCCACCCGGGCATCGAGGTGGTGATCGTGGAGGGTACGGACGAGGAGGTCGAGCGCTGGCTCGAATCGGGCACGGTCGACGCCGGGGTGGTGATGAACCCCGCTGCAGATCGCGCCCCGTTGATGCTGGGCAGCGACGGGTGGATGGCGGTGCTTACGCAGGCGCATCCGCTGGGGCGTCGCGCCACCGAAAGCGGGGTGGCTTTGAGCGAGCTGGCGGGCGAACCCTTCATCCTCGCAACAGGGGGCTGCGCGGTGAACGGTCAGCGCCTGATGGCGGACGCTGGCCTACAGCTGAGCGACGTACGGGTGACCGTGCGCGACTGGGCCAGCGCGTGCGTGCTGGCGCGCGAGGGACTGGGCGTCTCGCTGGTACCGGAATCGACATTGCCGGACGATCTCCACGGCCTGCGCGTGCTGCCGGTGAAGCCGACCATCCGTCGATTGTTTGGCCTGGTCTTTTCGCCGGCGGGTTGCGCATCGCGTGCAACGCAGGTCTTCATGCGGGAGCTGGCCACGGCCGTTGCGGGCAGTGCGTCAGGATCAGCGTGAGCCCGCTACCGGCGGGGAGCCGGAGTGTGCGGGCGTCAAGCTGCCCGCCAGGGGTGCGGGCAACAAAAAACCCCGCCGAGGCGGGGTTTTTTGTATCCAGTCATACCGGCCAGCGGCCGGCACTACCAGCGAACGATCAGTTCGCCTTGTGGATGGCGCGCTTGCTGACCGCCATCGCCGCGTCGTGGATCACTTCCGACAGCGACGGGTGGGCGTGGCAGATACGGGCCAGGTCATCGGCCGAGCCGCTGAACTCCATGGTCAGCACGCCTTCGTGCACCAGTTCGGAGACGTTGGCGCCGACCAGGTGCATGCCGAGGATGCGATCGGTTTCAGCATGGGCCAGGATCTTCACGAAGCCAGCCGGCTCGATCATCGCCACGGCACGGCCGTTGGCGGCGAACGGGAAGCTGCCGGCCTTGTACGGAATGCCTTCGGCCTTCAGCTGGGCTTCGGTCTTGCCGACCCAGGCCAGTTCCGGCTCGGTGTAGATGACCCACGGGATGGTGTCGAAGTTGACGTGGCCCGGCAGGCCGGCGATCAGCTCAGCCACCGCGATGCCTTCCTCGAAGCCCTTGTGTGCCAGCATCGGGCCGCGCACGCAGTCGCCGACCGCCCACACGCCGTTGACGCCGGTGTGGCAGTGCGCGTCGACTTCGATCTGGCCGCGCTCGTTGATCTTGACGCCGGTGCCTTCGGCCAGCAGGCCCTTGGTGGCGGCGCGACGGCCAACGGCCACCAGCAGCTTGTCCACGGTCAGGGTCTTTTCGCCTTCGCTGTCGGTGTAGGTGACAACGACTTCCTTCTTCTTGCCCTTGCCGGTGATCTCGGTCTTGGAGACCTTGGCGCCGAGGCGGATGTCCAGGCCCTGCTTCTTGAATTCCTTGGCAGCGGTCTTGGCCACTTCGGCGTCGGCCACGGCCAGGAACTCCGGCAGTGCTTCCAGGATGGTGACTTCAGCGCCCAGGCGCTTCCACACGCTGCCCAGTTCCAGGCCGATCACGCCGGCGCCGATCACGGCCAGGCGGTTCGGCACTTCGGTGAAGTCCAGGCCGCCGACGTTGTCGACGATGGTCTCGCCGTCGAACTTGGCGAACGGCAGTTCGATCGAATCCGAACCGGCCGCGATGATGACGTTGGTGCCCTTCAGCTCGACGATGGAACCGTCATGCTGGGTGACCTTGACCACGTTGCCCGGCTGCAGTTCGCCGAAGCCGTAGTAGGCGGCGACCTTGTTGGCCTTGAACAGCATGCCGATGCCGCCGGTGAACTGCTTGACGATCTTGTCCTTGCGGCCAACCATCGCCTCGACGTCGATCTTGGCATCCTTGAAGCTGATGCCGTGGTCGCCAAAGATGTGGCCCATGTTCCAGAACTGGCGCGAGGAATCCAGCAGCGCCTTGGACGGGATGCAGCCCACGCGCAGGCAGGTGCCGCCCAGCGCCGGCTTGCCGTCCTTGCCCAGCGCTGCGTCGATGCAGGCGGTCTTCAGGCCCAGCTGGGCCGCGCGGATGGCAGCGTGGTAACCGGCCGGGCCGGCACCGATGACGACGACGTCGAATTGTTCAGCCATTGAATTATTCCTTGATGCATTACCAGAACCCCTCCGCGCAGGCGCGGAGGGGCGGGAGGTGTCTTACAGGCCGAACAGCATGCGGCCCGGGTTTTCCAGCTGGTTCTTGATGTCCACCAGGAACTGCACCGAGTCCTTGCCGTCGATGATGCGGTGGTCGTACGACAGCGCCAGGTACATCATCGGCGCGATCACGACCTGGCCGTTCTGGGCGATCGGACGCTCCTTGATGGCATGCATGCCCAGGATGGCGCTCTGCGGCGGGTTGATGATCGGGGTCGACAGCAGCGAACCGAAGGTGCCGCCGTTGGTCACGGTGAAGGTGCCGCCCTGCAGTTCTTCCAGGCTCAGCTTGCCATCACGGGCCTTCTTGGCGTAGTCGGCGATGGTCTTCTCGATGTCGGCGAACGACATGCGCTCGACGTTGCGCAGGACCGGCGTGACCAGGCCCTTCTCGGTCGAGACGGCGATCGAGATGTCCGAGTAGCCGTGGTAGATGATGTCGTCGCCGTCGATCGAGGCGTTGACCAGCGGGAAGCGCTGCAGGGCATTGGCCGCGGCCTTCACGAAGAAGCTCATGAAGCCCAGCTTGATGCTGTGGGCCTTGACGAACTCGTCCTGCAGTTCCTTGCGCGCCGCCGACACCTTGGACAGGTCGACTTCGTTGAAGGTGGTCAGCATGGCGGTCGAGTTCTTCGACTCCATCAGGCGCTCGGCGATGCGCTTGCGGATGCGGGTCATCGGCACGCGCTCTTCCGGACGTGCGCCACCGGCCTTGCCGGCGCCGCCGTTGCGGGCGAAGTTGACGATGTCTTCCTTGGTCACCGCGCCGCGACGGCCGGTGCCGTCGACGTCGGCCGGGTTCACGCCTTCGGTGATGGCGGTGAAGCGGGCGCCCGGCGGCAGGGTGTCGGCGGCCGACTTGGCAGCCGGGGCCGGAGCAGCGGCGGCGGCCGGAGCGGCAGCGGCCGGAGCGGCCTCGGCCTTCTTCTCTTCAGCGGCCGGAGCCGGGGCAGCAGCGACGGCGCCTTCCTCGATGATCGCCACGACCTGGCTGGAGGTCACGGTCGAGCCTTCGGCGAACTTGATTTCCTTGAGCACGCCGTCGACCGGCGACGGCACTTCCAGGACGACCTTGTCGGTTTCCAGGTCAAGCAGGTTTTCGTCGCGCTTGACGGCGTCGCCCACCTTCTTGTGCCAGGTGGCGATGGTGCCGTCGGCGACGGATTCGGGCAGTACCGGGGCTTTGACTTCGGTGGCCATTGCGGGAGCTTCCTGGTTTGTCTTCTAAATAGGGGGAGGATTATTCAGCGAACGTGTCGTTGAACGGGTTGACCAGTGCATCGGCGACCAGCTGCTGCTGTTCGCGGACGTGGTCAGCCATGTGACCGGCAGCCGGCGAAGCCGAACGTGCGCGACCGGCGTAGTGCAGGTTCTGGCCATCGGCCAGGCAGAACTGCAGGTGGTGGCGGATCTGGTACCACGCACCCTGGTTCTGCGGTTCTTCCTGCGTCCACACCACGTCGGTGGCCTTGCCGTACTTCTTCAGTTCGGCAGCCAGCAGCGCACGCGGGAACGGGTACAGCTGCTCCACGCGGATGATCGCCACGTCGTCCTGGCCACGCTTGGTCTGGTCTTCCAGCAGGTCGTAGTAGACCTTGCCCGAGCACAGCACCACGCGCTTGACCTTCTTGGCGTCCGCATTGGCGTCGCCGATCAGGTGCTGGAACTCGCCGTTGGCCAGTTCGTCCAGGGTCGATACGGCCAGCTTGTGGCGCAGCAGCGACTTCGGCGACATCACCACCAGCGGCTTGCGGGTGGTCAGGTGCTGCTGGCGACGCAGCATGTGGAAGGCCTGCGCCGGGGTCGACGGCACCACCACCAGCATGTTCTCCAGTGCGCACAGCTGCAGGAAGCGCTCCAGGCGCGCCGAGCTGTGTTCCGGACCTTGCCCTTCATAACCATGCGGCAGCAGCAGGGTCAGGCCGGAGATGCGGCCCCACTTGGCTTCACCGGCGGCGATGAACTGGTCGATGACGACCTGGGCACCGTTGGCGAAGTCGCCGAACTGGCCTTCCCAGATGCACAGCGTGTTCGGATCGGTGGTGGAGAAGCCGTACTCGTAGGCCATCACCGCTTCTTCGCTCAGCAGCGAATCGATGACGGTGGCCTTCTCCGGCGAATCCACCAGCTGCCGCAGCGGCATGTAGTAGTTGTCGGTCTTCTGGTCGTGCAGGATCGCGTGGCGGTGCGTGAACGTACCGCGACCCACGTCCTGGCCGACCAGGCGCAGGGCACTGCCTTCGTCGAGCAGGGTGGCGTAGGCCAGGTTCTCGGCAAAGCCCCAGTCGCCCGGGATCTCGCCAGCGGCCATCTTGCGGCGGTCGTCGTAGACCTTGGCCACGCGCGAGTGCAGCTGCACTTCGTCCGGAATGGTGTTGATCAGCTTGGCCAGCTCGACCAGCTTGTCCTTCTCGACCTTGGTCGAGATCGGGTCGGACAGCTTGCCTTCCAGCAGCTTCGGCCAATCGACGAACAGCGGGCTGGTCGGCGGGGTCTTCTCGACCTTGGCCAGCTCGGTGGTCACTTCACCGGCATCCAGCTTCTCGCGGTAGGCATCGACCATCGCCTTGCCGGTACCGGCGGCGATCACGCCCGCCTTTTCCAGCTGCTCGGCGTACATCTCGCGGGTGGTGGCGTGCTTGCGGATCACCTGGTACATCAGCGGCTGGGTGATCGCCGGTTCGTCGGCCTCGTTGTGGCCCCAGCGGCGGTAGCACATCAGGTCGATGACCACGTCCTTGGCGAACTTCTGGCGGAACTCGAAGGCCAGCTGCGCGGCGAACACAACGGCTTCCGGATCATCGCCGTTCACGTGCAGCACCGGGGCGGCGATCATCTTCGCCACGTCGGTGGCATAGCGCGTGGAACGCGTATCCAGCGGGTTGGAGGTGGTGAAGCCGACCTGGTTGTTGACCACGATGTGCACGGTGCCGCCGACGGCGAAGCCGCGGGCCTGCGACATCTGGAACAGTTCCATGACCACGCCTTGGCCGGAGAAGGCCGCGTCGCCGTGGATCAGGATGGGCATGACCTGCTTGCGCGCGGTGTCCTTGCGGCGCTCCTGGCGCGAACGCACGGAACCGGCCACGACCGGGTCGGCGATTTCCAGGTGCGACGGGTTGAACGCCAGCGCCAGGTGCACCGGGCCGCCATCGGTGGCGACGTCGGCCGAGAAGCCCATGTGGTACTTCACGTCACCGGCCGAGGCGTGCTCGTCGTGCTCGAACTTGCCTTCGAATTCGTCGAACAGCTTGCGCGGGTTCTTGCCCAGGGTGTTGACCAGCACGTTCAGGCGGCCGCGGTGGGCCATGCCGATCACCACGTCCTTGACGCCATCCTTGCCGGCGCTGCGGATGATGGTGTCCATCATCGGGATCAGCGAGTCGCCGCCTTCCAGCGAGAAGCGCTTCTGGCCGACGTACTTGGTGTGCAGGTAGCGCTCCAGGCCTTCAGCCGCAGTCAGGCGCTCCAGGGTGCGGCGCTGGGTATCAGCGTCCAGCTGGTAGTTGCCACCGGCCAGTTCCAGCTTCTTGTAGATCCACTGGCGCTGCTCGACCTCGGAGATGTGCATGAACTCCGCACCGATCGAGCCGGTGTAGGTCGCCTTCAGGCGTGCCAGCAGGTCGCGCAGCTTCATGCGCGGCTGGCCACCGACGCCGCCGGTGCTGAACTCGCTGTTGAGGTCGCCATCGGACAGGCTGTGGAACGGCAGGCCCAGGTCCGGGGTGTTGACCGGTGCGGCCAGGCCCAGCGGATCGAGGCGGGCGTCCAGGTGGCCGCGCGAACGGTAGGCAGTGATCAGACGACCGACATTGCGCTCGCGCTCGTCGCCTGCACCGTTGCCGGTACCGGCCTTCAGCGCATCCTTGGCCGCGTCCGCAATGTGGGAGATGACGGCCGAGTGCGGAATGTCACCTGCTTCACGGCCCTTGAAGCCGTCGAAGTAGGCTTTCCATTTGGGATCGACACTATCCGGGGAGACCAGGTACTGCTCGTACAGGTCCTCGACATAGGAGGCGTTGCCGCCGGCGAGTTGCGAAGATTGCGCAAACTGCTTCAGTTGATTGTCCACGATGGAGGGTGTTGATTCGCTTTGTGGGGTATGGCTTCAGAAGGACCCGGCAGGAAGATGAATAGCCCTGCGCGGGCGCGTTCAAACAGCCAAATTGTACCCCCAACCGGACACGAAGGGGCACCACCAGAGGTATCGCGCGTCCCCCGGTGCCGGTTCCAGACAGGTTGAGTCAGCCCGCTCCGCTCAGATGCCGAGCGCGCGCAGTTCGCTGCAATCACGCGAACGGTCCCAGACGCGCTGCAATTGCTGCTCGAACGGCTGCGAACGTGTCGGCAGCGCGATGCCGGCTTCGCCGTCGAGGCGATGGCCGATCAGACGAAAGTAGAAGTCGCCCGCATCGTTGAGCAGACAGGCCGAGGCCAGTGCACGGTCGACCGGGTCGGTGACCTCGCGGAACTGGATCACGCTGGGCAGGCGCTGGGCCAGCGCCAGCAGTGGCGCCCCGGCAGAGGCGATCGCGGCGGCGTCGTGCACGATCACCCGCAGCTGCTTGTCGTGGCGGGCGGTGACGAAGCGGCGCAGGGCGGCCTGTACCGGGGGCGCGTCGAGCAGCCCGGGGTCCAGCTGGCGGCTGTGCAGCCATAGCTGGCGACGGGCGCGGTGGATGATGGCCGTGGTGATGGCCACCGCCTCGGCGCGGCTGTCGATGGCGCTGGCCGCGCCCAGCCGGCGGCGCATCTGCTGGTGGCCGATGCCGGCCTCCTCGAACACCTCGCCTTCGGGCAGGAAACCCTGGCGGGCATAGAAGTCACGGGCGGGCAGCTGGGCGTGCAGATGCAGCTCGGCCAGGCCGAGCCGGCGCCCGGCCTCCACCAGTGCTTCCAGCAGGGCCCCGCCGACCCCGTGGCTGCGATGGCTGGCCAGCACCGCCATGCGGCCGATGCGGCCATCCGGGGCCAGCCGGCCCGTGCCGACCGGCTGGTTGTCACTGTCCAGCGCCAGCACATGGGCACTGACCGGGTCCAGCGCATCGCGTTCCAGCTCGGCGGCGATGCCCTGTTCCTGCACGAACACGCGTTGGCGCACCTCGTGGATGGCAACGTGGGCATCGGCGTGGCTGACCTGCTGGACCCGGATCATGGCGATGGCTCAGGCCCGGCCGGCGCTGTCGTCTTCTTCGTCGTCCTCGAAGTTGACGATGACCTCGATGCCGTCGTCGTGCACGGTCACGGAGTGGACATCGTCGGATACCGCATCGGCGTCGATCGCATCCACGCGGTCACGGCCTTCGACGACCTCGCCGAGCACCACGGCATCCTCGCCGTCGTCCTCGTCTTCGGCCTCGTATACCTCATTCGGGTCGATCAGCTGGAACACCCCGCCGACCAGCAGCTGCTGGACCACGGCACGGCCCTCGTCGGACAGGCCGCGATAAGCGGCGGCGTCCAGCTGTTCGGTGCCAGCCAGGCGCTGCGCGTCCTTCACCGGCAGCGCGAAGTCCTGGCCGCTGACATACAGGCTGGCGCCACGCTTGGCCCGGCGCCAGGCCAGGCGGGCCCACGGGTGGCGCTGCAGCAGCAGGCCCGATGCCAGGGCCTGGACCACTTCTTCCTGTGCCGGTGCGGCCTGGTGGGCCATCACTTCGCCGGCCGCGCGGTAGGTGGTGATGAAGCGGCCGAACCAGTCGCCCAGCTTGTCCGGGTCGTTCATGCGGATGGCGTTGAGCGCGGTGATCACGCGCGCCATCGCCACTGTGTCGATTTCGTTCGGGTCGGCCGGCACCTTCAGGTCGGCATCCTGGTAGCGGATGTTCTCGTCGGCATCGGCGATCAGGGTGTCCAGGTAGTCGCTGATCAGCTCGGCCGAAGACGGCGCGCGCATGCCGAACGAGAATGTCAGGCAGGGATCTTCGGCGACGCCGTGGTGCGGCACGTTCGGCGGCAGGTACAGCATGTCGCCCGGCGCCAGCACCCAGTCGTGGGTCGGCTTGAACACCTTCAGCAGCTTCAGCTCCACGTCGGGGCGGAAGCCCAGCGGCGGCTGCTTGCCCTTGATCGATTCGCTGGCATCGATCTGCCAGCGGCGATGGCCATGGGCCTGCAGCAGGAACACGTCGTACTGGTCGACATGGGCGCCGACCGAGCCGCCGGTGGCGGCGAAGCTGATCATCACGTCATCCATGCGCCAACGCGGCAGGAAGCTGAAGTGCTCGATCAGGGCGCGCACGTCCGGGTCCCACTTGTCCACGTCCTGCACCAGCAGGGTCCAGTCGTGGTCGGGCAGGGCGGGGAACACGTCTTCCTGGAATGGACCGGTGCGTACGCGCCAGCCGTCCTGGGTCTTGTCGTGCTCGATCAGGCGTGCCAGCACGCCTTCCTCGCAGGCCAGCCCGGCCAGGTCTTCCGGCTGCACCGGGGTCTGGAAGTTGGGGAAGGCGTTGCGGATCAGCAGCGGGCGTTTCTGCCAGAAGTCGCGCAGGAAGGTGGCCGGCGCCATGCCCAGCGGCTGGCCGGGGCGGGCGGTGACTTCGATGAGGGGGGCGGAGGACTTGCGGGCGGCCATGGGGGAGTTCCTTGCAGCGGAAAGCGGGAGGGGCGGCGCGGCGGGCCGCCTGAGATCTCCATTGTCCGCCGTTCGTGGGCATTGCGCACGTGCGCGGGTTTGTCGCGGGGGTTCCGGCCAACGGCGGAGCCCCTCGTGGCGGGGGCTGGTCGCGTAAAGCGCTGGCTTCATGGGCTGGGCCGGGTGGGGTGGGTTCGCGGGACACGCCGTAAACCCATCCCTGGGGGCTCGATGGCGCCATCCATGGCGCCAACGGTCCCGCGAACCCACCCCGCCCGGCCCCTGACAGTTTCCTGCGCGGCCCGCCACGGAATGGAAGAAAAAAAGCAAGGCAAAAGCGGGTCGCGCGCTGCGCTTGCTCATGCTCCTGTAGAGCCGAGCCCATGCTCGGCTTGCTGTTGGAACAAGCAGCCGAGCATGGGCTCGGCTCTACAATCAGCCAAAAACAACAGAGGGACGCGGCGAAGCCGCGTCCCTCTTTCAAATTCCGTCCCGACAACCCAAAGCTCTTCGATCCGTCACCAGGAATCTGTCAGAGGTGGGGCGGGATGGGCCAGCGGGACCGTTGGCGCCATGGATGGCGCCATCGAGCCCCCATGGACGGGTTTACGGCGTGTCCCGCTGGCCCATCCCGTCCCGCCCAGCTAGCAGCAATCCAGAGCCGCTCTTGACGTTGCTGTTGCCGTTGCCTGCCGCAGGCAGCGCCCGCGGCCGCCGCCGCAAAGGAAACCCCTTAGATCTTCTTCGCCAGCGACTCGGCCAGGCCGGTGTAGCTGCCCGGGGTCATCTCCAGCAGACGCTGCTTCGCATCCGCCGGCAGCTCCAGCCCCTGCACGAACGCACGCATCGACTCGGCGGTGATGCCCTGGCCGCGGGTCAGCGCCTTCAGCTGCTCGTACGGGTTCGGCAGGCCGTGGCGGCGCATCACCGTCTGCACGGCTTCGGCCAGCACTTCCCAGGCCGCGTCCAGATCGGCATCCAGGCGCTGCGGGTTCACTTCCAGCTTGCCCAGGCCCTTGGCCAGCGAATCCAGCGCCACCTGGCTGTGGCCGAACGCGGTGCCCAGCGCACGCAGCACGGTGGAGTCGGTCAGGTCACGCTGCCAGCGGCTGATCGGCAGCTTCGCGCTGAAGTGCTCGAACAGCGCGTTGGCAATGCCGAAGTTGCCTTCCGCATTCTCGAAGTCGATCGGGTTGACCTTGTGCGGCATCGTCGACGAGCCGACTTCGCCTTCCTTCAGGCGCTGCTTGAAGTAGCCCAGCGAAACATAGCCCCAGATGTCGCGCGCCAGGTCGATCAGGATGATGTTGGCGCGGCGTGCGGCATCGCCGATCTCGGCGATGTTGTCGTGCGGCTCGATCTGCGTGGTGTACGGGTTGAACACCAGGCCCAGGCCGGTCACGAAGCGCTCGGCGAAGGCCGGCCAGTCCACGTCCGGGTAGCTGGCGATGTGGGCGTTGTAGTTGCCCACCGCGCCATTGATCTTGCCGGTCAATTCGACCGCGGCAATCTGCCTGCGCTGGCGTTCCAGGCGGGCGACCACGTTGGCCAGTTCCTTGCCCAGGGTGGTGGGCGAGGCGGTCTGGCCGTGGGTGCGCGACAGCATCGGCTGGCCGGCCTGGGCGTGGGCCAGGCTGCGCAGGCTGTTGGCGATGCCGTCCAGGGTCGGCAGCAGCACCTCGCGGCGGGCCTGTTCCAGCATCAGGCCGTAGCTGAGGTTGTTGATGTCTTCGCTGGTGCAGGCGAAATGCACGAATTCCAGCGCCGGGGCCAGCTCGGCGTCGTCCTTCAGCTGTTCCTTGATGAAGTACTCCACCGCCTTGACGTCATGGTTGGTGGTGCGCTCGATCTCCTTCACGCGCGCGGCCTGGACCGGGCTGAAGCTGGCGGCCAGGGCACGCAGGCGCGCGATGGCGGCGTCGGAGAACGGGGCCAGTTCGACGATGCCCGGCTCGGCGGCCAGGGCCAGCAACCACTCCACTTCGACCGTGATGCGGGCCTTGATCAGGCCGTACTCGGAGAAGATCGGGCGCAGGGCGTCGACCTTGCCGGCATAGCGGCCATCGAGCGGGGACAGGGCGAGCAGGGCGGAATCGGACATGTCGGCAGGGCTGGGGCGAGCGGCGGGGGCCATATTCTACGACGTGCCGGTGAGGGAGTGCCGGCCGCTGGCCGGCAACCACGCCCGGCCCACGATTCCATGGATTGCCGGCCAGCGGCCGGCACTACCCCTTGCGCGTGCAGATCGGCCCTGCGGATGAAACGATCTGGCCCGCCCTCGTCATCCCACGCTGCGGGCAAGGGAGTATCGTTGGCGCAGCCGCCAGCCCGGGAAGCGACACCCTGCCAGCCGCCGCTTCCCTTTCCCCAACTGAAGTAGTGCGGAGTTGATGCAATGAGCAAAGCTGCAAGCAAGGGTTTCAGAATCGAACACGACAGCATGGGCGAGCTGCAGGTGCCTGCGGACGCCCTGTGGGGCGCCCAGACCCAGCGTGCCGTGCAGAACTTCCCGGTGTCGGGCCAGCGCATGCCGCGCGGTTTCATCCGTGCCTTGGGCCTGGTCAAGGGCGCCGCCGCGGGCGTCAACGCAGAACTGGGCCACCTGCCGAAGAACGTGGCCAAGGCCATCCAGACCGCTGCCGCCGAAGTGGCCGCCGGCAACTGGGACGCGCAGTTCCCGATCGATGTCTACCAGACGGGTTCTGGCACGTCGTCGAACATGAATGCCAATGAGGTCATCGCCACCCTGGCCAACCGTGCCGGCAAGGCGGGCAAGACCACTGTGCACCCCAATGACCACGTCAACCAGGGGCAGAGCTCCAACGACGTGATTCCGACCGCGTTGCGGGTGTCGGCGGTGTTGGCGACGCATGAGCAGCTGCTGCCGGCGCTGGTGCACCTGCGCAAGACCCTGGACAAGAAGGGCCGCAGCCTGCGCAAGGTGGTCAAGACCGGCCGCACCCACCTGATGGATGCGATGCCGCTGACCTTCGAGCAGGAATTCGGCGCGTGGTCGGCGCAGCTGGCGTCGGCGCAGGAGCGTATCGAAGACAGCCTCAAGCGCGTGCGCCGGCTGCCGCTGGGTGGCACCGCCATCGGCACCGGCATCAATGCCGATCCGCGCTTCGGTGCACAGGTGGCCAAGGCACTGAAGCAGCAGACCGGTTTCAAGTTCGACAGTGCCGAGAACAAGTTCGAAGGCCTGGCCGCACAGGACGACGCGGTGGAGCTTTCCGGTCAGCTCAATGCGCTGGCGGTGGCGCTGATCAAGATCGCCAACGACCTGCGTTGGATGAACGCCGGTCCGCTGGCCGGGCTGGGCGAGATCGAACTGCCGGCGCTGCAGCCGGGCAGCTCGATCATGCCGGGCAAGGTCAACCCTGTGATTCCGGAAGCGACGGTGATGGCCTGTGCACAGGTGATCGGTCACCACACTGCGATCACCGTGGCCGGGCAGACCGGCAACTTCCAGCTCAACGTCACCCTGCCGCTGATCGCAGTGAACCTGCTCGATGGCATCGGCCTGCTGGCCAACGTGTCCACCCTGCTGGCCGACAGTGCGATTGCCGGGCTGAAGGTGCGCGAGGACCGCGTGGCCGAGGCGCTGGCGCGCAACCCGATCCTGGTTACCGCCCTCAACCCGATCATCGGCTACGAGAAGGCGGCGGCGATTGCCAAGCGTGCGTACAAGGAACAGCGCCCGGTACTGGATGTGGCGCTGGAGGACAGTGGACTGGAGGAGGCCGAGCTGCGTCGCCTGCTGGACCCGACCGCGCTGACCGCCGGTGGCATCCAGGCCGGTGGCGGCGGCGCCGGCGGTTGATCGGCCGGTTGTAGAGTCGAGCCATGCTCGACTGTTGTTCCGGAGTCGAGCATGGCTCGACTCTACAAGAAAGCAGAAACGCCGCCCTTTGGGCGGCGTTTTTTTTCAGCGACGGTCGGCGACGATGTTGCCGAAGGTGTCGGTGTAATCCTTGAACTCCGGGATGCGCTGGATCAGGTCCGCCGGAATCACGACCATGCCCTCCGGCGGTTGGATCTTCACCGGCTGCATGTTGGGATCGGCCGGTGCGGCCACCAGGGTGTTCTGGCGCAGCACCTGCAGTTTGCCGAACATGGTCTGCAGCATCTGTTTCTGCCCGTCGTCCAGCGGAATCTGGATCTCGTCCATCTTCATCGTGCCGTCGGCGAGGATGATGATGTTCGGCGCGGGCGGGCGACGCACGGTGACCATGCCTTCGCTTACGGAAATCTTGGGTTTGCCACGCTCGGCGCGGTGGTTGCGGTACTCCTGGTCACAGCCGGCCAGGCCAAGGCAGAGCAGGGCGGTCAACAGCAGAAACAGCTTCTTCATGACATTCGGTTCGGGGGCGTCCGGGGCCGCTATTGTAAGCCGGGCGGCGCACTACGGCCGGCAGCTGGACGCCGCTGCCGGCCGGGTGCGCTGATCTGTCACAGGCCTAGCGCTGGACCACGGTGTCCTTGCCGCAGTCGTCCACGTCGCTCTGGTCCATGGTCGCGTAGGGCTTGAATGCCGGCAGTTCACGTGCGAGCGCCTGCTGGCTGGCCAGCATCGCCGGAAGGCGGTCGCAGATGCGCTTGGCCTGGGCTTCGATCTTCTCGGCTTCGGCATTGATGCGCTTTTCAATACCTTCGCTGTCGCCGCTGAAAATGCCCTTCAGCGCTTCGCCGGCAGCACTGGCACCCAGTTTGGCGCCGGCCAGGCCGACATCCATGCCGTCCATCGCGATGGCGACCACGTGGCCGCGGTAGTCCTGCAGATGACGGCGCTGGATATCGTTGGCGGCGATCTCCTTGCCCGCGATCAGCAGGCGGCCATCCGGCGTGATCTCCGCACGCGGCTGCTTGTCCGCCGAGATCTTGATGTTGCCCTGGGCGATATCCTTGCGGGCATCGTCCATCGCGTTCCTGACGGTCTCGCCGACGCCGCCTGTGGCTTCGGCCACACTCTTGCCAACGGTCTTGTCGGGTGCTGACGACGTGCCGCCGCAGGCGATCAGCGGCAGGGACAGCAGCACAGCGGGCAACAGGCGCAACAGGTTCATGGTGTTCCCCTGGTAGTGTCTGGAAGAGGGTTTACTTGCTGCGCGGCAGAGTGACCCGGCCGCTGACGTTGCGATGATCGACGTCACCGCTGCCGCTGTGGTCGACGGTCAGCGTGCCGCGCACGCCGTCGACGTTGATGTCGCCCGAGCCGTGGCTGCGGACATGCACATTGCCGCCGATGTCGGCCAGATCGACCCCGCCGGAGCCGACCACGCCTACTTCAACGCTGCCCTGCACGCGCTTGAACTCGATATCACCCGAGCCCACGGTATCCAGCCGCGCGTTGCCACGCACATCGCTGATCTTCAGGTCACCGGAGCCGACGGTACCGGTGCTGGCATCGCCGCTGATGTTGCGTACGGTGACGTCGCCGGAACCCAGCGACAGCAGATTCAGGGAGCTGCCGCCATCGATGTTGAGGTCGCCCGAACCCACTGCAGCGTGGATGCTGCCGCGGGTACCGCGGACCACGGCATCACCGGAACCCACGTCCACGCTCAGCGACTGTGCGTTCTCCACGCTGGCATCGCCCGAGCCGATCTTGAACTGCAGCGGCATGTTGTCCGGCACGCTGCCACGGATATCCAGCCAGGCGTAGCTGTTGCCCAGGCTGATACCGCTTTGGCGGCCGTCGCGGCGCAGGCTCACCACCAGCTTGTCGCCGACCTTGCGCTGCTCCAGCACCAGCTGGTCCAGCCATTCCTGGCTGGACGCGCAGGCGCGGCCGTCCAGCTGGCCGCCGCCAGCGCTGGCGACCACCTTCAGGTCATGCTGGTTGACCTCGAACACCACCGTCCTGGCACCAGCCACGTCCAGCTTCAGTGCGCGGGCAGCAGTGAACTTGCAGTTCGGAGCATCGGCGGCCAGCGCCGACAACGGCAACAGCAACAACGCAGAACAGGCGAGCAAAGAACGCATGGGTGGTGCCTCCGGATGGATGGGATCAGATCTCGCCGGCGCGCTTGCGCAGGCGGATGGCAAGGAAGATGAACACTGCACCGACGACGGCGCCGATCCACAGCTCCGGCATCGCCAGCGACTTCAGCTGCGAGGCGGGGGACATCAGGCTGACGACCGAGTCCAGATCGCGGCGCGATGCTTCGTCGGCGCCGAGGCGATACAGCAGGTCCATGCCGGGCACGCCGCCCAGCAGCAGGCGGCCGACGATGTTCTGCCAGAACCAGCCGGTGGTCAGGCCGAACAGCGGCATCATCTTGGTGGAGCTGACAATGATGCCGGCAAACAGCGGCAACATCACCGCCCACAGGAACGGCTTGCTCCTGGCCCATGCCGAGCACAGCAGCAGCCAGCCGGCGGTGGGCAGGGCCCACAGGGCATAGACCGGAATCCAGGCCAGGTGTCCAGCGGCCAGGGTCAGCGGGCTGGCCGGGCCCCAGATCAGGGTCATCGGGCTGCCGCCGTGCAGCAGCGCGACGGCACTGATGATCAGCATGAAGCCGAACATGGTGAGGATGCCGGCGATGACCGCGATCAACGGTGCCACGATCAGTGCGCTGATCACCTTGGACAGCACGGTCTGCGTGTCCGACAGCGGCAACGACTTCCAGAACAGGATGCTGCGGTCACGGCGATCGTCGTAGAGGGCGCCCAGGCAGTAGAAGAACACGACGAAGGCCAGCACCACGAACGGCCAACTTGAACTGAGTACCAGAGTCAGGTCCAGGCCGTTGCCAAGATCAGCAAGGTCCTTGGCACTGATGTCACGGGTGAGCAGGGCCAGGTTCAGGCCGTTGATGTTCACGTTCTCGCCATCGATGTGCAGGCCGCCGTCGCGTGCCGCACGGTTCAGCGCGAACAGGCCGAAGGCAATGCCGGCGATGCTCATCACCAGTGAGATCAGGCCCGCGATCAACGGGGCATACAGGAAGCCGCCGCGGTTCTCCCAGTACTCGCGCTTGAGCAGCCAGCGCAGGGTGCCGATCGGGCTGATGGGGTGGTTGACGGCATTCATGCGTAGGTCCCCTTCATGATGGCGACGAACAGGTCGGCCAGGCCCGGGATGCGGGTCTCGCCGAGAGAGGAAAGCTGGGTGCGCGGCACGCCATCGAACAGCATCACCGTCTTGCCGAACGCCAGGCTGCGCTCGTCGATCGGCTTCAGGGCGCGCGCGGTGTCCAGCTGGTCGGCATTGACCAGCAGCTCGGTATAGCGCTGGCCGACGTCGTCCATTTCCGCGTCGAGCACGATGCGGCCATCGCGGATGAACATCACGTCGCTGAGGATGTGCTCGATCTCCTCCACCTGGTGGGTGGTGACGATGATGGTTTTCTGTTCGTCGAAGTAGTCTTCCAGCAGGCGCTGGTAGAACTCCTTGCGGTACAGGATGTCCAGGCCGAGGGTCGGCTCGTCCAGCACCAGGATGCGGGCATCGATGGCCATCACCAGCGCCAGGTGCAGCTGCACGATCATGCCCTTGGACAGCTCGCGCACGCGCTGCTTCGGCTGCAGCTTGGTGTTGGCCAGGAAGCGCTCGCAGCGGGCGCGGTCGAAGCGCGGGTGGACGCCGGCCACGAAATCGATCGCCTCGCGCACCTTCAGCCAGCGCGGCAGCACGGCGACGTCGGCGATGAAGCAGATGTCGTTCATCAGTTCGTCGCGGTGCAGTCGCGGGTCGCGGCCGAGCACGCTCAGTTCACCCTCCACCGAGGTCAGCCCAAGAATGGCCTTCAGCGCGGTGGTCTTGCCGGCGCCATTGGGCCCGATCAGGCCGACGATGCGCCCGCTTGGAATGCTGAAACTGGCGTTGTCGAGGGCGACCGTGGTCTTGTAGGCCTTGCGCAGGCCTCGGGCGGTGATGACCGACTCACTTGCAGTGCTATTCATCAGACTTTCCCCTGGGGCAGCAATTCGTCGAGGCTCAGGCCCAGGCGCTGGATGCGCTCCAGAACCGCCGGCCATTCTTCGTTGAGGAAACGGTCGCGTTCGCTGCTGCGCAGCTGCGTGGCCGCCTGCTCGGTCATGAACATGCCCAGGCCGCGGCGCTTCTCGACCAGGCCTTCGTCGGCCAGCTCCTGGTAAGCGCGCGAAACGGTGATGGGGTTGAGTTGATAGTCGGCGGCCACCTGGCGCACCGAAGGCAGGGCATCGCCCGGCTTGAGGATTCCGTCGAGCATCATGGCGATCACGCGCTCCTTCAACTGACGGTAGATGGGAGCGCCGTCGCTCCACTGGATGTCGCTCATATTCAGCTCCGTGGGGTCAGCGGCTGGGCGAACGAGAAATACGGCATGGACAGCGCGCTGTGCAGCCGACGCGGGGGAGGGGGGGAGGAGGGGGCGTTCCCTGCGGGGGAGAGAGTCGCGTCCTGCGCACTTTCAGCAGCGGCGGAAACAGGGGCGGTGGGCGTGGCCCACCAGGCCAGCACGAGCAGGGTCGAAACAGCGACGGCCGCGGGTGCGGTGAGGTTGCGACGGATCCGGACGTTCATGGCTTCCCCCTGTCTCAGGTGACTGGTGTTGTATGCAACTATAACACCGGCACGCCTACGTGCAACCCCTTGCCGTCCCCAACTGATGGCAGGGGTGGTCAGATTGCTGAAAAATCCCTCTAGTCGATTGATTTAAAAGGGAAATGAATCTTCTGCAGAGGGCTTTTCGGGGCGGCCTTCCATTCAGTGATGTCCATGCTATGTCATCACTGCGCCTTCGATGGCGCCCGGGCAGCACATTCGCCACGCCGCGCAAAGCCCGGGATGGACCTGTGCCATCAGGGGCTCCAGAGCCCGGTGCTATAGTTCGGCCGATTCCCGGCCAGCACTGGCCGGGCCTTGTGAATGGCTACCGCGGACCGCCTCTGATGCCCCTGCCGACCGTTTCCCCGTGCCGCCTGCGCGGCCTGTCCCTGCTGGCCCTGATGGTGGCCGGCGCCGCCGGTTCCGCCAGTGCGCTGGCGGCCGACCTGCTCGATCTGGAATACCGGCCGTTGGCCAGCAAGCAGCAGGTGAATCTGCAGCAGCGCTATCACGGGCAGGTGCTGCTGGTGGTCAACACCGCCAGCAAGTGTGGCTACACGCCGCAGTACGAAGGGCTGGAGGCGCTGCAGAAGCGCTATGCAGGCCGCGGTTTTGCGGTGCTGGGCTTTCCTTCCAATGACTTCAAGGGCCAGGAACCGGGTGACGAGAAGCAGATCCAGGACTTCTGCACCCTGACCTACGGCGTCAAGTTCCCGATGTTCGAGAAGGTGCATGTGGTCGGCACGCAGGCCACGCCGCTGTACCAGCGGTTGACCGCAGCGACCGGCGTTGCGCCGGCCTGGAACTTCCACAAGTACCTCGTGGGCCGCGATGGCAAGGTCATTGCCCAGTTCGCCAGCAAGGTGACGCCGGACGATCCGCAGCTGACCGCGGCCATCGACAAGGCGCTGGCGGCAGCCGCCACGCATTGATATCCAGCACGCATGCCTCGACATCGACGGCATGCGTGCGACAATGCTTCTTTTCGCGCCGACGTCGGCGCCCAGACACTTCCAGGAATGCAGCGAATGAAGATGGGAATGCGCGGCGCCGCGGCGTCGGTTCTGATTCTGGCGATGGGCACTTCGGGTGTCGCTCTGTCGCAACAACCGGCTGCCCCCGCAGCCGCCAAGGAGACCGCAACCTTGAATTCCCCCAAGCAGAAGCTCGGCTACGCCATCGGCCTTGATGTCGCCAAGTCGTTCACCCCGATCGCCGATGAGATCGATGTGGCCGCCCTGCGCACCGCCGTTGAGCGTTCGTTCGAGGGCCTGCAGCCGCAGATCACCCAGGAACAGGCCAAGGCCACCGATGCCGCCCTGCGCCAGGTCGTGATGGCCCGCAGCGGCCAGCAGGTGCCGGGCGTGGCACCGGGCTCGCAGCCGCCGAAGGTCGACCGCGTCAAGGTGTCGCAGATGATCGGCTCCTACTCGGTGGGTCCGTCGCTGGCGCAGCTGAAGGACGATATCGATGTCGCCTCGTTGTTTGACGCAATCAGCACCGGCCTGACCAAGGGCCAGCCGAAGATGACGGAAGCTGACGCGACCGCCACCATCCAGGCCTTCATGGGTGCCAAGCAGGCTGAAATGCAGGCCAAGGCCGCCCAGGCTGCGCAGACCAACCGCACGGAAGGCAACGCATTCCTGGCCAAGAACAAGACCCAGCCGGGCGTGGTGACCACCTCGTCGGGCCTGCAGTACCAGGTGATCCGCCCGGGTAGCGGCGAGCGCCCGCTGCCGAGCAGCAAGGTGCGCGTGAACTACGAAGGCAAGCTGCTCAACGGCACCGTGTTCGACAGTTCCTACGGCCGCCAGCCGGCCGAGTTCGGTCTGGACCAGGTGATCAAGGGCTGGACCGAAGGCGTCGCGCTGATGCCGGTCGGTTCGAAGTACCGCTTCTGGATCCCGGGCGAACTCGCCTACGGTGAGAACGGCACCCCGGGCGGCCCGATCGGCCCGAACGCGACTCTGACGTTCGACGTCGAGCTGCTGGGCGTTCTGCCGTAAGTCATTCAGGAGCGAATACGGATATGCGCGTTGCGATTTTTGGTACCGGCTACGTTGGACTGGTGACCGGCACCTGCCTGGCCGATGTTGGTCATCAGGTGGTCTGTGTCGATATCGACCAGGCCAAGGTGGATGGCCTCAACCAGGGCATCATCCCGATCTATGAACCCGGCCTGGAGCCGATGGTGAAGGCCAACCATGCCGCAGCGCGGCTGGCGTTCACCACGGATGCCGCGGCCGCCATCGATCACGGCCAGGTGGTGTTCATCGCCGTTGGTACGCCACCGGACGAGGATGGCAGTGCCGATCTTCAATACGTGCTTGCCGTAGCCCGGACCATTGGTCGGCACATGAGTGTGCCGACCGTGGTGGTGAACAAGTCGACGGTGCCGGTCGGCACCGCCGACAAGGTGCGTGCCGCCATTGCCGAAGAGCTGGCCGCGCGTGGCGCGGACATCGCCTTCGACGTGGTGTCCAACCCGGAATTCCTGAAGGAAGGCGATGCGGTTGCGGACTGCATGCGCCCGGACCGCATCATCATCGGTGCGGCGAACGAAGAGTCGGTGGCGGTGATGCGTCGCCTGTACGCGCCGTTCAACCGCAACCACGACCGCGTGGTGGAAATGGACGTGCGTTCGGCCGAACTGACCAAGTACGCCGCCAATGCGATGCTGGCGACCAAGATTTCGTTCATGAATGAAATCGCCAACATCGCTGAACGCGTCGGTGCCGATGTCGAGCAGGTCCGCCAGGGCATTGGTTCGGATCCACGCATCGGCTGGCACTTCATCTATCCGGGTGCCGGTTACGGCGGCTCGTGCTTCCCCAAGGACGTGCAGGCATTGGCCCGTACCGCCCAGCAGTATGGCCTTGAGCCGAAGCTGCTCAATGCGGTTGAAGCGGTCAACGATGCGCAGAAGGGCCATCTGTTTGCCCTCATCCAGCGTCATTACGACAAGGGCGAGGACGAGGGCGTGCGTGGAAAGACCTTCGCCGTATGGGGTCTGGCCTTCAAGCCGAACACCGACGATATGCGTGAGGCCTCCAGCCGTCGACTGCTGGCGCAGCTGTGGGAAGGCGGTGCGACGGTGCGTGCCTACGATCCGGAGGCGATGCACGAGTCGCAGCGCATCTTCGGCGAACGCGATGACCTGGTGTTCTGCAACAGTGCCGATGAAGCGCTGCAGGGTGCCGACGCGCTGGTGGTGGTGACCGAGTGGAAGCAGTTCCGCAGCCCCGACTTCCAGAAGCTGCGCGAGCAGCTGAAGGATGCGGCGGTGTTCGACGGCCGCAACCTGTATGAGCCGGGCGAAGTGGAAGCCGCAGGTCTTGCGTACTACGGCATTGGCCGGGGGCGCTCGTTGCATGTCTGATCTGCCCACTGAACGCGAGCAGGCGCTGGAAGCGCGCCTGGTCGAGCTGGAAATGCGCGTGTCCTTCCAGGAACAAGCGCTGGCCGAGCTGAGCGACGCGCTGGCTGATGCCCGCATGCAGGGCATGCGCAACGCCGATGTGCTGCGCGTGCTGCTGGAAGACCTGGGCAAGGTCCGCAACGCACTGAATTCTTCCGATCCGGCGAGCGAACCGCCGCCGCCGCACTACTGATCCGAATCCTATGAGCGATACCCTCCGCGACCAGCTGATGGGCCTGGGCTTCAAGCCCGCGCCCAAGCCCGAGCGCAAGAATGATGGCCCCCGCCGTGATGGCCGCCCGCAGGGCAAGGGTGGCAACGGCAACGGCAATGGAAAGCCGCAGGGCGCAGGCAAGGGCGAGCACAAGCCCGGTGAGCGTCGTGGGCAGGGCCATGGCGCGGGCAAGCCCGGCGGGCATGCGCGCGGTGGCCAGGGCCAGCAGGGCCCGCGCAAGCCGCGCAGCACCGAAGAGATGGACCTGGCCAAGGCCTATGCCATCCGGGCGCAGCGGGAGAAGGAAGAGCGCATCGAGACCGAGCGCCTGAAGCAGGAAGAAGCACGCGTGCGCCGCGAGGCGAAGGCCAAGCTGGAAGAACTGCTGAAGGACAAGAGCCTCAACGCCGAGGCAGCGGACATCGCCCGCCACTTCCCGTATGGCGGCAAGATCAAGCGCATCTATGTGACCGCCGAACAGCTGACCGCGCTCAATGCCGGTGAGCTGGGTGTGGTCCAGCTCAATGGCCGCTACCTGCTGGTAACGGCCGACGTGCTGGCACAGTCCGAGGCGGTGTTCGCTGCCTCGGTGGCGCTGAAGGTCGATCCGAATGCGCCGGCCGAGGAAGATCCGTATGCGGATCCGCAGTACCAGGTGCCGGACGACCTGGTCTGGTAAAGGCGCAACCACCGCGGACGGCATTGCCTCCGCGGTTGGGGGGAAGGGATGACCGCTGATCCAAGCCGCGGCTACGTGCCGCACATTGACGGCCTGCGCGCGATTGCCGTGCTGGCCGTCATCGTGTTCCACCTGGACCCGGCCTGGTTGCCGGGCGGGTTCACCGGCGTAGACGTGTTCTTCGTCATTTCCGGGTTCGTGGTCAGCGCGTCGGTGCACCGGCTGCCGCCGTTGTCGCTGTGGCAGTCGATGCTGCGCTTCTATTCGCGTCGCATCCGCCGCATCGCACCTGCGCTGATCAGCTGCCTGCTGTTGACCGCCGTCGGCAGCGTGCTGTTCATTCCCGAGTCCTGGCTCAGCGAGGCCAGTGACAAGACCGGGCTGATGGCATTCTTCGGCTTCAGCAACTGGGTGCTGGCGCTGATCGGCAACGATTATTTCGCGCCCAAGGCCGAATTCAATCCCTATACCCATACCTGGTCGCTGGGCGTGGAGGAACAGTTCTACCTGCTGTTCCCGCTGCTGTTCCTGGCCTGGGCGCGCGGCGCGCGCGGGCGTTGGATCAGCCTTGGCCTGTTTGCCGTGGTCAGCGCGGCGTCGCTGCTGCATGCGGCGGTGCTGGGCCTGCGCGAGGCGCCGCCATCGTGGGCGTTCTACGCCACCACTACGCGGCTGTGGCAGCTGGGTGTTGGCGTACTGCTGTTCCAGCTGCTGCATGTTCGCCAGCCAGTGGATGCGGTGACGACGACTGCACTGAAGCGCGCTGCGCCCGTGTTCTCGCTGCTCGCGATGGTGGCGCTGGCCTTGCTGTGCTGGGCATTGTGGACCGCACGGGCCGGACGTTCGCCGTGGCCTGATGGCCTGCTGCCGACCTTTGCTGCGGCAGGCCTGCTGTGGGCGCTGCATCATCATCCCCGGTCCTGGGTGGCACGCCTGTTGGCCAGCAGGCCGACGCGCTCCATCGGCCTGCTGTCGTACTCGCTGTATCTGTGGCACTGGCCGGTATTCGTGCTGATGCGCTGGACCGTGGGCCTGCAGACACCCCTGCAGATGAGCGCTGCGATGGCGCTGGTGCTGCTGCTGTCGTGGTTGTCGTGGCGCTGGGTGGAGCAACCGTTCCGGGGCCCCTTGGCGCAGCGTCTGCGCCCGGGTCGCTGGGTGCTGGCAGGTTCGGCTGTGCTGCTGGTCGCGGCCGGCACCCAGACGCTGCTGTACCTGCAGGCACCGCGGATATCACTGAGCACGGTCAGTCGGCATCCCGGCGACTGGTATCCCAACGGCAAGAGCGTGGCAGGCGACTATCTCGACTGCAGCCTGGTGACCACCAAGCGACGCTTCGAAGGTGGCAGCATGCGGACCTATGCGCGTGGTGACTGCGATCGGCCGGTGCCTGCCGGTGCGCCGAAGCAGGTGTTCGTTGCTGGCGATTCGCATGCAATGGCCTACATCGAGCTGCTGCAGCGGCTGGCGCTTGAGAGTGGCTCGGAGGTGATTCTCTACGGTCGTGGTGGATGCCCGCAGGTGAGCCTGCAGAAGTGGCGCGGCGCGGGTGCCGGTTGCAGTGATTTCGACGCAGCGATGCTCGCCGATGTCGCGCAGCGTGCGCAGCCAGGTGATGCCGTGGTGCTGGTGTCGCTGCGGATACCGCGCTTGTCCGATCAGTTCGTATTGTTCGATGCGCAGGCGCAGCTGGCGGGCGAGGTGACCCCGGAAGCCACTGCAGGGCGCGAGGCCGAAGTGGCCGAGGCGATCACCCAGTGGAAACCGTTGGCCGAGCGCGGTGTGCGAATTGTGCTGGAGGCGCCCAAACCGGTGCTGCCGGCGCCGCCGTATCGCTGCTCTGACCGCTTCAATTCACGCAACGAGGTCTGCCGCAACGGCCTGGACAGCACGCGTGAGGCGATGGAAACGCTGCGTGCGCCGATGCTGGGCAGCCTGCAGCAGGTGGTCGATGGCCTGCCAGGAGGTGTGCTGTGGGATCCGATGCCGGTGCTGTGTGATGACGTGCTGTGCCCGGCGCAGCGCGATGGCCGGCCGTTGTTCTTCGATGGCGATCACCTCAGCGCGCATGGCAACCGTGTGCTGCTGCCGTCGCTGCAGCAGGTACTGCTGCAGCAGTAGGACCGCGCCGGCGTCAGGCCTTGAAGCGGCTCCGGCGTGCGCGGATCAGTGGCAGGCTCGGTGCGAAGAAGCACAGCAGTGCGCCGACCAGGGCAAACGACACCGGACGAGAAACCGTCAAAGCCCTGCGCAATGATGAAGCGAAAAGGGGACGGAGGGGATTAAGTCGTTTGGGGCACAAACGACTTAATCCCCTCCGTCCCCTTTTGTGTCATTCGGGATCGTAGTCGAGGTTGGAGGCCAGCCAGCGCTCGGCCTGGGCGCGGTCCACGCCCTTGCGGCGGGCGTAGTCGCTGATCTGCTCGCGGCTGAGGCGGCCGACCACGAAGTACTGGCTCTGCGGATGGCTGAAGTAGTAGCCCGAAACGGCCGCCGTAGGCAGCATCGCGAAGCTCTCGGTCAGTTCCATGCCGGCGTTGGCTTCGGCCTGCAGCAGGTCGAACAGGCGTCGCTTTTCGCTGTGCTCCGGGCAGGCGGGGTAACCCGGTGCCGGGCGGATGCCACGGTACTCCTCGTCGATCAGCGCCTCGTTGTCCAGCGTCTCGGCGTGCTCATGGCCCCAGAATTCGGTACGCACGCGCTGGTGCAGGCGCTCGGCCAGCGCTTCGGCGAAGCGATCGGCGAGGGCCTTCAGCAGGATCGCGTTGTAGTCATCGTGGTCGGCTTCGAACCGCGCTACGTGCGCGTCGATGCCGATGCCGGCAGTGACGGCGAAGGCGCCGATCCAATCCTGCTTGCCGCTGTCGGCCGGGGCGATGAAATCGGCCAGGCAGAAATCCGGGCGCTCGGCCGGCTTGTCCACCTGCTGGCGCAGGAAGTGCAGGGTGGTCTCGCCCTGCGGGTGCTGCACGCGCACGTCGTCGCCGATGCTGTTGGCCGGCCACAGGCCGAACACGGCCTTGGCGGTCAGCCATTTCTCATTGACGATGCGCTCAAGCATCGCGCGGGCGTCCCTGTACAGATCGCTGGCCTGGGTGCCGACGATCTCGTCGGTGAGGATGGCCGGGAACTTGCCGGCCAGCTCCCAGGCCTGGAAGAACGGCGTCCAGTCGATGTAGTCGACCAGTTCGGCCAGCGGGTAGTCGTCAAATACGTGCAGGCCGGGCTGGTTCGGTGCCGGCGGCGTGTAGGTGTCCCAGCCGCCCTGGAATTTCTGCCCACGCGCGTGTTCCAGCGAAACCAGGCGCTTGGCATCGCCACGGTTGCGATGGCGCGCGCGGATCTCGGCATAGTCGGCCTCGTTGGCGGCTACGAAGGCCTCGCGCAGGTCACGCGAGATCAGCGACTGGGCCACGCCGACCGCGCGCGAGGCGTCCTTCACCCACACCGTGGGCGCCTTGTAATGTGGGTCGATCTTCAGCGCGGTGTGCGCGCGCGAGGTGGTCGCTCCACCGATCAGCAGCGGCAGGTCGAAGCCCTGGCGCTGCATCTCCCGGGCCACGTGGCTCATCTCTTCCAGTGATGGAGTGATCAGGCCGGACAGGCCGATCAGGTCGGCGTTGTGCTCGCGCGCGGCATCGAGGATCTTCTGCGCCGGCACCATCACGCCAAGGTCGACCACCTCGAAGTTGTTGCAGGCCAGGACTACGCCGACGATGTTCTTGCCGATGTCATGCACATCACCCTTCACCGTGGCCATGATGATCTTGCCGTTGCTCTTGGCGGTGTCGCCACTGCGCGCCTTCTCGGCCTCGATGTAGGGCAGCAGGTAGGCCACGGCCTTCTTCATCACGCGCGCGGATTTCACCACCTGCGGCAGGAACATCTTGCCGGCGCCGAACAGGTCGCCGACCACGTTCATGCCATCCATCAACGGACCTTCGATCACGTCCAGCGGACGGCTGGACGCCTGCCGGGCCAGTTCGGTGTCTTCTTCCACGAAGGCATCCAGGCCGTGCACCAGCGCGTGCGCCAGGCGCTGCGCCACAGGCTTCTCGCGCCAGGCGAGGTCTTCGGTCTTCGCCGCGCCCTTCTTGCCCTTGTAGCGCTCGGCGATTTCCAGCAGGCGCTCGGTGGCATCGCTGCGGCGGTTTAGGATCACATCCTCCACGCGCTCGCGCAGTTCCGGTTCCAGTTCGTCGTAGATCGGCATGGCGCCGGCGTTGACGATGCCCATGTCCATGCCAGCGGCAATGGCGTGGTACAGGAACACCGAGTGGATGGCCTGGCGCACCGTTTCGTTGCCGCGGAACGAGAACGAGACGTTGGAAACACCGCCGGACACATGGCAGTGCGGCAGCGTCTGCTTGATGATGCGGGTGGCTTCGATGAAGTCCACCGCATAGTTGTCGTGCTCTTCGATGCCGGTGGCGACGGCGAAGATGTTCGGGTCGAAGATGATGTCCTGCGGTGGGAAGCCGATCTCGTCGACCAGGATGCGGTAGGCGCGGGTGCAGATCTCGACCTTGCGTGCGCAGGTGTCAGCCTGGCCGCTTTCGTCGAATGCCATCACCACCGCGGCCGCGCCATAGCGCAGGACCTTGCGTGCGTGCTCGCGGAACAGCGCCTCGCCTTCCTTCAGCGAGATCGAATTGACCACGCTCTTGCCCTGCAGGCACTTCAGGCCGGCCTCGATCACGCTCCACTTGGAGGAGTCGACCATCACCGGAATACGGGCGATGTCCGGCTCGGACATGATCAGGTTGAGATAGCGGGTCATCGCCGCTTCCGAATCGATCAGGCCCTCGTCCATGTTGACGTCGAGGATCTGCGCACCGCTGGCCACCTGCTGGCGGGCCACGTCCACCGCTTCTTCGTAGCGGCCTTCCTTGATGAGCTTGCGGAACTGCGCGCTGCCGGTGACGTTGGTGCGTTCGCCGACGTTGATGAACAGCAGGTCCGGAGTGATGACCAGAGGCTCCAGGCCGGACAGGCGGGTAGGGCGGACAGGCGTCATGGCAGGCGTCAGCTCAACAGCAATAGGGCGGGAAGTGCGGAACGGTGGCGGCGACATTCATGCGGCCTGCTCCTGGACACCGGGCAGGGCGCGCGGCGGCAGCCCGGCCACGGCCTCGGCGATTGCGCGGATATGGTCAGGGGTGGAGCCACAGCAGCCACCGACCAGGTTCAACAGGCCATCCTCGGCGAAACCGCGCAGGGTGCTGGCCATGTCCTCGGGCGTCTCGTCGTACTCGCCGAAGGCATTGGGCAGGCCTGCGTTGGGGTGCGCGCTGACGTAGCAGTCGGCGACCTGCGAAAGGGTTTCCACGTGCGGGCGCATCGCGTCGGCACCCAGTGCGCAGTTCAGGCCGATCGACAATGGGCGCGCATGCGCGAGCGACGCGTGGAAGGCCTCGGCGGTCTGCCCGGACAGCGTGCGTCCCGAGGCATCAGTGATGGTGCCGGAGATCATCACGGGCAACCTTGCGCCGCGTGCATCGAAGGCCTCCTCCAGTGCATACAGCGCGGCCTTGGCATTGAGCGTGTCGAAGATGGTCTCGACCATGATGGTGTCGGCGCCGCCGTCGATCAGGCCGTCAATGGCTTCGCGGTACGTGTCGCGAAGCTCGTCGAAGCTGGTGTTGCGAAAGCCCGGATCGTTGACATCGGGACTGATCGAGGCGGTGCGGCTGGTCGGGCCGATCACCCCGATCACGAAGCGTGGCTTGCCTGGTGTGGTTGCGGCTACCGTATCGCAGCAGGCGCGTGCCACCGCTGCGCCAGCCTTGTTCAACTCGTACACCAGGTGTTCGAGGTGGTAGTCGGCCTGGCTGACCGACGTGGCGTTGAACGTGTTGGTCTCGACCAGATCCGCGCCCGCTTCCAGGTAGGCGGTATGGATGTCGGCGACGATCTGCGGCCGGGTCAGCAGCAGCAGATCGTTGTTGCCCTTCAGGTCATGCCCTTCCTGCACGGCGTGGTCGCAAGCGGGGCCATGCACATGATCGTAGCCACCGGCGAAGCGCTCGCCGCGGTAGTCGTCTTCCTGCAGGCCATGGCGCTGGATCATGGTGCCCATCGCGCCGTCGATGATCAGGATCCGCTCGCGCAGGGCGTCGAGCAGGGCGTTGGCACGATCAGGATGCAACCAGGGCAGGGCAGGCATGGCGATCTCGGGCTCAGGGCTTGTTGGCGATCAGTGAAATCACTTCGAAGTGCGGCGGACGCTTTTCGCGGGTGACCGTCTCCAGGCTGGATACCTGCAGGCCGGCCTTGTCGACGAACCTGCGCAGCTCCTTGTCGCTGAAGCCGAGGTTGACGTGGCCGTAGGCCTCCACCGCCGCCTTATGCTCGTGGCGGGCCAGGCTGCACAGCAGCAGGCGGCCGCCGGAGCGCAGCACGCGCGCGGCTTCGGTCACCGCCTGCGCCGGTTTGCTGGCGTAGGTCAGCGCATGCATCAGCACCACCAGGTCGAAGCTGCCGTCCTTGAACGGCAGCGCATGCATGTCGCCCTCGCGCACTTCCACATTGGGCAGGCGGCGCAGGCGCTCGCTGGCGGCGGCAACCACGCGCGCGCTGGTATCGATGCAGATGTAGCGCTTGGCATGCGGGGCGACGAGTTCGGCCAGCACGCCGTCACCGGAGGCGATGTCCAGCACGTCGCCGGTCTCCAGCAGCGGCAACGCGGTACGCGCGAGGGCTTCCCAGGTGCGGCCGGGAGAATAGTGGCGCTCCATGTCGCCGGCCACGCTGTCGGCCCAGTTCTGGTCGGAGGCACGGTGGGCCAGCACGGCGGCGACACGTTCAGCGTCCTGCCGCAGCAACGGGTCGTCGCTTCCATTGCTCAAGGCATGCCACAATGCACGCTGCGCCGGGTCCAGCTGGGCCTCGTCGAAGCGGTAATAGGCCGACACGCCCGCACGGCGGTCGCGGACCAGGCCGGCTTCCTTCAGGCGCGCCAGGTGGGTGGACACCCGCGGCTGTGCCAGCCGGGTGATCGCCGACAGTTCGGCCACGGTCAGTTCCTCCTGCTCCAGCAGCGCCAGCAAGCGCACGCGGGTGGCATCGGCAAACACCTTGAGGCGGGTCGACCAGTCTTCCAGATCCATAAATATCTACCTATCGCGATATAGAGATATATTCGCTGAGAAGGCCTGCCGCGGTCAAGTCGCTGGCGTACGGAAACTGGCGGGCCCCGGTACAATCGAGGCACCTGGGCGCGCGGTGCGCGGCCCATAACTTCATGTACCCGGGAGGGTGTTGTGGATTTCAGCTTTACTGAAGAGCAGTTGATGCTGCAGGACGTGGCGCGGCGCATCGCGCAGGAAAAGATCGCCCCCAGCGCGGAGCACCATGACCGCACCGGCGAGTTCCCGCTGGACAACATCCGCCTGCTGGGCGAAAACGGCCTGATGGGCATCGAAGTGCCGACCGAATACGGTGGCGCGGGCATGGACCCGGTGGCGTACGTGTTGGCGATGGTGGAGGTCGCCGCCGCCGACGCAGCCCATTCGACCATCATGTCGGTCAACAACTCGCTGTTCTGCAACGGCATCCTCACCCACGGCACCGAGGAACAGAAGCAGAAGTATGTGCGTGCCATCGCCGAAGGCGAGGCCATCGGCGCGTTCGCGCTGACCGAGCCGCAGTCCGGTTCGGACGCCACGGCCATGCGTTGCCGCGCAGTGAAGCAGGCCGATGGCACCTTCGTCATCAACGGCAAGAAGAGCTGGATCACCTCCGGCCCGGTGGCCAAGTACATCGTGCTGTTCGCAATGAGCGAGCCTGACAAGGGCGCGCGCGGCATCACCGCCTTCATCATCGATACCGACAAGGCGGGCTTCGGTCGCGGCAAGACCGAGCCGAAGCTCGGCATCCGCGCTTCGGCCACCTGCGAGATCGAATTCAACGACTACGTGGCGCAGGCTGAAGACGTGCTGGGCCAGGAAGGCGAGGGCTTCAAGATCGCGATGAGCGTGCTCGATGCTGGCCGCATCGGTATCGCCTCGCAGGCCATCGGCATCGCCCGTGCCGCCTATGAAGCGACCCTGGAGTACGTGAAGGAGCGCAAGGCGTTCGGCGCGGCCATCGGTACCTTCCAGATGACCCAGGCCAAGATCGCCGACATGAAGTGCAAGCTGGACGCAGCGCTGCTGCTGACCCTGCGCGCGGCGTGGGTGAAGGGCCAGGGCAAGCGCTTCAGCACCGAAGCGGCGGTGGCCAAGCTGACCGCCTCGGAAGCGGCGATGTGGATCACCCATCAGGCCGTGCAGATTCATGGCGGCATGGGATATTCGAAGGAAATGCCGCTGGAGCGCTACTTCCGTGATGCCAAGATCACCGAGATCTACGAGGGCACCTCGGAAATCCAGCGCCTGGTGATCGCCCGCAACGAGACCGGGCTGCGCTGAGTTCGACCGGTCGCGCCGCTGCAACGGCGGCGCGGCCAGTAGATCCACGCCATGCGTGGATACACGGTCTTCTTGGCCGAGCGATACCCGATCTGGTCCAATGCAAGCCGGCTTTTACGCGGTCTGCAAAGATGATCTATCGAGGTTGGGGATTCATGACGCTGGTGACGCCGATTGCAGCCATCCTGCTGCTGGCGTACTTCTTTCCGCATGAAGGCTCCAGGGGCAACACGCCGCTGCCCCAGGTTCTGTTGGGTGCAGGCATCGGCGCAGCGGTGAACGTATTGCTGGGTCTGTGGCTCAACCGTGCGCCCCGGCAGAAGGGTATGGCTGCACCTCATCATTTCTTCTTTGTGCCGATGCAATGGGCTGCATTGGCTCTCGTGGTGGTGTGCGTGGTGGTTGCACTGCTGCGCTGAGACGCCGGCTTGGCATGCGCCAACCTTGGTTGGCATGGATCCAGCGGCGCCAACCAAGGTTGGCGACTACCGGCTTCATGGCACGAATGAAAAGGCCCCGGATCGCTCCGGGGCCTTTTCGTTTCAACTCACCGCCGGATCAACGATCCGGGCGGTGCGCGGCTTCCGCGTCGCGCTGGCGCTCCATGAATTCCTTGGAGGACTCATCCAGCTTGTCACCCAGCATGCGGCGCACGACCACGAAGAACACCGGGATCATAAGCAGGCCGAGCAGGGTGGCGAACAGCATGCCGCCGATCACGCCGGTGCCGATGGCGTGGCGGGAGTTGGCGCCGGCGCCGGTGGAGATCGCCATCGGGATCACGCCCATGATGAACGCGAACGAGGTCATCAGGATCGGTCGGAAACGCAGGCGTGCCGCCTCGATGGTGGCATCGCGCAGGGTCTTGCCTGCTGCGCGCTGCTCCACCGCGAACTCCACGATCAGGATCGCGTTCTTGGCGGCCAGGCCGATCACGGTGATCAGGCCGATCTTGAAGAACAGATCGTTCGGCAGGCCACGCAGCATCGACAGGCCGAGGGCGCCAAGCACGCCCAGCGGCACCACCAGCAGCACTGCCACCGGGATCGACCAGCTTTCATACAACGCGGCCAGGCACAGGAACACCACCACGATCGACAGCACCAGCAGCAGCGTCGCCGCGTTGCCGGCCAGGATTTCCTGGTAGGACATGCCCGACCAGTCGTAGCCGAAGCCAGCCGGCAGATCGTCGTTGACGATGCCTTCCATGGTCTGCATCGCCTCACCCGAGCTGGTGCCCGGTGCCTGCGAGCCGACGATGTTGATCGCCGAGTAGCCGTTGTAGCGGCTCAGCGACGGCGGTGCCGACACCCATTCGGACTTGACCACCGTATTGAGGGGGATCATCGCATTGGTGCCGTCGGCATTCGTGGTCAGGCTGGACGGGCTGTAGAAGCTCTTCAGCGACTCCTGGCCGGTGCGGTACGGACCATCGGCCTGCATGGTCACGCGCTTGATGCGGCCTTCGTAGAAGAAGTCGTTCACGTACACCGGGGCCAGCATCAGCTGGATGGTGCTGTACACGTCCGACACCGACATGCCCATCGACTGCGCCTGCACGCGGTCGACATGCAGCTGCAGCTGCGGGGCGTTTTCCAGGCCGTTCGGGCGTACGCCCACCAGATGGTCGGGCTTCTGCGCAGCCTGGCCAAGCAGGATGTTGCGGGCCTGGGTCAGCTGCTCGTAGCCGGCACCGCTGCGGTCCTGCAGCCACATGTCGAAGCCGCCGAACTGGCCGAGGCCCTGCACGGTGGGCAGGTTGACCACGAAGATCTGCGCTTCCTTGATGCCGTAGAACGCGCCGTTCATGTTCTGGATGAACTCGGGCGCGGTGAACTTGCGTTCCTCCCATGGCTTCAGGCGGATGAAGCCCATGCCCACGTTCTCGCCGGAACCGACGAAGCTGAAACCGGCCACCTGCAGCATGCCTTCATAGCCATCCTGCTTTTCCAGGATGCCACGCATCTGCGCGAACACTTCGTTGGTCTGGCCCTTGGTCGAGCCCGGCGGCAGCTGCACGATCGCCAGCGCATAGCCCTGGTCTTCTTCCGGCAGGAAGCTGCCCGGCATGCGGGTGAACAGGAAGCCGCACAGTGCGGTCAGCACCACGAACAGGATCATCCAGCGCGGTGCGTGGCGCACCGCCGAAGTGATGTGCCCCACATAGGTATGGCTGATCTTGTCGTAGTACTTGTTGAAGGTGCGGTAGATGATGTTCGGGTTGTCGTTGTGCGTCGGCTTGAGGAAGGTCGCGCACAGCGCCGGGGTGAAGCCCAGAGCCAGGAACGCCGAGAACGCCATCGAGATGGCGATGGTCAGCGCGAACTGCTTGTAGATCTCACCGGCGGCGCCGCCCTGCAGGGCGGACGGGATGAACACCGCGGCCAGTACGACGGTGATCGCCACCACCGCGCCGGTGATCTGGGTCATCGCCTTCTGCGTGGCCGGCTTCGGCGCCAGGCCTTCCTCGGTCATGATGCGTTCGACGTTCTCGATCACCACGATCGCGTCATCGACCACGATGCCGATCGCCAGCACCATCGCGAACAGGGTCAGCTGGTTGATCGTGAAGCCGATCATCCACATGCCCAGGAAGGTGCCGAGCAGGGCCACCGGGATGACCAGGGTCGGGATCAGGGTGGCGCGGAAGTTCTGCAGGAAGATCAGCATCACCAGGAACACCAGGAACACTGCTTCAAACAGTGTCTTGACCACTTCCTGGATGGAGATCTTGACGAAGGTGGTGCTGTCGTACGGCGAGAACCAGGTCACCCCGGACGGGAAGCTGGGCTGCAGCTCGTCCATCTTGGCGCGCACCGCATCGGCCACGTTCAGGGCGTTGGCGCCCGGCAGCAGC
The DNA here is from genome assembly GCF_056487375.1 of Stenotrophomonas sp. 220_Sma. NCBI lineage: Bacteria > Pseudomonadati > Pseudomonadota > Gammaproteobacteria > Lysobacterales > Lysobacteraceae > Stenotrophomonas > Stenotrophomonas sp. 220_Sma. Next base: position 3,190,245 of record NZ_CM151348.1, on the reverse strand, counting down.
TGGATGGCGAAGGCACCGGTCGGCTTGCCGTTGTACTGGGTGTCGAAACCGTAGTTGTTGGCACCGAAGGCAACGCGGGCGATGTCCTTCATCAGCACCCGCGAACCGTCCGGATTTGCCCGCAGGATGATGTTCTCGAACTCCTGCGGCGAACTGAAGCGGCCTTCAGCCGAGACCGTGGCGGTGAAGTGCTGGCCTTCCGGCGACGGGTCCGAACCCAGCGCACCGGCAGCGAACTGCACGTTCTGCGCACGCACCGCGGCGAGCACCTGGCTGGCCGACAGGCCATAACCCTGCATCTTCTCCGGGTTGAGCCAGATGTTCATGGCGTACTCGGAACCGAACTGCTGGGTGCTGCCGACGCCGGGAATACGCGAGACCTGGTCGAGCACGCGCGAACCGACGATGTCGTTCAGGGCGTCACGGTTGATGGCCGGCGTATCGGACTGCAGCGCGATCACCATCAGGAAGCCGGCGTTGGCCTTGGCCACCACCACGCCCTGCTGGGTCACTTCCGAAGGCAGGCGTGGCGTGGCCAGCGAGACCTTGTTCTGCACCTGCACCTGGGCGATGTCCGGATCGGTACCGGTCTCGAAGGTCAGGGTGATCTGCGCGCGGCCGTTGGAGGCGGACGAGGAGCTGAAGTACAGCAGGTGATCGATACCGGTCAGCTGCTGCTCGATCACCTGGGTGACCGATTTCTCGGTGGTGTCCGCACTGGCGCCCGGGTAGGTCGCCGAGACGGTGACCTGCGGCGGGGCGATGTTGGGATAGGACTCCACGCCCAGGTTGAGGATCGCGATCACGCCGCTGAGCGAGATCAGGATCGCAACCACCCAGGCGAAGACTGGGTGTTCGATGAAAAATTTAGGCATGACGGAAGGTTCCCGTTACTGCTTGTTCGAATCGGTGGCGGCCGGCTTGGCCGCATCGGCCTGCTCGGGCTTGGCCGCGTCGGCCGGTGCCTTGCCTGCGGCCGGTGCTGCGCCCGCCGGAGCGGCGCCGCCTGCGGCAGGCTTGCCGTTGGCGTCCTGCCCCGGGGTCCACGGCTTGGCCACCGCCGGCGCACCTTCCTTGACCTTCTGCACGCCGGCCACGATCACCTTGTCACCGGCGGCCAGGCCGTCGCTGACCAGCCAGTTGCCGTTCTGCGCGCCATCGGTCTTCACGTTCTTGCGCACGACCTTGCCGTCGGCACCGACCACCATCACGTAGCCGCCGGTGGTGTCGCGCAGCAGCGCCTGCTGCGGCACCAGGTAGGCGTTGTTGCGCTCGCCGAGGTTGGCCTGGAAGCTGACGAAGGCGCCGGGCAGCAGGATCTGCTGCGGGTTCGGCAGCAGCGCGCGCAGCGACACCGCGCCGGTGGCCGGGTCGACCGTGGTCGAAGAGAAGTCCAGCGTGCCCGGTTCGCTGTAGGTGCTGCCGTCGGCCAGCTTGACGTTGACCGTAGCCTTGCCGTCACCAGACAGCGCCAGCGCACCCTTGGCCTGCTGCGCGCGCAGCTGGGTCAACTCGTCCACGCTCAGCGAGAAGTTGACGTACAGCGGGTCGAGCTGGTCGACGGTGGTCAGCAGGGTCACATCGCCCTGGCCGACCAGTGCGCCTTCGGTGACCTGCTGCTTGTTGGCCACACCGCTGATCGGCGCGGTCACTTCGGTATAACCCAGGCTGATGCGCGAAGAGGTCACCGCCGCTTCGGCCTGCTTGACCGCGGCCAGCGCGGTGCGCTCGGCCGATTCGGCGTTGTCCAGGTCGGATTTGGAGACGAACTGCTGCGGCGCCAGCGAACGCGCGCGGTCCGCGGCCACCTTGGCATTGGCGTAGGTCGCGCGGGCCGAGGCCAGCTGGGCCTCGGAGGCATTGAGCGAAGCACGCAGCGGCGCCGGGTCGATCAGGAACAGGGGCTGGCCCTGCTTGACCTGCGAGCCTTCCTGGTAGACGCGCTTGAGCAGTACGCCCGGCACGCGCGCGCGCACGTCGGCGCTGCGGAACGGCGACAGGCGGCCGACCAGCTCACGCTGCAGCGGCAGGGTCTGCGGCTTGGCGTCGATCACGCCCACCTCCGGCGGCGGGGGCGTCTGCTGTTCCGGCTTCTTGCAGGCAGCCAGCGCGACAGCAACGGCGCACGTCAGGGCAAGGGTGCGGAGTGGGGCGGTCATCAGGAGGAACTCCGGGGTTGGTTTGAAGACGGGGCCGCCGACGGCTGAGGCGCGAAGGCGCGCAGGAAGCTGTCGACGGAGAACTCTGCCCAGCGCCGACGCAGCTGCGCGTCATCACGATGGGGGGTATGGAAACGCTGTTTGTCGAAATCCTGACCGGCGATCATGCTCAGCAGCAGTTCGGCCATGAAGTGCGGGTCGTCATGCCGGAGCTGGCCACGCATGCAAACGGTTTCAATCCATTCAGCAAGATGAAGCGTCAGCGCGCCGGCGCCATGCCGGTACAGCGTACGCGCCTCTTCGGGAAACTGTGACGCGTCGGCGGCGATCAGCCGACAGGCCTGCCCTACGTGCGGTTGGTTGAAATGCTCCAGGAAGTCGGTGGCGAACTGGAGCAGGCTGGCACGCAGGTCGTCACTGCGGAGTGCACGAACCATGGCTCCGGTAGCGTGGCCGACATGGCGCTGCATCACCCGGCGCAGCAGTTCCTGCTTGTTGCCGTAGCGCGAGTACAGGGTCTGCTTGGAGCAGCCGGCATGCTGGGCCACCGCGTCCATGCTCATCTGCATGCCCTGCTGGGCCAACAGCTCGCGCACGGCATCGAACACGCGCTCATCGCGTGCGTCGAGGGCAACGGGGAGGTAGGCCGGGTTCACGCGGTGGACTATACCGTCCAGTTCAGGATTGTGGAATCGAATCGGCGTCGCCGCGTGTGTCTTCCGGTAACACGCTTTGCCGATCCTGTCGGCAGTGCTGAAGCGCGCACCAGCACCATACCGGTGCGAACTGAATAGGCGTCTAAACCGCAGCAAACCCGAATCTGGTTATTCCGTCCTGCAGCAAGGCCTTTTCGTGCGGTAGGGCTACAATTTCATTTTCCCAACTGAGCAAGCGCATCGCTCTGCCATGAAACCGCAAAAAACCGCAGCCAAGACCGTGAAAAACAAGACCAAACCAGCAGAGTCGGAGGTCGCAGTGACCGCTGGTTTCTCCCTGGAGCCGGTGTACACGGCATTGCGCAAGCGTTACCCCGCGGCCGCACAGGCCGAAGCGGTGGCCTTCGCCACTGACTTCTACAAGCGCATGGAGTCGGACGAGTTCCCGCACCACAGCGCTGAAGAGTGGGCCGCGCTCGCGGCTGAGACGCTGGAATTCGCCCGTGCCCGCAAGGCCGGCAAGGCCAACGTCCGCGTGTTCAATCCGACCGCGAAGGCCAACGGTTGGGAATCGCCGCACACCGTGCTGCAGATCGTCAACGACGACATGCCGTTCCTGGTCGACACCGTCACCATGTCGCTGGCCGAACAGGGCGTGGGCGTCCACGTGCTGGGCCACCCGGTGCTGCGCTTCACCCGCGACAAGGCCGGCAAGCTGGTCAAGGTCGGCGAGGGTGATGCCGAGTCGGTGATGCTGCTGGAGATCGACCGCCAGCCGGCCGAAGCCATGGCGGCCATCGAGCAGGCCATCAGCAAGGCGCTGGACGAAGTGCGTGCGATCGTGCGCGACTGGCAGCCGATGAAGGACAAGGCGCTGGCGCTGGCCGACGACCTGGGCAGCCGCCAGCTGCCGGTCGACGACGCGTCGCGCAAGGAAGCACAGGAATTCCTGCGCTGGGCCGCCGACAACCACTTCACCTTCTTCGGCTACCGCGAGTACCGCGTCGAGAAGCAGGGCAAGGAAGAGGTGCTGGCGCCGCTGAACGACACCGGCCTGGGCCTGATGCGCGGCAAGGACAAGTCCGCCGCACGTCCGGTCAAGACCCTGGCCGCGCAGGGCCTGAACACCACGTCCGGGCTGAAGGACGCGCTGATCCTGACCAAGACCAATGCCCGTTCGCGCGTGCACCGCGCCGGCTACATGGACTACATCGGCGTGCTGGAATTCGACGCCAAGGGCAAGATCATCGGCGAACAGCGCTTCCTTGGCCTGTTCACCTCCAGCGCCTACAACCGTCGCCCGTGGGAAATCCCGCTGGTGCGCCAGCGCCACGAGCACGTGATGAAGCAGTCGGGCCTGGCCTCGGCCAGCCACAGCGGCAAGGCCCTGCGCCACATCCTGGAAACCCTGCCGCGCGAAGAACTGTTCCAGTCCAGCGAGGACGAACTGTTCCGCACTGCCATGGGCGTGCTGGGCCTGCAGGAGCGCGTGCGCAGCCGCCTGTTCCTGCGCCGCGACAAGTACAGCCGTTTCATCTCCGCGCTGGTCTACCTGCCGCGTGAGCGCTTCAACACCGACGTGCGCCTGCGCATCGAAGCGATGCTGAAGGACGCGCTGCACGGCGAGTACGTGGACAGCTCGGTGGTGCTGGGCGAATCGCCGCTGGCCCAGGTGCACCTGATCGTGCGCCCCAAGCCGGGCGAAATGCTGGACGTCGATACCGCCGAACTGGAGCAGAAGCTGGCCCAGGTGCTGCGCAACTGGCAGGACGACCTGCGCGAAGCGCTGGTGACCCGCCACGGCGAAACCGAAGGCCTGCGCATCGCTGCCCGCATTGGCAAGGCACTGCCGGCCGGCTACATCGAAGACAACAGCACCGCCGTTGCTGCCAACGATGTCAGCCAGCTCGACGCCCTGACCGGCCCGGACGACCTGCGCCTGAGCCTGCAGGCGGTGCCGCGTGAATCTGGTGATGGCCTGCGCCTGAAGCTGTATCGCCAACTGGATGACATCCCGCTGTCGGACGCGCTGCCGATGATGGAAAACATGGGCCTGCGCGTGATCGCCGAGCGTCCGTACCGCCTGTCGGTCGACAACGCGCCGGTGTACGTGCAGGACTTCGAGGTCGAGTCGACCGCCGGCGCGATCGATGCCGCCAGCGTCGATGAAGCCTTCGGCGAGACCTTCGCCCGCGTCTGGCACGGCGATGCCGAGAACGACGGCTTCAACCGCCTGGTGCTGGCTGCCGGCCTGCACTGGCGCCAGGTCGCCATGCTGCGTGGCTACTGCAAGTACCTGCTGCAGACCGGCGTGCCGTTCTCGCAGGCCTACGTGGAAGGCACCTTCGCGCGCTACCCGCTGCTGGCCCGCCTGCTGGTCGAGCTGTTCGAAGCCCGCTTCGATCCGGCTACCGGCCATGAGAGCAAGGACGATATCGCCGCCGGCCAGGCCCAGCTGAAGGCCCACTTCGATGTGCTGGCTGCTGGCGACGACGCCACCCTGAAGGTGCTCAAGACCGTGGTCGACGCCCGCAAGGGTGACCGCGATGCGCAGATGCAGGCCGCGCGCGATGCGCTGCTGAAGCTGATGGACCGCGTGTCCAGCCTGGACGAGGACCGCATCCTGCGCTCGTTCATGGGCGTGATCGACGCGACCCTGCGTACCAGCTACTACCAGACCGATGCCAACGGCCAGCACGGCCATGTCATCAGCTTCAAGTTCGATTCGGCGCTGGTGCCGGACCTGCCGAAGCCGCGCCCGTACCGCGAAATCTTCGTCTACGGCCCGCGCGTGGAAGGTACCCACCTGCGCTTCGGCGCGGTCGCCCGCGGTGGCCTGCGCTGGTCGGACCGTCGCGAAGACTTCCGTACCGAAGTGCTGGGCCTGGTCAAGGCGCAGATGGTCAAGAACACCGTCATCGTGCCGGTTGGCGCGAAGGGCGGCTTCTTCGCCAAGACCCCGCCGGTGAACGGCGACCGCGACGCGATCTTCGCCAACGGCGTGGCCTGCTACAAGCTGTTCATCCAGGGCCTGCTGGACATCACCGACAACATCGTCAACAACAAGATCGTGCCGCCGGTGGATGTCGTGCGCCACGACATGGACGATCCGTACCTGGTGGTGGCTGCCGACAAGGGCACCGCGACCTTCTCCGACATTGCCAACGGCCTGGCCATCGCGCACGGCTTCTGGATGGGCGATGCGTTCGCCTCTGGTGGTTCGGTGGGTTACGACCACAAGGGCATGGGCATCACCGCACGCGGTGCGTGGGAGTCGGTCAAGCGCCACTTCCGTGCGCTGGGCCGTGACAGCCAGAGCCAGGACTTCACCGCAGTCGGCGTCGGCGACATGTCCGGCGACGTGTTCGGCAACGGCATGCTGCTGTCGCGCCACATCCGCCTGGTCGCTGCGTTCGATCATCGCCACATCTTCCTGGACCCGAACCCGGATGCAGCCACCACGTTCGTCGAACGTGAGCGCCTGTTCACCGTGCCGCGTTCGAGCTGGGCGGACTACGATGCCAAGCTGATCAGCAAGGGCGGCGGCGTGTACCCGCGCAGTCTGAAGTCGATCGAGATCACCCCGCAGGTGCGTGAAGTGCTGGGCCTGGACGAGAACGTCAAGGCGCTGTCGCCGAACGACCTGATGAGCGCGATCCTGAAGGCACCGGTCGACCTGCTGTGGAACGGCGGCATTGGTACCTACGTCAAGGCCGCCAGCGAGCAGCACAGCGATGTCGGCGACCGCGCCAACAACGCCCTGCGCGTGAACGGTGGCGAGCTGCGCTGCAAGGTGGTGGGCGAGGGCGGCAACCTGGGCATGACCCAGCTGGGCCGCATCGAAGCTGCCCAGGCAGGCGTGCTGCTCAACACCGACTTCATCGACAACTCGGCCGGTGTCGACACCTCCGACCATGAAGTCAACATCAAGATCCTGCTCAACGATGTGGTGCGGGCGAAGAAGCTGACCGTCGAGCAGCGCAACAAGCTGCTGGCCTCGATGACCGATGAAGTCGCCGAGCTGGTGCTCAACGACAACTACCGCCAGAACCAGGCGCTGAGCCTGATGGAGCGGATGGCGGTCAAGCGCCTAGGTTCCAAGCAGCACTTCATCCGTACCCTGGAGCAGCAGGGCCTGCTTGATCGCCAGATCGAGTTCCTGCCGTCCGATGCCGAGCTGTCGCAGCGCAAGGCACGTGGCCAGGGCCTGACCCGTCCGGAGCTGTCGGTGCTGCTGTCCTACTCCAAGCTGGTGGCGTTCGCCCAGCTGCTGGATTCGGACATTCCGGAAGATCCGTACCTGTCCAAGGAGCTGCAGCGCTACTTCCCGACCCCGCTGCAGAAGAAGTACGCCGATGCAATGGAGCGTCACCGCCTGAAGCGCGAAATCATCGCCACGGCCGTGACCAACCAGACCATCAACCGCATGGGCGCCACCTTCCTGATGCGCATGCAGGAAGACACCGGCCGTTCCATCGCCGAGGTCGCCAAGGCCTACACCATCAGCCGTGAAACGCTGGATGCGCGCGCGCTGTGGGCACAGATCGATGCCCTCGACGGCAAGGTGCCGGAGTCGGTGCAGATCGATGCACTGGAAGTGATCTGGAAGCTGCAGCGCTCGTTCGTGCGCTGGCTGCTGTCGCGCCCGGGCGCGATGCCGGGCATCACCGAAGCGGTCAACCGCTACCAGGGTCCGTTCAACGACATCCGCGTTGCTTCGGGTGTGCTGCCGGATTCGCAGCGTCCGACCTACGAAGCCCTGGTGGCCGAGTGGAAGGAAAAGGGCCTGCCGTCCGCGCTGGCGCAGCAGCTGGCCGAACTGCACTTCCTGGAGCCGGCGTTCGACATCATCGAACTGGCCCGCACCCGCAAGCTGAAGCCGGTGGACGTGTCCAAGGTTCACTTCCGCCTGGGCGACGCCCTGCAGCTGCCGTGGCTGTTCGAGCAGGTCGACGCGCTGGAGGTCAATGGCCGTTGGCACGCCGTGGCACGTGGCGTGCTGCGTGACGAGCTGGCCGCCAACCACCGCAACCTGGCGGGCCAGGTGCTGGGCACCAAGGGCAGCAGTGCTGAAGCGAAGGTGGCGGCCTGGATGGGTCGCGACGACAACAGCCTGCGCTTCACCCTGGCGATGCTGGCCGAACTGGCCGAGCAGAAGACCCTGGACTACCCGACCGTCTCGGTCGCGGTGCAGCGCCTGGGCCAGCTGGCTGCACATGGTGCGTAAGTGATGTACCGCCGGGTTATGCCCGGCGTGTGTTGAACAGAACGGCCCCGCGAAAGCGGGGCCGTTCTGTTTTGCGGCGCATGCCTGGGACGGGTAGTGCCGGCCGCTGGCCGGCAACCCCATGGGCCTCCCCGCAGATGGGCGGTTGCCGGCCAGCGGCCGGCACTACCGGGTATGCTCTTGCTGGCACACCCACCCGGATCCACCGATGAGCGACACCCCCCGCATCGCTTTCCTGGCCAGCACCACCGAGCCCGCGCAGATGGCCCGCGCGGCGATGGTCTCGCGCTATGGCGACCACGCGCCGGAACAGGCCGACGTGCTGTGCCCACTGGGCGGCGATGGCTTCATGCTGCAGACCCTGCACCGGCATGGGCACCTGGGCAAGCCGGTATTCGGCATGAAACTGGGCACGGTCGGCTTCCTGATGAACCAGTACCGCGGCGACGACGACGTGCAGGCCCGCATTGCCCGTGCCGAACCGGCCAACCTGCGCCCGCTGGAAATGGTGGCGCTGACCGAGTCGGGCACCAGCACCGGTTCGCTGGCCTACAACGATGTGTCGCTGCTGCGCCAGACCCGGCAGGCCGCGCATATCGGAATCGACCTCAACGGCCAGGAACGCGTGGCCGAGCTGATCGGTGACGGCGTGCTGGTGGCCACCCCGGCAGGCAGTACCGCCTACAACTATTCCGCGCACGGACCGGTGCTGCCGCTGGGCTCGCATACCATCGCGCTGACGCCGCTGGCCCCTTACCGGCCGCGACGCTGGCGCGGGGCGATCCTCAAGGCCGACACCGAGGTGCGTTTCCGCGTGCTTGATCCGTACAAGCGCCCGGTCAGCGTCACAGCGGATTCGCACGAGACCCGCGACGTGGTCGAGGTGACCATCCGCGAGTCGAAGGACCGCCGCGTGACCCTGCTGTTCGACCCGGAGCACAACCTGGAAGACCGGATCCTGAGCGAACAGTTCGTTTTTTGACGACAATAGGCGGCCGGCCCCGCCGACCGCTTGAAGGACCCCCACCGATGGGCGACAACTCCCCCCGTTTGCTGACCGTCGCGGTGACCTCGCGCGCCCTGTTCGACCTCGAGGAAAGCCATGCGCTGTTCGAGAGCGATGGCGTGGCGGCCTATGCCGAATTCCAGCGCCAGCACGAGGACGATATCCTCGGGCCCGGCGTGGCCTTCCCGGTGGTGCGCAAGTTGCTGGCGCTGAACCAGGGCGCCAGCCCGGAGAACCCGCGGGTCGAGGTGATCCTGCTGTCGCGCAATTCGGCCGATACCGGCCTGCGCATCTTCAATTCGATCCAGCACTACGGTCTGGGCATCATCCGTGCGACGTTCACCGCCGGCGAGCCGACCTGGCCGTACGTGAAGCCGTTCGGTACCGACCTGTTCCTGTCGGCCAACCCGGAATCGGTGCGCAGCGCGCTGCGCCATGGCATTGCGGCGGCGACCATCCTGCCCAAGCCGCCGGGCGAGACCGCCGCTGCGGCGGCCGACCAGATCGATACCGGTCGCCCGGCCGGCCAGCTGCGCATCGCCTTTGACGGTGACGCCGTGATCTTCGGTGACGAGAGCGAGCGCATTTCGCGCGAGCAGGGCGTGGAAGCCTTTGGCCGCCACGAGCGCGAGCGCGCCCGCGAGCCGCTCAGCGGCGGTCCGTTCCGCGGTTTCCTGTCGGCCCTGCATACATTGCAGGAAGTGTTCCCGGCCGGCGAGAGTGCGCCGATCCGGACCGCACTGGTCACCGCGCGATCGGCACCGGCGCATGAGCGGGTGATCCGCACCCTGCGCGAGTGGGGCGTGCGCCTGGACGAGGCGCTGTTCCTCGGAGGGCGCCACAAGGGGCCGTTCCTGCAGGCGTTCGGTGCCGACATCTTCTTCGATGATTCGCAGCACAACATCGACAGCGCCCGCGAGCATGTGGCCGCCGGCCACGTGCCGCATGGCGTTGCCAACGAAGGATAGGGTCTGGTAGTTGCCAACCTTGGTTGGCGCTGTTCTGGATGCATGCCCACCAAGGTGGGCATCTACCAGAGCGCTGTACCCCGGTAGTCGCCAACCTTGGTTGGCGCCGTATTGGATCCATGCCCACCAAGTTGGGCATCTACCAGAGCGCCATGCCCCGGTAGTCGCCAACCTTGGTTGGCATTGCCGTCAGGCCACGGGTCCGGTCACGGGCTGCCGGACATCCCCAGCTGCAGGTCCACCACCCTCCAGCGCAGGCCCTGCGGTTCCAGCACCACCTTCATCGGCGGCTGGCCGGGGCCGCGATCGACATCGATCACGAAGCGGTCCAGCGCTTCGAAATGATGTTCGGCATGCTTCAGCGGCCGTGCGGGTTCGGTCGCGCCGAAGGCATCGCCGCCCTGCAGTTCATTGCGGCCGCGCTTCCACAGCACGTGACCCTGCAGCATCGCGCCGATCCCGGTCGGGGTCACCATGGTGTCCACCGCGGCACCACCAAGCTGGTCCCCCAGCCCGTACAGCAGGGCACCGAACGGGCTGGCCGCCACATCCGGGCCGGCCTGGCGCACCAGATAGTCATTGAGCTGCGCGCGCAGGCTGTTGCGCACGCGCGGGAAATCGACGTAGCGCTCCAGGCGGGCGGTGTCGCGCTGCTCGATGGCCTTGGACAGGCCATTGACGGTCATGTACGGGCCGCCGAACCACCAGGCGGCCAAGGCCAGGACCAGCAGCCCAACGAGTGCGGTGAGTTTCTTCATGCCGCCCAGACTGCCGCAACCGCAGCAGCATGGGGTGAAGACTCAATGACTGGGAGATCCGCGGCCATCACCGAAGGCGTCCACCAGCTGCTGGCGTTCGGCTGCGGTCAGTGCCTCAAGCCGCGTCGCCAGTACTTCGTCCAGGCTGCCGGTGCGGGTGGTGCCCAGGATGCCACTGGCCACGCCGGGATGGCCCAGGGCGTAGGCAAACGCGGTCTGGGCCGGGCGCTGGCTGCGGATGGCGGCGAGTGCCTTCCGCATGTTGCGTGCGCTGCGCATCAGTTGACGGCTGCTCGGTTTGAGCCAGGCCCTGGCCAGGTACCAGGCATCCGCCGGTCGTGGCAGGCGCGGGCGTGGTGGCAGCAGATGGCCCTGCGCCAGCACGGTGCCGGCCAGTACGCCGATGCCCACCGCGTGCAACTGGTCGATGAGGGGTTCACGGTCCTGCTGCAGGGCGTTGTAATCGAGCAGCACCACGTCGAACAGCGTGGGATGGTCGATCATCCAGCGCAGGGTCGATGCCGTGTGCGTATTGATGCCGGTGTGCCGGATCAGCCCACGTTCGCGCAGGCGTTGCAGCGCGGCCAGCAGGTCATCGTTGATGTCGTGCTGGCTGGCACCGTGCAGCTGGTAGATATCCAGGTAATCCAGGCCGAGGTTGCGCAGCGAGGCCTCGCAGCTGGCAGTGATGGCTGCCGGCGAGAAATTGCGTTGCTCGGCGCCGCTGACGCCGGCCTGGCCGGTCAGCGTGCCGCCTTTGCTGGAAATCACCAGCGACTCGCGCGGGTATCGCTTCAGCAACGGGCGCAGGATGCGGCCCAGCCGCGGTTCGGCGTGGAAACCGGAATAGTTGTGGCCGGTGTCCAACAGGTTCACGCCCTGTGCCAGTGCATGCTCGACCACGTGCGCGGCCGACTGTTCCGGGAAGCGGCGATGCCCCCAGAAGCCGGAGCAGCCCAGGCCCACCGGCGAAACCGCCAGGCCGGTGCGGCCCAGCGTGCGGCGTTGCTGTGCCAACGGCATCAGAATTCCAGGTCCAGCGCCGCGCACAGGTAGTCGACGAACGGGCCGAGCGCGGCCAGGTCCTTGCCCAGCGTGGACAGCAGGCGCGGGCCGGTCATGGTGGCGTCGTCCAGCGAGCGCCACATCACCCAGTTGCGGTGCTTGAGGTCGTCGATGAATTCGAAGTCGGCCGGGAAGCCGCGCGGCGGACGCACCAGCTTCTCGCTCTCTTCGAAGTCGAAGCGCTTGCGCAGCGCCGGTGCATGCGCTGCGGCCTTCCAGCTGCCCGGGTTGTCGAGGATGAAGTGGCGCACGCGGCGCTGGGTCTCCGGTTCCGGATGCCACAGGCCGGCACCGACGAAGCTCTCGCCCGGCTGCAGGTGCACGTAGAACGAGGGCGCGGCCACCTCGCGGCGGCGCTCATGGAACAGGCGTGCACCCTGCCAGGTCTTGTACGGGGATTTGTCGTTGGAGAAGCGCGCGTCGCGATGGATGCGGAACAGCGAGCCGCCGACGCCGCGGGTATCGGCGCGGAAGTGGTCGCTGACCTCGGCCAGCGCCGGCTGCAGGTCACCCAGCAGGCGCAGGAATGGCTGCCGCACGTGGTCTTCATACTGCTGGCGGTGGTCGTTGAACCACGCCTTGTCGTTATGCCGCGCCAGGCTGCGCAGGAACTTGAAGCTGGCGTCCGAGAAATAGGTACTCACAAGGTCTCCTGCAGGTGCTGGCCCCAGTCGCGCAGCGATTGCAGCAGGGCCTGGCGCCGTGCATCGTCGGGCGCTTCAGCGGCCAGTGCATCGAGCTGCTGCTGGTACTGGGGCAGGTTGAGTTCGCCCAGCCCGCCGTCTCCGAGCAGGCGCTGGCGGCGGTAATCCTGCCAGCGCTGGCGTTCAGCCGGCGCGAGGCTGTCGGGATGATTGCGCGCGCGGTAGCGGAACAGCAGCTCCGGCAGGCGCGGGTCGCGGAAGCGGCCTTCCAGCGCGGCCAGCTGCTCCGGCGCGGTGGTGCGTGCCAGCGCAAGCAGCGGCTTGTCGCCATTGCCGAGGAAGCCGTCGTAGAGCGAGGCATCGACATCGGCCACGGTGGCGGCGCGGGGCTGGTTGTAGACCTGCCGGGCCTTCTCGGCCAGCTGCGGGGCGAACGCGCGCAGGCGTTCCACCTTGGCCTCGATCGCGGCCACGTCCAGGCCGAGGCGCGCGTGGTCATCGGCGCGCAGGTGGTTCCAGGCGATCAGCGCGGGCACCTTGTTCAGGTGCACTTCCTTCAGCGGCACCCGCGCCACGCCCTCGGGCAGCTCGCTGGCGCGCATGTACAGGCGCTGTGCGATCACCTCGGCCGGCAGTTCCAGCAGATCGTCGATCTCGCCTTCCAGGTCGAACACGATCACCCGGTTGTTGATGGTCGGGTGCGCGGCCAGCGGCAGCACCGGGGCCGCGCACAGGCGACTGGCCGGGTAGCGCATGGAAATGTGCAGTACCGGCTTCATCGCGGCCACGTCCAGCAGGCTGCCGACGAAGCGTTTGTCGCGCAGCTTCAGCGCGTACTCCCACAGCCGTGGCTGCGACTGCTTGAACAGGCGTGCCATGCCGATGGTGGCGCGTACGTCGGACAGCGCTTCGTGCGCATCGCCTTCGCGCACGTTGTTGGCCTCGGCCAGGTGCTCGAGCTTGAACGAGGTGGCGCCATCCTCGCGCAGCGGCCACTGGATGCCGTCCGGGCGCATCGCGCGCATCAGCCGCAGCATGTCCAGCAGGTCCCAGCGCGAATTGCCGTTGCGCCACTCGCGTTCGTACGGGTCGTGGAAGTTGCGGAACAGGCCGTAGCGGACGAACTCATCGTCGAAGCGCAGCGTGTTGTAGCCCAGCGCACAGGTGCCGGGGCGCGACAGCTGCTCGTTGATGCGATCGAAGGCCTCAGCCTCGCTGATGCCCTCGGCCAGTGCCTGCTGCGGGGTGATGCCGGTGACCAGGGTGGCCATCGGCGAGGGCAGCAGGTCATCGGCCGGGCGCACGAAGAAGCTGACCGGCGTGTCGATTTCGTTGAGATCGGCGTCGGTACGGATCGCGGCGTACTGCGAGATGCGCGTGCGCCGCGGGTCCTGGCCGAAGGTTTCCAGGTCGTAGAACAGGAAGCTGTCAGCCATCAGTGCGCGCCCTCCAGGACCGGTAGCTGGGCGTGGATCTGTGCTTCCAGTGCGGTCCAGTCGATGTTGTCCAGTGAATCGTGACCGGCGGTGGCGGCCACCAGCATGTCGCGCTGCAGTTCGGTGCGGCGCAGCGCCTCTGCGTACGGCGTGTGCAGGAAAGTGACCATCGTGTAGTGCGGTACGAAGCGGGTCGGCCAGCGCCGCTGCAGTTCCTGTTCCAGCTCGCGCTGCAGCAGGAAGGCGGGATCGGCCACGCGGTCACGCATCTCCAGGTAGTTCTCCAGTGCCATCTGCTGGATGGCACGTGCATTCGGCTTGCGCTCGGCTTCGAACGCGGCGAACGCGCCTTCCAGATCATCCGCCTCCATCAGGTGGCGGGCCAGCGCAACGCAGTCCTCGAACGCGCAGTTCATGCCCTGGCCGTGGAACGGCACCATCGCATGCGCGGCGTCGCCGATCAGCACCGCGCGGCCCTGCTGGTGCCAGCGTTCCAGGGTGAGCGTGCCAAGCAGGCCCGGTGGATGCTGCTCCCAGTCCGCGCGCAGGTTCGGGATCAACGGCAGGGTGTCGGCGAACTCGCGCGCGAACAGCGCCTCGGCCTGCGCCCCGGTATTGACCGTGGCGAAGCTGGGGTCGCCCTGGTTGGGCAGGAACAGGGTGACGGTGAAGGTGCCTTCGTGGTTGGGCAGGGCGATGCACATGTAGTGGCCGCGCGGCCAGATGTGCAGCGCATTGCGCTCGATGCGGAAGCTGCCATCGGCAGCCGGCGGGATCTCCAGCTCCTTGTAGGAGTGGTCGAGGAAGGCGATGTCCTCACCCAGCGGCGCGCGCCGGTTCATCGCCGCACGCAGTGCCGAACCGGCACCGTCGGCACCGATCAGGGTGTCGAAACGGATGTCGTGCGGGCTGTCGTCACGGTCATCGATGAAGCGTGCGTAACCCGCATCGAAATCGACGGTGTGCAGGCGGCGATGGAAGTGCACGGTGGCGCCGGCCTGTTCGGCCAGCTCCAGCAGCGTGGTGTTCAGGTCGCTGCGGTGGATCGACCAGATCACTTCGCTGTCGTCGCGGCCATAGCGCTGCAGCTGCGGTTCGCCCTCGCGCGGGTGCACCATGCGCCCGCGCATCATCACCGCGCGTGCCATCACCTCGTCTTCCACGCCCGCCTGACGCAGTGCGTTGCGCCCACGCTCGGCCAACGCCAGGTTGATCGAGCGGCCGCTCTCGTAGTCGGCCACGCGTGGATCGCCGCGGCGTTCGTACAAGGTGATGCGCCAGCCCTGGCGTGACAGCAGGATGGCCAGCAGGGACCCGGCAAGGCCGGCACCGATAATGCTCAACGAGCGGGAAGCGTGTGCGATCAACGAACTGTCCAGCAGTAGGGGAGGGGCCGGCTTAGAGGCCGGCCCAGGCTTCCACTTCCTCGACGAAGTGGTGCACGTCCAGGTAGCGGTTGTAGAGCGGGGTGGGCGAGATGCGGATCACGTCGGGTTCGCGCCAGTCGCCGAGCACGCCGATGCCGCGCAGATGCTCGAACAGCGCACGGCCGCGCTCGCGGCCACCGATCACGCGCAGCGACAACTGGCAGCCACGGCGCTGCGGCTCGGCCGGGGTGATGATGTCCAGCACGCCGGACAGGCGCGCACGGACCAGTGCTTCGAGCATGCCGGTCAGTGCCAGCGACTTGCTGCGCAGCGCCTCCATGCCGGCGCGCTCGAACAGGTCCAGCGAGGCGCGCAGCGGCGCCAGGCCGAGGATTGGCGGATTGCTCAGCTGCCAGCCTTCGGCACCGATGGCCGGCGTGAACTGCGGTGCCATCTGGAAGCGGGTGGATTCCTCATGGCCCCACCAGCCGGCAAAGCGCGGCAGGCTGGTGTCGCGGTGATGGCGCTCGTGGACGAAGGCGCCGGCAACCGCGCCCGGGCCGCTGTTGAGGTACTTGTAGTGGCACCACACGGCGAAATCAGGGGCCACGTCATGCAGGCGCAGCGGCAGGTTGCCGACCGAGTGTGCCAGGTCGAAGCCGATACGCGCGCCCTGCAGGCGTGCGGCGCGGGTGATCGCATCGAGGTCGAAGGCCTGGCCGGTGCGGTACTGCACGCCGGGCCACAGCACCAGCGCCAGGCGTGAACCGTGCTCGGCGATGGCATGCTCGATCGCGGTCAGTGAAATCGTGCCGTTGGCCTCGTCCGGCTGCACTTCCACCAGGCACTCGGCCGGGTCGAAACCATGGAAGCGGATCTGTGCTTCCACCGCGTGGCGATCGGTCGGGAATGCGCCGGCTTCCATCAGGATCACTGGACGCTCGGCCGTGGGCCGGTAGAAGCTGACCATCATCAGGTGCAGGTTCACGCTCAGCGTGTTCATTGCAACCACCTCGCTGGGCAGCGCACCGACCACGCGGGCCAGCTGCGCGCTCACCAGGCGGTGGTAGGACAGCCACTGCGTCGGGCCGGTGAAGTGGCCTTCCACCGCCAGCTCGCCCCACTGCTTCATCACTTCCTGCACGGCCGCCTGCGCGCCACGCGGCTGCAGGCCCAGCGAGTTGCCGACGAAGTAGGTCTGCTCGCCGCCGCCATGGCGCGGAATCAGGAATTCATTGCGCAGCGGGCGCAGCGGATCGGCGGCGTCCAGGGCAATGGCGTGGGTGCGGCTGAGCAGGTCGGACATGGTCGGGCAACAGGCTGCAACGGGATCGCCAGTGTAGCGCCTGGGGCATGGCCCGGTAGCTGCCAACCCAACGCCAGCGCCGCATGACCCGGTAGACGCCAACCTTGGTTGGCGCACGTACAAGCAAGCGCCCACCAAGGTGGGCAACTACCGTTCGATGGCTCAGCCCGCCGCTGGCGCCGGCAGCGGGTCCACGTGCCCGCACTCGCTGCAGGTACGCAGTTCCAGGCTGGCGTGATAGCGCGCAAACACCTTGGGCAGGTCGGTTTCGATGTTCTGCAGCGGGAAATACTCTTCGTGCAGCTTGTGGTTGCAGCGCTCGCAGTGCCAGATCACGCCGTCCATCTCGTGCGGCAGGCGCTTGCGCTCGACCACCAGACCGATACCACCGGGCGGGCGCCGCGGCGAGTGCGGAACCTTTGCCGGCAGCAGGAAGATCTCGCCGGCGCGGATCGGAATGTCGCGCACCGCGCCGTCTTCCTGCACCTTCAGCACCATCTCGCCTTCGAGCTGGTAGAACCACTCGGGGCCTTCGTCGTAGTGGAAGTCGGTACGCGAGTTCGGCCCGCCCACCACCATCACGATGAAGTCGCCGTTGTCGATCATCTTGTTGCCCACCGGAGGCTTCAGCAGGTGGCGGTTTTCTTCGATCCAGGCGTGCAGGTTGATCGGCGAAGCGAGCATGGTGGTCATCCGTAAGGGATCAGTCGCGCTTGCCCTTGCGCGGGACGTAGGACAGGGCCTTTTCATAGGCGGGCTGCAGTTCTTCCTGCGAACCGACGTCGATGCCCATCTCGCGCACGCGTCCGTCCTTCAGGCTGTAGACCCAGCCGTGCACCATCAGCTTCTGGCCGCGGGCCCAGGCGTCCTGCACGATGGTCGAGCGGCACAGGTTGGCCACCTGCTCGATCACGTTCAGTTCGCACAGGCGTGCGTGCTTGAGCTCGTCGGTCTCGATCGCATCGAGGATGCCGGTGTGCTTCTGCATCACGTCGCCAACGTGGCGCAGCCAGTTGTCGGCCAGGCCGACGCGGGTGTTGTGCAGGCAGGCATGCACGCCGCCGCAGCCGTAGTGGCCGACGATCAGGATGTGCTTCACCTTCAGCTGGTCCACCGCGTACTGCACCACGCTCAGGCAGTTCAGGTCGGTGTGGGCGACCACGTTGGCGACGTTGCGGTGCACGAACACTTCACCCGGGGCCATGCCGATGATCTGGTTGGCCGGCACGCGCGAATCGGAACAGCCGATCCACAGGTATTCGGGGTGCTGCTGCTTGGCGAGCTGGTGGAAGAACTCGGGGTCTTCCTTCTCGATCCGGTCGGCCCAGTCGCGGTTGTTCTGCAGCAGCTTGTGGATGTCTTTCATGTATGGGTCCCTGGCGTCGGGTGGGGGCTCGCCGCAGCCGTCCGGCTGCGTCGTCGCGGGAATCTGGGGCGTTCAGTCGCTGCGGGCGGCCTGTTCGCGGTGCCAGCGCATCCACTGCGCCAACTCGGTGGAAGCGGGGGTGCCCAGCTGTTCCATTTCGGCGATCACCGCGCGCTGGTTCGCATCGGGATGGTTCTGGCTCAGCTTGAGCTTCAGCTGCACCTGTTCGACCTGGAAGCGGAAGCCGAGGATGGCGCGCAGCTCCGGGCCATGTTCGGCACGCGTGGCATCGAACTGCCAGGCCTGGCCGACACTGGCTTCGAAGCGGTCGCTGATCGCGCCGACCAGTTCGGCCAGCGCCTCGGTATCGTCGAAGGTCTGCAGCTGGCCACGCAGCTCGGCGGCGGCGTAGTTCCAGGTGGGTACCCGCGCAGCGGGTTCCTTGTCCGGATACCAGCTGGCCGAGACGTAGCCATGCGGACCATCGATCAGTACCTTGGCCGCGCCGCGGTGGCGCGACTGCGGGTTGGCGCGCGCCCAGTGGCCGCGCAGTTCGATCTGGTCGCCGTCACGCCGGTACAGCACCGGCATCCGGGTCAGCTCCGGCAGGCCATCGCTGCCGGGCGTAAGCACGGTAACGAACGGGTCGCGCGCCAGCAGGCGGTCCAGCCAGAGCAGATCGGTCTCGGCGAAGGCGCGCGGGGTGAACATGCAGGGGTCAGGCGCGCCCGCCCAGCGACTGGATCATGCGGCCGCGCAGGCCTTCATCACTGTCGGCCTGCGGCGGCTGCACTTCGTGCAGGCTGAAACCGCGCACCAGCGCGTCTTCCTCGTCCAGGCCGTCGTACTCGACGAACTCGGCGTCGAACAGCTGCGAACGGGCGGTGTCTTCGCTGTCATAGCTCAGCGTGTTGCCATCGCTGTCGAGCACCTCGGCAGTGCCGGCCGGGCGAACGCGCAGGCGCGCCCAGATCAGGGTGTTGCCGAGGCTGGCCAGCCACCAGCTGTCGCGCGAGGCGGAGATGTCATTCATGGAGGTATTACCAGAGCGAGGCCAGCCAGAGCAGGGCGGCCATGCCCAGTCCGGCCAGCAGGGTCAGCAGCGATACCCAGGCCGGCGTCGCCAGCCCGGACAGCGAGCGGTCCGGCTGCTGGCGATAGTCACGGCGCAACAGCCAGGCCAGGGCATCGGGCTTGAGGAAGGCGCCGCTGCCGAAGCGCTCGGCGAGCGCCGGATGGCGGTCGCGTACGTGCACCAGGGTCAGCGGCCAGAAGATCACGAAGGCACTGAACCCGGCCACTGCAACGCCGACGAAACAGAGGGCGAAGAACAGAGTCATGGGAGCGGTACCTCCGTGGTCGTGTGGGGCTTAGAAGTCCGCGCTGCCCGGGGCGCGCGGGTAGGGGATCGCATCGCGGATGTTGGACAGCCCGCAGACGTACACCACCAGGCGTTCGAAGCCCAGGCCGAAGCCGGCGTGCGGCACCGAACCATAGCGGCGGAAGTCGCGATACCAGCTGTAGTGCTCACGATCCAGGCCGAACTGGGCCATGCGTGCGTCCAGCACGTCCAGGCGCTCTTCGCGCTGGCTGCCGCCGATGATCTCGCCGATGCCCGGGGCCAGCACGTCCATCGCGGCAACGGTCTTGCCGTCGTTGTTCAGGCGCATGTAGAAGGCCTTGATGTGCTCCGGATAGTTGGTCACCACCACCGGGCGGCCGACGTGTTCTTCGGTCAGCCAGCGCTCGTGCTCGGTCTGCAGGTCCAGGCCCCATTCGACCGGGAAGTCGAACTTCTTGCCGGACTTCTGCAGCAGGCTGACCGCATCGGTGTAGTCGATGCGCTCGAACGGCGCATTGATGAAGTCTTCCAGCTTGGTGATCGCGTTCTTGTCCACGCGCTCGGCGATGAAGGCCAGGTCGTCGCCACGCTCGTTCAGCACCGCACGGAACAGGTACTTCAGGAACTCTTCGGCCAGGCGCGCGTCTTCGGCCAGGTCGGCGAAGGCGATTTCCGGTTCGATCATCCAGAACTCCGCCAGGTGGCGGGTGGTGTGGCTGTTCTCGGCGCGGAAGGTCGGGCCGAAGGTGTAGACCTTGCTCAGCGCCAGGCAGTAGGCCTCGACGTTCAGCTGGCCGGACACGGTCAGGAAGGTTTCCTTGCCGAAGAAGTCGCGGCTGAAATCGATCGCGCCCTTCTCGTCACGCGGCAGGTTCACCATGTCCAGGGTGGACACGCGGAACATCTGGCCGGCGCCTTCGGCGTCGGAGGTGGTGATGATCGGGGTGCTGATCCAGTTGAAGCCGTTCTCGTGGAAGAAACGGTGCACGGCCTGGGCCAGGCAGTTGCGGATGCGGGTGACCGCGCCGAACAGGTTGGTGCGCGGGCGCAGGTGCGCCACTTCGCGCAGGAACTCCGGCGACATCGGCTTGGGCTGGATCGGGTAGGTGAGCGGGTCTTCGACCCAGCCGACCACTTCCAGCGCGCTGGCCTGGATCTCGAACGACTGGCCCTTGCCCTGCGACTTCACCAGAGTGCCGGTGGCGATGACCGAGCAGCCGCTGGTCAGGCGCTTGATCTCATCGAAGTTGGCCAGGCTGTCGCCGGCCACGACCTGGATCGGCGCGAAGCAGGAGCCGTCGCTCACATTCACGAAGGCCAGATTCGCTGAACCGCGCACCGTGCGCACCCATCCGCGTACCGTGACTTCGCCGCCTTCCGGGATCTTCCCGGCAAGCGCATGTTCAACGCTGACCACCGTCATGACTTGAATCCTCTGCTGATCGACTCGATCTGTGAACACGGGAGTTTACCGGTTGCAGCGTTCTGCTTGCGAGGCATTTTTCGTGGCAACGGCTCCTTATAATGTCCCCGTACCTCTGGAGTAGCCCCATGGCCGTCAGCCTGACCCCCATTGCCTTCGAGCGCGTGCAGCGCTTTGTCGCCCAGACCCCCGGCGCGCTGGGCCTGCGTTTCGGCGTGACCAAGACCGGTTGCTCGGGCTGGGGTCACATCACCGACCTGGCCCGCGACGAGCGCGAGGGCGATACCGTGTTCGACCAGGACGGCGTGAAGATCTATGTCGATGCCAAGAGCCTGGCGCTGGTGGACGGCACCGTGATCGACTTCGGCAAGCACGGCCTGAGCGAAACGTTCACGTTCAGCAACCCGAACGCCACCGCCGAGTGTGGCTGCGGCGAGAGCTTCACCACCGACGCCGACAAGGCCTGAGGGCTGGTTCTGGCGTCCGCCGGGCATGGCCGGGCGGTGGTAGATGCCGACCTTGGTCGGCAGGGAAGGGATCCACGGATGGAACGACCGCTTTTCATTTATCACCCCAACGCCTACGCCCTCTCCTTCGAAGAGGTCGACGGGGTCTGCGACTGCTGTGGTCAGCCGCGCACACTGCGCTACCGGGGGCCGTTCTACTCCGTTCTGGGTCCCGATTACCTGTGCCCCTGGTGTATCGCCGATGGCAGGGCGGCGGCCAGTTACGAGGGTGAATTCACCGGCTGGAGCGATATCGAGGGGGTATCCCCGGATCCGGCCGATCCGCCGCCGACCATCGCCCGCGAGCTGCTGCTGGAGATCTGCGAGCGCACCCCGGGCTACTCGTCCTGGCAGCAGTCGGTCTGGCTCAGCCATTGTGAGCGGCCCTGCGCCTTCCTCGGTTACGCCGGTAGCGAGGACCTCCAGCCCATCCTCGACGAGGTCCGGCCCGACGTGGTTGAGGTCAACCCGCGCGACGCCGACTGGGTGCTGGAACACCTGAGCCGGGACGGGGAGATGATTGGCTGCCTGTTCCAGTGCCTGGAATGCGGCCAGCACCGCCTTCATGTGGATCTGGGGTAGCCCGGTTCAGGTTGCCCTGCGGCCCGCCGGTTGCCCGGCCACCCCATCTGCGCCATAATGCGCGGCTTCCTGCCTTCCTGGCGGGAATCCTTGCCCCACCGCGGTCTCAACGGCGGGGGGCTGTCCGGCCGCGAGGCCACATCCGAAAGGTAGAAAAAACATGAGTCGTCATTACGAAATCGTGTTCATGGTCCACCCGGACCAGAGCGAGCAGGTCCCGGCCATGATCGAGCGCTACAAGTCGCTGGTCGAGAACGGCAACGGCACCATCCACCGTCTGGAAGACTGGGGCCGCCGCCAGCTGGCGTACCCGATCCAGAACCTGGTGAAGGCCCACTACGTGCTGATGAACATCGAAGCCGACCAGGCCGTTCTGAACGAACTGACCGAGAGCTTCCGCTTCAACGACGCCGTGCTGCGCAACCTGGTCATCAAGCGTGACGAGGCTGACACCGAGCAGTCGCTGATCATGAAGAGCAAGGACGAGAAGGGTGACAAGCCGGAGCGCGGTGAGCGCCGTCGTCGTGACGACGAAGAAGGCGAGTCCAACAACACCGCTGACAACGAAGCCGGCGACGACGCCGCTTCCGCCGCCTAAGGAGCCTTCCCATGTCCAAGTTCTTCCGTCGCCGCAAGTTCTGCAAGTTCACTGCTGAAGGTGTGAAGGAGATCGACTACAAGGATCTCAACACCCTGCGCCAGTACCTGACCGAGAACGGCAAGATCGTGCCGAGCCGCGTCACCGGTACCAAGTCGAAGTACCAGCGCCAGCTGGCGACCGCCGTCAAGCGCGCTCGCTTCCTGGCCCTGATCCCGTACACCGACAACCACGACGTCTGATGCCAGCGGGGCGGCCCGGCGCCGCCCCCGCTGTGCCAGCTATTCGGACAGCCTTTGTTGCGGGGCATCGCCTCGCTAACGAATAACTTATCTGGAGCAATACCATGCAGCTGATCCTCCTGCAGAAAGTCACCAACCTCGGCAACCTGGGCGACCTGGTCGACGTGAAGCCGGGCTACGGCCGTAACTTCCTCGTGCCGCAGGGCAAGGCCGTGCCGGCCACCGAGAGCAACAAGGCCGAGTTCGAAGCCAAGCGCGCCGAATACGAAGCCAAGGCCCAGGCCATCCACGCCGACGCTGACGCCCGCAAGGCCAAGCTGGAAGGCGCGAGCGTGACGATCCCGGCCAACGCTTCGACCGAAGGCAAGCTGTACGGCTCGGTCGGCGCCCGCGAAATCGCCGATGCCTTCACCGCTGCCGGCCTGCCGGTCAGCAAGAGCGAAGTCATCCTGGGCGAAGGCGCCTTCCGCAACATCGGCGAATACGACGTGCTGGTCCACCTGCACGCCGACGTCGAGACCACCGTCAAGGTCGTCGTCGTCGCCGAAGCCTGATCCCACGCCGCAAGGCCTGGAATCACCGCAGAACGGGCGCCCGCAAGGGTGCCCGTTTTGTTTTGGGCGAATGTTGGACATATAGAGTCGAGGCGTGCTCGACTGATTGCTCAGGTCGTCTGGATGACGAATCGACCGCAGTCCATCGAAGGTGAGGGAATGTTGCGATCAAGCAACAGATACCCCATTCCGCCGACCAGAATTCCTCGGTGCGTCGGTGCTGCCCGGTTCAATCGGGAGCCGTTGATCTGGAGGATGAATTCCCGTCCATCAGTACAATCGTCCTGAAGCCAAGCAGGAATTCCGCCAATTTTGGCGATCCCGTTCTCGGCGTGATCCGGGATGGAGGCTGTCGCAGTGGTGATCAGGCGCGGATCAAAAGGGGGTATTGCGCTGTCTGCGCCGGATTCGTGGGGCGTGTAGGCGATGACGCTTCCGCCAGTCAGTAGTGCGGTCTCGATGTAGGCATCATCAGGAACGTCATAAGGCGTGAAAATCGAGACGCAGAGATTCGTTCTGATGGCGATGTTCGGAAGATGCGTTTGAATGAAAGGCGCAGGAAGGCTCGCAAGATGGAGCATTGGCTTCCCATTGGCGTCGCGCGGCCAGGGGGTATCGGCAGACAGGTACGGCGCGCCTCCCAGGAAAGCGCAGCCCGGAGCTTGGCCATAACTTTCGAATACAAGTTCTCTATACATCGATGAGTCCCGCGATGTTGATGGCTGGCCAGCGACGACCAGTTCTTGTCCAGCCTGATGAGTCATAGCCGGTCGAGGTCGGGCAACTGGCCTGGCCGTCTGTCAGGTCGTCTGGATGATGAATCGACCGCAACTCGTTGAAGCTGATTGAATGTTGCGATCAAGCAACAGATAGCCCATCCAGCCGATCAGAATGCCTCGATGTGTAGGCGCTGCCGTATCAAGATCGAATGCGTCGAACTGAAGGACGAACGCCAGATCCTCCGATTCGTCATCCTGTAGCCAGTGTGGCCGCCCACCAATCTTTGAACTTCCATGAGGTGCTTCACCCTCAGCCGTCGCCGCCCCAGCGCAAATGCGGAGCGGCCCAATTGGCTCGCAGGGAGAAGCTCTTGGTGCATGCCCGGGACAATGAGCAATCACGCGACCGCCTTGGTTCATGGCTTCTTCGAATCTCTGCTTGCCCGAGGTGAGGTACGGCGTAAAGACCGAAATGATCAGCTCGGGCGCGATATCCAGTCCGGCGACGTGGCTTCGAATGAATGCGCCCGGAAAACTGGCCAGATGAAGCAGTGCGTGTCCATGGATGCTGGTTGGCCAAGGGGTGCGGGCATCCAGCCAGATGGTCCCGCCGAGCACGGGAGCGGCCGTCGCGTCGTCGGCGGGGCTAAAGGAAAGCGGTCGATGCATCCCTCCATCCTGCACGGCTTCAGATGTGCAGGGCGGCGGTGTGGTTAATAAAGCAATTAATATCAATGGCTTGCGATTTGATCGGCGACCTGGAAATCCGTCGCGCGGGGCGCAAAGCGACATCTGGACCCATTTCAAGCGCGCTCCGCGCCGGTCATCCCGCCCGTGGAACATTCGCGCCGTTATACTCATTCCATTGTGTCACCCTTGGCTTCATTGAATTCTTTTGAAATCAATGGCTTGAGGTGCTGGCTGACCTGACATCCACAATGCGGACGCCCCCAAGGCGCCTGTTGGAACCCAATCACGCCATGCGTCTTTCCACGATCAAGCTGTCCGGCTTCAAGTCGTTCGTCGATCCGACCACCCTGCACCTGCCGACCAACATGACCGGCGTGGTGGGGCCCAATGGCTGCGGCAAGTCGAACATCATCGACGCCGTGCGCTGGGTCATGGGCGAGAGCTCGGCCAGCCGCCTGCGCGGCGACTCGCTGACCGACGTGATCTTCTCCGGTTCCAATGCCCGCAAGCCGGTCTCGCAGGCCACCGTCGAGCTGATCTTCGATAATTCGGACCACACGATCTCCGGCGAGTACGCCTCGTTCAACGAAATCTCGGTTAAGCGCACGGTCAGCCGCGACGGCACCAGCAACTATTACCTCAACGGCACGAAGTGCCGCCGGCGCGACATCACCGACCTGTTCCTCGGCACCGGCCTGGGCCCGCGCAGCTACTCGATCATCGAGCAGGGCATGATCAGCCAGATCATCGAGGCGCGCCCGGAAGACCTGCGCGTGTACCTGGAAGAGGCGGCCGGCATCTCCAAGTACAAGGAGCGCCGCAAGGAGACCGAGACCCGCATCCGCCACACCCGCGAGAACCTGGACCGGCTGGGCGACCTGCGCGACGAGATCAGCAAGCAGCTCGAGCACCTCAAGCGCCAGGCCAAGCAGGCCGAGCAGTACCAGGCCCTGCAGGAAGAGCGCCGGGTCAAGGATGCCGAGTGGAAGGCCCTGGAGTTCCGCGGGTTGGACGGTCGCCTGTCCAAGCTGCGCGAAGGGCTGTCGCAGGAAGAGACGAAGCTGCAGCAGCTGATCGCCGACCAGCGTGACGCCGAGGCCCGCATCGAGACCTCGCGCGTTCGACGCGAAGAGGCCGCCGACGCGCTCAACACCGCGCAGGCTGCGGTCTACCAGGTCGGCAGCACGCTGGCGCGCCTGGAACAGCAGATCCAGCACCAGCGCGAGCTGTCGCAGCGCCTGCACAAGGCACGCGATGAAACCCGCCAGGCACTGGCCGAACTGGGCCAGCACATCAGCGGTGACGAGGCCAAGCTGATGGTGCTGCGCGAAGCGGTGGAGGCCGCCACCCCGCAGCTGGAGGAGCTGCAGGAAGAAAACGAGATAAAGCAGGAAAGCCTGCGCGAGGCCGAAGACCGGCTGGCCAGCTGGCAGCAGCGCTGGGAACAGCACACTTCGCAGAGTTCGGAGGCGTCGCGCGCCGGCGATGTCGAGCGCACGCGCGTGGACTACCTGGACAAGCAGATCCTCGATGCCGACCGGCGTCGCGAAGCGCTGGCCGCCGAGCGCGCCGGGCTGGACGTGGACGCGCTGGAAGAAGCCTTCGAGCAGCTGCACCTGCAGCACGACACGCAGAAGACCGCGCTGGATGAATTGAGCGAAGACGTCGAGCTGCGCAAGCAGGGCGTGGCGGCAGTGCAGGAACAGCAGCGCAATGGCCAGAACGAACTGGCCGAACTGCGCAAGCAGGCCAACGGCCTGCGCGGTCGCCTGGCTTCGCTGGAAACCCTGCAGCAGGCCGCGCTGGGCCAGGAGCAGGGCGCTGCCGTGGCGTGGCTGAAGGCGCGTGGGCTGGATTCGGCAGCGCGTGTCGGCGAACGCCTGGACGTTGATGCCGGCTGGGAAAACGCGGTGGAAAGCGCGCTTGGCCAATTGATCGAAGGCGTGCTGGTTGATGATCCGGCCAGCCTGGTCGATGCGCTCGGCGAACTTGGCGAGGGCCACATCGCACTGGTCGCCAACGATGGCGCGGACCTGAAGGTCGCGCCGACCTCGCTGGCGGCCCGCGTGCGTGGCCCGGCAGCGATCCGTCGACTGCTGGCACACCTGCACGCAGCCAAGGACCTGTCCGAGGCGAAGGTGTTGCAGGGCAGTCTTCCGGAAGGCGATTCGATCATCACCCAGAGTGGTGAGCGCCTGGGCCAGGGCTGGCTGCGCGTATCGCGCTCCGGTGCGGCCCAGCAGGGCGCGCTGCTGCGCGAACGCGAGATCAACGAGCTGCGCGAGCAGATCGAACAGCTGCAGGATCGCGAGGCCGAGCTGGAAGAACTGCTGAGTGGTTTCCGCGAGCAGTTGCAGGCGGCTGAACAGCAGCGCGAAGACGCGCAGCGTGCGCTGTACCAGGCCCACCGTGCGGTCTCTGAACTGGCTGGCCAATTGCAGGGGCAGCAGGGCAAGGTGGAGGCGGCGCGCACGCGCATCGACCGCATCGAAGGTGAACTGAAGCAGCTGCAGGAAACGTTGGAAGCCAACAACGAGCAGGCGCGTGAAGCGCGTTCGCGGTTGGAGAACGCGGTCAGCAGCATGGGCGACCTGGAATCGACCCGGCAACGGCTGGAGGGTGAGCGCCGCCAGCTGACCGAGGCCCGCGACCTGGCCAGAGACGCCGCGCGAGCGGTGCGCGAGCGCTCGCACTCGTTGGCCCTGACCCTGGAATCGCAGCGGGCGCAGCTGGCTTCACTGAGCCAGGCGTTGGAACGCATGGGTACCCAGCGCGGGCAGTTGGATTCGCGCCTGGGCGAACTGCATTCGCAGCTGGACGAAGGTGATTCGCCGGTCGAGTCGCTGCAGGCCGAGCACCAGAACGCACTGGAAGAGCGTGTGCGGGCCGATCGCGTGCTGACCGAGGCGCGCACGCTGCTGGACGGCATCGACGCCGAGCTGCGCAATTACGAACAGACCCGCCACCAGCGCGACGAACAGGCGCTGGCCCAGCGCGAGCGAATCTCGCAACGCAAGCTGGACCAGCAGGCGCTGGTGCTCAGCGCGGACACCCTGCAGGGCGCGGTGGAGAAGGCCGGCTTCGTGCTGCAGGACGTGCTCAACGCACTGCCCGAGGACGCCCGCCTGGGCGACTGGGAGCAGGCCGTGCACCAGATCGATGGCCGCATGCGCCGGCTGGAGCCGGTCAACCTGGCCGCCATCCACGAGTACGGCGAGGCTTCGCAACGCTCGGATTATCTGGATTCGCAGCACACCGACCTGACCACCGCGCTGGAAACCCTGGAAGATGCGATCCGCAAGATCGACCGCGAGACCCGCGGCCGCTTCAAGGACACCTTCGACCGCGTCAATGCCGGCGTGCAGGCGCTGTACCCGCGCCTGTTCGGTGGCGGCCACGCCTACCTGGAACTGACCGGTGAAGATCTGCTCGACACCGGTGTGACCATCATGGCGCGTCCGCCGGGCAAGCGCGTGTCCAGCATCTCGCTGCTGTCCGGCGGCGAGAAGGCGATGACCGCGGTGGCGCTGGTGTTCGCCATCTTCCAGCTCAACCCCGCGCCGTTCTGCCTGCTGGACGAGGTGGACGCGCCGCTGGACGAAGCCAACGTCGGCCGCCTGGCCAACATGGTCAAGGAAATGAGCGAAAAGGTGCAGTTCCTGTTCGTCAGCCACAACAAAGCGACGATGGAGGCCGCGCACCAGCTGTCGGGCGTGACCATGCGCGAGCCGGGCGTCAGCCGCCTGGTCAGCGTGGACCTGGAAGAAGCCGCGCGATTGGCGGGCGCGGCCTGACGTGCCATCCTAGTTACCTGAATGAACTAGCCGGAGAACCTATCGAATGTCCGACACGGCACTGTTGCGCATCGGCATCCTGGCCGCCGGCCTGCTGTTGATCGCCGCGATCTTCCTGTTTGGCCGTCCGAAAAAGAAGCCCCAGGGGCGCCGCGTGGAAGGCGCGGAACCGACCAGCGGCGAGCGCCGCGAGCCGGTACTGGGCGAAGACGGCGTCGCCGTGGCCGATGGCCGCGTCGAACCGGGCATGGGCACGGAAGGCGAGCAGGCCGAACTTGGTCTGGGCGAAACCGACCCGGGCGCCAGTGATCTCGGCAAGCGCGCCACCCAGGATTTCGACAAGATCGTCTCCTTGTTCGTGGCTGCCCGGGCCGGCGAGCAGTTGCGTGGCGAAGACATCGTGGTGGCGGCCGAGAAGACCGGCCTGGTGTTCGGCCACATGAACGTGTTCCACCGCCTGGTGGAAGGCCACCCCGAGCGCGGCCCGATCTTCTCGATGGCCAGCATCATGAAGCCGGGCAGCTTCGACATGGCCAACATCCGTGCCATGGAAACCCCGGCCATCGCCTTCTTCCTGACCCTGCCGGCGCCGCTGACCGCGCTGGACGCCTGGGAGAAGATGCTGCCGACGGTGCAGCGCATGGCTGAACTGCTGGATGGCGTGGTGCTGGATGACAGCCGCAATGCCCTGGGCCGCCAGCGCATCGCACACATCCGTGACGAGCTGCGCGCCTACGACCGCCAGCACCAGGCCCCGCCGCTGACCAAGACCCCGCGCTGGTAAGCGCCCAACTGTAGAGTCGAGCCATGCTCGACTTGCGGATCCCAGGGTAAGCCCCAGTCGAGCATCGCTCGACTCTACAGGGGCCCAGGTCGGCACCCACAACAGTAGATCCACGCCATGCGTGGATGGGGCGAACCAAGGTTCGCCCCCACCAACAGGTTCAGGCCGGCACGCCGGCCACCTTCGCGAACGCGCGGCAGAACGCGGCCATTTCCTCTTCGGTGCCGACGGTCACGCGCACGCGCTGTGGCCAGATCGGCCAGCTGCGTCCGATCACCACGCCGTTGTCCGCCATCGCCTTGGCGAACGCGCTGCCATCGCGTTGCACGTCGACCACGAAGCAGTTCGCTTCCGACGGCACGCAGCTGAAACCACGCTTGCCCAGCCACGCGATGGTGGCCTGGCGCACCTTGGCATTCTGCAGGCGGCGCTGCGGAATCAACTGCGGATCGCGCAGGCTGGCCAGTGCCGCCGCCAGCGCCGGCACCGGCAGCGGGTTGTCGCCGAGGCTGGCCAGCTCGCGCAGGCGGTCGGGATGTGCGGCCGCCACGCCCAGGCGCAGGCCGGCCATGCCATATAGCTTGGAGAACGTGCGCAACACGATCAGGTCATCGCGCTGCGCCACCTGCGCGATCAGGCTCGGCTGTTCGCTGTACTGCAGATACGCCTCGTCCAACAGCACGCGGGTGGAAGCGGGCTTGTGGGCCAGCAGCCAAGCGAGCTCATCCGGTGGGCTGATCGAGCCGGTCGGGTTGTTGGGGTTGCACACATACAGCAGCCCGGTCGGGCGTGCGTGTGCGGCGGCGACCATCGCACGCAGGTCGTGTGCACCGTCCTCGCGCAGCGGCACTTTCTGCACGTGTGCACCGTGTGCGGCGGCGACCTCGCCCAGCGTCTCGAAGGTCGGGTCGGCCACTACCAGCCCCGCCTGCGGGCCGGTCCACAGCGTGGCAGCGCGGTTCAGTGGTTCGCTGGAGCCCGGATACAGCCGCACGTGATCAGCCGGGATGCGGGCCTGTTCGATGAAGGCGTCGCGTACCTGTGCCGCCAGAGCGAAGCGGTAGCGGCCGCAGCTGGCGATGCTGTCGCGCGCCGCCTGCTGGGCGGCGGGCGAGGGGCCGTACGGGCATTCGTTGAAGTTCAGTAGTACGGCGCCTTCGGCAGGGGCTGGGGCGGCGGCTGTCGTGGGTTGGGCATGGCCGAGCTGCGGCAGCCCGGTGCCGGCGACGGCGAGGCCAGCACCGGCCAGTTGCAGGAAGCGTCGACGGGAAGCGGGCAGGGTCACGGGCGGGATTCCGAAGGGAAGACCGTCGCACGCTAGCGCCGGTGGTGGTGCGCCGCAAGCCGTCTTTTGTAGAGTCGAGCTTGCTCGACTGCTTTGGCCGTGCATGAAGGCCAGTCGAGCAAGCTCGACTCTACGGAAAGGCGCAGTCGAGCTTGGCTCGACTCTACAAAAGGCGGCGGCGTTACAGGGCCTGACGGTCGGGCGCGGTAGAATCCCCGGCCATCCCAGAACCACCGGATCCCGATGAGCCCCAGCCCCGCCGAACGCGCCGAAGACCTTCGCCGGCAGATCGCCCAGGCCAACCGCGCCTACCATGAGCTGGACGCGCCGGAGATCCCCGACGTCGACTACGACCGGATGGTGCGCGAGCTGGAAGCGCTGGAGCGCGAGCATCCGGAGCTGGCCCGTGCCGACAGCCCGACCCAGCAGGTCGGTGCGCGCCCCTCCGGCCGCTTCCCGGAAGTGCGCCACGCGGTGCCGATGCTGTCGCTGTCCAATGCCTTCAGCGATGAGGAAGTGGCCGACTTCGTGCGCCGCATCGATGAGCGCCTGGGCCGTCGCAGCCTGCGGTTCTCGGCCGAGCCGAAGATGGACGGCCTGGCGATCAGCCTGCGCTATGAGGACGGTCATTTCGTGCTCGGCGCGACCCGTGGCGATGGCAGTACCGGCGAGGACGTGACCGCCAACCTGCGCGAGATCGGTGACATTCCCAAGCGCCTGCACGGCAAGGACTGGCCGGATGTGCTGGAAGTACGCGGCGAGGTCTACATGGCCCGCGCCGACTTCGAGGCCTGCAACGAGCGTGCGCGCCAGCAGGGCGGCAAGGTGCTGGCCAATCCGCGCAACGCGGCGGCCGGTTCGCTGCGCCAGCTCGATCCGAAGATCAGTGCGCAGCGCCGGCTGAGTTTCTTCGCCTACGGCACCGGCGAAGTGCAGGGCGGCGAGCTGCCCGACACCCATTCGGGCACACTGGCCCAGCTCGGTGCCTGGGGCTTCCCGGTCAGCGAGTTGTGCAAGGTGGTGGAAGGCACCGACGGCCTGCTCGGCTACTACCGCGATATCGGTGAGCGCCGCGATGGCCTGCCGTTCGATATCGATGGCGTGGTCTACAAGCTGGATGACCGCGCCGGCCAGCAGGCCATGGGCTTCGTTTCGCGTGCGCCGCGCTGGGCCATCGCGCACAAGTTCCCCGCGCAGGAACAGAGCACTACGGTAGAGGCGATCGAGATCCAGATCGGCCGCACCGGTGCTGCCACACCGGTCGCGCGGCTGGCACCGGTGGCGGTGGCCGGCGTGATCGTGTCCAACGCCACGTTGCACAACGCCGACCAGATCGCACGCCTGGATGTGCGCGTGGGTGACAGCGTGATCGTGCGCCGCGCCGGTGATGTGATTCCGGAAGTGGTCAGCGTCATCCTTGATCGCCGCCCGCCGGGCACCACGCCGTGGCAGATGCCGACGCGCTGCCCGGTGTGCGGCTCGGAAATCGTGCGCGAGGAAGGTGCTGCCGCATGGCGCTGCTCGGGCGAACTGTCCTGCCCGGCGCAGCGCAAGGAAGCCATCGCCCATTTCGCCTCGCGTCGCGCGATGGATATCGACGGCCTCGGCGACAAGTACATCGAAACCCTGGTCGACGCCGGCATCGTCAGAAGCGTGGCCGATTTGTACCGCCTCAACCGTGACCAGCTGCTGCATCTGAAGCTGGTGCTGGATGCCGAGGACCCTTCCGCACTGGCGGCTGCGCTGAAGCTGCACCTGCCCGCCGAAGGCAGTGGTGCGGTGCTCAATGCGGTGCTCAGGCTGGATGGCAACGATCCGGGCTGGCGCGCACAGGCGCTGGCACAGCCGGCCAGCTTCGAATGGAACACGAAGAAGATCGCCACCAAGTGGGCCGACAACCTGATCGCGGCGATCGACGCCAGCCGTGCGGCCACGCTGGAGCGCCTGCTGTTCGCGCTTGGCATCGAGCACGTGGGTGAGAGCACGGCCAAGGCGCTGGCGCAGTGGTTTGGTGACCTGGAGCTGATCCGCCACCTGCCGTGGCCGTTGTTCAAGCGTGTGCCGGACATCGGCGGCGAAGTGGCGCGTTCGCTGGGCCACTTCTTCGAGCAGCAGGGCAACCAGCAGGCCATCGATGACCTGCTGCAGGTCGGTCAGGTGCGCATCAGCGATGTGCATGCGCCCAGTGCCAAGCTGCGCGAAGGGCTGGATCTGGCGCAGCTGCTGGTCGAATCGGAGATCCCTGGCATCACCCGCCTGCGCGCCGAAAAACTGGTCGCTGCGCTTTCCGGCGCGCAAGCAGTGCTCGACGCCGAGCATGGCCAGTTCGTCAACGCCGGCCTGCCCGATGACACTGCACGCGGCCTGGCTGCGTGGCTCGATGCAGATGGCCATGGCGCGATGCTGCTGGCGGCCGAGAAGGCGATGCAGCAGATCCTGGCCAAGGCGCCGGCGCTGGCCGAGATCGTGGCCGGCCCGCTGGATGGGCAGACCGTGGTGCTGACCGGCACCCTGGCCCAGCTCACCCGCGATGCCGCCAAGGAACGCCTGGAAGCGCTGGGTGCCAAGGTCTCCGGCAGCGTGTCGAAGAAGACCAGCTTCGTGGTGGCCGGTACCGAGGCCGGCTCCAAGCTGGACAAGGCGCAGTCGCTGGGCGTGCCGGTATGGGACGAAGCCCGCCTGCTGGCCTACCTCGCCGAACACGAATGATGACCCCGCCGGGTGCCTGGCGCCCGGCATGAAACACAAAGGAACACCGATGCAGACCGCTCCGCTGGATTTCCGCCTGGCCACCCGTGCCGACGAAGAACTGTTGATCGCGTTGATGCGCGAGTTCTATGCCGAAGACAAGATCGACTTCGACGACGCGCGCGTGCGTCGCGGCGTGGACGCGCTGCTGGCCGACCCACGCAACGGCGAAGTGCTGTTGTGGCTGGACGAGGCCGCCGAGGTGGTGGGCTACGCAGTGATCGCGATGGGTTTCAGCCTGGAGCAGGGCGGCCACTTCATGTTGCTGGACGAGCTGTACCTGAGCCACCGCGCGCGCGGCCGCGGCCGCGGCAAGCAGGCGCTGGCCATCTGCGAACAGCGCGCTCGCGGGCGTGGCGTCAGCCGCCTGCGGCTGGAAGTGAACCACCACAACGAACTGGCCCGGCGCCTGTACCTGGCCAGTGGCTACATCGATGACACCCGCGATCTGCTGACCCTGCCGCTGGATCATCCACGCCCGGAGGGCATCCTGTGAGCGAGGCCCTGCTGCGCGCGCTGCAGCAGCGTGCCGCACTCAATGCGCTGGTGCGCCGCTTCTTCGCCGAGCGCGATGTGCTGGAGGTGGAAACACCGATCCTGTCGGTGGCAGGCAACACCGAGCCGAACATCGACAGCTTCCATACCGATTTCACCGGGCATGTCGATGCCGGTGGCCGCCGCCGCTGGCTGCGCACCTCGCCGGAGTATCCGCTCAAGCGCCTGCTGGCGGCGGGCGTGGGTGACTGTTACGAACTGGGCCGGGTGTTCCGCAACGGCGAGGCGGGCGGCCGCCACAATCCGGAATTCACCATGCTGGAGTGGTACCGGGTCGGTTGGGACCACCATCGTCTGGTGCAGGAAACCGCCGAGCTGGTCGGCCAGGCGCTGGCCCTGGTCGGGCGCAGTGCGATGCTGCGTGTGCTCAGTTACCGCGAGCTGTTCCAGCAGTACGTGGGTGTGGATCCGTTCGATGCCGATGAGGCCGCGTTGCGTGCCGCGCTGGGCGAGGTACATATCGACCCGGTCGGGCTGACCCGCGATGACTGGTTGGATCTGCTGATGACCCATCATATCCAGCCGCATTTCGATGACGCGGTGATGACCGTGGTCCATGATTGGCCTGCCAGCCAGGCCGCACTGGCACGCATTCGAGCCGGCACGCCGCCGCTGGCCGAGCGTTTCGAGCTTTATCTGGGGGCCGTGGAACTGGCCAACGGCTATCACGAACTGAACGACGCGCAAGAACAGCGTGCGCGATTCCAGCGTGACCTGCAGCGCCGCCATGAGCGGGGCCAGGTGCAACCGTTCGTGGATGAGGCGCTGCTGTCGGCGTTGCCATCGATGCCTGCCTGCGCTGGCGTGGCGGTGGGTGTCGATCGGTTGTTGATGGCGATGAGCCGCACGCCGCGTATCGCCGATGTGCTGGCCTACGACTTCGCCCACGCGTGAGCGCGGTGCGCACGTTCCTGAACATCGAAGACTGAACGGAATTCCGCGTTTCCGCGCTTGCTTCGGTAAGCAGGATGATGCTCTTATCACGGCAGATGCCGGACACTGGCACGCAGTTCATCCATTCCTGCTGGGGAAGGCTTTGGTCAAGTGGTTTGCGGTTGTCGCTGCACCGGTGTACTCCATCGCGCTCTGGGGTGCCTGGCTGCCGTCATCGGCGTCGGCCCAGCAGGCGGGCTATGACGGCGAAGTGGTGACCTGCGAATCGCGCGACATGGGCTGGGTGCATTGCGATATCGACGTCAGCAATGGCATCGACCTTGTGCGCCAGTTGTCCAGCAACAGTTGCATCCGTGGCAGCGAATGGGGCACCGACCGCAGTGGCGTGTGGGTCACCCTTGGCTGCCGCGCAGAGTTCCGTGCGCGTCGTGCGGAAGGTGCAGCGCCTGCGGCAACGGAAGGCAAGCGCCTGGTCCGCCGTGTGGTGCGCTGCGAATCCAATGGCCGCCCGCAGAGTTGCCCGGTGCGCCTGGACGGGGCGCCGGTGCGCCTGCTGCGCCAGCTGTCGGTGCTGCCGTGCCGCGAAGGGCAGGGCTGGGGCTACAAGCGCAATGAAGTCTGGACCAGCCGTGGTTGCCAGGGCGATTTCGAAGTGGCTGACGAGGACGGCCGTTTTGTCGACGTGCCACGCCGCCTGACCTGCGAGTCGAAGTCGAAGAAGCGCCGCTTCTGTGGGGCGAGCATTTCGGTCGGCGCGGTCGTTACCGAGCAGTTGTCCAGCACCCCGTGCGAGGAAGGCAACACCTGGGGCTGGAACCGCAACGGGATCTGGGTGGACGGCGGCTGCCGCGCCGAATTCTCGGTGAATTGAGCCCGGGCAGGCTCCAACCACGCGGGGCGTGGCCCTACAATGGGCCCATGAACACTGCCTCCGACATCGACTACGCCCGTTATGACCACATCCGCCCGATCCTCTGGACCGGCGATGCCCTGCAACTGCTGGACCAGCGCAAGCTGCCGTTCGTGGTCGAGCACGTGGTCTGCCATGACAGTGACGAAGTTGCCAGCGCCATCCACGCGCTGACCGTGCGTGGCGCGCCCGCGATCGGCATTGCCGCAGCGTGGGGTGTGGTGCTGGCGGCGCGGGACGTGCAGGCCGCTGATGGCGCGCATGCGCTTCAGCAGTTGGAGCCGGCGCTGCAGCGCCTGAACGCATCGCGCCCGACCGCCGTCAATCTGGCCTGGGCGCTGGCGCGCATGCGTCGCTGCCTGAACGTCGCCGGCGCCGACTGGAAGGCTCTGCTGGAAGCCGAAGCGCAGGCCATTGCCGAGGAGGACCTGGCCGCCAACCGCCACATGGGCGCGCTGGGCGCGGGCCTGATCGAGGCCGGCAGCGGCGTGCTGACCCACTGCAACACCGGCTCGCTGGCCACCGCCGGCTTCGGCACGGCACTGGGCGTGATCCGTGCCGGTATGGCCCAGCACCGCATCGCCCGCGTGTTCGCCGGCGAGACCCGTCCGTGGCTGCAGGGCGCACGCCTGACCGTGTGGGAACTGCAGCAGGATGGCATCGACGCCACCCTGATCGCCGATTCGGCAGCCTCGCACCTGATGAAGACCGGTGCGGTGCAATGGGTGATCGTCGGCGCCGACCGCATCTGCGCCAACGGCGATACCGCCAACAAGATCGGCACCTATCAGCTGGCCATCGCCGCTCGCCACCACGGGGTCAAGTTCATGGTGGTGGCGCCGTCCTCGACCGTGGACATGGAGACCGTGGATGGCAGCCAGATCGAGATCGAGCAGCGCGACCCGGGCGAGCTGTACGGCGTGGGCGGTACCCGCACCGTGGCCGAAGGCATCGCCGCCTGGAACCCGGTGTTCGACGTCACCCCGGGTGAACTGATCGATGCCATCGTGACCGAGCGCGGGGTGATCCTGAACCCGACCATCGAGAACATGCGCGCCGCCTTTGGTGGCTGAGGCACAGGGGAGGGGGCAGCGTGACCTCCGCCCCCGGTAGTGCCGGCCGTTGGCCGGCACCCCCCCCTAAGTTCCTGATTTGTGCCGGTAAAATCCCCGTAAATGGAGGCAGGGAACGGCCTGTTGTGGTAGTATCCACAGGTTGAATCGAGGTTCCGGCACGACCCCCTCCCGCAGAGGGCTGCGCCGGACTGGACCGCTACCAGACAACGGAACCCGAATGGCAGAAAACGCCAAGGAAATCATCCAGGTCAACCTGGAAGACGAGATGCGCAAGAGCTACCTCGATTACGCCATGAGCGTGATCGTGGGCCGCGCGCTCCCGGATGCGCGCGATGGCCTCAAGCCGGTGCATCGCCGCGTGCTGTTCGCGATGAACGAACTCAACGCGCACAGCAACAAGCCCTACTTCAAGTCGGCGCGTATCGTCGGTGACGTCATCGGTAAGTACCACCCGCATGGCGATCAGTCGGTGTACGACACGCTGGTGCGCCTGGCACAGCCGTTCTCGCTGCGTTACATGCTGGTCGATGGCCAGGGTAACTTCGGCTCGATCGATGGCGACTCCGCCGCGGCGATGCGATACACCGAAGCGCGCATGTCGCGCCTCGCGCATGAGCTGATGGCGGACATCGACAAGGAAACCGTCGATTTCCAGCCCAACTACGACGAGAAGGAACTGGAGCCGACGGTCATGCCGACCCGGTTCCCGAACCTGCTGGTCAACGGTTCGGCCGGTATCGCGGTGGGCATGGCGACCAACATCCCGCCGCACAACCTGAGCGAATCGATCAACGCCTGCATCGCGCTGATTGATAATCCGGAAATCGATGTCGACGGCCTGATGGAGTACATCCCGGGCCCGGATTTCCCGACTGCCGGCATCATCAATGGCACTGCCGGCATCGTCGCCGGCTATCGCACCGGCCGCGGCCGTGTGCGCATCCGTGCCAAGGCCGATATCGAAGTGGCCGACAACGGCCGCGAATCGATCATCGTCACCGAAATTCCTTACCAGGTGAACAAGGCGCGTCTGATCGAGAAGATCGCCGAGCTGGTCAAGGAAAAGAAGATTGAAGGCATCAGCGAGCTGCGCGATGAGTCCGACAAGGACGGCATGCGCATCTACATCGAGATCAAGCGCGGTGAATCTGCCGAGGTTGTGCTGAACAACCTGTACCAGCAGACCCAGATGGAATCGGTGTTCGGCATCAACATGGTGGCGCTGGTCGATGGCCGCCCGCAGTTGATGAACCTCAAGCAGATGCTGGAAGCGTTCGTCCGCCACCGTCGCGAAGTGGTCACCCGTCGCACCGTGTTCGAGCTGCGCAAGGCGCGCGCCCGTGCCCACGTGCTGGAAGGCCTGACCGTTGCGCTGGCCAACATCGACGAGATGATCGAGCTGATCAAGACCTCGCCGAACCCGAATGAAGCACGCGAGCGCATGCTGGCGCGCGTGTGGGAGCCGGGCCTGGTCGGTGCGATGCTGGGTGCCGCCGGTGCCGAAGCCTCGCGTCCGGAAGACCTGCCCAAGGGCGTGGGCCTGATCGAGGGCGGCTACCAGCTGACCGAGATCCAGGCCACCCAGATCCTGGAAATGCGCCTGCACCGCCTGACCGGGCTGGAGCAGGACCGCCTGACCGACGAGTACAAGCAGCTGCTGGAAGTGATCGCCGGGCTGATCCACATCCTGGAAGATCCCGACCGCCTGCTGCAGGTGATCCGCGAGGAGCTGGTCAACGTCAAGGCCGAGTTCGGCGACGAGCGTCGTACCGAAATCCGCCACAGCGAAGAAGACCTGGACATCCTCGACCTGATCGCGCCGGAAGACGTGGTGGTCACCGTGTCGCATGCCGGTTACGTGAAGCGGCAGCCGGTGAGCGTGTACCGCGCACAGCGCCGTGGCGGCCGCGGCCGCAGTGCGGCAGCGACCAAGGAAGAGGATTTCATCGAACAGCTGTGGCTGGTCAACACGCACGATACCCTGCTGACCTTCACCAGCTCGGGCAAGGTGTTCTGGCTGCCGGTCTACCAGCTGCCCGAAGCCGGTTCGAATGCCCGCGGCCGTCCGATCATCAACTGGATCCCGCTGGAGCCGGGCGAACGCGTGCAGGCCGTGCTGCCGGTGCGTGAGTACGCCGACGGCCAGTTCGTGTTCTTCGCCACGAAGAACGGTACGGTCAAGAAGACCCCGCTGAGCGAGTTCGCCTTCCGTCTGGCGCGCGGCAAGATCGCAATCAATCTGGACGAGGGCGATGCCCTGGTCGGCGTCGGCCTGACCGACGGCGAGCGCGACATCCTGCTGTTCGCCTCCAACGGCAAGACCGTGCGCTTCGGTGAAGACAAGGTCCGCTCGATGGGCCGTACCGCTACCGGCGTGCGCGGCATCAAGATGCCGGCCGGCGAGGAAGTGGTCAGCCTGATCGTGGCCGAAAGTGCCGGTGGCAGCGAGGACGAGAACGAGGACGACAACGGTGTCGAGGAAACCGCGGCCAATGGCGATGCGGTGATCGACGGCGCCGATGACGCCAGCGTGCAGTACATCCTTACCGCCACCGAGAACGGCTACGGCAAGCGCACCCCGCTGCCGGACTACCCGCGCAAGGGCCGTGGCACGCAGGGCGTGATCGGCATCCAGACCACCGAGCGCAACGGCAAGCTGGTCGCCGCAGTGCTGATGGGCTCCAGCGACGAAGTGCTGCTGATCTCCGATGGTGGCACCCTGGTGCGTACGCGTGGCTCGGAAATCAGCCGCGTTGGCCGCAACACCCAGGGCGTGACCCTGATCCGCCTGTCCAAGGACGAGAAGCTGCAGGCGGTGGAGCGCATGGATGCCTCGATCGACGAAGACGAGGACGAGGTGGCCGTCGCCGCACCGGCCGCGACCGACGGCGCACCGGCTGCTGCCAGCAGCGAGGACGCCGCGCAGGAGTGATCCTGCCGCGAGCCTGAGGTACCCGACGACGCCGGCCCTGTGCCGGCGTCGTCGTATCCGGATGCCGCACATACGCGCGCGCTTCACGCAGGCGGTGGGATAACGGCGCATGCTGCCCCCGGAGATCGACGATGTCCGCCACGCCGCAGTCCGCTCCTGCCCCTGTTCGCGCCTCCCGGCACCCCCTTGTTACCGTGCTGTCGCTGCTGCTGGTCGTGCTCGGCCTGGTCATCGGCGGGCTCGGTGCGTGGCTGCTCAGCCTTGGCGGCTCGGCGTACTACGCCATCGCCGGGCTCGGCCTGCTGGCCAGCGGCATCCTGTTGTTCGGCAACCGCCGCAGCGGTGCATTGCTGTACGCGCTGGTGTTCATCGGCACGCTGCTGTGGACCTGGTGGGAGTCAGGCAGCGACTACTGGCGCTGGGTGCCCCGGCTGGGCCTGGTGACCGCACTCGGCATCGTGCTGGCCTTGCTGGCGCCCACCCTGCACGAGCCGGTCTCCAAACGCCTGTCGCGCAGTGCGGCGGGTGTGCTGATGCTGGTGTTCGTGGCCGCCTTCGGCCTGGCCTTTGCGCCGCATGGTGAAGTGGATGGACATCAGCCGTTCCCGGAAGGCGCGGTCAGCGCCGGACTGGAACCTACGCGTGATACCACGGGCCTGCAGCCGGCTGACCAGCCCGCCGAGGGCGACTGGCCGGCGTGGGGCCGCAGCAACGCCGCCACCCGCTATTCGCCGCTGCAGCAGATCACCCCGGCCAATGTGGCCACGTTGCAGCCAGCCTGGCAGTTCCGTACCGGCGATATGCCCAAGAATCGCTGGGGCGCGGAAACCACGCCGCTGAAGATCGGCGATCGCCTTTACCTGTGCACCGCGCGCAACCGCCTGATCGCACTCGATGCCGCCAGCGGCAAGGAACTGTGGCGGTTCGACCCCAAGGTGAAGGACACCTCGATTCCGTACACCGCCGCCTGCCGTGGGGTGAGCTACTACGAGCAGCCCCGCACGCCGACCATTGCCGATGCGGCATTGGCCGATGTCGCCGCCGATCTGGCGCTGCCGGAGCCGCCGCCCAGCGTCACCCGCAGTGCTGCACCGGGCAGCCGTCCGGCGTGCTGGGCACGCATCATCGAAGGCACGCTGGACGGCCGCATCATCGCGGTGGACGCGGACAGCGGCCGCCCCTGCGCCAACTTCGGCAACAACGGCCAGGTCGACATCACCCTGGGCATGGGCGAGGTGCCACCGGGTTACGTGTCGATCACCTCGCCACCGGCCATCGTGCGTGGCGTGATCGTGACCGGTCACCAGGTGCTGGACGGGCAGCGCCGTGACGCGCCGTCGGGCGTGATCCAGGCCTACGATGCCATCACCGGCAAGCTGCGCTGGGCGTGGGACATGGACCAGCCCGAGCGCAGCGGTCTGCCGCCGCGCGAGCAGACCTATACGCGCGGCACGCCCAACATGTGGACCACCGCCACCGGTGATGAGGCGCTGGGCCTGGTCTACCTGCCGCTGGGCAATTCCGCGGGTGACTACTGGAGCGGCTCACGCACGGAAAACCAGAACCGCTATGCGACGTCACTGGTGGCGATCGACGTGGCCACCGGCAAGCCGGTCTGGCATTTCCAGGCGGTGCGCAAGGATGTGTGGGACTACGACCTCGGTTCGCAGGCCAGCCTGATCGATTACCCGACCGCTGCCGGCAAAGTGCCGGCGATCCTGTTGCCGACCAAGCAGGGCGACATCTACATCCTCGACCGCCGCAACGGCCAGCTTCTGACCGCGGCCGAAGAGCGCAAGGTGCCGGTGGGCGGCGTCGAACCCGAGCAGCGTTCACCCACGCAGTTGTTCTCGCTGTACCACACGCTGCGTCGCGAGCATGAGCTGACCGAACGTGACATGTGGGGCATCACCCCGATCGACCAGCTGGTCTGCCGCATCCAGTTCCGCAAGGCCTACTACGAAGGGTTCTACACGCCGCCGAGCAGCGAGCGCCATTCCATCGAGTACCCCGGCTACAACGGCGGCTCGGACTGGGGCAGTGTGTCCATCGATACGCGCCGCGGCGTGATCGTGGCCAACTACAACGACATGCCGAACTACAACCGGCTGGTGCCACGCGCGGAGGCCGACCGGCTGGGCTGGCTGCCGCGCGAAAAGATCCGGTTCGACAAGGGCGGAGCAGAAGGCGCGGGTGACCCGCAGGTGGGCACGCCTTATGCCATCCAGGTCAATGCCGGTTGGCGCCTGCCGTTCACCGGTCTGCTGTGCAAGCAGCCGCCCTATGGCGGCATCCGTGCCATCGACCTGCGCACCGGCAAGCTG
Source organism: Stenotrophomonas sp. 220_Sma (assembly GCF_056487375.1). NCBI lineage: Bacteria > Pseudomonadati > Pseudomonadota > Gammaproteobacteria > Lysobacterales > Lysobacteraceae > Stenotrophomonas > Stenotrophomonas sp. 220_Sma. Next base: position 3,148,329 of record NZ_CM151348.1, on the reverse strand, counting down.
CTGTGGGACCGTCCGTTCGGCAGTGCGCGTGGCAATGGACCGTTCGGCATCCGCTCTGGCCTGCCGATCGAGATCGGCACACCGAACAATGGCGGTTCGGTGGTGACCGCCAGCGGCCTGATCTTCATCGCCGCCGCCACCGATGACCTGCTGCGCGCCATCGACCTGAGGACCGGCAAGGAGTTGTGGCATGCCACGCTGCCCGCGGGAGGCCAAGCCAACCCGATGGTATACGAGCAGGGCGGGCGCCAGTACGTGGTGATCATGGCCGGCGGCCACCATTTCATGGAAACCCCGAACGGCGATTACGTGATGGCGTTTACGTTGCCCAGGTAACCGCAACGGGGGCGGTGATCCACCCCCATTACATGACGCTGGATCACACCGTCACCACCACCTTGCCGATCTGCTCGTTCGATTCCAGGTAACGGTGTGCGTCCTGGATCTGCGCGAACGGGAATACCCTGGCGATCTTCGGTGCCAGCGTGCCCTGGTCCAGGCCATCCACGATGAAGGCCTTGGCGCGTGCCAGCGCGGCATCGTCGGAGACGATTTCCGAGTACAGGTAACCCTTCAGCGTCAGTGACTTGCCCAGCACGTTGAACAACGGGAACGGGGTGGGTTCACTGCTCAGCGCGCCGTATTCCAGCAGGATGCCGCCACGCGCCATGGCTTCGGTCAGCGGTACGAACTGCGGACCACCGATCGGATCGAACACCACGCGGGCACCTGCGCCGCCGGTGATGCGCGCCACTTCGGCCACCAGATCCTGTTCCTGGGTGGCGATGACATGGGCGGCACCGGCATCGAGCAGGGCCTGGCGCTTGCCCGGGCCGCGCGTTACCGCGATCGGCGTGGCGCCGACTGCATTGGCGATCTGGATGGCGGCCAGGCCGACGCTGCTGCTGGCGGCGGTGATGATGACGAAATCGCCGGCGGCCAGGCGTGCCTGTTCCAACAGCGCGCCCCAGGCGGTGACGTACTGCATCCACACCGCGGCGGCCGTTTCAAAGTCCAGTGCCTGCGGATGCTTGACTACCAGTCGTGCCGGCACGTTGGCCAGTTCGCCGTAGGTGCCCCAGCGCGCGATATCCAGCGGCGGCACCACGCTGACCGCATCGCCCGCGGTGAATCCGCTCACTGCACTGCCGACGGCTTCAACCACGCCGGCCGCTTCGTAGCCCAGGCGGCTGGGGAACTGCGCTTCCTGCAGGTAGGCGCCGTTACGGAACATCACCTCGGCGCGGTTCAGGCCGATCGCCTTCACCCGGATCTGGACTTCGTCAGGGGCGGGGGCGGGAACGTCGATATCGTCGATGCGCAGTACATCGGCAGTGCCATATTCGTGGATGCGGACAACCTGGCTCATGGGGGGCTCCGAGGAAGGGCCGGCGAGGGCGCCGGCGAAAGGGTGAGCGCTACTGTGCGCGTAGTCTGCATCCAGAATAAGGGGTAATCTGGCGTTTCATTGAAAAACAATTGTTTGCAATGGACCTGATCGTTCCCCTGCGGACCTTCGCCAAGGTGGCCGAGGTCGGCTCCTTCGCCGCCGCTGCCGAGGCACTGGACCTGTCGCCGCAGCTGGTCGGCAAGCACATCCAGGCGCTGGAGCAGCATCTGGGGGTGCGCCTGCTCAACCGCACCACGCGCAAGCAGAGCCTGACCGACTTCGGCCAGGCCTACCTGGCGCGGGCGCGGGTGATCCTGGAGGAAGTGGAGGGGGCCGAGCAGCTGGCCGAAGTGGCGCGCGGGCGGCCGATGGGGCGCCTGCGCATCAGTGCGCCGGTCACCTTCGGCGTGCACGCGCTGGGCCCCGCGGTGGTGGCCTACTTGCAGCAGTACCCGGACGTGCAGGTCGATCTGAACCTGTCCAACAGTCTGGTGGACATCGTTGAAGACGGCTACGACCTGGTGTTCCGCACTGGCGATCTGGCCGACAGTGGGCTGGTGGCGCGGCGGTTGGGGCCGTATCCGCTGGTCCTGTGTGCCTCGCCGGACTATCTGGCTTCGCGCCCGGCCATTGCCCATCCCAATGACCTGAGCCGCCACGAGTGCCTGGGCTTCGCGCATTCGATCATCCGCACCCGCTGGAGCTTTCGCGATACCGATGGCGGCGTGCTGACCGTGCCGGTGTCCAGCCGCTTCATGGTCAACCAGGCCGAGCCGCTGCTGACCGCCGCCATCGGAGGGCTGGGGCTGATCCTGCAACCGCACGAAATGCTGGCCGGAGCATTGGCGCGTGGTGAGCTGGTGGAAGTGCTGCCGGACTACGTACCGGTGTCGACCTGGATCAACCTGGTGTATCCGCGCGATCGCCAGCTGACGCCCAAGCTGCGCAGCTTCCTGGACTTCTGCGTGGCGCGATTCAGCGAACAGACGATGGCAAGGCGATAGCGGGGCCATCGGGTAGCAGGGTTTCCATCAACTGCGAAGGATCACGCATTCACGTTGCATCCGGGGCTGTGCGCATTCCACCACGCAGGCGGAGTGGATGGCGTCGCATCGAAGCATTCAGCGTCACTGTTGAGGTGTTGCGGCAGAGTCCCTGGCGTCGATGCGGCGGCCGCATCCTTGGTCTAGGATGCGGCCAGGAATCCCCGCAAAGGAACTGCCATGAGGGTTGTTGGACGCCTGTTTCTCTGCAATGCACTGGCCTGCTCGGTTCTAATGGTTACCCCGGTTTTTCCAGCAATCGGCGCTACATCTTCCGAGCGTGCACATCCACGTGCGCAGGACGCCATCGATGACTGGCTGGTGGCCTTCAACGCTGGCAGCCTCGAGCAACTGCAGGCGTTCGCTGATACCTATGCGAAGAAGGAAGGCAGCAGCCCCAAGGCCTATCTCGAGTTCCGCGAGAGCACCGGCCCGCTGCGTGTGCTGGAAACACTCCAGAGCGCGCCCGGTCACGCGAAGGTGCTGGTGATGGGCCAGCTGAACGAGCGCGCGATGTGGGTGACGGTCGTCATGGATCCGGCCAGCCCGGCGCATGTGAAGCAGTTCCAGATCGAAGGCACTGAAACGCCGGACAAGTACAGACCGGAGAGGGTTGCTTTGCCTGCCCTGATGGCCGATGCCACAGCAAGGCTGGAGGCGCTGCGGGCCCAGGACGCGCTGTCGGGTGCGTTGCAGGTGGCACGGAACGGCAAGGTGCTGCTGGACTGGCGCGGTGGCAATGCCGATCGCACCGCTGGCATTCCAGTGGGCGTGGATACGCAGTTCCGCCTTGCGTCCTCCAACAAGATGTTCACCGCAGTGGCCATACTGCAGCGGGTGCAGGAGGGCAAACTCAGTCTCGATGACACGATCGGCAAGCACCTGCCGGACTATCCGAACAAGGCCGTTGCCAACAGCGTGACCGTTCGCCAGCTGCTGACCCATACCAGTGGCCTGGGTGATTTCTTCGGCGACCATTTCGAGCAGTATTCCGCGTCGCTGAAGACGCTGGATGACTATGTGCAGCGCTTTGCCAAGGATGCACCGCAGTTCACGCCAGGCAGCCAGGACAGCTACTCGAACTATGGCTTCATCGTGCTTGGGCGGATCATCGAGGCCGTCTCCGGGCAGTCGTACTACGCCTATGTGGAGCAACACATCCTGCGCCCGGCAGGCATGACCGGCACCGGCTTCGAACCGGAAACAGTGACGGTGCCACAGCGTGCGGTCGCCTATACGAAGCAGGAAGGGCAATGGGTGCGTGAAACGAAGTCGCTGCCCTGGCGCGGCATGTCAGCCGGTGGTGGCTACAGCACGGTGAGCGACATGGTGAAGTTCGCCGAGGCGCTGCGCAGCGGAAAGCTGGTCTCACCTGCATTGCTGCAGCAGGCCACCACGGCGCAGAACCGCAAGGGCTGGTACGGGTTCGGCTTCGTGGTGCAGGGCGAGGGCAGGGAGCATCAGTACGGCCACGAAGGCGGTGCGCCCGGATCGAACAGTGCCATCGTGGTGCTACCCGCGCAGGGCTATGTGATCGTTGGGCTGGCCAATGTCGATCCGGATGCGATCGGCAATGTGGTCAACTACATCGCGCGAAGAGTGCCGCTGTAGTCCCGAGCGACTATGCCGCAGCGATGTTGACGCTGGGGCAGGTGGCGGACCAGAATCGGGCCATGAGCCGACTCCTTCCCGTGGTGTGTCTGGTCGCCAGCATGGTGCTGCTGCTGCGTGGGGTGCACGTGATACTCAAGGGTGTTCCGGCCATGGCCAGCGAAGGTGCCAGTGCTGCGTATGCACAAGGCTACCTGCATGGACAAGCGGCAGCCGGGTGGGTGTTGATTGCCGCTGCAGCAGCCTGTGCGCTCATTGCCTGGCACAGGGCGCGCGCCAGGAAGTGAGAGACGGGCGCGTCAGCGCGGCACCCGCACCATCTTCGTCATCAAGTGTTCCACCACACCCGCCGGATCGGCCGTGCGGCCCACATGCGTGCTCGACATCTGCACCACCGAGCTACGCTTGGCGGTGAGGAAATGGAAGCGTGCGCGCGCCGGCAGCTGCGCGATCGGCCCGGCGCTGGCATCGCCGCGGCAGATCGCCACGATCGCATCCAGCCATGGCTGCAGCGCCTCCTGGTCCAGCGCTGGCGCGAAGGCGTGCAGGCGTGCCGGATCGATCTCGATGGCCGCTTCCAGATGACGCGCGCCGGGACAGGAGACGATCACCCCGACGTTGATGAATTCCTCGCGCTCCACCCGCGGTACCACGCGGATGACGGCGTAGTCATACGTGTGCAGCGTGGGCACGGATGGCCTCCTGCACGAACACCGCACGCACTTTCAGGCGGTGCTTGAGGTAGTTGATATAACCCTGCCGGTAGGCCTGCGGGCTGTCGAACGCCGGTTCGTCCACCAGCCAGCTGTCCGGCACCAGGCCGACGATGCGCTCGATCTCGGCATCGGTCAGGCGCGCGGCCAGCTCGGCATCCACCTCGGCGATGCGGCTGGCGAACGACAGCAGCACGTGGTCGCGGATCAGCACGAAGGGCTTCTCGCAGGCATCGCCGGCGTTGGCCCAGTCGTGATGGAAGTACATCGCCGCGCCGTGATCGATCAGGTACAGCTTTCGATGCCACACCATCAGGTTGGGATTGCGCGTGGTGCGATCGACATTGCTGGTGAACGCATCGAACCAGACGATGCGTGAGGCCAGGTCAGCATCCACGGGCATCGCTGCCGGGTCGTAGTTGATCGCGCCGGGCAGGTAGTCCAGACCCAGGTTCAGACCCTCGCTGGCGCGGATCAGCTCCTGGATCTCCGGGTCGGGCTCGGTGCGGGCGAACTCGCGGTCCAGCTCGACGAACAGGATTTCCGGAATCGGCAGGCCGAGCGTGCGCGCCATCTCGCCGGCGATCAGCTCGGCGATCAGCGCCTTCGGGCCCTGGCCGGCGCCACGGAACTTCAGCACGGCCATGCCGTCGTCGTCGGTCTCGACCACGGCCGGCAGGGAGCCACCTTCCCGCAAGGGGGTGATGTAGCGGAGGGCATGTACGGTGCGCATGCGCGCATTCTAGCGTGGGTGCCGCCAAGGGAGCGCCGGGCGCGTCCCGGCGGCTCCATGTCGTTCCCCGTCAGTGCGTCAGCGCGCCGCGCTGCTGCTCCTGCACGCGGACCTGTTCCTGCGTGGCCTGATCGGCCTGCCGCTGGTTGACCACGGCAAGCGTATCCAGGCTGTCCTGCACGGGGCGTTGTGCGGCCTCGGCAGTGGGTGAGGAGGCGCGCAGCGAGGCCGGATCATCCAGCGGCCCCTTCACCACGAAGATGTTCTGCGCTGCGCCCGCACCCTCGGTCTGGCGGCTGAGCACCACATGGTCGACCCGGTCCAGGCCGTTTTCGCGGGCCAGCACCAGCAGGCTGGCACTCAGGCGCTCGCTGGACGCATCGAAACTGCGTCCGTTGGCAGCATCCAGCTCAGCTACCTTGCCGCGGATCTGCTCGTGCAGCGAACGGTCACGGCCTTCCGCAAGCAGCGTCGGTAAGCCATCGCCCTCCACCGCATGCTGTGTGGTGATCGGCACATGCGTATGCGTGCCCTCAGTGTGGTCGAAGTAACGCAGCGTCGACGGCGAGGTACTGGTATCGAAGTAGGGCTGGCGCGGGGGCGAGCCCTCGCCGAGGTTGAGCCCGTTCTGCTCCAGCAGGTGCTCGTCCAGGCCCAGCTTCTTCATGTTCACTTCCATCCGGCTGACGCCATCGGGCGCTGGATTCGCGGCCTCGAATTCGCTGGCCAGTCCGATCGCCAGGGCGCCGTAGAAATTCTGGTAGTCCGAATTCCCATGATGGCCCAGGCCGGTGCTGACGCCCTGATCGTAATAGTGCCTGGCCATTCCCTCGATGTTGGCTGCGGTGGGGGAGATGGTCAGGTCCGCATTGAGGGTCAGCTCCGGGTGCGGGGCATAGGTGATCGGCGGGCCGGGTCGCGACTGGATGACATCTGTCGAGCGGGTGCTGGCTTCATACAGGTCACGCAGGGTAGCGTCCGGGTTGTTGGCACGTACCTGGCTGACCAGCGCATTCCAGCCTGCGATGTTCGAAGAAGCCTCATCGCGGCGGTTGGCCGCGAGCAGGGTGCCGATGGCCTCGGTGTAATCATGGCTCGTTGTACGGCCCGCGACCTGCTCCACGTCGGCTTCGAACTGCACGTAGGCGCGCTCGACATCAGCGTCGTTGAAGCCGTGCTGGATCTCGTGACCGAGCACAAAGGCAACCTCGGCCGCGTCGAACCTGTCCGGGGCCGACGGGGTCGACAAGCTGCTGGCGGGCAGGTTGATGGATTTCGTGCCGGTCTCGTAGGTGCCACCCGCGTTGCTTGTGGCGGGCAACAGTTCGAAGCGTTCCAGGTAGCCTGCCGCGATGGCGGCGTCCACCTGCTTTGCCAGCACGGGCGAGCCCGCGATGACGCTGCGCAGGTTGTCGACCTGGTCGCTGGTGACGTCGGTCTTGCCGGCGAACTCGCCCAGCAGGCGTTCCGTTTCTGCGGAAAGGATCGTCATTGATGGCTCCCCTTACTGCACGGTGACAAGACGCACGCAGGCATGCGTGGCGTCGCCGAGGGCGTGAGGGTTCTCGGGCATGGTGTCGACCTTGATGCTCAGCTGCGGTCGATCGAAGCGGTCGTAGATCACCCGGCCGTGTTCGCCGCGCACCGTCTCGCGCTTGAAGCCGGCGGCATCCAGTGCGGAAGCGAAGTGGTTGAAGTCGACCTGGCAGATCGCCGCAGCCGAGGCCTTGCGATCGCTGCTGGTGTCCATGAAGTTCAGGTCCAGCCGCGCGTCGGCAGTGCCGGCCCGCTGCACTTCCAGTCCATAGCCCCATTCCGGTGTCAGCGTGCCGCCATAGCCGAAGTGGCCGGGGCCGAAGACCTGCGCCGGCGCCTGCATTGCCGCGGATAGGCGCTCGGCAGTGAGCTCGCGGGTGGAGGTCGTGGCCTTGATCAGGTCCAACAGGCGCAGCAGCAACTGCTCGGCATTGAGCGGGGAGGGTGAGGTGGTCTCGGATACGGCGGGGGCCATGGTGTCGGTTCCTTGAGAAGTCGGCGTGCGGTCGGCGGCATGTGCGCAGGCGCAGAGCGTGGCCGCTGAAAGTGCGAGCGTCCACGGTCGTATGAATGCGTACCGGGGCATGTGCGTTCCTTGCAGATTGAAGGCTGACCCTAGGGCCAGCCGGATGAAGCAGAGGTTAAGCGTAATCGAGGCACCCGAATGCGTTACAAAAGGTGAACGGGTGCGCATTCTTCACTTGATCATTCCGCGCGCGATGTCAGCATCGGGTCCATGGAGCATCAACTTCGCGTGTGACCTTCAACAGGAGGCCGTCATGCAACAACTGCGCAGCTGTCACGCTTTACCCTGCATGCAATGCAACGCGTGGTGTTGACCCTGGTCTGATACGGCCACTTTGCCGGCACGGATGGCCGCCACCCACAGCATCTGCAACTGTTCACCCGATGCGGTCCCGGCATGCTCTTGCCGGCCCTGCAATACAGACATACGCCCGCCAGATTGTCCTCTGCGTTGCCCGATGGCCTTCGCAGCGCGGAGGCTGGCTTGTCCATGAAAATCCTGCAGGCTTTGGAGGTGCACCGATGAGCGACCAATACGAACGAATGCTGCCGGCCCTGGACGATGCCAAGGTCGAGGAAATGATCGGAAAACTGGTGCTGGTCGGGGTGACCCGCTACGGCGGCGACGGCCAGGTGCAGGGACTGGAGCAGTACGCGGGAACGGTGCTGCGCATCAGTGCCGATGAAGGCGTGGTGCTGGCCGACGAGAACGATGGCCACGAGCGTTACCTGCCGCCGATGCTCGACCAGTACCTGCCGGCCCAGCCGGGAGAGTACCGGATGAGCAACAGCGGCATGATCGTGGTCGACCCGGACTATCTCACCGCCTGGGACCTGCACGCCCAGCAGTAGTGCCAGGCCAAGCCAAGCCTGGCACTGGGAGCGGATTGCCCGTTGGACACACCGACGGCTAGCGCAGCCACTCGGGCAATCTGCGTGTCAGGGGGCTTATTGCCTGTCGATCCGGCCAAAGATCGGGAAACACCTCGAATTTGAGGTCGTCCCGATCTACCCGGGTGATGAAATGTCGAATAGGCCTGTCCTGCAGGTCGTGACTTCCCCGCATGTGGGTCAGCTCGAACCGTTCGATTGCTTCCCGGTCTTCTTCGACGAAGAGGCTGTGCTTGATTACGGGAGCCAGTGTGACGTCACCACCATGCCGGCGAACGCTTGGAACAACGGGCAACTTTGGCTCAGATCAGGGGAATCCCGGGTGTCTTCGCTTGAGCAGATGTTGAAGAAGCACATCACCGGTCGGTTGCGCATATGGGCAATGGTGAAAAGGTCTTCTTTGGGTTTAAGAACAACGTAGTGGCTGTTCTTTCATTTGATGGTGATTTTGAGTTTTTCTGCATGCATCGGCATGCCTATATATTTGGTGTCTGGTAAAAAATATTTCCGAATTTGTCTCTCACTATGATGCTGTCTTTGTGCCGTTCAAGGCTCTTGAATTGATCTGCGAATATGAGTTCATCGGGTTTTGTTTCAAGTATTGTGTTTTCAAATATGATCTCGCGGCCCTGGGTCACGTTGAGGGTGAGCGAGAATGAATCCGGCGTGAGCCTGCATAGAAGCGATGCCCGGAGTCCGTCTTCTCTATAATATTTAGTTTGGTGCGTCCATTCGTTTTTATATCCGGAATTTCTGAAAAGGTCGATTGCTTCCGTTAGTTCCGGTGTCGGAATGGGGTGGTGAAGGGAGACTGTATTGAGTCCACGCTCGATCATTGAAAGGTAGAATTCGTGGCGATCGTTGTTGTTTAATTTTTCGTAGCGATCGATCTGGAATGGTACTGGTGAGCTGATTGCATTCGAGCCCTTGACGATCTTTACACTGGTTTGAAGTGCTGATCCTTGAATAATAATCCTGTTGAATCCAGCTGAATGAAATCGAAGGGGTTTAAGCCTCCTTTCCAGGAAATTGCACGCGTATCGCGACCTGAAGCCGAAAGGTATGGCGACTTCCTTGGGGAACTCGTCGGGATCGAGGTAAAGGTAGATTTTCCGGAGGATCATTGTGCTGCCGACGGGGTAGGGGTGTTGTTGATGCTAGGCGCCGCAAGGGCAGCCGGACAGGAAAATCGGGGGCCGGGAATCGTGGCTAAAGGAGCCATCTCTCCCGTGAAGTGGCAGTAGATCGTTGCCTGGAGCCAGCTTCAGTTCTTTCTTGAGTGCCCCGCGGCCTGTTCTCCGATGCACTTTGCCCCATCCGGCCACTAGCCCTTCCGGCCCATTCACGACAACCCCTGCGGTGCTAGATTCTGGGCCATGCCCGATTCCGGGTACCCATTCACACCCCAGGGGATAAGGATGCTGATCCGTCGAACCTCTCTGGCAGCGGCCGTTGCCGTTGCCACCGTCGGCCTGCTGGCCGCTGGCCCGGCGCTTGCCGATTACGCGAAGCCGCCGGAGCACCTGCTCAAGGTGCTGAAGGCACCGCCGCCGCCAGCACCGAACGTGGCCCCGGGCGGCCAGCGCCTGCTGCTGACCACCGCGCAGACCTATCCGTCGATCAGCCGCGTCGCCCAGCCGTACCTGAAGCTGGCCGGCGTTCGGCTGGAGCCGAAGAACCGCAGTCGGCATGACACCCCCGGCGGCTACGGTATTCCGGCCTGCGTGGCCGACTTCACCCTGGTCGATATCGGCAGCAGCAAGGAGACCAAGGTCAACCTGCCGCAGGGCTGCGCCACCGGCGCGCTGTGGTCGGCCGATGGCAGCCACTTCGCCTTCCAGAATGCGGTCGATACCAGCGTGCAGCTGTGGGTGGGCGATGCGGCCACCGGCCAGGTGAAGCAGGTGCCGAACGTGCAGCTGAATCCGATCTTCGGCTACACCGTGCAGTGGCTGGGCGGCAGCCAGAACCTGCTGGTGAAACTGGTGCCGGCCAATCAGGGTCCGGCGCCGTCCAACGGTGGCGTGCCGACCGGTCCGGATGCGCAGGAATCGCTGGGCAGCAGTGGCGAGAGCAGCACCTACGAAGCCCGCGACACGCTGACCAGCGTGCATGATGAAAAGCTGTTCGCCTACTACGGCGCTTCGCAGCTGGCCGTGGTCGATACCGCCGCGGGCAGCGTGCGCCCGGTGGGGCAGCCTGCGCTGTTCAACGAGGTCAGCGCCGCGCCCGACGGCGTGCACGTGCTGACCGAATCGATCAAGGCGCCGTACTCACATGCGGTGACCTACCAGCGCTTCGCCAACGACGTGGCCGTACTGGACGTGAGCAATGGCCGCAGCACGCCGATCGCCAGCCTGCCGCTGGCGGATCGCGTGCCGGTGCACGGCGTACCGGAAGGCCCGCGCGGTTTCGACTGGCGAGCCACCGATCCGGCGACCCTGGTCTATGCCGAAGCGCTGGACAAGGGCGACTGGAAAGTCAGCGTGCCGCACCGTGACCGCGTGCTGATGCTGAAGGCCCCGTTCAACGGCAAGCCGACCGAGATCACCCGTACCGCGCAGCGATTCGAGGGCTTCGCGTGGACCGCCGATCCGGCCGTAGCCTTCCAGTACGAGAACGACGAGAACCGCCACTGGATGCAGACCCGCATCGTGGATGTGGACCAGCCGAAGAAGGAAGGTCGCCTGCTGTGGGACATGTCCAGCGATGAGCTGTACGGCAACCCCGGCAACCTGGTGTTTACCCGCCTGCCGAATGGCGCGCAGGTCGTGCGCCGTGAGGGCAACCACGTGTTCCTCAGCGGCCGTGGCGCCTCGCCGCAGGGCGATCGTCCGTTCCTGGACCGCCTGGACCTGGGCACGCTGAAGAGCGAGCGCCTGTTCCGTAGCAGTGCCGACGCCTACGAACAGTTCCTCGGCTTCAGCAACACGCCGGGGCGCTACCTGACCTGGCACCAGTCGGTGATCGATCCGCCGAACGCCTTCATCCGCCAGCAGGGGGAGGCAGTGGCCGATGCGAAGACCGGCGAGGCGCAGTTCGCGTCCACCGCGACCGCGCTGACCAAACTGGTCGACCCGACCCCGGAAGTGCGCCAGATCAAGAAGCAGCTGGTGACCTACAAGCGTGCCGATGGCGTGGACCTGTCGTTCACCCTGTACACGCCGCCGGGCTACAAGGAGGGCCAGCGCGTGCCGGCGATCCTGTACGCCTACCCGGCCGACTTCGCCAATGCCGCGCAGGCCGGCCAGGTGTCCGGTTCGCAGCAGACCTTCACCCGCCTGCAGCCGTACCGCCTGATGCTGCTGGCCGGCTACGCGATCATCGACAACGCCTCGTTCCCGATCGTGGGTGACCCGAAGAACGCCTACGATACCTACCTGGAGCAGCTGGAAGCCGACGCCAAGGCAGCGGTGGACAAGGCCGTGGACATGGGCGTGGTCGACCGCAACCGCATCGGCGTGACCGGTCACAGCCATGGCGGCCTGATGACCGCCAACCTGATCGCGCACACCAACCTGTTCAAGGCCGGTGTGGCGACCAGCGGTTCGTACAACAAGACCTTTACCCCGTTCGGCTTCCAGAACGAGCGTCGCTCGGTATGGCAGGCGCAGGACGTGTACCTGAAGGCCTCGCCGTTCTTCTATGCCGACAAGATCAAGCTGCCGCTGCTGCTGGTGCACGGTGAGGACGATGCCAACCCGGGCACCGAACCGTTCCAGTCGCGCAAGCTGTACCAGGCCATTCGTGGCAACGGCGGTACCACCCGCCTGGTGATGCTGCCGAACGAACCGCACTGGTACACCGCGCTGGAGTCCAACGAGCAGCTGGTGTCGGAGATGCTGAACTGGTTCGACACCTACGTGAAGAACGCCAAGTAGCGTCTTGCGAGCTCGACTGCTTTGCACGAGGCCGCCTTCGGGCGGCCTTCCTGCATCCTGTAGAGCCGCGCCATGCTCGGCTGCTGTTCGACAGAGATAGGAAAGTCTCATGAAGGCATGGATGTTGGTACTGGCCACGTTGTTGGTTTCTCCCGTGGCAATGGCGGTGCAGCCCCGGATGAGCGTGCACGTGACGTACGACTGGTCTGGTTGGGGTTCTGTATCTGAGCGCTGGGTCATCCGGCGTGATGCCTATGGCTTGACCACCCGTGTACAGGTGGTTGATGCGCCCGACGTCCAGCCGCGTTTGCCGGAGCTTCTGCCGTTCGGCGCGCTGTCAGCGTTCGAGGCCGCGCTGCGGGCAGCACCGTTGACCAGGGACGCCACGGTGGATCTGATCACTTCGCAGCTGGACCGGCCCGCGATACTCAAGCTGGATCCGGAGCTGCGCAGCATGCCTCCGGCCAGATGTTCGTTTGCCCAGCAGCAGGCCTGGGCACGGCAAGCTCTGGCCGGGCAGGGTTTGCAGGAGCGCGTTGCAGAACACTTCAACAGTCTCCGGACCGATGACTATCCCATCATGACCGTGGTCGTATCCCGGCTGGGCCACCCGGATACCGTCTTGGTGTCCACCTCACAGCACACGATGATGCTGCCTTGGAAGCGCCTGTCGTCGGCGGACTTCGATCAGCAGGTTCTGGAAGGTGCTCAGGAAGAGTGGCGTCCGGCGTTGAGCGATGCATTGATGGGGCTGCTACCTGCGGGAGAACCCACACGCGAACGCTTCAAGATCGCTTGGTTTCAGAACAGATTACGCGGCGACCTTGCCTTGGAGGCGCTGCGTTGTGGAACCCTGCGCTAGGAAACGGAAGATTGATCATCCATGGATGCTCTGCAATCAACTGTGGAGACTCGGTAACGACGTGTTACCGGCACATTCGCACGCCACGCAAATGGTCTAGGCTGAACCTGATCGCTCGTTCCAGGTCGGTGCAATGAAAGCCATTCTCCTTGCTGCAACGTTGTCGTTGGCCCTGGTTTCAACGGCATATGCTCAGTCGTTTCCTGCTGAGCTGATGCAATTGGGCATTGTCGCCGGCATGCCTTACGCCAAGGCCAAGCGCCTGCTGGATGCTGCAGGCTGGCAGGCGAAACCTGCGCAGGGCGCGCCGGAGTCGCTGGAGGGCTTTCCGGAAGTCGGATGCCAGAAGGACGGAAAGCAGTGTGCGACGACCTTCGAAAAGGACGGTCAACAGATCGCGGTGCGGCTGGGCACTACCCTGGCAGGGCAGCCGTTCGTGCAGAGCGCTGACTGAGCACCCGCCCTCACGCCAGCGGTAGGCGGTCCTGCGCGTGGGATAACCCGTCATGCAGGTCGCGCACGTGCTCGGCCTTGGCATGCACCCGGGTGGTATCGCCGAAACTGCGTAGATAAGCGCAGGCTGCGAAGCCGGCGCTCTTCTTTTCGTACTCGGCAATCCAGGCCAATCGATCCGGGTTGTTGGCCTGTTCGGATGACCACGCGGCCACTGGCGGGCGGATGCGGTACTTCAGGCCGACGCGCCACGGCTTCGGTGTCAGTCGCGCACGGAAGCAATGCTGCAGCCGGCACATGCGCGCGTACAGGGTATCGGTGCCCAGTGCCTTGAAGAATGCCTGCAGCTGCTCGTCCTCCGGGGAGAACGTGGCATGCATCGCCAGTACGCGCAGTCCCGCGGGCGTCCGGTAGGCGCGCAGATGCCAGTGGGGGTGTTGTTCGCTGAAGGCTTCCACGCGTCGCAGCGCCAACCCCTCGGCGCCCCCGGCGGCGGCCAGCCGCTGCCTGCGGCGCATCAGCAATGCCGCATTGACCAGAACCACCGCCGCCACGCCCAGCACCAGTCCCACCAGCCAATGCCACAGCAGCGTGCCGGTGACGGCGCTGGCAAGCAGCACGACCGCCGCAACGATGGCCGGCATAACGCAGCCGGCTGGCGGCTGCGCATGGTCGATGTCGGCGAACAGTACGTCCGGGCTGTTGAGGCACAGTGCGCCATAGCTGTTGCGGGTGATGACGACGTCGCCGTCGCGCTGCACGATCTGCTCGCGGATCGGCACGCCTTCCACGCCGTAGTTGCTGCGCACTTCGCGACGCGGCAGCACCTGTCCGGCGAGGATGGCATTGAGGGCTTCATTGGCGCGGCGGTCGGCGTGCACCTGCGCCTCGGCAGGGCCTTCGTCGGACCAGCCGAAGCGGCGCACCACCACCGGCCGGCCACGGAAACGGGCCTGCAGGCGGGCTTCGGCCCAGTAGGCGGGAACGATCATCATCGCGGGGTGCTCTATCTTCCGTGGCAGGTGCCAACGCGAGTCTGGCACAGCGCCGGGGTGCCCGCATCTGCTTGCTGCGGCGGCCGGGCCGGAGTGATAGATTGCGCGCTTCGCATGCACTCCACCAAGGACGGAGCGATGTCCATGATCCTGCGCGGCCTGTTGGCCCTGGCCTGTGCCGGGGTGGTTGGCATGGCCACGGCGGCGGCACCGGCCGGGCCGCAGATTGTCACTGACGATGTCAGCCGCTTCTACGCGCTGTACGACAACGCAGGTGGAAAACCCAGCGTTGCGCAGTTGCGTGGCTACATGGCCGAGGGTTCGGCGGGCCTGGCCGAGCTGGCCAAGGCACGCCGGGTCACCCCCGAGCGCATTGCCGAGTCCATCGCCAGCCAGCCGGAGCTGTATGTGCAGGGGCGAAGCTGCCTGGCCGAACTGCCGGCGGTGAAACAACGTCTGACGCAGGTGTTTTCCAACCTGCAGGCCATCTATCCGCAGGCTGCGTTTCCGCCGGTGACCATCGCCGTCGGCCGCGGTCGTCCGGTAGGGTTGACCTCGAAAAGCGGCGTGATCATCGGCCTGGAAGCGCTGTGCGCAGCCGATTTCATGAATCCCAATGTGCAGGACCGCTTCGTGCATGTGATCGCACACGAGTACGTGCACATCCAGCAGACCGGCCTGACCGACTTCGAGCCGGGCGACCCGCATGCGACCGTGCTGCGTGTTTCGTTGGGCGAGGGCATTGCTGAGTTCATCGCCGAACTGATTTCCGGCAACGTCGGCAACGGGCGCCATGCGGCCTGGACCCGTGGTCGGGAAGTGCATATCGAAAGCGCATTCGCGCTGGATCTGGACAGCACCGATCTGTCGCCGTGGCTGTACAACTACAAGCCCGGTTCGCAGGAGCCCTATGACCTCGGGTACTGGGTGGGATACCGCATCGCCAAGGCCTATTACCTGCAGGCCAAGAACAAGCGTGACGCGGTGCGTGCGCTGATCCAGCAGGACAACCCGAAGGCGATCCTGGCCGCCAGCGGCTGGACGCCGGGTATGTGGATGCCGGCGAAAGTCACGGGTGTGGCGGCGCGTACGGCTGCACGCTGAGCACAGGGTGGGGCGTTAGACTGCTGAAGATGATTTCTGGAGTACCCGCATGCGTGGACCTGTTGAGCTTGCCACTGCCACTGTCGTGACGTTGGGCCTCGCGTTGGCTTCTCCGCTGGGCGCCGCTGAGGCCGTCGCAGTCAACCCGCTGCTGCAGACGCCCATCGACCAGCTACACCCCGACGAAGTGCGCTTCATGCAGCAGCGCCTGGCCGATTGGCCGGAGCTGCAACGCTATCGTGATGCCAATGCGCGCCTACCTGATGCGGTGCCCGGCCAGCCGCGCGTGGTGTTCTTCGGTGACTCCATCACCGAGGGCTGGGGCAGGGAAGGCAGTGCCGGTTTCTTCCCCGGCAAGGGCTGGCTCAACCGCGGCATCAGCGGCCAGACCACGGCGCAGATGCTGGTGCGTTTCCCGCAGGACGTGCTGGCACTGAAGCCACAGGTGGTGGTGATCCTGGCCGGCACCAACGACATGGCAGGCAACACCGGCCCATCCACGCAGGCGATGATCGAAGACAACCTGCACGCGATGGTGGACCTGGCCCGTGCACATGGCATCGCCGTAGTGCTGGCATCAGTGCTGCCGGTCAGCGATTACCCGTGGCTGCCGGGCACAGCACCTGCGCCCAAGGTGCGTGCATTGAACACGGCATTGAAGCGCTATGCCGATGCACAGCAGCTGGTCTATCTGGACTACTACACGCCGATGGCCAATGCGATCGGCGGACTGGACCCGCAGTTGGCGGAGGACGGCGTGCATCCTACGGCGAAGGGCTATGCGGTGATGGCGCCGTTGGCCGAGGCGGCGGTTGGCGTTGCACTGAATGATGAGAAATTCAGAGGTCCATAGATCTGGCTTTATGCGTCAGGCGTTGACGAGATTGCCTCGCGACTGGGGGGCTTGTCTGCGGAAGAATGACTCACTTGTGCTTGAAACCGGAAAAAGCGATGCCCGGAGTTTCTCTCGCGGTGGTGGAAGCGGTCGCAAGGGCAGTTTTTGAGCGAAGTCCTTCGCTTGTCACTGAATTTTACTCGGCTCCTGGAGAGGATTTTCAACGATTCAGTAGCGCTGAAGAGCTCTACAGCTATGCGAAGCTGCTCCGCGAAGTAAAAGGCGGAGCCGTTTTCGTTGCAGTTCAATATCCTGATATGTGTGGAGAAGTCAGCGTCCGGAAGTTTGAACTGGTCAAGGGGCCGGATCGCGGAAAACACCGGTTCACCATAGGCGGATGGGGGCTGATCAACGTTCATTTGCCTCTATCTCCAGATGCCAGCATGTCGGCAAGAATCTGCGTTTTATCGGAGCGCGCAGCACTGGGTAGAGAGCGATCCGGCGTAGGTCTTCCTGCCGTAGATGGCTGGAACTGGAGAGCAGTCGAGTCGCACTCGCGTAGATTGAAACGGGTGCTGAATTCTGCAATCGCGAGATCGGTGGTGACATCGCAATAGCCTTCAACACTGCTGGGAGTGGGAGGGCGGCCTGCTCCTGCTGTCAGGTGCGCGACATCTTGGCCTTCGATAATCAGCGTGTTTGGGTGTCCGCACGGCACGGCACGGCATGCCAGCGCCAGTGTCACGGTCAATGGAGAAAAAATGTTAGCAGAAGTCGGCGCGACCCAATACGCTCAGTTGGATGAGTTTGTCAGCGCTCTGTCAAATCGAGACACAGATACACTGATGATCAAGTTCAATCTGTCCGCCCCAGTGATCAGTGAGATATTTGAGGCGTTGCTGGTGTACTTTCCGCCGAGCGCAAAATTGTCAGTGCCACCGCTAGCGAGCCAGTACGAAGAGTTTCCTCTAATCGTTGCGTACGAAAGCACAGCGGGTGACATTTCAGCGGAGTTCTATGTGCTTGAAAACGACGAGCCCAGCGAGGCCATCTTACATGTTGTTTTTTTCGGCGCAGCGCCAAACGAGCTGAGCTACGAATTCATAAACTCATAGCAATGGCAATGAGGCAAGGATCGCCGAAGAGTGGCCCAGGGAAATGACGTGGCGCAATCGGTCGATGCTGCTAGTCATTCGGCAGGCTCCCCAACAACCACTCGCAGAAACTGATCACCAGCGGATCGGCTGCACTCTCCTCATGTACCAGCCAACTCCAGCGTGGGCCGCGCACGCGTGCATCATCCAGGGCTTGCAGTAGGCCTTGTTCGCACGCACGCGCGCTCAGCAGCTCGCTGACCAGTGCGATGCCCAGCCCTTGGCAGGCTGCATCCAGCAACTGCCCGGGCTCGGAGAAATTCATTCCCTCGCGACGCTGGCCGACATCGGCGCCACCCTGTACCTGCCATTGGCTCCAGTCCATCTCGCGCTCGCCATGCAGGGTGAGGCGTTCGTGCGCCGGTGTGGCGAGCAGGGCCGGATGGCAGGCTGGATAGAGACGATCCTGCAGCAGCACGCGATGCTGGCACTGCGCCTGTGAGTCGAGGTCATCACGTACCGCCACGTCCAGCGTCTGCGTGGTCATGTCCGGCGCTTCCTCGCTGGTCAGCAGCCACAGATCGGCGTCGGGATGCAGCCGGTGAAAGCTGGCCAGGCGTGGCACCAGCCAATGCCGAGCAAAGGCCGGGCTGGCGTTGACGATCAGTTGATTGGGCTTGCGGTACTGATCGAGCCGGCGGATGCCGCTGGCCAGCTGCCGCAGCAGCGCCTGCGTTGTTTCCAGCAGGTCGATGCCGGCATCGGTGAGGGTGACGCTGCGGCCCTGCCGGAAGAACAACGGCTGCTGCAGCGACGCTTCCAGACCCCGGATCTGCTGGCTGATGGCCGACTGGGTCAGGTGCAGTTCCTCCGCCGCACGGTGGAAACTGCCCAGCCGGGCCGCAGCCTCGAAACCCCGTAGCGCGTTCAGTGGTGGCCAGTGCTTGAGCATTTCAGATAAGTAAAACTGTTCAATTGATGGCTGAATCTATCGTTTGTTCTTATGTGTCGGCAAGGGCAGCATAGCGCCCATCCCGCACCGGCCCTGGAGCCCGTCATGAGCAACCGTCGTCACTTCCTCACCCAACTGGCGGGCGCCGCCGGCCTTGGCGGCCTGGCCGCTCTGGGCCTGGCCGGGCTGCCGGGTCGCGTATCCGCAGCAGGGCCAGGTGCGGGGACTTGGCGCATGCCGGACGAGCACGGCCCACAGGAACGCGTGTTCCTTGCCTTCGCCGCGCAGCCGCGGGTGTGGGGCGCGCAAGCCGATGCGGTGAACACCGCCGTGGCGCGGTTGGCCCGTACCATCGCGCGCCACCAGCCGGTCAGCGTGCTGTGCCGCCCGGCGCAGTTGAAGCAGGCGCAGGATCGCTGTGGCCGCGACAACATCGAGTTCCTCGAGGTGCCGCTGGATGACATCTGGGTGCGCGACTATGGTGGGTGCTTCGTCACCGATGGCCAGGGCGGGCTGGGCCTGGTCGACTTCAACTTCAATGGCTGGGGCGGCAAGCAGAGCGCGCGCAACGATGGCGCGGTGGCGCCGTGGCTGGCGCAGGTGACTGGCGCGACGCTGCTGGAAAGCGATCTGGTGGGCGAGGGCGGTGGCATCGAAGTCGATGGCCATGGCACGGCCATCCTCACCGAAAGCTGCTGGGTCAACCGCAACCGCAATCCGGACTGGTCGCGCGCGGATATCGAGGCCGAGCTGAAGCATCACCTGGGCCTGCGCAAGGTGATCTGGCTGCCCGGCATCGCCGGCAAGGACATCACCGATGCGCACGTGGACTTCTATGCGCGCTTCGTACGCCCGGGCGTGGTGATCGCCAATCTGGACAACGATCCGGAGTCCTACGATTACGACCTGACCCGCGAGCATCTGCGGATCCTGCGCGGGGCCACCGATGCCGATGGCCGTCGCCTGCAGGTGCATACGCTGCCGCCGCCGCTGGACGGGCGCGATAACGTGCATACCCGCGACAACGATGATCTGGCGATGGGCTACATCAACTACCTGCCGATCAACGGCGCAGTGGTCGCGCCGCAGTTCGGAGACGACGAAGCCGATGGATTCTGCCGTGAACTACTGGAAGACATGTATCCCGGCCGCGTGATCGAGCAGGTGGATATCGATGCCATCGCCGGTGGCGGTGGCGGCATCCATTGCGTGACCAAGAACATGCCGAAGGTGTAGTCCACTGTTGCGTTGACGCGCCGGAGGTCGTGTCATGATGCTCCAGGTACACATGCTCGGGGGAGCAGATGGATCTGGATACGGGCATATGGAGTGGATTGGTGGGCGGCAGTATCGCCACGATGATTGCACGGCGAGCTGCCGGTCGACTTCCCAGTCACTACCGCGGCCGTAGTCTGGTCTACCTGCGACGCCGCCATCGCGCTTCCATCTGGAGTGCAAACGCGCTTTTCCTGCTCGGGTTGATCAGCGGCCTGTTGATCTGGCCGTTGGGTCACTACGCCAGTACAGATTCACTTCCATTGCTGCTGGCAGCCGGCATGAGTTGCGGTCTGCCGCTGTTGGCGCTGCTGCTGATTCCCTGGATGACCCGCCGTCCGATCCGTGAGGCATGGGTGATCTTCGGCTATTCGCAGGGTGGGCCGGTGTGGTTGATCTACTCGATCCTGCTGGCAGGCGTCGCCTGTGGTGTGGTCGGAGTTTTGCGGCTGCCGGGTTGAGGCGGCAGCACCTGCATGGCGCGCACATCCAGCCCGCTCAGGCGTCGTCCTGCTTCAATGCGGCATCGGCAGCCAGCAGCGCCTCGGCGGCTGCACTGAGCGGCGGCGACGGCGGGGCGACCACGCCGATCGCTTCCATCATCTTCGGCATGCCCAGGAACTGCCGCGCGCGACGGTCGTAGATGCCGGTGACCAGCAGTGCACGGGTGGCGATCTTCTGCTCGGTACCGATCAGCACGCGCTGCTCCATGATGCCCCGCGAACCGACCCAGCCGACCAGCCGCGTTTCCAGGGTGAAGCGCTGGAATGGCTTGAGTTCGCGGCGGAACTGGATGGTGCCGGCGCCGACGATCGGTGCCCACTTCTCGCGCAGCGCCACCCGGCCCAGGCCCATGCGCAGGATCAGGTCCAGCCGGCCCAGGTCGAAGATGTTCCAGTAGCGGCCGTTGGTCATGTGCAGGTTGCTGTCCAGGTCATTGGGCAGTACCCGGAACTGCAGCCGCGAGACCCCGAACGGGGCCTCCAGCTGGGGCCGGAACAGGCTGCACAGGAGCAGGTGGAGCAGGCGGAACCAGAGATTCATGATTATGACGACTGTTATAGAATCGCCGGTACGCTAATCTATGACGACTGTCCTGGCAAGGAGCCTCCCGTGAGCCCGCGTCCCTCTGATGCGCCACAACGCGTGATTGATGCTGCGGCACAGATGCTGGCGCGCGTGGGTCTCAATGCCACCAGCATCCGTGAGGTCACCAAGCTGGCCGAGGCACCGCTGGGCTCCACCTATCACCACTTTCCCGGCGGCAAGCAGGAGCTGTTGGCGCGTGCCACCCATATGGCCGGCGACAAGGTCGAAGCGTTGTTGGTGGAGCTGCTGAAGGGCGGGGCGGTGCAGGGCCTGCAGCAGTTCCTGACGATGTGGCGCGAGCGCCTGCTGCGCACCGATTTCCGCGCAGGCTGCCCGGTGCTGGCCGCTGCGGTGGAGGAGCCGGTGGAGGCCGTACCGAGCCAGCCGCGCGCGGCAGCTGCAGAGGTATTCGCGCGCTGGCAGGGCCATCTGGCCGCAGCGTTCGTCGCCGACGGACACGATCCGGCCGCCGCGGGTGGGCTGGCCAGTCTGGTGATTGCCAGCGTGGAAGGTGCGGTGGCGATGAGCCGCGCACTGCAGGACATCGCCCCGTTCGACCAGGTGGCCGCGCAGTTGTTGAAAGCCGCCGCGCGGCCTTGATCCGGCGGCACGGTCGCGGGAGACTCGGTGCGGGCCCTGACTGGACGCCGCCATGGACGAATCGCACTGCCGCCACCTGATTGAGCACTACCTGCAGGCTTACAACCGCTTCGACATCGACGCCATGCTGGCGGTGCTGGCGCATAACGTGCGATTCGAGAACCACAGCGGCAGCCAGCTGACGATGGTCACCGAAGGCATCGATGCCTTCGGCGAACTGGCACGGCAATCGGCGCCGTTGTTCCGCGAGCGCGAGCAGCGGTTG
Organism: Stenotrophomonas sp. 220_Sma; assembly: GCF_056487375.1. NCBI lineage: Bacteria > Pseudomonadati > Pseudomonadota > Gammaproteobacteria > Lysobacterales > Lysobacteraceae > Stenotrophomonas > Stenotrophomonas sp. 220_Sma. The sequence continues at coordinate 3,126,482 of NZ_CM151348.1, read as the reverse complement.
CTCGAGTTGACCTTCGAGGATGGCATGGCGCTGGCCAGCATCGGCTGGCGTGGCGTGTTCGCGCAGGACATTCCCGATGGTCCCAGTGCGGGCACGGAACTGGCCCTGCAGGGACGCAGCGAGTTCGCTTTTGAGGACGGTCGCATCGTGCGGATCATCGACCGCAGCTGAGGATCGATGGCCTCGGCCCGTAGTCTGGACAGCGGCCCCGACCGGGGTCGAATCCGCGTAACACCACCCGCGCGTGCCCGGCAAGGATGTCCGCATGCTGCATCAGGCTCTTGAGCCCCCATGCTCCACGAGCTGTAGCGGCGCATGTGGATGGCCGAGCCCAGTTTTTCGTTCCTGGCCCACCCTGCGCTATGATCCGCGCCAAGGCCAAGGTATGTGGCCGGCTGTCAACCACCACTGACGAGGAAGAGCGCATGGATGTCGCTGCACACCGCAACAGGACGTTGTTTCGTTGGACCATGATGGTGCTGCTGGCTGTGTTGTTGCCGTTTGCAGCACTGGCACAGCCTGCAGCCGGGCAGGCCGATGGCGCCGAAGCCGCTACTGCCGCGGAAGAGGCGCAATGCCGCACCTGCACTTATGAGCGTATTGGGCCCAAGGTCGATATCGGCCTGGTGGCCCTGATTTCGCTGCTGGTGGTGGGCCTGCTGGTGGCGGTATCCCGCGAATGGGGCACCACCTCGCAACGATGGACCTGCCGCACGCTGGCCCTGTTGCTGGCGGGTGTCGGTGTGGCGTTGCTGTGGTGGGCTGGCAGCGTCGTCTACCTGGGCTACAACCCGTGGCAGGAAATGGCCGCCCCCGTCGATGGCTCGCTCACATCGACACTGCTCACTACCTTACCGAAGTGGCTGGCGGCGATGGTGCTGATCGGCTTCGCGCCTTCCATCTGGAAACGCAGCGAGCGCCTGCCGGCGTGGCGCATCAGCTGACATTGAAACGGCGGCGCTGGATCACCCCGGCGCCGCCTGCGGTCATCAGTCAAAGCGCAAACGCACACCAGCGTAGATGCCACGGCCTTCGCCCGGGGTCGAGCGGGCAATATCCTTGCCGGCATCGTTGTAGCCTGGCGTGACCGTGGCGGCGTAGTGGCGGTTGCCGATGTTGCGCATCTCCGTCCACGCCAGCCAGCGGCCACCGGGTGCGTCGTAGCCGATGCGGCTGCCGAAGATCACATGGCTGTCAGCCCAGTAGCTGTTGGCGTAGTCCACGGCGATGCGCGAGGCGTATTCGGTATTGAGCGCAGCGTACAGGCCGGATGCGTGATCGAAGCGCAGCTCGGCCTGATAGGCGTGGCGCGGCAGGCCGGGCAGGCGGTTGCTGCCGAAACGCGCGTCGTGGCGGTAGCGGAAATCGCTGAAGGTATACGCCTGACGCAGCGACAGGCGGCCCGGTGCAGCCTGCCACAGGGTGCTGTCCAATCCGGCTTCGATGCCGCGGTGCACGGTGGGGCTGGCGTTGTTCTCGGCGATGAACAGGTTCGGCACCGGTTGCAGTTCGACGCTCAGCAGTTCGTGGTTCACGTGCGCGTAGTAGCCGGTCAGTTCCCAGCGACCCAGCGCCGCGTCACCGCGCGCGCCCAGTTCCAGCGTGGTGGCGGTCTGGTTCTGCATCGGCACCGGCGCGCGCTGGCGGCCGCTGGACGGGCCATTGCCCGGCCCGAAGTACTGGTTGGAGCCCCAGATCATCGACCACGGGTGCGGCGCCTCCACCGAACGGCTGAGGTTGCCGAACCACTGGGTCTGGGCGCTGTGCTGCCAGGTGAAGCCCAGTCGCGGCGCGTAGTCCCAGTCATGATCGCGCAGGCGGCCGCCACTGCTTGGCCAGGTCACCTGCACATCGCGGCGGGTGTTGATCAGTGCCAGCCCGGTCTGCATGCGCAGGCGGTCATTGAAGGTGAGGGTATTGCCGACGTGCAGCGTGCTGTCGGTGCCGTGGTGGCGGAAATCACGCGTGCGCGTGCCGGCGGCATAGCCGTTGCTGGCAAAACGCAGCGACTCGCGCACATCGGCGTCCAGATCGTGGGTGACGCGCAGGCCGACCGTGGTTTCGCTGTCCAGGCCGAACAGCCGGTGGCGGTGGCGGTAGTCCAACGTGGCGTTGACGTTGGCGTAGTCCAGCTGCTGGCGGTACAGGCTCTCGTTCAAGTCCATCGGATACTTGTGGTAGACCAGCCCGGCCTGCAGCGAGGAGTCCTCATCGATCTGCAGCGTGGTGACATTGCCCACCCACGTGCTGCCGGGCTGCGGGCGACGTGCATCGATGGCCAGGTTGGCCGGGTTGGCCGCATGCGGGTCGTTGCGGATCTGGTCGCGGGTCAGGCGACCGGGTGTTTCGTGATTGGTTTCGCGGTAGCGCACGAAGAAGCGCGTCTGCAGGTCGGGCGTGATCTGCCAGCCGATGTTGGCCATCGCGCCCTTGCCGTCGCCGCGCGCATGGCGCTGATAGCCATCGAACTCGGTATCGGTGTAGGCCAGGAAGTAATCGACATCGCCACTGACGCCGCCCCAGCTGATGCCGCGCTTCTGGTAGCCACGGCTGCCGGCTTCGTAGTGCAGCTGCACGCCCGCCGAATCACGGCCGCTGCGGCTGATGTAGTCGATGGCACCGCCCAGTGCCAGCGCGCCACGCTCGAAACCGTTGGCGCCGCGCAGTACTTCCACGCGGGACAGCCACAGCGGTTCCAGCAGCTCGTAGGGCGTGCCGCCCGGGCCGGTCAGTGGCAGGCCGTCGATCGACACCGCAATACCCGAGGCATGCGCGCCCGGGCCCCGGTTGATGCCTGAGCCACGGATCGAAATCTTGGTGCCTTCGTTGCCTGGCGACTGCGCGCTGATGCCCGGCTGGTAGGCCAGCACATCGGCACTGCTGGACAGCCGGCTGTCCGCCTTGGCCACGTCGATGACGTTGCTGGCGCCGGGTACGCGCTTCAGCGCCTCGCGCGCCTGCGCGCTGGCATCGGCGGCAGCGGTGACCTGCACCGCATCCAGCGTGGTGGCCTGCGGGGCCGCAGCGGCGGTGGAGGAGAGGCCAAGAGAAACGGCCAGGAACAACAGCGACGGGGCGGGGCGGTACGACGAGAGCGACATGCGGGAATGCTGTAAACCACGAAAGTGGCGCGCAAGTTAACAGGTCGACGGCGTCACGTCACCCATCGGCGGCGTATGGCCGCCCGCGCTCCTTGTAGAGTCGAGCTTGCTCGACTGTCTTTCGCTTTCTGTAGAGTCGAGCCTTGCTCGACTGCCTCTGTGTCCCGGAGTCGAGCACGGCTCGACTCTACAGAGCCGGCTTCGCCAGCGCCTTGGCCTTTGCATACAGCCGATCGGCCGCTTCCTTCTCACCCAGCGCCGCATGGCATTCCGCCAGGCTGTCCCACGCATTTGCCGAATCCGGATACAGCTCGGTGTTGAGAGCAAATACCTTTACTGCCTTGCGTGCCCCGAGGCTCTCGCGGACCGCGTACGCATCGGCATTGATCGCGCGTTCCAGTTCACTGGCAGCAACCTTGTTGCTGTCGCGCAGCCAGCGATGCACAGCTTCGGCCGCGCCAGCGCTGTCATCCAGCGCATACGCGATCAGTCGCTCGGACAACGCCGTATGTGGGAACTCCTCCGGCGCGGCCACCGCCATCGTGCTCTCCACCAGCGTGCTCGACCAGACATTGCGGGCGCTGCCGTTGGTCAGGTACACGAACACCCAGTAACCGCTGGCCAGCGTGCCCTTGTAGGCCAGTCGCGCCCGCACGCGGGTGCCGCCATCGTGGCCGACCTGGGTGTAGCCGTCGCTGCGGGTGGTATCCCAACCGGTGGAGAAGAAATTGCTGCCGCCGCCGGCCAGTTTCTGCGGCTGCCAGAGTTTTTCCAGGGTCGCCGTGCGCAGCAGCTTGCCGGTCGCCAGCGCCTGCAGGAAACGGTTCATGTCGCCCACGGTGGTCTGCAGGTCGGCGTGGCCCCAACCGTAGTCCGGCCAGGGGTCTTCGTTCGCCGGCTGCAGCTGGCCGTCCTTGCCGATGTACGGCACCGCTGCGCGCTGCGACGGCACGCTGGCTGCGCCCCATGAAGTGCTGGTCATCTTCAGCGGCTGCAGGATGCGTTCGCGCGCGATGGCCGGGTAGGGCTTGCCGTAATGCGCTTCCAGCAAGGCGGTCAGCACCAGGTAGTTGGCCTGGGTGTACTGCACGCGGCTGCCGGTGACGAACTGCATCGGTGTCGCGCCGGCCACCTTCAGCGCTGCTGCAAGGTCCGGCGCCACTCCGGTGTAGCCCTTGCTCACCCAGCGGTTGTCCACCCGGTCGTAATACTCGCCGATACCCGAGCTGTGGTTGAGGAAATCGCGTACGTGAATGGTCTGCCATGCTGATGGCAGGTCCGGCACATAGCGACTGGCCGGCGCATCCAGATCCACCTTGCCCTGATCCACCAGTTGCATCACCAGCGTGCTGGTCAGCAGCTTGGCCATCGACTGCGCGGCGAAGATGGAATTCACGGTGGCCGGAGCATGGGTGGCCGGATCGCGCTCGCCGCTGGCGCCCTGATAAAACACTTGGCCATTGTGTGCGACCAGTACCGCCTGGCCGGCGATGCCGTAGCGTTCGCGGTTGGTCTGCAACTGGGTGTCGAGCTGATTGGAAAGATTGCCGGCAGTTTCAAGCGCCGAAACGGATGGGATCGCAGACAGCGTGCAGAGCAATGCAGCAGCAAAGGTGCGGTACATCGCGATGGTCCGTCAGCGGTGATGGCGCATCTTGGTCACGGCGGGAGTTGGGGTCAAGCCGGGCAGGTTCTTTGTTCCACGCAGGAACATAGGGGGAGCAGGAATGAAGCAAGGCGGAAGCCCCTGGTGGCAGGCCTGTCGCGATTGCCCCTTCTAGTGCGCTGGGCCTTCAGATACAACGTCGGGCCGAAGCGCGGCGATTCTGGGCCAGGCCCCAGCCGGATTTACCTGTCCATTGAAGGTCTGTTGACCGCGTCACCGCCTCGTACCACTGTGACCGCCGGATCGAGTGAATCTGTGGTTGCCTGCAACTGGAAGCAAATAATGGCCAAGCCCCGCGAATTCAAAAAACTGGTGGCATACCTGCAGAAGATTCCTGCGATGTCCGAGCCCATCCACTGGCAGCGCTGCGACGATGGAACTTGGTCTGTTGGTTTTTCACTTGCCTTGGAGCACCCGCTGGCGTGGAGCACGGTGCAGGAGTTGGCGTATGTGCTCAACACGCTTTCTGTGTCGGAGCTTCTCCCCACTCGTTTCCTGCCCACGGCGCCACCGCCCTATCTCAATGGTCCTGCATGCTGGTATCTGAGCTGGCGCATCGAATCGACGCTACCCGGCATCAAGCCTGATGAGGTGCTTGAGTGGCTTGAAGGGCGGTTGCCACAGCCGTTAGACGACGAATCGAAGTGGATACCATCCATAGTTGAAGACTGCGAATCGCCTGATGATGAAGCGTGAGCAGGGTAGGGTGGACCGTGCCGACCACGGACTGCCGTGGTCCATGACGCATCAGGTGTTCGGTCGTGTCACTCCACGTTGACGAGATTGCCCCGTACGGAGAGGACAATGGACAACGATCAGGACTTTGCACTTTTCATCGAGACGTTCGGCGAAGCCGGTGAGCACGCGTCGGTTCCAGAGACCAGTTTCACCAAGTGGACGGGCATCTTGCCTGAATCGCTCTTGAGCTATTGGCGTCGGGATGGATGGGCGAACTATGGCAATGGACGGCTGTGGACGGTGAATCCCGAGGACTACGAAGGCCTGATGCACACGTGGTTGGCTGGTACTCCATTTCCCCTGATCGATACCTACCATGTGTTTGCCAGAAGCGGGTTTGGACGGCTCTACCTGTGCGGCGAAGCATCAGGCGCTGGCGTGAGCATCGATCCGATCCGCAGTGAAGTATTTGCTCTTCAGAACTGTTTGAGACCCAAGTCTCTCGCACGGCAGGAGGGGGGGCATCAAGGCGTTTTTCGCTTGCGCGGAGCTCGAAGACTTTGATCTGATGGATGGGGCCGAACAGCTGCCTTTTGATCGGGTTGTGAGTACTTGCGGGCACTTGATGGCGGATGAGATGTATGGCTTTGAGCCAGCACTGGTTTGCGGTGGCGAAGTCGCAATTGGCAACTTGCGCAGGCTCAAGCTTCAGCCGCACCTGCATATGCTGAGGGAGTTCGCCGCGCCTGCATTTCCACGCTATGCGAAAAATGTGAAGCCACTGGCCCGGAAGTGATCCGACCAAGTCGAAACTTGTAGAGCCGAGCCCATGCTCGGCTGCCTTCGGGTCAGGCTTCGCGTTCCCGGAAACATTGAGCCGAGCATGGCTCGGCTCTACAGGTGCCTTCCGGTAGTGCCGGCCGCTGGCCGGCACCCCTGCGATCAGCCCAGGATTCCTGGCAGATCCAGCCCCTTTTCCTTCGCGCAGTCGATCGCGATTTCATAGCCTGCATCGGCATGGCGCATCACGCCTGTGGCCGGGTCGTTCCACAGCACGCGGCCAATCCGCTTGGCCGCGGCCTCGGTGCCGTCGCAGACGATCACCATGCCGGCGTGCTGCGAGAAGCCCATGCCGACGCCACCGCCGTGGTGCAGGGACACCCAGGTCGCGCCGCTGGCGGTGTTGAGCAGGGCGTTCAGCAGCGGCCAGTCGGAAACCGCATCGGAGCCATCAGCCATCGCTTCGGTCTCGCGGTTCGGCGAGGCCACACTGCCTGAATCCAGATGATCGCGGCCGATCACCACCGGTGCCTTCAGTTCGCCGTTGGCCACCATCTCGTTGAAGGCCAGGCCGAGGCGATCACGGTCACCCAGGCCGACCCAGCAGATGCGCGCCGGCAGGCCCTGGAACTTGATCTTCTCGGCAGCCATGTCCAGCCAGCGGTGCAGGTGCGGGTTGTCAGGAATCAGTTCCTTCACCTTGGCGTCGGTCTTGGCGATGTCTTCCGGGTCGCCGCTCAGTGCGGCCCAGCGGAACGGGCCGATGCCGCGGCAGAACAGCGGGCGGATGTAGGCCGGCACGAAACCCGGGAAGTCGAAGGCATTGGCCACACCTTCTTCCAGTGCCATCTGCCGCAGGTTGTTGCCGTAGTCCACGGTCGGCACGCCCAGCGCGTGGAAGCCGAGCATGGCGCGGATGTGGTTGGCCATCGACGCGCGCGCGGCCTTCTCCACTTCCTTGGGGGCGGAGACACGTTTCTCATCCCACTGCTCGACCGTCCAGCCCTGCGGCAGGTAGCCGTTCACCGGGTCGTGCGCGGAGGTCTGATCGGTCAGCAGGTCCGGCTTCACGCCGCGCTTGAGCAGTTCAGCCAGCACGTCGGCGACATTGCCGAGCAGGCCCACCGACTTCGGCGTGCCAGCCTTGCATGACTCGTCGATCAGGCGCAGCGCTTCGTCCAGATTGTCGGTCCAGGTATCCAGGTAGCCGGTGCGCAGGCGCATGTCGATGCTGCTCTTGCGGCACTCGACGGCCAGGCAGGAGGCGCCGGCCATCACTGCAGCCAGCGGCTGCGCGCCACCCATGCCACCGAGGCCACCGGTGAACAGCCACTTTCCGGTCAGGTCGCCACCGAAATGCTGGCGGCCCATCTCCACGAAGGTCTCGTAGGTGCCCTGCACGATGCCCTGCGCGCCGATGTAGATCCAGCTGCCGGCAGTCATCTGGCCGTACATGGCCAGGCCCTTCTTATCCAGCTCGTTGAAGTGGTCCCAGTTGGCCCAGCGCGGCACCAGGTTGGAATTGGCGATCAGCACGCGCGGCGCATCGGCGTGGGTGCGGAACACGCCCACCGGCTTGCCCGACTGCACCAGCAGGGTCTGGTCGTCGTCCAGGCGCTTGAGGGTTTCGACGATCGCGTCGAAGCTCTCCCAGTCGCGCGCGGCGCGGCCGATGCCGCCGTACACCACCAGTTCCTGCGGCCGTTCGGCCACGTCCGGGTGCAGGTTGTTCATCAGCATGCGCAGCGGCGCTTCGGTCAGCCAGCTCTTGGCGTTGAGCGTGGTGCCGGTCGGCGCGGCAATGGTGCGGGTCGGGTCGTTGCGGGTCATGCGGCGCTCCGGTTCGTAGCGAATTCAAGACAGGCGTTGAGCACCTGCGCCAGGGTGTGGCGCAGCGGTGCGGCGTGGTCGGGGTCGAGCGGGGTGGGCCAGCTGTGCTCGTCCACCTGGTCCGGCAGGGGTTCGTGCATGTAGCCGCGGCAGGCCAGTTCCATCTGCAGGCTGTGCACGCCGCCGGCGATGTTGCTGTAGTGGCGGGTGATCCAGCCGCCCTTGAAGCGGCCGTTGCGCACCTGGCTCATGCCACTGATCTTCAGCAGGTTCTCCACCACATCGCTCAAGGCGTTGTCGCAGGACGTGTCCGGTGCGCCGGACGGGCCGGCGGTGCCGAGGTTGAACTGCGGCAGCTCGCCTTCGAACAGGTGCGGGATATGTGAGCGGATCGAGTGTGCGTCATACACCACGACAGTGCCGAACCTCGCACGCAGGCGCGTGATCTGTGCGGCCAGCGCATCGTGGTAAGGCAGGAAATACGTGTCGCGGCGACGGGCGATTTCCGCGTCATCCGGTTCGCGCCCGGCGTGGTACAGCGGCTGGTTGTCGAAGGTGGTCAGCGGACACAGGCCGGTGGTGTTCTGGCCGGGGTACAGCGACACGCCGCTGGGATCGCGGTTGAGGTCGATCACCGAGCGCGAGATCGCCGAGCGCACCGTGGTCGCGCCCATGCCGCGCACGAAGTCGTACAGTTCGTGCACCCACCAGTCGGCGTCGCGACGGGCCAGCCACGGCGAGTGGTAGTCGCCGATCAGGTCGTGCGGCAGCTCGCTGCCGGTATGCGGAAAGCTGACGATCAGCGGGGCATCGCCTTCGTGCACCGTCAGCCATTCGGGATGGACATTCATGCCTGCGGTTCCACAGTCGGCAGCAGCTCCGCCAAACCCTGTGCCAGCGCGCCGCTGCGCACCAGGTTCGTGGCGGTCACCATGTCCGGGTGGAAGTAGCGGTCTTCTTCCAGCGTCGGCACTTGTGCACGCAGTGTGGCGCGCACGGATTCCAGCGCGGCACTGGAGCGCAGCGGCGCGTGGAAGTCGCAGCCCTGCGCGGCGGCCAGCAGCTCGATGCCGATCACGTTGGCGGCATTTTCGGCCATCTGCATCAGGCGGCGCGCACCGTGCGCGGCCATCGACACATGGTCTTCCTGATTGGCCGAGGTCGGGATCGAATCGACGCTGGCCGGGTAGGCGCGCTGCTTGTTTTCCGAGACCAGCGCGGCGGCGGTCACCTGCGGAATCATGAAGCCGGAATTCAGGCCCGGGCGCGGGGTTAGGAAGGCCGGCAGGCCGGACAGCGCCGGGTCGACCAGCATCGCCAGGCGGCGCTCGCTGATCGAACCGATCTCGCACACCGCCATCGCCAGCATGTCGGCGGCGAAGGCGACCGGCTCGGCGTGGAAGTTGCCGCCGGACAGTGCTTCGCCGGTGTCGGTGAACACCAGCGGATTGTCGGACACGCCGTTGGCTTCGATTTCCAGCGTGGTCGCGGCCTGGCGCAGGATGTCCAGCGCTGCGCCCATCACCTGCGGCTGGCAGCGCAGGCAGTACGGATCCTGCACGCGCACGTCGTTGTCACGGTGTGATTCGCGGATGTCCGAGCCCTGCATCAGCGTGCGCAGGGTAGCGGCGGTGGCGATCTGCCCGCGCTGGCCGCGGATGGCATGGATGCGCGGGTCGAACGGGGTATCCGAGCCCTTGGCCGCTTCCACCGACAGCGCGCCGGTGACCAACGCGGCCTGGAACACGGTTTCGATCTCGAACAGGCCGGCCAGTGCATAGGCGGTGGAGAACTGGGTGCCGTTGAGCAGGGCCAGGCCTTCCTTCGCGCCCAGCTCGATCGGTTGCAGGCCGGCACGTGCCAGTGCGTCGACCGCCGGTAGGCGTTCGTCACCGATGAAGGCTTCGCCGACGCCCAGCATCACGCTGGCCAGGTGCGAGAGCGGCGCCAGGTCACCCGAGGCACCCACCGAGCCCTGTGCGGGCACCACCGGCAGCACGCCCTTGACCAGCATTGCTTCCAGCAGCAGCAGGGTCTCCTCGCGGATGCCCGAAGCACCCTGCGCCAGGCTGACCAGCTTCAGCGCCATCATCAGGCGCACCACGCTGGCGGGCATCGGCTCGCCAACACCGGCAGCGTGCGAGAGCACGATGTTCCGCTGCAGGGTAGCCAGGTCCTCGCGCTCGATGCGCACGCTGGCCAGCTTGCCGAAGCCGGTGTTGATGCCATAGACCGGCGCGCCCTTGGCGACGATGGCGGCCACGGTCGCGGCACTGGCACGGACCACCGGCAGCGCGGCCGGGTCCAGTGCAAGCGGCGCACCGCGATAGGCCTGCCGCCACTGGGCGAGGGTGACATGGCCGGGGCGAAGAACCAGGGTGTTGCTCATGTGTTGCTCCAGGAGGCAGGCAGGTCGGGCTGTCCGCGCACCACGCGCGCGTGCAGCGGGTTGAATCCAATGCGATAGACCAGGTCGGCGGGGGCGTCGATGTCCCAGATCGCCAGATCGCAGTCCATGCCCACGGCCAGGCGGCCGATGCGGTCGCCATGGCCCAGCGCGCGCGCTGCTTCTCGGGTGAAGCCGGCGATGCACTCGTCCACGGTCAGGCGGAACAGGGTGGCGCCCATGTTCATCGCCAGCAGTGGGCTGGTCAGCGGCGAGGTGCCGGGGTTGCTGTCGGTGGCCAGCGCCAGTGGCACGCCGGCCGCGCGCAGCGCCGCAATCGGCGGCAGGGTGGTATCGCGGGTGAAATAGAAGGCGCCGGGCAGCAGCACCGCCACGGTACCCGCCGCGGCCATCGCGGCGATGCCGGCATCGTCCAGGTGTTCGATATGGTCGGCCGAGAGTGCACCGAAGCTGGCGGCCAGTTCGGCGCCATGCTGGTTGCTCAGCTGCTCGGCGTGGATCTTCACCGCCAGCCCGTTGGCGCGCGCCGCTTCGAAGACCTGCCGCGCCTGCGCCGGCGAGAACGCGATGTTCTCGCAGAACACGTCCACTGCTTCGGCCAGGCCTTCGGCGGCGATGGCCGGAATCATCACGTTGCACACCTCGTCGGTGTACTCCTGTGCTTCGCGGCCCGGCGGAATCGCGTGTGCGCCGAGGAAGGTGGTCACCACGTTGACCCGGCATTCCTCGCCCAGCGCACGCGCCACCTGCAGCTGCTTGCGCTCGTCGGGCAGGGTCAGGCCGTAGCCGGACTTGATCTCGAGGGTGGTCACGCCCTCGGCGCGCATTGCCAGCAGGCGCGGCCGGCTTTCACTGGCCAGCTGTTCCGGTGTGGCGGCGCGGGTGGCGCGCACGGTGGAGACGATGCCGCCGCCGGCACGGGCGATGTCGGCATAGCTGACGCCCTGCAGGCGCTGCTCGAACTCGTTGGCGCGGTTGCCGGCGTAGACCAGGTGGGTGTGGCAGTCGATCAGGCCGGGCGAAATCCAGCGGCCTTCGCCGTCGATGCGGGTGGTCGGCTGCAGGTGGGCATCGCTGCCGGCCGCGCCGACATGGACGATGCGGCCATCGGCGCAGGCCAGTACGCCATCGCGGATGACACCCAGCCCCTCGCCATCGAGGGTGATCAGGTGGACGTTGGACCAGAGGGTATCGACGTGCATGGCATCCACAACGCGGCTGTGCTTATATGTCTATACAATATAGGCGTCCATTTCGGGTTGTCCAGCCATGTCCGATTCGCGTTCCCCGCACCGTTTCCATGCCGCCCACGCCCTGCTGGCCGAGGGTTGGGCCCGCGACGTCCGCCTGCAGGTGCAGGACGGTCGCATCACGGCGATCAGCACGGGGCAGGGCGCGCAGGCGGGCGACACCCGCGCCGGCATCCTGGTGCCGGGCCTGCCCAACCTGCACAGCCACGCCTTCCAGCGCGGCATGGCCGGGCTGACCGAGATCGGCGGCGGCGACGGTGACAGCTTCTGGAGCTGGCGCGAGCTGATGTATCGCTTCCTGGCCCATCTGCGCCCGGACGCGGTGCAGGCCATCGCCGCCCAGGCCTACATGGAAATGCTGGAAAGCGGCTTCACCCGCGTCGGTGAATTCCACTACCTGCACCACGATGCTGACGGCCGGCCGTATGCCAACCGTGCCGAGATGAGCGCGCGGATTGCGGCGGCGGCCGACCAGACCGGCATCGGCCTGACCCTGCTGCCGGTGTTCTATGCGCATGCCGATTTCGGCGGGGCGGCACCGAACCCCGCGCAGCGACGCCTGATCCATGACGTAGAGGGATTTGCGCAGCTGCTGGACGCCGCCAAGCCGTCTTTGGCCGCGCTGCCCGATGCGGTGCTCGGCATTGCCCCGCACAGCCTGCGTGCAGTCACCGGCGAGGAATTGAGTGCGTTGCTGCCGCTTACCGACGGCCCGGTGCACATCCACATCGCCGAACAGGTACGCGAAGTGGAGGCATGCCTGGCCTGGAGCGGCCAGCGCCCGGTGCAGTGGCTGTATAACCATGCGCCGGTGGATGCGCGCTGGTGCCTGGTGCACGCCACCCACATCACCGACGATGAGCGCGCCGCCATCGTGGCCAGCCAGGCGGTGGCCGGCCTGTGCCCGATCACCGAGGCCAATCTGGGCGATGGCCTGTTCCCGATGCAGGCGTTCGCGCGCGAGGGTGGGCGCTTCGGTGTCGGCTCCGATTCCAATGTGCTGATCGACGCGGCCGAAGAACTGCGCCTGCTTGAATACGGCCAACGCCTGACCCTGCGCGGGCGCAATGTGCTGGCACCGGATGCCACCCGCAGCAGCGGTCGCTTCCTGTTCGAGGGCGCACTGCACGGCGGTGCACAGGCCCTGGGCGTGGCCGCCGGCCTGCAGGTCGGCGCCAGTGCCGACCTGGTCGAGCTGGATGCCGCACACCCCGCGCTACAGGCGCGACAGGACGACGCATGGCTTGACAGCTGGGTGTTCGCCGCACGTAATGGCGCGCTGCGATCAGTCTGGCGCCATGGCCGCCAGTGCGTGGCCGACGGCCGCCACCTGCAACGCGAGGCGATCACCACCGCCTTCGCTGCCGCCCTGCGCGGCGTGCTGGGCTGATCGCATCCCACCACCGAGATCCCATCACGTGAAGGCCAGCAAGTCCGCCACGCTCAACCAGCGTATCCGCAGCGATCTGGAAAGCCGCATCCTCAGCGGAGAGTGGGCGCCGGGCTTCCGTATTCCGTACGAACACGAGCTGATGGAGCAGTACGGCTGCTCGCGGATGACCGTGAACAAGGTGCTGACCGCGCTGGCCGAGAGCGGCATGATCGAGCGTCGCCGCCGCGCTGGTTCGTTCGTGGCGCGGCAGCCCCCGCACCTGGAGCAGGTGGCGCTGGAGATTCCCGATATCGCGATGGAAGTGGGCTCGCGTGGCCATCAGTACGCGTATCGCCTGCTGCAGCGCGACCTGCGCCTTGCAGATGCCGGCAATGCCGGTGAAGTCGAGCTGGCCGGCAGCGAAATGCTGCTGGCGATGCGCTGCCTGCACCTGGCCGACGGCCGCCCGCTGGCGCTGGAGCACCGCCTGATCAGCCCGGTGGGCGTGCCCGAGGTGCTGGAGGTCGACTTCAGTACCACCGCGCCGGGCAGCTGGCTGCTGCAGAACGTGTCGTGGACCCGCGCCCAGCACCGCATCAGCGCCTGGGGCGCGGACACCGCCACCGCCAAGCTGCTGGACGTGAAGCCCGGCACCGCTTGTCTGGTGATCGAGCGCCTGACCTGGCGCGGCGAACAGCCGATCACCCGTGTGCGCCAGGTGTTCCTCGGCGATGCCTGGGACCTGGTGGCGCGCTTCGCGCCTGGCGCAAGGTAGGGTCGGCCCCGCTCGGGACACGCTGTCGCCTTGAACTCTGTCGAGGCGTGTGTACGATGTGTATCGTCCCCGTATGAAGAGCAGGGACCTCATCCGGGATCTGGAGGCGGCAGGTTGGACCTGTCGCCGGATTCGCGGATCCCATCATGTATTCGTGCACCCGCAGCACCCCCACATCATCACCGTGCCTCACCCAAGGAAGGATCTGGGGAAGGGCTGGTGCAGGCGTTGCGGAAGCTCGCAGGACTGACGTAGGAGGGCCCATGCGATATCCAGTCTTGATCGAGGCAGGCGATGAGCGCACCGCGTGGGGTGTAGTCGTTCCGGATCTGCCGGGGTGCTTCTCGGCGGCCGACACGCTTGAGGATGCGCTCAGCGCTGCCGAGGAGGCTGCGCTCTCCTGGATTGATGCGGCCCTGGATGACGGGCGCTCGATTCCGACACCTTCCGCGCCACAGAAAATCGCCGCCGAGGCATCCAAGGACATCCGTTGGATTCTTGCGTACATCTGCATTGATCCGGCCCTGCTGGACGACACCATCGAGCGGGTCAATATCAGCCTGCCACGCCGGATCCTGGCGAGGCTGGATGCGCAGGCCAGAGCGGCAGGTGAATCGCGCTCCAGTTACATCGCCCATCTCGCAGCATTGGGCTGAGCGGGCGCCATGTAGAGCCGAGCCCATCTCGGCTGCTGTTGGCGCGATGCGCGATGAGTCGAGCGTGGCTCGACGCTACAGAGGCATCCACGCATGGCGTGGATCTACAGACACCCCAATCAATACGTAGCGCACTGCCGCCAGCGTACGGGCTCATCCACGCCAGGGCGGGCGTTGAGCTGGATGCGCACGTTACGCAGGGCGGGGTAGTGCAGCACTTCCTCGCAGACCTGCGGCCACACCGCGTCCAGCTCGCCGGTACGGTTGATCGCCAGCGTCTGCCGGGTCAGCCAGACACCGCTGGCGATGCCGGGTTTGCCGGCCAAGGCACGGGACAGATCGGCCTGGAAGCGCTCCAGCGTGGCGGCATCCGGGTTGGGATTGCTGCGCGCATCGGTTGAGGGTGTGGCCGGCGCAGGCAGCGTGGCCGGCGGCGTGGTGGCGGGGGCCGGCGCCGGTTCGGGCGCCGCTTCAACCGCAGGCGCAACCGGCGCGGGGGCGCCCGTCTCCTCGGCAACGGGCGGAGCGTCCTGCACATGCAGCCCTTGCAGGCTCAGTCCCACCAGCAGGCCCAGCGTCACCGCGGCGAGCGCGGCTATGGCAATGCGGCGCAGGGCTTCATGGCGGGCACTGGCGCGCACACGGGTTTCGATTTCTGCCGGCAGATAGGGCTGCAGCAACGGCCACAGGCGCGGGCCGTCCAGCACCTCGACGGCCTGCTTCTCGGCGGCGCTGCGGCCGTCGCGTTCGATCCGGCCCTCGGTCAGCAGCACGCCGCCCTTGGCGCCGGCCAGGCGCGCGGCCGCGCCCAGTTCGTTCACCGCGGCGGTGCCGATGCGGTAGGCCAGGCCGTGCTTGCAGGACACCAGCCACTGGTTGGGACCATCGCTGAGCAGGAAGTCGCTGCTCGGCTCGCGGGACTCCTCGGCCGGGTCGTTCAGTTCACGCAGGCCGCGCTGTTCGCGCAGCATGCGTTTGACCAGCACTGAGAATTCGCGCCAGTGCATGCCAGCCAAGGCCTGCAGGCCGAGTTGCATCTCCTTCTGCCGCCGCTTGATCCACCACAGATAGACAACGGCCAGGGAACAGGTAAGCAGGGCCGACAGCAGGGCCAGGATCCAAGGGAGCATGCAGGAGGTGCGCGGAAGGGGCGAATGCGGAGGACGACAGTGTAAAGGTCGTGCCGCATCGCTGGGTCAGGAGGTTCCTGACAGGAAACGTGATGGCGCGCGCAGATCGGTATACGGCGGGCACGAAAAACCCGCCAATCCTGAAGCCGTGAGGGGAGGGAACAAACGGCAGCCGAAGCGATTGGCGGGTTGCTCGCGATTGTCAATCAAAATTTATTGCATTGCAACAATGGTCGGTCAGGGCACGCTGCCTGGCGACTGATGGCTGCCCGGTGCAGGTGCATCAGCGCCCGAGGCGTCGCGATTCTCCAGCTTGGCCAGGCGTGCCTGCAGTGCGTCGATGCGCGCCTCCAGCGCAGTCACCTCGTCGGCGGTGGGCACGTGCAGGCGCTTGAGTACGCCCTGCACCTGGTCGTCGAACGCCTTTTCGACCTTGTTCCAGGTACCGGAAGCCTTCTCGCGGGCCTCGTCCAGCGACGTTTCAACGTTGTCGCGCCAGCCCGGGCCCTGTTCGCCGTTGCGTTCACGGCGGCGGGCTTCCCAGGCTTCGCCTTCCTTCACCAGGCCGTCGAAGAAGCGGCTGCCTTCGGCCTGTGCACGGCCCAGGGCGCCCAGGCCGGCCAACCAGACCTGCTGCGCCGAGTCACTCAGCTTGCGCGAGAAGCGCTCGGCCTGGTCACCGAAAGAGGCGTCGTCGTTGCGGCGGTCGTCGTTCTCGTAGTGGTTCATCGCACTTCCCGTGGGAGTTGGGCCTGCCCCGAGAGTAGCGCGCGCTGGCGTTGCACGGCCGTGATGGCCGCCGCCGGGGTTCAGCCCAGCTTTTCCTTCAGCACGCGCTGGATCTCGCCTTCGACCATGCCCTTCATCGCCGACAGCAGGAAGCCCAGCTTGGCCGTGACGCGCACGGCGCCCGGCTGCAGTTCGATCGCGCCGTCCACGCCACTGCCGGAGAAATTCAGTACGTCGGCAGTCCAGGACGACTTCAGGCCGAAGCGCTCGGACAGCTTGGCGGCGACCTGTTCGATCGCGGCGCGCGCCTGTGCATCGGGCAGGGCGTGGGCGTGGCGGACATCGATGGTGGACATGCAGGCTCCTGGCGCAAAGCGGGGATGATCAATGAGGGCGAGCATTGTGCGCATCGAGGGCCTTCGCGCCAAGCACTCATCGTGGGTTCTTCTTCGTTGGCGACCAACCTGCTAGGCTGCGCCGCGTGCAGAACCTGCTTGTTCACTTCAGCCAACAACAACAGCCCGACCAGCCGCTGCGGCCCGGGGTGCAACGCATCGTGCGCCAGGCCAATGGCAGTGTGAGGCTCGGCGACGCCGGCCACGGAGCCCTGCTGCTGGCACAGTTCTGCGTGGATGATCGCGGCCTCTGGCTGCAGGTCGGCAACGGTATCCGCGGCATTCATGTGAACGGTCGCCCGGTGCGGCGCATGGCGCTGCTGCGTGCGGGCGATGCGGTGTATGTGGACGGCGTGGAAATGGTCCTGCAGGGCGAGGTGGAGAGCCTGCTGCAGGCCCCCGCACCGAACAGCGGTGACGGCACCAATGAGCAGCAGCGCCTGCTGCGCGGTGTCGGTGGCCTGCACCATGGCCGCAGCTTCACGCTGTCGCGGTCCCGCCTGATCGGCCGCGGTGGCGACGCTGACATCGAGATCAATGAGCCGGCCTTCGCCGAACAGCACGCCCGCGTGGAAGTGCATGGCGAGCGCGTGCTGTTGCGTGACCTGGGCAGTGCCGATGGCACACGGGTCAATGGCGTGGCCGTGCGCCACTGCTGGCTGCAGGCAGGCGACCAGGTGGTGTTCGATGGCCAGCACCGGTTCGTGCTGGAAGTGCCGCATGACCCGCGCCGGCGCCCGCTGCCGGATGAAGACGAGTCCAGCCAGGACGCCGAGCAGGCGCCGGTGCTGCCGGCCGCGCCGCGCAAGGTCCGGCGCTGGCCGTGGCTGCTGGTGAGTGCGCTGCTGCTGGCCGCACTGCTCAGCCTGCTGCTCTGGTTCGGCGCGCGCTGATCTGGACCGGCCGTATCCGCTCTGGTAGGTGCCGACCTTGGTCGGCACGCTCCTTCGGCGGGGATGACGCCTGACGGCGTACGCCGACCAAGGTCGGCGACTACCGGGGCAATGCTCCTGGCCTGAGTCCGCTGGATCCGCTCTGGTAGGTGCCGACCTTGGTCGGCACGCTTCTCCGGTGGGCTTGACGCCTGACGGCGTACGCCGACCAAGGTCGGCGACTACCGGGGCATTGCTCCTGGCCTGAGTCCGCTGGATCCGCTCTGGTAGGTGCCGACCTTGGTCGGCACGCTTCTCCGGTGGGCTTGACGCCTGACGGCGTACGCCGACCAAGGTCGGCGACTACCGGGGCAATGCTGCTGGCCAATGGATTCCAATGAAACCAAATTTCCCTTGCCGCACTAGGCCGCAAGGCTGGTGCACTGCGGCATACTAGGGGTCTTGCCCCACAGGTGTGACATGACGCGCGCGTTCAACTTCAGTGCCGGCCCTGCAACCTTGCCGGAATCGGTCCTGCGCCAGGCGCAGGCGGAAATGCTGGACTGGCACGGTACCGGTGCCTCGATCGTGGAAATGAGCCATCGCGGTGCGGAGTTCATGTCCGTGGCCGCCGAGGCCGAGGCCGACCTGCGTCGACTGCTCGACATCCCCGAAGACTATGCGGTGCTGTTCCTGTCCGGTGGTGCCACCACCCAGCAGGCGCTGATCCCGCTCAACTTCGCCACCCCCGGCCAGCGTGCCGATTACGTGGTCAGTGGTCACTGGGGCAAGACGGCGGTCAAGCAGGCCGGTGTCTACGTTGATGTCAACATCGCCGCCAGCAGCGAGGCCGATGGTTACCGCACGCTGCCGCCGCGCGCCGACTGGCAGCTGTCGCCCGACGCCGCCTACGTGCACCTCACCGCCAACGAGACCATCCACGGTGTCGAGTTCCGTGATGTACCCGATACCGGAAACGTCCCGCTGATCGCCGACTTCAGTTCGTCCATCGCCAGCGAACCGCTGGATGTGCGCCGCTATGGCGTGATCTACGCCGGCGCGCAGAAGAACCTCGGTCCGGTCGGCATCGCGGTGATGATCATCCGCCGCGATCTGCTGGAGCGCAGCGGCCAGCCGCGGGCGGACATCTTCGATTACCGCTCGCACGTCGCTCGCGACTCGATGCTCAACACGCCGCCCACCTGGAACTGGTATCTGGCCGGCCTGGTGTTCAAGTGGATGCTGGCCGAGGGCGGCGTGGCCGAGTTCGCCAAGCGCAATGCCGCCAAGGCAGCGCTGGTGTACGGCGCCATCGACGGCTCCGGCGGCTTCTACCGCAACGAGGTCGCACACCCGGCACGCTCGCGGATGAACATCCCGTTCTTCCTGCCTGATGCCGAGCTTGATGCCCGCTTCGTCGCCGAAGCCAAGGCCGCTGGCCTGCTGGCGCTGAAGGGCCACAAGGTGGTGGGTGGCATCCGCGCCTCGCTGTACAACGCCATGCCGCTGGCCGGGGCCGAGGCGCTGGTCGCCTTCATGGCCGATTTCCAGCAGCGTCACGGTTGAGCAATGAACGGCGCGCACCGTCGGGTGCGTGCCCCGCAACAAGGAACTCCGATGGCAAGCAGCAAATCCAGCAAGAAGGCGCCGAAGAAGGCTGAACCGGCCAAGGACAGCGCGCCCACCAGGGCGAAGGGCAAGGCCAAGGCCGCGTCGAACCCGGCACCCACCCTGGCGCCGCTGGCGCTGGCCGATGTGCGCTCGAAGATCGACCAGATCGACCGCGACATCCAGAGCCTGATCGCCGAGCGCGCCCGCTTCGCCCACCAGGTCGGCAAGGCCAAGGGCAAGCTCGCCGCCGCCGTCGACTACTACCGTCCCGAGCGCGAAGCGCAGGTGCTGCGCATGGTGGTGGACCGTAATGAAGGCCCGCTCAGCGATGAGCTGCTGGTGCACGTCTACCGCGAGATCATGTCGGCCTGCCTGGCCCAGCAGGAGCCGCTGAAGATCGGCTACCTCGGCCCGGAAGGCACCTTCAGCCAGCAGGCCGTGCTCAAGCACTTCGGCCGCTCGGCGCTGGGCCTGCCGATGGCCAGCATCGAAGAAGTGTTCCAGGAAGTGGAAGCGGGCAACGCCGATTTCGGCGTGGTGCCGGTGGAAAATTCGGGGCAGGGCACCATCCAGATCACCCTGGACATGTTCCTGACCTCCAACCTGAAGATCTGTGGCGAAGTGGAACTGCGTGTGCAGCAGTACCTGATGTCGCGCAGCGGCCGCATCGAGGACATCGAGCGCATCTACGCGCATCCGCAGTCGTTCATGCAGACCTCGGCGTGGCTGCGCGCCAACCTGCCCAAGGCCGAGAAGATTCCGGTCTCGAGCAATGCCGAAGGTGCGCGTCGTGCGCGCAACGCCGACGACGCAGCGGCCATCGGTGGCGAGAGTGCCGGCCATGTTTACGGCCTGAAGAAGGTGGTCACCAAGCCGATCCAGAACGATGCCGACAACACCACCCGCTTCCTGGTGGTGGGCCGCAACATCTTCCCGACCTCCGGCCACGACCGCACCTCGGTGCTGGTGTTCATCCATGACAAGCCCGGTGCGCTGTTCGACGTGCTCAGCCCGTTCGCCCGCCACGGCATCAGCATGAACCGCATCGAGTCGCGCCCGTCGCACCACGGCAAGTGGGAATACGGCTTCTTCATCGACCTGGCCGGCCACATCGACGATGCGCCGATGCAGGCCGCGCTGGCCGAACTGGAAGCGCACTCGGCGCAGATCAAGGTGCTGGGCTCCTATCCGGTGGCCGTGCCCTGAGTGCTGCCGCGGCGGCCACGGCCGCCGCTCCCTGATGCATCGCCGGCGCTGCCGGCGTTTACGGAATGATCGAACGATGAGCAACGCGCAACACTGGATCGCCCGCAAGGGCCAGCCGCTGCAGGGCAGCCTGACCATTCCCGGCGACAAGTCGGTCTCTCACCGCTCGGTGATGTTCGCCGCGCTGGCCGATGGCACCTCGCATATCGAGGGTTTTCTGGAAGGCGAGGACACCCGCGCCACTGCGCGCATCTTCAGCCAGCTGGGCGTGCGCATCGAAACCCCCAGCCCGTCGCAGCGCATCGTGCACGGCGTCGGTATCGACGGCCTGAAGGCGCCGGATGCGCCGCTGGACTGCGGCAACGCGGGCACCGGCATGCGCCTGTTGGCCGGTCTGCTGGCGGGCCAGGCATTCGACTGCACGCTGATCGGCGATGAGTCGCTGTCCGGCCGCCCGATGCGCCGCGTGACCGGCCCGCTGTCGCAGATGGGCGCGAAGATCGACACTGAAAGCGATGGCACGCCGCCGTTGCACGTGCATGGCGGCCAGACGCTGCACGGCATCGACTTCGCCTCGCCGGTGGCCAGCGCGCAGATCAAGTCGGCGGTGCTGCTGGCCGGCCTGTACGCGCAGGGCGAAACCAGCGTGCTGGAACCGCACCCGACTCGCGACTACACCGAGCGCATGCTCTCTGCATTCGGGGTGGAGATCGAATTCTCGCCGGGCAAGGCCCGCCTGCGTGGCGGCCAGCGCCTGCGCGCCACCGACATCGTGGTGCCCGCCGATTTCTCCTCAGCCGCGTTCTATCTGGTGGCGGCCAGCATCATTCCCGGCTCCGAACTGCGCCTGAAGCAGGTCGGCCTGAATCCGCGTCGCGCCGGTTTGCTGCACGCGCTGCGCCTGATGGGGGCGGACATCACCGAAGAAAACCCGGCCGAGCAGGGCGGTGAACCGGTGGCCGACCTGGTGGTGCGCTACGCCCCGCTGAAGGGCGCACGCATTCCGGAAGCACTGGTGCCGGACATGATCGACGAGTTCCCTGCGCTGTTCGTGGCCGCTGCGGCCGCCGAAGGCCAGACCGTGGTGAGCGGTGCGGCCGAGCTGCGGGTGAAGGAGTCCGACCGCCTTGCCGCGATGGCCACCGGCCTGCGCGCGCTGGGCATGCAGGTGGATGAAACCGAAGACGGCGCCACCCTGCACGGCGGTGTGCGCCTGGGCAGTGGCACCATCGAAAGCCACGGCGACCATCGCATCGCCATGGCCTTCGCCATCGCCGGCCAGATCAGTGACGGCGAAGTGCGCATCAACGATATCGCCAACGTCGCCACCTCCTTCCCGGACTTCGATGGCCTGGCGCGCAGCGCCGGGTTCAACCTGGCCTGAGCGGCCACGCCCGGCAGATGACGTAACCCGGTGGGTGCCAACCTTGGTTGGCACGCTCACATCACCCGGTAGGTGCCGACCTCGGTCGGCACGCTCATATCGCCCGGTAGGTGCCAACCTTGGTTGGCACGCTCATATCACCCGGTAGGTGCCGACCTTGGTCGGCACGCTCATATCGCCCGGAAGGTGCCAACCTTGGTTGGCACGCTTCTCCAAATAAAAGGACGGAGGCCGAAGCCTCCGTCGAAACATCACGAACCCCTCGTCCGCGATCAACGCTGCTCGGTACGGAAATCCACCGGGACCCGCACCACGCTTGCTACTGCGCGGCCGTCATGCACCGCAGGCTGGAACTTCCAGTTCTGCACGGTGTTCAGCACCGCACGGTCCAGGTCGCGGCTGCGCTCGCCGCTGCGCGAAACAATCGCAGCGTTGGCGACATTGCCACGGGTATCAACATTCAGGCTGGCGATCACGCTGCCCTGCACGCCACTGCGCAGTGCAGCAGCGGGGTAGGTGGGCATGCGGTTGCTGGCCAGCGGGCGTGCTTCGCGATTACGTATCGCCGGTGCGGCCTTGTGCTGGCTGGAGGCAGGGGCAGCCTGGCGCGTTGCAGGTGTTGCTGCATCAGTCACCGCAGCCTGCTCAGGGGCGGGCAACATGCGCTCACCAACCGGTGCCGGCGCCACATCCTCCTGGTTGGAATGGCGCAGCCACAGCAGGGCGGCCGCAAACATCGCCACAATCAGCGCGATCCACATCCAGGGCGACGTGGGCTTGTGCTGCACGCTCGAATCCTGCTGCAGCTGCGGCGAATGAAGGTCTTCGTGGGTGGTGGCAGTCATCGCAAACTCCTTCCGTCAACTGACGACGTGGGAAGTGTTGCCCGAGCCATGGACGGGAAGTGTCAGCGCTGCGTCAACGCCACCGGCAGGGTTCAGTTTGCCTGCCGGGAAGCGTTCATTTACTGCGTCTTGAAGTCGAACGGTACTTCAATGCTGCCGGGCACGGCCTGGCCATTGCTCTGCGCCGGGGTGAAACGCCAGCGGCGCACCGCGTCGGTGGCGGCACGGTCGAGGTCGCGTGAACCACTGCGCTGGATCACTGTGGCGTTGTTGGGATAGCCGGTGGCGTCCACGTCTACGCGTACCACCACGGTGCCGGTTTCGCCGGCGCGCAGGGCGGCGGCGGGGTACGACGGCGGCGGCGACTGGCCGGCAATCGGCATCGGCTGGCTGTTGCTGGTCGCAGCCGGCGCAGCGCCCGGGGCGGCCGGGGCCGGCTCGGCGATCGGGGCGGGTGGCGGCGGAGCGGTTTCGACCAGCTTCGGCGCTTCTTCCTCCACGGGTGCCGGCTTGGCGTCAGGCATGTCGCTGGAACCGGCCGCAGCGGCCAAGGGTTCCGGCAGGGGCTCGACCTGGGCGGTTTCCTGCGGGGTCTGTGCGGCCGGGTCGGCGCGGAAGAACTCCTTGTCACGGCCGGTCAGCCAGACCAGCACGAACAGCAGCACACCCACGCCGAAGGCGATGCCGGCGATCTTCAGGGCGTTGCGCGGGATATGCACAGTGAACGACTTGGCGGACGACGAGCGGGGTGCAGACATGGACCGGACCAGTACGGAATAGCCCGATTCTGCCACGCCGGGAATGAACCGGGCGGCAGAAATCCGTATAACAAGCGATAATCCCATCCCTGATACCCACCACGACACCTGCCATGCTTGATCCAGCCCTGCTCCGCCACCAGCCCGCCGACCTCGCCGAACGCCTGCGCACCAGCCGCGGCTTCGAGCTCGACGTGTCTGCCCTGGAGTCCCTGGAGGCCGATCGCAAGCGCATCCAGGTGCGGACCCAGGAGCTGCAGAGCCTGCGTAACAGCCGTTCCAAGGCCATCGGCCAGGCCAAGGCGAAGGGCGAGGACGTCTCGGCCATCATGGCCGAGGTCGCCGCCTTCGCCGACGAGCTGAAGGCTTCGGAAGTGGCGTTGGACGAGCTGCGCGAGAAGATCGATGCCATTTCGATGGGCATTCCGAACCTGCCGGCCGATGACGTGCCGGCCGGTGCCGACGAGAACGACAACGTCGAGCAGGCGCGCTGGGGAACCCCGCGTCAGTTCGACTTCAAGGTGCTCGATCACGTCGAACTGGGCGCCCGCAATGGCTGGCTGGACGGCGAAACCGCCGCCAAGCTGTCCGGTTCGCGCTTCACCGTACTGCGCGGCCCGATCGCGCGCCTGCACCGTGCGCTGGCCCAGTTCATGGTCGACCTGCACACCGGTGAGCACGGCTACGAGGAAACCAACGTGCCGCTGCTGGTCAACGCCGATTCGCTGCGCGGCACCAGCCAGCTGCCGAAGTTCGAGGACGACCTGTTCAAGACCGCCGTGGGCGACTCCACGCGCTACCTGATCCCGACCTCGGAAGTACCGCTGACCAACATCGTGCGCGACGAGATCGTCGATGCCGAACGCCTGCCGCTGCGCATGACCGCCCACTCGATGTGCTTCCGTGCCGAGGCCGGCAGCGGTGGCCGCGACGTGCGCGGCATGATCCGCCAGCACCAGTTCGAGAAGGTCGAGCTGGTCTCGATCAGCCGCCCGGAAGACAGCGACGCCGAACACCAGCGCATGACCCGTTGCGCCGAAGTGGTGCTGGAAAAGCTGGGCCTGCCGTACCGCAAGGTGCTGCTGTGCACCGGCGACATGGGCTTCTCGGCGGTGAAGACCTACGACCTGGAAGTCTGGCTGCCGTCGCAGGAGACCTACCGCGAGATCTCCTCGTGCTCGAACTGTGGTGACTTCCAGGCCCGCCGCATGCAGGCCCGCTGGCGCAACCCGGCCACCGGCAAGCCGGAGCTGGCGCACACGCTGAACGGCTCGGGCGTGGCCGTTGGCCGCGCGATGATCGCAGTGATGGAGAACTACCAGAACGCCGACGGCAGCATCACCGTGCCGGAGGCCCTGCGCCCGTACATGGGTGGCCTGGAAACCATCGGATGATAGCCTGATGGGGTGGGTGCCATGCTTGCATGGCACTGCTCTGACTCTGGTGGGTGCCATGCTTGCATGGCACTGCTGCGGCTCTGGTGGGTGCCATGCTTGCATGGCACCGTATCCACGCATGGCGTGGATCTACGATGCGGGCTACATCCACGCCATGCGTGGATGAGCCACCGTGATCACTCCAGAACCCGCAGCTTCTCCAACGGCACCCATCCCGGTTCGCCGGTTTCCGGCACGCACCACGCCCAGCCATTGAGCGTGCGCTCGCCACGCAGCAGCTGCCCGGGATCCACATCCAGTTCCCGCGCGCAGTAGTCTTCCGTGGCAAATGCGCCACCCTGCGCGTCGCGGCCGATCACCGGCGCCGGCACGAATCCCGGCTGTTGGCCCTCTGCCTCGCACAGGAACCAGTCTTCCCAGCCTTTCAGGCCCTTCATAACGTTCGCCCACCACCAGCGCCTGGCCACGGCGCAGGGTGATCGGGTGCGGAAATTCGCTGCGGTGTGCAGTGGTCACGATGTAGTTCATGGCCCCAGCCTAACGTTCTGGTGAGCGTCGCGCATGGCAGCGTATCCATGCGCACGTGCGGTAGAGCCACGCCATGCGTGGATGACGTAGCGCTCAGTCCATACGCCACAAAAAAACGGCCCCGCAAAGCGGGGCCGCCAGGGTGGGCCGGGATGGGGGAGGGGATCCCGGCCCGCGTTCAGCGCCCAGACGAGGAGAGAGCGGCGCCGAACGCTGGAACGCGTTACGCCGCGGCGGCCTCGGCCGCTTCGTGCGACGGCAGCGCAGCCAGTGCGCCGGCAATGGCGTCTTCGCGGTGCTGCGGCGAGTAGGCGATGCCTTCGGCGCGTACGAACTCGACATCGTTGATGCCCCAGAAGGCAAACGTCTGGCGCAGGAACGGCTCCTGGAAGTCCGCGGGCGAATCGGTGTAGATGCCGCCACGGCTGCTGGCGATGATCACCCGCTTGCCACCGGCCAGGCCGACCGGGCCGTTCTCGGTGTACTTGAAGGTGCGCCCGGCCACGGCCACGCGGTCGATCCAGGCCTTCAGGGTGGACGGAATGCTGAAGTTGTACATCGGCGCGCCGATCACCACGATATCGGCCGCCAGGAACTGCTCGAGTACCTGTTCAGCATCGGCGGCTTCGGCAGCGTCGGCCTTGGCAAGCGATCCGCTGCGCAGATGCGGTACCGGATTGGCGTCAAGATCGCGATAATCAACCTGCAGGCCGTCGATCTGCTGCGTGAACTGGGCCACCACGGCGGCGGTCAGGTGGCGGGAGACGGAGTTGTCGCCAAGCACGCTGGCGTCGATGTGCAGAAGCTTCATGGCAGTACCTATGTTCGGGAGAGGTGGCGGACTTGCCGCCGACGGAGAGAACGATAGGTTGTTGCAAAGGCGGAATAAAGGTGGTTGAATGCCACGTATTGTTCTAGATATGGAACTCGGGCATGCATGACCTGAATGATCTGTACTACTTCGCGATGGTGGTCGACCATGGCGGATTCGCCGCCGCCGAGCGCGCACTGGGTATCCCCAAGTCGCGCCTGAGCCGCCGCATCAGCCAGCTGGAAACCGACTTGGGCGTTCGCTTGCTGCAGCGCTCCACGCGTCGTTTCGCCGTCACCGATGTCGGCACCAGCGTGCACCGCCACGCGCAGACGATGCTGGCCGAGGCACAGGCCGCACGCGAAGTGGTGGACCGCCTCAGCGCGGAACCGCGCGGCGTGGTGCGCGCCAGCGTGCCGGTATCGCTGGCGCAGATGCAGCTGCCCAAGCTGCTGCCCAAGTTCCTTGAGCAGTACCCGAAGGTGCGCCTGCAGTTGAACATCAGCAACCGCCGCGTGGACATCATCAACGAAGGCTACGACGTGGCCCTGCGCGTGCGCTCGCGCCTGGACGACGATGGCAGCCTGGTGATGCGCAGCTTCGGACAGGTGCAGGAACTGCTGGTGGCCAGCCCGAAGTACCTGGATCGCGCCGGCCGGCCGAAGGATCCTGAAGAGCTGACCCAGCACGTCACCCTCAGCATCAGCGAAGACGAAGCCCGCCAGCGCTGGGAGCTGCACGGCCCGGAAGGCGAAGTGCGCCGGGTCGACCTGCAGCCGCGCGTGGCCGGCTTCGACTTCCCGCTGCTGCAGAGCATGGTGAAGGACGGCTTCGGCATCACCATGCTGCCGGAAACCGTGTGCGCCGACGCCGTGCGCAACGGCGAGCTGGAAGTGGTGCTGCCGGACTGGTCGCTGCCGCAGGGCGTGTGCCATGCCGTGTTCGCCTCGCGCCGCGGCCTTCTGCCGGCGGTGCGCGTGTTCATCGACTTCCTGGCCGAGCACCTGCCGCCGCAGCTGGAGGCCTCGCGCCTGGATTGCGGTGGCGCCTGTGAAAAGGCCAAGGAGCGGATCAAGGCCAGTGCGCTGGGCGCGCTGGCGGTGGACGCGGGCTGAGGCACCTGGCCGCAACCGCACCGCCAATCTGTGAAACGGTAGCGCCGGGCCATGCCCGGCGTTGCTGCTTTCCGGCCCCGGTCAGTTCCGGCCGAACAGCCGGTCCCAGAAGCTGCGCCGCGGCGGTGCGGCCGGCCTGGGCTCGGCAATGACCGGTGCTTCCAGCACCGCCATCAGTTCCGCGCTGCGTGGCTTCTTCAGGAAGCGCGCGTAGTCCAGGTAACTGGTCACCTTGCTCATGTGCAGCCGCTCGGGCATTGCCGGCAACGCGCCGCCCTGCAGCAGCACCCGCAACGCCTCTGGGCGGTCCAGACGGATTGCCTCGAACACGGCGGTGCCACCGCATCCGGGCTCAATCTGGTTGGCGCGCTGTGGCGCATCCTTCAGCAGCTCTCGCAGCGCATCCGGGTCGTCGCGGTCCACGGCGGCAACCAGCCGTGCCAGCGCTTCAGCTTCTTCGGGTGGAAGACTGTCGCGATAGGCCTGGTCGGCGATCTCGCGCTCGTCGCGCCCGTCACCGCCCTGGATGCACAGGAAGTCGGTGACCAGGGCGACCGGAATGCCGGAGGTATCCAGCGCCCAGTAGCTGGGATAGACGCCGTCGCCCCAGCCGCTGGTGAATACGACCAGGCCGTGTGGAGAGTCCTCGCCCCAGGGGCGGTACTCGGCGCCTTCATCCAGGCCGTCATGGTCGATCAGCGCATCCGACCACTCGCTGTCTTCGTCGCCATCGGTCTGTTCGATCAGGGCCAGCAGTGCCTGCTGAGTGTTGGTATCCATGAAGCAGCCGATGCCGGCGTCGACCGGATAGCCAATGAAACTGTCCTCATCCAGGCCGGTCAGGTCCTGCGTGGTCCAGCGCGCCATCTGCCAGTGCAGGGCAGACGCAGTGAGGGCTTCGCGGGGCTTGAACCAGACCACGGCCAGCGCCGGGCGGCCGCTGTGCACGATGATTTCGACCGGATGCCGGCCCAGCGGGGCGGTGTAGTCGGCCAGCGCCGGCGCCTCGGCCTGGACCAGCGGATCGCAGACCACCACATGCCCACTGCTGACCGGCAGGTGCCCGGCGAACGAGCGGTGCAGGGCCACTGCGGCCAGCTGGGTGTCGTCCAGCAGGGTGGTGCGCAGGTTGGCCAGATCGAGGTGGGCCATGGGGGCTCCGATTGCAGTGAAGGCCCCACCGTGCCGGATGCGAAGGGCGGGGGCAAGGGTGGTCTTGGGCAAATGCCCTTCACGTGCGAGAATACGCCGCTGCCCGGGCGACCGGGACCCGATTGGAGAGATGGCCGAGCGGTTTAAGGCACCGGTCTTGAAAACCGGCGAAGGGTTAAACCTTCCGTGGGTTCGAATCCCACTCTCTCCGCCAGTCTTTACAAAAAGCTCCTAGAAATAGGGGCTTTTTCGTTTCTACAGCCTTCGCTACCCGCCCGCTTACCCATCCACCTGCAAAGGTCGGTTCTGCGCGATCTGCTGCCGAACCCAGCCTTGCACCTCGGATTGTATCCAGAGTGCGCGACGGCCGATGCGGATAGAGCGCGGGAAGCGGCCAGCTTTGATCTCGCCGTAGATGAAGGTGGTGCCCATACCGGTCATCTGGCGCACGCGATCAAGCGATAGCAGCTCTTCCAGTCTTTCAGCCGCGCCCATGATGGCCTCCGATACGACTAGCCTCCGTAGGGCGGTCGGCCAGCCCAAGCTGGAACTGCAGAACGTTGTCGATCGGCGTATCGACCGATGGGTGGCGCGCGCCGCGCACCGGTCGGTTGAGCCTGCGCCAGGCAGCAATGGTCGCATCGGGATCGTCATGCTTGCTGGTCGACCTGCAGGCGCACTCGACCAGGTGGCCGCCGCCAGCGGACGGGCAGCGCTTGTCGTGGATGTGGCGCCCGGCGGCCGGCGGCGCAGTTCGGCAGTCCTTCGGGGTGAGCTACATGTCGCGGAGTCATTATGCGCCCTCCATTTTGTGGCTATAGCTCTGGCGTAGTCTGGGGGCCTCGGAGCCGAGCTTTAATTTTCTTAATCCACAACTTATCCACATGGCTGTCCGTGGCCGCAGTGTGCTGGGGGATATAGTCTGTGCTTGGCACTTAATGGAGGCCGAAATGAACTGGAACAGCAGCGATAACAAGCACTACCGTGGTCCGATAGATCGAGTGTTTGTCTCGATGACCGAGCAGTACGAGGTGAGTTACTTCATTGATCAGTATCTGAAGACTCGCGGTTATGGTCTGACTGACGAGAATAGGAAGAAAGTCGGCACTAAACTGGCTACGTATGCGGGCAGGGCACCGTTCAAGCGCGACGACCTCAACGCGTTCTTGGACAACGGCTGGAAGAAATGAGATGTCCGCGAGAGGAGAGTCGCACTCTCCTCTCGTTCCCTGAGGAAATCCCAATGGTTTGAATGACGCCGCGCCGCGGCGTGCTCCCGCAAACCCACCGTGGTACTTGGATTGACCCCTCCAAGCAAACCATGCGGTGGCACGGATGGAGTGAACGGAAACATCTGCGTGGGCGTCTTCGTGCCGCATTTCCTCTCGCTGGCACTGGGTCACCATCAATCGCTCCCAGGCGGGAGCGGTGGGGAGCTTCGATCTGGAAGCAGGAAAGCCGTCAGTCATCGGTGGTCTACCTAAGACATTGGGTGCAAGGGGCGGTGTGAGGCGCGCGCAAGGAGAACCTGGTGTCGCACACATGCTCGCCTGGGCGGATCACGACGTGAACGCACGACAATAGACATTGGAATCGAGCGGCAAGGACGCTCGCGCCGGGCGAAGCAACGAATTGCGCGCGGGTGACGTTGAGCACAGGTGCAGCGGTGAGCAGCTGGTCAGCCATGGGTGATCTCCTCCGGCCGCATTGGCGTGGCAGAATACCCGGCAGTCCACAGGGGGATCAGGGAATGAGCTGGTGGAGCGGCTTTAGTACGTGCTCGGGCTTGGGGGTCGACGGCTGTGTCGTCTGGTGGGACGGGTGGGCGGTTGTCGTCGCGACACTCGCAGTCTTTGCGACGGTATTTCTCGGCATCGCTACGCTTCGGCTTGGCCGCCAGGCAAACTGTCTTGGGCGCATGTCCGTAAGACTGGGCAGAGCGGCCAATCGAGCTGCGAACTTGGCCGTGAAAATTGCGTCGGAGGAATCGAAAGCCCGTGCCGACCAAGAGCGTGCTCGCCGATTGCTGGTCCTCATCCAAATACGGGCTGAGGCGGCATTGGCCCGTGGCATCTTGAAAGGCACGTTGGACGCGATGCTCGCTGAGGGCGCAGAAAGACAGTTCTTGGCAGACCCGGGCTTCCGTAGTCGCATACGAGGCTCGGTACTCCTGCAAAGATTCCCGGTGGCGGAGTCGCTCAGCGATCGGCTGCATTACATCGGCCATCCGGTTGCCGGACACTTGGCCGCCGCTATGGCGATCGTCCAGAATTGGGCGCGCATATTTCCAAGCGCTGAGACGTTGGCTGGCGTTCCGTCAGACAATGATTGGGGCACCACTATGAAGGTGGTGCAGCTCGTGCATGGCCATATCACACAAGTTGATACCGCTTGCGATGCGGCCGCAGTGGAGGCGGGAATTGTGCCGGCCGAGTGATCGGCCGCGATAAGTGTCACGCCAACGGGTCATGAGTGCGCCTCCTTGATACTGGTGATCTGCTGGCCGCCGAGCGCTGCGCGGAACTCCCGCCGCTCGGCTTCGTTTGTGTAGTAGGCGGCGCGCTCCTGGCGCTCGCGCTTGGTGAACTGCGTGTCGTGCAGCGCGTGGTCGGCGGCATCGCGATTCGCCTTCCCGGTCCTCTGTACCGCGGGCTGACGTGCACGCTGTCTGGCCGGGCGACGGGTTCAATCCCGTTTTCACGGACACTCACAAGAGGGCCGATGCAGGCCATGAGGAGTGTTCATGTCAAAGCGTAGGAAGTTCAGTGTCGAGTTCAAGCGTGGTGTGGTTGAGCAGGCAAGCCAGCCCGGCGTCAGCTGTGCCCAGGTGGCGTGGGAGCCGGGAGTTCGGGACACCCTACTGACCCGCTGGAAGCGGGAAGCACAGCACCCGGGAGCTGCCGCTTTCGGCGGCACCAGGGCGCCACGGGACGACGAGCTGGCTCGCATTAAGCGTGAGCTGGCTCGGGTCAAGAAGGAATGGGATTTTTTGCGAGGAGCGGCGACGGTCTTTGCAAAGGAATCATCCTGAGGTGTCGGGTGAGCCGTGTTCTGATCACCGTCCGCCTTGTGCGGTTGACGACGTCGCTGGTACCAGCGACGTCGGTTACATGGCCGGCATTCTCTCTGCCAGAATCATGGAAATGCCCCTTGGAGCAGGGGCCTTTCTTGCTGCTTCCGCAGCTACTGCCCAGACATCGAGCCGTTACGTCAGCCTGCGCAGCCTGGTTTGGGCGGGTGCACATGGATGAGGCCGAATGCACTTACCCACGCCGCCCACCCTTCGGCTTGTTGTGGCACAACGGATAACTGGAGCACGACCGGAAGGCCCCATGCGGTCCATTGCGGTCCACGAACACGCCCACCTTGCATACCGGACAGCGTTCTTCGTGGATGGCCGCGCCAGACAGGCTCGTCACTTCCACGGCCCCGTCCTTGACCAGCTCATCCAGGAACGGCGAGTGCTTGCCCTGCAGCGTGAACATCGCAACCGACCGCCGCGCTCGCGTCAGCGCCACATAGAACAACCGCCGTTCTTCGCTCAGTGGGTAGGTATCCCCATCCGGCATTGCCAGGGAAAGCACCGGGTCATCCGCGCGCAGGCTCGGAAAGCTGCGGTTGATCATGCCCGGCAGGATTACGTAGTCCGCTTCGCGCCCCTTCGATCGATGTGCGGTCAGGAACTCGACCTCCATCGTGCTGCCGAAGGCTGTCTTCCAATCCGAAGGCATCGCGCTGCGATCGGCGCGGTAGCGCCCCAGGATGAAGACCGTCACGCGTCCGTTGCGCCCTTGCGGCACCGCCCCGGACAACAACTGCTGATGCAGCTTGGCGAGGTACTGGCGAACACCATCCTGCACCTCCTCACGCCGGTTCATCTGGAACGCCTGCAGTACCGGGCCCATCGCCGGTGCAGCTGAGCGAACTGCTTTGGCGATCTGCGCGGGGTTGCGGCTGATGAAGCGGCTGGACACATCGCAGAGCGCCTGTGGGCAGCGGAACGTCTGTTCCAGTTTCAGCACCTGGCCATGGCCCATCCACTCGCGGAATCCGGTCATTACCGAAACGTCGGCCCCGGCGAAGCGGTTGATCGACTGCCAGTCATCGCCCACTGCAAACAGATAGCGGCCCGGTTGGCTGACCAATGCACGGCAGAGGCGTGCGCGGGCGCGCGAAGCGTCCTGGAATTCATCGGCCATCACCAGCTCGTAAGGCGATTCGTAGCGGCCCTGTTCCAGCAGCCCGGCCGCCATGTTGAGCATGTCCTCGAAGTCGATGCCGCGCTCGTCAGCCAGTGCGTTGTCCCAAGCCTGGAAAACCGGCCCTGCGATTTCCAGGAAGCGACGGTGTCGCTCCTTGAACTGATCCTCGGGCATCTGCCGCAGGCGTGCGGCCATATCGTCCAGCGTCAGGCAGTTGCTCTTGGCGTGGGCAATGAAGGTGCGCATCAAGCCGATCAGGTCCGCATCGGGCATCGGTTTGGCGCCCTGATCGGGCAGCTCGCGGTCCGGGTTCGGGTCGAGCTCGATGTCACACTCGCCAAGCTTCTCTGCGAGATCCCGCAGGGCATGCCCGTTGCGCAGGCCAAAGGATGTCGTCTCGACAAGGGCCGTGCCGCGTGCCACATGCTGCTGGCGCTTCCAGTGCATCCGTTCGCTGTAGTTGGCAATGTGCTTCGGCGGCTGACCATCAGCATCCAGCGCAAAGTGCTCGTGATACAGCCCGGCGTCCGGATAGTAGAAGTCCGGGCGATACTGGCGATGGGTGTCTGTCGCGGTATCAAATTCGTAGCGTCGCTCGTAGTCGTACGTCACGCCGTTGTAGAAGAGCCAGTCGGCGATCACGCACTCTTCCAGGCTCTTCACCCGTTCCCCCTGCAGGGTACGGATGTAGGGCGTGCCATCGCGGTCGTAGCCGTCGGCCTCCATTTCCGCGCCGAATGGCGGCAGGTCGCGCCCGAACACCAGGCGGAACATGTCCCATTGGGTGCGGAAGTGGGTCGAGCGGTCCTTCAGGTCATCCACCAGTTCGGCCAGCTTGTTGAAGCCCAGCGTGGCGTCAGTGGTCCATTCGGGGATGTCGGGCTTGCGTCCGGTGGCCTTGGCGACGATGGCCAGGCCGAGGGCGTGGAAGGTCCGGGCTTCAACCACGGTGTCGCCCATGCCGAGCCGGTCGAAGCATCGCTGCGCGCGCTCCTCCAGCTCCTTGGCAGCGTCCTTGTTGAAGGCGAGCATCACGATCCGTTCGGGTTCGACAAAGCCGCGATCAATGGCATAAGCGGCCTTGGCGACCATGGTGGAGGTCTTGCCAGAGCCAGCGGAGGCGACGACCTGCACGCGGTTGTCGAAACAGATGACGGCGCGGGCCTGTTCGTCGGTCAGCGGCTTGCTCTCGACCCGGTCCAGGAAGTCCTTGGCCAGTACCCGTTCGCGCGCTGCCATGGTTGCGTTGGCGTCGGCCCACGCCTCGGGCCAGTCCAGCTGCCAGTCGCCCAGGGCGTCCAGTGCTGCACGGTGGCTGGGCGAATGCAGGTCCTCGTGCACATCCTCATCCAGGAACAATTGTTCCAGCTCGCGCGGCGGGAGCGGCAGGGCGGGGCGACCGGCCAGCAGTGCCTGCTGGTGTTCGTGCGTGATCCAGCGGCGGCCGGTGCTGCCCCGGTCGATGAGGGCATCTGCTTCGGCCAGCCACGACTGGATCTGCTCCAGAATCGTGTCGAACAGTGCCTTGCGCCCGCGCGTGGTACCCGTAAAGCGCAGCTGCTGCAGCGCTGCCGCAAGCCGGGAAGCCTGGCTGTTGGACAGTCCATCCACGGTCAGGACGCCGTCGCCCTGGGTCTGCAGGACGACCTTGGCCCAGAAGAGTCCAGGGATGACCTGCACGCGCTCGTCGTCAGCCACGTGTTGCCGGTACTGGCGACCTTCAATCAAAAGCTCAACATGTTCGCCGTCAAGTCGCAGCCACCAGTTCGGCGAGCGGGTCACACGTAGGCCCCAGCCCGAGGGGCGCCATTCCATAGACATCCAGATACTGCCTTGCGTACGTCAACTGGGCTTGCAGAGCCCTTACCCCTCCATGATAAGGGGCCTTGACCACGCGCGTGGCCTTTCGCTTCATGGTCGGCCGTGCGACCGGTTTCATTGACGTGGGCGAAGGCCGTTGCCAGCATGAAGCCTGTGGATGTGGACGCCGATCATGGAAATCGACTGGAACAGTGTGGGTACCTTGAAGCACACCGTCGGCGGCTACGATATCCGCACGGATGCACTGAAGATTCTGGTGACCGCTGCAATGCAGGGGCACGAAGGTGATGCCTCGCAGATGCGCATCGAAATGGAGGACGGCGTCGTGTTTCTGCCAGACGAGATCAGGCGCCTGGCACTGGCGCGGAGTCGCATCCGCTAGCCTCGCCGATCGGCACTGGACCTGGTTGCCCTGCGGCAGCTCCAGGTGCCAGCACCTGCCGGCACGGAATCACTCGTAGACGCGGTCCTGCCTTGTTGGAGGCACCTCAACCAGGTCTCCCCGCCGGATCAGCTCATCCAGATCCACTGCCGATGCCGCCAATGCCTCCTGCGCATCGAAATCCCATTTGTTCCTGTACTCACGCGCCAGGAGATCGCAGACAGCCTTGGCGCGTTGGTAGGCATCGCTCTTCGCGTCATCCTGCATCAGCTCATCGCGATGGATCTGGCAGAGCATCAGCTGATGTGCGTCTTCGCCGCGCTCGCGCTCCCAGGCAATGTCGGGCAGGCCGGAAAGAGCGGTCGCAAGTGCGAGTGCAGTCATTGACATGGCGGTGTCCACAGTCGGCGGAAACCTGAGCGTATGCGAGCAGCAGTGGCAAACGGCCACTGCCGCACGCATGGTTTCACGGCGTGTTCACCATTCGTTGCCGGATGGAATCCGCTGGGGAGGCTTCCTCAGGCATTCACATCCACCACTATCCGCCCACGCACCTTGCCCGGAATGATCTGCTCGTAAACCTCAAGCACGTCGGCAAGCCCAATCAGCTGCACCGTGCTTTCAAGCTTCTGCGGATCCAGGTCGGTGGCAAGCCGGTCCCACGCGCGCTGGCGGACGTCCTGCGGCGCGTTCACCGAATCCACGCCCGCAAGGGTCACGTTGCGCAGGATGAAAGGCAGCACCGAGCCGTGCAGCGCGTCGCTCTGCGCCAGGCCGCACGCGGCCACGGCACCGCGGTACTTGGTCTCGGCGATGGCGTTGACGAGGGTAGGGCCGCCGGCCACATCCACCACACCGGCCCAGCGTTCGGCGCTCACCGGCCGGTCGCGTGGTTCCGAAAGCTGCGCGCGGTCGATGATTTCGCTCGCACCCAGGTTGTGCAGATACTCAGCATGCTCCGGGCGCCCGGTGGCGGCCACCACGCGATAGCCCAGCTTTGAAAGGATCGCCACCGCAATCGAGCCGACACCGCCGTTGGCGCCGGTCACCAGCACATCGCCCTTGTCGGGCGTCACGCCGGCATGTTCCAGGGCCAGCACGCACAGCATGGCGGTATAGCCCGCGGTGCCGATGGCCATTGCGTCGCGGGTGCTCAGGTTGTCGGGAATCCGGTTGAGCCATTCGCCGCGCACGCGGGCGCGCTGTGCCAGGCCGCCGTGGTGACTCATGCTCAGGCCCCAGCCATTGAGCACAACGCGGTCGCCTGGCTTGAAGTCGGCCCTGCTGGATTCCAGCACCACGCCTGCCAGATCGATGCCGGGAATGAGCGGGAACGTCCGGATGACCGGGCTCTTGCCGGTGAGGGCAAGCGCATCCTTGTAGTTGAGCGTGGAGTACTCGACCTGCACCAGGACGTCGCCGTCCATCAGATCG
This sequence comes from Stenotrophomonas sp. 220_Sma, assembly GCF_056487375.1. Lineage (NCBI taxonomy): Bacteria > Pseudomonadati > Pseudomonadota > Gammaproteobacteria > Lysobacterales > Lysobacteraceae > Stenotrophomonas > Stenotrophomonas sp. 220_Sma. The sequence continues at coordinate 3,090,195 of NZ_CM151348.1, read as the reverse complement.
GCCTCATCAAAATCGACCAGATCGGTCGAAACCTGGTTGTTCGTCTTGCGGGCGAGCAGTGCTTTGAACGTCATGGAGGGGCTCACATTCAAGGAATGGGGCCATGCTAGGCTCGCACTGCTATTGCAACAAGAACGATGATTTTCCGTAGGTACTATGGTTTTCCGGAGTATGCATGCGTAGCAAGCGTTGGGATGGCAAGAGCGGTTGCGCCGTGGAGGTCACGCTGTCGGTCATGGGGGGCGTGTGGAAGCCTGTCATCCTCTTTCACCTGATGACCGGCAAGCGTCGCTTCATGGAGCTGACGCGGCGGGTGCCCAATGCCACCCAGTCCATGCTGACCAGCCAGCTGCGGGAGCTGGAAGCTGATGGGGTGGTGATCCGCCATGTCTATGCAGAGGTGCCACCGAAGGTCGAGTACGAGCTGTCCGAATTCGGGCGCACGCTGGTGCCGGTGCTGCTGGCCATGCGCGAGTGGGGCGAAACCTATCGTGGCCATAGAAGCACGGACAGCGACAGCTGAGGTCTGAAGCGTAGCGCCGAGTGTGGTCGACATGGCCCGCGCACCCCGCAGCGTTTCGGAGGCCATAGCAATCGCGGTAGTGGTATTGCTGCAGGCAGCGCATGTGGAGCGCTGCCTCGCTTCGTGAAGGGCGGCGAGCAGGATATCGAAGTGCAGGCGCGCGAAAATAACGCGATGCGGATGGGATGAAATCACTCCGCCCACGCGTATGGAACCTCTTCAGTAGCTCGGGGCAGCGCCTGGCAGCCAATGCCAGCCCCCGAAATGGGGGCCGGCACACATCACGGCAGTGCGTGACTTACGGGATGGTGCAGCCGCTGTTCCGCAGGCAGCGGGCAAAAGCCGGGTAGCACACCTTCTCGCCATTGCCCGCTGCGAGGCAGGCCTCGTACGCGGTGTAGCACGGGGTACAGCGGGACTGCGCGGAGGCACTGCCGATTCCCAGGGTCAGTGCAGCAGCCGCAATAGCAACAGACAGCTTGAATCCAATCTTCATGCTTCACTCCGTTGATAGCCCTCCTTGGGCACCTCGGAGGCTAACGTGGGAAGAGGGTGTATTCAACCCGCACCGAGCCCGGATGGGTATCCATCTTCAGCGCCCCGCCCTGGATTTACTTTGTTGGTGCGTCCGCAGTCTGAGCGGCAACCATGGCCTGTTGCATTTCCTTCAGCGACAGATAGCCATCACCATCGGTGTCCAGGCCCGCGAAGTACTTCGCGATCTCCGGCACCACGTTGGCTTCCTCCTTGCTGATCCTGCCGTCTTTGTTCCTGTCCATCGCGGAAAACGCGGCGTCGATGGAATCGGCCTGCTTGCTGAAACGTTCCTGCTGAAATGTCGCGTACTCTGTCTTGTCGACGCGTCCGTCGTTGTTGGCATCCATGGCGGTGAATGTGGCGTCGATGTAGGCCTGCTTCGGGTCGGCCGGTGAGGCCTGGGCCAGCAACGGGGCAGTGCACAGGGCGATCAACAGAGTGATCCTGGTCATGGGTGATTCTCCTTGAAAATTGCAGATCAGCGGCAGGGATAGGTGTAGCCGTCGGCGCCGCGATAGGTGTCGTTGCGGCGGTCGTAGTTGCCGTAGCGGTTCATGCAGTAGTCGGCGCGCTCGCGGGTCTCGCGCTCGCGTTTGGCGGCAGCGGCAATCACGCCGGCCACCACCGCTGCACCTACCACGCCCACCACGACACCGGCGGTCTTGGCATCGTGCCGGCGCTCGCGTTCGCGCTCATGATTCCGCTCACGTTCGCGCCGTTCCCATGCATCGCGCTCCCGATCGCGGTAGTCCTGGTTCCACTGCGGGTTGTAGCGGTCGCCACGCTGCGCATGGGCGTCGCCGGCGTACGGCATCAACACCAGCTGCGCAGCGACCGCCAGAATCAGCGCGGTTCTTCCTGTCTTCAGAAACATCGTCCAGCTCCTGTGCGGACATCGTTGGTAGCCGTAGTACACCCTGCAGACATTGCGCGAACCTGCCGTCAGGGCGAGCAATTGCAGCGGCTATCGAACCAGCGCCTCCACAGGATCCAGCTGTGCGGCACGGCGTGCCGGCAGGAAGCCGAAACCAACGCCGATCAGGCTGGAACACACGAATGCAGCCAGAATCGAATTGACAGAGAACACCAGGCTGAAGCCCGCATCGGCCAGCTCCATCACCGCGCCCAGCGCCAGCGCCACGCCGATGCCGAGCACGCCACCGAGCAGGCAGACCAGCACCGATTCGATCAGGAACTGCTGCAGGATGTCGCTGCGTCGCGCGCCCACCGCCATGCGCACGCCGATCTCGCGGGTTCGCTCGGTCACCGACACCAGCATGATGTTCATGACCCCGATTCCGCCCACCACCAGTGCGATGGCAGCGATGGAGCTGATCATCATGGTCAGGATGCCGGTGGTCTGTTCAATGGATCTACGGATCTGCGCGTTGTTGCTCATGTAGAAATCGGTGCTGCCGTGGCGGCGAGTCAGCAGTCGCGCGATGGCCTGCTCAGCCGCTTCCATGCTGATCGCATCCGAGACGCGCACGGTGATGCTGGAGACGTGGCTCTGCCCCAGTACGCGCGCCATTGCGGTGGTGTAGGGCAGCCATACCCGCAGCAGCGATGCATCACCGGCCGCACCGGCGTCCTTCTTCACCACACCCACCACGCGCACCGGGACATTGCCCAGCAGCAGGGTCTGCCCGATCGGGTTGTCGGTCGCGGCGAAGAAGCGTGCGCGGGTATTGGCGTCGATCACCACCACCTGCTGGTAGCCGGCCACGCCGGGTGGACCGAAGAAGGCGCCCTCGCCGAGCTTCAGGCCATGCACGCGGAAGTACTGCTCGCTGACGCCCTGCACCTGCACACTGGCAGAGCGATTGCCGCGCAGGGCGGTGCCGCTGGTGGCAACACCCGGGGTGGCGCTGTCCACGAATGGCTGCCGGGCCAGGGCCACGCTGTCGCCGGGGGTGAGTGTTTCCACCCGCGCCGAGTGCAGGTCGCCAAAACCGGAACCGGGATGGATCTCGATGGTGTTGGTACCCAACGAGGAGATGTTGGACAGGATGGCCTGCCGTGCACCGGTGCCCAGTGCTACCACCGCCACGACCGAAGCAATGCCGATGATGATTCCGAGCATGGTCAGGAAGGTGCGCATGCGGTGGGCGTTCATCGCGCGCAGTGCCATGCGGAAGGCTTCAGCGAACCGGTCCCGCCAGACCTGCCAGCCGCCGCTACCCACGGATTGGGGCGCGGCTGGCCTCACCACGCCCGCTGCCAGAGCAGTACCGGTTGCACGATCATCCACGATCCGCCCATCGCGGATTTCGATGATGCGCTGCGCATGCTCGGCCACGGCCATGTCATGCGTGACCAGCACCACGGTATGGCCCTCGGCGTGCAGCTCGCCGAGTATCTTCATCACCTCTTTGCCGGAATGCGTATCCAGCGCACCTGTGGGTTCGTCGGCGAAGATCACCGCGCCACCATTCATCAGCGCACGCGCAATCGAAACGCGTTGCTGCTGGCCGCCCGAGAGCTCGCCAGGGAGATGCTGCATGCGCTCGCCCAGACCCAGCCGCGACAGCAAGGTGGCTGCCCGTGCATGGCGTGCTTCGGCAGGCATGCCGGCGTAGATCGCAGGCACCTCCACATTGCTCAGTGCAGTCAGATCGGTCAGCAGGTGGTAGCGCTGGAAGATGAAGCCGAAGTGCTCGCGGCGTAGTTCGGCCAGTTCATCAGGCGACATCTGCGCGGTCTCGCGCCCGGCGATCTGATAGACGCCGGCGGAAGGGCGATCCAGGCAACCCAGGATGTTCATCAGCGTGGACTTGCCCGAACCGGATTGGCCTACGATGGCCACCAGTTCACCTGCGTGAATATCCAGGTCGATGCCGTCGAGTACCACCAGTGTCTGCTCGCCTGCGGCAAATTCACGGCGTACGCCGCGAACGCGCAGCAGTGGCTCGGTCATGGTCGTACTCATTTGGGTTGCGCGGGTGCGCTTGTGGCTTCGTCGTTGGTCTGCGCAAGCACGACCTGTTCGCCTTCCCTCAGCCCGTCGCGTACTTCCACCTGGATCTGGTCATCCAGCCCGGTGGTGATGCGCCGCGTGCTGGCGCGGCCGTCGGCACCACGGACCTGCACGCTGTAGCTGCCATCGGCGGTGCGCGCCCCCAATGCGGCCGAGGGAATGGTCAGTACGTCGTTGGCGCGGCCCAGCACGATGCGAACCTGCGCGGTCATGTAGCTGCGCAGGCGGCCATCGGCGTTGTCCACGTCGAACTGGCCGTTGTAGTACATGGCCGTGCGGCTGCCACCCGACACCGCCGGTGCGGCGAGGCTGGAACTGTCTTCGTTGGTGATCGATTCCGGTGCTGGTGCTATATCCCGAAGCCTGCTGCTGTAGCGGCGACCGGCATCACCAAGAATGGTGAAGAACGCCTCCTGCCCAACAGCGGTGTGTACGACGTCAGCCTCGGAGATCTCGGCGTATACCGTCATCACGTCCTGATTGCCCAGCATCACGATGGTCGGTGCGCTCTGCACCGCATTCACGGTCTGCCCCTGGCGCGCGACCACGGCCAGTACGGTGCCGTCGGTGGGGGCGGTGATGCGGGTGTACTCCAGATTGGTCTGCGCGACATCGACGTCGGTCTGTCGGCGTGCAACTTCACCGTCCAGCGCGGCGATCTGTTCACGGGTGGCGTCGACCTTGGCCTTGGCTGCATCGAAGTCGGCGCGGGCCACCAGCTGCGCGGCAGCCAGTTGCTGCTGCCGATGCAGTGTCAACTCGAACTGGCGCAGGTCGGTCGCCAGTGCATCGCGGTTGGCGCGCGCGGTGCGCTGTGCGGCCTGCGCGCTCAGCAATGCATTGCGCTGCGTGCGCGAATCGATATCGGCGATGGGATCGCCGGCTTTCACTTTGTCGCCCAGTTTCACATGCAGGGTGTCGATGCGGCCGGAGACCTGCGCGCCCACGCTTACCAGTCGCGAGGGCTTCAGCGTGCCAGTGGCTTCCACCACCTGTTCGATGCTGCCGCGAACGACCGGCGCAACCTGCAGTTGCGGAGGTGGTGCGGGCCGCAACCATGCGAACAGAATCAGTGCGCTGAACAGCAGGGCGGTAGCAATCATGAGCGCCCGGCGGCGCTTGCGTGGTGCGGCGCTCATCGGCGCAGCATCCAGTAGAGACAGGTCATCGCGGGTCCTCGCGGCAGAAGAGACACACGTCTGGGGTGGCAGACGGGATTGGCCGTCGAGTCTCGATGCGCTGGATTGCGTGAACCTTGCGGGGCTGTCGCTGTGTCAGCGTGCGGCAAGAAGGGCGAGCAATGCTACGGCGATGAACTGCAGGGCGCTACCGAGAACCAGCAGTGCATTGCGCAGCCGGTGACCTGACAATCGCGCAGCGAAGAGTTGACTCACCGCGCCGGCCAACAACCAGAAGAATGTTGGAACAGGCAGCTTCGTCATTCCTGCACCGATGGCGATCAGCAGCGCGCTGGCAATCATTATCCCAGCGGCATGATCATCCAGAGCGCGCAGCAGTGGTGACATCGGGCGCGAGGTTGCCGCGCGCCATGCCGCCAACCCATGCAGCGCGGCATGCACGGCAACGAACAGGAGCACGGCAGCGGCCGCCGCAGCGCTGGCGTGCCTATACGTTGAAGCCGCCAGTGCAATGCCGGGCAGCAGCAGGAACAGGGCGCCGAACAGCCGCATCAATACACCTGCGCGCTCGGTTTCGGGAACTGCCCGCAGCCAATGCGGCCAATGTTCCATGCCGAGCGCGCGGCCAGTACGCGGGTGGCGATTCCATGCGGCAGCGGTAAGGCCCGGCGAATTCCGCGGTGGTACAGTGCGCGTGGAAGAGGACGGTGGCGGAACTCCCTGGGTCACATGCAGGCTTCCTGTCAGATCGGAACGCGGTGGCACGGCAGGTGCCACACCCCGATGCTGTCCAGCGAACATTGCCGCAACCTTGCCTGTCCTCGCTACCGGCATCGCATGGACAGGTGCCAGTTACACAGGTGCACGCGGTGTGTTCAGTGCTCCAGCGGTGGCGCGCTGGTCACGCCCGGGTGCAGTGGAAACTCAACACGGATCAATGCACCACCGCCAGGCGCATCCAGAATCGTGACGTGGCCGCCGTGGCGGTCGATCACCTGGCGCACCAGGTTCAACCCCAGGCCTGCGCCTGTCTGCCGTGGCCGCAGCCGCTGGAAGGGTTCGAAAACCCGTTCGCGCTGGTCGACCGGTATGCCGGGGCCATCGTCCTCGACCTCCAGGCAGCTGCCCTGAACGCGCACGATGATCTGGCGTCCGCCATGTTCGGCAGCATTCAGCACCAGGTTGGAGATTACCCGCTCCACTGCGCCGGTCTCGCCGAACACCGGGAAGTGCGATTCCACCGCCACGGCTACGGTCTTGTCCGACTGGATCAACAGCGGCGCCAGATCGGCGGCCACCCGTTTGGCCACCCGCGCCAGGTTGATGGTTTCCTTCGGCCCGTCTTCGTCCATGCGGTGCAGATCCAGCAACTGCTCTGCCAGCGTCGCCAACCGTGCCACTTCCACGGCCAGGTTGCGCGAGGTGGCGTCGTCGGCCGCATCGACCTTCACCCTCAGAATCGCAATGGGGGTGCGCAGCTCATGCGCGGCGGCGGCGATGAAGCGGCGTTGCCGCTCGTGCCCCTCGTCCAGCCGCTCCAGTGCTTCATTCACCGCCGTCACCAACGGAGCGATCTCCACCGGCACCGCGGTTTCTGTCAGGCGGACACCGCGGCGACTGGCGGAGATGTTGCGGGCTTCCTGGGCGATGCGCTCCACCCCGGCCAGGGCTCGTCTCACGATGATCGGTGTCAGGACGATGGTGGCCAGGCCCAGCAGCAGGAAGATCGGCAGGGTGATGATGTGTGCCGCCAACGCCATCTGCCAGGTCAGCGTATCGGTTTCGCCATGGGCCATGATGGTCAGCTTGCCGGCCGGCCCGCTGTGCTGGCGGACCACGACGGCCAGGCCATCGCTGCGGTCGCGCCCGCGCAGGTCGCCAAAGGGGATGCCATCCAGTGCGCCAACCAGCGAGGCATAGGCCGGCGGCACAGGCCCGAACGTAACGTGGTGGCCGTGCTCATCCTCGGCGATGAACCATGCACCGGGAACAACCTTCAGCAGTTCGGCCAGTTCCGGCGTGTTCTGCACGTAGAGGTCGCCGTTGCGGTCGCGGTGCACCGCGTCGGCCGCCACCGGCGCGAAGGTCTGGATGGTGTAGTAGCCACCGCTGTCGGCACGTATCAGCACCATCAGCAGCGCGAAGAACGCCACCAGCAACGCCAGCAGCTGATAGATCAGCGTTTTGACGATCAACGGGCGCTTCAGCGAGGGACGACGCGCCATTACTTGGCTTCCCGCATCAGATAGCCGACGCCGCGGATGGCGTGGATCTCTACTCCTGCATCGGCATCGGCCAGCTTGCGGCGAAGGCGCGAGACGTGCGAGTCGAGCGTGTTGGAATGGATGCCGTCATCGAATCCATACACCGCCATCTCAATCGATTCGCGCAGCACGGTGCGTCCCAGCCGCCGGGCCAACGCGGTCAGCACACGGATCTCGCGGCGCGGCAGCTCAAGCCGTTGCCCGCCCACGCTGGCTTCACCCGATGCCGGGTCGAACACCAACCGGCCGATGCTGACCAGTTCCACCTGCATGCCGCTCGGCCGGCGCCCTGCAGCACGGATGCGGGCGAACAGTTCCTCAAGTGCGAAGGGCTTGGTCAGATAGTCGTCCGCGCCCTCATCCAGGCCGGCGATGCGGTCCGGCAGCTGGCCCAGCGCGCTCAATACGATGATCGGCACCCCGGGGTTGCGCTCACGCAGCAGGGAAATCAATCCCAGCCCGTCACCGTCGGGCAGGGTACGGTCCAGCAGCACCAGATCGTGCGATCCGCACAGGGCCGCTTCGCGGGCCAGTGCCAGCGTGTTGGCCAGGTCCACCACGTAGCGCTCGCGCTGCAGGGCGGATTTCAGGGTGGCGGCCAGTTCGGCTTCGTCTTCGATCAGCAGGATGTGCATCGGCAGGGCTTGGGCAGGAAGGGGTGTGGCAGGGCGGTTCGGCACGCGCCGGCACCGTATTACAGGAACATTGCGTGAACATGGCGTGCCTTCCCGATCTTCCGCACGGCTGTGGTGACGCAGGAAACACGCTGTCGGCGCAAGGTTCGCGCAATCCAGGCACTCCAGCCTTGGCGCCCACTCGCTGCCCCCCAATCCCTGGAGTACCCATGAAGTTGTTCGTTCCGTTGTTGCTCGTGGCCGCGTTGAGTGGCTGTACCACCGCGAAGATGACCGTTACCCCTGATGGCCGGCGCGGCGTCTCCATCGACTGCAGCGGCTCCAGTTCCTGGAGTGGCTGCTACGAAAAGGCCGGACAGATGTGCCCAGGCGGCTATGTAGTCTTCAGCAAGGATGGCGACGACGGCAACGCCATCGCGGTGGGCAACAAGAACGGCTTCACCTCCACCCAGATGGCCACCCGCTCGATGCTGGTGGCCTGCTCGCACTGACACCCACAGGGGAGGTGGGTTGCCACCTCCCCATCATCACCGCTCCCAGCCCTGCGTCAGAAGCTGTAAGCCGCCTGCATATACACCCGCCGTGGCTCGCCCGGGAAATGCCCGTTGCGTTCGATGAAGCCACTGGCCGCGTACACCTTGTCGAACAGGTTCTTGACGTTGGCCTGGAACTGCCACTGCTTCCATGTGGTCTTCCAGCTCATGTCGAACACGGTGTAAGCCTTGACCGTCTGCCCGTCCAGACTGACGCGCTCACCCACATGGTCAGCACCAAAGCCGATGGCCGAATTGATCGACGGCAGGTCGTAGCGCGTCCACAGACCCAGCTTGTTGCGCGGCGCATTGGCAAATCGGTCGCCGGAAGCGTTGGTGATGCCGTTCGGGCCTGCGTCCTTCACCCGCGCATCGTTGTAGGCGTAGGTCAGATTTAGCACCCAGCGCTCGGTGAGGTCGGCCAGCAGATCCAGCTCCATGCCGGTACTGCGCACCAGGCCCAGCGCGGCCAACTGGTTCACGCCACCGATCACTTCGCCGGTTGCCTGCACGATATTGCTGCGGTCGATCCGGTAGGCGGCCATGTTCAAGGTCACACGGTCGGCCAGCAGGGACTTTATGCCCACTTCCCACTGCTTGCTGCGTTCTGCATTGAACGGCCCGCCAGCGGCCGGGTTCTGGTTGGCAGCACTCTGCGGTACGAAGCCGCTGGCCACATTGGCGTAGACATTCAGGCCTTCGCGGACGGTGAACGTGCTGCCCAGCCGCCAGCTGAGGTCGTTGCCATCCACGCTGCTGCCGGCAATGCGGTCGTCGTCCTTGAAGCCATCCCAGCGCAACCCGGCCAGCACATGCCAGCGTGTGCCCAGTGCCAGCTCGTCCTGCAGGTAGCCGCCATAGCGCTTGCTGCGGGTGGACGTGCTGCGCCAGGGCAGGGCCGCCAGGTTGTAGTCGTGCCAGGTACTGTCGCCGTACACGGGATTGAACAGGTCGATGCCGCGCACCGGCCCCGCACCACGTGCAAGGTCGGCGCTGTTGGCGGTCTGTGCAGTGAAATCCGCATCCAGCTGATACACGTCCGCACCGAACAACACCTTGTGCTCGACGGTGCCGGTGGTCACCCGCCAGACTGCATTACCGTTGGCAGTGAATGCTTCGTTGTCGCGGATCTGGTTGCGCAGCTGGCGGGTCATCCACTCGGCCACGCCATCGCGGTCACGATCGATCAGGCCCATCGGCTCGTGGTACATCTGGTGCTCGTTGTTGCTGAACCAGCGAGCGGCAAAATCCACATCCAGATTGTCACGTGGTGCGAAGCGGTACTGCGCCAGCGCCACTTTGGCGCGCATGTCGAGGAAGTCGCTGGCCTCGTTGTGGTTCCAGCGGCGATCGGTCAGGAAGGTGCCCGCATCATTCACCGGCACGCCGCGCAGGCGGTTGCCGCCGAGGTTCTGGGTGATGTCGGTGAACTGCAGCACCAGCTCGCCGGTCTGGCCGATGTCGAAGGCCAGCGAGGCGTCGCCGATCACGCTTTCGCTGTCGGTGTTCCAGCGCACGCCCTTTTCACTGTCGGCATACAGCCCGGCGCGATAGCGCACGCTGCCGGAGGCATTCAACGGCCCGGTACCCTCGATCGATCCGGCACGGAAGTTCTTGTCGCCCAGCTGGATCTCGATGTTGCGTCCGGCACTGGCTTTCGGTTTGCGGGTTACATAGTTGATGACGCCGCCTGCATCACCACCGCCATACAGCGCACCTGCCGGTCCCTTCAGCACTTCCACGCGCTCGATGTTGAACAACTGCGGGACCGAGAAACCTGCATACGGGTCGCCGCGCAGGCCGTCATACAGCACGTTCTCCTGGCGGAAGCCGCGCAGGGTCACCCCGGCATAGCTGAAGTAGCTGATGCCGCTGATGCTGCGATAGAGGTCGGTCACCTGACGCGCGGCCTGATCGTCGATCAGTTCACGCGGGATGACCTGGATCGATTGTGGGACCAGCTCCAGCGGTGTATCCGTGCGGGTGCCGACCGCAGCATCGTCCACCCGGTACAGGGTCTGTGCACGTCCGCGAACTTCGACCTTGTCCAGGTCCTTTGGCGCGGCAGTGGAGGGCTCGACAGCATGGGCAAGGGTTGCCAGGGGCAGGGTCAGTGCCAGGCACAGGGCGCGTTGCAGGGGTATTGGAAAAGGCATCGGGAGAGGGCGTGTGTCTGCAAATGAGAAAGATTAGCATTTGCAACACTTCGTGACCTATCCCCCGAATGCGTTATGGACGCGCGCCGGGGTCCGTATACGGGGTGCCCGCCAAGGCTACCAGTACCCCGGTGGCGCCGCGCACGATCAGCTGCAGTATGGCCTCACGCGGGTCCTCGCCCTGCAGTTGGCTTGCCAATCCCTTCTCATAGGCCGCCACCATCGACGCCAGCAGCATGGCCGCGCCCAATCGCGCTTCGGCGTCATGTTCTGGCCGGCCGGCAGCGTCGGCCATCAATCGCGCCAGGTCGTCAGTCAACTGCGCCTGCAGCCGTCGCGCGTGCGCGACCAGTACCGGGCTCTCCGCCACGGTGCCCCAGAAGGCGGCAGCGCCGGCATTGATGCGCAGCAGCGGATGGCCAGCCTCCAGCAACTCGCGCACCAGCGACTGGAAGGCCGCCAGCGGGGTCATGCCGCTGCGCGCCATCATGCCCTCGCGCAGCAGCATGCGCGCCTCCTCATCGCGATCGAACACCAGGTCTTCCTTGCTGGCGAAGTAGTTGAAGACCGTCTTGCGTGAGACGCCCGCGGCTTCGGCGATTTCGGACATGGAGACGGCCTCGAAGCCACGCCGGATGATCAGCTCGGTGGCGACGTCCGAAATCGCTTGTCGGGTCTCGGCCTTGCGTTGTTCGCGACGACCTGGAGGCGGGGTCATGGGCGGTTCACTTGTGGAAACGTACACCGAGTGTAACATTTGACCCGCCAGAGCGCCGACCCGGTGCTCACAAGGATTTCCCATGCTGTACGACGTCGTCATTGCCGGTGCCGGCCCGGTCGGCCTGTTCCTGTCCAGTGAACTGGCCCAGGCCGGGTGTTCAGTGCTGGTGCTGGAACAGGCCAGGTCCGCCGGCTCGCCGTTGAAGCGCTTGCCATTCGGGCTGCGCGGCTTGAACGCCCCTACGCTGGAGGCATTGGATCGGCGCGGCCTGTTGGACGCGGTCGCCGCGACACAGGTGCTCAAGCCCGAGAAGGGGGCGCCGCCGCCCGGCACCGCCCATTGGCTCGCGCAGCCGCGGGCGCTGGGCGGCCACTTCGCCGGAATACCGTTTGTCTTGGACGACGTCGACCGCACGCGCTGGACCTGGCGCCTGCCGTCGCCGGTGGGCACCCAGATGGCGGTGGAGCTGCAGGCCCTGGAAACGGTGTTGGCCGAACGTGCGACCACGCTGGGCGTGCGCATCGAACGCGGGCGTGCGGTACAGGCGGTGCGCGCCGGTGCCACCGAAGTGGAGATCGAGACCGCTGACGGGGCGGTACGTGGTCGCTGGCTGGTAGGTTGCGATGGAGGCCGCAGCACAGTGCGCAAGCAATGCGGTTTCAGTTTCATCGGCACGGATCCCGAATTCACCGGTCATTCGCTGCAGGTCGATCTGGAAGATCCCGGCGTGCTGACCCCGGGCCGTCAGTACACCGCGCAGGGCATGTGCAATTTCAATCCCCCCGGTGTGCTCGCGCTTGCCGATTTCGATGGAGGTGCCGGGCATCGAAAACCTCTCGCGCTGGATGAAGCGCAATCGCTGCTGCGACGTGTGTCTGCCCGCGACGTGACCATCACCGCGCTGCATCTGCACAGCACCTGGACCGATGGTGCGCGCCAGGCCAGCGCCTATCGCAACGGCCGCGTGCTGCTGGCAGGCGACGCTGCACACGTGCATTCCCCGTTGGGAGGGCAGGGCCTGAATCTGGGCATCGGCGATGCGATGAACCTGGGCTGGAAACTGGCCAGCGTGATACGCGGTGACGCTGACGTGGCGCTGCTGGACAGCTATCACGCGGAACGGCATCCAATTGGCGCCAACGTACTGGACTGGTCGCGCGCGCAGGTTGCGCTGATGCGTCCTGGAGCCGGTTCGCGCGCGTTGGCGGCGGTCATGGCCGATCTGGCCGGCACCCGCGATGGCGCCACCTATCTGGCCGAACGGGTCTGGGGCGTGTCGCAACAGCTCGATCTGGGCGATGGCCATCCATTGGCCGGTCGCAGCGTGCCGGATTTCCTGCTGGCCAATGGCCGCCGCATGGGAGAGGTGCTGAGGACGGGGCAGGGGGTGTTGCTTGTGCTCGATGAGAGCGGCGCTTCGTACAACCCCGTCGCCCGTTGGCGACAGCCGTTCACCTGCATTGCCTCGGTGGTGGACGATGCGCTCGGCCTGGGGGCGGTACTGGTGAGGCCCGATGGAATTGTCGCGTGGGCCTGCGATGCGGGAGGTGATCAGGCAGGGTTGCGCCAAGCGTTGCAGCGCGGGTTCGGACTGCCGGAGGCTGACTGACGTACAGGGCGGAGGCGCAGCCGATGTGGGCTGCGCCGGGTGCGGTTACAGATCCTTCTTCTTGCCGCTCAGGTCGATCGGCCTGTCACTGCCCTTGCGCTCGCTCGACCACACTTCCATGCTCTTGTTGCAGCGGCTCTCGCGGGCAGCCACTTCGCGCGGCAGGTCCTTCAGATGCGGCGACTCCTGGCAGGCCTGATGCATGTTGCTGTCGTCATAGGTGGCACAGGCGCTGAGCGAGGCCAGGGCAACGGCGGTGAGGGAGGCGCGAAGCAGGGGCGGCAGGTGCATGGGGAGGTCTCGGGTGGTGCCGGGCTGGCCATGGAATTCAAATCTGTGACCCCAGGCGCGCGCAATCCGTCCAATCACACTTGTTATTCTGTAACAGATGCGCGATAGTCCGGCGCCTGCTGCTGTCAGGCGACGCAGATCATCAGCATCATGCTCAGCGCCAGCATCAGCACGAATACGCGCCGGCTGAGCGCAAGGCAGGCCAGGCAGGCGGCCAGTGCCCAGGCAGCCAGCAGCGCGCAGGCCAGCAGCCACAGCCCGATCACCATCAAAGAGCCACTCGCCAGCGCTGACAGTGCGATCGCCTTGAACAGCGTCACGCCCAGCACACTGCCGAGCACGCCAGCCTGCAGAGCGATGGCATCGTGACGGGCAGGGGCGGGCGGGTGGCGCATGTCGGCGGCGTTCGTTTGCTGCAAGGGAGGCGCAGCCACTGTGCCCGATCACATATCCACGCCATGTGTTTTTTGCGCACGCGATGCAGGGCCTACGCAGGCCTCAGTCGAACTCACCCTCGGCCGATTCCAGCCGTTGCCGGTAGGCAGCGCGGTGCTGATACAGGCGCTGGCATTCGGCCGACCTGTGGATGCGGCTGCCGGGTTCGTTGGCGACCGAGTCGCACATCCGCGCAATATGATTGTTCTCTGCCAGCTCGGTGACGAAGAACACGGCGGTGATGCCGGTGCCGAGCAGCACCACGTAGAGCAGGCGGCTGAGCCAGCGTGACAGCTTGCGCTCGAAGTGCTGCTGGATGGTCAGGTCGAAGCGGATGATGCTGAGCACGATCCAGATGATCGCGACCAGGAAGCAGAGCGTGGGCAACAGGCCGCGCCAGAGCCCGGCCTCGTAGACCGATTCGTTGTAGTGGACGGCAGCCCCGGCACCGGCGATGGCGATGGCAAGTGCCCAGTTGCGGCCCAGCGAGAGCAGGTCATCGAGCAGCTTTTCGCGGTTCCTGGTTGATCCTGCTGCCACGGTGGTTCCTTCTGCGTGCTGCGACCGGCGGCGGACTGCCGCCGGCCCTGCAGATGGTGGAGCATCGCTGCGGCGATGAGAAGACCGCGCGGCTCAATGTGCGATGGCGCGGGCGCTGATCCAGCGCCGGTAGCGGCGGGTCCGACACTTTGCGGCCGCCTGTGCCAGCAGCAGTGCCCACGCCGGTGAAACCGTGGGTGCGGTGGGGCGGCGCCGGCTCAACCGGCCCAGCTGATACTTCACTGCCGCCATGTGCGCGCTGGCCGCCAGCGGCTTGCTGCGCCAGTTGATGTTGCGCAGCGTCGGCACCGGGTCGCGGCCCTGCTGCCAGTGCTGTGGCAGATCCGGCTCGATCGCCAGTGCGGTGGCGATGCCGACCATGGCTACGCCGCTGGCCAGTACTTGTTCTGCCACCTCGCGGCGGCGGATGCCGCCGGTGACCATCAACGGCATCGTTGCCACCGTGGCGATCTCGCGTGCGAATTCGAGGAAGTACGCTTCGCGGGCCACGCTGCGATCGTCGCGTGCGGCGCCGGTCATGGCCGGTGCTTCATAGCTGCCGCCGGACAGTTCGACCAGATCCACGCCGAGGGGGGCCAGCATCTCCACCACGGCGCGCGCATCCTCGGGCGAGAAACCGCCGCGCTGGAAATCGGCGGAGTTGAGCTTCACCGCCACCACGAATGTGGGCGCCACCGCCGCGCGTACACCCTGCACGATCTCCAGCAGCAGGCGCGCACGGTTTTCCAGGCTGCCGCCCCACTGGTCCTCCCGCCGGTTCGACAGCGGTGACAGGAACTGGCTGAGCAGGTAGCCGTGCGCGGCATGGATCTCCACGCCACTGAAACCGGCGCGCTCGGCCAGTTCGGCACTGCGGATGAAGCGCGCGATCACCGAGTCGATGTCGTCCTCGGTCATCGCCTTCGGCGGTGCGAACTGCTTGGACAGCGCGCCCATCTGCAATGCAACGGCCGACGGCGCGAGCGCGGGTTGACCGAGTGCGGCCGGCATCTGCCGCCCCGGGTGATTGATCTGCATCCACATCTGCGCACCCCGCGAGCGGGCAGTGTCCGCCCAGGCAGTGAAGCGGTCGAGGTGGCGATCGTCTTCCAGTACCACTCCGCCGGGCCCAGTCATGGCGCGCCCATCGACCATCACGTTGCCGGTGATGATCAGTCCGGCGCCGCCGTCGGCCCAGCGCTGGTACAACTGCAGTAGCGCTTCGGACGGAGCGTGGTCAGCGTCGGCCATGTTTTCCTCCATCGCCGCCTTGGCGATGCGGTTGCGGATGACGGCACCGGAGGGCAGTGCCAGGGGCGAGAACAGCGACATCGGACAGCTCCAGGACAGGGGAATGGGGCTACGCTAACCTTCAAGTTTGATTGAAGGTCAACAGGCTTCCATGTCGAGGGTTCAGGCAGATGAAGATCGGTGAGCTGGCCCGCCGCACGGGCCTGGCAGCGTCGCGCATCCGCTTCTACGAAGAGGCCGGGTTGTTGGTGGTCCAGCGCCAGGCCAACGGCTACCGCGATTATCCGGAGCAGGCGGTGCTGCTGCTGGAACTGATCACCGGTGCGCAGCGCGCCGGTTTCAGCCTGGAAGAAATCCGCGCGCTGTTGCCGCCGGACATGGGCCAATGGCAGCACGAGGCACTGATCACGATGCTGCAGCAGAAGGTGGCCGACATCGAAGCGCTGCAGTTGCGGCTGGCAGAGAGCCGTGCGCACCTGCTGGCCCTGATCGAAGATATCCAGGCGCGGCCGGAGGGCATCGATTGCGCGGCCAATTCCCGGCGGGTGCTGGACCGCGTGCAGCGCGGTGAGCTGGCGCGGCCGACGCTGGCGGCCGGCGACGTGGCGATGCTGCGACCGGATCGCCGCCGCCGCATGGGCAACGGCTGACGACCCGGTGCGGTGTTCAGTGGCTGCCTGTGACGGTGATCTTGCGCTTCTTGTCCAGCATCACCGCCACGCACCACAGCAGCAGGCCGCCGATGGCGGTGGCCGCACCGACGTAGCCGGTGCTGGCCGGGCTGAAGCCGGCGCTGATCGCCATGCCACCCAGCCACGGGCCGAGCGCGTTGGCGGTATTGAAGGCGGCATGGTTGGAGGCGGCAGCCAGGGTCTGTGCTTCGCCGGCCACGTCCATCAGGCGCGTCTGCAGCACCGCAGCCAACGCACCCATGGTGCCGACGGTGATGATCATCGGGCCGATGGTCCACACCGATTGCGCGGCCAGCGGATACAGCAGCAGCATCACGATCGACCACAGCAGCACCACCGCAGCGGCCTTGAAGTGGAACTTGTCGACCAGCCAGCCACCGGCGATGTTGCCGATGATCGCGCCGATGCCGAACACGCCCACGGCCAGCGGCATCCACGATTCGGCCACGCCGGTGACCTGCACCAGGGTCGGCGCCAGGTAGGTGAACACGCAGAACATGCCGGCAAAACCGACCGCGCCGATCGCCAGTGCCAGCCACACCTGGGTGGTGTTGAAGGCACGCAGTTCGCGCATCGGCGAGGTGCGCACCTCGTCCGGATCGGGCAGCAGGAAGCGCGCGATCATTGCCACGGTGGCGATGGCCAGCACGCTGACCAGGGCAAAGGCGGTGCGCCAGCTCAACTGCTGGCCCAGCCAGGTGGTCAGCGGATTGCCGACCAGGATCGCGATCGACAGGCCCAGCAGTACGCGCGACATCGCCTGGCCGCGCTGGCCGGCCGGGCTGATCGCGGCGGCCACCAGCATCGCCACGCCGAAGTAGGCGCCATGCGGCAGGCCGGCAACGAAACGTGCGATCAGCATCGTGCCGTAGTTCGGGGCCAGGGCGCTGGCCAGGTTGCCGACGGCGTAGAAGCCCATCAGCGCCAGCAGCAGCTTGCGGCGCGGGAAACTGGCGCCGACGAAGGCCAGGATCGGCGCGCCGACGACCACGCCGATGGCGTAGGCGCTGATCAGGTGGCCGACCTGGGTTTCGCTGATCGACAGGCCACGGCTGATCTCCAGCATCAGGCCCATGCTGGCGAATTCACTGGTGCCGATGGCGAAGCCGCCCAGTGACAGGGCAAGGATGATCAGGGTGCGCTGACGGGGCGTCAGCCGCGCAGCCAGGGAAGAGTTGGGGCTCATGCGGGGGCGCGATGGGGGCGGGGAGCCGTGCATTGTACTGCTGCACCGCAACAGCAGCAGCCATGCTGGCGGTAAAACAGCGTTCGATCCGTGCCCAGCGGCCGGGCTCAGTCACCGGGCGGGTCGGCAGGCACGCCTTGCCAGCGCGGCAGCGGTCCACAGGTATCGATGAAGCGCTGCAGTATGCCTTCGGCGCTTTCCCCATAGGGCGGCGTCCAGTCCGGCGTCCCCGTGTCCATCCAGGTGTCGTAGGCCTCCAGTTCCATCTGCGCCTCCAGCTCCAGCAGGACAATGCGGCGGACGCGGGCCAGGCTGTGCAGCACCTTCTGGTCGTGCATGAACAGCAGAAGCGCAGCGGCCTGTTCAGTTTCCTCGCGGAAGCCGGCGTTGATGCGATCCAAGCCGCACACCACTGCGTCCAGTTGCTCACCGGCGTGCATCAGCGCTGCCAGGCGCTGGCGTGGTGCCGGCTCTTCGCGCTCGCTGGACGGGCTGTAGCGGGGCGGTTGCAGTGGTGTGCGGCGTGCGCCCAGGGCCGACAGTGCGTGCCGGTACTTGCCGCGCAGGCGTTCGGCGGTGGCGCTGTCCAGTGCGGCCAGCCGTTGCTCATCGGCATTGTCGGCAATGTCGGCCAGCTTCACTTTCAGCGCCAGCGGGTTGCCCGCGATGCCTGCGTAGTACAGGTCCGTATCGGCGCTGCGGTTGCGGCTCAGCAGGTGCACGGCGCGCTGTATGTGCGCGGGAAAGTCCTGCACCTGCGCGGCAGAGCCAGGGCAGTCCTCCACCACATCATGCAGCCAGGCCACCACTTCGGCATCGTCGTCCCCGCTGACCCGTGCCGCCACGCGGCCGACATGGCCGATGTAAGGCTGGCCGGCCTTGTCGAACTGCCCGGCGTGGGCCTGGGTGGCCAACGTGCGGGCGCGAGCAATCCATTCCATGACAATCTCCGGGGCGCAGGCGTGTATTGTCGGTGCTGACACCTGCGCGTTGCCACCCCACTGGGCGCGGCGAACGGGGCCGTCGCAGGAACGACATGTGAACGCCGTCGCGGAGTGAAGCCATGCAGGAATACACCCATCAACTTGAACTACGTGGGCGCTACCGATTGGTAGCGGTGACCCACGCGCCGGTGTACGCTCCCGGCGATGTGATCGGGCATGCGGTCATCGCCGATGACGGGGAACGCCTGTCCGATCTGATGTCGCTGGCCGAAGCGCGGCAGTACCTGGAAGGGTTGCTGCGGGAAGAGGGCATCGAGCCCGGGCTGGAAGATGAAAACCACCTGCGGAAGAAGGCGTCGCGCTGGCGCCGCCGCTAGGCCGTCGCGCCCTTGTGCGCATCATGGAGGATCCGGGTGTTGCCCAGTAAGAAGTATCTGCTCATCGCCACCATCACGCTGGCGACCCTGCTGCTTGGTTTCGTGTTTTCCGGTTACCTGACCCTGCTGTTGCTGGGGCTGGACACCAAGCTGTTCACCTGGAACACCTACTACCAGTACTTCAACGCGCTGGGCCAGCCACAGGTCGCGCCCTTCGTGGGCAAGATCAAGTGGGCCGGTTATCTCGGTTTCGGCCTGCCGCTGCTGGTGCTGCTGGTGACCGGCCTGGTGCTGCTGCTGAAGAAGGACAAGCGCTCGTTGCACGGCGACGCGCGCTTTGCCACCGGCGCCGACCTGTCCAAGCACGGCATGTTCAAGAAGACCGGCCAGAGCATCGTGGTTGGCAGCCATGGCGGCAAGCTGGTGCGGCTGGACGGCCAGCAGTTCGTGATCCTTGCAGCGCCCACCCGTTCAGGCAAGGGCGTGGGCGTCGTCATCCCGAACCTGCTGGAGTACGGCGAATCGCTGGTGGTGCTGGACATCAAGCAGGAGAACTTCGACCTGACCAGTGGCTGGCGTGCCAGTCAAGGGCAGGAGATCTACCTGTTCAATCCTTTCGCCGAAGATCGGCGCACGCACCGCTGGAACCCGCTCAGCTATGTTTCCGATGACCCGGCGTTCCGTGTCTCGGACCTGATGAGCATCGCCGCGATGTTGTATCCGGACGGGGCCGAGGACCAGAAATTCTGGGTCAGCCAGGCGCGCAATGCGTTCATGGCCTTCACCCTGTATCTGTTCGAGAACTGGGATGACGAGCGCAGCAGCGGATTCCCGGGCGGCTCGGGCACGCCGACGCTGGGCGCTGTCTACCGGTTGTCATCGGGCGACGGCACAGACCTGAAGAAGTACCTCAAGGCCTTGTCGGAGCGGTCATTCCTCAGTGGCAACGCACGTTCGGCATTCGCCAACATGCTGTCCCAGGCCGATGAGACCTTCGCCTCGATCCTGGGCACCTTCAAGGAGCCGCTCAATCCCTGGATCAATCCGGTGCTGGACAAGGCCACCAGCAGCAACGACTTCCTGCTGACCGATGTCCGCAAGAAGAAGATGACCATCTACATCGGCATCCAGCCGAACAAGCTGGCCGAGAGCCGGCTGATCATCAACCTGTTCTTCAGCCAGTTGATCAACCTCAACACCAAGGAACTGCCCAAGTCCAACCCGGACCTGAAATACCAGTGCCTGCTGTTGATGGACGAATTCACCTCGATCGGCAAGGTCGAGATCATCGCCTCGGCGGTGTCCTACATGGCCGGTTACAACATCCGCCTGCTGCCGATCATCCAGAGCATGTCCCAGCTTGATGCCACCTACGGCCGGGAAGTGTCACGCACGATCATCACCAACCACGCACTGCAGATCCTGTACGCGCCGCGCGAGCAGCAGGACGCCAACGACTACTCGGACATGCTGGGCTACACCACCGTCCGCAAGAAGAACGTCACCCATGCCCGTGAGAAGACCCACAACTTCACCGAAGAGCGGCGTGCACTGATGCTGCCGCAGGAGCTGAAGGCGATGGGGCCGGACAAGGAAGTATTCCTCTACGAGGGCATACCGCATCCGGTGAAGTGCGACAAGATCCGCTATTACAAGGATCGCTATTTCACATCGCGGCTGCTGCCGAAGGTCGACGTTCCGATGCTTAACGTCTAATTCACGTCGCTAAATTTGTGACGTAGATTCATATTCACCGACGTGAAACCGTGAGCTGAGTCAAAAATTCGGCATCTGTTCATAGATTTTCAGACTTGTCTGACATGGAATTGACGCGTGGTTGTGTAACTCTGTGTGCGTCATCCAGAAGCGTGTGCTGGATGGCAAAAGTTGTAGCGCAGGGTGGCCAGGAGTTTGTGCCATGGAAACAAGGATGGTTTCGACGTTGGTGAGGGTGTGCGGGTGTGTTGCCGGCAACGTCTGGCGGCCCCGCGACCTGGTTGGCAGCTTTCGGGCTGCAGGGGAGCCGGGGCAGGTGTGCTGCATGCCAGCGCGTCTCCCCGATTCCGGCGTGCGCCATGCAGCGCCGGACGGCCAGGGAACCAACGCTCGGGACTGCTTTTTCGTACGTCAAAGTGAAGCCCGTATGAATCAGGCGTTTATCGCGAAAATCTCCATCGCCGCAGTCGCGGCGCTGATGGTGGCAGGGTGTGCCACCAAGCCGGCCCCCGATTTCGGCGGCCGCTGGAAGCCGGTCAACCGCTTCGCCGCGGCCACAACCGAGATCCCGCTGTACTCCAGCTACGTCTACCAGGCCTCGCCGATGGATGGCACGCTCAAAGCCATGCTCGAGCGCTGGGCCAAGGATTCCGGACGAACACTGGACTACCGCCTCAGCTCGGACTTCACGCTGTATGGCGCGGTCTCGAAGATCGACACCACCAATGCGCAGCAGGCCGTGATCGATCTGACTTCGGCGTATTCGGCGCAAGGCATCTCCGTCTCCATTGTTGGCAACCAGATCGTTGTGCAGAGCGCTGGCTCGACGCCCACCGCGTCGGCGCAGGGCGCTGATTCCAGCAGCGGCACCTGAGTCCACCTCGAAACCATCGAACGTGCCGCTCCCCGCGCCTGTCGCAGGGGCTCCATGCCCATTGATGTTTCAGCAGTACGGAAGAATCCATGTTCCGCAAGAAGGATCCCGGCAACAGTCCCAAGGTCGAGCAGTCGGTCGCCAAGGCGGTCAGCTACGAGATCACCGTGGCCGACATGGCGCGTCGCAGCGAGCGCCGTGCGTGGTGGGTGGCCACAGGCTCATTGCTGATGTCGCTCGCGCTCGCGGGTGGCTACTACTACATGCTGCCGCTGAAGGAGAAGGTGCCGTTCCTGGTGATGGCCGATGCCTACACCGGCACCGCGACCGTTGCGCGCCTGAGTGGCACCTTCCAGGGCGAGACGATCACCACCAACGAAGCGATCAATCGCAGCAACGTCGCCCAGTACGTGCTCGCGCGCGAATCGTACGACTCGGCGGTGATGGGCCTGCGCGACTGGGAACTGGTGTTCGTGATGTCCACCGATCCGGTGGCGCAGTCCATGCGCGTGCGCTATGCCGGCAACAACCCGCAGAACCCGTTCGTGATGTATGGCCGCGAGCGTGCCATCCGGGTCAAGATCCTCAGCATCACGCCGCTGGGCGCCGAAGCGAACGGCAGCTTCCGCGGCGCTTCGGTGCGCATCCAGCGCAGCCTGCTGGACAAGCGCACTGGCGTTGCCACCTACCTGGACAACCAGCTGGTGACGATGCGCTTCGGCTACAACCAGAACCTCGCGCTGTCCGAGCAGGATCGCATCCTCAATCCGCTGGCCTTCCAGGTCACCGAGTATCGCGTCGACAACGACTATTCCCGTGGCGTCCCGGTGCCGGATGACGGCGCCATGCAGGCGCAGGCGCAGCAGGCTGCACAGGCCGCGCAGCAGGCCCAGGGTGTCTACGATCCCAACAACCCGGCCGCGGCCACGATGATCGATCCGGCCACCGGCCAGCCGGTCGCCGTCCCGGCCAATGGCCCGACGCCGGGCCAGCCGATGCCGGGCCAGCCCGTACAGGGGCAGCCCATGCCGGGTCAGCCGGTGCAGGGGCAAGCAATGCCGGGGCAGGCCATGCCCGGACAGCCGGCCATGAGGCCGGCGCAGAACAATTCCACCGGAACTGCTGATGGAGCAAGCAACCGATGAGTAGTCGAAATATCAGGGGAAGCGCGCTGGCGCTGCTGTCGATGTTGTCGCTGTTGTTTTCAGCAGCAGCGATGGCGCAGGCGGTGGACCACTACGAGTACGAGAAGGACCGCATCTATCCGGTTCGCACCGGCCTGGGCCTGACCACCCAGATCGAGTTGAGCCCGAACGAGAAGATCCTCGACTACAGCACCGGCTTCAGCAGCGGCTGGGAGCTGACCCGCCGCGAGAACGTGTTCTACCTCAAGCCGAAGAACGTCGACGTGGACACCAACATGATGGTGCGCACCGAGACCCACTCCTACATCTTCGAGCTGAAGGTGGTAGCCACTGACTGGCGCCAGCTGGAACAGGCCCGTCGTGCAGGCGTGCAGTACAAGATCGCCTTCGTCTATCCGAACGACACCGTGTTCGGCGTCGCCCAGGAAGCGGTCGAAGAAGAGGCCAAGCCATTGTTGAGCTCTGAACTGGCCAAGGACCGCCAGTACAACTTCAACTACTCCTATTCGACCAGCAAGGCGAAGAAGATGGGATGGCTGATCCCGGTCAACGCCTATGACGATGGTCGTTTCACCTATCTGAAACTGCCGAATTCGCCGGAGTACAAGACCGGCATCTTCCCGGCGGTTTTCGGTCGCGAAACGGAATACGGTGAAGACTTCGTGGTCAACACCACGGTTGAAGGCAATACGCTGATCGTGCACGGGACGCACCCGTACCTGGTCATCCGCCACGGCGACTTCGTCGTCGGCCTGCGAAGGAACGTGAAGAAATGAGCCAGCAGAACACTCCCGGAAACGACCCGAACAACGGACGCGACGAGAGCCAGAGCCCGTATGGCGCACAGGGTGCCCCGGACGCGCCGTCGAATCCCTACTTCGGCACGGCCCAGGCCGAGCCAGCGCCGGACCTTGATGCGGCCGCGCCGCAGCTGCGCTCGGCCGAAGAGCAGCGGTTGAATCGCAAGGCCCTGCTGTTCCTCGGCGGCATCGTGCTGCTGCTGATGGCAATGGGCTTCCTGCTGTTCCGCAAGGGCCAGGATAGTGATGACGCCGTGCAGAAGGTGCCGGATGTCGCACGTGCCAGCACGCCGACATTGCCGGACGTTGCGCCGCCTCCGCAGGCGCCGCCGACTGCCGCCGAACCGATTCCCATGCTTCCGCCGATGCCACAGGACGAAGGTCCGAAGCTGGTGCCCATCGCATCCCGGCCGGAAGCCATGGGACCCCGTGAGCCGACGCTGGTCGAGCGCCGGATGGCTGGCGTGGATGATGCCGCGCTTGCGGCAGGCAATCGCGCGCAACCGCAGCGCAGTGCGCTCGACGAACAGACCCGCCAGGCGCTGCTTGCGAACATGATGCCCAACCAGCAGGGGCAGCAGAAGATCCGCCGTGGGCCGGATGTGGAAGACGTTTCCAGTGCCACCTACATCCAGAGCCCCGATGCGCTGCTGGTGCGCGGCACCTACCTGCGGTGCGTGCTGGAAACCCGCATCATCACCGATCTGGCCGGCTACACGTCGTGCCTGCTGACCGAGCCGGTGTACTCGATCAACGGTCGCAACCTGCTGCTGCCCAAGGGCTCCAAGATCTATGGCGCCTACGGCGGTGGTCCGATCGGCAAGCGCGTGGAAGTGATCTGGGATCGCATCACCACCCCCAATGGCATCGATGTTGCGATGTCCAGCCCGGGCGTGGATCAGCTGGGCGGCGCCGGTCATCCGGGCCAGTACAGCGCGCACTGGGGCAGCCGTATCGCCTCGGCGCTGATGATCAGCCTGATTTCCGATGCCTTCAAGTACGCGGCTGCCGAACACGGTCCGGAGACGACCACCATCGCCAACAACGGCATGACGGTGCAGTCGCCCTATGAGAGTGCTACCGCACGCACGATGGAGCGCCTGGCCAACGAGGCACTCAGCAGCAACCGTCGTCCGCCGACAGTCACCATCAACCAGGGCACGATCGTGAACGTCTACGTCGCCAAGGACGTCGACTTCACCAACGTGCTCCACCCCCGCCGGTAACCCAACGAACGATCATGGACGCCGAAGTGTCACCCCTCGCCCTCGTCTCCAGCGATTTCCTGCGCTATCAGTACGAAGTGCTGGGCATCGCCGAGTACATGACTTCCCCGGAAGTGACGGAAATCTGCATCAACCGTCCCGGTGAGCTGTACCTGGAAACCCGGGCGGGGTGGCAGCGGGTAGACGTGCCGAGCCTGACCTTCGAGCGGGCCCGGCAGTTCTGCACGGCCGTCGTCAATGAGAGCAATACCGGCCAGCGCATCACCGATGCTGATCCGGTCGTCTCGCTGACCTTCCCGACCGGGCAGCGTGCGCAGTTCGTAATTCCGCCTGCCTGCGATGCCGGCAAGGTTTCGATCACTATCCGCCTGCCGTCCAAGCACACCAAGTCGCTCACCCAGTACCACGAGGATGGTTTCTTCAACCAGATTCTGGAACAGGATGGCAGTCTGAGCGAGCAGGATCGCGAGCTGCTGGAGCTGCGCCAGCAGCGCGAGTACGCCGAGTTCTTCCGGCGTGCGGTCATGTACCGCAAGAACATCGTCGTATCCGGTGCGACCGGTAGCGGCAAGACCACCTTCATGAAAGCGCTGGTCAATCATATCCCGGACAGCGAGCGCCTGGTCACGATCGAGGATGCGCGCGAGCTGTTTCTGACCCAACCCAATGTGGTGCACCTGCTGTACTCCAAGGGGGGGCAGAGCACCAGCAATGTCAGCGCAAAGAGCTGCATGGAAGCCTGTCTGCGCATGAAACCCGAGCGCATCATCCTCGCCGAGCTGCGCGGTGACGAGGCGTTCTACTTCATCCGCAACTGCGCATCGGGCCATCCGGGCTCGATCACCAGTTGCCATGCCGGCAGCCCGGAGCAGACCTGGGATCAGCTGGCGCTGATGGTCAAGGCCTCGACCGAAGGTTCGGGCCTGGAATTCAACGTGATCAAGCGACTGCTGATGATGACCATCGACATCGTCGTGCATATCAAGGCGCACGCAGGCTCGCGCTATATCACCGGTATTGATTTCAATCCTGGGCGTGCCCAGGGGCAGGAGGGCTGACCAATGCTGCCAGGACTGGAAATGATGGCGTGCCCGGAAATGGCCGTCTCGATGGACGTGATGCAGCACGTCATCAACGTGGAATCGTCGCGCAACCCTTACGCCATCGGCGTGGTCGGCGGTGCCTTGGTGCGCCAGCCCAAGGCCCTGGACGAGGCGCTGGCCACCGTTCGCATGCTGGAGGAGAAGGGCTACAACTTCTCCATTGGCCTGGCCCAGGTCAATCGCTACAACCTCGGCAAGTACGGTCTGGATTCCTACGAGAAGGCCTTCCAGCAGTGCCCGAACCTGCAGGCCGGTTCGCGCATCCTCGCCGAGTGCTACAAGCGCTCCGGTGGTGACTGGGGCAAGTCGTTCAGCTGCTACTACTCGGGCAATTTCGAGACCGGCTTCCGTCATGGTTATGTGCAGAAGGTCTATGACTCGATGCGCCGTGGGCAGCAGCTTGCCAGCAATGGTGTTGCACCGATCGACGTGGTGAGTCGCGGCGAACGCCGCAGCGTGAAGGTCGAGCATCACCCGCAGCTCGCTTCGCCGGCGCAGGCGCGCATCGTTGCGCAGGCGAGTGGCCCGGTGTACGTGCCGTCGGAAGATCCGGCACGTGCGTATGTCGTGTATCCGTCCACCGGTGCAATGGCGCGGGGCAGCCTGCTGAACATCGCCGACCAGGCGCTTTCCAAAGTGGTACTGGGCTCGGTGGATCGGATGATGCAGCCGCAGGCGCAGCCCACCCAAGGGGCCGCCTATCCGCAGCAACAGGCCGGTGGCCTGCCTCAGCAGCTGCCTCAGCAGGGTCCGGCGCAGACAATGGCCATGCCGCAGCAGTTGCCGGGCGCTGCCAGCGCCGGCAGCGAGGGGCCCGTGATGCTGCGGCCCTGGAGCGAGCGCAACCAGCCTGTGGCCGGTGGCGAAAATTCATTCAATGCACCGGTGCAGGCTGCGCCGTTGCAGCAGATTCCCGCAGGGGATGCGGCCTTCGTGTTCTGACGAAGTCGTGGTGCGGCCAGTCCCCCGGCTGGTCGATTCAGTTGTGTTAGTCCATCAACAAGGAAATCAATCCATGAAGCGATCCAATCTCGACCTCGTCCAGGCCCAGCGCACGCTGAAGACCCTGCTGATGGCCACGATCTTCGTTGGCGCACTGTTCGCCCCGCAGGTGTTCGCCACCAACACCGACTTCGGCGGCACCGACAAGAAGGTCTGCGGTTTCTTCTCCAACATCAACGGCCTGCTGAACATGGCCTCGATCGCCGTGGTGACCATTGCGGTGATCTTCGCCGGCTACCAGATCGCTTTTGCTCACAAGCGCATCAGCGACGTCGCGCCGATCCTGATCGGTGGCGTGCTGATCGGTGCCGCCGGCCAGATCGCGCGCATGCTGCTGGGTGAAGGCAGCGACGGCAAGTGCGGTGCTGGCACCAGCACGACCTACTACCTGATCAACAACGCGATTCAGTACTACAGTGCATAAGAACGTCCTGTTCCGCGGTTGCACGCGCCCAGCGATGTTCCTGGGCGTGCCTTATCTGCCATTTTTCATGGTGGCAGGCGGGCTGTTGCTGCTCAGTGTGTACACGAACTTCTGGTTCCTGCTCACCATCCCGGTGGCGATCTTCATCATGCGGCACATGGCCAAGCGTGACGAAATGATCTTCCGCCTGCTGGGCCTGCGACTGATGTTCAAGCTGAAGGTGCGCAACGTGCCGGAACACGATGGCATGTGGGTGTTCAACCCCAATCACTACCGCAACAAGCCGGCCCGAATGGATTGAGGTCCGGATCCGGCCTGGCGGGCGTCCGCGCTCGCCAGGTCTCTTGAAACTCCTTGGCAGTACCTCTTTGGAAGCAGTCGTATGTTCAGTCCTGACACCTCCATCAGTGAGTTCATCCCGTTGTCGTCGCATGTCGCCCCGAACGTGGTCAAGACCACGGGCGGCGACTACCTGCTGACCTGGCATCTGGAAGGGCTGCCGTTCGTCGGCCGAGAGGAGTGGGAGCTCGAGCATCGCCACAACACGTTCAACCGCCTGCTGCAGACCCTGCGCGCACCGGACTTTGTCAACGTGGCTTTCTGGGTGCACGACATCCGTCGCCGCCGCACGCTGAAGGGCAAGAGCAGCTACAAGCAGCGCTTCAACCAGGACGTGTCCGACCAATACATGGGCATGCTGTCCTCGCAGCGCATCATGCAGAACGAGCTGTACCTGACCATGATCTATCGCCCGGTGGTGGCGGGCAAACGCTTCGTCGAAAAGTCGGCGAACGTGGAGAAGCTGCGCGCAGAGCAGGAGCAGGCGGTAGAAAAGTTGATGGAACTGGCCGGCAACGTCGAGGCCGTGATCCGCGACTACGCGCCGTATCGCCTGGGTATGTACGAAGCCAAGAATGGCGTGGTGTTCTCGGAAACGCTGGAGTTGTTCGGTTACCTGATCAATCGCATCGACGAGCCGGTGCCGGTGCTGTCGGCACCGATCAAGGATTACCTGCCGGTCAGTCGCCACATGTTCTCGGCCAAGACCGGCGATTTTGCGATCAATACTCCCAACGGTGCCAATCACTACGGCGCCATTCTGAACATCAAGGAGTATGCCGAGGGGACTTACCCGGGCATCCTCAACGGCCTGAAGTACCTCGACTACGAATACGTCATCACCCATTCGTTCAGCCCGATGGGGCGCCAGGACGCGCTGAAGGTGCTCGACCGCACCAAGGGCATGATGATCTCCTCCGGCGACAAGGCGGTCAGCCAGATCGTCGAGCTGGACCAGGCCATGGATCAGCTGTCGTCGGGCAACTTCGTGCTGGGTGAATACCACTTCATCATGGCGGTCTACGGCGACACGCAGGCCAAGCTTTCGCAGAACGTCGCGTCGACCCGCGCCGAGCTGTCCAACGCCGGGTTCGTATCGACCAAGGAAGACCTGGCGGTTACCTCGTCGTTCTATTCGCAGCTGCCGGGCAACTGGCGCTATCGCACACGCCTGGCCAATGTCAGCTCGCTGAACTTCCTGGGCCTGTCGCCGCTGCACAACTTCGCCACCGGCAAGCAGCACAACAACCCGTGGGGCGACTGCGTTACCACGCTGCAGACCACCAATGGCCAGCCGTACTACTTCAATTTCCATGCGACCCATCCCTCGGAGAATTCGCTGGGTGAGAAGGCGATCGCCAATACCATGGTGATCGGCAAGTCCGGTACCGGTAAAACCGCGCTGATCAACTTCCTGCTCAGCCAGGTGCAGAAGTACGAGCCGTCGCCGACCATCTTCTTCTTCGACAAGGACCGCGGCGCGGAGATCTTCGTGCGCGCCTGCGGTGGCAACTATCTGGCCCTGGAGAACGGCGCACCGACCGGCTTCAACCCGTTCCAGTGCGAGAACAACGAAGCCAACCTGCAGTTCCTGGCTGACCTGATCAAGGTGCTGGCCGGCAAGCGCGAGTACAGCGCCCGTGAGGAAGAGGATATCTACCGCGCGGTGGAGAGCATGCTCGATACGCCGATGCACCTGCGCAGCATGACCAACTTCCAGAAGAGCCTGCCCAATATGGGCGACGATGGCCTCTACGCGCGCATGCGCCGCTGGACCTCGGGCAACTCGCTGGGCTGGGTGTTCGATAATCCGATCGATACCGTTGACCTGAGCAAGGCCAACATCATCGGCTTCGACTACACCGACATCATCGACAATCCTGAAGTGCGCGTGCCGGTGATCAATTACCTGCTGCACCGCCTGGAGTCGCTGATCGACGGTCGTCCGCTGATCTATGTGATGGACGAATTCTGGAAGATCCTGGACGGCGAAGGTGGCCTGAAGGAGTTCGCGAAGAACAAGCAGAAGACCATCCGTAAGCAGAACGGTCTCGGCATCTTTGCCACGCAGAGCCCGGAGGACGCGCTGAAGAGTGATATCTCCGCCGCCCTGATCGAGCAGACCGCTACCCTGATCCTGCTGCCGAACCCGAATGCCAGCAAGAGCGACTACATGGATGGCCTGAAGTTGACCGAGGCCGAGTTCAATGTGGTTACCGCCTTGGACGAGCGCTCGCGTTGCTTCCTGGTCAAGCAGGGTCATGCGTCCAGTGTCTGCCAGCTCAACCTGCGCGGCATGGACGACATCCTGTCGGTGATCTCGGCGTCGACCGATAACATCGACATCATGCATCGCGTCCTGCAGACCGCCGCCGTGCGTGCACGCGTGACGGTGGATGAGCTGACGCCGGAACAGTGGCTGGAAGATTTCTACAAGAACCGCAAGGGCTCCGGAAAGCCCGCATCCAACAGTAAGGAGGTTGCAGCATGACTGTCGCAATGGACGTGAACGCAGCAAGCCCCTTGAATTCGATGGAGAAGAACATGGAAACCACTGCCCGTACTGCCAAGACGCCGAGTGCAGTCTCCCGGCTCCGTTCCACCGCCATGGCGATTTCCGTCGCCGCATTGCTCAGCTTCCCCGTGAAGGGATACACCATCCCGGTGGTTGAGGTTGGCTTGAATACCTTCAACAGCACGCTGACTGAGGTCCATACGCTTGCCGCTCAGGGGGAAGCCTTGCTCGAGTACAGTACCCAGGCGCAACGGTTTCTGGAAACAACTCAGAACTGGGCGCAGAAGCTGGCGAAGTTCAATCAGATCATCGCCTCGCCACTGATGCCTCAAGGCGTGAAGCTGGAGCCGGTTCCGCTTGAGTGGAATGTCGCCGAGCGCTGCGGCGCCGGCAATATCATGAGCCTGAGCGGTATCCTCACTGCGTTGGACTTGAGCCCGGGTGGGGACATCATCGCCCAGCAGCGCAACATCTGCGCTGCAATCCAGGTCATGGAGAATCAGAAGTACAACGAGACCGTGGAAGTTGTGCAGAAGACGATGCCCGACATGCGCAAGGTGCTGGACAGGATCAAGGATATCCGCGATCTGTGGAGCGGCGAGGGTGCGATGGCAGAGGCCTCCGCGAATGCAGTCGTTTCTGACGCCTATATGCAGGCGGATTTTGCGACCTGGGAAAAGAAGACTGAAGGGTATGACAAGCAGATTCAGGCGCTGACCAAGATGCAGCAGATTCTTGCGCAGCGCGCATTGAAGGGTACCGGTCAGTCACCTCTCGGTACCGTAGTGAAGGCCGCGGCACTGAAGGCAGCGCTCTCCAACTGATTAGACGCTGCTCCGGTCGAGCTGCAATCACATTCTAGGTGAAGTTATGGATCTTGGGCTGATGGATGGCATGTTGGGGCAAGGCCCCCTGCACATGCTGCAGAATCTGCACGCGTCATCCTCAATTGGTGACTTTGTGTTCTTCCGGCTGATCCTCGATTACCTGCATAAGGAAATCGCGGAGTACGGCGTCAAGCTGCTTGGACGCATGATGGCGTGGGTCGGTGGCATTGCACTGACTCTCATGACGCTCTGGGTGCTGATTCAGGGTTTCCGGATCGCCACCGGTCGCAGCCGCGATTCGATGATGGTGCTCGTGACCAACATGGCCAAGGCCGCGCTGATCGTGTCGGTTGCCACGACCATGGGTATGTTCGGTCGCGAGATGCATGGCTTTCTCATCAATGACGTGAAGAACGAGATCACTTACGTCGTGACCGGGAAGAAGGACTCACCGGAGGATCTGATCGATGAGAACCTGGGCTACATGCAGCTGGCGCTATCCAGCGTTGACGCGCTGGACGTGATGAGCGACGTGACGCTGGACAACGCGAAGACCCGTGCCATGTGGTTCATTGGTATGGGCACTGGTGGTCCGGCAGTCACAGCTGGCTCAATGCTTTTGCTGTATGAGGTCGCGCTGGCGTTGTTCATCGGCCTGGGGCCATTGTTCATCCTGTGCTTGCTGTTTGACCAGACCAAGCAGCTGTTCCAGAAGTGGCTGCTCTACGGCATAGGCACGATGTTCTCCATGGCGGTTCTGGCAGCGATGACCGGCATCGCGATGAAGATGGTGTCCAAGGTTGCGTTCGCCTTCTGGGGAAGCACGTTGACGGGCACGCTGATGGGTCAGAATTTCAGTGAAGGTATGTCGAGCATGGCGCTGCAGCAAGGCGGCATGGGCCTGATCCTGACCACGCTGATTCTGACTGCGCCCCCAATGGCGGCGATGTTCTTCCAGGGAACATTGGGCAGCTTCATGGCATATTCGCAGATAGGCGGTAGTGCAGTACCGGCATCGCCGGGCCCGAATGGTCAGCCGCCGGGTTCGACGGGAGGCGGACAATACAAGCCGAACGCACCGGCGACTCACGAATCTCAACCGATGGGTGTAGGCTCTGCAGTCACTCCGAGATTGCAGGGTGCCTTTGACTCTCCGCCACCATCGTCTGGGCTTAGAGGAAATGCGAATGGCAGCGTTGCATAGCGAGTTCGATATGCATGATAAAGGTGGAGTTGGCGGGCGATGAAAATTCTTGTATCGCAAGCGATTCTCGCCAGTTCTTTGATCTTGGGCGTGGCATATCAATCCTTTGCCGAAGGTAATTGCCCTCCTGGTTACTACCCGATTGGGGGGCAAGGGGCACGGGGGTGTGCGCCTATACCCGGGGCCGCTAGTGGAGGTGGTACCACAGCGGAGATTCAGCTTGCCAGTCCTACTGGCAAGTGGGTGCGAACCTGGGGGGCGATAGCGTCTTCCAAGAACACTCAAGACGCAGGAGTGTCGACGGGAAAGAGAGCCAAAGAGCTGGCAGAGCAAGAGGCTCTTTCCAAGTGTGCATCGGGAGGAGCGCGTGACTGCAAGGTCGATTTGGCCTACTTTAATCAGTGCGCTTCTTGGGTCGTTCCAAGTGGGCGTTCTGGGGGCGGGCAGTCGGGAGTGGGTGGTGGGCCCACGCCGGAGCGAGCGCTATTTGTGGCCCAGTTAATGTGCAGGAATGATCAGCCAGGAAAATGTGTGGAGTTCTATGCCAACTGCACGAAACCGATTTTTGAGGAGTTCTAGTTCTCTTAAATAGTTAATTGATGGCCTCGGAAATTGCCATGCCAAATAGCCGCTGGTGGGCGCTATTGGCGATTCGCCTTCTACGAGCGATAGGGCGTGAGGGGCGCCACGTGTGGTGCTGTACCGCGTTACGACTCAAGCGGCAGCGCCGTGTGTGTTTCATCGAGCGACTGGAGCTGCCGGCTTCGCGCGGTATGTGCTCTGATGGAGTGCAATGTAAAGCGGCCTGTTCCGCTTGTTCTGAGTCGATCTATGAGACGAAGGAAATGTCAATCGCGGTGCCGTCTAGCTGGTCCAATGAGAAGGGGGTGAGGACAGTTTCATGAATGGAGCAAAGCAATGGGTGATTCTTTTCTTCTTTCTTCTCGTCTCATTGACCGAAGTTGCGTTCGCTGAAGGCAATTGTCCGCCAGGGTATTATCCAATTGGAGGTCAGGGCGCCCGAGGTTGCGCCCCCATTCCAAGTGGCGCACCGAGTAGCACATCGAGTGGCGGGATTTCCGAATTGCCCGCAAACTCTCCTACTGGGCGATGGACCAAGACATGGGGGGCGATTGCTGAATCGAAAACGACTCAGGACGCGGGCACCTCTGTCGGTAAGCGATCCAAGGAGGAGGCTTCTCGTGAGGCAATTTCAAAATGCGGATCAGCTGGTGCCGCTGATTGTTCGGTTAGCTTCACGTATCAAAATCAGTGTGTCTCGTGGGTCATTCCAAGGGGGCGTTCTGGCGCAGGTCGTGCCGGGATTGGATCTGGTCCCACGCCCGAAAGGGCAAAATTCAACTCGCAAGCCATGTGCAAGAATGATCAGCCGGGATATTGCGAAGAGATCTATTCGGACTGCAGTAAACCGATATTTGATGAGTTCTAAGTTGCAGGCTTATGTCGCGCCCTGATATTCCGGTCCATTGATGTGACCGGCATCGCGATGAAGATGGTGTCCAAGGTTGCGTTCGCCTTTTGGGGAAGCACGTTGACGGGTACGCTGATGGGTGAGAATTTCAGCGAAGGTATGTCGAGCATGGCACTGCAGCAAGGCGGCATGGGCCTGATCCTGACCATGCTGATTCTCTGACTGCGCCGCCCGATGGCGGCGATGTTCTTCCAGGGAACATTGGGCAGCTTCATGGCATATTCGCAGATTGGCGGTAGTGCAGTACCGGCATCGCCGGGCCCGAATGGTCAGCCGCCGGGTTCGACGGGCGGGGGGGCAATACAAGCCGAACGCACCGGCGACTCACGAATCTCAACCGATGGGTGTAGGTTCTGCAGTCACTCCGAGATTGCAGGGTGCCTTGACTCTCCGCCACCATCGTCTGGGGTTAGAGGAAATGCGAATGGCAGCGTTGCATAGCGAGTTCGATATGCACGATAAAGGTGGAGGTGGCGGGCGATGAAAATTCTTGTATCGCAAGCGATTCTCGCCAGTACTTTGATCTTGGGCGTGGCGCATCAATCCTTTGCTGAAGGCAATTGTCCGCCAGGGTACTACCCGATTGGAGGTCAGGGCGCCCGAGGTTGTGCCCCCATTCCAAGTGGCGCACCGAGTAGCACATCGAGTGGCGGGATTTCCGAATTGCCCGCAAACTCTCCGACTGGGCGGTGGATAAAGACTTGGGGGGCAATCGCCGAGTCCCGGTCTACTCAGGACGCAGGAGCATCGACCGGCCTTCGATCACAGCTAGCGGCAGAGCAAGAGGCGTTGCGGAAGTGCAGTTCAACGGGTGCCGCCGATTGCTCCGTCAGTTTGGCGTATCGAAATCAGTGTGTGGCTTGGGTCATTCCAAGTGGGAAGACGGGTCGTGGAATGTCGGCGCTGGGGCGTGGTGCTACGCCGGAAATGGCGCTGATAATGGCGCACTCCAAGTGCAAGAATGATGTGAGCGGGAAGTGCGCGGTGCTGTATGAAAACTGTACCAAACCTATTTTTGAAGAATTTTCATGTAAATGTGTCGGCGGGCACGCTGGTATATTCTCGAAGAGTGTTGTCGTTGGAGAGCCGCTGCATAAAATGCTGCGCGCCTACTTCCGGCTGAATGTGTCTCATCAGTCTCTTCTACTGCGCTGATGTTCACTGGGACGAAATACGTTAATGCTAGTACGGTAAGCTGGGCAACTTAGACTGCCTTGCGGGACTGCAGAGCTGCGGCGGGAGCACAATGCAGATCCGTCTACGTCGCGTGTGCTATTCCACTTTTCAAGAGATATCAGGCGTACGCGGCCGGACGCTGCCCGAGGCGGAGGAAAAGGCAGTGGGAGAATGTATCGACGCCGATGCGAAAGCCTGTCCTCTGGCATTCAACAACTGCATGTGAAGCTACAGGCGATTTGGGGGTGTTGCGCCGCCTGCGCCCGTCTTGCTTCGTGGATGCGGTCCCCGATTCTGTGACTGGTAGCGCCATTTCAAGCTTTCGCTCTTCGACGCAAGCGACCTCCTCGCGCTAAGCTCTCCTGGCGCCGGAAAAATGGCGCTTCGGCGCTACCGATTGCAGGAGCCTTCCCGTCCATGAGGACCCTGTCCCTCCGCTCAACGGGTGACGCATGCCACCGACGCTGCCATGGTGCTCCCGGAGCTATCATCCGCACCTGCAGGGTGACTGGCGCGACTGGGCAACGCCACTACGCCCGCCTACGACGCGAGCATCGGCGGGACGATATTGAAGGAGTGGGAGGGGATGGAAGACAGGGTTGGCGCACACATGGACGATGCCCTGGCATTTGTTCCGTCCGGTGCGAACCTGCTGGAAGCCGTCAGGGGCGAGCCCAACGGCGATGGCATCGAGTATCAGCTGCTGGTCATCGACCAGCCGACACCGGAAGGGCTGGTGCCCGGACAGCACGGACCAAACCGGGTGCTGCTGTTGCTGCGCGGTGACGGGCGCGGGCGCTGGCAGCTGGCCGCGCGCAACGACAAGCTGGTGCCGTGTTCCACCCGAGGTGGCTTGGCCGGCGACCCTTTTGCGTATGCAATGGTCGAGGAGGGCACCTTCAGCGTGATCACCAACGGCGGTAGCCGCGAGCGCTGGAGCAGCACCTACCGGTTCCGCTATGCGCCCGCGGACAAGGCCTGCTGGGTGGACGGGGTGAGACGCAAGGTCGTGGATATCGAGACCGAAGCGACCAACATCCGGGATTACTCGGTGGCGGAGCTGGGCAGGGTGCGGTTCGAGGACTTCGATCCGTCCAGTGTCGCCGAGGTGTCGCTTCCATGAGCCAAGCTCCAACCGGCGGAAGGGAATCCGCGCTGATGAAGATTCAGGAGTTGCACTGTGTCGACCGATAGAGAGTCGCAGCTGTTGCGGCAGGCGACCAAAGCCGGCATCGACTCCCCGCTTGAACTGGCCAATTTCATGGCCCAGGCAGGGCACGAGTCGCGCGGCTTGAGCCGGCTCAATGAAAGTTTCAACTTCACCCGGGGAATCTCGCAGATCCCGGTGGAAGCTGCGTGGCGCAATGGCAACGCTGCGCTGGAGAGCGCCCGCCAGGAAGCGCTGCGTGGCAGCCCGGAGAATCTTGCCGAGCTGATGTACGGCGGGCGCATGGGCAACGATGCGCCCGGCGACGCATTGAAGTACCACGGCCGCGGCTATCTGCCGCTGGTCGGCAAGGAAAACTATGAGCGTGCCGGCAAGGCGCTGGATCTGGACCTGGTGAATCAGCCGGAGCTGGCCGCGCAGCCCGAGCACGCAGGCCGTATTGCCGTCTGGCAGTGGCAGACGCGAGTGCCGGAGGCGGCGCGCGAGGATGTGCGCGAAGCAACGCATGCGCTCAATGGCGCGCTCAATGGCATCGAGGCACGCCGGCAACGCTTCGAGGTCTGGCAACATAAGTTGACGCCGGACGTGATGGCGCGACTGGATCGAGGCGAAGTCGGTGCGCCAGCGCAGAGTGTTGCCCGAGACATGTCGCAGACCGGTGAGCCCGGCAACGCGTTGTTCGAGGATGCACGCCGGCACCTGCAGCAGATGGGAGCACAGAGTGGACTGCGCAGCGTACAGGAGCTCGACAATGCCGCTGGCTCATTGGCGCTGGGGGCGCATAAGGCCGGCCTGTCGCGCATCGATCATCTCCTGGCCGGCAACGACGGTCGCACGCTGTTTGCGGTACAGGGTGCGCTGGGCGATCCAGCCATGCTGCGCGCATCGGTCGATCGCGAACAGGCGGCGCAGCAGCCGCTGGCGCAGAGCAGCCAGCAGTTGGCTGCCAGCGGCGCCCAGCAGGACCCGGCGGCCACGCTCGCGCGCGAGCAGGAGCAGCGTTCTCGATCCCTGTAACACCTGATGCCGGCGGCAGGGGACCCGCCGGCGCTTTACGTACGACGCGTGGCGCCCTGTGGCGCCGACATGGAAACCCACTCGGAAGGACACCACATGCGAATCGTTCCCTCGAATGCCCGGCACGCCGCTGCCCGCTGCAATGCATCCGTGCGCCGCCTGCCGCCGCTCTGGCTGCTGTCACTTGGACTTGCCGTAGCGTCGGCACAGGCTCAGGAGGCCGCGGCACCCGTCGTGGAGACGCCCCCGGCTGCCGAGCCGACCGTTGACGTGCCTGCAGGGACGGCGTCTGTTGCAGCACCCATGCCGTCTGAAGCCGTTGCCGCGGCGCCGGTTGCAGACCCGACGCCTGTGCCCGTTGCACCCGCGGCGGCGCCTGTCGTTGCACCGCCTGCTGTCGTCGAGCCAGCCGTCCCGGCGGTAGCTCCCGCGCCACCCGCCTTGGTCATCGCGCCGTTGCCGCCCGAGCAGGCGACCGAGCGTGCGCTTGGCGCCCGCTGCCCGGTGGATCTGGCTGGGCGGCTGGCGGCCCAGGGCGAGCTGCTGATCGGCGCCTGCCAGGGCACGATGCCGGCGCATCTGGCCGCGCTGCTGGTCGCGCTGCCCCAGCAGGACATCCACCTGCCGCGCAGCTGGCGCGAGCGTGAGGTGCAACAGAAGGTTTGGTTCAAGGCGGTGCCGGGCTACGGCCAGCGCCCGGACTTCATCGCGCGGATGGGCGACATCTGGGTGCGCTCGCTGGAGGGACGCGACGCCGACAGCACGTTCTACCTGGTGTCGGCACCGTTCACCTGCAGCGACCGGGTCGCCAACCGCGATGAGTACGGCGCGGAGCCGGTACGTGTGCCAGCGGGTGACTGCCGCGAGGCCTATGTGGCCCAGCGTGTGTACCAGGTTCGCGGGGACGCCGCGCCGAGGGATGTGACCGCCGATGCCATGCCGGCCATGCCCCAGGTGACGGAGGCCGATCGTGCGCGGCAGCTGTCGCGCGAGGGCCGGATCAGCCTGGACCACAGCAAGTTGCAGTATGGCCCGGCCATGCGCTGGTTCGTGCAGTACCCGGAGACGGCGCAGAAGGGCGGTCCGCGTGCCTACAGTGACTGGAACCGCGAGCACCTGGCCTTCGTGGTCTGGACTGGTGATCGCTTCGAGCTGCGTGAGAAGGTCGCGCGGGCGCAGTGGCCCTGTGATCCGGTAGCACCGGGCGATCGCGCCTGTGGTGGCTTCCCGGATTCCGGGCCGGATCTGTTCGTGATCGCCAGTGCGTCCGCGCCGGTCGCGGCCTCCAGCCCCTGAGGCAGAGGGCCGAAGTGACGCGGGAGCCGGATTGACCGGCTCCCGCGCTGTTCATCAGGCCTGCATGCTGCGGGTCTGGTTCTGCTGTTGTTCCAGTTGTTGATCGCGGTCCTGTGCCAGGCGCTGTCCCGCAGCTTGCTGATCAATGCGCTGGCTGCTCTGCTCCAGCGGGGTGTTCATCGCCACGGCCGTGTCCACCGACACGCGCAGATGCGCCGGGTCGCCGCCCAGGCCCTGCACCGCGAAGCTGCGCGAGGCATCGGCACTCATCACCACTTCGTCGATGCGCTTGCCGCCTGCAGCGTGCATCTCCGCCGCCAGGCTGCCGGCCAACTGCGTACTCATCACATCCGGCACGCGGCCGACACGAACGTCCTGCGCATGCACGCCACGGATCGCGTCGTTGAACAGCGGGTTGCCCAGGTGATTGGCATCGTCCATGCGCAGCATGCTGGTGTGATGGCCGTTCTTCTCCGCCTCGCGACGGGCCGGCTCACCGGGTTGCAGGGGGCCACGGATGTGGTCGTACAGATCGATGGCGCCGCCCGGGATGCCGCGTGCTGCACGGGTAACACCGCGGCGCAGTGATTCGACGTCGTCGCGGTACTCCTCGATCATCTTGGCGTTGTCTTTCGCCAGTTTCTGCGTTTCCGGGTGCTTCAGCACCGAGCCTTCGTTGAGGAAGTTGCCCAGTTTGTGCGCGCCGAATGAACTGGTGGCCGCGATGATCGGACGGTCTGGAATCAGATCACGCAGGGCGTGATTGCTGAAGCCATTTGCCGCGAGCGTCTTGATCTCATCGGGCTTGGCGTAGATGCGGACTTGGCCGAAGTGCGGCGAGGCGGCGCTGACCGGATCGGAAGCCATGACGTGGTTGATCATGGTGTTGCCGCCTTCCGGAATGCGGTAGCTGAGGCTGACCGCGCCGTAGGCATTGAAGGTCTCGCCCTTGACGTTGAAGTGGTGCGAGGTGATCTGGGCCAGGGCGCCGCCGAGGGAGTGGCCTGTGACGGTGACCTGGGGCGCGGGCACACCGTTCAAGCGGGATTGAAGCGCGGCGCCTTCGAGCGTCCTCTGTGTCAAAGCAATCGCGTCAGGCGCCTGCACGTTGGTGCGCGCAACCACCATGCCGCCGTCGGTCAGAATCGCATCGCGAGCGATCTGCTCGGTGCCACGATGCGCAATGACGATCTCTTTGGTGTCTACGCGCTGATAGACGGTGCCCTGATAGCCGTTGAGACGATTGTTGACATGCTCAAGTATCTTGTACTCATGGCCGTTTAACGTGACTTTTTCTTCTTGGCCGGGTTCACGTCGGCCGACGGCCCGATCCTTGTAGGCGTCATTGGATAACGCGGCGTAGTCCTGAGAGGTGATGGTCACGGCGCCACCTCACTTGCGGAGAGGGTGATCGTAAACAG
This sequence comes from Stenotrophomonas sp. 220_Sma, assembly GCF_056487375.1. Classification (NCBI taxonomy): domain Bacteria; kingdom Pseudomonadati; phylum Pseudomonadota; class Gammaproteobacteria; order Lysobacterales; family Lysobacteraceae; genus Stenotrophomonas; species Stenotrophomonas sp. 220_Sma. Next base: position 3,050,640 of record NZ_CM151348.1, on the reverse strand, counting down.
CTTGTCCTGCAGATCAGGGGCGTAGTTGCTGCGATCGGGCTCGCCACTGGCTGGGAAGTTGGGAACGCGATCTGCCTTCGGATAGACCAGATCCGGATAGTAGAGCGTATGGGCGCCACCTTCGGTCAGCGGCTTGGCGTCGACGAAAGTGAGGAAGCGGGTCTCTTCTTCGGCACCCGTCGCCTTCAGCATTGCCCCGGCACCGGTGAACTCCCACTTGCAGACGCCACGACCGTAGTAGTCCTCATCCAGCATGCGGTCCACATACAGCATGCCGCGGTACTCGCCCTCAGCGACCTTGCGCAGCTCCACCGGTTCCTGGCTGGTGATACGTGCAGCTGTGCCGGTGGCCGGCTCGATGTGGCCGCACTGGTCTTCGTTGGTGACGTCGTACTGCGCTACGCCCTTGACCAGTGCGAAATCGCCGGGTGCATCCTTCAGGCGCAGTACCAGTTCATAGGCCTTGCGCGGGCTGGGGTTGAGCTTGGCGAGGCCACGCCCACCCTGGGCGACATCGGCTTCAGCAGCGGCACGTTCCTGGTTCATGGCGGTCTCCGGGTTGCAGGCGGTCAACAGAAGCAGAGCAAGGCACGGGATCATCTTGTGGCGCAATGTCGGCCTCCTTGGGGGTAGGAATGGTTGAACTGGCAGCTCATGGCGCGAGTTTCTGCACAGTGGTGGTGGTCGAGAACAGCGCGTCGCGCAGATCGGCACGATAGCTGGAAGGATCTTCCTCGCCGCTCGCTCCGTATCCGGTGATCTCTTCGATTCGGGGGTAGTCGGCGCGTGGGTAGTGCCGCGTCACCCGGCTCCCCGCGTCCATGCGCTCCTTGTCGATGAACGTCAGGAATCGCGTATCCGCCTCGCCGGTCGTGGCGCGCAACATCGCACCGACTCCGGTCAGTGTCCAATGACAGACGCCGCGATCGTAATAGTCTTGGTCCTGCATGCGGTCGAGGTAGAACGTACCGCGGTACTCGTTCTCACCGACCTTGCGCAGCGTGACGAGCTCCTGGCTGGTAATACGGCTGGCGGTACCGGTCGCCCTCAGGACCCGGCCGCAGTCCTTGTGGTTGCTGACGTCGTACTGGGCAACGCCCTCGACCACCGCGAAGGGACCAGGGGCATCCTTAAGTGTCAGTACCAGCTCGTAGCCCTGCTTTGGTGCAGGGTTGAGTTTGGCCAAGCCGCGTCCACCAGCAGGGACGTCGCGCTCGGCATCAGCATAGGGTGAGCATGCGGCCAGTGGGATAAGGGCGAGCAACGCCAGCAGCGGCTGCCTTTTCCTTTCAGGGAGCGCTACTCCCATGGCCTGATCCTGCATCGTGCGTCCATGTCCATATATCCTTCCTGGGTGACAGGTTTCTCGATTATGGAGCGTGTCGGGAACGATGTGCTACCGTCGCGACGGCTTTTTGACGCGCCCGATGCGGTGTATTCCGGCGAATCGACTGCAGCACAGGGGATTCGGGTGTCGCGTTGGCCTTGCTGGCAGGGCCTGTTCGCGGTTGAATCTGCGACGTAAATCAATAATTCACGCATTCATCACGTTATCAAAGGCGTTCTCTTGAACTGCATGATCCGCACCGAAACCACGGCCGACCACGCCGCCATCCATGCACTCACCGAGGCCGCCTTCCGCGAAGCCCCGCACAGCAGCCACACCGAGCAGTTCATCGTCGACGCCCTGCGCGCCCGCGGGGAGTTGAGCATTTCGCTGGTCGCCGAAACTCAGGGCCAGGTGGTCGGCCACATTGCCCTGTCGCCGGTGACGGTCAGCGATGGCAGCACGGGCTGGTTTGGTCTGGGCCCGATCTCGGTAGTGCCCGCGTGGCAGGGGCAGGGCATCGGTGCGGCCCTGATGCGCGCCGCACTTGAAGCACTGCGTCAGCAGGGTGCACATGGCTGTGTATTGCTGGGCGAGCCGGCCTATTACGGGCGCTTCGGCTTCCGTGCCGAGCCGGGCCTGGCGCTGCCGGGCGTGCCGGCGGAGTACTTCCAGGTGCTTTGCCTGCAGCCTCCGCTGGCTCAGGGCGAGGTGCAGTACTCACCGGCCTTCGAGGCGACAGCCTGAGCCACGGCGGGCGCCCGTTCAGGGCGCGCGCCAGACGGTCGGTTCGGGTTGCGGCTTCGGAATGCGGTAGCCGCCGATATGCTCGAGAAGTTCATTGGTACGGCGCTGCTCGAGCAGTACCTCACGTAGCAGGTTGCGCACGGCGAAGATGGCGAACGGCACCAGGATCCAGACCAGGCTGATGCCCAGCGCAAACAGGGTCAACAGGGCTTTTGCACCATCCATGTACGGCATTCCTTGATCGAAAGCAGCCACGCTAGCACGCAGCTGCTGCCAACGGATGTCAGGCCTTATGCCGAAGGTGGATCAGCGGATACGGGCGGCCCTGCGAATCCAGCGGCGAACGACCGGTTTCGACAAAGCCCATGCGCAGGTAGAAACCTACGGCCTGCGCGTTCTGTGCGTTGACGTCGGTGGTCAGCTGCGGATGCTGGGCCAGTGCGTGCTGCAGCAGTTGACGGCCGATACCGGTACCGCGCACGCCCGGATCGATGAACAGCGCTTCCATGTGGGTGCCATCGATCAGCATGAATCCCTGCGGCTGGTCCTGTGCATCGACGGCGACGGTCATCGGCGCCTGCGGCAGGAAAGCGGCCACTTCGGCGTCGATGGCCTGGCGGTCTTCGGTACTGAGGAAGTCGTGGGTGGCGTCGACGGCGCGGCGCCAGAGGTCGACAAGGGCGGCGCCATCGTCAGCGCGAGAGGGACGGAGGGTGGTCATATGTTCACCAAGGTGCTTGCAGGAATGCGAAGTATGAAGCTTTCCGGTTGTGCCTGCAGGTACGGATTCATCCGGCATCGCGATGGCGGATGAAGGGACTGTAGGCAGTCGCTTCCGCGCACAGCGCCACACCATCCTCGAAGTCCTCACTGTTGTTGAAGGGCACGGTCGGCCACTGCCGCCATCGCGACAGTCGCTCGCGGTAGGAAAGGGTGGCTGCAACCAATGCTTCGTCGTGGGCCTGAATGCGTTCCGCTGCAAGCCCTGAACGCACGCCGTGCACCATATACGGCTCCATCACCTCGAAGCCGACGTAGCGCAGGCTGTACATCAACGGCCACAGCAACAGCCGGGTATCGCCTTCGCGGCCATCGACCGCGCACGCCCGCGCCGAAGAGCCGGTGGTGACGCTCAGCAACGCACGCTTGCCCTGCATCACGCCGCGCTCGTGGCGTTGCCGGCTGTTGTACATCGGCCCGTAGACCAGCACGCGGTCCAGCCAGCCCTTGAGGATGGCCGGCGCCGCAAACCACCACAGTGGGAACTGCAGGATCACCAGGTCCGCGGCCTGCAGCAGCTGCAGGTGATGCCGCACATCGGCGGGCAACTGGTCGTGTTCGGCGCTGTAGCGTTGTTCGCGCTGGGCATCGAAGCGCTCGGGCTGCAGGCGCCGTGGATGGTGCCAGGCCGCTTCCAGCGGATCGAAGCCTTCTGCATACAGGTCGACCACCTCCACCTGCAGGTGGTCGTGCCGCAGCTGCTCGGCCGCCTGCACGGCCAGGTGGGCATTGAAGGAACGGGGTTCGGGATGGGCCAGCAGGATCAGGGCGCGCATGAGGGAGGGGCGTATTGGGATGTGCGACCATCCTCGCGATGCCGGCATGCCCCGGCAATTACGCACTTTGAGGTAACCATGGCCTTTCCCGGTGATGTCTATGCCGCCGACTGCTCGGCGCGCGATGCTCTGGCACTGATCTCCGGCAAGTGGGTGATGCTGCTGCTGCCGGCATTGGCCGAGGGCCCGCAACGCAATGGTGCGCTGCTGCGGAAGATCGAAGGCATCTCGCAGAAGGTGCTGACCCAGACCCTGCGACAGCTGGAGCGCAACGGCCTGATCGAGCGCTGCGATCTGGGCGGCAAGCCACTGCACGTGGAGTACCGGTTGACCGAGGTTGCGCGCAGTCTGGTAGACACCCTGACCGCGTTGGACCGTTGGGCCGAGCACAATTTCCCGGCCCTGGACGCTGCCCGCGAGCGCTTCGACGCGCGCTAGCGGCGCCTGCACGGCTGCGGGCGTACAATGCGGCCCCGGCGGCCATCCTGGCCCTGCAGACACGCGAGAACCGCCATGACCGACGCCCTGGGTGTGCCGGTGCACGACACCGACGAACACTGGATGCGCCACGCGCTGGCGCTGGCTGAGCGCGCACAACGCGAGTTCGACGAGATCCCGGTGGGTGCAGTGCTGGTCGGTGCCGACGGCCAACTGCTGGGCGAGGGCTGGAACCTCAACATCGCCTCGCATGACCCCAGCGCACACGCCGAGATCGTGGCCATGCGGGCGGGCGGAAAACTGCTGGCGAACCATCGCCTGCTTGGCAGCACGCTGTATGTGACCCTGGAGCCGTGTGCGATGTGCGCAATGGCGATCGTGCACGCGCGCGTTGCACGGTTGGTCTACGGTGCCAGCGACCCCAAGACCGGTGCCTGCGGCAGCGTGTTCGACCTCATTGGCGATGCCCGCCACAACCACCGGGTGGAGATCCACGGTGGGGTACTGGCCAAGGAAGCCAGCATGCGCCTGACCAACTACTTCCGCGCCAAGCGTGGCAAGCCGCCGCTGTTGCTGGAAGACCACGCCAGCGAGGGCTGAGGGGCGAACGGGTATGATGGGCGCCTCTTTCCATCACCGGTAGGCCGCGCGCCTGCCCAGCAACGAGGCGACACATGGCGGACAACGGCGCGGCCAACGAACGACTGATCTGGATCGACCTGGAAATGACCGGGTTGGATACCGACAACGATTCGATCATCGAGATCGCCACCGTAGTCACTGACGCCCAGCTCAACGTGCTGGCCGAAGGTCCGGAATTCGCCATCCACCATCCGCTGGAAACGCTGGAAGCGATGGACGAGTGGAACCGCAACCAGCACCGCCGTTCGGGCCTGTGGCAGCGCGTGGTGGACAGCACCACCACTCTGGCCCAGGCCGAGGCGCAGACCGTGAACTTCCTGGCGCAGTGGATTCCGGCTGGCCTGTCGCCGATGTGCGGCAACTCCATCTGCCAGGACCGCCGCTTCCTGCACCGCCAGATGCCGCGCCTGGAGAAGTACTTCCACTACCGCAACCTGGACGTGTCCACGGTGAAGGAACTGGCCAAGCGCTGGGCGCCGACCGTGGCCGCTGGCGTCGGCAAGAACAGCAACCACACCGCGCTGAGCGATGTGCATGACTCCATCGCCGAGCTGCGTCACTACCGCCAGTTCATGGGCGCGCTGTCGGGGCTGCCGGTTGCCTGAACAACGACGCCGGGCATGGCCCGGCGCTACCGGGTGACACGCGAACTGGTAGTGCCGGCCGCTGGCCGGCAATTCAGCGGCCTTCGTGACGTGTATCAGGTTGCCGGCCAGCGGCCGGCACCACCCTCCGTTCAACTCCCTGGCGCTAAGATCAGCGCCATGAACGAGCCCATCCTGCTTCCCCGCGACATTGCCCACGACGCCCGCGACTGGTCTGACCTGCAGCGGGCGGTGGCCCTGCTGGAAGCGCCGACCCTGACCGCGCGCATGGCCAATCTGGTCGGCACGCCGCTGGAGTTCGCGGTGAAGGCGCTGCCCAACTCGGTCTCCAACCGCATCCATGGCGCCGTGCAGGCGGCGCTGACCAAGTCGGCGCAGGCGGCGCTGTGGAGCATGGACAACACCCCCGGCAAGGGGGCGTCCACCCGCTGGCACAAGCTGGCCGCAGCGACCTCCGGTGCGGTGGGCGGCGCCTTTGGCTTTGCCGCGCTGTTCATCGAGCTGCCGGTGTCGACCACCATCATGATGCGCGCGGTGGCCGACGTGGCCCGCAGCGAGGGCTTCGACCTGTCCGAGTTCAGTACCCGCCAGGCCTGCCTGGAGGTGTTCGCGCTGGGCGGCAACTCGCCGCGCGATGACGCCAGCGAAACTGGTTATTACCTAGCCCGGGGCTTCACCACCGATGTGATGCGCCATCTGTCGGCCGAGCTGGCCGGACGCGTGGTGACCGGCCGCGACTTGACCCTGGGCGTAGCACCGAAGGAGGCTGGCAAGCTGCTGGCGAAGATGGTGGAGAAGGTGGCCGCGCGCTTCGGCGTGGTGGTTACCGAGAAATTCGCCGCACAGGCGGTGCCGATCGTGGGTGCCGCTGCCGGTGCGACGCTCAATACGATGTTCACCGATTACTACCAGGACATGGCGCGCGGCCACTTCATCGTGCGCCGGTTGGAGCTCAAGTACGGCGAAGACGTGGTGCGCACCTGCTATGACCGCGTGGCGCATGGCACGATCAGGATAGAACCCCGCCTGGAGTAGATCCACGCCATGCATGGATGAGCCTTCATGCATGGCCATCCTTGCCTGCCGGGCACAACTGTTTTGCCACAACACGCCTGTTGCCCTTCGCAGGCGGTCCCCATTCTTGCTGGCACTCCCCCCGCAAGAGATGTCCGCCATGTTGTTCACCTCCCACCGCCTGGGCGCCTTGACCCTGCCCAACCGAATCGTCATGCCGCCGATGACCCGCTCGCGCGCTGCCGACGGCAACGTTGCCACCGCGGAAATGGCCGCCTACTACGCGCAGCGGGCCAGCGCGGGCCTGATCGTCAGCGAAGGTACCCAGATCAGCCCGCAGGGCCAGGGTTACGCCTGGACCCCGGGCATCCACAGTGGCGAGCAGGTGCAGGGCTGGCGCCAGGTGACCGACGCCGTGCACGCCGCTGGTGGCCGCATCTACGCCCAGCTGTGGCACGTGGGTCGGGTCTCGCACGTGGCCCTGCAGCCCGGCGGTGCCGCGCCAGTGTCGTCGTCGGCGCTGCTGGCCGAGGGCGTGAAGGTGTTTGTCGACCCCACCGGCGCCGGCCCGGAAGCGGGCGTGGGCGAGATGATCCAGCACTCGATGCCGCGCGCGCTGGCCGAGGCCGAGATTCCGGGCATCATCGCCGACTACGCGCAGGCCACCCGCAATGCGCTGGCCGCCGGCTTCGATGGCGTTGAGCTGCACGGAGCCAATGGCTACCTGATCAACCAGTTCATCGACTCGCAGGCCAACCAGCGCAGCGACGGTTATGGCGGCTCGCTGCAGAACCGGCTGCGTTTCCTGCGCGAGGTCGTGCAGGCGGTGACTGCAGTAGCCGGTGGTGACCGCGTCGGTGTTCGTCTGGCGCCGCTGACGACGCTGCAGGGCGCGGTGGACGATACGCCGCAGGCTACCTACCTGGCCGCGGCGCACCTGCTGGGTGCGCTGGGCGTGGGCTACCTGCACATCGCCGAAGCCGACTGGGACGATGCACCGCTGATGCCGGTGGCGTTCAAGCAGGCGCTGCGCTTGATCTACCCGGGCACCCTGATCTACGCCGGCAAGTACACCGCCGAGCGCGCCGAGCAGGCACTGGCGGAAGGCTGGGCCGACCTGATCGGCTTCGGTCGCCCGTTCATCGCCAACCCGGACCTGCCCGAGCGCCTGCGTCTGGGGGCGGAGCTGAACCCGCCGGATCGCGCAACGTTCTTCGGCGGTGGTGCGGTCGGGTTCACCGATTACGCGACGCTGGAAGAAAGCGTCGCCGCCTGATCCTGGAGGTTGCCGGCCAGCGGCCGGCACTACCGATGTATGGAGATGGGGTGGGTGCCGGCCAGCGGCCGGCACTACCAGGATGTGCGGGGCAGGGTAGTGCCGGCCGCTGGCCGGCATTTCTGTGTCGGATCAAGGCTTGTCGCGCACCAGTGCGTCGGCCTCGACCACGCCGCCATCCTTGCCATGCAGGTACAGGTGCATGTCCTGCTGCGGATACGGGATGTTGATGCCGGCCTTGTCGAAGCCCAGCTTGAGCTGTTCCAGCAGCGTGACCTTGGTACCGAACCAGTCGGCCGACTTCACGTAGCAGCGGATGCCAAGATTGATCGCGTGCGCGCCCAGTTCGTACACCACCACGTCCGGTGCCGGCGTCTGCAACACGCGCGGGTCGGCCTTCATCAGCGCCAGCGCGGTGTCGCGCGCCAGCTGGATGTTGTCTTCATAGCCGATGCCCACCACCAGTTCGACGCGGCGGGTCGGCTCGGCGGTCAGGTTGATGATCGGCGCAGCGGTGATCAGCGTGTTCGGAATGGTGGTGTGCTGATTGTCGGCACCGGTGATGACGGTCTGGAAGATGCGCACTTCGCGCACCGTGCCGGTCTGTCCGGCCACCGTCACTACATCACCGACGCGGAACGGGCGCAGCGTCACCAGCATCACGCCCGAGGCGATGTTGGACAGCGAATCCTTCAGCGCCAGGCCTACCGCCAGGCCGGCGGTGCCAAGCACGGCCAGCAGCGGGGTGATCTGCACGCCCAGCGTGCCGATCGCCAGCACCACCACGATCACCAGCGACGCGGCGTACACCACGTTGCGCAGGAAGTTGCCCAGCATCGGGTCCACGCCCATGCGCGCGGTGGCGCGTGGCATCGCGTTGGACAGGCGTCGCGCCACCCACATGCCGACCAGCAGCACCACGATCGCGGCCAGCAATGGCACGCCGTAGGTCTCCAGCAGGCGTTCCCAATCGAGCGAGTGGAACCAGGGTGTTGCGGCGGGGGCGGGTGGGGCAGTGGCGAGCATGCGGGCTCCTTTGCAGCGGGGGAGGTGGCGCGCGCAGACGCCAGAAACAACAAGCCCCGCAGAGGCGGGGCTTGCATGCAGCTGAAGTATGGGCCGGCGCCGATGAAAGCGACGTCAGCCCTCAGCAATCACGGTCTCAGCCGTTGGCCTTCAGCTTGGCCAGGCGCAGCCAGGTATCGACCACGGTGTCCGGGTTCAGCGACACCGACTCGATGCCTTCCTGCATCAGCCATTCGGCCAGATCCGGATGATCGGACGGGCCCTGGCCGCAGATGCCGACGTACTTGCCCTTGGCACGCGCCGACTTGATCGCCATCGACAGCAGCTTCTTCACTGCCGGGTTACGTTCGTCGAACAGGTGCGCGACGATCGACGAGTCGCGGTCCAGGCCCAGGCTGAGCTGGGTCAGGTCGTTGGAGCCGATCGAGAAGCCGTCGAAGATCTCCAGGAACTCATCGGCGAGCAGCGCGTTGGACGGCACTTCGCACATCATGATGATCTTCAGGCCGTTCTCGCCCTGCTTCAGGCCGTTCTGTTCCAGCACCTCGATGACCTTGCGGCCTTCTTCCAGGGTGCGCACGAACGGAATCATGACCCACAGGTTGTCCAGGCCCATTTCGTTGCGCACGCGCAGCACGGCCTTGCACTCCAGCGCGAAGGCGGCCGAGAAGCTCGGATCGACGTAACGGCTGGCGCCGCGGAAGCCGATCATCGGGTTCTCTTCGTGCGGCTCGTAGTTGCTGCCGCCGATCAGGTTGGCGTACTCGTTGGACTTGAAGTCCGACAGGCGCACGATCACGGCGTTCGGTGCGACCGAGGCGGTGAGGGTGGCGATGCCTTCGGCCAGGCGATCCACGTAGAAGCTGACCGGATCACCGTAACCGGCGATCTTCTCGTCGATCTTCTTCTTGGTTGCCGCATCCTGGCGGTCGTATTCCAGCAGCGCGTTCGGGTGGATGCCGATGTGGCTGGCGATGATCATTTCCAGACGGGCCAGGCCAATGCCGGCGTTCGGCAGCTGGCCGAAGTCGAAGGCACGTTCCGGGTTGGCCACGTTCATCATGATCTTCAACGGTGCCGGCGGCATGTTGCCCAGATCGGTGGTGGTGCGCTCGAAGCCCAGCTTGCCTTCGTAGATGAAACCGGTATCGCCTTCAGCGCAGCTGACGGTGACCAGCTGGCCATCTTCGATGACCTTGGTGGCGTTGCCCGAACCGACCACGGCCGGCACGCCCAGTTCGCGCGCGATGATCGCGGCGTGGCAGGTACGGCCACCCCGGTTGGTGACGATGGCCGAAGCGCGCTTCATCACCGGTTCCCAATCGGGATCGGTCATGTCGGCGATCAGCACGTCGCCCGGCTGCACGCGGTTCATGTCGTCCAGCGTCTTCACCACGCGGGCCACGCCCGAACCGATCTTGGCACCGACGGCGCGGCCCTCGGCCAGCACGTTGCCGCCCTTTTCAGTCAGCGCGAAGCGCTCGATCTGGGTGGCATGGCTGCGCGACTTCACCGTTTCCGGGCGCGCCTGCACGATGAACAGCTTGCCGCTGACACCGTCCTTGGCCCACTCGATGTCCATCGGGCGGCCGTAGTGCTTTTCGATGACCAGCGCCTGCTTGGACAGTTCCTGCACGTCCTCGTCGCTGATCGAGAAGGTGTTGCGCAGTTCGACCGGGGTGTCCTCGATCCTGACGCGCTCACCCGGAACATCCGAATACACCATGCGGATGGCCTTGCTGCCGAGCGAGCGGCGCAGGATCGCCGGCTTGCCGGCCTGCAGGGTGGGCTTGTAGACGTAGTACTCGTCCGGGTTGACCGCGCCCTGCACGACCATTTCGCCGAGGCCGAAGGACGAAGTGACGAACACCACATCGCGGAAGCCGGACTCGGTGTCCAGTGTGAACAGCACGCCGGAGGAACCGACGCCCGAACGCACCATCAGCTGCACGCCCGCCGACAGGAACACGTCTTCATGCTTGAAGCCGTGGTGCACGCGGTAGGCGATGGCACGGTCGTTGTACAGCGAGGCGAACACTTCCTTGACCTTGCGCACGACATCGTCGGCACCGGTGACGTTGAGGAAGGTTTCCTGCTGGCCGGCGAAGGAGGCATCCGGCAGATCCTCGGCGGTGGCCGACGAACGCACGGCCACGGCCACGTCGCCGCCGCCGTTGTCGGCGCTCAGCTGGGCGTAGGCGGTGCGGATGTCCTGGTCCAGCTGCGGCTGCAGCGGGGCGTCGATCACCCAGGTGCGGATTTCCTTGCCCGCTGCGGTCAGCGCGTTGACGTCCTCGACGTCCAGCGTGGCCAGCTTGTCGAAGATGCGCTTGGACAGATCGTTGTGCGCGATGAAGTCCTTGAAGGCTTCAGCGGTGGTGGCATAACCGCCCGGCACCGAAACGCCCAGACCGGCCAGGTTGCCGATCATCTCGCCCAGCGACGAATTCTTGCCGCCTACGCGGGCCAAGTCGGCCAGACGCAGTTCGTGCAACCACAGGATGTTCTCGTTCAAGCGCGATGCTCCGTTTGGCCATCGCCCGAGGCGGGCTGGAATGGCCGCGTCCGTAGGAAGAAGCCGATATGATGCCGGGCAGAGTACCGTCGGCACAAGCTTGTGCTGGCGGCCTTTTTAGGCTTCGTAGGGGGTAAAAGCGCGCATGTCGACCATCCGTCCGGTGTTCTACGTTTCCGATGGAACCGGTATCACCGCTGAAACCATTGGGCATAGCCTGCTCACCCAGTTCTCCGGGTTCAGCTTCATTACCGATCGCATGTCGTTTGTCGACGACCCCGAAAAAGCGCGTGAAGCCTGCGCCCGGATCCAGGCGGCAGGGGAGCGGTACCAGGTCCGGCCGATCGTGGTGAACTCCTGCGTGGACCAGAGCCTGAGCCTGATCCTGGCCGACAGCGGCGCGCTGATGCTGGATGTGTTCGCGCCGTTCATCGAGCCGCTGGAGCGTGAACTGGCCAGTCCGCGCCTGGCCCGGGTCGGCCAGGCCCACGGCATGGTCGATTTCGACACCTACCACCGCCGCATCAACGCGATGAACTTCGCCCTGACCCATGACGACGGCATCGCGGTGAACTACGACGATGCCGACGTGATCCTGGTGGCGGTGTCACGCGCCGGCAAGACGCCCACCTGCATCTACCTGGCCCTGCATTACGGGGTGCGCGCGGCCAATTACCCGCTGACCGACGAAGACCTGGAAAGCGACCGCCTGCCGCCGCGCCTGCGCAACTACCGGCGCAAGCTGTTCGGCCTGACCATCGACCCGGACCGGCTGCAGCAGATCCGCCAGGAGCGCCGCCCGAACTCGCGCTACGCAAACCTGGACACCTGCAAGCGCGAGGTGGCTGCGGCTGAGGTGATGTTCCAGATGGAGCGGATCCCGACGCTGAGCACCACCCATACCTCGATCGAGGAGATTTCCAGCAAGGTGCTGGCCACGCTGGGGCTGCAGCGCGAGCTGTATTGATCCTCATCTGGTAGAGCCGGCCGCTGGCCGGCTGGTGGATGAACCCTCGGCCGCGATGCAGGGCTGCCGGCCAGCGGCCGGCACTACCCAGGGGTTGGCTTGCACGTGCGCGCCCCCACGTTGAAGCACCAACGTGTAGGATCGACCCATGGCCCGAGCCTTGCCCCGCACCGAACGCATTCCCCGCCTGAGCCGGCTGAGCTGGCTCATGGGCCTGTACGCGGAAAACTACCGCCATCTGGTGCGTCTGTTCGAACCGGCCGGACTGGTGGCGGGCAGCTACATTTCCTCGATCGGCGACGGCCTGGACGTGCGCCTGGACGTGATCGAGTGCCACCGCTACACGGTGGAACTGCGCCTGACCTACGACCTGGCCGACCCGGTTACCGGTGAGCCGGATCCGTCGGCTTATGTGCGTCTGTACCGTGACGCGCGCCAGGCCGAGACCACCCACTGCTACGTCGGCCGTCGCTGGCAGGACACGATGGGCCTGTACCCGCCGCCGGCGGAGCTGATCAGCCACCGCATGCGGATGAACACCTTCCTCGGCAAGTGGCTGGAATACCTGGCCGAGCGTGGCCACGGTGTCGCCACCCTGCGCCGCGATCCCGACGGCGCCAGTGCGCCTGCCGAGCGTCGCCTGTCGCTGGTGCGCTGATCGGCCATAATCCACGGCTGACCTGCCGCTGGATGCTGCCCCATGCCGTACACCCCGATCGTCGCCACCCTGGGCTATGTGCTGTCGCCGGATCGTCGCCAGGTGCTGATGATCCATCGCAATACCCGTCCCGGTGACCACCACCTGGGCAAGTACAACGGCCTGGGCGGCAAGATCGAAGCGGACGAGGATGTGGCGGCCAGCATGCGCCGCGAGATCGCCGAGGAAGCCGGCATCGACTGCACCGGCATGCGCCTGCGCGGCACCATCAGCTGGCCAGGCTTCGGCAAGCACGGCGAGGATTGGCTGGGCTTCGTGTTCGTCATCGATGGATTCGAGGGCACCCCGCACGGCGGCAACCACGAAGGCACGCTGGAGTGGGTGGACCTGGACAAGCTGGACACCCTGCCGATGTGGGAGGGCGACCGCAACTTCCTGCCGCTGGTGTTCGACGCCGACCCGCGCCCGTTCCACGGCGTGATGCCGTACAAGGACGGGCGCATGGTGAGCTGGTCCTTCAGCCGCCTGTGAGCCGGGAAATCGGGTAGCTGCCAATCTTTGGTCGGCACGCTCTTCTGGTAAATTAATACCCGGGCAATATTGACGGGAGAGAATTACCCGGGCAATATTCGCGCACCGCCTCTGATGCCGTTGCCATGCCTGCGTCCCGACTTCCTCCCTTCAGTTGTTTCGACGGCCATCGCCTGGTCGCTTCCGGTACGCCGGAAGTGGCCGCGCTGGCGCTGAAGCAGCTGCGCGCCGACAACGCTGCCGGACCATTGCTGGTGTTCGACAACGCCACCGGCCGCACTCGCGATTTCGATACGCGCGGCAGTGACGCAGAACTGCTGGCGCGGGTAAACGAAGCGTTTCCCGCGGCCGTGGAGGCGGAGGCCGACGTCACTGCCGAAGAGGCGCCCGCAACCCCACGTGGCCGTGGCCGCCCCAAGCTGGGCGTGGTCGCCCGCGAAGTGACGCTGTTGCCACGCCATTGGGCGTGGCTGGCCGAGCAGCCTGGCGGTGCCTCAGTGGTGCTGCGCAGGCTGGTGGAGGCGGCCAGCCGTGCCGGTGCTGACAAGGACCGCCAGCGTCGTGACAGCGAGCGTGCCTATCACTTCCTGCAGACCATCGCCGGTGACCTGCCGGGTTTCGAGGAGGCGATCCGTGTCCTGTTCGCGCATGACCGCGCGGGCCTGGAAGCGGCGTTGCGGAGTTGGCCCGCGGATGTGCGCGCCCACGCTCTGCGCTTGGCCTTCGACGATCCTGCGGACCACATCGACGGCTGAGCCATCGCGCCGTTGCTGAGCGACGGCGCCACCTGACCGCGGGCCACGGCCTGCTTTCCCTGTGCTTGCTTTGCTGGCGGAAACGCCGGGCAGGGCGGCGCCTTGCCCAGAGAACCCCATGAGCACCCCTGTACATCCGATACCTCCGGCAGCACCCCCGCTGTGGCGCACCTATCTGACCCTGCTGCTGCCGATGCTGCTGACCAATGCGCTGCAGCTGGCCGCAGGCACGCTGGACAACATTTACCTCGGCCATCTGCTCGGCACACAGGCAGTGGCTGCAGCGGCTGCGTTCTTTCCGGTCTTCTTCCTGCTGTTGGCCCTGGTAATGGGCCTGGCGACCGGTGCGATGGTGCTGATCGGCCAGGCCTGGGGCGCGGGCCGCCCGCAGCAGGTACGCGCCGTGGCTGGCAGCGCGGTGGCGCTGATCCTGCTGCTGTCGGTGCTGGTGATGGCTGTGGGCGGCGGCTTCGCGCCACAACTGCTGGTGGCGTTGGGCACGCCGGCAGCGGTCCTCAGTGAGTCCATTGTCTACGCACGCGTGCTGTTGCTGACGGCACCGGTGTTCTTCCTGCTGTGGCTGGCCACTGCGGTGAGCCGCGCGGTGGGCGATGCGAAGACACCGCTGCATGCGCTGCTGCTGGCAACGGTGGTCGGCCTGCTGTGCACGCCGCTGCTGATCCTCGGCTGGGCCGGCCTGCCGCAGCTGGGTTCGGCCAGTGCGGCAGTCTCGGCGGCGTTTGCCTCGCTGCTGGCCCTGGCCTGGCTTATGTGGCGGTGGCAGAGGATGGGGCACCCGTTGGCGCCGGGACGTGAGCTGCTGCGTGCCATCCGTTTCGATGGCGTGCTCATCCGCGCGATGCTGCGCATCGGCGTACCGTCATCGCTGCAGATGCTCAGCCTGGCCATTGCCGAAATCGTGTTGCTGGGCTGGATCAACCGCTACGGCTACACGGCCACGGCCGCCTACGGTGCGGTCAACCAGTTGATGAGCTGGGTGCAACTGCCGGCGATGTCGCTGGGGATCACCGCCACCATCCTCGCGGCGCATGCGATGGGTGCGGGGCGTACGGCACGGCTGCCCGCCATCGCTCGCACCGGTGTGCTGCTTGGGCTGGCGATGCTGAGCGTGGTGGTGCTGCTGGTGATGGCGCTGGCGCCCTGGCTGACCGGGCTGATTCTGGCGGCCGCAGAGGTGCGCGAATTGGCCGCATCGCAGCTGCGCACGGTGGTATGGGGCGTGCTGGCGATGGGAGGCAGCGCGGTGCTGGTCGGAGTGATGCGAGGCAGTGGCACGGTGATGTTGCCAGCGTTGCTGGGCATGGCAGCGGTACTGCTGCTGGAGCTGCCGTTGGCGATGTGGTTGCAGGCGCGGCATGGGCTGGCCGGCCTGTGGTGGGCGTGGCCGCTGGGGTTGCTGGCGATGCTGGTGATGCAGGTGTTCTGTTTCGCGCATTGGCGGCGGCGGGTGCAGGCTGGGTAGTGCCGGCCGCTGGCCGGCAATCCGGAATGCCGGGGCAGCCGGCCAGCGGCCGGCTCTACCACGCGGTCGGATCACAGTCGTTGCGGCGGCTGCGGTGGGTCGGCCACTGGTGATGCAGGTGTTCTGTGCTGCTCGCTGGCGGCGGGTGCAGGCTGGGTAGTGCCGGCCGCTGGCCGGCAATCCGGAATGCCGCGGCAGCCGGCCAGCGGCCGGCTCTACCACGTGGTCGGATCACAGTCGTTGCGGCGGCTGCGGTGGGTCGGCCACTGGTGATGCAGGTGTTCTGTGTTGCTCGCTGGCGGCGGGTGCAGGCTGGGTAGTGCCGGCCGCTGGCCGGCAATCCGGAATGCCGCGGCAGCCGGCCAGCGGCCGGCTCTACCACGCGGTCGGATCACCGTCGTTGCGGCGGCTGCGGTGGGCCGACCACTGGTGATGCAGTTCTGTGTTGCTCGCTGGCGGCGGGTGCAGGCCGGGTAGTGCCTGCCGCTGGCCGGCAACGCGGAACGGTCGGGGCAGCCGGCCAGCGGCCGGCTCTACCACGCGGTCGGATCACAGTCGTTGCGGCGGCTGCGGTGGGCCGACCACTGCTGACGCAGGTGTTCTGTTTCGCTCGCTGGCGCCGGGTGCAGGCTGGGTAGTGCCGGCCGCTGGCCGGCAACGCGGAACGGCCGGGGCAGCCGGCCAGCGGCCGGCTCTATCACTTCAGCGCCGCTGTGCCAGCAGCAGATGGAAGTGCTTTTCGCGGATCTGGCCGTCATTGCCGGCTGCGGATTCCCGGTGGCTGCGCCAGGCCGAGACGCGGAAGCCCGACACACGCAGCGCCAGCTCCACCGCGTCCAGCTCATGCAGTTGGAAGTCGGCAGCAAATGGCAGGCTTCGCATGAAGCTGGCGTCGCCAAAGGCCAGGCACAGGCGGCCGCCCCGGCGCAGCACCCGCGCCAGCTCGTCCAGCACCGGCGCCAGGTTCGGCCAGAAGTACAGGGTGTTGACCGCCAGCGCGGCATCCATCGCGGCATCGGCGACCGGCAGCGCATGGGCGTCGCCGTGTCGCATCGCGGCACGCTCGGCCAACCCGGCGCTGGCCAGGCGCTGGTTGCCGGCCTCGACCATGGCAGTGGACAGCTCAATACCCAGATAGTGGCTGCCGGTGGCCTGCAGCATCAGCGGCGCGAACGCCGCATTGCCGGGGCCGATCTCCAGGACCCGTTCGCCAGTGCCGACGGCCAGCAGCCCGATCGCGGCCAGGTTGAGCGCGCCATTGCTGCGGTTCATCGAGTCGGCCACCGCCAGCGCGGCCTCGCCATGGGGCTGCCGCAGCTGCGCGGCCAGGGTGGAAGCATCCAGCATCATCATCGTCCGTTGCAGAGTTTCGGACGTGGCGGCGGCGGGTCCGCCGGTGACCATAGCGCCGACCTTGTGGCTTGGGAAGTAGGGAAACCCCGCTTCGGGGTGATGAGGAAATGTCCAGCGTCGCAGTCGGTGAGATCTGGTTGTCCACAGGGGGTGTGGATTACGCGTGGGCAACTTTGTGGATAAGCCGCGACAGGCGCCACCCCCCTAGGCTGTCAAGATGGGTGGCGAAAAATTCACCGCCGGTGAGGACAGGTGAGGGAGCGGTGAAGGCTGGGGCCTGCCAGCGCTGTCGCCAGTGGCGGCGCTCGCGGTAACCTGTGGGCCTTGATGCTCCGTGAGACCCCATGAAACGTCACTTCTCGATGCTGCGCGAATTCCAGCTGGCCGACTGGTTCACCCTGGCCAATGCTTTCTGCGGCACCGGTGCGGTCTTTGCCGCAATGCGCTTCCTGCAGGACGGCGAGCGCGGCTACCTGCTGTTCGGCATGGCGTTGATCCCGCTGGCTTTCATTTTCGACGCCCTCGACGGGCGCATCGCGCGCTGGCGCAAGTCCAGCTCCACCCTGGGCCGCGAGCTGGACTCGCTGTCCGACGTGATCTCCTTCGGTGTGGCCCCGGCGGCGCTGGCCTACGCCTGCGGCATGCAGGGCGGCTGGGACTGGCTGGTGCTGAGCTATTTCGTCTGCTGCGGCGTCAGCCGCCTGGCGCGCTACAACGTCACCGCAGAGGCGCTGGCCGGCGACGAGGGCAAGGTCGCGTATTTCGAGGGCACCCCGATCCCGACCAGCCTGGTGCTAGTGATTGTGCTGGCGATCGCCGCCGGTACCGATGCCATCGGCCAGAACATCTGGTTCGGCCAGTGGCAGATCGGCCCGTGGCAGCTGCACCCGATGGTGTTGTTGTTCGCCTTGTCCGGGTCGCTGATGATCAGCAAGACCCTGCGCATTCCCAAGCCATGAGCCAGCCCTGCGGAGGCCTGCGATGACCAGCTCGGCCCACGACGCCGGCAGCAGTGATTTCGAAACCCTGGCTCGGCAGTACTTCGGCGCCTGGGGCGATGCCCTGCGCCATGCGAGCACGCCCGGCGCACCGGCTGGTGACGATCCCGGCAGCTGGCAGCGGTTGTTCGACTGGTGGGGCCAGCTGTTGCCCGAGCAGGGGCAGGGCGCGCCGGAAGATGCCGTGCGCCGCTTCCGCGAACAGGCGGGCAGCTGGTACGGCACCATGCAGGAAGTGGCCGCGCGTTTCGCCGGCCGCGACGCCAGCAGTGCCGACGTAGCACAAGCCTGGCGCGAGGCGGTGCAGGGGCAGGGCGACGGCATGCTGCAGTGGATGCTGCAGGGCGCCCGTGGCAGCACCCACGCTGGCGCCGCTGTACCGGAGTTTGCCGCCTGGCTGCAGCAGTTCCAGCTGCAGGCCGGTCCGTGGCTGCAGAGCCCGGCGTTCGGGCCCGGCCGCGAGCACCAGGCGCGCTGGCAGGCGCTGCTGCGGGCGCAGGAGGAATACCAGCAGCATTCACGCGCCTACGTCGATCAGATCAAGCAGGCACTGGACGAGGCCTTCGCGCTGTTCGAGCAGCGCCTGGCCGAGCACGAGCAGCCGGGCAGCCAGCTGACCAGCGCCCGCGCAATGTTCGACCTGTGGATCGAAGTGGCCGAGGAGGCCTACGCCAAGGTCGCCATGTCCGAACCGTTCCAGCAGGTGTATGCCGCGCTGGGCAACGCTCAGATGCGCCTGCGCGCCGGCCTGCAGCGCGAGGTGGAACAGATGAGTGAACGGATCGGCCTGCCGACCCGCAGTGAGATGGACGCCGCGCACCGCCGCATCGCCGAGCTGGAGCGCAGCCTGCGCCGCCTGCAGGCACAGGTGGTGGCCATGGCCGGTACGGGCGAGGTCGATCCGGTGGCACAGCCGGCGCCGGCGAAGGTGAAGCCGGTCGCGCGCAAGGCCGCGAAGAAGGCCGCGCCGGCAAAGAAGGCGGCTGCGAAAAAGGCGCCTGCGAAGAAGGCTGCACCAAAGGCAGCACCCCGTACTTCCACGCGGACGCGTGACCGATGAAAGGACCGCTGGGCTTCAACGCTGATGACCTGATGCAGGAAACCCTGGCCATGCAGCGCAAGCTGATGGAAGGGCTGAAGCTGCTGCCGCAGGTGGAAGACGTGGACTACGGCGTGACCGCGCGCGAGGAAGTCTGGCGCGACGGCAAGGTGGTGCTGTACCGCTTCGTCGGCGAACAGTCACCGACCCGGCGCACGCCGCTGCTGATCGTCTACGCGCTGGTCAACCGGCCGTACATGGTCGACCTGCAGGCCGACCGTTCGCTGGTGCAGAAGCTGCTGGCGCTGGGGCAGGACGTCTACGTGCTGGACTGGGGCTACCCGGATCGCTCGGAGCGCTTCCAGACCCTGGAGGACTACCTGCTGCGCTACATCGATGGCGCGGTCGATGCGCTGCGCGCGCGCGGTGGTGGACCGGTCGACCTGCTCGGCATCTGCCAGGGCGGCGTGTTCGCGCTGTGCTACGCCGCGCTGCGCCGGCAGAAGCTGGGCAAGCTGATCACCATGGTCACCCCGGTCGATTTCCACACCGCCGACAACATGCTCTCGCACTGGGCGCGGCAGGTGGATGTGGACCTGCTGGTCGACACGCTGGGCAACATCCCGGCCGACCTGATGAATGCCAGTTACCTGATGCTCAAGCCGTTCCGCCTGAACGTGCAGAAGTACGTGGGCCTGCTCGACATTCTCGATGACAAGGCCGCGCTGGAGGATTTCCTGCGCATGGAGAAGTGGATCTTCGATTCACCGGACCTGGCGGGCGAGGCGTTCCGCGACTTCATCAAGCAGTTCTACCAGGGCAACGGGCTGGTGAACGGCACGGTGCGGATCGGCGAAGAGGCGGTGGATCTGTCGAAGGTGACCCTGCCGGTACTGAACATCTACGCCGAGCAGGACCATCTGGTGCCGCCGGATGCCTCGCGCGCAATGCGTGGGCGCCTGGGCACCGAGGACTACACCGAGTCCAGTTTCCGTGGCGGCCATATCGGCATCTACGTGTCCGGTCGCGCGCAGCGCGAAGTCCCGGCCACGATCGATGGCTGGCTGAAAGCGCGCGACGTGTAAGGCTTGCTTCGCTTTTGTAGAGTCGAGCTTGCTCGACTGCCTTGGAGAATAATGATGTCGCAACGGTTCACGCTGCTGCTTGCCACGCTGCTGCTGGCAGCACCTGTTGCCCACGCCGCACCCAGTACGGATGCACGCCGGGAGATCGCCCAGCTGATCTCCAGCCTGGACGGCTCCCAGTGCCGGTTCCAGCGCAATGGCAGCTGGTACGACGGCAGCGATGCGCGGTCGCACCTGCAGCGCAAGTATGATTATCTGCTGAAGAAGAACATGGTGGACAGCGCCGAGCAGTTCATCGAGCGCGCCGCCAGCCAGAGCAGCATGAGCGGCAAGCCCTATCGCATCCAGTGCCCGGGGCAGCCTGAACAGACTGCAGCCGCCTGGTTCGGCGCGCGCCTGCAGGCCCTGCGCCACCGCGCTCCGTAGACATAGGAGCGGTGTAGAGTCGAGCCTTGCTCGACTGCTTTTTCCCGTAGCCCAGGAGAACCGCCATGAACACCACGCCGCGCACGCTGTCGCGTTCATTGAACGACCGCATGATTGCCGGCGTGATGGGCGGCATTGCCCATCGCTTCGGCTGGAATGCCACCCTGGTACGGATCGTGTTCGTGCTGGTCTCGATCGGCTCGGCGGCCTTCCCCGGCATCCTGGTCTACCTGATCCTGTGGCTGCTGATTCCCAACGAGGCCGATTGAAGACTCCCGTGACGCCCTGGCCGGTCTGGCTGCGCGCGCTGCAGGTGCTGGGCGCGGTGTGGACGTCCCCCAATTCCCTGCTCGGCGTGATCGGCGGCCTGGCCGGCATGCTTGGCGGGGCGACGCTGCGCTGGAGCGGCCGTGACAGCGCGTTGGTGTTCGATCGCTGGCCGTGGGGACCAGGCGGGGCGATCACCCTGGGCAACGTGATCCTGCATACCGGCCATGACCTGGGCATTTCCTGTCGCACCTATGCGCATCAGGCGGGGTGGGGCGTGGAGCCGCTGATCCGGCTGGATGACCACGAACGCGCGCACGTCTACCAGTACATGGTGCTGGGGCCGCTGTACCTGCCGGTGTACCTGCTGTGTGGCGGGGTGAGTGCGCGCAACCCGTTCGAGCGCGCGGCCGATCATTTCGCCCGGTTCGGGCGTGGCTGGTGGCCGTAGGTTCCAGCCAACGGCGCAGCCCCTCGTGGCTTGGTCGCGGAATACGTTTCATGTGATTGGGCCGGGCGGGGTGGGTTCGCGGGACACGCCGTAAACCCGTCCCTGGGGGCTCGATGGCGCCTTGCTCGTGTGCGCTGTCCTGCGCACACGGCAAGACCGGGGTTGGGCGTCCTGCCCAACCCGCCCGAGGCATGCCTCGGGCCCATGGCGCCAACGGTCCCGCGAACCCACCCCACCCGGCCTCTGACAGTTTCCGTGCGCGTCCAGCCACGGAGAAGAAAAAGAACAGCAGAAGCGGGTCGCGCGCTGCGCTTGCTCGCGAGCCGAGCCTGCGGTCGGCTTCGCGGACTGGTCTGAAAGCAGCCGAGCGTGGGCTCGGCTCTACAAAAAGCGGCCAGCCAGGCTGCTTTTGCTTTTGATCTTTTTTTCTTCTCCGTGGGTGGTAGACGCAGCAGAAATCTGTCAGCGGCCGGGTGGGTGGGGCTGGCGGGGTATCCGCGGCATGGATGCCGCGGCTAAGCCCCCAGGGACGGGTTCACGGCGTCCCCGCCAGCCCCACCCACCCGGCCAGCCCACAGGAAACCGGCTTTCCGCGATCATCCCAAACCACCCACGAGGGGCTGCGCCGTTGGCTGGAAACCCCCGATTCGTTAGTCGGAAGTTAAAGATCCGTAAGCATTCTGCTGCGATCCCGCAGTCATCTGCATGCAACCGATCGTCATTAGCCTTCGTGACGTTCCAGTCAGGTTCGACGCGGTAAGCTCTCCCTCGATGAGCTCGCAGCATCGCTCATCGAGTGCAGTACGCAGTAGCAATTTGGAGGAATACATCACATGGCAATCGTTCTTTATGTCGGTGGTAGCAAGGATGGCGAGAAGGGCGTGGTGCCCTACGGCTTCAGCAAATCCCGCGCCGACACCGCGCTGGGGCCGGAGTTCTACACGGAGCGGTTCATGGAACTGCAGGGTGTCGGCAAGGTCCGCCTGATGGCCCTGGAAGGCATGCGTGACGAGATCGTCATGCAGCGCGCCGCCCGCCACTACCGCTGACCTCCGCAACACGCGGCAGGGCGCGCCCACCATCGCGCGCCCGCGCCGGCATCCCAGCCCAGGGCCAGTCCGAGCCCTCTTTTCGCCAGGATGCCGGCGTCCACTCCGGCCTCGCTGCTGAACCTCGCCCCCTGTCAATGCCTTGTCCGGCTCCGTCGTGGATTGCCAGAATGGGGTCTTCCCGTAACGCGGCACAGACCTGAAGCAATGCACGACGCCAAGAACGCCCAGAGCGCGCTCGCCCAGCAGATCGCCCAGACCATCGCCGACGAGATCGGTGCCCAGTCCGCCCAGGTACGTGCCGCCGTCGGCCTGCTCGACGAGGGCGCCAGCGTTCCGTTCATCGCGCGCTACCGCAAGGAAGTGACCGGGGGCCTGGACGACACCCAGCTGCGCAACCTGGAAGTGCGCCTGACCTACCTGCGCGAACTGGAAGACCGTCGCGCGGCGGTGTTGGCCAGCATCGGTGAGCAGGGCAAGCTCAGCGACGACCTGCGCAACGACATCCTGGCCGCCGACACCAAGAGCCGGCTGGAAGACCTGTACCTGCCGTACAAGCCCAAGCGCCGGACCCGCGCCCAGATCGCCCGCGAGGCCGGCCTGGAGCCGCTGGCCGATGGCCTGCTGGCTGACCCGACGCAGGACCCGCAGGTCTTTGCGGCCGCCTTTGTCGACACCGACAAGGGCGTGGCCGACACCAAGGCCGCGCTGGAAGGCGCCCGCGCGATCCTGATGGAGCGCTGGGGCGAAGACGCCGCGCTGGTCGGTGAGCTGCGCACCTGGCTGGGCGAGACCGGCGTGATCCGTGCCCGCGTGGCCGAGGGCAAGGAAACCGAAGGCGCCAAGTACCGTGACTATTTCGAACACGCCGAGGCGCTGGCGAAGATTCCCTCGCACCGCTTGCTGGCGCTGTTCCGTGCGCGCCGCGAGGAGATCCTGTTCCTGGAGCTGGACCCGGGCAACGAGGCCGAGGCCGGCCACCAGTACGCCGAAGGACGCGTGGCGCGCAAGGCCGGCATCGCCGATCAGGGCCGCGGCGCCGACCGCTGGCTGCTGGATGCCTGCCGCCTGACCTGGCGTGCCAAGCTGCACACCCATCTGCTGCTGGACCTGTTCAACCAGGCTCGCGAAAAGGCCGAGGCCGAAGCCATCGCAGTGTTCGGCGACAACCTGAAGGACCTGCTGCTGGCCGCGCCGGCGGGCCCGAAGACCGTACTCGGGCTGGATCCGGGCATCCGCACCGGCTGCAAGATTGCCGTGGTCGATGCCACCGGCAAGCTGGTCGCGACCGACACCATCTACCCGCACGAGCCGCGCCGCCAGTGGGAGCAGTCGCTGCAGACGATCAAGCAGCTGTGCGCCAAGCACAACGTGGAACTGATCGCGATCGGCAACGGCACCGCCAGCCGCGAAACCGACAAGCTGGCCGGCGAAGCGATCAAGGCTGCCGCCAACCCGAAGCTGCAGAAGGTGGTGGTCAGCGAGGCGGGCGCGTCGGTGTACTCGGCGTCCGAGTTCGCGGCCAAGGAATTCCCGGGGCTGGACGTGTCGCTGCGTGGCGCGGTGTCCATCGCGCGCCGCCTGCAGGATCCGCTGGCCGAACTGGTCAAGATCGAACCCAAGGCGATCGGTGTCGGCCAGTACCAGCACGACGTGGACCAGTACCGCCTGGCACGGGCGCTGGATGCGCGGGTCGAGGACTGCGTGAATGCCGTGGGCGTGTACGTGAACACCGCTTCGGCCGCGCTGCTGTCGCGCGTGTCCGGCCTGTCGTCCACGGTGGCCGAGAACATCGTGCGCCATCGTGACGACAATGGCCCGTTCAAGCGTCGCAAGGACCTGCTGAAGGTCGCGCGCCTGGGCGAGAAGACCTTCGAGCAGTGCGCCGGCTTCCTGCGTATCGCCGATGGTGACCAGCCGCTGGACGCCTCGGCGGTGCACCCCGAAGCCTATCCGGTGGTTGAGCGCATCGTGGCCAGCACCGCGCGCCCGATCAAGGCGCTGATCGGTGACGGCAGCTTCCTGCGTGGCCTGAAGGCCGAGCAGTTCACAGATGCCACCTTCGGCGTGCCGACCGTGCGCGACATCCTGAAGGAACTGGAGAAGCCGGGCCGCGATCCGCGTCCGGAGTTCAAGGCGGCGCGCTTCGCCGAGGGCGTCGAGGACATCAAGGACCTGCGCGAGGGCATGGTGCTGGAAGGCGTGGTCAGCAACGTGGCGGCCTTTGGCGCCTTTGTCGATATCGGCGTGCACCAGGACGGCCTGATCCACATCTCGGCGCTCTCCGATACCTTCGTGAAGGACCCGCGCGACGTGGTCAAGGCCGGCGATATCGTCAAGGTCAAGGTGCTGGAGGTGGACGTGGCGCGCAAGCGCATCGCCCTGACCCGGCGCCTGGACGACACCCCCGGGCAGGCCACCAGCCGCCCGGGCCAGCGTGATGACCGCGGCCAGGGGCAGGGGCCGCGCCGCGACGCAGGCGGCCAGAACCGCGGGCCAAACCGGGGCCAGGGCAATGGCGGCCGTCCCGCTCAGTCCGCGCCCCCGGCCAACAACGCCCTGGCCGAGGCCTTCGCCCGCGCCAAGCGCAGTTGAGGACCGTGTCCCCCGTCACGCTTGATTCGTGGCGGGGGACTTGTCGATTTTCCCCGTGATTGCGCACACTTGCGCCTGAGGGGGGCGTTTGGCCTCCCCGCTGTCGCTGGGGAGGGCCATGACGCCAGCAGGACCCGTTGTCTTCGTTGAGGGCTGCAGCGTTGTGCTGCGGCTGCTGCCCGCCTGTGCGGGCCGGGGACCGGATTGATGGCGGGCCAGGGAAACAACGGCAACGGTCTGCTCGAGCGGCGCCTGCAGGAACTGGCAGAGGAGCGCCGGCGCCTGGCCATGATCATCGACGGCACCGCTGCCGGTACCTGGGAATGGAACGTGCAGACCGGCGAAATGCGGGTCAATGCGCGCTGGGCGGAGATTGTCGGCTATCGCCTGGAAGAGCTGGAGCCGGTGTGCCAGAAGACCTTCCTGACGCTGGTCCATCCCGACGATATCGCCCTGTCCGACGCGGCGCTCGAGGACCATTTCGAAGGCCGCAGCGACAACTACGTCTGCCTGTTGCGCATGCGCCACAAGAACGGCCAGTGGATGTGGATCCACGACCGTGGCCGCGTGTTCGAATGGGACGGGCAGGGACGACCGCTGTGGATGGCCGGTGCGCACGCCGACGTGACCGAGCTGCAGCAGGCGCGGCAGGATGCGGCCGAGAGCCGGCAGCGATTGCAGGCCGTGGTCGACGCGTCCGATGAGGTGGCGGTGATCGCGACCGATACCGAAGGCACCATCACCCTGTTCAATACCGGCGCGGAACGCCTGCTGGGTTACAGCGCGGAAGAAGTGGTCGGCCAGCGGCGACTGGGTGATTTCCACGATCCGGACGAGCTGGCGGCCTGGCTGCGTCCGCTGGCGGCTGCGGACGGAAGCCTGCCGGGCGCGTTTGAAGCACTCAGCGCCCGCGCCGATGAGCAGACCTATTCACGGCAGTGGACACTGCGGCGCAAGGATGGCCAGCCACGCCAGGTGCGCTTGTCGATCAGCCGCATGGATGGTGCCGGCGGCGCGCGGATCGGCTATGTCGGCATGTCCATCGACATCACCGAGATCCTGCAGGCGCGCGCCGAAGCACGCCTGTCGGCAGAGAAATTCGCCGGTGCGTTCACGTCGGCGGCGCTGGGCATGGCGCTGGTGTCGCTGGAAGGACGCTGGCTGGACGTCAATGACGCACTGTGCCGGATCCTGGGCTACCCCCGCGAAGAACTGCTGCAGGTTGATTTCCAGCGCCTGACCCACCCCGATGACCTGCAGACCGACCTGGCCCTGGTGCAGGATCTGCTGGCCGGGCGGCGCAGCCACTACCACCTGGAAAAGCGCTATCTCGATCGCGACGGCAAGGTGATCTGGGCGCGGCTGTCGGTGTCGCTGGTGCGCACCGAGCACGGTGAACCGCTGCATTTCGTGTCGCAGATCCAGGACATCAGCGCCCAGCGCAGCAGCGAGCAGCGCCTGTTCGAGAGCGAGCAGCGCAGCCGTATCACGCTTGATGCGGTTGCCGACCTGGTGCTCAGTGTCAGCCTGGATGGCCGTATCGACTACGCCAATGCCGCCGCAGTACGCACCCTGGCGGGTGATGGCGCGCTGTCGCTGGCCGGGCACAAGGTGCAGGACGTGCTGGCACTGACCACCGAATATGCGCCCGGCTCGGTACTGGATGTGTCGGTCCTGCTGGATCCGGAAAGCAATGCGGTGGACCTGCACGCCGATCTTCTGCTGCGCCTGGGCACGGCCACGATCCCGGTCGACCTGACCCGTGCCTGGCTGCGCGATGATGAAGGTCATGTACGCGGTGCAGTGTGGGTACTGCGTGATGACACCCAGCAGCGCGCGCGCCAGCGCGAAGCGCGCCATCTGGCCGAGATCGATCCGCTCACCGAGCTGAGCAACCGTCGCGGTTTCGAGGTGCATCTGCAGCAGGCGATCACCCGCGTCGAGCGAACTGGCCAGGCCGCGTCGTTGATGTACATCGACCTGGACCGCTTCAAGCCGGTCAACGACACCTGGGGCCATCTGGCCGGCGATGCCGTGCTGTGGGCGGTGGCCAGCGTGCTGCGCCACGGTGTGCGCGATTCGGACGTAGTGGCGCGTCTGGGCGGCGACGAATTCGCAGTGATCCTGTCCGGCTGCACGCCGCGTCGTGCCGCGCGCATCGGCGGTGAACTGCTGCACACCCTGGCATCGCTGTCGATTCCGTGGGACCGGGACCGCCTGCATGTGGGTGCCAGCATCGGTATCGCGCCATTGGCGGGTGGGATGAGCGTGGACCAGGCCGTGGCAGCGGCTGATGCCCAGTGTTACCGGGCCAAGGCAATGGGTCGCAACAACGTACAGGTGCAGGGCGAGGCCAGTGAGCTGCCCGGCGATGATTCCGAAGCCGCCGAAGGCTGATCTCAGCCTGTGAGAGGGCGTGCGCGAATACTGCGCGCACATCCACTCATGCAGGTGATCCCATGAAGGTCTGGAACCCGGTTGCGATGCGGGCCTACGCCCCGGCGATGGTTGGCTGGTGCCTCGCGCTGGCCGCCTGCCTGCGTGCGGAACAGCTGCGCGGCGACCTTCACGCGCAGGCCCTGCTGCCGGTACTGCAGGGCGGCGCGGTCGCCCTGCTGGTGTTCACGCTGTCCTGTATCGGTGCCGCCAGCATCGTGCTGTGGCGGACGGGCAGGAAGGAAGTACCGCCTCATGCTTTTGATGCTCAGGCCCATGCTTCACGGAAAGACGCAGAGATCACCTGAAGGGAAAGAGATGTTACCTGTCGATAGAACGCCTGCAACACCACCCTTTGCATTGATGCCGTTGCAGTTTCCAACACCCAAGCGACGATTCTGAATGAACCGGTTGGAGCGGAATGTTGCCGTGGTACCGCCCGATGTCTCAAACACCGCTCCACCATAGTTCGCACCGCTTACAGCATTGTTTTCTGCAAAAAAGCGCTGTGAACCCTGTACGACGTCAATACCCCATTCACCAGGGCGTTCGATCACCGAGTTCTTGATGGTGCAGTCGACGCAGTTCACCAGATAGATGGCGCTGGCGCCGGAGTCGATGACGCGGGCGCCATCAATCATGACGTTGCTCGAGTTGTAGATGGCCATCTCGCCATCGCCCCCCGGGCCATCCTTGCGTCCGGTCAGCTGCCCATAGAGGATGGTGACGTCGCGGGAATCGGTGATCCACAGATTCGGGTCTGCCACATTGTTGCCCGCTATGCCGTTGGCACGCATGAAGGTGTCCCATATATCCACACCTTTCCCGCCCACGACACCAGTGCTGATCTGGAAGCCGACGATATCGAGGCTCCAGATGATGATGCGGTCCTGATGATAGGCCAGTACACCGAAGTTTCCGCCTGCACCGGTGGACAATGTGAAGTTGTGCAGCATGGTGCCGCTGCCGAGCCCGATTGCCTTCTGTGGGGAGCCATGGGCGGAGATCACGACGTCGGCCATGCTCGCACCCAATCCCTCGATGGTCGTGCCGGAGGGAACTTCCAGTGGTGCAGGCCCAGTGACGTAGGCGCCAGGCCGCAGGCAGATTTTCTTGCCAGGTGCGGCGGTCACTGCGGCAGCAAGGTCACCACCACTGTCGAGAGTGAGATCGCATGCCGAGGCCTGTGCAGCACCGGCCAGGCCTATGGCAAAGAGTACGGCGGAAATGCGTTGTTTCATTATGGGTTCCTTCCGTGGAGTGGTTGAAGTTGCATCCAAGATACCGCAGCCGACCGGCTTGACGTCAACGCAGTACTTCATCCGAACTGACCAGCTGCACGTCATGCATCAGGTTGAGGTAAGCCTCGTAGTAGCCCTTGTGCGAGGCACCGACGATGGTCAGCATGCGGGTGCCTGGATGCTGGCCCAGGATGTCGCGCATGTTGGCGACCATGCGCAGGTTGCGGGTTTCCCAGTAGCCCACGTAGTTGCGGCCGAAGCCTTCCGGCGAGGGCTCGACGAGGGTCGCGCCGAAATCGCTGTTGAAGGCCACCATCGCGGCTGCGGGGGCGTTGTAGGCGCGATACATTGCGAGCAATCCATCCGGTTGAGCAAGATTGGCCTCCAGTCGTTCATCGGCCGCCCTGCGCGCTTTGACGAAGGAATTGTCCCAGGCACCGCGTATGGCGGCAGCGTAGGCCTTCTGCTGCGATTCCGGTGTTGGCGAATCTGCAGTGTGGTCGTCGACCGACCACAGGCGCTCCAGCCCCAGGCGTGCCGCAAGTACGCCGGCCACCAGTCCGGCCTCGTTGCGGCGGGCCATGCGCGTGTCGAGGAACTGCACCAGTTCCGGTGACAGGCTGTCCGAAGCACGTCGCTCTTCCCTGGGCAGCCGCAGCCATTGGACGACTGCCGAGCTGCTTTCGCCCGCGGCCAGGAACACGGCGGCCAATCGGCGCCGCTGGGCAGCGGTTGGCGCCTTCGGCCAATCCGCAAGCAGGCGTTCCATCTCCACGTTGGCGCTGGGCACGTCCAGGCCGGTGGCGGCCTGCGCCGGTGCCGGATCGACGCAGTAGTCCGCTACGCTCTCCGCGTATCGGGCCGGATTGCGGCGCATGAAGTCACACTGCAGGCCGGACAGGTTCTCCACCGCGATCGCGGTGGGCCGCCAGGCTTCCAGGCGCTGCAGCAGAGGTTCCAGCATCGCCGGCGTGAAGGTCTCCGGCAGGCTGGACAGGTGCGGGCTGCCCAGCACCAGCACTTCGTTCGGGCGTCCTGCGGGTGGTCCCTTCAGCTGGTCGGGGTGGAAGGCGGGTCGATAGGCGACGTCGTTGGCCAGCGCGCTGCTGCTGCACAGGGCCAGGAAGAGAAGGCTGGCAAAGCGAGGGAACATGCGATCTCCATGTCGATAAGCATCCTGCGGGACCTTCATGCTGGTCATTTTCTCCTGCTGGGGAATCCCGCATTGGTCATGTAAACCTTTCTGCCTTGAGCTGCATCCTTCTGCTGAGCGATGCTGCACGCAATGCCCAGGCGATGCAGAAGATGACATTGGACGACTGGACCATCGACAGTCCGCGGCTGCACCTCCGGCCATTCACGCCCGGTGACGCCGACGAGGCATTTGTGGCAATCACACCCGGGCTGACCCGCTATATGGCGTTTGAGCCGCCACCCTCGAAGGAGGCGTTTGCTGCCGTCTGGCGGGCGTGGCTGCTTACCATCGCCGACGGGACCGACATCACGTTGGTGATCCGCAGGCGCGGGGATGGGGTATTCCTTGGCCTGGCAGGCCTGCATCGAGCCCGTGAAGCAGAACCCGAACTGGGCATCTGGATCGCAGAAGTGATGCATGGGCACGGCTATGGCCGCGAGGCAGTGGCGGCGGTGTGGTCGGCGGCCTCCGGGCGCCTGCGCTGTGCTGCGTTCCGCTACCCGGTGGCGGAACGGAACCGGTCCAGCCGTGCATTGGCTGAGTCCCTTGGTGGGCAGGCTGTGGCACGTGAGCAGGGCGTGAAGTACACGGCAATCGTCTACCGCATTCCCGCTGCAATGCACAGAGTTGCGACGGACGTCGCGGAATCCCGCTAAAGCGGCCGACGGCGTCGCCGATACTCCCTCTGGATCCCGCTCCAGTCACCCGCCGCAGGACCCCAGGCTGCCCCCGACGGGCGGTCCGCGCAGTGTGTTCCGCCGCTTCCAGATGCCGATCGCACCCGCAGCAGACGTTCTTGGCAGTCGCTCGAGAGGTGCCCGTTGGCACCTGTAGTCCCTGGCAACTGATGTTGCCGCCGGGCATCCCGCCCGTCGGGTCACAACCGCTTACCGGACACCGAGGATCAGACAATGCTCATTCCAGGCTTCACGGCAGGCGCGCAGGCGCCGGCCGAGCTGCATACCCGTTGGTCGCCGTGGCGTGCGCTGCTTGGCGTGCTGGCGCCGCAGCAACGCACCAGCACAGAGGCGGCGATGACCGACCGCACCGAGCTGGAAGCGCAGGTGGCCGCGCTGCATCGCGTGCAGGCCGTCATCGAGTTCGCGCTCGACGGCACCATCCTGCGGGCCAATGACAATTTCCTGCAGGCGATGGGTTACCGGCTGGAGGAGATCCAGGGCAAGCATCACTCCCTGTTCGTCGACCCCGAGCAGGCGCGCAGCGCGGAATACCGCGACTTCTGGGTGCGCCTGGGGCGTGGCGAATATGACGCCGGACAGTACCGCCGCTTCGGCAAAGGTCAGCGCGAGATCTGGATCCAGGCTTCGTACAACCCGGTGCTGGACCGCCAGGGGCGGCCGTACAAGGTGGTCAAGTTCGCGACCGACATCACCGCGCAGAAGCTGCAGGCGGCCGACTCGGCGGGGCAACTGGCCGCGATCGCCAAATCGCAGGCGGTGATCGAGTTCAGCATGGATGGCCGCATCCTGTCGGCCAATGACAATTTCCTGGCCGCTACCGGCTACAGCCTGGACGAAGTGCGCGGGCAGCACCATTCGTTGTTTGTCGAGCCTGAGCATCGCAGCAGCGTCGAGTATCGCCAGTTCTGGGAGAAGCTCGGGCGCGGCGAATATGATGCCGGCCAGTATCGGCGCCTGGGCAAGGGCGGGCGCGAGGTCTGGATCCAAGCATCCTACAACCCGATCCTGGACCTCAATGGCAAGCCGTTCAAGGTCGTCAAGTACGCCACAGACATCACCGCGCAGGTGCACGAGAACCAGGCCATGCAGCGCGCCGTGGCGCAGACCCGCGAGGTGGTGGCTGCCGCCAAGCAGGGCGATCTGACCCAGCGCGTGGCCACCGCCGACAAGAACGGGTCGATCGCCGAACTGTGCGAAGGCGTGAATTCGCTGGTCGAGGCGATGGCCGCGATCATCGGCCAGATCAAGTTCGCCGCGGACACCATCGCAGTCGGCGCGACCGAAATCGCACAGGGCAACAGCGACCTCTCGCAGCGTACCGAGCAGCAGGCGGCCTCGCTGGAGGAAACCGCTGTGTCGATGAAAGGCCTGGCCGAGACCGTGCAGCGCACGGCCACCAACGCGCGCCAGGCCAGCGAGCTGGCCGGTGGAGCGGCCGACGTCGCCGCTCGAGGCGGCACTGTGGTGCATGAAGTGGTCGAGACGATGGCGGTGATCAATGCCTCGTCGCGGCGCATCGTCGACATCATCGGAGTGATCGACGGCATCGCCTTCCAGACCAACATTCTCGCGCTGAACGCAGCGGTGGAGGCTGCGCGTGCCGGTGAACATGGCCGCGGCTTTGCCGTGGTCGCCACTGAGATCCGCGAGCTGTCGCAGCGTTCGGCCAGCGCAGCCAAGGAGATCAAGCACCTGATCGATGAGTCGGTTGCCAATGTGGGCGCCGGCACGGCGCAGGTTGAGAGCGCGGGCCGTACCATGGATGAAATCGTGACCAACGTGCGCCGGGTCAGTGACCTGATGACTGAAATCAGCACGGCCTCGCAGCAGCAGAGCGACGATATCCAGCAGATGAATCATGCGGTCGACCTGATCGATCAGGGCACCCAGCAGAACGCGGCCCTGGTCGAGGAGGCGTCGGCGGCGGCGCGCAGCATGGAAGAGCAGTCGGCGCAGCTGCTGCAGACCGTGGCCAGTTTCCGCGTGCAGGGCGGGGCCGGGCACCGGCACGGAACAGCGGGGCTGCACGCGGTCTAGGCGCGGCGACCGGACGGGTCTTCCTTGCTATCGGTGTCGCCGCGTACGCAGTTGCGACCGGCATGCTTGGCGCGATACAGGGCCTGGTCGGCGCGTTCGACCAGGTCGCGCGGATCGCGGTCTTCGCCGGGTGCCTGCCAGGCCACGCCGATGCTGATGGTGACGGTGGCCTCGGGGGCGGGCAGGGCTGCGGCTTCAACCGAAGCGCGCAGCCGTTCGCCCAGGCCCAGTGCGTGGGCGGCATCGGGCGAGGGCAGGGCGGCGATGAACTCTTCGCCGCCATAGCGCGCCAGCAGATCGTCACCTCGTTGCAGGCAGCCATCAAGAATGGCGGCGACCGACTGCAGGCGACGATCGCCCTCCGGATGGCCATAGGTGTCATTGAGCCGTTTGAAGTGGTCGATGTCGATCATCAGTACCGCCAGCCCGAGTCCCTGGCGGCGTGCGCGGCCACGGGCATTGCCAAGAGATTCGTCGAAGCTGCGGCGGTTGCCCAGCCCAGTCAGCGGATCGCGCCGCGCCAGCGTTTCCAGCTCATCGCGCTGGCGCTGGATCTCCACCTGGCTCAGCACGCTGCGCAGGGCATAACCGAGCATGGCACCAATGAAGCCCACCGTGGCCAGGGTGGGCTGCAGGCGCGCGACCAGCAGCGCCACCATCATCAGCAGCAAGGGCAGCATCAACGGCACGCCCGCGTCGACGATGCGGCGCAGGCTGCGCGATACCTCCACCGCCGGATAGCGGCGCTTGCTGGCGGCCATGACGGCCAGCACCACGAACAGTCCGCTGATCAGCAGGTCCCCCCAGTTGCCGTCAGGCAGCTGCGGCTGGTAGGTGTTGATGTAGAACGCCAGCAGGAAATAGCCCAGCGCGTAGATCGCAAGTGTCCGGAAGAAATCGCGGCGGTCGGGATTGTCCTCGGCCAGGAAGCGGATCAGCGCGAAGCAGAACACCAGGCTGTTCTGTAGGTTGCTCATGGCGTTCAGGCACTGCGTCCACAATGCGGCGTTGAAATGCGCCATCGCCCGCGTGTGCCCGAAGTACAGCAGCCACAGCAGCGCGATGATCAGCAGGTCCACCGCGCGGATGCAGCGGTTGCCGCCGCCCGGGCTGGCGGCCACGTAGGTCAGGGGTATGCGGTAGAACACGTACAGGATCAGCGAAGACACGGTCATCTGCGCAGGATCGAGGCCGGCCACATTGCGGTACAGCAGGGCGAGCAGGGCCAGCGAGAACAGGCCCACGGCAGCGCCCAGCGTCCGCCATTTGCAGGCCGCCTGGCGGCTGTCACGTGCACGCCGCACGCAGGCCAGTGCAGCCAGCAACGGGGCAGTGATCAGCATCAGGTAGGAGCCGACCGGGTCCTGCGGGCCAACAAAGGCAATGACGAGCGCGTGCGTGACCAGAAAAAACAGTGCCGCACGCAACGTCATGCATTCCCCCGCCCCCAGCTCCGGCTGGGATCACGATAGGCAGAAGCACGTGTGGCTTGCAAGAAAAGTGTGCGCTGCGTCTATTTCGAAGCTTGCCGGAAGTCGCAGTTGTGTTTCAGCATGGTGACGCGGAGCCTTCGACGCGGGCGTACATCCAGAAGTCACGGGGCTGTCCTCGAACCCGCCGGTAAGCGCGCAGCAGGCCTTCGCGCTGCATGCCGAGGCGTTCCAGCACGGCGATCGAGCGGACGTTGCTGTCCAGGACAGTCGCCTGGATTCGGACCAGAGCGAGTGCGGCATGGCCCCATTCGAGCACCGCGCGTGCTGCGTGCGTGGCCAGTCCCTGACCCTGCCAGCGCGGATCGAGATCATAGGCAAGTTCGCCGCGGCCATGCGACAGGTCGATTCCGTTCAGGCCAACGGTGCCGATCAGCTGGCTGTCGGCGCCCACCAGCGCCCAGCGCTGGTCCGTTGCCGTGGGCAGGTAACCGGCGATCTGGCAACGCAGTGCCCTTTCGGAAACGTCGCCCCAGCTGGTGTGCTCGGTCACGCCCGGCAGCGAGAGATAACTGGCCCAGGCGGCAGCATCATCCACGTGCAGTGGACGCAGCCGTGCGGGCAGGGTGGCGGGGAGCGTGGGCAGGGCGGGCGTTGGCATCGTCGCCAGTGTCGGCGCTCCGGTCCTGAAAATGCAAAAGGCCAGGTCGGGGACCTGGCCTTTGATGCAGTGGTGCCGGTGAAAGGACTCGAACCTTCATGGGGTCACCCCCGGCTGATTTTGAGTCAGCTGCGTATACCATTCCGCCACACCGGCAGGCAGCGTGCGAGTGTAACCGAGGTCGGCACGGCTTTCATAGTGGGGAGGCCGATCGGGGCGCCTCCTGTCGGCTTCGGCCCTGTCATGGCTATACTGCGGCGGCTTGAATGCCTCCAGGAGCGGTAGCCGATGACAGTGTTGCAGGACCTGAGGGTGCTGGTGGTCGAGAACGACGAGATGAGTGCCGCACTGCTGCAGATGCAGCTGGTGCATGCCGGTGCGACGGTGGTGGGGCTGGCCGCGAGCGTGGCTGAAGCGCTGCGCCTGCTGCAGGCGTCGACCCCGGACGTGGCCCTGCTCGATTACCGCCTGGCGCGCAATGAGACCAGCGAGCCGGTGGCTGCGGCACTGTCGGCGCGCGGGGTGCCGTTCGTGCTGGCCACCGGGATGCAGGCCGAGCAGCTGCCCGAGCCGATGCTGGCCGGCGTGCTGCTGGTCAAGCCCTATCTCTCGGCAGATCTGAGCCAGGCGCTGGTACGCGCAGTGGGCCGCGCCAGCGCCAGCGCCTGATTGGCGCGTGCTGAAGCGGTGGGCGTATCCTGCCCGGGCCTGAATGCTCAGGCCTGCAAGGAGAGTGGCATGAAGAAGTGGATCAAGCGCATGGTTGCTGCGGGTGTCCTTTCGATGGCGGTCTTCGGTGGTACGGCCTCTGCCGCGTGGTGTGGCCAGCCCTGTTTCCAGCTCTACAAGAGCTGCATCGCGCGGGGTGGAGAGGTCGAACAATGCCTGCAGGAACAGGCCTTCTGCGAAGAGGCGATGTGCGGCGGCAATCCCTGATCCATGAACCCCGCCCAGGCGGGGTTTTTCATCTGTGCGCGGTGTTCAGCCCGCTTCTTCGTATACGTAGCGGATCTCCTCGCGGTCGTCGAGGATGCGGTACTGCCGCGCCAGGTCATCCGGATCGGGATTGAGCCAGGCATCGAGGTGTTCCTTGCGGATGGGAACGACGCCGCGGTCATGGCCCGCAGCGGCGACGTCGTGCGGAGGCGTGTCGGTGATCGTGGCAAATGACAGGAGGCGACCTTCCGGTCCTTCCCATTCCGCCCACAGGCAGGCCAGCAGCAGGTCGCGCGGGGGATCGGGCCGGAACTCCAGCACCACGTCCTGATCCTTTTCATCGGCACCCAGCGTACGGCCGGCGATGGCATGGCGTGGCACGTGCTCATAGAACGCCTGCACCACCACCACGCCGTGGCGCAGCCCGAACGCACCGCGCCAATAGCCTTCCAGGCTGTCGCGCCGCGCGTTGTAGGTGCCCGGATATAGCACGTCGTTGCGCGCAGGCTTGTCCGGCAGCCGGCACTGGTAGCGCATCGGCTTGATCACGCGTTTGCCGCCCTCGCTGACCATCACCGGTGCGTAGGTACCGGGGAAAATGCGGTTGTCGCGCGGCAGCAACTGCACCCGGTGCAGGTCTTCCAGCCGAGCCTGCGCACGATCGATGCGGTTGCCGGCCACGCGCAGGTCGTTGCGTGCCTTCTGGGTGGGGCGGGTCGCCAGCGTGGCATTGGCAATATCGCGTCGCTCGCGCTGGCGGGCCAGCTCCGCTTCCAGATCCTGGCGTTCCTGCGCATGCCACTGCTGGATTTTCGCGACGATGTCGCGGCCCTGCTCGGTGCGCGCGCCGGCGAAGCCGTCATCCATCGCCTTGGGAGTTCTGGGGCGCTTCTTGCCAGGATCGTGCGCGTACAGCTCCGCGAATTCTTCCAGCGACAGGATGGCGCCGAACTCGCGCACCAGCTTGGCGTAGTCGGCGCGGATGAGGGCGGAATAGCACATGGGAACTCTGCGGGCGTGGGTCGCAGCAGCTGCGACATGGATGAGGCAGGATAGCCCGACCTACAGGGAGATAGCGCATGAATGATTCCGTCGCCTGCCAGTTCCGCGACGCCGTGCCCACGGTCGAAGACTATTGCCAGTTGCGTGTGCTGGCGGGCCTCAGTGCCAAGAGCCAGGAGGCGGCGGCACGCGCGCTGCCCAATACCCTGTATGGCGTGTGTGCCTACCAGGGTAACGAGCTGGTGGCGATGGGGCGCATCGTCGGCGATGGGGGCTGCCACCTGCAGGTCTGCGATATCGCTGTGTTGCCGCGCCTGCAGGGGCAGGGCCTGGGCAAGGAAGTGATGCGTCGCCTGGAGGGCTGGATGCAGGCGAACCTGCCGCCGTCGGCATACGTCAGCCTTCTGGCGGATGGTGAAGCGCACCGGTTGTACGCGCAGTTTGGTTTCGCACCCACCGCACCTGCATCGATCGGGATGTATCGCCGGTTCTGAGGTGTGGCCGAGTTGAAGCCATCCACGCATGGCGTGGATCTACTGGGCCAACCGGCCGCCGGATCCATCCCGGCCCTGCAGTAGATCCGCGCCATGCGTGGATAGGGCCTTCCCAGGAATCACAGGCAAAGAAAAACCCCGGCCGAAGCCGGGGTTTTAAAGAATTGGCGTCCCCACGGGGATTCGAACCCCGGTCGCCACCGTGAAAGGGTGATGTCCTAGGCCTCTAGACGATGGGGACGCACGAAAACTTCAAGTTGTAGATCCTTCGACGGCCTAATGTCGAAGTGGTGGAGCCAAGCGGGATCGAACCGCTGACCTCCTGCATGCCATGCAGGCGCTCTCCCAGCTGAGCTATGGCCCCAATGAAACTCCGGATGATCTGCCGGGAGCAGAGTCCGTTTTGAAACTGGCGTCCCCACGGGGATTCGAACCCCGGTCGCCACCGTGAAAGGGTGATGTCCTAGGCCTCTAGACGATGGGGACGCACGAAAAACTTCAAGTTGTAGAACTTTCGACGGCCTAATGTCGAAAGTGGTGGAGCCAAGCGGGATCGAACCGCTGACCTCCTGCATGCCATGCAGGCGCTCTCCCAGCTGAGCTATGGCCCCGTGTTACCGAGCCGCCTATCATACCTGCGTGTTCACGTTTGTGGAAGCTTTTTTGAGCTTTTTTCGTTCCGGTTCAACCGCGACCACGAGGGCAGGGGAACCGCAACGCCACAACCTGAATGCCGGTAGGCGGTGAACAAAAAAGACCCGGTTATCGGCCGGGTCCTCGTTGTTCGTGATGAGTGGCGTCCCCACGGGGATTCGAACCCCGGTCGCCACCGTGAAAGGGTGATGTCCTAGGCCTCTAGACGATGGGGACGCAATTCTCATCAATGTTCTTTAGCGACCTTTCGACGGCCTAATGCCGAAAGATTGGTGGAGCCAAGCGGGATCGAACCGCTGACCTCCTGCATGCCATGCAGGCGCTCTCCCAGCTGAGCTATGGCCCCACGTCGCTGAGGAGCGAAATAATAGCCTTGCCCCAGGGGGTTGGCAAGCATTTGTTGCACTTTTCTTCACGTGCGTTGCGAAGCCGATGTCAGTCGCCTTTCGCCTGTGCAGTGTCGTCGGTCAGTGCCGCCAGGATCGGGCACTGGTCCAGCGCGCCGTGGCCTGGGCAGGCGTCGACCAGCAGCGAAAGTGCAGTGTGCATGCGTTGCAGCTCCGCCATCCGCTGTGCGATGTCCTGCAGGCGCGCCTGCGCGGTGTCGCGCACGCTGCCCATGTCCTGCGAATGGCGATCGCTCAATGCGAGCAGCTCGCCGATCTCTTCCAGGCTGAAGCCCAGCGCCTTGGCGCGGCGGATGAATCGCAGCCGGCGCAGGTCCTGCTCGCCGAAGATGCGGTAGCCACCCGCCGAGCGGGCCGCGGTCGGCAGCAGCTGCTGTCGTTCGTAGTAGCGCACCGTATCGATCGGTACGCCCGCCTGGCGGGCCAGTTGTCCAATGTTCATGGCGGATTCCTGCAGGGGCTGCCGACCATTGTGAAGCCTGGAGTCTGGTCGAGAGTCAAGGCTTGGCCCGGGTGCGCGCATTCAGCGCACTTTGCAACTTTCTTCATAGCCCCGCCGATGGACCAGTTCCTACCCTTCGCCTGAACCGGCCGTTCGATGGCCTGCAACGAACCGAGGAGGTGGTCTGTGGAAGGATTCAGGAACGAAGGATTCGTCGAGATCGCGGTGGTTGAATACCCGGGAGGTGATCCGTCTGCCGCCTCCGTACTGGCTGAAATGGCGCACGTTGCCAATCGCCTTGCCCAGCAGCAGCGTCGGCCGTTCAAGCGGGTGCTGGTCACCCGCTGGATCGTGCCGGCCAGCCAGACAGGGGTGCATCGTATTGCGGGTGCGGAAATGCTCGATGCGGCCATCCCGGCTGTGATCGCGGTTCCCGGCCAGATCAGTGCCGGCGCGTGCCTGCGCGCGGACGAGGTCCTGCTGGACTGGCTGCGTGCGCACTATGACGGCGGCAGTCTGCTGGCCGCCGCCAGTGATGGCGTCAGCGTGCTGGCACGTGCCGGGTTGCTGGCCGGACGTACGGTCAGTGGTCCCGATCTCGGGCGCCATCCAGGCCTGCAGGCGCAGGCCGCGAGCTGGGTGCCGAGCGAGCGGGCGCTGGTGGATGACGGTGACCTGCTGACGGTCGGCGG
Source organism: Stenotrophomonas sp. 220_Sma (assembly GCF_056487375.1). Taxonomy (NCBI): domain Bacteria; kingdom Pseudomonadati; phylum Pseudomonadota; class Gammaproteobacteria; order Lysobacterales; family Lysobacteraceae; genus Stenotrophomonas; species Stenotrophomonas sp. 220_Sma. Next base: position 3,011,509 of record NZ_CM151348.1, on the reverse strand, counting down.
GGCCCAGGCCTGGCGCTTCCTTGGCCTGCGATTGTTGTACCGGCTGCACGGGCAGGGCGTGGCCAGTGCGGTCGCACAGCAACTGGGCATCACCGTGCCCGCCACGATCCAGCAGGACCTGGAGCGCTTCAGCGCCAACTTCGCACATGGCGATCGTGATGTGCTGAAGGCACAGCGCTGGCTGCACACCACGGCGGCACGCGGCGCCACCCTTGCCGCGATCTGCGAGGTCTCCGGGCTGGAGCCGCGCACACTGCAGCGGCGGTTCCTCAAGGCCACCGGCCTGCGGCCGATCGAATACTGCCAACGGCTGCGCATCGCCAAGGCGCAGACCCTGCTGCAGCAGGGGGCGGGTATCGATGAGGTGGCGTGGGGTGTCGGCTACGCTGATCAGAGTGCTTTCCGCCGGTTGTTCCTGCGCATCGTTGGCATGACGCCGGCCAACTATCGGCGTCACGTCAGCAGCAAGCGTCGCGAGCGGCCCTTGATGCCGTCGGTGGCAGGCAGCCTGCGCGGGCTGCAATCGCCGTCGGTGATGCAACTGGGGCGCAGCGCGGCCTGATGTCGGCGGCATCGTCGCGCTTGCAACCGGAGCGCGACACTTCGACCATGCAGTCAGTGGACGATTGAACAGGTGGTCTGATGTCGAGCGTTGGGCCGGTGCCGATGCCGGTGGTGTTGATTCTCGTGTGCGTAGTGATTGCCATGGCCGTGGCGCGTCTGTGGCCACGCAGGAAGGACGGCATGCCGCTGCCTTCTGCACCCAGCATGGTTCTGGACATGCTGCTGGTGGGCCTGCTGTGTGGTCGCATCAGCTTCGTGGCCTTGAACTTCGCGCTGTATCGCGAGGCGCCGTGGAGCATTCTGCAGATTGCCGATGGTGGCTACCACCTGGTGGTTGTCCTGGTTGCGGGGTCGGCATGGGGGCTGTGGCGGGTGCGCCCATGGCGGGCGTTGCGCGCCCCGGTGCTGGGCGCGGCGTTGGCGGGTGTGCTGCTATGGGCGGGCGGCAGTCAGCTGCTGTCCGCATGGCAGGAGCGTCAGATGCCCTTGCCGGTACTGCAGGTTGCTGATCTGCAGGGGGGCAGGGTTGATCTGCAGCAGTTCCGGGGAAAACCGCTGGTGCTGAATCTCTGGGCGACCTGGTGCGGGCCCTGCCGGCGCGAGATGCCGGTCCTGGCTGCGGCGCAGCAGGCGCATGCGGATGTGCAGTTCGTGTTCCTCAACCAGGGTGAAACCCTTGAGGAGGTCCAGGGTTTCGTTGCGCGCGAACGGCTCCTGCTGCACAACGTTTTGCTCGATGATGACGCTGCGGCATCCACGGTGCTGGGCGTGCAGGCCTATCCCTCGACCCTGTTCTTCGATGCCGAAGGGCGCCTGCGTGAACTGCACCTGGGCGAACTGACGGCAGCCGGTCTTGAACACAAACTGCGCCGGCTGCGGTAGCCTGCGCGGGCATCTCACTACGGAGTTCCCATGTTGTCGACTTCCCTGCGCACCGCCCCGGCGGTGCTGTTGCTGCCGGTCCTGCTGGCATTGGCCGCCTGCAGCCAGGCACAGACGCCACCGGGCAAGACCGCCGCGGCACCGGCAGCGAGCGCCACAGCCACGGCCAACAAGGGCGATCGCCCTGCGGTGCTGAAGGGCATCGAGAAGCATGGTTTCGAGGTCGTCGCAGAATTCGATGCCCCCGGTGGCCTGCGGGGCTTCGCCGGCGTGGTCGGCGGCCAGCAGCCGGCAGCGGCCTATGTCACTGCTGACGGCAAGCACGTACTGGTCGGCAGCCTGTTCGATGCGGAGGGCAACGATGTAGCCGCTGAGGCCGTTGAAAAGCTGGTGGCTTCGCCGATGTCGGCCAAGATGTGGACCAAGCTGGAAGCCAGCGCCTGGGTGCGTGATGGCAAGGCCGATGCGCCGCGCGTGGTCTACACCTTCAGCGATGCCAACTGCCCGTACTGCCACAAGTTCTGGGACGCGGCACGGCCGTGGGTCGATGCCGGCAAGGTGCAGCTGCGTCACATCATGGTCGGCGTGATCCGCGAGGACAGCCCGGCCAAGGCCGCGGCGATCCTTGCCGCGCGTGACCCGAGTGCGGCGCTGCTGCAGAACGAGCACGATTTTGATCGCGGTGGCATCAAGGCGCTGCCGAACATCAGCCGCGAGATCGCTGGCAAGCTCGACGCCAATCAGGTGCTGATGATCGAGATGGGCTTCCAGGGCACACCGGGCATCCTGTTCCAGGACGCACAGGGCCAGGTGCAGCGTCGTGCGGGTCTGCCGCAGGGTGCCGATCTGCAGACGGTGCTTGGCCCGCGCTGAGTGGCGCCAGCCCCATGAAACATTGCGCAGGCCCGCATGGCAGCATGCGGGCCTGTCGCATTCCATGGCGGGCATTGCGGTTGCGGGCCCGCGCAACAGTGGTTCATCGTCACGTCTGAATCGTGACTGACATCAAGCATCCCGCCTTGATTCCAATCAAGGCCAAAAACGACAGGCGGATTAGCCTGTGACGCATGGAATACAGCGTCAATGCGCGATGGATGCCGCGCTCGCCACGCCCTGATCAGGGTCGGCTGGCACAGCCATTCACGACACTCTCACTCTGTGCTTGTTACCCAGACCGCTGCGGTCGCCACCTCTCTGGCAGCGCGGCCTTGATGGCGTCGACATCGGTGCGGGCAGGGCAGTGTCATCGTCCTGTTGCCTGCCATGCGCAGGCTGGCCGGTGTCGTCGACGCAGTATCCGCATTTCCAGCAACGGCAGCACGAGGCCGGAGTGGCGCATGCGTGCGTCCCGTCTGCGTGCTGCGAACAGGGGTCGTCCAGGGAGGATGCAATGCGCGTGGCGGTACTGAGCCTGGCCTGTGTGACAGCACTGGCGATCACGCCGGCGTATGCACAGGTGGATGACAAGGAGGACGCGCAGGCGCTGCGTCGTGAGATTGCGGCCATGCGGCAGGCGCTGGAGGGCATGCAGCAGCGCTTGGACCGCCTTGAGCAGCGCGACGCAACCGTTGCGCCTGCTACAGCACAGGCACCCGCCGCCGTGGTCGCGCCTGCCAGCACTGCCAACCTGCTGCACCCCACCCAGGTACCGGGCGTGGCACAGCCGGTGCTGCCGCAGCGCGAATCGGTGGCCGATCCGTCCACCGCCGCGTCGCGACCGGACAGTGCGGCCGGCCCGACCGATCCGGATCTGAAGGGCTTCTTCGCCATTCCGGGTACTGACACGGTGATCCGTATCGGCGGCTACGCCAAGCTGGATGCCATCGCCGATTCGCGTGCAGCGGGGGATGAGGATCAGTTCATTCCCTCGTCGATGCCGGTCGGTGGCAGTCATCGTGATGTCTCGAACTTCAACATCCATGCCAAGCAGACCCGCTTCAGTTTTGAGGCGCGACGTCCGACCACGCACGGCAACCTGCGCTTCTACCTGGAGAACGACTTCTTCGGCAGTAGTGACGGCTACGAATTCCGGCTGCGCCATGCCTATGGCCAGCTCGGCAATACCTATGCCGGTTACGGCTACTCCAGCTTCATGGATCCGGACAGCCTGCCCGATACATTGGACTTCGCAGGTCCCGGCGGTGCCGGCTACCTGCTGGTGGCAGGCATCCACCACAGCTTTGCGATGGGCAAGGGCAACACCCTGACCGTCGCCGCCGAAGATCCGAAGACCGAACTGGCCGGCGCCAGCGATGAGCGAGCCGCAGTGAACCGCCTGCCCGACGTGACGGTGACCGCGCGCATGGAGCGCGACTGGGGCCACCTGCAGCTGGGTGCGGTGGCACGCAGCCTGGCCTATGACGGCGATGGCGAGCGCGACCGGCGTATGGCCGGTGGCCTGCAACTCAGCGGTTCGGCCTCGGTAGGCGAGCGCGACCTGCTGCTGTTCGGTGCCCTCGGCGGGCGCGGCCTCAGCCGTTACACCGCCGACCTGACCGGCTCCGGGCTGGACGCGGTGGTCGGTGCCGATGGCCGCCTTGATGCGCTGGACCTGCACGGTGGGTTCGTTGGCTACACCCACTACTGGTCCGAGCTGTGGCGTTCGAACCTGATCTTCGGCCAGCTGACCCTGGAGCGGAATGCCGCACTGGCGGCCGACGCATTCCGTCAGAGCCGCTACGGCGTGTTCAACCTGATCTGGAGCCCGGCGCCGTCGTGGACGATGGGCATGGAGCTGCTGTACGGCCGCCTGGAACAGCAGGGGGCGCGCGCGGCGACACGGTCCGGGTGCAGGGCAGCCTGCAATACAACTTCATCAAATAAGCGCCAGCGGTCGTACGCCAGCGTAACCGTCCCCACGCCCGGTTGTACCGGGCTCATGCCAGTACAGGAGATTGTCATGGCAGAAGCAAAGAAAATCGGGGTGGTCGGAGCCACCTTCCTCGTCGCCGGCAACATGATGGGCTCAGGCGTGTTCCTGTTGCCGTCCAGTCTGGCCAAGATCGGCACCGCCTCGATCTGGGGCTGGCTGATCACCACCGCCGGTGCGCTGCTGCTGGCCTTCGTATTCGCCAAGCTGGGCAAGCTGGCACCGAAGGCCGGCGGTCCCTATGCCTATGCGCGTGACTGGTTCGGGCCCTACATGGGCTTCCAGACCAATACCATCTACTGGTTCGCCAACTGGATCGGCAACGTCGCCATCCCTATCGCGGCGGTGGGCTACTTCAGTTACTTCTTCCCGATCCTGTCCGAGCCGCTGGTGCGCTGCATCGCGGTGCTTGTGCTGGTGTGGGCGCTGAGCTTCGCCAACATGATCGGCCCGGCCTTCGTCAGCCGCGTGCAGACGGTCACCACCAGCTTCGCGCTGGTGCCGATCCTGGGTATCGCCATCTTCGGCTGGTTCTTCTTCGATGCCGACATCTTCAAGGGCGCCTACAACGTGTCCGGTGAATCCAACTTCGGCGCGATCTCCAGTGCCGCGGCACTGACCCTGTGGGCCTTCATCGGCGTCGAATCCGCTTCGGTGACTGCCGGCGTGGTGGAGAATCCGGAAAAGAACGTGGCCCGCGCCACCCTGGCGGGCGTGTTCCTGGCTGCCATCGCCTACATCGCCAGTTCGTCGGTGATCATGGGCATGGTGCCCAATGGCGAGCTGCAGACTTCTGATGCACCGTTTGCACTGGCTGCCGCCAAGGCCGTCGGTGGCTGGGGTGGCGCGCTGGTGAGCCTGTGTGCCTTCATCGGCGCTGCCGGTTCGCTGGGCGGCTGGATCCTGCTGACCGCACAGAGTGCCAAGGCGGCCTCCGATGATGGCCTGTTCCCGAGCATCTTCAGCAAGACCAACAAGGACGACGTGCCGGTCAAGGGCGTGCTGATCGTGGCGGTGCTGATGACCCTGGCGGTGCTGGTCACCTCCACCTCGGAAACCGCGTCGGCCCAGTTCGACGTGATCACGTCGGCGGCGGTGGTGCTGACCCTGCTGCCCTACATCTACTCGTGCGTGGCCTGCTACTTCGTGGTCGAGCGTTCGCACACCCTGGTTCACACCGGTGCGTTCTGGACCCTGACCAGCCTGACCGTCGTGTACTGCCTGTGGGCGATCTACGGCTCGTCGGGAACCATCGTGCAGTACGCCTTCCTGTTCGTGCTGTTCATCACCGTGTTCTATCCCTTCTTCAGCGAGGAGCGCCGCCAGCAGCGGCAGCGCGCCCGCGAGGCATCGGCGATCAGTGCCGGCGCCCAGCGTTCCTGAGTTCGACAAGGAGAATCAACGTGTACTTCAAGTCCCTGGACTATCCGGTCATTGTCATCGACAACGACTACGAGTCGCCGCGCATCGGCGGCATCCTGATCCGCGCCCTGGTGGAAGAGCTGCGCAGCAACGACCAGCGCGTGCTGTGCGGCCTGAACCTGGATGATGCCCGTGCCGGTGCCCGCACCTACGTGGCGGCCTCGGCGGTGCTGATCTCGATCGACGGCAGCGAAGAGGTGGATGGCGAGTTCCAGCGCCTGACTGCCTTCCTGCGCGAGCAGAGCGCGCGGCGCGCCAACCTGCCGGTGTTCCTGTACGGCGAGCGCCGCACCATCGAGAAGGTGCCGAGCAAGCTGCTCAAGTACATCCACGGTTTCATCTTCCTGTTCGAAGATACCAAGAGCTTCATCTCGCGGCAGGTGATGCGCGCGGCCGAAGACTACATGAAGAACCTGCTGCCGCCGTTCTTCAAGGCGTTGATCCACCATGCAGCCGAGTCGAACTACTCCTGGCACACCCCGGGCCATGCCGGCGGCGTGGCGTTCACCAAGTCGCCGGTCGGCCGTGCATTCCATCAGTTCTACGGCGAGAACACCCTGCGCAGCGATCTGTCGATCTCGGTGCCGGAACTGGGTTCGCTGCTCGATCACACCGGCCCGATCAAGGACGCCGAGAACGAGGCCGCACGCAACTTCGGTGCCGACCATACCTTCTTCGTCACCAATGGCACCTCCACCGCCAACAAGATCGTCTGGCATGGCACGGTGGCGCGCGGTGACGTGGTGTTCGTCGATCGCAACTGCCACAAGTCGCTGCTGCACGCGCTGATCATGACCGGTGCGGTGCCGGTGTACTTCACACCCAGCCGCAACGCGCACGGCATCATCGGCCCGATCAGCCTGGACCAGTTCACGCCGGAGTCGCTGCAGCAGCGCATCGCTGCCAACCCGCTGGCCAGCCAGGCCTACAAGGCCGGCTCCAAGCCGCGCATCGCGGTGGTCACCAACTCGACCTACGACGGCCTGTGCTACAACGCCGAGAAGATCGCCGACGAGATCGGCAGCGCGGTCGACTTCCTGCATTTCGACGAAGCGTGGTACGCCTATGCTGCGTTCCATCCGTTCTACGAGAACCACTACGGCATGGCCAAGGGCAAGCCGCGCGAGCAGGATGCGATCATCTTCACCACGCATTCCACCCACAAGCTGCTGGCCGCGTTCTCGCAGGCGTCGATGATCCACGTGCGCAACTCGGCGCAGCGCAACCTGGATGCCGAGCGCTTCAACGAGTCGTTCATGATGCACACCTCGACCAGCCCGCACTACGGGGTGATCGCGGCCTGTGACGTGGCCTCGAAGATGATGGAAGGCGACGCGGGCCGCTCGCTGGTACAGGAAATGCACGACGAGGCCATCGCCTTCCGCCGCGCGATGCTGCACGTGCGCGACGACCTCGGTCGCGACGACTGGTGGTTCAGCGTGTGGCAGCCGACCCAGGTCGAGCGCAGCCTGGACAAGGGCGATACACCGGCGCCGCTGGTGGCCAAGCGCGAGGAGTGGTACCTGCAGCCGGATGCGCACTGGCACGGTTTCGAGAACCTGGTCGATGACTATGTGCTGATCGATCCGATCAAGGTGACCCTGCTGACGCCGGGCCTGGCGATGGACGGCAGCATGGGCAAGCTGGGCATCCCGGCGGCGGTGCTGAGCAAGTTCCTGTGGGGCCGCGGCATCACCGTGGAGAAGACCAACCTGTACTCGGTGCTGTTCCTGTTCTCGATGGGCATCACCAAGGGCAAGTGGAGCACCCTGGTCACCGAGCTGATGGCGTTCAAGGAGCTCTACGATCGCAATGCGCCGCTGAGCCAGGCACTGCCGACGCTGGTCGCCGACTATCCGAATGCCTACGCCGGCTGGGGCCTACGTGACCTGTGCGACGCGCTGCATGCGTTCAACCAGGAATTCGCCGTGGCCAAGGTGATGCGCGAGATGTACGTGGATCTGCCGACGCCGGTGATGACCCCGGCCGATGCCTACAACCACCTGGTCAAGGGCGAGATCGAGCGGGTCGACATCGAGCAGATCAGTGGCCGCATTGCGGCGACCATGCTGGTGCCGTACCCGCCGGGCATCCCGACCATCATGCCGGGTGAGCGTTTCGGTGACAGCGACGAGCCGATCATCCAGTCGCTGCGCATCGCCCGCGAGCAGAATGCGCGTTTCCCGGGCTTCGAGTCGGACGTGCACGGGCTCATCATCGAGCAGGAGGGTGATGCGGTTTCGTACAAGGTGGAGGTGCTGAAGGCCTGACCGGCAACGGTCGGCCGTTCGGCGAACGATGGATACCGCGCGCGAGCAACGCATCCTGAAGTTCTCGATCGGGGTCACCCTGGCGGTGAGCGCGGTCGGCTTCATCGGTGGCCTGCTGGTGGGATCGCAGGCCATCCTGTTCGACGGCGTGTACAGCCTGGTCGATGTCGCCCTGACCCTGGTGTCGTTGTCGGTGCTGCGGCTGGTGGCGCGGGAGCAGAGCCCGCGCTTCCAGTACGGCTACTGGCATCTGGAGCCGATGGTCGAGGCGCTGGGCGGGGTGATCCTGTCGCTGGCCTGCGTGTACGCGCTGGCCAACGCCGTGATCGGTTTGACCACGGGCGGGCACGAAGTGAAGTTCGGGCCCGCGCTGTGGTGGGCGGCATTGCTGAGTGCCAGCAACCTGGCGATGGCGGCGTTCGTCGCGCAGCGGGCGCGGCATCTGCGCTCCGCGCTGTTGTGGCTGGATGTACGGGGCTGGCTGCTGGGTGGGTTGATGAGCCTGGCGGTGGTGCTGGCCTTCGTGTTGGCGCTGGTCCTGCACGGTGGTGAGTGGCACCACTGGGTGCCGTACCTGGATTCGATCGTGCTGGCGTTGATCAGCCTGGCGGTGTTGCCGGTGCCGGCGCGGAGTGCCTGGAAGGCCATGCGCGAAGTGCTGCAGGTGGCACCGGATGATCTGGACCGGCGCGTGCAGCGGGTGATGCAGGCGTTCGTCGCCGAGCGTGGCTATGCCGGTTTCACCAGCCATGTGGCGAAGATGGGGCGGATGCGCTTCATCGAGATCCACGTGCTGGCCGACCCGGCCACGCCGCTGGGTTCAGTGGGCGAGGTCGATGCGATGCGTGACGAGATTGCGGTGCGGCTGGATGCGCGGGGCAGCACGTTCTGGTTGACCATTGATTTCACCGCAGACCCAGCGTGGACGTGACCACGCTTCTGTAGAGTCGAGCTTGCTCGACTGCTTCTGGTCGGTGGAAGTCGAGCAGGCTCGAGTCCACGGGAACGCGCGATCGTTGCGCATGGCGGACTACTCTGTTGCACAGGACCCATTTGACCTCAACCGGAGTTGAGGTCACAGACTGCCGGCATCCCCCACGAGGCGCGCGGCATGAACCTGCTGACCACACCGGACCTCAGCCATGGCCTGCTGGAACTGTTCAATCCACCGGGCCTCTACGATCCTTCGGCCAACGGCTACTCACACGTGGCGGTGGTGCGCCTGCCGGCACGGGTGATCCATGTCGCAGGGCAGGGCGGCGAGGATGCCCAGGGCCGCCTCTCGCCCAGCTTCGAAGAACAGGTCGGGCAGGCGCTGGACAACCTGCAGACCGCGCTGCGATCGGCGCAGGCAAGTCTGGCCGATGTGGCGCGGCTGCGCATCCTGGTGGTCGGCCACGATGAGGACCGGCTGGGCATCATTGCCCACCAGGTGCGACGGCGCTGGCCGAACCGCGCGGCGCCCACCTGCACGCTGATCCCGGTGCCGCGACTGGCGTTGGACGGCATGCTGTTCGAGATCGAGGCGGAGGCCTACGCCGCCTAGCGCAGGTAGTACTCCACCGGCACCACCAGTTCCTGCGGTGCCTTCAGTTCATCGGGAATGGGCGGCAGCGGCTGCGCGCGACGGAAGGTCTGCAGCGCAGCGTCATCGAGCATCGGCTGGCCACTGGACTGCTCCAGCCGCAGCGCCAGCAGGCGACCTTCGCGGTCGATGCTGGCCCTGACCCAGGCAGTGCCCTGCTGCCGGCGCGAGCGCGCGGCGGCAGGGTAATAGCGGTAACGCTCCAGCCGCGCCATCAGGCGGGCTTCCCACTGGTCGCTGGCGGCGCCGGCCTGGAAGTCCGCCGGTGGCGCGTCTGGAGCGGGCGGCGCGGCCGTGATCGATGCCGGTGCGGGACTTGCATCGGTCGCGGCCGCAGGCGGGGCGACCGGCAGCGGCTTTCGACCCGTCCCGCCCGTTTCGCTGGCGGCCAACTCGCCCTCGCGCGCGGCGGTGGGCTTCGGTGGTGGCGGCGACTTTGTCGGTTGCGATGCACGCGCCTGCTGCGCCTGGCTGGGGGTATCGGCCTGGCGCTCCTCTACGGGCTGTGGCGGCGTGGCCGGTGCCAGCAGGCGCAGGCTGATGCGCATGTCCTGCTCCGGCGGTGGCAGCATCGGCGGCATTGCAACCCAGTGCACCAACAGCAGCAGGGGCAGCAGGTGCAGGACGACGGTGATCACGATCGCCTGCCAGTGTTGGCCGCGCTCACTCATCGTCCAGCACCCACAGCAGATCGGCATCAGCAGCACCGACGGTTTCACCCGGCGAGGCCAATGCGATCACCAGCGCAGGCGTATCCGGTGGCAGGTAGCCCGGCACCCCGGTGCCGCGCAGCACATGCCAGCGACCGGCTACCAGCAGCGCGGGTGCAGGTGCTGCGGTCAGCACCTGTGCCATGCGCGTGTCGCGGGCCTGTTGCACGGCCAGCATCCCTTCCAGCATCGGTGCCGCGTCTGCGTGCTGGGCCAGAACCACATCCGACAGGCGTTGGCGGGCGGCGGGCACCGGGAACCGCACTGCATCAGCGGACGCCAGGTGGGCGTTGACCTCGACGCGCGCGAGATTGCCGCCGAACAAGGGGATGCCGGCAGCGGTGGCGTCCTGCACCAGCCCGCCGTAGGCGGTCCACGGCCATCGTGTATCCCAGCCCAGCAGCTCCTGCAGGCGTGCACCGTCGGCATGGTTGCCCTTGGCCAGCCAGCGCTGCACCCGCTGCAGGCGCGGCTGGCGTTCGCTGGCAATCATCTCCAGCACCAGCGCGCCTTGTAGACGCTGCTGCTGCAGCGCGTGCAGCAGCCAGCGCTGGGCAGCGTGGTCACCGGCCAGGTCGTGGCGTTCGCCCAGCAGCAGTCGCGGAGCGTTCGCTGCGCGCTTCACGAACGCAGCTTCGTCCAGGGTCTGGCCGCTGGCGAGGTCCAGCACCTTGCCGGGCATCGGCTGCGCGCTGGCCATCGACGCGAGCGCGAGCAGGCACAGCGGCAGCCAGTGGCGGCTAGAACGCCACATTGACGCCCATCGAGACGGTGCGGCCACGGCCGTTGCCGCGGTCCAGGATCGGACTGAAGATGCTGTCGATCGAGGCATTGTTGTCATAGGCCTTGTTCTGCAGGTTTTCGATGTTCAGCCACAGCGTGGTGTTGGCCTGCGGCTTGAAGCTGGCGTAGAAGTCCAGCAGCACGCCGGTGCCGCCGGTCTTGCGGGTCTGGAAGAAGTCGTAGCCTTCCTCGGTCGGACCGGAGTACTCGGCGCGCAGGCCGGCCTGCACGCGCTGCTGCCACCAGCGGCCGCCCACGTCCAGCGTCCAGTAGCGGTCGGGCAGGGCGGTGATGTCTTCCAGGTTGACGAACTCGATGGCCGGCGCGCTGGTGCGCGAGCGGGTCCAGCTCAGCGTGGCGTGGTAGTGCTCGCTGGCGTAATGGGCTTCCAGTTCGATGCCGCGCATGCGCACCACGCCGGGGTGGTTCATCCAGCGCGTGGTGGCGCTGAAGTCGTCGGCGTCCAGCACATCGGTCCAGGCATTGAGCTGCGGATCGCTGTCGATCGGCACCACGAACGGTTCCACTTCCGGCGGATGCACGATCAGCAGGTACTGCGGCTTGATGTAGTCGCGGATGCGGTTGTCGAAGCGGGTGACCCGCAGTTGTGCCAGGTCACCGTCGACCAGCAGCGAGTCGGTGCTGAGGTTGGCGCCGAACTGCAGGTTGCGCGAGCGCTCGCGGCGCAGGAACGGATTGGCGCCGATGCCGTCGGCGACGCTGGCGTCCTCCAGCGGGATCTTCTCGAAGAACATTTCCTGCACGCGCGGCGGCCGCGACGTGCGCGAGACCTCGGCGAACAGCTGCAGCCAGTCGGTGGCCTGCAGTGAAACCGCCAGGCTCGGGCTGAGTGCGCGCTCTGTGCGACGCACGTCGATGTCGCCGCCATTGATCTCCGCGCACTGGCCGGGCACATCCGAGCACACCGGGATGTGACCACGGATGCCGAAGCGGTCCTGGCGCAGTCCTGCGGTCAGGGCATAGATGTCGTACTGCAGCTCCAGCGTGCTGAACACACTGTCCAGCTGGCTGCGACCCTGCGGGTTGGCACCGCGCAGGATGGGCGTATCGGCCACATAGATGTCCGATTGGTGCTTGATGCCGGTGTTCCAGCGCGCCTGCAGTGCACCGATGTCGAAGCGGCTGGTGTTGTCCACGGTCCAGCTGCTAAGGCTGCTGTGGGTGCGGCGGCCGATGTAGCTGGAGTCCTCCACCGGCGGGTAGAACAGCCGGGTCTTGTTGCTGGCGAAGGTCGCACGCAGGTCGATCCACGGCGAATAGGGTGTGTAGTGGTAACTGGCGCGCTGGTTGCGCGCGGAAATCTGCCACGGATAGTTGTGGTAGAAGTCGTTTTCGTAACGCATGTGGCTCAGGTCCAGCCGATGCTGGTCGCTGGGCTGCAGGCGCGCCTTCAACAGCCAGCTGCTGGGCTGCTGGCTGCCCGGGTCGGCGTTGTTCTTCTGCCCGCGTGCGGTCGCGTATTCGCTGCTGCGGCTGCTGCTGGCGGCGGCCAGCAGGCCGAACTGGCGGTCGCCACCCTCTTCGCTGTGGCGCCAGGCACCGGCGAAGGTACGGCCACTGCCGTAGCCGTTGTTGCCGTGGCGGTAGCCCGCACGCAGGCCCCAGTCGCGCCCCTCGCCGAGCAGATCGTCGATGTCCAGCGTGCGGAAGTTGGCACTGCCGGCCAGCGTGCCGGCGCCATCACCACCGGCGACCGCACCGCGCTGCACGTCCACACCGGCCAGCAGGAAGGGATCGACATAGGCGAACGGGCCGCCCGAGCCGTGCCCGGCATTGTTGCGGAAGGTCTGGGTGACACCGTCGATCATGGTGTTGACCCGGCCGGCACCGGTCATGCCGCGGATGTTGACCTGCAGGCCCGGCTGGCTGCGCGAATGGAAGCTGTGGGTGCCGGGCATCGAGCGCAGCAGGCTGTTGCCTTCCTGGCGTTCGGCCATCGCCACGCGCTCGCTGCCCACCGGGGGCGCAAAGCCATCGCGGGTGGCCGGTACATATTGACTGGCGCCGGCACCCGGTGCCTGACCGTGTGCGGTAGTACCCTGCACCCGCAGCGGGCCAGTGCGACGGCTGCCATCGGCGCGTTCAGCCGGCGCCGGCTCCAGGGCGGCACGACGCGCATCGACGAAGCGCGGGCGCAGGCCGCTGCCTGCCAACAGGCGCGACAGGGCCTGCGCATCGTCGAAGTCACCGCGCAGCGCAGGCGCCGAATGGCCCGCGGGCAGCGCTGCGCCGATCACCAGATCGACGCCGGTCAGCCGGCTGTAGGCGTCCAGCGCGGCCGCCAGCGGTTGTGCGGGCAGATTGTAGGTACGGGTGGCGGTCTGTGCGTGGGCACTGCCGGGTAGCAGCGGAAGGGCACTGGTACAGGCCAGCGACAGGGCGAGGACAAGGGGGCGGGGGCACAGCATCGGGGGCTCCAGGGGCTGACGCAGAGCGTCGTCATCCTGGGTAGACGCAGCCGCAGGCCGGATGTCAGGGTCCATCACGCTGTTCCCTGCGTGGCGGCAGCCACACCTGTATGCCCGCGCCGAGGCGCAGCACGCGCACCTGCAACTGAGTGGCCAACTGGTCGCGGTTGCCGGCCGCACCGTCGGCACTGCCAAGCAGGGTGACCGGCTGCTGGCGCAGCTGCTCGCCGACGACCCACGTGTGCCCGCCATGCCAGCGGTCCAGGCCCTGCGTGACGTCGGCCAGTGGGGCCGAGACCCAATGCAGGCGCCGCTCGCGCCAGGCCAATGCTCCGGGGGCGGTCGTTGTTGCATGGGCTGTTGCCTGCCCATCGAAGCGCAGCTGTTCGCCGTGGTCAGCCAGCATGCTGACGTTGCCGCTGTCCACGCGCACGCGATGCTCGGTAACGGTGACCACGCTGCTGTTGCCCTGCACGGCAAGATCGAATGCGGTCCCCAGTGCAGTGACGGTGCCCTGTGGGGTATGCACCTGGAAGGGCCGGTCGGCATCGGCGGCGACCTGGAACCAGGCCTGGCCGCGCTGCAGCTGGAGCTGGCGGCGCTGCCCATCGATGCGCACCTTCACTTCGCTGCCGGGTGACAGCAGGACATGCGAGCCATCCCGAAGGGTCTCCTCGCGGATCTCGCCAGCGGCCGTTCGCAGGACCTGCGCTACAGGCGGCGACACATGGCGGCTGTAGAGACCCAGCGCGCACAGCAACAGAACCGCAATGCCAGCTTCGCGCAGGCGACGGCGTTGCCTGCGCTGCTGTTGCCGCTGCAGGCTGGGCAGCGTCGCACCGGCCTGCCACAGGTGTTGCAGATGCTGGTACTGCGCAGCATGGCGAGGGTCGGCCTGGTACCACTGCTCGAACGCGTTCTCGTCGCGGCCACCGTCGTGCCCGTCCAGCCACCAGCGTGCAGCTTCGCGCGCGATCGCGTCCAGGCTCATGCGCCGGGCACCTGCTGCAGGGCGACCAGTGCGCGCAGCAGATGGCTGTGCGCGGTCTGCCGGCTGATGCCGAGCTGGCGCCCGATCTCGGCCAGCGCCAACTGTTCAACCCGCGCCAGCAGGAACACCTGGCGCGAGCGCGGTGGCAGCGCGGCGATGATCGCGTCGAGGTGGCGCAGCTGTTCGGCGTCGAGCAGTCGCTGCTCGGGCAGCGGCGCAGGATCGGCGATGGCATGCAACTGCGTGTCATCCAGCGCTTCTTCGCGACGGCGCTGGCGTTGCCGGTAATGGTCGGCAATCAGGTTGTGGGCAACACGGTACAGGTACGCGCGGCCATTGCTCAGCAGGCCACTGGCGGCGACCTTGACGACACGCAGCCAGGTTTCCTGGACGACGTCATCGGCGTCGCTGCGTTGCGGGAGTTTGCGGCGGACATGGGCGTGCAGCGGCCGGTAATGGGCCGCGCACAGCTGCGCGACATCCGTCGGTTCGACAGGCGTGGACACGGGGCGGGCGACAACTGGGAAAGGGAACAGCCCGCGGCGGCAAGGGCAGCGGCTGCACCTTACAGCAAAAGAGAATCATTTGCATCTTTGGTGCGAGCGCAGTCCGCATGAGCCACCGCGGCGTCAGCGGGGACGATAATCGCAGTGGATCTGCAGGGCTTCGGTGGGATTGTGATGCAGCACGAATCCGCAGTGCTGCAGGCTGCGCTTCGCTCGTGCGACTGGCTCGGCATACCGGGCGACGCGGCGGTGCTGCCAGCGCGGCGGGGTGAACACGCCCAGGGGCAGCAGCCGCAGCCGCTCGCCGTGCAGTACCAGTGAGACATCGACATGACGGCCATCGATGTCGTGGCCGTTGGCGCCGAAGATGGCGTCGACTTCATCCCGGCGCTGCGGATAACAGGCACGGAAGAGGGTGATGCCGAGCCGACGCACCAGGCGGCGGAAGCCACCGAGACGGCTGTGGCTGGGTTCGAAGCCACGGGTGAGCAGTAGCCGCAGCCCCACAGGCAGCATTGCCTGCGCGTCGAGCAGGCGTTGCAGTACCTCTTCTTCCAGTTGGATGCGGGTAGAGGGCCAGCGCGGGGCGATGAGCAGTCCGTGGTGGTTGCCGCGTTGCAGGGTCAGCATCGGTGAAGCTTCGCACGCGGCCGAACAGCCGGGGTAGTGCCGGCCGCTGGCCGGCAGATTCGAGTACCGGCCAGCGGCCGGCACTACCGTGACGATCGTCAGAGATCGCGGTACTGGATCTGCGAAGCCAGTACGCGCAGGCCGTCGGCATTGCTGGACAGGATGCGCTCTTCGCCAACACCTTTCTGCCGTTTCAGCTGGAAGCCCTGATCCGCAGGCAGTTGTGCGGCGATGGCGTCCATGCGCTGCAGGGCATCAGGGCCGCTGCAGTCGAAGTGGCCCCAATAGACGCCATCGCGGTGGATCTGCAATCGATAGTTCATCGCGGTGTCTCCGGCAGGTCCTGCAGCCAATGGTCGAACATCGCGGTGGCGGCCGCGGCCAGTGGTGCGCCATAGCGACGCGCCTGCGCGCGCAGATCATTCGGATCGATGCCGGCCTGGGCCAGCTCCAGCGTGTGACCAATCAGCCAACGCTCGAACTGGCGCGCGTCCAGTTCCGGATGGCATTGCAGGGCCAGCGCGTGATGGCCGATGGCGAAGGCCTGGTGACGGCAGGCCGGCGTGCTGGCCAGGCGGCGTGCGCCGGCCGGAAGTTCGAAGGCCTCACCATGCCAATGCAGCACGGGAATGCCCTGCAGGGCCTGCAGCGGCGAGCGCTGGCCTTCATCGGTCAGCAGCAGTGGCGCAAAGCCGATCTCCTTGCCTCCACTGGGAGCGACACTGGCACCGAGTGCACGGGCCATCAGTTGTGCACCCAGGCAGATGCCCAGGGTTGGCCGCTGCTGCTGCAGCCGGCGCTGCAGCAGGGCGATGCTGTCGGTGACGAAGGGATAGGTCTTTGTGTCATTGGCACTGATGGGGCCGCCCAGCACCACCAGCAGGTCGGCCACTTCGGCCGGATCGAGCGCATCGACGCCGGCCTGCAGCACCTGCAGCTGCCAGCCTTGTGCCAACAGCAAAGGCTGCAGGGTGCCGAGGTCTTCGAAGGCGACGTGTTGCAGGACAACCGCGTGCTTCATGCCGGGGCTCCGCTGTTCGGCCAGTAGAAGCTGTCCGGGGTGGCGCGGGCGCCGAAGATGGCCTGGCCGACGCGGACCACGGTGGCACCTTCCTCGATGGCCACTTCGAAATCACCGGACATGCCCATCGACAGCTGCGACAGGTCAAGGCCGGGCGGGGCGGTGCGTTGCAGCTGGTCGCGCAGTTCGCGCAGGCGCACGAAGCAGGCGCGCACGCGCTCGACGTCGGGGGTGAAGATGGCCAGGGTCATCAGGCCGCGCACACGCAGGCGATCGAAGGCCGGCAGCTGCTGGACGAAGGCCTCGACCGCGTCGGGTTCCAGTCCGTACTTGCTCGGCTCGGCCGAGGTGTTGACCTGCACGAACACATCCAGCGTGCGGTCTTCCAGTTGCAGGCGCTGCTGCAGGGCCTCGGCCACGCGCAGGCTGTCCAGCGCCTGGAACTCGCTGGCAAAGCGCGCTACGTAGCGCGCCTTGTTGGTCTGCAGATGGCCGATCACCGACCAGTGCACGCCCAGGTCGGCCATCGTTTCGGCTTTGCGCTGCGCCTCCTGCACCTTGTTCTCGCCCAGTTCGTGGCAACCGGCGGCCACCGCCATGCGGATGCGGGCGTCATCGACGGTCTTGCTGACCGGCAGCAGGCGCACGCTGGCCGGGTCCCGGACGGCGCGCGCGCAGGCATCGGCGATGCGTTGGCGCACCGTGACCAGGTTGGCGGCGATCTGTTCAACGGACTGGGCGACGGGCCAGTCGGCAGCGGCAAGGGGCATGCGGGCACCTCCAATGCAGGATGGCCAGGGTGGGATACACTGGCACAGGACAAGATATATTTTGGCATAGGACAAAATGAAAATCACCGGGCATAGCGCTGAGTCGATCTTCGACAGCATCCGCGACGGCATCGGCAAGGGCCGCCTGCCGGCCGGCAGCGTGCTGCCGCCGGTGCGTGAACTGGCCGAGCAACTGGGCGTGAACCGCAACACCGTGGCCGCTGCCTACAAGCGCCTGGATGCGGCGGGCCTGGCCAGCACGGCGGGCCGCCGTGGCACGGTGGTGCGCGGATTGCCGCCGACGCTGGCGCGCGAGGGCAGTACGCCCGGGCTGGCGCTGCAGGACCTGGCCGGTGGCAATCCGGATCCGCGCCTGCTGCCGAACCTGCGCCTGGCCCCGGCCGCGCCGCGTTTGTACGGCGTAGGCACGGTCGACCCGAGGTTGCAGGCGCTGGCGCGCGCCTCGCTGGATGCGGACTGCCCAGAGGGCTATGCGCTGGAGCTGACCCATGGCGCGGTTGATGGCATCGAGCGCCTGCTGGCGGCGTGGTTGCTGCCAGGAGACCGCATCGCGGTGGAGGATCCATGCTTCCTCGGCAGCCTCAATGTGCTCAATGCTGTGGGCCACGCGCCGTTGCCGGTGGCGGTGGACGCGCATGGCATGCAGGTCGATTCGCTGCGTGCGGCACTGGAGGCCGGCGCACGCGCGGTGCTGCTGACCCCGCGCGCGCACAACCCGACCGGGGCCAGCCTGGATGCGAAGCGGGCACGGGCGTTGCGGCAGTTGCTGGCGGCCTACCCGCAGGTGGCGGTGCTGATCGACGATCACTACGCACTGCTCTCGCAGCAGGCCTATCACTCAGTGCTGCCGCTGGATGGCCGGCGCTGGGCGCTGCTGCGTTCGTTGTCCAAGCCGCTGGGTCCGGACCTGCGGCTGGCCTGGCTGGCCTGCGATGAGGAGACCGCATCGCGGTTGCGGCTGCGATTGGCGTCCGGCACCGGCTGGGTCAGCCACCTGCTGCAGGATGCAGCGACTTCGGTGCTGGCGTCGGCAACGCAGCGGGCGAAGATCGCCTCGGCGGGTGAGCGCTACCAGCAGCGCCTGCAGTCGCTACAGGAGCTGCTGCGCGCGCATGGCATGCCGACGCCGCAGCCGATGGAAGGATTGAACCTGTGGCTGCCGTTGCCGGCCGACAGCCACCCACAGGTGCTGGCACTGGCCTCGCGCGGATGGCATGTGCGCGCCGGCGAAGTGTTCGCGGTGGCGGCACCGGGCCATGGTCTGCGCATTACGTGTTCGGCGCTGGGACCGGCGCAGCTGCGGCAGCTGGCCGATGACCTGGCGGCGGTGTGTGGTTTGTAGCGTCGGGCCATGCTCGGCTTTGCTTCGCCTTTGTAGAGCCGAGCCATGCTCGGCTGTTGTTGGTAGAAGCAGTCGAGCATGGCTCGACTCTACATGACCGGTAGTCGAGCATGGTTCGACGCTGCAGAAGCAGATCAAGGCGCGGCGTTGGCGCCCGGGCGCACGTAGTAGGACTGGCCGCTGTCATCGACGAACATCAGCTCCGGCTTGCCCTGCCAGGAGGTGAGCATGGCGCCGGTGTTGTTCTGGTGCTTGACCATCAGGCTGGCGCCACGGTCCGGATTGGCGACGACCTTGAACACTTCGGTGGTGCCGGTGGCATCGTCCAGGGTCAGCAGGGCTTCGCCGCCGCGGTCGCTGGTGCCGTAGCCGCCGCGTTCGGAGCCGTCGGGGCCGAGCAGGATCAGGCCGGACAAGGCAGTGGCGCGCGGCCCCTGGGTACGGCCCTGGCTGAGCGGATCGGGAACCGGTGCGCCGAGGATCACCCGCGGCTGGCCGCTTGCATCGTGGATGATCAGCCCGCGTGCCTCGATGATGCGCTGTGGCGATTGGCTGCGATGCAGGCTCCAGGCGGTCCAGCCGGAAACAAGCAGGGCGAGGGTCGAGACCACCAGGGTGGTCAGCAGCAGCGCACGGGACATCGGGTCGTCCTTCCTTGGATGTGCCGACGATAGCGGATGCGGACCGGCAATGGCCAGTTCGTTGTGTGACGTTGTGTATCGTCAGTGGAAATCGCGACTGTGGCTGCGCAGTCCCTGCAGCAGTTCATCCAGGCAGTGCATGCGCTGCACGATGACGTGCTGCACGCCATCGACGCGTTCCAGGCGGCCATCGATCTGCATCAGCTGGGTATCGACCAGCACCCGGTGCTGGCGATCGGCCAGGTGCCGCCAGACCACGGCGTTGACCATGCCGGTCTCGTCTTCAAGGGTGAGGAAGGTGACGCCACTGGCGGTCTGCGGGCGCTGGCGCATGCGCACCAGGCCGGCGATGCGCACGCGCCGGCCATGGCCGTGGGCAGCCAGTTGTGCGGCATCCAGGCAGCCACGGCTGCGCAGTTGCGCGCGCAGGAACGAGATCGGATGGCGGCCCAGCGTGGTGCCGGTGCTGCGGTAATCGGCCTGCATGTCTTCCCAGGCGCTGGGCAGGGGCAGTGGCACGCGGGCTTCGGTGGTGGCGCGGGCCTGGTCGAACAGCGGCAGCCGGTTTTCCACGCCGGAGATATCCCAGCGCGCACGATGGCGATGGCCGCTGAGCCCACGCAGCGCCCCGGCATCGGCCAGCAGGCCCTGCTGGCGGCGGTCCAGAGCGGTACGCTGGCACAGGTCACCCACATCGTCGAACGGGCGCCGCGCACGTTCACGCATGATGGCCTGCACGGCGGGCTCGTTGCAGCCATCGACCAGGCGCAGGCCGAGCCGGATCGCGGCCGGCCCCTTGCTGAAATCCAGCGTGCAGTCCCAGTCGCTGTGGCGCACGTCCACCGGCAACACGCGGATGCCATGCCGGCGCGCATCCTGCAGCAGCTGGTCGGGGCTGTAGAAACCCAATGGCTGGCTGTTGATCAGGCTGGCGGTGAACGCGGCCGGGTGATGGCACTTCAGCCAGCAACTGTTATAGGTCAGCAGGGCGAAACTGGCGGCGTGACTTTCCGGAAAACCGTAGTCACCGAAGCCCTTGATCTGTTCGAACAGGTGCTCGCCGTACTCGCGGCTGAAGCCGTTCTTGAGCATGCCGGCCAGCAGCTTCTCGCGATGCGGTTCCAGGCCGCCACGGCGCTTCCACGCCGCCATCGAGCGGCGCAGGGCATCGGCCTGGCCCGGCGTGTAGCCGGCCGCTTCCACCGCCAACTGCATGACCTGTTCCTGGAACAGTGGCACGCCGAGGGTGCGCGCGAACACGCGTTCCAGCCGCGCTGGATAGAGTGGATTGTCTGGATCGTTCAACGCGTCAGGACCCTGCTCGCGCAGGATCCTTCGCCGTTCCAGGTAGGGGTGCACCATGTCACCCTGGATCGGGCCAGGGCGCACGATCGCCACTTCGATCACCAGGTCGTAGAAGGTGCGCGGCTGCAGGCGCGGCAGCATCGCCATCTGCGCGCGCGACTCGATCTGGAATACGCCGATGGTGTCGGCGGCGCAGATCATGTCGTAGGTCTTCGTATCCTTGGGAGGAATCGCATCCATGCGTCCTTCGTGCAGGCCATGCTGCTGCAGCATCGCCAGGCATTTGCGGATGGCGGTGAGCATGCCCAGCGCCAGGCAGTCGACCTTCATCAGGCCAGTGGCATCCAGATCGTCCTTGTCCCACTGGATGACGGTGCGGTCGGCCATCGCCGCGTTCTCCACCGGCACCAGGGTTGACAGCGGATGCTCGGAAATCACGAAGCCGCCCGGGTGCTGCGACAGGTGGCGCGGGAAGTCGATCAGTTCGGCGGTCAGCGCCAGCAGCCGCCGCATCAGTGGGGTTTCCGGATCGAAGCCGCGCTCGCGCAGGGTCTCCGGCAGCGGCACATGGCCGCCCCAGTGGTCCATCGCCGCGCCCAGTTCGTTGACCTGGTCCATCGGCAGGCCAAGCGCACGGGCCACGTCGCGGATCGCGCTGCGGCCACGATAGCTGATCGCCACCGCGGTCAACGCAGCGCGCTCGCGGCCATAGCGCTTGAACACGTACTGCAGCACTTCCTCGCGGCGCTCGTGTTCGAAGTCGATGTCGATATCCGGTGGTTCGTCGCGTTCGGCGGAGATGAAGCGCTCGAACAGCAGGTTGCTGCGTGCCGGGTCGATCTCGGTCACGCCCAGTACGAAGCACACCGCGGAGTTGGCCGCCGAGCCGCGCCCCTGGCAGAGGATGTCCTGGCTGCGTGCGAAGCGCACGATGTCCTGCACGGTGAGGAAGTAGGAGGCGTAGTTCTTCTGCCTGATCAACGCCAGTTCGTGCTCGATCTGCGTGCGTTGCGCTGGTTCGATGCCGCCTTTCCAGCGCCACGGGATGCCACGCTCGACCAGCACGCGCAGCCAGCTGTCCGGGTCGTGGCCCTCCGGCACCAGTTCGCGTGGATAGGTGTACTGCAGCTGCTCCAGCGTGAAGTGGCAACGCTCGGCGATGCGCAGGGTCTCGGCCAGCAGTTCGGGCGGATACAGCTGGGCCAGCGCGGTACGCGGGCGCAGGTGGCGCTCGCCGTTGGGAAACAGGCGCCAGCCGGCCTCGGCCACGCTGCAGCGGTGGCGGATGGCGGTCAGTGTGTCCTGCAGGGCGCGGCGGCGGCGCACGTGCATGTGCACATCACCACTGGCCACCAGCGGCAGGTGGTGGCGTTCGCCGAAGGCCTGCAGCTGCTGCAGGCGACGCGCGTCGTCGTGCTCATGGTGCAGCTCCACCGCCAGCCACAGGCGATCATCGAAGCCGGTGCGCAGCAGTTCCAGATCGATGGCGGCCGGTTGCCGGTCCAGCCACAGGCACAGCAGGCCGTCGGGCAGGCCGAGCAGGTCCTCGCGCAGGCAGCGGTATTCGCCCTTGGCCGCGCGCCGCCGGCAGGTGGTGATCAACTGGCAGAGACCAGCATAGGCGGCCTGGTCGGTGCACAACAGGGCCAGCTTCGGGCCGTCCTCGACCTGGAATTCGGCACCGACGATCAGCGCCACGCCATGCGTCTTGGCGGCCTGCCAGGCGCGCACGATGCCGGCCAGCGAGCATTCGTCGGTGATCGCCAACGCGCGGTAGCCCTGGCCGGCGGCGCGCGCGAACAGTTCTTCGGCGATCGAGGCGCCACGCTGGAAACTGAAGGCCGACAGACAGTGCAGTTCGGCGTAGCCGGGCAGTTCGCTGTGCATGGCGGCTCAGCCGAACCAGCCGTGCAGCATCCACGGGGCATGTGGATCATTGCGCTCACGGAAAGCCCAGCCGCGCTGGCCATGCGCGGTTTCCACCACGTAGTAATCGCGCCGCGCATCGGCCTGGTCCCACCAGCCCGATTCGATCCGCTCCGGCCCGGTGACGATGCGCAGGCGGGGATCACGCAGCGGTTGCGGCGTGTCCAGCAGCCAGCCCGGACGCAGCGGCCAGTACGACGGAGGCTTGACCGCGGGCTGGGTGCCACTGGCGCGTTCGGGGCGATGGTCGGCCTGCACCGCCAGCGGCTGCACGGCGTCATCGCCCAGCCGCGCCCGCAGGCGCTCGCGCAGCTGGTTCCAGGGCATCGCCTGTGCCGGCCGGGTATCGAACAGGTCACGCGCGGCGGGCACGAACGGTGGCAGCTGTTCGGCCTGCAGGCGCAGTGCGCGGCTGCCAGCGGGCAGGGCGAACGCTTCCATGCGGTTGCGTGCGATCTCGAACAGCAGCGCGGGATCGCGCTCGGGTGCCAGCAGGCCGATGGTCAGCACGCTGGCCGGCAGCAGGTCATGCTCGAAGTGCAGGTCGAAGCGCTGCACGCCGCCATCGCGCGAGCACAGGAAGGCCGCCAGGTCCAGCAGCAGGCGGCGCAGCGGGAACAGCAGGGCCTGGCTGGATTCGATCTCGTATTCGAATTCGATGCGTGCATCGAAACGGTCCGGTGGCTGGTAGTAGCGCAGTGGCGCGGTGGGCAGGCCGCGCAGCGCATCCAGTTGCTGCAGCACCTCGGGTGAGAAGCGCCGGGCCAGGCTGTCGCGCGGCAGTTCGAGCACCGCACCCAGCGTGCGCAGACCGGAACGACCGAGCACGGTCACCGCTTCGCTGGGCAGGCCGCAGCGCGGCAACGGCAGCTGCGCCAGTGCCGCTGGCAGCTGCTGCGCATCGATGCCGAGGCCGTCGTGGACATTGGCCAGCACGCGCGCGGCATGCGCCGTGGGCGCGGCCACCAGGCGGTGGCGGAAACCGAGTTCATGCAGTTCGTTGCGCAGGCGCTTTTCGATCGTCAGCCAGTCACCGAACAGGGCACGGCTGGCACCGATTTCCATGACCAGCGCGTGCGGAAAATCGAGGCTGACCTGCGAGCTGTAGGCGTAGGCCCAACTGGCCAGCAGCTGCCGGGTGTGCTGTTCGGCGTTCGGGTCGTAGTCGTGCAGGTACATGTCCTGCACCAGCACCTGTGCGGCCGACAGCAGCATGCCCGGGCGCAGTCCCGCTGCGCGTGCCGACGGGCTGACCGCACGCAGCACGCGACGCTGCGCCGGCCCCTGCAGCAGCACCAGTGGCCGCTGCGGGTCCGGCTGCAGGCGCAGCACGCTGTCCAGTGCCAGCTGCGGCAACAACAGGCAGGCCCAATGCATGACGCGGCCTCAGTGGGCGATGGCCAGTGGCAACGGCTGCGCCGGTGGCAGGCCGCCACGGCACTTCAGCACCCGCACCTGGCCGTGGTCGAGCTGCAGGCGCAGGCTGGCCGGGGAGGGGTTGCGCGCTGCCTGCGCCTCGCGGAACACGAAGCCCAGGCACTGGCCGCTGTCGGCAGCCACCTGCAGCCGGCGCAGTGAGCGGTCGTCGGCCTGGTGTGGCCAGCACAGCACCGCCGCGCAGGCGGCCGAGCGCAGGCACTGCTCGGTGGCCCACAGCGCCTGTTTCGGTGTGGCGTGGATGATCTGCAGCTGGGCCAGATCCAGCCCGGCAGCCGCCCAGGCCGGGGCATGCGGGCGGTAGGGCGGGGCGACCAGCACGATCGGGCGGTCGCGCTGGCTCAGCTTCGCCAGCGCCGGCCAGACCAGCGCCAGCTCGCCGACGCCGGGCGCGGCCTGCAGCACCTCGCACAGCCCGCTGGCCGGCCAGCCACCGCCGGGCAGGCGTGCGTCCAGCGCCGGATGGCCACTGGCCAGGTGGTCGCTGGCCGGCCCCTGGCGGGCTGGGCCGCGCCACAGCTGGCGCCCGTCCAGCAGCCGGTCGAGGGCGACGACAGCACCCATCAGCCGATCCTCCAAGGGAGGCGCCGGGTTGGCTTGAAGCGGCAGGAACGGGCGGAAACGGCAGGCATGGCGCGAGTATCGACGGGCCGGTATCAGGGGCTGAGACCGGACATGCTACTCGCGTTGTGAGTAGAATTACTAATGAAATCGGAAGGTCGGGTTTCAGGTTGCTGAAGGGCTAAAGCATCCACGCATGGCGTGGATCTACCAGGGTTCTCTCCAGTAGATCCACGCCATGCGTGGATGGGAAAACGGTGCCGACCAGGGTCGGCACCTACAGGCACGGGCACTCCCGGTTACGGGCGCACCGGCAGCGCCACCGGGCGCAGCGGCGCGGCATCGCCGCCGCGGATCTTCAGCGGGCCGCCGATGAAGGCGAACTCATAGACCTTGTCGCGGGCCAGTTCGTCCAGCGCCACCAGCTCGATGATCGGCGCGCCCTGCTGGGCCAGCAGGTAGGTGTGCAGCGGCACGTAGTCGTCGGACACCTCCGAGGGGAAGGTCTCGAAGCTGAGGTTGTCGGCGCCGACGATCATCGCGCCGCTGTCCTCCACCAGGAAGCGCGCCGCGTCCAGGCCCATGCCCGGCGGGTTGGCCATGTAGGCCTTGGGCTGTTCGAACAGGCGCATGCGGCCGGTGCGGATCAGCACCACGTCGCCCTGCTGCAGCTTCACCTGCTGGCGTGCCAGCGCATCCTTCAGGTCCTGGCGGGTGACGCGGTAGCTGTCCGGCAGCATGTCCACGCCCTTGGCGCCGGCCACGTCGATCAGCACGCCACGCGCGATCAGCGGCGGGAATTTCTCGATGCCGGTGACATTCCAGCCACGGTCACCGAGGTGCTTGTCGGCCTCGAAGCCGTTCCAGATCTTTCCGTGGATGCCGAAGTGGTTCAGCGCATCGATGTGGGTGCCGGTGTGGCTGTACATCGAGAATGCGGTGCCGGTGTAGCTGCGGGTGAGGTTCATGGTCTCGCCCACGCCCATCGGATCATCCATCACCGTGCCGCGCGGGGTGTGGGTCATCCAGAACTGGTAGTGCGGGTCGCCGGCATCCTGCCAGCTGGGCATGCCGACGTAGTATTCGGTGGCCAGGTCATAGGCCTTGCCGCCACTGACCCGCGACAGGATCGCTGCGCGCGAGGCGTCGGTGATCAGGTTGAGGCGGCCGATCTCGTCCTTCGGCCCCCAGGGGCTGGTGCCGACCTGCTGGCCGGAGGGAACGCGTTCGTGCGCGGATACGGTGGTGGAAGCGGCGGTGCCGGCCAGCAGCAGGGCCAGCGCGGTGGCCAGGGTACGTGAGGTCATGGGGAATCTCCTTGCAGGGTGGGGGACGGTGCGGCTCAGGCCGCGACCAGGTGCGCCAGGGCTTGGCGCAGTTGCGGCAGCGGCAGGGTCTGCAGGCGCAGGCCGTTGCCGCCGATCACGGTGGGAATGGAGCGGATGCCGAGGGTCGCGGCTTCGGCACGGTCGGCCTGCACGCGCTGGCGCACTGCGTCGCTGCGCATGTGGTCAGCGAAGGCGCCACGCGGGTGGCCCAGTGCTTCGGCGATATCCAGCAGTACTTCGGCGTCGCCGATGTTGCGGTGCTGGTGCAGGTGCGCCCACTGCACGGCATCGAACATCGCGCCATGGGCGTCGTTGCCACCGAGCATGCCGGCGGCCTGGCAGGCCAGTGCGCCGAGCCAGCCGGACGGATACTCGAAGTCCTGTGCACGCATGCCTTCGATATCGATGCGCGCGGTGTCTTCATGCGCGGCGCAGTCGGTCCAGTGGCGCAGGATGATCGCCTTGGCGCGCTCCATCGAGCCGAACACCTCGACCATCTGCGCGCGCGAGTCCTGCAGCACGAAGCTGCGGTGACGCACCTGGATGCCGAGTTCGGCGGAGACCTGCTGCAGGCGCGGGGCCAGCACGAAGCACCAGCCGCAGACCACGTCGTGGAAGAAATCGACCACCGGCGCGGCGGTGGCGGGGGAAGGAACGGAAGACATCTGCCTGCCATCGGTGAGAGGGGAGGCGGCAGATTAGGCAGCGCGGCGCGTCTGAAACAGCACGCCGCGGGCAGCTCAGTTTTCGCTGGCGGTTACGAATCCAGGCCGGCGCAGCCGGGCAGCTCGGCGTGCAGGAAATCGATGAAGGCACGCACCTTGGGCTGCAGGTGGCGCGAGGTGGGATAGACCGCATGCACGAAACGTGGCGGATAGCGATGGTCGGGCAGCACCTGCTGCAGCTCGCCACGGGCCAGCGCCGGTGCCGCCAGGAACGAGGGCAGGGCGCCGATGCCCATGCCGGCCACCAGCAGGTCGCGCAGCAGCAGGCTGTTGTTGACGGTGACGCGCGCCGGCAGGGTGATCGTCACCTGGCCGTCGGGGCCGAGCAGCGGCCAGCTGCCGGGCGAGTCGGACAGGCTGTAGGCCAGCACGCTGTGCGCCTGCAGATCGTCCACTGCCTGCGGTGCCGGATGCTGCTGAAGGTAGGACGGAGCCGCGCACAGCACCTGCTGCAACGAGGCCAGGCGGCGCGCTACCAGTCGCGAGTCGTCCAGCTCGGCACGCAACCGCAGCGACACATCGAAACCTTCGCCTACCGCATCAAGCAGGCGGTCTTCCATCACAAGGTCCAGCGACAGTTGCGGATGCTGCTGCAGGAAGCGTGGCAGCAGCGGCGACAGCGTGCTCAGCGCGAATGATTGCGGTGCATTGACGCGCAGGCGCCCGGCCACGTCGCCGCGCTGTTCGGCGATGCCGCGTTCCAATGCATCCAGCTCGTCGAGCAGCCGGCAGCATTCGCGGTAATAGGCGTGGCCGGTCTCAGTCAGGCTCATGCGCCGCGTGGTCCGCTGCAGCAGCACCACGCCCAGGTGCGCTTCCAGGGTGCGCAGCTGCTTGCTCAGCCCGGCCGGTGACATGCCCAGGTCTTCGGCGGCGCGGGCCAGCCCGCCGCGTTCGACGATGCGGCGGAAGGCACGCATCAGGTTGAAGGAATCCATGCCGGTCCCGGGCGCGATGAGGGCGCCATTGTAGATCCAGGCCATGCGTGATGCGTGGATGTGGCAAGTGCGGTGCCCACCAAGGTGGGCATCTACCAGGGGCACGGGTTGCGCCGTTTGTTCAAGCCGGCACCCCATACGCCGCGCCAGCATGCAGGCCCCTTACTTTCCGGATTGCCCATGAAGCACTGGATGCTCCGCCTGTATGCCCCGTTGTTCCTGCTGGGTTTCGTTGCCGCCGCCGTCGCCTGGGTCGGCCACCTCCACGGCGACCCGCTATGGCTGCTGGCCTTGCTGGCAGTTGCCATCGCGGTCTCGTTCGCTGCCGAACGTGCTTGGCCGTATGACCCCGCGTTCAACCACGATCACGGCGACAGCCTGCGTGACACCCTGCATGCGCTGGTCAACGAGAGCCTGAACCTGCTGTCGATCGCGGCGGTGCCACTGCTGGCAGCCATCATTCCGTGGCAGGCCTGGCCGCTGCAGTGGCCATTCGCGCTGCAGGTGCTGCTGGCCGTCATCTGCGCCGACCTTGGCATCACCCTGGTGCACTACGCCAGCCATCGCATCGGCTGGCTGTGGCGGTTGCACGCGGTGCATCACAGCGTGACCCGCATGTATGGCTTCAACGGTCTGATGAAACACCCGCTGCACCAGGCGGCCGAAGCGGTGGGCGGCGTGCTGCCGCTGCTGCTGTTGGGCCTGCCGATGCCGGTAGCCGCGGTGTTGGCGTTCGCCATTGCCATCCAGCTGCTGCTGCAGCATTCCAACGTGGACATGCGTCCCGGCGTGCTGGGCCGGGTGATGGCCTGGGCGCCGCTGCACCGCTTCCACCACATGCGCTACGGCACCGCCGGCGACGTCAACTTCGGCCTGTTCCTGACTGTCTGGGATCACCTGCTGGGGACCGCCTTCGATGCGCCCGGCTATCGGCTGCAGCAACGCGACCTCGGCATCGGCAGCCAGCCGGACTATCCGCGCGATTATTCCGGACAGCTGCTGGCGCCGTTCCGCGAACTGCCGCATGGCGAGGTGCCGGAGCTGCCGGAAGGTCTACGCAGGCGCGGATGATGGGGCGTGTCAGGCCGCGTGCAGCTGCAGGCCCTGCAGCTGCGCGGCACCGATGCCGAACATGCGGCGCAGGCTGCGCGACAGATGGGCCAGGTCGGCGAATCCGGCCGCGTGCGCGCTGTCGGTCAGGCTGTGCCCGCGCAGATGATGCATCAGTGCGCGGCGCAGCCGTTGCCACAGCACCCAGCCGCGCAGGGTCACCGCCAGATCGGACTGGAAGCGTCGATGCAGCTGGCTGGTCGACAGATGTGCCGCCTCGGCGATATCGGCGGCTGGCACCGGCCCGGGCAGGTGCTGGGCGATACGGGACAGCGCGGCCTGCACGCGGCGGTCCAGTGGTTGCGGGCGACTCAGCCGTGGCAGCCAGTCGTGCAGCGCCAGCGCGTTGCCCGGCAGCGCGTGCAGGTGCTGCTCGATCTGCCCGGGATCGGCATGTGCGGGCTCGAGGAACACCGTACAGCCCGCTTCCGGCGCCGACAGGATTGCGTGCGGCTGGAATGAGGGCAGCCACAGCCGCTGGCCCTGCTGCTGCACGCCATCGACCTCGACCTGCCAGGGCGCGCCGTCGCTCAGCAACAGTTGATGGGCGTAGTGCGCGTGCGTATCGCTGCCACCAGCGTGGCCCTGCAGCACGGCCACGTGAGCATCCAGCAGCAGCGTGCCATTCCAGGGCAGGACGGGAGAGGACATGGAGGAATTGTAGATCCACGCCATGCGTGGATGGACCTCCACCGGAATCGAATATCTCGTGTTGATTTGAAAAGCATCCACGCATGGCGTGGATCTACTGGCCACCAGCCAGCTGTCGAAGGCGGGGCACTGTGGGTTTGCGGGGTGTGAGCCGCATGGATGCGGCGACCAAGGCTACATGGACGTACTTGCGCCGTCCCCGCAGACCCACAGTGCCCCGCCATCCCACGGAATGCGGCATTTGATTCTGCTGTAGCGTTGGCCGTTGCCTCTGCGGGTGCCGGGCGCAGCCCGGCCGTCACCTCACCGCCCGTGCGGGTCGGGCCGGTGATGTACGTACTCGACCACGGTGCCATCGGGATGCACCGCATTGAACGCCGCCCCGGTCGGTACCACCTGCAGCGGGAAGATGATTTCAGCGCCAGCCGCCACCAGCTTGTCGTGATAGGGCCGAACGTCATCGACCAGCAGCGTCCCCGTGGTCGAAGTGAACGGCGCCAGCGCCGCCTCGCTGCCCTCGATCAACAGGAACGCACCGACCATCGCCAGGCGCAGGCCGGCCTCCGGAAACGGGAACCCGGCATCGGCCACCACGCCCTGCAACTGCTCGTAGAACGCCACGCTGCGCTCCAGCTCACCGGGGGCCACGAACACCCGGATCAGCACGCGCGGCGCGCGCTGGCTGGAGGTATCACAGCGGTCGCGCCAGAGATGGTCGAAGTCGCGATGTACGGTCATGGGCTCGATTCGTGGCCAGGGACCCTCATTATCAGCAGCCTCGCGCGGCGCACTGATGACCGCCGGTGATGGCCTGATAACCAGTGGCTGGGGTCGGCCTGTGACTTAGGTCCTGTTGACAGGTGTGAACGCCCTCGCACAATCTTCACATGATTGGGTCGCCCTGCGCGGCCCGGACAGGCAGGTTGTCACGCCGGGAGGAGGGTCCCAGGCGCAGACCGGCCCGTCCTTCGGCCTGCGGGGCGTTGCCTGGCAACCCCTGCGCGGCATGAACGCTGCACCCTTCGGCGGCACTTTCCCTGGACCGATTGCCTTGGCAACGGAATTACGCCTGCCGATGAAAACGTTTACAAAGCCGCTTGCACTGTCCCTGGCCCTGTCAGCCGCACTGGCCGCCCCGGCCTGGGCCGACCCCGCCGCGTTCACTGTGCTGACCCTGGAACAGGCCCCGACCGCCGAGGCCATGCCGGCCCTGGCCGCCCAGCTGAAGACCCTGCAGGTGGACGCGGTGAGCGTGCGCCAGGTGCAGCGCGGCATCGGCCAGGTCGATCCGTTGCAGGTGCTGGCCGACGGCTTGGGCTACGCGTACCGCTTCATTGCGGCGGGCAAGGACGATGGCCAGACCCAGCGCGGTCAGGCCGTGCTGACCCGGCTGCCGATTGCCGCTGAGTCCGGCCCGGACCAGCCGGGCCTGAACTACCTGCGCCTGGACGATGGTCGCCACACCGTGGCGGTCTACACCGATGCTGGTGCAGGTGCCGCGCAGCTGCCGGCGCTGGTCACGCGCTCGCGGCTGGGCGCACCGGCGGTGCTGCTTGGCGCGGTGGCCGGTGAATCGGCCAAGGCGGCAGGCTTTGATCCGGCGCGTGTGGCGCTGGAAGCGGATGCCAGCTATTTCAGCGACGGCTTCCAGGCCGCCAGCAGTGCACCGTTCAAGGTGGAAGGCAGCGCCCTGCGTGCCACGCTGCTGACCCTGGCCTATGCCGCCGACAAGCACGGCGAAACGCCGTGGATGGACACCACCCTCAACGCCGATGCGCGCGCTGCGCTGCTGCTGAAGGCGATGACCGAGGATGAGAAGTTCCAGATGCTGCACAGCTACTTCGGGCTGGGCAAGGACGGTGGCCCGCTGCCGGAAGGCGCGGTCGGGTCGGCCGGTTTCGTGCCGGGCGTGGCGCGGCTGGGCATTCCATCGCAGCAGTCGGCCGATGCCGGCGTCGGCGTGACCAATCCAGGCGGCATCCGCCCGGGCGACTTCGCCACGGCGATGCCGTCGGGCCCGTCCACCGCCTCCAGCTGGAACCGTGCGGTCGCCTTCGCCGGCGGCGCAACGATGGGCCGTGAGGCGTGGCAGCAGCGTTTCAACATCCTGCTGTCGGGCAGCGTCAACCTGCAGCGCGACCCGCGCAACGGCCGCAATTTCGAGTACGCCGGCGAAGACCCGCTGCTGGCCGGTTCGATGGTCGGCGCGCTGATCCAGGGCGTGCAGAGCCAGCACGTGATCTCCTCGATGAAGCACTTCGCGCTGAACGACATGGAGACCCGCCGCAACTTCCACGACGTGCGCATCGGCGAACAGGCCATGCACGAGTCCGACCTGCTGGCCTTCGAGATCGCGCTGGACGCCGGCCGCCCGGGCGTGGCGATGTGCTCGTACAACAAGATCAACGGTACCTACGGCTGCGAGAACGGCTACCTGATGAACCAGGTGCTGAAGCAGGAATGGAAGTTCCCCGGTTTCGTGATGTCCGACTGGGGCGGCGTGCACAGTGGTTCCAAGGCGGCGCTGGCCGGCCTGGACCAGCAGTCTGCCGGTGAAGTGTTCGACGCAGCGGTGTTCTTCGATGAGCCGCTGCGCCTGGCAGTACACGGTGGCGTGGTGCCACAGGCGCGTCTGAACGACATGGTGGCGCGCATCCTGCGCACGATGTTCCTGCACGGCAACTTCGACAACCCGCCGCAGCACCAGAAGGTCGATGCCGAGGCTGGCTTCGCCGTCGCCCAGCGCACGGTGGAAGAAGGCAGCGTGCTGCTGCGCAATGAAGGCAACCTGCTGCCGCTGGCCGACAGCGTGAAGCGCATCGTCATCATCGGTGGCCACGCCGACAAGGGCGTGATCGGTGGTGGTGGTTCGTCGATGGTAGGCGTGACCGCCAAGGGCACCAACGCGGTGCCGGGCGTGCTGCCGACCACCTGGCCGGGCCCGGTGATCTTCCACCCGTCCTCGCCGCTGGAGTCGCTGCGTGCGGCGCGTCCGGATGCAACTTTCGAGTATGTGGATGGCACCAATGCCGCCGCTGCGGCCAAGGCCGCCGCGCAGGCCGATGTGGCCATCGTGTTCGCCACCCAGTGGGCGGCCGAATCGGTGGACCTGCCGGACATGCAGCTGCCGGACAACCAGGACGCGCTGATTTCGGCGGTGGCCAAGGCCAACCCGAAGACCGTGCTGGTGCTGGAAACCAATGGCCCGGTGCGCACGCCGTGGCTGGCGCAGGTGCCGGCGATGCTGCAGGCCTGGTACCCGGGCATCCGCGGTGGCGAAGGCATTGCCGCGCTGCTGACCGGCCAGGTCAATCCGTCCGGCCGCCTGCCGGTGACCTGGGTGGTGGACGAATCGCAGCTGCCGCGCCCGCACATCGACGGCCTCGGCTTCAAGCCGGCCAAGCCGTTCGGTGATGTGTTCGATTTCGATATCGAAGGCGCCAACGTCGGCTACAAGTGGATGGCGGCCAAGGGCCTGACCCCGACCTTCGCCTTCGGCCATGGCCTGTCCTACACCTCGTTCGCCTATGAAAACCTGAAGGTGAGCGTGGAAGGCTCGCGCCTGGTCGCCAGCGTCGACATCCGCAACACCGGCAAGCGCGCCGGTGCCGACGTGGCCCAGCTGTACCTGAAGTTGCCGGCTGGCAGCACCACGCCGATCCGCCTGATCGGCTACGACAAGGTGACCCTGCAGCCGGGCGAACAGCGCCGCATCCGCATCGAAGCCGAGCCGAAGACGCTGGCTCACTACGATGCGCAGGCCCGCCAGTGGAAGATCGATGGCGGCACCTACCAGGTGCAGCTGTCGCGCAACGCTGCCGAGCCGCTGCAGACGGTGGATGTGCAGCTGGTGGAGCAGGTGCTGCGCTGATACGGCGCGGTATTGAGGGTTGAAGACACGGCCCCGCAAGGGGCCGTGTCTGTTTGCTGACTCTCGCTGCGCTCGCCGGGCCACGCCTGGCGGGCGCTGGAGAGAGGGACATCCAGGCAGAACGCCATGTCGCTTCTGCCACTGGAGGCATTCTTCTGCTCAGTCAATACTGACCGGCTGCCGAAGAAGGACCAGCGAATGATCACGAGCGCATGGGCATTCAAGCAGTTGTGCGAAAACGAGTCAGATACATCATTTGCCTGGCAGCAGGCCGAGGATCAGACGTGGATCGATGTCCTTTCAGCCTACCCTGAGCTGGCGCGCTGTGTCGCCGGGAACAAAACAATTCCCGAGTTCATCATCGAACAACTGGCTGCCAGCGAAGACGTCGACGTTCGTTGGAGCATCGCGTGCAAACGCCGGCTGAGTGAGGAGCTCATGTTCCGTTTGGCGCACGATGCTGATGCAACCGTTCGGCATCGTATCGCCTGCAACCCCAAAGTGACCCCGCGGATTCTAGAGCTGCTTTCCGTCGACCCGGACAGGATGGTGGCGGCCTCAGCGCAGCGAAGGCTCCAGTCCGAGTGATGTCTCCCAGGGTGTGCATACGTGGAGATGGCGATAAATATCCTCAGCCAAACCACCCGTGCAGGAAATCGATCAGCTGCCGTACCTTCGGCGAGGGCTGCGTGCTGTGAGGGTAGACCGCGTACACGCTCTGCTGCGGGAAGCGGTGCTGACGCAGCACCGGACGCAGCCGGTCCTGGGCCAGGTCGTCCTCGATCAGCCAGCGTGGCAGCACGGTGACCCCGGCGCCGGCCACGGCGAAGGCGCGCAGGCTGCTGGCACCATCCACGCGCACCACTGCGTTGCCCGGGTTGGTGGCGAACAGGGCGTCGTTGCCGTCAGGTGCAATCACCGGCACGTCGGCCAGGCGTGGGTAGCCGAGGCGGGGCAGGGTGCCCAGCTGCACGGGGTCATCGGCAGCATCGGCAGAGGGCAGGCGTGCCAGCAGGGACGGAGCCGCCACCGCGCATAGTGGGTGCCGTTCCAGTTCGCTGGCGCGCAGGCCCGAATCGGGCAGACGGCCGAGGCGGATCGCCAGGTCGAAGCGTTCGGGAATCAGGTCGGCCGGCGCGGGTGACGTCGACAGGTGCAGCTGCAGAGCCGGATGCCGCGCACGGAAGGCTTCCAGTGCGGGAATCAGGCGCAGCTGTGCGTACTCCGGCGTGGTGGTCAGGCGCAGCACGCCCTGCAGCTGATGCTGGTCGCGGCGGGCGGCGTCAATCGCCGCCTGTGCTGCATCCAGCGCCTGCACGCAGTGCTGCAGGAACTGCTCGCCGGCGTCGGTCAGGGCCAGGTGGCGGGTACTGCGCAGCAGCAGGGTCACGCCCAGCTCCTGCTCGAGCCGCTTCAGGTTGAAGCTGACCACCGCGCGGCTCAGGCCGAGCCGATCAGCCGCGGCAGTCAGGCTGCCGGCGTCGACCACGGCGCGGAAGATATCGAAGCGATCGAGGCTGACCATGATGATCCATTGTCAAAACAGGTTTGACAGTGTTGCAGCTGCCGTCGGGTTTTTCCAACAAGGTCCGGACGGCATGCTGGCCGCTTCCCCGCTGGAGCGCCGCCGATGCCGTCCCCCCGCCTGCGCCATGAGGCGATCTTTCTGCTGGTGTTCGCCCTGGATCTGGTCAACATGTTCATCGCCACGGTGGCCTATCCGGCGCTGGCGGCGGAACTGCATGCCGACGTCGGTACCCTGGCCTGGGTCGGCACCGCCTACATGCTGGGCCTGAGCGTGGTGATTCCGCTGGCGCCCTGGCTGGCCGCACGCTGCGGTGAGCGTCGCCTGCTGCTGGTGGCGTTGCTGCTGTTCGCGGTTGCCGCTGCGCTGGCCGGCGCAGCACCGGGTATCGGCTGGCTGCTGGGCTGGCGCCTGCTGCAGGGCCTGGCCGGTGGCCTGCTGATTCCGGTGGCACAAGCGGCAGCGTACCGACAGTGCACGCCTGACCAGCGTGGCGCGCTGACCCGCCGCATCCTGCTGGTGGCGCTGCTGGTGCCGGCACTGGCGCCTGCGCTCGGTGGGCTGCTGGTGCAGTGGTTGTCCTGGCGCGGTGTGCTCTGGGCCAGCCTGCCGCTGGCCGTGGTGGCGATTGGACTGGTGCTGGCGTGGATGCCGGCCGATGGCGCGCGTAGTGCGCCACGCCTGCAGGCCTATGCGCTGTCCACCGCGATGGCGGCGCTGGGCGCGCTGCTGCTGGCGTTGACTTGGCTGGGCGAGCCCGGACATCGGACCGCCGGTGCCGTACTGCTGTTGATCGCAATGCTGTTGGCGGCGGCTCACCTGCGGCATGCACGGCAGCAGGCGCAGCCCCTGCTGCGCTGGTCGCTGCTGTCCCATCGCGGGCTGCGCCTGGCGATGCTGATCTATCTGGCCGTACCCGGTGTGTTCATCGGCAGCCAGCTGGTCAGTACCCTGCAGTTGCACCAGGCCGGCTATAGTGCCGCGCACATCGGCGCGCTGATGCTGCCGTGGGCGCTGGCCTCGGCCATTGCGATCACGGCCAGCAAGCGCCTGCTGGCTCGCTTCGGACCAGCCACGGTACTGCGTACGGGCATGCTTCTGCAGGCCAGCGGCCTGCTGTTGATGGCGCTGCTGCCACACCCGGTTTTTGCCATTGCAGCATTACTGTTTGCCTTGATGGGCGCCGGCGGCAGCCTGTGCAGCAGCACGGCGCAGACGCTGGCCTTCCATGGGGTCGAGGGCGAGGCGCTGGGTGATGCAAGCGCACTCTGGAACCTCAACCGTCAGCTCAGTTTCTGCCTGGGCACCGCGGCCATCGCGCTGCTGCTGGCCTTGGCCATGCAGTGGCTGCCGGTCCGCGCCACCGGCGTGGCGCTGGGTCTGGCCGCTCTACTTACCCTGCTGCCGATGGCGTTGCTGCGCCGGCCGCAGTTGCTCACCCTTTCGCAACCGGAGAACACCTGATGGATACCACCGCAGAACACGAAGTCCACCACCTGCACGACAAGCTGCAGGCCTGGTTCCGCGCCGACGCCGGCACCGACGCGCTGGAGGACCTGATGGCGCATTTCTGCGCGGACTTCAGCATGGTCGGCATCGTGGGTCGCAGGCTGGACCGGAAGGCCGTGCAGGCACTGTTCGCGGGTGGTCATGGCGCGCGTCCAGGGCTGCAGATTTCCATCGACGCCGTGCAGGCGGTGGAAGCGCCTTCACCGCTGGCGGTGCTGCGCTATCGCGAAGGGCATGCGATCGATGGCGGCGAGCCCGTATGGCGGGAATCGCTGGCGGTGCTGCGGCAGGAAGAGGGGCGTTGGCGCTGGCTGGCGCTGCATGAGGTAACGGCAGCCTGATCGGTAGTGCCGGCCGCTGGCCGGCAACCGCGTACCGTGCCCGAGGTGGATGAAGTTGCCGGCCAGCGGCCGGCACTACCGGTTGCCGACGAGCGCAGCAGCTGGTCGCACATGTGCCATCAGTCCTGCCTGCATCCACCGCAGAATGCAAAGCACGCACACACTTCACGGCTCAAGGCAGGAGTAGGCTTGAGGCTTTCCTGCCGGGAGGGGTTGTCCATGCGTGTGCGTGCCGTCGCTGTAGCCATTGCCCTTTGCCTGTCCAGCACAGTGCTGGCCGCCGAAACCCCGCCGATGACCCCGGACATCAGCGGCAAGCCCTTCGTTGCCCCTGATGTCGGTCGTGACTACGACAAGCGCGTGGTGATGGTGCCGATGCGCGATGGCACCAAGCTGTATACGGTGATCGTGGTGCCCAAGGGTGCGCGCAATGCCCCGATCCTGCTCACCCGCACGCCTTACGATGCTGCCGGTCGCGCCAGCCGCAGTGATTCGCCGCGCATGCGCGACCTGCTGCCGCAGGGCGACGAGGTATTTGTCGATGGCGGTTACATCCGCGTATTCCAGGACATCCGCGGCAAGTACGGCTCCGAGGGCGATTACGTGATGACCCGGCCGCTGCGCGGGCCGTTGAACAACACCAAGGTGGACCACTCCACCGACGCCTGGGACACCATCGACTGGCTGGTGAAGAACGTGCCGGAGAGCAACGGCAAGGTCGGTATGCTCGGCTCGTCGTACGAGGGCTTCACCGTGGTGATGGCGCTGACCGACCCGCACCCGGCGCTGAAGGTGGCCGCGCCGCAGAGCCCGATGGTGGATGGCTGGATGGGCGACGACTGGCTCAACTACGGCGCGTTCCGCCAGGTCAATTTCAACTACTTCGCGATGCAGACCGAGAAGCGCGGCAAGGGCACGCCGCTGCCCAGCCTCGGCTACGATGACTACAGCACCTTCCTGCGTATCGGTTCGGCTGGCGACTACGCGCGTTTCACCGGCGTGGACCAGCTGACCTGGTGGAAGAAACTGGTGGAGCACCCGGCCTATGACGGCTTCTGGCAGGGCCAGGCGCTGGACGCGGTAATGGCGAAAACACCGTTGAAGGTGCCGACCATGTGGCTGCAGGGCCTGTGGGACCAGGAGGACATGTGGGGTGCCAACCACGCCTACCAGGCAATGGAAGGGCACGACAGTGGCAACAACCGCAACTACCTGGTGATGGGGCCGTGGCGGCACAGCCAGGTGAACTACAGTGGCAGCGAGCTGGGCGCGCTGAAGTTCGATGGTGATACCGCACTGCAGTTCCGCCGTGACGTGCTCAAGCCGTTCTTCGACCAGTACCTGGTGGACGGTGCGCCGAAGGCGGACACGCCGCCGGTGCTGATCTACAACACCGGCGAGAACCACTGGGATCGCCTGAAGGGTTGGCCTCGCAGCTGCGACAAGGGCTGTACCGCCAGCAGCAAGCCGCTGTACCTGCGTGCCGGCGGCAAGCTGGCGTTCCAGGCGCCGGCGGCGGACGAGGGTGACTTCGAGGAGTACGTGTCCGACCCGGCCAAGCCGGTGCCGTTCGTGCCGCGCCCGGTCCGCTTCGGCGACCGAGACATGTGGACCACCTGGCTGGTCAAGGACCAGCGTTTCGTTGATGGCCGCCCGGACGTGCTGACCTTCATCACCGAACCGCTGGCCGCGCCGCTGCGCATCGGCGGCGCACCGGTGGTGCACCTGCAGGCGTCGACCAGTGGCACCGACAGCGACTGGGTGGTGAAGCTGATCGACGTGTATCCGGACCAGGAAGCGTCGACGCCGGAGATGGGCGGTTACGAGCTGCCGGTGTCGCTGGCGATCTTCCGTGGTCGCTATCGCGAGAGCTTCAGCGATCCGAAGCCGCTGGCCGCCAACGAGGTGCTGCCGTACCGCTTCGACCTGCCCAATGCCAACCACACCTTCCAGAAGGGGCACCGGGTGATGGTGCAGGTGCAGTCCAGTCTGTTCCCGCTGTATGACCGCAACCCGCAGACCTACGTGCCGAACGTCTACCTGGCCAAGCCCGACGATTACCAGAAGGCCACGCAGCGGGTCTGGCACAGCGCGGCGCAGGCCAGTTACATCGATCTGCCGGTGTATTGAGGTTGATGGGGTGCGCCGGGTGCGCGATACCCGGCGGTGCGCGGTCGTGCCGGCCGCTGGCCGGCATCCGCGATGGCGTGAAAGCGTGTCGACCAAGGTCGACACCTACCAGAGCGGAGCCATGGCAGGTCGATTCAGGCGGCCGCGGTTGTGCCGGCCGCTGGCCGGCATCCGCGATGGTGTGAGAGCGTGTCGACCAAGGTCGACACCTACCAGAGCGGAGCCATGGCAGGTCGATTCAGGCGGCCGCGGTTGTGCCGGCCGCTGGCCGGCATCCGCGATGGTGCCAAAGCGTGTCGACCAAGGTCGACACCTACCGAGGCCTTCAGCCCACTTTCGATGGTCCGGTGCGCCAGCGGCTGGGTACCAGGCCGAAACGCTTACGGAATGCAGCCGCGAAGTTGCTGGGGTGGCGGTAACCACTGGCGGCCGCAGCCTGCTCGACAGTCCAGCCGTCTTCGCGCAGGCCCTGCTCGGCGTGGCGCATGCGTTGTTCGTGCAGGTAGTCGAACACCGAGCAGCCGTACTGCTGGGCGAAATGACGGCGCAGCGAACTTGGGCTCATGCAGGCCAACTGGGCCAGTTCGATCAGACTATGCGCGTGGCTGGGATCGTCATGCAGGTAGGCACGCACGCGCTCCAGGCGCTCGCGCTGGCCAGCCCGCAGCGTTCGTACATGGTCGGTCTGCAGATCCTCGGCCTTCAGCCCAACAGCCAGCAGCTGCAGTGCGACGCCTTCGCGCCACAACGCGTCGATGCCGTCCTCCCATGGGCTTTCGAACAGCTGGCCCAGCACCGGCAGCAGGGTATGCGGAATGGCCCAGTGGCGGCATTCCAGGTGGGTGTTGAGCGCGGTCTCCAACTGTGGCAGCTGGAACAGGTCCGGATCGATCTGGCCGGGCACCATCACGCTGACGCCGCGCATGCGCGTTTCGCCAGGATGCGCACCCGTCATCTCAACCTGTTCGCGGTGGTGCGCGGTCATCGCCGTACCAGCACGCAGGGTGAAACCACCACGTCGCGGAATGCGCACATCGACCTGGCCCTGCAGCATCACGCGGATGGCCAGGCCGGGACTCTGCTGGGCGGTGGCGACATAAGGGAAGCGATTATGGACGTCGGAGGCGATCAGGCTCATGCCGCCGCGCAGGAACTGCTCGTTGACCTCGCCATGGCCGGCCCACTGGTCGTCACGCAGGTGTTCCGGGTCGGCGCGGTAATCGAAGCCATGGCGGTGGCCGAAGCGGCGGTAATCAGCAAAAGTGAAATATCGGGACATCGCTCGGCACGTGCTTTGGAGGTGGACGCTGGCATTACCTCGCCCACGCGTTCTGCAATGCAGATGCAGATCCCGTCGTTACCCGTGCAGACATGCTGGGAAGCAGGGGCGTGGGCACGCTGGATGGTGGGGGAACACCAGGTTGAATGGAATGTGTCGAAGAAACTGGAAACGTTTCCCATTGTCGCCTTGATTCGCGCGCTTTTGATTTCAATATGGTCAAAACGATTGACGATTACGGCCAAAGTGAAAATGCCGCCGAACATACGCCAGCGTTTTGCATGCATATCCGTACGCAATTCCATACATCAACTTGAGTTGAGGTTTCATGGCTGGAACGATCACCCGTAGACGCGATGTCGGCCGGGCCATCACGAGCGGGCGCGTAGGGTGGGGCGGTTGGCCATTGCAGGTCACATCGATACCCCCACTGATGGAGAACGCAGATGATTGACTACCAGCTCACCGGCAAGACCGCGATCGTGACCGGCGGCGTGTCCGGTATCGGCCTGGCCGTGGCGCAGACGCTGGCCGCATCCGGTGCCCGTATTTCGGTCTGGGACCTGAAGCAGGATGCAGTCGATGCCACCGTGACGCAGCTGCGCAGTGCCGGTGCACAGGCCATCGGCATTGCGCTGGACGTTACAGACGACGCGGCCGTGGAGGCGGCGGTGCAGCGCACGATCAAGGAACTCGACGGCCTGCATGTGGCAGTCAACAACGCCGGTATCGGCGGGCCGGCCGCAAGCAGCGGTGACTATCCGATCGATGGCTGGCAGCGGGTAATCGACGTCAACCTCACCAGTGTGTTCCTGTGCCAGCGTGCGCAGATCCAGGCGATGCGCACGGCCGGAACCGGTGGCAGCATCATCAACATGGCCTCGATCCTGGGCCAGGTGGGCTATGCCGGTTCCACCGCGTACGTGGCGGCCAAGCACGGCGTGGTCGGGCTGACCCAGACCGCCGCCTGGGAGCATGCGGCCGACGGCATCCGTGTCAACGCGGTCGGCCCGGGCTTCATCAGCACACCACTGCTGGAGAAGATGGACCCCAAGGTGCGCGCCACGCTGGAAGGCCGCCACGCGTTGAAGCGGCTGGGCACGGCCGAGGAAGTGGCGGCGCTGGTTGCCTGGCTGGCCAGCGACGACGCCTCGTTCGCGACCGGCACATACTATGCGATCGATGGTGGTTACCTGGCGCAATGATCGAGTGCGTGAAGGTTACGCATGGCGATGGCCAGTAGATCCAGGCCATGCGTGGATGAGCGCATGCGGTGAAGCATGCGGTGAAGAGGGCGTGCCATCGTCTTCACCGCCATCCCACGGCTGCCGAGCAACGCTCCGGGAAACGCCCGGAGCCTGCCCATGGAACTCACCCAGGATGTCTCGATCCTGCTGCGCGTGGCCGCAGCGATGCTGTTCGGCGGCGTGCTCGGTGTCGAGCGCGAGATGGGCAAGCACGCCGCTGGCCTGCGTACGCACATGCTGATCGCAGGGGCCGCCGCGTTGATCGTCGGCCTTGGCGACTCGGTGGCCGAGCATTTCCAGCAGGAGCGCTACCGCGACCTGCTGCAGGTTGATCCGGTGCGCCTGATCGAAGCGGTGGTGGCCTGTGTCGGCTTTGTTGCCGCTGGCACCATCCTGCGTGGGTCACGCGAGGACCAGGTCAGCGGCCTGACCACGGCCAGCTCGCTGATCATGGCGGCGGCCATCGGGATTGCGGTGGGGATCAGCAAGTACGTGATCGCCATCGGCGTGAGCGTGCTGTGCGTGCTGGTGCTGGCGGTGATGCGGCGGTTGGAGAAGAAGATCTAAGGGGTTGAGGGAGTGGGATCAGAGTCCCTTCGGGGGATCTGATCGTGATTCCAAGGCGGAGTTGAAGCAGTCAGGTCTGCTGCGAAGTGTTGCGCTGCAGGATGGCCAGTGCTCTGGCCAGCATCTGGTCAGGAACATCCGTCGTAGCGCCGTACAGATCTGCGATTCCCACTTCAACGCAGGAACAGATCAGGTCATTCAACTCCTCGTGCTTGTCTGTGGCGATCTGCCCCAACAGAGATGGCGGCAATGGATCGCCTCGACCCGCGATCTGAAGCTCTGAGCCTGCCTGATCCCAGTCTGGCAGGGCCATGGGTTCGCCCGAATCCGGATATGCGCGCAGGTGGGCGATGAGCGCATCCAAGCCTGCATGATTGAGAAGGTTCGCTTCAGCGTAGCCGGCCAGGCAGTCAGCTGCCTGTTGCTGCATGGACTGCAGGTCGCGGGTGGGGGCGAGTGTCATTCGTGTACCAGAGATGGGGCAGGATCCAGTGTGGTGGATGCGCGCCACTGTCTCAACCGTCTTAATGGTCGTACCAATAATTGATTCTAGCCCTATGGTCTAATAGGCTCTTCGCGCAATCAGCGGTTCAATCTGCGTCCAGTGGCTCCATAAATCCATTATTGGTACGACCAATAATGCTGGAGCCCATGACCGCCCACCCCTGCGGTGTTGAACCCGTCCCCAGTCGAGAGTCTTCATGCAGCCCTGGCAACACCTGTACGACCCCGCCGGCAACCTGTGGTTGTCCAGCCTGATCGCGCTGCTGCCGATCGCGTTCTTCTTCGTCGCCCTGGCCGTGCTGCGCATGAAGGGCTGGCTGGCCGGCACGATCACCGTGGCCATCGCGCTCGGCGTCGCCCTGCTGTTCTACCGCATGCCGCTGAGCCAGGCGCTGGGCGCGGCCGGTTTCGGCTTCGTCTACGGCCTG
The DNA here is from genome assembly GCF_056487375.1 of Stenotrophomonas sp. 220_Sma. Taxonomy (NCBI): domain Bacteria; kingdom Pseudomonadati; phylum Pseudomonadota; class Gammaproteobacteria; order Lysobacterales; family Lysobacteraceae; genus Stenotrophomonas; species Stenotrophomonas sp. 220_Sma. Next base: position 2,968,691 of record NZ_CM151348.1, on the reverse strand, counting down.
TGGCCGATCGCCTGGATCATCATCGGCGCGGTATTCCTCTACAAAGTCTCGGTCAAGACCGGGCAGTTCGACATCATCCGCGCCTCGATCCTGTCGGTCACCGAGGACCAGCGCCTGCAGATGCTGATGGTCGGCTTCGCCTTCGGTGCCTTCCTGGAGGGTGCAGCCGGTTTTGGTGCACCGGTGGCGATCACCGCGGCACTGCTGGTCGGGTTGGGCTTCAAACCGCTGTATGCCGCCGGCCTGTGCCTGATCGTCAACACCGCGCCGGTCGCCTTTGGTGCGATGGGCATTCCGATCATCGTGGCCGGGCAGGTCACCGGTCTGGATGCCTTCGAGATCGGCCAGATGGCTGGGCGCCAGCTGCCGTTCCTTACGATCATCGTGCTGTTCTGGATCATGGCGATCATGGATGGCTGGCGCGGCATCAAGGAAACCTGGCCGGCAGTGCTGGTGGCCGGTGGCTCGTTCGCCATCGCGCAGTACCTGACCTCCAACTTCATCGGCCCGGAGCTGCCGGACATCACCGCGTCGCTGGCCTCGCTGGTCTGCCTGACGCTGTTCCTGCGCCGCTGGAAGCCGGTGCGGATCTTCCGCTTCGACACCGAAACCAGCGCCGAGGCGGCCGCACAGGCACTGGAAGCGCCCCGCTACAGCGTTGGCCAGATCGCCAAGGCGTGGTCGCCGTTCCTGATCCTCACCGCGATGGTCACGCTGTGGAGCATCAAGCCGTTCAAGTCGCTGTTCGCGGCGGGTGGCCCGCTGGAAAGCTGGGTGCTCAAGATCCCGGTGCCGGGCCTGGACCAGAGGGTGCAGAAGATGCCGCCGATCGTGGATGCACCGCTCAGCTACGAGGCGATCTACAAGTTCGACTGGTTCTCGGCCACCGGCACCTCGATCATCCTCGCCGCTGTGATCGCCATCATCGCGCTGCGCATGCCGGCCCGTTCGGCGCTGCAGACCTTCGGTGAGACCGTGCGTGAGCTGCGCATGCCGATCTACTCGATCGGCATGGTGCTGGCCTTCGCCTTCATCGCCAATTACTCGGGCCTTTCGGCGACGCTGGCGCTTGCACTGGCGCACACCGGTGATGCGTTCCCGTTCTTCTCGCCGTTCCTGGGCTGGTTGGGCGTGTTCCTGACCGGCTCGGATACTTCATCCAACGCCTTGTTCTCGGCCCTGCAGGCAACCACCGCGCAGCAGATCGGCGTGTCCGACGTGCTGCTGGTGGCGGCCAACACCACTGGCGGTGTCACCGGCAAGATGATCTCGCCGCAGTCGATCGCCATTGCCTGCGCAGCGGTCGGCCTGGCCGGCAAGGAATCGGACCTGTTCCGTTTCACGGTCAAGCACAGCCTGATCTTCACCACGATGGTCGGCCTGATCACCCTGGCCCAGGCCTACTGGCTGACCTGGATGATTCCCTGAGCCATGCACGGTCAGCCGACCACCCGCTGCGCGCTTCGGGCCACAATGGCGCCATGAGCACGCAACGCATTTCCGACAAGGTGGCCGCACAGCTGCGCGGTCTGGTGCATGAACAACAGCTGCAGCCCGGTGACCGGCTGCCGGCCGAGCGCACCCTGGCGGTGCAGCTGGGGGTCTCGCGCACGGCGTTGCGCGAAGCCATCGCGCAGCTGGCCAGCCAGGGCCTGCTGACCGCACGCGTCGGTGGCGGCACCTATATAGCCGAACCTGTGCGGCGCGCGCGGCAGGCGCTGGATGAACCGCTGGCGCCGTACCTGCCGCTGTTCCAGGGCGACCCGGAATACCGCTTCGACGTGCTGGAGATCCGCCACGCGCTGGAAGGTGCCACCGCCTGGCATGCAGCGTTGCGCGCCACCGATGAGGACCGTACGCGCATCGCGCAGGCCTTCCAGACCATGATGGACGCGCACGGCAAGGATGACCCCACCGGTGAAGCCGAGGCCGACGCGGCCTTCCACCTGTCCATCGCCGAGGCCTCGCACAACCTGGTGCTGCTACAGGTGATGCGCGGCCTGTTCGACCTGCTGCAGACCAACATCTCGCAGAGCCGCGAAAAGCTCTACACCTCGGCGAGGACCTTCTCGCCGTTGTCCGACCAGCACCGCGAGATGATGGACGCGGTGCTGGCCGGCGACCCCGAACGCGCGCGCGCCGCCGCGCATGCCCACCTCGAGTTCGTGCACACCACGCTGCGCACCCTCGATGACAACGAAGCCCGGCGTGCGCGGGCCTCGCGTCTACCTTCCCCACACGGTTGACCCCATGATCATCTCCGCCTCCACCGATTACCGTGCCGCAGCGCAACGCCGGCTGCCGCCGTTCCTGTTCCACTACATCGATGGCGGCGCGTATGCCGAGCACACGCTGAAGCGCAACGTTTCCGACCTGTCCGACATCGCGCTGCGCCAGCGCATCCTGCGCAACATGTCCGACCTGAGCCTGGAAACCGAGCTGTTCGGCGAAACGCTGGCAATGCCGGTGGCGCTGGCGCCGGTCGGCCTGACCGGCATGTATGCCCGGCGCGGTGAGGTACAGGCGGCGCGCGCGGCCGACAGCCGAGGCATCCCGTTCACCCTGTCCACCGTATCGGTCTGCCCGATCGAGGAAGTGGCACCGGCCATCCAGCGGCCGATGTGGTTCCAGCTGTATGTGCTGCGCGATCGGGGCTTCATGCGCAACGCGCTGGAGCGGGCGCAGGCCGCGGGCGTGACCACCCTGGTGTTCACCGTGGACATGCCGGTGCCGGGCGCGCGCTACCGCGATGCTCACTCCGGCATGAGCGGACCGAATGCCTCGCTGCGCCGCATCGGCCAGGCCATCACCCACCCGCACTGGGCGTGGGACGTCGGCCTGTTCGGCCGTCCGCATGATCTGGGCAACATCTCCACCTACCGCGGCAACCCGACCGGGCTGGAGGATTACATCGGTTGGTTGGGCAGCAACTTCGATCCGTCCATTTCGTGGAAGGACCTGGAGTGGATCCGCGAGTTCTGGAAGGGCCCAATGGTGATCAAGGGCATCCTCGACCCGGATGACGCGCGCGATGCGGTCAAGTTCGGCGCCGATGGCATCGTGGTCTCCAACCACGGTGGCCGCCAGCTCGACGGCGTGCTGTCCACCGCGCGTGCATTGCCGGCGATTGCCGATGCGGTGCAGGGCGACCTGAAGATCCTCGCCGATTCCGGCATCCGCACCGGCCTGGACGTGGTGCGCATGCTGGCGCTGGGCGCCGACACCGTGCTGCTGGGCCGTGCCTTCGTCTACGCGCTGGCCGCGCAGGGCGAGGCCGGCGTGGCAAACCTGCTGGACCTGATCGCCAAGGAAATGCGCGTGGCGATGACGCTGACCGGCGCGCGCCGCATCGCCGACATCGGTCGCGATTCGCTGGTCAGCCTGCCATGAGTGGCTACGATGCCGTGCTGGCGCAGTTGCGCGATGCGGTCGGCAACCGCCATGTACTGACAGGCGACAAGGCCACCCGCCGTTTTCGTCGTGGCTACCGTTTCGGCGACGGCCCGGTGCTGGCGGTGGTGCGCCCGGGGACGCTGCTGGAGCTGTGGCGTGTGCTGCAGGCGGCGGTGCAGGGCGGGGCAGCGATCATCCTGCAGGCGGCCAACACCGGCCTGACCGGTGGCTCGACCCCGGATGGCAACGACTATGGGCGTCCTATCGTGCTGGTCAGCACGCTGCGCCTGACCGGCATCCAGCTGTTGAACGAGGGCCGCCAGGTGCTGTGCCTGCCTGGCGCGACGCTGGACCGCCTGGAGCAGACGCTGGCACCGCTCGGCCGCGAACCGCATTCGGTGATCGGCTCGTCCTGCATCGGTGCGTCGGTACTCGGTGGCATCTGCAACAACTCCGGCGGCGCGCTGGTGCGCCGTGGCCCGGCCTATACCGAACTGGCACTGTACGCGCAGGTCGATGCGCAGGGCCAGCTGCAGCTGGTCAACCATCTGGGCATCGCGCTGGGTGATACGCCCGAGCAGATCCTGCAGCGCCTGCAGGCTGGCGACTATGCTGCTGCCGACGTTGGGGACGGCGATGGCCGCGCCGCCTCCGATCCACGCTACGCCGAGGAAGTGCGCCGGGTCGATGCCGATACGCCGGCACGCTTCAATGCCGACCCCAGCCGCCACTTCGAGGCAGCGGGGTCTGCCGGCAAGCTGGCAGTATTCGCGGTGCGCCTGGATACCTTCGAGAAGGAGGCCGCCGAAGTCTTCTACATCGGCAGCAACCGCACCGACAGCCTCACCGCGATCCGGCGCCAGCTGCTGACCGGCTTCGAACGCTTGCCGATTGCCGGCGAATACATCCACCGCGATGCCTATGACATCGGCGAGCGCTACGGCAAGGACAGTTTCCTGCTGATCGACCGCCTCGGCACCGCCCGCGTGCCGGCCGCCTTCGCACTGAAGAGCCGCGTCGATGGCTGGTTCGAGCGGTTGGGCCTGCGCGGGGTGACCGACCGGGTGATGCAGGTGCTGACCGGCCTGCTGCCCTCGCACCTGCCCAAGCGCATGGGCGAGTTCCGCCAGCGCTACGAGCATCATCTGCTGCTGAAGGTCTCCGCGCAGGACGCCGCGGAAACCGAGGCCTGGCTGCGCGGCTTCTTCGCCGACCATGAGGGCGGCTACTTCCACTGCACGGCCGATGAGGGGCGCAAGGCGTTCCTGCATCGCTTCGCTGTGGCCGGCGCCGCGGTGCGCTACCGCGAGGTACACCGCGACCAGGTGCAGGACATCGTCGCGCTGGACATCGCCCTGCGCCGCGATGATGCCGACTGGTTCGAGCAGTTGCCGGTCGATATCGATGGCCGCCTGCTGCACAAGCTGTATTACGGCCACTTCCTGTGCCACGTGTTCCACCAGGACTACATCGCGCGCAAAGGCGAAGACCCGATGGCGATCGAGCATGCGATGTGGGCGTTGCTGGACCAGCGTGGCGCCGAGTATCCAGCCGAGCACAACGTCGGCCACCTGTACCCGGCCAAGCCTGCATTGGCCGGGTTCTACAGGCAGCTGGACCCGAGCAATACCTTCAACCCGGGTATCGGCCAGACGTCGAAGGCGAAGGGGTGGGGTGGCTGCGACTGTAGTGGGCATTAGCGGCGCACTCTCTGAAAATTCGGATCTGTTGCATTCATCACTGATCGGGCTCGCACTAGGCTGAGGTCTTGGCTGAAACGGATACAGAACCAATGCAGAGTGCAGATCAGATATGGGCGTCCATCAAAGCGTCGCTTCACGAGAAGAATTGTCTGGATGAAGTGCAGTTGCGACCGGGAGCTTCCGAAAGCGAGCTGGTTGAACTGGAAGCTCAGCTTGGAGTCGCTTTGCCAGATCTGCTCAGGCAGCTGCTGATGATTCACGACGGGCAGGATGGGGCCGGGCTTCTGTTCGGCACTCAGATGCTCTCGTCCATGGAGATCAGGCGGCAGTGGCAGGGTTGGCGTGAGATCGAGGCCGACGGCATGAACGAGGACTGCGCGGAGTTCATGAAGTCCAGTCCTGCGGGGGTGGTGAAGCCGATGTATACCAATGCACGTTGGATACCGCTGACTCACGATGGTGGCGGCAATCACATGGGATTGGATTTCGATCCCGATATTGACGGTGCTGAAGGACAGATGATTGCCTTTGGTGCGGATGAAGACACCAAGTACCTTCTTGCTCCCACTTTCGCTGACTTCGCTGAGAAGGCTGTGGAGTGGATCACTCAGGCAAGCTGGGATGGTGAGAATTTCGAGTCGTCAACTGATGACGGCTTCGCTCCCCCGGCCATTCTCCGTACTGCTGGAGGGGCGTAGTTGGGAGCGCCGTTCTGACAGGTAGTGCGCCGCTTGGGTTCCGGTTGACCGGGCTGGTCGCGATCGTTCCGTTATTCCTGCGCTACCATCTTGATTCCACGAGCAGGAATCTCATCCATGCCCCCCGTCCTTGCCCGCACGACCGTGTGCGTTGCACTGCTGGCCACCCCGATGCTGGCGCTGGCGCAGGGCTCGATCCTGCCGCAGCAGCGTGACGCTGCGGGCAACGTGATGGAGCCGTTGGGGCAGGTGCTGATCGCCCATGAGACGGGGCCGGCGGGGCTCTACGAGTGCACGCGGGACGGCAACTGGTGCGTGCGCGTGCAGCCGGTTGCCAAAGATGGTGACCGGCCGACCGTGCTGGAAGTGCTTGAGAAGGCACCGGGCCAGGGCACGCCACACACCTACCACGTCAGCATCGACGTGCCGCAGGAAAGCGAGCTGTCGCTGTGGCCGTGGATCGTGCGGCTGGCACCTGGCGTGGGCAGCGATGAACCGGTGACCGACCCGCAGCAGCGCGCCCGCCAGAATGTGCTGGTGGGTGGCATCGTCACGTTCAGCGCCATGTACTCCGGTGGAGGTGCCGACGCGTCCACGCTGCAACTGGCACGCGTGCGCCACCTGCAGGACGACATCCAGGTGGACGACGACGTGTTGACCGTGCCATGGCTGGGCAATGCGATGATCCGCGCCTGTTTCAGCGAACAGGACATCAAGCAGCGCGCAGGTTCCTGCCATGACGAATACGGCTTCTCGGCGAAGCTGGCGCTGGATACGGTCGCCGAGGGCATGCCGGTGCTGCGCTACCAGACCGTGGCGACCCGGTTCCCGGCCGGTGTTTCGCGCTTCGAGGATTCGCTGGCCAAGGGGCCGTTGAAGAAGCAGGATCTGCGCACCGAGCAGGACCCGGCGTGCACCTACACGCGGCTGTTCCGCTTCAGCGATGGGGTATTCCACCCCGACCAGGCGCTGCCGGATTGTGCGGGGTATACCGAACCCTGAAATGTAGAGTCGAGCCATGCTCGACTGGTTTTCTGCGCGACCCATCCGAAAACCAGTCGAGCATGGCTCGACTCTACAAAAGCCTGCTGCCGCGCTTACTCGCAGCGGGTGGACGTGATGATGTTGTCCTTGTCCACGAACACGCGCAGGCGGTCCTGGCGGATGTCCTTGGTGGTGATGGTGCTGGGGCCGATCGGGTTGACCAGGCCGGCACCGCTCTCGCGGGACAGGCGGCGGATGTTGGGCTCGTTGGCCGGCTGGCCGATCGCCCAGCCCAGCTGGCTGGCGTCGCAGCGGCCACTGCCTTTGACTTCCGGGCCAGGGGTGCTGACGCAGGCTGACAGCAGCAGGGCGGAGGCCGGCAGCAACAGGGACAGACGGAATGCAGACATGCGAGCGCTCCTGCGCAGGGGAAGATGGCGGGAACGATAGCACCGAGCGTGCGAAAGGCGTCAGCGCCCCGGTCATTGCCGGCACAGCGTGGTCATTGCATAGTGGGAGCAATGGCTGGCAGTACGCCAGCGGGCAGGCCGGGCCTTTCCGGCGCAGGTGTTGGATACGGTATGACGGCAGGCAGTTTCCGCGGCAAGGACAAGACGATGACGGCGCTGGTGTTGTCGTTGCTGGGCATGGCGTTTGCCGCCTCCGCTGCCGATCCGGAACCCGCGCCGGTCGAAACCCCGGTATTCGGTGCCTGGCGCAACCTGCAGACCGAATCCGGCTACGCGCCGGCCCAGCGTAACCTGGCCTTCGCCATGCTGCCGCAGGCGGCCACCCGCGGTGACCGTTTCGCCATTCTTGACCGTGAGGGCAAGCGCACGGTGTGCTGCCTGCAGGTGGCCAGCCCCTCGCTGGGCGTGGCCGCGCTGCGCGAGCAGTACCACCTGCCGCAGGCCTGGGTGACCGACCTGAGCAATGGCCGCAGCCCCGCACGTCCCTATGTGCCGCACGTCTATGCGATGCAGCGGGTGGACGAGCTGGCCGACTACAGCTTCGCCGATGTGCCTGGCGCCTACAGTGACCTGGGAGGCCTGCTGATTCCGGAAGGTGCCGCGCTGGAGGCCGACGGCAGTGCCGTGCGCCTGGGGGACAGCCGCTACCCGCTGCATTTCCAGCGCCAGCCGCACGCCGATGACGATGGCGCGCTGGACCGCTACAGCCTGCAGGCCGGCGAGGGTGCCGCCCCGATCGTGGTTGAAGTGCCGTTCGGCACCTACTGATTGCAGCTTCGCACTGGCTAGAATGCAGCGCGGCGCTGTCTGCCGTGCCTGCTCCGTGAGTCGTTGCCGTGTCCCTGCGCCCCTTCCTGCTGTCGTCCCTGCTGCTGTTGTCTGCCTGTGCCAGTGCGCCGCCGCCGCCGGCCCATTCCGATGCATTGTGGCGATTGATTGAACGTGACTGCCAGGGCGCCGAAGGCCCGCGTGGCGATTGCCTGCGGGTGGAGACGGCAGCAGACCGCCGCGATGTGCTGGTCAAGGACGCGCACGGCGACTACCAGTTCCTGCTGATGCCGCTGGACAAGGTCAGCGGCATCGAGAGCCGCAGCCTGTACCAGCGTGGTGCACCCAACTACTTCGGCGCGGCCTGGCTGGCCCGCACCCACACCGAACGGGCGCTGGGCCAACCGCTGCCGCGCAACGTTGCCAGCCTGGCGCTGAATTCACCGCATGGCCGCTCGCAACATCAGCTGCATATTCACGTGGATTGCCTGCGTGCCGACGTGCTGCAGGCGCTGGACACGCATGCTGCCGCTCTGGGCAGCCAGTGGACACCGCTGCCGGGGCTGCTGCGCGGCCATCAGTACCAGGCACGCCTGCTGCCGGGCGCAGAACTGACCGCCAATCCGCTCAATCTGCTGGCCTACGACCTCGCAGGCGTGGACGACGTCGGCCAGTGGAGCCTGGTTGTGGCGGGCCGGGACGCCGTGCAGGGCGTCCCGGGCTTCATCCTGCTGGCCACCCGTGTGGACGCGGGCACCGGCAACGAGGCCAGCGCCGAAGAGCTGCAGGACCACGCCTGCTCGGTGCTGACCGGTGCCGGCAACGCGCTGGAGCGGGTGCGCTAGTCCAGCATCCTGTGCTTGCTCCGCCACATGGTTGCGGTCAGCGCCAGCAGCTGGCGATCCTTCCAGCCATCCAGATCCAGATGATGGTCGCGCAGCAGGCCTTCCTGCTCGAAGCCGAAGGCCCGCAGCGCGGTGGCGAACGGATCACTGCAGTCCGGTGGCAGCATCACGAACAGGCGATGCAGGCCGACGTCCTCGAACAGGAACGGGCACAGCGCCTGCAGCGCCGCGTCGGCATGCGGGTGCCAATGCTGCAGCGACAGCAGTTCGGCGCTGCGCGCGTGTAGTGATTGCAGCCGTACGTGCAGCTGGTCCAGTACGTTGCCGTGCTCGTCATCGAACACCCCCAGCAGCAGCTGGTCGTTGTCCTGTTCCAGGCGTGAGCGATGCATGTGGGCGAGGAAGCGCGCTTCCTCATCGATGACGGACGGATCGCGGCGGCCGCGCCGGCGGCGGTCATCGAACAGGCGCCAGCGCGGCAGGTCGGCACGCTGGAAAGGGCGCAGGGTGACCGGTGCGGCCTGCAGCTGCAGCAGGTGACGGCGCAGCACCGGGCGCAATGGGGGAAGGAGGGAAGTGGGGTACGGGGTCATCATCCCCGGCACGATGGCCGTGCCTGCAGCCCTGCACCATTCAAAACATTGCAAAAGTGTGGTGGATGGCACTGCGGGTCTGATTCGGTTCAGGCATAAGGCCATCAGGCCTGGTCATTTCCGTTGAACCCCCCCATTCAGGACACTTTCGTTACGGGATCGTTATGCGCCGTACAGGCCGCTGCCCCCGTACCTCCACCCGCCCAACTCCCCAGGAAGCCCATGTCCGCCTCCCACAAGGCGCTGCGCCCGCGTCCGCTGGTGCTCGCACTGTCGTCCCTGATGCTGGTCTCGATGCCGGCCTTCGCGCAGGAAAGCGCACCCACCACATTGCAGGAAGTGAAGGTCACCGGCTCGCGCATTCCACGCGCCAGTGTCGAGGGCCCGTCGCCGGTGACGGTGATCAGCCGCGAGCAGATCGATGCGCAGGGCTACCGCAATGCCTTCGACGCACTGAGCGCGCTGACCGAGAACACCGGCAACGTACAGGGCGAGGACTTCGGCAACACCTTCACCCCGGCCGCCAACACCATCAACCTGCGCGGGCTGGGCCCGAACCGCACGCTGGTGCTGGTCAACGGCCGCCGCCAGGCCGACTACCCGCTGGCCTACGAGGGCTCGGTGAACGTGGTCAACCTGGCCAACATTCCCAGTGCGCTGATCGAGCGCATCGAGGTCCTGGCGGCAGGTGCGTCTGCGGTATACGGCTCCGATGCGATCGCCGGCGTGGTCAACATCATCCTCAAGGACCGCTTTGAGGGCGTGGATGTGAACGTGCGCGCCGGTGGCACCCAGCAGGGCGGCGGCGACAACCAGCGCGCGCAGGTGGTCGGTGGTAGTTCCGGCGAGCGTTGGGATGCGCTGTTCGGCTTCGAGTTCGATGTGCGCAAGGCGATCCACGCGCGCCAGCGCGATTTCATGGATTCGCTGGACGATGATCCGGCCGGCAAGGCACCGCAGGCGACCGCGATCGCCTATCGCCGCAATGCCGCCACCGGCCGCAACATCGATCCGGGCGTCACTGGCTGCGACGGGGCGTCTGACATCTATGGCGGCAGCGTGTTCCGCGCCTTCAACCCTCGCCAGGGCTGGTACTGCGGCAGCAACGAGGCCGCCGCCAGCTACTGGACCGTGCAGACCCAGAAGCGCAACCTCAATGGCTATGGCCTGCTGACCTTCCACGTCAACGAGACCACTGACCTGTTCGCCGATGTCGCCGTGGGCAGCGCGCGGATCTACAACAACACGCGTGCGCCGACCTGGACCTCGGCCCGCAACTACTTCTACAACCAGACCACCGGCAACCTGGAAAGCTGGTACCGCCGCTTCGCGCCGGAGGAAATCGGCGGCCTGCCGCGCAATGCCAACCGCTTCCTGGAAAACTCGTGGTCGTTCAACGTCGGCGCGCGTGGCCAGATCGGCGACAGCGGCTGGGACTATGAGGCGGTCTACAGCCGCTCGCGATACGAGAACCGCACCCGCCGCCCGGTGCTGCTGGCCGGCATCAACGAATACCTGCTCGGCCCGAAGCTGGGTGTGCGCAACGGCGTTGAGGTCTATGCGCCGGACCCGGCGCGCCTGTTCCAGCCGTTGACCCCGAACGAATACGAGGGGCTGTCCGACTACCAGGAAAGCCGTAACGCGGCATGGCTGCAGACCTTCAGCGCCAGCGTCAACGGCCGCCTGTTCGCGCTGCCTGGGGGCGATGCGGCGTTGGCAGCGGTGGTCGAGGCCGGCAGCCAGGGCTATCGCAACCGACCGGACCCGCGCCTGGGCAGCGGCGAGTTCTGGAACACCAGTGCAGGCGTCGGCGCCGGTGGCGAGCGTGACCGCTACGCTGCAGGTGTGGAGCTGCAATTGCCGCTGCTGCAGTCGCTGACCACCACCCTGGCCGGTCGTTATGACCAGTACCGTGCCGGTGGCGAGCACATCGGCAAGGCCACCTGGAGTTTCGGCGTCGAGTTCCGTCCGATCGAGAGCCTGCTGATCCGTGGTACGGCGGCGACCAGCTTCCGTGCGCCGGACATGAACTACGTGTTTGCCACCGAAACCCGCGGCTACAACCCGGGCATGACCGATTACTGGCGCTGCCGCACGGCGGGCCAGTCGTATGACAACTGCGACTACAACGGCCTGTCGATTGATTACAGCAACCGCGCCAACCCGCAGCTGCAGCCGGAATCGGCCAAGTCGTATGGTTTCGGCGTGGTCTGGTCGCCGCTGTCCGGCCTGGATTTCAGCGCTGACTACTACGACATCCGCATCGACAACGAAGTGACCAGCCTCGATACCAGCCGCATCCTGCGTGATGAGGCCGATTGCCGCCTGGGCCGGACGCTGGGCGGCGAAGCGCGCGATATCGGTTCGCCGCTGTGCCAGGACGCGCTGTCGCGGGTGATCCGCAATCCGTCCAATGCCACCGTGCAGCCGGACCAGGTGACCCGCGTGCTGATCAATCCGATCAACGCGGCCTCCGAATCGGTTCGCGGTCTGGACCTGAAGGGCAACTGGCGTTTCGATGCCGGCCGCTATGGCCGCTTCACCACGCGCCTGGCCTACACCGTGGTGCTGGAGCACAAATACCGACAGTTCTCCGATGATCCGGAGCGTGACATCCGCAATTCGCTGGATGACTACCAGTGGCGCAGCAAGGCCAACGGCAGCATCACCTGGAACCAGGGTGACTGGACCACCACGCTGTACGGCAACCGCTTCGGCTCGCTGCCGAAGACCGATGGCAGTGGCCGCATCGCGCCGTACATGACCTACAACGCCAGCGTGTTCCGCCAGTTCGGCGAGAACCTGTCGGTGGGTGTGATCGTCAACAACCTGCGTGACAGCCGCCCGCCGGCGGACAAGAACGGAGGCGGCTGGCCGTTCTATCCGGTTGGCAACTACGACCCATATGGCCGCCAGTACTGGGTGCAACTGGACTACCGGTTCCGCTGATTCCGCAGGCGAACGAAAGGCCCAGCATTGCTGGGCTTTTCTTTGTGCAGTGCACCCGTGTTGCCGCTGCGCGCGTGGCATGCTGTGGCGCTACCCGGAGGAGGATGCGCATGGATGTCAGGGTGTGGAGCGTGATTGCAGTGGTGGCCATTGCAGGTTGCAGTGGCAGGCAGGCGGCCAGCGTGGAGGATGCCGCGGAGGTGGCCAATGCCGCGCCTGCGCAGTCTCACGCGCAGCCAGCGGAGCACGCTGGGCCATCGCGCGCGGCAACGGCATCGAGTGCCACGACGGCGGCAGCTGGGCTCGCGCAACCGGAGGGGCACTTCCTCGAGGGCGAGCGCATGCTGCTGAGCGAGGGTGCGGTGTCCGTGCAGAAGAGCGAGGCGCTGCTGGGTTCCGACAAGGCTTTCGCGCAGGCGATCAGCCAGTTCGAGCGCGATGCGGCTGGCCACCCGGAAGTGCAGGACCTGACCCGGCTCTACAGGACGGCCGCGACCCGGCTCATCGGCAGCGACGGCACGCTGGTGTCTTTCGCCTGTGGCTACAGCCTGTGTGTTGGCGAGATCCGAAGCCGTACCGATGAGGATTTCAGTGCCTGGTCCGAGGCGATCGGCACGGACAAGGCGGCCCCGGTCTACAGTCTGACCACGGCGCCGATGACATGGGGCAGGGACCAGCGTGGTGGGCGCTTCGTGTTCTCGGTGGATCCTGCAGCCAACGCCATCACTGGCCCGTAGCCGGCGGATGCCCGGCGCCGCGGCGCGTTACGGAAGCGCCTGCTGCAGGTACGACTCGATGACGTAGCTGAAAGGCTGCTGCTGGCGGTCGCGCAGCAGGGCACGCACTTCCAGGATCACGCCGTGATCGCCTTCGCCCCGCGGCGGCCAGAACGTCTGGTCAGCCAGGGTCTGGCGCTGGAAGCCGAGCGGGCCGACCACGCGACCGAACGGTTCGTCGGTGCTGTCCAGCACCTGGTTCATGGCCGGGCTGAGGTGGCCAGGCAGGTACCAGTTGTCGGCCTCGGACAGCACGCGGCTGCCGCAGACCAGCTGCACGCGGCGATAGCGCAGGTCGGTACCCGGCTTCACGCCCAGCGCCTGCAGCACGTCGGCGGGGGCCGGCTTGTCCTGGCCGTGTATGCGCACGGCGCGCACCCGCGCCTGTTCGGCCAGGCCGTGCTCGGCGCACCAGTGTTCCAGCGTGGCGGTGGCGCTCTGCCCGGACAGCACGCGCTGGTGCAGGCGCTCGACCAGCGCAGCCGGGGCGATGCGCTGCTGGCCTGGCGGCGACTGCAGCGGCGCGGCGGCCGCAGCATCAGTGGCGGACAGGCTGGCGATCGGAGCGGCGGCAAGCAGGGACGCGGCCTGCCAGCGGCGGAGACGATCGTGGCGGTCGGACGGGCCCATGCGGCATCACAGCGGAAACAGGCGCCCATGTTACCCGTTCAGGGGTGTGCACGGCGTGGCTGCGACCGGTTGTCGCAGGGGGAATCATCGTTCTGGTGAATGCGTGCCATCCAGATATTTCGTTGGCCGATGGCACTATCGAGGCGCAGGATGGCGCCAGTCTTGGCTTTCCGGGAATTCCCGATGACCCTGCAGTTCATCCACGGCGGTGTCGACCGCGACGGCGCGCAACTGCATTTCCACATCCGTGATGGCCGCATCAGCGGGCTCAATGGCGAGGCGGCGCCGGCTGAAGGGGCGGAATGCGTCGACCTGCAGGGCTTCGCGGTGCTGCCCGGGCTGGTCGACGGCCACATTCACCTCGACAAGAGCTTCGTCGGCGACCGTTGGCATCCGCATCAGCCGGTGAACAGCCTGCGTGAGCGGTTGGCGGTGGAAAAGGCGGCAGTGGCGGCTGCGGCGCCGATGGTCGATCGCGCCGAGGCGCTGATCCGCCAATGCAGCGGCTTCGGCACAGTGGCAATGCGCTGCCATGTCGATATCGATGGCAGCACCGGCCTGCGTCACCTGGAAGCGGTACGCGAGGCCGCATTGCGCTGTGCCGACATCATGCGCATCCAGCTGGTGGCGTTCCCACAGGCCGGGGTGATGTCCTGCTCTGGTACCGCAGCGGTGCTTGAGCAGGCCCTTGCTGCGGGCGTGGAGGTGCTCGGCGGCATCGACCCGACCACGCTCGACGGTGATGCCGAAGGCCAGCTGGCGCTGCTGTTCGGCTTGGCCGAGCGTTACGGCGTTCAGCTGGACATCCATCTGCATGAGCCCGGCGAAACCGGCCTGGCGCAGCTGCTGCGCATCGCCGCGCGCACCCGGGCCGCTGGCCTGCAGGGTCGGGTGGCGGTCAGCCATGCCTATTCGCTGGGCGACGTGCCGCTGGCACGCGCGCTGCAGGTGGGCGAGGCGCTGGCGACGGCGGGTGTGGCGATCATGAGCAACGCGCCGGGCGATCATCCATTCCCGCCGCTGCGCGCGCTGCATGATGCCGGTGTGCGCGTGTTCGCGGGCAACGACAACATCCGTGACTGCTGGTGGCCGTATGGCAACGGCGACCTGCTGCAGCGGGCGATGCTGCTGGGCTACCGCTCCGGCTTCCATACCGATGCCGACCTGATGCTGGCGCTGGACATGGTGACCACCCATGCCGCGCAGGTGATCGGGCTGCCGCAGTACGGTCTTGTGGAAGGGCATCCGGCCACTTTCGTGGCGGTGCGTGCCGACCACGGCCCGGCCGCTGTGGCCGCAGTGCCGGTGGAGCGACGCGTGGTAGTTGATGGCCGTTGGCTGTAGATCCAGGCCATGCGTGGATGAATGTGGCCGCGCGGTGGTTCCATCCACGCATGGCGTGGATCTACCCACGACGCCACGCCAGTTCCGGTTGCGCCGAGCCATGCTCGGCGGCCTTTCAGACGTAATCGTCGGCACGGGTGACGACGAATTCCTCAAGCCACGCCAGCAGGTGGGCGATGTCGATGATCTCGCCCTGCTCGACGCGCTTGAGCAGCAGCGTGCTGGCGCCGATCTGCAGGCTGCTGTCGGCATAGCGCAGCACCGCGTCGATACCCCAGGCATCGGTGACCTGCATCCAGGCCAGGCCCGGCACGCGCTGGGCCAGGATGTCACCGAACGCCACGCCCAGCGCTTCCCAGCCATCGCCGTCATCACGGTCGATCAGCTCGGCATCGACCACGCGCTGCAACGTGGTGGCCGCCAACGGCCACTGCACCGGCAGGGAGGGAAAGCCGGCGGCCACGCGCGCAGCGATCAGCGAGCGCTGGTGCTGCAGATGCGTCTGCAGTGCAGCGGGCAGGGGATCGAAGCGGGTGGGGATTTCATCGGACATGGCGAGGCGCCGTGGGGCACGGAAACTTGGGCGACTGTAGCCGGCGATGTAGTGCCCTGGTGCGGCAGGTCTGATCAGATATCGATGATCAGTGCGCGAACTGTGATTGCTTCCGCATGCGCAGCATCAATGTGCGAATACGTCATTCTGCGCAGCTCAATCGTTCTCTCAAGGGCTCAGCCGGACTTGCGCGCTTGCTGGATGACGATCTCCTCCAGAGCTTCAAGCAGATGGTTGATCTCGATGGTCTTGCTTTCTTCGACGCGTTTGATCAACAGGGTGCCGGCGCTGACCATGATATTGACGTCTCCATAGCGGAGAACCGCATCGACGCCCCAGGCATCGGTTACCTGGGCCCAGGCAAGTTCCGGTACACGCTGTGCCAGACAATCACCAAATGCGACCCCCAGTGCTTCCCAACCGTCACAATCATCGTGATCGATCAGTTCTGCATCGACTACGCGTTGCAGCGTGCTCGGCAGCAGCGGCCATTGAACAGGCACGGTAGGGAACGCAGATGCGACGAGGGCAGCAACCTGTGCACGCTGCTGCTGCATGTGGGCGATGAGCGCAGGTGGCAGCGGATCGAACTGGATGTCGGCTTCGTCCTTCGGAGCAGGGGTCAAAGTAACCTGGTACGTGTTGGTCATGGGCGAGGTAATTTGGAGAAGGGCGTTCGCTACCCTATCGCCCAGACTTTGGGTACGCCATCAGTGGGCCATTTGCGACAAGCATGTATTTGCTGGCGCACCAGTGCCCTTTTCGATGCCGGATGCTCGTTTCCATCCACGCATGGCGTGGATCTACCGCGGTCAATCCGGTTCGCGCTGCACCTGGCGCCACAGTTCGCTGGCCAGCGCGCGCACGGCATCATCTGCGTCGGCACGATGCAGCAGGCCGATCTCGTAATTGTCGATCACCGGCAGCTCGCGCTCGCCATCGATGATGCGGTGTTCGCGGGTGACCGCGCGGCGCGGCAGCAGGCTGATGCCGATGCCATCGGCCACCGCGCCCTGGATGCCACTCAGCGAAGAACTGGTGAAGGCGATGCGCCAGCGCAGGCCCAGCGCTTCCACGGCGTGGATCATCTCGTCGCGGTACAGCCCGCGTGGCGGGAAGGTGACCAGCGGCAGCGGGTCCTGCAGCAGGCAGCTGCTGCGCAGGCTGTCGATCCAGTGCATCGGCTCGCGCCGGCAATGCACCGCCTGGCGGCTGTTGCGGCGTTGCTTGACCAGCACCAGGTCCAGCTCGCCGTGGTCGAAGCCCTGCGCGAGGTCACGGCTGAGGCCGCTGCTGATCTCCAGCTTCACCTGCGGGTGGCGACGGCTGAAAGCGGCCAGCATGCGTGTGGTCTGTGCGTTGACGAAGTCCTCGGGGACACCGATGCGCACCGCGGTTTCCACGGTGGCGCCGGCCAGCGCCTGTGCCATTTCCTCGTTCAGGTCGAGCATGCGCCGCGCGTAGCCGAGCAGGGTGTGACCGGCGTCGGTGGGGTGTACGTCGCGGTGGCCGCGTTCGAGCAGGCGATGCCCGGCCAGTTCCTCCAGCCGGCGCACCTTCTGACTGACCGTGGACTGGGTCGAATGCAGGCGCGTGGCCGCCGTGGTGAAGCTGCCGCAGTCGGCCACCATCACCAGCGCCCGCAGCAGGTCCAGTTCGAACAGCGTTCTATTCGATTTGGCACTGTCTTGCATTTGAACATTTCACTTCTGGATGCGCGTGACGACTTCTACCATGCAGGGGAGGGGGCAGCAAGCACCGCGCCCCGGTTGTACCGGCATCGCCCGCAGTGCTCGCCGCACAGGAGAACCGAAGATGCGAATCCATCGTTGCCATCGCTGGCCCGCTCCGGTGGGGCGCCTGTTGCTGCTGTGTCTGCTGGCGATGGTCATTCCAGCCTGTTCGGCCACCGCGGGCTCGGCCGATGCCCGCCTGCGCGATGCCGCCGCCCGCGGCGATGCCGAGGCAGTGCGTGGGGCGCTGGAGGACGGCGCCGATCTGGAGGCGCGTGATGGCCAGGGTCGTACCGCGCTGCTGCTTGCCACGCATGGCAACAATGTAGACGCCGCGCGTGAACTGATCGAAGCCGGCGCCGACGTCAATGCCAAGGACGCCATGCAGGACAGCGCCTACCTGTACGCCGGCGCGCGTGGACTGGACGAGATCCTGGCGATGACGCTGGCGCATGGCGCCGACCTGCGCAGCACCAACCGCTATGGCGGCACCGCGCTGATTCCGGCCGCCGAACGCGGCCATGTCGCCACCGTACGTACGCTGCTGCGCGCGGGCGTGGCGGTCGATCATGTCAACCGCCTGCACTGGACCGCGCTGCTGGAAGCGATCCTGCTTGGTGACGGCGGCGCGCGTCACGTGCAGATCGTGGAGCTGCTGCTGGATGCCGGTGCCGACCCGGAGCTGGCCGATGGCGATGGCGTAACGCCGCTGGCCCATGCGCGCCAGCGCGGCTATACCGGAATTGAAACCCTGCTGCGCCAGCACGGCGCAGTGCGCTGAAGACTGTTCCCTTCCACCCGCACGCTGGTCGTGCCCATCAGGATGCTGTCCATGTTCCGTTCCCGTCCGTTGTCACTTGCCATCCTCCTTGCGGTGGCACCGCTGTCGGTGTCTGCCGCTGAGCGCGCCGACCTGCTGATCCGCAATGCCACCGTGGTCGATGTCGAGCACGCCAGCACCCTGGCGGGGCAGAGCGTGGTGATCCGCGGCGAGGACATCGTCGCCGTCGGCCCGGATGCACAGCTGCGCAGCCAGTGGAGTACGGCCCGCCAGATCGACGCCAAGGGCAAGTACCTGATTCCGGGGCTGTGGGACATGCACGTGCACTTCGGCGGCGGCCCGGCGCTGATCGAAGAGAACAAGGCGCTGCTGCCGCTGTACATCGCGCACGGCATCACCACCGTGCGTGACTGCTCCGGCGACCTGCCCGAACAGGTACTGCAGTGGCGCGGCGAGATCGCCAAGGGCACGCTGTTCGGCCCGCGCCTGCTGAGTTCGGGCGCGAAGATCGAAGGCATCAAGCCGGTCTGGAAGGGTACGATCGAAGTGGGTAGCGAGGCTGACGCCGACAAGGCGATCACCCGCCTGCAGCACGACAAGGTTGATTTCGTGAAGATCACCGACAGCACGCTGAAGCCGGAACTGTTCCTGTACTCGGCCAGTGCTGCGCGCAAGGCCGGCTTCAAGGCCTCGGGGCATATTCCGATGGCACTGACCGTGGAGCAGGCGGTCGATGCGGGCCTGGCCTCGATCGAGCATCTGGATTACGCATTCAAGGCCGGCAGCAAGGACGAAGCGCAGATCGCCGCCGACTTCGGTGCCGGTCGCATCGACCGCGCCGAAGCCAACCGGCGCCTCGACGCCAGCTTCGACCGCGACACGGCGATGCACGCCTACCGTGATTTCGCCAAGCGTGGTGTGTTCGTGACCCCGACCCTCAACGGTGGCCGCATCCTCGATTTCCTTGACCAGGATGACCACGCCAACGATCCGTACCTGGCCTACATCGGCCCTGGCCTGCGTGCGACCTACCAGTGGCGCGTGGACCGCGCGGCGAAGGCCACGCCGGCACAGATCGAAGCGCGTCACGCGCAGTACCACCAGGTCGCGGCGGTGCTGCCGATGCTGCAGGAAGCCGGCGTGACGATCATCGCTGGCACGGACGCAGGCTTCCTCAACTCGTTCAACTTCCCGGGCATCGCCCTGCACCAGGAGCTGCAGCTGTTCGTGAAGGAAGGCCTGAGTGCTCCGCAGGCGCTGTCTGCCGCGACCCGTTCCGGCCCGGCCTGGTTCGGCCAGATGGACCGCTACGGTGGTGTGGCGCAGGGCAAGGCTGCCGATCTGGTGCTGCTGACCGCCAATCCGCTTGGGGACATTGCAGCGACTGAGAAGATCGACAGCGTGATTCTGCGTGGCACCGTGTATGACCGTGCAGCGCTGGACAAGATGCTGGCCGATACCAAGGACAAGGTCGCGGCCTGGAATGCCGAGGCGGCCAAGGCCAACTGATTGCGGGGCGGGGCAGAATCCACGCATGGCGTGGATCTACCCATAACCGTCAAGGCCTCCATACCTGCGGTCAGCAGTAGATCCATGCCATGCGTGGATGAGCCCCTTGCTTCCGGCACGGGAACGATCCGATGCGGGCACCTAGCATGGTGCCCGTTTCCGGTTTGAATCCCTGCATGCCTGTTTCCCCTGCCGTCTTGCTGCCTGCCGCGGAGCCACCGCTTTCGTTGCCACGCCCGTGTTGGGTGATGCTGGCCCTGTGGGGGCTGCTGATTGCCACGTCCATTCCAGCGGTACACCTCAGCCAGCAACCAGGTGGCCTGATGCCCGCAGCGTTGTTCATCCTCGGCGCCGAGCTGCCCTGGATGCTGGCGACGCCGCTGTTGTGGGCCGCGTGCCGGCGCTGGCCATTGTCTGGACGCCGGCACCTGGCCGGATGGTTGGCGCTGTGCCTGTTGCTGACTCCGCTGCTGACGGCATTGGGGTGGACCCTGGGCCACATGCTGCTGCAGCTGTGGCAGGGGCAACCCTGGCCAGCACCGCAGCAGGTGCTGCGCGCAATCGGCATCACCGCGCTGTTTGCGTTGCCGACCTTCATTGCGGTGACGGGCGTGGGCCATGGCCTGGCCGGACTGCAGCGGCTGAAGGCGCAGTCGGAGGTGCTGCAGCAGGCCCGTGAAACAGCGCTGCGCCAGCATCTGCAGCACCACTTCCTGTTCAATGCGCTCAACGCCATCGGCGGTTTGGCGCTTCAACGTCCACGCGCGGCGGATGCCGCACTGGCACAGCTGTCGTCGCTGCTGCGAGATACCCTGCAATGCCCGCCGCAGCGCTGCTTCGCCGATGAACTGGGCGCAGCACAGGACTATGTCGCGCTGCAGTCGCTGCTGCACGATCAGGAAGTGCATCTCCATCTGCAGGCCAGCGCTGACGCATTGGCCTGGACAGTCCCTGGCCTGTTGCTGCAGCCATTGATCGAGAATGCGGTATTGCACAGTGGCTGGCAGCCGGGGGACGGGCCATTGCGGATCGAGCTGTGGGCCGGTGTGGAAGACGGCCTGCTTGATGTGATGCTGTTCAATCCCTGCCTGCGTCCCGGCACGAACGATGGACTGGGCACTGGCCAGGCTGCACTGCAGCGGCGCCTGGCGATGATGGGAGGCCGTTTGCAGGCCGCCAGCGAGGGCGGCGGCTATCGTGCACGCGTGACCTTGCCGGAGTGCATCGCGTGATGCGTCCGCTGAGCGTGCTGCTGGTGGATGACGTGGCGCTGGCACGTGATCGCCTGCGCCAATTGCTGGCGGGCATTCCGCAGGTCAGGATCGATGCCGAAGCCGCCACCCTCGCGCAGGCACGCGAGCAGCTTCAGGGGCGCCGTTTCGATCTGCTGCTGCTGGATCTGGTCCTGCCCGACGGTCGTGGCTGGGAGTTGCCCCAGCAGCAGCCGGCGCTGGCCGCGCACACCATCTTCGTAACCGCGCTGCCGCAGCATGCGCTGCGCGCGTTCGAACTGGGCGTCGCAGACTATCTGCTCAAGCCGGTGGCAGCGCAGCGGTTGCGTGAAGCGATCGAGCGCGTGCGCCGCCTGGCAGGCCTGGCACCGCGTACGGAGGACTGTGCGCAGACCCTGGCGGTGCCTGGCAGTGGTGGTGTCCAGTATGTACCGCTGGCGGAGATCGACTACATCGACATGGCCGGTCATTACGCGTGCGTGCACGTGGGGCAGCGACTGCACCTGCTGCGTGAGCCGCTGGCGCAGCTGGCCGAACGGCTGGCGGATGGAGGACTGTTGCGCGTGCACCGCTCGGCGCTGGTCAATCCGTTGCGGGTGCGATCACTGATCGAGCGCCACAACGGCGATGCGCTGCTTGAACTGGCCGATGGCGTGCAGCTGCCGGTGAGCCGCAGCTACCGGCCGGCGCTGGAGGCGGCCTTGGCGGCACGCACCTGACACACGGCTGGTGCCTGCAGCGGCACGGTTGGTGCCATCGTCGCCGAAGTACGCAATCCAGTCGTTGCGGCCAGTGCACCCTGCGCATTTCCAGATCAGGGTGGAGCATGCGGATGCGGTGGTGCTTGGGTGTGTTGCTGGGCGTGCTGGCGCTGCCTGCGTTGGCCGATGTGCGGATCATTGTCGATGACCATCAGGGGCGCGCCGATCGTGCTCCAGCCATTACGGTCGAAGGGCTGGCGGCGGCCGAAGTGGTGCAACTACGGTTGTCGATGCAGGACAGCCGGGGCCAGCGCTGGCAGTCACAGGCGGCACTGCGCGCGGATCTGCAGGGGACGGTCGACACCGCACGCAGCGGCTCGGAGCAGGGCAGCTATCGAGGCGTCGATGCGAGCGCGCTGATCTGGTCGATGCAGCCGCAGGAAGGAAGGGCCAACGCACTTCCCCTGCAGTGGCAGCGCTCCGATGACGGCTTGGGATTCCAGTCGCAGGCCTTCGAACTGGAGGTGGAACATGCAGGATCGGTAGTCGCACGGCGGGCCCTGCAGCGCCATCTGATGCTGCCGGGCGTGCAGGTGCAACGGGTCGAAATCGGTGGCCGCGAAGCACATCTGTACCTGCCATCGGGCCAGCAGGCTGATGCACGGGCGCCAGCATTGGTGACGCTGGGCGGTGCCGAAGGCGGATTCGACGGTGGTGACCTCTATGCCGCCTGGCTGGCCAGCAACGGCTATGTCGCGGTGTCGGTGGCGTGGTATCGCGGGCCGGGCGTGCCCAAGGACCTGATCGAGGTTCCGTTGGAAACCGTGCGCGACGCAGTGCACTGGCTGCAGCGCCATCCCCGGGTGGATCCACGGCGGGTAGGGCTGATGGGTGGCTCCTGGGGCGGCATCGTGACCATGGCCACGGCGGTGCATCTGCCTGAGCTCCGCGTCGCTGTGTCCTGGGTGGGCAGTCCAGCCCCGTTTCGTGGCATCGCCCGTGACGTGGTCCCAGCCGATTTCCGAGCGGTGGACCGCTCGCCGTTGAGCTGGCAGGGCGAACCTCTGCCGTGGCTGCCGTATCGCGAGGAGGTTGACTGGGGCAGGCCGGGACCGCACTGGGAATCGGCATTGCGTACCGCGATGCTGCCCATCGAGAACATTGCCGCACGCACGTTGTGGATCGGAGGTGGTGACGATCGGCTGGGTGACTCAGGCGTGATGCTGGCTGTTGCACAGCGTCGGCTTGCAGCGGCAGGGCGCGGTGACCGTGACCGTTTCCTGTACTACTCGGATGCGGGGCATCTGATCACACCGTTCCTGCAGCCGACCACCCATCGCCATGATGTAGGCCCGTACATTGAAGTGGGGGGCACGGCCGAGGGTCATGCCCGCGCGGACCGAGAGGTAGGGCCAGCGGTGCTGGCGTTCCTTGCCGAGGCGCTGTAGCCGAAAGTGCTGACCCCTGTTCTTCAGTCGAACTGCCAGATGCTCGATTCCGATCCGATTGCGCTTCATCCACGCATGGCGTGGATCTAACGTGTCGACCAAGGTCGACACCTACCAACACCGCCCCGCCATCCCACGGAAAGCCCGCTGTTGCTGTAGAGGTTGCCTGCCAGCGGCCGGCACTACCGCGGGTGCAGGGCTGCAAGCCCTGCCGAACAACCCCTAATCGTGACCGCTGTCGTCCAGGCTGATGATCCCGCGCCGCAGCGCCTGGGTCACCGCATGCGTGCGATCACCCACGCCCAGCTTGTCCATCAGGCTCTTCATGTGCGCCTTCACCGTCTGCTCGGAAATCTGCATGCGCTCGCCGATGCGCTTGTTCGACAGGCCGCCGGCCACATGCCTCAGTACCTCGGTTTCGCGCGGCGACAACCGGTCTTCCACCACATGCGCGGCGATGCTGGCCGCCACCGCCGGGGGAATCGGTGCGCGGCGGCCGCCAGCGACCATGCGGATCGTATCGACCAGCTCATGGCGCAGCATGTCCTTCAGCAGATAGGCGCTGGCGCCGGCCTGCAGTGCCCTTACCGCACGTACGTCACCGCGGTAGGTGGTCAGCACGATGATGCGCGCGCGCGGGTCCATCGCGCGGATCCGCACGATCGCTTCCACACCATCCAGCCGTGGCATCTGCAGGTCCATCAGCACCACGTCGGGCTGCAGCCGCTGGTAGCAGGCGATGGCTTCCTCGCCATCGGCGGCTTCGCCGAGCAGGCGCAGATCGGGTTGTGCGCCCAGCAGCGCCGCCAGGCCGTCACGCAGCAGCGGGTGGTCGTCGACCACCAGCACGCCGATCAGGGCAGGGGACTCAGTCATGGTTTGCTTTACTCCAGGGCCAGCGCCAGCGCGATGGGCGGCGGTGATACAGGCGCCGGGCGGGAACCGCCAGCGCGACTTCGGTTCCCAGTCCGGCGCGGGTCCACAGCTGTAGTTCCGCACCGAGGCGCTGCGCGCGCTCACGCATGCCCTGCAGGCCCCAATGACCATGGCCGGCATTGTCGTCGGCGATGCCGACACCATCGTCGCGCACGTGCAGCAGGAAGCACCGCGTGCCGTAGGACAGCTCCACTTCGATGGCGCTGGCGTTGGCGTGACGCAACGCATTGCGGATCGCCTCACGCCCGATCAGGAACACTTCTTCGGCCGCGTCGGCCTGCAGCGGTGGCGTTGCACCTTCCACGGTCAGGCGCAGTGGGTTGGTGCCATGCCCGGCGTACTCGGCATGCACATCGGCCAGTGCCGAAGCGAGGTCGCGGCCAGCGAACGGTCCCTCACGCAGGGCATTGACCCGCTCGCGGCCCTCGGCCAGGTTGCGCTCGGCCAGTTGCATCGCCGATTCCAGCTGGCCGCGTACCTGCTCCGGGGTCTGCGGCGACTGGCTGATCGCGTGCAGGCGCAGGATCAGGCCCTGGCTGCCCTGCAGCAGGGTGTCGTGCAGGTCGCGTGCGATGCGTTCGCGTTCGCCATTGCGTTCCTGCAGGCGCGCGCGGAACAGCGCGGCCAGCTGCCCGCTGCGGATGCGCACCGCCATCACCAGCAGTGCGAGGATCGCGGCCGCACACAGCAGCTTGAACCACACCGTCTGCATGAAAGTGGGGGCGATGCGGAAGCTGCGACTGGCCGGTGCAGTGCTCCAGATGCCGTCTTCGTTGGCGGCTTCCACCTCGAACCGGTAATTGCCCGGGGCGAGGTTGGTGTAGTACGCCCGCGTGCTGCTGCCGGCATCCTGCCAGCCGTCGTCGACGCCGGACAGGCGATAGCGGTAGCGGTTGCGCTCCGGACGTGCCAGCGACAGCGCCACGTAATCGATCTGCAATTGGCTGGTGCCGGCCGGAAGGCGCAGGCCATCGCGCAGTGGCTCGTGCTCACTGCCATACAGTACTTCGCCGATGCGCACGCTGGGCGCCATGGTGTTGACGTGCGAGCGGGTGGTGTCCAGCCAGGCCAGGCCCTGGTTGGTGGCCAGCCACAGCAGTCCGTCATCGGCCAGCGTGGCGGTGGCGATCGGTCCGCTCTGCAGGGCGATGCCCGGCATGCCATCGACCGCATCGAACAGGCGTGGCGTCACCGGCTGCCCGGTGCGCAGCGCCCGTCGCAGCTGATGGCTCCCCAGCCGGACCAGGCCACGGCTGCCATTGAACCAGAGGTGTCCGTTCGGATCGGCCACCATGCCGGTGATGCCTTCCAGCACGCCGGCCATGTCGGTACGCACCGGAACGAAACGACCGTTGCCAACGCGCGCAGCCAGACCGGCTTCGCCGGCGACCAGCAGCAGGTCCTGGTGATGCAGCATTGCGGTGATCGGCCCGACCGACAGGCCCTGGCTGGCATCGAAGCTCTCGATGTGGCCCGCGCTCATCCGGCGCAGGCGGCCGTCGGCATAGCCGAGCAGCAGCTGGCCATGGGCATCCAGCGCCAGCGATGAGCAGGCCTGCTCGGGCAGGCGGACCTCGCGCTGCCATTGGCCATGCAGGTAGTGCAGGACGCCGCGTTCACCCGTGCATACCCAGGCCTGCGCGTCGTCGGGGAACAGCAGGGCGTGCAGCGGTTGCCCGGTGAACGGGGCCGGCAGCGGGATAAACGAGGTGTGGCCGGCGACCGTGCGCGCAAGATTGACCCAGTCGAACTGCCAGATCGGCGTGGGCGCCTGGCGCGCGGCGGCCTGCAGCTGCGGGGCACTGCCATCCAGCAGAGTGCGCCGCAGATCGTAGGGTTTGAGGTCTTCGCCATAGCCATACACGCGGCCATCGCTGGCCCGCACCAGCGAGCGGTAGGGATCACTCGGGCCCACTGCCAGGGTGTGCACGCTGCGTGCGCGGAAGCGGTTGAGGCCGAGGTTGGTGCCGACCCAGAGATTGCCTTCGCGATCGACGATGATCGGCACCGCGGAGGTGGCGGTCAGCCCGTGCGGCGAATCGAAACGCTCCATGCGCACGGCGCGGCTGCCGTCGAAGGTGATGCGGGCGACGCCGCCGTGCGGGCTCATCGTGGCCCACAGCGCGCCATCGGCAGTGAACTGCAGGCGTGCAGCAACCAGTTCCGGAAGACGCCGCGCTTCACGTTCGCTGGCCGCCAACAGGCCCTGCGCGTTGGCCAGGGGTGAGGTGCCGCGCACCCGGTCGGCCAACCACACTTCACCCTGCGGGCTTTCGGCCAGCGTTGCCATCTGCGAGACCGCGATGCCGGTGTCCTCGAACGTGGTCTGGCCGGCCGCACGCATCCAGATCTTCAGGTCGGCCAGCACCCAGAACCTGCCCCGGCTGTCGTGCAGCACCCACTGCACACGGCGCTCGGGCAGGCCGGCTGCGGCCGGCAGTGGCTGCCAGCGCTGTCCATCAAAGTGGCGCAGCCCGCCATTGATCGCCGCCCACAGCTGGCCCTGGTGATCCTGGCTGAAGCGTGGGACCACGCCGACCGGCACCCCCTGCTCGCGGCCGTAGTTGTGCAGCCGCCCCTGTGCGAGCCGGCTGATGCCGGCCTGGAAGTAGCCGATCCACAGGGCACCGTCGGCGGCATGCGCCAGCGTGACCATGTTGGTGGACGGGAACTGGCTGCCGACGGGCGCTGCCTGCCGTTCGAAGCGACGGCCATCGAAGCGGTACAGGCCCGAGCCGGTGGCCAGCCACAGCAGGCCGTCGCGGTCCTGGGTGATGTCCCAGATATCGCCGGGTGCACCCTGGCCGACCCGCCACGCGGTGTGCTCGTAACCGGGCAGCCCGCCGCTCACCGGCGGGCGCTGCACGGCAAGAGCGGGCAGGGCGGTCCACAGCAGCAGGCACGTCAGCAGCGTCGGCAGGCGACGCAGGAACGGGAAGGGGCGGCCACGCATGGCGCGCATTCTGGCAGGTGCGGGGCAGTCCGGGGTGACCCGAACGGGGTAGGCGGCGGCCGCCGCGGTCGGTTATCACCCCGGCATGCCCTGTGGAGCCCGGCCATGCAGCGCCTGTTCGTGATGTTCCCCGACCGCGGGCCGGGCATCGGCCTGCTGTGGTTGCGGCTGTGCCTGTCCGCGGCACTGTGCACGCCCGGCACGCACGCGGGCGGGTGGTCGGCGCTGTGCCTGCTGGCAGTGCCGATGCTCACGCTCGGTGTGTTGACGCCACTGGCCGTGCTGATGGCGGCCGTGGGCCTGTTCGCGCAGCAGGCGCCGTGGTCACAGGTGGTGCTGCCCTTGGCGCTGTTGATGTTGGGCCCTGGCGCCTATTCACTGGATGCGCGGTTGTTCGGTCGTCGCCTGCTCGGCCGTCGGCCTCCCCCATTCGGGTAGGTGCTGGCCTCGACCGACGGGGGTAGGGCATCGTGCGGCGGCCACGCACCATGGGGCACCCCCTCGCGGCGTCCCGCATGGCCACCGTCTTTTCGCCCGATCCGCCCGCCGTGGCGCTGGCACCGCAGCAGGCCGCCGCATTGCAGCGCGCCCTGCGCTATGTCGATGAGCACCTGTCGCAGCCGCTGCGGGTGACCGAGCTGGCCGCAGCCGCCTGCGTCAGCCGCTTCCATCTGGTGCGCCTGTTCCGGACCGGTACCGGCGCCAGCCCGCTGCGCTACGTGCGCCGTCGCCGCATCGAACGTGCGCGCCAGTTGTTGCCGGTCGCGCAGCTGCCGATGTCCTGCCTGGCGCAGCAGCTGGGTTTCTTCGACCAGAGTCATTTCGTCCGCAGCTTCCGCGCCGAGACCGGCTGCAGCCCCGGCCAGTACCTGGCCGGCGACGCGGCCCTGTTGCTTCCCCCTGATCGTGTTTCCAACGGAGTCCAACCATGAGCCTTGCCACCGCCACGCCCGCCCCGGCCCTGTTGTCGCCCACCGACCATGCCCTGGTGCTGATCGACTTCCAGTCGCAGATGGCATTCGCCACCCACACCATCGAAATCTCCGCGCTGCGCAACAACGTATCGTTGATCAGCAAGGGCGCCAAGGGCTTCAACGTGCCGGTGCTGCTGACCACCGTCGCCGAAGCGTCGTTCTCCGGCCCGATGTTCCCGGAACTGCCGGAGATCTTCCCGGGCCAGACGGTGTTCGACCGCACCTCGATGAACACCTGGGAAGACCAGCCGGTGATCGATGAGATCAACCGCATCGGCAAGCGTCGCCTGGTCCTTGCCGGCCTGTGGACCAGCGTCTGCATCGTCGGCCCGGCGCTGTCGGCGCTGGCGCAGGGTTTCGAGGTCTATGTGATCACCGATGCCTGCGGCGATGTCAGCGAAGAAGCCCACGAGCGTGCGATCACCCGCATGGTGCAGGCCGGTGCGGTGCCGATGACCAGCGTGCAGTACCTGCTGGAGCTGCAGCGTGACTGGGCGCGTGGCGAGACCTACGAGCTGACCACCGGCATCGCCCGCGACCACGCCGGTGGCTATGGCATCGGCATCCAGTACGCCAAGCGCATGTTCGGCGCGCAGGAAGGCGGGCACTGAGCATGCTGGCTGGCCATGGCCTCGACCTGGCCCTGCTGATGCTGCGCGTGGCAGCCGGGGGATTCCTGCTGCCACACGCGCTGGGCAAGCTGTTCGGTTGGTTCGGCGGTCCTGGGCTGGCCGGCTTCGCCACCGAACTGCGCGGCTTCGGCCTGCCAGCGGTGGCACCGCTGCCGCTGCTGCTGGCCCTGCTGCAGGTGCTGTCAGGGCTGGCCGTGCTGCTGGGCTGGCAGACCCGCGTCGCCGCGCTTGCAGCGGCGGCCTTCATCGGCTTCACCGTTCTGTTGGCCCTGCCCAGGGGCTGGTTCTGGATGCGCGGTGGCAGTGAGTACCCGTTGATGTGGACCACGGTACTGCTGGCCCTCGCGCTGACCGGGCCCGGCGCCTGGGCACTGGACGGCCAACGCCTTCCGGGAGATCTCGCATGAGTCACGATCCACTCGATCACGGCCGCCGCAACGTGGTGCTGGCCGGCAGCGCCGCGGTGGCGCTGGGCCTGGCCGGCCGTGCCGGTGCCGCACTCGATTCCACTTCCAAGGAGCGTCGCATGAGCACGCTGGTCATCCGCAATGCCCGCATCACCACCCTTGACCCACAGCAGCCGCATGCACAGGCACTGGCCGTGCAGGAAGGGCGGATTGTCGCCGTCGGCAGCGACGAGGAGATCATGCGTGGCTGGGGCAATGAAGCGACCCTGATCGACGCCCAGGGCCGGCGCCTGCTGCCCGGCCTCAACGACAGCCATACCCACCTGATACGTGGTGGCCTGAACTACAACCTGGAACTGCGCTGGGACGGCCTGCGTTCGCTGGGCGATGCCTTGGACATGCTGAAGGCGCAGGTCGACCGCACGCCTGCACCGCAGTGGGTGCGCGTGGTCGGTGGCTTCACCGCCACCCAGTTCAACGAGAAGCGCCTGCCCACGCTGCAGGAGCTCAACGACATCGCGCCGGACACGCCGGTATTCCTGCTGCACCTGTACGACCGTGCGCTGCTCAACCGCGCCGCACTGCGTGCCTGTGGCTATACCAAGGACACCCCGGATCCGCCGGGCGGGCAGATCGTGCGTGATTCGCTCGGCAACCCGACCGGGCTGCTGCTGGCCAAGCCGAATGCGCTGATCCTGTACGCGACGCTGGCCAAGGGGCCGCGCCTGCCGATCGAGTACCAGGCCAATTCGACGCGTCACTTCATGCGTGAACTGAACCGGCTCGGCATCACCTCGGTGATCGACGCCGGCGGTGGTTTCCAGAACTACCCCGAGGACTACCAGGTCATCGAGCAGCTGCACCGCGATGACCAGCTGACCGTGCGCATCGCCTACAACCTGTTCACCCAGAACAAGGGCAAGGAAGTGGATGACTTCCGCGGATGGAGCGAGATGCTGCAGCCGCGGCAGGGTGATGACCTGCTGCGCCACAACGGTGCCGGCGAGATGCTGGTGTTCTCCGCGGCCGACTTCGAGTTGTTCAACGAGCCGCGCCCGGAACTGCCGCCGGAGCTGGAGCCGGAACTGCACGATGTGGTGAAGCTGCTGGTCGAGAAGCGTTGGCCGTTCCGCATCCATGCGACGTACGACGAGAGCATCACCCGCATCCTCGATGTGTACGAACAGGTCAACCGCGAGGTGCCGTTCGATGGCCTGCACTGGTTCATCGATCACGCCGAAACCATCACCCCGCGCAACATTGAGCGCATCCGTGCGCTGGGTGGCGGCATCACCGTGCAGCATCGCATGGCCTATCAGGGCGAAGCCTTCGTCGAGCGCTACGGCGTGCAGGCCGCGCGGCATACGCCGCCGGTCAAGCGCATGCTGGCAGAAGGCGTGCCGGTCGGTGCTGGAACCGATGCCACCCGCGTGGCCAGCTACAACCCGTGGGTGGCGCTGTCCTGGCTGGTGACCGGACGCACCGTGGGCGGGCTGGCCCTGTATGGCGATGAGAACCTGCTCGAACGTGAGCAGGCGCTGCGCCTGTGGACCCAGGGCAGTGCCTGGTTCTCCGGCGACGAAGCGGTGAAGGGTACGTTGAAGGTCGGCCAGTTGGCCGATTTCATCCTGCTCTCGGCCGATTTCTTCCGCGTGGATGATGCGCAGATCGCCGACATCACCAGCGTGTTGACCGTGGTCGGTGGCCGCATCGTGCATGCCGACGCCGACTATGCAGGGCTTGCGCCGCAGCTGCCGCCGGCGATGCCCAACTGGTCGCCGGTCAACCGGTTCGGCGGCTACCACGTCGGCGGTACCGCCACCGGGTTGGCCGCCGCGCATCACCACCATCACGGTGTGGCCTGCAGCACCCACGGCGCGCACGGCCATGCGGCCCGGCATGCTGCACCCACCGACGACCTGACCGCGTTCTGGGGCGCGATGGGATGCTCGTGCTTCGCGTTCTGAGCCTGGCACTGCTGGCCGTGCCATCGCTGGCGCTGGCCTGCGAGGGGGGCCGCTGCAGCGACGCCGGTGACGGGCAACTGCAATGGGATGCGTCGCTGCGCGTGCGTGGGCTGTACTACGACCCGACCCGGTTCGGCATTGGCGGTAGCGAGGATGGCTATGGCCTGCTGCGCGCGCTGGCCTCGGCCACCTATGTGGAAGAGACCTGGCAGGCGAAGCTGCAGCTGGGTGTGCACGGGGAGAATGGCAAGGCCGGCGGCCCTGGCCGTACCGATCGCAGCGCGCTGGATGTGCAGCAGGCGTACTGGCGCTGGCAGCGCGATGGCTTCCACCTGCAACTCGGCCGGCAGGAAGCCGGCTATGGCAGTTCACGGCTGCTGTCAGTGCGCGACGGGCCGAACATCCGCCTGGCGTTCGACGGTGCGCGTGTGGCTTGGAAAGGCCGCTTCGGCACGTTGGATCTGATGGCGCTGCGTCCGGTGGAGAACCGACCAGGTGCCTTCGATGATCGCGGCGAACACGGCGCGCATCTCTGGGGCGCGTATGCCACGACGGCGCGCGGGCAGCGGGCGGGTCAGTGGGATCTGTATCTTCTGGACTACCGCCGTGAGGGCGCGCGCTTCGCCGCGGGTGTGGGTACCGAACGTCGGCACACTCTGGGCACGCGCTGGTTCGGCCATGCCGGTGCACTGGACTGGAACAGCGAGCTGGTGGCGCAGGGCGGTGAACTGCGGACGACCGCCGGCACCCTCGATATCCGCGCCTGGACGCTGGCGACCGATACGGGGTGGCGCTGGACGAACCTGCCGCTGCAGCCGCGGTTGGGGTTGAAGGCCGACATCGCCAGTGGCGATGGCAACCTGCATGACGGCCGCCTGGGAACCTTCAACGCCTTGTTCCCGAAGTCGGCCTATTTCAGCGAGGCCAGCCTGCTGGCCCCGGCCAACCTGATGGACCTTCAGCCGACCCTGACCCTGCGCCTGCACGACGCGGTGACGACGGAACTGGGCGTACAGATGGCCTGGAAGCATCGTCGTGCCGATGCGGTCTACACCACGCCGGCACCGCTGGTGGCGTTGCCAGGCAGCGCCGGTGGCGCGCGCCGCATCGGTAATCAGTACAAATCCGAAACCCGCTGGCAGGCCAGCGAACACTGGCAATGGCAGCTTCAGCTGGCCTGGGTCGATGCCGGTCCTGCACTGAAGCAGGCCGGAGGCCAGGACACGCTGTTCGCCTCGATCGTTGGAGCATGGCAATGGTGAACGCAACCGCGTCGCAACCCCCCGCACAGGCCGCAGGTGCCTGGTCCCCGCTGAAAATCCGGATGTTCCGCTCGATCTGGCTGGCGATCCTGGCCAGCAACATCGGCACCTGGGTCAATGACGTGGCCGCTGCCTGGGTGATGGCCGAGCGTACCGGCTCACCGTTGATGGTGGCGCTGGTGCAGTCGGCCACCACCGTACCGATCGTGCTGCTGGCACTGGCCGCCGGAACCCTGGCCGACATCGTCGATCGCCGCAGGTATCTGCTGGCCACCCAGGGTTGGATGCTGCTGGTCGCGGCAGTGATGGCGGCGCTGACTGCGTTGGACATGCTGACCCCGCAGCTGCTGGTGCTGCTGACCTTCTGCATGGGCTGCGGTGCGGCGATGGCGATGCCGGCGCAGGCCGCGATCGTATCCGAACTGGTGCCGCAGCCGATGCTGGCCTCGGCGGTGGCGCTGAACTCGATCGGCATCAACATCGCGCGCTCGATCGGCCCGGCCATCGGCGGCGTGATCGTGGCCCAGCTCGGCGCGGTCTGGGCGTTCGGTTTCAACGCCATCACCTTTGCCGCGATGCTGTTCGTGGTGTGGGGCTGGAAGCGCGACCCGAAACAGTCCAGCCTGCCGCCGGAAGGCTTCGGTGCCGGCCTGAAGGCGGGCCTGCGCTATGCCAGCCGAGCCGGGCGCCTGCAGGCGGTGTTGATCAAGTCGGTCGGCTTCTTCTTCTTTGCTGCAGCAATGAATGCACTGCTGCCGGTGGTGGTACGCGGCCAGATGCAGGGTGGGGCGGGGCAGTACGGCATGCTGCTCGGCTGCATCGGGATCGGTGCCGTGGGTGGTGCGTTGTTGCTGCCGAAGCTGCGCGCGCAGATGGATCGCGACCTGCTGGTGCTGCTGGCCACGCTGTCGCTGGCGCTCAGCCTGGTCGGGCTGGCGCTGACCCGCAGCTGGTACGTGCTGCCATTGGTGATGCTGATCAATGGCTTTGCCTGGATCACCGTGCTGTCGTCGCTGCAGATTGCCGCGCAGACCGCAGTGCCAGCGTGGGTACGGGCGCGTGCACTGGCGCTGTACATCATGGTGTTCTCCGCTGGCATGGCGGCCGGTGGCCTGAGCTGGGGCGCGCTGGCGCAGCGCACCTCGCCGGAGCTGGCGTTGCTGGTGGCGGCTGCCGGCGCGGTGATCGGCGGATTGCTGGTGTGGCGCGTGCGCATCGCTGGCACCGAGGATCTGAACCTGCGTCCGGCCGGGCACTGGCCTGCACCGGAACTGTCGGTGCCGGTATCCAACGATCGCGGCCCGGTACTGGTCACCCTGGAGTACCGCATCGACGAGGCTGACCGCGCCGCGTTCCAGGCGCAGATGCGCGCGCTGGGCACGATCCGCCGCCGCGATGGCGCGGTGGTCTGGGGCGTGGTCGAGGATGTGGCCAGTCCGGGCATCCACCTGGAGTATTTCGTGACCCCATCGTGGCTGGAGCACCTGCGCCAGCACGAGCGCATCACCGCCGATGACAAGGCGATCCAGGAAGTGCTGCGCGGGCTGCATCGCGGTGAGCGTGCACCGGTGGTACGCCACTTCGTGGGCGGGCATGACCCGCTGCCGAAGACCGGGGTCCCGCACCACCACAGCGATATCTGACAAAAAAGGGGACGGAGGGGATTAAGTCGTTTGTGCACAAACGACTTAATCCCCTCCGTCCCCTTTTTGCGCGATCAATCCATCCCGATCCTGCGCAGCCGGCCAGCGGCCGGCTCTACCACAGGGGCGGCGGCGCTGGGTGGCGCCGCCGCAGTGCCTCACCCGCGTGCGAACGCCAGCAGGTCGGCGTTGAACCGGTCGGCGTGGGTGACGGTCAGGCCGTGCGGCGCACCGGCGTACACCTTCAACTCGGCGTCCTTGATGATCTGCGAGGACAGCTTGGCTGAGGCATCGAACGGCACGATCTGGTCGTCATCGCCATGCACCACCAGCGCTGGCACATCGATCTTCTTCAGGTCCTCGGTGTAATCCACTTCCGAGAATTCGTGCACGCAGTCGTACTGGCCCTTGACGCCACCGAGCATGCCCTGCAGCCAGAACGAATCACGCATGCCCTGGGTAACGCTGTTGCCGTCGCGGTTGGCGCCGAAGAACGGCGTGGTCAGGTCCTTGAAGAACTGCGAGCGGTCACCGCCGGTGCCCTTGCGGATGCCGTCGAAGACCTCCAGCGGGGTACCGGCCGGGTTGGCATCGGTCTTCAGCATCAGCGGCGGCACGGCGCCGACCAGCACCACCTTGGCCACGCGCTTGCTGCCGTGGCGCCCGATGTAATGGGCCACTTCGCCGCCACCGGTGGAGTGGCCGACCAGGATCGCGTCCTTCAGGTCCAGCGCCTCGAGCACGGCGGCCAGGTCATCGGCGTAGGTGTCCATGTTGTTGCCGTCCCAGGTCTGGCTGGAACGGCCGTGGCTGCGACGGTCGTGAGCGATCACGCGGAAGCCGTTCTGGCCCATGAACAGCATCTGCGGGTCCCAGGCATCGGACGACAGCGGCCAGCCGTGCGCGAACACGATCGGCTGGCCGGTACCCCAATCCTTGTAGAAGATGCGCGCGCCGTCGGCGACGGTGACGAAGTTGCTCATTGTGGTTTCCTTGACGGAAGGGAGGGAAGGCGCTGGCGTGGATGCCGGTGCCTTCGGCAGTACAGCGCAGCGCCAGACCGATGACTTGCACGGCTGTGCTGGATTACGCCGGATGTGACGTGTATCGCTCTGGCACGAAGCCGTGCCGGCATCGAGGATGGCGGCAGCCCTGACGAGGAGCCTGCAATGTCGAACGCGTGTTGGAGCCCGCTGTTGTACCTGCTGCTGGCCACGGGGGCGCATGCTCAGACCAACGTCTACAAATGTGTGGACGGGCCGCATCCGGTCTACCAGCAGACGCCGTGCCAGGGGCGCGCGGAATGGCGCTGGGAGGTGCCGGCGGAGCCGCCCTCGACAGGTACGAGCGCGGCCAAGGCAGCGAGCCCAGCTTCAATGCGTCCGCGTGTGGTGCAGCAGCGGCGTGCGCGGGCTGCACTGATAGCGATCAGCGCGGATCCCGCCGCCTGTGAGCGCGCGCGGCAGCATCGTGGGAAGGTGCTGGCCAATGGCAAGCGCATGGATTTCGTGCAGCGCCGGCAACTGGACGATGCCGTGCATGAGGCGTGCCGTTGAAATGGAATGGTGCCGAAAACGACAACGGCGCCCGTAGGCGCCGTTGGACGGCACGCCAGGCGCTGGACCTCAGCGACCGTCGCTGGCGGCCGCCGGTGCCGGCGAGGGCACGCTGTCCGGCTTGGGCAGGCTCAGCTCCGGGTTGCCCTGTTCGGCCTGCAGGATCTGGATGCGGCGCTGCAGGGAATCCAGCTGGCTGTTGGTGCTCTGCACGTCGCTGCTCAGGCTGACCGCCTGCTGCTGGGCCTGCTGCAGGGCAGCGCTGACCTGGGCCGACTGTGCCTGCTGCTGTTCCATTTCCTGCTGCAGGGTGCGCAGGCGCTCCTCGTTGTAGGCCACCAGGCGCTCGGTATAACGCTTGCCGGCTTCCAGTCGGGTGGTGTCGATGTAGACCTGGGCCAGCTGCTCTGACTGCTGCGCGAAGGTGCGGTAGACACGCTCGGCGTTGTCGACGGCATCGGTCTTGATCACCCGCCAGAAGTTCTTCTCCTGGAACAGGGCGACGTAGTAGGTCAGGGTGTTGGCATTGAACAGCAGGCTGGCGCCGTAGTTGCCGTTGTAGGTGGTGCGCAGCTCGGTCAGCTGGCGGGCATCCATCAGCTGCTTGAGCTCGTCAACGGTGTTGCGCACCACCGGTGCGGTACGTGCGGCCGGCTCTGCGGCTGCTTCGCGGTCGCCACGGGCAGCCATCGCCGCCGGTGCCACCAGCATCATGGCCACGGCCAGCAGTGCCGCGCCGCGCGCGTGCCGGGCGAAGACCGCGCCCCCTGAAGTTTCTCGCATGTCTAGACCATCCACGGATGAGTGTGGGTTGAGATGAAGGTGGTTCCCCGCCGGGAGTCTAGCATGTGCGCGGGCGCCGCCAAGGGCGCCCGTCACGGGTCAGTAGACCAGCTGTGCGGGCGTGCACTGGATGGACTGGACATGCACATCCGTACGGCCCAGTTCCAGGCCCAGCACCTGCGCCAGCAGCGAGCGCAGCAGGGAGCCGACGCTGTTGAGCAGCGGCTTCAGGACGTCCAGGGCGGGCTTCAGCAGCAAGCACAGCAGGCCCGAACAACTGACCGGGCCATTGCCGGGAGCGGTGACGCCGTCGCCGGCGAACTGGTCCAGGAAGCCGTCGTGGGCGGTCTGCAGGTAAGACGCGAGGTTCTGCGTCATGCAGTTGTTGTAGGCCTGGTCGCTCAAGGAAATCAGCAGGCTTGCACACCGGTTGACGGTCAGTCCGCCGAGCAGGCTACCCAGCAGTGCCGGCAGCACGCCCAGCCCTTCGCCAGTCACAGCCGTGCGATAGCCTTTCCAGACCGAGCCATCCTCCCAGCATGTGAGCAGGCCCACCAGGCAGGGTTTTGGAACACCCTTGGGTACATCCCACGCGCCCAAAGGCTTCAACCCCCGCGTCTGGTCGCCAAGTTCAAGCAGCTTGATGGACGCATCGACGTCGTAGCGATTGCGACCAACATTGGCTGCTTTCAGGTAGCGATCGGCCAACTGCGCTGCGGTCGAGCCCTGGCTCATGCCATCGTCGCGCGGATCGAGCATGCCGGACAGTACGCGCAGCAGTTCGCTGACCAGCTCGGACACCGCGGTGCCCACCTCCAGGGAGTTGACCTGGGTTGAACCGGTCGCGCCGGCGGGGAGGGTGAGGCTTTGCGTGTCGGTCAGCGTATTGACCTTGATGCTGTCATTGATCAACGGGGCGCCGAGCAGTGTGAGCATCTGTTCCTTCTGCAGGGTGTCGCCACAGACATTCTGCTTGGAGAACCGCTCGCTGTCGGCCACCTTGCCGACGCAGGCGCGCAGCACGGAAGACTCGACCTTGATCGTCGCCGTGGGAGGCGTGCTGCCACATTGCAGGCTGGTCAGGGTCGCCATTGCATTGGTCACGTCCGCATGGACCGGCAGCTTCAGGCGGATGCCCAGCAGTGAAAGCACGCCGCCCGCAACGGGAATGTTGTTGGTGTCGATGTCGAGGAAGACACGGATCTGCGCGTTGTAAGCGCGCGAGCCAACGCCACCGATGGCGATGGACGGCGGTTCCACCACAGCGGCTTTGGCATTGACCAGGCCCAGCAGGTTGAGTTCATCGACCGAGACCGCACGGCCGCCATTGGCGATGCTGATGCTGGTGCCGATCAGGTCCAGCACATTGACATCGGCCTGCAGCGCGCTGGAAATCGTTCCATCCGGCGCGACCACGCGTGCGAACAGGCCGCCACCGCTGTCATCGGAGCCGAGTTTCACCTCCAGCTGCTTGAGGTCGATGCCCTTCACGACCAGGGCATTCTCCAGTGCACTCAGGTCCACGTGGGCAACGCCCTGCTGGGTGAGCAGGTCAACGGTCGCCTGAAGGATCTTGCCCAGCTTGACCTTGCGGCCGGCCAGCAGATTGTTGAACTCCGCCACGCCCATGTTGACGTCGATCGGAATGCCCAGTGCCTGCAGCAGTCCATTCGGGGTGATATGCGCCTGTGCAAGGCCGTCGTAGCCGAGCAGGGTGGTCTTGTCGAGGTCGGCGCCCACCAGTTTCAGGACATTTCCCAGTGGCGTGTTGCCATTGATGCGCAGCAGTTGCGAGCCGACACTGAAAACCGCCGTGGGTTCTGCACGGCGC
This sequence comes from Stenotrophomonas sp. 220_Sma, assembly GCF_056487375.1. Lineage (NCBI taxonomy): Bacteria > Pseudomonadati > Pseudomonadota > Gammaproteobacteria > Lysobacterales > Lysobacteraceae > Stenotrophomonas > Stenotrophomonas sp. 220_Sma. Next base: position 2,930,637 of record NZ_CM151348.1, on the reverse strand, counting down.
GCCACCGCCTGGGCGGTCACGGTCGGCAGGCTGCTGTTCTGCCCGAAGAAGGGAAGCACCGCGCGGCGGGTGATGACACGGACAGCGTTGCGTTGATTCGCTGCATCGACGACCGGGCTGAAGTGCCCTTCGGTGGCGCGGGTCACGTTCCAGTTTCCGCAGCGGATTTCCAGGCTTCCTGCGAAGGTGTTCTGGGTGAGTGCGCTCTGCCGCGCAGCACTGTTGTCGCTGTTGTCCGAGGTGCACAGTTCCAGTCGCTGCGCTCCGGCCAGTGCGGCCAGATCAGCGACCTTCTGTGCATCGCGCTTGGCCCAGAACAGGTAACCGATCTCGATCAGGCCCAGCATCGCCAGCAGCGCCAGCATGACCAGCATCATGGTGATCGACATGCCGCCCCGTGGGCGGCTGAAACTGAACTGGCGTGGGCGTTTCATGGCCTACCTCAGCGTCCGGATGAGGATGATCCCTTGGACTTGGCGACATCGGCTTCAAAGAAGTCAGGGATCTCGTGTTCGAAACTCTTCATGTAGCGGGCGTAGCTCAGCGTCGCCTGGTCGCCGAGGATCGGCAGATGCTGTCCGGCCTGTTGCCCCGATGCCTGCAGGCGGAACAGGTTGCGCGTGGTATCGCCGATCTGGCTGCGGCCGGGCCGCGGGGCTGCAGTGCTGCCGTCGGTGTTGGCCACTGCTGCAGGCGCCGCCTGCGGCACCGGTGCTGGCGGGGCCGCCAGGTCCACGGTGGGCAGTGACTCGGACTGCAGCGGCTGCGAAGCCGACGCAGCCGGCGTGCTGCCGCCAAGCATCTGCCCGGTCAGCGGCTGTTGCTGCGCCTGCACGGCGGCGGCCGGCAGCAGGCAGATCAGAACGGGCAGCAGGCGTCGGGTCAGGGGCGTCGCGGTCATGGTGTGTTCCCGTTCGGATGGTCGGAGGCGCTGAAGCGTTCCAGCATCGAGGGCGGCAGGCGCTGCGGATCGCGTTCATCGCGGCTGTCGCGGCGCGGTTCCGCCGCCAATCGCGTGGCGCCGGGCGGGTTGCCGGCGGCATCGCTGGCGAGAGCACGGGCAGTGGCCGGCACGACTGCGGCGGCTGCCGCTGCGGCCTGGCGCTGCTGCAGGCGGGCACGGATCTGCGCCGCCTGCTGCTGGATGCTGAGCCGGGTCTCGTCGTTGAGGTTCGCTTGCTGGGCGAGGCGTTCGGCAGTGGCGGTGTCGCCCCGCAGCACCGCCCAGAGGGCGAGGTTGGCGGTGGCCTTGGCATTGCCCGGCGACAGCTCCAGCGCCTTGGCCAGGGGTTCGCGCGCGCGCTCGAACTGCCCGGCGCGCAGCCGCGCATAGCCCAGGTCGCCGAGATAACTTGTGTTCAATGGCTGCAGTTCGGTCGCCCGCGCCAACGCCTGCTCACTGCCGGCGTCGTCGTCGCGGCGCGCGGCAATCAGGCCCAGGCCATGGGCGGCCGCGGCGGCCTGGGGGCCACTGGAAAGATCGCGGTACAGGGTGACCGCGGCATCGGCCTGGCCGGTCTCGCGCAGCGCGTCGGCCTGCAGCAGGCGCAACGCCGGCGGATCGCCGTAGCGCTGGCGGAAGGCGTCGACGTGGGCGAGCGAGGCATACCATGCGCCTTGCTGCTGCATGCGCTCGATCAGCTCCAGGTAGGCATTGCGGCTGTCCTGCGGTGCCGGTTCGGGCGCGGCCAGGCTGGGCGCGCGCAGGTACTTCGGCGTGGTCGATGCACAGCCGCTGGCGCCGGCAACGGCAGCCAGGGCAACAATCAGGCAGGAAGTGCGCAGGGCAGGCATCAGGGGGACCCCATCTTGGACATGGTGGTGGCCAGCGCGACCAGCGCCGGACCGGCAAGGACCAGCATCAACGCTGGCAGCAGGGTCAGCATCATCACCACGGTCATCTTCACCGAGAGCTTGCCGACCTTTTCCTTCAGCGTGTTGCGACGCTGTTCGCGCAGGCGGATGCTGAACTGCCGCAGGGGCTCCTGCACCGCGCCGCCATGGGCGTGCACCTGCAGGATCAGCTGCATCAGGCTGGTCAGGTCATCGTCGGCATAGACCTCGCTCAGCCGGCGCAGGGATTGTGCGCGCGTGCGGCCGTGGGTATAGGCGATGTTGGCCTCCTGCAGCTCGCCGCCGAGGACCGGCAATGCATCGCGCAGCTTGTCGCCTAGCGTCTGCAGGCTCTGGTCCATGCTGAAGCCCACGCCCTGCAGCAGACGCAGCAGGTCGATCAGCAGCGGCAGCTCGTTGTCGACCGCTCGTCGGCGCCGTTTCACCCAGGAGGAGAGAACGAACTTGGGCAGCAGCAGGCCGGCGGCGAGGGCGCCGATGATCACCATGATCCTGGCCAGCCCGGTGACGCTGCTGAATGTCAGCACCAGTACCAGCACCAGCACGGCCAGCAGCAGGCGCAGGCCGAGGTAGATGGCCGTACCGCGGCGGGTGTTCCACCCGGCCAGATCCAACAGCAGCCGGTCTTCATTGGCCAGCAACGCCGTTTCCAGCCGGCCGCCGCTGAGGGCACGGCCGAAGCGTTCCAGCCAGCCCAGCGAATCGTGCCGCGCAGGCTCGGTGTCACGGGACGCCTCGCGCGGCTGCAGGGCGGTCTTCAAGGTGGCCGTTGTACGTTGCTCACGATGGCTGCGTACCCAGCCGCCGATACCGAGCAGGGCGATACCGGCGGCCAGCACGAGCAGGGAGAGGGCGAACCAGGCGCTGGCGCTCATCGGTTGTCTCCGGCGGGGCGAAGGGGGTTCATAGCGACTTGGCCAGGCGATACAGCAGGAAGCCACCGACAAGTTCCATGCCCAGTGCAAGCAGCAGGATCTTGTGGCCGAGCGGATCGTGCAGCACCGGCTGGAAGAAGTCCGGGCTGGTGATCGCCATCAGTACCGCGCAGGCCGGTGGCAACAGGCCCAGCACCCACGCTGACATCCGCGTCTCCGAGGTGGTCGCTGCAAGCTCCTGCTGGGCCTGTTCCAGATCGCGCATGAAATCGCCCATGCGCTGCAGGATCTGGTCGGAGCGCCCGCCGATGCGCACGCTGACACCGATCACCACCGACAACACCTTCAGCACATCCATGCGATAGGGATGCGAGGCCTGTGCGAGTGCACGGTCCAGCTCCATGCCGCTGCGTGCAAAGCGCACCGTGGTGTCCAGCAGCCCGCGCAACGGCGCGCTCGTCTGCATCGACGCAACCTGGAACGCGGCCTGCAGGCTGTTGCCCAGTGCGGTCAGCCGCACCAGGTTGTCGAGGAAGTCCGGCAGCTGATGCAGCAGTTGCGCACGCAGCTTGGTGGTCCGCCGCATCACCCACAGCCAGCAGCCAAGCAGGTACAGCAGCAGGGTCAGCGGAAACATCCATGCGGTGCCCAGCCGCAGCATCGCCACCACCGACAGTACCAGCCCCGGTACCAGCAGCATGATGGGAATTTTCCAGCCGGTCTGCAGCCCTGCGCGCTGCAGCAGGCCATCCAACGGCAGCACGCGGCGCCCGGCGCTGGCGGGCCGCGCCGGGTCGTTGGCAGCGGTGACGGACGGCCCGGCGGGTGCTCCGCCCGTGGCGCTTCCGCGCGAAAGCTGCTGCTCGGCGTGCCGCATTGAAACCTGGCGCTGCTCACGGCTGCTGGCCGTGCCCCACAGCCAGGCTGCCAGCGCCAGCAGCACCGCGATGATGCTCAGCATGCCCAGCAGCGCGCCGGTTCCCATGCTCAGAAGTCTCCGTAGAGCGATTCGCGCAGCTGCTGGCGGAACGGCTCCAGCTTGTGCGAGTGCGGATGGAAGCCCAGCCCGACCCAGCGATCGATCTCTTTGCCGTTGCCGTCGATCTGCAGCTCGTGGCGGAACATTTCCTGGGTGGTGATCAGGTTGTCGCTGACACCGGTGATCTCGGTGATCGAGACCAGCACGCGGCGGCCGCTGCCCAGGCGCGAGATCTGCACGATGAAGTCGATGGCACTGGCGATCTGCCGGCGCAGGCTGTCCTCGCTGCCCTGGAAGCCGGCAAAGCCGGCCAGCATCTCGATCCGGTACAGGCAGTCGCGGGGCGAATTGGCGTGGATGGTGGCCATCGAGCCGTCGTGGCCGGTGTTCATCGCCTGCAGCATTTCCAGCACCTCGGCACCGCGCACTTCGCCGACGACGATGCGGTCGGGGCGCATGCGCAGGCTGTTGCGGACCAGATCGCGGATGCTGACCGCACCGTGCCCTTCGGCGCCGCCGATACGGCTTTCCAGGCGAACTACATGCGGGTGGTTGAGCGAGAGCTCGGCGGTGTCTTCGACGGTGATCACGCGCTCGTTCGCGGGGACGTAGCTGGCCAGGGCGTTCAGCAGCGAGGTCTTGCCCGAGCTGGTGCCGCCGGACACCAGGATGTTGCAGCGACCCAGTACCATCGCCTTCAGCAAGGCCTGCATCGGCGCATCGAAGGTGCCCTTGGCCAGCAGTTCATCGGGGGTGAACGGGTCCTTGCGGAACTTGCGGATGGACACCATCGGTCCATCCACCGCCAGCGGCGAGATGATCGCGTTGAGACGGCCGCCGTTGGGCAGGCGCGCATCGACCATCGGATTGGAGTCATCCAGGCGGCGTCCAAGCGGGGCGAGGATGCGGCGCAGGATGCGCAGCAGATGCGTATCGTCGGTGAAGCGCTGGGTGGCCCGCTTGAGCTGGCCGCCCTGGGACACGTGCACATCCTTGAAACCGTTGATCAGGATGTCTTCGATGGACGGGTCGTGCAGCAGGTCGTCCAGCGGGCCGAAGCCGGTCAGCTCCTTGACCAGGCCGTCGGCGACCACCTGCATCTCCTCTTCGTTGATCGGGATGCGCCACTCCTGGATGAAGCCCACCGTCTGCACCTGCACCCAGCGGGCGATGGTGTCGGGGGCCCAGGAATCGATGTCGATGCGCTCGTCCTCGATGCTGTTGAGCAGGTGCTCATGCGCGGCCGACAGCACCTTCTGGTACTGCTCGGTCTGCGCGAACGGCTGATGGCCCGGCGAGCTTTCGGGCAGCACCGGCCGGGCAACGGCATGCGGGAACGGGGTTACCTTGTCTTCCATTGCGATCCACCCAGGGCAAGGGAGAGTCTTTCCCGCAGGCCCTGCGCCTGGACCGGGCAGGCAGCCGGATCCAGGCGCGAAACCAGCGGGGCGAGGGCACGCAGGTAGGGGTCGCGCGGCGCATCCTGCAGCAGCAGGTGGCCCTGGCTGGCAGCCAGGCGCACGCGCGGTCGTTCGGGAAGCGTGGCCAGCAGGGGAACCTCGAAGCGGCGCGCGATCTGCTCCGGGCTCATGCCGCTGCTGTCATCGTGGCGGTTGATCACCAGCTGCAGGCGCTTTTCGCGTTCGCGCTGGCCGGCAAGATGCTTCAGTGCCTGGTCGAGCGACACCAGTGTGGCAATGGAGGCATCGGTGACCAGCCAGATCTCGTCGGCCTGGTCCAGCAGCAGCGGCGGCAGCTGACGCAGCGGGCAGCCACCGGCATCACACAGCACGCTGGCGAACACGGTGCGCAGGCGCTGCAGCAGCGCACCCGGATCGGACGGCGGTACCGCATCGCTGCCGCTGGCGCGGTCCAGCAGCACCAGTCCGGAATCGTGACGGGCCATGGCCGTACGGGCGAGGGTGGCGTCGATGCGACTGGCGTTGCGCAGCGCGTCTTCGTAGTGGAAGCGGCTGTCCAGGTTGAGGTACAGGGCGAGGTCGCCCGAAGGCTGGGCCAGCTCCATCAGCAGGCCATCCTGCTGCAGTGCCTCGCCCTGTGCCAGTGCACGGGTCTGCTGTGCCAGCACCGAAAGATGCGCGGCCAGCGTACTGGTGCCGACCCCGGCGCGCACGCCCAGCAGGACGATCAGGCGGGCCTTGTGCGCCTGCTGCGCGGCGGCAGCCGGTCGTGGTGACAGGGCGCGACGCAGCGCGGCCTCGATGCCGACGTTGTCGCTGTCCAGGTCCAGCACATCACGCAGGCCCGCCCGCAATGCGATGACAACGCCTTCCACCTGGCCGGCACTGGTGGCACCGACTGCAACCAATGCCAGATCCGGCTCGGTCTGCTGCAGTTGCTGCGCCAGCACGCTGGAGGCGGCCGCATGTTCCGGGCGGAAGTCGAGCAGCACAAGGCTCTGCGGCCCGCGTTGCAGGTCCTGGGCGGAGGTCGGCGTGCTGCTGTCCTGCCAGTGCAGGGTGGTGGTTGGCGGCAGTTTCGCCGCCAGCCGGGGCAGCAGTTCGCGATCCATTCCGTACAGGACCAGGTTCATCGGCGGTCCTTGCGGATGCAGCGGCTGGGCAGTGGCGTAGGGCATGGGCGTGGTATCGCAGGCATCATGGAATCAGCGTGAGAAGCCGGGCACCGGGTCCTGGCTGATAGGACCCAGCAGCCAGGCGCCCCATTCGGGCATGTGCGGCTTGGCCTCGCGGTCGCCGGGCAGCGGCAGCTCGGTGTTGCGTGCCAGCGGCTTCACCAGGCGTGGCGTGACGATGATCACCAGTTCCTTGTCCTGGCGCTTGTAGTCGAAGTTGCGGAAGAACGAGCCGATGATCGGCAGGTCACCCAGCAGCGGGATCTTGCCGACGCTGGAAACCACGTTGGAACTGACCAGGCCACCGATCACGAAGCTCTCGCCATCGCCCAGTTCGACCGTGGTGTCGGCGCGGCGGGTGGTGATGGAGGGAATCTGCACGCCGTTGAGCGCGATGGCGTTGCTGTAGTCCAGGTCGCTGGCTTCCGGTGCGACTTTCAGGGCGATGCGGTTCGGTGCCAGTACCGTCGGTGTCACGGTCAGGCCGATGCCGAAGGGCTTGTAGGTGATGGTGGTGGTGCCCAGTCCCTGCGGTTCCAGGATCGGCAGCTCGCCGCCGGCCAGGAAACTGGCGCTCTGCCCGGACAGCGCGACCAGTGTCGGTTCGGCCAGCACACGCGCCATGCCATTGCTCTGCAGCAGGTCGACGTCGGCATTCCACAGGCCCTTGGTCGAGCCGAACACCAGGCGGAAGGCCGAAGAAATGGGCGATTCGGCTTCGTTGCCGGAGTTGCCTTCCTTCATGCCGGGCAGGATGCCGGTATTGCCCGGCAGCTGGCCGCCCGGGCGGGCGAAGCCGTAGGCGAAGTTGCCATTGCGGTTCTGGAAGCTGATGCCGATCTGCTTCAGTGCGGTCTTGTTGAACTCGACCACCTTGACCTCGACCTGGACCACGCCGCCGCTGCTCACCGTGGATGCGTCGGCAAGCAGGCCATCCTTGCCCAGGGCCATGGCGGCAGCCTTCTGCTCCTGCATGTGCGACAGCACGCTCTCGGTGCTTCCCTGCAGCAGGCCCTGATTGTCCTGCTGGGTGAATACCAGCCCGTTCGCGCCGGCGTCGGCGGCACCCTGCACCGCACTTTGTACCCGCACCTGCAGGCGCTGTGGTTCGGTCTGCTTGCGGTGCCAGAGCAGGAGCGTGGTGGTGCCCGGCGCCTTGCCGACCAGCAGGGCCTGGCGCTGGCCGCGCAGCATCACGATATCGGCCACGCCCGGATCGGCAATGGCGACCCGCTCCAGATCACCCGGCAGGGTCCAGGGGCGCTGCTCACGCGCCTGCAGCACCAGGTCGTCGGCGGCCACGCTTGTCGCCGGTGCCAGCAGCACCAGCAGCAGGGCCAGCCAGCGCTGGCGGGGGGAAGGGCGTGGACTGCGGCGACGTTCGGTCATGGATGCGCTCGATGCAGGTCAAAGGGAACCACGGGGGGCGGAGCTGTCACCTCGGATGATTTCGATGCCCGATGCGCGTGGGGCGCTGCGCCGTGGTGCGGGTACGCGTGCCGGGGCATCCTGGGTGCTGCGCGCGGGCGCGTTGCTGCGGCCGGCCAATGCATCGCCGTCGATGCCGGCGAAGGCGTGATTCTCTGGCCGCTGCAGCGCAAGCTGCTGTTCCGCATCCAGGCCACGCAGTGGATCAATCACCCCGCGTGCCTGCGGGAACAGCGCCAGATCGGGCTGGCCGGAATCGGCAGGGTTGCGCAGGGCGAGGAACAGCTTGCCCTGCTGTGCACCCAGCAGCAGCCGGTTGGCATCGGCCACCGGCACCGCCAGTACCGCGCTGCGTGCCGGCTGGGCGGTCCCGCTGCCCGTGCTCTGGGTGCTGCTGCTTCCGGTGATGTCGGCGGCGCGTGGATCGTTGCGGCCATCGGCCTCGTTGCTGGCAACAGCGTCATGGTTGGCTGGGGCGATGTCCTGCTGGCCATAGCTGAGCACGCGCAGGCGCGACAGCAGCAGGCGCGTCTGTGCTGCGTCGGCCGGGCCGCCGGCAGTGGATTGGGCATTGCGCAGGTTGAGGAACACGTCGACGAAATCACCGGGCAGGATGCGGTTGCCGGCCCCCACCAGCTCGTCGACCGGGACCGCCAGTGCGCGTTCCCCGGGGCGCAGCTGCAGCGAGAATCCCTGCGCGAGTGCGTTGCTGCTGATCGCCGTGCCTTCGGCGATGTCCTGCACCGGCACCTTTCCGACCACGGCGGAAATGCTGGTGGCGGCACCGGAAACCGGGGCGCTGCGCTGTGCGAGACGCAGTCCGTTGGCAGAGATCGGTTCGCCAGCCGGCAGTCGCGCCACCGCTTCCACCACGGTGATCGCCTGGGCTTCGCTCTGCGCTACCGGGGCAACCGTGGCCGGTGCGGCCGGCCTGCGCCCGATCATCAAGGCGATCACCGCCAGCAGCACGGCCAGCCCGATCAGGGCGACGGCAGCAATGCGGGTCAACTTGAGCATGGAACCGTCTCCTGTACCGAACGTCAGTTGCCGCTGCCGAGGTCGAGCTGAGCGACCGCGACGCTGCGGATGGGAGCCCGCATCACCCACTTGTAAAGCGTGGCGGTGCCTGGCAGGAAGGGATGGCTTGCGTAGTCGTAGCTGACCGTCACGGTCATGCACTGGGCGCTGGCCAGTCCGGCGCAGGGGGCCTGCGCGGAAACCAGAATGGCGTTGTTTCCGCCATTGCTGCAGTCGACCGGCTGACCCGAGAAGTTCAGCAGCCACTGCATCGAACTACGCGCCGCAACGCAGGCAGCGGTACGGCGTTCGTTGGCGCTGCCATAGCGCAGCGATGCACGTGCACCCTCGGCCGAGGCGGTTGCCAACGTCTGCTGGGCCGCCATGATCATTACGCCGGAGAACGTGAACAGCAGCAGCGGCAGCAGGCCCAGCATCAACATCAGCGCGAACTCGATGCTGGCCGCGCCACGTTGCCGGCGTCGGTTGTGGATGTTCATGCCACACCTCCGTACGTGCTGATGAGGACCCAGGCGATGGCGGATACCGCCAGGTAGGCGGCGTAGGGAATGCCTTGGCGTCCCTGGCGGGCGCTCTGCATCCCGCGCAGCGCCGGGTGCGAATGCCATTGCGAACTTGCCCGATGCATATGGGCTTGAAGGCCGATGGGCAGTACTGGACCCAACCGTCGCGATACCAGCACCAGTGCGGCATGTGCGCCCGCTGCCAGGCTGGCCGCGATCCAGATCGGCAGCAGTGCCTGCCAGCCCAGCATCAATCCCAGTACCGAAAAGAATTTGACATCACCGGCGCCCATCCAGCGCACTGCATGGAAAGGCAGCAATGCGACCAGGCCGAGCGCCGCGCCGGCAACGTGGGAAGCCCACGGCAGGCGCGGCGCGTTGAACTGTCCGGCGATGAGCACGACAACGGTGATCGCGCATGCGGACAGCAGCCAGGCGTTGGGCACCCGACGGGCGTACAGATCGCTGATCGCGATCCGCAGGCACACACCGATGGCCAGCAATCCCAGCAGTGTCATCGCACCCTCCATTGTCCGTCAGTGGACGGTCAGCCGCCGCCTTCTGCAATGAGCCGCAAGCGCAGCCGACGGCTGCGCGGTCCCGGTCAGTTCCCACCGGCAGGCGGTGTTGCACTACCGGAGGCCTTGGTGGCCAATGCGGAGAGATTGGTGAACAAGGTCTCGAAGAAAGACTTGATCTGCGCATTGCCGACCGCGATCAGGATGCCGGCAATCACAGCCGCCAGCAGGCCGTACTCGAGTGCGGTGACGCCATCTTCTTCCTTCAGGAACTTGCGGATCGATGCGTTCATGACGTTTGTCTCCCTCTACCTGTCTGCTACAGGACACCTGTTGGGCGGTGGCCCGGCTCCGCCGGGATCGTCCGTGGACCTCCGCACGTCCTGGCGGAGGAGGCACGGCGGGATGGACCCGCTGTGCTCAAGCAGGGTGATCGTTTCCAGGCGGGACGCCGTTCGCGCAACCGCGACCGCGCGGCGCGGGGCCGGTGGTCGACGTGTCGAGCGATACGTGCATGGTCATGCTGTCCCCCTGGGTGCGGTCATTATCAAAGACCGGATCACCGTGTTATCGACTTTGCCTGAATGGCGGCCGGCTGCAACCGGAACCTATATGCAAATTCGGCAGAATCCCATTGGTCCTTAATTTCAAAGCCGGGTTCTGTGACGGAAATCCGTTCGCCCGCACAACGATTCATCGACGTGCAGATAATGTGAGGCAGGCTTCAGATCGCATGCGAAAACTGTGCCAAACGCGACAATCTGATTTTCACCTCTGTATCCCTCTTATTCAACGCGGTGCAGATGTTTACCCCGTTGAATTATCGGGCATACTCGCATTCAAGTACTCGCGTTTCTTTTGGGGTGCGCACCTTGGCGGCGCGCATCCCGGTGATGGAAGAGATTCCATGAGAGGTGCGCGCCCTGTCAGGCAGTGGGGGCCGTACCGCACGGCGGATAATCGGGGGGACGACACTGTCATGGTCGATGGTGGGGTAGGAGACAGCGACGACAGCGGCCTGCGGTCGATCGACCTGGCGACGCTGAGCGGCGTGCTTCGTGTATGTGATGTCGAACTGCTTCTGCTCGATGGCAATGGGCCGCGGGCGGCCTTCGCGTCACGCGTGCACGAGGAGGCGTTGTTCTGCAGCATCAGCTGTGGATTCCATTGCCGTGGACGTTTCATGCTGCCGCCGGACTGGGCGATGCTGGGGTATCTGCATGCGACCGATGAAACCCTGAGCTGGTGCCATGGCGTACCGCTTGCCCCTGGGATGGCGCTGACCGTGATGCCCGAGGGCATCAGCGAGTTCACCCTGAGCCCGGGCACGCACATGACCCTGATGCTGGTGCCGGTGGCACGGGTGCAACGCAAGCTGACCGAACTGAGCCTGCGCAGCACGCCGCCGGCCGGCCAGGCGCTTTCACTGTTCAATCTCGCCAGCGAGGCCGCCCCGCTGGCACAGCATTACCAGCAGCTGCACCTGCAGCTGGGCCAGGGCACGGGCCTGCAGCCGGAAGAAACCGAGCGGCTGCTGCACGAACACGTGCAGGCACTGCTGGGTGCGGGTTCCGCCGAACGCCCGGGTTGCAGCCGTGCGCGGCGCACGCATTATCTGATCGCACAGCGGGCGGAAAACTTCATGCGCCTCAACCTGCGCCGCAATATCTACATGAATGAGATCTGCGACGCTGCCGGCGTCAGTGAGCGTGGGTTGCGCTACGCGTTCGAGGACCTGTTCGGTACGTCGCCCAATCGTTACCTGTCGATGCTGCGCCTGTGCGCAGCCTGCCGCAGCCTGTCGATGGCCGATTCCAGCCGCCGTTCGGTCAAGGCCATCGCCCTCAGTTGTGGCCTGTGGGACCTTTCGCGTTTCGCCGACAACTACCGCAAGGTCTTCGGTGAACTGCCGCGTGACACGCTGATGCGCGCACCCGCGCAGATCGGCCAGCCCGCCTGATCCAGGCCCCATAAGGGTTTCCCGGCGGTTCCTGCCGGAATTGCATATCCGCTTGCCGATATGGTTGCCGCTTCTGCATAACCGGCTGCCGATTCCGACCGTGGATTTGCCGGAATGCGCGATTGCCGTGCCGGAATGAAGTGCGCAGCCGCCGTTGCAAACGCTGAAATGTCAGTCACCTGCCTAACGGCAAGTCCACTGACATTCCAGTTGTTCGCCTACGGGGGAAATGCTCATGAACCGCATCTACCGGCGTGTATGGAACCGCCAGCTCAATGCTCTGGTTGTGGCCTCGGAACTGGCCACCGGCGATAGCGGCGGCAGCGCCGCCCGCGATCCGCGCAGTGTCCTGCTGATGCCGACCGCACTGGCCCTGGCCCTGCTGTGTGCGCTGGCCAGCGGGCATGCAGGAGCATCCGAATCCAACCAGTCGCTGCGTGATCTGCAGGCACTGGCCGCGAAGTACGCGCAGCCGATGCCGGTCAAGGTCGACGCAGAAGTCGCGCTGGCCGCGGCATCGCGCCAGGCGCAGAGCAGTCCGGCGATCAGCGCAGACGCGCGTGTGGGCCTGCAGCTGAGTACGACCTCGCTGCCGATCGTGCGCGACGTGCTGCCGGCTACCGTACAGGTGAAGCTGGCGGCGAACGCCGCGCCGAAGCAGGTCGCGGTTCCTGCACTGGCCGCCGATGTTCGCGCCAATGTCGGGCTGGGGCACGCAGCGTCCAATGTGGCGAAGATGGATGCCTCACTGGCGGCCAACGTTGCGCCGTCCGCGCATGCACCGCGCGGTGTGGCTGCGGATGCGCAGGCGAAGGCCAGGGTTGGCATCGCCGGTGCCCAGGTGGCCTCGATCGATACCGGTGCCAAGGCGGCCGCCGCTGTTGCTGGCGCATCCGCTGGCTCGCTGTCCGGCCTCAAGGCGTCCGTTGACGGCAAGGTGGATTCGCAGCTGAAGCTGGCGGGCCACCAGATCGACGGTCAGGGGCAGGTCAAGGCGACGGCAGCGGTCACGTTGCCGGCAAAGGAGGAGCTGCCGGGCGAGACCCATGATCGTGCGATCACCGCAGCTTTCGATACCGGTGTTGCCGGCAAAGTGCGCGTGCAGGCGCCCGATGGCCAGGAAGTCGTGGCCGACCGCAATCTGAAGCTGGCCGGCCAAGCGACTGTGGCAGCGCAGAACAGCGCACTGGGCGTGGGTGGCCTGGTGGGCGGCGTTGTCGGCGCGGCAGGTGGCGCCGTGGGTGGCGTGCTTGATGGCACCGTAGGCAACACGGTTGGTGCGGTGGGCGGAGCAGTGGGCAGCACGCTCAATGGCGCCATTGGTACGGTTGGTGCAGTCGGCGGCACTGTGGGTGGTGCGCTCAACGGCACGGTCGGTTCGGTCGGCAGCACCGTCGGCGGCGCACTCAACGGTGCGGTTGGCACGGTTGGTGCAGTCGGCGGCACTGTGGGTGGTGCACTCAACGGCACGGCTGGTGCGGTCGGCAGCACCGTCGGCGGCGCACTCAACGGTGCGGTTGGCACGGTGGGTGCAGTCGGCGGCACCGTCGGTGGTGCGCTCAACGGCACGGTCGGTTCGGTCGGCAGCGTAGTCGGCGGGGCACTCAACGGTGCAGTTGGCACGGTTGGTGCGGTCGGCGGCACCGTGGGTGGTGCGCTCAACGGCACGGTCGGTTCGGTCGGCAGCACCGTCGGCGGCGCACTCAATGGTGCGGTTGGCACGGTGGGTGCAGTTGGTGGCGCCGTGGGCGGCACGCTCAACAATACAGTGGGTGCGGTGGGCAGCACCGTCGGCGGTGTACTCAATGGCGCTACAGGTGGCAGCACCGGCGGCCTCGGTGGCCTGCTGGGCGATACGCTTGGCAATGTCGGCGGCGCCGTCGGCAACCTGCTCAATGGCAACCTCAACGGCACCATCGGCAATCTCGGCAGTGCCGTAGGCGGCCTGGTCGGCGGCACCCTCGGCGGTCTCGGCCTGACCAAGCCCTCGGCAATCCCGCCGACCAGCCCGAAGGCGCCGGCTCCGGCCGATCCGAACGCGGGCCTGATCATCGGCACCGGTGGCCTGGTCGGCAATGTCGGGCAGCTGATCGGCCCGACCACCACCAGCCTGTTCGGCGGCAACGGCTACCTGAGCAACGGCAACCTCAAGCTCAGCAACGCCAACGTGATGCAGACCTACTCGACGGTCAATGTGCTGGGCCTGCCGGTGGTCAACCTGTCGCCGGTCGGCAGCACCCTCAATGGCCTGGGCGGCGCCGTCACCGGCGGCAGCTCGCACCTGACCCTGATCGGCGGTGTCACCTCCGACAGCTACATCTACAACATCAACAACGGCAATCCGGGCGGCCTGCTCGGCCTGCTGCTGCCGAAGGACTCGCCGGCGTGGGCGGCCAAGTGCCTGGACATCGCCCTGGCCGACATTTCCTGCTGGGCCGTCAACGCCGCGCAGGACTACCAGGTGCTGATGGGCGACGGTGCTTTCGCCAACGGTTCGAAGGAAGTGGTGATCGGTGCCAATGCACGGCACGAACTGCCGAAGGTCGATGCCAACGTGGCCTTCCCGGGTGCAGGCACCAATGACCCGAGCAACCCGACCGGCGTGCCGACCGCGGACTACGCCGCACGCATGGGCCATTCGGTGATCGTCGGCGACAGCGCGGTGGGTACGGCCAACGGGCAGACCCTGCTCGGTGCCGAGGCGACCTCCAACCAGGCCAATTCGGTTGCACTGGGCTACCGTTCGGCCGCGCTGCGCGGTGCCCAGGCCAGCTACAGCGCCTATGGCCTCACTGCGCCGCAGGTCTCGGCCGGTGAAGTGTCGGTGGGTACCGCCGGTGGCGGCGAGCGCCAGATCACCAACGTGGCCGCCGGTAGTGTCAATACCGATGCGGTCAACGTGGCCCAGCTGAAGGGTGCCATCAGCCTGATTGATGATGTGGCGGCCGCTGCGGTGACCTACGATCTGGACGGTGCCGGCAATCCGAACTATCGCCGCGTCACGCTCGGTGCGGGCACCGGCACTACCACCATCGGCAACCTGGCCGGCGGTGCGGTCACCGCCGGCAGCCTGGAAGCGGTCAACGGCGGCCAGCTGGCCGCGACCAACGCCGCCATCGCCAGCTTCTTTGGCGGCCGTGCAGCGTTTGATCCGGCCAGTGGCGCCTTCACCGCGCCGCTGTTCGAGATCAGCACCATCTCCACCGGTGGCGCCATTGCCAAGGGCTTGTATACCAACGCCACCGATGCGTTCGCGGCGGTCGACGGCTCGCTGGTCAACCTCAATACGCAGATCACCGATATCCGCAACGGTGGCACCAAGTACCTGCGGGTGAACTCGACCGGTACCGAGGCACTGGCCAGCGGCGCCGACTCGATCGCGGTCGGTACCAACGCCCGCGCCACCGCCGCCAACAGCATCGCGGTGGGGGCCGGCAGCCTGGCTGACCGTGCCAACAGCGTGTCCATCGGTGCCGCCGGTGCCGAGCGTCAGGTCACCAACCTGGCTGCGGGTACCGCCGCCACCGATGCGGTCAACGTCGGCCAGCTGCAGGCGTCGGAGCAGGGTGCCCTGCGCTATGACCTCAACGGCGACGGCAGCGTCAACTACGCCAGTGCCACGCTGGGCCAGAGCGGCACCGCCACCACGCTGCGCAACCTCGGCCCGGGCCAGGTCAGTGCCACCAGCAGCGAGGCCATCAACGGTGCCCAGCTGTTTGCGGCCAACCAGGCCGTGGCCACCCACCTCGGTGGTGGCGCGGCGGTCAACGCCAGCGGCCTGCTGACCGCACCGACCTACTCGATCAACAACGTCGCCGCCAACGGCACCGTGACCAAGGGCAGCTACAACGACGTCGGTACCGCCTTCGATGCGGTCAGCAACTCGCTGGCCAACGTTGCCGACCAGACCGATGAGATCGACAAGCTGGCCGTGAAGTACGACGTCGATGGCAGTGGCAACGTGCTCAACAGCGTGACGCTGACGGGTACCGGCACCGGCGCGGTGAAGATCACCAACGTCGCCGCCGGCAGCATCCTGGCCGGCAGCAGTGATGCCATCACCGGCGACCAGCTGTTCAGCACGAACAGCACCATCGCCAACTACTTCGGTGGCACCACCGCGTACAACGGCACCACCAACGTGTGGACCGCGCCGAAGTTCAGCATCTCCAGCATCGCCACCGACGGCACCTTCACCAGCGGCGACTACAACAATGTCACCGCCGCCTTCACTGCGGTGGACGGCTCGCTGAAGGTCCTCAACCAACGCATCACCAACAACAGCGGTGGCAGTGCCTACCTGGCAGTGAACTCGACCGCAGCGCCTGCAACGGCTGCCGGTGCGGAAGCGGTGGCGGTCGGCCCGCAGGCCAGTGCGGCCGGTGCCAACAGCGTGGCGGTCGGCAACGGCGCCAGCGCCAGTGCCGGCAACAGCGTCGCCCTGGGTGCCGGGTCGGTGGCCAGCGTCGGTGCGCAGAGCGGCTACACCGGCGCCTATGGCCAGACCGGCGCCAGCAACTCGGCCGGTGAGGTTTCGGTCGGCAGCACCGGCAGCGAGCGCAAGATCACCCATGTCGCCGACGGTTCCGATACGTACGACGCAACCAATGTCGGCCAGCTGAAGAACGGCGTGAACTACGCCATCGACGAATCGAAGAAGTACACCGACCAGAAGATCCAGAACATCACCAACGTGGCCGGCAGCTTCCGCGCCAACAACACCAACAACCTGGCCGATCCGTCCGCCAGCGGTGCCAACTCGGCCGCAGGTGGCGCTGGCTCCACCGCCGCCGGTGCCAACTCGACCGCGCTGGGCAATGGTTCGCAGGCGCAGGCCGACAACTCGGTGGCGCTGGGTGCGGGTTCGGTGGCGAACCGGGCCAACACGGTCTCAGTGGGTGCCGCCGGTGCCGAACGCCAGGTGGTCAACGTGGCCGACGGTTCGCAGGCGACCGATGCGGTCAACGTACGCCAGCTGCAGGCCTCGCAGCAGGGCACGATCCGTTACGACACCACGGTGAACGGCGCGACCAACTACAACAGTGTCACGCTGGGCAGCACCAACAGCGGCCCGACCACGGTGCGTAACGTCGCCGCCGGCACCGCCGGTACCGACGCAGTCAACGTCGACCAGCTGAAGTCGGGCATGGCGCAGACCCTGGACTGGTCGAAGGCCTACACCGACGAGCGCATGGGTGGCTTCGAGCGCGACCTGCGCAAGACCGACAACCGCGCCTCGGCCGGTATCGCCTCGGCTATGGCCACCGCAGCACTGCCGCAGCCCAGCGAAGCGGGCCGCAGCATGGCCTCGGTCGCCGCCGGCAGCTACAACGGCGAGTCGGGCGTGGCGGTTGGTATCTCCGGTGTCTCCGAAGGAGGGCGCTGGATCTACAAGTTCAGCGGCTCCACCAACAGCCGTGGCGAGGCCGGTGTGGCCGTCGGTGCAGGCATCCAGTGGTGATCCCCGCCGCCGGGCCGCACGCGCGGCCCGGCATCGCGGAAACGTCCAAAGGGGGAATGACATGAAACAGCATCGCATCGCCCGCACCGGCCAGATGGCCGCAGTGCTGGGCCTGGTCCTGGGAATGGGCCTGCTGGCCGCCTGCCGCAGCCATGCGCCGGCCGCCGAGGGTCCTGCCGAAACCACCGCCGTGCAGTTCCCGGAGGCCTCGAAGGCCTCGTTGAAGGAAGGCATCTATCCCGACGTCGCCGACCTGCGCCGTTTCGCGCCGGGCATGAGCAAGCGCCAGCTGTACACGCTGCTGGGCACGCCGCATTTCAATGAAGGCATGTGGGGCGTGCGCGAGTGGAACTACCTGTTCAACTTCCGCACCGCACAGGGGGCCGAATACTTCACCTGCCAGTTCCAGGTCCGCTTCGACAGCAAGGGCATTGCCCAGGGCGGCTACTGGAAGCCTGAATCATGTGCGGCGGTGCTGGACCCGCCGCGGCCGCCGGCCCCGCCTGCACCGGCGCCGTTGCCGGAGCAGCCGTTGCGCCTGTCCGCCGATGCGCTGTTCGGTTTCGACAGCGCGGTGCTCAGTGCCGAAGGCCAGCAGGCCGTGCAGGGCGTACTGGCGCAGGTGCGCGAGGCCAGTCAGGTGCAGTCAATCCGGGTGACCGGGTATACCGACCGTATCGGCAGTGCCAGCTACAACCAGGCCCTGTCGCAGCGACGTGCCGAGGCCGTGCGCAGCGCGCTTGTGCAGGGCGGCGTGCCTGCAGCCAGCATCAGTGCCGAAGGACGCGGCGCGGCCGAGCCGATCGTGCAGTGCGAGCAGCGCAACCGTCGCGAGCTGATCGCCTGCCTGGCGCCGAACCGGCGCGTGCAGATCGCGGGTGTGGCGCAGCCACGCTGAGAATCCTGCGCCGGGGCAAGTCCCCGGCATCCCGAGTCCCCCCTGACCGCCGGCAGGACGTGGCCACGTCTCCCCCGTTGTCCACGCCTGCCGGCGGCTCAGGTTTTCCATGGTGCACGCGATGAACGCCCAATTCCTGCCTCTTTCCATGAAGACGGAAACCACACTGAGTGTGTACGGCCAGCTCGGCAATCATGCGGTGGTGCGCATTCCCGGGCGGCGACTGCCGGGATTGATACTGCAGGCAGACACCGTGGCCGGCTTCCTGGCCCAGCTGCAGGAAGCCCAGGCCTGCCTGCGCAGTGGGCGCGCGCAGCGCACCGACGCCGAGCTGGACATGCTGATCGACGTGCTGCAGCAGTGGTATGCGCTGATTGAATCGCGCCTGGCGGACGCCGGCGAGGCGCTGTAGTAGAAAAAGGGGACGGAGGGGATTAAGTCGTTCTCGCCCCGGCTGTGCCGGAAACGACTTAATCCCCTCCGTCCCCTTTTTTGTATCAGTGACCCGTCCTGAATTGGGTTGACACCTTTTCCCTCTGGAAAAGGAATGTTCAATGAAATCAACAATCAGGCGCAGTCAGCGGGATTACTCGCTGGCCTTCAAGTTGTCCGTGGTCGATCAGGTCGAGCGTGGAGAACTGACCTATAAGAAGGCTCAGGAGCGATACGGTATCCAAGGCAGCAGCACGGTTCTGAAGTGGCTTCGCCGCCATGGTCGGCAGGATTGGTCAGGTGGTGCATCATCTGCCCCCATGACGACTTCTCCCAAAAGTGGACCGGCCACGCCGCTGACGCCGGAACAACAGATCAAGGCCCTGCAGGTCCAGTTACGGGAGGCCAACGAGAAAGCACAGCTTTTCGAAGCCATCGTGGATGTCCTCAAAGAGGATTACGGGGTGCGCATCGTAAAAAAGCCTTCAGGCAAGTCCTCACGCAAGGGCGCCTCAAAGGCGTAAGCGTGGCAAGGGCTTGCCGCCATTTCGGCATCAGTCGACAGGCGTTCTATCAAGCGGGGTGCCGGCATCAACGACGACGCGCCAGCGAGACCAAAGCACTGGCGCTGGTGAGCGATTGCCGCGTGCGGCAGCCACGGATCGGGACGCGCAAGTTGCACCATTTGATCGGACCGAAGCTGCAGGCGGCGGGAATCACCATGGGACGTGACCGGTTGTTTGACGTACTTCGGGAAGCGCGCCTGCTGGTACCGAAACGTCGGGCTTATCACAAGACTACCGACAGCCATCATCGCTTTCGCAGGCATCCGAATCTGCTCAAACCTGGCCAAGGATGCGTAATACCAACCGGTAGCGAGCAGGTGTGGGTGGCGGACATCACCTATCTGCCGACGCAGGGGAAGTTCGTGTATCTGAGCCTGGTCACCGATGCCTGGTCGCGCAAGATCGTGGGCTGGAGCGTGCATGAAACGCTACAGACAGAGCAGGTAGCTCAGGCGCTGGAGATGGCGCTGAAAGGGAGAAAGACATCGCAGAAGCTGATCCATCACTCTGATCGTGGAATCCAGTACTGCTCGGATTACTACCAGAAGATCCATGCGCGGCACGGCCTGACCTGCTCGATGACCGACGGCTACGACTGCTATCAGAACGCTCTGGCAGAGCGAGTCAACGGGATCCTCAAGTGCGAGTTCCTGCTTCATCGCCCACGGGACCTGGGGCAAGCCCGCCAGATGGTGGCTGAGGCCGTAGACATCTACAACGCTGAGCGCCCCCACCTGTCCCTTAAAATGCAGACGCCCGATGCGATGCATCGGGCGTCTTTGGCCGCCTGACGGCGGCCGGACCATCCACCCATCGGTGTCAACCTATGGCAGGACGAGTCACAGGCGCGGGCGCGGACCAGCCAACAGGCGGCATCGACGCGCACACGGTCGCCTTCGATGAAGGGCGCGAACGCGGCCAGCGCCTTGTTTCGAAGTGCGTCGGCGCGGTCTTCGGGCAGGTTCCGCAGCGCCAAGCCCAACGGGCCCAGCTGGCCGACATAGGTCGGCAGTTCATCGCGGGCGATCGAGCAGGGCAGGTCTACCGCGACCAACTCCACATCCTTCCAGCCGGCGGCCTGCAACAGGCGCTGCACGCGCTGGCCATCGGCAAAGGCGAACTGGCCGGCTGCTCCTGGCACGCGTGGGGGTAGATCGAGTTCATCGCCAATGGCACGCTCGGCCGTCGTCATGAATGGGTTCTCCTCTGCGCTGCGCCAGGCGATGAAACGCAGGCCGGCACCCGGTCGCGCGGCGTGGTGCAGGTTGGCGAAGGCCGCGCCGGTATCCTCGAAGAACATCACACCCAGCCGCGACTGGATCCAGTCGAAGTGCGCGGAGGGCAGCGGATGCTGCTGCGCATCGGCCACGATGAAGTCCGCGTCCAGTCCGGCCGCCTCGGCGCGCTGGCGGGCCAGTGCCAGCATCGGCGCGGAGATGTCCAGGCCGGTGCTGTGTGTCGCCGGGCGAGCGGCGGCTGATGCCAGCAGGCTCGCGCCGGTGCCACAGCCGATATCGAGCAGTTGCGTGACGGTCTGCGGAAGCTCGGCCACCAGCAGGTCGGCCATGGGCTGGAACAGGCCATCGAGGATGGCCTGCTGGGCGACCCAGATCTGGCCGCCAGGTCCATTCCAGAGCGCATTCTGATCAACGGGGGATGTACTGGCCATGGCCTTGTCCTGCCGGGAAGTTGCCCATAGGTTGATGCTTGAAGGCGACTTGAGGTCAAGCCCATGCGTGAACTGGATATCGGCGAGGTGGTCAAGCTCAGTGGCGTGCCGGCCTCGACCCTGCGTTACTACGAGCAGCTCGGGTTGTTGCAGTCGCTGGGCCGTCGCGGCCTGCGCCGGCAGTACGACGATCAGGTGCTGGAGCGCCTGGCGTTGATCGGCCTTGGCCAGTCGGCCGGGTTGTCGCTGCAGCAGATCGGGTTGTCGCTGCCGCCTCAGCACGGATGCATTACGCTGGATCGCGAAGCCCTGCTGGCGCAGGCTGATGTGCTGCAGCAACAGATCAGCCAGCTGCAGCGGGTACGCCGGCACCTGCAACGTGCGGCGGCCTGCCCGGAAGCGCAGGACGCGCGGCAGTGCGGTTCATTCCGCAAGTTGCTGCGGGCACAGCAGCGCATGGCGGGTGGGTGAGAGACGAGCATCCACGCATGGCGTGGATCTGCTGCGTCGCGACCTCGGTAGGTCCACGCCCTGCGTGGATGAATCAGTCGCGGGTGCTGACTTCCCAGGTGGCGTGCAGCACGCCCGGCACGTGTTCCATCCGTGCCAGCACCACGTCCAGCTCGTCGGCACTGACGGCGGTACTGACCAGCACCGCGATCACATCGGTGGGCGCGTCGGCATGCTCGACCACCTGTACGTCGCCGACCGGATACTGCGCGGCCTCCAGCGCATCGACCAGGCGCTCGCGCACGCGCGGCACGGCTTCGGCATCCACGCTCAGGCGCACTTCGTAGGTCGCTTCGGTGGCGGCCTCGTTGATTGGGATGCGGTTGATCGCATTCACCAGCGGCCGCAGCAGGGTGTTGCCAGCGATGATCAGCACGGTCAGCAGCACGCCTTCGGCCAGCATGTCCGCGCCGGTACAGCTGCCGACCGCCGCCGAGCACCACAGGGTGGCGGCGGTGTTCAGGCCGCGCACGTTCATGCCTTCCTTCATGATTACGCCGGCGCCGAGGAAGCCGACCCCGGAGACCACGTAGGAGATCACCCGCACCGCCTCGGCACTGCCGGCGATGCGCATGCCCAGGTCGACGAAGGCGGCGGCGCCGACCGCCACCAGCACGTTGGTGCGCAGGCCGGCGGTGCGTTGCCGGTACTGGCGCTCGGCGCCGATCAGCGTGCCGAGCACGAAGGCGGCCAGCAGGCTGACCACGGTGTCGGCGAAGGGGCCGGCCTGGAAGGTTTCAATGAAGCGCATGGCCGGAGTCTACCCGGTCGAGGTGACAGTAGATCCACGCCATACGTGGATTTCGAGGGGGCCAGAAACGACTTAATCCCCTCCGTCCCCTTTTTGCGGGGTCAGTCGGCGTCCTCGACGCGCTCGCCCATCAGTTCGCGCTGGCGCTTGTCCAGTTCCTCGGCGTAGCGCTTGCGTACGAAGGCTTCGGAGACCACGCCCAGCACCTGGCCGTCGGCAGCGACCACGGCCAGTTCGTCGGCCTGGGTGTGGTCGAAGCGCTGCATCACGGTGACCACGTCCGCGCTTGGCAGCAGTGACACGTCGCGGTTTTCCGCCAGTTCGCCGATCGTGGTTTCGGGCTTCACGCCGTCGCCGTACACGCGCGGAATCTGCACGATCCCGGCGTAATGGCCTTCGCTGTCGATCAGGATCACGCGGCTGCCCGAGCCCAGCGGGAAGCGCTGGCGGAAGGCGGCGGCATCGAGGTCGGCCGGGGCGGTGGCCACGCCCTTGCGCATCAACCGGCCGGCGTTGAGGTTCTGCACCCAGCCCACGTCGCGGGCGCTCTTGATGGTCTCGCCGCGCAGGTGCATGCGCCAGGTCGAGAACGAATAGCCGAACCACTGCCGCACGAGCGTGCTGGAGACCAGCACCGCGCTCATCACCACGCTGGTCAGCAGGAAGTCGTGGGTGCCTTCCA
Organism: Stenotrophomonas sp. 220_Sma; assembly: GCF_056487375.1. NCBI lineage: Bacteria > Pseudomonadati > Pseudomonadota > Gammaproteobacteria > Lysobacterales > Lysobacteraceae > Stenotrophomonas > Stenotrophomonas sp. 220_Sma. The sequence continues at coordinate 2,907,917 of NZ_CM151348.1, read as the reverse complement.
GCACCAGCATGGCCATGGTCATCGGTGCGCCGACCACCGCAGCGGCCAGTGCGGCCATGCCGGCCAGCGCGGCGGAGGTGGCGTCGATCACCGGCACGCCGGTGGCCATGGCGAGCAGGCCGGCGAACAGGGCACCGACCAGGGTGCCCATGAACAACGAGGCGAAGAACAGGCCACCGCGGAAGCCGAAGCCCAGCGAGATGCCCGAGGCCAGGCACTTCAGGGTCAGCAGGCCGCCGATCCAGATCAGCGGCAGATGCGTGGTCAGGTCCAGGTGCAGCGCGCCATGGCCGGACGACAGCACCTGTGGGCTGGCCAGTGCCAGCGGAATCAGCAGCAGGCCGCCCACCACCGGCCGGCCCCACAGTGGCAACGGGCTGCGCTTGACCGTGCCTTCGATCGAGGCGATCAACCGCATCACCGCGATGCCGACCATCGCGCAGCAGCACCCCAGCAGACCGTAGATGGCGTAGTCGGCGGCGCGGACATCAATCGTCGAGGCCGCCGGCAGCAGGTAGGCCTCGATGCCGGCCTGGTCGGCCACGAACGCGCCGGCCAGTGCGGCGACCGCGACCGGGGCGAGTGCGGCCGGGGTATAGGCGCCGATGACGATCTCGAAGGCGTAGAACGCACCGGCCAAGGGTGCACCGAAGGCGGCGGCGATGGCACCGGCGGCACCGGCGCCGACCAGGATGCGCACATCGTTGCGGCGCAGGCGCATCACCCGGCCCAGCTGCGAGCCGCTGCCGGCGCCCATCTGCGTATAGGAAGCCTCCAGTCCGACCGAGGCGCCACAGCCGTTGGACAGCAGGGTCTGGGTCAGCACGATCAGGTTGTCGCGCATCGACATGCGGCCGCCATGCAGGGCGTTGGCTTCCACCGCATCGAGCAGGGGCCGCTTGAGCCGGGTCGCAGCCAGGCTGACCAGCCCGACCAGCAGGCCACCGAGCGGCAGCACCAGCAGCGCGGTCCAGGTCAGCGAGGGCAGGGAGCTCAGGCGCATGCCGTCGTCCAGCCCGTACAGAGTGCCCTGCAGCCAGCGTGCGATGCCGGACTGCAGCAGGGTCAGGTAGCCGGCGATCAGGCCGACCAGCAGGGCAAGCGCAATGAACCACAAGTCACTGCCGCGCAGCCGCAGGCGCAGGCCCTGGAAGGCCGCATGCAGGCGCGATGGCGAAACAGGCAGTGACATGGTGGCGGCATGATACGCCGCCACCGTGATCGCCGCCGTCACTGCATCGGGCGGCTACTGCGTCAGAAGCGGTAGCGGCCCTGCACGTAGAAGGTGCGCGGCGCGGCCACCATGCGGCCGGCGTTGCCATCGACGTTGCGGGTATACCAGCGCTTGTCGGCCAGGTTGTTGACGCCCAGCGCGATCTCGCTGTCACCCAGTCCCGGCACCTGCCAGGCCACCTGCGCGTTCCACAGGCGTACGCCCGGCACGCGGCCCACGCGCGCATCGGCGCTCTCGGCCCAGGTGTTGGCCGCATCGGAGAACTGGCCGCTCTGGTGGGTGCTGGAGACATTGAAGGTCCAGCCGGCCAGTGCATAGCGTGCGCCGACGCTGTCGGTGTCGCGCGAGTAGAACGGCACGTCCAGGCCACGGTTGTCGCCGGACTGCTGGATCGCCTTGGTCCAGGTGTAGTTGGCGTACAGCTCCAGCCCGGCCAGCGCACTGCCCTCGGCGAAGCGGTACTCCAGCGCGCTTTCCACGCCCTTGTGGTCGGTGGCGCCGATGTTCTGGAAGGTCGGCGGGGTGATGCCTGGCACCTGCAGGATCTGGTTGTCGAAGCGCATCTTGAACACGGTCACTTCCGCGCGCAGTGCACCGTCCTGCCAGCGCGCACCGAGTTCGGTGGTCTTGGCGATTTCCGGATTCAGCGGGTTGCTGGCGGTCTGTGAGTTCAGCTGGATGTTCTGCACCGGCCCGAACGAGGTGGTGTAGTTGCCGAACACGGTCAGCTGCGGGGTCAGCAGGTAGGCGACGTTGAGCGAGGGCAGGGCCTTGTCGTTGCGGCTGCTGAAGGTCGCCGCGCCCCCGGCCTGGCGGCGGTCCATGTTGATCCACTCCATGCGCACGCCCGGGGTGATGCGCCACTGGCCGATCGCGATGCGGTCGTCGATGTAGAAGGCGTGGGCATCGGTGGCGTTGTCGAAGCGGGTGGTTGCACTGGCCGCGCCGGTGCGGCGGGTGACGGTGTAGCTGCGGTCGTTGCCACGCTCGCGCAGGAAGCGGTAGCCGGCGGTGATGTCATGCACCGTGCTGCCCCAGTGCAGGCGCTGGGTGTAGCGCGGCTCGATGCCGAGCACACGGTAGTCGCGCGGCTGCACGGTCAGCTGGGTGTTGGCGGTGTTGATCAGCGAGCTGGCACGGCTGCTTTCGTTGTAATAGGCCAGTACCTCGAACTCGCTGTTGGCCGACAGCGTGTTGGTGTAACCCAGGTCGATGCCGGTGCGGTGGCCTTTCCAGAAATCGGTGGGGCGGGTGTTCTGGAACGGGTCGGCCTCGTACTGGGCGCGGGTCAGGCCACCCGGGGTCAGCGAACGCACATCGTAGTAGGACAGCTTGGCGCGCAGTTCCTGCTGTTCGTCGATGGCATAGGCGAACTTCAGCGCGAGGTCGTTGAAACGGTCATCGCTGCCCTGGCGCCAGCCGCGGCCATCCTGGCCGGAGTACAGCAGGGCCGCGCCCAGGCCGTTGTCGCTGGTGCCACCGAGGAAGGCGTTGTACTGGGTGCTGTCGCCGCCGCCGTGGTCGTAGGCGGTGTAGCGCACGCCGGCCTCACCGTGCAGGCCGGCCTCGGTGGGAATGGCGCGGGTGCTGAAGTTGATGATGCCGCCCACGTTCTGCGGGCCGTAGCGCACCGCGCCGCCACCGCGCACCACGTCGATCGATTCGATGTTGGACAGGCTGGTCGGCGCGAACGACAGCTGCGGCTGGCCATACGGCGCCACTGCCAGCGGCACGCCATCGAGCAGCACGGTCGAGCGCGGCGAGTAGCGCCCGGTCAGGCCGCGCACGCCGATGTTCAGCGAGACCGAACTGCCGGCGGTGCCGGAGTTGTCGGTGACCTGCACGCCGGGGATGCGGCGCATGGCATCGCCGATGCTGGCCGCGCCGCTGGCTTCGATGCGCTGACGGTCCACCACGGTGCGCGCGCCAGCGAAGCTCTTCACGCTGTCGTGCAGGCCGGTGCCCAGCCAGCTGCCGGAGACCTGGATGCTGTCCAGCGTGGTGGCGCCGTCCTGGGCGAAGGCGCTGACAGCCGGGAGCAGGCACAGGGCGAGGGCGGCGGCCAGTGGCAGGCGGGCCGTTTGCGGGGCGTGGATGGGCATCGATGCAGGTCGTGGAAGGGCGTAAATGAGAATTATTGCTGATTCCATTCGCCAATGGAATGCGCCTCCGGTTCATGCTGATGGGCCGGTGGTAAAGTGGGTGATTGCTTCCTGACTCGCTGAGATCTGCCATGTCCCAAGCCGCTTTCTACCCCGTCGGAACCCCTGGCCAGCCGTGGGGAGCGGCGGAACGGGAGGCGTGGCGTGGCCGCCAGCAGCGCCTGCGTCGCTACGACGAGGAGGTGCTGCCGCGCATCGAGGCGCTGGCCTCGCGCTTCGACAAGGTGGCCTATGGCCAGCTCGACTACGCTGGCGAGACCTACACCCTGTTCGCCCTGCGCAGCCGCGACTGGAACCCGGCGCTGCCTGCCGCCTTGGTCACCGGTGGCGTGCACGGCTACGAGACCAGCGGCGTGATGGGCGCGCTGGAGTTTCTCGAAAAGCACGCCGCCGATTACGCCGGCAAGGCCAACCTGTTGGTGGCACCGTGCGTGAATCCGTGGGGCTTCGAGCGCATCAACCGCTGGAACTTCGATGCAATCGACCCGAACCGCAACTTCCGCGCCGACGGCCCGGCCCGCGAGTCGACCGCGTTGATCGAGCTGATCACACCGATCAAGGACCAGTTCGTGCTGCACATCGACCTGCACGAAACCACCGACAGCGACGAGAGCGAGTTCCGCCCGGCGCTGGCCGCGCGTGACGGCAAGCCGTTCGAGCCGGGCCTGATTCCAGATGGTTTCTACCTGGTGGACGACAGCGAGGCCCCGCAGGCGGCGTTCCAGCAGGCGGTGATCGCCGCGGTGGAGAAGGTCACCCACATCGCGCCGGCCGACGAGAAGGGCGAGATCATCGGTTCGCCGGTGGTGGCGCATGGCGTGATCGAGTACCCGCTGGTGAAGCTGGGCCTGTGCGCCGGCATTACCGGGGCGAAGTACACCACCACCACCGAGGTCTACCCGGACAGCCCGCGTGCGACCCCACAGCAGTGCAACGACGCACAGGTGGCGGCGGTGTGCTCGGCGATGGATTACGCGCTGGCCCATCGCTGATCGGTAGTGCCGGCCGCTGGCCGGCAACTGAAAAAGGGGACGGAGGGGATTAAGTCGTTTGTGCCACAAACGACTTAATCCCCTCCGTCCCCTTTTTTCGGTTCACCCCAACGCGTCGGCCCACCATAGTGCGGCTGGGCCTGGCGGCGCGTCGCGGCGCCACAGCAGGTCGCTGTGGATGCGCCGCGGCCAGCCGGGCAGTACCAGTTCCACCAGCCGCCCGCGGTCGTAGCGCTGTACCAGTGCGCGCGGTAGTTCGGCCCAGCCGAGGCCGTCCTCGGCCATCTCCATCACCATCAGGTAATCGGTTGCGGTCCAGGCCAGGCCGGTGACCACGCGGGATTGATCGACTTCCGCGCTCAAGCGCACCTGTCTATGCCGCGCCAGCTGTGCGGCGGCGCGACGGCCAGCGCTGGCCAGCGGATGCTCGCGCGCCACATACACCGACAGTTCGCTGTGGTGCGCCAGCGGACGTGCCACCAGTCCGTCCGGATAGTGCTCCTGCCGTGGCAGCAGACCCAGCGCGGCGCGTCCGTTGCTCACCAGTTCCAGCACGTCCTCGCCCTCGGCATCCAGCCATTCCAGCTCGATCTCCGGGAATGCCTCGGCGAAGCGTTGCAACACCCGTTGTTCCGGGGCCAGTTGGTAGACGTCGGAGAATGCCACGGTCAAGCGCGGCTCGACCGGTGCGGCCAGGCGCACGCTCAACTGCTGCAGGCGGGCATCGGCAGCCAGGATTTCCTGCGCGTGCCCAACTACCTGGCGCCCGGCCTCGGTCAGCTGCGGGTAGCGCCCGCTGCGGTCGAACAGGCTCACGCCCAGGTCCGCTTCCAGGTGGGCAATGGCGGTGCTGACCGTCGACTGGGTCTTGCGCAGGCGCCGCGCCGCCGCCGAGAACGAGCCCAGCGCGGCGGCTTCCACGAAGGCCTGCAGGGATTCAGGGGAGTAGGGCATTGATCCATCGCTCCTGTCGATGGAATCCATTTTGATCCCACCGTAAAAGACGATGATACTGGCCGCCGTCGCCCCTGTCTGCGGGGCGTTCCGGACCCTCCACGCATGGCGTGGACCCATTGATGAGGCGGTGTGGTCCCCGCCCTGCAAGGAGCTTCACATGTCCCGTACTGTTCCCGCCCGTGGCGCGCTGGTCGCCTGGGCCTGCCTGACCGTGGCGATCGTCGCCGAAGTGGTCGGCACCTCGTTCATGGCCCATGCCGCTCGCGATGGTGGCTGGACCGGTTACCTGATCATGGCCGGCGCGCTGGCGCTGTCCTACTTCTTCCTGGCGCAGTCGGTGCGCCGCATCGCCGTGGGCGTGGCCTATGCGGTATGGGAAGGCCTCGGCCTGACCCTGCTCACTGTGGTCGGCCTCACCGTCTTCGGTGAAAGCCTGTCGCTGCAGCAGCTGGCCGGCCTGGTGCTGGCAGTGGTCGGCATCGTCTGCGTCACCCTCGGGGAGGCGCACTGATGAATACCCTGGCCCTGTTTTTCGTGATCTGTTCGGCCTTGATCGACGTCGCCGCCAACATGATGGTGGCCAAGTCGGAAGGCTTCCGCCGCTGGCGCTGGGGCGTCGCTGCGATCGTCATGGTCTGGATCGCCTTTGCCCTGCTGGGCCAGGCCGTGCGTTACATGGATCTGGCCACCGCCTATGCGATGTGGGGTGCGATCGGCGTGATCGGTACCGCTACCTGCGGCCGCCTGTTGTTCGGCAACCGCCTGCGTCCGATCGGCTGGGTCGGCATTGCGCTGGTCACTATTGCAGTGCTGCTGCTGAGTACCGCGAAGTGATGCATCGTTGCGCCAACCAAGGTTGGCGCCTACCAGAACCACGGTTGGCACCTTCCAGAGCGTGAGCGGCCGCAAGCAAGCGCCCCGGGGATGATCTCCCCGGGGCGTTGCTGTTTCTGAAGCACTCAGAAGCGTGCGGTGAAGTTCAGCCGCGTGGTGCGCCCCGGGCCCGGCATCAGGCTCATCGCCAGCGTGTCCATGTAGTAGGTGTTGCGCAGGTTGCTGACCACCAGCTCCACTTCGCTGCGCGGCGTGAACTGCCAGCGTGCGTAGAAGTCATAGATCGCGGTCGGCAGGTAGATGTTCTGCAGGCCGGTCGAGCCGGTGGTGTTCCAGGGCTTGTCCAGTTCGTGGGTGGGGCCGCTGTTGTAGGTGCGGCGGATGCCGGTATCCAGCCGCTTGTCGAACAGGCGGAAGCCCAGCGTGCTGTGGATCGAGTACTTCGGCGGGTTCTGTGCGTTGACGAACGAGGTGCCGAAGCCGCCGTCCACGCAGTCCGGAGTGGTGTCCAGTTTGCTCCACTTCGCATACGGGTCTTCGCGCAGGCGCTTGGCGGTGGCCGCATCGCAGGTGCGCGCGCGCTGGTAGTAGCTGGCGGACAGGTTCAGGTAGGCGATGCCGGCGTCATAGCCGGACTGCAGCTCATAGCCGGACACGGTGTAATTGTCGACGTTGTCGACATAGAACGCCCAGTTGCTGGAATCGAAGCGACGGGTGATCGCGTTGTCGATATCGTTCTTGAACCAGGCCACCTTGAACGCCAGGCGGTCACCGTCGCGCCACAGGTCCTGCTTGAGCAGGCTGAAGCCGATGTCCCACGAGCGGTTCTTCTCCGGCTTCAGGTCAGCCACCGGCGCCGATGTGCTGTTGCCCAGCGTCGACTCGAACAGGCTGGGCATCTTCCAGCCCTGCGCGTACTTCACGTAGAAGAACATGTCCTGGTCGAGGTTGAAGCGCGCCTCTGCATACGGCGCGAAGCCGTGGCCGGAACGCCGGATCGCCGGCTTGTAGCCCCAGGCGGTGGGAATCTGCTTGGTATAGAAGCCGTTGGTACCGCGCGGATCAGGAATGAAGCCGTCGAAATCGTAGGCCTGGCCCAGCGTGCTGTCGCCATAGGGCGTGGCGCGCAGCGAGTCATAGGTGTAATTGCCCTGTGCATCCGGGTACCACTCCTTGTACCAGCCCGGCAGCAGCTGGCCGCCCTTGCTCAGGCGCGCGAAGGTGTAGCGCAGGTCGCGCGATTCACTGACGAAGGCGACGCGGTTGCGGTCGCGGGTGCGGTAGTCGGTGAAGCGGCCGCCGGCAGTCAGCGACAGCCAGTCCCACGGCTGCCATTGCAGCGAGGCGACGACGCTGGCCTCGCGGCGCGTGCCCGAGCGCAGGTAGCGGTTGTTGTTGAAATCCACCGGCAGCACCGGTGAGTTGGGCGCGGTGTCCTCGTGCTGGAAGGAGGCGCCATAGCGCAGCGTCCAGTCGCCCAGATCATTGCTGAAGCGCGTGGTGTTGCTGCTGTCCACGCCCCAGCGCTGGGTCTTCACGTCCGACTGCAGTCCCGGGCCATAGGTCTCGCCCAGCGTGTCGGGCATCTGGTCGTTGGGCACGTCCTTGAACAGCGGCGTGTTGGCGATGTTGCTGTTGAACATGCGGCTGGTGGCGGTGGTGAACCACAGCGTGCTGCTCAGGTCCAGCCACGGATGTGCCTCGGGCCGGTAGCGGTGGCGCAGCGAGGTGGCGTTGACCCGCATTTTTCCCGGCTCGAACTGGAACATGGTGTTGGCCTTGTCCACGTAGGTCACCCATTCGTTGGACTCGCCCACGCGTCCGATCGCCGACGGCATGATCTCGCCGAAGCTGGAGTTGAAGTAGCGATGGCTCAGCTCCAACCGCTGGTCCGGGTTGGGCGTCCAGGTGAATTTCAGCAATGCCGATTCGTTGTCGGTATGCGTGTTGAGCACCTCATCGCCCGGATGGAAGAGCTTGGATACGGCCTGGCTGGACATGCCGGTACCGCCGCTGGACAGGTGCTGGTTGTCGTAGCGATGCGCGCCGTTGCTGCCGGCGAAGAAGTTGCCCTGGCGGCGCCGCGCATAGGCCGCGACCAGCTGCCAGTCTTCGCCACGCTGGGCGAAGGCCACGCTGCCATTCCAGTCGCGCGGGTCGCGCAGGCTGTTGCGGTTGTCGCTGCCGCGCGCGATCTGCTTGAAGGTGCGGGTGCGGTCGATGCTGTTGTCGGCCACGCCGCCGCGCACGCGCAGGCCCCAGGTCTGGCCATCGTCGAGGATGTCATCGACCTTCAGCGTCTCCATGTAGACCACGCCGCCGATCGCGCTGGCCGCGTTGGCGGCCAGGCTCGGCCCCTTCTCGATGCTGATCGCGCTGATCAGGTCCGGGTCGAGATAACTGCGCTGCTGCACGCCGGCATAGCCGCGGTACACGTCGATGGCCTGCTGGCCGCCGTCGATGATCACCGGCACCCGGTTCTGGCCCTGCAGGCCGCGGATGTTGACGTCCAGCGCACCGCCGTTGCGAACGTCAGCGGTGTGCACGCCCACCGCACCGGCCAGCACGTCGCCGATCGACTGGCCGCGGAAGCGTTCCAGTTGCTGATGGTCCAGGTGCACGCGCGAGCCGCTGTCACGGTAGACCGCATCGGCATCGGCAAGCCCCCACGGTGAAGCGCCTTCGCCGGCCTGGCCAGCCACGCGCAGGGTGCCGATCTGGCGTACCCCGGCTTCAGCGGTGGGTGCCGCCTGCAGCACCACGCCGCTGGCATCACGCTGGAAGGCCAGGCCGGTGCCGGCCAGCAGCTGCGCCAATGCGGCGTCAGTACCGAGCGTGGCCTGCACACCGCTGCTGTGGCGGCCGCGGGTCAGACGCGCATCGGCAGCGATGGACAGGCCCGACTGCTGGCCGAATGCGGTCAGGGCCTGGTCGAGCGGGCCAGCCGGGATTTGCCAGCGAATGGCGGCCGCAGTGTCCTGTGCATGGGCGGCGGCCGGCAGCAGGCACGGGGAGGCCATGGCCAGGCACAGCGCGATGGCCAGGGGGCGAGGGGAGGGGCAGGGCAGTTTCATGGGGGCGGCAACATCCGCAATGGGTTCCCTTGTAGTGCCCGGTGAGCGCGCAGAAAGGGAACCGCGATTTCAAAGCGGACGCACGACGGTCCACCACGGCCAGCGCTGCTCGACACGGATCGGCAGGGCGCGGGCCAGCAGATGCAGCGCCTGGGTGCTGTCCAGGCGTGGCAGTACCGCTGTGACTTTCAATGCGGTGAGCGCCGGATCACAACCCAGATAGCCCTGATGGTGGCGGGCCAGCTCATCGATGACGCGGATCAAAGGCGTGTCCTGTACCTGCAGGCGTCCGTCCTGCCAGTCACCGCGCAGAGGATCGGCAGCGACCGTTGTGAGCCCGCCCATCGGGCCGATCCGCACCGCGCCTCCGGCAGCCACATCCAGCGCCACACCAAACATCGGCAGGCAGCGCACCACGCCCTCGAACACATCCAGGCGGCTGCCCTGCGCCTCACGACCGACCGCGAAGCGGGTGCCGATCGGCTGCAGGCGTGCGCCCGGCACATGCACGGTCAACGGCTGGCCGGCGAACGCAGGGTGATGGCCGGTCTGCAGCAGCAGCTCGCCACGCAGCAGATGCAGGGCGCGGCGGCCGCTGCCGATGTCGATGTCGATGGTGACTTCGCTGTCGGCGTTGAGCCACAACTGGCTGCCATCAATCAGCCTCCAGTGCCCGGTGCGCCCGGCAACGGTTCGCTGCGTCTGCAGGCCGCGTTGCGCCTGCAGGCCATGCAGGCCCAGCAGTGAAACCGCGCCGATGCCAAGTGCACCACCGAGGCTGCGCAGAGCCTGCCGGCGACGACGGCCTGCGGCATCCAGCGCGGTGGCGGCGGCCGGCGCCGACAGGGGCGCAAAGGACTGCCAGACCGACTCGACCCGACGCCACGCATCGGCGTGGCCGGCATCAGCCTGCAGCCATGCGCGCCAGCGGTACTGCTCGTCATCAGTCCAGCCCTGCTGGCGCAGCGCGAACCACTCTGCCGCCTGCTCCAGTGCCGGGCTGGCCAATGCGGCGCTCATGCCGTTGCGTCGCCGGACAGGCGCAGGCAATGCAGCATCGCCTGCGCCATGTATTTCTTGACCATGCGTTCGGACACGCCCAGCTGTTGGCCGATTTCCGCATAGCCCAGGCCGGACAGCCGGGCCAGCAGGAACGCACGCCGCGGGCGTTCGGCCAGGCCGGCCAGCATGTCGGCGATGGCGTGCAGCAGTTGCAGTGCCTGCGTGCGTTCTTCCGCCGATGGATGCACCGGCTCCGGCTGCGCGGCCAAGGCCGTCAGGTAGGCGCGCTCCAGATCCGCGCGCTGCCAGTGGTTGACCAGCAGGGCGTGCGCGATGGTGCTGAGGTAAGCGCGCGGCAGGCGCAGTTCGGACGGATCGACGCGACGGCTGAGCAGGCGCAGGAAGGTGTCCTGGGTCAGGTCGGCAGCGCAGTCGGCGTTGTGGGTGCGGCGGCGCAGCCAGCCCAGCAGCCAGCCATGGTGTTCGCGGTAGAACCCCGCCAGCGCGGTGCTGGAGGCGGCGGGCACGGCCATCGGCATCGATCATTAATGAGAATGATTCCCATTATAGTGTGATCGGGAGGTGTACGACAAACCCTGTGCAGGGGGGCAACGGCCAGGGCGTTTGCGATGACCGCCGGGCTCGCCGACACTGCGGTCTTTCCGCAGGGAGTGCCCGCATGTTCAGCCACATCACCGTTGGAACCAACGACATGGACGTCGCGCATCGCTTCTACGATGCCCTGTTCACCGCATTGGGCGCCCGTCCCGGTGTCTTCGATGACAAGGGGCGCCTGGTGTATTTCAAGGACGGTCGCATGTTCATCGTCACCGCACCGATCGATGGTGAGCCGGCCTGCCATGCCAATGGCGGCACCATCGGCTTCACCCTGGACAGTGCCGATGCCGTGCGTGGCTGGCAGGACGCAGGCGTAAGCCACGGTGGCACCGCCATCGAAGACCCGGCCGGCATCCGCAACATGGCCGGGCGGCAGCTGTTTCTGGCCTACCTTCGCGATCCGGATGGCAACAAGCTGTGCGCGGTGCATGTGATGTCGTGATTGGACAGTACGCGCGTGGCCGCGATGCACGCGGTCCGCGCGCGGCTGCGCTCGCAGGCACGCTTCGGCGCGCGCGTGATAACACGGAATGGTGGGCAGGGCCTGCGACCACAGGCCGCAACTTCATGCTCTGTCCACTGCGGTTCAGCCAGAATCGGTCGGCTAACCCTTTGATCTACCGGAGAACGCCGCCCCATGGAAGTACTGGAGCCGCAACAATCCCCGGTGCGCACCCTTCGACCTGTGTTCGCCTTCGCGGCGATTGTTGTCGTGGCGTTCGCGCTGTTTGTCAGCCTGTTCCCGCTCGGTGCGGGCCGCCTTCTGGTCAAGGCGCAGGACTGGGCCGCACTCAATGTCGGCTGGTACTACCTGCTGGCGATGACCCTCTACCTGGTGTTCGTGGTCGGCGTGGCGCTGTCCAAGTACGGTGGCATCAAGCTCGGTGCCGACCATGACGAGCCGGAGTTCAGCTATCTCTCCTGGGCCGGCATGCTGTTCGCCGCCGGCATCAGCATCACCCTGTTCTTCTTCTGTGTCTCCGAACCGCTGACCCATTACCTGCAGCCGCCGCAGGGCGATCCGGCGGCCAGTGAGGCCGGCGCGCGCCAGGCCATGCAGCTGCTGTTCCTGCACTGGGGCCTGCATGGCTGGGGCGTGTTCGCACTCGCGGCGATGGCAATGGCCTACTTCGCCTACCGCCACAACCTGCCGCTGGCGCTGCGTTCGGCGCTGTACCCGCTGATCGGCAAGCGCATCAATGGCCCGATCGGCTATACCGTGGATGCGCTGGGCATTGTCGCCACCGTGTTCGGCATCGGCGCCGACATGGGCTTCGGCGTGCTGCACCTCAACGCTGGCCTGTCGCACCTGTTCAACATCCCGCACTCCAACCTGGTGCAGATCATCCTGGTGGTCAGCATGATGGGCGCGGCGGTGGCCGTGGCCGTTTCAGGCGTGGAGAAGGGCGTGCGCTGGATGGCCAACATCAACATGCTGCTGGCGATCGCGCTGGTGCTGTTCATGCTGTGCGCCGGCCCCACCCAGTATCTGCTCAGCACGCTGATGCAGAACCTGGGTGACTACCTCGGCAGCGTGGTCGGCAAGAGTTTCGATGTGTACGCCTATGGCGGCCGACCGGAATGGCTGGGCGGCTGGACGGTGTTCTACTGGGCCTGGTGGATCGGCTGGGCGCCGTTCGTCGGCCTGTTCATCGCCCGCATCTCGCGTGGCCGCACCATCCGCGAATTCGTGTTCGGCGTGCTGCTGATCCCGCTCGGCTTCACCCTGGCGTGGCTGTCGATCTTCGGCAACAGTGCACTGGACCAGGTGCTGCACCATGGCCAGCAGCAACTGGCGCAACTGGCGGTAGATGATCCCCCCACCGTGCTGTATGCCCTGCTGGATGGGTATCCGTGGAGCAAGGCGGTGATCGCGGTGACGGTGTTCGTCAGTTTCATTTTCTTCGTGACATCGGCTGACTCCGGCGCGGTGGTGCTGTCCACGTTGTCCTCGCATGGCGGGGCGCCGGAGGATGATGGTCCGCGTTGGCTGCGCGTGTTCTGGGGCACGGTGATCGCGGTGCTGACCGCCGGGTTGCTGCTGGCCGGCAGCATCGATGCGCTGAAATCGGCGGTGGTGCTGGCGTCGCTGCCGTTCTCGGCGGTGTTGTTGCTGATGATGTGGGGCCTGACCCGCGCCTTCAGTGACGAATCGCACCGCAAGCGCGCGCTGCAGTACCGGCCCTCGCCGCTGATCGGTGACGACCGCCACCATCAGGGCTGGCGCCAGCGCCTGAGCCAGGCCATGCACTTCCCGGTGCGCGACCAGGTCTACCGCTTCATGGACGACACCGTGAAGCCAGCGATGGAGGCGGTGGCCGAGCAGCTGCGCGGGCAGGGCTGGGATGTGGCCACGCGGTTCGAGGCCGGCGACATGGAGTTGACGGTGAACCACGGCGAGCAGCAGGACTTCCTGTACCGGGTGATCCTGAGTGGCTACCTGACCCCGTCGTTCGCCGCGCAGCAGCTGCGCAACCAGCGCTACTACCGCGCTGAAGTACACCTGTTCGAAGGCAGTCAGGACTACGACCTGGTCGGCTACAGCCGCAAGCAGATCATCAACGACATCATCAGCCAGTACGAACGGCACCTGCAGTTCCTGCACCTGAGCCGTTGATGCACGACCGCCGGGCTGGCCCCGGCGGTCAGTGGTAGTGCCGGCCGCTGGCCGGCAGCACAATTGGGGCGGCGCATCACCGCCGCCCCGATATCGCATCAGAACCGGTAGCGCGCCCCCAGCGAGACGAACTGCCCGCGCAGGTTGTACTGGCTGATGTCGAAACCGTTGGAGCCACCGGCCGGGTCGAACGGCGGGTCCTTGTCGGTCAGGTTCAGCACCGACAGCGACAGCGTGGTGTTGGGAATACCTTCGTAGGCCACGTAAAGATCCAGCTGGTGATACGGCTTGATGCGGTCACGCAGCCCCGGGTTGCTGGTGACCGTCGCCACACGCTGGTCGTAGCCACTCACGTACTGCAGGCTCAGCGTGCTGCTCCAGTCGCCCACCGCCCAGTTCAACGACGTGGTGCCGCGGGTGCGCGGCAGTGCGCCGTGGCGGTTGTTGCCGGCCCCGTCATAGGGCGCCTGGCCGGCCACCAGCGGCTGCTTGAAGCTGAGCAGGTGGGTCCAGCTGCCGGCGACGGTGAAGTTGCCCCAACCGTCGGTGCGGAAGGTACGGCTGGCGTCCAGGTCCAGCCCCGAGGTGGTCAGTTCGCCCTGGTTGGCGTACTGGTTGGTGATGAATTGGATGCGACCGTTCTCGCGTTGTACGCGGCCCGGGAACAGGGTCGGGTTGTCGACGATGAACTGCGCACTGTCAGGCTTGACCAGGTTGTCCTGTTCGATGCGGTACCAGTCCAGGCCGATGCTGGTATCGCCATCCGGCGACCACACCGCACCCACGTTGAAGTTACGCGAGCGCTCGGCCTTCAGGTCCGGGTTGCCGGTGCGGATGTTGGTCACGCCGCGGCTGCCACCCGGTTGCAGTGGGTCGAACGGATCGATCACCGAGCCGTAGCTGACGGTCTGGCCCGGCGCGATCTCCGGCAGCGAGGGGGCGCGGAAACCACGCGAGAACGAGCCGCGCAGCAGCAGGCTGTCCAGCGGCTGCCAGCGCAATGCCACCTTCGGCGAGAACGCCTTGCCGAAGTCATCGTAGCGGTCGCCGCGACCGGCCAGCTGCAGTTCCAGCGTGCGGTGCAGCGGCACGCTCAGTTCGGCGTAGGCGGCACTGACCTGGCGCTCGCCGTTGACCACGTTGATGGCCGGGCGCAGCTCGGTACCCGACAGCACCTGGGCGCTGGTGCGCGCATCCAATGATTCCTTGCGGAACTCGGCGCCCCAGGCGAAGCCGACTGCACCGGCCGGCAGCTCCCACAGCGTGGTCGACGCCTTTACGTTCAACGAGTGCAGCTTGTACCAGCCGGGGCGTTTGGTCTGCAGGCGCAGTGCATCCAGCGCCCCCGGCGTGCTGGACGGGTTGAGGAAGTTGTAGCTGCCATCGCGCAGGATCTGCTCGAAGGCGTAGCGGTTGACGAAGTTGTCGACGTACTCGCGCTGTGCACTCTGCGAGGTCAGCGCTGCCACTTCCCAGTCCCAGCGCTCGCCACTGCCACGCACCCCGGCTAGGGCACGGTAGAACACTTGGGTGTTGTCCTTCAGGCGCGGGCCGAGATCGAAGAAGGTGTACTCGAACGGCAGCGGCGTGCTGCCCGGGTTGTTCGGGTGGCCGACCGGCAGCACCGCCGGCACATCGATCAGGGTGCCGGTGGCCGGGTTGTAGGCGCGCAGGCCGGGGCCGACGGTCAACGGCGCGCTGAAGATCTGGTCGGCCTTGTTGTGGCTGTACAGCACATCGGCAAACGCTTCGACTCTGTCATTGAAGCGGTAGGTCGCACTCAGCGACGCCTGCAGGCGCTCGGCGCCGGGCTGCAGGGTCTTGAACGGCTGCGCATTGAAGGCGCAGGCCTGGCCGGGCAGGGTGCTGCCGAAGTCGCTGTACGGGCGCAGCTGGCTGCCGTCGGGGCAGTTGGCGAACGGTTGCGGCGCACGCGGGTTGCTCAGCCAGTTGCCACCGGCAGTGGACCACCCGGCCAGGCGACCACCGGGCTTGTCGCGGAAATCGCCGCTGCGGGTATAGGCACGGTCATCGCCATCGAGGCGGTCGCGCTTGAGCAGGTCCAACCCGAACAGCACGTTCCAGCCCTGCTGTTCCAGATCACCGAAGCCGGCCAGCAGGTTGGCCTTGCGTTCGTTCAGGCCGCCTTGGGTGGCGGTACCGAAGCCGCCGCCGACTTCCACGCCCTGGAAGTTCTTGCGCAGGATGATGTTGATGACGCCGGCGATGGCGTCGGAGCCGTACACCGCCGAGGCGCCATCCTTCAGCACTTCGATGCGCTCGACCGCACTGATCGGCAGCGCATTGAGGTCAACGAAGGTGTCCTGGGTGTTGAGCGCGAAGCCGAAGTTGGACACCCGATAGCCGTTGACCAGCACCAGCGTGTTCTTCGGTGACAGGCCACGCAGGCCGATCGATGCAGAACCGGCGGCGAAGCTGCCGGTGTACTGCTCGTCGAAGCTGTTGCCGGCATTGGCCGACAGGTTGCGCAGCACGTCGGTGAGGGTGGAGCGGCCGGTCTGCTCGATCTGTTCGCGGCTCACGATCTGCACTGGGTTGGGCCCGGCGGTATCGCTGCGTTTGATGTTGGAGCCGGTCACCAGCACGGTGCCGAGGGTGGTGCTGTCCTTGCCGGAATCGGCGGTTTCAGCGGCGCCGGCAGCGCCGGCGGTGAGGCCCAGCGCGATCGCGCCGGCAAGCAGGTTCAGGGTGGTGCGGTACATGGAAGCGACAACGCCAAACGGGGGAGGAGCCGTCAGTACCGCACGCAGCCACGTGCGCCTTCCAATGACGAAAGCGCATTCAGTTATACATCACAGGTTCTTAACGAAAGTCTGTGGCCTCGGTGGGGCGGTCTGTGCTTCGGTGGGTGCGGACCGTTGGTCCGCACTCCTGTGCGGGTCAGATCCCTTTCCAACGGAAAGGGATCTGACCCCGGTTGTCCGGCCATCAAGGCCGCAGCAGCACCTTGCCATTGCGGCCGGAACCGGCACCGGCCTTTGCTGCCTGGGCGATGTCGTCCAGTGCGAAGATCTGCTCCACAGGCAGGGTCAGTTCGCCGCTCGCCGCGCGCTTCAGCAGTTCGCCAACCAGCCGGCGCTTGTCCTCCACCGCCATCGCCTGGCTGACCTTGCTGCCCCAGAAACCCTTCACCGTGGCTTCCTTGTAGATCAGGCCGCCGGCGGGAATGCGCATGGGTTCGCCGCTCATCACACCGAACGACACCAGGGTGCCGTGGTGGCCAAGCAGGTCGACCAGATCGCCGCTGGCGTCGCCGCCGATGGAATCCACCGCGGCCGCGGCCTGCGCTTCGCCGGTCGCCTCACGCACGCGATCCTTCCAGCCGTCCACCGAGGTGTCGAACACATGATCGATGCCCAGCACTTTCAACTGTGCGACCGCATCGGCATTGCGCACCAGGTTGGCCACATGCACGCCACGCGCCCGCGCCAGCATCGCCAGCGATTTGCCCACCGCGCCGTTGGCGGTGTTCTGCACGATCCACTGGCCTGCTTCGACGTGCAGGAATTCCAGCAGCATCAGCGCGCTCAGCGGCATCGCGATCAGCTGCGCGGCCATTTCGTCCGGGATCGCCTCCGGCATCGGAATCACCATGCGTGCCGGGGCGATGAAGGCCTCGGCCCAGGTGCCGTGCACCGAGGCGGCGGCCACCCGCTGGCCGATCTGCAGGCCGTCGACGCCGTCGCCAAGTGCATCGACCACGCCCAGTGCTTCACTGCCCCCGATCGCCGGCAGCGTTGGCTTGTAGCCATACAGGCCGCGCACGGTCAGCAGGTCGTGATTGTGGATGGAGGCCAGCACGGTGCGGATGCGCACCTCGCCGGGGCCGGGCTCGGGCAGGGCGGCATCGGCAATGGCAAGGACGTCGGCCGGGTCGCCGAAGGAGGGGTACTGGGCAGCGCGCATGGGCGGTGTTCCGGGGAAAGTTGATGTTGTACCGAACTGGGGACGCAGGCGTTGTCGACAAGGCGCCGCAGGTGCAACACGGCATCCTGCGACTGATCGTCGCGACATGTGCTGATTACCGCATCTTGTGTTGACGGGTTGGAATATCCCCACTATGTTGTGTCCGTCACTCCCGGTCAGCCGCCGCCGCCGGACATGCAGCAAACGTCCCGCGGCCCGCCCCTGAAGGCTTGCCGTGTCGACGCGGCCGCCATCGAGCGGACCCAGATCGCCCCCACGGCCCGGATACCGGCCGCAGGCGCAGGCTGTTGCCGACGATCTGGTGTTCCCGCGCTTTGGCATCCCACCCCGACCGCCCCGTGCGCCGGTATCGCGTGCAGGGCCGCCATGGCATCGACCGCCAACGCGCGTGCGAGCCTGGAGTTTCACCACCATGACCGACAGTACCTTCCGCGTGGCCGATCTGGCCGGCGCTGGCGACGCCTTGCGCGCCGGTGGCGAGCGCGTGCCGACCTGGATCACCAAGGAGGCCGGCAACCGTCGCCTGCCGTTCGAGGCCGAGCGCCTGCAGCGCAGCATCGACGCCGTGCATGCCGAGTTCCCGCAGCTGGATGTGAGCGACTACCGCCGTGTAGTGCAGTCGATGGTCGAACGCAAACCGAGCATCAGCGCCGATGACCTGGTCGATCTGCTGATCCGCGAGGCCGAATCGCGCGTGGACCTGGTCGCGCCGGAGTGGGAACAGTTTGCCGCGCGCATCTACCTGCGCCGCCTGTACAAGCGCGCCAGCCGCAACCGCTTCTACGACGTCGGCCTGAAGTACGGCTCCTACGTGGGCCTGCAGGAAAGCCTGGCCGATCGCGGCATCTACAGCAACGACATCCTGCGCTGCTACTCGAAGGAAGAATTGCAGCAGGCCGGCGAGATGATCGATCCGGAACGCGATCGCCTGTTCGCGTACAACGGCCTGTACCTGCTGGCCACGCGCTACCTGGCCAGCGACCGCAGCCGCGAGGTCTATGAACTGCCGCAGGAGCGCTGGCTGACCATCGCGCTGTACCTGATGCAGGAGGAAAAGCCGCGCGAGCGGCGCATGCAGCTGGTCGGAGAGGCGTACTGGGCGCTGTCCAACCTGTACATGACGGTGGCCACGCCGACCCTGGCCAATGCCGGCAAGGTGGGCGGGCAGTTGTCGAGCTGCTTCATCGACACGGTGGACGACAGCCTGCAGGGCATCTATGACTCCAACACCGATATCGCCCGTGTTTCGAAACACGGCGGCGGCGTTGGTGCCTATCTGGGCTATGTGCGCAGCAGCGGCGCGCCGATCCGTGGCGTTGCCAATTCCTCCGGTGGCGTGGTGCCGTGGATCAAGCAGCTCAACAACACTGCGGTGTCGGTTGATCAGCTCGGCCAGCGCAAGGGCGCGGTGGCGGTGTACCTGGACATCTGGCACCGCGATATCGAAGCCTTCATGGACCTGCGCCTCAACAACGGCGACCAGCGCCTGCGCGCGCACGATGTGTTCACCTCGGTCTGCGTGCCGGACCTGTTCATGGAAGCGGTCGAACGCCGCGCCGACTGGTACCTGTTCGATCCGCACGAGGTGAAGCAGGCCAAGGGCTGGTACCTGCAGGACTTCTACGACGAGAAGCGTGGTTCTGGCAGCTTCCGTGACCGCTACGCCGAGCTGGTGGCCGATGAGCGCATCAGCCGCCGCACGGTGAAGGCCATCGATCTGTTCAAGCGGATCATGCTCAGCCAGCTGGAGACCGGCAACCCGTTCCTGTTCTACCGCGACGAGGTCAACCGCAGGAACCCGAACAAGCACGCGGGCATGATCTATTCCAGCAACCTGTGCACCGAGATCCTGCAGAACATGAGCCCGACGCGGATGATCCAGGAGATCGTCAGCGGCGACCAGATCGTCACCACACGCCGGGCCGGTGACTTCGTGGTCTGCAACCTGTCCTCGATCAACCTCGGACGTGCGATCAGTGCGCCGGATGACCTGCTGGCCACCGACGTGCTGGAGCGCCTGATCCCGATCCAGGTGCGCATGCTCGACAACGTGATCGACCTCAATGCGCTGCCGGTGCCGCAGGCCACCATCACCAACCGCAAATACCGCGCCATCGGCCTGGGCACCTTCGGCTGGCACCACCTGCTGGCGCAGCAGGCGATCCAGTGGGAATCGCCGGATGCCGAAGAGCTGGCCGACCGCCTCTACGAGCGCATCAACTTCCTGACCATCCAGGCCAGCGCGCAGCTGGCGAAGGAGAAAGGCAGCTACCCGATGTTCACCGGCAGCGACTGGCACAACGGCCGCTACTTCAGTGACCGCGACTACAGCGGCGCGGCCTGGGACAGCCTGGCCCGCGAGGTCGCCACGCACGGCCTGCGCAACGGTTGGCTGCTGGCGGTGGCGCCGAACATGAGCACCGCGCAGATTGCCGGTTCCACCGCCTCCATCGACCCGATCTACAGCGCGTTCTACTACGAGGAAAAGAAGGATTTCCGGCGGCCGGTGGCCGCGCCGGGCCTGTCGCTGGAAACCTGGCCGTACTACGAGAAGGGCGCCTACAAGGTCGACCAGTTCGCCAGCGTGCGCCAGAACGCACGCCGCCAGCGCCACGTCGACCAGTCGATCAGCTTCAACCTGTACGTGCCCAGCACGATCCGCGCCAGCACGCTGCTGGAGCTGCATCTGAGCGCCTGGCGCGAGGGCCTGAAGACCACCTACTACGTGCGCTCCAACGACATCGACATCAGCGAATGCGAGTGGTGCTCCAGCTGACCACCGGCGACCCACGGTAGTGCCGGCCGCTGGCCGGCAACACGATAGAAAGAGAACGAAGGCAGAAACCCATGGCAACCCCCCTCGACCGCATCAAGATCCTCGAACCGCGCCATCCCAACCGCAGCACCGGCATCATCAACGGCCGCACCAGCGGCATCCTCAACTGGAACGACATTCCGTACCCGTCGTTCTATCGGGCCTACAAGGAGCTGTCGACCAACTTCTGGATACCTGACGAGGTCGACATGAAGCTCGATGCCCGCCAGTACGGCGAGCTCAACGCACGCGAAAAGAACGCCTACGACTCGATCATCGGCCTGCTCGCCACGCTCGACTCACCGCAGACCCGCTTCATCTACAACGTGGCCGAGTACATCACCGATCCCGCCGCGCATGCCAATGCAGCGATCATCGGCCAGCAGGAAGTGATCCACAACGAGAGCTACAGCTACGTGCTGGCCTCTATCACCGACCTGCCGAACCAGAACCGCATCTTCGAGATCGCCCGCACCCACCCGACCATCATCAAGCGCAACGCACCGATCATGGGCGCGTATGACGACTTCATGCGCGAGAAGACCGCCGAGACCCTGCTGAAGTCGCTGATCCAGTCCTCGATCCTGGAAGGCATCAACTTCTATTCCGGTTTCGCCTACTTCTACAACATGGTGCGGCAGAACCGCATGAACGGTACGGGCAAGATCATCAGCTTCATCAACCGTGACGAGCTGGCGCATACCAAGTTCATCAGCGAGTTGATCCGCGCCATCATCGGCGAGAACCCTGAGCTGCAGACCAACGAGCTGACCGCCTACGTGCACCAATCATTCGAACACGCGATCGAGCTGGAGACGCAGTGGTCGTCGGAGGTGCTGGACGGTATCGACGGCATCGACGTGGACGAGATGGTGCGCTACGTGAAGTACCGCGCCAACAAGATGGCCGGCATGCTCGGCATCGAGCGCCTGTACAGCGACACCACCGACAACGTGATGCCGTGGATCAAGGCCTACGCGGACAACTTCACCGAAACCAAGACCGACTTCTTCGAGATGCGCAATGCAAGTTACAAGAAGACCAACGTCGACAACGGCTTCGATGACCTCTGAGCCCAGCGAAGCGCTGAGCATCCTGCTGGTGGTGGCCTCGTTGAGTGGCAACACCCGCGAGCTCGGCCGGCAGATTGCCGAGCGTTGCCGCGCAGCGGGCCATGCGGTGCACTGGCAGGAGGCCGACGATCTGCGCCAGGCGCCCCCCCTGGCGGCCGACGAGGCCGACCTGGTGCTGCTGGGCTGCTGGACCGACAACGCCGGCCGCACGCCGGCGGAGATGAAGGCGTGGGTGGCCGGTATTACGGAGCGCGGCGAGCGGCCACGGCAGCTGGCGGTGTTCGGTACCGGCGAAACGCAGTGGGGGCAGGAGTACTACTGCGGCGCCGTGCACCGGCTGATCCGCTACTTCCGCAGCGACTACCCGCCGCTGGAGATCGAACAGATGCCGCATGGCGTTCGCCATGCCGCGGCCATCGAGGCCTGGACCGACGCGGTCCTGGCCCATTACTGGAGCAACACCGATGCAGATCATCGACGCCACCACGCCTGAGCAGTTCCAGCAGCTGCTGGCCGCACACCCGCGGGTGCTGGTGGATTTCCACAAGGATCAGTGCCCAGGGTGCCGGATGCTGGAGATGTCGCTGCACCGCGTGGCGACCAGCAGTGCAGGGCAGGGCATCACCCTGCTGCGCGTGCAGCTGGAAGTGCTGGGTGAAGCGTTCTTCAGCGGACTGGGGTTGCGGCAGACGCCGACGCTGTCCCTGTTCCGTGACGGCGACGAACGCACGCGCCTGGCCGGGTTCCAGTCGCCGCAGCAGATTGAAGCCGCCATTGCGCTGTATCTGTAGAGTCGAGCGATGCTCGACTGCTGTTCGCGCGGTGATGGAATGAGTCGAGCATGGCTCGACTCTACAAAGGCATACACGCGTGGCGCGGATCTGCTGGCGGGATTTGCTTTCTGTAGAGTCGAGCCATGCTCGACTGCTGTTCGCGCGGTGATGGAATGAGTCGAGCATGGCTCGACTCTACAAAGGCATCCACGCATGGCGCGGATCTGCTGGCGGGATCTGCTTTCTGTAGAGTCGAGCCATGCTCGACTGCTGTTCGCGCGGTGATGGAATGAGTCGAGCATGGCTCGACTCTACAAAGGCATACACGCGTGGCGCGGATCTGCTGGCGGGATTTGCTTTCTGTAGAGTCGAGCCATGCTCGACTGCTTTGCGCGCGGTGTGCGATGAGTCGAGCATGGCTCGACTCTACAAAGGCATCCACGCATGGCGTGGATCTACTTGGGGCAGGACCGAGCCCGGCGTTTGGCATTACCCGCCGCTGAAGGTATCCACCAGCAGCTTCACGTTCAACACCACGATCACCAGTGCGATCACCCAGGCGATGCTGCCCAGCCAGCGCGGGGCCACCAGCGCGCCCATCGTCACCTTGTCGGTCACGATCCGCACCAGCGGGATGATCGCGAACGGCAGCTGCATCGACAGCACCACCTGGCTCAGCACCAGCAGCTTTACCGCCCCCTGGTCGCCAAACAGCATGATCACCACCACCACCGGAATGATCGCCAGCGCCCGCGTGATCAGCCGCCGCAGCCACGGCGGCAGACGCAGGTGCAGGAAGCCTTCCATTACGATCTGCCCGGCCAGCGTGGCGGTCACCGTTGAATTCAGGCCCGAGGCCAGCAGCGCAATCGCAAACAGTGTCGCCGCCGCGCCTACGCCGAGCATGGGCGCCAGCAGCTGGTGCGCCTGCTCGATGTCTTCCACATCAAATCGGCCATTGGCATGGAACACCGCCGCCGCCAGGATCAGTATGCTGGCGTTGATGAACAGTGCCAGGGTCAGCGCAATGGTGCTGTCGGTCACCGCCCAGCGCAGCGCGCTGCGACGGCCCTCATCGGTGCGCGGGTAGGCACGGGTCTGCACGATCGACGAATGCAGGTACAGGTTGTGCGGCATCACCGTGGCGCCAATGATGCCGATGGCGATGTACAGCGCATGCGGATCGGTCACCGCCTGCGCGCGCGGAATGAAGCCGCCCAGCACCGCCATCACCGGTGGTGCGGCCATCGCGATCTGCACCACGAAGCAGGCGAAGATCACCATCAGCAGCGCGATCACGAAGGCTTCCAGCGCACGGAAACCGCGGTTCATCAGCAGCAGCACCAGCAGCGTGTCCAGCGCGGTGATGACCGCGCCCCACAGCAACGGCAGGTCGAACAGCAGCTTCAGCGCGATCGCGGTGCCGATCACTTCGGCCAGGTCGCAGGCGATGATCGCCGCCTCGCACAGCGCCCATAACGCCAGGTTCACCGGCTTCGGGTATCGGGCACGGCAGGCCTGGGCCAGGTCCATTCCGGTGGCGATGCCGAGCCGCGCCGACAGCGCCTGCAGGATCACCGCCATCAGGTTGGAAATGAGGATGACCGACAGCAGCAGGTAGCCGAAGCGCGAACCGCCGGCGAGGTCGGTGGCCCAGTTGCCCGGGTCCATGTAGCCGACCGAGATCATGTAGCCCGGGCCGAGGAAGGCCAGCAGGCGGAACCACCAATGGCCCTTGTCGGGCACCGCCACCGAGGCGTTGAGCGCACCCAGGCTGGCCGGAGTGGAGGCCGAAGGGTCGCGGGGTGCCAGGGTATTCATGGCTCCGAATATAGCTCCTGCTATAGTCATTAGCAATGTGAAACAATCGTCTTTATCGCGTTACTGGTCCAGAATTCAGGTTCAACACCGGAACAACCGGAAGGACAGGCGCAGGCGTGGGCAAGACCGACGATTCGACATCGCTGAAAAGCACCCCCTTGATCGAGGCCGAGCGCCAGGTCGAGAGCTTCCGGCAAGTGCGCGAGGCGCACCGGATGGAGCTGGTGGAGGACTATGTCGAGCTGATCTCGGACCTGCTGGCCGACGGCGGCGAGGCCCGCCAGGTCGACATCGCCACCCGCCTGGGCGTGGCCCAGCCCACTGTGGCGAAGATGCTGCGGCGGCTGGCCCGGGATGGCTGGGTGGTACAGCGGCCGTACCGCGGCGTGTTCCTGACCCCGGAAGGCGAGGCGCTGGCGCATGCCAGTCGCCAGCGTCATCAGACCGTGGAGCGTTTCCTGCTGGCGCTGGGCGTGGACCCGGATACCGCGCGGCGCGATGCCGAGGGTATCGAGCACCATGTAAGCGAGCAGACGCTGGCGCTGTTCGAAGCGTTCGTGCGCAAGGCCGAGGGCGAGACGCCGTAACGGTAGCGCCGGGCCATGCCCGGCGGCCGTAATGTTGCGTCACGCATTTCGCCGGGCATAGCCCGGCGCTACCGCGATTGGATGCCGGCGTTGGGACAACGGGCCTGCTGCTGCGCACACGCCTGCTTTGCCCATTCCTTCAACACCGGCTGCAGGCCTTCATAACGCCGGCCTTGCCAGCCATTGGCCAGCACGGCGCCGTCGGCATCGATCAGCACCAGATTCGGCGGTGCCAGCCCCGCCAACGCCTGCAGTGCCGGCATGCGCGCGGCGCGGCGCGGGTCCAGCACCGGCCATGGCATGTCCTGCGCGTGCATGTAGCGGCGCAGCGCGGCCTCGCTCTCATCCAGGCTGACGTACACCACTTCGGTATCGGCGCCGGCCTCGCGCAACGCGTCACGCACGCTGCGCAGGGTGGGTACGAAAGCATGGCAGGGCGCGCACCAGTCGGCGCCGAAGTACAACGCCACCAGCTTCGGTGGCGATGACCACTGCATCGGCCGCAGCGAGCGCTGTTCCGGCCGCATCAGCGAGGCCGAGACCTGCGCATGGAGGTCCGCAGCCATCGCCGGTGCGGCCAGCAGCACGGCACAGGCCAGCAACAACGCTCGATGCAGCTCAGAACGCATAGCGCAGGTTGACGTACCACGAGCGCGCGAAACGCGGTCCGTAGACATAGTCGCTGTCACGCAACGCGCCCACTTCCAGATCCTTCTGGCGCTGATCGAACACGTTCTTGACGCCTGCGGCCACCGACACTTCCTGCTGCGCCCGCGCGCCCATATGACGGTGCCAGCGCGCACCCAGGTCGGTGACCAGGAACGAACGCGTGCGGTGCAGTTCGCCCAGCCGGTTGTTCAGCACCGACATCGGGCCGGTGTGGCGCAGCGCGACGAAGGTCTCCCACGGCTCGGCCGGCATCCAGCTGAGCTGGGCCAGGCCGGTCCAGCGTGGGGTCTTCAGGTAGTCGCGGCTTTCGATCACGGTGTCGCCGCCGTCGCCGGTGTCGTCGAAGATGCGCTGCGGTTCGCGGAAGCGCGAGCGGTACCACGAGGCACCCGCGGTCAGGCGCCACTGCGGCGACGGCTGCCAGCCGAGGTTGGTTTCCGCGCCCAGCACATTGGAACCGGACGCGTTGTAGCGCAGCTGGCTGAGCTGGCCGTCGTCGCCGCGCTGGATCTCGCCCAGTGCGAAGGTGTCGCGGATGCGCGCATACGAGGCGGTGGCATCCCAGCTCCACACCGGATTGGCCGGGTCAGATCGCCAGTCGAAGCCGAACAGGGTGGTCAACGCGCGCTCTTCCTTCAGGCCGTCGGTGTTGCGCACGCGCACCTGTTCGGCCCCCAGCGTATCGACATGCACATCCTCGACGAAGATCTCCGGTGCACGGAAGCCGGTGGCAATGCCTGCCCGCCACTTCAGGTTGGGCGTGGCCTGCCAGGCCAGCGCGATGCGCGGCGAGAACACCGCGCTGTCCAGCTCCGAGCTCTTGTCCACGCGCGCACCCAGCACCAGGTCGACGTTGTCGCGCAGGCTCCACTCGTCCTGGATGAAGGCACCGAGGTTGTGGAAGGTGGCATCTTCCAGCACCGCCAGCCGCTGGCCGTCACCGCTGCGGTTGTCGTCGCGCAGCGCCTCGTGCTTGTACTGCACGCCGAAGGCCAGCGCGTGCGCCCCCAACCGCCAGTTCAACTGGCTGTCGATGTAGTGCAGCGGATTGTGGGTGCGGCCGTACTGGCGCCACGACCGCGAGGCCGCGCTGCCGGCCACGTTCGGGTCCAGCTGCGACGGGTCATAGCCGGGCGCAGACGGATTGGTGACCACATCGCCCAGGCCGCCATAGAAGCTGTCACGGTCGATGTCGGCGAAGGCATAGGCCAAGCGGAAATCGACGTCGGCATTGATCTCCTGATCCCACGACACGCTGCCGCGCCGGTACTTCGTATCCAGCGATTCGGCGATGTTGGCCAGGTATTCGGGCTGGTCCAGGCGGTTGCCGCCGCGGCGGGTTTCATCGGTCACCTGCAGGTCCAGGCGCAGCCGTGTGCCCGGCGTGGGCGCGTACCAGGCCTGCAGCCCGCCGACCTTGAGGTTCTTGCGGGTGATCTCGGTGTAGCCGTCGCCGTTGTAGTCGATGCCACTGTTCCAGTTGCGCTGGGCGATCACCGACAGCCCGGCATCGGCGTCCTTGGCCACCAGGTCCAGCCGCACGTCGGCGTTCTTCTGCGGCGTACCCTTCAAGACATCCACGCCGGCCTGCACATGGCCACCGCTGCGCGCCGGCAGCGGCGGGATCAGGTTGATCACTCCGGCCACCGCGCCCGGGCCGTACAGTGCCGAGCCGCCGCCCTTGACCACTTCGATGCGGTCGACGAACCCGGCCGGGATCTGTTCCAGGCCGTACACGCTGCCCAATGTGGACAGCAACGGGATGCCATCGAACAACAGCTGGTTGTAGGCGCCGGGCAGGCCCAGCAGCTGTACCTCGCTGGTGTTGCAGTTCTGGCAGTTGCTTTCCACGCGCAGGCCATTGATCAGTTCGGCGGCACGCGAGAAGTCAGTGGCCGCGCGCAGCGCGATGTCTTCCTTGCGCAGCACTTCGGTGCGGATCGGGACATCGGACAGCAGGCGTTCGCTGCGGGTTGCAGTGCTGACCTTGACCTGCACGCGGTCCAACTCGGTCGGCTTCGGTGTGGCTGCCAGCACGGGCAACGGCAGGGTCAGGGCGATGGCGGCAGCCAGAGGCAGCCGGCGGGAAAGGGGTCTGGAAACGGGCATGAGGGCGTCGTCCTTGGGAGAGGAAAGGCGGCGAGGGCGACCTGGCTGACGCATATGAAAGCAGAGGGTCATAGATATAGCAACGGCTATATAAATAAGTCCATGCAATCACGAAGCCGAAAGCCGGATCAGAACATCGCGGACGACGGTGTTATAGCATTACAATTAGGCGGCAGAACCCTGCCGGATGTCATGCCCGGCAGGGTGCGATCGAAATCGAGGAACGCCGCCCCGGTCTGGCCCCGGGGCGGCGAGGGGATTACCAGGCGGCGCGCAGGCCCACCTGGGCACCGTGGTTGCGATAGCCGCTGTCGCCACGCTGCACACGCAGGTCACCCCATGCGCTCCAGCGCTGGCCCAGTTGCAGCTGGGCACCGGCCTGCACTTCGTAGCGGTTCTCCGGCGTCTTCGCGCTCAGCGACTCGCTGTTGAAGCGCATGGCCTCATCGCGCTGGCCACGCAGCCAGTTCGCCGCCAGGAACGGCTGCACGCGGTTGCCCTGCAGCGTGCCCTGGCCAAACAGGCGTACGCCGAGGCGGCTGTTGAGGCCGCCGCCGCGACCATCCTCGACCGTGGTGCCATTGTTTTCGATCAGGCTGTCACCGTCGTAGTCGGTCCAGGTCAGCTGCGCCTGCGGCTGCAGGTACAGCGTGCTGGCCTCACTACTGCGAATGGCCCAGGCATATCCGGCTTCCAGCGATGCGCTGCGGGTCCTGGAGTCGTAGGTCTCGCGGGCGATGCCTTCGCCCTGCACCTCGTTGTCGAAGCGTGCTGCCTGCAGCCAGCCGTCCACATACAGGCCGGCACTGCTCTGTGCATCCTGCACCCAGCCCAGGTAGACACCGGCCGACTTGCCCTTGACCTTGCCGCGGGTGCCATAACCGCTCAGCGTCGACACCGCCTGCGTGGTCGCCTCGCCGGTGCCGAGCATCAGGCCGACCTGGCCACGGCCATCGCCCCAGCGCCAGACATCGCTGCCCAGCTGCAGGGTGTTGATGTGGGTACGGGCGTCAACCTGGCCGGCCACGTTCGCCTGCAGCTGGTCACGCCCGGCGCGCACCCAGGTGCCGATGCGGGCGCGGTCGAAGCCGGGCTCGCCGCGGTCATGGCGGCGCAGCTGGAACATCTGCACGGCCGCGGCCTGGTTGGCCAGGTACGCGCCCGGCTCCGGACGCAGCACGGGGACCGGATCGACGGGATTGACCGGGTCCACCGGATCCACCGGATCGACCGGGTCAACAGGATCGACCGGATCCACCGGCGCACACTCCGGCAGCGCCGGATTGATGTCGCACGGATTGCCGGTGTAGGCCGAGGTCAGGTACCAGTTGCCATTGGCTGCGCCCGGCGAGCCTTTGTGCAGGAAGTACTCGTGCATGCCGCCGATGGCACGGCCCTGCAGAGTGAACCTGCCATTGCTGGCACCATCCACCTGCACCAGCGGAATGCCGTTGACGGTCTGTGCACCAGCGCCGGCAATGTTGTTGACGGTGACCTGGGTGGTGCCGCTGGTATCACCGGTCACGTGCATGCGCGAACTCGCTGCGTCGTCGCCGGCCAGCACCGTGTTGAAGTGCAGGGTGCCGCCATTGCCGGCGTAGTTGCCGTTGACGGTCAGCTGCGGATAGGCAGCCGTACCCGCGGCACCGAGGAAGATATTGCTGCCTGCACCCAGGGTGAGGTTGCCGGTGTTGCTGTCGCCGGACAGCGTCCAGCGGCCGCCCTGGTCGACGATGACGTCGGCCGGGCCGAGGATGCGGCCGGTGAGGTCGAGGCCGTCAAGGAAGCGCAGCGTGCCGGTGGCGGTATCGGCGATGGTGATATCGCCGTTGAGCGTGGAGGTGCGGGCGGTGACGTCGAAGTGGGCGTTGTTGCGGGTGGAGATGAGGACGCCATTGCTCCCCACCAGAGTCGCACCATTCTGTATCAACAGCGTATCCGGGCGGGATACAGAAGGCAGATGAGCGCCGAACAAAATGGCACTGCCGTTGCTTGCTTCGATGTGTGAGCCATCGACCGTGACGCCCCAGTCCGCAAGATTCTCTTCGATGGTTGGGCTTGAGAGGATCAGGATCCCAGCCGTGACTCCGTTGACCGTCGAGCCATTGCGCAGCGAAACGGAGCCCGCACCGACAGAGACCCCATACGTACCGCCGGAAATGGTCGAACTGTCGGCATCGGCGTAACCGCCGGCGAACACCTGCAATCCAACGCGCGTGGAGGTGAGGGAGCTATTGATCAACGTCGCCCTGGGATAGGGCCGCCCATTGCCATCGACGGCGCCTGATCGTGCCAAACCAAGGGCCGGGCCGGTTGTAGCGCTCAGCACCGAATTGCGGAAGACCGCTGTTGAGCTCCGTACGAAATTGCTCGTGGATGACGTGAAGGCAGCACCATCTGCATTGATGATTGTTTGGTAGGTGCCGCCTGCAGAGTACGAGTCCAGTGCACCCATGCGAGCGCCGAGAACATTGGCGGTTCCTCCATGGACGGAGAGATTCTGTCCTTCGAATGCACTTCCTGGGGTAATGGTGACGGTCTGGCCTGGGCCGACGTCGACAGCATTTGCGGTGCCCATGGCGGCGAGCATCAATGAGCTGGCTACGGCCAGACCCAACCGTGAACGGACAAACGTGGAAGGAAACTTCGGCGTGAACTGCATCATGCGCATGGGTGTTTCTCCTTGAAGCCTATTGGGGTGGACCTGCATCCGCAGGACCGGAGGCGGCACTGTGCGGATCGGGTCTTGCCTGGGCCATGCAATTAATTTGAAACGACTGCAGCGGCACTTGCCGGATTCAAACCCCGTTCAATAACTCACCAAACTGAATGGAGCGCGTGGTCTGAATAGTTCAGCGTGCGTGAGAGCGCAGTGAATGGCGCGTGCAGGATGCTCAAGCTGCGCATCTGCAATGTAAATCCGTGACAGCGGCCACAGTTCATCGGCGCCGTGGCGCTGCGTGGCGGGGGGGCATGGAGTCGGGGACGGCTCAGAGCCCTTTCCTCTGGAAAGGGATCCGACCCAGGGGCCTCGATCAGCCGCGGCGGAACGCGGCGGGGGTACGGGCGCCGACGATGATCATGCGGATCATCGTGGAGATCTGCTCGACCAGCTCCGGATCCTTCTCCGGCGGCAGGTCCATGGCGGTGGCGCCCATCGCGAACACCAGCCGGGTGATGGCCTTGGCCACCAGTTCCGGGGCATGCAGTACGGCGCCATCCAGTGCGGCCAGGCGCACCAGGTCGTGCTGCAGCTCTTCCTCGAAGTAGTGCAGCTCGCGTTCGACCGCATGCTTGAAGTCGTCCGAGCCGACTGCGCCCTCGCGCAGCAGCACGTGCAGCAGCTTGTCGTCGGCGCGCAGCTGTTCCATGAAGGTCTCCACCGAGACCCGCACCACGCTGGTGGCGGTGGAGGTGGCGCGCTGCCGGGCCTCGCCGATGATGGTGCGCAGCGAGCGGCCGGCCGCATCGATCAGCGCCACGGCCAGTTCGTCCATGTCGCGGAACTGCCGGTAGAAGCTGTTCGGCGCGATGCCAGCCTCACGTGCCACTTCGCGCAGGCTGAGCGTGGACAGGCTGCGGTGCGGCCCGATCAGTTTCAGGGCGGCTGCCAGCAGATCCTCACGGCTCACCGTACGGCGGGCCGGGCTGTTGGCATCTTCGGGCGTCGACAAGGCGGTGGCGGCGGCCATGGGGGTTCCGGTGGGGCGAGGCTGAATCATACCCAATCCGGTTCAATATACACATGTATACACAGGTGTATGTGCGCCCGTATAGTGCGCCCATGAGCGCTGTCGTCCGTCCGTCCCTGTTCTCTCCATACCGCTGGGTCTCGCCGTCGCTGTTCGATTTCTGGGCGGGCCAGCTCAATCCCCTGTGGACCCTGCGCGAGCCGGTGGCCCGCCTGGTCCGGCGCGAGCCGGCCGGCGAGGGCGCGGCGACCCTGGTCCTGCGCACCAACCGGCACTGGGCTGGCATGCGCGCTGGCCAGCACGTCACCCTCGGCGTCGAGATTGAAGGACGCCTGTGGCAGCGCAGCTACAGCCCTACCGCACTGGGTCGGCGCGAGCTGGCGATCACCGTCAAGGCGGTCGATGGCGGCCGGGTCAGCCAGCATCTGGTCAATCATGCGCAGCCGGGCGAACTGTTCCGCCTCGATGCCGCCTTCGGCGAATTCCATATGCCGGCCGCGGCGCCGGTCTTGCTGCTGGCGGCCGGCAGTGGCATCACGCCGATGCGCAGCCTGTTGCGCGACGCCTGCCAGCGCCCGCTGGCCGCGCCCGTGGACCTGTTCTACTGGGAGCGTACCGCTGCCCATCTGCAGTTCCGTGATGAACTGCAGGCGCTGGCCGCAGCGCATCCGAACCTGCGCGTGCATCTGCTGACCACCCGCGAGGGTGAGGCGCCGGCCGCGCGTATCGATACCCATGATCTGCAGGTGGCCGGCGATGACACGCCGTTGGCGCAGCGCCATGTGCTGGCCTGCGGCCCGGACGGCTTCGTTGCCGCTGCGCGCGAGCGTCTGGCGCACCAGGTGGCCGGTTTCCAGGCCGAAGCCTTCACACCGCCGGCGCCGCTGCGCGATGCCAGCAGCGAAGGTGAGGTGTCGCTGACGCTTGCGCGCAGTGGCCGCCAATTGAGCGTGCCGCGTGGCCGCTCGCTGCTGGAAAGCCTCGAAGCCCATGGCATCAAGCCCAAACACGGCTGCCGCATGGGTATCTGCAACAGCTGCAGCTGTGACCGCGTCAGTGGCGCCACCCGCCACCTGCGCACCGGCGACCTGCAGTCCGAATCGGCACAGCCGGTGCGGATCTGCGTGAGCGCACCGACCACCGACCTGACCCTGGATCTCTGAGGACGCCTGCCATGACCCGCGCTACCGACCGTGCCCTGAGCACCGCCGAGATGCATGCCTTCGGTGAGGAACTCGACGCGATCCGCGACCGTGTGATCGGCAGCCTCGGCGCCTCCGATACCCGCTACATCCGCCGCGTGGCCGCCGCCGTGCGCTGGTTCGGCGTGGGTGGCCGTGGCCTGCTGTTCCTGGCGGCGTTCTCGCCGTTGTTCTGGATGCCGTTGCTGTGGCCGGCCGCGATCACCGGCACGCTGCTGCTGGCGCTGTCGAAGATCCTGGAGAACATGGAGCTGGGCCACAACGTCATGCACGGCCAGTTCGACTGGACCGGCGACCCCAAGCTCAACGGCAACACCTACGAGTGGGACATCGTTGCCACCGCCGACAACTGGCGCAAGACCCACAATTTCCGCCACCACACCTACACCAACGTGCGTGGCATGGACGATGACATCGGCTACGGCCTGCTGCGCATCTTCCCGGAACAGCGCTGGAAGCCGTTCTACCTGCTGCAGCCGATCATCGCGCCGATCTTCGCGCTGCTGTTCCAGTGGGGCGTGGCCGCGCAGGACCTGCGCCTGGGCCGCTGGCTGAAGGGCCGCATCAGTGGCCGTGCGATGTGGATGCAGACCCGCCCGGTGGCGCGCAAGATGCTGCGCCAGGTGCTGAAGGACTACGTGTTCTTCCCGCTGCTGGCCGGTCCGTTCTTCCTCACGGTGATGCTGGGCAACCTGGTCGCCAACGGCCTGCGCAACATCTGGACCTACGTGATCATCTTCTGCGGGCACTTCACCGCCGAATCGGAAACCTTCCCGAAGGAGTGCCTGCGCAATGAGTCGCGCGGCCATTGGTACCTGCGCCAGCTGCGCGGTTCGTCGAACATCAGTGGCGGTTTCCTGATCAACGTGCTGTCGGGCAACCTCAGCCACCAGATCGAGCACCACTTCTATCCGGACCTGCCGGCCAACCGCTATGCGGCCATCGCCAAGGAAGTGAAGGACATCTGCCGCCGTTACGGCCAGCACTACAACAACGGCTCGCTGCCGCGCCAGTTCGGCCAGGTGGTCTGGCGCATCCTGCGCCACGCGTTCCCGAGCAAGCCGCGCCGCCTGCCGATGTCGGACATCATGTCCGCACCGGCATCGGCCAACGCGGGCTGATCGACTCAGCCCGCCTTCGCCAGGGCCGCCTGTTCGCGGTCCAGGCGACGCAGGAATACCTGCATTTCCTTGCGTGCCTGCTGGTCGCCCTTGCTGCCGGCCACGCTCAGCCCGCGTTGCCACGCTTCGCGCGCCGCCTGCGGCTGGCCACTGGCCAGCCAGGCCTTGCCCAGCAGCTTCCACGCCGCCGAATACTGCGGATCAAGGACCACGCAACGGCCCAGATGGGTTGCCGCGCGCACCGGGTTGCCGGCATCCAGCCAGCCCTTGCCCAGGCCGAAGCGCAGCAGCGCGCCGTCCTTGCCGCTGGCGAGCATGCATTCCAGAGCCTCGATGTTCATCAGCGCACCTCCACCAGCAGCTCGGCCGGTCCCGGCTGGAAGCGGCCGCGATGGAACAGCAGCGGCGCGCCGCCGTTCTCGTGCACTTCGATGATGCGGCCGGCCAGCAACAGGTGATCGCCCACCGGCCACTGTGCGTGGCGGGTACAGGTGAGATGCGCTACCGCACCGGCGATGCGTGGCGGGGCGTCCTCGTCGTCATCCAGCAATGCCAGACCGTCGAAGCGGTTGCGTACCTGCGGATCGGCAAAGCGCCGGGCCAGTGCTTCCTGGTCGGCCGCCAGCACGCTGATCGCAAAGCGGGTGGCGCGCTGGAAGGTGGAAAGACTCTGCGCGTGCAACGCCAGGTTCCACAGCACCAGTGGCGGCTGCAATGACACCGGCACGAACGAATTGATGGTCAGGCCGATGGGCTTGCCCTGCGCATCGCGCGCGCAGACGATGGCCACGCCGGTAGGAAAGTGGCCGAGCAGCCGCCGCAGTGCCCGCGGCGGCATCTCGACCGACGGCACCGGGGCCGGGGCGGGGAAGACCCCCGCCCACGGCCCGGCGTACGGCAGTGTCTCGCCGCTCATGAGGCCCGGGCCTGGCGGTAGCGCCGGCCGACCTCGGCCCAGTTGATGATGTTGAAGAACGCACCGATGTAGTCCGGGCGGCGGTTCTGGTAGTGCAGGTAGTAGGCGTGTTCCCAGACGTCCAGTGCGAGGATCGGGGTATTGCCGGACAGGCCGACCGTTGCACCCATCAGCGGGCTGTCCTGGTTGGCGCTGCTTTCAACCTTCAGGCGGCCGTCGCGATCGCTGGTCAGCCAGGCCCAGCCACTGCCGAAGCGGGTCTGCGCGGCCTTGGTGAAGGCCTCCTTGAAGGCATCGAAGCCACCCAGATCGCGGCCGATGGCGGCGGCCAGCTCATCATCGGGCGTGCCGCCGTTGGCGTTGAGTACGGTCCAGAACAGGCTGTGATTGGCGTGCCCGCCACCGTTGTTGCGGACCGCGCCACGCTGCGCCTCGGGCACTGCATCGAGGTTGGCGATCAGCGCCTCGACCGGCTGCTCGGCGATGCCGGCCTGCTCGATGGCGGCATTGAGGTTGTTGACGTAGGTCTGGTGGTGCTTGCTGTGATGGATTTCCATCGTGCGCGCATCGAAATGCGGCTCAAGGGCGTCATAGGCATAGGGGAGCGGGGGAAGCGAGTACGACATCGAAGCAATCTCCGTGGGGAAGGCCAAGAGGGCTGGCCGTGGGGAGACTGTTATCGCACCTCAACATTGGTTGAGGTCAAGAGATCAAGAGGTCAAGACGGAGGCATGGTAGTGCCGGCCGCTGGCCGGCATTCAGCGAAGGTCGGGTTGCCGGCCAGCGGCCGGCACTACCAGAACCCGCTTTCCGAACCCTCACCGGCGCGCTGATGCGCTGCCCCCGCCCCCTCACACACGGATCAACAAAAGCGCCGGCAGGCGAACCCGCCGCCAGCGCTTTCATCAACTCAACTCAACCAGTCCTTGCACGCGCCATCCACCTGGTCACCGCACGCCTGCTGCATCCGCTGCTGCAGCCGTGCCAGCGTCTCCGCACCCTGGTGCTTGCCGCTCCACGCCTTCAACTGCCCGGCAAGTCGCTCGAAGCGCTGGCGGGTGCGCTGGTGGTAGCCCGACGGCTGCGCTTCCAGTTCGGCGATCAGCGAGGCGGTGGCCTGCTCGATGCGTGGTGCATCGTCCGGCGCCAGCTTCAGCAGGCCTTCCACGTACAGCACGCCCCATTGCACGCGGGTGGCCGGGCCCTGTGCACCATCGTAGGCGCGCTTCAACCACTCCAGCGCGCCGGCGGCGTCGCCGCGCTGCTCGGCCAGTTCGGCCAGCTCGGGCATGTAGTAGTACGGCTGCTCGCTGCGCTTCAGCTCGGCCAGCAACAGTGCCTCGGCACCCGCGTCGTCACCTACCTCGCGCAATGCGTACACCGCGCTGCTGATCGTGGCCTGGCGTGCATGCGCATCGGTGGCGGCGGAATCGGCAGCGGCCACGCGCTGCTTGACCCGCTCGACCAGCGCCGCGGGCAGTGCGCCCTTGGGCTGTTGCTGACGGGCCAGCGATACTTCGGTCAGCGCACGCGACAACGCGTCGTCGGCGCGATCACCGCGCTCGGCATCGGCGCGCTCCAGTGCGACCAGCAATTGCTGGCCCAGGGTGTTGGACGTGGCCGGCCCGGCACTGGCCTGCTTGACCAGCTGCACGCCTGCATAGCCGAGCAATTCACGGTTGCGGCGCACTTCCGCCGGTTGTGCCAGTACGGCCTGCAGCAGCTCGCGCACTTCGGTGGGCGAGGTATCGGGCTTTTCGGCTGTAGCCAGAGCCAGCAGGGCGAAACGGCGCTGCAGGGCGGCGTCGGGTGCCGCCTTGGACAACTGGCGCAGCACATCCTGGCTCCTGCGCTCGCCGGCCAGGCGGTTGGCGTCCACTTCCCAGCCATAGTCGCCCAGCACCTGCCAGTCTTCGGCGGCCAGCCGGTCCGGCGTTGCCAGCGCGGTGGCCAAGGTGGCGGCAACAGCACTGCGGCGGCCAGCGGCGACGGTCAGTGCCCGGGTCAGTTCGGCGGCGTCATTGCCACCGGCCACGCGGGTGATTTCGTTGCGCTGTGGGTCCAGCACGATCAGGGTCGGATAGCCGCGTACGCCGAAGCGTTCGCCCCAGGCCTGCGCACCTTCCTCGTCGCCATCCAGGTAGACAGGAACGAATTTGCTGGTCAGCGCGATGAAAGCCGGGTCCTTGAACAGGCCCGCCTTGAGCTGGTTGCACGGCGGGCACCAGACCGCGCCCCAGTACAGCAGCACCGGCTTGCCGCTGTCGGCGGCTTCGGCGAAGGCATCGTCCACATCGCCCTGGCGCCAGGCGATGGCGGATGCCGGCGCGGGTGCCTCGGCGGAATTGGCGGTGGATACCGGGGCCGGGGTGCAGGCGCTCAGCGCCGAAGCCAGCAGCAACACGGAAAGCGCGACGCGCATCGGCAGCATCTCGAAGGGCAGGGTGACAGGCCATTGTAGGAACCGCCGGGGAGCCTGCTGATTCAGTTTGCTTATGACAGGCGTGCCGCAGGGCATGACGCCCACCGGGCATTGCCGGGCGGATGCCTTCAGGCCGCTGCCCGCACCATCTGCTGGTACACCAGCCCGTTGAACTCGCCGACCTCGCCATCCAGCAAAAAGCCATAGCGCAGGTAGGTAGGCACTGCGTTGAGCGAGGCGCGCACTGTCAGTACCGGCTCGCGTACCTGCGGCAGCACGGCTTCGAACAAGGCATGGCCGATGCCCTGGCCCTGGCAGGCGGGATCGACGAACAGCATTGCCAGGTGCCGGCCCTCCTTCAGTTCGACCACGCCGACCACGCGCGCATCCTGTTCGGCCACCAGGATGTGGTTGTCACCCTGCAGGCGCGCACCAAATGCGTCGGCTGCTGCGACACTGCCGAAGGTGGCTATGCCGGCCGCGCTGAGAGACGGCGCCACTGCCTGGTTGAACGCGGCCAGGCACACCGCGCTGATCGCAGGCAGGTCATCGACGTGGGCAGGGCGGATCCTTGGCATGCAGTGTTCTTCCTGTGGTGGGCGGCGCATCATCGTTGCCGCAGACCTGCAGGCTAAGCTGGCGTCATGAGTGAATTCAATCCCGCCCATGCTTCGTTGTTTCCTCAACAAGGACTGAGCCTGGGCCTGATGACGCCTGTCGCCGCACATGGGCTGGCCGATCCGCATGAAGCCAGGCGGATCGCACGGCTGGCCGATGATCTTGGCTTCGCCGCGCTTTGGACCCGCGATGTACCGTTGATGGTGCCGCAGGGCCCGGATGCAACAGCGAGTGCGCTGGATGACCCGTTCCTGTGGCTGGGCATGCTGGCTGCCGCGACTGAGCGCATCGTGGTCGGCAGCGCAGCCATCGTGCTGCCATTGCGCCAGCCGCTGCAGGTGGCGAAGTCGGCCTTGAGCCTGGACCGGATCAGTGGCGGGCGCTTCGTGCTGGGCCTGGGTTCGGGTGACCGCCCGGAAGAATTTGCCGCGTTCGGTGAGGATCTGGAGGGCAGGGCGGCGGCGTTCCGTGAGCGCTGGACGTTGTTGCGCGCAGCGTTGTCACCAGAGGCCGATGAACGGACCGCCGTACTGCAGGCGACCGGTGGTTTCGACGTGCTGCCGGCGCCGGCAACGCGGATTCCGATGCTGGTGGTGGGTACTGCGCGGCAGAGCCTGCAATGGATCGCGCGTGAAAGCGAAGGCTGGGCAACCTATCACCGCGAGGAGGTTGCGCAGGAAGGACGCATCGGCCTGTGGCAGCAGGCGCTGGTGCAGCGCGGCGGGCCGGGCAAGCCGTTCGTGCAGTCGATGCTGCTGGACCTGCAGGCGGATCCGCAGGCGCCATCCGAGCCGCTGCCGCTGGGCCTGAAGGTCGGCCGCGATGGCCTGCGTGACTACCTGCTGCGCGTGCATGCGCAGGGTGTGGCGCACGTGATGTTCAATCTGGTCGACAATGGACGGCCGATGGACGCGGTGCTGCGCGAGATCGGCGAGCAGGTTCTGCCGGATGTGCTCCGGTAGGTGTCCACCTTGGTGGACACGTTCCAGCAGTCGAGCACGGCTCGACTCTACATGGGGTTCGCATCTGCGTATCATTCGCATTTGATATCCCGATGCCGGAGCTCCGCGTGACCCAACGTTCCCCCATGCACCCAACTGGACGCCTGTTCGCGGCGGTCGCTTTCATCGAGGCCGTGACCTGGGCCGGCCTGCTCATCGGCATGTGGATGAAATACGGCCCGATGGCCAACGTGGCGCTGGTGAAGTTGTTCGGACCCCTGCACGGCGTGGCGTTCCTGGTCTATGTGGCGGTGACGCTGTTCGCGGCAGTACGCCTGCGTTGGCCGTGGTGGGCCAGTGCCCTGGCCCTGCTGGCGGCGATCCCGCCGCTGGTGACGCTGCCGCTGGAGTGGTGGTTCAAGCGCCGTGGCCTGCTGGGCCTGCGTGCAATGCGCTGAACCCACTGTTGCATGCCCATTCAAGAGAATGGGTATCAAATGCAAATACGAGCCGTTATCATTTAAGGATGGCATCGGGCCCTGAGCAGGACTGATGCCGGGCGGGGGCGTACAGACGCGCCCGGCCATCCTTTCCTGTTACGGCTGGTGTTTCATGCACGCACGTCCCGTCGTTCCCGGCTTGCCGGCGCTGGTGTTGGCTGCCCTGATCGGCACCATGGCGATGATGTCCTTCGTCGCCGTGATCGGCCCGGTGGTCCGCATGCTCGGTTTGTCCGAGTGGCATGCCGGCCTGTCGGTCACCGCCGCCGGTGTGTTGTGGATGCTGGCCGCGCGCCCGTGGGGCCAGCTCAGCGACCGCATCGGCCGCAAGCGCGTGCTGATGCTGGCGATGAGTGCCTACACCGTGGTCTACATCGCGCTGGCGGTGTTCATCGACGTGGCCCTGCAGGCGGTGCCGCCTGTGTTGGTATCGGTGCTGGTGCTGGTCGGTGCGCGTGGCCTGATCGGCCTGTTCTACGCCGCGGTGCCTCCTACCGCTGCCGCGCTGATCGCTGACAAGGCACCGACCGGGCAGCGTGCGAAATTCCTCGCCCGGCTGGGCAGCGCCAACGCACTGGGGATGGTGCTTGGCCCGGCCGCCGCTGGCTGGCTGGCCTATACGAATCTGTCGCTGGCGCTGTATGTGGCCGCGTTGCTGCCGGTGCTGGCACTGGCATTGCTGGCGTGGCGGTTGCCGGCCACACCGCCGGTGGAGAGCGCTGCTGCGCAACGCCGCCAGCCGATGAGCCGTCTCGACCCGCGTCTGCGCCTGCCACAGCTGGCGGCGTTCATCGCCATGATCTCGGTGACCATCGCGCAGGTCACGGTCGGCTTCTTCGCAATCGACCGCCTCGGCCTGGATGCAGCGGCGGGCGCGCGCATGGCCGGCATTGCACTCACAGCGGTTGGCGTCGGCCTGATCCTGGCGCAGGCGCTGGTGATGAAGCTGGAGGTACATCCACGCCGCTGGATCGTCCTCGGCGCGCTCATTTCCGGCATCGGCTTCGCTTCGGTGGCGGGCGTGCAGCAGGCCTGGCAGTTGCCGGCGGCGTACGCGCTGGCCGCGTTCGGCATGGGTTTCGTATTCCCCTCGTTCCAGGCGCTGGCCGCCGATGCGGTGGAGGCGCACGAGCAGGGCGCCGCGGCCGGCACGGTGGCGGCCGCGCAGGGGCTGGGCATGGTGGCCGGGCCGATGCTCGGCACGCTGTTGTATCGCGGCGGGCCAAGCCTGCCTTACCTGCTGGTCGGCGCGCTGCTGCTGTTGCTGTGCGCGCTGGCCGCAGCGCATCGGATGAAGGAGACCCCATGAACGATTCCCTGATGCAGGGCGCGTGGCCGGAGGCTGCGCCGGCTGCGCTGGAAAGCACCGACGACGCGTCGCTGTTCCTGCTGCAGCATGCGGGCCAGCACGTGCACGCACGCGGGTGCCGCGCCGCGCTGCCGGTCGGTGCACTGGCGACGCTGGCAGAGCGCGTTTCGGAGTTCTTTGCCCAGCAGCGCGGTGGTCCGGGCCTGTTGGTTGGCGCGGTGCCGTTCGAACCGCGTGCGGACGATGCGTTGTACCAGCCCGAGCGCCTGTTGCCTGCGCTGGCACTGCAACCGCAGGCCGCACCGCCGCTGGACGGCGCCCTGCGGGCCGAGCCTGTGCCGCAGGACTATGCGTCAGCGGTTGCCGCGGCGGTGCAGGTCCTGCGTGCGCCCGAGCAGAACCTGCACAAGGTGGTGCTGGCGCGCAGCCTGTTGGCACGCACCCGCCAGGCGCTGTCGCCGGACGTGCTGCTGGCGCGCCTGGGCGCGGATCCGTCGGTGGCGACCTACGCGGTGCCGTTGCCGGTGGAGCTGGGCCAGGCGCCGGCGTGGCTGGTGGGGGCAACCCCGGAACTGCTGCTGCGCAAGCGCGGTGCCGAACTGCTGTCGCATCCACTCGCCGGTTCAGCACGCCGCAGCGCCGATGCTGCCGAGGACGAGCGTGCCGCGCAGGCGCTGCTGGCCTCGACCAAGGACCATGACGAGCATCGCCATGTGGTGGACGCCATCGTCGAGGGCCTGGCACCGTACTGCAGCCACATCGATGCACAGCCACGGCCGGTGCTGCATGCCACCGCCAGCATGTGGCACCTGGGCACCCGCATCCATGCCACCCTGAAGGATCCGCAGACGTCTGCCGCCGAACTGCTGGCACAGCTGCACCCCACGCCGGCGGTCTGCGGTACGCCGCGGCTGGCGGCA
Organism: Stenotrophomonas sp. 220_Sma; assembly: GCF_056487375.1. Lineage (NCBI taxonomy): Bacteria > Pseudomonadati > Pseudomonadota > Gammaproteobacteria > Lysobacterales > Lysobacteraceae > Stenotrophomonas > Stenotrophomonas sp. 220_Sma. The sequence goes on along the minus strand of NZ_CM151348.1, from coordinate 2,866,991 downwards.
CTGCAGCGCATCCGCGAACTGGAACCGGTGCCGCGCGGCTTCTACGCCGGCGCCGTGGGCTGGCTGGATGCGCAGGGTGACGGCGACTGGTACGTGGCGATCCGCTGCGCACGCCTGCAGGGCACGCAGCTGCGCCTGTATGCCGGTGCCGGCATCGTCGCCGACTCGGAACCCGAGGCCGAGGTGGCCGAAACCGCGGCGAAGTTCGCTGCCCTGTTGAACGCGCTGGGTGTCCATGAATCCGCGCCCGCCATCGAGCCTGCCGCATGACTACCTCCATTGATCCCTCCCGCCTGCCACTGCAGCAGGTGTGGCCTGATGAACTGATGGCGCGCTATCGCGAGGCCGGTCACTGGCGCGGCGAGACCTTCCCGGCGTTCCTGCGCGAGCGCGCGGAACGCTATGCGGATGACATCGCGGTGGTTGCCGGTGACGTCCGCCTGAGCTACGCGCAGCTGTGGCACGAAGCCGGCCGCATCGGTGCCGGACTGCTGGCACTCGGCCTGCAGCCGGGTGAGCGGGTGCTGGTGCAGCTGGGCAATACCGCCGGCTTCATCACCACCATATGCGGGCTGTTCCGTGCGGGTCTGGTGCCGGTATACGCGTTGCCGGCGCATCGCATCACCGAGCTGGTGCACTTCGCCAACAAGGCCGAGGCCAGTGCCTACATCACTGCCGACCTGCACGATGGCTTCGATCATCGCGGGCTGGCGCGGGCGCTGCAGGCCGAGGTGCCGGCACTGCGCCACGTGGTCATCGACGGCGATGCGGCGGAGTTCACCGCGCTGGAGGCGCTGCAGGGCGATCGCAGCGAGCTGCCGGCCGACCCGGATCCGCAGTCGGTGGCGTTCCTGCAGATCTCCGGTGGCAGCACCGGCCTGTCCAAGCTGATCCCGCGCACGCACGACGACTACATCTATTCGTTCCGCGCCAGCAATGACCTCTGCGGCATCGACCGCGACAGCGTCTACCTGGTCGCGCTGCCGGCCGCGCACAACTTCCCGATGAGTTCGCCCGGCTTCTTCGGTGCGCTGTATGCCGGCGCCCGCGTGGTGCTCAGCCCCGGTCCCGGCCCGGATGCGGCCTTCCCGCTGATCGCCCGCGAACAGGTGACCTGCTGCGGACTGGTGCCGCCGCTGGCGCTGCTGTGGGCGCAGGCGGCGGCAACCACTCCGCACGATCTGTCCAGCCTGCAGGTACTGCAGGTAGGCGGCGCCAAACTGGTACCGGAAGCCGCACGGCGAGTGATTGACGGCCTGGGCTGTACCCTGCAGCAGGTGTTCGGCATGGCCGAAGGCCTGGTCAACTACACCCGCCTGGATGATCCGGAGGAATTGATCGTGGCCTGCCAGGGCCGTCCGATCAGTCCGGACGACGAAGTGCGCGTGGTCGATGACCACGACCAGCCGGTGGCCGAAGGCGAAGTGGGCCATCTGCTGACCCGCGGCCCGTACACCATCCGTGGCTATCACAACGATGCGGTGGCCAACGCGCGCTCGTTCACCGACGATGGGTTCTACCGCACCGGTGACCGCGTGCAGCAGTTGCCCGGCGGCTATCTGGTGGTGCAGGGCCGTGCCGGTGACCACATCAACCGCGCGGGCGAGAAGATCTCCGCCGAGGAGATTGAAGATCACCTGCTGGCCCACCCCGGCGTGTTCGACGCCGCCGTGGTCTCCATTCCCGACGAGTATCTCGGTGAGCGCAGCTGCGCGTTCGTGATCCAGCAGGGGGAGCCGATCAAGGCGCCGGCACTGAAAGCCTGGATGCGTACGCGCGGCCTGGCGGCGTTCAAGGTGCCGGACCAGGTCGTGTTCGTCGACAGTTTCGATACCACTGCGGTCGGCAAGATCAGCCGCCGCGAACTGCGTGCGCAGCTGCGTGCGCGTCATCTGCAACAGACAGGAGGAACGCGCTGATGGCGCTGCCCCGTATCACCGATTACCCCTTGCCGACCGCCGCCGAACTGCCGCAGGCCCGTGGCCCGTGGCGCCCGCAGCGTGATCGTATTGCGCTGCTGGTGCATGACATGCAGCGCTACTTCCTGGCGGCATTCGACGCCGGTAGTACGCCGCTGCGGCCGGCGGTGGACAATATCGTGCGCCTGCTGGCGCATTGCCGCGCGCACGGCATTCCCGTGTTCTACACCGCCCAGCATGGCGACCAGGATCGCCGTGACCGTGGCCTGCAGGCCGATCTGTGGGGGCCCGGAATGCGCCGCAGCGCCGACCATGAACCGATCATCGAGGCGCTGGCACCACAGCCGGGTGAGCACGTGCTGGTGAAGCACCGCTACAGCGCGTTCCAGCGCAGCAACCTGGAGACGCTGATGCGGGTGCGTGGCCGCGACCAGCTGCTGGTGACCGGTGTGTACGCGCATATCGGCTGCACCGCGACCGTGGTGGAGGCGTTCCAGCGTGACATCGAGGCCTTCATCGCCGCCGATGCGGTGGCGGACTTTTCGCGTGCCGATCACGATCAGGCGCTGCACTGGATCGCACGCACCTGTGGCGTGCCGATGACCACCGATCAGTTGCTGGAGGTGCTGTGATGGCTGCCACGGGTGATGCGCTGGATCTGGAGCGGATGCGTACCGACGTTGCGCGCGTGCTGGAGTGCACGCCGGCCGAGATCGGTGACGACGACAACCTGATCGACCTGGACCTGGACTCGATGCGCATGCTCGGCCTGGTCCTGGCCTGGGGCAACACCGGGTTGCCGCTGGAGTTCTCGCAGTTGGCCGAACACACCACGCTGCGTCAGTGGTGGGGTGTGGTGCAGAAACTGCAGGCCGCGCAGAACGCATGAACGTCGCTGTGCTGGCCACGCCGGTGGCACTGACCGAGGCCCAGGCCGGACTGTGGTTCGCGCAGCGGCTGGCACCGGACAATCCGTCGTTCAATACCGCGCATGCGGTGTGGATCGAGGGTGCGCTGGACGTGGCCGCGTTCGTCGCCGCGGCAGACCAGGCAGCGGGCGAAGCCCAGGCCTTCGCACTGCGCTTTGCCGAGGGGGCCGACGGCCAGCCGCTGCAGTGGCATGACCCGTCGCACGTGCCGCTGCTGCCGGTGCGCGATCTATCCGGCGATACCGACCCGGCATCGGCGGCGCGTGCCCTGATGCAGGCCGACCGGCTCAGCGCGGTCGATCCGACCCGCGACCGCATAAGCCAGCAGGTGTTGTTCGATCTGGGTGGGCAGCGCTGGGTCTGGTATCTGCGTGTGCATCACCTTGCAGCCGATGGCTATGGCATGGCGCTGTTCACTGATCGCGTATGCGCCTTGTATGCCGGTCGTGCGGGTGAGGCACTGCCGGGACTGGCGGGCGTGCTGGCCGACGATGCCGCCTATCGTGCCGACCCGCGTCGCACGCAGGCCGGGCAGTGGTGGCGCGAGCAGATGCAGGGCGCGCCGGCGGGCGCGGGCCTGGCCGGTACGCTCGCGGCCAGTGACGACGCGCTGCGCTGGGTGCAGCCGCTCGATGCTGCATTCCGTGAGCAGCTGCTGCAGGCATCGGTGCGTTGGCTGCAGCCCTGGCCGGATGTGCTGGCCGCGTTGTCGGCCGAGTACCTGCGGCGGATGAGCGCCGCCGGTGAAGTGGTGCTGGGGGTGCCCTACATGGGGCGGCTTGGCAACGCATCGGCGCGGGTGCCGGCGATGGTGATGAATGTGCTGCCGCTGCGGGTGGCGGCCGGCGAGGGCAGTGTCGAGGCGTTTACCCGGGCATTGGGCCGGCAGCTCAGCCAGGGCCGCAAGCACGGCCGCTACCGTGGCGAGCAGTTGCGCCGCGACCTGGGCCTGGTGGGCGCGCAGCAGCGCCTGCACGGTCCGCTGGTGAATGTGCAGCCGTTCTACAAGCCACTGGCACTGAACGGCGTGCGGGCGACGCTGGAGGTGCTGTGCACCGGGCCGGTGGATGATCTGACGCTGGGCTTCCGTGGCGACGGCCAGCACCTGCTGGATCTGGAGATCGAAGCCAATCCCGCGTTGTACAGTCGGGAGGATGTCGAGGCGCACGCGACCCGGTTGCTGCATTTCGTATCGGCGGCGCTGGAGGCCGGAGACATCGCGGCGGTGCCGCTGGCCACCGTCGCAGAAGCGCAGCAGGTGGTGCATGGCTTCAATGCCACCGCGCATGCGCTGCCACAGACTACGTTGGTTGAACTGCTGCAGCAGGGCATGGACCGTGGTCCGCACGCGCCTGCGCTGGTGTTCGGCGACACTACGCTGGACTACGCAACGCTGGAAGCGCGGAGTTTCGCGCTGGCGGCACAACTGCGCGCGATGGCGGTCGGTCCGGGCAGTGTGGTGGCGGTGGCATTGCCGCGCTCGCTGGAACTGGTGATCGCGCTGGTGGCGGTGCTGCGTGCGGGTGCCGCCTACCTGCCGCTGGACCTTGCCCATCCCGATGAGCGCCTCGCGCGTATTCTCGCCTCGGCGCAGCCGGCGTGCGTACTGGCTGCGGCAGAGGTATCGGCGCGCACGGACGGCGTGCCGGTGCTTGCCCCCGATCAATGGACCGCGCTGAGTTTCGCAGCACCGTGGGCCGATCCGGCGCCCAGCGATGCAGCCTATGTGATCTATACCTCCGGTTCGACCGGCGAGCCGAAGGGCGTCGTCATCGAGCACCGCGCCATCGTCAACCGCCTGCTGTGGATGCGCGAGCACTACGGCATCCGTGCCGATGACCGTGTTCTGCAGAAAACCCCGGCCACGTTCGATGTTTCGGTCTGGGAGTTCTTCCTGCCGCTGCTGTGCGGCGCGACGCTGGTGGTGGCGGGCCCGGACGCGCATCGCGATCCGACCGAGCTGGCGCGGCTGATCCGTGCGCATGCCATCACCACCGCACATTTCGTGCCGTCGATGCTCGACGCGTTCCTTGCCGCGCCTGCCTCCGAAGGCCTGCAGCTGCGCCGCGTGTTCACCAGTGGCGAGGCGCTGGACGCATCGCTGCGTGATCGTTTCCATGGGCGCATGCAGGCCGAACTGCACAACCTGTATGGCCCGACCGAAGCGGCCGTGGACGTGAGCTACTGGCCGGCCTCTGCGCAGGACCGCTCACGGCCGGTACCGATCGGCTTCCCGGTCTGGAACACACGCCTGTACGTGCTTGACGCGCGGATGCAGCCGCTGCCGGTGGGTGTGCCGGGCGATCTGTATCTGGGCGGCGTGCAGCTGGCGCGTGGCTACCTCGGTCGCGATGATTTGACCGCCGAGCGCTTCCTGGCCGATCCCTTCCTGCCAGGGGAGCGCATCTACCGCACCGGCGACGTGGCGCGCTGGCGCAGCGACGGCGCAGTCGAATACCTGGGCCGCAGCGACCATCAGGTAAAGCTGCGCGGCCTGCGCATCGAGCTCGGTGAAATTGAAGCGGCATTGCGCGAGCTGCCGGGCATGGATCGGGTGGAGGTGCTGCTGCGCCAGGACGCTCCCGGTGACGCCAGGCTGGTGGCCTACGTGCCTTCGGCACTTGCCGATGCGGCGACGCTGCGCAGCCATCTGGCCACGCGGGTGCCGGACTACATGGTGCCGTCGGCCTTTGTCGGCGTGGAGTACTGGCCGGTGACCGCCAACGGTAAGCTGGACCGCAACGCGCTGCCGAAACCACCGCAGCAGGAAGCGGGTGGACTGTTGCCGCGCACGCCGCTGGAACAGGAACTGGCAATGCTGTTCGCACAGGCGCTGGGCCGCGAGGCAGCGGTGGCAGTGGATGCGGACTTCTTCAGCCTCGGCGGCGACTCGCTGTCCGCGGTGCACCTGCTGCTGGCGATCGAACAACGCTGGCGCTGTGACCTCGGCCTCGGTGCCTTGTTCGCGCAGCCGACCGTGGCCGCATTGGCGACGCGCATTGGCGAACCGCCGGCGCTGGCCGACCACGCGTTGGGGCCGGTGATCTCGTTGGCTGCCACTGATGCTGACGGGCCCACTCCGTTGTTCGTGCTGCACCCGGCCGGTGGCATCGCCTGGAACTACCGGACGCTGGCGCGCGCCTTGCAGCCGGCACGCCCGGTATATGGCCTGCAGTCGCCCGCGCTGGATCCGAAGCAACCGTTGCCGTCCAGCATCGAAGCCATGGCCAATGACTATGTGCAGCGGGTGGTCACGCTGCAACCGAAGGGACCGGTGCATCTGCTGGGCTGGTCGGTGGGCGGCATCCTGGCCCAGGCGATGGCGGTGCGTCTGCATGAAATCGGGCGTGAAGTCGGTGAACTGGTGCTGCTCGACGCCTACCCCAGCGAATGCTGGCGGGCTGAGCCGGAACCCGATGCCATCGCCGCATTGCGTGCGCTGCTGGCGATTGCAGGCCATGACCCGGAGGCGCATCCGGAGCTGGACAGCCGTGAACGCATTCTTGGTTTCCTGCGCCGTGGCGGTAGTGCGCTCGGTAGCCTGCCGGATGTAGTGCTCGATGGCGTGGTGCGTGCGGTGACCGGCACCAACCGGTTGATTCGCGAACACATCCACCAACCGTTCGACGGCACGCTGGTGCACGTGCGCGCTGGCCGGGATCATCAGGCGCGGCCGCAGCTGCAGTCGGCGTTGTGGCGCACGCACGCGCGCAGGGTGCAGGCGCTGGAACTGCCGTTCCTGCATGCCGAGCTGACCGGACGCGATGCGGTGGCGCAGCTGGCACCGTGGTTGTCGGCGCGCCTGCGCCACTGGGATGAGCAACAGGAGATCGCAACATGCAGTTGACCGGCTTTGAAGGTCGCGTGGCACTGGTGACCGGCGCCGCCGGTGGCATCGGCGAGGCCCTGGTACGGCTGTTGGCCGAGGCCGGCTGCACGGTCGTGGCAACCGACCGTGAGGCGCCCGTGGTAGTGGATGCACGTGTGCAGGCGCTTGCGCTCGATGTGACCGACAGCGTAGCGGTGGACGCACTGGTGGATCGTGTGGAAGCCAGCATTGGGCCGATCGGTCTCGCCGCAAGCGTGGCCGGGGTCCTGCACGTGGGCGAGGTGACCGGGACTACCGATGCCGATTGGCGCCGGGTGTTCGCAGTCAATGCCGATGGTGTGTTCCATGTTGGCCGTGCGCTGGCGCGGGTGATGTCACCGCGAGGCCAGGGCGCGATCGTCACCGTCAGTTCGAATGCCGCCGGCGTGCCGCGGCACGGCATGGCCGCCTATGCCGCGTCCAAGGCCGCCGCCACGATGTTCACCCGCTGCCTCGGGCTGGAGCTGGCGCCGCTGGGCATCCGCTGCAATATCGTCGCCCCGGGTTCAACGCTGACCCCGATGCAGACCGGCATGTGGCAGGACGAGCACGGGGCCGAGCGGGTGATCGCCGGCAACCTGGAGACGTACAAGGCCGGCATCCCGATGCGCAAGCTGGCCACCCCGGAAGACATCGCGCACTCGGTGATGTTCCTGCTCTCCGAGCAGGCCGGGCACGTGGCGATGAGCGACCTGTACGTGGACGGCGGCGCCACCCTGCGCGGCTGAGTCCTGTCGATACCCGCCGGCAATCCATGGCCCCGGTAGTGCCGGCCGCTGGCCGGCAACCCATAGTTCCCGGTAGTGCCGGCCGCTGGCCGGCAGCCGATAGTCTCCGGTAGTGCCGGCCGCTGGCCGGCAACCTCATTCAACTTCAGACAACTCCGAACACCCCTCGAGGCATGGCCTGACGTTCAACGCGCAATGATCGCTCCACCATGGGGCATGAGCAGCCACCGCCTCCGCCTGGGCCGACGTTCCATTGTCGGTCAGGTCTACATTCTGACAACGACCACACATCAGCGCCGCCGGCTCTTTGAAAGCGAAGCTGCAGTGGCATGTGTAATCGACCAGCTTCATTACATCGAACAGCGCGGGCTCGTACAGTCACTCGCATGGGTCGTCATGCCGGATCATGTCCACTGGATGTTCGAGCTGCGTGCAGCTCATCTTCCAGGCATTGCGCGCCGAATGAAGTCGTCGAGCGCGCTTGCCCTGAATCGCCTGGCGGGTCGTCGAAGTACGGTGTGGCAGCCTGGCTACTTCGACCACGCCGTGAGGGCCGAGGAGTCGCTGGCGCGGCAGGCGCTGTACATCCTGGGGAATCCGGTACGCGCCGGTCTTGCCGAGCAGATCGGCGAGTACCCGCATGCGTGGTCGGCCTGGACGTGATGCCGGCCAGCGGCCGGCACTACCGGTTGCGGTGAGGGCTGAGCAGGCGCTGTACATCCTGGGAATCCGGTACGCGCCGGTGTTGCTGGGCAGATTGGCAATTATCCGTATGCGTGGTCGGTCTGGTCGTGATGCCGGCCAGCGGCCGGCACTACCAGGGGTTCGAACATGGCGGTTGCCGGCCAGGGGCCGGCACTACCCGTTGCAGTCAGGGTAGCGTGAAGCGGTAAACCAGCACGCGATTGTCGTTGTCGTACGGGCTGTCGCAGGATTGGCCCTGCATGCGGCAGTGGCGGGCGATGAAGTCGTTGTCGTTGCCGATCAGCAACAGCACGTCGTTCGGATGCTGCGGGTCCAGCGCTGGCAGTACGTCCATGGCTTCCCACTTTTCCGAGAGCAGCCCGGCATGCGGGCCGCGCTTGGTGTTCAGGTCAAGGCCGGCACGCGCCAGCTGGGGGCGGTCGAGCAGGTTCAGCAGTTCGTCGCTGCGTGCGGGCACGATGCCGTCCTTCAACACGGTGCCCGCCGGGTCGGCCAGCACCGAGGCCGTACCGGACTCATAGTTGCTTCCTGCCAGGTTGCTGGCATCGGCCACATCCACCAGCAGCACCGACTTGAAGACGATCGGGTCGTCGCCATCCTTGCCCAGGCCATTGCCATCGCGGGCCAGCAGCAGGAAGCGATGGTCGTCCAACGCACGCAGCTCGCTCTGCGCGGCGGTGCGGTCCAGCTTGCCCTTGCCGTCGTGTGCATAGGCGGGCAGGGCCATCACGTAATGGCCGATCGGTTGCTGTGGCGTCGGCGAGGCCGTCACGTCGTAGACCAGCACGCGGGTGTTGATGCGTCCGGCCGCATTGCCCTGCGCGCTGTCCTGCAGCGTTGCACTCTGCAGGGCGACAAACAGGCGGCTGCCGTCGGGTGACAGGCCCATGCCTTCCACGCCTTGGTTGTTGCGGCGGCCGGTCTGCGGTGGCGCCAGTGAACCGAAGGCGGGCTTGCCATCGCGCTGCGGACGGATCGCCGGCGGCGCCACGATCACGCCCTGCAGCTGGCCCTGTGCATCGAAGTAGTAGACGTTGGCGGTGTACTCATCGCCGATGTAGAAGTGGCCATCGGCGGTGAACTGCAGCGACTCCGCATCCAGCGAGACCTTGCCCGCGCCTGCGCCGCTGGCCGGTGAGGGCAGCACCACCTCGCACTGGGTGATCGTGTGCTCACCCGGGTCGGCACCGGTGAACGGCTGCCCCTTGAAATCCTTCAGTACCACGCCCTTGTCGGGCACCATCGTCAGCGCGCCGAGCGCACCGGGCTTGCCCGGGGTAACGTCGATGCGCAGCTGCATGCGCTCCACGCGACCGGCGTAGTCGTAGAACAGGCCGGCCTCGGGATCATTACGACCGCGGTCGGGCAGGGTCCAGAGCACGCCTTCGTAGCCGCTGGCGGTGCGCTTCCAGGTGCCGGGCTGCACCGCCAGCGACGAAAACGAGCCCAGCGTATCGCCGAGGAAGTCCACCGTGCCCGCGGGCAACCGTCCGGCAGCGACCAGGCCCTTGTCCACATAGGTACGACCGCCCAGCTGCAGGGTGCGCGGTGGTGCACCCGTTGCCTCATGCGGAGCGGAGTATCCGCTGGCGGAGAGGGTGGCCAGCAGCAGGGCGGTCGTGAGCATCAGTGGACTCCGGGCGGAAGATCAGAAGCGAAGGTCGATCGTACCGAACACCTGGCGCGGTGCCGAGGCATGGAACACGTACAGCTTGCCGGCCGGGTCGCTGGGCGCGAACACGCTCGAATCCAGGTTGCTGGCGTAGCGCTTGTTGGTCAGGTTGGTCACGTTGAACGACAGGCGCATGCCCTTGGCGAAGCGGAGCTGGCCGAAGTCGTAGCCGCCGGCCAGGTCGAATACGGTGAAGCCGCCGAAGCCCTGGTCGTTGGTGTAGGTGTAGAAGCGCTCGCCGGTGTACTTGCCACGCAGGCTGGCGAACCAGCCGTTGTCGCGCCAGGTGATCTCGGTGGCCAGCAGCTGCTTGGGCGTATCAGTCTGGATCCTGCCCTTGATCTGCTGCTCGACACCGGCCTGCACGTAGTTGGAGGCGTAGGTCGAACGGTTCAGCGAGGCCGAGGTGTACCAGCTGAAGTGCTCGTTCGGGGTCCACAGCACGGTCAGCTCGGCACCGCGGCTGTCGACGCCGCCGACGTTGTAGAAGCGGTTGCCGCAGGTCGGGCCGACCGGTTGCCGCGAATCGCAGGGGTTGTACTGCAGCAGGCGGTTGTCGAAGCGCACGCTGTAGGCCGCGATCGAGGCCTGCAGAGTATCGGTGACGAAGCGGTAGCCGGCTTCCAGCGAGCGTGACTCCTCCGGCTTCAGGTTGCCCTGCGCATTCCAGGTGGCCTGGCTGACCGCCTGCGGGCCCAGCTTGAAGCCGCCCTGGAACATGGCGATGTTCTCGGCGTAGCTGGCGAAGATTTCGTGGTGCTCGGTCAGGTGGAAGTTGGCGCCGATGCTGGGCAGGAAGTTCTTGCTGGCCTTCAGCGAACCGGTGGCGAACTGGTTGTTGGAGGTCGGCGAGATCGGCGTCTTCGCATCGCCCGGCAGTGCCTGTGCATCGGAGGTGGCGTGCGGGCTCTTGGCGCCGAACTCCAGAGTCAGGCGGTCATCGAGCAGGCGCCAGGTGTCCTTCAGGAAGAACTGGTGAGTCTTCCAGCGCGTGCGTTGGGCAAACACGCCGACATCGGAGGGCAGGGTGTTCATGCCACTCAGGTCACGCGGGCCGTCCACGGCGGTCTGGTAGCGCTCGGCGCTGCTGGTGTTGCGCTCGTACCAGACGCCGCCTTCGATGCGGTGCGCGCCCAGCTCCCAGTCGAACGACAGCGTGCCGCCATCGCGGTCGATGGTGTAGATGGTGTTGCGGAAGATGATCGGGATCTCCTGTGCGGTGCCTTTGTTCGACCAGGCGCCGCTGTTCCAGTTGTGGCCTTCGCCGCGGTCATCGTGGTGGTAGGCCAGGGCGCGCAGGCTGAAGCCATCGGCCAGGAAGAAGTCGCCGGCCAGGTAGTACAGGTTATCGTCGCGCAGGATCTGCCCGGCGGTGAAGGCACCATCGGCATCCTTGTCCGGGCCGCTGCTGTCGCACTTCTTCGCATTGAAGCTGGCGGTGTTGCAGTAGGCCTTGGCCACGGCCTTGTTCCAGTCCGGCGCGTAGCCGCCCCAGTCCCAGCCCAGGCCGCGCGACATCTCGTCCTTGGACAGGTAGAAGTAGTCGGCCTGGGTGGTGCGCGAGGTATCGACGAAACCGGTGATCTGGCCGCGGCCAAAGTTCCACACGCCCTTGGCGTTGAACTGCTTGGTGGTGGATTTGTTGTAGGCGGTCTGGTCGTTCCACAGATCGGAGACGGCATTCATGCCGGAAACGTAGCCGGAGAAGCCGTTGTACTCGCCGCTGTCCACGCGCACGAAGGTGCGGCGGTTGGCATCGCTGCCGAAGGTCTGCACCACGCGGCCGCCGAGTTCCTGGGCCGGGCGGTCGGAGGTATACGAGATGGTGCCGCCGAGGTTGCTGGTGGATGGCGTACCGAGGCTGCCGATGCCCACCGCCAGTTCCGCGCCGGCCATGTTCTCGCTGATCAGCGCACGGTTGATGGTCAGGCCGTTGTAGTTGTTGTACGCGCCGTCGCCCAGCGGCACGCCGTCGAGCGTGTAACCGAGACGAGTGGAGTTGAAGCCGCGCAGGCTCAGTGTCATCGACTGCTCGTTGGTGCCCAGCGCATCGGCCGACTGCGCGTTGACGCCAGGCAGTAGATTGAGCGTCTTCTGCAGGCTGGTGCCCGGCGGCAGGATGTCGAGGTTCTCGCGGGTGATGCGCTGCACCTGGCGCGCTTCACCGCTGCCGATCACCGAAACCGCATCGAGATCGGTGGCGGACGTGCCAGTGGAGGTCGGGGCAGCATCCTGCGCCCAGGCCGCGGGAGCGAGCGCGATCGACAGCGCAGCGGCCAACAAAGTCTTCGTCATGTTACGGACACTCAGGCAGGCACGAGCCACCGCACGGGCGCGGAGCTCATGGAGTTCAAAAGGGGAGACAAGCGATGCGACCGGTGGCGCTGCAGGCGCCGTGGATCAACGTGAAAATGGTGCGCTAGACAGATGACTGTCTGGTGACACCGCTACACGCGTGCATGCCGACGCGTGCATTGGTAGATGCCAACCTTGGTTGGCATGCGCGGCATCGTTGGTGGAGCGCCAACCAAGGTTGGCGTCTACCAGGAGCGCGGAACAGGATTGTCGTATCCAGGGGGGCCGAACGAGGTCGGCATCAACGCGCGATCAACCCGCGTTGCGCGGCTTGCGCGTGCGCTTTGGCTTCGCGGTATCGCCGCCGCTGGCGGCGCCATCCTGCAGCGCCTGCAGCCAGGACAGGGTGTCCACGTAGTCGATGAAGTGGCGCAGGTAACCGGGGCTGGTCGCCTGCATCGTATCGAGCATGCGTTGCACCAGCACCGCCGAGTTCAGCGGGCCGCCGTCGGCGGGGGCTTCGGTGCGCAGCGAGCGGCGCACCTGCAGTTCGCTGCGCAGTTCCGACCACTCGCGCTGCACCTGCTGCAGCATCGGCACCTGCGGGTAATGCGGCAGCGAGCGCGACCCCGCATCGAGATCGCGCACCAGTGCGCGCAGGCCTTCCAGTGCGGGCGGCTTACTTGGCATCCGCGGCCTTGGGCTTGGCAATCGGCGCGATTTCCACGCGCCGGTTGCGCGCGCGGCCGTCTTCGCTGGCATTGGAGCTGACCGGCTGCTCGCTGCCGAACGCGGCGGCGAACACCGCGTCGGCCGGTACGCCATCGGCAATCAACGTGCGGGTCACGGTCAGCGACCGCTGCGCCGACAACTCCCAGTTGTCGGCGAAACGGCGGTTGCCTTCGCGCACCGGCGCGTCATCGGTGAAGCCGCTGACCATCAGGATTTCTTCGCGGCTGCCCAGGTAGGCGGCCAGCGGTGCGGCCAGGCTGCGCAGCAGCTCCTGGCCTTCCGGCTGCAGCTGGTCGGAGTTCAGCGCGAACAGCACGCTGCCACTGATGCCGATGCGTCCATCGACCAGGGTCACGCGACCGGCGGCCAACGGGCCGGCCAGCGCCTGTTCCAGGGTCTGCAGGCGCTTGGCTTCGGCCTGGCGCTGCTTCACTTCCAGGTCCAGCCGCTGCGACAGCTCCAGCTGCACGGCGACCACGCCAACCAGGATCAGCACGAACGCGCCCAGCAGCACCGACATCAGGTCGCCAAAGGCGGCCCAGATCGGGGCGTGCGAACCGCCATCGACCTCCAGCTCGTCGCTCATGCGCTGCCGGCCTTGCCGCGGCGCGTGGCCAGCTGCTGCAGTTCTTCCATCACCTGCTTCTGCGACAGCAGGCTGAGGTCGACCACCTCGCGTGCCTGCGCCACGTAGTAGGCCAGCTGCTCGTCGCTGCGGGCCAGCGAGGCATCCAGTGCGCCGCCGATCTGTTCCAGGCGGCCGGACAGCTCAGCCGAGGCCGTACCGAACTGCTCGACAGCGGAACCGAAGGTGCCGGCCAGCTGGCCGACGTCACCGGCGCTGCCGCTGAGCGCTGCGGCAATGCCATCCAGCTTGCCGGTCTCGGCGGCGATATGGTCGGTGAAGCGGTTGCCGACGCGTTCCAGCAGCTCGGCCGAACCACCGACCAGCGCGTCCACGGCGGTGCGCTGTTCGTGCGAGGCATGGTTGATCGCATCGAGCAGGGTCTGCACGGTGGCCAGCAGCCGGCCGCGTTCTTCCAGCATCGCGTTGTCGCGCACCAGGCTCTCGGAGAGCGTACTGCGCAGCTCGTTGATGACGTCGGCGGCGGCCTTCGGTGCAGCGGCCGCGGTCTGCAGCAGGGTGGACACTTCCGCCAGCGTGGCGCTGGCCTGGGCGCGACCGTTCTCGCCGATCTGCTGCGCGGTGGCTGCCAACGTGTCGCAGACCTGCTGCTGCTGGGTGGCCAGGCGTTCGCCGTTGGCCTGCAGGCGCTCGGCCAGATCGGTGGAAACATGCTGCAGGGCATCGCTCCAGCGCTGCAGGCGCTGTTCGTCGCCGGCCTGCAGCTGGGCCTGCAGCGCGGCGTGGGCCTGCTGTAGTTCGGCACTGACCGCATCCCAGCGCGCCTGGCGCTGCTGCTCGCGGCTGTCCAGGCTGGCCTGCAGTTCGGCGTGCGCGGTGGCGGTGGCGGCCTGCGCGGCCTGCCACTGCTGCGAACGCTGCAGTTCGTGATCCTGCAGCAGCGCCTGGCTGGCGCTGTGGTGCTGTTCCAGTGCCTGCAGCAGCGCCTGCGCACGCGCGTCCAGATGCTCGCTGGTGGCCAGCAATGCCTGCTGCTGGCGTTCGACCAGCGCGGTATTCAATGCCTGCTGCTGTTCGGCGGCGGCGCGCCAGGCCTCGGCATTGCCGCTGGCATCGGCATGCAGGCGCTCGCCGATGCGTGTCACCAGTGCTTCGGCCTGCGTGCCCTGGCCATCGCTGAAGGCCTGCAGGTGCTGACGCAGTTCACTGACCAGTGCCTGCTGTGTCTGGCTCTGTTCACTCAACGCCTTGGCCCAGCTGGCCTCGGTCGCCACGCGGCTGCGCTCGAAGCCTTCGCTCAGGCCAGACAACTGCTGCTGCACCGCCTGTTCGACACGGGCATGCAGCGCCTCACCATGGTGGGCCAGTCCGGCCAGGGTGGTCTCGGCCATCGGCTGCAGCGCGCCACCGATGGCGGCGGCGCTGGCCTCGGCACCTTCGCGTAGCGACTGCTGCAGCGAGACCGCCAGGCGTTCCTGCAGCGCCTGGCTCTGGGTCAGGAACTCGGCCTGGCCGGCCAGCAGGCGCTCATTGGCGGCCGCACTGTGCTGTTCGAAGGTGCTGGTCATCGCCTGCAGGCGGTCGACCAGCGCCGGCAGCGCGGCAGATTGTGCCTGCAGCAGGCGCAGCGATTCGGCGCGCTGCCAGGCCTGCGAGTACGGGTGCAGGTCGCCGGCAATGGCACGGTCCAGCTGCTGCACGGCCTGCAGGCGGTCACGGCGCAGCAGCGCCGCCAGCAGGCCGAGCATGGCCGAGCTGGCCACACCGGCGATCGAGGTGCCGAATGCCACGGCCAGGCCCTGCACCGGCGAGGCCAGCGAGCCGCGGATGGCGGCCATGTCGGTCGCGCTCTGCAGGGCCAGGCCAGTGCCACGCAGCGTGTCCATCATGCCCAGCAGGGTGCCGAGCATGCCCAGCAGCACCAGCAGGCCAACCAGGTACGGGGTCAGCACCGGCGCGGGCAGGGCGGTGCGCTCGCCTTCCACGCGCAGGCGCACGGCGTTGCGCAGGCCCATCGGCACGCGCTCCAGCCAGGGCGCAAGGCTCTCCTTCGCGCTGGACAGGTCACTCAGCGCGCTGCGCAGGCCGCTGCTGGCCTGCCGATAGCGGTACAGCTCCACGCCACCGGCGATGTAGCAGGCCGCGATGATTGCCGCCACCGCTGCACCCAGCGGATGCACCGAAACGTAGCCAATGCCGATCCAGCACACGGCCAGCAGGCCGACAAGGAAAACAACGACATGGAAAGCAGTTCTGGACATGGTGTTCCGGTCAGTGGGAGCGCAGGGCGTCTTGCAGCCCTTCGATCGGGTGGAAGCGCAGCTGCAGCTCGGCAAGCAGCAGGGTGCGCATGTCATGGCGGAAGGCCGCGCGCCAGCCGGGCTGGCCATGCACGCGTTCAAAACGGGCGCCGAGCACCGCCGGCGCGGTGGCCAGCAGGCTGTGCTCGCGCGGGGTGAGGGTCTGTTCCATCACCGCATCGACCTCGGCCAGCCGTGCCAGCTCGGGTGAAACCTGCACCAGCTGGTCGCGCAGGCGGCCGCGCAGGCGCCCGGTGGCGGTCTGGATGGCCTGCTGCAGTACCCGGTAGCGCTGGCGCAGCGAGGCGAAGTTGGGTGCGGCGGCGGCTTCGGCCAGGTCCAGCAGGCGCTCGGCCTCGGCATCCTCACTGATCGAGGCCAGCAGGCTGGCATGGGCCTGGGCGCAGTCGTCCAGCACATCCCCGGCCGCTTCGGTGGCCTCACCCGGCTCGGGCAGGCGTCCGCCGAGCGCCCCGGACAGGGCCACGGCACGGCTCCAGTCCACCCATTGGCCGAGGCGATCGGTCAGGGCGGGACTGCTGGCCGGCATCGCGCCGTCGCTGAGACGGGCGAGCAGGCGGAGGAATTCCGGTCCACCCAGGACCGGCTGCGCTGCGTTCGCCATCAAGGGGTGAGGGGCCAAAAACCGTTGATTTTACAACCAGATGACCCGGCCTGGATGAAGGCGGGGCGGGGGGAGGGGACCAGCAGGCGCGACAAGGCTTAGAATGACCGGCTGCACCCATCCCGTTCGACCCTTGGAGTACCCAATGACTGTTGCGCAGTTCTACCCGATCGGCACCCCCGGACAGCCCTGGGGCGACGCGGAACGCGCACAGTGGCGGGCGCGCCAGCAGCGCCAGCGCAGCTACCATGACGACGTGGTGGCCGCCCTTGAACGCCTGGACGACAGCTTCGACGTGATCCAGTACGGCCAGTTGGACTATGCGCCGGACCATTACCCGCTGTTCGCCGTGGTCAACCACGACTGGAACCCGGCGTTGCCGACCGCGCTGATCACCGGCGGCGTGCATGGTTACGAGACCAGCGGCGTGCATGGCGCCCTGCAGTTCCTGGAGCAGCAGGCCGAGCGTTACCTGGGCCGGCTGAACCTGATCGTGGCGCCGTGCGTCAGCCCGTGGGGCTACGAGCGCATCCAGCGCTGGAACCCGGATGCCATCGACCCGAACCGCAGCTTCCGTGACGGTGGCCAGATCGAAGAGGCCGCCGCGCTGATGCGCTGGGTGGCTGAGCGCAAGCCGAACCTGCTGGTGCACCTGGACCTGCACGAGACCACCGACAGCGACCTGCACGAGTTCGATCCAGCGCGCTGCGCCCGCGACGGCAAGCCGTTCGAGCGCGACACCATTCCGGATGGCTTCTACGTGATCGGCAACAGCGAAGATCCGCAGGCGGAATTCCAGAAGGCATTGATCACCGCCGTTGCCCCGGTCACCCACATCGCCCCGGCAGACGCCGAAGGCAACCTGGTCGGCCTGCCGCTGCAGTCGCCAGGCGTGGTCTGGGGTGAGTCGCGTTCGATCGGCGCCTGCGCCGGCTTCACCGACGCGCGCTTTGCCACCACCACCGAGGTCTACCCGGACAGCCCGCGTACCAACCCGCAGGAATGCAATGATGCGCAGGTGGCGGCGGTGTGCGCAGGCCTGGATTTCGCCCTGACGAAGTAAGGCACGTGGGTGTGCAAGCGGACCCGGCAGGTTCCTGCACGATGCGCCGGGTCACAGGATCGATTGTCGGGTTACGATCGGGCGATGACCACGATCAAGATTCTGCTCTGGCCATCACTCGTATCGGTCCTGGTGGCGACGACCGCACTCGGTGGATGCAAGCTGTCGGCGCCTGATCTGACGCCGCCGCGGGTGATCCAGCTGTCCTGCAGCAGCACAAGCGCCACGCCCCAGGCGCCGATGGTGTTGATCCTGGACTCCGGCCAGGCGTCGGTGGTCTGGGTCAACCGTCCGAGCGCGCGCGCGGGCAGGCTGGAGGTGGAGGCAAACGTGTATCGGCTGGATTTTCCGCCGGTCGCTGGCGCGGGCAGGCTGCAGGCGGTGATCAACCGCTACGACGGTAGAATGGCGTTGAGCGGGCCCGGCACAGATGTGGCCGGCGCTGCCCAGCCGCAGATGTCCTGTGAGGTACAGCCTGTGCAGCCCAAGGTATGAACATGCCCGATACATCGTCTGATCTGATTGCCGTGCTTACCGGCGACCTGGTCAAGTCCACGGAGATGGACGCGGCCACCATTGATGACGTCCGTGAAGTGATTTCCGTTGCCGTGGCCCAGGCCATGGAGTGGCCTTTGCCGGGCATTGTCGGGCCCGAGTTCTACCGGGGCGACGCCTGGCAGCTGGCGGTCACCCAGCCGCACGGTTTCCTGAGGTTGGCGACCTGGATCAAGGCCAAGCTTGCCGCATCGGAGTCGCGGGCGCGCACCCGGATCGCGATTGGACTGGGTACGGTAGAGGCATTGGACCGGAAGGCGGTGTCGCGTTCGCTGGGTGAGGCATTCGTGCTGTCCGGTCGGTTGCTTGAATCCATGGGGCGCACGCAGGACATGGACGTAGCCCTGCCAGTACAACGGGAGGATCTGTACTGGTTACCGGCAGTGGTGTCTGCCTGCGATGTTATTGTCGCGCGCTGGACACGCAGTCAGGCTGAGGTGGCGTCGTTGTTTCTGATCCCCGATGCCCCCTCGCAGTTGGAAGCTGCCAATGCGTTGAACCGGCACCGACAATCGGTGAACCGGGTCTATCACGATGCTGGCGTCTTTGCCTTGCTGGCGCTGATCACCGCGGCTGAACGTGCACTGATGCAGCCGTACGGGAGCGTTCACGGTTCTGGAAAAGCAACTAAATAGCGTTGCTTTGGCTTAAGCAACTAAATTTCGTTGCTTTTCGCGGCGACTTGGCTATCGCGAAGCGAGCCACAGGAAGGACTCACAGGCAGAAAGGACATGCTTGAAACGCTGCTCGTACTGTTGACCGCTCACCTTGTCGCCGATTTCGTGCTGCAGACCACGAAGATGATCGCGCGCAAGCAGGAACTGCATGGCCTGCTGCTGCACGTAGCAGTGGTGCTGCTCGTCATCGCCGCGCTGACCGGTTCAATCAACCCATGGGTCTATCTCATCATCGGTTTCAGCCATGCGGTGATGGACTGGATCAAGGTGCATTGGCTCCCCGATGGCGTGCACGCATTCGTCATTGACCAGTTGGTGCATATCGCCTTCATCGTGTTGATCGCGTTGATGTTCCCTCACGTTGCCCGCGATGGCTGGTACGGGATGATCCCGACCCAGGTCCAACTGTTGATGTATCAGGGCATGTCGATCGCGAGCGGCTTGATCCTGGTGGTCAACGTCGGCGGCGTCCTGGTGGAGAAGCTGCTTGCGCCGTTCACGGCAGGACTCAATATGGGAAGCGCCGAATCGGCGCCTACGACCGCAGCCGTGCAGAGCGACGATCACAAGGGCATGCAGACCGCAGGGCGCTATATCGGGCGGCTGGAAAGAGGCTTGATCTTCATGTTCCTGCTGCTGGGCCAGCCGGAGGGCGTGGGGTTGATGCTGGCCGCCAAATCGGTGCTGCGCTTCGCCGACCGGCAGGCGCGGGCACACACCGAATATGTGATCATCGGTACCATGCTCAGCTTCGGTTGGGCCATCGCCGCAACCATGTTGACCAAGCTCGCCATCTCGCATTGGCGCTAGCGGCTGCGGCGTTGTGGCGCCGGGCCATGCCCGGCGGATCGGGCGCGAGCTAACCCAGCAGGATCACGCCCCACACCGTGCCGACCATCAGCAGTGCGGTGGTCTGGGCGGCGCTGCCCATGTCCTTGGCGTTCTTGGACAGTGGGTGGTGGTCAAGCGAGATGCGGTCGACCACCGCTTCGATGGCCGAGTTCAGTAGCTCCACCAGCAGGCTGATGAAGCAGACCGCCAGCACCACGGCGCGTTCGACCTGGCTGATGTCCAGCACGAACGCGGTGGTGATCAGCAGCGCATGCAGCAGCAACAGCTGCCGGAAGGCGGCTTCGCCACGGAAGGTGGCGATGAAGCCGTCGCGCGAATGGATCAGCGTGTAGAAGATGCGGCGAAGGCCGGTCTTGCCATGCGGGTACTTGCCGCTGTCCTTGGGGGAGGGTGGCTGCATGCCGGTCCTGCCATGAAGTGATCTCACGACAGGATGTGCAGGCGGGCGTCGGGAAAGCGTCGGACGCCCGTTGGATTTTCCTTCAGCCGGCCTGGCGCTGCGCCTGGATGGTCTGGTCGAGGGCATCCAGATCGTCCGTCGGCGAGGCCAGCCATGCCGGGTACGCCTCGGTCTCGACGAAGGCGGAGGATCGCAGCACATCATCGAACGCCGGATTGTCCTTCTCCGGGTGGCGCAGCAGGCCGGACATCAGCCCGCAGATGCGGACGGCCGCCTGGAAGGCGCCCTGCAGAGAACCGGCCGGCTCGGTGACCGTGTTGAGGAAGGCCGCATAGGCCGGGCCATCGAACACGAAATCCTCGCGGTTCTTGAATGCTTCGCCGCTGAGGTTGGTTTCGCCGGAGACGTGCCGGGAGAATCCCCAGGACCAGATGTCGAGGAAGCGCAGGTCATCCAGCATCCGGCGCGCATCGTCATTCAGTGGAACGGCGCCGGACAGGGCGTGCTCCAGCGTGGCCGCTGCGAACGGCTCGGTGCCCTGGTGGGCCAGGAAATCGCTCAGGCAGCGCAGTGCAGCGGGATGATGCGGGTCCAGTTGCAGCGCACGGTAGATCACGCGGGCGCCTTCCACGTGACGGCCCTGGGCGATGAAGATGTTGAACGCGTGGTGGGCGAGCTGGTCGGCGTTGAGGTCGGCAATCCGGGTCATCGGGTCTGGCTGGCATGGACGAACGGTGGGCACCAGTCTGACAGATCACTCATTCGGCCGGGCTGCGTGAATCGCGGATCGATGTCTTCCGGTTTGTCGGAGAAGAACAGGCCCATGTAGGTCGGCTTGTCCTTGTTGATCAGCGAGGTGCGGAACGATTCGACCACCTGTTCGATGGCTTTTCCATCGGCTGGACTGTGGGCTGGACTGTTGTTGCCGGCATGGCCTGGCGACGCTGACAGCAGAAGCGCGAGGAGGGCGAGTGGTGCTCTTGATGTCTGCATCTGCAGCTTCCGGGGACAAGGGGATGCTGTCGGGACGTTTCGTTACATCAGTGCCCCGGCGGATCCTCTCATTCAACGATGCAGCGCGTCGATGATCAACCCGGTAGCAATCTCCACCAGCAGGTACTCGCTATCGGACTGCCGGACCCAACGCTGGTCGCGGCCCGGCTCGCGCAGGTGGTAGCGCGCATAGTCATCCACCCAGTAACGGCGGTCCACTTCCGCCCATGGCAGGCGCTCGCCGCGACGCCAGGCCTTCTTCTGCCAGCCCGGCGGCGGTGCATCACGGTTGTGCGGGCCACCGGCGTGCGGCGGTGGCCCGTTGCCGCGCGCATGGTGCGGCGGATCGGCGAAGGCCGGTGCCGCGGCCAGCGCGGCAGCCGTGGTCAAAACGATGGCGAACAAGCGTGCGGTGTTCATCGCAACCTCCGGGCCTTGCCGCTGCATGCGGCGTCGTGCCGTGAAGTATGGATCAGGGAGTGTGAACGGACTTTTGAGCTGTCACCGTTGCAGCAGGGCGCATTCCACGGCGTTGCAATTTGCGGCTCGGGCACGACGCAGCGGCCTCCGGCATGGCTGCCTCAGGCGCGCTCGCGTACCTCATACCAGTTGCGTGACCGGTTCACGATCTTCACCACCGAAAGCATCACGGGGACTTCAATCAGCACCCCCACCACCGTGGCCAGCGCCGCACCGGAGTGGACACCGAAAAGGCCCACGGCCGTCGCCACCGCCAGTTCGAAGAAGTTGCTTGCGCCGATCAGTGCCGACGGCCCGGCCACACAATGCGCCACACCCAGGCGCCGGTTGAGCAGGTAGGCCAGGCCGGAGGTGAAATAGACCTGGATCAGGATCGGGACCGCGATCAACGCAATCACCAGCGGCTGCTGCACGATCTGCTGGCCCTGGAACCCGAACAGCAGCACCAGCGTCAGCAGCAGCGCCGACAGTGACAGTGGCCCCAGCTGGCGCAGCGCCGTCTGCAGCCCGGATTCGCCATGGCGCGACAGGATCCAGCGCCGCAGCAATGCGGCCACCAGTACCGGAACCACGATGTACAGGCCGACCGACAGCAGCAGCGTATCCCACGGTACGGTGATGGCCGACAGCCCCAGCAGCAGCGCCACCACCGGCGCATAGGCCACCACCATGATCGCGTCGTTCAGTGCCACCTGGCTCAGTGTGAAGTTGGCATCGCCGCGGCACAGGTTGCTCCATACGAACACCATGGCCGTGCAGGGCGCGGCCGCCAGCAGGATCAGGCCGGCGATGTAGCTGTCGATCTGGCCGGCGGGCAGCCAGTCCGCAAAGACGTGACGCAGGAAGAGCCAGCCCAGCAGCGCCATCGAGAACGGCTTCACCGCCCAGTTGATGAACAGCGTCACCCCGATGCCTTTCCTGTGCTGGCCCAGCTGGCGCATGGCACCGAAATCCACCCTCAGCAGCATCGGGATGATCATCAGCCAGATCAGCACCGCCACCGGCAGGTTGACCTTGGCCACTTCAGCCGCCGCCAGGGAGGAGAAAGCACCGGGCAGGAAGTGCCCGAGCAGCGTGCCGACGATGATGCACAGCGCGACCCAGAGCGTCAGGTGGCGCTCGAACAGGCCCATGGGTGCCGCTGTGCTCATGGCGTGCGCGCTGCCGGCAGCAGGTGGCCGATCTGGTCCAGCGCCTGCTGCAGCATTCCGCGGTCTTGCCACACGTGCCCGGGCAGTGCCAGCAGGGCCTGCACGCGTGCCTTCACGATGGCATGCGCGTGGGCGAAGGCGGCGGCCTTGTCGGCATCGCTGCCCTCTGCCTCGGCTGGGTCCGGCAGACCCCAATGGCTACGGATGAAATCACCAAACACTACGGGGCAGGCTTCCGCTGCCGCTGCATCGCAGACGGTGATCACCAGATCCATCGGAGCCGCGTCGGCGAACTCATCCCAGGATTTGCTGCGCAGTCCCGCGACCGGCATGCCTTCGGCGCGAAGCTGTGCAAGCGCGAATGGATTGACCTGGCCGGTCGGGTGGCTGCCGGCACTGAAGGCAGTGAAGCGGTCGCCGCCCCACGCGCGCAGGGTGGCTTCGGCCAGCACGCTGCGGGCGCTGTTGCCGGTGCAGAGAAACAGGATGGAGCGGGACATGAAGGCGTTTCCGAATCAGCAGCTGCAGGGATTGCCCAACGGCGCGCACTGTTCGCTGGGCGAACCGGCGCAGCAGTTGTGCGTGAGGTACTCGATCAGGCCGGTCATTGCGCTGAAATTCGCGCGGTAGCAGACGTGGCGGCCCTGGCTCTCGCTCTCGACCAGGCCGGCCTGTACCAGCTCCTTCAGGTGGAAGCTGAGGGTGGCGGGAGGAACCTGGAGCGTTGCGGCGATGTCGCCGGCCATGCGACCGGCCGGGCCGGCTTCGACCAGCAGGCGGAAGGCTGCCAGGCGGGTGGCGTGGCCGAGCGCGGTGAGCGCAGCGATTGCATTTGACGTTTCCATATTTCTAGAATAGTCGAATGAACAAGCCGATCACAAGTCCTTCGCTGCCCCATCTGAGGGAGGCTTCGCTTCCCCAGCCAGATCACCAGCGGTTGGCGGCCGAACGCCAGGGACCGCCACGCATCCTGCTGCTGTATGGCTCACTGCGTCCGCAATCGTCCAGCCGCAAGCTGGCACTGGAGGCCGAACGCCTGCTGCAGCATCTGGGCTGCGAAACGCGCGTGTTCGATCCAAATGCCTTGCCGCTACTGGATAGCGTGGACAAGGGGCACCCGGAAGTGCAGCGGCTGCGCGAGTGGTCGCACTGGTCGGAAGGGCAGGTGTGGGTCAGCCCGGAGCGGCACGGCACGGTGACCGGTGTGTTCAAGAACCAGATCGACTGGCTGCCACTGGAAGATGGCAGCGTGCGGCCGACCCAGGGCAGGACGCTGGCGGTGATGCAGGTCTGCGGCGGATCGCAGTCGTTCAAGACGGTCAATACGCTGCGGGTACTGGGCCGTTGGATGCGCATGCTGACCATCCCCAACCAGTCGTCGGTGGCCAAGGCCTGGCAGGAGTTCGACGAAGACGGGCGGATGAAGCCTTCGCCCTACTACGATCGCGTGGTGGATGTGGTCGAAGAACTGGTGAAGTTCACGCTGCTCACCCGTGGCCGCGCCGACTACCTCGTGGATCGTTACAGCGAGCGCAAGGGCGATGCGTTGGCGGCGGAGCTGGCGCGGGCGGCGGGAGCGACCGGCGTCTAAGGCGGGTGCCGAATCGCGTGCGGTTCCTGCTCAGCTAGCTGTGTAAACCCACTACGTTGTTCAGCGGCACTCTGGAGATAGGTGGCTGGCCGCCGATCGCCATATGGGGACGATGCCAGTTGTAGTGGTGCAGCCATTGGTTCAGAACGGAATTGCGCTGGTCCGAGGATGCGTACTCGCAGGCGTAGGCCCACTCGCGCAGGCTGGTCTGGATGAAGCGCTCGGCTTTGCCATTGGTCCGCGGCGTGTAGGGCTTGGTTCTGATGTGCTTGATTCCAAGGGATTTGAGCAGCTTGGCAAAGGCGGTGGAGCGATAGCAGGCACCGTTGTCGGTCAGGATCCGCTTGAAGGTGATTCCCAGGCTGGCGTAGTACTCCAGAGCGCCCAGCAACGCCTGGCAGGCGGTTTCGCCCTGTTCGTTGGGGTGGACGCTGCTGAAGGCCACTCGGGAGTGATCGTCGATGGCCACGTGGACGTAGCCCCAGCCACCGCCCGCGGCGTTTCCCCGGCGTTTGGCATCGGTTCTGTGCCCTGGCCGCTGGAAGTTGCCCAGCTTCTTGATGTCCAGGTGCAGCAGCCCTCCTGGCTGATCATATTCGTATCGGATGACCTCCTTGGGCGAATCAAGCTGACACAGCCGATTGAGGCCGTGGGCGCGCATCAGCCTTGAAATCGTACTGTGGCCGACCCCCAGTGCCTTGGAGATGGTCAGGTAGGTCTGCCGCTTACGGCGGCGTTCCTTGATCTGCTCGACCACCAGCTCCGGCGTGGCGTGCGGCGTCTGGTGAGGCTTTGAGCTGCGGTTCTCCAAGCCCGATGGCCCCAACTCCCGGAATCGGCCGAGCCATTTGTAAGCCGTACGCACGCTGACGCCACACGCCTGAGCTGCTTCTTCCGGGCGCAGGCCCTCGTGAAGGATGCGGTGAACAAGAAGTGCTCGACTATGGACGGTCAAACGGGCATTTTTATGGTGGTTCATCCGGGCTCTTTGGGGTCTGGAAAGGTGTGGTAACCGCCATTTTCCAAAGATGTCCCGGATGAACAACCTACAGAGAGATCACAGCTAGCCGGCGCAGGCTGCAGGGCTTCCAGTACCCGGCAGTCGGCCACGCGCCCGCCGGGGCAGTTGCCGATCATCCGCTGCAGTTCGCCCTGCAACGCCTGCAGGTCGGCAATCCTGCGCGCGATGTCGGCAATGTGTGCCTTCACCACGTCATCCACCGAACTGCACTGGTGCTCGCGTTGTTCGCCGAAGGCGATCAGTTCGCGGATCTGCTCGATGGCGAACCCCAGCTCGCGCGCACGGCGCACGAATGCCAGCCGCCGTTGATCCTGCGCGCCGTAGCAGCGGTAGTTGCCCTGCGAACGCAACGGCGGCTGCAGCAGCCCGATCTTTTCGTAATAGCGGATGGTCTCTGCCTTGGTGCCGGTGTGGCGGGCCAGTTGGCCGATGGTAAGTGGGGCTGTCATGGGCTTGACCTTGTAGGGGCTACAAGGTTGATAAAGGCAGCTCCCTTTCATTTCAAGCCCGGGCGCGCCCGGCGGAGCGCCCCCATGGACCAGTGCTGCGGCCACAAACGCCAGGAGCTGGCATCGATAGCGCTGCACAGCGCCCAGCGGCGGGTGCTGGTGGCGGTGCTGGCAATCAACCTGGCGATGTTCTTCATCGAGTTCGGCGCGGGCCTTGCCGCGCGATCCAGCGCCCTGCAGGCCGACGCGGTCGACATGCTGGGGGATGCCATCGTCTATGGCCTGAGCCTGTGGGCGGTAAACCGGGGCGCGCGCTGGGAGGCGGGCGCGGCGCTGGCCAAGGGTCTGCTGATCCTGGCCTTCTTCGTGTTCATCGTGTTCGAAGTGGCCGGCAAGCTGGTCAATGGGGTGCCACCGTCCAGCACGCTGATGCTGGTGTTCGGTGGCATTGCCCTGGTGGCGAACCTCACCTGCCTGGCGCTGCTGTGGCGTTTCCGCGGGTTGAACATCAACATGAAGAGCACGTTCGAGTGCTCGCGCAATGACGTGGCCGCGAACCTGGGGGTGCTGGTGGCCGCAGGTGGCGTGGCCATGACCGGGCGCGGCTGGCCGGATATTGTCGTTGGCGCAGTGATCGCCCTGTTGTTCCTGAGGTCGGCAGTGGGCGTGATCGCTGAAGCGTGGCCGGCATGGCGGGCAGCACGCCGACAGTGACTCAGTTGCGGTGGTGCCTGCTTGGGCAGACTGCCACCTGTTGGCTGCGCTGATCGATCAGCACCACTGCTTCCTGCAGCGCATGGGCGCCCACCACCGCTTCCGGATAGCGGTCGGACACCCGTACGTGCAACCCCTGCAGTGCCAGGCCGCCAATCAATACGGTGGCATCCAGCCGTGCGCGTCCGCCATCGACCTCGCCGTGACTGAGGGTCAGTCGATCCCCGGTGGTCACTGCGGCACCGGCTGCCCGCCGGAAGAGTGCCGTGGGCAGCACCATCGCGACGTTGGCGCCGGTGTCCAGCTGCGCCTCTGTGGTCACTGTTCCAATCGTCACCGGGATGCGGAAGGCGCGTGAGTAGGCGAGCGTGTCCGGTTGCGCGGGCAGGAGGTCGATGTCGCGGCGGAACTGCAGGCGCCGTTGCGGGTAATCGATGATCAGCACGCCATCAGCGAAGAATCCGCGCGCAAGGATGCCGTCGAACACTGGGTCTTTGGATTGCCGTGCGTTGTAGTCGCGGGTGAGCGCGGTCACGTCGCTGTGGCGCAGCCCGCCGAGCGCGAGGGCGTTGATGCGCACCGTATCGGCCCAGGCTGTCTGCACGCCGTCGGAGTGGCGGGTGCTGGCGTCCGCGGGTAGCGCCAGTTTCCGCACCAGGCGGCTGTCCGCGCGGGCCATGCCGCTGGCGCCGGTATCGATGGCGAAGCGGTACGGGCCGCTGCCGTTGACCTGCACCTGCACATGGATGCGCCCGTCGATGACGTCAAAGGGAACGTCGATGATGCGCTCGCCCGGGCGGGCGGGGAGGGTACAGGTGCTATCCGCCACGGGTGAGGCGAGGGTGGCCACGGGAAGCGTCAGCAGAGTGAGGATGGCGATGGCAGTGCTGCGCCAACGGCGAGTGCCGAGTGCGGTACGGTGATGCGGGGGAATGCGCCTCATGATCCTGTTCCATGGGTGTCCAGGATCTTCTGATGCGTGAGGGGTGCAGGCGGTTGCAGGTGTTTCCTGCCCGCAGGCTGCTCCGAAAGCTGTCGCGGTAATCGGCTGGATCTGGAATCCGCGCGGGTGGAAATGTGACGGATGTCGCGGGCCTTGACTTGAATATGTCATCACCTTCAACGATAAAGGCGGCATGTGGCACTGCCGCATTCCGGACCAGGGACGATCCGAAGCATGACGTGATGGGGCTCTACCCCCGCGTTCTCGTTCCCGCCGGCGCTGTGTTCGTCCAGGAAGGAGAACAGGGATGTTGGAACGACTGAAGACCCTCTCGCGTGCCGTGCTGGCGATTGTTGCCGTCGGCTTCGTCGCCCCTGCTGTGGCACAGGCGCAGGAAAGCAAGATCACCTGGCGTATTTCGCAGCCCGGCGGCGATGCGACCCAATACAAGACCCAGCAGGCGGCGGTGGCCGCCATCAAGAATCTGCCGGCGCCCAGCCCGTTCCCGCCGGAGTTCCAGTTCGGCTGGCAGTACGTCGACAAGATCAAGTCCAAAGTCGTGGACTTGAACGGAAATACGTCGATTACCTACTGGATGGGAAAGACGCAGCCCTCCGACCCTGACTGGACTTACTACGGCGCGGGTGATGGTGGCTTCCTGTCCGAAGAGGAAGTGCTGGAAGCGCTCATTGCAGACTTGCAGGACATCAATCCCCAGTGTCCAGGGGAAACCGCGGTGCCGGAAGGAGACTGGGTCGCCACTGCCCCTGAGATGGATGGAATTTCGGAGGTCAGGGAGTATCGGGTCACCTGGATGCTGGGCAGCAATTCGGCGGAGTCTCCGTGCGTGCCCTTCGACGCAGGAACGACAGGGCTTGTTCGCGCGCGACGCTTGAACTGCCCCATCCCGTTCACGCAGTGGTCCAACAAGCACAACGCCTGCGTCAGCGAAGAATTCGTTGCTACCATCACCTCGAAGTCGCAGAAGTGCGACAAGGACAGCGCCGGTACGAATTGTCCCTCGGAAGAGGACAGCGAGGCGACGAATAAGGCACCTTGCGACGGCAATGTCGGCAATCCGTGTGACGTCAAAACCGGCGAGAAGTACGAAATCGCGCAGGACTTTGATCTGGGCTGGATCGCACTGACGCGTTTCTATCACTCCGGCATCTCCACCTCATCCGGTGGCTTCGGTTATGGCTGGACCCATTCGCTGGGCGCCCACCTGGCACTGGATGGCGTTGACAGTGTGGGCATCATTGAAAGCACTGGTTTCCAGCGTGCATTCAAGAAGATCGGGCAAGCCTATGAGGCGGACGACGACAGTGGCGATCGTCTGGTCCAGAACGGCAACTGGACGCTGTATTCAGCGGGCTCCATCTCTACCTTCGGCGCGGACGGGCGTCTTGCCGCCAAGCGCTTCCCGGATGGCACGTCGCTGACCTACATCTACGATGACAGCGATCGCCTTGCGGCCGTCACCCACAGCAGTGGCCGCACGCTCGAGTTCGTTTACCAGTCCAACGACTATGAGGCGTTGATCAGTTCGGTGCTGGTCGAAGGCGTTGCGCTCGCCACCTATACCTACACGCCGCAGAACCAGGTCGCCACGGTGACCTATGCGGGTGGTGGTGTGCGGACGTATCACTACGAGAACCAGGACTTCCCCCAGCACTTGACCGGTATCACCACCGAGGACGGTCGCCGCTACAGCACCTTCACCTACGATTCCATCGGTCGTGTGATCTCCAGTCAGCATGCCGGCGGTGCCGATGGTGTGACACTGGCCTACAGCCCCAACGGTGGTGCAGTCGTGACCGACGCGCTGGGGCGGCAGACCGACTACATCCTGACACCCGGAGGCGATAGCGCTCCGTCGCGCAAGGTGACCGGCCTGACGGATTCGCAGGGAACGGTCAGCCGGACCTACTACGACCAGAGTGTCGACTTCCGCCGGCGTCTGGATACCTACACCGATCGCCGCGGCATCCAGACCAAGCACGCCTATGCGCAGGGCACCGATCCGGTAAGCGGTCGTGCCGTCAGCATCCATACCGTGACCGAAGCGGTCGGCTTGCCCGAGCAGCGTGTGGTGACCACGGCGCGCGACGTCGAAACCAATGCGGTACTGACCACCCGGATCGGTAGCCGCGAAACCCGCACGGCCTTCAATTCCCGACGCCAGCCGACGGCCAACACGGTGACCGACACCGCTTCCGGTCAGACGCGCATTACCAGCTACACGTACTGCGAAGCCGCTGATGTGGCAGCGGCAGGCAGCTGCCCGGTGGAGGGGCTGCTGAAGAGTGTGGATGGCCCGCGCACGGATGTGGCCGATGCCGTTACCTATGCCTATTACTCGGCGGATGATGCAGGGTGCGCGACCGGAGGTGCCTGCAGCTATCGCAAGGGCGACCTGCG
Source organism: Stenotrophomonas sp. 220_Sma (assembly GCF_056487375.1). Classification (NCBI taxonomy): domain Bacteria; kingdom Pseudomonadati; phylum Pseudomonadota; class Gammaproteobacteria; order Lysobacterales; family Lysobacteraceae; genus Stenotrophomonas; species Stenotrophomonas sp. 220_Sma. Next base: position 2,837,322 of record NZ_CM151348.1, on the reverse strand, counting down.
CAGCGTGACCAATGCGCTGGGCCAGACGGTCGATACCTTGGCCTACGACGCGTTCGGGCGGCCGTTGTCGGTCAAGGATGCCAACGGCGTGGTCACCGACTACACCTACCATGCTCGCGGCTGGCCAACCTCGATCACCGTACGCGGTGCCAGCACGGCCGAGGACCGCGTTACCCGCCTGAGCTACTGGCCAACCGGCCAGGTGCAGAAGATCACCGAGCCGGATGGCAGTAGCGTTTCCTACGTCTACGATGCTGCCCTGCGCTTGACCGACATCGCGGACAACGCAGGCAACACGATTCACTACACACTGGACAACGCCGGCAACCGCCTCAAGGAAGACACGCTGGACACCGGCGGCACCCTGCGTCGCACCCTGGCACGGACGTTCAACACGCTCGGCCAGCTGACCGCGCTGAAGGACGCAGGCAATCACGCTACCGGCTTTGCCTACGATGCCAACGGCAACCTGCAGACGGTGACCGACGCCCTGCAGCGCGTGACCAGCCAGCACTACGACCCGCTCAACCGACTGGCCCAGACCCTGCAGGACGTGGGTGGCGTGGCGGCGGAGATCCGCAGCCAGTACAACGTGCTGGACCAGGTGACCCAGGTCACCGACCCGAAGGGCCTCCAAACCACATACGCCTATAACGGCTTCGGTGACCTCACCGGCCAGGTCAGCCCGGACAGTGGCGCCAGCAGCTTCACCGTCGATGCGGCAGGCAACCGCAAGACGGCCACCGATGCGCGTGGCGTCACCGCCACCTATCACTACGATGCACTCAACCGGCTGATCGGCATCGCCTATCCGGACCCCAATCTGGACGTGGGCTACAGCTACGACGTGGCGCCCGCTGCGTGTACTGCCGACGAGCGCTTTGCCAAGGGGCGCCTGGGGCAGGTGCTGCACGCCAATGGCAGCACCCAGTACTGCCATGACCGCTTCGGTCAGGTCACCCGCAAGGTGCAGACGCTCAATGGGGTGGCCAGTACCCTGCGCTATGCCTACAGCAAGTCGGGCCGCCTGACGGCGTTGACGTACCCCGATGGCATTGTGGCCGACTACGTGCGCGATACCCTGGGGCGCATCAGCCAGATCGGACTGACCCGGCCCGGCCAAGCTCGCCAGATCGTGGTGAACAACGTGACCTACGCGGCCTTCGGCCCGGCGACCGGTTGGACCTATGGCAACGGCCGCCAGCTACAGCGTCCGCTGGATCTGGACTACCGCCCGCGAGCGGTGCACGACCCGGCCGCAGGCGGCCTGTCGCTGGGCTATGGCTATGACCCCGTCGGTTCGATCACCGAGCTGAAGAACGGCGCAGGCTCGACGGTGCTGGCCAGGTACGCCTACGACACGCTGGGCCGCCTGACCCAGACCCAGGACGGCGCGACCGGCACGCCGATTGAAACCTATGCCTACGACGCCACCGGCAATCGCACCGCGCTGACCACTTCGGCGGGCACTGCCAGCTACACCTATCCCGCAACCAGTCATCGCCTGACTGCGGTGGATGGTGAAGCGCGCAACCATGACGCGGTGGGCAACACCACCAGCATCGGCGGCAAGACGTTCATCTACAACGATGCCAACCGCATGAACGCGGTGAAGCAAGGCAACGCCGTACTGGAAAGCTACGCCTACAACCATCGCGGCGAGCGCGTGCTGCGCACCCCGGCTGGTGGCGCTGCACAGATCACTCTGTATAACGAAGCAGGGCAGTGGCTGGGCAACTACTCGGCCACGGGCCAGGCGCAGCAGCAGGCCATCTGGCTGGACAACTACCCGGTGGCGCTGATCAGCGTGCCAAGCGCAGGTGTGCCGGAGTTGGCCTACATCCAGCCGGACCATCTGGGTACGCCGCGCGTGGTGATCGACCCGGCGCGCGATGTGGCGATCTGGGAGTGGAGCAACAAGAGCGAGGTGTTCGGCAACCAGATTCCGAGTACCGACCCGGACGGCGATGGCGTGGCATTCGAGTTGGCGCTGCGATTCCCGGGCCAACAGGCGACGGATGCGAGTGGGCTGTTCTACAACTATCGGAGGGAATACGACCCGGCAGTGGGGCGGTATACCCAGAGCGATCCAATTGGGTTGATGGGTGGACTGAACTCGTTCGCGTATGGAAGCGGAGATCCCACTGGCCGTGTCGATCCGCTAGGCTTGGCCGATAAAAAATACATACCTCAGGCCGTACCTGTTTCACCGGAGTTGCAGGCGGTCGGAAATCGGCTCCAGAGGCTGGCAAACCAAGCAGCGTCCACCATTGACGCCACCTGTGGATGGCGTTGCTCACTGCCTTGGATACGCGGAACGCTCATCCATAGTGAGTTCAAGCGCCTGGTGGATACCACATGCCCGACGTCTCAGTATGCGACTGAGGTGAGCTACGCTGGCCGTAGGGTTGTTAGGTATGGGTACCCGGGGTCCTCACGGGCGGACGCTGTGTACGGCCCAGTTGATGCACCTCAAGCCATCTTCGATCTGAAGACTGGTTGGGCTTACATCTCCTGGGATCAGTACAATAAGTACGTCAAGAATCTCCCCGAGGGAACTCTCGTGGTGGAACTTAAGCCTGAAGGCCGTTGATAAGATGAACAAGCGATACATTTGCAGCCTTCTGCGGAAAAGGTCCGGCCTGATCGGCGGGTCAAGCGGATATTTTTTCCGAAGTGACTATGACTATGTGGCACAAGGAATTGTTCTGGAGTTCGTCCCAAGGGGGCTCTATGTATGGAATTTTGTATTTCCATTGTTTGACTCCTTTGGGCCGCATCTTTCCTACAGCAGCCGAATCGCGGATCGGCCGTTTATCGGAAGGGATCAAATGGCAGACGATGATGTGGTTGAGAGCATTCTTTCATCGATCGAGCTGCGAAACGTTATTGAAACGAAGTCTTCAATGACCTTGATGGAATTTGCATCATTTCTTGAGACGCGGGGCTTGAGAGGTGCTCACGCTCATATCAATCATGCAACTGCATTGGCGCTATTAGGCAAGACGGATCTAGCGCTGAAGTTGCTGAAGGAACTAGTCCCGGCGTTGGATGATCATGATCTGAAACTTTGCGATTCTCTAATAGTGGCCCTGAATCATGGAGTTGAGGCGGTCAAATCGATGCTGGACGTGGTGAAGGAGAAGAATGTTAAGAAGCTGGGCGGGGCCTGATCCAAAGGTTAATCGTCCAGTGTTCCCCGGGTAGCCATCAGCCGCCAAGTGCCTGCTGCGTCTCGAACTTTATTGGGGCGGCTCGTCGCTGGAGCGGTGGCGCTGTCTTGGGTTCTAGAACATCTCGATGTGCAGGGCGACGTTTGCGCGTGTCTCGTCGAGATTGCTTTAGATCCTCTGCTTTGTATGTTCCCGCTACTGTCGCTGGAAGAAGTTCTCCATCGATGCGTTGTCATGGCTGTTTCCTATCCGGCTCATGCTGCACAGGATGTCTGCTCGCGCAGAACGCTCTGCCAGTTTTACTGGGTGAAGAGCGAATTGAGTTCGCCATGGTGGATGATGACGAGCCGGGACTCGCTGATCTTCTTGATCGTTGGAAGGCGGTCGGCTATCCGCTGTCCGGTCTGAAGTGTTTTCGTATCGAGACCAGCTCGACCGGAAGCGTCATTCTCATCTACGCTAAGACATGGCGGATCGAGAATCAGCCGATGGCGGACGCGGTGCCCTGAAGGACATCCCATGCCCAGGTTCCTCACCCCCGACGAGGTCTCCCTCATCCACAGGCTGCTGCCGGAGACGACCGAGCTGTCCGAACGGTTGTTGAAGGATCTGGCGCTCGCTCAGATGGAGGATGTGGGTGTCGTCGGATTCGGGGGCGTGGTGTTCCTGTCCAGCACGACCCAGCTTTTCGGCAGTGACATTGCTACGGCCATGCTTGCCGATGCTGACGGCGTGCCGGTGAGAGTCACCCTGTGCCTGGATAATCACGATCAGCTCTTCGAGCTGGAGCTGTGCAAGGTGGACTTCTCTCCGATCATCGGCGTCGATCTGAGAAGCGCTTTCAGCGAGCATTGACGCCTGTTGAAAGCGTTCCTCGCTGAAGGCCGTTGCGCCTGGCGTTCACCCTTCGGGCTGCAACCGCCCCACCGCCTGCGCGCACAACGACTGGCAGGCCATGACCAACCCCTCCATCACCCGGTCGCCCACGTACTCTTCCGGTGCGCCGTTCTGCCGGGTCCGCTCGGCGGCCAGCAGGATTTCGTGCACCACCCCTAATCCACTCAACCCGCAATCGGCATCGGCCAGGGCCAAGCAGTATCCGGCAGCTGGTGCGGGTCCGAATGTGATTGACCCTTTGCTGGCGGGGCCTGTCGAGTGGCTCATTTCAATGACTTGACTCACCTGCCATGCGGATTTCCTGAAGCCTCTCGAAGTCGGGTCTGCTGAGGTAACGCGATGACCCACTACCGCCGTCGGGGTAGTAGTAAGTTGGGCCGACGCCTATTTGCTTCTCCTTAGTTCCAAAGGAGCGAACGAGATACTTGGAATGAAGGATCGGCTCAAAGTGGACGGTGTGCACATCGAATACGCGGATAATGATGGGCTGTTCTGCGTTCGTTGTCAGACTGATCCATTTCCTATGGGTGCCGATGAAGTGCTCTGATAGCCAAGGATAGTAGTCCTTCTTCAGCGAAACAAAGCCATCAATGCTGGTGCTGGGCCTGGCGTTGGGCCCTCCATATGCAGAGTTGGCCTCATCAAACGTTACAATGAAGTCGCCTCCGCCCCCGAGTTTCACGTCATCGCCAAACTTGGAAGCGTCTTCGTAACGAACTCCGAGAGTTACGTTGCTTAGTCGCCATCGACATGCTCCGCCGCCATTGACTGCCACTGTGGCCTCATAAACATCCGTTCCTGGGCGGCGCACAGGCTGAAGCTCAAGTCCCGCATAGTTGTCTCGTGTACGTTTTTCCCAGTCCAGCGTGGACCGATACGTCGTGGTGCATTTCGTCGAGCGGTAGATCACCTGCATGTCTCTGGCCACAAGCTCCTCGGGGACCTTGACGGTCACCTTGACCGTGCCAGCCTCCGGCTTGGGTGAAAGTGCTTGATTCCGGGTAAGGTGGCAGCCGCTCAGAAGCAGGAGGGCGAGGATTGCTGCTGGCATCGGAAGGCTCATCTGCTTGAGTCGGGGCATGCTGACTCCTTCTGAATGCTGACGGTGCCATCGGTATCCTCTTTCAAGCAGAATGTCGCTTCGTAGATTGCGGTAGGCATGTACCAGAGAATCGGAATTCTCCGGGTCATTTGAAAGTAGTAGATTGTGTTCAAACTCAAAGGAGAGTTCTCTCTACCGTCTTCGGATGGATCATGCCGGTAGCCGTCAGGCATTGAATCGTATGAAATGCAATTGCCAGGCCTGAGTTTCATCGGATCGGCGCCGTCCTTCAGCTCGATGGTCCACCTTCCAGCTTGGAGTGCGTGGGACTCCATCATCATCACGTAGGACACTGGGAACGGCCGCCGGGCTTTTTGCGGGAGGCAGATCGCAGGGATGCTTCCGATCAGCCTGACATCTGCCTCTTCTCGGGTCAGCTGATACGCCTGTGCGATGTGGGGGATCGAGCAGCAACCAGCTGCGACGAGCAATGCAAAAGTGCTCTTGACAATCTTCATTGATTTTTCGGCGTCTCCATCCTGCACTACTCTGAGGGGGCGAGCGATTCAATTGCCCTGATCAGCCTTGCCAGCATGGTCGTGTCGTCAGAAGGGTGGGGCGCGCGCCGGTCTGGAGCGGCCCTCGCACGGTGAGTAAGGAGAAGGGCGTCGCATTTGTGCGGGCGAACGCCGGGGCGAAAAGGGGGCAGAGGCGACATCGATAGAGGCTACTGCTCACCCACCTGCAACCGCCCCACCGCCTGCGCGCACAACGACTGGCAGGCCATGACCAACCCCTCCATCACGCGGTCGCCCACGTACTCTTCCGGTTCGCCGTTCTGGCGGGTGCGCTCCGCCGCCAACAGCATTTCCAGCACCACCCGCAATCCACTCAACGCGCAATCGGCATCGGCCAGGGCCAGGCAGCGGCCGGGCAGTTGATGCCGCTCCGGCCAGGGTTGGCCATCGGCCGCCGCACCGGAGCCGATGCGGTTGAGGTTGGCAATGAAGGTGTTCCTGTCCACTGCGGGTGCAGCCTGTGGCGAACCGTCGTCGTGGGCGGTGCTGCGGTAGGCGTGCAGGTGGGGGACGTCCGATTCGTTCATGGCAGAACTCCGTGCAGGGCAATCGGTAGCCGCCACCCGAAAGGTGGCGGGCGGTACGTGGTTCGAATCCGGGTTGGCTTCAAGCCGGCGGGCGCGAACGCCCCCAACGCACCGCCCGCCATAGCCGGCAGACGGATTGCCAGCCGGCGCCACGCATGGTGACGCCGGCTGGCAAGCGCACTTACTCAAAGCCAACACGGGATTCGAAGCCCGGCCACCCTTTTCCGGTGGCACGCCATCTGAGCCCCTGGCGCTGTGCAATGCCAATCAGAAGAGTTGCAAACATCACTCGATTGGAGACGCTTTCGGCATTCTCCCACGCTGTTAAGCACTGCCAGCGCGGGCTGGCGTGGTGATCCGCCCGCACCGTGCAATCTGCGACAGGTGTCGAGGTTGGGGGAGGGAAGGGCGCGGGTGGGGAGGGGCGATGGCGACAGGCTCCGCAGGGGCCTGAGTCGAGCATCGCTCGACGCTACAGACGCCAAAGCGTGACGTGCGACTCGGGTTGACGTTCCCAGCCACCAAGCGCAGGCTGGTCCGGCACGTTTCCTAACCAGAAGGAGACTTATGACCGCCACCGCTTCCCTGCATCCGACGCCCGATACCCCGGGGCGTTCACGGCTCTGGAGTGTGTTCTGGCTGCAGGGCGTCATTCCCAGCAACATTCTGTGGGCGGTCGCCCTCTGGGCGTTGGCCAACCAGCGCACCCCGCTGCTGCTGGGGGTATTCGCCGTGCTGCTGCTCTATACCGGCTGGATCATCCCGGCGGTGTGGCGGGCGGCGCCTACTGCGCACAACCCCAATCTGGGCGTGGCCGCGCGCGGGCTGACCGTGGCCTGGGGCCTGAACACCGTGCTGGTGATCTTCTTCCTGACCCTGCAGCTGGTGGCTCAATAGAACTGAACAGGCTCGCCGCCCCGGTCGAAGGCGGCGAAGCGGCCGATCTGACCGTCATGGATGGCGTTGACCATCAGCTGCAGCGGGCGAGCGGCCTCATCGCTGTTGGGCGCGAAACCGGCGCGGCCGTCCAGCGCGGCCACGAAGACCAGGTCCCAGTCGATGCCGGTGGTGGTCGATTCGGTGGCCAGCGCCTGGAAGCTGGCCACCTCGGCCGGCAGCTTGTCCACGCACAGCACCGGCGACAGGGTGCCGCCCTCGCGACGGTCATGCCGGTCGCGCTGGTCGCTGGTGGGCGATTCGGGCAGCTCGGCGCGCACAAATACGAACAGCAAGCGTTGCGGTTCAGCCTGCTGGCCTGCGGCGTGCAGCAGCTGCTGGAAATCGTTCATCATCATGAGGGTTGTCACACGCCCGCTGCACGGAAAGCCGCATGCTGCCATAACGCCTGCCGCGCGGGGCCGAAGACGATTGATTTAAGTCATGCCCATGGAACTGACGGCCGCGTACTCTGGCAATCGTTCCAGCAGACGAGGGTTTCCGGGCCGTTCCGGGTACAGGCAAGACGGTGGAGCAACAAGGTGGACCAGCCATGAGCCAACTCACCGACGGTTTCGGACGCAGCTTTCCGTACCTGCGCCTGTCGTTGACCGAAGCCTGCAACTTCCGTTGCAGCTACTGCCTGCCCGATGGTTACCAGGCCGATGGCCGCCCACGCTTCCTGCAGGTGGATGAAATCGCGCGCCTGGTGCGTGCGTTTGCCGCGCTGGGCATGAGCAAGATCCGCCTGACCGGTGGCGAGCCCAGCCTGCGCAAGGACCTGGACGAGATCATCGCCACCGTGGCGGCAGTGCCGGGCATCCGCAAGGTGGCCATCACCACCAATGGCACGCTGCTGCCGCGTCGACTGCCGGGCTGGCACCGGGCCGGCCTGACCGCGCTGAACGTGAGCATGGACAGCCTGCAGCGCGAACGCTTCAGGACCATCACCGGGCACGACCGCCTGCCGGAGATCGAACAGGGCCTGGCCCTGGCACAGGCGCTGGGCCTGCCGGCGATCAAGCTCAACGCGGTACTGCTGCGTGGCCTGAACGACGACGAGCTGCCGCAGTGGATGGACTACCTGCGTGACCGTCCTTTCAGCGTGCGCTTCATCGAGCTGATGCGCACCGGCGACAACGAAGCCTATTTCCAGCGCCACCACCTGCGTGCCGACGTGGTGATCGAGCAGCTGCTGGCGGCCGGCTGGCACGAGCGTCCGCGCGCGGCCGATGCCGGCCCGGCGCGTGAGTTCGGCCATCCGGACCATCGCGGCAGCATCGGCATCATCGCCCCGTATTCGCGTGACTTCTGCAAGGGCTGCAACCGCCTGCGGGTGACCGCCAAGGGCGACCTGCGGCTGTGCCTGTTCGGCGAGTTCGGCGTGCCGCTGCGCCCGCTGCTGCAGCGCGACGATGACCACGACGCGCTGCTGGCACGCATCACCACACAGCTTGGCCTGAAAGCGGCCGGGCATGGACTGCACCAGGGCCAGACCGGGCTGACCCCGCACCTGGCCTCCATTGGAGGATGAGCAACACGATGAGTGGGGAATTGAATGCGGCCTTCCATATGGCCGATGTCCGCGACAAGCGCATCACCCGCCGCCGTGCGGTGGCGGTGGGCGAGCTGCATGCTGGTCCGGTGGCCTATCCGTTGATCGTCGAGCGCCGCCTGCCTAAGGGCGATGCGCTGGTGATGGCCGAGATTGCCGGCCTGCAGGGCGCCAAGATGGCCTCGATGCTGATGCCGCTGTGCCACCCGCTGCCGCTGGAACTGGTGCAGGTGTTCTACGCGCCGGTGCCGGAACGGCAGGCGATCCGCGTGTGGTGCGAGTGCGCCAGCGAGGCGCGCACCGGCGTGGAGATGGAGGCACTGGCTGGCGTCAACGCGGCGCTGCTGACCCTGTACGACCTGAGCAAGCCGCTGGAACCGGCCCTGCGCATTGAAGGAATCCGCCTGCTGTTCAAGGAAGGCGGCAAGCGCGGTGTGTGGCTGCACCCGGATGGCATGGACGATGCCGAGCGCGCGCGCTTCAATCCGCGTGCGCCGAAGGGCCTGGAGGGCGCGGCCTGCGCGGTGATCACGCTGAGCGATCGCGCCAGTGAGGGCACCTATGAAGATGTGTCCGGCCCAACCCTGGTAAGCGGCCTGAAAAAGCTGGGCGGTGAGGTCGTGGCCGCCGAGATCTTGCCCGACGGCATCGAGCCGTTGGCGGGCCGCCTGCAGGCACTGGCCGCCGAGGGCGTGCGCCTGTGCCTGTGCACCGGCGGTACCGGGCTGGGCCCGCGTGACCTGACCCCGGAGGCGCTGCGTTCCTTGAACGCACGGCCGGTGCATGGCCTGGCGCAGATGGTGCGGGCACTGAGCGCACAGCACACGCCGATGGCCTGGCTGAGCCGCGCCGAGGTGGTGCAGCTGGGCAACATGCTGGTGTTCGCACTGCCGGGTAGCCCGAAGGCGGCGGCGCAGTGCCTCGATATTCTGGCGCCGGTGCTGGGCCACGCTTTGGCGATGGTCGATGGTGGTGGCCACTGATGATTGCCTATAGCGAAGCCCTGCAGCACCTGCTGGATGCGGCCACGCCGCTGCCGGCCGAGCGCCTGCCGTTGCATGAGGCCGGCGGCCGTACCCTGGCCAGTGACATCCACAGCGGGCAGTCGTTGCCGCCGTTCGACAATTCTGCGATGGACGGTTTCGCGCTGCGCGCCAACGGCGCGACGTTCGAAGCCGGTACCGAATTTGCCGTGCAGGGCTGGCAGGCAGCCGGCGATGCAGGCGCCGAAGGCGGCGAGGGTGCCTGGGAAATCATGACCGGCGCGCGCATGCCGGTTGGCCTGGATACGGTGGTGCCGGTCGAGAACGTGGACATCCTCGCCAGCGAGGAAGGACGCCCGACCCGCATTGCCCTGAAGGGCACGGTGAAGCCCGGCCAGAACGTGCGCCTGCGCGGCCAGGATGTGAGCGACGGCGAGCGTGTGCTGCAGGCCGGGCAGGTGCTGGACATCAATGCGCGCACCCTGCTGCATGCCATCGGCGTGGGCCAGGTGGCGGTGGTGGCGCGGCCGAAGGCGGCAGTGATCGCTACCGGCAAGGAGTTGGTGACCGAGGCGGCGCAGACGCTGGAATCCGGCCAGATCCGTGACAGCAACCGGCCGTATCTGGTTGGCCGCCTGCAGGCCGCCGGTGCCGAAGTGGTGTGGCAGGGCACGGTGGGTGATGACGTGGCCGCGTTCAATGCGGTGCTGGATGACGCGCTGGCTGCCGGCGCGCAGCTGCTGATCAGCACCGGCGCGGTGTCGGCCGGCCGCTACGATTTCGTTCCCGATGCGCTGCGTGGACGTGGTGCGCGCATCGTCTTCCACAAGGTAGCGATCCGCCCCGGCAAGCCGCTGTTGTTCGCGGTGCTGCCCAATGGTGCGCTGTATTTCGGTCTGCCCGGCAACCCGGTCTCGGCCGCCGTGGGCCAGCGCTTCTTCGTGGAGCCGGTGCTGCGCCGCCTGCTGGGGCTGGCACCGGAAACCGTGTTGCAGCTGCCGCTGCAGGCCGACGTGCGCAAGCCGCTGGGCCTGCGCTTCCACGCGCGTGCGCGGGTGGAAGTGGACGCGCAGGGCCGCCTGAGTGCGCGGGTGCTGTCCGGGCAGGAGTCGTTCCGTTTGATGTCCATGCTGCAGGCCAACGCCTGGGTGGTGCTGGAGGCCGAGGGAGACCTGGCCAACGCTGGCACCTACGTGCGTGTGCAGGGCTGGGGTCACCATGACCCGGTGCAGCTGGCGAGCCAGGAGTCATGATGAAGCAGGTGAATCTGCAGTTGTTTGGTGCGTTTTCCGATCTGGATGCCAGCCGCGAGATCGCGGTGGAGGTAGCCGGTGGCACTGTGGCTGATCTGCGCCAGGCGTTGCGCGAGCTGCTGCCTGCGCGCTGGCCGGGCTTCCGCGCGGGCCTGCTGGACTACTCGGCGTTCGCCGACCAGCAACGCGTGCTGCGTGACCACGAGGCGCTGCCCGACGATGGCCGGGTGGCGATCCTGCCGCCGGTAAGCGGGGGCTGAGCGATGAGCGAGAAGATCATCGCCAAGGTGGTGGACCGCGCGCAGGCGTCGATCGATCCGGCCGAGGGCATCGCTGCGGTGTCCGATCCGGGTTTCGGTGGCATCGATGTGTTCATCGGCAAAGTGCGCGACGTCAACATCGGCCGGCCGGTGAACGGGATTACCTATGACCTGTTCGAGCCGCTGGTGCTGAACGAGTTCAAGCGCTTGGCCGCCGAGGTCGAGGCGACGTTCGGTCCGAAGCTGAAGCTGTATGTGGCCCATGCCAAGGGCCGGTTGGGCATTGGTGATGTGGCGGTGGTGGTGGCGGCGGGCAGCCCGCATCGAGACGAGGCATTCAGGGCCTGCCGGCAGTTGATCGAGGTGGTGAAGCACCAGTGCCCGATCTGGAAGCAGGAGCATTACGAGGACGGCGACAGCGAGTGGAGCGAGGGCTGCAGCCTGTGCCATGCGGACAGCGAACCCGCACATGCCCATGACCATGCGCACGACCACCACCATTGAGTCCGCTGCAGCCACGCATGGCGTGGCTCTACCACCGAATGTCTGGATGGCCGTGGGGTTCAGTAGATCCACGCCATGCGTGGATGGGGCCTTCCCGATGAATCCGGCCGACGCAGCCACGCATGGCGTGGCACTACTGCGATGAGCATCAACGGCATCGTGCTGGCCGGCGGCCTGTCCAGCCGGATGGGGCGCGACAAGGCGCTGCTGCCGTGGCAGGGGCGCACCCTGCTGGAACACATGCGTGGCCTGCTGCTGCAGGCCGGCGCCGAACGGGTGTGGGTGAGCGGCGACTATCCGGCCTTCGGCGGCATCCCCGATCAGGTGGCGCGCTGCGGTCCCCTGGGTGGACTGCACAGCGTGATGCAGCAGATGCCCGATAGCCCAGCCTGGGTGGTAGCGGTGGACACGCCGTTGCTGGCACCGCGGCTGCTGCAACGGTTGGCCGCCGAGGGGCGGGGCGCGTGCACGATCTTTGACGGGCATCCCTTTCCCATGCTGTTGAATGTGGACAATGCCACTCGTAGCGTGCTGGCCGCGATGCTGGATGATGCGCAGGGGCCGCGCTCGGTACAGGCCTTCCAGCGTCGCCTGCAGATGTACGCGCTGCTGCTGGAAAGCGTTGACGAAGCCTGCCTGGTCAACTGCAATACCCCCGAACAATGGGAGGATGTTGCGTCATGAAAGTGCAGTTGCAGGATCAATCAGTACGGCTTCGCCTGGACGAGGCCGAACTGGCGCGCCTGCTGGCCGGTGAATCTGTCGAGAACATGACCCGCTTTGGCGGCATCGAGGGCTGGGGCATGGCGGTGTCGTTGCATGGCGGCGATCAACCGGTGCTGCTCGATGGCGGCACCTTCTGCCGCCTGGTACTGCCGCGCCCGGCAGTCGAGGCCTTGGCGGCGCGGCTGCCGTGCCGGGATGGGCTGCCATTCGACATTGCCCTGGAAGATGGCGGCCAGCTTCAGCTGCAGTTCGATGTGGACGTGCGCGACAGCGTACGCCAGCGCGGGGTGACCCGCCGCACCACCGCGCCTTCGGTTTGACATTTGTCAGGGGCAGGGTGGAAACCGCCCCCTGATTGATCCAGATCAACCCCGTCGTTGTTGCTGCACGGCCTAATGGCTGCATGACGACGGGTCACAACTTGAAAGCAGTACCCACGTCATTCCACAGCCTTGGAGCCATGTATGACCGTCGGTAGCGATCCTGTTGTCCGCAGCACTGCCAGTCCAGGTCGCGTCATCAGCGACTGGACGCCGGAGGACCCCGGCTATTGGGAGCGCACCGGCAAGCGGGTCGCCACCCGCAACCTGGTCATCTCGATCCCCTCGCTGCTGCTCGCCTTCTCGGTCTGGGTACTGTTCTCGGCGGTGTCGATCAGCCTGCCGAAGATCGGCTTCAACTTCAGCACCGACCAGCTGTTCTGGCTGGTGGCGCTGCCCAGCCTGTCCGGCGCCACGCTGCGTATCTTCTATTCGTTCGTGATTCCGATCTTCGGTGGCCGCCGCTGGACCGCGCTGTCCACGGCCTCGCTGCTGGCGCCGACGCTCTGGCTCGGCTTTGCGGTACAGGACCCGGCCACGCCGTACGGGGTGTTCGTGGCCATCGCGATCCTGTGCGGGTTCGGTGGCGCAAATTTCTCGTCGTCGATGTCCAACATCTCCTTCTTCTACCCCAAGCAGAAGCAGGGCCTGGCGCTGGGCCTGAACGCCGGCCTGGGCAATGTGGGCGTGTCGGTGGCGCAGGCGGTGATCCCGCTGGTCATCACCGTGGGCGTGTTCGGTGCGCTGGGTGGTGCACCGCAGCCCACGGTGGAGGGTGGGGCGCCGTTGTTCCTGCAGAACGCCGGCTTCATCTGGGTGCCGGCGATTGCGCTGTGCGCCATCGCGGCCTGGTTCGGCATGAACGACCTGACCAGCGCCCGCTCGTCGTTCTCCGAGCAGGCGGTGATCTTCCGCCGCAAGCACAACTGGCTGATGTGCTGGTTGTACATCGGCACCTTCGGTTCCTACATCGGTTTCTCGGCCGGCTTCCCGATGCTGGTGAAGAGCCAGTTCCCGGATGTGAACCCGCTGGCCTACGCCTTCATCGGCCCGCTGCTGGGCGCACTGATGCGCTCGGTGGGCGGCAGCATGGCCGACCGCTGGGGTGGCGCACGCCTGACCTTCTGGGTGTTCGCGCTGATGATCGCGGCCGTGTTCGGCGTGCTGCACTTCCTGCCCAGTCACGGCCAGGGCGGCAACTTCCATGGCTTCCTGCTCAGCTTCATGGCGCTGTTCGTGCTCAGCGGCATCGGCAACGGCACCACGTTCCGCATGATCCCGGTGATCTTCCGCACCCTGCATGAGCGCTGGTCGGCCAACGACAACGCCGAAGGCAAGGCCACGGCCGCGCACCAGGCCAGCATCGAGTCGGCCGCGGTGGTCGGTTTCTCCGGTGCGATCGGTGCCTACGGCGGCTTCTTCATTCCCAAGAGCTACGGCTCGTCCATCACCTTGACCGGCAGCCCCGACATGGCGCTGTACGGATTCGTTGTTTTCTATGTCACCTGCCTGGCCGTGACCTGGTGGTGGTACTACCGGCGCGGTGCCGAGACACCCTGCTGACGACATGAAAACGCACCGCAGCCAGATGACACACACAGCCACGATGCCGATGTCCGCAAAGGGAGACCCCCGATGAGTTATTTCCTCGATCGCTTGCAGTTCTTCAAGCGTGACCCCCAGACCTTTGCCGATGGCCACGGATTCGCCAAGAGCGAGGGCCGCGACTGGGAAAACAGCTACCGCGCCCGCTGGCAGTACGACAAGATCGTACGTTCCACCCACGGCGTGAACTGCACGGGTTCGTGCAGCTGGAAGATCTACGTCAAGAACGGCCTGGTCACCTGGGAGACCCAGCAGACCGACTACCCGCGTACGCGCCCGGACCTGCCCAACCATGAACCGCGTGGCTGCCCGCGTGGCGCCAGCTATTCCTGGTACCTGTACAGCGCCAACCGGCTGAAGTACCCGCTGATCCGCGGCACGCTGCTGCGCCTGTGGCGCGAAGCGCGCAAGAGCAAGGCCCCGGTCGATGCCTGGGCCAGCATCGTGGAGGACAAGGAGAAGGCGCGTTCGTACAAGACCCGCCGCGGCATGGGCGGCTTCGTGCGCCTGCAATGGGAAGAGGCCAACGAGATCATTGCGGCCTCCAACCTGTACACGGTGAAGCAGTACGGCCCGGATCGCGTGGTCGGCTTCTCGCCGATCCCGGCGATGTCGATGGTGTCCTACGCGGCCGGTGCACGCTACCTGTCGCTGCTGGGCGGCGCCTGCCTGTCCTTCTATGACTGGTACTGCGATCTGCCGCCGGCCTCGCCGCAGATCTGGGGCGAGCAGACCGACGTGCCCGAATCGGCCGACTGGTACAACAGCCGCTACATCATCGCCTGGGGCTCGAACGTGCCGCAGACGCGTACGCCCGATGCGCACTTCTTCACCGAGGCGCGCTACAACGGCACCAAGACGGTGGCGATCTGCCCGGACTATTCCGAGCTGGCCAAGCTGACCGATCACTGGCTGCACCCCAAGCAGGGCACCGATGCGGCGCTGGCCTTCGCCTTCGGCCATGTGATCCTGCGCGAGTTCCACGTCGATTCGCCCTCGCAGTACTTCCAGGACTACTGTCGGCAGTACTCGGACATGCCGATGCTGGTGCGCCTGGAGCGCCGCGACGATGGCCGCCTGGTGGCGGGGCGCTTCCTGCGTGCCAGTGAGCTGGGCGGGCTGGGTGAAGCCAACAACCCGGACTGGAAGACCTTGGCCTACGACGAGAACAGTGGCCAGATCGTAGTGCCCAACGGCTCGATCGGCTTCCGCTGGGGCGAGAAGGGCAAGTGGAACATCGAGGAGAAGGAAAGCAAGGGCGCCGATACACGCCTGCGCCTGAGCCTGGCCGATGGCCATGAGGGCATCGAGGCGGTCAGCTTCCCGTACTTCGGTGGCATCGAGTCGGAGGGCTGGACCGCTGCGCCGGCCGACGACGTGCTTGAGCGCAACATCCCGGTGCGTCGACTGGCCCTGGCCGAGGGTGGCGAGACCCTGGTGGCCACGGTCTACGACCTGCTGCTGGCCCAGTATGGCGTGGACCGTGGCTTTGGCGGCGGCAACGTGGCATCGAGCTTCGACGACATGGTGCCGGGCACCCCGGCCTGGCAGGAACGCATCACCGGCGTGTCGCGTGCGGAAGTGATCGAGATCGCCCGCGAGTTCGCCCGTACCGCCGACAAGACCCATGGCCGTTCGATGATCATCGTCGGCGCCGGGATGAACCATTGGTTCCACAACGATATGAACTACCGCGGCCTGATCAACATGCTGATCATGTGCGGTTGCGTGGGCCAGACCGGTGGCGGCTGGGCGCATTACGTGGGCCAGGAAAAGCTGCGCCCGCAGACCGGCTGGCAGCCGCTGGCCTTCGGCCTGGATTGGAGCCGCCCGCCGCGCCACATGAACGGCACCTCGTTCTTCTACTTCAACACCGGGCAATGGCGCTACGAGAAGCTGCAGGTGGACGAGCTGCTGTCGCCGCTGGCGGATGCGAGCAAGTACAGCGGCAGCCTGGCCGACCTCAACCTGCGCGCGGTGCGCATGGGCTGGCTGCCGTGTGCGCCGCAGCTGGACCGCAACCCGCTGCAGCTGGTACGCGAGGCCGAAGCGGCGGGTGTTGCCCCGGCCGACTACGCGCTGGGCAAGTTCAAGGACGGCTCGCTGGACTTCGCCTTCGCCGATCCGGATGCACAGCAGAACCATCCGCGGATGATGTTCATCTGGCGCTCGAACCTGTTGGGTTCGTCGGGCAAGGGCCACGAGTACATGCTGCGGCACCTGCTCGGCACGCGTCATGGCCTGCAGGGCAAGGACCTTGGCGAGATGGGCGCGATCAAGCCGGAGGAGGTGACGTGGCGTGACGAGGCACCGGAAGGCAAGCTTGACCTGCTGGTCACGCTCGACTTCCGCATGTGCACCACCGCGCTGTACTCGGACATCGTGCTGCCCACGGCCACCTGGTACGAGAAGGACGACCTCAACACCTCGGACATGCACCCGTTCATCCACCCGCTGTCGAAGGCGGTGGATCCGGCCTGGGAATCGCGCAGCGACTGGGAGATCTTCAAGGAGGTTGCCCGCACCGTGAGCGAGATGGCGCCGGGCGTGCTGGGCGTGGAGAAGGACCTGGTGCTGGTGCCGACCCTGCATGACACCCCCAACGAGCTGGGCATGCCGTTCGGCGTGGCTGATTGGAAGAAGGGCGAGTGCGAGGCCATTCCGGGCCAGACCATGCCGTCGATGACGGTGGTGGAGCGCGACTACCCGAACCTGTACCGCAAGTTCACCTCGCTGGGCCCGCTGCTGGACAAGCTGGGCAACGGCGGCAAGGGCATGAGCTGGGACACGAAGCACGAGGTCGAGTTCCTCGGCAAGCTCAACCACACCGTGCACGACGCGGGCGTGAGCCAGGGCCGCCCGGCCATTTCGACCGCGATCGACGCGGCCGAGGTGATCCTGCACCTGGCGCCGGAGACCAACGGCCACGTCGCAGTGAAGGCGTGGGAATCGCTGGGCACGTTCACCGGCCGCGAGCACACCCACCTGGCGGTGGGCAAGGAGCACGAGGCGATCCGCTTCCGTGACATCCAGGCACAGCCGCGCAAGATCATCTCTTCGCCGATCTGGTCGGGCCTGGAGGACGACAACGTCAGCTACAACGCCGGCTATACCAACGTGCACGAGCTGATTCCGTGGCGCACGGTGACCGGTCGCCAGCAGTTCTACCAGGACCACGAGTGGATGATCGACTTCGGCGAGGCCTTCATGGGCTACCGGCCGCCGGTCAACACGCGCACGGTGGAGCCGCTGCTGAACCAGCGCCCGAACGGTAACAAGGAGATTGTGCTGAACTGGATCACGCCACACCAGAAGTGGGGCATCCACAGCACCTACAGCGACAACCTGATCATGCAGACGCTGTCGCGCGGTGGCCCGATCGTGTGGATCAGCGAGGACGACGCGCGCAGCGCCGGCATCGTCGACAACGACTGGATCGAGCTGTTCAACGTCAACGGTGCGATTGCCGCACGTGCGGTGGTCAGCCAGCGCGTGATGCCGGGCATGGCGATGATGTACCACGCCCAGGAACGCATCATCAACGTGCCGGGCTCGGAGATTTCCGGGACCCGCGGCGGCATCCACAACTCGGTGACCCGCATCGTGCTCAAGCCCACCCACATGATCGGCGGCTACGCGCAGCTGGCCTACGGTTTCAACTACTACGGCACCTGCGGCACCAACCGCGACGAGTTCGTGATCGTGCGCAAGATGGACAAGGTGGATTGGCTAGATGGCGAGGCCGTACCGGCCGCCGCCAAGGAGGTGGTGTGATGAAGGTCCGTGCACAGATCGCGATGGTGCTGAACCTGGACAAGTGCATCGGCTGCCATACCTGCTCGATCACCTGCAAGAACGTCTGGACCTCGCGCGAGGGCGTCGAGTACGCCTGGTTCAACAACGTGGAAACCAAGCCGGGCATCGGCTACCCGAAGGAATGGGAGAACCAGGACAAGTGGAACGGCGGCTGGGTGCGCACCCGCGCCGGCAAGCTGGTGCCGCGTGCCGGTGGCCGCTGGCGCATGCTGGCCAAGATCTTCGCCAACCCGGACCTGCCGCAGATCGACGACTACTACGAGCCGTTCGATTTCGACTACCAGAACCTGCACACCGCCAAGGACAGCCAGCACCAGCCCACCGCGCGGCCGCGCTCGCTGATCAGTGGCGAGCGCATGCAGAAGATCGAGTGGGGCCCGAACTGGGAGGAGATCCTGGGTTCGGAGTTCAGCAAGCGCTCGCGCGACTACAACTTCGACCAGGTGCAGAAGGAGATCTACGGCGCCTTCGAGAAGACCTTCATGATGTACCTGCCGCGCCTGTGCGAGCACTGCCTGAACCCGGCGTGCGTGTCGGCGTGCCCGTCGGGCGCGATCTACAAGCGCGAGGAAGACGGCATCGTGCTGATCGACCAGGACAAGTGCCGTGGCTGGCGCATGTGCGTGTCGGCCTGCCCGTACAAGAAGATCTACTACAACTGGAAGAGCGGCAAGTCGGAGAAGTGCATCTTCTGCTACCCGCGCATCGAGATGGGTGAGCCGACCGTGTGTTCGGAAACCTGCGTGGGCCGCATCCGCTACCTGGGCGTGATGCTGTACGACGCCGACCGCATCGCCGAGGCCGCCTCGGTGGCCGCCGAGAAGGACCTGTACCAGGCCCACCTGGATATCTTCCTGGACCCGAATGACCCGGCGGTGATCGCTGCCGCGCGCAAGGAGGGCATCCCGGACAGCTGGCTGGATGCAGCCAAGCAGTCGCCGGTGTACAAGCTGGCGATCGACTGGAAGCTGGCGCTGCCGCTGCACCCGGAATACCGCACGTTGCCGATGGTCTGGTACGTACCGCCGCTGTCGCCGATCCAGTCCGCCGCCGAGCGTGGCCGCGTGGGCATGAGCGGCGAGCTGCCGGACGTGGCCTCGCTGCGCATCCCGATGCGCTACCTGGCCAACCTGCTGACGGCGGGTGACGAAGCGCCGGTGGTACGCGCACTGGAGCGTCTGATGGCGATGCGTGCCTGGCGCCGGGCCAAGAACGTGGATGGCGTGGAAGACACCGCGGTGCTGGAACAGACCGGGCTGAGCATCGCCCAGGTGGAAGAGATGTACCGCTACCTGGCCATTGCCAACTACGAGGACCGTTTCGTGATTCCGACCGGCCACCGCGAATACGCCAACGATGCCTTCGGCGAGCGCGGCGGCTGCGGCTTCACCTTCGGCAACGGCTGCAACGGTGACAGCCCGGCCGACCTGTTCGGCCAGCGCAAGAGCACAACGTTCGTGGTGGACAACGGCCCCAATCATCGCCGCAAGGAGGTGGTGTGATGAGCGTGCTCAAGCTGATTGGGGTGCTGCTGGATTACCCACGTGAAGAACTGTGGCAGCACGGCGAGGAACTGCTCGCCGCCTGCGACGACCCGGCGCTGAACACCGCCCGCCGCCAGCAGCTGCGCAGCTTCGTGCAGCAGCTGCTGGACACCGATGCGCTGGACGCACAGGCCGCATGGCTGGCCAGTTTCGACCGTGGCCGCTCGATGAGCCTGCTGCTGTTCGAACACATACATGGCGAGTCGCGCGACCGCGGCCAGGCCATGGTCGATCTGGTCGAAACCTACCGCCGCAACGGCTTCGAACTGGATGCGCGCGAGCTGCCGGACTACCTGCCGTTGCTGCTGGAGTTCCTGGCCCATCGCCCAGGCAGCGAGGCCCGCGAGTGGCTGCACCACATCGGCCATATCGCCGGGATGCTGGCGGCGCGTGCCGCCGAGCGTGAGCTGCCGCACCGGGTGCTGTTCGAGATCCTGGTCGAAGCCGGCGACGGCAAGGCCGATCTGCAGGCGCTGCGCCAGCGTGCCAGCGAAGAAGTCCGCGACGATACCGCCGAGGCCATGGACCGCTTGTGGGAGGAGGAGGCGGTGCGCTTCGGCGCCGAAGCACCCTCCGAAGACTGCAAGCCCCCCGTGCGTTCGCCGGCCCGTCCTTCGCATCGAGAGGTCCAGCCATGAGTTACTCCCTGCATCAATTCGCCTTCCAGTACTACCCGTACATCGCCGTGGCGGTGCTGCTGATCGGCAGCTGGGCCCGCTATGACAAGGCCATGTATACCTGGCGCACCGGCTCCAGCCAGATGCTGTCGGACAAGGGCATGCGGATCGGCAGCAACTGCTTCCACATCGGCATCCTGGCCATCCTCGGCGGCCACCTGGTCGGCCTGCTGACCCCGCACGCGGTGTACGAGCACTTCATCACCTCGTCGCAGAAGCAGATGCTGGCGATGGTGGTCGGTGGTGTGTTCGGCGCGCTGTGCTTCATCGGCATCAGCATCCTGCTGGTACGCCGCCTGTTCAACGCGCGGGTACGGGCCACCGGCAGTTTCGGTGACACCCTGGTGCTGGTGCTGCTGTTCGCCCAGCTATGCCTGGGCCTCTACAGCATCCGCATCTCGTCCGGCCACCTGGACGGTGGGGTGATGGTGCAGCTGGCCGAATGGGCGCAGCACATCGTGACCTTCCGCGCCGGTGCCGCCGACTACATCGAGGGCGTCAGCTGGGTCTACAAGATGCATATCTTCCTGGGCCTGACCCTGTTCCTGATCGCGCCGTTCACCCGCCTGGTGCACGTGTGGAGCATCCCGATCAGCTACCTGTGGCGGCCGTACCAGGTGGTGCGCCGCCGCCAGGCCACGCTGCGTTACGGTCCGCGGGAGTAAGCGATGGGCAGCCTGCCGAAATTCCTGCCGATCACCGTGATCGACTCCAATGCCCCGGTTCCGGCCGAGGCCCATTCGCACCATCACGACGCGGCGGAGCAGGGGCCGCGCTCGCTCGGGCAGCCGGCACCCTGCCGGCTGTTCGTGGACGAGACCGCGATCAGCGAGGCCGACATCGCCCGCGAGATGCAGCACCATCGGGCGATGCGCCCGGAACAGTCACGCGCCGAAGCGGCGCGTGCACTGGTGGTGCGCGAGCTGCTGCGGCTGGAAGCGCAGCGGCTGGGCCTGCAGGCACCGGAGGGCAACCGGGTCAGCGACGAGGAAGTGCTGATCCAGCAACTGCTGGAAGACGCGATCGAAGACCGCGTGCCGACCGACGAGGACTGCCGCCGCTACTTCGAGCAAAACCCGGAGCGCTTCCGCTCGCCCGATCGCGTGCGCCTGCGCCATATCCTGCTGGCTGCGCCGGCCGACGACGTGGCCGGGCGCTTCGCCGCACGCACCGAAGGCGAGCGGCTGGTCGGACTGCTGAAGGAGTCGCCGCACCTGTTCGCCGATTTCGCCCTGCGCCATTCGCGCTGCCCGTCCAGCAGCGAAGGCGGCGACCTGGGCTGGTTGCAGCGTGGGCAGACCACGCCGGAGTTCGACCGCCAGGTGTTCCGCCTGCGCGAGGGCCTGGCCGGTTTCCCGGTGGAATCGCGCTGGGGCTACCACGTGGTCTGCGTCGATGCCCGCGAGGAAGGCCAGCCACAGCCGTTCGAGGCGGTGCTGCCGCAGCTGCGTGAGTACCTGGAGCTGCAGGTACGCCAGCGCGAGGTGCAGGCCTACCTGCTGCAGCTGCAGGAACGCTACCCCGTGCGCGGGCTGGACGAGATCGACGCCGAAGCGGATATCGGCTGACCCCCATTGAACGAGGAGACCCCATGAACCAGGCCCTTGCCCCCGCCAGTGCCGGGCAGCAGCGTGCGCTGTGGCTGAGCACGTTCGCCTTCACCGTGTGCTTCGCGGTGTGGATGATCTTTTCAATCATCGGCATCCAGATCAGCCAACAGCTCGGTTTGAACGACACCCAGTTCGGCCTGTTGATCGCCACGCCGGTGCTGACCGGCTCGGTCAGCCGCGTCTTCCTCGGCATCTGGTCCGACCAGTTCGGTGGCCGCAAGGTGATGGTGCTGGTGATGCTGTGTGGCGCCGTGGCCACCTGGATGCTGACCTACGCGCAGACCTACACCCAGTTCCTGATTGCCGCGCTGTGCGTGGGCATCGCCGGCGGCAACTTCTCGGTGGGCGTGGCCTACGTGTCGAAGTGGTTCCCGGCCAGCAAGCAGGGCACTGCGCTGGGCATCTTCGGTGCCGGCAACATCGGCTCGGCGGTGACCAAGCTGTTGGCGCCGCTGGTGATGGTGGCCGCGGGCTGGACCATGGTTGCCAAGGTCTGGGCGGTCGCGCTGGCGGTCACGGCGGTGCTCTTCTTCCTCTTCAGCAAGGAAGACCCCTCGCTGGAGCAGCGTCGCCGCGAGGGCGTGAAGCCGGTGCCGTTCGCCGAGCAGATGGCGCCGCTGAAAAACCTGCAGGTGTGGCGGTTCTCGCTGTACTACTTCTTCGTGTTCGGTGGCTTCGTGGCGCTGGCGCTGTGGCTGCCGCACTATCTGGTGGGTGCCTACGGCATGGACGTGGGCCACGCCGGCATGCTGGCGGCGTGCTACTCGATCCCGGCCAGCCTGTTCCGCGTGGTCGGTGGCTGGATGTCGGACCGGATGGGCGCGCGGCGGGTGATGTACTGGACCTTCGGCGTGTCGGCCATCTGCACCTTCCTGCTGGCCTACCCGGATACCGAGTACGTGGTGAAGGGCATCCACGGCCCGATCCACTTCCATCTGGCCATCGGCGTGGTGATGTTCACCGTGCTGGTGTTCGTGCTGGGCTTCTTCATGTCGCTGGGCAAGGCCGCGGTCTACAAGCACATTCCGGTGTACTACCCCAAGCACGTGGGTGCGGTGGGCGGCGTGGTCGGCATGATCGGCGGCCTGGGTGGTTTCATCCTGCCGATCGTGTTCGGGGCATTGAACGATGCCGTGGGCATCTGGAGCAGCTGTTTCATGCTGCTGTTCGTGCTGGTGGCGGCTGCACTGGCGTGGATGCATTTTGCGATCCGTCGCATGGAGCGCCGTCACTTCCCGCAGATCGACCGCGAGACCGACCTGCCCGAAGCCATCGATGCGGCCGCCGCCGAGCGGGTGCGCGGCGGGTGAACGGGGTTGCCGGCCAGCGGCCGGCACTACCAATGCGGTGAGCCACGCGGCGCCTGGTAGTGCCGGCCGCTGGCCGGCATGAACCTGCCGATGCGCCACGCTTGATTTCAATCAGGGCCACGCGAAGAGGAACGCCCGAAGATGTGTGCCATGAGCTTCCACGTCGATGAGAGTGAGGACACTGCGCTGCAGGCAGCATTGCTGCGGCAGCCCCGGCATGTGCTGTTCCCGGCGGCTGACCAGTTCAGCACCGGGTTTGGCGAAAGCGGCTGGCGTGCCGCCGTGCGTGCCAGCAACGAGCACCTGATCCCGCGTGGCTTGACGCTCGGCTTCCAGGCCGGTCGTGGCGGGCGCGATGTGCCGCCGCAGGCGTATCTGGACACGTTGCTGCTGGCCCTGCAGCTGCAGGCCGATGCCCTGGCCGAGGACCGCGAAGTGGTGGCGATGGTGTTGCAGCTGGGATTGGCCGAGACGTTGCCGCCGCCGCAGCTGGGCCAGCTGCTGGACGCCGTGCCGCAGCACCTGCGCACCGTGGCGCGCCCGCAGGTGGAAGTGCGGCTGGACGCCGGCAGTGCGCTGTCACCGGCGCAGCTGCGCGCGGTGGGGTGCACCCGCCTGAACGTGATCGACCGTGCCGATGCGCCGGGGCCGACTCTGCTGGCACAGGCGCGGCAGGTCGGCTTCACTGCGCGCTACTACCAGCTGCGCGTTCCCGCCAGTGAGGACACCGGTTTCATCGAGCGTCTGCATGAGGTGCTGGCCGAGGCACCCGAGCGCATCCTGCTGCCGGCACCGTGCGCGCTGCCGCAGCGTCCGTCGGCAGCGCATTGGCTGCAGGCCTGGCGCCTGCTGCGCGATGCCGGTTATGAACCCATCGGCGGTGACCACTACCAGCGTGGTGACCTGCCCAATCCGCATGGGCCCGGCGATGGCCAGCGCCACTGCGACCTGGCCGGCGTGCCGCGCCGTGACCGCAGTGATTTCATCGGGCTTGGCCTGTCCGCCTGCAGCCAGATCGGCGAAGTGTTCTACCGGCTGGAGGACGAGCTGGGCGAATGGCGGGCGCGATTGCAGTCCGGTCACATGGGCGTGGCCGCGGGCCTGATCCTGTCCGAGGACGAGCGGATGGCGGCCGAGGTGGCACAGAGCATCGCCTGCGACCATGCCCTCGATGCGGCCGCCTTCGAGTGGCGTAATGATGAACCCTTCGAGGAATGCTTCGCCGAACAGCTGCCGGCGCTGTCGCCGCTGCTGGCGCGCGGCTGGGCGCAGTGGGATGCACGTGTGCTGCGGCTGGCCGAAGAAGGGCGGTTGCTGTGGCGTATGATGGCCGCATGCTTCCGGCCGGCGGCCGCCATCGCTTGAGTCCTGCCCCGATGTCTTCAACTCCGCCTTCCCAGGGTCGCCTCGGCCGGGCCACGCCGAACCCCGCCGCCGCCGATGATGGCGACGCGCTGCACTTCTGCAGTACCTGTGCATTTTCCGATGCCTGCATGTCGCAGGGTTACGACAAGACCGCGCTGGGTGACCTGCATGTGCTGGTCGACCACGTCGGTCCGTTCCATGCCGGCGACTACATCTTCCGCGCCGGTGAGTCGTTCGATTCGATTGCTGCGGTGCGCGCCGGTATGGTCAAGACCTTCGTCGATGACAGCCAGGGCAACGAGCAGGTGCTGGGCTTCAGCCTGCCGGGCGAAGTGATCGGCCTGAATGCGATTCACGGCTCGCGCTTCCCCTGCAATGCGGTGGCGCTGGACACCGTGCACCTGTGCCGCATCTCGTTCCCCAAGCTGAGCCTGCTGGCCACACGCATGCCGGGGCTGCAGGCCAAGCTGTTCAGCCTGCTCAGTGCGGAGATCGGCAAGGTCGCCACGCTGGCCGCGAATCACCGTACCGAAGAGCGCATGGCGGCGTTCCTGCTCGACATGTCCGAGCGTTACGCGCGGCGCGGTTTTTCCGCCACGCGCTTCAACCTGACCATGGCGCGTACCGAGATCGCCAACTACCTGCGGATGGCGCCGGAAACCGCCAGCCGCGTGCTGCGCCGCCTGAGCGATGATGGGATCATCGCGGTGAAGCAGCGCGAGATCCTGCTGCTGCAGCCCGAGCGCCTGGCGGCGCTGGCGGTGGCCGACGAATCCGATTCGAACTGAACCTGGCCGGGAGCCGACGATGAAACGCGCTGGACTGTTGTTGCTGGGACTGCTGGCCACGCTGCCAGCCTGGGCGGCCGACCTGACGGTGTCGGCGGCATCGAGCCTGACCGAGAGCTTCCGCGAACTCGGCGCCGCCTATGAGAAGGCGCACCCGGGAACCAAGGTCGATTTCAACTTCGCCGCCTCAGGCGTGCTGCTGCAGCAGATCAGTCGTGGCGCGCCGGTGGACGTGTTCGCCTCGGCCGATGAAACCACGATGGACCAGGCCCAGCAGCAGGACCTGCTGGCGGCGGGCACCCGCGAGGTATTCGCGGTGAACGCGCTGTGGGTGGTGGTGCCGCCGCAGGCCAAGGCCGCGCCGCGTAGCTTGAAGGACCTGACCGGTGCCGGCGTGCAGCGCATCGCACTGGGCAACCCGGACAGCGTGCCGGTCGGCCGCTACGCCAAGGGCGCGCTGGAAGCGGCGGGCCTGTGGCCGTCGGTGCAGGGCAGGGTCATCACCACCCAGAACGTGCGCCAGTCGCTGGACTACGTGGCGCGTGGTGAAGTGGATGCCGGCTTCGTCTATGCCACCGATGCGCAGGCGATGCCCGACCGCGTGCGCCGCGCTTTCGCGGTGCCTGTGGCGGGGCGCATTGCCTATCCGCTGGCGGTGACCAAGGCCAGTACGCAACCGGCTGAAGCCAAGCGCTTCACCGCCTTCGTGCGTTCGGCACAGGGCCAGGCGATCCTGGCCAGGCACGGGTTCGGCAAGCCCTGAGGCATGGATCTCGACTGGAGCGCGCTGGGGTTGTCGCTGAAGGTGGCCGGTTGGGCCACCGCGATCAATCTGGTGCTGGGCGTGGCACTGGGCGCGCTGTTGGCGCGGCGGCGATTTCCCGGCCGCGAGCTGCTGGATTCGCTGCTGACCCTGCCGATGGTGTTGCCGCCAACAGTGCTGGGCTATTACCTGCTGGTGCTGATCGGCCGTAACGGACCGATCGGCGCGTGGCTGCAGTCGTGGTTTGGCATCAACCTGGTGTTTACCTGGCAGGCTGCAGTGATCGCCGCCGCAGTGGCCTCGCTGCCGCTGGTGTTCAAGCCGGCACGCGCGGCGTTCGAGGAAGTGGACGGACAGCTGGAACAGGCCGCACGTACGCTCGGTGTGTCCGAAGCGGCGGTGTTCTTCCGCATCACGCTGCCGCTGGCCTGGCGCGGCATCCTCGCCGGCCTGCTGCTGGCGTTTGCCCGTGCGATGGGTGAGTTCGGTGCCACGCTGATGGTGGCCGGCAGCATTCCGGGCCGCACGCAGACGCTGTCGATCGCCATCTACGAAGCGGTGCAGGCCGGTCAGGACGGCAAGGCCAATGCGCTGGTGATCCTGACCTCGGTGGTGTGCATCGTGATCCTGCTGCTGGCCGCACGGCTGGTGGGCGGGCGTCGCCGGGAGCTGCGTGATGTGGCTTGACCTGCAGGTGCAGCGTCGGCTGCAGGCGGCCGGCCAGGATTTCGTGTTGGACGTATCGCTGCAGTGCACGCAGCGGCAGGTGGTGCTGTTCGGGCCCTCGGGCGCGGGCAAGAGCCTGACGCTGAAGGCGGTGGCCGGGCTGCTGCGGCCGGGCCAGGGCCACGTGCGCCTGCAGGGGCAGACCTTGTTTGACGCGGCGGCCGGCGTGGACCTGCCGCCGCAGCGCCGCCGGCTGGGCTACGTGTTCCAGGATTACGCACTGTTCCCGCACCTGAGCGTGCGCCAGAACGTGGCGTTCGGTCTGCAGAAGGGCTGGTTGAATCCGCGCGCCGGGCAGCGCTTCGAAGCGGTGGAGCAGTGGTTGCACGCATTCCGCATCGACACGGTCGGTGATCTTCTACCGTCACAGGTATCCGGGGGACAGCGCCAGCGCACTGCACTGGCACGGGCCCTGGTGACACAGCCGCAGGCGCTGCTGCTGGATGAGCCGTTCTCCGCGCTGGACCATGATCTGCGCCAGCACCTGCGCCAGGAGCTTGAGACCGTGCTGGACAAGACTGGTATTCCGTTGCTGTTGATCAGCCACGACCCGCAGGATGTGGCCATGTTCGGCCAGCAGGTAGCACGCGTGGTGGATGGTCGCATCGTCGGCGGTTGACCCGCGATGGACGCACTGGCGATGAATGGCTACATCTGATGGTAGTGCCGGCCGCTGGCCGGCAACCATGGAATCCGGAGCAGCCGGCCAGCGGCCGGCTCTACCGGTTCAGGGGTTCCGCGACGCACAGGCGAGGGTTGACTACAGCTGATGGTAGTGCCGGCCGCTGGCCGGCAACCACGGATTCCGGAGCAGCCGGCCAGCGGCCGGTTCTACCGGTTCAGGGGTTCAGCGACGCTCAGGCGATGAATGGTTGCATCTGATGGTAGTGCCGGCCGCTGGCCGGCAACCATGGAATCCAGAGCAGCCGGCCTGCGGCCGGCTCTACCGGTTCAGGGGTTCCGCGAGGCTCAGGCGATGAATGGCTACATCTGATGGTAGTGCCGGCCGCTGGCCGGCAACCATGGAATCCGGAGCAGCCGGCCAGCGGCCGGCTCTACCGGTTCAACCGTTCGTCGCCCACTGGATGAACGCCCAGCGTCGCGTCGGCGCCATGCCGAAACGATGCTGCGGTGAGCGGGCATGCCATGCGCGCACGCGTGCTTCCTCATCCGCATCCAACGCACCGAACAGTTCCACGGCCTGGCGCACCAGGCCATCGGCATCCTGTGCGACATCACGCACTGATTCGGGCAGGTAGTCGACCTGCGGC
Source organism: Stenotrophomonas sp. 220_Sma (assembly GCF_056487375.1). Lineage (NCBI taxonomy): Bacteria > Pseudomonadati > Pseudomonadota > Gammaproteobacteria > Lysobacterales > Lysobacteraceae > Stenotrophomonas > Stenotrophomonas sp. 220_Sma. The sequence continues at coordinate 2,809,093 of NZ_CM151348.1, read as the reverse complement.
TCGCGCCCCATGTCCAGCAGCATGTTGATCGGGTAGCGATGGTCGGGCATCGGCACCCAGTCACGGCCAAGCAGCCCGGCCAGCTCCGGTACGCCGGCACGAGGGCCGGTGGCGAAGGTAATGCAAGCGCGCTGGCGGGCGTGCGCATCCAGCCTGCGCAGCGCGGCCTCCAGATCCGGCACCATCAATGAGCGGGAGGCAATCGCCAGGTCGCAACGCGGCACGTCGTGCCAGTCATCGGTCCACGACAGCGCCCACGGCGTGACGTTGGAAACGCCGTCGCGGATGATCGCAGCGCGCAGTCCTTCGAGCATGCCGGTGCTGTAGTCGAGCGCGTGCACATGGCCCACCTGTGCGGCAATCGGCAGGCTCAGCAGGCCGGGGCCACAGCCGACATCCAGGACCGTGGCGACACCACTGAGATCAAGCCGGTCGAGGAATGCCTCGCTGTAGTCATCGTGGCGCCGCCTCCAGCTGGACTGTGCGGCACGCGTATCCCAGGCACTGGCCGGCTTGGCTTGGAAACCACAGGCCTGCAGATGTTGGCGGTAGCGTGCGCTGTGGTCGATCGGGGTCGGTAGGGGTGTACTCATAGTGGCGTTCCAGAAGCGGGCAGGGCGGCGGCGACGCGTGCGGCATCGACGCCATACAGGGTGGCGAGGCGTTCGGGCGTTGCGACCTCACGGGCAGGACCGAGCGCCTGCAGGCTGCCGGTGGACATCAACGCGATGCGGTCGGCCACCTGCAGCGCGTGCTGCGGTTGATGGGTGGACAGCAGCACGCCGATGCCACGCTCGGCCAGGCGGCGCACGGTATCGAGGATGCGCAGCTGGTTGCCGAAGTCGAGGCTGGCGGTGGGTTCATCCATCACCAGCAGTTGTGCCTGCTGGGCCAGTGCACGTGCGATCAGTACCAGCTGGCGTTCGCCACCGCTGAGCGTAGTGACGGTGCGTTCGGCCAGCGCCTGCAGGCCCAGTTCGCGCAGGCAGTCATCGGCGATGGCCTCGTCGGCGCGGCCAGGTGCGGACAGCAGGCCCAGGTGCGCGGCGCGGCCCATGGCCACCACCTCGCGCACGCGCCAGGCGAAGGGCAGTGGCGCGGCCTGCGGCACGTACGCCATGCGGCGGGCACGGGCGGCGCGATCATGCGCGCGCAGCGGCGTGCCCTGCAGGTCCACTTCGCCGCGTACGGCAGGCAGCAGGCCGAGCAGGGTGCGGAACAGGGTGGTCTTGCCACAGCCGTTCGGACCAAGCAGGCACAGCACCTCGCCGGGCTGCACCGACAGTGCAAACTGCGCGCCGAGTGCCACGCCGGCATGGCCGATGACCAGACCACGGGCTTCCAGAAGCGGGGCCGCCGCATTCATGGGCGACGCTCGCTGCGTGCCAGCACCAGCAGGAAACACGGCACGCCGACGAAGGCGGTGAGGATGCCGAGTGGCAGTTCGATCGGCGCCAGGGTGCGTGCCAGTGTATCGGCGGCGAGCAGGAAGCTGGCACCGAGCAGCAGGCTGGCCGGCAGCAGGCGGCGGAAATCAGCGCCGACCAGCAGCCGCGCGATATGCGGAACCACCAACCCGACCCAGCCGATGATGCCGGCAAGTGACACCGCCGCGGCGGTGCATAGCGTAGCGGCGGCGATCAGCGTCCAGCGCAGCGGGGTGACCGCCACGCCCAGCGCGCTGGCCTCTTCATCACCCAGGCCGAGCAGGTTCACCCGCCAGCGCAGCAGCACCAGCGGCAACAGCCCGACCAGCAGCAGCGGCGCGGTGACCTTGAGGTCGTCGATGACCACGGCGTTCAAACCACCCAGCAGCCAGAAGGTGATTGACGGCAACTGAGTGTACGGATCGGCCAGCAGTTTCAGCAGCGAGATGCCGGCACCGAGCAGCGCCGACACCGCAACGCCGGCGAGCACCAGCACCAAGACCGGATCGTGCCGCCGTACCAGCGCTGCCACCAGGCAGACCAGGCCCACGGCCCCCAGCCCACCGGCGAAGGCAATGCCCTGCACCAGCAGCATCGGCAGGCCGAGGAACAGCCCCAGCGAAGCGCCAAGGCCCGCGCCGGCCGAGACGCCGAGGATGTCCGGCGACACCAGCGGATTGCGGAACATGGCCTGGTAGGCGGCACCGGCTGCCGACAGTACCGCGCCGATCAGCATGGCCGCGAGCACGCGAGGCAGGCGGATATGCCAGAGCGCGGCCTGCACGGCAGGCGGGCTGGGTTCGCCGATGCCGAACAGCTGCCAGCCGACGGCATGCAGCAGCGCCGCCGGACGTACCGGAAACTGGCCGACCGAGAACGCCAGCAACAACATCGCCAGCAGCAGGCTCCAGCCACCGGCATGCCAGGCCCAACGTGGAAGCGTGCGCATGCTCAGACGTTCGCATCCAGGCTGCGTGCAAGCGTGGTGGGCAATGGTTGGCCCCACAGCAGCTGATGCAGCGCGCCGATGCGCGCGTGGAGTGCGGCGGGTGCCAGCGCGGGCACTGCACCGGGATGCAGCCTGGACAGCAGCCACGGCAGGCCGGGCAGGCGGTTGACACCGGGCGGACCATCCAGCCATCCGAATGGCAATACCGGCGCGCAGTGCAGGCGACGCTCGCGCACGGCACGCAAGGCGCGCCAGCGCGGGTCCTCTGTTGCACGAGCAGCGAACCCGGCATCCTGGGTCAGGATCACGTCCGGATCCCAGGCCAGCAGTTGCTCGAACGACACGCGGGCGAGGCCGCCGGCACCGGCGCTGGCGGCCACGTTGCGGCCGCCACAGAACTCGATGACTTCGGTGTTGATCGAACCGGACAGTCCACTTTCCAGGCCGTCGCTGCCACGCCCGTAATACACCGTGGGCCGTGTCGCAGCGGGACGTGTCGCCAGCACCTCACGTACCAGTGCCAGCTGCGCCTCGGCCGCCTGGGCCAGCGCTTCGCCGCGTGCGGCAACGCCCAGCAGCCTGCCGACGTGGCGCAGCTGCGCCGGATGATCAGGCAGGCGGCCGGCAATCAGCTCGAACGGAATCGCGGTCTGCTTCCAGACCCTCTCGGCCGAGTCGCGGTAATTGGCATCGAAGTCACCGGCATCCAGCACCAGGTCCGGCTGCATTGCCAGCAGGCGTTCAAGGCTGACCGTGCTGCCGCGCCCGGCCAGGCGACCGACCACCGGCAGCGTGCGCAGCGACGCCGGCAGCTGCGCCAGTGCCTCGGGCGATACCTTCATCGGCCAACCGAGCAGGCGTTCGGGTGCCACCGCGGCAAGCAGTACCGCGGCCGGCGGACCGGCAGCGAACACGCGCTTGGGCGTGGCCTTGGGTGCACCCAGCCGCAGCACGCGCTGCGCCGGCATCGCCAGCAGCTTGGCATTGGCGACCAGCAACGGTGCCAGCGCGAATGCCTGCAGCAGGGCGCGCCGCCTCATGCGGCGGCCTCCGGCGCGGTGCGGCAGGCATCCCACCAGGCCTGCAACGCCGCGTCATCGGCAGGCAGCTCGACGGCCATGCCGCCGGTGAACTGGCGCCACGCGTCGAGGTAGGGCAGCTTCACCGCCGTCAACAACGGGATGCCGGCCAGCATCAGCGCCAGCAGCTCATCGGCCATGCCGCCGCCTTCCGATTCCAGCGTGCCGAAACGGTTGGCAATGGCCAGCGCGGCGTGGTCCTGCAACGCGCGGCGCAGCACCACGCTGGCATCGGCGATGCCGCCCGGGTCCAGGTTGCAGCCACAGGAGGCCGGGCCCAGCGCCTGGCTGATCGGATAACGCGAACCGGGATCGGTCACGTCCATCAGTGCCATGCGCTTGTTGCCGTTGGCGGTGGGTTCGTGCGGCAGGTGCACCAGCCCGCGCACGCGGTGGCCGGCGGCCAGCTGGCGTGCGGCGAACGCGGCCAGCAGGGCATCGGGCTCGCCGCTGTGGTCATGCACGATGGCCGCGATGCGTGGTGGCTGTGTAGCGCTCATGCTCAGAATCTCCAGTTGGCATTGGCGAACCAAGTACGGCCCGGCATCGGGTAGCCGTCCGCCAACTCGTACCACGTGTCACCGATGTTGCGCACGCCGAGGTCGAAATCCCAGGCCTCGCGTGGGCTCCAGCTGGCCTTGAAGCCGGTGATGCCATAACCGGGCAGCTCGCGCACCGGTCGTGCGGCATCGGCGTAGCTGACCTTGCGGCCCTGTTCGGCTTCCAGCGTGGCCTGCAGCTTCAGCTGTGGCAGCAGCTGCCAGCCCACCGCCATGAACAACCGTTGGCGCGGACTGTCGAGCAGGGCCACGCGGCGGTCTTCCAGGTTGGTGCGGCGCAGCCAGGTGTAGCTGGTCTGCACGTCCCAGTCGTCGCCGATGCGCTGGCGCAGGCCCAGTTCCACGCCCTGGTGGCGGGCCTTGCCGATGTTCTGCGCCTGGTTGCAGGTGCTGCCGCCGCATTCGCGCGAGGCCACCACGGCGTTCTGGATCAGGTCATCGATGCGGCTCTGGAACAGCGCCGCCTGCAGCTGGCCGCCCTCCCACCAGCGGCCACGCAGGCCCACTTCGAAGTGGGTCGCATGCTCGGCCTTCAGGTCCGGATTGGGCAGGGCTGAACCCATGCGCGCGGAATAGCGGTCCTTGATGGTCGGGAAACGCGTACGCCGCGCGGCGCTTGCATACCACTGCTGGTCCGGCGCCAGTTGCTGCACGTACTCCAGCACCGCATTGGTGGCATCGGTGCTGCCGGTTGGCCAGAAATACACGCGCTTGGCGTCGCGGCGGTCATGGCCGATGCCCACGCGCAGGTGCGAGGTGTCGGTCAGCGCGATGCGGTCCTCGATCGCCACCGAGGTGGTGACATCACGGAAGTCCTTGGTGGGCGAGTGCGGGTTGCGCTCGCTGTGCTGGTCTTCCTTGTAGTGGATCGCGAACTGCAGTTCCTGGCGCGGCAGCGCCGTGGTGGCCAGGGTTACCGAGCCGCCCACGGTGCGGTCATCGTAGATGCTGGGGAAGCTGCTGTTGTCCATCGCCACCTGGTAGCTGCCGTCGGTATAGGCGTCCAGGCCGTTGCCATAGGTATCGCGGTAGACGCGGGTGCGCAGCGTGGTGTGCTCGCCCAGGCGGGTGTTGCCGATGAAGTACAGGCTGTCCTTGTCCCACCACGGCCAGCGCCAGTAGCGGATGCCGCTGCGCGCGGTGCCGGTGTAGACCGGGTTGTCCTTCTCGCCGTCCTGGCGCGCGTAGCCGATTGCGTACTCGTCGCCCTCGCGCGGGGTGTAGCCCAGCTTGAACGACAGGCGGCGGTCGTCGCGCGAGGCGTTGCGGCGGTCCTTGCCGGTGTCGGTGGGCACGCGCTTGTAGTCGACGAAGCCCTTCGGCAGCGGGAACTCATCGGCTTTCAGGATCGACGCACCGAGCTGGAAGTACCAGTCGCCACGACGCCCGCCGAGGTTGACCGCCGCCTTGCGCTCGCCGCCATCGGCGATGCCCAGCCGCACGTCGCCTTCCAGCGGGCGCTCCGGGCGGCGGCTGACCAGGTTGATCGCACCGCCGAGGATGTTCGGTCCGTACAACAGCGAGGCGCCGCCGCTGGCGACCTGGATCTCGGCCAGGTCGAAGGTGGTGAAGCGGCCGAAGTCCACGTAGCCGTCATAGGGCACGTACAGCGGGATGCCGTCGAGGAACACCGGCACCTGGCGCGCATCGAAGCCGCGCAGGTAGACCATGTCCTCGTTGCGCGAGTTGCGCGCCAGGCTCACGCCCGGCAATACGCTGACCGCATCACCGACCGTGTTGCGGTCGAGCTGCTGGATGCGTTCGGCGTCGAGGCTGCGTTCGGCCACGGTGGGCGACGTGCCGCGCTCGGCATGCACGTCGATCGTGCCCAGGGTGAACACTGGCGGCGAGGCCGTGTCGGCCGCCGTGGCGGCAAGCGGGAGCAGCAGGGCGGACAGGGGTAGAACGAAACGACAGGTACGCATCCTCGCGATTCCTCGGGTTCGTTATATCCAAGATGATATAACGGTTGGCAGGGGTCAACTTGATGACCGACCCGGGGATTCTCGGCGCTGGCCGGCACGGCCACCTTGATCGATATCAAGCACGGTGCAGGGCGGCCACGCCGTACACTGGGCGCTCGCGCGAACGCAGGGATCGAAGCACGATGAGTGAGGCCGAGCCGCCGTTGGAGCTGCAGGGCAACCTGTGGCTGAGCATTGCCGGGCAGAGCGTGGGTGGCCGCGGACGCTTCGCGCTGCTGGGCCTGATCGATGCGTGTGGCTCGATCAGCCAGGCCGCCAAGCGCATGGGCATGACCTACAAGAACGCCTGGGACGCGGTGGACGCGATGAACACCGCGGCCGGCGAACCGCTGGTCGCGCGCAGCGTGGGCGGCCGTGGTGGCGGCGGTGCACGACTGACCGAGCGCGGCCACCAGCTGATCGCCCGTTTCGAGGAGGTCGAGCGCGCGCACCGTACGTTCCTGCAGTCGCTGCAGGCCACCCCCGGGCTGGACGAGGATCTGGCCCTGATCCGGAGAATCGGCATGATCACCAGTGCACGCAACCAGTTCCACGGCCGGGTCAGCGCGCTGGCCACCGGTGCGGTGAATGATGAAGTGCAGATCGAAGTGGCGCCGGGCCTGGCGCTGGTCGCCACCATCACCCATGGCAGCGTGGAATCGCTGGGCCTGGCGGTGGGCGTGCCGGCCTATGCGCTGGTGAAAGCTTCGTCGGTGATCGTGGCGCAGGGCGAGGGCGCGCGCTACTCGGCGCGCAACCAGTTCGCCGGCACGGTGGAGCGGATCACCGAGGGCGCGGTGAATGACGAGGTGGTGGTGGACATCGGCCATGGCTGCAGCGTGGTGGCGGTGATCACCCGTGCCAGTACCGCAGCGCTGGAACTACGCGAAGGCAGCACGGCAACAGTACTGTTCAAGGCGTCGAGCGTTATCGTGGGCGTGCCGATGTAGAGCGGTCTGGTAGTGCCGGCCGCTGGCCGGCAGCTTCATGGTGCGAAGCGCAGCCGGCCAGCGGCCGGCTCTACCGATCCAGGGTTCGTGTGGTCCAGTGGTGATGGATCAATACAACTCGCAGTGCGTGCAGTCTTCACCTCGTAGCGTGTCCCAGTGCCCCTGGCCACCGACGGTGATCACCCGCGCCAGTACCGCAGCGCTGTTCAAGGCGTCGAGCGTGATCGTGGGCGTGCCGATGTAGAGCGGTCTGGTAGTGCCGGCCGCTGGCCGGCAGCTTCATGGTGCGAAGCGCAGCCGGCCAGCGGTGGGCTCTACCGGTCCAGGGTTCGTGCAGTCCAGTGGTGATGGATCAATACAACTCGCAGTGCGTGCGGCCTTCGCCCCGCAGCGCGTCCCACTGGCCCTCGCCAACGATGGCATCGATAGCCTCGCGCACCGCGCTTTCCAGGTGGCTCTTGTTGCCGCACAGGTACAGATGCCCGCCGCGGGCCAGTACATCGCGCACGTCATCGCCGCGCTGCTGCAGCACATGCTGCACATAGACCTTTTCGGCGCCGTCGCGCGAGAATGCAGTATGCAGGCCGGCCAGCACGCCTCGCGTGTGCCAGTCCTGCAGCTGTTCGCGGTACAGGTAATCGTGCTGGCTGTGCTTCTCGCCGAACACCAGGTGCACTTCGCGCGCGCAGGCGCTGGCCTGCAGCTCCTGCATCAGCCCCATCAACGGTGCAATGCCGGTGCCGGTGCCGACCAGCAGCAGCGGTGCTTCGCCGGTATCGGGCAGATGGAAGCCCGGATTGGAGCGGCAGTACACACGGGCGTGGTCGCCACCGTGCAGCAGGCTGCCGGTGGCTGTGCCAAAGCGCTCACGGCCGCGCAGGGTGTAGCGCACTTCGCGCACGCACAGGCTCAGCTGGTCGTCGCACGGGTGCGAGGCAATCGAATAGGCGCGCGGCAGGCGCGGTGACAGCAGTTCGCGCAGGCGGGCCAGCGGCACGCTGTCCGGCGTGGCGTGGTCCTGCAGCACGTCCAGCAGGTCCAGCCCGTGCAGGTAGGCTTCCAGTTCGCGCTTCTGGCTGACCTTCAACAGGCCCTTCAGCACCTCGCTGCCGCCCAATTTGGCCAATTCGCGCAGCACGCCCTTGCTCAGCAGGCGCAGCTCGCGGTCGTGCAGTGCGGCCACGGTGGCGTTGTCGCCATACCAGCGGGCCAATGCCTGCATCAGGGCAGGGTCGTTCTCGGGTACTACGTGCAGGGTGTCGCCCGCGCGGTACGCCATGCCACTGCCGGCAATGTCCAGCTGCAGATGCCAGGCGGCCGGGTCGCTGCTGTTCAAGCGGCGGCGTTCGAGAATGGGGGCGGCAAAGGCATTGTCTTCGCCATACGCGGTCACCTGCAGGTGCAGGTCCTGGCCAGCGTTCACGTCGCCATCCAGTACCTGGCCCAGCACCGGCTGCCATTGCTGGAAGAACTGCTCGTAGCCCAGGTCGGCATCCACGCGCTGCAGCAGCGGCTGCGCCTGGCGATCGCTCAGCGCCGCATCCAGCGCCTTGGTGAAGCCGCAGAAGCTGGGGTAGCCGGTGTCGCCCAGGCCGAACACCGCATAGCGCAGGCCGCTCAGCGTTGGGGTCTGGCGCAGCGTTTCGAAGAACTGCTCGCCGTTGGCCGGCGGTTCGCCATCGCCGAACGAGCTGGAGATCGCCAGCAGCACGTCGCCGTGGCCGAGGCTGGCCACGTCGATGTCATTGAATGCAAGCACCTGCGGCGCGTGCGGCTGCAGGTCCGCGCCCAGGCGCTGGGCCAGGGCGCGGGCATTGCCCGACTCGGACGCGAAACCCACCAGCAGGCGGCTGAAGGGCGTACTGGTCGGGAGAGCGTTCACGCGGCCTCGTAGAAATCGTCGAACTTTTCCTTGCTGAACTCGACCAGGTCGTAGTTCTGCATCAGGTCGTTCACCACGCGGCGGATGCTGATGTACGAGGTGATGTTGCCGTCGGCGTCGAACAGCGGTTGCACGGTGGTGTCGACCACGTAGAGCACGCCACCCTTGCCAAGGTTGGGAACGATGCCGGTCCAGGTCTTGCCGGCCTTGATGGTGTCCCACATGTCCTTGTAGACCGCCTTGGGCACATCCGGATGGCGCACGATGCTGTGCGGCTGGCCGATCAGCTCCTCGCGGGCGAAGCCGGTGAGCGTGCAGAACAGGTCATTGGCGTAGGTGATGTTGCCCTGCAGGTCGGTGGTGGAGATCACCATGACGTTCTGCATGGCATTCAGCAGCTGGGCGTTGTCGGGGGTGTAGCTCATCGCAGGGTCCTTGTGAATGCCGGTAACGCCGGCGTGTTCGGGTCCTGCATAGAAATACGCCCGCACGGCGGCGGGCGGTTTGACATTGATCAAGTGGATGCCGGGATCGGCTGCGACCGGGTGTCGCAGGGAGAATCTCTGCAGAGACGAGCCCATGCTCGGCTCACGCGGCAAGCGGGAATGCCAGTAGCCGAGCATGGGCTCGGCTCTACAGGAACGGCGAGCGCGTCAGCCCATCAGATAGCGCAGTACACCCGCCGAGAACACGCCGATCAGCACCGTCGGCAGCATCGACAGCCGCGTGGCAGCCAGCAGGGTGATCGCCAGCGCGGCGAGGTCGGCGGGCTTGTCGGCGACGAAGTCGGGCGCGATCACCGAGATCAGCACGCAGCCCGGCGCGGCTTCCATCACCGTTACCGCGCGCTTGCTCAGTGTGCGGTTGCGCAGTGCGAGGAAGCCGACGATGCGGGTCAGGTAGGTGGCGGCGGCCATCAGCACGATGGTCAGTACCGAAGTCCAGTGGATCAGGCCGTTGAAGATCATGCTGCGTCCTCCGCCAGCAGCCAGGCCGCGGCCAGGCCCGCCAGTGCGCCGCTGGCCACGTACCACGCACCCGGCACCAGCAGGTAGGTGGCAGCGGCCACCACCAGGCTGACCAGCCACGGGCGCGCGGCCTTCATGCCCTGCCACATGCCACGCAGCAGCACCAGGAACACGGCGGGGAAGGCCATGTCGAAGCCGTAGGCGTGGATGTCGCCCAGCATCGGCCCAACGATCGCGCCCAGCGCGGTGCAGGCCACCCAGACCGTGTACAGGCCTGCCGACACACCCAGGTAATAGGCCAGGCTGAAGCCGAGCGCACGGCGGCGCGCATCGGCCACGCCCATCGCCCAGCTCTCGTCGCACATGAAGAACAGTGCCGGCAGCACGCGGCGGCGCGGCAGGTGCTGCAGCAGCGGGGCCAGGCTGGCGCCCATCAGCAGGTGGCGGCTGTTGACCAGCGCGGTGATCGCCACGATCAGCGCGATATGCGGCGGCGAGGTCCACAGTTCGACGGCGGCGAACTCCGAGCCGCCGGCGAAGTTGAGGCCGGTCATCAGCGGCACTTCCAGGGCGCTGAGGCCTTTCTGGGCGGCCTGGGCGCCGAGCACCAGGGCGAAGGGAATGAAGCCGATCATCACCGGTACGGCGGCGCGCAGGCCGCGCAGGAATTCGGCGCGCGGGGCGGTATCGCAGGTATCGGGCAGGGGGAGGGTGGTACGGGCGTCCATGGAACGGCACAACGAGGTGGGGGTGGCCCATGCTAGCGGTCCGATCGCGAAATCGGGTTGCGTTGATGCCATTCAATTCGGGAATATTGAGATTCCATGCGGCCAAGGTCGCCAAAGGTGAAATCCCGTGCAGTATCAGCTCGACAACCTCGATCGCCGCATCCTCGATGCCCTGCAGCGTGACGGACGGCTGCAGAACCTGGAGCTGGCCCGGCTGGTGGGCCTTTCGCCCTCTGCCTGCCTGCGGCGGGTGCGGCTGCTGGAGGAGGGCGGCTACATCGACCGCTATGTGGCCTTGTTGAACGAGGCCAAGGTGGGCCGTGGCTTCACCGTGTTCGTGCGGGTCTGGCTGCGCGGGCAGGACGAGGACACCACCAATCACTTCATCAACAGCATCAAGTCTTTCCCGGAAGTGCTTGAATGCCATCTGATGGCGGGCGACTGCGATTTCCTGTTGCGGGTGGCGGTGGCGGACCTGGATGCGTACCGGCAGTTCCAGATGCAGCACCTGAACCGGATTGCCGGGGTGCAGAACACCAAGACCGAGATTCCGATGCAGCGGATCAAGCAGACGACCCAGTTGCCGCTTTGAGGGATGGGGGTTCCGGCCGGGTTGCACCCGGCACCCGCAGAGGCAACGGCCGAAGCAACTGCAACGGCGATGTTCCCAGGGCGGCGGGGCGGTGTGGCCAGGCAGGACACGCCGTAGACCCATCCATGGGGGCTCGATGGCGCCATCCATGGCGCCAACGGTCCTGCCTGCCCACACCGCCCCGCGCCTGACAGTTCCCCGCGACCTGTCGGGGTCGGATCCCGTTGCTGTGCAACGGGCTCTGACCCCACGCCTGGAGGACATGGTCTGTTCGACTCGTTGATGCCTGATCCGTGACTGGCTCCAGGAAGGCTGGCCCGACGGTCGGCCGTGGGCGGCGGTCATCGCAATGACATGTGCCCCCGGTACGGTTTGAGCCCGCTTGCTGGTCGCGCGCGGGCCGGGGTTCCGGTCGTGGCGCGCGTCCACTGCAGCTGCTGTCGCTGCCGAGGGTCATGTGTTCTACGTCAGGGGGCTGAATGGACACCATGCGGTCAGAACTTGGAAGGTGGCCATCGCCGCATGGCTGCTGCTGTCCTTTGCCGCTGTGGCGCAGGACGGTGTTCATGCCTACGACATCCCTGCGCAGCCGCTGGAGCAGGCGGTCGAGCGCTTCAGCGTCATCAGCGGGTGGTCGGTGATGTACCCGGGCGATCTTGCCGCGGGCCGTAGCAGCCATGCGCTGCGCGCCAGTCTTGCGCCGCTGCCTGCCTTGCAGATGCTGCTGCAGGATTCCGGTATCGAGGCCGAGGTGATCGGCGAGCAGCGCGTGGTGCTGCGCCGGGGCACGCCCGCGGCAGCCGAACCCGGTATTGGCGCCGAGCTCCCGGATGCCGAGCGTCGGCGCCGCTATGGCGGGCTGCAGCAGCGCCTGCGTGCGGCGTTCTGTGACGACCCCGAGATCGCGCCCGGCCGCTATGCCGCAACGCTGCGCTTCCACGTCGACGGCGAGGGCCAGGTGCAGCAGCCCGAGCTGCTGTCCGGCAGTGGCAGTGCCCGCCGCGATGCGCGCCTGCTTCAGGCGCTGCAGGGCCTGGTGCTGGCGCGCGATGCCGCTGCGCTGCCGCAGCCGGTGACCCTGCAGATCCGTCCTTCCGGCGCCGACCACGACTGTGGCCGGCGCGCGCCCCTTCCATGACTTCAAGGATTCGAACATGAGCAACGGTACGGCTGGGGCAGTTGACCTGATGGACCACCTTCTGGGGGCCTACGACGAGCTGAAGCGCCGCCTGGTGCGCAAGCTGGGCTCGGAGGAGCTGGCCGGCGATGCGCTGCAGGACACCTGGATGCGCCTGAGTGCGCGCCGTGACCGCCTGGATGCCGTGCAGAACCCCGCGGCCTACCTGTTGCGCATGGCGATGAACACGGTGATCGACCGCCAGCGTGCCGACCACCGCCTGCTGAGCCTGGAAGAGGTGGATACGCTGATGGAGATGGCCGACCCTGCACCGGGCCCGGCGCAGGCGGCCGAACTGGATTTCGCGCTGGAGGACATGGTCGGCCTGCTGCAGCGCATGCCCGAGCGCCGACGCCGCATCCTGCTGGCGATCCGCGTCGATGGCCTGCAGCAGCGCGACGTCGCCGACCAGCTGGGCGTGTCGCTGCGGCTTGTGCAGCGCGAGCTGAAAGCGGCCCAGGACTACCTGGCCGAGCGCAGCGGACAGGGGCGTCAGGTGCGGTTCTGAGCGGCGGCATCCGTCTACACTTTGACGCCGAGCAGAACCCCGCAGCGTGCGGGTCCGGCATGAGCCCCCATGGATCCTGACGATCGCCCGCAACGCCCGCTGGATGCCGTCGAGCGTCAGGCCCACGCGTGGGTGGTGCGGTTGACCTCGGGCGAGGCGACCGCCGCCGATGGGCGCAGGTTCCGTGAGTGGTGCGAGGCTGATCCGCGTCATCGCGAAGCATTCGGCCGTGCGCGCCGGCAATGGGAGCAGGTACGCCTGGCCGGCGAGCAGCTGCCCGCCGCTGCGCGCCAGCCGGTCGCGCCGACGCCGGCCCAGCGCTGGAGCCGGCGCGCCTTCCTGGGCGCCGCGATTGCCGCACCGGCCAGTCTGGTGGTGGTGGCGGCGATCCGCCCGCCGCTGGGGCTGTGGCCCTCGGTGACGGCGATGGCGGCCGATTTCCACACCGGCACCGGTGAACGGCTGCAGATCGCACCCTTGCCGCAGCTGAAGATCGAGCTGGATACGCAGAGCAGCCTGCGCCGTCGTTCGGACACGCAGGGCGAAGGCTTCGAGCTGGTGCAGGGCCAGGCCGCGATCGAAACCCAGGCAGGCCTGCGCCTTGCCCTGTTCGCGGGGCCGGGCTGCGTGATTGCCGATGAAGGTGCGGTGCGCCTGGACGTCCGCAACACCCACGGCCAGGTACGGGTAACCTGCCTGCAGGGCAGCGCCCGCATCGAGCACCCGCAGGGCCGCCTGCAGCTGCAGGCGGGCCAGCAGACCCAGTACGACGAGCGCCTCAGTGGCGTGGTGGCCGAAGCCCTGGCGTCGGAAGTGAGCGCCTGGACCGAGGGCATGCTGGTGTTCCGCCGCGCTCCATTGCGCGAGGTGGTGGATGAAATCAACCGCTACCGCCGCGGCAAGGTGCTGCTGGGCGAATCGGCATTGGCGCGGGCCCCGGTCAGCGGCCGTTTCCGCATCGATGATCCGGACGCGGCGCTGGAGCAGCTGCGACTGACGATGTCGCTGGATCTGCGTCGCTTTCCGGGTGGCATTGCCGTCCTTGGTTAGGTGAAGACGCTGGCCGTGCGCGCCGCGCAGGGCTGTTGCAAGCAAGGAGACGCCAAGGATGCGCAACGAGACCATCGGTGTGCTGGATCTGCGCCGCAATCTGTCGGCGTTGCTGGAAACCACGCAGCGACGGCCCTTGATGGTGCATCGCTATGGATCGCCGTGGGTGTGCGTGGTCTCCGATGCGCAATGGCAGCAACAGGCCGTTCTGCTGGAGTTCGATCCGCAGTCCCACCCGTTGGCGATGCTGTTGCGGCTGCAGCAGCAGGTGCTGCCCCTCGCTGAGGCCGGCACGCTGCCGCCTGCGGCGATGGCGCGCGTGCTGCTGCTGATGGGCATGCACGGCATCGACGATCTCGTGCAACTGCACGAACAGGTACAGCACCATCGTCTTTGGCACTGGTTCGTGGCCGGCACCCAGGGCGTGATGGATGGCTGGCAGCTGCCGGCGCTGCGTGTTGCGATGGCGTCATGGTGCGATGACGTGGATATGTCCAATGCGCTGACAACGTTCGCCGCACGCAGCGATGTGGCGATACTGGCGCGCCGTTGCGGGGGCGAAGCGCCGCGACTGGAGCGCGAAGCCTGCAGGCAGATGACGCTGCGATGACGTTGCTGATGAAACGCCACGCAGCGCACAGAGACGCATTCGCGTTGTCGCTTCACCTGCCTTGCTGACGTCTTCTCCAGAGTACGACGCACCACGCGTCGTGGAGCACGGGCGGCGCCGATGGCAGATAGTCGCAGGATCAGCATGCTGGAACTGGATCGCCACCTGAGCCAGTCGCTGGAGCAGGCTCGGCACACGCCTGTGAACGTGCAGCGCTATGGGCACTCGTGGGTCTGGGTGCTGTCCAGTGATGCCTGGGCCGATGCGGCACGCTGGGCGGCACTGGACAGCAGCGCGCATCCGCTGGCCGCGCTGCGGCGCGCCCTCGATCTGCAGCTGCGGCCCTGGCCCGAAGCGGCCATGAACGCGCTGCCGCTTGACGCGGGCGATGTGCGGCAGCTGCAACGTGCGGCGTTGCTGGTGGTCGTGCGTGATCTCAACAGTGCGCAGCGCGTGTACGACGATCTGCGCTACCACCAGGCCTACCGGATGTTCATCGGCCTCGACCATGGCACCGCGTGGTCGCCGATGCAGTGCGTGCGCCTGCTGCAGGCCTGCGCGCACCCGTTGCTGCGCGGCTGCATCGACGATGCGCTGGCCAGCGTGCCGCAGCACTTGTTGGAGTCTGCATGTGTACCTGCGGCACGTGCTGCGCCTGCACAGGCACACGCGCAGCGAATAGCAGGCGGATGTTTATCGTACTGACACATGCACCGCTGACCATGGCGCAGCGGTCTCTTCCAGGATGACGAGGGCGGAACAATGGCAAGGCAGGTGGGTGGTCGCAGGGCTCGGCAGCAGGGCTTCAGCCTGATCGAGATCATGGTGGTGGTGGTGATCATCGGCATTCTCGCGGCATTGATCGTGCCGCGGTTGATGGACCGTCCCGACCAGGCGCGCGTGGTGGCGGCGCGCCAGGACATCGCGGCGCTGATGCAGGCATTGAAGTTGTTCAAGCTGGACAACGGTCGCTATCCCAGCGCCGAACAGGGCCTGCAGGCGCTGGTGAAGCCGCCGCAGGGCGGCGGTGCGATGCCGGTGACACCGTATCTGGATCGCCTGCCGAATGACCCATGGGGCCATCCGTACCAGTACCAGATTCCCGGAACCCATGGCGACATCGATGTGTTCTCGCTGGGTGCGGACAGCAAGCCCGGTGGCGACGCCGGGAACGCGGACATCGGCTCCTGGCAGCTGTGAGGCGTGCAGATGACAGCCCGGACGCGTTCGGTCCCGTGCACCCGCCAGCGCGGCATGGCGGTGATCGTCGCCCTGCTGGTGGTGGCATTGGTGGCGGTGATTGCCACTGCACTGCTGACCCGGCAGTCGGCACAGCTGCGTGCGCTGCGTGGCGACCAGCTGCGTGCGCAGGTGCGCATGGCGGTCGATGCCACCCTGGAACGCGCGGCGCAGCAGCTGCGTGACGATGTAAAGGAGCAGTTGACCACGGTGCGCAGCGGCCGTTGGGCGCGTCCACTGACGCTGCAGGCGCCGCTGCCGGTGCAGTTGCAGCTGGTCGATGCACAGTCCATGTTCAACCTGCGCAACCTGCTGGCCTATGGCAAGCCGGACCCGGAGGCACGGCGCGCGTTCATCGCGCTGTGTGCCGGGCAGGGGCTGGGGCAGGGTGCCTGTGCATCTGCTGCCGATCACATCCAGGCGCGGCTGCGTGATGGCGACCTGCAGGCGCAGGCGCCGTTGCCGCGTGAATCGGTGATCGAGCAGGCCCTTGCGGGCGCCGACCCAGTGGCGGTGCAGGCACTGGCACGGCGCACCGTGGTGCTGCCGGCCCAGACCCTGGTCAATGCCAACACCAGTGACATCAGCGTGTTGCAGGCGGTCACTCCCGGCGTGGAGCCGGGGCGCCTGCAGGCGCTGCTCGGTGAGCGCGACGGTGGCCATTGGCTGCTCAACCGCGGCGATATCGCCAATCGACTGCAACTGAGCAACGCGCAGATGGCCGTGGTGCCGCTTGGCATTCATAGCGAGTGGTTCCTTGCCGTCGGCCAGGTACAGGCCGATGGCAATGCGGTCGACTTCCGGGCCCTGATCTGGCGCGAGTACCGCGATGACAGTGTGCGCGTGCAGCGTGTGTGGACGAGGATTGGAGCATGAGCGTGCAGCTGAGGGTGCGCCTGCCGGCGCTGGAACACCTGCGCGCCGACAGTACGGTCGAGTGGGCGCAGATGCACAAGGGTGGGGTGCTGGCCCATGGCCGCGAGGGCTTGGCCGTGCTCGGGCAACGTCATCCGCAGGCCGAGGTGCTGGCCTGTCTCGATCCGCAGGACCTGATCCTGCTGGAACTGCAGCTGCCGCCGCTGTCGGGCCGCAGGCTGCAGGCCGCATTGCAGGGCGAAGTAGAGGCGATGCTGCTGGATGACCTGCAGGAGGTCGCGTTGGCACACGGCATGCAGGCGGCGGACGGCACGGTTCCTGTGGCGTGGCTTGGCCAGCAGGCCGTCCTGCAGGCGCAACAGCTGCTGGCTTCATGTGCACTGCAGCTGCAGGCACTGTACCCGACCCCGCTGCTGCTGCCGTGGCAGAACGGCCAGGCAACGCTGCAGGCAGCCGGTGAGCATCTGCTGGTGCGCTGCGGGCGCGATCGTGGCTTTGTGCAGTGGTGCGGTGGGCGCGACACAGCGGCGGTGCTGCAGTCGCTCGCGGCGCGTCTTCAGCAATCCGGGGTGCAGGCCGTGCAGTGGATCGACAGCGTGCCGTCGGCGTGGCCGGAGAACCTGCCGGCCACCGTGGTCGCGCATGAACGGCAGGCGTGCGGACCCGTGCCAGCGTGGTCGTTGCCACTGCCGGGCCGCAGCAGGCAGGCACCACGCGTTGCGATCGGCCTCGCATTGGCGGCGGTGTTGCTGGCTGCGCTTGGGCTGCAGCTGCAGGTCTCGCGCTGGCGCAGCGAGGGCGAGGCGTTGCAGCAGGACATGGCGCGGCAGTTCAGCTCGCACTTTCCGGAGATCACCGATGTGGTGGACCCGGTGCTGCAGGCGCGGCGCGCGCTGGCCGTGCCGTTGCCGGCGCCGCCGTTGCCACCGGTGCAGCGGCAGGTCGCAACGACGCTGCAGGCGATTCCTGAGTTGGGCGGCCAGGTGCGCGGCCTGCGCTATCAACCCGGCCAGCTGGAACTGGAGCTGGACGCCGATGCGCAGGCGGTAGCCGATGACGCGCAGCGGCTGGAGCAGTGGCAGCAGGCGGCGCAGGCGCAGGGCCTGCAGCTGGCGCGCGAGGCCGGTGGACGCCTGCGCGTGAGCGGGGGCGGACAGTGACCGCCAGAGCCATGCGCCTGGGCGAGGGTCTGGCCGGCCTGCAGCAGCGCTGGCAGCACCTGCCGCCGCGCGACCGCTGGATGCTGGGGGTGATGGTGCTGGCGCTGCTGGCAGCGGGGCTGTGGTCATTCTGGCTGGAGCCGCTGCTGAAACAGCGTGCGCACTGGCAGGCTGAGCTGCCGCGGCTGCAGGCGCAGGCGCGCGCACTGGCGCCGCTGCTGCGTGCACGCGAACGCCAGCAGCAGGTTCAGGGGCAGCGCCCGACGCTGGCCGCGCTGCGTAATGGAATCAAGTCCGCCGGCCTCGCCGATGGACTGCATGTCGAAGCACGCGACGGGCGTTGGCACCTGCAGGTGCAGGCCGTACCTGCTGACGCACTGTGGAACTGGCTGCTGCCCGTGCTGGCCGATCCGGCCATCGAACTGCAGCAGCTGCAACTGACACGCACAGGGGGTGCGAACATGCCGGCGGCACGGATATCCGGAAACATCGTGATGGCACTCACTGCGGGTGGCCATTCATGAGGGCGATGCGCAGCCTTGCCTGCAGCACTGTACTGGCCCTGATCGTGGGTGGCGCTCACGTTGTTGCACCGGCACAGGCGCAGGACGCCCCCGATGAACCGGTGCAGTTGAACCTGGTGGATACGGATATCGGCGGCGTACTGCGCATGGCGGCACGCTTCACCGGTCGCCAGTTCCTGGTCGACCCGCGGGTGACCGGCAAGATGACCGTGGTCTCTGATGGCCCGGTCAGCCGTACCCAGGCGTACCAGTTGCTGCTGGGCGCACTGCGCATGCGTGGCTTTGCCGTGGTCGAGAACGGCGGTGTCAGCCGGGTGGTGCCGCAGGCCGAGGCCAAGCTGTTGGGCGGGCGCGTCGGCACCGGCGGTGCGGGCGGTGAGGTGGCCACGCGCACCTTCGCGCTGCGCTACGAGAACGCAGCCGCGCTGGTGGCGGTGCTGCGGCCGATGATCAGCCCGGACAATCCGATCACCGCCAACCCGGGCAACAACACCCTGGTGATCACCGACTATGCCGACAACCTGGAGCGCATCGCGCGGGTGATCGCCAGCGTGGACACCCCGGCCGGCATGGACACCGATGTGGTGAAGCTGCAGCAGGGTATTGCCGTTGACGTAGCGGCGATGGTCGCGCCGCTGCTGGATGCGCAGGGCGCCGAGCCCAGCCAGAAGGTGGTGGTGATGGCCGACCCCCGCAGCAACAGCGTGCTGCTGCGTTCCAGCAGCCCGGGCCGAACGCGCCTGGCGCGGCAGCTGGTGGAGAAGCTGGACCGTGCCCAGGATGAATCCGGCAACCTGCATGTGGTCTACCTGCGCAATGCCCAGGCCAATCAGCTCGCCGGCGTGCTGCGCGGCGTGGTGGCCGGGCAGAGCGATGCACCGGCAATGGGCAGCAACGAAGGCATCACGCCACTGCCGGGTGACGCCAACCGCGCCGCACCGGCGCAACCGTCGCAGCCACCGCAGGCCAAGACCGGTGGCAATGCGCTGGAGTCGCAGCGGCTGGACCCGAACCGTCGCGACCCGATCGACGCCGGAAGCACCGGCTTCAGCCAGAACGGCATTTCGGTGCAGGCGGACGTGGCCACCAACACGCTGCTGATCTCGGCACCGGAACCGGTGTACCGCAACCTGCGGCGGGTGATCGACCAGCTCGACCAGCGTCGTGCACAGGTGCTGGTGGAAAGCCTGATCGTGGAGGTCAACCAGACCGACGCGGCCGAACTGGGCGTGCAGTGGATGCTGGGCAATGGCCGCACCTTCGGCGGCACCCACTTCGGCGGCACCACCGGTGGCAGCGGGCTGAACACCACCGCACGCACCACTCTGGACGTGCTGCCCAAGGATGGCCTGAAGATCGGCGTGATCGACGGCACCATCAACCTGCCCGGCGTCGGCCAGATCCTCAACATGAAGGCGTTGGCCAACGCGCTGCAGAGCAAGGGCGGTGCCAACATCCTGTCCACGCCGAACCTGATGACGCTGGACAATGAAGCGGCCAGCATCATGGTCGGGCAGACCGTGCCGTTCGTCAGCGGCCGCTACGTGACCGACGGTGGTGGCGGCAGCAACAACCCGTTCCAGACCATCGTGCGCGAGGACGTGGGCCTGAAGCTGCGGGTGCGCCCGCAGATTTCCGAGGGCGGCACGGTCAAGCTGGACATCTACCAGGAAGTCAGCAGCATCGACGCGCAGAGCGCGAACAGCACGGCCGGCATCATCACCAACAAACGCGCCCTGGATACCAGCGTGCTGCTGGACGATGGCCAGATCATGGTGCTCGGTGGCCTGCTGGAAGACAGCGTCAGTCATGGCCGTGATGCGGTGCCGGGGCTGGGCAAGATTCCAGTGCTGGGCGCCTTGTTCCGCAGCGACACGCGCAAGCGCGCCAAGACCAACCTGATGGTGTTCCTGCGCCCGCACGTGGTGCGTGATCCGGCCGCCGGGCAGCGCCTGACCCGTGACCGCTACGACTACATGCGCAATGCACAGGCCGGTGCACAGCCGCTACAGAGCTGGGCACTGCCCGCCTTGTCGGCACCGCAGCTGCCGCCGCAGGACCTGTCTGTACTCGGCCAAGGCAATGCGCGCGATGGGCAGGGCCAGCCGCTGCAGAACACCAGCCTGGCGGCGTTGTATCCGGCCGGTGAGGGCGATGCCCAGCTGGTGCAGTTCGCACAGGGGCTGGACCCGGCGCGTGCCAGCCAGGGCGTGGCGCAGGTGCGGGCACTGGGCCTGCAGGCGTATGCCGAAGCGACGCCCGGCGAGAGCGGGCAACGCCTGCGCGTGCGATTGCCACGCGATCCGGCGACGCTGGACCCGGCACTGCAGCAGCTGCGCGGACTCGGCTACACGCCGGAACTGGTGATCGGGCCGTGAGCGCCGCCGCGCCGCTGCCGTACGCCTGGGTGCGCAGCCACGGCGTGATGCTGTCCGAAGTTGGCGGCGAGTCGGTGCTGCTGGGCACCGCCGACACCGCGGCGTGGGCTGTGGCCGAACTGCGCCGACGGCATGGCCCGCTGCCGTTCCAGGCGCTGGATGCAGCGACCTGGCAGCAGCGGCTGGGTGAGCAGTACCGTGACGGCGGCGATGCCGCTGCCGTGGTCGGGGCTGCTGAAAGTGAAGTGGATCTGGACCGGCTGATGCAGGACATGCCGGAAGTCACCGATCTGCTGGACGCGCAGGACGATGCGCCGGTGATCCGCATGATCAACGCGCTGCTGGCACAGGCCGCACGCGATGGCGCCAGCGACCTGCACATCGAGCCGTTCGAGACCCACTCGGTGGTGCGCTACCGGGTGGACGGCACCCTGCGCGACATGGTGCAGCCGCGGCGCGCACTGCACGCGGCGCTGGTGTCGCGCATCAAGATCATGGCCCACCTGGACATTGCCGAGAAGCGGCTGCCGCAGGACGGGCGCATCGCGATCCGCGTGGGTGGGCGTCCGCTGGACATCCGTGTCTCCACGGTGCCGACCGGGCATGGCGAGCGTGCTGTGCTGCGCCTGCTGGAGAAGGATGCCGGCCGTCTGCAGCTGCAGCGGCTGGGCATGGCCGATGACACCCTGGCCACGTTCACCGGATTGATCCGGCAGCCGCACGGCATCGTGCTGGTCACCGGCCCGACCGGCAGCGGCAAGACCACCTCGTTGTATGCGGCGCTGGGCCAGCTCGACAGCAGCACCAGCAACATCCTCACCGTGGAGGACCCGGTGGAGTATGACTTCGCCGGCATCGGCCAGATCCAGGTCAACGCGCGTATCGGCATGAGCTTCGGCACGGCGCTGCGCGCGATCCTGCGCCAGGATCCGGACACCATCATGATCGGTGAGATCCGCGACCTGGAGACCGCGCAGATTGCGGTGCAGTCGTCGCTGACTGGCCATGGCGTACTGGCCTCCCTGCACACCAACGACGCGATTTCGGCGGTGACGCGCCTGGCCGACATGGGCGTGGAACCGTTCCTGCTGGCCTCGTCGCTGCGCGGCGTGCTGGCGCAGCGGCTGGTGCGGCGGCTGTGCACGCAGTGCCGGCGCGCCGAGGTGGACGGTGAAGGCCGTACCGTGTGGCGCGCGGTGGGCTGCGCGGCCTGTGCCAACAGCGGCTACCGGGGGCGTACCGGCATCCACGAGCTGTTCGTGGTGGACGATCGCGTGCGTGCGCTGATCCATGAAGGGCAGGGTGAACCTGCGCTGCGCGAGGCGGCGCGGCGTGCCGGCATGCGGACCTTGCGCCAGGACGGCCAGCGTTGGGTCGACAGCGGGGTGACCACGCTGGAAGAGATCCTGCGCGTCACCGGCGACGACTGAGGCCTGCATGGCACTGTTCGACTACCAGGCTGCCAACGCGCAGGGCCGCATCGAGAAGGGTCAGCTGGACGCCGACAGCCCGCGCGGCGCACGCCAGCTGCTGCGCGGTCGCGGGCTGACACCCGTGCAGGTCAGCGCGGCGCGCGGTGCGGGCAGTGGCTGGGGCGCCCGCCGGCTGTCTGCCAGCGAGCTGGCCTGGGCCACGCGCCAGCTGGCCAGCCTGCTGGCCGCGAGCCTGCCGTTGGAAGCCGCATTGACTGCGGTGATCGAACAGGCCGAGCGGCCGCATGTGGCCCAGGCACTCACCGCCGTACGCGCCGACGTGCGTGCCGGCCAGCGCCTGATCGTTGCGCTGGCTGCGCGGCCGCGCGATTTCCCGCCGATCTATCGGGCGCTGGTGGGCGCCGGTGAAGACTCCGGCGACCTGGCACGGGTGATGGAGCGCCTTGCCGACTACATCGAAGAACGCAACGCGCTGCAGGCCAAAGTACTGACCGCCTTCATCTACCCAGCGGCGATCAGCCTGGTGTCGGTGGCGATCGTGATCTTCCTGCTCAGCTACGTGGTGCCGCAGGTGGTGACCGCGTTCGTGCAGGCGCGGCAGACGCTGCCGATGCTGACCCAGGTGATGCTGGCCGCCAGCGCGTTCGTGCGCAGCTGGGGCGTGTGGGCAGGGCTCGGCATCGCTGCGTTGGTGGTGGCATGGCGGTTGGCCCTGCGCAAGCCCGAGCTGCGCCTGCGATGGGACGCGATGCTGCTGCGGGTGCCGATGGTCGGGCGTTTCGTGCTGGGCGTGAACAGTGCGCGCTTTGCCTCGACGCTGGCGATCCTGCTGGATGCCGGTGTGCCACTGCTGCGTGCCTTGGAGGCGGCGCGGCAGACGCTTGGCAATGCGCTGCTGGCGCGCTGTGCCGATGACGTGTCCGCGCGCGTGCGCGAAGGTGCGGCGTTGGGTGCTGCGTTGAAGGTGCAGAAGGTGTATCCGCCTATCCTGGTGCACCTGGTGGCCAGCGGTGAGAAGACCGGCTCGCTGGCACCGCTGCTGGATCGTGCTGCACAGACGATCTCGCGCGAGATCGAACGTCGCGCGATGGCACTGACCGCGCTGCTGGAGCCGACCATGATCCTGGTGATGGGCGGCGTGGTGCTGACGATCGTGCTGGCCGTGCTGATGCCGATCATGGAAATGAACCAGCTGGTGCAGTGATGCGCAACGGACATCACGGGTAGCGCCGGGCCATGCCCGGCGAGCGCGCAGCGCGGCACGCTCTCGATTCTCCACACAATCCTCCACACCTTTTTTCGATCTTCCACAGGTTTCTTAAGCGGCCTGTCATCGGCGCGGACCAGCATAGCCACGTCGCCGCAGAGTGGGCTGGGAGGCCCTCGGCGGCAGCAGGCGTGTAGTGACCGTTCCTCCCTTGGTGTTTCCCTTCGCAGTAAACCCTTCAGGAGAAGATCATGAACAAGTACAAGACCCTGGCCGCGCTGGTTGCTACCGCGCTGCTCGCCACCGCCGGTGCCGCTTCGGCCCAGCAGTCGCTCATCAACGGTGGCGGCGCCTCGCTGCCGGCCGACCTGTACAAGGGCCAGGCCGACAGCATCCTGCCGGCCAACTTCAGCTACGCCGTGACCGGCTCGGGCACCGGCAAGAAGGCGTTCCTCGAGAACACCATCGGCCTGTTCATCACCAACGGCACCGGCAACGTGCATTTCGCTGGCAGCGACTCGGTCCTGAGCAGCACCGAGATCACCAACTACAACAACTCGGCGCTGGCCTCCACGCTCGGCCCGGTGCTGCAGCTGCCGTCGGTCGCCACCTCGGTCACCGTGCCGTACAACAAGGCCGGTGGTGATCTGAACCTGGACGTGGCCAAGATCTGCGGCGTGTTCTCGGGCAAGATCAACGACTGGTCGCAGCTGGACAGCGCCCGCAGCGGCGCCATCAAGGTCATCTACCGCGGCGAAAGCAGCGGCACCAGCGAGCTGCTGACCCGCTTCCTGACCGCCGCCTGCGCCACCGAAGACCTGAGCGCCACCCGTCTGGTCGGCGGCAAGTTCCAGGTCAAGTCGACCTTCGCTGATCTGTTCACCCGCGATGCGCAGAACAACCTGCCGGCCTTCCTGGAAGCGGCCCCGGCCACCGGCGGCACCTCGCTGTACAACCGTGTCTACCAGGTTGCCGGCGCCATCGGCTATGTCGGCCCGGACGTGATCCCGAACCTGCAGGACGCGACCAAGGTTGCCAAGGTGAAGGGTTTCTCGCCGGATGAAGTGAGCGTTGCCGCCACCCTGAACACCATCGCTCCGCCGACCGGTGCCGACATCTCCAACCCGGCCAAGTGGGTGCCGGTGTTCACCAACCCGACCGCCGGCTACCCGATCGCCGGTTACACCAACCTGCTGTTCGCACAGTGCTACCGCACCCTGCCGCAGCGCCAGGCCGTGCGCAACTTCCTGGAAAAGCACTACAACCTGGGCGTCGATGGCAA
This sequence comes from Stenotrophomonas sp. 220_Sma, assembly GCF_056487375.1. Taxonomy (NCBI): domain Bacteria; kingdom Pseudomonadati; phylum Pseudomonadota; class Gammaproteobacteria; order Lysobacterales; family Lysobacteraceae; genus Stenotrophomonas; species Stenotrophomonas sp. 220_Sma. The sequence goes on along the minus strand of NZ_CM151348.1, from coordinate 2,784,550 downwards.
CAACGATGCTGCCGTGCGTGCGCACGGTTTCATCCCGCTGACCCAGACCTGGCGTGAAGCCGTTGCCAACAACCTGATCTCGGCCACCCCGGCCACCGGTCTGGGCAACGCCAGCACCTGCGCCGGTATCGGCCGTTGATCCACCGTACCTGCTGAACCGGGCGCCGGCCGCGAGGTCGGCGCTTTTTTTTGCGTCCTTCGCCTGTGAAGGCACTGTCGTTTTTCTGGCGCATGCCCCGTCTATCTGGTAGTGCCCGGCCGTACCTGCGGGCAGCCGAATCTCCTCCTATGCCGAAGACCGTCCGTCGGTCGCTCGAGGTCCTGATGTCGCACCCGCACATGCCCGTCCTGCACACTGCGCCACGCAGCCATCCGATGGCCTGGGCCATCGCGCTCGCCCTGGGGGCCGCGCCGATGGTGTCTGCCCAGGCGCAGCAGGCATTCTCGCCAGGCTGGTTTGCCGACCGCGGTGCAGCGCAGGGCGCAGCCGCGCAGAGCGGGCGCATGCCCAACGGTGTGCCGATCCAGTTCCAGTTGCCTGTCCAGCAACAGGATGCAGCGCGACAGAAACTGCAGCAGTCGATCGACAATCTGGGCACCGCCGCGCAGGCCATTGCGCTGCAGCAGCGCTTGCAGGAGCAGGCGCGCACGCAGCAGCGCGCCGCCGGGTTCGTGATTGCTGACGGCCTCGGCAAGGACGGCCTGAAGGTTGATGAGAATCCGCTGACCCGTGGCTGGGTGAATGCGCGCGAAGCCATCCAGTCGCGGGGCAGCGACGGCAAGGTGCAGGTCAGCATCGAGCAGACCGCCGACCGCGCGATCCTGAACTGGGAAACCTTCAACATCGGCGGCAACACCACGCTCGATTTCAAACAGAATGCGGACTGGGCGGTGCTGAACCGGGTCAATGATCCGAGCGCGCGTCCGAGCCAGATCCTCGGCCAGCTGAAGGCCAACGGCACCGTGTTCGTGGTCAATCGCAACGGCGTGGTGTTCGGCAACAACAGCCAGGTCAACGTGGGCAATCTGGTCGCGGCAGCGACACGGATCAGCGATGGGCAGTTCCGTGACAACGGCCTGTACAGTGGCGACAACAACACCGCTGCGCTCACCGATGCCTTCGGCAAGGTCCTGGTTGAGCAGGGTGCACGCATCACCACGCAGGCGCCTGCCTCGGCAACCCGCGCCGGTGGTTATGTGCTGCTGGCCGGCCACACCGTGGAGAATGCAGGGCAGATTGAAACGCGCAAGGGCCAGACGCAGTTGGCCGCTGGTGACGCGTTCGTGATACGACGTGGTGTGGGTACCGCGCAGAACACCGCATCGACCACAGCCGGCAACGAGATCGCGCCACGCATCGCGGCCGGCAGCAATGCCGGCGGCGTGCGCAACAGCGGCCTGATCCAGGCGCGCGAGGGCGACATCACGCTGGCCGGGCGCAGGGTGGAACAGGCCGGCGTAGCCGTGGCCACTACCACGCTGGACCAGCGCGGCACGGTGCACCTGCTCAACGCCATCAGCGACCGTGCCGGTACGGTCACCCTGGCCAGCGGCGCGACCACGGCGGTGCTGATCGAAGACGATGGCAAGAACACGGCCCTGGACAGCCGCCGTGATGCGTTGGTCAAGGCTTCGGCCGAGCAGGACCTGCTGCGCGGCGCCAGCAGCACTGGCACATTCGACAATCTCTCGCGCATGCAGGACCGGCGTGACCAGTCACGCGTGGAGATTGTGTCCGGCGGCGACGTGAATTTCCAGGACGGTTCGCTGACCGTGGCCACCGGCGGTCAGGTGGTAGCGGAAGCCGCACGCCGGACTTACGCCGGCAATGCCGCGCGCATTGATGTGTCCGGTGCGGTGGGCGTGCGGGTTGCGATGGAGAGCAACAACGTCCAGGTGAAGGTGCAGGGCAACGAACTGCGTGATTCGCCCGACAACCGCGACAGCGGCAAGCTGATCAGCAGCGAGGTCTGGATCGATCGCCGCCAGCTGCAGCACGTGGCCGCAGGCACCGGTGGCAACACCGCCGAGCGCTGGTATGCCGGTGGTGGCCTGCTGGAAGTCGGGGGGTATCTCGACAACCAGGGCCATTCGATCGGCGAATGGGCCGCGCAGGGCGGTACCGTGCAATTGTCCGGCAGCGAAGTGGTCACCCATGCCGGCTCGAGGATCAACCTGGCTGGCGGCAGCCTGGATGTGCAGAGCGGTGCCATCAAGCAGAGCTGGTTGCGTGGCACCGACGGTCAGCTGTACCGGCTGGATGATGCGCCGGCCGAGATGCGGTACGACGGCTTGTATCGGGGCTTTGAAGTAAAGCAGGAGCGCTGGGGAGCCACCGATGTGTTCCGCAATCCGCTGATCGGTGCCGAACAGCGGGTGGAGAACGGCTATACCGTGGGCCGCGACGCGGGCCGTCTGCTGGTGTCCGCGCCCAGTGCGGTACTGCAGGGTCAGGTGGCGACCGATACTTTCCAGGGTGCGCAGCAATCGAAGACACCCGATGCTGCGCGCGACGGCTACGCGCAGGCGCAGACCGCCGTAGCGCGCAATGCCCAGCTGTGGCTTGGGCGCTACGACGGCAACGGCAGAAACGCGGTGTTCGACACACAGGTGCGGATCGTCGATGGCGGGCTGCCTGCCGCCGACGTGTCCCTGCAGGCGCCGCTGCAACAGGAACAGCGCAATACGCTGTGGCTGGATGCCAACCAGCTCAGCGCGCAGCAGTGGGGACGCATCGATCTGGCCAGCGGTGGCAGCATCGCGGTGGAGGGTGGGCTGCGCCTGCAGGACGGTGGCCAGCTGGTGCTCACGGCCGCCGATGTACTGCTGGGGGGTGACATTCAGATCGCGGGTGGACAGGTGCAGGCGGGCAATGAACTGACCCGCGTGGGCGCTCCCGCCGCCTGGCTGCTGCAGGGCGGCCGTTCGCACGTGGCCCTGGCGGAGGGCACGCGCATCGATCTCAGTGGCCGCTGGGTGAATGCGTTGCTGGAACCGGCGTCCAGCCCGGGCATGGCGTGGACTGACGGCGGCAAGCTGCGGCTGCAGAACAGCCATGATGTTGTGGTGCCGGGCAGCGACGTGCGCGTCGATGGCGGCGGTCGGGTTGATGCAAAGGGCAAGGTCACGATCGGCAAGGGCGGCGACGTCAGCCTGCAGGCAGCGAGCGTGGCCGACAGCAGTGGACGGGTCGGTCGCCTGCAGCTGTCCGGCGATGCACGCTTGAGCGCGCTCGGCGGCGGCAGCGGCACGCTGTCGTTGGGCGATGGTGGACGTATCGTGATCGGCGGGCAGCCGGCCGACGGCGCACTCACCCTGCAGGAGACCCTGTTCAACAAGGGCTTTGCCAGCTATGACATCAATGGCCAGCAAGGTGTGGAGGTGGCGGACGGAGCCATCGTCGCCGTGCGCATGCCGGGCCTGCGCCTGGCCGAAGCAGCGATGCAGGCACGCGACCGGCACGACGCATTGCAGGTCTGGTCGGCACCCCTGTACAGCGCGGATCCGATCACCGGCAGGTTCAGTCAGCGCAACGGTGCGAGCCTGACGCTGCGTTCACAGCAGGGCGAGGCCGGTGGTGATCTGCGCATCGGTCGCGGCGCCCTGGTCAGCGTGGATGCCGGTCAATCGATCACCCTGCGCGGCGCGGGCAGCATCACGGTTGATGGCAGCCTGAAAGCGGCGGGTGGCCGCATCCGCCTGGATGACATTCGCGAACCGACCAGCCTGTTCGATTCGCAGCGCAACGAGCGCACCTACCGCATCGGTGCACAGGGTGTACTCGACGTCAGCGGTGACGCCTTCACTGCGCGTGATGCCAGTGGCCGCCTGCGCGGGCAGGTGCGCAAGGGGGGCAGCATCGAGATTGGAGGCGCGCTCGACTGGGACGGCCAGGACAACGTGCCTGACCGGCCGGTGGATGCATTCGTGGTGGTTGAACGCGGTGCGAAACTGCTGGCCAACGGCAGTTCGGCGCAGCTGGACATCGATGGCGCCGGCCGCCAGGATGTGGCCAGCGATGGCGGCACCATCGTGGTGCGCTCGGCCAATGCGCTGTACTTGCAGGGCGCTCTGCAGGCCGCTGCAGGCGGCGCCGGCGCGCAGGGCGGAACCCTGGGTATCGCCTTCGGAGGCAGCATCCATGCGGGCGGTGCCAGCGAAGATGTGTTGGCGCCGCGCGCCATCGTGCTCAGCCAGGACGATCGCGAGCAGGCCGTGCCGGCGAAGCTGCAGTACGGGCACGCACGTCTGTCGGCGGCGCAGGTCGGTGCCGGTGGTTTCGACAATCTTTCGCTGTTCGGCAACGTGCGTGCCGAAGGTGATGTGGAACTGCGCCTCGGCCAGAGCCTGCGCTTCCAAGGTCTGCAACAGGATGGGCTGGGCATGCTGCAGGGCGGCAGCGCTGGCGGCCTGCTTGCGCTGAGCGCGCCCTACGTGCGCTTGGCGCAGAGCAGCTGGTTGAGGCTGCCTGGCGATACCCTGGTCGGTACCGCTGCCGTGGCGGTGGATACCGGTCGCCAGCATCGCTTCAGTGTGGATGCGGACCTGATCGACCTGCGCAATACCACCTGGCTGGCGGGGTTCGATGACGTGCAACTGCGCAGTCGCGGCGATCTGCGCTTCCTGGGCAGTGGCGCAGCGCTCGGCAGTACCGGCGCGCAGCTGATCGCGCCGCGCAGCCTGGACGTAACCGCAGCGCAGCTGTACCCGGTGGCCGATGCGGGCGGCGTGCTGGCGGCCGGTGTGTCGCAGCCGGGCAGTGCGATCAGCCGCTGGGATGATGCCGAAGGCATCGTGCGCATCCATGGTCTTGGCGGGGCGGTTCCAGTCCTGCCGTTGTCGGTGTCCGGCGGCCTGTCAGTGGTGGCAGCGACCATCGAGCAGGGCGGCATCCTCCGGGCGCCGTTGGGCGCCATCACCCTGGGTGGTACCGATGCCGACGGGCGCCGGGCCGGCTCGGTGACGCTGCTGCCCGGAAGCGTGACCTCCACCAGCGGCGCGGGGCTCAGTGTGCCGTTCGGTGGCACCGTCGATGGCGTGGACTGGCGCAGGGACGGCAGCGCCCATGCCATACCGCCGGTAGGCGGTGTCGCGCCCGGCGCGGACCCCAAGGGCATCGCCATCATCAGCAGCCGTACCGAGGTGGCCGAAGGGGCGCTGCTGGATCTCTCCGGCGGGGGCGAGTTGACCGGTGCTGCCTTTGTCAGCGGGCGCGGTGGCTCGGTCGACATCCTGCGCCATGCATTGGCCGATGCCAATCCGCGTTATGGCTTCAGCGAATCGGCCAGTCCGGTATATGCGATCCTGCCCGGCTACACCGGCAGTGCAGCGCCGCTGGGATTGAGTGACGGCTCGCTGGACCCTGGCATTGGCCAGCAGATCACGATTCCCGCAGGCGTGCCTGGATTGCCGGCTGGCACCTACACGTTGTTGCCGGCCAGCTTCGCGCTGCAGCAGGGCGCGTTCCGGGTGGAGCTGGGGCGCACCGGCGCGGTCGGTATCGGTGCACCGCTGGCCACCGGCACCGGCTCCTGGATGGTCGGCGGACACACGGGGTCGACGCTGGGTGGCCTGCGTTCGCCCTTGCTGACCGCGTTGCTGCTGACCCCGGCCGATACCGTTCGCCGGCATTCCAGCTACAACGAGACCAGCTACAACGCATTCGTGACCACGTCGGCACAACGGTTGGGCACGCCGCGCGGCTGGCAGACCGTCGATGCCGGAACGCTGCGCCTCGGGCTTGGCAATGGCGCAGGCAGGGACGGCACGCCCGCTGTGAGTTTCCAGGGCCAGACCCGGTTTGCGCCGGCGGCGGGCAGCGCCGGCATTGGCGGTTCGGTGGAAGTGAACCTGGTCAACCGGCTGGGTGAACTGGAAGTGGTGGCGGCCGGTCGCACGCCCAGTTCTACTGGCAATGGTGCCACCATCGAGGCGGACGTGCTCAACGCGTTGCAGCCCTCGCGCCTGGTGCTCAACGCACAGGTCCGCGCGACCAGCAACCAGCGCCTGCAGGTGGCCGGTGTCGGCCAGAACCTGGTGTTGCGGGACGGCGCGGTCCTGCGTGCGCCTGAGGTGATTCTGGGGGCGGTGGCCGGAGGCAAGGGCGTGCGCGTGGAGGCAGGCGCAGGCGTCGACACGCTCGGTCGCGGCGCCGCTCCGTTGCCCGACAACGCCGGTTTCTACTACCAGGCCGAAGGCGGAGTGATGGTGGTGTCCAACGGGCGCACCGATCTGCTGGCCGCGCCCTTGCGCGAGGGAGCCGATCCGTCGCTGGTCAGCTTCGACATCGGCACCTGCGACCCGGGCCGTCAGTGTGCGGGCCAGGCACGATTGGTGTCGGAGGGAAGCATCAACGTCGCCACCAATGGCGGCCTGCAGCTGCGCGACACGGCCAGCTACGGCACCCGCCAGCTCGGCGTCAGCGTGGCGGCGATCAATCTGGGCAGCGACGATGCCATCGCGCAGGCCGCCGCGGCCGCCGCTTTGCCGCCGGGCATGCTGATGAACCAGCAGGTGCTGACCACCTTGCTGCGCGGCAATACCGCCACCGGCGCACCGGCACTGGAGACGCTGAAGCTCTCGGCGGCCGAGTCAATCAATGTATTCGGCAGTGTCGATCTTGATACGCGCGACAGCGCGACCGGCAAGTCGAGCCTGCGCACCCTGGTGCTGGGCGCACCGGCCATCCATGGCTATGGCAACAGCAGCGACCGTGCGCGCATCTTCGCCGGCAACCTCACCTGGGCCGGTGCACTTGCGGCAAGTGGGTTTGCGGATTCGAATGCCGCGCAGCCCGGCGGGGCGGCGATGGTCGACCGCCTTGGCAGTGGCCAGCTGGACATCATTGCCGATACGTTGCGGCTCGGCCCGGCGCCACAGTCGTGGCCCGCCTCGGAGGTCGTGGCCGGACGCCAGGTCCTCGGCTTCGCCGGGGTGAACCTGCGTGCCGCACAGCAGGTGGTCTTCGCCGGCAATGGTGCGTTGAATGTGCATCAGTTCCAGGGCGCCTACGACCCAGCCAAGGGCTGGACCTACAGTGGCGGCAACCTCGATATCCAGGCACCGCTGGTCACTGCCGAAGCAGGCGCGAAGCTGGCGGTGACTGCTGGTGGCACGCTGCGCGTGCACGGCGCAGGCGCCTCGACGGCGGCCGATGCTCTGGGCGCAGAATTGACGCTGGACGCCGACGATATTCTCCTCGACACCCGTATCGCGCTGGCCTCGGGCCGCCTGGCGGCCACGGCGGCCCGCTCGGTGCAGCTTGGCAGCAGCGCCAACCTCGATCTGGCCGGGCGCAAGGTCAGCCTGTTCGATGTGGATACCTACAGTGTCGGCGGTGACGTCACGCTGACAGCAACGGAAGGTGACGTGCGCAGCGACGCAGCATCGCGCGTCGATCTGTCGGCGCAGAACAACCGCGCGGGTCGTCTCACTGTGACCGCGCTGGGTACTGCCGGCGGGCATGTCGACCTGGCAGGACGGCTGCTTGGCCAGGCCAGCGGCACGCTGGACGCAGGTGGCAGCCTGGTGCCGTATGAGAACGGTGAGCTGGTGGTGCGCGCAAGTGAACTGACAGACTTCAGTGGCCTCAACCAGCGCCTTACCCGCGACGGTGTCACTGGAGCGCGCAGCTTCCAGATCAAGCAGGGAGACCTGCTGATCGGCGACGAAGTGAAAGCGCGCAAGGTGGATATCAGCGTCGACGGTGGTGCGCTTCGGGTGCTCGGGCGCATCGACGCCAGCGGCGACCAGGTTGGCAGCATCCGCCTGGCCGCGCGCGATGGCCTGCAGTTGGACGGAAGCCTGGACGCCCACGGCACGGCACTGCGTGTGGACAGCTATGGCAAGATCATCGACAGCCCGAACCGTGCCATCGTCGAGCTGGAAAGCCGCGATGGGCGCGTGCAGCTGGGTTCGGCGGCGCGGATCGATCTTCGCAGCGGCACCGGCGTTGCCGTCGGTACCGGAGCAGGGCAGAACGATGGACGCGCCCGCGGCACGTTCGTGCTGAACGTGCCGCGAGTGGGCAGCGACGATGCCGGCGTCGATACCGGCAGTGGCGTGCAGGTACTCGGCGCGCGCGATATCTTCGTGACCGGCGTGCGCCGCTATGACGACGCACCCCTGGCTGATACGGCGGATGTGAACGGCCGACGCGGCCAGCTGGTTACCCAGTCGTGGCTGGATACGGTGGTTGACCCAGCCAACACTGCATGGATGAACGCCGCGCTGGGCAATGCCGGGCTGTCGGCACGGCTGGCCACACTGGGGACCGTGCGCCTGCGTCCCGGCGTGGATGTCGTCGGCGCGATCTCGTCCAGCAACCCGCATGGTGATCTGACCGTCAGCGGCGATATCGATCTTTCCGGCTATCGCTACGGCCCGCAGGCCAATCGACAGGACCCCGCGCGACGCGGCTTCGGTGAGGCGGGCGCGTTGCGCCTGCGCGCAGCCGGCGACCTGTTCATCCATGGCAGCATCAACGACGGCTTTGCGCCGCCACCTGCCAGCCCGGATGATCGCGGTTGGCAGCTGGTGCCTGGACAGAGTTTCGGTGCCGGCATTACACCGTTCGGCAGCGACATCCTGGTGCCCAATGACAACGTCGTACTGGAGGCCGGTACGCGCTTCCCGGCGGGTGCCGTGCTGAATTACGCGATTGCGGTGCGCGATGCGGTGCTGCCTGCCGGCACCACGTTGCCGGTGGAGATGACGCTGGGGCAGGCACTTACGTTGCCGGCAGGCTATGTGCTGCCGGCCTCCGTCACGCTGACCGATGGCCAGGTGCATGCCGCAGGCAGCGTGCTGGCGCAGGCGCTGCAGCTGCCCGCTGGTTCGCGCCTGGGCGCCGGTTTCCAGCTGCGCAGCGAGGCCAACTTAAGGGCCACGACCTGGCCGGCCGGCGCGCGATTGCCGACGGAGCTGCGACTGGCGACGCGCACCCCGTTGGCGCGAGGTTCACTGATTCCGGCAATGACCACGCTGGAGCTGGCCGGTGGGCAACCGATCAACCTGCGCCCGGTGGGCAGCGATGGTCGACAGGGGCGCAACTGGGCGTTGGCGCAGATGTTGCCCGAGGGCACCACCTCGTGGGATCTGACCGCCGTTGCGGGCGCCGATACCGAGGCGGCCGACCCGCGCGCACGGCGGATCGGCAGCGGCGATCTGGTGATGGCCGATACCCATTACGGCGTTGTGCGTGCGGCTACCATGGTCTCCACGTTCGTGCGCGAACAACGGGTGACCGCCCTGGGCGCGCAGCGCGAAGGAGTGGATGCAAGCTGGGTCGGCAAGCCGGTGAAGGCGCTGGCCGAGCACCTGGGCAAGCCCGAGTCTGCGATCTGCGCGGCTGGCAGCAGCTGCGAGGCGGCACCTTACTTGTTCACGGCGCAAGGTGCCGATGAAATGGGCGATCCGTCGCTGGTCGGCATGCCCGTGAAGGAAACTGCCGAGATGTTCGGGATGACCGAAGAGGAGCTGTGCGGTTCGGTCAGTTCGGGCATCTGCGTGATGCCCGGCGAGATGCGTGACGTTGCGACCATGGGTCAACCGAAACATGGCACGCCGCTGTGGAGCGTGCTGCGCACCGGCAGTGGCGACCTGCAGTTGATGGCCGGCCGCGATCTGTCGATGCGCTCGGTGTACGGCGTCTATACCGCGGGAACGCCGACCGCGCTGGGTAATGGCCTCGATGCCCGTTTCCAGTCCGAGCGCGCGCCGCCGTCCGGACGCGAGGCATTGCTCGGGCTGCAGCAGTCCAGCGGTGACTATGACGCGGCACTTGCCGCCTATCGCGCGTGGTATCCGGATCACGGCGGCAACCTGAGCATCGCGGCCGGCCGCGACGTGACCGGGGCAACATGGGGTGCGCTGTCGTCGTCCGGCTCGGCGGCGGGTGACCTGGCCAACCACGCCAGCAGCGCGGTTGCCAACTGGCTGTGGCGCCAGGGCACAGGTGCGGTTGCGGGCGTCGAGCAGCAGCCTGTCGCCTGGTGGATCAACTTCGGCACTTACGCCAATGTGTCCACGTTCTCCAACCCCAGTCCACGCATGGTCGGCTTCACCGGCTTTGGTACGTTGGGTGGCGGCAATCTGGAGATTGATGCGGGCAGGCATGCCGGTGTGACCGATGCCAAGGGTGACGCGCTGAAGAACACAAGCAGCACCCGTTTCTCCACCGCGATCAACGCAGCCGTGGGCTCGACCGGACGTGTGGATGATGGGCGGCTGGTGCTGACAGGTGGTGGCGATCTGAGCCTGCGCGCCAGCGGTGCACTCAACCCGAACCTGATGGCCACTACGATCAATCACGTCAGCAACGAGCAGGACCTGGAACTCAATGGCACATTCACGAACCTGCGCGGCAGCCTGAGTCTTGAGGCCTCCCGCATTGGCGGCAGTGCCGTCGGCATCTCCCAGTACACTGATCCCAGCAGTGGCCTGCGCCCCAGCGATCCGTTCCGCGCTTTCGGTGGCAAGGCGATGGGTGGTCCGGTGCTGGTGCTGGGCGACGCCGTGGCAAACCTGCACGCCCGGGGCGACGTCATCCTGGGCGGCGTCGCCGATGCCGGCCGTGTGGTGCAATTCAATGCGCCGCAGGTGGCGCTGGCGGGAGGCGGTCTTGCGGCGGGTACTACCGGCTTCTCGCTGTGGACCGCGGCCACGGCAGTAAATCTGGTTTCGTTCGGCGGCGACGCCACCCCGCTGACAGCGCATGCCAGCACCCCGGGGCAGAATCTGCGATCGGAATCCACCGGCGACAATTTCGCCTACTGGATCTATCCCTCCAGGCTGCAGGTGCAGGCCACCAGCGGCGACATCAAGTTGGGCGAAGGCGGTGAGAACAACATACTGCTTACCGCTCCTTCCCCTACGGGCAGCATGCAGTTGCTGGCTGGCAATTCGATCATCGCCGGCGATCGGTCGCCGTACATCAGCAGCTCCGGTGCGGACACGCGCCTGCCATCCCCGTTCGATCCGGTGTTCACCGCACGGGACGCGAAGGGCACCGAATTGCTCGGCAACATTTCGCCCGATGGCATCAATGCTCGGGTACCCACATGGGGCGATGCCATACCGCTGTTCGCCTTTGGGCCGAACCGTCCCATGGCGGCGGTGACACGCACCGCCGGGGGCACGCCGAACCGCTTCTACGCAGGCTCGGGCGACATCATCGGTCTGCGCACGGGCGAACAATGGATGCTGAACGCCGCCGGTGGCAGCCGCCGCACCGTTCGCGAGTGGATTGATGTGGCTGCGCCGGTGCAGCTGCGTGCAGGCCAGGACATCCTGTCCAGCACCGTCCTTGCGTTGAACAACAGTGCCAGCGATGTCACGGTGCTGCAGGCCGGGCGGGACATCGTGCATGCCAACGTCACCGTATACGGCAGCGGCAATGTCGATGTCAGCGCCGGCCGTCAGCTGCGCCAGGAAGACCGCGGCAGCATCGTCAGCCGCGGCGGCCTGGTGCAGGGCGACACGCGCCCGGGTGCCAGCATCGCGATGACCGCCGGCAACCAGCAGGTCGACTTTGGCGCCGTGCGTGCACGCTACCTGGATGCGACCCGGCTGGCCGATCCTGCGCAGACACTGGCGTCGCAGCCGGGCAAGGTGGTCAAGGTCTATGACAAGGAACTGAAGCAGTGGCTGCTGGAGCGTTTCAACATCAGCGCTGACGGCGCGCAGGCACTGGCCCTGTTCGACACACTGCCACAGGAGCAGCAGCGCATCTTCCTGCGCCAGGTCTACTACGCCGAACTGCGCGAGGGCGGCCGCGAGTACACCGATGCGGATGGCCCGCGGGTAGGCTCCTACCTGCGGGGCCGCGAGGCCATCGCCACCTTGATGCCGGACAAGGATGCAGCGGGCAAGACGATCCAGCGCACCGGCGATATCGTGATGTATGGCGGCGCCGGCGTACGCACCGAGGCCGGTGGCAACATCGAGCTGATGGCGCCGGGCGGGCAGATCGTGGTGGGCGTGGTTGGCGAGGCGCCGCCGGCAAGCGCGGGCCTGGTGACCCAGGGGCAGGGCGACATCCGGCTGTTCAGCCAGGACAGCGTGCTGTTGGGCCTGTCGCGGGTGATGACCACCTTTGGCGGTGACATCCTGGCCTGGTCCGAACAGGGCGACATCAATGCGGGCCGTGGCTCGCGCACCACGCTGGTGTATACCCCGCCACGCCGCCTGTACGACCGTTGGGGCAACGTCAGTCTGTCACCGCTCGCACCTGTCAGCGGTGCCGGCTTCGCTACGCTGGACCCGATTCCCGAAGTGCCGCCGGGCGACGTCGACCTGATCGCGCCGCTGGGCACCATCGATGCGGGCGAAGCGGGCATCCGTGTCTCGGGCAACATCAACCTCGCCGCACTGCAGGTGCTCAACGCGGCCAACATCCAGGTGCAGGGTGAGAGCAAGGGCCTGCCGGTGCTGGCCACGGTGAACGTCAATGCGCTGGCTTCGGCCAGTGCGGCAGCGAACAGCGCCAGCCAGGCGGCACAGGACGTGATGCGCAAGAGCCAGGACGACGCGCGGCGCAACCAGCCCTCGGTGATCAGCGTGCAGATCCTCGGTTTCGGCAGTGGCACCAGCAGCATTGCGCCGCCGGCACGCGGCACTACTGCCAACAGCGGCTACGACGCCAACAGCGCGTTCCAGTTCCCGCAGGCAAGCCGCGACGAGGGCACGCAGCGCCGGTAGGCATCGCGCGATCCCGGTAGGTGCCGACCTTGGTCGGCACACACCGCTGCCGATCTCGGTCGGCAGTAGATCCACGGCAGGCATGGACGCGAACGGGCCGGAAGAACAGACAGCATCGGGCCAGCCGCCAGGGAGCGGTGGCGGCCCCAGCCAGGACGGCACGGAGGGCAGGGAGAGGCCATCAGCGGTGAGGACCACCGACACAGCGCCGCCGGGTGCAGGAGAGCACCCGGCGGCAGGAGGGACGCGCGCATGTGTCACGGTAGATGCCGACCTTGGTCGGCAGTAGATCCACGCCATGCGTGGATGGCTTGGCCAGCTTCAGTGCCGACCAAGGTCGGCACCCACCAGAGCAGGCCGCGCAGCAGGAACAGGCTCGGCAGTAGATCCACGCCATGCGTGGATGCGGCGCCACGAACCAATCCTAAAGCTCCAGCACCCGCCGGTAACTCAACGGCCCACGCCCATCGCGCAGGCCCAACCGCAGTTCAAGTCCGGTGGCCGGCAATACCTCGCCCTCGCTCGGCAACACGGCCCATCCCGTTCCAGGCTGCCACGCCCGCACCTCGAACCGCTGCACATCGCGCGCCACCGCAAGGCCCTTCGACGGATCCGGTGCGGGCAGGGGATACCGGTCCGTAGCCGCACCACTGGCCCGCCACAGCGTGCTGCCCTGCCGCCACCAGCGCACCCGCTGCCAGTGCAGCCCATCACTGCCGACACTGCGGGTGATCTCCAGTGCGAAGCTACCATCCGGGTGCCGCTCGCTCACCAGCGACGGGGGCAGCAATCGCTGCGGACGATCTGCCGGGCGCACCGCGCCATTCATCAGCGCATCGTCGGCACGCATTTCAATATCGCGCTGGAACTGCTGCAGCACGCGCAGCGCCGTCGTGGTCTCGGCATCGGCCTGGCGCAGGCGCTGGTCGCTGTTGGCCACGCTGTCCAGCGCACGCCAGCAGATCAGCGCCAGCACGCCCATGATGGTGATCGCGATCATCACCTCGATCAGGGTGAAGCCACGCACGGCGCGCCTCATTGCGCCGCAGTCCACGGCAGCTGCATCCGGGCCAGCGACTGTCGCGGTGCATCTTCGGCCACCACGGTCAATTCCAGTTGCGGCTGCCCGTCGCTGCCAGTGCCCAGATGCTGCAGGACCAGGAAGTTGCCGCGTCCCTGCACACAGCGCTGCCGCGCATCCCGCGGCGGCTGCCCGGCGAGGCGCAGCTCCTGCCAGCGGTCCTGCGCGCACAACAGCGCCAGGCGACGGTCGCGCAGCCGTGACTGATCGTCGGTCGCCACTGCCACCGAGCGCATCACCGCAGCCAGTGCAATCGATACGATCGCCAGCGCGATCAGCACCTCGATCAGGGTGAAACCGCGCGCCGCCTGCTTCACTGCACGACCTGCAATTGTCCGCTGCCATCATCACGAAGACGCAGTGCGCGGCCGTCCAGCGACAGTCCAAGCTCCCAGGCGGTACCGATCCACTCCGGGCTCAGCTCGATGGCGTTGGTGGGCTGCACCGTGATGCCTGCAGCCTGCCACTTCTGTGGACGCAGCAGATCATCGCGTTCAACGGTGACCCAGCGGCTGCCTTCGAGGCGGCTGAAACGATAGCCGGCGGCGTCGGCCTGCCAACGCAGGGGGCGGCCATCGATGCGGGCCTCGTCGCGCGCCACCTGCAGGCGCTGCGCCAGGCGTTCGCCTTCCTGCCGCAGCTGGCGCGCGGGGTCGAGCAGGCTGCCCAGGCCCAGGCCAATGCCTGCCGTGCAGATGCCGATGATCACCAGCACCACCATCAGTTCCAGCAGGGTGAATCCACGCGGGATGCGTCGCATCGACATTGCCTCCTGTCCCTTGCCGATGCGTGCCAGCGTAGGCCTGCATGATGAAACAAAAGCGTCAGCCGCACCTGCTAGCGTAGGCGGACACGAACGTGGCGATGATGTGGAACATGGACGGCAGGCGCTGGGATCGGAATCGGATGTTGACCCTGCTGGCGGCGACGCTGCTGCTGGCCGTGGTGGCCTATTGGAGCGTCACCCTGTCTGCGGTGGCGCCAGCGGCGGCCGCGAGCGAAGCGCATGCCGAGGCGCCGGTACGGCCGATGTTCGATGCAGTGGCCAGCCTGCCACTGGTGCGACTGCTGTCGCCCGGTGCGGTGCAGACCGAGGTGGTCGTGCTGGGCGTGATGGCGGGTGACCATGCGCCATTGGCCCTGCTCTCGGTAGATGGACGCCCAGCGGAAGCGTATGCGCCCGGCCAACGACTCGGACCCTGCACGGTACTGGCCAGCATCAGTGCCAGCGCAGTGGAACTGAACCAGGCCGGGCAATCGCGCAGCCTGCCGGTACCCGCGCTGCCAGCGGTGCCGACCGATGGCATCGTGCCGGGCGGGTCCCTGTAGAGCCGAGCCCGCGCTCGGCTGCTTTTCGCGTGCCGTCCGCAACGCAGGTAGGCGCAGCCGAGCGCGGGCCCGGCTCTACAGCTGCGCAGGCTCAGCGCGCCGGACGCTGCGGTTCCACCGAACGACCAAAGGCATCGCCCATGCGCTGTCGTGTGCCTTCCAGGTTGTACTGCATCAGCTGGTTGCCCGGCTGCCGCATCAGGCGTTCGGCTTCAGGCAGCGCCGGTGACTTCGCCGATTTCGGCGCCGGGGCCAGTTTGCGTTGCAGGCACTCCCAGGCGGGGATGCGCTCGCCGTTGACCTGTACTTCGATGCAGGGTGCGGCATCGTCCTGCTTCTTCGTCTCTCCGGCCCAGGCCGATGGCAACGCCAGCAACAAGGCAAGGGCGAGGGCAGGGCGAAGGCCCGCCTTCAACGACTCACTCATCTTGAATCTCCTGCGAAAACCGACGCTCAGCAATGAAGACGTATGGCGAAGACAGTGTCCGCCTGCAACTGTTCCGGCGCTGTCAAAAGATGACAGCACTGTCACAAAACTGTTGGCGGTTTTGACGCGACGTACACGTCCTGTTGATAGACCCACGCGCCGCTCCCTGGCCACTCCCTTCGATACGACGCGATGCCTTCGATGACTCCTGTTCCGTGCCGAGCCGTCCGCCTTCCGCTGCGCCTGCATCCGCTGGTGCTGGCTCTGGCCGCGATGCCGCTGCCATTGTTCGCGCAGGACGCGGCGCCTGCGCCCAGCGTGAACATCAATGAATACATCGTGCGCGGCAACACCGTGCTCGATCCGCGCCAGATCGAACGTGCGGTGGAGCCGTTCCTCGGCCCGGGCAAGACCCTGGCCGATGTCGAGAAGGCGCGCGATGCCGTCAATGCGCTGTACCAGCAGGCAGGCTACCAGTCGGTCTACGTCGAGCTGCCCGAGCAGCAGGTCAGTGGTGGCGTGGTGCTGCTGAAGGTGCAGCAGACGCCGATCGGGCAGCTGCGGGTCGTAGGCACGAAGCACGAATCGCCCGAACGCATCCGCGAACGCGTGCCGGCACTTGCCGAGGGCAAGGTGCCGGACTTCGACCAGGCGCAGAAGGAACTGACCGCGCTGAATGAAGGCGGACGTCGCCAGGTGATGCCGCTGGTGCGAGAGGGCCAGGTGCCGGGCACGATGGATGTGGACCTGCAGGTCGAGGAGAAGTCGCCGTGGCGTGCCAGCGCGGCGCTCAACAACGACCACAGCGCCGATACCGAGAAGCTGCGCCTGAGTGCATCGCTGGCCTACGACAACCTGTGGAAGCGCAGCCATAGCGCCAACATCGGCGTGTACCTGGCGCCGGAAGATACCAAGCAGGCCAAGGTGTTCTCGGCCTCGTACATGATGCCGTTCGAAGGCACGCCGTGGAGCCTGGAAGCGTCCGGCTACAAGTCCGACAGCCGCGTGCTGAACGCGGGCGGACAGGTGGGTACCGGCACCGGTACCAACGTGATCGGCAACGGCCATTCGATCGGTCTCAAGCTCAACTATCGACTGGCCGGCAGCAGCCAGTGGTGGCGCCAGCTCAGCCTCGGCGTGGACTTCAAGGACACCGAGGAAGACACGCAGATGGGCAAGGAAAGCCTGAAGACGCCGCTGAAGTACGCGCCGATCACCCTGGCGTTTGTCGGTGTGCGCCAGGGCGAGCAGGATCAGTTGAGCATCAACACCCAGCTGGTGGCCGGCACCCGCCGCCTGTTCGGCTATGGCAGCGATGCCATCGGATTCGGGCAGAAGCGCTACTGGGCGGACCCCAGTTTCATCGCGTTCAAGGCCGATGTGGCCAACACCCACACCTTCGGCAACGACTGGCAGTGGTACGCGCGCGGCTCGCTGCAGGTGACCGACGCACCGCTGGTGTCGGCCGAGCAGTTCGCCGCCGGTGGCATGTACACCGTGCGCGGCTATCTGTCGGCCGAGGCGATCGGCGACTACGGCGGCCTGGCCAGCCTGGAATGGCGTACCCCGGCGTGGTCGCTGTGGAGCGGCACGGATCTGCGCGTCTACAGCTTTGCCGACGCCGCCTACCTGCGCCTGCGGCAGCCGCTGCCCGAGCAGCGTGACAAGTACAACCTGGCCTCGGTCGGCCTGGGCGCGCAGCTGCGCCTGGGTGAGCACCTGCAGCTGCGCCTGGACTACGCCTGGCCCTATGCCGATGGCCCGGTCACGCGCAAGGACGACCCGCGCCTGCATTTCAACATCAGCACCAGTTACTGACCCTTCCCTTGAACATGCGTTCTCCGGAGACCCCTCGCATGGACCGTTTGCTTTCCCGAGTGTTGCTGCTGCTGGCCGCGCTGGTTGCGTTGCCTGCTGCTGCGGCCGATGCCAATTGGTGGCAGGCCGAATGGAAGTACCGCAAGCCGATCACCGTCGACGCCGGCCCGCAGGGCGCGGGCCTGGCCGGTGACCCGGGCCGCACGCCGCTGCTGCTGCGCCTGCATACCGGCAACTTCGGTTTCGACGGTACCCAGGACGCGGGCAACGACCTGCGCTTCGTGTCGGGCGATGGCCGCACCGTGCTGGCCCATCAGATCGAACAGTTCGATCCCAAGCTGGGCCTGGCCCTGGTCTGGGTGGACGTGCCGGCAGTCAGCGCCGCCGCGCCGCAGACGATCTGGATGTACTACGGCAATGAGAAGGCACCGGCCAGCGGCAACGGCCAGCAGGTGTTCGACCCGGACTACACGCTGGTCTACCACTTTGCCGAGGCCAATGCGCCGGCGCGCGACACCACCGCTTACGGCAACAACGCCGGCGCCGTCGTGCCGCCGTCCGAGGGCGCGGTGATCGGTCGTGGCGTGCAGCTGGGTGCGGGCCCGCTGCCACTGCCCGCCAGCGCGTCGCTGGCCCAGGAAGCGGGTGCGCCGCTGACCGTCTCGGCCTGGATCAAGCCGGGCAGCAACACTGCCGCGCAGGCGATCTATG
Source organism: Stenotrophomonas sp. 220_Sma (assembly GCF_056487375.1). Taxonomy (NCBI): domain Bacteria; kingdom Pseudomonadati; phylum Pseudomonadota; class Gammaproteobacteria; order Lysobacterales; family Lysobacteraceae; genus Stenotrophomonas; species Stenotrophomonas sp. 220_Sma. Next base: position 2,766,485 of record NZ_CM151348.1, on the reverse strand, counting down.
CCCGTCGCGATGGCGCCTCCGAGCTGGTGGTCGGTATCGAGAACCGGGTGCCGTTCGTGCAACTCAATGGCCAGCGCAGCACGCCGGCACAGCCGATTCCGGAAGGGCAGTGGGCGCACGTGGCGCTGACGGCGGAGAAGGGCGCGTTGCAGCTGTACCTCAACGGCCGTGTGGTGGCCCAGCTGAGCGGCGAGCTGCCGGCGCTGGGCACCGCGCCGGTGGTCGGCGCCGATGCCCCGGGTGCGGCACAGCCGCTGGCCAACTTCGAAGGAGCGCTGGATGAGCTGCGCGTCTCGCGGGTGGCGCGCCCGGCGGCGCTGCTGCTGGCCGACGCCACCGCGCAGGGCGCCGATTCACGCCTGATCAGCTACGGTGCCGACGAACAGTCCGCCGGGCAGAGCCACTTCGCCTTCATCCTCAAGGCGATGCCGTTCGATGCCTGGGTGGTGGTCGCCATCCTTGGCCTGATGATGCTGCTGTCGTGGGCGATCATGATCGCCAAGAGCCGCCACTTCGGCCGTACCAGCAAGGCCAATGCGGTGTTCACCGAGAGTTTCGGCAAGCTGTCCGGCGTGCCGCTGCGTACCCTGTCGGACATGGATCGCCAGGGCAAGGCGCCGACTGCGATGCACGATGGCTCGTTGTGGCGCATCTACCAGGTGGCCATCGATGAAATGCAGCAGCGCCACCAGCGCGACGGCAACAGTGGCTACCTGAGTGGCGCCACCATCGCCGCGATCCGTTCCTCGATGGATGCGGTGATGGTGCGCGAGCAGGAGGCGATGGCGCGGCGCATGAACTGGCTGTCGACCACCATCGAAGGTGCGCCCTACGTGGGCCTGTTCGGCACCGTGATCGGCATCATGCTGGTGTTCGTGGTGGCGGCGATGGCCGGCGCGGTGGACATCAACTCGGTGGCGCCCGGCATGGCCGCGGCGCTGCTGTGTACCGCTGCCGGCCTCGGCGTCGCGATCCCGGCACTGTTCGGCTACAACTACCTGGGTGCGCGTGCCGAAGCGATCGGCGCCGACATGGCGGTGTTCATCGACGAGTTCGCCGCGCGCCTGGCCGAAGAGCAGGACGGGCGCGGCCCGGCCGCGGTCCAGGGCTGAGGGGCGCGCCATGGGCCAGAAGGCGAAGTTCGGCATCAAGAAGCGCGAGAAGGGCATCAACGTAACGCCCTTCGTCGACGTGCTGCTGGTGGTGCTGGTGATCTTCATCCTGACCAGCAACGCCTCCATCCCCGGCATCGAGGTCAACCTGCCGAAGGCCAGCAACAGCGTGGCCCTGGAAAAGCCGAAGACCAAGGCGATCACCATCGACCCCAGTGGCCAGGTGTTCCTGGATGCCTACCCGGTGACGATGGCCGAGCTGGAAGACCGCCTGCGTACCGAGCGCGCGACCACACCGGATTTCCCGGTGATCGTGCGCGGTGATGCGCAGGTGCAGTACGCCCGCGTGGTCGAGGTACTGGACCTGCTGCGGCGCCTGGAGCTGGCCCAGGTCGGCCTGGTCACCGGCAAGGCGCAGGGCTGAGGCATGACGGCCCATCAACCCCCTCGGCCGGAGCCCGGCATGCGCGGTCGCCAGTTGCTGGTGACCGTGGCACTGGTGCTGGCCGCGTTGCTGGTGCTCGGCATCGCGGTGTGGTGGCTGTTGTTCAAGGACACCGCCAGCACCCGTCGGCCGGTGGTGCAGCCGCCGATGCTGGCGCTGCCACCCCCTCCGCCGCCGCCCCCGCCGCCCCCGGAAAAACCACCGGAGCCGGAGACGCCGCCGGAAGAGACGATGCCCGAACCGGAGCCGCTGGATCAGCCGACGCCGGCCGAAGAGCCGACGCCGACGCCGGACAACGCCGATCCGGTAACGATGAACGCCGATGCGCAGGCCGGTGGTGACAACTTCGGTATCCAGTCCGGCAGTGGTGGCGGTTCGTCCGGCGTTGGCCGTGGTGGCGCCGGCAACGCTACCTACGGCCGCTACCTGGGCTACCTGATGCAGCAGGCGATCTCGCGCGACGACAAGGTCAAGCGCCTGGCGTTCCAGCTGCAGGTGAATGTGTGGCTGGCCAACGACGGCCGCCTGGAGAAGGTCGAGCTGGTACGCGGCAGTGGCAACGAGGAGGCCGACGCGGCCGTGCTCGATGCCCTGCGTCGCATCGGCAAGGTTGACCAGGCACCGCCGCCGTCACTCGATTTCCCCGCCCGCGTCCTGATCCAGGGCCGCCGGCCCGGGGCCTGATTCCCGACCTCCGTGATTTCCCTTCTTTCGATGAGAACCGTGATGAACGACCACGTCCGCGCACGAACCGACTCCCGCCGCCCGCGGCCGGCCCGACGGGCGCTGCTGTGCTGCGCCGTGCTGCTCAGCCTGGCCGCCCCGGCCGGTGCGATGGCGGCCGAAACCACCATGGTCAAGCTGATCAAGGGCCTGATCGCCAGCGGTGCACTGAAGCCTGAAGACGGCCAGGCACTGCTGGTACAGGCCGAAGCCGAAGCGGCGGCCGCACAGCGCACTGCAGCCACGGGCAGCACCGCGGCGAGCGGTGGCGTGGCCCTGGAGGCCGGTGACGTGCGCGTGCCGTACGTACCGCAGAGCGTGCGCGACGGTATCCGCGACGAAGTGCGCCAGGACGTGATGGCGCAGGCGAAGTCGGAAGGCTGGGCGGCACCCAACGAAGTGGCCGAGTGGACCAAGCGCATCAAGGTCACCGGTGACATGCGTGTGCGCAGCGAGTCGCGCTTCTACTCCGAGCGCAACAGCGACATCGTGAGCAACTGGTCGTCGATCAACGCCGGCAACGGCTTCGACACCAACACCAATACCAACCTGCAGCTGCCGCCGCTGCTGAACACCCGCCAGGACCGCCGCAACCTGTGGCGCATCCGTGCCCGCCTGGGCATCGAGGCAACCATTGGCCAGCACACCACGGCCGGCGTGCGCCTGGCCAGCGGCAGCAGCAATGGCCCGGTGTCGACCACCGAGCAGCTGGGGGGCGGCCTGAGCAAGAAGGACGTGTGGCTGGACCAGGCCTGGCTGGCCTACAGCCCGGCGGACTGGGTGACGTTGCGTGGCGGCCGCTTCGGCAATCCGTTCTGGACCAGCGACACGCTGTTCTCCAGCGATCTCAATTTCGATGGCCTGGCCGCGAACCTGAAGTATGACTTCGATGGTGGCGACCTCGACCTGTTCGGCAACCTCGCGGTGGTACCGCTGGAGTACACCTCCGACAGCTCGCCGAGCCAGAGCAAGGTCAAGACTCCGAACGAGAACAAGTGGCTGTCCGGTGCCCAGGTGGGCGTGAACTGGCGCTTCAACGATGACAACGCGCTGCGTGCTGCGCTGGGCTACTACGACTTCAAGAACATCAGCGGTCGCCTGTCCTCAACGTGCTCGCTGTATTCGGGTGCGGTGGGCTGCGACACTGACTGGTCGCGCCCGGCGTTCATGCAGAAGGGCAACACCCTGATGCTGATCCGCAACATCGCGCGCAATCCGGTGGATCCGGCCGGTACGCCGACCCCGCAGTATGTCGGCCTGGCCTCGGCCTTCCGCCTGGCCACGCTGAACCTGCGCTGGGATACACAGCTGGCGCAGGGCATCGGTCTGCGCCTGGATGGCGACTACATCCGCAACCTGGCCTACGACAAGCAGGCCATGTTCAGTCGTGCCCAGAACGGCATCGTCAACAACTACGGCGCCGGCGATACTGTCGGCATCGATACCTTCCGCAGCGGCGACACCGCCTGGATGCTGCAGGCCACCTTCGGTGCTACCGAGCTGAAGGAGAAGGGCCAGTGGCAGGCACTGCTGGGCTACAAGCACATTGAGGCCGACGCTCTGCCCGACGCCTACAACGATCCGAACTTCCACCTGGGCGGCACCAACGCCCGCGGTTACTACGTGGGCGGTGCCTACGCGCTGGACGCGCGCAGCTGGATCAGCGGCAAGTGGATGGCGGCCAAGGAAGTGTCCGGTGCGCCGCTGTCGATCGACGTGTTCCAGCTGGAGTTCAACACCGGCTTCTGAGTGGCGGGCGTGATGCGGATCACGTAGTGCGTGGCGGGGGCGCAGCGATGTGCCCGTCTAAGGAAAGGAGACCACGCGTTGTTCAAAAGGAGGAGTGGATGAGCCGTCGCAAGCTGTTCGAAAGTCCCGAACCGTCCAGCCAGATGCTGGGTGTTGGACCGGCCTATGTTTCAGTGGAGGGCCTGCGCCAGCACCTGGCCGAGTTCCTGCTGTACGCAGGCCGGCCGGTGGTGATCATGCGCGGGCGCAGCGAAGTGGGCTATTTCCTGCCGGCGCGCTGCTGGCGCCAGCGTGACGATGATCCGCTGGCGGCGGCTGCCGCCGACCAGCTGCTGGATGCGGCCGGTTTCCAGGCCGAGGACATCCAGCAGGTGGAGCAGGAATTCAACGCGATGCGCCAGCGCACCGTGCTGCATTCGCGGCGCTGAGCCTTCCGTAGAGCCGAGCCCATGCTCGGCTTTTCGGGCGGGTGCACGCGACGTTGGCAACAGCCCCTGCCGTTGCCTTCGGCTCTACAGTAGATCCACGCCGTATGTGGATAGGCCACACTCGGCCGCAGCTACAACGCCAGCACCTGTCCCGGTTCCAGCGCCTGCAGAAACGCGTCGTCATGCGACACCACCACCAAAGTGCCCGGGAACATCCGCAGCACCTGCAGCAGGTGCATCCGCAGCGTCATGTCCAGGTTGTTGGTTGGTTCGTCCAGAACCAGCAGCGCTGGGGGCTTGGCCGCCATCAATGCCAATGAAAGCCGCGCCCGTTCGCCACCGGACAATGCGGACACGGGCGTCTGCGCCGTGGCATCGCCGCGGAACAGGAAGTCGGCCAGGTGCAGCCGGCACTGGGTCTGGCTCCAGTCCGGCATCTGGGCAGACAGCGCCTGGAGAGGCGTGGCCTGCATCGGCAGGTCCCGGTAGTGCTGGTCGAGCAGGGCGATCTGATCAGCTGGCGGCAGCAACCAGTCACCATCACGGCGGATGCTTGGGTCGCCGCACAGCGCGCGTGCCAGCGTGGACTTGCCGCTGCCGTTGTCACCGGTGATCGCCAGGCGATCGCCGACATCCAGGCGCAGATGCAGTCCACCCAGCACCGTTTCCGTGGCATGCGCCACGCTGGCGTCGGTCAGCTGCACCACCACTCCCTCACGTCGCCAGCCGGCCGGCAAGGCGAAGGTAGGCTCGATGATGGTCTCCCGCTGCAGGTCATTGCGACGAGCCACGATGTCTTCCTGCTGCTCACGGATCAGCAGTTGCTTGCTGCCGGCGGTGGTATTGCCACGGCCGAGCTTGGTGGCTGAACGCACGCCGCCCCACTTGCGCTGTTCCACCTTGCGCACACCGCGTTCCCGCGAGCTGGCAGCGCGCTGCTGTTCGCGCATCAACGCCTCATGGGCCTGGCCGCGCTCCTGATCCAGCTGGCGCAGCTGCCGGTCGCTGGCCTCGCGTCGCTGCTGCAGGTCCGCCTGATAGTCGCGGTAGCGACCGCCGAAGTGGCTCACGCGCCCGCCACGTATGTGCCAGAGCTCATTACAGAGCGCATCGATCAGGGCTTCATCGTGGGTGGCCACCAACAGTGCGCCGTGGAACTGGCGCAGGCGCGCGATCAGCGAGCGGCGTGCACTGCGGTCCAGGTGATTGCTGGGTTCATCGAGCAGCAGTACATCGGGGGCGGCATCGAGCGCGCGGGCGAGCGCATGGCGCATCTGCTCGCCGCCGCTGCGAGAGGAGTCATCCAGTACGTGCTGCGGCACGTAGGCGATGCGTGCGCCATCGCGGCGGATGATGGTCCCGCCACTGGGCACCAGAGTACCGGCCAACATCTGCAGCAGGCAGCTCTTGCCGCTGCCGTTGTCGCCGATCAGGGCGATGCGGGCACCTGAGGGCAGGGGCAGGTTGACGTCGGCCAGCAGGGCGCGGCCGTTGAAATCCAGATCCAAAGCATGGGCACGTAACATCGCGTGCGGTCCTCCTGTTGCTGCGCGCTCACTGCATCCGAACGCGGACGCGCAGCTTGGAACAGGGGCGAGGCCGGAACAAGCGAGGAACCGGCCAAGATCCGCCGCAGGTGGGCCAGACCTCCTTCAGCCGCGCTCGCTGGTGATCCGTGCACCTTCACGCATCACCAGCGTCACCGGGGTCTTTTCCACCACCTCCAGCAACCGCTGCCACTGCGCATCGCTCAGCTCGGCGCTGGCATGCAGCACGCGGTGCACGTGGAAGCGTCCATCTTCGTCGCGTTCCGAGCGCAGCTCGGCATGGAACTCGCCCAGCTCCCAGCCCTTGCGTTGCGCATACATGCGCAGGGTGATGGCGGTGCAGGCGGCCAGCGAGGCCAGGTACAGATCGAAGGGGGCGAAGCCCTTGCCCTGGCCGCCCAGCGAGGCGGGCTCGTCCGCGTCCACATCAAAGCTGCCATTGCTGATGTGGTGCAGGTAGTTGTCGCCGGTCGAAACAATGCGCGCGTAGGCCATCGGAGTCTCCATCTGTCTATAGCGTCGAGCCATGCTCGACCAACCCACTGTAAAGTCGAGCCGTGCTCGACTGCTCCAAAAGGCGGCGCCAGCCAAGGCCAGCGCCGCCACGAAATCACTCGGTACGATCGTACGAGAACTGGATGCCGGCGGTACCACCGGTTTCGATGAAGAGGTTCATGAACGCCGGCACCGTTTCCGAACGGGCCCAGTCGCGCTGCAGCTCGCAGAACAGCTGCGGCACGCTGATCAGCTGGCCACCGGCCTGTTCGATGCGCCGCAGCGCGGCATCATGCGCCGCCAGCGAAGTGCCACCGACGGCGTCGACCACCACATACACCTCATAGCCTTCCTTCAACGCATCCAGGGCCGGGAAAGTCAGGCAGGCTTCGGTCCACAGTGCGGTCATGATCAGCTTGCGGCGGCCGGTGGCCTCCACCGCCTTGCGGAACTCGACGTCTTCCCAGGAATTGATGGTGGTGCGGTCGTAGGTGGGGTAGTCGCCCAGCACCTTGCGCAGCTGCGGAATCGGCGGCTTGTTCAGGCCGGTCTTGACGTTGACCGTCGAATGCACGATCGGCAGACCGTAAGCCACAGCGGCCTTGGCGGTGCCGACGATGTTGTTGACCAGCAGCTGGCGGTCCATCGAGGCGATGGAGTTCACCTGCACCGGCTGGTAGTCGATGATGATGAAGGCGGAATTCTGCGGGGTCAGCAGGTGGTCGCTGGCCGGGTCGCGGATCGGTTCACTGGACATGGTGGGTCTCCGGTTGGGAGGGGGCCGGCGGCTGGCCGGCACCCCGGGGGCAGCTCAGCTGCGCTGCGAATCCAGCTGCTCCTGGTTCTTCTGCACGTCCTGCGCCTTCAGGTAGCTTTCGATCAGCAGCTGGTAGTTCGGGAAGATCTTCGTGTAGACCTCGGCCCACTGCTGGGCATCGTCGCGGTTCCAGCTGCGCTGGATTTCCGAGGCCACCGCGGCGGTGTCCATCGGCACCACGCCGGCCTGCACCACGCGGGCCAGGGTGATCTCTTCGGCCATCTTCGAATAGGTACCCGAGGCATCGATCACCGCGAACACCTGGTAGCCATCGGCCACGGCGGCGATCGACGGGAAGGCCATGCACACGCTGGTGATGGTGCCGGCAATGATCAGCTGCTTGCGGCCGGTGGCCTTCACTGCAGCAACGAATTCCGGGTTGTCCCAGGCATTGATCTCACCCTTGCGCGCCACGTACTGGGCATGCGGGGCCGCGTCGTGGATCTCCGGGATCAGCGGACCGTTCGGGCCCTGCGGGACCGAGGCGGTGGTGATCACCGGCATCTTTGCCAGCGTGGCCATCTTCGCCAGCGCAGTGGCGTGGGCGCGCACGCTGGTGAATGGCATGTCACCGATGGTCTGGAACAGGCCGCTCTGGTGGTCGATCAGCAGCATCGCGGCGTTGTCCGGATCGATCACCGGGCGGGCACCATTGAAGTTGGCGGGGGTACTCATGGTCAGTCTCCTGGGGAAGGTGGGCGATGGCCCATTGGCGCGGCGGGTCATTACCCGCCGCGCGGAAGCGCTCAGTGCGCGATCCGGCCGAAACGGCCGCTGTTGAAGTCGTTGACCGCCTGTGCGATCTCGGCCTGGCTGTTCATCACGAACGGGCCATAGCCCACCACCGGCTCGTCGATCGGCTCGCCGCTGAGCAGCAGTACAGTGGCGTCGCTGTCGGCGTCGACGAACACGTCCTCGCCGCTGCGATCGAAGGTGACGAGCTGCGCCTCGCCGACCGGCTGGCCGCCGTTGATCCGGACCGAGCCCTTCAGCACCACCAGCGCCAGCGTGCGGCCGTCGGCCACCGGCAGTTCGGCGTGGTGGCCCTGCTGCAGGCGGATGTCCCAGACATCCATCGGCGTGTGGGTGCGGGCCGGGCCGCCATGGCCGTCGAAGCGGCCGGCGATGACACGCACGCGGCCGGCGCCCTCAGGCAGATCCACCGAGGGGATCTCTGCGTCAAGCAGGGTCTGGTAGCCCGGTGCGCCCATCTTGTCCCGCGCCGGCAGGTTGACCCACAGCTGGACCATGTCCAGCGTGCCGCCGCGCTTGCTGAATTCCGGCGTGTGGAATTCCTCGTGGAGGATGCCGGAGGCAGCCGTCATCCACTGCACGTCACCCGGGCCGATGGTGCCGCCGGCCCCGGTCGAATCGCGGTGGGCGACCTCGCCCTCATAGACGATGGTGACCGTCTCGAAACCGCGGTGCGGATGCTGGCCGACCCCACGCGGGGTATCGCTGGGGGCGAAGCTGTACGGGCCGGCATAGTCCAGCAGCAGGAACGGGCTCAGGTGCTGGCCGTGGGTGTTGTAGGAAAACATCGAACGGGCGGGGAATCCGTCGCCCACCCAGTGCGGGCGGGGGGCGCTGTAGGTACCGGTGACACGCTTCATGGCGATCTCCTGGCCGGGGTTGCCGGCCGCTGTTCTTCGTTGCAGGGGACGATATCGCCGCGACAATGGGGCCGGTAGACGCCAATATTTGCCGTCATAGTCCTATCTGGTGAACAATTGGTGCGGGCCTTGCGCCACAGGAGATCGCCCCGTGTTCATCGCTGATATCCGCCGTTGCGACCTCAACGACCTGTTCTACTTCGCCATGGTGGTCGAGCACGGCGGCTTCTCGCAGGCCGGCCGGGCGCTGGCCATGCCGAAGTCGAAACTGAGCCGGCGCATCGCGCTGCTGGAAGAACGGTTGGGCGTGCGCCTGATCCAGCGCTCGACCCGGCGTTTCTCGGTCACCGAGGTCGGCCAGGACTACTACCGCCATTGCAAGGCAATGCTGGTCGAGGCCGAGGCGGCCGAAGAAGCCATAGCGATGTCACGCGCCGAGCCGCGCGGCACGATCCGCCTGGCGTGCCCGATCGCGATCCTGCACGCGCGCATCGGCGCGATGCTGGCCGACTTCCTGGCCCTGCATCCGCAGGTGACGGTGCAGCTGGACGCCACCAACCGCCGCGTGGACGTGGTGGGCGAGGGTGTGGACGTGGCGATCCGGGTACGGCCGCCGCCGCTGGAGGACAGCGACCTGGTGGTGCGTGTGCTGGCGCGCCGGGTGTGGTGCACCAGTGCCAGTCCGGCGCTGCTGCAGCGGCTGGGCACGCCGCAGGTGCCGGCCGACCTGGCGATGATGCCGACCGTCGATCTGGCCTCGCCCAGTCAGCAGCATGTGTGGGAATACAGTGGGCCCGGCGAGATCCAGGCCAGCGTGCATCACCGCCCGCGCCTGGTCAGCGATGACATGATCGCGCTGCGCGCAGCCGCGGTGGCCGGGGTCGGGCTGTTGATGCTGCCGCGGATGATGATCACCGATGAGCTGGAGAGCGGGGCGCTGCTGCCGGTGCTCCCCGAGTGGGTGCCGAAGCACGGCATCGTGCATGCGGTGTTCCCTTCGCGGCGTGGGCTGCTGCCGGCGGTACGCGCGTTGATCGATTACCTCGCCGAGCGTTTCGAGGCGTTGGACGAACCGTAGGCTCCGCATCCACGCATGGCGTGGATCTACTGGATCCGGCGCCGCCTGGGAGATCCACGCCATGCGTGGAGATCCTGGTGCCGCGCGACGGGCTTTCGCTTGCCGCCTGCGGCCGCGCAGCCCACAATCCATGTCCGGACCGTCGCCATCACGCCCATCATTCCCCGGTCCGGCCTTGGCACCTATGTCTCCCAATGCCCTGGCGCTGGTCGAGCTGCTGATCCGCGAGCGCCGTGCGTTGTCTCGCTTCATCGCGCGCTATCTCGACCCGGCCAGTACCGAGGACACCCTGCAGAACCTGTACCTGAAGGCCAGCAGCGTGCCCGGTGATCCACCGATCCTGGAGCCGCGCGGCTATCTGTACCGGATGGCCTATCACCATGCGCTCAACCGCAGCCAGGCCGACGCCCGCGAGCGGCGCGCGATGGCCGAGTACGCCGCCGACATGGCCGAGGCGGGCCACGACGGCGAGGCCCAGGCACTGGACCAGGCACAGCTGCGCGAGATCACCCAGACCATCCTCGCGCTGCCAGCGCAGGTCCGCGAGTGCTTCGTGCTCAACCGCTACCTGGGCCTGAGCGAGCGCGAGATCGCCACACGGCTGGGTATTTCCAAGAGCTTGGTCGGCAAGCATGTGCTGCGCGCGGCACTGTTGATCCAGCAGCACCAGCAGGGAATGCATCGATGAGCGGCGATTGCAGTGGGCAGATCGCGCCCGCCGTTGTCACAACAGGAAAGCGCACCCGTTCGTGGTGCGGCAGGCCACAACCATGACCACGTCCGAACCCTCGCCGCGTCAGGCCAGGCAGGCGTTGCGCTGGGTGATCCGGTGCAGTGCAGGCCCGCTGCCAGAACGCCAGCAACGAGCCCTGCAGCGCTGGCTGCGGGCCGATCCGCGCCATGCGCTGGCCTGGCGCCAGCAGCAGGCCTTCTGGCAGGGGTTGGATGCCGCCGGGCCCGACGTGCTGGCGGCGCTGCCCGAGCTCACCACCGATCGCGAGGGCCTGCGCCCGATCGCGCCGCGCCGTCGCCTGCCATGGCTGCTGGCCAGTGCCGCCGCCGTCGCACTGATGGTGACGGCGGCACCGCACGCGCTGTTGCTGGCGCGCAGTGACCTGCGCAGCAGTGATGCGCCGCGCGTGGTGCAGCTGGACGACGGCAGCACTGCCGTGCTCGATGCGGGCACCGCATTGGCGGTCGAGTTCGATGGCCAGCAGCGGCACCTGCGCCTGCTGCGCGGCCAGGCCTGGTTCCAGGTGGCGCACGAGGCGCGCCCGTTCCAGGTCGAGGCGGTGGGCGGCCTGGTACGTGACATCGGTACCGCCTTCAGTGTGTCGATGCTGGATACCACGGTCACCACCCAGGTCAGCGAGGGTGTGGTCGAAGTGCGGCCGGGCGATGGCAGTGTGCAGTGCCTGCATGCCGGGCAGTCACGGGCGTTCCGTGACGGCCGCTGGCTGCAGCCGGTGCAGCTGGAAGATCCCGAGGCCGTGGCGCCGTGGCGGCGTGGCGAGGTAGTGATCGATGATCGGCCGGCCGCGCAGGCCATCGCCGATCTGGCCCGCTATCGGCGTGCACCGGTCTGGGTACTGGGTGGGCAGGGTGCAGGCGTACGGGTCAGTGGCTTGTTCCACCTGCAGCAGCCGGAGACGGCCATCGCTGCGGTGGCCGCGCAGGCAGGACTGCGCGTACAGCGCTTGCCCGGCGGCGCGCTGGTGGTGTGGTGAGGCCCGCGCAGCACCTGGATGAACGGGCCGCATGAAAAAAACATGAAAAAACCGTGGGCACCTGCAGTGTCCCGCTGTCTATAGAGGTATAGCCAGAGCGAAACACCGTTTTTCCTCAAGCCAGACACACCACCGGCACCGGATGTGCCGATGGTCCCGCCCCGCTTGAGGAGTTCCTGTCCATGCCGTCCACGGCATCCGCCTGTCATCGCCGCGCCACTGTCCTGGCCCTGGCCATCTCCACCGCATTGCTGCCGCTGGCCTGGGTGCCGGCCGTGCAGGCGCAAACGGCGATCGTCGCGCCGCTGCGCCAGTACACCATTCCGGAACAGCCCCTTGCTGACGCTGTGCGTGCTTTTGGCCGCCAGGCCGATGTGCAGGTGGTGTTCCGCAGCGATCTGGTGGAAGGCCGTCGCTCCAGCGCGGTGAGTGGCGAGTACAGCCAGATGCAGGCCCTGCAGCAGCTGCTGCGCGGCAGCGGCGTGCGTGCGCAGCGCGGCATGGATGGCACCTGGAGCCTGCGCGCCGCAGCGGAGGCGGGGGAAGGGGAAGGGGTGCGGGTGACCGAGACACTGGTGTAACGGCGCGCGATAAATCGCCCGCAACACGTGAGATAAACGGTGGGGCGCCCATGTTGCGCCCACGGGAATGAAATTGCACGGGGCGGAAGCCGCCCCGTGCCCCGGCCGCACTACCAGGTCGTGTAGATCAGCTCCCGCCGCTGCACCGTCTGCCGGCCCATCGTGTAGCGAATCGGCACCACCCTGTCACTGAATTGTCCGAACACTTCCCGCATTGCCGGGTGGTCGTTGATCGTCAGGATGGCCGCGCCCCGCAGGCCTGCCATCTGGCGGGCCAGCTCCAGGTACTGCTCCATCCCAAAGGGGGCACCGTAACCCTCTGTCTCCCAATACGGCGGGTCGAGGAAGAACAGGGTGTCGGCGGCATCGTACTTGGCCATGCACTGCTGCCAGGCCAGGTGCTCGACGGTGACTTTGTGAAGGCGAAGGTGCGCAGCGCTCAGATCCTCTTCGATCCGTAGCAGGTTGAGGCCCTTGCCGCCCCTACCGAAACCTGGCGTCTGGCCGGCCGCCTTCCCGCCCCAGGCCAGCCTCTGCAGGTAGTAGAAGCGCGCAGCGCGTTGGATATCGGTGAGGGTGTCCGGGTGCTGGAGCTGGCACCAGCGGAACATTTCCCGGCTCGTCAGCGCCCATTTGAACTGGCGTACGAACTCCTCAAGGTGGTTGGCCACCACCCGGTACAGGCGCACCAGCTCGCCGTGACAGTCATTCAACACATCGGCCCTTGCGGGTTCCTTGGCGAACAGCAGGGCGGCACCGCCGGCGAAAGCCTCGACATACGTGCGATGAGGCACATCTTCCACCAGGGGCAGTAGGTGAGGCAGCAGGCGTGTCTTCCCGCCCGGCCAGGGGAACAGCGTGGTCGTCTTCATTCTCAGCCTCTGCGATGGTTCTGGGCGAGGCTTGTCTCCCCCGCGCGGGGAGCAGGGCCTCGGCCAATGGCACGCGGGCTGTACGCGTGTGTTGCGGCGCCAGGCGGGCAGTTGGAGCTGCCTGCCTGGCGCCCTGTTTCAGGTCTGGAGAGGGGCTCGTTCCTGCCCGGCCGCGCCTTCAGGCAGGGCCGGTGGCACCGGCCACGCACAGTTCGGGAAGCCCGCCTTCTCCGGCATATCACGAAGCTCCTGACGGTAGACCGCCCATGCCATTTTCGCCTCCGGAGCGAACGGACTGTCAGGCGCCTGCGTCCAATCAGTGGCTCGCAAACGCTGGGACCGCTCAAGCCTGACTTGGTCGGCGTAGATCCGCAGAAGGAGTGAGGCAGGAATCGAGAGCATCGCCGTCTCGCCTGGTTGCAGTTCCATCCCTTCACGGACTGCGCGGTAGCCGGTGCCAGTGACCGCATACATTTCAACGTTCATAGACATATCCGAAGACATCCACGTAGGCCGATCCAACTGGTGTGGTGGTCAGCCAATAGGTCATTGTCTGCGAGCCATCAAGCGGATGAGGAACCATCGCCGTCGAATCACGGCGAACCAGGTACACGGCATCGTTCGGCTGGCTTGGAGGCCCTACAGCGCTGTCGTCGCTCGTTCCCGTACCCATATTGGTGTCTGTGAAGTTGTAGATCTGAACCGTTGCAAGCCTCGAGGTCGACGGCACCACGGCTGCCAAAGAGATGCTGGTTTCAGATGTGGCGGTGCCTTGCGAGAGAACGCGGAAAGGGGGATTAGCCTGCGCATTCTTGTAGGCGATTGTTGTCCCGGTCTGCGCAAAATTGAATATGGCGCCAGCCGCATTGGTTCGAAAGCTGCCGATGTACCGCCTAGTGGTATCGCCAGTCTTGGCGCGAGCGGTCCCGCTGTACGGAGCGGCCGGCGCGGCCGTCACAGCCTCCACAGTGGGCGTCGCGCCATTGAGGTACAGGTAAAGGTGGTACCAGGTGTTGGCCGCAAGCGTGAGCCCGCTCAAGGTCAGTGCAGCCGGAACCTCGATCGCTCGCTGCAAGGACGGAATCCACGCGCTACCGCTGGAAACCCGGACAGAAGCCGTCCCGACATACTCCATCTGCAGGCCGAGGATGTGGCCAGCCATCGTCCACAGGCCAGCTCCGGCAGTGACCGATGCCGCACTGGCGGCGGCGAGTTGGGAGAGTTTGACGTCAGGCATTGGAATTACTCCAGGATGATCGGGTCGCCGGCTTCGGTGACGATGCGGTCGCCCGCTTCGGTCACCAGCTGGGCGCGGTAGAGGAAGGTGTGCTGCAGGCGCTGCCAGCTGGTGAAGCCGTCGCGGACGGCCTCGATCTCAACCCGCAGGGTCTTGCCGCCGCTGCCGACCGGCGGCAGGTAGCTGTCGGTCGTGGCCGTGATGCCGGCCTGCGTGCGCACCAGGGTGTCCTGCAGGTACCAGCGGGCGGAGTACATCGTGCCCGGCTCTGGGCCGATGCTCGCCTGCTCGGAGTCCACCAACTGGTCGGCCTGCAGGAGACGGTCGCGGTGCGCCCAGGTGGCTACGACTGTGCCGCCATTGCCCCAGGCCTCGGCCGGGTAGGCATCGCCGTTGATGCGCAGCCGTGCCGGCGGGTAGGGCCGGATCTGGCGCCGACGCATCGTCAGCGCGATCGCCGTGGCAAGATCCGGGGTCAGCTCGCCCTGGCTGGTGCGGGTGATCAGCTTGGCCTGAGGGGATTCGTTGGCCAAGTACTCGCGGCCATCGAAACCTACGTACTCATCGGTGAACCATACCCTCGTGCCCACGGCGTGCGGCATCGGCACGGTATCTACGCAGCCACGGGCCACGGTCAGCGTCGCCGCAACCGGATCGATCGATACCACTCGGACCAGCTCGTCATCGATCAGCGCCTCGGTGCCGACCTCGATCATGTCCAGGCTGACGCCGGCGGACAGCGCGATCGCCGTTGTGGTGGCCGTCATTGCGGTGATCAGCAGGCCAGTGGGGGCGAAGTCGGCCGCGCCCGCCTCGGCGAACGGCGCGCTTCCCAGCCGGGTCTGCAGCGTGTAGCCGAACGCCACCGAGGTCGGCCGGACACCGATCGAAGTCAGGTAGCCCACGTCAGGCGACACAGCAGCCAGCTCCGACGCCCCAAGCGTCGTGGCCAGGTCGCGGTAGCTGGCCTCCTGCAGGCGCTGCACGGTGACCGGCTTGGGCTTGGTGTCCGGCTCCACCCAGGCATTCTCAGAAGGCTGGATGTAGCTGGCAGCGGCCATGCCGGCGACGTCCTGGACGACGGTCAGCACCACGGCTGTCTCGGTCTGTGTGCCGTCGTCGACGTCCAAGATGCGCACTGGCATGCGGGCAACGCCGCGCCGTGGCCACGACAGGGCACGCACCTGCCCGCGCTTGAAGGGGCCGGCATCCTGCCGTACCCGGATCTTCACCCTGCAGGGCAAGCTGCTCACTGCCGCCACTTCGCGCGCCGCAACCCGGCCCGCGAGCGCAGCGTTCCACAGGCCGGGATAGTTCTTGCGACTGCTGACGACACGGCCCTGCGCCTGAACGCTGGCCAGATTCTGGTAGGTGACAGCTGCGTCCTTGTTGGTGGCGATATCCCGGTAGACGACCGTGATCTCGTTGACGCTGCCTTCCAGCATCGGCTGCTGCCACTCCAGCAGCTCGATGATGTTCGCCGGGCCGATCTCTTCCAGGGTGGCTGGGTCATAGTCCGGCCGCACCAGCACCAGCTCGGTCAGCCCCATCACCGGATCCTCGATGCGCATGCCACCAATGTGGTCGCACACCATGTCCATGAACTCGCCCGCAGGAACTGATCGGGACCACTTCAGGCACAGGCCGAACCCTTCGTTCTTCAACGTCTGTGCCGCCTTGCGGAAGCTTTCGTCGTTGATCACGTCGATCGGGTGGCCCATGCCCTCTGTGCGCACCTGATAGATGATGTGCGCCGGGTTCATCCCTTCATCGATCTGCACCAGGTCGCCCTGCCAAAGCCCCTTCTTCCAGCCTTGGCGCCAGCGCGAGACCTTCTTCGTCCAATTCTTGATGTACGGGTTCATGGCCGACACCTGGCCATTGAAAACCGTCGTGAACAGGCCACGGGCGGCTGGCCACGGTCCGGGCACCAGCGACTGCAGATAGGTGCTTGGCATCTGGGCGGGCTCGCCCATGCGCACCTCCAGCGTGCCGACGATGCCGCCTTCGCCCTTGTCGCCGCCGAAGATCTCCGGCGCCAGGATGGTGATCGAGCGAGACGCTGTAATGGGGCCGGTGGCAGGCACCGTCCTGGGGATGTTCATCCCGAGCACCTTGGTCCACGCCGTTTGCGCGCTACCGTCCCAGACCTTGCGGTCGCCTACGCGGATCTCCCGCAGTGCGTCCACCGGGCCGAGGCATTCGCCCATATAGAGGGCCATGTAGTAGCGATAGCCTACGGTCTGTTTCTTGCCACTACCCACGGCCAGCCTCCTCGCGGGCGATCGCCGCCAGGCGCCGTGCGAAGGCGTCGTCCAGCGCTTCGAACTGCTCTACCGGCAGGCCTTCATCCAGGAAGCGACGCAGATCCAGACCGTGACGATCCATCCAGCTGCGGATGCCGGCGGCGCACAGCACGCCGCTGTGTTCGCCCAGCTTGGCCGCGCGGGCGTGCTCGACGGTAACCAGGACAGGACGATCCATCACTTCTTGCCACCCTTGACCTTGATCGGTGTGGTGCGCAGATCGCCGTAGAACAGCACGTTGGGATCATCGATCCAGTTCGTACCGAAGACCATGCTGCACTCGCGACCGTCCTCGGCGGTGGGGACATTGAAGTCCTCCAGGGCGGCCGGCTTCGGAACCGTAGGCTTCGGGCGCATCACGTAACTGACGATCAGCGCCACGATCATTACGACGATTTGAACCCACATAGGAGGCTCCTTTAGAAGATGGGATCGGGTCCGAAGGGGTTCTTCGGCGGTATGGTGTGCTGGCCGCCGTAGTTCGGTGCGTTGTTGAACTTCTCGTGGCAGATCTGCAGGGCGTGGCCACAGCCGGGGTAGGCGGATACCAGTGCGCCCGCTGCGAGCGGCGCTGCGGTAAGCAAGGTGAGGGTCGGCCCAACATGGCCCACCACGAAGCGGTACTCGACGGCCGTGCCCTGGACCCACTTGATGAATCCACCGACGAACCAACCGTCCGGCTTCGCCGCGAAGGCAGTGGACGTGATCGTCTGAGCGGATGCGGCTGACAACACGCCATCGACCCGGAACAGCTCCGGATTCAGACCGCAGTCGGCGTCGAACAGCGCGAACGGGCACTGCGCCTGCCAGCATCGGCGAAGGCCGTTCGTCGCGGCGGCGCCGGCATTGCTCTGGCAGGTCAGGACCAGGTCATTCTGCCGCTCGCTGAAGTCGCTCAGCACGCCGTTCCAGGTGCCGCGGATCGCGCCGTCACTCTTCCGAATCCGCCGCCAGCGAACGACGATGCGATCGGTCGGCGGAAATGGCCGCAGGACTGACGCCAAAGAGATGGACAGCGGTACGGTCACCTCCAGATTGGACCTGGCCTCCTGTGCCGACTGGCCAAGGCGACCGCGTTTGATCGCCTCGGGGCTGAAGGGCTGCGCATCGTAGATCTCGACCCGATCGCTGGACGTGTAGCGCCAGCGCTGGGAACCGCGCCCAAATTCATACAGCTCGACATGGCGGGAGAACAGGCTCACGGTTCGCTCTCCTCAGCGCCAATGCCGGCGAAGGACACGCGGCAACGCGCGACGCCCTCACCATCGGTTTCATGGGACAGCTCCACGGTGTCGGAACTGAGGCGGGCCAGCACCATCCAGCTGATCAAGCGGATGGCACTCGGCTGCAGGGCGATGCCGTGCGGCGCGTCCAGCTGCAGGAACTCCCGCTGTGGATCCAGCTCTGTGGCTTCTATCAGGTGCCGGTACAGCACCTGGCCACTGAACAGCTCGATGCGCAGGTGGCGCCGGCCGGACTGAGCACGCCCGAAGCGGGCCACGCCTGCCCACGCCACCACGATGCCGCTGGAGGTGGTTAGGGCTGGCTCGACCAGCTCCAGGTCATCGGCCCAAGACGGCACCCACAGCGCAGCCGCGCGACCCTGCAGCCAGTACAGCAGGCTGCGCAGATTGGCCTGCTCGGTGCGTCCCCAGGTTTGCCAGGCGTGTGACTGCAGTGGCCATGCCTTGCCGGTGATGTCATCGACGGCAACAGGGCCGATATCGCCATCGATCACCACCAGCTGCCGGCCGAACTCGGCCGTCTGCGCCTGGTCGAGGTCGGGACGCTGCTCCAGCACAGGTCGACCGCGATAGACAGCCGCCGGCGCAACTGCCGGCCAGTCGCAGGTCTCCACCGCAGCCAGGCGCACGGTCGACCGCATGACCTGGTCGGTCACGCGTTCCAGGCTGGGGGTCTCGGCAATACGAGCTGTCCTGCAGGGCAGCACCCGTGTGCCAGGTGCCCAGGCGTTGGCCGTGGGGCGGGCCAGCTGCAGACTGTCGGCGGCAATGTCGGCCACTTCCACCAGCTCGTAGGTGGTGACGTCCTTCCAAAGCATGGCCAGGCCGCCGGGGCGGTAGTCGCGCTGCGTGGCGGCCTGTACCGGGATGGACTGCACCCCCAGCGCCAGGCGCGCACTCAGCCACGACACGTCGTTCCAGACCGGCAGCGCCCAGGTACGCGCCGACCAGTCGAACAGTGCGTGTTCAAGCACCTGGCGCTCGCGCCGGTCGGCCAGCACGCTGAACTCCCAAGAGCGCCTCGGCGAGCCACGCAATGGGAATCGGGCTTCGCCGCCGCCGATCGACTGCTGGACGTCGGTCGCCCAGGCCAGCGTTTCGGTGACAGGCCGCTCCCAATCCGGCGGCAGCATCCATGCCGACATGCGATTGCCGGTAATCGTGACGGTGCGGCGCCCCAGGGCCACGAAGTCGTAGGACAGCGACGCCGCGATTACCGGCGGGCCTTCTGTCGTGACCGACAGCTGCCAACGGCGCAGCTGCAGGGCCGAGAATGCCAACGGCGGGGCGCCAGGACCTACCAGCTCGACGCCTTCGCCGTTCTCAAGGGTTGCCGAGGTCAGGGTCTGCTGCTGGAGGTAGGAGTTCCAAACCTGGACGTAGCGCACCTGGTTGGTGACCAGATTGCCCAGGTCGATGCGCAGTGGCAGCACGTGGATGCGGTAGTACCAGTCATCGAACGAGGTGCGCTGCTGGGGGCCGCTGGATCGCTGTTCGGGTTCCTCGATGGTCGATTCTTTGGTCGACCCGGTGAAGAAACCCAGCCGTGCAGCTGCGCCGCGAAACTGCAGCGGGATGCGGGTGCGCGGAATAGCCAGATTGCCACTACGCCAGTTCGGCCCTGTGCTGCTCTGGGTGGCGAGAAGGATGGCCATCAGGACTTCTTCACAGCCCAGCCATAGTTGCCGCTGGCCGGAGGCGCGTTGGTCACGCTGCTCATGGCCAGCTTGCGCAGCCAAGGAAACACCATCCATGTGTCTTCGCCGATGGTGATCTCCTGCTCGGGCTCGAGCTTTTCCAGGTAGCAGGCACGAAGTCCGGGCACTCGCCCGATCGGTGAGAGGTACACACCGGTACCGGGGCGGCGAATGCTCAACTGAATCGGCTGAAACACGCTGCGGCCAGAAAAGGTGTTCTCGTCACAACCTGCGAGGGCGTAGCCCAACCACATGCTGTCGTAGCTGGAAGAGGTGGTCGACTGGTTGATAGATCCGACACCGGATCCAGCCTGCCCCTCGGCATCCAGGGTGCTGTTGTAGTAATTGCAGATCCTGCTGTAGCTGTTGGTGCGGCCGTCCTCAATTGAATCCGCACGCACGTGCCCGCAGCCCGTTGCGCTGGTGTTGTGGCCGAACGGAATAACGTTGCTGCCACTCGATGTCAGCATCCCGCTATAGCTTCCCGTGCGCGCCCAATAGGTCCCGTCGACGTACGTGCCGCCTGTGTATGCGCCAGCCTTCTCAAGAACGCCGAAGGTGTGATGGCGGTACTCGCCGGCAACGGCCTGGGCGATGGCGACGTGGATCGCATCGCCGTTGGCGAACAGCTTCAAACGGGGGAATGGCCCAGCCAATTCGTATGTCGAGATATCGCGCGGGGACACCAACGGCTGTACGGACGGTGCTCCGTTTCCGTCATAGCCAATCGAGATGCGAGACCTCAGGCTCAGCTGGTCGGTGTTGAAAAGATGGACGTAGTCGGAGACGCCAGGAATGCGGAGCGTGGCGGTGCGATTGGCACCGACCAGGTTGTTGCGCTCGACGGTCCAGCCATTGGCCTGCGCGAACTGCACCACCAGGTCGATCAGAGTCTGTACGTTGGGAACATTGGTGAATTCGGCGTAGGCCATCTCTTACTCCAGAGCAAATGCGGCGTACTGCCCGTCGCCTGTTCGATAGACATTGGGGACCAGCAGATGGTCCACCCCGTTGCTCGTAGCGATCTGCTCAGCTGTGGCACCAAAGGCCGGCGTGTAGAAGACGCCATCAAAGCTGCCGTAGAACTGTCCACCCTCCGGAACCTCGCTGACGCGCGACCCGCGATCAACGCTGCCCGAGGTCCAGCCCACCGCCATAAGCTGGCCGCGCTGTAGCCAGCGCTGACCATCCAGGCAGCTGCGGAGGTTCTGATTACCCACATATGGGTTCCAGGGCATGGTGATGCGGCCCGTGGCCATGTACGTGGTGGCGTACCCATTACGAACGGGCAGCCACGCCTGCATCGGCGTGAAGAGATAGCCTTGACTCAACGAGTCGTTGCTCTGTCCGTCCGCGATCGCATTCCAGAAATTGGAGTGGCCGTAGGTATCCAGCGACGCTACACCGTTGCTGCCCAGGAAAGAGCCGCCGATGAAAAGCGGGTAGCTCCAGTCGCCCGGCAGGTGCTCGGGCAGGATGAAACCTGCATACAGAGCGTCATAGCGCCCGTTGATGCGGGTGATCACCTTGAAGCAGCGGCCGTTGGCAATAAACCAGTATTTGATGGGTGAATTGACGCCGAGGATCGACACGTAGTTGGAATTCGCACCGGGCTGCGTGAGGATGCCTGGCAGATCTGGGTTGTAGGCCGTGTGGCCGCGCATGCGCATGTTGTAGTAGTTGCTGGCCGGCACTACCCACGCCTGCAGCGACACGTAGATCTCATCCTCTCCGGAGAGTCCACGGCCCTTCAGTGACACGAAATCGTTGGCCGCGATCGGGCCGCTGGCCACGCCGCCCACCACCTGCCACTGCTGGTTCGCTGCCACCAGGACCGCGTTGGTGGTCAGGAAGTCCCGCAGGCGGGCCATGAGGTCGGTGATGTTGGCTGCGGTGTCGGTTGCCCAGGCCATGTTCAGAGTCCCAATACTTGGCGGATCGCCGCAGAGTTGCGGTTGATCTTGTTGATGATGGTTTTGTCGCTGCCTGGATCATCGATGTAGTCCTCGAACAGGGTCGGGGATACCTGATTGATCAGGCGCAGACCCAGCTGAGTAGGCGAGCCTGTCGGCGCTGCGGCCACGGTGTTGAACACCGGCGAGCGCTGCAGCGAGGGCATCTGGCTGACCAGGCCGCCGTCGGCAAAGGCATACGCGCCCCAGCGCCGGACGGCATCCATGCCAATGGCATTGAAGGCGTGCAGGAACGCCAGCGCACCAGGCTGTCGGACCACCTTGGCACGGGCCACGAACTCGCCATCGGACAGCCAGGCCGCGATGCTGTCGCTGGTGCTGGTACCAGGACCACTGACAGGGCCGCCCTGGGCCTTCTTGATCGGAACCGGTGTCCCAACGCTGACCGTACCCGTCTTGCTGGCGGCGCCAGCGAGCCCACCAATGATGTCGACAACACCGTTGGCATTGTTGGCAGCGGCCAGTGCTGCGGCAGCTTGCTTGAGCTGGACCGCCGCAGCGACCAGGGCTCCCGCACCGGTTACAAGTCCGCCACCCGCGCCGGCCAGCGCCGACGCGCTACCCGTCACGGCACTTGCGCCGGCGGTCACCACGCCACCGGCAGAGGACAAGGCCGCCGCCGACGCCTGCGTTGCGGTCGCCGCGGCAACCTCGGTACCGACCTCGGCGCCCTTGTTGAACAGCTTGCCCGTCAGCGTCGACGCCAGCTTGGCCGAGAGCTCATCGGCCACGTACCCAGCCAGGCCGCTGGCGATGGACTGGAAGAAGCTGCGCACGATCTCGCCCAGGGTGGCATTGCCATTGGCCAGCGACATCAGAGCGTCACGGAATGCGCTCTGGAACGTGGTGCGCACGTTCTGCTGCAGCAGGTTGGTGGTGGCGGCCATCTCCTTGAGCTTGACAGCCATCTGCTCGGCCGCCTGCAGCGCCTCGGGGTTCTTAAGCGCCTCAGCGGTAGCACGCATGCGATCGGGCAGATCGCCCAGGGCGGTCAGTTGCTGCCGGGACAGATCCACCAGCTTCTGGCGTGCCTGCGCCTCGGTGATCAGTCCCGCCTGCAGTTCAACCTGGATGCGCTGTTGGGCCAAGCCCATCTCGCCCATCGCGCGGTTGTAGGTTTCCTGCATTTTCTGCAGGTCCGCCGTCAGCCGCACCAGCTCCTTGGCACGGTCGACCTGCTCCACGCCCGCTTGGTTGCCAGCCTCGACCATCTGCCGGCGTGTGACTTCGAGCTCGCGCAAGCTCTTTGCCTGCTGCGCATCGGGGCCGCGCCCTTCAAGGTTGGCGATCTGATCCTGCACCTCCAGCAGCTTCTTTGCCGCCTCTACGCGAAGGCGATCAGAGTCCAGCTTCTTGGCGGTGTCCAGCAATTCCTGCTTGGTCTTTGCCGATGCGTTCTGGAAGTTCCCTTCCTTGATCGCAGCCTCGATCTCTGCCGTCTTGGTGGCCTTCTTGCGGCTTTCATCCAGCGTGCCGACCAACTCGATCTCTTGCTTCAGGCGCTCCAGTTCGCGCTGCGCCGCTGCCTCATCCTTCTGGGCTTCTGACTTGGGACCCTTGGGTTTCTTGGGAAGGCTCTCCGCATAGCGTGCGCGGGCCTCTGCCTCCAGGGACTTGATCGACTTTTCATCCATGCGGCCGGCCTTGCCCAGTGCCCGGATATTGGCGATCTCCTCTTCGAGCTTCTTCACCTTGCTCAGATTGCTGATGCGAAGCCGCTCGAACTCCTGCCTGGCCTTTTCTTCCTCCGGCGTGAGGGGGGCGTCGATGCCAGCCATCTGCACCTTCACAGGCGCGTTGGTTCCAGAGGCCGCCCGGATGCGCGCTGCCATCTTTCCGGTCAGGTCGGCAAAGGAGGGAAGCCCGAAGTTCTTGGTCAGCGTGCTGCCGACCACGCCCAACCCGAGCAGATCGGACAATCGTGGCAGTTTGGCCAGCACACCCCATTCGCCGGCCAGCTGCACAACTGCGTTGGTGAAGTCGCCGAGCGCGCCCCATGCACCGCTGACATCTTTCTTGACCTCCTGCCAACCACGGGCGAGCGCGGGCATCGTTTCATTGCTCTGCGCAGCAACGTCGTCCAGGCGGTCGGCGTAGATCCTGATCGCCTCCGCCACAGCTTCCTGCTGGTTGCCCTCCTTCACCAGGGCGCGCACCCGCGCCAGCTGGGCCTCGGTCAGGAAGTTCTCCGACTCGGTCAGCGCCAACAGGCCTTCGACAGGATCCTTCTTCAGGGTGAGGAACTTGGCGACGGTGGTATCGATGGCCTGGCCGGCGGAGGCCTGCATCTTGGCCGCACTGCGGGACACGAGCTCGAACTGTTCACCGGTAAAGCGGCCGGTCTGCGCCACCTTCGTCAGCGCCTCAGCAGCGGTGCCTCGGGAGACGCCCTGGAGACCGGCGAGCTGATCGCGCCGAGCCTGCAGGTTGGCAGTGCTGGTGGCGGCATAGTTGTTGGTGACGATCAGTGCCCGCTGGAAGGCCATCTCTTCGTCGACCGCTTGCTTCCAGGCCAGTGCCAGGCCACCGACCGCCACGGCCAATCCGCCGACCACGGCTACGGTGGGGGTGATAGCGCCAGCCAGCGCACGCGCGGCTGGCACCACACCACCGAAGGAATCCTTCAGCTGGCCGCCCTGCTGGATGGCCACCATCCAGATCGGCATGCCACTGACGATGCTGGTGGTGATATCGGTGATCTGCGCCGGCAGCTGGCGCATCGCCATCTGGTACTGGCCCGCGGAGATAGCGCCGGGTCCGCGCCCGCGATTGTTGGCCTCGGCCAGGTTGACGGCATTGCGCTGGATATTGATGCCGGCCAGGGCGCGGTTGTATTGCTCGCGACTGATGCGGCCAGCATCCACCGCCGACTGGAGCTCGCGCTCGTCGCGCTCGAGTTTCTGCAGCTTGGCCGACGCACCGTCGTATCGGCCCATGACGCCTTCTAGGGAACGCTGACGCTGCTGCTCAGTGCGGCTCAGCGATGCTTCCTGCTTGTCCAGCGTCTTCAGCGCGCTGTTGTAGTCCTCGGCGGTGATCAGCCCGCGCGCCATAACCCGGTCGAGCAGGGCTTCGGTGTCGGCCAGTTCAGACATGCTGGCCGCGCCCTGCTGCAGGCGGGCATCAAGCTCGGAGATCGAGCGGATCTCATCGGCGACCGTCTTCTGCATGGACGCGCCGGCAGTTCGCACCCGGTCAGCTGCAGACGCGCTACTGCGGCTGGCTTGATCCAGCGCGCCGGCCGCCTTGTCGGCTCCCTTGGTGACACCCTCCAGACCTGCGCCGGCAGCAGTGCCGGCGTCCTTGACCGAGGCCAGACCCCGCTGGAGTACCGGCAGGGCTTTCTGGGCCTGCTCGATATCCAGGGCGATGCGCATCGCAAGTTCAAGGTTGCGGGTGGCGGCCATTGTTACTTCAGTTCCTTCAGCAAGGTGGTCGCCGGATCGCCCCCGGCATAGGCAGCGTTGGTGTCGGTAATGCGCTCCCGCCGTGCTCGCCGCTGTTGGGCTTGGACATGCTCCCAAGCGAGCAGGATCTGGCGCTGCGTCATCCGACCGATGTCGGCAAAGCAGCGGCCGTAGCCAGCGCAGATCAGGTCGGTGAAGACCCGTCCATAGCCGACTGGCTCACCCTTTTGCCGACGGCGTTGCGCAGCAGCCGGCGCAGCAAAAAATTTCCGTTGGCCTGCCACCACAGCAGCAGCATCTGCTCGCCGTCGGTTTCATTGAGCGTTTCCAGCCAGCCTTCCTGTGCCCGCACCTCGGCGGCAGCATCCTGGCACTCCCCCGGCGCAGGGGCGATGGCGCAGGCCAGAAGATGGCGGATCAGGTCAGGGTGCGATAGCAGTACATCGGTCACCTCCAGCATCGACGCGGGCTCACTTCCCTCAAACAGCGGCTGCAGGTCGGCCAGCAGCGGAGCGGCCAGAGGCAGGATGCGGGCTCCTTCGAAGAAGCCGTACTCGCGCACGATGATGGTCTTGCCGTCGACCTGGCCCTGCTGCTGCGCAGCCAGGATGTCCAGTTCGTCGGCCACTGCCCCCGAATCCGGCGAGCCGGATTCGGAGGGCAGTTGGTCCTGGTTGCCAATTCGGGTGGCCATCAGGCGGCGTCCACCAGCATGACGCGGGCGTACAGACCGAAGCGCGGATCGGACTGGCGAACCGGATCGATCTTGGCCTCGCCATTGAGCACGATCTCACCGAAGGTATCGTTGATCAGCGCCAGGGATTCAGCCGCCGGGAACGAAATGCGGTTCACGTCGGCGCGGACGCGCTGAGTGGTACCGTCGACACTGTTGACGGCGTCGAACAGCACGTAGTACTCCGACTTGCTGCTCTCGAACACCTTGACCACGCTGTGGGCGGCGTACTCGTAGGTCTTAGCGGCCACAGCGGACTTGGTGGTCAGGAAGGTGATCATGCCGGTGACCGGGTTGACGGTGTAGTCGGTGTCGGCCACCAGCGGAGCTGCCGGCGTACCGCCCTCCAGCACCAGCGCGCTGATCGCGGCGTACTCCAATGCGACCACGTCGCCCGGCTTGACGTCGCCGATGGCCTCGTTGGCGACCGAGCCCGACGCCAGATCCAGACGCGTGCCGTCGGTGGCCAGCGCCAGATTGTCAGTGTTGATCTGACCCAGCGTCAGCCGCACACCCAGGTTGCGCTCGGTGGTCATGGTGGCGGCGACGCCGCGCACACCCGACCAGCTTTCCTTCTTGGTTTCACGGGTGCTGGACATGGCCAGCTCAAGGACGCTGCCGTCATACACCCAGCGCGCCGGCGCGCGGCTGCCGTCGGCATTGCGCAGGCCCAGATACACGCGGCCCTGGAACGAGAAATATTCGGTCTTAGACATGGCTTACTTCGCCTCCTGGGCGCTGGCAGTAGGCGCCTGGCCACCGGCCCTGCGCGATGTGTTGGGGGTGGAATCGGCCTCGGGGGCGTCGATGAAGCCGCGTTCGACTGCCCAAGGCACCAGGTCGGCGGGAACCTCGACTGTTTCGCCGGCGGCAATGGGCTTGCGCGACAGCGTCAGGCCCGGCTTCTTGATCGTGTATTTCTGGGTGGTCATCGCGGGATCTCAGGTTGAAGAAGGGCCTGGGTCTTCCATACGTCGACCCACAGGGCGGTAGCGGCGTCGTAGTCCTCGAGGTTGCCCTCGATGAGCTGGCAGGCACGGCCACCGGCAATGGGCGGCGTCCAGCCCAGCAGTGGTTGGCGAACCTTGCCCAGAAGGATCCGGAGCTCATCAATCACCTGGGCGCCGCGCTGTTCGCGGTAGTTGCGACACACGGTCACCACCGCGAAGTTGACTTCGACCAGCTGCGCCAGGCGCGACTGCTGGCCCAGGATCGAGGCGCCGGTCTTGGTCTCCAGCGGCATCTCGCGGGCCAGCAACACGTAGCAGCACGGCGCAGGGAAGTCGCGCAACGCCTGGACGGCGGCGTAGTCGGCGCTACCCTGGATCTGACGCACGTCCTTGTCGCTGACGCCCTGGCGGATGCGATCGCGCACCAGGCCAATGTCGAAGGGCTGCGTGCTCACCGGCCGTAGTCCTGCAGGGTGCGGTGGCTGAACTCCCGCGGCGGTGCACAGACCTCGGGCGCGCCGCCACTGGGCGCAGGCAGCGGGTCATCGGCGCCGAGGCTGAACTTGCTATCGCGCACCAGCTCCAGAAAGCGCAGTGCTTCCTTGTAGTCGCGCACCACCGGATCGGTGCGCTCCTCGGTGTTGACCCGGTCCTTATGCAGCAGGTAGCGCGCAATCCACCGTGCCCACGTGGACACAATCCCCGGTACCGGCGCCGGCAACGGCACCGGATAGGGCTTGGGCTTGCGCATGACCAGGTAGCCGTTGATCAAGCCATCGGCGTCGTCCAGAGCGCGCTGCACGTGCGCGGCCGCCTCATCGGCGATCGCCACGTCGGCTGGGTCGAAGGCGCTGCGATCGCTGCCGAGCAGCGTGGCATCCATCAGCGCATCGTCCACGATCGGATAGCGCTCCGGCGTGGCCACCTGCGCCAGCTCCTGAGCGAGCTTGGCCGCCGACAGCAGTGCGAGCGTGCAGTAGGACATGGCGGCCGATTACTCCAGCTCTTCCGGGGTGGCCGGTTCGTCACCGAGGACGCCAGCATCCTGGTAGGCCTGCGCCTCTTCCCACGTCATCTCGATCCACGCCGGCGGCTTGACGACGACGTCGTTGTGCTTGAACGGGCTGAGCACTTCGAAGCAGGCAGACAGCCAGAGACCGTTGGACAACGCGGGATCCGTCGAATGGTCGCCCGTTGCAACAGCATCGAAAGAGGTAGAGGCGTCACCCGAAGGCGTACCCGCCTCGGCGCCGGCATCCTGGTCCGCTACAGACTGATCGCCCGGCGGTTGGTCGACGGCAGCGCCATCGACCTCCGAGGCGACCGTCTCGGCGGGCTGAAGTTCGCCGCGGCCTTCCTCCGGAACCCAGCCGCCCTGCGCCGGCGACGCGTCGGCAGCCTTCTCTTCCGTGACGGCCGGCACATCGGCCGGCTTGCCGTCCTGGACGGGCTTGGGTGCGCTGGGCGGCGCAGTGCGGGGCTTGGCCATGACGAGATCTCCGAATAGGTGTGGTGCCGTGCTCTCCGGCTGTCACGCATGGTTTTGCTGTGCTTCGCACGGCCAGGTCCCGCGTTCGCCTGGTGCTGCCGCTCGCTGGGTTGTACGGGTAAAGCGGCAACTACGCCGACTATCCTTCGCCGGCTCCCTTCATCACGCTGCGGGCGCGCCTGCGTTCTGGATCAGGTAGCCCGCGACCATGCCGCTGAGCACCGGAGTGCGGTTGTTGTTGACCGGGTGAATCCAGGACTGGCGGTTCTCTTCGCGATAGGCCTGACGCACATTCGGCTCGCCCGCCATGCTGTAGGTGTAGCCATAGCTCGGTCGCGCGCGGTTGCGGCGGTTGCCGCCGCTCGGCGGGGCCACGAACGCTAGGATCACGTCCTGACCCCACACATCGCCCAGGTCATCATCCTGGCCGGTAGCCACCACCGCCTCACCAATGTAGATGTTCGGGATTTCCCACATCGACGCCAGGATTTGGGTGGTCAGTGCATTGAAGCCGCGATGCTTGAGGTAGTCCTGAATCTTCGGATTGGCCTTGGCTGCTTCGAATGCCGCCGCCGACAGGATCGCCGTGTTCGGCCGCATACCGATGCTGGAACGAATGGCCTCCTTGCCGACGCCAATATCAGCAGTCGGATCACCAGAGGCGCCGCGCCAACGATTGACGCCCACCAGAGCGACCTTGTGTTCGTTGTCGTAGTTGGCCGCATTGCGCGCTACGTCAGCGCACTCACACTCGTGTTCCAGCTCCATGATGTCCAGGACGATATCCACCGCGTCCTGCGAAGCGTCCAAGCCTGGGCCGTTGGCCGCCTCATTGGCGGTTTCATCCGGAACCACCGCCTCCAGTGCTGCAGGGATGATGGCGTAAGGCTTGCCCTGGTAGCCGAACTGGACGCGCTTGGTTGCTTCGCCCGGCGCGCGCTTGGTGTTGTAGCGACGGAAGCCTTCCTTTCCGAACGTCAGGATCTGACCACCAAAGGTGGCCACATCGACGCGCGGGAAGAGGTACTGGCCAACGTTGCCGGGGCGGACGTAGCCGAGTGCATGGGTGGTCAGGATCGGATCGATGATGCGAGCCTGACGGAGAGTCTGCTGGGACATGGAAGGTCTCTCTGCGAGATGGTGAGAACGATGAGCGGCGGCAGTTGTGGCTGAGATCAGCCGGTGGTCGCTGGCGCGTTGGGGATCAGGAGCACTTCGACGCGGTCACCATCTGCCGCGGCAGGCTGCAGAGCCTGAGCAACGACAACGCCGGTAGTGCGAGCAATGAGTTTTCCAGTAGATCCCACCTGCAGGTAGGCACCGTCGTCAAACGCTCCGCCAGCAGTGGCGATGCTGGTGCCCACCACATCAACGGGCACCCGGTCGCCCACCAGTCCACTGGTGTTGGTCACACCGAAGGCGTTGCCGCCGGCGGTGGCGTACTGTCCGTCACGACCGACGACGCGCTCGGCTTCCAAGGCGACTGCTGCGATGACAGCCAGGGTGAGCAGCGAGATTTTCTGAGTCATGGTTCTGCGCTCCAGCGCGAGGAATGAGTTGAGAAGCTGCGTTTGGATACAGGTCAGGAGACCGCTTTGACTGCCGTGAGGTAGTCCACCCCCGCGTGGGTACGCTGGTAGTCCAGCGCCTTGTTGTGCAGCGCAAGCCGTTCCGGGTCGACCTGGGTGCCAGCCGGTGCAGCGAAGTTGGCCGCGCCTGGCCCCACACCTTCACCACCAGACTTCTCACTGAAGTCCACGGCCTTGGGCAGGCTGGTCAGCAGCTCGCGCAGCACCGATTCGGCCGGCTTGGACACCGTCGTTTCACCCTCGGCGAAGTTCAGCGGATCCTTGCCATTGGGCTGAGCCAACAGCAGTTCCACCACGGCCGGCTGCTGGCGCGGCAGCAGCTTGCCTTCCTTCACCAGGCCTTCGGCGAACGCCACTGCGTCTTCGCGTCGCGCGGCCTGTTCACGGGCGGCGAGGGCCTTCTCGCGAGCGTCCAGGGTGGAAGCCTGCTGGTCGAGCTGCTGCTGGCGCTGTGCGTGCTCGACGTTGTTCTGCTGGGACATGGGGTCGATCTCCGATTTGACCTGTTCACGAGTGGGAGGCGGTGCCTGGACGGGCGCAGGTCCATCGAGGGCGCTGCGCGGGAACTGGGTGAGCAATGGCGATGCGAAGAGGGCCGACGTGCGCGAGTTTTCGTCATCGCGTGTGCTGCTCTCGATGCCGCGGATCTGCCAGTCCGGAATGACCTGGTCAGCCGTCTCCAGGCCCTGGGTATCGATCAGCCAGTCGCGGAAGCGGCGGAACAGATCCGTCAGCGTCCAGCCCAGCGGGGCCAGCGACATGGCAAAGCACGCAGCGTCATCGCCTTCGGCGAAGGAGGCCGACTTGAGCCCCTTTACTGCCGGCGGCTGCGCGCCCAGGAAGCCGATGTGGCGCAGGTAGTACTTGCCCGGCGTCGGGTTCCCCGGCGAATCGGGCATGAAGATGGAGGCGCTGATCTTCTTGAAGCGGCCGTTGTTGACCAGCTCCGCGAAGGCAGGATCTACCTCGTGCGGTTCGGCCATCAGGAGGCCGTCCTTGGCCTGAAGCACTTTGCTCCAGCCATAGGCCGGGTCGTCGGTTTTGGGATGGCCCACCACAATGGGCGCTTCGTGCAGCGCCGGATCGTAGCTATCGGCGATCTGCTGCACATCCGCCTCGCTGAAGGTCAGCGTGCGGCCGTCTTCGGCAACGTGCGTGCCGGCTTTGAAGATCTGCAGGGTGGCGGCGGGCTGGTTCATGCCGCCAGTTTTCCCGCGCCAGAGGTCGCTGTCTTTGAAACTGGTTTCCAACTTTCGAGGGCGGCAGCGGACTGGCTCATGCCCTCCTTTTTCCCGCAGTACCGTCTCACGTCTTGGGACGGTGCATTGCAGAGAATTTCAACCGCAGATGCACGATGCGCGTGCGGTGATCGTCCTGCGTGGAAACAAGTGCCAGTATCGGCCGCACAGGTGTGTCAGACACCAAGCCGGTGTGGGTGACGCCCGAGTGTGGCGGCGCGCCTGTAGCGGCGCGCAGAGCGCCTCCCACGCGACGATCAATCGAAGGCGCCGCTCACGTGATCTTGAGCGATATCCAGCAGCTCTTTCTCATCCTCGCGACTGACGCCAAGCCAAGGGCGAGCAGCGATGGTGTTCGTGTAAGCAGGCATCGTGATCGAGCGCCTATAGCGCGTATTCTTGCGATTGGCTTTGACGAACCGGCTACCGCCTTTGCCAGTCTTCAAGTAGATCTTGGCCGGGCGCGCCGGGTGACGGATGGTGCCGCCGAACTGATGGATGGCGCCATAGGGCGCATTGGTACCAACCAAGACGGCCTCATTCCCATCCGTTTGCCACGATGCCATGTCGCCGAGCATGTGGAAATCAAACTTCAGAATCGGGACGCCGGGGCGCTTCTTCTGTTTCCAGCGTTTGTAGCTTGGCTCCAGTGCACGCCATCGCTGTCCGGTCGGATCACGCTCCTTCTTGGCTCGCTCGCGTGTCGACCTCAGCAGGTACTCGCCCCAGTCTCTCAGGATCAGTTGCCGTGCTTCGCCCTCCAGCTGGCGCAGCGCATCAGCCAGCGCAGGTGTTGCCGAATCCAGGGTGACTTCGAGCTGCGCCATCAGAGTGCTCCCTGCAGCAGCTGCAGCGTGCCATCGGCGACGCTGCGCTTGAGATCAGAAGGCATCAGCATCTGCAGCTGGGGCTGGATGGTGCTGACGCCCGTTTCCGAGATGGCCACGTCGACCACCATGAAGGCCGGGCGCCCCACCGCAAGGACATACCGCAGGTGGCCTGCGGCCACGTCCAATAGGATGGCCACCGCATCGAGCAGGCGGATAGGCAGCTCGGCTGCGGCGATGGCGACCGCGCCAGGCCGAGTGATGGGGAGCTGCTCAGCCAACACTGCAAAGGCCGCCGTCGCTGGTCGAACGGCAGCGCGCTGCAGCTGCGACACCAGACCGGGAGACAGTGCGCCGGCCAGGTAGCGAGCAGCGTGCGCGGCATCGGCGTCAATGCTGGCCAGCCAGCTTGCGTAGCCGGCCTGCAGGGCGTCCCTGGCACGCGGCCGCGCCAAGGCCTGGGCGGCACTGGCGGCAGCGGGCGCCGCTGGCAGCCGCGCGCCCGTCTCCAGTGCACTCTGCAGAGCGGAGGTCAGTTGGCCTGTCAGCGAGGGCGGTGTGACCGGACCACCACGGCCACTGGGCCAGTGGTCCGCCGTTGCTCCAGGCGCGTAGCCGAAGCCAGGATCGACGCCTGCCGGCGTCAGCACCGTGCGCGGTCCACCGGGACTGCGCTGCCCGACCGTCACCGACTGCATCACAACCTCAGGGGCCGTGTCGGGGCCGTCCTTGCCCAAGCGGCGCAGATCGCGTTCGTTGAGCGCATCGACGTAGCACTGGCAGCCCCAGCCGTTGGCCGGATAGTGATAGCGCCACCAGGGATCATCATGGCGTAGCACCATGCCATTCCAGGACACGTGCAGTGGCCGGGGGTGTTCGACGGCATCGTTGTGGTTGTAGCGCCAGAACGGCCGTACCTTGATCAGCTGCTGCAGCTGGGCCCAGCGCCCGGCGTTGTAGCTCTGACGCAGGTTGGTTTCGTAGATCACCCGCGAGCGCCAGTTCCGGCCGCCGTTGTAATCCCAGCCATGCGTGGCCACGATGCGGTCGAAGTCTTCGCGGAACTGCTCCAGCGTGCGGCCCTCGGCGATGACACGGTCGATGGACTGCCGGAAGTCGGCCAGCAGTGCGTCACGGTTGGCACCGGCCACCATGAAGCTGGTGTCGTGCTCGGCCTCCCACACGTCCAGGTAGCTCTCGGTGAGCACGTTCTTCTTGCGACGGAAGAACTCGATCTGCTCCTGGAACGGCAGTTGAGCGTAGGCAACGCCGGCCATTGATCAGTCTCCCGCGCCCTGGACGTCGGTACGGCCGGCCAGCGTCGCTGCCGTCATCGCATCGGCCATCACCGAGGCGTAGTCGTCCAGGGTCATGTTCAGATGCAGCTCGAACAGCCGGTCGCGCAGTTCCTCCAGCGAATCGACCTCATCGACCAGCTGGCGGATCTGCTCCACCCAACCAGCACCGAGGGGCGACAGTCGCCGATCAAGCTGCTGGCCCAGGCCGATGGCAGGATCAGGTGCCTTCGGGGTGCTGTCGGCAAAGGCCGCCGGATAGTGCCGGCGCAGCAGGCTACCCACCGTACCGCCGGCATCAGCGAACTGCGGCCCATCGATCGCTGTCGGTACCGCAGGTGGCTCCGGCAGCGCCTGGACAGGCTCGTAGTTGTCCCCATAGGTCTGGTCCATGTAGACCTGCTTGGGCTTGTAGCCCAGGTCGAGGATCTTCTTGTCGCGACTGGTAGTGGCGTCCAGATCCTCCGGCTCTTCCGTGACGCGGTAGACCCGTGGGATGGCTGCGCCGGGGAAGTTCCATTCGGTGAGCCAGCGCGCCGGCCCCTTGTTGAAGGACTCACACACCAGGTCTGCATCGGAGGTGATGATGTCGCGGCGCACTTCCCGCTGCAGCTGGTCGTTGCCCAGCTTGCCGGGTGTGCCCTGGGTGCTGGCGGTCTGGCCCAGCACCACCTTCTGGATGGTGGCATCCATATAGTCCTGCAGGGCCTTGTAGTCGGCCGTGCCACTGCGCCCGGCCTCCAGCAGCGCCAGCTCCATGCCCTTGGGCATGATGATGCCGCTGTCGGTCTGGATCGCGCGGGTGGCCTGCAGCAGCTTGGACTTCTCCGGATCGGTCGCCTCACTGTCGTACTTGCCCACTGCGGTGGGCATGCCGAACTTCTCCAGGAAGATCAGCCAGAACTTGAGCCCGTTGCGCTTGAACAGCACCGGCCAGTACAGCCAGTGCGCCAGCCCCAGGCCGTAGGGCTCATCGTCGTGATCGGCACCGGAGCAGAAGTTCCAGAAGTACGGCGCGAGTGCCGGGACGCCCTCCGTCATCTGGGTCTGGGTGAGCAGGCGCAGGTCGCCTTCCTTGCCGTAGCGGAAGCGTCGGCGATTGCGGACCTTGATCGCCTCCAGGCCGATGCGGGTGCCGTCGACCTTGTACAGGATCTCGGCCACGCCGTAGCCGTAGAACACGCCAAACAGCATCTTGCGGGTGACGTTGTCCCACCCGATCCCGTGCAGCTGCTCCTGCAGATACTCTGCCGCCTGGCGGTCGATGCGCTTCTCGCCACCGGGCTCCACCTGCCATTCGCAGGCCACCACCGAGTCCTGGCGCGATCCGAAGGTGGTTTTCACCTCCGGATCGGACAGCACCTGCTCGTAGATCTGCAGGTCATAGCCGCCCCGATTGCGCAGCACGCTATCAAAGGGCAGCAGCAGCGGCCCGGTGTAGCCACGGGTGATGTCGATGCCATCGGCGGTGGTGGCAATCTCGCGGCCGATCTCTGGGCGGGCGATGGTCATGCGAATCCTCCAAAATCATTGCCGCCGCTGACCGTGCCGAAGGCATCATCGGTCACGACGGTGGCCACGCCGTCGGCTCGGCCGTCGCCGATGTAGGCGCGAGCGCCGGCCGCCTGGAACTCGATGGGTACCGAGGTGACGTGGTTGAGCGCGGCAAACTGCATCAGGGCGCCTGCGATCGCGCCGTCGCCGTGGCGCACCAGTTCCGGATCCTGCAGGTCCTTGCGCTCCAGGCGCGGCACCATCGGAATGCCATCAACGTACTCCACGGCCCGATGGTCATCCTCCAGCGATGCGTCCCTGGGCACGGTGATGAATCCGTCCTCGAACAACGCGATGTACTTGGGCATCCATTCGCTGTACCAGGGGCGCGACAGGGTGACCTCGTGGATTGGGCCACCGCTGTAGCGGCCCGTCTCGGCATCGAGCTCGGCACGGCCGTAACGGTCGCCTGTGTACTCCATCAGAGTCTGGCCCGGCCCGGTGGCGTCGCCAGCGAACGACCAGCGGCCGCGGAAGCCCTCATTCAGCGCGTCCAGAAACGCCCACAGGATCTGCTCCTGCTGGCGGGTGGGCGCGTTGGCCATCTCGATCAGGAACGGCACATCCCGGCGCAGATCCTGACTGACCTTGGCCGGCTTGATGACCGAGAAGTGGCGGTGGCGCGCAAAGTCCATGCCGACCGCCCAGCGCCCAGTGAACCCGGCCACCGCAGCACGCAGCACCGGCAGCAGCGTGGTGGCGATCCAGACCGAGCACCAGATCTCGCGTTCCTTCTCCGAGCGCTTGGGGAAGTCGTCATCGAAGACCAAGCGCAGCACAGGGCGGACCTCGGACATGGCCCGATCGATCCAGACTGAGGGGATGGCCGAGCCATCTCCGTCGCGCGGGATGACATCCAGCTCCTCGCGCATGGCGGCCTTGCGCGGGCCATAGGCCGAGCGGATGGCGGTGTACCACTCCTTCTTGCCCTCGGCGGTGGCCACCTTGCCACGCATGGCGCAGACCCGCTCGTACAGGCCGTTGGACACGGCATCATCGAAGCTGATGCGGATCACCCCGGCCTTCTTGCCGTAGCGACCGGCCTGGACGTCCTGCACCAGCTGGTTGAACGGATTCTTCTTGCCGCGGTGTGTGGACCACACGCGGATCCGGCCACCCCAGATCAGCAGCGCGGTGGCTGATTCGAGCACCTTGGCCACGTCCTTGTGCAGCGCCGCTTCGTCCAGGTCGACCACGCCCTGCAGGCCGTGGATGTTCTCCGGGCGCGAGGACAGTGCCGTGATACGGAAACCACTGGCGAAGCGAACCCGGAAGGCCTGGATCTGCCGGCTGGTGCCGTCAGGCTGCTGGTCCTGGAAGATGTGCTGCTCGATACGCGAGGCTTGGCCTTGGGCAATGATCGGCGCGAACTTGGCCACATAGCCAATGAACTCCAGACCCTTTTCCTTGGTGTCGGCCATGTACCACACGTTGTCGCCGCCGGCGTCCTTGGCAGAAGCGGCGGTGATGGTGTCGCTCAGCGCCTGGGCGAAGGTGATGCCAGTGCGGCGCCCCTTCTCGCAGACCGCGATATCCAGCCCTTCCTGCATCCGGATCCATTCGGACTGATGAGCCATCAGCACACCGGCCTTGCTCGGATCGAAGTTGGCCGAGATCGAGCGCACGCTCTCAGGCAGCTCATCCCAGTCCAGGACGCGCTCGGTATCCGGCAGGGGACCCAGTGCACTCACTTAGCCGACTCCATGCAGCACCTTGTTGCGCCAGAACTCCACGCCCTCGGCGTCCAGGCCCTTGGCTCGCGCAGCCTCCTCGACCCGGCTGGCCGCGTCGACGAGCGCCTTCTGGCGGATCTCGCCGGCCCACTTCTCGCGCACGATGGAAGAGCGGGTCAGCTCGGCAATGGCCTTGGCCGCCTTGCTGTACAGCGCAATGCGATCGGCGGGGGAAATGCTCTCATCGTCCTGGTCGGCCGCCTCCTGGAACTGCAGCAGTGCTTCGAACAGGTCGGTCTGCAACAGGCCCATCAGCGCGCTGCCGCGCTCGGCGGCATTGTCCGGCGCCTGCTCGGCCACCAGTTTCATGGCTTCTGTGCTGGCGCTGATCGAAGCCAGGCGGCGCTTGAGCCGCTTGGCGCGTTCGTTGACGGTGGTCTTGCTGATCTCGTAGCCCTGCTCGCCCAGCCATTCGGACAGCGAGATGCTGCCACCGAAGGCGTTGGCAACCAGGCGCCGATCCAGCTCGTCACGCACATCGGCCGGCAACAAGTCGATCTTGCTCACGGGAGGCATGGGGTCACCAGTACTTCGGCGGGCGGGCGATCCCCGGACCGCAGTCGATGCTGTACTCGACGATGTCCACACCGTGGCGGGTCAGCTCCGCCGACCACGGCCCCGACGGGGATTTGGTGATGTCGATCAGGCGACGGGTGTCCAGGTAGTCCAGTTCCCGGCGAACCTCCAGCGCGGTGGCATCCGGGTACATGTCCTGGGCCGCGCCGGCCAGGACGGCTTCACCGATCGGATAGGGGCGTGAGCGATCCAGCACCAGCAACATCAGCCAGCGCAGCTGCTCCCTGCGCAGCTTGCCCAAATCCGGGCCTTGATTTCCGTGACTCACGGCGTGTTCCCCTTGCTTTGCATGTTCGTGATCTTCGAAGCCACTGCATCAAGCTTTGCCTCGATAACGCTCTGTCCGCGGGCATAGTCCTCGCGGCGGACGTAATCCTTCGCAACTTCCAGGCGGAAGTCGGTGAGGTGACTCTCAACCTCGCGCCAGCGCTTGCTGTCGTTGATCAGAATCGCCAGCTGCTGATCAGTGCGTTGTTGCAGCTGGTTGACCAGCCAGCGGCCGCCGGCGATCAGGCCGCCAAGCAGCGTGATGCCGATGCCTGCGAACCACACCAGGTAGAGCGGTTGCACTTCAACGATCATGGGTTGGTCTCGACGGGTAGGCGCTGTCCGGTGAGGACGCCGATGACGCGCTGGCAGGAGCGGACGTGGTCTTCAGCTTCGGTGACGATTTGAAGAGCAGTGCCTGCAACCTCTGGACGTAGTTGGGCGCTCGCATCACGTTCGACGGCGCCAGAGACGGCTTGGGACAGGCGGGCGGTGTGACAGGTGGCGAGGTCGTCGCGCAGCTGGAGATTGCCAGCGCGCAGGTCAGCCACAACAGCAGCAGGGATGGACGCGGACGCCTCCCGATCATCTTCATGTTGGTCTCCGATCTGGGCCATTTCCCTGGCCTGGGTATGCTCGGTGTCGCGAGCATTGCGCTCGCTTTCCAGTTGCGATTGAAGCGTGGTCACGCGCTGCTGCGCCGTGGCATCACGGGCCTGCGCGTCCAGGGCATTGCCGCGATAGAGAAGTGCTGCAGCGATGGCGACCAGCAGGAGCACCAGCAGCAGGGCGACCGTTGCGGTCAGGGTGCGGACCATCAGTACCGGCCCTCGCACATCGCGCGCTCAGCGGTGCGGCGGCGCTCCAATCCCTTATAGGACTTGCCGCCGGCATTGGCCCAGTTGCTCAGCTGGGCACATGCGAGGTCCCAGCGGCCTTGATTGGCGTAGACACGGATCCGCGGCTGCTGACCGTTGCGCAGCGTGCACAGGCCGTCCTTGACGCCAGCACCACCCGGACCGACGTTGAAGGCGAACGACGTCAGGGCGGCCGCCTGGTAGTCCGTCATCGGCACCTTGATGCAACTCTGCACGGTGTTCCAGGCGACGCCGAGGTCCGACTGGAGCAGACGCTCGCATTCGGCGCGGGTGTAGGTGCGCTGTTCTACCTTGGCCGTATGGCCGTAGCAGACCGTCAGCTTGCCGACGACATCACGATAGGGCTGGGCCGAGTAGCCCTCGAAGGGCTGCACCAACCCGAGCAGCAACGCCAGCATGGTTGCCAGCATTCCGCCCGCGATGGGCAGTGCCTTGTTACCGGGTTGCTCTGCTGCCATGCGCCATCTCCAGGGAAAGATGGCCGACGGGCAGACGAGGATGCCCGCCGGCCAGGTGCGCCATGCGCACACCAAACCGATGGGCAGAGTTTCAGTCTTTGACTGATCGTCGTCTTTGAAACTGGTTTCGAGGAATCTCACGCGCGCGCGTGGGACTGTGCAGATCCCTTCGCGACGTGCGTAGCTGCAGAAGACTATTCGCCCTTGGGCTTATGCGCTTCCCACCAACTGTTGACAGAGGCAGCGGGCGGTGTTTCCGGTTTGGAAGGTTGATAACCAGGATTTACAGCGGAAGGTGCGATCGCCGCAGGACCCGGGGCTTCTACCCTGGGAATTTCAACGTCTCCACATCGCTTGGCGGCAAAAGCCCCCTGAAGCTGAGCTCGCCTTTCCACTGACGTCCTCTTTGCTTCATTCCGTTCGATCACATTTCCGATCCCAAAGTCACCCAAAAAGCTGGCAATGGACATGCCGCTGAACTTTGCTTGCTGCTCGACCTGCCTATCAAAGGCATCCACCTTGGATAGTTCAATTCGGATCTGCTCACAAGAATAGTTCAACGTCTCGTAGCCAGTTAACGGCTGCAACCGGCCATAGCGTTTGGTGGCACAGCCGCTGACAGATATCACCAGCACTGCGCCAGCAATAGCGAGCACTTTCCACTTCATGTTTTCCCCCTGGTTGATTTGCTCTTACGCCACATCACTCTGACGAGCCGTGCTTTTTCGTTTTGAGTTCCGGTTTCGACTGGGCGAACGCAGCACTTGTTTTTTCAAGAGCCACCTTCGCGTCTTCAGGACTGTTCCGGTAGTTGTTCAGCAGCATCGCCTCGCGACTTGTCAACTGCACCCCTTCTCCTGATGCGCCCATGCCGGTGAGAAGCCAGAGCGGTTGAGTACCGAATAGCAGATTCAATTTAACGAGCAGTTCGACCTCTACTGGCCGCGTTCCCGCCTCGTACCGGATGAGCGTGGTTCGCCCGATGCCGAGCAGCTCAGCGAAGTCCTTCTGGCTTCTATCGCCCCGGATCAACCTAAGCCTTTCGCCGGTGTCGCGCCGGCTGTCGTTCTCTGAGTTTCCGTCAGTCATTTTGTTCCCACTCGGGTATTGACAAGTGTTCCCGAACGGGAACATCATTACTTCCACTGGCAGCGCCTACAGCAGCCAACCAATGGAACAAGGATCAAAGGATACACGCGATGAGCGAACCCGCCCCCAGCCTGGATCTTCACCTCAAGGTCCGCACCGCCTTCGTTGGCAAGGGCACCAGTCTCCGCGGCTGGTGCATGGAGAACGGCGTCCCCCCGCAGAACGCCCGGGACGTCCTCATCGGGCGTTGGAACGGCCCGAAGGGTCAGGCCCTGCGGCGCCGGCTGCTGAAGGCCGCAGGCCTGAGCGCCTCAGCATGAGCACCGCCGGCCGCCCCCTGGACGAAGTCCCGACCCGCGAACTGGAGCTGTTGCTTGCCTCGGCCCGTGACCAGTACGCCACCGCTGTGAACAACTGGCAGTGCGCCGTCGAATCAGACGAGCCGCTGGCCAACACCCTGCCGCTGGCTGGTGCCGTCGACGCAGCCGACCGCCGCGCCGTCCGGATCCTGACGGAGCTGGCACGCCGTCAACAGGGTGCTGCGGCATGAGCGAGCAGAGCATCTTCACCCGCCTGCTGTTCACCCTGG
Organism: Stenotrophomonas sp. 220_Sma; assembly: GCF_056487375.1. NCBI lineage: Bacteria > Pseudomonadati > Pseudomonadota > Gammaproteobacteria > Lysobacterales > Lysobacteraceae > Stenotrophomonas > Stenotrophomonas sp. 220_Sma. The sequence continues at coordinate 2,726,169 of NZ_CM151348.1, read as the reverse complement.
CCGGGCACAGCCGCACCGGTCTGCGCCTGAAGCCGATCGCCGACGGCATCGGCGAATCCCCCAGCACCACGCTGCGCAACCTGCAGCGCCTGGCCGAAGACGGCCTGGTCGAACGCTCCCCCTTCGACCAGGAAAACTGGCGCCTGGCCCCCCGAATTGTCCAGATCGCCTTGGCCCATCAAGCCGAGGTGGCTCGTGAAGAGCGCCAGCTGGACGACTTCAAGAACCGCTACAGCCGTAGCCCCAACTGATGACGAGGATCGAAATGGCAGAGAAGCAACTCAACAAGCGCGGCGCCAAGCCGCTCGCCCAGGCCGAGCCAGTTGTCCAGGATCTGGACGCGGAAAAGCTGGCCGAGCGCAGCCAGGAGCTGGTTACCCTCGGTGAGCACCAGAGCGAGGTGGTGGATCAGTTCGGTGACGGCCTGCCGTGGCACCCGGACCACTACGAGAACGCCATTCGCGGCGAACTGCGCCGGGGCTGCGAAGCCTTCCTGCGCGCCGGCCGCTACCTGGTGGTTGCCCGCGAATGCGCAACGCATGGCGATTGGCAGGGAATGCTTGAACGCCTGAGCATCGAGCCCCGGCAAGCCCAGCGCATGATGGAGGCCGCTCGTCGCGTCTCCATGCTCCCAAATGCGTCGCATGCGACGCATTTGGTGGCTGCCACCAAGACCCAGAGTCGGCTGATCGAACTTCTTTCATTGCCGGAGGAGCAGTTCACCGAGCTCGCGGAACAAGGTGAGACCGGCGGGCTCTCTCTCGATGACGTCGAGACGATGTCCCGTGCCGAACTCCGCGCCGCCATCCGCGACGCCCGCGCCGACCTTGAGGCCAAGGATCAGCGCATCACCAAGTTGAGCGACGATCTCAACAAGGCGGAGGAGAAGACGGCAAAAGCGCAGAAGAAGTGGAAGAAGGCCACTCCGGACGAGCAGTCGCAGGAACTGCTGACCCAACTGGAGCTCGCAACCTCCCAGGTCCGTCTAGCCATCGCCACCGGCAGTGAAGAAGCCGGCTTCAGCGGGGCGGTGATCGCGCTCATGCAGCACGCCGAGCAGCACGACCTCAATGTTGATGAACAGGTGGCCGGGATCATCGCCAGCCTGATCAACGACCTGCGCCTTGTCCGCGACCACCAGGAGGTGGGCGTCACGGTGATTCATGACCGCCGCCTGGCCGACTGGAAGCGGGAGGGCTGACATGGCCCTCAGCGCCAGCTTGATCGAGCAGGCCGCCGCTGACCTGCTCTGCGCCGAGCACGGCCAGAAACGCGCCATTGCCGAGCGATACGCCGCCGAATGGGGCTGCAGCGTACAGACGCTGTACCGACAGGTCTCGAAGCTGACCTGTTCGCTGAAGCCGCGCAAGCGCCGCAGCGATCGGGGCAACTCCGACTGGACCCAGCAGGAACTGGAACTGATTTCCGCTGTGTTGCTGGAGTCGCGTCGCGGCACCGGCAAACGCCTGGCCAGCATCGGCGAGGCCATCGACATGCTGCGCGCCAATGGCATGGTGCGCGGCGAGACTGTGGATGCCGGTACCGGCGAGATCCGACTGCTGAGCGAGAGCTCGGCAGCCAAGGCCTTGCGCACCAACCGCTTGCACCCTGATCAGCTGTCGGCACCCGCACCGAAGGTACAGCTGGCCAGCGAACATCCCAACCAGGTGTGGCAGGCCGATCCCAGCCTGTGCGTGCTGTATTACCTCAAGCGCCAGGACGGCCTGCATGCGATGCCGGCAAGCGAGTTCTACAAGAACAAGCCCAAGAACCTGGCGCGCGTCGAGAACGAGCGCGTCTGGCGCTACGTGTTCACCGACCACACCAGCGGCGCCTTCTACGTGGAATACGTGCTGGGCGCCGAGAGCGGCGAGAACCTGTGCCGCACCTTCATCAACGCCATGCAGTACCGCGGTGCGGCTGATCCGTTCTGTGGCGCACCGACGATGGTGATGGTGGACCCGGGCAGCGCCAATACGGGTGCGATGTTCAAGAACCTGTGCGCGGCCCTGGGTATTCGCATCTGGATCAATCAGCCGGGCCAGCCGTGGGCAAAGGGCCAAGTCGAAAAGACCAACGACCTGATCGAACGCAAGTTCGAGCACCGCCTTCGCTTCGACAACGTGCAGAGCTTGGAGCAGCTCAACGCATCGGCGTGGCGTTGGATGCGCAACTTCAATACCACCGCTCAACACACCCGGCACAAGTCCTCGCGCTACCAGGCGTGGATGACGATCAAGCCCGATCAGCTGCGCCTGGTACCGGCGACCGAGGACTGCATGAAGCTGGCCACCCGCGCACCGGAACTGCGCAAGGTCAACCCGCTGCTGCGGATCAGCTTCCTGGGCAGAACCTACGACGTGTCGGGCGTGCCGGGCGTGATCGTGGGCCAGAAGCTCACGGTCGCCCGCAATGCCTTCGGTAGCGAGTTCGGTGCGCAGGCGCTGTTTACCGACGATGCTGGCCGCGACACCTGGTACACGATGGAGCCGCTGGAAGCAGACGCATACGGGTTCACCGGTGCGGTGGCGGTCGGCACATACCACGCGCACGCCGACACCCCGGCGGACACAAACCGCAAGCGGGTCGAGCGCCTGGCGATGGATGCCGAGACCGACGAGCAAGCCAAGGCGCAGCGCAAGGCCAAGGCAATGCCGTTCGGTGGCCGTATCGACCCCTACAAGTCGGTGCAGCAGGCGCCGGAGATCCAGCACCTACCGCGCCGGGGTCATCGCGTCGACGTCGCGGTCCCCGATGTGGTCGAGGCCCCTCGCTTCACGGTCGATTCGGTCACGCCCATCCGCGCCGAGCTGCCGCCGCTGAACCATGTGGAAGCGGCCATGCGTCTGAAGCCTCTGCTGGAGGCTGCGGGTTCGGCCTGGACGGCTGACCACTATGCCCGCACCGCCCAGCGCTGGCCTGAAGGTTTGCCGGTGGATCAGGTCGAATCCTGGGCACAGGCCTTGGCGACGCCTGAGCGTGGCGGCCTGCGCCTTGTGGAAGGAGGTGCTGCATGACGCTGCGTCTGAAGCGCCTGCTCACCGAGGCTGGCATCAAGCAGGGAGACCTGGCCAGTGCTGCAGGTCTGAGCCGTCCGGCCCTCAATGCCTTGATCAACCACGGCCAGTTGCCCACCAGCTGCGATCCGGCAGCGGTGCGCGCTGCCATCAGTTCCTGCCTGACCCAGCACGGCGTAACCGACGCCCACTGGCATGAAAAGGAGGGGCCGACGTGCGGGGTCACGCCAGCCCCGGTTTCCCCACCGCAAGACACCGATAACGACAACGACATTCACGACGAGGAAGATCCCATGCTACTGCGTTTTCAGGCTTTGACTCCACAGGCCAAGCGTCACTTCGGCCTCACCAGCAATCCTTTCGCCGATCCGGCCAGCGCCGAAGAGGTGTTCCTGTCGCCGGACATTCGCTATGTCCGCGAGAGCATGTACCAGGTAGCCCGCCACGGCGGCTTTGCTGCGGTGATCGGCGAGAGCGGTGCTGGCAAGAGCACGCTGCGCGAAGATCTGGTCGATCGCATCCAGCGCGAGGAACAGGCCGTCATCGTGATCCAACCCTACGTGCTGGCCAGCGAAGGCAGCGATGCCGTGGGCAAGACCCTGCGCAGCCACCATATCGCCGAGGCGATCATGGCCGCTGTCGCCCCGCTGGCCAAGCCGAAGAGCAGCCCCGAATCCCGCTTCCGCCAGCTGCACGAATCCCTGCGTGACAGTTCCCGCTCGGGCCACAGCCATGTGCTGGTGATCGAGGAGGCTCACAGCCTGCCGCTGCCAACCCTGAAGCACCTCAAGCGCTTCCGCGAGCTGAAGGACGGCCTGCGCCCGCTGCTGTCGGTGATCCTGATCGGCCAGCCCGAGCTGGGCGTGAAGCTCTCCGAACACAACCCGGAGGTGCGCGAAGTCGTGCAGCGCATCGAAATCATCACGCTTCCGCCACTGGATAACGAGCTGGGAGCGTACCTTTCGCACCGCTTCAAGCGTGCCCAGGTGCCTCTGGACAAGGTCGTGGAACAGGGGGCCATCGATGCCCTGCGCGCCAAGCTGGTCCCTTCGCGCGGCGCAGGGTCGCTGCTGTACCCGCTGGCCGTCCAGAACGCGCTGACCGCGGCGATGAACCGCGCCGCTGACCTGGGCGTGCCAACCGTCACCGCTGATGTCGTGCGGGGGGTGTGAGATGGCGATCCGAACTGAGGGCTGGCCGGTGGCAGAAGCGATGGTGAGGGCACCGCAGGGCGACCAGTGGCCGTTCGCTACCGAGGCCATCCTGATCCCCTTCGATGTTCAGGATAAGCCCGAGCCGATCAACCTGGACATCCTGCAGGTGGTGATCGTGCCCCGCGCCAGCTGGGAACGGATCATCGCCCATGTCCCAGCCGACGTGCTTCAGCGCGAAGGGGTGGCGAATGGCTGACCGCGCCGCCACCGACGGGCTGCCGTACCTGCGCAGCTTCGCGCATCAGCTGCTGCGCGAAGCGGAACTCCCCGATCGCCAGGTGACGGTGATGCACCGGGATCTGTTCCGCCGAGCGCACATCGACTGGCGGGACGGCCAGAACATGGCCTCGCTCCTGGACAGCCTCAACCTGCAGCAGCTGCGTGCGCTGGTCGACCAGCTGCGCGACGGCGACGACGACGAGGAGGAGTGATGGCCGTTCCGACGCTCAAACGCTGCCACGGGCAGGTGCGCAACCGGAAGAGCCACAGCGCCCACCCCAAGCGCCATCGGCCCGTAGGGATGGTGGCGAGCAAGCCGCCCTTCCTGGAGGACTCAGCGGTGGCCACGCTGTACATCCTGGACATGCAGACCGGCGGCGAGTACGGGATCGATCTTCTGCCCAGCTATGGCATTCAGGTCACGTCTTCCAGCACCAGCAAGCGCTGGTACCTGGATGCGGACGCAATCGTCGACCTGGCCGTCGCCGCCGGCATTGATCGGAGGGCCGACTGACATGCAGCTGGCCCTGCTACCGCAAGAGCTGTCCCCACAGACGGTGCTTTTGCAGCTGCAGGGCCGTCGCGGCGCCGTCAACGGCATCACCGCCCGCGACCTGGTGCAGCAGATCACTTCACGTACCAGCACCGCCGACGAGCGCCGCCTGCGCCAGATCATCGAGCAGCTGCGGCGCGAGGGACACCCGATCTGCGCCCACCCGGCTCACGGCTACCACCTGGCCGCCAGTGCGGCCGAACTGGATCGCGCCTGCACCTTCCTGGTCGGGCGCGCCATGACCTCCCTGGAGCAGGTCAGCGCGATGAAGCGCGTTGCGCTCCCGGATCTGTACGGACAACTCGGGCTGGACAAGCCCGCTACCGACGAGGAATCCAACCATGAACCATGAACGCAATTCCGACGTGCTGTATGCCGCCGCCAACACGGCACGCGAGCTGGAGAACAGCGGCATCGAGATCCTGGGCCTGCACAGCAATGGCCGTCGCGCGGTGCTGATTCTGGACCGCCCTCCCACGATGGTGGGTGGCCACCTCAAGCGCCGCCAGCCCAACGGCAGCGGCGGGCAGGACCGCGTGATGGCCGCTGAGTACCAGGGCGTGCAGCTGGAGTGGACCCAGCGTCCTCCGATGCTGCGGGAGGTGGCTCATGGCTGAGCGCGGCCAGTTCCTGGTGGTCCCTGCTGAGTGGGTGGGTGGCGACACCTTCACCGACTCGGACAAGGCGATCGAAGACGCCCAGGCCCGCAGCAAGGTCGACGGCAAGCACCGCGCGGTGGTTTGCGTGGTCGCTCGCACTACGCCCAGCCCTGCACCGGTCATCGTGCTGACGCGTACGGAAGCCGGCATCACGCAGCCGCAGGTTGTTCAGCCATGAGCGCCGTCCCCAGCCCCGCGCTGCAGCATGCTATCGCCCTGTCGCTGGGCGGCAGCGTGGTCCGGTCTGACGACCTGATCGACCGGGTGATGGAGCACGGCTTCCAGTATCGCGGCTACGTGTCCAACGCGGTCGCCAAGGCGGTGCGATGCGGAATGATCCTGCGCGTTGGCGAAGGGCCGGCCCGCAACTACCGCCTCAACCCCGACTGGAAGATCGACCCGACGGCGTTGGCCGCCGCGCAGGCACAGCGCGTGCGTGGTACCCGGCCAGGGACGACAGGGACGCAGAAGGCCCAATCTGCTGCTGGCGGCTACAAAGGCCCCGCTTTCGACAAAGGCCCCCTGACGCCGTCCATCGGCACCGTATGCCAGTCCCAGGAGGATCTGGAAGGTGAGTTGCCGCCTTACCTCGGTGGCCGCCTGGTCGATTCGCTGCACAACCACTTCGATCGCATCTTCGGCGGGGTGGAGTGATGGCACGTACAGGCCGTCAGCGCTACGACCACTTGCGCGCGATGCGCTTTGCACTGTGGGCCCGTACACAGAACCCGCGCCAGCTCACCCCACAGCGCATTTCCGGCCTGCTCGGCATCTCGCTGGATGCCGCCCGCCGCTGGCGCGCCGACTGGTTCACCGCCAACAGCCCTATCCATGTCGAAGGCGTCCCGGACGTCCTTCGGCCCACTCAACCGTTTGTCACCCCCGCCGCCCAAGGAGGCGCCCAATGACCCCATCCATTCCCGAAGGCTACCGCGAGGACCGTAATGGTCGGTTGGTGCCCGAGGCACAGATCAAACCGATCGATCTGACGCGTGACCAGCTGGTGCAGGAGAAGATCCAGCGCGCCCTGGAGCTGCGCGAAGCCCTGCGCACCTTCAAAGCGGATACGTTCACCGATATCGGCGCGTTCGTGCAGCTCAGCGGCGAGCAGTACGGCGCCAAGATCGGCGGCGACAAGGGCAACGTCAGCCTGTATTCCTACGATGGCCGCTTCAAGATCCTGCGCGCCTGCCAGGACACCATCCAGTTCGATGAGCGCCTGCAGGCTGCCAAGGCCCTCATCGATGAGTGCCTGAACGACTGGACCGAAGGCTCACGCGCCGAGCTGCGCACCCTGGTCAACAGCGCCTTCAAGGTGGGCCAGGACGGCAGCATCAAGACGGCAGAGGTGCTGTCACTGCGCCGGCTGCAGTTCGATGACGCCCGCTGGCAGCGGGCAATGACCGCGATCAGTGATGCGGTGACGGTGGTGGGCAGCAAGACCTACGTGCGCTTCTACGAGCGCGATGCACGGGGTCAGTACCAGCCGATTTCCCTCGATGTGGCGGGGGTCTGACATGCCCAAGATCCGAGACACCTGCACCTTCCGCTTCGACGGCGTTCGCGGTGCACTGAATGCCAACACCCTGGTGCTGGCAGTGGCGATCGCCGACCAGGCTGCGCGTGCGAACGTGGAGATCCATGCTCCGTCCATTGAGCTGGACGGCGTGCGCGGCTACGACTCGACTTGCGGCTCTGTAAGCGGGCCAGTTCGCGGCAGCGTCCAACTGGCCTTGCAGTACATCGAGGCCCGAGGCGACGGGTTTCCCTGGCGACTGAAGCGCCACATTTCGCAGCCGACCCTGCTGTTCTTCGAGGAGCGTACCGACGTTGAGGTGGCCACCTCCGGCCCGCGCAACGCGTGCGTCAACTGCGACATGCCCACCGGCTTGGCGGAATCGCCGATGTGCGGTCCGTGCGCCCAGCGGGCGGTAGGTGCGATGGCGTCTACCACGGCTGACGCGATCCGGCGCATGGACGGGCTCGACTTCGTGTGTGGCCTGCGCGACCCGCAGACGAAGCGGAACGTGGCCACGGCCATTGCTCGCCAGGTTGGGCATGGCATGGCCGAGAAGTGCGAAGCCCAAGCCGAAGCGGCCCTCAACGCCATTCTCGAGCTGCTGCTCCACCCGCCGGTGCTGGTCTTGCAGCGCAGTGGCCCAATCAACCTCCTGGGGGTGCACTCGTGATCGCGTACTGCTGGGCCAATGGCCAGATCGGGTTCGGCACGAGTGTGCCGGACGGTGCGATTTTCATCGCAGAAGGAAGCGGCGCACAGCTGCGCAAGGTGATCAGCGTCGCAGCCAGGCACGGAAAGGGACTGCTGCAGGGGATGCTGCTTGTACCGGGCGTGCCAGAGGCGCAGACGCAGCGGGAAAAGGGTGACGCACTGGGCCTCTGGTTGGCGTGGTGTTCCCAGCATCCGCGCCGCCTGCGTTGGGGTGCAATGAGCGCCGCCAACGGTGGCACCAACTCAGAGGAGAACCGCCATGTTCGTGCGTAACCTGGTGCTGTTCCGCTTCCCAACCAGCACCGACTTCTCCGAAGTGGAGACGGTGCTGCCGTATGGCGTGCTGGAGCCGGTCGGCCCTCTGGAAATGAACTCTCGCGGCTTCATTTCCCCCTTCGGCCGCGAGGAGCAGGAGCACCTGTCCTGCCGGCAGGGCGACTTCCTTTGGCTGACCGTGGGCGGCGAGGACAAGATCCTGCCCGGCGCGGTGGTCAACCGTGCGCTGGAGAGTCGTCTTCAGGTCATGGAACAGGAACAGGGGCGTCGACCGGGTGGCCGTGAGCGCAAGCGCATGAAGGACGACGTCCTGCACGAGCTACTGCCCAAGGCCTTCGTCAAGAACAGCCGCCACGACGCTATTCTGGACCTTGCCAACGGCTATGTGGCCGTGGACACCTCCAGCCGCAAGGTGGCTGAGGCCTTCGTGTCCGATATTCGCGGCCTGCTCGGCAGCTTCCCGGCGATGCCGCTGAATGCCGAAGTCGCGCCGCGCTCGGTCCTGACCGGGTGGATCGCTGGCGAGCCTCTGCCGGAAGGCCTGTCCCTTGGCGAGTCCGCCGAGTTGCGTGATCCGGTCGAGGGTGGCGCCAAGGTGCGCTGCAGCGACCAGGAACTGCGCAGCGACGAGATCGACAAGCACCTGGATGCCGGCAAGCAGGTCACCAAGCTGGCCCTGGTGCTGGAGGACGCGCTGTCCTTCGAGCTGGGCGATGACCTGGTGTTGCGCAAGCTGAAGTTCCTGGACGGCGCGCTCTCCCAACTGGAGCAGGCCGATGCCGACGGCCGCCGCGCCGAGTTCGACGCCCGCTTTGCCCTGCAGAGCGGCGAGATCCGTCGCCTGTTCCTGATGCTGGAACAAGCCTTCCAGCTCTCTGGCCGGGAGGGTTGATCGATGACCCGTGATCAAGCTTTGCGGAAGATCCAGGCATGTCTCCGCCTGGCGGCCTCATCCAATGCCACCGAGGCGGCGACGGCACTGCGCCAGGCTCGGGCGCTGATGGACCGCTATGGCCTCACCGAGTCGGACGCGGCCACCAGTGAAATCGGCGATACCGAGGCCGCAACCGGCTTTCGTGGTGGTGATCTGCCCCAGTCGTTGATTGCCCTGGCCGCCTTGGTTGCCGATGGCTATAGGTGCCGCGTGATCGGCAATCGCCAGCGTGGGATGTCCTTCAAGGAAGAGCAGTTCATCTGGCAGGGCCGTACCACGCTCCGCTTCTTCGGTGCTGGTGCCGATCCTCAGATCGCCGCATATGCCTTCACCGTGCTGCGCCGCCAGTTGCAGCGCGACAAGGCCCGTCACGTTGCACGCGTTCGTAAGTTGGCGAATCGCCAGCGCCGCGCAGAAGAGTTTGCACTCGGCTGGGTGGCTGCGATCTACCGACTGTTCCCGCGTGCAGAGCTGCCGGAAGGGCGCCGTGAGTCTATCGACGCAGCGGTGAGCCTTCGTTGCGGCGAAGTTGAGGTCAGCACCGGCAAGCAAATCAAAGGTGGGCGGTCCAAAGCCGACGATTACGCCAGCGGCTATGACGCAGGGCGGCAGGCCAAGCTCAACCAAGGCCTGGAGGAAGGTCAGAAGAAGCTGGAGACGACCGGTGGCTACTGAACGAAGGGCTCCCCTTACCAAGAAGTCCCAGATCGCCGACGTCCTGACGGCTGGCGGCCGCATCGTGGCCGGATCCCGAGCCGGCCTGCTGCGGCTTCTGGATCAGTCCGGCCTGGAGGTTCCGGCGTGGCAGATCGCCCTCCGAGCCGCCCAGGCCGCAAGGAGCAAGGCATGACCCGCGCTCGCAAGGCCGGCGACGGCCGTAACCGGGTACTGGCCGCGATCCACGCCGGTGCCAAGAAGCTCAGCCTCTGCGAGGACGTCTACCGTGACCTGGTCGAGCGTGTATCCAGGGAGCATGGCGTTGCCCAGCGCAGCGCCGGCAAGTGCGATCGCCGGCAGCTCGATGCGATCGCCAATGAGTTGCGCCGCCTGGGTGGCATCCCCGCCAAGGCAGCGTATGCGGCCAAGCGCTGGGCCGGTCGTCCCAAGGGCGACCTGTCCCCGCAGCTGTCCAAGATCGAGGCGCTGCTGGCCGATTCGGGGCGCGAGTGGGAATATGCACATTCGGTGGCCCGCCACATGTTCAAGGTAGGACGCCTGGAATGGTGCAACCCGGATCAGCTGTCCAAAGTGATTGCCGCTCTTCAGATCGACGCCAATCGCCGTGCCCGGCGGGAGGCTCCTTCGGCATGAGGTCGATGGAGGCCCGCCGTAACGCGCTGTTGGACAATGCTGCTGAGGCGGCGGCCAAAGCTGCGCGGAAGTTCGGCCTCGATGACGATGCAGCCGAGCATATCGGAGCGGTAGTGGCCGATATGTTGGCCGAGAACTGGGGTGGCCAAACGATCTACTTTCCTCAGGATGCAGCCTTTAAGCTCACCCCTCGCGAGCGTGAGATACTCGAGGCCCAACGAACGGGCACAACGATCCCTGCCCTGGCGAAGCAGTACAGGATGTCCGAACAGGGCATTCGCAAATTGCTGGCTAGAGCCATCCTTCGGGATCGGAACCTGAACCAGATGAACCTGTTCCTCAACTCCCCTTGATTGCACCTTCCGAGAGAAGCTATGCCCAGACCGCCCAAAATGGCCACGTTGCCACCTGAAATTCTGGCCGAGGCACACGAAAGGTTGCGGAAGAACGGGTATTCCCAGTCTGTCGAGCTTTCCAAATGGCTGGCCGACCTCGGATTCTCGATCAGCAAGACGGCTATCAATGACTACTCCCAGCAACTTCGTACGCTTGATGCTGAGGGTGGGGGTGTCATCGCCACGATGATGCAGCGCCGCCGACAATCCGGGGCTTTGAACAGCAGCAAGATCGGTCTACTGGTCGAACTTGGCCAGCTGAGGGTCCGTGAGCATCAGATCCTCGCCGAGCTCGCGGCCTTGGAACGAGCAGGCGACTGATTGCACCAGGCGCAATCAGTCGCCGACGTAAGCGAGCGGTAGTCCCGCTTTGTCCGGGATAGTCCCGCATTTATCACGCCAGCGGCCCCCATATATCCCACCCCTGCACACACTGGACGTGGCCGGTCGCCTGCAGTCGGAAGGGGGCGAGGCCCGCGATCGGCGCGGCTACGATGATGTATTCGCGCTGGACCTGACCACGGCGTATTCGGGGCGCGACCGGGTGGAGCGCTACCGCGGCTCCAACCCGGCCGACGTGGTCAAGGATCTGGTCGGTGTGTTCAGTGGCGATGCGCGCAACAGCGGCGCGCTGGACATCAACATCCGTGGCATCCAGGGGCCGGGGCGGGTGCCGGTCAGCATCGACGGTGGCGAACAGGCGCTCACGGTCTGGCGCGGCTACAACGGCGTCAGCAACCGCAACTACATCGATCCCAACCTGATTGGTGGCATCCAGGTCATCAAGGGGCCAGGGCTGGAGCGCGATGTGCACAGCGGGATCGGCGGTGCGCTGGTGATCAAGACCATCGACGTTGACGACATTGTTGCTGCCGGCGAGCGCTTCGGCGGGGAGCTGAAGATCGAAGGCAGCAGCAATGCGGTGGCACCGCGCCTGCCGCGCCTGCACACCGGCGAGGATTACCGCACTGTGCCGGGGTTCCCGCAGGGCTCGCCGAACTCACCCTATGACGACCGCACCCTGGTGGTGCCGGTGAAGTCGCGCAGTGGCAACAACCCCTTCGATGGCGAAGACCAGGCCTGGCGGTTGGCACTGGGCGTACGCGGCGACAACGTCGACCTGATGGCTGCCTACGCCTGGCGCAAGCGCGGCAACTACTTCTCCGGCAGCAAGGGGGGCGCGTACTACGACCAGGACCGGCGCGAGCAGTACGAGTACCAGGGCATCGACTACATCACCACGCTGGCACGTTACTTCAAACCGGGCGATGAAGTGCCCAATACCTCAAGCGAACAGGAGTCCTGGCTGGTCAAGGGCAGCTGGCAGATCAACGACGACCAGCAGCTGAAGGCCACCTGGCGGCGCACGCTGTCGCACTACGGCGAGATCATGCCGTCGCGCATCCTGTCCGCGCCCGACTACGGGCGCATCCAGTGGCCGCTCAGCCGGGTTGCGTCCGATGCCTGGAACCTGGAATACCGCTTCCAGCCGGCCGGCAGCCGCTGGCTGGACCTCTACGCCAACCTGTGGCGCACGGAGACGGACAGCGATACCTACAGTGCTGGCGGCTTCCCGAACTTCGCAGTGGGTAATCCGGCATGGAACCCGGACGCCAGCCCGATCCTGCGCAACACCGCGCTGGCCAACGCGCGCAACGACCGCACCGGCCTGATCCTGAGCAACCGCTTCGCCCTGCATTCGACCCTGGACCTGACCGTGGGCGGCAACTGGCAGTACGAGAAGCTCGGCTCGAGCGATCCGTACTTCGGTACCACCGATGGCTGGCGCATGTTCCCGCGTGCCGGGCGCCGGCAGGAGGGCGAGGGTTACCTCACCCTGGAGTGGCGGCCGGTCGACTTCCTTACCCTCAATGCAGGCGTGCGCTACAGCCGCTACTGGGCCTTCGACGATTTCCTCGAGGCGCACCCCGAGCTGCTGACCAAGGGCGTAGGTGGCAAGGAAGCGCAGTACACCGTGAACGAGTTGCCGCCCCGTCCCGCCAATCTGCAGGCCCGCATCGACGCGTTGGAAGCACGCCGCGCCGTATGGGAAAAGCGCGGCATGGGCTGGTTCATCGATGACAGCATCCGTGCGTTGCTGGCGCCGTACGAGACGCCGCGTCCGGTCAGGTACACGCGGCCCTGGCTGCCCGATGCCGATGGCAACTACACCCGCGCCGGCAATCCCTGCCTCAATGGCGAAGTGGCGGCCATTCCCGGCGTGCAGCCGGTGTTTGCCGGCAGCGACCAGGTCTGCAACATCGGCAACAGCGTACAGTCGCAGCCGGTCGATGCACGCAACAGCCGCCGCCGCGACCATGCCTGGCTGCCGACCTTCTCGGCCACTGCACACCTGTCCCCGGCCGCCCGTGCCTACGTGCGTTACAGCGAAGCGGTGCGCTTCCCGAGCATGTTCGAAAGCACCATCGCCTTCTCCGGCAGCCTCAATCCGCTGCATGCGCTCAAGCCCGAGCACGCCTACAACTACGAAGTGGGCTACGTGCACAACCTGTCGGCCCTGTTCGGCAACACCGCCGATGCCGACGTCAAGCTGGCGTACTACGTGCACAAGACCCGTGACGTGATCGAGCGCGATGGCAACTTCCTGTTCGACAACATCGACAAGCAGACCATCCGTGGCATCGAACTGCAGGCCCGCTTCGACAACCGGCGCTTCTTCACCGATCTGGGCATCACCCGCACGCTGGAAAACGAGGTGTGTGACGAGAGCACGGCGGTGCTCCTGGATGCGAACCGCGGCCTGGTCCCGAACTGCGTGCAGGATGGTTTCGTCGGTGGCTACCTGCTGACCCAGGCCATTCCCAAGCTGTCGATCAACTGGTCGCTGGGCACGCGCCTGTTCGATGAGCGCCTGGAGCTTGGCAGCCGCATCGTGCACTACCAGCGCCACGAGAACCCTGATCTGCAGGCCTACCGTGACCGCCTGCTGAGCGGTGGCAGCGGCCTGCTCTGGCAGAACGTGCCGTTCACCTGGGGAAACATCACCACCGTCGATGCCTATGCGCGCTGGCGCTTCAACGAGCATGCCAGCGTCGAACTGGTCGGCAGCAACCTCGGCAACCGCTACTACGTCGATCCAGCCACGCGGTCCACGCTGCCGGCCCCGGGTCGCACCCTGAAGCTCGGCGTCACCGCACGCTTCTGATCTCCCACCTTCAAGCGTTGTACCCGTAGTTCCCTCAACCAAGGAGCAATACCATGAAAATGATCTCCCGTTCGGTTCTCGCCGTTGCCGCCTCGCTGGCTCTGGTCGGTGCCGCGCATGCTGCCGATATCGTTGGTGCCGCCAGTGCCAAGACCGATGCCGAGCTGTATGTGGCGGTTGGCGAATCGCAGGTCAATGGCGGCCCGCACCGCGCTGGCAAGGCCGGTATCGGTGTCGGCACCGTGTCCCAGGCCAAGCCGGTGGACTTCCAGGGCCTGAGCGCCTACTCGGCACCCACCACCGTCAATGGCGTGACGGTACGTACCCTGGCCATGCCGATCACCGGCGCACCGGGCAGCCACGCTGGCATGGGCCACTTCAACTTCGTCAAGGTCGGCAGTGGCGATGTCTGGTTCGGTGAATGGTCCAAGGATGGCGCCGCCGGTGGCTTCAACAACCGCCAGGTCTACTTCGTTGGTGACCGCGCCGGCACCACGCTGCCTGCTGGCGTGGCGTCCTACACCGTTGCTGGCCTGAACAAGTTCAACGGCAGCAACCTGCTGAGCGGCACCTTCGACGCCGACTTCGGCGCCGGCACCCTGGATGGTGCGCTCTCGGGCAACGGCCTGAACCTGGCCATCGTTGCCAACATCAACAGTGCCGACGCATCGTTCGCGGGTTCGGCCACCGCCAACGGCAGCGTTGCCGGCACCACCCAGGGGCAGTTCTTCGGCGCCAACGCGGCCGCCCTGGCCGGTATCGCCACCTTCAGCGGCAACAGCCAGTACGACACCGCCTTCGGCGGCAGCAAGAACTGATTGCCACGCCCCTGACGGGGCAGGGCAGGGACAAGCCGCGATCCGCCAGTCCCTGCTTCGGCCCGCTGCACGCACCACCACGGATCGACCATGCGCCATCCCATCTTCCTTGTCGTACTGCTGCTGGCGGCCGCCGACGTGCGCGCCCAGCAGGACGATCTTCGCCGCGTGCTCGAACAGGACACCGACCTGCGCCACCAGCAGCAGGACCAGCAGCGCCTGCAGCAGGCCGAGTCGGAGCGACCGACCATCACCATCGACGGCCAGACCCTGCGCGTGGAGCGCACGGTCGATGATCTGGGCCAGGCGCTGTACCTGTCGCTGCAGCATCAGCAATGGGGCGCCGCGCAACGCTTCCTGGATGAATACATCGAACTGCCTGGCCACGACCCGTTGCTGCGCCACTATGCGCAGGGCGGCCTGGCGCGGGTGGCCGGCAATCACCATCGCGCGGCCAACGAGTACGAGGCGCTGCTGGAGGCACAGCCGGATTTCCTGCCGGCCCGCCTTGAACTTGCGCGCGTCTACGCCGAAGACCAGCGCGATCGCGATGCGGTGGCGTTGTTCACGGCGATCGCGGATGGCATCAGTGCCGATGACCCCGCCACCGCAGGTGTACGCGGACGGGTGGACGCCTATCTGGCTGCGCTGCAGGCGCGCCAGCGCTGGAAAGGCGCGCTGTCCGCCGGCCCGGCATGGAGCGACAACATCAACCGCAGTTCGGCCAGCCGCACCTGCCTGTTCGGGGTAGGCGACACCTGCATCATCCAGCGCAATCTTCCCGATGCCCAGCGCGCCATGGGCCTGGACTACGACGGTAACCTCGAACGTCGCTGGGCCTTGAAGGGCCACCATGGCGTGTACGTGCGTGGCCTCGCATTCGGCCAGGCATGGCGTGGGCACAGCGCCTACAACGAGCTCAATGCCAACGTGCAGGCGGGTTACAGCTGGCGTAGCGCACGGCATACCCTGCAGATCGCCCCCAGCTATGACTATCAGGGCCTCGGCAACCGGGCCCTGCAGGGCGGCAGCGGGCTGCATGGCGAATGGCAATATGCGCTGGACGCGCGCAGCCTGCTCAAGCTGGAGGCCGACTGGAAGCGCCAGCGCTATCGCCAGCGTGGCCTGGCCAGCAATTACGACGGTGAGCTGGCCGCGGTGTATGCCACCTGGTTCCGTGCGCTCAACCCGCGCTGGACCCTCTTTGCCGGGCTGGACCTGAGTGACAGCAGCGCCGCGAACCCAGCCAACGGCTACCGCCAGCGCGGCGTGCGGCTGGGTGCGGCGCGGCAATGGAGTGGCACCACCGCCACCGTATTCGTCTCGTTGCGCGAGCGCGACTACGACGCGTGGAGTCCGTTGCTGGAGGCGCGCCGGCAGGACGACGAACAGAACCTGATCGCCATCGTGCGCAGCGAGCGCCTGGCCGTGGCCGGGCTGGTGCCCAGCCTGAGCCTGCGCTACGCCCGCATCGACAGCAACGTCGGCTGGCTGTACAGCCATGACCGCAGCCTGCTCAGCCTGAAGTGGGAGCGGGCCTTCTGAACACGCCGCTGCAATGCCGCGGTGAACGGGCCGTGGCCGCGATCTTCATCCATCATCACGCGCTCTTGTAGCCCGGTTCGCGCATCCTGCGGGCGTTGCGGCAGAGCTGGGCCGCGTGTATCGAGGAGCGCCGGTCGTGCTGGAAGCGGGCAACAAACCAGAGGGCCTGAAAGGGCTGCGTGTACTGGTGGCAGAGGATGAATTCGCCATCGCAATGTTCCTGGTCGACTATCTGGAGCTGAAAGGCGCACAGGTAGTGGGGCCGGCCGGTGACCTGCAGGCGCTGGGGCAGCTGGTCGATACCCATCCCATCGATGTGGCATTGCTGGACATCAATCTGGGCGGTGAGCAGGTCTATCCGCTGGCCGATCGGCTGGCCGAGGCCGGTACGCCCTTTCTGCTGACCTCCGGTTACGACGACAACCTGCCCAGCCGCTTCGCCAGCGCGCCGCGCTGCACCAAGCCTTATCACATCGAAACCCTGGTGCAGCAGCTGGCCGGGCTGGTGGCGGCGCCGCAGGTCTCTGCGGGCATCGCCTGATTGCGCGGCATGTCGCGCCGTCCTGAAGGCATCCACGCCGCCAAGCTGCGTGGCTCGATGCCGCCTGCGTCGCGCCTGCATGCGCGCCACGATGGCATGGCCGCGCGTATCGCCCGCCACGACTGGTCGTCCACGCCATTGGGTGCGTGTGAGCAGTGGCCGCCCCACCTGCGCGCCACCGTCGACCTGATGCTGGCCCATGGCTTCCCGATGATCGTGCTGTGGGGCGAGCAGCTGGTGCAGCTCTACAACGATGGTTATGCCGAGATCCTGGCCGACAAGCATCCCGGCGGGCTCGGCCAGCCGACCCGCGAGTGCTGGCCCGAGGTGTGGCACATCAACGGGCCGCTCTATACCCGGGTTTGGCAGGGCGAGACGCTCACCTTCGAAGACAAGCTGTACCCGCTGGTCCGGCGCGGCCGGCTGGAAGACATCTGGTTCACGATCACCTACAGCCCGATCCGCGGCGAGGAAGGGCGGATCAACGGCGTGCTGGTGACCATGTTCGAAACCACCGCCGCGCATCTGGCGCTGGCCGCGCGCGAGCGCGAGGAACTACGGCGGCGCGAGAGCGAGCGGCGCCTGGAGCTGGCCTTCAGGATGCTGCCGGTCGGCCTGTGCATTGTTGATCTGCAGGGCCGCATGCTGCTGTCCAACGATCAGATGCGCGCCTATCTGCCCACCGGCAAGGTGCCTTCCAGAGACGCCGACAACCAGCATCGCTGGCACGGCTGCCATCCCGATGGCACCCCCATTGCACCGGACGACTTCGCCATCGCTCGCGCAATGCGCGGCGAGACCGTGGTGCCGGGGCTGGAGTTCCAGTACCTGCATGATGATGGCCGCGCGCGCTGGACCCGGGTCGCTGCCGCGCCCCTGCGCGATGGCGACGGTGAGGTCAGCGGGGTATTTGCCATCGCGGTGGACATCGACGACCTCAAGCGTGCCACTGAGCGTCAATCGGTATTGCTGGCCGAACTGCAGCACCGGGTGCGCAACATCATGTCGACCATCCATGCCATTGCCTGGCGGACCCGCGAGTCGGTCAGCAGTGTGGATGAATACGCTGAACGGTTGTGCGGGCGACTGATGTCGCTGGCACGCACGCAGAGCCTGCTGACCCGTGGTGCCAATGCCGGCGTCTGCCTGCGTGGCATGCTCGACGAGGAGATCGCTGCGCAGACGCCTGCAGCGGCCGCCTACCGCCTGCAGGGCGAGGACGTGCTGCTGCCACCGAAAGCAGCCGAAGTACTGTCCCTGGCGATCCACGAATTAGCGACCAACGCGCTGAGGCATGGCGCGCTCACCCATGAGGATGGCCGGATCGAGGTCACCTGGGATCTGCAGGTTCAGGCCGGCCAGCCATGGCTGGGCCTGCACTGGTGCGAGCGTCATGCCGAGGTGGAGGACTGGGAGCTGCCCCGCCAGCGCGGCCTGGGCCGGGCGCTGATCGAGCAGCGCGTGCCGTACGAGCTGGCTGGCAGCGGGGAGCTGCGCTTTGGCCCACAAGGCCTGGATGCCTGGATCCGCTTCCCGCTGCGGGAGCGCGACAGCCTGCTGCAGACCGATGCGCCGGGCGCGGCGGCGGAGGGTTCCGTCAGGTAATGGTCCATTTATCCCCAATTGGGCCAAATTGGGCATAATGGCCTCAACTATCCCCGTCTGGAGCCGTGCCATGACCCTGCCGCTGGATCTGCCAGGCCTCGAAAAGGCCCCGGCCTCGTCGGTGAAGACCCGTGGCTGGCCGAGCCTGATGCGCACCGTGCGCGAGAAGCAGGCGCTGGTCATCACCAACCATAATCATCCCGAAGCGGTGATCGTGGATATCCGCACGTATCAGGAGCTGCTGGCCAAGGCCGCCGGCGGTGACGCCGGTGAGCGCAGTGAAGAACTGCTGCGCCTGCGCGGTGTGTTCGACCAGACCCTGGCCAGCCTGCAGCGCGGTGAGGGGCTGGGCAAGGTGCTGGGCCAGCCGATCCGCCGTGGCCGCAAGGTCACCCTCGGCCGTCCGCTCTGAACGATGGGGCGGATCCTGGTGCTGGCCGGCGTCAATGGCGCCGGCAAAAGTTCGCTGCTGGGTACCTGGCTGGAAGCCGAAGGACTGAGCTGGTTCAACCCCGATTCGTTCACCCGCCGCCTGGTCGAGGCTGGCTGGCCGCTGCCCGAAGCCAATGCCGAGGCCTGGCAGGAAGGGACCCGTCGCCTGCGCCAGGCCATGGCCGATGGCACGGACTTCGCCTTCGAAACCACGTTGGGTGGCAACACCATTCCGCGCCTGCTGCGCGAGGCCTGCGAGCACCATCACGTCGCGATCTGGTTCTGTGGCCTGGCCACGGTGGAGCTGCATATCGCCCGCGTTGCGGCGCGGGTGGCTGCCGGCGGCCATGACATCCCGGTGGAGAAGATCCATGCGCGCTTCGATTCGGCGCGCGAGAATCTGCTGGAACTGCTGCCTCACCTGGCCGAACTGCATGTCTACGACAACAGCGCGCCCGCCGATGCCGAAGGCTGCGTCGAACCGCTGCCGGTGCTGGCGATGGCACATGGCCAGCTGCAGTACCCGGTCTCGGTGGCCGAACTGCTGCACACGCCGGACTGGGCCAAACCCATCGTAATGCGCGCGATGGAGTTGAACGCTGCGCGCGATTGAGGGCGCATGCGTTGTAGAGCCGAGCCCACGCTCGGCTGATCCCCCGAAAGGCAACCGGGCGCGGGCGTGGCTCTACAACGCCGGCTCCACCGAGCCTCAGGCCGGCTTTACCTGCTCAGGTTCCGCAGCCTCCGGCAGCGGCGGCAGGCTCGGGTCCACCGTCACCGGCGCATCGCTCTTCAGCAGCGCAGCCGCTTCCCTGTCGCTGCCGACGGCCGGCGGTGAACCACGCAACGGCAGGCCGGCGGTTTCCTTCACGAACAGCATCGTGATCAGGCCGACCACCGCCGCGCCCATCAGGTAGTAGGCCGGCACCAGCGGGTCGCCGGTACGTTCCACCAGCCATGCGGTGACCAGCGGCGTGGTGCCACCGAACAGCGACACCGAGACGTTGAAGGCGATCGACAGCGCGCTGTAGCGCACCGGGGTATAGAACAGCGCCGGCAGCGTGGATGGCATCGAGCTGGTGAAGCACACCAAGGCCAGGCCCAGCAGCATCAGGCCGAGGAAGATCATCCAGTCGTTGCCGCTGCCGACCAGCAGCAGGCATGGAATCGCCAGTACCAGCAGCGCGATGCAGGCGCCGATGATCATCGGGCGGCGGCCCAGCCTGTCACTGAACAACCCGCCGACAATGTTCAACGGCATCATCACCAGCATCACGATGATGATCAGCAGCAGGCCCTTGCTCTCGGCGTAGCCCATGGTCACGCTGAGGTAGCTGGGCATGTAGGTCAGCAGCATGTAGTCGGTGACGTTGAACACCAGCACCAGGCCCATGCACACCAGCAGCTGGCGGCCGTGCACCTGGAACAGCGCGCCAAGCCCGGGCCGATCATGTTCGCGCTTCTCGGCTTCCTCGGCGAAGGCGCGGAATGCCGGGGTCTCTTCCAGCTTCATGCGCATGTACAGGCCGAGCAGGCCCAGCGGGCCGGCCACCAGGAATGGAATGCGCCAGCCCCAGTCCAGCATCTGCTCGCTGCTCAACAGCATGTGCAGTGCGGTTACGGTACCGGCGCCGGCTATATAGCCGCCCAGCGTACCGAACTCCAGCCAGCTGCCCATCAGGCCGCGGTTGCGGTCGGTGGAATACTCGGCGATGAAGGTGGCCGCACCGCCATATTCGCCGCCGGTGGAAAAGCCCTGCACCACACGCGCCAGCAGCAACAGCACCGGTGCCCAGATGCCGATCCGCTCGTAGGAAGGAATCAGGCCGATCGCAAAGGTACCCAGCGCCATCAGGATCATGGTGAACGCCAGCACCTTCTGGCGCCCATAGCGGTCGCCGAGCGGGCCGAACACCAGGCCGCCGAGTGGACGCACCAGGAATGCCACGGTGAAGGTGGCGAAGGCCGCGATCACCTGTGCGGTGGGATTGCTCGACGGGAAGAACACCTGGCCGATGGTGACGGCCAGATAGCCGTAGACACCGAAGTCGAACCACTCCATGGCATTGCCGAGTGCAGCGGCACCGACGGCGCGCTTGAGCATGGGCTTGTCGACGACGGTGATCTCATCGACCTTCAGGTGGCGGCGGCGTTTGAACCAGCCGAAGTGGGCATGGGAATCGGGCGTGTCCTGCATAGGGGCTCCCTTGTAGGTATGGAATAGGGGAATGGGTGCTGTGGTGTGTCCCGGAAGTCGGAAACGGCGATGCAGGCGCAAGTGGCGCAGGGGCATCGGAAGGCGGCGTGGGGGCCGGGGAATGTGTGCAGGCGCAACGCCACGCGCACGGCAAAGCACCGCCGCAAGGGCGGAAACGCGGCAACGGGATCACAACGGCCGCGCAGTTGGCAGCCGCGTGTCACATCAGCGTGTGGGGATGGCAGGCCGTGGGCCTGCGGGCGTCATCCGCCGGGATCCAGCGCGAGGCGATGGAAATGCAGGGCGGGAGCAATCGTGGCAAGCGAAGCGCCGGTCGGCAGTGCTTCCCACGTAACAGGTGCGCCCGTCACGTAGTGGGTCGTGTCGATCATCCGTTCATCATAACGGCACCGGCGTGAGCGTGCAGCGAAGCGGGCTGATCTGCACGCTGTGTTCCACGTCGCCTGTTCAGAAGGCTCAGGCTGACTTCGCCAGCAAACCGAACACCGTGCAGGCCATCGCCAAGGCGCCCGGCAGTGCCAGTTTCCGCGTGACCAGTGCGGCGCCGATCATCGTGAGCACCGAGAGCATGATGGCCAGGGCGAAAAACGGTTGGCCCTGCAGGAACTGGTGGATGCATCCGGCGCAGCCGGCAATGGCCAGGCTGGTGGCGAAGCAGACGTGGAACAGTGAGCCAGCGTGCACAGAGGTTCCTCGCGATGATGGAGGCCATAGCGGCAGGCCTCCCGGTAAATTTAGGGCGGATTTCAGATTGCGATGACGGAATCACATCCTGTACGCGCTCTGGTGACATCGGCGTGCATAAGGTGGAGCACACACCCACTTTTCAAATTGATGGAGGATGCAATGGCGCGGACGATTCCCGAAGGAACGCTGATCGTGGTAGCCGACGGTGGTTCGGCACGGGTGTTCACCAACGTGGGCAGCAACCATCAGTTGACCCTGAAGCAGGAGGGCGAGTTGCGCCTGCAGGACATCAGTGAGCAGGGCGTGTCCGGGCAGGGGCCTGCGGGTGCCGTGCCGAAGGACATGTCGGTCTCGCAGCTCAACGAGGCTACGTTCGCCAAGCAGGTGGCCGAACAGCTCAATGAGGATGCCTTGAAGAACCGCTATGCGCACCTGGTGTTGATCGCCGACCCGACCACGCTGGGTCGCATCCGTCCGCTGCTGCATAAAGAGGTCCAGGCGCGATTGCTCGGGGATATTGCCAAGGATCTGACCAACGCGCCGCTGGAAGACATCCAGAAGGCACTGGCGGCGTAGCGCTCATGCCGTTCATGCGTGATCACCTTCCGAACGAGCCCACCTTTGCGGGGGTGGCGGCGCAGGCTGGGTGGCAGGTGCTGGAGTTCGGTGCGCCCTGGTGCGGTCATTGCCAGGCCGCGCAGCCCGCGTTGCAGGCCTTCGTCGAAGCGAACGATCTGCCGCATTGGAAGATCGAGGATGGCAAGGGAAGGCCATTGGGGCGAGCGTTCAAGGTGAAGCTGTGGCCGACAGTGGTGCTGCTGCGCGATGGAGAAGAGGTCGCGCGGGTGGTGAGGCCGCTGGACAGTGCGGACCTCATGTCGTTGCAGAGCGCGCTTCCCGGTTGATGATTGAACCCGGCGCGGGACACCGGGCAGTCGCACTGCAGCATGCGGCGTGACAGGCCCAGTGCTAGCATCCGGCTACCACCTGAATCGATCCAAACGCCGATGCCCACGCTGGACCGTCGTCTCCTGATCGCTGTCGCCGCCACGGCAATGCTCGCTTCCGGCCTGGCGTCGGCCGCTCCCGCCAAAACCGCCGCCGACAAGGCCTACGCCTCGGTCGACCCGTTCATTGGTACTGGAGGTGAAGGCCACACCTACCCGGGTGCCACAGTGCCGTTCGGCATGGTCCAGCTCAGCCCGGACACACGCATCCAGCCACGCGAAAAGGCCTATGGCTGGGCAGCCGGCTATCGCTACGACGACAGCAGCATCGTCGGCTTCTCGCACACGCATTTTTCCGGCACCGGTCATTCGGACCTCGGCGACATCCTGCTGATGCCGTTCACCGGCAATCCCGGCCTGGAGCGCGGTGATCCGGAAAAGCCACGCAGCGGCTACGCCTCGCGTTTCCGCCACGACGACGAGAAGGCCGAGCCGGGCTACTACGCAGTCACCCTGGATGACTACAAGGTGCGCGCGGAGCTGACCACCAGTGCGCGCGTGGGCGTGCACCGCTATGCCTTCCCCAAGGGCACCGATGCCAAGGTACTGCTGGACATGCGCACCAGCATGTACGACTACCCGGGCAAGGTGCTGTGGTCGCGGGTGCGGGTGCGCGCCGATGGCACGGTGACCGGCTTCCGCGAAACTCGTGGTTGGGCGCCGGGCCGCCAGCTGTATTTCGCGATGCGTTTCTCGCGGCCGCTTTCCGGGCATGAGCTGCACAACACCGAGCAGGACATTGTCTACAAGGGCTTCCCGCCGCCGGGCGAAAAGGATCCGGCGCAGCGCGCACAGATCGAGGGGCGCCAGCTGGTCGGCACCTTCGCCTTCGGCAAGCTGGATGCACCGCTGGTGGTCAAGGTGGCGATCTCGCCGGTCAGCGAAGCCGGTGCCATCGCAAACCTCGACGCGGAAGTGGCCGGCTTCGATTTCGACCGCGTTCGCGCTCAGGCAAAGCAGGAATGGACGCAGGCGCTGTCGGTGCTCGATATCGATGCGCCGGAACATGCGCGACGCAGCGCCTATACCGCGCTGTACCACACGATGCTGGGGCCGACGCTGTTCATGGATGCCGATGGCCAGTACCGCGGTTCGGACAACGCGGTGCACAAGGCCGACGGCTTCACGAACTATTCGACGTTCTCGCTATGGGACACCTACCGTGCGCTGCACCCGTTGCTGACGCTGGTGCAGCCGGAGAAGCGCAACAGCGACTTCGTCAATTCGATGCTGGCCCACCATGAGCACAGCCCGTACGGCATGCTGCCGGTGTGGTCGTTCCATGGCCTGGAAGACTGGTGCATGATCGGCTACCACGCCGTGCCGGTGATCGCCGACGCCTACGTGAAGGGCATCCGCGGCTTCGACGCCGACAAGGCGCTGA
Organism: Stenotrophomonas sp. 220_Sma; assembly: GCF_056487375.1. Taxonomy (NCBI): domain Bacteria; kingdom Pseudomonadati; phylum Pseudomonadota; class Gammaproteobacteria; order Lysobacterales; family Lysobacteraceae; genus Stenotrophomonas; species Stenotrophomonas sp. 220_Sma. Next base: position 2,701,958 of record NZ_CM151348.1, on the reverse strand, counting down.
AAGCAATGGTCGATACCGCCAACTACGGCCCGTACGATGGCATCTCGCAGTATCGCGAGCTGGGCTACGTGCCGATCGACGAGGAAGGTGAGGCGGCCAGCAAGACGCTGGAATATGCCTTCGATGACTGGACCATCGCGCGCATGGCACAGGCGATGGGCAAGATCGATGTTGCGGCCACCTTCGACAAGCGCGCCGGCAACTGGCGCAACGCCTTCGACAAAGACACCGGCTTCATGCGCGCACGCAAGCGCGATGGCAGCTTCCGCACGCCATTCGACCCCAGCGCCAGTGGATACGGCACCGACTACACCGAGGGCAATGCCTGGCAGTACTCATGGTACGTGCCGCAGGATGTGGCCGGTCTGGCGGCAGCGCACGGTGGCAGTGACAAGCTGCTCGCGCGCCTGGACGAGGTGTTCAACGCCAAGGTCGATCCGTCCATCTTCGAGCACATGGAAGACATCACCGGCCTGATCGGCTGGTATGCGCATGGCAACGAGCCCAGCCACCACGTGGCCTACCTGTACTCGTACGCCGGCCAGCCGTGGCGCACGCAAGCGCGCCTGAAGCAGATCATGGACACCCAGTACGCCGACCGTCCGGATGGTCTGGCCGGCAACGATGACGTCGGCCAGATGTCGGCGTGGTATGTGTTCACCGCGCTGGGCTTCTACCCGGTGGCCCCCGGCTCGGGTGAGTACATCCTCGGCCGCCCGTTCCTGCCGAAGACCGCGATGCGACTGCTGAACGGCAAGACCTTCACCATCGTGGCCGACGGGCTGGATGACAGGCACACCTATGTGGGCAGCGTGAGCCTCAACGGCAAGCCGCTACAGCGCACCTTCCTGCGCCACGACGAGATCCTGGCCGGTGGCGAGCTGCGCTTCAGCATGCAGGCCGAGCCGAACAGGGACTGGCCGGGGCAGGGCGCGCAGGCGCCGTATTCGATGAGCCGATGATGATGGGTAGGCGCCAACCAAGGTTGGCATCTACCGGGATCCGCCGGCTGGGGTGCTTTGGGTAGGTGCCAACCTTGGTTGGCATGCGGGACGTCAACAGCGCCCACCAAGGTGGGCGTCTACCGGGATCCGCCGGAGGGGTGCCTTTGGTAGGTGCCAACCTTGGTTGGCATGCAGGAGGTCAACGGCGCCCACCAAGGTGGGCGTCTACCGGAATCCACCGGCTGGGGTGCCTTTGGTAGGTGCCAACCTCGGTTGGCACACGGGACGTCAACAGCGCCCACCAAGGTGGGCATCTACCGGGATCCGCCGGCTGGGGTGCTTTGGGTAGGTGCCAACCTTGGTTGGCATGCGGGACGTCAACAGCGCCCACCAAGGTGGGCGTCTACCGGAATCCGCCGGCTGGGGTGCTTTTGGTAGGTGCCAACCTTGGTTGGCATGCGGGACGTCAACAGCGCCCACCAAGGTGGGCATCTACCGGGATCCGCCGGAGGGGTGCCTTTGGTAGGTGCCAACCTCGGTTGGCACGCGGGAGGTCAACGGCGCCCACCAAGGTGGGCGTCTACCGGGGCCCGCCGGCTGGGGTGCTTTTGGTAGGTGCCAACCTTGGTTGGCATGCGGGACGTCAACAGCGCCAACCAAGGTTGGCGTCTACCGGGGCCCGCCGGCTGGGGTGCCTTTGGTAGGTGCCAACCTTGGTTGGCACGCGGGACGTCAACAGCGCCCACCAAGGTGGGCGTCTACCGGGATCCGCCGGAGGGGTGCCTTTGGTAGGTGCCAACCTTGGTTGGCACGCGGAGCATCAACGGCGCCAACCAAGGTTGGCGTCTACCGGAATCCCCTGGCCGAGGTGCCTTTGGCAGGTGCCAACCTCGGTTGGCCCACGGGACGTCAACAGCGCCCACCAAGGTGGGCGACTACCGGGTGGCGTGACCGGGTAGGTGCCAACCTTGGTTGGCGCGCAGGACGTCAGCGGGATCGAAACCGCATCCCCACCCGCGCGCCACCGATCGGGGCAGTATCGATCACCAGCGCCGCATCATGCCGCTGCGCGATCTCGGCCACGATCGCCAGTCCCAGCCCACAGCCATCGCCTTCACTGCTGGCCCGGTAGAAGCGTTCCGTGACGCGCGTGCGCTCGGCTTCGGCAATGCCGGAGCCGTCATCGTCCACCCACACCTGCACGCCCTCGGCATCCTGCTGTAGTCCCAGGGTGATCACGCCTGGCACGGCACCGTAGCGCAGCGCGTTGTCCAGTAGGTTGCCCAACGCCTCGCGCAGCAGCTGCGGATCGCCCTGTACCTGCACGCCGTCGTCGGGCCCGTCATAACCCAGGTCCACGCCTGCAGCCAATGCGCGGTCCGCATAGCGCTCCACCACGCTACGCGCCAACGCGGCCAGGTCCACTGGCTGCAGCGGCAGTGCGCTGCCATGTGGATCTTCGGAGCGGCTCAACATCAGCAGTTGGTTGACCAGATGCTGCAAGCGGGCCAACCCGGCCAGCGTGCCGGACAGCGCCAGCTGCTGGGCCTGCGGATCATGCTGGCGCAATGAGCTCTCCAGCTCCACCTGCATGGCCGCCAACGGTGTGCGCAGTTGATGTGCGGCGTTGCTGACGAAGCGCCGCTGCGCATCCTGCATCGCGTCCAGGCGCTGCAGCAGGGCGTTGTACGCCTCAACCGCCGGCCACAGTTCGCGCGGTGCCTCCTGCGCCGGATCCAGCGGTGCCAATGGATCCGGCCGCGGGCTGGCCAGCTTCCGCGCGACCAGGTTGGCGTGGCCTGCGGCGGCGCCGGTACCGGACCATGCCAGCCACGCCGCCAGTGCCAGGATCGCGGCCTGGAACGGAACGCTGGTCAGCAGCAGCTTGCGTTCCAGCCGGTGGCGCTTGCGCAGTGTCTCGGCCACGCGCAGCCGGATGTCATGGCCCGGGCCGGCGCTGACCACCACTTCGACCATGCGCACCGGTTGACCACGCAGGCGGGCATCGTAGTAGACCGCATCGTCATTCGCGGCGGCGCTCGCCGGACGCGGCAATGCCTCGGGCAGGTCGCCATACAGGCGCCCGCCATCCGCATCGACCACCTCGCCATGCACTTCGTCGGCGGTGTCCCAGGTGAACATGCGTGATACCGCCGGGGTGATCTCGATGGATGCGCGGCCGTCCTGCACCGTCACCAGCTCGGACAACGACATCGCCGAATCCAGCAGCCAGCGGTCGTAGACCTGGCCGGCATAGAAGCGCGCCAACGCGAATGAACCCACCGCACTGCACAGCAGCAGCACCAGCAGCGGCAGCCACAGGCGCCGCAGCAGCAGGCCACGCAGGCTGTGCACGCGCTCAGTCACCCACGGCCTCCAGCCGGTAGCCGAGGCCACGCAACATGCGGATGCCGACGCCGGCGCGGGCCTGCTCCAGCTTGCGGCGCAGGCGGCTGACGTGCACCTCGATCACCGACAGGTTGGCCTCGTGGTCCCAGCTGTAAAGCGCATCGAACAAGCGCTGCTTGGTCACGGTGCGGCCGGGGTGCTGCATCAACGCTTCGACCAGCGACAGCTCGCGCGCGGTCAGCTCGATACGCTGGCCGTCCACCTGCACTTCGTTGCGGATGCTGTCGAAGCACAGCCGGCCCAATCGCTTCTGAGCCGGTGCGTCACTGCGGCGGCGCGACAACGCACGCAGGCGCGCTTCCAGCTCGCCCAGCGCGAATGGTTTTGCCAGATAGTCATCGCCGCCACGGTCGAGGCCAAGGATGCGATCCTCCACGCCATCGCGCGCAGTGAGAATCAGCACCGGCAATGTGGCGCCATCGTTGCGCAGGCGCGACAGCAGGTCGAGGCCATCCACGTCCGGCAAGGAAAGGTCCAGCACCATCACGTCATAGGGTGCACTGGCCAGCGCCGCAGGTGCGTGCAGTCCGCGCGAGAGGTGGTCGCACAGATGACCGGCACCTTGCAGGGCGCGGATCAGTCCATCGGCCAGGGCGGCATCGTCTTCGATCAGCAGGATTCGCATTGCAAGCTTCGTGCAAGGTTGGGGCAAGTTTGGCGCAAGTGCATCACCTTACCTTGACGCACATGAATTTCTCCTCTCGTCTTGCGGCCGTGCTGGCCACTCTTCTGTGCGCGCCTGTGGCTTCGGCGCTGTCCCTGCAGGACGCGCAGCGCGCAATGGACGCACACAACCCTGACCTGCGTGCGGCGGCACTGGAGCTGCGCGGTGTGCAGGGCGATGCGCAGACGGCGGCATTGCGCCCGGCCACCGAGCTTTCGCTCGGTACCAGCAAGGTCAGCCCCAAGCATGGCATCGGCCCCGGGCGCTGGCAGGACAAGCGCGTGGACAGCACCGTGGGCCTGGGCTGGACCTGGGAACGTGGTGGCAAGCGTGCGTTGCGCATCCGCCAGGCCGACGCGCTGCTGGAAGTGGCAGGGCTGGAGATGCTCGATACCCGTCGCCGACAACAGGTGGCACTGCATGAAGCCTATTTCGGCCTGAAGGGCGCGCAGGAGCGGGCCCAGATTGCCGACGCCAACCGGCAGAGTTCGGCCGAGCAGATGGCAGCGGCGGATAAGCAGGTTGCGACAGGGGCGATGGCACCGGTGGATCGCGCGCGGCTGGCTGTGGACGACCTGGCTGTGGCGGACGCGGCGCGCGAGGCAGCACTGGATCTGCGTGACGCGCGGAATGTGCTGGGGATGCTGCTCGGACGTGACGACAGCCATGACCTCAGCGCCGATGATCCGTGGCCAGACCCCGCAGCCAGGGCCGATGAGCGCGCGTTCGATCCGCAGCAGCGCGCGGATCTGCGCGCTGCACGCTCGCGCCTGGCAGCCGCCGATGCCGGCGTGGCACTGGCGCGCAGCGAGCGCCATCGCGATATCCAGCTGGGCGTGGAGGCCGAACGAGAGCCGACCGACATCAGCGGTGTCACCTGGGGTGTGTCATTGACCATTCCGCTGGGGGGGCCGTCGCCGGCGCGCGGCGCGATCCAGCGTGCCGAGGCCGACCGTGACAGCGCCGCGCTGGAGCTGCAGGTGCTGCAGCGCGAAGCACGCGCCGAGCTGGACCAGCTGCAGGCCAGCGCGCAGTCCGCCGCACAGCGCCGCAGCGACTATGAGGGACTGCAGTCCGACGCCGCACGCAAGGCGGTGCAGGGCATCGAACTGGCGTACCGGCGCGGTGCCGCCAATCTGACCGATCTGCTGGATGCGCGCCGCAGCTGGCGCGACTTCGAGGCCGCACTGATCGAGGCGCGCACCGACCATGCCATTGCACTGGCGCGCTGGGAAGCCGCCACATCCGTTGCCGAAGGAGAATCCCGATGAAGTCCACCGTCGCCTATCGCCCGCAGGCGCGATACGCCGTGCTGCCCGTCTTGCTGGCGCTGATCCTGCTGGGCGGCTGTGGTCGTGAGCCAGCTTCCTATCTTGAGGACGCACCTCGGGTCAGTGCCGGCCAGATTCAGTTTCCTTCCGACAGCCGCCAGCTGGACGTGCTGCGCAGCGAGACAGTGAGTGCCGGCGCCAGCGCCAGCCTGCAGCTGCCGGGCCGGGTGGTCTGGGATGAGACGCGCTCCAGCGCACTGCACACGCCGCTGCCGGGGCAGGTAGCGCGCATCGAGGCACAGCCGGGGCAGAAGGTGAAAGCCGGCCAGGTCATCGCCTGGATCACCTCGCCCGAGTTCGGCCAGGCTCAGGCTGAAGGTGCCCGTGGTCGCGCCGAGCTGAAGCAGGCACGCAAGGAACTGGACCGTACCCGCGAACTGCATGCGGCGGGAGTGGCGTCGGGTCGTGAACTGGACGAGGCCGAGGCAAACTTCGCTGGCAGTCAGGCTGATCATGCACGCGCGGCCGCCTTCGCCAAGGCCTATGGCAACGGCCAGCGCGTCGACCAGCGCCTGCCGCTGCGCGCTCCCATCGATGGCGTGCTGGTGGAGCGGCGGATGAGCCCGGGCATGTCGGTCAGCCCCGACAGCGATCAGCCGTTGGCAGTGATCGGCGATCCGGACCGCCTGTGGCTGTTGCTGGACATTCCCGAAAGCCTGGCCGGACGTTTGAAGGCGGGCATGCAGGTGAGCGTGCCCGGTGCCGATGGACAGCCGTTGCAGGCGACCCTGCAGCACGTGGATGACTTCGTCGACAGCGAGCGCCGCGTGGTGCAGGCGCGCGCCGAGCTGGACAACCGTGCGCGTGGTTTCAAGGCAGGGCAATACGTGCGCGCCCAGGTGGCGTTGCCGGCCGAGGGCGGTGTCTCGTTGCCCGATGCGGCGGTGCTGCTGATCGACGGCAAGCAGGTAGTGTTCGTGGAAGAGGGCAAGGGCCGCTACGTGCGCCACGCCGTGCACGCCGAGGAGCTGGGTGACGGTCGACTGTGGGTGCGTGACGGTCTGGCGGCTGGCAGCAGGGTGGTGGTCGAAGGGGGCCTGCTGCTGCAGCAGCTGGTCGACAGCGCGCCAGCGGCCGCCAGCACCGGCGCGGGGCATGCCGCCCCATGATCGATCGCCTGATTGCCTATTGCCTGCGCCAGCCGCTGATGGTGATGCTGGCACTGCTGTTGTTCATCGGCGGCGGCATCGCCGCGTTCCGCGTGCTGCCGGTGGAAGCCTTCCCGGATGTGTCCGACACCCAGGTGACGGTGGTGTCGCTGCACCCGGGCCGGGCCGCCGAAGAGGTGGAACGCGAAGTGACGATGCCGCTGGAAGTGGCCTTGTCCGGCATTCCGCATTCGGTGCGGGTGTTCTCGCATACCCAGTTCGGCCTGTCGATGATCATCCTGACCTTCGACGACAAGGCCGACGACTATTTCGCGCGGCAGCAGGTGCTGGAGCGCCTGCAGGGCGTGGAGCTGCCGGAGGGCGTGACCCCGGAGCTGGAGGCGATGAGTTCGGCGGTGGGCGAGATCTACCGCTACGTGCTCAAGGGCCCGCACATGACGCCGACCCAGCTGCGCACGGTGCAGGAATGGACGATGGAGCGCAGCCTGCGCACCGTGCCGGGCGTGGCCGATGTGATCAGCTTCGGCGGGTTCGCGCGCACCTTCCAGGTCAAGCCGGACCTGGACAAGCTGCGTGACCGCGGCATCAGCCTCGGTGAATTCGCCGAGGCGCTGGAGAAGGGCAGCTCCAATGCCGGCGGCGGCTACGTGGAGCGCGGCCAGCAACAGTTCCTGATCCGCGGCGTGGGCCTGATGCGTTCGCCGGGTGACATCGGCAACGTGGTGGTGGCGCAGCGCGGCGGTACGCCGATCCTGGTGCGCGACCTGGCCAGCATCGCCGATACCGGCCTGCCACGCCAGGGTCTGGTCGGCCAGGACGACAATGACGATGCTGTGTTCGGCATGGTGCTGATGCGCAAGGGCGAGAATCCGTCCGACGTGCTGGACGCCCTGCATGCGCGCATCGCCGAGATCGAAGCGAACCAGCTGCCGGCCGGGGTCAGCATCGAGCCGTTCTACGACCGCTCGTGGCTGGTGTCGACCACGCTGAAGACCGTCTTCCGCAACCTGCTGGAAGGTGCGGTGCTGGTGTTCCTGGTGCTGTGGCTGTTCCTGTACAACGCCCGCGCCGCACTGATCGTGGCGGCAATGATGCCGCTGGCGCTGTTGTCGACCTTCCTTGGCCTGCACCTGTGGGGCGTGCCGGCCAACCTGCTGTCCTTGGGTGCGATGGACTTCGGCATCATCATCGATGGCGCAGTGATCGTCACCGAGCACATCGTCTCGCGATTGTCGAAGCTGCCACCTACGGCCGACCGGAAGACGCGCTTCTCGACCATTCTTTCGGCCGCATCGGAAGTGGGCCGCCCAACGTTCTTCTCGATGCTGATCATCATCGCCGCGCACATCCCGATCTTCACCCTGCAGCGCCAGGAAGGCCGCATGTTCGCGCCGATGGCGTACTCGGTGACCTCTGCGCTGATAGGTGCGTTGATCCTGGCGCTGACCGTGGTGCCGCTGTTCTGCTACTGGTGGCTGCGGCGCGACCGCATGCGCGATGGCAATCCGCTGATGGACCGCCTGACCGGCTGGTACCGGCCGATCCTGGAGCGTGCGTTGGCCCGACCGCGTGCGGTGGTGCTGACCGCGGTCGCATTGCTGGTGGGTACGTTGGCATTGGGTACCCGCCTGGGCTCGGAGTTCCTGCCCGAGCTGGACGAGGGCTCGATCTGGCTGACCGCCACGCTTGACCCCAGCACCAGCCTGGCCGAAGCGCAGCAGCAGTCGCGGCGCATCCGTGAGCTGGTCGGCACCTTCCCGCAGGTGTCGACGGTGGTGGCCAAGCTGGGGCGCCCGGAAGACGGCTCCGATGCCAAGGGCGCCAACCAGATCGAGGCGCTGGTGGCGTTGAAGCCGGAGAAGGAATGGCCGAAGGGCGTGGACAAGCGGCAGCTGGTGAGCGACCTGCAGCGCACGCTGGAGCAACGCATTCCGGGGCCGGAGTTCTCGATCTCGCAGCCCGTGCGCGACAACATCCTGGAGAGCATTTCGCAGATCAAAGGCCAGGTGGTGATCAAGGTCAGTGGCTCGGATCTGGACGTACTGAACCGGCAGGCGCAGGCGATCCTGGGCCAGGTGCGTGGGGTGGAGGGCGTGGAGAGTGCCTTCATCGACCGCGATGGCTCCTTGCCGCAGCTGCAGATCGATATCGACCGCGACCGCGCAGCACGCTATGGCCTGAACGTGCGCGACATCGACGAAGTGATCGAGACAGCACTGGGTGGGCGCCAGGTCGGCGAGCTGTGGGAGGGCGACCGCAGGTTCCCGATCACGTTGCGCCTGGACGATGCCGACCGTGACCTGCAACGGCTGCGTACGGTGCCGGTTGGCATCGGCGATGGCCACACGGTGACATTGTCCGACGTGGCCGACTTCCGCATGGCCAGCGGCGCGATCAACATCTCGCGCGAGAACGCACAGCGGGTAAAGGCAGTGAGCATCTTCATCGCCGGGCGGGACATGGGCAGCGTAGTGGCCGACATGCGCAAGCGCGTGGATGCCAGCGTGCAGCTGCCGGAAGGCTACCGGTTGGAATGGTCCGGTGAGTTCGAGAACCAGCAGCGTGCGATGAAGCGGCTGGGCTGGGTGATTCCGCTGTCGGTGCTGATCATCTTCGTGCTGCTGTTCGATGCCTTCAAGGACATCAGCAGCGCAGCACTGATCCTGGCCAACGTGCCACTGGCGATGATCGGCGGCATCCTGGCTCTGTGGCTGACCGGCATTCCACTGTCGGTGTCGGCGGCGATCGGCTTCATTGCATTGTTCGGGCAGGCAGTGCTGAACGGGGTGGTGATGCTCAGTCGCTTCGCCCAGCTGCGCGAGCAGGGCATGGACCTGCTGCAGTCGGTGGTGCAGGGCTCGCTGCAGCGCCTGCGCACGGTGCTGATGACCGCGCTGCTGGCGATGTTCGGCCTGCTGCCGATGGCGACCTCGCATGCAATCGGTGCAGAGACCCAGAAGCCGCTGGCGGTGGTGGTGATCGGTGGCCTGCTGTCGGCGATGCTGCTGACCCTGCTGGTGCTGCCGACGCTGTACTACTGGGTGCACCGGCGCCGCGAGGCCCGCGCCGGATGATCGGCACCGTAGATCCACGCCATGCGTGGATGCGACCCGGCCGCCAGGCATGGCCCGGTAGGTGCCCACCTTGGTGGGCACGCGGCGACGCGCCCACCAAGGTGGGCGACTACCTACACCATCCCGCCATTGGCGCGCAGCACCTGGCCGTTGATCCACCCGCCATCGGCACCGGCCAGGAAGGCCACCGCACCGGCGATGTCCTCCGGCGTACCCAACCGTTCCAGGGGATTCATCTTCGCCAACCGCTCGATCAGTTCCGGTGACTTGCCCTCCAGGAACAGGTCGGTGGCGGTCGGGCCGGGAGCCACTGTGTTCACGGTGATGTTGCGCCCACGCAGCTCCTTGCTGAGGATCGTTGCCATCGTTTCCACCGCCGCCTTGCTGGCCGCGTACACGCTGTAGTTCTCCAGCCTGATGCCGACCACGCTGGTGGACAGGCTGATCAGGCGGCCGCCGTCGCGCACCCGTCGTGCACTTTCGCGCAGCACGTTGAACGCGCCCTTGAGGTTGATGCCGATCACCCGCTCGAACAAGGCATCGTCGCTGTCGGCCAGCGGCGCCAGTTGCAGCACGCCGGCGCTGTTCACCACCACGTCGATACCGCCGAAGCGGGCCTCGATGGCGTCGAACAGCTGGCGCACCGCCTGCGGCTCGGCCACATCGGCCTGCAGCGCGATGGCCTGTGCGCCGGTGGCGTTGAGTTCGGCGGCCAGTGCCTCGGCATCATCGCGGCGGCCGGCATAGTTGATCACCACGTCATGGCCATCGGCGGCGAGCCGCCGGGAAATGGCGGCACCGATGCCGCGGGAACCACCGGTGACCAGGGCGATGCGGCGGGCGGAGGAGGTGGGCATGGTTGGTTCCAGCAGGGCGCGCCGGACTGGCGCAGTGCCATCTTCGCCATCTCATCGATCCGGATAATCATGCATAATCCGCCAACATCATCCGGGTAGCCGAACAATGGACCGTTTCACGGCCATGCGCGCCTTCGTCCGTATCGTCGAGCGTCGCAGCTTCACCCGTGCCTCCGAGGACCTCGGCCTGCCGCGGGCCACGGTGACCGATGCGATCAAGGCGCTGGAGAATCGGCTGGGCGTGCGCCTGCTGCACCGGACCACGCGGCTGGTGGTGCCGACCCTGGAAGGCGAGGCCTTCTATGGCCGTTGCCTGCGCCTGATCGCCGACATGGACGACGCTGAAGCCGCGTTCCGTGACGTGCCGCCACGCGGTCCGCTGCGCATCGAGGTACACGGTACGCTGGGCCGGCATCTGCTGTTTCCGCACCTTCCGGACTTTCTGCAGCGCTACCCGGAGATCGAACTGGAGGTCAGCGAAGGCGACCGCTATGTCGACCTGCTGCGCGAAGGCGTGGATGCGGCGTTGCGGGTGGGGACGCTGGCCGACAGCGATCTGGCTGCGCGCCGGTTGACCATGCTGCGGGAAGTTACGGTGGCCGCACCGGGTTATGTGCAGGCGCACGGTGTGCCCGAGACCATCGAATCACTGGAGCAAGGCCACCAGATGGTCGGCTACCGCTCCAGCGCCACCGGCCAGCTGATTCCGCTTGAGTTCCAGCAGGGTGGGCAGGTGCGCTACGTGCCACTGCCCGCGCGGGTGAGGGTTTCCGGCGCGGACGCATTCCTTGGTGCCGCCTTGGCGGGTCTCGGCATCATCCAGGCACCGCGCTACCGGATGGACCCCTACATCGCGAGCGGGCAGCTGGTCGAGCTGTTGCCGGACGCGCCACCGACACCGAGTCCACTGAGCCTGGTCTACCCCCGCAACCGCACACCATCGCCGCGGCTGCGGGTGTTCATCGACTGGGTGGCCGGGGTGTTCGACCCGATGAGGTAGTGCCGGCCGCTGGCCGGCAACTGCAACACGCGTGATGTGCCAAGGTTGCCGGCCAGCGGCCGGCACTACCGGGCTGATGCGCTCGGCAGCACCAGCTCGAACACGGTGCCGGTTTCATCGGAGGTCACGCTTACCGTTCCGCCATGCGCCTGTGCAATTGCACGGGTGATCGCCAGGCCCAGTCCAGCACCTTCGTGGCGGCCACGCTCGCCGCGATAGAAGCGATCGAACAGGCGCGGCAGTGCTGCTTTGGCAATCGGCGGGCCGAGGTTGTGCACGCTGACCCTGCACATGCCATCGTCCTCGACCAGCTGCACCCGCACCTCGCTGCCCACGGCTGCGTGCTTCAACGCGTTGGATAGCAGATTGGCGATCGCCCTGTGCAGCATCAGACGGTTGCCTTCCACGCTCGCCACGCCGTCGCGGCGCAGGGTCAATTGCCGGTCCTCGGCCAGCAGGTCATAGAACTCCAGCAGCGAATCCACCACCGCATCCAGCGCCACCGGCTCACGCGAGGGCAGTGCGCCCGGCGCTTCGGCCTGCGCCAGGTACAGCAGGTCGCCTACGGTCTGCGCCAGCTGCTGCAGCTCCTCGGCACACGACGCCAGCGTCTCGCGGTAGGCCTCGTTGCTGCGGGGGTGGGCCAGCACCACCTGTACCTGGGTCAGCATGTTGGTGATCGGCGTGCGCAGCTCATGGGCCAGATCACCAGAGAACTCGGTCAGGCGCGCGAAGTCCTGCTGCAGGCGCGCCAGCATGCCGTTGAGTGTCTGTGCCAGCTGTTCCAGTTCGGCCGGTGCCGTGCGCGCGCTCAGACGCCGCTGCAATCGACCGGCGGTGATCTGCCGGGCTTCATCGGCCAACGTGCGCAGCGGTCGCAGCGTGCGTCGCACTACGTAGCCGCCGAGCAGGCTGCTGGCCACGGCGGCGCCGATGATGGCGATCGCCAGAAGATGGCGGAAGCGCTGCAGGAAATCGGCATGGCGGTCGTCATCGATGGCCAGCAGGGTGACCAGCTGGCTGCCGTCGGCCAGGGTCTGCCGCAGGTGCAGGGCATGCATGCAGCGACCATCGTCGAGAATCCAGTCGTGCCGCCGTGGCGCGGCGTCGATGGGCTGGCTGCGTGCGTGCTCGCGCAGCAGTGCAGGTGCGGTCGAGAACAGCACGGCTCCGTGGCCATCGACAATGTGGAAGGCGATATCGGGATGATGGCTGAGCGCCTCTGCCAACCGCGGGCCGCGTGCGGCGGCGGGCCCATTGCCAGCAAGATCGCGGATCAACGCAACCTTGTTCTCCAGTTCGATGAAGTCCTGGGCGACAAGGTCATGGCGGGCGCTGACATAGATGGCCACGCCCAATGCGGCCAGCACCAGCGTGGCCACGATGGCGAACAGCAGGGTCAGCCGCACCGCGATGGAACGGCGCAGGCTCATCCGTTGCTCACAGCGCCGTCGTCTGGTGCTTCGAGCACGTAGCCCATGCCGCGTACGGTAATGATCAGCTTGGCGTCGAAATCATCGTCGATCTTCGCGCGCAGGCGGCGGATCGCCACATCAATGACATTGGTGTCGCTGTCGAAGTTCATGTCCCACACCTGCGAGGCGATCAGCGAGCGCGGCAGCACTTCGCCACGGCGGCGTGCCAGCAGCTCCAGCAGGGTGTACTCCTTCTGGCTGAGCGCGATGCGCTGGCCGCCACGCTCCACCCGGCGGCGCTGGGTATCCACCACCAGGTCGGCGATGACGATGCGTTCGGCCTGCGGCACCGCCTGGCCACGGCGCAGCAGGGTGCGCACGCGTGCCAGCAGCTCGGCGAAGGCGAAGGGCTTGGCCAGGTAGTCGTCGGCGCCCAGCTCCAGGCCCTGCACGCGGTCGGCGATGCTGCTGCGCGCGGTCAGGAACAGCACCGGTGTCTGCCACCCTCCGGCGCGCAGTCGTGACAGCACGTTCCAGCCATCCAGGCCGGGCAGCATCACATCGAGGATGACCAGCTGGTACTCGCCACTACCGGCCAGATGCAGCCCGTCGACACCGTTGCAGGCGAGGTCGACCACGTAGCCGGCCTCGATCAGGCCCTGGCGCAGGTAGTTGCCGGTCTTGGGTTCGTCTTCGACGATCAGCAGTTTCATGGTGTGCCCATCATCGCAGCTTGGGCGTGGGCTGGCTGCGCAGTCTCATGCCAGCGGATCCAGCGTGCCGAGAATCGCGACACAGGCCAGCACCAGCACGGCCAGTACCGATTCGCAGGCCAGGCTGTGGCGCAGCGAACGCAGTGGCCTGGGCTGCCAGCCACCCCGGATGGAGACCGCCAGCGCCGGCACCAGCCGCCAGCGATGCAGCGCGGCCAGGCCCAGCATGCCACCCACCAGTGCCAGCTTGAGCAGCAGCCAGCGTCCATGCGCGGCGCCGGTCAGGGTCTGTATGGAACCGCCGAGATCGACATAGGTATAGGTGCCGGTCATCGCCAGCAGGGCGACGATGATCGTGCCGGGCAGGGCGAAGCCGTGCGCGGCCTGCCATAGTTCGTGGGTGCGTTCGCGCAGGCGCAGGCCCTGGCGGCGCAGTGCCAGCTGCACGATGGCGGCGATCGCACCGATCCAGGCACCGGCCGCCAGCAGGTGCACGATGCCGGCAGCAAGACGCAGCCGGCCAGCGACCCCATCGCCAGCAGCGGCGTGGCCGTTCCAGGCGAGGCTGGCCAGGGTCACCGCCGAGAGTGCCAGCAGTGCGGGGCGGCGCAGGCCCTGTACCGGGCGATTGACTGCCAGCAGCGGCAGCATTGCCAACAGGGCCAGGATGCGCAGCAGTCCCGCCTCGCCCACCGGCGTACCGGTAAGAAACCAGCGCGCTGTCCCGCCATCGATGTCGACCGGTGATATGCCAAGCACGCCGGACAATCGGGTGACCGCATCGATGCCGACCAGCACCAGTGCCACCACAGTGAGGGCCAGCGAGACGCTGCGCGGCAGTCCGGGGCGGATGAACAGCATCCGCCCGAACAGCAGCATCAGGGCCAGATACAGCGCCAGCCGCAGCGCGTATGGCGAAAGCTCGGCCACAGCGATGGCCTTACTTCACGGTGAAGCTGTAGGTGCCGGTGATCGGATGGCTGTCCTGGCCGACCGCGCGCCACTGCAGCGCGTAACTGCCGGCGGGCAGCGGCTTGGCAAAGCGCGCGCGCAGGGTGTGGCCGTCCTCGGAGATCTCCTGCGCGGCGGTCGGCATCGCCATCTTCATGCGGCCGTGGTCCATGCTCAGTTCGATGCGGGTGGCACGCGGCATCACCTTCTCACTGAACTGCAGCTCGATCTGGCTGGCCGGGGCCACGGTGGCATCGGCCGCTGGCGTCGAACGCACCAGGCTGGGATGGGCCAGGGCCAGCGGTGCGGCCGAAAGGCCGGACAGCAGCAGGGCGAGCGGGGCGACGCGGAACAGGGAGCGGGTCATATGCGGATCACCGATGAGGAAGTGGCCTGCAGGGTGGCGTCCACCGCCTTTCGAGGCCCTGACCTGGACATTACCGGTTTGTAATGTTGGCAGCCGGCCTGCGGGCGGCACTACCGTGCCCGTGACTGCGCGATCCATGCCGACGGCGAACAACCGACCACACGCCGGAACGCCGCGCTGAACTTGCTGGGATTGGCATACCCGCTGGCCAGCGCAACGTCGGTGACACGCCGGCCCTGCGCAAGCTCGGCGCGCGCCCGCTGCATGCGGTGCTGGGTCAGGAAGGCATAGGGCGGCAGGCCAGTGGCCGCACGCAGCGCGCGGCCGAACGTCGCGGCCTCCATCTGCACTGCAGCGGCCAGCTGTGGAACGGTCAGCGCCTGGCCGTGTTGCGCGTCGATGTAAGCCTCCAGTTGCCGCAACCGTCGTGCCGACAGTGGGGACACCGTGCCACGCGCCTGGCGCGGCTGACCGGCAAGCTGACCCAGGCGGTACAGCAGCACCTGCGCGCCATGCTCGAGGAAGCCGGGCAGGCAAACATCAGCCTGCGCGCTGCACCACAGCGCCTGCAGCACCGAAGTAATCACCGGGTCGTGGTGCAGCCGCGCCGCCAGCGGCTGCAGCTGTTGCAACTGCTGCGGATCCTGCGGATGCAGGTGGGTATCGATGGCGATGCCGAGCAGATCGACCGCGGGGCTGGCATAGGTGCCGGTGTCTTCCGGCAGCACCAGATTGAACTGGCCGGGCCGCCACGGCGCCTGCAGAAGACCGCTGAGGGTGTGCTGCTGCAGCCGACCGCCGCCGCCCACGGCCAGGCCCAGGCGCAGTTGCTGCGGATGTCCCATCTCACCTTCGCTGGCATCGAAGCGATGGCGCAGCAGCACCACCGCACCATCGTCGCTGGCGTAGGCCGCAGGGGCCTGCGACCGGGTTTCCTGCAGCAGCTGGTCGGCGAGGGCGGGCATCACGGATCCGGGAATGGAGCGGCGCTGCCGGAAATGGAGTGGCGGCAGGACGCGAATGTTACAGGATAACACTCTTGTCCCGCGCTGCCGCCGCCCGCGCGTCCGTCACTCCATCCGTCGAGGTTCCCGCTTTGAAGTCGTCCACGCCTGCTGCCGCGCTCATCGCAGCATCCCTGCTCGTTCCTGCCTTGCCCGCCCTTGCCCAGCAGGCCGACCCGGCCACGCTCGACGGTGTCCGCGTCACCGGTTCCAAGCGCGATACCCCTTACCTGAAGAGCGATCTGTCGGTGACGGTGCTCGACAGGCAGGCGCTGAAAGAAGCGGGTGTCACCGAGTTCCGTGACCTCGACAAGCTCGCGCCGAACGTCAAGTTCAATGCGATGGGCCAGCTCAGCAACATGTTCATCTCGATCCGCGGCATCGAGTCCAATCCATTCCTGGTCAATCGTGCCTCGGTCTACATCGATGGCATTCCGTTCCGCGAGCTGAGCAATGCCGTGCTCAACCAGGTCGAGTCGGTGGAGGTGCTGCGCGGCCCGCAGGGCACGCTGTACGGCGCCAACAGCGAATCCGGCCTGGTACTGGTGCGCACACGCGGCCCGGCTGATGCACGCGAGGGCGAGATCAATGTGCGCAGCACCTGGTTCGGCAACGGCAATGGCACCGCTCTCGATGGCTTCCTGGCAGGGCCGCTGAACAAGACGGGCAGCCTGTCCGGCTCGGTGGCGTTCATGGGCTCCGATGAGGACGCCTACCTGAAGAACCTCACACCTTCCGGTGCGCGCGGCAAGGTCGGCGAAGGCTACCTGCAGGGCAAGCTGCGCTGGCGGCCGAGCGATTACGTTTCGGTGAACGCGCTGGCCTATCACCTGCGCACCCGCGCGCCGGGCATGTTCGAGTATGAATACCTGCCGCTGGATACCGGCCTCTACAACCGCACCTACGGCACATCGCTCAATGGCGGCCGCCGTGCCGGTGACTTCACCTACATCAACGACGCGCCCAAGCGCACCGAAAAGGACGAAACGGTGGCCGGCCTCAGTGCGCAATGGCAGCTGCAGGCCGGTACGCTGGACGTGGCCGCTTCCTGGCGGGACGAGGAGGTGACCTCGGCCGGCTACGACTTCGACATGACCAACAGCCCGGCATTGGCCGGCCGCATCTACGACAGGAAGAAGGAATGGACGGCCGAGGCGCGCTTCAGCTCGCCCAGCGACCAGGCGCTGACCTGGATGGCCGGTGTGTCGACCTACCGCAACAGCAAGGATTCGATCCTCGGCACCTTCGTCGGCCCGGCGCTGCATGGGCTGGACAGCTACAACCTGGCACCGCGGCAGACCTCCAAGGGCGAGGACTACAGCGTCTTCGCCACCGCCAGCTACACCTTCCCGGGGCTGCCCAAGCTGACCGCCAGCGCCGGCCTGCGCCATGAGCAGGCGCGGCGTTCCACCGAACAGCGTGCCGGTGCGCTGGACCTGGGCGCCGGTGGCCGCGTGCTGTACCGCGATGCCGCGCTGGCACATACCTTCTCGGCCACGCTGCCGCGGCTGTCGCTGCGCTACGACGCCACTGACGACCTGTCCTTCTACGCGGCCTCGGCCAAGGGCTACATTCCGGGTGGCTTCAATCTGGCTGCGGCGCAGAGCGATGTGGTCAACGACAAGGTGCTGCGCTACGAGTCCGAGCGCATGTGGAGCCATGAGCTGGGCTTCAAAATGAACCTGGCCGGCGGTCGTGGCCACATCGGCGGCGCGCTGTTCCACATCACCTCGGACAACTGGCAGGAGATCCAGGTGGCCACCGATGCCAACGGCCGCCCGATCTCGTCGGACTACGTAGGATCGGATGCCTCGATCCGTTCGCGTGGTGCCGAGCTGGAGGGCGTGTTCGAAGTGCTGCCGGGCTTCACCCTGATGGCGAATGTGGGCTACGTCGATGCGAAGTACACCAAGCTGTGGGTCAGCGTGGACCAGAACCTGGATGGCAAGCGGGTCAAGCTGACCCCTCATTACACTGGCTATCTGGCGGCGCGCTATCAGTTCGACTCCGGCATCCATGCACGGCTGGAATCGCAGTTCACCGGCTCCAGTGCACTGGATGAACGCAACCGCGCGTTCCAGCCCGCAGTGGCCGTGCTCGGCGCTCAGCTGGGTTATGAGACCGGGCCGTGGAGCGCGCGGGTGTTCGTGCAGAACCTGACCAACAAGCGCCGCATCAACGGCCTGATCTTCGACAACCTGGCCTTCGGCCGCGACGGCAACTACTACGGCCCGGTGGACAGCCCGCGGATCTTCGGCGCGGAAGTGGGGTACCGCTTCTGAGGAGGGGTGCGCGCCGGCCAGCGGCCGGCGCTACCGGTCCAACGAAACGGTAGTGCCGGCCGCTGGCCGGCATCTTCGGAACGCTACCTGTGGCCGTGCAATGCCCGCCGGTTGCCGATGTGCGCGCATGCCAGCAGCACGCCACCGCAGGCAGTGGCCACGCCATGCCAGAGCAGCGATTCCTTCAACGGCAGGTACAGCGACGCTGACATCAGCAGGATCGCGCCAACCACGGCCAGCCGCACCGGCAGCCAGCGCCCATGCCGGTGCAGCCCGGCCGTGGTACTGGCCAGCGCCAGCGTCGAGGCCATCAATGCGAACAACCATTCCCAGCGCGACATCATCAACAGCAGCGTCATCACGCCGTGGCCGGGGTGCTGGAACGAGCGCAGCGCCATCATTGCCGCCGGTACGAAGGCCAGCAGCAGGGGCAGGGCGATGCAATGGGCGGCGCAGGCCAGTGACAGCCAGGCGCCGGCCAGATCGAAACGGGGATGCCAGCGTGCCGAAGTTGGCGGCTGGGCCAGAGCCCTTGCGGGGGTCGGGGGGATGTGGTCCATTATGTTACATAGTAACAATTGGAGTCTCCCCCATGAAGCTTCCTGCTGCTCTTTTCCTGCTGCTGGCCGCCAACGCGGCCCAGGCACACGATGTCCGCCAGCACGCGCCACACGTGCACGGCCAGGCCACCGTTGATCTCGCACTCGACCAGGGAACGCTGGAGTTCGCCCTGCAGGCGCCGGGTATCGGCATTCTTGATTTCGAGCGACCGCCGGCCAATGCAGCCGAGCAGGCCGCGCTGGCACGGGCTACGGCAGTGCTGAAGGGTGGCAGCTGGGTTACTTTGCCCACCGCGGCAGGCTGCCGTCTGGCCAGCGGTAAAGCCGATGCAGAGGGCTTCGCTGCGACCGTCGCTGCGCCAGTGGCCGGGCAGCATCGCCACGCCGGTTTCAGTGCCAACCTGCAGTATCGCTGCACGAATCCGAGTGCATTGCGCGCCCTGGTCGTGCGCCTGCCGGTGCTGTTCCCCGGGTTGCACGAAGTCATCGTCAACAGTGCGACCGCCAACGGCCAGGACCGCAGCGTGCTGAGTGCCGACAACCTGCGCGTGGTGCTGGCGCCGTGAGCACGCCAGCGGTGATCGCCCTGGAGGATGTGCAGTTCGGCTACGACATGCGGCTGGTGCTGGACATTCCGAAGTTGTGGATCGAGCAGGGCAGCAGCGTGCTGTTGCGTGGAGTGAGTGGTGGCGGCAAGAGCACCCTGCTGGGCCTGCTGGCGGGTGTGCTGATGCCCGGCAAGGGCCGTGTCGAGGTGGCCGGCCAGGCGTTGCAGGGCATGAGAGGTGCGGCGCGGGATCGTTTCCGTGCCGATCACCTGGGCGTGATCTTCCAGCAGTTCAATCTGCTGCCGTTTCTCAGCGTACGCGACAACATCGCGTTGGGCCTGCGTTTTTCTCCGGTGCGCAGCGCGCGCATCAGTGGGCCGCTGGATGCCGAGATCGCCCGCCTGCTGCAGGCCCTGCAGCTCAATCCCGAGCTGATGCAGCGGCGCGCGGGTACGCTCAGTGTTGGCCAGCAACAACGCGTGGCGGCCGCACGTGCGCTGATCGGCCGGCCGGCGGTGCTGTTGGCCGACGAGCCAACCTCGGCACTGGATCGCGAGGCCGCGACCGCGTTCCTGCAGTTGATGTCCGTGCAATGCCAGGCAGCCGGCACCACGGTGCTGGTGGTCAGCCATGACGACAGCCTGCAGCCGTTGTTCGACCGCACGATTTCACTGTCCGAGATCAACCACGCAGGTGGCACCCATGCTTGAGCTTGCCTGGGCCAGCCTGCGCAGCCGCGCATTGAGCGTCAGCCTCACCGTGCTGGTGATCACCCTCAGCGTGGTGCTGCTGCTCGGTGTCGAGCGCGTGCGCGCGCAGGCGCATGAAGGTTTCGCCAGCACCGTCTCAGGCACCGACCTGATCGTCGGTGCCCGCTCCGGGCCGGTGAACCTGCTGCTGTATTCGGTGTTCCATATCGGCGACCCGACCAACAACGTGTCCTGGCAGTCCTACCAGGAGCTGTCCTCGCTGCCGCAGGTGAAGTGGGCGGTGCCACTGTCGCTGGGCGATTCGTGGCGCGGCTACCGGGTGGTCGGCACCAGTGGCGGCTACTTCGAGCACTATCGTTACGGCGCGGGGCATGCGCTGGCGTTTGCGCAGGGGCGGCCGTTCGACGACCTGTACGACGCCGTGATCGGCGCAGAGGTGGCGCACGCACAGAAGGTCGGCATCGGTGATGAGATCGTGCTGGCCCACGGCACCGGCGCGGTCACGCTGGCCACGCATGCCGACAAACCGTTCCGCGTGGCCGGCATCCTGCAGCGCACCGGCACGCCGGTCGATTCCTCGGTGCTGGTCTCGCTGCCGGCCATCGAGGCGATCCACGTCGACTGGCGCTCCGGCGTGCAGCTGCGCAGCCAGAGCGTCAGCGCCGAGCAGGCGCGCCATCTGGATCTGACCCCGACCAGCATCACCGCCTTCATGCTCGGCCTGAATTCGCGCATCGCCACGTTCTCGGTACAGCGCAGGATCAACGAGTACCCGGACGAGGCCATGCTGGCGATCCTGCCCGGCGTGACCCTGCAGCAGCTGTGGCAATCACTGGGCACCGCCGAGCGGGCACTGCAGCTGATCAGTGCGATGGTGGTGCTGCTGGGCATGTTCTCGCTGGTGGCGCTGCTGGTCTCGACCCTGCAGGAGCGCCGGCGCGAGATGGCAGTGCTGCGTGCCATCGGTACACGCCCTGGCTATATCGCCAGCCTGCTGGTGGTGGAGGCGGTAGCGACCAGCGCGCTTGCCTGCGTGCTCGCACTGGCCGCACTGGTGGTGGCCAGCCTGGCCGGGCGTGGCTGGGCGCTGGCCAACTTCGGCCTGTCGATCACCCACATCTGGCCGGATGGCCGCGAACTGGCGTGGGTGGCGGGTGTGCTGGCGATCAGCGCGGTGGCCGGCCTGGTACCGGCGCTGCTGGCCTATCGGCGCACGCTGGCCGATGGCCTGTCACCCGGGGGCTGAGCATGCGCTGGTTGCCACTGTTGCCAATGTTGCTGGTGCTGACCGCCTGCGAACGCCCGGTCGATACCGGCGTGCAGGCGCTGCCACCGTCACCGGTGGTCGATCGCGATGCTCCGGCAGCTGCCGAGGAACAGGAGCTGGACTGGCTGCAGATGATGCCCAGGGACGAGCTGGCCGCGCTGGAACGGGGCGAGGGCCCGGAAGTCGAGCACAACGGCAACCGGCGCATGCCGCAGTTCGGTACGTTCCGCACCGTGGATACCGTGCTGCAACGGCCGGTGCGCTTGCCGGGTTACGTGGTGCCGCTGGCCAACGCGGAGGACGGGCGGCTGACCGAATTCCTGTTCGTGCCGTACTACGGCGCCTGCATCCATGTGCCGCCGCCACCGCCGAACCAGATCGTGCACGTGGTGCTGCCGCGCCCGATCGACATGCCGGACATGTATTCGCCGTTCTTCCTGGCCGGTACCCTGCGTGCCGAACGGCTGGACGATGATCTGGCCGGCTCTGCCTACACCATGCGTGACGCACAGTTGAGGCCGTATGAACCGTAGCGTCCTGATCGGACTGGCGTGTTGCCTGGGCTTGCTGGGGTGTACGCAGGCGGGTGGGGGCGCCACCACCGTCGCCGCAGCACCGGCAGCACCGGCAGCGGCGCAGCCGGCCACGACCGAGGCGCCCATCGACCGTTGGGATGCACTGCGGCCCGACGAAGTGACCTACCAGCGCCCGCCGCCGCAGATCGGCCTGTCACGCAATGGCATGGACGGGGTGGGCGGGCTGATCGATGACACCGGCTCGGGCACGCCACCGGGACAGGAGATCGACCATTCCAGCCCGGATCGCGCCAAGCAGTTCGGCTCTTCGCGCGTGGTCGACGCTGTCGACGGTCGCGCGGTGGATCTGGATGGCTACGTGGTGCCGCTGGGCACCAACGATGCCGGCCTGGTCGATGAACTGCTGTTCGTGCCGTTCTACGGGGCCTGCATCCATGTGCCGCCACCGCCACCGAACCAGATCATCCATGTGACCCTGGCCACGCCGATCGCACTGGGAGACCTGTGGGACCCGTACCGGCTTGCCGGCCGCCTGCAGGTCAAGCGCTTCGATGCGGATATCGCCAGCGCGTCCTACGACGCGGCTGCGGCGACACTGACGGCGATCCACAATTGATGCGCACGCGTTGGATCATCGTTGCGGGCGTGTTGGTCACCAGCGTGGTGTTGCTGGTGTGGTGGCACCTGCGCGTCGACGTGACCGAGCCACCGGCGATCGCCTTCCCGGCACCCGCGACCGATGCCAGCCAGCGCATCGAACAACGCCTCGGCGAAGACCACGCTTTTCGCAACGACGTACTGTTCCTGCTCGCGGCCACCCTGCGCGACCGCTGCCAGCCGGCGCAGGCGGGTTTGCTGGCGCGCATGGCCAATCGTGCATCGCTGCCGGTGCTGGCGGCGGTCAGTGCGGTGACCCAGCAGGATCCAACGCTGGACCGGCCGATCTACCAGTACATCCAGCATCGTGCCGACGCCACGCGCTGTGGCCAGCCGCTGCAGATGCCGCTGGCCGGTGGACGCAGCATGGCCGTGGACATCGAGCAGTACGCGCGCACCTTCCCGGACAGCTATTTCGACCCGCAGCGCAGCAGCGAGCCGCGGGATTTCGGCGGACTGTCGCTGCAGCAGCGGGCAGGCAACGCCTGCAACAGCGTGGTGTATTCGGTGCTGCCGTTGGGAGGTACTGACTGGAGGTGCAGCAGCCTGCGCGCCAATGCGCGTGCGCGGGTGCGCGGGCTGTGCGAGGACGAGCTGCGGCGCCAGCATGGGGGAACGGGCGGGGAACTGGACATGGCCGTGGGGCAGGGCATGCAGGGTGCGGTGGTGTCGGCGATTGCGGCGCTGCCGGAAGACTGCCGATAAGCGTTTACCAGTAGAGCCAGGCCACGCCTGGCTGGCGGTTCAGCCAAGCAGACTTGCCCCTACAGACCCTGAACTGGTGGATTCCGAAGATCATAACTATACAGGATATCCGGTATAGTTATGGCCGTACTCGATCCCACCAGGTTCTCCCATGGCTTTGTCCCAGCCCTTGGCCGGTGCTCCGGCCCTGTCGCGTGCCCGTCGCTGGGCACTGTTGTTCACCGTCGCCGCTGGCCTGCTGCTGGTTACGCTCGACAACTCCGTGCTCTACACCGCACTGCCCACCCTGACCGAGGAACTCTCGGCCAGTGCCGGCCAGGCACTGTGGATCATCAACGCCTATCCGCTGGTGATGGCCGGCCTGCTGCTCGGCGCTGGTACGCTCGGCGACCGCATCGGTCACCGCCGCATGTTCCTGATCGGCCTGGTGGTGTTCGGTATCGCCTCGCTGGCGGCGGCCTTCGCCGACAGTGCCGCACAGCTGATCGCCGCCCGTGCATTCCTGGCGATCGGCGCGGCCGCGATGATGCCGGCCACGCTGGCGCTGATCGGCCTGAGCTTCCACGAAGAGCGCGAGCGCAACATCGCCATCGCGATCTGGGGCTCGGTGGCCATCGTCGGTGCAGCGCTGGGTCCGATCATCGGCGGCTGGCTGCTGCAGCACTTCTGGTGGGGCTCGGTGTTCCTGATCAACGTGCCGGTGGTGGTGGTGGCCTTCGTCGCTACCCTGCTGCTGGCACCGGAAGGCCAGCGCGATACCTCGCGGCCGTGGGACCTGGAGTCTTCGTTGCTGGCATTGGCGGCGCTGTCCGGCCTGGTGCTGGCGATCAAGTCGCTGATCGCCACGCCGCCGTCGTATGCGCTGGGTGCCGGTGCGCTGTTGCTGGCCGTCATCAGCGGCGCGGCGTTCGCACGTCGCCAGCGGCAGTTGCCGTACCCGTTGCTGGACTTCGCGATCTTCCGCAATCCGGCGTTCCTGGCCGGCACGCTGTCGGCGGTGTTCACCCTGTTCGCGATGGCCGGCCTGCAGCTGGTTACAACCCAGCGTTTCCAGCTGGTGGCGGGCTTCACACCGCTGCAGGCAGGCCTGCTGGTATCGGTGGCGGCGCTGGGCAGCCTGCCGAGTGCACTGCTGGGCGGCAGCATCCTGCACCGCGTGGGCCTGCGTCCGCTGATCTGTGGTGGCCTGGCGGCTGGCGCCGTGGGTGTCGGTGTTGTGGCGTTCGGCTTCCCGCACGGCCTCGGTTGGGTGGTGGCCGGCATGGCGATCACCGGTTTCGGCATGGGCTCGGCCATCTCGGTGGCGTCCACTGCCATCCTCAACAACGTACCGGCGCACCGCGCGGGCATGGCCTCGTCGGTGGAAGAGGTGTCCTACGAGTTTGGTGGCCTGCTCGCGGTGGCGATGCTGGGCAGCCTGAGTGCGGCAATGTACGGTGCCTTCCTGCCGGTCTCGGCGGACATGCCCGAGCTTGCCCGAGAGGGCTTCACGCAGGCGCTGCATGCCGCACGCGAAAGCGGGCAGGGCGAGTGGTTCGCGCTGGCTGCGGCCGCATATGACCGTGGCTACCAGATCGTGCTGCTGGTGATCACGGTGGTGCTGGCAGTGGGTGCGGCGATCATCGCGCGCCTGCTGCGGGGGCGCGTCGGTGGCCGCGAGGGTGCGGCCGATCGCGTAAAATGACGCGATGAGAACCAGCAAGCGCGACCGCATCCTCGACGCCGCCGTCAACGTGATCAATCGTGACGGCGTGCGCGCGGTGACCTTCGAGTCGGTGGCGGCCGAGGCCAAGCTGACCCGTGGCGGCCTGCTGTATCACTTCCCGTCGCGCGAGGCGCTGCTGCGCGGCATCGACGAGCATCTGGTGCAGGCCTGGGAGACGTCGATGGAAACGCTGCTGGGCAAGACCGCAGGTGAGGCCACGGCGCTGGAGCGCTACCAGACCTTCGTGCGCGTCTCGGCGCAGAGCGCCACCCGCGCCGAGCTGATGTTCATGCTCGAATCGGCCGACCCGGACGCCGACGAGCGTCCCTGGGGGCCGGCAGTGCGGCGCTGGGCGCCGTTGCCGCCGTCGGCCGCGGAACAGGATCCGGCCGCGCTCGACAATTTCGTAGCGCGGCTGGCGGCCGATGGCCTGTGGATCTACGAAGCGATGTACGAAGGGCAGCTGGATGAAAGCGTGCGCGCCCAGGTAGCGGAGCGGATCGCGGGGCTGCTGGCGAAGCCCGACGGGTCACCGCCCTTGTAGAGTCGAGCCATGCTCGACTGCTCTTCGCTCCGACCACGAAAACCCCGCGCTTCGCGCGACAGCCGACTGACAGTCGACTCTACCCCTCTCCATTTACCCAGCCTGCGCTGCGCTCGCGGCCAGCCATGCCCTCGGCGAGGCCCCCAACCGCTTGCGGAACGCCTTCGACAACGACGCGGTATCGGCAAACCCCACCTCGATCGCCACCTGCTTGACCGCCACGCCCGCCCGCAGCTGCGCGCAGGCCAGGCTCAGCCGCCAATCCAGCAGATAGCTGGCCGGCGTCGCCTGCATCACCTCCTTGAAGACCGCTGCGAACGCACTGCGCGACATGCCAGCGGTGGCGGCCATGCGCGGCAGCGTCCACTCGTCCTGTGGCGCCTGGTGCATTGCCACCAGCGTGCGTGCGAGCCGTGCGTCGGACAGCCCGCGCATCAGCCCGTGGCTGACCCCGGCCGCATCGGGATGATCGACCACCCAGCGCAGGATCTGGATCAACGCCACCTCGAACAGCCGGTTGGTCAGCAGCCGCGAACCGCAGCGTTGGCGGTCGGCCTCGGTGAACAGCAGGTGCAGGGTGTCGTCCAGTTCGGTGATCGCGGCCAGCGGCACCACCATCACCGTCGGCAGCGACTGCACGATCGGATTGCGCGCGCCGCCATCGAAGTCCAGCGTCGCGCAGGTGAAGTCCGGGCCATCCAGTGGGGCATTGAAGAACACGTGGTGCAGCGGCTGCGGGTACAGCAGCAGGCTCGGGGTGTCGATCTTCAACCGAGGCAGCGCGGTATCGCCATCGGGATGGCGGACCTCCATCTCACCCTGGCGCAGGATGTGCAGGAACGCACGACCGGGCTGCGGCTCGAAGACATGGCGCCCGCACAGCGGGCCGCTGTGGAACAGCGCGGCCTGCACCCGGAAGCGTTCCAGCAGAGAGGAGAGGCGGTCGGGCGCGGTGGTGTCGACGGGAATGCTCATGGACGCATGGACAAAATGTATGGCTGATTTGGCCTGATTCGTCCAGTGAGTCTACCTAGGATGAGCGGGTCGTCCAATCCCGGGCGCTTTCCCAAGGAGATCCACCATGTCCCGTGTCCCCCTGATCGATGCCGCCAACACCACCGCCGACCGCCAGGCCCTGCTGGGCCAGGTCCACGCCGCCTTCGGCGCCACCCCGGCCATGTTCCGCGCCGTGGCCAATTCGCCGGCCGCCCTGCAGAGCATGTGGGGGTCGTTCGGCGCGCTGGGCGGCGGTCGCCTGTCGCCGTTGCTGGGCGAGCAGATCGCCGTCGCCATCGCCAACCACAATGCCTGCGAGTACTGCCTGGCCGCGCACACGGCGCTGGGTCGCAAGGCCGGCGCCAGCAGCGAGCAGATGGCCGCCGCGCAGATCGGCCAGTCCAGCGATCCGGCCACCTCGGCGGCGCTCGACTTCGCGCTGAAGGTGGTTGAGCAGCGTGCACAGATCACCGACGGTGATGTGCAGGCGCTGCGCGCAGCCGGCTTCGATGACGAGCAGATCGTCGAGATCCTCGCCCATGTGGCGCTCAACCTGTTCACCAACTACGTCAACGTGGCCTTCGACGTGCCGGTGGACTTCCCGAAGGTGGCACTGCGCTGAGGTACGGTCTGGCCCGGGTGGCAATGGGCCGCCCGGGCCGGTCAAGAAAGGGAGCAGACGGGGTGGTCGGCGCTACCTGTCGTCCGCCTGCAGCCGCTCGGGGTGCGTATACACATTGAACCCGCTCTCCCGCGCGAATCCGACCAGGCACAGTCCGGCACTGCGGGCCAGGTCGATCGCCAGCGCGGTCGGCGCAGACACCGCTGCCAGCACGCTGGCACCCGCACGTATCGCCTTGCTGACCATCTCATAGCTGGCGCGGCTGGAAATCACCAGCAACCCACCGTCGATGGCGTGCTCGTTGTGATGCAGGGCGCCGATCAGTTTGTCCAACGCATTGTGACGGCCCACATCCTCGCGCACCCAGCCAATCCGCCCGCTGGCATCGGCCCAGGCCGCGGCGTGCGTCGATCCACTCACCGCATTCATCGGCTGATGCTGCGCCAGCGTGGCCAGTGCCCGCTGCAACGCGGCATGCGGATAGGTGCGACGCTCGCGGATCTGCGGAAGCGGGCGCAGCACATCCTCCAGCTGGCGCGTGCCGCACAGGCCACAGCCTCCGCGACCGGGCAGCAGGCGGCCATTGGCCGGATCCAGATCGGCACCGGGTGCGTCTTCGGAAACGGTCATCTGCAGTTCGATGCCCTCCAGCTGCGGGCGGACCTCGATCGACAGCAGTTGCGAGGGCGTATTGATCAGCCCCTCGCTGAGCGAGAAACCCAGCGCGAAGTCTTCCATGTCGCAGGGCGTGGCCATCATCACTGCGAAGGCGGCGCCGTTGTAGCGCAGTGCAACCGGCACTTCCTCGGCCACCACGTCGACCTGCTGCTGGTACCCCTCGCTGCGCCAGCGCTGCAACGGGCGCTGCGCCGTACCGGCAGGCGGGGTGTGCGGCGGGGTCGAGTCAGGCATGCAGCGCGTCCGGGCAAGGGAAATACGCAGGTGGTGGACCACCCACGGCTTCGAGAATAGCGCAGTGGCCGGGCGCTGACGCGGGTGTAACCGTTGTCATGGCACGCTGCGCTGAAAACAGCATCTGGCTCTGGCGAAGCGGCCTTGTCCGTGCTTGACTGCGGGGCTGGCCGCGCTGCAGACGCCGTATCCGGCCCATCCCGCGCCGTTGATTGTTGTGTTCCTCCCGCCAGGTTCCCGAACATGTCCGAGCAGAAGCCGCCGCGTTACAAGCCCTACAACCAGCCGGCCGGTGGCTGGGGTGCCGCCGGTGCCACGGCCAAGGTGCTGTTGCAGCAGAGCGTGATCGGCAAGGGCTCGAAGGCGCTGCTGGCGATGAACCAGCCCGGCGGCTTCAAGTGCCCAAGCTGCGCGTTCCCCGATGCCGACGAACGCAAGAAGCTGGAGTTCTGCGAGAACGGCGCCAAGGCGCTGGCCTGGGAAGCCACCCAGTTCCGTGCTGGCCGCGAGCTGTTCGCCCAGCACACGGTCACCGAGCTGATGGCGCAGACCGACTACTGGCTGGAGATGCAGGGCCGGCTGACCGAGCCGATGCGCTACGACGCGTCCACCGATCATTACGTTCCGTGCAGCTGGGACGAGGCGTTTGCCTTGATTGGCCGTCATCTGCAGGCGCTGGACAGCCCGCACCAGGCTGAGTTCTACACCTCCGGCCGCACGCCCAACGAAGCCGCGTTCCTGTATTCGATCTTCGTGCGCGAGTTCGGCACCAACAATTTCCCGGACTGCTCGAACATGTGCCACGAGCCGACCAGTCGCGGCCTGCCGCCGGCCATCGGCGTGGGCAAGGGCACCATCGTGCTGCAGGATTTCGAGCACGCCGAGGCGATCTTCGTGATCGGCCAGAACACCGGCACCAACTCGCCGCGGATGATGAGCAACCTGGTCGAGGCGCGCAAACGCGGCATCCCGATCGTGGCGGTCAACCCGATGCCCGAGCGTGCGCTGATCCGTTTCGCCGAACCGCAGGACATGGTGCAGATGGCCACGTTCGGTTCGACCGAGATCACCAGTGAGTTCGTGCACATCCGCATCGGCGGCGACCTGGCCCTGATCAAGGGCATGATGAAGGTGATGTTCGAGCGCGAAGCGCAGGGCGAGCGCGTGCTTGACCATGAGTTCCTGTCAGAACACACGGTGGGCCTGGAGGCGCTACGCGAAGACGTGCTGGCGCAGGACTGGGACGAGATCGTGGAGGTCTCCGGCATCACCCAGGCGCAGATCCGCCGCTGCGCCGAGATCTACATCCGCTCCAAGGCCACGGTGATCTGCTATGGCATGGGCCTGACCCAGCATCAGTATGGTTCGACCCTGTTGCAGCAGGTGGCCAACCTGCTGTTGCTGCGTGGCAACTTCGGCAAGCCCGGTGCCGGCATCGGGCCGATCCGTGGCCATTCCAACGTGCAGGGCGACCGTACCGTCGGCATCGACGAGAAACCCAAGCCGGCCTATCTGGACCGCGTGCAGCAGGTGTTCGGCTTCGATCCGCCGCGCGAGCACGGTCATCACGTGGTCGAATCGATCGAGGCGATGCTGGACGGCAGCGCCAAGGTGTTCATCGGTATGGGCGGCAACTTCATCCACGCCGTGCCCGATACGCCGCGCGCGTACGAGGCCATGCGCGGCCTGGAGCTGACGGTGGGCATCGCCACCAAGCTCAATCGCGGTCACCTGGTGCACGGCCGCGATGCCTTGATCCTGCCGGTAGTCGCGCGTTCGGAGCGTATCGTCACGCCTGCCGGCGAGCAGTTCGTCACCATCGAGGACGCGATGTCGAACGTGACCGCTTCGCGCGGCGTGCTCGAGCCGGTCAGCACGGACGTGCTCCCGGAGGTCGAGATCGTCTGTCGCATGGCGATGGCAACATTGCCGCACAGCAAGGTCGACTGGGCGGGGTGCATGCATGACTACGCACCCATCCGCGAGCTGATTGCGGCGGTGTATCCGGAGATCTACACCGGCTTCAACGAGCGGATCCAGCAGCCGCATGGCTTCCACCTGGACATTCCACCGCGCCGTCGGGTGTGGCCCACGCCCAACGGCAAGGCCAACATTCTGGTGATGCCAGGCCTGCACGTGGACGCGCCGGTGGACGATCCCGGGATGCTGCGGTTGGCCACGGTGCGCTCGCACGACCAGTACAACACCACCATCTACAGCTACAACGACCGCTACCGCGGCGTGTACAACGACCGCATGGTGCTGTTCATGAACATCGAGGACCGGCTGGCGCGCGGGCTGGAGAAGGAGGCGTTGGTCTGCCTGGAGACGATCAGTGGCGACGGAGTGCAGCGGCGCATCGAGGGCCTGACCGTGCTGGACTACCCGATGCCGCGCGGTGCGCTGGCCGGTTACTACCCGGAACTGAACCCGTTGTTGCCGCTGGACTACTACGACCGGGTCAGCGGTACCCCAGCGGCCAAGTCGATCCCGGTGCGGATGAGCGCAATGGTGGCGGCGATTGCGTGACCGGCGCATCGGCTATCATCGTCGGGTGAACCTGCCTGGCCTGCTGCTGCGATGGATGCTTCTCCTTGCCCTGGTGCTGAATGCACCGGCGCTTGCGGTTGCCTCATCCTCGTACGCGGCGCAGTCCAACGCGGAGCATTGCGCCGCACCGCATTCCGCTGCCATGGCCGGATGCTGCGACGAGGCAGCATCAACGGTCTGCCAGAGCAATGAGTGCGAATGCCCGCCGGCCAGCCTCGGCATGCTGGCCACCCTGAGCGGAACGCCAGCGTCACCCTGGCGTGAGGCGCCTTTGCCAGCCAACGCCCAGCAACGCGCTCCGCCGCCGTTGCCGGATCCGCTACGGCCTCCCATCGTGTGATTCCCTGCAGGCCTCAAGCGCCTGCCGTAGCTGCTCGACTCATTCTCGACTCTGCCTGTGCCTTCGATGCGCAGGCAGCGGGCCGCGTTGCCCGCATCTGCAAAGGAATCAACACCATGAACCGTTCTCTCTCCCTCGGCCTGCTGCTGGGCACCGTACTGGCCACGGCCGCCTGCGCGCGCGCTGCCGAAGAATCGCCTGCCGCGCCGGTTGCCAGCCAAGCCCCGGCGGCACCGATCAAGTCCAGCCCGTCGCAGGTGGACCCGGCACTGCCCATTGCCATCGTGCACAAGACCGCAAGCTGCGGCTGCTGCGGCATCTGGGTCGACCACCTGAAGGCCGAAGGCTTCCAGGTGGATGCACGCAATACCGATGACATGAACCCGATCAAGGTCCGGCTGGGTGTGCCGGTCGGCAAGGCGTCCTGCCACACCGCCGAGATCGGTGGCTACGTGGTTGAAGGCCATATCCCGGCCGAGGACATCAAGCGACTGCTGGCGGAGCGGCCGGCAGCGCGCGGCCTGGTGTTGCCGGGCATGCCGGCCGGCTCGCCGGGCATGGAAATGCCGGATGGCTACGTGCAGCCGTACACCGTTGAACTGGTGCGCAACGATGGCACCACCGAGCCGTTTGCCCAGCACGGCCAGGGCGGCTGACAGGCGGCGGTGCCGGTCGTCCTGACCGGCACCCTTCGGAGAGCCGAGCCCACCCTCGGCATGCTCTTTGTAGAGTCGAGCCATGCTCGACTGCTCTGCTTCAGTCGAGCAAGCTCGACTGCTCTGCTTCAGTCGAGCAAGCTCGACTCTACAGAATCAGCGGGCGCGGGCTGTTTCCTTGGCCAGCTGTGCGTCGAACTTCTGTTCGGCCGCATCCGCGTAGGCCTTGCAGGTCAGTGCCTTGGCGCCGGCCCTGGCACCCGCAGCGTAGTCCCAGTTGCTGGCACCCGGATGAGGGGTCAGCAACACGTCACAGGGCAACGCCCGCACCGTCGCGAAGCTGCGTTTGTAGTCATCGACCAGGCGCGGATAGCGCGCATTGCCCTGCAGCTGGTAGCCCGGTGCACTCAGGCTGTCGGCATAGGCGATGCGCACCGGCTTGCCCTCGCGGGTATCGCTCCAGGTCCACGCGGTGCTGCCTGGGGTGTGCCCGGGCATGAAGTGCGCTGTGAATTCGATGCCGCCCACCTCGACTACCTCGCCATCCATCACGATGCGGTCTGCACTGGCAGGCGGGTAGGTGATGCCATCGCCGAAGTGCAGATCGTCGCTGCCACCGCGCGCCAGCAGCACCGCCGATTCGGCGTTGGCCGCTACTTTGGCGCCCGTACGGCGCTTCAGCTCCGCCACCGGCCCGGCATGGTCGGCGTGTGCGTGGCTAAGCAGGATCAACCGCAGGTCCTGCGGGGCCACGCCGCGCGCCTTCATGTTGCTGATGAGGTGGCCGGCCATCTGTGGCATGCCGCCGTCGAGCAGTACCGCGCCGTCAGCGGTCTGCACCAGCAGGGCGGTCAGGTCCTGCGTGCCGATCTGCCAGGTGTGGTCGGCAATCTGCAGCGGTGCCATCGGCTGCAGCCACGAGGCGTCCACGGTGTAGGCCCGCAGCTGCGGCAGTGGTGTCTCGGCGCCACTGGCGTGCGCGATCGGGAGAGCAGTGACCAGGGCGAAGGCGAGCGGGGAAAAACGCATGGTTCACGTCCGTTTGAAGGAGGCCCAGAAACTAGCATGGGCCTCCTTCATCGCGTCGCGCATAGATTTCATGGCTCCCATAAGGGCGCCATGGATCAGTACCGGTACTGCCACCCCAGCGTCAGCACCCGGCCGCGGCCCGAGAAATAGCTTGGGTTCGACGGTGTGGTCTGCGAGTAATAGCTGATGTACTGCTTGTTCGCCAGGTTCTGCACGCCCAGCGTGAAGGCGTGCTTGTCCAGCGTGTAGCGTGCGACCAGGTCCACCGTGGTGTAACCCTCGAACTCCGCCACCCGCGCGCCACGCAGGTCGAAGTCGCGGTCGAAGGCGTGGCTGGCCTGCAGGCGGGTGCTCAGCTGTGGTGTCCAGCTCTGCTCCCAGAACGCGGTCAGCCGGTTCGGCGCGATGTTGACACCGGCCAGGTCGCTGTCGAGGCGGCCATCGACGTCGGCATCGTAGCGGCCGTTGGCGCGTGCATAACCCAGGCCCAGCCGGCTGTCGCCCAGGCGCAGGCGCAGGTTGCTTTCGAAGCCCTCCACGCGGGTGGCTTGGCGCTGCACCGCATAGGCATCGATGCCCGGATCGTAGATCAGCACCGAGCCCAGCTTGGATTCGGAGGTGTAGTAGGCGATGTCACCGCTGAAACGACCATCGTCGTACTCCAGGCCGATCTCGCGGTTGTCCGACACCACCGGTGACAGGTCAATCAGATTGTCAACGCGCTGGCCGTCGCGGTTGATCGCGCGCAGTACGCGACCGACGTCGGCCACGGTGTAGCCTTCCGAATACGAGGCGTAGGCATTGAGGCGATCGTTGATGTACCAGACCGCGCCGAAGTTGGGCAGGGTCTCGCTCATGGTCGGCTTGCCGCCAGCCACCTTGCGTGCGCCGTAGCGGGGCAGGGTGGTGTAGTCGCCTACTTCCAGCTCGCCCTTTTCGTAGCGCAGGCCGCCGGACAGCATCAGGTGGTCGGTTGGCCACCAGTGCAGCTGCAGCAGCGGCGACAGGCTCTGGTAGGTGGTCTGCGGCACCCAGTTCATGCCGCTGGCCAGCAGCACCTGGTGGGTGCGGTCGCGCAGGCCGTCCAGGCCCAGGGTCACGTCCAGCGTGGTGTCGGCGATGCGGGCCCAGCTCTGGGTCAGCTTGAAGCCGCGCTTGTCCGATTCGTTCTGGGTCTGGTCCCAGGCGGCGTTGGCGCCGGTGTTGCCCCACGGGTCCCACTGGCTGGCGCCATAACGGCCTTCGAAGTCCACCGCGAAGGCCTGCGCCTGGAAGCGGCCACCAAGCAGATCGGCGGCGCTGTAGTCCAGCGTCAACGAACGCGAGCGGTTCATCGGCGGCTCCAACGGGGTATCGCCGGGCACCGAAATGGTCGGGCGACCGGTGCGGTAATCACCGTTCACCGCCAGGTAGTTGTCCAGCCCGCGCAGCTCGTAGCGGTTGGCCATCAGCTGCAGGCGGTGGCCCTCGGCAATGTTCCAGCCCAGCTTGGCGAACACGTTCGACGAGGTCGAATCCATCAGTTCGCCCTGCGCGTTGGTACCGATCGAACGGCCCTCGCCGTCGTGGTACAGGCCCTGCTTCTCATAGGCCAGGCCGGCCACCAGATCGAACTGCTCGCCGCGCACGCCGACCAGTGCCGAGCCGCGCTGGCCGTTGTCATCACGGCGGCTGGGCAGCGCCGAGCTGTAGCTGATGTTGGTATCGAGCAGGAAGGCGCCCGGCTCGCTGGGCGCGCTGCGGGTGATGATGTTGACGATGCCACCGGTACCGCCGATGCCCTGCAGTGCGTTGGCACCGTGGATGACCTCGATGCGTTCGATCATGGCCGGATCGATGGTGTGCGAATCACGTGAGCCATCGCGCAGCGGCGTCGACTGCGGCACGCCGTCGACCATGTACAGGATGCCGCGGCCACGCATGGTTTCGCCGTAGTTGGACATCTTCTCGCGCGCCGGGGCAAACGCCGGGATCTGCGCCGACAGCACGCGCGAGACATCCGAGCCCAGCGCCAGCTGCTGCGCGATGTCCTCGCGGGTCAGCACGGTGATGGTGTTGGGCATCGCAGTCTCACCCTGCGGCATGCGCGCGGTCGAGGCCGATACCGTGACGCGGGCCAGCGAAGTGGTCGTGGCAGGGGACGCTGCCGATGACGCGGCCCGGGCCGGAGCGCGGGGCTTGGGCGATGCTGGCGCGGCACTCACCACGAACACCCCCGACGAGCGCTCCTGCATCGCCAGGCCTTGCCCGGCCAGCAGGCGCTGCAGGGCGTCGTGCGGGGTGTAGCGGCCGTCGAGGGCGGGCGCGTTGCGGCCGCTCACGCTGTCGGCAGCGAACAACAGCTGGATGCCACTCTGGCGCGCCAGCGAGTTGAGCGAAGCCTGCAGCGGGCCGGTCGGCAGGTGCAGTTCGACAGGTGCGGACGCAGCGGTCTGCGCGGTGGCGGGCAGCGCCGCACACAGGCAGGCGGCGAGCAGGGTGGGGGCCAGCCGGCGCAGCGCGGCGGGCGGAACAGGGCGGGTCATGCGGGGGTCCTTCGGAAGGGTTCAAGCACTTGCCGGATGGGACGGCGCGCAACCCACCCTCGGCGTAGCAATCAATCGCGGGCGCGCAGATGCAGGCTGCCGTCGGCGGCGGTATGCACCTGGACCGGCAGGATCTCCGGCAACAGCGCGACCGCCGTCTCGGCACGATCGGCATCGAACACGCCCGACACCTGCAGCGGACCCAGTGCCGGGTTGTCCAGCACGATCGGACGGTCGTGATAGCGCTGCAGGATGCGCAGCACCTCGCTCAGTGGCATGCGGTCGAACTGCAGCCGGCCGGTGGTCCAGTCGGCCCGGTCCGGATCCACGGCTTCCGGCGGAGACAGCGACCCCGGCTGGGCCAGCAGGCGCTGCCCCGGCTTCAGCCGCTGCTCGGTGCCGCCGCCATCCACGCTGACACCGACCTCGCCGCGCCACAGCGTGACCTCGCTGAGATCGCCCTGGCGGTCAACATCGAACACCGTGCCGTAGTTGCGTACCTGTACCGGCCCGGCATCGACCTGGAAGCGGCGCCACGCCGAATGCTGCACCTCGAAGCGCGCATGGCCCTGCGCCAGCAGCACCTGCCGCGAACGCAGATGGCGACGGACCTGCAGGTGGGTTCCCGCGTCGAGCAGCACGCGGCTGCCGTCCGGCAGCTCGATGTCGCGGCGCTCGCCGACGGCGGTCTGGTAGTCACGCACCTGCCAGGCCGGGTCGGCCAGCAGCAGCGCGGCAGCCGCCAGCAACAGCACCGGCAGTACCCGTTTCGCGCCAGATCCGCCGCGCCGCCGCTGCAACTGCTCCGGGCCTGGCAACGGGAAACGCTCCTTCAGTGCCTCCCGGTGTTGGTCGAGCATGTCCTCGGCGGACGGTTCGGCGGGCGCCGACGGCGGTGCCGGATCGGGTGATGCAGGGCTCACCGCAGCGCACCGTGCAGCCGGCAGTCGGCCATGGCCAGGCGCAGATGACGTTCCACCGCCTTCAGGCCGATGCCCATCCGCTGCGCCACCTCGGCCTGGGGCAGCTCGTGGATCTTGTGCAGGATGAACACCTGCTGCCGCCGGCAGGGCATGCGCTCGATGCTGGTGGTCAGCCGCTGCAGCGCCTGCTGGCCCTGCGCCTGGCGCTCGGGTCCGGGGCGCGCGCAGGCGCCTTCGGGAAGCTCGGCGCGGGGCTCTACCCAGTGCCGGCGCAGGTCCTCGGCGCGGCAGCGGTCGACCGCCGCATCGTGGGCGATCCTGCGCAGCAGCGCGATCGGTTGGCGGGCGTCATGCGCGGCCGGGCGTTCCAGCAGGCGCACACAGACATCGTGCACCACTTCGCGGGCCAGCCCGGGCGAGCGGAACCGGCGATGCAGGTAGTCCACCAGTTCCTCGTAGTGGCGCACCAGCGAGGTCACCAGCGGCAGCGCAGGTGGGCGGGGAAGTGTCGGCTGGGACATCCGGACGGGCAGCAAGGGTGAAAGGCGGGTGCCGGGAGGTCATCCCTGCGTAATGACGCAATACTAATGGGAACTGTTCTCGTTTGCTATGCCGCGATCGCCAGGGCGATTGTTCGCCGCGCCTGGAAAGTGAATCCACGATCATCGGCTGGAGCGCAGAATCGGCCACGGCTAGCCTGCCTGCAGGCTCAAGGAGGTGGACCATGCATGTGCTTCTGGTGATGGTGGGTGGCGTCGTGCTGCTTGGGGTGTTCCTGCTGTTCGGGCGGCTGTGGAGCGTGGGCACCTCACAGCTGCCCACGGCCCTGATCGCGTTCATTGCCACCTGGCTGCTGGTGACGGTGGCCAACCTGTGGGTGGGCGTCAGCAGGGCCGGCTACGAGATACGTGAGGAGCTGCCGATCCTGCTGCTGGTGTTCGCGGTGCCGGCCCTGCTGGCCGGTCTACTCTACTGGCGCCTGGCGCGCTGACGGAAAGCCATGAGTACACGACTGCGATTGCCGGCCCTGCGCCAGCGCGATGGCCACCACGCGCGCGTGACCTACGAAGAGCTGTTCTTCGACCTGGTCTACGTGTTCGCGGTCACCCAGCTCAGCCACCACCTGCTGCATCACCTGGATCTGGCCGGCGTGCTGCAGACGCTGGTGCTGTGGTTTGCGGTGTGGCTGGGCTGGCAGTACGCCTGCTGGGTCAGCAACTGGTTCAATCCGGAAGCGCCGCGCATCCGCGGCCTGCTGTTTGCCACCATGCTGCTGGCCTTGTTGATGTCCTCGTCCATTCCCGAGGCCTTCGCCGACCGTGCCTGGGTGTTCGCCGGCGCCTACGCCACCATGCAGGTCGGGCGTACCGCCTTCGTGCTGTTCGAGGTTGGCCGCACGCACCCGCTGGCGCCGAACTTCCGTCGCATGCTGGCCTGGGTGAGCGTGTCGGCCTGCTTCTGGCTGGCAGGTGCTGCAGCCGAGGGCAATACGCGGTTGGCGCTGTGGGCGGTGGCGGTGGCGTGCGAATACATCTCACCGATGTTCGGCTTCGCATTCCCGGGGCTGGGCCGTTCGCACACCCGCGAGTGGACCATCGAAGGTGGGCACCTGGCCGAGCGTTGCCAGCTGTTCGTCATCGTCGCACTGGGCGAGACGTTGCTGGCCACCGGTGGCGTGCTCAGCGAGGTCGAACAGTGGAGTGGGGCGGTGGTGTCCGCAGTGCTCGCCACCTTCGCCGGCACGATCGCCATGTGGTGGCTGTACTTCGGCATCTCCAGCCGCGACGCCACCGAGGCCATCAGCCATGCCGAAGACCCGGGCCGGATGGGCGCCAACTTCCACTATGTGCACGCGCTGCTGATCGCCGGGATCATCGCTACGGCGGTGGGCAATGACCTGGTCATGGACCACCCGCACGCTGCGGTGACGCCGGTGTATGCGGCCGTGCTGGTGGCCGGTCCGTTGATCTACCTGCTGGGCAGCGCGCTGTACAAGCGGGTGGTGTACGGGCGCGCACCGT
Organism: Stenotrophomonas sp. 220_Sma; assembly: GCF_056487375.1. Taxonomy (NCBI): domain Bacteria; kingdom Pseudomonadati; phylum Pseudomonadota; class Gammaproteobacteria; order Lysobacterales; family Lysobacteraceae; genus Stenotrophomonas; species Stenotrophomonas sp. 220_Sma. The sequence goes on along the minus strand of NZ_CM151348.1, from coordinate 2,664,032 downwards.
ACTCGCATCTGATCGGTGCGGTGGCACTGGTCCTGCTGGGCGTGGTGTTGCCGCAGACCCATCTGCTGGCCGCTGGCTGGTTGACCAGCGCGGTGCTGCTGGCGGTGGGGTTGATGGATACGCGATTGAAGCACCGCCTGCAACGGGCGTGATCTTGTCCGGTATCCAGCCCGTGCCGGGCAGAGTCGACTGTTAGTCGACTGCTCTTCCACAAGGTTGCGGAAAATCCCGCGCTGCGCGCGATAGTCGACTGACAGTCGACTCTACCGCCGCCCTCTACCGCCTGAGGTGGCTTGGCCGAGCGCGGCGGCCATTGCCGCAAGCTTGCCGACCGTGTTGAGGTTGCGGGCGGTGCCCTGCTGGGCATAGGGAACCCGCAGGCGTGAGTCGGCCATGCCGTCGCCATAGTGGACGAAGATCTCGCGGGTACCCAGCGCCAGCTGCTCATCGCGCAGGCCGGTCACCCCGGCCAAGGGATCCGTGGGCAGTGCCTCATCCACGAACAGCGCGACCACGCGATTGCCGGCGGCATGCGGAAACGGATTGCGGGCGGCAACCGCTGCGATCTCGGCTGCGGAGCGCACCAATACACCCACCGGTTTTCCGGCATAGGCCTGCAGCCGTTGGCCAAGGGCTTTCCGCACGCCGGCTTCGCCAAGTCCGCTGCGGAACACCACGTTGCCGCTGGCGATATAGGTGCGGACGTCGGTGAAGCCGGCGTCTTCGCACATCGCCACCAGTTCAACCATCGGCAGCTTGCCGGTACCTCCGACATTGACTGCTCGCAGCAGTGCGACATGCACGCTCATGGGGAACCTGCCTGCAAGCGGTCATACATCCGCACCAGGTCGACCAGGGTACGCGCGCCCATTTTGCGCATCACCTGTGCGCGGCGCACCTTCACCGTGATCTCGCTGACCCCGAGGTCACCGGCGATCTGCTTGTTGAGGCGGCCGCGCACCACACCGTCAACCACCTCGCGCTCGCCGGCGTTGAGGGTGTTCCAGCGCTGCTGCAGGGCTTCGAGTGCCTCGCCGTCGCGACGGCGCTGGCGGTCGATCTCGATGCCCTTGTGGATCGCATCCAGCAGTTCCTGGTCACGGAACGGCTTGGTCAGGAACTCGATGGCACCGTCCTTGATCGCGTTGACGCCCATCGCGATGTCGCCGTGGCCGGTGATGAACACCACCGGCAGCTGCAGGCCGTGGCTGCCCATCGTGCGATGGAACTCCAGCCCGCTCTGGCCGGGCATGCGTACGTCCAGCACCAGGCAGGCCGGTGCATCTTCCAGTTCGTGTTCGAGGAACGCCTGGGTGGAAGCGAAGGCCCGTACCTGCAGGCCCATCGAGGCGAGCAGGTCTTCCAGCGCGGCGCGCACCGACGGATCGTCGTCGATCACGTAGACGATGGGCGCTGGATCGGTGATGGGTGCAGCGGGCTTACGCATGGGGGCGTTCCGTGGCAACGGGCAGGTCAAACACAAAGCAGGCACCGCCGCCTGCCGGTCGTTCGGCGCGGATCTGGCCGTCGTTGGCCTCGATCATCGAACGGCTCAGGCTCAGACCGAGGCCCAGTCCGTGCGACTTGGTGGTCCAGAACGCATCGAACACACGCTCGGGGTGATCGGCGGGCAGGCCGACACCACGGTCGCGCACACTGAGGCTGACCCGCTGGCCGTCACGCCGGGTCAGCAGCGACAGGCGGCGATCGGCGGCGGGCACGGCTTCCATCGCGTCCACCGCATTGAGGATCAGGTTGCCGATCACCTGCTGCACCTGCACGCGGTCGGCCTGCACCAGTGGCAGGTCGGCGTCCAGCAGCAGGGCCACGGCCACGCCGTGCTGGTCCAGTTCACTGCGCGACAGCGCCAGCATTTCCTCCACCGCCTGGTTCAGGTCGAACGCGCGTCGTTCCGGTGCGGCACCCTGGGTCAGGCCACGGATACGGGCGATCACGTCACCGGCGCGATGCGCATCAGCCAGGATGCGGGCCACGGTCTGCCGGGCCTTGTCCACGTTCGGTGGGTCCTGTGCCAACCAGCGCTGGCAGGCTTCGGCGCTGCTGGCGATCGCCGCCAGCGGCTGGTTCACTTCATGTGCGATGGAGGTGGTCAGCTCGCCCACGGTCGATGCGCGCGCTACTCGCAGCAGGCGGCCCTGTGCTTCCTGCACTGCGGCCTTGGCCGCTTCCATCTTCAACGCCAGGTAGGTGGTGATGCCGATCACCAGCATGCCGATCACCGAGTTGACCAGGCCGATGCGGTAGGTACCGAAGCGGGTGAGGAAGAAGCTCAGGGCGGTGAGTGCGATGCAGGCGATGGCCAGGCTGATCAGCCCGCGCGCGGTGAGTACGCGCGATGCCGCGAGGATGACCGCTGCGTAGAAGCAGGCGGCGGCGACCGCGTAATCAGTGACGGTGTCGATCAGGAAGATCGCCGCCATCACGACGATCAGGGCCAGCAGCACCAGCGGGCGACGGGGCGACAGCGATGGCATCGGGGAAGCTCCCGGGCGTGGATGGAAAGGATAGCAAAGCTGCCTCTGGCAGGTGCCGACCGTGCTTGGCGTGCTCCTGTGCGGTCGGCACCCACCAAAGCGATGCCTGGTAGTGCCGGCCGCTGGCCGGCAGCTGCAGGACCGTCCCGGAGTTCATGAGGTTGCCGGCCAGCGGCCGGCACTACCCGGGTCTGTGCCGACCAAGGTCGGCACCTATCAAGCGGTGCGTGCGGGCTGTTGGTAGATGCCGACCTCGGTCGGCAGGCTCTGGCAGGAGTCATGGCATCTGATGGGTCTGTGCCGACCAAGGTCGGCACCTACCAGAGCGGTGCATGAGGGCTGTTGGTAGATGCCGACCTTGGTCGGCAGGCTCTGGCAGGAGTCATGGCATCTGATGGGTCTGTGCCGACCAAGGTCGGCACCTACCAGAGCGGTGCATGAGGGCTGTTGGTAGATGCCGACCTTGGTCGGCAGGCTTGGGCAGGAGTCATGGCATCTGATGGATCTGTGCCGACCAAGGTCGGCACCTACCAAGCGGTGCACGATGTTGCCGGCCAGCGGCCGGCACTACTCCTCGAGACTGGCGTTCCAGAATCCCTGCAGCACGCCGGGGGTGGTCGCCAGCGTGGCCAGCACCGCATCCAGTTCACCGGCATCCACCGTGGTGGCATACAGCACCGCCTCGATCTCCACGTCGCGCTCGCCGAATGGGCGCTGGTCCACCGCGCGCACCGGGTAGTGCGCCTGTTCCAGCAGCAGCAACAGCTGGTCCAGTACCTCGGCCTGCTGCTCACGCTGGCAGACCACGTTGATTGCATAGGTCGCCTCGCTGAACGCCTCCGGCAACGGCTGCCGCTGGATGCGGTTCACCACCGGCCGCAGCAGGGTGTTCGCGGCCAGCACGAACACCGCCGCCATCACCGCCTCGGGCAGCAGCTTGATACCCGCACAGGCACCGACCGCCGCCGAGCCCCACAGGGTGGCGGCGGTATTGAGGCCAGACACCTGGGCGCCGTCCTTCATGATCGCACCGGCGCCGAGAAAGCCGACGCCGGAGATCACATAGGCCACTACATGCAGCGGCGAGGGCGGGCCGCCATACAGGTCATGGAAGCGCACGGCCAGGTCGACGAACACCGCCGCACCCACTGCCACCAGCGTATTGGTACGCAGGCCGGCGGTGCGTTGGCGCAGCTGCCGTTCCAGGCCGATGGCCGTGCCCAGCACGAACGCAACCGACAGGCTGATCAACGAGCTCAGGGTCGCGCCGGCGTTGAACGCCGGCAGGTTCGGATTGATGTCCATTGTGTTTCTCCCTGGACCAGGCGGCGGGCGCTTACTGCCAGCCGTAACGACGGATGTAGATCTTCTTCAGCACGGTGGTCAGCACCGCGTAGCCGAACAGGATCGCCACCAGGAACGGCCAGTAGCCGGTCGGCAGGGCCTGCAGCTTGAAGTAGCCCGCCAGCGGGCTCATCGGCAGGGCCACGCCGATGGCCATGATCAGGCCGGTCATCACCAGCAGCGGCGGCGCGGCGATGCTCTGCAGGAACGGCACCTTCGGTGTACGGATCATGTGCACGATGAGCGTCTGGGTCAGCAGGCCCACCACGAACCAGCCGGACTGGAACAGGCCCTGGTCGGCCGGCGTGCGTGCATCGAACACGTACCACATCAAGGCGAAGCAGGTCAGGTCGAAAATCGAGCTGATCGGCCCGAAGAACACCATGAAGCGGCCGATGTCCGCCGGGTTCCACTTCAACGGCTTGCGTACCAGCTCTTCGTCCACGTTGTCGAACGGGATGGCGATCTGCGAGATGTCATACAGCAGGTTCTGCACCAGCAGCTGCAGTGGCAGCATCGGCAGGAACGGCAGGAAGGCCGAGGCCACCAGCACCGAGAACACGTTGCCGAAGTTGGAGCTGGCAGTCATGCGGATGTACTTCAGCATGTTGTTGAACGTGCGCCGGCCCTGGATGACACCTTCCTCCAGCACCATCAGGTTCTTTTCCAGCAGGATGATGTCGGCCGCCTCCTTGGCGATGTCCACCGCGCTGTCCACGCTGATGCCGATGTCCGCCGCACGCAGCGCCGGTGCATCGTTGATGCCATCGCCGAGGAAACCGACCACCTTGCCCTGTGCGCGTAGCTCGCGTACGAGGCGCTCCTTGTGTAGTGGTGTCAATCGGGCAAACACACGGTGGTGGTGCAACGCCCGCGACAGCGCGCCGTCATCCATGCGCTCGATCTGCGGGCCGGTCAGGATGGTGTCCGCCTCCAGCCCGACCTGGGCACAGACGCGGGCGGTGACCAGCTCGTTGTCGCCGGTGAATACCTTCACCTCTACGCCATGCGCGGCCAGCGCCTGCAGCGCCTGTGCAGCCGATTCCTTCGGCGGGTCGAGGAAGGCCACGTAGCCGACCAGGGTCAGCCCGCACTCGTCGGCCTGCGAGTACACGGTCTGGCTGGCAGCAGTTTCCTTCATCGCCACTGCCACCACGCGCAGGCCCTGTTCGTTCAGTTCTTCCGTGGTCTGCCGCACGCGCGCCAGCCGCTGCTCATCCAACGGCTTGTCCTCGCCGTTCTCGCGCACGGTGCTGCATACCGCCAGCATCTCCTCAACCGCACCCTTGCAGATCAGCTCATGGTGGTCCTCGCGTTCGGACACCACCACCGACATACGGCGGCGCTCGAAGTCGAACGGAATCTCATCCACCATGTGGTAGTCCTGCGACAGCCGCAGTGAGCTCTGCAGCTCCACGTGCTCCAGCACCGCACGGTCGAGCAGGTTGATCAGCCCGGTCTGGAAATGGCTGTTGAGGTAGGCAAACTTCAGCACGTCCTCCGAATCGTGGCCGAACACATCCGTGTGCCGCTCCAGCGCGATCTTGTCCTGGGTAAGGGTGCCGGTCTTGTCGGTGCACAGCACTTCCATCGCGCCGAAGTTCTGGATCGCATCCAGCCGCTTGACGATCACCTTGCGCCGCGACAGCAGCACCGCACCCTTGGCCAGGGTGGAGGTGACGATCATCGGCAGCATTTCCGGGGTCAGGCCCACCGCCACCGACAGCGCGAACAGGAACGCCTCGGTCCAGTCGCCCTTGGTCCAGCCGTTGATCAGCAGCACGAATGGCACCATCACCAGCGCGAAGCGGATCAGCAGCCAGCTGACGCTGTTGACGCCGGCCTGGAACGCGGTGGGCGCACGGTCGGTGGCGGTGCTGCGCTGGGCCAGGGTGCCGAAGTAGGTGCGGTTGCCGGTGGCCAGCACCACGGCGGTGGCGGTGCCGGACACCACATTGGTCCCCATGAACAACAGGTTGTGCTGCTCCAGCAGACCGGCCAGGCCATCGCCCGGGTGCGCGAACTTCTCCACCGGCAGCGACTCGCCGGTCATCGCTGCCTGCGCCACGAACAGGTCCTTGGCCGTCAGCACGCGGCAGTCGGCCGGAATCATGTCGCCGGCCGACAGCACGATGTGATCACCGGGCACCAGCTCACGGATCGGCAGGTCCAGCAGCCGCGCCGGACGACGGCTGTGCAGGTGCGCACCGAAGTACTGGTCGGCCACATCGGCGGCCTCGGTGCCTGGATTGCGGCGCAGCACGCGCGCGGTGTTGCCGACCAGTGCCTTCAGCCGCTCGGCGGCACGGTTGGAACGGCCTTCCTGCACGAAACGGATCAGCGTGGACAGCAGCACCATCGCGCCGATCACGATCGTGGCCTTGATGTCCTCGGTCAGCCAGGACACCGCCGCCAGTACGGTCAGCAGCAGGTTGAACGGGTTGCGGTAGCACTGCCACAGATGACGCCACCACGGCAGCGGCTTTTCGTGATCCACCTCGTTGGGGCCGAGCGTGGCCAGCCGCTCCTCGGCCTCGTGCGGGCTGAGGCCATCGACGTGCGAGTCGAGCGCAGCCAGCAGGCGCGGCTCGTCCAGCTGCGACAGGGTGACCAGGCCGGTGGTGAGTGCGAACGGTGCGGCCTCGGCGCTGCCCGGGCGAAAGCCGGCTTCGGGCATGGCGCGACGACCGAACAGGTTGCCTGCGCGACGGCTGCGCAGGAATGCATTGAACCAGGCGTTGAGCAGGCTCATGGGAACTCCTTGAATGTCAGAGCCGGCCGCGGCCGGAACACGAACGGAACGGATGCAACGGTTCAGGCGTGGCGCATCGCCAGCACCGCCGGTGACCACGGCTGCATGTGCAGGCGCTGGCTGCCGCCGATGCACAGCGGCTTCATCGCGTCGCGAAGGGGGTAGGGCAGATGGCGCAGCACGTTGATGCGTTCGCTGATCGGCAGCAGCGACAGTGCGTCGGCGACCACGCGCGGCGAACCGAGCGACAGCGAACGGGCGAAAACCACGGCGCCGTGCTGCAGCAGGTGGCTGCGCAGGGCGGCAACATCGCGCTCGCCGATCAGGCGGCGCAGGGTGATGTAGAGGATCTTGTAGGACATGGGGGTGATCTCCAGGCAGGCGGCGCCTGGCGATCCCCCGTCACTCAGGCAGGCAGGGACCGGCGGGCAGGCGCCAGGAACAGGCAACAGGCGGGCATATGGGGCGCGGTGCGCCCGGCAGGGTCGGGGTCCATCTGCGTCTCCATGAGGGGAGGGAGCCAGCCAGGGTTGCCCTGGCCAGTGGCGCTATTGTCCGCCCCTGAATGGGGTAGTCCTAGAGGCTCGTGGGTTAGCCCAGCTATACCTTGGTATAGCCGGGCAAGCATCGCGCCAATCGATGGCGCATCAAGGGATCAATGCGAGGCACTGGTCTGCTTGCACACGTCGTACTCGCCGCGGCTCAACGTCTTGTTGCGATCGGTGTCGCAGGCGTGCATTCGTTCTGCCCAGTCCGGCGCAACCGCATCGACTTCGGCGAGGGTGACGATGCCGTCCTTATCCTTGTCCAGCGATTCATAGGCTGGAATCAGCTTCACTTCGGTTACGTCCTCGGCCGCGGTGGCCTTGCTGGCTTCCTGGGTCTTGGAACACGCACCGATAAGCAGGCCCGCGCAAAGGGCGAGAGCGACGGGGAGATAGCGAACACCGGTCATGGCAGGCTCCAGAAGTAGGGAGGTAGGCCAGGGTTGTCCGTGGCCACGGCCGGATCATCGGCGCCTGCCTGTAAGCGAGCTGCGAAGAATCCGCCTGCCTGGTCGGTGGCGGTGAGCCGCCATTCACCGGGCTGCCGTGATCGACGGCGCGGAGGCGGATGCGGGGAGACGGCTGGGTAGAGTCGACTGTTAGTTGTGATCTCTCTGTAGGTTGTTCATCCGGGACATCTTTGGAAAATGGCGGTTACCACACCTTTCCAGACCCCAAAGAGCCCGGATGAACCACCATAAAAATGCCCGTTTGACCGTCCATAGTCGAGCACTTCTTGTTCACCGCATCCTTCACGAGGGCCTGCGCCCGGAAGAAGCAGCTCAGGCGTGTGGCGTCAGCGTGCGTACGGCTTACAAATGGCTCGGCCGATTCCGGGAGTTGGGGCCATCGGGCTTGGAGAACCGCAGCTCAAAGCCTCACCAGACGCCGCACGCCACGCCGGAGCTGGTGGTCGAGCAGATCAAGGAACGCCGCCGTAAGCGGCAGACCTACCTGACCATCTCCAAGGCACTGGGGGTCGGCCACAGTACGATTTCAAGGCTGATGCGCGCCCACGGCCTCAATCGGCTGTGTCAGCTTGATTCGCCCAAGGAGGTCATCCGATACGAATATGATCAGCCAGGAGGGCTGCTGCACCTGGACATCAAGAAGCTGGGCAACTTCCAGCGGCCAGGGCACAGAACCGATGCCAAACGCCGGGGAAACGCCGCGGGCGGTGGCTGGGGCTACGTCCACGTGGCCATCGACGATCACTCCCGAGTGGCCTTCAGCAGCGTCCACCCCAACGAACAGGGCGAAACCGCCTGCCAGGCGTTGCTGGGCGCTCTGGAGTACTACGCCAGCCTGGGAATCACCTTCAAGCGGATCCTGACCGACAACGGTGCCTGCTATCGCTCCACCGCCTTTGCCAAGCTGCTCAAATCCCTTGGAATCAAGCACATCAGAACCAAGCCCTACACGCCGCGGACCAATGGCAAAGCCGAGCGCTTCATCCAGACCAGCCTGCGCGAGTGGGCCTACGCCTGCGAGTACGCATCCTCGGACCAGCGCAATTCCGTTCTGAACCAATGGCTGCACCACTACAACTGGCATCGTCCCCATATGGCGATCGGCGGCCAGCCACCTATCTCCAGAGTGCCGCTGAACAACGTAGTGGGTTTACACAGTTAGTCGACTATCGCGCGCAGCGCGGGTTTTCGGTTTCCCGCCGAGAGCAGTCGACTGACAGTCGACTCTACCTGTTATCGGTGGGATGCCGGCCAGCGGCCGGCACTACCCCGTGCTTTCAGAAGCGGTCGGCGAACGCGTCCGTGGCTCGCACCAGCGCATCCACCGTTGCAGGCTCGTTCGCACTGTGGCCGGAGGTCACCATCTCCAGCCTGGCTTCCGGCCAGGCCTTGGCCAGGTCCCAGGCGCTACGCGGCGGGCAGATGATGTCGTAGCGGCCCTGCACGATCACGCCGGGCAGGTGGCGGATGCGGTCAATGTCGCGCAGCAGCTGGTCCGGCTCCAGGAAGATGCCGTTGCGGAAGTAATGCGCTTCGATGCGGGCCTTGGCCAGCGTATCCAGCGGGTCATCGGTGGACACGGCATCCACGTCGTGCTGCAGGGTGGCGGCGTTGTCCTCCCAGCCCAGCCAGGCCTGCGCGGCGGCGATGCGGGTGGCCTCGTCGGCGCTGTCCAGGCGCGTCCAGTAGGCCGCAATCATGTCGCCGCGCTCGGCTTCTGGAATGTAGGCCTCATAGCGGTCCCAGCGCTCCGGGAAAATCCAGCGCGCACCACCATTGGCCTCGGCAAACCAGCGGTTCTCGATCTCACGACCGAGGAACACGCCGCGTACGATCAGGCCAGTGGCGCGTTCGGGATGTGCCTGCGCATAGGCCAGCGACAGGGTGGAGCCCCAGGAGCCGCCATAGACCAGCCAGCACTCGATACCCAGGTGCTCGCGCACCTTCTCGATGTCGGCCACCAGATCCTGCGTGGTGTTGTCGCGCAGCTCGCCGAACGGCGTGGAGCGGCCGCTGCCCCGCTGGTCGATCAAGACGATGCGGTAGCGCGCCGGGTCGAAGAAGCGCCGATGGGTCGGCGAGATGCCGGCGCCCGGGCCACCGTGCAGATACACCACCGGGATCCCTTCCGGCGTGCCGCACTCTTCGATATGCAGGGTGTGCAGATCGCTCACCGGCAGGGTGAACTCGCGGTAGGGCTCGATGGCGGGGTAGAGGGTACGCATGGGGGTGCTCACAAGCAGGGGCGGCCAGCATAGCGCCGCAGCTCGGTGCCTACAGTGGCACATGCTTTCGCGGTGCTGGAAATGGGCTGGCCGATGCGCATAAGCTTCCGCGATGCAAGCGACCACGACAGGGATGTCCACGCCCGACCCCAGCCTCAGCAGCGGCGCACGCGAGCTGCTGAAATGGATCGCACTGCTGACCATGACCGGCGACCACGTGGCAAAAGTGGTCTACGGCGGCTACCTGCCTGTCATAAGCGAACTGGGGCGCATCGCGTTCCCGCTGTTTGCACTGGTAATGGCCTGCAACCTCGCCCAGCCGGGTGCAGACCTGCGCAAGTCGATCCGTCGCCTGGCCGTATGGGGCGTGGTCGCGCAACCGCTGCATGCACTTGCCTTCGGTCCCTGGTTGCCACTCAACATACTGCTTACTTTTGCCCTGGCTGCGGTGGCGGTGCATGCACTGGCCAGCAATCGCCCACTGCTGTTGCTGCTGGCGGCGGGCATGGCGCCGATGCTGGTGGACTACCAATGGGCGGGCGTCGGCTTCGTGCTGCTCGGGTGGCTGGCGTTCCGCCATGGTGCGTGGTGGCTGCTGCTGATCGGGTTCGCCACGGTGTGCTGGGCCAACCACAACGGCTGGGCGCTGCTGGCCGTTCCTGTGTTGCTGTTGGCGGCGCGGGTGCCGTGGCAACTGCCGCGCTGGCGCTGGGCGTTTTATGGATACTACGTGGGGCATCTGGCGGTGCTGGCGTTGATTGCTCATCTGCTTGCGTAATGTCGGAACTGGCATGTGGCATGTCCCTGAATGCCGGATGCGGTCAAGGAATGCGCGATGCCGATGCGGGTGAAGCATGCCGTCATCGGCGTGGTGCAAGTTGTTGAATCTTCGGCTCGATTGTCGATATGCGACAATGCTGCCACTGCGTGAACGTTGCTGTCTTTGCACTTGGGTTGTTGGCGCCTGCCACCCCGTTGTGCTCATGATGGGGTGCCATCGAAAAAGGATGGCCGGGGCCTGGAAACCCCGTTGGTCGCGTGTAGTTTGCGCTCGCCAGCCGGCGTCGCCTTGTGCGGCGTCGGCTGGCATTCCGTTCGAGCTTTATGGCGGGCGGTGCGTGGAGGTGGGTGAAAACCCACCTGCCGGTTAGTGCTTACGCGACCACCGGATTTCCAGCCACGTACCGTCCGCCGCCTTTGTTAAGGGCGGTGGTCCTGCATGCCTTGCACGGAGACCTGCCATGAATGCATCGGAGTTCCCCCATCAGCGCGCCCCGGCCAATGCCGATGAGGGGCACGACATCCCGTCCGATCCCAACAGCCTGACGACCCTGCTGCATCGCATCGGGTTGGGCGCGGCTGCTGACGGTCAGTCTTGGCCCGAGCGCCATCAACTGCCGGGCCGATGCATGGCGTTGGCCGATGCTGATGGTGCGCTGGCCGGTCTGCGCATCGTGCAGGAAATCCTGCTGGCGGCGGAACGCGCCCGGCAGAATGGCAGCCCGGACCAGTACGTCGGCGATCGAGTGATGGAAGGGCTGAAGCTGGCTGCGCTGGCGTTGACCAGCCATGCCATTTTCCGCCTGCAGCCGGGTTGAACGGGTAGGCTGAGGTTCAGTAGATCCACGCCATGCGTGGATGCTTCTGGCGGATCAACATGGAGGCAGCCAGGCATGGCCTGGCTCTACTGATGAAGCGAGTCGAGCATGGCTCGACTCTCTAGGTGGCGAATGCCAGTAGATCCACGCTATGCGTGGATGCTTTCGGCGGGTCACCATGGCATCAGCCAGGCATGGCCTGGCTCTACTGATGCATTTCCAGTAGATCCACGCCATGCGTGGATGCCTTTCAGAAATCCATCGTGGCCGACAACAGCACCGTTCTCGGCGCCCCCAGCGCCAGGCTCGACAACAACGGCATGCCCCAGTACGCCTTGTTGGTCACGTTGTTCACGCTGGCCCGCAGCGCAAGCGGTCGACCCGCCACGGTGGTGCTGTAGCGCGCCCCCACATCGAACAACGTGCGCCCCGGCACAGACAGGCTGTTGTCGGCACTGATGTACTGCTTCGACATCGCGGTGGCATTGCCGGTCAGGGTCAAACCCTCCAGCGCAGGCACATCCCATTCCACGCCCAGCTTCGCCTGCCGCTGCGCAACCGCTGTGGCGATGCGGCCTTCATTCACACCACCCGCCGTACGGGTCAGCTTCGGCTGCACGTAGGCCACGCCGCCCAGCAGGCGCACGCCATCCAGTGGTGAGCCGAAGAAGCCCCATTCCACGCCCCGGTTACGCTGTTCGCCACCGAACGAGAAGATATTCGTGACCGGGTCGGTGTAGCTGCTCGGGCGCTTGATCTCGTACACGCTGAAGGTGTGCGCGAAGCTGCCCAGGTCCAGCTTCAGGCCCAGCTCCTTCTGCTTGGTGCGGAACGGTGCGAACACATCGCCGGCATTGGCGGCGGTCATCGGCGCGGTGGCACCCTGGCTGAGGCCTTCGATGTAGTTGGTGTAGATGGAGACCTTGTCGGTGGCCTTCACCAGCAGGGCGGCCGCCGGGGTGGTGGCACTCTCGTCATAGCGTGAGGTGCGCGCACCGCTTGCCACGTTGAAGGTCTCGCTGACCACCTGCTGCCGGCGCACACCCAGCGTCAGCTGCACGCGGTCATCGGCGAAGGAGAGGGTGTCGGCGAAGCCGATGCTGTCCAGCCGCAGTTCGGTGTGCGAGATATGCGGTGCGATGAACGGCGCAGCCGGGCCCCACACCGGGTTGTACAGGTTGGTGGTCCAGTCCCAGCCCGGCACGCTGCGGCGGCCGAAGTCGTTCTGGGTGTGCTGGTAGTGGGTCACGTTGGCGGCCCACTGGTGGCCGACACTGCCGGTACGGAAGCTGCCGCGCAGGCCGGCATCACCGGACTGCTTCTTGATGTCGAACGCCAGCTGGCCCATCACCGTGGTGAAGTCACCGGCCGGGTTGAGGATCTGCGCACTGATCGAGCCGTTGTAACGGTAGTCGGTCTTGCTGGTGCCATAGGCCAGGTAGGCCATCAGGTGTTCGTTGATGTCCAGCTCGCCACGCAGCATCGCGCCCTTGTCCTGGCTGTCCACATAGGCCCAGTCCGGGTTGATCAACGTATCGCCGCGCGGTGGCCGCGGAATCGCGACGCCCGGTGCCAGGCCGACGCCACGGGCAGGGCCATCGACGCGGTCGTCGGCGCTGTACAGATCGGCGGACAGGCGGGCGCGCTCGCCGCGCCAATCCAGCGCCAGGGAGCCCAGCTGTACTTTCTTGCTCTGCGTGCCGACTGCGCCGTCGCCATCACGGTAGGCGCCGTTGAAGCGGATGCCGAACTGCTTGTCGGCACCCAGCCGGCGGCCCACATCCACGTGGGTGCCAAACTGCGCATCGGAGGCGAAGTTGGCGCTGACCCGCAGCAATGGCTGCTCGCTGGCACGCTTGGGCACCAGGTTGACGCTGCCACCGACCGAGCCGCCCGGCGGCATGCCGTTGAGCAGGGCGGACGGCCCCTTCAGGACCTCGATGCGCTCGAACATCTCCGGCGAGGTGCGGTAGTACGGCGCCATGCCACTGAGGCCGTTGAAGGTGGTGTCGCTGGTGCTGGAGGCGAAGCCGCGGATGGCGTAGTTCTCGCTCCAGGCGCCGGTGACGCCGTTGCTGAACACCGTCGGGTCGGTGGCGGCGATGACGTCGGTGAGGTCCTTGGCCTGGCGGTCGCGGATGAAGGCTTCGGTGTAGCTGACCGTACTGAAGGGCGTGTCCATGAAGTCTTTGTCGCCGAGCAGGCCAACCCGGCTACCGGAAGCCACCTGGCCGCCGGCATAGTCGCCGGTCACCCGGCGCTGTTCCTGCACCTGCACCGAGGGCAGCGTGGACGGCGCGGAGTCGGCAAGCGCGGCAAACGAGGCCAGCAGCCCCAGTGCCAGGGCCGACACCCGGTAGCGCCGGGCCATCGGCGGATGCATCTGCACGCGGCTCGCGGCGGCCGCTGCGGGCTTCAGGGGAGAGGAAAGGTGGTACACGGTCATGCCAGGTTCCTGTGAATCGCAGGTGCTAACGCGCCTGGCGCGCTGCCGACGGCAAGCACGGGGGAGGGCGCGGCGCAGGGTTGTCGGCTGGGTGGGGACCTGGCGGGAAGTGAGCCTTGGGCTCGATCGCGGACGGCGGCGGGGTTGCGAACCTCACGCATTCCGAATTAGTTGAGTAAATTAAACTAAACCATATGAAGCGGACAAGAGGGTCCCTTTGCTGGCACCCTCGCTACGGTATGAACATGCACCCTGAAACCCCGGCGTCGGCCCGTGGCCGTCCGCCCACCATCACCCCCGATCGTCTGGCCGACATCGGCATCACGCTGGGCCTGCCGAACCTGACCATGGCCAACGTGGCCGCCGAACTGGCGGTGACCCAGGCCGCGCTCTACAAGCGCGTGGCCAACCTCGAGGCCTTGAAGCGGCTGGTGGCCGATACGGTGTTCCAGCGCTGGCAGATTCCACGTGCTTCGGTCGATGCGCCGGGTGGGCTGCAGGCCTACCTGCTGGCGTTCGTGGAATCGCTGTGCGAGGTGGTGAAAGCGCACCCCGGACTACCGCCCTACCTGCTGCGCCGTTCGGTGGCGACCACGCCGATGCTGGAGAAGATCGCCTCGCACCAGGCCCATGTGGCCGAGGTGTTCGGCCTGCCGCTGGACAAGGCGCGCTGGCTGCTGGCCACGATCGCGTTCTACTGCATTGCCGGTGCGGATACGGTGTATGGGATTGCGGACGACGAAGAAGGCCAGGTGATCACCGAGTTCAAGCAGGGCATGCGTGCGCTGGTGATCGGTTCGCTGGAGGTGCTGGAGCTTCGGTAGATCCACGCCATGCGTGGATGCCGTTGCACGGTTCGCCACGGCCCCATCCACGCATGGCGTGGATCTACAATGCGGCCATGCCTGCCACGCCCACCCTTGATGATCTGCGCCGCCATGCGGTGGCGCGCACGCTGTTCAAGCCCACCACGTTGCTGACCGCGATCCGGCGCCTGGGCTTCGTGCAGGCCGACCCGATCCGCGCACCGGCACGCGCACAGGACCTGACCCTGCGCCACCGAGTGAAGGACTATCGTGCAGGCGATCTTGAGCGCCGTTATGCCCGATTGCCGGTGGAAGAAGATTGCCTGGTGAACTACGGCTTCCTGCCGCGTGAGCATCTTGCGCTGATGCCCCCGCGTGTGTCCAAGCGCGCGTGGGACACCGAGACCCAGCGGCGTGCAGCGGACGTGCTGGCCTTCGTGCGCGAGCGCGGCAGCGTGCACCCGCGCGAGGTCGACCAGGCGTTTGCGCATGGCCGGGTGACCAACTACTGGGGCGGCACCAGCAATGCCAGCACGCACCTGCTGGAGGGCATGCACTACCGCGGCCTGCTGCGTGTGCAGCGGCGCGACAGCGGCACCCGCATCTACGCGGTGGCCGAGCACGCGGAAGCCGATGCCAGCGCGCAGGCGCAGATCGAACGCGCCGCCGCCCTGATCGACCTGGTGGTGCGCAAGTACGCGCCACTGCCATCGGCCAGCCTGACCTACCTGGTGCGTCTGCTCGGCTATGGCGCACCGCATCTGGCCGAACAAACCCGGCAGGCGTTGATGCTGGCCAAGCAACAGCTGGCCAGCTGCACGCTGGACGGCACGACTTGGTACTGGCCGGCAGACGAGAACCCGCGCTCGCGCCGTCACGCACCGGATGAGCAGGTGCGCCTGCTAGCCCCGTTCGATCCCGTGGTGTGGGACCGCCGCCGCTTCGAGCTGCTGTGGGGCTGGGTCTACAAGTTCGAGGCCTACACACCTGCACCGAAGCGCCAATACGGCTACTACGCGTTGCCGGTGCTGTGGCACGACCAGGTGGTGGGCTGGGCCAATCTCAGCGTGCGCGACGGTGAACTGGCGTCCAGCGTGGGCTACGCCGGCAAGTCACTGGCCCGCGACAAGGTGTTTCGTGGTGCGTTGGAAGACGAACTGCAGCGCATGGCGGAGTTCCTGTAGCGCCGAGCGGCGCATGGGTGCCTGTAGGTCCAGGTAGCCGCCAACCTTGGTTGGCGCTGGCTTCCACCGGTGCCCACCAAGGTGGGCATCTACCAGAGCAACGCTCCTAAGGCCCGGTAGTCGCCAACCTTGGTTGGCGTCGCTTTCACCAATGCCCACCAAGGTGGGCAGCTACCAAAGCAGCGCCGCTCAAGCCCGGTAGTCGCCAACCTTGGTTGGCGTCGCTTTCATCAATGCCCACCAAGGCGGGCATCTACCGATCCCGCCGCCCTTGCACCACCATCGCCAACACCACCACGCCCGCGGCAACGCTGGTGTGACCGGACAGCGCAGCCAGACCGAAACCAACGCCCAACCCGCGCATGGCAAACACGGTACTGAACACCAGCAATGCCCAGCCAATCGCGCGCAGCTGCTGGGTTGCCTGCGCGCTCAGCACACGCCGCATCACCTCCCGCTGATGGCGTTCCATCGCCAGTGCCAGGCAGGCGAACGCGGCCAGCGACAACACGAACAGAATGACGTGGATCATGCGCTGGCCTCCGGTGCCGCAGTGCGTGACGCGGCAGACGGCCGTGCACGCTTCACCTTCGGCGCATGCCGCCAGGTGCGCCAGGCCAGCAGCGTGTGCAGGGCGGCCAATGCCAGCAGGGTCAGGTCGGTGCCAGCGAATGCCCAGTCGCCCGCAGCCAGCGTGCGCCACAGCGGATGCAGCGTGGTCACCGCAGTCAGCACCGGCAGCAGCGCCAGCAGCAACGCCGCCAGCAGGAACTGTTCGATCCATGCACGCTTGGGTGTGCGCATCGTGGCGTGCACGAACATGGCCGCCCAGGCCAGGAAGAACGCATGCACCTCCCACGCCGCGCGCCCGTCCATGGTGACGGGCAGCAGGCGGTTCGCCCACAGGTAGGCCGCCATCGCCACCGACAGGCCGGCGACGGTGGCGATGTTGAGACGCTCGACCAGGCGGAAGCCGAAGTAGGGGCGCTGCGGATCAGGCAGCTGCGCACGGCGCTTGACCGTCCACAGCACCAGCCCGGTGCCGACCATGGCCGTGCCGGCCAGGCTGACGATGAAGTACAGCCAGCGCAGGGCGGCATCGGCGAAGCGGCCCAGGTGCAGGCCATACAGCACGCCCTGGGTATCGGCGGCAACGCCCGAGTGTTCCTTGATCTGCAGCAGCTGCCCACCGCTGCCGTCGAACAGCAGATAGTTCGGGGTGGTCGAAACACGGCTGGACTGCGCACGCACCACGGCCACGCGTGCGTTCTCGTCGCCGGGATTCTGCACCTGCACGCTGCCCACCGCGCCAGCTCCCCAGCGCTGCTCGGCCTGCTGCACCAGTGCACCGACGTTGGTGAGCGGAGCAGGGTGGCCGGCGGCCTTCTGCGGTGGCAGGAACAGGCGCATCTCGCTGACGACCTCGGCCTGCTGGCGCTTGTCCGGGAGCTTGGCCAGGCCCCACGGCATGTACAGTACCGCCAGCATCACCAGGCCGCTCCAGGTGATCATGAAGTGGAACGGCAGGCCGAATACCGACAGCGCCGCGTGTCCATCCAGCCAAGAGCGCTGGCCCTTGCCCCAGCGGAAAGTGAAGAAGTCGGCGAAGATCTTCTTGTGGGTGATTACGCCGCTGACGATGGCGACCAGCATGAACATCGCGCACAGGCCGACGATCCAGCGGCCCCACATCGCCGGCATGTAGTGCAGGTTGAAGTGGAAGGCATAGAAGAAGTCGCCGCCGCTGGTGTCACGTGCCTGCAGCGGTGCACCGGTGCTGGCGTCGAACAGGCCCGAGTCGAAGCCATGCCGGCCACGCCCGCCCGGGCTGGCCCACATCGCCGACACCCACGGCATGCGCGTGCTCGGCAGGCTGAGGTTGATCTGGCTGGCCGCAGGCGTGTCGGCCATGATCGCCGTGACGGTACGCTGCGCAACCACAGCGGCGTCCGGCAACACGGACGGTGTGGCGATTTCCGGGCGGGTGTAGCGCGAGAGCTCGTCGCGGAAGTAGCTGGCGGTGCCGGTGAGGAACATCGCGTACAGGATCCATCCGGCCAGCAGCCCCACCCAGATATGCAGGTCGGACATGGTCTGGCGGATGCCGCGTGGCTTCGGAGTGCGATCGACCTTGCTCATGCAGCGCCTCCGTTGCCGACCGTCTGTGCGATCAACCACAAGGGCAACGCGACGAGGAGCAGGCCCAGCCACGCGCGCCACGCCGAGCGCACCGCGAACACCCAGACCACGGCGCCGGCGTACAGCAGGAAGCTGGCCAGCATGCCAGTGAACACGGCCTGGCGACCATCGATGGGCAGCGCCAGTGCCGCGATGCTGCACAGTGCGGCCAGCACATAGCCGCCGAACAACGCGGCGATGATGCGTGAGACCAGGGGCAGCCAGGTCAGCACGGAGGCGGTACGGGAAACGGTCAAAGCACTTCTCCAGGGCACCACGCGCAATGGCGTGGCGCCCTTGAAACGAGGATCAGAAATCGATGGTGGCCGACAGCAGGGCAGTGCGTGGCGTACCCAGCCCCGAGCCGAGGCTGCCCGCCCAGTACGCCTTGTTGGTCAGGTTCTGCACGGTGGCGCGCAGTACCAGCGGATGGCCGGCCGCTTGCGTCGCATAGCGGGCACCGAGGTCGAACACGGTGCGGCCCGCCACCCACTGGCTGTTGTCAGCAGTGATGTAGCCCTTGGACAGGCTGACCGCGTTGCCGGTGAGGGTGAGGCCGGCCACGGTCGGCACGTCCCATTCCGCGCCCAGCTTGCCCTGCCATTGCGGTGTGGCCGTCGCCAACCGGCCTTCGTTGATACCGGACTGGGTACGGGTCAGCTTCGGCTGCAGCCAGCCGATGCCGCCCAGCACGCGCAGCTGTTCGGTGGCCTGGCCGAACACAGTCCATTCCACGCCCCGGTTGCGCTGCTGGCCGCCGAACGAGAACACGTTGGTCGCCGGGTCGGTATAGGAGCTGGGCTTTTCGATCTCGTACACGCTCAATGCGCTGGCCAAGCGGCCGAAGTCGAGCTTGGCACCGACCTCGCGCTGGCGGGTCTTGAACGGCGGGAACACGTCGCCCGCGTTGGCGGCGGTTGCCGGGGCGGTGCTGCCCTGGCTCAGGCCTTCGATGTAATTGGCATACAGTGACAGGCGGTCGCTGGCCTTGAACAGCAGTGCACCGGCCGGGGTGTTGGCGCTGGCGTCGTAGCGTGCGGTGCGCTTGCCTGTGCCGCCATCGAAGGTATCGCTGAGCACGGTCTGGTGACGGATGCCCAGGGTCAGCTGCACACGATCATCGATGAAGGACAGCGTATCGGCGATGCCGAAGCTGGTGGTGCGCACTTCCGCGGTCTTCGGCAGCGACGCATCACTGAAGCTGCGGTCGATGGCAGGGCCCCACTGCGGGTTGTAGATATTGGTTACCCAATCGCGGGCCAGCAGGTTGCGCTTGAAGCCGAACTTCTGGTCGTGCTGGTACCAGGCTGCACTGATGGCCAGCGCGTGATCGACCGCGCCGGTGCGGAAACGCGCCGACAATCCGGCTTCGGCGGTGTCCTTGCTGTAGATGAAGCGTTGGTGGGCGAAGTTGTTGCGGAAGTCGCCGGCGGTGTTGGTGATCAGCGTGGTGACACTGGCGATGGAGTCGAAATCGGTATGGCCGTGGCCGTAGCTGGCATGCGCCTGCAGGTAGTCATTGATGTCGAACGACCAGCGCAGTGCGGCGGCCTGGTCCTTGACGGTGCTGAAGGTCCAGTCCGGTGCAAACAGGGTGCTTGCTTTCGGCGGGCGGGGCACGGCCAGGCCGGGCGCCAGCGAGACGCCACGGTTGAGGCCATCCACATGGTCGCGGCTGCTGAACAGGTCCAGCGACACCTGCGAGCGCTCACCACGCCAGTCCAGGCCGAGCGATGCGAGCTGCGTCTTGTGCTGCTGGTGGTCGGTGGCGGTGTCGCCGTCGCGATGCACGGCATTGAGGCGTACGCCGAACTGCTTGTCCGCGCCGAAGCGGCGGCCGACATCCAGGTGACCGCCCCACTGCGCGTCGCTGCCGTAGCTGGCGGTGAAGCGGGTCAGCGGCGTGTCGCCTGCACGCTTGGGTACCACGTTAACCGCACCGCCCACCGAGCCACCGGGCGGCATGCCGTTGAGCAGCGCGGACGGGCCCTTCAGCACTTCGATGCTCTCGGCCAGTTCGGGAGTGACGCGGTAGTAGGGGATCAGCCCGTACAGGCCACCAAAGCCGATATCCGACGAGGCGACACCGAAACCGCGGATGTTGAAGTAGTCGGTGATGCCACCACTGGAGCCACTGTTGTAGACGCTGGGGTCGGTCAGTGCGATGACCCGCACCAGGTCCGGGGCCTGGATGTTGTCGATGAATTCGGCGGTGTAGCGGGTGGTGTTGAACGGCGTGTCCATGAAGTCGCGCTCGCCGAGCAGGCCGACGCGGCTGCCGCGCGTGACCTGGCCACCCGCATAGGCATCGGTGGGAGCGGACTTGTCGGCGCGCACGTTCACCGTGGGCAACTGGCGGGCGCCATCGGGTGCATCGTTGGCGTGCGCGGCGATGGCGATCAACAGGGTGGGCAGCAACGCTGCATGGGCGGCCAGGGACAGCGCCGAGCGGCGTGGGAGGGGCAGGGTTCGCAGGGGGAGGGACATGGCGGTTCTCGTGTGGTGGGTCGTGCGATCGGCCAGCACGGCGCCGTCTGTGACCTGCAGGGGCAGGACGACGCGGGCTGTGGAATGGCTGGCAGAGGGCACGGCACTGCCGGTGTGGCAGTGCTGCACGCGAGGTGCGTGGGCGATCTGTGGCTGGGTGGAACGAAGCGCGGGGCGCGGATACTGCGGGGTGGATCAGATATCGTCGGCGAGGTCGTCGAGGTCCTGCAGGCCACCGCCGCGTGCCAGCACGCGCTCGTAGTTGCGGCGGCGACGCTGGTCGGTCTCGGTGGTGGTCTCGCCACGTTTCCAGTAGCCGGCCACGGCAACGTCGCTGCGTGGCAGGCCGACCGTTTCGATGAAGTGGCGGCGCAGGGCACGCATTTCCTCGCGCTCGCCGGCCGCCCAGACCGTGCTGCCGGGTTCCGGCCGCAGTTGGCGCGCCTGCTGCAGCAACGGCGCGTCACCGGTGGCGAGGCGGAGCACGCGGACACCTTCAATGGCGGGCAGTTCGTCTACCGGGAATGCATCATCCGAGGCGATCCAGGCCTCTGCGCGCAGGTCGGCCGGCCACTGCTGCAGCAATGCAAACAGGGCAGGGATGGCGCTTGGGTCGGCGAACAGGAGGGCGCAGGTGCCCTCGCGCTGCGGTACCTGCAGATGGGGGCGCGGTCCGGTCAGATCGAAGGCATCACCGGGGCGCAGCGCACGTACCCAGGCCAGCATCGGCCCCGGCGCCTCGTGCAGCACTACGTCCAGGGTGAACTGGCGGGTGTTGGGATCGAGGCTGCGCACGGTGTAGATCCGTGACACATCGCCGAACGTGGCGCCGAGCTGGATGCGCACGGCGGTGTTGGCACGCTGCCAGGGCGCGAGTTCTGCATGTTCCGGCAGCTGGACCACGAGGCGCAGCAGGCTGGCGCACGGCTGTGCAACCGCGACCACCTGGACCTGCAGCGCCTGCAGGCCGCGATCATGGTCGGCGCCGCGCAGCGGCCCGGCCGGGGTGATTGAAGTGGGGGACGCGGACATCGACAACGATCCTGGACACTGCAAATGCGAATTAGTTACATCATAGTAAACTAAATTGATCGTGCCGCAACCGGGGCCTGTCCACGGACCGCAGCGACGCGTTGACCACGGCGTCGCTGCGGACCACCATGACAGCCCTTGCCCGCGCACCGCGCAGGAACCGTTACCGCATGGCTGCACCGAAAAAGACCGCTGCCCGTGGGCGACCGCCCACCATCACCCGCGAGCGCATCGCCGACGCCGGCATTGCCATGACGCTGCCGGGGCTGAGCTTCGTGGGCGTGGCGGCGGCGCTGGGGGTCAGCCACATCGCGCTGTACAAGCATGTGGCGAATCTGGCGACACTGCGCGAGCTGGTGGCCGAGGCGATCTTCGAGCGTTGGCAGGCACCGGCACTGGATGCCGCTGGCCGGCGCAGCATCGAGGAGGATCTGCGTGCGTTCCAACGTTCACTGCGGACGCTGGTGGACGGGAATCCGGGCCTGGCGCCGTTCCTGGTCAGCCACGGCGCGAAGACACCGGAGATGCTGGCGCGCATCCAGCGCCACCATGCCGAATTCAGCCGCGTGCATGATCTGCCGCTCGAGCAGGCGGCGTGGCTGCTGTCGACCGTGGCCTATCACGCCGTGGCGTTGGCCGACACCGTGTATTCGCGGCATGCGGTGGTAGATACCACGCGACGCCCGCTGGATCGGAAGGCGCAGGAGGCCGAGTTCGACCGCAGCATGGAAGCGTTGATCATCGGTGCATTGGCGATGTGCGGGCGCACGGCAACGTAGTCGCCAACCTTGGTTGGCACCGTTGCCCCGGTAGTCGCCAACCTTGGTTGGCGCCGCGATACATCGTTGCCCACCAAGGTGGGCGTCTACCGGTCAAGCGGCGTCCTTGCGCTCAGCATCCTCCATGCCGGGGCTGACGCGGCGGCCGATGTCCTTCAGTCGCCAACCTTGGTTGGCGCCGCTATACATCGTTGCCCACCAAGGTGGGCATCTACCGGTCACGCGGCATCCTTGTGCTCCGCATCTTCCATGCCCGGGCTGACTCGCCGGCCGATGTCCTTCAACCGCGCCAGCTGATCCACCATCGACGGTGCATCATCCAGGCTGCCGACGAACGTCCACAGATAGGTCATCACCGCGTACACATGACCCGGCGTCACACCGTCGGTGGTGGCGAGACGGCCGATCGTCAGCGCGAACAGCACCGCTGCCGCTGCGCCAACAACCACGAAGGCACCGGCTTCGCGATCGGAGAGCAGGATGCGCAGCCGCGACAGCGTGGTGTAGTGGCGACGCAGCACCGAAGGACTGACCCGGTCGACCAGGCGGATCTCATGCTCCAGCCGGTTGTTCAGTCGCCCATGCAGCTGCTCGTTGCGGCGTGCGAACGACGGCAGCAGCAACAATGCACCCAGCAGTGCGACCAGGCTTGCAGCGCCCACCAGCGGTTCGATCGCCAGCAGCATCGCTGCCGCACCAAACATTGATACCAGCGCGGTGGCGATGATCGGTACGTGCTTTTCGAAGAAGTCGACGAACTCACGGGCCAGCACAACGCGTGCGGCCGAGGTGGAGGTGGCGTGGCCCAGCCTGCGCTGCGCCTGCACCACGTTCACCGCCAGGTCGGCATAGATGCGGGTGAAGGTACGCGTATCGACCGCACGGCGGGCAGCACCGACCAGCCAGAACAGCAGTACCACGCCGGCGTAGGAGATGGCGTGGCCGATGTTGCCGCGGATGATCGCATCCACCGCGAAGCCGGCAAACAGCGGATACGCCAGCAGCAGCGCATTTTCCAGCGCCACCAGCGAAAAGGTGCCGGTGAGCTGCCACGGATAGGTTCGCAGGATGGCCTTGAGAGTGGCGGCCGCGTTCTGCTGGCCGATGCTGCCGGCGGCGGCCGCCGGATCGTGTGGGGGTTTCATGGGGATGCCTGGGTGGGTCGGAGTCAGGGCAGCGGACGGATGCCTGCCATCTCCCGGATCGCGCCCAGTATCTGCAGCCCTTTGGAGAAGGCATGGAGGGACGATGGAGATTGCGTGGAGAAACCGGCGCCGTTCAGCGATGCGAATGTCCACCAAGGTGGGCCGCTACCAGGGCAGTGTCTACCGCCTCAACGGCGGGCATGCACCGGCCAGCGGATTTCGAAGGCACTGCCACCACGTTCGGTGGCCCGGCATAGCGCTGTTCCGTGATGGGCCACGGCAATCGCACGCACCACGGCCAGGCCAAGCCCGGAGCCACCACTCTGCCGCGAACGCGAGACATCCGTGCGCTGGAAGGCTTCGAAGATGCTGTCGCGAAGGTCGTCCGGCACACCGGGGCCGCCATCTTCCACCGTGACGGTGCAATGGCCTTCTGCCAGCGTCACGTACACCCGCAGCGGGCAGGGAATGGCATGGCGTCGTGCATTCTCCAACAGTGCCAGTACTGCCTGGCGGATGCGTGCAGGATCGCAGTCGGCCAGCGAAGGTCGTGCGTCCAATGTCACCGAGAAACCACTCTCGGTCAGTGCCTCGGACATCGCTTCAACCACCGCGGCCACCTGCACACTGACATCGCTGCGCTGCAGGCGCAGATCCAGGTGGCCACTCTCGGCCAGGCTGACCACGCGCAGGTCCTCGATGATGCGGGTCAGGCCTTCCAGCTGGGTGAGCATGCTGTTGAACTGCTCAGGCCCCGGCTCGAACACGCCTTCGGCGATGCCCTGCAGGCGGCCGCGCAGGATGGTCATCGGCGTGCGCAGTTCATGCGCGATCGCCGCGTTCCAGAACACCCGGTTCTCGGACATCCGGCTCAGCCGTTCTGCCATGGAGTTGAAATCGCTGACCAGCGTGGCCGCTTCGGCCATCGTGGTATCACCACCGCGTGCACGCGCTTCCAGATCGCCACTGGCGACCCGGCGCAGGCTTTCGGCCACCGAGTTCAACGGCGTGATGATGCGCCGGGTCAGGCGCGAGGCGACCAGCTTGGCGAAGATGACGACCACGGTGGCGGTCAATCCGATCCACAGCCATTCCAGCCCGGACGGCATGATCGTTTCCGGCTCGTCATACCAGCGCGGGTAGAACACCTCCATCAGGTAATAGAACAGGTAGAAGCCGCTGATCGACAGCACTGTCGAACACAGCGAGGCCACCGTGATGGACAGCGTGATCTGGCGTCCGATGC
Organism: Stenotrophomonas sp. 220_Sma; assembly: GCF_056487375.1. NCBI lineage: Bacteria > Pseudomonadati > Pseudomonadota > Gammaproteobacteria > Lysobacterales > Lysobacteraceae > Stenotrophomonas > Stenotrophomonas sp. 220_Sma. Next base: position 2,639,300 of record NZ_CM151348.1, on the reverse strand, counting down.
TCTTGCCTTTGGGGTTCATCATTCAGTCCAGGAAGCGGTAGCCGACGCCGCGGATGGTGGCGGGAATGCCGATCACGCCGACATCCTCCAGCTTGCGCCGCAGTTTGCTGACATGGCTGTCGACGGTGCGTTCCTGCGCATCGCCTTCGGGCAGGCAGGCATGCAGCAGATCCACCCGCGCATGCACCTGCCGCGGCGCGCGTGCCATATGCACCAGCAGCCGGAACTCGGTGAGGGTGAAGTTCAGCTCGTGCACCTGCTCGCCATGGCGCACGGTCACCTCGTGGCTGCGCAGGTCGATCTCGAAGGGCCCTTGGCGGATCAGTCCGTTGGGCGCTTCGACCAGGGGCCGGGAACTCCGGCGCAGCACGGCCTGGATGCGGGCGACGATCTCGGCCGGATTGAACGGCTTGGCCACGTAGTCGTCGGCGCCCACGCGCAGGCCGGTCAGCTTGTCCACGTCCTGGTCGAGGGCAGTGAGCATGATGACCGGGGTGTTGCCGATCCGTCGCAGTTCGCTCAGCACCTGCCAGCCATCCAGTTTTGGCATCTGCACATCCAGAAGCACCAGGTCCGGACGCAGTTGGCGGTGGCTGGCGAGTGCCGCCTCACCGTCGGCGGCGCGGGCGCTGCGCAGGCCGGAACGGGCCAGGTAGGCACTGAGGATGTCGGCGATTTCGCCCTCATCTTCGGCAATCAGCACCAAGGGTGCCTGTCGGGTACGGAGATCGTGTTTCATTGCGTGCTGCGGGTTCGGGGCAAGGGCGGGCAAGAGCGGGATCTGGGGCAGGGTCATCGTCGGCACTGCATGTCCTGCGCCTCCTCGTTGGCAGCCCAGGCCAGGGTGGCCAGCACCAGCGTGCGCCGCAGACTCGGTTCCACTGCATCTGCGCCGCGCAGCTGCTGCAGCATCAGGGTGGACACCGCCGCCGGCAGCTTGCTCCAACGCGATGCCATGGGAGTGGCATCTACCCGGGCCTGCAGCCGCAAGGCCATGCCCAGGATGGCACGCAGGCGCAGTGCCAGCAGGGCGACGACCACGAGAGTGGCTAGGGCGAGCAGCAGATGCAGGGTGGCGTCGGCGACCGGGTGCGTTGCCGCCCAGACCGCCAGACCAATCAGCGCCAGCGACGCGAGTGCGCCGGAACGGCCAGTGCCACCGGGCCCATCGCTGCGGAACCCTACCAGGGCGGCCGCCCCGAAGCCCGCCAGCAGCGGGGGTAACGGATCCGGCGCGGCCAGCATCCAGCTGGTGGTCGATGCCAACACGACGGCGATCAACCACGGCGAAGGCGCACACCACGCCAGGTAGGCACGGCGCACATCGATGGGTGGCAGGTCTGGATGGGAAAGGGACACGGCAGGCGGGCAGTCGGCGAGGCCGACGAGGCTAGCGACCGTTGATGGAGACTCGGTCGAGATTGTGTCGAGATTGCGTGGACGCAGGCCGCAGCATTCAGGCGCGGGGCTGGTGCCTGAACGGCTGCCGCGCCTCCATGCAATCTCCACAGTGGCTCCAAGAAACGTCCATCCGCGGCTTCCAGACTGCGGTTTCGGCGGTCGCACTGGGCGACTGCACGCAGCCGGGCGTTTCGATGAGCAACCGCAGGACCTGGATCATTGCCGCTACGGTGGCCACATTGGCCGCCGGCGCTGGATGGTGGGCGTTTGCCGGCGGCGATGATGCCGCGCTGATCACCGCACCGGCAAGGGTGGCGGATCTGGAGAAGACCGTACAGGCGGTCGGCCGGGTCCATCCCAAGGAGCTGGTGGCGGTGGGTGCGCAGGTGTCCGGCCAGGTCAAGCGCCTGCATGTGGTGCTGGGCCAGCGCGTACAGGCCGGTGACCTGATCGCCGAGGTCGATTCGCAGCCGCAGCGTATCGCGCTGCGCAGTGCCGAGGCGGCCACCAACACGCTGCGCGCCCAGCATGCCGCCAGCCAGGCCCGCTATGCGCAGGCCAGTCGTGCTTACCAGCGGCAGTCGCAGCTGGTGGCGTCGCGCCTGGTGTCACAGGAAGGTTTCGAAGCCGCACGCGTGGCGCGCGATGCGGCACGCTCAGAGGTGGCCGCGCTGCAGGCGCAGATCGACCAGGCCGTGACCCAGGTCGAAACCGCACGGATCAACCTGGGCTATACCCGCATTGTTTCGCCCAGCGACGGTTACATCGTGGCCATCGTTACCAAGGCCGGGCAGACGTTGAACTCGATGCAGACCACGCCGACCATCGTAATGCTGGCGCAGATGGATACGATGACCGTGCGCGCCGAGATCGCCGAGGCTGATGTCGAGCTGGTGGCACCGGGACAACCGCTGTGGTTCTCGACATTGGGGCCGAGCGGCCGCCGCTATGAATCCCACCTGCAGCAGCTGGAACCGGCGCCGTCCTCGATTGCCGACGTCGCCACCGGCAATGCGGGTGGCTCTGCGCAGACGCCGAAGGCGGTGTACTACGCCGGCCTGTTCGACGTGGCCAATCCCGGCCTGAAGCTGAAGCCCTCGATGACGGTGAAGGTGACCCTGCAGCTGGCGCGGGTCGCCAACGCGCTGCAGGTGCCATTGACGGCGCTGGTCGATTCGGATGGCAAGGACGGCAGCCGTGGAACCGTGCGCGTGGTGGACACCAAGGGCCGCCCCCAGCAGCGTGCGGTGACGACCGGCCTGCGCACCGCCACCGCCGTGCAGATCCTGTCCGGCCTGCGCGAGGGCGAGAACGTGGTGGTCGGCCAGGCGCCCAGCGGCGGCGAATTCGAACCAACCAGCCTGCTGGGGATGTGAGCATGGCCGACGCACTGCTGGAACTGCATGGCGTATCGCGCGCCTATCGCTCCGCCGCCGGCGAGGTGGTGGTGCTGAAGGACGTTTCGCTGCGCATCGATGCCGGCGAGTTCATCGCCATCATCGGCCCCTCGGGCTCGGGCAAGTCCACGCTGATGAACATCCTTGGCTGCCTGGACCGGCCGACCGAGGGCAGCTATCGGGTGAACGGCGAGGCCACCGAGCAGATGGCGCCGGACGCGCTGGCACGCCTGCGCCGCGAGCATTTCGGCTTCATCTTCCAGCGCTACAACCTGATGGAGAACCTGAGTGCCACCGAGAACGTGGCGCTGCCGGCAGTCTATGCCGGCGTGGAGGCGGACGTGCGCACTGCCCGTGCACGCACGCTGCTGGAAACGCTGGGGCTGGGCGAACGCATGGCGAACCGGCCGAGCCAGCTTTCCGGCGGCCAGCAGCAGCGCGTGTCCATTGCCCGTTCGCTGATGAACGGCGGCGCGATCGTGCTGGCCGATGAACCCACCGGCGCGCTCGATCACGCCAGTGGTCAGCAGGTGATGGCCGAGCTGAAGCGCCTGCATGCACAGGGCCACACGGTGATCCTGGTGACACACGATGCGGCGATTGCCGCCAACGCGGCGCGGGTGATCGAGATCGCCGACGGCCGGGTGGTGACCGACCGCGGCGAGCGGGGATCGCGTGCTGTGGCTGAAACACCCGGGACCGAACGCGGCGTATCGCCGGTCACCGAGCGCCGCGCACGCATGGATGCGATTCGCGAAGCCGCGCGCATGGCCGTGCGCTCGATGCTGGCCCATCGCCTGCGCACGCTGCTGACCATGCTTGGGATCATCATCGGCGTAGCGGCCGTGGTGACCGTGGTTGCGCTGGGCAAGGGTGCACAGGCGCAGGTTGAATCACAGATCAACGAACTGGGCGCCAGTACGCTGGAGATCTTCCCGGGCTCGGATTTCGGTGACCCGCGCTCGGCGGAGATCGAGACGCTGGTGGTGGGCGATGCGGACCATCTTGCGGCGTTGAGTTACGTGGACAGCGTAAGCCCGAACCTGAGCGGATCGGTGGCAGCGCTGCAGGGCAACCGGCGCGCCAACACCCAGGTGCTGGGCGTAGGCGCCGACATGCCGCGCGTGCGTGGGCTGCGGCTGAAGGCCGGCCGCTTCTTCACCGACGCCGAAGTGGATGCGCATCGCGCAGTGGGTGTGGTCGACCAGAAGGCCGCCAAAGCGCTGTTCAGCGGCAACCCGATTGGCAGCACGGTGCTGCTGGGCGGCATGCCGGTGGAGGTGATCGGTGTGGTCGGGGCCAATGCGTTCGCTGGCGGTGCAACCCCGACGGTCTACGTGCCGTATACCTCGGCGGCCTCGCGGCTGCTGGGCAGCGAGCGCCTGGAGAGCATCACGGTGCGTGTGCGCGACGACGTGCCCACCAACGCCGCCGAGGCCTCGCTGGGGGCCGAACTGGAGCGGTTGCATGGCCGTCGTGACTTCTTCATCTACAACGCCGACCAGATCCGCAAGGCGGTGATGAAGTCCAGCCAGACCATGGCAGCGTTGGTTTCGGCCATCGCAGCAGTGGCGCTGGTGGTCGGCGGGGTGGGGGTGATGAACATCATGCTGGTCTCGGTGAAGGAGCGCGTGCGCGAGATCGGCGTGCGGCTGGCGGTGGGCGCGCGGCAGGGCGACATCCTGCGCCAGTTCCTGATCGAGGCCGTGCTGATCTGCCTGTTCGGTGGCGTGCTGGGGGTGCTGTTCGCGTTCGGGGTGGGTGCGCTGTCCAGCCTGCTGTCGCTGGGTGTGCCGTTCCTGTTCACGGCGGGCCCGGTGCTTGCCGCGCTGGCGTGCTCGTCTGCGATCGGGCTTGGCTTCGGCTACTTCCCGGCGCGCAGCGCGGCACAACTGGATCCGATCCAGGCGCTGGCAGCGGAGTAGGCGCAGGCCCGGTGCGGGCATTTGTGGAGCCGAAGGCAACGGCAGGAGCCGTTGCCTTTGGCTCCACAGGAGCAGCCTCAGGATGAGGGGCGCGGATGCGTGCGCACGCGTGCACGCTCGCGATACAGACGGCTGTCGGCGCGCTGCAGGGTGTCGGCCACCGTCTCGCCGGGTGCGTGGTGGGTCGCGCCCAGCGAGAAGGGCGTGGGTGACTGCCCGGCATGCTGCGCATACCACTGCTCCAGCGCGGCCAGCCGTCCCGGTTCCGGTGCAGTCAGCACCACCATGAACTCGTCGCCACCCATACGCACTACGCTTTCCATTGACCCCAGTGGAGCGCGCAGGAAGGCGGCGAACTCGACCAGCACCGTGTCACCCCGTGCATGGCCCTGGGTGTCGTTGATCTGCTTGAAATGATCCAGATCGAACATCAGGCAGGCCCAAGGCTGGTCGATCAGTTCGTCCAGGCGGGGCAGGAAGCGGCGGTTGTAGCTCTGGGTGAGGGGATCCTTGAAGGACATCTCGCGCAACTGCTGTTCCTGCATCCGCAGTGCGGTGACGTCCTGCGCATGGCCGAGCACGTAGGGTGGGGTGGCCTCGTTGTCGAGCACGTTGTGATACGCCCAGAAATGCCGGGTACCATCGGCGGCGATCAGCTCGATGACGCCGGCATCGGTGTGGTTGACTGCGATGCGTTCCAGATACGCCTTGAACGCGGCCCGCTTCTCCGGCGGCATCAGGTCGCACAAGCTGCGCCCGATCATGTAGCTCTCATCGAAGCCCAGTGACTGCACGGCCGCTGGGTTCACAGAGGTCAGCACGCCCTCCAGCGTGTGGGTGCAGATCAGGCCAAGGCTGTAGTGGAACAACCGCCGGTAGCGGGTTTCGCTTGCTTCCAGTGCATCCAGCGCGGCGCGCTCCTCGGTGATGTCCTGTATGGCCCCGACCAGCCGCGGCCGGCCATCGACCTGCTGCCGGCCTCCAACCACGCGGGTCCAGATGGCTCGTCCGTCGGCGGTGGTCATCGGCAGCTGCACCTCCCACGACGTGCCTTCATCGATGCAACGCTGCACCGCCGTGCGGATGATGTTTCGGCTGTCCTCGCGATAGAACGAGAGCGCAGTTTCGAGCGTCGGTTCGAAGTTGCTGCGCACGCCGTGGATCTGCTTGGTTTCGCGGGTCCAGCGGACCTCGTTGCTGACCAGGTCCATTTCCCAGCCACCCACCCGGGCCGCGCGGTTCGTGCGCTCCAGGAAGTCCTCGCTGCGCTTCAGCTCACGATGCAGGGCCTTGGCCTGGCCGACCTGGGCCATCAGCGTGCTGCGCTGCTCCAGCACCTGGGTGGTGACCCGGGCCAGATGCACCATCAATTCGCGCTGCGAGGGAGACAGAACGCCCGGCATCGGGTCGAGCAGGCACAGTGTTCCGATGCGTGCGCCGTGCGCCGAGCCGAGTGAGATGCCTGCGTAATGGCGGATGCGTGGACCAGCGGTGACCAGCGGATTGCTGGCGAAGCGCGGGTCCTGGCGCGCGTCGGGAATCTCGAACAGCGTGTCCTGCTGGATGGCATGGGTGCAGAACGAAATCTCGCGTGCGGTCTCGCTGACGCCTTCCAGCCCGATGTTGGCCTTGAACCACTGCCGCTCGTCGGCCACTACCGAGATCAGCCCCATGGTCATGCCGGTGGCGGCACGGGCGGCGGCGACGATCGCATCGAAAACAGGCTCTGGCGGCGTGTCGAGCAGGTGCAGGCGGTCGAGTTCAAGCAGTCGTTCGGCTTCGTCCATGGCGCTTTTCAGGGCAGGGTGGCGAGGGCGGCTTCGGCGGCTGTCGGGCACTACGCTAGTGCGTACCGCGTTATGTATCGCCAGCGTCGGGTGATGCCGGTGTGACGCGTTGGCATCAGCGCTTCGGTGGGCCGCACGTGGGTCGAGCCAAAACGTGACGGCGGTCGCGGACATGCAGCGCGTGTCGAACGACGGGGTAACGACGGGGTAGTGCCGGCCGCTTGCCGGCAACCTCATGACATCCGGGTCATTGCAGATGCCGGCCAGCGGCCGGCACTACCGGTCGATTGGCCGGCAGGCGACGCAACGCGCAACGCACGCATCACGGGGCGTTCCGCCAGCAGCCGCAATGGTGGGCCGCATAGGCTGGGTAGTGCCGGCCGCTGGCCGGCAACTTCGTGACGCCGGGGTACTGCAGATGCCGGCCAGCGACCGGCACTACTCCATCACACGACCAATCGTATCGGCCAGCAGCGCCCGCACCCGTTCCGGCGGCAGGTCGGGATCGCGCACGGCGCGCATCGCCAGACCTTCCACCAGCAGCCGCAGCAGCAGGGTTCGGCTGGCAATCCGCTCTTCGTCCACGGCGCGGCCCAGATTGACGTCACGCTGGCGCAGCCAGGCATGGATCGCGGCGCTGGTCTGCTTGTCATGGGTACGCAGCACCTCGGCCAGCACGGGGTCGCGGTGTGCCTCGGCGTTGATTTCCGCATACAGCGCTACGCTGGCAATGGCATTGCCGTGAATCGGCAGCACCTCGCCGCGTGCCCATTGCTGGTAGCACTCCAGCAGCCCATCAATCAGATCGGACGCCACCGGCATCTCGCTGATCGAGGCCTGGTCGTGGCGCAGCTGGCGCTCGATCAGGGCCAGGATCAGGGCGCGCTTGTTGGCGAAATAGCGGTACATCAGCCCCTGGCTGATCTCGGCCTCGGCAGCGATATCGCCGATCGATCCGGCATGGAAACCACGGGTAATGAAGCATTTCTGGGCGGCATCGAGGATGCGTCGGCGTTGGGCCTCGGCATGGGCGGCAGCGGGGCCTTCGGTGGCAGGTACTACGGCGGGTTTCGGCGTCATTGCGTGAAGTCGGGGCGTCCAGAGGCGGGATAGTACGTCACAAAAGGTGTGAATGAACGGTCATTCATTTGTAATTCCCGCCTCCCAGACTGCGCCGGCCTTCTCCTTCCGCGAATGAGTCCGATGCGCCACGCCCTGCTGCACCGCCCGCTGCTCACCCTCGCCATTGCCGCCGCACTGCCGGCGCTGGCCCATGCCGAAGACAGTCCCAGTGCCGACGCCGAGGCATCCTCCGAGGCCGCGCGCACTGTCGTTGCCCTCGACCAGGTGATGGTGACCGCGCAGAAACGCGCCACCAACCTGCAGGAGACCCCGATCTCGGTATCGGTGGTCGATGCCGAAGCGCTGAAGGACCGCAGCGCGATTTCGCTGGGCAGCCTGTCCGATGGCTCCATCCCGTCGCTGCGGGTCACGCCGTTCGCTACCCGCAGTTCGGCGCTGAACATCGGCATCCGTGGCATCGGCGCCTCCGGCGACGCCAACCAGCCGGCCCGCGACGCCGGCGTCGGTATCTACGTCGACGGGGTGTTCATGGGCCGCGCACAGGGCCTGGGCAGCATGCTCTACGACGTGGAGCGTATTGAAGTGTTGAAGGGCCCGCAGGGCACGCTGTTCGGCCGCAATACCGAAGGCGGCGCAGTGAGCATCGTGACCAAGGCGCCGACCGGCGAGTTTGGCGGCAACGTCAGCGCGGGCGTGTCCAACTTCAGCGGCTACAACAGTGCGCTGCACCTGGATCTGCCCAGGGTGGGCGATGTCAGCTTCAAGATCGACGCCGTGCAGGCCAAGCGTGGCGGCACCACCGACAACCCGATGCGCGGCGAGCGCGACTTCAACAGTTACGACAAGCGCGGCGCCCGCCTGAGCGCGCTGTGGCAGCCGAGCGATGACTTCTCGCTGCTGTACGCGTTCGATCGCTCCTACGACGCCACCACGCCGTACCACACCCAGGTGCTGGTGCCGGGCGCGTACCTCAGCCCGTTGCAGAAGGCCGGTGCCAGCCTGGATCGCCGCGACAGCGCGATCCTCGGTGGACCGCAGGAAGACAACATCGGGCGTACCAGCGGCCATCTGTTGAACCTGTCGTGGACGCTGAATGACAACCTGGAGCTGAAGTCGATCAGCTCATACCGTGAACTCACCCAGGGCCAGTTCGACATGGGCCTGGTCGATGCGATTTCCGCTTACGGTGGTGCAGGGACGCCGTTCGGTCGTTACAGCCTGGCGCAGGTCTACCAGCACCAGTACAGCCAGGAATTCCAGCTGATCGGCAATACCTCGCAGGTGCAGTTCCTCGGTGGCGCGTTCTACTACCACGAGACCGCCGGTGACAATGCGCAGACCCCGAACATGCTGGTCTGGGGGCCGGGTGGCAACAGCTACACCGTGAATCCGGCGACCGACCCGCTGGATCTCTCGCGGGTACGCATCGACCGCGCCAGCAAGGCCTGGACCGACAGCCTGGGCGTCTTCGGCCAGGCCACGTGGACCCCGGAAGCGATGCAGCGGCTGCACCTGACAGCGGGTGGCCGTTATACCCGCGATGACAAGAAGGGCAGCCTGTACATCGTCAATGGTGCGGCGACCAACCTTGCGGTCAAGGATCGCTGGAGCCGTTTCGACCCGATGGTCAATATCGCCTACGACCTCGGCGAGCACGCGATGGTCTATGCCAAGTACAGCACCGGCTTCAAGGCCGGCGGTGCCAACTCGCGCTCGACCAACTACAGCGCGTTCGGTCCTGAAGAAGTGACGGCCTATGAGCTGGGCTTCAAATCGCAGTTCTGGGACAACCGCGCGCGCCTGAACCTGGCGGTGTTCGATTCGACCATCGCGCACAAACAAATGGACTTCTCGCTGCCGTTCGACCCGAACAGTGGCGAGACCCGCACCACCATGGTCACCACCAATGCATTGAGCGATGGCAAGTCGCGCGGCGCGGAGCTGGAGTTCAACGTGATGCCGGTGGACAACCTCACTCTCGGCCTCAACTACGCCTATACGAAGATCGACGCGCAGACCGCGACGGACCCGTTCGGTGCAGGGGTGCAGGTAACGGTCCAGCCGCTGCTGGCGCCGAAGAACGCCGGAAGCCTGTCGGTCGACTACCTGGTGCCGTTCGCGAACCTCTCGGCACTGAAGCTCCATGTGGACGGCAACTGGTCCGATGGCTACTACACCAGCGAGTACGACCAGATGCTGACCGACAGCTCATTCGTAGTGAACGCACGGGTGGCGCTGGTGGATGTGCCGGTCAACAGCACTGGCACCACCATGTCGTTCTCGTTGTGGGCACGCAACCTGCTCGATGAGCAGCACCTGTTCTACAAGATCAACAGCGCGGCGCTGGGCCAGAGCGGCATCTTCAACGACCCGCGTACCTTCGGCCTGGAAATGGCCGTCAACTTCTGATTCGAACGGAGAATTCCATGAAGCACCGCTCTACCGAACTTGTCCTGGCCCTGATGCTCAGCCTGCCGATGGCTGCGACGGCTGCTGCCGCTGATGCGCCGCAGGTCGCCGCCGCGAAGCCGACGGCCGTTGCGAACGTGAAGCCCGTCGCTGCCGATGCGCAGCGCGTGATCCCGCTGCAGGGCGCCTGGAACGTGCGTACCTTCGCCGGCCTGCAGGGCCGCCACGGTCCGATTCCGGCCGATGCGTTCGTGCGCACCGCAGACCTCGGCCGCCTCACCGATGCCGACCGTGATGCCCTGGCCGCGGCCGGCGTGAAGCTGGATATCGACCTGCGTACCGCCGATGAAGAGGCGCAGTCGCCGGACCTGCTGGCCAGGGATGATCGCTTTGCCTACCAGCGCATTTCGCTGATGGGCACCGAGAAGATGGACCTGCAGAAGATGATGACCAGTTTCCCGGATTCGCTGGGCGAAGCCTATGTGCAGTGGCTGGGCCACAGCCAGCCGCAGTTCAAGCAGGTGTTCCAGCGCATCGCCGCGCAGCAGGACGGTGCCGTGCTGTTCCATTGCACGGCCGGCAAGGATCGCACCGGCATCATCGCTGGCCTGCTGCTGGATCTGGCCGGCGTGCCGAAGTCCGAGATCGTGCACAACTACGCGATCTCCGCGCACTACCTGGAAGGGCAGCCAAAGGACAGCGCGATGAACGCGCAGATCATGGCGCTGGTCAAGCAGAACCCCGAGATCGCCCGCAAGATGGCCGGTATGGCCGGTACCGCACCGGACAACATGGAGCAGTTCCTGGCGGCGTTGCACAGCCAGTATGGTGGTGCGGAAGGGTACCTGAAGTCGATCGGAGTGAGCGAGCAGGAGATCCAGCAGTTGAAGGTGCGGCTGGGGCAGGCCGGCTGAAGACTGCCAGGCTGAAGGCAGGTGCCGGACAGCCCGGCACCTGCCGTGCGTCATCACGGCTGCTGCGGTGCTACCAGGATGGCGGCATCCAGTACCGGGAATGTCTGCGGTGCCTGGCCGGACGATGCGACCAGGCGGATCTCCAGCGTGATCGTTCCCCCATCGGCGGCATTCAGTGCCTGCAGGGCCCCCAGTTTCTGCGGCAGCGGCACCGCGAACGTGGTTGGGTGGCTGTGATCCATCCCGGCCATGGTCGGCCCGAAGAACGATACGGTACCGGCGTAGTACGGACTGTCGGCCGCCACGGAGGCGGTGCCCGCCGGTGCGTTGATCAGCACGTCGAACTCGCGCGTATTGTTCAAACCGCGTGGTCGCTCCAGGGTCACTTCGGCAATCAACTGGCGCGGGCCCGATGTGGTCAGGTGCGCGCGCACCGCCTCATTGGGGACAGCCACGCGGACGGCGCCATCGGAGCGTGTGCCGCGCACCAGCCGCACCGCACCGGCAGCTGCTGGCAGCGTGACCGCCTCCAGCATGTCGTTGCGGCGCGCGTAGACGTAGTCGTAGTCGAAGGCCGTGGTGGAGAAGAACGCGCTGGCCGGACGCTCGCCAACGGGCTTGCCCTGTGCATCGACGAAGAACCGGAACGGTTCGTTCATGAACTGGCGCCGCTGGTCGACGTTGACGGGCATGATCGGCTTGCCGCGGGATTGCTGCAGCTGGTTCCACACATCCCACAGGCGGTCCATGTTGGCGTGGTGCAGGTAGAAGATCGGATCGAGTGGTGACAGGAAGTTGGTCATGTTGCCGTAGGGGCCGGGATCGACCGCGCCGACGCCACCGATGCAGTTGTGCACCTTGTTGTGCGGGAATCCTTCCAGTACCGAGAATTTCGTGGCGCCGTCAGGCTGCACCACGTGCGAGGCCGTACGCGAGCTGGTGAAGCTGCGGCTGACATCGTCGTTGTAGAACTCGACCGGCGACAGCCCCGCGTGGATGGTGTCGGGAGACACGGCCGAAGCGGTCTTTGCATCGAAGCCGGGATTCTCGCGCCAGAGGTAGCGGGCGCCGCAGGTGATCGCATAGGCCGCATTGCCCGAGATGCCGGTCTTTTCCGCGACGCTGTAGCCGGTCACATCGTTCCAGACATCGTCTGCAGTGAGGTAGCCGCGGAACTTGAGCTGGCCGCGTTGGCCTGCATCCAGCGTGTCCCAGTAGCGCTGCAACGCCGGGCGCATGAACCGGGTGAAGACCGCCAGGTTGCGCGTATACGGCGCATAGGCGCTGTCAGTGGGCGTCAATACGCCGTCGAACATCGCCGGGGGAATCCGTGGCAGCTCGGTCCAGTCCCAGTAGGGCATGGCGAACTGCGGATCACCGCTGAGCATACGGATGGTCTGTTCGAAGTAGCCGACATAGCCCCGGTGCCAGACATAGAACCACCAGTTGCCGTGCGGGCAGTCCATCAGATGCACGAAAGCGTTGCGGAACCAGTTGCGTGGATCGTCTGCCGGCAATGCCAGCATGGCCTTGATGCCACGCGCGTAGCTGGCCAGCATGCGCTGGCCTTCGGGGCTGGTGACGTTGTAGCGGTGGTAGCGTGCCTGTGCGGCCTTGCCGGCCGGCTCAGCACCGCTGGCCCAGGCCCCGGGCGCCACCAGTGACGCCAATGAAGCGCTGGCGGTGGTGGCAAGAAAATCACGACGTGTGTAGCGCATAGCCTTCCCCCTGGTGATTGGTTGAACCGCGTTGGGTTACAAATCACTGGCAGGACCGGCGGCAGCGTGGCGGCCGGCCCGACGGGGACATCCAGCCCCGCCGCTTCCACCGGCAGGTGCAACGATGGCAGGGGTGGAAGTGGCGGTAGTATAGGCATGGCAAACAGAGCTGATCTGCGAAGCAGGCCACAGTCGCAGGCGCGTACACATCTGCCCGGCTGAAGCTGTTCACCGTCGTCGTTGCGGCGTTGTCGATCAGCCAGGCATGGCCTGGCTCTACTGGTCGGGTTTCACCCTTGCCACCCGTTTCCGGTACTCGTACACGTTGTCACCGCGTATGCGCTTTTCCTCGGTGCCGGTGACCCGGCCCACCTGCTGGTCTGAACCGGTCACGGGCTGCGCCTCGATTTCGGTCTCGTGCTCGAAGGAATGCGATTTGTCGGTGTTGCGGTAATAGCGGTACAGCGCCCAGTACAGCGCGGTTGCGCCGGCCGGACCTGCCGCCAACAGCCAGAGGCCACTGTCGTCGCTCATGTCGATGCCACCAGGAAGGCAATTGCGAGGGCTTCAATGACGGTGCCGGTGGCAAGGGCCGCCAGCAGCATCTTCCATTGCTGCACGGGCACGCTGCCCATGGTTTCGCCGGTACGGCCGTTCACCGCGATGTAGTGCAGCATGCCGCCGTTCTTGCCAGGCTGATGGTACGAGTACAGCCAGACCGGCAGGTACATCGACACCCAGCGGGTGCCATGCACCTCCAGCTGTTCCTGCTCCCAGCGCACGCCGCGGTTGTAGCGCTTCACCGAGCCTTCCACCTGTGCGCGGGCAATCGACAGCAGCTGGTCTTCCAGCCGCGGCCGCAGCTTTTCCACATCCAGGTTGCGCTTCTCCGAAGTGAAGCCGGCCAGGTAGGAGGCGTTCCATTTCACCGCGTTCTTGGTATCGAACGGCAGGATGGTGTTGATGATGTTGTTGGTGTTGGCGCGGGTATCCAGGTTGCCGCGCTCGGCCGAGGATTCCAGCGGAAGATCGTCGACGGTGAAATCGACCTGGCGTTCGACCTGGTAGACATCGGCGTCGTAGAGGGTGCGCTTGTTCTTCTCGCTGCCGACCGTGTATTCACGGGTCTTGATCTCGCCTTTGCCGGCCACCGCAGCGCTGACATTGCTGTCGACGATCATGTAGGGCAGGAACACGCCCACCACGTTTTCAGGGGTGAACTGGTCCTTGAACGCCTTCAGCGCGAACATCCGGCGCTTGTCGACGAACTGGCGGATGCGCGCGACCGCATCGTCCTTCTTGATGTGGAAGGGCAGCACCGCATCGGGTACCGCGCCATTGGCAATCTGCTCGTTGACGCCGAAGACGTGGCGGCACCAGTGGCAGCGCGCCGTCATCGTGCTTTCGGTGTTGACCGTGACTTCTGCGCCACAGCCCGTGCACTTGAACGTCATCAACGCCGAGGTGTCGGCATCGATGTCGCGTGCGCCGGAGGCGATGACGGTGCCGCGCAGCTGGTCGATGGCCTCGCCCAGCCCGAACTCCTCCTCGACGCGTGCGCCATGCCATTCGTGACGGCAGTACAGGCAGACCAGGATATCGGTACCGGCCTTGGGCCGGATGTCGGTGGCGCCGCACTTCGGGCAGCGGTTGAGGCCGTCCTTCAGCTCGCTGGCCGAAGTATGGATGGCCACAGGATCGGGCGCTTCCACTTCATCGCGGATGGCCTGTGGCAGTTTCGAGGTGTCCAGCGGGAAGCTGCCGGGCAGGGGAGGGACGTCCTGCGGCGAACCGGGCCCATCCAACGACGCCGCCGGCAAGGGCGGCGGCGTCGCGGGCGCGGATCCGGGCAGCGGCGGTGGGCCGTTTCGGGGATCGGACATGTTCGTTGTGCGTCCTGCTGTTACAGGCCCAGTGCCTTGGCTTTCAGGGCGTCATAGTCGCTCTGGGTGATCAGGCCCAGGTCCAGCATTTCCTTGGCCTTCTTCAGCTTGGCGACCGGGTCATCCGCGGCCGGAGTGACCGGCTGCTGCATGCCACCCACTCCGAACATGCCCGAGGCCATGCCGACGCCGACCAGGCCGGCCGCGCCGCCGTTCTCGCCGGCCGACTGGATGCCCTGGGCGACACTGGCCTGCAGGTTGGAATTGCCGCGCGAACCGGACAACGCATCGGCGCGCTGCACAGTCTTCAGCAGTTCGCGGGTATTGGCGTCGTATTCAATCGAGACGATAGCGGTCCTGACGATGGCCAGGCCACGGTCGGACTTCCACTGGTAACCCTGTTCGACCGCAGCCGACAGGCTCTGCGCGAAGCCCAGCGAGTCCTGCTGCAGCTTGGTGATGCGGTTGCCCTTGCTCGGGTCGTTGGTATACAGGCTGAAGGCCGGCGCCAGCGAACCGACCACTTCATTGAACAGCTGGCTGGCCGCGGCGTTGTCCAGATCGGTGAAGTCGAACACCTGTCCCGGCTGCAGGTAGCTGGCCGGTACGAAGTTCTTCACGAACAGGATCGGGTCGACGATCTTCAGCGTGTACGAACCACGGGTGACCGCGCCGACCTGGGTATTGAGGAAGCCGTCGTCCCAGTAGATTTCCGATTGGGTGCCGAAGCGGTTATCCGGCAGTTCCTTCAGCGAGACGAAGTAGGCTGCCTGCTGCGAGCCCGGCTGGCCGCCGAACTTGAAGCGCTCCCAGCTCTGCTTGATGAAGGTGCTGACCAGGCCGTCGCCGGCGAAGATCGACTGCGAGTTCAGGTCGTCAGAGCGCCACTCGTAGCCGCCCGGTTCGGCGACGAACGCGGTGATCGCGCCGTCCTGGAACAGCAGCAGGCCATAGCCCTCCGGCACGATGATCTTCGAGCCATTGGTGATGATGTTGGACGAGCCGCTGGTGTTGGAGCCGCGGCCGGCATTGGTGCCCTGCGGCACCGCAGCGAACAGGGCCGCCGTGGACGGCAGGCCCGCCGGCACGGTGTAGAAGTCCTTCCACTGGTCGGCCAGCACACCGCCAACCGCACCCTTCACCGCCTGTACCAGACCCATGACCAACTCCCTGTGATTCGAGGGCAGGCACCATGCCTGCCGAGCTGGACTGAATATAGCAGTGGCCGGGGGCGGCTGTGGTGCCGGTGGGTGAATGGGCACCGTGGAACCTCTGTAATAGTCCGGTCGTTGATTCTGCCGCCGACTCCGGGCCTAATCGGTGGAGGGGCAATGACGTCCCAGCCGACGCTGTGTCGGGTCTAGCCAAGGAGGGTGCAGAGCATGCAACGCCACATATCCGAAGGGCGTAGTGCGCAGTACTACGCGCTTATTGAACCGTTGAACGAGCCAGAGGAAGGCGAAGAAGATCGAGGGGCGCCGTTGCTCATTGATGCGATTCCGGTAGATGGAGCGAAGAACTATCTGGAGTCAGGGGCGGATCTCCCCTCCCTTGATTTCCTGCTGGCATATGCGGAAGAGGGGAGGGGGCCATCCGACCAGCCTCTGTATGAGACGATCCAGCTGATCACACTCTCCGATACTCCCTCCATCGGGGCGATCCCGGTGTCAACGGCCGTTCTGGACGATCGTGGTGACGGCGAGCGAGAGCAGCTGTTCATGACGATTGAGAAGATGTCGCCTCAAGATGTTGAGGTCTGCGGAACAATAGGCAGGTTTTCCGTCGGCAAGCCTGCAAGTGAGGCTGGCATCAGAAAACTGCTGAAGAATGCAGAAGCGGGAGCACCCCATGGCATCGCGATCTATGATGTAGGCCAGGCAAACTTCAACGCGGTTGTCGATTGCAACGAACATCCTCGCCTCTTCTTTGATTTCGGCCGCCCGATTGGGCTCAAGGCCAGAACCAAACCACTGCTTGTCAATTTCAATCCGCTTGCGTTCAATCATGCTGAACCAGTCGTGCTCTCTCATCTGGATCAGGACCATTGGCTGTTTGCTGTGGAGTCCGGTCGGGCAGCCTGGGACTCAACAGAAAAGTACTGGAAAACAGCCCCGAAGTATCGCGATAGTGCCCTGCAAAGGAAGTGGATTGTCCGTCTGCCAGAGGGTGTTCTGTACTGGGGAAGCCACATTCATTTCCTGCGGACGCTAGCGAGTAATGGTTCACTTTTCGTCTGGCCTGAAGGGAGTGTCCACATTCAAGGGGCGAGCATCGGAATATGGTCCTGTTCGCCCTCCGCCGGCTCACCGAACACCCAGAGCTACCTGAAGAACAACAGCTCGCTGGCACTCAGGGTTGATTCTGCACATTCCGCCGCCGTGTTGTGTGGTGATGCCGACTACGGCTCATTTGCCCCAGGAGTTTTCGTTGGTGTAACTGCAGTAGTCGCTCCACACCACGGCGGATGCATCCAGTTCGGAGCGACACCAAATGTGCGGGGCCCAGGTCGCATGGTCCTCTCGACATATGAGAATGCCTACCCGAGCGTGCCCCATGACCAAACCATCGCCGATGCGCTGAACAACGGCTGGTTCGTAACTCGCACGGATGCAAGACATAGCTGTGGCCGATGCGGCAACGTTCATGGCCACAAGTACATTCCACTCGCTGGAACCCAGCCAGAATGTGGATGTGGAGTTGTCACTTCTGCGCAGATCTGCCTGCCGCACGTGCAATAGGACTCCAGCTGGCTACAACATGTACGGAATCTTGAACGCCAACGTGAAGTCCGGCGCATCCGGGGTCAACCCGATGCCCAGCAGCGTCACCAGCGTGGTGTGCTGGTTCAGCGCATAGGTCACGCCCAGGTTAAGTGATGCCGCGTTGGCATCACTGCCGATTACCTTCATCCACTTGCCGCCCTGGAAGCGGGTGGAAGCGCGGGCGCTGATGCGGTCACTGAAGGACAGGCTCAGGCTGGTCCGCTCGTTGAATGCGAAGGCCACGCCTGCGCCGAAGTACACCGAGCCGCCCAGCTTCACATCGCCCGGGTTCACCGTGTCCGGATTACTGTCGATGTCGTTGAACCCGCGCGGGATGGAGTGCACGTAGCCGATGTTGGCAAACAGGATGGCCGGGTCGGCGGTCTTCACCATCGACAGGCCCAGGTTGGCCTGCCATACGCCATTGCCAGTGGGTTGCTCGCGCGGCACGGCGAAGCGGATGTAGTCGTCGTCATCGCGCTCGATCACCTTCCAGTCCAGGCCGTAGGGTGCGCGCCCGGTGGGGGCGGTGACGCCGGCGGTAAGCACGGTCTCAGGGCGCCAGCCGCGTTCGCCGAACAACCGGTAGTTCGCACTGAGGCCGATATCACCCAGGCCGTTGCCGTTGGTCTCTTCCTGTGCAATGGCGGCCGCTGCTCCGCCGGCGCCGCCCTTCTGGTATACGGTGCGCCGGGCCAGGTAGGGCACGTCCAGGTTGAGCGTCAGGTTCGGGCTGACACCCCAGCGGGCCGCCACGTTGTAGGTCAGCGAGTCGGACTCCACGTTCTCGATGGCGATATTGCCGAGGAAAATGGCGTCCAGCGCGAGGAAGCCGTTGAGGGTGAGCTGCTTGCGGTCGTAGCGGGCGTAGGTGAGGCTGTTCTCGATGGTGAAGCGGCGGGAGAACAGGGCCGATTGCTGTTGCTTCACGTCGTCCACGCTGCGCCGCGACTCCTGCTTGGCCTGTTGTGCCTCGGCGGCGGTACTGGCGTAGCCCTCGCTGCTCGGAGGGACCGCGGCGGCGGCCGCCTGCGCCAATGGCGCGGCCGGTGGGGCTGTGACCGGGCCAACCCGCCCGCTCAAGCGCGCCTGCATGGCCTGGACCTGCATGTCCAGTTCGCGCAACCGCCGCACTTCCTGTGCGTAGTTGGCCTTCAGCTGTTCCAGCTGGTTGGCCAGGGCCTGCACGTCAGCGCCATCGTCGGACGTCGGCGGTGCGGCAAGGGCGGTTCCCGCCAGCGCCGCCAGCGCCAACGGGGTGATCCTCATCAGGGTGTGCATGTTGGTGTCCTGCGTTGTGGAGCGTTTCCCCCAATGCCACGCCCTGTTACTGGCCTGGCCCCATGCCGCGGTTCAACGCAATCGCCTGGGCCACGTTCTGGCTCAACGGCAGGTTGCTGCCCACGGCGTTGCGCACCAGCTCCAGCCGCAGCTGGTTACTGGCGATCTGGCCGTCACCGGCGAGGGCGATACCCTGGCCGACGCTGCCATTGCGGATCCACTGCTGCACCAGCCCCTGGCCATCCACCTGCAGCAGCAGGCGTGCCTGGTTGCCTTCCAGCACGGTGGTCGCGCTGGCGCCGGCCTGCTGCGCGGTGACGTTGCCTGCGCCATCAGAGAGAACGGCTGGCACGCCACCCTCGCGGACGGTCAGCGTGGTGACGTTGCGCGCGACATTGCCATCGCCGGCCACCTGCACGCTCTGCACCAGGCCGCTGGCGTTGGCCAGGCCGCTGCTGTCGATGCTGCGTCCGTGGGTATCGGGCAGCGGCGCATCGGCTGCCGTGACATGCACGCTGGGCTGGAAACTCAGCTTCGGCGCACCACCACCACGAAAGTCCATGCCCAGGGTGAGGCTGCCCTGCAGCGTCGCGCCGTTGCTGGCCTGCCACTGCGACACCATGGTGACCCCGAACCAGGCAACGTTGTTGCCACCCACGGTGTAGCGCCCCCGCATCAGGCTCAGTTCCGGGTCCGGAATTTCCTTCAGGCCGCGACCGGGAGCACCCTCTGCCGCCTGCAGGGGCAGGGAAGGGAAGGCCAGCAGCAGAGCCATCATCATCGGTTGGCGGAACATGGTCGAACCTCCTTCAGAACAGGTCGGCGTGGCTGAAGCCGAAGTCGACCAGTTCGGCGTCGGTGATCGGCCCTTGCCGCGCGTAGAGCGCGCGGGCGCTTGGCCGTTCGCTGGGTTGCAGAAGAGCGGTGTTGCGATCGAAGTCGCTGCCGATCACCACGAAGACCGCGCGCGATGGCCAGGCGGCCAGGAACTCCGGAAGGGCCAGGCTGCGGTTGCCCAGGATCGGGTCGGCCACTTCCACGATGCCGTTGCGCACCTGCTTGAGCACCACGAAATGGCGGAAACCGCGCACGTCCATCAACACCAGCCCTGGCACGCGAAGGGTGCGCAGTCGTGTTTCATCGATGCGGTAGCCCCGACCACGCATGCCCAGCGATTCCACGTAGCGCTTGATGTCGAGCAGCGAGAAGCCGCGCTCGGCTACCAGAGCGGGATCGGAGACCCCCATCATTCCCTCGATCACCGTCGCCTCGTCGGTATCAAGGTGGTAGGCGTGGCGCAGGATGGTGGCCAGCGCGGCGGCCCCGCAGCTGTAATCGGTGTGCTGCCGCACCACGTTGCGGTAGCGCCGCTCCTGCATGCTCTCCACCTTCTGCTGCAGCAACGCGCCATTGGGCAATACGCCGCTGAAGCGCACCTCGCCCGCCCACGCGGAGGCAGTACCCAGCAGCAACAGCATCGCCAGCAGGCGCATCGAGAGGCGGCAACGGATCATCACGTTCTCCGGCAGCAGGGGGGAGCCCCTGTCCCAAGGGGGAGGAGGAACAGGGGCTCCCGGGGACCCGGCCATTGGCGGACGGCCGGGGTGTTGCGCTTACTCGCCGCTGCCGCCACCGCCGCCGGTGCTGGGCTGGGCGACGGCCAGGGCCAGGCTGTTGGCCTGCAGGTTGCCGGTGCCCGCAGCAACGTTCACGCCGATGTTGCCGGAGGCGCCGGAGAAGGCACTGCCGGACAACGCCGAGGTGTTGGTGGCGTTGACGTTCACCCAGCGCGTGGTGCTGACCGTGCCGCTGAGGCTGGCGTACAGATCGGCCACGCCCAGTTCGACGAACTGGCTGGTGCCACTCTCACGCGTATCGAAGCCCAGGCCGCCCACTCCCGGCCGGTTGGGGTTCATCGTGGCGTTCTGGATCTCGTTGTCCAGGTCGATGTGGCCGGTGCTGTTGCCACCCGGATGTGGCAGCTCGCCATTCCATGTATCCAGATAGTAGTTGGCCATCTGATAGGCGTTGCCGGTGCCGCGGTAGGTGCCCGCGCCATAGGCCAGCGTCAGGCCGCTGACGCCGCCACGCATGCCGACCTGCACGGTATCCGTGTAGGACTGCACGAAGCCGGCATTGCTGACCGTGTTGCCGGTGGAGACCTGGTTGGAGCTGATGCTCGACTGCGCCACCGCGGTGGTCGCTACCGAGGCCGCGAGCGCGTTCTTCTGCTCGTTGTTGTTGCCCGAGGCGATGTTCACGCCGATGTTGCCCGAGGCACCACCGAAGGCGTTGCCGCCGAGACCTGCGGCGTTGGTGACCCCGGAGTTCATGGTGGCGTTGCCGAAGCCGGCCTGGTTGACGAACACCTCGGCGTCGGCCATGCCGAAGCTGAAGGACGCGTCGGCAGCGGACAGCGACGCGGCATTGTCCTGCGCATTGTTGTCGCCGGAGACAACGTTGAAGCCGAGATTGCCCGAGGCGCCGGCACCCACGCTGTCACCGATGGAAGCACTGTTGGTGACCAGGCTGTTGCTGGTGGCGTTGTTGCTGATCGACTGGCGGTTGTCGATCACGGCAATGGCCGCCGAGTCGAGGTCGATGTCGCCGGTGATGTTCGGGTCACCGGAGAAATTGATGTCGGTGCTCAGCCGCAGGTCCTTCTCCAGGTTCACGTCGACGCCGTGGTTGTTCTTTTCCTTGCGTTCGTCGGCCTGGATGTTGCTGTGTTTCTGCACATTGACATTGACGGTGCGGTTGCGTACGTCGTTGTCGGTGTGGTTGTGGGTGTCGTTGCGGGTTTCGCTGACGGTGTGGTTGTGATTGATGTTCGCGTTGGCGTTCTGGTTGTCCCAGCCATTGGCCGCAGCGGCGGTCGAGGCAGTGGCAATCGCCATGGCGAGCATGGTCTGTTTGACGGTCGCTTTCATGGTGCCCTCTCTCTCATCAGGTGGTGCATCGGTTGGGTGGTTGTCACGGGCGGTCCTGCACGACCAGGCCCAATACGTTGGCCGTGTCGTTGCCGTTGCCCGCGATCTGATTGAGTTGCAGGACCCCGTCGAATCCCCGCAGTGCGGTGCTGGCTACACCTGCGCTGCGGGTGCCCGTCGCGACGCCGTGACCGGTGTCGTCCCGCCCCCCTGCCAACACGGAACCCTCGGCGGCCAAGGCCGTATCGTCGGTTTCGCGTATGCCCTGTCGGGCCAGCGTCGCGCTGACGACGTTGAGCGTCGTGTTGGCGATGCCGCTGGCCTGGTTGATGGATGCGATGCCACTGGCACCGGCCAGTGCGTCACCGCCAATGAATGCAGTGGCCTGCAGCGGCCCGGACAGCATGCGGTTGCCCTGCTGCAGTTGCCGCGCATTGATCGCGACGTCGGCGCGATCACCCTTGGCGATACCCCGTAGGTTGGCCTGCACGTTGAGGTCGCCGGCGGCCTGGTTCACGGCGATGGCGCCATTCGTTCCGGCAAGTGCGTGGCCGTCGATGCGGGCCACGTCGAGATAGGCGAGCATGCCGCTGTAGTCATCGGCCCGGGTCGCCCAGGGCGCGGCAGCGAGCAGCAGAAGCAACCCGTGCAGCGCCTTCATTTTCCACCTGCCGGGGCCGTGCCCTGCAGCGGGAACTGGGCCAGTGCGCCGCGCACGGTATCGGCGATACCGCGGGTGCTGCTGCCGACCGCACCGAGCGGTCCACTCATGGCTCCCCCCAGATTGCTGCCGACCATGCCGTCGCCACTGCGGCCCAGCGTGCCGCCCAGGGCCTGCTGGGTGACCCGTTCAACGGTGGTACCACCCGGCGCCGCGATGGACGCGGCCTGGCCGGCGCCCATGCCGGCATAGTCCTCATCGCTCAACTCGTCCATGCCGGTTGTTGTGCCGCCGGCACCCAATGCGGTGGCGATCTCGCGCTGCGGCTTCGGGTCGGCAATCAGCGCCATGCCCGGCGGTGCCATGCGATATGCCGGGCGTGCAGATACATCCCGCAGCAGGACGATCTCGCCCGGTTGTGCCTTCACGCCTTGGCGGGCGCCGGATGCGGATGCGCCCGCGCCAACCGACAGCAGGGCCACTGCCAGTGCTGCGGCCAGGCCGCGAATCAGGGTGGAGCCGTCCATGCCGATCTCCCGCGATGGGTGCGGCGGAACCACGCATCAACCGTGCCAACTTCGAAGTGCCCACCGGCCAATGTCGGCACCGTGCCGCACCTGACCGGGCTGCTGCCACGCTGTTACAGGCACGTCGTGGAATTGTTGGGATTTCGAAGCCCCAGGCACCGCAGGGCAAGGGCCGCGGGCGACTGTCGCATCCGTGTTACAGGTGGCGTCGCGGTCTGCAACGGTGCCGCTTCAGCCAGGAATTTCTTGACGCACTGCTCATTGCGCCGCCGTTTAGGGAAGCGCTAGGATCCGCCCAACAAAGGCCGCCCCGGTGGCCGTAGAGGTCCCGGCGGGGGGGGCGGCACGCCGGTGATTGCCTGACAGTCCGCCGACGGTGTCCGGATGCTGGGGGAAGCATGGCAGCGGTCCCGGAGGCTTCAACGTCACGTTGCGTGCTCTGGTTTGGCGAGCCGTTGGCGAACGAGCGCAGTGCGCTGGCGGCAGCAGGCTGGTATGTGCGCAGCATCCGTCCCGATCCCGCCATGGCGATTGGCCTGCGCGGGCGCGATCGCTTGCTCGCCGTGCTCGATCTGCGCCACCTCGATGCGGTCGCGCTGCAGCTGCTGGTACCGTGGATCGAGCAGCACCAGCATCTACCCTGGCTGGCGGTACTGCCACCGGGTGCCGGACCTGCTTCAGCGGCCTGGCTGCCGTTGCTGCAGCGATGCCGTGCCCGCTTCACGCTGCCGTTCGGCCTGCAGGATCTGGTCTGCGCAATGCGCCAGCAGTTCGACGCAGATGATCCGCCTGTCGACGCAACCTGCAGCGGGCAGGGACCGCACGCATTGATTGGTGAAAGCGCTGCGCTGCATGCGGTGCGCACGGTGCTGCACAAGTTCGCGCCGGTGGAGCTGCCGGTGCTGGTCACCGGCGAAACCGGTACAGGCAAGGAACTGGCCGCACATGCGCTGCATGCGTTGTCGGGGCGTGCTGGGAGGCCTTTCATTGCGGTGAACTGTGGTGCGATTCCGGCCAACCTGGTGCAGTCGGAGCTGTTCGGCCACGAACGTGGCTCGTTCACCGGTGCCGACAAGCGGCAGATCGGCGTGTTCGAATCCGCGCACGGCGGCACGGTGTTTCTGGACGAAGTCGGTGACCTGCCGTCGGAGGCACAGACCAGCCTGTTGCGTGTACTGCAGGAAGGCACCTTCGAGCGCGTCGGCAGCAGCCAGCCGTTGCGGGCGGATGTGAGAGTGCTGGCTGCCACCCACGTGGAACTGGAACACGCGGTGGCGCAGGGCCGGTTCCGCAGCGATCTCTACTACCGTCTGAACGTGCTGCGCCTGCTCATGCCACCATTGCGTGAGCGCGGTGCCGATGTGCAGCTGCTGGCCGAACACTTCCTGCGCTGTTTCCGGCAGCGCCACAGCGTGCGTGCACGCGGCTTTGCGCCGGCCGCACTGCAGGCCATGCGGCGTTTCGAATGGCCCGGCAACGTACGCGAACTGCTGAACCGTGTGCAGCGTGCAGCGATCATGGCCGAGGGCGAGCTGATCAGCGAGCGTGACCTGGAGCTGGGCGCATCGGTGGCGGTCCTGCCTGGGGCGATGCTGCACGATGCGCGGGGCCAGGCCGAGCGCGATGTGCTGCTGCAGACCCTGCGCCAGACCGGCTACAACGTTTCCGAGTGCGCGCGGCAGATGCAGATCTCGCGGGTGACGGTGTATCGCCTGTGCCGCAAGCACCGGCTGGAGCTGCCTGCGCAGCGCTGATCAGCCGGCCGCCAGGTGCTTGAACAGGCGCAACGGCTTGCCCGTGACGCGCTCGATCACACCCTTGGCTTCCAGGTCCAGCTGCACGGCCTTCAACCACCAGCCGGCGGTGGCGCCTGCCGGGAACAGGGCGGTGGGCAGGTGCGGCAGCAGCGCCTGCTTGGCCTGCGCAACGGTCAACCCTGGCGGTTTCGCAGGCAGGGTCTGCAGCAAGGCATGGCGCATGGCGAGATACTTGGCACGATCCACGCGCTGGATGTGCCCGGGCGTGGTGATGCTCTCGATCTCGATCCGCTCCGGCTCAGACATGGCTATCTCCCGCGACTTCGATGCGTGGGCTGCGGAAGCCCATGGCGATCCACGCCTTCATCAACCGTGCATGGAACCGCAGCGACCGGGTCTGCAGGTTCGGCACATCGTCCGGAAGGACAGACGCATCAGGAAGATCACTGACCATCGTCCGCATCTCCACGACGGGTCTTGCCGATACGGGCCACAACAGGCCATACAGGCTCAGCCAATGGCCGCCCATGAACTCCAGGAACAGCGGCGTATTGCAGCAGCCCGCCAGGACGCGGCGGCTGCCGCCCCTGCTGGACAAGCGCAACGCACGCAGCATGGAATGTCCGGCATCGATGCTGACGCGATCCTTGCGGTGCATTACGAAAAGCGTCTGGCCATGCGGGCCCAGTACTTCGGGTGCTCGGGGCAGCGACTGCAGCATGGAGCCGGCCTTGCGGCAGCTTTCGCAGCAGCATTCGACGGTGGCAATGGGTTGGCCCGTGGCGGTCAGGCGGACCTGGCCGCAGGCGCAGGCAAGGGACTGATGGGAGGGCATCTGCATTTTCTCCTGGGGTATTCATCCTCTCGACGAACCGGGGCGCCGGGAATCGACAACATCCGCCTTCAAGGGCGCTTCATCCGGTAGCGGATGCGGTACAGGTCCAACCCTGCACCGTCCGCACGCCGCGCCGAATAGGTCAACGTGCCGGGTTGCGAGCCATCCAGTATCGCGCCGTAGCTGTCGCTGGACGCCTCGTTCAAGGGCGAGGGCAATACATGGCCCGCGTCATAACGGCCTCCACGTTCGTAGGCAATGAACTGGCTCACCGGTGCGCTGCCGAAGTCGAGAGCGCGGGCAAAGACCACAGTACGGCCATCCCCGAGGAAGGTGGCATCGAACTCCTGCGCCGAGGTATTGAGGTCTCCGGGCAGCGGCCGCGCGGGCTGCGCCACGCCACGGACCATCGCTGCGACGTAGAGGTCATGGCCACCCGCACCGCCTGCACGATTGCTGGAGAACAGCAGCGTGGCTGCGTCTGGTGAGAGCATCGGCGCGAACTCATCGGCCGCGCTGTTCACTGCGGGGCCAAGATTGACCGGTTCCCCGAATCGGCCGTCGCTCCCGACGCTGACCCGATACAGATCGTCGCCGCCTTGGCCGCCTGCTCGATCCGAGCAGAAATACACCGCGCGGCCATCGGCGGAAAAGGCGGGATCGAAGTCACGTCCCGGCGTGTTGAACGGCACCGGCGTCGCCGGCCGCCAGCGCTGGCCGTTGTGGCGCGAAACCCATATGTCATACCCGCCCGGACCGCCGGGCCGGTTGCGGCTGAACCACAGCGCGGTCTTTCCGTCCGGGCTCAAGGTCAGTCGAATCTCATCGTACTGCGTGGATGCAATGCCCGGAGCAAAGCGCTCGGCCGGGCCGACGATCTGCAGCACCCTGGATGGAGACGCGCAGGGCGACGCAGACACCAGCAGCATCACGGCCAGCAGCGCCTTCATGCCTGTCGCTCGAAGTCGCTGACCCAGTTGGTTTCCCAGCTGCGTCCACCATCGGTCGAGGCCGCCTGTTCCCAGCGCGCCGAACGCGGGGTAATGCGTGACCAGATCACCCGCGTCTGGATCGCTCGTCCGTCGTGCTGGTCTTCGCCGAAGAAGCGACCGACACCGGCCTCGAAACCACCGCGCAGCGGCGCACCGATCCGGGTCGGTTCCCGGCCATCCAGCCACCAGCTCAGCCAGTGCCGCTCAGCCGCATTCCAGGCGCGGATGCCCATGCCGCGCAGCGGCGCTCCTGGCACGTCCATCAGATTGTCACCTACGTTGCCGAATCCTCCCAGTACCGGCCAGTTGTGCAGGGTGCCGTTGAACGCGTCCCACGCATCGCTGCCTGCCAGCCGGGCGCGCAGGCGACGATGGCGCACGTTCCAATGGCCCACCAGGAAATCAAAATCGCCCGGTGCATCCGGCAGCTTCGGAAGCGGCGAGGGGGCCGCAGCCGTGCGGCGGAACCAGTTGCGCCAGTTCACCTCCCAGTGCGCACCGGCGTCGTCGGAGAATGCCTGTTCCCACCACGGCTCCTCGCCATGGATGGCGTGCCACCGGAACCACACGTCGATGGGGCGTCCGTCGATCCGGTCGGTGCCGCGGAAGCTGCCGGCATCGCCCTTGAAACCGCCGCGTACGGGGGCTTCGATATGGGCAGGATTGCGGCCATCGATCCACCAGATCGACCACGTGGAAGACACCGGATCAAAGGCACGCACGCCCAGGCCCCTGTAGGGATCCGAAGGCAGTGCCATGACGTTGTCATCGATGGTGCCGAGCCCGCCCAGGGTGAGCCAGACCGCGCTGGCGCCGGTGAAGGCTTCCCAGCGGGTATCGCCCACCAGCCGCTCCTTCAGGCGTTGGTGCCGGACCTGCCAGGTGCCCTGCAACCATTTCCAGTCTTCGCTGTGACTGGCCAGGGCCCACCCGGAGGGCAGGGTGGTGGACGCGGCCGTGGCGGCCAGGGTGACCAGGAACTGCCGTCGATCCATATGCGTGATCCCCTACCGAAGGTGCCTCCATCGTTGCGGGTACGAAGGGGATTGACCACGCAGATATCGGGGCTCAGGCTAAGCCACACTTATGGTCACCCAACGCCAGCTGCCATCGCTTGCCGCCATCCGCGCCTTCGAGGCGGCGGCGCGGCTGGGCAGCTTCGCGCGTGCCGCCGAGGAGCTCGACACCACTGCGGCATCGGTGAGCTATCACGTGCGGCGGCTGGAGGCCCAGACCGGTACCTGCCTGTTCCTGCGCCACGCACAGCACGTGGAACTGACGGTGGTGGGTGCCAGCGTCGCGCAGGAAGCCACCCGGGCATTCGACGCACTACGCGCCAGCTTCATGCGCGCCGCTGGCATGGATGCGGAGCGACTGCGCCTGTCCGTACTGCCAACGCTGGGCACCAGTTGGTTGACGCCGCGGCTGGGTACGTTCCGCGCCCGCCATCGGCTGCTCCTGCTGGAACTGGATCTGTCGGCAGAGCCGCAGGATCTTGCCGCCGGCCACTTCGATGCCGCCATCCGCAACGGGCATGGCGAGTGGCCTGGGCTGCAGGCCACGCCCTTGTTCCCCAGCGTTTTCATGCCGTTGTGTGCGCCGGCGCTGCTGCCGGCGGCCCGTGGGCTGGGCAGCACCGCGCTGGAGATTCCCCTGCTCGGTCGGCCGGACTGGTGGGCCCTGTGGTTCGCCGCGCACGGGCACCTTCCACCGCCGGCACCAGGGAGTCTGGTCACGCCCTTCGCCGTCGAGCATCTGGATGTCGGTGCCGCGATCGCAGGGCAGGGCATCGCCATCGGTTCGCCGATCCTGTTCCAGGCCGAGCTGGAGAGCGGGCGCCTGGTGCAGGCGCATCCGGGTGTCGCCAGCGACGGTCGCAGCTTCTGGTTCGTGGCGCCCTCGGCGCGGAGTGGGAGCGCCAAGGTCATCGCATTCCGTGACTGGGTGGTCGAACAGGCCGCCGAGGCACGGCACGCAGCACGCCATCATCTGGCGCAAGCGGTGACGCCGTGAACCAGAGCCCCGAACTGCTGCGACGACTGCTGCGTGCCAAGGACCGGATGGACCGGGCCAGCCATGAGGAATGGCCAGTCACACGCCTGGCCGAGGTCAGTGCGGTGTCGCCGGCGCACTTCGCCCGCTCGTTCAAGCAGGCATTCGGGTTGCCGCCGCACCGGTATCTTCTCAGCCGCCGCATCGAACGGGCCGTGGCGATGTTGCGTGACACCGACATGCCGGTCACCGAAATCGCCGTGCAGACCGGGTGGAGCAGCCTGGGCACCTTTGGCCGCATCTTCCGTGACATCACCGGTGACAGCCCGGGCAATGTGCGTGAGCGTGAGCGTGCAGGCCAGGCGGCGTCGGCCAGCGTGCCGGAATGCCACGCACGTGCCGCACAGCGACCGGACCTTAAGATCGCAGTTTTGGAGAAGCGTCGCCGCGAGGCGGTTGCTAACGTGGACCCCACCTGAGGGAGGTCCCATGACGAACACTGTGAACACGGTCGGCCTGTATGTGCGCGACCAGGATGAGGCGCTCGCGTTCTATGTCGGCAAGCTCGGCTTCGAAGTGCATACCGATGTACGCAACGGCAGCTACCGCTGGCTGACGGTACGCAGCCCGGGCCAGGACGGTTTCCAGCTGGGCCTGTTCGTGCCTGGCCCGCCCACCCACGATGCGGCCACCGCGCTTTCGCTGCAGCAGCTGGTGGCCAAGGGCGCAATGCCGCCGCTGGTGCTGGCCGTGGATGACTGCCAGGCGTGCTACACGCAATGGCTGGCGCTGGGCGTGGAATTCACCCAGGAGCCGATCGAGCGCTATGGCGCCGTGGACGCCGGATTCCGCGATCCATCAGGCAATGGCTGGAAGATGATCGAAGCCCGCTCCGAGACGAGGCGCCGGCAATGAGCCGCGGTGGCTGGGCACGGCCCGTGCACCGTTGGACCTCGATCGTGTTCACCCTGGCGGTGATCGCCAACTTCGTAGTGCGCGCGATGGGACAGGGCGAGCCTGCGGCGTGGCTCACCTACTCGCCGTTGCCACCCCTGTTCCTGCAACTGTTCACCGGCCTTTACCTGTTCGTGCTGCACTACGCCGGAAGGCGCCGCAGCGCCGCACTCGGCGCTACGGGCTGAGGCAAGGTCAGGCGACCGCGTCGACCGCATGGGCGGCAAGCAGGGCGGGCAGGTCTTCCATGCGCTGGAAGATCACCTGTGCACCCGCCGCACGCAGGGCCTCCGGCGTACTGTGGTGCGGACCGCCTTCACTGAAGCCGAACACGGTTGCGCCAGCGGCCACACCGGCCGTTGCACCGGTAACAGTGTCCTCGATCACCGCGCAACGCTTCGGGTCCACGCCCAGCGCAGCGGCGGCGGCCAGATAGACATCCGGATGCGGCTTGGTGTGCGGCATGTCCTGGCCGCTGAACACGTGGGCCCCGAAGGCATCAAGGATGCCGACCTTGCCCAGCTGCAGCTTCACCTTGTGCAGATCGGCGCCGGACGCGCAGGCAATCCGGCCGCCGGTGAGCACCGCGATCGCACGCACCGCCTCGGGCGCACCCTGGATGGCAACCAGGTCACGTTCCAACGCGCGGTTGCGCTGCTGGCGGAACTCTTCCAGCCATTCCTCGGTGAACGGCTTGCCGGTGCGTTCTTCGATCAGGCCGGCCAGATGGGCCACGGACTGGCCCAGGAACACCTCACCGGCCTGCGCCGGGGTCAGCGGCCAGCCGCGCTCGGTCAGCATTTCCGAAAGCACGCGGGCGACCAGCGGCTCGGAATCAACGAGTACGCCATCGCAGTCGAACAGCACGGCATCGAAGGGGAAACGGGACATCTACAGCTCCTTGAAACAACAGCCATGGGGGCGATCAGCGGGTATTTTCCCACGGTGGAGACGGAACGAACGCCTCGACCAGCGCATCCACTGCGGCACGCACCTTGGGAGCAAGGTCGCGGGTGGTAGGCCAGAGCGCATGCAGGGGCGCGCCCGCGCTACCCGAGGCAGGGAATACGGCCACCAGTGCGCCGCTGCGCAGCGCGTCCCCCACCAGCCAGGTGGTCGCTTCTGCAATGCCCAGCCCGGCCAGCAATGCGCTACGCAGCGCATCGCCGTCACTGATGCGGTGGCGCCCTTCAATGCGGTGCTGGACAAGCCCGCCGGAGCCGTCCGGCACCGTCCAGGGCAGCGCGTGCCCCTGCCGGCCGAAGGTGATGCAGTCGTGTCCGGCAAGATCCTCGGCGCGCACCGGGACGCCACGTGCCGCCAGGTATCCGGGTGCAGCGCATATCACGGCATGCTGGCGGCCGAGCGCCCGGGCAGAGAGCGAGCTGCTGTCGTCAAGCGGCCCCAGGCGGACGGCCAGATCGACGTTTTCCTCGAGCAGATCAACCCTGCGGTCGGTGAAGCTGACATCGAGCTGCAGCCGCGAATGGCGTTGCGCCAGTCCGATCAGTACCGGCATCACCCAGCGCTGCCCGAACGCTACCGGCAGGCTGACCCGCAACAGGCCGGAAACCTCTTGCCGCCGCGACGCTGCGTTGGATTCGGCTTCGTCCAGTTCGGCCAGGATGCGCCGGCAGACCTGGTAGAACTCGGCGCCCTCGACAGTGAGCGCCAGCCTGCGCGTGGTGCGATCCAGCAACCGGGTGCCCAGTCGCCGCTCCAGCGTGGCCACACTCTTGCCAACGGCCGATTTGCTCAGCCCCATGCGCAGGCCGGCTGCGGTGAAGCTGCCGGCGTCCACGGCCTGGACGAACACACTGATGCCCTGCAGGCGCGCCGCACTGTAGCTGGTCATATGCGTCAATTGGGGAATTTATGGATTCAGTTTATCGACAATATCCCGTCACTGAACACCTCCTTGCGTCAATAGACTTTCCTGGCGCACTTCCGCGCGCCAATGAGTGATTTCCCATGTCTGTTTCGACCATGAAGGTCTGGGAGCTCGATGCCCCGGGCCTTGCTCACCTGCGCTGCGTACGGCGCCCCATTCCCAGGCCAGGCCCTGGTGAGGTACTGGTCAAGGTCGGTGCCGTGTCGCTCAACTACCGCGATCGCCTGGTGATCGACGGCGGACTGTTGTCCGGTCCGCTGCCACACCCGTTTGTTCCCGCTTCGGACATGGCCGGCGTCATTGTCGAAACCGGAAGCCCAGCGCGACGCTTCAGCGTTGGCCAGCGGGTGATGGGCAATTTCTGGACGCAGTGGCTCGATGGCGCGCCTCCGCCCGAGATGCTGCAGCACGGACTGTCCCTGGGCGGTCCGCTGCCGGGCGTGCTGGCGGAGTATGTGGTGCTGCCGGAGGACGTGGCAGTCGCTACGCCCCCCTCGTTGTCTGACCTGCAGGCCAGCACGTTGCCGGTGGCGGCGCTGACGGCCTGGTTTGCACTGGTCGAGGCCGGCCAACTCGCTCCTGGCCAGACCGTGCTTGTGCAGGGGACCGGTGGCGTTTCCTTGTTCGGGATGCAGTTCGCCCAGCGGCTGGGAGCCCGGGTAATCGTGACTTCACGCAGTGACAGCAAGCTTGCCCTTGCAGAACGGCTGGGTGCATGGGCGTCGATCAACACGCGGCAACATCCTGCATGGGGCGCGCGAGCGATGGAGCTGAGCGGAGGGCAGGGCGTCGATCATGTGCTTGAGCTGCTGGGAGGCGGCAACCTCGCCCAGAGCGTGGAGGCGCTCGCAGTGGGCGGGCACATCCTGCAGATCGGCTTCCTCGAGGATCCCGACCTGCACATGCCGGCGGTTCCTCTCATGCTGCGCCGCGCGACGCTGAAGGGGGTTTCGGTTGGCCATCGCCAGGCCTTCGAGGCGATGAACGTCTTCATCGAACGCGAGCGCCTGCAGCCTGTCATCGACAGCGTGCATTCGTTCGCCGGCCTGCCTGCGGCACTGGCAGCACTGCAGCAGGGGCCGTTCGGCAAAGTGGTGGTGCAGGTGGCAGAGCACTGAATCCAACTGCGCCGTGCCTGTCCAGGCGAAGTGCGCCTGTGCGGCCGGAATCCCGACCGCACGGGCGTCCTGGCAGCTCAGCTCAGATCACAGCCCGCCGGCTGCGGCCAAGTGGTGGCCGGCAGCATGTTCTTCAACGAAGCGGGCGCATTGATCGCCACATAGCTGGCGCCCAGCAGCTCCTCCAGGTCGGCGATGGTCACCAGGTAACTGTCCAGGCTGCCCAGGTTCGCTTCATTCGGGATGATCCAGCTGATCGCCTTGGCGGTGCCGGTGTTCGGATCGCGGGTGATGATCGTCTTCCAGAAGAACTCCGGGGTCGGAATGCCGTGGCTGGCAAGGAAGTAATCGTTGGACGCGTCGCCGTAGACCACGCCGCCGTAGACATCCACCGGCGCGATGTCGCGGTAGCACTCGGCCACGTTTTCGGCCTTCACCCAGATGCCCTGGTTGAAGCTGGAAACCTGCGGAACGATGTTGGACATGTAGTTGGCGCGACGGATGTAGGTCGCGTTGTAGTCCATGTGGTTGGAGGTCACCAGATGGCCGCGGTCATAGCCGCTGCGGATGCTGGCATACGACGCGGTGCTGTTCTGGCCGAGGCAGCCGGCCGGCAGGTCGGGGTCTTTGTAGAAGCTGGACGGGCGCGCGGCGGAGCCGGTGTCGGCGGTGAGCGTGTACTCGTAGCGGGTGGCGCTGTGGATGCTGCAGTCGTAGGTGAGCACGAAGCCGCCCTTGTTGAGGGTGACGACCTGGGCCTGGGCGGCACCGGCGAAGGTACTGAGGACGAACGCGAAGAAAAAACCTGCAAGGCGCATTGCGATTCTCCAGCAGAGGATTCAGGACGCAGCCGTCCGCCACGACCGGGCCGGAGCGAGGTCATGTGAGGACACTGCGTAGTCGGGTAGTGCGGAATGCGTGGGACGTGACCGCGATGACAGGGCCGCGGAGGCCGTGCGGTGTCGTAAGCGTCACAAGCTGTCGTCTTTCGGTCAATGGCGAAACGACGAAGCTGTGACAGCGCGCAAGCACTGGAGATGTGTCAGATCATGCGGCGCGTGGATGAAACGCAGGCGTGCTAGGACATCGCGCTGCCTGTAGCGATGGTCAGGGGTTCGTCTTCAACACGTAGTCGCCCTTGCGTGTTCCCGGCACCAGCGACCATCCCGGCTTCAGGCTCAGCGACCACCCCGGCCCCTCCAGTGGCGGTTCAGCACTTGCCGGGGCCTGCACGAATACGACCTTCCAGTCGCTGTGCAGCAACGCACCGTCGGTGACATCCAGGCTGCCCCAGATGTCGGACAGCCGCATTGCTGGATACACCATGCCTTGGCCTGGCAACGGCTGCATGGTGTTGGGATCGAACTGGATGCGCATGTTGCGCAGATCCAGGCGCACGACCGGGCCTGTCACGAAGCGCGCACGGTTGTGTTCCAGCTGCGCAAGGCGCTGCTGCTCGCGCAGCGTTTCGGCTTCGTGCAGCTCCGGCCCGTCATAGCGCGCGGCAGCCGCTCCCAGCGCGGTCGCGTCCAGCTGCAATGGGGCCTGCGTCACTTCGGCCAGACGCGTGCCGAGATCGCGAGCCTGGTGGGCGAGGTCGCCGCGCCAGCCAGGTGCCGCCTGGTCCAGCAGCAGGCCATAGGCCGGGCCGGTGGCATAGGCGAAAGAGCGGACGAAGCTGCGATCACCCACGTGTGCGCGAAGGTCATGCAGTGCCGCCTGGATACGTGTCGACGGCGTCGGATTGCCGACGAACACGCCGGTGTACTCGGCCAGGCCCTCGTTCAATTCCAGCGCCGCTTCTTCCTGCGCGGCCGCAGGGAACCGGCGGTAGCGCTCGGCGCGGAATGCGAGTGCGTCCGTCATCGCAGTGTGCTGCGCTACTGCATCGGTGGATTCGAGTGCGTCCGCAAGCGCGCGCCATTCCAGTTGCAGCCAGTAGCGTCCTTCAAGCGTATCGAGGTGTTCGTTTCCACCTGCCGCCGGTGCGATGATGGGCAGCGCCGGCTGCAGGCGATGGAACATTTCGTGAGCCAGCAGCGTGCTGCGTAGGGACGCGTCCTGCGGCAATGGCCAGAGCAGCTGCGTCCAGCGTGTGCCGGACCAGTCCACGGCGGTGTTGGCGACGATCGCATCAGACGGAAGCTGGCCTGCGAACACATTGCCGCGCTCCTTCAGCGCACCATGCGCGTCTGCCTGCGAGGCGATGACCTGCCGGCTCTTTGGATCCACCAGCATCATCGGCCCGCACAGGGATTGACCCCACAATCGACCCCGGTCTCCATTGCAGAGCAGTTCGGCGCGCCGGAAGACCTCGCGGGCCGCCGCGTCGGAGAACGCCTGCTCGCTGGCCATCACGGTTCGTTGCGCACATAGCGCCAGTACAGCGAAGAGCAGGAAGCGTGACCTCATGACGTCCATTCATCCTTGGGGCCCAGCTCTCATAGCATCGATCCCATAGGCCGGCAATGCAGCGAACGTCATGTTGCGTCGCAAGGTGCCACCCACCATTCGCACTGGTACGGTCCAACCCGTTGCACCACCACCGACGGGGACAGACGACGATGCGCAAGGTATTGCTGCTGTTGATCCTGCTGACCGGACTGGCGCCCACCGCCTGGGCCGCTACGGTCAAGACCACCCACCGGACCATTCCCAGCTGGGATGGAACGCCTCTCGGGGCCTTTGTCATCGAACCGCAGGACGCGGGCAGCGGGCGCTATCCACTGCTGGTGATGCCCAGCAGCTGGGCGGTACCCAGCGTGGAGTATGTGGGGGTGGCGCAGTCGCTGGCGCGGCGCGGCTATGTGGTGATCAGCTACAGCTCGCGGGGTTTCTGGGAGTCCGGCGGCAGCATCGACATCGCAGGGCCAGCCACGGTCGAAGATGTCAGCGCCCTGATTGATTGGGCGCTGGACAACACCCGCGCCGATCCGGCCCGGATCGGCGTTTCGGGCATCTCCTACGGCGCAGGCACCAGCCTGCTGGCGGCGGCGCGCGATCCACGCATCAAGGCCGTGGCGGCGCTGAGCGGCTGGGCCGATCTGCAGGCCTCGCTGTACAGCAACGACACCCCCAGCGCGCAGGGCATCGCCTTGCTGGTGGCAGCCGGCCTGGCCACCGGCCGCCCGGGACCGGAACTGACGACCATCAATCGCAATGTACTGGTCGGCAACTACCAGGGCGCGGTGGATTCGCTGTTGCCGGTGGCGGCGCAGCGCAGCCCCGGGTCCAGCATCGATGAGATCAACGCCAACCAGCCAGCGGTGTTCCTCGCCAACGCCTTCAACGACAGCCTGTTCCCGCCGGGCCAGCTGGTCGATTTCTTCACCCGGTTGAAAGGCCCCAAGCAGTTGCAGTTGCGCCACGGCGATCATGCGCTCAACGAAGCCTTTGGCGCTCTGGGTGTTCCCAACGAGGTCTACGATTCGGTGGGCGACTGGTTCGACCATTACCTCAAGGGTGAAGCCAATGGCATCGACCGCCAGCCTGCAGTACAGCTGAAATCGCAGAAGGGCAGCTGGAGTACCTATCCGAACTGGCAGGCGACCAATGCCGGCGCTGTCAGCTATGCGCTGAGCGCACCCAAAGGACTTCTGCTGCCCACGGGCGGCCTCGTCGCGAGCGGCAGCAGCACCGGCTGGAGTTACCGGATCGGCAGCGGGCTGCTGACCGCCGCCAATTCCGGCGTGGCGATGGCCTCCGGTGCATTGCAGATGATCAACCTGCCGCCCGGTGCCTATGTGCCCTTCGTGGGCCGCAACGCCGCAGGTGTCTGGCAGGGGCCGATCCAGTGGAGTGCGCAGCGCCTGGATGGAACGCCGGAGGTACGCTTGACCGTCACGCCCAGCCGCGCCAACACCACGCTGTACGCCTACCTGTACGCCGAGGATGTGCTGGGCAACGGCCAGCTGATCAGCCACAAGCCCTATACGCTGCGTGGTGCCACGCCGGGGCAGGCGAAGACCATCGACCTGCGGTTGGAAGCCAGCAGCTGGAACCTTCCGGCCGGCAGCCGCCTGACCCTGGTGGTGGACACCGTGGACCTGCGGTACGCGGGCATCAGCCAGCTGGGTGGCACGGTGACTTTCAGTTCGCCGGCCAATGCGCCTTCGGTGTTGAAGGTGCCGCTGCATTGATGGAAGGCCGCGCCCGTTGCGGCGGGCGCGGTACGCCAGGCAGTAGAACTGCGAGACTGGCGTTTGTTCCGGGGAAGGGAGGAATCCATGGTCATTGCATGGCTGTTGCTCGGTGCAGTGCTTGCGGCACCTACCGCGCAAGGCGCGCCGATCGACTGGTCGGATACGCTGTTGAAGGATCTGGACGCTGCCGACGCCGCCATGCGCGGCAGCCATCCGGGCGCCGTGGACCTGCGCAATCCTGGTTTCGGCGCACAGCTGGACGATGCCCTGGCGCTTGCACGCTCGCGCGCGGAACGGGTCGCCAGCTACCCGGGCTACTGGTGGGCGATGAAGGGCTATGCGGCCTCCTTCAACGATGGGCATGTCAGCCTCAACGCGCTTGCCGATGCTCCCGATCTTCCAACGCAGTGGCCGGGCTTCCTGACCGGCTTCGACGGCGATGCGCAGGTGGTCATGACCGTGGATGGTGGTCCGGGCCATCCGCCGCTGGGCGCGCAATTGCTGTCGTGTGATGGCAGTGATGCGCAGACGCTGGCTGCACGCCGGGTGGGTGACTTCAATGGGCGCTGGAACCTGCAGGCCAGCCGCATCCAGGGTGGCGGTGAAGTGCTGCTCGAACAGGGCAATCCTTACGTGCCTGCATTGCGTACCTGCGTTTTCCAGGTGGGCGGACGCGAGACATCCTATGCACTGCGGTGGCAGCCGCTGCAGGCAGCACAGCGCAAGGAGCGCTTGGCTGATGCCCGGCGCAGCTTCCGTCCCCCCAACGGCTGGCACGCGATGCCCGATGGCAGTTACTGGATCACCACCAGCAGCTTCAATGCCGACCCTGCGGAGCAGAACTTCAAGGAACTGACCGCGCTGCTTGAACAGCTTGCTCCGCAAGCCGAAGGGCTGCAGCAGGCACCGACGGTGGTGCTGGACGTGCGTGGCAACACTGGCGGTGCTTCGCAATGGAGCATCGAGCTGGCGCGATTGATCTGGGGCCGGGCCGCTGTCGATGCGCTGCCCGACCGCAGCTGGGTAGAGTGGCGGACCTCGGAGGGCAACATCGCCCGGCTTCGCGGCTTCCTGCAGAAGCTGGAACAGGCGCCCGACGCGTCGCCTGAGCTGCGTCGCATGCTGGAATCGGTGACGGCAGGCATGGCGCAGGCTCGCGGCCGGGGTGAGGCTTTGTGGCGCGAGCCATCCGAGGCCAGCGCAGATCCAGCATCCGCCGCAAGCCAGGCCGGACCTGTGCGCAAGGGCAGGGTCCTGGTTGTGGCCGATGCTTCCTGTGGCTCGGCCTGCCTGGATGCATTGGACCTCTGGAAGCGGCTGGGCGCGGTGCAGGTGGGCGTCGAGACCTCCGCCGACAGTCTGTACATGGACGTGCGGCCGGAGCGGTTGCCCAGCGGGCTGGCCAGGATCTCGGTGCCGATGAAGGTGTTCCGTGGGCGGGTACGTGGTTCGAATGAACCGCACGTGCCCGATCATCGCTATATGGGCGACATGCGCGACACCCGGGCGCTGGAAGCGTGGCTGTTGATGTTGTAAGTGCGCGCAGGGCCTCGTGCAGGGCTGAATTCCGCAGGAGAGGATCGCATGAACATCCCGCCACCCCGTCCTGCCAGGCCGCCATCGCGGGCAGGAGCCTTTCGTCGTTGAATGCTGACGCCCGGTGCATTGCTTGGCATGGCGCTGCTGAAGTACATGGTCGGCGTGCGTGTGCCGCTGGCCAGGCCGAGCGGCATGTACGGCGGAGCGAGATCAGCGCCGGACGTCGAACTGGTCACTCTCCAGCAGCGCCCAGACCTCGGCCTCGCGCACGGGACTGAAGTCTCCGGGAATGGAGTGCTTCAGCGCACCTGCCGCCAGACCGAAGCGCACGGTGCTCTCTGCATCGAACCCGGACGCCAGCCCGTGCAGGATGCCTGCCGCGAATGCATCGCCGCCGCCGATGCGATCAACGATACCGGGCAATGGCCGCGAGGGGGCCTGCGCACGGGTACCGTCGCGTCCCAACAGCAGCGCGCCCAGGATGTGATGGTCTGCACTCACTACGTCGCGCTGGGTGCAGGCCAGCCACTGCAGGTGCGGGAGCGCCGCGAACGCTGCCGCTGCAGCCGCCTCGGTCCGCGCGATGGGGCTGTCCTCGGCGAAGCGCAGTCCCAGCACCAGTTCGATATCGCGATGGTCGGCAAAGACGATATCCGCCTCTGCGAACAGCTCCCGCAGGATGGCGGCGGCGTTGCCGCCCCAACGCTGCCAGAGCGAAGGTCGGTAGTTGCCGTCGAAGGACACACGCACGCCTGACCTGCGTGCGGCCCGTGCAGCGCTCAAGACGGATTCGGCCACATTGGCGCCCAGCGCGGGACTGACGCCGGAAAGGTGCAGCCACTGCGCATCACGCAACAGCGTTGGCCAGTCATGGTCGGCAAGTGCAGTGTTGGCGAATGCCGAACCTGCCCGGTCATACACCACTTCACTGGCGCGCTGCAGCGCGCCGGTGGCCAGGAAATACAGGCCCATGCGGTCTCGGTCGACTTCACGCACACCTGCCACGCCCACACCATGCCGCCGCAGCTCGGCCACGGCATGCCGGCCCAGCGCGTTGCCGGGCACCGTACTGACCATCTGCACATCGTGGCCGAAACAGGCCAGTGAGACCGCCACATTGGCCTCGGCGCCCCCCACGTGGACCTGCAGCTGCGGTGTCTGCAGCAGCAGTTCACGACCGGGTGCGCCAAGGCGCAGCAGCAGTTCACCGAAACAAACGACGCGGCTCATCGGTTCTCTCTCATTCGGTGGGGGTGCAGCCCAGCATGCGCAGATCGATGGCATCGGCCATGCGCCGGTAGCCTTCGTCATTGGGGTGCAGGTGGTCGCGGGTGATGTCGTTGGGCAACGATTCCACGGCCTTCGGGTCACGCAGCGCGGCATCGAAATCGATGATGCCATCGAACCCGGTCTTCCCACCGCGTGCCCACTGGTTGATCGAGGTGCGGGTCGCTGCGGACACGGGCTCGTAGCGCTCGGAACCACCGAATGGGGTCAACGTACCCAGCCAGGCGCGGATGCCGTGCGCATGCAGTCGCGCTGCAACCTGCTGATAGCCCAGCAGCATGTCCGCCGCACTGCGTCCAGGCAGCGGCTGCGTACCACCACCGTGGCGGATGTCATTGATGCCCTCGAACAGGATGACCTGATCGGCATCGGCCACCGCAATCACATCGCGATCCAATCGTGACAGGGCGCTGTGGCTGCGGCCATGGTCGAGCAGCTTGTTGCCGCTGATGCCCTGATTGAGTACCACGAACCGGTTCGGGCAGGCCTGCTGCAGGCGCTGCGCCAATCGCTCCGGCCACTGGTTGAAGGTGCCGCGACGGGCAGTGGCACCTTCCGTGATGGAATCACCGAGTGCCACGATCACCTGGGGACGATCAGCGCGCTGCACCATCACGGCCGAGAACACGTTCTGCTGGTAGCTCAGCCGCACGCTGTCGGCAACCGATGTCTGCCTGCCGTCCGCTACCCGCACTTCGGTGCGGCGCACCGCCGGGCGGGTCGGCTGCGGAAAATAGGCCGTCACGCTGATCTCCTGCAGCGGCGTCACCGGCATCGGTACCGGGTCGCTCAGCAGCGCGGCACCCACCGGCACCTCGATGACCGCGCGGCCATCCACCGTTACCGGCAGAGGGGCGGACGTGCCGTTTTTCACTCCTGCGCGCAGGTCCTCGACCCGTAACGGCGCCGTGCCGAGTTCGTTGCTGATGCGCAGCCGCAACGCATCGCCACGGCTGCCGATGCGCATGTCCTGGCGCACGGTCTGCGCGGCGAACTGTACGGGGGCCTCGGCGATGCCATCCTTGCGGTCCGGTGCCGGCGAGGCGGTCCACGCGGTGACCCAGACCGGTGCGGCCAACGCGCCAGGCGCGGCCGCGGCGGAACAGATCGTCAATGAAAGCAGGAGCGTCCAGCGCTGCATGGTCAGGATTCCAGTCAGGAGAAGTAGGTGCCGCCGTTGACGTCCAGATTCGCACCGGTGATGAACGCCGCCGCATCCGAGGCCAGGAATACCGCAGCGTCGGCGGCTTCGTCCGGTGTCCCTTGGCGGCGCAGCGGGGTAGCGCCGGCAACGGCCGTGCGCACTTCCGGCTTGGTGAACTCATCATGGAAGCGAGTGGCGATCATGCCGCAGCACAGTGCATTCACGCGGATGCCCTTCGGCCCCAGCTCCTTGGCCATGGCACGGGTGAAGGTCATCACTGCCGCCTTGGCGGTGGCGTAGATCGATGCCCCCGGGCCGCCGCCATCACGACCTGCCTGCGAGGCGAAGTTGACGATGGCCGCGCCGTCACGCATGTGCGGCACCACCGCGTGCGTGGTCAGGTAGGTCGAGGTCAGATTCAGGTCCATCACGGCGTGGAAGAACGCCGGGTCGATGTCAGCCAGCGGCCGACGCTGCACCATGCCACCGGCCACGTTCACCAGCAGGTCGATACGCTCGCCGAACGCGGCCTGTACCGCAGCGACCAGGCCGGCCACGGCGGCGGCATCGGTGACGTCGGCGCGATGCACGATGGCCTGGCCACCGGCCGCCTGGATCTGTGCCAGCGTTTCCTGGGCACTGGCTTCATCATGGGCGTAGTTGATGCAGACGCGTGCACCGGCGGCAGCCAGTTTGATCGAAACGGCGCGGCCGATATCGCGGCCACCACCGGTGACAATGGCCACCTTGTCCTGGAACGACATGCGGAAAACTCCTTGGTTTGCGGGGGAATGGATGTACTTGGAAAAGAAGGAGACCCAGGCTCAGCCGCCGCGACGGTCGAGCTTCTGGATAGGTCCGGTCCACCACCACAGCGCAGCCAGCGACAGCGGCACCAGCGCGGCAACGAGGATGAAGATCGGGGCGTAGGAATGGCGGGTCAGTACCGGCACCAGCCAGGTGGTGATCAAGGTGCCGGCGACCGCCGCCAGGCCACCCAGGCCTGCCAGCGTGCCCACCGAACGGCCGTCGAACAGGTCGCCGGGCAGGGTCTGGATGTTGCCGATGGCTACCTGGAAGCCGAACAGCACCGCAGCGATCGCCAGCACCGCCAGCAGCGGCTGGTTGGCCAGCACAGCACCCAGCAGGGCAGGGGCCATGATCACGCACCCCAGGGTGATGGCCAGCTTGCGGGCGCGGTCCACGCTGTGTCCGGCGCGGATCATGCGACCCGACAGCCAGCCGCCACTGAGGCTGCCCAGCATCGCGCCGACGAAGGGTACCCAGGCGAAAAGGCCGATCTGCTTGATGTCGAAGCCGAAGGTTTCAGCGAGATAGATCGGCAGCCAGGACACGAACAGCCACCAGATAGGATCCAGCAGGAAGCGGCAGGCGAGCATGCCCCAGCTCTGGCGATGGGCCAGCAGCTCGCGCACGCTGGCTTTGGGCGCCGCCTCTGTCTGCTGCCCGGCCTGGTCTTGCTGGATCAGCCGGCGCTCGGCATCGCTCACCCACGGATGCTTGTCCGGCCCGGCGCGGTAGACAAACAGCCACGGCAGCAGCCACAGGAAGCCGATCGCACCGACCAGCACGAAGGTGCCGCGCCAGCCCAGCCACAGATAGAGGCCGGCGATGGCGGGTGCGGAGACGATCGCGCCGATCGACGCACCCGCGTTGAACACGCCCTGCGCCAACGCGCGTTCGCGCGCAGGGAACCACTCGGCATTGGCCTTGACCGCGCCGGGCCACGCACCCGCTTCGCTGATGCCGAGCATCGCCCTTACCAGGCTGAAGGAGAGCATCGAATGGGTGATCGAGTGCAGCGCGATCGAGATCGACCACACGCTGATCGACAGGGCGAACCCCAGGCGCGTGCCGATCATGTCGAACAGGCGGCCGAACAGGAACTGGCCGGCGGCGTAGAACAGCATGAACACCGTTACCAGCAGGGCATAGTCGTCCTTGGTCGCGCCTACTTCCCTGGCGATTTCCGGCCACATCACCGCCAGTGCATTGCGGTCGATGTAGTTGATGACCGTAGCGACGGCGATCAGGCCCACGATCAACCAGCGCACTGCTGAACGCACCGGCACCTTGCGCAGGTTGGCCACCACGGCAGGGCCGTTCATTTTCCGTCACCCTTGCTGCGGTCCATGCGCGCATGGCTGCCGCTCCAGCGGTAGGCATGGCCGTCCACGGTCACGCTGTGCTCGCCCTTGGCGCTGCTGTCGTCAGCCACGCCGAGGGCGATGCGTGCACCGCTGGCCAGGCGCAGCTCGATCACCTCGGCATCGCCGCCGCGGGTGCGCACGATGTCCTTGATGCGGCTGTCGGCGCCGTGCACGTACTCGGCAGTGCCGTTGTACTCGCCATGCGGCTCCAGCACGCTGAAGAAGGTCACGTCCTTCTGGCCGTCCACGCGTTGCAGCAGGGCCGGTTCACGGCGCAGGTTGAATTCCGGATCGTTGGCACCGCTTTCCACCAGCAGTGCCTGCGCAGGCGCACTGCTGCCGAATCGGTAGGTGTAGAAGCGCCCATCCAGCAGCCACGCCAGGGAACGCGGTTCGCTGCCGGGCGTGCTGCGTGCATCCAGCCACAGGTGCTGGTAGCCGTTGTCCTTGCCCAGCACCGGGCGCTGGGTGGGGAAGTGTTCTGCCTCGAAACCGGTGGTGACGATGTGGCCGTTGAAGTGCAGCGGCAGGTCGTAGCGCGCGGCCTTGTCGCCGTGCACCTGCAGCAGGTCCAGCACCACCGGCAGGCCCAGGTCGGGGTGGCGCAGCAGCGCCTGGGTGCGGGTGAACACCACGCCGGGGTAGGCATCGCGCATGGTCGCCGAGGCAACCTGGGTATCGGCATCGGCCTGGAAGAAGCGCACCTGCGGGGCATGCTCCTCGCCGCGCTTCCAGTCGCCCTTGAAGTGGCTCTGTTCGTCCACCACCAGGGTGTTGTGGGCCACGGTCTGTTTGGCCCAGCTGCGGTTCTCGGCCAGGTAGATGCCACCCCGCTTGGCTTCCACGTTGAGGAAGCGGGCAGCGCCGTAGTCAGTCACCACCGGATTGCCGTTGTCGTAGAACAGCCAGTTGAGTTTGTCGAAGTGGCCATGGCCCATGCCCTGCATCGTGTCCTTCTGCACCAGCGCCTGGCCGCGTTCGCCGTTCATGCGCAGGATCGCCAGGCCACCGCGGTCGCCGTCCGGGCCATCGCGCAGCAGCATCGGACGGTAATCGAAGGGCTTGGCCTTGTTGGCGGCCAGTGCTTGCGCCACCTGTAGTCCCTCGGGGGACAACAGCAGGCGTTTCTGCTGCTGGGCCACCGACAACAGGCGGTCGTCAGCGGTGCGCGCATAGGCAATGCCGATACCGGCCACCAGTTCCTCGGTATCGATGCCCTTGTCCAGGATGGCATCGTTGATCGGGAAGAACAGGCCGTCATAGCTGGACTGCACCAGCACATCCACCGCCTTCAGCAGCACGCCGTCGCGGCGCGCGAAGATCCTGCGCTGCGGCTCGTTGCGTTCGATGGCGTTGGCGAACAGCAGGAACGGTGCCAGTGCGTAGCGCTGGTAGTACGGGCCTTCCTCGTAATAGCCATCGGGCGAGAACAGCAGGTCGATCTGGCGAAGGAAGCCGAACTGATCGTTCTTCTGGCTGCCGCGCAACGATTTCTCCACCAGCTCAGGGTCGCGCAGCACGTAGCCGGTCATGCCAGTGGCGGCCACCGCCCAGGTGGCGTGGTTGTGGATCTGGTCGTAGTTCTTCGGCTCGCTGACGAGGAACTCAGCCATCGGCCGGAACACCTTCGATTCGATGGTGTCGCGGTCCTCGGCGGACAGCGCGTCGCGGATCGCGTCGTAGCCCTGGATGGCGTTGACCAGCCACACCGAATCGTTGAGCACCTGCCAGAACACGCGGCCTGGAATCTGTCCGCGGCCTTCGGGATGCGGGCCCAGGGTGGGGTAGAGCCTGGCGTACTGCAGCAGCATGTCGCGCGCGTAGTCGACATAGACCTTGTCGCCGGTCAGCCGGTACAGGGTGCCGGCCGCCATCAGGGCCTGGTAGTTGCGCTTGTGCTGTTCATGGGTGCGGCCGCCGCCCTTGTCCTTCGGTACCGGCACGTCGATGCCGGCCTTCATCATCTTCTTCAGCGATTTTTCCGTGCGCGCCTGTTCCTTGGCGAACCACGGGTAGCGGCCGCCTTCGCTGGCCATCCGCTGCCACTGCGCTGCGGTCACCAGCACCGGCGCGGTGTCGGCCTGCCTCGCTGCGGCAGCGGGGGCTGCGAACAGCGGCGCGGCCGGCAGCAGGGCAAAGGGGGTGGCCAGGGCCAGGGAGACGAACAGCGGCTGCAACCTCATCGATCAACTCCATTGCGAGTGCGTGACAGGGCAACTTCGCCCACCTTTGGATACCAGTCGATGCCGGTCGCCTCGCGCGCGGTCATCGCCAGGGCAGGATCGGCGCCCACGGCGGGCAGGGCAGGCGCGGCCACCCACAATCCGCTGGCAGCCTGCTGCAGGCTGACGCCACGCCCCTCTACGCCGCCCGGGAATACGGTGCTGGCTGCCGGTGACTGCACGTTGCCACTGAAGTCGATGCCGGCCAGCGAAC
Organism: Stenotrophomonas sp. 220_Sma; assembly: GCF_056487375.1. NCBI lineage: Bacteria > Pseudomonadati > Pseudomonadota > Gammaproteobacteria > Lysobacterales > Lysobacteraceae > Stenotrophomonas > Stenotrophomonas sp. 220_Sma. The sequence goes on along the minus strand of NZ_CM151348.1, from coordinate 2,594,364 downwards.
TGGCGGCATTCGGCGGGTTCCTGCTGGTGCGGTTGACGATCAGGTTGGCGCTGAAGCGGCTGTTGCTGGCGGCGACCACGATGCCCTTGGCTTCATCATGGCCGACGCCGAAACTGATCTTCGCCACGTCCACGAAGGTATTGCGGCTGATCGTGGCATTCACCACCGGCGCATAGCCGGACAGCGGCGGATCGGCCTGCGCGTCCATCACCGCCAGCGCAGAACGGTTGCTGGAGCCGGCCAGTCGTTCGAAGTAATTGTTGCTGACGGTCTGGTCGGCATTGATGATGCGCACGCCGCCGGTGCCGGCCTTGTCGTCGCCCAGGAACACGTTGTCGATCACCCGGTTGCCGTTGCCATGGCGCAGCGTGAGCGCGCCGGCCGAACGGTAGAACACGTTGCCGCGGTAGGTATTGCCGCCGGACTTGTTGCTGATGATCTCGGTCTCGCCGTCGCAGCCTTCGAACCAGTTGTTCTCCACCGTACTGTTGGAATCGCTCAACGAGGTGTCGCTGGTGCCGACGCGTATCGTTTCGCCACCGTTGACGCCCAGTGCCGGGCGCGGCCCGAACCAGTTGTGGTCGATGCGGTGCTGGTTGTCCAGGCCTTGGGTTGCATCGCGCACCACCACTACCGTGGGCCCGGCGTTGGTCTTGCCGCGCAGCTGGCTGTGATCCAACCGGTTGTTGCTGCCATACAGCGATACCCAGTAGTCCTGGTCGCTGGCATCGGGGTTGGTGTAGTCATCGATCACCAGGCCGGTCACCCGGCTGTGGCGGGCCACCGCCTTGCTGGATTCGCGGAACGCCACCACCGCATCACCCGGCGTATAGCCGTTGCGGAACACCAGGTTGGACACCTGCAGGTAGCTACCCGCCAGGCGCAGGTCCGAACGTCCGCTGAGGACGACCTTGCCGGCGGTCTGCGCGCGCAACACGATCGGCGCGGCTGCCGTGCCCTGGCCTTTCAGCAGCAACCGCGCGTCGGTCCAGGTGCCGTCAGCCAACACGATCTCATCGCCGGGCTGCAGCGCCGAGGCGGCGGTAGTGAACTCAGCGACATCGTGGACGAGCCAGCTGGCTGCACTTGCCGCTGAAGTGGTCAGGCACATTGCCAGACCAGTGGCCAGGCAGAACAGTGACGAATTGTTGAGTGGGTGTCGCACGAGCGAGCGAATGCGCATGAAATCCTTCCAGAGGCGGCCGTGCCGTCGTTTCAGGGTGAACTTGCATACCACTTCGGGGTCCTTTGTAAGCCAGCTTTGGCGCAAAGTCATGCTGCACAAGCACATTAAATGGCGGCCAAGTGGTATGAAACAAAGGCATTTGAATAATTGCATACCAGTTGGTTGACATTTTCATGTCTCCGTGCCGAAGCTGCGTCCCACGCCTGGCATGCAGGCGATCCTTTGGGAGGAGGAAACCATGCGGCGACCCGCCGGAGCAGTGCACAGCATCTCGTTGTCCCCCACACCGCTGATCGTGGCGCTGCTCGCCGCATTGGCGGGCATGCCCACTGCCCAGGCGCAGTCCGGCCAGGACGGGGCGGGGCAGGATCCCACCACGCTGGACCAGGTGCAGGTCACCGGCATCCGCGAGTCCATGCAGAGTTCGATCAACAAGAAGCGCGACGATACGGTCATTGCCGATGTGCTCTCCGCCGACGACATCGGCGACCTGCCGGCGCCGTCGCTGGCCGATGCCATCGAGACCCTGACCGGTGCCGCCTCGACCCGCGACAAGACCGGCGCCTCGGAAATCTCGATCCGGGGCCTCGGTGCCTTCCTCAGCAGCACCAACTTCAATGGCCGCGAGATCACCAACGGCAGCGGCGACCGCTCGGTGAACTTCAACATGTTCCCGGCCGAGCTGATCAACACGGTGGCCATCTACAAGACCCAGCGCGCCGACATCATCGAAGGCGGCGTGGCCGGCACCATCGGCCTGGAAACAGTGCGCCCACTGGAGTACGGCAAGCGTGCAGTGCAGCTGGACCTGCGCGGCAGCTGGGCGGAGTACGACAGCAAGTACCGTGACAAGGACGGCATCGGCTATCGCGGCACCGCCAGCTACATCGATCAGTTCGAGTTCGGCAACGGGCAGAAGCTGGGCATCTCGCTGGGCTTCCAGCGCCTGGACGGCACCGATCCGGAAGAGAGCATTACCAGCGGTTCCACCTGGTATGCCTGCGATGGCACGCAGAACGTGGGCAATGCCAACTGCAACGAAGTGTCCGCGCAGGCCATCGCCAACGGCGCGCCGTACTACCTGGTGCCGAGCAGCCGCATCTACCGGCTCAAGCAGGAGCGTAACGACCGGCAGAGCGAGTTCGCCGCGCTGCAGTGGCGGCCAAATGATGTGGTTGAAGTGAACCTCGATTTCGAGCACACCGAGCGCAATTGGTATGAGAACCGCAGCGATCTGAGCCTGTCCAACGCACGACGCGGCATCACCCAGCGCGAGGTTGACGAAGACGGTATCGTGCGTCACCTGCACGGCAGCACCTCGATTGATTCCACCTCCAACCGCTACTGGCGTGGCGAGGAATACACCGGGGGTGGCCTGAACCTGATCCTGCGCCCGACCCCGGCCTGGGAGCTGTCTACCGATCTTTCCTACTCGCACACCAATCGCCTCGACAGCGAGCGCATGACGCGCCTGCGCGCCAACCAGCGCGACGTCAACAATGCCGTCGTGCCCGGTATCAGCAGTGGTGCCACCGGCTACGTGGACTATGACTGGGACTGGCACGGCGAAGTGCCCAGTGTTGCCCTGGCGCCGAACTTCGACCCCAACAACTGGGACGCCTACACCGGCGCGGCGCGGGTGACCTCCAGCGCCACCGAGAATGACCACAGGATCAAGGCCGGCCGCTTCGATGCCAGCTTCATGCCGGAGTCCGGTTTCTTCACCCGCATCAAGGGCGGCGTGCGCGCCAGCCAGGCCGACTACCGCCTGCGCGACAACACCCTGGTAACCGACTACGACCAGCGCGTGGCGGCCGACAAAGCGAGGATCATCGCCGCCAACCAGGCCTGCCGTGCAGCCTTCCCGCAGGATGACTTCATGGATGCCGCCAGCGGCAACACGATCTCCTCGTGGGCGTACTTCGATCCGAACTGCCTGTACCAGTCGTTCCGCGGCAGCCTCGACAGCGGGCTGGATCCGGGTTTCCAGGATCCGAACAATGTCGATATCACCGAGAAGACACGCGCGCTCTATCTGATGGGTGAGTTCAGCAGCACCCTGTTCGGCTTGCCGGTGACCGGCAACCTCGGCCTGCGCTGGGTCAAGACCGATGTTCGTTCTGAAGGCGTGCGTACCGGGCTGCGCATCGAGGACAACGGTGACGGGACGATCCGCCTGCAACCCACCGGCGAGTACAGCACGCAGGTGTTCAAGGCGGGCAACGACAAGCTGCTGCCCAGCCTCAACGCGGCCTTCGAGCTGCGCCCGGACGTGTTGCTGCGGGTCGGTGCATATCGCGCGATGTCACGGCCGGACATTGCCGCGCTGGGTGCCGGGCGCACCATCAACGTGAGCAGTGATGCCACCTACGGCAACCTGGCCGACGCGCTGGATGACATCAGCGCCAGCGGCAACCCCGCCGCGCAGCCGCTGATGTCCTGGAACGGCGACCTTTCCCTGGAGTGGTACCCGAACCCGGACACGATGCTGGCCGGCGCGGTGTACTGGAAGCAGTTCAACGGCGGCACCGCCACTGCGCTGGTGCCGGAGACCTACACCATCGACGGCCAGAGCGTGACCGTGCCGGTGCGGCAGCAGGTAACCACCGACGAGAACAGCACGCTGACCGGCTTCGAGCTGACCGCTACCCATCGACTGTCGTTCCTGCCCAAGCCGTTCGACGGGCTGGGTTTCAAGCTGAGCTACAACTACGCCGATGCCGACTATCAGACCCAGGACTCGCGACTGGGCGAGCAGCTGGCCAGCGATGGCACGATCATTCCGGCCATCGTGCCACCGGCTGGCCTGAGTGGTTTCTCGCGGCACGTGCTGTCCGGCTCGATCTACTGGGACGTCGGGCGCTTCAACATCCAGGCCATCGGCAAGTTCCGCTCGCACTACTACCAGGACTTCACCGGCAACACCGCGCAGCAGAACCGCTACTACGATGACAACACCAGCGTGGACCTGCGCCTGCGCTACCGGGTGAACAAGCAGTTGTCGCTGTCGCTGGAGCTGATGAACCTGACCAACGAGCCGCGCGTGGCCTACCAGCCGCTTTATGGGAACTTCCGCGAAGTGGTGACCTACGGGCGGCGTGCGTATTTCGGTGTACGATACAAGTTCTGAACAGGGCGGCGCGGCCAGTGGTCGCGCCGTCGCTCCAACCGGACCCTTGCCGGCCGCGGTGGCAGGGCAGGGACCCGGAAGGAATCGCCAAGGGTCAGCCGCATGTCCGCCAACCGCCTTTACCAGACCATCGCTGCCAAGCTCCGCAAGCTGATCGAGGACGGCGAATTTCCGCCGGGCTCGCGGCTGCCGGGCGAGCGTGAGCTGGCCGAACGGTTCGGTGTCAGCCGGGTCACCATCCGCGAAGCCGAGATCGCACTGGAAGCGCAGGGCTGGATCGCCATCCGCATCGGCTCGGGCGTGCATGTGAAACCGCGCCCGACGCAGGCGTCCGGCGGGCTGCCGGATGTCAGCGCCTTCGACCTCACCGCCGCCCGCGCGGTATTCGAGGCCGAGGCCGCCGCTCTGGCTGCCAGCAATCTGGATGATGCCGGCATTGCCGAGCTGCAGGCGTTGGCCGAAGCGCTGTGCCGTCGCGACCTGAGTGACGCGGAAGCCGGCGAGTACGACCGCCGTTTCCACCTGGCCATCGCACGGCTTTCCGGCAACCCGGTGGTGGAATTCTTCGTGCAGCAGATCTGGCGCATGCGCAGCGAACTGCCGCGGGTGACCGAGGTCTATGCCCGGGTCTGCCATGATGATGGCGCCAGCCGTGCGGACGAGCACATGGCGATCTTCGAAGCCCTGCGCGCGCGTGATCCGGTGGCCGCGCGCAATGCGATGCGCCATCACTTCCAGCGCCTGTTTGAAGCCATGCTGCAGGCGACCGAAAGCCAGGCGCTGGAGGAGATCCGCCGCCGTACGCAGCAGGACCGCGAACGGTTCATGGCAACGACGCGGATCTGAGCGCCGCGTTCAACACAATCGGCGCTGCGACCTTCAGCAGGGCAGCTCGCGCTCGAAGCCTGATGGATATGAGAAATGGGCATGACTGCGCCGATGCCCAGCCTGTCCGCAATGCCTACACTGCCCGCGGGTCATAGACGGCCCGTTGAGAAAGCTGCATACACACAAGGAGCAGGGTATGAAGTTCTCGCTGTTGGGCGCGGCGCTGCCATTGGTGCTGGCACTGAGTGGAGTCCCCGGTGGAAGCGTCAATGCAGGACCGATCGCGGGTACCACGACCGCCACTGTAGTTGCGAAGGCCACGTACGCGTCGGATTCGCTGGAAGCCGGCTACATCGTCGATTGGATCAAACGGAATTCGCCCGCCTACGCGCCGGCGTTGCAGACGGGCGAACTGGCCATCTCGCACAGCTATCAGTCTGCTGGTAGCCTGAAGCCGGCCGGTGCGGCGGGCCCGCCTGTTCCATTGCCTGCACGCGGTGTGGAGGGCGAGGTCATCTCGATCTCCAATACCTTGCCGAGCGGTGCTTCCGAGTCGTGGACATACCGATGGTTGAGTGGGGCTTGGAAGCTGATCAAGTACAGCTTTGATGCATGCCAGGGCCCGGTCAGCATCGGTGCGAAGGGATCCGGCACGGAGATCGCTGCGAAGGGACCCTGCATCGACTGAGGGTGACCGGTCCTGGCAGAACTGAACCAGGTCTGCTGCAGAGCAGTGGTGCCCCGGGAGATCATCGTCCCGGGGCGCCGCTTCATGCCTCGCCGTGCGAACACTGATCTCGGCGATCAAGCGGAGATCACCCACGGCCCGAGCCAGTCGCTGGGTCATGCAACCCACGCAGCTTCTTCTTGTTGATCTTGCCCACGCTGGTCCGCTCGATCGATTCCACGAAACTGACCCGTTCCGGAATCGCATACCGTGAGATGTCCCCTGAGCGGCTTCGCGCAGCGACCAGTTCGATGATCTCCGCTTCGGTCACCTCACTGCCAGGCTGCCTGACCACCAGCGGCAACGGCCGCTCGCCCCATTTCGTGTCGGCGATGCCGATCACCGCGACTTCGCTGACCGCCGGATGCAGGGCGATGATGTCCTCCAGGGCGAGCGAGGAGATCCACTCACCGCCGGTCTTGATCACATCCTTGATCCGGTCGGTCACCCTCAGGTAGCCGTATTCATCGATGTTGCCGATGTCCCCGGTATGCAGATAGCCTCCTGCCCACAGTGCTGCAGATGCATCCGGGTTGTGCAGGTAGCCCTGGGTGAGCCAGGGTGCGCGCACCACGACCTCTCCGGTGGCGATGCCGTCGTGGGCGACATCCTTCATGTCCGGGTCGACGATGCGCAGGTCCACCAGCGGTACCGGTATGCCGGCCTTGGTGCGCAGCGACAGCACCTCATCGGCATCGGTCACGCTGTCCACGTCGATCTGGGCGATGGTGAGCAGAGGGCAGGTCTCGGACATGCCATAGCCGCCGAAGATGTCGATGCCCCGCGCCAGCGCACGCTGCGCCAGCGCACGCGGCAGAGCCGCACCGCCGATGATCACCTTCCAGCCCTCCAGGTCGGTCTGCGCCGCGTCCGGATGCTCCAGCAGCATGTGCAGGATGGTTGGCACGCAGTGCGAGAAGGTCACCTTCTCACGGGCGATCAATGCCAGCAGCTTCGCAGGCAGGTAGCGCCCCGGATAGACCTGCCTGATGCCCATCGCCGTAGCCACGTAGGGCAGGCCCCACGCGTGCACATGGAACATCGGGGTCATGGGCATGTAGACATCGTCGCGATGCAGGCGGCCTTGACGGGGTGCACCGCCAAGCGCGGCCATCGCCGCCAGCGAATGCAACACCAGCTGCCGGTGGCTGAAATACACGCCCTTGGGCAACCCGGTGGTTCCAGTGGTGTAGAACACCGTGGCACGGGCGTTCTCGTCGAAGTCCGGGAAGCGGACGATCGGCGTGGCATCGCGCAACCCCGCTTCGTACTCGGTGGCGAAGCCTGGCGGCAGCGGACCGCCTGCATCGTCCAGCAGGATGCGCGTGCGCAGGTCCGGCACCTGCTCGTCGATGGCGTCCAGCAGCGGCAGGAACTCGCGGTTGGCCAGGATCACCCGCGCCCCGCTGTGGTTCAGCGTGTAGGCGATCTGCTCTGGGGCCAGGCGCACGTTCACCATCATCAGCACCGCACCGATCATCGGCACGGCGAAGTAGGCCTCCAGGTAGCGGTTGCTGTCCCAGTCCATCACCGCCACCGTGTCGCCGTGGCCGACTCCCAGCGAGGTCAACAGGCCGGCCAGCTGGCCGATGCGCGCCTGCAGGGTGCGGTAGTCGAATCGGACCTGGTCGCCGTAGACGATTTCCTGTTCAGGGCTCACCGCCAGCGGCATCAGCAGCAGCTGCTTGATCAGCAGTGGATAGGCATTGGCATCGGGAGTGGGGGCGGATGACATGGCATTTCCTCGTGGGCGGCGTTGCGGTCGCCGGCCTTCTCCGCACCACACTAGCAAGCCCTTCCTGCTGCACCAGCGTACCTAGGTACCTGTTCCTGCGCGCACCCGATTTGATAATCTCGCCAGGACATGCCCACCCTGCTCATCGCCGACGATCACCCTTTGTTCCGCGCGGCACTGCATCGCGCGGCGGAAGAGGCGGTCGCCGATCTGCAGATCAGCGAAGCTGATTCGCTGGACAGCGTGCTGGAGGTGATCGAGAACCAGTCGATCGATCTGATGCTGCTGGACCTGCACATGCCGGGCAACCACGGACTGGCCGGGCTGGCCACGATCCGTGCGTTGCAGCCGGGCCTGGCGATCATCATCGTCTCCGCCAACGAGGAGCCGCAGGTCATCCGGCGTGCCATCGACCTTGGCGCCGCGGGCTATCTGCCCAAGAGCTCGGGTTTGAACGAGCTGCAGTCCGCGCTGCAGTCCGTGCTGGAGGGCGAGCGCTGGATCCCGGCGCTGCTGCGCGAACCGGTGGCACGGGTGGCGACGTTCAGCAGGGATGCCGACCTGGCCGCACGCCTGGCCAGCCTGTCGGCACATCAGTACAAGGTGCTGGGCCTGGTGGCCGAGGGCCTGCTCAACAAGCAGATTGCCGACCGGCTGGGCGTACAGCTGCGCACGGTCAAGGCGCACATGACACGCATCATGGAGCGGCTGGGCGTGCGCAACCGCGCGCAGGCCATCCGCGTGCTGCACGAAATGGGATTGGCCGATCCGTCCCGGCAGATCGAAGAACTGCCTGAGCCCTGACCGGTCAGGGCGTGGTACTGGCCGCCAGCAGGTGGTTGATCGCCCAGCGCAGCGCCAACGGTTTGAACGGCTTGTTGAGCAGGGACAGCCCAACGCCGCGCACCGCCTCGCGCGTATCGCTGCCGGCATCCGCACTGAGGATCACCGTCGGCCGCGGCCCATGCATGCCTACCAGCCGCTTCCATAGCGCAACACCGGTATCGCCATCATCCAGGTGATAGTCGAACAACCACAGCGCCGCCTCGTGCGCTGACGGTCCGATGTCATCGGCTTGGCCTGCCGCGATGACATCGCAACCCCAGGAAAGCAGCAGCTGCCGCATCGCCTCCAATGCGTCCGGGTCGTTGTCGACCACCAGCACGCGGACTCCCTTGAGCGCGCTGCTGCCGGCCGCCGGCGGCGAGCTGCGCGGGGTCGCAGGGGGTGCTGCGCGTTGCACGCTGATCGAGAAGGCCGAGCCGTGCTCGGGCACGCTGCGCAGGTGCAGGGGTGCGTGCAGCAGGTCGGCGATGCGGTGCGCGATGGTCAAGCCCAGGCCCAGTCCCTGGCCGTTGCTGCGATCGACCCGGTGGAATTCCTCGAACACCACCGCCTGCTGCTCCGGAGCAATGCCGGGGCCGGTGTCATGCACACCGATCAGCAGTGCCTGTCCCTGGCGGCGCACACCGAGCAACACACCGCCATGGCGGGTGTAACGAATGGCATTGGCCAGGAAGTTCTGCAGCACCCGGCGCAGCAGCAGGGGGTCACTATGGACCCAGGCCTGGCTCCGCACATGGCGGAACTGCAGGCCGCGCGCCGCCGCCAGTACCGCGAACTCCTGCGCGAGCGGATCCAGGACGGTCGACAGCGCGAAGGGGCGCGGATCGGCGACCAGTCCACCCGCCTCAAGCCGGGAGATATCCAGCAGCCCGGACAGCAGGTCGTCGGTGGAGTCCAGCGCACCACGGATCTGGCGCAGGAAACTGTCGAGGAACTCCGATTCGATGTGCTGCGACATCGCATCGGTCAGCAGCTGCGCCGCATGCAGTGGCTGGATCAGGTCGTGGCCGACCGCCGTCAGGAAGCGTGTCTTGGCAACGTTCGCGCGCTCGGCTTCGTGCACTGCCTGTTCCAGCCGTGCGGTGCGGTCCTGCACGCGGCGCTCGAGGGTTTCGTTGCTGCGCTTGAGCGCTTCCTCGGCACGCCGGAAGGCGGTGACGTCGGTGAAGGTGGCTACGTAGCCACCGCCGGGCATTGGATTGCCACGGATCTCGACGATGGTGTTGTCGGGGAAGATCCGTTCGGACAGATGCGGCGTGCCACGCCGCATGTGTGCGGCGCGACGCTGCAGGGCCTTGTCGCGAGAGTCACCAGGGCCGTCGCCGATCTTCAGTTCGGCCAGCGCCCACGCTGTCAGATTGACCACCGGCTGCCCGACCTGCAGCAACTCGGGCGGAAACTTGAACAACGCGGCGTAGCGGCTGTTCCAGGCTACCAGCTGCAGCTGCGCGTCGACCACGCTGATGCCCTGGCTCATGTTTTCCAGCGCCGCTTCCAGCAGGCGCTGGTTGAAGCGCAGCGCCTGGGTGGCTTCGCCTACAGCACGGGTTACCGCATCCAAGGGCGCGGCACCGCCATCGCGAGCGGCCTCCACCAGCAGGCGCGCCATGCCCGCGCCGACCACGGCGCTCAGTTCGCGTTCGATGGTGATGACCCGGTCGTCGTCCAGCAGCTGCCCGGCATGCCCATCCATCAGTTGCCGGGCCCGCTCCTGGCCGAGGAAGCGTCCGGCCGTCCTGCGCAGCGAGGCTGCTGCCACCGCATCCCGTCGTCGCGGCAACGAGGGACGCACCGCGCGCGACACCAGCGCAACCGTCAGCAGGTTGACCGCCAGACTGGCGCCCATGCTGATGGCGATATGGCCCGACTGCAGGCGCAGCGAGACCACGGACAGCCAGTGCAGGTCATCGGGGCCTGAGGCTGGGGGCGTGGCAGGGATCACCATCGGCAGCAGCACCAGCCACAGCCAGGCCAACGACCCCAGCACGATGCCGGCGATGATGGCCGGAGAGGGCGTGCGCGGGCGATACACCGCCAGCAGGACCGCCGGCGCCAGCTGCGAGAGGGCGGTGAAGGACATCAGGCCGAAATCGCTGAGTGCCTCGGTGTCGCTCATCGCCCGGCTGTACAGCCACGACATCAGGAACACGGCGAGGATGCCGGCACGGCGGAAGGCCAGCACGCGTGGACGCAGGTCGGCCGCCGCGGCACCGCCGGCAATACCGTCCAGCAACCGTGAGCCGAAGCCATGGTTGCCGAGCATGATCGACAGGGTCAGCCCGGACAGGATCATCATGCCGGTGGCGGCGCTCAGGCTGCCCAGATAGGCCAGCAAGGCCAGCAGGTGGTGGCCAGCGGCCTGCGGCAGCGCCAGCACGTACAGGTCAGGCGACACCGATGCGGGCAGCTGCGCGGCACCGGCCAGCGCCATCGGCACCGACGGCAGCCCGATCAGCAGCAGGTAGACCGGGAACAACCAGCGTGCCGTCCTCAGGTCCGAGGTCTGGCGCAGCTCGACCACGCCGACATGGAACTGGTGCGGCAGGGTAAACGCGGAGATCGCCCCCAGCGCGACCATGGTCAGATAGTCCGGCATGATGGCCGGTGGCGGCAGCTGCGCCATCTTTTCCAACAGCGGCGTGTCCGCCTGGCGCACCGACAGCGCCGCATAGAGGCCAATGGCGAGCAGCGCCACCAGCTTCAATACCGACTCCAGCCCCAGGGCGACCACGATGCCACGATTGGGCTCGGTGGCCGATGCCTTGCGTGCACCGAACAGCAGGGTGAACGCCGCCATTGTCAGGGCGAACCAGAACGACATGTCCAGCTGCGCGGCAGCAGGCGCGAAACGATCGCCCAGCAGCGCGCCCAGGCCCTGACTGACAGCCTTCAACTGCAGGGCGATGTAGGGAATGATGCCGAACAGTGCCACCAGGGTGATGGTGAAACCGAGGCCGCGATCGGCACGCAGTCGTGCGACGACCAGATCAGCGATGGTGGCACTGTTGTGCTGCTTGGCCAGCCGCCCCAGGCGGAGCAGGAAGGGCAGGCCGAACGCAAAGATCAACGCCATGCCGGCCAGGGTGGGTGGAATCGGGAAGCCCCATTGCAGTCCCTGCGAGGCCGCGCCGTAGTAGGTCCACGCGGTGCAGTGCACGGCCAGCGACAGCGCGTAGATGAGCGGCCATGCCTTCGAAAGCCGGTGCCCCCGGCGCTCACCCCACAGCGCCACGCCAAACAGCAGTGCGGTCCATGCAATGCAGGCGAAGAGGACGATGGAGGGCGTCAACATCGCTCCAGTGTAGGGAGAGAGCCGGGCAGGGTGGTGCTAGGGGACGACCACGATCAGTGACAGCTGCTCAGCAACCAGTGCCAGCTCGCCATCGGCAACCCGCTCGACGACCTTGCGCTGGGTCAGCAGCCACTGGCCGGGCTGGCGCGCCTCCAGTGACACCAGCTGCGAGCGTACCCGCACCCCCGACCCGCTGGGTACCGGCGCCAGAAAGCGGACCTTGTTGAGGCCGTAGTTGAGCACATGGGCGATGCCGGGGAAGCCGGTGAGGGCGACCACATCGTCCTGCACGGTGAGCGAGAGCAGCAGGAAACCGTGCGCGATGGTCTGCCCGCCCGGCAGCTGCGTCTGCGCGCGGCCTGGATCGACGTGGATCCAGTTGTGGTCGCTGGTGGCGTCGGCAAAGGCATCGATGCGCGCCTGGTCCACGTGGGTCACGCCACTCACCCGCTCGCTGGCCGCCCACTGCTGCAACGCCTGCAGCGCGGGAGGCAGGTTGCTGTCTGCACTCACGCCACACGCTCCAGCAAGGTCAGGATCGCGTCACGTGCCTCTGGCTCGGACAGCATCGGCGCATGGCCCACATCCGGCACTTCCACCAGGCGGGCACTTTCCGAGGTGGCCGCCATCTGCCGCGCGACATCGGCCGGCAGGATGTCGGACAGCGCACCGCGCACCACCAGTACCGGCACCCGTGCGGTCAGCCCACGAACCGCACGCCACAGCACCGGCCGCAGCAACCACAGCAGCCAGGGACGTGTCGTTCGGATCACGGCCGGATCGTAATCCAGCTCCAGCAGCCCATCGCTGCGCGGGCGGAAGGTGCGCACCGCCATCTGCCGCCAGTCGTCGGTACTGAAGCGAGGGAACGCGGCCTTGCCGATGGATTCCACGTAAGCGGTGGCCTGCACCAGGTCCATCGGCGGCACCGGCTTGCCGGCGTACTTGCCGATCCGTGCCAGCGCCTCACGCGGCACCTTGGGGCCGGCATCGTTGAGCACCGCGCCCGCGATCCGCTCGGGCGCGCGCGAGGCGAGGGTGATGGTCACCAGCACGCCCAGCGAGGTGCCGACGAATACCGCCTTGGCGATGTTCTGCGAGCGCAGCAGCGCAACCATGTCATCCGCATAGGCACGTGGGTTGTAGCTGGACGGGTCATATGCGCGTTCCGAGCCTGCGCGACCGCGCAGGTCGACCGCGATCACGCGCCAGCCCTCGGCGGTGAGCACATCGGCAAGCGCATCGAAATCGGCGCCATTGCGGGTCAGCCCGGGAATGCAGACCACCGTGCCACGCGCTGCCTGCCCCGCATCGGGTGCATGGTCGCGCGCGTGCAGGCGCAACCCATCATTGCTGTTCCAGTAAAGGTCGTCGTAAGACTGCGTCATGCAGAAGCTTCCTGGAGATCGTAACGGATGCGCTAGAAATCGTAACGGACGCTGAGGCTATATTGGCGTGGCGGACCATAGAAGCCAATCAGCGTGCCGACCGCCGGGATGTTGTAGCCGGTGGAGCGGTATTCCTTGTCGGCCAGGTTGGTGCCCTGCAGCGAGAAGGTCCACGCATCATCCAGGCGCCAGATGACGCCGGCATTGACCAGCCCGTAACCCTGCTGGCGGATCACCGGGCTGAGATCAGTGGTCGGCCACACTTCGCTCTGGTAGCTGTAGCTCACCCGTGCCGACAGGTTGCTGCCGTTGGCCAGGTCGGTGCGGTATTCCACGTTGAACGCACCGGAGAATTCCGGTGCATTGGTGAACTTCATCTGCCTGGCCACATTGACGCCACGATCCATGTACTCGTCGTACTTGGTATCCAGCCACGCCAGGTTGCCGGAAATCAGCCAGTGCTGGCTGGGCAGGTACTGGTACTCGACTTCCAGGCCTTTGACCGTACCTGCGCCGGCATTGGTGAAATCACCGAAGAAGGAGTCATCGACACCGTCGCCATTGGTATCCAGGCCGGTGAACACCGACAACTGGATGTCCTTGTACTTGTTGTAGAAGGCCGACAGATTGAGGAACAGGCGCTGGTCGAGGAAGGCCATCTTGCTGCCGACCTCGTAGCTGTCCACGGTCTCGTCGTCGAACGGCTCGGCCGAGCGTGGCACGGCCACCGCGTTGGCGCGGATGTTGTAGCCACCGGACTTGAAGCCACGCGTGGCCAGGCCGTAGACCATGATGTCCGGGGTGATCTGGTAGTCCAGCGAGACCTTGGGCGAGACGTTCTTGAAGTTGGTCTTCTTGTCGAAGTCCGCGGTCACCGCCACCGGCCGGCTGAAACCCGGGTCGGCGTACAGGCGGTTCAGCACGATCGCGCGCTTGTCCTCGTCGGTGTAACGGGCGCCTACATCCAGCTTGAGTTTGCTGGTCAGGTCGAAGGTCCAGTCCGCGTACAGCGCGATGCTGTCGGTCAACACCTTGCCCTGGTTGTCGGCGAACTGCGCACTGAAGTAGTTGTTCTGGATCTGGCCGCCCGCCTCGCCACTGAACTGGTACAGGCCGACCACACCGCGCACCCGGCCGCCGGCATCGTAGTTCAATTGCACTTCGTTGCTGACCTGGTCGTCGTGATACGTGCCACCCACGTCGGCCAGCTTGACCGGCGCGGTATCGAAGTCGATGTTGGCCTCGCTGTCCGATTCACGCTTGGCGACCACGTACTTCAGCGCAATGTCCTCGTTCGGCCGCCAGTTCACCGTGGCCGAGGCACCCTTGCTCTCCACGTTGTTGAGGTTGCGCATGCCCGAGCGGATGTCATAGCGGCTGTCCATCGGCGGGTATGCGCGCAGGAACGGATTGGGCGCCAGCATCTTCGAGCCGCGCATGCCGGACTGGTCATCGATCCAGTCCAGTGCGAACTGCACGTCGAAGTCATCGCCCGCGTACGCGCCGACGTTCAGTCGTGCGGCATTGATCTGCTTGTCACTGACCGGCTGGCCGTTGAAGGTGTTCTCGCCAAACCCGTCGTGGTTCATGCTGGCCACCGCCACACGGGCGCGCAGGCCACTGTCGGCGCCGCCAATCGGACCGCCGATGGCCGCCTTCGCATCCAGCTGGCTGTAGTTGCCCACGGTGATCTGGGCGAAGCCCTCGGTCTGGGTGGGCAGGCCGCGCGAGATGTACTTGATCGCGCCGCCGATGGTGTTCTTGCCGTAGAGCGTGCCCTGCGGGCCGCGCAGCACCTCGATGCGCGAGACATCGAACACATCCAGCAGTGCACCCTGCGGACGTGCGATGTAGACGTCATCCAGGTAGATGCCGACGCCCGGGTCCGCGCCCCAGGTGGGGTCGGACTGGCCGATGCCTCGGATGTAGGCGGTGACCGTGCTGCTGGCGCCGCGCGCCGCGTAGATGGTCAGGTTGGGCACCTGCGCATCGAGGTCGCTGATGTCCTGGACATTCATCTTGTCCAGCGCCTCCGAGGTAAATGCGGTGACGGCCACCGGCACTTCCTGCAGGGTTTCCTCACGCTTGCGCGCGGTGACCTTGATGCTGTCCAGGTTGGTCGGCGAAGCGGATCTGCCTGCCGTCGGTGATTCCTGTGCCAGTACCGGTCCCGTGGCCAGCAGCGCGCCGATCATGAGACTCAAACAATTCCGTTTCATTCGGTCCTCCCCCAGGCATGAGCGTGCGGATGGCCCATTGCCACCCCTGCAGCCAAGGCTAGCGGTGTCATGGGCAAGCAGCGAGTGGACCTAGGTCCAGTCGGCAGCGGCCCGTGGATGCGGATACTGGGCGCGCCCCCAACCGGAAGCGGTCCCCGGTACTCCTTCATCCACGACTCACGCACGAGGATCAGGTCATGAAATCCGGAATCGATTCGATCAAGGCGGTACTGCTGGTGTTGTGCAGCTGGCTGGCGATGGCGGGCAGCGCGCTTGCCGCTGGCCCGGCCGGGCATTGGGATATCGGCCTGTACGGCAATCTGTTCGGCGCCCGCGAGTACCAGGTATGGGTGCCGGCCGGCTATGACGACAGCCGGCCGCTGCCGCTGCTGCTGGTGCTGCATGGCTGTGTGACCGGGCCGAACCTGATGGGCGAGGCGTCAGGCTTCAATGATGTGGCCGACACGGAGGGGTTCATCGTGGTCTACCCCCGGCAGAACGTCACCTCCAATCCGGCCCGCTGCTGGAACTGGCAGCTGCCGATCAACCAGGCCCGCGACAGCGGCGAAGCATCGATCCTGGCCGGCATCGTGGACAAGGTGAAAGCGGGCTACAGCGTGGATCCGCACCGGGTCTATGTCACCGGCATTTCCGCGGGCGGCGCGATGACCTCGATCATGCTGGCCTGCTATTCGGATGTGTTCGCTGCCGGCGCCATCCATTCCGGTGGCATGTTCAAGGGTGCGACCACGATTTCCGGTAGCGCCTATGCGTTGCTGGCCGGCAGCATCTATTCGCCGGACAGCAATGGCCGTCTGGCCTGGCAGTGCTCGGGATCGCCGTCGCCGCGACCGCTGCCGGTGCTGGTGTTCCATGGCAGCGCCGATCTCACCGTCAATCCGGTGAACGGCCAGCAGGCCGTGCGCCAGTTCCTGCAGACCAATGATCTGGCCGACGACGGCCTGGACAACGACTCGGTGAAGTACGTGCCGACCAGCACCTATCACGGCCAGGTGCCGGGTGGACGTGCGTATACGGTGGATACCTACGCCTACGGTGGCAGGACGCTGGTGCAGCACTATGTGGTGCAGGGCATGGGCCATGCGTGGAGCGGCAGCCAGTCCGGCCTGCCGTTCACCGACCCGAAGGGGCCGGATGCCACGCTGATCACCTGGTTGTTCCTGAAGGACTACCAGCGCTGAGGGGAAGGACAATCCTTGCCGGTGCGGGAGCCACGCGCTCCCGCATCCGTCAACGTGGCTCCTGCGGCCGCTGATCGTCGGCGTCCGATGCCCGCTGCCGAGTGCCTCGCTCCGCCAGGAAACGCTTGGGCGGCGCACCCACGGTCTTGCGGAACATGGTCACGAACGCTCCGGCACTGTCATAGCCCAGGTGGTCCGCAACGGCCTGCACTGTCCTGCCTTTGGCCAGCAGCGGCAGCGCGACCACAACATGCAGCTGCCTGCGCCAGCGCCTTACGCTTAAACCGGTTTCTCCAGAGAACAGGCGCGACATGTTGCGCTCGCTCATTCCAATCCGGCTCGCCCAGACTTCAAGCGTTGCCCGTTCGGCTGGCGTGTCCAGCATCGCATTGGCCAGCCGGCGCAACCTTGCATCGGATGGCATGGGTAGATGGAGCCACTCCGGTGGCGCAGCAATCAGCTCATCCAGGAACACGGCCATCAGGCGGTCCTGCGCGCTGCCAGGCTCGTAGTGCCCGGGAAGGGCGGATGCCCGCTCCAGCAGGGCCTGCATGAACGGGGTGATCGCCATTGCAGCGCAGTGCGTCGGCAGCCCCGGCACGACACCGGGTTCCACGAACACCACGAACCCGTGCGGCCGCCCACTGCTGCTGGCCCGATGGGACAGGCCACCGGGAATCCAGATCGCACCCTGTGGGGGAACCACCCACAGGCCGGCTGCAGTCTCCAGCATGATCAAGCCGCGCGTGGCAACCAGCAGCTGTGCCTTCCGGTGCGCATGGAAGGGCATCTGCCAGGCATCTGGAATGGGGTCCAGCCCAAGCACCATCACTGGAAGATCGACACGGTCCGGGTAGTCGGGCCCAACCTCGCTCAGCCCTGCAATCGAAATCTCCACGCCGGACCTACGACTCAGAGCTACGCGGGGCAGTACGGCGGCGCTTACTCTTCATCGCTCGCCGATGCCGCTTCGCGCCTGTGCCAGACACAGATCAGGCCCATCAGGACATGGACGATCGGCGCGTCCTTTCCTGTGGTTTCGGTGGTCCGTGGCTGTTCAATCACGCTGACATCCTCTCTTGTTGAGGATGGGAAGCGTATGCGGCAAGCCCGCAGGCGTCATTCGACAGTTCCGCCAGGTGATTCACCAATCCGGCCATATCGACCGCACGACATCGAAGCAGCTGGACAGCCAGGCCTACAAGGCCGGAACCGTGATCCTCTGCAGGTCGAGCTTGGCCCTCAGAGCGTAGTGCTTGCGGGTGACCGGCACGACGCAGGTCAGGCGAGGATCGACATAGTCCTTGAACAGCGGCGGACGCGGGGAAGACAGGTAGAATCCGCGATCCTGCTTGACCGCCGCCGGCAGCAGAACCTCGCTGAGGTCGCTGTCGGAGGCATCGGTGACGAGGCAGGGCGCATGGCTGAACCCGAGCCGGCGCAGCAGGTACAGGCGATGGGAGCCATTGGTCAGCACCATGCGCTTGCCAAACCGGGTGGCGCTGATCAGGTTGTCACTGAAACCCAGATAGATGACGACGGCGTGGCTGGCTGCGCCGAACGGCTCGTAGTCGGCGATGGCAGCCGGATCGAGGGTCGCCACATCGAGGAAGCGCAGGTCGTTCGAGGTGGACGCGAAGGTGTAGCTGCCATCGGACTGGGTGAAGCGCACTTCCGGATGTGCATGGCTGCCGCTGCGCGCGACAAGCTGCATGACCTCCTGCGCGCTGGGCGAGGCGGTCAGGGATGCCGCCAACTGATCGATGTGACGCAGGTTGATGCACTCCTGGAAGATCACCAGTCGATCGATCTCGACCATCTGCCAACTGCGTGGCAGAACACTCGTCATCCGGTGCATCGAGGGTTGTCGCAGCGTCTGCTCAGCCAGCGGCAGCATCTCATCCGCCAACGCATGGACATTGATGGCGTCGGCCTCACCGGCTTCCTCCTGCTGCAGCCTCAGCACCTCGGCACGTGCCGTCCGCCATTCCTCCACCAGCGCAGTCTCGTCGAAGCGTCCCGGGGGGCAACGCTCCCGTACGAAGCGGATGAGCTTCGGCAGGGGAAACATCCCCTTCAGCAGAAGCGTGGGATCCAGGCCGTCGTCTCTGATCTCGCTGCTCATCCCTCTCGCCTCTCGTAGGTCATATCGACAACGGGCCGCTGGCGTCATTCGTCACGCCAAAATAATATGTTATATCGTAACATTAAGGTGCCTTGGCGGCAATCGCCCTGCAATGTCGCGGCGATGGTGGCTTGGCTGCTCCGTATCCAATGCAACGCGATCCAACGCAATGCGCGGGTACATCCACTGACGATAGGAGATGTTCATGAACGAGCTGATTGAGCTGGGTGTAGTGGCAGGACAGCAGAACCCTGAGGATCAGGGCATGGGTGGCGAACTGATCGAGCTGGGCTCGGTGGTTTCGGAAACGAAGGCGCACAACCACGGCACGTTGTGGGATGGCGTGTTCCCGACCACGTCGCCCTGATCTGCCGCGCAATGTCGCATCTGCGGTGCATGCCTTGCATGCACCGCTTCTCCGGTTCCGGCGCAGGAGCGCATGATGGAGCAGGCTGCCGCCCCGTATTTCCTGTCAAAGCACGCCCACGTCTGTGTCACCGGCGATGCGATGGTGATTCTGGACCAGGCCACGGGAAAGTATCTCTCCCTTGAAAAACGCGGCGCCGCAGGCCTTGGCAAGCTCGTTCTCGATTGGCCCCTGCAGTCCGATGACGCAAGCACGCCCAGGCTTCTGCAGGCATTGATCGACCGCCGCCTGATCACCGCGGATCCGCAGCAGGGGAAATCCGCTGCCAGCCCTGCCATTGCGCTGCCTCGGTACTGGGCGCGCGAAGGCGCGCCGCGTGGCCGTCCGCCCATCATGGCGCGCGACCTGCGTCGATTCATCGCCTCGTGCGCCTATGCCGCCTGCAGCAGAACGTTCCTTCCTTTCAGTTCCACGGTGTCGGCCGTGCGCCGTCGGGCGGATCGCGGCCACAGCCGGCCGGTAAGCGCTGAAGAACTGGCCCTGCGGGTGCGGGTGTTCGACTGGCTTCGGCCCCTGGCTTTCAGGAAAACCGATGAGTGCTTTCTCTACTGCCTGGCGATGCGCGGATTCCTGTCGAACTACGGCATCGCTCCGGCCTGGGTGTTCGCGGTCAGAACCCAGCCGTTCGCCGCGCATTGCTGGCTGCAGCACGGCGATCAGGTGTTGACCGACATTCCCTTCAACCTGCGCCGGATGGTTCCCATCCTGGTGCTGTAACGAAACCTGCCATGTACCGATACATCGCCGTGCTCTGGAACACCCACTCGGAATCCGCGACGGCGCAGGCGGAACGCATCGTGGAAAGGATCGGCGCCAGGCTGCCCGGCATCGCCTGCGTGTTGAACGACAACGGCGCGGCGATCCATGTGCAGAGCGACAACCACGGCTATTTCGAATGCAATCGCTCGAACGCGCTGGTGGTACTGGGCAAGCTGTTCGACAAGACGTTCGGCGAAGGCAAAGTGCCTTGCTGCGTGAACCTGGATCCCGCCACAGCGGACGCCGCCTGCAGCAGCCGGGGCCGCAGCATCGTAGAACACTACTGGGGCCGCTACGTGGCGTTCGGCTTCCAGCAGGAAACGTCGAGCTGGTTCGTCCTGCGCGATCCCACTGCGGAGATCCCGTGCTACATGACCACGGTGGGCCAGTTGACGCTGGTCTTCTCCAACATGGAAGACTGCCTGATGCTGGGCCTACGCGATTTCAGCGTTGACTGGTCCTTCCTGTCGTACTCGCTGCTGTACCCGTTTCGTGATGGCCTGCAGACCGGCTTCGAGGAGGTCACGGCGGTCGAAGCGGGCGAAGCGGTTTCAATCCGCAATGGTGAGCAGGTGGGCCGGCACTGCCAGTGGGACGTGGTGCGGCTGGCCCGCGACGCGCCGATCGAAGATCTTCAGCAAGCCGTGTCGCTGGCGCGTTTCACGCTGCTGGGCTGCATCGGTGCACTGGCCAGCCCGCACCGGCGCATCCAGCTGCAGCTGTCAGGCGGGCTGGATTCCTCGATCATCCTGGCCGGCCTGTTGCAGGCGCCGTCGGCACCGGAGGTGACGTGTGTCCACCACTACGATGATGGCATCGGTGCCGACGAACGGCTGTTCGCGCGGATGGCAGTGCAAGGGGCCAGTGATTCCTCGGGCAGGCGTTGCGAATACATCGAGTATCGAAGGCAACCTCACTGCGCGCTGGAAGAGATCATGACCTTCCCGCGTACAGCCCGGCCGGCGCATTGTTCCGGCTATCTTCTCCACCGCCGTGACGTGGCCTTCGACGGTGACACCGTGCAGTTCACCGGCGTTGGCGGTGATGCGGTGTTCCTGCGTTTCAAGGGCAATGCCGCTGCGATCGACTACGCCTGGCGGCGCGGCATCGACCGGGATTTCTTCCGCGTCGCCTTCGAAACCGCGCAGTCCGGCGATTCACTGTACGGGGTGCTGAAGGATGCGATGGTCCATGGTCTGCTCAAGCGGCCAGGCAGCATCAATGGCCGTTGGGGCAAACCCTGCCCATGGGTGCGGGTGGACCGCGCCGAACAGGATGGCCTGCAGCCGGCCTGGTTGCGGCATGCGCAGGCGCAGGGGCATCGCGTATCACCCTACAAGCTGGCCCATATCGGCCGCATGGTGTTTCCGACCAGCGTCCTTGATCCCTTCGAAGGTGCAGGCCACTGGCATGGCGTATCGCCGATCAGTGCGCAGCCGCTTGTCGAACTGTTCGCGCGCATTCCGCTGCACCTGCTCATCGCGGACGCGGAAGACCGCACCATCGCGCGGCGTGCAATGAAAGGCCTGTTGCCGGAGGTGCTGCTGTCGCGGAAGGTGAAATCCTATCTGGATGATCATTCCGTGGCGGTCACCCAGGGGCACCAGCAGTTCATCAGGAATCTGCTGGTTGACGGTATGCTGGCCAGGCGCGGCTATCTCGACAGCGCGCTGGCCGATGCGGGCATCCAGCAGGTCAGCCCGGACCACTCGTCGCAGGTGCTCGGCATCTTCGGCCCGCAGATCAACATCGAAGCGTGGCTGCGGCGCTGGTCCGGCCAGCGTGGCGCGCAGGCGGCCGCCGTGGCCTAGGCGCTGCGGCTCATTTCTTCCAGGTACAGGCTCTCAAGATCGTTCGCGGTGATCGTGCTGGCATCAAGCGTCCTGCGCAGGTGGCCGGCCCGCATCAGGCCGATCGTGGTCGCCACTTCCCGGGCACGGAACAGATCGTGGGTGGCCATCAGGATCGCCGTGCCGCGATCGCGTTCCCGCACGATCAACTCATGGAATTCGGCTGACGCCGTTGGGTCCAGGCCCGAGGTGGGTTCATCCAGCAACAGGGCCCTGGCTTCCTTGACGATGGCCAGTGCGATGCCGACCTTCTGCCGCATGCCCTTGGAATAGAGGCCCACGCGTCGCCCGAATGCGTCGGTCGCCAGACCAGCGGACCTGAGTGCGTCCTTCAACCGCGCTGGCGAGCGTTCCTCGACACCGGCCAGGCGGGCGAAGTAGTCCAGATTCTCGTAGCCGGTCAGCTCGTCGTACAGCGCGACGGTCTCGGGGATGTACAGCAGCCGCCGGCGTACCTCCCGCGGCTGCTGGTGCGCACTGAGACCGTCCACTTCGGCCGCACCGGAGGTGGGTTTCAGAAAGCCAAGAAACAGCTTGATGGTGGTCGACTTGCCGGCGCCGTTGGCGCCCAGCAGGCAGAAGATCTCGCCGGGCTTCACCTCGAAGCTGACGTCATCCAGCGCCCGATGTGCACCGTGTTCCATGACCAGGCTTTTTGCAGACAGCATGTGGACGTCTCCTCAGGGCGTTGCCAGCCGGCTGCGCAATGCACCGGCTGCAAGCAGGACAAGCAGGGTGGCAATGATCAGTGCGGTGAGATCGGCCAGGACACCACGTTGGGCGACGCCGGCTGTTTCGTGGAACTGGAAGCGGGGCAGGGTGTCGTACTCTTCGAAGGTCTGCGGCGCGTCACGATCCAGATAGGCCTTGTGCAACAGCCGCCGCGCCTGCCAGAAGGAGTGGACCTGCCCCTGGAAGTCGAGCGCGCGGTCGGCATCCGAGCCTGCGATGCGGTCGAGCGCGTCCTGTGTCGCGACGGCCGGCAGCAGCAGCCGCACCTTGTCCAGAACCTGGCGATGTGCGACCTCGGCCTGCGCATGCGAGGCGATCAGGCGTTCCAGTTCCCGGTCAGCTGCAACCCGATCGGCGTAGGCTTGGCGCACAGTGTCGGAGATGACGGGGGACGGCGAATTCACTGGCGCCGACCTCGCATGCTCGCGCTGCTGGCGCGTGGCGATATCGGACTGCATCGCTTTCACTTCGGTGGCGAACTGCATCTGTGACGGCGGCGGCGCGATCAGGTTCACCGTGGCCAGCGCCAGCGACGGCGCCATGACCACGATCAGCAGCCACAGCGCGCCGGCGGCGATGGCCGCCTCGGTGGTGCGCCGGGCAAGGCAGCCGATCAGCAGTGCAAGGGCCAGCCAGAACGCGCCGTACAGGAGGACGGTCAGGGCCAGCATGGCCAGGCCCGCAGGACTGCGCGCGCCGGCCCCGATCGTCACCGCCAGGAGGATGGCCAGTGCGGGCAGCAGCACCATCAGGCCACGGGCCAGCACCTTGACCACCAGCAGACGCGTTGCCGACACCGGCTGTGACAGCACCAGCGCTGCGATGCCGCGCTCGCGCTCACGTGACCACAGATCGTGGGTGGCCACGAGAATGACCAGCGGCAGCAGGAAGACGATGACGAAGGCGAGGTCGAACCGTCCCGCAACCCGTGCCGCTGGATTGCCGATGTCGGCCCAGACGTGCTTGAGCAGCAGGGTCGGATCGCCCAGCGCGACCACATCGGCGGTGTAGGGGTAGGCGTCTGCCTGGCCGATCGACAGCGTTGCCATGGCGGCGGGCGCCAGCACCGGCTGGGCGCGGGGCAGCACCGAGGGCGCCTTGCCGACGAATGCCCGGCTGCGTTCCTTCGTCTGTTGTTCTTCCTGCTTGATCAGGGCGATGGCCGCCTCGCGCTGGTCCACCCACGCGCGGCCGTTCCACGCGGCGTAGGCACCCAGCCCGAGCAGCAGGACAAGCAGCACCGGCAGCGCTCGATCGCGCAGCAATCGGCGGATCTCATAGCGGGCAATCGACACAACGTTCATGGCGATCTCCCCAGCTTCCGTGCGGAGATGAGCACCACCACGCAACCCAGCATCAGCCAGGCCAGCAGAATGACGAGATTTCCGCGCTGCGCGGTAGCGGTACCGGCCAGGGTCTGTTGCGGCGGCCGGTAGTGCACTGAACGGGTGATGCCGGCGATGTCGGCCACGTGCTTCCCGCCTTGTGGTGCCTTGTGCAGTTTCACTTCCTGGTTGAGTGCCTGGATCAACCGATAACGGTAGTCCTCCACGCCGCGCAGGAACGCCAGATGCGCCGGGAAATCCGTGCCGGCGAAGGCGCGCGACCAGGACTGCAGCGCCAGCGTCGGCGAGGCAAGGCCAAACAGGCGCTGGGTGGCGTCCTGCTGCTGGTAGGTGGCATGCAGGCGATCGAAATGGCGGTTGTAGACGCGCGTCGAGTTGGCCTCGGCAAACTCCAGCGCCACGCCGCGGAAGTTCAGCGGCAGGTCGTCAACGCTGTCGACCCGGTAGCGTGCCATCAACGCCGCCCGCAAGGCATCAAGTCGTTTGTCGGCCGGGTCATGGCCATCCGCGCCGTTCTCCGCTTCTTCGGTCACGCCGGTCCTGAACGCCGGTGCCGAAGGGGTCGGGTACAGGGATTCGGCAACCGCAGGCGCCACCCTCGGCAGCAGCAGCGTGGACACCACCCAGAAGCCGAGCAGCACGACCAGTGACGTCCGTGCCGAGCCGGCAAGTGCCGACACCCCCACGGTAAGTGCACAGAACACCAGCAGATAGAGCAGGTAGGCGGCCGCCAGTGCGAGCAGGGCGGCAAGATCCGTGGCGTCGCCGTACTGGATGGACAGGCCCGGAAGACTGATCAGCAGCATGGCCATCACCAGCAGCAGCGAGGCGGCCGCCAGGGCAATCAAGCGTCCACAGATCAGCACGCCGGCCGAGGCGCCGGTACCGAGTTCCTGGCGCAGCGTCTCGCGGGCCACATCGCCGGACAGTGTGGCGAACCCGGCCAGGATGATCAGCAGCGGCGCCACCACCTGCAGCGCCCACGCCGCAGAGAAACCCTCGAAGCGGCTGAGTGCGGTGCCACCATCCACGGCACGGTGCCGGGCCGGGTTCTGCGCGTGGCCTTCGATGAACACCGAGGTTCCCAGGTAGTCCGTCAGCCCCGGGTCCAGTGCAGCCAGTGGCCGCACAGGGGCAGCAATGGCACGCCCCACATGTGCGGCGCTATGCGGGTCGATTGTGCCCTGGCTGTCCCAGAGCCGCGCCTCTTCCTCGCTCATTGCCTGGCGCTCCTGTGCCTGCAGGGTCAGGCGTGCAGCACCACTGAGCACCGATGCTCCCGCAATCAGCAACAGGGCAAGGGCGAGCCATAGCACGCGCCGCTCGCGCCACATCAACGTGAGCTGGGTTGCCGCAACAGCAAACGCCTGCTGGATGGCCATG
Source organism: Stenotrophomonas sp. 220_Sma (assembly GCF_056487375.1). Taxonomy (NCBI): domain Bacteria; kingdom Pseudomonadati; phylum Pseudomonadota; class Gammaproteobacteria; order Lysobacterales; family Lysobacteraceae; genus Stenotrophomonas; species Stenotrophomonas sp. 220_Sma. The sequence continues at coordinate 2,569,189 of NZ_CM151348.1, read as the reverse complement.
ACGGACCGGGACAGGGCAGGGGCTTCGGCGCGCATGGCGGCTTACCAGCGGTGCGTCAGCGTCATGGACAGGAAGCGACCCAGCGCTGTTGCATTGGTGGGGTCATAGCCGGTGTTGATGCTGTTGACGATGAACGGCGGATCACGGTCGAACAGGTTCTGCACGTTGAACGCAAGCGATGTGCCACGCTGCGGGTCCGCCGATGCACCGAAGTGGTAGGCGAGGTTCAGATCTACGGTCGTCCAGGAGCTGACGTGGGGCCGGGCGACATTGGCGGGGTCGCGATAACTGTCCACGTAGTTCACGAAGATCCCCGCCGCGGCCTGCTGCCGGCTGAGCGCGATGCCGCCGCGCATCTTGAGGTCCACCGGGTAGTACACCGAATTCACCGCATCCACCTCGGGCGACGTGCTGGTCACGCGCCGCTTCGACTCGATGATGTACTGCCCGGCCAGGTTCAGCCCGATGTGGGTCTGGCCGGCATCGAAGCCATAGGATCCGCTGAAGTCGACACCACGCTGCCGGGTGAAGGCGTTGTTGCGGAAGCGGTTGTCGAGGATCACCTGGCTGTTGGTTTCGTCCATGCCTGGCGGCAACGCATACGGCCCCACGCGCGAGACGAACAGTCCCAGGCCAGACACGCCCAGCTGGCGTGCCTGCTGGATCTGCTGCTGCGTGGGATTGGTGGTCAGGATGTCTGCGTAAGGTGCGGTGGACTGCAGGAACAGCGACGGGAAGCTGCCGCCGAAGCCGCTGCCGATACGGTCGGCGTATTCGACGTGGTAGTAGTTCGCATCGATCTTGAGCCCCGGCAGCGACGGCGGCGCGAACGAGAAACCGCCGGTCCAGGTCTTGGCCCGTTCGGGGCCCAGATCGGGATTGCCATTGGAGAGCATCATCAGGATGGTGTTGCCATTGGCTGCACTCGGGTTGGGCACGTTCGCCACCACCACGGTGTTGTTCAACTGCATGTCCTGGTACACCGGCGCCCGGTAGGAACGACCATAGCTGGTACGGAACGAAAGCCCCTGGGTCGCCTCCCACAGCAGGCCGAGCTTGGGATTCAGCGTGGAACCGAAATCGCTGTAATCGTCATAGCGCGCTGCCGCAGTGAAGGACAGGCTGCGCACGCCCGGCATGTCCTTCAGCAGCGGGATGTTGAGCTCGCCGAAGGCGGACCTGATCGTTCGATGCAGGTCGAATGGCTTTTCCAGGCCGCGGTGATCGATCAGTTCATAGCCATCGCGGTGATAGCCCGCGCCGAATGCCGCGCGAACCCCACCGGCGGGCAGGCTGAACAGCTCACCGTCGGCGACCAGGTCCAGGTAGCGCGATTCGGAGTTCGTATCGGTCGGTGGCGCCGTACTGGCCGAACTGCCGGTGATGGTGGTGCGCTGATAGGACACATCGCTCCTGCCGAACCCGGAATTCAGGCGCGCCTGCCACCCGCGTGGAAGATCCAGGGTGAGTCCCGCGAACAGGTCGAACTGGCGCGTGTGCGGGAACAACCGGGTTTCGTCGGCCGTGCCGGAAATGGTGGTGTCCATCTCGCGCTTGGCGAACGAGCCGGTCACGTTCAGGGTCAGCACATCGCTGAGCTGCTGCACGCCGTCCACGTACAGGCTGTGGCGCTTCGAACCGGGGTAGAGGTCGTACGGCTTGACCCGCACGTTCTTCGAGAAATCCTTGTCCACCGCCGGCAGGTTGCTCTGCTTCAGGAACTCGTAGCTGGCCAGCACATGGCCACCATCCCACGACCAGCCTGCCGACTGCGAGGCCTGGTATTCCTCCATGCCGCCGGTGGTCACGGCGCCGTAACGCACAGCGGTCTCATACCCGGTGAAGTCGCGGCGCAGGATGATGTTGACCACACCGCCGACCGCATCGGTGCCATAGATGGCCGAGGCACCGTCGGTGAGGATCTCCACACGTTCCACCGCACTCAGCGATATCAGCGAGACATCCACGTACTGGTAGCGGTTCGACGAGGTCACGCGGTGGCCGTTGATCAGGGTCAACGTGGTGCCGGTTCCCAGACCGCGCAGGTTGATGGCGGTGCCCTGGCCGAAGTTGTTGCCGGTATCGCGGTCGACGCCAAGGTTGGCGACGTTGGCACCATTGGCGCCACCGCCGAAGTTCTGCGGCAGTTTCTCGAACAGCTGCTGCACGGTGGCCACGCCGGTGCGGTCGATGGCCTCCTTGTCGATCACGATGATCGGGGAGGCGCCGCCGCCAATGGCATCGCGGATGTTGCTGCCGACCACCAGCACCTTGTCCAGGGTCGCAGTCGGTGCCTCGGGCGCTGCGCCTGCGGCCCGCGAACGCCGGGCATCGCCGGGGTTCTGGGCGATCGCAGGCACGCTGGCCAACAGTGCAGCGGCAATGCTGAGGGCCATGAGCGCGCGTGGCATGGCAGCGGATACGTTCGTCATTCCCCGGTCCATCGATCCCATCCGAAAGTGGCCTGCGACGTGGCTACGTCGCTCCTGAATAGATATGTTATAGCATATCATTCTGGGGTTGAGTCCACGCCGGAACCAGGCCGATGAAGAAGACTGCTGTTCCGCCGCCCGTCGCTGAAATCCTGGGCACGTACTGGAAGGCTGACCGCAGGCTGCTGCTGCTCATCGCCGGCAGTGTCGTGCTGTCCAGCCTGGCCAATGTTGCGGCGCCCTATCTTTTCTCACGCCTGATCGACCGTCTGCCCATCGACGGGGTCGGCGCTCTCGCGGGCGGCTTCCTGCTGTATGCGGTCATGCTTGGCGCTGGCAGCGCCCTGCAGAACACCGTGCAGTACCTGTCGTTCCTCAGCGGCGAGAATCTTGGCTTCATCACCAGTACCCGCTACTTCGCCCGTCTGCTGAAGAAGACCAACAGCTTCTTCCTGGAGTACAACGCCGCCGAGCTGCAGGTTGCAGGGGAGAAAGGCCGTGGCGCGCTGAAGATCGTGGTGCAGCTGGGGCTGGTGGCCTTCATTCCCAGTGCGCTGCAGATCCTGCTGACGCTGATAACGCTGGGTGCGTTGATCAACCTGCAGGTGGTGGCCATCGTGCTGGCCTACGGCACGGTAGCCGTCACGCTTTCCGCCATCGCTACCCGGCGCGCACGCATCCATCGCGAAGCTGCGGTCGAGGCCGGCCAGCAGAACGCGCGCTTCGTCGGCAATGCCATGAATGCCATGGAGACGCTGCGCCAGTTCGGCGGCAGCGCCTGGATGGTGCAGCGCTTCGAGCAGAAGGCCCAGGAGGTGCGCGACAGCTGGCGCGCCTACGTACTGCAGCGGATCGGCTTCATTGCGCTGCTGGGCATCGGCCTGGCGGTCGAGTTCATCGTTACCTTCCATCTGTTGCTGCCGCGCTACCAGAGTGGCGGTCTGAGCGTCGGCGACATCGTCCTCTTCAATCTGCTGCTGCTCCAGCTCAACATGCCGTTCGAGATGATCGCCCGTTCGATCGATGACGTCGCGCGCTCGTGGAGCATGCTGGCTCCGCTTTCCACCTTGTGGGCGGCGCCCGAGGAGCAGCAGGTGGCCGATGCCCAGCGCTTTGCGGGTGAAAGCGGCCGGCTGGCGTTCGAGCGGGTCAGCCACCGCTATGGCAACGGTCGCGGGGTAAGCGATGTGTCCTTCGAGGCCGAACGTGGCGGCATCAATTTCCTGATCGGGCCGACCGGGGCAGGGAAGTCGACGCTGTTCAAGCTCGCCCTGAAATCGATCGATCCCCAGCGTGGCCGGATCCTGGTCGATGGCCTTGACCTGTCCCGGATCGACCGTGCGGCCTGGCATGCCGCTGTCGCGGTGGTTCCGCAGGATGTCATCCTGCTCAACGAAAGCCTGGCCGACAACATCCTGTTGGGGCGCGCACGCGATGATGATCGGCTGCAGCGTGCCGCACGCAAGGCTGCGATCCTGCCGTTGATCGAGGCGCTGCCTGAGGGCCTTGAAACCACCGTGGGCGAGCGGGGCCTGAAGTTGTCCGGTGGGGAACGCCAACGCATCGCGATTGCCCGTGCACTGTATGGCGAGCCGACGATCCTGTTCCTGGACGAGGCAAGCTCCGCGCTGGATGAGGCCACTGAACGCGAGATCATGGACCATATCCGCGCACTGGCGAACGATGTAACCGTGGTGGCCATCACCCATCGGCGAGGCATCGTGAGCCCGACTGACCGGGTGATTGATCTCGGGGGCGATGCTTAGGGCCAGGAGGCGCTCCGCAGCCAGCGTGTTCGTCTCGACAATCGGCTATCGTGAGCGCTCTTTCCTGATCGCCCTTCAAGCGCCAACGCATGGAAGCCACTTCGATGACCGTTCGAAACAGACGTTGGTTTCATGCCTTCGTCGTGTCCGTCGTACTCCTTGGTGCCGGATGCACGGGCGGGAAGGCGCCATCGAAGGAACCGGGGGCAGAGATCGACGAGGTTGCGCAGACCCTGATCGAGCAGCCCTTGCTGCACTCGGCCTCCATTGGCGTGGTGTACCGGGGCAGGACCTTCATCCGCCATCGCGGCGATATGGTGGCCGGTACAGCCGGCGCGCCGACCGATGCCACGCTTTATGAGATCGGCTCACTGAGCAAGACGCTGGCCGGCACCTTGATGGCCAATGCGGTGCTGGAAGGCAGGGTGGGCCTGGAGGATGACGTTCGCACGTACCTGCAGGGCGACTATCCCAACCTGCAGTACCAGGGCCAACCCATCCGCGTCCGCCACCTGCTGTCGCACACCAGTGGCCTGCCGAACATGCTGCCGGAGCGCGCGAACACGGTACTGGAGGACTTTACCGATCACCGCACGCCGGGCGAGCTCAATGCGCTCTACGCGCACTACGGCAAGACGGATTTCCTCCGGGACCTGCACGCCGTACAGATTCGGCGGATGCCAGGGAAGGAGTACGCCTACTCCAGCGCAGGGACCGAGCTGGCGGCGCATGTTCTGGAGGTGGCCTACAAGACCGACTACGCGTCACTGCTGCGTGGCTTCTTCAGCGACTCCGCGGCGATGACCGGCCTCCGGATCAGGTTGGATGATGCCGAAGCGCCGCGGTTGGCGGCCGGCTATCACAGCGACAATCCCGTACCGACCACGCCGATGCCACAGTTGCCATGGGGCGCTTCCGGCAACGTCAAAGCAACCGTCCCGGACATGGTGAAGTACCTTCAGTTCCAACTGGCCAATGGGCCGGTGGTAAAGCAATCGCATCGCGCCCTGGCCAGATTCGACGACGAGTTCAGCATCGGCTACTTCTGGAACATCGTCGCCGGCGATCGCCAGAAGGGCGTCTACTATGCCCATCACGGTGGCGTACCGCGCTCACAGTGCTACATCTACATCATGCCCGAGCACGATCTGGGCATCTTCGTGATCACCAACCAGAGTGGCGACCAGACCGCGCATGCCATGGAAGCGGCGATCGATGCCCTGGTCGGGAAGATTGCTGCAGGCAAGACCCCATAGTCCGGGTGGCGCCCGGCAGCCCCCGGCTAGAGCAGCAACAGTGCCCCGATCAGCGCAGGCGGCATCACCAGCGCGCCGACGCGCAGGAAGTCGAGCGCGCTGACATGCTCGCCCTCGCGGCGCAGCGCCACCAGCCACAGCATCGTGGCCAACGAGCCGGTCACCGACAGGTTGGGGCCCAGGTCCACGCCGACCAGCAATGCGGCGCGGGTCTGTGCCGGCAGGTCGGCCATCTGGCCCAGCGAGCCAGCGGCCAAGCCGACCGGCAGATTGTTGGCCACGTTGCTCAGCAACGCCGCCGCGCCACCGGCCAGCCAGCTGGCCTGGTGTGGCGATGCCTGCGCTACGGCCTGCAGCGCGCTGGCCGCCGCCTGGATGACACCGGTCTGGGCCACCGCTTCCACCAGCACGAACAGGCCGGCCACCAGCGGCAGTACGCCCCATGACACATGGCGCAGCAGCGGCAACGGACTGCGCCGCTGGCGCATCGCCACCACTGCCGCGCTCAGCGTGCCTGCACAGAACGTGGCCAGGCCGAGCGGGCCGTTCAGTGCGGAGGTCACCAGCAGCACGGTGCCGGTGAACAACACGCCCAGCGCGCTCAGCCGGCCGCCTTCGGTCAGCGGGCGATGCGCCGGCGCCGCCACCAGCGGCTGCGCGATCTCGCGCCGATGCACCCAGCGCAGCACCAGATAGGTGGCGCCGATCGCGGCCAGCGACGGCAGCGCGAACTGTGCCAGCCACTGCATCAGGGGCGGCATGTGCTGGCCGTACACCACCAGGTTGGCCGGGTTGGAAATGGGCAGCACGAAGCTGGCCGCATTGGCGATGAACGCACAGACGAACAGATAGGGCAGGGGGTTGGCACGGGCGGCCTTGCAGGCGGCGTAGACCGCCGGGGTCAACACCACCGCCGTGGCATCGTTGGAAAGGAACACAGTCACCAGCGTGCCGACCAGGAACACCAGGTCGAACAGGCGTCGTCCCGAACCACCCGCATGGCGGACCGCGTACAACGCCAGCCAGTCGAACAGGCCTTCGCGCCGGGCCAGCTCGGCCAGCACCATCATGCCGACCAGGAACAGATAGACATCGCGGCCCTCGGCCACCGCGTGCAAGGTCGTGCCGAACGACACCGCTCCCAGCAGTGGAAGCAGAAGGGCAGCCCCCAGTGCCCACACATATTCCGGAATGCGGAACGGCCGGAACAGCAGGCCGACGGTGGCAACGGCCACGGCCGCCCAGATGAGGAAAGAGGAGTAGGAAACGAGCATCGGGCGGGGTGTCTCAGCGGCGCCGACGCGTACCTCGCAGGAGCGCGCCCGCTGCAATCACGGCAGTTCGGGGAAGGCGGCATCATACTCCGTGAGCCGCGCCCGAGCTGTGGAGCCCAGCCCATGCTCGTCTGCTTGCCGCATGCCCCCGGCACCCACGCTCCGCGAACGTTTTCTTCGGGCGCTCTTCACCGTCGCTCCGCTTAGAGTGAAGGCCACTCAAAGTGTCACGCATGGAATCAACGATGTCCGAATACCGGGACTGGATCTTCAATGCCAACGGCCGAACCCTGGTAGCCCGGGTGGAGCTGGATGGCGACGGCGGCGGCACCATCAACCGCTACCAGTTGACTCCGGGTCCCGCGCAGTCCGGGCTGTGCATCAAGGTAGCCTCGCAGGCCGAAGCCGCAAAGAAACTCGAAACCGAGGTGGAGAAGCTGCTCGGCCCAGAGTGGTGAGAGGGCTTCGCTACGGCAGAAGCGTTGAGAGGTCGCCAGCGCAAATCCGCAATCTCATTCCATGCGACGGCCGACCGTATTCTTCCGGCCATGCATTCACCCTCCAGCCCTCCCGATTTCATGACCGCTACCCGGCCCTCCGGCTGGGTGCAGAGCGGTGACCGCTGGGACCTGTGGTGGAACGGCCGCTGTGTGGCCAACGTCGTGCCGCATGCCGTGCTCGGCGTCCGCCTGTTCCTCGCCGCGCGGAAATCACCCCAGCCCAAGGTCGTGGCCGCCGTGAATGCTCGCCAGGCCAAGCGCTACGCCGAGCGATGGTGTGCCGCCCGGCTCTGCCCGCAGTTGCGGTTGCGCGATGCGGTGGCGCGGCTGTTGGATGCCGGTACTCCACCACCTTCCGCGCTCACGCGGGAGCAGCGGCAGCAGGCCCGCCGCCTGGCCGAGGCCGGGGCGGGAGAGATGGGGCGGATCAAGGCGGCGCTTGCGCTGAGACGGACCCCTGCGATGTCGCGAGCGCAGGAGCAGGCACGCCCGCTACCCAGATAGAACCTCGGCCACGTGGTCCTGCGCGCATCTATAATGCCGCCCCCGGCCCCGATCACTTGCTGATCAAGGCACCTGCCGGGTCTACCTGCGGCATCCATCTGGAGTTGATCAAGAATGCAGACGTTCACGGAAGAATGGATTGGCGCCCTGCGGCGCGTCGCACTCTGTGCGGGACTGGCTGCCCTGGCCTGCAGCACGCCTGCGCTTGGCAATGACAACGCAGCCGAGCGGGATCGCGTGATGGCTGCGGCGAAGACCGGCAACGCGGAAGCCCAGAATGAACTTGGGGACAGGTATCTGCGCGGCGCAGGCGTCGACAGGGACGCAGCGAAGGCAGCGGACTGGTACCGCAAGGCGGCCGATCAGGGCTATGCGCCGGCACAGTCCATGCTGGGTGTGCTGTATCTGCGAGGCAATGGCGTGCCGAAGGATTCCGCTCAGGCCCTGCACTGGGTACGCAAGGCTGCCGATCAGGGCAATGCGGACGCACAGTCCGATCTCGGGATCATGTACCTGCAGGGCCTGGGCCCGCAGCAGGATGATGCCCAAGCTGTCCTGTGGCTCCGCCGAGCCGCTGAACTCGGCTCGCCGGCCGGGCAGTACAGCCTTGCCAATCTCTATCAGAAGGGACGCGCCGGCCTCACGAAAGACGAGGCCCAGGCCATGCAGTGGTATGCCAGGGCAGCCGTGCAGGAGCTCGGCCTAGCGGGAGTCAAGGAGGCCCGTCTGGAGCTGTGCCTGAATCGCAAGGAGAACGAGGTGTGGTGTGCCGAGATGGACACGCCCGGCGCGTTTGGCCCGGTTGAAGCATTCACAGCGGCTGCCGATGGCGGTGATGTGGAGGCGCAGACCAGGCTCGCCCTGATGTATGCCAAGGGTATCAGCGTACAGAAGGATGAGGCCCGATCCGCCGACCTGTATCGCAAGGCGGCAATGGCGGGCTACGCGCCTGCACAGGCCGAGCTGGGATACCTGTACTCCATCGGGCGCGGGGTGCCCAAGGACCAGGAAGAGGATATCTACTGGACCTGTGAGGCTGCAGCGCAGGGAAACCGCAGGGCGATCCGCAATCTGGCCATCAAGCAGACCTACGATCTGTTCGATCCGAAGGAGTGCCCCGAGCGGCGCGCGCGCAAGCGCTGAGTGCCGATGCGTCCGGACCCCGCACAGAGGTCCGGACGCAGATCGCTTGCAGCGGTTACGCCGAGAGCTCCTCGCGCACGATCCTGGCCCCTTCGCTGAGCGCACGCAGCTTGCCCCGTGCCACGTCACGGGCCAGCGGCGCCATGCCGCAGTTGGTGCTCGGGTAGAGCTTGTCGGCGTCCACGAACTGCAGCGCCTTGCGCAGGGTGTTGGCCACTTCCTCAGCCGTCTCCACCGTGCTGGAGGCCACGTCGATGGCGCCCACCATCACCTTCTTGCCGCGCACCAGCTCGATCAGATCGATCGGCACGTGCGAGTTGTGGCATTCCAGCGAGATGATGTCGAGGTTGGAGGTCTGCAGCTTCGGGAACGACTCTTCATACTGGCGCCATTCCGAGCCCAGCGTCTGCTTCCAGTCGGTGTTGGCCTTGATGCCGTAGCCGTAGCAGATGTGCACGGCAGTCTCGCACTTCAGCCCTTCGATCGCGCGCTCCAGTGCGGCCACGCCCCAGTCGTTCACTTCGTCGAAGAACACGTTGAAGGCGGGCTCGTCGAACTGGATGATGTCGACGCCAGCGGCTTCCAGCTCCCTCGCTTCCTCGTTGAGGATCTTCGCGAATTCCCAGGCCAGCTTCTCTCGGCTCTTGTAGTGCGCGTCGTACAGGGTGTCGATCATGGTCATCGGGCCGGGCAGGGCCCACTTGATCGGTTGCGTGGTCTGCCGGCGCAGGAACTTCGCATCCTCCACGAACACCGGCTTGGGCCGGCTCACGGCGCCGACCACGGTCGGCACGCTGGCGTCGTAGCGGTTGCGGATGCGCACGGTTTCGCGCTTCTCGAAATCGACGCCGTTGAGGTGCTCGATGAACGTGGTAACGAAGTGCTGCCGGGTCTGCTCACCGTCGCTGACGATATCGATGCCGGCGTGCTGCTGTTCCTGCAGGGACAGGCGCAGGGCATCCTGCTTGCCTTCGGTCAGTCCTTCATCCTGCAGCTTCCAGGGCGACCAGAGCTTTTCGGGCTCTGCCAGCCAGGAGGGCTTGGGCAGGCTGCCGGCGGTGGAGGTGGGGAGCAGTTTCTTCGTCGACATTGCGTTCTGTGTCCTGGGGCGAATGGAGAATCGGTAAATCAGCGGGCAGCCCACTGCTCAAGCACGGCGCGATACGGCTTGATGAAGTGCTCTTCGGTGAATTTGCCCTGCTTGACCGCCAGCTGGCTGCGCTCTTCGCGGTCGTAGACGATGCGGGTGGAGGAGTAGTCCTGGTGCTTCAGGCTGGGCTGGTAGACCTTGCCGGCCACGGAATTGGCGTTGTAGATCTCCGGCCGGTAGATCTTCTGGAATGCCTCCATCGTGCTGATGGTGCCGATCAGTTCCAGGTTCGAGTAATCGCCCAGCAGGTCGCCCTGGAAGTAGAACGCCAGCGGCGCGACGCTGCCCGGCGGCATGAAATAGCGCACCTGCAGGCCCATCTTGTCGAAGTACTGGTCGGTGGGGGAGAACTCGCCTTGCCGGTACTCCACGCCCAGGATGGGATGGTGGTTCTCGGTACGATGGTAGGTCTTGCTGCTGGAAACGCTGATGCAGATCACCGGCGCCTTGCTGAAATTGGCGCGGTAGGCGTCCGATTCCAGAAAGTGCTGGAACAGTTTGCCGTGAAGATCACCGAAGCCTTCCGGAATGCCGAAGGTCGCCTTTCCCTCGTTGCTGGCCGGCAGTACCACGCTGAAATCGTAGTCACGCACATAGGACGAGAAGTTGTTGCCGACGATGCCCTCGGTGCGAGCGCCGGTACGCGTGTCGACAATGGTCGGGCGCAACACCTCGATCAGCGGGAACGGATCGCTGCCATCGGCTCCATCGATGTGCATCTCCACCGAGATGATGTCCAGCTCAACGGCGTAGCGGTCCGCGCTCGGGTTGTCCCAGTGCGCCAGGTCGTTGAAGCGGTTGTTGATCATGCTGATCGTGTTGCGCAGGTTTTCCTGGCGGGATGCGCCACGGGCCAGGTTGGCGAAGTTGGTGGTGATGCGCGTGCCGTCAGCGGGCTGGTAGTCCTCGTTGAAGGGGATGCGCGTGATGCTGAAAGTGAAGGTGTCGGTCGTCATGGGCGGCGTTCCGGGTTGCGGGGGTGACATCCGAATGCTGGTCGCAGGCATTCGGCATTCAGAGGACTGCAGCGGCCTCGGCGGCAGCGGGCGCTGCACGATGGGACAGCGCAAGCAGGGGCAGCGCCCGCTGCACCGCCAGCCGTGCACGCTGGATCAGGGCGTCGTTGTGCACGCGGCCCTCGGCGAAATCGCGGTCGGTGGCGTACACGCCCAGGGGCAGGGTGCGGGCCTGGAAGAAACTGAAGAGTGGCCGCAGCTGGTGGTCGATCACCAGCGCGTGGCGCTCACTGCCGCCGGTGGCGGCGAGCAGGATCGGGGTGTCGACCAGTGCGTCCTGGTGGATGAAATCGAAGAAGTGCTTGAACAGGCCGGTGTACGAACCGCGGTAGACCGGCGTGGCCACCACCAGCACGTCCGCCTGTTCAACGGCCACCAGCTGCTGCTCCACGCTGGCCGGCAGTTGCGAGCGCCACAGCGCGCCGGCCAGTTGCGGCGCCAGCTCGCCCAGCTCGATCAGGTGCGGTTCGCAGGCAACGTCCTCGCCGATCAGGTCCAGCAGGTGCTCGGCCAGGGTTGCAGCCCTGGAGGGGCGCTGCAGTCCGCCGGAGACGGCGACGATACGGAGGGGGCGGGTCATCTGTTCGCTTTCAGCAGGGGAGGGAGCTCCTTCGGGCGATCTGCGGGGGCGCAGCCCTGCAGGCCGGCGAGGTGACCGGGCTGGCAGGCAACCGAAGGCATGACCCGATCCTAGTCATGCCCTTCCATGACGTAAAATGGTATTACTTCACTAATCCATGAGCGGGATTCATCGTCATGCTGGAGCGGATCCACCTCAGCATCGTGCAGCAGGTCGAGCAGCAGGGCTCGTTGACCGCCGCCGCAGGCGTACTCAACCTGACCCAGTCAGCCCTGAGCCACAGCATGAAGAAGCTGGAACAGCAGCTGGGCACCGATGTCTGGCTGCGCGAAGGCCGCAGCCTGCGCCTGACCCAGGCCGGGCAGTACCTGCTGGCGGTGGCCAATCGCGTGCTGCCGCAGCTGGACCTGGCCGAAGAGCGACTGGGCCAGTTCGCACAGGGCGAGCGCGGTGCACTGCGCATCGGCATGGAATGCCATCCCTGCTACCAGTGGCTGCTGAAGATCGTCTCGCCGTACCTGGCCGCCTGGCCGGACGTGGATGTGGACGTCAAGCAGAAGTTCCAGTTCGGCGGTATCGGCGCGCTGTTCGGCTACGAGATCGATCTGCTGGTCACGCCCGATCCGCTGCTGAAGCCGGGCCTGAAGTTCGTGCCCGTGTTCGACTACGAGCAGGTGCTGGTGGTGGCCAAGGACCATGCACTGGCCAAGGTGGACCACGTAAAGCCGCGCCAGCTCGGCCAGGAAGTGCTGATCAGCTACCCGGTACCGTTCGAGCGCCTGGATATCTACAACCAGTTCCTGCTGCCGGCCGGCATCACGCCGCGGCGCCACAAGGCCATTGAAACCACCGACATCATGATGCAGATGGTGGCCAGCGGCCGTGGTGTGGCCGCGATGCCGCGCTGGCTGGTGGAGGAGTACGCGGCGCGCATGGACGTGGTGCCGGTGCGCCTGGGGGCGAAGGGCATTCCCAAGCAGATCTACCTGGGTGCGCGTGAGGCCGATACCGGCATCGACTATCTGCAGGCCTTCGTCGAACTGGCCCGGAACAGCACGCCGATCGCCGGCAATGCAGGCGGAGCCCGTTGATGCCCGCACCTGGATCGCAGCGGGCGGAAGCCTTCATCAACGCGTTTTCTCTGGAAGTGAGCGCGAAGGCCATGCCGGCACTACGCGCGGAAGTGGATCGCATCGCTCCGGGAACGACGATCTCGATCCCTTACCTGGCGAGCGAGGACGACGACGCCCGGCTGGCGGCCGCGCGCACGGTGCGCGAACTCGGCTTCGAGCCGATGCCGCATCTCTCTGCCCGCCGCATCGGGTCGCGTGCGGCGCTTGAGCGGTTCCTGGAACGCGCCGCCAGCGAAGCGGGGGTAGAGAAGTGCCTGCTGATCGCCGGTGATCTTTCCGCGCCCGCAGGGCCGTTTGCCGACAGTACTTCGATCATCGAGACTGGCCTTCTTGAACGTTGCGGCATCAAGGTTGTTGCCATGGGCGGGCATCCGGAAGGGCATCCGGTGATGAACGCCGAGGACCGTTGGCGCGTGCTGGAGCGTAAGTGCCAGGCCATCGAGGCGCGGGGCATGGCACCGCTGATCATCACTCAGTTCGGCTTCGATGCGGACATCGTGCTGGCTTGGCTGGATGCGCTGCGGGCCCGTGGCATCACCGTTCCGGTGCTGGTCGGCGTGCCGGGGCCGGCCAGCATTGCGCGGTTGGCCCGCTACGCCGCGATGTGCGGCGTGAGTGCCAGTGCATCGATGCTGGCGCGGTATGGCATCTCGATCGGCCGGCTGCTCGGCACGGCGGGGCCAGAGGTGTTTGTGGATCGCCTATTGAGTGGGCTGACAGACGCCCATGGTCCGGTCAGTCCGCATTTCTTCCCGTTCGGCGGCATTGCCCCATCACTGGACTGGATCGAGCGGTACCGGCGGCGCACGTCGGCCGCCAGCGTCTGATGATCTATCGATGATCGCGTGGCCGGGCCCTTCAGCCCGGCAGTTCGCACTTCATCTTGCCATCTACGTAGTACGGCTTGGGTACGTTCGGGTTCTCGCCGGTCTTCTCGAAGACCACCTCGAACGACGCCGCATCGGGCGAGCCCTTGCGGTCGGTGCACGCGTCCTGCAGCTTCTTCTTGACCGCCGCGATGCCCGCATCGCGATTGGCACCGTCGGCGCTGTTGGTCAGGTTCACGGTCTCGGCGGAGGCCAGCGGGCTCAGGACCAACAGGCAGCCGGTCAACATCAGGGTGTGCAGTCTGGTCATGCCGCGTACCTCATGGGTCTCCAATGATGCTCCAGCATAGAGCGGGGCTGTTAACGGCCTGTGGCCGCCCCGGCTTCGGGGCAGGTTCACCCGCATTCGTCGTCGAACACGGGAGTCTGGTCGGATGCCTCCCCTTGGCCCGGCGTGTTCGGCTAGGCTGCAGCGACTGACCGCAAGGATGAAGGCCCCCATGATCCGCTGGCTGTTTCTGGCGCTTGCCGCGCTGCCGCTCGCTGCCGGAGCCGTGGTCATCCGCCACGACGTGGACGATGCCCGCTACCGGATCGAGGGATCAGAATTCCCCGCCCTGGCCGACATGCCGGGTGAAGGGCAGGGCATTCTGATCGCCCCACAGTGGGTGCTGACGGCAGCGCATGCCGCGCCGATGGAAGGGATGGGGCAGACCATCGCCATCAACGGCAGGGACTACGGCGTGGAGCGCGTGTTCGTGCACCCCGGCTACAGGAGAATGCCCGACGCATTGGGAAAGGAGGCGCTGGCGACGGGAAGCCCGGCGAAGATCCACGCGTTCCTGGCCGGGTCGGATGACATTGCATTGATCCGGCTCGCCACCCCGGTGAACGATGTGCAGCCCGTAGCACTCTATCGCGGCAGCGCCGAGGTCACGCAGGTCGCCGCCTTGATCGGAAAGGGCGCCACTGGCAATGGGGCGATTGGGCTGGTGCCGGGTGGGCCGCATCGCACATCGCTGCGGCGGGCATACAACGCGATTACCGGCGGCAATGATCGCTATCTCTGGTATCGGTTCGATGCCCCGCCACAGGGCCTGCCGCTTGAAGGTGTGCTCGGTAACGGGGACAGCGGCGGCCCATTGCTGATCAAGGATCACGGCGTCTGGCAGCTGGTGGGGCTGGGCTCCTGGATCACCGCCGTTCCCGAGCATGCCCTTGAGGCCGGCTTCTACGGGCAGGTGGTGCACAACGTTCGGGTATCGCGCTATGTGGGTTGGATCGAGAGCGTCCTGAGTGCGCCCGATTACCGCCCAGTAACCCCCGAAGACTGACAGCTGTCACTGGTTGCAACCCGGGCGGAAGCGAATAGTGGGCGCCAAGGCGAGGGCACCTCGCCACCACCCACCAAGGCGACCGCTCATGAACATGCTCCAGCAACTCATCTCGCAGACGCCGATCTGGGTCTGGCTGCTCCTGGCGTTCCTGGTCACGCGTGGCATCGCCGCCATGAAGCCGGGTGAGACTTCGTTGCAGAAGCTGGCGATCGTGCCCGTCCTGTTCGCCGTGTGGGGCGCATGGTCGATCAGTCATCGCTTCGGCGCCTCGCTGACCGCCTGGGGCGAGTGGTTGGTCGGCATCGGCACCGGGGCAGCACTGGGATGGCTGCTGCTGGGCCACGTGAAGCTGACCCTGGATGGCGCTACCGGAAAGCTCTGGCGCAACGCGGACTTCAGCCTGCTGCCGCTGCTGCTGATCACCTTCCTGGTGAAGTACGGCTTCGAAGTCGCATTTGCGGTGTCGCCGTCGCTGACCGCCAACGCCGGCTTCAGCGCCGCCTACCTGCTGCTGGCAGGCGGATTCACCGGCCTCTTCATCGGCAAGTACTGCCGCTATCTGGCTTCGCTGCGACTGGATGCGGCGGCTAAGGGCCTGGAGACCGCAGGCTGAATTCGCGGCGGCGTGACACGTCACATTAATACCCCCCCTCACTGCCCGTTCGATTCGTTGGCGCACGATGCCAGCGAACTTCGACCGCCCCGGAACGTAAGCGCACTGACAACGGCCAAGGCACAGGCACAAGCGCCCGCGTAAACCATGGCCAGTCGGTAGCCGAAAAGCAGCGACTGATGCGCTACGTCAAGGGACACTGCCTGGCCAGTGGCCGCCAACTCATCCAGGTGCGCAGTACCTGCGGACAATCCCTCCGCAAGCGACCGCAGATGCGAAGGGTCACCGCCGGGCAGGTTCGTTTCAAGTGCGTAGTAGGTACCTTTCACCAGAATCAACCCCACCACCGCGATGTTGATGGCCAGGCTGATGAATCTGGCGCTGGTGTCCATGCCGGATGCCATGCCGGCGCGATCGCTGGGCACGGAACTGGTCGTCGTGTTGGTGACGGGCGTATTGATCACGCCCAGGCCCGAGCCCGCAAGAATGCAGCCTGGCAGCAGGGTCAACCAGCTCGCGTTTTCCGCGCCTGCACCGATCGCCATCATGAGCATCCCGCCGCCCATGGCAAACATCCCAGCGGGGATCACGCGCTCAGGCCCGAAGCGCACAGCGAGACGCTCGCCGTAAGGCGGCAGCAGCAGCGACGGCAATGTGTATGCCAGGACAGACAGGCCGGTCGCGATGCTTGAGTAGCCAAGTCCGTGCTGGAAGAACAGTGGCAGGTACACCATCAGTGGCCAGAAGCTGAAGTTCATGCCCATCGAGCCCAGCAATGCGCCCGAGAAGCGCCGGTTGCCGAAGATGGAAAAATCGAACATCGGGTCCGGCACCCTGCGCTCGACCGCGATGAATACCGCCAGGCTGATGACGGCAACCAGAGCGGCCGCCATGGAAGAGGCGCTTGCAAGGCCTGCAGGAATGCCCTGGGTGATGTACCAGGTGAAGGAAAAGACGGCCACTGACAGCGAGACGATTCCTGCAAGGTCCAGTTTCCGCTGGCTTGGCGCCCACGATTCCCGGATGCCCAGAACGGCGAGAGCCGTCGCGCCCACTGCCAGGGGCGCATGCACCAGGAACACCCAGCTCCAGCTGCTGATGACAACAACACCAGCACCAATGACCGGCCCGAAACCCAGCCCTATGCCAAAGACCACGCCCCAGATGCCAAAGGCCTTGGCGCGCTGTGCGGAGTCACTGAACTGATGGGAAAGCACTGTAAACACGCAGACCAGCATTGCGCCTCCCGCCGCACCCTGCAGTGATCGAGCCACGATCAACGCCGTTCCGCTTCGAGCAAGGCCGCAGGCCAGGGATGTGATGCCGAACAGCAACAGGCTGATCACGAAGATGCGCTTGCGCCCGTACCGATCCGCCAGAGCGCCAGCCGCCATCAGCACCGTCGTGCAGGCGAGGGTGTAGGCATTCATGATCCACTGCAGGCCGCTGAAGCTGCTGCCAAGCTCTGTCTCCAGAATCGGCAGGATGACTGGCACGCTGGAGATTTCCAGCCCGAACATCAGGGAAGCCAAGCACGCCGCAGAAAGCGTCAGGCGGTCTCGAGCAGCAGGTGAAAGGGAAGTCATGGGTCTCCTCAGGCAGGTCCGGGATCTGGCGCACTGCCGGGGCGACTGCAGCTGCGCGTTTCAAGTGAGCGGCCATCTTGGAGGGACTTCCATGATGATAAAAATGATTTGATTTAATAGAATTGATCAATCTTCATCATGGATTGCCCCGGTGTTCTTTGACCCCGACCTGCTGCGCGCCTTTGTCGCCGTCGTAGAGACCGGCGGCTTCACCAAGGCGGGTGAGCGCATGAACCTCAGCCAGTCCGCCATCAGCCACCAGATCCGGAAGCTGGAAGAGCAGGCGGGCAGCGCCTTGCTGAAACGGACCACGAGAAGCGTGACTCTCACCGAAGACGGCGAAGACTTCCTGCGACATGCCAAGCAGATTCTTGCTGCCCAGAGCCTGCTGGTTCGCCGGTTCCAGAGGGCTCCCGTTACCGGGGCAGTGCGCCTGGGTGTGCCGGAGACCTATGCCGGCGACCGGCTGACCGCAATGCTGTCGCGCTTCTCCCGCAGGTTCCCCGCGGTGCGGCTGGATGTAGCCGTGGAGTCCTATGGGGCGCTGAACGAACAGATACAGGCGGGAACACTCGACCTGGCGGTGAACCTGTTCCTGAGGGAGGACGTTGAGTGGCCGGTTCTGAGGCGGACACGTTTCGTCTGGGCCATCGGTTCGGGATTTGAGCACGAACCGGAAAAGACGCTGCCACTCGCACTCGCGCCCAGCCCGTGCATGCATCGCGACGTGTGCATCGGAGCACTTGCTGAAGCCGGCCTGGAATGGCGCGTCACCTTTACCTCGGCGAACCAGCAGGGCCTGCGATCGGCTGCGAAGTCCGGGCTCGCCATCACTGTCGCTCTTCAGGATGACATCCAGGATGGCCTGATGATTGCGGGCAGTGGACTGGGCCTTCCTGTGCTCCCCGCAGCGAGCTTCCGGCTGATGCGCAGTGCAGCCGTGCGGACGCCTGCGATCGAAGCGTTGGAGGAACAATTGCTTCGCGCAGGCGATGGCGCGTGTTCGGTCCGCGCACTCGGCGCGGTGGGCTGAAGCGCAGCGACTGGACAGTACGTTTCGTAACGGGCGGTAACGGATATCCGCGTGCGCTGGACGGGTTGATCCCCGCACGACCTGGATTCGCCTTCGCATTACGGCAAGAGCGGGCCAGGGGAGTTCCAATTGCAAATGACTCTCACTACACTTGCGGCATCCCACCCCTTCCGTCGCCTATGGCGGCCAGAACTCCGGCTCCCAACGTGAATTCCCCGCGCCACCTGTGCAGACCGCAGGCATTTGCCCTGAGGGTGATGTGTCCACGCTAGGCCGGGGCACGGGCAGCAACGCGGAACAGGCCTCCTCCACAGAGCCGGGCATTCCGGAAGACGCCTTGCCAACGGGCGGGAACCTCCTTGCGAAAGCCTATGCCCGCTGGCGCGGACCCATCCTCCGTGGTCTTGCGCGCGTCAGAGGTGCGGACGGTGAGGACGCCCTGCACGACGGTGCGGTGAAGTGGATTGCGGCATGCCCTGCACTGGAATCCTGCGATCAGCAGGGCGCCTACCTTCGCCGGACGGTGATGAACACCGTGGCCGACGAATACCGCGAGCATCATGCTGGGCGACGCCTTCAGACCTTGCCGCTGGCAGACGCGGAGGAGGCTGGCCACGCCATGGCCAGCGATGAATCACAGTGCCCGTTGCAGTTCAGCGCCCAGCGGCAGCGCCTGGAACGCCTTCGAGAGGCACTGGCCGAGCTGCCGGAACGTCAACGCGAAGCCTTCGTGCTCTGCCGCTTCGATGGGCTGACCCAGGAGGACGTGGCCGCTCGCATGCAGATCTCCCGCCGCATGGTGGTCAAACACCTGTCGCGAGCGGTTGCCTACTGCGAAGTGCGGGTACGCTATGCGTCTCTGGCACAGATGCAGGAGCTGCATCGCCCGACCAAGGCGGGCGAGGCGTTGGCGCCTGCCATCGATGCTGATTTTCCCTGCCGATGACCGATCTCCCTTCTCCCGCAGGTTCCGACCCGTTTGCCCTGCATGAGGCGGCGGCCGCGTGGCTGGTACGGCGGCAGGATGCGGACTGGCAACCGAAGGACGAGGCGGCCCTGCAGCACTGGCTGGCCGGGAGCGAAGCACATCGACAGGCGTTCGCCGATGTGACCAGAACCTGGCACGACCTGGGCCAGCTGCCACGCCCCGTACTGGCCTCGGACGCGCATGCGGTGATCACCCCAGCAGTACCTGCACCTGCCGCTCTACGGCGGGGCAGGGCGGCGCGGCGTGCACGCTCGTGGCGCCTGCCACGCGTTGCGGCGGCTGCGGCCGTGGCGATGCTGGCCTTGGGGTACGTCGGCTACGGTTGGTACGCCGCGCCCAGCTACGTACAGGACGTGGCCACCGGCGCGGGCGAGATACGTGATCTGCAATTGCCGGACGGCTCACGGATTTCGCTCAATGCACGCAGCACGCTGGCCGTGCATTTCTATCGATCCCGCCGTGAAGTGGTGCTCAGCCAGGGCGAGGCGTTCTTCGAGGTCGCCCCGGCGGCCGACCGGCCCTTCACCGTTGATGCCCAGCGCAGCCGGGTGACGGTGGTCGGCACGGCCTTCAATGTGCGCAATGGGCCGGGCGAAGTCGTGGTCAAGGTGCTGCATGGGCACGTGCGGGTGCAGCCGGATCGTGCCGAAGGTGCCTCGCCGGTCAGCCTGCGCGCCGAACAGGGCTTGGCCGTTACCACGCTCACTGCTGCTTATCGCCCCATCGCCGCAAGCGCAGACAGCATTGGCGGTTGGCGCAATGGACGCCTGGTGTTCCGGCGCACGCCGCTGGACGAAGTGGCGCAGGAGGTCGGGCAGTATCTGGGCCATCCCGTCACGTTGGGCCAGCCAGGGCTGAAGTTCCTGCCGGTCTCCGGGTACGCAGCCACCGATGCCCCGGCCACCTTCCTGGAAGCACTGCCGGATCTGTTGCCGGTGCAGGTGACCCGCAATGCCCAGGGCGGCTACCGCATCGACGAACGGCCTGTGACCCGCTGACGCCGGAACGAAAATTTCTTCCGGCGCGGGTTCCCACCCCACCGCCATTTTCCGTTTACCCCAGTGAGGCCAGTAGCGGCCAAGCATGATGGAGCGGTAATGGGGTACATGAAGATCAAGCGCGCACTTGTTGCTGGCGCGTTCTCTACGGGGGTACACGCCAAGCGGCTGCCGTTGCTGGCACTGTGCATTTCCAGCGCGCTGGCAGCGCCGGCCATTGCACAGTCGCAGCCGGCTGCACGCGTGCAGTTCAATATTCCGGCGCAACCGCTGGATGCCGCACTGCGCCGCTTTTCCGAGCAGT
Source organism: Stenotrophomonas sp. 220_Sma (assembly GCF_056487375.1). NCBI lineage: Bacteria > Pseudomonadati > Pseudomonadota > Gammaproteobacteria > Lysobacterales > Lysobacteraceae > Stenotrophomonas > Stenotrophomonas sp. 220_Sma. The sequence goes on along the minus strand of NZ_CM151348.1, from coordinate 2,548,749 downwards.
CCCGGCAGCAGGTGCTGTTCAGCGAATCGGCGGTGGCGGGCCGTCGCGCCCCGGCCTTGGCCGGCAGTTACACGCCCCAGGAAGCACTGGCGCGCCTGCTGGAGGGCAGTGGCGTGCGTGTCAATGCCACCCGTCCGGGCGTGTTCACCCTGGCGCAGGAAGCAGCAGCGCCTGCGCGCAGCAAGGATGCCCAGACCACCCTGCAGACGGTGAACGTGACCGCCAATGCCCCAAGCGATGGCGCTTACACGGCACGTGAACTGAGCCTGGGCAAGCTGGGGCAGAGCATCCGCCAGACCCCGCAGTCGGTCAGCGTGATCACCCGCCAGCAGCTGGACGATCGCAACCTCACCACGCTGGACGAGGCGCTGGCGCAGACCACGGGTGTGACCAAGACCGCCCGCAACTTCGGCAATCACAAGTTCTCGATCCGCAGCTTCACCGTGGACGACAGCAACTATCTGGTCGATGGCGTGGCCGGCATCGTCTATGCGCCCGTTGGCTGGCTGCCGATCGACACCGCGGTGCTGGAGCGGGTTGAGGTGCTGCGCGGTGCCGGTGGCATGATGCTCGGTGCGGCCGACCCCAGCGGGGCGATCAACATGGTGCGCAAGCGCCCGCGCGACCAGGCCCATCTGGATCTGGCCGCAACCGTGGGCTCGTGGGACAACTACCGCGTCGAGGTGGATGGCGGTGGCCCGCTCAATGCTACCGGCAGCGTGCGCGGCCGACTGGTCGCCGCCTACCAGGACCGCGACTACTTCCAGCGGGGCACCTCATCGAAGACGCCGGTGGCCTATGGAGTGATTGACGCCGACCTGGGTGCGGACACCACGCTGACCTTTGGCCTGCGCCATCAGGCCAGTGACACCGACGGCTACTGGCTGTTCGGCCTGCCGCGCTACACCGATGGCGGTGCGCTGGACATCAAGCGTTCCACCTCGCTCATCCAGGACTGGAACCGGCAGGAGGGCTCCGTCGACGAAACCTTTGCAGAGGCGGAGCACCGCTTCAACGAACGCTGGAAGGCACGCCTGTCGGTGAACCGCACCGAGTCGGACCTGGACCAGCGTGTCGCGGTTCCGCTGGGCGGGGTGGACCGCGCCACCGGCATCGGTTCGCGCTTCTATGACATCTATTTCAACCGCTCGCGCGTGCGCAGTGATGGCATCGACCTGCACACCACCGGCAGTTTCGACGCCTTCGGCCGCAGCCATCAGCTGCTGCTGGGCGCGATGTGGTCGCGCCAGCGTACCCGCCAGAGCTCGGCGGACCTGGCCATCGACGTGCCGATCGATGTCTACGCACCGGACCACAGCGCCATTCCACAGCCCCTCCAGCCCGCGTGGGACTGGTCAGAAAACGCCCGCGCCCAGCAGAGCGGCGTGTACAGCAACCTGCGCCTGCAGCTGGCAGAACCGCTGCACCTCACGCTGGGTGGCCGGCTGAGCTGGGTGAAGTACCAGTCCAGCGATGGCTTCACCGGCGCCAAGAGCCGCGACTACGAACAGAAGCACGAATTCACCCCGTACGCCGGCCTTGTCTACGACCTGGGTCCGCAATGGTCGGTCTATGCCAGCTACGCCGATACCTTCCAGCCGCAGAGCTCGTACGTCACCGCGTCCGGCTCGGTGCTGGATCCGGCCATCGGCGCCAACTACGAGCTGGGCGTGAAGGGTGAGTTGAACGATGGCCGCCTGAATGTCTCCGCCGCAGTGTTCTCCATCCGCAAGACCGGCAACGCCGTGGTGGACGAATCCGACCCGGGCAGCTGCCGTGGCTCGCTGGCGTCGTCCGATTGCTACCGCAATGGCGGCAAGCTGCGCAGCAAGGGCTTTGAGCTGGAGGCCAGCGGCGAACTGGCGCCGGGCTGGCAGATGATGGCGGGCTATACCCACGTCACCAGCCGCGACGATGAGGGCGCGACCATCAGCGCCGAGACGCCCCGCCACCTGCTGCGCCTGTCGACGTCCTACCAGCTGCCGGGCAAGTGGAACGCGTTCTCTGTGGGCGGTGGTGTATCGGCACAGAGCAGCTACTCCTATCCGGCCTACGACGACCCGGACTGGCGCATGGGCGCAGCGGGACGTGCCGTGTGGGACCTGCGCGCCGGCTACCGGATCAATCCGCGCTGGAGCGTAGGCGTCAACGTGGCCAACCTGTTCGACACCCGCTACTACGCGATGATCAGCCAGATCCGCCGCGGCAACTTCTTTGGCGAACCCCGCAATGTGATGCTGACGCTGCGCGGCTCGCTGTGACCTTCCGCAGCCGGCAGGGCAACGGCCTGCCCGCCACGGGGCAGGCATGAAAGCGGGCTTTCGGCAGAGCATGTCGTGGCTGCACACCTGGTGCGGCCTTACCTGTGGCTGGCTGCTGTGCGCGATCTTCCTGACCGGCACGCTCAGCGTGTTCCGTGAGCCGATCACGCGATGGATGGAGGCCGGCCCCGTGCCGGCCTCCTCGCCGGCGGTGGACACGGGAATGCAGGCGGTACGAGCGCAGCACTGGCTGGCTGCAAACGCCGCCGATGCCCGGGAATGGCAGATCCGTTGGCCTGTCCAGCGGGGCTGGCCGCTGGAGCTGTCATGGGAGGATGGCGACGGCACGGGGCACGAACGCTGGGTGGATGCCGGCACCGGCATGCCACAGCCCCCACCTCGTCTTCGGGAAACCGAAGGCGGGCGCCACTTCATGTCCTTCCACTACACCCTGCACGGCGGCATGGCCGGCTATTGGCTGGTCGGCTGGATCACGGCCTGCATGCTGCTGGCGCTGGTGTCCGGCGTGGTGGTGCATAAACGCATCTTCAAGGACTTCTTCACCTTTCGCCCGGGCAAGGGGCAGCGCAGCTGGCTGGATGCGCACAACCTGAGTGCCGTGCTGACCCTGCCGTTCCTGTTCATGATCGGCTACACGGGGCTGACCTTCTTCTACAGCAGCTATCTGCCGTGGCCCGTGCAGGCAGCCTATGGCGATGTCGGTGATGCCTATGCGCGCTACGAAGCCGAGCTGTCGCCAGCGCAGCCGGCTCCGCCAGGCATCCTGGTATCCACCGCGCAACTGCCGGACCTGCAGCACCTGCTGGCACGCGCGCAGGCCATCAGCGGGCAGCCGCCGGCATTGATCGTGATCCAGGCGCCCGGCACCGTGCACAGCGTGGTGGAGGTGATCGGTCGCAAGCCCGAGGGGGGTGCGGACAGGCATCTGCTGACCGAGGCCAGCCGGGCGGCGTTCGATGCTGCCAGCGGCACGCTGCTGCAACAGCATGGCGTACACCCGCATGCGATTGGCGCGGTGCAGGTGCATGAGACGATCGAAGCACTGCACAAGGCCGATTTCGGCGGCTGGCCGATGAAGTGGCTGTACTTCATCAGCGGCCTGCTCGGCACGGCGATGATCGCCATCGGCACGCTGCTGTTCTCGATCAAGCGGCGCAAGCGCAGCGAGCATGAGTTCGGCGCGGCCACGGCGGGCATCTACCGCTGCGTGGAAGCGTTCAACGTCGCCTCGCTGGCTGGGGTGGCGCTGGCAAGCATCGTCTACCTGTATGGCAATCGGTTGCTGCCATTGGAAATCAGCGGTCGCAGTGCGTGGGAAATACGCATTTTTCTTACGGCCTGCGCTGTCTCGGTGGCGCACGCACTGTGGCGCCCACCGCGCCTGGCCTGGATCGAGCAGTTGTGGCTGGCCGCAGCACTGTGCCTGGCACTGCCGCTGGTGAATCTGGCAACCACCGGGCAGGGGCTGCTGATGTATCTGCAGCGGGGCGCATGGCAGCAGGCCGGCGTGGAGCTGGTCGCATTGGCATTCGGGCTGATGCTGGCAAGAATGGCCCTGATGCTGCAGCGCCGTTGGCCCCGGGCGCAGGAGGCGGCGCGCCCTGCCAAGCCTCCGGCCGGGCGGGAAGCGGCCTATCGCTGGCAGGTGGCGAGCCGAGTGCTGGCCGCCTCGCTGGGCGGATACCTGTTCACCGCCGTTACTGCCACGGCACTGGCGTTGTTGTTGCCCGTGCTGGTGGGGGTAAGGACGTCCGTTTCGGTCCTGGCCAGCTCACTGCTGGGGTTCGTGCTGTTCATTGCCGTTGCTGTGGGCGTCTTCAGTGCCCGTAGTGTTGGGCGGGTGTGGCTGAGTCTGCTGGCGGGGAGTGCCCTGATGGGGGTGTGGGTGGTAGTGCTGCAGCGAGGGTAGGGCGGAGGGCGAGGCGCACGAGATCATGCAGGCTGTCACCGTGGCCGCCCTCGCCGAATTCACCTCTCAGCAGCGAGAATGAGCCACTGGGCGCGCCCTGGCGCGCGCCACTCACTGCCTGCAGGATCGTAACGATGTCCAACACCCCCTTTGGTGAATCGTCATGCGCTGCCGCCGCCAGCGGTTGCGTCGAGGTGCGTGGTGCACGCGAGCACAACCTCAAGAATGTCGACGTCTCCATTCCGCGCAATGCACTGGTGGTGTTCTCCGGCGTATCGGGTTCCGGCAAATCATCGCTGGCCTTCGGCACCGTCTTCGCTGAAGCACAGCGGCGCTACTTCGAGTCGGTAGCGCCGTATGCACGCCGCCTGATCGACCAGGCGGGCGTGCCGGATGTAGATGCCATCGACGGGCTGCCGCCGGCAGTGGCCCTGCAGCAACAGCGCGGCGCCAGCAATGCACGTTCATCGGTGGGCAGCGTGACTACGCTGTCCAGCCTGGTGCGCATGATGTACTCGCGTGCCGGTGCGTACCCGGCCAACCAGCCCATGCTGTACGCCGAGGACTTCTCGCCCAACACGCCACAGGGTGCCTGCAGCACCTGCCATGGCCTGGGGCATGTCTACGAAGTGACCGAAGCGCTGATGGTTCCGGACCCCTCGCTGAGCATCCGCGAGCGCGCCATCGCCTCCTGGCCGCCGGCATGGCATGGCCAGAACCTGCGCGACATCCTGGTCACGCTGGGCTACGACATCGACGTGCCGTGGAAGACGCTGCCGAAGAAGGATCGGGACTGGATCCTGTTCACCGAGGAAGCGCCCAGCGTGCCGGTCTATGCCGGTTTCACGCCCGCAGAGACCCGTGCCGCACTCAAGCGCAAGCAGGAGCCCAGCTACATGGGCACCTATACCGGCGCACGCCGCTACGTGCTGCACACCTTTGCCAATACCCAAAGCGCGCTGATGCGCAAGCGCGTTTCGCGCTACATGGAAGGCCGGTTGTGCCCGGCCTGCCACGGAAAACGCCTGAAGCCGGAGGCGCTCTCGGTCACCTTTGCTGGCGTGGATATCGGCGAGTTCATGCGGCTGCCGCTGGATCAGCTGGCGGCGCTGCTGGAGCCCATCGCACAAGGTGATTTCGGCGCGCACAGCAACGGCGCACGTACCCGCAGGAGCGCGACACCCCGCGATCGCGCCCGGCGGGCCGCGAGTGGCCAGGCGACCCATGAGGGCGCTCCGGACGTGCGCCTGACCTCGGCCTTGTCCGAAGAGAAGCGCCTGGCGGCACAACGCTTGGCAGGCGGGGTCATGGCGCGGGTACGCCAATTGCGTGACCTGGGCCTGGGCTATCTCTCGCTGGACCGTGCGACGCCAACCCTGTCGGCCGGCGAACTGCAGCGCCTGCGGCTGGCCACGCAGCTCAGCTCCTTGCTGTTTGGCGTGCTGTACGTGCTCGACGAACCCTCGGCCGGCCTGCATCCGGCCGACAGCCAGGCGCTGTACGACGCGCTTGAGCGCTTGCGCGACGGCGGCAACTCGGTGTTCGTTGTTGAACATGACCTGGAGCTGATGCGCCGCGCGCAGTGGCTGGTGGATGTTGGGCCCGAGGCGGGCGAGCACGGTGGCCAGGTCCTCTACAGTGGCGAGCCCGACGGCCTGCGCCAGATCCAGGATTCGCGCACGGCGCAGTATCTGTTCGACCAGGTGCCGGCGCCTGCCAGCCAACAGCGTAGCGCCAACCGCTGGCTGGAACTGAAGGGCATCCACCGCCACAACCTGCAGGGCGTGGACGCACAGGTGCCGCTGGGGCTGCTGACGGCCGTGACCGGCATTTCCGGCTCCGGCAAGTCCAGCCTGATGGCGCAGGCGCTGCCCGAGCTGTTGCTGCTGCACCTCGGGCATGAGCCTGCGGACGACAACGCCGATAGCGCGCCCACCGACGGCCCGACCGTGATCGAAACGACCCGGGGCACATTGGCGGGCGATGTAGACGCCATCCAGCGGGTGGTGCAGGTCGACCAGAAGCCCATCGGCCGCACGCCACGCTCCAACCTGGCCACCTATACCGGGTTGTTCGATCACGTACGCAAGCTGTTCGCCGCGACACCCGCCGCGCGCCGCCGTCGTTTCGATGCGGGTCGCTTCTCGTTCAACGTGGCCAAGGGCCGGTGCGATACCTGCGAAGGCGAGGGCTTCGTCAGTGTCGAACTGCTGTTCATGCCCAGCGTCTATGCGCCGTGCCCCACCTGCCACGGCGCCCGTTACAACGACGCCACGCTGAACGTGCAATGGAATGACCGCAACATCGCCGAGGTCCTGCAGATGACGGTTGACCAGGCGCATGCGTTCTTCAGCGAGGAAGAGGCCATTGCCCGGCCGCTGCAGTTGCTGCAGGAGATCGGGCTGGGCTACCTGCGGCTCGGCCAACCGGCCACCGAGCTTTCCGGTGGTGAAGCGCAACGCATCAAGCTGGCCACCGAACTGCAGCGCAGCCAACGCGGGCGCACGCTGTACGTGCTGGACGAACCCACCACCGGCCTGCATGCCTCGGACGCAGACAGGTTGCTGGTGCAGCTGCAGCGGCTTGTGGACGCGGGCAATACGGTGGTGATGATCGAGCATGACATGCGCGCGGTTGCACAGGCGGACTGGGTGATTGATGTCGGCCCCGGCGCTGGCGGGGCAGGGGGCACCATCGTCGCGAAGGGAACGCCGCAACAGGTGGCGCGCGCCAAAGGCAGCAGAACGGCGCCGTTCCTTGCCAGGGAGCTGGCTCTTATGTAGAGCCGAGCCATGCTCGGCTGACGAAGAATCCACGCACGTGGCTCCAGCACTGCACTCATCAACAGATGCGGGCTATGGACAATCAGGACATCCACTGCAGTGCAGGTTGTACTCAACGGGCTCGGCGGTGATTCCAGACGCATCCTTCAAGGTAATCCGCTCCCTCCAGGTCAACGGGGGAGGGGGAATGACGGGAGGCGGGTAGAGCACGATGGGGTAGAAGCAGGCCCACGTGTAGTTGAGCGGGGAGGGCATCTTGTCCGGCAACGTTTCCGTGGCGGGTTCGCAAGGCCCGCTCGGGCACACGGGGCGCTCCAGCGTCAACTCAATCGGGAACTTCGGAACTCCCTTGTACGCAACCGGAACGGAAAATGGCCTGAAATAATTTTCAGTGCGATCTGCGATGCCGGCAACTTCAAAGGCCTCCGTCAATACGGAAACGCCAAGTGCTGAAACCCGCTCGATGGGCATGTAGAACAGGTCGTTCTCAAATCCCGTGTCTTCACCGCCCCGGCCGTGAATGACGCCAACGGCCGCATTGTTCGAAAAGACCGGCCCACCGCTGTCACCTTCGACGCTGAGAGGGCCTGGAGAAAGGTTGCGTGCACGGATGTACCTGCCTATGGCCCCATTATGATTGGACCTTGAATTCTGGCTCATGCTCAACGTACAAGCCACCAAACGTATCCGGCTCAGATGCCTGAATCCTGGCTTCCAGACCTGCCGCAGAGATCGATTTCATCGACCTGTATTTTGCTTCGGCCTCAGATACATTGAACGTTCGCGAGTAGGTGTGTGCCGTGGGGTTGCCAGTTATCGGCTGGCCGTGCAGGGAGAATGCGAACGCACCGAGGGCGGACAATGCCAGGGCGCGCATGGATAGCTTCGTGCGCAGACTAATCATGGCTGCTCCTTTGCCTGACGCATCAAGTGAATCGTCATGAGTGGGCCAGTACAGGCATCCGGAATGGACGCAGCAAGACTCGAACGGAGCGATTCACCGCCATGCCCCCCTCCGAATGATGCGGCGATTCCGAATTCCATTATTTCCCCAGATCGTTCATCCTGCACGCCTACGGGAACGCCCCCCTTCATGGCCAGCGAGTAATCGTGAGGCCATGCTGCAAGATATGCCGTGCCACCTGGATCCACGAAATAGACACAGCCATTGATTGGCCTCAGCATCCCTCTCAGTAGCCCGGTTGCAAGGACCGCTCCCTGCTCAGGTGAGAGCCTGACAAGCACAAGTGATCGGTCCTCTTTGGCGCCAACCGGCATGATCGCGGCGATGCAGGAGGCAATCATCAAATAAAGGAGAGCCGCAAGCCTTGCTGAAGACCTGGCAGATACCGTGCACATCCCCACCTCCATGTCACAGCTGATTGTTGGCCCGCCCGAAATCCACTCGCATTTTCAACAATTACGTTACAGCGATATTGAAGGTATTGACTTTCCCCGGACTTAACCGTGACCACCTTCACGAACGGGTATTTTCAGATTGCCCGCTCGCTCCGTGTAAAGCCGAGTTATCTTGCGAACGAGGAGCAGAGGATTACTGCCAGGTACCGAGGTTCTGGCATGGCCATTTCCACGCCCTTGCAGCCGGGCCCGGATGAAATCCTGCACCGCCCGAATCCGCACGGGGGGGGCGGCTCTGGTCGGGAACGGACACGCGGCGGGGCAGAAACACTCTGATGTGAGACGGGCTCCGGCGCGATGCCGGAGCCCCGGTTACTCACTTCTCCTGCAGGAAGCTCAGCAGATCCTGGTTGACCTTGTCCTTGTGGGTGTCGGTCAGGCCATGCGGCGCACCCGGGTACACAATCAGCCTGGCGCCCTTGATCAGCTTCGCCGACTGGCGGCCCGAGATGTCGATCGGCACGATCTGATCATCATCACCGTGGATCACCAGCGTTGGCACATCGAACTTTTTCAGGTCGGCGCGGAAGTCGGTGGCCGAGAACGCGGCGATCGAATCGTAGGTGTTCTTGTGGCCCCCCTGCATGCCCTGCGCCCACCAGGCATCGATCAGGCCCTGCGACACCTTTGCGCCCGGGCGGTTGAAACCGTAGAACGGGCCGGACGGGATGTCCTTGTACAGCTGCGCGCGGTTGTCCATCTGCGCCTTGCGGATGCCATCGAACACTTCCATTGGCAGGCCATTGGGGTTGTCGGCGGTCTTCAGCATGAGCGGCGGCACCGAGCTGATCAGCACCGCCTTCTTCACCCGGCCGGTGCCATGGCGGCCGATGTAGCGCGCCACTTCGCCGCCGCCAGTGGAGAAGCCCACCAGGGTGACGTCATGCAGGTCCAGCGTGTTGATCACCGTGGCCAGGTCATCGGCGTAGTGATCCATGTCGTTGCCTTCCCACGGCTGGCTGGAACGGCCGTGGCCGCGACGATCATGGGCAATGACGCGGTAGCCGTGGTTGGCCAGGAAGATCATCTGCGATTCCCAGCTATCCGAGTTCAGCGGCCAGCCGTGGCTGAAGGTAACGACCGGGCCGTCCTTCGGGCCCCAATCCTTGTAGTAGAGCTGCACGCCATCGGTGGTGGTGATGTAGCTGGCGGTGCGCGCGATGCTGGTGATTGCAGCCGGCTTGGCCGGTTCGGCGGCCTGCGCGGACAAGCCGGCCTGGACCGAGAGGGCGAGGGCGGCAACGGCCAGGGTACGGGCAAAGGTGTTCATGCGAGGCGTCTCATGGGTGGGTGGTGAGACGTACTTTGCGACCGAAATCAGGCGCCTGGATGATGACATGTACGAATTTCTTGATAGATCGTCCTGCGCGAGCTTGCCCACGCGAGAGGTCGCCGCGCCACCCGTTGACAGGGTAGAACGATCGTTCTACATTGGCGTCGTGAACACAACTACCTCCGATACCCAGCAGAAGATCCTGGCCACGGCCGAGGCGCTGATCTACCAGAACGGGATCCACGCCACCGGCATGGACCTGCTGGTGAAGACCTCCGGCGTTGCCCGGAAGAGCATCTACCGGCACTTTGAAAACAAGGACCAGGTGGCCGCTGCGGCATTGAACGCGCGCGACGTGCGCTGGCTCACCTGGTTCCAGCAGGAGTGCAACAAGGCCGACACCCCGGAAGCGTGCATCCTCGGCATGTTCACCGTGCTCAAGGGCTGGTTCCAGTCCGAGGGCTATCGCGGCTGCGCCTTCATCAACACCGCAGGCGAGGTCGGCGACCCCGATGATCCGATTCGCCACATCGCCAAACATCACAAGCAGAAGCTGCTGGATTACACGCTGAAACTCACCACGCAACTGGACATCCAGCAGCCGGAAGCACTGGCGCGGCAGCTGCTGGTTCTCATGGAAGGCGCCATCACCGTCTCGCGCGTGATGGGCGACTACAACGCCGCAGACACTGCAAGGGATGTTGCAGCGGTGTTGTTGGAGCAGGCCAGGCGCTGACGCCTGAGTCATCAAGATCCGTCGAAGCACCCCGTTCATCCATTTGATTGGAGGCCCCACCGTGCCCACTGAAGCACCCCGCCCGCCACTCCCCCCGTTCACCCGTGAATCGGCCATCGAGAAAGTTCGCCTTGCCGAAGATGGCTGGAACTCCCGCGATGCTGACAGGGTTTCGCTGGCCTATTCGCTGGACACCGAGTGGCGCAACCGTGCCGAGTTCACCCATGGCCGCGAGGAAGCGCGGCAGTTCCTGGCACGCAAATGGAACAAGGAGCTCGAGTACCGCCTGATCAAGGAGCTCTGGGCCTTTACCGAAAACCGTATTGCTGTCCGGTACGCGTACGAATGGCACGACGACTCCGGCAACTGGTTCCGTTCCTATGGAAACGAGAACTGGGAATTCGGCGCCGATGGCCTGATGCAACGCCGCTTTTCGTGCATCAACGACATGCCGATCAAGGAAAGTGACCGCAAGTTCCACTGGCCGCTGGGGCGCCGCCCCGATGATCATCCGGGGCTGTCTGATCTGGGTATGTGATTCGCATTGCTTCCTGGAATGCAACATCACGTCCCCCTCCACGGGCCTACCGCAGCAACGGTGTGCTGCCTAGGCTGATCGCACACGGCACATGCCGTGTTCCGGGCCCACCGCGTGCGCAGTGGCCCGCCTTCCCATGAACCCTGCAGCGCTGGCCTGCCAGGCATCGTGCCCTGGCAACGCCACGCCCTGCGCCGTGGGAAAGCGCCCGGAATCGTTCGCGCCAGCCTTGCATCGCTGCCCGCCCAATGCCCCTTCGTGGAGATCCCTCATGTTCAGTCTGGAAAACACCGCCGCGCCCATTGCCCCCGCCCTCGATGAGCTGGTGCCCTCGCGCTACGCCCTCAAGGTGGGCGACGTCGAAGTGCTGGTGATCAGCGATGGCGTCCTGCCGTTGCCCACCCAGATGCTCGGCCACAACGTACCGGCCGCCGACCGTGCCGAATGGTTCGAAGAGATGTACCTGCCGCAGGATGCCTTCGACTGGGCATTGAACGTGATGGTCGTGCACAGCGGTGATCGCACCATCCTCATCGATGCCGGCCTGGGCATGGACCCGGACCTGCAGCTGCCGCGCGCCGGCCAGTTGATCCGCCGCCTCGGTGCCGCCGGTATCAACCTGGGCGAAATCACCGATGTGGTGATCACCCACATGCACATGGACCACGTCGGTGGGCTGCTGGTTGAAGGCGTAAAGGAACAGCTGCGCCCGGACCTGAAGATCCACGTGGCCGCGGCAGAGGTGGAGTTCTGGAAGTCGCCGGACTTCAGCCGTACCAACATGCCGCAGGGGTTCCCCGATGCGCTGCGCGCTACGGCCAAGCACTTCTGGGCCGAGTACAGCAGCTACGTGCACACCTTCCAGGACGAACAGCAGATCGCGCCGGGCGTGACGGCCCGCCGCACCGGTGGGCATACCCCGGGCCACTGCGTGGTGCGCGTGGCGTCTGCCGGGCAGGCCCTGACCTTTGCCGGTGACGCGGTGTTCGCGGTCGGCTTCGACCAGCCGAACTGGCACAACGGCTTCGAGCATGACCCGGAGGAATCCGCGCGCGTCCGCATCGCCCTGCTGAAGGAACTGGCAGGCACCGGTGAAATGCTGGTGGCCACGCATCTTCCGTTCCCGTCAGTGGGCCGGGTGTCGCTGGAGGGCGAGACCTTCCGCTGGGTGCCGGTGTTCTGGGACTTCTGATCGGGTCCTGCGGCCGTTGCGCAGGCAGGCGTTCACGATCGGGGCGCATCGGCGCCCCGGTCGAATCCCGCAAGAACGAGGTCGCAATGGATGCCATCCACGCGGGGCGCGGATCTACTGGATGGAGGTGGGTAGTGCCAGCCGCTGCAGCTTGTGCGGGTTGCGCTGCACCAGGATCTGCGTGATCCGTTCGCCATCGGTCTCGAAGGCCATCGCCGCTTCCAGCTCACCATCGAAATAGCGCAGCAGTCCCAGCCGTCCGTTGAGCATGGCCGGCACCATCCGCAATTGCGCGCTGCGCCGCAGGTGCGGGGCATACAGCAGCTGGGCAATGCGTGCGCCTCCGACCATCGGTTTGGGGAAGCTGGTGACGATGCCACCGCCATCACCCACCAGCTCTGCCGACTCGGCCATCAGCGCCTTCATCGTGCGGAAATCGCCGCTGGATACGGCCTCGGCGAAACGGCGCAGCAGTTTCTGGTGCACCTCCTGCGGGACGTTGTAGCGCGGGCGCTCCTGCCTGAGCTGCAGGCGTGCGCGATGCACGATCTGCCGGCAGGCGGCTTCTGTCTTGTCCAGGGTGCGCGCGACCACCGCGTAGTCCTGATCGAACACGTCGTGCAGCAGGAAGGCCGCACGCGCATCCGGTGCCAACCGCTCCAGCACGCTGAGGAAGGCGACCGACAGATCACTGGCGGTTTCCAGCACATACTCAGGGGTGCTGGTGTCATCGGTCAGCAGCGGCTCGGGCAACCACATGCCGACATAGTGTTCGCGCGTATGCCGGGCCAGGCGCAGGCCATCAATGGCGCGACGGGTGGTGGTGGCCACCAGCCAGGCTTCGGGATTCTCGATCTGTGACGGGTCGGCGCCATGCCAGCGCAGCCAGACATCCTGCACCACGTCCTCGGCTTCGTGCGAAGACCCAAGCATGCGGTAGGCCACGCCGAACAGGCGCGGGCGGAGGCGGGAGAACAGCGCAGTGGAATCGTCCATGCCAGCGTAGACGGGACAGGTCCCCGGATTGTGACACCCGGGGACCTGTCCTTGGTGCCAGCGCCGGACGTGCGATCAGTGCGGCGGCAGAACCGCCGGCTTGCCGATGTCCTTGATCAGGAACACCACGAACTTCGCCGGCTCGGTAGCGCTGGCGTTACGACCCACGGTGTGCAGATCGGCCGGGCCTTCATGGAAGGCCTCGCCCGGGCCGAGGGTGACTTCCTTGCCGCCGGCCACGCCCATCACGATCCGTCCTTCCAGGACGTAGACGAAGCCATGGGCATCGTGGCGGTGCACCGGATCGGCGCCACCCGGTGGGTATTCCACGGTAAGGATCAGCGCTTCCTTGCCGGGCTGCTCCGGCAGGGCGCGGGTCATCACCTCGCGTACCAGGGGCTCGGGCGCAGCAGGGGGCGGGGTGGCGGCAGCGCTGCACAGTGGCAGCAGCGCAAGCAGGGCCAGAACAGAACGACGCATGGCAGGTCTCCAGTGCGGTAGGGGAGGGCCGCTGCATGGGGCAGCGGCGGATCGATCAGGCCAGGCCGGCCTTGTCCAGGCCAAAGGCCGTATCCAAGGTGCCGGGCGTAGTACGGAAGGCGACGTTGGCGCGGTTCCAGGCGTTGATCGCCATCACCGCGTGGGTCAGGTCGACGATCTCCTGCTCGGACAGCTGGCCGCGCACACGCGCGTACAGCTCGTCGGGCACACCCTGCGCCGGCAGCTGGGTCAGCACTTCGGTCCAGGCCAGGCAGGCGCGCTCGCGCGGGCTGAACAGCGTCGATTCACGCCATGCCGCCAGGTGGTGCAAGCGCAGTGGGCGCTCGCCGCGCAGGGTGGCCTCCTTCACGTGCATGTCCAGGCAGAAGCCGCAGCCGTTGAGCTGCGATGCACGGATGTTGACCAGATCGATGATGGCCGCTTCGATCGAGGCGGTATGGGCGGCATGCGAGTACAGGCCGAGCTTCTTGAACAGTTCCGGCGATTGCGCGGCGTAATCCAGACGTGCGGTCATGGCGTGTTCCTGTAGCGAGTGAAGGACACAGCGAGGCTAGGCCTGCGCCCGCACTGCCGGTAGGCCGGGGCCGGGCCGCATGCTGTTGCATGAAAAACACCAATGGCCTGTCACAGCGGCCGATGCTCGGCCGTCTGCCGGGCATGGACACCTCATCGCACCTGCGCACCGCATTCCGCCCTGCCAGCGAACAGGTCTGGCAGACCTTCCTGGCCGCACTGCGCGAATTGCCGCCCGATGCACGTGCGGTGCTGTTGCTGCACGACGTGCTGGGCGCAGGGTTCGAGGACATTGTGCCCCTGCTGGGGCTCGACCTTTCCGCGTGCAGGCAGCGCCTGGCGCTGGCGCGGAACCACCTGCACGCACGCCGTGCCCGCCTGGAGCCAGGCCGCCCATGAACATCGCACAGCCCAACCCGGCCAGCGACGGCCACGATGCGCTCAATGCATCCTTCTCCACCAGCTACGCCGGCGTGCTGGCCTTCATTGCAGTGGCGGCCGAGGGCAGTTTCGCCCGCGCGGCCGACCGCCTTGGCATCGGCCGTTCGGCCGTCAGCCGCAGCGTGCAGAAGCTGGAAAACCAGCTGGGCGTGCGGTTGTTTCTGCGCACCACGCGCTCGACCACGCTGACCCGCGAAGGCGAGCTGTTCCTGGAGGGCTGCAACCCGGGCGTGAACTGCATCCTGCAGGCGCTGGAGGAAATGCGCGACCTGCGCGAGGGCCCGCCGCGCGGGCACCTGCGCATCAGTGCCAGCCACGGCTTCGGCCGGCGGGTGATCGCCCCCTTGCTGGCCGCCTTCCGCGCCGAGTACCCGCAGGTCTCGGTAGAACTGCTGCTGGACGAGCAGGCCCCCGACCTGGCGGGTGACCGCATCGATGTGGCGTTCCGCGACGGCCTGCTGGAAGACAGCCAGGTGATCGCCAAGCAGCTGGTGCCGATGCAGCTGGTGGTGTGCGCGTCACCGGCGTACGTGCAGGCGCAGGGTCTACCGTCGTCGGTGGATGCGCTGTCCACGCATGCCTGCATCGGGCGGCGCCTGCCGGGTGGACGCATGCAGCCCTGGGAATTCCGTGTCGACGGTACCGAAGTGCACCTGCAGCCCCCAACCGCACTGGTATTCAACGATGCCGATCTGGCCCTGCAGGCCGTCATCGACGGGCTGGGCATCGCCCAGTTGCCCAGCTATCAGATACGTGAAGCGCTGTGGGCGGGCAGGGTGGTGACCTGCCTGGATCGGCATGCGCCGCTCGATCGCGGCCACTACCTGTGCTACCTCAGCCGCCGCCAGCTTCCCAAGCGCGTGCGGGCCTTCATCGACTTCAGCACGCAGCGGGTGCGCGCGCTCGAGCTGGATGTGATCTCGCATTGGGAAGCGCGCCAACAGGCCACGTCCATGAAGCCAGAGGCACAGCCCGCCTGGGCCTGAAGCATTGGTGCGTGCCGGGCAACAGTGCGCGCCCCAGCGCGGACCTACTGCCCCGCACCCACGCTGCCTACGATTCCAGCATGACCGGCCACAACCGGTCGCCCCTTCTACATTCCAGGAGACACGTCATGAAATTCCTCGTCATCGGTGGTACCGGCCGCATCGGCAGCAAGGTGGTGGAGCGCCTGCGCACCGCCGGGCATGAGATCGTGGTGGCAGCGCCCTCCACTGGGGTGGATGTGCTGACCGGTGAAGGCCTGGACGCCGCCATGGACGGCGTCGACGTGGTGGTGGACCTGGCCAACTCGCCCTCGTTCGAAGATGCAGCAGTGCTTTCGTTCTTCGTGACCGCTGGCCACAACATCCTGACCGCCGCCGCCCGTGCCGGCGTACGCCACCACGTTGCGCTTTCCGTCGTAGGCACCGACAAGCTTGCGGCCAGCGGCTACTTCCGCGGCAAGATCGCCCAGGAGCGCCTGATCCGCGATTCGGGCCTGCCGTACACCATCATCCATTCCACGCAGTTCTTCGAGTTCCTGCCGGGCATCATCCAGTCCGCCGGCAATGGGGCGACCCTGCGCTTGCCCGCCGCCGACGTTCAGCCGATTGCCGCCGAGGATGTTGCCGAAGCGGTGGCACGCATCGCGCAGCAGCCACCCCGCAATGACGTAGTGGAAATTGCGGGCCCCCAGCGCGCCGCGATGGCGGATCTGGCCAGGCAGTATCTGCAGCGGACCGGCGACCCGCGGCAGGTCGTGGCAGACGCCGAGTCCCTGTACTTCGGTGCGCCGCTGCAGATCGATACGCTGGTGCCGGTGGGGCAGGCTTGGCTGGGGCAGGTCGGCTTCGAAGCCTGGCTGCAGCAGTCCGGCCTGTTGCAGCGGCAGCCCGTCTGAGCGACGAATCGATCGCCTGCCAATGACCGAGCTGAAGCCACCTTCGCCCGCCATGCTGGACCGCTACCAGGGCGACGACGTGCAGCCGCTGTACACCGGCCGCGTGCGGGTGAGCGGTGGCCAGGCCCAGCACGGGCGCGCGTCTGGCGTGGTGCGATCGGACGACGGTGCACTGGCGGTGGACCTGCGCCTGCCGCCGGAACTCGGAGGGCCTGGCGGCGGCTCCAATCCCGAGCAGCTATTGGCCGCAAGCTACGCCGGTTGCTTCCACGGCGCCATGGCACTGGTGGCCGCGCGTGCCGGCCTGCTGCTGCACAACCCCAGCGTCGAAGTGGCGGTCACCTTCGCCCGTGATCCGGCAGATGGGCTGTACCTGCTGTCGGCCGAGATCGTGGTCCATCTTCCCGGCATGGATGCGAACCTGGCCTGCGAACTGGTGCGCAACACCGAACGCGTCTGCCCGTACGCCAAGATGTTCCATCGTGGCATCAGCCATGTGGTGCATGTTCGGGTCGGCCCGCAGTCCGCGCCTCTGTAGAGTCGAGCCATGCTCGACTATTGCCCTGACGTCCGCTTCCGGCCAACGGATGCACGCCTCATCTAAATCCGGCTAAGCTGCGGGACGTCCACGCGTGGAAACGCCAGATCCCCTCAAGAGGCTGCCATGGAAGTGCAGTATCAGCTGCTAGCGGGTGCATTGATGGGGGTCTTTGTCTTCCTGTTCTTTCTTGCGCGTGATTACTGGAAGAGGCTCAGCTGGCTGTTCGGTACCTTCGATCCCAACATGGGGTTTGCCTCCGAAGTCGAGCTCATCTCACAGGCCAACAAGACAATGCTCCTGCTTGGGGCGCTTGCGTTGATCTGGGCCATCGTCGGTCCTTCGCCCTACCGCAGGAACTGGGAGATCGAGGTCATAGGCCTGACCCTGGGGGCGCTGGCCTGCTATGTGCTGCTCATCCTTCTGGCGTCTTCCCGCAGCCGATCCACACGGCAATGAGTCCAGCATCGTGCACGGCCGTGGCAGCTCGCCCGGACCACAGCGGTTGCTGACCACCGACGCAGCACCGTATCCGAGCGCCGCATGGCGCAGTTCCGCAGACCAGCCCACGGCGCGCTTTGGGCCTGCCTGGGCGGCTTTACCTGGGCATCAATACGCTGTCCACCAGGCGCACGTTTGCCAGAGGCGGCGCTGAAGATGACCGGCCAGCAGGCTCGGCCGGCGATACCGGCACGCCATGGACAGGCTTCACAGATCTGTACTACCCAGACGGGCATAGTGCCCCTTCGGTAGTCTGAGCGCGTCCATCCAGCCACGGGGTTTCCCCGAACGCCAGGAGGTCACTGTGCCAAGTTGGGACGAAGGAATGAAGTTGACGCGTCGCCAGGTGATCGCCGGCGGCGCCACGACCATGGCGATGTCTGCCGCACCGGGGGCATCATCGCTCGCCGCCGAACTGGCGGCGTCCCGGCCGCCCAGGCCGCCGGTCATCAGCACGGTGGCGTTGACGGTCAACGGCACGCATCGTGAGCTTGAGCTCGACACGCGGACCACGCTGCTCGACGCCCTGCGCGAACATCTGAAACTGACCGGGACCAAGAAGGGCTGCGACCACGGTCAATGCGGCGCCTGTACCGTGCTGGTCAATGGTGAGCGCATCAATGCCTGCCTCAGCCTGGCGGTGCAGCACCAGGGCGATACCATCACTACCATCGAGGGCCTCGGAACCCCGGATGACCTGCATCCGATGCAGGCCGCCTTCATCAAGCATGACGGTTACCAGTGCGGGTACTGCACGCCGGGGCAGATCTGTTCGGCGGTGGCGGTACTGGACGAGATCAAGCGCGGTGTCCCCAGCCATGCGCAGGCCGATGTCAGCGCACGGCCCCAGGCTACCAACATGGAAATGCGCGAACGCATGAGCGGCAACCTCTGCCGCTGCGGCGCGTATTCCAACATTGCCGAGGCGATGCAAGAGGTCGCTGGCGCGACCTCTGGACGGGGGCGCTCATGAAGGTCTTCAGCTACGAGCGCGCGAAGTCTCCTGCCGAGGCCGCCAGGGCCGTCGCCGACACCGAGGGCGCGAAGTTCCTGGCGGGAGGAACCAACCTGCTCGACCTGATGAAGCTGGAGGTCGAGACGCCCGCGCACCTGGTCGACGTGCAGGACATCGGTCTGGACAGGATCGAACCTACAGACGACGGCGGCCTGCGCATCGGCACGCTGGTCACCAATACCGCGCTGGCCTCGCATGAGCGCGTGCGCCGCGACTACGGTGTGCTGACCCGCGCGATCGTGGCAGGCGCGTCCGGGCAGCTGCGCAACAAGGCCACCACCGGCGGCAACCTGCTGCAGCGCACGCGCTGCCCGTACTTTTACGACCCCCATCTGCCCTGCAACAAGCGCCTGCCCGGATCAGGCTGCGGCGCGCTCGAAGGGTTCTCCCGGCAGATGGGCGTGATCGGTACCTCGGACAGCTGCATCGCGACCTATCCCGGCGATATGGCGGTGGCGCTGCGCGTGCTGGACGCCTCGATCCAGACCGTCAAGGGCGATGGCAGCACGCGCAGCATTCCGATTGCCGAGTTCCATCGTTCCCCGGGCGACACGCCACAGCAGGACAACGTGCTGCAGCGCGGTGAGCTGATCACCCACGTCACGCTGCCGGAACCGCTGGGCGGCCGGCACGTGTACCACAAGGTACGTGACCGCGCGTCCTATGCGTTCGCACTGGTGTCGGTCGCCGCGGTCGTGCAGCGTGACGGCTCGGCGCGATTCGCGTTCGGCGGGGTCGCGCCGAAGCCGTGGCGCATCGAAGCAGCCGAACCCCTGCTGCGCGACAGCGTCAAGGCCACGACCCGGCAGGTGTTCGCCGGTGCCCGTCCAACGCAGGAGAACGCGTTCAAGATCGCACTTGCCGAGCGCACCCTCGCAGCCGTTCTGGCCGAAGGAGAGCGCTGATGCCCCTCGAATTCAACGCCCCCGCCGGCGACAACCTGTTCGACAAGGCCAAGGTGGTCGGCAAGTCGACGCCGCGCATCGACGGCCCACGCAAGACCACCGGCACCGCCCCCTATGCCTACGAGCGCCATGACGTGGCGCCAAACCAGGTCTACGGCTACATCGTCGGCGCGGGCATCGGCAAGGGGCGCATCATCTCGATGGATGCCTCCCGTGCACGTGCCGCCCCCGGCGTACTGGCGGTGATCACCGCACCGGAGACCAAACCGGTCGGCACATCCAACTGGAACAATGCGCCATTGTTCGGCGGGCCCGAGGTCGCCCATTACCACCAGGCCATTGCCTGCGTGGTGGCAGAGACCTTCGAGCAGGCCCGCGCCGCTGCGGCGTTGATCCGCACCCGCTACGAGCGCGGCAAGGGGCGCTTCGATTTCCCAGCACTGGCACCGTCCGCGCCGCTGGCAAAGGGGCGCGGTGGCAAGCCCGACCGGCAGACGCTCGGCGATTTCGACACCGCCTACGCGAGCGCGGCGGTCAAGCTCGACGAGACCTACCACACAGCCGACGAAAGTCATTCCATGATGGAGCCGCACGCCACCATCGCCGCCTGGGAAGGCGACACGCTCACCCTGTGGACCTCGAACCAGATGATCGACTGGGCCAAACAGGGCATGGCCGCGATCCTCGGCATCGATCCCGACAAGGTGCGCGTGGACTCGCCCTATATCGGCGGCGGCTTCGGCGGCAAGCTGTTCATCCGTGCCGACGCGGTGCTGGCCGCACTGGCCGCCAAGCAGGTCGGGCGGCCGGTGAAGATCGCGCTGCAACGCCCGTTGATGCCCAACAACACCACGCACCGGCACGCGACCATCCAACGCGTCCGGATCGGTTGCGCGAAAGACGGCACGATCTCCGCCATCGCCCATGAGAACTGGTCGGGCAACATCAACGGCGAGGACGGCGAGAACGGCACCCTGCAGACGCCCAAGCTCTATGCAGGCGCCAACCGCCTGGCGGCCAACTACATCGCCACGCTCGACATGCCCGAAGGCAATGCGATGCGCGCGCCGGGCGAAGCGCCGGGCCACATGGCACTGGAAGTGGCGATGGACGAAATGGCCGAGAAGCTGGGCCTCGACCCGATCGCGTTCCGCATCCTCAACGAGCCCGAGGTCGTGCCCGGCGATCCGAGCAAGAAGTTCTCCGACCGCAACCTGGTGCGCTGCCTGCGCGAGGGCGCGGAACGCTTCAACTGGAACAAGCGCAACGCCAAGCCGGCGCAGGTACGGGACGGGCACTGGCTGGTCGGCATGGGCGTGTCCGCGGGCTATCGCGGCGCGCCGACGATGAAGTCGGCGGCGCGGGTCCGGCTTGACGGCCAGGGCGGGGTGATCGTGGAAACCGACATGACCGACATCGGCACCGGCTCCTACACGATCATCGCGCAGACGGCAGCCGAGACCATGGGCGTGCCGCTGGACCGGGTCCAGGTGACCCTCGGCGATTCCCGTCATCCCGCCTCCGCCGGTTCCGGCGGCCAGTGGGGCGCGGCAAGCTCCACCGCCGGCGTGTACGCGGCGTGCGTCAGCCTGCGCCGCAAGGTGGGCGAGAAACTGGGCTTCGACGGCGACACCGCAAACTTCGCCAATGGCCACATCCAAGCGGGTGGGCGGACCATCGACCTGGCCGAAGCGGGGACACTGTCGGCAGAGGACGGCATTGCCTTCGGCAAGTTCAAGCAGGAGTACGACGTCGGTACCTATGCAGCACATTTCTGCGAGGTTGCCGTGCATGCCTACACCGGAGAGACGCGCATCCGCAGGATGCTTGCCGTATGTGATGGCGGCCGGATCCTCAACCCTCTGTCCGCACGCAGCCAGGTCATCGGCGGGATGGTGATGGGTGCGGGCGCGACCCTGATGGAGGAACTGGTGGTCGACAAAAGGCTTGGTTTGTTCGTCAACCACGACCTTGCGGGCTACGAGGTTCCCGTACACGCTGACATTCCGCACCAGGACGTGGTCTTCCTCGACACGCTGGACCCGGTGATCTCGCCGATGAAGGCCAAGGGCGTCGGTGAGCTGGGCATCTGTGGTGTCGGAGCCGCGATCGCCAATGCGGTCTACAACGCCACCGGTGTGCGCGTGCGCAACTATCCCATCACCCTGGACAAGCTGTTGCCCGGCTTGCCCGACGTAGGCTGACCGTTGCGCATGGACCGACCCGTGGCCTCACCCGTGCTGGAGGCCTCTGCGGCAGAGGGAGTGGAGCCCAGAGATCCTGCCGTGCACCTGTCCGCAGCGCCGGGCTTCCTCGCCGAAGGCAGCCCGCGTAGCGTGCTCGAGGCGGCCTTGACGCGCGTGCGCGCGGGGGAGCACGCCGTGCTCGCGCTGGTGATGGAAACCGATGGCTCCACCTACGCCGGTGCCGGTGACATGGTGCTGTTCTGCAACGGCAGCCAGGTCGGCTGGCTCAGCGGCGGATGCCTGGAGCCTGAGCTCGCGCGCCGCGCGGAGCAGGTGAGCGCGGCAGGGCAGGTCGACTGGATCGAGATCGACACCCGCAGTGACGACGACCTGTTGAGTGGGTCCGCGCTCGGCTGCCGCGGCCGGCTTCGGATTGCGCTTCTGCCGTTGCGTGCCATGGCCGGCATCGACGACGTGATCGAGGCTTGGTTGCGCGACGGCGTGTCACTCCAGCGCGACCTTCGCACGTCGGGGCAGATCGTTTTCCGCGCCGGCCATCGCGAGCAGGCATGGCAGCTGAACCCGATGGACGGGGCGCAGCCCTTTGGAGAAGCAGCGTGGCGTTTGCCATTGCCCCGGCTTCCACGGGCTCTGGTGCTGGGTGGCGGTCCAGAAACGCCCTTCCTGGTTCCGTTGCTGCGGGGACTGGGGTGGCGGGTCAGCGTGGCCGAACGACGAGCGCGCTGGTCCTCAGCGGGGCAGGGCGCGGATGCACAGCGCCAGGTGAGCCCGGCCGAGGCCCTCCATGCCGACCCGTGCGACGCGGTGCTGGTGATGCACCACGACTTCGAGCTGGACCGCGAGGCACTGGTGGCCTTGGCCGATACCGAGGTTGCCTTCATTGGACTTCTGGGTCCGCGGCGAAGGCGTGAGGATCTGTTCAAGCTGCTGACACCGGATCAGCGCCACCGCCTGTCCCCGAGACTTCGATCGCCGGTCGGCCTCAACATCGGCGGCCGAGGGCCGGAGGCGATTTCGCTCAGCATCGCCGCGCAGCTGCAGCAATGGCGAAGCACCGCCGGCACATGACGGCCGCGCATGCAGTCGTCGTGCTTGCTGCGGGCGGGAGCACCCGACTCGGCCAGCCCAAGCAGCTTCTGACCCGGCAGGGCGAGGGCCTTGTACATCGCGTAGTGCGGTTGTCCTTGGAGCTCGCGCCATCGCAGGTGTTGGTGGTGGTGGGCGCGAACGCACAGGCCGTGACATCCAGCATTTCCGGACTGGATGCGACTCCGGTAACCAACCACCACTGGGAAAGCGGCCTGGCCAGCAGCCTGCAGGTCGCAGGCACACACCTGCTGCCCACGGTGGCCGCCGTGATGGTCGTGGCATGCGACCAGCCCGGGATCGAGCACTCCCATCTGCAGGCGTTGCTTTTGGGTGCCTGCGCCTCGGCGTCAGGGTGCGCAGGCACCCGTCACGGAAACGTCCTTGGCGTTCCTGCAGTAGTGCCGCGTGCATGGTTCAACGCTGCGGGCGCAACCGGTGACCGCGGCTTCGGAGCGCGCTTGAGGCAGCTTCCCATCGATGCCGTGCATGCCCTTCAAGCGCCGGAGCTGGGCCTGGATATCGACACGCCAGAAGATCTCGCGCGTGCGCGCCTTGCGGGCTGGATCGATGCCGGGAGGTGAGTCGTCGGCTACGATGGTGGCGCCGGCATCTGCGCCGGCGGGCAGGGGGACGCAATGGATATGCAGGCAGAGGGCGGATTCGATTCGTCGGACAGGACGAAGCACCAGGAACTGACCTTCCACTGGCTCTACCAGCGGGTGCAAGGGCTGGTTGAACATAGCATCTATCGTAAGGCGGGCAGGGTGGAGACCTGGTCGTTTCGCATCGGCATGGGTGCGGCGATCATCGGCATACTTACTGCTCAGCTTCCGGATCGATGGCTGCCTATTGGCGCAGTACTCCAGGTGGTTATTGCCTGCCTGGCAATCGAAATCGGGGGCTTCATTGTTGGGGGCGCCCTGGCGGCCCGCAGAGGCATCCGCCAATTCAGTCAGCCACGGCTGTCGCACGCCAAGGAGATGGACGGTGACTTCGCCCACTGGCAAGCGGTGGTTACCGAGCTTCGCCGTTTCCCTCGCATTGAGCGCGAGCGCCGCCTCAAGTATGTCAGTCAGCTGCGCAACAACATGATCGAGCGCATGGGCCTGATGTACGGCGGTCTGCAACGCCTTGGGCCATTCCCGCTGCTCATTGCGTTCTATTTGCAGTTCCGGGGATGGAAATGGGGCGACTGGGCAGGCGCCTTCGACGTCAGCCTGGTCGGCGGGTTGTTGATCCTCGCCATGGTGCTTCTGTACCTGTTGGGCTGGATGCTGATCAGCATGCGCATCCGCCTGGACACCTACGTCGCCTTGCTCGAAGGCTCCATCCACGAACCCGAACCCCCGCAGCCCGCGGCTCTGTAGAGTCGAACCACGCTCGACTACGGCACGCCACATCGCGCGCCCTCAGGCACATCGCCAGCGAGAACCTGCAGCATCCGGTCCATCAGAACAGGCTCTGGCACACCAGCCAGCACCTGTTCCAGATGATCCAATGGCTCCAACTGCCATTGGAGGAGCGCCCGCAACTGCACAACGGCGGGCGCCCGCTGCTCCGCGTCCAGTGAGACACGCAACAGCAGATGTCGCGAGCGCCTCTCCAGCAAGAGCACCGGAACGCCGTTGCAGCGAATCTGGAAAGAGACATCCCGTTGCCGTTCAACGAACTGGAAGCCCTGCCGAGGCCGAGCCTCCACGAACTGCACCGCTTGGCGGCGCAGCTGTGAAAAGCGATTGTCGGTGATGCTCTGGAACGCGAGCGCCTCGGGCACAGGCGGCGCCGACCACCAAGGTTGTGCCGCGACCACTGCCGTGAGGAGCAGCGCTGTGGCCGCCCAGCGGCAGCAAGCCACTCAGCCCTCCGGGCGCACCCGATCGATGGCATGCGCCGTGAGTCCCAACCCAGCCATGATCAGCCCTTCCATGACGCGCGGGCCGACGTATTGCTCCAACTCGCCGTTCTCGCGGGCACGCTGTGCGGCCAACAGGATTTCCAGCACCACACGAAGGCCGGCCAAGGAGCAATCGGTGTCTGCCAGAGCAATGCGCCGCCCAGGCATCTGATGGCGCTCAGGCCAGGGCTGGCCATCGGACGCGGCGCCGGAGCCGATGCTGTGCAGCAGGGCGATGAGCGTGTTCGGATCCAGCGCAGGACCGTTGGCAGGCGCGTCGTGGATCGGGTGCGGGGCAGGGGAGTGGGGCTGGTTCATGGCTGGGCTCCTTGCGTGCGTGCAGAAGCCGCCACCGATAAAGGTGGCGGACGATGCGTGGCTCGAAATCCGGTACGCGACTAGGCCCGGTGGGCACAAGGCCCCCACGCACCGCCCGCCATAGCCGGCCGACGGATTGCCAGCCGGCACCACAAGGCGTGGTGCCGGCTGGCAAGCGCAAACTACAGTCGCGTTACCGGGATTTCGAGCCCCGGCCACCGATGTATTGGTGGCACGAAAAGGAATACGCGCGGTCATGCGTGATGCCAATGCAGTAAGGCCGATGCCGACACCACTTTCAACATTTTCAGAATCGTTGCATGCGGCGCAATGAGGCTGGAGCCTTGCGCTGCAATGCTATCGGCGATGTCGGTAGTGCAGGCCTGCGGACTGTCGGCATCCGCACGCAGGGATCATGAGCGAGGCGGATGCGACAGGATTGCCAAAGGCCGCCAGGCCTCAGTAGCCCTTCAACGCGGCCTTGGTCCGCTCCAGCCAGGCGGCATTGTGGCTGCGCGCGTGGCGCGACCAGTGCTGGGCATCGTCGATGATGCTGGCGAACAGGCTACGGGCCTGCTCACGATCGGCGGGCTGCGGTTGCGCCATCAGCCACTCGGCGTAGAGGCAGCGGGCCGCCGCATCGTTTCCGCATTCAACAGCGCGCTCGAACGCGGCGCGGGCGTCGGGCGACTGGGTGGCTGCCAATGTCTGCGCATAGAGCAGGGTCTGTTCTGGCTTGCGGCGCACATCCGGATGGCGGGCAAACAGGCCGTCCAGCGTCCCGACTGCAAGTGCGGCGTGGCCGGACTCCAGGCGGGCACGGGCAAGGCCGGTCAGGATGTAGGGGTCGTCGCCCAGTGGCGAGCTTGCCGCCTGCTCGAGCAGGGTTCTGGCTTCCTCGGCTTGGCCGGAATCGAGCAGCGTCATGCCCAGGCGAACACGGTTCTGCACGGTAGGCGTGCGCGCCAGCTCGGCGCGAGCGTTGCGCAGGTCCTGGCCCGGGTCCATGAGCTGCTTGGCGGAACGGACGACCTGCCGGGCGCCGCGTGAGTGGCGGACTTCCGGGAAATAGATCGCGAGGAAGTAGACGACGCTGCCGAGCAGCGGGAACGAGAAGAGCAGGATGAGCCAATAGAGGCTCTGGCCCGAGCGGATGGCGTGCACCGCGAAGTAGATGGCCGCCAGTACGTGAAGTCCGATTCCGATATAGGGCATGTGTGCCGCCTCGTCCTTGTGGGGGCTGGAACTATAGTGGGGGAGGGGTGGGGCGCCAATGGGGTGGGGTGATCGGGCGTGACCCGTCACGTTAATATGATTGAATCCGGCGGGGGCGACCAAGATCCTTGCCCCTGGAGCCAAGATCCTCATCATCGGCAGAGACCACGCCGCCGGCTACGGACTCGCGCTACCATCTATCGGCAAACCACAGGGGGATATGGAATATCCACAGATCCTGATTCAGACTCAGTAGCGCCTGGGTTAAGGCCTGCCCGGGACAAGGCAATGAAGCCCATTTCCTGAGATCGAGGATGGAACCATGAAGAAGATCGCTCTAGCGCTTTTGATGGTTGCTTCAGGTGGTGTGAGTGCGGGGAATTTCACCAAGCCGATTACAGTGAATCTCCTGCCCGGCGGCATGATCGAACTGGCTAGCGATGTCATCTATACCGATGATGCAGGCCGAAAGTGGCACGCTCCAAAGGGCTCTATTGCAGATGGAGCGTCAATTCCGCGCATGTTCTGGAGTGTCATAGGCGGTCCGCGCGATGGCGACTATCGAAACGCGTCCATCATCCACGATGTCTACTGTGTTAGCCGCAGCATGCCGTGGAAGGAGGTGCATCGCGTCTTCTACGAGGCGATGCTTGCGAGCAAGGTCGACCCTTACAAGGCTAGAGTCATGTATGCCGCCGTGTACCATTTCGGACCACGCTGGAATGTATCAGTTCCGATAAAATCCAAAGATGTCGCCGCCGTTAGGCATGAGCTTGCGGATAAATCAGAGCAGCTTGGGCTTCCAGACCGAACCTCCGAGGTAAAATTCACCCTGCCTGGGAACTCGGACATGCTGGGTAGCCTGAAGGGCGGCACTTCCAAGTCCATCCTTGTTTCATATTCTGCCCGGGATGTGATGGATCTTGATGGGGCCACACTGAAGAAGCTCCTCACGTCCTCCGACTCCGTTCAATTTTTTGCGACGGCAGCTCCAGCGTCTTCGGCCAGCGCTGAAGACCTAGAAAAGATTAAGGAGTACGTGAAAAACGATCGCAGCCTTGACGATATCGAATCATTGACCTTTGAATAGGCTCGATAAAAGGCCCTAGGAGTCCGAAACCGGCCCCCGGGCCGGCCAGGTCAATTCGGTGCGAGGTTCGGCTCACAGTGAGTTCGTTCGAGACGTTCGCCACGGCGTGGCCGCGTGGCCGAGGGAAGCACCCCGGCGCGAGGAAGAGCCAACGTTGTACCGCCTGGACAGTGACCGTGCTGCCGCTGATTCTGCGAGCGTAGCGAGTGGAAGCGGCGGCAGCGCGGGCGCGGTCATGGCGGCATGCAGCGGGGGCGCCATCGTGCGCCTAGGTGAGCGCACGATGGGCACGTTCCCAGAATCCAAGCCCTACCCGCCGAGCTTCTGATTAACCTGACGCATCACGGGCAGCGGTCGCGCGGCGAAAACACCCAGCCGCCGGCTGCCGCCATCTGCCGATAGGGCTTCCCTGCGAAGCACTGTACGTTGCTCGATAGCAGGTCACCGCAACGGGAGCCGGGCAGGTTCTCCCAGCCACCGTCGATTCGGCGGATCGCCAGAACACGCGCTAACGGAATTCCGCTCAACCCAGCGATGGTTGCACACACCACAGGGTCGGGCAGGGCCCTCGCATGCCTGTAGTTGCTGATCGCTGAGCGGCCTACGCCAAGAGCTGCTGCGAGGAATTGATGCCCTGCATGTTCATGCCCCTTGACAGGCTGTGTTCAAGGGGAATATGCATGCACCTGATGTTCATTGGCCTTGAACATTCCCGTCACCGCCCCCCCCCGAGGCCGCTGGCGGGTTCTTCTGGAGCTAGGAGGGGGGAAGGTGCAAGTGACATCACCGCGGATCCAGTGCGAGCGCAGCATCCATGTCCGCGTCAACGAGCGTGAGGCAGTCCTCAGCGACGACTGCCAGCCTCTTGAGATCTTCCGCAGCACTGCGGACAAATACCACAAAGGTGTCGCCCTCGTCCTTAATTGCCATATCAATAAGCTGAGCTACGAGCTGGGTTTGAAGCTCGACAATTTTGTAGCTTCTTCTGGCATCTTCCTCCAGGAGGACAAATTCTTCGGGAGCGAATCCGGCGCTACCGAGACGATGCAACAGCGCCACGCTCCTTGCTTCGATAGTAAATCGGTTCAAATCATCAAACGACGCAGCATCATTGGTGGCGCAGAATGCGTCGTGCTCGTATGTCAGTCCTATGAGCTTCAGCTTCATGACGCTGTAGCGTCGCCGCAACGCATCGCGCTCCTGCTTATCCTGGGCAGCTCGCTCGGCCACTCTTTGAAGATGTGCCTCGCGGGCATAGTTGTTGGCACCGATTCCGATCGCCCAAGTACCAAGCGCAGCTACCGCTCCGCAGAGGGCTGCGAGCCAATCCGCCGCGTTTCCTTTGGTACTAAAGATGCCGGTTGCCCAGCCGGCGCAGACTGCACCGATAGAGAAAGCAAACACAACAATTGCGCACAGCGCCGTTGTGGACACCTTATGCAGCTCCGTCTTCATTCCCCCTCCCGAGTCGCTCCTTTGAGGATGGGAATTCTGGCATGACCGACCGGGTGGTATGGGCATCGCGATATCGTTGAGTTCCGTGCGCAGGGTGGTGGCCAGGTGCTTGACCGCTTCACCACTGAGCAGCTTTGGGCCTTGGGTTGGTCCGTCAAACGGACGGAGTTCGGCGTACTGCTGTCAGCGAAGGGCCATGAGATCATCGCGACCACCTGGCCCGTTGATCCGTTCGGCGAACAATCCGATTCGACCACAGAGCGCATCAGGGCTGCGGCGGGGGCGCCTGTGACGAGCGGGAGCGAGACACAGCCGACCACCGCCGCGGCGAACGGGAGCACCCTGATTGCAGTTGGTAAGCGCCCGCTGGGCACGTTCCCCGAGATGCCACCATATCCGGCCACCTTCTAATTATCGTGATGCGTCACCCCCCCTCTACGCGCGGCCCATCAACTACAATCCGCTCACCGATAAAGGACTGTTACTGGGCAGGGGGAGGGGCAGATGTTGGACGAAGTCATCAAGAGCGCCAGGGAGTACTTCTTGGATAGAGTGGCAAGCCCTTTGACTGGAGCTTTTGTTTTGTCATGGTGCATTTGGAACTACAAATTCATCCTAATTATTCTTTCAGATGAGCATGTAGTTCGAAAATTGCACCTTGTACGAGCAATAATATTTCCTGACTGGACGGCGACAGCCATCCAGGGATTTGCCGCTCCCCTGGCGACCGCGCTCATCTATTTGTTCTTGTACCCACGTCCAGCCAGACTTGTCTACGAACATACGCTTAAGGAAAGGCGGCGGACGACTGAAACGAAGAGGAAGGTCGAGAATGAAGACGTCCTTACGGTCGGCGACTCGCAAAGGCTGCGCGAGCAATACGCTCAGCGCCAAATAGCCCACCGGGCGGAAATCTCAAAACTTACAGCGAACATCGAGAGTCAGGAGGATCAAATCAAGCTACTTGCGGACAGAGCCGAGAAGGCTGTCCAAGAGCTGGCCGAAGCGCGAGTCGCCTCTGATCCAGAAGGAAGACTCGCTGCATTTGATGCAGCGGAGATGTTCAACCTGGAGCACGAACTGGCAATTGCCAATGGAAAGATCGAAGAGCTCCAGAATCAAATAGACTCCGCATCCAGCCAGCGCAGCCAAGAAGGGCTGTTTGACGAATGGTCCTCCGAGGAAAAACCAAGCCCCCCCAGTAATTTCACTTGGCCACATCCAGATTCCCGCGTCTATCACGCCATGCGTCGTGCACTGCAGAAGCTGGCCGAGTCGGAATATCTTGTCTTTCCCTCTGACTACAACAAGGAAGCTGGAATCTCAATCGGGTTCGCGCGATACATATTTGACTTGCTCGCTGATGCGCACTTGGCCACTTGGGAGGCAACGAACTCGGAAGGGGATTCCAAAGGATTCAGAATTTCCCCCAACGGAATTGAGGTGCTTCTGTCAGAAGGCTGGACCGGAGCGAGCAGGGCAGTGTAGGGGCGACGCCCCTACGGAAGCGCTTCACACGCGCTGGCGCGGCCTCGGCCCACGGCTCAAGTAGACCACATTGGACACCTCGGCGTCGGGGCCGGGATCACGCATGCCGAACCGTCGTTCTCGGCGAATTTTGTTCGTCGCAGAGATTTGACGGCAAGCTAAGTCAATGATTCTTTGGGGCATAACTCTACCGAAACGCCACGAACTCCACGATTCAACGCAGATCTTTCTGGGCCCAGGGGGCCAGTCGCAGACATTCTTTCCACTGGAAGGGCAGATGCCGACAATTGGCACCTCCGGAGATTCGATGCAGACAATTCTGCATCTCAACCAACTTAGTGAGAGGCGGTCCAAGTTTGGCAGGGAAGGGCCATCCATCCACTACACCTGGCCGCGGTCTCTGTTTCGCTCCTTGCCGGCGCAGCCCAGCCACGCCAGAGTCAGAATGCACGAGCTCCTTCTATGTCTGATCATGACCACTGGGCGGATCAGTGCGGCCTCATCATCAGTAACAGAGCCGTCAAGCCGACCGAGCAAGTGAAGGGCGGAGCACGCGAAGCCGCGGCCCAGCACCCGCTCGTATGCTCGCGCGAAGGCTGCGATCGAAGGGTTGTCAGGGGAGAGGATGGACGTTGCCTGGGCGATCTCCCTTAGCACCGCCTGTGTGGGCCGACCTAGTACACGGCCGTCCAGGAACAGCTGCTCGCGGACCCTGTAGGCGGGGAGCAAGACAATCGAGGCGCGGGAGAATGGCTGCCCACCTTCAGAGGTCCCAGGCAAGCCTAGGCAGGCTCGCTCACGTGCCGAGAAGCTCGACTCGCGGAACTTTGCCGCAACTGAAGCCGTCACCCGCGCCATCGGTCTTTCAAACGCCTGAGGAAGCTCAAGAAAGAAGTCACGACCCGGTCCCATGGACGGGGCAAGGCGCGAGAACTCTGCCTTCTGAGAACGTGCTTCGACGGATTCGCCATGACGTACGGTAGACGTTCTGACGAGCACATCCGACGAGGCGTGGTGCGGTCGGTACCAGGGGTAGGCCCTGCCGCGGAACAGGACTGCCGCCTCCTCGGCGGACGCCAGATCATCCCCCACCCCGACAAGGGTTCGCCGAACTCGACTGGCCCCGGCCCAGCGCAGGTATCGCTTGATCCAGCTGGCACGAAGGGCCTCGATCTTACCTTCTTCGTCAATGGTGTTCCGGCTCGAAACCGGGTCATGCCCGCATGGACAAAGCAGGGGAGAGGCATCGGAGCGAAAGCCATGCCATAGGGGTCTGGAGCAATGCTCGCACTCGGATCTGAGGGGTTGCGAGTGCCACGGACACCGGTTGACCCAAGGCATCTGGAACAACATCGAGTGATACCCAGTTTTCATGCACTCAGTGCACCCTGACAGGTACGGACGCCAGTGCATCGCAGAACCGCTGAATACTTGCCAAGCAGTGGGCTGCCACAGTGGGGCGAGGATAGATGCAGCAGGAACTCTTGTCGCAATCGAAGTTCTGGCCTTTGCGGAGAGACAGAGCTGACGACACAAATCCTCGCTGTACCTTGGGCGGATGCCCAACGCAGCATGTCCATCACTGCAATAAAGGCTATTGAATCTCAGCGTCTGAACAACGAATCCGAACGGAGATATGCCAGTGATCCACGCTGGTGGTAGGTGGGCTACGGCTCTGACTTCGCTGCCGCTATCCATTGAAGCCTCCATCTGCTGTGAAAGTCAGCGCTCCCGATTCGCCATCAAAAGCAGCAAGATCTGAGAAGGCGACCGACATTTCAATGTCACTGGATGTGACCTCTTTGAAGCCACTTCTGCAGATCACTCTGGTCGCCAAGTAATACGCAATGAGGCGCATAGCCTTTAGAGGCCACTCGTCTTGACCGGAGTGCCCGGCGGCAGCACGAAAGCTGCAGCCGGCATTCCAGATCTGCTCACTGAAATGCCGCAAGCGAAAGTCCCCGTCGTAGAGCTCTGGCGCGAGGCTCCTGGGCAAGGTAACCCCGGCCCCTGGGCTAACATCTACCTCGTCTTCGAAGCGCTCCAAGAACGTCTCAACGTCTAAAGCGCCTCGGATGCCATGCAGGCGGTGGTAGCGGGTCAAGAAGCGTCCACGGACCTGAGGCGTGACCGTGGTTCTATTGATCTCCTCGCGCCGACTTGAGGTGTGATTGTCCTGAAACAAGAAGATGACAAAGAGTGAGATACCTTTCTTCTCCAGCGCGTTGTCTATCGTGATGAAGTGTTGAAAGGCGGCTTGCTCCAGCAGGTTTGCATCATCGGCAATAAAGAATAGCGATCCGCCGCCCGCCGACCTAAGCATCAGATCAACGGTATTCACGATCCTCTCGATCTTGCGATCAGCAGACTGGTGCGAAATCACCTGTGAACCAAGCTGTGAAATGAACCAGTCTAGGAATGCGGACTCTCCAGGACCAAGCACGCGGAGGTTTGCCTGCCTGGCCACGTACTTATACTCGGTCCATTCGGTATTAGCGCAGATGAATTGCGCGAGGGTACTTTTCCCAAACCGTGTGAGCGAATGAAAGCCGATACCGCGGTAGTCCACCTCAAGTGCAGAGATGATCTTGGTGAGCGCATCTTCCATACCTAGGGTGGGGATGATGGGCTCTCCTTTGTAGTTGAACGTGGTCATTGCTTTGCCCCTTTCCTTCCCAGATTGACCCGGCCGGTGATGGGTACGAACAAGTCCTCTGCAGGCATTCGCTGTTGGGCGATCTCGGCCACAGACAGTGCCACTTCCTGAGCCACCGGAACGGCCTCACATGGCGCATCGAGATCCCGCCAGTGTCGCGTTGCTGCAAGCGCAGCGCCGTGCTCTGAGCTGAAGGTCTTTTTTACATGCTTCCTGTACGCGATAACCGCGTCTTCTGCACCGTTGATCTCGAAGCCATCTGTTTGGCTTCGGCGCTGGATCAAGCGTCTAAGCGCGATGCTATGCGGTGAGCGGCCCCAGGGCCGGAGCGCCCTGAGGACTACGAACAGCTCTCCTGACTCGGTGTATAGATACAAGAACCTTCCATCGTGGATGTCGACTTCTGCCGCGAAAGTCTGGCCTAACAAGTCCCACCTGTTCTTCATGGAGGCAGATCTATACCTAGCGTGTTCATATTGCGCATAGGGCTGACGCCCTTCACGCCGATCTCCCCGAATGGTTACGGTGAAATTGTGCTTGGAAAGTGACCGAGCCCGTTCTTCGTGATCCTTTGTAGCGAACAGCCATCCGCCAGAGGCGGCAAACGACTGTAGTGCCTGCACTGGCGCGCGATTCTGGAGCGTGTTAATCGGCGATATGTTCGAAGCCGAGATCGTGACATCCATGAGATCTTCGAGCGCCGTTGGCTGTAGTGGGAAGTCCTCGAACTTGTAGCCATTCGTTCTGGTCGCTTCTGATAGCTCACCCGCTGGCCGGAATCCACCCGGCAGCTTTCGAATCACCGCTTCTTCTATACGCTTGTTCCAAGCCTCCAGATGGCCACGTGTCTCAGGAACATGGCCATACCCAAAGTGATGGTCGGCAGGGAATCATTACGTACAGGGCCAAAAGCTGCCTAAGCGACTGAATTTCAAGGTTGATTGCTCGTCTCTCGGGCAGGTTCTCCCCATCTATGGGGTCTGTTCAAGCACCTTGGCTGTGTAGCTCAGCGGCGCCACTTCCCTTTCAAGATCCAGGTGGTAATCGCCGAAGCGATTGATGTGGCTGGTCCGATAAGGCGACAGACCGGCCAGGATCTCGGGCGTCAGTTCGATCCCCTCCTTCCGCATCTCAGCCAACGTCCGGCTCATACCCTCCACGTTGTGGAGGATGATCATGTTGGCCACCAGCTGGCTGTACTTGATGATCTTGCGCTGCTCGTGTTGGACGTTCTCAGCGATGATCCCTTGGCTGCCAAAGAAGACCCACTTCACGAAGCCGTTGTATTCCTCGCTCTTGTTGGTCGCGGCATTGATCGTTTTGCGGATCTCGTTGTCATCAATGTAGCGAAGCAAGAACAGCGTTCGGACGGCCTTGCCAAGTTCCCGGAATGCGAAGTACAGCTTGTTCTTCCGGCTGTAGGTGCCCAGCCGGCGCAGGATCGAGGACGCGGTGATCTTGCCCAATCGGATTGAGATCACCACCCGCAGCATGTCGTGAAGATGGGTGGCGATCAGTTGCCAGTCGATGCTGTCCCCGAACAGTGCCTGGATGTTTTTATAGGCCCTGCCCGGTTCGGGCCGGAAGAATGTCAGGTCCTTGATGTTTCGGATTCTGGGCATCAGCTGGATGCCCAGCATGTGGGCCAAGCCGAAGACCGGATAGCTTTGGGCCTGCGTGTCGCCATGGACGATCTCAGGCTGGATGTCGGAAGTGTTGGCCAACAGGCCGTCCAGGATGTAGATGCCCTCGTGCACGCCACAGGGAATGAAGTGGCTGAACAGCGCCACGTATTTGTCGGACACATGGTAGTAGCCGATGCCGCCATAGCCGCCGTACCGGATGTGGTACTCCGACAGCAGGTTGTCTTCGTAGACGCTCCACTTGGTGCCATCTGCTGACGCGCTCTTACCGCTGCCCCAATAGCCAGGCAGGTCAAATTTGTTGTAGGTATTGATGACCTCTACGATGGCCTTCTCAAGCACATCCTCGGTCACGTATTTCAGGTTGAGCCAAGCGACCTGGCGCCGGCTGAAGCCCTTGATCGACCGCGCCGTCTGCGTCGGCCCCAGGTTGCAGCCATAGCAAAATAGCGTGGTGATCACGCGTCGGGGCAGATCTTCGACTTGGCTCTCGGTCCCGGCGATCGGGCGGAAAAAACGGTGCAGGTCCAGCCATTGGCTGGCATCGATCAGGACATCTACGATGCTGGACTCTGGGAGTCGTTCGGCGATGAGGCGATCCACGGTGGTAATCGCGCTGGAGACTTCGGCCCGTTGCCCCTTCCGCAGCACCAGGCGCCCATCCAGGATGTCCGCATGAACGTTCTCCGGGAAACGCGCGTCGACCTCATCGGCCAAAGCCGTCAATTGTGCGCGCAACCCCGCCACGAAAGACTCGGCGTCGGTGGGCAGGCCTGACACCTGGCCATAGGCTTCCAGTTCCTGGGCCAAGGTGGCCTCATCGACCAGCTGCTCGCGGTAATCGTCAAAGCGCTCGCTGCTGGGAATGAAGAGATCGCCGGACTTCAGTTCGTCCTTGACCTGCACCAGCACGGCCAGCTCGAAGTACTTACGGTGCATCCAGCCAGCTCCTGCCGCGCTGGCCCGTTTGCCGAACACGTGCTGACGCCAGAGCTTGGACATCCAGTCGAAGTCCTTTTCCGGGTCCAAACCGAGGAAAGCGACCTCGATCAGCTCACGGCGTTGGTTACGCAGCGAGAGCACGGCTGCGATCAAGGGCTCCATGCCGGCATCGTGGCTGGTCGCCCGCAAGTTCATGAGCTCCAGCCCATTGAACAGCAGCGGCCTGACCGCGCCGTAAGGTTGCAGCATGAAAGGCAGGTAGTTTTTCCCGGCGTAGGCCATATGTTCTTCGCATTCGGCCAGCAAGGTGGACACTTCCGCTTCCAGACTATTGTCGATCGCGTCCACGCGCTGGCTATCGCTGCCGTCGAGCTGGTAGGCCTGCAGGATCTCCTTGAGCTGGCCGATGAGGAAGTCGGCGCGTTTGGCATGTTCGAGCTGATAGGCCAGCAGCTTCTGCTGCGCGGTGTTCTCCAGCCCGCGCACCTGCTTGATGAACAACTCTGCCGCATCGTCTAATGTCTTGGCATGCTGGGCGCGGATGAAGATGGTGGCCAGCGCATAGCGCTTGTCCTCACCCAATTCGGCCAACTCGCTGGCGTCATACGCCCGGGCCATTGCACGGAATTGCTTGAGCTTGGGGACCGGTACATCGATTGGAGGCAGTTGCTCCGCCAACTGCTGCAGCATACGGATGTGCTGCAGATAGAACCGGACCTCTTTGTTGGTCGGCCGGCCAGGCTCGCGCTTGAGCGAATGCCAGCCGGTAAATTTGGATCCTTCCGGTGCGCGCAGTAGCTCATCAATCAGCGTGCGCGTGGCAGGCGTCAGTGCGTGGCTGATACTGCGGTAGTAGCCCAGGTTGACCCGTTCGCGCGCCCCGATAGCGGCCATCTCAAGGGTCCGGAAGCCTGGTAGCTCGTAGCGATGGTGCACCAGCTCTTCGAGCAGGACGTTCACGATGTCCGGGATGGTGTGCTTGGTCTGGGCTGCGGCGGTGGCCACTGTGTCCAGCCAAGACAACCCAGATTTGTCCAACGGGCGTACCCCAATGAACTGCCGAAGCTGCGGCATGTGCCGGCGTTTGCTGCCAGAGCTGTCATAGCGATCGAGCTGGTCAGAGGCCAGCACACGCCCGAGACGGGCGGCCTTGGCGATGTGCTGCCGGATCCGCTCAGGTACCTCCGCCAACAGCGTGAAGTAGCCTAAGCGTTGGAAGAGCTTTAGATGGATCAGTACCGCCAGCTGCGGACCCGGCTGGGTGGTCAGCTGCTTTGGCAAATGCAATCTCAGCGGCGCTCGGGGTGTAGATCTCCTCCAGTTCCTTGGCGGTAGGATCAGGCTTCAGTCGCGGGTAGGCGGTCTCGTGAAGGGTAGCCATTGGATCCGGAGGTTATGAGGGGGGTCAATCCCAGTGGCGGCCGTCGTCTGTACTGAGAGACGCTTCCAGGAAACACTGGTGCGTATCGGCCATGCGGTGCATGTCATCGAGCAACGTGGCCAGGATTTCATCCAGATCCCGGTCGGGATCGGTGGGAACAGTCAACCGGTACTCGCTGCTGGCGGTGTTCAGCCGCACCGCTTGGAACGGGGCCAAGCAGATCTCTTCGATTCTGCCCCGGGCCTTGGCCGCGCCGCGGCCGGCGCGGGCAAACGGGGTCAGCACCATGCGTAGGAGCAGCTGCAGGGCAGATTTGACCTCGGGCGCCGGCAGCGCCATCGCCGGAGCTGGCGCGGTTGGGCTGGGCAGGCTCGCTTCAATGCGATCCCGGGCGAACGGGTCACGCCCGTCCAGGTAACGCATGGCCGACTGAACATCGCGCCAGCCCACGTACTCCATCAACGCCTTCATGTCCCAGCCCTGATCGTTGGCCCAACTAGCAAAGCCGCGGCGCAGCGAATGGCTGCTGTGGAGCCCCGCATCGGCAAAGCCGGCACTGGCCAGCAACTCGCGCAGCAGGCGCACCAAACTGTTGGGATGGAGCCCTTCGGCACTTACGTGGCCCCACTGGTTGATTGCCCGAAACACCGGCCCGTCTTGCACGTTTGCCGCCTGCAGCCACACTTGGGTCGCCTCTACCGGACACAGCCGCGACAACGCCGGCACCTTATGGGTAACGCCGGCCGCTTGGCGATCGCCCTTGCTGCGCGGCAGGAAGCAGGTCATCCCCTGTCCCGGCACCAGCGTGAGATGGGCCACTTCCAGACGCAGCAGTTCATCGCCACGGAAGCCACGCCAGAATCCGAGCAGCACCAACGCGCGATCCCGCTGATGGCGAAGCGCCGCCGCCCCGTCGCCCCGGGCATGGGCCGCAGCAATCGCTGCGGCCAGCCAGTCATCGAGCTCGACCAGCCGCCGGATCTGCAGTGGCGCAGCCTGCTTGACCCGGGTCGGGTGGAGGGTCTGAATCCCTTTAAGTACCTTGCGCACCAGTGGCGAGCGGGTGGGATCCACAAATCCGTGATCCCGATGCCAAAAAGCGATCGCCGCCAGGCGATGCCGCAGCGTGCTGGTGGCCAGGGTCTGCGCGTAGGTGGCCAAGTACCGTGCCACACTGTCTGGGGTGGCCGGAAGGTGTCCTTGCCACTCGACCTCAAAGTGCCGTAACGCCGAAGCGTAGCTGCGCACAGTGTTCTCGCGGGTGGCGGCATCAATGTACTGATCGAGGATAGTCACCTGGCCCAGAACACGCACGTTTCAAAGGTGGCCGGCCAATCGTCCATCATTCGACGCAACTATGCAGATTGTGCTAGGCTCTCCAGCCAGCGGCCGCAAACAACAGCGGACCCAACTCTACTCCCGAGCCAGTGCCCATAGTGATTACGCCGCCCTAAATCCTGTCATCGGATCAAGCCCGCAAGCGGGCTTAGGGTTGTTATTTCGTAAATCACACTGTTGGCCCGACGACCAGTCGGGACTAGGGATATTCTGTTTTGACTACGCTTACTCGACTGCGCCAGGACTGGCTCGGCAATATTCGTGGCGACTTGCTTGCCGGCATAGTTGTTGCGCTCGCTCTAATTCCTGAGGCCATTGCGTTCTCAATTATTGCCGGGCTTGATCCCCAGGTGGGCCTCTACGCCTCATTCTGCATTGCAGTGGTTATCGCCTTTACCGGCGGTCGTCCGGGAATGATCTCGGCAGCTACCGGGGCCATGGCGCTGCTGATGGTTGGCTTGGTGAAGGAGCACGGACTGCAGTATTTGTTGGCAGCGACGCTCCTAACCGGGATGCTGCAGATCTTGGCTGGCACGTTTAGGCTCGGGGCGTTGATGCGTTTCGTCTCGCGCTCGGTCATCACCGGTTTTGTCAATGCGCTGGCGATCCTGATTTTCCTGGCGCAGCTCCCCGAGCTAACCAACGTCCCTTGGACCGTTTATGCGATGGTCGCCGCAGGGTTGGCCATCATCTATCTGTTGCCACGCGTGACCAAGGTCATTCCCTCGCCGCTGGTGGCCATCGTGGTCCTGACGATAGTCGCGCTCCTGCTCAAGCTTGATATCCGCACCGTGGGGGACATGGGCGAACTACCCGACAGCTTGCCGGTGTTCTTGTTGCCTGATGTTCCCTTGAATCTAGAGACACTGAAGATCATTTTCCCGGTTTCCGCCACATTGGCGGTCGTGGGCCTGCTGGAATCGATGATGACTGCAAAGATCGTCGATGATCTGACCGATACGCCGAGCAACAAAAACCGCGAAGCGGTCGGTCAGGGCATAGCCAACATCGCATCCGGCTTTGTTGGCGGCATGGCCGGTTGCGCCATGATTGGCCAGTCTGTCATCAACGTTAAGTCCGGCGGTCGTGGTCGCCTCTCATCACTGGCCGCGGGCGTATTCCTATTGTTGATGGTGGTATTTGCAGGCCCTTGGGTAAAGCTGATTCCCATGGCGGCGCTGGTCGCTGTAATGATCATGGTCTCCATTGGCACTTTCAACTGGGGTTCACTGGCGGCACTTAAGGCAAATCCCAAGACTTCTAGTGTGGTGATGATCGCCACAGTTATCGTGACGGTGTCCACCCATGATCTGGCAAAGGGCGTTTTGATCGGCGTACTGCTCTCGGGGCTGTTCTTTGCTCGCAAGGTAGGCCAGGTGCTTCATATCGGCTCCACTTCTGAAGAAGGTGGGCGTCTGCGGTGCTACACCGTGACCGGGCAGGTTTTCTTTGCCTCGGCTGACCAGTTCATTGCTAGCTTCGATTTCCGCGAGGCTTTGGAGCGCGTTCAAATTGACGTGGGCCGTGCCCACTTCTGGGATCTCAGCGCGGTGGGCGCACTGGACACGGTTGTGGTGAAGTTCAGGCGTGAAGGTACTGAGGTCGAAATCCTAGGAATGAACGAAGCCAGTGCGACGCTGGTGGATCGCTTGGGCGTCCACGACAAGCCCGACGCCGTCGAGCGGCTGATGGGCCACTGAGGAAGCAACCATGACAGACAAGATTGGACACTCCCATATAGATCACAGCGGCAGTGTATTGGCCGCCACCGACGCATCCGCTTACAGCGAGAGCGTGGCGCATTACGCCGCTTGGGCAGCGCACAGACTGGAAGCCCCGCTGGAATACCTTCATGTGCTTGACCGCCATCCGGAAGCGGCCAGTACCGCGGACTTCAGTGGGAACCTCGGAGCGGATGCCCAGCCCAGGTTGCTGGAAGGGCTCGCCTTGCTGGACGAGACCCGCAGCAAGCTGGGCCAAGAACGAGGCCGCCTAGTGCTGCAACAGGCCAAGGGGATTGCGGCCGCTTTCCATGGCATCGAGGCGGAGACGCGGATGCGGCATGGGTCCTTGGTGGACACCCTCATCGAGTTGGAAGGCGATGCACGCCTGTTTGTCCTTGGCAAGCGTGGCGAGCATGCGGATTTCGCCAAGGGACACCTGGGCAGCCAACTGGAACGCGTGGTACGTGCAGTCCATCGCCCATTGCTGGTGGCGTCGCGCAGCTACACGGAAATCGAACGCGTGCTGATCGCGTTCGATGGGAGCGCCACGACCCGCAAGGGCGTGGAAATGGTGGCGGCCAGCCCGTTGTTCAGTGGACTCGATATCCGTGTGCTCACCGTCGGAGCGACCAATGCCACAAACGAAGCCGCATTGCGCTGGGCGCTGGACACGCTGGCCGCGGCCGGATTGTCTGCGGCCGGCGCGGTGCGACCGGGCGAAGCGGAAGAGGTGATCGGCCATTACATCCGTGACGAGCATGTGGATCTGCTGGTCATGGGGGCCTATGGCCACTCGCGTATCCGCCAGCTGATTGTCGGCAGCACCACCACCACGATGCTGCGCACCTGCCGCGTCCCGGTGCTCCTTCTCCGTTGACGCCAACCACCGGCAGTAAGTCAAATGACCGAAGCATCAACCAAGCATAAATCCACTGAAACAATCAATCGAAACCACCTCCATCGAATGATGGACGAACTGCTGGAGATCGCTGATGTTCGACTGGGCGGTGATCGCCCATGGGATATCCGGTTGCTGGTCGATGGCGTCCCGGAGCGCGTATTTGCACAGGGCAATCTCGGCCTTGGGGAAAGTTACATGAACGGCGCATGGGAGTGCGATCGGCTGGACGAACTGTTCGATCGCATCCTGCGTGCGCGGCTCGATCGCCACGTCAAACCGTTGCGGCTCATGTTTCATTCGCTACGGGCCAAGCTGCTGAATCGGCAGACATCGCGACAGGCCTGGGAAGTCGGCGAGGCCCATTACGACCTCGGGAATGATTTCTACACGGCAATGCTGGACCCGCGCATGACCTACACCTGCGGCTACTGGGCCGATGCGAAGAACCTGGCGGAGGCGCAGGAAGCCAAGCTCGACATGATCTGCCACAAGTTGCGCCTGGAGCCCGGCATGCGGGTGCTCGACATCGGTTGTGGCTGGGGCAGCTTCATGGCGTACGCCGCCGAGCACTACGGCGTTGAGTGCGTGGGGGTGACGGTTTCGAAGGAGCAGACCGCATGGGCGACGGAGCGTTATGCCGACCTGCCACTGGAGTTCCGGCTGCAGGACTACCGCTCCATCAACGAGCGCTTCGATCGCATCGCCAGCGTCGGCATGTTCGAGCATGTGGGTCGCAAGAACCATCGCAGCTACATGGAAGTAGCTCATCGCTGCCTGGCCGATGACGGCCTGTTCCTGCTTCACACCATCGGCAAGAACCGGCGCAAGTCCACTACCGACCCGTGGATCGATCGCTACATTTTCCCGAACGGCGAGTTGCCGTCGATTGGCCAGATCGGTGATGCTTGCGACGAGCTCTTCGTCGTCGAGGATCTGCACAACTTCGGCGCCGACTACGACAACACATTGATGGCGTGGCATGCCAACTTCGAGCAGGCATGGCCTCATTTCGAGGACGAACTGGGGCAACGGTTCCATCGGATGTGGCGCTACTACCTGTTGTCCTGCGCCGGTGCATTCCGCGCCCGCGACCTGCAACTGTGGCAGTGGGTGCTGTCCAAGGATGGGGTTCGTGGCGGCTATCAGCGCCCAGAAGGCCCGAGGTAATCCCCCGTCGTTTGACGGGGGACTTGACATGCTATGATTTAGTGAAATTCACGAT
Source organism: Stenotrophomonas sp. 220_Sma (assembly GCF_056487375.1). Lineage (NCBI taxonomy): Bacteria > Pseudomonadati > Pseudomonadota > Gammaproteobacteria > Lysobacterales > Lysobacteraceae > Stenotrophomonas > Stenotrophomonas sp. 220_Sma. The sequence goes on along the minus strand of NZ_CM151348.1, from coordinate 2,506,762 downwards.
ACAACACCCCTCCGCCTGTCTCGTCGATCTTGAGGATGGCCTCAAGCTCTACTAGGTGATGTGGTTTCCGCACAATGGGGTGCGGTTCAGAGGGTCAAGACGAGGCTCTCTCATGACCACTCCAATCTAACGCTCACTTCTTGGCCGCGGGCGCAATGCCCGCTTCCGGATGCCGCTCCCGGCATACCGCCTACCAAGATGAGGAGTCACCATGTCCGTACACGTTCAAAGTCTGGACGAATTCTTCAGCATGCTCGTAGAGGAGCAGCGGGACATTCGCATCACCCTCGCCGGTTTGGAAGACGCGGGCCAACCCGTCGCCCTCGATCAGACCACGCAAGGCCGCGTCAGCAGGATCGACGCCATCTCCCAGCAGCACATGGCCAAGGCGGGCAGCAGTCGCCTGATGATCCAGTTGGATCGGATCAAGGCGGCGCTGGATCGCTACGAATCGGGGCGCTACGGCATTTGCTGCCGATGTGAACTCGAAATCGGGCATGGCCGTTTGATGGCCGATCCCGCCGCGCCTTTTTGCCTGGAGTGCACCGAGGAACTGGCCGAGGCGAAACAGCACAACATGCGCCGAAACGCCGGTCGCTGAGTCCGCGCGGCACCCATTGGGCCGCCTCTGCGGTGGTCGGCATATCCTTGTTGATGAAAGGAAAACATAATGAATCTGATGACGAATGCACCGGCTAAATTACCGGTCGTGAAGCGCTGCGCCTTCGGGGCGCATGAACTCACCCTCGAAACCGGCGAGATCGCCAAGCAGGCGTCCGGCGCGGTCATAGTCCGCATGGGCGATACGGTGGTGCTGGTAACCGCGGTCGGCAGCAAGCGCGCGAAAGATGGACTCGACTTCTTCCCGCTCACCGTCGAGTACCGGGAGCGCTTCTACGCAGGCGGTCGTATCCCCGGTGGTTTCTTCAAGCGCGAGGGTCGCCCGACCGAAAAGGAAATCCTGACCTCGCGCCTGATCGACCGGCCGGTAAGACCACTGTTTCCCGATCAGTTCCGCCACGAGGTCCAGGTCATTGCGACCGTGCTGTCCGTCGATCCGTTGATCGATCCCGATATTCCAGCCATGGTCGGCGCCTCCGCCGCGCTGCGCTTGTCGGGGTTGCCGTTCAAGGGGCCGATTGGAGCGGTCCGCATCGGCCGCCACGGCGACAGTTTTCTGGTCAACCCGACCACCGAAGAGCTCAAGGCCTCCGACCTCAATCTGGTCGTCGCCGGCACCCGGCACGGCGTGTTGATGGTCGAGTCCGAAGCCAACGTGCTCTCGGAGGAGATCATGCTGGCGGCGGTGTCGCTTGGCCACCACGCCATGCAGCCCGTGATCGAAGCGATCGAGGAACTCGCCCAAGAAGCGAAGGTGACCAAGTGGGAGTGGAGCCATCCACCACGCGACCTGGCCCTGGCCGATACGGTGCGCACACAGATTGGAAACAACCTCAACAGCGCCTTGCTGATCACCGACCGGATCGCACGCAAGAAACGAGTGCAGGCGATCAGAAATGAAGTGTTGATTGCGCTAGCTGCACCGACGACCTCGGCAACGGGTTGGGAGGTCGCCCAAGTCCGCGCGGAGCTGGACGACCTCGAGTACACCGCTGTGCGCCGCATGGTGCTGCAGGATCGGCGTCGGCTGGACGGTCGCGGTCTCGAAGACGTACGTCCGATCTCGATCCAACTCGGCGTGCTGCCGCGCACTCATGGCTCGGCGGTGTTCACACGCGGCGAAACCCAAGCCATCGTGACCACCACGCTCGGCACTACGCGTGACGGCCAGGTCATCGATGCCGTCACCGGCGAGTACAAGGAACACTTCCTTTTCCACTACAACTTCCCGCCTTACTGCGTCGGCGAGACGGGTCCGATGATCGGCCCAAAGCGACGCGAAATCGGCCACGGCCGTCTGGCCAAGCGTGGCGTCGCCGCGATCATGCCGTCGATGGAAGCATTCCCTTACACCATTCGAATAGTGTCGGAGATCACCGAGTCCAATGGTTCTTCCTCGATGGCTTCAGTGTGCGGCAGCTCGCTGGCCCTGATGGCTGCGGGCGTTCCGGTCAAGGGGCCTGTGACAGGCATCGCCATGGGCCTGGTCAAGGAAGGCGATCGGTTCGCGGTGCTGTCCGACATCCTGGGTGACGAGGACCACCTGGGCGATATGGATTTCAAGGTCGCCGGCACTATCGACGGTATCTCGGCCCTGCAGATGGACATCAAGATCGACGGCGTGACCGCCGAGATCATGGAGGTGGCATTGGCGCAGGCGCGAGAAGGGCGACTGCACATCCTTCGGGAGATGGCCAAGGCCATCCAGGCCCCGCGCGAGCAGATGTCGGAGTTCGCACCGCGCCTGCTGACGATCAAGATCCATCCGGACAAGATCCGCGAGGTGATCGGCAAGGGCGGGGCCACCATCCAGGCGCTCACCAAGGAAACTGGCACGCAGATCGATATCCGGGACGACGGCACGATCGTGATCGCTTCGACCAGCGGCGGAGCCGCCGACACGGCGCGCAGGCGTATCGAACAGATCACGGCCGAAATCGAACCGGGTCGGGTCTACGAAGGTAAGGTGGCAAAGGTGCTTGACTTCGGCGCGTTCGTCACCATCGCGCCGGGCAAGGTCGGACTGGTGCACGTCTCGCAGATTTCTGACGAGCGAGTGGAAAACCCGAATTCCGTTCTGTCGGAAGGGGATGTGGTGAAGGTCAAGGTCCTGGAAGTGGACATGCAGGGTCGGGTTCGGCTTTCGATGAAGGCGGTGGACGGAACGAAAGTGTTGCTGCCGGAGTCGGCGTATGCCGGGGGTTCTGGCGGCTCCCCTCCGGCATGCGTTTTTATTGCGGAGGAACGGTCATGACGCACAGAGAGATCCTTTTCGATAATGATGCGCGGCTGCGCCTGCTGCGCGGCGTCAACATTCTCGCCAATGCCGTCAAGGCCACCCTGGGCCCGAAGGGCCGCAACGTCGTGCTCGAAAAGAGCTTCGGCGCCCCGACCATCACCAAGGACGGCGTGTCTGTCGCCAAGGAAATCGAACTGGCTGACAAGTTCGAGAACATGGGCGCGCAGATGGTGAAGGAAGTTGCTTCCCGCACCAACGATGACGCCGGCGACGGCACCACCACCGCCACCGTGCTGGCCCAGGCCCTGATCCGCGAAGGCGCCAAGGCCGTTGCTGCCGGCATGAACCCGATGGACCTCAAGCGCGGTATCGACAAGGCCGTGATCGCCGCCGTCGCCGAGCTGAAGAACATCTCCAAGCCGACCACCGACGACAAGGCGATCGCCCAGGTCGGTACGATCTCGGCCAACTCCGACGAATCGATCGGCAACATCATCGCCGAAGCGATGCGCCGCGTGACCAAGGAAGGCGTGATCACCGTTGAAGAAGGCTCGGGCCTGGAAAACGAGCTGGACGTCGTCGAAGGCATGCAGTTCGACCGCGGCTACCTGTCCCCGTACTTCATCAACAACCAGCAGTCGCAGACCGCTGACCTGGACGATCCGTACGTGCTGCTGCACGACAAGAAGATCTCCAACGTGCGCGACCTGCTGCCCGTGCTGGAAGGCGTGGCCAAGTCCGGCAAGCCGCTGCTGATCATCGCCGAAGACATCGAAGGCGAAGCGCTGGCGACTCTGGTGGTCAACACCATCCGTGGCATCGTCAAGGTCGTGGCCGTCAAGGCACCGGGCTTCGGCGACCGTCGCAAGGCGATGCTGGAAGACATGGCCGTGCTGACCGGCGGCACCGTGATCTCCGAGGAAATCGGTCTGTCGCTCGAAAAGGCGACGATCAAGGACCTGGGCCGCGCCAAGAAGGTGCAGGTCTCCAAGGAAAACACCACGATCATCGATGGCGCCGGCGAGAAGGCCAACATCGAATCGCGTGTCACCCAGATCAAGACCCAGATCGAAGACACCTCGTCGGATTACGACCGCGAGAAGCTGCAGGAGCGCGTTGCCAAGCTGGCCGGCGGCGTGGCGGTGATCAAGGTCGGTGCGTCGACCGAGATCGAGATGAAGGCAAAGAAGGCCCGCGTCGAAGACGCCCTGCACGCCACGCGTGCGGCGGTGGAAGAAGGCATCGTCCCGGGCGGCGGCGTCGCGCTGCTGCGCGCCAAGGCCGCGATTGCAGGCCTGAAGGGCGCCAACGAAGACCAGAACCACGGCATCCAGATCGCCCTGCGCGCGATGGAAGCACCGCTGCGCGAGATCGTCGCCAACGCCGGTGAAGAGCCATCGGTCGTGGTCAACAAAGTCAAGGAAGGCAGCGGCAATTTCGGCTACAACGCCCAGACCGGCGAATACGGCGACATGGTCGCGTTCGGCATCCTCGATCCGACCAAGGTCACCCGCTTGGCCTTGGAGAATGCGGCCGCTGCTGCCCGCATGTTCCTCAGCAGCGGCGTCGCGATTGCCGAAGCAGAACCGCCGGGCGCGGTGCAATCGGAAGACGGCTGATGTCCCGCCTCAACACGATCCTGCGCCTACCGGTCATCCATCGGGCTGATGCGACCGAGCTCGGCCCGTATTGCCTGGAACAGGTGCATCTCGAATTCGCGAACGGGGAGCGACGGCTCTACGAGCGGCTCCACACCCGCTCACCTGGAAGCGTCATCATCGCCGCGATGCCCGATCCGCACACGGTACTTTTGATTCGCGAGTACGCGGTGGGCACCCATCGATACGAACTTGGCCTGCCCAAGGGACGTATGGACCCCGGCGAGTCGATTCTCGAGGCCGCCAATCGCGAGCTGAAGGAAGAGGTCGGAATGGGCGCCAAGGTTATGCGCTATCTGCGGCCACTGACCTTGGCCCCCACCTACATGAGCAACGCCATCCATCTGGTACTGGCGGAGGACCTGTACCCGGAGCGCTTGCCGGGGGACGAACCCGAAGAGCTCGAGGTGGTCCCTTGGCAGCTCGATCGCCTCCACGAATTGGCCCTGCGCGAGGACTGCTCTGAAGCGTGCTCGATCGCGTCGCTGTTCATCGTGCGCGAGGTGATGCGGGAGCGTGGGGGTTAGACGTCCGGCATCAATGCCTATCGAGCACGCGGTCGACGTCCGCGCCGATCAATTGCCGATTCGACCGGAGGTGAGGGGTTCATGAACGTGATGGTTTCCCCTGCGCTGCACGCGACCCACGGCTTGGGAGTGTCGCAGTGCTCGCAGTACATCGTCCGCGCCGATGGCTTGAGGTAGATCGTGACGGTCCGGCTGTCATCCTCAGGCCACGCCACGCGCTCTACCCGATAGCCTTCCCGGCCATCCAGCTTTTCGATCGTCTTCCGGTCCAGCATGGCTGCATCCTCGAATCTAGGAAATCAGGCCTCAAGGGCACCGTTGGTCAGCCGAGGCTCCACGGTAATCCGCAAAGAACCATTTTTACACGGACAACCCCTAGTCCGCGCGACCCACGGCTTGGGAGTGCTCGCGTGTGGCTGTGAAGCAAATCTTCGGTGCACGTTCCTGCGCCATCTGCAGGTTGACGCGACTGGGTGCCAGGTAGACCAGGGCTCCGGAAGCATCGAGCGCAAGATGGGTTGCCGCCTTCTCACGGAACTCTTCGAGATCGGAATCGCTCTCAGCCTGGATCCAGCGCGCAGTGTGGATCTGGACCGGTTCGAAACTCGCTTCCACGCCGTACTCGTCCTTTAACCGATAGGCCACCACCTCGAACTGCAGGGTTCCGATTGCCCCGAGGATCAGGTCGTTGGACAACAGTGGCCGGAAAAACTGCGTGGCTCCCTCTTCAGACAACTGGGTCAGACCCTTTTGCAAATGCTTGAGACGCAACGGGTCCCGCAGGCGGATGCGCCGGAACAGCTCGGGGGCAAAGCTCGGTATGCCGGTGAACTGCAACGGATCGCCGACGGTGAACGTGTCGGCGATGGCGATCGTGCCGTGGTTATGAATGCCAATGACGTCGCCCGGGTAGGCGTGCTCGGCCAACTCACGCTCGGACGCCATGAACGTCAAGGCATCGCCAAGCCGCATCTCCTTGCCCGTGCGGACATGGAGTGCCTTGATGCCGTGCTGATAGCTGCCGGAGCACACGCGCAGGAAGGCGACGCGGTCGCGATGCAATGGATCCATATTGGCCTGGATCTTGAACACGAAGCCACTGAAAGCCGGCTCCTCTGGCGAAACCTTCCTCAGGGATGCGTCGCGTGGCTTGGGTGCCGGCGCATGCGTGACGAAGAAGTCGAGCAGCAACTGGACACCAAAGTTGTTCACCGCCGAGCCGAAGAATACCGGAGTCTGCAGACCTGCCAAATACAGTTCGCGATCGAAGGGATGAGACGCGCCCTGAACCAGGGCCAGCTCCTCCCGGACCTCATCGAGGAGCTGCGCTCCGACGCGCTTGACCAGTGCAGGATCCTCTATGGATGGGAAGATCGTCGAATCCTGTCGCGTGAAGTTCTTGCCAGTTTCGAACAGGTGGACCTCGCCGGTCATCAGATGGATCACGCCCTTGAGCCTCGATCCCATGCCGATCGGCCAGGTGATCGGTGCGCAGGGGATGTCGAGGACGCGCTCGACCTCGTCCAGCAGTTCGACCGGCGACTTGCCTTCGCGGTCGAGCTTGTTGATGAAGGTCATGATCGGCGTGTCCCGCAGCCGACAGACCTCCATCAGCTTGATCGTGCGCTCTTCCACGCCCTTGGCGCAGTCGATGACCATCAGCGCCGAATCGACCGCGGTCAGCACACGGTAGGTGTCCTCGGAGAAGTCGGCATGCCCCGGCGTATCGAGCAGGTTGACGATGCGGCCATCGTAGGGGAACTGCATCACCGACGAGGTGACCGAAATGCCGCGTTCCTTCTCCAGCGTCATCCAGTCGGACGTGGCGTGCTTGGCTGACTTCCGGGACTTGACGCTACCGGCCTGGCGAATGGCGCCGCCAAACAACAGAAACTTCTCGGTCAGGGTGGTTTTCCCGGCATCCGGGTGCGAAATGATGGCAAACGTGCGGCGGCGCGCGGCCTCCGCGGTATGGGTCGGCATAAGACTCCCTCAAGCGCTGTGCGCTGTAACCACGTCTTGACGATCTAGGCCCAGGCTGGGTCTAGGGCGGCATTGGCGTGGTCGTGGGAGAAGAATGGGCCATTCGCGCTCAATTTTAACCCAGCACGAGGCCCCTCTGGATGGCCTGGTCGATAGAGGTGCCATAGGCGTCTGCAGGGGCGTCTCCTCTCGGACCGTTTCGTACGTGCCACCGGTGAAATCTGGAGCAAAAAGACGATCAGGCGGGATAATTCAATATTATCCCGTATAACTATTTTCGCCGACGAGCGGTCGACTACCTGCTTTAATAGTATGTAATTACATGGTATGTAATACATTACGAAATAAAGTGAGGTGGCACGATGGCGCGCGCAGGACTCTATAAGAGTGACGTCCAGAAGGCGCGCGACGCGCTGCTGGCCCAACGCAAGAAGCCGTCAGTCGACGCGGTGCGAGTGGCCTTGGGCAACACGGGCTCCAAGACCACGATCCACCGCTACTTGCGTGAACTGGAAGGAGAGGAAGGCGGCGGTCCGGCGAGGACGGTAGCCGTTAGTGATGCTTTGCAGGACTTGGTTGCGCGCTTGGCCTCGCGGCTCCAGGAGGAAGCAGAGGCCATCCTCACCCAGGAGCGTGAGCGCCATCAGGCTGAGCTCCACAGTCGGCAACAGGCGCTTTCCGGTGCCCAAGAGGAGGCTGCCGCCTTGAGCAGTCGGCTGCAGCGCACCGAAGCAAGCCTGCACCAAGAGCAAGCTGCTCACGCCCTCCTTCAACAGAATCTAGGTGACAGGATCGCGGAAATCGCCCAGTTGAACGAGCGCATCGCTGGCATGACGGTGCGGCTGGCTGATCATGAGGCGCATACGCGTTCTCTGGAGGACAAGCATGCCCATGCCCGGGAAGCGCTTGAGCACTACCGCACTTCAACCAAAGAGCAGCGTGAGCAAGAGCTTCGCCGTCACGAGCATCAGGTCCAAGAGCTGCAAGTAGCCTTACGTCAGGCCAATGAAGCCTTGGGCGCGAAGAATCAGGAGCTGTTGGTGCTGAACCGCGACAATGGTCAATGGCTGGAGCGCCACGGGCGGATTGAGCGTGAGCTTGCCCAGCTACGACAGGCCCACGAAGGCCAACACAGCGAGGTCGTGGCGTTGCGCCAGACCGCGACGGACTATTTGGCACTGCAGGAGCGCTGGAAGACTGACGCCAAGACCTTGGATACCATGCGCAACGAGCTAGCTCAAGTTCAAGACACCCTTGCGCGGGAGCGTGAGCGCCGCGAGAGCGCTGAAGCCGATGCGTTGCGTGCCAATGCACGTCTTGAAGCGCTAGAGCCTCTACTGAATCAACTGACGCCAGCACAAAATGCGGTGAAGAAAACTCGGCGCGGCCATGCGCAAGATGGGGGAGCCGACTGACGAGGCTGCTCGTTTGTCTGCTAGCGGCTGGGGTGGCGCTCACCTGTCCAGTACGCCCATTCCATAGGGACGACCCAATCTACAAACAGTTTGGCTACTGAGGACTCCGGTGCCAAATGATAGGGCTTGAACATGCCTTGCTCGGGCGAACTGGTCATCAGGTAGCGCAGGCGCTTCTGGACCTCCTGAAAGATGGCTTCCCGCACATGGGCGCTGTCGTGCACGCCAAGACGCATCGCCACCGAGGCACCTTGGCGTACCGCCGCCCAGCAGCAGTAACGCCACCGCGCGATCGGCAAGCCCCGCGGTCCGGATTGAAAGACGAACCCCACATCACGTGCCCAGCCTGGGTCGAAGTGATGTTTGAGCAATTGCTGCTCCAGAAACTGCTCGGTCTCCCAGAGTGCAAGTTCATCCCACAGCTCCAGTTTCGCGTCCGCCAAGTCTACATCGTGTGCCATATCGCCGAGTTGGTCTTCCAGCACCGGGAGCAGGTGCCTGCGCTCGTGGGTAGACCAGGCGAAAGCCCATTGCAGATCTTCGATGGGCGTGACCTCGGCATCGGGGCGGATCTGCCATCGATCCGCTGGCCAGGGAACTTGGATCAAGGCCAAGTCTCGCAGCGTGTCCAGCACCAGCAAGGTGGAGCGGCGTGTGGGCGCCACCGGTAGGCGTCGTAGCTGCGCGGCTAACAGTGCGGCTAGGAAAAGGGTGCCACGAAGGCCCAACTCCTCGATGCTGGCGACCCCAGATGGCGTCATTGACGAGGTTCCGGGCATGCGGTTTCCGGGGATGAGGGAGCGGCGTGGCTCCTGGGGGGGGGGGGGGGGGGCGGCGCTACCGGTGTCGCCGGTTGCCTCAAAGCTAAGAATATCTTAGTATGCAAGGCAGGGTACATCCGCCATCCTTATGGGGTCTCCATGGGGTGCGCGCGTGACTTTGTCCGTCGACTCAACACCGACCTTCGCTCGACGCCTCAAACAAGCCCGCCTGCACACGGGTTTGTCGCAGAAGGAGTTGGGCATCCGGGCCGGTCTGGATCCTCACGTGGCCAGCCCCCGAATCAACCAGTACGAGCGTGGCAAGCACGAGCCCATGCTGGAGATTGCTGAGCGGTTGGCCCAAGCGTTGGGGATCCCCGCCGCCTTCCTTTACACCGACGATGATCTGCTGGCCAAGTTGCTCCTGCGCTGGGGCTCGCTAAGCAAGCAGCAGAAGCGCGAGTTGGTGAAGCTGATCGAGGCCACGCCCGAGAAGTAAACCGAACAAGCGCTCGCCCTATGGGCAACTCTTCGCCTCAACCCGCCCTTTGGGCGCTTCTGGAGGGAGCTGCAGTGTCCGCGGCTAGTGCGACTGACAAGTCGCGACATCTCAGGCTTACTTGAGATTTTGTTCACGACCGATACACACGCGCCTTGTCTAAAGTGATATACCATGTCGCCCGTGTCAGCCTCCTCACTTCTACTGCGACTGTTCCTGATCGCCATGCTCGTGCTTAACGGCGCGTGGTCGGCGTTTGCGTCCGTCAGTATGAACCCGGTCATGGAAGAGCAGGCCAGCGAAGTGGCTGCCGCGGTGCAAGTCGACGAAGACTGCTTCGCCCATCACAGTGCTGAGCATCATCCCGATGCCACATCGATTGAAAAGGCTGGCACTGGGCATGGCGACCATGCCGGTCCCGACTGTTGCAAGTCTTCTGCGTGCCGGTGCGCCTGCGTACACGCTTGCGCGAGCGCACTTCCTGCGCGCCTGCATGTTTCGGTGCAACTGGCCTTGGGCCTGGATGTCATGCCGCTGCCCCTAGGGCATGCGGCACCTGCCTTGCCTCATCTGATCCGACCACCGATCGGCTAAGCGTCCCTAGGCGCCGCAATGGCGCCGTTGGTGTGGCTTGCATGCCTGTTTAGGCCAGCCGCCCGCTCTGTACCACCGCCCGCCGGTGGCAACACGACGCTTGGAGCATTTTCATGTCGCATGATGATTTTCGTGGTCCACGCGGTGGACCGCTGCTGCCTTCGCGGCGGCGATTTGTCCAAGGCTTGGCCTTGGGAGGCGCAGTCGCAGGATTAGGTTTCTGGCCCAAAGCCAGTTGGGCGCTCAAGGGGCCGGGACAACCCAACGTACTATCGGGCACTGAGTTTGACCTGACCATTGGCGAGACGCCGATGAACTTCACCGGCAAGACCCGCACCGCGATCACGGTCAACGGGTCCGTTCCGGCGCCGTTGCTGCGGTGGCGGGAAGGCACCACGGTCAACTTGCGCGTCTCTAATGCATTGCCCGCTAACTCCATCCATGGCGCGGACACCTCCATCCATTGGCACGGCATCATTTTGCCGGCCAACATGGACGGCGTGCCGGGTCTGAGCTTTGACGGTATCGGACGTGGTGAGACCTACCACTACCGGTTCACCCTGCATCAGGGCGGAACCTACTGGTACCACAGCCACTCAGGGTTCCAGGAACAAGCCGGGCTCTATGGCCCGATCGTCATCGACCCATTGGAGCCGGAGCCCTTCAGTTTCGATCGCGACTACGTCGTGATGCTGAGCGATTGGACAGACCTGGACCCGACGGCCCTGTTCGATCGTTTGAAGAAGATGCCGGGCCATGACAATTACTACAAGCGCACGGTCGGCGATTTTGCGCGCGATGTGAAGCGCAACGGCCTGTCGGCCACGTTGGAAGATCGCAAGATGTGGGGCGTGATGCGGATGACGCCCACGGACCTGTCCGACGTCAACGCCAACACCTACACCTACCTGATGAACGGCACGACCTCACTGGGCAACTGGACCGGTTTGTTCCGCAGTGGCGAGAAGGTGCGCCTGCGTTTCATCAATGGCTCTGCCATGACGTACTTCGATGTGCGTATTCCGGGGCTGAAGATGACCGTGGTGGCGGCAGATGGCTTGTATGTCCATCCGGTTTCCGTCGACGAGTTCCGCATCGCGGTAGCAGAAACCTTCGATGTGATCGTGGAGCCCTCCGGGCAGGACGCATTCACCATCTTTGCCCAAGACTCCGGTCGCACCGGCTACATCAGCGGCACGCTCGCTGTGCGCGAAGGATTACGCGCGCCCGTTCCGTCTGTGGATCCCCGGCCGCTGCTGACGATGGCAGACATGGGCATGGATCATGGGTCGATGGATATGTCTGGCGGCAGCAAGGGCATGGAAGGCGGCTGTGGTGCGGCCATGGGCATGCCTGGCATGACCCCACCTGTCAGCGGTAACGCGACCTCGGCCCATGCAGGCCATGCGATGCCCGCCGCCGGCGATGGTGCCATGGCAGGCATGCAGCACGGGGGCATGCAATCACACCCTGCTAGCGAGACCAACAATCCCCTGTTGGACAACCAAGCCATGAGCGTGAGTTCGCGCTTGGATGATCCGGGCAATGGCCTGCGCGATAACGGCCGTCATGTGCTGACGTATTCCATGCTCAAGAGCACCTTTGAAGACCCTGACGGACGCGACCCCGGTCGCGAGATCGAGCTGCATCTGACCGGACACATGGAGAAATTCTCCTGGGGCTTCAACGGTCAGAAGTTTTCCGATGTCGAGCCGCTGCGGCTGAACTACGGCGAGCGTATGCGCATCGTATTGGTTAACGACACGATGATGACCCATCCCATCCATTTGCACGGCATGTGGAGTGACGTGGAGGACGACAACGGCAACTTCATGGTGCGCAAGCACACGGTGGATATGCCGCCAGGTAGCCGACGCACGTATCGCGTGCGTGCCGATGCGTTGGGCAGCTGGGCGTTCCATTGCCACCTGCTTTATCACATGGAAGCCGGAATGATGCGCACGGTGAGGGTCGACGAATGAACATCAATAGACGCGATACCACCCTGACTGCGCTGACGGCTATCTCGCTGGCCCTGGCCAATGCGGCCAGCGCCCAATCTATGCAGCACGGCTCCATGCAGATGGAGCAGGGCGCGCAGACCCAGACTCAGGATCACTCTGCACATCAGGCACCGACATCAAAACCTGCGCCAGCCCAAAAGCCTGCAACACCGGCCAAGACGAGCGAAGCGACGATCGATCATGCGGCGATGGGCCACGCCGAGCCGCAGGCTAACGCAGCCGAGCCTGCCATGCAGGGCATGGACCATTCGCAGATGGGGCACGGCTCGCCCGCGAGCACACCTGCGGCGCCCACAGCGCAGGCGCAGTCGATGCAGGGCATGGATCACAGTCAGATGGCACAGCCCGCTGCAGCCGACACCTCCGGCACGGCCACGCCTGCGATGCAGGGGATGGACCATTCGCAGATGGGCCATGATTCGCCCGCGCCCGCTACACCAGAAGCGGGAATGCAATCGATGGAGGGCATGGACCACAGTCAGATGGGACACGGGCCTGCAGCGCCAACGCAGCCGCGCACCCCGATTCCCGCGGTGACGGACGCGGATCGCAAGGCGGCCATCGCGCCGGAACACGCGCATCCGGTGCATGACAACTCGATCAAGAGCTACGTGCTGCTCAATCGCCTGGAAACCTGGGATGCCGATCCGGGCACCGGGCTGGGCTGGGAGGGCCAGGGCTGGATCGGTACGGACCTCAATCGCGTCTGGCTCCGCAGTGAAGGCGAACGCACGGATGGTCAGACCGAGTCGGCTGATCTGGAAGTGCTTTACGGCCGCAGTATCTCCACGTGGTGGGATGTGGTGGCCGGTGTGCGTCATGACTTCAAGCCTGGGGCATCGCAGAACTTCGCCGCTATCGGTGTACAGGGCTTGGCGCCGATGAAGTTCGAAGTGTCCGCCACAGCCTATCTCGGCGAAGGGGGCCAGACTGCCGCCAATGTCGAGGCCGAGTACGAATTGCTGCTAACCAACCGGCTGATCTTGCAGCCGCTGGTGGAAGTCACCGCCTATGGCAAGAACGATCCATTGCGCGGGATAGGTTCGGGTCTGAGTGCCGCTGAGGCGGGGCTACGACTTCGCTATGAGTTCACCCGAAAGTTCGCTCCCTACATCGGCGTGGTGTACGAGCGCGCGTTTGGCAATACCGCAGACATGCGACGCGAGCATGGCGAGTCCTTTGAAGACACGCGCTTGGTCATCGGCCTTCGTACCTGGTTCTAAGGGGAACTGACAATGAAATCCAACAAAAAGATGTGGGTATGGCTCGGTGCCGGCGTGGCATTGGTTGCGGTGGTCGCAACCGCCACGCTCTCTCTGGGCGTGTACAACGTGGCCGCCGACGATCCGCATAGTCGCCCGGTGTATGCGCTACTTGAAACGGCGCGCGAGCGTTCCATTGAGGTGCGCGCCGCCAAGCTTCAGCTACCCACGAACCTTGATGATCCTGAGCGTATCCGCCAGGGTGCGGGCAACTACAACGCCATGTGCGTGACCTGCCATCTTTCACCAGACGCGGCGGCCACCGAGATGAGCAAGGGCCTGTACCCCGCGCCACCGAACCTAAGCAAACAGCCGGTCGCTCCAGCTGAGGCGTTCTGGGTGATCAAGCACGGCATCAAGGCCAGCGGCATGCCCGCTTGGGGCGGCAGCATGGACGATGAGTTCATATGGAACATGTCGGCCTTCCTGCAGAAGTTGCCCACGCTGGACGCGACTGCGTACAAGGAACTTGTCGACAGCAGCGAGGGCCATTCGCATGGCGGCGGCGAGACGCAAGGCCACCATGACGACGAAAAGGCCGAGGATCACCCTGCCTTATTCGAGCCGGGCAACAACTCCATGCCGCATGCGCACCCGCCGGGCGTGGACGACGATCACCACGGCCCGACACCCAGCGACACGGAAGTCGGGTTGGTGAGCCACGGCCATCCCGACGGCAAGGTGGAGTCGCACCCTGCACCACACACGCCCGTGGCCGATGACGGCCATGCGCACCCCCATTGATCTTCTTGGAGCCCACGCAATGAACGCAACAGCAATCTCGTTCACCCTCGCACTGGCACTGGCCGTCGTGTCCCCCGCAATGGCGCAGGCGACACAGCCGCACGCACATCACCCCGCTGCCGCGGCATCTGCGGACGTCGACGTCCCAGTCACTGCAGAGGCCGCGGTCGCCGTAGCGGAGCGTTTCAACAGGGCCCTGTCTAGCGGCGATCTGGCCACGGTCGAAGCCCTGCTCGCTGCCGACGTTCTCATCCTCGAGTCCGGGGGCGCCGAACGCAGCCGCGAGGAATACATGGGCCATCACGCAGTCAGCGATGCGGCGTTCCTCAAGGGCGCCCATCGCCAGCTGCTCCGTCAGCGCGCACGAGCCGCTGGCGAGTTCGCGTGGGTCGGAACCGAAAGCGAGTTGCATGCCCAGAAGGACGGCCAGCCACTGACCGTCCAGAGCGACGAGACGATGGTGCTGAAGGAGACCGCGGACGGCTGGCGGATCGTCCACATCCACTGGTCCTCGCGGACCAAGCGCTGAGTCGAGAGATTGAAATGACTACGCTCACATTGCACCGTCTGACTTTTGTGGTCCTTGCCGTGGCTGGTCTGGGTGCTTGCACCCAGGATGCTTCATCCGCGCAACCCACAACCTCGCCCTCCGCACAGGTTGTCGTCCAATCAGCCGACGCGACTCCAGCAGCCCTGCCACGCATGACCGTCCACAAGACCCCGACCTGCGGGTGCTGCGGTGTCTGGATCGACCACGTGCAGAAGGCGGGATTCACCGTGGATGTGCACGACATGGATGACCTGGGTCTGGTCAAGGAGCGGTTGGGTGTCCCCTATGCAAAGGGCTCCTGCCACACGGCCGAGATCGGCGGATACGTCATCGAAGGCCACGTTCCGGCCGCGGACATCAAGCGTCTCCTCGAAGAAAAGCCGAACGCACGCGGCCTGGTCCTCCCAGGGATGCCGCTTGGTTCTCCGGGCATGGAGGTCCCGGAGGGACGCCAGCAGCCGTTCACGGTCGAGCTGATACATCGCGACGGAACCACTGAACCGTTCGCACAGCACTGATCCGTCGCAGCAACAGGGGACGGTGTTGCGGGCGCGCCGATTCTCGCCCGCGAGGAAGAAGGAGAACTACATGACTCACCATTCCGCAGCACACCGGCCCCAGGCCATGAACGAGTGCATCGACAACTGCACGCAATGCCATGCGATCTGCCTGGAGACCATCAACTACTGCCTGACCAAAGGAGGTGTTCACGCGGCCCCGGAGCACATCGCCCTGTTGGCGACGTGTGCCGATACCTGCGCAACCAGTGCCGACGCGATGCTGCGCGGTGCCAGCGTTCACGACGTGGTTTGCGGTGCCTGCGCGGAGATCTGCCGCCAGTGCGCCGATGCATGCGACGCCATGAACGACCCTGAGATGACGCGCTGCGCCGAAGTTTGTCGCCGCTGCGCGGAAAGCTGCAGCGCCATGGCAGCGTAATGCGTCGAGGATCCCGCCTGAGCCGGTGGGATCCTCGTCTCGCGAAAGCGGAAGTATCAAGAAAATCCGACAAATCGTGGTTTCAGTGACAGTCCGACATCTAACGCTTGTCGCATCGAACACAGCGCGGCCCCTCCCGAACGGGCTTTGCATCACATTCCAATGAGGATTTATCCATATGAAGTCGTCCAACGTCATTCGCTCCTTCGCGCTCGTCCTCGCAATCGCGGCCGGGCAGTTTTCGCTGCAGGTCGCGCACGCCCACGCCGCGCTGCAGCAGTCCACACCGGCGGCAAATGCGGTGGTGGCCTCGCCAGGCCAGATCGATCTCGTGTTCAACGAGACATTGATTCCGCGGGCGTCGCGTCTCAAGTTGCTCATGAAGCACGGCAGTTCCACCATGCCGATCGAGAATTTCACGACCGAGATCGTCAACAACGGCAAGACCCTGCGTGCCAAGTTGCCTGGACCGCTGGCTCCGGGCGTCTATACCGTGGAATACCGCGCCGTCGGTGGTGACAACCACCCCATGCCGGGCAGCTTCAGCTTCACGGTGCGCTGAGGAGTCGCGAATGTTCGACCTGTCGGCTTATGCACTGAGATTCTTGGAATACCTTGTCATCATGGTTCTTTTCGGGGTTCCACTCTTCGGTTGGTACGGGTCGCGTCGATCGGCACTCGCCGACGCCTTGGCCGGGTGGTCACTCATGGGCGTTCTATTGGCGGGTGCCGTAGCCGGTCTCGTGCTCACCGGGCTCGATGTCGTCTTCAAGACCGCGGGCATCATGGGAATGCCGCTTGCCGAGGTTGATCGCGCATCGCTTGGCTGGTATCTGCTCGAGACGTCCGCGGGCCGGGCAGCCATGGCGAGAGGCGCGCTGCTGGTCGCCCTGATGTTCGTGCTCGGATGGCATCGTCGCCGCGGGAAGGTGGAGACCGCCTTCCCGCTGGGGGCGATGCTGGCGGGCGGCGCACTCGCTTCGCTGGCATGGAACGGCCACGCCGCCGCTGGCGAGGGCTTGGCAGGCGCGGTCCGGCTTGCTGCAGGCATCGTCCATCTTCTCGCGGCAGGCGGCTGGATCGCAGCGGTCCTGATGTTCCTTGCCATGCTGCTGCGCGGCAAAGAGACGAACGGCAGCGGGCGTCTGCGATCAACGCATGACTTTCTGCATGGTTTTTCGACGCTGGGAACGATCTTCGTTGGTGCGCTCATCGTGTCCGGCATCGCGCACTACGGGGATCTCACCGCGTGGTCGTTTTCGGCCCTGTTCCAGAGCACCTACGGGAAGTTGCTGCTTTTCAAACTGGCCCTGTTCGCTGGAATGCTGGGTTTGGGAGCGCTGCACCGATGGACGCTGGTGCCGCGCTTGGAACGAGCGCTGACCAGCGGAGATCCCGCGCAGGAGGTGCGGGCTTTGCGGCAGAGTGTTACGGCTGAGGCCGCGCTGGCCATCTTGATCCTGATTGTTGTTTCAGTGCTCGGGACGCTCAGCCCCGAATAGCTGTGTAACCCGCAATGGCACACTGCCTTGGCAGTCCATCCCCACTAAAGCGAGCATCGGCATGAACTCACCGTCGTCCCATGACCATCACCATTCTGCAGGCGCAGCCCCTGTCGAGGCTGCGGATGGACGGGTCATCACCAATCCCGTCCGCTATACGGACGATGCTCCCCAGCAAGTTGAAGTGACCGCCCCAGCAGCGGTGGCCCAACCCAGCGGTACCCACGCCACGGTCTACACCTGCCCGATGCATCCGCAGATTCGTCAGCCAGGTCCCGGCACCTGTCCGATCTGCGGCATGGCGCTGGAGCCGGAGATGCCCTCGCTGGAGGAGGACGACAATCCAGAGTTACGCGATTTCACCCGAAGGTTCTGGTGGACGTTGCCTTTGACGTTGATCGTCCTGGTCTTGGCCATGCTGGGACACCGTCTGCCCGGCTTGTCCACGCAGGCGCGCACCTGGATTGAGCTCGTGCTGAGCGCCCCGGTGGTGCTCTGGGCGGGGTGGCCTTTCTTTGAGCGCTGCCTACAGTCCATCGGCAATCGCAGCCCCAACATGTGGACGCTGATCGGCATCGGCGTGGCCGCCGCGTTTGGCTACAGCGTGGTGGCCACCGTGGCACCGGACCTGTTTCCGGACTCTTTCCGCGAGCATGGACGGGTAGGGGTCTACTTCGAGGCGGCAGCGGTCATCGTCTCGCTCACCCTGCTCGGACAGCTGCTGGAACTGCGGGCGCGTTCCAAAACCTCGGCGGCCATCAAGTCCCTGCTGGGATTGGCGCCCAAGACGGCTCGCCGCGTCAAACCCGATGGGGGCGAAGAGGACGTTGCGCTGGATCACGTGCACGTGGGTGATCTGCTTCGCGTACGACCGGGCGAGAAGGTGCCGGTCGATGGGGAAGTCATCGAAGGCCGCGCCAGTGTCGATGAGTCGATGCTGACCGGTGAACCCATTCCGGTGGAGAAGGCTGTCGGTGATCACGTTATAGGCGCCACGCTCAACGGGACGGGCGCCTTAGTCATCCGGGCGGACAAAGTCGGATCCGGGACGGTACTGGCGCAGATTGTGCAGTTGGTAGCCCAAGCCCAGCGCTCCCGCGCGCCGATGCAGCGTATGGCGGACAAGGTGGCGTACTGGTTTGTCCTGGCCGTGCTGGCCACGGCGGTGCTCACGTTCTTCGGATGGGGTCTGTTTGGACCCGAACCGTCCTGGACCTTTGCCGTCCTCAATGCCGTATCGGTTCTGATCATTGCTTGCCCGTGTGCCTTGGGTTTGGCTACCCCCATGTCGATCATGGTCGCCACTGGCCGCGCTGCGCAGGTCGGGGTCCTGTTCCGCGATGCTCAGGCGATCGAGCAGCTACGTCTGATCGACACGTTGATCGTGGACAAGACCGGTACGTTGACCGAGGGGCGTCCAGCCTTTCGCGACACGCTCTCCAACGCCGGCTTCGACGCCGATCAGATCCTTTGTTTGGCCGGCAGCTTGGAGCAGGGCAGTGAGCACCCCTTGGCCGAGGCCATCGTGGCTGAAGCCCAGCGACGTGGCTTGAACCTGGTGGCCGCCCAAGATTTTGATTCGCTCACCGGCCAAGGCGTCCGCGGGCGCGTGTCCGATCAGGATGTCGTGCTCGGCAACCAAAGCCTGATGGCGTCGGTTGGCGCCGATGTAGCACCTTTGCAAAGCAGCGCCGAGCGTCTTCGGAAAGAAGGCGCTAGCGTGATGTTCCTGGCGGTCAATGGTCGGTTGGCCGGCGCCATTGCGGTGGCTGATCCCATCAAAGCCACGACCTTGCCTGCCTTGAACCTGCTACGTGCCGATGGCCTGCACGTGGTGATGGCCTCCGGTGACGCACAGGCGACGGCCGAGGCCGTGGGGCGCACGCTGGGCATCGAGGATGTGCGTGGTGGCGTCAAGCCGCAGGACAAGGCCGACCTGGTCCAGCAACTCAAAGCCCAGGGTCGTCGCGTGGCCATGGCTGGCGATGGCATCAACGATGCGCCGGCCCTGGCGGCAGCCGATGTGGGCATCGCGATGGGGACGGGCACGGATGTGGCCATGTCCAGCGCCCAGCTCACCCTGGTCAAGGGTGATTTGAGGCGCATCGTGCAAGCCCGTGCCATCTCGTCTTTGACGGTGGCCAATATGAAGCAGAACCTGGGCTTCGCCTTCGTCTACAACGCCATCGGCGTGCCTATCGCCGCCGGCTTGCTGTATCCCAGCTTCGGCCTTTTGCTCAGTCCGATGATGGCGGCCCTGGCCATGAGCCTGAGCTCGGTTTCGGTGGTCACCAATGCCCTGCGTTTGTCCGGCTCCACCGTTGTTGCCACCCCCCACCCTGACCGCGCCGATGAGCCTGCGCGCGGCCATTCCTGTCACTGATATCCCACAAGGAGTACTGCAATGAAGCGTTATGCCTCCCTCTCGATGATGGCCTTGTTCCTGATGGCGGGCGCGGCCTTCGCCGGCGGCCAGACCACCACGCCCACCACCGACCACGGTCAGCACAAGCCGGCGGCGGCCGATGCCGATTTCACCAAGCTCGATGCCAACAAGGACGGCTCGCTGTCCAAGGAAGAACTGGCCAAGCACAAGCTGGCGCCGCACTTTGGCATGCTCGATAGCAACAAAGATGGCAAGCTGAGCCCGCAGGAATTCGCTGCCGGCAAGGGTATGTAAGTGTTCTCAGCCCGGGAGCTGTTCCAACAGTTCGCGGGTTCTTCCGCCGTTCTGCCATTCCCACGGAGATTGTTATGTCCTCTTCGCACGGTACGCACGAAAACGCGCAAGACCCGCAGTCCCAGCACGCAAAACCGCACGCCTCACACCAACCTGCCCACCAGGCACAACAAGGGCATCAAGGCCATTACGGCCGCCTGTTGTTGATGATGGGCCTGTCTTTCGTGGCCATGTACGCATTGATGTACGCAATGGTCGATCAGTGGGCTAACGTCTATAACAACGTGAACCAGTTCTACATGGCGGGCCTGATGGCCGCTCCCATGCTGCTGATCGAGCTGTGGCTAATGTCCAGCATGTACCCCGATCGCCGACGCAATCTGATTCTGGCTGGTCTGACGGTGGCGTTCATGCTGTTCTGCTGGTGGGGCATTCGCACTCAAGCAGCGGTCACTGACAAACAGTTCATCCGTTCGATGATTCCCCACCACGCTGGCGCCATCCTGATGTGTGAGGAGAATCGTCTGAAGGATCCTGAGTTGGTGAAGCTCTGCCAGGACATTATTACCTCGCAGACACAGGAGATCGCGCAAATGAAGCAGTTGCTGGCTGAGCGTTCCCATTAGCTCACTGCCTTTTGCCAGCCGATATCACTTCACTGAGCCTGCGCACTGACCATTCGGTGGATCAAACGCGCGGCCACACGTGCGGTGGCTTGATCCGGATCCAGGGGCGGACACAGTTCCGCCACGTCGACCACACGTACCTTGCCCGAGGCCATGACCAGATCCAGCAGGGCTTCCAGGACCTCCAGACTCACCCCGCGTGGGTTGGGGGCGCTCACGCCCGGGGCCACCACCATTGAGTACGCCGGCAAGATCACCAGCGGCTTGGGTAGCTACACCCAGTGGCGTGGCTTGGGCTCACTGCGTATGGGCAAGAACCGTTGGACCGGCGTCTATTCGGCGCAGTACATCGGCAGCGCGGACGACATCATCGCCGTGCCCGACACGATCGGCTCGCATGTGTCCAGCGTGGTGTACCACAGCCTGCAACTGAGCTACGGCATCAAGAAGAAGTGGGATATCTCCGCCGGCGTTGAAAAAGTGCTCGATAAGAAGGCGCCGTTCGTGAAGAACAACCCCAACACCGACACCGACACCATGACGTACGACTTGCTGGGTCGTCGCTGGAATGTCCGCTTTGGTTACCACTGGTAAGCCACGATCACGAGGAGCTACACATCATGAGAAACACGCAACTATCCGCCACACTACTGCTGTTCGCTGTGGCCGGCAGTGCCGGTGCGCACGACCTGTTTGTCGCTTTCTCCAAGCCTGGCACCGCAGCGGGCGAGGCGAACACAGCGTTGGTGAACAATGGCACCTTCGATGAAAGTGCAGGTGCAGTCACCCGAGCGCGTCTACAGGACGTTTCGCTGAGTCAGGGCGGCGCTAAGGCTGCACCGGACTTGGCCAGTTGGAAAGAGGTCGGCAAGCAGAGCCAGCTCACCGTGCATCCGGCGGGCGAGGGCACCTATCTGCTGGGGGTCTCGACGATGGCCTCCACCAGCACGCGTACGGCCAGCGAGTTCGGCAAGTACCTGGAGTTGGAAGACTTGCCCGATACCCTGGCCACCTATGATGCGAGCAAGTTTCCCAAAGGGGTCACCTATAGCTATACCAAGCATGCTCGTACCATTGGACAGGTGGGCACAAAACTGACCGACGATTTCGCTGCCTCGCTGGGCTATCCGCTGGAGATCCGCTTGGCCCGCAATCCTGGAAGCGTGAAGGTCGGCGAACAGCTGTCGTTCCAGGTGCTGCAGCAGGGCACGCCAGTGCCCAACCTACGCGTGTACGTCGGTCATCGTGCTGACGCACCGGTCAAGGGTGGGCACGGTAGCGCTACGCTCCTGCGCACCGATGCCCAAGGCCAAGCCAGTTTCCAGGTGACCACCGCCAAGACCTGGTACATCCACACCAATCACATTGTGCCCTCTACACAAAAGGGTTTGGATTTTGTGTCGGATCGGGCGTCGCTGAGCTTTGAGATTTCCCCGCACGCCGGGCACTGATAAGTAAGCATGTAGGCGGTACTCTCCCCTTTGACGCCAGTCATGACTTCTTCCATGACTGGCGTCTTTTTGTGGGGACTTACCTCAAGTGCTCAGTCTGTCTCTCATTGGTCGCCCCGCGCCGCGCGCAATCCACGTCGCCGCACTAGATAGAACGCTGCGGGAATCACCACCATAGAGAGCACCGGTGCGGTGAGCATGCCACCCAGCATCGGCGCGGCGATACGTTGCATGACCTCCGAGCCGGCACCGGCACCGACGAAAAGCGGAAACAACCCGGCCAGGATGACGGCTACCGTCATCGCCTTCGGGCGCACCCGTTGCACGGCGCCTTCGTAGATAGCCTCTTGCAGGGTAGACACATCTTCCGGCGCACCGCTGGCCAAGCGCTGCTCCCAGGCATGACGCAGGTACAGCAGCATGATGACGCCGAACTCAGCCGCAACGCCGCCCAGGGCGATGAATCCGATCATGCTGGCCACCGAAATCGCATGGCCCAGCCCCCAGATCAACCAGAAACCGCCCACCAACGCCAAGGGCAAGCTGAGCAGGATGATGGATACATCGCTAAGCCGGCGAAACACCATCCAGATGACCAGGAAGATGATCGCCAACGCCGCGGGCACCACCCATTGCAGGCGTGCCAAAGCCCGTTGCAGATACTCGTACTGCCCCGACCACGCCAGACCATAGCCGGCAGGCAAACTCACCTGGGTCTGCACCGCGGCTTGCAGGTCCTGGACCACCGATCCCAAGTCGCGATCGGCCACATCCACGTAGATGTAGCCCACCAACCGGCCGTTATCGCTCTTGAGCATCGGCGGGCCTGGGCTGATTGACAGCTCCGCCACCTGGCTCAAGGTCAGTTGCACACCGCCTGGCGCGATCAGCGGCAGATCCTGCAAGGCCTGCAACGAGTCACGCTGGCCACGGGGGTAGCGCAAGACGATGGGATAGCGTTCGCGCCCCTCGATCGTTTCCCCGATTGGATCACCGCCAACGACCGTGGCAATCAGTTGCTGGAGTTGGCCTTGAGTGAATCCGTAACGTGCAGCGATTTCCGGGCGCACCTGTACATCGACATAGCGCCCACCCGTGACGCGTTCGGCCAGTGCCGAACTCACGCCGGGCACAGTCTTGGCCACCTGCTCGATCTGCTGGCTCAGGCGCTCGATCTGCTCCACATCGGGTCCGGAGACCTTGATCCCAATCGGGCTCTTGATGCCGGTGGCCAACATATCGATGCGATTGCGAATGGGCGGGACCCATAGGTTGGTCAGACCGGGAATCTTGACCGCTGCGTCCAACTCCTGGCGTAGCTTCTGGGGGGTCATGCCCGGGCGCCATTGATCCCGCGGCTTGAAGGTCACGGTGGTCTCAAACATTTCGATCGGTGCCGGATCGGTCGCACTTTCGGCACGGCCCGCCTTGCCGAACACGTGCTCAACCTCCGGTACGGTCTTGATCATCCGGCCCGAGAGCTGGAGCAACTGACGGGCCTTGTCGGCGGACAGGCCGGGCAGGGCCGTGGGCATGTACAACAGGCTGCCTTCTTCCAAGGGCGGCATGAACTCACTGCCCAACCGGCTAAAGGGGATCAAGGTGAGCACTAGCAGCAGGCCGCTGAGCAGCAAGGTGACACCGGGATGTTTGAGGACCCACAGCAGGATGGGCCGATAGCCAGCGATCAGGATGCGATTGATGGGGTTCTGCTGTTCCGGGCGGATGCGGCCGCGGATCAGGTAGCCCATCAAGACGGGGATCAAGGTCACCGACAACCCTGCTGCGGCGGCCATCGCGTAGGTCTTGGTGTAGGCCAGAGGCGAGAACAATCGCCCTTCCTGCGCCTGCAGGGCAAAAACCGGCACGAAAGACAGGGTGATGACCAGCAAGCTGGCGAACAGGGCCGGTCCGACCTCGGCCGCCGAGCGGGCCATCAGCTGCCAGCGCTCCTCACCCTGAGGTTCCCGGCCGTGCGCCTCCCGCCAGTGCTCCAGATGCTTGTGTGCATTTTCGATCATCACCACCGCTGCATCGACCATCGCACCAATGGCGATGGCGATGCCGCCTAATGACAGCAAGTTGGCGGAGATCCCCTGGGCGTGCATCACGATGAAGGCCGCCAGGATACCCAAAGGCAGGGTGATGACGGCCACCAACGCCGAGCGTAGGTGCCACAGGAACAGCAGGCATACCAGCGCTACGACCAGAAACTCTTCGCCAAGCTTGTGGGTGAGGTTGCGTACCGCATCCTGGATCAGCTCGGAGCGGTCGTACACCGGCACCACTTCCACGCCCTCGGGCAAGCTGGATTGCAACGCCTGCAGTCGCGCTTTGACGTTCCGAATGGCCCCCAAGGCATCCTTGCCGGTCCGCAGGACGATCACGCCGCCGGCCACCTCACCTTGACCATCCAACTCTGCGATACCACGACGGAAGACCGGCCCGCGACTGATCGTGGCCACCTCGCCGAGCAGGACGGGGATGCCGTCGTTGCCGGTTACCGGCACCTGTTCGAACGCCTCCTGTGTGCGCAGGTAGCCTTCGCTGCGCACCATCAGTTCGGCTTCGCCTTGTTCGATCACCGAGCCCCCGGTAGCGCCGTTGGCCGCATCCACCGCCTCGATGAGCTCGGCCACCGTCAGTCCACGGGCCGCCAACGCCTGCGGATCGGGCTGGATCTGCCAGGCGCGCACCGCACCGCCCACACTGGCTACTTCAGCCACGTCCGGCACGGTTTTTAGCTCATAACGAAGAAACCAGTCCTGCAACGCACGCAGCTGCCCCACATCACGTTGACCTGTCCGATCCACCAAGGCGTACTGGTAGATCCAGCCCAGTCCTGTCGCATCAGGACCCAGCGCCGGATTCACATTCGGCGGAAGTCGATCGCGTACCTGGCTCAAGTACTCGAGCACTCGAGAGCGCGCCCAGTAAAGATCAGTGGCATCGTCAAACAGGATGTAGACGAATGAATCACCGAAGAAGGAGAAGCCGCGTACCGCCTTCACGCCCGGCACGGACAACATCGTGGTGGCCAACGGGTAGGTGACCTGGTCTTCGATGATGCGCGGGGTTTGCCCCGCCCATTGCGTGCGGATGATGACCTGGGTATCGGACAGGTCCGGCAGCGCATCCAGCGGCGTGTTCTTTACCGACCAGTAACCGACCACCGCCAGCAGCGCGGCGGCAACCAGCACCAGCACGCGATTGGCGATGCAAGCATGGATCAGGCGCGCGATCATGGTGTGCCCTCCATCGCTTCGGACATGACCTCGCTTGCCTGGCAATCAGCGGCTGCGGCGGGGCCGAACTTGGGTACCAACTGCATATCCATGAACGGTGACTTGCCCGGCTTGTCGAAATGCTTCTCCGGCACCATCGGGTCATACCAGTACTGCACCGGGCAGCGCGGCGGCGTAGAGGTGGAGGTGTCTGGCGCGACAGGCGCCGGCTGTCTGGACGGTGACGGCACGACAGTGCGTGGTTCGTGCCCGGCGTCATGGCGCTCGTGCACACCTGATGCGCTGGCAGGGCGTGTCGGTTGTGCAGCACCCAGGCGCTCCAACGCACCGGAGAGACTGGCTTCGGAGTCGAGCAAGAACTGACCCGAGACGACCACGCGTTCACCACCGGCCAAGCCTGCCACGATCTGCGTGCGCCCTTGCACGCTACGTCCCACACTCACCCGCACTGGCCGGAAGCTCCCGTCCGGATCCTGCACGATGACCCGGCTGTCCCGCCCGGTGGCGATCAGCGCCTCCGTGGGAACGACTGGCAGGGCCTGCTCGGCGTCGGGCTGCACCAGAACCTCGGCGAACATGCCCGGCACCAGCCGACGCTGCGGGTTGCGCAGCACAATTCGCGCCCGCTGCGTGCGACTAGCCATGTCGACCTGGGGAAGCAACGCCTGGATCTGTCCGGCAAAGCGCTCTGCCGGCCAGGCACTGACCGTGGCCTGCACTGAGGTCCCCGGCCGCAAGGTGCCCAGCGCTGCCTGGGGTACCGAGGCCTCCAGCCACAACGTGTCCAGCCCATTGATCTTGAACAGTGGCGTACCGGGCATCACCGTCTGTCCCTCGCGTGCCAGGATCTCGGTCACGACACCACTGTGGTCTGCGCTAAGCACGACGCCACTTCTGGCCGAGGCGCCAGAAGGAACACCCAACGAACGCAACCGTTGTTGCGCCGCACCCTGCAGCTCACGCGCGCCCGCGGACTGAGCTTGGCTCAGGGCATGTGCTTCGGCGATGGCCGCGTTCCATGCCGGGGCCTGCACGGTGGCCAGCGTTTGACCACGACGAACCTCGGTAAACGGCGCCTTTACCTGCACGTGGGTGATCAAGCCTTCCATGCGCGCACTGATCACGCTTTCCTGGGTCAGATCCCACGTCAGTGTGCCCGGCACGCGTACGGCAGTCCCTAGTAACTCTACCGTCACTTCCTGAGTGCGTATGCCCACGTTCTGCTGCAGGCGCGGATCGATCTGCGTTCCGCCCCCTATGGCCTCATCTGCGTATTTGGGCAGCAACTCCATATCCATGAACGGAGATTTGCCCGGCTTGTCGAATCGCTGCTCCGGCGCCATGGGGTCGTACCAGTACAGCACCTTGCGTGCTTGATCTGCGACGCTCGTGCCGGGGGGCGGGGTGGTATCAGAGGTTCGAGTCATCCAGGCGTAGCCGCCGGCAAAGCCGAGCGCCAGCAACCCGAGGGCCACGGCGAGCTGTGTGAGACGCGTCTTGGTCGGGCTCATGGCGTGTTCTCCTCATGGGGTAGCAGATAGGCCAGTGCCGCCCAGGCACGGCCCTGTTCGCCCAGCAGACGGGCGTTCTCCAGGTGCAATTCGATCTCATCGCGCCGCGCTTCCAGCCACGGCTGCAGGTCGGCACCGGCGCCGTAGGCGGCCAACGCCGTGCGTGCACGATCGCGCGCCAAAGGCAGGCTCTGCGTGTTCTGGCGCTCCAACTGGCCGGTTAACCCGCGCCATCGCGCTATCGCGCGTTGCACCGACTCGGCTTGGATGCGCCGGGCCTCATCGCGCTCTGCGGACACCGCCTCCAGCTCGGCCCGCCGTGCCGCGATGCCTCGTGCTTGGCGGTTCTTCTGGAACAGCGGCAGGCCCACACCCACTTCCACCATGAGCATGTCGCTGCGCGCCATGCCGTCGGGTGCGCGCTCGCGACGTCCGTAGGTGAGCTCCACACTCCAATCCGGGCGGGTTTCGGCCACGGCCGCATCCACCTGGGCCTGGGCTAAGCTCTCGCGTGCCTCCCAGCCCAGTAGTGGCGTGTGTTGGTCCAGTTTGGCCAGCAGTTGGGTGGGCTCCAATGGCAACTGCGAAAAATCCGGTGCCGCACCACTGGCCAAGATCGCCTCTGGTGCAATACCCAACCACCGCGCCAGGCCGGCCTGCGCGGCGGCGTGCTCCGCATGTACCTGCTCCAGGCGATTGTCCAACTGCAGTAGGGCGGCCTGGGCGGCAAGCACATCACTGGCCCCGGCCGTGCCGCCTGCCAAGCGAGCACGCGCCGCACGCTCGGCTATACGGGCCGGCTCGCGCAGACCTTCCAACGCATCTACGGCTTGCTGCGTACTCCACAGCTCGATCCAGGCCAGCGCGGCCGCTTGGGCCACCATCTGCTGTTCGGCCATCGACAGTGAGCGCGCTTGCGCCAGCGTCGCTTGCGCCAACGCGTGCTCGGCACGTCGTTTCGCACGCGCAGGAAACTCCTGCATCAGACCGATTTGCTGGGTGGTCATCTCATCGGCCCGCAAGCTGAAGGCATCGGGTCCGCTGACGGGCCAGTTCGCCAGCCCCACGATCAAACGTGGGTCGGGAAGCGCGCCAGCACGCGCGGCTTCTTCGGTACTGGCATCGATCTGCGATCGGCGCACCTGCAGGGTTGGGGCGTTAGCAAGCGCCCGTTGTAGGGCTTCTGTGTAGCTGATCGGGATAGCGGGCGATGCCGCCAGCACAGGACCACTGAGCGCCAGGGCAAACACGAACCCACACGCCATCTTGCGCCTTGCACGCAAGAAGAAAGACATCTCCATAAGACCTCCGGGAAACGACAACGAGCGCGCTGCAACGCATGCAGCACGAGCACGGGTCAATCCAGGAGGGGGCTTAAATCAGCAGGCTACAGAAGCGCTGCAGGGGAGGCGGATCGGACACGCACACCGGAACATCCCGATACAACTGCGCGTGTACCGGTGGCAACAGAGCCTGCACCAGCGCGAAGGCGGCCAGCGCGGGCTGGTAAGGCACTTGAGGGGCCTTCGCATCGGCCGTGGCGATGTGATCGCGCTGGCAATGCTGGTCGCACAACGCCGGAGCATCGGGATCCGGCGTGGACATCTCTTCGCAACCGACCATCAGGGTCGCTTGTCCAGCTTCCACCGATTCCAGCGGACAGGCGTAAGCCACCAGCGCGAGTTGCTGCAGCAGCAGCGCCCACAGTCCCAGCCATGCCAGTCGGGCACGAGAACGGGGTCGCCGCCATCGCCTCAGCAGCCTCACCATGACAGCTCCCGCACGCCCGAAGCAGCGCCTGCGGACGCTGGGCAGATCAGGGCAGGGGACGTGCGAGCTCTCATGATGGCCAGTCTAGCCCTCTTGGGGCCGACTGTCATTGATCAGGATCAAGCCCTCGCGCGGACTCAGCGGTGGCATCCGCCGCAGCAGGAGGATGCGACGGCCGGGGCGGCCGGCGTACCAGCCTCAGAAGGGAGCACCGCAGCGATCACATAGCCTTGCCGCTGGATAGCCTCAACCGCCTGTTCTACGGCAAGCAGGCCCTCGATCTTGACCACGCCACTGCCCAGATCGACGTCCACCTGGGCGTGGGGGTCAAGGGCCTGAATGGCTTGGGTGACCGTTCGGACACAGTGACCACAGGTCATACCTTCAACAACGAGATTCATGGACAACCCTCCAAAAGCATCGGCGGTTTGCCGACGGCGTGACGATGAGCCTTCCCACGGTGGGAAGGTCAAACGACAGGCAAGTTGAGTGGTAATCCGTCCCGCGTTGTTGACCTTCCCATCATGGGAAGGCTCAGGCTACCTGCTCGTTCCTATTGGCCCTCACTCCATGGACATAACGCTCACTTATGCGAATTAAGTTATTGATTATATTACATTAATACAGGAATCGCAAGGTCTGTAGTTGCACCGTGCCCTGGCCGGCCACAAACGCGATAAGCTAAGCATTCCTTAGTGCTAGTCATTCTTGATGTCATGACGATGCCATCTGAGCGCACCCGCAATGTGCTGCAGGCGGGCGCGTTCCTCAGGCAGCTAGCGGCCAGCCAAGCCGTGCCTAAAGAGGTGCGGCAAGAGGCATATCGACTGCTGCGGCACTATCCAACCGTCAGCGACATCGAGGCGATTGCTGAGCACGAAGAGCGGCTGCGAGCGCTGACCCAGTCGGCCTTCGTACGACCCTACCTGAGCAGCGAGATCGAGGCGGATTGGTTCTCCGGGTACCCGCTCGGCCCTCATCGCATCTGACCATGAAGCAACCGAGCAGGCCGCGTGGAAGAGGGACTACGTCTGCGGAGACAGCGCTGGAGGCTTCCTTTGAACGGGCCCGCGACAGTGCGGCCGAGGAACGCGCATTCTTCAAGCGACTGATGGATGCGATCGTGTACGTGCATGCGCCCATCTCGGACGACGCGCAGACACTGCGGCTGGTCCAGTTCCGCCATCCTGACGGTTTCGATGCGATCCCTTTCTTTACCTCGCTCGACAAGGCGCAGGCGGCCAGCTCGTCTGCTGTCAGAATTCTGGGAGTTTCAGGCCGTGAGCTGCTAACCGGTACTCGCGGCGCGACGTTGATGCTCAATCCCAACTACGGCGGCGTTGTCCTGTACCCGGAAGAGGTTGCGACATTGTTGGATACGGGCTTTCTGGCCAGGGTGGAACGTCTGGCGCCGGCGGAGTTCGCGGTGAGACCTGCCCAGGCCGCGCCGGCTTGGCTCGCTCCGGCCATCAGCGGCAGCCTTGAGCACGCCGACTTCGTCTCGTCGGCCTATCTCCTGGAAACTCACTCGTCAGGGGGCGTCGAACAGCCTCCCGGTCTGTTGATCTGGCTGGTGGTGGACCTGGCTTTCGCCGAGCGGGCGGCTCGTCTGGTGACCACCGCCATACAGCCCTTATGCTCAGATTTGGACGTCATCATCGACTTGGCGGTCCACGACGTATCGCTGCCTTTGCCGGCGGGCTTGGATGATCCCCAGATCCTGCCCATATTTTTTCACGAGAATCAAGCCAACTTGAGCACAGCTCATCGGCCTATGAGCCCTGAAGATAAGCTACTAGCACTCCTTCCGGGATTGACCGAGGAAGAGAAGGAACGGCGGACCCGCGAGGGTATGGCCGACGTCGACGCTGGACGTACGATCCCGCACGAGGAACTACTGCAATGGATCAGGCGACGGTCAGAGCCTTCTTGAAGGTTTCCGTTGGGTCAGGAGCGTGGAAACTCTTGAATCCAATATTCAAGAAGGGCACGCGTGCCTGAGCAGTACTCCAGGAATGCCTGTGTCACGCGGCTTCTGGTTCAATCAAGCCTAGGTCTGTAATCCACGAACTGCCTGACGTCGAGGGGTGTTTCCTCGTTGAATCATGGTGTTAGAGACGATTCGGCTGTTTTTCTCACGAATCCCTGCCGACCTTCTTGAAAAACTGAACCAGACCTACCCAAACGCTTCCGTAAGGCAGGTGGTGAGAGGGCAGGTTAAGCACATCAGGGATAGCAATCCCAAGGAGATAGAAGCGCTACGACAGGAGGCCAACGATCAACTTCCTACTATCGCCGAGCTAAAGAGGGTCAGTGCGGTTGATCCAGAGTTCCGGATGGAAAACAGCTTCTTTGGGCCCAAGCCAGTCATCACCGCCCGCATCATCAACCGCTCAACACTGCCATTGAGCGAAGCGAGCTGGAATGCGGCGCTGTACATCAATGGCGATGTACAGCCTGTAGCCACGTCGAAGGTGCGCAGCGATTTCCGTTCCATCGAAGGCCTCAAGCCCGAACACCATGTTACGGCTCGATTCACTGTCGGATTCGTCAAGGGCGATAAGGCCTGGACCACCTTGGCGATTCGTCAAGCTACATCCACACGCGTCGAGCTGGAGATGATCCCTGAGACAGCAATGGACTTTACGGACAAAGCCTATCTAAGTGCCGATCTTCAGAAGCGCATTGATTTCCTTGAGAACCAACTCAAGCAAGCGAGCGAGTTCGAAGATGTCTGATGCTACCAAGCCCCGCCGGCGGATCACCCTCCGGCGGGGCTTGGTAGCGGTACCGACGTTCACCCCCGCCAAAGAGGACCATTACACAATGCGCCCCTCCATCCTCGCCTTGGACTTAGAAGGAACGCTGATTTCCAACGCTGTAAGCCAGATCCCGCGCCCGGGCCTCTACGAATTTCTGGAGTCGGCAAAGTCGCTCTTTGAGGGTCTAGTCATCTTCACCACAGTTCCGGAGCCTAGATTTCGCGAGATTGCCGACCTATTGGCTTGCGAAGGAGCGGCCCCGGGTTGGTTTGCCCGCTTGCCATACATAGACTGGACTGGGCCGACGAAGGATCTTGCCAACGTTTCCCAGCCCATCGGCTCTGCATGGCTACTAGATGATTACGCCCCCTATGTACAACCGGGACAGGAACATTGCTGGGTCCCGGTTCAACTGTTTTGTTCTCCTTACCCCGAGGACGACGCGGGACTGGACGATGCCATCGAGGCAATCCGTAAGCGACTGAACGAGTACTAGAGGGCCATCTCTTGGCCAGCGTCCAATGGGCCACAGGCTCGCCGGTCAACCAAGGTCCAGCGCTTCGTTGGAGAACCGTCGATATAGACCTGGGGGGGCGTTTACCGCGATAGAGTCCTGAGCCCCCTCAAACCATCTCATGGACCCGTGGCAGCTGGTCGGTCTACTCAGACTAGAAGCTAAAGCTGCCAACTGCCGCTAGGTTCCAGCCAGTACGCCATGCCCAGCGGCAGGAAAGTCTCCATTGCAACGTCCAGGATCAACGGCTGACGCCAACCCTGACCAGGCAAGAAGCAAAAATCCTTCCGGGCGAGGGTTCCAGCTTGCTCGCGTCCAGCTAACCAGATGCATCTGCGTTTTATCTCGCGATCAAGTGCTCGCCTCGCGGCATGCTCATCCAAACCGCTTTGTATGAACTCCGAGGCAGAATTTCGCATGCTCGCCCACAGCACGTAGCGCTTACGCCCCAAGCTGAGCGCATTCCATTCAGGCGATCCAATCGACTGAAGCCCGTCGCCTAGCTTCGGGTCCAACCGATGCTTCCGCAGAAGGTTTGCCAAGTACGCTCGAGCTTCGGTGGATGCCAGTGAAATTCCGAGATTCCGCCTCGCACTGGGCGTGCACTCAGCCGCCCACTGGGTGAGCGACCGGGTCAATGCCGACTCAAGGTTCAAGTCACTGCGAGACCACGGAGATTTGTAGGACCAAGCCAGGGGCTCATACAGAGATCTTGCGGCAAGCCGAGAACATTCGACTGGTTCGCGATGGAGGACGCGCAGCGTCGCAAGCGTGTCAAGTGCCTGCGAGGCCAACCCCTCAGCAGCTACCGGCGAACTAGCCGTTCTTGAGCGCTCTAGCTGTGATGTCCAGGGACGTTGTTCTGGCCCCCGCCCGTAATGACACCGTGCCGATTCAAGAAGTATCTGTCCAGACCGCTTGCCATTGAAGGCATGTTAGAGTTTGGGGCATGTCGAGTCCCGAATCAGACAGGTCAGGGGTTGTCGGTCACACCGCCAGCCCCTTGAACCACTAGTTACGACGCCCACGATCTGTGTGGGCGTATGTCTGGCGTACCCGGGGCGCTGGCCGTGGTGACAAGAAGAACCATTTCTTGATCTCACACCTCGGAGTACTCGATGCCTTTTGCCCTCTACATGCTTGCCCTGGCGGTCTTCGTCATGGGCACTTCAGAATTCATGCTCGCGGGATTGCTCCCCGCGATCGCGACCGAACTTGACGTCTCGGTCGGCACTGCGGGCCTGCTGACCTCCGCATTCGCAGTCGGTATGGTCGTCGGCGCGCCAGTGATGGCGGCATTCGCTCGCCGTTGGCCACCGCGGCTCACATTGATCGTTTGCCTTCTCGTGTTCGCGGGAAGCCACGTCATCGGAGCGATGACACCAGTGTTCTCTCTCCTGCTCATCACCCGGGTGCTCAGCGCTCTCGCAAACGCAGGATTCCTCGCCGTAGCTCTGAGCACGGCCACTACCCTCGTGCCAGCGAACCAGAAGGGGCGTGCACTGTCGATCCTGCTCTCCGGCACGACGATCGCAACCGTCGTGGGCGTCCCCGCCGGGGCACTGCTCGGCACAGCGCTGGGCTGGCGAACGACGTTCTGGGCGATCGCCATCCTCTGTATTCCCGCGGCCGTTGGAGTCATTCGTGGCGTCACGAACAATGTTGGTCGGAGCGAGACTAGCGCGACCTCACCAAGGCTCCGTGTCGAGCTCAGCCAGTTGGCGACGCCGCGGCTCATCCTGGCCATGGCACTCGGAGCGCTGATCAACGGAGGGACCTTTGCGGCATTCACCTTCCTGGCACCCATCGTGACCGAGACCGCGGGCTTGGCCGAAGCGTGGGTGTCCGTCGCGCTGGTGATGTTCGGCATCGGATCGTTCCTTGGCGTCACGATCGCAGGACGACTATCAGATCAACGACCTGGCCTCGTGCTCGCAGTCGGCGGACCGCTATTGCTGACAGGCTGGATCGTGTTGGCAGTGGTCGCATCTCATCCCGTTGCGCTTATCGTCCTCGTCCTCGTTCAGGGATTCCTGTCGTTCGGCGTCGGCAGTACTCTGATCACGCGTGTGCTGTATGCAGCATCGGGTGCGCCAACGATGGGCGGTTCGTACGCAACCGCAGCATTGAATATCGGAGCTGCAGCGGGGCCCGTGCTTGGTGCGCTCGGGCTCGCGACCGGGCTGGGGCTGCTCGCGCCGGTTTGGGTCGCTTCGGTGCTGACAGCGATCGCTCTCGTCATCATGCTTCTCACCAGACGCGCGCTTACGAAGACCGCGGCGGAGGCCAATTGATGACCCATCCGAACGCTCTTCTCACTCCTCGTGCCCGTCTCCGGTTAGCTCGGCTGATTGTCGAAGACGGCTATCCGGCCACGATCGCCGCAAAGATGTTCATGGTCTCCCCGATCACTGCCCGGAAATGGGCAGGCCGCTACCGGGAAGAGGGTGAGTTTGGGATGCAGGATCGCTCCAGCAAGCCGCACCGGATCCCAGGCAGGACGCCCGAGCATGTCAAGAAGAAGATCATCAACCTGCGCTGGCGGCTTCGACTGGGGCCAGCCCAGATCGCTGCGCGACTTGGTCTCTCGACGTCGACTGTTCACGCGGTCCTCGTCCGTTGCCGCGTGAACCGCCTCTCGCATATCGATCGTGTCACTGGCGAGCCATTGCGGCGATATGAGCATCCTCATCCGGGATCGTTGATTCATGTCGATGTCACGAAGTTCGGCAACATCCCCGACGGCGGTGGACATCGTTACGTAGGTCGGCAGCAAGGCGCACGGAACAAGCTCGCGACTCCGGGATTACCACGAGGAAAAGATCACAAGCCGCGCACCGGGACGGCGTTCGTTCACACAGTCATCGACGACCACTCCCGCGTCGCATACGCAGAAATCTGGTCGGATGAGCAGGCGAGCACAGCGGTGGGAGTTCTCGAACGCGCCGTGGCCTGGTTCGCCGAACGAGGCGTGACCGTCGAGCGAGTCCTATCCGACAACGGGTCGGCATACAGATCCCACGCATGGAGGGACTTCTGCGCTCGGCTCGGCATCCGACACAAGCGGACACGCCCCTACCGGCCGCAGACGAACGGGAAGATCGAGCGATTCCACCGCACGCTCGGGGACGGCTGGGCCTATGCCAGGTTTTACGGTTCAGAGGCCGAACGACGCCTGGCGCTGCCCGGCTGGCTCCACTTCTACAACCACCACCGACACCACTCTGCGATTGGCGGCGTACCCTTCGACCGACTCAACAACGTCCCTGGACATCACATCTAGGCGTTCTGCGATGAAGGTTGGATCCCAGCCGGGATTGAAAGTGTCGACGTGGGTGAATCCGAGCCGCTCGTATAGGCCACGCAGGTTCGGGTGGCAGTCGAGCCGCAGCTTGGCGCACCCCTGCGTTCGCGCGGCATGGCGGCAAGCCTCGATCAGCGCGGAGCTGACACCCCGGCCCGCATGTGTCCGTCGCACCGCGAGCTTGTGCAGATATG
Organism: Stenotrophomonas sp. 220_Sma; assembly: GCF_056487375.1. Taxonomy (NCBI): domain Bacteria; kingdom Pseudomonadati; phylum Pseudomonadota; class Gammaproteobacteria; order Lysobacterales; family Lysobacteraceae; genus Stenotrophomonas; species Stenotrophomonas sp. 220_Sma. The sequence goes on along the minus strand of NZ_CM151348.1, from coordinate 2,471,387 downwards.
CGGCCTCCCCCTTGAGGGCGTCGGGCCAGAACTCGGGATCCTCGGCCGACAAGGTGCAACAGCCGACGATGCCGTCGCTGCAACTCGCGACTAGGAGCTCGGATCTCAGGACGAAGGTCTCCGCGAATGTCCGGTCGATCCGCGCGACGTCCCAGGCGGGCGTTCCCTTGGCGGACATCCACGCCGCAGCGTCGTGCATCAGCCGCACAACCTCGTCGATATCACCCGAGCAGGCGACCCGAACGTTCGGAGGCTCCTCGCTGTCCATTCGCTCCCCTGGCGCGGTATGAACCGCCGCCTCATAGTGCAGTTTGATCCTGACGAGCCCAGCATGTCTGCGCCCACCTTCGCGGAACCTGACCAGGGTCCGCTAGCGGGCGGCCGGAAGGTGAATGCTAGGCATGATCTAACCCTCGGTCTCTGGCGTCGCGACTGCGAAATTTCGCGAGGGTTTCCGAGAAGGTGATTGCGCTTCGCAGATCTCCAGGCGCGTGGGTGCGGACGTAGTCAGCGCCATTGCCGATCGCGTGAAGTTCCGCCGCAAGGCTCGCTGGACCCAGATCCTTTACAGGAAGGCCAACGGTGGCGCCCAAGAAGGATTTCCGCGACACCGAGACCAATAGCGGAAGCCCCAACGCCGACTTCAGCTTTTGAAGGTTCGACAGCACGTGCAGCGATGTTTCCGGTGCGGGGCTCAAGAAAAATCCCATCCCCGGATCGAGGATGAGCCGGTCGGCAGCGACCCCGCTCCGTCGCAAGGCGGAAACCCGCGCCTCGAAGAACCGCACAATCTCGTCGAGCGCGTCTTCGGGTCGAAGGTGACCGGTGCGGGTGGCGATGCCATCCCGCTGCGCTGAGTGCATAACCACCAGCCTGCAGTCCGCCTCAGCAATATCGGGATAGAGCGCAGGGTCAGGAAATCCTTGGATATCGTTCAGGTAGCCCACGCCGCGCTTGAGCGCATAGCGCTGGGTTTCCGGTTGGAAGCTGTCGATTGAAACACGGTGCATCTGATCGGACAGGGCGTCTAAGAGCGGCGCAATACGTCTGATCTCATCGGCCGGCGATACAGGCCTCGCGTCCGGATGGCTGGCGGCCGGTCCGACATCCACGACGTCTGATCCGACTCGCAGCATTTCGATCGCCGCGGTGACAGCGCCGGCGGGGTCTAGCCGCCGGCTCTCATCGAAGAAGGAGTCCTCGGTGAGATTCAGAATGCCGAACACCGTCACCATGGCGTCGGCCTCCGCAGCGACTTCCACGATGGGGATCGGGCGAGCAAAAAGGCAGCAATTATGAGCCCCATACCTACAAAGCCCCACGCATCAAGCTTTTGCCCATGAAGCAACCAGGCAATGGCTGTAATTATGACGACGCCGAGTCCCGACCAGACTGCATAAGCAACACCGACAGGGATGGATTTCAGAACCAGAGAAAGAAAATAAAATGCGATGCCATAACCGATTATGACAACGGCGGAAGGGGCAAGCTTAGTAAAGCCCTCGCTAGATTTTAATGCGGATGTTGCGATTACTTCGCCAACTATTGCGATAACAAGAAAAAGCCAGCCTTTCATGATATATCTCCCAATTTGTGTAGGGCTTATTATGCACGCTTAAAAATAATAAAAGCAGACTTGACCTGATAGTTTGGCTGTGAGCAATTATGTGCTTAGTGCATCTAACGCCGGAGTTAAGCCGCCGCGCGTAGCGCGGTCGGCTTGAACGAATTGTTAGACATCATTTACCAACTGACTTGATGATCTCGCCTTTCACAAAGCGAATAAATTCTTCCAAGTGATCTGCGCGTGAGGCCAAGTGATCTTCTTTTTGTCCCAGATAAGCTTGCTTAGCTTCAAGTAAGACGGGCTGATACTGGGCAGGTAGGCGTTTTATTGCCCAGTCGGCAGCGACATCCTTCGGCGCGATTTTGCCGGTTATTGCGCTGTACCAAATGCGGGACAACGTAAGCACTACATTTCGCTCATCGCCGGCCCAGTCGGGCTGCGAGTTCCATAGCTTCAAGGTTTCCCTCAGCGCCTCGAATAGATCCTGTTCAGGAACCGGGTCAAAGAATTCCTCCGCTGCCGGACCTACCAAGGCAACGCTATGTTCTCTTGCTTTTGTAAGCAGGATAGCTAGATCAATGTCGATCATGGCTGGCTCGAAGATACCCGCAAGAATGTCATTGCGCTGCCATTCTCCAAATTGCAGCTCGCGCTTAGCCGGATAACGCCACGGGATGATGTCGTCATGCACGACAAGGGTGACTTCTATAGCGCGGAGCGTCTCGCTCTCGCCAGGGAAAGCCGAAGCCTCCATAAGATCATTGAGCAATGCTCGCCGCGTCGTTTCATCAAGCTTTACGGCCACAGTAACCAACAAATCAATATCGCTGTATGGCTTCAGGCCGCCATCCACTGCGGAGCCGTACAAATGCACGGCCAGCAACGTTGATTCCAGATGGCGCTCAATGACGCTTAGCACCTCTGATAGTTGGTTCGAAATTTCGATGGTCACCGCTTCCCTCATGATGTCTAACTTTGTTTTAGGGCGACTGCCCTGCTGCGTAACATCGTTGCTGCTCCATAACATCAAACATCGACCCACGGCGTAACGCGCTTGCTGCTTGGATGCCCGAGGCATAGACTGTACAAAAAAACAGTCATAACAAGCCATGAAAACCGCCACTGCGCCGTTACCACCGCTGCGTTCGGTCAAGGTTCTGGACCAGTTGCGTGAGCGCATACGCTACTTGCATTACAGTTTACGAACCGAACAGGCTTATGTCCACTGGGTTCGTGCCTTCATCCGTTTCCACGGTGTGCGTCACCCGGCAACCTTGGGCAGCAGCGAAGTCGAGGCATTTCTGTCCTGGCTGGCGAACGAGCGCAAGGTTTCGGTCTCCACGCATCGTCAGGCATTGGCGGCCTTGCTGTTCTTCTACGGCAAGGTGCTGTGCACGGATCTGCCCTGGCTTCAGGAGATCGGAAGACCTCGGCCGTCGCGGCGCTTGCCGGTGGTGCTGACCCCGGATGAAGTGGTTCGCATCCTCGGTTTTCTGGAAGGCGAGCATCGTTTGTTCGCCCAGCTTCTGTATGGAACGGGCATGCGGATCAGTGAGGGTTTGCAACTGCGGGTCAAGGATCTGGATTTCGATCACGGCACGATCATCGTGCGGGAGGGCAAGGGCTCCAAGGATCGGGCCTTGATGTTACCCGAGAGCTTGGCACCCAGCCTGCGCGAGCAGCTGTCGCGTGCACGGGCATGGTGGCTGAAGGACCAGGCCGAGGGCCGCAGCGGCGTTGCGCTTCCCGACGCCCTTGAGCGGAAGTATCCGCGCGCCGGGCATTCCTGGCCGTGGTTCTGGGTTTTTGCGCAGCACACGCATTCGACCGATCCACGGAGCGGTGTCGTGCGTCGCCATCACATGTATGACCAGACCTTTCAGCGCGCCTTCAAACGTGCCGTAGAACACCAGAGTTAAGCCGAGACGCGTAGTGGAGCGAAACACATGGCAAGCTTTACCTGCCATGTGTTTTGCGTAACGAAGCGGCTTCGGCTTGAACGACTTGTTAGGCCGCCGCACGCCGAGCTTGCGCCCGCCCCTGCGACAGCCCAACCCCTGAGCCGAACAGTACAACATGTCTGACTGAACGGCCTGAGGCTGGCACTTGCCGGGGCCGAAGCCAGAACCAGCGACTCGCGCGACCAAGAACTCTCACTACGCCCTCGCCCGAAGCCGACCCGGCCGGTCGAATCTTGCGGAGAGTCGCGCCTGTCCGAAGCCGAGGTTCTGCAGGGCTGACTACCAATGCCTGCACCGCGCGCGCGAGGTACAAACGCTGCGGATAAGCGAGGCGCTGCAGAATGCCTGGAACCCGGCAACAACAGTGCGGGAAGCAAGGCCTAACAAGCAGGCATCACGAAGCCCGCCACACCGCACACCCTCCGCCACTCGTTCGCGACGGCCTTGCTCCGCAGCGGTTACGACATTCGAACCGTGCAGGATCTGCTCGGCCATTCCGACGTCTCTACGACGATGATTTACACGCATGTGCTGAAAGTTGGCGGTGCCGGAGTGCGCTCACCGCTTGATGCGCTGCCGCCCCTCACTAGTGAGAGGTAGGTGTGATGTCCAGGGACGTTGTTCTGGCCCCCGCCCGTAATGACACCGTGCCGATTCAAGAAGTATCTGTCCAGACCGCTTGCCATTGAAGGCATGTTAGAGTTTGGGGCATGTCGAGTCCCGAATCAGACAGGTCAGGGGTTGTCGGTCACACCGCCAGCCCCTTGAACCACTAGTTACGACGCCCACGATCTGTGTGGGCGTATGTCTGGCGTACCCGGGGCGCTGGCCGTGGTGACAAGAAGAACCATTTCTTGATCTCACACCTCGGAGTACTCGATGCCTTTTGCCCTCTACATGCTTGCCCTGGCGGTCTTCGTCATGGGCACTTCAGAATTCATGCTCGCGGGATTGCTCCCCGCGATCGCGACCGAACTTGACGTCTCGGTCGGCACTGCGGGCCTGCTGACCTCCGCATTCGCAGTCGGTATGGTCGTCGGCGCGCCAGTGATGGCGGCATTCGCTCGCCGTTGGCCACCGCGGCTCACATTGATCGTTTGCCTTCTCGTGTTCGCGGGAAGCCACGTCATCGGAGCGATGACACCAGTGTTCTCTCTCCTGCTCATCACCCGGGTGCTCAGCGCTCTCGCAAACGCAGGATTCCTCGCCGTAGCTCTGAGCACGGCCACTACCCTCGTGCCAGCGAACCAGAAGGGGCGTGCACTGTCGATCCTGCTCTCCGGCACGACGATCGCAACCGTCGTGGGCGTCCCCGCCGGGGCACTGCTCGGCACAGCGCTGGGCTGGCGAACGACGTTCTGGGCGATCGCCATCCTCTGTATTCCCGCGGCCGTTGGAGTCATTCGTGGCGTCACGAACAATGTTGGTCGGAGCGAGACTAGCGCGACCTCACCAAGGCTCCGTGTCGAGCTCAGCCAGTTGGCGACGCCGCGGCTCATCCTGGCCATGGCACTCGGAGCGCTGATCAACGGAGGGACCTTTGCGGCATTCACCTTCCTGGCACCCATCGTGACCGAGACCGCGGGCTTGGCCGAAGCGTGGGTGTCCGTCGCGCTGGTGATGTTCGGCATCGGATCGTTCCTTGGCGTCACGATCGCAGGACGACTATCAGATCAACGACCTGGCCTCGTGCTCGCAGTCGGCGGACCGCTATTGCTGACAGGCTGGATCGTGTTGGCAGTGGTCGCATCTCATCCCGTTGCGCTTATCGTCCTCGTCCTCGTTCAGGGATTCCTGTCGTTCGGCGTCGGCAGTACTCTGATCACGCGTGTGCTGTATGCAGCATCGGGTGCGCCAACGATGGGCGGTTCGTACGCAACCGCAGCATTGAATATCGGAGCTGCAGCGGGGCCCGTGCTTGGTGCGCTCGGGCTCGCGACCGGGCTGGGGCTGCTCGCGCCGGTTTGGGTCGCTTCGGTGCTGACAGCGATCGCTCTCGTCATCATGCTTCTCACCAGACGCGCGCTTACGAAGACCGCGGCGGAGGCCAATTGATGACCCATCCGAACGCTCTTCTCACTCCTCGTGCCCGTCTCCGGTTAGCTCGGCTGATTGTCGAAGACGGCTATCCGGCCACGATCGCCGCAAAGATGTTCATGGTCTCCCCGATCACTGCCCGGAAATGGGCAGGCCGCTACCGGGAAGAGGGTGAGTTTGGGATGCAGGATCGCTCCAGCAAGCCGCACCGGATCCCAGGCAGGACGCCCGAGCATGTCAAGAAGAAGATCATCAACCTGCGCTGGCGGCTTCGACTGGGGCCAGCCCAGATCGCTGCGCGACTTGGTCTCTCGACGTCGACTGTTCACGCGGTCCTCGTCCGTTGCCGCGTGAACCGCCTCTCGCATATCGATCGTGTCACTGGCGAGCCATTGCGGCGATATGAGCATCCTCATCCGGGATCGTTGATTCATGTCGATGTCACGAAGTTCGGCAACATCCCCGACGGCGGTGGACATCGTTACGTAGGTCGGCAGCAAGGCGCACGGAACAAGCTCGCGACTCCGGGATTACCACGAGGAAAAGATCACAAGCCGCGCACCGGGACGGCGTTCGTTCACACAGTCATCGACGACCACTCCCGCGTCGCATACGCAGAAATCTGGTCGGATGAGCAGGCGAGCACAGCGGTGGGAGTTCTCGAACGCGCCGTGGCCTGGTTCGCCGAACGAGGCGTGACCGTCGAGCGAGTCCTATCCGACAACGGGTCGGCATACAGATCCCACGCATGGAGGGACTTCTGCGCTCGGCTCGGCATCCGACACAAGCGGACACGCCCCTACCGGCCGCAGACGAACGGGAAGATCGAGCGATTCCACCGCACGCTCGGGGACGGCTGGGCCTATGCCAGGTTTTACGGTTCAGAGGCCGAACGACGCCTGGCGCTGCCCGGCTGGCTCCACTTCTACAACCACCACCGACACCACTCTGCGATTGGCGGCGTACCCTTCGACCGACTCAACAACGTCCCTGGACATCACATCTAGCGCGCACCACGCGCACGCAAGAAAGGGACCTATTGAACGAACGAAATTGTCCAGTTCTGGCCAGGGCGCGATGAGGGTCGGTTGGCTAACGACATAGGCCACACAGCCCTCAAATCGCGATACCAGTTGTCAGGATATCAACCTGCCCACAGACTGTCTATCTGGCTTTCCGATATTGACCCTTAGGTGTTCTCTCCAGTTCAACGATATCTGAACATCCGATATCCTAGCCGTGCAGCGAATGAGCGGGGAGCGCCCCGGCGCACGACGCAGAACGTTACCGCATGTTGGGAGAGCCGAAATGATGCGCACCAGCGCTAGCCACCCGTTACTGATTGCAGAGTTGCCTGTTGGAGCCCATGGAGGCGGCATAGGGGTGACATTTGCGCCAGGCAAGTACCAGGAAGTCGCCATGACTGGAGCATGGGCGAGAGACCTAGATGTGGACGTCTCGGCTATTCAGGACTGGGGTGCCACTCACCTAGTCACCTTGCTTGAGCCTTGGGAGCTCAAGGACCTTCGAATCGAGAGCTTACCGGCGATAGTGGCGGGGAAGGGCATCTCTTGGCATGGACTGCCAATCACTGATGGAGCCGCACCAGACGACAGACTCCTCAAAGATTGGCTACAGCTAAGTGCTGAGCTCGTCGCTGACATGCTGAGCGGTCAAAGGATCGTGGTCCACTGCAAGGGGGGGTTGGGACGCGCGGGAACGGTCGCTGCCATGCTTTTGCTGCAGTCTGGCGAGGCCAAGCGGGCATCGGATGCCATCCACATGGTGCGGCATGCCAGGCCAGGCGCAATCGAAACGATTGCTCAAGAGGAGTTCCTAGAGTACTGGGCGCAGAGCCTTCACCCGGGCGGAGCTTGACCACTCAGGTGCGCAGTCAGGAACTCAAGGACGAGTTGCCTGTGGATCCAGAACTCGAGGGCTTCTTAGGTCTGGATCCAGAAATCGACGGCGTCTCCATAGTGGATCTTCGCGAGGGTTCAGGGCACATCAAAAATTCGCTGCCTCGAAAGCTAAGAACCTTGCTGTCGCACGAATCAGGGTCTTGTGCTGGGGCCGGACCAGCGCTATCGCTGACTAAGGCAGGGCAACCTCCAGGGACTGTACTGCGACGGCGCGATCAATAGACATCTGTCAGATGTATCGCCACCACTATCGATCTAATGAATGCTGACTCAGCCGATGCGTGCTGCCTTAGGAGTTACGATCTGACTGCACTCGTGGCCGAGGCGAAACGCCACGACGTACAGGACCGTGGCATCCATCGGCATACCTGAGCCCATCCGAATGACGACCTTACGCTGACCGTGCGACAGTGATACTCCCAGTTCCCGCAGGACCTCAATGCGCTGCTGCAGCCCGTCGTAGATGTCTAGCTTGTCGACTTCTGAATACAGGTCTTGGCAGTCGCGATACTCACGGTAGTAGTCGACCAGTGCAGCAAACTCGCTCGCCGCCTCGCGCGACAGCTCGAAAGCCGGTTCGGACAGATCCATGTCGCACGAAACGATCAGGCTGGCCAGCTCGCGCCCAGCAGCAAGCGGGGACACCGCCAGGGTGATGTAGTCGCGCTCAAACTGCGCTTGCGCCGCCTGCAGTTCCTCGTCTGTCGGCAGCGAGAAAGGCTTGTTGAGTGCATCGATGTCATTGAAATCGAAGGCGCGCGCCAGTGCGCGACGGGTGTCGAAACTGGCCGAGTCACCCTGCTCAACCCGCTGAACTGTTCGCACGTTCAGGCCCGAGATCTCGGCCAATTGTTCTTGCGACCAATGACGCAACTGGCGGAACTGGCGAATGCAGGCGCCAACCTCAGCAGCGGTAAGCAGGCGAGGCGGGGTCTTGGTGGTCATAGAAGATAACTCCGGAGGGGTAGGGAGCCCAGATTAGGAGGGTGCCGAACTTGGAAACATGACAGTCGCCCGACAGGCCCCCGACACAGATCAACTGCCAGGACTTGCCCCAACGAGAAATCCGGGGCAACTGCTTATGCGCCCGTGATGTTCTCCCCGTGCCCCCAGAGGGGGGCGAGGCCCAACTGCCTAGTCACTCACCACAGACCCCACCCTAGACGCGCAGGCGATCCGGGACAGCTCTATGGCGAGGGCTGATGGGGGGTCAATGGCTCCAACTCTGGCAAAACACCCCCAAATTGATGATGCAGTGCATTCATCCATGCCAGAACTGGTTCGCCTGGCCACAGGTGCGCCAGATTCAGAAGGGTTAGCATGGCAAGCGCATTGCTGTTCATGGCCACCCCCGCCAGAAGCGCGCCCGGGTAGCCATTTAACTGCCTTGCCAAGGGGTGAATCCCGGCATGGAGATAGGAGTTCAAGCCGACATAAAGGCATTGTCTGGCTCTGCCCAACAACTGTGATGCTCCTCGGGGCCCAGAGGACTCAAGCTTTACGAGCATGTCCTGAACGCCAGGGAGCCTCTTTGCCGCTTGCTGACTCTCCAGAGTCAGGGGCGCAAGAAGCTTCTCGATGTCGGTGTCGGTAGCTGCATAACATGCCCAGGTTGCACGCACGAGGGCCTCATACTGGGGCCGGACCAGCGAGATTGCTGACTGGGGCAGAGTAGCGATCAGGGACTGTACTGCCACGGCGTGATCAAGGGACATCTGGCAAAGTGCCGCCACCGCCGTCGATCTTCGGTCACGTCCATGCTCTATCTCCATCCAAGCGGCTCGAATTTCACCCAAGAGCTCTAAGGAGCCCTCCAGCACAGACGCCCGATCCTGGTCAGCCGATTGAGGCACAAGTCATCCTAGAATCGTGATCTGCAGGCAAGAGTAACGGCTCGTCCATCGGGCAAAGCCCTCAGTTGGCCGGCTGGGCTGCAGCATCTGTTAGCCGGTAATCTCTGCATTGCATCATCCGTGCATCAGCAATTTCTGCGTTGCGTCAGTCGCAAGTCAAATTTTTCTGCAATGGACCGTCTTGCACTGAAATTTTATTCCTCAAAAGCTGAAATCTCTGCAATGGCACCCTAAGAATGTCTGCGATGAACAGCGTTCTGGTCCGCGCGCGATTGCTTCCTATATTGCAACCATACGCTCAGCCAGCCAACCGCCGGGATCCATGATCGCGCGAGCGGACGATCCCGGTCGCAAATGGCTGGCTGCCGTCACTCTCGTGGCTTTGAGCGATCAAGGGGAGCAGTCTGGCCCACGTGTCGAACAGAAGCCTTGGATCTTGGTGGATCAGAAGCGAAACCCGCAGCGCATCTTCCATCGCCTTGAGGTAGCCGCGGCGTATCTCAAGTGCGTTCTCGCAAGCATTGGGGCGACCAAGAATTTGTGTGATCGCGGAGGCCATAGCAGTCTGGACAGGAGGGGAGGGGAAGGCGATAGTCTGCAAACGTCTAGACGATCCCGCAATGAGCATCCTCAACGTTCTCCTCACTCGTGACCACCTCGTCGTCGCAGCGGATACCCTGGCAGAGGATGCTCTCACAGGGGCGTATTCCGCGGGGGCAAAGCTGCTGCTGATCCCTCAGCACAACGTAGTGCTTGCTGCGCGCGGGTCTACGCAATTCTTCCTGGGGGGCTCGCAGAATTCGGAAAAAATCGTACGCTAAGGTTTTCCGGGCATCCGTAGGGGCCGAAACTTCCCGTCTTCCAGTCTGCGGCTCTGCCGCCAGACGTAATCGCCGGTGAGGTTGATGTGCTCCCAGCCCAGCGGCGACAGGAATTGCAGCAGCTCGCCGTCCACCGGCTTGCCGGCCTCGACCAACCCCTGGGTGGCGCGCTCCAGGTACACCGTGTTCCACAGCACGATAGCCGCCGTCACCAGGTTGAGGCCGCTGGCCCGGTAGCGCTGCTGCTCGAAGCTCCGATCCCTGATTTCCCCAAGGCGGTTGAAGAACACCGCCCTGGCCAGCGAGTTGCGCGCCTCACCTTTGTTCAGGCCGGCATGCACGCGGCGGCGCAGCTCAACACTTTGCAGCCAGTCTAGGATGAACAGCGTGCGTTCGATCCGGCCCAGCTCGCGCAGGGCCACGGCCAGGCCGTTCTGGCGCGGATAGCTGCCGAGCTTGCGCAGCATCAGCGAGGCAGTGACGGTGCCCTGTTTGATCGAGCTGGCCAGGCGCAGGATGTCGTCCCAATGGGCGCGGACGTGCTTGATGTTCAGGGTGCCGCCGATCAGCGGCCGCAGCGTCGGGTAGGTCTGCACGCCCTGCGGCACGTACAGCTTGGTTTCGCCGAGGTCGCGGATGCGCGGCGCGAAACGGAAGCCCAGCAGGTGCATCAGGGCGAAGACGTGATCGGTGAAGCCGGCCGTGTCGGTGTAGTGCTCCTCGATCCGCAGGTCGGACTCGTGGTACAGCAGGCCGTCGAGCACATAGGTGGAATCGCGCACGCCGACATTCACCACGCGGGTGCTGAACGGCGCGTACTGGTCGGAGATATGGGTGTAGAACAGCCGTCCCGGCTCACTGCCGTACTTCGGGTTGACGTGTCTGGTGCTCTCGCCCCGGCCGCCAGCCCGGAAACGCTGGCCATCGGAGGATGAGGTGGTGCCGTCGCCCCAGTGGGCGGCGAAGGCATGCTGGTACTGGTGGTTGACCAGCTCGGCCAGGGCCGCCGAATAGGTCTCGTCGCGGATGTGCCAGGCTTGCAGCCAGGACAGCTTGGCGTAGGTCAGACCGGGGCTCGACTCGGCCATCTTGGTCAGCCCGAGGTTGATCGCATCACCGAGGATCGCGGACAGCAGCAACGTCCGGTCTTTGGCCTCGGCCCCGTCCTTCAGGTGGGTGAAGTGGCGGCTGAAGCCCGTCCAGTCGTCCACGTCCATCAGCAGTTCGGTGATCTTGATGCGCGGCAGTAACTGACTGGTCTGGTCGATCAGCGCCTGCGCCCGATCCGGCACCGCCGCATCCAGCGGGGTGATCTTCAACCCGGACTCGGTGAGGATGGCATCGGGCAGCTCGTTGTCCTTGGCCAGGCGGGCGACAGTGGCCAACTGCTCGTCCAGCAGCTGCAAGCGCTCTTCCAGATACTGGTCGCTGTTCGGGTTGATCGCCAGCGGCAGGGCCTGTTCCCGCTTGAGCGCGGCGAACTTCTCGGCCGGCAGCAGGTAGTCGTCGAAGTCGCGGAACTGCCGCGAGCCCTTGACCCAGATGTCGCCGGAGCGCAGGGCGTTCTTCAGCTCGGACAGGGCGCAGATTTCGTAGAAGCGCCGGTCGAGGCCTTCCGGGGTGATCACCAGTGGCTTCCAGCGCGGCTTGATGAAGGCGGTGGGAGCATCGGCCGGCACCTTGCGCAGGTTGTCGGCGTTCATCTCGCGCAGCGTCTGCACGGCTGCCAGCACGCCCTGCGCGGCCGGGGCGGCGCGCAGCTCCAATACCTCCAGCAGAGCCGGCGTGTAGCGGCGCAGGGTGGCGAAGTTCTCGCCGACCAGGTGCAGGTGGTCGAAGCCCTCCGGCCGGGCCAGCAGCTCGGCTTCGCTGACGCTCTCGGTGAACTCGTCCCAGGGGATCACCGCCTCGATGGCGGCATAGGGGTCGCTGCCGGCTTCCTTGGCCTCCAGCAGCGCCTGGCCGATCTTGGAGTACAGGCGCACCTTGTCGTTGATCGCCTTGCCCTGCTTCTGGAACTGCTGCTGATGCTTGTGCTTCGCGCCGCTGAACAGCTTGACTAGGATGCGGTCGTGCAGATCCACCAGCTCATCAATCACGGTTGCAGTGCTCTCCAGCACCACGGCGGCCAGGGTCGCATAGCGCCGCTGCGGCTCGAACTTGCCGAGGTCTTTGGGCGTCATCTGCCCACCCTCGCGGGCCAGCTTGAGCAGGCGGTTCTGGTGGATGTGCCGGCCCAGGACTTCGGGCAAGTCCACCAGCTGAAATGTCTTCAGCCGCTCGATGTGCTCAAGCATGTGCCGAGAGTTGGGTTTCAGCGGTGCCTGGCGCAGCCAGGTCAACCAGGTGATGCTGCTGCCGGCCTTGAGCTTCAACAGCTCGTCCAGCTTGGCCCGATGCGAGTCCGTGAGCGGTTCAACCAGGGCGCGGTAGACCCGCCGATTGGCCCGTGCAATGGCCTCCGAGCAAGCCCGGTCGATCACGCTCAACGCCGGCAGGATGCGTCGCTTCTGCCGCAGGCTCTCCAGCGCCTGGCCGGCCAGCAGCAAGCCCTTGTCGGTCTGCTGGGCCAGTTCGGTCAGCTCGCGCACCAGGGCGCGGAAGTCGGACAGGCCGAACGGGGCCAGTTGAAGGTAGGTGCGCAGTTCCTGGGCGTGCTCGCGACGGGTCACATCGCGCTCGCCGTACTTCGTCCAACTCGCCGGATCGGTCTGGACTTGCTTGGCCACCCACAGGATGACCGGTTCGGGCAGCTCGCTGTCAGTGCCCAACGCATAGCCGGGGTAGCGCAGCAGGCAGAGTTGCACGGCGAAGCCGAGGCGGTTGGCGTCGCCGCGCCGCTGACGGATCAGCGACAGGTCGGAGTCGTTGAAGGTGTAGTAGCGGATCAGGTCATCCTGGCTTTCTGGCAACGCGAGCAGGGTGCCCCGCTCCGTGGCCGAGAGGATCAAGCGACGCGGCATGTGTCAGTCGTCCGTGCGGAGGTACTGGTAGAGGGTTTCCCGGCTGATGTTGAACTCGCGGGCAAGCTGCGCCTTGGGCTCGCCGGCCGTCGCTCGCTGCCGCAGGGTAGCAGCCTGCTCATCGGACAGGGCTTTCTTGCGGCCCCGGTACGCGCCACGCTGCTTGGCCAAGGTGATGCCCTCACGCTGCCGCTCGCGGATCAGGGCGCGCTCGAACTCAGCGAAGGCCCCCATCACCGACAGCATCAGGTTGGCCATCGGCGAGTCCTCGCCAGTGAACACCAGGCCCTCCTTCAGGAACTCGATGCGCACGCCGCGTTGAGTCAGCTTCTGTACCAAGCGACGCAGGTCATCGAGGTTGCGGGCCAGCCGGTCCATGCTGTGCACCACCACTGTATCGCCTTCGCGGACGAAGCTCAGCTGTCGTTTTCAGAAGACGGCTGCACTGAACGTCAGAAGCCGACTGCACTATAGCAGCGGAGGGGTTGGATCCATCAGGCAACGACGGGCTGCTGCCGGCCAATAGCCGACAATGACGACACTGGAAATCCCCGCCTGTGAGCGTCGGCTCAGGGCGGGACAGCGTCATCCAGCTACCTGCGCCACTGACTCAGCCTTGTCCAGCCGGCCGCGCCGCACGAACAGACTGACCAGCCGTTGACGGATCGCCACCTGGAGTTCCGCCAGTTGTTCCGGCGTGATGCGAATTTCACCCGCTCGACGAGCGCAACACCGGCGCCGCCTACGCCAAGAACCGGCGAATCGAACTCAAACTCACGAACCGCTGAGCGCCGCGTCACCGCGCTGCTGCGCCAGCCAGTCGCGCGGGGCGCAGCCCATGCGCACGCGGAAGGCGCGCGCCAGAGCGTTCGGGCTGCCGTAGCCGACGCGGTCGGCCACCACCGCCACCGGCCGCCCCTGCTTGAGCAGGGTGCAACTGACGTTCATCCGCCAGTCGGCCAGATAGTCGCCCGGCGTGACGCCCACCGCGTCCTTGAACGCGGCGGCGAAGCGCGCGCGTGACATGCCCGCCTTCGCCGCCAGCGCCTCGAGCGACCACGCGGTCTGCGGCGCATCGTGCATGGCGGTTATGGCGCGCGCGAGTTTCGGGTCGGCCAGGCCCGCCAGCAGTCCGGTGGCGCCAAGCCGCCCATCCATCAGATAACGCAGCAACTGGATCAGTAGCAACTCGTACAAGCGGTCGATGGCGGCCTGCCGACCGCACTGGTCGCGCTCGGCTTCGGCAAACAGCAACTCTAGCGTCGGCCCGAGGCCGGGCAAGTCCGCCAACGGAATCAGCAGCATCGACGGCAAGGCCATGGCCAACGGATTGCCCGTCGAAGCGCCCAGGTCGACCTCCGCACACAACAGCTCAGCGGTATCGCCGGGGGCGGCGACAAAACGATGCGACGCCACGCGCGGATAAAACAGCAGGCTCGGCTCGGTAACCAGCAGATCTTCATGCACGGGCGAACGCGCCGTAATCGGGCCGCGCCGCACCAGATGGATATAGCCATGCGGCGCCGCGTAATGATGCTGCCCACAGAAGGCGCCGCTGTGAAAAACGCGCGCCGAAAGCGAGTAGTGCCGGAGCAAGCCGGCCAGTCGATCCGCCATTCCACTCTCCATATAAGACGATAGGTTACGTATTTGATACTTTACGTGCCATATCGTACCAAACAAAGGGCGATCATGCCCACGTGCTCTTGCACCTCACCCACTACGGAGATAGACATGACCCAAATCGCCCCCCTGACCATCGACACCGCTGACGCCGCTACCGCTGCCACACTCAAGGCCGTCAAAGCCAAGCTTGGCATGGTGCCGAACCTGTTCGCCACGCTGGCCCACGCGCCGGCGGCGCTCAATGGCTACCTCGGCTTGTCCGAAACGCTGGGCACCGGCCGCCTGAATGCCTCCCAGCGCGAGATCGTTGCGCTCGCTGCCGGTCAAGCCAATCGCTGCCAGTATTGCCTGAGCGCACACACCCTGATCGGCAAAGGTGCCGGACTGTCGGCAGAGGCCATCGCCGCGGCCCGCACCGGCCAGGCGGCCAACGCACTTGACGATGCAATCGCCGGCTTTGCCCGCGCGCTGGTCGAGCAACGCGGCGTGGTGTCGGCCGACGCCATGGCCAACTACCGCCGCGCGGGGCTCGACGACGGCCTGATACTGGAAGTGATCGCCAACGTCGCGCTGAACACGCTCACCAACTACACCAACCACATCGCCGACACCACGGTGGATTTCCCCGTGGTCGCCGTCTGATCTCCATAGGCATATAAGGAGAACACGATGAAAATCGCACTCACCGGCGCTCTGCTCGCCAGCGCCCTCGTCCTGCCACTGGCCGTCACGGCCGGCGACTTTTCGCCCTATGTGGGGTCGTCTCAGAAAACGGAAAATAAAGCACTCTAAGAGTCGCTAACACCACTGCCCAAGAGACCCGCATGAAGCAGTTATGCTTCATGCCCTCATGGCAAGACAACCCGTTAGCAAAGAACTGTGGCTGCAGTTGCAGCCCCTGATCCCCACCTTCACTCCCTCCGCCAAAGGTGGCGCACGCAAGCTCGCAGTGAGCGATGAGGCCGCCCTCAACGGCATCTTGTTCGTGTTGCATACCGGCATTCCATGGGAAGACCTCCCACAATCCCTTGGCTATGGCAGCGGCATGACTTGCTGGCGGCGACTTCGGAATTGGAGCGCAGCAGGGGTTTGGCAGAGGTTGCACCAGGCCATGCTGATGCGTTTGCGTGAACACGACCAGATCGATTGGAGCCGGGCCAGTATTGATGGCTCTTCGGTACCAAGCCCCCGGGGGGCCAGGAAACAGGCCCGAACCCCACCGACAGAGGAAAACTCGGCTCCAAGCGGCACATCGTCGTAGACGCCAGAGGCATCCCGCTGGTGGTTCTTGTCAGCGGGGCGAACAGACATGACTCCATGATGTTCGAGCGGTGCTTGGATGCGATCCCTGGCGTTGCAGGCCTGCAGGGTCGACCTCGCAAGCGACCAGCGAAGCTGCATGCTGACAAAGGCTATGACTACAAACGCTGCCGTGCCCATCTGAGGCAGCGAGGCATATCCAGCCGCATTGCCAGGCGCGGCATTGAAAGCAGCGAAAGGCTGGGCAAACATCGCTGGGTAGTGGAGAGGACGCACGGATGGTTTGCTGGCTTTGGCAAACTGCGAATCCGCTTTGAAAGGCGCCTTGACATCCACGAAGCGCTTTTGAAGTTGGCAGCCGCGATCATCTGCGCACGCTTCGTGGATAGGTGGTGTTAGCGGCTCTAAGCCGATGGCGTAGGTGGCACTCATCGTGTCACGTGCGGGCAAGCAGCTTCTCGCCATCGGGGCGCAACTCGCCCTTGGGCGAAATGTGCCGGTACAGGGTCTGCCGTGTGATTCCAAGCTCCAGACACAGGTCACCCACCTTGGTTTCTGGCTGGCCCATCGCGGCCATGGCCAGCCGCAGCTTGGCTGCGGTCATCTTGAACGGACGCCCGCCCTTTCGACCGCGCGCCCGCGCCGACGCCAGGCCGGCAATGGTGCGCTCGGCAATCAGTTCGCGCTCGAACTCGGCTAGTGCCGCAAAGATGCCAAAGACCAGCTTGCCAGCTGCCGTCGTGGTGTCGATGGCAGCGCCATGTCCGGTCAGCACTTTTAGCCCGACACCGCGCCCGGTCATATCGTGCACGGTGTTGATGAGGTGACGCAGGTCCCGACCCAGCCGGTCGAGCTTCCAGACCACCAGCGTGTCACCTGGCCGTAGCGCTTTGAGGCATGCGACCAGACCGGGGCGGTCCTCGCGCTTGCCGGACACCTGATCATCATAGAGGTGGGCCGGATCGACGCCGGCAGCAACCAGCGCATCGCGCTGCAAGTCCGTCCCCTGGGTGCCGTCAGCCTTGGATACCCGCATGTAGCCAATTTGCATATTTTGTCCTGTCACATATACGTTCGATTATGTGACAGTTTGCATCGGGAAGCTCTGCACGTCAAAATTTGTCACTTAACCCGTCATTCTGTCTAAGGCATGCAAAGGGTAGGCTAGGCTCATAATGTGACAGAAATTCCGGGGGGATGCCTTCCTTCGCGAAGGTGGCGCGCAACTGTTCCAAGGAAGCGGGGTCGCGCCGACCATAGGAAGCCAACGCGAACAGCGAGCGTGCCGTCTCGGGGTTGTGTCGTGCTTCAATGATGGCCTCATCAATGGCCTGGATTGCACGCTGCCAGTGATCGACGGGTTCGGGCTTCGGCGCTTTCGCCGGCAGGCCACTGGTGAACCCGGTTTGGGGCTCGGACCAGAATAGCTTTGCGTGCTCGCCTGGCGGGCTTATATCCCTCACCTCAATCAAGCTGATTGCCGTTGCCGCCGCCTCCAGCATCTGCAACCGTACTGCCGGGTTCAGGGTTTCATACGGTCGCCACAGACTTTGCCCAGCACGCAGCGGATGCCCGCAGCATTCCCAGATTTGGCGGAGATACCCCGCGTAGGTGCCGCACGTCGAAAGCGGGGTGTTCAGCTCATCGAGCAGCGTGCGTAGCAGCCTAAACCACAATCCGGCGTGGATGCGTCGGCGCGGCAACTCCACGTGGCCGGTCGTCAGTGCCTGCCAGGTACGCTGGTCCATCGCCGCAATCGCGTCGCTGGCAGTGCGCGGTTCGGCGTCGGCGTTCTCCCAGCCGAGAAACCGCCCTGGCACGCCCCAATAGGATTCCAGCCAGCAGCCATGCAGTGGGCAGCTCAGCATCAGGGGCAGCTTCCACGCGAGCAGTACGGCTTGGTTCTCCGGATCGTTCAGGCAGAGCGGACAGGCGCGGTGTATCGGTTGGGTGGGCAGCCAGGCACGCCAGCTCGTGATGGATCGCGTCTTACGGCGGAGTCTCGGCAGCAGTACCGAGAGCTGGAACGCATAGGTTTCCAATGCGGCTGGAATCTGATCATCAAGGCTGTCCAGTAGCCAAGGCACCCAGCCGGCGAAACTCATGCAGCGCAGCCGATCCAGCTCGATACCGCTCCGCTGGGAGAGCATCGCCAGCAGCGCCAGTGGTGGCGCGGTGTCCAGGTCATCAACCTGGCCGTGACCAAGATCGTGCTCCAGCAGCTCGGACACTTCCATG
The DNA here is from genome assembly GCF_056487375.1 of Stenotrophomonas sp. 220_Sma. NCBI lineage: Bacteria > Pseudomonadati > Pseudomonadota > Gammaproteobacteria > Lysobacterales > Lysobacteraceae > Stenotrophomonas > Stenotrophomonas sp. 220_Sma. Next base: position 2,453,139 of record NZ_CM151348.1, on the reverse strand, counting down.
TGATAGCAAAGGGCCACGCGGTTGAGCCACGAAGACAGGGCTTCGGCTTCCCTGGGTGCCGGATGCAGTGGCCAGCGTGGCGCTGGCTTCACATCAGTTCCCGCTCGAATTGCCGCCGCCGCTCGCTGGGACCGGTGTAATCGGCCATGCTGAGCGTGCGGTGGTTGATCGCTTCCTCACTACTCTCCACGGCGGCCACGGCCGCCGCCATCAATAGGTGCGCCAGCTCGCCAATAGTGCCCTCGCTGCGCGTGAGCAGGTAGCGAGCCATGTCCAGCGTGGCAATCGACGAAGGTCGCCGCAGCGGGAGCGAAGCCGCGAAGCTGGCCAGCAGTGAACAGCAATCGTCGTTGGCCTCCCACACCGGCAGCATCATCGGCTCGAAGCGATTTTCCAACTGGTCATCCGAGCGGATGGCCAGGTAGGCGTCGCGTGTGCCCACACCGACCAGCGGGATGCGCAATTCGTTGCCGAGGAAGCGCAGCAGGTTGAGGAATTCCCGGCGGTTGACGCTGTTGCCGGCCAGGACGTTGTGCAGCTCGTCGATCACCAGCAAACGCACACCGAGCTTGCGCAGCAGTGTCAGCGCCAGTTGCTCTATTTCCGGCAGCCGTGGGCGCGGTCGCAATGGTGCTCCCATCGCCGCGAGCAGCGCGACGTAGAAGCGGATCACCGATGGCTCGGACGGCATCTGCACGACCAATACCGGGATGTGCTCCTGGTCGGCGTCGGAGCTGGCCGGGTGGGCGCGGCGGAACTTCTCGACGATCATCGACTTGCCGTTGTTGGTTGGACCGACCAACAGCAGGTTGGGCATGCGTTGTTTGTTTGGCCACGTATACAGGGCTTCCAGCCGGTTCAACGCCTCGACTGCTCGCGGATAGCCGATCCAGCGGTCGGCGCGAAGGCGATGGATGCGCTCGTCCGCCGGGAGACGGGCCAAGCCCTGGGCCGCCGGCAGCAGGTGGGACAGGTCGATGATGGGATATTCGTCCACGGCTACCACTCCTCAATCTGGTCGAACGGTTTGGCAGGTGGCTGGTTGTCCGCCTGCGGGTCTGCCATGTCCGTGTCCGCTGGTGGCGTGGTTTTGACAGGTTGTTCCGTTGACTTGAGATGCTGGCGTCGATCCGCGTCGCGCCGCGCCTTGCGCGTGGCTTTCTGCGCAGTGGTCACGATTTCGCGCATCTGCCCGATCATGCGGAACAGCGCCGACTCATCCACCTGTTCGCGCCCTTGCTGCCGCAATTTCGCCAGCGCCTGCCGTTGTTCCCAGAGGGTGACAGCCGGGTGCGACAAGGTACGGTATGGAATTTCCAGATAGTGCTGCCCCTCCGGCTCCAGCACCCAAATGCGGCTGATGTCGCGTGGGTCGCGCCGGATCAGGAACGCAGGCAGGCGGTCGCGCCGAGCTATCCACGGCTTGAGCGCATCGGCGTAGTAGTGGATGTGGTCGATGACGAAGCCAGTGCGGGTCAGGGTGCGGCGGAGGACGGGCAGGAAATCGACCAGAAAAGCCGTGGTGCGAGTGATGACGGTTGGAACGCCGGTACGCGCGACAGCTTCGGCCCAGCGTGCGGCCGGCGGTTGGAGCAGGCCGTTGTGCACGGAGCCGTGATAGGTGCCAACCGCCAATGCGAGCCAGCGTTCCAGCTCGCGCAGTGTCAGGGCGGCCATCTTCTCGGAGGCGTATTCCCCGCGCTGGTCAGGGTTGGAGAAGGTCGTCCCCGGCAATTCGTCGTGGATCATTTGCATCGCCGTGCCGATGATCCGTTCCACGATGCCGCCATAGTGCGGCTGCCCGAGAGGCCGATAGTCCAACCGGATGCCATGCTGCTCGCAGCCACGGCGTAGCGCCTCGCTCTTGAATTCGGCCGCGTTGTCCAGGTAGAGCAGCGCGGGCTTGCCGCTCATCGGCCAGTCCATTTCCACGTCCAACCTTTCCAACCAAGGGCGCTTGTCGCAACCGGCGTGTGCGAGGCACAGGCCGACCGAGACGGCAGATGGCGCTTCTAACGTGACCACCATGCCAACCACGCAGCGGGTGAACACGTCGATGGCGAGGGTCAGGTACGGACGGCCAATCGGTTGCCGGTCGCGCTCGTCCACCACGATCAGGTCGATGACTGTGTGGTCGATCTGTACCTGCTCCAGCGGTGCGGAGACTGGCGGAGGAACACCGCCAACACCTTGCAGGATGCGGGACGCATCCTGGCCTTCCCGAAGTCGAGTGGTCTTGAGTGGATCAAGGCTGGCGATCCGCAACGCGACCGTGTTGCGCGCCGGCATCCGCAGCTTTTGCAGCTTGCACACCCGCGCAACTTCACGGTGGAACGCCGCCAAGCTGCGCTTCTGCTTGGTCAGGAAGCGCTTTTGCAGTAGCTCGCGGATGATTCGTTCGACCGACTCCGGCAAGCGGCCTTTACCTTTGCCACCGCTCGACTGTCCAAGAGCCAAATCAGTGACCAGCCCCGAACCTTGCCGGGCACGGCGGATCAGGACGTAGACCTGCCGCCGGGACAGACCCAGCGCCTGGGCTGCTGCGTCGGCCGCTTCATGCCCGACCGTCTCCGACTGCGCCAACGGCCCAATGATCTCCGCGCGGCAGCGAGCACGCTCCCATGCCTGTTCTGACAGGGTGGCTACGCCGCGCTCGGCAATCGGTACGGTATCGGTCGCCATGCTCGCCTCGCTTTGGTGCACACGAGTATTGAGCATAGACGAGTTTCGTGCAGAGGAGTCCTGATATCGGGCTGTCAGGAGCCGTATGCACAGCAGGCTTCATGTCTCGTTGATTGGTGCAGTCGTCTTCTGAAAATGACATCAGCAGCGCTTCGAGCTGGGGGCGCTGGGTGTCCTTGCCCGATGCCTTGTCGGTGAACACCTTGCTCACCTGTGTCTGTTCCAGCTGGCGTTCCGGGTTCTGGTCGAAGCTGCTGACCCGGACGTAGCCGATGCGGTGCCCCTGCACGATGTCTCCTTGGTTGAAGGCGGCTTAAGTGCTCCTTCTGTTCCGTTGTGCCTCAAACCCCGTTTCTGTCAGGCTGAAATCTATGACCTTCGCAGGCATGTGTCAAAAAATGCGAAAGATGACTCTATTCTGACTAAGCGGCGCGGCCCTGCCTGACATCCAGTTAGGGTATGCCTCAATCTGACGGTAGCGAGTCGCAGGCGTTCGGATCGGCATCGGTTTCGTTCCCTGTCTTGGCACGCGCTTCGAAGCGTTGATAACACTCCAACCCGCAGAAGTGCTCGACGTATTCCGCGCCTTCCGGGGTGAAGGCGGCATCGAGCGGGATTTCCTTGCAGCACACGCAGCAACTGGTGGTGGTCGAGTCACTTGCATTCATGGTGGCACCCCTCCATTGACTGACGAAGACGGCGAATGCCGCCGCCGGCATTGGCTTCGCGAACAGGAAGCCTTGTCCTGTGTCGCAGTCCGCTTGTCGCAATAGATCAAGACTCGCCGATGTTTCCACGCCTTCAGCCACCACATCCATGCCCAGCCCGTGCGCAAGCTGAATCACGGTGTGCACGATGGTTTGGTCGCGGCGGTCGTTGGCGAGCCCGGCGACAAACGATTGGTCGATCTTGAGCGTGCTGATTGGGCAGCACTTCAGATGTTGCAGACAGGAATACCCCGTCCCGAAGTCATCGGCGGCGAAGCGCACACCGATCTGCCGCAAGGCGTCCAGGGCGGGGAAGATCGCCGGATCACCAAACGCGACCGATTCGGTCAGCTCGATTTCGAGATACTCGGCGGGCAACTCGGCATCAGCCAGCACGCCCTTTACCCACCCGTCGAAGTCCGGTCCCACTTGGCTCGCCGAAACATTGACGGCCAGCCGGAACGGTCGCCATGCCAGCATTCGCCAGTCACGCATCTGGCGGCAGGCTTCGCCCAGCACCCAAGCGCCGATTTCAGGCATCAGGCCGGACGATTCGACCACGGGCAGGAACTGGCCCGGTGGCAATAGTCCAAGCGTCGGATGACGCCAGCGCAACAGGGCTTCCGCGCCGACAATCCCACCACTGCGCAGATCGACGACGGGCTGGTAGTGCAGTTCAAGCTGCCCGCGCTCGACCGCTTGGGCCAGTTCCGGCGTCGTCCATCCATCCGGCCGGAAAGCGCTCATTCTCTTTCCCTGAATGCCCGCAACGCCCGCGACAGGGACAGAAGGAACAGGCCGGTCAAACCGAGCGCCGCGATGACCCAATGCTCGCCGAGGAAAGCACCGGCGGTTGTGCCGGCCAGCACGACAGCGAGGATGGGCAGGTGGCAGGGGCAAGTCAGCACAGCCAGTCCGCCCCACAGGTAGCCGGTGATCGGTTTGTGCGTCTCGGACGGCAAGCGCTCGGGGTTGTTCATGGCAGACTCTCCGCGTGCTGTGCCGGCTCGGTCGGCAGGGTGGCCAACTGCACTTCCAGATCGGCCAACGCTTCGCGCCGACGCTCGACGAACTGACGCAGCAGGGCAAGCTGCGCGGCCGCTTCGTCGCCGTCCGCCGCATCCAGCGCCCGGCACAGCCGCGCCAGCGCGTCGAGGCCGATGCCCGCCTCGAAGGCCGCCCGCACGAAGCACAGCCGTTGCAAGGCGGCGTCATCGAACAAGCCGTAGCCGCCTGGTGTGCACGCCACCGGGCGCAGCAATCCGCGCAGCAGGTAGTCGCGCACGATATGCACGCTCACCCCGGCATCAAGAGCCAGCCGGGACACCGTGTAGGCGTTCATTGAACACCTCCTTTTTCTCACCCGGCGCAGCAGGAAAGCTGCTTCACATCCTTGTTGAAGGTCTGCGCCGCGAGCTTCAACCCCTCGACCATCGTCAGGTAGGGGAACAACTGGTCGGCCAGTTCCTGCACCGTCATGCGGTTGCGAATGGCCAGAGCCGCCGTCTGGATCAGTTCACCCGCTTCCGGCGCGACCGCCTGTACGCCGATCAGCCGATGGCTGCCTTCCTCGATAACCAACTTGATGAAGCCGCGTGTGTCGAAGTTGGCGAGCGCACGCGGCACGTTGTCCAAGGTCAAGGTGCGGCTGTCGGTCTCGATCCCGTCGTGGTGGGCTTCCGCCTCGCTGTAGCCCACGGTCGCCACTTGCGGATCGGTGAACACCACGGCCGGCATTGCGGTCAGGTCGAGCGCCGCATCGCCGCCGGTCATGTTGATCGCGGCACGGGTGCCGGCCGCTGCCGCCACATAGACGAACTGCGGCTGGTCGGTGCAGTCGCCGGCCGCGTAGATGTTCGGGTTGCTCGTGCGCATGCCTTGGTCGATGACGATGGCACCTTGCGCATTGACAGTGACCCCCGCTGCGTCCAGCGCGAGGCTGCGCGTGTTCGGTGTCCGACCGGTGGCAACCAGCAGTTTGTCGGCGCGCAATTCACCGTGCGTGGTGGTCAGCACGAATTCACCGTCCATATGGGCGACCTGGCTGGCTTGCGTGTGCTCCAGCACCTCGATGCCCTCGGCACGGAAAGCGGCTGTCACCGCCTCGCCGATGGCCGGGTCTTCACGGAAGAACAAGGTATTGCGCGCCAGGACCGTGACCTTGCTGCCCAGCCGGGCAAAGGCTTGCGCCAGCTCCAGCGCCACCACCGACGAGCCGATTACGGCAAGGCGTTCGGGAATGGTGTCGCTCGCCAGGGCCTCGGTGGAAGTCCAGTAGGGTGACTCTTTCAAGCCCGGAATCGGCGGGACCGCCGGGCTGGCACCCGTGGCGACCAGGCAGCGGTCGAACATCACGACGCGCTCGCCACCCTCGTTCAAACGGACGGTAAGGCTCTGGTCGTCCTTGAAGCGCGCCTCACCGTGCACAACGGTGATGGCCGGATTACCGCCCAGGATGCCTTCGTACTTGGCGTGCCGCAGTTCGTCGACGCGGGCCTGCTGCTGGGCCAGCAGCTTACTGCGGTCAATCGTAGGCACAGTTGCCGCAATACCGCCATCGAACGGGCTTTCCCGGCGCAGATGGGCGATGTGGGCGGCGCGGATCATGATCTTGGACGGCACACAGCCGACATTGACGCAGGTGCCGCCGATGGTGCCGCGCTCGATCAGCGTGACCTGCGCGCCTTGCTCGACGGCCTTCAGCGCCGCCGCCATCGCGGCTCCACCGCTGCCAATGACCGCTACCTGCACCGGGGGCTCGTTGCCACTGTGCTTTTCGGCGGCGGCCATCCATCCCCGCACCTTGTCGAGCAGTCCGACGCGGTTGTCCGCCAGTGGCGCATCGGCTAGCGTTGCCTTGTAGCCCAGTCCGGCCACGGCGGCAGTCAGCGCGTCCGGCGATGTGCCCGGCACGATGGCGAGTTGCGCTGTGCCCTTCGGATAGGACACCAGCGCCGACTGCACGCCTGGCACTTTTTCCAGCGCTTCCTTGACGTGCGCCGCGCACGAGTCGCAAGTCATGCCGGTGATTTTTAGATGGGTCATGCAACAGATCCTTTATCGTTTGTGGCGCCAGACAATGACGTCCGTTGTGCTGCGGTGCCGTTTTCAGTGACTCACTGCTTGACGCTGGACGGATAGCCCGCGTCTGCGGTTGCCTTGGTCAGCTTCTGCACGCTGGTCTTGGCATCGTCGAAGGTGACGACCGCTTGGCGTGTCTCGAAAGTCACGTCAACTTTGCTGACGCCTTCGACCTTGGAAATCGCCTTCTTGACAGTGATCGGGCAGGCGGAGCAGGTCATGCCCGGTACGGACAGCGTGACGGTCTGGGTGGCGGCCCAGACGGGGGCAACAACGGCGGCGAGGGCGAGGGAGGCAAACAGTTTCTTCATGGTGAACTCCGATCAGTAGAAAAATGGCATGACGTAGGGAAATCCGAGCGCGACCAGAACCAGCGCGGCCACGATCCAGAAAATGAGCTTGTAAGTAGCTCGCACTTGGGGAATCGCGCAGACCTCACCCGGTTTGCAGGCCGCTGCCTGCCGGTAGATGCGCCGCCAGGCGAAGAACAACGCCACCAGCGCCACGCCGATAAAGATGGGGCGATAGGGTTCCAACACCGCCAAGTTGCCGATCCAAGCGCCGCTGAACCCCAAGGCGATCAGAACCAACGGCCCGAGGCAGCAAGCCGAGGCGAGGATGGCGGCAAGCCCTCCAGTGAAGAGCGCGCCGCGCCCGGTTTTTGGTTCAGACATGCGCTTGTCCTTTCGAATTGAAATTGGATAGCGTAACCTTACTTCCGTACTCATGTACGGAGTCAAGCGATATGGAAAACAATTTGGAGAACCTGACCATTGGCGTTTTCGCCAAGGCGGCCGGGGTCAATGTGGAGACCATCCGTTTCTATCAGCGCAAGGGCTTGTTGCTGGAGCCTGACAAGCCCTATGGCAGCATCCGCCGCTATGGCGAGGCGAATGTAACGCGGGTGCGCTTCGTGAAATCAGCCCAGCGGCTGGGCTTCAGCCTGGATGAGATCGCCGAGCTGCTGCGGCTGGAGGATGGCACCCATTGCGAGGAAGCCAGCAGTCTGGCCGAGCACAAGCTCAAGGACGTGCGCGAGAAAATGGCTGACCTGGCGCGCATGGAGGCCGTGCTGTCTGAGTTGGTGCGCGCCTGCCATGCGCGAAGGGGGAACGTTTCCTGCCCGCTGATCGCGTCACTACAGGGTGGAGCAAGCTTGGCAGGTTCGGCTATGCCTTAGCGTGCTTTATTTTCCGTTTTCTGAGACGACCCCTTAGAAAGCCTAGTCAAAGAGCTGTCACGAGAACACCGTTAGCTTAGCGTACGATTTTTTCCGAATTCTGCGGTTCCCCCTTCCTCCGCATCTACGAGCTTGCACTGCAGGCCAGCTTCCGCGCAGATTTCACAATAGAACAGCTATCTGCCGAGCTAGGTGTGATGTCCAGGGACGTTGTTGAGTCGGTCGAAGGGTACGCCGCCAATCGCAGAGTGGTGTCGGTGGTGGTTGTAGAAGTGGAGCCAGCCGGGCAGCGCCAGGCGTCGTTCGGCCTCTGAACCGTAAAACCTGGCATAGGCCCAGCCGTCCCCGAGCGTGCGGTGGAATCGCTCGATCTTCCCGTTCGTCTGCGGCCGGTAGGGGCGTGTCCGCTTGTGTCGGATGCCGAGCCGAGCGCAGAAGTCCCTCCATGCGTGGGATCTGTATGCCGACCCGTTGTCGGATAGGACTCGCTCGACGGTCACGCCTCGTTCGGCGAACCAGGCCACGGCGCGTTCGAGAACTCCCACCGCTGTGCTCGCCTGCTCATCCGACCAGATTTCTGCGTATGCGACGCGGGAGTGGTCGTCGATGACTGTGTGAACGAACGCCGTCCCGGTGCGCGGCTTGTGATCTTTTCCTCGTGGTAATCCCGGAGTCGCGAGCTTGTTCCGTGCGCCTTGCTGCCGACCTACGTAACGATGTCCACCGCCGTCGGGGATGTTGCCGAACTTCGTGACATCGACATGAATCAACGATCCCGGATGAGGATGCTCATATCGCCGCAATGGCTCGCCAGTGACACGATCGATATGCGAGAGGCGGTTCACGCGGCAACGGACGAGGACCGCGTGAACAGTCGACGTCGAGAGACCAAGTCGCGCAGCGATCTGGGCTGGCCCCAGTCGAAGCCGCCAGCGCAGGTTGATGATCTTCTTCTTGACATGCTCGGGCGTCCTGCCTGGGATCCGGTGCGGCTTGCTGGAGCGATCCTGCATCCCAAACTCACCCTCTTCCCGGTAGCGGCCTGCCCATTTCCGGGCAGTGATCGGGGAGACCATGAACATCTTTGCGGCGATCGTGGCCGGATAGCCGTCTTCGACAATCAGCCGAGCTAACCGGAGACGGGCACGAGGAGTGAGAAGAGCGTTCGGATGGGTCATCAATTGGCCTCCGCCGCGGTCTTCGTAAGCGCGCGTCTGGTGAGAAGCATGATGACGAGAGCGATCGCTGTCAGCACCGAAGCGACCCAAACCGGCGCGAGCAGCCCCAGCCCGGTCGCGAGCCCGAGCGCACCAAGCACGGGCCCCGCTGCAGCTCCGATATTCAATGCTGCGGTTGCGTACGAACCGCCCATCGTTGGCGCACCCGATGCTGCATACAGCACACGCGTGATCAGAGTACTGCCGACGCCGAACGACAGGAATCCCTGAACGAGGACGAGGACGATAAGCGCAACGGGATGAGATGCGACCACTGCCAACACGATCCAGCCTGTCAGCAATAGCGGTCCGCCGACTGCGAGCACGAGGCCAGGTCGTTGATCTGATAGTCGTCCTGCGATCGTGACGCCAAGGAACGATCCGATGCCGAACATCACCAGCGCGACGGACACCCACGCTTCGGCCAAGCCCGCGGTCTCGGTCACGATGGGTGCCAGGAAGGTGAATGCCGCAAAGGTCCCTCCGTTGATCAGCGCTCCGAGTGCCATGGCCAGGATGAGCCGCGGCGTCGCCAACTGGCTGAGCTCGACACGGAGCCTTGGTGAGGTCGCGCTAGTCTCGCTCCGACCAACATTGTTCGTGACGCCACGAATGACTCCAACGGCCGCGGGAATACAGAGGATGGCGATCGCCCAGAACGTCGTTCGCCAGCCCAGCGCTGTGCCGAGCAGTGCCCCGGCGGGGACGCCCACGACGGTTGCGATCGTCGTGCCGGAGAGCAGGATCGACAGTGCACGCCCCTTCTGGTTCGCTGGCACGAGGGTAGTGGCCGTGCTCAGAGCTACGGCGAGGAATCCTGCGTTTGCGAGAGCGCTGAGCACCCGGGTGATGAGCAGGAGAGAGAACACTGGTGTCATCGCTCCGATGACGTGGCTTCCCGCGAACACGAGAAGGCAAACGATCAATGTGAGCCGCGGTGGCCAACGGCGAGCGAATGCCGCCATCACTGGCGCGCCGACGACCATACCGACTGCGAATGCGGAGGTCAGCAGGCCCGCAGTGCCGACCGAGACGTCAAGTTCGGTCGCGATCGCGGGGAGCAATCCCGCGAGCATGAATTCTGAAGTGCCCATGACGAAGACCGCCAGGGCAAGCATGTAGAGGGCAAAAGGCATCGAGTACTCCGAGGTGTGAGATCAAGAAATGGTTCTTCTTGTCACCACGGCCAGCGCCCCGGGTACGCCAGACATACGCCCACACAGATCGTGGGCGTCGTAACTAGTGGTTCAAGGGGCTGGCGGTGTGACCGACAACCCCTGACCTGTCTGATTCGGGACTCGACATGCCCCAAACTCTAACATGCCTTCAATGGCAAGCGGTCTGGACAGATACTTCTTGAATCGGCACGGTGTCATTACGGGCGGGGGCCAGAACAACGTCCCTGGACATCACAGCTAGGGCTGGTGGTGGACCAACTCTGGCCGAACTTTGAGAAAGCGGTTAGCGAAGCGGGATTGCCGATCGAGCAACTCGGGACCGAGTTGGTGCTTGGTGGATGGTCGTTGAAGAACGGCCGGATGATGGCCACGGCGTATGCGAAGAGTGACAGCCGGCGCCCTTGCGTTGTCCAGCCGATCGGGGGGCAGATGGCGTCGCCGGGCGAACCGCTCCAGGCCGCGACCCCTAGCATGGCCCAGGTGGATCTGCTGGCCCATGCGCGTCTCCAGGTCAGCTACCTCAATGGGCAATTGGGCCGGAAAGTAGCAGGAGGTCGACTGCTAGTTGGGTTTCTGCAGAAGGGGCAAGCCCTGCTCAAGGATCTAGGAGAGATCTAGGTCGCGGGAGTCAAATACGCTAGGGGCTGAAATCGAAGTTCAGGTCTGGCCCTAAGGCAGAAGGCCAAAGCAGACCAAGGTCGTCCGTGGATTTGGGATGTTTATCGAGGGCAGGGTGGATGTCCGCTTCTGGCCGGAAGCGGACATTGGGCGGCGACCGGCCCGGTGATGGCATCCGCCTTCGACCCAAAGCGGGCATCGTTCTCGACACACCTGAGTTGATCCGTACTCCAAAGCCTGTTTCCGCTACCCCTTGTAGTGCTCGACGTAGAGCCCCAAAGCTGCCAACGACGCATACACGGCGGACCCAGCGTTGGTCGCGTACAAGGCAAAGGGAACCGGAGGATCGCAGGGAACTGTTGCGATGAACCACGGAGCTGAGCTCGTCAAGCTCGTCCTAGGTGATGTGAGGAATCCTAGCTCCCTACGCATACCTAGCGCCTCGCGGACGTACGCCTTGTTCCAGCCGCCAGTCTTGCACGAGACCCCAAGAAGTAACTCCGTAAATGCGGGATAGCGACGGGTCTTAATCGGACGATATACACCGACGTCAATCTCGTGACGGTCAGCCGCTTTGACCACCGTCGTGCCTTTCCAGCTATGGCTTAGTGTGGTGACCTGCACTGAAATCCTAATCTCGAGCTTCTCAGTAGACGTAGATCCACTGATGTAATCGTGATCCGGATGGTTTGCTTTGCATGGAGATCCTCCAAACGTCAGGACGCCTGCCATCTTGGGGGTACACGTGAGCTTGTAGCCCGCACTATCGATGATTCGCAGAAGCCTAAGCAGCACCCGAAGTTCGTAAGCCTTTCCTTGCGCGTAGGGAGACCCGCTCGCCTTAGCACGCGAAATGGCTGCTTTCACAGCGTTGAGGATTGCTAACTTACTGATCGTCACAGTCGCGGTCCTCGTGGCGCGTGTTCCTCGCGAGGGTCGTCCGGTGGCAGATATCGAGCGATATAGGCCTCAAGATCTGCCTGCTCGTGATCCGTCAAACGCTGGGGTGATACAGTTGGTAGATGTGACCGGATTGAGCGAACTCGGCGACCTTCTGGTGTCTCAACAGTGTAATGAACGTCCTCCAGTCCGGTGAGACCTTGGACCAGCTTCCCGATCTCACCCAAGGTTTGCGAGAGGGCGTCTTGGGTCGTCACAGGTCTAAAATCGAGAACCGCCGCAAGTGCGGCTGCAGCTTGTGCATTCGTGTCGTCCTCGTAATCAGACATCGCCTGAACAATCGCGGAGCGAAGCGATCTAACAATTTGTGGATCAAGCTCAGACGCAAGGGCTAGCGCCTTCCCTATCTCCCTAATTACCTCTTCACCACCTTGATCTTCTGCCATTCACAACTCCACAGCTGTAGACATTAACGGGCCGCGCGGGATGAACCGCCCGGATTCTCTAAATTCAATTGCCGAAGGTTGCCGTTGGCAATGTTCCTTAAGAGTAAGGCACAGTGCGGTTTGGTTCCATAAGCGGATCGCGCTGGCTGTATCCCGAAGTGTGCGATGACGCCGAAGCTGGATAGTGTCGCTGAATTGGACCATCAGGCACTTAGGTCTGAGCCCTGATACAGATTGATGATATGACTCCAAGTCGCGTACGGGCTGCGAAGAGCACCGGCTACTTTGGTCCGCTTCTGACCGAAAGCGGACATTCGTTTAACCAAGGGTGAAGGAAACTTTTAGGGCCAGGATGGACTTCAACTCTCTCGTTCGCTCGCTTCTATCCGATGCGAAGATGCGCCGTAACAAGCCTCTGCGAGACTAGTGCGCGAGCCAGGTCGCTGACATTGCTCCATGGCCTATGACGTGCCCCGCACCCGCTGGTCAAATGGAACCGCCCTCGGCACCATGGGCACGACCATCTAAGGAGTTCTTCATGCTCTACCAAGATAAGTACGTCGCCTTCATCGACATGCTCGGGTTCTCCGCACTTGTCCAAGAGTCGGCAGCCGACATGAGCAAGCTTGATGAAATAGCAGAGGCCATCGACAGACTAAAGAACACAGCGTGCTGCAACCCAGCAACAGGACTTTTGTTCACTTACTTCAGCGACTGCATCGTCATATCAAGCAGCCGCTCTCCTGCTGGCCTTGCCGACATCCTGAGCTGCATCAGAATGTTGGCCGAGAACCTGCTAGTGGTTGATATATTGATACGTGGAGGGCTCACAGTTGGAAGCATTCATCATGATTCTCAGATGATCTTCGGACCGGCGATGCTGGACGCCTATCGCATGGAATGTAAGGAAGCACGCAATCCCATGGTGCTCGTGAGCGAAGAGGTGCGATCGGATGCTCGCGCTGCGGGGTTAAGCAACCTGTTGACGTGGGATGACGAAGAGCCAGACCGCCACTATGTCCACTATCTGATCTCGTACAGCGCTTATGACTCTAATCCAAGGGCGGGCGTCGTGATTCTCGATAGCCAGGCCGCTCTCATCCGGCATTTCATCGCCAAGAGGCTGCTAGGCGCTCCGGGTAAGATCCTGGATAAAGCCGAGTGGATGGAACGATATTGGAACGAGAAGGTGGCGACAGGTGGAATTCTCGGACGTGTTGACAGGGTCGCAGACCTTGTTAGGCCCAATGCGCGACCATTTCGCAGCAGACTCGCCGTTCTAGCACCGCAACCGGGCGCCACTAGTGTGGACTAGCGAATCAGGCAAGCAGCTGCCGATTCCTTGCAAAGATTCAATTCAATTGGCCATACGGAAGCACGTGCAATCCCTGATGGCAGTCGGGACCACCATCTCCCCATTGCCAGCCGCGTCTGAACCAGCGCCCGGAACGCTTCAGCGGAAGGGGCTGGTCCCTTCCGCTGGTGCCTGCCCTGGTTGCACCGGCTATGCGCGGCCACCACGTTCCCGGACACGTCTCTGCCCCCGTCCTGTTGGGCCACCAGGTGCTCGGCGGTGCATTGAAAGGCTCGGGCCTTACTGGCCTTCAGCCCGAGCTCTGAGGGTGCAGTGAGCCACATCGGCAGGCCGCAATAGAAGCAACGGCCCGATTGGGCGTAGAAGGCAGAAGTGCGAAGGGATCTGCGGCGTTTGGCGGTCATGGATGGCTCCGGAATCGAAGGATTCCCGTGCCCCCATTGGGTGGACCTCGGGCACCCGGAGCCTATTGGCTATGCGGGCACAACACCGGCGCTTTATAGCGACTGGCTAAGGCGTTATAGCTCAGCGCTTGAGCCGCTACAAGGCCCAGATGCCGACCAGAACGGGAGGGAGTCACCGACGCCCAGTTAAGGTCAAAGCTTGGTCAGGGGGCGAGCGACGCGCTTGAGCAGGTGGAGCGGGGCGTGGCGCGTCACCCAGGGAAGTCGCGGTGTTGTAGTCCTGCTCAACCCGCTGAACTGTTCGCACGTTCAGGCCCGAGATCTCGTCTAATTGTTCTTGCGACCAATGTCGCGACTGGCGGAACTGGGAAGTGCAGGCGACAAGCTCTGACCGATCAGGTGCGCAGTTGGGAACTCAAGGGCGAGCTGGATGTGGAGCCAGAAATCGAGGGCGTCTTAGGTGCGGATCCAGGAATCAAGGGCATCTTTGGGGGAGATCTGGAAATCGCGGGCGTCCTTGTGGGGAAATACGGGCGGACAGCTGTGGGATCTGGGGCGTTTCCGTTGTGGCAGTCACCAGCATCCACCGATTCCAGCGGACAGGCGTAGGCCACCAGCGCCAGTTGTTGCAGCAGCAGCGCCCACAGTCCCAGCCATGCCAGTCGGGCACGAGGACGGGGTCGCCGCCATCGCCTCAGCAGCTTCACCATGACAGCTCCCGCACGCCCGAAGCAGCGCCTGCGGACGCTGGGCAGATCAGGGCAGGGGACGTGCGAGCTCTCATAATTGCCAGTCTAGCCCTCTTGGGGCCGACTGGCATTGATCACGATCAAGCCATCGCGCGGACTCAGCGGTGGCATCCGCCGCAGCAGGGGGATGCGGCCGGGGCGGCTGGCGTGTCGGCCTCAGAAGGGAGCACGGCGGCGATCACATACCGGAATTGACCGAGGAGGAGAAGGATCGGCAGACCCGCGAGGGTTTGGCCGACGTCGACGCTGGACGGACGATCCCGCACTAGGAACTACTGCAATGGGTCAGGCGACTGTCGGAGCCTTCTTGTTGAGGGTTTCCGTTGGGTCAGGAGCGTGGAAACTCTTGAATCCAATATTCAAGAAGGGCACGCGTGCCTGAGCAGTACTTCCGCAATGCCTCTGTCACGCGACTTCTGGTTCGATCAAGCCTAGCTCTGTAATCCACGAACTGTTGACGTCGAGGGGTGTTTCCTCGTTGAATCATGGCGATAGAGCCGATTCGGCTGTTTTTCTCACGAATCCCTGCCGACCCTCAAGTAGAAGCATTTTTCCGTCGTTGACGGTGGTGCCCCTGGTCGGAATCGAACCGACGTGTACGCGCTTATCTGGCGCGTGCTCTCACCGGGGTATAAGGCCGGCCCTCTGACCAACATGAGCAACAGGGGCGTGATCGATCGATGCGATCACGCCGGTATTCGAGGGTCGAGCTGGCTCAGGCGGTTCATGGGGCAAGCATACCGGGGATGGACGCTATGCCGCTATCCCCGGGCGCGGCGGTAGGAGTGGGCCCACGCCGGAGCAGAGATCCGGCCGGTCGCCACCAGCCAGGCCATCCGCAAGGCCTGCGCGTCCACCAACGCATGGTGGCGCCTGGCCCTATGTTCCGGATGGGCTGCGAACCAGTCCTCGACCAGCAGCCCAGGAAGGCCTTCCTTCGACATGCATGTCATGACCGGGGCCGGCCGGGGTCCGCATGCGGCAACCTGGTCATCGGGTAGCTCAAAACCATCCAGTGCATACCGCAGCAGCTGGAGATCGTTCGGGAAATCCGCCATCACCGCCAGCGCGTCGGTCTCGCTGAGGAAGGCGCGCAGCTCGGTAGTCAGGACGGCATCCGGCAGGGCTGCGTCGCCGCGGTCGAGCAGCGGGTAGACGCTCTGACGAACGAAGTCGGTGGGAGCCTCGGGCAGGCTGGCTCGCTCAGCGTAGAAAAGGCGGTCTCCACCTTCGTTCACCAGCGCCAGACTCACCAGCTCGCTGCCCGTTACATCGGCCCACTCGGTGTCCAAGAAGTAGTACGTGGTGGCCATGATTGAATGGTGCCACAGCTTCCCGGGGGGCCGAGCCTGGAAGTGCGGCCGAGGGTAGAATTCAGCGATCCATCAATCGGTTAGCGAAGATCTGGCCGTGCTCGTAACGATTCCCTGCCAGCCCTCTTAGCCATTGAGCGGCAGCTGCATTGGTCTGCATGCATCCCCGAGTACTTACAGCACATTGATCTCGACCCGGGCTGAGTAAGGTCCGGCATGGCTGCAGACGCCGTAGTTCGTTGGCGCCCGTCGGCATGGGCGGAGAGTGCGAATCTTCTGAAAAACGGGATACTTTCGTGACACACCTTGTTTTCCGCGATTGGGTTGAAGCAGCTCTCGGGCTCGCAGACGCGTTGAGTGCGTACAAGCGAACCCGAGCATCGCTACTTGCTGTTTCGTGTACCGTGCTGCCCATGGGACGCCTCATCGCAGATTCGCTTGGGGCGCAGCTTAGGCTCGCGGTAATAGCTGACGTGCGTGCGGCAAAGCGTGGCCTTTGTGTATGCCGGCGCGTGCGCGTTGCCGGGTCATCAGCTCTATGCGCCTGCCAGCGCAGACGCATAGAGCCAGGGGCTGCGATCACATCTTCTTTAACGGCACCGCGGTGGGCGGCGGCGGTACCGGGCCCGGGTCGTTGAAACACAGCATGATCTGATCGATGCCGAATTGATCGGCCAGGACCTGGGCAATCACAGCATGCACCAGGTCCAGGTCGACCGAGGGCGCAGCGACGGTGATGGTGGCCGCGATCGCACGGCCATGCTCACCGGCGACCAGGCGCAGGTCGTCCACCGCTTTCACGCCCGGGTCGGTAAACATCGCCGCACGGACCTGTTCCAGGTTGAGCTCGTTCATGGGGACTCCAAAGCAGTGCTACCGGCGCGGGGAGCTCGGTCGCGATGCAGCCAACGATAGAGCACCGGCAGCACCAACAAGGTCAATGCGGTGGATGAGACGATGCCGCCGATGACGACAGTGGCCAGCGGCCGCTGCACTTCCGAGCCAGCACCGACATTCAAGGCCATGGGTAGGAAGCCCAGCGAGGCTACCAGGGCGGTCATCAACACCGGTCGCAGGCGTCCAAGGGCGCCGTCGCGCACAGCGTCGTCTAGCGGATCGCCCTGTTCGCGCAGACGGCGGATGAAGGCGATCATGACCAGCCCGTTGAGTACGGCCACGCCCGACAGCGCGATGAAGCCCACGCCGGCAGAGATCGACAACGGAATCCCGCGCAGAGCCAGTGCCAGCACACCGCCGGTCAGCGCCAGCGGCACGCCACTGAACACAATGGCCGCATCCTTGGCCGAGCCGAAGGCCATGAATAGCAGAGCGAAGATCAACGCCAGTGTCACCGGAACGACCACGCCCAGGCGTTGGGTGGCCGAGATCAGCTGCTCGAAGGTGCCGCCGTAATCGATCCAGTAGCCCTCTGGAAGCGCGACATCCTGGCCGATGCGTGTGCGCAACTCGCCGACGAACCCGCCCAGATCGCGCTCGCGCACGTTGGCGGTGATCACCACGCGGCGCTTGCCGTTCTCGCGGTTGATCTGATTGGGCCCGCGCTCTACCTGGATCTTCGCCACTTCCCGCAGCGGCACCGTGCGAGGCCCCCCATTGGCGCCGGCGGCCAGACGGCTGGACTCATCGACACTGGTGCTTGCCGGCAGCGGAATGGGCAGATCTGCCAGCACAGCGGGGTCTTGGCGCTGCGCTTCGGGCAGGCGCACGACCAGGTCGAAGCGGCGGTCGCCCTCGATCAACTGGCCGGCAACACTGCCCCCAATGGCGGTGGCCACCGTTTCCTGCACATCGCCCGGGTTCAGGCCATACCGTGCCAATGCCGCCGGATCTGGCGTGATGGTCAGCAGCGGCAGGCCGGAGACCTGCTCGGCCTTGACGTCTTCGGCGCCGGGGACGCTACGCATGACCCGCTCGACCCGGCTGGCCAGGCGCGTCAACTGGTCAAGGTTGTCGCCGTAGACCTTGACCGCCACGTCCGAACGGACGCCGGAGATCAACTCGTTGGTGCGCATCTGGATGGGCTGGGTGAACTCGTAGTTGCTGCCCGGGATTTCCTTGGCCGCCGCCTCCAGCTCTTCCACCAGCTCGGCCTTGGGCTTGCGCGGGTCGGGCCACTGGTCGCGGGGCTTGAGCATCAGGAAGGTGTCGGCCATCGACGGCGGCATAGGATCGGTGGCCACCTCGGCGGTGCCGATCTTTGAGAAGATGTTGGCCACCTCCGGGAACTGGGCCAGGCGCTTCTCCAGCGTTTCCTGCATGGCCACCGACTGCTCCAAGCTGGTGCCGGGAATACGCATGGGCTGCAAGGTGATGTCGCCCTCATCCAGGCTCGGCACGAACTCCGAACCCAAGCGGGTGGCCAGCACGCCACAGCCCACCACCAGCACGGCCGCGCCGGCCAGCACCACCACGCGCCGACGCAGGGCCCAATCCAGCAGCGGCGTATAACGGGCACGCGACCAGCGCATCAGGCGGTTGTCGTGCTCAGCCACACGGCCGCGCAGGAAGCTGGCGATCGCCGCCGGCACGAAGGTCAGCGACAACACCATGGCGCCGGTCAGGGCCAGCACCACCGTGATCGCCATCGGGTGGAACATTTTTCCTTCTACCCCGGACAGCGCGAAGATCGGCAGGTAGACCGCGGCGATGATGCCCAGGCCAAACAGGCTGGGACGGATCACCTCGGCGGTGGCCGAGGCGGTCAGGTCATAGCGCTCTTCATCGTTGAGCTGGCGGCCCAGCGCGTGCTGCGCCTCGCCGAACCGGCGCAGACAGTTCTCGATGATGATCACCGCCCCGTCCACGATCAGGCCGAAGTCCAGCGCGCCCAGGCTCATCAGGTTGCCCGACACGCCGCCACGCACCATGCCGATGATGGTGAACAGCATCGCCAACGGGATCACCGCCGCGGTGATCAACGAGGCGCGCACATTGCCCAGCAGCAGGAACAGCACCACCACCACCAGCAGCGCGCCCTCGATCAGGTTCTTGGACACCGTGCCGATGGTGCGATCCACCAGCGCGGTGCGGTCATAGACGGCCTTGGCATGGACGCCGGCAGGCAGGCTGGCGTTGGCGGCATCCAGCTTGGCCGCGGCCGCCTGGGAGACTTCCCGGCTGTTGGCGCCGAACAACATGAAGGCGGTACCGACCACGACCTCGTGGCCATTCTGGGTGGCCGCGCCCGTGCGCAGCTCCTTGCCTTCGCCCACGCTAGCGACGTCGCGCACCCGAATGGGCACGCCATCGCGCCGGTCCAGCACGATGTTGCCGATTGCCTCCAGATTGGCTAGCTGGCCCGGCACGCGCACCAGGAACTGCTGTCCGTTGCGCTCGATGTAGCCGGCGCCGATGTTCTGGTTGTTGCGCATGACCGCGGCGACCACGTCGTTCAACGTGAAGCCCAGCGCCACCAACTGAGCTGGATCGGGAGTGATGTGGATCTGCCGCTCGAAGCCGCCGATGGTGTTGACCTCGGTGACGCCGGGCGTGGTGCGCAGCTGCGGCCGGATCACCCAGTCCTGCAGGGTGCGCAGGTCCGTGGCCGTGTACGGGGTGCCGTCGGGCTTGCGAGCGTTGGGTTCGGCCTCCACGGTGTACATGAAGATCTCACCCAACCCGGTGGAGATCGGCCCCATTTCCGGGTCCAACCCTTCGGGAAGCTGGGAGGCGATCTGCTGCAGGCGCTCGGCGACCTGCTGGCGGGCAAAGTACAGGTCGGTGCCGTCCTTGAAGACGACGGTGACCTGCGAAAGCCCGTAGCGCGACAGCGAGCGGCTGTAGTCCAGCTTGGGCAGACCGGCCATGGCCGTTTCGATGGCAAAGGTGACCCGTTGTTCGGCCTCCAGCGGCGAGTAACCCGGGGCCTGGGTGTTGATCTGGACCTGGACGTTGGTGATGTCGGGTGTGGCGTCAATGGAAAGGTGACGGTAGCTCCACACGCCCAGCGCAACCAGCGCAGCGGTGAGCACTAGCGTCAGCCAGCGATGGCGGATGGACAGCCCAATGAGGCGTTCGAGCATGGCGGGCCTCATTCTTCTTCCACGGTGGACTTTTCGATGTCGGCCTTGATCAGGAAGCTTTGGGCCACCACCACCTGTTCACCGGCCTTGAGGCCTTCCAGCACTTCGGCGCGTTCGGCGTCGCGGCGCCCCAGCTTCACCGGCCGGGTGTGGTAGGTTTCGCCCTGCTGCACGTAGACCACGTCCTGGTCTTCTGCGGTCTGCAGCGCCGTGATCGGCACCACCAACGCTGCCGATTGGCGATCCACGGTGACCCGCGCCTTGACCGCCGACCCCGGCCGCCACAGGCCATCGGTGTTGGCCACCGTGCCGCGCGCAATGGTGCTTTGGCTGGCGGTGGCGGTGCCGGGCAGGACGCGCTCCAAGGTGGTCTGTGCGGTGACGCCATCGCTCAAGCGGGTAACCGTCACCGGCACGCCAGCACCGATGTGCTGGGCGTCGGCGCCGAAGATGTGCAGGTCCACCCACAGCGTGGACAGGTCGGCGACCTCAAACAGCGGCGCGCCCTCAGCGGCGGCCATGCCTACGGCGGCCGTGCGCGCCATGACCACGCCACTGATCGGCGCGGTGACGGTATAGGTGGTCAGGCTCAGGTTGCTCTCTACCGTGGCCAGTACCTGGCCGGCCCGTACCTGATCACCCACGCCCGCACGCACGGAGCGGACCGGTCCGGGGAAGCGTGCCGTGACCTGCGCGATGCGACCGTCAATCGGGGTCAACAGCCCTTGCACCTCATGCTCGTCAGCAATCTCACCGGGGCCTGCCGGTGCGACCTGGATACCCGCTGCCTGCGCAGCTTTGGCGGCAATCTTGGTTTCCAGCGGCGCTTCCTCGTGCTCGCCGTGCTCTTCGCCCTCAGCGGCGGCGCCGCCTTCGGACGCTTCGTTGGGGGCCGACGCGTTGCAGGCGGCCAGCATCATCAGGGCCATGCCCAGTGCGGTCCAGGAAAAGCGATTCATGGGGTCTCTCCGGTGGAAGCAGCCGCCGGCGGCGCGACAAGCGCCTGGCCGGTCAGGCGTTGAATTTCGATCAGGGCGCGCTGCGCATCGAGCGCCACGTCCAGCTGCTGCTGGGCCATGGCCGTGCGTTCGGACTGCAGCTGTGCCCATTCCAGGTAGCTGATCGCGCCGGCGCGATAGGCGCGCTCGGCGGCCTGCTCAGCCCGGGCCAACTTCGGCAGCACCTCGCCTTGCAGCCGTGCCACCTCGGCCTGCGCCACGGTGTAGCGACCATGGGCTTCGACCAGCGTGGAATACAGCGACAGGCCCTTGGCCTCGCGCTCGATCGTCAGAACCTCCAGCTCGGCTTCGCCGGCGCGGATCTCCGGCTGCGCGCGGCTGCGGCTGCCCAGTGGCATGGACAGGCTGGCCACCAGCGCGGTGTCGTCAGTCTCCTGCAGGCGGCGCACGCCCAGCTGCCACGACAAGTCCGGCGAGGCCGCCGAACGCGCCAGCTGCAGTCGTGCCTGCGCGATCCGGCGGGCATCGGCAAACTGCGCCAACTCGGGAGTGCGCTCCAATTCCTCGGCCAGCGACTGCATGGACGCGATCGCCGGCAGGGTCATGGGATCCGCCGCGGCCACCTCGAAGCTCGGAGCACGTTCGCCCCAGAGGGCAGCAAGGTGCTGCCGGGCGGCAATGCGCTGCTGCTCGGCCCGATCACGGGTCAATTCTGCTCTCGCCAGTGCTGCTTGTGCGGTGAGCATCACCGATTCGGGAGACGCGCCAGCCTGCAGGCGCTGCCGGGCAGCGGCGACGGTCCGCTGGCGCTGGCCGACATCCATGTTCGCCAGGCTGCGTTGCCGGTCGGCACCGACAACGGCCAAATAGCGCTGCGCCGTCTCGGCGAGCAGGTCCAGCCGCCCGGTCTCGCGCTGCACGGCCAGTGCATCAATCCGGCTTTGGGCCAAGGTGCGGCGGGCGTCGAGCTTGCCGCCGCGCTCCAGGACCGAGCTCAGGCTCAAGGTCAACTCCGCGCTGTCCAGGCCACGGGCCGCGCCCGTGCCCAGCGCATTTTCAACCTCCGCCCCCAACGTCCACGGTGGCCGCTGCACGGCCTGGTCGCGCTCGGCAGCGAGCACCGTGGCTCGCGCATCGACCAGGCGCAGCTCGGGGTGGGTTTGGGCCACGCGTGCAAACGCGTCGTCCAAGGTCATCAGCTCTTCTGCTGTCGCCGGCGTTGCCGCCGCGCTCAACAGTAGCCACGCGGCCAGGGCCGCCAATCGCACATGCATGAAGTACTCCAGAATTTTCGATAGCCAACAGGGATCCGGCGCACGCCGGCGCGCATCACCCTGCGATCGGCGGCCGGAACGGCGCGAGCAGGTGCTCATGCCGATATCTGTCCGCATGGGCTGTCGCCGACGGCCAATGCCGGCCGATATGAGCAATGGCCAACACTATTTCTGGAGCCGGCGCGGCCTGGCTACAGCACAGCACCAGCTGCTGTAGCCGGTGCAGCGCGGCGTCTACGCCACGCTCGGAAGCTGGTGATGCCACTGCCGGGTCATGGTCGGCCGCGGCCAGATGGGTTTGAGCATGGAGCTCGCCAACCACTGCCAGCACCGGCTGCGTCACAAGGCCCACGGCCAAGTGCGCCAGCAGCAGCCAGCGCAGGCCACAGCTCAGCCGGCCAAGCGCTGTCATGCAGGCGTTTTGCGCGCGTCGGCACGCGCCCGGCGAGCATCACCCAAGATCTCGAAAGCCTCCTTGATCACATACAGGCCGATCAGGGCGCCGATCACGAAATCCGGGTAGGGGCTGGCCAGCCACCACACCAACAGGCCGGCCAGAATCACCCCAACGTTGGCCACCACATCGGCGCGGGTAAACAGCCAGGTCGCTCGCAGATGCACTTCGCCAGACTTCAAGGGGGCGAGCATACGGAGCACCTTCAGGTTCACGGCCAGCGAGACCAGAGCGGTACCGATCATCCAACCGCTGACCGGCTCGGCGCCGTACATCACCCGGCGGCCGACTTCGACCAGCACGCCTACGCCCAGCACCAGCAGCACGCTGCCACTGACCCACGCGGCGTTGGCCTTGAAGCGCGCCGTGCGCCCGATAGCGACCAGGCCAATGGCATAGGCGGTGGCGTCAGACAGCATGTCCAGCGCGTCAGCCAGCAGCCCGGTGGAATGGGCAATCCAGCCGGCAATGCCGCCGATCACGGCCATCGCTGCATTCAGGACCAAGGCGATCCAGAGGATGCGTCGCTCCTCCTTGTTCTTGGCTTCGTGGTGGCACCCGCAATCACTCATGTCTTGGTCCTCTGCTGTGTTGTTTCATTGCTTGTTTGCGCCTGGCTGTCTACGCACACCGGAACGGGCATTGGCGAGGAACCCCACGATGGCGGCGGTGCCTACCAATACCTGCGCCAGCAGCGACTGCCAGGTGGGATACAGGCCGATCCACTCGATGCGCGGCAACGCGAGCGGTGTTTGAGAGATCCAGCCCGCTTCCTGCAACGCGGCCACGCCTTTACCGATCAGGATGACCGCCATCACCGCGATGAGAATCGAGCTGATCGAAAAGAACCGGCCAATCGGCAGCCGCCTGCTCATGCGCAGCATCCAGTACGCCACCGCAGCCAACACCGCGATTCCCGCCACCAGGCCTGCGAGGATGGCGGTGGACGCCTGATCGCTCCACATCGCGATGTAGAACAAGATCGTCTCAAACACCTCGCGGTACACCGCGACAAAGGCCAGCATGAACAGGAAAACAGCCGAGCGCCGTGTCAGCGCAGTCGTCAGCTTGGCGTGCAGGTACTCCTGCCACCGCCCTGCAAGGCTCTTTTGGTGCATCCAGATGCCTACGCTGAGCAGGACAGCGGCAGCGAACAAGGCCGAGACGCCCTCAGTGACTTCCCGGTTCGCACCGCTGATATCAACAAAGTAAGTGGCCACTGCCCAGGTAGCTGCGCCTGCCAACAACGCGCAGATCCAACCCGCATGCACATACGGCAACACATCAGACCGCTCGGCTTTACGCAAGAACGCCACGATACCAATCACGATCAGCAGCGCTTCCAGTCCTTCGCGTACCAAGATGGTAAAGCTGCCTAGAAACGCGGTGCTGGCGCCTATTCGGGTGTCCTGCAGCGCCACGTCCGCGCGATCAAACAGCTGGGCAATTTGCGCTGCCTGCCCGGCAACGTCAGCCGCGGGCGCATGCTGATCCAGCTGCGCGCGGTAGCCTGCCATGGCCGTCTCGATCTCTCGCAGCAATGACGGATTGCGCGTGGCCAGCGTGGGTTCAAGCGGCTCTACACCATCCAGATAGGACGAGAGCGCAAGCTTTTTGGCTTGAGCCAGGTCCTCATCAGCGTAAGCGCGCTGGCTGGCGGCCAGTCGCTGCCGCGCCACCGCAAAGCGATCGGCTCCTGGTACCGCTTCGTTTACTGCCTGTGGCTGCGAACGCAGGTAGGCGATGATCGCGTTTGCCTGATCGGCGGGCATCGTGGTGGCAAGATCGGCCTCTCGCGTGCGTGTCAGCGCTTCGAGCGAGGGAATGTGCGTATGGGCCTCGGCACTGGTGCGCCATAACGCCTCACCTTGAGCCTTGGCTTGCGAGGAGTACCCCAAGCTGCCCACATAGAATGCCAACGCCCAGCGATCACTTTCTGACAGCCCAGAGAAGCTGACCATGCCGGTACCCGGCACACCCTGGGAAATGACCTCGTACAACGACAGCGGCGTTCGCTGCGCGGCGCGAGTGGCATCGGTGAACGCGATCGGCGGCGGACTTAACGCTTGCGCGGCGGGGCCATCACCGTGACCTGTGGGGCCGTGACAGGCCGCGCACTGCTGGCTGTAGATGGACGCGGCCTGGGAGGTCTTCGGCGCGCTCGCCGGAACAGCGCCGATCGGGTAGCGGGCCAACAGCGTCGTGCCGAGCCCGCGCGCCAACGTTGCCACTTGCGCCGGGTCGGCCTTCTCTGCCACCGCCTGGACCAGGCGGTCGGCCTGGGCCGTCAGCTCCTGCTGGTTCTGGCCACCGGGCAATGCTGCCAGCTGACTGCGCACGGCGCCGGCAAACTCGCTCATTTCGGCGTATTCGTTGGGGGCAATTACGCGACCGGCCTGGACCGCGCCGGGGTAGTCGACCGCGATGTAATCGAGCATCTGCCAGGTTTGGCGCAGGTCTGCTGCGGCAGGCTCCGCCTGAGCAGAAGCGGGCAGAACCCAGCCGATCAGCAAGGCAATCAGGCAGTAGCGAATCAAGGCGATGGGCAGTGGCATGGTCGTCACATGCAGCGCCGCGGCCGGAGTGGCGGCGGATACGGGTTCAGCGTAAAGTCCGTAGCTACTACGGAGTCAAGCGTACTACGAATGAAAATCAGTGAGGCTGCCGACGCCAGCGGATGCCACTTGGAGACGATTCGCTATTACGAGCGGATCGGGTTGCTGCCGCGCCCGGGGCGCACGGGCAACGGCTACCGGGTCTATGGCCCGGCCGACATCGAGCGGCTGCGCTTCATTGCGCGTGGCCGGGACCTGGGCTTCAGCCTGGAGGAGGTCCGCAGCCTGCTGCAGCTGGCCGGCGATGAGGAGCTTTCGTGCGGGGACGTGGACCGGTTGGCCCGCAGCCATCTGGCCGACGTGCGCGCCCGCATGGCCGACCTGCAGCGCATGGCCAGCGAGCTGGAACGGGTGATTGCCAGTTGCCATGGCGGGCAGCGGGCGGAATGCACCATCCTGTCGACGCTGCGCCAGACGACCTCGGTGGAGGCCACGCGCCAGTGACCGAACTGGACCGCTACCTCGATGCGGCCACGCGCCAGAACACGGTGCGCAGCTATGCGTCGGCGCTGCGGCACTTCGAGGTTGAATGGCAAGGCCACCTCCCAGCGACACCTGACAGCGTGGCCCGGTACCTGGCCGCTTATGCGCAGACCTTGGCGACCAGCACCCTCCGCCAACGTCTGGCGGCCATCGCCTCTTGGCACCGCGACCACGGCTTTGTCGACCCGACCCGATCGCCGCTGGTGCGCAAGGTGCTCAAAGGCATCCAGACCCTGCACCCGGGCCAGGTCAAGCAAGCCGCGCCGCTCCAGATTCGGCGGCTGGTCGAGCTCGATGACTGGCTGGCCGCGGCGATCGCTGCGGCACATGCCCGGGGCGATGGGCCGGCGGCGCTGCGCCATCAACGAGACCGAGCGCTGGTGCTGCTCGGGTTCTGGCGGGGATTCCGTGGCGATGAACTGCTGCGTCTGGACGTGGCCCATCTCACGCTGGTGCCGGGACAGGGGATGACCTGCTTCTTGCCACGCAGCAAGGGTGATCGCCAGGCAGCCGGCGTCACCTACAAGGTGCCGGCGCTGTCGCGGTTATGTCCGGTGGAGGCGACCCAGGCGTGGCTGCAGGCGGCCGACCTGCAAGAAGGGCCGGTGTTTCGGGCAGTCAACCAATGGGGCCAGGTGAGCGCCGAAGGCCTGCATCCCAACAGCTTGGTGCGCCTGCTGCGCGAGTTGCTGACCAGTGCCGGCTTTGCCGATGCGGGGCTCCACAGCAGCCATTCGTTGCGCCGCGGCTTTGCCAGCTGGGCCAACGACCAAGGCTGGGACATGAAGGCCTTGATGGAGTACGTGGGCTGGCGCGATGTGCAGTCGGCCATGCGTTACCTGGACGGGCGTGACCCGTTTGCCCGGGACCGCATTGAAGCAAGCCTGCCCAGTCCAACCGTGCCGGTACCGGCGATGGCACTGCCGGCGCCGGAGGGCAAATCGGCCCTGCAGCTGCGCCTGCGCATGGTGCTGACCCCGTTTGCCCGCACGGGCCGCGGCGCGGCCAAGGCCCGAGGCCGAATTGAAGAGATCTGCTTGGCCCCGTTCCAGGCTGTGCGCCTGAACACCGCCAGCAGCGAGTACCAGTTGACTGCTCCCACCGATCCCGAAAGGGATCTGGATGAAATCCTGGCCACGTTGCTCGATGACATGCACCGCATGGCCGATACGCACCAGTGCTTCCTGGAAGCGTCGCTCAGTACAGACGACGGCCGGCACTGGGACTGATCCCCCTCACACCCTCCGGATCCAATGGCTACCCTTCACGAGACCGCCTACCCGCGACTGAAGCCTGATCCCACCGCCAAGGAACTGGAGGAGATCTATACCCCGACCGCCGCTGAGATTGCATTCGCCAAGCAGCTGACCACCCAGCCGGGTCCGCAGCTGGCGGTACTGATTCATCTCAAGCTCTTCCAACGCTTGGGCTACTTCACGCTGTTGGCCGACGTACCCGAGCGGATCCGGAAGCACATCGCCAAGGCCGCCCGACTCGGGCGCGTATTGGACACCGACCAGCTCGAACGCTACGACGCTTCCGGCAGCCAGCGCCGGCATATGCCGCAGCTTCGGCAATTCATCGGGGTACGTCCCCTGGATAAATCGGGCTTGGCTTGGCTGGACACAGTGGCCACCGGAGCAGCCCAGACCAAGCACACCATCCCGGACATCGTGAACGTCCTGCTCGAAGAGCTGGTGCACCATCGCTACGAACTGCCCGGTTTCCGCACTCTGGAGCTGGCCGCCATCGGCGCCCGTGAGCGGGTCAATCTGGGCTACTACCGCAGCATCAGCCACGCGCTGACGCCTGCCACGCGCACGCTCATCGACGAACTGCTGCGCGCACCGGAAGGGTCCAGGTTCACCGGCTGGCAATCACTCAAGCGCGAGCCCGGCCGGCCCACCAACAAGGAAGTTCGGTTCTACCTGCAGCACATCCGCATGCTGCAGCAGTTGGCCGACCAGCTGCCTCCCATCGATGTGCCGGTGCCCAAGCTCAAGCAGTTCCGTGCAATGGCTCGGGCCTATGACGCCAGCGAGCTGGCCGAACTGGCTCCGGACAAGCGCTATGCGCTGGCCACCATCTTCATTCGCGCCCAGCATGCCAAGACACTGGATGATGCAGCCGAGTTGTTCATCAAGCAGGTGCGCGGGCTGGAGAACACGGCCCAGCAGAAATTGCTGGCCTACCAGCTCGAACATGCCAAACGGGCCGACTTCCTCATCGGCCAGCTCAAGGAAATCCTGCAGGCCTATCAGCTAGACGGCAGCGATAGTCAGCGCGTGGATGCCATCGACAACAGCCTGGAAGCGGAAGTGTCGACCTTGCTGGCCGAATGCGAAGAACATATGGCCTACGCCGGGAAGAACTACCTGCCTTTCATGCTGCAGCCCTATGGCGCGGTCAGGCCGCTGCTGTTCAATGGGCTGGAGCTGATGAAACTTCGGGCGACCAGCCACGACGCCGGCATGGAGCCGCTGATCGCAGCGGTGCTCTCGCTGCGCAACCAGCGCCGTGAGCTGATCGAGGTCGCCTCCCTCGGTTTGGACCCGGAAAAGGACTTTGACTGGATGTCCAAGCTCTGGTGTCAGCACGTGTTCGGCAAGCGGGCCAGTGCAGCCGGCGCCGGCTGGATGCACCGTAAGTACTTCGAGCTGGCCGTGCTGGTGCAGGTCAAGGACGAACTGAAGTCCGGAGATCTCTTCATTCCCAGCAGCGAACGGTTTGATGACTACCGTGAGCAGCTGGTCGATGAAGCCACCTTGGCCCAGGAACTGGAAGCCTACGGCCAGGTGTCAGGCCTGCCCACCGACGCCGAGTCTTTCGTGGCGGGATTACGTGCACAACTGACCTCCCTGGCCGATGAGGTCGACGCGCGTTTCCCGGAGAACGTACATGCGGACATCCTGGATGGGCGCCTGGTGCTGCGGAAGGGGCAACGCGCCGAAGTCTCCAGCGCGATTACCACGGTGGATCGCCTCATCGCCGAACGGCTTCCAGAATCCAGCATCGTCGATGTCCTGATCGATGCCAGCCAATGGCTGGATCTGCACCGTTTCTTCCGCCCGATCGCCGGCACCGAGAGCCAGGTCGAAGATCTGCCCCGACGTGTGATCACCACGCTATTCTGCTATGGCTGCAACCTGGGGCCGACGCAGACGGCGCGGTCGATCAAGGGCTTCAGCCGGCGCCAAGTCGCTTGGCTCAACCTGAAATACGTGACCGAGGATGTGCTTGAGAAGGCCATCGTGGAGGTCATCAATACCTACAACAAATTCGACCTGCCTGGCTATTGGGGCAGCGGCAAGAGCGCATCAGCTGATGGCACGAAGTGGAGCGTCTACGAGGACAACCTGCTGTCGGAGTATCACATCCGCTACGGCGGCTACGGTGGCATCGGCTACTACCACGTGTCCGACAAATACGTAGCGCTGTTCAGCCACTTCATTCCCTGTGGCGTGCACGAGGGCATCTACATCCTCGACGGTCTGTTGGCCAACACTTCCGACATCCAGCCTGAGATCGTCCATGGCGACACGCAGGCCCAAAGCTATCCGGTCTTCGGCCTGGCCCACATGCTGGGCATCCAGCTGATGCCCCGGATCCGGAACATCAAGGACCTGACATTCTTTCGGCCCGAACCGGGTAGGGCTTATAAGAACATCCAGGCACTGTTCGGGGACAGCATCGACTGGCAACTGATCGCCACCCATCTCCACGACATGCTGCGGGTGGTGATCTCAATCCGATTGGGCAAGATCACCGCGTCCTCGATCCTGCGCCGGCTGGGCACCTACAGCCGGAAGAACAAGCTGTACTTCGCCTTCCGGGAACTTGGCAAGGCCGTTCGAACGCTGTTCTTGCTGCGCTACATTGATGACAATGAGATCCGCAAAACGATCCATGCTGCCACCAACAAGAGCGAGGAATACAACGGCTTCGTGAAATGGGTGTTCTTTGGCAGCCAGGGGATCATTGCTGAGAACGTCCAACACGAGCAGCGCAAGATCATCAAGTACAGCCAGCTGGTGGCCAACATGATCATCCTCCACAACGTGGAAGGCATGAGCCGGACCTTGGCCGAGATGAGGAAGGAGGGGATTGAACTGACGCCCGAGATCCTGGCCGGCCTGTCGCCTTATCGGACCAGCCACATCAATCGCTTCGGCGACTACCACCTGGATCTTGAAAGGGAAGTGGCGCCGCTGAGCTACACAGCCAAGGTGCTTGAACAGACCCCATAGATGGGGAGAACCTGATCGAGAGACGAGCAATCAACCTTGAAATTCAGTCGCTTAGGCAGCTTTTGGCCCTGTACGTAATGATTCCCTGCCGACCCTCATACTCGACGGACACAGCATTTCGCATAATGTATATTATGTTCAGATCATCTTGGGGTGGCTGGCACGTCTCTTGCCGCTGCCCCGGCACCTACTCTGGCATGGAGCCTGATCGTGCGTGATCGGAAACTGACCGGCCCTTGGGCCGGTTTTTCGTTTAAGGGTGGCCGACTGGTCACGCCGGAGGGTCGCGAGCTTGAGCCGCAGGATCTGGCCTGGCTGTCGCTCACCGCTGCGCAAGCGCAGGAATGGCGTCGAATGATGGAGAGCGGCCGCGCGATCGGCAAGCCAAGGAAGCCCTTGTCCTTCAACGCCGCCAGCGTGGTGAACCTCTCAGATGCGTTGGCACAGCGCCGGAAAAAGCGGTCATCCGGCGCGATGGCTGGCCCCGACGCCGAGCCGCCAGCAGCAGTCCTGCCGGTACCGGGGCCGAAGCGCCGCCAGCGCGTGTGAGGCGCTTTCGTAGGGGCGCTGCCCCTACACCCCGGCTAGAATGCGCGCAGGACGCACACAGGGGGCCACGATGGCAGCGAACAACGGATTGGTATGGAAGATTGCACTTGGCGTGTTCCTGGGCCTGAGCGCATGCGGGCTGGTCACGTGCACGGTACTGGGAACTATGGGCTATGCCATCGAGCAGCAACGCGAGGAACAAGCCAATCAAGCCGTGGCCGAGTTCATCAAATCGGCGAACGATCCCGATCCATTTGGCTTCGCAGCGAAGGCTGAGGAACACAGGCGCGTAAGCGCAGAACAGCAGCGTCAGTTCGAAGCTGCAAACCGTCCAGCGCCCCTGAAGCCAGATGAACGCTGTGTCGGAAAAACACGCCTACAACGAGTAGACAACGGCTGGGTGCAATCCGGTTCGTGCCCGTAACGCATCACGAAATCAAAGCTGCGTGGGCACGGTGCCGATAGTCATTGATGTGCCCGACTCAAACGTTGGGGACTCAGGAAAAGTTCCCATGGACCGATTCCCGCGGCTAATCGCAGTGCCGGCGATGCCAGGGGGCGGAGCGGCCGGCTGCTGAGGCGCGGACGGTTGAACAAGCGCGCCGGAAGACCGGTCAGGCTTGCGGTACGGCTCATATTGACCGTGCCTCGCAATCATCGTGCAGGTATCGAAAGTGACGGTGTAGCGCGTGCCCTGCTCCGTCACGCAGGTACACGACTCCCCCTGACGCTCGCCCATGGCATCAGTGCCCTCGCCCGCCGCCATGCAGAACAAGCGTGGGGGTTCGGCGGGAACCGACAACGCCGCATCGTAGATTGGCGCTGACCAAGGCTGGGCAGCAACACGTGGCATCAGGCTTTCAACATAGTCAGAAGTGGTACCTCGATCCTTAGGACGTGACGCCGCCTGCGCGGCTGGCTTCGCGGCCGTCGCTGGCACTCCGTCCGCTCGCACCCGCTTAACGGCTTCCTCTTGTGGTTCTGGACTGCCGAAGAACCGATTGCGCATCTGCCCGTACGACTGCCATACGCTAAACGCGGTGAAAACAGCGATGCCAATGGCAGCCCAATAGAACCACGGCACCCGCTTTTCGCTCGTGTCGTACTTGGTCGAGGTGTAGAGCTTAAAGACGTGCTTCGGGTAGCCGCGACGCTTGGTGGTCAGTGGCACTGCCTTATCGGGCTTTTCCTCGAACTTGTCCCATCGCTTTACGTGAACAAAGGGAAGGCCGAAACGACGCCGAATGTGGTAGTGCTCTTCAATCAGATCATGTAGGAAGTCGTCCATCTGCTTTTTGGGCGACTGGCAGATCATGATGAAGTCGATACCGCGATGCCGGTGCTTGGCGACCTGCTTGACGTGCTCGGGAACAGGTCGCCCAGGTGGACGACGAGAGAACATGCCGTGCTCGTATGCCTCATCGACAAGGATGATGGCATTGTCGAAACGAGCATCATCGTGCCAGTTCATAAGCTCTTGCGGCGTCAGATCAAGCGCGCCACACGCGCCATGATTGAAGTCGCGAACGTTGCAGACGTAAAGCTCCCGAAGCGGATGCTTCTTCGGGTCAGACTCGTGCTGCTTATCAGCCTTGGCCTTCATTTCGAGTGCGGATTCAATCGCAAGGACCGTCTTTCCGTGCCCCGGCTGTCCCGTGTATTGGTAGAGCATCGTTTAACCCCCTGCGTCGTTGATCATGCCCTGAATCTGCTCAATGCCCGCAATGAATGCCCGCATGCCGACGCGGGCAACCAATGCGGACAGAATCATTGTCATGAAGACATCAACCCCCATCGCACCCGCCAGCTGCACGACTGAGCCATCCATTCCACCTGCCTGTTCGGCAACGAACTGCTTGACGTCAGGCAGAACGTATTTGTAGTTGACAAACGTCAAACCAGCTGCAGCCAGGACGCGAGCAAAGATGAAGCTTGCGGCAACTTTCAGCGCACCTAGAAGATGGGCGGCAAAACCAACGAGAGTGGTTGTCAGCTTTTCAAACATCAGTCTTTCCCCTGCCAGCCCATCAGAATTGCGAGCGCAATGAACGCGCCGAGAAGCATCAAGCAATTGCGCACCAGAACGACCAACTTGCAGAAGTCAACGTCATTGAACGAAAACGGGCCGAAGCTGGTGTCGGCCACAGCGAACTGTGGGCAGCTACCGCCACCGAAGAAGCCCCCCTTATCGATCATGCTGAGAGAAGGTGTGGCAGTGCGAAGGGACTTCTTAGGGTCGGGGTCCTGCCCTGCTCCGCCATCGCCATCACCGGGGAACGTTCCGCCACCCTCGCCATCGCCCCAGCGGGCCTCAGCCTCACAACGCTGGTTGTACGTTTGCTGCGCAATGGCGCAAAGAACCGGATCACCACCACTGCATGTAAAGCTGCCGGTGCACTTACCATCCCCGCCGACCGAGCCATAGTCCGGCTTGCTACCGCCGTCATCACCATCGCCGTTTCCGTTGCTGCCTCCGCTACCCGGTCCGGACCCGTCGCCCGGCGTAGGCTGATTGCCGTTGGGCGTGCCTTGGTTGTTGTAGTTCTGCGTGTTGGTGGTGCTGCCGGAGTTGTTATTCGTGATCGTGGTCGATGGACCGCTGGGCTTCCAGTCTTCGCCAGGACGATTGGTCGGCGCATTGGGAGGCGTGTTAGGTGCACCGATGCTTGTTGCTTCCGTACGCGGGTTGTTGGTGGCCGTGTGCCCCTTTTCGTTCGCCGTATCACTGGCACAGGTGCGGAAACCGCTCGGCGAGGTAACGCAAGTCCTGTCCTTGCCCTTACACACCTGATGGCCGGAAGACGTGGTGTGACAATACTCGTCTTTCGGATCCGGCTTTGGCTGCGTGTCGGTAATGCTGCACACGTCGCCAGTAGCTTTCCACGTTCCGGAACGAACAGCGATAGCGTTAGGATTGCCGCTTTCCCGAATTGAGTAGTTGGTGCCGGGATCAAGGTTCGGTTGCACCTTGCACCCGTTGTCACAGACACCGCCGCTATACAGCGTGCCATTGATCATTCCGGCCTGCCCATCTACACGACTCTTGCAACTAGTGTTGGCGCCCCACGCATAGTCCCAGCCTACGGCGCGGCCCGACGCATCCAGCGCGTAGTAAACGCCTGATCCGTTGCTATAGAGGTCACCTTTGCATTTCATCGGTTGCCAGCCAGAAGGGCCGCCAGCAATGTCACGCTGACAGGCTGCGTACGCGCGTCCCTGATCCGGATACATCGCGGCCGTCGCCACAGGTATTACAGCGAACATCAAAACAAGAAGGGCGGCAAAGGCCGCCCACGAGGGCAGAACCCCCTGCGCCTTTGCAGAAAGGCTCATACCTTGCTGAACCCGAGCCAGAATGCACCGAGCG
Organism: Stenotrophomonas sp. 220_Sma; assembly: GCF_056487375.1. Taxonomy (NCBI): domain Bacteria; kingdom Pseudomonadati; phylum Pseudomonadota; class Gammaproteobacteria; order Lysobacterales; family Lysobacteraceae; genus Stenotrophomonas; species Stenotrophomonas sp. 220_Sma. The sequence goes on along the minus strand of NZ_CM151348.1, from coordinate 2,419,358 downwards.
CAGCGATGATGATCCAGTAACCGTCCATGCAACCTCCAGTAAGAATGGGGGGCCGAAGCCCCCCGGTGGATCACTTCGCGCGCTTGAGGTAGGTAAAGGCGACGAGCAGGAAGCAAACGCCGATCAGCACCTTGAGTACGCCGGTCACATCGGTCTTGATGCCGCCGACTTCAGCGGTAGCAGCGGCGCCGAGCCCGGAGTCCTGGGCGAAGGCGATGCCAGACATCGCGAGACCACCAACGGCGGTTGCACCCTTGGCAATGGCGGAACGCGCCTTCTTCACGGCGACGGGCAGATTGCGGAACGAAATATCACTGCGATTCATAGATCTCTCTCTGGTTGGGTACTGCTACGGGGTTGCGTGATCCGCGACGCGGATAAACACGCGGGCTGCTACACCCACCGCCCATACCCCGGCGATGGCGCCAGCAATCTGGATGCCATCTGTGTAGCTGAGGTAAGGAATGAAGCTGGGCGGTAAGGCGTAGTACGGCTGGGCACACTGCCCCGTCGCCACGTCGTAGTCAGACGAGTCGCATGCGAGGTAGAGCGTGGGCCCATTCATGGGTTACGCCCTCGGCTGGGCCGCGCCCGGAGTGGGCGACGGCGTCAGCAGGCGGATCCGACGACCGAAATCGAGGCCGCCATACTTGTTGCTTTCCAGCGAGGTCGGGCACAGGTCGTAGGTGCCGGGCTTGTACGGCTGCTGGTCGTCATCCAGCGTCAGCTTGAACGGAAGCGGGAAATCTCCGGGGCGAAGCACGGCAGCTTTCTGCTCACGGAAATGGACAGCAGCCTTGCCGTCGCGAGCGGGGAACGAACGGGTTTCGACCTGATCGGTCATGACTTCAACTTTCATATTGGGATCACCTTCCAAGCGATTGTCCGGCCGAATGCGAATGTGACTTTCCACGGGGACGGCCAGAACACCCCGGTAGCCTTGTCGAACCACCCGCCTTTGATCTTGCGGATGTCCGCCTCACCGCCGAGCGCCTCGCGGGCCTCTTTCGGTGCTTTCCACCAACGCAGTTCGCGCCTGGACTCTTCATTGAGTCCACCGACGCCACTGGTTCGGAATCCTTTGGGAAATGCGCCTGCCACGACGCTGGTGAACTTGCTGGCGTACTTCGCGAGATACCCAACGCAGTTGCGGGCTTTCTCGATCTGGCTGGAGCCATGAGGCCACCAGCCGCGCTGATCGACCTTGCCGAAATACATTCCTTTCGGCACCCACACCATTACGTGGTAATGGGGGCGAAGACGCTGAGTGAGTTCACCGACCCATACGTAACGGAACACTTCACCTTTCCACCGTTCTCGCCGATCTCGAGTTCGATTGAAGAAGCCGCGCATGCGCTTAAGTAGCTCGCTAACGTCACGAGGGCTGCTATCGCTTCCGTCTCGGTAGGTGAGCGTGAGGAAATACCACGCGCCACGGCGCGAACCTTTTTGCGCCTCTTGGTCATGAAGCCGTGCTCCGGTAATGACGGACTTTCGCAGCCGTTGCGCCTTCGCAAGAAGGGGATCAATTTCGATGGTGACCCGGCCAAGGCGGACCGGCGTGTCACTTGTTTTGTAATAGACAAGCCCAAGGGCGTCGGCCGCTGCGCGGCCGTCGCCCTTCAGCAGTTCCCCGACACGGAAATACTCTTGCAGGGACGTGCCAGAAGCGCGCTGCGCGCGACGCATGTCCTCGTTGGCGATTTCCACACTGCGTTGCCCTGCCCTGTCCATAGCAACGGACAGGTCGAATGCCCGCAACTCTGGCGAGCGCGGGTCAACAGGAGTCGGCGGGATTTCAATGCGACCGTCCGACTCGGTGCATTCAAAGCAGCAACCGCCCTTGAAGAGATAGGTCGCGACGTTGCCGCAGAAGGCGCATTGCAGATGCTGGACGGCGCTCACTTCTTGCGCCTCTCGTTGGCGTTCAGCCATGCCACGAATGCGCAGACAAGAATCCAGCCGCCCACAATCCCGGAGAAGTATTCGAAATCACTCATCGGCCACCCTCGCGGTCGTCGGCAACCCACATAGCGACGCAGGCGCAGAGAACGAACACACCGAACGCGATCACGTTGATGCGCAGGAACAGATCGAGCGGATCGCCTGCCACCTGGACGACCGGTGCAGTGATGAAGATGGGCGGAGCCGGGATCATCGGCGCACCTCGGCCAATGCCCGGGCGATGACGGCAGCCTCAGCGGCCGGATTGGATCGAGTCGCAGCCAGTGCGACAGACAGGCGGCGCGGAATCAGCGCCAGCCCGAAGGAGACGGCCGCAATGCAGCCAGCAAGAACGACCCCGATAAGCGCATCCATTGCCCTACCCCGTCCCCAAGCCCCTACCCCAAGGGAACCCGCCAACGGCCTTGGGGTGCCGGTGGCGGGCGTATGCGATCCCGCATACGGGGCCGATGTATAGTTCCCCGAATACACCCTGTCAACGGAATCGTGTACATGGACGCCGTCAACCAGCTGCTCGACCAAGCCCGTGTCGGAACAAATCTCCCTTCAGACAATGCTTTAGCTCAGCGCATGGGGGTCACCCGCGCCGTCGTCTCGAACTGGCGACAGGCCCGGAATCCCATTCCTGATGAGCGAATTGCGCAGCTTTGCGCCATGGCAAAGCTCGATGGACCGGCATGGACGGCACGCATCCATGCGGAGCGCGCGGCATCCCCGGCCGAGCGCGCAATGTGGAAATCGATGTTGGACAGGTTGAGCGCGGTCGCCGCAGTGTTGGCGCTGGTAGTGTTCGCAGCACCCGGCGCCGCCCGCGCTAAATCCATTGATTCACAAGGATTTTCCGGCTCCGATCAGCCGCATTCTGTATATTATGTTACGAATAGGATCGCTGCCCAAGAAGCCTGAGCCTTCCCGGTCCTCAGATCCCTTATCTCGCTCTTGGCCAGCGTGTTGAGCGCTGTGAACTTGGTGCAGCTTGTGCGGCAACTTGTAGCAACTGATGCGCTGAGCTGCGTGCACTGCCAATGACTCGCTGTGACTTTGGTGCATCACCAATGGTAGGTCGCGAATTTGAAGCAACGCCAATGGCACATCAGGGCGCTTCATCTAGAGCTAGAGATGGTACCAAGGCAGCGCATTGGTACCATTTCCCCAAGCAACGAAGACATCTAGAGCTTGCTTTACGAAGCTGAGGGCGCCATCGAACTCAACCCTCAGCCGCTATGCTTGAGGATCCAGTCTCCAGCCGCCTTGCTGATGTATCCGTAGTATTCACCAGGCGGCACACGAGAGACGAAGATTCGATCATTCTTGTCGAGCTTTTGCTGAAGATCTGCGCAGAGCTGATGGGCTGTGATGTTCGCGGAAACCCAACGAACCGACTCCAAGGCCGCATCCGCTACATTCTGATAGCGCTCCAAGTGTTTAATGAACGCAGCTCTCTTGGCGTTGTAGTCCACTTCCTTGTTCAAGTTCCAGGTCACTACATAGACAGCCATTTCGATCCTTCGCGTCTGACACCCACTGTGTCCACGTGATCTTAGCAAGTGCGACGCACGTCCCGGAATGGGCGGCGATTACTGGCGCCGGAACACTAGAAAATCATCACCCTGCCCTATGAAATTCGACTTCCGATAAGATATATTTATCGGAACTCAGGCTATTTTTAAGCCCTACTTTCAACCACTTATGGGCGACCTTCTTCCAGCTCTGACCACCGCGGCTCCTGCCAATCCGACTGTGGCGCAGCTCTCGCAGTCCTCGGCGGACGCGGTGCGCGAAGTCTTCGCCGAAGCGGCCTCGGCCAACACCACGCGCAGTTACGCCACCGCCTTGCGCTACTGGGCGGCCTGGTACCAAGGCCGCTACGGAGCGGTCATCGCCATGCCGGTCGACGCGTCTTGCGTGATCCAGTTCATCATCGATCATCTGGCCCGGCGCTCAGGCGATGCCCTGACCTGGGAGCTGCCGCCGACACTGGATGCGCTTTTGGTGGAAGGCAAATTCAAGCAGCGCCAAGGACCGCTCAAGCTGTCGACCATCGTCCACCGCGTTGCGGTGCTCTCCAGCGCCCATCAATTGCTCAAGCTGGCCAATCCCTGCGAAAGCAGCGAGGTTCGGCAGCTGCTGGCCAAGGGCCGTCGCGCCGCACATAAGCGCGGCGAGCGGCCGAGCAAGAAGACGGCGATCACTGCGACCGAATTGATGGCGATGATTGCGACCTGTGAGGACGATCTTGTTGGGAAACGTGATCGTGCCCTGCTCTACTTCGCCTTCGCCAGTGGTGGGCGCCGTCGGAGCGAGACGGCCCATGCCGTCTTGAGCAAGCTTGCGCCGATCGACGGCGGCTACCTCTACCACCTGGACGTCGGCAAAACGCTTCAGGAGGGCGTCAAAGCAGGCGGCTCGCCGGACAAGCCCTTGTTAGGTCCACCGGCCGAAGCGCTTCGCACCTGGATCGAAGCGGCTGGACTGCAGGAGGGTGCCCTCTTCCGCCAATTGACACGCGGGAAAGTTGGGGCCGGCTTGTCACCCAAGTCGGTGGCCACCATCATCCAGAATCGCGCCCGCGCTGCCGGATTGGTGGGGAGCTTTGGCGGTCACAGCCTACGATCGGGTTTCGTAACGGAAGGTGCTAGGCAAGGAATTGCCCTGCCAGCCATTATGGCAATGACCGATCACCGATCGGTGGTCAGTGTCATCGGCTACTATCAGGCCGGTGCGGCCGAAACGAATCCGGCGGCTCGAATGCTGGAAGCTGCCGCAAGGTCAAGTGCCGAGCGCCCCATAGGGCGGTATGGAGACACGACGAGCACTGAGTCCTAGGCAATCGTGCGGTCAAACTAGTAGAAGTATCCTTTGATCGTCGCGGCTTCGCTGCGATCTATCACTGTCGGTCTCTGATGATCTCCCGTCGCAGTCGGCCCTCACGTCACGGAGATCGGGTGATCTGTGCCCGATGCTTGAGTCGGCCGTCTCCAGTAAATCGCGCGCGGCTACACCAAAGATCCTGCGATGCTTGGCGGTGCGAAAGGCAATGGCCACTCGACCCTGACGTCCGATTTGCCGCTCTCGCATGGCAAGAAGAATCCCGTTTATGCGGTCATGGTCGAAGGTCCGGACGGCACCAGATTGCAAGCAGAAGCGGAGCTTCGTCTCGACCACTTTCGACCTGGCGGCTACAAACTGATTGCCTATCTCCCTAGACTCGATAAAGCTGATGTGCCCGTGATTAGCAAAGTCTGGAAGGTGTAAGTCGAGCCTCCGTTTCGGGCCGACAGCTGCCATGCTTCACCCCCGATAATTCCCCCTGCCCCCCCCTTTTGTTCCGTTGATGTCCGCCTGCGGCCACATGCGTCCGATCAGCTCCTACGGACAAATGTCAGCCATGGGCTGAACAGCCGTTCTCGCGTCCGTGCGAGTGACCGATGTGATCGACGACGGATATACTTCGATTCACAATGCCGCTCGATGCGGCGACGGCATACCCGCTGGTGCTCGACGCCCCCGGGTTATGCTGGAGCGGCTCCCTTTTCTCAGGTTCGCACCCACTACCCAATCCATATTTATGGCCTCGAAAGCGCCCAAAAATTCGCAGCCATCCGCTGCTACAGCTCCCGCAACGGCACCGGCGGAGGGCGAACGCCGAGCGCTTCGTGGATACGTCGGCCAGTACGAGCGCGCGGGCGCTGCCATCTATGCCGCGCTTGAGCGCGACGAGCTGCTTTGGATTGGCGTCGCTGACCGCAACGCGGGCATTGCGGACGACCTGGTACTAGGATTCGATGGATTGGTGGTCGGTCACCAGTTCAAGACGTCCAAGTTCCCAGGCACTTTCACTGTTGAGACGCTGTTTACTGGTGCCAATGGTCTCTTGAAGCCCCTAGTTCAAGCTTGGCAGTGCCTGTCCAAGGACAACCCAGGAAGTCGCGTCGAGATTCACTTGGTCGTCAACGACTTTCCATCGGTTACCGACAAGCCAGGCGACGGCAGGCTACGGCACAGCGCTGCATTTCTCGAGGAGTTCCAACAGCATCCAAATCGGTCGCTGTCGGATTGGTCCGCGCGAGGATGGAGCCGACTGATCGACCACCTGCGCCGCGAAGCCGGCTTAAATGATGACGACTTCGAACAGTTCATGCACGCCCTGCGCGTGGTGTGCGGAGCTGCAGCGAACTTCATCCAGTCGCACAAGCTGAATGCGGAGCAGGCGAGACAGGCATGCGAGATTGCCAGCGTGCTGCCCAAGCTAGTCGCCGATGAACGCGACAAGGACAGGTGGACGCGTGACGAGCTGCTTCGTGAGCTTGGATGGCGCGATCCCGCCAAGACTTTGCTCATCCATCGGTTCCCGGTCGGCGCCTATGTCCAGCGCAATCGGGACACTGAGGTCAAGCTACTAGCAGCGCTTCATGCCTCCAATCACGGCTACGTCTCACTCATAGGACCACCTGGCTCCGGAAAATCCACTCTCCTGCAGGTTGCGCTGGCCACTGAAGCAAGTGTCCGGCTCGTCCGTTACTTGGCGTACGTGCCGGGCGCGGCTCAAGGCGTGGGTCGTGGGGAGGCCGACAACTTTCTGACCGACGTAGGTACGCAGCTGCGAAACAGCGGTTTAGTTGGACTTCGTCTTCGCGATGACTCGCTATCTGAGCGCCGCGAACAGTTCGGCGTCCTGCTATGGCAGGCTGGTGAGCGCTTCACTCGCGAAGGGATCCGTACAATCATCGTTGTCGACGGGCTAGACCATGTGCCACGCGAAGAACGGCCGACCAATTCGTTTCTGGGAGAGCTTCCTCTTCCCGCGGCAATCCCGAACGGGGTCGTGTTCGTGCTCGGCACGCAACGGTTGGATCTCGCTAATCTGAAGCCCGCCGTAAGAGCGCAAGCGGAGAAGAGCGAGCGACAGGTTCTCATGGGGCCTCTCGGTCGCGAGGAACTCACCTGGATGGCGGATGCGCTAGGCTTGCCTGCCGAGATTCCAAGATTGGATCTCAGCAATCTCACGCATGGCCACCCGCTGGCAACGCGCTACTTGATTCAGGCACTGCTGCACGCTGACGAAGCTAGTCGCAAGCACCTTCTTAGCGGCGGGATGCCGTTCGACGGCGATATTGAGACTGTATATTCAGCTGCTTGGCGCGAGATCGCAAACGATGTCGATGCCATGGATGTGCTGGGCTTCATCGCTCGGGCTGAGGCACCCATGGACCTGCGACTGCTGGCCACGATGGTCAAGGAGTCCTCGATTGAACGCGCCCTGGTCATTGCGCAGCACCTGCTCCGCAGTTCATCCCGGGGATGGAGCGTCTTCCACAACAGCTTTAGGCTATTCGTCATCGCTCAACCGCGAACCCGCCTCGGGAGCGTCGACGCTGAATACTCGCAGCGCGTATACCGCAACCTTGCCCAGTTGGCGAAGAGCGCGCCACCTGAATCGGCACAGTACTGGCTTGAGCTGCGCTACCGCGCCCGTGCTGGCGACGGTGCCGATGTACTGGCATTGGCGATGCCCGCTCGCTTCAGGCAGCAGCTGGCTGACGGGCGTTCTATCGCCGAGATTCACGCCGACATCCGCCTCGCCCTGCTGGCAGTGCGTGAAACGCACGACGCGACCGCCTTTACACGGCTGCTGCTGTGTCGTGACGAAGTGGATCGGCGCAAATCAGCCCTTGAGTACGCCAACCAACTCCCGCTGGCTATGCTGGCGGTGGGGAACATTGAAGCAGCCGTCTCCCTCGTGCAGGACTTCCCCAGCCAGGGCTACGAGGTCGTCGACGCCCTACTAGCGCGAGGCGACTTCGACCGCGCGAAGGAGCTGTTTGAAAGCCTCGAACCGCTATCGCAGCTCCATACGCCCAAGTTCAGAAACTACGGGCACCAGCACAACATCAAGGAATTCGAAAGATGGGCAATGCGCGCCGTCCACTTCCGAGACACCGAGCAGATCCAGATAGCGGTTGATCATCTCGCCGCAGAGGGTCTACGGGAGCCGGAAAAGGTGGATCCGCAATCTGCCGTCGCGCTGCGGCTGCATCTTAGGAGGGAAGCCGCAAAGGCGATGCTCGTTCAGAAGATTGGCTCCGATCCTCAAGAACTATGTAGCAAGCTCGGAGTAGCCAACGAAGATAAGCCGTCGGTGATGGTTCACGCAGGGCTTGCGGCCAGTCGACGTGGCGACGTTGGGCAAGCGCTTGCGCTGTTTGATAGTGCCGTCGCTCTTCCCGGGTTCGGGGAGGTACCAAACGGCTACCGTCGTCGGATGGCGCTGATCGCATTCGAAGCTGGCCGTCGTGACCTAGCCGAGGCCCTGTTCGACAAGCTGGTCGCACCGATGATCTCCATGTGCGACGACAAGACGGACCTGGCTGGGCTGGGCAATCTGGTCGGCGCAGTGATGCATCACGCGAGGCTTTGCACGCTGCTCAAGAGGCCACTGCCAAGCGTGACACCGTCGAAGCACACCTTCCTTCATCCACTCCAACAGCACGCTTCAACGATAGGTGTGCTTCTAGCTCGCGCTGCCGACGTCAACGGGTCCTTATCGGCAGGCGGCATCCAAGGCATAGCCCGCACGTCCCTTGGGTATGTCCTACGTCTCGCATCAGAAGGCGGCAGCGAGTCATACCGTATCCAGCAGTCTTTGAAAGCGATCCCCACGCTCGTGCAAGCGCTGCTGAGGCTCGGCGCCGAGCGCGGTGAGACTGAATATCGCGCGGTACTTCGGGAGGTTGACTCAGCCATCGCCTCATCGGCGTCGAAGGGAACTGCTTACCTGCGACGCAGATTGGCTGTCGATGCATATCGCATTGACGGTGATCGTGCGGCGGCGGCGGATCGGCTTAATGCCCTCGTGGCGGAGCTTAAAGAAAGTACACCAAGCGAGCAGATCGACGGGCTAGCGAATCTAGCCATCGCGTTGGCTGCGGTCGGGGAGTTAGAGCGGGCGAATCAGTTGCTGGCGACAGTTCCTGAGCAATGCCTTGGCTATGCCTTGGCCCCCAAGAAAGACCCGCAGTATGCGATCTGGCGAAACATTCTAGCTCTCGCGAACGCAGCTGACCCGGAAAGCCGTGTCAAGCGGGTCTCAGACCTGATGCGTCAGGTCGGTGGCATGACCAAAACGGAAGGGTCGTCGGCCGCGCATCGCCTTACGATGGCACTGATTAAGGAAGCGATGCAGGTTGGACCTCGCTTCGGCTTCGAGGTGTCAAAAACACTGGCGGATTGGCATCTAATCGGCTGGCCGAATCGTGTCGACCTGCTCATGACGGGGATGGTCAGGCGAAACCCTGAACTCGTCTTGGCATGCGCGACCGTCTGGTGCGGTCTGTGCCTGCCATTCTATATGGAACCGCACTACCGGGATCCGTCCCATGTTGGTGACTTCATCGACGCCTCCGCGGACGCAGCCGGCCCTGACCAGATTGAACCGCTCGCTCTGATGCTGGTTGGGGCGGTCGAGGTAGCCAGCAGAGCGCACGAGAGAATCGCGCTGCTCCAGCGCATTCACAAGGCTTCCGGAAAGCATGGACTCTCGTCGCCTGAGCTCGAAGCCGCCATCGCCCGGTGGACGCCAGAAGCGCCGGAGCCTCGACACTCATATACACCTAACAAGTACGCCTCGGAAGCTACTCTCGAGGATCTTGAACTCGCGTTTGAAGCAGATAGCGACGAGCTGAACCACAACGCCCCGGACCGTTTCGAAGATCTGGCAGACACAGCTCCGCTTCATCTGGCGCGAAGGGTCTTTGAGCGCTGGCAGGTATTGCAGGACAACGCACGCTGCCGCTTCCTGATGGTGGAGCGGTTTGCTGCGGCCGATGAGGTCGATTACGCCAAGAAGCTTATGCAAGGCTACGAGACAAGCAACGACCCCTGGAGCTCCTGGAGCCAGTGGATGGGTGGCGGCAGGTTCTTCTACTTTAAGGCGAAGAAGCTTCTGCACGGATCATCCACATGCCTTGCGGCCTTCGAGAACATAGTCGATTCAGTGACGACGGGCCAGGAGAATACCCAGGCACTGCTCACAGAGCTGGATTCGATACTGCCGGTCATCAGCTTGACGCCAGACTGGCCGGCTATCTGGTCGCTGCTTGAGGAGCAGATGACCTGCACTCGCGAGTTCCAGTTGGGGCGGCCCTTCCAGTCGAGCGAGCTACCACTCAGCGACACGGACCTTTTGGAGGATTTGCTGCACTTTGCCTATCGGCTTCCCATTGCAGAGGTTCAGCGGCACGCGCGCAATTGCGCGCTGAGCTTGGCAAGGCAAGCCGGACAGGGTCAATCTTTGTTCACATCTCTTATCCGGCGACTTATGGACGGTGAGTTGGACGCCCCCTTGCAGGCACTCGGAACGCTGCTCGCTGCCGACAGCGCGAACCTCGAGCCCGTATTGGGCCGCGCCGTAGCTGCAATGGTCAGTCACCGTGACATTGCGGTAGCCGAGTCAGCCACGCTCTTGTCGCATCGGTGGGGGCTGGCTGTCTCTTTGGACGCGACGCCACTGCCACTCTTCTATCTCCTCGAATTCAGTGACCTGCCAGAGAGCGACCAGGCATTCACGGACGAGAGAACTGGTGCAATGCGCGTCGAATCGCCGCTTGGCTGGACTCGTATGTTGCGCTCGACGGCACGTCACATTGCAAAGGCGGCAGACATCGAGGAGATGACAGTCCGCCGGCGCGCGGCGATGTTCATCCAGGATTGGGGTGGACTTGAGGCCTTCGGGCCCTCTGGTGTCAAAGAGCTTGAGGCTCAGCTTCGTGTCCTTGATATGCAGATCACTTACATGAAGCCACACGCCTACATTGCCATTGCTGCCCTTCGCCACGTCGCAGGGGAACTGCGCCTGGCCGGCAAGTTGGAGAGCCGGGACAGTCCGATGCTGTTGGAGAAATTGGGCTACCCCCTTCCGCCTCGGCCATTGATGCTCCCGCGAGTTCGTCCCGAGTGGATTCGAAGGCCGCTGATTGACCGAAGTGCCGGTTGGTCCGAGCGAGAGCAGAAGTGGATTGACGAGGTTGACGGCGATGTTGCCCCTTTCCTGGCGCACTGCGACGGCCAAGTCGTGGCCGAGGTGTCTCGCTTCCATATCCACAAGGCACGACTGTCAGAGCACCGCTTCTACCGCTTTAGAGCACCTTGGGCAGAGACTGATAGTGAAGACTTCGACGATTGTTACGCCAAGCTGCCCATCGCTGTTTGGCTAGGCCAGTACGTCCCACTCGACAATGATCTGGCACCAACGCTGGTAAGGCGAGTTGTCTGCTCCGTGGACATGGGCTTTGACACAGCGGCCAATCCGTTTGCATTATGCCCAAACTGGGTTGAGGGGCTTCGCTGGCGCGCTCATGACGAGACACCGAGCGTATTCTTCGATGCGAGCGGAACGGTGGTCGCAGAGCTTCACTGGTGGCGTGACGCCGGCCCGGTTGGAATCGATGCGGATTCTCTGTGGGGCGAGGGTTGCTACCTCGTTGTGACGCCGGCTGGCCTGGAGCAACTCACCGCCGCTTGTGGGAAAGAGTCCTTAGCCGTTAACGTGTTCGCAAGCAGGCATATAGAGCAGCCGAGTAATTGCGGGCAAACTCTCCTAAGAACGGCGAAGGGCGGATACTCGGTCTAAGGCCATCCATACTCCGCTTCGATCCTAGACGCTTAACTACAGGCTGTTATCGCTGACGACAGCCCTTCTGGCGTAAGAACTGGAAGGACCGCTATGCGAGCGCAGCCTGCACCCACGCTGCCACGCCGCCCCGCTACCCGTTGAGGTAGTCGGCCTGCATACGCCCACGGCCCAGCAGATCCGACTGGGCCATGTTGGGCGTCACAACCTGGAGCGGCTCACCTGGCGATGCCAGCTGGCCCCATATCGGCTGGACATCGAATTCACAATGAGCCAACAGGACCGAGTATCTATGCGGGGCGCAACACCAAGATGACTAGCCGGCTCCATCTCACCCATACGCATCATTCAAAGCGCTGTTCCCGTCGACTTTGATCTTGCGCCTCCCGCTGTCGCTCTCTTCTCACTGTGAGCTCGACCCGTTCAAGCCTTTCCGCCGCAAGATTTCTCACTTCAGCCAATGGATGCTCCAGCAGCTCAGCAAAAGCTTTGGCCCGAATTTCTATGATGTCAGCCAACGAGCTAGACCAACTCATGGGCTGGATTCCGGCAAACATCACATCGACGATGCATTGCTTGTCCACTGCGGCTTCCAGCAAGCCTTTGATGGACGCACTGAGGACAACGCGTTTGGGATGCTCTAGTGGTATATCGCTTGCCTCTACAGTTGAGTAGGCGCAAGTCGCTGCAGCAACGCGCACGATCCGATCTTGATCGCCACGACACCAGGCAACCAGTCGATCCACCGGTATACTACTGAGTGACGGCGACGTACCTCCGAACCTATACTTGAAAAGGTGATCAATCAAACGACGCTCCCTATCGTCGCCCGTGAAGATCTCTCCAAGGACAATCTCCGGGAAGTTGCGGAATAGCGTTGTGATGAGGACTTCGAAGTCAGAGCTACGAATTCTGAGATCATCCAACCCTTCGCAAAGCAACCTCACGATCTCTTTGACTTCCTGTTCTGGAGCCGACTCAGATAGGCACTGCTGGGCGATGCGCTTGGTCCCTCGGATGCGCTTCAGTTCAGTCTGTCCGCACTTCCCCGCGAGTAGACCGCGAATGGCGACGCGCCCTGCCGAAAGGAGATCTTCATTCGGCGCATAGTTTCCGCCTCTCCCCGCGAAGAATCGCATTTCCAGCACACTAAGCGTGGTGTAGAAGCCATCGTGCCGCTGGTTCAATATGGTGAATAGTTCCGTGAGCTCGCTGTCGGTAAGGGACTCGTGCATGCGGCCATAGGCAAGCTGACCAAACCGCCACGCTTCGAACTCTTCCCCTCGTGCCAACTCAATGAGCATATTGAACCCCCATGGGCCAATCTTGATGGCGCTGAGCAGGTAGATGAAAAACGCCCGCAACAATGGATGATCCAGCACGCGCTCCAGCATCACCATGGCCAAGCCGGGGTCGATATCGTGCGCAGCGCTGATATAGCCTCGAAGCATCTGTGGATTGAGCTCCGCAGGCACTTGCAGTTGCACCAGGCTCAAGAGACGCTCATAAGTAGCAAGTAGGTCGACGCTGCCTTGCGCCAGCCCAATGCCGAAAGGATGCAGTGCATCGAACTCGCCCGACCAAATCCCTGGACCCAATCGCTCTAAGCAACTTAGCTCTGCTGCGGCCATCTCACCAAGAGAGATGATCTTCTCTTGGATCATCTCGTCACTGAAGGTTACTTGCTCCCCCCTACTCTCGATGTGATCCCAAGTATTGGACAGCACATAGGCCTCGATCTCCGAATAGAGGTCGGATGGTGCCGCAACGCGCGAAAGTGACTCCAGCCGAGCCAGTAGGTCGGGATGAGCTGAGTCGCCATCGAAGCCAAGCGTCTTCTTTACCGAGACCCACATCTGCGGCCACTCCCCCTTCGAAGCATGATTTCTGACTATCTCCTCGAGATCATCAAAACAGCCCGCAAACGTCCATAGTTCCCGAAAATGACCTGCCAGGAGTGAGCGCGCCCATTCGCGAAGAGTCAAGTCATCGCATGTAAGCGCCGGTCGCAGCAAGTTCAAGAAGCCGACATACCACTCGAGCTCTTCGGCACGCGTTCGCGGCTGCCAGCCAGCATCACGTCTACGTGCACCGAAGTCGAACGCCGAGAAAGACGTCCAGTGCGTCGCTTCGAACGCAGCATGGAACAGCTCGGCTGCGATCTCGCGATGCCTCTCGGTGCCCGACTCGAGTAGCTTGCTGACAAACGCGCACCGCCGTTCTGGTCGCGCCAGCGTACCTGACAGGTGCAACGAGAACAGATGCCGCATCTGTCCAACTATGCTGTCCCTGTTCTCACCTGACTTCTCGGCCTCGGAGAACTTCAGCATGACCGTCGCAGCACGATCAAACTTATCCTCGTCGTAAGCTAGCTGGTGCAGCAGGCGCACGAACAACCTGAAGTTTCGGTTCTCGCGCGAGGCAAAGCCTGGCTTGGTTGCGGCGTTCTCGATCAGCTGCAGCACGGTCTCCGGGAATACCGGCGCTATGTATAGCAATGCAGACAGCGTGCCTTCGTTACACGATCCAATATCATGCAGCGGTCCGCCGGGGCTCACCCAACTATTTGCCATCCGAACCGCAGGCCCGAAATCGTGCAGGTATCCCAGTCGATGCGCACATGAGACGAAAAGTCGGAGGTTCTCTGGCTTTAGCAGCTCGGCATTGATTGCGTCGACAGGGATGTTCTCCAGCGCACGCTTCGCCAAACGATTGGCAAGTGCATGAGGAAGAACTGCTCTCCACTCACCACGACTCTGCGCGAGCTGACGACGCATCAACTCAGCCTGAGCCCGATGCAGACCACGACGATCGAGGCCAACGACGGCACTTAGGACGCCAAGCTCATCATTGAACTCGGACGAGGAAACATTGAAGGAATAGACGAGCGATAGCGCTTCAGCGCATTCCAGAAGTTCATTGGACGCTCCTTTTCGTTGACTGAACAACCTATGGAAAAGGTCCTCGTCGGAGAAGTTTGTCAACGTCTCATCTGCATCTACCCGGCTGGCCAGCGCGATCGCGATGCGCGAATTGCCCCCGGAAAATTCGGCGATTTTGCCAGCGTTCAACTTCCCGATGTCTGGGTGCCGCCGCTGGATCAGCATCGAGACCGTCTCCTCGCTGCACGGCTCGAGGTGGATCACTTCGGTTTCCTCAGGACGATCGTCCGAGATGTCGTACTCGATTGTCAGAAGGCTGAGCATCGCGCTACTTGCGGAGACCTGCTTCTGCAACTGCCGATGCACGTCTGGCGGGCAGTTGTCCAGCACCAATTGAACCGCATGATCGTTAGCCACGATGTATGAAACTAGCTCGGATGCCGTCGGTGTCAAGTTCTCACCCAGGTCGGCGTAGATTGCGCTAGCTGGTGACAAGGCCTCCTCACCAACGTTCGCCTCAAACAGGGCCTGCGCGAATCGCGTCTTCCCCACTCCGGAGAGGCCGGTGATGCGAACCGCACTACCGCGGCGGCGCAACCGTTCTCGAGCTAGATGTATGCCCTCAGAAACAGGCATGGGAGTCTTTGCGCTCGAGTTCGCGTCAATCACGCAGGGGTGGTCATCAACAAGGAATGCGTCGTTCTGGGCTGGGGGAGTAGCTGCCCACCTCCCGAAAGGCCTCCAGCCGGACAAGGGGCGGCCGAGGCGCGCACGAACCCACAGCGCAACGCTTGGATGCCGCCGTAGCCAAGTCGCCAATCGATCTCGACCATAAAAGTCAACGCGCAGAGACGCTTTTCCAGGAAGGATCCCCGCGACCGCCTCCATCGCCCGCACTCGACTCGCCAACATGCTGTCTGAACAATCGTCCTTGCCACTAACGATAATGTAGGCACCATTCCGATCGGCAAGATCTGCAAGTACGAGCTTTGGGGTGCCACCCTCCAACATCTCGTCCCTGCATGCCGCCGCACCCATAGCACGCTTCTTGACCTGGAAACCGCAGATCCCACGAGGAACAAAGCCGTCGTTGGACGGCAAGTCCATAGCCTCAATACGGACATCCAAACCGCCATCAGGTGCCTCCTGCGCACCTCCCCACATAACGCTCTTCGGCCGACGCCCCTGCTGGATTACCTCCGCTTCGCAAAGACGGGCAACCAATTCACGCAGATCGCCAGCACTGAGCGCCGTGATATCTACAGCATCAAGTTCAAAAAATCTCATGATTCCCTTCCCGCAATGATCGGGGCACGCGCATCAAGGCATTAAAGACGGCGCAAAGCAATTTGTCGCCTAGGTCAGACTGCCCAGAATTCTAGGAGCCTGGAAACTGTGGAAGGAGAACCTCCTGCTCCAGCGTCCCCGGATGCGTTTCCACATGAATGGCCAAGTCATTCCACCCGATGGATCGACAAGTTCGAGACATTGCGCTAGACACCGATTCAGCCGTTGGCTTGAGAGCGTAACCGAGACCAATGAGCTCCCTGGGATCCATCAACCACGGCTTCAGGGTGAACCCCGCCTCGGCGGCAGATCCTGCGATGACGGCGCCAATCCTCATCCCGCCCTCATCCAAGTCGCGGAAATGGAACGCCTGAGTTGTCTGGCGAGGAAGTGATTTCAAGATCAGCATGTAGACCTGTCTCCAGGATGGGGACGGCATACCACCGGTATAGAGCAGTACGAGGCCGACCTGATCAGATGCAGCCTCAGCAAACTCATGGAATGTCTGTCGATTCTCAATGGTAAGAACACGCCAGCTCGGCACGGCTGGATTCGGCACGAATCCAGCGATGTGGGCAGGAGCGAAGCCGAGATATGGATGAACCACTCCCACCACCGTAGTCGACGTAACAACCGTAAGCGGACCTGAGATCAGTACGGGCAATGGTTCCTTGTGCAGGCCTATGGCCGAGAAGACCTCGCTACTATCAAGTCCAGATGGTGCAATAGAGTTGAACCAAAGCAAATCGATCCATTTCACGATGCCCTCCACTCGCTTGCTGTCACCAAACATCATGGCCGAAACCCGGCGCAACAGTTCGTCCCTGACGACACCTCGCCTTGCTGAAATGAGTCTGATTGCATCCAGTATTTGCGCTACAGAAGCATCGGTAGCCTCTTGCCCGCGAACCTTATGGCCCAGCGACCAGCGCTCAATGACCTCGGTCAGTACGGGGAAAAGGCCGGTGTGAGTGTCCAGCATGGAACGGGCCTCTGATACGGAATCACGACGAAGTCGTGCGCCCAAGAAGTTCGCCAGCTTTGCGAGGTTCAGTACGGCAACGCCCGCAACATCTAGAGGCGGCTGCACCATCACCTTGGCCTTGATTTCGATGGCTCCAGAGCGCTCAGCCAGTTCAAGTTCGGAACGAAACGCTCTTGCATCCTCGATGCTGCGCAGGCTGAAGAACTCTGGGCATGATGACTCTGTCAGCCTGAGAGCTATTCGCTCATCCTTGCCACGACTCACTGCTTTCTGGGAGCGATTGAAAATTGACGTCAGGAAGGCCCGGGCTATAGTCATGCAACGACCCCTTCCCCATGGGGCATTCGACTTGCTTCAACACGCTTGAGCTCTTCCTCGAGAAGCTCGGGATGCTTGCGCCAGTTGTCGGAATCCAGAATTACATGACCATCGTCATCAATGCGGACGTGTTTGATGGAGATAAGATCGTCGTCACGGTACATCTCGATGTAGGTATCCACCGATTCGTTGATCTTACCCAAGGCATCGTCCGGTGCCGCGACGATGGGCTGAAGGCCCAATGCCTTCAGGTACTCAAAGACGGCACGGGTATTCACTGAGTCAATCTTGTCACCCAACTCATCGAAAATTATCAGCGACATGCCGCCTTGATCACCGCGCAACTTTCCCAATGCGCGCGCCATCGACGCTGCAGCAACGATGAAAAGAGGCGCGCGGTGCTCGCCCCCGGAACCCTTGTCCATGCGCTTTGAGAAGTCGGTCACCGTCACACCATTGCTGCGAACGTCAATCTCGAAGTTGAAGAAATTGCGATAGTCCTCCAGAAGCCTGTTGGCCTCTGCATCCTTTCCCTCAAGCATCGCCCTGAACTCAGGAGGAGCATCCACCTGGCCAGAGAAGATATCCCCCTCCAGTCCCGCACCAGCCACCTTCAGTATGAATTTGTACAGCGACTCATGATCCTTATTGAGATTGGTGACGAAGTGATACTTCTCGTTGTTCGAGAATGGCGGCAAGCGCTCCATCGTACTGTTCAGCTCATTGAGCGTGCTGCGCATGCTGGCGAAGTGGTCGCTCAGGCGGGCGGCGATCTGCACCTTGAACGTTTGCTCTGCCGCTTCTGCAGCTTCCGCGGAAAGCACTTGGTAGTGATGGAGCTCGGATTCCTCTAGCCGTTGCTTCTCCTGAGCCATTGTCTCGCACATGGCGCCCAGGTCGCCCACCGCGATATCCATCTGAGGATCGAATTGGTTTGCGTACGTGGACATGTCACTTGCCAACGCCTGCACTTGGGAAGACAGCTGATTGCCACTTCTAACCGTAGCGTCACTGATCTTCGCCACAATCGTATGCAGCGATAGGCCGGAACCATCAAACTCATCGCGTTTTGTTTCGAACCACTCATCACCCACGTATTCATTGCGGCGACTGAGAGCCGCCTTTGAGCAGATTCCGTTGGTTCTATCCGCAAGCTCGTCTAGCCGTCTCTGTGCTTGCCGGAAAGCCTCACCATGAGTTCCGACGTCTCTGCTGCTTTCTTCCAGCTTCGACTGTGCTGCCAAGGCAGCTCGCCTTGCCTCTGTGATGAGCAGCTGACGAGCAAGGAGATCAGGTGCGCTTGCGATCTCTTGCATCGCCGCCTTTGCATCAAGCGCGGATTGCTCCTGAATGTGCGAGTTCAGCCATCTTTCAATGTCCTGGATACGTCCTTCAAGTCCCACCAACTTCTCAAGGGCTTCAACCAACTGGCGCGACCGGTTCGCCTCCTGCTCGCACTCGGCTGCGTTCTGCCCCAACGTGCTGCGCTGCTGCCGAAGCACCGCCAGGCGATGGCTGGCATCTTGGCGTCCCAGCACCAGTTCCGTTGCAGACAAGGGGCGTCGACGGCCGAAATCAGCACGTCCAGCCTGCTCGCCAGTACGGGTGAAGCCCTCAGGGCTATCCGTAGTGACGCGCTCCAATCGCTCCAGCCGGCCGAGTCGAAGACGGATATAGTCCACCGCCACTTGATTGTCACCCGCGATCAGATGCGCGAGACCCATTGGCGGAACTACACCCATATCCGCCTTCGACTTCACCGGGTTCACCAACAGTACTGAATCCGGCTTTGTATCCCACGGAATCTTGTTGAAAACGGACAAGGCATCCTCAAATTTGCCGCTACGGACAACCAGGGCAGTGCGCGAACGACCAAGGAATCCCTCGATTACGGGTGCCCAGTCAGCATCTGTGACCGTGACCAAATCGCAGACGGGCGTGCACAGAAGTCCTTTATCTCCAAGTATGTTCACAACTGCTTGGACGGCCGGCGGGAGTTCCGCTTTGCCTTCTTGGATGCGTTTGATCTGCTCGTTAGCGATCCTAAGCTCATTTCCGAGCTTGGACAGCCTCTGCTCGTCATGGTCTAGCTGACGCCTTGCCGACTGGATGATCGGAGCAACCCGCATGCTGGACTCGCGCAATGCTGCCGAGGCCTGCGAAACGTCAAGCACAAGCGCATCGGATACGGATGTGCTGGAAACCGCGTCAAGAAGCTCAACCCAAGGCATCGCCAGATGCTGCCAGCCTCCGAGATCGGGTTTCACGCGGTTGGCCTTCTCGAAGCCCGCCACCACCTCGCGAAGGGCCTGGGCCACATTGGTTTTGATAGGTCTAAGTGATCTCTCTCGTTCGCTGGCCAGGTCACGGGCGGCACTGATCGCCGGATCTGCTGCTGATTGAAGCTCTAGTTCGATGTGCACGCCGTTGAGTCGATCATGCTCTGCCTTGGCGCTGTCGACTGCGTTCTGCGCTGCCTGATGCCTGTCCCGCGCTTCATGCAGCGTAGTTTGTGCCGCATCAACAGCATCCATGTGTTGTTCACGCTCATAGTCATCCAACAGCGCCCTATAGGTCGCTGCGTGCATCCGAGTCTGAGTAGCCTTATGACCGGCTGCGATCAAGCTTTTGACGTACTCAAGCCTGTCCAGTGTTTCCAGAACCTTGGCTTGAAGCGAGCGCAGATTGTCGAGCTGGGAGCGGAAGTTCTTGAGCTCGATAGGATGGGCATCGACAATGTAATTTCGAACAAAGCTGCTGGTGTCAGGAACTTTCTGCAGATTAAGCGCATTCTTCATCGCTCGCCGAAAAGCTCTCGGGTCGATGCTGCCCCCTCCTTTGGGGCGCAAGGCGAACAACATTGCTTCAACCTGCTTCTCCGCCGACGGAGGCACTGCGAGCCTACCATTCACGCGACTGACTGCGTCCTCCATCAGCTTATTGAACGTTCCCCAGGCCAACGGCAAAAGTTCCGCCTCGGCGTTCGCTTCAAGATGATCATCTAACGCGAGCGCAACCCCTTGGACCACATAGCGCCCGTAGACGTGCAGCTTTGGGTCGCCCACTGATGCGCCCAGGGCCAGGCCAACCGAAACCGGCGGCAATTCGCCCTCAGTGTCGCGAAACACCATGGTCAAATAGGACGTCGCATTCTCACGAATATGCTCGTCACCGCGATAGTAACCGAGGCAGTATTCGCGCACTGAACGCCCCCGAGTGCCTGATACGCCCCCTGACTGCGCATTGAGATCGATTTGATTCTGATCCCCTCCGTACAAGACGATCTGCATCGCATCCAGAATCGCAGATTTTCCCGATCCGTTAGGCGCCACAATGCCCGTTGCAGGACTAAAGCTCAGGGTTTCGGCACGGAATAGGAAAAACTGTACCAGGTGAAATTTCTCAAGCAGATACATTGCCATCCTCCGTGACTTCATTCATTGCGTCGAAAGTAGCTGCATCCCCCTCACCTGCCACTTCCTTGCGGAAGGATTCCAGATGGCTCAAGTATTCCTTCCGCAGCAGATCTCCGATCGCGGGATGGATGCGAACCTTCGCGAGCTGATTCCGTACATCGTCCCTGTCCTCAAAGGCAGCAATCCCCCAGCGCTTGAACTTGGCCATCAAAGAGCGGAAGTCCCCAGGCGAGGGAAAGTCCCTGCCCGTTTCCTTCTCGTAGTGCTCTTGCAAGTCAGGCAAATCGACGAAAGTTTCGCCATTTGGCTCTTCGCGCCCCTCGAAACGGACGCGATGATGAACGCCGGCGAGCACCAACAGCAGCAGGGTTTCGTCCTTGCTGGCTCGCTGTTGGGTCAGTACGTGCACGGGCCGCGCCACGATGTACTGGTAGTTGGTGTCGTGCAACAGCTCGATGCCGAGGGGACGAACTACCTGCTCAAAGTCATTGATATTTCGGCTGACAATGCCGTAATCCTTCCGGGTCGCCCGGTCCGAGGCGGACAAGACCTGGTGGGTTACTAGCCGATAGGCCGCCTGCTCGTAGTCCTGCTCCTCGTACATAGTGTCGCGGCTAAGCGCCTTTTCCCAGTGGCGTGCCATGTCATTTCACCTTGGTGATGTAGAAGTCCGGCATGTCCAAATACGGCCCGGCAATTCGTTCATCACCGGCGCTTTGGAAGCGATATCCAGGTAGTCGCTTTGAAATTCCTTCATGGTGCTTCTTTCCGAGGCCTGTCATTGCTTCCTGTGCGTAGGTGGACAGCGTCTGCACCATTCGAAATTGCTTGATACCGGTGATGGGAAGCTGAGACGCCCGGATCTGCCTGCCTCCTCCCATGACACCCTGCAAGTACACCCTCACCTCTGTTGGCATGGCGGTACGCGCATCACGCGCACGCCTGTGCAGGTTCATCCGCGCCTCCTGCTCGGCTGTCATCTGCCGGGGAGAATCGGCGGTCCTGGGAATGGGCGGACGGGCGATGCGTGGTTGAAACAGGAGTTCACCGGAAAGCAATGCTCCGGGCCCAACGGGCATGGAGGCGTCGAAGTTCTCCGCAGCATTGACTCCGGCGATAGCCTTTTTGATCCGTCTCTCGAGCTGGCCCGGCGCGCGAAGCTGGTACTCGATCATGGCCAGCATGCGACGCTCGATATGGCGCTGATCCTGGCCCAAGCGATCGAAGTAGTCTTGCAGACGATAGACATTGCTCAATCGCCTGACCGCCTTCTCATAGACAGCCTCAGCCGTGCCTTTATCACCTTTGTAGCGTCGCTCGGCCAACCACACGATGATCCGTTCCCGATGATCCCCGTAATGGATTTCCTGAGTTAGGCTCAGCACCTGCGCCTTTCGTGCGAGGGGGTGATCGGCGCCAGCCAAGTCCGCATAGTCAGCCATGACGTGCTTGGAAATGTAGTCTTCAAACAACCGACGGATAGCCGCCCCGGGGGTCGCGGACTTGAATATCTCGCGCTGTAGGGTACGCACGTTCAGACTCATGGCGGCAATCCCGGACAGAAGCGCATGGGCGCTGTCGCCGGCGTTTACGAAGTCGTCGCCGTAGACATTGCTTGCAGGATCAAGCACCCGACGTAATGTGTCTTCAATGGAACGCATCTTCGCGCCGACCATCGCCGGCGTGTCTTCTGTGAAGACCTGCAAGGTGGCAAGGAAACGGCTTACCACAGCAGTCATGGACAGAGTGCGCGTGAGTCCCACCTGCTCTTCTTCGAACCAGCCATTCTCCGTGAGATGGCTCAAGTACATGTTGGCGCGAATGTTGAGCGGAGTGAGCTGGCCTACCCCCTCTTCTGCCTGCCAAGCGTCATCGTGTTCGAGGTAGTTCTCGATGAACTGCGTCAACTGCCGCCGTTCCCAGCCGGTCGCCGGGGGAACCTCAGCCTCTGGCCCGAAGAATTCTTCGTACAGACCCAAGAGCAGCCGCCAGTAGTTCTCCCGATTTGCCGAGGCCAATGGGCGAAAGAGTTGCGATGGCAGTACCTCAAACAGAGAGCTGGACACTGTGCAACTCCACAGAAGTTGGGCTGTCTACTTCACATTAGCATAAACGCTAACATATCATAAACGCTAACTTAGCATCAATGCTAAGCTGCGTGTCATCTGACCCCGGCCCAGCCCCATGCCCCGCCCCCGCCCCAATCCAAACAAAAGTCCGGAAACACTTCGAGCCATCGAAACGCTGCTCCTCTGGGAGGGGCAAGTCACCAATGAGCGAGTACGCCAAGTGTTTGATCTGCATATCACCACGGTAAGTCGATTGTTAACCCAATATGCTGAACTCAATGGAGGCGGCCTTGAGTACCGAAGCCATGTGCGCGGATACGTGGCGATGTCTGGCTTCAGACCCCTCCTAACCGAAGGGCTGATCGAAGAGTACCTTGCGTTTGAGCGCCCCCAGGAAGCTACAGGCTTTATCGAGAGCTCCCAGCTTATCCTCGGCGGCGTTGAACGACGCCACTTCGCACTGCTTAATCGTGCCTGCAGAGAGGGCAAGGGGCTCGTTGGCGAGCACCGTTCCATGCGCAACCCAGCACCTCGCACCAAACGACTGTTCCCTCATGCGCTGGTGCAGGCAGGCAGGCGCTGGCATGTTCGCGCATTTGTCATCGCCGAGGACGAGGCGGAAGCCGGACGCTTCCTGGACCTGTCTATAAATCGGCTGAGCGGCTTGAAACAGCTGGCTGATCCTCGGCCAGAGCGGGCCGAGCCTAGCCAGGACGCCGCCTGGCAGACACAGGTAGAGCTGTCGATCGTCCCCCATCCGCATCTGACACCAGATCAGAAGGATATGGTGCGTATCGAGTATTTCGGAGGTAAGGCAGCCTACAGGTTAAGAACCCGTGCAGCACTACTCCAATACCGACTACATGAGCTGCGCTGCGCCACCGATGCAGAGAAGGAGCCGCCGAACGAATTTCACCTCTGCGTCGACGATCCAACCGCGATCCAACCGTGGCTATTTGGCGAGCTGAATTAGCGGATGGCATGATCGTAGCCAAACTTGAGGCCCGGCACGGATACCGCGCTACCCCTGCCTGGGTAGCTACCCTACATAGCAACCGTATCAGATGGACGCCATTGGCATTCAAAGCCAATTCTCCGTCTGTACCTCAATGATCCGGTCGATGAGCCGTGCCCTCGTGTCCCTATCGATCGAGCGCCAAATGCAAACTACCGCCCCAGCTGCGGCATGGTCCGGGGCATTCAACTCTAGCCCTTCGCTTACTCGGCATTGAGGTGACCAATCCCTACCTAGGCGATTACTGATTGCCCACTTCATAAACTCATGGCACTCTGGGTTGGCATCATTCTGGTCACAGGGGGCTAGGTATGGGCAGTCTGCATCAAATCCACAGTCGCAACGGCTGTATCGGTGCCGGAACCGATACGAAGCCAGAGGATATCGACGCTATCGTCACGGCGCTTCGTAAGGACGGGCGTGGTCATTTGCTGCTTTACTTTCACGGGGGCCTGGTCGACAAGGCCGCGGGTATCGGTATTGCCCAGCGACTTGAGGGGCGCTTTTCTCAATCGGCCTATCCGGTTTTTTCCGTGTGGGAGTCGGGTTTCGTTGAAACGATCCGCAACAACCTGCGCGAGCTGCCGGATGAGCCGGTATTCAAGAATCTGGTGCGCAAGGCGCTAGAGCACGCGCTCCGCCGCTTGGGAGGTAGCAACGGCGCCCGGACCATCACGCCGGGCAACGTCGATGCAGAGAAGGTCCGCCAGGCAGTTGATACATATTGGAGCGATCCCAGTCGCAATCACGTGCCCTACCGTGATTTCAAACCTGTAGTTGGGCCCTCAGGTGCGCGTGCGGCGAGTGCGCTGATCGACGACGCCGAGATCGAAGCCGACTTGCAAACCGACAGCGAGTTTGTGGTCGCCATGCAAACCCTGCCAACCGCGTTAGACGAAGCACGCGATGCATTCATCGGGGGAGGAGCGAGCGTTCGAGATACCCCGTTCTCGCAGGCGGTATCAACGCAGGTCGCCGGGATCGAGGGAGGCCGCGGGTTGATCGTCTGGTTCAAAGTTGCCCTTCTGGTGAAGCGCATCCTGCAGGGTGTTCTGCGTCGGTACGCGGATCAACGCGATCACGGCCTGTATGCAACGGTCGTAGAGGAAGTGTTGCGTGGTGTTCATTTTGGTGGCAGTGGACTCAATGAATGGGGCAAGGCACTCCAGTGGAACCGCATGAAGCAGGACTCACTCGATGCGTTCGGCGACGGCTCCGACCTGTATGCCGGAACTGCGCTGCTGGAGCGGCTGCGTGCCGCCCATGCCTCTGAAGGGCTGCTATCGAGGATCACTCTAGTCGGCCACAGCACTGGCGCCGTCTACATCGCCAATTGGCTTGACAAGGCATCAGAGCTTCTGCCGGCCGAGATTGCATTCGACGTCGTGTTCCTGGCGCCCGCCATCACCTACGAGCGCTTTGCCGCCACGATCACCCAACATGGCGATCGCATCCGTCACTTCCGCTTGTTTGGCATGCGCGATGAATTCGAACGGGACGATCAGGTCGTCGGAGACGACTCTAAATTTCCCAATGGGCAGGACTGGAAGCGCTTCATCTATCCCAGCTCCCTCCTCTATCTGGTGTCGGGTGTCCTCGAATCGCGCCAAAATTCCGACGGAACGCTCGTCGACGAACCGGACATGCCGCTGCTGGGCATGGAACGCTTCTTCGCTTGGCACCACATCTACTCAGATAGCAAGTTTCCCGAAATAGGTGCAGTCCGCGCGTGGCTCGGAGCTGCACCGAACCGTACGATCTGGTCCAAGTCCCAAGGACAGACAGCAGGCTTGAACAGCACAAGCATTGATCACGGAGCTTTCGACGACGACGAAGATACGCTGCTCAGCGTTGAGAGCCTCCTCGGCGGATGGTGACATCTTCGAGAGCACGCCAAAGGTGCCCTTGTGTACGCAACAGGGAGAGATGTGGACATGCCGCGAGATGATCACTACGCGATCGTGCTGACAATTAACCGCTATCCCGGCCTGAGTGACCTCCATGGACCTGAGAACGATGGCGAAGAGTTCCGGCAATGGCTCCTCGATCCGGAGTACGGCGACCTGGACACCCGACGTATCCAAGTCATACGGTCGCAGGATTATGGCGTGGCAGCGACCCCGGACGACGCAAACCCGACCGAGAAGGAGCTCAAGAAGGCGCTTAATCTATGGCTGCGCACCCCGAACGGATGGCATGACCGCATTGGACAGCGCTTGTATCTGTTCTTCGCCGGACACGGGTTCACAGCAGGTTCGACGATCCACGACCCGGCACTATTCTCGGCCGTCGCGCAAAACGGCGATACGGCGCATATCGCCGTCCTACGTTATGCGTCGAAAATCGCCAACGCGGGTTTCTTTGATGAAATCATCCTGGTAACGGACTGCTGCCAGGACGTACTCAAGGCGAGCCAGGTGCTCGAACCGACTTGGACCCCGCCGGACCGGCAACGAACGGCACACGTCCGATTGTTCCAGGCGTATGGAGCGCCGCGGGGACGTCAGTCCTTTGAGCGCAACATTGGCCCGGCCGGGCAGTCTCGCGGCCTGTTCACTAGCGTCCTACTGGACGCGCTGCGCAGCGCACCGCCTGACGCCGACGGATGGGTGACGGATCGCGCCGTCGCGGACTACTTCCAAGTGCTATGGGCCGATCGCTACGAACAGGAAACCGGATACACGCCACCACTGACTCCCGCAACGAAGCGGATTCGAATATATCAGCGCCCGGCGTCGGCGCCAGCTTCCGCGCTCCCACGCCGGGTTGCCGTCGACCTGAGCCGCATCATTGCTAAATCCGCGGCCATCGACCGGCAACCGGATCCTGACATCTCTCCTTACCCACCCGCGCCGCCCACCGACATGGCGCCAAATGGGCAGCTACGCAGTAGCCAGCTTCGCCAGCTCGAGCATCCCATCGTGGAGCTGACCCCGGGTCTGCATCTCGTCGTTACACCAGGGAATCTACCCGACCTCGCCTTCGAGGTTCCCTACCCGGTGCTGCCAGCTGCAGGCAACACCCCTCCCGTTGCTGCACCTATCGACATGCCCGCTTTGCGAACCGACCAGGTTGCAGCGCAGCCGGTGGTGTTGAGGACGGACAATCCCAACGCGCAGATCACGGTGCTCGATGCTAGCTACGCTCGTGTCAGCATCGGTACGGGAGTGGTCTCGCTGTCCTTAGCTCCGGGACTCTACAAAGCCCTGGTGCACGTCGGGGCCGAATCGACGCAATCGCTGTTCGTTGTGGCGGATGCGCCCCTCGACCAGCGGTTGCCCGGGCCCGAATTTTCCGCGGCTGCGCCCGTCATCGGCACGTCAACCACGCACGAATATCAGTCCCTTCATGCCGCTGAATACTCGATGATTCCGACGGAGCCAAGCCGCGATCTCAGCGAAATCGGTGAGGTCTTTGTCTTCGCGCGCGACTCCAGTTTCAGTCCCGACGGGGCTCTAAACCCCGCGCCACCGTGGCGGCAGTGGCACCTCAGTTCCATTGTAGGGGCAACCTTGGAGGAGCGCCTCATCCACAGTGGTACGGACGACAGGCTCGGCTACGCCTACCTCAAATTAGCAGCAACAGCTGGCAGCCTCGCACTGCGAACGGCCAGCCCTTGGGGCGAGTCGAATGAAGACGGACTGGTCGTCCCGGTGATTAAGGGGTGGCGTACCGAGATCTACCTTGACTGTACCTCAGCTCCGCCAACCCCTCCGATGGTGGACACTCAGGGCGCACGAATGCTCGACTTGGCGACTGCCTCCATCCATCTGATCCGGATGGGAAGTGCGTCACTGCTGTTCGATCCGATCGGGCTTGCGACGGAGGCGGCGCGAGCGCAGCTTACAGTCGGCCGTGAGGTGGCGGTGCCATCAACCGAGCAAGCAATGGCCAGCCCGATGTGGGCCTTGTACGCGGCCCTCGCTGCCTTCCAGCGGGGCGGGCAGCACATCGATAGCGTTGGACAATGCGTTGCAGCCGTTCCTAAGGAAATCAGGGAGGGTCTATCCGATTTTGCGGTGCTCGCGCAATGGCTAGGCCTGTCGAACGTGGCCCATCCGCTCCGTAACCCACCCGCGCTGGCGGCCTCATGGAGCCTTGCCTCAAAGCTGGAGGCGCGAGGCGGACTGGCCTCCGAACTGTTCGAGGAGATCGGCCAATGGCGGTCCGGTGGGAGTCTATGGACTCTCTGGCAGCGTTCGGTTGATGACCGCTGGTTGTTGCGAAATCGGCTTTCTGTCCAGGCTATGGGCACTCTGAAGGGTAATGCACAGGGGATTGACGACGCGGCAACCCCGCAAGTGCTCGCCCCCGCCTGGTCACTGGACACCTGGGTTCCGGTCGAAGACGGCCTGAGGTGTCCTAATCCCACCCATAGCCCCTTCCAGCAAGCACTCCGTCGGCGTCTTCTGGATGCGCTGGCTGAGCGCCACACCGATGCCGACAGCGACGCCTTCACCACTGTGTCGCTGCCACCCGAGTCCGATGTCTTCGCCTTGGCAGCGGAGCTCATGCTGTCGCCGATATACGCCATGGCCGCCTATAGCAAGCTGTATGCGGAAGCCCGCCGCCAATCCGACCTGGGCCCTCTCATCGAGTGGGTAACGGTGAACGGAGATGAACCCGACCTAGACTCGACAGCCACCAAGTCGAAGCGCAGCACTCACCTGCAATCAATGGACGACTACTGAGAGGCGAATCGTAAGCGCGGCCTTCACGCGAACCCCGTCCAAGTATTCTTAGCGGTGTCTAGGCAAAGTTGCCCCAAGTCACTGCCGACCTGCGTTGCCAGCCCGAAGCGGTTATAGGTCAAGAATCTAGATGAGGTGCGACGCCCGGCCTACAGGATGACATCCTCCCGCGTGATAGGCGGCTCTCAAGTAGCGCCATTTCTTGGTGGTCCTTGTGCCTTCGCTGTGGCAGTTTGCGATTCGGACCTCACACTACTCACATAGAATGCTGAAATGCCGGTAAGCGCCAATCTCGCCTACGACCTTCTCAAGACCGTGAGCAAACTGGAATTCCAGCTCCGACGGCACGGGGACTTCTTCCGGAAAGACCGGACGGGGCAACCGACGTCCGACGTGGCTTGGCGCAAGGTGCAAGAGCGCGTCCGAAAGTTGGGCGACGATTTCGCGTCAGAGGTTCCTGAGTCGGCGCGTGCGCGCCTTCTCTGTCAACGCGATGAGCGCCCCATGAAGCAGATGATTATTGAAGAGAACGGGAACTTGGTGGCCCGCTTTTGCCCCTGCCCATTGGATGCCGAATCGGATGCGGTCGCGCTGGTGGAAGCCATGCGGCAAGTCCGCAACAACCTCTTCCATGGTGGCAAAGAAGATTCGGAAGTGGATCCGTACGAAGAAGACAACGATTGGGTCTACGCCGCGACGCAGGTTGCGATTGCTCTCCAGCATGCGTTGTCTAACGGACGGCTCGACAATCGCGAATGAAACCACCTCACGAAACTCTCGGGACGGCCCTAGGCCGTTGACGAGCGTGCAGCAAGGGGCGACGCGGCGATTGGCATAGCGCTAGCTAAGGCGAGGGGTGCCGACTAAACGCAGCATTGGCCGGGGGCATTCATGGTAGGTCGGTCACATCAGATCCGTAATTCTGAGATCATCTGGGTCCGATCTTCTGAACCAGGCACGCTTGCGCGCCAAAGGCCGATGCTCGAATGATCGCGCACCTCGTCGAACTATCTCTCGCCCAAGGAGCTCAATAGCTGACTGCTTCCATGATCCTCTGGATGTAGTGACTAGTACGACCTTTTTCCCAGGGAACATGTTGCTCCTAACAAACTCCCAAGCCGGCGGCGCTGGGCAACCACGCCAGATGGGTGTTCCCAAATAGATAGCGTCATAGGGAGCTAGATCCATCCACGCGGGATTTATCCACGCGTCATCAAGACCCCCATCAGCCATAGCATTCACCCACCCGGCCAAGCCCAATGAGTAGTCAAATGCTTCGACAGCACGCAGATCGGCGTGTAACTGGTTCGCCAGATAACTAGAGGCTAAGGCGGTGTGCCCAGAGCGAGAGTAGTAGACCACCAGGGCATCGGGTAAAGGAGATCTCGATGGGGCCGGAGCCTTTTGCTTCTGAAGTTTCTCCAGCCTTCGTCGCGCTGCCCACACGACACAGCAATCAATCACCTTGATCCCAGCGGCAAGCGCGACGATGACTACGACGAGCTTGGTGATTAGCATCATTCAGTACTCTCCATCATGCACTCCCGCGTTACTTCTGTAGTCGCTCTGCGAGGTACTGCACTCAAGGACATTGCATGGTCGAACACCCGCGATCGTCGCCATCTACTATAGCGAGCGGCTAATAGTGAAGCTTCCGAACACCGGCGACTGGCGCTGGCCATAGAACTCCCGGGTGCTGTGGTAACGCGCCATTGCGAATTTCCAGCGCCCGCGCATCACCGCGATGCCGTAGCCGCCTTGGGCGACCACGTGGCGCTTGTCCACGCTGTGGCTGTTGCGGAAGGTATTGCCGTCCAGAGTGATGTCGCGGATTACCCATGCCGCGTCGGTGGTCGCAAACAGGTGCCAGGACCAGCCGCTGGGGCGGCCACCACGGGTCGGCGCGGTGTTTTCACCGGCCGGACGCAGCGGCGTGCTGCCGAAGTCGTCGGGCAGCTTCCAGCCGAAGCGCACTTCACCACCGGCATTGGACTTGGTTTCCAGGTTGCCGATCGCACCGCCGTAGTGGCTGATCGCATCCCAGCCCCAGCCGCCGGCATTGACGCTGGCATCGGCCGGCCAGCGCCGCATGCGCTCATGGGTCAGCATGAACACCGGTTCGTTGTGCAGCTGGTTGTCCCAGCCCTCGAACTTCTTGTCGCCCAGGATGTTGTGCACCGCGTCCTGCACCTGCTTGCCCTGTGCCCAGGGGCCGACCACACCCACGGCCAGCTGGGTGGTCTGCAGGCGGTCGCCGCTGCGCGCGTTGAAGCCGAAGCTGGCCAGCAGCACGCCGGCGTAGGGCCGGTCGTCCTCGATCAGGTCGCGGCGGGTCGGGTCGGTGGGGGTGAAGATGCCCTGGCCGATGCTGAAGATCATGTTCTGCTGTTCGAACCTGCCCGGGTGCAGGCCTTCCAGGTACTGGTTCACCCAGCGCGCCATGCGCGGCAGGCAGGGGTCGTCGGTGTAGTCGACCAGGTTGGGCGAGACCAGGGTCAGCTGCGCGCCGTTGGTATAGCCCTGGTCCTGGTGGCGGCCACCAAACAGGTCGTTGTCGGCGCGGAAGCTGATATGCGGCGGGTGGTCGCGCATCGCGTCCGGGCCACATTGTTCGGCCGCCTGGGCCACCGGGGCTCGGGCAGCGGCTAGGAACACAAGTGCCGCCATCACAGACAACCGACTAAGCGCCAGTCTTTTCATGGGCTTGCTGCCATTGGACTCAATGTGAGGTTCAATTGAAGATCTAATGCGCTGTCGCAGTAGACCCGGAGGAAGGGGTTTGAGCCATACACCAGGCCATCAGCCGGCCGCACGCCAATTGCTTTCAAAGGCGGCGCATCCCTGCAGCAGTATCTAGCGCTCTTGGGCTCGCCAAGACGTTCGCCTGAGCAAGAGATCGTCCAGGCCCTCTCTAAGTGCAGCAACAGCCGGCGCCCCAGGTGCTGACCTAGACTGAAGGGCACGTCACCTCGCTGCGAAGCAACGTCAGCCGCTCAAGATGGACGTTTCAGAATCACAGTCAGTTTGTTGATCTCTGACTGAGAGAATGGCCACCCCGCCAGCAACTCCGCATCATGTGAGGTGGGGCATAGGCGCTCGGCGGGCTCGCCAGATGCGTCCAGGAATGACTCCGGTCACAGCGAGTTTTGTGGAAGGCTCCCAATCGCAGGGCTAGTCTCCGTGCTGAGCACGGAGGCACCACCGCACTAGCTACTTACGCCGACCTGTCCACGCCGAAATGGAGCTACGAAGCAATCTAATGGCCCAGACTGCGACAACCGACGCGCCGATGAGGCCTGTGACTGAGTCCAGCCATGTCACGTCCCAGATCATCCCCACGACAAGTGCAGTAATTGCGAGTGCCGTTACAGCGGTGTCCGTAGCGACGTGAAGATAGGCCGCACGAAGATTGGGACTCCTGCGCGCACCGGGCCCCTTCTCGTCAGCATGGCGCTCATGCGGAACGTGGCAATGATCAACCGCAGCACCTTCGCGATGGTAGGCAGAATGTAGCCACCGCGCTGAGAATATATTTGTAATCAAACCCGCAACGGCGATGGCAAGCGCTTCTGAGTACTGAACAGCCTCTGGCGCATGGAGACGCTCCGTCGATTCATAGGCCATCGAAGCGGCAATCCAAAGCATGATCATCGCGCTTACGCTCGCCGCGATGAGCTCAACCGCTAGCACCCGAGCCGCGCGCTCTGGGCGGCTCTGATTCCGCTCAGCGTACCAAGCGATAGAAAGTGCGAACAGGAGTACCAGCACGTGAGAGCTCATGTGCCAGCCATCTGCGAGAAGAGCCATCGAGTTGAAGGCCCATCCTCCAGCAATTTCGACGGACATCATGACCGCAGTGAGAGTCGCGGCCTTCGTAATTGCCCGTGCGTTGCCGGTGCTCTGTACGCCCTGCAGAGTCCGCTCGTGCATTGCGTTGGGGGGAAGCAAGGACATGGTCGAAGACTCCAGGCTCTGAGCGAAAATGTATACGCCGGTGGCGTACTGTCAGGAAGTACCGCCCCTTGCATGCAAGGGGCGGCATTTACACTACTTAGGAGAGAACGCCGCTGAGTCGTGCAGCATGCGCGGACAGCGCATCCATGAGCGGCGGGTTCAACACGTCGTACGGCTCCAGGGACAGAGCCTTCAGGCGGCTACGGACGCCGTCCATCTGTTCCGGCCTTGCGCCGCCGCCTTCGATGATCGAAGACACGAATGCGGCGAAGCGCGGTTCTTCCCAGCCCTTCTGTTCGGACAGTTCAACGTGAATGAAATCCAGGCCGTAGAAGGCATGGGACTTGTTCTCGATGCGGCCAAACATGTGGACACCGCAGTCCTTGCACGCGTGGCGCTGGATGGTCGCAGCCGGATCGACAATCGCCAGCTTGTCGGCGTTCGCCGTGATCGAAACGGTATCGCGGGGAACGACACCGACCACGGAGAAGATGGCGCCTTCCGGCTTCCAGCACTTGGTGCAACCACAGGCGTGGTTGTGGGCCACATTGCTTGCGACGGAGATCTCAACCGGCTTGTCAGAGCACAGGCACTTCAGCGTGCCGCCCTTGAAGCCGGCGGTTCCGGCAACGACGCCGGAATCGACCGAGGGATGGATAGTTTGGTGTTGCATGGACTTAAACTCCTATTGTTGGAAGTGCAGCACCGGTTGCCCGGTGCTGCGGTGCATCAGTAGTTGATGACAGTACGAATGGACTTGCCTTCGTGCATGAGTTCGAAGGCTTCGTTGATTGCTTCCAGGCCCATCGTATGGGTCACGAACGGAGCCAGATCGATCTCACCCCGCATGGCGTCTTCGACCATGCCAGGCAGCTGGCTACGGCCCTTCACACCACCGAAGGCACTGCCAATCCAGCGACGACCGGTCACGAGCTGGAACGGACGGGTGGAGATCTCCTGACCAGCACCGGCCACACCGATGACAACGCTCTGGCCCCAGCCGCGGTGTGCACACTCCAGCGCAGAACGCATCACATTGACGTTGCCGATGCACTCGAAGCTGTGATCGACGCCCCAGCCGGTCATCTCAACGATGACTTCTTGAACCGGACGGTCGTAATCCTTCGGGTTCACGAATTCGGTTGCGCCGAACTGCTTGGCCAACTCGAACTTGGACGGGTTGGTGTCCACTGCGATGATGCGACCAGCCTTCGCCTGACGAGCACCCTGGATCACCGCCAGGCCGATGCCACCGAGGCCGAACACGGCCACGCTGTCACCTTCCTGCACCTTGGCCGTGTTGTGCACCGCACCAATGCCAGTGGTGACACCGCAACCGAGCAGGCAGACGTGCTCCGGATTCGCTTCCGGATTGATCTTGGCCAGAGAGACTTCGGCCACGACGGTGTACTCGCTGAAGGTCGAGCAGCCCATGTAGTGATACAGCGGCTGGCCGTTGTAGCTGAAGCGGCTGGTGCCATCAGGCATCACGCCCTTACCCTGCGTGGCGCGTACGGCAACGCACAGGTTGGTCTTGCCGCTCTTGCAGAACAGACACTCACCGCATTCTGCGGTGTACAGCGGGATGACGTGATCGCCGGGCTTCACACTGGTCACGCCCTCGCCCACTTCGACAACGATGCCGGCGCCTTCATGGCCCAGCACCACCGGGAACAGGCCTTCAGGGTCATTGCCCGACAGGGTGAATGCGTCGGTATGGCAGACACCGGTGCTGGTGATCTTCACCAGTACTTCGCCCTTCTTCGGCGGAGCAACATCGATTTCGACGATCTCGAGCGGTTGACCGGGACCGAATGCAACGGCTGCACGGGATTTCATGTGAGTTCTCCTTGGGTGTAACGAGATAAGTGCGACAACGGTCTTTGGGGCGAGCTTGATCAGTGGAACATCGGGCGCGCCGCCCCTGGCGCCGGCTCTAGAACGCGTTTCAATCAGGTCGAATGCGCCTACAGCATTCTTCTTGGCGAGCTGTTGGGACCAAGTATTGGACTTCGATGGATTGCTGTATATGGAATAGATTGGATTTCATAATTCCTATCCTTGGAATTATTAACTCACAGCTCCGCCCCCCAGCTCGCCCGCATCAATGCAACTTGAGGCGGGGCTCCGTACTCCGTCCCAATGCGTCTGCCAGCATGCGAGCAACCACCCGCCGTGTACCGAACAGGCTCCTCTGATGCATGCGATACAGTGAGATGTAGAACATCCTGGCCAGCCAGCCCTCGACCTTGAATGACCCCATGAGGTTGCCCATCAGCGTGCCAACGGCGCCCTCCCTCGACAGGGACACCAGCGATCCATAGTCCCGATAGGTGAAGCTGGGCAGCGGGCGCCCCTCGATACGGCGGGCAATTGCCAGCGCAAGGAAGTGAGCCTGCTGATGAGCGGCCTGTGCCCTTGGAGGCACGTTTGTACCGCTGTGTCCATTCGGGCAGGCTGCACAATCCCCGAATGCGAAGATTTTCGGATCCTGCGTTGTCTGCAGCGTTTCAGATACCTCGAGCTGGTTGATGCGATTGGTCTTGAGGTTCCCGAGGGATGCAAGGAAGACGGGAGCACGGATGCCCGCCGCCCATACCTTCAGCCTCGCAGCAACCTTGATGCCATTGGCGAGTTGCAGGCCCTCTTCATCCACCAGGGTGACAGCCGAGCCACACATGACACGAACGCCTTCATGTACAAGTCGCTCGGCTACCGGCAGGCTCACGCGCTCTGGCAGAGCTGGCAGCACTCGCGGACCAGCCTCGATAAGCGTGATCTTTAGATTCTCGGGAGAGATCTTGTCCAGCCCATAAGCGCTAAATTGCCTCGCAGCATCACGCAACTCGGCAGCCAGCTCGACACCGGTGGCACCGGCGCCGACGATCGCAACCTCCAGTGTTTCTGACTTGCCACGCGCTTGCGCGCCCATGTACTCGCTCAGCAGCCGCTTCTGGAAAGCAATGGCGGCATCGGGATCGTCCAGGAACAGGCAATGATCCGCTGCACCGGGAGTTCCAAAGTCGTTCGTTCCGCTACCCACG
Source organism: Stenotrophomonas sp. 220_Sma (assembly GCF_056487375.1). NCBI lineage: Bacteria > Pseudomonadati > Pseudomonadota > Gammaproteobacteria > Lysobacterales > Lysobacteraceae > Stenotrophomonas > Stenotrophomonas sp. 220_Sma. The sequence goes on along the minus strand of NZ_CM151348.1, from coordinate 2,384,104 downwards.
CTGATCACCAGGGTGTCGTAGGAGATCGAGCGACGGGGCGCAATAACGTTGCCCTCCTCATCGTACAGTGGGGCAAGCTCGATCTTTCTGGACTTCTGATCCAAACCCGTCATCCGCCCCAACTGAAACTGGAAGTGATTCCAGCTAGCCTGGGCGAGATAGTTGAGCTCACTTTCTGCGGCATCCAACGCGCCTGAGGCAACCTCGTGAAGAAGTGGCTTCCACAGATGCGTCATCCGAGCATCGACAAGAGTGACTTTTGCTCGCCCTGAGCGCCCGAGCTTCCGGCCCAGCTGCGTAGCCAGCTCCAGCCCTCCGGCCCCACCACCAACAATGACAATACGATGCATTTTGATTCCCCAGGTATTTGAGTTGCCAGCGACGCCCACGAGCACTTCATGGCTCAGGCATCTAGACGTTGGTTAGTTCAGGACCTCAACGGAATGGAAGCGGAGCTGACCATCCCAATCCTTGTCGACGGCTACCTGCGCTCGTGCACGGCTTGCTTCGAGCGCTGCGAAGTCAATGTCAGCAATCGCCCACTCCTGATCGTCGGAGGTCGCTGCGAGCACGCCGTCACTGGGGAAGCCATGGTCCATCGGTGAGAGGATCATTGCTTCACCGGTGTTGACATCAAGCGCTTCACTCCAGTCGGCGACGCCGGCGGTGACCGCCTTTGCCACGAACATCCGATTCTCAAGCGCTCGCGCTCGGCACCCAACATCGACACGGGTGGCACCGGCGTCGGTGTCGGTGCAACTTGGCACCAACAGCAAGCGCACCCCTGCCTCCTGCTGGAGGCGAACAGGAAGCGGAAATTCGCTGTCATAGCAAACCGCAATCCCGACACGCTTTCCGTCCTGCTCAAACGCCGCGATGCGATCGCCAGGCTCGATGACAACTGCCTGCTTCTCGAAGCCAGTAAGCTGAAGCTTGTCCTGCCATCCGCTGCGACCATCAGCTGTGAACCACCAGGCACGGTTGCGATACATCCCATGGGATGTTGCGGTGAGGAACGTTCCTGCCTGGATGGTCATTCCCAGTTCGACAGCCAAGGTGCTATAGAGCTCACACCATGCGCTCTGATAGATCTGGAGCGACTCCAGGGTGGACCTCAGGCTAAGCTGAAGAGCTTCTGGAAGAGTCGAACCCAGTTCCAGCGACAGGTATTCCGGAAGTACTGCAAGCTCAACTCCTTGTTCCCTTGCGTCATTCAGAATTCGGCGCTGGCGCGCAGCGAACTCGGCAAAGGTCTTCGGACGACCGATCACGTACTTAGCTGCTGCAATCTTCATGTAACGTCCTCCAAGGAACGGAGCCAAAGTGAAAGTGTCTGCTCGGTTTCGTGCGTGGCCCCATGCTGCCGCCAGGGAAGAGCGACCTTCATCGCGCTCTGTTGTGCATACCCACGGCGAGTCCAGAAGCCTTCATTGCTTCGATATCCAGGTGGCCTAAGCGGATCAGTCTCCGACCGAACCACCGACGCGAAAGAAGACCACTTGAAGCCCTTTCGTCGGGCTTGCTCCTCTCTTCGATCAAAGAAGACGTGGCCCAAGCCAGCTCCTCTGTACTCCGGCCTCAGTACGGACTCCCCGCAGTAGAAGACTTCTTCTGGCCGGGGACCGTGCTCCTGGAAGGGACGAATGAAAGCGGCATCGGCGCTCAACAAAGGAAGGCCAGTCGATGCACCTACAACGTCCCTTCCATCCCTGGCCAGGACAACGATGCCCCCGTCAGACGTCGCATAGTTGCGGAGGTAGTGACGCTCATAGTCCATGTCTCCTTCGTACAGGTAGGGATAGCTACTGAATATCTCGATCCGCAGCTGAGCGACGCGATCGAGCCAGTCCTCGATTTCGGTGCCGACCAGTACCTCTACTCGCACGTTGGTAGCCATTTCAGGGCGCCTTGTGGACCTGGGAAATCCAGTCCTCCAGGTTGTAGTAGTTGGTAACGCGCGCAATCTTTCCATCACGGATGTCAAAGAACGCGCCACCGGGAAGAACATAGATCTGCCCTGCCGCTGCAGGGAGACCTTCGTCCGTGTGGTGGTAGAGTCCGTGCACCACGTACTCCGCGCCGGCACGCGCACCATCGCTGCTGTACATCACCACGATGTCGTGAAGCTGCTCGCTGTAGCAGGAATCCATGCGGCTCAGGAACGCGCGGAATGCGTCGATCCCTACTTCGCGATTCCCCTGATTTAGATCGTGCACAACGTCATCAGTGAGCATCGAGAGCATCGCGTCGCGATCACCGCGGTTGAATGCCTGGTAGTACTCTTCGATGTAGTTGAACTTGCTCATCAGGTTCTCCGGTCAGGTGAGGGTGTGGAGGAATTCTGGAGACCTGGAGAATTGTTGTATATGGAATTGATAGGATTTCATAATTCCCTAAAATGGAATAATATGAGCCCAACGACCACGGGGGCCTTGAGATGAACAGCGAGCTGGATCTTCTAAAGACGTTTAGGGCCGCGGCTGAGGCGCCGAGCTTTCGTGAGGCCGCTGTTCGACTGGGAAGCTCTCCTCAGGCCATCACCCGAGCGATACAGGCCCTTGAAAGTCATTACGGGGAGCTGTTGTTCCACCGAAGCACACGCCAGGTTCGCATCACGGCCTTTGGGGAGGATCTCTTACATCAGCTGCGGCCGGCGCTTGAGGGCTTAGACAAGCTGTGGCGCCCGCGAACCAAGGCGACGGCCTCACAGATTGTGGGCACAGTCCGAATTAGTGCCCCTCACAGCATGGGCTCCAGGGCAGTTCTTGCCGCCTTGGATACAGTGACCCAAAGTCACCCGGGAATTGTCTTGGACGTTCGCTTAAGCGATCGGGTTGCAGACGCTGTCGATGAAGGGATCGATGTCGGAATCCGCGTCGGCTTCATGCGTGATAGCAGATTCATTGCGAAGAAGGCAGGAGAGATGCGACTGCACATCGTTGGCTCCCCCGCACTTGTAGAGAGAATCGGAGCACCAGCGGAGACTAGCGAGCTCTCGCGGTTTCCACTGGTTGCGTCGGTGGACATCAATACAGGCAGGCCCTGGCCCTGGTACCTGGCTGGAGGCGTACAGGTGGCGCCGACAGCACCGGCCTTCATTGCAGACAATGCCGACATGGAGATGGCAGGGGTCATTGCGGGCTTGGGGTTTGCCCAACTTGCTGATTACATGGCTGCCCCACTCATTCAGTCAGGTGTTCTGCAGCGTGTGATGGAAGAATTCGATCCTGCCCCGTGGGGCTTGTACGTCTATCGGCCACAACGCGGCCCAGTCTCACCTCGCGTCAGAGTAGTTTTCGATGCACTCCATTCCGCCGTCGGAGCACTACCGAGCCTTATGCAGATGACGCCCTCCCCCACCTCGGCCCTAACGCCATCCAAAGCAGGGAAGCGCTAACGCCGAGTCGCTTGGCCGCTCTCTGATACGGGATCTGGCCACCATGAGCGCCAGGGACGCTCATGGTGGCCAGAAGAGCGTCGGGTCAACCCGCGCGGGCGAGTTCCTCAGCCAAGAAGGGGGCGGTACGGCTTCTCTTCACGCGAGCGACCTGTTTTGGAGTTCCTGCCGCCACGATCTGCCCGCCCGCGTCACCGGCACCTGGACCCACGTCGATTACCCAATCCGCCTGAGCAACGGCACGCATGTCGTGCTCGATCATGACCACCGTATTGCCGGAATCAACGAGCCGCTGGAGCTGCACAAGCAGCCTATCCGCGTCCGAGGCATGGAGGCCCGTAGTAGGTTCATCCAGGACATACAGTGTCCGCCCGCGCTGGCTCCGTTGAAGCTCTGTGGCCAGCTTGATTCGCTGCGCTTCACCACCCGATAGCTCGGTAGCCGGCTGGCCCAGTCGAAGGTATCCAAGGCCGATCTCCTTCAGCAACTGAAGTGGGCGAGCGATCGCGTCCTCATCGCCAAAGAATTCACGTGCATCCTCCACAGTCATCCGCAGAACGTCTGCAATGTTCTTACCGTTCCAAAGCACCTTCAGCGTAGCCTCGTTGTATCGCGCACCGTGGCACGTTGGGCACGGTGCATAGACGCTAGGCATAAACAGCAGCTCGACGCTCACGAATCCCTCCCCTTCGCACGTCTCACAACGTCCCTTGGCCACGTTGAAGGAGAATCGACCTGCGTCGTAACGTCGACGCCGCGCATCTGGTGTTGCGGCAAAAAGCTTTCGAACATGATCGAAAAGGCCGGTGTAAGTCGCGAGATTCGATCGCGGCGTCCGTCCGATTGGCTTCTGATCAACCTGGACGAGACGCTGAATAGCATCGACATCTCCGCCGAGGTGTCCCCCTGTCGTCTCGATGACGGTTGGCCCGTCTGCTGCCCCCGTTTCCACCGCGTCGTCCTCAGGCTCGTGCCCAAGTTGAAGCATCATCAGCTCCGGCAACGCCTGGGCGACGAGGCTGGACTTGCCCGATCCCGAAATCCCGGTCACCGCGGTGAGGATGCCCAAAGGTATCTTTGCATCAATGCGCTTCAGGTTGTGACGCTGGATGCCCTGAAGTTCCAGCCAACCACTCGCTTGACGCTCTTGGCCACTAGGGGGCGGGACCTTGTCAAAGAGGTACAACGCGGTACGTGACTCGTCGATGTCACGAAGACCATCCGGCTCTCCACTGTAGAGCACTTTGCCGCCCCGCTCTCCCGCCTCAGGCCCAACATCCACCAACCACTGGGCACGGCGCATCAGCTCCAGATCGTGCTCCACAACAAATACGGAATTACCACCGTCGCGGAGGCGGTCCAAGGCGTCATAGAGAGCCTGGCTGTCGGAGGGATGAAGGCCTGCCGACGGCTCGTCCAACACGTACACCACGCCAAAGAGCAGCGAGCTCAACTGCGTGGCGAGTCTCAATCGCTGCAACTCGCCAGCGGACAATGTCGGCGTAGCGCGATCCAAAGTTAGATAACCAAGCCCAAGGCCACGCAACTGACTGATTCGGCTCATCACTCCACTAGCGAGGCGCTGCGCGGCCAGGCGCTTCTCCTCCGACAGCGCTGAGGTGCGGCGGACGTCAGGAGACACCGCGTGGACCGCCCGCCCACTGGCCGCCCTATCGGCGCGATCACGACGGGTGGCCTCCTTGTTCGCCTTCCCCCCGCCAGCATGAGCACTGAAGTCTCCTCGAGAAATGGGCTCGAGCAGGGACGCCAGTTGGTCAAGAGGCATCTGCATGAATTGACCAATGTCCACACCCGCAAATGTCACTGACAGCGACTCTGCCTTAAGGCGCTTGCCATGGCAGGTGGGACAAAGCTTTCCCTCCATGTATCGCGATACGCGGCGCCTCATCAGGGCACTTTGCGTGTTAGCAAACGTGTGCAGGACATACCTACGGGCGCCAGTGAAGGTTCCCATGTAGCTTGGCTCAGTCTTACGCTTCAGGGCCGCACGCGTCTCCGCTGGCGTGAACCCAGCATAGACCGGCACAGTGGGCGACTCCTCGGTAAACAGAATCCAATCGCGGTCCTTCTTGGGAAGGTCCTTCCAAGGTCTATCAATGTCGTAGCCCAGCGTCACCAGAATGTCGCGAAGGTTCTGCCCGTGCCATGCAGGTGGCCACGAAGCAATGGCACGCTCACGGATGCTCAGCTTTGGATCCGGCACCATGAGGGCCTCTGTCACCTCGTACACATGGCCAAGGCCATGGCAGGTCGCGCATGCGCCCTGGGGAGTATTGGGTGAGAAGTCCTCGGCATAGAGCATAGGCTGATCAGCCGGATATGCTCCCGCGCGGGAATACATCATACGAATGAGGCTGGATAGCGTGGTGACGCTACCCACCGAAGATCGCGCATTGCTGGCACCACGCTGCTGCTGCAGTGCTACCGCTGGCGGGAGTCCATCGATGGAGTCAACATCAGGGACGCCTGCTTGATCGATTAGGCGTCGAGCATAGGGAGCAACGGACTCAAAGTACCTCCTTTGAGCTTCCGCATAGATTGTCCCGAATGCAAGAGATGACTTCCCGGAACCGGATACACCGGAAAAGACGACCAGTGCGTTGCGAGGAATTGAGACATCAACGTCTCTAAGGTTGTTCTCACGCGCACCGCGCACCTCTACAAGGCCGCTTGCTGCGACACTGCAGGAAGCTTCACCGAATGTGGCGTTTGGCATGTGCATGTCTCTGTAGGTTGTAGACGTTAAGTTCAGCTGGATCACTGGCCCGAAGAGGGATCGGCTTCGGTTTGCGATGCCTCTTCATCCAAGGCTCGCTGCCATGCCTGTCTCTCAGCCAAGGCGCGCTCAGCTCCCCGATCAGTGGGCCGATACCAGTTCGGCCTCTCCACACCCTCCGGCAGGTACGTCTGTCCAGCTGCGTAGCCGTCTGGCTCATGATGCGCGTAGCGATATGCTTGTCGATACCCCATCTGCCTCATAAGCTTCGCTGGAGCATTCCGAAGATGCATGGGAACTGGTAATGATCCGTGCTCCTTGACGAAGGCCCTTGCTAGATCCCAAGCCGCATAGGACGCATTCGACTTGGGGGAGAGCGCCAGATAGGTCGCAGCCTGGGCCAAGACAATTTCACCTTCAGGAGAGCCAAGTCGCTCATACGCCTGCGCAGCGTGGATGGCCAAGTGCAGAGCGCCCGGATCAGCATTTCCGATATCTTCGCTTGCCATAACAATCATTCGACGTGTGACCTGGCTCACGTCCCCGCCCCCATCCAGAATGCGCGCTAGCCAGTAGAGGGAGGCGTCGGGATCAGAGCCACGCAGTGATTTGTGAAACGCGGAGAGCTGCCAATAGAACTCGTCCCCACCCTTATCGAATCGACGCAGTGACGGGCTGGTGGAGCGCTTGGCAAACTCAAGATCCACCTCTTCCACCCGCTTCTCAGAGGCCGCAGTTGAGACCTGCTCGAGAAGATTCAGGAATCTGCGGCCATCACCATCAGCGAAGCCCTTCAGCAGCTGCAATGCGGGATCGGAGAGGTCAACGCCTCGCAAGTGAGGTCTGGCGCGTTCGTAGAGCTTCTCAAGATCTGCGTCAGACAGAGGCTCAAGTGTGTACACCTGCGCGCGCGAAAGCAGCGCCGAGTTAACGGCCAGTCCTGGATGCTCTGTGGTGCCGCCCACCAGCGTGAGTAGCCCTGATTCAACGTGAGGTAGCAGCGCATCCTGCTGGGCCTTGTTGAACCGGTGAATTTCGTCGACGAAAAGCACCGTGGAGCGACCGCGTACGTCGAGTTCGGCCCGCGCATCATCAATGGCCTGCCTGATGTCCTTTACCCCGGCGAGTACGGCGGAGATCGCAATGAAGTGACTGTCAGTCACCATCGCTGCGAGGCGCCCCAGGGTGGTCTTACCGACGCCCGGGGGCCCCCACATGATGAAGGAGTGCAGACTTCTTGCTTCAAAGGCAAGACGCAAAGGCTTCCCCGGCCCCAGCAGGTGCTGCTGCCCAACAAACTCGTCGAGAGACTTCGGTCGTAGCAGTTCGGCCAGGGGTGCCCTTGGTTTCGCTGTGAATAGATCTGCCAAGGTGTTCTCCTTCGGGAAGTCAGTTGCGAGTATGCATTCGGAGCTTCTTGGCCCCTATTTCAGCTTCCCATCCAATGAGCCGCTTGTGGCATTGCTTGCTTTATCACGGAGGATGATGCGAGCTCCTCTGTATCCAACGCTGTGATTCCATACCCAGCTCATTGCGACGCTCAGGCGATTTCGCACTCCGATAAGGAAGTAGATGTGAGCGAGCTTCCAGATCCACCATGCGATTCCTCCGCTCAGCTTTAGCTTCCCCATATCGATTACTGCAAGGCTGCGTCCAATCGTGGCGAGGTTGCCCTGGTGCCGGTACTTGAATGCAGCGGTCCTCCGCGCCCCTGTTATCAGCCCTTCAATCTGGCCCGCGACGTACTTGCCTTGTTGCTTGGCCGCCGGCGCGATTCCAGGAACGGTCTTTCCGTTCGCAGTGGCTGATGAAGCAGTGTCCCCAATCACGAAGATGTTGGGGGAACCAGGCACCGTTAGATCAGGGCCGACGATTGCGCGCCCCGCCCGATCTGATTCGGTGTCGAGCCAACGTGCGGCTGGAGACGCCTGAACTCCGGCTGCCCAGACGATTGTGGATGCCGCCAGCTTCCTGCCATTGAGCATCACCCCATCAGAGGCGCACTCTGTGACAGGTGCCCCCAACAAAACGGATACCCCAAGCTTCTCGAGGGCGCGCCTCGTGTACTCGGAGAGCTTTTCAGGAAAGACAGGAAGCAGCCGCGGACCCGCTTCAATGAGAAATACCCGGGTTTTGCTGGGATCAACTGACCGAAAGTCATCCTGCAGCGTGCCTCGCGCCAGCTCCGCGATGGTTCCGGCAAGCTCGACACCTGTAGGCCCACCACCAATGATCACAAAGGTTTGAAGGGCTTCTCGAACCTCGGGATCATTGCAGAGCTCCGCTTGCTCGAACGCGCTCAGGATCCTGCCTCGAATGGTTGTTGCGTCCTCCAGGCTCTTCAGGCCTGGAGCGTACTTCGACCATTCGTCATGCCCAAAGTAGGCATGTGTCGCTCCCGTAGCGAGCACAAGGGTGTCGTAAGGGTATCGAGTGCCGTCCTGAAGGATCACTTGGCGGGCAGCTTTATCCACACCCTCGACCTCCGCCATGAGGGTCCTCACCTCCGGGCGGTCACGGAACAGATAGCGGATCGGCCATGCAATCTCCGACGGTGACAGTGACGCACCAGCTACCTGGTAGAGCAGCGGCTGGAACAAGTGATAGTTCCGCCGGTCAATGATTGTTACATCGACATCCACTCCTTCAAGGTGCGTGGCGGCCTCCAGTCCGCCGAAGCCCGCCCCAACGATCACAACTTGATGACGATTTCTGGAGGTCTTGATCACGGCAGCACTCCCTAATTAGGTGCTCAGTGCCGATGCGTGGTGCTTGAGGTGATCGGCAATGAAGCTGGAGATGAAGTAGTAGCTATGGTCGTAACCATCGCGAAGGTTCAGCGAAAGCGGATGATTCGCCTTGGCGCATGCATCTCGAAGCAGTTCAGGGCGAAGCTGATTCTGCAAGAAGTCATCACTGAGCCCTTGATCCACCAGTAGGGGCAGGCGCTCCTTTGCATCTGCAATCAGCTCCACGGCGTCATACTGCCGCCACTGCTCCTGATCTCCCCCCAGGTAGGCCGAAAACGCCTTCTGGCCCCAAGGAACCTGGGTGGGCGCCACTATCGGAGAGAAGGCGGATACGCTGCGATAGCGACCTGGGTTTCGCAAAGCGATGACCAAGGCACCGTGGCCGCCCATTGAATGGCCGCTAATTGAGCGAGCCTGGCTAACAGGGAAGTTCTTCTCAACGAGAGCAGGCAGCTCACTTACAACGTAGTCATACATGCGGTAGTGGTCAGACCACGGTGCCTCGGTGGCATTGACGTAGAACCCCGCGCCTTGGCCGAGATCGTAAGCTGGATCATCCGCGACGGACTCTCCGCGCGGACTTGTATCCGGAGCAACGATGGCAATGCCATGCTCAGCAGCGAGCTGCTGCACTGCAGACTTGGTGATGAAGTTCTGCTCTGTGCACGTCAGGCCAGAGAGCCAGTAGAGAACAGGTACCGGGCCGCTGGACGCCTGCGGAGGGAGATAGACTCCAAACTTCATGGTGCAACCAAGGCTGGATGATTCATGCTGGTAGACGTCCTGCCATCCACCGAAGCTTGCGTGACGCTCAATGCGTTCCATTGTTCTTTCCTCTGAATTGAATTTGATAGGCCATCTATCGCGAATCGAATGTGGCCTTAAGCGAGGCTTTAGGCCTTGTCCTCGACTGCCGAGTCACCGTGTGCATGCCTAATCCTTCGGACAATCCACCAAATCAGCAGCAATACAGCGGGAACCAAGATCGCAGTGACGGTTGCTGCGATGTCATGCGTCCCAGGCAAACCCTTGAGCAGGTATGCGAGAAGACTCACGACGTAGTACGAGATGGCGGCCACCGACAAACCTTCCACCGTCTGCTGCAGGCGCAGCTGAACCTTCGCCCGTTCATTCATGGACGCCAGTAGGTCGCGGTTCTGCCGCTCGAGCTCAACATCAATCCACGACCGAAGGAGCGAGATTGAGCGCGTCAACTTGTCTGAGAGCTTCCCCTGTCGCTCCTTCACTGACTGGCAAGTTCGCATGGCCGGTGCAATCCTTCGATACAAGAAGTCCGCCCAGGTGCTATAGCCGGCAACTTGATCCTCCGCCAACGCATCCAGTCGCTCTTCAACAATTTCGTAGTAAGCCCGACTTGCACCAAACCTATAGAGATTTGCCGCGGCGTCCGCCTCCAACTCTGCAGCCAAGCTGGTCAAATCCGAGAGGAGTACGTCACTGTCACGACGTCCACCGGAGGCCCTGCGCATCTCTTCAGTAATTGCAGCCAGACGCGCCTCCATGCGACGAAGATTCGACGTCATGGAGCGAGTCAGCGGTAGCGCTAGCAGGGCAAGCGTTCGGTATGTCTCGACCTCGAGCAGTCGTTGTGCCAGCGCCCCTGCCCGCGCCGGAGTCAGGCCGCGATCAAGGATGAGCATGTGGGTTAGCCCTTCCTCGTCTTGCCGGAAGTCGGTCACAATGGCCGCGGCACCGTTCTCAACCAGCGAATAGCAGCGGCTGACGGGATCAAAGCAATCTATTTCCTTCTCCGCCACCGCGGTCCAAGGCAAAAGCCTGACGCTAACAGCCGAGATCACGGGTCCTGGCGGCTTGAATCCCTGTCTAAACGGGTTGTCCCCACAAGGCTCACCTGTTTCTGAGCTCAGTGGTGCGCTCCAGAGGTAGGAAGAGAACTCAGTGTGCTTCTCGCAGTGCAGATCGCCCTCATTCCACGTAAGCGCGTGATGAGGTGTGGTGTGATCCTCGACTGCAGCCCCCATACGACCTGAAAGATCGTCGATCGCGGCACGATCTCGACTCATGTCCCCTTCTGTCATGAAGGAGAGCTGGAGAAGGCTTCGCGGAGACTGGGTGAGCAGGTGCGGTCGCGCATGGACTTCCTCAACGGCGGCGCGGCGGTCCGCGTGCGCCGGCATCCCATATACGTAGCCTTCTGCTGGCGTGCCTGCAGCTTGGCTCAGGCCGGATGGGTCATTCATACATAGCCTCAAGAATGGATGATCTTCTAAACACCGCTCACGGGAGGTCTATCACTTGCTTGTGCGATAGCTCAGCGAAAGGTCGCGTGGTGGAACCGGCTCTGGTGTAGGGCGGTAGTGGGAACCACAACAAGCTGGGAGGACGGCACCGCATAGATCGCAGGCCCTTGCTCTCCCACCTTCCAAGCCAGGCGCGGACCACATGGGAGTCGCAACGAGGCTGGAAGCTCACTTCAAAGGGCCTGCCATGACTCAGTCAGATGCGGAAGGCAACGATGCCGACAGAGATTGCCCGCCCCAAGAAATACAGACAGGCACAACTCGACTGACATCATCCAGCATGCCTTGGAGCCTCCTGGAAAGGCCTCAACGTCCTAGTCGTGACGCCCTAACCCACGAAGGGGTTAGGAATGGCGGGTTCTACTTGGAAATGAAGTAGTTCGGACACCCATAGATTGCCTCCTCTACTTAGTACTAGCGCCATCAAGCAATGTCGCGAACTGACTAACGGAGATAGGAGCGGACAATAGAGATGGTCTCGTCAATCGACTTCCTTTGAGAGTCGGTGTGGGTGTCGCTATGCGGGAACTCTTCACGCAGATAGCTCTCCAGAACCGTCGCCATCAAACCATTGACCGCCCCGCGCACAGCAGCAAGCTGCTGAAGTACTGCAGCACATTCCGCCCCGCTCTCCAGAGCCTGCTCCAATGCAGCCACCTGTCCGCTGATCCGACGTACGCGGGTAAGGGCCTGCTTTTTCTCCCGAGGGCTGTGAGGCATTGCGCACCTGTCCGTATCACATGAGGGAACGATACTATACTCCCCGATAGTATGCAAGCTAGCAATCTGGGAGGGTCTTTAACTCCGTCAACTGAGTCTGCGCCTGATTTCGAGCAGCCGCCAGAGGCCAGTGAAAGGCCCCTCTCGCCCCACCCGCACACCAGAAAAGGCGGGCTCCTGCAGGAGCCACGCCCCACCACTCGGGAGAGTGGTTACATGTAGATGAATTGGCGGTATAGCTTGTCTAGCTCCAGCCTGACGAACTCGATCTCCTCCTCGTCCCCGGCATCAGAGAGATCCAGAAGCTGTCGCTCCTTTGATGTAATTCGATCACAGAGATCTTTTAGGCTGGCGCAGAACTCCGCTGAATGGGCATGCGACCGGTCAGGGCGAGCCTCTGTTGATCCCAACATTCCGCGAGACGTTGACGGGGTGATGCCGAACTCCTCATTGAACGCGATCTGATGCTGTCGCCTGTCATCAGTCTCAGAAATGGCCTGCCGCATCGCACTGGTGATCGTATCGGCATACATGATCGCCTTACCGCGCGAGTTTCTTGCAGCTCGTCCAATCATCTGAATGAGGGCCTGGCTCGACCGAAGGAAGCCCGCCTGGTCCGCATCAACGATAGCGACCAGAGAGGCCTCGGGAATATCGAGCCCCTCTCTCAGCAGGCTGATACCCACTAGCACATCGAACTCGCCGGCCCTCAGCCCATTGATGATCTCAACTCGATCCTCTGCCTTGATATCCGAGTGCATGTACTTCGCACGCACCCCTTGATCCTCGAGGAACTCGCACAGCTCCTCAGCAGACACCTTTGTCAGCGTGGTCACCAAGACCCTGTCGCCCTCTCGTACACAACGGGCGATCTCTGACAGAAGATCGCACCTGTAGCCCTCCCTAGGCCTCACCTCTACCAGCGGATCGAGCAAGCCAGTGGGCCTGATGAGCTGGTCAATCAATCTTCCCTTGGATCTCCCAATCTCATAGGCGCCAGGCGTAGCCGAAACGAAGATCGTCTGGGGCTTGATGGCTTCAAACTCAGAGAAGCTAAGCGGTCTGTTGTTCATTGCCGAAGGTAGACGGAACCCGTACTCGATTAGAGTCTCCTTCCTGCTCTGATCGCTCCTGAACATTGCCGCGATCTGGGGAACCATGACGTGCGACTCGTCAACAAATAGCAGGCCATCCTTCGGGAGGTAGTCCATGAGCGTCGTCGGCCTAGCTCCTGACGGCTTTGAGTTCAGGTAACTGGAGTAGTTCTCCATGCCAGAGCAATATCCCAGCTCCCTCATCATCTCCACGTCGTTCGTGATCTTCTCGTAAAGCCTATTTGCCTCAACGATTCGACCAGATGCGTTGAGCTCCGCCACCCTGGCCTCCAAATCCTTGAGGATGGCCTTCGTAGCCTCATTGATTTCTGTTTTGGGGCTTGCGAAGAGTGTCTTTGGAGAAACGAGGTAGCGCGTCTCATCGCCAAGCTTCTTCCCTGTAACCGCATCAATCCAGATGAGCGACTGCACTCTCCCCTCGTCCGTGAGCTCTACTCTAATTGCCTTGTACTCAGAGTCGGCGGGAAAAATATCGACCACATCGCCAGACACACGGAACGTGCCACGCTTCAGGGTCCGCTCAGTCCTGTCGTACTGAAGCGATGCAAGCCGACGCAGGAAGTCCCTCTGATCCAGCTCGATTCCAAGCGCAAGCTCAACCTGCAGATCCCGGTAGCTCTGTGGGTCTCCCAGTCCATAGATTGAGGACACCGAAGCGACAACAATCACGTCTCTACGCTCAATCAGAGACTTCGTAGTCGATAGTCGAAGCCTCTCAAGGTGATCATTGATGGCTGAGTCTTTCTGGATGTAACGATCGCTACCTGGGATATAGACCTCTGGCTGGAAGAAGTCGTAGTAGGAAACGAAATACTCCACGGCGTTCTCGGGGAACAGCGCCTTCATCTCCCCGTAGAGCTGAGCAGTCAACGTCTTGTTTGGCGCAAGAATGAGCGTGGGTCGCTTCAGCCGATGGATCACATTGGCCATCGTGAAGGTCTTCCCTGACCCTGTAATTCCCTTCAAGGTCTGATGTGTTGCTCCCTCCTCGATGCCAGCAATCAGCCTGGCAATCGCCTCGGGCTGATCCCCCGCCGGCGTATGATCCGAATGCATCACGAACATATCTGTTGACATCACTCTTGCTCCTGCTGGCTCAATTTTTGATCGTTATGGAAGTTAAAGCCGTCTAGAATATTCCGCCGCATACGTGCGGACAGAATCGGATGAGCGACACGAATGCTACCTTTGGGCAAGTTCTTTCCAGGTGAGCCTCGTAATCCATGGCTGACTGACGCTAGGGCATGAGCTTGCCTGCTGGAAAATGCCGGAGCGGCCTCACAAGTGCACCGACCTTCCTCCGCTCACACCTCACTCCTCCCTACGTGGCTGCTGCACTGGCTGCTGTACCGACTCCTGATCGACCACAGTCAGGGCCAGCGTAGACATTAGCTCTGTCTCGATCGTCCTCTGCATTGAGTAGATCGGGAGCGCGTTCGGCGCGGAACTGAATGGCTCCTCCAGCTGACGGCCCAGCGCATCGAGACCAAAAAACGTGTACGCCACAATGAGCACCGGTAGAAAGGTCCACCACCCCAATGTTCCTGCCAGCGCAAAAGGAAGCGTTGTGCAGAATACGATCGCAGTCCGGTGAAGCAGCAGCGAATACGAGAATGGAATCGGAGTATTGAGTATCCTCTCGCACCCACCTTGGATACGAGCCAAGTTGGCAAGCTGCTTGTCCAGCACCGAGTACTGAATCGAGTCGATCCTTCCCTCATGAGCCAGATGGGCAAGCTTCAAGCCAATGCCCTGGAGCACAGCGTCCGTCGGATTCGGGCCTTGTGATGCCTTGCCAATATCCCACCAAGGTGCGATCGCATGGGCTTCGTCGGCTCGGCGCAGTCGAGAATAGAGGCCCGCACTGAAGCCACACAGGCCTCGCAGGATCTGTGCTCGGCTGTTTGGATCCAGCAGGGACGTCTGCCTGGCTATCGAGCGACACGCTATGACCAGGTCACCCCAAAGGTGCCTCGCCTCCCACCATCTGGAGTAGCAAGCGTTGTTTCGAAAGCTCATGAATACGGAAAGTGCGATACCAATGAGCGTGAACGGAACGGCACTGAAGCGAGCAAAGATTCCTGGATGCTCCGTTGATGCGAGCACCGCTCCTGCGGTCACAATGCTAATCAGTAGTAGATGCAATGCGATCCTGGGCAGGATGGTACCCCTGACGGCAAACGCAACGTCCCACAACGTCGGCTGCCTTCGCATTCTCGTTTCAACATCTGGGAGACGGTGTGTCATGCCAACCTCTGATTCATTGATCGACTGCTGGCGTCGATACGCCCAGGCAACAAATTCCTTCCACTTGAGTTCGAAATGCGAATGACATCACGCCGTTCGCATGACACTGCTACAGCAGGTCTAATGCAGTTCATCGTCGGCAGCCTCGGGCATCCATAGTTCAATGACCGTCCCTGTCAGGCCGGTTCTCTCCACAGACAGGCTGCCACCGTAGCGGTTGGCAAGCATCTGACTGATGGAAAGACCCAGCCCGGTACCTTGACGATGTTTGGTCGTAAAGAATGGCTCAAAAATTCGGACCAGAATATCCTGAGGAATGCCGCTTCCAGTATCTGAGACTCGCAAAGCGACGCCAGGGTGACCATGAACGTCGTCAACGTCCAACGTCGCCAATCCCAGCGTTCCGCCCTTCTGCATCACATAGATTGCATTGATCATGAGGTTCACAAGAATTTGCTGCAGCTCGCCCCGATTGCCCGTTACGAGCCGTGTGGACAGGAAGTTCTCCTCTATCTTCACGGGATGGCGCTTGATGAGGTGTTGAATCAGGGGCAGCGTCTCCAACATCAGCGTGGCGGGCTCTAGCAGCTCACTATGACCGGAGTACTCACTGGGCTTGGAGAACTGCAGCAACTTGGAAACAATGGTGCTGATACGCCCAATCTGATCCTCAATGAGGTCAATCTCTTCTCCAAACCGCTGGCCCTCGGGCTCCCTGATCGAGTCACGCAGAAGCTCGAGGTTCCCCTGCATGACGGCAAGCGGATTGTTGATCTCGTGCGCTATTCCTGCTGCGATCTCGCCAATTGTTGCCAGCTTCTCAGTGACAATCAGGTGCTGGGTCGTCTCTTCTAACCGTCTATTGGCTAGTGCGAGACCAGCAGTTCGCTCCTCTACCCTGGAATTGAGCTCCTCGTTCCAGGCGACCAGCTGTCGTTCCTTCTCTTCCAGCTGACAGAGCAGCTGGTCCAAGTGCGAAGCGACACGTCCGATTTCATCATTGGATGCCCCTGCTCCGGAGCGAGCACTGCGGTCACCCGCCTTGACCCGTCCAATTGCCTGATCCATCCGCTCAAGTGGCTTGAACACGCCGCGAGCGATGTACAGAAAAAGGGGTACGGTGATGGCTGCAACAAGCAGGCAACCGAACACGATCGCTCCGATGGAATTTCGACGGGCGGTGGTGAATGGCTCCTCCAGAAAGCCCACGAAGAGCATACCAATGGGTACGCCCCGGCCATTGAGAATGGGCATATAGCCGGCAATGTACCAATCATTGACTACGTAGGCTCTCGCCTGCCAGGTCTTTCCCTGGCCCAGCACGGCCTCGGCCACTTCAGAAGACACCCGTGTCCCCGACGCTGGGTTCCCTCCCGCCAACAACGCGTTGGTGCTGATGCGGGTATCACCAAGGAAGATGGAGGCTATCCCTGTTGCGCCAGTACGCAGGGCCTTATCGCGGTAGACAAGATCAGTGATCTGCTTGATGAATTCGGTGTTGTGGTTCAGCAGAGTACCCGCAATCAAGACGCCGACCTGATTGTTTGGCAGTGCAACCGGCGTTGCAGCTTGAATCATTAGGCCCCGCTTCTCACTCTGGGCCGAATCGACAGGATTCCTTGCGTTATGCGGACGAATGACCTCGGCCCGTGCGGCGAGCTTTGGGGAGATCTCCATCAGATCGTCCCGACTTACCACCCCCACCTCCACGCTGGACGCCCCCTTCAGGGCCTTTTCGATGACTGACCAGTCCAAGTCAAGCTCAGCTGGCGAGGCCGGCTCGCTACTAGCCAACAAGCGACCGTTTGAATCCAACAGTGCGATGAAGTCTAGTGAACCACCTTGGGCTTTCGACGCTAGTAGGCTGCCAAGCTCTGCATTCTTGTTGACCCCCTGGCTAATGACGCCATGGAAGCTCTGCGAATCAGCAATCGCAGCCAGCGTCGCGCGGTCGTTGACGAGCAGCTGGTTCATGTACTGTCCCGCAACTTTCAGGTCCCCGCCGACCTTCGAGGCGAGCAGTCGGTCGAAGCGCAAATCCCATTGGTAGATGAGTCCGCCGACGATAGCCGGCAGGATCACAAACATTGGAAGGATCGCGATTAGAAGCAGGCGGAAGCGAACTGAGCGCGCTCGGTTCATTGCAGATTCCTAGGCTGATACATTCCAACTGGAGCACTTACGATCAATCGTCTTTCGCGATATGCCCAAGATCGTGGCCGCTCTTTCGCGATCTCCGCCAGTCTCACGAAGCACTGCAAGGATGTGCCTGCGCTCGACCTCCGAGAGCAGCCGGCTTCGTGGGTCAGAGAGTGACTCCAACCGCTCAAGCTGAGTCGGAAAGTGTCCGAGTATCAGGCTACGCTCAACGTAGTTGTGAAGCTCGCGGACGTTCCCGGGCCACGAGTAGCTCTGAAGATATGCCCGGGTCCTTTCGTCGATCGGAATCGGTTGAAGGCCAAGCTGCAGCCCCAGCTCACGCATGAAGCCCGCCGCCAGCTCCAACACATCAGCGCCGCGGTCATGAAGGCGAGGAAGCGACACCTCGAGAACGTTGATGCGATAGTAGAGATCCGACCGGAATGTTCCATTCTTCACTTCCGCAACCAAATTCCTGTTGGTTGAGAAGATGAATCTGACATCGATCGGAATCTCCCGATCTGCGCCAACTGGTCGTATCCGTCTATCTTCAAGCATCCTTAGCAGCTTTCCTTGGAGAGCCAAGGGAAGATCAGCGACTTCGTCAAACAGCAATGTTCCGCCTTCTGCATAGGCGACCAGCCCTTGGCGAGACGAGTTCGCTCCACTGAACGTTCCTTTGAGACTCCCGAACAGTTCAACGTCAATCAACTCGCTGGGAACAGCTGCACAATTTATTGGAATGAAAGGATGAGATGCCCGTGCGGACAACGCGTGCAGCGATCTTGCGGCAACCTCCTTTCCAGAGCCGGATTCTCCAGTGAACAGCACGCTACTGGGCAGTGGTGCGACCTTCGCGATCAGATCCTTGGTGGCCTGAATCGCACGCGAGCTACCTGTGAGCCTGTCTCGAAGCGCAGCTGGTGCACCGGAGCCATGTAGCTCGTGACGGAGAATGGCATTCTCCCGCCGTAGGCGACCGCGTTCCAGGCAGCGCGATATAGCGGCCAGCAACTGATTGGTTCTGAAAGGCTTGAGAAGAAAATCAGCCGCTCCCGCGCGGATAGCGCCGATAGCGGAATCCAAGTCTGCGTACGCAGTAATCAGAATGAAGTCGGCCAAGACCCCTCCCCTGCGCTGGTCCTCCAGCCACGCGATGCCACTCTTCCCTGGCAACACGTTGTCCACAATCACGATGTCAAAGTGGCGCTCCGTCAGATGCTGCTCCGCTTCAATGGTGTCAGCTGCAGCTTCCACAGCTTTGCATCGCGGTCGCAAGGCACGAACCAAGAAGCTACGCATGCCAGGTTCGTCGTCAACGATCAGTATCGATGAGCGCGCAAGGTCCGGCCATGCAAGATCGCCGTTTGCGCGCTCTTCGGAAGATTGGTTGGCGCTCTTTGGCGTCATGTTTCCCTCAGTACAATTGAAGCTTGGCTAGTTCCGTCGATTCGTGGTCGAGTTCATTTCGATCTTTCGACCGCTAGACGACGGGTGACATATCGAACAAAACACCCCCTCTCACGACGTAGGACGTTGTGCACCAAAGGCCAGTCTGAGACGTTCAATGCTGTCGACCTCAGTCATATGCCAATCCGGAATTCTTGCCCTATAAGCCTCGTATCGACCTCTTGGTGGCCAAACGGACCGGAGGCTCCTCGCCATATTGCCCAGAGCGCCAATGGCCTCCGTGCCCCTCCAAGCCCCTCGGCGGTCGGCCGCCACGGGAGGCTGGAGAAGTCTCGCTCCCTTCGAGCGGATCATTACGCCAATTCGGCCATATGGGAAGCGCTGGGTGCGCGTTGTCCCCGCCTCGGCCGGAGCCACGCAGCGCGGCCAAGCACGGGCGAGTCGATCCGCCTTGCAAGAAGGTCCAGGCCCTACCGCTCGCCTACCGGCATAGAGATGCCTATGCACCAGGGTCGTCTCCCATTTGCGCGGCTCGCGGGCAGATGTATCGTGGCTTTGGGCTCTCTGAGTCTCCGACCGACTGATGGTTGCTCTTCCCCTCAAGACCTGGGCTTGTTGGGGAGCTGACTAAGGATGGTAGAAGGCGGGGCTGACGGGTCGGCCTCTGACGCGAGCCGGGAGGAGAGGTCAGTCGCCCATTTTCGATGCAGGCGATCTGGTCCCCAAATATCTCAATGTCGTTGGGATCATGGCTGATCAGCAGCAGTGGAATACCGGCCCCGTCCAGCACGGCCTCCAGCTCCTGGCGCAGGTGCTGGCGAAGATCATGGTCCAGCGCGGAGAACGGTTCATCCAGCAGCAGCGCCTGCGGCTGCGTCACCAGGGCGCGTGCCAGGGCAGTACGCTGGCGTTGGCCACCGGAGACCTGCGAGGGCAGCAGATCGCCCACCGTGTCGATGCGGAATGCGTGCAACCACTGCTCCACCGCATCGAAGCGCTGGCCGACCCGCGGATTCAACCAGCCCTTCTCCAGACCGAACGCCACGTTCTGGCGCACGCTCAGATGCGGGAACAACGCGTAATCTTGGAAGACATAGCCCAACCGGCGGCGCTGCGGCGGCAGATCCACGCCGGTGGCCGCATCGAACAGGGCCTGCCCCTGCAGCCGTACATGGCCCTGCCCCGGCCGCAGCAGTCCGGCCACCGCCTTCAGGGTCAGGCTCTTGCCGGCGCCCGAGGGTCCGAACAGCACCACCTGGCGCTGCGTGCACTGCAGCGATACGTCCAACACGAAATCCTGGCCGGCCGCCTGCAGGCGGCGCTGCACCTGCAGGTCAAGCCACATCACGCAGCTCCCGGCGGCGTCCGCCCACCAGCCGCGCGGCCAGCAACAGGATCACGATGCAGACCACCGAGGTCAGGATCACCAACGCATTGGCCTTGCCATCCTGGCCGGCCTGCACCGCCTCGTAGATGGCGATCGACAGCGTCTGCGTGCGGCCGGGAATGCTGCCGGCCACCATCAATGTCGCGCCAAACTCACCCATCGCGCGTGCAAACGCCAGCAGCAGCCCGGCGAGGATGCCGCGCCAGGCCAGCGGCAGTGTGATGCGGAAGAACACCGCCGCCTCGGACACACCGAGCGTGCGTGCGGCCTGCTCCAGCTGCCCGTCGACCTCCTCGAACGCCGCGCGCGCAGGCTTGAACACCAGCGGCAGCGAAGCCACCGCCGCAGCAATCACCGCCGCCTGCCAGGTGAACACCAGGTTGATGCCGAACCACGATTGCAGCCACGCGCCGATCAGGCCGTTGCGACCGATCAGTACCAGCAGGTAGTAGCCCAGCACCGTCGGTGGCAGCACCATCGGCAGGGTCAGCAGCGAATCCAGAAGCTCACGCCCCGGGAAGCGCCGCCGCGCCAACAACGCACCCAGTGCCACGCCCAGCACCAGGTTGATCGCCGTGGCCCAACCGGCCACCTTCAGCGACAGCCACAGGGCACTCCAGTCCAGATCCATGCCTCAGGGCTTGCCGAACCCGTGCCTGGCCAGGATCGCCTGGCCCTGTGCCGAACGCACGAACGCGGTGAAGCGCTGGGCTTCGGCCGGCTGCGCGCTGGCCTTGGTCACGGCCAGCGGATAGGCAATGCGCCCCGCCACCGGCACCGCGAAGGCACGGCGTACCCGGTCGGGCATCGCCTGTGCATCGGTGGCATAGACGAAGCCGGCATCCACTTCGCCGCGCGCCACGTAGTCCAGCGACTGGCGCACATTCTGCGTGGTGATGGCCTTGCCCTGTACCGACGGCCACAGGCCCGCCGCTTCCAGCGCGCCCTTGGCATAGCGCCCGACCGGCACGCTGTCCGGGTTGCCCAGTGCGATGCGCTGCACACCGGCACCGGCCAGGTCCTTCAAGGTACGCGGCGCGGCCTTCGCCTGCGGCGGCACCACCACCCACAACGCGTTCACCGCGAACACCTCGCGGGTGCCCGCCGCCAGCAGATCCTGCTGCTGGGCCTGGTCCATCGTGGTTTCGTCGGCCGATGCGAATACGTCCACCGGCGCGCCACGGCTGATCTGCTGCAGCAGCACGCCGGAGGCGGCGAAGTTGAAATCGACCTTGGTTCCCGGGTGCGCCTTCTCGTAGGCCGCGCCCAGCTCGCGGAAGCTCTCGGTCAGGCTCGACGCCGCCGACACCGTCAGGTCGGCTGCCCAGGCTGGCACCGCGGCCAGCAGTCCCAGCAACAACAGTCCAGCTCGTTTCATCATTGGTTTCCCCGTTTGGTTGGGTTTAGATCGGTTTCACCGCCTATCCTTGGCATCGCAGGCGCTACATAGGTGGCCCGCCCAGAGCTAGGCAGAGGGTGCACGACGGTGCGGACCTCGTTGGCGCAGGCTGTCTCGTACATCCACATCGAATTGAAGCTGCAGCGAGATGTCATCACCCAGCGCGATGCCAAAACCAAGACCATCACGACAGGGCAAACGTGATGCCAAGGACTGAACCGCTTCGCGAGGAAGCATCAACCGGCAGTACTCGCTCCCCTCCAGAAGCACCGCCTGTTGCCCTGCATGCAGTGATAGCACCATGCCCCAGCCGCGATCGCCGCCGAACCGCGTCAGGTTCTCCACCGATTCGCCGGCCAGCAACTGCGCTAGCTCCTCTTCATCAACGCGCAGACGAACTGCCTGCCGCTGTAGCTGGACTTTCATGATGCAATGAACTCGAGCTCGGTTGAGGTGTTGCAGTTGAGTAGCTGGTCGTATTCGCTATCCGCCAGTGGCAGCTCGATTGCGCCCAAGCGTTCTCGCAGGGCGCGTAGCGAGCGGTGCGCCGCCGGATTCTCGATCAATTCCCGCAACACATGCCGGCAATGGTCATCAATCTGCAACCGCATCGGCAGGCGTTCTTCCGCAAACAGCACACAGGCAGCCGAAGGCGCATCACGTAACCGTTGTAGTAACGCTGGGGTCACATTGGGCGTATCCACCGGAAGCACCAGAGCGGCAGCGTCCGGCATGCACATGGCCACACTGTAGAGCCCGCCCAACGGGCCGCAGCGTGCCACGCGATCAGGAATGCCACCGAAGGCCGGGTAGTTGCCACTCACCCATACCCTTTCCGCACCTGCCTGTCGCAGCAGGCCACGCATGTGCTCTAGCAGGGCTCGCCCGTGCCACGGTAGCAGCGCCTTGTCACGGCCCATCCGGCTGGAAAGACCACCGGCCAGCACGATGCCGTCAGTGGGAATGTTCGTGATCGTGTGCACATTCATGGGCATTGTCATGAGCTTGCGTGGGTTCGCTGTCCGCATGGCAGAGACTGCAGCCTTCGGTCCACTCGCTGTCGCCGTCCTCGTAGTGCTCCTGCTTCCAGATCGGGCACTGGTGCTTCACCACCTCGATCAGCTGCCGGCAGGCCCGGAACGCCTCGTCGCGGTGCGGGCTGCCCGCGGCCACCACCACCGCCACATCGCCAATGCCGAGTCGCCCCTTCGCGTGGGCCACATACAGTTTCAACTTCGGACCGAACGTCGCCTCGACCTCTGCCGCCAGACGCTTGAATTCGTTCAGCACCAACGGCTCGAACAGGTCGTAGGTGATGCCCGTCACTGCGCGGCCGATGTTGACGTCGCGCACCTTGCCGATGAACACGTCAATGCCGCCGAAGCCCGGATCTGAGACCGCGGCGATGCCCTCGCCCGGATCGATCGACGCCTGCGCGCGGTCCACCACCTTCGCAATGATCTTCCCGCTCATGGCTCAGCCCCCGCTCACCGGCGGCAGGATCGCCACCCGGCCATCGTCGGGCAGCGCCTCGTGGTCGCGCAGCACGCGTTGCTGGTCGGCGAACGCCGAATAATCCAGCAGGCCGGCACGGAATCCCGGCCAACGCACCGGAAGCAGCTCGCGCAGCGCCTGGCGCAGATCGGCCACGGTGCCACCGGCCACATCCACGGCAATCTCGCGGCTGGCATCCAGATCGGAAAACGCACCGAACAACTGCAGATTCACCTGTTTCATCATGACTCCTGGCTCACCAGCTGCACCGGTTCGTGGTGACCCCAGCCCTGCACGCGCACGAAGGTGCCAGCGCTGGCCAGGTCTCCCTCGGCCTCCAGCACCACCCAGGCGTTGGCCTGCAGCATGGACATCAAACGGAACGACTCCTGCCCGGACAGCACGCGCGCGCTCAGGCGCCCCTGCCCATCCATTTCCACCCGCGCACGCGCGTGGAAGCGCAGGCCCGGCGGCTTGCGCACGTCGGCCTGCAGCGGCAGCTGCAACATGAGCTCCGGCGCCAGCCCCAACAGGCGGCGCAGCACCGGCTCGACGAAGAAACGCTGGCCCACGGCCGCCGACACCGGGTTGCCCGGCAGGCCGAAGTACAGCGCGCCATTGGGCAGCACCGCGAACAGCAGCGGCTTGCCCGGGCGGATCGCTACCTTGTGGAACACGATGCGCGCACCACGGCCGCGCAGCGCATCGGGAACGAAATCGTAGCGCCCGGCCGACACCGCGCCGGTGCTGATCAGCACCTGCGCGCCAGCGGCCAGCGCTTCATCCAGCACCGCATTGAACGCGGCCACGTCGTCGCCCACCGTGCCCTGCCAGACCACCTCGGCACCGGCGGCCTGCAGGCGGCCGACCAGATACGGCCGGTTGCTGTCACGGATCTGGCCGGATTCCAGCGCCTGCGCCGCCTCGGTCACCAACTCCTTGCCGGTAGCGATCACTGCCGCCTTCGGCCGCGCCACCACCGCCACCTGGCCCACGCCGATGGCATGCAGCAGGGTGCGCGCATTGATATCCAGCACCAGCCCGGCCTGCAGCACGCGCTCGCCTTCGCTCACGTCCTGGCCGCGCAGGCGCACATGCTGGCCCGGCTTCACCGATGCCTTCAAGGCGATGCCGGTCGGGCGTCCCTCCTCGCTGGCGAGGATCTCCACGTTCTCGACCGGCACCACCGTATCCAGCCCGGACGGCATACGTGCACCGGTCATGATTTCCCATGCACCCTCGCCGCCTTCGGCGCCGGCATCGCCGGCCGCCTGCCAGCCCTGCACCGCGAATTCGGTACCGGCCTCGAACGCCGCGCCGTTGGCGCGCAGCGCGAAGCCGTCCATCGCCGAGTTGTCGAACGGCGGCAACGACTGCCCGCTGTGGATGTCACTGGCCAGGGTACGGCCGCCGGCCTCATGCAGCGGCAGGCGCTCGGCCGGCAGCGGCGTGGCTGCGTCCAGCAGGTGCTGCAGGGCTTCGCTGTAGGCAATCATCAGTGGCCACCACCTTCGACCATCGCCAGGGCATGGCCCAGTACCGGCGCCAGGATGTCCAGGCACTGCGCCGCCGCCTTCGGGCTGCCGGGCAGCGCGAACACCAGCATGTTGCCCAGCTGCACCACCTCGGCGCGGCTCAGCCAGGCCATCGGCGTGTGCTGTGCACTCAGTGCCCGCACCATCTGCGCCAGGCCATGTACCGGCCGCGCGTTCAGGGAACGCAGCGCCTCCGGGGTCAGGTCACGCGGGCCCAGCCCGGTACCACCGGTACACAGGCACAGGCGCACGCCCTCGGCGGCCAAGGCCTGCAGGCGGCCCGCCAATGGCTCGATGCCATCGGGCAACACCTCAGCGGCCACCACCTCGCCGCCCAGCTTTTTCAGGCCGGTCACCAGGGTCGGGCCAGAGATATCCTCATAGGTGCCGTCGCTGGCGCGATCGCTCAGCGTGATCACCGTGCAGGCCGCGCCCTCCAGGCCCTTCGGCGCACGCGGCTTGAAACGCGTGCGCTCGGCATCGTTCATGCCGTCGGGGTGCAGCCAGACACCGCGCTTGCCGCCTTCCTTGAACAGCAGGCGGATACCTTCGATGCGCAGGGCCGGTTCCACCGGCTTGCTCAGGTCGTACAGGGTCAGCAGCGCCGCGTTGACCCCGGCCAGCGCCTCCATCTCCACGCCGGTGCGCGCCTCGCTGGCGCACTCGCACCACACGCGGATCGCCTGCCGTTCCGGTACCGGCGCGCAGAACACCTGCACCAGTTCCAGCGGCAGCGGATGGCACAGCGGCATCAGCATCGAGGCCATCTTGGCGCCCTGCAGGCCGGCAATCTCGGCCATCACCAGCGCATCGCCCTTGGGCAGGCGGCGCTCGACGATCAGCGGATAGGCCACTGGACCGGCATGCAGCTCGCCCACCGCCACCGCACGGCGGCGGCTGATGCGCTTGTTGCGGACATCAGCCATGTGGAAGGCCGCATTCAATTCCCCACTCATCGTGTTGCTCATCCTCCGATCGAGGCCAGGTGCGGGGTCAGCCCGGTCTGGCCCTGGTGCAGTCCGTGCCCGGCCGCTTTCAGGCCAAGCTGGGTAGTGATGCGTACCAGCAGCGCGTCGTGGTCATCGTCGCGCTGCAGCAGCGGGCGCAGCGGTACCCCGGACTCGCCGAACAGGCACAGCCGCAGGTCACCCTTGGCGGTCACCCGCAAACGGTTGCAGCCCTTGCAGAAGTCACGCGAATACGGGGCGATGATGCCGATGCTGCCGCGATGGTCCGGATGACCGAACTCGCGCGCTGGGCCGGCATCGGCCGCGCGCGGGCGTTCGCGCCACCCGGCAGCCAGCAGCTGCTCGATCACCACGTCGGCGCGCAGGTGGTGGCGCTGGAAATAGGCTTCGTTGTCGCCGGTGCGCATCAGTTCGATGAAGCGCACGCTGAAGGGGCGGTCACGCAGGTAGTCCATCCACTGCGGCAGCTCGTCGTCGTTCAGGCCGCGCAGCAGCACCGCGTTGAGCTTGATCGCCGGCAGGCCCAGTGCCTGTGCCAGGGCCAGGCCCTGTTCGATCTCCGGCAGACGGTCATGCCCGGTGATGGTCTTGAAGCGTTCGCGCTGCAGGCTGTCCATGCTCACGTTCAGCGCAGTCAGGCCTGCCCGGTGCCAGCCCGGCAGGCGCCGCGGTAGCAACGTGCCATTGGTGGTGATGGCCACCTTGCGGATGCCCGGCACCGCCGCCACGGTGGCGATGATCTCATCCAGGTCCTTGCGCAAGCTGGGCTCACCACCCGTCAGGCGGATCTTGCTCATGCCCAGCGCGGCGAACGCACGCACCAGGCGCGCGATTTCATCCACCTGCAGGAAGCGCGGGCGGCCATCGGACTGGTAACCGTCGGGCAGGCAGTAGCTGCAACGGAAGTTGCAGGCTTCGGTCAACGACAGGCGCAGGTACGGGAAGCTGCGTCCGAAACCGTCGGTGAGTTGGCGTGGATGACCTGCCAGTGCGCCCTCACCTACCGGCTCTGGCGCCCGAATGAGCTCGGCTGACATTCTTAGTCCTCCCTACGACATGCCGGCGCAATCACTGTGAAATGACCACCCTGACCGGGATCGACTTCGCCGCGGGGGTACCACTGATGCGATCGAAGTAATCCAGAGGTAGCAGTGGATTGAGTTCAGGGTAGTAGCCCGCAATCGCGCCACGCGGCATCGGATAGTCAAGCACAGTCAACCCATCGACCCGCCGGCAGACGCCATCACTGGAGATCGTCTCGAGGCTCACCTGTTCCTCCTTCCCAATCCCTCGTGCTACTCGATCTTCCAGGTTCATGAAGAGGATCATTCGATCGTTGTACACACCGCGATAGCGATCGTTGTAGCTGTAGATTGTCGTGTTGTACTGGTCATGGGAGCGAACCGTGGCCAGCCGAAGCATAGTGGGATCCTCGACCAGGTCGTTCACTTCAAGACCCGGCAACACCAGAATATTGGCCTTTCCGTTAGGTGTCGGCCACTCACGGCGGCGCGGCGGAATGTCCAAGTGGAAGCCACGCGGCGCCTGGATCCGTTCATTGAAGTCTGCGTAGATGCCGGGATAGACCGCCGCGATCAGCTCACGAACATGGTTGTAATCGTGCATGCAAGCTGCCCAGTCGACCTTGCTGTCCGGCAGTGTCGCCATTGCCATGCGGCACACGATCTCAACTTCCGGAAGAACATGTTCACTCACAGGCTCCAGCACTCCACGGGATGCGGTGACATTCGACATGGCATCCTCGATGGTGACAAACTGCTCACCCAGCGGGGTATGGATCCACTCCGAGCGCGCCACCACCGGTAGGATCAGCGCCTCCTTGCCATGCACTAGGTGGCCACGGTTGAGTTTGGTGGCGATGCCAACCGTAAGCTCAAGACCACGCATTGCCCTGTAGGCAATTTCGGTATCAGGAACAGCATGGATGAAGTTCCCGCCCATGCCGATGAAGACCTTGGCGGTTCCAGCCAGCATCGCCTCAATAGACTCAACCACATGGTGCCCATGTTCGCGCGGCGGTTCGAACCCGAACACGTCGCGAACTTGGTCCAGGTAGCGTTGCGTCGGCTTCTCATCAATGCCGACGGTACGGTCGCCTTGCACGTTGGAATGGCCGCGAATAGGAGCAATGCCCGCCCCGGGCTTTCCGAAGTTGCCGCGTAGCATCAGCAGATTGGCAACCTGCTGCAAAAGGCGAGATCCTTGCTGGTGCTGGGTCAGGCCCATGCCATAGCAGATAATGGTCGCACGGGAACGGATGTAGATCTCTGCACAACGCAGAATCTGCTCCTTCTTGATCCCGGACACTTGGACGATCTGGCTCCACTCCAGGGACATCACGTCTTCACGCAATGCCTCCAGCCCGACGGTGTGCTCGGTCAGGAATTCGTGATCGAGAACAGACTCGCCGGCCGCTTCCCGCTCGAACATAGCCTTCATGATGCCCTTGATCAGGGCCAGGTCACCGCCGATGCGAATGTGTACAAATTCACTGGAAATCGCGGTGGAGCCAAACGTGGCCATTTGCACGACGTCTTGGGGCTCGGCAAAGCGAATCAGCGCACGTTCCGGCATAGGATTGACCGCGACAATTGGAGCATTACGCTTCCGCGCCTCCACCAAGTTGGACATCATTCGTGGTGAGTTGGTGCCTGTGTTCTGGCCGATGACGAAGATGGCCTCAGCATGCTCAAAGTCATCGAGCACGATAGTGCCCTTGCCGACGCCAATTGCCGGCGGCAACCCCCGGCTGGTCGGCTCGTGGCACATGTTCGAGCAGTCCGGGAAGTTGTTGGTTCCGAACTCGCGCACGAAGATCGAGTACAGGAACGCGGCTTCGTTCGGCGTCCTCCCCGAGGTGTAGAACTCAGCCTCATGCGGGCTGGACAGGGCCTGCAGGTGTCGCCCGATCAGCGCGAAGGCTTCATCCCAGCTACAAGGAACGTAATGGTCGGTTACCGGGTCATATCGCATCGGCTCGGTCAATCGACCCTGCATCTCCAGCCAATAGTCGGACTGCGCCATCAGCTCCTGGACAGTGTGCTCCGCGAAGAACTCACGCGTGGCGCGATGCTTGGTTGCCTCCCATGCCAAGGCCTTCGCACCGTTTTCGCAGAACTCCAGCTTCTTGGTGTGATCTGCATCCGGGAAAGCGCAACTGGGGCACTTGAATCCCCCAGGCTGATTCATCGACAAGAGCGCTTTAGATCCCTTGGCAATGACGCTCTGCTGCATCAAGACCTTGGCGGTTGCACCGGCGGCACCCCAGCCACCGGCAGGATGGTCGTAGGCTTTGTAACGGGGGATCTTCTGCTCTGACATGACAGGCACTCGCAGCATGCAATTGGGAGTGGGAAAAGTTAAGCACGCGACGCCCGCCCCTTCCACGGACAGTATGTCCACCCTGCCCAGACAAGACGTCCGGCGTACACGCCGGGCCTCGAATCGAGGCACTGGTGTCCGATACGAGCGCCTCAACGGACCCGAAGCGCTCATCCTGGCCCTCACCACGAACAGGTCTTCACGCCACTCACCATCGATTGTAACTATCTAATTTATCGGGCGTTTTCTAGCTACAGACACCTGTAGCGGACAGGCGGACCACAGCCCCTCGAACAGAATGTCGGATCAACTCAGCCAAACTGTCCATCTGCGAACATTTGTAAATTTTGACCGCAGCGGGGTGTACGCCTTGGGATACTCTCCGCACTGTCAAACCACTAAGAAGTCCCCGACCCGAGGGACCCTGCACGCCCAGATCATCGTTACCGGCTTCCCTCACCGCCAGGCCTCATCTCCATGCAAGCGCCCAGCCCAGTACCTGCCAACGAGCCCTGCGGCATCGCATATCGAAGAACCCTTCGGTGGCGTGGTGGCGAGCGCGGCTCAATCATGGACAGCGTTGCCGAAGAAGTGCCTGTCGCGATGCTCTACAATGACAATCCTTTCTCGGTGATGATGGCCAGCCCAACGGATCTGGAAGACTTTGCGCTGGGCTTTTCCATGACGGAGGGAACAATTTCTGATCCCTCCCAACTTCTCCGGATTGAAGTGAGGCCATCGCTGGAAGGCATTGAGCTGGCGATGGAAGTCACAGATAGTGCGCCCATCGTGTCAATGCCCAAGGACGCCACCCGCAACCTACCCGGGCGTAGCGGTTGCGGGCTATGTGGAGCTAGTCGACTGGAGCAAGTGCTCAGAATGCCTTTGCCAATCGACCGACCCACCACCTACTCCGCCTTGGCGCTACGCGTAGCGCTGTCCTCGCTAAAAGGGCTACAGCCAATGAACGAGGCTGCCGGCTCAACCCACGCAGCAGCGTGGGCTCTCCCGGACGGAGCTATCGAAGTGGTACGCGAAGACGTAGGCAGGCACAACGCACTAGATAAGCTCATTGGTGCAATGAGGCGCTCATCGACTTCAACCAACGAAGGTCTCGTGCTTCTATCTAGCCGTGCTAGCTACGAAATGGTGAGTAAGGCCGCCTATGCAGGCATGGCGATCGTTGCAGCGGTATCGGCACCCACAGCCTTAGCCATAGATCTCGCAAAGGCAGCAGGAATCTGTCTTGTCGGCTTCGCGCGCTCGGATGGCTTCAATATCTATTCACACCCCCAGCGCCTACTCGATTTGGAAGCTGCACACCTAGCAGCCGTATGACGCCAGATGACGCCTGCCGTGCAATAAGCAAGGATCTCCGCCGATGAAATTGCCAAGCACGATCGGAACTTGAGCCGCTAGCCACCACCCACCCCCTATTGGGATCGTTATGGACGCCCTCCTCCTTTCCCGAATTCAGTTCGGCTTTCTCATCAGCTTCCATGTGCTCTTCCCTGCCTTCACCATTGGCTTGGCCAGTTGGCTTGGTTTCGTGGAATGGCGCTGGCTTCGAACCCGCAACCCGGTGTGGCGGGATCTGTTCTTCTTCTGGCAGAAGATCTTTGCCGTGTCCTTCGGCATGGGCGTGGTAAGCGGTATCGTCATGGCGTTCCAGTTCGGCACAAACTGGCCTCGTTTGAGCCAGATCGCCGGAACCGTAATCGGCCCCCTACTGACTTACGAGGTCCTGACAGCCTTCTTCCTGGAGGCAAGTTTCCTCGGAGTGATGATGTTCGGATGGGGGCGAGTATCACCACGCCTGCACTTCTTTTCCACATGCATGGTCGCACTTGGAACGCTCTTTTCAACGTTCTGGATTCTTGCCTCCAACAGCTGGTTGCATACGCCTGCGGGCTACGAAATGATCATCGGAGTGGTCCATCCGGTTGACTGGTTCGAGGTTGTGTTCAATCCATCGTTCCCCTATCGACTGGCCCATATGGCAATAGGTTCATTCATAACAACCTGCTTCGTGGTGGGTGGTGTTGGCGCCTGTTACCTGCGGCGTAAGGAGCACGTCGAAGCCGGCCGCAAGATGCTTGGGGCGGCTGTGATATTTGCGGCCATTACCGTTCCTGTTCAGATTTTCGTGGGTGACATGCATGGTCTGAACACCCTCAAGCACCAGCCGATGAAGATCGCAGCGGTAGAGGCTCACTGGCATCAGGGCCAAGAAGGTGAAGGAGTTCCGCTGGTCGTCTTCGCTGTACCAAATGAGAAGGAAGAGCGGAACGATCTTGAGATCGCGATTCCGCGTGTTGGCAGCCTCATCCTGACTCACTCCATGGATGGAACCTTCGCACCGCTGACATCCGTACCGGCGAGCGAACGACCTCCGGTCACGCCTGTGTTCTTCGCATTCCGGATCATGGTTGGGATAGGCACCCTCATGCTACTGCTCGCCTGGCTTTCTGCTTTCACCCTGGCCCGCCGTAAGCTGTTCGATTCCGGGGCCCTGCTGCGCGCTTGGAACTGGATGCTTCCAAGTGGGTTCGTTGCTTTGGTGGCCGGCTGGTTTGTCACCGAGATGGGGCGCCAGCCTTGGATTGTCTATGGCGTTTTGCGAACGGCTGATGCCGTGGGACCGCAAACGGCCTGGATGACAGCGATCTCACTCGCGGTCTATGTCGCTGGATATGCGTTCGTATTTGGTTGGGGCATCTGGTATCTGGTCAAGATCCTCCGACATGGCCCACATGCCCAAGACGGAAGTCCGTCGCTAGAGGGTGGTGATCGCACACCTGCACGGCCTATCTCGGCCGCTGATCAATCTCTCTGAGGAACGCTGACATGGACTCGATGACCTGGTTGCCCATCGCCTGGTTCGCCGTCATCAGCTTCGGCGTCCTGATGTACGTCATCCTCGACGGCTTCGTACTCGGTATTGGCATTCTCGCGCCCTTTGCCGAGGATGAAGAGCAGCTCGATGTGATGATGAACACCGCTGCCCCAATATGGGATGGCAACGAAACCTGGCTGGTGCTCGGCGGAGCCGGATTGCTAGCAGCGTTTCCAACAGCCTATGCAGCGCTTCTTTCGGCCCTGTACCTTCCAGTACTTCTGCTGCTTGTATCATTGGTTTTCCGGGGGGTCGCCTTTGAGTTCAGGTTCAAAGCCCATCGCTCCAAGAGGCTTTGGAGCGTGGCTTTTGGCCTTGGCTCGCTTCTGGCCGCGTTCTCTCAAGGAGTGATTCTTGGCACGGTGGTGCAAGGCGTGCCAATGACTGGTGACACCTACGCTGGCGGGCCATTCCTATGGTTCAGCCCCTTTGCCATGCTTACCGGAGCAGCCTTGGTTGCCGGCTACGCCTTGCTTGGAGGCACCTGGCTAATCTTGAAGACCGAGGGGCGAACCCACGCACTTGCCAGGCGCCTGACCCGCCCCCTGGTGGTCGCCGTGATCGTGGCCATGGGGCTCGTAAGCAGCTGGCTGCCGTTCCTTGATCTGCGACTAATGACTCGCTGGTTCAGTGACGGG
The DNA here is from genome assembly GCF_056487375.1 of Stenotrophomonas sp. 220_Sma. NCBI lineage: Bacteria > Pseudomonadati > Pseudomonadota > Gammaproteobacteria > Lysobacterales > Lysobacteraceae > Stenotrophomonas > Stenotrophomonas sp. 220_Sma. The sequence goes on along the minus strand of NZ_CM151348.1, from coordinate 2,351,648 downwards.
AATTTCTGGTGGCTGTCCCCCGTCCCCCTTCTTACGCTCGCCGTGGCAGTGGCGCTGTGGCGCGCGGAGAAACGCCCCACTCATGATCTTGCCCCTTTCCTACTGAGCCTGTCGTTGTTTGTCCTGGGCTACCTAGGTCTCGTACTCGGCATGTGGCCGTACCTGCTCCCGCCCGGATTGACGATCTGGGATGCAGCAGCGCCAGTGTCGTCGCTTGGCTTCAGCCTGGTCGGCTTGGCGGTCATGCTTCCGGTCATCCTGGGCTACACCGCCTGGTCATACCGCGTTTTCCGCGGCAAGGTGAGTGCGAGCACGAGCTATCATTGAGCGTGATATACCACCCATTCGCCTGATTAGCCAATACGCCCGGCCTCCCAGAATCGTGTATCGCCCTAAGACACACAGGATGTGATGAATGAGGCCTTCAGCCGACCCTGAATCGTATGCCTTCGGATCGAACTGACTTGAAGGAAAGTCGATGATTCACGGTGAGGTGGTAGAAGAACGCCTCACACCAACGAAGCCGCCTAGAAAGAAGGACTACATCATGTATGGGGCCGCTACGAGATAGCCACCTGACAAGAGTGAGTGGGTCCCTTCCCGACAGCATGGGGCTAAGTAGCTCAACAGTAGAGCCTCTGGCCAACGTGCAAACCCACGGCCGTACGGATCTTAACCATAGGTGGAAGCCCTCCCGCTCAAGCCTACGCCTTTCAGCAAGCTCCGCTCTGAGCTGACGCCGGCGAACTTGGCGGGCTATCTCCAAGTGTGGCGAGTACTCCCCCTTGCCATGATAGGCAACCTTCAGGACGTAGCCCCGGGCCCTGGTAGGAATCGGTGAGTACGAAGCTCGAACACGCGCAAAGAAGTACCCCGCGAAAACGGCAGTTGCGACGAGAACAACATGAAGTTCGCTCGGGGCGATACGGTATCCACTCGCGGTGAAGAACTGGACGCAAACAAGTCCATCACAACCCGTAGGAATCAACGTTCGATACAACGTCGTCCCGGGAACATACAAGAGAAAAATGAAGCCATAGGCGCACCATTTCCAGCAATGAACTCGCTGATCCAGCACCGGCTCCCAACTGAGCTCTCTTTTGGGGCGGCGCAGAACGTAAGCGCCAATGAAGAGCAGCGAAGGAACGCCCAATAGCAGCAGCAGGTCGATGATCTTCTGAATTGAGTACATGGCAGGGTACTTAGAACGTCGCTCCGGAGCTCCTGGGCAAACGGGATGCCATCGACTGGATTCGTGGCCGGGACGACCCGCCAGGAGTCTGGATAGGGCTGTATCGGCCGCGCGACATGGAACTTGAACCACTGATTCGTCCATGCTCAATGGCCTACTCGCGCTCCTCGGCATAGCACGGCTCCCCAAAGAACCTAGAACACCGCTGGAGGAAGCGACGGGACTTTCACTCACAACTCCAGCGCAGCCACGGACAGCAGTGTGGCGATATCTGAAGATCAGATAGACGCGAACTCGCCTCGCTGCTATGCTGGTGAGCTAGGCGAGCGATCTGAGAGACAAGTGGCCTATGTTGTCACCCAACCGACCCTCATTTCGCATTGGCCAGAGTTGGACGATTTCGTTCGTTCAATCGGCCCGTTCTTAGCCTGCGCCTGGTGCGCACTGGAGCGCTCAAGGACCGTAAGCGGGCCTGTTGCCGCCGAGGGCTTGGCCTCAGCCGCACTCGATACGCTTGCCTCACTTCGCGTACTGCAGCGCATTCCCATCGCAGCCCCCAATTCCGGGGCGAGGTCCTTGTATGAGCCTCTGGCATGGACCTATCAGGCCGCTTGGTCACGTCAGGACGTGAGTCTGGAGGCCAGGTTGACCAGTACGCTTACCCGATGGGCTGCCGAATGCCCGTCCACTGCCAAACGGACCTTGGGAACCTCGCTCGCAGAGAGCGAAGCCCGTGCATACCTGGCCAACCTGCTACGCAAGTATCGGCTATCTCCCACGCTGGGCAATGGCCTGAGATCGACCCAGCTCCCGGAGTGGAATGCACTGAGCTTGGGACGCAAGAGGTATGTACTGTGGGCCGGCATGCGCAACGTTGCGTCGGAGTTCCTGAAAGCTGATCTGGACGAGGAGGCCGCCCGTCGGGTACTTGATCGAGAGATCAGCAGGAGATGCACTTGGCTCGTTAGCCGAATTCAATCGGGAGCACTTGACCCGACTGACTTTTGCTTCGTGCCAGGCCATGGCTGGCGTCAGCCGTTGATCTTGGACGTGGCAATGGAGACCTTTATCCCTCTGGGCAGACAGTACTGGCTGCAGCCAAGTAGCGACTGGAGGCTTTAGCGGATACTCTCCGCGCCGCGTCCACTAGTGGGCGCGCGACCCAGCGAATCCGGTGTCAGCGGTCAACTAGATCGCGTAGGTATCGGTGGCGCCAATAGCCAGGGCCTGGCCTTGAACGACTGATGAGCTCGCCACGCGTTTGATCTGGAAGGGCAACTACGAGCGCAGTCCCTGTGCCCATTGCTGCAGGAACTCCTCCTGGACAGCGGTCTCGATGGCACCCGGCCTGACACGTCGCACCGAGCAAATGGCAGCCTGCGCTGTTCGCTCAGCCCCTGACTGCAGTAGAAGCATCGCTGCGACAGTGCCGGCTCGCCCCAGCCCACCCTTGCAGTGGACCACAATGCGCAGGCCCGAATGCAAACTCCGAACGAGCATTGACCCCAGTACTGGCCATCGTTCGAGCAACCTCTGGTCAGGCGCTGCGCCATCCGTGATTGGAAGGCCATGCCATGAGATGCCCTGCCCTTCAACCACTTGAGGCAAGCACTCGATCCGCAACTCACTGAACTCCCACGGCTCGAGTAGCGTAATCAGGTGGCTGGCTCCCCAACACTGAATCACAGAGACATCCACATCGATGTCTCTCGCCCATGCCCCCGTCATCGCAACTTCTTGGTACTTACCTGGCGCGAAGGTCACACCAATTGCCCCTCCCCTTTCGCCAACCGGGAGTTCCGCAATAGCTAAAGGGTGGGTCAAACTTGTTCGAATCATGTCGGATCTCCTGAACGACGGCCCATTCCTATGTAGCAACCGGCCCTGCTGGCTGGAGGTGCTGCACCCGCCAAGCCACTCACTAAGCACACCAACTACAACGGAACAACAAATCGTTCCTTCAGCATCTCGAGGGCCACTTCCAAGCCGACGTCATCCGCGTCATATGGAGCGCCGAACAAAGAGACCTCAATCCAATAGCGCTCCTGCCCCGGATGGATGTAGTCCGAGTGATCGTCCAGCAACAGCGCTGCCCCCAGGATCGGAGACACATACCGGAGGTCCTTCGTTGCCCCTCCCCAGAATGTATATGGCAACTCAGCGAACCAACTTGGCACGCCCCCTTCCTCGACCAGCAGCCGCGAAATCCTGCGAAAAGCTGCCTCAGGGACCGTGGTGTAGATGACCAGATGCTCAAAGAGTTCATGAACGGCCTCAAGGAACTGATAGAGCCCTGGGCGTGGAATCTGGCTGACCGCATTTGAGATCAGCGTCCCCTCGAGATCGAGAGCAAGGATGGTCGGTCGCATTGAGCGCTAGGATCCTCATCAGCAGTTGGACACTTGGATCTGGAGCGTTCCGCGCTGCGCTTGATCATCGGACGCAGTTGCGGAACGCCAATGAGTCAGATATCTGAGAACTTCTCGGCTTGCTTAAGCTGATTCTCCAGAGACTGGATCTTTTCCCTATAGTTGGCAGCTATGTAGGGCTTGTCATTGAAGTCCAAAGCCGTCTGAGGAATTAGTTCGAGCTCGACTCGCGTTGAAGACGTTTGTCGAATTGCCAGTGTCGACCACGCATCATCACCTTTTACGAAGCCAACGTTGAAGCGCGCCGTGACGTCGTGGTTCGGCTTGAGGCCATCAATCGATCGGAAGTCGCTGTGCACCCGCGACTTTGCCGTGGGCTGAGCTTCGCCATTGATGTAGAGCGTCGCCGCCCAGCTGGCCTGGCTGAGCGCCAAAGTTGAGCTATTCGCAATTCGCGCCTCAATGACCGGCTTCGGGCCAAAGAAGCTGTCCTCGATCCGTAACGTTGCGCCACTCGCACGCACTCTTTCTAGTTCGGTGATCGTCGGCCGCTGCGCGTTGGCCTGCTCCTGCAGAGCAAGAATTTCTTTTGGATGGGCATCCCTAATCTGCTTGATGTGCCCCCTAACCACCTGTCTTATAGATGCATTCGGGTAGGCCTTGTTCAGCTCAGCCAGATCAAGGCCGGCAACGGCCCAGTTGAAGGCATCCCGCTCATGGGCACTCAGCTCGGCGTCGATTGCGTCAATCGACGCTCGGTATTGCTCCTGCGTGCCGTCAGTGACCATCTTCCTGTCTACTGGACCGCCGCAGGCGGCAACTAGGACCGTCAGAGCAAGCAGCAAGCCCTGCCTGCCCCAGCCAGCTGCGTCGCGTCGACATTGTTCTTTGATCATGCCCTTCCCCTGTCAATGAGAAGCACAGGATATCTGGTTTTTAGATATCGGAGAACTGGATATAGCTTCTGAAGCCGCTCAACCAGGGTGCGGCCGTGGCCAAGACAATCCATCGCAAGGAATACGCCGCCCTGATTGAGACCGTCAGAGACGCGCGCTTGGCTGCTGGCCTTACCCAAGTACAAGTGTCCAGCAAGCTGGGGCGCAGCCAGTCGTTCATTAGCGATGTTGAGACAGGGAAGCGCAGGGTTGACGTCGTGGAGCTTAGGGACATAGCGCGCCTGACAGGCCTATCCCTGGGCAAGCTCATTGCCGACTTTGAGAAGCGACTCAAAGACTGACTTTACTGAGCTAAGGCTCAGTCTTCTTCAGATGCGTACCGCTAGGCTCACACCTAGTGCCCACCCCACTCTCCCGCCCAACGAGCATGCGACCACTTTGAGCAAATGGCTTCTTACCAGTTCTGGCTATACAGGACTGGCTGGTCAAGTGGTGGCCTCCAGCGCACTATCCGAGCTAGCGGGGAGAGCATTCATAAGCCCTGTCGGCGCGCTTGACTGACGATTCCTTCGTAATAAGAGATTCAGCGCTTCAAGGAAATCCTTCTGGGGCGATCTCTTTGTACTGGCCATAGCTTAAAAGGCTCGGCATGCATTGCAGAACCAGCATGCGCATCTCCCCGCAAGAACACTGACCTCCACCCCGCGGCTAGCGTTGATACCTCTCCCTTGTTGACGCCACTTCAAGATAACGAAAGATCCTGGAGGCGCATCTCACGGCTCATCAACCATGGGACGCGGATGCTCAACGTCAACCAGCATGTCGACAGAACGCATGAACTTCAGAAGCACTGCGCCCAGAGGCTTGATGCGGGTGTAGGGCGAGCTTCCGATGCTAGAAGTGGGCAGGACTTCCGCCACGCATGCCGCTACCGGACTGATTGGCGCAAACTGCTTGAGAGTTGCAACCTCGCCGTGACAAACATCCTCCGGCACGTCCAGCAGCCCAAGAAACAGGTCGTCAATTGCGTCTTGAGTCGGCAAAGATCCGCCGAGCTCAGTCCCAGCCAGCTGCGCGAATGCTCCTTGCCTTGTCAGATCATTCACGAAAGCAAGATAGTGCGAGTGAAACTGGGCGAAGAATGTATCCACCCCACCTGTGCGAGGAGTCACCGGAAGCATGCACGGATAGTCATCTGCGAAGAATACCCCCTTCGCCGAATTGCTACTAAACGCGCTGGAATCCGTATTGCCAAGTGGAAACCCAACATCCTTTGGCAAGAGCGATCCCCTACGAAGCCTGACCACTCGCTGCTCCATCAACAGCTGGATTGCCGTGCATGCGTCGGGGCGCAATCCCCAAACAGCACAAAAACGAATAATTGCCCAGCGTAGTGCATCCCGGACATCTACTGCGGTCTCGAGCCTACCGCTGTCTATAGCTAACAGATAGTTACACGCACACAGGCCTATCGCGTCCAAGGAGCCACCTTCGGCCACGTTGAACATGGACTCCAAGGCATCTACCCGACTTGGCGCATAGCTGCTGAGGCCAGGGAGATTGTGATGAGAAGCCACCAGGCGTTCGGTGATGGACGGCATCAGTAGCCCAAGACGCTCCATTAGTGATCGACGTACGCCCCGCAATTGCTCCGCAGTGGGAGCCTCTGTGCTGCAGATCATCCAGATCGGATGCTCGAAGGCCTCCTTTGCAGCCGCGAACGCTGGATCCCCATGCACCGAGTCAATCAAGTATCCACCAGGACCGCGTAGCTTCCCTGGATGATGCCCCTTGCTGAAGAACCGGTAGAAGGATCGGGGACGACCGTTGGCCGCTTGCGCGTGTATATCGAGCCCAACTCTAGGCAAGAGCAACTGATCAAGATCATCCCAGGTCAGTCGATCGCCATGCAGCCTTCGCACAACGCAGGCCCACACGCTATTGCGGACGACCAGCGCCACGTCTGTTGGAATCTTGCCACGAGGCATACTTATGGATCTTCTGAAGCGGGACTAAAGAATCCCCTAGAACTGGCTGCAATTGTGCATGATGGGGCCCAACGGTAGCTAGGAGTTGCGTCATGCCTATCCAGAATCCAGAAGCAGCAGTCTCCACCGAACTCAGTCGCGAGCTGCTAGAGCGGCATGGGGAGCTCATGGGCGGCAGCGACCTCCAGCGGAACCTTGGCTTTCCAAACGGCCGCACCTTCGGCCGAGCCGTCCAGCGTGAACTTTTGCCGGTTCGCACCTTTCCGCTGCCAGGTCGGCGGGGGTTGTTCGCCAAAACGCGAGATGTCGCTGAGTGGCTGAACTCGCTGTAATTCCTGAGCACGCGAGCTGAGGCCGAAGCCAAAAGGCCCGCACCACTTCTGATCTGCTGAAACTCACCTGGGCGCACAGTGCGCCCCTGAACACGGCTTGACGCCAAAACTCCAGCTTCGAAGGAGGCATTTAGCCCCCCAGCCCATCAAATCTCCGACCCCGGAAATGAAATCGCCCCCGCAGCAACGGGGGCGATAGCCTCTCGCCGGAGCGAGAGGGGGTGAAGCTCTACGATAACGAATGTAGGCTCCCGCAATTCCGACTTCGTGTCAAGCGGCAAAGCTGCTTGAGCGGGCATCTGCGCGCTCCGACTGCCATCGTATGGCAATCGGCACGGCGCCCCATGCCCGAAATCCCCAATGACCCTGCTGGCCATTGCCGCCAGTACCGAGCCTCATTCTCCGAGGCCAACCGGGAAGTCGATCGATGAAGATCCAACACTCAGCTGCCCATGCATTGAGTCATCCCTCAATCGCGATTGCGCAGCGCCACTCCTCGACCATGCGAACTGCAGTTATCCACAAGGAGGCAGCATGAGCAACCACGCGACCAATCCCGTGAGCCCGTTCCAAGGCGTAGCGTCTGCACGCGCCTCCGACCCGCTCCACAATGGGACGGATCGACCGCTGGCCCCCCGTGAACTCACCGCTGGCCAGATCAAGAGGGGGGACATCTTCACCTTCTTTAGCCCGAAAGAGAACCGGACGGTTACCGTACACGGCCCCCTGCAACTCGCGCTTCGACTGCAATTGGAGTTTGATCCATCAGTGGCGGCCGTGACCGAGAGGCCTCGGTCCATCCCGGTAGGACTTGACAGCATGGAACTCCATTTCTGGTTTCAGAGGCGCGGAGGCCAGGAGATCTATGCAAACGTCATTCCGAATTCGCAGACAGTACCCGGCGTGGATGGCAAGCGTCGTCCTCGCGAGCTGGACCGGCTTCGTTCAGCAGCCAAGGATGCAGGCATCTCTTTGTGGCTAATCACGGAGGACGAACTCAAGGCGCCCGGCGGCAGGAATGAGCTCTGCTACCAACTGCTCGGGTTCTGCCAGTCAGCCAAGGATCTGGGGAGCAGCCTGGCGTTGCGACAGGAAATCGCCGCGACCATCGAGCGAAGCGGCAGCATCAGTGCAGATGAACTCATCCATGAGCTCAGGCACCACCCTCGAACTCACATTCAGGGGGTCGTGGCTGAGTTGCTTCACGTCGGATTTCTGGCGACCGATGCATTTCCTCGAATGACGGGGCGATCAAGGATCTGGAGGGCCGACCCATGAGTTCCAAGTTCAATGCCGTCGACCTCGAGTCGATCCGGGCAACTCCAAGGCCAAATGGGATCGTACTTCCAGCTGATCAACAGTCGGAATTTCAAGCCCGCCTGTCCGCACTCACCAGCGTCCTTGATGGGGCAACCTTGGTCGACGCAGCCCTTCGATGGGGCGTGCCGCGAAATACCCTCTCTCGAATGATCCGGACCGCACTGCTCTTCGACGAGAGCGGTCATCGAGTCGGATACCGAGCCTGCATTCCCTATGCGCGATTCAGCGTGTCAGATCGCAACAACTCGGTCGTCCCCGATAGTTCACATCCGTTCGCCATAGATGCTGTCCTGCAAGCGATCCCCGAACTCGGCGATGCAGTCGCAAGATTCAAGGGTGCCTTGCCAACACAGTCCAAAAGGAGCCCCGCGTTCGACAGGCTGCATTCCCAGTTCGTGAAGGTGCTGACTGGGAAGGGCTTTCAGGCCATGTATCCGCTCAACATCCGTGACAAGGGAAGACGAGCACTGACCTCCCTCATAAAGCGCATACGAGGCACAAAGAGCGAAAATGAGATGCTCTTGGCTGCGGATGAGCCTACTTCCACCCGAATCGAGAACCTACTCAGCATTCGGCCATTTGATCGAGTTGAGTACGACGAGCATTCCGTCGACATCGACGCATGGCTGGCCATGCCGATGGCGGACGGCTCATTCCGGCTAGAGAAGATTAGTCGGATCTGGCTACTGGCAGTTGTTGATGTCGGGAGTGGCGCCATCCTTGGATGGGAAATGGTGCTTGGCCGGAAGTACGAGCAACACGATGTAGTCAGCCTGTTCGCGAAGATCATGAGCCCCTGGCAACCAAGGGATCTGAGCACGTCGAACTTGAGCTACTCGACTAGTGCATGGATGCCGTCGATCTACCTAGTGGATGAGGTAGTGATGAGAAGCGCAATGATCGCAATGGACAACGACTCATCCCATCACGCCAAGATGACAGTCCGAAATCTCATTGATCATCACAAGGGAATCCTGCACTTTGGACGATCCGGGATGGGCGAAGGTCGCCCCTACATCGAGGCTCTATTCAAGAAGATTGAGAATGGCCTGCTGCGCCACATCGCCGGCGGCTTTGCTCCCGCAACGCAAGTGAATGAGCGTCAAGTCACTACAAAGCTTGACGGGAAAGACCACCCCATCCTCGTGGAGGTCTTGAAAGACCTCATTGACACCTATGTTACCTCGCACAATGTGACGAGCCGGTCCACTCGCGAACCCAGGTCGCCCAAGCGAATCATTGATGAGCATCTGGCATCCGGGGAGTGGGTGTGGCATGCACCTGGCACCGAAGATGACGTGAGAAACATGACCGTTAGGCGGATGAAGGTGACCATCAGAGGCTCCAGAAGGAGTGGTGTACCTCCCCTCGTCTATCTCGACCACGCAAGGTACAGGTCACCAACACTGTCTGGACAGTGGCACCTGATTGGGCAGTCATTTGACGCTACCTACGAAGACTGGCGAGACATTCGCAAGCTGACCCTCTGGAGAGGCGGTAAGCGTGTACTCACACTTCACGCTCTCGCCCCATATGCGAGCGTGGCCCACACGCTGTCGATCAGGAAGCGCGCGGCACGCTGGGCGAAGAGCGACGCGTCACGGGAGCCCGGTAACTACTGTGTAGCCGACAACATTGAGGCCTATCACGCAGCCGTCCGATCGGCGGCCGCTGGCGTCAGGGACAGCGCCTCGCTCATGGCAGCTGGCGATGTGCCCAAGCCACCTTCCACGACCAACAGTCAGGGGCAAGGCTCTCCACTGATGGGAATCCGCAGGGCCACGTTCAACACGAGGCTCCGCTGATGAAGGCCCCGGCGAGCCTTGAGAACCACCCAATGCACGCGCGACATCGCCCCAATATCCAGACTCTCCCCTTACTGCGAATGGCATCTGGCTTCGCCACGTGCCTGGAGTACGGGCGGCCGAGCCTGAGGATCATTGGCGATGGCCGGTGCGGGAAGTCAACTGCCACGCGAATACTTGAAACCACCACTTCTTGGCGACCATTTCCTATTGGATTCCTCCGGATGGTCGTCGGAAAACCGACTACCCCTAGCGAAGGCAACTTCTTCCGCGAGGTCATCCTTGGACTGGGTATGAGGGCAACAACCGTAGCCAGCCCACAGGATCTCCTCCTCAGGATCATCCGGGCAATTGAGCAGGAAGCCGCTAGAGCATCGGCCGACGTGGTCGTGATTGCGATCGATACGGCTGAGCAGCTCACGCTCAAGGACTATGCCCACCTTGCAAAGCTTCAGAACCACTTCCTCGGATCATCAGTGCAACCGTTTTTTCTCTTCATCCACCAGAGCAACAGCGTGATTGGAGGCGCAGACGATCTTAGTCAACTGGCGCCGCCACATCTGTATGGCCGATTCTTTGTCGACAGCCATCCTTTTACCGGGCTTCTCTGGGACATCCCGACGGAGGACGCTGACGTGCAGGACGCATGTGACGTCGCCTTGGCATTTCGCCAGCTTGACCAAGTTATGAGGTGGCCGGACGAGGGAGGAAAGACCTACACCGAAGCATTCGCACCCTATGCTTACAGCGTTGGCTGGCGCCTTGAGAAGGAGACCGAAGCGATACGCGAACGAATTGAGAACCTTGCCAATCAAGGCAACTATCCCGTTCCCAAGGATTGGCTCATGGCCTCCTTCAACCAGTTTGTCTACCACCTACTCACCAAGATCGCTGCTGGGCGCAACGATTTCGAAGGGCTTACTACCCAGCACATTGATGAAGCTCTCCTGCGCAGCGCATACGCCGGCTTCGAAAGCTCAAGAAATAGGGCCGTAGGCAAATGAGGAGCGGCGCTCAGCTGGTCGGAGGCAATCTCCGACTTGTTCCATACCAATCGGCATTTGGCTGCGTCGCGAGGCTATCGCGACTGAACCAGGCCAGGCGGGTCACGGAGTACTCACAGCTCCTCGGAATCAAGCCAAACAGACACATCAACCTGCTCTTGAGCCTGACGACCTCGCAAGTACAACAAGAGGCGCTCTCTACAACCCTTGGGATCGAGACTCCGCCCGAGTGGGACTTAGCGGCGTGGTATCCGTTCATGACTGACGACCCGAGACTGCCCTCCCATCTCAGGTTGAGGTACTGCCTTCCATGCATCAGACTCGGGTATCACACCACACTGCATCAGCTGCCCTGGATTTCCACGTGTCCTTGGCATGGCGTTCGCCTGCGCCAGAATTGCCCACGATGCAATGGATTTCCGGTGACAGTCGCCGGCACGCCCACGAAGTTGCTCACCTGTGCGTGCGGCTTTGACCTTATGAATGAGTCAGCTTCCGCCTTGCAGAGGCAGCCCCACCCCACTGCTGCGGCGTACTTACAGGCCTACCTCAACTGGTGCGCGGAGCAAAGGCGTACAAGTCGGCTGATCGTAACTCCAGGAACGCACATTGATCCCAGCAGGATTTCCAGCCTTGTGGACCTCCCTCCTGGCCTGGCGCTACGCCAGGCCAGGAGGGTCTGCAACGCTAAAAGGTACAGACTCACGACACACCTAGACCAACAATCACCACCAGCAGGCGCAGACACAGCACGACGCGCAAGCCATACGGACCTTGAGGACGACTCAGACCCAATCCTCCGTCACATTGACCAGAATGCGGCCAAAGGTTCCCGACGAGGTCGATCAGATCAGTCCTTTAGCCATCAAGGTGAGCGAATCGCCGGAGCTCAGGATCAGCCGGCTCCGGATGGATGGAGCAGCTACGCCGCGACGAGGTCAGGTGGGCGCTATCGAGGTATTCACCCCAACCACTTGAGCTTCGTAGATGAGCTCTTGGACAAGTTCAGCCATTCCAGCCCACGACTGGTGGGCAACGCGGAATTCGATCTACGAGTGAGATTGGCGGTGCTCGCCCAGGGCTACGCGGAGGGCATTCTCCTCTCGGAGCATGAGGGCAACTTGAGCGCGCTTCCGGAGCGCTATAGATCGCCCGCTCCTATTGCAATTTTGCACACGAGCCATCCACCTGAATTGCGCGTGGCGTTCGGATAGCACAACCCTGAGCAAAGGCATCGATCACCCTTCCCTAGATTTCTGACGCGCGGCTCCGCTGCCGAGATGGTGAAGCCGCCTGTTTGCGCCTGGAAATGGACAGATGGGAACTTGCCCCCCCCCCCTGGATGGGCCAGCGCCCTAGCCTTGCCGTCGACCGACTTGGCCCGCGTCGTGAAGGCTTTGGGTGCCAGCCCTCGGCCTGCCCAAGTCTCCCCGATGGGTTGGGGGCCACTCTGCCGGGCTCTCGACCTTACAGCACCCAGTAGCGACCTTCTGGGCACGCGCCGGCTTGACGTCGATGACCTCCCCGATCGAATCGGCCCCATCTATCCACCCCTCCCCCTCGCCTAGGGCCGGAAGATGGAATCTCGTTGACCAGAAATCCATGCTGAGCGCCGGTATTCGGTCGAGCAAGACTTGAAACTGAGGCGGCGACTGGCCGCTGAGAATACTCTTGCGTGGACTCATCGAACCATCGCCGCCAATTTGCTCAGGATTACCGAGGACGACCCGCCGCGCGCTTGCGCGATGGCCCAGGGCGTCAGGCCTGCAGTCGCGCAGTCGCGCAGGAAGCCTGCTTTCGGAAGACGCCTCTGGATTTCACCCGTCTCGTGACTAGGTCGAGGCGGACTCAGTGAGGTCACTTTCTTGGCACAATTTACAGATGCTTCAACTTGGGGCGTCACGCGCCCGACTTGTGCAACACTCGGTGTCAGCGAGCCAGCGCGATGCATGCTCGATCTCAGCCCTCCCCCCCCCCTATTCCGCGTCCCACCCGCACCGCGAAGCGGGGCTGACCTAAAGGACGAAATTCGTCGCCGAAGTAGTGAGCTCGCACTTGGAAGTTCTGATTGATGGGGCTGCGGGAGGGGCATAGAATCAAGCTGAATGTCCAAGGGCTGTTGAGTACGGCGGCCGTGGGCTAAAGGCCCTCAAGCCAATGGGGGCAAATTATTTTTACAATGGAGATAGTATGAAAGAAGGGAATTCAGGCGTCGCAAAAGGCCCGACTCTGATCAAGGTTGAGAGCGTATCTGCCTACGTCGAGCAGGTGCGGGCTATAGTTCAGAACGAAGATGGTCCCGTCTGGATGCGAGGACAGTCTCAGGCAGCCCACAGGCTATTGCCGTCTGTCTTGCGGGAAACTATTCCCCTGATTGGACCGCGAGGACAGGCACTGGTAGGCAACGAGACCTTCCAAGCCAGTGGCGTCATAGACACCGGGCCAAATCCTGAGCGGATGCTTGAAGATTTTAAGCGGAGAGCGCTCCCATTTATAACAAGCGTACCGCGCAATGACTTCGAATGGCTGTTCCTTATGCAGCACCATGGGGTCCCTACCCGCCTACTCGACTGGACCACGAACGCTCTGGTTGCGCTCTATTTTGCAGTCGATGGAGTTCGGAGCGCAGCGCCAAGTCAATCCGTCTCGAGCGATCCAGATGACTCCGTCCAAGAATTTGACAGAAACTCTGCGGCCGTGTTTCTGATGAACCCGGAAAGGATCAATGCAGAACTGCATGTGGACGTGACCACGCCTGTGGATGTGGCGCAGGATTACGAAACTTGGCATCCGTACACGAGGCCTATGAGTAGCGCAAGCGAGATGAGCACGTACGCCCCACTCTGCATTCTAGCGCCGCAAATCTCGCCACGAATTCGCGCGCAGGCCGGCCTATTTTCACTACACGGTTCAAATTTGGAGCCACTCGATTACTACACAGTCACGCGGCCTCTAATCACCAAGATCCTAATCCCTAATGATGCGGCGATCAGAATTCGCCAAGAACTACACATCCTCGGGATCACCCCGTCCTTCGTCTTCCCGGACCTGGACGGTGTCGCACGCGAGGTGAAGGAGAACGAGCTCCGGGCCTTCGGTCAGGAGCGCAGAGTCTATCTGGCGAGCTTGTCGGAGCGCGCGAGCTAAGTGCGGCTTCTGCGACCTCAGCAAGGGGCGATGTCGGCGCGACCACGGTCGCGCTTTGAGCGGGCAGAACGCTTTCGAAGTCCTTGGAGAATTGCAACTTGCAGTTCAAACGCTCGTGAAATTGCTTGCCGAAGGTTCGCAGGCAACGATTCTCCCGGCGCTAAGGCACATACGAGACAGTGAGTTGATTTAACTTGAGGATCGCCTCGATGTCCATCTCGGCGATGAGGCGGGGGCGATGAAAGCGGCGGATACCGGAACGTCCGGGCGCTCATATTCTGCCGAGTACAGAATCTGTGGAACTACCGACGATACCTGGCGGAAGAGTCTCCCTTTCTTACTCATCATGGCGATAAAGGCGCTCAGTTCGAGCGCGTGCTGGTTGTGATTGACGACGAGGAAGCCAACTGTCTGCAGCACTCTTACGAGAAGTATCTCGGATACACGCAGTTGTCGCGAACTGACGATGAGAACATCGCTGCTGGGAGCGAACCAGTCCTTGATCGAACCCGCAGACTGCTCCACTTCTGCTGCTAGCGCGCAACGAAAGACCTAGCGGTGGTTGTCTTCGCTTCAGATGTTGAAGTCACAAGGGAAGCGATCGAGGCCAGAGGGGCGTTCCCCCGAGAGGCGATTCGAGGTAGCGACGCTCTCGAGTAGCTAACGACGTGGATCGAGCATCTCTCTTTAAGGCTCTCGATCTCAATTGAGAATGTGCGAAGCCACGCATCCACACCATAGCGACGCGCTCGCACCAATGTCCAACCTGAACCGCAGGCAGAGCTCAGAACTGGCTGGACATCCGTGTACTACGTCAGAGGGCAGGAGCCCGCTCCGGCCCAGGAATAGCGTCGCGTTACATTGGCATTGCTTCAAATTTGGCGCACTGCATTGGCAATGCACCAAATTCATTGCAGAGCATTGCTCAATGTCCAACTTGCTAGCAGTGATCCATGCGCCATCTTAGTGCATCTCGAGGACCCCGCCCTTACGAATCAACAAGATAGGATTGATAAACTCCAAGCGTGCAACAGCAGGATCTTGCCATCATCTCCCGGACCGGTGATGCTCGCCTTCAGCGCAGTGCCATCACGCCGGTACTCGATTCGCTTCGGGAAGTCATTCTGCGGGTTCTCGAACACGACCCAGTTCGCACCATGGTCAGCAATGACAAACGTGGTTGATGCCACGCCATTGGGCTGCACATGCAGGCCAGCCGCTTTGCCTGCAGGCACCAGGCGCATGTACTCGAATGACTCCATGTCGCCGTGGCTCAGCGTGCGCGACATCCCAAGCAAAGCGCCGCCGGCCTCGGGCAGCCAGACCTCATCAAGCCTGCGCTCCTCGGTACCGCCACACCAATGCCCGGCCATCCAGTCAAACTCGGCCGGTGCGGCCATAGCCGCGCCACTTCCAAACGCAAGGCCTGCGCCCAACACCGCCACCTTCGACTTCACCATGTCCTGACCTCCTGGATGGGTTGGCTGCAGGCTAGCGGCACGGACACCGAGGGCGCTTGTAAAAACGCGCAGGATGGCGTCCGATGCCGCATGGACTACTGCGAGCACCCTGCCCCCGACGACCTCCGCCGTCACGTCCAGTGCATCTGGTGGCTGCAGGACGACGCACCCGGGAATGACGTGCAGGCTATCTATCCCGATGGCCGTTGCGAGCTGCTGGCCGAACTGGGCGTGCCGCTGCAGCTGCATGGCACAGATGGCCGTATCCGTTCCGATCTACCGTTCTGTTTCGCGGCACAGCAGTCAGGGCCAATCCGTTTGCAGGCCGCTGGTGCGGTGTTCTGCATCGGTGTGCGCCTGCAGCCGGCCGCGAGCGCCTTGATCGCCGGTGCCCGCTTACCCGGCCTTCGTGACCAGGCCCCGGACCTGTACACGCTGGATGCCTCCTTTGCCGAGACCTTCAGTGCCGCCGCACGCGCCAGTGCGGTCATCAACACGCCCGAGCCTCTCTGGCAGGCCCTGCGGGATCGTTGCGCCAGCTTCATCCTGGACGAGCGTGTTGAACAGGCCGTAGCAGATCTGGATGCGATGGAGGGTGACCTGCGCATCGCCGAACTGGCGCGGCGGCTTGCCATGTCCCTGCGCGGCCTGCAATCCCGCTTTCTGGCTGCGGTGGGCATGACTCCGAAGGAGTACGCCCGTGTGTGCCGTCTGCAGGCAATTCTGCACACACTTGATGAGGAAGCCACGAGCATTGCCGCTGCAGCCGCACGCCATGGCTACAGCGACCAGGCCCATGCCACGCGCGACCTTGTCCGCTGGACAGGAGTCACGCCCGGCCGACTGGCGAATGCCCTGCGTGGCGATCGTGGCAGCGACGACGCACTGCGATTGGCTGCCGCCTTCGTGCGCGGCACCAGCGGCGGCCGCTTACTGTGAGCCCCCTCCTCCACGTCGCCCTATAGAAAGCGGTGCATCACATATACATCAACCAACCCCAGCGACCGATGCCGGAACGCCGCCGGTAGCGTCCCGACCACGGCAAAGCCCAGCTTCCGGTACAGCTCAACCGCTGGCGCATTGGTACTGACCACGTAATTGAACTGCATGGCCAGGAAGCCTTCCGATCTGGCTCGATCAAGACTGTGCTCCACCAGCGTCCGGCCAATGCCGCGACCTTGTACCCGAGGATCGACCACATAGGTAGCGCTGGCCACGTGCGCTCCCAGGTCTGGATAGTTGGCGCCCATCTTGTACATTCCGGCCACGCGCCCTTCCAGAACGGCCACAAAGGCCGGCTGCACTCCAAACCAATGGCTCCGAAAGGTCCCGGCCTCGAAGGTGCCGGCGAACGGAAGCGCATCTTCCGTCGCAATGGCGGCCTGGAAGATCGCCCACATGGTCTCGATGTCGTCCGCGCTGGCGGGCCGGATTTCCATGCGGTTCCTCGCGGAGTGGCGTGATGGACAAGGCGGACACTAGCAGAATCCAGGCACGAACAATCCCGCAGGTAATGCGGACGCCTGCACATGGGATTGAGAGCTGCCAGAGCGCCCAATGGATGCAGAACCCGGCGCCGGCCAGTGAGCCGTAGCGCATGGGCCTCTCAACCCATGATCCACAGCACAGAGGCGTTCACATGGCACGTTTGAAGGACAAAGTAGCAATCATCACCGGCGCGGGTGCCGGCATGGGGGCGGCCGATGCCCGCCTGTTCGCGCGCGAGGGCGCCCACGTCTTCATCACTGACATCCGCGCCGACGCGGCACAGGCCATTGCGGCGGAGCTCAGTGCTGAAGGCCTGTCGGCCACGGCCCTGCCCCTGGATGTCACCCGCGAAGACCATTGGAACGACGTGGTCGACCAGGTCATCGCAACGCACGGCCGCATTGACGTCCTGGTCAACAATGCGGGGCTTCCCGGCCCTTTTGATACCTGGGACAACGCCACACTGGAAGGCTTCAACGCCATCATCCAGCTCAACCTCAACAGCCATTTCCTCGGCATGAAGGCGGTCAGTCCGCACATGAAGCGCGCGGGCAAGGGCTCTATCGTGAACATGTCGTCCATCTGTGGGCTCGTGGCCATCACCGGCATCCATCCTGGCTATTGCCCGTCCAAGGGCGCCAATCGCCTGCTTGCCAAGGGGGCTGCTGCCGAGTTCGCCAGCTTCAACATCCGCGTCAACTCCGTGCACCCGGGCATCATCGATACGCCACAGAACAAGGACCTGATCGCCAACGATGGCGCCAACCATGGCATGCGCTCACGCATCCCGCTCGGTCGCTTCGGACGTGCAGAGGAAGTTGCCAATGTGGTGCTGTTCCTGGCCAGTGACGAAGCGTCCTATGTCACCGGTGCCGAGATCATTGTCGATGGCGGCTACGTCATTGTCTGAGCCCATCCGGCGCGGGACGGCCTCACCCTCGCGCCATCAGGCACACCCCATGTCAGATCAGAAGAGAATCGTCATCGTCGGCGGTGGCATCGGCGGCTTGCTGCTTGCGACCCAGCTCGGCCAACAGCTGGGTCGCAGCGGTCGTGCTGCCATCACTGTGGTGGACAAGAGCCCCACCCATATCTGGAAGCCCATGCTGCACACGCTGGCAGCGGGCACGCGCAGCCTGCAGCAGCAACAGGTGGTATTGCTTGCGCATGCCAGCGAGCACGGCTTCACTTACCAGCCGGGGGAAATGCGCGGCCTGGACCGGGAATCGCGGGAAGTCCTTATCGGCGACCTGCGCTCACCCGACGGAGAGTTGCGGGTACCTGCGCATCGAATCCCCTACGACGTGCTCATCCTCGCCATGGGCAGCCATGCAAATGATTTCGGCACACCCGGCGTCCGCGAGCACTGCCACTTCATCGACAGCCTGGCCCAGGCCGAAGTCTTCAACGATGCACTTCGAACCCGGGTGATGCGTGCCATGGCCCAGGACGAGCGCCTGCGTGTGGCCATCGTCGGGGGCGGTGCCACCGGTGTGGAGCTGGCTGCGGAACTGAGTCGGTTGCTGGAACTCGCGTCCAGCTATGCAGACCCTACCCTGCGTGATCGCCTGGATCTGACCCTGCTTGAGGGAGGCCCGCGCATCCTGCAGGCATTTACCCCAGCGATCTCATCGTCGGCCACACACCAGTTGCGCCACATCGGTTTCCAGGTCCTGACCGGGGCATCCGTGATCGCCGCCGAGGCCGAAGGCTTCCGTCAGGCCGATGGCAACCTGGTTCCAGCCGACCTCATGGTCTGGGCGGCTGGGGTGAAAGGCATCACGTTTGCAGAGGGACTGGATGGACTGGAGCTCAATCACGCAAATCAGGTACGGGTGCGCCCCAACCTGCAATCCACAATGGACGACACGGTCTTCGTGCTCGGGGATGCCGCAAGCCTGACCTTGGCTGGTGCCACGCGCGCCCTGCCACCCACGGCGCAGGTGGCCACTCAGCAAGCGCAGCATCTGGCCCGCCACCTTCCGGCCTGGCTGGAGGGCCGGCCGCTGCCCGAGTTCGCGTTCCGTGACTTCGGTGCACTCGTTTCGATCAGCGACTACAACGCCTTTGGCACGCTGGGAGACTTCGGATTCTTCCGTGGCGCGTCGATCAAGGGGCGATTCGCACATCTCAGCCATGCGCTGCTCTATCGCCGCCACCAGCATGCGCTGCACGGCTTCCGCAAGGCGACCCTGCTGTGGATGGCCGAACGCTTGAATGGCTGCGTTCAACCGCGCGTTCGTCTTGCCTGAGGAGAAGACGGTGCATCGGGGCCAGCCATGGCCCCGATTGCATTGCGGCCCTTCCTTACGACTCCCACCCTCCTCCCAGCGCCAGGAACAGGGCGATGCGGCTTCGAGCGACCGTCGCATCGGAGGTGGCGACGGCCTGCTCGGCGGCCGCAAGGCTACGCGCCACATCCAGCGCTTCCAATGCCGATACTGTTCCTGCCTTCAGCATCTGCTGCTGTTGCGCATGCGCCAGTCGGGCCGCCTCGCGCACATCCACCAGTACGGCGTTCTCTTCCAATGCCTTGGCATAGGCTGCCGCGGCAGTCTCTGTTTCCGACAACGCCTTGAGAACCGTACCGTCGAAGGCGGCCAGTTCAGCCCGTGACGCCGCGTCGGCAGCGTCTATCCTCGCCCGTGCCACGGAGCGGTTCGGAAAGCTCCATGACACCAGCGGGCCTACCGAATAGCGCAGTGCGGAATCGTCGAACAGATGGTCCAGTCGACGCGATGTGGCACCCGCACTCAAGCCAAGATGCACACTGGGATACAGGCCCGCCGTCTCCACACCAATCCGTGCCGTGGCCGCTGCCAGTCGACGCTCGGCCGCACGTACGTCCGGGCGTCGTCGGATCAGGTCGGCGCCCTCGCCCGCTGGCACCACACCGGCCATGGTCGGAATCGAGGTGCAGTGCTGGTACTGCGCATCCAGTTGCGAGGGTGCCTGTCCCAGCAACAGCGCCAGTCGTGACAGTGCGGATTGCTGGCCGGCCTGTAGTGGCGGCATCTGCGCCTGCAGCTGCCCAAGCAAGCCCCTGGCACGGGTCACATTGATGGCTGGCTGCTGCCCGGCCTTCCATGCACGCTCGATCAATGCCAGCTCCGAGGCCTGCAGCTGAATGGAACGTGCCACCACCTGCTGGCTCGCGCCGGCGGCGCAACTGTCGGTGTACGCACGCACCACGTCGCTGACAATACCGATGGTGGCCAGGTCCCGCGCCGCAGCGACGGCCTCGGTCTGCGCGTCCTGCGCCTCGAGGAGCCGCTTTACCCGCCCGGCCAGATCAAGATCGTAGTCGATGCTGATGCCAGCATCGAAACTGGCATGCACGCCTGCGCTGGGTCCAATTCCGAGGCTGGAAGCCTGGCCGGCACCTGCCCCGGCACTGACAGCAGTACCCATACCCGCTGCGGCGCGGACCTCCCGCGCCTGGGCCCGGGCCTGCTCCAGCCGCGCCTGTGCGATCCGCAGATCGGTGTTGGCGGCAAGGGCGTGTTGCACAAGGGCATCGAGCGCGGGGTCGTCGTACAGCCGCCACCATCGTTCTGGTAACGGAGCATTGCTGACGGCCGCCGACGCTCCCTGTACGGGTTCGATCGATGCAAACCCAAGGCCTGCAGCCGGCGGTCTCGGAGGCCGGTAGTCCGGTCCTGCGGTACGGCACGCGCTGATGGCCAGCACGATGCACACCGGCAGTACCCACCGGGCGACATGCCCACAGGGAACGGCGCGCATCATGGGGCCCTCCCCTGCGAATCATCTTCGATCAGGGTCACCGTGGCGGTGCGCCCCGCGATCATCGCCATCCCTTCAGGGATTTCATCCAGTTCGACCCGCACTGGAATGCGTTGGGCCAGCCGGATCCAGGTGAACGTCGGATTGACGTTCGCCAGCAGGGTGCCATTTGCAGTCACACGCTCACGGTCATCGATGCCCGGTGCCAGGCCGACCACGTGGCCACGCAGCGTGGCGGCCTCACCCATCACATGAACCTGGACCGGTGCACCTGGATGGATGCGTGGCAATTTGGTTTCCTCGAAGTAGCCTGCGACGTGATAGCTCTCGCTGTCGACGATGCTCACCAACGGCTGGCCTGCGCTGGCGTAGGTGCCGGGGCGCAACGAGAAATTGCTGATGGTGCCGTTCACCGGCGAACGCACGGTAGCGCTTTCAAGATTCAAACGCGCCAGGTCCCGCTCAGCGATGGCCTGGCGATGACTGGCCGCCGCCTCTTCAGCCTGCGTGCGGCGGGCAGCGATGTCCTGGTCGGATGCTACGCCGACCAATCCGCCGTAGCGCGACGCCTCACGGCGCGCAGCGCGGGATCGCTCCGCAGCCAGTGCCACCGCGGCGTCCGCCCGTTCCAGGGCATTGGCCAGGCGGTCACGGTCCAGCACGAACAGGACCTGGCCACGCTGCACCTGCTGGTTGTCTCTCACATGTACTTCAGAGACGCGGCCGGAGACCTCGGTGGCCAATGCCACCACGTCAGCGCGAATCTTGCCGTCACGGGTCTGTGGCGCACTGATGTAGTAGCTGTAGATGTGCCAGGCCACGAACGCAGCAATGGCACTGAACATGAGGGTAAGGGCCTGCCGGGCAACGGCAAGCAGCAGGGGTTGCAGATTCTTCATGACGATGTGCGCCAGACAAGCGGAAAGAGAACCAAGAGCGCGCCGACGAGCATCACCAGCAGCGACAGGTCGAACAGAGGGCGATTGCCGAGCAGCCGATAGGCGCCAATCCGATCCAGCACGCGCGACAACGCAATGCGCAGCACGAATCCGATCAGCAGGCACGGCAGCAACGGCGAGACAAACAGTCCAGCCAGGTCGAGCTCTCCGATCATGCTGCCTCTCCGTTCTGCGCCGGCACCGGCTCCAGGGCCAGGCGCAGGTGAACCAGTGCATCGGTCAGTGCGTCGCCTTCAGGGCTGCCCAGCAGGATGTCGCGTCGCAGCACCCGGTCGAGGTGATCGCCCAGCATTCCGGGCGACGCTGCGCCCGCCAGTTCACGGTGGAGTCGACGCATCAGCGCATCAAGCAAGTCGCGTTCGATCCCTGCCACATGGTGGGTGGCACGTTGCAGGTGCACCAGGCTGTGGCCCAGGCGAAGCTGCCGAAACAGGTGCGCTGCCGCCACCGCATTCGCGCCTGTGGCACGGGCGCCAAGCTGCCCGATGCGATCGAGATCGCGCTCAAGGAAGGCGTCCTCCACGTCGCGATCCGCGGTCCGGCCCAGCGTCGCCAGGTCCTGCCGCCCGTCCTCCTGCAATCGCTTCGAGGCCGCTTCGGCGCCCATGCGCTTGACCAGCAGCAGGCAGAAGAAGCCGATGAAGATGCCGATCAGGGTTCCCGCGGCCATGTCCAGGAAGGTACCGAAGTCCTGGGGCTGGTAGTGACTGGCCAGACCTGCATTACTGAGTGTCAGCGCCAGCAGCAGGATCGCCAGCGGCTCCTCGATGCTCCACACCGCCAATGGCAGGATCACCAGTGCACAGGCAAGTGCGAACCCAGAGAAGCTCTGGGCCATGGGTAAAAGCAGGTATCCCAGTACCACCGACAACGCGACCGACAACGCGGCGAAGCGACCGAACTTCATCGCGGCCAGGTTGGCACCATCGAAGATGCCGAAGAAGGCCAGCGTCACGGTACCCATGATCAGCATGTTCGGCCCCTGTGCCCAACCGGTGGCCCACCACAGCAGGCAGATCAGCGCATACGCGAGGGCGCAGCCACCGCCGATGCGGAGTGCGTGATGATGATCCGGCGCGAGCGGCAGTGGCTGGCTCGTGGCCAGGCTGCGCTCCAGATGCGGCGGCAGCGGGTCACCTTTCTCCAGGGCATCATCCAGCACCTGGATATCGGTCCATGCCTGCCGTGCACGCGCCAGGTCGCGCTGGCGGGTTGCCACGATGCGCGCGCGCCAGGCCGGGTCATGCAGGCGCGAGCTGCCCGCGGTCGTCGCTTCCAACGCTCCGATCAAGGGCACAAGACGCGCCAGCCGCCGCTGCAGCGCAAACAGCAGCCGGTGCTGGCGATTGCTTACCGTGCTGTCGAAACGCAGCTGCTCGGCCACCAACGAGAGCGCCGAAAGGTCGGCCACGGCCTTGAGCCGATGCTGCGCAGCCACGTCCGTAGCCACGTTGCCAGCGACCGCGTCGTCCAGCCACTGCCTGACCTCTGGTAACCAGCGGCGCAGTCGGGTTCTCACCGAAGGGCCCAACGCGGTTGGCGCCAGGCCGTCCACCAGGGTGATCGCGGCGATGCCGATGCAGATCTCGGTGACGCGCAGCAGCGCGATGTCGAACAGGCGCCCCGGGTGTTCCACGTTGCCCACGGCGATCAGGCACAACGTGACGGCAAACAACTGCAGCGCATATGCCCGTGGGGTGCGGTTGGCCGCCGCCACGGTGAAGCCCAGCGTGGCAACCACACCACTGGCCAGCACCACTGGGAAGGAAAGAATGCCGAACAGGCCGCCGATGGCCAGCGCAGTCACGCCGGCACCGAGGGTGCCCAGTAGACGGTACAGCGCTTTGGAGCGGACATTGGCCGAGATTGGATTGGCCAACGCGACGCAGGTCACGCTGGCCCAGTAATTCTGCTCCAGCCCGAGGTGCACGGAGGCGACGAACGCCAACATGCAGGCCACATAGAGCTTCAATGCGAACAACAGGGTGGCCGCCGCATTCATGCCGGCCACCGCGATTCTGGAAGTGGGTTCACGAGGAAGGGCCCGGAAGGCGCAAGGCGGCAAGCGCCATGGCGCCGAGGTGGAAAGATGGACCGGGACGCAGGCCGGCGACCGGCACGTCCAGCCGGAAATTCTAGGAACGGAACACGGGCTGTACCATTCGCCACCGTTCGTGGTTGATGTGCATTCGTCCGCCCGCTTCGCGCCGGAGACGGGGTTGGCGCGGTACGCTATGTGCGGCCCTTCTGTTGCCGTTCTGGTGCATGGATCCTCTGTCTGAAGTACTAACCCTGCTCCGCCCCACCCATACGCGTACCGCAGCGCTGGATGTGGCGGGCCCATGGTCACTGCGTTTTCCCAACCGGCAGGGCATCAAGTTCTGTGCCGTCGAGCGCGGGGAATGCTGGATCTCCGCAGATGGCGGCCAACAGCCGCAGCGCCTGCAGGAAGGTGACTGCTTCCTGCTCAGCAAAGCCGGCTCGTATGTCCTGTGCAGCGACCCTCAACTCGCCCCTGTTGATGCCGCCTCGGTGCTCGACCTCGAAGCCACTGGCCGCAGGACGCTGCACGGTGGCGGCGACCACCTGATCGTCAGCGGCAGCTTCCGCTTCGCCGATACCGATGCGGTGCGCGTCCTCGACCCCTTGCCCGGTATCGTGCAGGTGTCACATGGCGACAGCGAGGCCATCCTGCTGCGCCGTGCGCTGGCCCGCCTTGCCGAAGAACTGGTACAGCCACGCCCGGGGGCTGCGCTGGTGGTCGAGCACCTTGCCCATCTGATGCTGGTGGAGATGCTCCGCCTGTTCCTGTCCTCCGAGCATCCTGCCCTGCCGCCCGGCTGGATGCAGGCCATGACCGACCCGCGTATCGCCGACAGCATCCGCGCGATGCACGGCGAGCCGGCCCGTACCTGGCGGCTGGACGATCTTGCCAGCATCGCGGCCATGTCACGCACGGTCTACGCCGGCCGCTTCAAGCAGCTGATGGGCGTTTCGCCCATCGAGTACCTGACCAACTGGCGCATGCTGTTGGCCGCCTCCCGCCTGCGCAGCACCCAGCAGACGCTGGCACGCATCGCGGCAGACGTGGGCTACAGCTCCGAGTTCTCCTTCATCGCAGCCTTTACCCGGGTGATGGACGTCGCACCTGGCCGCTATCGCCGCCAGGTCCGCACCAGTATCGATGCGGACTGATGGCGGCAGCCAGGCGCATCAGAATGGCGTGTCAGCCACGCCACCATCCGCACGCAGCGCGGCGCCGGTAGTGCCGGATGCGAGGCTTGAGCAGGTGTAGGCCACCAGGTTGGCCACTTCCTGCGCAGTCTGGAAGCGCTCGGTGATCGACGAAGGCCGCATGGCCTTCACCAGCGCCGCGCCCTGCTCCTCGATGCTCTTGCCGGTCCGGCGGATCTCATCCTGCAACATCGCCTCCACACCTTCGCTCAGGGTCGGCCCTGGCAGCACCGCGTTGACGGTCACGCCAGTACCGGCCATGCGCTTGGCCATGCCACGCGAGAGACCCAGCAGTGCGGTCTTGGTGGTTGCGTAGTGCAACATGTCGGGAGGCGTGCTGATGCCGCACTCCGAGCCGATGAAGACAACCCTGCCCCAGGCCTTGCCTGCCATGGCCGGCAGGTACGAACGCGCAAGGCGCATGCCAGCCATGATGTTCACCGCCCAGTAGGTGTCCCACGTGTCATCGGCAATCTCGAAGAAGTCTGCGGTTTCGAAGACAGCGGCATTGTTGACCAGGATGTCGCACGCCGGCACCTGTGCCAGCAGCACGTTGCAACCTGCCGCGCTGGCCAGGTCCGCAACCACGCCCTGCACCGGTGCTGCGTCGCCGTGCTCGGCCTTCAGCCGCGCAACAGCCTGGTCCACCTGGTCGCTCCTGCGGCCATTCACCACCACCGTAGCGCCCTCCGCCAGCAACGTGCTGGCGATGGCATAACCGATGCCCTGGGTCGCACCGGTAACCACGGCGACCTTGTTCTGGATACCAAGTTGCATCTCACATTCACCTTGTTGAGGCGCACATCGTGCGCGGGTTGAAACAGCTGCGGCTGGCGTTGGATTCCATGCCATGGCCGCAAGCGTCGTGTTCAGGTCATTAAGCGCCGCGAGCAACGCTCAGGCCATGCGTGTCTGACCGCGATCACTCAGCCAGCGTCCGCAGGTGACCCGCTGCGCGAGCGCGCGTTCAGCCATGCCATCACCGTGGCGTTGGATTTGTGGGTGGCCCCCAGGTACAGGGCCGTGTTGGCCAGTGCGGCCGCGCCCAGTTCGTCGCCGAATCGCTCCAGTACCTTCCAGGCCTCCAAGGCCCTGGTCTGCGCTCTCGGGTCGGACAGGCCGATGTCCTCGATGGCCATCTTGCTCAGGTTGCGTGCCAGGTACCGTGGATCACAGCCTCCATCCAGCATCCGGCAGATCCAGTACAGGGCCGCGTCGGGATTCGTGCTGCGCACCGACTTGAACGCCGCGGATATCTGGTCGTAGAACAATTCACCCTGCTTGTCGAAGCGGCGCACCTGGCGGGGCAGCGCGTCATCCAGCAACGAATGTGGGATCCGGCCATCCGCGGGCGCCAGATCCGCCAGGATCTCCAGAGCATTCAGCGCCCTGCGCAGATCTCCATCAGCGCGAACGGCGATGGCGCCCAGAACGTCGTCGTCGATCTTCAGATCGCAGTGGGCCAGCCCCTGCATCCCATCCACCACCGCACGCCGCAGTTGTCCGATGATGTGGATCGGCTGCAGCGGCTGCAGTACATGAACGTCGCAGCGCTGAAGCAGTGACGGTCGCAACTGGAACGACGGATTCTCGGTGGTGGCAGCAAGCAAGCGAGCGTCGTTGCCCTGCAGATGACGTACCAGCACATCCTGCGTGGCACGGTCCAGACGATGAACCTCGTCGACGAACAGCAGGTGGCCGCGGCCTGCCTGGTGGCTGGCCACGGCCAGCGCCCGGCCCAGTTCGGAGGGCGTCATCACCGCTGCAGGCAGCGATGTGTGGCGATGCCCCGATGCCCCCAGTAGCAGTTGCGCGATACTGGTCTTGCCACACCCCGGCGGCCCCCACAGGATGATCGAACGTGGCAGGCCTGCTTCCAGTGCCCGCTGCAGCGGCTGTCCATCCGCCAGCAGATGGGACTGCCCGACAACGCCGGCAAGCGATACTGGGCGCAGCCGTTCGGCCAAGGGAGCGCGTGCCTGCGACATCACTCCGCGCCTGACGTCACGCCAGCAAAAGCATTGATACCGGTCAGCTCGGCCGACAGCCGCCACAGGCGTTCTGCCTGCGCGGCGTCCACCGCATACGGGCGAACACCCCCTTCGCTCGGGACGGGAAGGTCTTCCTCCCATGCGACGTCGCAGTCCTCGCAGTACACCCCACCGATGCCATCCAGCAGCGACGATGTGGCCGCCCACACCGTGGTCGCCGCACCTTGAGCGGACGTCTTGAAACTGGGGTCGATCAACCGGCCCTCTGCATCAAGCCAGCCCAATGCCTGCATTTCTTCCAGTGCCATGTGGCGCTGCAGCGCCGTGTGGATCTTGCCCGGATGGACCGAGTAGGAACGCACGCCAGCGGTGCGACCGAGCACATCCAGGTGCAGCGCGAACAGCGCGATGGCGGTCTTGGACTGCCCATAGGCCAGCCACTTGTCGTACCCCGTTTCGAACTGCAGGTCCGTCCAGCGCGTGGGCGAATAGTGATGTCCCATCGAGGACAGCGAAACGATGCGGGCACCTCGCGCAATGGCCGGCCACAGCAGATTGACCAATGCAAAATGACCCAGGTGGTTGGTGCCGAACTGCGATTCCCAACCGTTGCCCACGCGCGATTCATCGTTGGCCATGACCGCGGCATTGCAGATCACGATATCCGCCCTGCGTCCGCTGGCGACGAAGCGCTCGGCACAGGCACGCACGCTGGCCTGGTCCGCCAGATCAAGCATGTCCACCTCCACCCCGGGCACATCGGCCAGCGTGGCCCGGGCCGCCGTCGGGTTGCGCGCAAGTACCAGCACGTCTGCGCCGGCGCTGGCCAGGGCCCGGGTGGTTTCCAGGCCGAGGCCACCGTGGCCGCCAGTGATGATGGCCAGCTTGCCGCGCAGATCGATACCCCGCACCACATCGGCTGCGGAACTCGTCCGGTCGAAGCCGGAGTTCAAGGGGCGCTGAGGGCTCATCACGACGACGCCCCCGCAGTGTCAAGCGTGGGAGCGGAATCGGCCAGCGTATGGAACGCGCACAACTTGTTGCCGTCCGGGTCACGCAGATAGGCCAGATACAGCGAGCCCGCCGGAGTCTCGCGCACACCGGGCGGTTCCTCGCACGAGGTTCCACCGTTGGCCAGCGCCGCAGCATGGAAGGCATCCACCTGTGCCGGGCTGGCCATGAGCAGGCCGATCGTGCCGCCATTGGCCGCCGAGGCAGCTTCGCCGTTCAGCGGCGTGGCCAGCACCAGCAGGCTACCTGCGTGCTGGTAGAGGATGCGCTCGGAATTGAAGTTGAGGCTGAGTGCCGGGCGGGCGCCCAGTACTCCCATTACGGCGTCGTAGAAGCGACGGGACCGCACAAGATCGTTGCTGCCAAGGGTGACGTGACTGAACATGTTTCTGTCTCGGTTCGGAATGAAGTCAGGCCCAGCGCTGGCGCGCCGCACCCGGCGAAGTGGCGTCGCGGAAGGAGCGCCCGAAGACCTGGCCCTGCAGCACCTGCTCGCGCATGTGGGACAGGCGCCGTTGCTGGTAGAGCGCCAGGGCGTCCACCACGTCGGGTTCCAGGCGTAACGCCCGTGACACGTGCAGGGCATCGAGCATGGACTCAGCGAATCCCGCGCCGGTCATCGGCGATTGCGCATGCGCAGCGTCCCCCACCAGGGCCAGGCGCCCGCGCGCGACCTGCGTGGGGACGTACTCGGAGATGGGCATCGGCAGCGCGCCCGTCTGCCGGATCGCCCGCGAAAGTGCCTTGCCCCACGGTGCAGGCCACTGCATCCGCGCACGATTGGCCAACGCAATGCGGGTGTCTGCGGGCACTGCGTCCGCCCTCGGCGTGAACCGCACCCGGTCCTCGCAGACCGCACCGAGGGCCTGCAACAGCCGGGTGCTGCGCGCTTCGAACCACGCCCAACCCACGCGTCGCGGGGTGGCGTGTGCAGCCTCCAGCAACGGGTAGATGGCCAGCACATCGTGGCCGGCCGAATGGAACTCGACACCGCTCAGCGCACGCGCGTTCCGGGGTGGCACGTCCAGTTGCGCCAGCCACGCCAGATAGCCTGCGTAGGAGGCCTCGGGCTGCTCCGGGGCGACGCACCGTCGAACCACGCTCCGATGGCCATCGGCCCCGATCAGCAGGTCGGCCGTCCACTCCCGCCCTTCTGCGCTACGCGCCCATGCCGCGTCAACACGCTCACCAACGGTGGCCACCGCCTCGCCGTCCACCAGCGTGATGCCGGGCTCAACGCTGGCCGCCTGGCGGAGCGCAGTGTAGACGTCCCACCACGCATGCGGCAGCACGGCCTGTTCGATGGCATCACCGCCCAATGCATCCACCACCTGCTGGCTCGCCGGTACAGTGAATGCCATCCGCAAGGCAGTGCCGCCGGCGCGGATGGCCACACCAGCACGCCCGCGCGCCGGTGCTCGCTCGAGCACGGTGGAGGCCACGCCGACGTTGGCCAGTGCCAGGGCCGCTGACAATCCTGCCAGCGAACCACCAATGATCAATGCCGTGCGCATGCTGTGCTCCTCGTCCGCTCTACCGCAGGCCTTCAGGCCAACGTGGACATATCGATGACGAAGCGATACCGCACGTCGGCCCGCTCAAGCCGATCAAAGGCCTCGTTGATCTGGTCCATGCGGATCAGCTCGCAGTCCGGCAGGATCTGTTGTCGCGCGCAGAAATCCAGCATTTCCTGGGTCTCGCGGACTCCGCCGATCATCGAGCCCGCTACGCGGCGGCGGCCCATGATCATGGGCACGGTGAACGGCTCCTGCAGATCGCCCAGTTGCCCAACGACCACCAGCGTGCCGTCGATATCCAGCAGCGGAATGTAGGGGTTGATGTCGTGCTTGGTCGGTACGGTATCGACGATCAGGTCGAAGCTGGAAGCCGCAGCCGCCAATGCCTGCGCATCGTCGGTCGGCAGGAGTGCCTCTGCACCCAGAGCAAGCGCGTCGGCCTGCTTGGCGCGCGAGCGACTGATGACGGTGACGTGTGCGCCCAGTCCGATCGCCAGCTTGACCGCCATGTGGCCCAGCCCGCCCAGGCCAACCACGGCCACCCGGCTGCCGGGACCAACGTTCCAGGTGCGCAGCGGCGAATACGTGGTGATGCCGGCACACAGCAGCGGTGCGGCCCGAGACAGGTCCAATCCTTCGGGCACGCGCAGCACGAAAGCCTCCTTCACCACAATGTGCCGCGCATAGCCCCCCAGGGTCGGCTGGCCGGTGACGCGGTCCAGGCCGTTGTAGGTCTCGGTCAGCACCTCGCGGCACATGTGCTCTTCGCCCTTGTGGCACTGGTCGCAGTGCTCGCAGCTGTCGAGGAAGGTGCCGACAGCCACCGCATCACCTGCCTTGAAGCGATGCGCGGACGCGCCGGTGGCCACCACACGACCGATGATCTCGTGGCCAGGCACGACCGGGTAGATCGCCCTGCCCCAGTCGTTGCGGACCATATGCAGGTCCGAATGGCAGACGCCGCTGTAGAGAATTTCGATAGCGACATCGTCGTCACGCAGTTCACGACGTTCGATGGTGTGCGGCACCATTGGCGTAGTTGCCGACAGCGCAGCGTAGGCCTGGGTTTTCATCTGCAGATCCTTGAGTAATTCAACGAAACGCCGTACTGGCGTGCTCAGCGCGCAACCAGCGCCTGGTGGTAGAACTCGCCCAGTGCCGCGCCCGCACGCGCCACGAATTCGGGCTGGTCGTACAGCGCCACGTGGGTACCACCGGCCAGGATCAGCAGGTGCTTGTCGGTGCTTGCCGCGCGCTGGTGCAGCTCTTCGCTCATCCAGCGGGTGCCGGCCTCGCTGCCGGCGATCGCCAGCAACGGTTGGGTGAGGAACAGTTCCGCGTTGTTGAAGGCGTCGTAGCCCACCAGTTCGGCCAGGTTCTGCAGCGGGAACAGCCCAGTGGCGTTCGGATGCTGGCCACGCGGTGTGCGGTAGTAGTCGAAGGCTTCGGCAAAGTCCGGGTGTGTGGCGGCTTCGCGGTTGGCTGGCAGCGCATCCTGGTACTGGAGCTGTCCGCCCTCGGCCTGACGGGTGCGGGCCTGCGCTGCGGCATCAAGCAGCGCGACTGAATTCCGGGGATCGGCATCGCCGTCCCAACCCTGGCGGAACATCTGGCCGTAATTGACGGCACTGATGGTGCCCACCGCGCGGATGCGGCGATCGTTCATCGTGGCGTGTGCCGCATAGCCGCCACCGGCACAGATACCGAGCACACCGATCCGATCAGCGTCGACGATCGGCAGCGTGACCAGCAGGTCAATCGCCGCGCTGATATCGGCCACACGCGCATACGGGTTCTCATTGCCGCGCGGTGCGCCGGTGCTGTTGCCCTGGCAGGAGGCATCGAAGGTCAACACCACGAAGCCCTGCTTGACCAGGCTGGCCGCATGCACCGTTGCGGTCTGCTCCTTCACGCCACCGGCCGGGTGAACGACCACGATGGCCGGATGACGGGCCGACAGTGCGGCGTGCTCCGGCACATGCAGCTGGCCGGCCATGGTGATGTTGCCATTGGGGAATTGCACTGCTTTCATTGCCGTCCTCACAGGTTGCTGTCCACGTTGTGTGGAATGACAGCTACGATAGGGCTGGCATGGCGTGGTGATAATCCGCAAAAATCGTAATGAACTTATAAGCAGGATCACCTAATGGCAGGCAGTCACCTCAAGGATCTCTCGGCCTTTCTGATGGTTGCCGAAGAGGCAAGCTTCACCCGCGCCGCGATCCGGCTGGGCATCACCCAGTCTTCGCTCAGCCAGATCATCCGCGGGCTGGAAACCCGCCTGGGGCTGCGCCTGTTCGCTCGCACCACCCGCAGCGTGGCCCTGACCGAGGCCGGCGAGCGCCTGCTCGGACTCATCGGCCCGGCCATGAACGAACTGGAAGCCGGGCTGGCCCGCATCGGTGAACTGCGCGACAAGCCCGCCGGCACCCTGCGCCTGACCGCAGACGAATATGCCGTGCACGCTGTACTGATGCCCGCCATCGCCCGGCTGGTACCGGACTACCCCGACATCCGTGTGGAAATCACCACCGACTACGGGTTGACCGACATCGTCAGCGGGCGCTTCGATGCCGGCGTGCGTCGCGGCGGCCTGGTTGCCAAGGACATGATCGCAGTGCCGATCAGCCTGCCGATACCGATGGTGGTGGTGGCATCACCGGCCTACTTCGCCCGCCACCCGGCACCCCAACAGCCGCAGCAGCTGGTAGAGCACCAGTGCGTGAACCTGCGCCTGCCCACCCATGGCGAGATCTATGCCTGGACATTCACTCGCGCCGGCCGCGACCACCGGGTGAAATCCGAAGGCCAGGTGGTGGTCAACAGTATTTCGGCCATGCGCGATGCAGCTTTGCAGGGCGTCGGCCTTACCTATCTTCCACTGCATTACGTGCAGGACCGGCTGGCGTCAGGAGAGCTGGTCGAGGCGCTGACCGAGTGGCGCAAGACTTACGAGGGGTATCACCTCTACTACCCGAACCGGCGCTTGGCTTCGCCGGTGTTCACACTGTTGCTGCAAGCGTTGCGTGACAACCTGGAAGACAGCAGGAAGCGCACCGCAACGAGTGCGACACGTGCCGCCACCCAGCGTGCGCCGGCCAGGCCTCGCCGGCGCACGACCTGATACTTCTTACCTGGGCGAGGTGGCCTGCCTGCGATACTGCGCGGGCGCCTGCCCCATGATGCGCTTGAACGCAGTACTGAACGCACTCTCCGATTCGTAGCCCACGGCAAAGGCAATACTGGACACGGCATCGGCGCCATGGGACAGCCGGTCCGCCGCAAGCAGCATCCGCCAACGTGACAGATAGTCCATTGCCGTGTGCCCGACCAGTGCCTTGAAGCGCTGCGCGAACACCGTGCGCGAAACCCCTGCGATACGCGCCAGTGACTCCAGCGTCCAGGACTGGGCCGGAGCTGCGTGCATCGCCCCGAGGGCCAGGCTGATGTGGCTGTCGGTCAGGGCCAGGAACCAGCCCTTCGGCACCCGGCCCGGGGTAGCCAGGTGCAGGCGCAGCACCTGTACCAGCATGAGATGGGCCAGATGGGTGGACATCAACCCTGCGCCCGGCTGCGGCGCGTGCAGTTCATTGGCCCATTGATCCAGCGCCCAGCGCAGCACGCCTGCTTGTCCCGAAGCACGTGGCACATGGATCAGGGGTGGCAGCGCATCGAACAGCACGGCGGCATGCCGCCCGGGAAACGCGAATCGGCCGCTGATGAGGAAGGTCTCTCCTCCCCCGTTGTGAGTGACAACGCCCTGCCGCGCCGCCGCTTCGATGATGGGCTCGCCGCTGGCGATGGCCACTGCAGGATCCGAAGCGAGCACGAACCGGCAGCGGCTGTTGAGCAGGAAGCAGTCGCCGGCTTCGAAGTGGAACAGTGCGGGCTCACCCTCGACGCGGCCCCAGCAGCCGCCCCCCATGACTGCCGTGAACTTGATGCCTTCGTGCGCCGGGAAATCGAATGCCCAGTCGCCGGCGGCATCGAATCCGGCAAAGAACTGGCTGCTTGGCTGCAGCAGTGACAACACATCGGACAGCGGATCAGCGCTCATTTCCGTACGCTCGAAGAAGTCAGGCGAACGCCACGGCATGGATCGTACAGAACCCCGGGCCTATCGTGCATTCCATGGCGGCACATCACCGCCCCGCTCCCGATCAAACACAGGAATTGCCCATGAAACGCCTGCAGGACAAAGTCGCCATCATCACCGGCGCCGGCAGCGGCACCGGCATGGGCGCGGTCATCGCCCGGGTCTTCGCCAGCGAAGGCGCCGTCGTTGTTGCTACCGGCACCCCCGACCGCAAACAGAACCTTGACGCACTGGTGCAGGACCTCACCGCCCAGGGCCATCGTGCAACATCGGCGTTCCTGGATGTGACCCGGCCCGAACAATGGGCCGAGGTGGCCGCCACCACAATCGAGCGCCATGGCCGCATCGATATCCTGGTCAACAACGCCGGCACGCCGGGGCCGCGCGACGGCCGCTGGGACAACGCCACGGCCGAGGACTTCAGCCACGTCATCGACGTCAATCTGACCAGCCAGTTCCATGGCATCAAGGCGGTCACGCCGCAGATGGAACTGCAGCACAGTGGCGCGATCATCAACATCTCGTCTGCCGCCGGCATCATCGTCTTCCCCGACGTGCCGCCGGGCTACAGCGCCTCCAAGGGCGGCAGCCGTCATCTGACCAAGGCCGCCGCCGTCGATTTCGCCCGCCGCGGCATCCGCGTCAACGGCATCTACCCGGGGCTGATCGACACGCCGATGGCCACCCATTTCACCGAGGACCCGCAACTCCTGGAAAGCCTGCTCAAGGGCATTCCGATCGGCCGCGTCGGCACTTCGGAGGAAATCGCCAAGGCCGCGCTGTTCCTTGCCAGCGATGACGCGTCCTACGTCATCGGTGCCGAACTGGTGGTCGACGGTGGATTGACCATCATCTGATCGCGTGTTGCACAACATTCCGCAGGATTCTCCAATGAATACACAACAACCACGCGCCTGGTTCATCACCGGTGCGTCATCCGGTCTGGGCAAGGCCCTTTCCGAAGCGGTCATTGCCCGGGGTGACCGCGCCATCCTTACCGCGCGGCGGCTGGACCGACTTCGCGCGATCGCCGCAGGCCATGAGGACCACGTCCTGCCGCTGGCGCTTGACGTGAACGATGCCGATGGCCGTGCACGTGCCGTGGCCGACGCCATCGAACGCTTCGGGCGCATCGATGTGCTGGCCAATGTGGCTGGCCGCGGTGTGGTGGGCGCCTGCGAGGAGTTCAGCCTGGAACAGCTGCGCGAGCAGATGGAGCTGAACTTCTTCGCTGCTGCCGAAATGAGTCGCGCCGTGTTGCCGCAGATGCGGAAGCAGGGCGCTGGCCACATTCTCACTGTCAGCAGCATTGCCGGGCTGGTGGCAATGAACGCGGCCGGCCCCTACTGTGCAGCGAAGTTCGCCATCGAAGGCTGGACCGAAGCACTGGCGATCGAAGCAAAGCCGCTCGGCATCCGGGTGACTCTGGTGGAACCGGGCGCATTCCGCACCGAGTTCGCCGGTGATGCCAACATGCGGCCAGCACACCGCATCGATGCTTATCGGCCGGTTGTGGAGCCATTCGAAACCTACCTGGAATCATCCTCCGGGCAGCAGATGGGTGACCCGGCAAAGGCCGCACAGCGCATGCTGGACGTTGTAGCCAGCAATGACCCGCCGGTGCGGCTGATGCTGGGTGCGGATGCCTATTCGATCTGGGAGACCACACTGGCCAACCGCCAGGCCGATCTGGCCAGGTGGCGTGAGCGCGGTATCGATACCGCGTTCGAGGGCGCCGCTACAGTGCAGATCCAGCTGTAAAGCAAACGTCCCGCCGGCCTGAAATGGGCCGGCGGGACGTACGCTGCTCTGGTTGGCCTTGTTGCATCAAGCGCCAAGATGCGTCCGGTAGAACGGAATCAGCTGCTGCAGCGCCTGGGTGGTGGCTGCTGGCTGGTCATACAGCTCGTAGTGGCTGGCGCCGGCCACGATCTGGATGCTCTTCTGCGCCGAACGCGCCCTTGCGTACAGCTCCAGGCCGTCACGATACGAGCCGAAACCACCGGGCACACCGCCGATGACGATGTGCAGCGGCTGAGTCAGCAGATGCTCGGTGAACGCAAAGGCATCCCAGCTCAGGGCGGCGCCGGTGCTGGTGAAGCGCAGCTTGTTCGGCGAGCCCGGCTGCTGGCCACGCGGCGTGCAGTAGTACTGCACCGCCTCAACGATGTCGATGTCGTTGACTCCGGCGGCTTCGCGCTCCGCTTCAGAGCCGGGAATGTAGCCCACGATCAACGGCTCAGCACCCCGTGCCTCGGCAGTGCGCTGCTTGCCCAGCGCTTCCAACGTCTTCAACGCAGCATCCGGCGACATGTCACCTTCACGCATCAGCCGGCCATAGTTGGCAGCCACCACCGTGCCGACTGCCTTGAAACGGTGGTCGGTAGTGGCCGCGCTCACCGCATAGCCACCGCCGCCGCAGACGCCCAGCACGCCAACACGATCTTCATCGATGTACGGCAGCGTCATCAGGTAATCCATGGCACAGCGGAAGTCCTCTACTCGGGTAGCGGGATCTTCCATGAAGCGGGGCTCACCGCCGCTGGCGCCCTGGGTGGAGGCGTCAAAAGCGAGAGTGATGAAACCAGCGGCGGTCAGTGCCTCACCATAGATGGCGCCCGACGTCTGCTCCTTGCAGCTGCTGATCGGGTGCGCGCAGACGATGGCAGCGTACTTGCTGGCAGGGTCGAAGCCTTCCGGAAAGCGCAGGGTGGCGGCGACATCCCAGCTACGGTTCTTGAAACTGACGGTCTGTTGGGTGCTCATTTCAGTTCTCCAGGGGATTGGATTCGGCAGGCAAAGCGTAGGCCGCCGCTATTGGGTTGATAATCCCGGAAAAAAGCATTGCACTTATTCCAAGTACCACCTAATTGCTCCAGGTAGCCGGCTTCAGGCCGTCTCCACGCCCGCATTCACACGGCGCAACCCAACACTTCGCAATAGTGCGCTGGCTCCCCATGCGATGAAGGTTGAAGCCGCTGATTTCCGTTCGCTACCCTCAATGGCCTCGCCATGCGCGCCTCACGGTGCGCATTCTGCTTGTCGTGTACGCTGCCTACCTGCTCGCCGGCAACATCTTCCTCAACACCCCGCTGTTCGACCAGGTCACCAACCGCAAGCCGCACAAGTTCGTGATGACCACCGGCCCGGCCATCACGCTGCTGCCCGGCCACGTCATTGCCTGGAACGTGCATATGCGCGGCCATGTCAACCACACCGTCTACGTACTGCACGCCGAACGCGCCAGCGCCCGGCTGGCCGTGCTGCCCCTGTTCCGTCGCGAAGTGCGGGTTCCCCGATTGCAGGCCACAGGCGTGTCGGCCGAAATCAGCCGCGTCGAGGACGCTATTCCGTCGCCCCCGCGCAGCGACCAGGGTTGGACCCTGCGTTTCGACGCCATCCACAGCGACAGCATCCGCAGCGCCCGGCTGGGCAGGCTGCTGATCATCGGCAAGGGCCAGGGCACGGTCGGGTTCCTCAAGCAGCTGCGCGGCGGCCCATCGGAACTGTTCGATTCCGAGGTCTCGTTCAGCAAGGCAGACACCAGCTATGACGGCGTGCAGCTGCTGGGCGACATGAATCTGACTGCGCGCTTCAGCTATCCGCGGCACTATCGCGACCAGGCGCCCGGCCTGGCCAAGTTGAAGCTGTTGCATGCGCAACTTGAGGTGGATGCGCGCAGCCAGGGCCTGCGCATGGATACGGATGCCACAACGCCAAAGATCTCCAGCGCGCCCGTGCCCGGACGCCTGCAACTGGCGGTCCACCTGATCGACGGCCAACTGCAACCCGGTGACCGCGCGCTCTGGCAGGTGCCGCTCTTCCTCGGCGATGGCGCGCCCAATCGCGGCGTGCTGGCCCTGCAGCTCAATGTGGCCAACGACCTGCGCCTGCAGGCCCGCCTGCCGCCACGTCCGGATTCGGCCGCCGGCATCGATGCCGACCTGCACATCACCGGGCGCGAGATTCCGTTCCAGCACCCTACCCAGCTGCTGGAGCGCAGCTCCGGTACCGTGCGTGGCGAATGGGCCTTCACCTCGCTCAACTGGATCCCTGCCCTGTTCGTGCGCAAGCCGTGGCTGCAGCTGGATGGCGGCGGCACCCTGAAAGCAGATCTGCGCCTGCGCAATGGCGAACTGATCGAAGGCAGTACCGTGGACATCCCTTCGGCTGCCGCCGTGGCCGAGATCGCTGGCGTGCGGCTGGCCGGCACGGCCAGTGCGCATGGCGAGCTGAAGGCCGGCAGCCCCACTCAGGCACAGTTGGCGATCCGGCTGCCCCGCTTCACCGCTCGCCCAAGCGATGCGAAGGATGTACGCCTGTTCGACGGTCGCGACCTGGCCGTGGACCTCACCGGCGATGGCCGCCTGCAGGAACTGCGCAAGGGCGTTCGTGCGCGGTTGCGCTTCAGCCAAGCGACCATCCCGGACCTGGCCGCCTACAACCGCTACCTTGGTTCCCAACAGGTGCGCCTGCTGCGTGGCACCGGCAGCCTCAGCGGCGACGCCACGCTCGACACCGATGGCCGCGTCGGTCACGGCACCGCGCGCCTGCTGGGTCGCAACGCCAGTGCGAAGGTTACAGGCCTGGACATGGGCGGCGATGTCGACGTGAACGCGACGCTTCGCCGTGGGGACTTCAACCAGCGTCATTTCGATCTGTCCGGCACCACCGTGGAGCTGCGCAATGTGCAGGTGGCGGGCACCGATTCCAGCAGTGCGTGGAAAGGCCGTGCTGTGTTCAAGCGGGGCCGCATCGACGCGCAGTCCCCGTTCCAGGTGGACGCTACCACCGACCTGACCCTGAGCAATGCACGCCCCTTGCTGGCCGTGTTCGCCAAGCGCACCGACTACCCGCGCTGGACGCTGTCCCTGCTGGATTCCGGCCAGGTCGATGCACAGGCCACGCTGCGCTGGCGTCCGGGTCATCTGCTGATCGACGGCCTGCGGGCCGAGAATGATCGCCTGTCGGTACGTGCGCGGCTGGATCTGCTGGAGCAGCGCAAGCGGGGCGATCTCTATCTGCGCTGGGGGCTGTTGGGCGCGGGCATCGAGCTTGATGGCGAACAGCGCCAGTGGCATCTGGCCAAGGCGCGTGAATGGTTCGATCAGCGCCCTTCGCTGTTGCCGGCTGCCGAACGTGGAAGCGCCGCGGGTTCTTCAGACTGATCGCCCCGGGTTGCATCCATTTGCCGCTTCCGTTCGTATGAGCGGTAAACGCAGGATGGAGCGGTACGGAATGAAGCGGCGTTCACAGGCTCTGGGTCTTCTGGGATGGGGCGTGGTCACCTTTGCGGCGGCCGCAGTCGGCGCATGGGCATCGGCCTCCGCCGCCAGCTTCTACGCCA
Organism: Stenotrophomonas sp. 220_Sma; assembly: GCF_056487375.1. NCBI lineage: Bacteria > Pseudomonadati > Pseudomonadota > Gammaproteobacteria > Lysobacterales > Lysobacteraceae > Stenotrophomonas > Stenotrophomonas sp. 220_Sma. The sequence continues at coordinate 2,312,748 of NZ_CM151348.1, read as the reverse complement.
CCCTCGCCCTGCCCGCGTGGGCACCGCCTGCCACCGTGTTTGCCCCGGTGTGGAGCCTGCTCTACGCCATGATGGCCATTGCGGCGTGGCTGGTCTGGCGCGAACGCGGCTGGCGCAACGCGCAACCGGCCCTGGCGCTCTATCTGGTGCAGCTGGCCGTCAATGCCCTCTGGAGCTGGCTGTTCTTCGGCTGGAAGCTGGGCGCGCTGGCCTTCGTCGACATCCTGATACTGATCGCGCTGGTGTGCGCAACGATCGTTGCATTCGCCCGCCTCCATCGCGGTGCGGCGGTGATGCTGCTGCCTTACCTGGCCTGGATATCGTTCGCATCCGCGCTGAACTTCGCGGTGTGGCGCGCCAATCCCGGGGTGCTGTGACCCCGTATCAGTGCTCTCAGGCCTGCGCGACGCGCTGCGGCTGCCATGCACGCAGCAACGCCGGCTTGAACGCCTGCTGGCCACAGCCCGTTGGGCATCGCACCACCCGCGCGGCGGTGTGGCTGACCAACCCCTGCCCTTCCTCCGCCTTGAACACCGTGTCGCAGCTCATGCACCGCGCAACCAGCGAGTACAGGTGGAGCAGGCGCCCGCTGGCCGGATCCTGCAGGGCATCCACATCCAGCAGCTCAAACTGGCAGCTGTCGGCAAGCATGCGGTATGGCGTTGAAAGCAGGGTCTGCAGGTTCACGGGGCGTAGTCACTCAGGAATGTGCGTTCACCCTAGGCAAGTGGGTGTCGAGCGCGCGTGCAGCGCACATGTACCTTTCGCGAAACATGCAAGTGCTGTTGGAATGCTCAGATGAAGAATTCAGGTTTGAATGAAACGTTCTTCACACGCACGTGCTGGTATGCGAATGCACGATTTTGCGTCACCATCCGTGCATGCCGGATGCAACGCTGGGCCATTCCAGCCATCCACGAATCCTGAGTCCCGCCTTTGATGCCTTCTGCCGAGTCCACGCACGACACTGCCCAGTCCCGTTGTGCGCGCGAACCGATCCACACCCCCGGCGCGATCCAGCCCTACGGCGTGCTTCTGGTCGTTGAACCGCAGTCCCTGCGGGTGCGCGAGCGCGCCGTCAGTCATCCCGGGCTGCTGCAGCAGTTCGGCGAACCGTTGATGCAGCATGTCAGCGAGGTACTGGGCGGCGTGCTGGCGCCCTTCCAGGCGCTGTTCCAGCAGGCCGCGGTGGGCAGCAGCGCGCATGTCGGCGCCGTGCACCTGGATGGCCACGGCCGCCATCAATTGTTGGTGCATCGCTCCGCCACCGATCTGCTGATCGAGCTGGAGGCGCCGGTTCCCGGCCAGCCGGGTTCGCTGGAAGAATTGTATCCGTCGATCCGCGAACTGATGACCGGCATCGAATCGGCTACCACCGTGGAAGATCTGTGCCAGCTGGCGGCCGCGCACATGCGCCGGCTGACCGGCTTCGATCGCACCCTGGTCTACCAGTTCGATCCCGGCTGGAACGGCATCGTGGTCGCCGAGGATGGCAACGGCCTGTTGCCGTCCTACCTGGACCTGCGCTTCCCCGAGTCGGACATTCCTGCGCAGGCCCGCGAGCTGTACCGCCGCAATCGGGTGCGCCTGATCGCGGACAACAGCTATACCCCTACCCCGCTGATGCGGGCCGAGGACCATCGCGACGCGCCGGCTACCGACCTGAGCCTGGCCGTGCTGCGCAGCGTTTCGCCCGTGCACCTGCAGTACATGCGCAACATGGGCACTGGCGCGTCGATGTCGGTGTCACTGGTGCACGAGGACCAGCTGTGGGGTCTGGTGTCCTGCCACACGGTGCAGCCACGCCGCCTGCCCTACCACGTGCGCACTGCCTGCGAGTTCATGGGCCAGATCCTGTCACTGCAGATCGCCCTGAAGGAGCGTGCACGCGCCATCGAAGAGCGCGTGGCGCGCCGTTCGGTGCTGGTCAAGCTGCTGGCACGCATGGCCGGCGACGAGGATTTCATGGCTGCGCTGCGCCACGATGAAGCCAGCCTGCTGTCGCTGACCGGCGCTGCCGGTGCGGCCATCGTGCACAAGGGCGACTGCATGCGCGTGGGTGAGTGCCCACCCGCCAGCGACGTGCTGGCCCTGGCTGATTGGCTGGCTACCCAGCAGACCGGGCAGGAAACGTACTGCAGTGACCATCTGGCAGCCGACTGGGCGCCCGGCGCGCGCCTGTCCGATGTGGCCAGCGGCGTACTGGCGGTGTCCATTTCGCAGCTGCACGACAGCTATCTGATGTGGTTCCGCCCGGAAGTGGTGCGCACCGTGCGTTGGGGTGGCGACCCACGCAAAGCCGCGGCGCCCGGCGTGGCACTGTCCCCGCGCAGTTCATTCGAAGCCTGGAAAGAGACCGTACAGCAACGCAGCCTGCCATGGACCGACGCCGACTGCGATGCCGCACACGAAATGCGCACGGCCATCGTCGATATCGTGCTGCGCAAGGCCGAGGAAATGGCCGAGCTCAACGAGCAGCTGGTCCGCAGCAACAAGGAACTCGAAGCGTTTTCCTATTCGGTCAGCCACGACCTGCGCGCGCCGTTCCGCCACATCGTTGGTTATTCGGAGCTGCTGGGCAGCTCGGCCGGCGAACGCCTCAACGATACCGAGCGCCGCTTCCTGGATACGATCGTGGAGTCGGCCAAATCCGCTGGGACACTGGTGGACGATCTGCTGAGCTTCTCGCAGATGGGCCGTTCCACGCTCGGCCGGGTACGGCTGGATATGGCGGCGCTGGCCGAAGATGTGCACCGGAGCCTGGCTTTGGACTACGCCGGACGCGATGTGCAATGGACGCTGGCGCCGCTGCCGGAGGTGGAGGCCGATCCCACGATGTTGCGTCTGGTCTGGCAGAACCTGCTGGCCAACGCGATCAAGTTCACCCGCGAGCGCGAGCAGGCCGTTATCGAGGTCGGTCACGAGCGCAACGTCGACGAAGACCACTTTTTCGTGCGTGACAACGGCTGCGGCTTCGACATGCGCTACGTGGACAAGCTGTTCGGTGTGTTCCAGCGCCTGCATCACGTCGAAGAATTCGAAGGCACCGGCATCGGCCTGGCCAATGTACGCCGCATCATCGGCCGCCATGGCGGCCGTACCTGGGCCGAGGGCGAGCCCGGCAAGGGCGCCACAATTCATTTCACCCTACCCCGTTCCACAGGAGATCTCCCATGAGGGACCTGCGGCCGATCCTCCTGGTGGAGGACAGCCCCAAGGATGCCGAGCTGACGCTGGCCGCGTTATCGCGCTGCCAGTTGCTGAACGATGTCATCCATGTACGCGATGGTGCCGAGGCGCTGGATTACCTGCGCTGCGAAGGCAAGTTCGCCGGCGCCATGCACGGCGGCCCGGTGGTGGTGCTGCTGGACCTGAAGCTGCCCAAGGTGAACGGCCTGGAAGTGTTGGAACAGGTGCGTGGTGACCCACAGCTGAGCAGCACCCCGGTGGTGATGCTGACCTCGTCGCGCGAAGAACAGGATCTCGTGCGCAGTTACGAACTGGGCGTGAACGCATTCGTGGTCAAGCCAGTGGACTTCAAGGAGTTCTTCGACGCTATCCAGGGGCTGGGCATGTTCTGGGGCATCACCAACCAACCCCCGCCGTATCGGCCCAACGGCTCGGGGCAGCACAATGCGTGATGGATCGCGCCGCAGCGAGCGCCTGCGCATCCTCATGCTGGAGGACAGCGCGCTTGATGCGGAGCTGATCAGCGCACAGCTGCAGCGTGCCGGCCTCGATTTCGAGGCCGAGCGCCTGTGGACCCGCAATGCCTTCATCGAGGCAATTGAGAATCGCGCCTTCGATGTGATCCTGGCCGATCATGTGCTGCCCGGATTCGACGGCGATGCGGCCCTTGCACTGGCACGCGAGCGGATTCCGCAGACCCCTTTCATCTTCGTTTCCGGCACGCTGACCGAAGAACTGGCGGTGCAGGCACTGACCCGCGGCGCACGCGATTACGTAGTCAAGCAGCGCCTGCAACGCCTGCCGGATGCGATCCGACGCGCCCGCCAGGAGGCGTACGAGCGCACCCAGTTGGCCCACGCGCAGGCCGCCCTGAATGACAGCCAGGCCCAACTGCAGCAGGTAACCGATGCCGTCCCTGCGCTGATCGCCCAGCTCGACACGGCGCATCGCTACCGCTTCGCGAACAAGGCGTTCCTGGACTGGCACGGCGTCAGCCTGGCCGAACTGCTGGGTCGCGCGGCACGGGATGTCAGCGGCATTTCCGCCTTCGAGCACGCCCTGCCCAGCCTGGAGCGGGTACTGCAGGGCGAGCGCACCAGCTTCCAGGTCGAACTGATCCACCGCAGCGGCGAGTCACGATTCGTGCAGATGGACTGCGTACCGGAACATGCGGCCGATGGCAGCGTGGTCGGCTACATCTGCATGGGCAGCGATGTTTCACTGTTGAAGCAGGCCGAACTGGCGCTGCGCGAGGACAACCAGGTTCTCGAGCGACAGGTGCAGGCACGCACCGCCGAGTTGCGGGCCAGCAAGCGGCGCCTGCAGGCGATCTTCGAATCCAGCTTCCAGCATCAGGTGCTGTTGGATCTGTCCGGACGCGTGGTTGATGCCAATGACGCGTCACTGGCCGCGGTGCTTGCGGACAAGAAGGACACCGTTGGCGCGCGCTTCGGCGAATCGCTCTGGTTTGCCACAACCGATGGCATCAGTGCGCTGATCGACCAGGCCGTCGCCGCAGCCGTACAGGGCCGCAGTTCGCTGCATGCACTGGAACTGGAACTCCCGACCGGGCGGCGCAGCTTCGACTTCTCGTTCCGCCCGCTGCTGGATACCGAAGGCGTGGTCACCGCCGTGGTTTCCGAGGCAGTGGAAACCACCGCGCGGCTGCAGGCAGAACACGCGCTGCGCCAGTCACAGAAGATCGAGGCGGTCGGCCAGCTCACCGGCGGCATCGCCCATGATTTCAACAACATCCTGACGGTCATCTCCGGCAACGTCGAGCACGCCATGCTGCTCAACGAACGCGCCGGAGAACCCGGGGCAATGGTCAGCCGTGCACTGGACAATGCACTGAAAGGCGTCGGCCGTGCCGCCAGCCTGACCCAGCGCCTGCTGGCGTTTGCCCGTCGCCAGCCGCTGCACAGCCAGGCCGCCAACCTCAACGAACGCCTGCTGGACATGCACGACATGCTGCAGCGTGCACTGGGTGAGCTGGTGCAGCTGGAGATCCGCAACGCCGAGGACATCTGGTGCGTGGAGATCGACATCAGCCAGCTGGAGGCCTCCGTACTGAACCTGGCGGTCAATGCCCGCGATGCGATGCCGCATGGCGGCCGGCTGGTGATCGAAGTCGACAACAGCCACCTCGACCACGACTACGCCGCCCTGTTCCCAGACGCAACGCCGGGCGAGTACGTGATGTTGCGGGTGCGCGACAATGGCCACGGCATGGACGCGGCGACCCTGGCGCGCGTGTTCGAGCCGTTCTTCACCACCAAGCAGGTTGGCCGCGGCACCGGGCTTGGCCTGTCGATGGTGCATGGCTTCGTCAAGCAGTCCGGCGGCCACGTGCTGATCGACTCGGTGGAAGGCGGCGGCACCAGCATCACCATGATGTTCCCGCGCTCTCCGCTGTCCCTGCCCTGCGAAGCACGCACCCCACAGACCAGCCTGGCGGGTTACTCACCGCGCGAGGAAACCATTCTGGTGGCCGAGGACAATGACGATGTCCGCGCCCACACGGTGGATGCGCTGCGGCTGCTCGGCTACCGCGTGCTGGAAGCCCACGACGGCCCCTCCGCACTGCGGCTGCTGGAACGCCCCGATACGAAGGTGGATCTGCTGTTCTCGGACGTGGTGATGCCCGGCATGTCGGGCTGGGAACTGGTGCACGAAGTACGTGAACGCTGGCCGGAAGTCGCCGTCCTGTTCACGTCGGGCTATCCACGCGACCACGACCAGGTGGGCAGCCAGGGACGCGCCGTTTCATTGCTGCCAAAGCCGTTTACCCGCAGTGATCTTGCAGCGGCGGTGCGCACCGCGCTGGAGGCGACGCCGCACTGAGGTCAGGACGCCGGATCGCGCATGCCAGCGGCGATCCGGTTGATGTCCGCGCACTCCACCGTGGCCGGCGGATGCTCCCTGGCGGCCAGTGCAATCATCGCCTGGCCCAGGGCCAGATTGCTGGTCATCAACGAAGGCGCAATCGCACCGGCCAGCTTCATCAACGGCGCGCCGCCCCAGTACAAGGGCTTCAACAGGGCATGACGGGTGCCGGTTCCCGCGACCGGCCTGACGCCACCCGGGCGCAGCATCACCGAGCGCACCGGCAGGGCCTGCAAAGCAACTTCGGTCTCGCCCTTGACCCTCAGCGGCATCAGCCGGCTCTGAGGGTCTGCACCCGCACCGGATACATACAGAAAGCATCCCTCGGGATTCGCGGCCGCCCAGGCACGGGCCACCGCCAGCGTGGTGTCCACGGTAACGCGTCGGTACTCGGCCTCGGCGGTGCCGACCGGTGGCGCACCGGCGCAGTAGAGGCATGCATCGAACCCGGCAAGCTCCTCCACCCGCTCCTGGATACGCAGAAAGTCCGGGACAATCAGTTCGCTGCCGGTGCCGCTCAGACTGCCGGGGTGACGGACCAGCGCGGTCAGGCGGGAAACCTGTTGTGAGCGCTGGCAGGCCAACACCACACCCTGCCCGACCAGGCCTGCGGCACCGGTCAACAGAATCCGTAATGCACCCGTCCCGACCATCATCGCACCCGCCTCAGAGTTTCACGAAACGCTGGATCTTCCGCGCCAGCCAACCGATGAACACCAACGGCGCATCCAACGCAGACACGCAGATGCACGGCACACCCGGCGCGGTCACCGGCTGGTGCTCCACCTCCTCGTCCAGATCCGCCACGTCACCCGGCGCGAACAGCCCCAGCGCGTCGTTGTAGGAACCGCGCAGGATCTGGGTCAGCTCGCTGCGGCCATGGCTGTGCATGGGCAGGCACTTGCCGGGGGCGATCTTCAGCATGATCAGCGAGGGCATCTGCTCGGCCCGGATGCAGTGCACCCCCGGCGCCATCCAACGCCAGCGCAGGTCACCCAGCGAGGTGCCAAAGTAGGGATGCAGTGACACCGGCAGATGATCGGGATCGGCCTCGGGCCGCTCCTTCGGCATAGGGCGCAGGGATTCCGTCATGGCCATCGGCGTTTCCGCGACCAGCTGCATCAGCATGGCCTCGCGCAACTGTTCGCGCCGCGTGTCGGTTGCAGGCGGCTGGGTCTGCTCCAGCAGCACCGAACCGATCGCCTCAGCATCGCGCAGGCGCTGACGGCAATGCGGGCACTGCTCCAGATGAGCACCGGCCACGATGCTCAACGGCGCCGGCAGCGCACCCGCGGCATAGCTCATCAGCGTGGATTCGTGCAGGTGGTGGTGCGGTTTCACAGCACACCTCCCACTTTCGTCTGCAGTTGCAGGAAGGCACGGCGCAGGTGCGATTTGACCGTCCCCAGCGGCATGCCCAGCGCTTCGGCGATCTCGCTGTGGCTCTTGGCCTCGAAATAGGACATCCGCACCAGCCGCGCCTGCACCGCAGGCAGCTCGTTGATGCGCTGGCGCAGGCGCGCCTGATCGGCGAACTGCTCGGCGCTGCTGCGCTCGATCACATCCAGCGTCGCCGCGTCCTCCACCGCCGCCTGCACCTGCATCCAGCTGCGCTCACGGCGCACTCGATCGATATGCAGGTTGCGGGCGATGCGATACAACCACGTACTCAGCGCCCCCTGTGCCGGATCGAAATCGGCGGCCCGCAGCCATAGGCGCAACAGGCATTCCTGCGCCAGCTCCTCGGCTACGGCATCGGGTGCGCCCAGGCCGCGCAGGTACACGCACAGCCGCGGCATGAAGTAGTCGTAGATCCGCATGAAACACTCGCGGTCGCGCAGCCGCGCCACGCCGTCCATGTCACCGGCCCAGTTCGTCGGCTCGCTGCTCGGCTGCTGGGAACTGGACACGGTGCGTGCGCTATCGAAGTTGAGGAGTGTGCTGGCGGCGTCAGGGTACATCTGCGTTCGCGGCGGGCGGGTGAAGGTCTGTCCTCTGTACGTGCAGGGGCAGCCATTGGATGCAGTCGGCACTGCGCATCCAACCGGGCGCCCCCGCCGTATGACCTGAGAGACCTACCCTTCCGGATGAACACCATGCGCACTGCCTGGCTGCTGCTGTGCCTGCCCCATGCCGCGCTGGCGGCACCCTGGCTGCGAAGTGAGGGTGTGGCCACCTCCGCGCAGGGCGACATCCTCTACCGTGAAGTGCACTGGCGGCGCGAGGCAACGGAGGGTGCCGAACGCTGGGTGCTGTACCAGTGCCCGGATGGCCAGCCCTTCGCCCGCAAGCATCTGCCCGCCAGCGCCCGCCCGCAGGCACGGAGCTATTCGCTGCAGGACCGCCGCAGCGGCCAGACCGCCGAGGTCGACGCCACTGGCGACTCGGTGTCGATTGCCTGGAAGGAAGATGCCGCCAGCCAGCCGCATCAGCGCCGGCTTGAACTGCCGCCGGACGCGGTGATCGATGCAGGGTTCGACGCCGCGGTGCGCCTGCACTGGCCGGCGCTGCTGCGCGGCGAACGCATCAGTCTGCCCTTCCTGGTGCCGGGGCGGCAGCGCTACTTCCCGGTGCAGGTGCGGCGCATCGGTACGGTACGTTGGCAGGGTATTGATGGCCAGTCGATCGACGTCAGTCTGGACACCTGGTACGGCGGCATCGCCCCGCGTCTGTCACTGGTCTATGCCAGCACCGACCGCCGCCTGCTGGAATTCCGCGGTACCAGCAACCTGCGCGATGCACGCGGCACTTATCCGCAGGTGACGGTGCGCTTCAGCTCGCCTGCTGCCGAGCAGACTGCCGCGGAATGGCAGCAGGCCTGGACGCATCCTCTGGTCGACCGCTGCGCCGTGACGCCCAGGTGAAGTCGAGATTCTTCGCGTCGCAGCGCATCCATTGCACGCGCTGCTGCGTACAGGTAGACACGACACCCGCCGAGATCCCCCAATGGCCTCTGTAGCGCCCCTCCCCCGTCGACGCTCGCGCCTGCTGCGTACGCTGCAGCGCTGGATCGACACCGGCAACGTCGCAGAGACCACCGGCGAACAGCCCGGCCGCGTCGACTGGTTGCGCGCCGTGCCATTTGCACTGATGCACCTGGCCTGCATCGCTGTGCTCTGGGTCGGAATCTCATGGACAGCGGTGATCGTCGCCGCAGTGCTCTATGCGGTGCGCATGTTTGCCATCACGGCGTTCTATCACCGCTATTTCTCGCACCGGACCTTCCAGGCATCGCGGCCGGTGCAGTTCGTGTTCGCTGTCATCGGCGCCTCCAGCGTGCAGCGTGGGCCGCTTTGGTGGGCCGCCCATCATCGCCATCACCATCGGCATGCCGACCAGCCGCTGGATCCGCACTCGCCACGCGAGGGCGGCTTCTGGCGCAGCCACATGGGTTGGTTCCTGACCCGCGAGGCGTTCGCCACCGATCTGTCACGGGTACCGGACCTGGCGCGCTTCCCCGAACTGCGCTGGCTGGACCGTTTCGATACGGCCGTACCGGTACTGCTGGCCGCAGCGCTGTATGCATTGGGCGCCGGGTTGGAGCGCTGGGCACCGGGCCTGCACACCTCCGGCCCACAGCTGCTGGTGTGGGGCTTCTTCATCTCCACCATCGTGCTGTTCCATGCCACGGTCACCATCAATTCGCTGGCGCATCGATTCGGCCGCCGCCGCTTCGACACACGCGATGACAGCCGCAACAACCTCTGGCTGGCGCTGCTCACCTTCGGCGAAGGCTGGCACAACAACCACCACTTCTTCCCCGGCACTGTCCGCCAGGGCTTCCGCTGGTGGGAAGTGGATTTGACTTGGTACGGACTGCGCGCAATGGCGGCCCTGGGCCTGGTCAAAGGTCTCAAGCCCATCCCCGAGTGGGTCCTGGCCAAGGCGAGGTACTGACATGCGCATCGCCGTCATCGGCTCGGGTATCGCGGGGCTGGCCAGTGCCTGGTGGCTCGATGGCCAGCACGACGTCACACTGTTCGAGGCCAACGACTACCTCGGTGGCCATACCCACACGCACGACGTGCAGGTGGATGGCACACGCATGGCGGTGGATACCGGCTTCATCGTGTTCAATCCCCAGCGCTATCCGCTGCTGACCGCACTCTTCGACGAGCTGGGTGTGGCTTCGCAGCCGACCACGATGAGTTTCTCGATGCACAGCGAGCGCAGCGGCGTGGAGTACAACGCCACCTCGCTGGATGGCCTGTTCTGCCAGCGCCGCAACCTGATGTCACCTCGATTCTGGGGCATGCTGGCCGACCTGCGCCGGTTCTATCGGGATGCGCCGTTGCTGCTGGCCGAGGAAGACGGCCCCACGCTCGGCGAGTACCTGCGCAGCCAGCGCTATGGCGAGGCCTTCATCGACGAGCACCTGCTGCCGATGGCCTCGGCACTGTGGTCCTCACCGACCGCCACCGTGCAGGACTTCCCGGCGCGCTATCTGGCCCAGTTCATGGCCAACCACCAGATGCTGCAGATGAGCGGGCGCCCGAGCTGGCGGGTGGTCAGCGGGGGATCGGCGCGCTACGTGGATGCGCTGCGCCGCCGCTGGCGGGTGCATGAGCGGCTGCAATGCCCGGTCAGGATGGTCGAACGCATGCCCTGGGGTGCACGCGTGCACAGCGCGGCCGGCGCGGAGGCCTTCGACGAAGTGATCCTGGCCTGCCACAGCGACCAGGCCCTGGCGCTGCTGCGCGACGCCGACCCCATCGAGCGCGACGTGCTCGGCGCCATCCGCTATCAAACCAATGAAGCGGTGCTGCACACCGATGCGTCATTGCTGCCGCGCAACCGCAAGGCGTGGGCGGCATGGAACGCGCACGTGCCAGAGGATCGCGCCGCGCCCTGCACGGTCAGCTACTGCATGAACCTGCTGCAGGGCCTGCCCGGCGATACGCCCCTGGTGGTTACCCTCAACCGCAGCGAGGCAATCGATCCGGCCAAAGTACTGCGTACGCTGCGCTATGCCCACCCGGTGCACGACCACGCCGCGGTGCGGGCACAGCAGCGCTGGGCGGAACTGCAGGGCCGTCGCCATACGTGGTTCGCAGGCGCCTATTGGGGCTGGGGCTTCCATGAGGATGGCATCCGCAGCGCCCGCCGCGTGGTCGATGCCCTGCAGGCCTGCCCTCCACATCGGCTGGCATCCGCCGCGGATGAGGTGGCGGCATGAGCACCAGCGCGCTCTACATCGGGCAGGTGATGCATCGCCGGCATCATCCGCACCCGCATGCCTTCCGTTACCCCATCGCCCAGCTGCTGCTCGATCTGGACGAACTCGATACGGTGTTCGCCGGGCGATGGTTGTGGTCGGTCAATCGCCGCAACCTGGCCGAGTTCCGCCGCAGCGACTACTTCGGCGATCCCGCACGGCCACTGGCCGATGCCATCCGCGATCACGCTGCCCACACGCTTGGCTACCGGCCGACCGGCCCGGTGCGCCTGCTCACCCATCTTCGCTTTGCCGGGCACGTGTTCAACCCGGTCAGTTTCTACTACTGCTACCAGGCCGACGGCAGCACGCTGGACTGCATTGTCGCCGAGATCACCAACACGCCCTGGAAGGAACGGCACGCCTATGTGCTGCCGGTCGCGACGGCCACGCACGAAGGCAGCTCACTGCGTTGGCAGTTCGACAAGTGCTTCCATGTCTCGCCCTTCATGCCGATGGATTGCCATTACGACTGGCGGTTCAACTGCCCGGATGAGGATCTGCGCGTGCACATGCAGGTCTGGCGCGACGGCGCGCGCCAGTTTGATGCCACCCAGGTCATGCAACGGCACACCCTGGATGGCCGCGGGTTGGCCCGCGTCCTGGCCTGCTATCCACTGATGACCACCCAGGTGGTGGCCGCCATCCACTGGCACGCGTTGCGGCTGTGGCTGAAACGCAATCCCCTGCACGACCACCCCACTCTTGCCGAGAAACCGCGATGAACTCGATGACTCCCTGGGTTGCCCTGCCGCGCCCCGGCGCCTTGGACGCGTTCCTGCGCCGCCGCCTGCTGGCCCAGCTGGCCCCGATGCGCGACGGTCGGCTGTGCGTGCGCGATGCACTCGGCGAAGTCTGGCTGGGCGATGCCCGTGGTGAACTGCATGTCACCGTCACCATCAATGACCCGGCGTTCTATCGCAAGGTTGCTGCGCAAGGCAGCGTGGGCGCAGGTGAAAGCTACATCCAGGGCGAGTGGCACTGCGATGATCTGGTGGCACTGATCCGGCTGCTGGTGCGCAATCGCGATCTGCTCGACGGCATGGAGCGTGGCCCGGCCCGCTTGGGTGGGGGGATGCTGCGGGTCTGGAACCGCCTGCGCCGCAACAGCCGTGAAGGCAGCCGCCGCAATATCGCCGCGCACTATGACCTGGGCAACGACTTCTTTGCCCTGTTCCTGTCGCCGGACCTGATGTACTCGTCAGCGATGTTCGACAGCGAATCCGAGCCATTGGAATCCGCCTCGCGGCGCAAGCTGGACCGCATCTGCCAGCAGCTGCAGCTCAAGCCAGGCGACCGCGTGGTGGAGATCGGCACCGGCTGGGGCGGTTTCGCGGTACACGCCGCCCAGCACTATGGCTGCCATGTGACCACCACCACCATCTCCGCGGAACAGCATGCGCTGGCCGCCCAGCGCGTAGAGGCGGCGGGCCTGCAGGATCAGGTCACGCTGCTGATGCAGGACTACCGCGACCTGCAGGGCCAGTTCGACAAGCTGGTCTCGATCGAGATGATCGAAGCGATCGGCGCCGAGTACCTGGACACCTACATGGCTACGCTGCAACGCCTGCTCAAGCCGGATGGCGTTGCCCTGCTGCAGGCAATCACCATCGAGGACCATCGCTACGAACAGGCCCGGCGCAGCGTCGACTACATCAAGCGCTATGTATTTCCGGGCAGCTTCATCCCATCGATCAACGCGATCATGGCCGCCAAGACCCGATCCAGCGACCTGCAGCTGATCGCCCAGCAGGACTTCGGCCACTCCTACGCACTGACCCTGCGCGCCTGGCGCCAGCGCTTCCTAGCCCAGCTGCCTGCGGTGCAGGCGCAGGGCTTTGATGCGCGCTTCTGCCGGTTGTGGGAGTTCTATCTGGCCTATTGCGAGGGCGGCTTCCTGGAACGTTCGATCGGCGTCTCGCATCTGCTGCTGGCCCGTCCGGACCACCGGCCCGTCCTCGCTGCGGGCGACAGCCGCTGACATGCGCCGGTTCTGGGCCAATCTGCTTGGCAACCAGCTGGTCTGGCTGTGTGCCGTGGCCGGCGCAGGGCGAGGCTGGCAGTGGCCGGCGCTGCTGGCCGCAACGATCTATATCGGCAGCCAGCTGCTGACTTCACCGCACCCTCGACTGGACCTTCGGCTGATGCTGCTGGCGCTGGCCTGCGCGTGGCTGGTCGACGCCAGTGCCGCCGCCAGCGGCGCCGTGCGCTACGCTGCTGCCCCGCTGGGCTGGACTCCACCCCTTTGGATCATGGCGTTGTGGGCCGCGTTTGCGATGACGCTGACCACGTCGATGCGCTTCCTGCTGCGCCACCCTGCCCTGCCAGCCCTGTTCGGCCTGTTGCTGGCCCCGCTGGCGTATCTCTCCGCATCGCGCGGTTTCGAGGCGGTCCGTTTCACTGCGCCGCTGTGGCAGGGCCTGCTGGTGCTGGGTGTGGGCTGGAGCATCGCGCTTTCGCTGCTGTGCATGGCCGCTCGTCGCGGCTCCCGCACCCTCCCGCCGCCCTTGGCAGGAGCACCGTCATGATCAATCTGTTGTGGGTCCTGCTGTATGCCGTACTTGTGATGAGCTGGGGTTGGGCCTGGCAGCGCCGCCACGACAACATCGGCGTGGTCGATGTGCTCTGGGCCAAGGGCGTGGGCGCATCAGCCCTGTTGCTGGCGTGGCTCGGCGATGGTGCGGCGGCGCCACGGATGGCGCTCGGCGTGCTCGGTGGCCTGTGGGGCAGTCGACTCGCCTTGCACCTGTGGCACCGGGTCGGCCACGAACAGGAAGACGGCCGCTACCGCTATCTGCGCGAGCACTGGCAAGGGCATCAAGGCAGGATCTTCGGCTTCTTCATGGCCCAGGCCCTGCTGGTCGTGCTGTTCGCCCTGCCCTTCGTCGCGGTGGCTGACAATCCGCAGACAAGCACGACGTTGTGGATCGTGGCCGCCGCACTCGTCTGGCTGCTGAGCGTCGGCGGCGAGAGCCTGGCCGACCATCAACTGGCCCGGTTCCGCGCGAATCCAGCGAACAAGGGCCGCACCTGCCGCGAGGGGCTCTGGCGTTACTCCCGCCACCCCAATTACTTCTTCGAGTGGCTGCACTGGTTCAGCTATGTCCTGCTCGCGGTCGGCTCGCCACTGTGGTGGCTGGCCTGGACCGGCCCGCTGCTGATGTACGTGTTCCTGCGCTATCTCAGCGGCATTCCCTTCACTGAAAAGCAAGCGCTGCGCAGCCGAGGCGCCGACTACCGCGCCTACCAGCGCACTACATCGATGTTCTTTCCCTGGTTCTCCCGTTCTTCCAAGGAGCATTCCGCATGAGCGCGATCCCTTCACTGAATCCGGCCGAAGATGCGGAAACCGGGCTGATCGCCTGGGCCGAACGTGGGCTGGTGCCCGATGCGGCGCTGCGTGCGGGCATCCGCCGCTTGTGCGCGCAACGCCTGCATGAGGAAAGCGAAGGCGGCATCGAAGGCCAATCGGCACGCTTCAGCCAGCGCATCACCGAGCTGGCCGACAGCCCACTCGCGCTGCATACCGAAGCGGCCAACCGCCAGCACTACGAAGTTCCCGCGGCATTCTTCCAGGCCTGCCTGGGCAAGCGGCTGAAGTACAGCAGCTGCTACTACGCCACCGGGCGCGAAACGCTGGACCAGGCCGAGGACGCCATGTTGGAACTGTACGGCCAGCGCGCCGGACTGGCCGATGGCCAGCAGATACTTGAGCTGGGCTGCGGCTGGGGCTCATTGACCCTGTGGATGGCAGAACGTTACCCGCAGGCGCATATCACCGCCGTCTCCAACTCGCACAGCCAGCGCCAGTACATCATGGCGCAGTGCGAGGCGCGCGGCCTGGGCAACGTCGAGGTGATGACCCGCGACGTCAACCAGCTTGACCTGCCGACGGCCCGGTTCGACCGCTGTGTCTCGGTGGAGATGTTCGAGCACGTACGCAACTACCAGCGCCTGCTGGCAGGCATCGCACGGTGGCTGAAACCGGACGGTGCACTGTTCGTGCACATCTTCGCCCATCGCACACTGATGTATCCGTTCGAGACAGACGGCGGCGACAACTGGATGGGTCGCCACTTCTTTACCGGCGGACTGATGCCGGCGGCCGACACGCTGCTGCATTTCCAGCGCGACTTGCGCCTGGAGCAACGCTGGCTGCTGGACGGCACCCATTACCAGCGCACGGCCGACCACTGGCTGGCAAACCAGGATGCAGCCCGCGAGCAGGTGATGCCGGTGTTGATCGCCACCTATGGCCAGGTTGCAGCGAAGGTCTGGTGGCAGCGCTGGCGGATGTTCTGGATGGCATGCGCCGAGCTGTTCGGCTACGACGACGGCCAGCAGTGGCTGGTGGCCCACTATCTGTTCCGACCCCGCTGAGGTGCCCGATGCGCATGTTTCCGCTGCTTCCCCTGATCGCGGTCGGCCTGTTCGGTTCCGGCTGCAGTTCCAGCGACACCCGCCCGTTGCCGCGTCCACCGTCGGTGGATGTGCCGCGCTTCATGGGCGACTGGTACGTGATCGCGCATATCCCGTCGCGCCCTGAGCGCGAAGCCTTCGACGCCGTGGAGAGCTATGCCCTGCGCCCCGATGGACGCATCCAGACCACCTTCACGTACCGCAAAGGCAGCTTCGAAGCGCCACAGAAGTCCATGCACCCCATCGGCCGTGTCGAGAAGGAAGGCAACGGCGCGGTCTGGGGCATGCAGTTCATCTGGCCGATCCAGGCTGAGTACGTGATCGCCTGGCTCGATGAAAGCTACCGCCAGACCATCGTGGCACGAAGCAAGCGCGATTACGTCTGGTACATGGCCCGCACCCCGCAGGTGTCGGACAGTGACTACCAGCAGGCGGTCGAGCGGATTGCGGCCATGGGTTACGACACCCGCAAGCTGAGGCGGGTGCCGCAATCGGTGCGATGACGCGGCACCTTCTGCCCGGGTCGATCGTCCTGGAGCATCAGTCGATCATCAATCATTGCAACGTGGTGCACTCGCGACGCGCCCTGCAGATACGATGCTGTGCAGGCCAGCAAGGCCGGAACGGATACACGATCGATGAACAGCCCCGCGGACGATGCCATCACAACCTCCTGGAATGGATTCGAAGTCCGGCAGATCCTTCCGTGCGACCTCGACCTCATCTGCGCTCACCGAGAAGCGATGTTCCGTGAAAGCGGCCGGAGCGAAGAGATCCTTCAGCAGATGGCGGCCCCGTTCCGTACCTGGCTCGAACCGCGCCTGGTGTCAGGCGACTACTTCGGCCATGTCCTTTCCGACAATGGACAACCCATCGCAGGCATTGGCCTGATGCTGATCGACTGGCCGCCCCACCCCGCCCATCCAGAGCAGGACACGCGCGGCTACGTACTCAATGTCTACGTGGAGCCCGGCTATCGGCGTCGCGGCATCGCCCGCCAACTGATGAAACTGGCCGACCATGCATTCGCCGGACGAGCGGTGGCCTACGCGGTGCTGCACGCTACCACCCAAGGGAAACCACTGTATGCGGATCTCGGATGGGCTGCGACCAGCGAAATGGCCCGCGACCTGCGCAGCGCGAGCGAAGTACCCCGAAGCGCTTGATTGGGTACTGACGATCCACCTCATCAATCGGCGGCATTGAATTGATGGGCTTTACGCATCGATTCTTAGGAATAATCGCAAAATTCCAACAAGTTCGATGCTCGACGCGACAGCGGCGCCAGAATGATCGCCACGCCCTGCGGGCGCCGATCACCTCCCTGCGCATGAATGGATATCCTGCACCGCGCCGACTGCGGCTGGCACTCCTCGACGATCACGAAATCGTCCGCCGCGGCACCGCCCTGCACCTGTCCCACGACGTCCGCTTCAGCATTGTCGCCAGCCACACCCGCAGCGATGAGCTCATCGGCAGCCTGCGCCAGTTGGCAGTGGACGTCGCCATCATCGATCTCACCCTGGCGCCTGGCGACCGCAGCAGTGATGAGCTGGTTCCGCTGCTGCGCGAGTGCTTCCCACATATTCCCCTGCTCGCCTTCGCCACGCTGACGCCATCCACCCGCATCGACCACCTGCTGGCGACCGGCATCTCCGGCGTAGTCAGCAAGTCCGAGCCCCTGGAGATGCTGTCTGATGCCATCGTGCGCATCTCGCAGGGGCTGTGCCGCCTCCCTGCCGATTGCCTGTTCCCGGCGTGCCGCGAGGAACTCAGCCGCAATGAACGCGAAGTGCTGGACCTGCTCCTGGCCGGCCTGACTGTCTCGGAAATCGCGCTGCGTCGCCACCGCAGCGTCAAGACGGTCAGTACCCAGAAGGTCGCGGCCCTGCGCAAGCTCGGGTTGCGCAATGATGCGGAGATCTATGCACTGCGGCAGCAGCTGGAGATCCAATGAGGCGGCGCGTTCGCCTCCGTCTGCGCACGTCGTGCACGTTGTTGCTGGCCCTGATCCTGCTGCCGGCTGCATCGGCCGAGGATGCACAGTTGCGGAGATGGTCCGCCGGCCGCGAAGTGCGGGTTGCCACCGCGCCATCATTGCGACCGCTCCCCCCAACGCTGGCGGATTCAAGCGCACTGCCCACCCTCGCCCATGGCTATGCCAAGCTTGTGGCTCGGCATTCCGGCCTGCGCTTCCGCGATCTCAACTACCCCAGCACGAGCGCAGCGGTCGCTGCCGTCTGCCGGGACGAGGCCGACCTGGTGCTGGTCATGGGCAGCCCCTCGCATCACCCGCTTCCCTGTCCCGACCTGAGGGCCTCCGGCGCCTTCCATGGCGGCAAGACGGTATTGGCTGTGCGTAAAGGCGAGCACCCGCCCCGTGACATTACCGGCGTGAGGGCGCAGCTGCTGGCCGTAGTTGAAGGCGGTCCCTATGCCGACTGGCTGACGATCCACCACCCCCGGATCCACCTCCTGCATCTCCCCGACCGCCATGCGGCCCTGGCCGCTGTTGAAAGCGGCAACGCCGATGCTGCGATCGGCCTGGAAGCAACGCTGCACTCGATGATCCGGCAGCACTTCACGGGAAACCTGCAATTGCACCCGTTCGACAGCGGATTCTCCACCGATTTGCACCTGCTTGTCCGCCGGGAGGACCAGCAGCTGCTGGCGCGCATCGATCAGGCGCTGCGCGCCATCACCCTCGAAGAGCACGCAGGCCTGCTGGAGTTGTGGGCGCAGCAGATGCTGCCCACATCCATCGAGAGCGCACTGGATCGGGTGCGTTCCCCGCTCCTGCTCTGGCTGCTGTGTCTGGCCGCGGCACTCATCGGCCTGCCCGTGCTCTGGCAGGCGTTACGCTGGCGAATCGGCCGCGCGGAACAACGCCTCGGGCGCGCGGCGGGAATGATCAGCCATGAAGTGCGCAATTCCGCGCAGACAGTACTGGCTTCGATCGACCTGCTGAGCCAGTCACACCTGCCCAAGGGGCAGCGTGAACTGCTCGCGGCTGCCCTTGCCGCCGGCCACTCGCTGCGCAGGCTGCTCGATCGCTCGCTGGCGTTCTCGCGCCTTGCCAGCGGCAGCTTCAGGCCGCATCCCACGCCCTGCGACGTCGGCCAACTCTGTGCCCGTGCACTGGAAGCAATCCGGCCGGAGGCACTGCGGAGAGGGCTGTCACTCCAGTTGGATCGCGGGCCCGATCCAGCGCCAGTGGTTGTGCTCGATGCTGATGGACTGCGTCAGATTGTCGACAACCTGCTGGGCAATGCATTGAAATTCACCGATGTCGGCGGTATCGAGGTGCGCCTGCAACTACAACCCGCCCTGTCTCCCCGGGAGCTGTTGCTGGATGTGATCGACAGCGGCATCGGCATCGCACCCGCTCAACTGGCGCTTCTGTTCCGACCATTCCAGCAGAACGAGGATGGCCAGAGACGTGGCGGCAGCGGACTGGGCCTGACGATTGCGCACGAACTGGCCGTTGCCATGGGCGGCAACCTGACCGCACACAGCGTGCATGGGCGCGGCAGCCGTTTCACCCTGCGATTGCCGGTCCGCGCCGTTCACGGCGATCAGCCGCCCATCGAGCCGCTGCAGCAGACGCCACTGACCGGCATCGACCTGCTCCTTGTCGAAGATCATGCACTCAGCCGGCATGTCGTCGCAGAGCAACTGCGTCGGCTGGGCGCCGACGTACGCGCGGTTGCCGATGCCGACGCCGCATTGGCCGAGCATGCGCTACGACCGCGCGGCACGGTAGTACTGGATATCGGGCTTCGCGGCTCGGATGGCTATGCACTGGCGCAGCAGCTGCGCGCGCAGGCACAGGCACCTCTGCGAGTGATTGCCCTGTCCGCCCGCATGGGGCGCCGGCACGCGGCACGCTGCCGAAGGGCCGGCTTCGACGCCATCCTGGTCAAGCCGCTGCAGGTTGCGAGCCTGCTGCAGGCGCTGGACCTGCCGCCCTCGGCGCACGGCACCGCGCCCGATGACACCCCTGGCGCCGAGCCGGATTACGCTGCGGACATTGCCCATGAGCTGGCCAGGATTGAACAGGCCGTGCAGGACGTCGATACCTCGACACTGCGCCATCATGCACATCGGCTACAGGGAACGCTGCAGATGTGCCGGGCAACGGATCAGGCCGGCACAGCGGCCGACCTGTGGGAACTGGGGCATGAGGCCGCGCCTGACTGGGTCGAGGCGCGGCGACTGCTGCGGGGATTGCAGCAGTGGCACGGCTCCCGCAAGGCGGAAGCCGCACCATCGGCCTGATCAGGCCGCCAGGCGCTCGACCTGGCGACGGGTCAGGTCATTGAAGCGACCCAGCGACATCAGATGCTGGTGGATCAGCGCCAGCCAGCCGCTGCGGTGCCACTCGACCACGGTCGTTTCCGGCAGCGCCACGAACTTCTCGACGTCCACCACCAGGAAGCCGTTGAGATTGAACTCGCGGCCATCCGGAGTGCGGACGGTGGCGTTGCGCTCGACCAGCAGGCCGTTGTCGATCAGCGCCTTGGAGAAGGCCTGGGTCTGTTCGTGCTCGCGGGTGTACTGGCCGCAGAACTCCAACGCCTGCTGCACCATGTCGGTGGCCTTGCCATCAACGAACAGCGGCTGGCCTTCGTCACCGCCCTTGACCACGCGCGCGCTCTCTTCGTCGATGCCCAGCAGGAAGTCGTTGTCTGCACCGGTGTCGATGAAGATGAAGGGGTGGCGACGCAGGTAGGCCGGGATATAGGCCTCGTCTTCCCACAGGCCGTCCTTGATGAACAGGTTCTGGTCGGACACGCCCACGGCTGCCATCGGCACGGCGGTCGGGCCGGCGAACAGGATCGGGAAGTGGTGCAGGGCCAGCGAGAACTCGCCCAGCACCAGCGGAATGGCGTTGTTGCCGGCGGCAAACTCGAGCCTGCCCGGCAGGATGCGCAGATCGGCATGCACATCGGCCTGCAGCGGCACCGGACGGGTGTAGAACAGGGGGGCGCTGCTCGGCGCCGCTTCGGTGGTGGTGTCGCTGGTGGTCGTCATCTTGGGAACCGTTCGATCATGCGCGCCTGCCATCCCGGGCGCGCCAGCGGGAACAACCTGAATCCCGCATTATCAACAAGCTCGATGACAACGGCCACCCCACCGACGGCCTATTTCAACTGCAGGGGGTAGCGCTGCCAGAGGACGTGGACCAGGAACCCGGCCAGCTCGGTGTCGCGCGCGCTCACCGCAGCGCGGATCTTGTCCAGCAGCACCATGTCCGAGCAGGAGCGCACATCGGCGTGGTTGGCCTGCCCGGCCCGGCGCGCGCGGTAGCGCGCTGCGCGCTGCGCGTCACTCATTGCGTACCCGAACTTGGGCGGACGACCGCGCTTTCGCGGCAGGGTCAGCTCCAGGGTTCCGGGGTCTTTGTCATCACGCATGAGAGGGGTGCGGGCGGCGGCGAGCAACGGGGGGTGCGCAATTTATCGTGAGGCATCACTTTAATCCAGCTTTTTCTGCAGTTTTGTTGCGATGCAGTGCATTATCCCGGTGTCGATGCGAATTCATCCACGCATGGCGTGGATCTACTGCAGGGCCTGCAACCCGATCACCCGGTAGATCCACGCCATGCGTGGATGGGCATTCCCGACGACAAAAAAAGGGAGCCCGCTCACGGGCTCCCCTCGCCTTTCCTTACGCAGCGCGTACCGGCTCGTAACCATGCAGGTGCGCCTCACTGCTGGCCCGCCCCTGGCTGAGCGAACGCAGTGATGTGGTGTACCCCACCAGCTGCGCCAGCGGTGCGAAACCACTGACCTCGGCACGACCGTCCTGGTCCTCGATGCGGGCAATACGGCCGTGGCGTCGATTGAGGTCGCCGACCACATCACCCACCGACGCTGACGGGGAATGCACCGTCACCGCCATCACCGGCTCCAGCAGCTGCGTACCGCCCTCCACCAGTGCCGCCTTGACCGCTTCGGCACCGGCACGGTGGAACGCCATCTCCGACGAGTCCTTGGCATGGGTCTGGCCATCGACAAGACTGACCTCGATACCGACCACCGGATGGCCCTGCGGACCTTCCGACAGCGCGGCACGCACGCCCTTTTCCACCGCGGCGATGAAGCTGCGCGGCACCACGCCACCGACGATGCGGTCGTTGAACACCACCTGGTCATCCTCGCGCGGCGACACATCCAGCACCACGTGCGCGAACTGGCCTTGGCCACCGGTCTGCTTGACCAGCCGCCCCACCACGCCGGTCATCGCACGCTGCGGTGTCTCCTGGTAGGCCACGCGCGGCGAACCTACGCCCACGTCGACCTTCCATTCACTGCGCAGGCGCTCGACCATCACCTCCAGGTGCAGCTCGCCCATGCCCCAGACCAGGGTCTCCGCCGTGTCGCGATCGGTTTCGACGCGGAACGAGGGATCTTCCTGGGCCAGGCTGGCCAGGCCCTGCGCCATCCGGATCAGGTCGGCCGCACGCGCCGGCTCCAGCCGCCAGGCCAGCACTGGCGCCTGTGCCTGGATGTTCTCCAGGCGCAGCGGCTGCGCACGGCCACTCAGCGTTTCACCGCTGACCGCGTCCTTCCAGCCCAGCACCGCAACGATGTCACCGGCCACGGCCTGTTCGATGTCGTGGGTCTGGTCGGCCTGCACCCGCACCAGGCGACTGACACGTCGACCCTGCGGATGCTGCGAACTGGCCACGGCATCACCGACCTTCAAGGTGCCCGAGTACAGCCGCACGAAGCTCAATGCGCCGTGCTGCTGGTGAGTGATCTTGAACAGCAGGCCCGCCAGCGGACCGTCCGGATCCGGCGACAGCACCACCTCGCCGCTCTCGCTTTCAGCGGTGACTGCAGGCCGATCCAGCGGCGACGGCAGGTAATCGACCACCGCATCCAGCAGCGTCTCGACGCCCTTGTCCTTGAAGGCCGCACCGGCCAGTACCGGCACGCCCGCACCGGCCAGCGTCGCCCGTCGGATCGCAGCGCGCAGCTGTTCGGCATCGATCACGCGACCTTCCAGCCAGGCATCGGCCAGAAGTTCGTCGTGGTCGGCCACGGCCTCGACCAGTGCGTCGCGCTGCGGCTGCCACACGGTGCGCGCCGCGTCGTCCCACGGGGTCACCGTGGTTACGGCACCATCCTGCCAGTGCAGCACGCGCTCATCGACCAGGTCGACCCAGCCGTTGAAGTCGCTTTCGCTGCCCAGTGGCACACCGAGCGCCCACGGCCGCGCCTGCAGCTTGTCCTGCAGCTGCTCCAGCACGCGCTCGAACGAGGCGCCGACGCGATCCATCTTGTTGACGAACGCGATCAGCGGCACGCGATGGCGACGCGCCTGGCGCCACACGGTTTCCGACTGCGGCTGCACGCCATCCACCGCCGAGAACACGGCCACGGCGCCGTCGAGCACGCGCAGCGAACGCTCGACTTCAATGGCGAAGTCGATGTGGCCGGGAGTGTCGATCAGGGTCAGCCGATGCGGCGGCAGGTCGCGTGGCGCCCACTGCGCCTGTACGGCAGCAGCGCCGATGGTGATGCCACGTTCGCGTTCGATCGCCGAGAAATCGGTGGTCGCGTTGCCATCGTGCACTTCGCCGACGCGATGGATCTCGCCGCTTTTCCACAGCAGGCGTTCGGTCAGCGTGGTCTTGCCGGCGTCGATGTGGGCAATGATGCCGAGATTGCGACGACGGGAAAGGACTTGGGTGTTCATGAGAGAGGTTCCTGCAAAGCCAACTTCGGGGGCCGCGCACCCCGGTTGGCGACAGGGTGCGCGGCTAGCGTTCGGTCTCGGCGATCTGGTGCATGGCACGTTCTCCTTGCGGTACACCGGGTTACGGGGAATGGAACTACGGAAACAAAAAGAGCGCCCCGGAGGGCGCTCTGTCGAAGGTCCAGCGATGGCCGCTTCAACGGCCTCGTGGGGCTCCAGGCAGACACGCCCGTTCCGCGCTTGCGCGGGTCAGGGTGAAAAACTTCAGGAGCGGCATCCGGTTCATGGCGCGTATTCTAGACCTGCCAATCTGGCGCGCAAGTGAATATTGCGCACATCAATAGAACAATGAGGCCGGCGGGTCTCGGGGTCGGATCCCTTTGCCACGGGCAAAGGGCCCTGACCCCAGCTCAGCTCACTTGCACTCATGCAGCTTGCGCGCCTCAGCCACGGTCGCAGCCTGGTCGTCCCCCATCGAGATCCATCCCTTCAACGACATCGCCGGATCCACCTGCGCCTGGCGCGGGCCGCCATGGACCACCACCTCGGTCCAGCTGCCGACCGGCGCCAGCTCCGACAGTCGCGCCACCTGGTCGTCTTCGGTACTGAACATGTCGTCCGGCTCCGCAGGCTTGGCCTTGTTCACGGTCTCGGTCTTGCGTGCCCGGATCCGCAGCGCGCCATCGGCCATGCGCTGGGTAGTGACGTCATGGCGTTCCACCCCGTAGGCCCAGCTGCTCTCACCCGCGCGACGGGTCTCGCTGCCGTCGTCCGCCACCACCACCGAATCCCCCGCCGCTTCGGCCACGGCCGCAAGCGAACCCAGGCCGGACATCATTGCCTGATAGGCAATCATCTGCCGCTGTTCAGCGGCCAGCGCAACGTCACCTGCCTTGCCGGCAGGAATCTGCAGGTACACCGCCTCCCTGCACAGCATCAGCACCTGCTGGTCATCCCAGCTGATGAGCACTTCATCACTGGCGAAATAGCGGGTCGTCACCGGAACCACCGGAGCGCCCCCGCCGGCGGAATACCGGCTCTCGATCAGCGAGGCCTGCTCGGCGGCCTTGATCAGGGAGACCGAGGATGCGGACGCGGCGTGGGCCGCGCACGTCGTGGCAACACACGAAACAAGAAGTGCAAAGCGCGGGAGTTTGAATCGCATGGGGTCATTCCTTTGATGGCGGAAAGTCCAACATGATACCGGGCACGATCGAGGCCACCGGGACTATGGCGCTTCGATGTCAAAGGGGAAAGTCTCCTCAACTGTGCCGCCGACGTCTTTTCCAGCGCGCTGCGCAGGGACGTAGCACCATCCCCATGCATGCTCGATGGCAACAGCATCCTGTGCAGGATCACCGCTTGACTGAACAACCTCAACGGACTGAAGCAGACCCGAGGCATCCACGTGCATCCGCAAGCGCGCCACACCGCCAGAGCGCTTCTCTGGCGGATATTCCAGCGGGCGCAACACCTGGGAAAAGAACGAAATTCCCACGCTCTCGCTCCGGCTGGAGATGGCAGAGCAGTCATCCCTACGCTCGAATCGCTTTTCACGCACGGCAACAATGCGCTGCAGAGCTGCCAAAGCCTCATCTGCACAGCGATCGCTTGCTCCCTCCAAGCGGCTGTTGCAGATGTATCGCATTTCCGCAGCACTTCCAGGCCCAGGAGCACAGCTGGGCAACACCAGAAGGCTGATGAGCAGTGAGATGTAGTGCGCGCGATTCATACTGTTTTCGGAGCAGTGCATGTCTCCCAGCACGATCCCACCGGAAGCACTCCAGTGCCATGCAACTTTTCTGAGATGCGCGGGAAAGGACAAGCAATTCCAGCAAGTGCTCATCGGGTCCTCCCTTGCGCATGGAACGGACCAGTAGGATCTACTGCTTGGAGTTTGCCCCCCCAGATAGGGGCTATGAATCCCCACCGTACTTTCCCGGGTACTGCAGGTAGTCCCAGTTTCCTTGCGCCTGCTCCCTGACGCGGCGGCTCCTATCTCTTGCGAGTATCGGATACAACCTCGCGGCAAGCTCCTCTGAGATCCAAAGCATGTGGCAAGCCACTCGGAATCTCACCTTGGCCGTGGAGTGCGATGCCAGTTCAAACCAGACGCACTCTGTAGTTGGATACGCATCATTCAGCTTGCAAAGCCAGCTGCCAGATGCCTCCCATGTCCCCGAGGCGCCGTCCACAAGTCCCTTGCGAATCGCATTCACTGCGCTCTCGATCGGAACGATGCCGTCCTTCAAATCGTGAATGGGGCTGACGATGGCAAGCACCATCTGGAGCTCATCATCCTTGTGGTGTCTGCTAATCGCGCATTTGATTTCATGCTCGCGACCAAAGGTGAACATATGGACTTCCCCGCTCCGGAATGCCCAATGGTCAGTCAGCCCGAAACATCAAAGCAATAATCAACTAGCAGCGCTCGTACCTGAAGGGAGGGCGCAGCCAGCGCAGCTCCTGCCACCCCAAGGCCCAACACACCAGCTTCCCCGGTGGCAGGGCGGAGAATCAGCGGAAAGCAGCTCAGGGTATTGTCAAAGACGCGGCTATTTACGACATCACCCTGATATCAGGTCACCACCACCAGCGGCACCCCGCGCCGCGGGTGCTCCAGCACCACCACATCCTGCTGGTAGACACGCTGCAGGTTGTCTTCGGTGAGCACCTGCAACGGCGTGCCATCGGCCGCCACCTTGCCCTGCTCCAGCAGCACGATGCGGTCGGCATAGCCGGCGGCCAGATTCAGATCGTGCAGCACCACGATCACGCACGCACCGGCCTCGGCACAGGCGCGCACGCTGCGCAGCGTGCGTTCCTGGTGACGCAGATCCAGCGCTGCGGTCGGCTCATCCAGCAGCAGCAGCGGCGTGTCCTGCGTCAGCACGCGCGCGAACGTCGTCCGGGCGGACTCGCCACCGGACAGCTGCTGCACCTCGCGCAGGCGCAGCGCCTGCAGCTCGGCGGCATCGATTGCCGCTTCCACCTGGGCGTCGTCCACGGCTGGATCCGGCGGATGCGGCAGCCGCCCCATCGCCACCACTTCTTCCACACTGAACGCGAAGCGCACGCCGTGCTCCTGCGGCATCACCGCGCGCTCGCGCGCCAGTGGCCCGGCCTTGTAGCTGGTCAGCGGCCGGCCCAGCAGACTGACTTCGCCCGCGTCAGCGCGCAGGTCACCGGCGGCGACCGCCAACAACGTGGACTTGCCCGCGCCATTCGGGCCGACCAGCGCGGTCACCGTCCCCGGCTCGAACGCCAGCGAGATGCCGTGCAGGATCTCGCGCTGCTGGCGACGGACCACCACCTCGTGCAGCTTCAACAACACGCTCATGGTGCGGCCTTGCGGCGCTGCTGCAGCACCAGCCAGAGGAAGAACGGCGCACCCAGCGCGGCCGAGAACAGGCCCAGCGGAATCTCCGCCGGCGGATCCAATGTGCGCGCGGCGGTGTCGGCCACCACGATCAGCAGCGCACCGAGCAGCCCGGACAACGGCAGCAACCAGCGATGACCAGGGCCGACCAGCAGGCGCGCTACGTGCGGCACCACCAGGCCGACGAAACTGATCGAACCGGCAAACGCCACCGCTGCGCCCACCAGCAGCGCACTGAACGCCACCAGACGACGCCGCGTGCGGGTCACATCCAGCCCGAGGTGCTGTGCCTGGCGTTCGCCCAGCGCCAGCATGTCCAGCGGCGTGGCCAGCCGCTGCAGCGCGAACACACCGATGGCAAACAACGGCACCACGGCCGCCACATCGGCCCAGTTGGCGCGCGCCAGCGAGCCCATCTGCCAGAACACCAGCGACTGCAGCTCGCTCTCGCTGGCGATATATGTAAGGAAACCGATCAACGCCGAGCAGAACGCGGCCATCGCGATACCGACCAGCAGCAGCGTGGCGTTGCCCGTACCCTTGCCGGGCCGAGCCAATGCGTAGGTCAGGCCGATGGCCAGTGCGCCGCCAGCGAACGCGGCCACCGGCACCAGCCAACCGGCCGCGCCCGCAGCACCCAGCACGATGGCGGCAACTGCACCCAGTGCGGCGCCTTGGCTGACACCGACAATGCCGGGATCGGCCAGCGGATTGCCGAACAGGCCCTGCAGGCTGGCACCGGCCATCGCCAGCGACGCACCGACCATCGCGCCCAACAGGGCACGCGGAATGCGCAGCTGCCAGACCACGGCCAGGTCGCGGCTGCTGACCGCCTGCGGATCGAGCAGGCCCAGCTTCACCGCCAGCGCCTGCATCACCTCCAGCGGCGGCAACCGCAACGGACCCACGGCGAACGAGGCCAGCACTGCCCCCAGCAGTGCCAGCAACGCCACCAGCAACATCGTCCGCCCGCGACGGCGGCGCCGATCCGCCGGACTCATGCCTTCGGCAACGCCGCCAGGGCCTTGGCCAGCGCCAGCGCGCCAGCACCGGAACCGACACTGGTGTACTTCAGCTGCACATCCGGCATCACCCAGACCCGGTTGGCCTGCCCGGCCGGGGTCTGCTTCAGCGTCGGGTACGCCTTCCACAGGCCCTCGGCACCGCCGAACAACTGCAGATCGTGCTCGGTCACCAGGATCACTTCCGGTGCCGCCGCGACCACGCCCTCATTGCTCAGCTGCGAGTAGTTCTTCACTCCCGCTTCGGTACCGATGTTGATGCCGCCCGCCAGTGCGATCAGCTGCGCCGACGCACTGTCGGCACCTGCAACGGTGGGTGAGCCACCGGCGCCGGTGGCCGAGACGTGGATCACTCGTGGCGCATGGCCCAACCCCTTGCCAATCGCTGCAGCCTCGTCGAGCTGACGCTGCACCTGCGTGGCAAGTGCCTGCCCTGCTTCGGCCAGCCCTAGTGCGGCGGCGACCTTGCGCACCTTGTCCGGTGCCGGCTGCAGGTCATCGATGACCACCGCCGGTTCGCCCACCTCACGCAGTTTCTTCGCCAGCTCGGTGTGGCGGCGCAGGCTGTTGCCGAGGAACAGCGACCCCTGCAGGCTCAGCACGCCCTCCACGCCCGTGGTGCGGTTGAACAGGAACTGGTGCGGGGCAGCCAGGCCGGCCTGGGTGGTGGTATTGGTCGGCGCGGCGAACACCTGCTTGTCCAGTCCCAGCGCCTCGATCACCGCGATCACGTCGTCACCACCGGCAATGATGCGGCTGGTATCGGTCACCTCGACGTCGGCGCCGTCATCGGAATGCACCTTGGCCGGCAGCACTGCCTTCTGGTCGCGCACGGCCGGCATATCGGTGCCAGCCACGCGCTGCCAGCCAGCCGGCAACGCGGCTTCGCCAGCCGCGGTTGCGGCGGCGGCGGGCTCAACCGGCTTGCCGCTATCGGAGGGCGTCGATGAACCGCCACAGGCAGCCAGTGCCAGCGAGACAGCCAACGGAAGCGCGCACAGGCGCAGACGGGACGCGATGTTCATGCTCGTTCTCCTTGCTGGCAGGGCGACGCGCACGCCGCCCCGCCGTGTGACTTACTGCTTCGGGGTGATGCGGGTGATGCGGTCACCCTTCGGATCTTCAGCACCGCGCGACTTGTTCACCGCGAACACGTTGCCCTTGCCATCGGCACGGACGTGGTTCGGCAGCGTGCCGCCGTCGAGGTTGGCGACCACCTTGCCGTCACCGTTCACCACGGTGACCGTGCCAGCGCCACGGTTGCTGACGTAGGCCAGGCCGGAGGCATCATCGAAGGCGACGTTCAGCGCGCCGGCGCCGACCGGTACATCGTGCAGCACCTTGCCGGCAGCCACGTCGACGATCAGCAGGTTGTCGGTGCCCTGCGAGGCCACGTACAGGCGGTTGCGCGCTGCGTCGAAGGCCACGCCCGAGGCACTGATCGAGTTGCCCAGGTCGATGACCTTCTCGACCTTGCCGCTGGCGACGTCGATCACTGCCGCTTCCGGGGTGCCGATGCTGACGGTGAACAACTTGCCGCCCTTCTCGTCCAGCACCAGGCTCATCGGGGTGAACTTGCCGTCGTCCACGCCGGACTCCAGCGTCACCGCCGGCAGCTCCTTGAGGGTCTTGGCGTCGAACACCGACAGATGGTCCTCGCCCGTGGCCGAGGCGAACACCTTGCCGTGGGTGCCATCAACCACCACGTCGCGCGCGTGCGGCACGGCATCGACCGGGAACTGGTGGACCAGCGACAGGTCCTTCTGGCGGTAGACCGCGATGGAGTTCTGGCGGGTGTTGGTGACCCACACGTTGCCGTTGGTGTCATCCACGCCAACGCCGTAGACCGCGTACACCGCACCATTGGTGCTGCCCGGCACCTGCGCCGGGGTGATCGCCTTGGTCACCTTCAGCGACTTCGGGTCCAGCTTCAGCAGCTGCGACTGGGTCACCGGTGGGCGGCCCACGGCCGAGGTCACGAATACCGCGTTGCTGGCTGCGCTGTAGGCGGACTGGTACAGGCCCGGCACCAGCTTGTTGGACTGGATGGCGAACTGCGCCTGGCCGGACAGCGGCAACTGCGGCGAGACGCGCAGCTTCAGCACGGTGGCTGCAGCCGGCTGGCTGGCGCGCACCACCACCGGGTGGGTACCCGGCACGGCATCGGCCGGAATGCTCAGCTGGGTCTTGAAGTTGCCATCGGCATCGACCACCAGCGGCTGCGTGTTGAGCACGCTGTCGCCACGCAGCAGGCTGACTTTCTGGCCCGGCACGAAACCGCGACCGACCACGTCGGCAGTGCTGCCGGGAACCACGTTCTCACCGCGCGAGACGACCTCACCCTTGAAGGTGGCGTTGGCCGGCTGATCGAACACCGGCTGTGCGGCGGCGGTCACGGCCAGCAACAGGCCAGCGGCGAGAGAGGTGAGACGGAAAGACGGACGGAACGACATGGAAGGCTCCTTGCACACGTAGGCCGCGCCACGTGACGCGGGATTCATCGGTTGCCTGGGCCGCTGCACATCGGCAGCCTCGCCTGGGTAGTGGGGTCGCACGCCTTGGCATGCGAAGGGATTCATTCGGCGGCGTTGTCACCGCTATTGGGCGCGCCGTCACCGGCACTGCGGTCGGTCACGCCGTACAGTTCATGCAGCGTGGCATGGAACGACGCAGGCAGCATCGGGCCGTGGCCGAGGCCATCGAACTCGCGGTACTGCACGCGCATGCCCGGCACCTTGGCCAACCGCTCGGACAGCTGCATCGCCGCATCCGGGGTGGCACCACCGATGCGGCGCAGGTGTGCGACCACGCGCGGATTGTTCATGTCGCGCTTGCCGCGATCGCCAACACGCTCGGCACCGCCCAGCATCAGCCAGAGCTTTGCCGGCTGGCCATGCACGTTCTGCACGAACTGCTGTTCCGGATCACCCAGCGCCGCGCCCTGGCTCCACCACAGCGACGGACTGGCCGCCAGATAGGACTGAAAGGCGGCGGGACGGGTGTACAGCGCATTGAGCACGAACAACCCACCCAGTGAGTGGCCCCAGAGTGCTTGCTGCTGCGTATCAATGCGTGCGCGGCGCTCGACTTCCGGCTTGATGCGGCGTTCGATCACATCCAGGAACGCGGCAGCACCGCCACCGACCGCCTGGGTCGTACCGCTCTCGTCGTCGGCGCGGTCGATCCACGCGGTGTAGTCGCGGGTGCGCGCCTTGGAATCGATGCGCAGGTCGTTGTCATAACCGATCAGCACCAGTACCGGCGGCGCCTTGCGTGCCGCCAGCTCGGCCAGCAACGGCTGATCCAGCACCATCGCCACGGCATTGCCATCCAGCGCGTACAGCACCGGCGATGGCGTCTTGCCGGCCTTGGCCGGAATCGCCAGGTTCACCCGCCAGCGGCGTTGCTGGTCGGGACTGTCCACCACGAAATGCTCGAAGCGATAACTGACCGCCGGCTCGTCGAGCACGGTGTGGCCGATCTTCTGCAGCGGATTGCGCTGCTGGGCATGGGCGTACGGGGTGGCCAGGAGCAGACCCATCATCAAGGCGACCAGGCCGCGGGGCAGTGGACCACGGCGCGAAGGCGGGACGAAATGCTTCATCAGCGGCGGCAGAAGCGGCTCACGGCCGCCGGTTCACAAGGGACCGCAGTCTACCTTAAACGCGAATGATTATCACATCGATCGAACGTCACGCTGTGTATCACGCGCGCGCATGCCGGGTTGCGCAAGGGGCGGCAATTCACCTATTTTGCCGGCCATCGGGGCATTGGATCGCCCCGCTTCCAGCGCAGCCGTGGATGGCGGGCACTTGCCGCCATCCGGGTCGCGTTCATCTGCACACAACCGCCATGGGATTGGATCCCATGATTGTGAGAACCCTTGAAGCACACCGCACTGATCGCCCTGTCCCTCGGCCTGCTCGCCCCACTGGCCGCGCACGCCGCGCAGGATCTGCCGTCGCTCTACCAGGCCTTTGAAGAGGCCGGCAATTCGACGCTGAGCATGGACCAACTCAACCAGACGGTGACGTTCACCGCCGTGGCACTGGGCGTTTCCAGCAACCTGGCGGGCGAGCCGCTGATCGAAGCGGGCGATGACCAGGGCAATGTCCTGGCTCGGCTGACCAGCGATGATGAGCAGCAGGCCGCCAAACTGGGCGCACTGGAAGAAGGCGCCGTCTTCACCGCCAGCTGCACGCTGCAGTTCAGCTCCGGCACGGACTACCTGTCCTTCGGCGATTGCACCCTGAAATAACGACGAAGCCGGCGAAACGCCGGCTTCTTCTCTTTGCCTCTATAGAGTCGAGCCATGCTCGACTCATGCAAGATCACGGCCCCGAAGGCACCGGACCGTACACGTTCTCCTGCGGCGTGCCCGGCAGCAGCGAGAAGATCATGATCACGATCCCACCGCCCGGCACCAAGGCCAGCAGGAACAGCCAACCCGACTGGTTGCAGTCATGCAGGCGGCGCACGGTCACGGCAATCAGCGGCACGATCGTGGCCAGCCACATCACGCCCAGCAGCACCACCATGCCGATCAGGATGCCGGCCAGTGCATCGGGACTGTTGCGCAGGAGGATCGCCAGCACACCGGCCAGCAGCATCACCGCGGTTGCGACCAGGAACAGGAACAGCTGGTACATCCAGTACTCGCGGCGGTTGGCGCGGCCCTCGAACTGGGCGTAGCGCTTCAACGGCAGAATCATTTCCTGCACGGCATCGATCCTTGAAAGAGAAGCCGCGCAGTGTGCCAAATGCACGCGCTATGGACAATGTGGCGACGAACCACGCTCGGCTGCCATTGCCCCCTGTAGAATCGAGCCATGCTCGACTACTGCTCCAGAAGGCACCCGTAGTCCGTCAAAGAGCGGAGTCGAGCATGGCTCGACTCTACAAGAGCGGGCTCAACGACCCTTTGCCGCCCGCGCCGCCTCGCGCTCGGCGCGCAGCCGGTCCAGCTTTTCCTTCAGCTTGATTTCCAGGCCGCGCGGCACCGGGTTGTAATACACGCGCTCGCCCATCGCATCCGGGAAGCCGGTCTGGTCCAGTGCGATGCCGCCTTCGGCATCATGGTCATACTGGTACTCGGCACCGTAGCCCAGCTCCTTCATCAGCTTGGTCGGCGCATTACGCAGGTGCAGCGGTACTTCTTCGGTACCGCTCTCGCGCACATCGGCCTTGGCCTGGTTGAAGGCCGCATAGCCTGCATTCGACTTGGCGGTACTGGCCAGGTACAGCACCAACTGAGCAAAGGCGAGCTCGCCTTCCGGGCTGCCCAGCCGCTCGTAGATGTCCCAGGCCTCCAGCGCCATGCTCTGCGCGCGCGGATCGGCCAGACCGATGTCCTCGATGGCCATGCGGGTCAGCCGGCGGGCCAGGTAGGACGGATCGCAGCCGCCATCGAGCATCCGGGTCAGCCAGTACAGCGCGGCATCCGGGTTGGAACTGCGCACGGATTTGTGCAGCGCCGAGATCTGGTCGTAGAACTGCTCGCCACCCTTGTCGAAGCGGCGGGTACGATCGGCCAGCACCTGGGTCAGGGTCTGCGGCGTGATGCGCCCACCCTCCCCGCCCGCCAGCTCAGCGGCGATCTCCAGCAGGGTCAGCGCACGGCGCACGTCGCCGTCGGCGGCGGTCGCAATTTCCAGCAGCAGCTCGGGAGCGACCTCGATGTGCTCTTCACCCAGGCCGCGTTCGCGGTCACCCAGCGCACGCTCCAGCGCCTCGACGATGTCTGTGGGCGAAACGCCTTCCAGCACATGCACGCGGCAACGCGACAGCAGCGCCGAATTCAGCTCGAAGGATGGATTCTCGGTGGTGGCACCGACGAACAGGATGGTGCCGCGCTCGATATGCGGCAGGAACGCATCCTGCTGCGCCTTGTTGAAGCGGTGCACCTCATCCACGAACAGCACGGTGCGGCGGCCTTCAGCGAAGCGTTGCGCGGCCTCGGCCAGCACCTGGCGCACCTCCGGCAGGCCGGACAGTACGGCAGAGATGGCGCGGAATTCCGCATCGGCGTACTCGGCCAGCAGCAGCGCCAGCGTGGTCTTGCCGCAGCCCGGCGGCCCCCACAGGATCATCGAATGCACGCGACCGGATTCGACCGCGCGGCGCAGCGCACTGTCCGGCGCCAGCAGGCGCTTCTGCCCGACCATTTCGTCCAGGGTGCGGGGGCGCATGCGCTCGGCCAGCGGGCGCATGTGTTCCCGATCGACGCTCAGCAGATCGGGTCCGGGGAATGAAGTGGAGCGATGTCTTGGCACCCGGTCATTGTACCGCGCCGCCCAACGGTAGCGCCGGGCTGTGCCCGGCGGGCGGGACGCGATGTCTGGTAGTGCCGGCCGCTGGCCGGCAGATCAACAGCGTGTCAACCAAGGTTGACACCCACCAGAGCAGAAAGCGCCGGGCCATGCCGGCGATCAGGCCGCACGGGTGGTAGTGCCGGCCGCTGGCCGGCAGCCCCGCAATGTGTCGGAAATGAGCCGAAGCCGCCGGAGCCAATTCATCGGTAAGCCACTGATTCACATGGAACGGCCTTTCCCGGGAGCCATGCATCCTCATTAGTAGCCGAGAATTTGCAGCTCAACCATCCAGGCCCCACTCGTGCGCGATCCCGAATCCAATGTCCTTGAGTTCGTTGCCGGCTGCGCTGTCGATGCGAACATTTACTACTTGGCTGCAAGGATCGGTCCGGGGCACAAATGCTACGACCCGGATCCGGGCCCGCCCTCCCGGATGTTCTTTTATCAACATCAAACGGATGAGAAATGGTTCTATCACGACCTGTCCGACTGGCAGGTCGAGTCCACCATCTTCGTCCCTGAACAACAGGACGGGCGCGCTCGTCGAGTATTGGCTCTTGACTACTACGGCCAGCTTGAGGATCTCGCTCGAGCAGGCACGACATGCGAGTACATTTCACATGATGGTGATGACTTTTCCGGTGGGCTGACCCGGATCCGGCAGCTGGGTGAGGATCTATTCTGCTGCGGAGTGCATGGCATGATCTATTACCGGAGCGAGGCAGGTTGGGAGCAGCTTCCTACTCACTTCCCTGCCCCCGAGCATCAGATCTGCGAAGACGATCCTGATTTGGATGATTTCGACAACTGGCTTGACTGCGTTGGCCATCTATTCGAACTGGACGGTGTGCCGTCGCTACCAGCTGACCCGGCGGAGCGCGACGCAGAGCTTCGGCGAAGATTCGAAGAATCACGCGCTGATCTGGCTCGAATCGGGAAGGATCATGCGCTCGACCAACTGCTGGCCAATTTGGAACTGGCCAGCGTGAATGACCTCTGCGGAACCGGCTTTACCGATCTCTATGCGATCGGTTCTGACGGCCTGATTGCGCACTGGGATGGCGCAACTTGGACCATCCCGGACCAGATCACCTTCGCCGAACTGCTGCATGCATCCAAAACGGATTCGGGCGAACTGTTCCTGGTCGGTACCGAGGCAACAATCGTAACGGGTCAGATCAATACGGGTTTCATGCCCGTCCCGCATCAGATCAGCCCTGACGTACCGTTCTACTGCGCCTGCCAGTACGGGCAATCCATCTACATCGGCTCGGAG
The DNA here is from genome assembly GCF_056487375.1 of Stenotrophomonas sp. 220_Sma. Lineage (NCBI taxonomy): Bacteria > Pseudomonadati > Pseudomonadota > Gammaproteobacteria > Lysobacterales > Lysobacteraceae > Stenotrophomonas > Stenotrophomonas sp. 220_Sma. The sequence continues at coordinate 2,277,344 of NZ_CM151348.1, read as the reverse complement.
AATGGACTCTATCTCTACAGCCCCACCTCTGGAGTGGTTGAACGCTTGGCTGCGGGCATTCCTGAAGAACTGGTGGACGCCGCCATTAACGACATCAGTTCCGCCGATGGGGTGCTATGGGTGTTGACGCAGTGGGATCTGGTTCGATTTGATGGCCTCAACTGGCAGGTCATCGTTCACCCGGACAACGGATGAGCTGGCCGAACGCGTGCCAACCAAGGTTGGCACCCACCAGAGCGGGTCAGGTCGGATCGCGGCAGCACCGAACCCTGCCCGGCGGATCAGGCCGCAAGGGTGGTAGTGCCGGCCGCTGGCCGGCAGATCAAAAGCGTGTCAACCAAGGTTGACACCCACCAAAGCGCCTCCGCCCACAGATCAATTACCGATGACGTCGGTGCCCTTCGGCGGGGTGAAGCTGAAGGTGCCGGCGGCGAAGCCCGGGTTGCGCTTCCAGCCACTGAAGCTGATCACGGTACGCTGGCCAACGGCATCAGTGATTTCCATCTTGGCCAGGCCCTGGGCGTTGAAGCCCAGCGCGGCGTACTGGAAGCTGGCTTCGGTCTCGCGCTTCGGCGACAGCGACAGCCACTGCAGGCCGTCGCGCTGCGCGGCTTCTTCGCTGACGTCGTACTGCTGTTCCAGCAGCGCCGGATTGATCAGCGCGGTCAGCGGGCTGTTCTGCTCTTCCTTGCCCTGCTCGCGCACGGTGGCCTGCTCCAGGTCCGGCTCGTACATCCAGACTTTCTTGCCGTCAGCCACGATCAACTGCTCGTGCGGGCGCACGTATTCCCAGCGGAACAGGCGCGGCGCGGACAAGGCCACGCGGCCGCTGGTCGATTCCTTCACCTTGCCGCGGCTGTCGAACACCTGCTGGTTGAACTGGCCATCCAGGCCCTTCAGGCCACTGGTGAAGGTCTTCAGGTCATCGCGGGCGCCAGCCCAGGCGCTGCCGGCGGCGGCGCAGGCCACGGCCAGGGTGGTGGTGGCAAGGAAACGGCGGAAGCGGACGTTCATGCGGGAATCCTGTGTGGGCGCGCGCGCCAGGAAAGGTGGTTGCCAGTGTGCCCGGACAAAGATGAATGGGCGATCAGGGCGACATTATGCCGCCCCGAACGTCCATCGGCGATTCAGCCACCCGAGCCGGGCAGCTTGCCGTACAGCACCTGGCCACGGAAGCCGCGCCGCACTTCGCGGTACAGCGCGCGGAACGCCGGATAGTCCTGCGGCTGGCACAGCGCCTCTGGTCCACGCACCGCGTTCTGCTGCAACCGATGATGCACGATCACGTCCTGGCCATCGCGACTCCAGTCCACCCGGTACTCGCCGGCGGCGTTGGCAAAACGCTGACTGGCCGGGATGGCGATGATCGGCGCATTGGCCGGGAACTGCAGGCGATAGGTTTCCTCGCGCAGGCTGGCATTGCAGTAGAACGGCGTCTCGTTGGCCGGCGCCGAGGCGGTGGCGTACAGGCCACGCACCGATTCGCCACCCGGCGGGTCCGGTACGGCCATGCCGCCGGCCACGCTGAAGTCGGCGTAGTCCTCGGCCTGGAAGGCCATGCGATAGCCGAACGGCCGGGTCAGGTCGACCGGCACGCCCTGGATCTGCAGCTGCCCTCGCCCATCGAAACCGGACGCGGCCATGATCTGCTCTTCAGCGCGCGCACGGTTCTGTGCGTTGAGCTGGGAGAACTGGGCGCGCATGCCGATCTCGGCGTTCTCGCCCAGCTTCGGAATGGTCTCGCCGCGCAGGTTGCCGTTGGCGTCGAAGGTGAAGCGCACTTCCATCGAAGTGGCATTGCGCTGCGGCGTATTGGCCGGGGTGCGTGCCAGCGTGGCGTCGCGCGTACGCATCACCGGCGCACCGAGGTCGCCTTCCGGCAGCTGGCCGAAGCGCGCCCAGGCCGTGGTCGAATCCAGGTACAGATCGAACTCGGGGATGTAGGTGATGGCGTGGTTGAAGCGACCCAGCACCGGAATCTTCGGCAGTGTCGGGCCGCCACCGGCACCGATCAGCACCGGTGAGCTGGCGATGCCCTTGGCCGCCAGCAGCGCCTCCAGGATCGTCACATGGTCCTTGCAGTCACCGTAGTGGTTGTCGAGGATGCTCTGCGCGCTGTTGGGCTCCAGGCCGCCATTGCCCAGGTACACGGCCACGTAGCGGATGTTCTGCGCCACCCAGCGGTACAGCGCATCGGCCTGCTCGCGACGGTCGCTGATGCCAGCGGTGATCTCATCGGCCAGCGCCCGCAGTTCCGGCGTGACCTGCGCGGCCGGGCCGGCCTTGAGCTGGTAGGCGCGACCCATCTGCGACCAGTCACGATAGGTGCTGGCCATGATGTTCGGGCCGAACTCCCAGCCTGCCGCCGACCAGTTCTGCGCCGGCATGGCTTCGCGACGCTGGTAGCGCCAGCGCCACTGTGCCTGGCCGTTCTTCACCGTCGGGCGATCACTGCCCTGCACGCCGCGGCTGTCGACAAACATCGGCAGGTTGGCCGGCGCACTCAGGGTGACCTCGGCGTCCTCGTACTCGGTGAAGACATTGAAGGTCTCCCACAGGCCGAAGTAGCCCGGGAAGTACGGCGTGGCCTGGGTGCGGCGCACCTGGTAGTACAGGCGCGTGCCCGGCGCCAGGTTCGGGAATACGATCACCCGCACCTTGCGGTCGGCATACATCGCCGCCGAGGCGCTGGAATAACTCTCCTGGGTGTAGATGCGGTCGGCCGGCACGTCGCGGCGCTGGCCGTCGGCGGTGATCGTGTAAGCGCCGAGCACGTCCAGCGTCTCCATCTTCTCGCTGTAGCTCAGCCGCACCTGGCTGAACTGCTCGACGGAGGCCTTGGTCTTGAGCAGGACTTCGTAGGTTTCGGTCTGCACATTGCCCGCATCCGGCCGCACCTGGTAGTCGGCGCGGTAACGGACAATGCTGAAATTATTGCTGGCTTCGGTATCGCCGCTGGTGGAAGGCGGCGCCGTGGCGGGCGCGGAGGTGGCGGTGTCTGCCAGTGCCGGGCCGGCAACCATCAGGGCTGCCAGCGCCAGTGCCAGCGCGCTTGGTACGGGGTGAAGCATGCGTCGGTTCCTTGGACGTCGTGGGGGATACGTCGGGTCTTACTTCGGCGGCGGCGGTGCCAGCACCGTGCGGTCGCCGTTGTGCTCGGGCGGACTGACCACGCCGGCCGCTTCCATGGCCTCGATCAGTCGCGCTGCACGGTTGTAGCCGATCTTCAGCCGGCGCTGCACGCCGGAAATCGAGGCACGGCGGGTCTCGGTGACCACCCGCAGCGCTTCGTCATACAACGGGTCGGACTCATCGCCGGCAGAGCTGTTCTCGGGCAGGCCAGTGGCACCGACGACCACGCCGTCGCCCATCGTCTGCACTTCGTCCAGCACGCCGTCGACATAATCGGCCGGGCCCATCGCCTTGAGGTGTTCGACCACGCGGTGCACTTCCTCGTCGGAGACGAAGGCGCCGTGCACGCGCTCGGGCATGGCGGTGCCCGGCGGCAGATACAGCATGTCGCCGTGGCCGAGCAGGGTTTCCGCGCCGGACTGGTCGAGGATGGTGCGCGAGTCGATCTTGGAGCTGACCTGGAAGGCGATGCGGGTCGGGATGTTGGCCTTGATCAGGCCGGTGATCACGTCCACCGACGGGCGCTGCGTGGCCAGGATCAGGTGGATGCCGGCCGCACGCGCCTTCTGTGCCAGGCGCGCGATCAGCTCTTCCACCTTCTTGCCGACGATCATCATCATGTCGGCGAATTCGTCGATGAAGATGACGATGAACGGCAGCGTCTCCAGCGGACGCGGCGCCTCGCCCAGTTCCGGGTTCGGCTTGAACAGCGGGTCCATCAGCGGCTGGCCGGCGTCCTGGGCTTCCTTCACCTTCTTGTTGAAGCCCGCCAGGTTGCGCACGCCCACCGCGCTCATCAGCTTGTAGCGGCGCTCCATCTCGGCCACGCACCAGCGCAGGCCGTTGGCGGCCTCCTTCATGTCGGTGACCACCGGCGCCAGCAGGTGCGGGATGCCCTGGTAGACGCTCAATTCGAGCATCTTCGGGTCGATCATCAGCATCCGCAGGTCTTTCGGCGAGGCCTTGAACAGCAGGCTCAGCACCATCGCGTTGACCGCCACCGACTTGCCCGAACCGGTTGTACCAGCCACCAGCAGGTGCGGCATGCGCGCCAGGTCGGCCACGGTCGAGCGGCCAGCGATGTCCTTGCCCAGCGCCAGGGTCAGCACGCTGGCCGATTTGTCGTACTCCTTCGAACGCAGCAGCTCGGAGAGGTAGATCATCTCGCGGGTGACGTTGGGGATTTCCAGGCCGATCACCGACTTGCCCGGAATCACGTCGACCACGCGCACCGACTTCACCGACAGGCCGCGCGCGATGTCCTTGTCCAGCGAACTGATCTGGCTGACCTTGATGCCCGGCGCAGGCTCGATCTCGAAGCGGGTGATGACCGGGCCGGGGTTGGCGCCGACCACCTGGGCGTCGATGCGGAAGTCCTTCAGCTTGAACTCGATCTGCCGCGACAGCGCGTCCAGGGTTTCCTTGTCGTAGCCCACCGGCTGCGGCTTGGGATCGTCCAGCAGGGCCAGCGGTGGCAGGTCCGAGCCGTCGCCGTTGACGCCCCGGAACATCGGGATCTGCGTGTCGCGCTTGGCCCGGTCACTCTTCTCGATCACCGGCTCCGGGCGTGGCTCGATCTTCACCGGCTCGCGCTTGGCGCGCACCTCGGCATCGGCCTTGCGTACCTCCTGGCGTTCCTCGCGCATCACCCGGGTCTGCTGCCACTCGGTGACTTCTTCCTTCTTGCGCGCCAGCAACGGCGCCAGCGACATCACGCCGCGACCGATCTTCTCCATCACCGTGAACCAGGACAGCCCGGTGGCCAGGGTGATCGAGGCCAAGAGCAGCACCAGCACGAACAGGTTCGCGCCCAGCGCACCGAAGCCCACCGTGAGTGAATTGCCGACCAGCTTGCCGAGGATGCCGCCCGCACTGGAGACATCGCCACTGAACAGGCGGACATGCAGGAAGCCGGTGCCGGCGATCAGGAAACCGACCAGGCCGACCAGGCGCAGCGCCGGGTCCAGATCGTTCTCGCCCTTGCTCTCGCGCTTCAGGCCGAACATGGCAATCCACGCCAGCGCGCCCAGCACGACTGGCAGCAGGAAGGCGATGTAGCCGAACAGCTGCAGCAGCACGTCGGCGATCCAGGCGCCGGCGCGACCGCCGAGGTTGTGCACCGGCGCGACCACGCTGCCGGTGTGCGACCAGCCCGGGTCGGTCGCTGAATAGGTGAACAGACTGGCCGCCAGGTACAGCAGCGCCGGCGCGATGGCGATCAGGCCAAGGTCGCGCCAGAGGCGTTGGCGGCGTGGATTGTCGGTCGTCGCCGCCGCGGCCGTGCGACGTGACGCCTTGCTGTCGTCGGACTTGGAGCGTTCGGGGACCTGCTTCGCCACCTTAGACCATACCTTTGGAATGCGCTGTTAGTGATTGATAATAAATGAGACGGCGTCAGTTTTCAGTTATGCGGCATCTGACAGGGCAATCAGAGGGCCGGAACCACTGCTGGATGACGGCGTTCTGTTCATCGGCTTGAATCGCCCTGCCCCAGCCGCCACTCTATGACCAGCCACGGATGCTGCGCAAACATCGCCAGCGCCTTGTCCCATCTACCTTTTCGCGAGTCTACATGAGCACCAGCCTGCCCTCCCGCCACCAGCGCCTCGTCATCCTCGGTTCCGGCCCGGCCGGTTGGACCGCCGCCGTCTACGCCGCCCGCGCCAACCTGAAGCCGGTCGTCATCACCGGCCTGCAGCAGGGCGGCCAGCTGATGACCACCACCGAGGTGGACAACTGGCCGGGCGACGCCCACGGCCTGATGGGCCCGGACCTGATGGCGCGCATGCAGGCCCACGCCGAGCGCTTCGAGACCGAAGTCATCTTCGACCACATCCACACCGCCGACGTGTCGCAGCGCCCGTTCAAGCTGATCGGCGACAGCCACGAGTACACCTGCGATGCCCTGATCATCGCCACCGGCGCCACCGCCAAGTACCTGGGCATCCCGACCGAGGACGAGTTCAAGGGCCGCGGCGTGTCTGCCTGCGCCACCTGTGACGGCTTCTTCTACCGCGACCAGGACGTGGTCGTGGTCGGCGGCGGCAACACCGCCGTGGAAGAGGCGCTGTACCTGTCCAACATCGCCCGCAAGGTCTACCTGGTCCACCGCCGCGACACCCTGAAGGCGGAAAAGATCATGCAGGACAAGCTGTTCAAGAAGGTCGCCGAAGGCAAGATCGAGACCGTCTGGCACCACCAGGTGGAGGAAGTGCTGGGCAATGATGCCGGCGTGACCGGCGTGCGCGTGAAGTCCACGCTGGACGGCAGCACCCGCGACATCGACGCCCACGGCTTCTTCGTGGCCATCGGCCACCACCCGAACACCACCCTGTTCGACGGCCAGCTGGCGATGAACAACGGCTACCTGGAAATCCGCTCGGGCCTGGGCGGCAACGCCACCCAGACCTCGGTGGAAGGCGTGTTCGCCGCCGGCGACGTGGCCGACCAGCACTACCGCCAGGCGATCACCTCGGCCGGTTTCGGCTGCATGGCCGCACTGGACGCCGAGCGCTACCTGGACGCACAGGGCAAGGCCAGCTGAGAGGCTGACCCGCTCCTGTAGGGTCGAGCCATGCTCGACTCCGGATAAAAGGCCGACGCCAGTGCGTCGGCCTTTCTGTTTCATCTGCCCTATCCTTCCCCCATGCCCTCCTCCCGTTTCCTCGACTCCCTGCAGTCCGTTTCCGCCACCGACTGGGATGCCCTGCACGACGGCCGCAACCCTTTCGTCAGCCACGCCTTCCTCTCGGGCCTGGAACAACATGGCTGCCTGCGCGAGGACTGGGGCTGGCAGTCGCAGCATTTCACTCTGTGGGAGGGGGACACTCTGGTCGGCGCCATTCCGGGCTATCTGAAGACCAACTCGCACGGCGAATTCGTGTTCGACCACGCCTGGGCCAACGCCTATGCCCGCCACGGCCGCGACTACTACCCGAAGTGGCTGGGCGCGGTGCCGTACTCGCCGGTCACTGGCCCGAGGTTGCTGGCCCGTCACGATTCAGGGCGCGCCACCTTGCTGTCGGCATTGCGCGAGGCGCTGCCGGCACTGGACGTGTCCTCGGCCCATATCAACTTCCACACCGCAGTGGACGAGGCGTTGTTCGGCGATGACTGGCTGCTGCGCGAAGACGTGCAGTTCCAGTGGCAGAACCCGGGCGACTGGGCGACGTTCGACCAGTTCCTCGGTGCGATGAACCACAAGCATCGCAAGAACATCCGCCAGGAGCGGGCCAAGGTCGTTCGCCAAGACATCACCTTCCGCGTGGTGCACGGCGACGAGGCCAGTCGCGCCGACCTGCAGGCGATGTACCGCTTCTACCTGCAGACGTTCCTCGAGTACGGCAACGCCCCGGCATTGACTGAGGCCTTCCTGCGCCATCTGGCGATTTCGCTGGGGCGCGGGCTGGTGCTGTTCCTGGCCGAACAGGACGGCGAGCCGATTGCCGGCGCGCTGTGCCTGCGGGGTGGCGACACGCTGTACGGCCGTTACTGGGGCGGCGCCACGCTGCCCGGCCTGCACTTCGAGGCCTGCTACTACCAAGGCATCGAGTATTGCCTGCGCGAAGGGCTGACCCGCTTCGAGCCGGGCGCACAGGGCGAGCACAAGCTGGCACGCGGTTTCCTGCCGACGCTGGTGCACAGCCGGCACTGGGTGGCCGATCCGGACTTCGCGGAAGCGCTGCAGGAGTGGTGCCGGCAGGAGCGACAGAGTGTGCGGCGCTACCAGCAGGAGCTGCAGGGGCATGGGCCGTTCCGCGTAGAACCGTAGAGGCGCGCTTGCTCGATTGGCGCGGTGCCGAAAAGCGTGCCAACCAAGGTTGGCACCTACCAAGGCAATAGCGAGGGCGCTGTGCTCAGGTGCACTGCCAGAAGTGCCCGCTCACCCGGCACTTTGCACACCAGAACGTATAGAGCATGCCGCCGCTGCCCCACAGCAGCGTGCCCTCACCCGTGGTCGGCAGTGTCGAATCCAGCTGCATCACGAACGGCATCTCTTCGCCGCAATCGATGCACGCCGGGTACCAGGCACTCTGCACCCAGCTCGGCGCGCCGCCCACGCGCGACAGGTTCTGCCGATGATTGGACTGGCCCCAGTCCTGTTGTTGCCAGCGCGCACTGTCCATGGCGACCAGACCCACCTCGGCCTGCATCAGGTCGCCACTGTCGGTGGGTGTGTTCGGTACCTCACGGTGCTGGCTGGGGTGGCAGCTGGGCAGGCCGGCCGCATCATGGCGATAGAAACGCACGGGCGGGTCTTCCCAGCCGCAGCAGTCCAGGCACAGCCCCAGCGTGATCTCGCCCGACGCGCCCGGCTGCAGCGCGGCGGCATCGGTCTGCAGCAGGCGCTGAAGCGGCGCATGGCAGCTGCTACACAGCGCTTCCAGCGGCCCTCCCATCTGCCCAGCATGGTGTACCTGCCCACCATTCCAGGTCGGGTGCAGGCGCCAGGTGCGCTTGCGCCAGCTCGGTTCGTCCGCCTGCTGCGCGCGATGCTGTTCGCGGCCGAAGCGGAAGTGCAATGGCCGCTCGCCATGCAGGCGACGCGGCTGCGGACCTTCGGCGACGCCGGCCCAGTGGGCCCAAACCTCTGCATCCAACCGCCCCCAGTCGACCAGGTAGCCGCGAGCAATGGCGTAGGTTTCGGGCTGGGCGGCGAGCAGCAACGCCCTGGCCCGCGCCATTTCGCGATCGTCATCGGCTTCGGCCAGGATCTGCGCCCAATGCGCGGCCGTCGCGCTGGGCAGGCCCTGCCAGACCTGCGTGGCCAACTGCACCACATCCTCACTGGCGACCGCCAGCAATGCCTCCCAATCGTCCTGCAGCACCTGCGGCGCCTGATAGCTGGCGAACTCCATCACGCTCGTCAACACGTCACCGCGCTCGCCCGCGCGATGGCGGCGCCACGCGTCGGCCGCGACCGCGGGCACCGCGTCATCCGGCAGCAGGTCCAGTGCCATGTCGAGGAAGGCCGAGCCCGGCGAAGGCCGCGCCAGCGCCTGCAGCATCAACTCCCCCAGCTGACGCGGCTGTTCAGTGGCCAGTGACAGCAGCATGCCTTGGCTGTCGTTGCGCGTGCGCGGGGCGTCATGCAGGTCGAGGATGGCGCTGATCGAGTCACTCATTCGGAGGCTCCTTGCCGGTGAACAGTGATGGTGCCAGACATCACGAATCACCACGACGAATACAATGGCCCCATGACCCGCCAGCTGCCCTGGCGCCTGGCCGATGCGCCGGACGCCCCCTTCCCTCCGGCCGAGACCGCACTGCGCCAGCCCGATGGCCTGCTGGCGGTGGGCGGCGACCTGCATCCGGTGCGTCTGCTCAATGCCTACGCCGGCGGTATCTTTCCGTGGTTCAGCGAGGGTGAGCCAATCCTGTGGTGGTCGCCGGACCCGCGCATGGTGTTCCGCACCGACGGCGTGCATCTGTCCAGCCGCTTCCGCCGCCAGCTGCGCAGCAGCACGTGGGAGGTCACCGCCGACACCGCCTTCAGCCAGGTGATGCGCGCCTGCGCCGCCGCACCACGCCCTGGCCAGGACGGTACGTGGATCAGCCCGGCGATGGTCGAGGCCTACAGCCAACTGCACGACCTTGGCTTCGCCCATTCCTTCGAAGTCTGGGATCGGCAGACACTGGTCGGCGGCATCTACGGCGTCGCGATCGGCGCCATGTTCTTCGGCGAGAGCATGTTCAGTGGCGCCAGTGGCGGCTCCAAGATCGCCCTGGCCGCGTTGGCAGCCACCCTGCGTGGCTGGGGCTGGGAACTGATCGATGCCCAGGTGGAGAATCCGCACCTGCTGCGGATGGGCGCCGAGCACCTGCCGCGCGCGGACTTTCTGGAGCACGTCCGCCAGGCCGTACACCGTGACGGCCGTGAAGGCCCCTGGACACAAGGGGTAGGACGCTTGCCAGCACAGCGTTTGGCAGGGGGTTAACACAAACTTTGCAAGCCGGGCCCATCACGCGTAAAATACCGCGCCTTAGGCCCAGCGTGGCCGTTTTCTGAACCGCACAGGACTACATGTCGAAAGACGATTCCATCGAGTTCGAGGGCACCGTCAGCGAGACGCTGCCGAACACCACTTTCCGCGTTCGTCTGGAAAATGGGCACGAAATCATCGCCCACATCTCCGGCCGCATGCGCAAGAACTACATCCGCATCCTCACCGGTGACCGGGTCAAGGTTGAAATGACCCCGTACGACCTGACCAAGGGTCGTATCACCTACCGCATGAAGTAAGCGGTCGGCGCATTGCGCCACTCCGACAGGGCCGGCCTCGCTGCTGGCCCTTTGTCGTGCGCGGAAGAAAATGCCCGACACCGAGGTTGTTCGATTTTCGTCCTTGTCTGAAATCCAGCCTCGCGCCGGCACTCTAGACTCAACGCGTTCTTCACAGAAGGCGTTGCGCGCATGACCTACCTGATCGTCCTGGACCCCCAGTCCGTCACCAGCCGCTGCTACGCCAGCAAGGGCCCGGACGGCACCTGGTTCGGCCAGCCCTGCCTGGTCTGCACCAGCATGGACGCCTCGCACCCGCTGTACCTGGCCGTGCAGCGCGAGATCGCACATGCGGGAGGCACACTTAAGCAGCGCCTGCATATTCCACATGAGGCAGTCGCATTCGTCATCGAGGATGGCGGCGACCAGGGGCGCCAGCAGGGATTCCGCTCAATCGCGGCCTGATGCGCCAAAGGTCATCGTGACCGATCTCACCGTGGCGTCGGTCAGCCCTGCTTGCGGCAGATTCGCATTTGCAGCGGCGGCGGCATCCTGGGATCCGATCCAGTCCGGATCGCTGCCCCCTGCCCCGCCATGAACCTGTCTTCCCTGCTCATCCCCCTGGCTTTGTCTGCCGTCACCCTGCTGGCGTCGTCCGCCCATGCCGCCGACACCGCGCCGGCACAGTGCGTATCACTGACCGGCGAACAGCAGATCGTTCGCGCCGGCGCCGACAAGAACATCCTGCTTCGCTCCGGCGAAGACCACTATGTTGTGCATTTCCGCAACAGCTGCCCTTCTGCCGTACTGGCCACCCGCCTCGGCTTCAAGACCGACGGCAAAGAAGCTGACGAGCTGTGCAGCGAGGGCCGAAGCGCACTGGACACAGGTCGCGGCAGCTGCGAGGTTGCACGCATCGAGCCGATCGATGCCGAGCGATTCAAGCGTGAGGCGCGCCGCCGCAGCCGCTGACCCCAGACAGGACAAGGGCGGCCGAAGCCGCCCTTGTCGCGATATACGTCAACGCGTCGCGGCAACCAGCGACAACACTCTCGGTTGCGCGCGCTGCCGTGCCAACCAGAGATCGTAGCTGGATTGCAGCCCCATCCAGAAAACCGCAGTACTCACCCCCGCCATCTCAAGGCGGATGGCCAGGTCAGGACTGATGCCCGCCTTGCCGTTCAGAACCCGCGAAAGGGCTACCCGCGACATTGCCAGGCGCTCGGCCGCTTCGGTCACAGACAGATCCATTGGATCAAAGACCATTGCCTTGATCGCCTGCCCGGGATGCGGATGGTGATGAATCATGCGCGGCCTCAGTGATAGTCCAGGTAATCCAGCAGCTCCACGTCGCTGCCGGCGAAACGGAAGGTAAGTAGAGCCGCTCGAGGCCCCTGTGGCGAAAACCGATGATCATCACTGTATCCTGTATCGTTTCGCGATACAAACAGGGCAACACCCTATCGCGACCAGAAGACAGCATTGGCACCTCCGTTCCGTTCAAGCAAGGCCGCGGACGACAGTCCCACTGGAAACAACAAGGGCGGCCGAAGCCGCCCTTGTCATTTCCAGGCTTTCACGCCAAGCCTATGGCATCAGCTCATTCCACCGTGACCGGCAGCAGCCGCTCCGGCTCGGCCTGGGTCTCGACCACCAGCTCGTCGTCGCGAACGTCGATGCTGACCTTGCCACCGTTGACCAGCTTGCCGAACAACAGCTCGTCGGCCAGCGGACGCTTGATCTTGTCCTGGATCATGCGGGCCATCGGGCGGGCACCCATCAGCGGGTCGAAACCATGGTGGGCCAGCCAGTCGCGCGCGGTCGGGGTGGCCGACAGGCTGACGTGCTTGTCCTGCAGCAGCATCTCCAGCTCGATCAGGAACTTGTCGACTACGCGCAGGATGTGCTCGAAGCCCAGCGCCTGGAACTGCACCACCGCGTCGAGGCGGTTGCGGAATTCCGGGGTGAAGCTGCGGCGGATGGTCTCCATCGCGTCGGTGGCATGGTCCTGCTTGGTGAAGCCGATCGAACGCCGCGAGGCCTGCGCCGCACCGGCATTGGTGGTCATCACCAGCACGACGTTCTTGAAGTTGGCCTCGCGACCGTTGGTATCGGTCAGCACGCCGCGGTCCATCACCTGCAACAGGATGTTGAAGATGTCCGGGTGCGCCTTCTCGATCTCATCCAGCAGCAGCACGCAGTGCGGCGTCTTGACGATCTTCTCGGTCAACAGGCCGCCCTGGTCAAAGCCGACGTAGCCCGGAGGCGCACCGATCAGGCGGCTGATCGAATGCGGCTCCATGTACTCGGACATGTCGAAGCGGACCAGTTCGATGCCCAGCTGCAGCGCCAGCTGCTTGGTCACCTCGGTCTTGCCGACACCGGTCGGACCGGCGAACAGGAAGTTGCCGATCGGCTTTTCCGGGTTGCCCAGGCCCGAACGGGCCAGCTTGATCGCCGAGGACAGCGTCTCGATGGCCGGGTCCTGGCCAAAGATCACCATCTTCAGGTTGCGCTCCAGGTGCTGCAGCACATCCTTGTCGGTGGCGCTGACCTGCTTGGTCGGGATACGCGCCATCTTGGCGACGATCGCCTCCACTTCCTCGACGTCGATCAGTTCCTTGCGCTGGCCTTCCGGCAGCAGGCGCTGGCGGGCGCCCGCCTCGTCGATCACGTCGATGGCCTTGTCCGGCAGCAGGCGGTCGCCGATGTGCTTCACCGACAGGTCCACCGCCGCCTGCAGCGCCTCGTCGGAATAGGTCACACCGTGGTGCAGCTCGTACTTGGACTTCAGGCCCTGCAGGATCTCGTAGGTCTCGCCGACGGTCGGCTCGACGATGTCGATCTTCTGGAAGCGGCGGGCCAGCGCCCGATCCTTCTCGAAGATGCCACGGTACTCCTGGAAGGTGGTCGAGCCGATGCAGCGCAGCTCACCGGACGCCAGCGCCGGCTTGATCAGGTTGGACGCATCCATCGTGCCGCCCGACGCCGAACCGGCACCGATGATGGTGTGGATCTCGTCGATGAACAGCACTGCATTGGGCACCTTCTTCAGCGCGGTCAGCACGCTCTTCAGGCGCTTCTCGAAGTCGCCGCGGTACTTGGTGCCAGCCACCAGCGCGCCCAGGTCGAGCGAATAGATCACCGCATCGGCCAGAACGTCGGGCACCGAGCCCTCGACGATGCGGCGGGCCAGGCCCTCGGCGATGGCGGTCTTGCCTACGCCCGCCTCACCCACGTACAGCGGGTTGTTCTTGCGGCGGCGGCACAGGACCTGGATGGTGCGCTCGATCTCGTCGGCTCGGCCAACCAACGGGTCGATGCGACCGGCCCGGGCCTGTTCGTTGAGGTTGCTGGCGAACTCGGTCAGGGCATCACCCTTCGGCTCGCCCTCCCCGCCTTCGATGCGGCCTTCGCCCTCGGAGGAGGACGACGGCTGCTCGCCTTCCTCGCCCAGCTTGGCGATGCCGTGGGACAGGTAATTGACCACATCCAGCCGGGTGACATCCTGCTGGTTGAGGTAGTAGACGGCGTGCGAGTCCTTCTCGCCGAAGATGGCGACCAGCACATTGGCGCCGGTGACCTCCTTCTTGCCCGAGGACTGCACGTGGTAAACGGCCCGCTGCAACACGCGCTGGAAGCCCAGGGTCGGCTGGGTATCGCGGCCGTCATCTTCGGCCAGGCGGGACACGGAGGCCTCGATGGCCTGCTCCAGCTCCTGGCGCAGGCGTTCGGCGTCGGCGCCACAGGCCTTCAGTACGGCCTGGGCGGACGGGTTGTCGAGCAGTGCCAACAGCAGGTGTTCGACCGTCATGAACTCATGCCGGGCCTCACGGGCGCGCTTGTAGCACTGGCCGATGGTGTGTTCGAGGTCTTTGCTGAACATGGATTACTCCGGCGGCAGATGGGGACAATATGCGGCCTGACTACGCGATTTCCATCACCCTAGCGGATTGCTGCGTTCAGATGGCGTTATCAGTGCGAATCGCTTGATCTTCATTCACTCCAGGACAGCCCACCCAGCATGAGCGAACCCTACCTGAGCCGCTGGCGATTGCGGCGTGATGGCGCAGCCATCGAAACGCCCCATGCCCGGCTCTGGCCGGTGCTGACCGCCACCGGCGAGCCGGCCATGCTGAAGATCAGCAGCGAAACCGAAGAGCAGAACAGCCATCGCCTGCTGCGTTGGTGGGACGGTGACGGCGCCGCCCGCCTGCTGGCCCACGAGGGGCCGGCGATCCTGATCGAACGTGCCGGCGGCGACTCGCTGCGGCAACGTTCGATCAAGGGCGACGATGACACCTGCACCACGGTCCTGTGCCAGGTCCTGCAACGGCTGCACCGGCCACGGAGCGCACCGCCAGCGGAACTGGTCTGCCTGCGAACATGGTTCGCCGACCTGCTGCAGCCAAGGGCTGCGCTGCCGACACTGCTGGAACAGTGCAGATCACTGGCGGAGGGACTGCTGCAGCAGGAACAGGAGATCCGGCCGCTGCACGGCGACCTGCACCACGACAACGTGCTGGATTTCGGCGCGCGCGGCTGGTTGGCGATCGATCCGAAGCGACTGATCGGCGACCGTGCGTTCGATTACACGACGCTGTTCAGCAACCCGGACCTGTGCGGGCCGGGAATCCACGTTGCGACACAGCCCGAGCGGTTTGCCGCCCGGGTGGAGCAGGTCACTGCGCTGGCGGGGATCGAGCGACACAGGCTGCTGCGTTGGATCGCAGCCAGCGCGGGGCTGTCAGCGGCGTGGTTCCGCGATGATGGCGACCCCGCCGAAGTCGACGAGGCGGTGGCGAGAATGGCGCTGGAGGCGTTGGCGGAGGGCTGATCCCGCGCTCTGGTAGATGCCCACCTTGGTGGGCACGCCCCATCCATTATCGATACAGGCCCCTGCCTTGGTAGGTGCCCACCTTGGTGGGCACACCGGGTCCGGAATCGATGTGCCCGGACGAAAACCGGCAGCCGGTCAGGCCTTTTCCATCGTGCACAGCAGCGGGTGCTGGTTCATACGCGAGTACTCGTTGACCTGGGCGACCTTGGTCTCGGCCACTTCGCGGGTGAACACCCCGCACACGCCGCGGCCACGGGTATGGACGTGCAGCATCACCTGCGTGGCCTTGTCCAGGTCCATGCTGAAGAACTGCTGCAGCACGTCCACCACGAAATCCATCGGGGTGTAGTCGTCGTTGAGCAGCATCACCTGGTAGAACGGCGGCGGCGCCACTTCCGGGCGCGCGGGCTCCACGGCAACGCCGTGCTCGTGATGGGAATCGGGGGAAGACTCATGGGGCATCTGCCCATTATAGAGGCACGGGCCAGCCTGCGTCGGCCTGCCGCAGATTGGACGGCACGCACGCCCACCGTCACAATTGCACCCTCTCTCAACACTGTTTCACAGGATCTTCATGAAAAGGACCCTTCTTCCCGCCCTGCTGATCGCCCTGGCCGCCGCCGGCTCCGCCGCCGCCGAGACCCAGGCCGACAAGGCCGTGGCCCGCCACCTGGACAAGCTGGGCTATACCTACGAGGTCGACGAGGACGGCGACTACCGCATGGTGTTCGACGTCGAGGGTGATCGCACCCAGATGGTCTACGTGCGCTCGTCGGTGGAAGATTTCGGCACCCACAACATCCGCGAGATCTGGTCGCCGGCCTACAACGCCAAGACCAAGCAGTTCCCGGTGGCCGTAGCCAACCGCCTGCTGGAAGATTCGCAGGACGCCAAGATGGGCGGCTGGGTGAAGCAGGACACCACCGCCATGTTCGTGGTCAAGATCGACGCCGATGCCACGGCCGACCAGCTCAGCGACGCCATCGATGCGGCCATCCGCACCGCCGACGCCATGGAGCTGGAACTGACCAAGAAGGACGAGTTCTGAGTTGAACACCACGCCGGACCCGCGCTGGGCACCGCACGCCACTGTCGCCACCGTGGTGGTCGACGGTGGCCGCGTGCTGCTGGTCGAGGAGACCATCGACGGCCGCCAGGTGCTGAACCAGCCGGCCGGCCACCTCGAGCCGGGCGAAAGCCTGGCCGAGGCAGCCCTGCGCGAGACCCGCGAGGAAACCGGCTGGACGGTGCAGCTGACCCACTTCATAGGCTGCTACCAGTGGACGGCCGGCGACGGCACCACCTTCCTGCGCTTCTGCTATGCGGCGCGTCCGGTCTCGCACGACCCGGCGCAGCCGCTGGACACCGGCATCGATCGCGCGCTGTGGCTGACCCCGGCCGAGCTGCAGGCCGCCACGGAGCGCCTGCGCAGCCCGCTGGTCTGGCAGGTGGTGGCTGATTTCCTGGGTGGCCAGCGCCATCCGCTTTCGCTGGTCCGGGAGGTCGCATGAGCACTCCGCGCGTGATGGTGGGCGTCTCCGGTGGCGTCGACTCCTCGGTCGCCGCCTGGCGGCTGGTGCAGCAGGGCGAGGCCGTAGCCGGTCTGTTCATGCAGAACTGGGCCGACGACGGCAGCGGCGACTGCCGCGCTGAGGACGACCGCCGCGATGCAGTGGCCGTCTGCGGCCTGCTCGGTATCCCGTTCCACTTCCGTGATTTCTCCAGCGAGTACTGGCAGGGTGTGTTCGAGCACTTCCTGGCCGAGTACGCGGCCGGCCGCACCCCGAACCCGGACGTGCTGTGCAACCGCGAAGTGAAGTTCAAGCACTTCCTGGATGCCGCCCGCGAGCTGGGCGCCGAACGCATTGCCACCGGCCACTACGCGCGCGTGGCCCAGCGCGGCCACCAGTGGCTGCTGCTGCGTGGTGCCGACCGCTCCAAGGACCAGAGCTACTTCCTGCACCAGCTGGGCCAGGCGCAGCTGGCGGCCACCCTGTTCCCGATCGGCGACCTGGAAAAGACCGACCTGCGCCGGATCGCGCGTGACGTCAGCCTGCCGACCCACGCCAAGAAGGACTCCACCGGCATCTGCTTCATCGGTGAGCGCGACTTCCGCGAGTTCCTCGGCCGCTACCTGCCGGCCAAGCCCGGGCAGATCCTGGACCCGGCCGACGGCAGTGTGATCGCCGAGCACCCAGGCGTCTTCTATTTCACCCTGGGCCAGCGCGAGGGCCTGAACATCGGCGGCGTGCGTGGCCGCCCGGCCGCGCCGTGGTACGTGGTCGGCAAGGATGTGGCCAGCAACGTGCTGTACGTGGACCAGGACCGCGACAGCAAGTGGATGCTGTCCGACCGCCTGCGCTCGGAAACCGCGCACTGGATTGCCGGCGCGCCGCCGGCACGGCGCTTCGAATGCACCGCGCAGACCCGCTACCGCCAGCCCGACGAGCCGTGTACGGTCGAGGTGCTGGACGATGGCAGCGTGCTGGTCACCTTTGCGCGCCCGCAGCGCGCCGTTACTCCCGGTCAATCACTGGTGTTGTATGACGGTGATGTGTGCCTGGGGGGCGCGGTGATCGCCGCCACCGATGCGCCGCTGGAACAGCGCCTGCGCACCACCCCTTCCCCTTTTGAGGTAATCGCTGCATGAGTTTCACTGTCGACGACCGCGTCCTGGCTTTGGCCGGCATTGCCCAGGCCCTGCAGCAGGTACGCCGCATCGCCGATACCGGCCATTCCGACGCCGCTGCCGTGCGCACCGCCGTGGACAGCGTGTTCCGCGTCGACGCGTCTTCGCCGCAGGAGGTGTTCGGTGACCGCCATGCATTGAAGGCTGGGCTGCGCCTGCTGCACAACTACTTCCGCAGCCAGGGCCAGGACCCGATCCTGCCCAAGCTGGCCCTGTCGGTGCTGCAGCTGGAGCGCCGCTTCGTGCAGGACGGCGCCACCGTGAACAAGGTCGCCTCGGGCATCGAACGCGCCCAGCGCCAGGCCGTCGAGCTGGGCGACAGTGGGCACCCGGACGTGCTGGCCAACCTGGGTGGCCTGTACGCCGACACCATCAGCCACCTGAAGCCGCGGGTGATGGTGCAGGGCAACCCGCATTACCTGGGCCAGGCCGGTGTGGTCGCCGAGATCCGCGCCCTGCTGCTGGCCGCGGTGCGCTCGGCGGTGCTGTGGCGGCAGCTGGGCGGCAGCTACTGGGACTTCCTGTTCAGCCGCAAGGCGATGATCGAGGCCGTGGACCGCCAGCTGGCCTGAGCCCCATGGGGTCGGATCCTTTTCCGGCAAGGAAAGGGCTCTGACCCCGAAGCCGCCGAGGCGTCGGAAAACCGGCGCATTCAGAATGCACTTCGAGGCATTTCGACGTTAAAGAGAAAGGGGGTACGGCCGATACATCCTCCGTGCACCTCCCGAGAACGTCCATGTACTCACGCATTTTCATCCGTCTGGCCGCCCCCCTGGCTCTGACCCTGCTGCTCCCCTTCGCCATCGGTTTCGAATGGCCGGCCGCCCTGCGCTGGGCGATCCTGACCACGATGACGCTGAGCTGGCTCGGCTTTGCGTGGTGGACCACCCGCGCCCAGGCGCACCGTTCCCCGGAACACGCCCGTGTCCTGCGTGAGCAGGACCAGCTGCTGACCGAACTGCGCAACTTCGTCGGCAACGAGATCGACGGTTCGCGTGGCGAAGTGGAACGCGCCCGTGACCTGATCCGCCAGGCGGTGTCCAGCCTGGGCGGCAGCTTCGACGCCATGAACCGCAAGTCGCGCCAGCAGAGCCAGGCCCTGTCGCGCATCGTCGATCGTGCCGGTGATGAAGGCAATGCCGGCCTCGACGTTGCCCGTTTCGCCCAGCACGCCAGCCATCGCATGGAGCAGCTGGTGGAAGCACTGGAACAGGTAAGCGGCCAGAGCAGCACCACCGTGCAGCACATCGACCAGATGGCGCAGCACCTGGATGGCATCTTCGCGCTGCTGGAAGACGTCAAGTCGATCGCGGACCAGACCAACCTGCTGGCGCTGAACGCCGCCATCGAAGCCGCGCGTGCCGGTGAAGCCGGTCGTGGCTTCGCGGTGGTCGCCGACGAAGTGCGCAACCTGTCCGAGCGCTCGACCACCTTCAACGAGCAGATCCGCAAGCTGGCGCACAGCTCCAAGGACGCCATCGCCAAGGTGCGCGAGACGGTCTCGCACATGGCCTCGCGTGACATGGACCGCTCCCGCGAAGCGCGCCAGGAGGCGGCGGCGATGCTCGATAACGTGGCGCAGATCAACGCGTCGCTGGGCGATGGCATGCGCGAAGTATCCGATTGCGCCCGTTCGATCGATGGCAGCGTGGCCGAAGCCGTGCGCGCCCTGCAGTTCGAAGACATCGCCACCCAGGCGCTGGGCGGCGTGCACACCCACCTGGACCGCCTGACCGCGATCAACCGCGAAGCGGTGGCCCTGCAGGAACTGCTGCACCGCAATGGCGGCGTGTTCGACGAAGAGATCGCCACCGCCCTGCAGCGCACCGGCAGCCGCCTGCGCGAACTGCGCAGCGAATGGGAACGCCCGCCGCACAAGCCGGTTGCCCAGCAGAGCATGGGCGCCGGCACCGTCGAGCTGTTCTGATCCTGATGTCCGCTGCCGCCGCCGGCAGCCCGCAAGGCCCCGGTTCGTCCGGGGCCTTTGCCTGTAACCCGCCGTTGGATGCATCCTGTACACGCACCATGACCCTGATCCGCGCCCTGCCCTCCCTCGCCGACACCGAGCGCCCGCGCAACGCGAGCGTGCGTGAGCAGCTGCAGCAGCTGGAAGAGGTGGCCCGCGAGGAGATCCGCGAACTGCAGCAGCTGGCCGATGCGCGCCCTGCCCTGTCCCGCACGGACGACGCGCTGCTGGGTCTGGCGTGGGACCTGGGGTTGGATGGGGAAGCCTTGAGGTAGATCCACGCCATGCGTGGATGGTCTTCACCACCACCCGCTCCAAACCCATGGCATGATCCGCCCATGCCACCTACGGCTGGACACGGAGTGTCGTCGCATGAGCACCACGTTCATGACCTGGCTGGGATTTGCTGTGATGGTGCTCATCGCGGTCACCTTCACCTGGCGCCCCGCCTACGCCACTTTGCGGCCACCCCGGCATAGACCTGTCGCATTCCTGTTCGGCAGCCTGCTCTTCATGCTGATGGCCTTTCTATTCGCCTGGGCGCCGGCAACTGCCATCAACACCGGGCATGTTCATCTGAGCCATCACCGCTCCGGCACCATTGATGCATGGCGGGACATCGAGCCGATGACCTTCTGGCTGATCATCGTCGCGGAGTACGCGTTCGGGCTGTTGATCGCCAGCTATTCCATTGCAGGCATCGCATTGATGAAACGGTAGATCCACGCCATGCGTGGATGCATGCGATCGCCCTTCCACCCTTTCGGACTTGTTGCATGGTGTGGATCACAGGCCCGGGGCACACTCGCCGCTCTCCCTCCCTGGTGGCCGCATGGCATTCAATTCCGAAGAAGCGCGAGAAACCTTCGAACAGTTTCTGATCATCATGGACGATCAGATTGAATGGCTGATCGAACAAGCACAGCTCCGCGGTGTCGACCTTGACGGCAGCCTGGAGAGCCTTGATCGCCTGGAGACGCTGTACACGACGATGGCTGCAACGTTGTCGGAGGACGAACAGGATGGCCTGAGGATTGTGTTTGCACGATATCTGGGCGATGTAGTGTGGGAGCATCACGGCGGCAAATGGACCCTGCCACTGGATGATCCAAAAGACATCAATTTCAACATGCCGGTTATCGTGGGGCACTCGTCCTGCCCGTGGCTGGAATTCAATCCCATCCATACGATGCATTGCTATGCCCTACGCCCAAAGGCTGGAATGCTCCGAAGCATCGTCGCGCACAGTGTGGATCCACAGATTCTGGATCTCAGCGATCTGGTGGAAGACGATTGAATGCAGGAGACTGCTCGATTCACTGGACCGCCCCGCGAGGATGGTAGCTGGTTCCGGGCAACATCCACGCATGGCGTGGATCTACTGGCGTGGCGAAATCGCTATGGCATGATGCGCAGGTCCCGTTCATGGAAGACCGATGGCCATCGCCCTGATCGCCGTGCTGTTGATCGAAGTCCTGCTGCTTGTGCTGTGGGCGCCGTTCTTCTTCCGCACAGGCATCGTCCTGTTCAATCAGCGCATCGCCGCTACGCCCGCAGAGCTGGCGCAGCTTTCGCTGGCCGGGTTGGAGCATGATCTGCCGGCCGATACCTGGCTGCGCCTGGTGTTCCGCGCGCTGCCGGACGGCAGTGTCGCCTTTCGCGAGAGCTTCGCGCCGAGCTTTGGCGGTCGCTACTTTCCGCTGATGCGCGGGCGGGTGATGATCGACGCGCAACGCAGGGAGGTGCGGGTGGTCGGGCGGTGCAGCTGGTTCGCGCTGGGCCTGACAGTGATGCTGGTGCCGATCATCCTGGTCCGCCCGGCTGCGTCGCCGATGCTGGTGGCCCTGCTGCTGTTCTACATGGGCTATTTCATCCAGCGCCGACGCTATGCACACGTGGTGGAAGCAGTGCGCGCACGGCTTCGCTCCGAATTTCCGCAGCGAATGGTTGCCGCATCGCAGTAGATCCACGCCATGCGTGGATGTCGCCGATAAAGACGCGCAGATTCGGATTGTTTGCATGGACCTGGGCCGGACAGCCCATCATCGTGCAGGTCCGATTTCAGTTCAGATCAGCCCACCGCCCATGGCCAGCGCCGCCCTCTGCCTTTCACTTGCCCTGCAACTCCCGGTTGCCCCAGACCCGCTTGCCCTGGATCCCGATTCCCTGATTGCGCTTCATCAAGCTCTACAGTCATTCGGCGATTTCCAGCAGCCGTACTCCGCGCCTATGGATGTGAACGATCCTGATGCAGGTGTGACCGACGCAACCGTCGAGGTCTCCGCCGGCTGCCTGCAGGGTGGCCCACAGGTCATCATCCTGGACGCTGATATCGATGAGGCGCCAGAGCGGTATCTGGTGCTGGACAAGGCTTGGCATGACCTTCCTGCGGGCACGTTGCTGCTTGTCTCCGGAGGCTCGGTGACCGTCATTCCAACCCACGAGGGCAGCCCGGAACTTGCACGGGCGGAGACACTACTCGCCTTCCTGGACTACCTGCCAATCAGCACGGATTGGAATGCGCTGGCCGTACCGAACACCGCGTTGCCTGTGACGGGGTTGGATTCTGACGAGTTTCTTCAGGGCTTCATTCCGAGCTCCAAGGTTGAAGCAGTTTCCGAAGCCACCCTGACGGCATGGGAAGACGTGCTACCCAACCTGCTGCTGGCACTGTGGCGACGTGATGGCCTCGCACGCTATCGCGACGACAGGCTCGCCTTGGTCGATCCCCACCTGTATGCGGAGATTGCTACCGCGTTCCTGCAAGGCAATCCCATGGAGGGTGCCGATACTTTCCATGTCTACGCGGTGACGGCTTTCGGCCAGATTCTGCTGTGTGGGGAGAACACCTCCGCGCAGATCAGCATCGATCCGCACAGCGGACACGTCTCAACAGAATCGGATCTACCAGACCCCGCCGATGCGGTGGAACGCAACTGGAAACTGGCATTCCTGCTGGAGGCCCTGGATGGTCCCTATCTTGACGTCACCGACGACGATGAGCAGCCCCTGCATGCCCATGCACGTGACCGACTTGGGCCATTGGCTCCGAATGAGATCTACAGCTTTTCGCCCGCGGTTTCCGAAGGCGGTTGGAACGCTGCGCACCTGGTGAAGGCGGATCGTCTCGCCGAGCTGGAAGCTCTTGCCGGGATAGCGACTGGGAAGCCGCCGACCCAATCGGATGCCGACAAAGGGTAGTTCCGCGATCCATGCATTTCGGAATGTTTGCATGGTCCTGGCAACGCGCCTCGTCAACACTTGACGTCTCTTGAACCGGACATTGAGTGAAACCCTATGGCGACGCCAACACCAAAGAGGACGAAGAAAGATACTGGAACCACCGGCGGGATTCTCAATGGCTGGACGAAGAAACGTCGAACAATGCTCCGCTTCATTCGCGCAGGCGACGTATTCTGCTTCACTCGAAACGACGGGACCTACTTTTTCGGCCAGATCATCTCGAAGATTCTCTGCGGCCATTCCGCCCAGATCTTTGACATCCAACTCGACCAACCTACGCTCGATGCAGGGCAACTGGTGCGTGCCTCCCGCTTGATGCAGCCGGTTGTGCTGGACAGCTATTCGCTATTCGACAGAAAAAGTGATGTGGACAGCGACTGGCGGATTGTGGGGCGCCATGAGGTCATCGATGCCCATAATGCTGAACAGCACTTCTTCGTTTACGGTGCCACAGGAAGCTGGACCAAGGTCAATGCGGGAAACTCGATTGAGTGCCCGGCAAGCGAAATGGAGGCAAAGAGTCTCTCGCCGCTTACCCCGTTGAATAACTTCAAAGTATGGTTGGCCATCGATGCCATTCAGCGCACGGGGAGCTGAGTTCAAGATGCCTTGATAGATCTGTGTCGACCAAGGTCGACACCTACCAGAGCGGTGCGTCGGCGTACGGCGATCCCGCCGGGCAAGGCCCGGCGCTACCCTCAGCGTGCCAGCACGACCTCGCTGGCAGCGTCTGTGCGCCCGGGCGCCGGATGCTGCTGCCGCAGCCACTGCGCCAGGTCGCGCGGGCTGAGCGGGCGCGAGTACAGGTAGCCCTGGATCTCGTCGCAGCCCTGGCGACGCAGCATATCTTCTTCCTGGTGCGTTTCCACGCCCTCGGCCACCACTTTCATGCCCAGCGCGTGGCCCAGGTGCACGATGGCCTGGGTGACTTCGGCCGTGCCCGAGTCATGCAGCATGCCCTGCACGAAACTGCGGTCGATCTTCAGGCGCCCCACCGGGAAACGGTTGAGGTAGTTCAGATTGGAGAAGCCGGTACCGAAATCATCCACCGCCAGCGGCACGCCATGCCGTTCCAGCACGTCGAAGCAATGCCGCAGGATGTCGGTGTCACGGATCAGCGCCGACTCGGTCAGTTCCAGCTCCAGCCGCTGCGGCGGCCAGCCATGGGCATGGCAGATCTCGATCACACGTTCGGCAAAACCGCGGTCGCGCAGCTGCACCGCCGATACATTGACCGCGATGCGGTCGAAACACAGGCCAGCCCGGTCCCAAGCGATCGCCTGGCGGCAGGCTTCATTCAGTACCCAGTCGCCGATGCGCACGATCTCGCCGCACTTCTCTGCAATCGGAATGAACTCGGCCGGGCTGCAGTAGCCGATGCCGGGCCGATGCCAGCGCAGCAGTGCCTCGATCGCCGGTGGCTCGCCCTGGTGCGCATGCAGCAGCGGCTGGTAGGCCAGGCTGAACTCTTCGCGTTCGATCGCCCCGTGCAGGGCATGCTCCAACTCGAGCTTGCGCTGGATGCGGGCCAATGCGTCCTGGCTGTAGTACTGGTAGGTGTTGCGCCCCGCTTCCTTGGCCGCGTACATCGCGGCGTCGGCGGCACGCAGCAGTGAATCGAAATCGGTCTGCGCATCGCCCAGCATCGCGATGCCGACGCTGGCACCGACCTTCAACGTGGTCTCGCCACGGCGCAATGGCTCGGCCAGCGAAGCGATCAGCTTCCGCGCCACGTGGCCGGCGTCTTCCGGCTCGGCCAGGTCGCGCAGCACGACGATGAACTCGTCGCCACTGAAGCGGCCGAACAGGTCGTTGTTGCGAAGGTTCTGGTGCAGGCGGGTGGCGGCGGCCTTCAGCAGCGCATCACCGGTGGCATGACCGAAGCTGTCGTTGATGGTCTTGAAGCCGTCCAGGTCGATGAACAACATCGCCAGCGAGGTGCCGCGGTCGCGCGCTTCCTCGATGGCTTCGGCGGTCTGCTCGCCGAGCAGCACACGATTGGGCAGACCGGTGAGCAGATCGTAGTGCGCCAGCAGCTCGATGCGCTCGTTGGCCTCGCGCTCGCGGGTGATGTCACGGAACAGGACCACGAACCGAGGCGGCAGGCCGTCACGGCGATCCAGCTCGATCAGTACCTGCACCCACACGCGCAGGCCAGACTGGCGGTAGAAGCACAGGTCCAGCTGTTCGGGCAGCCCGCCGCCGGCAATCCGGACCAGTGCAGCCTCGAAGGCATTGCGCGAATCTTCGGTGTACAGCGCCAGCGCCTGATCGAGGGTGATCGGCTCCTTGCGCAGCCCATGGATGCGGTAGCACTCCTCGGTCCATTGCATGTGCCGGGTCTGCACTTCGATCTCGCAGCCGCCGATGCGGCCCAGCGCGGAAACACGGTTGAGCAGTTCTGTACGCCAGCGGATCAGTGCATCGGTCTGGTGCTGCTCGGTGATGTTCTGCACCTGGCCGAGCAGGCGCTTGGGCTGGCCATCCATGTCCAGCAGCGGCTGCATCCATAGCCGCAGATGCTGCGACGGTTCGTTGCCGCGGGTCAGCTCCAGCTCGAGGTTGGCGGCCCGGCCGTCGCGCCACAAGCGCCGCCATGCTGCGCGTAGCGCACCACGCGAGCGCGGATGCAGCTGCTTCAGCCAGCGCCGCTGGCCGGGTACGGCCCCCTGCTCCAACGCCAGCAGCGAACGCAGCTCCGGCGACCACCAGAAATGACCACTGTTGGGGTCGAACGACCAGCTGCCCATGCTGGCGATGCGCTGGGCCTCGCTCAGGTGCAGCTGCTGCTCCTGCAGCAGCGATTCGAGCTGCTTCTGCTGCTCGATATCCGTATGCGTGCCGACCATGCGCAGCGGCTGGCCATCAGCGGTGCGCGCGATCACGCGGCCGCGGTCCAGCACCCAACGCCACTGGCCATCGGCCTGGCGGAAACGGAACTGTGCGCTGTACTGTTCGCTCAAGCCACGCAGATGCTCATCCAGTGCAGCCCGCACCTGTGCGATGTCCTCGCTGTGCACGCGGGCCAGAATCTCGGTAGCGGTTTCATCGCCCAGTGCCGGGGTGCGCACCACACGGTCGCTGGGAATGTCCCAGTCCCAGAGGCTGTGGCCAGCACTGTCCAGCGCCAGCTCCCAGCGCCCACCGCCGCCGAGCGGCACCGGCTCGGGAATGCTCAGCGTGAAGGCCAGCAGGTTGCCGGCGCCATCATGCACGGCGCGCAGGTGGCCGTCGTAGTGCCCGTGCGGGCCACCCGGCAGCGTGCAGGCCACGATGCCGCCATCGGCGGCCATCAGGCGCAGATCTTCCAGCATCGGCGCATACGCAGCCACGGTCGCCGGCAGGCCATGCTCGCGCGCAGCCGGATTGGCCGCCAGCGGGCGGCCCGTGCGGTCGACGATGACCAGCGCCGACGCAAGCGGGTGCTGCAGCAGGCTGGCGATGATCCCTTGGTCCACGCGATCTTGCTCCGGATGACACGCCCGTCAGCGGGGCACGCAGTGGTTAACGGCGCCTGCGGCGGATAATTGAGTGGTCTGGGCGCACCTGCGCGGTAAGATGGCCGGCGCCCCTTTCTTCCGCCCTGTCCATGCCCGCAGAACCGACCGGCAACGCCCCAGTTCCCGACCCGCGGATGGCGCAGGCGCTGAGCCGCGACCGGCGACGGGTGGTGCTGAGCTACCTGGCGATGGCGCTGGCCTGGATGATCTCCACCGACAGTGCAGTGCAGGCACTGGTGCCCGACCCGCAGCAGGCGGCCTTGTGGCAGGGCCTGAAGGGCTCGTTCTTCGCCCTTGCCAGCGCCGGCCTGCTGTATCTACTGCTGCGCCCGCTGGCCGAGCATGTGCTGCACACCCATGCACGCCAGCAGGCCTCCGAGCTGCGCCTGCGGCAGATGTTCGAAGGCAACCCCGGCCCGATCCTGGTCTACGACCTGGACACACTGGCGATCCTCGATGCCAATCCGGCGGCCTGTACGGCCTTCGGCTGGGACCGTGACGAACTGCTGGAGCAGACCATCGATTCGCTGTGGCCGCCAGGCCAGGACCAGGCACTGCAGACCAAGCTGGAGGCGATCCGCGAGGCACCGGAGGAACTGTGCATCCTGCGTACCCAGCTGCAGCTGCGCGACGGCTCCCTGCGTCAGATGGAACTTCGCTCCAACGCCATCAGCTATGACGGCCACAACGCCCGCCTGCTGATTGCCATCGACCGCACCGCCGAAGACCTGGCCCAGCTGCGCCGTGACCAGGCGCTGGCGCGGGTTGAAGAAGCCCACGAGCTGGCACGCATCGGCGCCTGGGAGCTGGACCCCTCCACGGGACTTGGCCGCTATTCGAACCAGGTCTATCGCCTGCTCGGTCGCCGCCCGCCCGAGGCGCGGCGCTGGCATCGCTTCGACGAACTGCTGGTGC
The DNA here is from genome assembly GCF_056487375.1 of Stenotrophomonas sp. 220_Sma. Classification (NCBI taxonomy): domain Bacteria; kingdom Pseudomonadati; phylum Pseudomonadota; class Gammaproteobacteria; order Lysobacterales; family Lysobacteraceae; genus Stenotrophomonas; species Stenotrophomonas sp. 220_Sma. The sequence continues at coordinate 2,249,837 of NZ_CM151348.1, read as the reverse complement.
CGGCCGACCCGGCCACCGCCACCCAGACCGAACAGCTGCTGGCCGAGCTCTGCTCCGGCGATCCCGTGCAGGTGGACGTGCTGTTGCCGTTGCTGTCGATGGATGGGCGCGCCTTGATGGTGCATCTGCGTGCGGCCAGCGGCATCGACGAGGCCGGCCGCAACCGCGTGCTGGGCACCCTGCAGGACGTGACGGAGCGCGAGCAGTCGCGACGCCTGCTGCGCGAGCGCGAGGAACAGTTCCGCGAGCTGGTACGGGTACTGCCCGACGGCGTGGTCATCCTCTCCGACGAACACGTGCTGTACGCCAACGCCTGGGCCGCCAGCCTGTTCGGCTATGGCAGCCACACCCTGCTGGGCGAGCCCCTGTCAGCACTGGTGGACAGCGCCGATCTGGCCCGCGTGCGCAGCCAATTGTGTGCAGGCCAGCCACACCTGGGGCCCGGTCACAGCAGCGTGGTGGCGATGCAGCGCGCGGATGGCCGCAGCTTCCATGCCGGCCTGGCGGTGGGCGAAGTGCGTTATGGCGGCCGCGACTGCAAGCTGCTGATCGTGCGCGACCTGAGTGATTCCGAACGCACCCGCAGCGCGCTGGAAACCAGCAACCGCGAACTGCAGGCGATGGCCGGACGGCTGTTCTCGCTGCAGGAGGACGAGCGTCGTGCAATCTCGCGCGACCTGCACGATGACATCGGCCAGGCCATCACCGCGATCAAGCTGTCGGCGCATGCGGCGCAGGATGAGGACGATCCGAAGCGCCGTGGCGAAGATCTGGCGCAGATCGTCAGCCTGGCCGACACCACCGTGGCCAAGCTGCGCGACATCTCCACCCTGCTGCGCCCACCGCAGCTGGATGCACTGGGCCTGGAGGCGGCGCTGAGCTGGCAGGCGCGTGTGCTGTTCCGCTCTTCGCCGGTGGAGCTGCTGGCCGAGATCGAGCCGCTGCCGCACCGCCCCGACAACAGCATCGAACAGGCCTGCTTCCGCATCGCCCAGGAAAGCCTGACCAATGCCCTGCGCCATGCCCGCGCCAGCCAGGTCCTGCTGCAGCTGCGCGATGTCGGCCAGCGCGGCCTGCACCTGCAGATCCGTGATGATGGCGAGGGCTTCGACCCGGACGGTCCGCGCGGGCTGGGCCTGATCGTGATGCGTGAGCGTGCGCAGAGCGTCGGTGGCCATGTGCGGATCGAATCCGCACACGGCGAAGGCACCCTGATCGACGTACACCTCCCCTACCAGGCGGCCAGCATGGCCGCCGTTGAGTCACCGGACTACTGAGCCTATGTGGAATCCCAACCAGCCCCCGGTCAGCATCGATGATGCGCCTGATCGCCTTGGCGCCGGCAACCCCGAGCTGCAGGCGATGGTCGCCGAGGCGGCCTCGGGCGGCACCGCACTGATGTTGATGCACGTGGACATCGACCACTTCGCCTCGGTCAACGAAAACATGAGCGCCGAGGTGGGTGACCAGGCCCTGGTGCTGGTGGCGCAGCGGTTGCAGTCCTACCTGCGTGGTCGCGGCAAGCTGTGGCGCCACGGCAGCGATGAGTTCCTGATCGCAGTGCCACGCACCGCCGACGTGCCGCTGCCGGAGGACTTCGCCGAGGAGATCCGCCAGCAGATGGAGCTGCCGCTGTCGGTGCTTCCGTACACCTTGTTCATGACCGGCAAGCTGGGCGTCAGCCTGTGCCCGGACCATGCCAGCAGCACCTCGCGCCTGCTCGATCACGCCGAGGATGCGCTGTACCAGGCGGCCCGCGAAGGCGGCAACGCGGTGCGCATCCACGCCGTGGATACGCCACCGAGCGCGCACAGCGAGAGCATCATCGCCCGCCAGATCGTGGACGCCATTCCCAACGGAGAACTGAAACTGCGTTACCAGCCGCTGGTCAGTGCCCGCGATGGCCACGTGGTCGGCATGGAAGCGCTGCTGCGCTGGCAGTCGCCGACGCTGGGCATGCTGGTGCCGGAGCGCTTCATGCGCACCGCCGAGCGGCTGGGCATCATCGTGCAGATCGGCACCTGGGTGCTGGAAGGCGCACTGAAGCAGGCACGCCTGTGGCGCGACCAGGGCTTCGACGACTTCACCATCGCGGTGAATGTCTCCACCCTGCAGCTGCTGCGGCCCAACTTCTTCGCTGAAGTCATGGGCCTGATCCAGGCCGCGGGCGTGCCGGCACAGATGCTGACACTGGAGATCAACGAAAGCGCGCTGACCAACAACGTCAACTTCGTGCACGAGACGCTGGCCAATCTGCGCAACGAAGGCATCAGCCTGAGCCTGGACAATTTCGGCACCGGCGATTCCAGCCTGAGTGCACTGGTCCGCTACCCGGTGGACAAGCTCAAGATCGACCGCAGCTTCATCAAGAGCGCGCCGGCCGGCAACCGTGAGGCGGCCATCGCCCGCGCGATCATCGCCATGGGCCATCAGCTGGGCATGACCGTGATCGCCAACGGTGTGGAATCGCAGGCCCAGCTGGGCTTCCTGCGCCGCAACGACTGCGATGTGTTCCAGGGCTACCTGTTCGGCGAACCGATGTCGGCCGATGCCGCCGGCATGACCCTGCGCCGCCGCTACCTGCGTCCGGAAGCCTTTGCCGAGACCCGTCCCGACCGCACGCTGCTATTGCTGGACGACGAAGAGAACGTACTGCGCTCGCTGGTGCGCCTGTTCCGTCGCGACGGCTACCGCATCCTGGCCGCCGGCAACGTGCGCGATGCATTCGACCTGCTGGCAATCAATGACGTGCAGGTGATCCTGTCCGACCAGCGCATGAGCGACATGAGCGGCACCGAGTTCCTGGGCCGGGTGAAGATGCTGTACCCGGACACGATCCGCCTGGTGCTGTCCGGTTACACCGATCTGAACACCGTGACCGACGCGATCAACCGCGGTGCGATCTATCGCTTCCTGACCAAGCCGTGGAACGACGACGAGCTGCGCAAGCACATCCACCAGGCGTTCCGCACCTATGAGGAACAGCGCCGCAGCAACGCCGGTCCGGCGCCGGTGGAAAGCGGAGATGGCGGCGAGGATCGCCCATTGCGGTAACGATCCCCTCTGGTAGCGCCGGCCGCTGGCCGGCCGCTCTCGATGCCCGGTTCAATGAGGTTGCCGGCCAGCGACCGGCACTACCCTGAGCAGTCAGCGCGGCTGCTTCACCGGCAGCACCACGCGGAAGCGCGAGCCCACGCCTGGGGTACTGTCCAGGTCGATGCGGCCGTGGTGCTTGTTGATGATGCTGTAGGAGATCGACAGGCCCAGGCCGGTACCGCTGCCCACCGGCTTGGTGGTGAAGAACGGATCGAAGATGCGCTGGCGCAGTTCCGGCGAGATGCCGCCGCCGGTGTCTTCAAACTCGACCCATACATGATCGCCATCGACGCCGGTACGCACCGTGATCGTGCCGCGCTCGGCGATGGCGTGGCCGGCGTTGAGCAGCAGGTTCATGTAGACCTGGTTCAATTCCGACGGCAGGCACTCCACCAACGGCAACTGGCCGAACTCCCGCACCAGGGTGACCTTGTACTTCAGCTCGTTCCAGATGATGTTGATGGTCGATTCCAGGCCCGCGTGCAGGTCGACCAGCTTCCACGACTCGTCGCGGCCGGAATACGAGAAGTCCTTCAGATCACGCACGATGCGCGTCACCCGCTCGATGCCTTCGCGCGACTCGGCCATCAGCTGCGGCAGATCGCGGCTGATGAAATCGATGTCCAGGCGGTCACGGATATCGTCGATCTCCGGGATCAGCGCCTTCGGGTCCGGCGCCCGCAATGCGCGCTCGTAGGCTTCGATCACGGTGAACAGGCTGCGCAGGTACTCCTGCAGGCTGCCCAGGTTGGAGTGCACGTAGCCGATCGGGTTGTTGATCTCGTGCGCGACGCCTGCGGCGAGCTGGCCGATCGAGGCCATTTTCTCCGACTGCAGCAGTTTTTCCTGGGTACCGTTGAGGCGCAGGTAGGCCTGCCGCAGCTCTGCATGGCGCTGCTGCAGTTCGCGTTCGTAGTCTTCCTGGCCTTCGATGTGGCGGAACAATGCCAGGAAGTGGCCCTGGCCCACCGGGCCGTGGTGATACAGATGGGCGATGACCACGCCCTCGCCCAGCGGCAGACTGCCGTTCCAGTGACCATGCTGGCGCGCCTGCTCCAATGCATCAGGCGGCAGCAGTTCACGCAGGCGCTGCGGCGGTGGCAGGCCGCCGCCCTCACCGCTGGCCAGCAGGTTCTGCGCGGCCGGGTTGGCCAGGGCCACCTGCCCGTCTTCGGTGAACAGCAGCAGCCCTTCGCGCAGGCGCTCAAGCAGCGCCTGCAGCACCGGCTGCGGCGGAAGGGGGGCGGTAACCAGGGCGTTGGCAGCGGACACGGCGACTCGGGGCATTCGAACAGGCGCCCAATATACGCGGTCGTGCGGCGGGCTTCAGCCCGCGGGGGTGGGATGTGCGACCGCCGTCGCGTCAGGCGATGGCGAGTGGGCGCCGCGCAGTGACCGTATGCGACTGGCCCTTGGCATCATAGGAGGAGGAGGCCTCGGTACGCCCGAGCTGGCGCAGCGCCCAATCGACCTCGCGGCGCCGGCGCGACAGCAGCACACCATTGGCACGGTTGCGTTCGGCCAGCTCCTGGAGGTGATCCCCCTCACCAAGCGGCGGCGTGCCTTCCAGTGCACGCAGCGCCTCCAGCTTGGCACCTGTCGCCCGGATCAGCGCGTGTACGTCATGATCGACCAGCGCCTGACGTTCAACGTCAAGCGCCTGGGCCAGCCGCTGCAGTTGTTCGCTCATCGGCGCGGTCATCCGTGCAGCTGCTGATCCAGCTCAAGCATGCGCGATGCGATCGCGTCCGGATTGATCTTGTAGGTGCCGTTCTGCAGCGACTCGCGCACTGCGGCCACACGCTGGGCGTCGATTGCCGGGGCGGTGGTCAGCTCACGCTCGATGGCCTGCAGATTGGTGGCCTCGCCGGTCAGGCGCAGGCTGTCGGCCGCTTCGACCGGGCGCGCCGCCGCATCGGTGCTGACGCCGGGCTTGTTGGCCGTGGTCGTCACACTGCGCAGTGCCTGGGGGACCTGCAGGTTGCCGTCGATTTTCTGGCTCATGGGGTGTCCTGGAGTTGCCGTTCACAAGGGATAACGGCCGCAGGGCCGTGATCTTTAGGGATATTTTGCGGTAAATCAACGCGCCACGATTACGTCACCGGCGGCATCGACCGTGCCCTGCACGATCCGCCGCGAGGACAGGTTCTCCACCGAGACCCGTTCGTTTTCACCGGCATCGCCCATCGCACGGCCTGCAATACGGACCTCGACCGAGCCGCGACGCGAAACCAGGGCTACATTGTCTCCTCGCTTGATGAGACGCTGCACCACCAGATCGTTGTTCGACAGCAGGGCTCCGGCCTGCAACGGACGGCGGGCGATGCGGCCGATCGCCGCATTCGGATCGGCCAGCACCGCACCGGCAATCCGGGCGGCATCACGCTGGGCAGTGGTGATATCGGCAACGGTGAGGGTTTCTCCAGTACCGATTCCGCGGTTGAGCACCAGCACGGTCTGGTTTCGCCGCACCTTTACTGGCACGAACAGGCGCCAGCCGCCGGCATCGGGGCAGCTGACTTCAACCGTGGTGTTGGCGGTGGGCTGCACCTGCAGCGCGCCACCACACCTGGGCAAGCGCAGCGCATCGGCCACCTGGGCCTCGCCCTCGCTGCCTGCCGGCAGCGTCGACAACGCGGCGGTGCGGATACTGGCCACCGGCTGCCAGTCGGCGGCATCCGCCCACGGCGAGGCCAGGGCCAGCGCGATGGCGAAGAGCGATGTGACCCGGCGCATGGCGCCTCCTGTCGATGGGATCTGGCCCAGGTGCGTGCAAGGGGTGTGCCAGAGGGGCTTGTGTAGAGTCGAGCTTGCTCGACTGCTTTCATGACCAGTCGAGCAAGCTCGACTCTACAGAGGCAGGGTCGAGCATGGCTCGACTCTACAAAAGCGCTCAAGTTCGGCGCCTACCCCGCCGATACAGCAGCCATGTCCCATGACCTGCTCAACCGGATCGACCAGCGGACCCGACTGGCCGGCCACAATCGCCTGGCGCTGCTGCTGTTCCGCCTCGGCGGACGTCAGCTTTTTGGCGTCAATGTCTTCAAGGTGCAGGAAGTCCTGCGCCGCCCGGAGCTGTTCCAGGTGCCCGGACTGCCCAGCCAGTTCGCCGGCGTGGCCGACGTCCGTGGCCGCTCGGTGCCAGTGCTGGACCTGGGCCTGGCCATCGGCCACCCCGAGCGTGAGCCCGATGCGGACACCTCGCCCGGCTACCTGGTCGTCACCGAGTTCAACCGCTCGATCCAGGGCTTCCTGGTCAGCGGCGTGGAGCGCATCGTCAACATCGCGGTGGAAGACATTCACCCGCCACCGGAACTGGGCGCCGAATCGAGCTATCTGACGGCGGTGACCCGCTTCCAGGGCGAGTTGATCCAGGTGATCGACGTTGAAAGCGTGCTGGCCGATATCGCCCAGGTGCGCGGTGAAGCAGTACTCGACCCGGCGATGGCAATGCCCGCCGACGGCCCGCAACTGCAGGTGCTGGTGGTGGATGACTCTCGTGTAGCCCGCCAGCAGATCCGCAGCGTGCTGGACCAGCTTGGGGTCGGCGCCACCCTGCTTTCCGACGGCAAGCAGGCGCTGGACCACCTGCTGCAGATCCAGGCCTCGGGCGAGAACCCCGCCGAGCGCTACGCCATGGTCATCTCGGACATCGAAATGCCGGCCATGGACGGCTATACGCTGACGACGGAAATCCGGCGCCATCCGGGCCTGGCCGGCCTTTACGTCCTGCTGCATACCTCGCTGTCGGGCGTATTCAACAATGCGATGGTCGAGCGCGTCGGCGCCAACGCCTTCGTCGCCAAGTACTCGCCGCACGAACTGGCCGACTTCGTGCTGGACCGCCTGCGCAAGGTCGCGATGGCGGCCTGAGGCCTCTGATCCGGTAGTGCCGGCCGCTGGCCGGCAACCGCGGACAATCCGGGAAGCCGGCCAGCGGCCGGCACTACCCTCTCGAATTTGGCACACCCCTTGCAGCTTCCCGGGCAACGTTCCTGTGGGAGTGCACCGTGCGCAACCTGATTACCGACTACCTGGGCGTCCACGCCCAGGCCATGCCGTTGCGCGAACAGCGGATGAAGCTGATCGCCAGCAACCTCGGCAATGCCGACACTCCCGGCTACAAGGCCCAGGATCTGGACTTCGATGCCGCCCTGCGCCACGCCCAGGGGCAGGATGCCAATGGCCTGATGGCCACCACCCACGAGCAGCACTACGAGATCAGTAGTGGCCTGAACCCGTTCCAGATCGCGCGCGAAGGCGTGCAACCCAGCCTGGACGGCAACACCGTCGATCCCGATGCCGAGCGTGCCGCCTATGGCCGCGCCGCACTCGAATACCGCGCCTCGCTCAGCTTCGTCGAGAGCAAGGTGCGTTCCATGCTGACCGCGATCACGGGGCAATAAGCCATGAGCAACCTGCCGATCTTCGATATCGCCGGCTCCGCGCTGCAGGCGCAGTCGGTGCGCATGAGCACCATCGCCTCCAACCTCTCCAACGCCGACACCGTCGCCGGTTCCGCCGATGCCGTGTACAAGCCGCTGGAACCGATCTTCCAGGCAGTGACCAGCAAGAACGATCCGAACATCACGTCGGTGAAGGTCAAGGAGATCACCCAGAGCGAGGCAGCGCCGATCAAGCGCTATGAACCGGGCCACCCGCTGGCCGACGGCGATGGCTACATCTACCAGCCCGATGTCGATCCGGTGGCGCAGATGGTCAACCTGATCTCGACTTCGCGCAATTACCAGGCTGGCGTGGAGATGCTGACCACCGCCAAGGAACTGGCCCTGGCGACCTTGACCATGGGCCGCTGAGGCCCGCAGCACCGGATACCACCATGACCACCGCCGTCAACAACCAGACCAACCAGGACGTCTACGCCGCGCTCGGCCTGAACGCCCCGAACAGCAACGCCACCAAGAAGAAGAACACGCTGGACCAGGCCGATTTCCTGCGCCTGATGACCGAGCAGCTGCAGCACCAGGATCCGCTGAAGCCGATGGACAACACGCAGATGGTTGCGCAGATGGCGCAGATGTCCACCGTGCAGGGCATCACCGATCTGAACAAGACGGTGAAGGGTTTCCAGGAATCGATGGCCAGCGACCAGGTGCTGCGCGGTGCCGCTCTGGTTGGCCACCAGGTACTGGTGCCGTCGGAAAAGCTGGTACTGGAAAAGGAAGGCAGCGTCGAAGGCACGGTGGCTGCGCCCTCGGCCGGCATCGTGACCGTCGACATCACCGATGCCAACGGCACCAAGATCACCTCGCTGAGCGTAGAAGCCAAGGCCGCTGGCGAAACCGCGTTTCAGTGGGACGGCAAGGACGCCAACGGCAAGCGCATGGAACCGGGCAAGTACTCCATCGTCGCCAACCACGTCGACACCGCCGGCAAGAGCACCAAGCTGTCCACCTTCGTGCAGGCCCCGGTGGAGAGCGTAACCGTCGGCTCCGACGGCCTGTACCTGAATCTCAAGGGCCTGGGCACGGCCCCGATCGACTACGTGCTCCGCGTCAGCTGAGCCGCACATTCCGCATCTACCAGGAGCATCCCATGGGCTTCAACGTCTCCCTGTCCGGCATCAATGCCGCCAATACCGACCTGAGCGTCACCGCCAACAACGTCGCCAACGTCAATACCGCCGGCTTCAAGCAATCACGCGCCGAGTTCGCTGACCTGTTCGCCTCCACCAGCTACGGCCTGTCGAAGAACCAGACCGGCTCGGGCGTGCGCGTTTCCAACGTGGCCCAACAGTTCATCCAGGGCCACAACGAGCAGACCGGCCGCAGCCTGGACATGGCGATCTCCGGTGAGGGCTTCTTCACCATGAACATGAACGGCTCGCGCGTGTACTCGCGTGCCGGCAACTTCCAGACCGATTCCGCCGGCTATGTGATCAACCCGCAGGGCGCGCGCCTGCAGGTGTTCGCGCCGAACGCCGATGGCACCAACTTCGATGCCGGCCGCCTGGTGGACCTGCAGCTGCTGACTACCGACAGCGCGCCGAAGCAGACCAGCGAAGTGAAGGTCGGTTTCACCCTGCCCGCCAACGCCAAGCAACCGACGGTCACCAATTTCGATCCGACCGACTCCAACAGCTACAACCACTCCAGCGGCGGCATCACCGTGTACGACTCGCTGGGCGTGAGCCACATCCAGGTTTCGTACTTCGTGAAGGGCGCCAACCCCAACGAGTGGACCGTGCGCAACTACGTGGATGGCCAGCCGGCCGGCGCACCGACCCCGGTGACGTTCGACAACAGCGGCAAGCTGACCAATCCTGCCAACGGCAAGGTCAGCCTCGGCACCTTCACCCCGACCACCGGCGCGGGCCAGCTGAACATGACGCTGGATATCAGCGGCTCGACCCAGTACGGCGAGAAGTTCGCGCTGCGCAACACCCAGCAGGACGGCTACGCCGCCGGCAAGCTCAACGAGATCACCGTGTCGGAAACCGGCGTGGTCTATGCCCGCTACTCCAACGGCGACGACAAGCCCCTCGGCCAGGTCGCACTGACCACGTTCAACAACACGCAGGGTCTGGAGCAGAAGGGCAACAACCTGTGGGTGGAGACGTTCGAGTCGGGCACCCCGCGCACCGGCATGCCGGACACCTCCAACCTCGGCAAGATCCAGGCCGGCTCGCTGGAAGCGTCCACCGTCGACCTCACCGAGCAGCTGGTCAACATGATCACCGCGCAGCGCAACTTCCAGGCCAACGCGCAGATGATCACCACGCAGGACCAGATCACCCAGACCGTCATCAACATCCGTTGATGACCTGCTGACCCCGTCACGGAACTCCCCGCATGGATAAAGCCCTTTACGTGGCGATGACCGGTGCCCGCGCCTCCCTGCAGGCGCAGGGTACGCTCAGCCACAACCTCGCCAACTCCGACACCCCCGGCTTCAAGGAAGCGCTGGCCAACACCGAAGCCTTCCCGATCCGTGGCCCGGGCTTTGCCTCGCGGGTGGATGCGCTGCATGTCGACGCCGGATTCAACCGCACGCCCGGTTCGCAGCACATCACCGGCAAACCGCTGGACCTGTCCCTGCAGACCGGCACCTGGCTGGCCGTGCAGTCCAGTGACGGCAGCGAGGCGTACACGCGCGGCGCGGCGTTGTCGGTGACGCCGAACGGCCAGCTGGTGACCTCCAGCGGCCGCCCGGTACTGGATGACAACAACAACCCGATCGCCATTCCGCCCTACCAGGCGATGGAGATCGGCGCCGACGGCACGCTCTCGATCATCCCGCAGGGCGAAGGTCCGCAGACCATGGCGCAGATCGGTCGCATCAAAGTGGTGCAGGCACCGGATGAACGCCTGGAGCGTGGCCTGGATGGCCTGTTCCGCAACACCGACCCGCTACAGCCGTTCGCACCGGCACAGGGCACGGCCGTGCACAGCGGCCAGCTGGAAGGCAGCAACGTGGATGCCGCTGGCGCGCTGGTGCAGATGATCCAGCTGCAGCGCCAGTACGAAATGCAGGTGCAGGTGATCAAGCACGGCGACGAAAACGCGCGCAGCGCCAACAGCATGCTGCGCCTGGGCAGCTGACGGAATTCCGGCGCCGGTTGATGCCGGCGCTGGCACACCGCTTGCACACCCGATACCAAGGGCCGCACCACGCGGCCGGCTTCAGCAGACAGGACATCGAAGATGAACCAGGCATTGTGGATCGCGAAAACCGGACTGGATGCGCAGCAGATGCGCATGTCGGTGGTTTCCAACAACCTCGCCAACACCAACACCACCGGCTTCAAGCAGGACCGTGCCAGTTTTGAAGACCTGCTGTACCAGCAGGTGCGCCAGCCCGGCGGCTCCTCGTCGGCGCAGACGCAGCTGCCCACCGGCCTGCAGCTGGGTACCGGCGTGCGCGTGGTCGCCACCGCCAAGAACTTTGAACAGGGTGGCCAGCAGCAGACCGGCCGCGCCCTGGACGTGATGGTCAATGGCCGCGGCTTCTTCGAAGTTCAGATGCCCGATGGCAGCTCGGCCTACACCCGTGATGGCTCGTTCAAGATCAACCAGGACAGCGAGCTGGTCACCAACAGCGGCTACCCGGTGCAGCCGGGCATCCAGATTCCCGAAGGCGCGCAGTCGGTGACCATCGGCACCGATGGCACCATCAGCGTGAAGATGGCCGACGGCGCCGCCTCGGTGGAAGTCGGCGCACTGACCCTGACCGACTTCGTCAATCCCGCTGGCCTGCAGGCACGTGGCGAGAACCTGTTCCTGGAGACCACTGCGTCCGGCCCGGCACAGAACGGCAACCCCGGCCTCAACGGCCTCGGCACTGTGGTGCAGGGCGCGCTGGAAGGCAGCAACGTCAACGTGGTGGAAGAGCTGGTGTCGATGATCGAAACCCAGCGCGCCTACGAGATGAACGCCAAGGCGATCTCCACCACCGACTCGATGCTCGGTTATCTCAACAACAAGCTCTGACCGGCCAAACCGGGAAACCGCCATGTCGCCCATTTCCAACTTCGCCCGCACTGCCCTCGCCTGCGCCGTGGCCGCCCTGCTCGGTGGCTGCGTGATCGCGGGCGACGTGCGCCCCTACCCGACGATGGCACCGATCCAGCCGATCATGCCGCCGCAGGCACAGCCGACCGCCGGTGCAATCTACGCTGCCGGCCCGACCCTGCAGCTGTATTCGGACCGACGCGCGCGCGATGTTGGCGACCTGTTGACCATCACCCTGCTGGAAAACACCACCGCGCAGACCAGTGCCAACACGGCCACCAACAAGGAATCGAACCTGAGCCTGGGTACACCGTCCATTCTCGGCGCTCCGGTCACCCTTGGCGGCAAGGACATCCTGAGTGCCACGGCAAAGGGCGCGCGTGACTTCACCGGCAAGGGCAACAGCGCGCAGAGCAACCGCCTGCAGGGCAGCGTCACCGTCACCGTAGTCCAACGCCTGCCCAACGGCAACCTGGTGGTGCAGGGGCAGAAGAACCTGCGGCTCAACCAGGGCGATGAACTGGTGCAGGTGCAGGGCATCGTGCGCCCGGGCGACATCAGCCAGGACAACACCATTCCGTCCAGCCGCGTGGCCGAGGCCCGCATCGTCTACGGCGGCCGCGGTCCCGTCGCGCAGTCCAACGCGATGGGCTGGCTGAGCCGCTTCTTCAACTCCGGCCTGACGCCGTTCTGAGTATGGCCATGAAACTCTTCTCCTCTTCTTCCTGGCAGCGACGCATGGCGTCGTTCGTCGCGCTGATGCTGCTGGTCGTGGCTGCCCCTGCCAGCGCCGAGCGCATCAAGGACCTGGCCCAGGTCGGCGGCGTGCGCGGCAATGCGCTGGTGGGTTATGGCCTGGTGGTCGGCCTGGATGGCAGCGGCGACCGCACCAGCCAGGCACCCTTCACCGTGCAGAGCCTGAAGAACCTGCTCGGCGAACTGGGCGTCAACGTGCCGCCGAACGTCAACCCGCAGCTGAAGAACGTGGCCGCCGTGGCGATCCACGCCGAACTGCCGCCGTTCGCCAAGCCGGGCCAGCCGATCGACATCACCGTGTCCTCGATCGGCAACGCGGTCTCGCTGCGTGGCGGTTCGCTGCTAATGGCGCCGCTGCGCGGTGCCGATGGCCAGATCTATGCCATCGCCCAGGGCAACCTGATCGTCGGCGGCTTTGGTGCGCAGGGCAAGGATGGTTCCCGTGTCTCGGTGAACGTGCCAAGCGTCGGCCGCATTCCCAACGGTGCCACCGTTGAACGCGCCCTGCCCGACCCTCTGGCCAACGGCGGCGACATCACCCTGAACCTGCACAACAACGACTTCACCACGGTCTCGCGCATGGTTGCCGCGCTCAACAACGCCTTCGGCGAAGGTGCGGCGCGTGCGGTCGATGGCGTGACCGTGGCGGTCACCGCGCCGACCGACCCAGGCGCGCGCATCGGCCTGCTGGCACGCATCGAGAACCTGGAACTCACCCCCGGCAGCGCCCCGGCCAAGGTGGTGGTCAATTCGCGTACCGGCACCGTGGTCATCGGCCAGCAGGTGCGCGTGGGACCGGCTGCGATCTCGCATGGTTCGCTGACCGTGACCATCCAGGAAAACACCAACGTCAGCCAGCCCAATGCGCTGTCCGGCGGCCGCACCGTGGCCAGCCCGCAGTCGACCATCACCGCCACCAACGACGGCAGCCGCATGTTCAAGTTCAGCGGCGGCACCACCCTGGACGAGATCGTGCACGCGGTGAACGCCGTGGGCGCGGCACCGGGCGATCTCATCGCGATCCTGGAAGCCCTGAAGCAGGCCGGCGCACTGAGTGCCGAGCTCGAGGTGATCTGATATGCGTATCACTCCCGCATTCGATCTGCACCCGGCGCAACAGAACGATCCGGCCAAGATCGACAAGGTCGCGCGCCAGCTGGAAGGCCAGTTCGCGCAGATGCTGGTCAAGAGCATGCGTGACGCCAGCTTCGGCGATTCGCTGTTCCCCGGCGAAAACAAGATGTTCCGCGAGATGTACGACCAGAAGATTGCCGAGGCGATGACCCGCGGCAAGGGCCTGGGCCTGTCGGGCATGATCAGCCGGCAGCTGTCCGGCCAGGCCGCCGACGGCCCGGCGCTGGATACCCGCGTGGACCCGGCCAAGGCCAGTCGTGCCTACCAGCTCAATGCACCGGCCAAGCCGGCACCGTCGCTGCCGCTGGAAGACGGCAGCCAGGCCGTGCGCCTGCTGCAGCAGATGGCCGCCGGTGCACAGCACGGTGCGCAGGCGGCAGTCGCACCGATGGAACAGGCCCTGGACCTGATCGCCGGCCGCGAGAGCAGCAGCATGCACCGCTCGTTGGGCACCGAGGATCCGTACATCGGCAGCCTGCAGGGCGAGGACTGGGCCGCCAACGGCGACCAGTGGTCGGCCACCGCCAGCAACCGCGGCACCGCCATCAGCCCGGCCGATGCGATGGCTACCCGCACCGCCGTCGCCCAGCTGGGCGAGCACACTCCGGAAGGCTTCGTTGCCAGCATCTGGCAGCACGCGCAGAGTGCAGCCAAGGAACTGGGCGTGGATGCCCGCGCCCTGGTCGCCCAGGCCGCGCTGGAAACCGGCTGGGGCAAGCGCCACATCAAGCACGCCGATGGCAGCACTTCGCACAACCTGTTCGGCATCAAGGCCAATGGCTGGAACGGCCAGCGCGCCGTAGCCGGCACCCATGAATATGTCGATGGCGTGCGCCGCAACGAGACCGCCAGCTTCCGTGCCTACAGTTCGCCGGCCGAGAGCTTCGCCGACTATGTGCGCCTGCTGAAGACCAGCCCGCGTTACCAGCAGGCCCTGCAGGCCGGCACCGACGTGCAGGGCTTCGCCCGCGGCCTGCAGCGCGCCGGCTATGCCACCGATCCGCGTTACGCGGCCAAGATCGCCGCGATCGCCGGCGGCCCGACCATCGAGCGCGCCGTCAGCGCCGTCGCCGATGCCGGCTCGCGCCTTGGCCAGACCTTCGCCAGCACCGCAACCGCGGCGCTGGGTATCACTCGTCGTTGAGGAACCCCATGTCCAGCGTACTTTCCACCGGTACTGGTGCCCTGCTCGCCTTCCAGCGTGCGTTGGCGACCACCAGCCACAACGTCGCCAACATCAACACCCCTGGCTACAGCCGGCAGAAGGTCGACTTCGCCACGTCTGATCCGCAGAACTACGGCTTTGGGGACGTTGGCAGCGGCACCCGCATCACCGATATCCGCCGTGCTGCCGACCAGCTGGCCATCTCGCGCCTGCTCGACAGTAGCGGCGAGCTGGCACGCCTGAAGCAGCTTTCGGGCATGGCCGACCGGGTGAATGCCCTGTTCTCGGACCCGGCCACGAATGTCGCCGGCTCCTGGTCCAACTTCTTCGACGCCGTCAGTGGCCTTTCGTCCAACGCGGCCGGCACGGCCGACCGGCAGAGCCTGCTCGATGGCGGCAAGGCCCTGGCGAGCCGCTTCGTGCAGCTCAACACGCAGATGAACAACCTGAGCAGCGAGGTCAACAACGGGCTCATTGCCGGCGCCACGGAAGTCAATCGCCTGGCGCAGGAGATTGCGCAGATCAACGGCGCCATTGGCAGCAACGTGGCCAACGCGGCGCCGGACCTGCTCGACCGTCGCGACCAGCTGATCTCGCAGCTGATCGGTTACACCGGTGGCACTGCCGTCGTCCAGGATGGCGGCGTGATGAACGTCTATACCGCAGGCGGCAATGCGCTGGTGGTGGGCACGACCGCGTCCAAGGTCACTACGGTGACCGATCCATACCAGCCCGAACGCCTGCAACTGGCGCTGGAAACCCAGGGCAACACGATCACGCTCGATCCCAAGGCAGTGGGCGGAAAGATCGGCGGCATGCTCGAGTTCCGCGATACCGTGCTGACACCGGCCCAGGCCGAATTGGGCAAGCTCGCCGTCGGCCTGGCCGAGAGCTTCAACCAGGCGCACCACCAGGGCGTGGACCTGTACGGCAAGATGGGCGGCGACTTCTTCACCATCGGCAACCCACGCGTCACGCCCAACGCGAGCAATACCGGTACCGGCAGCCTCACTGCGACCTATGGTGACCTGTCCAAGCTGGAGGCACAGAACATCGTCCTCAAGTTCGACGGCACCCAGTGGCAGGCCACCCGCGCCGACACTGGCGCCACCGTTGCGTTGACCGGTACCGGCACGACCGCCGATCCGCTGGTGATCAATGGCGTCAAGCTGGTGGTCGGCGGCACCCCGGCCACCAACGACCGTTTCCTCCTGCAGCCGACCGCGGGCGTCGCCGGAAGCCTGGAAACCGCCATCACCGATCCCTCCCGCATCGCCGCAGCGGCAGCGGTCAAGGGTACGGCTGCACTGGCCAACACCGGCACCGGGAAGCTGACCGGCGTCACCGTCAACGATGTATCCAATCCGAACCTGCGCGATCCTGCCGCAATCGTGTTCACGTCGGCGACCACCTACACCATCAACGGTGGGCCGCCGCAGACCTACACACCGGGCCAGACCATCAGCGCCAATGGCTGGAGCTTCGTGCTGGACGGTGCACCGAAGGTCGGCGACACCTTCAATATCAGCCCTACTCCGGCAGGCTCGTCGGACAACAGCAACGCGGCAAAGCTGGCCAAGGTCGAGGACGCCAAGGCGTTCAACGGCGGCACCGTCACCCTCAACGGTGCGCTGGGGGGGTTGACCACGCAGGTCGGCGCGGCGGCACGTTCGGCTGAGTACTCGCTGGACGCGCAGCAGGTCATCACAGACAAGGCGCAGGCAGCCCGCGACGAGATCTCCGGCGTCAACCTGGATGAGGAAGCAGCCGACATGCTGCGGTTGCAGCAGGCCTATCAGGCCGCCTCACAGCTGATCTCCACCGCCGACAACATGTTCCAGACCATCCTGGGAGCCGTCCGTCGATGAGCAGCCGAATTTCCACCGGGATGATGTTCAACCAGTCCGTGTCGCTGATGCTCGCCAAGCAGTCGAAAATCAGCCACCTCGAGCAGCAGATCGCGACTGGCAGCAAGATCACCTCCGCCAAGGACGACCCGGTCGCTGCAGGTACGGCCGTTGGCCTGGACCGTGTCGTGGCCGGGCTCGAGCAGCTCGGCAAGAACGCCAACAGCGTGCAGAACCGCCTGGGCCTGCAGGAAAACGCCTTGGCTCAGGTCAATGAGCTCATGTCGCGCGCCGTGGAGTTGAGTATCCAGGCCAACAGTCCGGTGCCCAAGGCCAGTGACCTCAAGGCTATCGTCAGCGAGCTGAAGACCATCCAGGAAAGCCTGCTGTCGCTGGCCAATTCCAGGGATGGCAGCGGACGCTACCTGTTCGGTGGCAGCAACGACGCTGACGCCCCGTTCCAGCGAAGCGGCGGCACCGTGACCTACAGCGGTGACCAGAACCAGCGGCAGGTGGAGGTGGCACCGGGCCAACTGGTCTCCGACGCCCTGCCCGGCAGCGAGATCTTCATGCGCATCCCCACCGGCGATGGCCGTGTGGATGCCAGCGCGGCCGCCGGCAACACCGGCAGTGGCCTGTTGACCTCAGTCAGCCGTGACGGCAGCGGCAGCTGGGCCGGCGGCACGCTCAATGTCCGCTTCACCGGCACTGCCGAAGGTGCCTATGAGGTGGTTGATGGCACCGGCACGGTGGTCGGCAGCGGAACCCACAAACCCGGCGAGGACATTGTCGTTGGCGGCGTGCGCATGCGCATCGAGGGCAAGCCAGCCGTCGGTGATCAGTTCAACGTCAGCGACGCGGGTAGCCGCGACATCTTCTCCACCCTGGACAAACTGGTCGCCGCACTGGAAACCGACCCGTCCACCGAAAGCCAGCGCACGGCGCTGCAGAACACGCTGCAGTCCAGCATCCGCGACCTCAACAGGGCCTCGGAAACGATGATCGACGCCCGCGCCAAGGGCGGCGCCCAGCTGGCCGCCATCGATACCGCGGCCAGCGCCCGCGAAGCCACTGCCGTCACCGTCAAGAGTACGCTCTCGACGATGCGCGACCTCGATTACGCCGATGCCATCGGCCAATACAAGCTGGAGACCGCCGCCCTTCAAGCCGCCCAGACGA
This sequence comes from Stenotrophomonas sp. 220_Sma, assembly GCF_056487375.1. Taxonomy (NCBI): domain Bacteria; kingdom Pseudomonadati; phylum Pseudomonadota; class Gammaproteobacteria; order Lysobacterales; family Lysobacteraceae; genus Stenotrophomonas; species Stenotrophomonas sp. 220_Sma. Next base: position 2,232,189 of record NZ_CM151348.1, on the reverse strand, counting down.
TCTTCAGCCAGATGCAGGCGATGTCCCTGTTCAACAAGATCCGCTAGTCCCTTTCCCCGTTCCATCCGTCTTCCAGCACGGCGCGTCCCGCGCCTTCCACACCGAAACAACCGAGCAACCACGGAGAAGCACCATGGCACAGATCATCAACACCAACACCATGTCGCTGAACGCTCAGCGCAACCTGTCCACCAGCAGCAGCTCGCTGGCCACCTCGATCCAGCGCCTGTCATCGGGCATGCGCATCAACAGTGCCAAGGACGACGCCGCCGGCCTGGCGATCTCCGAGCGTTTCACCACCCAGATCCGTGGCATCAACCAGGCCGCGCGCAACGCCAACGACGGCATCTCGCTGGCACAGACCGCTGAAGGCGCACTGGGCGAAGTCGGCAACAACCTGCAGCGCATCCGCGAACTGGCCGTTCAGGCCCGCAGTGCAACCAACTCGGCCTCGGACCGCCAGGCGCTGAACGCCGAAGTGCAGCTGCTGAAGCATGAAATCCAGCGCGTTGCGGAGCAGACCAACTTCAACGGCACCAGCCTGCTGGACGGCAGCTTCACCAACCAGGCCTTCCAGATCGGCGCCGACCAGGGCCAGACCATCAACATCTCGCAGATCACCAATGCGAATGTGCACAAGCTGGGCAGCTGGACGAGTGCTTCGACGAGCGCCTCAGCACAGGGCGTCACGCCCGATGGCGGTGCCATCAAAGCTGTCAAGTCCGAATCCGGCGCGGCAGGTGCCTTTGCACCCGTGGCCGCTGGCACTGCCTACAAGCTCACCGTTGCCGGCATCACGATTGTTGACGAAGCGACTGACGCTGTTGCCGCCGCTGACGTTGATGCGAAGCTGACCGAGAAAGCAGATGAACTGAAGAAAGCTGGCATCACCGTCACCGGCTCAGCCGTTGGCGAAGACCTCAAGTTCAGCAAGGCGGATGGTTCCAACCTGGTCATCACCCAGACCGGTGGTGGCTTCCCCGCCGCGATTGCCGGAACCTTCACTGGCACCGAAGCCAAGGCAGCCAACTATGCCAAGACCAGCTTCACCATCACCGGCACGGTGAACGGTGCGCCGGGCCAGCCCGTCACCATTGATCTGGACAACGCCAAGACCGCCGCAGAGCGTGCGACGCAAATGGTCAACGCGATCAACGCCAAGACCCACGAAACCGGTGTAAGTGCCTCTCTCGTGGATGGAACACTGCAGCTCACGTCGAAGGACGCGAACTTCACCGTCGGCGCAATTGGCACCGACCAGGCCGCAGCCAAGACTGCATTGGCGCAGCAGACCGGCCTGACCGCAGACACTACCTCAAACTTTGCGGCTGGCGTTGCGCAAGTTGGCTTCGCCGAACTGGATATCTCCAACCAGGCCAACGCCGACAACGCCATCCTCGCCATGGATGCCGCGCTGCAGTCCGTCAATTCCGCCCGCGCCGACCTCGGTGCAATCCAGAACCGCTTCACCTCGACCATCGCCAACCTGAACACCAATTCGGAGAACCTGTCCGCAGCACGCAGCCGCATCCGCGACGTTGACTACGCACAGGAAACCGCCGAGCTGACCCGTGGCCAGATCCTGCAGCAGGCTGGCACGGCCATGCTGGCCCAGGCCAACCAGGTGCCGCAGAACGTACTGCGGCTGCTGCAGTCGTAATACCTGCACCACTCGAGCTGGAGCCGGGCCCCGCCATGCAGATGGCGGGGCCTTTTCGTTTGACCAGAGAAAAAAGGATCGAAACTCCGCTAAAGGCCGGAGGGGTAGTGCCGTTATTGATTTCAGCAGCGGTAGCACACCCCTTGGGGGGAAGCCAGCCACTGCCCCCCGAAACCGGTCAGGCTGCTCTGCCGGACACACTGCCTACAAGGAAACCGCACCATGGCACAAGTCATCAACACCAACACCATGTCGCTGAACGCCCAGCGCAACCTGGGCACCAGCGGCGCCAATCTGGCCACCACCATTCAGCGCCTGTCCTCGGGCATGCGCATCAACAGCGCCAAGGACGATGCCGCCGGCCTGGCGATCTCCGAGCGCTTCACCACCCAGATCCGCGGCGCCAACCAGGCCGCCCGCAACGCCAACGACGGCATCTCGCTGGCCCAGACCGCCGAAGGCGCACTGGGTGAGATCGGCAACAACCTGCAGCGCGTCCGCGAGCTGGCCGTGCAGTCGCGCAGCGCCACCAATTCCGATTCCGACCGTCAGGCCCTGAACGCCGAAGTGCAGCTGCTGAAGCAGGAAATCCAGCGCGTCGCCGAACAGACCAACTTCAACGGCACCAACCTGCTGGACGGCACCTTCACCAACCAGGCCTTCCAGATCGGCGCCAACCAGGGCCAGACGATCAACATCTCGCAGGTCACCAACGCCAATATCAGCAAGCTGGGCAGCTGGACCAGCGCAACGAAAGACGCATCGTCCACGGGCGTTGTTGCCAACGGTGGCGCGAAAGATGCAAAGCCGACCGAGGCCACGCAAACGGCTGCCTTCACGACCGTTGCCGCCGGCACTGCCTACAAGCTGAGCGTCAATGGCATCTCGATCATCGACCAGGCAGCCGGTGGTGCAAACCCTGTAGACGCCGCCGCGATTGATACCGCCCTGAAGGACACCACGCTCACCAAGAAGCTGGCAGATGCAGGTATCACGTTCACCGGCACGGCAGCCGGCGACGACCTTGCCTTCACCAAGGCCGACGGCACGAAAATCACGATCGCAGAGACCGCAGCCGGCTTCGGCACCGGCTTTGCCAAGACCCATGCTACTGGCACCGAGGCCGTTGCCGCTTCGTTTGGCAAGACCAGCTTCACCATCGCCGGCACCGTCGACGGAAAGCTTGGCTCGGCTGTCACCATTGATCTGGAAGCCGCCAAGACCGCTGGCGACCGTGCGACACAGTTGGTAAATGCGGTCAATGCAAAGACTCATGAAACCGGCGTGAGCGCGGCCCTGGTCGAAGGCAAGGTGCAGCTGACGGGCAAGGAGGGCGACTTCACTATCGCATCGGCTGACAGTGACGCGTTGCTTGAAGCAACCGGCCTGACCACTGGCACCACCGCAAACTACTCCGCTGGCGGCGCCAAGACCGGCTTTGCCGATCTGGACATCTCGTCGAAGGGCGGTGCCGACAACGCCATCCTGGCGATGGACGCGGCCCTGAACTCGATCAACTCCGCCCGCGCCGACCTGGGTGCAATCCAGAACCGCTTCACCTCGGTGGTTGCGAACCTGAACACCTCGTCGGAAAACATGTCGGCTGCCCGCAGCCGCATCCGCGACGTGGACTACGCTTCGGAAACCGCCGAGCTGACCCGCAACCAGATCCTGCAGCAGGCCGGTACCGCCATGCTGGCCCAGGCCAACCAGTCCAGCCAGAACGTGCTGAGCCTGCTGCGCTGATCCAGCGGTAGTACAAGGCAACAACGGGAAGGGGGCGCAAGCCCCCTTCTTCGTGCCCGGTGGCGGATTGGCATGGGCCTTGCAGAAGGCTGGAGAGCGTTTCCACGCTCAAGCTCGCCCCTCCCAGGCCGATAGCAGGTGCAGGACACCCGCCCGGCCCGTCCAAGAAAAAGGATTCCCCTCATGGCCATCGGCACGATTGGTTCCGGCCTCGACATTCCCAGCCTGGTTGCACAGCTGACCGCCAAGGAACGCGAGCCCCGGGAAAAGCAGATCAACTCGGCGGGTGTTGCCGCCAGCGCCAAGCTTTCGGCGCTTGGCACCATCAAAAGCGGAATGACAGGTCTGCAGAGCGCGCTGAAGACCCTGGTCAAGGGTGTGGCCACCCCCGGCCTGAAAGTCAGCACGCCGACCGAGTCGAACTTCACTGCGACCCTGGACACCAGCACGACCGCCGGCAAGGCCGCTGCGGGCAGCCACCAGGTGGAAGTCAAATCCCTGGCACAGAACCAGAAGCTCAGCTCCAAGGCGTATACAAAGGATGCCGTGGTTGGCGACGGAACGCTGACGATCGCATACGGCGACAAGTCCATCAGCGTGAACATCGAACCCGGCGCGACGATGGAGAAGATCGCAGCCGAGATCAATTCCGCCGCCGAGAGCAAGGGCGTTACCGCAGCCGTGGTGACCGCCGACGATGGCATGCACCTGGTATTGACCGCTGTCGATTCCGGCAGCAAGGGCGCGCTGAAGGTCAGCGCCAGTGGCGGCAATGGCGGACTCTCCGAACTGGCCTATGACGGCACATCGGCGTCGAAGATGACCGAGATGGTGCCCGCCAAGGACGCTGTGGTCGTGGTGGATGGCTTCACCCGCACCAGCAGCTCCAACACCATCACCGATCTGGTGCCCGGCATCAGCCTCACCCTGACCAAGGCGAAGGAAGGCGAGACGCAGACGCTGACCGTCACTCCGGACAACAGCACGCTGAAGACCAATCTCACGGCCTTCATCACCGCCTACAACGGCATCCAGACCACGTTGAAGAATTCCAGCGCTTACAACGCTGAGACGCGCACAGCCTCGACCATGACCGGCGACGCCATGGTCCGTGGCCTGCAGCAGCAGCTGCGCGCCCAGCTGAGTGCCAACGTCAACGACCTCAAGGATCTGGGCATCACCATTGCCGCCGACGGCAGCATGAGCCTTGATGGCGCCAAGCTCGACACCGCGCTGGCGAAGAACCCGGAGGCCGCCACCAAGCTGTTCGGTGCAGAGGGCGCGCTGGGCAAGCCGATGACCGAACTGCTGAAGAGCAGCCTGGACGCGACCACCGGCACGATCACCCAGCGTACGGCGACCTTGAACAAGCAGATCAAGGCACTGGAAAAGCAGCTGGACGAGCTGGACAAGAACATGGAAAAGGTGACCGACCGCTACACCAAGCAGTTCACCGCGATGGAAAAGATGGTCACGCAGATGCAATCGGCCGGCGGCTCGCTCATCCAGCAGCTCGGCAACTGATTTCCAGGCATTTTTCCGGCGCAGTCGGTACTCAAGTAGAGCCCCGGCTGCGCCGATAACCCGTTAGACCCGTGCCGAACCCCTCAACCCACGCGGATGGGCAGGCATTCCAGGAGACTTCCCCTATGTACGGTTCCAATCGGCAGTTCGCCGAGCAGTACCGAAAAGTCGGCGTGACCACCTCGGTCGTCGATGCCGATCCACACAAGTTGGTAGCGCTGCTGCTTGCCGGTGCCTGCGAGCGCATCCGCACCGCTGAAGCCTCTTTGCAGCAGAATGACCAGGCGCGCAAGGGCAAGGCCATCGGCGAAGCCTGCGCCATCGTCGGCCACCTCAACGGCTCGCTCGATCACGAAGCCGGCGGCGAGATTGCCGGCAATCTGTCGGCACTGTACGACTTCGTCATCATGCGCCTGACCGAGGGCAACCTGCACAACGATCCGACCGCACTGAAGGAAGCCCTGGGCTTGATGGTGGAGATCGACTCGGCCTGGAACGCGATTCCGGCAGACCAGCGCCAGGTCACCAAAGCGGTGGCGCCATGAACCTTCAGACTATGCACGACGCCCTTGATACGCTGGAAACCAGCCTCCAGGGCGAGGACCACGACACCAGCGAACGGCTGATGGCCGAACACCTGGAAGCCGTGGCTGCCCTGTCGTTGGTTGTCGAGCGCCCCAGTGATGCCGCCATCCTCGCGTTGCGTGACCACCAGCAACGCGTACTGGCGCGCATGATCTCCCTCCGCGATGAAGCCGCAGCTCACCTGAAGCACACCGGCCGCTCCCTTCGCGCGGCGCATGCCTACCTGCAGGCAGAATCACTCGCATGACCCAACTGCCGACCACGTCGCTGCACCACCCCGCCGAAAGCGAGCTGTTCGACGAAACGCTCAGCTGCGAGCTGGCCTTGCCGGCCGAGTTCCAGGCAGGCAGCGCCGCCGGTCGCACCAGCAGTGCCGAAGGCCTGCTGCGCAGCCTGGCCCTGGTCGAGGACAGTCGCGTTGACGAGCACGACGACCGCAATGAGTCCAGCCTGCAGTTGCAGCGGCTGGAAGCCAAGCTGGATCTGGCGATGGTGCTGCTCGGCCGTCTGGTACGCCAGCAGGGCCAGGAACTGACGCTGCGCCCCGTGCGCTGGTCACGCCGCGGCATCCGCCTGCAGCTGGGGCCGCGCAGCGGCGCCAGCCCCGGCCAGGCCGGCCTGGTGCGCCTGCAGCCCAGCGACTGGCTGCCTGACCATATCGACCTGCCCGTGGAAGTGATCGCCGAAGCGGCGGACGGTGGCGGTGGTCACTACCTGTGGCTGCGTTTCCAGCGTCTTGGCGATGGCCTGGAGATGGCAATGGAGCGGCATCTGTTCCGCCTGCATCGCCGCCAGGTGGCCGAAGCACGCCGCGCCCGCTGAAACCTGCCACCATGACGCCGGATGGGCAACCCTTGGCGCGCCCGTTCAGCTAAGTTAAGGTGGACTCCCCTCACGGACCTCCAACGTGCCTGTGCGAGTTCTCATCGTCGACGATCACACCCTGGTCCGCGCCGGCCTGGCGCGGCTGCTGCAGGGGTTTGCCGACGTGCAGCTCGTCGCCGAGGCCAGCAATGCCGAGCAGGCACTGCAGCTGGCCCTGCAGCACGCCCCGGACGTGATCCTGATGGACCTGTCACTGCCCGGCCGCACCGGCCTGGAAGCCCTCAGCGACATCCGCCTGCGCGCCCCCGGCACGCGGGTGGTGATGATGACCATGCACGACGACGCCGCCCACGTGCGCGATGCACTCGATCGCGGTGCGGTCGGGTTCCTGGTCAAGGATGCCGCACCGCAGGAGCTTGAACTGGCGCTGCGTGCCGCGCACGCCGGCCAGGTGTTCCTGAGCCCGCAGATCTCCGCCAAGATGCTGGCACCGATGCTCGGCCGCGAGAAACCCACCGGCATCGCCGCACTGTCGCCGCGCCAGCGCGAGATCCTGCGCCGCATCGGCAAGGGCGAAAGCAACAAGGAAATCGCCGCCGACCTCGGCATCAGCGTCAAGACAGTGGAAACCCACCGCGCACGCATGATGGAGTCGCTGGGCTGTCGCCGCGCCAACGATCTGCTGCTGCTGGCCGCGCGCCACCAGCACGAGCTGGAGTGATCCTCCGCGAAGGAGGCCAGATCCGCACTGACGACGAATTCCCGTCACCCCGACACGCCCCGACAGGAATCCGTACGCGGCGCAGCCCGCTTAACCCGGCACCCACACCGGGAATCAGCAACTTAGCGGCGATCATCGTCAACATTCCGCGACAATGTAGGGAATACCCCTACACCCTGTCAGGACATTCACGAAGCCCCTCAGGAACCCCCTGATTCCGCCCCCGCCGGATCAAAAGCAAGATGCGTTCCACAAGGCGCCGGGGAGCGGTGCCGGGGAACCACGATGAAGGCTGCACTCTCGGCCCAGCTGGGCCAACAACTTCACCTCACCCCGCAGTTGCTGCAGTCGATCCGGCTGCTGCAGCTCGATGGCCTGCACCTGGAACAGGAAATCCAGCGCCTGCTGGACTCCAACCCGCTGCTGGAGATCGAAGAGGCTGAAGCACCCACCGCCGAAGCCACCGAGGCCGGCGCCACCACGCTGGAAACCGCTGCGTTCGACGAGCTGCCCGAGTCGTCGATGTGGGACGTGGCCGGCGCCAGCTGGCAGGACGGCGACGACGACCGCATGGCGCGCATCGCCGCCGGCGAATCGAGCGACCCGCAGCTGCGCGTGCTGCAGCGCCTGTCGCTGGACATGGATGACCGCGAGCTGGCCGTGGCCGCCTTCTGGCTGGACCATTGCGATGAGGCAGGCTACCTGCAGGCACCGCTGGACCAGCTGCAGCTGCTGGCCAGCGCCCAGTTCGACATCGCCGCCGACGGCGTGGAAGCCATCCGTCAGCAGCTGCTGCATGGCGAGCCGGCCGGCATGGCCGCACAGGACCTGCGCGAAGGCCTGCAGGCCCAGCTGCACAGCCTGCACGGCGTAGTCCCCGCCCGCCACCTGGCGGCACGCATTCTCGATGGCGCGCTCGACGCGCTGGCCGCGCACGACTACCCCGCCCTCGCCCGCCAGCACGACGCCGAGATCGACGACGTGCGCGAAGCCGTGCGCCTGATCCTGTCGCTTCAGCCGCGGCCGGGCGACAGCCTGCTGCCCGAACGCAATGCCGTGGTGGTACCTGACGTGGTCGCCTGGCACGCCGACGACCAGTGGAAGGTGGCGCTGAATCCGGCGACCAGCCGCCGCGTCTCGATCAACAGCCAGTACGAACAGGCGCTGGCCGAGACCAGCGAGGCCGCACCGGCACTGCGCGAAATGCTGCAGGAAGCGCGCTGGTTCAGCCGCGGCCTGTCGATGCGCTACGACACCCTGCTGCGCACCGCGCGGGTGATCGTCGAGCGCCAGGCCGCGTTCCTGGTGCGTGGCGAGGAGGCCATGGCGCCGCTGACCCTGAAGGAAGTGGCCGAGGAAATCGGCATGCACGAGTCCACCGTCTCGCGCATCACCACCGGCAAGTTCCTGCAGACCCCGCGCGGCACCTTCGAACTGAAGCACTTCTTCGCCGTGCGCCTGGAAGGCGCCAGCGTCTCCGGCCAGGCCGTGAAGGCCATGGTCCGCCGCCTGATCGACGCCGAACCGGCCGGCCGCCCGCTGGCCGACGAGGCCATCGCCGGCCTGCTGTCGCGCCAGGGGGTGAACATTGCCCGCCGAACCGTCGCAAAATACCGAGAACAACTGGACATCGCCCCGGCCCGTGAACGGCGCCGGCTTGGCGCCAGGCAACCGCAGCTGGCCCGGGTGGGCTGAAAAGGATGTTGGACATGAACAAGCTCACGGTCCTGCTGGTCGATGACCACGAGGGCTTCATCAACGCGGCGATGCGCCATTTCCGCAAGATCGACTGGCTGCAGATCGTCGGCAGCGCCGGCAACGGCCTGGAAGCGATCGAGCGCTCGGAAACGCTGCGCCCGCAGGTGGTGCTGATGGACCTGGCGATGCCGGAAATGGGCGGCCTGCAGGCCACCCGCCTGATCAAGTCGCAGGACGATGCACCGTACATCGTGATCGCCAGCCACTTCGACGACGCCGAGCACCGCGAACACGCGCTACGCGCTGGCGCCGACAATTTTGTCAGCAAGCTGTCCTACATCCAGGAAGTCATGCCGATCCTGGAAGGCCTCAGGGAGGATCGATCGTGAGCGAATCGCGCATCCTGGTGCTGGACAACGACGCCGTGCGCGCAGAGCGCACCGTTGCCCTGCTGGAATTCATGGATTTCAACCCGCGCTGGGTTTCCGACGCGGCCGACTTCGACCTGGGTCGCCAGCGCCAGAACGACTGGATGGCCGTGATCGTCGGCAGCCTGGACGACACCGCTGCCAGCACCGCGCTGTACAACTGGCTGGGCGGCAGCAGCCTGCCGCCGCCGGTACTGCTGGCCGACGGTGATGCCGCAGCCTTTGCCCACCACCACGGCCTGCACGAAGCCAACATCTGGCCGCTGGAAACGCCGCTGCGCCATGCGCAGATGGAAGCCCTGCTGCGCCGCGCCAGCCTCAAGCGCCTGGACGCCGAGCACCAGGCCGGCGCCGCGCAGGACCAGGGCCCGACCGGCAATGGCCCGGCGGTGACCGAACTGCGCACCATGATCGAACAGGTGGCCGCATTCGACACCACCGTGCTCGTGCTGGGCGAATCCGGTACCGGCAAGGAAGTCGTGTCGCGCGCAATTCATCAGCGCTCGCCGCGCCGCGACGGCCCGTTCGTGGCGATCAACTGCGGCGCCATTCCGGCCGACCTGCTGGAAAGCGAACTGTTCGGCCACGAAAAGGGTGCCTTCACCGGCGCACTGACCGCGCGCAAGGGCCGTTTCGAAATGGCCGAAGGCGGTACCCTGCTGCTCGACGAAATCGGCGACATGAGCCTGCCGATGCAGGTGAAGCTGCTGCGCGTGCTGCAGGAGCGCAGCTTCGAGCGCGTCGGCGGCAACCAGACCATCCGCTGCAACGTACGCGTTGTGGCCGCAACCCACCGCGACCTGGAAACCCGTATTGCCGAAGGCAAGTTCCGCGAGGATCTGTTCTATCGTCTCAACGTGTTCCCGATCGACGTGCCCGCCCTGCGCGAGCGTCGCGAAGACCTGCCGGCGCTGGTGGAAACCATCGCCGCACAGCTGGCCCGCACCGGCCGTGGCGAAGTGCGCTTCACCCCGGAAGCCCTGCAGGCCCTGGCCGGCTACGAGTGGCCGGGCAATGTGCGCGAACTGACCAACCTGGTCGAGCGCCTGGCGGTGCTGCATCCGGGCGGATCGGTGCGCGTGCAGGACCTGCCGGCCCGCTACCGTGGCGACGCTGCACTGGCAGCGGTGGCCGCACCGGCACCGGTACAGCCGACGGCCAGCGAAGAACGCCTCGACCTGCGCAGCTTCTCGTTCCACACCCCGGGCGGCGGCAACCAACCGGCGCTGGAGCACGGCATTGCCGTCAATCGCGCCGCAGCACCGGCGGCGCTGCCCGATGAAGGCATGGACCTGCGCAACCACATGGCCAACATCGAACTGGGCCTGATCAACGAAGCACTGGAACGCACCCAGGGCGTCGTCGCCCACGCCGCCCAGCTGCTCGGCCTGCGCCGCACCACCCTGGTGGAAAAGCTGCGCAAGTACGGCATCGAACGCGAGCAGGCCGAACTGGCCGGCTGAAGCTCGCGACCAGCATGAAGGGGGCACGAACGCCTGGGTTAGCCCAGGCGTTGGTGTTTCCAGTACCAGGGGTCAGATCCCTTTCCTGCGGAAAGAGATCTGACCCCATTGCATTTGCACGTTTTCCTAAAGACATCACCGCCGCAGTGCGGAGCATGGCAAGGACATCCCAAGGAGCTCCGACCATGCATCGCCTCACCCTGCTCGCCGCCCTGCTCTGCCCGGCCCTGGCCACCGCCGCCGACTGCACCCTGCCCACCACGCTGGACCAACGCCAGTTCACCAACCTCAGCGACCCGCTGTACCAGCCAGATAATCCGAATGCCGGACGCATGGTCCAGCTCAGCTTCGCCGGCAACCAGTACGTGCTGGACATCCTCGGCACCGATCTGCGCATCGACGGCAGCTACCGCTACCGGCGCCTGGCCCCGCACATCGCCGAGATCCAGATGACCGAAGCCCACCCGGCCAGCCCTACCCACTACACCCTGCTGCTGACCTGCCAGACCGACCGCCAGGGCCGCTTCATCTACACCCAGCACGACGGCCCCATCGCACCCCGCCAGCGCCAGAATTCCGGCCGCTGGACCCTGCAGCCATAGGCCAGAAAACCGACGCCGGTTAAATGGCGCCTTCAATGGGGTAAGAGCCCGTGCCGACCAGAACGTGTCGACCAAGGTCGACACCCACCATGGGCAGTCCATGCTCGTCCGTCAGATCGCAGGACATTGTCGAAGGCGGGGTGGGTCCGGTTGCGGGGGCGTGAGCCGCATGGATGCGGCGACCGAGCCTCCATGGACGGATTTACGGCGTCCCCCGCAACCGGACCCACCCCGCCATCCCACGGATAACCAGCTTCTGCCGTTGCTTCGGCTTCGGCTTCGGCCGTTGCTGCTGAGGTTGCCGGCCAGCGGCCGGCACTACCGCGGGGAGCGGGGTGCAACCCCGCACGCACACCCAACCTCCTCACTTCACTGAATCGAAAACCGGTTTCGGCACGGCACTTGCACCTGCTCCAGCAGACAACCCCATCCCCTGTTTCTGGAACCGTTGCAGATGTCCCACTCCGTCACGTCGATCCTTTCGCAGATCCGCTCCTATCAGACCCAGATGGGACAACCGGCGCTCAACCCGCTGGGCGAAACGCCGCGCAGCAACGCCCTGCCGGGCACGGTGCTGGATGCACCGCAGGCCCAGCCGGCCAGCTTCACCGAAACCCTGCGTGGTGCGATTGCCGGCGTCAACGACGCGCAACAGAAATCCGGCGCCCTGGCAAAAGCCTTCGAAATGGGCGACCCCAGCGCCGACCTCGCCAAGGTCATGGTCGCCTCGCAGCAGTCCCAGATCGCCTTCCGCGCCACCGTGGAAGTCCGCAACCGTCTCGTCCAGGCCTACCAGGACGTGATGAACATGCCGCTGTAAGGATAGAACCGCATGGCCCTGTCGCTCTCCAAGGAATCCCTGAACGCCGAAAAGGCGGGCCAGTGGTTCGATCGGCTGCAAAGCCTGCAGATCACCCGTCGGCTCGGACTGATGGCGATGATCGCCGTGGCCGTAGCGGCCGGGCTGTCCGTGTTCTTCTGGTCGCAGAAGCCCGGCATGGTCCCGCTGTATACCGGCCTGGACCAGAAGGCCACCGCTGAAGCGACCGACCTGCTGCGCGCCGCGCAGATCCCGTTCGCGCTCGACCCGGCCACCGGTGGCATCACCGTGCCGGAAAAGAACCTGCACGACGCCCGCCTGAAGCTGGCCGGCTCCGGCCTGACCGACAGCGGCAAGCTCGGCTTCGAGCTGATGGAACGCGACCCGGGCTTCGGCGTCAGCCAGTTCGTGGAAAGCGCGCGCTACCAGCATGCGTTGGAAACCGAGCTGTCGCGCACCATCAACACGCTGCGCCCGGTGCGCGATTCGCGCGTGCACCTGGCCATTCCCAAGCCCAGCGCCTTCACCCGGCAGCGTGACGTGGCCAGCGCCTCGGTCACCCTGGAACTGCGTGGCGGCCAGCAGCTGGAACGCAGCCAGGTGGATGCCATCGTGCACATGGTCGCGGCCAGCATTCCGGACCTCGCTCCAGAACGGGTGACGGTGGTCGACCAGAGCGGGCGCATGCTCAGCATCACCGACCCGAACAGCGAAGCGGCAGTCAATGCGGCCCAGTTCGAGCAGGTCCGCCGCCAGGAAACCTCGTTCAACCAGCGCATCCGCGAGCTGCTGGAGCCGATGACCGGTCCTGGCCGCGTCAATCCGGAAGTGAGCGTGGACATGGACTTCTCGGTAACCGAGGAAGCCCGCGAGCTCTACAACGGTGAACCGCAGAAGCTGCGCAGCGAGCAGATGAGCGAGAACACCACCAGCACCCCGGGCCCGCAGGGCGTGCCGGGCGCGACCAGCAACAGCCCGCCGGGCCAGCAGGCCGCACCGGCCACTGCCCAGGCCCCGACCGAAAGCAGCAAGAACGCGACCCGCAACTACGAGCTGGACCGCACCCTGCAGCACACCCGCCAGCCGGCCGGCCGCATCAAGCGCGTCTCGGTGGCGGTGCTGGTGGACAACGTCCCGCGCGCCGGTGCCAACGGCAAGATGAGCCCGCAGCCGCTGTCGGCTGCCGAACTGACCCGCGTCGAGGCGCTGGTCAAGCAGGCCGTCGGCTTCAACGCCGAGCGTGGCGACACCGTGTCGGTGATGAATGCCCCGTTCGTGCGTGACACCACGCCGGTCGAAGGCCCGGCATGGTGGGAGCTGCCGTGGGTGCACGACGCCGGTCGCATGCTGCTGGGTGCCGTGGTGGTGCTGGCATTGCTGTTCGGTGTGCTGCGCCCTGCACTGCGCGCGATCACAGGCCAGAACAAGAAGAACGACGAACAGGCACTGGAGCCGCATACCGCGGACGTGCAGCTGGTCGATGACGATGGCATGCCGCTGCCGGCGCTGGGCGCCGACCGGGCCAGCCTGGGCGGGCCGGATGCATTGGCCCTGCCGGTGGATTCATATGAGGAACGACTGCGGATGGCGCGTGAAGCCGTGAAGACCGACTCCAAGCGCGTGGCCCAGGTGGTCAAGGGCTGGGTGGCCAATGACTGAGGCCGCACTGACTGGCGTGCAGCGCGCCGCGGTACTGCTGCTTTCGCTGGGTGAGCTGGATGCGGCCGAAGTGCTGCGTCACATGGAACCCAAGGAAGTGCAGAAAATCGGCATCGCCATGGCCACCATGACCGACATCACCCGCGAACAGGTGGAACGGGTGATGGACCAGTTCGGCCAGGAGCTGGGCTCGAAGACCTCGCTGGGCGTGGGCTCGGACGATTACATCCGCAACATGCTGGTGCAGGCACTGGGCAGCGAGAAGGCCGGGAACCTGATCGACCGCATCCTGCTCGGCCGCAACACCACCGGCCTGGACGCGCTGAAGTGGATGGACCCGCGTGCGGTGGCCGACCTGGTGCGCAACGAGCACCCGCAGATCATCGCCATCGTGATGGCGCACCTGGAAACCGACCAGGCCGCCGACGCGCTGAAGCTGCTGCCCGACCGTACCCGCGTGGACGTGCTGCTGCGCATCGCCACGCTCGATGGCATCCCGCCGAACGCGCTCAATGAACTCAACGAGATCATGGAGCGCCAGTTCGCCGGCAACCAGAACCTGAAGTCGTCCAACATCGGCGGCGTGCAGTGCGCGGCCAACATCCTGAACTTCATGGACAGCGGCCAGGACCAGGCGATTCTGGGCGAGATCGCCCGCATCGATGCGCCGTTGAGCAACCGCATCCAGGACCTGATGTTCGTGTTCGACGACCTGGTCGACCTGGACGACCGCGAAATGCAGCTGGTGCTGCGCGAAGTGAGCGGCGAGCGCCTGGGCCTGGCCCTGCGCGGTGCCGACATCAAGGTGCGCGACAAGATCACCCGCAACATGTCGCAGCGCGCGGCCGAAATCCTGCTGGAAGACATGGAAGCCCGCGGCCCGGTGCGTCTGTCCGACGTGGAAGGCGCGCAGCGCGAGATCCTGGCCATCGTCAAGCGCATGGCCGATGAAGGCACCGTCACCATCGGTGGCAGCGCGGAGGCCATGCTGTGAGCAACGTCGTGCGCTGGCTTGCCCCGGACCTGCTGGCCCAGCCCGAACCGGTGCTGGATCAGGCGGATGCGTTCGAACTCACCGAGCCGGACCCGGAACACGAGCCGGAGCCGCCGCTGCAGCTGCCGACCCTGGAGGAAATCCAGGCCATACAGGACAGCGCAGAGAAGGAAGGCTTCCAGCACGGCCATACCGAAGGCTACGGCCAGGGCCAGGCGGAGGTGCGTCGTCTCGCCGCGCAGATCGAAGGCATCCTGGACAACTTCAGCCGACCGCTGGTGCGGCTGGAGAACGAAGTGGTCGGCGCACTGGGCGAGCTGGCGGTACGCATCGCCGGTGCGCTGGTCGGCCGCGCCTATGAAGCCGACCCGGCACTGCTGGCACAGCTGGTCGGTGAGGCCATCGACGCGGTCGGTGGCAGCACCCGCGAGGTCGAAGTGCGCCTGCACCCGGACGACATCGCCGCCCTCGCCCCGCTGTTGAGCCTGCCGCCACAACAGCGCCTGGTGCCAGACACCAGCCTCAGCCGCGGCGATCTTCGCGTGCACGCCGAAGCCGTGCGCATCGACGGCACCCTGGAAGCCCGCCTGCGCGGCGCGCTGGACGCGGTGATCCGCCAGACCGGAGCCAATGCATGAACCCCGATCAGCAGCCGACGCCGCCACCGGCCGACTGGGCCATTGCCCGCAACCTGCGCCTGGCCCGTCGCCTCGATGGCCTGCGTGTGGATACCGCCCATGGCCGCGGCCTGATCCGCGAGGGCGTGCTGCGCCGCGCGGTCGGGCTCACGCTGGAAGCGGTCGGCTGCGAGGCACCGCTGGGCGCCAGCTGCAAGGTGGAAGTGGTCGATGGTGGCTGGGTCGATGCCGAAGTGGTCGGCTTCGCCGGCGAGCGCACTTACCTGATGCCCAGCGCCGAACTGCACGGCCTTCTGCCCAATGCCCGGGTGGTGCCGTCCGCGCGCCGTGGCGGCGTGGAAGTGGGCGAAGGCCTGCTCGGCCGCGTCATCGACAGCGATGGCGTGCCGCTGGATGGCAAGGGCCCGATCCGCGCCGAAGGGCATGTCGGCATGGCCGGCGTCTCGATCAATCCGTTGGCGCGTGAACCGATCACCCAGCCGCTGGACGTGGGCGTGCGCGCGATCAACGCGCTGCTGCCGATCGGCCGCGGCCAGCGTGTCGGCCTGTTCGCCGGTTCCGGCGTCGGCAAGTCGACGCTGCTGGGCATGATGACCCGCTATACCGCCGCCGACGTGATCGTGGTCGGCCTGATCGGTGAACGTGGCCGCGAAGTACGCGACTTCGTCGAGACCACGCTGGGCGAGGAAGGCCTGCGCCGCGCCGTGGTGGTGGCCAGTCCCGCCGACCGGCCGCCGCTGGCGCGCCTGCATGGTGCCTATCGCGCTACCGCCATTGCCGAATGGTTCCGCGACCAGGGCCTGAACGTGCTGTTGCTGATGGACTCGCTGACCCGCTTCGCCCAGGCCCAGCGCGAGATCGGCCTGTCGGTGGGCGAACCGCCGACCACCCGCGGCTATCCGCCGTCGGTGTTCGCCAAGCTGCCGGCGCTGGTCGAGCGTGCCGGCAATGGTGCCAAGGGCCGTGGCTCGATCACCGCGTTCTACACGGTGCTGACCGAAGGCGACGATCCGCAGGATCCAATCGCCGATGCAGCGCGCGCGATCCTCGACGGCCACATCCTGCTGTCGCGGCGCGTAGCCGACAGTGGCCTGTACCCGGCCATCGACGTTGAATCGTCGGTCAGCCGCGTGGTCACGGAAATCGCCGACGAACCGTGGCGCCTGCGCATCCGCAAGCTGAAGCGGCTGGTCTCGGCCTATTCGGCCAACCGTGACCTGATTGCCATCGGTGCCTACCAGCGCGGCAACGACGCGGCCACCGACGAAGCCCTGGAACGCTGGCCGGAAATCATGGAGTTCCTCGGCCAGGACGTCGCCAAGGCCGCAGATCTCCCGCACAGCCAGGCGGCACTGCAACGCCTGGTGGAACAAGAGAGTTAAGCCATGAACCAGTCCAAGCGCATCGATCCCCTGCTCAAGCGGGCCCAGGAACACGAGGACGCAGTCGCCCGCGATCTGGCCGAACGCCAGCGCGTGCTCGATACCCATCTATCGCGACTGGACGAACTGCGCCGCTATGCCGAGGAATATGCGAACGCGCAGATGGCAGCGACCAGCCCGGCGCAGCTGCTGAACCGGCGCGCGTTCCTCGACCGTCTCGACAGTGCGGTGGAGCAGCAGCAGGCCACGGTCAACGGCAACCGCGAAAAGGTGGAAGCCGAGCGCGCCCGCCTGATCCTGGCCAGCCGTGACAAAGCTGTGCTGGAACAGCTGGCCGCCAGCTACCGCGCACAGGAAAAGGTGGTGACGGACCGCCGCGACCAGCGCGAGATGGACGACATTGGCGCGCGTCGCGCCCGCCTGGTACAGGCCGAAGATCAGGACAGCGCCGAGCAGGGAGGCCGCTCGTGATGCCCGCGCCATTGGCCAGCAGCGCCAACGCGCAGCCACAGCATTCCGGCAGCAGCGCCCCCCGCGCACCACGCGGTGATGGCAACAAGGGGTTCAGCCAACTGCTGCAGGGTGGCTCGCCGGGTGCCGATGCACCCTCGAAACCCTCGAACTCGCCCATGCCGTCCACGCAGGGACCGGCATCGGACAGTACTGGCCAGGCCGGCGCCGAGCGCAGGCCGGACAGCGCTGCCGCCCCCGAAGAGACCGCCGCCACGGTGCCCACAGCACCGGCCAAGCCGGTTGCCGAAAAGGACACCCCGGCGGCGACCGAAGAAGCCCCTTGGCCGCCACTCGGCCTGGCTGGGCTGGTGCTGGCGGTACCCGCGCCTGCCGATCCTGCCGCCGCTCTGCCAACAGTGGCCGCAACGGCTACCGACGCAGACGGCAACGCACTACCCGCCCCCGCCGCACTGCCGGCCGCCGCAGCCCTGCCATCCACAGCGGCGGCTGCCACATCGTCCACCACCAGCAGCGGCACCGACCAGACAGCCACGCTGCCGTTGCCTGAACTGGTGCTGCCCGGCAAGCGCAACGAGCGTGGCGAAGGCAGCGACGCACCCCTCATCGGCGACCGTACCGCAGCGCCGCTGCTGCATGCGCCCGGCAACGCGGCTGTGCAGGATCTGAAAGCCGCACTCGCGACCGGCAACGCCATTTTCAATGGCGAGCCGACACCGAAGCCGGTGCTCGGTGACGATGGTTTCGACCAGGCCATCGGCGCGCGCCTGGGCTGGCTGGCCGACCAGAAGATCGGCCACGCCCACATCCGGTTGAGTCCGGACGACATGGGCCCGGTCGATGTGCGCCTGCAGTTGAACGGCGACAAGGTGCATGCCAGCTTCAGCAGCCCACACGTGGATGTGCGCCAGGCACTGGAAAACAGCCTGCCGCGCCTGCGCGAACTCCTCGGCGAGCAGGGCTTCCAGCTGGCTCATGCTGATGTTGGTCATCAGGCGCCCGGTGGTGACGGCAATGCGTCAGGCCAGGCCAGTGGCGGCGGCATCGCGGGTGACGGAGAACCGTCGCCGGGCGAGGCCAGCGTGTCGTCCGCGCAGTTGATCCGCCAGCGCGGGTTGCTGGACGCATACGCCTGACAAGCGTGCCAACCAAGGTTGGCACCCACCAGAGCGGGACGGTTGGCACCCACCAGGGCACCGGGGCAATAGAGCAGCAGCTACCCGTATCGCGTTGGTGGGTGCGTAGCGTGCTCCGCACGGCCCTACCGGCACCCCGACGGAATTCCGTCGCACCCCTCTGCCCCGGCTCCGGCACACCCCTTGCATATCCCGGTGAAGCAACCCTCAGGAGCTTCACCCCGTGGCCGCAGCCGCTGACAAAACCAAGAAGACCGCCGAGAAGGACAAGGCCGCCAAGCCGCGTAGTCCGATCCTGATCACCGCACTGGTGGCCGTGCTCGCCGCCGCTGCCGCCGGTGGCGGCGTCTGGTTCTTCACCCAGTCCAAGCACGAAGAGAAGACCGCGCAGGCCCCGAAGAAGGCCAGTACTCCGGCACCGGCGCAGTACTTCGCCCTGGACCCGGCCTTCGTGGTCAATCTCAACGGCCCGGTCGACGGCCCGCGCTACCTGCAGCTGGAAGTGCAGCTGATGACCCGCGATCCGGCCGCACTGGAAGCGATCAAGACGCATGCGCCAGCCATTCGCGCACGCCTGCTGATGCTGTTCTCGCAGGTCAGCCCCGACCAGATCGCCGACATCGCCGGCAAGCAGAAGCTGCAGGCCGCTTCGCTGGCCGAAGTGCAGAAAGTGCTCAAGGCCGAGACCGGCAGCAACGGCGCCGACGATCTGCTGTTCACCAGCTTCGTGACCCAGTAAGGGCCCACCGATGAATGATCTGCTGTCCCAGGACGAGATCGATGCCCTGCTCCACGGCGTGGACAGTGGTGCGGTCGAGACCGATGCGGAACCACCGTCAGGCGAAGCACGCTCGTACGACTTCGCCAGCCAGGACCGCATCATCCGCGGTCGCATGCCGACCCTGGAAATGGTCCACGAGCGCTTCGCACGCCTGTGGCGGATCGGCCTGTTCAACCTGATCCGGCGTTCGGCCGAGCTGTCGGTGCGTGGCATCGAGCTGATCAAGTTCAACGACTACATGCACTCGCTGTATGTGCCGACCAACCTGAACCTGATCCGCTTCAAGCCGCTGCGCGGTACCGGCCTGATCGTGTTCGAGCCGACCCTGGTGTTCGCCATCGTCGACAACTTCTTCGGCGGCGACGGGCGCTACCCCACCCGCATCGAAGGCCGCGAGTTCACCGCCACCGAAATGCGGGTGATCCACCTGCTGCTGAAGCAGACCTTCGCCGACCTTCGCGAGGCCTGGGCACCGGTGATGGATGTCGACTTCGAGTACATCAACTCGGAGATCAACCCGCACTTCGCCAATATCGTGACGCCGCGCGAGTACGTGGTGGTGTGCCGCCTGCACGTCGAACTCGACGGCGGCGGCGGCGACATCCACGTCACCCTGCCGTATTCGATACTGGAACCGATCCGCGAGCTGCTCGACGCTGGCATCCAGAGCGACCGCAATGATCGCGACGAAAGCTGGGGCCAGACCCTGCGCGAACAGCTCAACATCGCCGAGGTGACCCTGTCCAGCGTACTGGCCAGCAAGCGCATGACCCTGCGTGACCTGACCCAGCTGAAGGTCGGCGACATCCTGCCGATCGAGCTCAGCCCGCAGGTGCCGCTGTGCGTGGAGAACATCCCGGTGTTCACCGGCGAGTTCGGCATCGCCAACGGCATGAACGCCGTGAAGATCACCGCTACCCATCCGCCGGGCACCCGCCCGCGCGCACCCGTCATCCAGGAAGACCCGCAATGAACGATATCGACGCCCTCGAACCGACCCCGGCCCAGTTCGGCACCCTGCAGGCCGAAGAAGGGGCCGGCGCCGACCTCAACCTGGACGTGATCCTCGACGTGCCGGTGACCCTGTCGCTGGAAGTCGGTCGTGCCCGCCTGCCGATCCGCAATCTGCTGCAGCTCAACCAGGGCTCGGTGGTGGAACTGGAACGCGGTGCCGGCGAGTCGCTGGACGTGTTCGTCAACGGCACCCTGATCGCCCACGGCGAGGTGGTGGTGATCAACGACCGCTTCGGCGTGCGCCTGACCGACGTGGTCAGCCCGAGCGAGCGGATCCGGAGACTGCGTTGAGCCTGCTGGCCTCCACCCTGTTGGCGGTCGGCAAGACCGCCGCACCGATCGGTCCGCAGGTCGGCCAGCACGCGGCCGCCGCACCGAGCCTGTTCGGCGCGGTGCTGGCGCTGCTGGCAGTGCTGGCGCTGGTCATCGGCCTCGGCTGGCTGCTCAAGCGCCTGCCCGGCAGCGGCTTCCGCCCGGCCGACGGCATGAAGGTGGTGGCCAGCCTGAGTGTCGGTGCCAAGGAGCGCGTGGTGGTGGTCGAGGTCAACGGCCAGCAGCTGCTGCTGGGCGTCACCGCCGGCGGTATCAACACCCTGCACACCCTGCCCGAACCGCTGCCGCCGCCCGCGCCGGTGCGCGTGCCGGACTTCAAGAACCTGCCGAATTTCGCCCAGCTGCTGCAGCAGCGGCTGCGCAAGGATCCCTGACATGCGTGTCACCCGTACCCGTCTTGCCACCCTGATGCCGTGGCTGCTGATGCTCGCCCTGTGCCTGTTGCCGGCACTGGCCTTCGCCGCCCCCGGTGCCCCGACCACGCCGCTGCCGGACATCAATGTCGGCAAGATCGGCGGTGCACCGGTCAGCCTGCCGCTGCAGACCCTGCTGCTGATGACCGCGATCACCCTGATCCCGTCGATGCTGCTGGTACTGACCTCGTTCACCCGCATCATCATCGTGCTGGGCCTGCTGCGCCAGGCACTGGGTACCGGGCAGACGCCGTCCAACCAGGTGCTGCTGGGCCTGGCACTGTTCCTCACCGCAATGATCATGCTGCCGACCTGGGACAAGGCCTGGAGCACCGGCATGGCGCCGTATCTCAACGGCGAGATCGACTTCCAGACCGCCTGGACGCTGACCACCACGCCGCTGCGCGCCTTCATGCTGGCGCAGATCCGCGAGACCGACCTGATGACCTTTGCCGGCATCGCCGGGCATGGCACCTACGCCAGCCCCGATGCGATCCCGTTCCCGGTGCTGGTCGCCTCGTTCGTTACCAGCGAGCTGAAGACCGCCTTCGAAATCGGCTTCCTGATCTTCATCCCGTTCGTGATCATCGACCTGGTGGTGGCCAGCGTGCTGATGTCGATGGGCATGATGATGCTGTCGCCGATGCTGGTGTCGGCACCGTTCAAGATCCTGCTGTTCGTGCTGGTGGATGGCTGGGTGCTGACCGTCGGCACCTTGGCGGCGAGCTTCAATCCGGCGTGATCGAGAGGCAGTCGAGCATGGCTCGACTCTACAGAAGCACAGTCGAGCGCGGCTCGACTCTACATGAGCAGATGGAACCCGAATGACTCCCGAACTTGCCCTGACCGAACTGCGTGGCGGCCTGATCACCGTGTTGTGGGTGGCCGGCCCGCTGCTGCTCACCGTGCTGGTGGTCGGTGTGGTGGTGGGCGTGGTGCAGGCCGCGACCCAGCTCAATGAGCCGACCATCGCCTTCGTTGCCAAGGCGGCGGCGCTGACCGCGGTGCTGTTCGCGCTGGGCAGCCTGCTGATCGGCCACCTGGTGGAGTTCACCACGCTGCTGTTCCAGCGCATTCCACACCTGATCGGCTAGGACACGCGCTTCGATGGACGCCGCCACCCAGATGGCTGCCGACGGCCTGCAGGCCTTCGGCATGATCGGCACCGTGCTGTGGACCATGCTGCGCATCGGCGCAGTGGCCATGGCCATGCCGATGGTCGGTACCCGTGCCGTACCCGCGCGGGTGCGCGTGGTGCTTGCTGGCACCCTGGCCATCGCGCTGGCGCCGCTGCTGCCGCCGGTTCCGGACTGGACCGGTTTCGATGCCGCCACGGTGCTGACCATCGCCCGTGAACTGGCCATCGGCGTGGCCATCGGCTTCCTGCTTCGGCTGGTGTTCGAAGCCGGCGCGATGGCCGGCGAACTGATCGCCCAGGGCACCGGCCTGGCCTTCGCGCAGATGAGTGACCCACTGCGTGGCGGCACCTCCGGCGTGATCGGCCAGTGGTTCTATCTGCTGTTCGGCCTGCTGTTCTTCACCGCCAACGGGCACCTGGCGCTGATCTCGCTGGTGGTGGACAGCTACCGGGCGCTGCCGATCGGCGCCCCGCTGCCGGACCCGCACGCCTTCTTCAGCATCGCCCCGACCTTCCTGCTGACCGTGCTGCGCGGCGCACTGACCCTGGCGATCCCGCTGACCGTGGCAATGCTGGCGGTGAATCTGGCGTTCGGCGTCCTGGCCCGTGCCGCCCCGGCGCTGAACCCGATCCAGCTCGGCCTGCCGGTCTCGCTGCTGCTGGGCCTGTTCCTGCTGGCGCTGCTGGCCGGGGAAATGGGCCCGCCGGTACAGCGCCTGTTCGATGCCGCCTTCCAGGCTGCGGACACGGTCACACACTGACCGGATCATCACGTTTTACTGCTTGCCCTTCCCCCGGGTCTGCGCGTTAGAGTGAATACGCGGCAACCGGGGGGATGCCGCACGTGGCCGGCGCCGTGCGTCGGCCTGCCTCATGCATGCCCCACCGTGGTTTCCGTCGACAGGCAGGTCCGGGAGACTGACGAATGCTGGTAGGCACGTACAGCCCGTGGCTGGTGGCGATCTCGCTGCTGGTGGCCGTGATGGCTTCGTACACCGCGCTGGCGATGGCCGGGCGCACGGTCACTGCACCCGGCAAGGGCGCGGCGTGGTGGTGGCGCCTCGGTGGTGGCTTCGCCATGGGCCTGGGCATCTGGTCGATGCACTTCATCGGCATGCTCGCCTTCGACCTGCCCATTCCGCTCGGCTACGACCTGCCCATCACCCTGCTTTCCCTCGCATTGGCGATCGCCTCATCGGTGTTCGCGCTATGGCTGGTTTCGCTGCGTACCCTGCCGCACCCACGGCTGGCCGGTGGCGCGCTGCTGATGGGCACCGGCATTGCCGGCATGCATTACGTTGGCATGGCCGCAATGCGCATGCAGCCGGGCATCGACTACGACCCGGGCTGGCTGCTTTTTTCGCTGATGGTGGCGGTGGCCGCCTCGTGGACGGCGCTGTACGTGGCGTTCCGCCTGCGCGCGCAGCGCACCCGTGTCGGCGACCGGCTCGCGGCTGCCGGCCTGCTCGGGCTGGCCATCGTCGGCATGCACTACACCGGCATGGCCGCCGCACGATTTCCGGAAGGCAGCATCTGCGGCGCAGCCGTCGGCGATGGGCTGCAGAGCGAATGGCTGGCCATGCTGGTGGTGGTGCTGACCGTCGCCATCCTGGCCGTGGTGCTGGTGGTCTCCTGGCTGGACCAGCGGGTGGAGGCGCAACTGCTGCGCCTGCGCAATTCCTTGTTGAGTACCTCGCTAACCGACGCACAGCAGGAACTGACCCAGGCCGCACTGCACGACCCGCTTACCCGCCTGCCCAACCGCCTGCTGCTGCAGCGTCGCATCGTGCAGGCGCTGGCCGAGGCCGAACAGGGCGGCAGCCGCTTCGCGGTGATGTTCATGGACCTGGATGGCTTCAAGCAGGTCAACGATGCCTACGGCCACCAGGCCGGCGATGCACTGTTGGTTGCGGTGGCCGAACGCACGCGCCAGCTGCTTCGGCCCAACGACATGCTGGCGCGGCTGGGCGGCGACGAGTTCGTGCTGGTGGTGCGCATCGAGCACGACGAGGACCTTCCGACCCTGGCCCGGCGCATCCTGCAGGCGGTCGGCAGCGGGCCGTTGCTGGCCGACAACGAACTGCAGGTGACCGCCAGCATCGGCGTGGCGATCTGTCCGGATCACGCTGCCAGCGAGCGGCAGCTGATGGCCTTTGCCGATGCAGCGATGTACCAGGCCAAGGAATCCGGACGCAACGCCTTCGTGCTGTTCGCCGACTGGATGAATGACAGCGCCGAACAACAGTTCCGGCTGCTGGCCGACCTGCGCCGGGCCATCGGCAGCGAGCAGCTGTTCCTGCACTACCAGCCGAAGATCCAGGTAGCCACGCAGAAGGTGGCCGGTGCCGAAGCGCTGATCCGCTGGCGCCATCCGGAGCATGGCCTGATCCCGCCGGACCGCTTCATCCGACTGGCCGAACGCAGCGGTGCGATCAATGAGATCGGGCGCTGGGCGCTGGACCAGGCCTGCCAGCAGCTGCGCCGCTGGCACGATGCCGGCCACGAGGGCTGGTCGATGTCGGTGAACCTGTCGCCGGTGCAGTTCAGTTCGCCGCACCTGCTGCAGGATGTGCGTGAAGTGATCGAACGCTACGACATTGCCCCACGCCACCTGGTGCTGGAGATCACCGAAAGCACGGTCATGCGCGATACCGATACCAGCCTGCGCCTGCTGCAGGCGCTCTCGGCACTGGGCGTGGGCATCTCCATCGATGACTTCGGCACCGGCTATTCCAGCCTGCTGTACCTGAAGCGGCTGCCGGCCACCGAAATCAAGATCGACCACGCCTTCGTGCGCGACCTGGAACACAGCGCCGAGGACGTGGTGATCGTCTCGGCGATCGTGGCGCTGGGCCACGCGCTGGACATGGACATCGTCGCCGAAGGCGTGGAAACCGCCGCGCAGCGCGCCTACCTGGAGCGGCTGGGCTGCGATTACCTGCAGGGCTACCTGCTCGGCCGCCCGGTGGATGCGGCGCGCTTCATGCAGCTGCATGACCTGCCCCGGCCTCGGGTGGAACTGGCGCAGAGCCCGCCGACGCAGCACCCGCCGGGGTAGATCCAGGCTGCGCTCCCACCTGCACTTGCTCTGGTAGATGCCAACCTTGGTTGGCACATGAACCCATCACGGAACACTTCTTGCACGCACCCCGGCATCCCCTGCCGCAGTGCCCGTGATGTCCGAGAACGAATCCGCCGGCGAAAAGACCGAACAACCTACCGAAAAACGCCTGCGCGACGCCCGTGAACAGGGCAACCTGCCGCGCTCGCGCGAGCTCGGCACGGCCGCCGTGTTCGGCGCCGGCGTACTGGCGGTGATGGCCATGAGCGGCTCGATCGGCCGTGGTGCAAGCGCCTGGATGAAGCATGCACTCAGCCCGGAACAGAGCCTGCGGCAGAACCCGAAGGCGCTGTTCGGCCACTTCGGCGACCTGCTGCTGCAGTTCATGCTGGTGATCGCGCCGCTGGTGCTGGTCTGCCTGCTGGCCAGCTTCGTCGCCCCGCTGGTGATGGGCGGCCTGCGCTGGTCGCAGAAGGCGATGATGCCCGACTTCAACCGCATGAACCCGATGAGCGGGCTCAAGCGCCTGTATGGCCCGGAAGCCATCGCCGAGTTCACCAAGTCGTTGTTGCGCGTGGCTTTTGTCGGCGTTGCCGCCGGGCTGGTGGTGTGGACCGGCTTCGACACCCTGCGCGGGCTGATCCACCACCCGCTGGAGACCGCCATCACCGACGGCCTCGGCTTCACCCTGCGCCTGCTGCTGGCCACCGCCGGCGCGATGCTGGTGCTGGCGGCCATCGACGCCCCGTACCAGCGCTGGAACTGGATGCGCAAGCTGAAGATGACGCGTGAAGAGCTGCGCCGGGAAATGAAGGAAAGCGAGGGCAGCCCCGAGGTCAAGGGCCGCATCCGCCAGCTGCAGCAGCAGATGGCCAACCGCCGGATGATGGAGGCGGTGCCCACTGCCGACGTGGTGGTGGTCAACCCCACCCACTACGCGGTCGCCCTTAAGTACGAGGGCGGCGCCATGAACGCCCCCAAAGTGGTCGCCCTGGGTGTGGATGAGACCGCCCTGCGCATCCGTGAAGTGGCCGACGGCAACAAGGTGGCGATCGTCTCCGCCCCGCCTTTGGCACGCGCCTTGTATCGGGAAGGCCAACTCGGAAAGGAAATCCCCGTGAGACTGTATTCGGCCGTCGCCCAGGTCCTGTCCTACGTCTACCAGCTGCGCGCCTGGCGCACTGGCCCGATGCCGGACGCCCCGCACATCCAGGTGGATGAATTCGGCAAGGGAGGCCGCCCGTGAGCGCCCAGCCCTCCCCCGGTTTCAACACCCGCCGCGCGCTGGAAATGATCCGCCAGGGCCTTGGCGCACCGCTGATCGTGCTGGCCCTGCTGGCCATGGTCGTGGTGCCGCTGGCCGCGCCGGTGCTCGACGCCCTGTTCACCTTCAACATCGCCATCTCGCTGATGGTGCTGCTGGCGGTGGTCTACGTGAAGCGCCCGCTGGATTTCACGATCTTCCCGATCGTGCTGCTGATCACCACCATGCTGCGGCTGGCGCTGAACGTCGCCTCCACCCGCGTGATCCTGCTGAACGGCCAGAACGGCCATGACGCCGCGGGCAAGGTCATCGCTGCCTTCGGCGAATTCGTGATCGGCGGTAACTACGCGGTCGGCATCGTGGTGTTCGCGATCCTGACCATCATCAACTTCGTGGTCATCACCAAGGGCGCCGGCCGCGTCTCGGAAGTGACCGCGCGCTTCATCCTCGACGCGATGCCCGGCAAGCAGATGGCGATCGACGCCGACCTCAACGCCGGTTTGCTGACGCGTGAAGAAGCCAAGCTGCGCCGCGAGGAAGTCCGCGAGGAAGCCGATTTCTACGGCGCGATGGACGGTGCCAGCAAGTTCATCCGTGGTGATGCCATTGCCGGCATCCTGATCCTGTTCATCAACATGCTCGGCGGCCTGGCCGTAGGCGTGCTGCAGCATGGCATGCCGTTCGGCGATGCCGCTGCCACCTACACCCTGCTGTCGATTGGTGATGGCCTGGTGGCGCAGCTGCCGGCGCTGCTGGTCTCCAGCGCCGTGGCCATGCTGGTCACCCGCGCCTCGCGTTCGCAGGACATGGCCCAGGCCATGACCGGCCAGGTGTTCGGCCAGTACCGCGCGCTGGCGATCACCGCCGGCATCATCGGCGTGGTCGGCCTGGTGCCGGGCATGCCCAACGTCGCTTTCCTGACGCTGTCCGCGATCCTCGGCTTCATCGCCTGGAAGGTCTACCGCAAGGGCAAGGCCGCGGCCACCGATCCGGCAGCCGCAGGCAATGACGCTGCCGCGCTCAACGCACTCGGCCGCCCGGCCGCGCCGGCTCCGACTGCCGAACTGAGCTGGGACGAACTGCGCCCGGTCGATCCGCTGGGCCTGGAGGTCGGCTACCGGCTGATTCCGCTGGTGGACAGCAGCCAGGGCGGCGAACTGATGGCACGCATCAAGGGCGTGCGGCGCAAGTTGACCCAGGACGTCGGTTTCCTGATCCCCTCGGTGCACATCCGCGACAACCTGGAACTGCCGGCCAACGGCTACCGCGTGCTGGTGCACGGCGTACCGGTGGCCACCGCCGAGATCCACCCCGACCGCGAACTGGCGCTGGACCCGGGCAGCGCCCTTGGCGCACTGGAAGGCATCGCCGGCAAGGACCCCGCGTTCGGCCTGGACGCGACCTGGATCCAACCGCACCAGCGTGCCCAGGCTGAAACGCTGGGCTATACCGTGGTCGATCCAGCCACCGTGGTGGCCACCCATCTGTCGCACCTGATCCGCGAACACGCGCCCGAGCTGCTCGGCCACGAGGAAGTGCAGCACCTGCTGGCCAACCTGGCCAAGAGCGCACCCAAGCTCGTCGAAGATCTGACGCCGAAGGCGCTGCCGCTGTCGGCGGTGGTGCGCGTGTTGCAGAACCTGCTGATCGAGCGCATTCCGATCCGCCAGCTGCGCAAGATCGCCGAAGCACTGGTCGAACACGCACCGAGCAGCCAGGACCCGGCGATGCTGACCGCCGCGGTGCGCACCGCACTGGGTCGTTTCATCGTGCAGGAGATCGCCGGAATGTCGGCGGAGCTGCCGGTGTTCACGCTCAACCCACAATTGGAACGTGTCTTGCAGGAGTCCACGCAGGGCAACGGCGCCGCGCTGGAACCCGGACTCGCTGAGCGACTGCACCAGAGCCTGGCCGAATGTGTCAGCAAGCAGGAAGCCCGCAACGAGCCCGCGGTCGTGCTGGTACCTGGCCCGGTGCGTGCCGCGCTGGCCCGCCTGGTCCGCCACAGCGTTCCGTCGCTGTCGGTCCTGGCCTACAGCGAGGTGCCGGAGGACAAGCGCCTGAAGCTGGTCGGAACGATCAGCTGACGCCGCCCTCCGATGCGCCAGAAAACAGACACCACTTTCGAACCAACGCAACAGACAGATACCAAGGGGAACCCGCACCGTGCAGACCACCGACCACCCGAGTTCTCCGACCGCCACCCCGCCGTCTTCGTCCCGTGACCACAGCATGAAAATCAAACGATTCGTCGCCGCCGACATGCGCTCGGCCATGAACCTGGTGCGCAAGGAACATGGTCCTGACGCCGTGATCCTGTCCAACCGCCGGATCGAGGAAGGCATCGAGATCGTCGCCGCCGCCAACTACGACGAGAGCGCCGTGCAGCGTGCACTGGAAGCCTCGCGTCGTGACATCGCTCCGCCGCCGGCGCCGAAGCCGCGCACCGCCGCCGACGCGGTGATCGCCGCGGTCACCCGCCGCCGCAGCAATACCCCGGCACCGGAACCGGTCGCCGCAACCACCTCGGCCGTGGCTGCCCTCGCCCGCGCTGCGGTCGGCGCCACCGGCCGCACCCTGGACAGCGCCGACGAGATCGTGCCGACCCGCGGCAGCACCGGCTTCGCCGCCACCCTGGCACGCGCCGCCGTCAACGAACCGGCGCTGCCGGATCAGATCTTCGCTCCGTTCGCCGAAGCCATCGTCGCACCGGCGCCCAGCACCGCCGCACCGGCCAACCGCGCCCGCTTCCAGATCGACCCGCCACACGAGACGCATCACGAAAGCGCGGCGTCGGCCGTGCAGCCGCCGCCGCTGCCGACCGCTGCCGTGACCGAAGCGCAACCCGGGATCGTCGCCAGCGAACCGGCACCGGTCGAAGCCAGCGACGAAACCGGCGCTGCCCCCGTGCTGGCCCCAGCCCCGGCACTGACCCTGGTGGCCCAGGACGACGCCGAGATCCGCCAGCTGCGCCAGGAAGTGGCCGGCATGCGCCATGTGATCGAGCGCGAGATGAACCGCTTCACCGACGAGCGCCTGCGCGGCTGCCCGGTGCGCGCCACCGCGCTGGACCTGATGGACGAGTATGGCTTCGATGCCGGCCTGGCCCGCGACGTGGCCATGCAGATCCCGCTGGAGACCGAGGCCCATCGAGGCCGCGGCCTGATGCTGGGGCTGATTTCGCGCAAGCTGCCGATCGCCCCGGTCGACCCGCTGGAAGAAGGTGGCGTGATCGCACTGGTCGGACCGACCGGCGCCGGCAAGACCACCACCATCGCCAAGCTGGCCTCGCGCTTCGCCGAGAAGCACGCGCCGCGTGACGTGGCCCTGGTCACCACCGACACCACCCGCATCGGTGCCCGCGAGCAGCTGTACGGCTACGGCCGCCAGCTCGGCATCGCGGTGCATGAGGCCAACAGCGGCACCGACCTGGACCAGCTGCTGGAACGCCTGAAGGACTACAAGCTGGTGCTGATCGACACCGCCGGCCTGGGCCCGCGCGACCGCGCACTGGCCGCCCAGCTGCAGTGGCTGCGTGCCGCGCGCCAGGTCCGCACCCTGCTGGTGCTGCCGGCCAACACCAGCTTCGGCGACATGGACGAGGTGGTCCGCCGCTTCGGCGCCGCCAACCTGCAGGGCCTGGTACTGAGCAAGCTGGACGAGACCGGCCGCTTCGGCAATGCCCTGTCGGTGGCCGTGGATCATGCCCTGCCGATCACCTGGGTGACCGATGGCCAGGACGTCCCGGAGGACCTGCACCGGGCCAGTGCAGCCAATCTTGTACTTCGCCTTGAAGATTTGCGCCGCGCGGCCGATATGCCCTGCAACCCGGAGTTGAACCATGCCGTCGCGTGAGTACGCCAAGCTGACCAAGACCTTCCCGCTGTCGGCCACCCGCAGCGAGCCGCTCGGCCCTGTGCGCACCATTGCGGTCACTGGCGGCAAGGGCGGCGTGGGCAAGACGAATGTGTCGGCCAACCTGGCCGTGGCGCTGGCCGGCATGGGCAAGCGCACGCTGCTGCTGGACGCCGACCTCGGCCTGGCCAACATCGACGTGATCCTGGGCCTGAACCCCACCTTTACGCTGGCCGACCTGGTCGCCGGCCGCTGCACGCTGGATGACGTCATCGTCGAAGGCCCGAACGGCGTGCTGGTGGTCCCGGCCGCGTCCGGCCGCCGCCACATGGCCGAGCTGGCCCCGGCTGAGCACGTTGGCCTGGTCAACGTGTTCTCCGAGCTGGAGCGCGAGCTGGACATCATGGTGGTGGACACTGCCGCGGGCATCACCGATGGCGTGCTGACCTTCTGCCAGGCCGCACAGGACACCGTGGTGGTGGTCTGTGACGAGCCGGCCTCGATCACCGACGCCTACGCACTGATCAAGGTGCTGTCGCGCGAGCGTGGCGTGGACCGCATCCAGGTGGTGGCCAACATGGTGCGCGACCCCAACGAGGGCCGCGTGCTGTACGAGAAGCTGACCCGCGTCTGCGAGAAGTTCCTTGCCGATGTCTCGCTGAACTACCTGGGCTGCGTGCCGCAGGACGATTGGCTGCGCCTGTCGGTGCAGCGCCAGCAGCCGGTGGTGAAGGCCTATCCGTCCAGCCCGGCGGCGCTGGCGATCACCGAGATCGCGCGCCGTACCGCGCGCTGGCAGGCGCCGACCGAACCGCGTGGCGGCGTCGAGTTCTTCCTCGAACGCATCCTCAAGCAGCGTGGGGTGACGGCATGAAAGGCGCAGCCCAGTACAGGGAAGTGCAGCGCTCGGCGGCGAACGAAGTCATCGCCCAGCATTCGGACCTGGTGCGGCGCATCGCCCACCACCTGGCCGCGCGCCTGCCAGCCAGCGTCGAGGTCGACGACCTGATCCAGGCCGGCATGATGGGACTGATCGAAGCCTCGCGCAGCTATGACGCCGACCAGGGTGCTTCTTTCGAGACCTACGCCTCGATCCGCATCCGTGGTTCGATGATCGACGAGATCCGCCGTGGTGACTGGGTCCCGCGCTCGGTGCACCGCCGTGCACGTGATGCCGCCGCCACCATCCGCCGCCTGGAACAGAGCAGTGGCCGTGCCGCCAGCGCCACTGAAGTGGCCGCCGCGATGGAGATGCCGCTGCCTGAGTACCTGCGGCTGATGGAAGACGCTGCACGTGGCCAGGTGCTGAGCCTGGAATCGCGCATCGAGGACCAGGGCGAGCTGGACACCGTCGCCCAGGGCGGGCCGACCCCGCAGCAGGTACTGGAGCGCGGCGAGTTCGGTCGCGAGCTGGGCAAGGCCATCGGCCACCTGCCCGAGCGCGAACAACTGGTGCTCTCGCTGTACTACGAGCAGGAACTGAACCTGAAGGAGATCGGCGCGGTGCTCGGCGTGAGCGAGTCGCGGGTCTGCCAGATCCACGGCCAGGCGGTACTGCGCCTGCGTGGCCGGCTGAAGCTGTTCGAGGCTGCCGACGCAGGCCTCGAAGAATGAACATCCCCGAGGCGGCTGCCCCCGGCCGTCCGGAATGAACAACAAAGGAATTCTGCTTTGAACAAGAACATGCGCATCCTGATCGTCGACGACTTCTCGACCATGCGTCGAATCGTCAAGAACCTGCTGGGCGATCTGGGCTTCACCAATACCGCCGAAGCCGAGGACGGGCATGCCGCGCTGTCGCTGCTGCAGAGCCAGCCGTTCGATTTCGTGGTCACCGACTGGAACATGCCGGTGATGACCGGCATCGAGCTGCTCAAGGCCATCCGTGCCGATGCCAAGCTGAAGACCCTGCCGGTGCTGATGGTCACGGCAGAAGCCAAGCGCGAGCAGATCATCGAAGCCGCCCAGAGCGGCGTGAACGGCTACATCATCAAGCCGTTCACCGCGCAGACGCTGGAAGAGAAGCTCGGCAAGATCTTCGAACGCCTGGCGGCCAGCGCCTGATGGATACCACGGTCGACAAGAACGCCCTCGCCCTGCGCCTGCAGGAGGCCCTGGACGCGCTCGAATCCGGTGACGAGGCCGCCTGGCGGCAGCGCATCGACGGGCTGGTCGCGCTGCGCACGCAGCCGATGATGAGCGGCCTCTCGCGGCTGGCCCGCGAGCTGGGACAGGCGCTGGGCGAACTGCCGACCGTGCCGAGCGAAGCCGGCGAACTGGACGACGCCTGCGCGCGACTGGACCACGTGGTGGCGATGACCGAACAGGCCACGCACCGCACCCTGGACCTGGCCGAGGAATGCCGCAGCCTGACCGAACAGCTGCGCGCCGAAGGCCTGCAGCCGGGCCAGGACGCGCAGCTCGAGCGCATCCGCCACAACCTGACCGAGATCGCCCTGACCCAGAGCTACCAGGACCTGACCGGGCAGATCATCCGTCGCGTGGTCGGCATCGTCCGCCGCGTGCACGAAGGCTTCGGCGCGCTCGGCCTGCCACCGGAACAGCATCGCACCGACCCGGAACTGGCCGGGCCGGCACTGAAGGGACTGGACCGCCACGCGGTCTCGCAGAACGACGCCGACGACCTGTTGTCGGATCTGGGGCTGTAAGCATGAGCGCGGTATCCGACGACATCACTGCCGATTTCATCATCGAGGCACAGGAAATCCTGGATCGCCTCGGCGAACAGCTGGTGTCGCTGGAGCAGGCACCGCAGGACAGCGACCAGCTCAACGCGGTGTTCCGCGGCTACCACACGCTCAAGGGCGGCGCCGGCTTCCTCGGCGTCACCGCCATGGTCGAGCTGTGCCATGCCGCTGAAGAGGCGCTGGGCGCCGCACGTGCCGGCCAGGCCGTGCTGCAGGCCCACCACTTCGACGCGGCCCAGCAATCGCTGGACTACCTGCAGTCGATGCTGGACGCGGTTTCCTCCGGCACCGAGCCGGGCTATGCGCCGCCGGACCTGATCGCACAGTTCGACGTGCACGGCGGTGCCGTGGCTGCACCCGCCGCCGCCGCAGCACCCACCGCGGGTGACAGCGACCTGATCACCGACGACGAATTCGAGGCTCTGCTCGACCAGCTGCATGGTGGCAACGCGCCGACCGCGGTCGCGCCAGCGAAGAAGGCCGACGACGGACTGATCAGCGAAGACGAGTTCGAAGCCCTGCTCGACCAGTTGCACGGTGGCGCGGCACCGGGCACCAAGCCTGCGGCCGTGGTGGCACCGGCACCGATCGCAGCGCCGCGCCCGGTCGCCGCACCGGCACCGGCGGCGAAGCCGGCCGCCAAGCCGCTGGCCGAGGCCGAACATACCGTGCGCGTGGACACCAAGCGCCTGGACGCGATCGTCAACCTGATCGGCGAACTGGTGCTGTCACGCAATCGGCTCAAGACCCTGCGTGCACGCCTGCGCGATGAAGAGCTGGACCGGGCCGTGTCCACTCTGGATATCGCCACCGCCCGCCTGCAGTCGGCAGTGATGCGCACCCGCATGCAGCCGGTGGGCAAGGTGTTCTCGCGCTTCCCCAAGGTTGCCCGCGACGTCGCCCGCTCGCTGAAGAAGGAAGTGGACCTGGAACTGATCGGCGCCGAGACCGAGCTCGACCGCAACCTGGTCGAAGCGCTGGCCGACCCGCTGGTGCACCTGGTCCGCAACGCCATCGACCATGGCGTGGAAATGCCCGACCTGCGCGAGGCACAGGGCAAGCCACGGATGGGCCATGTGCGCCTGTCGGCACAGCAGGAAGGCGACTACGTCAGCATCGAGGTACAGGACGATGGCGCCGGCATCGACCCGGAAAAGCTGCGCGCCAAGGCGCGCGAGAAGGGCCTGATCGATCCGGAAGCCGCCGCGCGCCTGAGCAGCGAGGAGTGCCTGCACCTGGTGTTCCTGCCCGGCTTCTCGACCAAGCAGCAGGTCACCGACATCTCCGGTCGTGGCGTCGGCATGGACGTGGTGCAGTCACGCATCCGCGAACTGAGCGGCCAGATCCAGATCCAGTCGGAACTGGGCCGTGGCAGCCGCTTCCTGATCCGCGTGCCGCTGACCCTGGCGATCCTGCCGACCCTGCTGGTGCAGGCCGGCGAGGACGTCTATGCGCTGCCGCTGGCCCGCGTGATGGAAGTGCTGCACGCGCCGCGCACCTCGCTGGGCTGGTTCGATGGCCGTGCCGTGCTCGACCGCCGCTCGCACACGCTGCCGCTGGTCGATCTGCGCCAGTGGCTGGATGTGACGCCGGCCGCCTCGCCGCTGCTGACCATCGTGGTGCTGCAGGCTGGCGAAGCGCGCTTCGGGCTGGTCGTGGACCAGGTACGCGGGCGTGAGGAAGTGGTCATCAAGCCGCTGCCGAAAGCGCTGCGCGGCCTGCGCGGTTATGCCGGTGCAACCTTGATCGGCGATGGTCGCATGGCGCTGATCCTGGACGTGGACGGGCTGCGATGACCCCCGCCGGGCCATGCCCGGCGCCCCGAAAACTGTGACTACCGTCTGTACGCGATCTACCGGTGTCTCAAGTCCCATTCATACACGCCGATACCGGAACCATGGATAGACTCAGCCTCATTGGACTCTTTCTCGCCCTGGCCTCGCTGGTCGGCGGCAGCATCCTCAAGGGCGCCGGCCTGGCGTCGTTGTGGTCGCCTGCGGCGTTCGTGATCGTCATCGTCGGCACCGTCGCCGCGATCCTGCTGCACACCTCGCCGGCGGTGTTCAAGCATGCCTTCAAGATCGTGCGCTGGGTCGTGCGCCCGCCGCACAGCGATCGCCGCGAACTGATCCAGCAGATCGTCGAGTGGAGCAACATCGCCCGCCGCCAGGGCCTGCTGGGCCTGGAATCGCAGGTGGAAGCACAGCAGGACCCGTTCCTGCGCAAGGGCCTGCAGCTGCTGGTGGACGGCGTCGAACCCGAATCGATGCGGCACATGCTGGAAATCGAACTGGGCAGCCAGGAACACCAGGACCAGGCCGGTGCCAAGGTCTTCGAAGCGATGGGCATCTATGCACCGACGCTGGGCATCATCGGTGCCGTGCTTGGCCTGATCGCGGTGATGAAGAACCTGGCCGATCCGAGCAAGCTCGGCCACGGCATCGCCGCCGCGTTCACCGCCACCATCTACGGCATCGCCTCGGCCAACCTGCTGTTCCTGCCGGTGGCCGCCAAGCTCAAGAGTGTGATCTCGCACAACACCCGCGACCGCGAAATGGTCATCGAAGGCCTGATCTCGATCGCCCAGGGCGAAAACCCGCGCAACATCGAAACCAACCTCTCCGGCTTCCTGCACTGACATGGCCCGCCGCAAGCACCACGAAGAGCACGCCAACCACGAAGCATGGGCGATCCCCTATGCCGACCTGATGACGCTGCTGCTCGCCTTCTTCGTGGTCATGTACGCGATTTCCTCGGTGAACGAAGGCAAGTACCGGATCATGGCCGACGCGCTGACCGATGCCTTCGGGGGCGCGCCGCGCACCATCAATCCGGTACAGGTGGGCAACAAGCAGGTGCAGGGTGGCGGCTGGGACAGCCCCTCGGTGATCAAGTCCGGCACCAAGATCGGGCCCTCGGCGCCTGCGCCGTCGCACGACCCGACCCTGCTGCCGTCGATGGCCTCGCAGATGCGCATGCCTGTTTCGGTGCACAACCAGGAGCAGATCGCGCGCGCCGAGCGCCAGCTCAACAGCATCGCGGACCGCCTGACCGCCGCACTGGCGCCGCTGATCGACCGCGGCATGATCAGCGTGCGCCGCACCGAGCTGTGGATCGAAGTCGAGATCAACAGCGACATCCTGTTCCCCACCGGTTCGGCCGCGCTGGACGTGCATGCGCGGCAGACCCTGGCCAGCCTGGCCGAGGTCCTGCGCGACGTACCCAACAGCGTGCGCGTGGAAGGCCACACCGACAACGTACCGATCGCCACCGCCACCTTCCCGTCGAACTGGGAACTGTCGGCCGGGCGCGCGGCCAGCGTGGTGCACCTGTTCGCCGACCAGGGCGTGCAGCCGTCGCGGCTGGCGATGGTCGGCTACGGCCAGTTCCGCCCGCGCGAAGAGAACGACAGCGCGCAGGGCCGCAACCGCAACCGCCGGGTGATGGTCATCATCCTGGCCGACACCTCGCACTCGGTGGACCCGCTCGGCCAGCGCCTGAACGCAGCCACCGGCGCCACCCGGAACACCGATACCGAACAAGCCGCGGCAACTCCGGCTACCGCCCCCACCTCCCCCATCGCACCGGTGAAGTTGCCGCCGGTGCCGGCTGGCAGCCGCGTCGGCGCCGCCGTTCCCCCGGCAATGAAGGAGTAATCCGATGCGCATCTGGGCAGTCGCCAACCAGAAGGGCGGAGTCGGCAAGACCACCACCACCCTCGCCCTCGGCCGCGGACTGGCCGCACTTGGCCATCGCGTGCTGTTGATCGACCTCGATCCGCACGCCTCGCTCAGCCGCGCGTTCGGCGTACCGGTGGACCCGCCGCCGGCTGGCGTGCTGGAGCTGTTCGGCGCCCCGCCCGCCGATCTTTCCAGCCTGTGCCATGCCAGCAGCATCCATGGCCTGGACTATGTCTGCGCACAGTCCGCGCTGGCCACGCTGGAACGCCGCAGCGCCAACCAGCCTGGCCTTGGCCTGGCACTGCAGAATGCGCTTGCGCGCCACCAGGGCCAGCACGACTACATCCTGCTGGACTGCGCCCCCACCCTCGGCCTGTTGATGATCAATGCGCTGGCCGCAGCCGATCGCCTGATCATCCCCACCCAGGCCGAGCCGCTGGCCCTGCATGGCCTGGATGGCATGGTCCGCACCGGCGAGATGGTCGAACGCTCGCGCCGCCGCCCGCTGCCGATCTCGATCCTGCCGACCCTGTTCGACCGCCGCACCCGCGCCGGCAACGAGTCGCTGCGCACGATGCAGGATCGTCACGGCACCCGTGTGTGGGAAGACGCGATTCCGATCGACACCCGCATCAGCAACGCCGCCGGCCTGACCCTGCCGAGCGTTGGTGAGGATTACCCGGGCCGCGGCCTGGCCGCCTATCGCCGCGCGCTGAACTGGATCCTCGGCGAGGATGCCCGCGCCCTGGAGCAGGCCGCATGAACAGCACCGGTGTACTGGACGACTACCTGGACGAACTGCTGGGCGAAGCGATCGCCGTGGCACCACCGGCTGCGCCGCCGCCGGCGAGCGACGAAGCGTGCCCAGCAATTGCAGCCGACGCCGAACGCGAGCCGACCTGGGATGACCTGCCGGCCGAGGTGATCTACGAAACCGAGACCGTCGCCGCTGCGCCTGCCGTCGACAACGCCGCACTCGAAGCCGCCTTCGAGGCGGCCGCAACGGCTGAGCGCGAACCCACCTGGGACGATCTGCCCGCCGAAGTGATCTACGAAACGGAGACTGTTGCTGCTGCCGCGGCAGAGGACGACGCAGCACTGGAGGCCGCCTTCGAGGCCGCCGCAATGCCTGTCGCCGCCCCCGAGCGCGAACCGACCTGGGATGACCTGCCTGACGAGGTGATCCACGAGACGGCCCCTGCTCCCGCCACCGCCAAGTCCGGCCCGGAACCTACATGGGACGACCTGCCGGACGAAGTGATCTACGAGACCGATCCGGCCGACAGCCATCGACTCGCCCACACCGACAGCCCCGGCCTGGAAGCCGCGTTCGAGGCCGCTGCCGGCGGCGAGGACGTTCCTGCGCCACCAGCGGCCGTGGTCACAGCACCCGCTCCAGTTGCACGCACCGATGCCGCGCCGCCCCCGCGCGTGGCCGTGGACGCGCCAGCAGGCAACCGCCCGAGCAGCTGGCAGGAGCTGCAGGCACAGGCACATCGGCCCGCCAGCAGCCCGCATCCACAGAACCGACGCGCCGGCGAGCGCACCTCGCGCTGGCTGCGCCTGCGCTGCGGCACCCAGGCCTATGCACTGGAACTGCTGAAAGTGCAGGAAGTGGTGCTGCCAGTGCCGCTGCTGCCCTTGCGCGGTACTGCGCCGGCCATGCTGGGCATCATGAACCTGCGTGGCCAGGTGGTACCGGTGATGGACCTCGGCCTGCACCTGGGCGCCGCGGCCGCCGAAGACGACTCACAGACCCGCATCGTGGTGCTGGAGGAAGACGGCGAGACCATCGGCCTGCGCGTGTCGGCAGTGGAAGATGTCGCCAACCTCACCGACTCGCAGATCGAGCCGCCCGATACCGCGCGCATCTGCCAGATCTCCAACGACCTGTTCCGTGGCGTCGCCAGGGTCAGCCAGCGCCCAATGATCCTGCTGGATGCCACCCGGTTGTTGAGTTGAGCGAAAAAAGGGGACGGAGGGGATTAAGTCGCAATCGACCAGGCTCTCCCGCA
Source organism: Stenotrophomonas sp. 220_Sma (assembly GCF_056487375.1). Lineage (NCBI taxonomy): Bacteria > Pseudomonadati > Pseudomonadota > Gammaproteobacteria > Lysobacterales > Lysobacteraceae > Stenotrophomonas > Stenotrophomonas sp. 220_Sma. The sequence goes on along the minus strand of NZ_CM151348.1, from coordinate 2,193,575 downwards.
GCCACCCTCGGCAACCGCGACCACGCAGTGGGGACGTAAGGTATTGATCCAACGGATCAACGCCTTGCGTCCCCGACAGGCACCGCATCGGCGCAAAGCGCCGAGCCAGTTGCGACTTAATCCCCTCCGTCCCCTTTTCAACAGCGCCCGCATCGGCGCACCGCGTCGATTCCCCTAAAGAACCCCACCGGGGTGCCGTTATGGATCACGGAACCGTTTGTCCGGAGCAACGATGAGCACTGTCGAACTGGGTGGGGATCTCGGCATCGAGAGCACCACCGAGCTCAAGAACCGCCTCGCCCCGCTGGTGGCGCAGGCAGGCGAGCTGACCCTGGATGCCAGCCAGGTCGCCCGCATCCACACGGCCGCCGTGCAGGTGCTGTGTGCGTTCGTGCAGGCCCGCCGCGAGGCAGGCCTCGGCACCGGCTTCCACGGTTGCACTGCAACCTTCCGTGACGCCGCGCGCCTGCTGGGCGTCACCCAGGCCCTGGGCCTGGACGTAACCCATGACAACCTGAAATCTGTGGAGAACGCTGCATGAGCGCACGTATCTTGGTGGTGGACGATTCGGCGTCAATGCGCCAGATGGTGTCCTTTGCCCTCACCTCGGCCGGTTTTGCCGTCGAAGAAGCTGAAGACGGCGCGGTCGCGCTCGGTCGCGCCAAGGGCCAGCGCTTCAATGCGGTGGTCACCGACGTCAACATGCCGAACATGGACGGCATCGCGCTGATCCGCGAACTGCGCCAGCTGCCGGACTACAAGTTCACGCCGCTGCTGATGCTGACCACCGAATCGGCCGCCGACAAGAAGTCCGAAGGCAAGGCCGCCGGTGCCACCGGCTGGCTGGTCAAGCCGTTCAATCCGGAACAGCTGGTCGCCACCGTGCAGAAAGTGCTGGGCTGATCGCCCGCCACCGCTCCCCCTCTTCGCTTCCGGACCACCACTGCCATGAGCATGGACCTGCAACGCTTCCACGCCACCTTCTTCGAGGAGAGCCGCGAAGGCCTCGACGCGATGGAGGCTGGCCTGCTGGCCCTGGAATCGGGGCAGCAGGACGCGGAGATCATCAATTCGGTGTTCCGCGCCGCCCACTCGATCAAGGGCGGCGCCGGCACCTTCGGCTTCGACGCGATCGCCGGCCTGACCCATGTGCTGGAAACGCTGCTCGATGAGCTGCGTGCCGGCAAGCGGGCGCTGGAAGGCCACGCCGTCGACGCCATGCTGTCCTCGGTGGACGTGCTGCGCGCCCTGCTGCGCGAAGCCGAACACGGCCAGGCCGCCGATCCCGCCGCAGTTGCTGCGGTGAAGGCGCGCCTGGAGGCGGTTCTTTCCGGGGAGGCCGCAGCGAGCGCCCCCGCGGCCGCCGCAGCCAAGGTGGACGATACGCCGGAAGCCTGGCAGATCGGTTTCACCCCGGCGCCATCGCTGTTCATGAGCGGCAACGACCCGCTGCGCATCATCCGCGAACTGGAACATCTCGGTTCGCTGCAGGTCGCCGCGCGCATGGAACGCCTGCCCGGCTTCGCCCAGCTCGACCCGCTGGAGGCCCACCTGGCGTGGGATCTCGGCCTGGTCGGCAAGGTGCCGCGCAGCAAGATCGAAGACACCTTCGCCTGGGTGCTGGACGACTGCGAACTGGACATCCGTCCGGCTGCGCCGCCGAGCCTGGCCACCGAGGCACCTGCCACACCCGCCCCTTCCACACCGGCTGCCGTTCTACCGGCGGCACCCGCCGCCGCTGCCAGCAGCGCTGGCGGCCAGGAAGCCGAAACCTCGATCCGGGTCAGCGTCGACAAGGTCGATGCGCTGATCAACCTGGTCGGCGAACTGGTCATCACCCAGGCCATGCTCAAGCAGGTCTCGCACGCGCTGGACCCGGTCCACGCCGAGAGCCTGTTCGCCGGCCTGGACCAGCTTGAACGCAACACCCGCGACCTGCAGGAAGCGGTGATCGGCGTGCGCATGCTGCCGGTCGATGCGGTGTTCCGCCGCTTCCCGCGCCTGGTCCGCGACCTGTCCAGCCGCCTCGGCAAGCAGGTACGCCTGCGCACCGTCGGCGAAGGCACCGAACTGGACAAGGGCCTGATCGAAAAGATCGCCGATCCGCTGGTGCACCTGGTGCGCAACTCGATCGACCACGGTCTGGAAATGCCCGACGTACGTCGCGGTGCGGGCAAGGACGAGACCGGCACGATCACCCTGGCAGCCTCGCATCAGGGCGGCCATATCGTCATCGAAGTCAGCGACGACGGCCGCGGCCTGGACCGCGCCAAGATCCTGGCCAAGGCCACCGAACGCGGCCTGGCGGTGCCGGACAACCCGACCGATTCGCAGGTCTGGGACCTGATTTTCCAGCCGGGTTTCTCCACCGCCGATGCAGTCACCGACCTGTCCGGCCGTGGCGTCGGCATGGACGTGGTCCGCCGCAACATCCAGGCGCTGGGGGGCGAGGTCCAGATCGAAAGCAGCCTCGGCGCTGGCACCCGCACGCTGATCCGGCTGCCGCTGACCCTGGCCATCCTCGACGGCATGACCGTGGCGGTGGCCGGTGAAACCCTGATCCTGCCGCTGGCTTATGTGCTTGAGGCCCTGCAGCCGCAGGCCGAGGACATCCGCAGCATGGCCGGCGAAGGCCGCGTGCTGCGCGTGCGTGGCGAGTATCTGCCGATCCTGTCGCTGAGCGAGTACTACGGCTACGGCAACCGCGCACCGGGCAGCGAATCGCTGGTGGTGGTGGTTGAAGGTGATGGCCAGAAGATTGCGCTGGAAGTGGACGAGCTGGTCGGTCAGCAGCAGGTGGTGGTGAAGAACATCGAGAACAACTACCGCCGCATCGGCGGGGTATCCGGTGCCACCATCCTTGGCGATGGCCGCGTGGCCCTGATCGTCGACATCGGCGGTCTGGTGCGCTCGCTGCGGATGCCGCAGGCCGCCTGATCCACGTTGCATGCGTGCACTGAGCCGCCGCCCTTCGGGGCGGCGGTTTTCGTTTGCGCGCACGGCCACGATCTGACCGCGCTCGCTTCGCCAGGCATACCGTGAACTCCGTCTGCACGAAGGTTTCGGGCGCAACCTTGCCGTTCAAGCGAAAGCCCTGTCATGGCGCCACTTTCGCGCCGCCGTCCCTACGCAACCGAATGTGATCTGCGTCCATAAAGTCCATCCGAACTGCGCCGCTATTTCGCTTTGACGGCCGTCACCGAACCCCCACCGGGCACCACCGTTCGCTCTGCAACCACCCCCAGCCGACGCAACGACGCCGGCGCCCTGCCCACCTGGAGCACCCTGCATGAAGTGGTTCCACGATCTGCCCATCGCCCGCAAGCTGGCCGTGGGGTTCACCCTCACCACCTTGATGACCCTCGTCCTCGGCGCATTCGCACTGCTGCGGCTCAACGAGGCCAACAAGCAACTGGGCGAAATGGCCAGCAACGATATTCCCTCGGTGCAGCATCTCGGCGAGGCGCGCTCGCAACTCGGCGAGTTCCGCACCTACGAGCTGGCTCTGTTGAGCATGCTCGACCAGCCTGACAAGGTGGCCGACTACTACAAGCGCATGGACGACACCGCCAAGGCCGTACATGACGAACTGGCCGCCTACTCGGCACTGCCAGCCCTGGCCAAGGAGCGCGAGCTGTACGCTGCGGCAAACGTGCAACTGGACCGCTACTTCGCTGCCAACAAGGCCATGCGCGAAGCCGTCGCGGCAGGCGACGGCACCTTGGCGCGGCAGATCTCCGACGAACAGTCGCGCCCGGCCCGCCGTGATCTGTTCGCTGCGATGAAGACCCTCGGCACCCATATCGCCGGCCTGATGGATGCCAAGATCGCCGATGCAAATGCCACCCACCGCGCCAGCATGATCGCCATCATCGGCTGCATCGTGCTGCTGTCGCTGGTGGCAGCCGCGCTGGCAACGGTCATCTCGCGCGCCGTCACCGGCCCGCTCGGCAAGGCCGTGCATGCCATCCAGGCCGTTGCCCGTGGCGATCTCAGCGTCAGCACCCAAGCCACCAGCAAGGACGAAGCCGGCAAGATGCTGGCCGCCACCACCGAAATGACCGCGATGCTGCGCCGCTTCTCCGAGCAGACCCAGCTGATGGCGCAGATGCACGCCGGTCCAGACATCAGCCACCGCATTCCGGAAGACTTCCCGGGCGTCTATGGGCAGCTGGCCAGCGGTATCAACACGGTCATTTTCGAACATCTCGACGCGATCCGCGATGCCATCGACGTGCTCAACCAGTACGCCACCGGCAACCTCACCCCGGACGCACGCCGCCTGCCCGGCAGCCGCGCGATCCTGCACGAGTCGATGGATGCGGCCAAGGCCAGCCTGCTGGCCATCAACACGCAGATCCAGCAGCTGGCCTCGGCCGCCGCAGCCGGCGACTTCAGCCAGCGCGGTGATGCGCAGCGTTTCGATCACGATTTCCGCGTGATGATCGAGCAGCTCAACAGCATGATGCAGGTCGCCGACGGCAACCTCGGCCAGCTCTCGCAGCTGCTGCAGTCGATCGCCGCCGGCGACCTGACCGCGCGCATGGACGGCCAGTTCAACGGCGTGTTCGCACGCATGCGTGACGACGCCAACACCACCGTCGCGCAGCTGACGCAGATCGTCGGCCAGATCCAGGCCAGCGCGTCCAGCATCACCCTCGCCGCTGGCGAGATCGCGTCGGGCAACAGCGATCTGTCGCGCCGCACCGAGCAGCAGGCCGCCAATCTGGAAGAAACCGCCGCGTCGATGGAGGAACTGACCTCCACCGTGCGCCAGAACGCCGAGCACGCCCGCCAGGCCAATCAGCTCGCCATAGGCGCACATGGCGTCGCCTCGCAGGGCGGTGAAGTGGTCGGCCAGGTGGTCACGACCATGTCGGCCATCGAAGCCTCGTCGAAGAAGATCGCCGAGATCATCTCGGTCATCGACGGAATCGCCTTCCAGACCAACATCCTGGCGTTGAATGCTGCAGTGGAAGCTGCCCGCGCAGGTGAACAGGGCCGTGGCTTCGCCGTGGTCGCCAGCGAAGTGCGCACCCTCGCCCAGCGCTCGGCCGCTGCCGCCAAGGAGATCAAGGGCCTGATTGATGATTCGGTCGGCAAGGTCGCCGAAGGCTCCAGCCTGGTGCACCAGGCCGGCAGCACCATGGGCGAGATCGTCGCCTCGGTGCAGCGCGTGACCGACATCATGGCCGAGATCTCCGCAGCGTCGCAGGAACAGAGTGCCGGCATCGAGCAGGTCAACCAGACCGTGGTGCAGATGGACGAGACCACCCAGCAGAATGCTGCGCTGGTGGAAGAAGCCACCGCTGCCGCACGTGCAATGGAAGACCAGGCCGAGCAGCTGGGTGAAGCCGTGGCCCGCTTCCGGCTGGCATCACAGGGCACGACGGCCATCCCGGCACGCCCATTGGCGGCACCGGTACCGCGCCAGGTCGCAGCCGCCGCACCGGCCGCAAAGCCGGTCCCGGCGCGTACGCTGCGCACCGCGACGGCCCAGCCGGCGCTGGCCGCAGACGGCGACTGGCAGGAGTTCTGATGTACCCGGGGTCGGATCCCTTTCCTTCGGGAAAGGGATCCGACCCCTGACGCATGGAAAGTGATGCAATTCTCACTTCATAATCGGGCACAGTGGCCGATATCCCCATCGAGCCTCGCGCCAACGCGTGCTGGCGCCCGCCCCTGACCGTAGATTCCATGTCCGACGGCAACGACACTGCAGTGCATGATGTCCACGCGGCTGATGCCGCTGACGAACGTTTCCTGGTCCGTAATCCGCGCCAGCTGCGGCAGCTGTTGCGATCGCTGATCGACCAGCGATCACTGATCAATGCGCATATCGACGGCCGCGACCGCTCGTTCCCGACCGCGCTGCTTGAACTCGACGAGGACGACGACACCCTGCTGCTCGATGGCAGCCCGCAGGAGGCGTCCAACCGCGCCGCCGAACAGGCCGACCATCTGCTGTGCTTTGCCCAGCTCGAACGCGTGCTGGTGCGGTTCCGCCTGCAGGCACTGCAGCGTGTGGACAACGACGGCCACGTCGCCTTCCGTGCCCCTCTGCCGGACGAACTGGTCCATCTGCAGCGACGTGAGATGTACCGGCTGGAGACGCCAGTCACCGATTCGCCCCAGCTGCTGATCCCCGCCGGCGAGAGCCGTGCCGAAGCGCTGTCGATGCGGGTGGTGGACATCAGCGGCGGCGGCCTGGCGGTGGCCGTACCTACCGACTGCGCGGTGTTCAGCCTGCAGAAGCGCTACCCGGCGATGCTGTCGCTGCCCGACGGCCCCGACCTGGAGATCGAGCTGGTCGTCTGCAACCTGCTGCCGCAGCGCCAACCCAATGGCATCGAGATCAAGCGCGTGGGCATGCGCTTCGACATCCTGCCGCGTGGCGCCGACAGTGCCATCCAGCGCTACATCTTCCGCATCGACCGCCAGCGCAAGGCGCGCCGCAACGGCGAGCTGTAAGGCCTCCCGACCGGTAGTGCCGGCCGCTGGCCGGCACTCCCGCTTCCCGTGTAGATCCACGCCATGCGTGGATGCCCCCATCTTCCCCGGTAGATCCACGCCATGCGTGGATGCCTTCCCCGGGCACCTAAAGTCCCCCACCGAGGGGCCGATATCGAGCCTGACACCGGGACTTCCGGCAGAACCAGGACCCCTCGATGAACGACAAGACCAGCTCCGCCGCCAGCGCCGGTGGCGAATTCCTCAGCTTCACCCTCGGTGCCGAGCACTACGGCGTGGACATCCTCAAGGTCCAGGAAATCCGCGGCTATGACGCGGTCACCCGGGTCCCGGATGCACCGGACTACATCAAGGGCGTGATCAACCTGCGCGGCACCATCGTCCCGGTGATCGACCTGCGCCTGAAGCTGCGCCTGGACGATGCCCGCTACGACGCCTTCACCGTGATGATCGTGCTGAACGTCGACGACCGCGTGGTCGGCATCGTCGTGGACAGCGTCTCCGACGTGATCCCGCTGTCGGCCGAGCAGATCCGCCCGACCCCGGAATTCGGCGCTGCCGTCGATACCCGCTTCATTTCCGGCATCGGCACCCAGGACGACCGCATGCTGATCCTGCTGGACATCGAGACCCTGCTGGACAGCGCCGACATGGGCCAGGCCAGCGTCGTTGAAGACGCCGCCGCCTGAGCCAGCGGACCTGCTTCACGTTCTGGTCACAAAACCCTTCAGTTCCCCCCGGCAGTGCCGATAGGGGGACAGAAGCCGGCCGCGCAGGAGCGCGCAGGACCGGAACGACCATCACCATCCCCGGAGATACACCTCGATGAAGTCCCTGCTTGCGTTCGTTTCGGCCGCTGTCCTGGCCACCACTGCGTCCTCCGCTTTCGCCCAGGCGGCCGACATGATCCCGCCGGAACTGGCACCGCGCTCGGTCGGCAAGGACGGCATGGTCTGTGGCAAGGTCGAGAAGGCTCGCTACGCGGAAGGTTCCGAAGGCCAGCCGACCTTCCTGTACATGGGCGGCGCCTTCCCGCGCCACACCTTCTCGGCCCGCATCGCTGGCGAGAACCGCGGCAAGTTCTCCTTCCCGCTGGAAACCCTGGAAGGCAAGACCGTCTGCGTGATCGGCAAGATCCAGCGCGACGCCTCGCGCGCCGAAATCGAAGTCAGCTCGCCGGCCGGCCTGAAGCTGGCCAACATCAAGTAATCCGCTGTCCGTCGAACCACGCCGGCCCCTGGACCGGCGTGGTCGCTGCTGCAACCGGGCCCGACGCCCGGACGCGTCTGCCTTAGGAGATCGCAACGCCCATGCCGTGGATCAACAACCTGAAACTGATGCCGAAGCTGATGCTGACCTTCGGCGTTCTCCTGCTGGTGATGCTGCTGCAGGGCATCGTCGCCTACCGTGGCCTGCACTCGCTGAACAACGTCACCACCGAGTTGGCCGGTTCACGCATGGAGAGCATCCGCATGGCCGGCGAGATGCGCGGCATGCTCGGTGAGTACCGCAACGCCGCCTACCAGCAGCTGATCCGCGCCAGCGACGACGTCAAGGCTGATGCACGCAAGCAGTCCACTGAACTGCGCGAAAGCATGGACAAGTCGATCAAGGGCTATCCGGCGCTGGTCGACAACCCGCAGCAGAAGAAGCTGTTCGATACCTTCGCCAAGGAATGGAAGGAGGCACTGGCCTCCTACGACAGCGTCACCGAGATGCTGGAGCTGGACCTGCCCGACGATGCGATCGACACCTTCGTCGGTGAGACCCGCGCCAAGCACCGCAAGGCCGGGGCCGCACTGGAAGCCCTGATTGCCGAAGACAATCGCCTCGCCCGCGCTTCGCGCGAAGAGGCCGAATCCACCTACGCCGCCTCGGCCGTGCTGACCGTGATCGCCCTGCTGGGCGGTGCCGCGCTCGGCCTGGTGCTGGTCTGGCTGTTCGCACGCGCCCTGGTCGGCAGCGTGCGTGGCGCCGTCTCGGTTGCCAACGATGTGGCCGGTGGCAAGCTTGATGGCCATATCGATGTCAGCCGCAAGGACGAAGTCGGCGAGCTGATGCAGGCCATGCAGCGCATGCAGCGCGACCTGCGCGAGCGCACCGAAACCGACCAGGCCATCGCCCGCGAGAACCTGCGCATCCGCACCGCGCTGGACTACAGCTCGACCGGCGTGTACCTGACCGACACCAGCAACACCATCGTCTACAGCAATCGCGCCCTGCAGCAGACCCTGACCCAGTACCAGGACGAGGTCCGCCGCGACCTGCCGGACTTCGATGCGCAGGCCTCGCTGGTCGGCAAGCCGGTCACCGTGCTCGAGCACCGTGGCGAGATGGACCAGACCCTGCTCGGCAACCTGAAGGCGCACGGCGTGGCCCGTCGTCCGATGCAGTACGGCGATGCCCAGTTCGCCCAGGTGGTGTCGACCATCCGCAACGAAGGCGGCGACACCGTTGGCTACGTGGTGGAATGGCGCGACCGCACCCAGGAAGCGCAGGTCGAGGCCGAAGTGGCGCGCGTGATCGCCCAGGCTGCCGCCGGCGACCTGTCCGGCCGCATCGACGCCAGCGACAAGGAAGGCTTCTTCCTGCAGCTGGCCCAGCAGATCAACGGCCTGCTCGACGCCAACGCCGGCAGCATCGAACAGATCTCCGGCCTGCTCGCTGCGCTGTCGCAGGGTGATCTGACCGTGCGCATGCACGGCGATTACCAGGGCGTGTTCGCCCGCATGCGCGATGATGCCAACGCCACCGCCGCGCAGCTGAGCGAGATCGTCACCCGTATCAAGCAGTCCAGCCGTGCGATCAGCTCGGCCGCCGGCGAAATCGCCTCGGGCAACAGCGACCTGTCGCGCCGCACCGAGCAGCAGGCCGCCAACCTGGAAGAAACCGCCGCCTCGATGGAGGAGCTGACCTCGACCGTTCGCCAGAACGCCGAGCATGCCCGCCAGGCCAACCAGCTGGCCATCGGCGCACATGGCGTGGCCTCGCAGGGCGGCGACGTGGTCGGCCAGGTGGTCACCACGATGTCGGCCATCCAGGCCTCGTCGAAGAAAATCGCCGAGATCATCTCGGTCATCGACGGCATCGCGTTCCAGACCAACATCCTGGCGCTGAATGCCGCTGTGGAAGCCGCACGTGCCGGCGAACAGGGTCGTGGCTTCGCCGTGGTCGCCAGCGAGGTGCGTACCCTCGCCCAGCGCTCGGCCGCCGCCGCCAAGGAAATCAAGGGCCTGATCGACGACTCGGTCGGCAAGGTCAACGACGGCTCGGCGCTGGTGCACAAGGCCGGCGCCACCATGGGCGAGATCGTCGCCTCGGTGCAGCGCGTGACCGACATCATGGCCGAGATCTCCGCGGCTTCGCAGGAACAGAGTGCTGGCATCGAGCAGGTCAATCAGACCGTGGTGCAGATGGACGAAACCACCCAGCAGAACGCCGCGCTGGTGGAAGAAGCCACCGCCGCCGCACGCGCAATGGAAGAACAGGCCGGTCACCTCAGCGAGGCCGTGTCGATCTTCGTGGTGGACGAAGCCGAGACCGTGGTTGCCCCGCGCATCGCCGCTGCCCCGGCCCCGCGTGCTGCCGCACCGGCCGCACCGACCCCGGTCGCCCCGCCAGCCCGCCGCAGCGCCGGTGGTCGTCCGATGGCCACCGAACTGGCTGATGGAGACTGGCAGGAGTTCTGATGCCTGCCTGACCTGATGCACGAGAACGCCCTGGCCCTGCGCTGGGGCGTTTTTGTTTACGGGGTATCTGGATATCCAGCCAACGGCGAAGCCCCTCGGGGTGGTCGCGGTAGGCGCGTGGCTACTGAGGGTTGGCCGGGAGGGTGGGCTGCGCAGGGGCCGCTGCAAGTACGTCCATGTAAGCTCGGTCGCCGCTTGCTCGTGTGCGCTGTCCTGCGCACACGGCAAGACCGGGGTTGGGCGTCCTGCCCAACCCGCCCGAGGCATGCCTCGGGCCCATGGCGCTCACGCCCCTGCGCAGCCCACCCTCCCGGCCACGGACAGTTTCCGTGCGCGTCCACCCCGGATTGAAGAAAGAAGAGCAAGAGCACCGCTTCCGGGTTCAGATTCGCTTTCCGCAGGAAAACGGATCTGCCCCCTCTTCCCACTTGGAAACCCAACGCTCTTGCCGTCCGTCACAGGAATGCCGAGAGGGCTGGGTCGGGGTGGGCTGGCGGGACCGTTGGCGCCATGGATGGCGCCATCGAGCCCCCAAGGGTGAGGGCGCTTTGCTTGCGAAGCACTGCTTCGCAAGCGCCCGAACGCCCAGCCGCCAGCGGCTGGGCCGGACCGCGGAGCGGGGTTTACGGCGTGTCCCGCCAGCCCCCCCCGATCCAGCCACCCACTGAAAATTCAGAGCCGACCAACCGCTGTTGCTGTTGCTGTTGCTGTTGCTTCAAAAGCCGGCCGCAGGCAGCGCCGCAACCGCCGCTGCAAGGAAACCTGAATACGTTCGGACACCGCACCTCAATCCCCCGCCCGCGCGGCCGATAACGGGGTTGTCACCGCTTGTCCCGCTGTGACCGGCACGGCGCCGCCCGCCCGCTTCGACCTGGTCCTGCTCGATGAATCTCATGCATCGCTGGCAACACTACTTCAGCAACCTCTCCGTCCGGCGCAAGCTCAACCTGCTGACGCTGCTCATCGCGCTTGGCGTGATCGCGCTCTCGGTGATCGCCGCCCGCATGCAGTACCTCGACCTGACCGAGACCCGCAAGACCGCTCTGAAGACCCAGGTCGAACTCAGCTACGGCATCCTCCAGCACTACCATCGCCTGGCCGGTACCGGCGAGCTCAGCGAGGACGCTGCCAAGGCCGCCGCCCTGCAGGCGCTGGAAGTGATGCGCGCCGATAACGATGCCTACTACTTCAACATCTACGACACCGGCTACCGCCTGCTGATGCACCCGTTCCGCAAGGACCTGGTCGGCAAGGACATGAAGGACTTCCGCACCGACGACGGTGTGCGCATCTACTACGACCAGGTGGAAGCAGCCAAGGCCGGTGGCGGCTTCGTCAACTACCGCTGGGCCAAGCCCGGCAGCAAGGGCGAGGTCGAGAAGGTGGCTTACGCCGGCCTGTTCGCGCCCTGGAACTGGGTGGTCAGCAGTGGCGTCTACATGGACGACGTGCAGAAGCAGGCACTGGTGTTCACCGCCATCATGGCCGTCTCCGGTGGCGTGCTGGTACTGATCGTGCTGGCCCTGAGCTGGCTCATCGGCAACCGCATCGCCGTACCGCTGAAGCAGGCAACGGCCGTCGCCGAGGGTATCGCCCGCGGCAAGCTGGACAGCCACATCGGCCCGCAGCCGCATGACGAGACCGGCCGCCTGCTGGACGCCATGTCCGGCATGCAGCAGCAGCTGCACGCGGTGATCAGCGGCCAGCGCGAGATGGCGCGTCGCCACGATGGCGGCGAACTGAGCTACCGCATCGATGCCAGCGCCTTCCCCGGCGAGTACGGGCTGATGGTGCAGGAAACCAATGCCCTGGTCGGCGGCCACGTGCAGACCCTGCACGATGTGCTGGACGTGGTGCAGCAGTACGCGGTGGGCGATCTGAGCCGCGACGTCGCGCGCTACCCCGGCGAGAAGGCCGCGATGACCACCACCGTCGACACGGTCAAGGCCAACCTCGGCCGCATCAACGCCGAGATCAAGCAGCTGGCCAGTGCCGCCGCCGCAGGCGACTTCAGCCGCCGTGGCGACGCGCAGCGCTTCGATCACGATTTCCGCCTGATGCTGGAAAACCTCAACGCGATGATGGCGGTCAGCGATGACAACCTCGGCAAGCTCTCGCAGCTGCTGTCGGCCATCGCCGAAGGCGACCTGACCGCGCGCATGCACGGCGACTACCAGGGCGTGTTCGCACGCATGCGTGACGACGCCAACACCACCGTCACCCAGCTGACCCAGATCGTCGGCCAGATCCAGGCCAGCGCGTCCAGCATCACCCTCGCCGCCGGCGAGATTGCGTCGGGCAACAGCGACCTGTCGCGCCGCACCGAGCAGCAGGCCGCCAATCTGGAAGAAACCGCCGCCTCGATGGAGGAACTGACCTCCACCGTGCGCCAGAACGCCGAGCATGCCCGCCAGGCCAACCAGCTCGCCATCGGCGCGCAAGGCGTGGCCTCGCAGGGTGGCAGCGTGGTCGGCCAGGTGGTCAACACCATGTCGGCCATCGAAGCCTCGTCGAAGAAGATCGCCGAGATCATCTCGGTCATCGACGGCATCGCCTTCCAGACCAACATCCTGGCGCTGAACGCCGCAGTGGAAGCTGCACGCGCCGGCGAACAGGGCCGTGGCTTCGCCGTGGTCGCCAGCGAAGTGCGTACCCTCGCCCAGCGCTCGGCCGCCGCGGCCAAGGAGATCAAGGGCCTGATCGATGATTCGGTCGGCAAGGTCGCCGAAGGCTCCAGCCTGGTGCACCAGGCCGGCAGCACCATGGGCGAGATCGTCGCCTCGGTGCAGCGCGTGACCGACATCATGGCCGAGATCTCCGCGGCTTCGCAGGAGCAGTCGGCCGGCATCGAGCAGGTCAACCAGACCGTGGTGCAGATGGACGAAACCACCCAGCAGAATGCTGCGCTGGTGGAAGAAGCCACCGCCGCCGCACGTGCGATGGAAGAACAGGCTGGCCAGCTGGCCGACGCCGTGGCGATCTTCCGCCTGGACAACCAGGTCTCGGCCGCAGTGAAGGCCGTGGCCGCGCGTGTCGAGCCGGTGCATGTTGCCGCCGCCGTGGCGCGTCCGCGGCCGGCTCCGACGCCAGCACCGGTTCGCCGCACCGGCAGCAACGCCAGCACCTTCGTCGCCAGCGACAGCGACTGGCAGGAATTCTGAGACCCACCCGCGGCGGCTTCGGCCGCCGCCTCTGCCGATGGACACGTCCCCCGTGCAAAGTCCTACTCCCATCGTCACCGGCCCGCGCGAATTCGAGTTCGCCGACCGTGATTTCCGCCGCGTCTGCGACCTGATCTACCAGCGCGTGGGCATTGCCCTTGCCCCGGCCAAGCGCGACATGGTCTATGGCCGCCTGTCGCGCCGCCTGCGCACGCTGGGCATGCGCAGCTTCCAGCAGTATCTGGACCATCTGGAGCAGGAAGACGGTGACGAGTGGCAGGCGTTCACCAACGCGCTGACCACCAACCTGACCTCGTTCTTCCGCGAGCCGCACCACTTCGACAAGCTGCGCGAGGAGCTGCAGCAGCGCTCCAGCCGCACACCGCTGCTGCTGTGGTCGTGCGCCGCCTCCACCGGCGAAGAGCCCTACTCGATGGCGATCACTGCCTGCGAAGCCTTCGGCACCCTGAAGCCACCGGTACGCATCATCGCCACCGACGTCGATACCCAGGTGCTGGCCACCGCCGGCCGTGGCGTCTACAACATCGACCGCGTCACCAGCCTCGATCCGGACCTGCGCCGTCGCTACTTCCAGCGTGGCAGCGGCCCCAACGAGGGCCAGTGCCGTGTGCTGCCGGCGCTGCGCGAGCTGATCGAGTTCCGCCCGTTGAACCTGCTTGCCCCCCGCTATGACGTCGGCGGCCCGTTCGACGCACTGTTCTGCCGCAACGTGATGATCTACTTCGACAAGCCGACCCAGCGCGCGATCCTCGGCCGTCTGGTACAGCACCTGGCCGACGACGGCCTGTTGTATACCGGCCACTCGGAGAACTACCTGCACGCCGCCGACCTGATCCAGCCCTGCGGACGCACCCTGTACCGCCGTGCGGCAAAGGCAGGCGCATGAACGCATCGCTGCGCACCGATGATGTGATGCGTTACCAGGACGCGCGCTTCAAGACCATTGCGGCCAAGCTGCTGCCGACCCAGTACCTGGTGGTCGACGACACCACCGCGCTGACCACCACGCTGGGCTCCTGCGTGGCCGCCTGCCTGCGCGACCCGGTGCTGAAGATCGGCGGCATGAACCATTTCCTGCTGCCCGAGGGCAATGCCGGCGACGGCGCACCTGCGCGCTATGGCAGCTACGCGATGGAGCTGCTGATCAACGACATGCTCAAGCGTGGCGCCCACCGCAAGCGCATCGAGGCCAAGGTGTTCGGCGGTGCCAACGTGCTGAAGGGTTTCACCAGCAACCCGGTCGGTACCCGCAACGCCGAGTTCGTGCGCCAGTACCTGCAGGCCGAGCACATCCCGATCATTGCCGAGGACCTGTGCGGCATCCATCCGCGCAAGATCTGGTTCTTCGCCGATACTGGCCGCGTGGTAGTGCAGCGCCTGCCGCATGCCCATGAGGCCGAAGTGGCCGCGACCGAATCGGCGGTGCGTGCACGCCTGTCCAAGGCCCCGGTCACCGGCGGCGTGGAGCTGTTCGAATGACCCTGACCGGCAACGCCCCCTGCCGGGTCCTGATCGTCGACGACTCCGCCGTCGTGCGCCAGATGCTCACGGAAATCCTGTCCAGCGATCCCGCCATTGACGTGGTCGGCACCGCCGCCGACCCGCTGCTGGCGCGCGAGAAGATCAAGCGTCTGGCCCCGGACGTGATCACGCTGGACGTGGAAATGCCGCGCATGGACGGCCTGGCGTTCCTGGAAAACCTGATGCGCCTGCACCCGCTGCCGGTGGTGATGATCTCCTCGCTGACCGAGCGCGGCGCCGACACCACCCTGCAGGCACTGGCGCTGGGCGCGGTGGACTTCGTCTCCAAGCCGAAACTGGACGTGGCGCGCGGCCTGCAGGCCTACGCCGACGAGATCATCGCCAAAGTGAAGATGGCGGCGCGTTCGCGTGTGCGCCCGCTGGTGCGCGCTGCCGCACCGAAGCTCCTGCTGGACGCCTCCCCAGCGACGCGTCCCGCCACGCCCCAGTTCCGCACCACCGACCGGCTGATCGCAATCGGCTCGTCGGCCGGTGGCACCGAGGCCCTGCGCGTGGTGCTGGAAGGCATGCCCGCCGACGGCCCGGCCGTGGTGATGACCCAGCACCTGCCGGCCAGCTTCAGCAGCGCCTTCGCCGAACGCCTGGACCGGCACTCGGCGATGGCCGTACGCGAGGCCAGCGACGGCGAAGCCGTGCTGCCCGGCCACGCCTACCTGCCACCGGGTGGCAAGCACCTGCGGATCATCCGCGACGGTGCGCGCTGGCGCTGCCGGGTCGACGACGGCCCTGCGGTGAACCGGCACAAGCCCGCGGTGGATGTGCTGTTCCGCTCGGTCGCGCAGAACGCCGGCGGCAACGCCATCGGTGCCATTCTCACCGGCATGGGCGATGACGGTGCACGCGGCCTGCTGGAAATGCGCCAGGCCGGCGCACCGACGCTGGTGCAGGACGAGGCCACCAGCGTGGTCTGGGGCATGCCCGGTGCCGCGTTCAAGCTCGGCGCCGCCGAGGAACAGGTGCCGCTGGAACGGATTGCCGAGCGGTTGCTGGCGCTCGCGCGCGGCTGATTGCGCGCCCCGGCTCAAGGACTCCGCTTGCAGTAGATCCACGCCATGCGTGGATGCCGTTGTAGAGTCGAGCCATGCTCGACTCATCGCGCATCGCACGAACAGCAGCCAAGCATGGACTCGGTGCTACAGGCCATCAGGCAAAAAAGGCACCGGCTTTCACCGGGGTTCTTCGTTTCAACGCGCTACCCGCATGTGTACTTTGATAGGGGCATTGCACAAGGAACGCTGCACATGATCAAAGGCATATGGAAGGCCGCCCTGGCGGCCGTACTGCTTTCATTGCCACTGGCACCCGCCGGCGCCAGTGGCGATCTGTTCTACTTCGAGGCCAAGCAAGGTGATGTGTTCTTCATGCTGATGCTGGTGGGTCGCGAAGACCCCGGCGCGGTAAGCGTCAGCTGGAAAGGCGCGTCGATCCCGCCGTACCCCAACGTGCATCGCCGCTACTACATCGAGTTCAACCGCGCAAAGCGCCAGGCCTATGTGCGTCCACATAGCCGTGATGGATTGCCCTGGTTCGAGATGGATGTTTCCGGTGAGCGCGGCAACGTGCTGATCGGCGGCCGTCGGCTGGAAGGCAGCGCGGACTGGACCATTCAGTAGCGCCGCAAGCCTAACCGTTCCGTTGTTGCCCAAACGCCAAAATCTGCCATTTGGATCGCGCCAGGCTCCAGCGATCCCGCCAGTCACTGCTCCGGCTATCGGTTGGGACGGGGATGCAGACGCCCCAGAACGGTCCCGTCAAGCTTGATCAGCTCCAAGGTCTGGTCTGTCTTCAATGTCTCAAACAGACCATCCGTACGAGAATGAACCGATAGAAATCCCTGTTCGAACAGCGTCGTTCCTGTGTCTGGGTCAAGAAAGTTAACCGTAACATCACCGGCGCTGTTTCGCTCACGCACGAAAACCAAGCCATTCGAAACACTCACGTAGCCGTAGCGTGGCGCAAGCCTCCATCGTCCCGACTCATCCAGAAGCCCCCAGCGACCACGCAGTGAGAGGGCGTAGACCCTCGTTCCATCCGCCAAGAGCGCCGGTGAGGGAGTATGCGGCGTGAAATCAGCCAGCGCATTACCGCGCAGATCGAGTATGTGATACCCGGGGTCATATCCCGGCCGTTCGAATGCCGCGACCAGATTCGGACCCAATGGTTGTATCCGGCGGTAGCGAGGAGGAATCAGCCAAGCGCCAGCGGCATCTATTAAACCCCAGCCTTCATCGGCTTCCGCCAGCAGCAGTTGGTCATCCAGTCCTGCCTCGGCTTGAAAAGGCGCAAGTTGGCGGTACTGGGAGGACGAGATGCTGGCATCTTCCAGCATCATGAAACGCACCCCCGCTTCGCCGGGCTTTCGATACTGGACCATCCTGCGATTCAACGGATGCAGGTCCGCATTGTGTTGCGCGGAGCGCGGCAATCCATCCAGGCCTACTACGTATTCGTCATCCTCCGAACCGAAGATTACGTAGCCCACACCTTCAGCGCGCTCGTCTGTCTCCATACAAAGGCCTGTAGGCGCCGGGAACAGCTGCCCAGTTCGCGTGAAATGCAGGCACGCACCGTCTTCGGCTACCGCAGAAAGCAGGTACTCACCCCGACCAAACTTGAACCGGTATCGACCCATGGGCGCCACTTGCACCCCATGGGGATCCAACACCGTGTCATTCCCGCCTTGGGTGGCGAGCGCGAAACCCGACCTGTTGAACGTCATCTGGTCGTAGTCCTGACGCCCTATGCCTGCCAGCGATCGATCAACCAGGCCAAAGTTGACACCATCGCGCGAAGCGATGGCCACGTCCCCCTCATGACCCAAGGGACCAAAACTACCGAAGACACTGAAGACGGGACCGGACCTGCCCTTTGCGTCAAGGAAGCGGGTCGTACAGCGCTGCTTCTCACTGTTGCAGAGTTCTACAGCCGGGTTTCCAGCCCAGGACGCCGAGCGCAGGAGATCAATCTCGCCTTTCTGCTCAAACCGACGCACCAATCGGCCTCGTGCATTGAAGAAGTCGATTCGCGTATACGCCTTGGGCGGGCTCCGCAGCAGCACCTTGGCCTCGATCACCCCGTTGCCATGTACCTCAACCGAGTCGTAATGCGCTTCAAGGACGATACGCCCTTCTGAATTCATGACGCCCCTGTTCTCCCCCCTTTCGAAGACCGCCACCCCATTTTTGAAGGGGCGGAGGTATTGCATTCCCCGATGCTCGGCCAGTTGCCGGCCCGTGCCATCCAGCACCACGCAGCGGCCCTCATGACAGAGGCCGTGGCGTGTAGTTCCATCGAAAATTGGCGGCGGCTTGGTAGGCTGCGGAATTGCAGACGCCTGCGTTGCGCCTACCGATGGCGCCATGGTCAGAAGTACAGAGGCCAGCAGAACGCCTAGGGCCTGGGCGATGACGCTACCGCGATGGGTAGAGCTGAAAGGCAGCAGAAATGAGCGGCGCATCTCAGGCAAGACCGAAATGGAGGGCATCCACGGTAGGCGCCATGCATCGCCAGAGACATACAACTTCTACGAAAGTGCCCTGTCCAAAAAAACCCCGGCTTTCACCGGGGGTTCTTCGTTTCAACGGGTTGCCGGCCAGCGGCCGGCACTACCATGCGTCGTCGGCCCACAAAAAAACCCCCGGCGCGAGCCGGTGGCTTTTCGTTACCGCATCAGGCAGCAACCGTCTTGGCCACGTCCTGGTATTCCTCGATCTGGTCGAAGTTCATGTAGCGGTAGATCTCCGCACCATTGGCGTTGATCACGCCGATGTCCGCCATGTACTCCTCCTTGGTCGGGATGCGGCCCAGACGCGAGCAGATCGCGGCCAGTTCCGCCGAACCCAGGTACACGTTGGTGTTGCGGCCCAGGCGGTTCGGGAAGTTGCGGGTCGAGGTCGACATCGCGGTGGAGCCTTCGCGGATCTGCGCCTGGTTGCCCATGCACAGCGAGCAGCCCGGCATTTCCATGCGTGCACCGGTGGCGCCGAAGGTGCCGTACACGCCTTCCTTGGTCAGCTCCGAGGCATCCATCTTGGTCGGCGGGGCCACCCACAGGCGGGTCGGCAGGTCACGCTTGCCTTCCAGCAGCTTGGCAGCGGCGCGGAAGTGACCGATGTTGGTCATGCACGAACCGATGAACACTTCGTCGATCTTGGCGCCGGCCACTTCGGACAGGGTCTTCACGTCGTCCGGGTCGTTCGGGCAGGCCACGATCGGCTCGTGGATGTCGGCCAGGTCGATCTCGATGACGGCAGCGTATTCGGCATCGGCATCCGGCTCCAGCAGCTCCGGGTTGGCCAGCCACGCTTCCATCTTCTCGATACGGCGCTGCAGCGAACGCGGGTCCTGGTAACCCTCGGCGATCATCCACTTCAGCAGCGTGATGTTGCTGTTGAGGTACTCGATGATCGGTTCCTTGTTCAGGCGCACCGAGCAACCGGCCGCCGAACGCTCGGCCGAGGCGTCGGACAGTTCGAATGCCTGTTCGACCTTCAGCTCCGGCAGGCCTTCGATTTCCAGGATGCGACCGGAGAAGATGTTCTTCTTGCCAGCCTTGGCCACGGTCAGCAGGCCCGACTTGATCGCGTACAGCGGGATCGCGTTGACCAGGTCACGCAGGGTCACGCCCGGCTGCATCTTGCCCTTGAAGCGCACCAGCACCGACTCCGGCATGTCCAGCGGCATCACGCCGGTGGCAGCGGCGAAGGCAACCAGGCCCGAACCGGCCGGGAACGAAATGCCCACCGGGAAACGGGTGTGCGAGTCACCACCGGTACCAACGGTGTCCGGCAGCAGCATGCGGTTGAGCCAGCTGTGGATCACGCCGTCGCCCGGACGCAGCGAGACGCCGCCACGGGTGGAGATGAACTCCGGCAGGGTGTGGTGGGTCTTCACGTCCACCGGCTTCGGGTAGGCGGCGGTGTGGCAGAACGACTGCATCACCAGATCGGCCGAGAAGCCCAGGCAGGCCAGGTCCTTCAGCTCGTCGCGGGTCATCGGGCCAGTGGTGTCCTGCGAGCCGACCGAGGTCATCTTCGGTTCGCAATAGGTGCCCGGGCGCATGCCCTGGCCTTCCGGCAGGCCACAGGCGCGGCCAACCATCTTCTGCGCCAGCGAGAAGCCCTTGCCGGTATCGACCGGCTGCACCGGCAGGCGGAACAGGTCGGTCGGGGCCAGGCCCAGCGCTTCACGCGCCTTGCCGGTCAGGCCACGGCCGATGATCAGCGGAATGCGGCCACCGGCACGCACTTCGTCGAACAGCACTTCGGACTTGACCTGGAACTCGGCGATCACTTCACCGTTCTTCAGCGCCTTGCCTTCGTACGGACGCAGCTCGACCACATCGCCGTGCTCCATCTTCGACACGTCCAGCTCAATCGGCAGTGCACCGGCATCTTCCATGGTGTTGTAGAAGATCGGGGCGATCTTCGAACCCAGGCAGACGCCACCGGCGCGCTTGTTCGGGATGAACGGAATGTCATCGCCGGTCCACCACAGCACGCTGTTGGTGGCCGACTTGCGCGAGGAACCGGTGCCGACCACGTCGCCGACGTAGGCGACCAGGTGACCCTTGTCCTTCAGCGACAGGATCTGCTGGATCGGGCCGCGCTTGCCGTCTTCTTCCGGGGTGAACGGCGCGTCGTCGCGCTTGTTCTTCAGCATCGCCAGGGCGTGCATCGGGATGTCCGGGCGGGTGGTCGCGTCCGGCGCCGGCGACAGGTCGTCGGTGTTGGTTTCGCCCGGCACCTTGAACACGGTGATGGTCAGGCTCTGCGGCACTTCCGGGTTGCTGGTGAACCACTCGGCGTCGGCCCAGCTCTGCAGCACGGCCTGGGCGTTGGCGTTGCCCGCCTTGGCCTTTTCCTGCACATCGTGGAAGGCATCGAACACCAGCAGGGTCTTCTTCAGACCGTTGGCGGCGATGGTGCCGACGCTGGCATCGTCCAGCAGCTGCACCAGCGGAGCGACGTTGTAGCCGCCGAGCATGGTGCCCAGCAGTTCGGTGGCGCGCTCGCGGCTGATCAGCGGGTTCTGCTCGCTGCCCAGGGCGATCGCCGCCAGGTACGAGGCCTTGACCTTGGCCGCGTCGTCGACGCCGGCCGGCACGCGGTGGGTCAGCAGGTCGAGCAGGAACTCGGCCTCGCCCTGCGGCGGGTTCTTCAGCAGTTCGATGACATCGGCCGTCTGCTGCGCGCTCAGCGGCAGCGGCGGGATGCCAAGCGCAGCGCGCTCGGCGACGTGGTGGCGGTAGGCTTCCAACATGACAACTCCCGGGTAATGCGTAGGTTGAAAAAACAAAGTGGGCTCAGGCTTGCGGCACGATCAGCTTCAGGCCCTTGAAGTAGTCGCGGTAAAACGTGTCGTTCCAGGTGATCAGGCCATCGCACTGCAACAGTGCGTGGGCGCCGACCATGAATTCGTCCAGGCTGCGGCGGCTGCCGCTGCGCTGACGGTGGCGACGGTGCATCTCGCCGGCACGCAGCGCCGACTTGGCTTCCATCGGATTGAAGTGCACGCCCATTTCTTCCAGCGCTTCGAGCACCTCGGCACCGCCACGCAGCGATGCGCAGACCTCGGCCAGGGTCGCGCCGCAGACCACCACGCGGCCACCGACCAGGCTCTGCCTGAGGATGGCTTCCACGGCATCGGCCTGCGGACCATTGCTGAGCAGCTCGACCAGCACCGGAGAGTCGACGGCGATCATCACGGCTTATTCCTCGTCACGCACCGCGCGTACCGCTGCGTCGGACGATTCGAAACCGTCCAGCGCGAACTTGCCGCGCGCCCGTGAAATGGCATCGTCAACACTCTTGCGCAGGATGATGCGGCTGCCGTCCAGTTCGACCTTCAGCAGCGTGCCCTTGGTCAGGCCGAGGGCATCACGCACCGCCTTGGGCAGGGTGATCTGTCCGCGTTCTGCAACAGTGGCTTCCATCGGTAGGCCCTCCAGAGTATGCACAAATTATACATACTTCCCCGGGCATACTTCCACCCTGAACAGGACCGGCACCCCGCCAGCCCTTGCCTCGCAAAGGATCGGCCACAAACGTGACATACGCCATACACCTTCCCCTGTAGTCTGGAACCGATGCCGCAGGCCGGAACCCGGCCCGGATGAATCCATTCAGTCTGGGGTTCATACTGGGACCACCGGGGCCGTCAGGCCCGCGGCGACCGCAAGCAGGTCCGCCCATGCGCGGGCCACTGCAAGCCATCCGCAAGAAGGAGTTACCCCGCATGAGCGATTCGTTCTCCACCCGCAGCCAGCTGAATGTCGGCGGCAAGACCTACGACTACTTCAGCCTGCCCACGCTGGGCCAGCGCTTCGATATCTCCCACCTGCCCTACTCGATGAAGATCCTGCTGGAGAACCTGCTCCGGCACGAGGACGGCGGCGTCACCGTCGGCAAGGACCACATCGAAGCCGTGGCCCGCTGGAACCCGGCCGCCGAGCCGGACACCGAGATCGCCTTCATGCCGGCGCGCGTGGTCCTGCAGGACTTCACCGGCGTGCCCTGCGTGGTCGACCTGGCCGCGATGCGCGACGCAGTGGTCAAGCTCGGCGGCTCGCCGGAGCAGATCAACCCGCAGATTCCCTCCGAACTGGTCATCGACCACTCGGTGCAGGTCGACGTGTTCGGCAAGCCGGACGCGCTGGACCTCAACGGCAAGATCGAATTCCAGCGCAACCAGGAACGCTACGGCTTCCTGCGCTGGGGCCAGAAGGCCTTCGACAACTTCAAGGTAGTGCCGCCGAACACCGGCATCGTCCACCAGGTGAACCTGGAGAACCTGGCCCGCGTGGTGATGACGGCGGACAAGGACGGCAAGGCGGTCGCCTACCCCGATACCGTGTTCGGTACCGACAGCCACACCACCATGATCAACGGCATCGGCGTGCTGGGCTGGGGCGTGGGCGGCATCGAAGCGGAGGCGGCCATGCTCGGCCAGCCGTCGTCGATGCTGATCCCGCAGGTGGTCGGCTTCAAGCTGACCGGCAAGCTGCCCGAAGGCGCCACCGCCACCGACCTGGTGCTGACCGTCACCCAGATGCTGCGCAAGCTGGGCGTGGTCGGCAAGTTCGTCGAGTTCTACGGTGACGGCCTGCAGCACCTGCCGCTGGCCGACCGTGCCACCATCGGCAACATGGCGCCGGAATACGGCGCCACCTGCGGCATCTTCCCGATCGACGCCGAGTCGCTGAACTACCTGCGCCTGTCCGGCCGCAGCGAAGAGCAGATCGATCTGGTTGAAGCCTATGCCAAGGCGCAGGGCCTGTGGCACGAACCGGGCAGCCCGCACGCGCAGTACAGCACCACGCTGGAACTGGACATGGGCACGGTGAAGCCGTCGCTGGCCGGCCCGAAGCGTCCGCAGGACCGCGTGCTGCTGGAAGACGTGCAGAAGAACTACCGCGAAGCCCTGGTCGGCATGACCGCCAACCGTGACAAGCGCAGCGACGACGTCTCCTCGTTCGTCAATGAGGGCGGCGGCGCCGCGGTCGGCAACGAGCAGCTGGCCAAGGGCTACGCCGATATCGAAATCGAGAACCGCAAGGTGCGGCTGAAGGACGGTGCGGTGGTCATCGCCGCCATCACCTCGTGCACCAACACCTCCAACCCGGCGGTGATGATCGGCGCCGGCCTGCTGGCCCGCAATGCGGCCGCCAAGGGCCTGAACCGCCAGCCGTGGGTCAAGACCTCGCTCGGGCCGGGTTCGCGCGTGGTCACCGACTACCTGGAAAAGGCCGGTGTACTGAAGGAGCTGGAGAAGATCGGCTTCTTCGTGGTCGGCTACGGCTGCACCACCTGCATCGGCAACTCCGGCCCGCTGCCGACCGAAGTCAGCGCCGGCATCGCCACCGGCGACCTGGTCGTCACCTCGGTACTGTCCGGCAACCGCAACTTCGAGGGCCGCGTGCACCCCGAAGTGAAGATGAACTACCTGGCCAGCCCGCCGCTGGTGGTGGCCTATGCCATCGCCGGCACCACCGACATCGACCTGACCACCCAGCCGCTGGGTACCGGCAGCGATGGCCAGCCGGTGTTCCTGCGCGACATCTGGCCGAGCAACAAGGAAATCGGCGATGTCATCGCCGCCACCATCGGCCCGGAGATGTTCAAGCAGAACTACGCCGACGTGTTCAAGGGTGACACCCGCTGGAACACCATCGCCTCGCCGGACGGCAACCTGTACGAGTGGAGCGATGCCTCTACCTACATCAAGAACCCGCCGTACTTCGATGGCATGACCATGCAGACCGGCAGCATCGACGATGTGCACGGTGCACGCGTGATGGGCCTGTTCGGTGATTCGATCACCACCGACCACATCTCCCCGGCCGGCAACATCAAGAAGGACTCGCCGGCAGGCCGCTTCCTGCAGGAGCGCGGCGTGCAGCCGGCCGACTTCAACAGCTACGGCAGCCGCCGCGGCAACGATGACGTGATGGTCCGCGGCACCTTCGCCAACATCCGCATCAAGAACCTGATGTTCGGTGGCGAGGAAGGCGGCAACACCCTGTACTACCCGGCCGGCGGCGGCCAGCCGGAGAAGCTGGCGATCTACGATGCAGCCATGAAGTACAAGGCCGACAAGGTGCCGCTGGTGGTGCTGGCCGGCAAGGAGTACGGCACCGGCTCGTCGCGTGACTGGGCGGCCAAGGGCACCCTGCTGCTGGGGGTGAAGGCGGTCATCGCAGAGAGCTTCGAGCGCATCCACCGCTCCAACCTGGTCGGCATGGGCGTGCTGCCGCTGCAGTTCCGCAACGGCGAGAACGCACAGAGCCTGGGCCTGGACGGCTCGGAAGTGATCGACATCACCGGCCTGCAGGACGGTGCCAGCAAGCGTGCCACCGTCACCGCGACCAAGGCCGACGGCACCAGGAAGACCTTCGAAGTCTCGGTGATGCTGCTGACCCCGAAGGAAGTCGAGTACTTCCGTCATGGCGGCCTGCTGCAGTACGTGCTGCGCCAGTTGGCAGCCAAGTAACTGGTAGCGCCGGGCCATGCCCGGCGGATCCCGGAAGCAAACGCAAAGGGCCGGATCCTCACAGATCCGGCCCTTTGCTTTGGCGTTCGCCGGGCATAGCCCGGCGCTACCTACCGCCGCGGGGCGTCCGGGTCGGTGCGCAGGGCCTTCAGCAGGCCCCACATGTAGAACGCCAGGGTGAACGAGAACGGCAGGCCGCACAGCACCACCGCGGTCTGCATCGCACTGAAGTTGCCGGCCAGCAGCAGGCCGACGCTGGCCACGGTGATGCCGGCCGCCCAGAACACGCGCAGCCAGATCGGCGCGTCGTGGCCATCCTCCACGCCGTCGTCAACGCGTCGGGTGCACAGGTTGGCGATCATCAGCGTGCCCGAATCGACCGGGGTCAGGAACAGCACGAAGCCGATCACCACCGCGGCACCGGCCACGTACGGCGCCGCGGGCAGGTACTCCAGCAGCTTGAACAGCGTCATCGCCGCATCATGCTGGGCCACGTCACCCAGGATCGCCTGGCCGTGATTGAGCACCAGATCGATAGCCGTGTTGCCGAAGATCGACAGCCAGGCCAGGGTGAAGCCGAGCGGGATCAGCAGCACGCCCATGATCACTTCACGGATGGTGCGGCCACGCGAGATGCGCGCCACGAAAAGACCGACGAACGGCGCCCAGGCGAT
The DNA here is from genome assembly GCF_056487375.1 of Stenotrophomonas sp. 220_Sma. Classification (NCBI taxonomy): domain Bacteria; kingdom Pseudomonadati; phylum Pseudomonadota; class Gammaproteobacteria; order Lysobacterales; family Lysobacteraceae; genus Stenotrophomonas; species Stenotrophomonas sp. 220_Sma. The sequence goes on along the minus strand of NZ_CM151348.1, from coordinate 2,168,027 downwards.
CCACCACGCCCAGTAGAACAGCGTCCACGAGCCCATCCACTCACGGCCCTTCGGGTCGTTGAGGTACATGTCGAAGCTCTTGCGCACGAATGCGCCGAGATAATCGCCGGTGTTCTGGATCAGACCATCGAACAGGTGCAGGGTCGGACCGGTGACCAGCACGAACAGCAGCAGGCCGCACAGCAGGCGCACGTTGAGGTTGGAGAGCCAGGCAATGCCCTTCTCCACACCCGCCACCACGCCGATGGTGGCCACCACCATCATCACCAGCACGATTGCCACCAGCACCTGCGGCGTATCCGGAATGTGGAACAGGTAGACCAGGCCGGACTGCACCACCAGCGCACCGATGCCGAGGTTGGTCACCATCGAGATCAGCGTGGCGAGGATGCCGAAGCCATCGACCATGTCGCCGATGCGGCCATGGATGCGCTCACCGAAGATCGGGTACAGCGCCGAGCGCAGCGCCAGCGGCAGGTCGCGGCGGTAGGCGAAATAGCCCAGCGCCACGCCGACCAGCGCATACAGCGCCCAGCCGTGCAGGCCCCAGTGCAGGAAGGTCAGCACCATCGCCTCGCGGCCGGCGGCCACGGTCCCGCCGGGCTGCCCGGGCGGATTGAGGAAGTGGTCCAGCGGCTCGTAGGCGCCGTAGTACAGCAGCGCAATGCCGATGCCGGCCGAGAACAGCATCGACACCCAGGCCACGTAACCGAAGGCCGGTGATTCCTCGTTGTGGCCCAGGCGGATGCGGCCATACGGTGAGAACGCCAGCCACAGCACGAAGCCCAGGCACAGCACGATCAGCAGCATGTACCACCAGCCGAACGCCGCCGAGACTTCGGCCTGCGCCCACTGCAACCAGTGCTCGCTGCTTTCGGGATAAAGAACGGTGAGCAGCCCGAGGATGCCGATCGACACCGAAGAGCTGAAGAAGACAAAACGGTTCAAGCGCAGGGGCGAACGCTTGGGATGAGCCAGGGAAGACATGGGGTCGTCTCATCAAGTCCGAGGGGGCACATGGGCGGGGCCGGACCGGTAAACCGGGCCCATGGCGTGGGGCGCGAGCGCATCCTAGGGTTTATTGATTGAACGTTCAATCAATAAAAAGCATAATGGCGGGCAGCCCGATCCTTCGGGTCGCATTCCGTGGAGAGACAATGCCGAAGAAAGGCGTGGAACCGGTACGGCGCGAACAGCTGATCCGGGCCACTTTCCAGACCATCGACGAGATCGGCATGGCCGATGCGACCGTCGCCACCATCGCGAAGAAAGCAGGGCTGTCCAGCGGCATCGTCGCCCACTACTTCGGCGACAAGGACGGCCTGCTCAATGCTGCAATGCGGCAGATCCTGCGTGAACTTAAGGACGCGGTCGCCCGCTACCGTGCCGACGCTGGTGACGACCCGCGCGAGCAGCTGCGCGCCATCGTCGATGGCAACTTCGACGACAGCCAGATCAACGGCACCGCGATGCGCGTCTGGCTGACCTTCTGGGCCGCCAGCATGCACCAGCCGGAACTGGCCCGGCTGCAGCGCGCCAACGACCAGCGCCTGTTCTCCAACCTGTGCCACCAGTTCAACCGCCTGCTGCCCCACCCGCAGGCCCGCCTGGCCGCCCGTGGCCTGGCCGCGATGATCGACGGCCTCTGGCTGCGCGGCAGCCTGGTCGGCGGCCAGTTCAACGCCGAGAAGTCCCGGCGCATTGCTTACGGCTACATCGACTTCCAGTTGCAGGCTGTCGCGCTATAAGCGCTTCAGCACCCGCCCCCTTCCAAGGAGTACGCCCCATGACCACCCTGCCCGTCCAACAGCTCTACATCCACGGCCAGCGCGTCGATGCCAGCAGCGGCAAGACCTTCAAGACCGTGAACCCGGCCACCGGTGACGTGATCGCTGAAGTGCAGGTCGCCAGCCAGGCCGACGTCGAACGCGCCGTGCAGAGCGCGGCCGAAGGCCAGAAGGTGTGGGCGGCGATGACTGCCATGGAGCGTTCGCGCATCCTGCGCCGCGCCGTCGAGATCCTGCGCGAGCGCAACGACGAACTGGCGCACCTGGAAACCCTGGACACCGGCAAGGCGCTGGCCGAAACCACCACCGTGGACATCGTCACCGGCGCCGACGTGGTCGAGTACTACGCCGGCCTGGCCACCGCCATCGAAGGCATCCAGCTGCCGCTGCGCGAATCGAGCTTCTTCTACACCCGCCGCGAGCCGCTGGGCGTGGTCGCCGGTATCGGTGCCTGGAACTACCCGATCCAGATCGCCATGTGGAAGTCGGCCCCGGCCCTGGCCGCCGGCAACGCGATGGTGTTCAAGCCGTCCGAAGTGACCCCGCTGACCGCGATCCGCCTGGCCGAGATCTACACCGAAGCCGGTGTGCCGGCCGGCGTGTTCAACGTCGTGCAGGGCCCGGGCCGCGAGATCGGCCAGTGGCTGACCGAGCACCCGGTGATCGAGAAGATCTCCTTCACCGGCGGCGTCGCCACCGGCAAGAAGGTCATGGCCAGCGCCGCGTCCTCGTCACTGAAGGAGGTGACCATGGAGCTGGGCGGCAAGTCGCCGCTGGTGATCTGCGATGACGCCGATCTGGACCGCGCCGCCGACATCGCGGTGATGGCCAACTTCTTCAGCTCCGGCCAGGTCTGCACCAACGGTACCCGCGTGTTCGTGCCGCGCAGCATGCTCGCCGCCTTCGAAGCCGCCGTGGTCGAGCGCGTCAAGCGCATCCGCATCGGCGACCCGATGGCCGCCGAGACCAACTTCGGCCCGCTGACCAGCTTCCCGCACATGGAAAACGTGCTGCGCTACATCGAAAGCGGCAAGGCCGAAGGCGCTCGCCTGCTGACCGGCGGCGGCCGTGCCACCGAAGGCGCGCTGGCCAATGGCGCCTACGTGCTGCCGACCGTGTTCTCCGACTGCCGCGATGACATGACCATCGTCAAGGAAGAGATCTTCGGGCCGGTGATGAGCATCCTCGCCTACGACGACGAAGACGAAGTGGTGCGTCGCGCCAACGACACCACCTTCGGCCTTGCCGCTGGCGTGGTCAGCAAGGACGTCAGCCGCGCCCATCGCATCATCCACCGCCTGGAAGCCGGCATCTGCTGGATCAACACCTGGGGCGAATCGCCGGCCGAAATGCCGGTCGGCGGCTACAAGGAATCCGGCGTCGGCCGTGAGAACGGCCTCTCCACCCTTGGCCACTACACCCGCATCAAGTCGGTGCAGGTGGAACTGGGCGACTACGCCAGCGTGTTCTGATCGGCGCGCCGCGAGCGCGCACCTTCGTCCGGCCACCGCGCCGATCCGACATTCCGCCGGGACGCCTGCACGCAGCGCGCCCCGGCCTGCAGGAGACACCCATGAGCACCCATAACGAGTACGACTACATCATCATCGGCGCCGGTTCGGCCGGCAACGTGCTGGCCACCCGCCTCACCGAAGATGCCGATGTCAGCGTGCTGCTGCTGGAAGCCGGTGGCCCGGACTACCGGCTCGACTTCCGTACCCAGATGCCGGCGGCACTGGCCTTCCCGCTGCAGGGCAAGCGCTACAACTGGGCGTACAAGACCGATCCCGAGCCCTTCATGAACAACCGCCGCATGGACTGCGGCCGTGGCAAGGGGCTGGGTGGCTCGTCGCTGATCAACGGCATGTGCTACATCCGCGGCAACGCGATGGACTACGACAACTGGGCCAGCATGCCCGGCCTGGAAGACTGGACCTACCTGGACTGCCTGCCGTACTTCCGCAAGGCCGAAACCCGTGACATCGGCCCCAACGACTACCACGGTGGCGAAGGCCCGCTGCGGGTGACCACGCCCAAGGCCGGCAACAACGAGCTGTTCGCCGCGATGGTCGAGGCCGGCGTGCAGGCCGGCTACCCGCGCACCGACGACCTCAACGGCTACCAGCAGGAAGGCTTCGGCCCGATGGACCGCACGGTGACCCCGAAGGGCCGTCGTTCCAGCACCGCCCGCGGCTATCTGGACCTGGCCAAGCCGCGCCCGAACCTGACCATCGTCACCCACGCGCTGACCGACCGCATCCTGTTCTCGGGCAAGCGTGCGGTGGGCGTGCAGTGGCTGCACAACGACCAGCCGCAGCGTGCCACCGCCCGCCGCGAAGTGCTGCTGTGTGGCGGCGCCATCGCCTCGCCGCAGATCCTGCAGCGCTCGGGCGTCGGCCCGGCCGACCTGCTGCGCAGCCTGGACATCGACCTGGTGCACCACCTGCCGGGCGTCGGCGCCAACCTGCAGGATCACCTGGAGATGTACCTGCAGTACGAGTGCAAGAAGCCGGTGTCGCTGGCCCCGGCACTGAAGCTGTACAACCAGCCGGCGATCGGTGCCGAGTGGCTGTTCCTGGGCACCGGCATCGGCGCCAGCAACCAGTTCGAGGCCGGTGGCTTCATCCGCAGCGACGCCGAGTTCGACTGGCCGAACCTGCAGTATCACTTCCTGCCGGTGGCGATCAATTACAACGGCTCCAACCCGATCAAGGCGCACAGCTTCCAGATGCACGTCGGTTCGATGCGCTCGCCCAGCCGCGGCCGCATCCACGTGCGTTCGAAGGATCCGCGCGAACATCCGAGCATCCTGTTCAACTACATGTCGCACGACCAGGACTGGCGCGAGTTCCGCGCGGCGATCCGCATCACCCGCGAGATCTTCGCGCAGCCGGCACTGGCGCCGTACAGCGGCCGCGAGATCTCGCCGGGCAGCGCACTGCAGACCGATGCGCAGATCGATGCGTTCGTCCGCGAGCATGCCGAGACCGCCTACCACCCGTCGTGCTCGAACAAGATGGGCCATGCCGATGACCCGATGGCGGTGGTCGACGGCCAGGGCCGCGTGCACGGGCTGGAAGGCCTGCGCATCGTCGATGCCTCGATCATGCCGCAGGTGGTGACCGGCAACCTCAACGCGCCGACCATCATGATGGCCGAGAAGCTGGCCGACGTGATCCGTGGCCGCACTCCGCTGGCCCGCAGCACCGCGCCGTACTACAAGGCCAACGGCGCACCGGTACGCAAGCAGGGCTGACGCAAGCGGCCCTTCGGCAGACGCACACCCCTAATCGGTAGGTGCCCACCTTGGTGGGCACGCCTCCACAGCGCCCCCTCGCAATCCTGTGCCGACCAAGGTCGGCACCTACCACTGCAGCCTCCGCGACCCCTCTTCGCGTTTTCCCTACGGCGGGGTATGCTGCAATGAACGGCCATTGTCGATACGCTCAGGGCCGTAACCTAAAACATCACGATTCCTGGAGGGGGAATATGAGTCTGGATCGTCCCTGGCTGCAGAGCTATCCGAAAGGCGTTCCCGCCGAAATCGACGTCAACGAATTCCATTCGGTCGCCTCGGTCTTCGACGCTTCCGTCGCGAAATTCCGCGACCGTCCCGCCTACTCCAGCTTCGGCAAGGTCCTCACCTATGGTGAGACGGACGCGCTGGTCACCCAGTTCGCCGCCTACCTGCTGGGTGAGCTCAAGCTCAAGAAGGGTGACCGCGTCGCCCTGATGATGCCCAACTGCCTGCAGTACCCGGTGGCCACCTTCGGCGTGCTGCGCGCCGGCCTGACCGTGGTCAACGTCAACCCGCTGTACACCGCGCGCGAACTCAAGCACCAGCTGGTTGATGCCGGCGTCAGCGCCCTGGTGGTGGTCGACAACTTCGGCGACACCGTCGAACAGGTCATCGCCGATACGCCGGTCAAGCACGTGGTCACCACCGGCCTGGGCGACCTGCTCGGCGCCAAGGGCGCGATCGTCAACTTCGTGCTGAAGTACATCAAGAAGATGGTGCCCAACTACCACATCAAGGGCGCCGTCCGCTTCAAGCAGGCGCTCAAGCTGGGCAGCCGCCACGCGCTTCCGGCGGTCGAGATCGACCACGACGACATTGCCTTCCTGCAGTACACCGGCGGGACCACCGGCGTGGCCAAGGGTGCGATGCTGACCAACCGCAACCTGATCGCCAACATGCAGCAGGCGTCGGCGTGGCTGTCCACCTCGGGCATCGAGCCGGGCAAGGAAGTGATCATCACTGCCCTGCCGCTGTACCACATCTTCGCGTTGACCGCGAACGGGCTGGTCTTCATGAAGTTCGGTGGCTGCAACCACCTGATCACCAACCCACGCGACATGAAGGGCTTCGTCAAGGAGCTCAAGGGCACCCGCTTCACCGCCATCACCGGCGTCAACACGCTGTTCAACGGCCTGCTCAACACCCCGGGCTTCGACGAGATCGACTTCTCTTCGGTCAAATTCACCCTGGGCGGCGGCATGGCGGTGCAACGTGCCGTGGCCGAACGCTGGAAGAAGACCACCGGGGTGACCCTGGTCGAGGCCTATGGCCTGACCGAAACCTCGCCGGCGGCCTGCATCAACCCGCTCACCCTGCCCGAGTACAACGGTTCGATCGGCCTGCCGATCCCGTCCACCGATGCCTGCATCAAGGACGACAACGGCAACATCCTGCCGCTGGGCGAAGTGGGCGAACTGTGCATCAAGGGCCCGCAGGTGATGAAGGGCTACTGGCAGCGTCCGGAAGAAACCGCCACCGCCATCGATGCGGACGGCTGGCTGCACACCGGCGACATGGCGAAGATGGACGAACAGGGCTTCTTCTACATCGTCGACCGCAAGAAGGACATGATCCTGGTGTCCGGCTTCAACGTGTACCCGAATGAGGTCGAAGACGTCATCGCGATGATGCCGGGCGTGCTGGAAGTCGCCGCCGTCGGTGTCCCGGACGAAAAGTCCGGCGAAGTGGTCAAGGTCGTGATCGTGAAGAAGGACCCGAACCTGACCGCGGAAATGGTCAAGGAACATGCGCGGGCAAACCTGACCGGTTACAAGCACCCCAGAATCGTAGAATTCCGAAAGGAGCTGCCGAAGACCAACGTCGGCAAGATTCTCCGTCGCGAGCTGCGTGATACGCCCGCCCAGTAAGGGTTTCCGGGCAACGGGAGAGTACAGGGACCCCGCCGGAGACGGCGGGGTCTTTTTTATTACCGGAACATGGCCGGTACAGCGCTTGCGGGCGGTTCACGACGGGTGCATAGAATCAGTCGCCGCCGCACGTTCAGCCCGCCCCCTCACTCCTCTCCGTCCGCTCTGCGGTTGGCCGGACGGTCACACGGAGAACTCCCATGTCCGCAGTACGCCCCATCATCACCCGTCCCTCGCAGCACCCTACCCTGCGTATCACCGAAGAACCCGAGCGGGATGTCTACTGGATCCACATGCACGCCAACCTGGTCAACCAGCCGGGCCGGCCGTGCTTCGCCTCGCGCCTGGTCGATGACATCGTCGACTACCAGCGCGAACTGGGCGATCGCCTCAGCGCCTCGCACGCTCTGTCACCCCATGTCGTTCTTGCCTCGGACAGCGACGTGTTCAACCTGGGTGGCGATCTCGAACTGTTCTGCCGCCTGATCCGCGAGGGCGACCGTGCCCGCCTGCTCGACTATGCCCAACGCTGCGTGCGCGGCGTGCATGCCTTCCATGCCGGCCTGGGCACCCGTGCCCACAGCATCGCCCTGGTCCAGGGCAATGCACTGGGTGGCGGCTTCGAGGCCGCACTGAGCTGCCACACCATCGTCGCCGAGGAAGGCGTGTTGATGGGCCTGCCCGAGGTGCTGTTCGACCTGTTCCCGGGCATGGGCGCCTACTCCTTCCTGTGCCAGCGGATCAGCCCGCGCCTGGCCGAGAAGATCATGCTGGAAGGCAACCTCTACACCGCCAGCCAGCTGAAGGAGATGGGCCTGGTCGACATCGTGGTGCCGGTGGGCGAAGGTGTTGCCGCGGTCGAACAGGTGATCAAGGAAAGCCGGCGCATTCCGCACGCGTGGGCGGCGATGCGTGAGGTCAACGAGATCGCCACCATGGTGCCGCTGCATGAAATGATGCGGATCACCGAGATCTGGGTGGACACCGCCATGCAGCTCGGCGAGAAGTCCCTGCGCACCATGGATCGGCTGGTACGGGCGCAGGCCCGGCGCAATGGCGACCCGGCCTGACCGTCTGGCGGGTCAGGACGGGCTGCGCTCGCTGTCGTCGCGGTGCGATGCTCCCGCACTACGGGCAGCCAACGCATTCCTGCCGTTGCGCAGGGCGGTCGCCAGGCTGCCGAGGCGGGCGTTCCATTCACCCTTCAGCTGCCAGTCCGCCATGCGCATGATTTCGCCACTGGAGGCGGCAACCTGGACAAGCCCCAGGTTGCTCGCCACACCGCGCAGCGCGTGTGCGTGCTCGCGGAAATCCTCCCAGGCCTGGCGCTCGCCGCAGCCCTGCAGCTGGCCCATGCTCGCGTCGACGTCCGCCAGGCACTGGTCGATGAACTTGCGTTCGAAGCCATCGCCCATGCCCAGCGACGCCAGCTCGTCCAGCACCGCGGTATCGAGCACGCCATCGCCAACCGGCAATGCCGGCACCGACTGGATGCCGGACTCGGCGCGGGTATTGGCGGCGACATCGGCCAGCACTTCCAGCAGACGGGTGGCCACCACGGGCTTGGCAAGGAAGGCGCGGGCACCGGCCTGCTCGCAACGCAGGATGGACTCGGGGGTGACGTCCGCGCTCAGCACCATGACCGGAACGTAAGGCATGCCACTGGCCTGCATCACCCGCAACTGCTTGAGCAGGTCCAGTCCGCTCATGCCGGGCATGTGCAGATCGACGATCGCTGCGTCGTAACTGGCCTGCTCCAACGCATCGAGCACTTCGGCGCCGCCATTGACGCAGGTGACCTTGTGGCCGGCCTTCTCCAGCAACCGCTGCAGCACCATGCGGTTGGCTTCGTGGTCGTCGGCCACCAGCACCCGCAGGCTGCGCACGCGCGCACGATGGCGCAGGAAGGGATTGGAGAACGCGATGACATTGCCGGCTTCAGCCACCTCGGACGGAACCGCCGGGGCTGATGAAGTGTCTGCGACGTCCAGCGTGATCTCGACCCAGAACACGCTGCCGCGCGGGCTGTTCGGCGCATAACCGACCTGCCCGCCCATCGACTCGACCAGGCCCTTGGCAATTGCGGTGCCCAGACCGGTGCCTTCATGCCGGCGGGCCAGGCCGACATCGCCCTGTTCGAAGGCATTGAACAGCCGGCCGCGCAGCGCCACCGGCACGCCGATGCCGCTGTCGACGATCTCGAATCGCAGGCGCATCCGCTCGCTACCCAGCACATCGGGGCTGGACACGCGCAGATGCACGTAGCCGCTGTCGGTGAACTTGACCGCGTTACCCATCAGATTGAGCAGGATCTGCTGCAGATGACCGGCATCACCCAGCAGGCGCGGCGGCACGTTGTCATCCACCTGCACGCGATAGTCCAGCGATTTGGAGCGGGTCTGCGGGGTCAGGATCAGGTTGATCGCCTGCAGCACGTCGGCCAGTGCGAACTCGTGCCACTCCACGCGCACCTTGCCGGCTTCGATCGCGGAGATGTCCAGCACCTCTTCCACCAGCGCCAACAGGCTGCGGGTCGAGGCCTGGATGGTGTTCAGGCACTCGCGCTGTTCGTCGTCCAGGCGGGTGGTGGCCAGCACTTCGGTCATGCCGGCCAGCCCGTTCAATGGCGTGCGGAACTCATGGCTCATGTTGGCCAGGAAACGGCTCTTGGCTTCGTTGGCCTGGCGCGCCTCTGCCACCGCCCGGGTCAAGGCATGCAGCAGCGAATCGAAGTACAGCGGAATCGCGCCCAGGCCCAGCAGCAGGCCCCAGCCCAGATAGTCGTGGCCGCGCCAGTACGGCGACAGCATCACCGTGCACAGGAAGGCCAGGCAGCCCATGGCCGTGGCCACGCGCAGGTAGGTGCTGCCGTAGCGCATGCCGTTGCCGATCGTGACCCACAGCATCACCGCATACAGCGGTGCCGCCGGCTCACCCTGGATGGTCATGATCCAGGCCATGCAGGTGTAGTCGGTCAGCATGCCGATCACCCGGCGCACATGCGACACACCCGGATTGACCAGGATCGCGGTCAGCAGGCCGGCGGAAATGGTCAGCTCGAAGGCCAGGATCAACCAGGTCGCGGTCAGCGCCTCACCGCCGCCGCTCAGCGAGCGCCAGCCGAGGTAGCTGATGAACAGCGCCGTGATGATGATGCGGATCAGGTTCTGCGCGTGCTCGCTGTCCTCGCGCCCGGACAGGCGTTGCTTGAAGCGTGCCAGCAGCGAGCGCTTGTCGGAGCCAGCGGCGGGAGTCGTATCCATGGTCGGATGTCGCATCCTTCGGCGCAGCAGGGAGGAGCAGCACAACGGTACTGCCAGCAACCCCAACCACAGGGAAATGGCCAGCCCCAGGTTGGCCTGCCAGTAAGGGGTCAACAGCACGGTGGCGCCGAAACTGACCATCGCCAGCACGATGGCAGCGGCCAGGTAACGCGGCCCGAAGCGCAGGCCGTTGCCCACCGTGACCCACATCACCACCGCGTACACCCAGGCCAGCGGTTCGCCCATCTGGATCATGCCGATGGCGATCAAGCCGTAATCGGCCAGCATCCCGGCCACCCGGCGCGGATCGGAGCGATCAGGCTTCCACAGCAGCCAACCGAACAGCAGCAGCGAAAGTCCCAATCCGGTCAGTACCGTCGCCAGCACGCCCTGGTACTGCTCCAGACGGTGCAGGCGCGCACCGGACAGCAGCACATAGACCAGGATCAGCGAGATCAGCACCACCCGCACGATCGCCTGGCCATGTTCCGAATCCGGACGCTGCGCCAGCCGACGCCTCACGCGTGCGAACAGGTCCTGCATGTCACCCACCCGGTCGCGTCGATGCCGTCGAGTGCTGGGCGCAGATATCCATCAACTGCTGGTGGCCGCGCATCAGCGCATCCACGCAGCGTGGATCGAACAGGCGGCCACGCTGGGCATACAGATAGGCCAGTGTGGCTTCCATGGTCCATGCTTCCTTGTACGGACGGGGTGAGATGAGTGCGTCGAAGACGTCGGCCACGGCGACGATGCGCGCTTCCAGCGGAATCGCCTCACCGACCAGCCCATCCGGATAGCCGCTGCCGTCGTAACGTTCGTGGTGGCGCAGCGCGATCAATGCGCCGACCTGGATGAAGCGGTTCTGGCTGCCACTGAGCAGCTCATGGCCGATGCGTGGGTGCCGGCGCATGATCGCCAGCTCCTCGTCGTTGAGCTTGCCCTGCTTGAGCAGCACTGCATCGGGAATGGCGATCTTGCCCATGTCATGCAGCGGCGCGGCCATCTCGATCAGGCGCACGTCGTCTTCGGGCAGGCCGAGCTGCTCGGCGATCAGCCCTGCCACGCGCGCCATGCGTTCGAGGTAGGCACTGGTGCCGGCATCACGGAACTCGATCGCCCGTGCCAACCGCGACAGGGTCTCGCGTTCGCGCTCCTCGACCTCGTGCATGCTGGCCAGCAAGCGCTGCTCCAGGGACAAGGCGCGTTGCTTCACGTTCTCGGTCTGCTGGCGCAGCTGCAACAGGTTGTAGCAGCGCGCGCGCAGTTCGCGCGGACGGATGGGCTTGACCAGGAAGTCGATGACCCCCGCTTCCAGCGCCGCCTGACGGATCGGCTCGTCGCCGACCACGGTGATCAGGATCACGGGAATGTCGCGATGCTTGGGCAGGCGACGGAAACGGCGGGCGAACTCCAGCCCGTCCATTTCCGGCATGCGGTAATCGAGCAGCAGCAGGTCGACCGGATGCGCCTCACACCAGGCCAATGCGGTCAGCGGATCACCGAAGTCATACACGCTCAGTTCCGGCGCGATATCTTCGATGACGTGACGCAGCATCGTCCGGGCGGACGTCTGGTCGTCAACAATGACGATGTTCAACGCGTACTCTGCCTGGTTTCTCGACCATGCTGGATCATCAGCAGGCGAGGATACCCTGCCGCTGCGAACGCTCGCACCCTGCATCGGCCTGACTCCCGTGTCATGCGTCCCGGTTCATGATCGTCATCACATTGTGAAGCGGACTCTCCACAATGCGCACTCCCCCTGGCGCCGATCAAGCCATAACAGACGTCAAGGTAGTGCATTAACGATACGCCGAGTGCGGGAGGCGTCAATCGCGCCGTCTCATTTCGCGACGGCGCGCACAAACAGGAGTCAAAAAGACGACTTACTGCTCCGGACGCATGTACGGGAACAGCAGCACGTCACGGATCGAGCTGCTGCCAGTCAGCAGCATCACCAGGCGATCGACGCCGATGCCGAGGCCGCCGGTCGGTGCCATGCCGTACTCCAGCGCACGGATGTAGTCGGCGTCGTAGTGCATGGCCTCGTCATCGCCGCCTTCCTTCGCGGCTACCTGGGCCTGGAAACGCTGGGCCTGGTCTTCCGGGTCGTTCAGCTCGGAGAAGCCATTGGCCAGCTCCTTGCCGTTGACGAACAGCTCGAAGCGGTCGGTGTAGCCCGGATCGTTGTCGTTGGCACGGGCCAGCGGCGAGACCTCCACCGGATGGTCGGTGATGAAGGTCGGCTGGATCAGGGTGTGCTCGACGGTGGCTTCGAAGATCTCCAGCAGCAGCTTGCCCCAGCCGTAGGACGGCTTGACGCGGATCTTCAAGCGCTCGCAATGGCGCAGCAGTGCATCGCGGTCGGTGCAGTCGGCAGCAGAGATTTCCGGGTTGTGGTGGCGGACCGCCTCGTCCATGCGCCAGCGGCGGAACGCCGGGCCCAGGTCGATCTTCGCGCCGTCCCACTCCACTTCGGTGGAACCGTTGACGGTCGTGGCCACGTCACGGATCACACCTTCGGTCAGGTCCATGATCTCGTTGTACGTGGCATAGGCCTCGTACAGCTCCATCATGGTGAATTCCGGGTTGTGGCGGGTGCTGACGCCTTCATTGCGGAAGTTGCGGTTGATCTCGTACACGCGCTCCAGGCCACCCACGGTCAGGCGCTTGAGGTACAGCTCCGGCGCCACGCGCAGGTACAGGTCCAGGTCCAGCGCATTGTGGTGGGTGGTGAACGGCTTGGCCGCCGCGCCGCCGGGGATGTAATGCATCATCGGCGTTTCGACTTCGAGGAAGTCGCGGTTGTCCAGCCACGCGCGCATCGCGCGGATGATCTTCGAGCGCTTGATGAACACCGCGCGCGACTCCGGGGTCACGATCAGGTCGACATAGCGCTGGCGGTAGCGCTGCTCGACGTCGGCCAGGCCATGCCACTTGTCCGGCAGCGGGCGCAGCGACTTGGTCAGCAGCCGGATCGATTCGGCCTTGACCGACAGCTCGCCGGTCTTGGTACGGGTCAAGCCGCCTTCAACGGCGATGATGTCGCCCACGTCCCAGCCCTTGAAGGCGGTGTAGGCATCGCCCAGCACCGTGCCCTGCAGGAACAGCTGGATGCGGCCCGACTCGTCCTGGATCTGCGCGAAACTGGCCTTGCCCATGATGCGCTTGGCCATCAGTCGGCCGGCCATCTTCACCTGGCGGCCGTTGCCTTCCAGCGCCTCAGCGGTCCACTGTTCGGCGTCGGCGAATTCTTCCTGCAGGCGGCCGGCGAAGTCCTCGCGACGGAAATCGTTCGGGTACGCGATGCCCTGCCCACGCAGCGTTTTGAGTTTCTCGCGGCGCTCGGCGATCAACTTGTTTTCGTCAACGGGGGGGGGTATCGGTAGCTTCGCTCATGGATCTGCGGGAATCGTGTAGTGAGGGGGGATGTTGCGCCCGGCACAGCCGGTTGCCCAGCATACCAAAACCGCCCCGCCCCAGCCCTGGGCCGGGGCCGGGCCCCGGCCCGCTGCCCGGTTGCCGCCAACCTTGGTTGGCGCTCCATCGTGTCGACCAAGGTCGACACCTACCAGGCCCACTGCCCGCCGCCTGGTAGCCGCCAACCTTGGTTGGCGCTCCATCGTGTCGACCAAGGTCGACACCTACCAGGTCCGCTGCCCGCCGCTCTGGTAGCCGCCAACCTTGGTTGGCGCTCCATCGTGTCGACCAAGGTCGACACCTACCAGGCCCACTGCCCGCCGCCTGGTAGCCGCCAACCTTGGTTGGCGCTCCATCGTGTCGACCAAGGTCGACACCTACCAGGTCCGCTGCCCGCCGCTCTGGTAGCCGCCAACCTTGGTTGGCGCTCCATCGTGTCGACCAAGGTCGACACCTACCAGGCCCACTGCCCGCCGCCTGGTAGCCGCCAACCTTGGTTGGCGCTCCATCGTGTCGACCAAGGTCGACACCTACCAGGTCCGCTGCCCGCCGCTCTGGTAGCCGCCAACCTTGGTTGGCGGTCCCTGTGTCGACCAAGGTCGACACCTACCGGATTCCGGGGAACCGATGCCCCGGTAGGCGTCAACCGTTCCCGGGAAACGCCTGCCGCAGCTCGTCCACCAGCACCCGCTGGTTCTCCGAGTAGTCGATCGGCACCGATACCAGGTGCACCCCACCCTCGTTGAACGCCGCCTCCAGCGTGGGGATGAACTGCTCGATGGCCGTCACCTCATGCCCCTTGCAGCCATAGGCTTCCGCATACTTCACGAAATCCGGGTTACTGAACGTCATGCCGTAGTCGGTGAAGCCATCCACCGCCTGCTTCCAGCGGATCATCCCGTAGGCGCCGTCGTTGAGGATCAGCACCACCAGGTTCAGGCCCAGCCGCCGCGCGGTCTCCAGCTCCTGGCTGTTCATCATGAAACCGCCATCGCCGCACACCGCCAGCACCCGCCGCTGCGGGTACAGGATCGAGGCCATGATCGCCGACGGCAGGCCCGCGCCCATCGTCGCCAGCGCGTTGTCCAGCAGCAGCGTATTGGCCACCTGGGTGCGGTAATTGCGCGCAAACCAGATCTTGTACATGCCGTTGTCCAGCGCCACGATGCCGTCCGGCGGCATCACCTGGCGCACGTCGTGCACCAGCCGCTGCGGGGTGAATCCAGCTTCCTCGGCACGGTCAGCCAAGTGTTCCAGAATGGTCGCGCGCAGCGGCAGCAGCGCGTCGGCGTTCGGCACTGCACCTTCGATACGGTCGGCCAGCTGGGTCAGCGAACGGCCGATGTCACCGATCACTTCCACCTGCGGGAAGTACACCTGCTCCACCGCTGCCTGCGAATAGCCGATATGGATCACGGTCGGCCCACCCGGGCGCATCACGAACGGCGGCTTCTCGGTGACCTCGTGGCCGATCGTCACGATCACGTCGGCCTGGTCGATCGCCATGTGCACGTAGTCGCGCTCGGTCAGCGCGGCGGTGCCCATGTACAGGCCCGAACCACCGGCCACCGCGCCCTTGCCCATCTGCGTGGTGAAGAACGGAATGCCCGCGCGCAACACGAACGCCGACAGCGCTTCGCTGGACTGCGGCCGCGACGCCGCCGAGGCGATCATCAGCAGCGGGCGCCTGGCATTGCGGATGATCTCCGCCGCGCGGTCCAGTGCTTCCGGACTGGCAATGGGACGATCCACCGCGTGCGGCGGAATCAGCGCCACCTCCCCGACCTCATCGGCCGCGATGTCTTCGGGCAGCTCCAGCAGCACCGGGCCCGGGCGCTCTTCCAGCGCGGTACGGAATGCCTCGCGGACGATGGTCGGAATGGTGCGCGCCGAGACAATCTGCCGCGCCTGCTTGGTCAGCGGCTTCATGGTGCTGACGATGTCGACGATCTGGAAACGCGCCTGCTTGCTGGCGACGATGCCCTTCTGGCCAGTGATCATGATCACCGGCCACGCGCCAAGCAGCGCGTAGGCGGCACCGGTGGTGAAGTTGAGCGCGCCCGGGCCAAGCGTGGCCAGGCACACGCCCGGCTTGCCGGTCAGGCGGCCATAGGTGGCCGCCATGAACACGGCCGCCTGTTCGTGGCGGGTGATGACCAGCTCGATGCTGGAATGGCGCAGCGACTCGACCACGTCGAGATTCTCTTCGCCGGGAATACCGAAAATACGCTCGACGCCTTCGTTCTCAAGCGCGGCGACGAGCAGATCTGAACCCTTGGACATTGGAATGCCGTCCTTTTCGCTGGACTGATGATGGATCGTTGCAGGAAGGATGGAAGCTGCGCGTCAACGCTTGTCGAACCACACCGTCTGCGCGTTGACGAATTCGCGGATGCCGAAGTGCGAGAGCTCGCGGCCGAAGCCGCTCTTCTTCACGCCGCCGATCGGCACGCGCGGGTCAGAGGCGGAAAAACCGTTGACGAACACGCCGCCGGTCTGCAGCCGGCGCGCCAGCTGCATGGCCCGTGCGCGGTCGCCGCTCCACAGGTTGCCGCTGAGGCCGAACTCGCTCTGGTTGGCCAGTTCCACCGCATGGTCGGCATCGCGGGCACGGCTGATCGAGGCAACCGGACCAAAGGTCTCGGTATCGAAAGCCTGCATGCCCGGCTCCACGTCCGCCAGCACGGTGGGGGCATAGAACGCGCCTGGGCGATCCAGCTGATGGCCGCCGACCAGCAGCTTCGCGCCCGCGTCCACCGAGGCCCGTACCTGCGCGTCCAGCTGTTCCAGCAGGTCTTGGCGTGCCATCGGGCCGATACGGTTGCCGGCTTCACGGCCGTCGCCGATGGTCAGCGCCTGCACCTTCTGGCAGAACTGCGCCACGAAGCGGTCGTACACCGCGTCTTCAACGATGATGCGCTTGCCGGCGATGCAGACCTGCCCGGTGTTCTGGAAGCGTGAGGTCACCGCCGCATCGACGGCAGCGTCCAGATCGGCGTCGGCCAGCACGATGAACGGATCCGAGCCGCCCAGTTCCAGCACCACCTTCTTCAGCGCCTGCCCGGCCTGGGCGGCGATGCTGCGGCCGGCGGCCACGCTGCCAGTCAAGGTGACCGCAGCAATGCGATCATCTGCGATCGCGCGGCTGGTGCCGTCGCGGCTGATGTTGGCGGCGATGAAGGTGCCTTCCGGCAGACCGGCATCGCGCCAAGCCGCGTCGAGCAGCTGCGCGGTACCGACGATGTTTTCGGCCGGCTTCAGTAGGAAGCCGTTGCCGCCCATCAGGATCGGCACCGCCGCGCGCATCACCTGCCAGTACGGGAAGTTCCACGGCATGATGCCCAGCACCACGCCCAGCGGCAGGTAGGACACGTAGGCCTTGTCGTCGGGCACCTGGGTCGGTTCGTCGCGCAGGAACTGCGCACCGTGGTCGGCGTACCAGTCGCACAGCACGGCGCACTTCTCGATCTCGGCCAGCGATTCGGCCTGCACCTTGCCCATCTCGGCGGTGGCCAGTGCAGCCAGCTTTTCACGGTCACGGCGCAGTACCACCGCCATCGCACGCAGTACGTCTGCACGCTGTTCAAGGCTCTTGGCGCTCCAGGCCGCGAAGCCAACCTGGCCGCGATCCAGGATTGTTTCCAGTTCGGCGTCGGTGGCAAAGGGATGGCTGGCGATCTGCTGGCCGGTGGCCGGATCGCGGGAAATGGCGGTGCTGGGGGCAGCGGACATGCAGGTCTCCTGGTGTCTCGACAACGGGCGGCGGCCCGTCTCCTGCACAGGAATGTGGACCCGATTGGCGGAGGCAACAAGGCGTCTGCTTATCCTGTGACCTGCACTTACCTGCCTGAATGGGGAGCTCTTGGCAGGGCTGCGCCCTGCACCCGCCGAAGCAACAGCAACAGCCGAAGCAACAGCAACAGCTGGTTTCCTGCGGGATGGCGGGGTGGGTCCGGTTGCGGGGGTCGCTGCAAGTACGTCCATGTAGCTCGGTCGCCGCTTGCTCGTGTGCGCAGTCCTGCGCACACGAGCAAGCGGCTGCCAAGCCTACACGGACGTACTTGCGGCGTCCCCGCACTCCGACACCGCCCCGCCAAGCCACGGATAGCTCGCTGTTGCTGTTGCCGTTGCTTCGGCTTGAAGCAGGTGCAGGGCTGCAAGCCCTGCCGAACAACCCCCTACCTACGCGGCAGGTAGGTAACCAGTGACAGGTCGTGCCGGCTCTCCGGCACCAGCGCCACGTACTGCAGGTCCAGCAACCCGCGCGTTGGGTGGTTCAGCTTCTTCGCACCTTCGTCGAAGCGGCGCACGTCGTGCTCCGGCCACCACTGGCGGAACTCCTCGCTGTGCGCGGCGATGTCCTCGGCCAGCGCCAGGAACGGGGCCTTGTCCGGCGCCTGCGCCATCGCCGCGCGGAAGCCGGCCAGCAGGCCGCGGGTCATTTCTTCCCAGTTGAGGATCAGCGTGCGGTACGGCGGGTACAGGAACATCAGCCGCAGCGTGTTGCGCTCATGTGGCGCCAGCTGGCTGTAGTCCACGAACAGGTCGGCGATGGCCGGGTTCCAGGCCAGGATGTCGTAACGGGTATTGCGCACGTAGGCCGGGATCGGCTGCATGGCTTCGACCAGCTGGCGCAGGCCATCGGTCACCGTCTCGTCGGGAGATTCCAGTGGCACACCGTAGCCGGACAGCGCGAACGCATAGGCGCGCTCGTCGTCACTCATGCGCAGTACCTGCGCCAAGCGCTCAAGCACCTCCGGCGAAGCGCGCACTTCGCGGCCCTGTTCGATCCAGGTGTACCAGCTGACGCTGACGCCGATCGCCAGTGCGACTTCCTCCCGCTTCAGGCCCGGGGTGCGCCGACGCCCGGCCGGGAGGCCGAGCGTGGCGGGATCGACACGGGCGCGGCAGGCCTTGAGGAAGCCGCCGAGTTCCTTGCGTTCACTTTCGCTGCGCATCATCGGCCCGTCCTACCCTTTGTAGCGTCGAGCCATGCTCGACGCGTCCGCCAGCTCGCGAAAAGCAGCCGAGCATGGCTCGGCTCTACACAAAAACGGTTCAACCACCCTCGGCGTTGCGCGCGAGGGTGACGATCTCCGCGCAGGCACGTCGATCAGGCATCGACGCGCTTGGAGCCCACGGCCAGGCCGGCCTTCAGGCTGGCTTCGACGAACTCGTCCAGGTCGCCGTCGAGCACCTTCTGCGTATCCGAACGCTCGATGCCGGTGCGCAGGTCCTTGATACGGCTCTGGTCGAGCACGTAATTGCGGATCTGGCTGCCCCAGCCGATGTCGGACTTGGTGGCTTCCACGGCGTCCTTTTCGGCGTTGCGCTTCTGGATCTCCAGCTCATACAGCTTGGCGGCCAGCATCTTCATCGCGTTGTCGCGGTTCTGGTGCTGGCTGCGGCCGGTCTGGCAGGCCACGACGATATTGGTCGGGATGTGGGTGATTCGCACCGCCGACTCGGTCTTGTTCACGTGCTGGCCACCGGCACCGGACGAACGGTACACGTCGGTCCGCAGGTCGGCCGGGTTGATGGTGATGTCGATGTTGTCATCGATTTCAGGCGACACAAACACCGAGGTGAAGCTGGTGTGGCGGCGGTTGTCCGAGTCGAACGGCGACTTGCGCACCAGGCGGTGCACGCCGGTCTCGGTCTTCAGCCAGCCGTAGGCATAGTCGCCTTCCACGCGCAGCGTGGCCGACTTGATGCCGGCGACGTCGCCACCGGAGACTTCCATCAGCTCGGTCTTCCAGCCGCGCGATTCACACCAGCGCAGGTACATGCGCAGCAGGATCTCGGCCCAGTCCTGGGCTTCGGTGCCACCGGCACCGGCCTGGATGTCGACGAACGCGGCAGCATTGTCCATCTCGCCGGAGAACATGCGCTGGAACTCCAGCTTCTCCACGTGCGACTGGTGCTTGTCCAGGTCGGCGACCACGGCCAGCGCGGTGTCCTCGTCCTGTTCGGACTCAGCCAGCTCAAGCAGTTCGGTGGCATCAGCCAGGCCGTCCAGCACCGAGGCGATGCCGCCCACGGTCTTTTCCAGGCTGGAACGCTCGCGGCCCAGGTTCTGGGCGTATTCGGCGTTGTTCCAGACGTCGGGGCTTTCCAGCTCCCGCGTTACTTCTTCAAGACGCTCTTTCTTGGCGTCGTAGTCAAAGATACCCCCGAAGCGACAGCACGCGATCGGTCAGATCGGTGATGCGCTGGCGGACAGGATTCAGTTCGATCATGTCGGCGGTTATGCATTCAAAAGATGACTGGTAATGATACCGCAGGCCGGGGATGCCCGGAATGAGGGCCTCACCCTGCCCCCAGCGCCTGCCGCAGCAGCGGCAGCTGGCGCCGGCTGCAGGGCACCTTCGCCCCGTCGGCCATGTGCAGCAGGGCCTCGCCGCCGTCCAGCGGCTCGATCGAGCGCAGCTGGCCCCGATGAATCAGCCAGCTGCGGTGCGGGCGCAGGAACTCACCCGGGTCCAGCCGCTGTTCCAGTACCGCCATGGTGATCCGCAGCGGGTAGTCGTGGCCGCGTACCCGCAGGTTCACGTAGTTCCCCGCCGCCTGGGCGTACTCCACGTCGGCGGTGGCGACCAGGAACTCCTTGCCCAGCTTGCGCACCAGGAAGTGCTGGGGGCGCTCGACCGGCTCCACCGGCGGGCCGACATCGGGCTCGGCCAGCAGGTGCGCCTCACCCTGCCGGCGCCGGCCAAACCAGCTCGCAAAGTGCTCCAGTGCCACGAACATCGCAAACGTGCGTACATCCTTCAGGTATTCGTACGCAAAACGCTCCAGCCAGCCGGCATCGTCCTGGTACCGATAGCCCAGCGCTCCATAGGCCAGGTGCCGCAGCAGCATCATCCCCACCACGTGCAGCAGCGACCAGCCGACGCTGGCCAGCAGATACAGCGGCAATCGCTGCTTCCAGGTATCGGCATGCAGCGGCCAACGCTCGCAGCCCCACCACAGCAGTGGCAGGGTCAACAGGATCAGGCCGAGGCTGCTGAACTCCCAGATCATCGGTTCCCACAGGCCGAGATCGGCGCCGCGACGTCCGGCATCCATCACTTCCACCAGCGCATTGGTCACTGCTGAAGCGGACAGGATGGCCGCCCATACCAGCAGGCGGGTTGACGTGCGCCAGCGCGGTGGTCGGCCCTGGGTCATTGCTGCATCCATGTCGTTGCGGTGCTCCAGCCTGCCTCAAGGGACCGAGGGTAGCGGCTCCATTGGTCCCACCACCCCCGCCATTGGTCACTGCGCGGCTTCCGGCGGCCCCTTGGAAGTCGCTGCTCGGACCGGGCGGCGTCACCTTGGCTCGACTCTCCGGCACACCACCCCCATGACCCGACGCCACGACATCGACGCCCTGCGCGTGTTCGCCTTCGCCCTGCTGATCCTCTATCACACCGCCATGGCCTATGTGGACGACTGGGGCTTCCACCTCAAGAGCGTGCACACGGCCGAATGGCTGCAGTGGCCGATGGTGTTCGTCAATCGCTGGCGGATGTCATTGCTGTTCCTGATCTCGGGCATCGCCATCGCACTGATGCGACCCGAAGGCAGGTTGCTGCGCTTCGCCTGCCTGCGCACCTGGAAGCTGCTGTTGCCCCTGCTGTTCGGCATGTTCGTGATCGTACCGATCCAGCCGTACTGCGAAGGCGTGGCCAACGGCCATGTAGCGCCGGGCTTCGGCCACTTCCTGCTGCGCTACTGGCAGGTGCGGCCCTGGCCGGAAGGCAGCTTCGCCGGCTGGCAGTACGGCATCACCTGGAACCACCTGTGGTACCTGGCCTACCTGTGGAACTACACCCTGGCGCTGGCCCTGTTGATGCCATTGCTGGGAACGACAGTAGTGCGCGGCGCGATGGCACGCGTTGCAGCCTCGCCCGCGCTGCTGATTGGCATTCCGTTCGCCCTGTTGCTGGCCTGGGTGATCTGGCTGGAGCCGATCTATCCGTCCACCAATGCGCTGCTCGGTGACTGGTACCAGCACGCGAAGTACGCCACAGTATTCTTGGCAGGCTACCTGCTGGGTCGCGAGCCACTGTTCTGGGAACGGGTGGTGGCCCTGCGCCGCACCACGCTGTGGCTGGCGCTGGCGGCGGTCGGCTGGTACATGGGCCTGCGCATCCTTGACCAGGTGCTGGCGGCCGATTCCCCCCTGCGGCAATGGCCCGAACCGTTCTGGGACCTGCAGGTCCGAACCAGCCAGTCGCTGTACGTATGGACCGCGCTGCTGGCCATCCTGGGCTGGGGAAAGGTCTTCCTTGATCGCCCGTTCCGCTGGTTGCCGTACTGCACCGAAGCCATCTATCCGTGGTACATGCTGCACCAGAGCCTGATCATCGGGCTGCTGTTCTGGCTCAAGCCACTACAACTGGGCCCGTGGATGGAACCGGCCCTGCTGCTGGCCGGTACCATCGGCGGCTGCCTGCTGATCCACGAGCTGCTGATCCGCCGCTCGCGCTGGCTGCGGCCGCTGTTCGGCCTGCGCGCCGATCCGCCAGCGTCGCCGATTGCACGCGCCGCAACGGCGCGCTGAGTTCGGTGCCGTTGTAGAGCCGAGCCCACGCTCGGCTGCTTCTGCCGTGAGCCTAGCATGGGCTCGGCTCCACCTTGAGGCAGTCGAGCAAGCTCGACTCTACAAAAGCCCGGGATCGATCATTTCACCTCGAACTCGCCCACCAGCACAGTCTCGGCACGATCCTTCAGCCGCATCGTGACCATCTGGTCCTTCTGCTTCGGCGTGCCCCAGTGCGTGGTCAGCCGCAGCATCAGTGTCGTCGCACCGGTCACCAGCTGCTGGCGGCTGCCGAAGTAGTTCGCCTCCACCTTGTACTTGCCGGGCTTGGCATTGCGCAGCGAGAACTGCTCGGGACCATAGCCGCCGGTGAAGTCCTGCGACATCTGCCCGCCCTGGTAGGTCAGGCGGTTGCCGTAGTACGCGCGCTCGCCGTTCGGGTCGGTCACCCAGAGGTCCATGTCGCTGTTGTCGGCATCCCACGACAGCACCACGCGCAGGTCCAGCGGCATCGCCTGCAGCAGGCGCGGGTCGATGCTGCGGGTATCCAGCCGTGGCGTGCTGCGTGCCACCAGGTTGTTCAGCTCATCCAGCGCGATCAGGGCGATGCCGTCGAAGCGGTTGTCCCACGGCCGCACCACCACCTGGTACAGCGGCGCCAACGCCTGCTGCGGCTTGCCCGCAGCCGCCAGTGCCAGGCCAAGATCGCGGAAGCTCTGCGGTTCCTCCTGGCCCATCGCCAGCACCTGCTCGAACACCGGCACCGCCAGTGCCGGGGCATCGGCCTGCATCAGCCGGTAGCCGAGCACACGCAGCAGGTGGCGGTTGTCCAGGTCCATCTCGGCCAGGTTCGACAGCACGCGCAGTGCAAGTTCGCGCTGACCCTGCTCCAGCAACAGATCGGCCACATCGAGGAAGAACGCGCTGCTGTCGGCATGTGCATCGCGCTCGGACAGGTAGCGGTCATACAGTTGCGACGCCGGGCCCTGGCGCAGCCGCCGGGCGATGGCCGAGTCCGGCTGCCAGGCCGCCAGCTGGATGCCGAGCTCGCCCTCGTTGGCGGCAGCGGGCGCAGCGACACGACCACCAGTGACCGTGATTGAATCCAGGGCCTTGTTCGATGCGGACGCTGAGCGACGTGCACGCGCGCTGCTGGCTTCCATGCGCTGCTCGGCAGCGGCGGCCATCGGTGCCGGCGCGGGCGGTGCCGCGGGGGCCGGCGCAGCGAGCATCGCCACCGGCGCCGAGTCCATCGCGTAATCCGCGGATGCAACTTCCAGCGCCCCGCCCTTCAACTGCGGAGGCGCTCCCTTCGGCCAGCTTCGGTTCCACCACTGCTGGCGCTCCCTCCAACGTGCGGCAACCTGGTCCAGGCGCTGGCGATCGGCAGCGGCGCGATCGCTCACCTGCCGTGCGAAGCGGGCATCGTACTCGGCGCGCAGTTTGCCGGACGGGCGGATCGCGTAGCGCAGGTAGTCCTCCAGCGTTTCCAGCACGATCAGCGAGGTATCCGGACCGACCAGGCCGAACTGCTGCGACAGCAGTTGCATTGCCTCGCGGTTGCCTCGACGGTCGGCGCCGAGTTGCTGCAGACGGGCCTGCGCCCACAAGCCGGCCAGCAGCTCACCGTCGTCACTTTTCTGCGTTGCCGGCAGTGCCTGCCATTCACCGCCGCCGACGCGTACGCGCATCGGCACGCCGTCCGCCGCAAGGCGAGCATGCAGCCATAGCCAGCCTTCGGCCTCGCTGCGACGATCGATCACAACATCCTGTACGCCACGGCCCGCATCCACCTGTACGTCCAACGGCGACGACAGCAGTTCCCGCGCAGCCGCATCAACATCCTTGCCCAGCGCGACGAAGCGTCCGCCATGGGCTTCGCTCCAGCCACGCAGGCGCACTGCATCGGTTCGCGCACCAGCACTGCTGACCGCGAACAGGCGCTGCTCCGGTGCGAGTGCTGGCAATGCTTCCGGTCCATAGGTCAACAGTCCATCGCTGACCAGCAGGTATTCCTTCACGTTCGGCTGCGGCTGCCACTGCGCCAGGGCGCTGGCACCGTCCGGGCGTACGGCCTGGAGTGCTGCACGCAGCTCGCTCCAGTTGCCCGCACGGACACGGAAGCGACGCACCGGTTCCGCGCGGTCGCGCAGCACGGTCAACGCCACGGTGCCGTCACCCAGCGCTGCGAAATAGCGATCCAGCAAGGCGAACTCACGTGTGCGGTCGCGCTGGCCCGCCGAACCGGAGCCATCCCACAGCAGGCCGATCTCGCTGGGCAACGTGCGGGGCGTGCTGCTGGGCGACACCGGCAGCTGCGCCAACAGGTAGTGCCCGTCCTGCCAGGGCGCCACTTGGACCTGCGCCTGACGTGCTGCGGGCAGGCTCCACTGCAGCTGCGACGGCAACTGCGCGCCCTTTCCCTGCCAGTGCAGCTGGCCCGCGTTGATGCGGAACGGAGCCGTACCTGCGGTGGCCGCTTCCGGCGCCTGCAGCTTCAACTCGACCGATGCAGCGCCAGCGGCGAACTGCAGCGGCAGCGTCCACTGCCAGCCCTGGCCGGCGAAGGCCAGCGGTTCGCGAATCACCAGCTGCAGGCGCCGGTTGCCGCCGGCCGGCAGCGGATAGATACGCAGGCGGAACTGGTTGCCGGCAGTCTGTTCCAGCAGGCCCGGGTCGACACCGCGGCGGGCGATTTCCTCGAACACCTGGCGGCCACGGTCCTTGGGCACCGGCACGGCGTCACGCAGTTCACCGTTGATGTCCAGTGCGAAGCCGCTGATCTGCTGGCCATCGGCCAGCGGGAACTGCAGCTCGCCCTCCAGCACGCGTCGGTTCGGGTTGTGGAATTCGAGGGTGATCCTGGTCTGGGCGATGCCGGCCTGGACCTCGCCTTCGATGCGGGCACGCTGCAGCTGCACCGGCTGTTCGGCGGCAGGCGCGATCAACAGCGGGGTGGTGGCTTGCGGCCTGGCAATACGTGGCGCCTGAGCGCCGACAGGCCCAGCCGCGAGGGCCAGCAACAACACAGCGCAGCAACGGACGAAGACCATGACAGGGCTCCAGT
Source organism: Stenotrophomonas sp. 220_Sma (assembly GCF_056487375.1). Classification (NCBI taxonomy): domain Bacteria; kingdom Pseudomonadati; phylum Pseudomonadota; class Gammaproteobacteria; order Lysobacterales; family Lysobacteraceae; genus Stenotrophomonas; species Stenotrophomonas sp. 220_Sma. Next base: position 2,142,794 of record NZ_CM151348.1, on the reverse strand, counting down.
GGGATCGTGGACATTTGAACGCACGGACACCCGGAATGGGGTTGGACCGTGCGCGGCTTTTCTTTGCCCCCATCCACAGGCACCATGCCCCACGCTCCCACACGCGCAAGGATGCCGATGCGATTGCCCCTGCTGGCCACTCTGTTGGCACTGGCCTGCCCCCTGACAGCGCTTGCTGCGGCTCCGGCCAAGAGTCTGTATTTCCAGCACCACGACTGGGTCGTGGCCTGTGACAACACCTTGACCTGCCGCGCCGCCGGCTACGCCACCGACGATGGCAGCACCCTGAGTGTGCTGCTCACCCGCAAGGGCGGCCCGGATCAGGCCATCCAGGGCCGCCTGACGCTGCAGCCGGAAGAAGGCCAGACCCAGCCCAAGGGCGCGCTGCATCTGCGCATCCAGCGCCAGGACCTGGGCGTACTGGCTCCCGTGAAGGGCGAAGGCACGCACAGCTTGAATGCCGCGCAGACCAGCGCACTGTTGTCCGCACTGGTACGCGATGGAGGAATCAGCGTGACCGATGACGCTGGCCATCGCTGGCCGCTGTCGGACAAGGGTGCCGCAGCGGTACTGCTGAAGATCGATGAGTACCAGGGCCGCCTCGGCACGCCCGGCGCCGTGATGCGCAGGGGCAGCACGCCTGAGTCCGGCGTTCCCGCCGCACTTCCGGTGCCGGTTGTACGCAAGGCCGCTACCCTGGACTCGACTCCGGATGATCCCGCGTTTGCTCGGCTGGCCGCCTCACCCGCCCTGCGCGCGGCACTGCGCGCCACGCTGGAGGACGACAGATGCGAGGGCCTGCAGGAAACCGACGCCGACGTTCCGCTCAGCAACTCCCCGCTGCAGGTCCAGCGCCTGGACGCGCAGCATGTGCTGGTCACGGTCCCGTGTTGGCGCGGGGCCTACAACATCGGCGATGGCTATTGGGTCGCGCGCCCGCAGGCGCCGTTCCAGGCGCAATGGGTGACCAGCGATGCGATCGACTACGCCGACGGCCAGATCATTGCCGCGCAGAAGGGCCGCGGCCTCGCTGACTGCATGTCGCACGCAGCCTGGACGTGGGACGGGACGAACTTCATCGCGACGTCCGAGGTGGCACCTGGGCTATGCCGGGGCGTGCCCGGTGGCACATGGGATCTGCCGATGCTGGTCAGCGAGGTCCGCTAACGCCACAGAAAAAGGGGACGGAGGGGATTAAGTCGCAAGTGGCAAACAAGGCACTAGCGACTTAATCCCCTCCGTCCCCTTTTTTCATGCAGGCAGGCAGTGCTCCACGATCAGCTGGATGGCGCTGCCGCCGCGATAGTCATCGCAGGCCAGCCGGTAGGCGAGATGCACATGGCGGCCCGGCGCGTTGCCGTGCCAGCCACCGAAATGGATCGCGTTGATCGTGCCGGGTACGCCGGGCAGGCGCAGCTCCAGCTTCAGGTGGCGCTCTTTCAACACGCGCCAGTTGGCCACCTCGAAGTGGCCATCGAACAGCGGTTCGGGGAAGCCCTGGCCCCACGGCCCAGCCAGGCGCAACGCATCGGCGTGGCGATGATCCAGCTCGTCCGCGGCCAGTTCGCCGTCGCTCAACACCTGCTGCTGCAATGCCGCGGGGTCGAGCATTTCCAGCACGACAGCCACGAAGGCCGCCTTGAAGTCATCGACGTGATCAAGCCGCAGGCTGAGACCGGCCGCCATGGCGTGGCCACCGAAGCGTTCGATCAGGCCCGGATGGCGCGCGTCGACCAGTGCCAGCGCGTCACGGATATGCAGGCCGGGAATCGAGCGCGCCGAGCCACGCAGCGTGTCGGCACCGGGTTCTGCAGGCGCGAAGGCGATCACCGGGCGATGCAGGCGATCCTTCATCTTCGACGCGACCAGGCCGACCACGCCCGGGTGCCAATCGGCGTCGAACAGGCAGGCCGCCACCGGGCGCTGCCCGGCCATGTCCAGCACCACGCGGGTCAACGCCTGCTCGGCATCATCGGTCATCGATTGCTGCACCGCGCGCCGTTCCGAATTGATCTGCTCCAGCGTCTGCGCGATCTCGCGCGCCTGGCGCGGGTCTTCGGTCAGCAGCAGCGCGATGCCCAGCGCCATGTCTTCCAGCCGGCCCGCCGCGTTCAGGCGCGGGCCGAGTGCGAAGCCGATATCGGTGGCGGTCAGTCGCGCGGCATCACGGCCACTGGCTTCGATCAGCGCACGCAGGCCGACACAGCCCTGCCCTGCGCGTAGACGGCGTAGGCCCGCACTGACCAGCGCACGGTTGTTCGGATCCAGTGCCACCAGGTCGGCAACGGTGCCGACCGCCACCAGGTCCAGCAGCGTGGTCAGGTCCGGCCCCTTGCCATCGGCAAAGACGCCGGCCTCGCGCATCTGCCGGCGCAGCGCCATCAGCACGTAGAAGATCACGCCGACACCGGCCAACGACTTGCTGGGGAAGGCATCGCCGTCCAGATTCGGATCAACGATGACATCGGCAGGCGGCAGCTGCGGGCCGGGAAGATGATGGTCGGTGACCAGCACCTGCCAGCCACGCGCCTTGGCCGCAGTCACACCCGCATGGCAGGCAATGCCGTGATCGACCGTGACCAGCAGGTCCGGCTGCAGCTCGGCCAGCTCCTCCACCAGCGACGGCGACAGGCCATAGCCGTGCACCATGCGGTTCGGCACCGCGTGGAAAACATGCTGCGCGCCGAGCATGCGCAGGCCGCGCACACCGACCGCACAGGCGGTAGCACCATCGCAGTCGAAATCGCCGACCACCAGGATGCGCTTATCGTTGGCGATGGCCTCGACCAGCAGGCCCACTGCATCGTCGATGCCGGTCAGCAGCTCGGGCGCATGCAGGCTGCCCAGCTTCGGCAGCGCCAGTTCGGGTGTGCCTGCACCACGACTGGCGTAAAGCCGCGCCAGCAGCGGCAGCGTGCCCTCCGGCCAGCTGCCGGGCGCGACCGCATCGCGGCGGCGGATCATCGGCGTATCAGAGGAGGAATGCGCAGCATCGGCGGCAAGGGACATCGGCATCGCCGGGTTACGGAAGACCCGCACATCATAGCGTGCGACCTCCGCCCCGGTCGGCTGCCTCTGCGGACGCAGGTCTCTGACTCTTGACAGAGCAGTTGGTTTTCGCGGGCGCATCTTCCATGCTTGCCTGCCCTGCAACGAACATCTTCCAATGCTTCGCACTCTGCAGACCGCGCTGTTGGCGCTCGTCGTGGCCCCGGCCGCTTACGCCGCCACACCTGAGCCCAAGGCGGGGGTCGAATTCGAGCACAACGACTGGTCGCTGGCCTGTGACAACACCCGCACCTGCCGCGCGGCTGGATACAGCCCGCAAGCTGCAGGTAACCTGCTCAGTCTGATGCTGGAACGCGCAGGTGGTCCGGGCACGAAGGTGTTCGCACGGCTGCGCAATGGCGAGGACGGTGTAAGCCCAACGCCAACCGGAGCGCTGCGCCTGCGCCTGAACGGCAAGCACCTGGGCCCGGTGCGCGACACGGGCGACGGGGACAAAGAGTTGTTGCAGCAGGCACAGACCGATGCACTGGTCGCCGCACTGCCCCGCCAGGCACGCATCGAGATCATCGACGGCAAGGGCAAGGTCTGGCCGATCTCCGACAGCGGTGCAGCGGCCGTACTGCTGAAGATGGACGAGGCACAGGGCCGGCTGGGCACGCCGGGTGCGCTGGTGCGACGCGGCCACAAGGCCGAAGCGAACGTGCCTGCGGCATTGCCGGTGCCGGTGATCATGCGCGGCACGCTGGTGGAACCGCGCGCCGCGGACGCGGCGCTGGCGAAAGCACCGGGCCTGCGCAAGGCGTTGATCGGCAGCTTGCCGAAGCCGGATGTGTGCGGTCGCCTGAGCGATGGGGGGAAAGATGAGATCGAGATCCAGCGACTGGACGCCCAGCATGTGCTGGCAAGCACCAGCTGCTTCGTGGGGCCCTACAACATGAGCAACGGCTACTGGGTGGTGCGAGACAAATCGCCGTACCAGGCGACCTTTGTCACCGACCTGGCCGAAGATTTTGACCGCGATGACGCTACGTTGCGAGGCCGTTTCCGGGGCCGCGGTGTCGGTGATTGCATCTCCGCAAATGACTGGGTCTGGGACGGCGAGCGCTTCGTGAAGAGCAGCGATTTCACGACTGGCCAGTGTCGCAATATGCTCGGTGGGCACTGGACGCTGCCGACGGTGGTCAGCGAGGTTCGTTGATGCCGGCAGGGCTTCGCCCGTTACCTGCGCTAGTGCCGGCCGCTGGCCGGCAACCCCGGCAAACGTCCAGGGTCAGAGCCGTTTTCCGATGGAAAACGGATCCGATCCCGCTCAATCGTGAAGCTGCCGCGGCTTTTTCCAGAACTGCCAGCGCTGGCCACGATCCAGCTGGAACTGCAGGCCATCCTCGAAATCCAGCACCAGTCGCTGCAGCTCGCCACGTTTCAGCGCGGCCAGCAGCGGACGGATCGCATCATTGCCGAGCTGCTGCAGGGAGCGCAGCTGGCGCAGGTCGACCAGTGCATCCACCGCCTGCTCGCCATCCACGGCCACGCCTGCCGCCAGAGCCAGGCCCTGCAGCAGGGCATCACGACTGCGCACCTGCGCATGCGCCGTGCTGACCGACACCGGCATCACGCCGCCACCCCAGAACCACAGCGAATTGATCGGCTGTTGTCCCTGCGCGGCGCGCTGCTGGTTCCAGGAATGGTTGTGCAGCAGCACCTGCGCTTCGGTCATGAGCGCCCGCCAGCGGCGGCCACCCTCGCCTTCCGGCAGGTGCGAGAACAGGTCATCGCCCAGCACCTCGTCCGGACTGTCGAAGTCCGGCAGGGCCAGGTCGATCGGAAGCCGCAGGTACCAGCGCGAGGGATCGGGCGCGTCGAGCACGAACCCGGCATCGGCGAACAACGGCTGCAGCACCGGCAGCAGGGCCAGGCTGTCGGCCAGCGTCGGCCGCAGTGTTTCGCCATAGGCCATCATCCGCGCACCGTGCATGTCCGGCACCATGCAGGCCGGATCGGCACGCAGCCAGCACGCGCCGGCAGCATCGCCGACGTCACGCTGGCGGCTCAGTGCGGCCACCGGCCAGTGCGGCGCGGCGACCGTGAAATGGCGCTGCAGCTGTGCCCGCTCGCCGGCTTCGAACTGCGAGGCATTGGCGCGGCCCAGGGCACGCGCCACGTCATCAGGCAACGCAGCCGCGGCAAAGCGGCTGCGTGCCGGCAACAGCAGGGTCGCCGTTGCCACCGGGTCAGTCCACGTAGCTGACGCTGACGATCTCGTACTCGCGCTGGCCGGCCGGGGCGTCGATCACGATCGAATCGCCTTCCAGCTTGCCGATCATCGCGCGTGCCACCGGCGAGGAAATCGCGATCAGGCCCAGCTTGATGTCCGCTTCCAGGTCACCGACGATCTGGTACTTCTTCTCTTCGTCGGTTTCCACGTCGGCCAGGGTCACGCTGGCACCGAACACCACCTTGGAGCCGGCGTTGAGCTTGCTCACGTCGATGATCTCGGCGTGCGACAGCTCGCCTTCCAGCTGCTTGATGCGGCCTTCGATGAAGCCCTGTTCCTCGCGCGCGGCGTGGTACTCGGCGTTCTCCTTCAGGTCGCCATGCTCACGCGCTTCAGCGATCGCGGCGATCACCTTCGGGCGCTTGACCGACTTCAGGTGATCCAGTTCGTCGCGCAGCTTCTGCGCGCCCTTCATCGTGATGGGGGCTCTCATGCATTCAACTCCTTGTGCAGCTCCTGCAGCGACCAGACGGGGCCGGTGCCACGGAATTCCAGTGAATCCACCAGCGCCTTGGCGCCGGCAATGGTGGTCGAGTAGGTGACGCGGTGCTGCAGCGCCTCGCGACGGATCGAGAACGAGTCGTTGATCGCCGAACGACCTTCGGTCGTGTTGACGATGTAGACGATCTCGCCGTTCTTGATCGAGTCGACGATGTGCGGACGGCCCTCGACCACCTTGTTGATGATCTCGCAGTCCATGCCGTGCTGCTGCAGCCACGCGGCGGTGCCGCGGGTGGCGACCAGGCTGTAGCCACGCGCCAGCAGTGCCTTGGCCACCGGCAGCACGCGCTTCTTGTCCGGATCGCGGACCGAGACGAAGGCCTTGCCGACCGGCGGCGCCTTGATGCCACCCGCTTCCTGCGCACGCGCGAAGGCGGCGTTGAAGGTGCGGCCCACGCCCATCACCTCACCGGTGGAGCGCATCTCCGGCCCGAGGATCGGGTCGACGCCCTGGAACTTGGCGAACGGGAAGATCGCTTCCTTCACCGAGTAGTAGTCCGGCACGATTTCCTTGGTCGCGCCCTGCTCGGCCAACGTCTTGCCGGCCATGCAGCGGGCGGCGATCTTGGCCAACGGCATGCCGGTGGCCTTGGACACGAACGGCACGGTGCGCGAGGCACGCGGGTTCACTTCCAGCAGGTAGATGGTGTCGGCACCTTCATCGCTGGTCTGGATCGCGAACTGGGTGTTCATCAGGCCGACCACGTTCAGGGCCTTGGCCAGCTCCACCACCTGGCGGCGCAGTTCGGCCTGGGTTTCAGCCGACAGCGAGTACGGCGGCAGCGAGCACGAGGAATCGCCCGAGTGCACGCCGGCTTCTTCGATGTGCTCCATCACGCCGCCGATCAGGACGTTGCCCTGCGCATCGGCAATGATGTCGACGTCGCACTCCACGGCATTGTCGAGGAAGCGGTCCAGCAGCACCGGCGAATCGTTGGACACCTTCACCGCGTCGCGCACGTAGCGGGCCAGGTCGGCTTCGCCGTAGACGATCTCCATCGCACGGCCGCCCAGCACGTAGCTCGGGCGCACCACCAGCGGGTAGCCGATCTCGCGGGCCAGCAGCAGGGCTTCCTGGTCGTTGCGGGCGATGCGGTTCGGCGGCTGCTTCAGGCCCAGCTTGTCGACCAGCTGCTGGAAGCGCTCGCGGTCTTCGGCCAGGTCGATGGAGTCCGGGCTGGTGCCGATCACCGGCACGCCGTTGGCTTCCAGCGCGCGCGCCAGCTTCAGCGGGGTCTGGCCGCCGTACTGCACGATCACGCCCTTCGGCTGTTCCAGTTCGACGATTTCCAGCACGTCTTCCAGGGTCAGCGGTTCGAAGTACAGGCGGTCGGAGGTGTCGTAGTCGGTCGACACGGTTTCCGGGTTGCAGTTGACCATGATGGTTTCATAGCCATCCTCGCGCAGCGCCAGTGCCGCGTGCACGCAGCAGTAGTCGAACTCGATGCCCTGGCCGATGCGGTTCGGGCCACCACCGAGGATCATGATCTTGTCGCGGTTGCTCGGCGCGGCCTCGCACTCGTCCTCGTAGGTCGAGTACAGGTAGGCGGTGCCGGTGGAGAACTCACCGGCACAGGAATCGACGCGCTTGTAGACCGGGCGCACCTTGTGCGCACGACGGAGCGCGCGGATGGCGGCTTCGTTGGTACCAGTCAGCTGCGCCAGGCGTGCGTCGGAGAAACCGGCGCGCTTCAGCTTGCGCAGGCGTGCAGCGTCCAGCGCGTCGATGCCACCAGCAGCGACTTCAGCCTCGGCAGCGATGATTTCCTCGATCTGGTCCAGGAACCAGTGATCGATGAACGACAGCGCGTAGATCTCTTCCACGCTCATGCCGGCGCGGAACGCATCGGCGACGAAGAACAGGCGCTCCGGGCCCGGGGCCTTCAGCTCGCGACGCAGGGTCTGCAGGTCTTCTTCGTTGCTCAGGTCCAGGCCGGTCGGGTCGAAGCCGACCTTGCCGGTTTCCAGGCCACGCAGCGCCTTCTGCACCGACTCCTGGAAGGTACGGCCCATCGCCATCACCTCGCCCACCGACTTCATCTGGGTGGTCAGACGGGCGTCGGCAGCCGGGAACTTCTCGAAGGCGAAACGCGGGATCTTGGTGACGACGTAGTCGATCGACGGCTCGAACGAGGCCGGGGTCAGGCCACCGGTGATTTCGTTCTTCAGTTCGTCCAGGGTGTATCCCACGGCCAGCTTGGCGGCGACCTTGGCGATCGGGAAGCCGGTGGCCTTGGAGGCCAGCGCCGAGGAACGCGACACGCGCGGGTTCATCTCGATGACGACCACGCGGCCGGTCTTCGGGTTGATGCCGAACTGCACGTTCGAGCCACCGGTATCGACGCCGATCTTGCGCAGCACGGCGATGGAGGCATCGCGCAGGCGCTGGTACTCCTTGTCGGTCAGGGTCTGCGCCGGCGCCACGGTGATCGAGTCACCGGTGTGCACGCCCATCGGGTCCAGGTTCTCGATCGAGCAGACGATGATGCAGTTGTCCGCGGTATCGCGGACCACTTCCATCTCGAACTCCTTCCAGCCCAGCACCGACTCTTCCACCAGCACTTCGGTAGTCGGCGACAGTTCCAGGCCGCGGCTGACGATCTCGACCAGCTCTTCGCGGTTGTAGGCGATGCCGCCACCGCTGCCGCCCAGGGTGAAGCTGGGGCGGATGATGGTCGGGTAGCCGACGCGGGTCTGGATCTCCAGCGCTTCGTCCAGGGTATGGGCGACGGCGGCGGTCGGGCATTCCAGGCCGATCTCACCCATGGCGACGCGGAACAGCTCGCGGTCTTCGGCCATGCGGATCGCTTCGCGTTTGGCGCCGATCAGCTCGACGTTGTACTTCTCCAGCACGCCGTTGTCGGCCAGGTCCAGCGCGCAGTTCAACGCGGTCTGGCCACCCATGGTCGGCAGCAGTGCATCGGGCTTTTCCTTGGCGATGATCTTCTCGACCGTCTGCCAGTTGATCGGCTCGATGTAGACGGCGTCGGCCATCTCCGGGTCGGTCATGATCGTGGCCGGGTTGCTGTTGACCAGCACCACGCGGTAACCCTCGTCACGCAGGGCCTTGCAGGCCTGGGCGCCGGAGTAGTCGAACTCGCAGGCCTGGCCGATGACGATCGGGCCAGCACCGATGATGAGGATGGTCTTGAGGTCAGTGCGCTTGGGCATTTTCTTCTCTAAGTCAGTACAGCGTGACAAGGGGGGTGATCGCACGCTGTCGATCAGGAATCTTGATCCGCAGCGCCGCGCCAGCGGCAGCAGCGTTGCGGGGTTTACGGTCCATCGCGACGCCACCGGGGGGCCGGCGGCGTACTGATCACGCCTTGGCCTGCTCCATCAGCACCACGAAGCGGTCGAACAGCGGACCGACATCGGTCGGGCCCGGCGACGCTTCCGGGTGGCCCTGGAACGAGAACGCCGGCACGTCGGTGCGGGCGACACCCTGGTTGGTGCCATCGAACAGCGAGCGGTGGGTCACGCGCAGGGTCGCCGGCAGGGTCGCTTCATCGATCGCGAAGCCGTGGTTCTGCGAGGTGATCATCACCCGGCCGCTGTCCAGGTCCTGCACCGGGTGGTTCGCACCGTGGTGGCCGTGGCCCATCTTCATGGTCTGCGCGCCCGAGGCCAGGCCCAGCAGCTGGTGGCCAAGGCAGATGCCAAAGGTCGGGATCTTCACGTCGATGAAGGTCTTGATCGCTTCGATGGCGTAGTCGCACGGTTCCGGGTCACCCGGGCCATTGGACAGGAACACGCCGTCCGGCTTCAGTGCCAGCACTTCGGCGGCCGGGGTCTGTGCCGGCACCACGGTCACTTCGCAGCCGCGCTCGGCCAGCATGCGCAGGATGTTGGTCTTCACGCCGAAGTCGTAGGCCACGACCTTGTATTTGGCCGGCACGCTGACGAAGGCGTTGGCATCCAGGTCCAGCTGACCCTCGGTCCAGGTGTAGGTCTTCTCGGTAGTGACGACCTTGGCCAGATCCATGCCCTTCAGCCCCGGGAACTTGCGGGCGGCTTCCAGTGCCTTTTCCACGTCGATGTCACCGGCCATCAGCGCACCGTTCTGCGCGCCCTTCTCGCGCAGGATGCGGGTCAGCTTGCGGGTGTCGATGCCGGCGATGGCGACCACGCCACGCTGGATCAGCCAGTCCTGCAGCGACACCTGGCTGCGCCAGTTGCTGGGACGGCGGGGAACATCGCGCACGATCAGGCCGGCCGACCACACCTTGGACGCTTCATTGTCCTGGTCGGTCATGCCGGTGTTACCGATATGCGGATAGGTCAGCGTGACCATCTGCCGGGCGTAGGACGGGTCGGTCAGCACTTCCTGGTAGCCGGTCATGGCGGTGTTGAACACCACCTCACCGACGGACAGGCCGGGCGCGCCTACGGATTCGCCCTCGAATACGGTGCCGTCTTCGAGGACGAGGATTGCGGCTTGGGTCACGGGAATCTCACTTTGGCTACCGAGGGGGCTGCCGAAGTCACGCCTGCGCTTCACGGAAATCCGGTTGCAAAAAAGCGCGGACGTGCGGTCTGGGACCGGTCCGGCTTTCGTGATTCGGCGAGTGCGAATTGTAGCGCTGCCGGGGCGCTCGCGCCAGCGGTTATCGCACTTCATGAACAGGCGATTGCGCATTCATTTCAATCCGGCGGCGTATGCGGGCCGCCATGACCCTGGTAGACGCCAACCTTGGTTGGCGCTTCCCGGAAAGCCTGCCAACCAAGGTTGGCATCTACCATCGGCCTGGACCGTTACCGGGGGCCGTCCAGCAGGTCCCGCACCCGGTAGCTGCCCGGGGCGCGGCCCTGCAGCTGGCGGGCGGCAAACAGGGCGCCGCGGGCGAAGATGTCGCGGTTGGTGGCCCGGTGCACCAGCTCGATGCGCTCACCCAGGCCGGTGAACTGCACCAGATGCTCGCCGACGATGTCACCGGCACGCAGGCTGGCGTAATGCGGCTCCGCCCCACCCCGCTGCGCGGCCGCGCCCAGGGTCAGCGCGGTGCCCGACGGCGCGTCCTTCTTCTGCGTGTGGTGCGATTCGACGATGTCGCAGTCCCAACCGGCCAGCGCCTGCGCCGCGCGCTCGACCAGCTCGTCCAGTACCGCCACGCCCAGGCTGAAATTCGACGCCCAGACCAGCGGGATGGACGCCGCCGCGGCCTCCAGCGCCTGCCGCTGTGTGCTGGAGATGCCAGTAGTGCCCGAGACCAGGCCCGCACCCCGCTCCACGCACAGCGCCAGCATCGGGTCGAAGCCCTCCGGCAGGCTGAAGTCGATCGCCACATCGAACACCGGCGCGCCAGGCAGTTCGCTGGCCGCGAAGAACGGCACGCCGTCGACCACGCGCTGGGTCGGCGCACGGCCGGTTACCGCAGCCACGATCTGCAGGGTTTCGGGATGTTCGGCGGCCAGCCGCAGCAGGGCCTGGCCCATGCGCCCGGAGGCACCGTGAATGAGCAATCGCAGGGGAGTCTGGTTCATGCCTGCAGGCTAGCGGCAGCACGCCCGCTCCGGCAAGCGCCATCGCTGCTACGCTGCATGCCCTTTCATGCAATGGATGGCAGCTCCTTCATGCAGATCAGCGAACAGCTGGTGCTGGTCACTGGCGCCGGCCGCGGCCTTGGCAAGCACATCGCCCGCGCCTTCGCTGCGCAGGGTGCGCGCGTCATCGTCAACTACCACCGCAGCGAAGGCACCGCTCGAGCGCTGGCCGCCGAGCTGGGCGGACAGGCAATCGCACTGCCTGCCGACGTCACTGATCGCAACCAGGTCGATGCGATGCTGCAGCACGCCCTGGCCCACTTCGGCCAGGGCGTCACCACGGTGGTCAACAACGCACTCGCAGCGTTCTCGTTCAATGGCGATGCCCGCGACGGCGCCGCCGATATCGGCTGGCCGGCCTTCCAGGCGCAGTTCGAGGGCAGCGTGCGCGGCGCGCTGAACACCGTGCAGGCCGCCCTGCCCGGCATGCAGGCCCGCCGCTTCGGCCGTGTGATCAACATCGGCACCAACCTGTTCCAGAACCCGGTCGTGCCCTACCACGACTACACCGCCGCCAAGGCCGCACTGCTGTCGCTGACCCGCACACTGGCCGGCGACCTCGGCCCGCACGGCATCACCGTCAACATGCTGTCCGGCGGCCTGCTGCGCACCACCGATGCCAGTTCCGCCACGCCCGAAGCGGTGTTCGACTACATCGCCGCCAACACCCCGCTGCGCAGCGTCACCACCCCGGCCGAATTCGCCGATGCCGCGCTGTTCTTCGCCAGCCCGTGGTCACGCGCGGTGACCGGCCAGAACCTGGTGGTGGATGGCGGATTGGTGCGGGACTGAGCCGATGCGCATCTCCGAGGTCAGCCGCCTGACCGGTGCCAGCGCCAAGGCCATCCGACTGTACGAGGCGCGCGGCCTGCTGCCGCCGGTGCCACGACTGAACCGCTACCGCGACTACAGCGAACAGGATGTGGCCTGGGTGCAGCTGATCCGCCAGGCGCTGGGGCTGGGTATCACGCTGGCGGCAATCTCGCGCCTGCAGGGCCGCGACGGGCGGCTCGACTGGCAGGCAGTGCTGACCCTGCTTGAGCAGCAGCGCAGCCGCATTGCCAGCGAGCGGGCACGGCTGGCGCAGGTCGAGCTCGACCTGCAGCAGGTCAGCGACGAACTGCAGCAGTGGCTGCTCTCCGGCAGCAATGACTGCGTGCTGGAACCCAGCGGCTGCACGACCCAGGCTTGACTCTGCCCTTGGGGCAGACCGCAGCCTCGCGCACTTTCCATTGCCCGAGGTTGCCGTGTCCCGTTCCATCCTGATCCTGCTCGGCCATCCCGACCGCGACAGCCTGTGCGGCGCCCTCGCCCAGCGCTACGCCACCGCCGCCGAGAATGCCGGCCACCGGGTGCGCTTGATCGCATTGGGTGAACTCGAGTTCGATCCGGTGCTGCGGCATGGCTATCGCCAGATCCAGCCACTGGAAGCCGATCTGCAGGACGCCGCCGATGCGATCGAGGCCTGCGATCACCTGGTGCTGGTCTACCCGACCTGGTGGGGCGCGATGCCGGCGTTGTTGAAGGGCTTCTTCGATCGCGCGCTGCTGCCGGGGTACGCCTTCCGCTACCGGCGCGATTCGGTGTGGTGGGACCGGCTGCTGGCCGGGCGCAGCGCGCGGGTGATCACCACGCTGGATACGCCGCCCTGGTACTACCGCTGGATCTACCGCGACCCGGGCATCACCCAGATCCGCGCCACCATTCTGGAATTCTGCGGCATCCGCCCGGTGCGGGTCAGCCGTCTCGGTGCGGTGCGCAGCAGTACCCCAGCACAACGCAGCAAGTGGCTGGCGTTGGCAGCAGAGCTGGGTTCACGCGCCAGGTAGATCCACGCCATGCGTGGATGAAATGCCGGCCACATTCCATGTGTCGCGTTTGCCAATTGACCGCCAGGCACCGTGCCTCAAGGCTGTGGGCACTTCTTACGGCCCAGGCAAAGCCCATGAAATCCTCGACTGTCTTCAGCAAGTGCGCCAGGAAGGCCGGCTTTTCCGGCACGTCGACGACCCGCTACCGCTTGCTGGATGCCGCCCTGCTTGTCGTGAATCACCAACGCGCCAGTGAAAGCCGGGGCTTCTATGTGAATGCCGGGCTCTACTTTCCAGAGCTGCTCGAGTATCCCCTTGCACCTGACGATCTTGAAACAGCTTTCAGGTACCGCTCCAGCATTCCCACGCCCCATGTCGACTGGCGGATCGAAGAGACGCCCGGCCTGCGCCGGGCTTTCATCCAGCAGGATCTGGATGATCTGCTGGAGGCCGGCAATCGCGATGGGATGAAATGCCTGCTGCTCGATGCCCTTGCCGACGTGGCGGGCTTCGCGACAACCCATGGAAACCGGGAGTCGGTGCGGCGGTTGAATCAGAACGGGAACTTCCGCGCGCTCATCCGCAGAGAGGTCTAGTAGATCCACGCCATGCGTGGATGGACTCCAGGAGTGTGCGGACCAAGGTTCGCACCTACCAGGACACATTCAGTGCTGTTTGGGCGGCGTCGGCCCGCAGCTGTCGCAACCGCCACAGGCGCCACCGCCTCCGCTCACCGGCGGTGCGATCTTCCGCCCCAGCGCCTGCAGCCAGGCAGCGCGGCCCGGCTTCAGCAGGGCCAGCGCCAGCGCCCCGCGCAGCTTGCGCACGGTGCCGGGGAACTGCTTCTTCAACACCACCCAGGCACTGACCAGCACGGCCACCGCAATGATCAGGTACTGCAGCAGCAGTCCACGGTCCATCAGCCGCCTCCCAGCGCCTTGGTCACCTGGTAGGTGATCAGCGCCGCCACGTAGGCCCCAGCAAACAGGTAGAACGCCGAGAAGGCCATCGTCTTCCACGAATTGGTCTCGCGCTTGATGGTGGCCAGCGTCGAGATGCACATCGGGGCGTAGATGTACCAGACCAGCAGCGACAGCGCGGTGGCCAGCGACCAGCCGTCGCTGATCAGCGGGGTCAGCGCCTGGCTGGCGGCATCGTCATCGGCTGCGGACAGCGCGTACACGGTCGCCAGCGAGGACACCGCCACTTCGCGCGCGGCCAGGCCCGGAATCAGCGCAATGCAGATCTGCCAGTTGAAGCCCAGCGGCGCGAAGAACACCGCCATCGCATGGCCGATCTGGCCCGCATAGCTGTAATCGATGGCCGGCATGGTGGCGCCGGCCGGAGCCGCCGGGAACGACAGCAGCACCCACAGCAGGATGGTCAGCGCCAGGATGATGCCGCCGACACGCTTGAGGAAGATCATGCCCCGCTCGTACAGGCCGACCGCCAGGTCGCGCACGTGCGGCAGGCGGTATGACGGCAGCTCCAGCATCAGCGGGTGCTCGCTCTTGTCGCGGCGCCACTTCTTCATGATCCACGACATCGCCAGCGCACTGAGGATGCCCGCCGCATACAGGCCGAACAGCACCAGGCCCTGCTGGTTGAACACGCCCCACACCGTCTTCTGCGGGATGAACGCGCCAATCAGCAGCGCATACACCGGCAGGCGTGCCGAGCAGGTCATCAGCGGCGCGACCAGGATCGTGGCCAGGCGGTCACGCGGGTCCTGGATGCTGCGCGTGGACATGATGCCCGGCACCGCGCAGGCGAAGCTGGACAGCAGCGGGATGAACGAGCGGCCGGACAGGCCGGCGGCGGCCATCATGCGGTCGAGCAGGAACGCCGCACGCGGCAGGTAGCCGGATTCCTCCAGCACCAGGATGAAGAAGAACAGGATCAGGATCTGCGGGAGGAACACCACCACGCCACCCACACCGGCGATGATGCCGTCAGTCAGCAGGCTGGCCAACGGGCCTTCCGGCAGCACGCTGCCAACGAAGGCACCAAGCCAGGCGAAACCGGCCTCGATGCCATCCATCAACGGTGTCGCCCAGGCATACACCGCCTGGAAGATCAGGAACATCACCACCGCCAGGCTGATCAGGCCGAACACCGGGTGCAGCAGCCAGCGGTCCAGCGCGTCGTCGACTTTGGCGGTCCGTGCCGGCATGCGCACGGCCACCGACAGGATCTCGCGCACCTTGGCGTGGTAGTCGATGCCACCTTCCGGGCCCGGCACCGGCGCATCCAGGTGCGGCACCATCGCATCGAGGCGCTCGACCAGGGCCTTGGCGCCCTGCTTGCGCACCGCCACGGTTTCCACCACCGGCACGCCCAGCTCGCGCTCCAGCGCGGCCACGTCCACCTGGATGCCACGGCGCTGGGCCGCATCGACCATGTTCAGCGCAACCACCATCGGCTTGCCCAGCTCGCGCAGTTCCAGCGCGAAGCGCAGGTGCAGGCGCAGGTTGGTGGCGTCGATCACGCACAGCAGCACGTCCGGTGCAGCCTCGCCCGGGTAGAAGCCCCGGCACAGGTCACGGGTGATTGCCTCGTCCAGGCTGGCCGGGTGCAGGCTGTAGGCGCCCGGCAGGTCGAGTACGGCGAACTCGCGGCCGGACGGCGCGCGCAGGCGGCCTTCCTTGCGCTCGACGGTGACGCCGGTGTAGTTGGCAACCTTCTGCCGGCTGCCGGTCAGCTGGTTGAACAGCGCGGTCTTGCCACTGTTGGGGTTACCGACCAGCGCAATGCGCAGGGGCGCGGTAGAAGTTGCAGCGGTCATGCGCGACGCTCCTGGCGGTTGGCGTCGACCACGACGCGCTTGGCTTCACTGATCCGCAGCGCAAACCGGGTAAACCCGACCTGCACCAGCAGCGGCTCGCCACCGACCGGGCCCTTGGCCACCAGGCGCACTTCCTCGCCCTTCACGAAACCCAGCTCGCGCAGGCGACGGGCGATGGCATCGTTGGCATGGAGGTCCTGCACGGACTCGACCACGGCCGAGGCGTGCAGCGGCAGTTCGGACAGCGTCATCTAGCGCATTCTCTGCTGGATGTAAATGGTTCTCGATTCTAACATTCCCGCGTCGCGTCATGGCCCATGACCAATGGCCCGCTATGATCCATACAGGTATGGAGTGACCCTGGAATCCCATGAACGATGCTTTGCAGATCGAGCGCAGCGGCGCCGTCCTCACCCTCTGGCTGAACCGGCCCGAGCTGCACAATGCCTTTGACGCCGGCTTGATAGCGCGGCTGACCGCCGCCCTCGAAGCCGCCGGACGCGACGACGCGGTGCGCGCGGTAGTGGTGGCCGGCCACGGCGCCTCCTTCTCGGCCGGCGCCGACATGCAGTGGATGCGTGGCATGGCCGCCGCCAGCGAGGCCGACAACCGCGAGGACTCGCTGGCCCTGGCGCGGCTGATGCGCACCCTGGACGAGCTGCCCAAGCCGACCCTGGCCCGGGTCCACGGCGCGGCCTTCGGTGGCGGCGTCGGCCTGGTCGCCTGCTGCGACATCGCCATCGCCAGCACCGCGGCCCGCTTCGGCCTGACCGAAAGCCGCCTCGGCCTGCTGCCGGCGGTGATCTCGCCCTACGTGATCGAGGCCATCGGCCCGCGCCAGGCCCGTCGCTGGTTCGCCACCGGCGAGCACTTCGATGCCGATACCGCGCTGCGCATCGGCCTGGTCCACCAGCTGGTCGAGCCGGAACGCCTGGACGAGGCCGTGCAACGCCAGCTGGCCCTGCTCGACAAGGCCGGCCCGATCGCTTCTTCCAGCGCCAAGCAGCTGGTGCGGCAGGTGCGTGACAGCCATGACCGCGATGCCCTGGATCGCGATAATGCCGCCCTGATCGCGCGCCTGCGGGTGTCCGCCGAGGGCCAGGAAGGCCTGGGCGCCTTCCTCGACAAGCGCGCGCCCCACTGGGTCACGGAAGCCTGAACATGCTCGATCATCTTGGTTTGACCAGCGCCGACCTGGCGCGCAGCAAGGCCTTCTTCCTGCAGGCGCTGGCGCCGCTGCAGATCGGCGTGGTGATGGAAGTCACCGCCGAACAGACCGGCGCGCACGACCACATCGGCTTCGGCAGCGAGGGCAAGCCGTTCTTCTGGCTCGGCAATGGCGGCACCGCCAGCCACGGTGTGCACGTGGCCTTCGCCTGCGCCAGCCGCGACCAGGTGGACGCCTTCCATGCCGCTGCCCTCGCCGCCGGCGGACGCGACAACGGCGCGCCGGGCCTGCGCCCGTGGTACCACCCCGACTACTACGGCGCCTTCGTGCTCGACCCGGATGGCAACAACATCGAGGCGGTCTGCCACCGCCCTGCCGACGAGGTGGCCGCATGAGCGACTACGTCCGCATCGTCGAGGTCGGCCCGCGTGACGGTCTGCAGAACGAAAAGCAGTCGGTGTCCACCGCCGACAAGATCGAACTGATCAACCGCCTGTCGGCCACCGGCCTGCGCAGCATCGAGGCGACCAGCTTCGTCAGCCCGAAGTGGATCCCGCAGTTGGCCGACGCCGCCGAGGTCTATGCCGGCATCCAGCGCCAGCCCGGCATCCACTACCCGGTGCTGGTGCCGAACGAACAGGGCTACGACCGCGCCCGTGCGGTGGGCGTGGAGGAAGTGGCGGTGTTCACCGCCGCTTCGGAGGCGTTCAACCGCACCAACACCAATGCCGGCATCGACGAATCGCTGGCCCGGTTCGAGCCGATCCTGCGCCGCGCCGCCGCCGATGGCGTGCGCGTGCGCGGTTACGTGTCCACCGTACTCGGCTGCCCCTACCAGGGCGAGGTGCCACTGGCCGACGTGGTGCGGGTGGCGCGTGCCCTGCACCAGATGGGCTGTTACGAAATCTCGCTGGGCGACACCATCGGCGTCGGCACCCCGCGCAAGGCTCGGGCAATGCTGCAGGCGGTTGCCGCCGAGATTCCGATGGCCGCACTGGCCGTGCACTTCCACGACACCTATGGCCAGGCCATCGCCAACATCGCCACCTGCCTGGAAGAAGGCGTGCGCGTGGTCGACAGCGCCGTCTCCGGCGCCGGTGGTTGCCCGTACGCGAAGGGCGCCAGCGGCAATGTCGCCAGCGAGGACGTGGTCTACCTGCTGCAGGGCCTGGGCCTGGACAGCGGCGTGGACCTGCCGGCACTGGCCGAAACCGGCCGCTGGCTGGCCGGCCTGCTCGGACGCGCCACCGCCAGCCGCACCGGCCAGGCGCTGGCCGCCGCCGGCTGACCGCCGCACTGCGCCGCCCTGCACCGGCGGCGCAGTGCACAACAGCGGCGGTCGCGGCTTCCGTTAGAATCGGCGGTTCTCGAACCTGCAGGACCGTGCAATGCAGCTGTCTTCCGTACGTGCCGTGATCACTGGCGGCGTCTCCGGCCTCGGCCTGGCCGTGGCCCAGCACCTCGTCGCCCAGGGCGGCAAGGTGGCCCTGTTCGACCTCAACGACGACAAGGGCGCCTCCGCCGTCGCCGATCTGGGTGCCGACAAGGCCCGCTACTTCAACGTCAACGTCAGTGATGAAGCGGCCGTCTCGGCAGCCATCGACCAGGCCCACGAGTTCCTCGGTGGCCTGAACGTGGCGATGAACTGCGCCGGCATCCTCGGCGCTGGCCGCGTGCTGGGCAAGGAAGGTCCGATGCCGCTGGCCGGCTTCCAGGGCACGGTGATGGTCAACCTGGTAGGCAGCTTCAACGTGGCCAAGGCCGCGGCCAACCGCATGCAGCACAACGAGGCCGGTACCGATGGCGAGCGCGGCGTGATCATCAACACCGCCAGCATCGCCGCCTACGAAGGCCAGATCGGCCAGGCCGCGTATGCCGCCAGCAAGGGTGGCGTGGTGTCGATGACGCTGCCGATGGCGCGCGAACTGTCGCGCTTCGGCATCCGCGTCAATACGATTGCTCCAGGCGTGTTCTGGACGCCGATGGTGGACGGCATGCCCGAGGCCGTGCAGCAGTCGCTGGCCGCCTCGATTCCGTTCCCGTCGCGCCTGGGCAAGCCGGAAGACTTCGCCAGCCTGGTCGGCTTCATCCTCGGCAACACCTACCTCAATGGCGAGACCATCCGCCTGGACGGCGCTACCCGCCTCGCTCCGAAGTGATTCCCCCCTGGCGCCGGGACGGCGCCCTCCCCCAACGACCTAGATCACCATGAAAGCCAACGACATCAAGAAGGGCAACGTCGTCGAGTACAACAACGGCGTGTACCAGATCCGCGACATCGAGCGCAGCTCGCCGCAGGGTCGCGGCGGCAACGTCCGCTTCCGCTTCATCATGTACAGCGTGCCGGGCGGCAACAAGCTCGACGCCAGCTTCGATGCCGACGACAACCTGGTCGAAGTCGAACTGCTGCGCCGCCAGTCCACCTATTCGTACAAGGACGGCGATGCCTTCGTGTTCCTCGATGACGAGGACTACACCCCGTACACCCTGGACGCGGACGTGATCGGCGACGACGCCGGCTACATCACCGACGGCCTGACCGGCATCTACGTGCAGGTGATCGACGAGCAGCCGGTGGCGATCCAGCTGCCTGCCTCGGTGGTGCTGGAAGTGATCGAGACGCCGCCGGAACTGAAGGGCGGCACCGCCACCAAGCGCCCGAAGCCGGCCAAGCTCAACACCGGCATCGAAATCATGGTGCCGGAGTACATCGTCAACGGCGAGCGCGTGCTGGTGAACACCGCCACCGGTGAGTTCGCTGGCCGTGCCGACTAAGCGCCTTGCGCTGATCGGTTGCCTGTCCCTGCTTGCGGCATGTTCGCCGCAGGCAGCGGACAATGCTGCCGACGCCACGCCAGCCGAACCGGCCGTGACCGCCGCACCAGCGGTGGAGGCACCGGCCGCCGTGGAGGCCATCGCCGAAGCGGAGCCCGCTACCGAGCAGCCCTCGGGCGAAGAGGACCTGGACAAGGTACGTGCAGCCGCAGGCTGTCCGGTCCCGGAGGATGTGTATGACGTCGACGACGTGCGCATCTACTGCGCGATGCCGGCCGACGTGCAGGCCTTCCTCGCGCGCGAGAACACCTGCCAGCATTTCGCCGGCGAAGAGCCGTACGACGACGAGCGTCGCCGCGAACTGGAAGAGGCCAGCGCGAAGTACTGCGAGGGCCGCGAGAAGATCTTCACCGATCTGGTCGCGCGTCATCGCGGTGACTGCGCTGTCCGCGCAGCGCTGATCGGGATCAACGGCCGCTATGACCTGGACTTCGGCCTCGACCTGAAGCCCTGCGGGGGCTGATCGATGCACGCCGGGCATGGCCCGGCGTCACCGATCCGCGGAATCGGGCGTTACTTCGCGCCGAAATTGCCGCAGCCGTGGTACTGGCGGGTGCCGATGGTCAGGTTCACCTTGGCCTCGAACGCCTCACCACTCATGTCGTCCTGGCAGGTGGTGCGCTGGAAGCTGAGCTTGACGTCGGAACCGTCGGACGCCTTGCCGCTCCAGCCGTCAGCGCCTTCGGTGGGTTTGGCCACGTCGAAGCGGCGCTCACCGTAATCGACTTCCACCTGCAGGCCTGGCGTGTCGCCATCTACGACCGCGAGCCACCCCGGTTCGTTGCCGGTGGCACGGAACGCGGCATTGCCGGCGCTGCCATCGCCTTCGGTGGCTTCGACCGCATGGCACTCGCGATCGGCTTCGCCCTTCAGGCTCAACAGGCCGTCATCGCTGCCCTTGGTCCAGAAGCTGTTGCCCTGGCCATCGCCATACTTCGCGCCCGACGCCGCACGCTCGGAAGTCATGGCGAAGGTACGTTCGCCGATCACTACCGTCGCCGCATCCTCGCCATTGAAGGTCGCGCGCACGTTCAGATCACCACACCGGTACATGGTCTCGCTGCCGGTACCGGCACCGGTACCGGCACCGGTGCTGGCAGCCGGTTCGGGCGCGGCCGGCGGCGCGGCATCAGTGCCGCCCGCAGCGGGTGGCTGTGCCGGCTGGCACGCGGCCAGGACCAACCCGAGGGAGGCTGCCAACAGACTGGGGACTACACGCATGGCTCGACTCCTTGTCGACACTACAGAGATCTTCGACCCTACCACCTGCCGGTGAGCGGGGCCTGAAAGCGGCCTGACCGCACTCACGCGGCCAGCACCGCCATCGACAGCAGCTGTGCGCCACTGTCGCCGGAACTGCAGGTCCAGACCCGCAGCAGGCGCAGTTTCAGCTCGCGCTCCTGGCCCTGCCCGCGCACCGACAAGCGCACGTCACTGGACAACAATGCCAGGCGTCCGCACAGCAGCGTTTCCACCGCGTACGACTGCAGGCTTCGCACCTGCAGGCTCCCGGCCAGCCAGTCACCCAGCCAGGGCAGATCGAGCATGCGCCCGCCCTGCCTGTCCATCATGAACAAGGCCGGCGATACCAGCGCGGTCAGCGCATCGTGGTCGTCATCCAGCAATGCCTGCCGCAGGCGCTGTTCCAGCGCTGCCAGCTGCCGCTCATGCAGATCTTCAACGATGTCCCGTTCCATCCACGGATCCTTCCGGCATCGGCCGGCGCCTGCGCAGGCGCTGCGCGATCCACTGCCGCGCGCCCTGCACCACTACATAGAAGACCGGCACGAAGAACACCGCCAGCACGGTCGCACTGACCATGCCGCCGAACACACCGGTTCCAATCGCCTGCTGGGTTTCCTTCGACGCGCCCTGTGCCAGCATCAGCGGCACCACGCCCAGCGCGAACGCCAGCGAGGTCATCACGATCGGCCGCAGGCGCAGCCGTGCCGCTTCCAAGGCCGCTTCGACCAGGCCACGGCCCTGCTGCTGCAGCTGGCGTGCGAACTCGACGATGAGGATCGCGTTCTTCGCCGACAGCCCGATCACCGTGATCATGCCGACCTTGAAGAACACGTCGTTGGGCATGCCGCGCAACAACACGGCGGCGACCGCGCCGAGCAGGCCCAACGGCACCACCAGCATCACCGCCAGCGGAATCGACCAGCTCTCGTACAGCGCCGCCAGCACCAGGAACACCACCAGCATCGACAACAGCAGCAGCCACGGCGCCTGCGCGCCCGACTCACGCTCCTGCAGCGACTGGCTGGTCCACTGCAGGGCGAAGCCGGACGGCAGTTTTTCGGCCAGCCGCTCCATCTCCGCCATGGCCTGGCCGGTCGACACGCCGGAGGCCGGGGCGCCGGACAGGTTCAGCGCCGGGAAGCCGAGGTAGCGCTGCAGCTGCAGCGGCGCCTCAGTCCAGTGCGGGGTCACCAGTTCGGACAACGCCACCATGCCGCCCTCGCTGTTCCGCACGTACAGCTTCAGCACGTCCTCCAGTTCCATCCGGTGCGAGGCGTCTGCCTGCAGGATCACCTGCTGCAACCGGCCCTTGTTGGGGAAGTCATTGACGTACTGCGAGCCCATCGCAGCCGACAGCGTGCTGCTGATGTGTTCGAAGCCCACCCCCATCGCCTCGGCCTTGGCCCGGTCGATGTCCAGCCGCACGCTGGTGCCTGCCGGCAGGCCATCGGCATGCACCTCGGACAGCAGCGGGCTGGCCTCGGCCAGCTTCAGCAGCTGCTGCAGGGCCGCGCGCAGTTCGGCCTGGCTCTGCCCGGTACGCGCCTGCAGGGCGAGCGAGAACCCGGACGAACGGCCCAGGCTGTCGATCGCCGGCGGCATCACGCTCATCACCTCGCCCTCGGCAATCGTGGACATCGCCTTCTGCGCGGCCTCCACCTCGCCGGCTGCGGTGGCGCCTGCGCGCTCGCCCCAGTCCTTGAGCATGGTGTAGGTCAGCGCCGCGCTCGGACCGGAGCCAGAGAAGCTGTAGCCAAGGATCGACTGGTTGGAGCCGATGCCCGGGCGTGACGCCACATGCCGCTCGTAGGCTTCGACCACGGCCAGCGTGCGCTCGGCCGTGGCTTCGGCAGGCAGCTGGATCGATGTCATGAAATAGCCCTGGTCTTCTTCCGGCAGGAACGCACCCGGCAACCAGTGCAGGCCCAGCAGCAGCGCCACCACCAGTGCGGCGAACACGCCCATCACCCGCCCACTGCGCTGCAGCACCGAGGCCACGCCACGCTGGTAGCGCCCGGTCATCGCCTCGAAGCCACGATTGAAGGCACCGAACAGCCCGACACGACCATGGTGTCCATGGGTATTCGGGCGCAGCAGGGTCGCGCACAGCGCCGGCGTCAGGCTCAATGCCAGCAGCGCCGAGAACAGGATCGACACCGCCATCGCCACGGTGAACTGGCGGTAGATCGCGCCCACCGAGCCGCTGGCCAAGGCCATCGGAATGAACACAGCGGTCAGCACCAGGGTGATGCCGATCACCGCACCGGTCAGCTCGCGCATCGCCTTGATGGTGGCCTCGCGCGGCGGCAGTCCTTCCTCGGCCATGATCCGTTCCACGCCCTCGACCACCACGATGGCGTCGTCGACGATGATGCCGATCGCCAGCACCATGCCGAACATGGTCAGCACGTTGATCGAGAAGCCCAGTGCCAGCATCACCGCGAAGGTGCCGAGCAGCGCGATCGGTGCGACCAGCGCCGGAATCAGCGTGTAGCGCCAGTTCTGCAGGAACAGGTACATCACCGCGAACACCAGCAGCATGGCCTCCAGCAGCGTCTGCACCACCTTCTGGATCGAGATCTTCACGAACGGTGCGGTGTCGAACGGAATGCTCGACTCCACGCCGCGCGGCAGCAGCGGCGCCAGTTCGGCCATGCGCTCACGGACCGCCGACGCGGTGCGCACTGCGTTCGCGCCAGGACGCAACTGCACGCCGGCGGCGGTGGCCGGGTGGCCATCCTCGCGGGTGCCCCACGCATAGCTCTGCGCGCCCAGTTCGACGCGGGCGACATCGCCCAGCACCACCCGTGAACCGTCTGCCCCGGCGCGCAGCACGATGGCTGCGAACTGCTCCGGCGTGGACAGCTGCCCATCGGCGCTGAGCGGCACGGTGATGCGCTGGCCCGGAACACCCGGCGAATCACCGATGCGTCCCGGCGAGATCTCCAGGTTCTGCTGCTCGATGGCGCTGGCCACATCGCCCATGGTCAGGCCGTAGCCGGTCAACCGGGCCGGGTCCAGCCAAACGCGCATCGCCTGTTCGGCACCGAACAGCTGCACGCGGCCGACGCCATCGATGCGGCGCAGCTCTTCGATGATGTTGCGCGCCATGAAATCGCCCAGCGCGGCTTCGCTGACGCTGGCATCCGGCGAACGCAGGCCGACCAGCATCAGGAAGCCGGAATCGGCGGCCTCCACGAACAGGCCGTTCTGGCGCACGCTGCGCGGCAGGCGCGGCTCGATCGCCTTGATCCGGTTCTGCACGTCCACCTGCGCCAGCTCCGGGTTGGTACCGGGCTTGAAGGTCGCAGTAATCGAGGCTTCGCCGGAGGTGTCCACCGACGATTCGAAGTACAGCAGGTGCTTGACGCTGGACAGCTCGCGCTCGATCAGGCCGACCACCGCATCATTCAGCGTCTGCGGGCTGGCACCCGGGTAGCTGGCATAGATGCTGACGCTGGGCGGTGCGACCGCCGGATAGCGCTCCACGGCCAAGCGCGGAATCGCCAGTACGCCGGCCAGGATGATGAAGATCGCCAGCACCCAGGCGAACACCGGGCGATCGATGAAAAAACGTGCCATGTTGGATTTTCCTGGATGGGCTGGCCCGGGAAAGGCTCAGCCCTTGCTGCCGGCCTGCACCGCGCCGGCGCTGGCGACCGGCACCTGCCAGTCGCGCGCATCGACCACCACGCCTTCCTGCAGGCGTTCCTGGCCCTCGACCACCACCTTTTCGCCCGCCTTCAGACCGGTGCGCACCAGCCACTGGCGATCAACGCTGCCGTCGACTTCCAGCGTGCGGATCACCGCCTTGCCATCGCCACCGATCACCCAGGCATAGGCCTGGCCACCGGCGCTGCGCAGCACGGCCTGCTGCGGCACGGTCAGCGCACTGGCCGGTGCACCCCGCGGCACTTTCGCGCGCACATACATGCCGGGCAGCAGCTGGCGCTGCGGGTTGTCGACCAGGATGCGGAGAATCACATCACCGGTACGCGCATCGACGTTGATGCCGGAGAACAGCATCTGGCCACGCTCGGACAGCGGCTTGCCGGCGGCACCGATGATCGTCACCGGCAGCTCGCCACCACCGGCAGCACTGCGCTGCAGCGATTCCAGCTGGGCCGCCGGCTGGCGCACATCGACGTAGACCTGGTCGATCTGCTGTACCACCGCCATCGGCTCGGCATCGGCCACGCCGACCAGTGCGCCTTCGGTCACCAGCGCCTGATCGATGCGGCCGGCAATCGGCGCGCTGACCGTGGCATAGCGCAGGTCGAGCTGGCGACGGGCCAGGATCGCGCGCGCTTCATTCACCGCGGCACGGGCCTGTTCGTACTCGGCACTGGCATCGTCGCGATGCTGCTGGCTGACGGCCTGTGCCGCGGCCAGTGCATGCAGGCGCTGCGACTGCACGCGACTGCGGCCCAGGGCGGCCTCACTGCGCTGCAGCGCGGCCAGTGCCGAATCGACATCGGCACGGAAGGCCGCCGGATCGATCTGGAACAGGGCCTGGCCGGCGTCTACTTCCGCGCCCTGGTCAAACAGCCGGCGCTGCACGATGCCACCCACCTGCGCTCGGATCTGCGCGGTGCGCACGGCGGCCACGCGGCCAGGCAGTTCGTCGTCACGCTGCACCACCTGCGGGCCAACGGTAACCACGCTCACGCGGGGTGCGGCTTCGGGCGTGGCTTCGGGGGTGGAGCAGGCCGTCATGGCCAGGGCGAGGGCCGCGATCAACGCGACCGGAGTCCTGAAGGTTCTCATTGCTGTGCACAATGCCGCGCGGGCGGCTGATAGGTTCTGAAGAACCCAGTGTGCGTGGCGATGATGGGGTTTCGATGGAGGAACTGTGGAGATACGATGGAGGCAAGCACCTTAAGGCCCCGCCCCTGCATGCATGCCGCCCCTGCCCTCGCCGCCCTCGTCCTGATCGTCGAGGATGAGGCCGAGATCGCCGACATTCTTACCGCCTATCTGGAACGCGAAGGACTGCGTACGCTGCGCGCCGCCGACGGCCACAGCGCACTGGACCTGCATCGCAGCGCCCGCCCCGACCTGGTCCTGCTCGACGTGCAGCTGCCGCGGCTGGATGGCTGGAGCGTGCTGACCCAGCTGCGCCAGCGCGGCGAGACGCCGGTGATCATGCTGACCGCACTGGACCAGGACCTGGACAAGCTGACCGCACTGCGCATGGGCGCTGATGACTACGTGGTCAAACCATTCAATCCGGCCGAAGTGGCGGCGCGCGTGCGCGCCGTGCTGCGCCGTACGTTGCGCGCCTCGCGCGTGGACGCCCCGACCGCGCTGCGGGCGGGCCCGCTGCTGATCGACTCGGCCACCCACGCCGTACACGTGGAAGGCGAAGGCTACAGCCACGAAGTGCTGCTCACGCTCACCGAGTTCAAGCTGCTGCACTGCATGGCGCTGGCGCCGACCCGCATCTTCAGCCGCAGTGAACTGATGCACGAATGCCTGCCGGAAAGCGAGGCGCTGGAGCGCACGGTCGACAGCCATGTCAGCAAGCTGCGCCGCAAGCTGGATGAGGTGGGCATGGTCAATGTGCCGGCCAGCGTGCGTGGCGTCGGCTACCGGTTGATGGCCGACCGCTGATGGCCCGCCTGCGCCGCTCCGGGCTCAGCCGCCACATCATCGTCTCGATGTCGCTGATGGTGATCGGCGTCATCGTGATGATGATCCTGTCATCGTGGCTGCTGTATGCGGTGCTGGTCGAATTCTTCCCCGGCACTACCGAGGAACCGGAAAGCTGGCTGCCGACCGGCCCTGAACTGGCATGGATGGTCGGCGTGATCCTGACCGGCCTGGCGCTGGCCATCGCCGCCTCGTTCCGTCTTGCCCATCGCATCCTGTCGCCGTTGAATTCGCTGGTGGACAGCGTGCGCGCGCTCGCGGGCGGCGACCTCGGTGCCCGTGCCAGCGTCGAGGAAAACTCGCCGGGCGAAGTGGCCACCTTGGTCGAGGACTTCAATGCCATGGCGCGGCGGCTGCAGCACGTGGAGAGCGAGCGTGCGATGTGGCATGCAGCCATCGCCCATGAACTGCGGACTCCGGTGACGATCCTGCGCGGCCGCCTGCAGGGCCTGGCCGAGGGCGTCTTCCAGCCGGACGAATCACAGTTCCGCAGCCTGCTCGCCCAGGTCGAGGGCCTGTCACGACTGATCGAGGATCTGCGCGTGCTGAGCCTGTCCGACAATGCGCGGCTGGACGTGCGCCGCGCACGTACCGACGTGGTGGCCGAAGTGCATTCGGTGATGACCCTGGTCGATCCCCAGTTCCGCGCCGCCGGCTTCGTGCTGGAGCTGGAAACCAGCCGCGAAGAACACAACGCGCACTGCGATCCGACCCGCCTGCGCCAGGCGCTGCTGGCGCTGCTGGAGAACGCGCGCCGCTATGCCAGCCCGGGCAAGGTGCGGATTGCCGTGCATGACACACCGGGCCATGTGCAGGTAGCGATCGAGGATGAGGGCCCGGGCATCGACCCTGAGCTGCACGCCGACATCTTCTCTCCGTTCATGCGTGCCGACGGTTCGCGTTCGCGCCAGGGTGGCGGTAGCGGGCTCGGCCTGGCGGTGGTCAAGGCCATCGCCGACGCGCACGGCGGCCGCGTCTACTGCACGGCGGGCAACGCTGGTGGCAGCCGTTTCGTTATCGAGCTGCCGCGCCAATAGCCGGCGTGGCTGCCTGTTCCCGCAGGCGGGCACCGAGCGCAGCGAGGTTGGCGTCGATCGCATCCATTTCGTTGCGCTGCTTCTCCGGCAGCTGCTGACGCAGCTGTACGCGCAGCGCCTGCCAGGCCGGCACCGCCTGTGCGCTGGCGGTGGCAACCGCTTCGGCCAGCACCGCCTGCTCATCGGCCAGCGGCAACCCGTAGCCGCCGTCCGCCAGCAGCGTACCCGGGCGCAGCCATTGCCCACCCTGCTCCAGCAACTGGCGCAGGCCCCGGGTCTCGGCACTGTCCGGTGCGGCCAGCAGGCGCCGTTTCAGCACATCGCGCGCGCGCAGCTCGGCGCGGCGTTGCGCAGCCTGTTCCAGCAGCAGCAGGCCGGCGCTTGCGCGCAGGTCGCCCTGCAGCAACCACAGCGCACGCTGCTGTGCGGGCAGCTTCAACCAGCCGCGTACGTCGCGTGCGGGCAATGCCAGCTGGGCTGCCGCCACGCCGAACAACTGCTGGTAGTGATCGCGTGCCGAGGCGAAGTAGTAACCCTGCGCCTGTGCTGCATTGCGGTCCGTGAGTACCTGCTCGTCCAGCACATGCAGCTGCGACAGCCGACGCTTCAAACCACGCGGGCTGAGCTGGGCCAGGCCGGCCTCGCCCAACCTCGGCACGCCGGCCTGCAACAGCTTTGCGGTTTCCACCGCGCAGTTGTTGCTGACGAAGTAGTAGCGCCCGTCGTAGCTCCAGTGCACCTGTGCTGTGCGCTCAAGCAGGCTGGCGATCTCGCTGCGCTCCAACTGCAACGGCAGCGATTGCAACCCGCGCAGCTCGACCTTGGTGTACTCGTCCACAACCTGCTGCAGCGGAAGCACGAACAGCCGCGAGGGATAACCGCCGGTCAGCCCACGCCAGTTGGAAATCTGCACGTCACCGACGAACGCACGGAACGACAGCACCCGGTGGTACTCCAGGTCCAGTCGACAGTCCGGCCCCGGCGCACGGCCAGGCCGGCAGATCACCAACCGCAGCATGCTGTGGCCCCAGCGGCTCATCGGCTGGGCACTGCCTTCGGCAAACAGGTAATCCACCGCGTAGACGCGTGCCGGGTCGAGTTGCAGCAACGACGCCGCGCCCTCTTCCGGTTCGGCCTGCAGCAACGGCAGTGTCGTAGCGCATTGCGGCTGCGGCAACGAAGGCGGCGTTCCAAAATGCATCTGGTACCACTGCGCCAGTGCCGGTCGCCGGCAAGCGAATTCACTGTCGAGCACGAAATGCTCGGCGTTCACTGCCAGGTACTCGGCCGGATCTTTCAGTTCATACGCATCGGGACTACGGTCTCGGAAGTCATTGCCGCCACGGCCGAGATGCCAGGGCTTGCGCTGCCATCCGGCCAGATCACGCCAGCGCACACTGCGCGACCAGTTCGCCCCCGTACGGTCGGCAACATGGCTCAGTTCGTGTACCAGCGCGCTGCGGCGTGCGCGCCGGGCGCCGGGCATGCCGTCATCCAGCAGATCGCGGCGCAACGTGATGCGGTCGCCGAAAGCGCGGCCGTGCACCTTGGCAGGAAGGTCGTCATTCCAGCGCACCTGCACCTGAGCCGGCAAAGCGCGCAGCAGACCCTCCGGCAGCAGTGACTGTACGTCGGTCAGTGTCTGCGTCGCCACCTGCTGCTGTGCAGGGCTCAGCCCCGCAGGATCGAGCTGTAGGCGATCAGCCGCGTGCGCGACATGAGCGATCAGCAGTAGAGCCACGCCGTGCGTGGCTGCGTTCCTTGCAGTTGTCATGGCGTTGCCGGCCAGCGGCCGGCACTACCCGAAGGCGGGATCAACGCGCCAGCAGCGCGCGGGCCAGTTCCAGGTCGCTCTGCTGCTGTGCGGCAGTGCTCTGCTCACGCAGGTGGACAAGCGCCGCCTGCAGGCGAGCGCCACGGATCTGGCCGTCGCTGGCGACGAACGCAGCGGCATCGTCGCGTGCAGCCAGCACCACCTTGTCGTCACCCGAGCTGCTGCCCGAGGAACCGGAGGACGCACCGGTGGCCGAGCCGGCCGAGGTGCCGGCGAAGCTGGAAGCGAAGCCGGCCAGCGGCAGGGACAGCAGGGCAAGCAGCAGAAGCGGACGGGTCATCGGTTCGAAGCCGGTTGTTAGGAAGCGTGGAGCGTAACGGGTGCGTGAAGGATTTGCCCGACTCAAACGTCGAACAGCTTGCCGGGATTCAGCCGCGCTTGGGGATCGAACGCGCGTTTGACCGCCTTCATCAGGGCGATCTCGGCCGGGCCGCGGGTGCTGTCCAGGTAGCCCTTCTTGACCAGACCGATGCCGTGCTCGGCCGAGATGCTGCCGTCGAAGCGGGCCAGCACCTGCGCCAGCAGCTTGGTTACGTGCTCGCATTGCGCCACGAAATCAGCGTCACTGGTGTCGTCCGGCTTGAGCACGTTGATGTGCAGATTGCCGTCGCCGATGTGGCCGAACCACACCACATCGAAATGCGGGTAGGCCTGCCCGATCAGCGCCTGGGTCTCGGCCAGGAACGCCGGCATCGACGAGATCCGCACCGAAACATCGTTCTTGTAGGGCTTGTAACGGGCAAGCGATTCGGTGATGCCTTCGCGCAGGCGCCACAGCTGCGCGGCCTGCGCGTCGCTGGCACTGATCACGCCATCGCTGACCCAGCCATTGCCCATGCAGTCCTCGAACGCGGCCATCGCCGCCGCTTCCTGGGCCTCGTCGCCGGCCGCGAACTCGGTCACCACGTAATACGGGTGCACTTCGTCGAACGGCGCCTGCGCGCCATGCGCCAGCACGTGCTCAAGCGCCCGGTCGGTGAAGAATTCGAAGGCCTGCAGCTGCAGGCGCGCGCGGAACGCGGCGAATACCTGCATCAGCACCTCGAAGCTGGGTACGGCCAGCAGCATCACATTGCTGGCCGGCGGCGGATCGGTCAATTTCACCGTGGCTTCGACGATCACGCCCAGCGTGCCTTCCGAGCCGATCAGCAGCTGGCGGAAGTCGTAGCCGCTGGAGTTCTTGATCAGGCCCTTGTTGAGCTCCAGCAACTCGCCATCAGCCGTGACCACTTTCAGCCCGGCGATCCACTCGCGGGTGTTGCCGTAGCGGATCACGCGGATGCCACCGGCATTGGTAGCGATGTTGCCGCCGATCGAGCAGGACCCGCGCGCGGCGAAATCCACCGGGTAGATCAGGCCGTGATCCAGCGCGGCGTTGTGCACGGCCTCCAGCGGCATGCCGGCCTGCACCACCAGGGTGCGATCGACCGCGTCGTAGGCCAGTGCCTTGTTCATCCGTTCCAGGCTGAGCACCAGCTCGCCGTTGGCGGCCACCGCGCCACCCGAGAGGCCGGTGCGGCCACCGGACGGCACCACGGCCACGCCCTCGCCTGCACTCCAGCGCATCACCGCCTGCACTTCCTCGACCGTGGCCGGCAGTGCGATCGCCAGCGGCGCCGGCGTCCAGCGCCGGGTCCAGTCGCGCCCGTAATGCTCCAGGTCGGCCGGGTCGGTCTTCAGCTTCAGGCCGGGACAGGCCTGTTGCAGCGAGGCAATGCGGGAATCGGTCATGACGGTCCAGCGCGGTGCGTGAAGAACGGGCAAGCGTGCCAGCGGCACGCGCCAGCGTCCAGCCCCGCAGCCGTGCAGATAGCTACGGATGCAACCAATTGCGCACTGCACCATGGTCGCTGCGATCTGGCATAGTGGTCAGCCCCTGTCCCACTGGCCGTGTCGCCCCATGTCGCCGAAGAAGACCTCGTTCCCGAAGCAGGATATCCGCGTGCTGTTGCTGGAGGGGGTCAGCCAGACCGCCGTGGAGGTATTCAGCGCCGCCGGCTACAGCCAGATCGAAGCGCACACCAAGGCGCTGCCCGAGGACGAACTGAAGGCGCGCATCGCCGAGGCGCACATCGTCGGCATCCGTTCGCGCACCCAGCTCAGCGCCGAAGTGCTGGCCGAGGCCAAGCGCCTGATCGCGGTGGGCTGCTTCTGCATCGGCACCAACCAGGTCGACCTGGATGCGGCCGAGCTGGCCGGCATCCCGGTGTTCAACGCGCCCTACTCCAACACCCGCAGCGTGGCCGAGCTGGTCATCGCCGAAGCGATCATGCTGACCCGTGGCATTCCGCAGAAGAACGCCGAATGCCATCGCGGCGGCTGGTCGAAGTCGGCCAGCGGCAGCCATGAAGTGCGCGGCAAGACGCTGGGCATCATCGGTTACGGCCACATCGGCACCCAGGTCGGCGTGCTGGCCGAATCGCTGGGCATGCAGGTGATCTTCCACGACGTGGAAACCAAGCTGGCACTGGGCAATGCCCGTGCAGCGGCCAGCCTGGACGACCTGCTGGCACGCGCCGACATCGTCACCCTGCACGTGCCGGAGACCCCGTCCACGCAGTGGATGATCGGCAGCACCGAGCTGGCGAAGATGCGCAAGGGCGCGCACCTGATCAACGCCGCGCGCGGCACCGTGGTCGACATCGATGCGCTGGACGCGGCCCTGGCCAGCGGCCACGTCGGCGGCGCCGCGCTGGACGTGTTCCCGGTCGAACCGAAGGGCAATGGCGATATCTTCGAATCGCCGCTGACCCGCCACGACAACGTGATCCTGACCCCGCACGTGGGCGGCAGCACGCTGGAGGCGCAGGACAACATCGGCGTTGAAGTGGCCGCCAAGCTGGTGCGCTACAGCGACAACGGCAGCACCCTGTCGGCGGTCAATTTCCCGGAAGTGACCCTGCCCGAGCACGCCGACAGCCTGCGCCTGCTGCACATCCACCAGAACGTGCCGGGCGTGCTGTCCAAGGTCAACGAGATCTTCTCGCGCCACAACGTCAACATCGACGGCCAGTTCCTGCGCACCGACCCGAAGGTGGGCTACGTGGTGATCGACATCACCGCCAGCGAGGAACAAGCCGCCGCCGTGCGCGACGAGCTGGCCGCGATTCCGGGCACGCTGCGCACGCGCATCCTGTACTGATCGAAGGTTCGGCGGGCATGGCCCGGCCCGCAAGATGATGGTAGCGCCGGGCCATGCCCGGCGACATGCATCAGCACCACGCGATCCCCTCATGGAGCGGATCTGCTGGGTTGCAGTAGAGCCACGCCATGCGTGGATGGGACACCTCAGAACCTTACGGCGTAAAGGCTCTTGTAGAAGTCCCAATGGATCAGAACCCTGTCTTCCATCGACAGGAACAGCGTATCGACGAAATCCAGCTCCTCGGCATGAACCAGCCAGTCCTGCAGGCGGCTGCCCAGCGAAGGCACCGCCCCATCCACCTGGACAATCGTCAACACAGCTTCGCATGGCAAGCCAACAGCACCTGCAATGGCACTCAACTCCTGCGCCAGCCGCTCCCGCCCCACCTCTGGGACCTCCAGGCGCGATGGCACGCGCTCCCAGTCGATGGATGTGATGACGGGCAATGCAGCCTTGATCATCGCGAGTGCCGCATCCTGCTTCGCCTCACCACAGGCATGAGCCGCAACAAACGCTGCACAGCCGTCGGAGAGCATCAGCGCGCCAACCACCGGCGCGCCATGCGCTGCATGGATTCGTCCGATTCCGGATCGGCGGCGACCTCGGCCACCGGCCGCCAGGCCAGCTCCAGCGACTCCTCGCTGAGCACGAAGGCCTCTCCACCCAGTGCCCGGATCACGAAACGCACGTCGTAGTGCCAGTGTCCCGGCACGTCCCTGCGCTCCGGAATCCAGTGCTTGTCGATATCGAAGATGGCCGGGTCTTCCAGCACCAGGCCGCTCAGTCCCGATTCTTCTTCGGCTTCCTTCAGTGCCACCTGGGCCAGGTCGCGGTCGCCGTCGGCGTGGCCGCCCAGCTGCAGCCAGCGCTGCAGCTTGCGGTGATGGGTCAGCAGCAGGCGCTGGCCGTCGGCACTGACCAGCCAGCAGCTGGCGGTGAAGTGGCCGGCCAGCCGCTCGCGCCGGAACGGATCTTCCGGATCGTCCAACAATGTGCCGAATTCGGCAGCCAATGCGTCGTGGGCGGGCTCGCGGCGGGCGTAGTCCCGCAGCAGGCCACGCAGGCGATCGTCAAGCACGGCAAGGGTTTCGGCGGTCTGGCTCATGAATGGGCGGCGTTTGGAAAAATACTGCTCATTATCGCCGTTCATTGTTGCGATTGCGCTTGTGCGTTGGCTTCAGCTTTGGCTAAGGTACAGCGGGCCGTTCGCGCGGCCTTCACCATTCCAGGGTTGCCGGCAACGTATCGGCGGCCCACCCAATCCGATCACTAGGAAGTACTGCATGCTGAAAGCTCTGTTGAGGGTCAAGCCGGTTGAACCGGCCGGGCACGTCGATGCTGGCGAACCCATCGAAGGCAGCCTGGACGGCGAAGCCACGTTGAAACGGACCCTCACGGCTAAACACCTCATCCTGCTTGGCGTGGGTGCGGTGATCGGCGCTGGTATCTTCGTGCTGACCGGCCAGGCCGCGGCCAACCATGCCGGCCCGGCGGTGATGCTTTCGTTCGTGCTGGCCGGTTTCGCCTGTGCCCTGGCGGGCCTGTGCTACGCCGAGTTCGCGGCGATGATGCCGGTCTCCGGCAGTGCCTACTCGTACTCCTACGCCACCCTGGGCGAAGGCATGGCCTGGTTCATCGGCTGGTGCCTGGTGCTGGAGTACCTGTTCGCCTCGGCCTCGGTCGCGGTGGGCTGGTCGGCGTACCTGATCAGCTTCATCACCACCACCCTGCACATGCCGTTCCCGGACCTGCTCAGCGCCGCGCCCATCGCCTGGACCGGCAGCGAGTTCGTCTCCTCCGGCAAGCTGTTCAACCTGCCGGCGGTGCTGATCGTGGCGGCGGTGTCCGGCCTGCTGTACGTGGGCGTGACCCAGTCGGCCTTCGTCAACGCCATCATCGTGGCGATCAAGGTCACCGTCATCTGCCTGTTCATCGGCATCGGCGCGGCCCATATCGACCCGGCCAACTGGCAGCCGTTCATCCCGGAAAACACCGGCGTGCCGGGTGAGTTCGGCTGGAGCGGCATCTTCCGCGCGGCCACCATCGTGTTCTTCGCCTACATCGGTTTCGACGCGGTCTCCACCGCCGCCGGTGAAACCAAGGACCCACAGCGCAACATGCCGATCGGCCTGCTCGGCTCGCTGGCGGTGTGCACGATCGTCTACATCATCGTCTGTGCGGTGCTGACCGGCATGATGCCGTACCACCTGCTGGGCACCGACAAGCCGGTGGCGACCGCGCTGGAGCCCTACCCGACCCTGTCCTGGCTGAAGACGTTCGTGGAAATCGGCGCCATCGCCGGCCTGTCCTCGGTGGTGCTGGTGATGATGATGGGCCAGACCCGCATCGCCTACACCATCTCCCGCGACGGCCTACTGCCGAAGTTCTTCGGCAGGGTCCACGCCCGCTTCCGCACCCCCTACGTCGCCACCATCGTGGTCGGCGTGATCGCCGCGGCACTGGCCGGCCTGGTACCGCTGAACGTGCTGGGCGAACTGGTCTCGATGGGCACCCTGCTGGCCTTCGCCACGGTCTGCATCGGCGTGCTGGTGCTGCGCTATACCAAGCCGGACATCCACCGCCCGTTCCGCGTGCCGGCGGTGTGGATCATCTGCCCGCTCGGCGCAGCCACCTGCCTGTTCCTGTTCTGGCAGGCGTTCGTGGTGCACTGGCACCTGTTCGTTGGCTGGACGCTGCTCGGCCTGCTGATCTACCTGGGCTACGGCATCCGCAACAGCAAGCTGGCCAAGTCGCCCTGATCCGCCTACGGGCCGGCCTCGCGCCGGCCCGTCCGTTTTCCCCGCGCGCCGGTCATGGCGCGCTTCGACAAGACCACCACACATGTTCAAGCAACTGTGGGCCACCAAGCACCCGCATGCCGCCCATGAAGACGCCAACGGCCTGAGCCTGCGCCGCCACCTCGGCCCCTGGGGGCTGACTGCCCTGGGTATCGGCGCGGTGATCGGCGGCGGCATCTTCGTCATCACCGGCCAGGCCGCCGCCAACCACGCCGGCCCGGCCATCATGCTGTCCTTCGTACTGGCCGCCATCTGCTGCGCCTTCTGCGCGCTGGCCTACGCGGAATTCGCCTCGATGGTGCCGGTTTCCGGCAGCGCCTACACCTATACCTACGCCACCTTCGGCGAGCTCTCCGCCTGGTTCATCGGCTGGATGCTGGTGCTCGAGTACGGCGTCTCCGCCTCGGCGGTCGCGGTCAGCTGGACCGGCTATTTCCTCAGCCTGCTCAGCCAGTTCGACATCCATCTACCGGCGGCGCTGGTCAGTGCCCCACTCGATGCACAGCTGCGCCCCACCGGCGCGATCGCCAACCTGCCGGCCGCCGCGCTGGTACTGCTGCTGACCTGGCTGTGCTACGTCGGCATCAGCAAGTCCTCGGCGATGAACATGGCGATGGTCGTGCTCAAGACCGGCCTGATCGTGCTCGTCATCGTGGTCGGCTGGAAGTACGTGGACACCAGCAACTGGACCCCGTTCATTCCGGCCAACGAAGGCCCCGGCAAGTACGGCATGGAAGGCGTGCTGCGCGGTGCGGCGATGGTGTTCTTCGCCTACATCGGCTTCGAGGCGGTGTCGGTGGCGGCGCAGGAATCGAAGAATCCACAGCGCGACATGCCGTTCGGCATGATGCTGTCGCTGGTGATCTGCACCGTGCTGTACATCGCGATGGCCGCAGTGATGACCGGCCTGGTGCCGTTCCAGCTGCTGGGCACCGACGAGCCGGTGGTGACCGCGGTGGCCGCGCATCCGCAGCTGGGCTGGCTGCGCTGGGTGGTCGAGGTCGGCGCACTGGTCGGCCTGTCCTCGGTGGTGCTGGTGATGATCATCGGCCAGCCGCGCATCTTCATGATCATGGGCCGCGACGGCCTGCTGCCGCCGGTGTTCACCAAGATCCACCCGAAGTACCGTACCCCGCACATCAACACGGTGATCACCGGTATCGGCATCGCGCTGCTGGCGGCGCTGTTCCCGCTGGACATCCTCGGCGAGCTGACCTCGATGGGCACGCTGATCGCGTTCGCAGCCGTGTGCGCCGGCGTGCTGATCCTGCGCCGCACCCAGCCGGACCTGCCGCGTCCGTTCCGCATGCCGATGGCGTGGCTGATCTGCAGCCTGGGCGTGTTGAGCTGCCTTGCCCTGCTGTCGGCGATGACGATGCACAACTGGATGCTGATGGGGGTGTGGACGTTCGTCGGCTTCGTGATCTATTTCTGCTACGGGTTCAGGCACAGCCGGCTGCGGGTGAAGTAAAGGGATTGCAGGGCCTGCGGCCCTGCACCCGCCTTTGAAGCCGGAGCAACGACAAGAGCTGGGCAGAGGGTTTGGCGGGGAGGCATGGGTTCGCGGGGGACGCCGTGAATCCATCCCTGGAGGCTTGGCCGCGGCTTGCTCGCGTGCGCTGTCCTGCGCACACGGCAAGACCGGGGTTGGGCCTCCTGCCCAACCCGCCCGAGGCATGCCTCGGGCCCATGCCGCGGACACCCCCGCGAACCCATGCCTCCCCACCCCTGACACTCTCCCGGCGCGTCCGGTGGATCCACGCCATGCGTGGATGAATTCGGTCTGGGAAATGAATTCTCTGTAGAGCCGAGCCATGCTCGGCTCCGAGCAAGCGCAGCGCCGCGACCCGCTTCTGCCTTTCCTTCTTCACTCCGTGGCTGACGCGCACGGAACCTGTCCGTGGTCGGGCGGGTGGGTTGTGCAGGGGTGTCCGCGGCATGGATACCGCGGCCAAGCCCCCAAGGAAGGGTCTACGGCGTCCCCTGCACAGCCCACCCGCCCGGCCAAAGCAAGAAATCCAGCCCGGCGAGACAGCCACGAGGGGCTCAGCCGTTGGCCGAATCCAGTAAAATCGACGGCATGAACGCCCCCACCTTCCCGTACGACACCGCGCGCCTGAGCGAACTGGCCCAGCTGCTGATCGACAACGTCCGCGAGCTGGCCCACGCCGGCTGGACGCCGGCCACCAGCAGCAACTTCTCCCACCGCCTGGACGACCGCCACGCCGCGATCACCGTCTCCGGCAAGGACAAGGGCCGCCTGATCGAGGACGACATCATGGTGGTGGACTTCGACGGCCTGGCCGTCGGCCGCCCGCTGCGCCCGTCCGCCGAAACCCTGCTGCACACCCAGCTGTACCGCCGCTTCCCGGAAATCGGCTGCGTGCTGCACACCCACTCGCCGGTGCAGACCGTCGCCTCGCGCCTGTACGCGCCGCAGGGCCACATCCGCCTGGAAGGCTACGAACTGCTGAAGGCCTTCGCCGGCAACAGCACCCACGAGATGGCCATCGACGTGCCGGTGTTCGCCAACACCCAGGACATGAACGTGCTTTCGAAGCAGGTCGATGACCTGCTCGACCGGCAGAACCTGTGGGGCTACCTGATCGACGGCCACGGCCTGTATGCCTGGGGCCGCGACATGGCCGAGGCACGCCGCCACCTGGAAGCGTTCGAGTTCCTGTTCCACTGCGAGCTGGAACTGCGCAAGCTGCGCGGCTGAACCCGCAAGCAGGTGCAGATGCCGATCCGGAATCTGCACCTCGTGCCCACCCTGCTACCCTGTCTTCCCCCCGAGACGTTCAAGCTGCCGCCATGAGCCGACTGCGCATCTACGACGACACCCGCCCCGAATCGCCGCTTCTGGATACCCAGGACGGCGCGGTCATCGCTGCCGAGCTGCAGAAGATCGGCGTCACCTTCGAGCGCTGGCAGGCCACCGCACCGGTCGCACCGGGCGCCAGCCAGGATGAAGTGTTCGCCGCTTACCGCGCCGACATCGACCGCCTGGTTGCCGAGCGCGGCTTCAAGAGCGTGGACGTGGCCTCGATCGCCCCGGACAACCCGAACCGCGCCGAGCTGCGCAGGAAGTTCCTCGACGAACACTTCCACAAGGAAGACGAGGTGCGCTTCTTCGTCGCAGGCTCCGGCCTGTTCACCCTGCACGTGGGCGACAAGGTCTATGAGATCAAGTGCGTGAAAGACGACCTGATCGCCGTGCCCGACGGCACCACCCACTGGTTCGACATGGGCGATGAGCCCAGCTTCGTGGCGATCCGCTTCTTCACCGAGCCGGATGGCTGGGTCGGTCACTTCACCGGCACCGACATCGCGCAGAAATTCCCCCGTTACGTACCTACCCAGGCATCCTGATCCATGCAGCCCCGCGTCATCCTGACCGATATCGAAGGCACCACCAGCAGCATCTCGTTCGTCAAGAACGTGCTGTTCCCCTATGCCCGCAAGGCGCTGCCCGCGTTCGTCGCCGAGCACGGCCAGCAGCCGGAAGTCCGCCGTTGGCTGGATGCGGTGGCCACCGAGATCGGCGGCGCCTGCCAGGACAGCCTGGTAGCCGAGACGCTGCAGGGCTGGATCGACCAGGACCGCAAGCACACCGCGCTGAAGGCGCTGCAGGGCCTGATCTGGGACGAAGGCTACCGCCGCGGCGACTACACCGCGCACTTCTACCCGGAAGTCGCGCCGGTGCTGAAGGGCTGGCACGCCTCCGGCCTGCCGCTGTACGTGTACTCCTCCGGCTCGGTGCCGGCGCAGAAGCTGTTCTTCGGCTTCAGCGACGCCGGTGACCTCAGCCCGTTGGTGTCGGGCTGGTTCGACACCGAAGTCGGCGGCAAGCGCGAGGCCGACAGCTACCGCCGCATCGTGCAGGCCATTGGCGTGCCGGCCGGCGAGATCCTGTTCCTGTCGGATGTGGTGGAAGAACTGGATGCCGCCCGCGAAGCCGGCCTGCAGACCCGCCTGATTGATCGCCTGGATGACTACCCGCTGCCGCGCACCGGCCAGGCCGCCAACGGCCACGAGCGGGTCGAGAATTTCCAGCAGATCCAGCTGTAAGCAAGAAAAAGGGGACGGAGGGGATTAAGTCGTTTGTGGCACACATGGGCCACAAACGACTTAATCCCCTCCGTCCCCTTTTTTGCTCAACGATCGTTGAGGGTCTTCACCTTCAGCGCTTCGCGCAGGGTCACCAGGTCCACCGGGCCACGCAACGCAATGTCCCGGGTTTCGCCCGGCAGCAGATCCAGCAGGTTGTCTTCCACCTGCACGTCCAATGCACCAAAGTCGATCCACACCGAACGCATGTAGGCCGCGCTTTCCAATCGCAGACGGTAGTGGTTGCCTTCAATGGACAGGCTGGCCTTGAGCTTCTGCCGCGGCAGGATCTGATCCTTGGCCTCGACGAAGCCGACCACCTGGCGCGCGCTGACCTTCCCACCCTGCAGCAGCTCGAACACCGCCAGCGAGCGCTTCGGATCGGCACCGGCCAGCAATTCGGCGTCGCGGAAATCACCGATCGAGGTGACACCGGCGGCAGCCAGCGACACCGCTTCCTCGCGGCGGCGAAGCACCTTGCCGTCTACATCCATCACCCGCAACCGCCAGCGTGCATCCAGCGCGGCACCGTCGTTGATCAGGCGCACCCGCGTACTGCCCTCGTCGCGCAACGCCGCCACCGCCACCGGCGCGAAGAAACGCCGCGCGGCGAAGTGCAGCGCCTTCCAGCGACCGAAGTAGTCCACGCTGGACCATGAAGCACCTGGCCAGACGTCGTTGAGCTGCCAGTACAGCGAGCCCATCGTGTACGGCCGCGAGGCGCGATGATGCAGCGCCGCCAGTGCGATGCCATCGGCCTGCATCACCTGGCTGAGGTAGACGAAGTCCTCGAAGTCCTTCGGCGTGCCGTAGCCCAGTTCGATGTAGTGCAGCAGGCGGCTGTTGCCCTCGCCGGCCATGAACTTCTGGTGCGCGCGGATCACCGGGCTGTCGATGCGCTGCTCGGCGCGGGTGGCGATCTGGTCCACCGTCGCCACCGACGGCCACGCCTGCAGCCCGTACTCGGACATGAAGCGCGGGGTCTCACGCAGGTAGGCCTGCACCGGCAGCGCTGGATTGCCCCAGACCTGCCAGTAGTGCTTGTCGCCGCGGGTGGAATCGTTGGCCTTCTCATCCAGATCATTGCTGGGCGAGCTGGACCAGTACGGCACGCCCAATCCCTCCTCGCCCACCACCTGGCGCAGGTCGCTGCCGAACAGGTCGACATAGCCCTGCCAGACCTTCGCCGCAAATGCCGGGTCGGCCGCCTTCAGGTCGCGGCCGTGGCCCCAGTCCTTCCAGGCGGTTTCTTCCTCGTTGTTGCCACACCACAGCACGATGCTGGGGTGATGGCGCAGCCGGCGCACGTTGTCGCGCGCCTCGGCCACCACGCTTGCCCGGAAGGCCGGATCGTAGCCCGGCTGCATGCCGCCGCCGAACATGAAGTCCTGCCAGACCAGCAGGCCCAGCTCATCAGCGATGTCAAAGAACGCATCGTCCTCGTAGTAGCCGCCGCCCCAGTTGCGCAGCATGTTCATGTTGGCGTCGCGCGCGGCGGTCAGCACCTGGCGCAGGCGTGCGGCATCGACGCGTGCGGGGAAGGCGTCGAACGGAATGACGTTGGCGCCCTTGGCAAAGATCTCCACACCATTGATGACGAAGGCGAAGCCCTGCCCTCCCTTGCCGTCTTCCTCGCGGCGCAGTTCGACCGTGCGCAGGCCGATGCGCTGCTCGCGCGCCAGCGTTGCATCGCCGCCACCATCCAGGCGAGCCTGCACGGTATAGCGATCCTGAGCACCATGGCCCACCGGCCACCAGCGCCGCGGCGTGGCCAGCTCAACCGGCAGCTCAACCGTATTCTGGCCTGGCTTCAGCAACACCGTGCGTTGCACCTGCGCCACGTTGCGGCCTTCCGGATCACGCACATCCACATTCACCAAGGCCGAACCCGCTGCAGCATCCTGCTCCACCTGCAGCAACACCGCCAGCTTCGCCTGCTCCGCGCTCAATGCATCGGTACGCACGGCAAGATCGGTCAGGCGGTGCGCGTCCCAGGCCTGCAGGTCGACCCCGCGCCAGACCCCGGCGGTGACATAACGCGGGCCCCAGTCCCAGCCGAAGTGGTAGGCCGGCTTGCGCGCGAAGTTGCCGACCATCGCCTCCTTCGGCTCATCGCCATAGGGCGACGGGTAATTGCCAGCGATCTTGTGCGGCATTGCCTGCACGCCCGGCAGCAGCGTGCGGATCGGTGAGCGGAACACGATCTGCAGTTCATTGCCGTTCGCGCGCAGGCGCCCGTCCACACGTGCATGCCATGTGCGGTGCGCGTTGTCCGCGCGCAGCAGCGGCTTGCCGTTGAGGCTGACCTCGGCGTAGGTATCCAGCCCGTCGAAACGCAGTTCGGCATTCGGCTTGGCCAGCGTCGTGGCGTCCACGTCAAAGCGGGCGCGGTACTCCCAGGCAGCCAAGCCGATCCATTGCAGCTCGGCCTCGGGTGCACCGACGTACGGATCGCGGATCAGCCCATGCGCCAGCAGGTCGGTGTGCACGCTGCCCGGCACCTTCGCCGCACGCCATTGCTGCAGGCCTGGACGCGCGGCGCCCTGCGCGTCGCCGGGCAGCATGCGGAATTCCCACTGCGCCTGCAGAGGCGCTGCAGTTGCCGGGAAAGCGGAGGCTGCGACCAGCAGCAGGAGCAGACGGACAACGAGGGAAATGCGATGCACGTGATACTCCTGTTTCTCTGCTGAAGGCCAAAGCGAGTGTCCATTGCCTGCGGCTGGCTCCGCGCGCATGGCGATGCGTTCATCATCCCGGCGCCCGGACCGAGGCGCGGCGCGGCGCGGCGCGGCATGGCCTGGCACTACTGCATTCGAACGATCTTCAACGCACGACGTTCAACACTTCGTAGCACGCGCCCATGGTGTGGTAATCCACCTTGCCGGCAGGGCTTTTCTCGTCGCTGTACTTGCGGTTGTCGGCATCGAGAATGCGGAACCATGCACCGTACTGGTGGTCGACGAAGTGCTCCCACGAATACGCCCAGATGCGTTCGTACCACTGCCAGTAGCGGTCATCGCCGGTACGCTTGGCCATCAGCGCGGCGGTCGCCAGCGTTTCGGCCTGCACCCAGAAATACTTGTCGTCGTCGCAGACGAAGCTGTCGCCGCCGATCGGGGCGCCGTCCATACCGGGCTGCCGGCGCGATTCCGGTGCGAAGCCGTAGTACAGGCCACCACGGGTGTCGTCCCAACTGCGTGCGACGGCGACGTCGAACAGATGCTGCGCGGTCGGCACCAGCCAGTCGGCCTGCACGTGGCGATCGAGGATCAGCAGCAGTTTGGCCCACTCGGTCTGATGCCCCGGCTGGAAGCCCCACGGGCGGAACAGGTGCTTGGGATCGTCCAGGTTGTAGTCCCAGTCGATTTCCCAGTTCACATCGTAATGTTCCCAGACCAGGCCACCGGCCTTGGCGGCCTGGCGGCGGGTCATGTTGTCGGCCAGCTGCAGCGCGCGCTCGACATAGCGCTGCTCGCCACTGGCCTCGAACGCGGCCAGCATCGCCTCGCACATGTGCATGTTGGCGTTCTGGCCGCGGTAGCCGGTGAAGTTCCACTGGCCGTCGGCTTCGTCCTTGT
This sequence comes from Stenotrophomonas sp. 220_Sma, assembly GCF_056487375.1. Taxonomy (NCBI): domain Bacteria; kingdom Pseudomonadati; phylum Pseudomonadota; class Gammaproteobacteria; order Lysobacterales; family Lysobacteraceae; genus Stenotrophomonas; species Stenotrophomonas sp. 220_Sma. The sequence goes on along the minus strand of NZ_CM151348.1, from coordinate 2,099,467 downwards.
ACAGGCCATGCTGCGGCTCCCAGAAGCGTGCTTCCAGCAGCTGCCAGGTCTCGTCCATCCAGTCGCGGGCCTGCTCGATGCCGGCCTTCAGTGCGCAGCTGTAGGCCAGCAGCACGAAGGCCACGCCGTAGCAGTGGTTCATGTCGTCCTCGACCTTGCCGTCGCGCAGGGTCCAGGCATAACCGCCGGTGGCCGGGTTGCGGTGCACCTCGCGCAGATAGCGCACGCCATGCTCGACAGCCTCCCGGTATTCGGCATTGCCGAACTCGCGGTAGGCCATCGCATAGTTGAAGACGAAGCGGGTGCTGCTTACCAGGTGGCGGTGGCTGGCATCGTAGATGCTGCCGTCATCACGGAAGTAGTGGAAGAAACCGCCGTCCGGATCGATGCAGCGCGGGTGGTAGAACGCCATCGTGTCGGCGATATGCGCGCGCAGGAACGCGGGCGAACGGAAATCGGGCGAGGTGCTCATGCGGTAATGTCCTGGGCCTGCAGCAGCTGCTGCACTTCATCGAGCGAGGGCATCGCGGCGAACGCGCCCTTGCGGGTAACAGCCAGCGCACCCACGGCGGCACCGAAGCGCAGCGTGGCGGTGATCGCCTCCGGGTCCTGGCAGAACGCGGCAAAGCCTGCGCCCGCCCCACCACGCTCCAGCAGGCCGACCAGCACGCCACCGACGAAGGCATCGCCGGCGGCCGTGGTATCGACGGTGGCCACGCGGAAGCTGGTGACCGTGCCGTGGTTGTCGCGCGTGTACCAGTGCAGCGTGGCCGCACCATCGGTAACGATGACCCAGCGCGCCTGCGCGGCCAGAAGGCGCTTGAGCACCACTGACTCGCCATCGGCACCCAGCGGTGCCGCCAGGTAATCCAGCTCCTCGCGCGACAGCTTGACCAGGTCGGCGCGCTCCAGCGCCTGCCACAGGCGCGGCGTCGGATCTTCGTTGGCTGGCCACAGAGCCGGGCGCAGGTTGAGGTCCAGGCTGACCACCGCACCGGCGGCACGGGCGCGCTCCATGCCGGCGAAGGTCGCCTCGGCGATGGCCGGCTCGGTCAGGCTGTTGGAACAGACGTGGAAGCACTGCGCGCTGTCGAAGCACGCGGCCTGGAAATCGCTGTCACGGAACAGCAGGTCAGCCGCCGGCGGGCGGTAGAAACTGAAGCTGCGCTCGCCACTGGCATCCAGCGCGACGAAGGCCAGCGCAGTCTTGGCGGCGTCGGTGCGCACGATGTAATCCGTGCCCACGCCGTGCTCGACCAGACTGTCGGCCAGGAAATCACCGAACATGTCGCGGCCAAGCATGCCGACGAACTGCGTCTTCGCCCCCAGCCGCGCAGCCGCCACCGCGACGTTCGCCGGCGCACCGCCGGCGTACTGCAGGAACGCGCGCGGGGTATCGGCCGAGGCCGGCGGCTGCGCTAGTAGATCGATCAAAATTTCGCCGAAGCAGACAATGGCACCCATTTCCGACTCAGCCTCCCTGCGTTGCGGAAGCCGGCGGGCGCGAACCCACCAGGCCGTAGAAGATGATGTAGACGTAGCAGACCATCGGCAGCACGAAGCTGAGGTGCAGACCGATGCGGTCGGCCAGCACGCCCTGCAGCAGTGGGATGATCGCGCCGCCGACAATGGCCATGATCAACAGGCTGGACGCCTTGTTGGTCAGCGGGCCCAGGCGTTCGATGGCCAGCGAGAAGATGGTCGGGAACATGATGGAATTGAACAGACCGGTCGCCACGATGCCGTACAGCGCGACCTTGCCACCCGACGCCAGCGTGACGCCCAGCAGCACCACATTGGCCACTGCGAATCCGGCCAGCAGGCCGCGCGGCGAGTACTTGGCCAGCAACCACGCACCTGCAAAGCGACCAACCATGGCGCAGCCCCAGTAGGCCGACACATAGTGCGTGGCCTGCTGTTCAGTCATGCCGCCGATCTCCGGCAGTGCCAGGTAGTTCACCATCAGGCTGCCGATGGACACCTCAGCACCGACGTAGAAGAAAATAGCCAGCACGCCGAAAAGTACGTGCGGATGCTTGAGTGCATCCAGCAGCGTGTGGTGGCCGCTGTCGGCCTGCTCGGTCGTCTCGGTCAGGCTGGGCAGGCGGAACAGGTAGACGAACACTGCCAGCAGCACCAGTGCGATGGCCAGGCCCACGTACGGGCCCTGCACCGACTGCGCTTCGGCGGTACGGTAGGCAATCTGTTCGGCCACGGGCAGCGCGTTGATCTCGTCGCCGCTCTTCACTGCGGTGCTCAGAATCAGGAAACCACCAAACAGCGGCGCCAGCGTGGTACCCAACGAGTTGAGTGCCTGCGCCAGGGTCAGACGGCTCGATGCGGTCTGTTCCGGGCCCAGCAGCGCGACGTAGGGATTGGCTGCCACCTGCAGCACGGTAATGCCGGTAGCAAGTACGAACAGCGAACCAAGGAACGCTTCATAGGTGCGCAATGCGGCCGACGGCCAGAAGCCCAGCGCGCCCACGCCGGCGATCAGCAGGCCGGCGATGATGCCCTTCTTGTAGCCCAGGTGGGCCACCAGCCGACCGGCCGGCACCGACATCAGGAAGTACGCGCCGAAGAAGGTGAACTGCACCAGCATCGCGCGGGTGTAATTCAGTTCGAACACCGCCTTCAGGTGCGGAATCAGCACGTCGTTGAGGCTGGTCAGGAAGCCCCACATGAAGAATATGGTGGTGGCAACCGCCAGAGCAGCACGGACATTCATGACCGGCGCCTGGCTGCTGGAGGTACCCGATGGACGGGGCGTTGCGGAGATCGGCATGCGGTACGCGCCTCGATGCGCGGAAGGTCGTTGTTGCGTGGAAGGGGTATATGGAAGGAATCAGTTCGGTCGTGCGGCACTGCTTTCGCGGATGCGCAGCTGCACCGGCGCGACCGTGCGCCGTGGCGGCGCATCCGGCTCGTCCAGTCGTTGCAGCAACAGCGCGGCAGCTTGCCGGCCCCGCTCGCGCGGATCGGCGGTGAGCGTGGTCAACGGCGGCACCGCGACAGATGCCTCGGAAATATCATCGAATCCGGTAACGGCAAAGTCACCGCCCGGACGGATGCCACGCGAGTTCAAGCCCAGCATCAGGCCCAGCGCGACGGTGTCGTTGTAGCAGACCGCTGCACTCGGGCGATGACCGTCGGCAAACAGCTCATCGGTGCGCGCCGCGGCTTCCAGGCGGTTCGGCGCCGACTCGATCATCCAGCCCGGCGGCAGCGACAGACCGGCCTCGGCCAGCGCCTGCTGGAAACCGGCACGGCGCTGGTGGCACGAGCTCGATGCAGCGTGGCCGCCAAAGAAGGCAATCTGGCGATGGCCGCGTTCGATCAGGTGGCGCGTGGCCAGATAGGCGCCGTGCTGGTTGTCCAGGGTCAGGAAATCCCAGTCGGCCCCGTCCAGCTCGCGGTTGAACAGCAGCACGTTGGCGTTGGCACCCAGCGCCTGCCGCAGCAGCGCGGTATCGCTGCCCTCGGCCGGCGACAGGATCAGGCCGGCCGGCGTGTGCTCCATCAACGTGGACAGCACCGCCTGCTGCCGCTCCGGCGATTCACCGGTACTGCCGAGCAGGGTCACGTAACCGCGTCCGCCCAGCGCCTCATCCACGCCGGACGCGAATTCGGCGAAGAACGGGTTGGACAGATCGTTGATGACCAGCGCGATGCTCGACGAGGTCCGCCGGCGCAGGTTGGCCGCCGCGCGGTTGTAGACATAGCGCTGGCGACGCAGCTCGGCCTCGACCTTGGCGCGGGTATCGACGTTGACCAGCGGGCTGCCGCGCAGCACCAGCGACACGGTTGCCCGTGACACGCCGATGGCACGCGCGATGTCGGTCACCGTCACCGCCTTGCCGGCGCGCTTGCTGGGACTGCTGCCGTTGTCGTTCATCGTCTTCCCGGACTCCGCTGGAGGCTCAAGCCTAATGGATCAGGGCCCTGTCGTGCCGTGCCGTTCGCTGGGTCACCGCGAACGGCACAGTCCGTCTCAGCGCAGCTGGCTCCCCGGTGCCGCACACCAGGACACCGGCAGGTCCTTCACCGCCGTGCCCCAGCCCTGCTCCGGCGCCTTCGCATCGAGCGCGAACTGCAGGCGCGGGCCCTGCTGCAGTTGGTTCCAATCCAGCCACACCGGCGCATGCGCCTGGCCATCGACCTTCACACCCTGCACGTACTGCAGGCGGCGGCCATCGGCACCCGGCGCGTCGATGCGCAGGGTGCGGCCATTGCCCATGTCCACTTCCACCTTGCTGAAACGCGGGGTATGCAGCAGGAACTGGCCGCTGCCCGGCACCGCCGGATACACACCGATGGCACTGAACAGGTACCAGGCCGACATCGTGCCGAGGTCATCATTGCCGGTCACGCCATTCGGGGCATTGGTGAACAACTGCTGCGCGGCACGCACCACGGCGGCGGTCTTCCACGGCTGGCCGATCAGCGTGTACAGCCACGGCGAGTGCAGGTCCGGCTCGTTGTTCGGGTTGTAGCGGAACTGGTTGTAGTAGCTGTACGGCCCGACCACCCACTCCTTGCGGGCCGCATTGAGCGGGTCGGCCTGCAGCGCGTCCATCGCGAAGAAGGCATCGAGGCGGCGGCCAGCCTGTTCGCGGCCATCCATCGCTTCGACCAGGCCCGGCACGTCCTGCTGCGCCAGCCACTGGTACTGCCACGCCGTCCCCTCATGGAAACCATGGTGCGAGCGCGGGCTGTAATGGCCATCGGCCGGCGTGTACCACTGGCCGTCCTCGGTACGCGGGCGCGGGAAACCGGTGAAGCCGGTCTCGGCATCGCGCACCTGCGGGTCCCACACCTTGCGCCAGTTGCGGCCGCGCTCACGCAGCGTCGCCGCGTCCTGCGCGTGGCCGAGGCCATCGGCCATCTGCGAAAGCGCGCAGTCGGCCAGCGCATATTCCAAGGTGGCCGAACCGCCGTGGTGCGGATCGACGTCCATGCCCTTGGATGGGAATGCGCGGTCGTAGACCACGTAGCCCTTGTCCAGGTAGGTCGGGTTGCCGGAACGGCCGGCCATGCGCGAGTTCAGCGGCGGCGTGCCGAACGCATTGCGACGCAGCGCGTCCCAGGCCTGTGATTCGCGGCCCTTGAGCGCACCGAAGCGCCACAGGTCGACCATGAACGGCGTGACCGGATCGCCGGTCATGATGTTGGTCTCGAAGTTGGCATAGCCCCAGCGCGGCAGCCAGCCACCCTGCTCGTCGATCGCCAGCAGGGTACGGCCGATGTCACGCGCCACGTCCGGGCGGGTCAGTGCCAGCCACTGGTTCTGCGCGCGGTAGGTATCCCACAGCGAGAAGTACTCGTAATAGGTCCAGCCATCGGCACGGTGGATGCCATCGTCATAGCCGCGATAGCGGCCGTCGGCATCGTTGCCGGTCATCGGCTGCAGCAGCGCGTGGTAGGCCGCACTGTAGAACACGGTGCGGTCATCGGACGTACCGCCCTGCACACGCACCCGACCCAGCTGCTCACGCCACGCCTGCTGGGACAGTGTGCGCATGCGGTCGAAACCGAGCAGCGCCCCACCCTGCATGCCGTCCGCGCGCAGATTGATGCGCGCGCCTTCGGCGTCCACATGCGAGATCGCGCTGACCGCCGTCACCGACTGGCCCTTGGCCAGGTCGAAGCTAAGCCAGGCGCCGTTCGGCTTCTGCTCGCCTTCCATGCTGTGGCGCGCACCCGGCAGGCCACCGCCTTCGCCCCAGGTACCGTGTGCCTTGAACGGGCGGTCGAACTCGATGCGGAACCAGGTGGTGTACTGATGGCCACCACAGAAACTCTTGGTGACCAGCTTGCCTTCCACCACGCGGTCGCCGACCACATCAACCACGCTGCCGATCACCGAGTGGCGCTCATTGGCCTGGCCGACGTTGACCAGCACGTGGCCATCGCCACTGCGCTGGCTGAAGGTGTAGCGCTCGGCCGCGGCACGCGTACGCGCGGTGGTCTCGGCATCGATGCCGCCGTAGCTGGTCAGCCGCACCTTGTAATAGCCCGCCTGGCCGATCTCGCCGTCATGCGTGTACGACGCGGCATAGGCCTTGTGGTCAAACTTCTTCGCGTTGCCGGTATCGAAATCGCCGCCGGGACCGATCGAACCGGTCACCGGCAGCACCGACACCTGGCCACCCTGCTCCCAGCAACCTGCGCCGGAGATGAAGGAGTGGCCGAAACCGCGGATCTTCTCGTCGTCGTAGCGCCAGCCCGAATAGTGGCTGCCGATCGGGCTGACCTGGATCAGGCCGAACGGTGCCGACGCGCCCGGGAACGTGTTGCCGTCGTCCTTGCTGCCGATGAAGGTGTTGACCTCGCGCTCCAGCGCAGCCGGTGCAGCCTGCAGCAGCACCGGCACTGACGATAGTGCGAGCAGGCAGGCCAGGCGCAGCAGCGGGCGCGAGGACAATGGGACGGCGGGAGCGGACGGCACTGGACGCATGTCGGGTTCCTGTAGTCGATGACGCGAAGGCAGACGGCCGGGGCCGTCCGGCACCGTTCCGCTGAGCCCCGCCACGACTGGCAGAAAGCTCCCCCTGGAATGACGCCCGACCCACCAGACCGTGAATTTAGATCGATTCAAGTAGAGCATGCAGGTTCAGCCGAATGCATTCTGCGGCGCAGCATGAGAGGGGGTGTTCGGCAGGGCTGCGCCCTGCACCCGCTCCGAGCTGGAGCAACAGCAACACCAACAGCAGAAGCTGATTTCCTGTGGGGAGGCGGGGTGGGTCCGGTTGCGGGGGCCGCTGCAAGTACGTCCATGTAAGCTCGGTCGCCGCATCCATGCGGCTCACGCCCCCGCAACCGGACCCACCCCGCCTTCGACAGATTCCCGCGATCTGTAGATCCACGCCGTGCGTGGATGAATCTCTATCAGATATCGAAATCAATCGGGAGTCAGATCCGTTTTCCAATGGAAAACGGATCTGACCACATGATCCCGGTGATTCCAGGACCTATCCAACCGTCACCGGCAAACTGTCAATGGTCGGGCGGTGTGGGCTGGCAGGACCGTTGGCGCCATGGATGGCGCCATCGAGCCCCCAGGGGTGAGGGCGCTTTGCTTGCGAAGCACTGCTTCGCAAGCGCCCGAACGCACAGCCGCCAGCGGCTGGGCCGGTCTGGGGGTTTACGGCGTGTCCTGCCAGCCCACACCGCCCCGCCAAACCAGCAGAAACCCAGAGCCGCTTTGGCTTTGGCTTTGGCTTTGGCTTTGGCTTTGGCTTTGGCTTTGGCTGTTGCCGGGGCTTTGGCTGTTGCCGGCCTGCGGCCGGCACTACCGCAGGTGCAGGGCGCAGCCCTGCCGCCCCACCCTCCCCTGCGCACGAAAACGATTTCACTGATTTCAGCAAACCGTCACGCCTTCGCCACGCCAGTACCATATTGCGGAGCAGCATGCGCCCGCGGGCGACCCATGCTAAAAAACGCCCGCCCATCGCTTAGATCGATCCAAGAACGACACTGCGATGGCCGGGAGTTGGGGGAGCAGCAACAGGACGTACCAGGCCACGCGCACGGTGCTACTGCCACTGCATGGCAATAGCGACAATGTCACTTCAAATTAGATCGATTCAAGTTGTCCGTGCCACGTCACCGGATCAATCCAGGAGAGAGGGAGAGATGGGAATGAAGCATTCAACACGTACGCATGGCCAGGACGCACTGGCGCTGGCCATCGCGCTGGCCTTGGCCGCCGCCGTCATTCCGGCTGGCGCCGCCGCGCAGCAGGCCGCTTCCACCGGCTCGCAGGAAGCCACCAACCTGGACAGCGTCCAGGTCACCGGCTACCGCTACGCCATTGAAAAGAGTCTTGAGCAGAAGCGCGACGCCAACGCCGTGGTCGAAGTGATCACCGCCGAAGACGTCGGCAAGTTCCCCGACAAGAACGTCGCCGACGCTCTTCAGCGCGTGCCCGGCGTGGTCATCACCCGCAGTGGCGGCGAAGGCAAGAGCGTCAGCGTGCGTGGCCTGGCACCCGACCTGACCCTGACCCAGTTGAACGGCAACTACGTGGCCACGTCGGAAACCAACGACGAAGCCACCCGTTCGTTCAACTACACCCTGCTGCCGTCGAACATGCTGTCCAGCGCCGAGCTGTTCAAGTCGCCGGAAGCACGCATCGATGAAGGCGGCATCGGCGGCACGGTCATCCTGCACACCCGTCGCCCGCTGGACATGGAGTCCAACTCGGGCTTCGTCACGCTTGAGGGCACCTCCTCCGATACCCACCACGATATCGACCCGCAGGCCTCCGCGCTGTATTCGTGGCACAGCAAGGACGAGCGTTTCGGCGTGCTGATCGGCGTGACGCAGCAGAAGCGCACCACCCGTACCATGGAAGCCAGCACCGAGGACTACCAGTGGTACGGCGCCGGCAAGGCGCGCGATGCCTATGGCAACGTGCAGGCGCAGGATGGCATCCACTACTGGTGGGGCAAGTCCGGCTTCAACAACCAGACCGGCGGCAACTACAGCGACTTCTTCATGCCGACGTCGGTCAACTTCGCGGTGAAGGAAGAGAAGCGCGAACGCAAGGGCGGCCAGCTGACCTTCCAGTTCAAGCCGGTCGACAACGTTACGATGACGGCCAACTACTTCCGCTTCGAGCTGCAGGGTGACTACACCCAGAACATGCTGAAGATTCCGGAATGGAGCATGGCCCGCTTCAACGGCGATGGAAACTGGGCCGGCGGCCGCCTGCTCAACGGCCTGGATTTCGATCCCAGCGGCAACACCGTTACCGGCGCCCAGTTCGAAAAGCTGGCTGGAAAGACCTACTACTGCAGCGAAGACCAGGCCAAGGCCGCTGGCCTCAAGCCCGGCGGCTGGGGCCCGGACGACTGCACGGTTCCGACGCCGCAGCTGACCGGTGGCTACAGCAAGGAAAAGGCGCTCTCGCAGACCGCTGACCTGACCATCGACTGGGACATCAGCCCGCTGTGGAAGGCCTCGTTCACCGGCGGCCGTACCTGGTCCGAAGGTGGTCCGTCGATGAACTTCCGGATGTCGGCCAAGCCGCGCCGCAAGGTCGGCAACGATTACCTGTCGGGCAACCTGTACAGCGCCTGGGACCTGACCGGTACGCCGTCGGCCACCTTCTCGCCCGACCTGCAGCAGCAGCTGATGAACGGCATCGCCGAAGTCGACACCGGCTCGACCGATTCGTCGTGGAAGCGCACCGAGGTCAAGCAGAACTACTTCCAGGCCGATGTGACCAAGCTGTTTGAATCGGGCTGGCTGGACTCCATCCAGTTTGGTGCCAAGTACCGCGATGGCAAGGTCCATCGCAACACCGGCAACACCTACTGGACCTGCCAGGGCCGCGATCCCGCCGACTACAAGGACGGCCGCTACCAAGCAGGTTGCGACCCCACTGCCGGCGACGCGCAGCCCGGTTTCTTCCTGTCCAATCCGATCAGCAATATTGCCGGCGGCTTCAATGCCAACGTGTTCCCGGGCATCAACTACCCGGCGTACATCGACTATCTGAACAAGACCTACGGCGGCTCGCACAACCGCACCGAGGAAGACTTCGTCTACAACGTCAACGAAAAGATCTACTCGGGCTACTTCCAGGCCAACTTCCGCACCGAGCGCCTGCGCGGCAACGTCGGCGTGCGCGTGGTGCGCACCAAGCAGTTCGCGCAGTCCTCCGACTCGATCGAGAAGTTCAACGACTACTTCCTGGACAACGCGTCCGGTGCGCCGATGGCGTGCACCGATCCAGCCGCTGCGGCCTACCCGGCCTACAGCTGCGAGAGCGGCTTCGTGCGCCTGCCGTACGACCTGGCGCAGAGCAAGACCTACAGCCTGATCGGCGTGGATCGTACTTACACCGACGTGCTGCCGAGTTTCAATATCGCCTGGGACATCACCGACACGCTGGTGCTGCGTGGTGCCGCATCGAAGGTGATCGCCCGCCCTGGCTACACCGACATCGCAGCACCGGGCGCACTGAGCTACTACAGCGAGGAGTACGTCAATGATCGCCGCGTTGCCGGTGGCGCATCGACCGCAGGCTGGGTCGGCCAGGGCAGCAACAAGCAACTGGAACCGTTCAAGGCCACCCAGTTCGACCTGGGCCTGGAATGGTACTTCCAGCCGGGCGCGGTCGCCGGCGTCGGCCTGTTCCGCAAGAACGTGGACAACTTCACCCTGCCGGTGGTGCGCGACACGCCGATGGTCATCAACGGTGAAGCGGTGAACGTGCAGCGCTACCAGACCCAGGCCAATGGCCGCGATGGTGTCTCGCAGGGCGTCGAGCTGTATGGCCAGTACACCTTCGATTTCGGCTTCGGTGTGCAGGCCAACTACACCTACAACGACACCAACCTGGCCTCGATTGTTCTGGACGGGCAGGAAATCGGCTCCTCGCCGCTGGTCGGCAGCGCCAAGAACCAGGCCAACGTGACGGTCTTCTACGAGAACGATAAGTTCCTCGCGCGCGCCTCGTTCAACCGTCGCGGCCAGGTGGTCGGTGGGCTCAACAATGGCCTCACCGTCTACACCGAGCCGTATGACCAGCTGGATCTGAACGTGGCCTACAACCTGACCCCGGACTGGACCCTGACCGCCTCGGTGATCAATGCCACCAAGTCCGAGCAGCGCGTTCACCTGGGCAGCGACACCAAGGCACGCCTGATCTCCAATACCTACGCAGGCCGCCAGCTGTACTTCGGCGCTACCTGGAAGTTCTAAGGCAACACCGGGTTGCCCGGGCCTGCCCCGGTGCAACCCACGCCCCGCCCTGGCGGGGACGTTCCTCCACGGCAGCCACGCTGGTACAGGTGGCTGCCGTTTTCATTGGTGCTTTGTCTTCGGTTCAGCCCTGCGCTTGACCCTGCCAATGTTGGAAGGTGCACACTGGCGCCACCCCAAGAGCACCGAAGGAGCTACAGATGGAATTCCACGTGGAAGGCATGACCTGCGGCGGCTGCGCACGCAGCGTGACCAAGGCGATCGAGCTGGTCGATCCGCAGGCCAGCGTGCAGGCAGATCCGGCCAGCCGTCGCGTGCAGGTGCAGACCTCGGCCAGCGAAGCGCAGATCGTGGCGGCGCTGACCGATGCAGGCTTCCCGCCGCGCACGGCCTGATCCCCTACCCTGCGCCTGCAACGAAAAGCCCGCCCGGTGCAGCTGCACCGGGCGGGCTTTTTCATGCACGCAACGCCAGGTCAGTGCTTGTGCGTGCGGCGCCGTACTGCACCGGTCTTCGCGGTCTCCGGCGGTGCCAGGGTCTCTTCGTCCTCGCCCAGCCGCTGCAGAATCGGGCATTCCGGGCGCTCATCGCCCGCACAGCAGCTGATCAACGACTTCAGCGTGTCGGCCATCTGCCGCATGCTTTCGATACGCTGCTCCAGGTCGGCGATGTGCTGTTCGGCAAGATGCTTGACGTCGGCACTGTGCCGCGAGGTGTCGTTCCACAGGCCGAGCAGATCGGTGATCTCGGCCACCTGGAAGCCAAGATCGCGCGCCCGCCGAATGAAGCGCAGGCGGTGGATGTCCGCCTGCGAATATGCCCGGTAGCCGGACTCGGTGCGATCGGCCGCAGGAATCAGGCCGATCTGTTCGTAGTAGCGGATCATCTTCGCCGAAACGCTGGACGCCTTGGCGGCTTCACCGATGTTCATGCGGTTCTCCTTCAGTGGCTCGCAGCGGGGGCATCCGCCATCGGCGGCTGGAAGCGGCGCAGGCGCAGCGCGTTGCCCAGCACGAATACGCTGGACAGCGCCATCGCACCGGCGGCGAACACCGGCGAGAGCAGCACACCCCAGACCGGGTACAGCACGCCGGCCGCCACCGGAATCAGTGCGGTGTTGTAGGCGAAGGCCCAGAACAGGTTCTGCCGGATGTTGCCCAGCGTTGCCTTCGAAAGCGCGATGGCATTCGGCACGCCCTGCAGGTTGCCCGACATCAGCACCACATCGGCCGACTCCACCGCGATATCGGTGCCGGTCCCGATCGCCAGGCCAACATCGGCCTCGGCCAGCGCCGGCGCATCGTTGATGCCGTCACCAACGAAGGCGACTTGGCCGTGCGTGGCCTTCAAGCGACGCACCGCTTCGACCTTGCCTTCCGGCAGCACCTCGGCAACGACTTCATCGATACCCAGCTGGCGTGCGATCGCCTGCGCGGTGCCGGCATTGTCGCCGGTGATCATCGCCACCTTCAGGCCCAGCTGGTGCAGTGCCGCGATCGCGGCCGGCGTGCTCGGCTTGATCGGATCGGATACTGCGATGATCGCTGCCAGGCGTCCATCGATGGCCGCGTACAACGGCGACTTGCCCTGCGCGCCGAGTTCGGCCGCCAGCGCTGCAAACGCGGTGATATCCACGCCAAGATCGCGCATGAAACGATCGGCGCCGACCTCCACACGCGCACCCTCCACGCTGGCGCGTACACCCATACCGGTGACCGATTCGAAGTCGACCATGGCCGGCACTGCGAGGCCCTGCTCGGTGGCTGCATCGACAATGGCACGGGCGATCGGATGCTCCGAACGTGACTCCACGGTAGCCACCGCGGCCAGTACCGTGGCGCGATCGAAGCCGTCGGCGATCTCCAGGTCGGTCAGGCGCGGGCGGCCTTCGGTCAGCGTGCCGGTCTTGTCCACCGCCACCACCTGCGCGTCCTTCAGCAACTGCAGCGCTTCACCCTTGCGGAACAGCACGCCCATCTCGGCGCCACGACCGGTTCCGACCATGATCGACGTCGGCGTAGCCAGGCCCATCGCGCAGGGGCAGGCAATGATCAGCACCGCCACCGCATTGACCAGCGCGAAGCTCAACGCCGGCGATGGGCCGAAGATCAACCAGACCGCGAAGGTCGCCAGTGCGGCCAGCATCACCGCCGGCACGAACCACAGGGTGACCTTGTCGACCACCGCCTGGATCGGCAGCTTCGAGCCCTGTGCCTGTTCGACCATGCGGATGATCTGCGCCAGCATGGTCTGCGCGCCCACCGCCGTGGCACGCACGGTCAGTGCACCTTTCTGGTTGACCGTGCCGCCGACCACGCTGCTGCCCGGCTGCTTCTCGACCGGAATCGGTTCGCCACTGATCATCGACTCGTCGATGTAGCTGCGCCCCTCGATCACCTCGCCATCGACCGGCACGCGCTCGCCCGGGCGCACTTCCACCACATCGCCGCTCAGAACCTCGTTGACCGGGATCTCGATCGTGCGGCCGTCACGGATCACATGCGCGACCTTGGCCTGCAGGTTGACCAGGCGCTTGATCGCCTCCGAGGTACGGCCCTTCGCGCGCGCTTCAAGGAAGCGGCCGAGCAGGATCAGCGCGACGATCACCGCCGCTGCTTCGTAGTAGACGTTCACCGTGCCCGGCGGCAGCAACCGCGGTGCAAAGGTCGCCACCACCGAGTATCCGAACGCTGCGGCGGTACCCACCGCCACCAGCGAGTTCATGTCCGGCGCCAGCCGCAGCAGTGCCGGGAAACCCTTCTGGTAGAAACGGCGGCCGGGAATGGCCAGCACCAGCAGGGTCAGTACGAACTGCAGGTACCAGCTGGTCTGCATGCCGAGGGTGGCCATCACCCATTCGTGCATGCCGGGAATCAGGTGCGAACCCATTTCCAGCACGAACACCGGAAGTGCAAGTGCGGTGGCCACGATCAGGTCGCGTTTCAGTTCGGCGCGCTCGGCATCCTTCTTTTCCGCCGCTTCGTCATCGGACTGAACGCCCGCTTCGATGGCATGGGCGGCATAACCGACCTTGTCGATGGCCGCTACCAGCGCATCCACAGCGGCCACGCCGCGCACCGTGGCGCGTTCGGTGGCCAGGTTGACGCTGGCCTGGCTGACGCCCGGTACCGCCAGCAGCGCGCGCTCGACGCGACCGACGCAGGAGGCACAGGTCATGCCTTCCACTGCCAGCTCGATGGTGCCGGCCGGCACGTCATAGCCCACCCGCTCCACCGCCTGGATCAGCGCGGCGCGATCGACCGGACCGGACGCGCGGATATCCGCGCGCTCGGTGGCCAGATTGACCGAAACACTGCCGACGCCCTCGACCTTGGACAGCGCCGCTTCGACACGGCCGACGCAGCTGGCGCAGGTCATGCCCTCGATGGGCAGGCTGATGGTGGACGGGCTTGCGGGGACTGCAGTGGCGCGGGGCGTGCTCATGATCGGATTCCCGGGGTTCCTTCTGGATGCGGACAAGCTAAACCTTGCCATCGTGGGAAGGTCAAATCCAGCCACCCCGTCCAGCCGGTAGCGCCGGGCCATGCCCGGCGTACCGCCCGCCGTCCACCTCAGAAGGTGAACACGTATTCCAGCGCGAACTCGCGGCCAACCGCGCCGAGCAGGCGGGTCGGGGCGAAATCGTAGTCCAGCTTGTACGGGTCCTTGTGGTTCCAGCTGGCCGAGTTGAACGCGTTGTTGACGTAGACGTTGACCTTGGCGTGCTCGGTCACCTGGTAGCCCACGTTGAAGTTCCAGGTGATGAACGGCCCCACCCGCCCGTAGTAGCGCGCCGTCTGCTGGCCGGCGTTGGGATTCGGATTCGGCGAGCCGTCCGGACGCGTGGCCGGCTCCAGGCAGTTGAGCGACGGGCTGTCGCTGGGCACGTAACCATCGGCGAACGGCAGGCAGCCGCCAGGATTGTCCAGGCGATCGGTGCCCCAGTGGTAGCGCACGCCCGGCACCGAACCGATGCGATCGGCATAGACGTTGGCATTCCAGTTGCCACGCTGCCAGGCCAGGCTCGCGCGCAGCTTGCTGCGCAGGTCACGGTCACGACGCTCCGGGTTCGGATCGTTGGCGTAGCGCTGCTCCTTGGTCGAGATCTGGTTGGTGTAGTTCAGGCCGAGCTGGAAGCTGCCCCACTGCGCGGTTTCCAGGCGATAGCGCGCGGCCAGGTCGATGCCGCGCACTTCGCGGCTGGCCAGGTTGAACGGGCCGCGCTCGATCGATACCAGGCGGCCGTTGCTGTCACGGTTCACGCGGGCCAGGATGCCAGCGCAATACTCGCCACCGGCCGGATTGGCCCACGGCGTACCGTCCATGTTCTTGCCGGTCAGGCAGCCCGCTTCGCTGGCCAGCACCTCGTCGGCGCCAACGTCGACGATCATGTCTTCCAGCTTGATTGCCCAGTAGTCGGCACTGACCGAGAGATTGGGCATCACGTCCCAGACGAAACCGACCGTCCACGAATCACCGGTCTCCGAGCGCAGCAGCGGCGTGCCACGCCGGTTCACATCGAACGTGTACCAGACATCGGTATTGCCCACGCCACAGTTGTTGACCAGGTACGCGCCGCTCTGGATGCAGCGCAGGCGGTCATAGGTCTGCACTTCGGAGCTGCTCGGCTGGCCCAGCAGGTAGTGCATGTCCGGCGCATGGAAGCTGGTGGCATAGGAGCCACGCACCAGCAGCGACTCCACCGGGCGCCATTCCAGGCCGACATTCCAGGTGGTCTCCTTCTGGCTGCCGATGTCCAGCGCTTCGCCGCTGTTGTCAGCCTTGTAGCTGCCATAGCGGTCATAGCGCGCGGCCGCAGTGGCGGTCACGCTTTCCAGCAGCGGGATCTTGAACTCGACGCCGGCCGAATAGCGGGTGCGCTCGCCGCCACCGCGATCGACGTTCTGCAGGTCAAAGTCGATGCCGGCGCGCGGATCCGGACTGAGGTGATAGCCCTGCTGCGCGACTTCGGCCACCGCCGCGAACGAGATCGGGCCGGCCCAGCCCTGGAACAGCTCGCCGGTGATGTCCGCCGACGCCTGGTTGACCCATGAGGACGCACGGTTCTTCGCCACGGTGCCCATCTGCCAGTACTGATCCGGCGTCAGCGGGTTCCACCAGCGCGATTCGTTCAACGCATAGATCGCCTCGCCGTCGGCGGTAGTGCCCAGCTTCGGGCCGAGGAAATAGTCGTACGACTTCTGCTTGTCGACCACGTTCTGCCGTTCTTCCACGCGGTAATAGGAACGCCCCACCGTGGCGCTCCAGTCGAAGCGATCGGCCAGGCGTCCACGCAGGCCCGCACTCCAGTCCCAGGACAGTTCGCGGTTGGTGTTACGCAGCGTATCCAGGCCGCCCACCTCGTTCGGGGTGAACTGGCGCACGCCGAGGATCGGGCGGTTGCGGTTGGCATCCCAGTAGTAGCCGTTGTCATCGTCGATCAGCGACACGCCGGGCGGATTGGTGCCCCAGATCGCTTCGGAGCGGTATACCGCCAGGTTGGTCCAGGCCTGCAGGTCATTGCTGAAATCGAAGGTGGCATACAGGTTGCCGGACACGTTCTCGGCACCGCCGGTGAGCAGCCAGTTGGCGTAGTCGGCGCTCATGCCGCACAGGCGGCCGGTGTTGGTGATGGTGTTGGCGGCGTAGTTGTAGACCAGGCGATCGGCGGTGTAGTACTCGCCATCGAACTTCTCGCAGGTGCCGGTGGGCGGCGCCAGGCGCTGGCCGGTGGTCGGATCGATCAGCGCCAGGCCGGCAGTGGGACGGAAGCCGACCTTGCGTTGTTCCATGTTCCAGGACGGGTACGGCGCATCATCGGCATCGTCCATCTGCGGGCGGTCACGGCCGAACAGCGGATCGCGCTTGGTGTACTGCAGCGCGTAGGTCACGCTCCAGTTGTCGCCGGTCTTGCCGCCGGCCCAGGACAGATCCCAGGTATCGCGACCGCCTTCGGTGGAGGTGCCGCCGCGCACGCGTACTTCGTCGCCGTCGTAGTTGGTCTTCAGGATGACGTTGACCACGCCGGCGATCGCATCCGAGCCATAGATGGCCGAGGCACCACCGGTCAGCACTTCGATGCGCTCCACCGCGGCAGCGGGAATGTTCCCGTAGTTGGAGAAGTTGGTTTCGCCACCGTAGGGCAACGGGTAGTCCGCTACGCGACGCCCGTTGACCAGCAGCAGCGAACGGTTCGGGCCCATCCCGCGCAGGTTCAGGCCGCTGGCATTGGGCGTGTGCGAACCCCACTGCGAGGCCGCCTCGACGGTACCGGTGGCTTCAGTGAGCGTCTTCAGTGCGTCGTAAACGCTAACAAAGCCTTCCTTCTGGATCTGTGCGGCGGTGATCACGTTGACCGGCGCTGGGCCTTCAACGCTGGCGCGCTTGATGCGCGAACCGGTGACGGTGACCGCGTCGAGATCCTTGGTGGACGAACTGGCGGCCTCCTGCGCGCTGGCCGCCAGGGGCAACAGGGCCAGGACCAGGGCCTGGGACAGCAGGTGACGACGCTTGCGGACGATCTGAGCCATGGGTGGTTGCTCTTCGAAAGTGTGGACGCACGGACGGGTGGTGGCGCGGCACTACGGCTGATCCGGGCACCTGGATCGGTTCAAGACCGATACGGCGCCCTCCCCTGTGGATCGATCCAAACTAAAGCACAGCTGAACCGCGCCGGGCATGCGGCGACGCAGCAACACGTGGCGCAATGCCGTTATCGGCTGCAGGTATCCAGAACAATCAAAGGGTTGCGAAACATCGCTGAGAAGACGGCGCACACGTCAATGACACGATCGCGACAATCGTGCGCGGAACTATTTTGTCCGCCCCCAGCGGCTTCTCTCGTCCGATTGAGCCGGGACAAAACGGCCATTGCGGAGTGCATAGTGGCTTGAGGCCTTCCCGTCAGGCCTGGCACCCCACCACGTGATGGTGAACCCGTCGTGCTGCCAGACCACCGAGGAAAAGTCGGACTCACTTTCGGGACTTCCCGAGTTCTGGCTGGCCAGGGACACGGTCTCAAGGCAACTACTGATCAGTATCCTGCCCCGCTCGACAGGCTTGGGCGGGATCAATTCGTAGACGTAGAGTTCGATCTCGCGCCCCGCGCCACAACGGCCCATCGGATTATCGGCGTTTGAATCGAATACCTGGTACAGCGCGCGAAAGCGCTTTCCCCCAACTTCATGCATGCGCCTGTCGACGAATGCGCCCCGAGCGGCTGGCGCCAGTTTCACGCCGGGCATAGGCAGGATCTCCCGACCTTCCTCGCCATTGGCTTCGTGCCACTGCCACACGGATGCCGAAACCTCTTCGTCGCCACTCGCACTGAGCGCAAGCAAACAGGAGAGCAGCGGAAGCAGTCGAAACATCTGGGCGCTCGCGGTCGAAGGATGGTCGGCCACACTGTCCGGATTGATACCGTGCTCCGCCATATGCAGACGCAGATGACGTTTACTTTCCGTGACTTGCCGCTTCGACCCCGGCAATCACATGTGCCTGAAGCGTCATCTGATCCAGCGCCCAATCCATCGCGAACAGTGGGGTCGGAGCCCTTCTGCGAAGGGATCCGACCCCGGCGGCGTTCAACCGTCCAGCGCCTGCCGCAGCGAAGCTACGGTGGCGGTGGCGGTCTGGCTCCAGTCCGGGTCCAGCCCTCGCAAAGCCTGGTTCTGGAACTGCATGGCCGAGCGCCGCAGGCCCTTGGCCGAGGCGTGCAGTTCGGTGCAGCCGGTCTGCCTTGCCACGGTAGCGATGTTGCCCGGTGCCAATCCGGCACCAGCCATCACCGTAATGCGGCCTGCTGCCTGGGTAACGAGGCCTGCCAGCACATCGGCACCCGCCTCGGCACTGACCTGACCGCCCGAGGTCAGCACGCGCTGGCAGCCCAGCCCGATCACCTGCTCCAGCGCGGCGGGCAGATCGCGGGCGGCATCGAAGGCGCGATGGAAGGTCACCTGCAACGGCCCGGCAGCCTGCACCAGCTCGCGGCACAGCGCCACGTCGATCCCGCCCTGTACATCCAGCGCGCCGATCACCACGCCATCGCAGCCCAGTGCGCGGCACTGCGCGATGTCACGCAGCATCAGTTCGGCTTCCAGCCCGTCGTAGTGGAAGTCGCCCGGGCGCGGCCGCACCAGCACGAACAGCGGAATCGACAGGCGTTCGCGGGCAATCGCGATGCTGGCGAACGACGGTGTGGTGCCGCCTTCGGCCAGGTTGTCGAACAGCTCGATGCGGTCGGCACCGCCGGCCTGCGCGGCCAGCGCCGATGCCAGCGAATTGCTGGCGATCTCCAGGGTCAGCCGCGTGCTCACGTCTGGGTGCTCGTGTAGATCGATGGCGAGTCGCGCAGGTCATCCTGGCGCTGTGCATCGCACACCGCATAGACAAAACCACGATGCAGCGCGTAAGCGCCGACCTCACCCTGCTTGTTCATGGCCAGGAAGCAGACCTGCAGTGTCTTGCTCGCTTCAGGGCGCTTGCGCACCACGCGGTCGATCGCTTCGCGGCAGGCCTGCGCCGGCGAGCGCCCCTGGCGCATCAGCTCGACCACCAGGAACGAGGCGGCGTTGCGGATCATCTCTTCACCCACGCCCGAAGCAGTGGCCGCGCCCACGTCGTTGTCGACGTACAGGCCGGCACCGATGATCGGACTGTCGCCAACGCGACCGTGCAGTTTCCACGCCATGCCGCTGGTGGTGCAGGCACCGGCCAGATGGCCATTGGCATCCAGTGCCAGCATGCCGATGGTGTCGTGGTTGTCGCTGTTGCCGGGAATACCGCGGCGCTCGGCATTGATCTGCGGCTGGTACTTCTCGGTCTTCAGCCACTCGCGCCAGGCCGCTTCGGCCTGCGGCGTCAGCAGGTGCTTGCGCTCGAAACCCTGCTGCACCGCGAACTGCTGCGCGCCCTCGCCCACCAGCAGCACGTGCGGGCTGTTCTCCATCACTTTGCGCGCCACCGACACCGGATGCAGGATGTCGACCAGCGCCGCCACCGCACCACAACGGCCATCGCCATCCATGATGCTCGCATCCAGGCTCAGCACGCCGTCGCGATCCGGGTTGCCGCAATGACCGACAGTGGGGTTGCACAGCTCGCTCTCGGCCCAGCGTGCACCGGCTTCGACTGCATCCAGTGCGCTGCCACCCTGCGCCAGCACCTGCCATGCAGCCTGGTTGGCCGGCACGCCGAAGTCCCAGGTCGAAACCACCTTGGCCCCACCCTGCGTGCGCGCCTGCACGCCCGGCAATGCCGCCATGCCTGCGGCCAGTGCACCGGCCTGCAGGAACTGCCTGCGATCCACCATCTTCCCCTCCCAGTCTGCAATGCATGGCCGGCCCGATGCCGGCCCTGCCGATCAGTCGTGCGTGGGCTGCCGTGCGGCGTGCCAGACCGCTGCACCGAGCACGCCCAGCTGGCCGTGCTCCACGCGCCACACCGGCACCTGCCGCAGCACCTCGGTCAGCACGCCCTTGTTGAGGAAGCGCTCACGGAAGCGGCCATCTGCCAGGAAATCCTGCACATGCGCGGAAATGCCCCCGGCCAGATACACCGAGCGCGCGCCGACGGCGATCGCCGCGTCGCCGGCCAGGCTGCCCAGCCAGGCACAGAACACCTGCAACGTTTCCACAGCAAGCGCGTCCTCGCCACTGCGCGCGGCGCCGATCAGTGCCTCGGTGCTGGTCCACACCGGGGTGACGCCGCGCAGTTCGCACAGGCACGGATACAGGTTCATCAGGCCGCTGCCGGAAAGCACCCGTTCGTTGTCCACGTGCGGCCAGCGCTGCAGCAGTTTGCCCAGCACCTGCAGTTCCAGCGCGTTGCCGGCGCCGAGCGCGGCATGGCCGATCTCGCTGGCCAGCACCGGGCGCTCGCCATCGGCGAAACGCAGCGCGGCACCCAGGCCGGTACCGGCACCCAGCACCAGCGCCGGGAAGGCCTGGGCTGGATCGGCGTCGCCGTTCAGCGGCACCAGGGTTTCCGGCTGCAGGTACGGGATGGCCAGCGCCACCGCTTCGAAATCATTGATCAGCTGCAGTTCGCGCAGGCCGGACTGTTCGCGCGTGGTCGACAGCGAGACCGTCCACGGCAGGTTCGAGTTGATCAGCACATCGCCATCGAGCAGGCCGGCGATGGCGACCACCGCGGTCTGCACCGGCTGACCAAGGCCTTCGGTGAAATCGGCCAGGATCGCGGCCAGGCTGGGATGCTCGGCGCAGGCATAGGTGCGATGGCTGCCCAGCCGCGGCGCCTGACCGGGTTGGGTCTCAGCCAAGGCCAGGCGGGCGAAGGTGCCGCCGACATCGGCAACGACCAGATGGCGCGGAAGACCGCCGCGGGCGGAGTCGGAGGAAACCGGGGACGCTGCTGCGATGGTCACGCTGGCCTGCTTGGATCGATTGAATCGCCCCGATTCTCAGGCATCGGGGCGGCTTTGCCTAGCGCGCCGATGGTTCAGGTTGGTCTACATGCCTTCCTGTTCGGCCACCTGCACGCCATCCACCAGCACGCGCAGGCGCTGCGGGCGGAAGCCGGCGAACAACAGCGGCCGGGTGCGCTCGACCAGCACTTCGTGGCCGGCGATGTGACGTAGCCACGACTGTACCAGCGAGAACGAGAAGTGGGTGCCCGGATGCAGCGGGTGCTGCACCCAGACCTTCTCGGTGGCGCTCTGCAGCAGCATCGCGCCGGTGAACCAGTGGCGGCTGAGGGTCACCGGCGTGGTGCCGGCCATGAAGCGGATATCCATGCGGGGTCCTTTCGCGTTGGGCAGCGGCGCCCTGGATCAGGGCTGGGCAGTCTGCAGGCTGTAGCTGGTGGTGGCGGTGAACACTGCACCATCAGGCTGGGTGGAGCGTACCTCGACCTTGTGGCTGCCCACGGCCAGATCGGTCGGCAACGCGCCGCGCCACAGGTGCGGCGATGCAGTGGCCTCCGGCGAGCGGTCGTAGCCGCGCAGGCTGCTGGCCAGATCATCGGCCACGTTCTCCACCATCAGGCGCGGATCGGGCTGGCTGACCTGCTTCATCGGCTGCCACGCGCCGCCATCGACGCGGTACTCGACCACGCTGGCGTCCTCACCCATGTAGACGTTGGCATAGATGCCCCAGGCCGGGTAAGCGCCCTGGCGCAGTACCTTGGGTGCATGCAGGCCGATCTGCTCGCTGGCCGGCTGGCCAGCCACGCGGTACTGCAGCTTGTAGCTGCCGTTGCCGGCCACATCGAGCAGGGCATAGCCCTTCGGCGTGCCGTCGCTCATGGTGCTGTCCGGCACGCCAGCGGCATTCTTCACCCCCGACCAGAACGCACCGCAGTTGGCACCGACGTTGTATTCGTGGAGCGGCTTGTCGCCGTTCCAGCCCTCGGCCTTGCCGTGGTAGACGTGCTGCTGGGTGTGGCTGTGGCCGCTGAGCACCAGCACGTTGCGGAAGTCCTTGAGCAGGTCGAACAGGCGCTGGCGGTCGGCGTGGCGGAAGGTCTCGCGCCCCGGCGCGGCGTCGAACAGCGGGATGTGCATGCCCAGCACCAGCAGGCGGTCCTTGTGCAGGCCCTTCAGGTAGCTGGCGAGGAAAGCGAACTGGTCTTCGCGCAGGCCGCCGATGTACTTCGGCTTGGCCTTGGGGTCGTAGACCACGTCGTCCAGGAACACGAAGCTGGCGCCACCCTCTTCCACCGCATAGGTGTCCGGGCCGTAGATGTTGCGCCAGCTGTCCAGCGAGTGTTCGTCGCTGGCCGCATCGAAGTCGAGATCGTGGTTGCCCGGCACGTGGAACCACGGCACGCCAAGCGCGGTGGTGACCTTGTTGATCGCCGGGTACAGGGTCAGGTCGTCGTTGACGATGTCACCCAGGGTGGTGCCCATGCGCGCCCTGGTCTGGCCAACCAGCGGCGCCACGATCGACTGCTGGTAGTAGCCGATGTCCTTCAGGCTGGCGGTCTGCGAATCGGTGAACACCAGCATCTGGAAACCACGGCGGCTGTCATGGCGATCCGACTGCAGGGCGAAATCCCAGTTGCGGGTGACGTCGCTGGTCGCGGCGATGCCACCGTACTTCAGTGCCGGTGAACCGTTCGGGCGGTAGTGGCGCCAGAACGAAGGCAGGCCGTCGGTGGCCTTCGGGAAGGCGTACGCATCAGGCTTGATCACAAACACGGTCTGGCCGTCGCGCACCGGCAGGCTGTAGCTGCCGTCGGCGGCGGTCTTGACGATGGCCTCGCCGTTGGAGACCTGCACCCCGGCCAGGCCCGGATCGGTCGCACCGCGCCCGGGTTTGCCGTCGCGCTCCAGGTAGACCTTGCCGCTGACCACGGTATCCGCGGCCCAGGCCGGCGAGGTCAGCAACAGGCAGCACAGCCAGGCGGCAGGCAGTTTCATGGGCGGTCCGGGAAAGAAGAAGACCCCCTATTGTAGAGCCGAGCCATGCTCGGCTGCATTGCAGAGGTGGGTGCGGACCGTTGGTCCGCACGCCTTCCTCAACGGTGGCGTTTTTCCAGCACCGCCCGCGCATCATCCAGCGACAAGCCTCGCGCGCGCAGCAGCACCAGCAGGTGATACAGCAGGTCCGAGGCCTCGCCCAGCAACGCCTCGTCGTCCTGTGCCACCGCCGCCAGCGCCGTCTCCACGCCCTCCTCGCCCACCTTCTGCGCGATGCGGCGGATACCGCCCTCGAACAGGCTGGTCGTATAGCTGCCCGGCGGGCGTTGCACCTCACGCATCGCCACCAGCTGGCCCAGCCCGCCCAGGAAATCCTTCGGTGCCCCGTCGAAACAGCTCTCGGCGCCGGTGTGGCAGGTCGGCCCGGCCGGGCGCGCCATCACCAGCAGCGTGTCGGCATCACAGTCGACGCTGATCGACTGCACCACCAGCACGTTGCCGGACTGCTCGCCCTTGGTCCACAACCGCTGCTTGCTGCGGCTGAAGAAGGTCATGTGACCGATGGCCAGCGTGGCCGCCAGCGAATCGGCACTGACATAGCCCAGCATCAGCACCTGCAGGGTGTCGGCATCCTGCACCACCGCCGGCAGCAGGCCGTCGCCCTTGCCCCAGTCCAGCGCCTGCAGCGCATGCAGCGACGGCCTCACTTCAATAGACATCCCGCACCTCGATCTGCTGTCCGCGCAGGTAGCGCTTCAATTCTGGAATGGCGATGGCGCCGCTGTGGAACACACTGGCCGCCAACGCGCCGTCGACATCTGTCTGGTCGAAGGCCTCGGCGAAGTGCTCCATCGCACCGGCACCGCCGGAGGCGATCAGCGGCACCTGGCACAGGGCCCGCGCCTGCTGCAGCTGCACGACATCGTAGCCACGGCGTACGCCATCGCTGTCCATGCAGTTCAGCACGATCTCGCCAGCGCCACGTCGTTGTGCTTCGACGATCCAGTCCAGCGTGCGCAGCGGCACCGCCTGGGTCTTGTCCGGGTCACCACTGAAACGGCGTACCCGCCACTGGCCATCAGTCTCGCGCACCGAATCGACACCGACCACCACGCATTGCACGCCAAACTCGTCTGCCAACTCGGTGATCAGCTCCGGGCGGCCCAGCGCAGGCGAGTTGATCGACACCTTGTCGGCACCGGCGAACAGCACGCGGCGCGCGGTTTCCACGCTGTCGATGCCACCGGCCACGCAGAACGGAATATCGATCAGGCGTGCGATGCGCTCGATCCAGGCGACGTCGACTGAACGCGCCTCGGGGCTGGCGCCGATGTCATAGAACACCAGCTCGTCCGCCCCCTGGTCGCGATAGCGCTGCGCCAACTCGGCGATGTCGCCCATGTCGACGTGGTCGCGGAAGCGCACGCCCTTGACCACGCGGCCATCGCGCACGTCCAGGCAGGGAATGATGCGGCGGCTCAGCATGCCAGCGCCTCCGCCAGGTCCATGCGCTGCTCCAGCAGCGCCTTGCCGAGGATCGCACCGCCGCAACCTGCGGCACGGGCTTCTGTCACATCGGCCACGTCACGGATACCGCCGGAGGCCTGCACGGCCACGCCCGGCAGCAGCGCCGACAGGTGCTGGTAGAGGCTGATGTTGGGCCCGGCCAGCATGCCGTCGCGGGCGATGTCGGTACACAGCAGGTGGCGCATGCCGGCACGCGCATAGCGCTGGGCCAGATCATCCAGGGTCACCCCGGCGTTCTCGGTCCAGCCGTGCACCGGCAGCTGCCATTGGCTCTGCGCATCCTGGCGGGCATCCAGCGCGATGGTGATGCGCTCGGCACCGAACTCTTCCAGCCAGCCGACCACTTCGTCAGGGCGGCGTACTGCCAGCGAACCCACCACCACGCGGCCGGCGCCGGCGTCGAGGATGCGTGCCACGTCGTCGCGGCCGCGCACACCCCCACCGGTCTGTACCTGCAGCGGGGTCTGCGCACGAATGGATGCCAACAGCGGCGCCAGCGTGTAGCCACCTGCGCGTGCAGCATCCAGGTCGACCAGATGCATCCACTGCGCGCCCTGCGCGGCAAAGGCCTGTGCGCGCGGCAACGGATCGTCGCCATACGAGGTTTCCTGCGCGTAGTCGCCCTGGCGCAGCCGCACCACGCGGCCATCGCGGATATCCAGCGCGGGGTAGACGATGAAACTCATGCAGCAGTGCCCTCGAGGAAGTTGCGCAGCATCAGCGAACCGGTCTCACCGGAGCGCTCGGGATGAAACTGCGCGCCGAAGTAGCGCCCCTGCTCCACCACCGCGGTGAACAGGCCGCCGTGATCGCAGGCGGCTACCGTGTGGGCGTTGAGCGGTGCCGCATAGCTGTGCACGAAATAGGCGCTGGCGCGCTCCGGCACGCCCTGCAGCAGCAGCGATTCGCGCAGCGGGAGCAGGCGGTTCCAGCCCATGTGCGGCACACGGATGCCACAGGCCGGTACCAGCTTGCGCACCACGCCCGGAATCAATCCCAGTGTCTCGACGCCGGCCTCTTCGGAGCGCTCGAACAGCAGCTGCATGCCCAGGCAGATGCCCATCAACGGCACTTCCAGTCGTTGCAACGGCTCCACCAGGCCCTGTGCGTGCAGGCGCTGCATGCCGGGACCGGCGGCGCCGACGCCGGGCAGGATCACCCGCTGCGCACCGACCAGACCGTCCGCATCGCGCACCAGCCGCACCGTCGCGCCCAGGCGCTCCAATGCGTAGCGCACCGAGCCCAGGTTGGCACCGCCGGCGTCGATCAGCGCAACGTCGCTCACAGCGCCCCCTTGGTGCTCGGCAGTGCCGTGCCCTGGCGCGCCAATGCCGGGCGCAGCGCGCGCGCCAGTGCCTTGAAGCAGGCCTCGACCTTGTGGTGGTCGTTGTCGCCGCGCACCTGCAGGTTGAGGTTCAGGCCGCTGGCGTCGCACAGCGAACGGAAGAAGTGCGGCACCAGCTCGGTCGGCATATCGCCCACGCGCTCACGCTTGAACTCGCCCTCGAACACGAAATAGGGGCGGCCGCTGAAATCCAGCGCAGCGCTGGCCAGGGTCTCGTCCATCGGCAGGGTGAAGCCGTAGCGTCCGATGCCACGCTTGTCGCCCAGCGCCTCGCGCAGGGCCTGACCCAGCGCCAGCCCGGTGTCCTCGATGGTGTGGTGCTCGTCGATGTGCAGGTCGCCCTCGGCCTGGATGTCCAGCGCGAACCCGCCGTGCTTGCCGATCTGTTCCAGCATGTGATCGAAGAACGGCAGCCCGGTGGCGATGCGCGCATCACCGGCACGGTCCAGATCCAGTTCAACGCGGATCTTCGTCTCCTTGGTGTTGCGTTGGACCACCGCGATGCGTGGCGCGTCGGCCAGTGCGTGGGCGATGCCCGGCCAGTCCCACTCGCCACCGAACTGTTCGGTGCGCAACTGGAAGCCACGGATGTTGAGGTTGTCGGCGAACTGCAGGTCGGTGATGCGGTCACCAACCATGCCCGAGCGCGCCCAGTCGATGCTGCGGTCCTGCAGGTAGCCTGTCATCAAGCCGATGCCCGGCTTGCGGGTCGGCGCCTTGTCCTGCGGCCAGCTGCAGTCGATCAGCACGTCACGGAAGGTGATGCCCTGGCTTTCGAAGATCTGCAGCATCAGGTCGTTGGGGCCATCGAAGCTGGCGCGCGGGTAGCTGTCGCTGCCGAGGCCATCCTGATTGGTGACGATCACGAACTGGTAGCCGGCATCGCGCAGCTTCAGCAGCGCCGGGATCACCTGTGGCACGAAGCGCAGTTTCTCGTAAGCATCGATCTGGAAGTCGGCCGGTTCTTCAATGAGGGTGCCGTCGCGGTCGATGAACAGGATCGGTGTCATGCTGCGGCCCTCCGCGCCGACAGAGCCGCAAGCACGCGGTCATTCTCTTCGGGGCTGCCGATACTGATGCGCAGTGCATCACCCAGCTGCGGCGCGGCGCGCTGGTCGCGCACCACCACACCGGCATCCAGCAAGGTGTCGAACGCTGCCTGCGCATCAGCGAAGCGGACCAGCAGGTAGTTGCCGGACGAGCGGTACACGCGACGAACGCCAGGCAGGCCCGGCAGCGCAGCGAACAGGCGTTCGCGCTCGGCGATGACCGTGGCCACGCGCTCGGCGGTACGTGCCAGTGCGGCCGGCTGCAGCGCCTGCACGGCCAGCTCGGCGCACGGGGTCGGCACCGGGTACGGCGCCTGGCAGCGCCGCAGTACGGCAATCAGTTCCGGCGCGGCGATCAGGGTGCCGATGCGCGCGGCCGCAAGTGCGTGCGCCTTCGACAACGTGCGCAGCACTGCCAGATTGGCGTGCGTGGCCAGCAACGTGGTCGCCGACGGGCGCTGCGCGTACTCGACATAAGCCTCGTCCACCACCACCAGCGCTTGCCCGCGCAAGGCAACCGCCACGCGTTCGACCTCGTCCAGGGCGATGTCACTGCCAGCCGGGTTCGACGGTGCGCACAGGAACACCAGCGTGGCATTGCGTGCCCTGGCGGTGTCGATCACAGCATCCAGATCGGCACGCAGGCCGTCTTCGGCATCCACCAGCGGCACTTCAATCAGTGCGGCGCCCTGCAGGCGCGCGCAGACCGCGTACATGCCGAACACCGGCGGCGTGACCAGCACGCCATCGCGGCCCGGCACGCACAGGGCGCGCACCAGCAGATCAATGGCTTCGTCGCTGCCACGGCCGATCAGCAGCTGCGGCGGCGTCACGCCGTACAGCGCCGCCAGGCCCTCACGCAACGCCAGCGGTTGCGGTTCCGGATAGCGCCGGCTGTTGCCCGCCGCATCAGCCGGATTGGCCCAGGCCGACTCGTTGGCGTTCAACCAGACCTCGCCCTGCACCGCCGCGCTGCGCGCCGAGCTGTAGCCGTCGAAGGCCTGCAGATCCGGGCGCACCAGCGCCAGCACATCATCGATAGCCGCGTTCATGCCGCCGCCTCCATGCGAAGCGCAACCGCACGCTCATGCGCATCCAGGCCTTCGGCGCTGGCGATGATGCGTGCGCAGCCGCCGATTGCCGCCAACCCTGCAGCGCTGGCGCTCTGCACGCTGATCAGGTTCTGGAAGCTGGCCACGCTGACACCGCTGTAGGCACGCGCGGCACCGGCGGTGGGCAGTACGTGGTTGGTGCCGCTGCAATAGTCACCCAGTGCCTCGGGCGTGTAGTCGCCGAGGAACACCGAGCCGGCTGCCTGCACCTTGTCCAGCCACGCGCGCGGTTCGCGCAGGGCCAGGACCAAGTGTTCGGGCGCGTAGCGGTTGCTGATCGCGAAGGCCTCGTCCAGCGAATCGACCTGGATCAGCCGCGACGCCGACAAGGCCTGTCGCGCGATCTGCTGGCGCGGCAGCAGGGCCACCTGGCGCTCAACCTCGGCCTCGACCGCCGCCAGCATCACGGCATCATCGGTCAACAGCAGTACCTGCGAATCCGGACCGTGCTCGGCCTGCGACAGCAGGTCGGCGGCCACGAACGCCGGATTGGCGCCGGCATCGGCGATCACCAGTACTTCGGAGGGACCGGCCGGCATGTCGATGGCGGCGGCGCCATCCTGTGCGACCTGCTGCTTGGCTTCGGTGACGAAACTGTTGCCGGGCCCAAACAGCTTGTCACAGGCCGGGATGCTGGCCGTGCCGTAAGCCATCGCGGCGATCGCCTGCGCGCCGCCCAGCTTGAACACGCGCTGCACGCCGGTCAGCCGCGCGGCCACCAGGACCGCCGGATCGGCGCTGCCATCGGCGCGCGGCGGCGTGCACAGCACCACCTGCGGGCAGCCGGCCAGCTGCGCCGGAACACCCAGCATCAGCGCGGTGGACGGCAGCGGCGCGCTGCCGGCCGGTACGTACAGGCCCACCCGGCCGATCGGACGCAACATGCGTTCGCAGACCACGCCCGGCGCGGTTTCAACTGCATAGCCTTTGCCCATGCCCGCGGCGTGGAAGCGCGCGATGCGTTCGGCGGCTTCGACCATCGCCTGTCGCAGTTCGGCGGGCACGGCGGCTTCGGCAGCAGCGAATTCGGCTTCGGAAACTTCAAACGAGGCCAGCTCGACACGGTCGAAACGTGCAGTAATCGCACGCAATGCGTCGTCGCCCTGCGCGCGCACCTGTGCAATCAGGGCCGCCACCGCGTCACGGGTCTGCTGCGCCACGGTCTGCACCGGGCGGGTCAATGCCGCGCTGCGCGCGGCCTCATCAAGTCGGGACCAGATCAGACGGTTCATGCCAGCGACCGCTCCACGCTCAGTACCATCAGGCCCTGCGCACCTGCGCGCTCGAGTTCCTCCATGCGCTGCCAGCTCAACGGCCCGGGGCACATGGTCTGCAGGCGCAGCGCGCCGCCATCGGCCGGCAACCGCACCAGCGGCTCGGCATCGGCCAGCAGCTGTGCCAGCGCGTCGACGCGATCCTCGCTGGCGCGGAACATCAGCAGCTTGCGGTCCTGCCGCTGAACCACGCCGTCGAGGCGGCGCAGCAGCATCGCGCGCAGTGATGCACGTGCATCATCCGGCGCGCGCACCGCGCCGGCCAGCACCGCC
This sequence comes from Stenotrophomonas sp. 220_Sma, assembly GCF_056487375.1. Taxonomy (NCBI): domain Bacteria; kingdom Pseudomonadati; phylum Pseudomonadota; class Gammaproteobacteria; order Lysobacterales; family Lysobacteraceae; genus Stenotrophomonas; species Stenotrophomonas sp. 220_Sma. The sequence continues at coordinate 2,069,795 of NZ_CM151348.1, read as the reverse complement.
TCGCTGTCGAGCAGGTTGTGCACTGGGGTCAGCTGATTGGCGCGCAGGGTGGCGCCGCTGGACACCAGATCGCAGATCAGGTCGGCGGTGCCCAGGCGCGGGGCGATTTCCACCGAACCGGACAGCTCGACCACCTGTGCGTCCACGCCCTGCTCGGCCAGCCACTGCTTGAGGATGGCCGGGTAGCTGGTGGCGATGCGGGTGCCGGCCAGCTGCGCCGGGCCCTGCCACTGCCATTCCTCGGGCACCGCCAGCATCAGCCGGCACTGGCCGAAGCCCAGCCCGCGCAATGCCTGGTAGGCATCCGGCAGACCGATCTGGCGCCGCGCGGCGGCCTGTTCGTCCAGCTCGTTGCGGCCGACGATGCCGAGATCGCAGACGCCGTCGGCGATCAGGCCGGGGATGTCGTCGTCGCGCACCAGCAGCAGATCCACCGGCAGCGATTCGCCGTAGCAGAACAGCTTGTCGCGGCTCTCGCGCCAGCTCAGGCCGCAGGCGCTGAGCAGGTTGCGCGCGGGTTCGGCCAGCCGGCCACTCTTCTGGATGGCGATACGCAGCCGGTCTCGTGCCGGCGCTGCCTGGGTTGCACTCATGGGGGATGTCTCGAAGTTCGGAACGGGGCGCGGATCAGCGCGAGGCAAGGCGGTCGATGGCGGCGGCATAGCCTCGATGGCCATGCTCGAGCGTGCGTGCCACCCGTCCGGTGGTGGTCACGCTGACGCCGGTGCGCTCGTGAATCTCGCGGTACGGCACGCCCTGCTGCAGCAGCGGCACCACCTTCCAGCGGTCAGCCATGGCTTCCAGCTCGGCCGGGGTGCACAGATCACGCAGGAAGGCTTCGACCTGTTCCGGTTCGCGCAGGGCGGCAAAGGCTTGGGCCAGGGCTTCCAGGTCGGCCTTCGGGTCTTTGGCGGCAATCTCGGGGCGGGCTTTCACGGGGTCGCTTCCATGCATCAATGTAATAGCGCGTTAGTACATTAGCGCATTCTTGCGCAGTGCGTCAAATCGAGGATTGAGGGGGCGGCAGGGCTGCTGCCCTGCACCCGCCAAGAGCCAGAGCAAAAGCAAATGCTGATTTGCTGAGCGTTGGCGGGGAGGGTCCGGTGGCAGGGGACGCCGTTAACCCATCCATGGGGGCTTGGTCGCGGCATCCATGCCGCTCACACCCCTGCCACCGGACCCTCCCCGCCTTCGACAGTTGGCCGCGATCTGCTGGATCTCGCTGAGAAACTGATCGGAACCGGCTTTTGTAGAGTCGAGCCGTGCTCGACTGCTGTTTTCCACAAACGCAAAACGCCCACCGAAGGGCGGGCGTTCTACTTTTAAATCAACCACCTGGCCCGACTCAGGGCATACAGCGCACCTCCGCCTGCAGCGCTCCGCGCCGCAGGCATTCGCCGAACAGGCTGCCCTGCCGGCTCGGCAGGGACTGGATGTTCTCCAACGCCCCCGCTCCCGCCCGGCACGTCCGCGAGGCCAGGGCCTGCAGATCGTCCTCCAGCTGTGCGCGGTCGATCGCATGGCAGCGATCAACCGCCAGCCGGTACTGCGCCGGCCCGATCCGCGTGCTGTGCAGCGCCGGGTCGCTCTGGCAGCCCGCCAGCAGGAGCACGCTCAGCACTCCTGCGGCGGCAGGCTTCACACCATCGCCTTGGACTGCTCCAGCTCCACCAGCAGGGTGCTGGCCAGCTCGTCGCGGGAGACTTCGAACTGCTGTTCGCGCAGCAGGTCCTTCACTGCCACCACGCCGCGCGCCAGTTCATCCTCACCCGCCAACACCACGAAGCGGATGCCAGCCTTGGCCGCGTACTGGAACTGCTTGCCGATCTTCTTCGGCTCCATCTGCACTTCGGTGTTGATGCCACCGGCACGCAGGCGGCGGGCAATGTCCAGCGACTGCGGCATGCCCTGCTCGTCCATCAGCGCCACCAGCGCCTGTACGCTGCTGGCTTCGATGCCGTCGATCAGGCCGGCCTCGCGCAGCTGCCAGAACAGACGCGACAGGCCAATGGAGATACCCACACCCGGCAGCTTGGACTTGCTGTAGTGGCTGGCCAGGTCTTCGTAACGGCCGCCCGAGCAGATCGAACCGATCTGCGGGTGGTCGGTCAGCGTGGTCTCGTAGACGGTACCGGTGTAATAATCCAGGCCGCGCGCAATGGAGAAGTTCAGGCAATACGCGGTTTCCGGCACGCCCAGCGCCTGCACCAGCTGCAGCACTTCGCGCAGTTCGGCGACGCCGGTGCGCAGGATCTCCGAAGAACCGGCGTCGGCTTCCAGCGTGGCCAGCTGCGCGAGTGCATCGGCATGGCCCTGCGAACGCACGGCGACGAACGCCAGGATCTTCTCGACCTGTTCTGCCGGGATGTTGAAGCCCTCGCCCACCAGCGTCTCGCGCACGTAATCGGCACCGCGCTTGTCCAGCTTGTCCACTTCGCGCAGCACCGCCAGCTGGCGCTCGCCTTCGGCCACGCCCAGGCTCTCGAAGAAGCCGCGCATCAGCTTGCGGTTGTTCAACTGGATACTGAAATCACCGATGCGCAGTTCCGAGAACACCGCATGGATGACCGCCAGCACTTCGGCGTCGTAACGCACGCTCAGGCTGTCCTTGCCGATCACATCGATGTCGCACTGGTAGAACTCGCGGAACCGGCCGCGCTGGGCGCGCTCGCCGCGGTAGACGCGCTGCATCTGGTAGCGGCGGAACGGGAAGGTCAGTTCGTGTTCGTGCTCGGCCACGTAGCGTGCCAGCGGCACGGTCAGGTCGAAGCGCAGCGCCATTTCCGGCAGCGAGCGGTCACCCGATTCGGCCGCGTTGGCCAGCGCGCCGGTGGACTGCACGAAGTACACCTGGCGCTCAGTCTCGCCACCGGACTTGGTCAGCAGCACGTCGGACAGCTCGAACACCGGCGTCTCCACCGGCAGGAACCCGAAGCGCTCGTAGTTGCGGCGGATGACGTCCAGCATGCGCTGGAACGCAATCTGCTCGCGCGGCAGCAGTTCAAGGGTGCCGGGCGGGGTACGGGGCTTGATCACGGGCGGAACTCCTGCTGGAACGGGACGTGGGAGGGGGCGACATTCTAGCGCCCCCGCCGCGGGCAGGGTCGAACGGCCGCTTGAAGTATCATAAGGCCCTCCCCGCCCGCGATACGCCCCCCGCAACATGTCACGGCCTTCCGGCGCTCCGCCCGCCACCAACGATCCCGCCTCGCCGTCCTGCACCACGCTGGACTGCCTGCACTGCTCGGTTCGCCACCTTGCGGTGTGCTCGGCGCTGTCGCCCGATGAAGTGCAGGCGCTGGAGCAGGTCACCGTCTCGCAGCAGGTCAGCATGGGCAGCACGCTGGCCCGCACCGGTGAAGAGCGCGACCATGTCTATACATTGACCGGCGGCGCACTGCGCCTGGTGCGCACCCTGGCCGACGGCCGCCGCCAGATCAACGGCTTCGTGCTGCCCGGCGACTATCTGGGCCTGAGCGGCAGCGACCACCATCGCTACGACATCGAGGCCATCGCCGACAGCCGCGTCTGCCGCGTCGCGCTGCCACAGATGAAGGCACTGCGCAGCCGTTTCCCGCACCTGGAGCGCAAGCTGCTGCAGCGTGCCTGCCAGGAACTGGATGCCGCGCAGGACGCCGCGCTGGCACTGGCGCGCCTGCAGCCGGCCGAGAAGCTGGCTGATTTCCTGCTGCGCCTGGCCGCGCGCGAGGCCAAGCTGGGCGGCGACGGCCTGCGCGTATCGCTGCCGATGGGCCGCGGCGATATTGCCGACCATCTGGGCCTGACCATGGAAACGGTCAGCCGCACCTTCACCAAGCTGCGCCAGCAGGGGTTGATCGCCCTGCCCCACCTGAACGTGGTGGAGATCCTCGACGAGGATGGGCTGCGTACGCTGGCCGGTGAAGGGTTGATCTGACCGCATCGCGGTCCGTGGGGTTGCCGGCCAGCGGCCGGCACTACCAGATAACGCAGCACGGGTAGTGCCGGCCGCTGGCCGGCAACCGCGTCCCTCTCCGCTCAGCGCAGCAGTACCTCACGCAATGCCGCGTAATCGGCCGCCAATGGTTCGGCGTGCGCCGGCCGCTGCAGCAACGCATCCAGTGCAGGCGGCACCGCCACCGCTTCGCCGATCAACGGCTCGACCACGGCTTCGAACTTGGCCGGATGCGCCGTGGCCACCACCGCCCAGTCACCCTTGGCACCGCGAGCACGCAGGTCCTGCAGCACCTTCACCGCCGTCGCGGTATGCGGGCAGAACAGCTCGCCATTGCTGGCATGCGCCGCCGCAATCGTCGCGCGGATGGTTACGTCATCCACCGCGAACGCGCGGAACGCAGCACGCAGTTCCGCGTCGTCGCCGTGGTAGAGCCAGCGCAGTCGCTCGAAGTTGCTCGGCGCACCCACGTCCATTGCATTGGCCACCGTCGCCACACTGGCCTGCGGCTGGTAGTCGCCGCCATTGAAGTACGCCGGCAGCACCGCATTGGCATTGGTGGCCAGCACGATCTGACCGATCGGCACGCCCAGCGCGCGCGCCAGCACGGCCGCCATCGCATTGCCCAGGTTGCCGGTCGGCACCACCAGATTGAGCCGGCGACGATGCGCGGCGTAGTGGGTCAACGCTGCATGCGCGTAGTAGCTCATCTGCGGCAGCAGTCGGCCCAGGCTGATGCTGTTGGCCGAACTCAACGGCACCTGCGCCTGCAGTTCGCGGTCAGCCAGCGCCTGCTTGACCATCGCCTGGCAATCGTCGAATGCGCCCGCCACGCGCAGCGCCTGGATGTTGTCGCCGAAGCAGCCTAGCTGGTGCGCCTGGCGCGGAGATACGCGGCCATCCGGATACAGCACCACCACGCGCACGCCGGGCTGGCGATGAAAAGCCGCTGCCACCGCAGCACCCGTGTCGCCGGATGTAGCGACGACAATCGTCAGATCGCGGTCCTTGCCGGCCTGCAGCCGCGAAAGCGTACCGGCCAGGAAGCGCGCGCCGATGTCCTTGAACGCCGCCGTCGGCCCATGGAACAGCTCCAGCACGTGGTCACCATCGCCGAGAGCGCGCAGCGGGACCGGGAAGTCGAAGGCGTCGCGACAGATCGATGGCAGAGCAGACTCCAGCGCGTCGCCAGCAAAGAACGGCATCAGCAGATCGGCGGCGGTATCGGCCAGCGTCGCGCCGGCCTGCAGCTCACGTGGCGCCGGCAGCATCTGCGGAACATACAGCCCGCCATCGGGCGCCAATCCGGCGGCGATCGCCGCGCTGAGGCCAACGGCCGGAGACTGGCCGCGGGTCGAAACAAATTGCATGGGTTCGGTATCCAGTAAAGGGGAAGGATTCAGCACAAGCGAGCTCCCGGTGCATCCAGCGGCGACACCCAGGCGTCACTGTCGAAACCTGCGGCTGCAAATGCGGCCTGCACCGGTGTGGCGGCGGCACGCGCCTGGTCGGCATCCTCGAACCAGGCGAACACGCTGGGACCGGCACCGGAGATGCCTGCGCCCATTGCATTGGCCGACAGCGCCGCATCACGGGCGGCTTCGAAGCCGGCAATCAATCCGGCCCGTCGCGGTTCGACCAGCACGTCGCGCAGTCCCGCGCGCACCAGTGCGGCATCGCTGCGATGGCAACCACTGAGCACCAGTGCGAGGTTCGCGCTCTGCGCCACGAACTCGCCCAGCGCATAGCTGCCCTGCAGGGCCTGGCGTGCGCGGCGTGTTTCCAGCACCGCATGCGGATGCACCAGCAGGCTGTGCCAGGTAGCCGGCACCGGAATCGGCAGCAGCCGATCGGCCGTGCACAGCGCAAGACCACCCAGCAGCAGCGGCCCCACGTTGTCACCGTGGCGACCACCACTGGCCACCGCCTCGCCATCCAGCGCAAACGGATACAGCGCCTCGCGCGACAGCGGCACATCCAGCAGCGCGTTGGCGGCGACCAGCGCCGCGACACTCGACGCTGCCGAACCGCCCATGCCGGAACCGAACGGAATGCCCTTGTCGATCTCCACCACGAAACCGAAGTCCAGGCCCAGCCCAGCGCGCAGCGACATCAACGCAGCACCCGCAGTGTTCCCGGCGGCATCCAGCGGCAGCTCGACGGCACTGCCACGGATCGCCTCGATGCGCACCAGCGGCTCATCGATGCGGCGCACGCTCACGGTATCGCCAATGCCGGCAATGGCATGGCCGAGAATATCGAAGCCCACCGCCACGTTGGCCACCGAGGCAGGCGCGAACGCACGTGCGATCACAGCCGCGCTCCTTCACCGGCCGCGACCCGCAGCAGGTCGGCAAACACACCCGCCGCGGTGACTTCCGGGCCGGCACCCGGCCCCTGCACCACCAGCGGGTTGTCACAGTAACGGCGGGTGCGGAACTGGACCACGTTGTCGGTCAGCCGCAGGTTGGCGAAGGCATGATCGGCCGGCAGTTCCTGCAGGCCGACCGAGGCGCCGTCGGCACCCAGCCGTGCCACATAGCGCAGCACCGCCCCCCGCGCCCGCGCGTCCTGCAGGCGCTGCAGCAGGCTGGCATCAGACTGACCCAGCCGCGCCATGAACTCATCCACGCTGCCGTCGCGCAGCAGCGCCGGCACCAGGCTTTCCACCTGTACCTGTTCCAGGCTGAGCGCGTGGCCGGCTTCGCGGGCGAGGATCACCAGCTTGCGCGCCACATCCACGCCTGAAAGATCATCGCGCGGGTCCGGCTCGGTGTAGCCCATCGACCGCGCCTGCGCGACCAGCTGCGAGAACGGCTGGCTGCCATCGAAGCGGTTGAACAGCCAGGCCAGCGTGCCGGAGAAGATGCCTTCAATCGCCAGCACCTCGTCACCGGTATCGACCAGATCGCGCAGCGTGGTGATCACCGGCAGGCCCGCACCGACCGTGGCCTCGTAGCGGAAGCGCGCACCACTGGCCGCCGCAGCGGCGCGGATGCGCTGGTAGCGCGGCAGCGGCCCGGCGCCGGCCTGTTTGTTGGGGGTGACCACGTGGATGCCGGCCGCCAGCCAGCCCTCATAACGCTCGGCCACCTCGGCACTGCCACTGCAGTCGATCACCACCGCATGCGGCAGGTGGGCGGCCAGCAGGTGCTCGGTGAAACGATCCAGATCGCTGGACTCACCTGCTTCCTGCAAGGCCTCCCGCCAGTCGGCGTGCAGGCCATCCACTTCCAGACGCATGCGCGAACGCGAAGCCAGCGCGCGCAGGCGCAGATCCACATTGGCCTTGGCCAGCAGCTGCGGGCGTGCGGCCAGCAGCTGGTCCAGCAGTGCGGCACCGACGTTGCCCGGCCCGATCACACCGACCGCAAAGGTCTGCGGCGACAGCCAGAAGCCGGCATGTGCAGCGCGCAAGGCGCGGGTGGCATCGGCACTGTCCACCGCCACCGAAATGTTGCGCTCGGACGAGCCCTGCGCGATCGCCAGGATGTTCACCTGCGCACGGCCCAGCGCCTCGAAAAGACGTGCGGCCACACCGGGCTGGCCGGCCATGCCGTCACCGACTGCGGCCAGCACACTGACCCCTTCGCTGACCTGCACGCGCTGCACCTGGCCCACCGACAGTTCATGCGCGAACGCATGCAGCAGCGCCTCGCGGCCACGGCCGGCTTCAGCAGCACGCACCACGCAGCAGATCGAATGTTCCGACGACCCCTGCGAGATCATCACCACCGACACCTGCGCCTGGCGCAGGGCGGCAAACACGCGCTCGGCGGTACCGGGCACACCGATCAGCCCGGTGCCTTCCAGGTTCAGCAGGGCCAACCCGGGGCTCAGGGTCAGGCCCTTCACCGGCCCACGCGGCGAGCGCTCGGCGCTGATGCGCGTCCCCGGATGCGCCGGCTGGAAGGTATTGCGGATGAAGATCGGCAGGCCGAGGCGGATCGCCGGCGACATCGTCTGCGGGTGCACCACCTTGGCGCCGAAATAAGCCAGCTCGCAGGCCTCGTCGTAGCTCAGCGACTCCAGCTGCACCGCCTCGGGCACCAGCCGCGGGTCGGCCGACAGCACGCCGTCGACATCGGTCCAGATGTGCAGTTCATCGGCGTTGAACAGCGCGGCGAAGATCGCGCCGGAGTAATCGCTGCCGTTGCGGCCGAGCGTGGTGATGCGGTCATGACGGTCACGGGCGACGAAGCCGGTGGCGACCAGGCGTGGCTGCGGATGCTGCAGGCGCCACTTGGCCAGGCGGTCGGCACTGGCTTCCCAGTCGACATCCACGCCCAGTTCGCCATGCCCCACCACCAGTACGTCGCGCGCATCCAGCACTGCACAGTCTGCGCCCAGCGCCTGCAGGTGCGTGCCGAGCAGCTGCGCGGAAAACACTTCGCCCAGGCCCTGCACGCGGTCGAGTACTTCGCGTGGCAGCTCGCCGATCACCGCCAACGCCGCCAGCACTTCGGCCAGTTGATCGAAGCGGGCGTCGATCCATTCGACGGTCTCGCCCACCTGCTCGCCCAGCAGGGCCACGGCGGCGCCACGGTGGCGCGCGCGCAGCGCATGCCAGGCCTCGCGCCAGCCTTCGTCCCCCTTGGCTGCCAGCTGGGCCAGATCGATCAGTGCGTCGGTGACGCCCTTCATCGCCGAGACGACAGTGACCTGCAGCGATTCGGGGCGGGCCAGCAGCAGGCCGGCAACATGGCGGTAGCGTTCGGCATCGGCCACCGAGGTGCCGCCGAACTTGTGCACGACGATGGACGGTGCAGCCAGATCGGCCGGGGCAACGGGATGAGCGGGGGCGTGGGAAGACATGCAGACCTCGGCAGGAGGCCCCGTCGCATGCAGGTGTCGAGTTTCCCCGCCACCTGTATGGTGCGGGGCCGTGGTTTTCGGGAGTTACACGAAGACGACGGGCCGCACCAGGGCAGTGGTGACGGTGGTGGTGGTAATGGTGGTGGTGGCGACCGGCGCAGACGAACGGCCCGCAGTAGCGGAGGCGATCAGGCTGGCGTGGGCGGCATCAAGAACCATGACGCACAGAAAACACCGTGCGCCGGGCCGCTGTCAAGTGCTGCGGTGCAAAAAGTCGTTGCCGCGATCATCGGCCAACGTGCCGGCATTTGGTTGCATCTGAGACAAAGCGGCCATCAGTATGCTTGATGGCCGCATTCAGCCGACATGTTCGGCGATCGCGCGGGGCGTGCGATGCGCATGCGCGCACAGCATCACGCCGGCCACCAGGAACACGATCGCCAGCGCTTCGAGCAGCGAGGGCCAGCGCTGCTGCCAGGCGAATGCGTAGAGCAACGCGAACAGGGTCTCGAACACGATCATCTGGCCGGTCAGGGTCAGCGGCAGCAGGCGGCTGGCACGGTTCCAGAACGCATTGCCAAGGATCGAGGCGACCACCGCCACACCCGCGCTGATCGCCCAGAAACCACTCCACTGCGCCGCCGTGTGCCCGCCGGTGTGGCCGATGAAGGCCATCGGCACCAGCAGTAGAGCCAGGCCGCCGGTGGTGACACCGGTCAGCAGCGACCAGTCGTGGCTGGACAGATCCGGTCGGCGCGCCAGCCAGCGGCTGTTGCCGATCGAGTACAACGCCCACGAAAACAGCGCGCCGAACGCGCACAGCAGGCCGATCAGGCGCTGCCGCCACGGTGTCGCGAGGTGCTCAGACATCAGTGCTTCCCAGCCAACCAGTGCCACGCCCAGCACGCACAGGCCCAGTGCCGGCAGCAGCTGCTTCAGCGGCACCGCGCCCTGCTCGCGCACACCGACCAGGGTCACCACCACCGGAATCAGGCCGACAATCAAGGACGCCGCCGCACCGCCGGCCCACTGCACCGCCGTCGCCAGCAGCAGGAAGTACACCAGGTTCCCGGCCAGGCTCAGCCACAACAGGCCGATCCACTCGGCGCGGCCCAGCCGTGGTGCCAGCCGCTTCCAGCGCGGCAGCAGCAGGGCTACAGCGATCAGACCGTAGACCAGATAGCGGCCGGCCGACAGTTGCAGGGCATTGAACGACTGCAGCACGGCGGGCGCGAGGAAGACCACGCCCCACAGCGCGCCAGCGGCAACGCCATTGGCGATGCCCAAGGCCATCGGGTTGTTGCGCATTCGGGTTCTTCGGGGGGAGAGAACAGGCCGCGCAGTGTAAGCGCTGGCCGCTGGGCGCTCTTGACCGAGGCTACTGCCCTCCCGCCTTTGTAGCGTCGAGCCATGCTCGACTGCCGTTCGCGAGGTGGTCGGTGCAGAAGCCGTCGAGCATGGCTCGACGCTACAGTCCGGCGTTCCTGCGCCACGCGGCGGGGGTCTGCCCACACTCACGGCGCAGCGCGCGGGTCAGTGCGCTCTGCTCGGAATAGCCTGCGGCCAGCGCGATATCACTGATCGGCGCCGTGCTGGTGCGCAGCTGGTGCTTGGCCCAGCGCAACCGGCATGTACTGAGCCATGCCTGCGGGCTGAGCCCGAACTCACGCTGGAACAGCGCGTGCAACCGGCTCTCGCTGACCCCGACAGACGCGGCCATGCGCGCCACCGGCCACGCCTGGCCCGGATCGGCCTGCACTGCCGCACACAGTCCCTGCATGCGCGCGCCACTGCCGGCCGGTGCAAATACCTGCAGCAGCTGCGGCAGCAGGGCCGGCATCGGCTGCCCGTCCTGCACGCCCGCCAGGCGTTGTCGCAGCGCATGCGGCAGGTGCAGCCAGCGCTGCCGGCACAGATGCTCCTGCGTGCCGTCATCAAGCACGCCGGGAGGACAATCGACGATCACGAAACCGTTCGGGCCATCGGCCATCTGGTCATGCGCTTCGCCGGCCGCAACGAAAACCCCCTGCAGCAGGTCCAGGCGACCACCGCGGCCTTCCATCTCGAAGTGCAGTTCGCCCTGCAGCGGCAACACCCATTGCGCGTAGTCATGGCGATCCAGGCCGGTGGCCTGGCCGTAGTGCCGCAGATGGAAGATGGCGCCCATCCGCGCAGTGTGCGCGTGTAGCAACGGCCGTGCAAACCGCTGCTATAGTCGATCCGTCATCCAACGCAGGGAGTGCAGGACATGGCCCATCGGCAGGTGTCACTGATGCTCGCCACCAGCCTCGGCCTGGCGCTCGCAGCTTCGGTCTCCGCACAGGAGCGTACGCCCCCGGCCCCGCACTGCATGGACGCGGTCGGCGTGCAGGAAGTGGAGCAGGCATCACCGCGCTCGATCGCACTGCGCGCCGCCTCCGGACAAGCCTATCGCATCGACTTCAGCGAGGATTGCCCCGGCGTCCGCGGTGCCACCTCGCTTAAGCTGGAAGCACCTGCCGGCTGGGCCTGTGGTCGTCCCAGCGAACGCGTCGTGGTCGACGGCCGCCGCTGCGCCGTCAGTGCGGTCACCCCGCTGCAGGATCGCGACTACGCCAGCGTCGCCCGCGACAGCGACCGCCTGCGCACGGCTACCCTGCCCGCCGTGACCATCCGCGAGCGCAGGGAAATCCGCCGCAGCTTCGGCGGCTCACCGTCGTACTGCTTTGCCACCCGCAACGTCCGCGCGTGGTCGTCCGACCCGCAGGGCATGCTGGTGGAGACCAATCCGCGCCGCAATGGCGGCCACCGCTACTACCGGGTCGAACTCGGCAGCCACTGCCGCCAGCTCGACCGAGCGCCGCAGCTGAGCTTCCACTCGGGCCTGCAGAACGGCCTGATCTGTGGCAATCCCGGCGATCGGATCATGACTGCCGAGTTCGAGACAGACGATCTGCGCGGTGAAAGCATCGCCCCACTGCCGCAGTACACCCGCGGCAGCTGCGCGATCCAGGCGGTCTACCCGGCCTCCAGCCAGGCGTCGAACTAACCGTCGACGCCCAGGAAGGTGAACGGTGCGCTGGGCACGAACTGGCCCAGTGCATCGCCGGCAAAGGTATTGCGCTGGTCCTTGCCAAGATCGAGCTTGAGCACCTGGCCGCCGAAATCGACCTTGTTCAGATCGACCCAGAAGGTGTTCGGGGTCAACGCCGACTCGAAGAAGTACAGCCGCCGCTTGTGATCAGCCACCGTGCGCCAGCGCGTGGATGAGATGTTCGGCTCACCCGGCGTGGTGATGCCATACGGCACCGACGCGTTGCGGATCACGCTGAACACACTGGCCAGGGCCTCCACCGGATCTTCGGCCTTGGGAATGGCGTTGATGTAGAACGAGGCGCGCGCGAAACGATCGGCGGAGCGGTTGGTGCCCGGCAGCATCACCGTGCCACCGATCTGCTGCCAGTAACTGTTGAGGGCCAGCTGCTGCTCGAAGATCGGCGAGTTGGTCATCACCTGATAGCGCCGGTCATGGTGGATCACCTGGCGACCGCCGATGTACTCGACGATGGCACTGTCGCCGGTGGCATCGGACAGCGACAGGTGCAGCGTCGCCTGGCGGTCTTCGCCCGGCACCTTGTCGGTGACGATCGAGTACGGCTCACGCTTGAGCGCCGCGACCGCCTCGTCCACGGTGGCGAAATTGTCCAGCACATACTGCGCCCACAGCGAGATCGCCAGTCCCGGCTTGTTGCCACGCTGCTGCGGATACTCCGATTCCACCAGCCACAGCAGGTTGGCCACCAGCCCCTTCTCGTTCATGCCATCGGTGGTCGACACGTCGTAGCCGGTGGCCACCACGCTGCCGTAGCGCGCAGTCCAGGCCAGCGATTTCGGACCGGCCAGGCCGGTGCGTGCGATGCCACGCGGCAACACGTAGAGGTTGGTCGCCACATCGACCTTCCAGTCCATCGAGCGCGCAGTGATCACATCGCCGTTGTCGCCCCGATACACCGCACGCGTGCAGGCCAGTGCCTGCGTGATCGCAGATGCCAGCGCCATGGCCAGCATTGCCTTTCCCTTCCACTTCATCCGTGCCATGTCGTTACGCTCCTTTCCCCGTGGTCCGTCGATCTGACCCGATCCATGGTGACACAGGGGTGAAGCCTCAGCGCACGAAGCGATCGTGCAGCCAGAAGCCCACCACCATGGCAGGCACGAACCACAGCGCTTCACGCGATGCGACGGCCAGCCCGGCGATGGCCGGTCCGGGGCAGTAACCAGCCCATCCCCAGCCGATACCGAACAGTGCAGCACCCAGCAGCAGGCGAGCATCGACATCACGTACACTGGGTAGCTGGAAGCGCAGCGCGAACCACGGCTGCGCGCGTCGCAGTACCCAGCGCTGCCCGACGGCACTGACCAGCAGTGCCGAGCCCAGCACCCACATCAACGTCGGATCAAAATCACCGGCCACATCGAGGAAGCCGAGTACCCGACGCGCGTCGGTCATCCCCGAGAGCGCAAGCCCCGCGCCAAACAGCGCACCTGCCACCGCGGCGGCCACGACCGCGCGGCTCATGCCAGGCCTCCGCCGTGACGGACCAGGAACGTGGTCAGCATCGCGCAGGCCATGAACACCAGCACTGCCAGCAGCGAGCGCTTCGAGCCGCGGGCCATGCCACAGACGCCATGACCACTGGTACAACCACTCCCCAGGCGCGTGCCGAAGCCCACCAGCAGGCCAGCGCCGATCAACTGCCAGGCAGGCAAGGCATCGCGCAGCAGCACACGTGGCGAGGCCTCGGGCAGCGACTGCCACCACAGCACCAGCCCCGCTGCTGCGAGCAGCCCCAGCAGGAATGCCCAGCGCCAGCCACGCTCGCCTTCCGCTGCGCGCAGGCTGCCCGCAGCGATCCCGCTGATACCCGCCACGCGCCCGACAGTGGCGAGCAGCAACACCGCGGCGGCGCCGATCAGCGCTCCGCCAGCCACCGCAGTCCATGGCAGGTTCATGCCCTGCCCTCTTTCACGCCGCTCATGGGATTGCCCTTTAATTTAGATTTATCTAAATTAGACACTTCTAAACAAAAAGGTCAACCATGGCCCGCACCCCGCTCGACAGCGCCGCCATGGCCGAACACGCCGCAGAGGCTGCAACGCTGCTTAAGAGCCTGGCCCATCCTGCGCGGCTGCGCGTGCTGTGCCGCTTGGTCGAAGGTGAGGCACCAGTACCGGAACTGCAGGCATTGACCGGCCTCAGCGCATCGGCGCTGTCACAGCATCTGGCGGTGCTGCGCGAACTGGATATCGTCGCGACGCGTCGCGAAGCGCAGGCCATCCACTACCGCGTGATTGAAGGGCCCGCACTGGGCGTGCTGCAGGCGCTGCATGCCGCCTACTGCGGCGGCACTTCGCGTTGACGCTCAGCCGGCGTGCAGGGCAGGCTGCACGACGTTGTCGAGCAGATCCACCGGGGTCGGCGCCGAACGATCACCTTCCAGCGCCCGGCTGAAACCCGACCAGTCGCTGGCCGACAGCTGGCGCAGCAATGCTGCATCCACCGGCAACGCGCGCATCGACCAGTACGGAAACTGACGCTGGCCCAGGCGGCCGCGCGCCAGCTCGATGATGTCGACATGGCTGCCGGCCTGCAGGATGCGCTCGTACACCGAATCGATACCGTCCGGCGGCCCCTCGATGTACTGCAGGAATCGCCCGCCGTCATGCAGAAGCACACCGGTCACGCCCGCCATCTTGTTGAAGCGGGCGGCATCGTCGACCAGCGCCTGCAACCGTTCAGCGGAAAGATCCGGCAACGCCTGGCTGACGTAGGCGATGGCACGCAGTGGCATGGTGCTTCCTTGACAAGATGTACACCCACGGTAGCAGTTGCGGACGAGTCCGTCTCAGTGCACGTGGATGTTTCCTGAAGAATTCAGTTTGCCGCTGCAGGCAACCCTTCTGCGCGTCTCGGCAGCAGGGCTTCGAACACCACCTGCCCGGCCTCGTTGCGCGCTGCGATGCGCCCTCCGTGCGCGCGCACGAACTGATCGACGATATACAGGCCCAGCCCCAGGCCCTTGCTCTGGTGGAAGCTGGCCTTGAACGGCTCGAACAGCCGCGGCAGCAGCGCGTCGTCGATCCGGCCGGCATTGCTGACCCGCAGCAGCACGCTGCGCGGATCGCGCCCATCCACCTCCACCCTCGCCTCGCTGCCATGGGTGAGCGCGTTGCCGACCAGATTGGCGGCAACCTGGCCGAGACGGTCCAGATCGCCCTGCAGCCGCGTATCGCCGTGCATGTCCAGATGGATCCGGTCCGCGCCATGCGCGCTGCCCGCTTCGGCCACCACTGCGCGGGTCACGTCGGCCAGATCGCAGGCACTGGCCTGCAGGCGCAGGCCACCGCTGCGGATCCGCGAGAAGTCCAGCAGCTGCTCGACCATGCGTGCCATGCGCAGGGTGCTGGCCTCCAGGTACTGCAGGGTCTGCTGCGCGCCCGCATTGTCCTGCGGGATCTCCAGCGCCAGCTTGTCACTGCACAGCAGGATCGCCGACAGCGGCGTGCGCAGGTCGTGGGTCAGCACCGCCGCCATTGTTTCGTTGAGCTTGAGCGCGCGTTCCAGCGCCTCGTTGCGCGCCTTCAGCAGCTGCCGCTGCTGGTACAGCTCGATGAAGACGTTGACCTTGCTCAGGATCACCTGCGGCGCTACCGGCTTGTGCAGGAAATCGACCGCACCGCTCTCGTAGCCCTTGAACACGCGCAGGGGATCATCCGGGGAGGCGGTCAGGAAGATGATCGGCACGTCGCGGCTGCGATGCGAACCGCGCATCAGTTCGGCCAGGGTGAAGCCATCGATCTCCGGCATGTGCACGTCCAGCAGGGCCAGTGCCACCTCGTGCTCGAGCAGCAGCTCCAGCGCCTGCGCGCCGGAACCGGCCAGCAGCAGATTCACGCCCTCGCGCTGCAGCAGCGCCTGCATGGCCACCAGGTTCTGCGGCACGTCATCGACGATCAGCAGGTTGACCGGGGACTGCGACTGCGCAGGGTCCGGTGGCAGCAGGTTCATGCAAACAACTCCTTCAGGCGACGACACATCAGTTCAAGGGGCAGCACGGCATCGGCGCCGGCGTACTGCAGGGCGGAGGCCGGCATCATCGACGCTTCGGCTTCCTCGGGACATTGCAGCCAGGCACGGCCACCGGCACGGCGCACGGCGGCAACGCCCTCGCTTCCATCACTGCTGGCACCGGTCAGCAGCAGGGCCAATACCCGCCTGCCGAACACCGCAGCAGCGGAGTCGAACAGCGGATCGATGGCCGGACGGGAGAACAGCACCGGCGCATCCACCGACAACGCCACCGCCCCCTCGTCCTCCACCAGCAGGTGGTAATCCGGCGGCGCGAACGTCACCGTGCCCAGCTGCAACGGCTGCTTGTCTTCGGCTTCGCGCACCGGCAGCGCGCAGTACGGCGCCAGCACCTCGGCGATGCGGCTGGTGCGGTCACGCGGCAGGTGCAGCACGGCCAGTACCGGCACCTGCAGCGTCGCCGGCAGCGCACCGAGTACCGCCTGCAGGGCCGCCACGCCACCGGCAGACGCGCCGATCACCAGCACGGCAGGACGCGCCGGCAGCGCCATCAGGCCACCTTCCGGTACAGGCGGTGCTCGCGCGAACAGACCTCGAAGGCGTCATGGTGGCATCCGAACTGCAGCGATTCCTTGCTGCCAAGACCGAGGAAGCCCCGGTGCACCAGCGCTTCGCGGAACAGACCGACAGCGCGGTCCTGCAGGTCGCGGTTGAAATAGATCAGCACGTTGCGGCACGACACCAGGTGTACTTCGGAGAACACGGTATCGGTCGCCAGGCTGTGGTCGGCGAACACCACGTTGCGACGCAGCTGGCGGTCGAACACCGCGCCGTCGTAGGCCGTGGCGTAATAGTCGGACAGCGACGCCGTGCCACCGGCCGCCAGGTAGTTGCGGCTGAACTGGGCCATCCGGTCGATGCCATAGGCGCCCGCCTCGGCGGTGGCCAACGCGGCCGGATTGATGTCGGTGGCATAGACGATGCTGCGATCAAGCAAACCTTCCTCATGCAGCAGGATCGCCAGCGACCACACTTCCTCACCGGTGCTGCAACCGGCGACCCACAGCTTCACCGAGGGATAGGTGCGCAGTACCGGCACCACCTGCTCGCGCAGTTCACGGAAGTACGCGGGATCACGGAACATCTCCGAGACCTGCACGGTGAAGAACTGCATGGCCTGGGCGAACAGCTCCGGCTCATGCAGCAGCCGGTACTGCAGGTCGACCAGCCGTTCGCACTCATAGCGCTGCATCGCCTGGCGCATGCGCCGGCGCAGCGACGACACCGCATAGCTGCGGAAATCGTAGTGGTAGCGCTGGTACAGCGCCTCCAGAAGAACCTTCAGCTCCAGGTCGAACAACGCCTGTTCGTTCATTGCCGCGAGCACCAGACCCGGCACAGCGAGACCAGCTTGTCGACGTCGATGGGCTTGGCGATGTAGTCGTTGGCACCGGCCTGCAGGCAACGCTCGCGGTCATCGGGCATGGCCTTGGCGGTCAGCGCGATGATCGGCAGGTCCTGCAGGTGACGTTGCGCGCGGATCTCGCGCATCGCGGCCAGGCCGTCCTTCTCCGGCATCATGATGTCCATCAGCACCAGGTCGACCTCGCGCTCGGCCAGGCGATCCACCGCTTCCTGGCCGTTGCGCGCGATCTCCAGCGTCACGCCCAGCGGCTCAAGCACGCTGGACAGCGCGAAGATGTTGCGTACGTCATCCTCGGCCAGCAAAACAGTACGGCCATCGAGCACGGTGTCGCGACGGCGGGCCTCGCGCAGCAGGCGCTGCTGGTCGGTGGGCAGGCTGGCTTCCACGCTGTGCAGGAACAGGGTGACCTCATCCAGCAGGCGTTCGGGCGAACGCGCGCCCTTGATGATGATGCTCTTCGAATAGCGGCGCAGGCGCTGCTCTTCCTCGCGGCCGAGCGCGCGACCGGTATAGACGATCACCGGCGGGAAGCCGACATCATCATTGCCGGCCATGTGCTCGAGCAGGTCGTAGCCGCTGCCGTCGGGCAGCGACAGGTCCATCACCATGCAGTCGAAGGTGACCGTGCTGAGCTGCTCCAGCGCGCCGGCCAGCGTTCCCACTGCAACGATCTGCAGCTGATCACGGCCCAGCAGCAGTTCCAGGTTGTGGCGCAGCTCGCTGTCGTCCTCGACGATCAGCAGGCGCCGCACGTCGCGCTGGCTGGTCTGTTCCAGCTGTTCGATGGCCGTCACAAGCCGCTCGCGCGTGGTCGGCTTGATCGCGAAACCAATCGCACCCAGCTCGCGCGCCACCTGGCTGCGGTCCATCGCCGAAACCACGTGCACCGGGATATGCCGGGTATCGGGGTTGCGCTTCAGGCGCTCCAGCACGCTCAGGCCGGACACGTCCGGCAGGCCGATATCGAGCAGGATGCCGTTGGGGCGCAGTTCGCTGGCCAGGGTCAGCGCCTCTTCGGCAGTCCCGGCCACCACGCAGTCGAAGTCCAGTTCATGGGCCAGGGCCACAAGCGCTTCGGCGAACGTGGCGTCGTCCTCGACGGCCAGGATCAAGCGGCCGGCGCGTTGGCGACGGCCGCGGTCATCGGCCACGCTGGCGGTGACGGGCGCCACGGATGCAACGGTCGGTGCGACAGGGGTGCGCGCAGCGATCGGCGGCGCAGGCTGCGGCGCAGGCGCTGTTGAGGCGGCGGCAGGCACTTCGCCCGGTTCCGAAACCGGCGCGCCCTGCAACGGCAGTTCCAGGATGAAGCAGCTGCCGCGACCCGGTTCACTGTCGACCTGGATGCTGCCACCCATGCGCTCGGCCAGATCGCGCGAGATCGACAGGCCCAGGCCGGTGCCACCGTAGCGGCGGCGGGTGCTGCCATCGGCCTGGCGGAAGGCTTCGAAGATGACCTGCAGCTGCTCGCGGGCAATGCCGATACCGCTGTCGCAGACCTCGAAACGGATGCGTCCTTGACCGCCCGCACGCACGTGCAGGCTGACCTTGCCATGCTCGGTGAACTTCACCGCATTGGCCAGCAGGTTTTTCAGGATCTGCTGCAGGCGCTGGCTGTCGACCACCAGCTGGCTGGGGGCCAGCGCATCGGCCTCGATCTGCAGGGCCAGGCCCTTCTGCCGCGCCATCGGCTCGAAGGTCTCGCGCAGGCGCTGCAGTACGCTGCCCGTCACCACTACTTCATCGGCCAGCTCGACGTGGCCGGCCTCGATGCGCGAAAGGTCCAGGATGTCGTTGATCAGCGCCAGCAGATCGTTGTTGGACGACAGGATCGCACGCGCATACTTCACCTGTTCCTCGGTGAGCGTGCCGTCCTTGTTGTCGGCCAGCAGCTTGGCCAGGATCAGCGAGCTGTTCAGCGGCGTGCGCAGCTCGTGCGACATGTTGGCCAGGAACTCGGACTTGTAGCGCGAGGTGGCGGCCAGTTCGTTGCTGTTGCGCACCAGCTGGCTCTGCGCGACCAGCAGCGCCTGCTTCTGCGCCTCCAGCTCGTGGGTGCGCTCTTCCAGCTGGACGTTGCTCTGTTCCAGCTCGGCCTGCTGTTCTTCCAGATGGCTCTGCGACTGCAGCAGGCTGCGGCTCTGCTCTTCCAGCTCCTCATTGGCCACGCGGAGCTCTTCCTGCTGGGCCTGCAGCTCCTCACCCTGGCGCTGGGATTCCTCCAGCAGTACCACCAGTTGTGCGCGCAGCAGCGAGGCACGCAGCGCCATGCCGATGGTCTCGGCACAGCGCTCCAGCAGCTCGACATCGAGTCGATCCTGTTCGCCGGCGCGGGTGCGTCCCAGTTCAATGATGCCCACCACCGCACCATCGTTGCTGATCGGCGCCAGGATGCGCTCGCGTACCGGCAACCGCCCCAGGCTGGTCTGCAGCTCAAGCACCGCATCATCCCCCCCATGCAGGTGGCGGATGCGTTCGTCCCGTGCCACCTGCCCGGCCACGCCCTCCTGCAATGCCAGCGACGCCGGCATACCGGACGGCAACGCCAGACCGCCGGTCAGCTGCAGTCTTCCCCCTTCCAGACGGTAGACGGCGGCGACGTCGGCCTGCAGCTGGGCCCCCAGGCTGGTTGCCGCCGCCTCGGCGATCTGCTCCGGACCCAGATCACCGCGCAGGCTCATCGCCACCGCGTTCTCGGCCTCCTGCAGCCACAGCGCGCGCATCGCTTCGCGCCGCGCCTGGATGGCGCGGGAGACGATCAGCGCGATCATCAGGAACGCACACCCGCCAATGCTGCGGTTGACGAACGAGAACGCCGAGTTGGAGCTGGCCGGGGCAACGTTGTAGCCGATGATCAACAGGATGCAGGCGACGACGGCCACGATGAACGGCGCGCGTGCACTGCGCTGGAACAGCGTGACGCCGACAGCGAGGAAGTACGCCAGCCAGACGGCGTAGCCCAGCGGAACCACCAGTTCCAACGCAATGGTCGCTGCCAGCAGTACGGCGGAGGTCATCCAGATCCAGCGGTCACGCGTAGTCGCACCAGGACGCATGCAGGTCGGTTCCAGAGCACAAAGGGTGGGTGATGGTACTCCGTGTCGTATTCAGCCGCACAGGACCATTGGCACGTGCCGCGCCTGCACGCACTCTTCACACTGCACTGCCTAGCTTCACGTCCCTCCCAGGGGTAATGCTCATTTCCACGTGGACGCAGCTGCTTCTACGACGTCCGTGCTGACGGACCCTTCCCGCCAACTGCGACTGCTGATCGACAGCGTGCGCGACCATGCGCTGTACCTGCTTGATCCTGATGGCATCGTCTGCAGCTGGAACCCGGGCGCGGAGCGCATCAAGGGCTATTCAGCCGGTGAAGTGGTCGGCACGCACTTTGGCCGTTTCTATCTGGCTGCCGATCGCGAAGCCGGGGAACCGCAGCGCCTGCTCCGCCTCGCAGCGCAGCACGGTCACGTCGCCAGTGAAGGCTGGCGGGTGCGCCGCGATGGCTCGTCTTTCCGTGCCAGCGTGGTCATCGAGCCGGTCGTCGAAACAGGCGAGCTGCTCGGCTTCGTCAAGATCACCCGCGACATCACCGAGCAGTGGCAGGCACAGCGGCTGCTGCGTGATGCCCAGCGTGCGCTGCGCAATACCCAACAGTTCGAGACCGTCGGCCGCCTCAGCCGCGGGCTGTCGCACGAGTTCAACAATCTGTTGACCACCATCGGCAACGCCCTGGACCTGCTGTCCCTGCGCGTGAACGGTGACGATGCACGCGCCGCCGAGCTGCTTGATGCGGCGCAGACCGCGACCGATCGTGGTGCGCTGCTGACCCGCCAGCTGCTGGCCTTCAGCACCGGCCAGACCCTGATCCGCGAACCACTGGATATCAATGCGCTGATACGGCAGTGGCTGCCGGACCTGCGACGCGCCTGCCCGCCCACGGTGGTGCTGGATGCCCAGCTGGCGCCCGGCCTGCCTGCGATCAACACCGATGCGCTGCAGCTGCAGACGGCGCTGGCCAATCTGGTCGCCAATGCCGCGGATGCTACCCTTGAAGGCGGCCGCATCCTGATCGGCACCGCGCTGGAGCATCGCCTCGACCCGGATGCGGACTCCACGCTGCAACGTGGCTATGTCACCCTCAGCGTCTGCGATGAGGGCCACGGGATGGCGGCCGACATCGCCGAACGGGCGACGGAGCCGTTCTTCACCACCAAGGACATCGGCAAAGGCAGCGGCCTGGGCCTGAGCCAGGTGTTCGGATTTACTACCCAGAGCGGCGGCTTCGTCGACGTGTCCACCACGCCCGGTGTCGGCACCACGGTCAGCCTGCTGCTCCCCGCAATGGAGGACCCTGCCGATGACCGATGACCCGATCCGCGTATTGATGGTGGAAGACCAGACCGATCTGCGTGAAATGATCGGCCTGGCCCTGCGCGACCTCGGCATCGACGTGGCCACGACCGCCGATGCGCATGAGGCCGCCGCCCTGCTGAAGGGCGAAGCGCGTTTCGACGTGGTGTTCAGTGACGTCAGCATGCCCAACGGCATGTCCGGCATCGAACTGAGCGAGCATGTGGCGCGCGAACAGCCGCAGGCGCGGATGATCCTGTCGTCCGGTTATGCGCGCTCGCAGCTGCCGCCCCTGCCGGAACAGGTGGAATTCCTGCCCAAGCCGTACCGCCTGCGCCAGCTGGTGCAGTTGTTGAAGCAGGCGTAATCCACGGTGCCCCGGCAGCAGGGCCCTGCGGTCAACCCGTCATCGCCCCCCGCTGGAACGAAGCCAGCAGCGTAGAGGCTGCCGCTGCCGGCGCCAGCCGACCGCGCGCCAGTGACCAGGTGATGCCATAGAAGCAGGTCCAGTAGAAGTCCGCGAGCCACACTGCGGTGAAACCGACGTTGAACTCTCCGGCCGCCTGACCTCTCAGGAAAAAGGCCTCGAAGCGCTCGCCGATCGGCGCCCAGCGCTCCGGCAGCAGATGCAGGTCACCCTGGCGCTGCTGCTCTTCCATCATCCGCGCGAACAGCAGCGTTACCAGTTCCCAGTCCGCCAGCAGCGTGGCGGTGACCTGCTCCAGCACGTGGTGTGCATCACCGCCCTCATCGAACCAGACCGCCGCCGCTTCCACGCGCTCGAAGCCGGCCGCGAACAGTGCCTCGTCGATCGCCTCCCGGGTGGGCGCAAACCGGTACAGGGTCGCGCGGCTGATACCCGCCCCGCGCGCGAGTTCGCTGAGGGTGCAGCGTGGATGGCTGACCAGGGTGGCCGCCAGCGCGTGGGGCAGGTCGCGGCGGGTGCGTGCTGCAGCAGGTCGCATGAAAGCGCTGAGGTGTGGGTTCGCCCTCACGCTAGCATGAATCACCAATTAATAAACTGAATCACAAATGATTCATTCGGATCACCGATGCGCTAAAACAGGGATGCGTCCGGTGCACCCGGGTCGGTGCACGGCAGGGAACGCGTCACAGGCATCGAAGGAGACAACGCCATGCTGCATCCACTACGCGATATCGCTGTGCTGTTCGACGCCAGCGACACCGGGGACCGCGTTCTCAACATCGCCGCCCATCTGGCGCAGGCACAGCAGGCCCATCTGGTCGCGGTCTCCACCGCCCAGCATCCCACCGACATCGCCAACGGCTTCGCGCGCGGTGCCGGCATCGCCGCCGCACTCGACCACGAGGCGCGCGCGGATGCCGCCTGCACCGCGCAGCTGATGCAGAACCTGCGTGCCGTGTCCGAGCCGCTGCAGATCAGCACCGAACTGCGCATCGTCTCGGACTATCTGGGCGGCGCCGACCTGGCCCTGCAGTCGCTGTACTGCGACCTGATCATCGCCGGCTATCCGCGTACTCCCGGCGCCCCTTCTGGCTGGCACCCGCTGGGAACGCTGCGCCAGACCGGCGTGCCGATGCTGCTGGTGCCACCGCATTGGCATGGCGACCAGGTCGGCCATCGCATCGTGGTGGCCTGGAATGCCAGCAAGCAGGCACGCCGTGCGGTAGCCGATGCACTGCCGTTGCTCGCACGTGCAAAAGCGGTGCACCTGCTGATGGTCGACACGCCCAAGGCCGAGGCCACACCTGGCGCCGAGATGGCCCAGCACCTGGCGCGGCACGGCGTCGAAGTAGAGATCCAGGCGATCAGTTCAAGCCAGGGCGGCGTTGCCGCGACCATCCGCCAGCACGTGCTCGATGCCGACGCCGACCTGCTGGTGCTGGGCCCCTACAGCCGCAGCCGGGTGGTCGAGCGTGTGCTCGGCGGGGTCACCGAGGATCTGCTGGCCGAAGTACCGGCGCCCTTGTTCGTGTCGCACTAGTACCGCCCTGCCCTGCCCGGCGATAGCCGGTCGGCGACTGCCCGGTGTGCCGCCGGAAGTAGCGGCACAGGTAGGATGCATCCTCGAAGCACAGGCGCTCGGCGATGCGCCCGATCGGCAATTCGCTGTAGGTCAGCAGCGCCTTGATTTCCAGCACCACCTGGCGATCAATCAACGCCTTTGGCGTTTCGTCGAAGCACTCGCGGGTCAGCTGCGAAAGATAGAACGGGGTGATGCACAGCGCGTCGGCATAGGACTGCACGTCGCGCTGGCGCGTGCTCCGCTCACCGACCAGTTCCCAGAAGTTCCAGGCCAAGCGCTCGCGTCGGCTGACCTGCGCCACGGCCACACTGCGCGCCGGCAACAGCGTTGCGAATTTGAGGAAGAACGTCTGCAGCAGGTTGCGCAGCATCACGTGACGATAGCGGCCGCCATTGTGCTGCGCATCCATCAACTGCTGCAGCCAGCCCTGCAGCAGCGGCACGTCCAGCGGCGACGGAACGCAGTGGGGCTGATCGTGCAGGAACTTGAACAGTGCATTGGGAAGCACATAGGCCACCTCCGATGCCAGCGCCTTGGGCATCAGGCAGACCACCGCCAGAAAGCCGCGTGAGCGCTGCCGCAGCAGCGCCAGCGTGTCCTCTGCCAGCACCAGCACATCGTGCCGCTGCACCGCTACCTCGCGGAAGTTCAGTGCAAAGCGCGCACGCCCCGATACGCATACCAGTACCGCCAGATAAGCGTGGCCGAACGACAACGGGACGCCCTGCCCTTCGGCCAGCGTACTGACCTCCAGGCGCATGGATTCGTCCTGGTCCAGGAGCTGGGGTACGCGATCCATCGGCCGATCCGGCTGTATTCCGGGCCCCAGCATACCCGGGCTCGACCACCCGTTGTGAAAAGTACCGAAACCATCAAGGTCCCGCTCTGGGCCGATCGCGCCTGGCGACCTAGCCTGTGCACTCTCTTTGTTCCCGTGGAATTGACATGCAGCTGCACACCAAACGCTTGATCCTTCGCCCCTGGCGCGACACCGACGCTGCCGATCTGTACGAGTACGCCCGCGACCCGCGCGTGGGCCCCATCGCCGGCTGGCCGGTGCACACCAGCGTTGAGGAAAGTACCGAAATCATCCGCACCGTCTTCAACCGGCCAGAGGTCTACGCGCTGCAGAGCCGCGAGGACGGACACGCGATCGGCTGTGTCGGCATCCTGATCGGCACCGACAGCAACTTCGAGATCAGCGATCGAGAGGGTGAGATCGCCTACTGGATCGGCGTTCCGTACTGGGGCCACGGACTGGTACCCGAAGCGGTGCGCGAAGTGATGCGGCACGCCTTCATGCAACTGGAACTGGACGCACTGTGGTGCGGCTACTTCGCTGACAACCTGCAATCGCTCAGCGCGCAGAGCAAATGCGGCTTCCAGCATCACCATACCGAAGTGAACAAGTTCAACAGCTTCCTCGGCGACTACCGCACAGAGCACATCAGCCGCATTACCCGCGAGCAATGGTTTGCCCTGCAGGCCACCTTGCCAGCATGAGCGGAGTTCAGGCCGACGTGCGCTGCATGAACAGAAGTTCCGGCGTCGAGGACGCATCAACCTGCTGGAAACCGAGGTCGCGATACAGGGCCACGGCAGCTGCGTTGTCACGATAGACGCGCAACGTGAGGCGCTGCACACCGTCTTCGCGCATGGCCTGTTCACTCAAGGCCTGCATGAGCAGCCGGCCAAGGCCGCGCCCGCGTGCCAGCGGGGAAACAATGATGCGACCCAGGTGCGCGGTGCCGGCGTCGGTCATCCAGTACTGGCCAAAGCCCAGGCACTGGCCCTGCTCGTCCAGCAGCGCCCAGCCCGGCCTCGGCCCGAGTTCGAGCACCTGCGCGAACCGTTCCTGCGGCAAGGGAAACGGCACGCCGGGGCCCGCCCAGCGCTGGGTGGCCTCGGCGGAATCAAGCCAATCGGCAATGGTGGCGTAGTGGGAAGGCTGGACGGCGCAAAGGCTTGGTTTCATGACCCGCATGGTGCGTCATTCGTGGCGGTTAGACACGCTGCATGGCGACACTTGAGTTTTGTCATAGGACAATAAACAATTCCAGGTGTCCAGCCCATTCCCCCTTCGGGAGATCCCATGTTCAAAGGCCTCAGCGCGTTTCCACTGACCCCGCTCTCTGAAGCCGGCATCGACTTTCGTGCGTTTGCCGGACTGGTCGAGCGCCTGGCGGATTCCGATGTTGATTCGATGGGCGTGCTTGGCTCCACTGGCAGCTACGCCTATCTGGAGAAGCACGAGCGCAAGCGCGTGCTGCGCGAAGCACTCGCGCACGCCGGGGGTGTTCAGGTGATCGCCGGCATCGGTGCATTGCGTACCCGCGATGTGCTGGAACTGGCCCTGGACGCCGAGGATGCAGGTGCTGCAGGCCTGCTGCTCGCCCCCGTGTCTTACCAGCCCCTGAAGGACCATGAGGTGCAAGTACTGTTCGAAACAGTATGCGCAGCGGTCCGCACGCCTATCTGCGTCTACGACAATCCGGGCACCACCCACTTTCGCTTCACCGATGCACTGCATGGCCGGATCGCCGCGCTGCCCAACATCGCTTCGATCAAGATTCCGCGCCTTGCTGATGATCCCGTCGAGGCTGACGCGCGCGTTGCTGCACTGCGTGCGTGCGTTCCCGCACATGTGACGTTGGGCGTCAGTGGTGACGCCTCGGCGGTGCGAGGGCTGCTGGCGGGGTGTGACGGCTGGTATTCGGTGACCGCCGGACTGTTCCCCGAGGTTGCGCTGCAGATCATGCGGGCCGTGGGTAGTGACGATGAAGAGGGTGCTATTGCCCTGTCTGCCCGGCTGGCGCCGCTGTGGTCCCTGTACGACCGGTTCGGCGGGATTCGCGTCATGGCCTGCGCGGCGGCACTGCTGGGACTGTGCTGCGAGGACTGCCTGCCGCTGCCGTTGCAGGGGCTGCGTGGTGGCGAGCGCGAGGAGGTGGCGGCGGTGCTGGGCGGGCTGGGGTTGTTGTAGAACCCCGGAGTGCGGCTGCCAGGCGCCTGCGGAAGATGGTGACCCCGGCCCGATTCGAACGGGCGACCTTCCCCTTAGGAGGGGGACGCTCTATCCAGCTGAGCTACGGGGCCATTGGTAGCGGGAAAGGATACCTCGTCTGGCTGAATGGACCAAGCGCGGGGCGTTCTGCAGGGCACTCGGAGTAGATATGCTGGCCCGCCGCGACCCGTTGTGAACTGGATGTCCGACGTCTGGCGAACCCTCTCCGCCCTCGGCGACAGCCGCTGGCTGCTGCCGATGGCCCAGGTGCTACTGATCACCCTGCCCCGTGCAGACGCACGCCTGAAATGGCGATGGCTGCTGGCCATCGCCGTCACCGCCGGCGTTACGCTTGCCTCAAAGCTGGCCTTCATGGGCTGGGGGATTGGCATCAAGAGCGTGCACTTCACCGGTTTCTCCGGGCATGCCGCGATGTCCAGTGTCGTCTATCCGGTCGTTGGTGTACTGCTTGCCGGCCCCGGCAAGCGCACACGGTCGATCGGCCTGGTAATCGGCGCGCTGTTGGCCACCGCCATTGCCTGGTCACGAATCCCGCTGCATGCCCATAGCCTTTCGGAAGTCATTGCCGGACTGGCTCTTGGGCTGAGCTGCAGCACTTGGGCACTGCACGCCGCATCACCCGTCGGTCGTGCCCCTGCGATGGCTGTTGTCGCTGCCGTGCTCGCGGGAATGGTCCTGCCCTTCGCCTTGCCGGACGTCCACACGCACCAACTCGTCATTGCACTAGCAAAGCTCATCTCCGGCAGGGCTGAGATCTTCCAACACTTCTGAGAATCGCCAGGGCGACCCCACATTTCCTTCACGTTCCTTGACAGGGCAAATGAATAGCAGCCAACATAGCGGTGGAAAAATTTCCCTCACGGAGTAGGAGACCCCGTAGATGAAGAAGATGATTGCCGCTCTGGCCCTGCTGGGCCTGTCCTCGCCGGTGTTCGCTCAGGATGCCCCGGCTGCCGAGCCGGCCGCCGAAGTTGCTGCCGGTGCTGAAGGCGCCGGCGCTGCCGCCACTGGCACCCTGACCACGGTTGCGACCGTTGGCATGGGCCTTGCCGCCGCCGCCGTTGTTTACAGCGTCGCCAGCGACAGCAGCAAGGACGATGCGGGCAACAACAATGGCGGTGGCACCAGCCCGCCGCCGACCGGCACCACCGGTACGACGGGCACCACCGGCACCACCGGCACCAACTGATCGGTTGACCGACGTTGTACCCCCGCCCCCGCCGGGCGTCAGTTCGGTGGGGGTTTTTTCATGCCCGTCAGGGCCAGGAAGAATTTTCCATGGACTGCAAGCGTCTCGTTGCCACGATGGCAATCGCCTTTACCCTGACCGGCTGCATGTGGGCCCCTGGCCAGCACTTGCGCTCAAGCGTACTGGCGCGCGACGACCAGCCCGTCGGCAATGACCAGATCGAGCTGATCCCCATCACGCCGAAGCTGATCGCAATGGATCGTGCGTCGAACAATGCGCGAGGCCTGCCGGCTGCATTGACGCAGTTCCGGCCGGGCCCATATCGCGTTGGTGCGGGCGACGTCCTGTACATCACGGTCTGGGACCACCCCGAACTGACCGTGCCCGCCGGTCCGCAGCAGCAGCTGAACGCAGCTGGCCGCCCCGTGCAGTCCGACGGCTCCCTGTTCTACCCTTACATCGGCAAGATCACCGCGGCAGGCAAGACGCCAGGCGAACTTCGGGAGGAATTGACCACGAAGCTGGCGCGCTACATTGAATCACCGCAGGTCGATGTCTCGCTGCTGACGTATGCGAGTCAACGCGTGTGGGTGACCGGCGCCTCGCGCCAGCCTGCTATCGTGGCACTCACCGTGGTGCCCCTCACGCTGGGCGACGCCATCAGCCAGGCCGGCCTGGACGCGACCCAGGCGGACCTATCGGGTGTACGCCTCACGCGCGATGGCACCACTTACACCATCGACCTGGATCGTCTGGGCCGCAATGGTGGTGGCGACACCAATGTGTTCCTGGCGGCCGGCGACCACATCTACGTGCCCTACTTGGATCGCAAGGAAGTGTTCGTGGTCGGCGAGGTCAATCAGCCCGGCGCACTGAACTTCAAGACCGGCGACATCTCGCTGAGCCAAGCACTTGGCCGGGCTCGCGGCCTGCTGCAGACCACCTCCAACGGCAACGCAGTGTATGTGATCCGCGGCTCCAATGATCTGCAGAGTACGCCGTCCCAGGTGTTCCATCTGGAAGCACGCTCGCCCGCCGCTTTCGCCGTCGCCAGCCAGTTCAACCTGCAGCCCGGTGACGTCGTCTTTGTCGGCGCCGCCGGCGTGACGCGCTGGAGTCGCTTCGTCAACCAGCTGTTGCCGTTCACCGCGATCATCACCAACGCCGCCAGCGCAAAGAACGATCTGGGCAACTGACGAGGTTCACCATGCGCAGGAGCGCTTTGGCCAGTCTCGCCCGTTTCGCTGGAATCCAGCTCGCCTGGACGCTGGCTGCGCTGGGCGTGCTGATGATGGCCGGATGCGGCGTAGTCGGCCGCACCAGTATTAAAACTGTGCAACTGGCCATCCAGGGCAAGCCCGATGTACAGCCCACAGCCGCCGAAGTGGCCGCGGCCCGTTATCCACAGATAAAGGTAACGGGCCCTGCCGGCGGCGCTGTCCTCGTGCTGGGTAACGTCGACGGTGAGCGTCGCGCGTGGTACAGCGCTGATCGCAGCATTGTCTATCTGGCCGATGGCCTGGTCGTCGGAACCCATAACGGCCAGCCAGAGCTGCAGGAAATGCATATCGAGGACGCGTCCCCGTTCCGGGCGCTCCACCAGGTTGCGAACGGCACAACGGTTCGCCGGCGCTACGACGTGATGCCCGGCTATCGCTTCGGCATGGAAGTCACAGGCACGCTAAACACAATGGGCCGTGAGAGCGTTGAGATTCTTGGCAGATCACGCGAATTGCTCCATGTCCGCGAACGACTGCATGGCAGCGGCTGGAGCCGCAACAACGACTACTGGGTCGATCCCACCAATGGTTTCATCTGGAAGAGTGTGCAGGCCATTGCCCCCGACACCAGCCTGGAAATCATCCAGCTCAAGCCCTATTCGCAGGACCTGAAAGCCCAATGATGCTGCGATTGACAATGCTCATGCTTGGCATCGGCATGGCTAGCGGCGTCAGTGCCGCCGCCCCCATCCAAGTAGAAGTCACTGGCAATGTCCGCAACGGCGGTAGCCAAGCAATCCCGGCCGGAACTCGCCTGAGCGTGGCTGCACTGGCCGCCATCCCTACCGAAGATGCGTATCTACTGGGCGCAGCTTTGCTGCGTCAGAGCGCCTTACAGTCACAAACGCGCTTGAAGGCGGGCCTGCTGTTCGACCTCGAGACATTGGCCGCGCAGCCCGAATCACCAGATCTTGCGGCGACTGCACGGGCCATGGCCGACAGCTTTACCAGCCTGCCAGTGACCGGTCGCGAGCCACAAATGCTTGACCCACGCGGACTGGAAGTAAGCAGGGAGCAGGATCGTCCTGCCGAAGCAGGAGACCGACTGATTTACCCTACCCGACCCGCCACGGTACAAGTGACTGGCGCCGTGACTCGGCCTTGCATGCTTCCGCACAGTTTCAGCCAAGACGCGCGCGCCTATCGGGATGCCTGCGGCGTGTTGCGCGTCGCCAGCCCGGATAGCCTGTACGTCATTCAACCGGATGGTCACGTCCAGAAGGTAGGCATCGCCCTCTGGAATCGTGGAGAACCCGCGCACCTCGCGCCTGGCGCGGTTGTATTGGTTCCGCTAAACGACGACAAGATCAAATCCGTCGCCCCCGACATCAATGAGGAGGCTGCTCGCTTCCTCGCCACCCAGGTGCTGGATGCGCCGGGAGCCTCCCTCTAATGCACCATCGCTCGATTCTGGCGCCCCCAACCCGTGTTGCCCTCGCACTTCTTAGCCTCAGCATCAGCGCCGCCCTTCATGCGGAGAGCGCACCGATTCCGACCGCCAGTGACTGGGGTGGAATTGGCCTCCTGCAGACGCCGACTGCCCGCATGGCTGACGAAGGCGAGATCGCTCTAACCGCAAGCCATACTTCCCCGTACAGCCGATACTCTGTGGTCATGCAACCAATGCCTTGGGTCGAAGGCGCTTTCCGCTACGTCTCCGTAGCGAACCGAAAGTATGGCCCGGAGTGGCTTAGCGGACGTCAGAGTTACAAGGACAAATCGATCGACCTCAAGGTGCGTCTGTTTGAGGAAACGCACTGGCTCCCAAGCGTAGCAGCCGGCATGCGAGACATAGGAGGCACCGGTCAGTTCTCCAGCGAATACATTGTGGCAAGCAAGAGGTTCGGAAGCGTCGATGCCAGTTTGGGCTTGGCGACGGGTTACATTGGGAACAGAGGCGACTTCAACAATCCGCTGGGCTGGCTTGACGCAGATTTTCGCAATCGTCCAGATCAATTCCGAGGCGTTGAAGAGGCTGGGCGCCTGAACTCAAATTCTATGTTCAAAGGGCCTGTGGGCATTTTTGGCGGGATTGCCTACCAAACCCCGTGGCACCCCCTGCAGTTGAAGCTAGAGTACGACGGCAACGACTACAAGAGCGAGCCTCAGCGAAATAACCAAAGACAGCGCCTTCCGATCAACTTCGGGGCCAGCTACCTCCTAAGTCCCAACGTGCAATTGCATGCCGGCTGGGAGCGAGGAGATGCACTCATGCTGGGGATTACACTCCGGGGCAACGTGGCAACGACCAAGTCGGCACCCAAGCTGTTGGATCCGCCACCATTTTCAGCACCTCAACGCGAGGAGCAGCACAGTCAACCTGCGGCGTATGAGAGTGTGGACTGGAAGGCATTGGCAGTCCAGCTGGAGGAGAACGCTGGCGTTCGCGTCCTGGAAATTAGCCGCCAAGGGCAAGAGGTGGTTGTTAGTGGAGAGCAACGCCGGTACTTCTATCCCAGCCAAGGTCTGGGGCGTTCCGCACGACTGCTCGACTATGCACTTCCTCAGAGTACCACTTGGTTTACTGTCAAAAACACGCGACTTGGCCTGCCCATAGTGGACACCAGCATAGAGCGCGAAGCATTCAACGCGTATCTAGATAATCGCCTGGAACTGAAACAGCTCGCTCGCCACATTGAACTCACTGCTCCAGTTAAGCAGTCGCATGAGACTTTGTACAAAGCGCCGCTCAAGCGCTTCGATGGCGCGTTCAATTTGGGATATCAGCAGTCTATCGGCGGCCCCGATGGATTCATCCTTTTCCAAATTGCCGGATCGTACTCAGCGACATTTAATTTGTCGAGGAGCACTTGGCTGAGCGGCAGCGCAAGCTATAACGCATACAACAATTACCATCGTTTCCGTTACGACGCACCCAGCGATCTCCCACGAGTGAGAACTGACATTCGAAAGTATCTCACCACCGAAGACCTGACCATCCCCAATCTTCAGCTGACCAGCACACAACAGCTTGGGCGAGACGTTTATGCTTCGGCGTACGCGGGATTATTTGAATCAATGTACGGAGGAATCGGAGGCGAGTTACTTTACCGCCCGCTCAACGAACGCTGGTCAGTTGGCGCAGAGCTCAACTGGGTAAAGCAACGCGACTTCGATCAGAGGTTCAGCTTCCGCGACTATAGTGTTACCACTGGCCATGCAACGCTCTATTACCAATGGGGCACCGAGAGAAAGATAGTAAGTGTGCTGAGCGCAGGCCGGTATCTTGCAAAGGACTGGGGCGCAACCGTCTCCGTCTCTCGCGCGTTTGATAATGGCGCCTCAATTGGTGCATACGCTACAAAGACGAATGTATCCTCTGCAGAGTTTGGTGAGGGCAGCTTCGACAAGGGCATCTACGTATCAGTGCCATTTGACTTTCTGCTACCTCGGTCAACAAGGGCGCGCGCGAATTTTGCCTGGACACCACTCTACAGAGATGGTGGCGCGCGACTCTCCAGAGGCTACAACCTCTATCAGGCCACTTCAGAACGCGATCCCGACTTCTTCTTCCGCAACCTAGGAAATATCTCGAAGTAAGCGCGCCAATCTGACAACACACACGTTGCCCAGCGTGTATCTACGAGAAGAAGACGAATCGGCTGCCGGCACCAGAGCACGGAAAAGTGATGAATCGGAAAAATTGAGCAGCGGTCAGCGTCTAAACAGGACCTTCCAAGAGGGTCGTGCTTGCTCGTAATGAGACCATGACCGAATCGGCACTGATAGGAACGTTACACCTGCAATCGTAGCAGTCATTTGTACTGCCACTTGCCGGATAAGTGCGCTGTAGACGCCAAGGAAAGAGGACACAGTGGCCCGACTCACCGCAGCACGAGGAGTCTATTCGCACCCACTCAATTGACGCTCAAAGCAGCCGTCTGAGCACCGGCGGCCCATCATTCGACAAGCAACTTGCAGATCTCATACAAGGCAAGGACAGGCGAATGTCACCTCAAACTCGCGGGCATGAAGCCGAGTTTGATTTTTGCCCATACCGACAGAAGAATCATCTGGAGGGCCAGACCAAGAGCTTGCGCTACGGCCGCCCCTACCAAGCCATAAGCTGGCACCAAAAGAAATATCGCACAGATCGTAAATGCTGCAGCAATCACATTCGCCTTCAGCGCGAGAGATGCATTGCCCGTCATATTCAGCAAGCCACCGACGGCTCCGGTAGCAACATTTACTAACTGTCCTAACGCAAGAATGCTCAGGACGGCGCCGCCGTGAGAGAAATCGCCACCAAAGAGCGACATAACCTCGCGAGGAAAGACGAACATGAGTACAAGTGCCGGAGCGCACAGTACGAGCATGACGCGAGTTGATAGCGTACAGAGCTTTCTAAGCGCGACAATTTCACCCTTCGCATAAAGCGAGGCAAATCTTGGCAAGAGTATGTTGTTACCCGCAGTGAGTACCACGGAAACTAAGGTGGCTGTTCTCAGCGCCACCGTAAATACTGCCACGTCAGATGCAGGAGCAAACATTGCCAGAACAACCTGCGCTCCCCAAGTCATCAGTAGACCAAGCGCCGCAATGCCGAACAGAGGAGCGGCCTCATGCGCAAGCTTGCGGACAGACGCAGCCTCGGCAAGCCCGACACCAATCAATCGGCGCCAGGAAAACTCACCCGCCACCGCAACCACACTCAGAGAGAGCAGGTAAAGTATAGATGCATCTAGAACCTCATGCCGCCCCGTAAAGAACTGCCACGCAAGGAACAACAACGAGAACAACGCTGCAGACACTAAATTCTGGTACGCCTGGAACTTTGCAATCAAGCCCCATCCGAGAAAGCAGTGCGCGAGCAACCAACTGATCGCAAAAGGAATTGCACCCAGCCACATTACCGCGAGAGGCAGAACCTCCGTGAGATTGTGACTTTTGAGCGCAGATAGCCCAAGGGGAAGGCCAACAAGGATGGAGATTCCGGCACCGATCGCGAGAATCTGGAAACTCGCTCTTCGAGCTTGCCGCGCCGAACTAAAGTCACCAGCGCTCTTCGCGACCCCGACTCGCCTCAAAACAGCCTGATCGCAGCCGAATTGAATGCAGATACCAACAACATTGCTGATGGTCAGGCCCAGAAAAAACGTACCCGCATCAGACGCACCAAGCGAGCGGGATACGACCAAATTGAGAACAAAACCAGAAACTCCCGCGAAAACCTTAAGCAGCAGGGAAAGCATCGTCTGCAGCAGTATTCTTCGAGTCTCCCTATCGGAAAGCCTGTGCGGGATCCTCGACACAATTGACTTCCAAGACCTGATCACCACGATTCCTGGTGCTTACTAGTGGATCGCCCCTGCTGGGCCAATGCGCCAGCAAAGGCACCCCAGATGATAGCGACTTTAGCCGAAAGTGACGCTGCGCCGAAGAACATGGTTACTGCAAGGTATAGCGCCAATGCGACCACACCACCAGCCACACCTGCCCTACAGGCCATCTTTCTATAGCCATCCAAATAAGCTACTGCCACAATGGCCAGAGGAAGGCCCATAATATTGAGCAAGTAAACATACCCAGAATCGTTTGCCTTTCCAGCAAATTCCGAGAAGCCCAACAAACCATCCAAACCATTATCACGCAAAGCAGATACCGTGAGAGAAATTCGATAATTGAATTCGCCCAACAAACTTCCGTAGAAGAACCAAATGACCAGTGAAGAAATCCATAGCGCGGCCATAGTTAAAATGAGATGAAGACGGGGAATTATCCCCCTCCCCAGCAAAGGAGTAAGCAACAGCAGGAGCAATGCTACTCGGGAGTCACTTAGAACCGTCAAAGCTATCGCACCGAAGTAGTAGAAACAAAACTCTTTTTTCGATCGCGAGAATATGCATGCAGAAGCCGCCACAAGAACCATCAGGTACCCGAGCGTCAGGGGATCTAGCATTAAGGATGCCAAGCGGTGTCCACCGGTGAAATAGCCCCCGCCAGCGCGCTCTGCACCAATATAGAAACCCGATACATCAAAGTCAGGAGCGCCATCAGCCACCCATGCCCGCGTCTCAAAGTAGTACCTACCCACTGGCAATATATCTAGAAACTGAGAGGGAAAGAACCACTCAAGAACGGCAAACATCGCATTGACGATGAACACAAGTCTAACTACAAGCCAGATATTTATGCGGATTTTTAATCCGAAAATAAGAGCCAAAGGAAGAACAAGAACGTCAAAGAAAGCCTTTGGTGAAGATACTTTTCCGACTAGAAGGGAGTAACCAACAGCCAGGACAAGAAGAAGAATCAGGACCAAGTCAACAGCCCGCAGACCACCACGAATAGCTATGACTACAGCGAACATCGAAAAGAGAAGCGCCTGAACTACCGCTACGTATGTATTGGTAACTTGCACACCCGCGCCCAGCGCTGCGCAGAGCAAAGCATTGAAAAATACGAACGCGATGACCAGCCACTCGGCTACACCAAATGGGACGCGCTTAGCCGATACGCTAGACACTGCGCACCAATCTGCCTTTCGCGAAGAATGCATCTCGCATCTTGGTCTGCGCTGGTTTCTCAAACTGAGTGAAGACAACAAGCGAAAGACCGATAAGAATGGCGTAGAAGATCAACAGAGACTGCCAGGTATAGAACACGGCAATGCCCAGCCCGAACACCGGCATGATCAAGTGCGCAATTAACTGAAGCGGGAAGTGCGTTAAATACGACGCATAAGAGATGTCTCCGACCCAAGAAACTGATCGCAAGGAGATCAATTTCGCAAAGTCTATACCAACAACCGAATAGACTGTAACAGGGAAAAGCCAGAAACTAGTAAATACTCTTGACAAGTATTTCGTGTTTTCGGAAAGGATCGATGGAAAACCGAGGATGTTCGACGCCGCCTCCCATGAGCCACGG
Source organism: Stenotrophomonas sp. 220_Sma (assembly GCF_056487375.1). Taxonomy (NCBI): domain Bacteria; kingdom Pseudomonadati; phylum Pseudomonadota; class Gammaproteobacteria; order Lysobacterales; family Lysobacteraceae; genus Stenotrophomonas; species Stenotrophomonas sp. 220_Sma. Next base: position 2,033,825 of record NZ_CM151348.1, on the reverse strand, counting down.
GATACGAACTGGATCGTAACTATCCAGCTGATTGCTGCCACAGCAAGCCAGGCGAGTGAGGCAGCTTGATTCCGGACCGGAAATCGAGCCACAAGCAGATGAACTCCACCGCCAACAAAGAAAAGCAGCAGCGCCTTCGCCAGAGGCGGATTAAAACCAGCCGCATTAAACGCCAGTGACAGCATCAGTGGAATGACAATGCGCAAGATTTTGCCACGAATCAGAAAAGCAACGAGAAAGAAAGCCCCATAGGAAGCGACTTCGACTGAAACAGACCAAATTGGCCCATTGAAGGAGTCACCAGCCTGAAAACCCCAGTGCGACGCAAAGAAAATATTTAGTATGAAATGAAGTGCATCGTTGTACTGATACACAAAATACTCACCCGTTCTGGACAGACATGCCCACTGCAGAACCAGCACCAGAATCAGTGTTGCAAAGTGCAGTGGATAAAGCCTCGACAACCTCAACCAGGCAAACCTTCCAAATGAAATCGCACGATCTCGAATAACGTCGACATAGAGCCAGAAGAACACAAATCCAGAAACAACAAAGAAATAGTCTACGGCAATCCATCCGTAGTCATAGAGCGGCCACAGCCATGAATAACCGGGGAAGGATTGAGAACTTACGCCTTCGGGCAGTGATCCGCCAACATAGAAAAAGTGTCGCCAATGAGAGAAGACGACCGCCAAGGCGGCAAGGCCCCGAGTTACATCAAGCGCGTACAGTCGTTCATCTTTCATAAGTCGAATTCTCAACCAAGGAGTTTGGCACTATGCGCTTGCGGACGGCACTAGCGATCCCTTCCCATGAATACTCATCCATTAGGCGTGACCTCTGCTCCGCGAGCAATTCGGCCCTCAGGGCACTATTTCGCAGCCGATCTATTAGTGGCAAAGCTTCGCCTGGACGATATGCATCGAAGACTTGTGCTTTGCCGACCAGGCTGGGGATGAAGCCTGCACTACTACCAATGGCGGGCGTGCCGCAAAATACACTTTCAACCACGACTCTGCCGAATTGCTCTACCCAGTTCGGCGACGGAATACTTGGCAAGATGAATATATCAATCGACGAATAGAAGGAAACCAACTCGTCCTTATCGAGCTTTGGATAGAGTATTACGCCTCTTGCCGCAAGGGATGCGGCCAGCTCCTCGTCCCATACTGGCCCACACGCGACGGCGGATACTCCAGGCATTGCAGCGATCGCCCCCAGAATTTCAACGCCTTTGTACCCCCAAATTCGACCCGCATAACCCACCACGAGGGTTCCAGACGCGGGAAAACCAGTGAGTTCCTCCCTGGCGTCTACACCTTTGTCGTAAAACGTTCTGCTTGAAACTCCATTTCCCAAGCGCTGAACAAGCTTTGAATCTGGGCAACCACGAAACCTCAGCACGCTACGCACGTCGTCATTACGATAAAAAATTCCGCTCGTGCGCCGATAGACGTAGCGTTCGAATGGATTTAGACCACCAAAATTCAGTCGCTTATTAATTACAGCTGCGTCAAGATAGATGGCACTTTCTCTACAGAAGAGCACGAGCAGGAACGCTAGCAACGAGTGAGGCTCTTGATGAACATAGATAGTTTCGAATCGACCCCGCCATGCTCGCCAAAGCAGCGAGAATGAGAAAACTGTTAGCCAGTGTGCAGCGAAGATGGGTCGGAAGAGCTCAAAAACAAAATTCCCATGATCAAGTACAGGCTTTGAGAAACTGACGCCCTGGAATTCCTTGAATCCATAGACCGTGAGCTCAAAGTGCTCCGAGAGAGCATGAAAGCGATCCACGTAAAGCGGATTCCCGGCCTCATGCCAGACCAGCAACATGCGCGATTGAGAACTGGACGAGTCTCTCATTTCAAAAATGCCTTGCGAAATATCTGTAGATTTCCTGCATACCGAGGCAAGAGCCGCTTAGGATCTTGGAGCATGCGGTACAACCATTCAGCACCGATCGCCGACATCCAGCGCGGAGCTCGCTTCACATCGCCAACAGCAAAGCTCACCGCAGCCCCACAGCAGACAGCGACACCCGAATCTAGAATGGAGGCGAGATGACGAGCGACAATCTCTTGCCTTGGAGATCCAACAGCGAGAAGAATGAGGCTCGCATCAAAGGCTTTAATCGCCTTCAACACGCGATCCATCTCCTCCGCCTCGTGCTCAAAGCCGAATGGCGGCGACATCACCCCAACGTGTCTCAGTCCAAATCGAGAGCTCACGGCGGGCCCTAGATCATCGTGCGAACCGAGAACAAACACTCGTCGATCCTTGGGAATCTCGCTCAGAATTGCGAAAACCAAATCACTCCCGCGGACGACATTTTTTACAGGAGCGCCTTTCAGCGTGGCAATGTATTGAAGAATTTTGCTATCGCAGACGCAGAGGTCAGCTTCTTCATAAAGGCGACGCATCTCGACGTCATCATAAATTCGGCACATGTGATCGACGTTAGGCGTGACTACGTATCGAAACTTACCAAGCTCCAAGCACAGGCGAACCACCTCAGGCAGGGGAAAATCATCGATGCCTATTGGAAAAACACTATGCGGCCTCATTTTCGATCATCCTTATCAGCTTTCGCGCCGAGGCGGTCCAAGAGTACTGCGCTGAACGCTCGCGCAGGCGCTCCTGCTTTTCCAGGGGTGTCTCAACAATGGAACGCTCCACCTCGGCGGACCACTTATTGATATCGTACCCATCAACTAACGTACCAACACCGCTGACAATCTCAGTGATGGCAGAGTTATTTGCGGCAACTACGGGTCGACCGTAGAACATAGCCTCAATGAGAGGAATTCCAAACCCCTCCTCAATCGAGGGGAAGACGAATGTTCGACAGTGTTTGTAGTAAGAAGCAAGTTCAGAGTCGGAAGAGTTTGTTATCAGATGAATGCGGCTACAGAATTGAGATTTGTCGCAAAGCTCACGCAGCCCAGCATAGGCCCAGCCTCGCCTGCCACAGATCACCAAGTTGAGATCTCCATCTGACTTAGCGAGGTGCTCGAAAACCGCGACTAAGAAGGGGAAATTCTTTCTAGGTTCAATGGTACCGACCGAAAGTACATACTTATCGATACTTGGCGCGGGCCCTGGATCTGCTAGCCGACCAGAGACAGCGTTGGGAACGACCTCTATTTTCCCAAGCAGTCCAGGGAAGAGCTTAGTGAGTCTACTCTTTGAGAACGACGAAACAGTTGCAATTCTTCTGTATCGCATAAGCCAGGCCCTCTCCAGCGGCTTGAGATAGAGCCTCGCCTTGCGGGATAGCGTGGACGACTTGTCCCAATATACGGTGTCGTGGATTACACGAAATACTGAAAGATTACGAATCAGCAAACACAGCGGGCTTGGAGGAAAACTCGGAAAGACGATCTTGGTGGCACGCAGCTTCCAGATCGCGAATGGGACGCCGAAGAGCTGATTGAGCACCTTGGATCTGAACGGCAGAGCGTGGACTCTGCCAATAGAAACGAGTGCAGCGCCCCCCCTTGGAACCAGAGCAATCACTGCATCCGGAGCCAGGCCAGCCGCCGCCTCATAGATTTCGATTGAAAATCGCTCAACACCACTGATGCGCCGATCAGCAATGAATGAAAGGTCAAAAATTGTAATCGAACCCACGTCGCCTCCCTGCCTTAAATCTCAGTCCCGCAGCTAAAATGCGCAACTGGTGATCGAAAACCACCAGCTGAAAATACGAAGTGCGGGACTTAACCGAGATCAATGAGATGTCGATTTGTACTCGTAGTACCCGTAGCTGTAATAGCCCGTGGCGCGTCGCTGGACAGCATTGAAAATGGCGCCCTTGACACGGACATTGTTTTGTTCAAAGCGGCGCTTAGCGAGAGCAAGCTCTTTTGCTTGATTCAATCCAAACCTTGCGACCATCAGACATGTACCAGCCTGGTGCCCTATGATCGCAGCATCAGTCACAGCCAGAATTGGGGGAGTATCAACAATAACCAAGTCGTAATGCGGCGAGAGATCTTCAAGAAGGCGCGTGAAATTCGAATGCATCAAAAGCTCTGATGGATTCGGCGGAACCTCGCCACGTGAAATAAAGCTGAGATTATCGATACCAGGGAGAGCGCGAACAACCTCACCTGCAGTTGCAGTTTCAGCGAGCAAGTCCGAAAGCCCCGGGGTCTGCGACACTCCGAGAGCCTTATGCAAAGTCCCCTTACGCATATCAGCATCAATGATTAGGACACGCTGCCCCGCCTGTGCAATCACTGCGGCGAGGTTTGAAGAGACAAATGTCTTACCAGCATTCGGGCTGGCACCAGAGATGAGCACAATATTATTCTTTGCCTCCAAGCGCGCAAAGTGCAAACTAGTCCGGAGACTCCGGACAGCCTCTACAGCCAAGTCAGCAGGATCCTTTACGGCCAGCAAGTGGAGCTTGCCATCGCCTCGGAACTTGCCACGCACAGAGTCGCTTTGCTGTTGCGCGCTAACGGGAATCGATGCGTAAACAGGCAGTCCTAGCTCCTCAATCTGTGCCGGATCTTCAACCCCTCTATTGAGCATTTGCTTCAGAAGCACCAATGCAATAGAAAGGAACAGACCCAGCACTGTTCCTATCAGCATTACCATCGGCTTGCGAGGCTTCACTGGCGTGGTCGAGTCCACTTCAGCCGAGTCGACGATTCGCACATTACCGACGGTGCCTGCCCGCGCGACATCGAGCTGCTGAGCCTGGTTAAGCATGCCGGTGTACATCTCATTACTAACCTGCAAATCTCGTGTCAAACGCAACAGCTCCTGCTGCGCTTCAGGCAATTGCTTCACCTGCCCCTGGAAACTGTTCTTTCTTCCTTCCAACTCGCCAATCTGGCGCATCAACGCCTGATATGCAGGGTGATCACGGGTGAATTTCCGATCCATCTCAGCTTGCTGGAGGCGAAGCTGCTGGATACTCGTCTCGACAGCCACCTCTTGATCGAGTAAGCCCTTAGTCTGAAGAGTAAGGTCAACGGAGTTGGCGCGGGTTTGATAGGCGCTAAGTGCCTTCTGGGCTGCGTCAACCTGATTCCTGATACTCGGAAGCTGCTCCTTGACAAAGGTAAGCTGTGCCGAAGCCTCTGCAGAATTTCGCTCGACATTCTGCCGAACGTATGCCGAGGCAATCTGTTGCAGGAAGTTGCGGGCGAGATCGGGGTCCGAATTCTCGTACCCCAGAGTAAGAATCCCAGAATCCTTACCTGCTTCGCCAACCGCAATTAACTTCTGCAGGTCGCTTACGACCGCAAGGCTCCGATGCTTTACAACTTCAAATCGCATCCCCGAGTGTGCCCGCATCTCGGCAACCTGCATCACTACACCTGCCTTTGAAGCCAGCTTCCCCACCTGGCCAGTCAGCAATTGATTACCGGAATCGTCCTCCAGCTCGTAACTCCCATTTTCACCTGCAACAAGAGTCAGTGGCTTGCCAATCAAATGGCGCGGGACATTCAACTGGAAGACGTCAAGCCGCTCTCCACCCCAGCCGAATCGCGACATGCCGAATCGGACGCCAGCCAAGCCGTCGGGGTTTGCACTTTCAGAGCGGCGTGCAAAATAACCACCGATCAACGGGAAACGATTCGGCTCCACTGCCACATCGAGCTTCAACGCTTCGACAGCACTACCAACTACCGCGCGCGAGGTAATCAGGGCAATTTCTGTAGTCGCCTCGGCAGCGCCACCTCCCATTCCGAGTGACTGACTGATATCTGAAAGCCCGGGCAGGCTAGGAACCTTGGGCTCTACCTGGACAATTGCATCCGCTCGATAGATCGGCGTCGAGAGGACTGCGAAAACCGCAGAAATGACGAAGAAGGCGCAGGTAACCCCTGCGATCAACCACTTATGGTCAATCAAAGTGCCAAGCAACTGTCGCAGGTCAATTTCATCGGTATCGCCCTGCGTCGGACTACGGGGATCGGTGGTCATCAGTAAACGCTCTTCAATTGCGTACGGGTTGAGGACTGAGGGAAAAGAAAGTGCAGCAGCACTACAAGTGCCGCGCCCAACTCTCAACACCCTCAGCCATCAACTTGTATACGTGCTCAAACGCCGGCCGCTGCTGCCGGTACGGGTCAGGAATTTCCTGCTCTTGCTGCCACTTGCCCAGCAGAAACGTCTTGCCCGAGGCCTGCGGCGCGATTTCGGCAATTCGGCGCACGTGCTTGCGCTCCATGGTCAGCACCAGGTCGGCCGCTCCCAGGATGGCGTCATCGATCTGCCGGGCGCGGTGCGCCAGGCCGTCCATGCCCTGCTCCGCCAGCAATTCCTGTGCCGTGGCATCAATGCCATGGCCGATCAGTGCCCCTAGTCCTGCGGAGGAGATCTGGATGCCCTTGCCGGCGACGGCCTGCCTCAGCATGACTTCGGCCGAAGGACTGCGGCAGATGTTGCCGACACATACGAATAGAACATTCTTGAACACTGACTTCGATCCTGTGGCATTCCATGCAGCGCCACGGCCCCAAAGTGGGGCGGCGGCAGCCATACAGGATACCTTACGATGACGTTACAAGCGATGAAATGACCAGTAAATTCATGGCATTACGTCGCACTTCCCCAACCAGCGACGCGTCAATAAGCCGACTTCTGGCCCAACACCTTGAATGCCGTCATCACGATGATGCGCACATCCAAAGTCGGACTCCAGCGCCGGATGTAATCGATGTCGTACTGGACGCGCTTCTTCATCGAGCGCAGCTCCGGCGTCTCGCCACGCAACCCATGCACCTGCGCCCAGCCTGTGATTCCCGGCTTGACGTAGTGGCGGTGCATGTAGCGTTCGATCACCCGCTCGTAGTGGTTGTTGTGCTGGATCGCGTGCGGTCGCGGCCCCACCACCGACATGTTCCCACCCAGTACATTGAAGAACTGCGGCAGCTCGTCCAGGCTGCTGCGGCGCAGGAAGGCGCCAAACCGGGTGACGCGCGGATCACCCCGCGTTGCCTGGGTGATCCGCCCCTCCCCCTCCGCGTGCACACGCATGGAGCGGAACTTGAGCATCCAGAACTCTTTACCGCCAAGGCCATGACGTTTCTGCCGGAAAAGCACCGGCCCCGGTGAGCTCAGCTTCACGCCGATGGCCAGCACGGCAAACAGCGGTGCCAGAAGGATCACCGCAATGCCTGCCACAACGATGTCCTCAACCCGCTTGAACAGGCGGAAGCGATGATCCACCAGACCCTGGCGTACGCCGATCATCGGCACGTCACCCACCTGGTGTACGCCGGGATTCAACGCACCCAGCCCCGTGGTATCCGGAATCAGGCGCACCGGCACCGGAAATCGCTCGATCTGCTTGAGCATGTCCTTGATCGCGGCCGCGTGCCCCATCGGCATCGACACCCAGACCTGATCGAATTCGCCGCGGTGCTGATCCATGTACTGCGGGACGTCTTCCAGTCGCCCCAGCCGGCACGGCGCGTCCCCACCGCGACGGGTGGCGATATCGCCCGCACTGGCGAAATAGCCGATGACGTCTTTGCCAAGCTCTGGTTTCCCACGCAGCAGACGGTGCAGCCTCAAGGCAGGCGCCCGCAGCCCGACCAGCAGGATCCGCTCATGATCCATCCCGCGTGAACGCAAGCGATGCAACTGCACTCTCAGCAATACGCGCAGTGCAGCCATGGAGCCCAGGCCAAAGGCATACCAGCCGATCAGCCAGGTAGAGGGGACCGCATCGGCAAGTCCGACCAGGACGACGTAGAGCGAGAACAACGCGAAGGTGGCAGACCACGCCAGCAGCAACAACCAGAGATCAGCGAGAAGTCCGCGCATCCGCCAGTTGCGATAAACCGGCGCCACCGAGAAGCAGATGACTGCGCTGAGGATCAATGCACCAAACACGATGCGCTGGGAGGAATCCGGGGCCCCTGCCCCAGACATCAGGATGTGGGAGAGCACTGCCATACCCGGCAGCAGCAACAGATCGCCCAGGCGCAACCCCAATTCGAGGGCGGCTCGGGCCTCGACGCGGCGGCGACCCGCCCGGGCCCGCTCTGCGGGAAGGTCTTCTACTGATCCATGTAGCAAAGCACTTCTCCAATACCTGCTCGACCGGACGCCGGAGCGTCCGCGGTCACGTGCATGGACTCCCCACCCAGCACGGAAATATCGAGGCTGCGTCAATTAAATGTGGAGGGATTGTGAATGAAGTCCGAAGCAAAAGATAGGAACGTCAAGTCGGGGACTGACTGAAGTTATCGTCAGGAAGTTACGTAAGTCCCTAGAATTATTGTGAATTTCATATGTGTCACAATGAGTCAATGTGCGTCATTTTGCGTCGAAATCATCCATCCACGTCCGGATCGCATGTCGGCAAATTGACAGTCTCGAGCTCACCCCACCCCGCACCGCACCAAAGCCCAGCAACCTCCCTCTGCTACCATCGGCGGTTCTGTTCATCGCGTCCCCCACCTGCCCGCGATGGCGCCAAACAACGTAACGAAACACAGGAGTCTGCATGTCTTCCGAGCTGCTCAAGTCCCTTGGCCTGGACGCGATCAACGCTGGCACGTACCTGGGCAACGGGGAGTGGTCGAGCGCGACCAGCGGTGAGCTGATCACCCCGGTCAACCCGACCACCGGCGAGCCGATCGCGCAGGTCCGCGCGACCACCGAGGCCGAGTACGAGACCGTCGTCGCCCGCGCCCAGGAAGCCTTCAAGATCTGGCGCACCACGCCGGCCCCGCGCCGCGGTGAAGCCGTGCGCCTGTGCGGCGAAGCACTGCGCAAGCACAAGGACGCGCTGGGTTCGCTGGTCGCCCTGGAAATGGGCAAGAGCAAGCCGGAAGGCGATGGCGAAGTGCAGGAGATGATCGACATCGCCGATTTCGCCGTGGGTCAGAGCCGCATGCTGTACGGCTACACCATGCATTCCGAGCGCCCCGGCCACCGCATGTACGAGCAGTACCACCCGCTGGGCCTGGTCGGCATCATCTCGGCCTTCAACTTCCCGGTCGCGGTGTGGAGCTGGAACTCGTTCCTGGCCGCCATCTGCGGCGACGTGTGCATCTGGAAGCCGTCCAACAAGACGCCGCTGACCGCCATCGCCTCGCTGAAGATCTGCAACGACGCCCTGCGTGAAGCCGGCTTCCCGGACATCTTCTTCCTGATCAACGATGCCGGCACCGCGCTGTCGGAGAAGATGGTCGATGACCGCCGCGTGCCGCTGATCAGCTTCACCGGCTCGACCCAGGTTGGCCGCACCGTCAATGAGAAGGTCGCCCGCCGCCTGGGCCGCTGCCTGCTGGAGCTGGGTGGCAACAACGCCATCATCCTGGACGAAACCGCCGACCTGAAGCTGGCCGTGCCGGGCATCGTGTTCGGCGCCGTCGGTACCGCCGGCCAGCGCTGCACCACCACCCGCCGACTGATCGTGCACCGCTCGATCTATGCCGACGTGCTGGCCACGCTGGTCAAGGCCTATAAGCAGGTGGAAGGCAAGATCGGCGACCCGACCGACGCCGCCAACCTGATGGGCCCGCTGAACAGCGATGGCGCCGTGCAGCAGTTCCTCGATGCCATCGCCCAGGCCAAGGCGGCCGGCGGCACCATCGAAACCGGCGGCACCCGCATCGACCGCGCCGGCAACTTCGTGCTGCCGGCGATCGTCTCGGGCCTGAAGAACAGCGACGCCGTGGTCCAGCACGAAACCTTCGCGCCTATCCTTTACGTGATGCCGTACGACAGCATCGACGAAGCCATCGACATGCAGAACGGCGTGCCGCAGGGCCTGTCGTCCTCGATCTTCACCCAGAACCTGAAGACCGCCGAGAAGTTCCTGTCGGCGGCCGGCAGCGACTGCGGCATCGCCAACATCAACATCGGCACGTCCGGTGCGGAGATCGGCGGCGCCTTCGGTGGCGAGAAGGACACCGGCGGTGGTCGCGAGTCCGGCTCGGATGCATGGAAGGTCTACATGCGCCGCCAGACCAACACCATCAACTACTCGGATTCGCTGCCGCTGGCCCAGGGCATCAAGTTCGACCTGTAACGCTTTCTGTAATGCCGAGTCATGCTCGGCAGGATGCGCCATGAACACCGCAGGAAATGCTGCCGAGCATGGCTCGGCTCTTCAGGCTGGCAAGCCGGTGATTGATTTCACCGGCCGCTGCGTGCTCATCGCCGGCGGCAGCAAGGGCATTGGCCGTGAAATGGCGCTGGCGTTTGCCGGCGCTGGTGCGCAGGTCTCGGTCTGCGCCCGCGGCCAGGCCGGCTTGGATGGCCTGCGCGCCGATGCACGGGCGCAGGACTTCGAACTCCACACGTTTTCCGCCGATCTGGCCGATCCCGGCCAGATCCAGGCGTGGCTGCAGGCCGCCGCCGATGTATTCGGTGGCATCGATGTGCTGGTCAACAACGCCACTGGCTACGGCATGGCCGACGACGAGGACGGCTGGGCCGCCAGCCTGCAGGTCGATCTGATGGCGGCGGTTCGGGCCTCGCGCCTGGCCCTGCCTTGGCTGCGCGCGTCCAGTGACGCCTGCATTCTCAATCTCTCTTCGATCGCCGCGCAGCAGCCGCGTCCCGGTGGTGCGCCCTACGCCGCCGCCAAGGCCGCGCTGTCGCACTACACCACCTCGCAGGCGCTCGCGCTGGCCAAGGACCGGATCCGCGTCAACGCAATCGCGCCGGGCTCGATCGAGTTCGATGACGGCCTCTGGGACCGCCGCCGCACCGAAGACCCGGCGCTGTACCACGGCACGCTGGCGAAGATTCCGTTCGGTCGCTTCGGCCACCCGCGTGAGATCGCCGATGCCGCCCTGTTCCTGTGCTCGCCGCTGGCGCGCTGGATCACCGGCCATGTGCTCAACGTGGATGGTGGCCAGGTGTTGATGGGCTGACACCGGCACGCCGGTAGTTGCCAACCTTGGTTGGCATGCCTTTCGTCGACCAAGGTCGACGTCTACCACAGCTGGCATGCCTTTCGTCGACCAAGGTCGACGCCTACCACGGCTGGAATGCCTTTCGTCGACCAAGGTCGACGTCTACCACAGCTGGAATGCCTTTCGTCGACCAAGGTCGACGCCTACCACGGCTGGCATGCGGTTCGTCGACCAAGGTCGACGCCTACCACGGCTGGAATGCCTTTCGTCGACCAAGGTCGACGCCTGCCTGGCTGGAATGCCCTGCGTCGACCAAGGTCGACGCCTGCCATCGCATCCGCCGGGCATGGGATTGCCCGGGCAGAGGCACTATCATGTGCACACTGCCAAGGAGGACCCCGATGAGCGTGGCACCCCGACAGACAAGCGCCCTGGCCGTGGTCAGCCTGGTCATGGGCATCGCCAGCTGGACCGTCCTGCCCTTCGTGGCCAGCATCGTGGCCATCATCACCGGCCACATGGCCCGCGCCGAGATCCGCCGCCGCCCGCATGAACTGGAAGGCGATGGCCTGGCCGTCACCGGTCTGGTACTGGGCTGGGTGATGGTCGGTGCCGTGATCGCCGCCATCCTGGTCTTCATCCTGTTCTTCGGCGGCCTGGCCTGGCTCGCTGCGATGTCGAACTGACTGCCATGACCGCCTCCGACAGCACTGAACGCTTCAGCAGCCGCGTCGCCGATTACGTCCGCTACCGGCCCGATTATCCACCCGCGCTGCTGGAATGGCTGCACGGCCCGATGGGCGTCAGCCGCGAGGCGCTGGTCGCCGACATCGGCGCCGGTACCGGTATTTCTAGTCGCCTGTTCCTGGCCAGCGGCCATCCGGTAGTCGCGGTTGAGCCCAATGCCGCCATGCGGGGCGCGGCCGAGCAATGGCTGGCACCGCAGTACCCGCAGTTCCGCGCGGTCGACGGCCGCGCCGAGGCCACCACACTGGACGACGCCAGCATCGATCTGGTCAGTGTCGCGCAGGCCTTCCACTGGTTCGACACCGTGGCGGTGCGCGCCGAGTGGCAGCGCATCCTGCGCCCGGGTGGCCTGGCACTGATCTACTGGAATTCGCGCCTGCTCGATGCCAGTCCGTTCCTGGTCGGCTACGAACAGTTGCTGCTGGATTACGGCACCGACTACTCCGCCGTGGCCGAGCGCTACCAGGACGATGCCACCATGCAGGCCTGGTTCGGCCCCGGCCTGCGCGGCATGGTGGAGCTGCCGAACGTGCAGCACCTGGACTTCGATGCCCTGCGCGGGCGCCTGCTGTCCTCCTCCTATGCCCCGCAAGCCGGTCATCCGCGCCACGCGCCGATGATCGACGCTTTGCAGGACCTGTTCGCCGCCCACGCGGTCGACGGCCAGGTTGCTTTTGAATATCGAACCCGAGCCTTCCTCGGCACGCTGGACTGAACCGACGCATGTATTCGCTTGCCCGCCCCTTCCTGTTCTCGCTCGACGCCGAGCGCGCCCACGGCCTTGGCCTGTCCGCACTGGACCTGGCCTATCGCACCGGCACCACGCCGCTGCTGGCCGCACGCATCGCGCCGATGCCCAGCACGGTGTTCGGGCTGACCTTCCCCAATCCGGTCGGCCTGGCCGCCGGCCTGGACAAGAATGGCGAGCACATTGATGCGCTGTTCGCGCTGGGTTTCGGCTTCGTCGAAATCGGCACCATCACGCCGCGCCCGCAGGCCGGCAATCCGCAGCCGCGCCTGTTCCGCCTGCCGGAACACAACGCGATCATCAACCGCATGGGCTTCAACAATGCGGGCGTGGACGCGCTGGTGCGCAACGTCGAGCGCGCGCGCAACCGCCGCGGCCTGCTCGGCATCAACATCGGCAAGAACAAGGACACCCCGAACGAACAGGCCGTGGACGATTACATCGCCTGCCTGGACAAGGTGTACCCGCTGGCCGACTACATCACCGTCAACATCTCCTCGCCCAACACCGCCGGCCTGCGTGAACTGCAGGAAGAAACCGCGCTGCGCCAGCTGGTCAGCCAGTTGCGCGACCGCCAGGAAGATCTCGCGGCCCGCCACGGTCGCCGCGTGCCGATGCTGGTCAAGGTGGCGCCCGACCTGAGCGAGCGCGACATCGATGCCGCTGCCCGCGTGCTGGGCGAACTGCAGGTGGACGGCGTGATCGCCACCAACACCACCATCGACCACAGCAAGGTGGCCGGCGACCCGCTGGCCAACGAGGCCGGCGGCCTGTCCGGCGCGCCGGTGCTGGAGCAGTCCACCCTGGTACTGCGCCGCCTGCGTTCGCGCCTGCCCGAGTCGGTGCCGCTGATCGGTGTTGGCGGCATCCTGTCCGGTGCCGACGCCGTGGCCAAGATGGCTGCTGGTGCGGCGCTGGTGCAGTGCTACAGCGGCCTGATCTTCCGTGGCCCGGCCCTCGTCTCCGAATGCGTGGAGGCGATCCGTCGCCGCCGCGAAGCGCCGAGCCGCGGCGCGGTGGCCCCACTGTGAGCACACCCATGGATACCGTCGACGGCAACGCCCCGCTGCGCTGGACGCTCACCCGCAATGCGCCGCTGCAGGCGCTGAACACCTTCCATGTGCAGGCCAGCGCCGCTCAGCTGCTGGAACTGCACGATCCCACGCTGCTGCCGGAAGTGCTGGCATTGCCCGAAGTGGCCAGCGGCCCGCTGCTGGTGCTGGGTGCCGGCAGCAACGTGCTGATCGCCGAGGACCTGCCGGGCACCGTGCTGGTGTTCGGCAACCGTGACATCAGCTTCCTCGAGCATCGCGCCGACCATGCCGTGATCCGCGCCGGTGCCGGTGTGCCGTGGCACGGCCTGGTGATGTGGTCGCTGCAGGAAGGCCTGTCCGGCCTGGAGAACCTGGCCCTGATTCCCGGCACCGCCGGTGCCGCGCCGATCCAGAACATCGGCGCCTACGGCGCGCAGGTCGGCGAGTTCATCCAGGCCGTCGAAGCCTGGGACTGCCAGGGGCAGGCCTGGGTGCGGCTGGACAACGAACAGTGTGGCTTCGCCTACCGCGACAGCGTGTTCAAGCAGCAGATGGACCGCTATCTGATCACCGCCATCGAACTGAAGCTGCCACTGCTGCATGACCTGCGCATGGACTACGCCGGCATCCGCGAGGAACTACAGGCACAGGGTGTGGAGCTGCCCAGTGCGGTGGACGTGGCCAATGCGGTGATCGCGATCCGCCGCCGCAAGCTGCCCGACCCGGATGTACTGGGCAACGCCGGCAGCTTCTTCAAGAACCCGGTGCTGCCGCTGGAACAGGTCGACGTGCTGCTGCAGCACTTCCCCGAGCTGCCAGTGTTCCCGTCCGACCAGGACGGCAAGCGCAAGGTCTCGGCGGCATGGATGATCGAGTCCTGCGGCTGGAAGGGCTTCCGCGAAGGTGATGCTGGCGTGGCGCCGAGCCACGCACTGGTGCTGGTCAACCACGGCAACGCCACCGGCGCTGAACTGCTGGCGCTGGCGCGACGCATCTCTGCTTCCGTGCTGGAGAAGTTCGGCGTGCCAATCGAACCGGAGCCCCGCCTGCTCGGCGCACAGTGGTGAACACCCCCGCCCTCTCCCCCAGCGCCACCCCGATGCGGGCGGCGCTGCTGATGCTCGGCAGCACGATGGCATTCGGCCTGATGGCGGTGGCGATCCGCTATGCCACGCGCTACGTGCCCACCCAGGAAGTGGCGTTCTTCCGCAATGCCTTCGGCCTGCTGGCACTGCTGCCGATGCTGCTGCGGCCAAGCCACGCGCCGCTGAAGACCCAACAGCTGCCGCGCTACTTCGTGCGCAGTGCGATCGGCCTGGGTTCGATGCTGTGCGCCTTCTGGGCATTGGGCCATCTGCCGTTGGCGCAGGCGGTCTCGCTTTCGTACTCCACCCCTCTGTTCGTCACCATTGCCGCGGTGCTGTGGCTGGGTGAAACCGTGCGCGTGCGCCGCTGGGCGGCGGTGGTTGTCGGCTTCATCGGCGTGCTGGTGATCGTGCGTCCCGGCACCGCCGGTTTCACCGCTGGCAGTCTGGTCGCGGTGGCCGCCGCCGTGCTCAGCTCGCTGGTGGCGATCCAGATCAAGCAGCTGACCCGCATCGACAGCGCCGACACCGTGGTGCTTTACACGTACGTGTTCTGGGTGCCGCTGTCGCTGATCCCGGCAGTGTTCGTCTGGGTCTGGCCCACCGGCGTGGCGTGGCTGTGGCTGCTGGCCACCGGCGTGCTCGGCACCATCGGCCAGCTGCTGTGGACGCGTGCGCTGCGCCTGGGTGAAGTCTCGGCACTGACCCCGATCAGCTTCCTGCAACTGCCACTGGTGACGCTGTTCGGCTGGCTGCTGTTCAACGAAACGGTGGACCGCTGGACGATCATCGGTGCCGGCATCATCCTCGCCGCCAACGCCTACATCGCCCATCGCGAGGCCGTGCTGTCGCGCCGCGCCGCAAGCGCAGCGGCCTCGGCGGCAGCCAAGCCCGCCGAGTAGATCCGCGCCCTGCGCGGATGATTCCTGTCCGCCCGATCAACGATGGCGACACAAAGAGCTGCCGAGCGTAACTGTAGAGTCGAGCCATGCTCGACTCATCGCGCGAAGCGCGACGGTTCACCCATGGCAGGTGACGTGCATTTACAACGCGCGATACACCCGCTCCGCCGCATCGAACACATTACCTGGCGCGAACTGCTCGCCCAGGTAATGCAGCGACTGCCGGCGCAGTTGCGGCGAGCGCTCCTCACCATCGCTGCCCAGCAGCACCTGCTGGAACTCGATCAGGTCCTGCAGGATGCGCCAGTGCCGGTACCAGGCGATCCAGCGCGGATCGCCGCGGTCGCTGCCGTAGCCGTCCTCGAAGCCCAGCGGATTCTCGCGCCCCCAGCGCCCGCCAACCGCCGCACCGATGAACATCAGGTCGCGCTCGCGCGGTGCCAGCGACAGGCCATCCCAATCGATCAGGTGCAGCCCACCGTCATTGCCCATCAGCAGGTTGCCGGCATGCAGATCGGTGTGGCACAGATGCAGGTCTACCGGCACGTCCTGCAAGGCCGCGCGCAGTTCCCGTGCCTGTGAATGCAGCGCCGCGATGCGTGCATGCTGCTGGTCCCATACCGAAACGAATGCGCGGCCCAGCCCGTCCTTCGCGGCCGCCAGGCCCTCGCCGGCCAACCACTGCCCGACGGTCTCCAGCGCCGCGGTTTCCAGCCGGACGATCGGCAGCGCCTGCTGCAGTTCCGCCGGCAGCTGCGCGCCGTGCAGGCGCCGCAGCACCTCACCCAGCCGTTTCCACTGGGTGCGGCTCAACGCTGCCTCGAACCCGGACTGGCCTTCCACGTAAGGGAACAGGGTGAACTGCAATCCCCAGCGCTGTACCGACGCACCACCGGTCAGTGCCGGCCACGGCGCGACGATCTCATCGATACCCAACGTGCCGCGCATCCAGTGCAGGCTGTCCCACACCGATGGGTCGACCTGGTAGGTGCGGCATTTCAACCACCACTGCCCGTGCCGCGCATCGACGCGATACACGCTGGCATTGGCGTCGGCGCCCACCGGGCGTGGCACCACGGCGGTCGGGGTGATGCCATAGGATTGTTGCAGGACTTCGCCGAGATGCTGCGCCGAAGCGAATGACATGGATGCAAGCGGAAAGTGTTACCTGCCGCCACTATCGCAGATGCGCTCGCCACGACACAGACATGTCCGTCACAACATCGCCTCGGCACGACCAAAGAACTAGCCTGCAATACGGCGCATCACCGCCTCCAGTGGACCGCGCGCGAACTGCCATGACCACAGCCACGCCGCAGCGGTCGCCAGCATCAGGAACAGCAGCGCCCACAACAGCACCGACGCGAGCGAGGCACTGCCATCGAGCAGGCCCAGGCTTTCCAGCGTGCCCATGCCCAGCAGGATGTGACCCACATACAGGGTCAGGGTCATGCGCCCGGCCGCGGTGAACGGCTCCAGCCAGTCGCCCGGGCGTACACGCGTCAGCCACAGGCAGGCGGCGATGGCACTGCAGGCCGCGCCCGCACCAGTAAGCACGTAGGCGGGTCCCGGCGGCATCGGCTGCGTTCCCAGCCACGCCTGCCAGAGCGTTCCCTGTGCGAGCTGCTGCACGCCATGTCCAGCCGCGATCAGCAACAGGCCCAGCACCAGCAATGCATGCTGCACCCGAGGCTGCGACAACTGAAGGCGCGCCAGCAGCATGCCCAGCAGGAAGAAGCACAGCCACGGCATCAACGGGTGGAAGCCATTGAACAGCAGGTTGCGGGCCGCGCCCGGCCATTGCCATAGACCGGCGTATTCCAGCGTCTGCCAGTTCCATCCCTGGCTGTAGTCCCAGTGCAGCAACGCCCAGAACGAACAGGCCGCCAGGCCCACGATGCTGGCCAGCAACACCCGCGGCGAGGCACGCAGCCACACCACCGCCAGCGCGAAATACACCGCGTAGTAGTGCAGGATATCGGCCGGGAACAGGGTCAGGTTGAGCAGGCCCAGCACCATCAGGAACAGCGCGCGCCTCCAGGTCTGCACGCTGGCCGGCCACCACCCTTGCCGCTGCGTGGCCAACACCAGGCCCAAGCCAGCCAGCGTAACGAACGTCGCCGAAGCCTTGCCTTCCAGCAGATGGAAGAACCCTGCCAGCCAACCCTCACCCTCTGCCGGCACGGCCATCGCCAGACGGAAATTCACCAGCACCATGCCGGCCAGTCCCAGGTAACGCGCCAGGTCCAGCCCGTGCAACCGCCGGTCAGCAGCATTCATGCGCGTGCGCCCAGCAGCAGCGCGAGCAGGCCAAGATCCAGCGATGCTTCATCGGTGCCCTCGGCTTCGCCCAGCCCCCGACGCAGTGCGTCGCTTTCGATGGCATCCAGCAGCACCTGCGCCTGCAGTGCCGGCGCCAGTACGGGACGCCGACGTTCGCGCTGTGCCATCTGCTGCAGGGCTTCGGCCAGCGTCGCCTGCAATTGCCTGCGATTGGCCGCGAAGGCCTCGGCCACGGCCGGATTGCGTGCACTCTCGGCCAGCACCTCCACCGCAAGTGTTGCCCACTCCGGCTGCCGGCACAGCGCATGGAAGTCCTGCAGGAAGGCCATCACCTGTGTGCGTTCGCCATCGGACGCGGCCAGTCGCTGCAGCAACGGTGCCAGTTCTTCGCTCTCGGCCACCGCCACCGCAAGGATGATCGCTTCCTTGCCCGGGAAGTGGTTGTAGAGATTGCCCAGGCTGACGCCGGCCACCTGCGCGATGTCACGCATGCTGGTCTGGTGGAATCCCTTCGCGAGGAAGCACTGCAGGGCGGCCTGCAGGATCTGCGCGATGCGTTGCTCGTTGCGGTCGGCTCGGTTCATGGCACAAATAGTGAACGAACGTTCGTCCAATTAGAAGCTGGCAATCCGGCCAACGCCGGGCTCCGTTCAGCCAGCCTTGACCTCAACTGCGGTTGAGGCCCGATGCTGCGCGGCCTGTCCCACGCTCAAGCCGGAGCTCCTGCATGCCACGGATGATCATCACCCTGCTCGACAGCCGCGTGCTGTGGTTCCTCGCGCGGCTGTTGCTGGCCGTGGTGTTCCTGTCCTCGGGCCTGGCCAAGCTGCTGGCGTGGGACAACAGCGTGGCCGAAATGCAGGCGGCCGGGCTGCAACCGCCTGTGCTGTTCAACATCGCCAGCGCCGTGGTGCTGCTGGGCGGCGCAGTGTGCCTGCTGCTCGATCGCCTGCTCTGGCTGGGCAGCGGCGCGCTGGCGGTGTTCATGCTGCTGACCATCGTCATCGTGCATACCTTCTGGAACAAGCACGGCGCCGAACAGCAGCTGGCCCTGTTCTTCGCGTTGGAGCACCTGAGCGTGGTCGGTGGCCTGATCTGCGCGGCCATCGCCAGCCATGCGCGGGCTCAGAAGAACTCGTCGAGCAACCGGTAGAACGCCAACCGTCGTTCGTCGGCAACCATGCCGTAGCGCTTGAACAGCGGCACCACCCAACGCGTGTTGTCGAAATTGTAGACAAGGCTGCGCGCGGCCAGCGCCAGGTCCTGGTAGCGGTCGGCCACACCCAGCCGGCCACAGTCGATGAAGCCACTGAAGCGGCCCTCGACCGCCATCAGGTTCGGCAGGCAGGCGTCTCCGTGGCTGACCACCAGGTCTTCATGGTCGGGCCGGGTGCTGCACAGTTCGGCGAAGACCTGCTGCGGACTCTGGCCCAGGCGTTCGTCATCGAAATCATCGGCATCCACCAGGCCCGCTTCAATGCGGGCCTGCGCGACCTGCACGCGCGAGGCCAGTCGCTGGTCGAACGGACAGGCTGCCACCGGCAACGCATGCAGCCCGCGTAGCGCGTCGGCCAGCAGTTCCACCAGCTGCTGCGGCGCGAGCTCCGGCGACGAGGCCAGGTCGCGGCCAGGCAGCGCGCTCATCAGCAACCAGCGCCGGCCCGCCTCTTCGGCAGTGGCAATCACCGTTGGCACCGGTTGTCCCTGTGCCTGCAGCCAACGCAGGCGCGCGGTCTCATCGCCCAGCTCACTGAAGGCGTCGATCACTTCCGACTTCAGGAAGGCATCGGCCTGGCCCGGCCGATGCACGCGGGCAACATCCGCACGCGACACACCGATCGATTGCCGTTCGATGCGTGCATCGGCCAACGCCTCCTGCCACGCACACGGCAGCGGCATGTCATCAGTGATGGATTCGGGTGCTTCCATGCCGAGGTGTTCCTGTTGCCGGTGACCCCACGGATTCTCGCTCATCCTGCATGGACCGCAGCCAACAACAACGCGGAAAGGTACATGCCCAGGCCGAACACACTGTGCGCCACCAGGCTGCGCAGGCGCGCCTTGCCCGGCGCCGGGGTCTTTGAAGCGGCGATGCCCGCGCCCATGCCCGGCTGCAGGATGAGGAACGGTGCGGCGACGCTGAGGATGCCGAAGGCCAGCGCCGGCCACAGTGTCGGCGCCTGCACCCAACCGTTCCCCACCACGGCCAGCAGCAACGCGGCGAAGACCACACCGATCACGTAATGCGCGGTCCAACCCAGCGCGCGCTCGCCACTGACAACCGCCGAGCGGCCGATGCCATCGTGGCGGAAGCGCCCGCGCGGCAGATGCCCCAGCCAGCGGCCCACCATCGCGAAATCCAGCGAGGGAATGCCGAGCAGCCGCCGCTGCACCAGCGCCCACAGGTCCATCACTGCGGTCGCTCCCACGCCGACTACCACCGAATCCATCACGAATGTCGCCAGGCCAGTCATATCGCACACCTTCAATTATTTGCTTGAATGATAGAGCGATGCTAGCGTGCGCCGCATGAACGCTGCAACGGAGCCACCGCTCTCACCGCTGGAAGCCTTGGCCGAGATCGCCCGCACGCTCGGCCATGCCCATCGCCTGGCCTTGCTGGAGCACATCGCCCAGGGCGAGCGCGCCGTGGAGCGCCTGGCCGAACTGACCGGGCTGTCGGTGGCCAATACCTCCCAGCATCTGCAGCAGCTGCGCCGTGCCGGCCTGGTTCAGACCCGACGCGATGGCAAGCGCATCCTCTACCGCAGTGGTGAGGGTCCGCTGGGCAACCTGCTGGCCGCGCTGCGCGACTATGCCGACCACCAGCGCAGCGAGATGCACGGCGTGATCCACGACAGCCTGCAGCGCCGCGATGCTCTGGAAGGCCTGACTGTCGAGCAGTTGCTGGAACAACGCAGCAGCGTGGTGCTGCTGGATGTGCGGCCGCGTGAGGAATTCGATCTGGGACACCTGCCCGGCGCGCTGAACATTCCCGTTACGGAACTGCGTGCACGGATGGACGAACTGCCGCGTGCCGTCCACATTGTCGCGTACTGCCGCGGTCCCTACTGCGTGCTGTCCAACGATGCGGTGGCGATGCTGCGCGAGGCCGGACTGACCGCGCAGCGGCTCGCCGCCGGTTACCCCGAATGGAAGGCCGCCGGCCTGCAGGTGGACCTGCCCCGGCACTGAGCGAGACACCGGTCATGGATGATGTGTTTGCCCCGTTGATCGATGCGACCTGGCGCAGCGTGTTCTCCGGGCAGCGCATGCTGCAGGATGATCCACTGCTGCAGTTGGCGTGCAGCGATGATTTCGATGAGGGCGAGGACGGCATGCTGCTGCAGCCGGTCGCGGGCCCCGCGCGCGCACTGCTGCGCCCGGCCCTGGCCGCTCGCCTGCAACTGCACGCGCAGCCGCACTGGACGCTCCCGCAGCTGCAACTGCGCCTGCAGCAGCTCGGCCAGCGCACGCATGGCGCGGATCGCGTCTTCTACTTCCCCGCCGCAGAACTTGCGGCCCTGGCCGAGCGCCCTGCACCGCCACATATCCGCCGTCTTGGCCCGGCCGACGCAGCCGCGTTCGACGGGTTCCAGGCCAGCGCGAGCGAGGAGGATCTGGATGCCGCATGGGTCGAGCTGGACCACTGGCAGGTGTTCGGCGCCTTCGATGGCGAGCGGCTGGTTGCCGCGGGGAGCATGTACCCGTGGAGCCTGGATCCGGCCCTGGCCGACATGGGCGTGCTGACCCTGCCCGAGGCCCGCGGTCGCGGGCACGCGCGCCAGCTGGTACACGCCATGGCCGTGTCCGCACAGACGGCGGGGCTGCAGCCGCAGTACCGTTGCCAGCTCGACAACACCGCCTCGATCATTACCGCCGAACGCAGCGGCCTGCGTGCGTTCGCCGATTGGGACACCGTTCTGGCGGCCGACTGAGGCCGCCGCAGTACAACAAGGAAGCAACATGAAATTGATGGTCATCGGCGCCAGCAGGGGCCTCGGTCGGGCGTTCGTGGAAGGCCTGTGCAGTGCAGGCGACACCGTCATCGGCGTTTCACGCAACCGACCGCGCGACATTGAATGCCCCGAGGGCGTCACCCTGCAGTGGATCGAAGCCGATCTGTCCCAGCCGACCGTGGCTGCCGACCACATCGCAGCACAGGCACCTGCCGATCTGGATGTGCTGATCCACAACCTGGGCATCTGGGAACAGACCGCCTTCAGCGACGAGTACGCCTTCCTCGACGAAACCGATGCCGCACTCACCCAACTGGTCGACGTCAACATCACCGCCACCCTGGTGCTGCTGCAGCGCCTGCTGCCTCGGGTGCTGGGCGCGCCACGCCCGCAGCTGGTGCTGACCGGCTCGACCTCGGCACTGCCACGCAGCGGCCGCCCGGAAGTGGCGTTCGGCGCATCCAAGTTCGCGCTCAACGGCATCGCCGATGCACTGCGCGAGGGCTTCCGCGATCGCCGCCTGGCGGTGACCAGCCTGCAGCTGGGCTACCTCAACACCGACGATGCACTTTCAGTGCCGGTGGCCGAGGCCGCAGCGCGCGGCGACGGCGAGCTGGTGCCGGTGCACGACGTCGTTGCGATGGTGCGCGCGTTGCTGCAGTTGTCACCGTCCGGCTTCGTGCGCGAACTGGTGCTGCCGGCCATCGCCGACCCGCGCTACTGACCGCGCCTGCACAGGCCAGGCTCCCCCTCTTCGCGCAACAGGTACCCAAGCACGATGGCGGTCAGCACGGTCGCCATCGCCAGGACAAACAGCTGGCCACGGACGGCCTCCATGTATGCCTGGGCCAGCGCCGTTCTCGAAACGCCGGGCAATGCCTCCACCGCTCCGCCAAGGTCGCCCATGGAAAGCCTGTGCACGGCGGCACGGGCCACGACGCTGGCCTCAAGCGCCATACTCCCGCCAATGCGGGATGAGAGCATGATGCCGACAAGCGCGAGGGCAATGGAATCGCCTGCCAGTCGCATTGCGTTGAAGATGCCCGCGGCCATGCCTGCCTGCTCTTTGCCAACCACGCTGACCGCCAGGCCATCCATGATCCCCCAAGGCAGACCGATGCCGATCCCGATGACCAGCATCGGCATCCAGCGCACCGAAGGTAGCTGGAACACCTGGGCCAGCCATGCCAGCCCAAGCGCGCCAATCAACAGGCCCGCACAGCACAGCGTCCGCGCCGGAATCCAGCGCAGCAGGTAACCGGCAACCAGGGGCACAACCAGCAAGGGTGCAGACAGTGCTGCCATCGCCAGTCCAGCCTCGGTGGGCCGCAGTCCTTCAACACCGATGAACCCCGCCGGCAGCACCACCAGAAGGACGACGTACGAGAATGCAGGCGCAGCGGCGAGAATCTGCACACCGACAAAGCGCCGGTTGCGGAACAGCCCGAGATCCAGCAGCGGTGTTCGATGGGAGCGCTCGACGGCAACGAACGTGGCCAGCAACACCATCGAGAGCGCCAGCAGTACCAGCGTCTGCGGATGCAACAGGCCGCGTTCCGGCAGCACGATCATGGCGTAGGTGAGTGACCCCAGCGCCAGCATGAAGGTGACGGCGCCCAGCCAATCCAGGCGTGGCGAACCGGTGCTCTTCGATTCGACGGATGACAGGGCGACCAACGGTACGGTCAGGGTGGCCAGCAACGCAGGCAGGAAGAACACCCATTCCCAGCCCAGCGCATCGATCAATCCGCCTGCCAGCAGCGGACCGCCTGCAGCTCCTGCACCAAAGGTGGTGCCGATCAGGCTGAACACCCTGGCCCGCGCCTGGCCGTCGAACACCTGCGCCAGCGACGCCATCGCACCGGCGAACGCAGCCGACGCCGCCATCCCCTGAAGCAGTCGCAGTGCATTGATCCACGCCACATCGGGCATCAAGGGGATCAGGCCGGTGACCAGCGCAAACGACGCGCCGCCCAGAAGCCAGATCCGGCGCCTGCCATGCAGATCGGCCAGCCCACCGGCCACCAGCGTGGTGCAGCCGTAGGTCAACAGATAAGCGTTGATGATCCAGGACAACGCCGCAGGCGAACCGCCCAGCGCGTCCCGGATGGCGGGAATGCCAACGGCGGGGCTGGCAATGCTCAACGGAATGGTGAGCGCCGTCAGGCAGCCCGCCAGCACCACTCCAAAGCGTGATGATCCGGCCGTCTCAGCAGAAGCAACTGACATGTCGATGAAGCTCCAGCGTGGCCAGGCGCCACCGCATTGATGCTATCGACGACGCTATCGCCTAAGAATCCATCGTTGTGTCCGTGCTTTAATGACATGAACGTCATCAATGGCCATGTCATGGACAGCTTTGCCGGTCTCAGCCTCTTCGTTCTGGTCGCCGAGGCACGCAGCTTCGCGGCCGCAGCACGACAGCGTGGCATCACCCCTTCGGCGGCAAGCAAGACCATTGCCCGGCTGGAAGAGCGTCTGGGCGCCCGCCTGCTGAATCGCAATACCCGCAGCGTCAGCCTGACTGCCGAAGGCGAGCAGTTCCTTGAACGCTGCCGTCGCATCATGATCGAGGTCGCCGCAGCGGAGCGCGAGCTGACCGACGCCCAGGCCGTGCCCAGCGGTCGCCTGAAGGTCGGTCTTCCACTCGCCAGCGGACTGATGCTGCCGGTGCTATCGGCCTTTGCGCACCGCTTCCCGGCCATCGAACTCGACCTGCACTTCAGCGACCGTCTTGTCGATGTCATCGAGGAGGGCTTCGACGCCGTTGTCCGCACGGGCAACCCCGCCGACTCCAGGCTGCGCGGCCGCAACCTCGGCAGTGCCCGCCTGCTCTGTGTGGGCGCCCCTGCGTACTTCGCCAAGCGCGGCACGCCACAGCACCCGGATGATCTGAGCGGCCACGCGTGCCTCCTCCATCGCTTTCCCGGCACCGGCCTGATCGAACGTTGGCCGCTGCCCACGCATGAGGGAGGCACTGAGCCACGGCTGACTGCCGCAATGACCGCCAATCATCTTGAGACGATCCTGCACATGGCCATTGATGGCCATGGCATTGCGTGCCTGCCCGACTTCGCCACGCGTGATGCGCTGGACCGCGGTGAACTCGTCAGCGTCCTGGACCCATGGAGCACCGAGCGCAGCACCTTCTGGGCCCTCTGGCCAAGCCATCGCCATCAGCAGCCGCGTGTACGCGCGTTTGTCGATTTCATGGCCGACCACCTCCTGCCCGAACCCAGCCAGTGCAATTGAACCTGCGCCCTGCTGCGACTACGCTGCTCGTCACTGGCCGTCGGTCACAGGCGGGAACCTGCTATGGATGCGCTTTCACGGGTCTCGGCCCAGGTCCTGGACAGCGCCCTGCCCAGCCTGCCGCTGTACCTGCTGCAGGCCACGGCGGTGATCGGCATGATCGGCGTGCTGCTGATCGCCACCCGCCGCGCCGGGCACGCCATTGAAGGCCGTCGCCTGTATGTCGGCGTGGCGCTGGGCCTGATCTACCTGTTCAATTCCTGGTTCGTGGCCCGTTACACCCAGGGTGTGGTCAAGCTGCACCTCGGCTTCGACATCCTGCTGGTCAGTGGCCTGCTGGGCGGTTGGCGCGGCGGCCTGACCTGCCTGGCCGCCAGCCTGCTGGCGCGCTACCAGTTTGCCGGCACCCAGTATTTCCTGCCGGCCGGCCTCGAGGCCACGCTGCAGATGCTGGCCGGCGTCTGGCTGCGCAGGCGCCTGCACCCGCGCATGCTCAATGAGCTCTCGCTGCGCGTGATCCTGCAGGCCTGGGGCGTGCGTATCGCCGTCACTGCGTTGGGCCTGGCACTGGGCGTCGCAATCATCGGCGCCAATCAGCTGCCCGTGGAGGAGTTGGCAATCCAGCGGCTGCTGGCACTGCCACTATCGCTGCTGATGCTCGGCGCGGTGTTCGCGCTGGTCTACAACGATGCGCAGATCGATGCACAGCGTCAGCGCGAACAGGCCTGGCTGCGCATCGATCCGATCAGTGGCCTGCCCAACATGCGTGCACTTGGCGAACGCCTGCAACATTACTGGCGCGACAACGACGGCATCGGCAAGGCCTGCCTGATCGTGGCCGAGATGGGCAACCTGCGCGATCTGCGCCTGCGCTATGGTCCGCTGCAGGACAACGGCCTGTGGCAGCGCGACAGCACCGACGAGGTGCATCGGCTGCTGCCCTCGCTGCCAGCCGGGCAGCTGGAGATCTACCAGTTCGGCGATGCCGCGCTGGCGATCCTGGTGCGCGACCTGACCTTGTTCGAACTGCGCACGCAGCCGCAGATCACCGAGCTGGCCAGCAACCTGGCCGATCGGGTCGGCCGCGATTGGCCCGGCTTCCGGCCGCTGTTCCGCTGTGCGGTGGTCGAATTGAAGCCCCCCTCCGATGCCGACGAAGGACATCTTCCGTTCCGCGCGATCACCGTGGCGCTGAGTGCGATCGAATCCGGCGTCGTGTTCTTCGACGACCCGATCCAGCGCGACAGCGAGATCGACGCCCTGATCGAAGTCGCCCTCGAACGCTGGTTGCAGCAGGGAGATGCCCCCCTGTGCTACCAGCCCAAGCATCGCCTGCAGGATCGCCAGCTGGTCGGCGCCGAAGCACTGCTGCGCATGCGCGACAGCGAGGGCCGGCTGATCGCGCCGATGCGGGTGATCTCGCTGCTGCGCCGGCAGGGGCGGTTGGCTGAACTGGAATGGGCCACGCTGCAGTCGGCCATCCACTTCCTGCAGCAGTGCCGACGCGATGGCTCGCAGCTGAAGATCGCCGTGAACGTTTCGGCCGAGTCACTGCGCCTGCCCGACTTCGGCCTGCGCCTGCAGGAATTGCTGGCACTGCACGATGTGCCCGGCGTGATGCTGCGCCTGGAGATCGTCGAATGGACCGAGATCGTCGAGCGCGACGTGGTCGATGCCAACATCGCACAGCTGCTGGCGGCGGAGGTCACGCTGTCACTGGATGATTTCGGTGCCGGCTATTCAACCCTGATCCTGCTCTCGCAGCTGGCCATTGCCGAGGTCAAGATCGAGCAGGCGTTGATTGCCACCCTGTCCGACGCCAAGTCGCAGTCGATCGTTCGCTTCATCGTCGAAGTCGCGCATCGCTGCGGTGCGATCGTGGTGGCCGAGGGTACCGAAACCCTCGCGCAGGAACAGCAACTGCGCGCACTGGGCGTGGATGTCGGCCAGGGCTATCTGTACTCGGCCGCGTTGCCGGCCGACGAGTTCCGCCGCTTCGCCGCCAGCTAGACCGCGTAGTAACCCAGGAACATCGCCACCGCCGATTCGGCCACGCGTGCGCGCTCCTGTTCGTTCAACGGCGCCTGCCCCATCGTCACCTGCGGCCAGAATGCAAAGCTCTTCACCAGGCCGTGCAGCTGGTGGCCGGCGAACTCCGGATCGACCTGGCGCAGCCGGCCATCGGCGATTGCCGCGCGGATCCATGCGCTCTCGCCACTTTCCTTCTCGCCCATGCGGCAGACGATGGCCTGCGCCCGTTCCGGTGAGTGGATGATTTCGGCCATCGCCACCCGCGCCAGGTCGATGAAGTTGGCATCACTGAGCAGCTCCAGCTTCTGCCCCAGCAGCTGCATCAGCTGCGCCTGCAGCGGCTGGTCGGCGCGGTACGGCAGTGCGTCGCTGGCCACGCTGCGCTCCCACAGCTCCTCCAGGATCATCGAGAACAACGCTTCCTTGCTCGGGAAGTGGTTGTAGACGGTGCGCTTGGAGACCCCGGCCACCTCGGCGATGCGGTCCATGCTGGTCGCCTCGTAGCCCGACGCGCGGAACTCCTCCACCGCCGCACGCACGATGGCTTCGCGTTTGCGGTCGGTCAGGCGTTGCGGGGCACGGGACATGGCAGGAACCAGATAACTGAACGGATGCCACCATTTTACACCCGGCAGTGTACTTTTGAAAAATACAAAACTACACTGTGCAGTGTACCCAGCGGACGTCACCCATGAAGCGCCTGCTCCTTGTCCTTTTGCTTGGAATCCTCGCCGTGACCGCCTACACCTTCTGCAAGTCCTGGTCCCTCCCCGACTTCCCCGATTCGCCGCAGTACCGCGACGGCAAGTTCCGCAATGCCCTGCCGCGTCCGGCGATGGGCGTGCGCGATGGCGCGGAGATCTGGTGGACATTCCTGTTCAACAAGCCCAAGGGCACCGTGCCCGCCCACCCCATTCCGGTGCTGCCGCTGGACCGCGCCACCCTGGACGCCGCGCCTGATCGCAGCCTGTTCCGGCTCGGGCATTCCACGATCCTGCTGAAGCTGCGTGGCCAATACTGGCTGACCGATCCGGTGTTCTCCGAGCGCGCCTCGCCGGTGCAGTGGATGGGCCCGGCGCGCTTCCACGCACCGCCGATCAGCATCGACGAACTGCCGCCGATCGCCGGCGTGATCCTCTCGCACAACCATTACGACCACCTGGACCATGCCGCAGTGATGCAGCTGGCCGGCAAGACCGCGCGCTTCATCGCACCGCTGGGCGTGGGCGACCAGTTGATTGCGTGGGGCGTGGACGCCAGCAAGGTCGAACAGCTGGACTGGTGGCAATCGACCGAGGCCAGTGGCCTGCGCCTGACCGCCACCCCGGGCCAGCATTTCTCCGGCCGCGGTCTGGGCGACAGCGATCGCAGCCTGTGGGCGTCATGGGTGATCCAGGACGATGACTTCCGCATCTTCTTCAGCGGCGACACCGGCTACTTCGACGGCTTCAAGGCCATCGGTGAGAAGTACGGCCCGTTCGACCTGACAATGATCGAAACCGGTGCCTACGACCCGCGCTGGGCATTCGTGCACATGCAGCCCGAACAGACCCTGCAGGCGCACCTGGACCTGCGCGGCAAGTGGCTGCTGCCGATCCACAACGGCACCTTCGATCTGGCGCTGCACGCCTGGCAGCAACCGTTCGAGCGCATCACCGCATTGGCCGCCGCAAAGAACGTGCCGGTGGCCACGCCGATGATGGGCGAAGCACTGGACATGCAGGCGCCGCAGGCGGGTACGCGCTGGTGGGAGACGGTGGAGCTGTAATGGGGGATGCCGCTTGACCTGCCGGAAGCCATGTAGAGCCGAGCCATGCTCGGCTGCTTCCGAGAAATGCGCCGTGGACGTCAAACAAGCTCAGCTTTGGAGGCACCGAAATTGGAGACGCCGGCAGCATTGCTGACATCGACATACACGGTTATCAATTCGGCTTCCGGTAGCGCACTCTGAACCTGCACGCATGCGGCACGCGCGACATCGTCTGCGGCTGTGCCTTCTCGCTGGAATCGCAACGCCAACACGCCCGGCGAACCACTGCCCAGCAGCGCATCGTCGCACCCCACCTCTGCAAGACCTCGCTCAAATGCACTGAGATCTTTTCCGGTATCAGGCACTCGGTACATCAGCGTGAAACTGAATTCCATCATCAATCCATTTCAGATCGGTGGTCGCTGCCAGTCAGGATAGGGGCAAGCCGGCAGCCGTCCAGAGCCACATCCGTCAGCGCTCCCGCGATGGCAGCGCCAGCGCCCGGCGGCGCTGCAGTGCGTCATGTAACCGATTACATCCCTTGCTAGCGTAGCGCTCGCCCGATTCCGGTCGAACCTGCGAGGCTGTCCGTAATGACGTTGCGCGCCGAACGCTCCAAGGTCTCCCGCCCACCTGCCCCATGGCGACCTGCCGCCACTCTGATGCTCGCCGTCCTGGCATCCTCCGCGCAGGCACAGACATTGCCACCACGCAGCCAATGGCAGGCCAGCGCCTCCTCGCAGCAGGTTCCGGCGATGGCGATCAGCCATCTGATCGACGGCGACCCCAAGACCGTCACCGGCGGTGCCTTCAGTCCGGGCCACTGGTTCCAGATCGACCTCGGCGCGCCAACAATGCTGGCCGGCGCACGCCTCACCTGGGATGTCTCCAACCCGGAAGGCTATTCGCTGCAGACCTCGCTGGACGGCACACAGTGGCAGACCGCGTACACCATGGCCGATTCGCTGGGCGACGTGGAAACGCTGTACTTCGCGCCACGCCAGGCGCGCTACCTGCGGTTGGCCAGCCCGCAGCGCACGTCCGACTGGGGCGTGTCGATTTTCGAGATGGAGCCGCTGGACAGCACGCTCAGTGCGCGCGTGGCCGGACTCGATGCCACGCAGTCCGCGGCACTCTGGCAGGGCGGCAGTGCGGTGGCGATTCCCGCCGGCAAGGGCGGTACCCACACACTCGACATCGTTCTGCCGCGCGCGCAGTCCAGCACCGGGCTGGCGGTGGACTGGGCCAATGAGCACGGCGCTGCGCGCCTGCAGGCACGCGATGCCCAGGGCCGCTGGCACGAACTGGCCACGGATGCACAGGCGGCAACCCGGCAGCAGAGCTGGCTCGCGGCCAGCGCGCCGCTGGACCTGCAGGCACTGCGGCTGAACGTCGACGGCGATGCCCCCCAGGTGGCACGCATCCGCCTTCTCGGCCCGAAGGCGGTGATGACGCCGATGAAGCGTTACCAGATCGCCGCCAGCGGTGCACAGCGCGCGTTGTTCCCCGCTTCGCTGCAGATGCAGCAGACCTACTGGACCGCCGTGGGTGTGCACGCGGGTCGGCAGAAATCCATCTTCGACGAATACGGCAACCTGGAAGCGTTCAAGGGTGCGCCGCTGGTACAGCCGATCTGGCGCAATGCCGATGGCAGCGCAGCCGGTGCCGCCGGGCAGAAGGTGCAGCACGCACTGCGCGACGGCTGGAAGCCAATGCCCTCCGCCACCTGGTCACCGCAACCCGGGCTGGAGCTGCGCAGTGAGGTGTTCGCCATCGAGCGCGATGGCCAGCCGGTGACCTTTCTCCGCCATCGACTGCACAACACCGGCACCACCGCGATCGACGGCACGCTGACCCTGGCGGTACGACCGATGCAGATGAACCCGCCATGGCAGAACGGTGGGCTGTCGCCGATCCGCGAGGTCGCCGTCGAAGCCAACACGGTGCGCGTGAACGGCCGCACGCTGCTGCGCTCGCTCACGCCGGTGGCTGCGTCCGGCGTTGCGCCGTTCGGGAAGGACGGCACAACGGAGATCACCGCGGACATCGCTGCCGGCGAACTGCCTTCCTCGCAGCAGGCACGTGACGAGCAAGGACTGGCCGCAGCCGCATTGAGCTACCGGATCCGCCTCGCGCCCGGTGCCAGCGATGCGGTGGTCGTGGCGTTCCCACTCGGTACCGCCGCTGCCGATGCCAATGGCGTGCTGCCCGAGGCGCCTGCCCTTGACCTGTCCACGCTGCCCCGTGATGCCAATGCGGCGTTCGAGACGCTGGCCACGCAGGCGTCCGCAGATTGGCAGGCGCGGCTGGGCCAGGTCGGCCTGCGCCTGCCCGATCCCTCGCTGGTCGACATGCTGCGCGCGCAGGCTGCCTACATGCTGATCAACCAGACCGGCCCGGCCATGCAGCCCGGCCCGCGCAACTACAACCGCTCCTTCATCCGCGATGGCATGGCCACCTCGGCGGTGCTGCTGCGCATGGGCGAAGCCAAGGTCGCGCGCGACTACCTGGCGTGGTACAGCCAGCACGGCGTGCACGGCAGCGGACTGGTCTCGCCGATCCTCAACGACGATGGCAGCGTCAACACCGGCTTTGGTTCGGACATCGAGTACGACAGCCAGGGCCAGTATGTGGCACTGGTCGCCGATGTCGCCCGCCTCGATGGCGGTGCGGAGTCGGTGCGCGCGTACCTGCCGAAAGTGAAGGCGGCGCTGCGCTTCCTGCAGCAGCTGCGCGAGCGCACGCTGGTAGCGGGTTACATGGCTGACCAGCCAGCGCCGGAGCGCTTCGCGGGCATTCTTGCGCCGTCGATCAGCCACGAGGGCTACCCTTCGCCCACCCACAGCTATTGGGATGACTACTGGGGACTGAAGGGCTGGCACGACGGCGCGTGGCTGGCAGAGGCACTTGGCGACCATGAAACCGCCCGTTGGGCGCGCGAACAGTACAAGCTGCTGTACGACGCACTGCATGCCTCGATCCGGGAGACGATGGCGTGGAAGGGCATCGACTTCATTCCTTCCTCCGCGGATCTGGGCGATGGTGATCCCACCGGCGTTTCGATTGCATTGGACCCCACCGGTGCGCAGAGCGTGCTGCCGGCAGATGCGCTGCGAACCACCTTCGCCCGCTATCTGGACGATGTGCGCAAGCGCAACCAGCCAGGCGCGCTGTACGCCTATACGCCCTACGAAATCCGCAACGTGCTGAGCTATGTGCACCTGGGCCAGCCGCAGGCGGCCGACGAGCTGCTACAGGGGCTGCTGCATGATCGGCGCCCGCTTGAGTGGCAGGTGCTGGCCGAGGTCGTGCATTCGCGGCTGCGCTTCCCGCGCTACCTCGGCGACATGCCGCATACCTGGATCGGTGCCGAATACGGCCGCACGCTGTTCGGCATGTTGATGCGCGAGGACGATGACGCGTTGTCATTGCTGCCGGGCACGCCGCCGTCTTGGGTGGCCGGGGATGGGTTGGCGGTGGAACGCCTGCCGACCGCGTATGGCACGCTGCAGATGCAGGCGCGGCAGCGCGACGGGCTGCTGACAGTGGTGATTGGCGAGGGGCTGCGCAAGGACACCGCCGTGCGCATGTGGTGGCCGAACCGGACCGCGCCGAAGTCTGTGCGCGTGGATGGACGCAGCGTTTCCGACTTCGATGCCGAGGGCGTGCGCCTCGCGAAACCGTTCAAGACGCTGGAGGCGCGTTGGTAGAGTCGAGCTTGCTCGACTGCATTTCGCCGATCACCATGCGCCAGTCGAGCAAGCTCGACTCTACAGGGGCGCGCCGGCCATGCCCGGCGTCAGAGCGTCGGCAGCCCTGGCGGGTTGGTCTGCGACTGCGGCACGGCCTCCTCGGCCACATTCCATCGCTTCAGCGCCTGCGCATAAGTGCCGCTGCTGATCTGGGTGTTCAGCGCCTGCGTCACCGCATCAGCCAGGCCGCTGCCCTTGCGCGTGGTCACCGAGATCGCCGCGGCGTTCGGCCAGCCACCGGGGAACAGGCCCACACGCCGCACCTTGCCATCGCGCGCCGAATAGGCACCAGTGGCGTTGGGCTCGAACGAGACATCGGCGCGCCCGGTGATCACCGCCAGCCGCCCAACCACGGCGTCATCGAAGTACTGGTACTCCACCGGCTTCAAGCCAGCGGCGATGTTCTGCTGGTCCCACTGGCGCAGGATCTGGTCCTGGTTGGTGCTGGCGCCGACCACCACCTTCAGCCCGGCCACGTCAGCCGGCTTTTCAATCTTCTGGATCGGCCCATCAGTGCGCGTATAGATGCCGAGCAGGTCGTAGCGGTAGCTGGAGAAGTCGAACTTCTTCTTGCGCTCTTCGGTAACCGTCACATTGGACAGCACCGCATCGTACTTGCCTGATTCCAACCCCAACGGCCAGTCCGCCCACGCCACCGGCACGATCACCAGCTTCAGGCCCAGCCCATCGGCGATCAGCCGTGCGATGTCCGGCTCGATGCCGACCACGTCCTTGCTGTCGGTACCATAATCGGCCAGCGGCAGCTGCCCCGGATGGGTGGCCACGGTGAACGTACCGGGCGTGACAAAGCGATAGTCGGCCGGGATCAACGCCTGCGCCTTCGGATCGAGCGTGCCCTTCAGGATGGTGGTGTTCGCACCCGCCAGGCTGGTTGCGGCCACGGTGCCGGTATCCGGCGCCTGACGCACGCGCGAGTAGACGATGCCGGCGATGCCGATGACCAGCACACCCACGATCAACAGGGTGCTGCGTGAGGGGCGACGCGGTGCTGCAGGGCTCATGGTCTTCCTTCCGGGGTTACAGGGTCTTGGCCAGAAAATCGGCGGTGCGTTGCTGGCGCGGACGTTCGAACAGCGCCTCGGGCGTGCCCTGCTCGATCACCCGGCCCTGGTCCATCATCACCACGTGGTCAGCCACGCGGCGGGCGAAACTCAGCTCATGGGTGACGATCACCAGCGTGGTGCCGGAACGGGCCAGCTCCTCGATCACGCTGAGCACTTCGGCCACCAGCTCCGGGTCCAGTGCCGAGGTCGGTTCATCGAACAGCAGCACCTTCGGTTGCAGCGCCAGTGCGCGGGCAATCGCGATGCGCTGCTGCTGGCCGCCGGACAGCTGGCGCGGGAAGGCATCGGCCTTGTCGGCCAGGCCGACCCGTTCCAGCAGCGTGCGCGCCTGCTGCTCAGCCTGCGCACGCGGCACGCCGCGCACCGCGATCGGCGCCTCGATGATGTTCTCCAGCGCGGTCAGGTGCGGGAACAGGTTGAAGCCCTGGAACACCATGCCCACTTCCGCACGACGGCGGCGGATCTCACGTTCGGGCAGCTCGTACAGGGTGTCGCCATCGCGGCGGTAGCCGATCAGCTGGCCGCCGACGGTCACGTAACCGCTGTCGGCACGTTCCAGGTGGTTGATCAGCCGCAGCAACGTGGACTTGCCAGCGCCGGACGGGCCGATCAGCACCGTCACGCTGCCAGCGCGCAGGTCCAGGTTCACGTCTTCCAGCACCGGCTGGTCGCCGAACACCTTGCCCACACCATGCAGCGATACCGATGCCCCCTCGCCCGCTTCAACCTGCGCGGCGATGCGCGGGCGATTGACCACGCGCGGTGCAGCCTCACCTGTGGCGCGCCTCGGTGACGAGACACGCGATACCGAACGCTCGCGCTGCAGTTGGCCGCGCGCAAAGCGCTGCTCCACGCGCCGCTGCAGCAGCGACAGCACGGTCAGGATCACCAGGTACCAGACCGTGGCCACCATCAGCAGCGGCACCACTTCCAGGTTGCGCCGGTAGATCACCTGCACGGTGTAGAACAGCTCGGGCAGCGCCAGCACGTAGACCACCGAGGTGCTCTTGGCCAGGCCGATCACATCGTTGAACGCGGCCGGCAGGATCGAACGCATCGCCTGTGGCAGGATGATGCGGCGCACCTGGCGACCACGGGGCAGGCCAAGCGCGGCCGCAGCTTCGTACTGGCCGTGGTCGACCGAAAGAATGCCGCCACGGATCACCTCAGCCGAGAACGCGGCTTGGTTCAAGGTCAGGCCCAGCACTGCGGCGGTGAACACACCGATCAGCTGCGTGGTCGGGTACGAAAACAGGCTGATGCCGGTGAAGGGAACCCCCAGTTCGATGGTGCTGTACAGGTAGCCCAGGTTGTTCAGCAGCAGCAACAGCACCAGCAGCGGGATCGACCGGAACAGCCACACATAGCCCCACGACACCGCCGACAGCAGTGGCGAGCCGGACACGCGGGCCAACGCCAGCAAGGTACCCAGCGCGAATCCCAGTCCGGTACCCAGTGCGGTCAGCAGCAGTGTGCGACCCAGGCCTTCCAGAACCGGGCGTGCGAAGAACCACTCAGCGAAGGTGCCCCAGCCCCAGCGCGGATTGCCCAACACTGACTGCAGCCCGATCAGGATCAGCGCCAACGCGAGGAGGGTTCCGACCACCTGCAGCGGATGCCGGGCCGGCACGATCTTCAACGCCGGGGTTGGCGCCGGGCGTGTGGCAATTCCATCCAGCGCGGTCGAAGGCGTGCTCATGCGTGGGCTCCGTGCAGCACGGTCTGTGATGGCACAACGGCGGGTGCCGATACGCCCAGGTGCTTCTCGAACGGCAAGTGGGCGATGGATTCCGGATCGGCCTCCAGATCGAACAGCGCGGTGTAGCCGTGGCTGAGGTACAGGCCGACGGCTTCAGGCTGACGGAAGCCGGTGGTCAGGAACACCCGCCGGTATCCTTGCCGCGCTGCCTGGTCTTCCAGCTCCTGCAGCACGCGCCGCGCGATGCCCTGGCGGCGCAGCCCTGGCAATGTCCAGATGCGCTTGAACTCGGCGGTGTCCGGATCGCGGTGCGGCATGAAGGCACCGCCGGAGATCGCCACACCATCGCGCAGCAGCAGCACGAACGCACCAACCGGTGCCGCGAACGCCTGTGCCGGGTAGCGCTGCAGTTCCTCGCGGGCGCTGCCGCCGATGCGTCGACGCACGTCGGCGTAGCGGCTGTCGTACTCCTGTTCCAGTCCATCGAACAGTGGACGGGCCAGTGGATCGTCCACCGAGGTGTAGAGAAAGCGTTCGTTGCTGCTCATGCCACGTCCTTCACCAGATAGTCTTCAGCCAGCCGCGCCCACAGGCTGGCGGCGGGTGCGATGGCGGCGTCGTTGAATACATAGCGCGGGCTGTGCAGCGGTGCGCTGTCGCCGTTGCCGACGAACACGAAGCTGCCGGGCCGCGCCTGCAGCAGGAACGCGAAATCCTCACTGGCAGTGCGCGGCGCGAACTCCGGCACCAGCTGCTCGCTGCCGAAGCCCTGCACGGCCACGTCGCGGATGTAGGCGGTCTGCTGCGGGTGGTTGATCACGCTCGGGAAGCCACGCGGGAACTCGATCTCCGCGCGCGCGCCGAACGCGGCGGCGGTCTGCTCGGCGACCTCGGTAACACGGCGCCGCAGGGTGTCACGTACCTCGGGCAGGTAGGCGCGCACGGTCAGCTTCAGCTCCACTACGTCCGGGATCACATTGGCGGCCTGCCCGCCGTGGATCGAACCGACGGTGACCACGCCCATCTGCCGTGGATCCACATTGCGCGAGACAACGCTTTGCAGCGCGGTGACGATATGCGCCGCCGCCAGGATCGGGTCGACACTGCCCTGAGGCTCGGCGCCATGACCGCCCTTGCCGATCACCTTCAGCCGCGCCCAGTCCACCGATGCCATCGCCGGGCCATCGACGAAGCCGAAGTGCCCCACCGGCACACCCGGCCAGTTGTGCAGGCCATAGATCGCATCCACCGGGAAGCGTTCGAACAGGCCGTCGGCGATCATCTTCGAGGCCCCCGAACCGGTTTCCTCGGCCGGCTGGAACACCAGCTGCAGGGTGCCGTCGATGCGGCCGTGATGGGCCAGGTAGTGCGCCGCAGACAGCAGGATGGCGGTATGCCCATCGTGGCCGCAGGCATGCATCAGCCCCTCGTTCTGGCTGGCGTAGGCCAGGCCGGAATCCTCATGGATCGGCAGTGCATCGATGTCGGCACGCAGGCCGAGGCGTCGGCTGCCCTGCCCGCGCTGCAGCGTGCCGACCACGCCGGTGCCACCGAGACCGGTGGTGACCTCATAGCCCCATTGCTGCAGCAGCTCAGCCACGCGTGCGCTGGTGCGGTGCTCCTCGAAAGCCAGCTCCGGGTGCCGATGCAGGTCATGGCGGATCGCGATGGCGGCCTCGGCGCGTGCCGCGATCTCCGGCAATACGCCCGTCGTTTGGGAATTCCGCCGGGCATGGCCCGGCGCTGCCGCGTATTCTCCGCTCATCGCCTTACCCTGCCTTCCGCGCCGGCTCGGCATCGGTCGCATGGCGGCTGGCCTTGTACGGCAGGCCCAGATGCGCTCGCAGCGTCTGCCCTTCCAGCTCACGCTGGTGGTAGCCGCGCGCCTGCAGGATCGGCAGCACCTGGGTCACGAAATCGTCCAGGCCTTCGCGCTGTGCCGCGAAACCGAGGATGAAGCCGTCGCTGGCACCAGCATCAAACCAACGGATCAGCTCGTCGGCCACATGTTCCGGCGTACCGATGAAATTCGGTCGCGGGCTCACCGCTTCCAACGCCACCTGGCGCAGGCTCAGGCCCTTCTCACGTGCATCCTGCTTGATGCGGTCGGTGGTGGAACGGAACGAATTGCTGCCGATGTCACCCAGCTCGGGGAACGGCGCGTCCGGATCGTACTGGCTGAAATCGTGGTGGTCGAAGAAGCGCCCCAGGTACGCCAGTGCATCCTCCAGCGTGGCCAGTGCGGCGATCGCCTGGTACTTGGCTTCAGCCTCCTCCGCGGTGCGGCCGACGATGGGGCCGATGCCCGGGAAGATCTTCACGTCATTGCCGCTGCGGCCGTGGGCGATCGCCGAGTTCTTCACTTTCTGGGTGAACGCGCGGGTCTCCTCCAGCGATGGCGAATGGGTGAACACCGCATCGGCGTACTTGCCGGCCAACGCAATGCCATCATCAGACGAACCGGCCTGGAAGATCACCGGCTGTCCCTGCGGCGAGCGCTGGATGTTGAGCGGCCCCTCCACCTGGAAGAAGCGTCCCTTGTGATCGAGCCGCCGGAACTTCTCCGGTGCGAAGAACGTGCCGCTGTCGCGCTCACGCACGAAGGCATCGTCATCCCAGGAATCCCACAGCCCTTGCACTACGTCCAGGTACTCGTCGGCGATCTGGTAGCGCAGCGCGTGCTCCGGGTGCGGGCGACCGTAGTTGCGCCCCGAACCCTCCAGCGGCGACGTCACTACGTTCCAGCCAGCGCGACCGCCGCTGAGCAGATCCAGCGAAGCGAACTGGCGGGCCACGGTGAACGGATCGCTGTAGGAGGTCGACAGCGTGCCGGCCAAGCCGATCTTCTTTGTCGCCGTGGCCAGTGCCGACAGCAGCGAGATCGGCTCGAAGCGGTTGAGGAAGTGCGGGATCGACTTCTCGTTGATGTACAGGCCGTCGGCCACGAAGCCAAAGGCGATGCCGTTGTCCTCGGCGGTACGCGCGATGTCGATGTAGAACTGCAGGTTAACGCTGGCATCGGCCGGATTGGAGGGATGCTTCCAGGCATGCATGTGGCTGCCAGGACCCTGCAGCATGATGCCGAACGGAATGTGGCGCGGGGTCGTGCTCATGGGAATCGCTCCTGCAGGTCAGGCCACCGCCGCGCGCGGCGCGGGCGACAGCAGTTCAAGGGATGTCAGGCGTGCATCAAGGTCGGCCACCGGCGCATCGAGGATGAACTCGCCCACGCCGAAGCGCCGGTGCAGCGCATCCAGTTCGTCACGCACGTGCTGCGCATCACCGGACAACACGCTTGGGCGCGTTTCCTCGATGCGGAAGTCGGCCACGCCCACCTGCCGCGCATACTCGGCAGCTGCTTCGGGGCTGGGCAGGTTTACCGTCTGCCCGGGACCGAGGTGCAGCTTGTAGACGCGCAGCGCACCGATATGACGCGCTGCGGCTTCGGCAGTTGGGGCGGCGAACGCCACCGTGGCCAGCAGCGGTGGCTGCGAGGAGACGCTGCGGTAGGCGTCGAACGCAGCTTCGATGTGCTTCGGGTCACCATCGAAATGCGCGGCATAGACAAAGCGCCAGCCCAGCTCGGCCGCCTGCTGCGCGCTCTGCGGGCTGGCCCCGAGCAGGAAGCGCTCCGGTGCCTGCTGCGGAACCGGCCGTGCCAGCGCCTCGGTGTCCGCCCCGGACAGATAGCCTTCCAGGTCGCGCAGTTGCTGATCGAAGTCGGCGAACGCCGGGCGCCCGGCCGCCAGCGCGGCAGTCGAGGCCGGCAGGCCACCCGGGGCCTTGCCCACGCCCAGATCGACGCGCCCTGGCGCCAACGCCGCCAGCAGGTTGAAGTTCTCCGCCACCTTGTACGGCGCGTAGTGGCGCAGCATCACCCCGCCACTGCCGATGCGGATGCGCCGGGTCTGCGCCAGCACCCACGCAGCCAGCACTTCCGGTGCAGGGCTGGCCAGCGTCGGCGCAGCGTGGTGCTCGGCAAACCAGTAGCGGTGGTAGCCCAGCTGCTCGGCGCGCTGCGCCAGCTGCAGGCTGTTGCGCAGCGCCTGCTCCGGCGAGGCACCTTCGGCCACCGGGCTCTTGTCCAGCACGCTGATCTGATAGCTCATGGTCACGTCCTCGCTCAGGGGTGGGCCACGGGAATGCCGAGCAAGCCGTTCAACGCGGCCAGGATCGGCTCGGCACCGGAGATGTACTGGCGGTCCTGGTGCGCGCCACTGGCCAGTTCGCTGCGCACGCCCTGCGGCAACACCAGCTTGGGTAGTGACTGGTCCTGCTCACCGATCTCGGCAATCACCTCGCGGCGCGGCCGCGCGAAACCGATGCGGCGCACGTCCAGCTGCGCGTCCAGGCCATCGATGCTCGACAGCGCGCCCTCCAGCAACAGGCTGTGCCGGCAGAAAAAGCGCTGGCCGGGAATCTGGCCGTCCTCGAATTCACGGTCGAGCAGGAACAGGATGGGTTTGCTTGCTGCGTCGAAAGTCACAGGGGTCGTCCTCATCGGGGCCGGCAATGCGATGCCGCTTCGATATCGATGCTAGAGATGCCAGCAGCCACAGCAGCGACGGCTGGCGACAATCGGCGGTCAGATCCGGCCACGCAGATGCGGCGTAGCCATAAGCAAAGCGCCGCCGGTTATGGCGTCAGGCAATACGTCGCAGCGGCGCCGCTACCGTCAGCGCCTGCGCCTGCGTGGCCAAGTGCCCGGCCGCACGCTCGGTCGCCAG
This sequence comes from Stenotrophomonas sp. 220_Sma, assembly GCF_056487375.1. Lineage (NCBI taxonomy): Bacteria > Pseudomonadati > Pseudomonadota > Gammaproteobacteria > Lysobacterales > Lysobacteraceae > Stenotrophomonas > Stenotrophomonas sp. 220_Sma. The sequence continues at coordinate 1,993,927 of NZ_CM151348.1, read as the reverse complement.
TTCGATGCGCGCCTGCAGGGCCGCGCTGCTGATGTGCTCGCCTTCGAAGTCGGCAGGCGTGGCATACACCCCGATCGGCAGCGTGTGCGCCTGCAGAAAACTGAACAACGGCCGCAGCTGGTGATCGATCACCAGCGCATGGCGCTCGCTGCCGCCGGTCGCTGCCAGCAGTACCGGCACATCCACCAGCGCCTCCAGCCCGATGAAGTCGACCAGGTGCTTGAACAAGCCGGGATACGAGCCGCGATAGACCGGCGCTGCGACCACCAGCAGCTCCGCCGCCTCGATGGTCTGCAGTGCCTGTTCCACCGCCGGCTCCGCCTCGCCACGCGACAGCGACTGGCCCAGCGAACGCGCGATCGGCGCCAGCTCCACCAGCTCCACGCTGGCGTGCACCCGCTGCTGCAGCGAGTCCAGCAGATGCCGTACCAGCAACAACGTGCGCGACGTCGCCGAGCTGGTCGGTGACCCCACCAATGCAACCACCCTCAATGCAGAAGACATGAACTGCTCCCGTATGGAGCCGAGCCATGCTCGGCTGCCCTTCGCTTTTGTAGAGTCGAGCCATGCTCGACTGCTTCCCACCTCAGAACCGGTAACTGACCCGCCCGTACCAGTACGCACCCACATTGCTCAGCACATCGCCGCTGTCCCACGTGGTCTCGATACTCGCCACATCGGTGGCACTGCGCGCGTACTCCGGCACCTTGCGGGTGCGCTTGTCGAACACGTTGTTGATGCCCAGCGCCGCACTCCAGCCCGCGCCCAGCTCCACGCCACCGGACAGGTTGGTCACCAGCACCGGCGGCTGCTTGTATTCCACGCCGTTGTTCAGGCGCTTGATCGGGCCGTAGTAGGTGAAGTCCAGATTCGAGCGCCAGCGCCCGTTCTGCCAGCCAAGCCCTGCCACCTGCGTATAGCTGGGCGTGCGGAAGCGCAGCGCGTACTCGCTGGATCTGGTCAGCAGGTTGATGTTCGGCAGCCCCTGCAGCGCCGCCGGAATGTCGCTGACCTTCTGGATCGTGGTACGGCCGACGTTGGCCGCGTAGCTCCAGCGCAGCTTGCCCCACGCGGTTTCCTGGTTCGCCTCCAGGGTCAGCTCCACACCCCGTGTACGGGTATTACCCACGTTGGTGAAGTAGCTGGCGTAGAACGCATCACCCGGCAGGATGCTGATGCCGGCTGAACCCAGCAGTGCGTCGATGGTGTTCTTCTGCGCCGCGCTCAGCACCGTGCCGCTGTTGTCGGTGACGCGCGCCGGATCCTGCGCGTTGTAGCCGATCTGGCTGGACTGGCCGAGCTGGCCGCGGATGTCGATCTGATAGGCATCCACCGCCAGATGGAACGCCGGGCTCGGGTCCCAGGTCACGCCCAGGCTGTAGTTGGTGGCCTTTTCCGGCTTCAGCGGTGTGGCACCCAACGCAATCGCCGCGGGCGAAGACACCTGCGCCACCAGCGTGGTGCCGCACGGGCAACTGCCGGTGGCCTGGTAGAACTGCGCACCCAGACTGGGCGCGTGGAAGCCATTGCTGACCGTGGCACGCACACCCAGCGCGTCGGTGAAGTCGAAGCGCGTGGTCAGGCGGCCGGTGGAGACACTGCCGAAGTCGGAGTGATCTTCCCAACGCGCGGCTGCATCCAGATACCAGCGCGAGGTGATGTTGGTGGCCGCACCCACGTACACCGCCTTGCTGTTGCGGGTAGCCTTCACCGCATCGGCGGTGGAATAGCCGACGAAGGCTGCAGCGCCGAAGCCGGTATACGACTCCCACTGCCCTGCTCCACGCTCGTACTGTTCGCGCTGATACTCGGCGCCCGCGCTCACCTCCAGCGGCGAAGCAAATGCCGCCACCTCGAAGCCGCGGCGCAGGTCCAGGTTGGCGATGCCCTGCTGGTAGTCCAGCTTGCCGTCATAGAAGTCGGTGGGTGAACCGGGATACGGCAGCGAGTAGTTCACCGAGTTACGCGTATAGGTGCGCACGGTGCTGCGGTTGCCGGTCAGGCTGGCGTCGTAGTCCCAACCCGCGATCTGGCCTTTTACCCCGGCCGTACCGGTGTACTGCTTTTCCTTGGTTTCCAGCACCGGCAGGAAGCCATCGGGAAACACGCTCAGAACGCCGGGAGCCCTGTAAGTGGTGAAGATGGTCGCCGGCAGACGGAAATTCTGGATCGCCTGTGCGGTGCGATCGCTGGCCGTAGCATTGGCGTAGAACTGCGCGCTCTCGCCCAGGCCATGGCCCACGTTCACCGCGAAGGCCTTCAGCGCATAGGACGGCGAGCTGAGGATGGTGTTGGCCTCGGCATTGCGGCTGGCCTCGGCCGGATTCGGCGTGGCACCTGCTGGCAAACGATTGTTCGGCCGCAGCGCCACCAGATTGCCGCTGCCATCCACTGCCGGATAGCTCAGGTAGCCGTCGATGTAGCGACGAGTACGGATCGCATGATGCTGGCGGGTGGTCTCGCCGGAGAGGTTGATGAAGCCATCCTCGCCCCACGGCAGGCCGACGTTGGCGCGCACGCTGGTTCGCGAACCATCACCATCGGTGCTCTGCCCGCTCTCCACCGACACATCACCACCGTGCGCCTGCGACTTCAGGATCACGTTGACCACGCCGGTGATCGCGTCCGAGCCGTAGATGGCGGAGGCACCATCACGCAGCACTTCCACATGGTCGATGGCCGAGACCGGAATCAGCGCCAGGTCTGCCCACGCATGGCCGGGGAAGCCGCCCCCATTGGCACCGCTCACATAGGCACTGGCATTGCGGCGCTTGCCGTTGACCAGCACCAGGGTGTAGCCCGGCGACAGATTGCGCAGCTGGTAGCCGCGGATCAGGCTCTCCTGGTCGCTCTGGTAGCCGCCGATCTGGCTCAGCGACGGCAGGCTGCGCTGCAGCGCTTCCAGCAGGTTGCCCTGGCCGGTGGCGGCAAGGTCTTCGGCGGAAATCACATCGATGGGCGTGGAGCTGTTCTTCACCGTGCGCGTGCTGGTGCGTGAGCCGGTGACCACCACCGCATCCAGCGTGGAGGCCGCCACATTGGCGGTGGCTGCAGTGGTGGCAGGGTCCGCATCGGCTTCCGCCGCATGGCTGGGCGATGCAGAGAGGGCGGCCGCGATCAGGACGGCAAGAGTGCTCAGGACTGGGGCGTAGGCGGCAGGCATGGGGGCTCGTGGGGGTGGGCCGGAAACACGCTTCCATTCAAGGGCCTGTTCACCCACCGCGACAGGCGGGATCGCGTCACCCAACCGTAATATCCGGCCACCCACATGACTGCTGGTAATGACGTTAGGCGGCAGCGCCGGTGCACTGCTCTCTGTAGAGCCGAGCCCACGCTCGGCTCAATGCCGGACGAAGCCCATTCAATTGAGCCACAAAGAGCAGCCGAGCATGGCTCGGCTCTACATACCCCGCAGGCATCACCTCATGCCCGCGCACCACTCTGCGCCACGCACCACCACCCGTAGCATCAGGCCATGCACAGCCCTTCCGCCGATCCCACCGCACCACTCGTCGCCATCGTCGCCTGCCACGGCCAGGGGCTGTTCGAGTTCGGCTGTGCGGTCGGCCTGTTCGCACCGATACGGCCTGAACTGGGCGTGGCCTGGTACCGCACCCAGCTGTGCGCCGGCGAACCCGGCGCACTGCGCATGCTCGGCAGCACCCAGGTGCAGCTGCCCTACGATCTCAGCAGCGTCGATGACGCCGACATCATCGTCATCCCCGGTTGGCGCGAGCCCAGCGAGCGTCCGCCGCAGGCACTGCTCGATGCACTGATCCGCGCCCATGCACGCGGCGCACGCATCGCGTCGATCTGCTCCGGTGCGTTCGTGCTGGCCTGGGCCGGGCTGCTCGATGGCCGCGAGGCCACCACCCACTGGCGCCTCACCGAAGCGCTGGCACGCGAGTTCCCACGCATCGATGTGCGCGAGGATGTGCTGTACGTGGACACCGGCAGCATCATCACCTCGGCCGGCTCGGCCACCGGCATGGACATGATGCTGCACATGGTGCGCAAGGATTACGGCGCGCGCGTGGCTAATCTGGTGGCCGAGCGATTGGTGCTGGCACCTTGGCGTGATGCCGGGCGCAGCCAGCGCGTCAGCCGGGCCATCCCCAACGGCGAGCCCACGCGGTTGGCGAAGCTGATGGAGTGGATGCGCCGTAACCTGCGCGAGCCACATTCGCTAGGCAGCCTCGCCGAGCAGGCCGCACTCAGCCAGCGCACTCTGCAACGGCAGTTCCTGGAAGCCACCGGCCTGTCGCCCATCGATTGGCTGATCCGCGAGCGCGTGGCCTTCGCGCGTGAGCTGCTGGAAACCACCGACCGGCCACTGCAGTGGATTGCCGAGCAGGCCGGCTTTGGTTCGCAGGAATCATTCCGTCGGCACTTCCGTGGTCAGGTCGATGCCAGCCCCACCGAGTACCGCAGCCAGCATCGCAACGGCATCAGTGCGGACCGCCTGGTCGGCTGCTGAGCCCCGGGTAATGCCGGCCCCTGGCCGGCAGGCAAGGCCCCCCGCCCTCTTCGTCGACGACTTTCCACGCCATCACCACCACTGCACTATAGGGGCATGCCCCGCACTGCCGACGGACCGGTGATGACCGACAGCCCCTACAGGACCTACCGCGTCGGAATCGGCGTATCGCTGCTGTTGGCGGCACTGATCGCCACGCTCTCGTTGATTGCCGTGTCCAGCCCCAACCTGGGTTGGGGCGTCGTGGCGCTGGCCACCATCGCGATCTGGGTCGCCGTCCCGTTGCTGCTGGTGCTCGTGCTGGCCTGGCTGCGCTACATGGTGCGCCAGCGCGGGCAGGTACCGGGCCGCATACACGTGCTGATGTTCGTGCCAACCGCCGCCGCCATGCTCATCATTCCACTGTGGCACGTCCTGCAAGGCAGTGTGGACAGCCTGGCCGGCGGCTCACGTGTGTCCATCGCCGAGCTGCACGTCAACCTCAGCGGGCAACCCCTTTGGCTGGACACCTCGCCGTATGCATCCACCGGTTCTGGCGCTGGCCCGGACCTGCCCATGCAGGGCGAAACGCCCCAGCGCTTCCTGGCCTTCCACCGCTACCCCAACCCGCAGTCCGATGCAGACAGGTCCTTCCCGTATGAACAAGCGCGCCTGAAGCCCTCCGTCGACCACTACCGCTACGCCACACCGTCTGGAGATCGCGCCGTCACCGATGTGCCGCTGGTCCGTCGGCCGTACCCCGAGCTTGCGTCATTCAATGCGGCCTGGCGACGCGCGGGTACACCCGAGCTCGTGCATATCTACTACCACTACAGCGATCACGTAGAGGTCGCGCCCGCACTCGCACGCCTCAGTGGCTTCACCACCGATGATCTGGAGCGCAGCCGCTTCGAAGGCCTGACGCTGTTCAAGATCCACAACTACAGCAGTGCGCCCATCCTTCGGGTGGAAATCAATGGCCTCACACTGGACATCGGCGACGGGGCCATCGCGAACATCCCGGAAGCGCCCCGGGATTGCACGGCCTACGGCTACCCGGTCAGCCCCGCGCTGTTGCCGCTCAACCTGCCCCTGCAGGTACGCTGGCAGACTGCAGACGCGCCGACGCGGTGGCACAGCGCGCGCGTGCAGGTGCCCGCGTTCCGGCAGCCGCAGCCACTGCACGGGCAGTCCACATTGCAGCGCGTCCTGCTGTACATGCTGCCCGATGACGCGCTGGCCGCCGAACGCTACGCCGAAGTGTTTGACGGCGATTCGCGGCGCGGCATCAAGGCCACTGGCCTGCCAGCCAGCGCTGCCACCTACGCGGTGTGTGGCAGCGCGAGGGCGACCTATGGCGAACGAGCGGGTACCGTGCTGGCCGACTGATCCGCGGTGTTGCCGGCGCGTTCCCCTCCACGCTGACGCACGCTCAGTCCTCCTGCACCAGCTTGAACTCGCGCAGCAGGCCACCGATCTGGGTCTTGTCCAGCTTGTTCATCAGCAGGTTGCGCAGGAACGCAGGCCCGGGAATATCCAGCGCCTTGCCATCGCGCAGGCGACCGGTCGCCGCCAACAGCGAGCGCACGTCATAGGTGGAATTGAACACCTCGGGCACACCGCGCTCGATACCTAACAGCGTGTACACCGCTTCCATCGGTGTGCGCACCGAATTCTCGGTGGTGAAGATACAGTCGCGCTGCTTCGATTCGGCGAACTGTCCGATGAAGGCGAAGTTCACCGCACCCTCCGGCACCACGTCCGGCCGATCACCGGCTTGGCGTGGCATGAAGAACGCGGTGATGTACGGCATCATCACCGGCACCGTCTTCGCGCCGGTCGCGGCCAATTCGTCGATCTCCTCCACCGGCACGCCCAGGTGGTACAGCCACTCGCGGGTGACCTCTTCGCCGGTGCAGTCCTGCATCGGCTTCTTCACGTAGTCTCCAGGCGTATCCACGAACAGCGAATACACCCAGACCACGATCTGATCCTTGGGCTGGTTCTTGAAATGCGGCTGGCGGTTCACCGTCCAGCTCATCAACCAGCGCGAATCGCGCACGCTGACGATACCGCCGGTCACCACCTTGCCACTGAACGGGTCGCGCTTGGCGATCTTCTGGATGTAGGCCGGAATGCGCGCATCCAGCGTGGTCACCGTCGCCGACTCCCACTTGGTCTGCGGAATGTGCGCGCCGAACACGTCCGGGCGGCCGAATGCGGGATCCCTGGCGGCAATGCGTCGCCACAGGTCCCAGGCGGGTGCCGGTCCCTCGTTCAATCGCGCAGCCGTGTGGTGATCGCCATTGTCCGAGTTCTCGGTCAACGAACCGATCGTCATGAACACAAGGTCATCCGCGCTCAGATCCGCGCCACCGGCTACACCGTCACGCGTCCAGTGGATGCGCGTGGCCTGCTTGCGGCCGGCCGCCAGATCGAAGTCGACGTCGGTCACCTCGGTGCCGTACTGGAACACCACGCCGTGGTCCTGCAGCCACTTCACCAGCGGCAGCACCAGCGATTCGTACTGGTTGTACTTGGTGAACTTCAGCGCCGAGAAATCCGGCAGGCCGCCAATGTGGTGGATGAAGCGGTGCAGGTACAGCTTCATCTCCAGCGCCGAATGCCATTCCTCGAAGGCGAACATGGTGCGCCAGTACAGCCAGAAGTTGCTGTCCAGGAAATCGCGGCCCAGCACCTCGTCGATGCGCTTGTTCTCCATCTCCTGCCGGGTGGCCAGGAACAGCGCGATGATGTCCTTCTGCGCCTGCTCGCTCAGCGTGAACAGGCCGTCGGTGTGCGCATCTTCGCCGCGATTGATCGTGGCACGCTGCAGCGAATAGTTCGGATCATCCTTGTTCAACCAGTAGAACTCGTCCAGCACACTGGCATCTTCAATCTCCAGCGACGGAATCGAGCGGAACAGATCCCACAGGCACTCGAAGTGGTCTTCCATCTCGCGGCCGCCGCGGATCACGAAGCCCTTTTCAGGCACCTTCAGGCCATCCAGCGCGCCACCGGGAATCTGCTGCTGCTCGAGAATGGTGATGCGCTCACCGGCCATGCGGCCGTCGCGCACCAGGAACGCGGCGCCGGCCAGCGAGGCCAGGCCCGAACCGACGAACCATGCGCGCTTGCCGTCGACACCGGCGGGCTTGCGCGGGCGCGCAAAGGCTTCGTAGTTGCCACTGCTGTAGTACATGCGTTGCTCCTTCCTGGAGGGGGTCATCAGGAACCCACAGTGGAATGACACAGCCATTCCATGCAGGTCATGCCCCTACTCTAGCGCCGAACCGATGTACCGTTTCCTGCACACAGGCTGCGACCGAGTGACGCAGCCACGTCAGAGCTGTCGCCCCAGCAGCATGCCCGGCCAGCCATCCACATTGAACGGCGCGATGCGCGTGTAGCCGCAGGTCTCATAGAAGCGCACCAGATCACCGTTGCCACCGCCGTAGCAGTCCACACGCAGATGGTCGAGCCCTGCAGCCCGCGCCTGCTCATCGGCAAAGGCCATCAGGCGGCGGCCGATGCCACGCACGCGCGCATCACGCGATGCCACCAGTACCCGTACATACAGTTCCGGGCCGGTGGGCGCAGGCACATAGGGCATCGACTCGCCCAGCGCAAGGAACGCGCGCACCACGCCGTGCTCGTTATGGGCAACCCATGCACCGGGCAGCGCGCAGGCATCGGTCACCTGGGTGATCCGGCGCGGCATCGTGGACCACGGCTCACTGCCCCATTGCTGCACATTGCCGATCGATACGAACCATTCGATGACTTCGTCGAAGAGCGCCAGCACCGCAGGGGCATCGGCCTCGCTGGCGCGGCGGATGTTCAAGATTTCCTTTCCAGCTTCAGTCATGCCTGCACTCCTTGACGTCCCGTAGATCCAGTAGTGCCAGGCCATGCCTGGCAGGTGCCCAGTGTGTTGATCCAGCCCCCCCCGTCCACCGGATTTGACATGCAGGCATTTACCTGCATATAGTCCACTCAAGGGCGGCGCCTGCCGGCCCATCGCGAGGAACCTGCAATGGTGGATATCGCACACAGGGTCGGCATCAAGGCCCCCGCAAGCCAGGTGTACCAGGCGCTGGCCACCCCCGAAGGCGTCGCCGCCTGGTGGGCTGAAGACATTCATGGCGACCGCGTGGCCGGCGGGACGGTCAAGGTTCGCTTCACGAACAACGGCCAGGAAATCGGCGCCATGGAAATGAAACTTGAGCAGCTTGTTCCAGGCGAGCTCGTGCTCTGGCAGTTCGTCGCCGGCCCTGCTGAATGGATCGGCACCCACGCGCGCTTCGTGCTGAAACAGGAAGGTGACTACTGCATCGTCCTGTTCACCCATGGAGGCTGGAAGGAACGCGTCGAGTTCACCTCGCACTGCAGTACCAAGTGGGCGGTTTTCCTGCTCAGCCTCAAAGCGCTGGTGGAATCCGGCAAGGGCCAGCCCAACCCACACGACATCAGGATCGACAACTGGAATTGAAGACGCCCCGCATGAATGCAGACAAGGTGTTCAAGGCATTGGCCGATCCCACGCGCAGAACGCTGCTGGATCTGCTCTGCGAAGACAACGGGCAGACGCTCGGCCAGCTGTGCGAGCACCTGGACATGGCCCGGCAATCGGTCACCCAGCACCTGGGCCTGCTGGAAGACGCCAACCTGATCAGCACCGTGCGCCGTGGCCGCGAGAAGCTGCACTTCATCAACCCGGTGCCACTGCACGAAGTCTACGAGCGCTGGGTACGCAAGTTCGAGCAGCAGCGCCTGAGCCTGCTGCATGACCTGAAACGAGAACTGGAAGGAGAATGACGATGTCCGCAGAGTCCACCCGCTTCATCCACGTGATCTACATCGCCTCCACGCCGCAGAAGGTGTTCGAGGCCATCACCCGCCCCGAGATCGCCAGCCGCTACTGGGGCCACGAGAACGTCTCGGACTGGAAACCCGGCTCGCGCTGGCAGCATGTGCGCGCCAACGAAACGCGCTCGGTCGAGTTGGTCGGCGAAGTGGTGGAAAGCACCCCGCCCTCGCGGCTGGTCATCACCTGGGCCGCCGCCTCGCAGGCCGACAACCCCGCTGCCTACAGCCGCGTCACCTTCGACATCGTGCCCTACCAGGACATGGTGCGGCTGACCGTCACCCACGACGAACTGGAACCCGGCAGCGGCATGGATACCGGCATCCGCCAGGGCTGGCCGATCGTGCTGTCGAGCCTGAAGTCGATGTTGGAGACCGGCAAGGGATTGGATGTTTTTGCGAAGCCGCAGTAAACGGCTGCGTCGGGACGACGCCGCAGGCGCCTTGGCTGCTGCGGCGTCGGCAATGCGGCCGATGCGGGTCCGCTAGCGGGCGGTCCAGCCACCATCGACCGGCAACGCCGTGCCGGTGATCTGCGCCGCCGCGTCCGAAGCCAGGAACACCACCACCTCGCCCAGCTGCTCGGGCGTCACGAACTGCAACGAAGGCTGCTTCTCGGCCAACAGCGCGCGCGCGGCGGACTCTTGATCCGTGCCTTCGCGCTCCGCCAACGCAGTGATCTGTTGCTCAACCAGTGCGGTTCGCACCCAACCTGGGCAGATCGCGTTGGCGGTAATGCCAGTGCCCGCATTCTCCAGCGCGGTCACCTTGGTGAATCCCACCACGCCGTGCTTGGCCGCCACGTAGGCCGACTTGTTCACCGAGCCCACCAAGCCGTGCACGGATGCGATGTTGATGATGCGGCCGGCGCCCTGCTGCTTCATGTGGGGCAAGGCCGCTGCCGTTGCATGGAACACCGCCGAGAGATTCAGCGCCAGGATCGCATCCCACTTCTCGACCGGAAACTCCTCGATCGACGCGGTGTGCTGGATGCCGGCATTGTTCACTAGGATGTCGATGCGCCCCATCTTCGCAACGGCGTGGTCAATCATTCCGCGCACCGCCTCACCACGGGACAGATCGGCGCCGTCATGCACCACCTGCACGCCGAACTCGGCTTCCAGGTTGGAACGGATGCGTTCGATCTCCGCCGCATCGCCGAAGCCATTCAGCACGATGTCGGCGCCTTGCCGCGCCAGCGCCGTGGCAATGCCAAGACCAATACCGCTGGTGGAGCCGGTAACCACCGCAACCTTTCCAGAGAACATGGGTGAGCTTCCAAGGGGCGTAGGTAGGCAGTGTAGCCCTCTGGATCCACCGCACGCTTGGATCAGTAGATCCACGCCATGCGTGGATGCTGCCCCTCGGCAAAAATCCACATCCCCCCCTATATTCACCCCAATCCACCCATGGATGGCCCGATGAACCCCTGCAAGGCCCTGCTGCCCGCCGTTGTTGCCGCACTGCTCGCCCCTGCCATCAGCCAGGCCGCGCCGCCTGCTCAAGACGCCACACCGCTCACCACCGGCAGCGTGCGGGTGGATATAGCGACCGGCCGCGTGGAAGGCAACGTCTGCGTATCCAGCCGACCTGCCGAATCGATGGGCTCGTTCGTGCTCAACGCCGGCCTGAATGTCGCACGGGTCACCGATGGCAATGGCGCGCCGCTGGACTTCGAAGGCTGGTACGACCCCGGCGTGGATGGCGAAGCACGCGTGTACACCGTGGCCAAGCCACCCGCCACGCTCTGCGTGCAGTACGTGGGCGCCTTCCCGGTCTACGCCCGGCACGATGCCCCGACCGACTTCAAGGGCCTGATCGCCTTCAACGGCGACAGCGCCCGCTTCACCGAACAGTCCGCATGGCTGCCGCAGGCGTTCGATCCCAAGGCCCGCGTGCGCAGCAGCGAAAGCCGCTACGACCTGCAGGTGGACTGCCGTGGCTGCCGCTTCCTGTATCTCAACGGCAGCCCGGCCATCGAAGGCGCGCAGGGACGATTCCGCAGCGACAAGGCGCGGCCGATCCTGCTGTTCGGCGGCAGCGGCCCGATCACCCGCACTGCGCAGGTCACGATCCTCAATGAGACCCTGCCCGCGGCCAAGGTCGAGGCACTGTCCAGCACGGTACAGAAGATAGCCGACGTGCACAGCCGCTACATGGGCGTGCCGCTGGTCGACCGCCCCACCTTCCTGCGTATGGTCACGCTCAACCAGATCGAGCGCGACCGCGAGGGCAGCGAGTGGGGCTTTGCCACCTGGCCGACCATCGCCATGAGCGGCAGCATCGGCAACGTCGCGGATTCGCTGATGGCCGGTGGCGAGAAAGCCGAGCGACGCGTGCAGTACATCGCGCATGAAATGGGCCACTACTACTTCGGTACGCTCAACCGTCCGCAGGGGCCGTACTTCTGGGTGCTGCTGGAATCCAGCGCAGAGTTCCTGTCGATCAAGGCGCTGCGTGAGATCAGTGGGGATGCCGCGGCGGATCGCTACATTGCGCGACTGCAATCGGCCATCGAAATGCAGGAGAAGCCGCTGCCGGCGTTCGATGCCATCGACGGCAACTCGGATCTCGGCGAGGTGTATCGCTACGTCTATGCGCCCTTGCTGCTGCTCTCGTTGGAGAAGCAGGTGGGCGAAGCGAAGATGCAGGCCTTCATGCGCGGGCTGCTGGCCGCGCCTTCGCCGAGGAACTGGTCGGAGCTGCAGGCCATTGCGATGAAGGCCGGCATCGATGCCAAGGCCTGGGAGCCTTGGCGGGCGACATGCGTGGCGGGCGGCAAGTCAAGCTGTAGATCCACGCCACGCGTGGATTAACTGCCTCAGCGTCCGCATGTTTGAATCATCCAGCAGCCATGGCTTCCTCATACCCTCCTGTTCCAGCCAAGCCACGTGAAATGCATAAGGACTATCCGGAACATATCGAAAAGCTGCTGAGGGCCCTCAATTCGGTAAAGGACAGAAGTACCCAGTCCATCCCGCCCTATGAAGCCGCAGTCTGGCTACTGGTGGACCACCTCAGTGGCTTTATTTCCGAAGCGCGAGCTGAACAGGCAACCGCAGAAGCGTCGGGCGACCCCGAAGCCATTGCCCAGGCTCAAGGAAAGGAGAGGCTCATGTCCTTCGCCAGGTCCGGCGGGATTGGTATGCTCAGGCTCGGCGAACTCAGAGAGTACTTCGACCTTCATTCAAGAGGCATCTAACGACGCCTTCCGATAGTCAGAAGCCACAGATGGCATTGAACTTGCCATTACCAGTACAGATACTCATGAAAACGTGTCAGACCGCTGAATAGGTGTCGACCATGCTTCAAGCCACTCCTCCAGTTCCAGCCAAGCTCCGCGAAATGCTCAAGGGCTATCCGGAGCATATCGAAAGACTGCAGGCAGCTCTCAATCGATCGGTTGAACGATCGCGAAGAGTTCCGCTGATGCCGTTCGATGACGCAATCTGGGCCTTGGAAGGGGTGCTCGGGGCGTTCATCATGGAAGCTAGCGATGAGCTTGAGGCTGCGGAGACGTCGGGCAACCCAAAGGCAATAGCTGAGGCCAATGAGAAAAAACGACTGATGTCGTTCGCCAGGTCCAAAAACATTGGCATGGCTGAAATTGACGATTTGTGGGAGTACTTTCAAGTCAACTTCAGAGGGACCTGATGGCTTCCACCACTAACCCTCTTTCGCCTGATTTGCACCAGCAGATTCTATGGGAACAGATCATTCCCAAGAGCGGCCTGGATAGCCGCACGTCATATGAAAATCCCCAGGCAGTGATACTCGCCGGTCAACCTGGGGCTGGCAAGGGTGGCCTAGCAGGTCAGGTTCGGCGGGAACTGCACAACGATGTCATCACTATCGATCCCGACGCACTACGTGACGAGCATGAGTACGTTCGGAGTCTACGCAAGCAATATCCTTACACTTGGGCAGGCCACACGCACGACGACGCCAGCCAGTGGGCCAAGGAACTACGATCTTCAGCAATCGATGGTCGCAAGAACCTCATCCTCGATACTACACTGGGCAATGGTGACAGCGCAGTCGCCTTGATCAGAGATCTACAAGCAAATGGCTATGAAGTCGAGATTCGGGGAGTTGTAGCGCACCGGCTGGAGAGCGAGCTTGGTGTCGATAGACGTTTCACGTCTGACTTGGACTTGGTCGGCTTCGGCCGCTACGTCCCCGAAGACGTACGCAAACACGTTTACGATGCCCTGCCCGGCAATCTGGACAAGGTCCAGGCCGAGACCGGCATCCAGATTCGACTCTACGGACGCGAAGGCGCTCAGGTCTACGACAGCCATAGCGATACCCGTCTGCCGGGCGCAGCACTGGAAGCCGAACGCGAAGCTCGGCTGAAAGACCCTCGAATCACCCAAACAGTGCGCGATGGCTGGCGCGCACAAGGCCGGTGGCACGCCGAACTTACGGACACCCTGCCGCTCAACGACAAGGTCAGTCCACCAACAGCAGCAGCCGTTTTCGATGAGCGCGCAACGCTCAAGGTTGTTGAAGGCATAACGCCCAACATCCAGGAAGCCCGCGGCATCGACCACACCATCCGCGTGCGTCCAAACATGGTGCGGGGTGCCGTCATCGGTGGCGCCGCAGCGACCGTCCTTGAAGCCGCCACGGAAGGAACAAAGATTGCCGACCTGTACGCGCACGACAACCGGACGGGCGCGGAAGCCGCGCTGCTGGACTTCGGTGCACGCAGTGTCGGCGGCTGGACCGGCGCGGCGGTGGGCGCCAAGGTCGGTACGCTGCTGGGCATCGAGTCCGGCCCTGGCGCCATTGTCACCGGCATCATTGGTGGCGGGTTAGGCGCCTGGGGTGGCAGTGAGATCGTCGATTGGATCGAGAAGTACCAGATCAACAACCAGGCCGACAGCACCGGCAAGATCTGGACGTTTGATCCGGCGAACCCTGAAAAGGGCTGGACGCACAGCGAACGGGAAATCATAGGCACCGTCGGCACCCTTGCGGATCGCCCGATCTACGGCGCAACCACGTTGCTTACCGCCGATGCCGAATTGACCCAGCAACTGAACTACCAGGCCTCAAGCCGGGCCGTCGGGCTGCGGCTGTCCGAGCCTGATCAACCTATCAATCCCTTCAGCATTGCCGGCGACGCCAGCGATACACCCAGCGCCCTTCCGCGTTCCTGGGAGCGCAACCCGGAGAATGGCGAATGGCGGCGCGAGGTCGTCCATCAGGTCCTCGAGCACGGCATCAAGAACACCACAGTAGAAGTGGCCGACGCCACCAAGGCTGCCCAGCTTGATGAAGCCGCACAGGGCATCATGGCCTTCAACGCCGCCCGAAGCTCAGCCGCCTTCGCCAAGCAGTACGAACAGGCCTACATCGCACAGGGCTGGTCTCGATATGGAGCGATTCCGGACGAAGTGATCTGGGCCCAAGACCATCCCGATCACGTACTGGCATCCGATGGACGCACCTATCAGCGCCAAGGCGATGGCGAGTGGCTGCATGACGGCTGGATCTACGATTCGCTGGCCGAGGGCAACGTCCGCGACGAGTTGAACAGCACCTACCCACAGATTCGCGCCATTCAACAAATGGAGGCGCCCGTACCCAGTGCCCACGAGCGTCGTATCGAGGCACTGACCGTCAATGAGCGCGATGCCCACGACCAGGCCATGCAGGAAGCCAATCGACTGGGTGTCGCTGCACCGCAGGCGCAGCAGGTGGCCGCCGCTGCCGTGGCTGAGGTTCGCGGCGAGCACGCCGAAGAGCGCCTGACCCCGCAAGCGGTGATCGATGCACGCACCGATGGGCAGGCGGCACTGTCGCCCAGCGCGCCGCCTCTGGCGCAGGAACATCGCTCCCCTACGCCTGCAGCGCCAATGCCATCGGATCGTGCGGAACCCGTAGAGGAACCGGCTCGCCGCGAAGCGCCACGGCCGGAGCCGACCTCAGTCGCAACGCCGCCGGCATCGAAAGAGTCAAGCGAGCGGCAAGCGCATACCGAGGCAAATCCTCCCGCGCACCCGACGCCGGCTGCCCCTGTGCCGTCATCCGGCACTCCCCCCGCTGAGCGATCTCCCGCCCAGCCGGAAGTGAGTACATTACCTCCGCCGGATGTCGAGCACCCCGATCCCAAGCAGGAGGCCGTTGCGACTCACACCCACTCCTCGGTCTCGTCGATCCAGACCGAAGTGGCTGACGCCGCGCCGGTTACTGCTCGCCTCCACGAATTGGAAGCAACGCCCGCGCCGATCCATTCGGAGTCAGGCGTTCCAGCCAACCTCGCAGCAGCCGAGCCCGCTGCACCCGCACTGGCAACAGACGCCGCGCCCAAGGTCTCGGAGCAAGAGCCTCTTTACACGTCGCCACCCGTGGAAGCACCGGTAGCACCGCCCCCGAGCGCAACGGCCCAGCGAGAACCCGAAGCACCGCCCGCGCCCCTGCTACCCACCCAGCCTGAACATCCCGATCATGCCCTCTACCAGCAGGTGCGCGAACGCATAGCCACGTTGGATGCAAAGCACGGCCGCACGTTCGACGAAGCCAGCGAGCGCATGACTGCCAGTTTGCTGGTGCTGGCAAAGGACAATGACCTCGACCGCGTCGACCACGTGCTGCTGAGCAACGCCACCGCGGACAAACCCGCCGGTCATACTCTGTTCGTGGTCCAGGGCGAGCCCAGCGACCCCGCACACCAGCGCGCCGCAATGCCGACCGAATTGGCTGCACAGACCTCAGTTGAAGAATCAATGCAGCAGTTCGACGCAGTCAGCCGCGAAGCACAGCAGCGCGCCATCGCCAACCAACTCGAACAGCAGCTGGAAGATCAGCGCGCGCAGCACGATATCCAGATACGCGCCGCCAGCATGGGCTGAGTGGGCGAGACACGCGCGAAATCATTCACAACAACCCGCCCTCCTGGTCCCTCTGTTTGCCAATCGGCCTATTGATATCGCCGCACAATCAGAAGAACAGACCCGCCTGATCGACGGTCGCCAGTGGATTGGCCTTCCGCACCGCCTCCAGGAACAGCAGGAAATCCCGATTGAACAGCGTCAGGTTGTTGGTGAACGTCACACCCTTTCTGCCCGATGCTCTGCTGAAGCACACCTTCCAGACATAGCGCCCGTAAATCCTGTCGGACGTTCGTGTGACTGAGGTGATCTGCGAAAGCGGAACTGCCGTGGGCACCGGCCCACGTCGCAGGTAGAAGGATTCTGTATCAAAGAAATAGTGCTCGCGATCCTCTTTGCCATCCACCAACACCAAGGTCATGGACTTGCCAGAAATCCGGCGAGGGGGATCCAAACGCAGCCCTGATCCCAATGCAGAACGCGCGGTCGCTGACATTCGCCGAAGTGTGAACCAGAGGATCACCAACGGAAGTGCCGCGAGGACAATGAAGCCTACGGTCTTCAAAACAGTTTCCAGCGTGCTGGGCACACAGATCTCCAGGATGAACTTTCAGGCGATACCCAAGTAGATCCACGCCACGCGTGGATGCTCTCCCTCAACGCCCCATCACTTCCAATGATCCGGCCCCAGGAACGGCAGGCTCAAAACAAACACCGGCACCGCCACAGGGATCAACGCGGCCCCCAGCACCTTGCCCGCCGCCGAACCCACACCCGGCTTGTCCTCCCGCTCAGGCAGGATCCGTTGCGCCCGCGCACTGATCGGCTGTGCCAGCTTCCCCTTCTCCGCCAACGCAGCAGCGTCCGGCAACTTCACCCGCTCGCCGTCGCCCTCGAACAGCGCGCTGTAATAGCTGCCACCCTTCTTTGAAAGATTGCAGGCCCGATCAAACGCCAGCGCATAACGGCTCCGGTCCTGCGGCAGGTAGTAGCGCGCACGCTCGTCCACATATTTCGCCTCGCGCGGGAGCACCTCAATCCGCTCCAGCTTGAACTGCGCGGCCTGTTCCGGCGTCACCTGCTCCGGCCGCAGCAGCAGCGCATAGCTGCCGTGCACCTTGGCCTTGTTGGCCGGGTCGCGCCAATCCTCATGGAAGTACATCTGCGCGCAGGCCACCGCCTCGCGCAGCGGGCTGTCCATCAGCGCGCGGTACTCGCGGAACGGCGCGGCATTGAAACGCATCGGTTCTTCAAAGCGCGGTAGTAGATACAGTTGGCCGTCATCGGCCACGAACGCACCCGTGATCTCGCGGCTTGAGGCGTGCTCCTCCGGGCCACTGGCACAGCCGGACAGCAAGCCAAGGCACAGGGCGGAGAGAATGAAAAAAGACGTTCGCATGTCGTGTTCGAGGGCTTCCCTGGGAAAACGGCCCCGCCCGGAAGGACGAGGCCAGCCCACCATGGTGCCACGGCATCGCACGCGATGCGGAATCGGCCCTACTTCAACCGCTCCACCAACCGCTGCCCCACTTCCAGCGCCGAAGCCGGGTTCTGCCCGGTAATCAGCTCACGATCCACCACCACATGCCCCGTCCACGGCGTGGCATTGCTGCTGAACTTCGCACCCGCCCGCTCCAACGCAGTCTGCGGGTAGAACTTCATCTCGCCACCGCCAAGCAGCGGCTTGGCTTGCTCTTCTTCCTGGTTGCTGATCACCGTCATCTGGTAGCCGCTGTAGATCCACTGCGGCGTGGCCGGCATCGCACCGGCTTCCATCTTCGCCACGAAACCCGCAGCATCCGGCAGCGTGGACAGCAGCGCGATCGGCCCGTGGCAGACCAGCGCGGTGGTCTTGTTGCGCTGGTGGAAGTCGGCCAGCAACCGGCCCAGCGCCGGGCTCTTCAGCAGGTCCTGCATCGGCGCGTGGCCACCGGGAATGTAGACCGCATCGAAGCGCGCGTAGCCCTGCTGCTCAACGCGCGCCAGGCTGACCACCGGCGAGGCCATCGGCGAGGTCAGTGCCAATTTCTCCAGCAGCTCCTTGTGCAGCGTCAGCTGCGCGGCATCGTTGCCGAAGTACGCCGGCGTCACCGAGGACACATCCACCGTCGGCGCCCGCCCCTGCGGCGTGGCGAAGGTCACCTCGTGGCCCGCATCCAGTAGCAGCTTGACCGGCTGCATCAGCTCGTTGAGATAGAAGCCGGTGGACAGCACCTTGCCGTCCTTCAGGTCCAAGTGGTTTTCGTCGGACAGCACCACCAGCACGTTGGCGGCATGTGCGCCGGTAGCGGCCAGGGTCAGGGCCAGGGTTGCGGCCAGTCGAGTCATCAGGTTCACGGGAGCTCCTATCGGGGATTGATTGCCACTTTATTGATCGCCGCAGCGGCGATAAATTGGCCCCATCGCAAAACATCTGTTCTCCGGAGAGCCAAATGAGCCGAAAGTTCGACTACCTTGGCGATGTGGAAGTGTTCCTGGCGGTGGTCGAGCACGGCTCATTCACCGCCGGCGCTGTGGCGCTGTCCACCACGCCCTCGGTGCTGAGCCGCGCGGTCACCCGCCTGGAAGCGCGGCTGGGCCGGCAGCTGCTGCAGCGGACCACCCGCCGCGTGGGCCTGACCGACGCCGGGCGGCTCTATCTGGAACAGGTGCGCACCGCCTTCGGCCTGCTGGACGACGCCGAGCGCGACGTACTGGCCCAGGACGGTGCGCTGGCTGGCCGCGTGCGCCTGAGCGTGCCCACCACCTATGGCCACTACCGGCTGCCGCCCGTGCTGGCGCGCTTTGCCCAACAGTACCCACAGGTGCAGGTGGAACTGAACATCACCAACCGCAACGTGGACCTGGTGGCCGAAGGCTTCGACCTGGCCATCCGCCTGGGCCAGCTGCCGGACAGCGGACTGGTAGCGCGAAAGCTGGAAGACGCGCCGCTGCTGCTGGTGGCCGCGCCGGACTATCTGCAGCGCCGCGGCACGCCGCAGACGCTGGACGACCTGCAGCAGCACCTGTGCCTGCCGTTCGTGATGCCGCGCACCGGGCGGCTGGCGCCCTGGATCTTCCGAGACGGCGGGCGCGACGTGGACTGGCTGCCGCGTTCGTCCATCGAGACCTCCGACGACGTACTGGGCGTGGTGTCGCTGGCCGAACAGGGCATCGGCATCTGCCAGAGCTACGAGTTCATCGTGCGCGAGCGGTTGATGCGTGGGGAGCTGGTGGAAGTGCTGCCGGAGCTGCGGGGAAGATCACGGCCGTTCTCGGTGATCTATGCGCCGCATCGGCGGCAGTCTGCGGCGGCGCGGGCGATGATTGAGTTGCTGGTGGGCAATGCGGGGCCTGCTGAGGATGGTGCTGGCTGAGGCCGCGAGGTTCGCTGGCGTTGTCGGGATTGAACCGATTTTCTGAGTGTGAGGCTGATCGGGCGCCGATGCCTGCGGGGCAGGACTAAGAACTGTTGCAAAGAAGGCCGTCGCGCTATTCGCTTATGGTGCAGGCGATTGCGTCATTCAGAATCGCAATCAACAGAGCAGCTGCGCTAATGCGTCCGGCGGTGTCGCGTGCTGCACGAATGGTGCGTGCAACAATAGTTCTTCGCTCTCGGATTCCGCGATTCCTTCGCCAATTTCTATTGGCATTCGAAGCGGCGGCGTAAACACCATGGCGCGCCACCGACAACGGGTGGCCGGGTCTGCAAACCCGCATTGATGTACGCGTCTGTAGTTTGCGCTTGCCCGTCGGCACCGTCCTTAACCGGTGCCGGCGGGCAATCCGTCGGCCTTTTTGGCGGGCGGTGCGTGGGGGTCTTCGGATCCACCGGTTCTATGACGCTACTTCATCCCGGTTTGCAGCCACGCATCGTCCGCCACCTCTTCGCGGTGGCGCTGTTAAGCACAGCCACGGAAGCCGACGCCATGAACGAATCCGACACCTTTTCCTCGTACACCGTTGTTGAGCCCATCAACGACGACACTCCCCTGCCCGACCTGAACTCCCTGCTCGGCATCCTCAAGCGCATGCGCGGCTGCGAGGGCGCAGATGGGCACCCTTGGCCGGAGACCGACGTGTCACCCGGCCGCCGCGTGAGCCTGGCCCGGAGCGAGCGCGCGATGGTAGGCGCGCTGACTGTTCTGGAGCTGCTGCACGCGGCAGACCGCTGCCGGGTGGCAGCGGAGCCGGAGCGGCATTTGGATGAGGGGGTTGTGGACGGGTTGTTTCTAGCTTGCCGGGGGTTGGTTGAGTGGGCTTGTCGGGAAGTTAGGCCGGGGTGACTGGCTCAACCGCAAGACGCTTACGGCAGAATTGGCCGAACTTTGCATCGGCGAACTCCTGTCTCCAGCCAGACGCGGGCGCTGGCTCAACTGTTGATTTCCTCCTCCCATTATTCCGCTCATCGGTGTCTCCGTAGAGAAAGGTAACGGAGGATCATTGCGCGCAAGCCTAAAAATCAAACTAGCTCACGAGCGATATAAATTTCCTCATCTTCCCATCCGGATACCCATCACTAAGAAATTTTCTTACACTACTCTTGTATTCCGGGGCAATCTCATAAAAGTCAGCGACCACCTTTGCTTTTGTATGAACAAAATATCCACTAGCAACTAATCGATTAAAATTCCCTTTGGCAATACCCGGAACCTTACTTGAAAACTTTATGAACTCGATCCGATTATCTACAAATCGATTCCCGCGATAGAACGAGCGCCAGAACTTCGCCACCTCGCCACTTATCATGGCCTTCTCTTCCGCCCTTACTCCAAGCGCCACAGCAAATGCGTCACGCAGGTCGCCAATATCACAGGTCGAATCAATCATCGATGGTTCAAGCTGCGTATTTCTCAAGGACAGATTTGCACACTCCTCAAAAACGGAATACATAAATGTGGAGTCCCTAAAACGACACGACATAAAATTCCGATACCCCTGAAACCTTGACTGGGTGACAATAACGCCCGAGAAATCAAGAACTGGAAATTCCCCTTTCAAATGCAACCCGGTTATTGTTCCACGTCCTCCTTCCTGCACCCGACTGAAGTCAAAGAATGAGAACAGCCGCTCTGTCGTGTCGGATACCGAAGAATTCTGAGTTGAAAAGTACAGATCTAGAATGTTAGACATCGCACTCTTTGCATGCTCTATCTCAACCCTAGAATACCGACTTGAAACCTCAGCCACAGCCTGATCTCGAATGGACGGAATCATAGACTTCAATGAAGAATCCGCCAACTCGGCATTCTCTCTGAAGAAGAGCTTAATTTCTCCAGACTCTTCACTCTCCAGATCGAGGCGAGAGAAGGTTCTCATCGCAGTTCTGTCAAGCGGAGCTGCGCCAAGTCCACGAAGCATCAACAGCAATTCAAAGTAGGACCCAAGAAAAGAGTATCTCAACTCTATCTGATCGCCTTTCTGTGTGAGTAGCGGATTTAGGCAGAGCTTGGACTGTATTGATGCAGCCCTAGCTTCGTACATTATCTGAAGCCTTTCGGACATCTCCTTCGCTGGCCAGCGCTTACCAAAATCTGCGGCTAGGTCTGACAGCAACTCAACAACCTCAACAACGGGTATTTCCATGTCATGCCGAGTCGCCTCTCGCCTGAGGACCGAGAAAATTATATGATCAGTGACCCTGTTATTAGATCGATAGGGCGTCGCATCCTCTGACACTTCAAAATCATTAGCCTTACCCTCTCGCAACCCATCCTCGACGACGGTCGCGGATATATCAGCCAAGAAGGGGATAATTCTCCCCTCTTCATCACGCATCTTTATTTTTTCAATCTGACTCATAACCCTGTCAATCATTGCGCCTGCTGACGGGTAAGCCGACAGTCGCCGCTTGACATACCTTTGACAGGTTTCGGCATCAAAGCCAAGCAACTCATACCGCTCAATAGCCAATGACTCAAGTCTAGTGCCCTCGGCGATTGCATTGTTGCGAGTAGTCAAAAGAACATGAGAACTGCCAAGCTGATCATGAAGATACTTAAGGGACTCAAGAAACGAAGAAACATCGAACCGTTCCTGGAAAAGAGTTGTTAATTCATCCAATCCGTCAATAATCACCGACAAATTTCCACAAACAACCGCGAGATCGAAAGTTGATCTCTCAAAAAGCCGCAAATGACCGTGACACTTCGCATAAAGCTCATACAAGTCGTAAATGCTATCAATTCTTGATTGAGCAAGACCACTCTCTGCGACGTATCTCTTTATTAGTTCAGCCTGTATCAAGATAACGGAAGAACGAAGATCCTCTCTGAAATGCAAACGCTGCGCCACCGATAGGCATAGAGACGTCTTCCCCATTCCTCCTGGCGCAACAATGAGATGAGCAGCCACTCCCGAAGTCTTTTGAAGCGCGTCCACAATAAAATCCAGCGCCGAATCGGCACGCATGATCTCATTAACATCATTACCTCGGTAGCTTATAGCCTGATTCGTGTAATTCTCAATTGGGCTTGGGGGCTCAATCTTCTTCAGCGAAGCATCGATACAGTACTCCCAAATGTATTCCTTATAAGTACATTCGTGAGCACGTATCGCGAGACCTTCTTCTGCGAACGACCTTGTAATCAAATCCTGCTCTGGCCTCGCCTCACGAGGACGAAGGACAGTAATATCTGCCGGTCTTAATCCAGCCTTAAGAAGTTGGCGCGCGGCATGTTGCACGCTCTGCCTGATGTTTCCGCTAGCATGCAATGCTAGGAAGTAGCTAAGGGCGGGCGACTTCGTCTCCCATAGCTCATACTTCACCCTGCTCCCGCCTGAAAAATCAGTCCCCTCCAAACTACCCACAATCGCGCGCCTGTTTGGATAATTTACTTGTATTACCTCTTCAAAGCGACTGAAATCATAAACACCATCTGCAATGGTGCTGATACTTCTTCTTTTTCTAGGCCTATCGGAAACCATCTTATTCTGCAAAAGCCTAAGAAGCTCTTCAAATTTCTTGTGAAACTGAGATTCATCCGCGAAATCAAGATGAAAGTGACCCTTGAGGTAGTTGGGTGTCGACTCCGGATCACGGCTAATTATTATTATCTTACTTCTCTTATCTCGCAACATTCCGTCCCAGTGCACTGCAGAGGCTAAAAATGTCTCCAACCCAACACCATTCTTCCGCTCATCGGCCTTTTCCTTATAATTTTCAGTGGCGACGACAAGGATGTAATCAGCCTCATGGATGCCGGACTCCATGAAAAAGTTCTTGTCAACAAGGCTATCGAGGTCGTAACCATCCCAAGTTACCGACACCTCTTCAATCTCCTCAAGTGAATCAGCAAGATTTTTAACCCAGGCCCTATGGCCCTCGCCGTCCCAACTGTATGAAATAAAGACCTTAATACTTTCCACGCTCTTCCCTTTGCGAATGGTGCGACATACAGGTCGCTATTAATGATTCAAACACCATAACCCCAGCCGACGCGCGTTTCCCTTTAACTGAAATCCAAAAAATCAAACCATCATTGCAGATTAAGCGACTCATTATTCACTTGCGATTCGGCAAGAACTAGCGACAGAGCATATCTACCTGTAAACCTGCCCGACGCGAAGCAGCTTTCAGATATTAGTATTCATAGAAATGAGTGGCAAGATCACCTGAAGCACGGCTCGCACTTCAGCCCACAGAGAAGAAGCGAGCGTAGTCAGAGAACGAATTGATTGACAGTCGCGCTGGTGTCTAAGCAGAAATTAAAAGGGCGCCTCTCGGCGCCCTCGTTCTTTCAACTCATTCCCACTCAATAGTAGCCGGCGGCTTCCCCGAGATGTCATAGACAACCCGTGAAACCCCCCGCAACTCATTGATGATCCGGTTGCTCACCGTACCCAGGAACTCATACGGCAGATGCGCCCAATGGGCCGTCATGAAGTCAATCGTCTCCACGGCCCGCAGTGCAATCACCCACTCATAAGCGCGCGCATCGCCTACCACGCCCACCGACTTCACCGGCAGGAACACGGCAAACGCCTGGCTGGTCTTGTCGTACAGGTCCGCCTTGCGCAGCTCATCAATGAAGATGGCATCAGCCTTCGCCAGCAGCTCGGCGTATTCGCGCTTCACTTCGCCCAGGATACGCACGCCCAGGCCCGGGCCCGGGAACGGATGGCGGTAGACCATGGTGCGCGGCAGGCCCAGCTCAACACCCAGGCGGCGCACTTCGTCCTTGAACAGCTCGCGCAGCGGCTCCACCAGGCCCAGCTTCATGTGCTCCGGCAGGCCGCCCACGTTGTGGTGGCTCTTGATCACATGCGCCTTGCCGGTCTTGCTTCCGGCCGACTCGATCACGTCCGGGTAGATGGTGCCCTGCGCCAGCCACTTGGCGTTCTTCAGCTTGTTCGACTCTTCGTCGAAGATCTCAACGAACAGGTTGCCGATGATCTTGCGCTTGGCTTCCGGGTCGCTCACGCCTTCCAGCGCAGCGAAGTAACGGTCGGCGGCATTCACGCGCACCACCTTCACGCCCATGTGCTCGGCGAACATCGCCATCACCTGGTCGCCTTCCTGCCAGCGCAGCAGGCCGGTATCCACGAACACGCAGGTCAGCTTCTCGCCGATGGCCTTGTGCAGCAGCGCAGCCACCACGGACGAATCGACGCCGCCGGACAGGCCCAGGATCACTTCGTCATCGCCCACCTGTTCGCGCACACGGGCGATCTGGTCGTCGATGATGTTTGCGGCGGTCCACAGGGTCTGGCAGCCGCACACGTCTACCACGAAGCGGCGCAGCAGCGCCTGGCCCTGCAGGGTGTGGGTCACTTCCGGGTGGAACTGCACGCCGTACCAGCGCTTTTCTTCGTTGGCCATGGCGGCCACCGGAATGCGGTCGGTGGTGGCGGTGATGGTGAAGCCCGGCGGTGCCACGGAGACGTGGTCGCCGTGGCTCATCCAGACATTCAGCTTCGGCTCGCCGCCGTGGTCGCTCAGGCCCTTGAACAGCGCATCCGGGTTGATCACGTTCACTTCGGCGTGGCCGAACTCGCGCTGGTCGGCGGCTTCGGTGGCACCGCCCAGCTGCGCGGCCAGGGTCTGCATGCCGTAGCAGATGCCGAAGATCGGCAGGCCGCTGTCGAACACTTCCTGCGGCGCGGCCGGGGCACCCGGCAGCGTGGTCGATTCCGGGCCACCGGACAGGATGATGCCCTTGGCGCCGAACGCGGCGATCTCGGCCGGGTTGTGGTCCCAGGCCCAGATTTCGCAGTAGACGCCCAGCTCGCGGATGCGGCGGGCGATCAGCTGCGTGTACTGCGCGCCGAAATCGAGGATCAGGATCTTGTCGTTATGGATGTTGGTCATGGTGCCGTTCCAGTGGTGTTTTTCGCAGTGCCCGGCGCTTCAAGGCTCTGCGTCAGCGTGGCGATGAACGCCTCGCGTTGTTGAATATGTGAGGGGTCTTCCTCGTCCCAGCGCAGCATCAGCAGGCCGTGCGGTGCGTTGGGGTTGGAGCGGTCAGCGCGCGGCAGCTCGGCGATTTCCTGCACTTCGGTGCCGGGCACGATGCGCCGTTGAAAGGCACGCATCGGGTAGCCAGATGCTTTCGCATTACCCCAATCGGCCATCGCTGCACTCATCCGCTTCGGCTCCAGCGGCCCCAGCTCGGCGGTGACCACGGGGTCTTCGAGCCTGTCACCCAGATCGGTAACGCACCGCAGGATGACCTGCAGCGGGCGCTCGCCGGTGCCCTTCAGCAGCCAGCGCTGTTCGCCAGCGGCCTGCACCTGCCAGCCCTTCGGCAGCGAGAACGCGTTCTGGCAGGCCTGTACGTCCTGCAATTGCGAAACCGCCGCGCCCGGAGACCCGGAGCGCGGCGGCGGTTCGGACAACGAACAGCCTGCCATCAGCAGGCTGCCCGTAATCGCAAGAGCAGTTCGCAAGCGCATCAGGCGCGGTAGTTCGGCGGCTCTTTGGTGATCGTCACGTCGTGGACGTGGCTCTCACGCTGGCCGGCGCCGCTGATCTTCACGAACTTGGGCTTGCTGCGCATGTCTTCGATGGTGGCGCAGCCCACGTAGCCCATGGTGGCGCGCAGGCCGCCCATCAGCTGGTGGATGATGCCGCCCACCGGGCCGCGGTACGGCACGCGGCCTTCGATGCCTTCCGGCACCAGCTTGTCGGCGGTGGCGGCGTCCTGGAAGTAGCGGTCCTTCGACCCCTTCTCCATGGCAGCCAGCGAACCCATGCCGCGATAGCTCTTGTACGAACGGCCCTGGTACAGCTCGGTCTCGCCCGGCGATTCCTCGGTACCGGCCAGCAGGCCGCCGACCATGATGGTCGAGGCACCGGCGGCCAGCGCCTTGCCGATGTCGCCCGAGTAGCGGATGCCACCATCGGCGATCAGCGGGATGCGGTCCTGCAGGGCTTCGGCCACCAGATCAATGGCGGTGACCTGCGGCACACCGACGCCGGCAACCACGCGCGTGGTGCAGATCGAGCCCGGGCCGATGCCGACCTTCACGGCGTCCGCGCCGCTGTCCAGCAGCGCCAGTGCGGCTTCGCCGGTGCAGATGTTGCCACCGATGACCTGCACGTTCGGGAAGTTCTTCTTGACCCAGCTGACGCGGTCCAGCACGCCCTGCGAGTGGCCGTGCGCGGTATCGACCACGATCACGTCCACGCCGGCGGCGACCAGCGCTTCCACGCGGCGATCGGTATCGCCACCCACGCCGACGGCAGCGCCGACCAGCAGGCGGGTCGACAGATCCTTGGCGGCGTTCGGGAAGTCGGTGTTCTTCTGGATGTCCTTGACGGTGATCAGGCCACGCAGTTCGAACGAATCATTGACCACCAGCACCTTTTCGATGCGGTTGCGGTGCAGCAGCTGCAGCACTTCGTCGGACGCGGCGCCTTCCTTGACCGTGATCAGGCGATCCTTCTTGGTCATGATGTGGCGGACCGGATCGTCCAGCTCGGTCTCGAAGCGCATGTCGCGGTGGGTCACGATGCCGGCCAGCAGGCCGTCGCTGCCCACCACCGGCACGCCGGAAATGTTGTGCGCCTGGGTCAGGGCCAGCACGTCGCGGATGGTGGTTTCCGGGCCGACGGTGATCGGGTCGCGGATGACACCGGCCTCGAACTTCTTGACCTTGGCCACTTCCGCGGCCTGCTGTTCCAGGCTGAGATTCTTGTGGATGATGCCCATGCCGCCGAGCTGTGCCATGGCGATGGCCAGGCGGGCTTCGGTGACGGTATCCATGGCTGCGGACAGGATCGGAAGCTTCAGCTTCAGGTCGCGAGTCAACCGCGTTTCGAGGTTGACGTCCTTGGGCAGGATGGTCGAATGGGCGGGGACGAGCGAGACGTCGTCGTAAGTGAGTGCTTCAGCCTGGATGCGCAGCATCGGCATACCCGAGATGTGGGGAAGCGCGACATTTTACCCTGTTTTCGCGCCGTGTGGCAGGGGGTAGATGCGACGCACTGTCGCGCGGGCGGTGATTGGTTCAGGGGGGCCGTCGGGGCCGACGGCATACCGCCTTTGGAAGGTGCCAACCTTGGTTGGCACGGCCCATCCGGCACCTGGACCCCAGATGGGCCGATGACCCCGATGGATGTGCCGACCAACGGTCGGCACCCACCTTAAGAGGATCACTCGGGCCAGTCCTGGAACTGCCTTTGGTAGGTGCCAACCTTGGTTGGCACGATCCGTCCGGCACCGGTGCCCCAGATGGGCCGATGGCCCCGATGGATGTGTGCCAACCAAGGTTGGCACCTACCAGGAGCGGGTCATCGGCCTGCCGGCATTGTGCCGACCAACGGTCGGCACCCACCGACGGCAGATCTCCCCAACAGCAGGTCAGCTCAGCGCTTCCGCCGCTTCCAGGGTGTTCTGCATCAAGGTGGCCACGGTCATCGGGCCCACACCACCGGGCACCGGGGTGATCCAGCTCGCCCGCTGGGCCGCCGCTTCAAACCCGACATCACCCACCAGGCGACCGTCATCCAACCGGTTGATGCCGACATCGATCACCACCGCGCCCGGCTTCACCCATTCGCCCGGAACGATGCCCGGGCGGCCGACCGCCACCACCAGGATGTCGGCGTTGCGCACGGCCTGTTCCAGCACGTCCTTGGGGGTGAACTTGTGGCAGCTGGTCACGGTGCAACCGGCAATCAGCAGCTCCAGGCCCATCGGGCGACCGACGTGGTTGCTCACGCCCACGATGGTGGCGTTGCGGCCGCGCACCGGCTGGTCGGTGTGGCCCAGCAGCGTGGTGATGCCGCGCGGGGTGCACGGGCGCAGGCCGAACTCGCGCAGGGCCAGGTGGCCGACGTTTTCCGGGTGGAAACCGTCCACGTCCTTGCGCGGGTCGATGCGCTGGATCAGCCGGCGCGCGTCCGGAATTCCCGGCAGCGGCAGCTGGATCAGGATGCCGTTGATCTTCGGGTCGGCATTGAGTTGGTCGATCAGGTCGAGCAGCTCGGCCTCGGTGGTACCGGCCGGCAGATCGTAGTCATGTGCTTCGATGCCGACCTTCTCGGCGGCACGGCGCTTGTTGCGCACGTACACGGTCGAGGCCGGGTCGCCACCCACCAGCACCACGGCCAGGCCCGGACGGCTGCCGCCGGCGGCCACGCGGGCGTCGACGCGCACCTTCAGGCTGTCGAGCAGGTCCTCGGCGATACGGCGGCCATCAAGGATGCGGGCAGGAAGCTGGGGGGCGGAATCGGTCATCGGGAGCAGGCGTGGGGCGGCGGGGACGCTATTGTCCCCGATTCAGGCCCCCTCGCCCACCGCGGAATGGGTCCTGATGGGGTCGGATGCCTTTGCCGCAGGCAAAGGGCTCTGACCCCGGGGTTACGCAAATTGCCAACCTCCGGTAGTGCCGGCCGCTGGCCGGCAACCTCATGACGTCGGAACGTTTCCGTATTTGCCGGCCAGCGGCCGGCACTACCGACGGGTGGTGCGCTGAGGTAGCCGGCCAGCGGCCGGCACTACCGGGGCTACTCTTCCTCTTCCGGCACATCCTGCGGGTTCAGCGTCTTGCTCTCCCGCTTCGGCGCAGTGAACGGCGTGGGCGTCGGTACGCCCTGCGGGCTGTTGCCATAGATCATCCGCGCGCCGGCATTCAGACCGCCACCAGCAATCTCCAGCTCAAAGCGTTCGGCATCGCGACGACGGATCTGCTCGGCGATCTCGATCGCGTCGTCCTCATCCGCCCCCAGCTCCACCAGTGCGGCCTGGCCGAACAACACCGCCGATTCAAAGGTCTCGCGGATCTGGAAATCGACACCGGCGTGGATCAGCCGCAGCGAATGCTCGCGGTCGAACGAGCGCACCATCAGCTTGGCCTGCGGGAACTCATGCGCCACCAGTTCCACGATGCGGTCAGCCGCTTCGGCCTTGTCCACGCACACCGCAATCGCGCGCGCAGTCGCGGCACCCGAGGCATGCAGCACATCCAGGCGGGTGCCATCGCCGTAATAGATCTTGAAACCGAAGCGCGCGGCGCTCTGGATCATCTCCACATCGTTGTCGATGATGGTCACGTCCACGTCGCGCGCCAGCAGCGACTGGCTGGCAACCTGGCCGAAGCGACCGAAGCCGATCAGCAACACGCTGCCGGACAGGCCATCGGCTTCGTCCACGCCGTCCATGTTCACCGTCGGCTTCGGCGCGATGCGCTTGTAGACCAGCACCACCAGCGGGGTCAGTGCCATCGACAGCACCACCACGGCGGTGAAGTTGGCATTGATCTCCAGATTGATCACGCCGGCCGATGCGGCGGCAGAGAACAGCACGAAGGCGAACTCGCCGCCCTGCGCCATCAGCACACCACGGTCCAGCGCCTGCGCGTGGTCGCTGCCCATGATGCGCGCCACCACGTAGATGCACAGCGCCTTGGCTGCCATCAACGCAAGCACCAGGCCGAGGATCAGCTGCCAGTTACCGGCCACCACGCCCAGGTCCAGCGCCATGCCGACGCTGAGGAAGAACAGGCCGAGCAGGATGCCGCGGAACGGTTCAATGTCCGCCTCGATCTGGTGGCGGAAGGTCGACTCGCTCAACAGCACGCCGGCCAGGAACGCGCCCATCGCCATCGACAGGCCGGACAGCTGCATCAGCAGCGCCGCACCCAGCACCACCAGCAGCGCAGCGGCGGTCATCACTTCGCGCGCCTTCGATTCGGCCAGCACGCGGAACAGCGGGTTGAGCAGGAAGCGGCCGACCAGCACCAGGCCGACGATGGCACCGACACCGATCGCCACCGACAACCAACGCGAACCCTCACCGTCGGCACTGCCGGCGCTCGGACCCATCCAGGCCACCAGCGCCAGCAACGGCACGATCAGCAGGTCTTCGAACAGCAGGATGGAGACGATCTTCTGCCCCGACGGCAGCGCGATGTCACCACGCTCGGCCAGCAGCTGCATCACCACCGCGGTGGAGGTCAGCACGAAGCCGGTGGCGCCGATGAAGGCGACCTGCCACGGCAGGCCGAACAGCTTGGCGATGCTGGTCAGCACCACCGCACAGGTGACGATCTGCAGCGTGCCCAGTCCGAAAATTTCCTTGCGCAGGCTCCACAGGTGCGAGGGCCGCATCTCCAGGCCGATCACGAACAGGAACATCACCACGCCGAGCTCGGCGGTATGCAGGATCGCCTGCGGGTCGGAGAACCAGCCCAGCCCGAACGGTCCGATCGCCAGGCCGGCAGCGAAGTAGCCCAGCACCGAGCCCAGGCCGGCCCGGCGGAACAAAGGCACCATCACCACCGCCGCGCCCAACAGGGCCACGACCTTGACCAGCTCGCTGGTCGCTGCTTCTACCGCCATGCGGTGTTTTCCCCAAGATCCAGAATCGGGTTCAACAATAGAGCAATGCCGATGACGGCAATAGCACGCATGTTGCGCCGGATTGTCTTGGAGGTGGAACGATGCTGGGAGCGACCCCCAGCATCATCCCGAAACCATGCATGCGCGTCGATGGGTGCCAACCATGCATGCGCATCGGCGGGCGCCAACCATGCACCCGCTTCGGTAGGTGCCAACCTTGGTTGGCACAAGAGCGCCGACCAAGGTCGGCATCTACCAATCCACTCCCCAGCCAGCCTCACCCGCCCCGGCAAAACGCGGCGTAATCGATATACCCCGGGAACGGCACGCCCGGCGCGCACACCGGGCAATGCGGGTCCGGCCGGATGCGGGATCCTGAAACCATGCGCCGCTTCGGTAGCTGACAACCATGCGCCCGCTTCGGTAGGCGCCAACCATGCACCCGCTTCGGTAGGTGCCAACCATGCACCCGCTTCGGTAGGTGCCAACCTTGGTTGGCACGAGAGCGCCGACCAAGGTCGGCATCTACCAAGGCATTCCCCGGCCAGCCTCACCCACCCCGGCAAAACGCCGCGTAATCGATATACCCCGGGAACGGCACGCCCGGCGCGCACACCGGGCAATGCGGGTCCGGCCGGATGCGGGATCCTGAAACCATGCGCCGCTTCGGTAGCTGACAACCATGCGCCCGCTTCGGTAGGCGCCAACCATGCACCCGCTTCGGTAGGTGCCAACCTTGGTTGGCACGAGAGCGCCGACCAAGGTCGGCATCTACCAAGGCATTCCCCGGCCGGGTTCACCCACCCCGGCAAAACGCCGCGTAATCGATATACCCCGGGAACGGCACGCCCGGCGCGCACACCGGGCAATGCGGGTCTGGCCGGATGCCGGTCTCGCGGAAGCGCATGCCCAGCGCATCGAAGCGCAGCAGGCGGCCGACCAGCGGCTCGCCGATGCCCAGCAGCAGC
Organism: Stenotrophomonas sp. 220_Sma; assembly: GCF_056487375.1. Lineage (NCBI taxonomy): Bacteria > Pseudomonadati > Pseudomonadota > Gammaproteobacteria > Lysobacterales > Lysobacteraceae > Stenotrophomonas > Stenotrophomonas sp. 220_Sma. The sequence goes on along the minus strand of NZ_CM151348.1, from coordinate 1,962,034 downwards.
TTCAGCACCTCGGTGGCCTGCAGCACGCCGGCCAATCCCGGCAGCACACCCAGCACGCCGGCCTCGGAACAGTTCGGCGCGAACTCCGGCGGCGGCGGCTCCGGGAACAGGCAGCGGTAGCACGGCGCCACGCCACGCTGGCGGCCAGCGTCAAACACGCTTACCTGGCCATCAAAGCGCTCGATGGCGGCATACACCAGCGGCTTGGCGTGCTTGATGCAGGCGTCGTTGAGCAGGTAGCGCAGCGGGAAGTTGTCCGACCCATCCAGCACCACGTCCACGCCCTCCAGCAGCGCATCCACGTTTTCGGAGGTGACCCGCTCCGGCACCGCCTCGACCTCGATCGACGGGTTCAGCGCCAGCAGCCGCTCGCGCGCGGAATCGACCTTGAGCTGGCCGACGCTGGCTTCGGTATGCACGATCTGCCGATGCAGGTTGCTGCGCTCCACGCGGTCATGGTCGGCGAAGCGCAGGTGCCCTACCCCGGCGGCGGCCAGATAGAAGCCGGCTGGCGCGCCCAGGCCACCGGCACCCAGCACCAGCACGCGCGACTGCTGCAGCGTACGCTGGCCAGCCTCGCCCACCTGCGGCAGCAGCAGGTGGCGCGAATAGCGGTCGTAGAAGTCGCGGTCGGCGGCGCTGGCCAGCGGCTGCACCAGCGGCAGCGACTGCTCGCGCCAGGCCACGGTACCGCCGCTCACGGAAGCCACATTGGTGTATCCAGCCTCCAGCAGGAACTGCGCAGCATCGGCCGAGCGCTTGCCGCTCTGGCAGATCAGCAGGATTTCCTGGTCGTGCTTTGGCAGATGCGCGGCCGGGTCGGCCTGCAGCTCGCCCCTGGCCACGCCACGCGCGCCCTCGGCCATGCCCCCGGCCCGTTCATGCGTCTCGCGCACATCGATCAGCACGGCGCCGTGGGCCAGGCGTTCACGCGCCTGCGCGGGGAAAAGCTCTTGGATGCTCATGGCCGCATTATCGCGCAGACACCCTCGACGCGCCTTGCCCCGAACATGGCACCATGCGGGCGTTGCTCCCTGCATCCCGGAACCGCTGCATGCGCTCTGCCACCGAATTCTGGCGTGACCCGCGCATGCCCTTCGTCGAAAGCCGACGGGCGTGCGACAGCCGCGCCTGCCATCGCCCGCACAGCCATGACACTTTCTCGATCGGCGCCGTGGACGCTGGCAACAGCGTGTTCACCGGCGCGGCGGAAGGACAGCGCCTGCTGCAACCCGGCAATCTGGTCGGCGTACCCGCAGGCCGCGTGCATGCCTGCAACCCCCTGCCCGGCCAGGTCTGGAGCTACCAGATGCTGCACCTGGATGCGCGCTGGATGGCCGAAGTCCGCGCCGAGTATGACGGCCTGCCCGGACCCGACTGGCAGCAGGAACCCATCCGGATTTCCCACCATCGCCCGCGCTACCAGCAGTACTGCCAGCTCAACGAGACGCTGTTCTCCGACGATCCGGTCAGCGTCAAGGAAGCGGCCCTGATCGCGTTCGTCGGCGATCTGGATGAACACGATGGGGTAGCCGTCGCCGGTCCGCCTGAAGACGCCGCACTACAGCAGCGGGTGCAGCCGGTGATGGACGCTCTGCGCCAGCGGCTCGAACACACCCCGGCCCTGCAGGAGCTGGCATCGCTGGCAGGCATGAGCCGCTACCAGCTGATCCGCGCCTTCCGACGTGCCACGGGCCTGACCCCGCACGCCTGGCAGATCGACCAGCGCATCCAGGAGGCCCGGCGGCGGCTGTGCGAAGGGCAGGCACTGGCCGTGGTCGCCCATGCATTGGGGTTCGCCGACCAGAGCCATTTCCAGCGGGTCTTCAAGGCCCACGCCGGTGCGACCCCGGGCCAGTACCGGCGCTGAGCCTGCAATAACGTTCAATACCACCGCGCGGCGCATCCCCACACTGGCGCCCCCGCCAGCCGCCGCCGGACCCGATGGAACAGTTCCTGGTCATCGCCACCGTACATTTTCTCGCCCTGCTCTCACCCGGCCCCGACTTCTTCCTTGTTGCGCGCACTGCGATCACCTCTGGCTGGCGCACCGCCAGTGGCGCCTGCGCAGGCATCGCCCTCGGAAATGGCGTCTTCATCGTGGCCGCCTTCACTGGAATGGCCATGCTGCGCGCGGGCAGCGCAGGGTTCATTGCGGTGCAGTTGGCGGGCTGCGGATTCCTGCTGTACCTCGGCACGCTGTTCCTGCGCCATGCGGGCTCGACGACGCTGCAGGCACCTGCCGCGGAATCGCGCGCAGGCGATACGCACGGGTGGTGGAAGGCGGCAGGGCTGGGCGCCCTGTCTGCGCTGCTGAACCCGAAGAATGCGCTGTTCTACGCAACGTTGGCGGCAATGCTCAATGGCCCCCAGGCCAACGCCGCAACGAAGTTCTTCTATGGCGCGTGGATGTTCGGCATCGTCCTGCTTTGGGATCTGCTGGTCGCCGCGCTGGTCGGCCACCCGTGGGTGCTGCGTCGGTTCGCACGCGCCCTGCCCTGGCTGGAGCGGGCCGCAGGGCTACTGATGATCGCACTGGCGCTATGGATCGTCGTGTCGCTGCGGGCCGGCTGATGCCGGCGATTCGCGCCTGTCGCAATGGCGTTCAATACCGCGCGTTCACACCCGCCCACACTCTGCACTTTCTGTAGGTCAGTGGCAGGTTTACGTGCAGCAGTTCTTCATCGTCGCGGTGCTGTACGGCTTCGCCATGCTCCTGCCTGCTTCGCATCACGCGAAGATCCTGCGCACCGCGATGGGCGCGGGCGGGCACGCCGCCATGGCCGCGTCGTTCGGTATCGCCATCGGTACGGGCGTCATCTGTGCGACGGCTTTCGTTGCAGCGGGCATGCTGGGAAACCGCGGCCTGTGGACGCTGGCGATGCAGTGCGCGGGCTGCCTCCTGCTGCTGCGCCTGGCGGGCATGTGCCTGCGCGACGCCGGCTTGACCCCGTTCTCTCCGCTTTCCCTGCAGATGCCCTTGGGCCTGCGCGCCCGCTCCCGTTGGCCGCACGCCGAAGCAGGATGCCTGCTGGCGCTCGCCAGCAGCAGCAACTGGATGCTGCAGTTCGCGATTGCAGCCCTGGTTACCGGCCTCGTAGCCGACACTGGCACCCAGGCCGCTTACGTGGCCTGCCTGAGTGGCGTCGCGCTGTCGCTCGGCCTGCTGATGGCGTGGCTCGGCAGCCATCCGCGCAGGGCACAGGGGTGTTGCCGATTGCTTCCATGGCTGGAGCATGCCGCGGGCCTGCTGATCGGGGCGGTGTCGGTGGCGTACCTGGCAGGTGCACTGGGTACGACCCTGGTCTGGGCAAGCATCTCGGGGCAGGTGCAGCTGCCGGAATCGATCCCCGCCACAAGCCAGGTGCAACCGGCTTCAACATCGCGGCGCGGCCGAGGCATCCCATGCGCGTTGCCGCATTGCCGCGCTCGTCGCAGCAGTCCGCCCTGATCGAGATCTGTAGACGTGGGGGTAGTGCCGGCCGCTGGCCGGCAACCTCGTGAACACGCCAGGCATCATCGGGTTGCCGGCCAGCGGCCGGCACTACCACAAACAAGAAAGGCGGCCCTGCGGCCGCCTTTCTCTGCATCACTTGCCCTTGACGTGCTTCATCAAGCGCCGCTTGGCCTTGACCTGCCGCTCGGTGAGGACGTTCTTCTTGCCCTCGTACGGGTTGGTACCCTCGCGGAAGATGAAGCTCACCGGCGTACCAATCAGCTTGAAGCGCTTGCGGAAGAAGTTCTCCAGGTAGCGCTTGTACGATTCCTGCAGCTCCTTCAGGCGCGTGCCGTGCACGATGAAGGTTGGCGGGTTTGCCCCGGCCGGGTGCACGTAACGCAGCTTGGAGACATGGCCGCGGATGGTCGGCGGCGGGTTGGTCTCGTACGCCACTTCCAGCGCCTTGTTCACTTCGCTGGTGGTAAAGGTCTTGTTCGCCGATTCGTGCGCGCGGTGCACCGCACGGAACAGCTCACGCAGGCCCGAGCCATGCTTGGCCGAGATGCGCACGGACTCGGCCCACGGCACGAAGCCCAGCTTCAGCGACAGCATGGTTTCCGCCTGCTCGCGCTGATACTCGGTCAGGCCATCCCACTTGTTGATGGCGATCACCAACGCGCGGCCGGCATCGAGCACGGCACCGAGCACGGTGGCGTCCTGGTCGGTCACGCCTTCGGTGGCGTCGAGCATCAGCACGGCCACCTGGCACTGCTCGATCGACTGCATGGTCTTGACCACCGAGAACTTCTCGACGACCTCGTCCACGCGCGAACGACGGCGCAGGCCGGCGGTGTCGATCAGGCGGTATTCGCGGCCATCACGCTCCAGGTCCACTGCGATCGAGTCGCGGGTGGTGCCCGGCACGTCGGAGGCGATCATGCGCTCCTCGCCGAGGATGCGGTTGACCAGGGTGGACTTGCCCACGTTCGGGCGGCCGACGAAGGCGATGCGGATGCGGTTCGGATCGTTGTCCAGCTCTTCGCCGCTGCCTTCTTCCGGCAGGCGCTGGACCACTTCGTCCAGCAGGTCGTCCAGACCCTGGCGATGCGCAGCCGACACGGTCAGCATCTCGCCGAAGCCATAACGGGCGAACTCCGAACGCACGGTGTCCTCGTCGGTGCCGTCGATCTTGTTGATCAGCAGCAGCGTCGGGCGCGACAGCTTGCGCAGCCAGGCCAGGATCTCGTCGTCCATCGCCGACGTTCCCTCACGGGCATCGACCACGAACAGGATCAGGTCGGCTTCCGCCGCAGCGGCACGGGCCTGGCGGGTGGTAGCCCCTGCCAGACCCTCTTCCTCTTCCGCGATACCGCCGGTGTCGACGACGAGGAAATGATTGTCCTCGTCCAGACGGCAGACACCGTAGTTGCGGTCGCGGGTGACGCCGGGCTGGTCATGGACCAGCGCGTCACGGGTGCGCGTAAGCGCATTGAAAATAGTCGACTTGCCGACATTCGGCCGTCCAACCAGGGCGACCAAAGGCAGCATCGCGATTACTCCAATTTTTAATTTGCCAACCGGAAGGCGGTCAGCTTGCCATCAACGTTCTGCACCAGCAGCACCCCGTCTACGACGATTGGCTGGGCCAGCAGGGCGTCACCGCCGCTCTTTGCCCGTGCCGCCATCGCACCATCGGAGGTCTGCAGCCAGTGCACGTATCCCTTGTAGTCGCCGACCACGACGTAGTCGCCGTGCAGTGCCGGGCCGGTCAGCGAGCGACGGGCCAGTGCGGTCTGCGACCACATCGCCGCACCGCTGGCCTTGTCCAGGCCGAACACGCCGCCCTTGTTGTCGGTGACGAACACATTGCCAGACGAGACCGCCACGCCACCGGCACCGCCATGGTCGCGCGCCCACAGCGGGCGACCGGTCGGGCCTTCGATGGCCATCGTCTGGTTCTTGAAGCTGCTCACGAACAGGGTGTTGCCATCCAGCACCGGCGCACCGTCGACATCGGCCATGCGCTCCAGCTCGGTACGGCCTTCACCGTTGCCCACATTCTGTTCCCACAGGGTGCGGCCATCCTGCTGGGCCAGGGCGGCAACCGCGCCCTCGTCCTTGCCGATGAACAGCACGCCCGGGCCGGTCACCACCGGCGCGTTGCCACGCACGGTCAGCGCCGGCAGCTCGCTCGGGTTGAACCACTTCTGGGTGCCGTTGCCGGCATCGAACGCGGTGATGCGGCCGTCATTGCTGCGCACGTAGACCGCGCCCTGGGCAATGGCCGGCGCGGCGATGACTTCACCCGGAACACGGGCGCGCCACTTCTCGCTGCCATCGTTGATGTCCAGGGCGATGACCTGGCCATCGAGCGTGCCGATCACGACCAGGTTCTCACCGACCCCCGGGCCGCCGGACAGGCGCAGCTTGGCCTTCTTCTTTTCCTTCTTCGGCTCCCAGGTCCAGACCTTCTTGCCGGTCTGCAGGTCGATGGCGTGCACGCCACCGGTGAGTGCCGCAGCGAACACGTGGCCGTTGGCCACGGCCGGGCCCTGGCGCACGCCGATGCGGCGCTCGCCCTTGCCGAGGTTGACCGACCAGGCCTTGTTGACCTTCAGGGTCGGCTCGAACTTGACCAGCTCAGCCGGTTCCTGTGCCTTCTTCGCGGCCGCGTCCTTGCCGGCGAACCAGCCCTTCACGGTGCTGCAGCCGGTCAGGGCCATGCCCATCAGGAGCACGGTGGCGACGCGGGTGATCATGACCTTCTGACTCATCAAACCGACTCCGCAGGGGCGGCAACGGTGCCGCCGGCGTCCATAACCTTGGTTTCCAGCAGGCGCCGCTGCGGCGCTGCCACGTCCAGCGACTTCAGCGCTTTCTCGTACTGGCCTCGGGCGTCATCACGCTTGCCCTGCGCCATCAGCGCGTCGCCATGGATTTCCAGGCTGCTGCTGTCGGTGGCGCTGCCGAGCAGCTTGATCGCCTCGTCACTCTTGCCGGTGGCCACCAGCAGGCGGGCCACACGCTGGTCGACCACGCGCTGCAGGTCACCTTCGACCTTCACGCCGCGCAGAGTGGCCAGGGCTTCTTCGTTCTTGCCGGCGTCGACCTGGGCCTTGGCCAGCTGCAGCGCCGCGAGGTCGCCGTAGATGCTGGACGGGCCGGCTTCGAGCGCCTTGACCGCCTTGGAGGCGTCGTCGAGCTTGTTCTGCTGCAGGCCAACGAGCGCCTTCTGGTACTCGACATTGGCCGAGGCCAGCTTGCCGCCCTGATCCTTCTGGTACCACTGCCAGCCGGCAATGGCACCGATGGCGATGACTACGCCACCGAGGATGCTGGCGCCATTCTTCCGCAGCCAGCTGCGGACGCGTTCACTTTGTTCGTGCTCGTCGAGCAGATCGTCGATCGCCATGCGTACTCTCGCCCCGCCCATCGGGAGGGACCATTGGGATTAATCGAAGGTGGTGAAACCGCGCCTCAGTGCGAAACCGGGACTACGGAGCCTTCAGAGGATACCTGAAAGCGTGCCACGTTGGCTCGCTGGTAGGGGGTCAGATCGACGATAGCGCCGTTCTGCTGAACCTGGACCGCCGAGGCGTTGCCCAGGGTCACCCGGGTCACCTGGCCCGGCGTGAAGCTGCGGCTCTCGCCGGATTTGATCAGCGCCTTCTCGACGGTAGCGCCGTCCGGGCCGCCGATATCGACCCAGCTGTCGCCGCTGAACTGCATGTCCAGCGTGTTGGCGGCAGCCGCTGGTACCGGGGCTGAACGCGGCACCGGGGCCAGCGAGGCTACGTACGGGGTGGCGGCTGGCTTGCTGGCCGGGGCGCTCGCCACGTCAGCCACGGCGGCCGGCTCGACGCCGGCGGCAGACGGGGTCACCGGCACAGCGGCCGGGATCGCGTCCAGCGAAGCGGTGTTCGGCGACGGCGTCGCACTGCCATCAAAATGACCACGGGTGGCGAACCACACCGGCACCGCCAGCACCGCGGTGATACCGACATACAGCACGCGACGGCCGAGATTCTCGGCAATGCGGCGCGCACGCGGGGTATGGGTATGGCTGATCAGGGTGGGCGGAACCACCGGGCCGACCTGGGCCTGCTCCAGCAGTTGGCTCACATCCACGTCCAGCAGGCGCGCGTAGCTGCGCAGCTGGCCGCGCACGAACACCGGCGCCCCCAGCTTCTGCCATTGTTCCTCTTCCAGCGACTTGACCACCTGGACCGGCATGCGCAGGCGCGAGCCGACATCTTCGAGGGTCAGTCCGGCCGCCTCGCGGGCCTGGCGCAGGCGGCTGCCGCAGCCGGCCGCAGTCTCGAGAGCGCTCACAGTCTGGTCATCAATCACAATGCATCAACCCTGGAGTTAGGAGCCCGCTTCCTGCGGAAATTCCTGTCGAATGCGCTGAAGATAGCGGTCAGATGCCGCCCGATCTCCCAGCCGCGCTTCGATTTGAGACGCAAGTTGTAACACGGAACGCGTTGCGGGTGCAGCCGCAATCCTACGTTCGGCGAAGGCCCGGGCCTCCATGAAGCGCCCCTGGCGGAAGCTGAGCTGGGCCATCGCCTCCAGCGCGACCGGGTTTCCCGGCAGCGTTGCCAGCGCCGCACGCAGGTCGCGCTCGGCACGTTCGAACTGGCCGGCGTCCAGCGCACAGCCCCCGGCATTGGCCTGGGACTCGGCCGGCGTGGCGTAGCCCGGCGCCTGCAGCGCACGATCGAACCAGACCAGCGACTCGGCCGGCCGGCCCTGCTGGCACAGCCACGCGCCGTAATTGTTGAGAATGTCCCCGCGCTGCGGTGCCTGCTCGGCAGCCCTGCGGAAGCTCTCGCCAGCCTGCTGGGTCCGGCCACGGCGCTCGTCGATGCCGGCCAGCAGCACCAGCGCATCGGGCGACTCGGGGGCCAGCTTCAGCGCCTCGCGCGCCTTGCGTTCGGCCGCATCGAGGTTGCCTACCTGCATGTCGCGGGCGGCCAGGGCCAACAGGTCCTGCAGGCGCACCTGGCGGCGCACGCTGTCCGGATCACGGACCGAGTAGACCGGCGCCTCGCTGGGGCCCAGCTTGGCCTTGGGATGGGATTTGCAGCCACCGACCGCAACGGCCAGCACGCCTGCGAACAGAACCAGCCAGAGGCGGTCAGGCCGCGGCATCGCTCCCCTTCCCCGCCTGCAGCGTCTTGTTGAACTCCGCCTGGCGGCGGGTGCGGTCCATCACCTGGCCCTTGAGCTGGCCACAGGCGGCGTCGATGTCGTCGCCACGGGTGCGGCGGACCATGGTCAGCACGTTGCTGTCGAGCAGGATCTTCTGGAAGGCACGGATGTGCGCTTCTTCCGAACGCTCGTAGCGGGTGCCCGGGAACGGGTTGAACGGAATCAGGTTGACCTTGCCCGAATCCTTGGCCTGCACCGCGTTGTCGAACTGGCGCATCAGGCGAGCCAGCTCGCGGGCATGCTCGGGCTTGTCGTTGATGCCCTTCATCAGGGTGTATTCGAAGGTGACCGATTCGCGGCGCTTGTTGGCGCGCAGGTAGCGTGCGCACGAGGCCATCAGCTCGGCGATCGGATACTTCTTGTTGAGCGGCACCAGGGTCTCGCGCAGCGCGTCGTTCGGCGCATGCAGCGACACCGCCAGCGACACGTCGCTTTCGGCAGACAGGCGGTCGATCTGCGGCACCAGGCCGGAGGTCGACAGGGTCACGCGCTTGTTGGCCAGGCCGTAGCCCAGGTCGTCGCGCATCACGCTCATGGCGCGCACGACGTTGTCGAAATTCATCAGCGGCTCGCCCATGCCCATCATCACCACGTTGGTGAGGCGGCGCATCTGGTGCGGCACGTTGCCCAGGTGGCGTGCGGCAACCCACACCTGGCCGATGATCTCGGCGGTGGTCAGGTTGCGGTTGAAGCCCTGGGTGGCGGTGGAGCAGAACGTGCAGTTCAGGCCGCAACCGACCTGCGAGGACACGCACAGCGTGCCGCGGGTCTTGTCGGGGATGTACACGGTCTCGATGGCGTTCTTGCCATCCACGCCCATCGCCAGCAGCCACTTGTGGGTGCCGTCGGCGGAGGGCTTGTCGAACACGATGTTCGGAACCAGCACCTCGGCATGGGCCTGCAGCTTGGCGCGCAGGACCTTGCCGAGGTCGGTCATTTCATCGAAATCGGTGACGTAGCGATGGTGGATCCACTTCATCACCTGATGGGCACGGAACTTCTTCTCGCCGAGAACCTCGACGAAAAACTTCTCCAGGCCCGCGCGATCGAGGTCGAGCAGGTTCTGCTTGCCAGCCGTGGGTGCCGACTTCGGCAGCGGCTGGATGGCGGGGGACTGTACGACCTCGTTCACGGCATTACTCTCAGCGCGAAACGACTTCGGTGGCGGCGAAGAAGTAGGCGATTTCAATCGCGGCATTCTCGACCGAGTCCGAGCCGTGGGCGGCGTTGGCATCGATGGATTCGGCGAAGTCGGCGCGGATGGTGCCAGCCGCGGCTTCCTTCGGGTTGGTGGCGCCCAGCAGGTCGCGGTGGGCCAGGACGGCGTTCTCGCCTTCCAGGGCCTGGATCATCACCGGGCCGGAGATCATGAACTCGACCAGCGCGTTGAAGAACGGACGCTCGCGGTGCACGGCGTAGAAGCCTTCGGCTTCACGGCGCGACAGCTGCTTGTACTTGGCGGCCACGACCTTCAGGCCGGCCTTCTCGAAGCGGGCGTAGATTTCGCCGATGACGTTCTTGGCAACGGCGTCCGGCTTGATGATCGAAAGGGTGCGCTCCAGCGCCATGGGATGTCTCCAATGGAATCGGGCCGCTGATGGCCCGAAGGGTAACATGAAAAAAACCCGCGTCGGGACGCGGGCTTAGCCTGATAAACGTAGGCGAATTGTAAAAGATAAAGCGGCAGCGTGGTAGTGCCGGCCGCTGGCCGGCAGGCTGGCGCCCCACGGGCTGCCTGCGGTTGCCGGCCAGCGGCCGGCACTACCCTTTGCGCCCATTCACCCACCTGAGTGAAATCTGACCGGTCCTGGCATTTTTGCTGCACTGCAAAATGCCATACGCTACCGTCTGGTCCTAGTATCAAACAATCGTTTGATTAAGGTCCGCCCGCCGATGGCCAAACCCGCCCACTTCTCGACCAAGGACCGGATCCTCGGCGCGGCCGAGGAGCTGTTCGCACAGCACGGCTTCGCCGGCACCTCGCTGCGCCAGGTGACGAGCCAGGCCGACGTCAACATCGCCGCGGTCAACTACCACTTCGGCTCCAAGGAAAACCTGGTCAACGAGGTGTTCCGCCGCCGCATGGACGAGATGACCGGCGCGCGCCTGGCGCAGCTCGAGCGCGCCCGCAGCGAACACCCCGGGCAGCTGCGCCCGGTGCTGGCCGCCTTCGTCGAGCCGGCACTGGCGCTGGCCCAGGACCGCCAGAACGGCGGCGCCTTCGTGCGCGTGATCGCCCGCGCCTACGCAGAGAAGAACGACAACCTGCGCAAGTTCCTGTCCGACCACTACGGTCACGTGCTGCGTGCGTTCGGCAAGGCGATTGCCGAATGCGCACCCGACCTGAGCAAGGAAGAGCTGTACTGGCGCCTGGATTTCCTGGCCGGCTCGCTCACCTATGCCATGGCCGACTTCGGGCTGATCAAGCGTCCCGCCGGTGTCACCGAAGCGGCGCATCGTGCCCATGCCGCCCACGAACTGATCCATTTCGCCGAAGCCGGGTTCCGCGCCGCCGCACGCGCCAGCGCCCTGCCCGCTTCCCCTTGATTCCACCCAGTAACTGCTGACCAACAAAGGCCCTACACCATGTCCAATTCCCTGCTAGTCCGCCGCGCCGCCGTGCTGGGTGCCGGCGTCATGGGTGCCCAGATCGCCGCCCACCTCACCAACGCTGGCGTCGATACCGTGCTGTTCGACCTGCCCGCCAAGGAAGGTCCGGCTGACGGCATCGTGCTGAAGGCGATCGCCAACCTGGGCAAGCTGAGCCCGGCGCCGCTGGCCAGCAAGTCGCTGGCCGAAGCCATCACCCCGGCCAACTACGAGTCCGGCCTGGAGCAGCTGAAGGACTGCGACCTGATCATCGAGGCCATCGCCGAGCGCATGGACTGGAAGCAGGACCTGTACAAGAAGATCGCGCCGTTCGTGGCCGACCACGCGGTGCTGGCCTCCAACACCTCGGGCCTGGGCATCAACAAGCTGGCCGACGTGCTGCCCGAGCAGCTGCGCCACCGCTTCTGCGGCGTGCACTTCTTCAACCCGCCGCGCTACATGCACCTGGCCGAGCTGATCCCGGCCACCACCACCGACGCCGCCGTGCTGGAAGGCCTGGAAGAATTCCTGGTCACCACCCTGGGCAAGGGCGTGGTGTACGCCAAGGACACCCCGAACTTCATCGGCAACCGCATCGGCGTGTTCTCGATCCTGTCCACCATCCACCACACCCAGCAGTTCGGCCTGGGCTTCGATGAAGTGGACGGCCTGACCGGCCCGCTGGTCGGCCGCCCGAAGTCGGCCACCTACCGCACCTCCGACGTGGTCGGCCTGGACACCATGGCCCACGTCATCAAGACCATGGGCGATACCCTGCCCAACGACCCGTGGCATGAATTCTTCAAGTCGCCGAAGTGGCTGGACGCGCTGATCGCCAAGGGCGCGCTGGGCCAGAAGACCGGCGCCGGCATCTTCCGCAAGGTCGGCAAGGACATCGTCGTCCTCGACCTGGAAAAGCAGGACTACCGCGCTGCTGATCGCACCGCCGCACCGGAAGTGGTCGAGATCCTGAAGATCAAGAACCCGGCGGAGAAGTTCGCCAAGCTGCGCGAAAGCCAGCACCCGCAGGCGCAGTTCCTGTGGGCGACCTTCCGCGACCTGTTCCACTACAGCGCCTACCATCTGGCCGACATCGCCGAAACCGCGCGCGACGTCGACCTGGCCATCCGCTGGGGCTACGGCTGGTCGCTGGGCCCGTTCGAAACCTGGCAGGCCGCCGGCTGGAAGCAGGTGGCACAGTGGATTGCTGATGACATCGTCGCCGGCAAGAGCATGAGCAACGCCCCGCTGCCGGATTGGGTGTTCGATGGCCGCGACGGCGTGCACGCCGCCGAGGGCAGCTACAGCCCGTCGCGCAACGCCAAGCTACCGCGCTCGTCGCTGCCGGTGTATCAGCGCCAGCGCTTCCCCGATCCGCTGCTGGGCGAGAAGTTCGCGCCGGGCGAGACCGTGTTCGAGAACGACGGCCTGCGCATGTGGCAGGACGGTGATGGCATCGCCGTGGTCAGCTTCAAGACCAAGATGAACACCGTGTCCGACCAGGTGCTCGACGGCCTGCAGGAATGCGTGTCACTTGCCGAAAAGAACTTCCAGGGTCTGGTGATCTGGCAGCAGAAGGAACCCTTCTCCGCCGGTGCCGACCTGGCCGGTGCGCTCGGCCTGCTGCAGGCCGGCAAGGTCGACCAGTTCGAAGAGATGGTCGCCAACTTCCAGCGCACCAGCCAGCGCATCAAGTACTCGCTGGTGCCGGTGGTGGCTGCCGTGCGTGGCCTGGCGCTGGGTGGTGGCTGCGAGTTCCAGATGCACAGCGCCAAGACCGTGGCCTTCCTGGAAAGCTACATCGGCCTGGTCGAGGCCGGCGTCGGCCTGCTGCCGGCCGGTGGTGGCCTCAAGGAACTGGCCGTGCGCGCCTCGCAGGCCGCTGGCCCGGGCGGTGACGTGTTCGCCGAACTGAAGAAGACCTTCGAAACCGTGGCGATGGCCAAGGTCTCCAACTCGGCGGTCAACGCCAAGGAACTGGGCCTGCTGCGCAGCACCGACAAGGTGGTGTTCAACAGCTACGAGGCCCTGCACATCGCCAAGGCCGAAGCGCGCGCCCTGGCCGAAGCGGGCTACCGTCCGCCGCTGCCGGCACGCCGCATCCAGGTCGCCGGTGACGTGGGTATCGCCACCTTCAAGATGATGCTGGTCAACATGCTGGAAGGCCGTTTCATCAGCCCGTACGACTACGAGATCGCCGAGCGCATCGCCACCGTGCTGTGCGGCGGCAAGGTCGACCGCGGCACCCTGGTGGACGAAGAGTGGCTGCTGACCCTGGAGCGCAAGCACTTCGTCGAACTGGCCCAGCAGGAAAAGACCCAGGCCCGCATCGCGCACATGCTCAAGACCGGCAAGCCGCTGCGTAACTGATTGATGGCGGGTGCCGGCTGCGGCCGGCACCACCTGCTGTGGCAGTCGAGCATGGCTCGACTCTACAAAACCTATTCGAGAGATCACTGCAATGACCAAGCAAATCCAGGACGCCTACATCGTCGCCGCCACCCGTACCCCGGTTGGCAAGGCGCCCAAGGGCATGTTCCGCAACACCCGCCCCGACGACATGCTTGCGCACGTGCTGCGCAGCGTCGTCGCCCAGGCCCCGGGCGTGGACGTCAACCGCATCGATGACGCGATCATCGGCTGCGCCATGCCGGAAGCCGAGCAGGGCATGAACGTGGCGCGCATCGGCGTGCTGCTGGCTGGCCTGCCCAACACCATCGCCGCGCAGACCGTGAACCGCTTCTGCTCCTCCGGCCTGCAGGCCGTGGCGCAGGCCGCCGACGCGATCCGCCTGGGCAATGCCGACCTGATGCTGGCCGGTGGCACCGAATCGATGTCGATGGTGCCGATGATGGGCAACAAGATCGCCATGGCGCCGAGCGTGTTCGACAACGACCACGTCGCCATCGCCTACGGCATGGGCATCACCGCCGAGAAGGTGGCCGAAGAGTGGAAGGTCTCGCGCGAAGACCAGGACGCCTTCGCCCTGGCCTCGCACCAGAAGGCCATGGCCGCGATCCAGAACGGCGACTTCAAGGACGAGATCAGCCCGTACGAAATCGTCTCGCACCTGCCGGACCTGGCCGATGGCCAGCGCATCATCACCCGCAACAAGATCGCCGACACCGACGAAGGCCCGCGCCCGGATTCCTCGGCTGAAGGCCTGGCCAAGCTGCGCCCGGTGTTCCGCAACGGCCAGTTCGGCGGCACCGTCACTGCTGGCAACTCGTCGCAGATGAGCGACGGCGCCGGTGCCGTGCTGCTGGCCTCGGAACAGGCGATCAAGGACTACGGCCTGACCCCGCTGGCCCGTTTCGTCAGCTTCTCGGTAGCCGGCGTGCGCCCGGAAGTGATGGGCATCGGCCCGATCGCCGCGATCCCGAAGGCACTGAAGCAGGCGGGCCTGACCCAGGACCAGCTGGACTGGATTGAACTGAACGAAGCGTTCGCCGCGCAGTCGCTGGCGGTGATCCGAGATTGCGGCCTGGACCCGAGCAAGGTCAACCCGCTGGGTGGCGCGATTGCCCTGGGCCACCCGCTGGGTGCGACCGGCGCGATCCGTACCGCGACCCTGCTGCACGGCCTGCGTCGTCGCCAGCAGAAGTACGGCATGGTGACGATGTGCATCGGCACCGGCATGGGCGCAGCGGGTATTTTCGAGGCGCTGTAAGGTTCAAAGCGTTGCCGGTCGGGATGTCGGCGTACTGCAGGGCCCGGGTGGGTGAGACTGCCCGGGACACGCCGTGAACCCGTCCCTGGGGGCCCGATGGCGCCATCCATGGCGCCAACGGTCCCGGTCAGCCTCACCCACCCGTGCCAGCCAACATTCCACGCGGCGGAGGGGTGAGCAAAGGCAGGGGCAAAGGCAGGGGTCAGAGCCCTTTGCAGCGCAAAGGGATCCGACCCCAACAAGCAAAAAAGGCAGCCATCGGCTGCCTTTTTTGCTTGTGCTTTGATTCCGCCCTTCCCGTCCGCGCCGCACGGAAACTGTCGAGAGGGGCGGATGGCCCTCTCCAAAACCGTTGGCGCCATGGATGGCGCCATCGAGCACCATGGAAGGGCTTTGGCGTGTTTTGGAGAGGGCCATCCGCCCCCTCCCCCACGTATCAATCAAGGCGCAGCACGGAGCGCTTGATAGAACCCTTAATCCGCCAACATCGCCGTCAGTTTCTCCCGCGCCGGCCCTGCCAGCTTCGGGTTGTCCAGCGCGAAACGGATCGTCGCCTCCACCAGCCCCAGGTGCGTGCCGCAGTCGAAGCGGGTGCCCTCGAAGCGGTAGGCATCGACCTCTTCGGTCTTCAGCAGCTGCGCGATCGCATCGGTCAGCTGGATCTCGCCACCGGCACCACTGCCGGTCTGTTCCAGCAACTCGAAAATCTTCGGGCTCAGCACATAACGGCCAACCACCGCCAGGTCGCTCGGCGCGTCCTCCGGCTTGGGCTTCTCCACGATCTGCGAAATGCGGCCCTTGCGGCCGTCGAACGCATCAGTGGCAACGATGCCGTAGCTGGCAGTCTTGTCGTGCGGCACGTCTTCAACGGCGATCACGCTGGCACCACTGGCCTCGTTGAGGTCGGCCATCTGCTTCAGTGCGCCGTCGCCGCGGTTCCAGATCAGGTCGTCCGGCAGCAGCACCGCGAACGGCTCGTCACCGATCACGGCCTTGGCGCACAGCACCGCATGGCCCAGGCCCAGTGCTTCGGCCTGGGTCACGAAGATCGCGCGCACGCCATTGGGCAGCACATGGCGGATCATCTCCAGCTGCTCCTGCTTGCCGGCGCGCTCGAGCTTCTGCTCCAGTTCGTAGGCCTTGTCGAAGTAGTCGGCCACGGCATGCTTGTAGCGGTTGGTGATGAACACCAGCGTGTCGCAACCGGCTTCAATCGCTTCATCGACCGCGTACTGGATCAGCGGACGATCAATGATCGGCAACATTTCCTTCGGAACCGTCTTGGTTGCCGGCAAAAAGCGCGTCCCGAGCCCTGCCACTGGAAAAACTGCCTTGCGAATTCGCTTGCTCATTGGTGCCTGTTGGCCTCACGTGCCGGAAAGGGCACGACTTTAGCGGATGAAATGTAAGCATCCTGTTCGATGGGAGAGAACTCCGGCATCGTCGCGAACAGGATCTCCTGGATGCTGGTCGTGTCGTAACCAGCCACGGCATCGCGCAGGCGCGGGACATTGCCCAGCACCAGGTCACGCGAGAACGTACGTACACCGGCCTCGAGAATCTTCGGGTGCGCGGTGGAACGGTAGTCCTCGTCCGAATAGAACAGCGTCTCGTGCAGCTTCTCGCCCGGACGCAGCCCGGTGTAGATGATCGGAATGTCCTTGTACGGCTGCTTGCCGGCCAGGCGGATCATCTGCTCGGCCAGCACGCGGATCGGCACCGGCTCGCCCATGTCGAGCGTATAGATCGCACCATGCGATGCCGAAGCGGCCGCCTGCAGGATCAGCTGGCAGGCCTCCGGGATGGTCATGAAGTAGCGACTGACTTCCGGGTCGGTGACGGTCACCGGACCGCCACGCAGGATCTGTTCGCGGAACAGCGGCACCACGCTGCCGGCCGAGGCCAGCACGTTGCCGAAGCGCACCGTGACGAAACGGGTATGCGTGGACTTCTGGTCCAGGCTCTGGCAGATCATCTCCGCATAGCGCTTGCTGGCGCCCAGTGCATTGACCGGGTCGACCGCCTTGTCGGTGGAGATGAACACGAAATGCTCAACGCGCGCTTCCAGACAGGCGCGGGCCACGTTCTCGGTGGCCAGGATGTTGTTGCGCACCGCTTCGCGCAGCTGCCGCTCCAGCACCGGCACGTGCTTGTAGGCAGCCGCGTGGAAGGCGGTGTCGACCGGATGCAGCGACAGGGCGTGGCGGATCACCGCCGGGTCACCGCAGTCGCCCAGCACCGCTTCGATCTCGACATCGGGGAAGCTGCGCCGCAGCTCGCCTTCGATGGTCAGCAGCAGCAGTTCGCTGATCTCGAGCAGGATGATGCGGCCGGCACCATGCCGTGCGCACTGGCGGCAGAGCTCGGAGCCGATCGAACCGCCGGCACCGGTGACCATCACCGTACGCCCGCCCAGCCAGCCACGGATCAGGTTCCAGTCCGGCATGATCGGCTTGCGGCCCAGCAGATCCTCGATCGCCACTTCCTTCAGCTGCCCCGGCAGCGACTGGCCCTGCAGGATGTCGCTGAGCTTGGGCACGGTGCGGAACGGCACACCGGTACTTTCACAGATGGCGACGATCCGCTGCATGCCCGCCGCGTCCAGTGACGGAATGGCGATCACCAGCAGCTTGGCCGCCGTCTCCCGGACCACTGTCGGCGCATCGTCCAGGGTGCCGAGGATCGGCAGGCCCTGCAGCTTGGCGCCGCGCAGGTGCGGCGCGTCGTCCAGCAGGCCGACCGGCTCGAAATTACCGGAACGGCGCAGGTCACGGACCAGGGTCTCGGCGGCCTGGCCGGCACCCAGGATCAGCACGCGGCGCGCGGACGAGTCCGACTGCAGTGCCTGATAGTCCTTCCAGGCCCGGTACAGCAGGCGCGGCGCGCCCAGCAGCGCCGACAGCGCGAACGGATAGATCACCAGCACCGACATCGGCACGCCGTCGAAGCGCTTCCACATCAGCACCAGCACGATGGCGACCATGCCGATGAAGCTGGCCTTGAAGATGTTCAGCAGGTCGCTGACGCTGGCGAACCGCCACAGGCCCCGATAGAGACCCACGCGCCAGAACACCATGCCCTGCAGCAGCAGCACCAGCGTGGTGTCGACGTTCCAGAGAGGGAGCTCGGGGGCGTTGGCCAGGATCGAATACCGCCCCGCGTGGAGCAGCTGCCAGCATGCCCAGACCATGAACAGGTCGTGGCAGACGATGGCCGAACGCGGCATCAGGCCGAGGATTCTGTCCCGCCAGGGTGAAGCCATAAGTCAGGTATTTCCTTTTGGGTGGCGCAATCCATTGCGCAGGAGGAGCCAGAGGACGCTCAGCGCAATGAACCACGCGAACGCCACGGCAGCCTCCCACCTCGGCTGCAAATTGGAGCAGACATTAAGCACTGTAATACTGAACAGGCCCAAAGCAAAGTACATCCCTGTTACCTGGGCGTGACTGGCTCCTGCCTGCACCGCGCGCTGGTAGACATGCTGGGTATGGGGTTCCATCCAGCGTTGTCCCGAAATGATGCGCGCCAGCAGTGTGAAGCCCGCGTCCACAAGGAACGGCGATGCCGACACCAGCAGCAGGATCCAGTGGATGTCGGTCTTGACGCTGGCCAGTGCCAGCACTGCCGCCACCGCGTAGCCCAGCGCGCCACTCCCGACATCGCCCATGAAGATCCGGGCCCGCGGGAAGTTGAACGGCAGGAAGCCCAGGCAGGCCAGGCCCAACGCGACCGCCGCCAGCGAGTACGGCCAGGGCAGCAGCGGCGCCAGCCCCAGCGCGACCACGATGGCCTGGCTGGCCGCGATGCCGTTGATCCCATCCATGAAATTCCAGATGTTGATCAGCGAGGCGGTGAACAGCAGGACCAGTACGGCCAGCAGCCAGCTGCCACCGTGGACCTTGACCAGCGCGGCCAGCAGCGCGGCGGCGATGAAGTGCACCATCAGGCGGCGCATGGCCGGCAGCGGCCGGTGGTCGTCCCACCAGCCGATACCCGCCACCAGCGCCAGGCCAAGGCTGGCGACCAGCAGGCTCGGACGCGCTTCGGGCCAGGCCCACATGGCAACACCGGCGGTCACCAGCAGGCTGATGACAATGGCGATGCCGCCGCCGCGGGGGGTCGCCACGCTATGGCTGCGGCGCTCGCCCGGCTGGTCAAACAGTTGCCGGCGCAGCGCATAGCCCCGCGCCGCCCAGGTCAGTGCCGCACTCAGCAGGGCCAGACCCAGCAGCGCGCCCATCACGAGCCACGGCATGGATCAGAGCACCGCGTAGTTCAGCAGCGGCTTGACCGTACCCCACTCCTTGCAGCTCGGGCACTGCCAGTGGTGGGTGCGCGCACCGAAACCACAACGGGTGCAGCGATAGGCCGGATTGCGCACCAGCAACTGGTCGGTGATGTGCTTCAGGTCGTGCAGGGTCGCCGTGGAATCGGCGCCTTCAGCCAGGGTCAGGTCGATCAGCGCGGACTCGCCACGCACCGACGGGCGATCCTTGAGCTGGCGGCCCAGGTAGGCACGGGCCGGGGCCACACCCTCCTGCTCTTCCATCAGGCGGGTCAGCGCCAGCACCGGGGCGATGCCGCGATAGTGCTCGGTCATCTCCGACAGGAACGCGCGTGCGCCTGCCAGATCGCCCACCTTGCGGTAGTTCTGCATCAGCGCCGGCAGCAGTTCCGGCAGGTATTCGGGGTCGTTGCGCGCGGCACGCTCGAAGGCGCGCACGGCCGCTTCCGGATTGCCGGCATCGGTTTCCAGGCGTCCTTCAATGATGCCGGCACGTACCGACATCGCATCGGCCTGGTAGGCCCGGGCAATCGCTGCCCTCGCCTCTTCCAGCTTGCCAGCACCGCGGAAGCGTTCGGCCAGTTCGCACTCGAACTGCCCGATCAGCTTGCCCATCGGCTCGCCGGTGACGTCCTCGAAACGGGTCGCGTTGTCGATGGCCTTTTCCCAGTCGCGCTCGGCCTGGTAGATACCGATCAGGTGCTTGAGTGCCTGCGGCGCACGCTGGTCCAGCTGGGCCAGTTCGGTGAACACGGTCTCGGCGCGGTCCAGCAGGCCGGACTTCATGTAGTCCTCGCCCAGTGCCAGCAGCGCCTGCACGCGTTGCGCATCGCTGAGGTCGTGGCGGTTGACCAGGCCCTGGTGCAGGCGGATGGCGCGGTCGACTTCGCCGCGGCGGCGGAACAGGTGGCCCAGCGCGACCTGGGTCTCGAAGGTTTCCTTGTCCAGCTCGGCAATGTGCAGGAACAGCTCGATGGCCTTGTCCGGCTGTTCGTTGAGCAGGTAGTTCAGGCCGCGGAAGTAGGTGCTGGACAGGCGGCTGACCTGGCTGTCACCGTGGCGTTGACCACCACGCCGTCCGATCACCCACCCGGCCAGTGCGGCCAGCGGAACGAACAGGAAGAACCAGAACCACTCGGTGACGAAATCCATCTTCGATCAGCGTCCATCAAAAGATTGGGGGGAAGCAACCGGTGCCGGCGTGGCGACAGCGGACTTGTTGGCGCGGCGCAACTGGCTGTAGAGCGGAATGACCACGCTCACCAGCACCAGGCCGGCACCGACGATGACACCCACCAGCAGCGCGGCGATCAGGGCCACGCCCACCGAGGTATGCAGTTGGGTAAACAGCAGGTTGATCGACATCGCGGTCATGTTGACCGCACCGATGATCAACCCAAGGATCAGAACCGCCAGCAGGACCAGCAGACGAAAAACCTTCATGCGACAGCTCCAGTGGCAGGAGTCCGTAGCTTATCCGACTCGCGGCTGGATTCGCACGCGGTGGCGCGACGGGAGGCTCAGGCCGGATCGGCGTCCAGCGGCAGCACGCTGCTGACCCGCTCACGCAGTTCCTTGCCCGGCTTGAAATGAGGGACGTGCTTGCCCGGCAGGGCAACCGATTCGCCGGTCTTCGGGTTGCGACCCAGGCGCGGCGGACGATAGTGCAGCGAGAAGCTGCCAAAACCACGGATTTCGATGCGATCCCCGGCGGACAGCGATCCGCCCATCATTTCCAGCAACGACTTCACCGCCAGATCGACATCATCGGCCTTCAGGTGCGCCTGGCGGCGCGCAAGGATTTCGATCAGTTCGGATTTGGTCATTACCGGCTCACATCAGGGGTATCTCAGCCTGAAACGGCCCGGGCAATGCCCGGGCCGTCCAGGAAACAACGAACAGCGTAAGGCCGATTACTCGGACTTGTTGCCGTTCAGCTGTGCACGCAGCAGCGCGCCCAGCTGGGTGGTGCCGCTGGAAGCCGAAGAGGACTGGTATTCCTCCAGCACTTCGCGCATTTCAGCGTCGTCCTTGGCCTTGATCGACAGCTGCAGGGTACGGCCCTTGCGGTCCATGCCCACGAACTTGGCTTCGACCTTGTCGCCGACCTTCAGGTGCTGGGTGGCATCGTCAACGCGCTCGTTGGCGATGTCGCGTGCCGAGACGTAACCTTCGATGCCGTCAGCCAGCTCGATGATCGCGCCCTTGGCGTCGACTTCCTTCACCACGCCTTCGACCTTGGAGCCCTTCGGATTGGCAGCCATGTACTGGCCGAACGGATCCTGCTCCAGCTGCTTCACGCCCAGAGAGATGCGCTCGCGCTCCGGATCGACAGCCAGGACGACGGCGTCCAGGGTATCGCCCTTCTTGAAGTTGCGAACGACGTCTTCGCCGGTGGTGTTCCAGCTGATGTCGGACAGGTGGACCAGGCCGTCGATGCCGCCGTCCAGGCCGATGAAGATGCCGAAGTCGGTGATCGACTTGATCTGGCCCGACACCTTGTCACCCTTCTTGTGGGTGGCAGCGAAGGTTTCCCACGGATTGGCGGCAACCTGCTTCATGCCCAGCGAGATACGGCGACGCTCTTCATCGACGTCCAGCACCATCACTTCGACTTCATCACCAACCTGGACAACCTTGGACGGGTTGACGTTCTTGTTGGTCCAATCCATCTCGGAGACGTGCACCAGGCCTTCGACGCCCGGCTCGATCTCAACGAACGCACCGTAATCGGTGACGTTGGAGACCTTGCCGAAGACGCGGCTGTTGGCCGGGTAACGACGGCCGATGTTGTCCCACGGATCCTCGCCCAGCTGCTTCAGGCCCAGCGAAACGCGGTTGCGCTCGCGGTCGAACTTCAGCACGCGGACGTCCAGCTCGTCGCCGACGTTCACGACTTCCGACGGGTGACGCACGCGCTTCCACGCCATGTCGGTGATGTGCAGCAGGCCGTCGATACCGCCCAGGTCCACGAACGCGCCGTAATCGGTCAGGTTCTTGACGACACCCTTCAGGATCGCGCCTTCCTGCAGCTTGTCCATCAGCTGCTCGCGCTCTTCCGAGTGCTCGCTTTCGACGACAGCGCGGCGCGAGACCACGACGTTGTTACGCTTGCGGTCCAGCTTGATGAGCTTGAACTCGAGTTCCTTGCCTTCCAGGTAGGCCGGATCGCGCACCGGGCGCACATCGACCAGGGAACCCGGCAGGAAGGCGCGGACATCCTTGATGTCCACGGTGAAACCACCCTTGACCTTGCCGCTGATGCGGCCGGTGATGGTTTCGTTCTTTTCCAACGCTTCTTCCAGCTCGTCCCACACCATCGCGCGCTTGGCCTTCTCGCGCGACAGGACGGTTTCGCCGAAGCCGTTCTCGATCGAGTCGAGGGCGACCTTGACGATGTCGCCTTCGGCGACGTCGATTTCGCCAGCGTCGTTACGGAACTGTTCGATCGGCACGATGCCTTCGGACTTCAGGCCAGCGTTGATCACCACGACGTCGCCGCGGACTTCAACAACGGTACCGCTGACGATGGCGCCCGGCTTCAGCTTGGCCAGATTGGCCTGGCTGGCTTCAAACAGTTCGGCAAATGATTCGGTCATTAGATTTACTCTGTTGGACACATGGGTCGGTGGCGTCCCCTTCAGGGGAATGGCGACCGCCCGCCTGTTGGTCGACCCCGGAAACGCAGGTCGTGTGTAGTAGGAAAACCGCCACGCATCATTGCGCGACGGAGCTGGTACAGCACTGCTATGCGCGACCACCACCGATGCTGCTGGCAGTGCTCCCGCGCGAACGGATCAGGCAGCCGGAACCGGAAGCAGATCCATCACTCTGGCAACGACATCTGCGATGCCGATGCCTGTGGTGTCGATGAGGACAGCATCGTCTGCCGGCTTCAGGGGCGCCACGGTACGCTGAGCATCACGGGCGTCGCGGGCCATGATCTCGCGCAGGAGGTCATCAAAGTTAACAGAAACCCCCTTGTCTTTCAACTGCTTATGCCGGCGCTCGGCGCGCTCCTCGGCACTGGCGGTCAGGAAGACCTTGTAGGGGGCATCCTTGAAGATCACCGTGCCCATGTCGCGGCCATCGGCGACCAGGCCGGGCAGCTCCCTGAATGCGCGCTGGCGCTCCTTCAGGGCAGCCCGGACCTCGGGAATGGCGGCGATGGCCGAGGCCAGCGCGCCGGTGGTCTCCAGGCGCAGCTCGTCGGTGGCATCGGTCCCGTTCACCATGACCCGCATGGCTTCACCCTGCTCGACAAACTGAACGTGGGTATCAAAGGTGCAGCGGACCAGCGCCGAGGCATCGGAGGTATCGATATCGGCCCAGCTCGCGGCCACGCCCACCGCCCGGTACAGCGCGCCCGAATCCAGGTAATGCCAGCCCATCCGGCGCGCGATGATGCGGCTGATGGTACCCTTGCCAGCCCCTGAAGGGCCGTCGATGGTCAGGACGGGAGCGAGTGGATTCATGGGGTTCCCAGAGCGTGTGAAGGGGTCATTCTAGCCCCTGTCAGACGCCCCCAATGGGATCTTTTGTGCAACCACTTGAAACCACGAGGAAAAGCCCGGTAGAATGGCGGGCTTGAACGAGCGTCAACTGCCGATTGTCTTTCGCATATCGCGGCCACGCTCCACCCGAACAACTACTGTTTACGCCGAGGTATGCCATGAAAGTCCTGTCCTCCCTGAAGTCGGCGAAGGCCCGTCACCGTGACTGCAAGGTCGTGCGTCGTCGTGGCAAGATCTTCGTCATCTGCAAGTCGAACCCGCGTTTCAAGGCGCGTCAGCGCTAAGCCCAACAGCCTTCGCGGCTGCGGCTGGCCCTACGCGGGGCCGACCCGATGCAAAAAGCCGCCTTCGGGCGGTTTTTTGTTTATGCGGCTTTTTCCTGCCGTTTTTGCTGTAATCGCCTTTCTTGACCACTGGGGAGTAGATCGAGATGAAGCGTTACCTGTCCGCCTTGGCCGTGATGGCCACCCTGGCCGCCACCACGCCGGCGCTGGCCGATACCCTGCTTGTCGACCGTGCCCGCGAGAAGCCGGCCGGTGCCCTGCCCGTGCGCGGCCAGAGCATGCAGCAGGTACAGGCGCAGTTCGGCGCGCCAAGCGAGCAGCTGCAGCCGCGTGGCGGGCAGAAGCGGCAATGGCCGACCATCAACCGCTGGGTGTACCCGCAGTTCACCGTCTACTTCGAGAAGCAGAAGGTGATCGACGTGGTGGCCAACCAGGCGGACCCGAACGAAATCGGCCCGAAACCGCCGATCCGTTGATCCCTTTACCCGCCGTGGGCGGGCCTGTGTAGCGAGACCATGAACCAGACCCTTCGTTTTCCTGCCGAGTGGGAAGCCCAGAGCGGCGTCCTGATTGCCTGGCCCACCGCCGACACCGACTGGGCCGACCGCCTGGGCCAGGTGGAAGAGACCTACATCGCGCTGGTCGCGGCCATCACCCGCTTCCAGCCGGTGCTGATCTGCGTGGCCGACGACGATGTGGAGACCTATGCCGAGATGCGGCTGCGCTCCAACCGCATCGACATGGACAAGGTCCACTTCACCACGGCGGCCTACGACGATACCTGGTTGCGCGACTCCGGCCCGATCACCCTGCGCCGTGCCGACGGCGGCTTCCAGCTGCTGGATTTCCGCTTCACCGGCTGGGGCGGCAAGTTCGACGCCACCCTGGATGACCAGCTGGTGGGCGTGCTTGACCAGGCCGGCGTGTTCAACGACGCACCGGTGCGCAGCATTCCGTTCGCGCTGGAAGGCGGCGGCATCGAGACCGACGGCGAAGGCACCCTGCTGACCACCTGGAAGTGCCTGCACGAGCGCCACCCGGACCGCGACCGCGCCAGCCTGAGCGCCGACCTGGCCGACTGGCTGCAGCAGGACCGCGTGCTGTGGCTGGACCACGGCTACCTGGAAGGCGACGACACCGACGCGCACATCGACACCCTCGCCCGCTTCGCCTCGGCTGACAGCATCGTCTACCAGGCCTGCGACGACGAGAGCGACTCGCACTACGCCGAACTGCAGGCGATGGGCAATGAGCTGGCCGCGCTGCGTACCAAGGATGGCCAGCCGTACCGCCTGTTCCCGCTGCCGTGGGCACAGCCGGTGATCGACGAAGGCCGCCGCCTGGCTGCGTCGTACGCCAACTACCTGATCGTCAATGGTGCGGTGCTGATGCCGGCCTATGGCGATCCGGCCGACGACCTGGCCCGCGATGTACTGGCGCAGGCGCACCCGGGCCGCGAAATCGTGCAGGTGCCCTGCCGCTCGCTGATCTGGCAGAACGGCAGCCTGCACTGCATCACCATGCAGCTGCCGGCCGGGTTGTTGAAGGCCTGAGGATGGGTAGTGCCGGCCGCTGGCCGGCAACCATGCAATGCCTGATGGATTGACGGGGTTGCCGGCCAGCGGCCGGCACTACCAGCACCCATTCAGCGCGCGACACGCCGTCGCCGCCCATCCGCGCTAACATGCAGGTTTTCCCCCGCAGGAACGCCCCGCATGAACTCGCGCAGCCCCCTTACCGTCGCCCTGATCCAGGAGCGCACCCACGGTGATGCCGCCGCCAACCTGGCGGTGATCGAAGCACGCGTGGCCGAGGCGGCTGCGCAGGGTGCCAAGCTGGTGCTGCTGCAGGAACTGCATAACGGCCCGTACTTCTGCCAGCACGAATCGGTGGACGAGTTCGACCTGGCCGAGCCGATCCCCGGCCCGAGCACCGAGCGCCTCGGCGCGCTGGCGAAGAAGCATGGCGTGGTGCTGGTCGGCTCGCTGTTCGAGCGCCGTGCTGCCGGCCTGTACCACAACACCGCGGTGGTGTTCGAGAAGGACGGTACGCTGCTGGGCAAGTACCGCAAGATGCATATCCCGGACGACCCGGGCTTCTACGAAAAGTTCTACTTCACCCCGGGCGACATCGGCTTCAAGCCGATCGATACCTCGGTGGGCCGCCTCGGCGTGCTGGTGTGCTGGGACCAGTGGTATCCGGAAGCGGCACGCCTGATGGCGCTGGCCGGCGCCGAACTGCTGCTGTACCCGACCGCGATCGGCTGGGACCCGGACGACGTGCAGGACGAGAAGACCCGCCAGCGCGACGCCTGGGTGCTGAGCCACCGCGGCCACGCCGTGGCCAACGGCCTGCCGGTGCTGAGCTGCAACCGCGTCGGTCACGAAGCCTCGCCGCTGGGTGCTTCGGGCATCCAGTTCTGGGGCAACAGCCACGTGCTCGGCCCGCAGGGCGAATTCCTGGCCGAAGCCGGCACCGACGCCACCGTGCTGCTGTGCGATGTCGACCTGCAGCGCAGCGAGCACGTGCGCCGTATCTGGCCGTTCCTGCGCGATCGCCGCATCGACGCGTACGGTGACCTGCTCAAGCGCTACATCGACTGAGCCGGAGCCCGCGCATGGCCGTCCTCATCCGTGATGCCGGCCCGGCCGACATCGCCGCGATCACCGCGATCTACGCGGTGGAAGTGACCGACTTCGTCAACACCTACGAGTACGACATCCCCGACGCGACCGAGATGCTGCGCCGTATGCGCGACATCATCGATCGCGGCTTCCCCTACCTGGTCGCCGAGATCGACGGCCAGGTGGCCGGCTATGCCTACGCCAACACCTACCGCACCCGCATCGCCTACCAGTGGACCGTGGAGAACTCGGTCTACGTCGATGCCCGCTTCCAGGGCCAGGGCGTGGGCACCGGCCTGCTGCAGGCCTTGATCGATGCCTGCGTGGCGCGTGGTTACCGGCAGATGGTGGCCGTGATCGGCGAACCGACCAACGCCGCGTCGATCAAGCTGCACGAACGCTTCGGCTTCGAGCTGATCGGCGTGTTCCGTGGCCTTGGCCGCAAGCACGGCCGCTGGCTGGATACCGTGCAGATGCAGCGCGCGCTCGGCGATGGCGCCGACACCGCACCTTCCAATGAATGAACCCATGACTGAAACCCTTCCTGACACCGGCGACGACCTGTTCGCCGGCCAGCCGGTGCGCATCGTTGAACGCGACGGCGTGCGCTACACCCTGCTCGGCACCGCGCACGTTTCCCGCGCCAGCGTCGAAGCGGTGGAAAAAGCGATCGACAGTGGCCGCTTCGACGCGGTGGCCGTCGAGCTCGATCCGCAGCGCCTGCAGGCCCTGAGCGACCCAGACACCCTGGCCAAGCTCGACCTGGTCGAGGTGATCCGCAAGGGCCGCGTCGCCCTGTTCGCCGCCAACCTGGCCCTGTCCGCCTACCAGCGCCGCCTGGCCGAACAGCTCGACATCGAGCCGGGCGCCGAACTGAAGCGCGCGGTGGAACTGGCGCGCGAGCGCAACCTGCCGGTACACCTGATCGACCGTGAAGTCGGCCTGACCTTCCGCCGTGCCTCGCAACGGCTGGGCTTCTTCGGCAAGCTGAAGCTGGTCGCCGGGCTTGGCGCAGGTCTGTTCTCATCCGAGGAAGTGGGCGAAAACGAGATCGAGAAGCTCAAGCAGGGCGACATGCTGGAGTCGAGCTTCGGCGAGTTCGCCAGCGAGAGCCCGGCGCTGTACGAGACCATCATCGGCGAGCGCGACCGCTACATGGCCACGCGCCTGCGCGAGGAACACGACCCGCAGCAGCGTGAAGTGCTGGCGGTGGTGGGTGCCGGCCACCTGGCCGGGCTGGCGCGCTACCTGGAAACCGACACCGAAGCACCGGCACCGCTGCGCGCCGAGCTGGAAGCGGTGCCGAAGAAGCGCAACATTCCGTGGTTCACGCTGGGCATCCTGGCCATCGTGGCGACCGGCATCGGCGTAGGCTTCTACCGCGGTGGCCTGGGCGTGGGCACCGAACTGCTGGCGACCTGGGCGATGTATACCGGCGGCCTCGCCGGCCTGGGCTGCCTGCTGGCCGGCGGCCATCCGCTGAGCATCCTCACCGCGATCGCGGTGGCGCCGTTCAAGCCGTTCCGCCTGAGCATCCCGACTGGCGCATTCTCGGCCCTGGTGGAAGCGCGCCTGCGCAAGCCGGCGTATGAGGACTTCCTGAAGCTGCGCGACGATGCGCAGAGCCTGAAGGGCTGGTATCGCAACCGCGTCACCCGCGTGGTGCTGACCTTCATGCTGACCAACATCGGCAGCATGCTGGGCCTGTGGCTGACCACGTTCAAGGTGTGGGGCAAGGTCGCCGGTTGATTGCAACGCCCCGCCGGGCATGGCCCGGCGCTACCGGCCGCACCGCATCTGCGCGCGCGACCGGCAGGTGCCAACCTTGGTTGGCACGCTTTACGCCGACCGCAAAGATCGGCCCAGCATGCTCTGCGCAGAACATCAAAAAAAGGGGGAGGCCGCCCCACTACGACCGGCCTCCCCCACACCACAACACGTTGGCGCGCATTACGGTCGAGCAAGCTCGACCACTACACCGGGGTACCCGGCACGATCTCCAGACCGCGGGCGCGGCGGATCAGTCGCGTGACCGCACTGCGCAGGTCATCCAGCACTGCATAGATCGTCGGCAGGAACAGCAGGCTGACCACGGTCGAGAACGCCAGGCCGCCGGCAATCGCGCGCGCCATCGGTGCGTACTCCGGGCCGTTGCCGAACATCTGCGTACTGGTCAGCGAGATCGGCACCATCGCCAGGATCGCCGTGCCCATGGTCATCATGATTGGCCGCAATCGCTCGCGTGAGCCCTCCACCAGCGCCTGGGTGCGTCCCATGCCGCCGCGCCGCAGGTTGTTGATGTGCTCGATCATCACGATGCCGTTGTTCACCACCACGCCCATCAGCACC
The DNA here is from genome assembly GCF_056487375.1 of Stenotrophomonas sp. 220_Sma. Lineage (NCBI taxonomy): Bacteria > Pseudomonadati > Pseudomonadota > Gammaproteobacteria > Lysobacterales > Lysobacteraceae > Stenotrophomonas > Stenotrophomonas sp. 220_Sma. Next base: position 1,933,066 of record NZ_CM151348.1, on the reverse strand, counting down.
AGGATGCCGATGAAGGACATGATTCCGAACGAGGTACCGGTGATCCAGAACAACCAGAACACACCGAAGATCGAGAACAGCACGCCACTCATGATCGCCGCCGGGAACAGCAGCGACTCGAACACCGCCGCCATCACCACGTAGATCATCACCAGCGCGATCAGCAGGTTGAACACCATCTGCTGCATCGCTTCGTCGTCGTTGCCGTAGTCACCGCCATCGAAGGTGAAGCCATAGCCGGCCGGGAAGTTCATCGGCTTGAGCACCGACTCCATCGCCTTGCGGCCATCCGGCGCGGTGACCTTCTCGGCCAGGTTGGCCTTGATGGTCAGCGTGGTCTGGCGGTTGGTGCGTCCGATCTGGGTGGCTGACGAACCGACATCGACGGTGACCAGGCTCAGCAGTGGCACGCTGCGGCCATCGCCGGTGCGCACGCTGAAACCGGCCAGGTCTTCCGGGCTGCTCTGCTCGGCACCGGCGAAGCGCACCCATACCGGCACTTCGTTGTCGCCGCGGCGGAACTCGCGCATCGGTGCACCGCGCAGGGCCAGGCCGACGAAGCTGGCTACCTGTTCGGCATTGAAGCCGAACGCCGCCGCACGCTCGCGGTCGACGCGCACCTTCAGTTCACCACCCTTTTCGCCGTTGTCGATGCGCACATCGCGCAGCTCGGCGCGCTGGGCCAGCAGCGGCACCACTTCCTGGCCGATCTCCTGCAGCATCGAACTGGAGTCGCCGACCAGCTGCACCTGCACGCCCTGGTTGCCGCCACCGCCGCCATCACCGCCCTGGTTGCCAACGAAGTAGTCGGTGCGGGCCGACTTCGGCAGGCCCTTGCGCAGCTCTTCCTGCAGCGCCTTGATGTCCTTGGCGTACTTCTCGTCCAGGGTGACCACGGTGGAGCTGCCTTCCTGCTCGCTGTACCAGGAATACACCTGCTTGACGTGCAGGCGCTCGCGGTTGGCGTCGATCCAGTTCTCCACCCGCGCCACTTCCTCGGACATCTGCCGGTAGGTGTAGGCGCCCTTCCACATGTAGCCGATGAAGATGTCCTTGCCGCCGTCACCACCGAACATGTCGACCTTGGTCAGCTTCATCGGCACCAGGCTGACCAGCACCACCAGCACGATGCCGAGCAGGCTCCAGCCGCGATGGCGCAGCGACCAGTCCAGCAGTGTCGCGTAGCGCCGCTGCAGGCGTGCGATCACGCCGGTCTGCGAGTGCACCAGCTTCGGCGTGGCCATGCGCGCGGACAACATCGGGATCAGGCTGACCGCGACCAGCCACGAGGCCAGCAGCGAGACCGAGATGGTGATCGCGATCTGCGCCATGAAGATGCTGATGTTGTTGGTCTCGCCGAACAGGTTCGGCACGAACACGATGCAGTGGCACAGCGTACCGGCACTGAGCGCGATGGCCACGTTGCGGGTGCCGATGATCGAGGCCAGGCGCGGCTGCCCCGGCATGCGCTCGCGCTCCTGGTAGATGCTCTCCACCACCACCACGGCGTTGTCGACCAGCATGCCCACCGCCAGCAGCAGGCCCATCATGGTCAGGATGTTCAGCGTCACCCCGACGAAGTACATGAAGCCCAGGGTGATGGTGAAGCAGATCGGAATGGCCAGGGTCACCATCAGCGTGGACGGCCAATGGCGCAGGAAGAAGAACAGCACCGTGATCGAAAGGATCAGGCCGACCGCACCGGCCTCGGCCAGTTCCAGCAGCGAGGAGGTCACCGCCTTGCCCTGGTTGTCGATCACCTTGATCTGCACGTCGCGCATCGACGCTTCGGCACGGATCGATTCAACCTCGGCCAATGCCGCGCGCGACACTTCCACCAGATTGGCACTGCGCTCCTTGAAGATATCCAGGCCAACCGCCGGGTTGCCATCGAGACGGCGGCCGTAGTTCATCCGCGCCGGCTTCAGGCGCACATCGGCGATGTCCCCCAGGCGCAGGCCCTTGGCGTTGATCACCAGATCGCGCATTTCCTGCAGGTCGGTGATCTCACCCACTGGCTGCACGCGCACGCGCTGGCCGTTGTCGTCGATCTGCCCGGCCGAGATCGAGAAATTCAGCGTGCGCAGGCGCTCGCTCAGTTCATTGATGCTCAGGCCGTGCGCGTTGAGGCGGTTCGGATCAATGGCGATCTCGACCTCGTTCGGCGGCGCGCCGGTGATGTCGACACGCGCCACGCCGGGAATGCGTTCGATGCGCCGCTTGAACTCGCGGTCGAGCATGTCGTACGCGGTGGTCAGGTCGGTGGTGCTGGCCAGGCGCACCTTCAGCACCGGCTGATCACTGCTGGACCACTTGAACACGTTGTAGCGCTGCAGGTCGTCGGGCAGGTCGCTGCGGATCGCATCGATGCGCTCGCGCGCGTCGGACGCGGCGATCGCAATGTCGCGGTCCCAGTCGCTGAACTCGATGTAGATCAGCGCCGCCTCGGAGGTGGCCGACGAGCGCATGCGCTTGATGCCGGTCATTGTCGCCAGCGATTCCTCAACCGGGCGGATGATGGTCCGCTCCACTTCCTCCGGGGTCGAGCCGGTGTACGGGATCTGCACGAACAGGAACGGCGCGGAGATGTCCGGCAGCGCTTCCAACGGCAACCGGAACGAAGCGATCAGGCCGATCACCACCAGCGACACGAAACACATGATGGTGGTGACCGGACGGCGGATGGAGAACTCGGCCACACTCATGCCGGTTCCTCCGTACCCGCCGCACTGCCCGCTGCACCCGGCTCGATCTCACCGGCATGCTTGCGACCACGTTCGCGGTAATACGCATCGCCGCGACGGTCCATCAGGTCGTACACCACCGGGATCACCAGCAGAGTCAGCAGGGTCGACACCAGCAGGCCACCGATCACGGTGATCGCCATCGGCGCGCGCACTTCGGCGCCCTCGCCCATCGCCACCGCCAACGGCAGGAAGCCGAACAGCGTGCACAGCGTGGTCATGATGATCGGCCGCAGGCGCGAGCGCGCGCCTTCCACCAGCGCCTCGTGCTTGGCCACGCCGGCCTCGCGCAGCTGGTTGACCTTGTCGATCAGGATGATCGCGTTCTTGGTGACCAGGCCGACCAGCAGGATCAGGCCGATGAACACCACCACCGAAATGGGCTTCCCGGTCAGCATCAGCGCCAGGATCGCACCGACCAGCGCCAGCGGGATGGTAAACAGGATCACGAACGGGTGCAGCAGCGATTCGAACTGCGAAGCCATCACCAGATACACCAGGAAGATCGCCAGGCCGAAGGCGAAGATCAGCGACTTCGCCGCCTGCGCCAACTCCTCACCCTGGCCACCGATGTGCAGGCCGACACCCGCACCCAGCGGCTGCTCGGCGACCATCTGCTGCACTTCGCGCATGGCCGCGCCAAGATCGATGTCGCGCAGGTTGGCCGACACCACCGCCACCCGGGTCTGGTCGGCACGGTGGATCTCACTGGGGCCAGTGGTGGCGACCACTTCGGCTACCGCGTCCAGCGTGACCGGACGGGTGCTGCCCGGATTGACGATCAGCCGGCGGATGCTCTCCACGCTGGCGCGGTCGCCTTCCTGCGCACGCACCAGCACGTCGATCTTGCGGTCACGGAAGCTGTAGCGGGTGGCGACATCGCCGCGCACCTTCTTCACCACCACGTCGGCGATCTGGCGGGTGGTCAGGCCCAGTGCACCGGCACGCTCCTGGTCGAAGCGGATCTGGATTTCCGGGAAGCCTTCTTCCACCGTCGACTTCACGTCGGCGTAGTGCGCGTTACCGCGCAGCAGCGCCGCCAGGCGTTGGCCGGCCACTTCCAGCGTGGCCATGTCCTGCCCGCGCAGCTCGATTTCCAGCGGCGTGGAGAAGCTGAACAACGCCGGCCGCGCGAAGTCGACCTGTGCCCCCGGATGCTGACCCATGGTGTCACGCAGGCGCTCGGTGATCTCCGCTTCGGTACGCGCATTGCCGCCGCCTTCCATCACCACGGTCAGCTTGCCGATGTTCTCGCCGCTCTCGGTCGGGCTGGCATCCAGGCGGGTGCCACTGCCACTGACACCGTACAGCGAGGCCACGCCTTCGCCCTTGCCGTGTGCCAGCTGCAGTTCACGCACCAGCGCATCGGTCTGCTTCAGCGGCGTGCCGGCCGGCAGCTTCACCGTCATTTCGAAACGGTCCTGCGCCAGCTGCGGAATCAGGTCGGCACCGAGCATCGGCACCAGCGCCATGGTCGCCACGAAGATGATCGAGGCGACACCCAGCACCTTGCCCGGGTGCGCCAGTGCGCTCGGCAGCAGGCGCAGGTAGCCACGCTCGGCACCGGCGTACGGCTTCATCGCCAGATCGCTGGCCTTGCGCATCACCGGGCCGACCACCGCCACCACGCCACGCCACGCCCGCACCACCAGCCAGGCCAGCGCGTAGAAGCTCCAGCGCGCGGTCGCCACGGCACCACGACGGCCCAGTGCCACCGGCTTCTGCCAGCGGTTCTGCGGTTGCCACGGTTCGTTCGGCGCTTCTTCCGGGAACGCCAGCGGCGGCCGTCCCTTCAGCGAGCTCAGCATCGGGATCAGGGTCATCGACACCAGCAGCGAGATCGCGATGGCGATCGCCACGGTCAACGCCTGGTCGCGGAACAACTGGCCGGCGATGCCATCGACGAACACCAGCGGCAGGAACACCGCGATGGTGGTCAGGGTCGAGGCGACCACCGCCATGCTCACTTCGCGGGTACCGGCGATGGCGGCCTGCAGGATGCCCAGGCCACGCTCGCGCGCCTTGGCGATGCTCTCCAACACCACGATCGAGTCATCCACCACCAGGCCGGTGGCCAGTGCCAGACCGCCCAGCGACATCACGTTCAAGCTCAGGCCGAGCTGGCCCATGAAGAAGAATGTGGCGATGATCGAGACCGGCAGCGACAGGCTGATCACGAACGTGCTCCAGCCATCACGCAGGAACAGGAAGATGATCAGGATCGCCAGCAGGCCGCCGATCACTGCATCCTTCTTGACGTCGGCGATGGCGTGCTCGATGAAGCGCGACTGGTCCTCGATGGTGGTCATCTCGACGTCGGACGGGAACGTGCCCTTGATCTGCTCCAGGCGCTTGCGCAGCGCTTCGGCGGTGGACACGGTATTGGCGTCGCCTTCCTTGTAGATCGCCAGTTCCACCGATTCCTTGCCGCCCAGGCGGATCACCGCTTCGCGCTCCTTGTAGCCCTGGCGCACGGTGGCCACGTCCTTCAGGCGCACCGGCACACCGTTGGCGACCACGCTGGAACCACCGCCGGACGATGCGCTCTGCGCCGCCGATGCCGCCGCGATGGCTGCCGCCGAACCGGTCGACGCGGCGATGTTGAACATCTGCTGCAACGCCGAGTCGGCCGCGCTGCCGTTCGACGCCTGGGTGGTGACCAGCAGGTTGCGGATCTCCTCCAGATCGGCGAACTGGTTGACGGTACGCACCAGGAAGCGCTGCGAACCCTCCTCCAGGCGGCCGCCGGAGATGTTGATGTTCTCGTCCTTCAGGCGCTTGATGACGGTGTCGATCGGCAGGTTCAGCTGGGCCAGTTTCTGCTGGTCGATGTCGACCTGGATCTCGTCCTCGAGGCCGCCACCGACCTTGACCGCCGCCACGCCGCTGACCGGCTCCAGCTTCTTCTTCAGGTCTTCATCGGCATAGCGGCGCAGGCCGGTCAGCTCACGGACCGCATCGGCATCGCTGGTCGGCGCCACCTTGTTCGACAGCACCAGGCGCATGATCGGCTCGGTGGACGGATTGAAGCGCAGCAGCACCGGGGCCTTGGCCTCCAGTGGCAGGTTCAGCGCTTCCATCTTGTCGCGCACCTCCAGGCTGGCCTGGTCCATGTTGGTGCCCCAGGCGAACTCCAGCACTACATCGCTCTGGCCGGTGCGCGAGACCGACTTCAGCTTGCGCAGGTTCTTGACCACGCCGACCGCTTCTTCGACCGGCTGGGTGATCAGAGTTTCGATTTCGGTCGGCGCCGAACCGGTGTACTCGGTGCGCACGGTCAGCGTCGGGTAGCTCAGGTCGGGCAGCAGGTTGACCTTGAGGTTGCCCAGCGCGATCAGGCCGAACAGCAGCAGGGTGACCGTGCACATGGCGATGGTCACGCGGCGGCGGGTGGCGAATTCCACCAGACCGCCGCGCATGCTGGCGGCGGCGCCGTCGCTCGCCGGCGAGGCACCGTGGTCGTGGCCCGGGGCGGTCATTGCTTGCTCCCGGCCTTGTCTGCCGGCTTGGCCGATGCTGCGACCGTCTTCGCCTTTGCCTTCGGATCGGCGATCACCTGCACTGCGGTGCCGTCGCGCAGGGCGACCTTGCCGGCGGTGACCACCTGATCACCGGCCGCCAGGCCATCACGGATCTCCACCCACGGGCCCTCGGCGTAACCCAGCTTGACCGGAACGCGTGCGACCTTGCCTTCGCGCACCCGGAACACCGCCGGCTCACCATCGTCGAGCAGCGCCAGGCGCGGCACCACCAGCGCATCGGCACGCTGGTCGTAATCGATGCGGATGCGACCGAACATGCCGGGCTGCAACGCGTGCGCGGCGCCATCGAAGGCACTGACCACGCGAAACGTGCCACTGCCCGAATCCACCACCGGTGCGATGCGGTCGACGGTGCCGGTGAAGCTCTGCCCCGGCAGCGCGTCGGCGGCCAGCGTCACCGGCTGGCCGGCGCGCAGGGTGGCCAGCTCGCGCTCGGGCACGTTGAGGGTAGCTTCCAACCGCGAGTTGTCGACGATGCGGAAGATCGGCGTGTTGATCTGCACGAAGTTGCCGGTCTTGATCGAGCGCGACGCGATCACGCCGGAGATCGGCGCCACCACCGTGGTGTAGGACAGTTCCAGCGTGGCCAGGCGGTACTGCGCGCGGACGTTTTCCAGGTCGTAACGCAGCTGGTCGACATCGGCGGCGCTGACCATCTGCTGGCCAACCAGTTTCTGCGCGCGCTGGTAGTTGTTTTCCAGCTTGCGCATCTGCGCTTCGCTCTGTGCCACGGCCAGGCGCGCGCGGTCCGGGTCCAGACGCACCAGCGGCTGGCCGGCGGTCACCCGCTGGCCTTCCTCGACCAGCACCGCCAGCGCCACGCCGGAGGTCTTGGCGACCACCTGCGACTCGGCACGCGGCTCCAGCGCAGCGGTGCCGGTGTAGCTGGCGGCGACCGCGCGATGGCTCGCCACGGCCACCTCGACCGGAACCGCGTCGACCTTCTTCTCCTCCTTGGTCTCGGCGGCCTTGGCTTCGGAATTGGGCCCTGCGGCGCAACCGCCCAGCAGCAGGGAGGTGGAGATCAGCAGTGCGGCAGCGCAGATTCCGCTGCGGCGGCCGGACAGGAAGGTTGGGTGAGACATCGTCAGATCCCTGGAGGATGCGTGGACAGGTGTGGTAGCAAAGTAATGCACCACTTCACGGCAACACCATATCCCAAAGGTCATGGTGTCTTCGTGCCACCGGTCGGCCCGCCCCCCATTTCAGCTAGATGAAACCTGGGGCTATACTCGGGTCGTTCCGTACCCCACGCCGGAACGACCAGACCCGAATCCCCGGAAACGACACCATGCGCCCGCAGCCGCTCGCCGCTTGTCTCGCTCTGGCCGTCCTCCTGCCCCTTGGGGCCGCGGCACAGCCCGCTCCTGCTCCTGCCACACCTGCCCCGGCCCCGGCTCCCGCCGCTGCCCCGGCGCCTGCCGCCCCCACCGGCAACTTCGACAATGGCCGCGTGCTGGCCTACACCTGCCAGGGGTGCCACGGCATCACCGGCTACAAGAACGCCTACCCCAGCTACCGGGTGCCGAAGATCGGCGGCCAGACCCAGCAGTACCTGGCCCAGGCCCTGACCGAGTACCGCCAGGGCAAGCGCAGGCATCCGACGATGCAGGCGCAGTCGATGAGTTTCAGCGAACAGGAGATCGCCGATCTCTCTGTTTACCTGTCCACCGTCAAGTAAGGCCCGCCCATGTCGAAAGCCGCGCATCCGATGCGTCACGCCATCGCGCTGTCCGTTGCCCTGCTGCTGGCCGCCTGTTCACAGTCGCAGGTGGAAAACAGCGAGAAATCCGCCGCCGACCCGGGCCATGCCAGCGGCGAACACGGTTCTTCATCCTCTGCCGGCCTGCCACCAGGCCGCGAGGCCGCCGGTGAAGCCCGCGCCAAGGTGAAGAGCAAGGCCACCAACCAGAGCTGCCTCGACTGCCACGGCGCCGATGGCAACGCGCCGATCGATGCGACCTATCCGAAGCTGGGTGGGCAGTACGGTGATTACCTGGCGCATGCGCTGCAGGCCTACCGCGCCGGTGACCGCCAGCATGCGCTGATGACGCCGCAGGCGAAGGACCTGAGTGATCAGGACATCGCCGATCTGGCGGCGTATTTCGGCAGCCGGCCGAGCCAGCTGCGGGATCTGCACGGGGTTAAATGACCGCCGGCGCCCCGGTGGGTGCGGACCTTGGTCCGCACGGACCGTTGATTGGTGGGTGCGGACCTTGGTCCGTACGGAGGCGTAACCGGCTTCGGTAGGTGCGGACCGTTGGTCCGCACGGATCCCGATATCCACGCATGGCGTGGATCTACTGAGTTCACCGGCAGCGCCGGCGGACGCTCAGCTCAGCCTTCCAGCTCTTCCCAGCGCGCGTACGCGGCATCCAGCTCGGCCTGCACCTTGGCCAGCTGCTGGGTGTGCGCGGTTACTTCGGCACTGCTGCGGGTGTAGAACGACGGGTCGTTCATCGCCGAGGTCAGCCCTTCGACGTCGCCTTCCAGCTTCTCGATGGTCTTCGGCAGCTGCTCCAGTTCGCGCGCTTCCTTGTAGGCCAGCTTGCGCTTGGGTGCAGCCGGAGCTGCGGTAGCCGGGGTGGCCGGCGCAGCGGCCGCCGGCTTGGCGGCAGGGGCCGCGGCAGGCGCTGCGATGCTGGCCGCATAACGCTGCCAGTCGCTGTAGCCCCCCACGTACTCGCCGATCACGCCGTCGCCTTCCATCACCAGCGTGGAGGTCACCACGTTGTCGATGAAGTCACGGTCGTGGCTGACCAGCAGCAGCGTACCGGTGTACTCGCCCAGCAGCTCTTCCAGCAGCTCCAGGGTTTCCACGTCCAGGTCGTTGGTCGGTTCGTCCATCACCAGCAGGTTGGACGGCTGCGCGAACAGCTTGGCCAGCAGCAGGCGGTTGCGCTCGCCACCGGACAGGCGGGTAATCGGCGCACGCGCGCGCTCCGGGGTGAACATGAAGTCCTGCAGGTAGGCATGCACATGCTTGCGCTTGCCGTTGAACTCGAGGAAATCGCGGCCTTCGGCGACGTTCTCGATCGCGCTCCAGTCTTCGCGCAGCACGGCGCGGTACTGGTCGAAATACGCGATCTGCAGGTTCGTGCCGGCGTTGACTTCGCCCTTGGCCGGCTGCAGCTCGCCCAGCAGCAGCTTCAGCAGCGTCGTCTTGCCGCTGCCGTTGGGGCCGATCAGGCCGATGCGGTCGCCGCGCATGATGGTGGTGGTGAAGTCGCGGACCATGGTGCGCTCACCGAAGGCGAACGAAATATCCTTGACGTCGATGACCTTCTTGCCGGAACTGACGCCCTGTGCGGCTTCCATCTTGACGTTGCCGCTGAGGTCGCGACGCTGCGAACGCTCCACGCGCATCGCCTTCAGGCGGCGCACGCGGCCTTCGTCGCGGGTGCGACGGGCCTTGATGCCCTGCCGGATCCAGACTTCTTCCTGCGCCAGCAGCTTGTCGAAGCGGGCGTTTTCCTGCGCCTGCGCATTGAGGCGTTCCTCGCGGCGGCGCTCGTAGTTGGCCCAGTCACCTGGCCAGCTGGTGACCTGGCCGCGGTCGATCTCGACGATGCGGGTGGCCAGGGCACGCAGGAAGCGGCGGTCATGGGTGACGAACACCACGCTGCCACTCCAGCCCTTCAGGAACGCTTCGAGCCAGTCGATGGCTTCGATGTCCAGGTGGTTGGTCGGTTCGTCCAGCAGCAGCACATCGGGGCTGGACACCAGCGCGCGGGCGAGCAGCACGCGGCGCTTCATGCCGCCGGACAGGCGGCCGAACTCGGCCTCGCCATCCAGGTCGAGCTTGGTCAGGGTTTCGCTGACGCGCTGGTCCAGGCCCCAGCCGTTGGCGGCATCGATCTTGGCCTGCACGTTGCCGAGGGCTTCGCCATCGAAGACTTCGGCATGGCTGAGGTGGTGGAATTCGGCCAGCCACTGGCCCAGCTCGCCAAGGCCGTCGGCGACGACGTCGAACACCGAGCCAGCAGCGCCGTGCGGCACTTCCTGCTCCAGGCGGGTGACACGCACGCCCTGCTGCACGCGCACTTCGCCGTCATCGGGCTTGTGGTCGCCGGACAGCAGCTTGAGCAGGGTGGATTTGCCGGCGCCGTTGCGGCCGATCAGGGCGATGCGTTCGCCCGGCTCGATCGACAGTTCGGCCTTTTCCAGCAACAACGGGCCGCCGACGCTGAAGTCGACGTTCTGTAGGGTAATCAGAGGCATCCGCCTATTGTACGGGTTGGGGGCGTCGGCCGGGTTGCACCCGGCACCCGCGGTAGTGCCGGCCGCTGGCCGGCAACCTCAACAGCAACGTCAAAAGCTGGTTTCCTGTGGGAGGCTACCGCGATCTGTCGGGGCGGCATTCTGCTCTGGTGGGTGTCGACCTTGGTCGACACGGTAGATCCACGCCATGCGTGGATGAGCGCTGCAAGGCCTGTCGATCTGTCGGGGTCGGATCCCGTTGCTGCGCAACGGGCTCTGACCCCTTCGTGGAGTTCGCGCTGTGGAAGATGGATCCCGGCTACTGCACCTCCCCCAACAACGCCTGCAACCCCGGCAACCATTGCTTGCCGGGGTGGCGTACCAGCCACAGGGTGCGCTGCAGGGCGGGCAACGGGGTCTCAAGCACGCGCAGGCGGCCGAGGGCCAGCGGCTCTTCCAGCGCATGACGGGAAAGACAGGCCAGACCCAGTCCGGCGATGGCGGCCTGCTTGATCGCTTCGGTATTGCCCAGCTGCAGGGTCTGCGCGAAGCCGCGCAGGTGCGGCAGCAGCGCCTGTTCCACCGCTTCGCGGGTGCCGGAGCCCGGTTCGCGCAGCAGCCAGCGGGCGCGGCGGAGTTCATCCAGCGACCAGCGCGCGGGGGCGTCGGCGGCGCCGACGATCACCAGCGGATCCTGCTGCCAGGCGGTCACCTGCAGCCCGCGCTCGTGGCACGGGCCTTCGATCAGGCCGGCGTCGACGTCCAGTCGCTGCACGGCGGCGACCACGCCGGCACTGTTGTCGATGCGCAGGTCGACTTCGGCCTGCGGCGCCTGCCGCAGCAGTTCGGCGATGCGCGGCGGCAGCAGGTAGTTGCCAATGGTGGTACTGGCGGCCAGCACCAGCCGCAGCGGTGCACCCTGCGACGGGTCGCCGCCGGCAGCCAGCTGCCGCTCCAGATCGGCGGCATTGACCAGCAGGGTACGCGCCGGCTCCAGCAACGCGCGGCCGTGGCCGTTCAGGGCCAGGCGGCGGCCGATGCGGTCGAACAGCGGTGTGCCGAAGTGCGCCTCCAGCTCCTGCAGGGCGGCGCTGCTGGCCGACTGCGAGAGGGCGATGGCCTGGCCGGCGGCAGTAGTGCTGCCATGATCGGCGATGGCGACGAAGACCTGCAGCTGGCGCAAGGTCAGGCGCATGCAATTTACCCGCTTGATAGGTAGGTTTCACCCATATTATTCGTTTTACAGGTCAGCGACAGAGGCGCACGCTTGCCCCATCACTCCAGCCCTGCCCCTGCCATGAACGCCCCCGCTCTCTCCCCCTGGTCCCTGCCCGCCCTGCGCCAACGCTGGCAGCCGCGCCTGCCCGGCCTGCTGCTGGTGGGTCTGATCGCGGCGGCGTCGCTGTACCTGGCCGAGCTACCCTGGCTGCAGGCGCACGGTCTGAGCGCGCTGACCGTGGCCATCGTCGCCGGCATCGCAGTCGGCAACACCCTCTACCCGCGGCTGGCGCCGAGCAGCGCAGCCGGTGTCGGCTTCTCCAAGCACTGGCTGCTGCGCGCCGGCATCGTGCTCTACGGCCTGCGCCTGACCTTCCAGGACATCGGCCATGTCGGCGTCACCGGCGTGCTGATGGACGTGCTGGTGGTCGCCAGCACCTTCGGCCTGGCCTGCTGGCTGGGCATGCGCGTGTTCAAGATGGAGCGCGAGGCGGCGATGCTGATCGGTGCCGGCAGCGCGATCTGTGGTGCGGCAGCGGTGATGGCCGCCGAACCGGTGGTGCGTGGCCGCGCGGCACAGGTCACGGTGGCGGTGTCGACAGTGGTGGTGTTCGGCACGCTGGCGATGTTCCTGTACCCGGCGCTGTATGCGCTGGTGCAGTCACACGGCTGGCTGGCAATGGACGCGCGCCAGTACGGTCTGTTCACCGGCGCGACGGTGCATGAAGTGGCACAGGTGGTCGCCGCTGGCCGCGCGGTCAACGAAGCGGCGGCTGACACGGCGGTGATCACCAAGATGGTGCGGGTGATGCTGCTGGCACCGTTCCTGGTGGCGCTGTCGCTGTGGCTGGCGCGTGGCGGCAAGGCCAGCGCCGATGGCAGCAAGGCGCGCATTGTGGTGCCGTGGTTCGCTTTTGGTTTCGTGGCGGTGGCCGGTTTCAACTCGCTGCACCTGCTGCCGGCTGGCCTGCAGGCGGGGCTGGTGCAGCTGGATACCGTGCTGCTGGCGATGGCGATGGCCGCGCTGGGCCTGACCACCCACGTCTCAGCGCTGCGCCAGGCCGGGCTGAAGCCGCTGCTGCTGGCGCTGATCCTGTTTGCCTGGCTGCTGTTCGGGGGCCTGGCGATCCACCAGGGCGTGCTGGCGGTGCTTGGCTGATCGACCCTCCCCGCTTGCCGAATCCATCCGCAGGCCGTAAAAGAACGTCCCCTGCGCTGGTCGACACGGACGACATGACCATCCATCACCTTCCGAGCTTCCGTTACCATCCGGACCCGGTAGCGACGGGCAACGTGGGGCCCTCCACTACGGCCTGCAGGGTCTGCCAGCAGGCGCGTGGATATGTGTACCTGCGCGATGCCCTGCATGATGGGCACAGTGATTTTTCGGAACAGATCTGCCCTTGGTGCATTGCCGATGGCCGTGCAGCATCGGCGCTGGATGTCGCATTTGCCTGCAGTCTGGACATCGACGAAAGCGTGTCCGAAACCGCATTGGAGGAGCTGTCCCTGCGCACGCCTGGCTACGTCAGTTTTCAGGGGGAGAAATGGCTGGCGCATTGCAACGATATCTGCCGCTTCCTGGGCGACGCCACGATGGAACAGGTGAGTCAGGCCACTGCAGCGACCATCGCGGCCTGGTGCGCGGCCAATGACGCCGACGAATCACTTTGGTCGGAGCTGGTCGGCGACTACGCACCCGGTGGAGATATCGGCTTCTACACGTTCGAGTGCCTGCACTGTGGCCTGATTCAGTTCCATGTTGACGCGGCCTGAGCCTGCTCCGCATGTCCTACGTGGATCGTTAGACTTGAGGCATGCCCGCCTCCCCCGCCCTGCTGCCGGTCCCGTTGCGATTGCTGGATGATCGCTATGGGCCGGGCAATGTCGATGAAGCCGAAGACACGCTGATCGCGATCGTGCAGGCGGTGATGGGCGAGCAGGCAAGCTGCGCGTTCCATTTCGACACGCAGCACGCCAACCCGTGGTTTCACCAGCTGCTGCTGGAACCCCGGGTCGCCGGAAAGCCGGCCACCCAGGAGCAGCTGCAAGCGATGGCCGTACGGCTGGTGGCCCTCGGTTTGCACTGAAGGTTGGACAGTGTCATCCACGCATGGCGTGGATCTACTGGATCGCACACCCTGAGCGGGTGAAGAAGGCCGGGGGGCCCAGCCTTCCGGACGGGTACAATGCGCCATGACTGACTTCTCGACTCTGCCGCTGAGCCCGGCCCTGCAGCCCGGCCTGGACGCCCTCGGCTACACCACCCTCACCCCCGTGCAGGCGCAGAGCCTGCCGGCCATCCTGGATGGCCGCGATGTGATCGCACAGGCGCCGACCGGCAGCGGCAAGACCGCCGCCTTCGGCCTGGGCCTGCTGCAGGCCATCGACCCCAGCCTGATCCGTGTGCAGGCGCTGGTGCTGTGCCCGACCCGCGAACTGGCCGACCAGGTCGGCAAGCAGATCCGCAAGCTGGCCACCGGCATCCCCAACCTGAAGCTGCTGCTGCTGGTTGGCGGCGTGCCGCTGGGCCCGCAGCTGGCATCGCTGGAAGGCCACGATCCGCATGTGGTGGTCGGCACGCCCGGCCGCGTGCAGGAACTGGCACGCAAGCGTGCGCTGAACCTGGGCGCGGTGCGCACGCTGGTGCTGGATGAGGCCGACCGCATGCTCGACATGGGCTTCGAAGAGCCGATCCGCGAGATCGCCGGCCGCACCCACAAGGATCGCCAGAGCCTGCTGTTCTCGGCCACCTTCCCCGACAGCATCCGCGCCATGGCGCGTGACCTGCTGCGCGACGCAGTGGAAGTGACCGTGGAAGGCGCCGACCAGGCCCCAGCCATCCGCCACCTGTTCTGCGAGGTGGAACCGGCACATCGCCAGAAGGCACTGGCCGGCCTGCTGCTGAAGTACACGCCGGAATCGGCGGTGGTCTTCTGCAACACCCGCAAGGACGTGGACGAAGTGGCCAACTCACTGCAGCAGTTCGGCTTCTCTGCACTGGCCCTGCATGGCGACATGGAACAGCGCGATCGCGAGGAAGTGTTGTTGCTGCTGGCCAACCGCAGCTGCAACGTACTGGTGGCCAGCGACGTCGCCGCACGCGGCCTCGATGTGGAAGAGCTGGCGGCGGTGATCAACTACGAGCTGCCCACCGATGTGGAGAGCTACCAGCACCGCGTCGGCCGTACCGGCCGAGCCGGTGCCAGTGGCCTGGCGATCAGCCTGGTGGCCGGCCGCGAGAAGACCCGCGCCGAAGCCATCGAAGCGCAGATGGGGCAGCCGCTGGACTGGCAGAAGACGCCGCTGGCAACCTCGCGCCCGTCTGAACTGCCGCAGGCCGCAATGCGCACGCTGCGCATCGACGGCGGCAAGACCGACAAGCTGCGCCCGGGCGACATCCTCGGTGCACTGACCGGTGATGCCGGCCTGTCGAGCAAGTTCATCGGCAAGATCGCGATCTTCCCGACCCGCTCCTATGTGGCGATCGCGCGTGAGCAGGCCAACAAGGCCGTGGCCAAGCTGGAAGCCGGCAAGATCAAGGGCCGTCGTTTCCGCGTGCGGATGTTGTGATTGAAGCAGCGTTGCCAACCACGGTTGGCAACGATCTGACCTGGTAGGGGCCAACCTTGGTTGGCCCATCCGTGGCGCCAGTCGCGAAAGGCGCTGCCAACCAAGGTTGGCAACTACCGGCTCCAAGCCATTCGCTCTGGTAGATGCCAACCTTGGTTGGCACCCACCCTTCGATCAGAACACCAGTTCGGTGTACAGCGGCAGATCCGCTTCCCAGCGCGCGCGGCCGCCGAGACCGTCGAGTTCGACCAGTACACCGGCGCCGACCACGTCAACGCCCAGGCGGCGCACCAGCGACAGCGCCGCGACCAGCGTGCCGCCAGTGGCCAGCACGTCATCGATGATCGCCACGCGGGCACCGGCCGGCAGCGCATCGGCGTGCACTTCGATGCAGTCACTGCGGTATTCCAGCGTGTATTCCTCGCGCAGCACCTGGCCCGGCAGCTTGCCCGGCTTGCGCACCGGCACGAAGCCGACGCCCAGTTCCAGCGCCATCGCGGCGCCGAGGATGAACCCACGCGATTCGATACCGATCACCGCGTCCAGCTTCTGGTCGCGCCAGCGGTCGGCCATCGCGGTGATGGCACCGCGGAAGTCCTCGCTATGGGCGAGCAGCGGCATGATGTCCTTGAAGAGGATGCCGGGCTTGGGGAAGTCGGCGATGTCGCGCAGGCGGGAGGCCCACTGCGGAGCGACGATGGCGTCGGTCATGTCACGTTGGCTATCTGATGGCGGCATAGGGTACCTGTTCCGGGCGTCGCCTGCCTGTTGGGGGTATTCGGCCGGGCTGCGCCCGGCACCTGCAGAGGCCAGATCAAACGCCAGAGCAAAAGCGGATTCCGTGGTCTGGCGGGGCGGTGTCGGAGTGCGGGGACGCCGCAAGTACGTCCCTGTAGGCTTGGCAGCCGCTTGCTCGTGTGCGCTGTCCTGCGCACATGGCAAGACCGGGGTTGGGCGTCCTCCCCAACCCGCCCGAGGCATGCCTCGGGCCCATGCGGCTCACGCCCCCGCAACCGGACCCACCCTGCCTTCGACAGATTTCTGCGATCTGTCGGGCATTGCTTTCTGTAGATCCACGCCATGCGTGGATGGATCTCTACCGAAATCGAATGTTTCGAGAATTGAACGAAGAGCATCCACGCATGGCGTGGATCTACCGTGTCGACCAAGGTCGACACCTACCAACAGCCGCCGGAATCTGTCAGAGGTGGGGCGGTGTCGGAGTGCGGGGTGTCAGCCGCATGGATGCGGCTGCCAAGCCTACAGGGACGTACTTGCGGCGTCCCCGCACTCCGACACCACCCCGCCAAACCACGGAAGCCAGCTCTTGCCTTGGCTTTTGACCTGGCCTCTGCGGGTGCAGGGCGCAGCCCTGCCGAAACCCACCCTCAGGAACTGCAGGACAGCATCGAGCAGCCGGCACGGTTGTCTGCCCACGCCGGGCGCTTGCCGGCGAAATGCTCCAGCCCGGCACGCTCGGTGTACGGATCACGCAGCACGTCCTGCAGTGCGTGAACGCCACCGAGGTCGCCCTGCTCTGCACGATCGATGGCTTCCTGCGCCAACCAGTTGCGCAGCACGTACAGCGGATTGGCCGCGGCCATCTTCGCGGTGCGCTCAGTGGCCGACAGCGGATCGGCCTGCAACCGTGCCGCGTAGTCCTGCAGCCACTGCTGCAACGGAGCCTGCACCGCCTGCTGGCGCGCCTCGTCGTAGTACACCGCGTCCAGCAGCGCCGCATCCGGTTCCGCCGGATCGAGGCGCATCAGCGCGCGCCAGGCCAGGGTCATGTCCATGCCACCGTCCTGCATCAGCTGCTGCCAGCGCAGGTAGAGCTGCAGGTCGTCATCGTCGGCAGCGGCCAGGCCCAGCTTGGCTGCGGCATCGCGACGGGTGCAGGCCACGAAGGTGGATTGGTAGGCCGCCAGACCGGCCTGCAGCGGCGCCACATCGGCGAACAACGGCGACAACGCCTGGGCCAATCGGCTCAGGTTCCAGTACGCCACCTGCGGCTGGGTACCGAAACGATAACGGCGGCCCTGTGCGTCGGTGGTGTTCGGCGTCCAGTCCGGATCGAAATCCTCGACCCAGCCGTAAGGGCCGTAATCGAGTGTGACGCCGAGCACGGACAGGTTGTCGGTGTTCATCACGCCATGCACGAAACCCACGCGCATCCAGTGCGCGATCATCTCGGCGGTGCGCACCGCGATCTGCGCGAACCAGTCGCCGTACAGCGTCTCGCCCTCCCCTTCCAGCTCGGGGAAATCGCGGGCGATGCAGGCATCAACCAGCTGCTGCAGCAGGGCGGTTTCACCACGCGACGCAGGCAGCTCGAACGAACCGAAGCGCAGGAACGACGGCGACACCCGGCATACGATGGCACCAGGCTCGGCGCGCGGATGACCGTCGTAGAACATGTCACGCACCACGTCGTCGCCGGTACCGACCAGCGACAACGCGCGCGTGGTCGGCACCCCCAGATGGTGCATCGCTTCACTGCACAGGAATTCGCGGATCGACGAGCGCAGCACTGCGCGCCCATCGGCGCCGCGCGAGTAAGGCGTGGGGCCGGCCCCCTTCAGCTGCAGCTCCCAGTGGCGGCCATCCGGCGCGACCAGTTCACCCAGCGAGATCGCACGGCCGTCGCCGAGCTGGCCGGCCCAATGGCCGAACTGATGGCCACCGTAGTTAGCCGCCCAAGGCTGCATGCCTGCGTACAGTGCGTTGCCACCGAATACACGGGCGAAGCCTTCGCTCTCGACCTCAGCGGTATAGAAGCCAAGCATTTCGGCCACGTCCGGCGCCCAGGCCAGCAGCGTGGGCGCCGTCACCGGGGTCGGCATCACTGGCGACCAGGCCGCGCCCAGCACTTCACGCCTGCGCGGGCCGGATTCGGGGTCGCCCGGCAGGGCATGCAGCAGGCGGTTGTCGAAACGGGGGCTGTCGGTATCCATGGTGCTGAAGATGGGGGCGAAGGCCGCCCGCCTCAATTGCCGCTGAGCGCCTGCAGGTGGCCGCCGTGGGCCTCGGCACGCTGGTAGGCCGGGCGCTCACCGATACGCTTGAGGAAGCCACGCAGTGCCGGCTTGTCGTCGAGGCCACCACCGCGCGCGGCAGCGGCCTGGATCGGGAAGCTCATCTGGATGTCGGCCGCACTGAAGCGCTCGCCGGCGAACCACGGGCTTTCGGCCAGGCGGCGCTCCATCCAGTCCAGGTGCAGGCGCCGCTGCGGACCGATGAAGCCGCGCTCGGCCTTGTCGGCGATGCTGCGTGCGATCGGGCGCGCGAAAAACGGCATCGGCGCATTGCGGATGCGGCCCATCACCAGGGTCAGCAGCAGCGGCGGCATCGCCGAACCTTCGGCGTAGTGCAGCCAGTAGCGGTAGGCGATGCGCTCGGCACCATCGGCCGGCATCGGCGACGGCGACAGCTGGCGCTGGGTATCGTAGCGGTCGGCAAGGTAATCGAGGATGGCGCCGGATTCGGCCAACACCAGCTCACCATCCTGCAATACCGGCGACTTGCCCAGCGGATGCACGTTGCGCAGTTCCGGCGGCGCCAGCAGCGTCTTCGGATCGCGCGGATAGCGACGCAGCTCGTAGTCCAACCCCAGCTCCTCCAGCATCCACAGCACGCGCAGGGAACGGGAGTTTTCCAGATGGTGGACGATGCGCATGGACGGTTCCGCGATGGGAGGATGCATCTGATCTTAGCCCGCCCAGCTGCATGCCTTTTGTAGAGTCGAGCTTGCTCGACTGCTTTCCAGAGACAGTCGAGCAAGCTCGACTCTACAAAACAACGGGCAATAAAAAACGCCGGAAGCTTTCGCTTCCGGCGTTCTGGCTACCAAACGGTAGCAGACGGATTAGACCGCCTGCACCTGGTCAGCCTGCATACCCTTCTGACCCTGGACGGCGATGAAGGTAACCTTCTGGCCTTCCTGCAGGGTCTTGAAGCCGGTGCCCTGGATGGCACGGAAGTGCACAAACAGGTCCGGGCCGCTTTCCGGGGTGATGAAGCCGAAGCCCTTGGCGTCGTTGAACCACTTGACGGTGCCGGTCTGACGATCAGACATTTGACTAACTCCTGAAACACATGTTGAAAAAATCGCAGCCACCGGGTATCGGGGCCGAGACTGAGTTGCAGGCGTTGGTAAAGCGGATCGATGAGCGGATCGTGAGATCAACTGCACCAGGCCACGATTCACGGTGACCCTAGCAAACACAGTGGGACGAACGATACGCGTGTTTTCTGCAAAAAGCGATAGCCCGGACGTTCATGGGCAGACCCCGCCCGCTAGACGTGACAAGGGCTGGCAGCCGATCGAGGCTAACTCCGAGCCCCCATTCAGGATTTTCCTACCCTACACTGGGTAAATGACTGAAGCTGAAACCCAAGCTGAACCCGCTCTCCCACGCATCTGGGTAGACGCGGACGCCTGCCCCACCGTCATTCGCGACATCCTGTTCCGTGCCGCTGAACGCGTTGGGATCGAGCTGACCCTGGTCGCCAATCAGTGGATCCGGACCCCGCCCTCACGTTGGCTGCGCTCGATCCAGGTCCCCCAGGGCCTGGACGTGGCCGACAGCGCCATCGTCGAGCGGGTCGCCGCCGGTGACCTGGTGGTCACCCAGGACATCCCGCTGGCCGCTCTGGTGCTGGAGAAGAAGGCGGTGGCGCTGAACCCACGCGGCCAGCTGTACACCCCGAACAACATGGCCGAGCGGCTGTCGATGCGCAATTTCATGGAAGAGCTGCGCGGCGCCGGGGTGCAGACCGGGGGCCCACCGCCGCTGGGCCCGCGCGACCGGCAGCTGTTCGCGGCCGAGCTGGACCGCTGGCTGGCGCGACGCCCGGTTCGCTGAACGACCCTACCCGCTCTGGCCGGGCAGGCACAGGCGACGCTGGCTGCTGAACCGCCTGGGCTCCCCACTCAATGGATCGTCGAAGGTCAGCCCCTGCGCCAGCAGCTGCAGGGGTGACTCGACCGTTTCATCCGGGCGCGGCCTCAGCTGCGGATACAGGTCATCGCCCTCGATGGGGGCGCCCAGCATCGCCATATGCACGCGCAGCTGGTGCTTGCGGCCGGTTTCCGGCCGCAACCGGTAGCGCCAGACCGGCCCCTCGGCCTCGATCAGCTCGATCCGGCTGCGGGCATTGGGCTCGCCCGGCACTTCGGCCATGCGGAAGAACGGCTCCCCCGGCACCAGACGACTGTCCCGCTGCAGCGGAAACTCCAGCCCCGGCAGCGCCGGTGCCAGCGCCTCGTAGGTCTTCCCGATGCGCCGCTCGCGGAACAGCCGCTGGTAGGCATCACGCGTGCCTGCCTGGGTCGAGAACAGCACCAGGCCGGCGGTCAGCCGGTCCAAGCGGTGCAGCGGCACCAGCTCGGTGTTGCCGGTGCGGGCGACCAGGCGCGACAGCAGGGTTTCCCGTACATACCCACCGGCCGGCGTCACCGGCAGGAAGTGCGGCTTGTCGACCACCAGCAGGTGCGCATCCAGATGCAGGATGGTCTCGGCAAAGGGAATCACCGGCTCGTCGGCCACCTCGCGGAAGTACTGGATTTCCAGCCCCACCTGCCAAGGCATGTCCGGCGCCAGTGCCCTGCCCTGCGCATCCTGCACGCGGCCTCGGGCGAAGCGGTCCTGCCATTGCGCACGGTCGATGCGCGGGAAACGCGCGCACAGGCCATCGAGCAGGCTGGACCAGTGGCCGGGCGGCAGCTGCAGGCGGCTGGGCAAGGTCATGGCGTCCACTCCGGCCACGGGAAAGAGCGCAAGAGTGCCACCGTTGACGCTGCGCAGACAGACCGGCAACGGACACCCCTGGAGCAAACCTCTATCATTGTCGTCTTTAGTCCACGGACCCCCCATGGCCCTCACCGCCACCATCCGCAAGGCCGAACTGCAGATCAGCGACATGGATCGCGGCTACTACGCGACCCACAACCTGACCCTGGCCCAGCACCCGTCCGAGACCGACGATCGCCTGATGGTGCGCCTGCTCGCCTTCGCGCTGAACGCCGGCGACCGCCTGGAATTCGGCCGCGGCCTGAGCACCGATGACGAGCCCGATCTGTGGGAACACGACTACACCGGCGACATCCTGCAGTGGATCGACCTGGGCCATCCGGACGAATCGCGCATCCGCAAGGCCAGCAATCGCAGCCGCCAGGTGCAGGTGATCAACTACGGCGGCAACGCCTCGGAGATCTGGTGGGGCAAGCAGAGCAAGGGCCTGGCACGCTTCGACAATCTCTCGGTGGTTGATCTGGACGGTGAATTCGTCGAGCGCTGGGGCCAGCAGATCCAGCGCGCCATGCGCTGGAGCGTGCTGATCCAGGACGGTGAAGTGCAGCTGCTCAACGACCAGATCCAGCTCGACGTGATCCCGAACTGGCGCAAGCGCGCCAAGGCATGAGCACGATCCGTTGCGACGTGGTGGTCATCGGCGCCGGTGCGGCCGGGCTGATGACCGCGATCACGGCTGGTCAGCGCGGCCGCCAGGTGCAGGTGATCGACCATGCCAACAAGGTCGGCAAGAAGATCCTGATGTCCGGCGGTGGCCGCTGCAACTTCACCAACACCGGCACCACTCCGGCCAACTTCCTGTCGGCCAACCCGCACTTCTGCAAGTCGGCACTGGCGCGCTACACGCCCTGGCACTTCATCGAGCTGGTCAGCAAGCACGGCATCGCGTATCACGAAAAAGAGCTGGGCCAGTTGTTCTGCGATGTCTCGTCCAAGCAGATCGTGAAGATGCTGGTGGACGAATGCCTGGCGGCAGGCGTGCAGGTGCGTACCGACTGCAGCGTGCAGCGCATCGAGCATGGCAGCGATGGTTTCCGCGTGCACACCACGCAGGGCCTGTTCCATTGCGCCTCGCTGGTGGTGGCCACCGGCGGCCTGTCCATTCCCAGCATGGGCGCCACCGGCTTCGGCTATGAAGTGGCCCGACAGTTCGGCCACCAGGTGCTGCCGACCCGCGCCGGGCTGGTGCCGCTGACGCTCAGCGGCAAGCACCAGGAACGGCTGGCCGATCTCAGCGGCGTCGCTCTGCCCATCGAGGCGCGCTGCAACGGAAAGAGCTTCCAGAATTTCATGCTGCTGACCCATCGCGGCGTGAGTGGCCCGGCGATCCTGCAGATCTCCTCGTTCTGGCAACCCGGCGACGCGCTGGAGCTGGACCTGCTGCCCGGCCAGGATGCCGGCGAGTGGTTGCGCCAGATGAAGCGCGAACGTCCTGCCGCCGAGCTGCGCACGGTGCTGGCCGAGGTACTGCCGAAGCGGCTGGCACAGCGGTTGTGCGAACACTGGCTGCCCGACCGGCCCGTGCGCCAGCTGGACGAGCCGGTGCTGCGCCAGGCCGCACAGCTGCTGGCCGCGTTCCCGCTGGTGGCCAGCGGCACCGAGGGCTATCGCACCGCCGAAGTCACCCTGGGCGGCGTGGATACCGCCGAGGTGTCGTCCTCGACGATGGAATCCAAGCGCGTGCCCGGCCTGCATTTCGTTGGCGAGGTACTGGATGTGACCGGCTGGCTGGGCGGCTACAACTTCCAGTGGGCCTGGGCCAGCGGCCACGCGGCCGGTGGCGTGGTGTGAACCAGATCGCCGTTCGATGCGCGCAAGGGGTGCGCGCATGGACGGTTCGCCGCGCATCGTGTATCTAGATTCGCAGATTGGGGAGCAGTGCATGCAGAACGCGAACGACATCACCATCCGCCTGCTGATCGTCGATGACAGCGGCGAGAATGCCGAAGCCATCGTCAGCACGCTGCGCAACAGCGGCATCGCGGTACGCCCGTGGCGTCCGCAGGATGCAGCCGAGCTGGCCCAGGTGCTGGCCAGCCAGGCCATCGACCTGGTGCTGGCTTCGCCCTCCCAGGGCATCCCGCTGCCACTGGTGGCCCAGCATATTGCTGCCAGCGGCAAGGACATTCCACTGGTACTGCTGGCCGAGCGCATCGACGAGGACGAACTGGTGCAGGCCAGCAGCCATGGCATCCGCGCCCTCGCCCTGCGCCAGCGCCCCGAGCACCTGCTCGCCGTGGTCCGCGACCAGTGGGTGGACCTGCAGGCACGCCGCGGCCTGCGCCGCATCGAGGCGCAGATGCGCGAGACCGAGCGCCGCTGCGACGCGCTGATCGCCTCCTCGCGCGACCCCATCGCCTACGTGCATGAAGGCATGCACATCCGCGCCAACGACGCCTATCTGGAGATGTTCGGTTACGAACATTTCGACGACATCGAAGGCATCTCGCTGCTGGACATGGTCGCCGCCCAGCACGTGGAGGGCTTCAAGCAGCTGCTGAAGGGGCTGAGCCGTGGCGAGGCGCCGCCGCCGCAGTACCAGCTCGACGCGCGCCACGAGGATGGCAGCGCGTTCCCGGCGACGATGGAGTTTGCCGCTGCCACCTACGAAGGCGAATCCTGCCTGCAGGTGGTGCTCCGCCGCCGCATGGAATTCGACCCTGAGCTGGCACGTGAGGTCGAGGACCTGCGCCAGCGCGACCAGGTCACCGGCCTGCTCAATCGCCCGACCTTCATGCTGCAGCTGGAAAGCGCGGTGGCCCAGGCCGGGCGCAGCGAAGGCCAGTTCGGCCTGCTGCTGATCGAGCCGGACCACTACGCGCGCCTGCTGCCGGACATTGGCCTGGCCTCGGCCGACACCCTGATCGGCGCGCTCGCCGCGCTGCTGGCCGAAGTCGTTGGCGAAGACGCACAGCTGGCCCGCTTCGGCGAGCACAATTTCGCCGTGCTGCAGGCCGGGCCCTATGCGCAGACCGTGGCACTGGCCGAGCGCATCCGCGAAGCCTACGCCGCACACGTCTTCAGCATCGGCGCGCGCTCGGCCACGGTAACGGTCAGCATCGGTGGCGTGCAGGTGGGCGAGAAGATCGCCAGCATCGGCCAGGTGCTGGCGCGCGCCAGCGAGTGCACGCAGGCCGCCGCCGAACTGGGCAACACCTGCCGCATCTTCGACCCGGCTGCCGCCGACCGCGTGGAGGAAGAACGCGTGCTGCGCTGGGTCGCCCGAATCCGTGAAGCGCTGGCCGGTGACGGCTTCCAGCTGCACTACCAGCCGGTGCTGAACCTGCAGGGCGAGTCGCTGGAGCTGTATGAGGCCTACCTGCGCCTGGAGCACAATGGCGAACTGCTGAGCCCGACCGCGTTCCTCGGTATCGCGGAGGAGCACGGCCTGCTGGCCGACATCAACCGCTGGGTGGTGTCACGGGCCATCGCGGTGCTGGGCCAGCGTGCACGCGAAGGCCATGCCACGCAGATGCTGGTGAAAGTGACGCCGGAATCCTTCGACGACCCGCAGATGATCGCTACCCTGCGCCGCGAGCTGCAGGCTCAGGGTGTGCCTGGCGAACGGCTGTGGCTGCATGCGCCGGAAGCGAAGGTGTTCACCCACCTGCGCAGTGCACAGCAGTTCCTTGCTGAAGTGGCACCGCTGGGCTGCCGCATCGGCCTGGAGCAGTTCGGTTCGGGGCTGGATTCGTTCCAGCTGCTGGCCCACTTCCAGCCGCAGTTCCTCAAGCTGGACCGCGGCTTCACCGGTGACCTGGCGGCCACCCGCGAGAACATCGACCGCATCAGCCAGATCACCGCGCGCGCGCAGGAAGCCGGCATCCGCACCATCGCCGAGTTCGTCAGCGATGCCAATTCGATGACGTTGCTGTTCAGCGCCGGCGTGGACTACGTGCAGGGCGACTTCGTCGGCCCGGCGTTGCCGGAGATGGGCTTCGAGTTCGGATGACCGATGGTAGTGCCGGCCGCTGGCCGGCAGCTGCAGGTACCCGGGGTTGCCGGCCAGCGGCCGGCACCACCCAAAGAGAAGGCCGGCTTTCGCCGGCCTCTTCGTTGATCAGGTCATGTCGACCAGGTTTTCGATCTTCACGTCCGGATTGACGTCGGCCTCGTAGTCGACACCCTCCACGCCAAAACCGAACAGGCGCAGGAAATCGGCCTTGTAGCCGGCCAGATCGCTGATCTCGTACAGGTTCTCGTTGGTCACCTGCGGCCACAGCGCGACCACCTTGCCCTGCACGTCCGCGGCCATTTCCTTGTAATCGGCACGCAGGCGGCCTTCGTCATCGACCAGCGCGACGGTGTGGCCATCGCCATCGACCAGGTCGTGGCGCAGACGATCGACCGCCACGCCCTCGGCCTTGCCGCCGTAGAGGATGTCGTACAGCACGTCGAGCTGTTCGATGCAGCCTTCGTGCGTGCCCTTTTCCTTCATCACCTTGAACAGCAGCGACAGGTACAGCGGCATGGTCGGAATGGCCGAGCTGGCCTGGGTGACCACGGCCTTCAGCACCGACACGCGCGCGTCGCCACCGATCCTGGCCAGCTTCTCGCGCAGGCCCAGCACCTTGGTGTCCAGGTCCTTCTTGGCCGCACCGATCGAGCCATTCCAGTAGATCGCCTGGGTGATCTCTTCGCCCACGTAGGTGAAGGCAGTGGTGGTGCAGCCGTTGGCCAGCACGCCGGCATCGGCCAGCGCATCGATCCACATCTGCCAGTCCTCGCCACCCATCACCGCGACGGTGCCAGCGATTTCTTCCGGGGTAGCCGGCTGCAGATGGGTCTCGGTCAGCACTTCCTTGTCGGTATCCAGGCCACGCAGGGTGATCGGCTCACCGATCGGCTTCAACGTGGAGCTGATGATCTCGCCGGTCTTCGGATGCTTGCGGCGCGGCGCGGCCAGGCTGTAGACGACCTGGTCGACCTGGCCGAGATCGGCCTTGATCATCTCGATGGTCCTGGCCTTCACTTCATCGGAGAAGGCATCGCCGTTGATGCTCTTGGCGTACAGGCCAGCTTCGTCGGCGTACTTATGGAACGCGGCCGAGTTGTACCAGCCCGCGGTGCCCGGCTTGGTTTCACTACCCGGGCGCTCGAAGAAGATGCCGAGGGTGGCGGCACCGCTGCCGAAGGCGGCGGTGATGCGTGCAGCCAGGCCGTAGCCGGTGGAGGCACCAATGACCAGCACGCGCTTGGGGCCGTTCTGGATCGGCGGGCGCGCGCGGATGTAGTCGATCTGCTGCTTGACCGCGGCTTCGCAGCCGGTCGGGTGGGTGGTGACGCAGATGAAGCCGCGGACGCGCGGTTTGATGACCATGGATACCTCGGGTTGGCAGATGCGGCGCACGGGGCGCTCAGCAGGAATACGGGCGCGCGCCTGCGCGCGCGAACCGCAGGATCGTAGTGCGCGGGGGAAGATTGCACAACCGACGGCGGCGTAGGGTGGGGTTTGTTCTGCAGGGTTGCACCCTGCACCCGCAGAGGCCGGAGCAACGGCCGGAGCCGGAGCAACTTCAAAAGCTGGGTTCCTGTGGGTTGGCGGGGTGGGTCCGGTTGCGGGGGACGCCGTAAATCCGTCCATGGAGGCTTGGCCGCGGCATCCATGCCGCGGACACCCCCGCAACCGGACCCACCCCGCCTTCGACAGATTTCCGCGATCTGTTGGAGCGGCATCCTGCTCTGGTAGGTGTCGACCTTGGTCGACATGGATGAACTCATTCAATATCTGACAGATGTGTCGACCAAGGTCGACACCTACCAACAGCCGCGCGATCCAACAGCCGCAGGAATCTGTCAGAGGTGGGGCCATGTGGGTTGGCAGGACCGTTGGCGCCATGGATGGCGCCATCGAGCCCCCAAGGACGGGTTTACGGCGTGTCCTGCCAACCCACATGGCCCCGCCCAACCAGCAGAAAGCCAGCTCCGGCTTTTGACGTTGCCGTTGACGTTGCCGTTGCATTGAGCAGGTGCAGGGCTGCAAGCCCTGCACACAAAAAACCCCGCTTGCGCGGGGTTCTCTGTGTGTTGCGTGCAGCGGGTGCTTACGGGCGACGGGCCAGGGCCTCGATGTCCTTCGCCTTCGGCAGCAGGTCCTGCTTGCTGACGCGCAGGAAACCGATCGTCAGCATCGGCACCGCCACCAGGATCGAGGACAGCACCACGATCACCGCGCCGATCATGTGCGTCTCGGCCAGGCCTTCCATCGAGCTGCCGCCGTACATGTACAGGGCAAGTGCCGACAGGAAGAACATCACCGCAGTGATCACCGTACGCGACAGCGTCTGGTTGATCGAACGGTTCAGCACCTCCATCGAGTCCACGCGCAGGCTGCGGAAGTTCTCGCGGACGCGGTCGAAGACCACGATCAGATCGTTGATCGCAAAGCCCATCACCGACAGCAGGCCGGCCAGCACGGTCAGGTCGAACTCACGGCCCAGCAGGGACACGTAAGCGACCGTCACGATCAGATCGAACATCGCCACGATGCTGGCGGTGACCGCGAACTTCCATTCGAAGCGCACCGCGATGTAGATCAGGAAGCCGGCCAGCATGAAGATCGTGGCGTACAGGCCATTCATCGCCAGGTCCTTGCCGATCTGCGGGCCCACGAACTCGTTGCGGAGCACGGTGGCCTGGTTGTCGGCGGTGGACAGTGCCTTCACCACGGCGGCGGCGGTGGCCTTGTCCTCGTGCGCGGCGTCGCCGGTACCGGCAGCGTGCTCACCATGCGGGGCCAGGCGGATCAGCAGGTCGGTGTTGCCACCGACGCTCTGCACCTGGGCACCCTCAAAGCCATTCTGCTCGAGCTTGGTGCGGACCTGCTCGACGTCCACGGCCTTGTCGAAGCGGGCTTCGATCAGGGTGCCGCCGGTGAAGTCCAGGGCGTAGTTGAAGCCCTTGACGCCGATGATGGCGACCGAGGCCAGGAACACGATGACCGTGACGACCATCGCGACATGGCGCCAGCGCATGAAGTCGATCTTGGTGTCGTTCGGGAGGATGTGCAGCGGAAACAGTTTCATGTGCGTGTCGTCCCGTCAGATGGCCACGTTCTGGAGCTTCTTGCGGCGGCCGTAGATCAGCGTCGCCAGCGCACGCGACACGGTGATCGCGGTGAACATGGAGGCGAAAATACCGATGATCATGGTCAGCGCGAAGCCCTTCAGCGGACCGGTACCGAATGCGAACAGCGCCACACCGACGATCAGGCCGGTCAGGTTGGCGTCGAGGATGGTGCCGGAAGCACGCTCGTAACCGGTCACGATCGCGGTCTTGCCCGGCACGCCGGCACGCAGCTCTTCACGGATACGCTCGTTGATCAGCACGTTGGCGTCCACCGACAGGCCGACCGACAACGCCAGGCCGGCGAAGCCCGGCAGGGTCATGGTCGCGCCGAACAGCGACATCACCGCCACCACGATCAGCAGGTTGAACAGCATCGCGATCGAGGTGATCACGCCGAACATGCGGTAGTAGACGCTGAAGAACACCAGGGTGAACAGGAATGCGAACACCACCGCGCGCATACCGTTCTTGACGTTCTCTGCGCCCAGGCTCGGGCCCACCACGCGCTCTTCGACGAAGTCCATCGGCGCGGCCAGCGAGCCGGACTTCAGCAGCTTGGCCAGGTCCTCGGCTTCCTTCTTCTGCAGGCCGGTGGTCTGGAAGTTCTTGCCGAACACGCCGTTGATGTTGGCCACCGAGATCACTTCCTCGTTGACCTTGAAGCCACGCACTTCCTGGCCGTCGACGACGGTCACGGTCGGCACGCGCTCGGTGTAGACCACCGCCATCGGCTTGTTCACGTTGGCGCTGGTGAAGTCGAACATGCGCTGGCCGCCGACATTGTTCAGCGTCACGCTGACCGCCGGAGAGCCGCTGTTCGAATCGGTCACCGCCTGCGCGCCGACCATCTGGTCACCGGTGACGATCACGCGCTTGTTCAGCAGGACCGGACCACCGCCATCACGACGCTGGTAGACCTTCGCTTCCGGCGGAATGCGCCCGGAGTTGATGGCGTCCTGTGCATTACCGTCCACCACGGCCCGGTATTCCAGGGTAGCGGTGGCGCCGATCATGCGCTTGGCTTCGGCGGTGTCCTGCACGCCCGGCAGCTGCACCACCACGCGGTCGGCACCCTGGCGCTGGATGATCGGCTCGGACACGCCGAGCTGGTTCACGCGGTTGCGCAGGGTATTGATGTTCTGCTCGATGGCGCCGTTGGCGATCTGGGTGATCTCGGTTTCCGGCACGGTCACCGTGATGCGATTGCCGCTGACGTCGTAGCCGAGGGTCGGCTGCGCCTTCACCAGGGCGGTGCGGGCACGCTGCGCGGCATCGTCACCGGCGGACGGGCTCAGGTTGGCCACGATATTGTTGTCAGCGCGGCGTTCCACCGACTGGTACGGGATGCGCGCATCACGCAGGGTGCTGCGCACGTCTTCGGCGTAGGCATCCAGGCGCTTGTCCAGGGCAGCCTTCTGGTCGACCTGCAGCACGAAGTGCACGCCGCCCTGCAGGTCCAGACCCAGCACCATCGGACGACCGCCGAGGTTGGCCAGCCAGTCCGGCACGGTCGAGGCCAGGTTCAGGGCCACGGTGTACTTCTCGCCGATGGTGTCACGCAGGGCGTCGCTGGCAGCGGACTGCGCCTTCAGGTCCGGCAGGCGGACAATCAGGCTTTCCCCTTCCTTCTCGACACCGATGGTGGTGACACCGGCCGTCTTCAGGTCGGCCAGCACACGGTCACGCAGCGCATCGTCGATCTGGCCGCCACGGTTGGCGGTGATCTGGAGGGCCGGGTCCTTCTGGTAGATGTTGGGCAGCGCGTACAGCGCGCTGAGCGCCAGTACGATCAGGATGACGACGTACTTCCAGCGTGGAAATTCGAGCATTGCTTGGGTCCCGCGCGGCGCCATCCCCGGCGCCGCGGTTGTGCATCGGAAAGGGAGTGGCTTACTGGGCCGACTTCAGGGTACCGGCCGGCAGCACGTTGCCGACAGCGCCCTTCTGCACGCGGATGCGCACGTTGTCCGCCACTTCAATGGTGATGAAGTTGTCGCCGATGTCGGTGACGATGCCGGCGATGCCGCCGTTGGTCAGCACTTCGTCGCCACGCTTGATCTTCTCCAGCATGGCCTTGTGCTCCTTCTGCCGCTTCATCTGCGGGCGGATCATCAGGAAGTACATGATGGCGATCAGGATGACCGGGAACAGCAGCGTGGTCAGGCCCATGCCCTGCGGTTGGCCGCCGGCGGCCTGGGCGTGGGCGGCGGGAATCAGGAAGGCAAGCAGGTTCATCGTTGGTCCTTTGGTTGGGCGGCGCTCCGGCCCTTTCACGGGCACGGGGTGTCGACCGCGGATCTGGGTCAGCCTTGAAGTATGCCACGGCCCCGGGCGTTCGTCCTTGGGCCGTTTGGCAGGGGGTGTTCGGGTTACAGGGGCGGTGCTACCGCCCCGCGTGCCGCGTAGAAAGACTCACGGAAGGCCAGGAAGGTTCCCGCCTCGATGGCCGCACGGATGTCGGCCATGAGCTTTTCGTAATAGAACAGGTTGTGCAGGGTGCCCAGCATCGGCGCCAGCATCTCGTTGCAGCGGTCCAGGTGGCGCAGGTACGAACGCGTGTAACCGCCGCTGCAGGCCACGCAGCCGCAGCCGGGCTCGATCGGATCCATGTCGCGCGCGTACTGGGAATTACGGATGCGGACGGTGCCGAACGAGGTGAAATAGTGGCCGTTGCGGGCGTTGCGAGTCGGCATCACGCAGTCGAACATGTCCACGCCACGTGCGACACCCTCGACCAGGTCCTCCGGCCGGCCCACACCCATCAGATAGCGCGGACGGTCGCCCGGCAGTTCCGGGTCCAGGTGGTCGAGCATGGCGTTGCGCTCGTGCTCCGGTTCGCCCACGGCCAGGCCACCGATGGCGTAACCGTCGAAGCCGATCGCCTGCAGGGCCTCGGCCGAGCGGCTGCGCAGGTCGGTGTGCACGCCGCCCTGGACGATGCCGAACAGGGCCGCGTCGTTGCCCAGCTCGTCATGCGCGTTGCGGCTGCGCTGGGCCCAGCGCAGGCTCAGTTCCATCGAGCGGCGCGCCACATCCTCGGTAGCCGGGTACGGGGTGCACTCGTCGAAGATCATCACCACGTCCGAATCGAGCACTTTCTGGATCTTCATGCTCTCTTCCGGTCCCAGGAACACGCGGGCACCGTCGGTGGGCGAGGCGAAGGTCACGCCCTGCTCGGTGATCTTGCGGCGGTGGGCCAGCGAGAACACCTGGAAGCCGCCGGAGTCGGTCAGGATCGGGCCATCCCAGCGGCAGAAGCCGTGCAGGCCGCCGTGGTCGGCGATGATGTCCAGGCCCGGGCGCAGGTACAGGTGGAACGTGTTGCCGAGGATGATCTCGGCGCCCAGCGCACGCACCTGGTCCGGCAGGATGCCCTTGACCGAGCCATAGGTCCCCACCGGCATGAAGGCCGGCGTTTCCACCGTGCCACGCGGGAAGGTCAGGCGGCCACGGCGGGCACGGCCGTCGCGGGTCTGGAGCTGGAACTGCAATCGGGACATGGAGCGGTCATTCGGGCAAATAGTCGCCCATTGTCTCCCAAAACCGAGTCGACCGCCCATTCAGGCCTGAACGGAACCAATGACCTGAGCGACGCGGCTGCTGGACTGTCGCATCTGGCCTTGGCCCTGACTGGTCGCCCCTCCAAGATGGCGGACTACGTATTTCGCCAGGAAATCAGGCCCAAGATGAATAGAAGTGACCGCGAGGTACTAGAAGCAATTCTTGGGGGAAAAATCGAGCAACGAGCCGATCGAATCGCCCCGGGCATAAATCCTGTAGCCGGAGTGGAGTTCATCTACTACGAGGATTTCCATACCAGCAGCGCTTCAAGTCAGTTCCGCAAATTGCTGGCCTCTGCTGGCGAGTTCACCGCGAGCAGCGGTGGCATCGTATCGGACAGCTGCCGGATAACCCTACCCAACGGCCAGCGCTTCCTCGCCCTTTCCTTCCACGGCGATCTGGATGGATGGCGGAAGGCTGTGGAAGCCGGGGCACGCAACCTCGGCCTTAGCCTGGCCCGCATTGAAGATGACCACCTGATCATCTCCGACGGCCAGTCCGTTCCGCTCAGCGAATGCAAGGTGGATGTGGGCTGAGCAGCCCGGCGGAACCCACTTGCGGAAGGAATGATCCACGCATGGCGTGGATTTACTACAGCGCCGAAGACAGTAGAGCCACGCCATGCGTGGCTTCCCTGGCCTTCAGTCACCTGCAAGTGCGCACCAACGGTGCGCACCCACCACAAGCAGGCAGAGGTCAGCGCCCTACCCCGCCTGCGGGAACAGCAGCATCG
Organism: Stenotrophomonas sp. 220_Sma; assembly: GCF_056487375.1. Taxonomy (NCBI): domain Bacteria; kingdom Pseudomonadati; phylum Pseudomonadota; class Gammaproteobacteria; order Lysobacterales; family Lysobacteraceae; genus Stenotrophomonas; species Stenotrophomonas sp. 220_Sma. The sequence continues at coordinate 1,900,614 of NZ_CM151348.1, read as the reverse complement.
CGTCGCCGTAGCTGAAGAACCGGTAGCGCTGCTCGATCGCGTGCTGGTAGGCCTCGAACACGCGCTGCTTGCCGGCAAACGCGGAAATCATCATCAGCAACGTGCTTTCCGGCAGGTGGAAATTGGTCACCATCGCGTCGACGCTGCGGATGCGGTAACCGGGGGTGATGAAGATCTGCGTTTCACCCGCGAACGGCAGCAGCTCGCCATCGCGCATCGCGCTTTCCAGCGCGCGCACCACGGTGGTGCCGACGCCGATCACGCGGCCGCCGGCGGCGCGCGTGCGCCGTACCTGCTGCACCAGCTCGGCACCCACGTTCAGCCACTCGCGGTGCATCACGTGGTCCTTCAGGTCATCGGCACGCACCGGCTGGAAGGTGCCCGCACCCACGTGCAGGGTGACGTGGCCGAAGTCCACGCCCTTGTCCTTCAATGCGGCCAGCAGCGGTTCGTCGAAATGCAGGCCAGCGGTCGGCGCGGCCACCGCGCCCACTTCACGCGCGAACACGGTCTGGTAGCGCTCGCGGTCATCCACACCCGGCTCGCGCTGGATGTAGGGCGGCAGCGGCAGGCGGCCGGCATGCAGCAGCCACTGTTCCAGCGATTCCGGCACATGGAACTGCAGCACGTAGAACTCGCCATCGCGGCCCAGCACCTCGGCTTCGCCACCGGCATCCAGCGCGATGCGGCTGCCGGCCTTGGGCGACTTGCTGGCGCCCACCTGCGCGCGGGCCTGCTGGCCACCCAGCAGGCGCTCGATCAGGATCTCCACGCGGCCGCCACTGGCCTTCTGCCCGAACAGGCGCGCCGGGATCACCCGGGTGTCGTTGAACACCAGCAGGTCGCCCGGCTGCAGCAGCGACGGCAGGTCGCGCACCTGCAGGTCGGTGAAGGCATCGGGCGCCGGAGGCACCAGCAGCAGGCGGCTTGCGGAACGTTCGGCCAGGGGCGCCTGCGCGATCAGTTCAGCCGGCAGGTCGTAGTTGAAATCGGACTTCTTCAAGGCAGTGGGCGGCAACAGGTCGACAATGGCGCGCATTGTACGTCCAGCGTCTGCGAGCCGGCGTGCTTCGCGGCGAACGTCGCGCAAAATGCTGCTATGCAGCAGGTTTCTGCGGGGTTATCGCGCAAAAAAACAAGTGCTAGCATCGAGTCGGAAGTCCGCTGCACGAGCCTGCCCCAAGCGCGCGTGATGACGCGCGTTTTGCTTTTGAAGACCCGTGCGACCCATTGTTTCAGGAGATCTGCAATGAGCTTCATCGAACGCCTCGCCCCCCTGCGCAACCAGCCCGGCACCCGCCTCACCTCCGGCCTGGACGACGCCACCCTGACCGCCCTGTCCGCCAGCCACCCGCAGCTGATCGCCGCGGTGGACGCCGCCGCCGAGGAATTCGCGCGCGTGCAGGCCGACCTGGGGCCGCTGCTGGCGCAGGACGAACAGGCGCAGATCGACGCGATGCAGGACGGTTTCGTCAATTTCTATGCCGATGACGCGGTGACCCCGTATGTGGCACTGGCTGCACGCGGCCCGTGGGTGGTCACCCTGAAGGGCGCCGTGCTGTACGACGCCGGCGGCTACGGCATGCTCGGCTTCGGGCACACCCCGGACGCCGTGCTGGAGGCGATGGCCCGCCCGCAGGTGATGGCCAACATCATGACCCCCAGCCTGTCGCAGCAGCGCTTCATCACCGCCCTGCGTGCCGAGATCGGCCACCGCCGTGGCGGCTGCCCGTTTGCCCGTTTCATGTGCCTGAATTCCGGTTCCGAGGCCGTCGGCCTGGCCGCGCGCATCGCCGACGTCAACGCGAAGCTGCAGACCGACCCGGGCGCACGCCACGCCGGTGCTGCGATCAAGCGCGTGGTGGTCAAGGGCAGCTTCCATGGCCGCACCGACCGCCCTGCCCTCTATTCGGATTCCAGCCGCAAGAGCTACATGCAGCACCTGGCCAGCTACCGTGGCGAGGATTCGGTGATCACCGTGGCGCCTTACGACGAAGCCGGCCTGCGCAAGGTGTTCGAGGATGCCACGCGCAACCAGTGGTTCATCGAGGCGGTGTTCCTGGAACCGGTGATGGGCGAAGGCGACCCGGGCCGCTCGGTGCCGCCGTCGTTCTATGCCGTTGCCCGCGAACTGACCCGTGCCCATGGCAGCCTGCTGCTGCTCGACTCGATCCAGGCCGGCCTGCGTGCGCATGGCGTGCTCTCGGTGGTCGATTACCCGGGCTTCGAAGGCCTGGACCCGCCGGACATGGAGACCTACTCCAAGGCACTCAACGCCGCGCAGTACCCGCTCTCGGTGCTGGCGGTGACCGAGCATGCCGCGCAGCTGTACCGCAAGGGCATCTATGGCAACACGATGACCAGCAACCCGCGTGCGCTGGACGTGGCCTGTGCCACCCTGGCCCAGCTGACCCCGCAGGTGCGCGCCAACATCGCCGAGCGTGGTGCCGAGGCCGTGCGCAAGCTGGAACAGCTGAAGAACGAGCTGGGCGGCCTGATCACCAAGGTGCAGGGCACCGGCCTGCTGTTCTCCTGCGAGCTGGCTCCTCAGTTCAAGTGCTACGGCGCCAACTCCACCGAAGAATGGCTGCGCCAGCACGGCATCAACGTGATCCACGGTGGCGAGAACTCGCTGCGCTTCACTCCGCACTTCGGCATGGACAGCGAAGAGCTGGACCTGCTGGTGGGGATGGTCGGCCGCGCGCTGCGTGAAGGCCCGCGCCGCGAGCAGGCAGCGGCGGCGTAAGTCTCGTTCTTTGTAGAGTCGAGCTTGCTCGACTGCACTTCGTTCAGGCGCCGCGATAGTCGAGCAAGCTCGACTCTACTGAACGAAGAACAGCCGAGCGCGGCGCGGCTCTACAGACGGCAACCGCGAAGGTCCATACTCCATAGACACCCCGTCCCTGACCGCCCTGCGGTCGGCGACGGGGCGTTTTCGTTTCCGGCCAAGAGACAGGAAGATCCATGAAATCGATCTGTGTGTACTGTGGTTCCAACGCTGGCAGCAAGCCGGCCTACACCGAACGCGCCCTTGCCCTGGGTGATCGCATCGCCCGCGACGGGATGCGCCTGGTGTACGGCGGCGGCAATGTCGGCCTGATGGGAACCGTGGCCAATGCCGTGCTCGCCGCCGGCGGTGAAGTGACCGGCGTGATCCCGCGCCAGCTGGCCGACTGGGAAGTGGCCCACCGCGGCCTGACCGAACTGGAAATTGTCGGTTCGATGCATGAGCGCAAGTCGCGCATGTTCGACCTCGCCGACGGCTTCGTCACGCTGCCCGGCGGCTTCGGCACCATGGAAGAGATCTTCGAGATGCTGACCTGGCGCCAGCTTGGCATCGGCAACAAGCCGTGCGCCTTCCTCGACGTGGAAGGTTTCTACGCCCCGCTGATCGGCATGATCGACCGCATGGTGGAAGAGCGCTTCCTGCACCCGGACCAGCGCCAGGACCTGTGGTACGGCTCGGATATCGAAGAGATGCTGGAGTGGATGAAGAACTACAAGCCAGCGCAGGCCTCGAAGTGGATCGACGAAAAGCGTCGCGCCGCCCTGCGCTGATGCTTTCCTGCGCGGCGGCTCAGACCGCCGCGCAGCTCCACGGTGCGGGCCGCCCCAGCAGATAGCCCTGGCCGTAGTCGCAACCCAGTTCGCGCAGGGTCTGCCGCTGCGCCTCGGTTTCGATGCCCTCACCGATGGTCTCGATGCCCAGCGTACGCGCCAACGACAGCACGCCCTCAACCAGCGCCCGCGTGCTCTGCACTTCCGGCCCATGCAGGCCGGCGATGAAGCTCTGGTCGATCTTCAGCGTACTGATCGGGAAACGGTGCAGGTAGGACAGCGCCGAGAAGCCGGTACCGAAATCGTCCAGCTGCACCTGGATGCCGCGCTCGCGCAGGCCCTGCAGGATGCGCAGCGTGTGCGGGCCATCGTCCAGCAGCGCCACCTCGGTGATCTCCAGGCGCAGCCGACGCGGATCGGCACCACATGCATCCAGCAGGCCGAACAGGCGGCCGCTGAACCCGGCGGAGCGGAAATGGCGCGGTGATACATTCACCGAGACGTAGCTCTGCCCGCCCTCGGCCAGGCCGGCAATCACCTGTTCGTAGATCAGCCAGTCGACCTGCTCGATCAGGCCGCTTTCCTCGCCCAGCTCCAGGAACGCCCCCGGCAGCAGCAGGCCGCGGCGCTCATGCTGCCAGCGCAGCAGCGCTTCGTGGCCCACCACCTCGCCATCGGACAGGCGCACGATCGGCTGGTAGAACGGGACGAAATCGCGGTTGTTGATCGCACGACGCAGGTCGGCTTCCAGATCGAGGCTGCGCATGGCCTGCTCGCGCATGTCTTCGTCGAAGATCGCACAGCGGTCATGGCCCTGCGCCTTGGCCCGGTACATTGCCGCGTCGGCATCACGCAGCAGCTCCTCACCGGTGCGGTAGCGGGGGTTCCACAGCGCGATGCCCAGGCTGCCGGACGGGAACAGTTCGCGCCCGGCGATCCACATCGACTCCTGCAGCGCCAGCAGCAGGCGCTGGCCAAAGTCCAAGGCCTGGGCCAGGCCCTGCGGGCATTGCAGCAGCACCGCGAATTCGTCACCGCCCAGCCGGGCCACCACGTCCTCGGTGCCGGCCATCGATACGATGCGCTTGGCCACTTCCACCAGCATGCGGTCGCCGGCAGCATGGCCGATGCTGTCGTTGACCAGCTTGAAGCGGTCCAGATCGAGGAACAGCACGGCGAACACCGGGCCGCCCTCACGCTTGGCCAGGGCCAGCGCATCCTGCAGGCGGTCCAGCAGATGCAGGCGGTTGGGCAGCCCGGTCAGCGCATCGTGCATGGCCTGGTGGGTCAGGCGCTGTTCGGCACGCAGGCGCTCGCCGATCTGGCCGAGCAGCTTTTCGTTGACCTCGGCCAGTTCGCGCGTGCGTTCCTCCACGCGCTTCTCCAGCTCGGCATGCGCCGAGCGCAGCCGTTGCTGGTCGCGCTGACGGGCCAGGCCGGTACCGATGTTCTGTGCGACGAAGGTCAGCAGGCGCTGGTCATGCACGCTGAAAATGCTGTTCTCGCTGTAGCTCTGCACCACGATCGCGCCGACCACTTCGTCGTCGCGCAGCAGCGGTACGCCCAGCCAGCAGTGCGAACGCGCACCGGATTCACGCACTTCGCCACTGGCCAGCAGCGCATCGATCTGCGCGCGTGACGCCAACAGTGGCCGCCGGTTGCGCACGACGTACTCGGTCAGGCCCCGGCTGAACGGTCGTGGCGCGCGGCTGGCGTTGTGCTCGTCCACCGAATAGACGAAGTCCAGGCCGTTGCCGGCCGGGTTGACCAGGGCGATGTAGAAATTGCGAGCGTCGAGCAGGCGCCCGACCACCCCATGCACCTGTCCGTAGAACTGCGCCAGGCTGTCGGCCGACATCGCCATCTCGGCGATGTTGTACAGGGCGGTCTGCAGCTGTTCGGCGCGTCGACGCTCGGCAACCTCGTCCTGCAGGCTGTGATTGGCGCGCTGCAGTTCCTGGGTGCGCCGCGCCACCTGCTGCTCCAGCCGCACCTGCGCCTGGCGCCGGTCCATCGCGGTCTGCACGTGCTGCGCAACGAAGCCCAGCAATGCGCGCTCGGCCTCGCCATAGCGGGCCGCCTGCTCATAGCTCTGAACCACGATGGCACCGCATACGCGGCCATCGCGCAGCATCGGCACACCCAGCCAATCCAGGCTTTCGGGCCCGCGTTGCGGGTCGTGCTCCTGCTCCATCACCTGCGCCAGCAGTTCGCGCGAGGGACCACTGAGCGGCTTGCCATGACGCAGCAACGCCACGGTCAGGCTGCGCGGCATCTCGCTGGCGTCATGGCTCTGCGTGGGATCGGCGACGAAATCATCGACCTGATCGGCGAAGTACAGGAAACGGATCTGGTCGCGCACATCGTCGTATTCCACGATGTAGCAGTTCTCGGCATACATCAGCGTGCCCAGCACACCATGCACGTGGCGCAGCATCTCGGGCATTTCCAGGTCGGCACCGGCCAGATCTGCAATCTGGAACAAGGCCTGCTGCAACCGCTCGGCCTCTTCCAGCGCCTTGATCTGGCCGGCCTGGCGGCCGCGCTGCAGCGCCAGCTCCATCGCCTGCCGGGCAACCCCCCACCATGCCGGCGAAGGCACCGCGCCTTCCACCGACAACAGCAGGCGCGCCCCATCATGTTCCCAGCCGTGCTGGCCATCGCCCACGCCTGGCGCTGCCGCATCACCTCCGGCAGTCGCCCTCGGCCAGGCCCCCTGGCCACGGCCAAGCTGCGGGTCATCCCAGCCGACGCGGACCACAGCCGTTTCCGGCAGAAGCGCATGCAACGCGCGCACCAGCGCCGTGCTCAGCACGGCCTCGTGTGGTGGCTCTTCCGCCGGTTCAGCATGCGTGGACAAATGACAATCTCTTGGCGCCGTCAGTGCGTCGCCTCCCCTGAGCCGCCGAGCATAGCGCGCCACCCGGGGGGCAATGGAAGCCCGTAAACCCCGAATCGTGCGCCCGTACGTTTTTCCTGCTGACCGTAGCCCCTTCCGAGCCATGACCCTCACCCTGCCCGCCCTCGCCACCGGCTATGCGCCATCGCCTGCAGGCCTTACCCTGTACGCCGTGGAAGCCAGCGCACTGCCAACCGATGAAGCCTTGATGCTGGCCTGGGCCGGTGGCGACCTGCGTGCGTTTGAAAGCCTGTATGCGCGCCATCGCAAGCGCCTGTTCGGCTTCCTGCTGCGGCAACTGCGCGACAACGCGCTGGCCGAGGAGATCTTCCAGGACGTCTGGCAGCGGGTGATCAGCGCCCGTGCGGGGTGGCAACCGGACGCGGCGTTCAGCACCTGGCTGTTCCGCATCGCCCACAACCGCCTGAACGACCATTGGCGCGCCGCCCGCCACCGGCCGGCTGCCCCGGCCGATGCCGACCTGCGCCTGGCCGCGATCGAGGATGGACAGACCCCGGAAGGCGAGCTTTCCGAATTCGAACAACGTCGCCGCATCCAGCTGGCGATGGAACAACTGCCGCCCGAGCAGCGCGAAGTGCTGCAACTGCGGCTGGATCAGGAACTGAGCCTGGAGGAGATCGGCCAGATCACCGGCGTAGGCCGGGAAACCGTGAAATCGCGGCTCCGCTATGCGATGGACAAGCTGCGTGCGGGATTGAACGCATGAACCGAGACGAACCGCTGACGCCGGAAGAACGCGAGCTGGCCCGGCTGCTCGGCCGTCGCGCCGAACAGGCACCGCCCGCCGCACTGGACGCCGCCATCCTGGCCGCGGCCCGCGCTGCCGTGGACGCTCCGGCTGCCGATGCGGTCGCCTCTCCCGAAGCACCACGTACGCAGCGCACACGCCCGCGTTGGCCGGCGGTGTTCGGCATCGCCGCCTCGATGGTGTTCGCCATCGGCATCGCCTGGCAGCTGCGTCCGGAACCGCCACCGGTTCCGGCGGGTGAGGCCGCTGTTGCGGCGGCACCGGCTGCGGCAGAAGACGTCGCGGCTGCCGATCAGGCCGCTGAGCGCAATGCAGCCGACAGCGCGGTGGCGACTGCGGAACCGGCCGCTGCGCCCGCAGCACCCGAGGCAGCCCCGGTTGCCGCTGCCCCGGCACCGGCCATCGCGCGCGCAAGCAAGCCTGCGCCGGCCGGGACCGCTGAAGCGCCGGCCCAGGCTGCACGATCGATGGCTGCGGATGCGGCCGCCGATACCTCCTTTGCGGCCCTGCCGCCCGCTCCGGCCGCAGCGCCGGCAGCAGCCCCCCCTGCGCCTCCGGCTCCCACCGCCTACTCCGCACCCGCGCCGCTGATGGCGCCGGTTGTCGCCAGTGGTTCGCTGAAGGCGCGCTCGGCAGGCACGCCAGAGTCCAACAGCGTGCAGGCCGAACAGGCCCCGGCATTGGACCGGGTAGAAATCACCTCGATGAAGCGTGAGGCTCCCAGCCGTTCCGCACCTGGCATCATGCGCCGCGGCAGCGATGCGGGCCTGAGCGCGGATGCCGTGCAGGCCGAGGTGGACGCTGACGCACGACTGCCGCGCCGGCAGTGGCTGCAGAAGATCCGTACACGACGCGACGAGGGCCAGCGCGATCTGGCCCGTGCCAGCCTGGAGCGCTACATGCAGCAGTACCCGGAAGCACGCCTGCCGCGCGACCTGCGCCCGCTGCTGGACGACTGAAGCGGACGGGAATACCCGGCAACCCCGTAGAATGACGGGAATGCTCGATACTCTCGCCCAGCCGGTCAGCCACACGCTGGAAGTCAAACACAGCCGTTTCATCGCCCATGCCGCGCCGATCGATGGCGCCGCAGCGGCCATGGCGTTCCTGCAGCAGGTTGCGGTGGCCGATGCCACCCACAACTGCTGGGCCTACCGGCATGGGCAGGACTATCGCTCCAGCGACGATGGCGAGCCGGCCGGCACGGCGGGACGTCCGATTCTGGCGGCGATCGACGGCCAGGGTTTCGACCGGGTGATGGTGGTAGTGACGCGCTGGTTCGGCGGTATCAAGCTCGGTGCCGGTGGCCTTGTGCGCGCCTACGGCGGCGCCGCCGCCGAGTGCCTGCGCACCGCCCCGCGCCTGCCGCTGGTGGCGATGGCCCGGCTGCAGCTGCTGGCCGGCTTCGAGGACCTGGGTACCCTGCATGCCACCCTGCCCGCCTTCGGTGCCGAAAAGCGCGATGAACAGTTCGATGCCAATGGTGTGTGCCTGCGGATCGAATTGCCTGCCGATCAGGTCGACGCATTGAAAATCCGCCTGCGCGACGCCACCCGTGACCGTATCCGCATAGAAGACGACGACCAGGATGACTGACAAGGACGACGCCCCCGCTTCGACCCCGCCACTGCGGCGCCTCGGCAGCCTGCGCACGCTGTGGCCGTTCGTGCGCCGCCACAGCGGCCTGTTCACCGCCTGGCTGCTGGCCCTGGCGGTGTCTTCTGCAGCCACGCTGAGCCTGCCTCCGGCGGTGAAGCAGATGATCGATCACGGTTTCAGCAGCGGCGGCCAGATCAACCGTGCCTTCGCCCTGCTGATGCTGGTGGCGGTCGTCATGGCGTTGGGCACGGCCGCGCGCTTCTACTTCGTATCGTTGCTGGGTGAAAAGGTCGTGGCCGACCTGCGCAGCCAGCTGTATGCCCACCTGATCCAGCTGGGCGCCGGCTTCCACGACCGCAGCCGCAGCGGAGAGCTGGTCTCGCGCCTGACCGCGGACACCGAACTGCTGCGCAGCGTGGTCGGCTCGACCATGTCCGTGGCGCTGCGCAGCACGGTCACCGTCATCGGCAGCCTGGCAATGCTGTTCGTCACCAGCCCACGGCTGGCCGCATGGTCGCTGCTCGGCATTCCGCTGGCGGTGCTGCCGATCATCATCGGCGCGCGCAAGCTGCGCACGGTCGCACGCAACAGCCAGGACCGCATCGCCGATGCCAACAGCCTGGCCAGTGAAACCCTGGGTGCGGTACGCACGGTGCAGGCACATGCACGCGAGCCGTACGAGCGCGGGCGCTTCGACAAGGCACTCGGTGATGCCATCGGCGCCGCCCGTCGCCGCATCGGCGCACAGTCGCTGGTCACCGCCAGCGCCATCCTGCTGGTGTTCGGCGCCATCGTCGGTGTGTTGTGGCTGGGCGCGCACGACGTCATCGACGGCCGCCTCAGCGCCGGTACGCTGGGCCAGTTCGTGCTGTATGCATTGATCGGTGGCGGCTCGGTGGGCGCGCTGGCCGAAGTGTGGAACGAACTGCAGCGCGCGGCCGGCGGCATGGGCCGCATCGGCGAACTGCTGCAGGAAGACATCGAGATCCGCGCGCCGGCACAGCCGCACGCGCTGCCGCAGCCGCTGCGTGGCGAGATCCGGTTCGACGACGTGGTGTTCCACTACCCGCAGCGACCGGACCAGGCCGCACTGGACCACTTCAACCTGCACGTCCGCCCCGGCGAGACCGTGGCGCTGGTGGGTCCGTCGGGGGCGGGCAAGAGCACGGTGCTTTCGATGCTGCTGCGCTTCCATGATCCAGCCAGCGGCCGCATCGACGTGGACGGCATCGACGTGCGCCAGGCCGACCCGGCCGAGCTGCGTGCGCAGCTGGCGCTGGTGCCGCAGCAGCCGACGCTGTTCGCTGCCAGTGCGCGCGACAACATCCGCTATGGCCGCCTGCAGGCCAGCGACGCCGAAGTCGAGGCTGCCGCGCGCGCCGCCGAGGCCGATGGCTTCCTGCGCGCGTTGCCGCAGGGCTATGACAGTGAGCTGGGCGAGCGCGGTGCCCGCCTGTCCGGTGGCCAGCAGCAGCGTGTGGCGATTGCCCGTGCGCTGCTGAAGGATGCGCCGATCCTGCTGCTGGACGAAGCGACCAGCGCGCTGGACGCGCAGAGCGAGCACAGCGTGCAGCAAGCGCTGGAGCGGCTGATGGCGGGCCGCACCACACTGGTCATTGCCCACCGCCTGGCCACCGTGCTCAAGGCCGACCGCATCGTGGTGATGGACCAGGGCCGCATCGTCGCCGAGGGCACGCACGCACAGCTGCTGGCCGAAGGTGGACTGTACGCTGAACTTGCGCGCCTGCAGTTCATCGATTGATGACGTCCGGCTAACATCGGCGCGGCCAAGCTGGCCGCGCAACAGCCGCATCCGCTGAAGGAGGTGCACGATGTCGTTCCGTCAGTTCCCCGCTGTCGACAGCAACGGCGAAAGCCACATCATCATCGAGTTCAAGCCCGAGGCGAATGGCAGCGGGCATCACTCCGAAGCCACGCCACGCTACGAACTGGATGACGGGCGGCCGCTGGTGCGCGATGGCCGCGAGTTCACCACCAGTGGCGGCGAGCTGCGGCTGACGATCTGAGGTTCGCCGGGCATGGTCCGGCGCTACCGGATTTCGTATTGCCCCCGCTCTGGTGGGTGTCGACCTTGGTCGACACGCCTTTTGCCTCTGGTAGGTGTCGACCTTGGTCGACACGCCTTTTGCCACGGGCAGTCGAGCGTGGCTCGACCCTACAAAAAAGCGCGGTCAATTTTTGACCAACCATCTTGACAGCCTTTACCACCAAGGGCTGCGCCCGGTTATCCACACGTTTGCTCAGGAACCATCCACACCGCCTGTGGATGAATTCAGCCCAGTACCCGCCCGATGCCGCTGGCGTCCACGTCGGCTGCGGCCCGGGTGATCGCCGCAGCATCGCTGCCGGCCACGAACCCGATGCGGAAATGCACTTCGCCACCAGGCGTGCGCGAGGAATGGATCGAAGCCAGGCTGATGCGATGCTGCTCGAACACGTTCAGCAGCTCACGCAGTGAGCCTGGCCGGTCCTCCGGCAGGTGCACCGACAACGCGTTGCGCTCGGTCAGGTCAGCCAGCAGATAACCCACGCGTTCAAAGGTGTAGTTGCCGTCCGCCAGCGCCTGCTCGCCGAAGGCACTGCGGTTGGCCGACAGCAGCTGCTCGCGGAATTCACCACGCGCACGGTCGTCGCCCTGCCCGACCTGCGCCTGCAGGGCCTGCAGCTGGCCGACCAGCCGTTCCAGCATCGGCGCCACGTACGGGTTACCGAACTGGATGTCTTCGTAGATCGCCGGGTTGAGCGACAGGATGCGCGAGATGATCGCCGTGTCCAGCTCGAACGATGCCGAACGGTACGGCATCATCGCGGCCAGATCGCCCAGCTGCGGCTGGTACTGGCGCAGCACGCCGGCCTGGGCCAAGTGGGTGGCATGCACCATCGCCTGCACCAGCGCCATCATCTGGTCGTGGTGCTGCGACGTGGCGCGCACGCACTCGGCCTGCAGCGCCGTGCACAGCGTATCGACCCACGGCTGCCAGTGCTGCAGGCGCGCTTCGCAGACCACCATCACCCGGCCCTTCAGGGTCGGCGCCTTGGGTGGCGCGGTCATCGGGTGCAGGCCGACCACTTCGGCTTGAGAGGCCAGCATCGCCTGCACCGGCGCTTCCTTCACCGAGGTCACGTCCAGCCATAGCCGGTCCTGCTCACGGCCGGCCGACTGCCGCACGTACTCGGCAATCAGAGCCGGCGTATGCCGGATCGGTGCCGAGAACACCAGCACGTCGGCCTGCGCCAGCAGCTGTTCCGGCGTATGCGAGTCCGGATCGGCCGGATCGTGGCCGATCACCTGCAGCTGCATGTGCTGCTGGAAGAATCGGCTCAGCCAGCGCCCATAGGCGCCGGCACTGCCGACGATGCCGACCGTGCGCGGCGTGCGTTCGAGCAGACCGCTCATGCCACGCGTTCGGCGCGGAAGCGCGTGCCTTCGGCCAGTGCGGCAGGCGCCGCCGCGATCACGTCGAACTCTTCGAAGCCATTGTCCAGAGTCGCCTCCAGCGCCGCGTGGGTACCGGCAATCGCACGCGAAATCGCCTGCTGCATCGATTCACCTCGCAACAGGAACGACACCACCAGCGACATCAGCACGTCACCGGTGCCGGCCACGTCCACCGGCAGCAGCGGCGAAGTCCAGCGCCAGGTTTCCTCGCGACCGACCGCCAGGGTCACCAGCTCACCCGGGTTACCGCCCACGCTGTGCGCGATCACCCAGTGCGGGCCACGGTCAAGCAGCGTACGCGCGGCGGCGATGGCATCAGCCTCGGCCAGTGCCGGCATACCGGTCAGACGATTCAGTTCGAAGGCGTTCGGGGTCACCAGCCAGGCATGCGGCAGCAATCGCTCGGCGAAGATCGCTTCCAGGCCCGGTTCCACGTAGGGGCCGGTGTGGGTGTCACCAATCACCGGATCCAGGCAGTAACGCAGCTGCGGACAGGCCGGCAGGATGTTGTCCAGCCAGTCGGCGAAGGCGGCACCGTTGGCGGTGCTGCCGAAGTAGCCGGAAACCAGCATTTTCGCCCGCTGCGGCAGGCCGCGCTCGTGGGTGCCCAGCAGCAGGTCGGCGAACCAGTCGGCGGGCAGCACCCGACCGCGCGTGGTGTCGTAGAACGGCGCATTGCTCAGCAACACGGTCGGAATTTCCGCGACGCGCACACCGAGCGCACGCATCGGCGGTACGGCGGCGCTGTTGCCGGCGTGGCCGTAGACAAGTTGCGACTGGACCGAGATGACATCGATCGGCGACGGGCCGTCGGGCCGCTGGCGGCGGCCGTGGACCAGGTGGTTATCGAGGGATTCGCTCATGCCCGCATTCTACGCCCAAGGGAGTTTTCGGCAGGGCTCGCAGCCCTGCACCTGCTCAATGCAACGGCAACCGCAACGGCCGAAGCCAAAGCGGCATTCCGTGGGGTGGCGGGGCGGTGTCGGAGTGCGGGGACGCCGCAAGTACGTCCTTGTAGGCTTGGCAGCGGCATCCATGCCGCTGACACCCCGCAATCCGACACCGCCCCACCTTCGACAGGTTCACGCGGCTGTTGGCAACTGCGCCTGTTGTTCCGCGCGGCTGTTGGTAGGTGTCGACCTTGGTCGACACACCTGTCAGATATCGAACGAATTCATCCGTGTCGACCAAGGTCGACACCTACCAGGGCCGGACGCTGTTCCGACAGATCGCGGAAAACTGTCGAAGGCGGGGTGGGTCCGGTTGAGGGGGCGTGAGCGCCATGGATGGCGCGACCGAGGCTACAGGGACGTATTTACGCCGTCCCCCTCAACCGGACCCACCCCGCCAACCCACGGAAAGCCAGCTTTTGAATTTGACGTTGCCGTTGCCGTTGACGTTGCCTTGGCTTCAGCAGGTGCAGGGCTGCAAGCCCTGCAAACCCCACCCCCTCAGTGAGCAGCAGGCCGCGACGGTGGCAGCCACGCCGCCACGACGCCCAGCAGCGGCAGGAACGCGGTCAACTGGTAGACGTACTCGATGCTGGTCTTGTCCGCCAGCAGGCCCAGCACAGCAGCGCCCAGCCCTCCCATGCCGAATGCGAAACCAAAGAACAGGCCGGACACCATGCCGATGCGGTGCGGCATCATTTCCTGCGCGTACACCACGATCGCCGAGAACGCCGAGGACAGCACGAAGCCGATCAGCACCGCCAGCACGGTCGTCCACAGCAGATCAGCATGCGGCAGCATCAGCGCGAACGGGGCCACGCCCAGGATCGAGGTCCAGATGATCGGCTTGCGGCCAATGCGGTCACCCAGCGGGCCACCAAGGAAGCCGCCGGCGGCGGACGCCACCAGGAACGCGAACAGATGCAGCTGGGCCTGCGCCACCGGAATGCCGAAGTGGTGGATCAGGTAGAAGGTGAAGTAGCTGCCGATGCTGGCCATGTAGAAGTACTTGCTGAAGATCAGCACCAGCAGGATCGCCAGTACCTTGGCCACGGTGCGCGGCGGATGCCGCGGCGCCATCGCAGCCGTGCTGACCGGTCGTGGCGTGCCCAGATGCAACGCGTACCAGCGGCCGACATAGGTCAGCAGAGCGATGCCGATCAGAGCGGCGCCGGCAAACCACGATGCGGCGTGCTGGCCATACGGCACGATCACTGCGGCAGCGATCAACGGGCCCAGCGCTGTTCCGAAATTGCCACCCACCTGGAACACCGACTGCGCGAAGCCGTGACGGCCGCCCGAGGCCAGTCGCGCGATGCGCGAGGCTTCCGGATGGAAGATGGCCGAGCCAATACCGACCATCGCCGCCGCCATCAGCACCACCGCGTAGTTCGGTGCGAAGCCGAGCAGCAGCATGCCGCACAGGGTCGAGGCCATGCCGATCGGCAGCGAGTACGGGGCTGGGCGACGGTCGGTGGCCATGCCGATCAACGGCTGGAAGATCGAGGCGGTGAGCTGGTAGGTCAGCGTGATCAGGCCGATCTGGGTGAAGCTGAGATTGAAGCCGCCCTTGATCACCGGATAGATGGCCAGGATCAGCGACTGCATCATGTCGTTGACGACATGCGAGGTGGAAATGGCGGCCAGCACGCCGGGGGCCACCGGGCGTGAGGTCGTTGCGGGAGAAGCCAGGGTCGACATGGACACAGTCAGGTTGGGGGCGAGCCACGCATGCTACGGTGGCCTCCCCCTCCCTTCTGCCGCGTTCGGGTCATGGCATATCGCAAAAAGGACACTCCCTGCCCGGTCCGCGAGACTGCGCCGTGGAACGAGGTTCCGGTGCACCGCCCGGTGACCTGCCGCGCCCGCCACTACAAACCCGGCACCCACATCGCGCCCCACCGGCATCGCCGTCACCAGCTGGTGTTCGCCATGTCCGGACTGATGGTGGTGCGTGCGGACGGCGGCCGCTGGGTGGTGCCCTCGACCCGCGCGATCTGGGTGCCGGCCGGCATGGCCCATGCGGTGGACTGCATCGCTGAGGTGCATATGCGCAGCCTGTATGTCGAACCGGACTTCGCGCCGCAGCTGCCGGACGAGGCGTTCGCGGTACAGGTAGCGCCGTTGCTGCGCGAGCTGCTGCTCGCCGCCAGCCTGATCGAGACCGCGCATGTGGATGACAGCCGCGACGGCCGCGTGGTGCGCCTGCTGCTGGACGAGCTGCACCGCATGGACGTGCTGCCGCTACACCTGCCCTCGCCCTCCGACCCGCGCCTGCAGCGGATCTGCCAGCACATCCAGAAACATCCCGGCGACGACGCCACCCTGCAGGACTGGGCGCAGGCGCTGCAGGTGGACGTGAAAACCATCCAGCGCCATTTCGCCAGCGAACTGGGCATGACCTTCGGGCAGTGGCGGCAGCAAGCACGGCTGCTGGCCGCCCTGGAGCGACTGGCGGTCGGCGACAAGGTCATCGATGTCGCGCTGGCGATGGGCTACGACAGCCCCAGCGCGTTCACCAGCATGTTCAAGCGGCAGCTGGGGCAGACGCCGGCGGCGTTTTTCCGTTGACCGCATACGACAACGCCGGGCATGGCCCGGCGCTATCGTTCATCGCTTCCGTCGAAAAACTCAGGACGTCATCCGGTCCCAGAAACCCTTCACGCCATCCATGAAGGTGGCCGACTTCGGCGAATGCTTGCGCGCTTCCTCACCGACGAAGGTGGCTTCGAACTGCTCCAGCAGCTTGCGCTGTTCGTTGGTGAGGTTGACCGGGGTCTCCACCACCACACGGCAGTACAGGTCGCCTTCGCTGCGGCTGCGCACCGAACGCACGCCCTTGCCACGCAGGCGGAACAGCTTGCCGGTCTGGGTCTCGGCCGGAATGCGGATCTCCGCTTCGCCGCCCAGGGTGGCCACGCGCACGGTGTCACCCAGTGCCGCCTGCGAGATGCGGATCGGCACTTCGCAGTGCAGGTCGTCGCCATCGCGCTGGAAGATCGCATGCTCGCGCACGCGCACTTCCACGTACAGGTCGCCCGGCGGCGTACCGGCCGGGCCGGCCTCGCCTTCGCCCTGCAGGCGGATGCGGTCGCCGGTATCGACGCCCGCCGGCACCTTCACCGACAGCACCTTGTCTTCCTCGACACGGCCATTGCCGTGGCAGGTCTTGCAGGGCTTGGCAATGATCTGGCCGCGGCCGCCGCAGTTGTGGCAGGCCTGCTGCATGGCGAAGATGCCGCGTTGGATGCGCACCTGGCCGCGGCCATGACACACATTGCAGGTCTCGACCTTGCCGTCTTCGGAGCCACTGCCATCGCAGTCGCCGCACTCGGCCAGGGTCGGGATCTCGATGCGGCGCTCGACGCCGCGCACGGCCTCTTCCAGGTCCAGTTCCATCACGTAGCCGATGTCGGCGCCACGACGGGCCTGGCGCGGACCACCGCCGCCACCGCCAAAGATGTTGCCGAAGATATCGCCGAAGATATCGTTCATGTCCGGGCCGCCCGGACCGCCTCCGCCCATGCCGTGCTCGAACGCGGCGTGGCCATGGCTGTCGTACATGCGGCGCTTGTTGCCGTCGGACAGCACTTCGTAGGCTTCCTTGCACTCCTTGAAGGAGGCTTCGGCCGCCGCATCACCCGGGTTGCGGTCCGGGTGGAACTTCATCGCGCAGCGACGGTAGGCCTTCTTCAGCTCTTCGTCGTTGGCGGTGCGGGCAACGCCCAGCACTTCGTAGTAATCGCGCTTGCTCATATCGTGAATCGGGTTCCGGAAAGTCGGGATTCGTCAAAGCGGAAGAGCGGAACCAGGTCCGCTCTTGCGTCGGGCGCCCCGACACGCCGGTGGGCGGTCAGGACCCTGATGCGACAACGGGACGCTGATGGCCAGCGTCCCGTGTCGGTCCGGATCAGGACTTCTTGTCGTCCTTGACTTCGGTGAACTCGGCGTCCACCACGTCATCCTGCGGCTTGCCCGCATTGCCAGCGTCGGCACCCGGGGCGGCACCGCCCTGGTCGGCCGAAGCGGCGGCGAACAGCGACTGGCCGGCTTCTTCCAGTGCCTTCGACTTGGCTTCGATCTGTGCCTTGTCGTCACCCTTCATCGCGGTTTCCAGGTCGGCCAGCGCCGCCTCGACCTTGCCGATGACATCGCCGCCGACCTTGCTGCCGTGCTCGGTGATGGCGCTGCGGGTGCCGTGGATCAGGGCGTCGGCCTGGTTGCGGGCCTGCACCAGCTCCTGGAACTTCTTGTCTTCTTCGCGGTTGGCTTCCGCGTCGGCGACCATGCGTGCGATCTCCTCCTCGGACAGGCCCGAACCGGCCTTGATCTCGACCTTCTGTTCCTTGTTGGTCTTCTTGTCCTTGGCCGACACGTGCAGGATGCCGTTGGCGTCGATGTCGAAGGACACTTCCACCTGCGGCAGGCCGCGCGGGGCCGGCTCGATGCCGGACAGGTCGAACTTGGCCAGCGACTTGTTGAAGCGGGCCTGTTCGCGCTCACCCTGCAGCACGTGCACGGTCACGGCCGACTGGTTGTCCTCGGCGGTGGAGAACACCTGCGAGGCCTTGGTCGGGATGGTGGTGTTCTTCTCGATGATCTTGGTGAACACGCCGCCCATGGTCTCGATGCCCAGCGACAGCGGGGTCACGTCCAGCAGCAGCACGTCCTTGACGTCGCCGCCCAGCACGCCGCCCTGGATCGCAGCACCCAGTGCCACGGCCTCGTCCGGGTTGACGTCCTTGCGCGGTTCCTTGCCGAAGAACTCGGTCACCGCCTGCTGCACCTTCGGCATGCGGGTCTGGCCACCGACCAGGATCACTTCGCTGATGTCGCTCGAACGCAGGCCGGCATCGTTCAGGGCGACGCGGCACGGCTCGATCGACTTCTTGATCAGGTCTTCCACCAGCGCTTCCAGCTTGGCGCGGGTCAGCTTGATGTTCAGGTGCTTCGGACCCGAGGCGTCAGCGGTGACGTACGGCAGGTTCACTTCGGTCTGCTGGGCGCTGGACAGCTCGATCTTGGCGCGCTCGGCGGCGTCCTTCAGGCGCTGCAGGGCCAGCGGATCCTTGCGCAGGTCGATGCCCTGGTCCTTGTTGAACTCTTCAACCAGGTACTCGATGACGCGGTTGTCGAAGTCTTCGCCGCCCAGGAAGGTGTCGCCGTTGGTGGCCAGCACTTCGAACTGCTTCTCGCCGTCGACGTTGGCGATCTCGATCACCGAGACGTCGAAGGTGCCGCCGCCCAGGTCGTACACCACGATCTTGCGATCCTTGTTGTCACCCTTGTCCAGGCCATAGGCCAGCGCAGCCGCAGTCGGCTCGTTGATGATGCGCTTGACGTCCAGGCCCGCAATGCGGCCGGCGTCCTTGGTCGCCTGGCGCTGGCTGTCGTTGAAGTAGGCCGGCACGGTGATGACCGCTTCGGTGACCTTCTCACCGAGGAAGTCCTCGGCGGTCTTCTTCATCTTTTCCAGCACCTTGGCCGAGATTTCCTGCGGGGCCATCTTCTTGCCGTCGCTGGTCGACACCCAGGCGTCGCCATTGTCATGGGCCAGGATGCCGTACGGGACGTGGGCGATGTCCTTCTGCACTTCGGCGTCGGTGAACTTGCGGCCGATCAGGCGCTTCACCGCATAGAAGGTGTTCTTCGGATTGGTCACGGCCTGGCGCTTGGCCGAGGCGCCGACCAGGACTTCGCCGTCCTTGGTGTAGGCGACGATCGACGGGGTGGTGCGATCGCCTTCCGAATTCTCGATGACGCGGGCCTTGCCGCCGTCCATGATCGCCACGCACGAGTTGGTGGTGCCGAGGTCGATACCAATGATCTTGCCCATGGGGGAGACTCCTGAGGATGCTTGTTGGGGTCAGTCCGGCCGCTCGGCCGGTGGATGAATACGATGTGGGGGAGGCTCGTGGAACATTCAAGCCACCTCCCGAACGCTGTGTTCAGCGCCTGGAAAACCTTGCCAGGCATGGCCTGGCACGACCGCGACCGGGCATGGCCCGGCCCGGCCGATCAATCGGCGGCCACCACCACCAGCGCCGGCCGCAGCAGGCGCTCGTTGAGCAGGTAGCCCTTCTGGAACACGGTCACCACGCTGCCCGGGGCGGCGCCCGGGGTCGGCACCTGGCTGATCGCCTGGTGGTGTTCCGGGTTGAACGGCTGGCCGATCGGGTCCAGCAGGACCAGGCCGTTGTCGGCAGCGACCTTCAGCAGCTGCTTGTAGGTCAGCTCCAGGCCTTCGCGCAGCGGATGCGGGTCGTCGCCGGCGGCCTTCAGGCCGGCATCCAGGCTGTCGAATACCGGCAGCAGCTCGCCAAGCAGCTTCTCGTTGGCGAACTTGCGGGCCTGCTCGATGTCACGGGCAACACGCTTGCGCTGGTTCTCGAGGTCGGCGCGCTCACGCAGCGCATCGGCCTTGATCTGCTCGACTTCGGCGCGCAGGCGCTCCACTTCGTCGTTGACGCCGGCGGCGGCGGCCGCATCGGCGGCAGTCTGCTGGGATTCGATATCTGGATGTTCGTGGTTCATGTCTGGGTCCCTGGCGGTCAATCTCCGCCTCCACCCACCCTAGTGTGGGCGGGATGCTGCGTTTCAAGCGTCGGATGTTCCGGGAGTGCGCCCGGCCGGTGAAAAGGCCGCGCCGAGCACATCGGCAGTGGCCTGGACCAGCGGAATCATGCGGTCGTAGGCCATCCGCTTGGGGCCGATCACGCCCAGCACGCCCAGTACCTGGCCATTGGCGGTGTACGGGGCGGTGACCAGCGAGACCCCCTGCAGCGGCATCATCCCGGTCTCTTCGCCGATGAAGATGCGCACGCCTGGGGCCTGGATGGTCCGCTCCAGCAGCTGCAGGATCTCGCGCTTGCTGGAGAACAGCTCGAACAGTTCGCGCAGGCGCTCCAGGTCGGACAGGTCCTGCACCCCCATCAGGCGGGTCTGGCCGGCCACCAGCATGTCGTCGGCGGCCGGCTGCAGGGCCTGCTCGGCCAGTTCGATGCTGTGCGCCAGCAGCTGCTCCAGCTCGGAACGGGCATCGCGCAGCTCCAGCAGCAGGCGGGTGCGGATCTCGGCCATCGGCAGGCCGGCGAAATGCGCATTGAGGTAGTTGGCCACCTGCTCCAGCTGGCCCGGCGCGAACTCCTGCCGGGTCTCGATGACGCGGTTCTGCACCTCGTTGTCGGCGAACACCAGGATCGCCAGCACCCGGCGCCCGTCCAGCGCCACGAAATCGATCTGTCGGAAGGCGAACTGCTCGCGCCGTGGCGCGCTGACCACGCCGACGAAGTGACTCATCGCCGACAGCAGCTCCGAGGCGCTGCCGAGCAGGGCCTGGGTGCTGCCGCCGCTGGCCAGCTCCTGGCGCAACCGGGCCAGCTCGCCCTCGCCCGGCGGCTGCATCTGCAGCAGGCTGTCGACGAACACCCGATAGCCATGCGCGGTCGGGATGCGCCCGGCCGAGGTGTGCGGCGAGGCCAGCAGCCCCAGGTCTTCCAGGTCGCCGAGGATGTTGCGGATGGTGGCCGGGCTGACCTCCAGGCCGGCCACGCGCGCCAGCGTCTGCGAGCCGACCGGCTCACCGTCCTGGATGTAACGCGCAATCAGCGTGCGCAGCAGATGGCGCGCACGCGGGGCAAGCTGGTCGGGAGAACCGTGCATGGAATCAACCTGTGAGACACGGACACTAGATAATGGCGGCGCATCACCTTGGCAAGTCATTGGACCTCCCTCGCCCGCGTGCTAGCGTTGCGCGGCTGCTGATACCCCCTTACCCATGCTCAGACATCTTTCGATCAAGGATTTTGCCGTCGTCCGCGCCACCGAACTGGAGTTCGGGCCAGGCATGACCGTGGTTTCAGGCGAGACCGGCGCCGGCAAGTCGCTGATGGTCGACGCGCTGGGCTTCCTGTCCGGCCTGCGCGCCGACAGTGGCGTGGTCCGCCACGGCGCCGCCCGCGCCGAGCTTTCGGCCGAATTCGCGCTGGACCAGCTGCAGGCCGCGCGCCAATGGCTGGCCGACAACGAGCTGGACGACGAGGAACAATGCCAGCTGCGCCGCGTGATCCGTGCCGACGGCGGTTCGCGGGCGTGGATCAATGGCCGTCCGGTGACCCTGGCCCAGCTGGGCGACCTGGCCTCGTTGCTGGTGGAGATCCACGGCCAGCACGAACAGCAGGCCCTGCTGACGCGCCCGTCGCAGCTGGCCCTGCTGGATGCCTATGCCAGCAACGAGAACGAGCGCCGCCAGGTGCGCCGCGCCGCCGCGGCCTGGCAGGCTCTGGTCGATGAATCGCTGGCGCTGTCGCAACAGGGCGACGTCAGTGACCGGATCGGCTTCCTGGAGCACCAGCTGCGCGAACTGGACCGCGAAGATCTGGAACCGGAGTCGATCGTCGCACTCGGTGCCAGCCACCGCCGCCAGGCCCATGCCAGCGCCCTGCTGAGCGCCTGCCAGGCGGCCAGCAACCAGCTCAATGGCGACGACGGCAGTTCCGCGCTGGACCTGCTGCAGCAGGTGCGCCACGAGCTGTCGCGCCTGATCGAACACGACCCGCGCCTGGGCGAGGTGGACGGTCTGATCGAGAACGCCTCGATCCAGCTGCACGAAGCCCTGTCGCTGCTGGACCGCGTGCACGACGACCTTGATGCCGACCCGGAGCAGTTCGAGGAGAACGAGCGTCGCCTCGGCCGCCTGCACGACCTGGCCCGCAAGCACCGCGTGCCGATGGACGAGCTGGGCGCGCAGCGCGAGCGCATGCATGCCGAAGTGGAACAGCTGCGCGGCGCCGACGAACGCCTGCAGCGCCTGTCCGGCGAGATCGACAAAGCCGCCGCCGCCTGGCGCATACAGGCCGAGGTGCTGACCGCCAGCCGTCGCAGCGCCGCTGCCGAACTGTCGGCCACCACCACCGGCATCATCGCCGAGCTGGGCATGGGCGGTGGCCAGTTCCTGATCGAACTGGAACCGCAGGACGCCGGCAAGCCCGACCCGCAGGGTGCCGAACGCGTGGAGTTCCTGGTGGCGGCCAACGCCGGCCAGCCACCGCGCGCCCTGCGCAAGGTGGCCTCGGGCGGTGAACTGTCGCGCATTTCGCTGGCCATCGAAGTGGCCGCGCTGGACCTGGATGCAGTACCGACCATGGTGTTCGACGAAGTCG
The DNA here is from genome assembly GCF_056487375.1 of Stenotrophomonas sp. 220_Sma. Lineage (NCBI taxonomy): Bacteria > Pseudomonadati > Pseudomonadota > Gammaproteobacteria > Lysobacterales > Lysobacteraceae > Stenotrophomonas > Stenotrophomonas sp. 220_Sma. The sequence goes on along the minus strand of NZ_CM151348.1, from coordinate 1,878,218 downwards.
ACTCCGGCATCGGTGGCGCGGTGGCGGACATCGTCGGCCAGAAGCTGCGCGCCCTTGGCGAGAAGCGCCAGGTGCTGTGCGTGACCCACCTGCCGCAGGTCGCCTCCAAGGGCCACGCGCATTACCGGGTCAGCAAGGCGCCGGTGGAAGGCATGACCCAGAGCGCGGTGGAAAAGCTGGACAGCAAGGCGCGCGAGGAAGAGCTGGCGCGCATGCTGGGCGGCGTGGAAGTGAGCAAGGAAGCGCGCGCCGCCGCCCGCAAGCTGCTGCAGGTCTGAGGCCTGTTCGCGGTTATCCACGCATGGCGTGGATCTACAACGCGCGAGGTAGTGCCGGCCGCTGGCCGGCAACCCAACACAGGTGAACGAAGATCATGAGGTTGCCGGCCAGCGGCCGGCACTACCCCTGTGGCCGCGCCAGATCCACCGTTTCCACCAGAAAATCAAGGAACGCGCGCACCCGCAGCGGCAGGTAGCCACCCTGCCCCAGGAACACCGCGTGCACCTCTTCCAGGTCACCGGGATTGGCCTCTTCCAGCACCGGCAGCAGGCGTCCGGCGGCGATGTCCTCCTGCACCTGGTAGGTCGCCAGCCGCGCCATGCCCAACCCGCCCAGCACCAGCTGCCGCAGCGCGTTGCCGTTGCTGGCGCGGGCATTGCCACTGGGCAGCACCATCCGCTCGCGTCCGTCCTGCAGCAGCGGCCAGCCCTGCATCGCACGCGCATGGCCGATGTCCAGACGGTTGTGCGACATCAGCTCCTCAGCGTTGCGCGGCAGTCCATGCCGCTGCGCGTAGGCTGGCGCGGCCACGATCATCATCCGCGTCGCACCCAGCCGTCGCGCCACCAGGCTGGAACTCTTCAGCGGGCCGGCCCGCACCGCCACGTCGGTGCGCTGCTCAAGCAGGTCGATCACCTCGTCGTTCAAGGTCAGATCCACCCCCACCTGCGGATTGCGCTCCAGGAATGCCGGCAGCAGCGGCAACAGGAAATGCTGGCCGAACGGCACGTTGGAATTGACCCGCAGGCGTCCGCGCGGCTCGGCATGGGCGCTGGCGCAGCGCTCGGCCTCCTCCAGGTCGGCCAGCACGCGCAGGCCGCGCTCGTAGAACGCGCAGCCTTCCGGGGTCAGCTGCAGCTGGCGGGTGGAGCGCTGCAGCAGGCGCGTACCCAGCCGTTGCTCCAGCCGGGCCACCAGCTTGCTGACTGCCGACGGCGTCATGTCCAGGGTGCGGGCGGCGGCAGAGAAGCCACCGGTCTCGATCACCCGCACGAACACTTCCAGTTCGCCGGATCGGTTGATGTCGGGTCGCGCCATGGCGATGAATCCAGTTCACAGATGATTATCCATGCGCAGTCTAGTTCACAGATCGACGGAGAATCACCATGGCCCTCCCTCCTCCCGGGATTGCCCGATGAACCGCCTCAGCCAGCTCACCGCGACCGCCTTGATCGCCCTATCCAGCGCAGCCAGTGCCGCCCCGGCCCCGCACTGGGTCGCCAGCTGGCAGGCCAGCCCGCAACCGGTCTGGGGCGCCGAATTCCTGTTCCCGACCCTGGTCCCGGCCACGCTGCAGGACCAGACCTTCCGCCAGACCGCTCGCATCAGCCTGGGCGGGCCCCGGCTGCGGGTGCGGCTGAGCAATGCCTACGGCACCCAGCCACTGCGGATCGGGGCGGCCAGCGTGGCCGCACACGCCGGTGCCACCCCGCAGCCGCTCAGCTTCGACGGCCAGCCCGGCGTATCGATCGAGCCCGGTCAGGAACGGCTGAGCGATCCACTAGCGGTGGCCACGGATGACCGCCAGGCGTTGCAGATCATTGTCTTTGTGCCGGGACCTACTCCAGTCCAGACGTTCCACTGGGAGGGTCGGCAGACCAGTTGGATTGCGCCCGGCGACCAGAGCCTGGCCCAGGCTCTGAGCGGGGCCAGCAGCACCACTGCCCGCCTGTTCCTGGCCGGCATCGAGGTCGAGGCCGCTGCCAGCGCACGCAGCGTGGTGGTGATCGGCGACTCGATTACCGATGGCGCCACCGCCAGCCTCGATCAGGACCAGCGCTGGACCGACCATCTGGCGGCGCGTCTGGCACCGCGGGGCGTTGCCGTGGTCAACGCCGGTATTTCCGGGGGGCGGCTGCTGCGCGATGGCATGGGCGAATCCGCCCTGGCCCGCTTCCGGCGTGACGTGCTGGATCAACCAGGCGTGATCAGCGTAGTCGTGCTGATCGGCATCAATGACATCAGCTGGCCCGGCACCGCCTTCGCCCGGAACCAGGCCCGGCCCACGCTGGCCGAACTGCAGGCGGGGTATCGCACCCTGGCCGAGCAGGCCCATCGGCGGGGTCTACGCATCCTCGGCGCCACCCTGACGCCGTTCGCCGGCGCCCTGCCCGGCACGCCGCTGGACGACTACTACCAGCCGGAGAAGGAAGCACTGCGCCAACAGCTCAATGCCTGGCTGCGCAGCGACAGCCCGTTCGATGCGGTGATCGACCTGGATGCGGCGCTGCGCGACCCGGCCGATCCGTCACGGATGGCCGCCGCCTACGACTCCGGCGACCACCTGCATCCGGGCGATGCGGGTAACCGGGCCATGGCCGAGGCGGTGGATCTGGAGGTGTTGATGGGGCCCCTCACACATGGCGTGGATCTGCCGTAAGCAACGAAAAACCCCGGGCAGGCCCGGGGTTTCGTCGCATCCAGCTGGCTGGAACGGCTTACTTGCGCTTCTTGCGCACGTACAGCACCAGCGAATGCTCTTCCAGCTCGTAGCCGTGGTCGGCCGCGATCTTGCGCTGCAGCTCCTCGATCTCGTGGCTTTCGAACTCGATGATCTTGCCGCTGTCCACGTCGACCATGTGGTCGTGGTGGCCGCCACGGTCCAGCTCGTAGACGGCCTGGCCGCCTTCGAAATTGTGCTTGAGCACGAGGCCGGCGGCCTCGAACTGGGTCAGCACCCGGTAGACCGTCGCCAGGCCGATCTCGTCGCCATGCTCGAGCAGCTGGCGGTAGATGTCTTCGGCGGTCATGTGGTGCTGGGCATTGCGCTGTTCAAGCAGCGCCAGGATCCGCATCCGTGGATGGGTCACCTTCAGGCCGACTTTTCGCAGGTCGTGGGTTTCCATAGGTCTCCGTTCATTGGCGATTTAGCGCCAGCTGCCTCGGATTGGGTCGCGGTGGCACGCCGGGAGTGTATCATCGGTTTGATTTCCCCAACCGCCAGTCCCGATGCGCAATCTCCTGTTGGTCGCCGCCGTCGCCCTGTCCACCACCGGGTGCGGCATCATCTACAAGCAACCCATCTATCAGGGCAACCTGATCCGGGAAGATGCCGTGGCCAAGCTGCAGGTCGGGCAGAGCAAGCAGCAGGTCACTGCGCTGCTGGGCACCCCGTCCATTCCGGACCCGTTCCACGCCCAGCGCTGGGACTACACCTCCAGCCAGCGCGTGAACCGCCTGGGCCGTACCGAGGTGAAGAACTTCACCGTGTTCTTCGACAATGACAACGTGACCCGCTGGGAAGGCGATTACTTCCCGGGTAACGACAAGGCCCTGGCCCAGCAGACCGTGCGCCAGTTCGGCCGCAATCTGCCGAAGGACAAGAAGAAGAAGGGTCGCTGACGCCCCCTGCCCGTCCTCGCGGACGGGCGACAGGAATCAACCGCCGAGCGCGCGACGCCGGCGGTTGTCCTTGGGGTCGGCCTGCAACGGGCGTAGCAGCTCGATGCGGTCGCCATCCAGCAGCACCTGCTGCGGGCGCGCCAGCAGCCCATGCACGGCCGCCGCCGGGCAGTCGGCACTGCCGTCCAGCGCAGCAGCGGCAATGGCCTCGGCCACCGTCGCGCCCTCGTCCAGCTGCAACCGGCGCGAAAGCACCCGCTGCGGCCAGGCCAGCACCACCTCGACCTCGATCATCGCTCAGGCCTCGTCGGCAACGCGGATGAAGTCGTTGACCATGCGGTCGGCCAGGCTCTGGAAGCCCAACGCCAGCGCCGGACCGAGCAGGCGTGAACTGGGCTCGAAGTCCAGGCTCAGGGTGACCTTGCAGGCATCTTCGGCCAGCGCATGGAACTCCCAGCGGCCGTGCAGCTGCTTGAACGGGCCGTCGCGCAGCTGCATATCGATGCTGTGCGGGCGCTGCAGGGTGTTTTCAGTCTGGAACCAGGTGCTGAACGAGCCCAGGCCCAGGTCCAGGCGTGCTACCAGCCGGTCCTCGCCCTGCTCCAGGATCTGGGCAGCCGAACACCAGCGGAAACGGCGCGGATAGGCCTGGACATCATTGACCAGGTCGAACATGCGCGCGGCCGAATGTTCGACCAGGGCGCTGCGGCGGATAGTAGGCATGAATACAGGACGTTTCGGCAATCGACCGGGCGGACCCGAATCGGAGACAATACGGAAATGAGCAAGAACAGCGGCAAGGATAAAGCAAAGAGCGCGACGGCCAACAAAACCATCGCGTTGAACAAGCGTGCCCGCCACGAGTACCACATCGAAGACCGCTTCGAAGCCGGCCTGGCCCTGCAGGGCTGGGAGGTGAAATCGATCCGTGCTGGCCGCGGCAACATCGTCGATGCCTACGCCTACGTGAAGGATGGTGAGATCTTCCTGATCGGCGCGCAGATCACTCCGTTGATCCAGGCCTCGACCCATGTCGTGGCCAACGACCGGCGCGATCGCAAGCTGCTGCTGCACCGGAGCGAGATCGACAAGCTGGTCGGCAAGGTCGAGCGCGATGGCTACACGATCGTGCCCACCGCGATGTACTGGAGCAAGAACAAGATCAAGCTCGAAGTCGCGCTGGCCAAGGGCAAGCAGACCCACGACAAGCGCGATGCCGCCAAGGACCGCGACTGGGCGATCGAGAAGCAGCGCGTGATGCGTCGCGGCAACCGCGACGCGTAAGGCGTCTGCGAACGACCATGTAGAGTCGAGCCATGCTCGACTGCTTTACGGTATTTGTGGAACGCCGAAGTCGAGCATGGCCCGACTCTGCAAAAGGCGGGTCACCCCGCCAGCATGCCCTGCCTGCGCATCCGCGGCGACAGCGCCGCGTGCATCACCGCCAGGTGCATCACTACCGCCAGCTCCGGTGCGTAACGGTCATCGCCCAAGCGCCACTGTTGGGCCAGGTTCGCGGCATCAGCCGGCAGCAACGCCAGCAACTGCGCGTCGTCCAGTGCATCGGCCGCGCCCTGCAGCTGGCGCGCCATCTGTCGCGACTGCCAGACATGCACACCGATGCTGAGGCTGGCCAGCGACATCAGGACCACGGCCAGCCCGTGCTCAAACCACTGCGACAGCACCTCCGGCCCCCACAGCAGGGCAGCCAGCACCGCCAGGCCCGGCAGGCGCCACCCCAGCCAATGGATGCGGCCGCGCTGCGACCAGTGCACCACCACCGCGCTGGCGACCAGTGCCGCAGCTGCCGTGGCCGGCAACTCCGTCACCCAGGTGGCCGCCAGCAGCACCGCCAGCACCGCCCAGACCCAGCCCGGCGGCAACGCACGCCGCTGGTAGTCGGCACCGACCGGCCCGATCAGCTGCCGCAGGCTGCGTTGTTGGCTTGCATCGGTCACCCATGGTCTCCGTGTCTGTCCTGGCTCGGATGGTCATCGCCAGTGTGTCGCAAATTCGTGCCCACGAAGTTAGCAATCCGCTATGACAGACGCTCTACAACAAGTTGCGGATTGACAGGACGCGCGGCTCGCCCGCAGCGCTCACCCCACCGACAGATCCTTGCTGAGGAACACCCTGCATGTGCCGGCCGGATCGCATGGCACCCGGCCGAACACGACCCATCCATGCTTCACATAGAAGTCGGGCGCCTGGAAGCTGAGGGTGTACAGCACGCCGGAACGGCAACCGCGACGCCGCGCTTCGTCCTCTGCGGCCTTCAGCACACGCGACCCCAGCCCGTTGCCGCGATGGGCCGCTGGCAGATGGAACAGATCCACGAACCACAGGCCCAGTGAGGTTCGCCCGGTAAGGCCCCCCACCACCTCGCCACTGGCCGGATCGGTGACCAGCACCGCCAGTGTGCGCCGATCGGCGTAACCGGCAGCGTCAAGATTGAACTGATCCAAGCCAGCGCCAATCACCTCCAGCGCTTCGTCGCTGGGTTCATCTGTAACTGCAACGTCCAGCGTCATGGCGTCCTTCCACTGGCTCAACTTCAGGAATCTGGATGCTATCAAGCCTGATCGCACCTACGCCGGCCCACTTCAGCGTTTGGCGCTATTGCGGCCCGTCTTGAGCACAGACCGATGCCACTGCCTTCAACAACGGATCGGCCTGCAGCCCTGGTGCAGGACCCGTTGCCGGAAACGCTGCCGCGAGGGCCTTCGCCGCACGATCTGCGTGTGGCTGGATGCACCAGGACGATTCAGCCGACAGCATGCCACCGCGCACCTCTTGCCCGATCCGATACTGTCCCCAGTTGCCGGGGCTGACGGAAATGGCCATGAGGCCCCCCCGTGGAGTGGTACCGGAAATTCGAGCACGGCGTCCCAAGGGATCGCAACGTGCCAAACAGCTGGGGGCCGGACGCTCACTCGCGTGACTGTTCAGGAAGATTGCCGTAAGATCCGTCTCGTTGGGCAGGGTCAGTGTCAGCTTTTATGACGGCATTGGCCGCAAAGCCTTGCAATGCTTGAAGAAACCGGGGGTGCATTGGTTTCGACGGGGGTTGTGAAGTCGCCTGGCGCATGCCGAGGGGGTAGCTTTCCTCGTAAATCCAGCTGCAAAACTCTAGTTGCCAACGACGACAACTACGCTCCGGTCGCTCTCGCAGCCTAAAAACTGCGGTGCGTGACCTTCTGCCGACTTAGGCGGAGCCTCGAAACTGCTTGTGTCCATGCTCGCAGCGTAGAGTCATTATCATGGAATCGCGCTGGGCGGCTGCCTGTCAGTCCGGCACTAGAACACAACAGGCTGGTTCCCGGGTGCGCTTTGCACACCGTGCTGCTCGGGGATGAGATTCAACGGTGAGCTAAGCATGTAGTGCTGGGGATGGAGTGCCTTCGGACGGCGGTTCAATTCCGCCCACCTCCACCAACGAACGGTCCGTCAAGGACCGGAGAAGCCCGGAAATTCCACCAACGTGGGTTTCCGGGCTTTTTTATTGGCTGCTCTACGCCGCTGCGAAGTTCGACGCCGCGGCGCAATCGCGGTCCGATGCCGTCAAGCAATGTCGGCAACCGCCATCTTCTCTCGCTTTCGACATCACTAAACCACTTCAGAAATTTCCCACCCTCTCCTTGGGGGGGATGTGTCCGCGAAGCCGTTCGTCCTTGGTCGCCATCAAAAGGAGACCACGGGACACCTGCACCCTTCACATCCAAGCCGAGCCCGAAGGGCACGGCCTGTTCGACACATCTTCCACAAAGGAACTGTATCCATGCGTACGTCGCTTCGGGTTTCCCTTGCCAGCGCCATCACCCTGGTCCTGGCCAGCGCCCCCGCCTTCGCCCAACCCACCGAACGGGTATGGACGCGAGGCATGGCCAGCAACGAGCAGTACAGCAGTTTCATCGTCAAGTACCGGGACGGCAGCAGCAAGCGCGTCTCCGCCACCACCGCGCAGGATGCGCTGAAGAAGCGCCTCGGCGTCCAGCAGCGCAGCAAGCGTTCGATCGGCAACGCACCGCCAGCAGCCGCGTCCGTAACCCATCAACGCCGCATGGGCGGCGGGGCCGACGTGGTCACCACGGACAAGCCACTGGACCTCCCGGAAGCGCAGATCCTGATGCAGCGCATCGCCGACGATCCGGATGTGGAGTACGTGCAGCCGAACTACATGATGAGCGCATTCGCCACACCGAACGACCCACGCTACGGCGAGCAGTGGCACTACAGCAATCCGACCAGTGGTGCGCGCCTGCCCGGCGCGTGGGATCGCTCCACTGGCCAGGGCGTGGTGGTGGCTGTGGTCGATTCGGGCTACCTCAACAACAACGACCTGCAGGCCAACCTGCTGCCGGGCTACGACATGATCTCGTCGACCCGTCCGTTCAGTGATTGGCAGTGCATCATCGGCGGAATGAATCCCGGCTGTGGCGGATCCGACGATGGCGATGGACGCGACGCCGATGCCTTCGATGCCTCGGGCATCGCACACGGCACCCACGTCGCCGGAACGGTCGCTGCGGTGACCAACAACCAGATCGGAGTGGCCGGCGTGGCCTACAACGCGAAGGTCGTGCCGGTACGCGTACTCGGCAACCAGGGCAATGGCGGTTCCGCCGACATCATCGATGGCATGCTCTGGAGTGCCGGTATCAACGTGCCCAACGTCCCGGCCAATGCGAACCCGGCCGAAGTCATCAATCTCAGCCTGGGCGGCCGCCGCGCCTGCTCGCCGGCCGAGCAGGATGCAATCGACGACATCACCGCGCAGGGCACGATCGTGGTGGTCGCCGCCGGCAACAGCAATCTGGATGTGTCCGAGTTTGCTCCGGCGAACTGCAAGGGCGTGATCGCCGTGGCTGCCAACGATCAGGGCGGGCGACGCGCGTTCTACTCCAACTATGGCGCAGGCATCCATATCACCGCACCCGGTGGTGAAACCTGGTCCTGCCGCGCGTCCGTCGGCGAGTTCCTGCCGCTGGCCACGCCGCCTAGCCAGGCCAACTGCGCCCCGACCCGTCAGCATCCGGCGCAGGGCATCCTGTCCACGGTGGGTAACAACGCCTTCGACTTCATGTCCGGCACCTCGATGGCGGCGCCTCACGTCGCTGGCATCGTCGCGCTGATGCAAGCGGTGGCGCCGGTGCCAAAGACCACCGACCAGGTCAAGGACATCCTGCGTCGCACTGCGCACCCGATCGCCGCAGCGAACTGCCCGGGTGGCTGCGGGCCAGGCATCATTGACGCGGCCGAAGCCGTGAAGGCAGCCAGCAACTGATGGCATGGCGCAGCGGCCCGGCAAGGTCGCTGCGCCCTCCTCCGTTGCTCAGTTCACGTCCGCCGGAAAGCGGCATCGCTTCACCAGCAGCATGCCCAGCATCGGCGCCAGCGCGAAGGTGGCAAACAGCCACCGGGCCGCACGCGCGGTTCCCTCGGCCCCGCCCGGCTCGATCAGTCCCGCTGCATTGGCGACCATCCCGGCAAGCGCTGCCCCGGCCGCGGTGGCGAACAGCTGGACGGTGGTGATCGACGCACCGGCGCGCTCCTGCTCCTCCGGCGGTGCAGAGGTCAGAACGCGTGTCAGCAGGTGGGGCCAAGCCAGGCCCACGCCAATCCCGATGACGGCCAGCGCCACGCAGATCGGCATCATCTGCAACCACGTACCGCTGCCGGCAGCCGGCACCCACAGCACCAGCCCGATCATGCCCAGCCATCCCAGCGCCGGGCCGATCATCAACGCCCGGTCAACGCCGCGCCCGCTGAAGCCGGAGCCGACCAACGACCCGAGCGTCCAACCGGCCGCCATCAGCGCCGCGAGGTAGCCCGCAGCAAGCGGTGATTGCTGATGCAGCACCTGCAGGAACAGTGGCACGAAGACCTCGCCGCTGGTGATCATCACCACCAGCAGCGACATCAGCCCATACAACCCGGCCAGCCGCGAGCGGAGCCGGAGAGCGCCGGAAGGAAGCAGCGTCTGCTTCGCTCGGGACTCGATCCTCATCAGCACCACTGCGAGGAACACGGCCATCACGATGCCGATGAAATTGTTGACTGCGCTCGAGGATGTACTGCCAAGGGAGACGCTGATGACGGCCAGGGTCAGCAGCAGGATCTGCAGCCACGGGACCGAAGACCTGGCCGCAGCTGAAGACGGTGCCTCCCTCTGCGGAAGGACGTTCGACGCCAGCAGCGCGAACAACACGGCAACCGCGGTGACCGACCAGAATGCGGCCCGCCATACGCCCCATTCGGCGAAGACGCCGCCCACCGCAGGTCCGATCAACGTCGCCACGCCCCACATCCCCGAAACCAGGGCCATCGCGCGGGGCCAGAGCGGCTCTTCGAACGCGAGCCGGATCATGGCGTAGGCCAGTGCGAACAGGAAGCCGCCGCCGACACCCTGCACCAGCCGCCCCACCAGCATCATCGGCATCGAGGTCGCGAGCGCGCAGATCACGGCACCGGCTGCGAAGATGAGCGTCGCCAGTGCATAGCTTCCACGAGGCCCGGCACGTTCAAGCAGCTTGATCGACAGTGCCGACCCCAGTATGGACGCGACCACGAAGAGCGTGGTGTTCCATGCGTAGAGATCCAGGCCACCGATGTCCTCCACCACGGTTGGCAACATGGTGGTGGCGATGTAGACGTTGACCGCATGCAGTGCGACCCCGCCCGCCAGGGCAAGTGAGCGCACTGCATTGCGGCCGGACAGGAGATCGCCCCAGCGGGTGCCGGGGACGGCGATGCCTTGCTGTTCCATTTTCGTTCAAACCTATGATTCATGACCTGCAGCCCAGGGTTCACATGCAGGAAAGAGGGAACTGCCTTATAAAACCTCATGTATTGATGAGGTCAAGGAACCCCGGCCATGAAGATCGATGTCAGCGTTCCGCTTTCCGTGGGCGAAGTCGCGCGTCGCAGCGGGGTCAGCATTGCCACCGTGCACTTCTATGAAGCCAAGGGACTGATCCATGGCTGGCGCAACAACGGCAACCAGCGCCGCTACCGCCGCGACGTGCTGCGGCGCATTGCCGTGATCAAGGTCGCACAGCGGGCGGGCGTTCCTTTGGCCACGATCAAGATCGCGCTGGATGATCTTCCAGCCGAACGGGCGCCCAGTTCGAAGGACTGGGCAAGGCTGTCCAGCAACTGGCGCGACATGCTGAACGAGCGCATCCGCAGCCTGGTCCAGCTGCGCGACCAGCTTGACGGCTGCATCGGCTGTGGTTGCCTGTCACTGAAGGACTGTCCGTTGCGAAACCCTGGCGACCAGTTGTCACAACGCGGCGACGGCGCCGTCTTGCTTGAATCGGACGACGGCAACCGGAATGGGTCATGATCCATTGCTGCACGCGGCACTGACTGGAACATCGCACAATGAGGCGGCATCCTCCGTCCGTGTTGCTGCCCACTATCTACAGAAGGACCTGCGATGAGAACCGTGATCATCACCTCTGCCCTGCTCCTGGCTGCTTGTGCCGCGACCCCGGCTGCGCACGCGGCTGCACCCGCCATCGCGCCGCCCGGCACCGCAACACTCGAAGCCCTGCTGGCCTGCAAGGCAGGCTCGACCTTCAGCGAAGCCGAGGCCATCGATGCCCTGCAGGCAGCCGGCCTGGCCAGAAAGCCTGGCGGCACGTTCGAGCCGGAAACCACGCCGGTCGCCCTGTTCGGCGGTACCGTCACCCATGCCGACGTGAATGTCGCCGAGGGCGAGAAGAGCATCTTCGTCTACTTGAACGGTGTCGACCCCAAGCGCCTGGCCAAGACCTGGTCGGTGACCACGGTCAACGAATACGCCAACACCGAAGCACCGTCCTACGTGAAGCGCATCGACAAGCACCACACCCTGCACGTGATTGCCGGTGACGATTACGAAGGTTATTCCGCTGCCGTGAAATGCCAGATCACACCGTGACGGCCTGACCCGCGCTAGAGCCAGCGCCGTACGCGCTGGCGGAAGGCTGCGTATGCCTCCGGAAAGCGGGCCGACAGTGCCCGCTCTTCCGGCATGATCTGCCATCGGCTGATGTACAGCACGAACAGCGGCACGGCCAGCAGTGCGGTCAGATTCTGCAGGTACAGCATGGCACCTGCCAGGACAGTGGCCTGGCCCAGGTACATCGGGTTGCGCGTGTAGCGGTACACGCCGTGCGTGACCAGCACGCTCGACGTCGCTGGCCGCAGGGGGTTGACCGTGGTGCCCACGCGCCGGAAGGCCAGCTTCGGCAGCAGGTTCAATACCACGCCGAAGGCCATCACCAGACCCGCAAGCACCTCCGGCACGGGTAGCTGCAGCGCCCCGCCCGGCTGCCATCGGCTGCCCATGTAGCCGATGGCGGCGCACAACAGCATCACAAGAGGCGGAGGAACACGGGTCTCAAGCCATCGCATCGCAGCCCCGCATTCATCCTGTTCACCCCAGTGTCACACGGAAATGCCTGAATCGCCCGGTTGGCGGCATTTCGGCACTCCAAACCGACCGCCCGGTATCTTCCGCTTTGACATGCCGACCGCTAGAGTGGCGCCACCGCGCAGGAGGATCGTATGGCAACCACGGGCTTGGGCTTCATCGGCCGCACGACCCTCATCATCACCGTGCTGCTCACTCTGGGCGGCTGCGCGACGTTGCGCCAGTTCGGGCCGTCGGTGCAGGTGGCCTCGGTCACCCCCGGCCAGTACATCGCCCTGAAACGCGGCGACATCCTGACCACCGGCAAGCTCAGTTCGGCCACCATGGAGACGCTGCGCGTCGCCGGCCTCGACGAAGGCGTCTGCGCCAAGCCAGGCCTGCCCTGCATCGAGGCCATGGAAGGCAGCATCGTGGTGCGCGAGGAGGACAAGCGCTCAAGCCTGGCCGAGCTGTGGCTGCAGTATGCGATGACCTTGCCCGCGCCCAAGCGCGAGTACTCCACGTCAGGCCGCGCCAAGAGCGCGATCACCGAACTGGATGCGGACTTCCAGCCGCGCCTGGACGCGTGGATGCAGGTCGCGCGGCAGGCCTACGCCTACCTGTTCTTCACCGAGCGCACGGCCAACCAGCGCGGTTTCGAAGACCGCCAGACCCAGGTGCGCGACTACTACAACCTGGCCGTGCAGGAAGCCTCGGTACAGTTGTACAACGCCTATGCCACCGGGCGCGTGCATGGTGAAGCCAGCCACTTCCAGCTGGGCCGCTGGACGTTCGTGCTGGCGCCGTCGGGCCAAGCATCACCGCTGGATACGCGTACGCCCACCGAACTGGTACCGGCAGCCTCGCTGTCGTTCACCGGCACGCTGCGCAGCGTGCATCGCCGCGATGGCTTCGGTGCCGAACTGGTGGCCGTGATGGATGATCCCGCCGCCACTACGGCCACCACGCCGCCGGCCACCACAGCCGCCGCGCAGGCCACCATGCCCATCACGCAGAGCTGGAGCGAGATGCCGTCGCCATCGATGACGGTGCTGCTGCGCTTCTCCGGAAAGAACCTGTGGGAAGTACTGCACGACGACGAGCCGGAACTGGAGATCCACGATCCCTACCAGGTCACGGAAGTCACCCTGCATGGGCAGCAGGTGCCATTGGCCGCGAACTTCACCGCAGGCTACGCACTGTGGCTGGCGCGCTCCAATTTCAGCCACCAATCGCTGCGTTCGCTGTTCGGTGGCAAGGGCGGCATCGACACGCCGCATCTGTACATGATGCAGCCCTACGACCCGAACCGCCGCGTGCTGCTGATGATCCATGGCCTGGCCAGCAGCCCGGAAGCCTGGGTCAACGTCGCCAACGAGCTGATGCGCGACGACGAGATCCGCCAGGACTTCCAGGTCTGGCAGTTCTACTACCCGACCAACATGCCCATCGCGATGAGCCACGATGCGATGCGCCACACGCTGGATGAGGTGTTCAAGCACTTCGACCCCAGCGGCAAGGCGCAGGCCTCGCATGACATGGTGCTGGTCGGGCACAGCATGGGTGGGGTGATCTCACGGCTGATGGTGTCTTCTTCCGGCGACCACCTGGTAGAGACCCTGCTGGCGACCGCACAGATGACGCCTGCGCAGCAGGAGCTGCTGCGCACCAAGGGCGCGCCGGTGCTGACCTTCCTGCCGGAACCGGAAGTATCTCGCGTGGTATTCATTGCCACGCCGCACCGCGGTACCGATGTGGCGAGCACCCGCCTCGGCCGCTGGATCGGCCGCCTGGTACGGCTGCCACTGACCGTCCTGGAGGACGTGGCCACCATCGCCAACGACGGCAAGATCGATCGCAACGACGGCAAGCACGGCTACCAGATGAACAGCATCCAGAACCTGGACAAGGACGATCCCTTCGTGCGCGCCGTGGCCGACCTGCCGATGGCACCGAAGGTGCGTTACCACTCGATCATCGCGCGCGCCAAGGCAGATGGTCCGCTGGAAAAGACCGACGACGGGCTGGTGCCCTACTGGAGCTCGCACCTTCCGCACGCGGATTCGGAGAAGGTGATCGTGTCCGGGCACAGCGTGCAGGAAGCCACGCCGGCCATCGTCGAACTGCGGCGGATCCTGCATGAAGACATGCAACAGCACGGCGCCGTGGTGAAATAGCAGGGGGCGAATGAGGGGAAAACCCTCATCGCCTGTACGCATCCGCCCTTCTATGCTGGCTCCACTACCCCACTGGAGGTCCGCATGAACACGCAAGAGCCCAGCCGCCACCCCAGCCCCGATCCGGCCGAGCGCGACGCCTTCTTCCCGTCGCCGTACTCGCTGTCACAGTTCACATCGGCGAAGAGCGACCTGTCCGGCGCCGACTATCCCGACGCTCGCCGCGATGGCCGCTGGAAGGTGCTGATGATCGCTGCGGACGAACGCTATCTGCCCACCGCAAACGGCCACCTGTTCTCCACCGGCAACCATCCGGTGGAAACCCTGCTGCCGATGTACCACCTGGACAAGGCCGGCTTCGACATCGATGTGGCGACGCTGTCCGGCAACGCCGCCAAGTTCGAGTGGTGGGCGTTCCCGCATGAGGACAAGGAGATCGGCGGACTGTACGACCGCTACGAAGCCCGCTTCCGCCAGCCACTGCCGTTGGATGAGGTGGTGGCAGGCCTCGATGCCGCGTCGGACTATGCAGCCGTGTTCATTCCCGGTGGCCACGGCGCCCTCATCGGACTGCCGCAGAGTCGCGCGGTAAAGGCGGCCCTGCACTGGGCGATGGCCGAGCAACGTCACATCATCACCCTCTGCCACGGCCCGGCCGCATTGCTGGCCGCAGGCGTTGACGAGTCCGACGGTGGTTCGCTGTTCCGCGGCTACCGCATCTGTGCCTTCCCCGATGCGATGGACCGGCAAACGCCGGAGATCGGCTACATGCCCGGGCAGCTGCCGTGGTTCTTCGGTGAGCGCCTGGCGCAGCAGGGCGTGCAGATCGTCAACGACGGCATCGATGGCAGCGTGCTGCAGGACCGCCTGTTACTGACCGGCGACAGCCCGCTGGCCGGCAATGCGCTGGGCAGGCTGGCCGCGCGCACGCTGCTCGACGCATTGGCCGGGCGCTGACTGGCGTGAGCGATCTGGTGCAGGCGTTGCTGGAACTGGAACGCGCCCGCTCACTGAGTGCGGTGGGCGCGGTACTACGCGGCATCTCTGCACCGCTGGGCTACGACCGCGTGCTGGTGTTCGCCACCGGCACGGGGTTGGAACGCGGTACCCAGCGCGTGTACTGGATCGAGGGCGACTGGTTCGGCGACGGCAGCACTACCGACCTCGCGCGCTACCTGCACGCCTGTCCGGTCAATCGCCACGTTCTGGACAGTGACGCGCCGTTCTTCTGGAGCAAGCGCCAGGGCGTTCGCGGCGAACGCTATCAGGTGGTAAAGCAGCCACGTGGTGAAGGCCTGCACGGTCTGCAGGTGCCGGTGTTCGGCACCACAGGGCTGGAAGGCGCGATCAGTTTTGCGGGGACAGCGATCGATGCATCGGCCAGCGCGCGACTGCTGCTGGATGCTGCTGCAGCTGCAGCATTCCGTGCCGCACGCCGGCTTTCCGAGACGCCCACCGAGCTTTCCGGAAGTGCGTTGAGCACGCGCGAACGCGAGGTGCTGCGCTGGGTCGCCGCCGGCCGTCGCCAGGCGGAAATCGCGGCCACGCTGGGGCTTTCCGCCCGTACGGTGGAGAATCATCTGCGACGCGCGCGCCAGCGCCTGGGCGTGGCAACCACCGCGCAGGCGGTGCGTGCTGCCAGTCGGCGCGGCGAGATCGAGGACTGATCCGGGCAAGACACTTCCGGCGCTCTGGTTCGCGTGTTACACACGCCATGCGCATGTGCGCGATTGCAGAAAGCAAGGACGATGCTTATGAAACTGCAACTGGCCGCGATGGCCGCGTTGGTGATGGCAACGGCAACCCTGGCTCCGGTAGCGGACGCCAATGCCGGGGGACCGAAAGAAAATGTTTCGTGCGTGCCGGTGAAAGTGGACCACAACCGGGTCCACCAGCACTGCACTGAAACCTACACCGATGAATTCGGCAACGTGTACGAAGCCGAGTACTGGATCGACGAGTACGGCAACCCTTACCTGCGCGACTGAGCCGGCAGGGGACTGCGCCGGGCCGCCCGCCGGGCCGGCGCGCATGCAGCGGCTGCCACTCGGGCGCATGCTCTACCCGGGGGTAGTTGCACGACACCGCGCAGATGCGCGATTGCAGACACAAGGATGATGCCCATGAAACTGCACCTGGCCTCGATGGCCGCACTGATGTTTGCCGTGGGAGCTCTCTCCACGCCGTCCCAGGCCACCGCCGGCGGTGGTGGCGGTGGTCCGGAGAACACGAACTGCGTCCGGGTCAAGATGGGGCCCTATTACCATCAACGTTGCGAAGTGACGTACTTCGACGAGGACGGCACTCCCTACATCCAGGTGTACTGGATTGACCAGAATGGCCAGTGGTACCTGCCCGCCGACTAAACACCCATGACCCCCTGATCGCGCCCGCGCGATCCGCCGGGCGGGACCTTCACCGCCCGCCCGGCATCTTCCATCCGCCCATCCCGGCATATCGCCGACCCCACCGTCCATGGCATGCTTCATGAAACCGTTTTCATGGAATGGAGGGATTCCACGATGTTGTCGCGTTTCCGTCGCCCTGCGCTGTGTGCGCTGCTGGCGCTTGCTCTGCCTGCCGTCGCCTGGGCTGCTGCGCCGGCGCCACTGAAAGTGATGTCGTTCAATGTCCGTACCCCGGCCGATACCGAACCGGGCAAGCGCTGGCCGGACCGTCGCGATGCCATGGTCAAGGTCATCCTCGATGCACACCCGGCCGTGATCGGCACGCAGGAGCTGGTGAAGGAACAGGCCGACTTCCTGTCCGGGCATCTGCCCGGCTACCGCTGGTTCGGTGAAGGCCGCCGCGGTGGCAGCGGCGATGAACACATGGGCGTGTTCTACGACAGCAAGGTGCTGGCCATCGAGGAATCCGGCAACTTCTGGTTATCCGATACGCCCGAAGTACCCGGCAGCATCACCTGGGGCAACCTGTACCCGCGCATGGTCACCTGGGCCCTGTTCCGGCGCCTGGACGATGGCCGCCGTTTCTACTTCATGAATACCCACCTGCCCTACCGCGACGAGGACGAACCGCGCAGGGTGAAGGGTGCCGAGCTGATCGGCAAGCGCCTGCAAGCCCTGCCTGCCGACCTGCCGGTGGTCCTGACCGGTGACTTCAACAGCGAGCCCGGCGGTGACACCTACAAGGCATTCACCCGCCTGCTGCAGGACACACGCACGCAGGTGAATGCACCGCAGGGACCACGCCTGACCTTCCACGACTTCACCGGCAAGGCCACCGTGCAGCTGGACTGGGTGCTGGTGCGCGGCTTCCATGCCCGCAGTTTCCTCACCGATGACCGCCGCATCGACGGCGTGCTGCCGTCGGATCACTTCCCGCTGGTGGTCGAGCTGGACTGGCCGAAGCACTGAATCTCCGCGGCCGCCGTGGCTACCGCGGCGGCTGCCGCGACAACAGCCGGTACAACGCCAGGTGCTGGTTGCGCGCCTGGCAGATGCGGGCGCCGACAGCAAGGAACACGGCAACGCCGATCAGGCCCAGCCCCAGCATCGGATCAGGCAGTCGCAGGAAACCGATCGCAGCGGCCATCGTCGCCAGCACCAGCAGCACAACGACCGCCACCGAAAGGCCCGCGCCGGGTGGCCCCGGGTCGCCAAACAGCATGCGCTGGGTATCCCGCCTGTCATCACTCATCGTCTTTACTCCCTGGAATCTGCCCCCACTAGTTACACGGCGGACACGGCTTCCGGCAGAGTCAGAAACGTCACGACTGTGACAACGTCCACAGCACACACCGCGCTACCCTGCCCCCGTTCCCGAACTGTGGAGAAAGGCATGGCACACCAGAGTCGCCTGGCCGGTTTCATCATCGATTGCGAGGGCATTCCCGCCGACGAAGGCGCCCGCTTCTGGTCTGCCGCGCTCGGCCTGCAGGCGCAGCCCGCCTATGCCGAAGACGGCGCCGAGTACGCCGACCTGCAGGGCGCGCCCGCAGGCCTGAACGTGGAGGTGCAACGCGTCAATCATCCTTCACGGGTGCACCTGGACATCGAGAGCGACGACATCGACGCCGAGGCCGACCGCCTGGAGAAGCTCGGCGCGCGGCGGATAGGCTTCGTCAAACGCTGGTGGGTGATGGAAGCACCGACCGGCCATCGCTTCTGCATCGTGCGCATGCGCGAGCGCGAGCGCGAGCGCGAGCGCGAGCGCGAGACACCAGCCAATCACTGGCCCTGAAAGAAGAAAGGGACGGAAGCCACTGCTTCCGTCCCCTGCGGTTACTGCACCTGCGCCACACTCGCCGGCTGCGGTGATTGACCCCAACCACCGAGCGCCTTGTACACCCCCACCACGCTGACGTTGACCTCGGCTTCGGCCGCGGCCAACGCATCATCAGCGGACAGCTGGGTGCGCTGTGCATCGAGCAGGGTCAGGAAGTCCTCCGAACCCTCGCGATAGCGGATCTGCGCCAGCGACTCGGCACGGCGTGCCGCCTGCGCCTGCTCGACCACGATCGCCAGCCGCGCCTGCTGCTTGGAATAGCGGGTCAGCGCGTTCTCGGTGTCTTCCAGTGCCAGCAGCACCGTCTGCTCGTACTGTGCTGCCACGCCTTCGGCCTCGGCCTTGCTGGCACGCAGGCGTGCACGCACGGTGCCGAAATCGAAGGCCGCCCAGCTCAGCGACGGCGTCAGCGACCAGGCCTTGTTGTTGCCATTGACCAGGCCACTGGCATCGCCACCGAGGAAGCCGACGAATCCGGACAGCGACAGCCGCGGGAACAGATCCGCCGTGGCCACGCCCACCCGCGCGGTAGCGGCGGCAAGACGACGCTCGGCCACGCGCACGTCGGCGCGTTGGCGCAGCAGCTCGCGGGTATCGCCCAGCGGCAGCGCCTTGGCGAATGCCGGCACTTCGTGCGGCGCAAGCATGGCGGTCAGCGTTTCCGGACGCTGGCCCAGCAGAACCGCCAGGCGGTTGCGCGACTGCGTTTCGGCCACTTCCAGCAGCGGAATGTCGGCCTCGATCGCCTTCAGCCGGGCACGACTGCTCTGCACGTCCAGCTCGCTGCCGGCGCCCAGCTCCCAGCGTGCCTCGGTCAGCTTCTGCGTCTCGCGCAGATTGACCAGGGTGTGCTGGGCCACGGCGATGCGCTTCTGCGTGCCGCGCAGCTCGAAGTAGTTGCGTGCCACTTCGGCAGCGATCAGTACCTGTGCGTCGGCCAGGTTGGCCTGCTCGGCATCGAGGTCGGCACGGGCGGCTTCTGCAGCACGGCGCTTGCGGCCGAACAGATCCAGCTCCCAGCCCGCATCGAAGCCGAGCTGGTAGCTTTCACTGAACACCCGCTGCCCACCCAGCTGCGGATCGGGTTGCTTGCGGCGATCGTAACTGCCGCCTGCGGTGACATGCGGCGCCTGGTCGAAGCGGCTTTCGACGAACACCGCGCGGGCCTGGCTGACGCGGGCCACGGCCACGCGCAGGTCCAGGTTGTCCGACAGTGCGCCGTGCACCAGCTCTTCCAGCACCGGATCATCGAACTGCGCCCACCAGCTGGCCACCGGCGAGGTGGTGCTGAACACCGGCTGCTGCGCACCCTGCAGCACCACCGGATCCTGCACCGGCGCCTTGTAGTTCGGGCCGACGCTGACACAGCCTGCCAGCACCAGGCTGGAGACGGCCATCGCCAACGTGCGGATCACCATGGCAGCACCTCGCCCAGGTAGGTGAAGCTGCCGTTCGGACCTTCATGGCCGATCAGTGCCATCTGCACGCTGGAGCGCGCGCCTTCGCTGATCTCAATCTCGCCGTGGCCGCCGTTCATATCGGTTTTCACATAACCCGGATGCACGGTATTGACCTTGATCTGGGTGCTGCGCAGTTCATGCGCCAGCGCCAGCGTCCAGCTGTTCACCGCTGCCTTGGAGGCGTTGTACGCGGGGATCTTGAAATCGTAGATGCCCGAGGTCGGATCAGCATGCAGGGTCTGCGAGCCGAGCATGCTCGAAACGTTGACGATCCGCCCGGACTTGGCCTGCCTGACCAGTGGCAGGAAGGCCTGGGTCACCGCAACCAGTGCGTACACGTTGGTGTCGAAAGTGCGCTTCCAGGTATCCAGCGACTGTTCGGACGGCGCCTGCGCCGGGTTCTCGATCATGATGCCGGCGTTGTTGACCAGGATGTCCAGGCGCCCATGGCGCTGGCGTACCTGCTCGACCGCTTCGGCGATGCTGGCGGCATCGGTCACGTCCAGCTGGATGGCTTCCACCGGCAGGCCCTCGGCCTGCAGCTTCAGCGCCTGCTCTACGGCGGTCTCGCGCTTGCGGCCGGCCAGCAGCGTATGCACGCCGGCCTGGGCCAGCTGGCGCACGGTCTCGGCGCCGATGCCGCGGGTGGCGCCGGTGACCAGCGCGATCTTGTTCTGATGAGAGTTCATGGATTCTTGCCTCGTGGGGGGGAAGCCGCCGCCGGCCAGTGACCGGCGGCGACGGGGTTCCATGTCAGTGGTGGATGGTCGGCTCGCCGTGCTGCACCAGCTGGCCACCACCGTTGCGGGTGACGAACTTGCGCAGGGCCACGTAGAACACCGGGGTGAGGAACAGGCCGAACAGGGTCACGCCCAGCATGCCGGCGAACACGGTGATACCGGTCACCGAGCGCACCTCGGCACCTGCACCGTGCGACAGCACCAGCGGTACGGTGCCGGCGATGAACGCGATGGAGGTCATCACGATCGGGCGCAGGCGCAGGCGGCAGGCTTCCAGCGCAGCTTCAACGATACCCTTGCCGCCCATCTCCAGCTCTCTGGCAAATTCGACGATCAGGATCGCGTTCTTGCACGCCAGGCCCATCAGCACCACCAGGCCGACCTGCACGAACACGTTGTTGTCACCACCGGTCAGCCATACGCCGAACAGCGCGGACAGCAGGGTCATCGGCACGATCAGGATCACCGCCAGCGGCAGCGACCAGCTCTCGTACAGTGCGGCCAGCACCAGGAAGGCCAGCATGATCGCCACCGGGAACACGATGAAGGCGGCCTTGCCCTGGGTTGCCTGCTGGTAGCTCAGGTCGGTCCATTCGGTGGTCATGCCCACCGGCAGCACCTTGCCGGCGATCTCGGTCAGCTTGTTCATCGCCTCGGCCGAAGACAGCAGGCGCGGGTCGGCTTCACCGGCCAGATCCGCTGCCGGATAGCCATTGAAGCGCAGCACCGGGTCCGGGCCGAAGGTCTGCTTGATGGTGACCATCGAACCGATCGGCACCATCTCGCCGCGGTCATTGCGGGTACGCAGCTTGCCGATGTCCTCGACCGTTTCGCGGTACGGACCGTCCGCCTGCGCGATGACCTGCCAGGTACGGCCGAACTGGTTGAAGTCGTTGACGTAGGCCGAACCGAGGTAGGTCTGCAGGGTGTCGAACAGTTCGGTGAGCTGCACGCCCTGTGCCTTGGCCTTGACGCGGTCGACCTCGGCATCCAGCTGCGGCACATTGGCCTGGTAGCTGGAAATCGGGAAGGCCATGCCCGGCGTCTGCGCAACGGTGCCCTGCATCGCCTGTACGGCATTCTGCAGCGCGCCGTAACCCAGGTTGCCACGGTCCTCGATGAACATCTGGTAGCCGTTGCCGTTGCCCAGGCCGAGGATCGGCGGCGGCATCATCGAGAAGGCGAAGCCTTCCTGCAGGCCGGCGATCTTCTGGTTGATCTCGGCGTTGATCTGCGCGGCGGTACGGCCATGGCGCTCGGCGAACGGCTTGAGCGGAATGAACGCCACACCGGTGTTCGGCGTGTTGGTGAACTGCAGCGCGTTCAAACCCGGGAACGAGATGGTGTGGGCCACGCCATCGGTTTCCTGGGCGATCTTGGCGACCTTGCGCAGCATTTCATCGGTACGCGCGATCGACGAACCTTCCGGCAGCTTCACACCCGCAATCAGGTACAGCTTGTCCTGGGTCGGGATGAAGCCCGGCGGCACCAGCTTGAAGATCACACCGGTACCGACCAGCAGGATCGCGTAGACCACGAACACCGCACCACGACGGCCGAGGATGCGGGCCACGCCACGCTCGTATTTCTCCGAACTGGACTTGAAGAAGCGGTTGAACGGACGGAACACCCAGCCGAACAGGCGGTCGATCAAGCGGCTCGGGCCGTCCTTCGGCGCACCATGGGCCTTCAGCAGGCGCGCAGCCAGGGCCGGCGACAGGGTCAGCGAGTTGATCGCCGAGATCACCGTGGAGATGGCGATGGTGACCGCGAACTGCTTGTAGAACTGGCCAGTGACACCCGACAGGAATGCCATCGGCACGAACACGGCACACAGCACCAGCGCGATCGCGATGATCGGGCCGGACACCTCACGCATGGCCTGGTGGGCCGCGGCGGTGGGCGATAGGCCTTCCTCGATGTTGCGCTCGACGTTCTCCACCACCACGATCGCGTCATCGACCACGATGCCGATCGCCAGCACCAGGCCGAACAGGCTCAGCGTGTTGATCGAGAAGCCCAGCAGGTACAGCGCGGCGAAAGTACCGACCACCGACACCGGCACCGCGATCAGCGGAATGATCGACGCACGCCAGGTCTGCAGGAACAGGATCACCACCAGCACCACCAGCGCGATCGCTTCCAGAAGCGTGGAGACCACGGCCTTGATCGAGTCGCGCACGAAGATGGTGGTGTCATACACGGCTTCGTACTTCACGTCGGCCGGCATGGTCTTCTGCATCTCGTCCATCGTCGAGATGACCTGGTCACGGATCTCCAGTGCATTGGCACCCGGCGACTGGAAGATACCGATACCCACCGCGTTCTTGCCGTCCAGCTGCGAACGCAGGGTGTAGTCACCGGCACCCAGTTCCAGGCGGGCCACATCGGCCAGGCGCACGATCTCGCCATCAACACCGCTCTTGAGCACGATGTCGCCGAATTCCTTTTCAGTCTTCAAGCGGCCCTGGGCATTGATCAGGGTCAGGAACTGGCTGTTCGGCAGCGGTTCGGCGCCGAGCTGGCCGGCCGAGACCTGCACGTTCTGCTCACGCATGGCGCGCACTACGTCACTGGCGGTCAGGCCGCGCGAGGCGACCTTGTCCGGGTCCAGCCAGGCGCGCATGGCGTAGTCACCACCACCGAAGATCTGCGCGTCACCCACGCCCGGAATACGCGCCAGCGCATCCTTGACGTGCAGACGGGCGTAGTTGCGCAGGTACAGGGTGTCGTACTTTCCGTTCGGCGAGGTCAGGTGCACCACCATCAGGAAGGTCGGTGACTGCTTCTGCGTGGTCACGCCCTGCCGGCGCACGTCCTCGGGCAGGCGCGCCTGCGCCTGCGCCACGCGGTTCTGCACCTTCACCGCCGCCGCATCCGGGTCGGTGCCCGGGCGGAAGGTGACGGTCATCTGCAGCACACCGTCCGAGCCGGCGACCGACTTCAGGTACATCATGCCTTCAACGCCGTTGATCGCCTCTTCAAGCGGCGTGGCGACGGTCTCGGCAATGACCTTGGGGTTGGCGCCCGGATACACCGTGCGCACGACCACCGACGGCGGCACCACTTCCGGGTACTCGCTGATCGGCAGGATTGGAATCGTGATCAGGCCTGCGGCGAAGATCACGATCGACAGCACCGCCGCGAAGATCGGCCTGTCGATGAAGAAACGGGAAAAGTCCATGGAGGAATTCCTGGGAAAGGCGTTCGGCGAGCAACAGCCTCCCCGCCCCTCGCCGAGATGACGAAGGCAGGGAAGGCTGCTGCTGGCGCCGGCAGCTAAGCGGGGACGCGGATCAGGAGACGGCGGATCAGTGGTTCAGCGCGGCGGTGGCATCGCGGCCCGGTGCCGGTGGCGCAGCCTGCGGCTGCATCGCCACGGCCTTGGCCTGCACCGGCATGCCCGGCATGAAGACCTTCTGCACGCCGTCGATGATCACCTTGTCGCCGGCGGCCAGGCCGTGCTCGACAATACGCAGGCCGTCGGCGGTGCGGCCGAGCTGGATGTCACGGCGCTGGGCCTTGCCATCCTTGTCGACCACGTACACGTACTTGCGATCCTGGTCGGTCAGAACAGCCTTCTCGTCGATCAGCAGGGCCTGGAACTGGCCGCTGCCGAGCAACTGCACGCGGGCGAACAGGCCCGGCGTGAACTGGCGATCGGCGTTGTCCAGCAGCGCGCGGACGCGGATGGTGCCGGTGCTGCGTGCCACCTGGTTGTCGAGGAAGTCGACCTTGCCCGAATGCGGGTAACCCTCTTCGCCGGACAGGCCGACCTTCACCGGCAGATCGCTGTCACGCTCGCTCGGGCGTTCACCCTTGCGCGCCATCTGTGCATAGCGAAGGAAAGTGCTTTCATCGGCATCGAAGTAGACGAACACGGTGTCCAGCGAGACCAGCGTGGTCAGCACGCTGGCGCTGTCGCCGGCGGTGACCAGGTTGCCGGCGGTGACCATCGCGCGGCCGGCACGGCCGTCGATCGGCGCACGCACCTTGGTGAACTCCAGGTTGAGGCGGGCCGCATCCAGCGCAGCCTGGGCCGCCTGTACGGCGGCACCGGACTGGTCAGCCGCAGCGCGACGCTGCTCGGCCGTCTCGGTGGAAATGGCCTGCTGCTCGGACAAGCGCTTGGCACGCTCGGATTCACTGCGGGCCAGCGTGGCCTGGGTGCGGGCGCGGGCCAGTTCGGCAGCGGCGCGATCGTACTCGGCCTGGTAGCTGCGCGCGTCGATGGTGAAGAGCACTTCGCCCTTCTTCACTTCCTGGCCTTCGACGTAGTTGACCTTGTCGATGTAGCCGGACACGCGCGGGCGCAGTTCAACGCTCTGTACCGCTTCGACGCGGCCGCTGAACTCGTCCCACTGGCTGACCTGCTTGACCAGCACCGGTGCAGCACTGACCTGCGGCGGCGGCGGTGCACCGGCTTCTTCGGCGTGGCCGCCGCTGCAGGCCGCCAGCACGGCTGCGGCGAGGATCGACACGCCGACCATCGCGATGCGATGGCCGAAACGATGTGGGGTGGAATTGGGGGAAGTCATGGCATGCATCCGTACGGAGGGGTGGTACAGCTAGATGAGAACGTGTTGCAAAAACAGGCGGCGTATCCTGCGACCTCAACCATGGTCGAGGTCAAGCGACGCCCGCGGTATCGCGCCACAGGGGAGGAACGTCCAGGTGCAGCAGGCCGCGCGGCAGTTCGGCATCACTGCTGTCGCAGCGGACGATGGCGCGGTTGTCGCGGCAGCCGTCGAGCAGGGAGACCACGCGACGACCGACCAGCAGTGAGCTGGGCCACTCGATGCAGGCATTGGCCGCGTTGGCCGGCGTACACACCGGGCTGCAGACTTCCAGCATCTGCGCGCGCACGCCCAATGCCTGGGCTTCCTGGTGCACCACCTGCGCGTACATACGCAGCGCCGCAGTGGTGATCGAGGTTTCGCCGTAGCCCGCCCATGGCTTGGCATTGGCCGGGCTGCCGATCATCACGTAGCGGCGCGCATGCACGTTGTCCTGCAGCAGCGGCAGCAGATGACGCACCGCGTGCACGTGCGGCATCAGATCGGCCTGCATCGCGCCCAGCAGTTCATCGCCGTTGCGGTCAGTCACCCGGCCGCGACGGTAAGGGCCGCCCATTGCGGCGATCACTGCCGCCAGCGGACGCGGGCGATGCGCGATGCGTTCGGCCAGTGCGCGCGCCGAGCCGTCATCGCTGAGCGAACCCAGCAGCGTCTCCAGGCCCGGCTCATCGGCGAACTGCTCATGCAGCGCCGCCAGCCGGCCCGGGTCGCGACCGACCACCAGCACCGGGCTGCCGGCTTCCAGCAGTGCGCCAACCACGCCCTGGCCGACGGCACCTGTGCCGCCGAGGACCAGGACTTCGGGCGTCAGCATCCCATTCACGGGACATTTCCTCCCAAATCCGGGATAGTCCCGATTCGACGCAGCCGGTCGCCCTTGTGCGGGGCCAGGCGGATGGCACCGCCACGCTGCTGACGCATCGGCGCGGTAAACTCACGGAAGTCCTTGTGTACCAAGGAACTCGGGCGGACTTCAACGGTCATTGCCAGGTCCAGGGTGCTCTGGCCGGCGTTCCGGAGACGGGCAAGAATGTTGCGCAGGCTCATGGCGGACGGGCTCCAAATAACGAATGGCGCCACGATAGACCTCAAACCTTTACTTGATTAGTCCTGATTAAGGGGAATAATCATCCCGCTCCCGGTCCAATCGTTCTGTCACGATTGTCCCATCCCCGACGTCCAGGATCCCAGACCATGTCCCACGATCTCAACGAGACGCTGATCTTCGTCAAAGTGGTCGAGCAAGGCAGTTTCATTGCCGCTGCCAAATCGCTCGGCCTGCCCAAGACCACGGTCAGCCGCAAAGTGCAGGAGCTGGAAACCCGCCTGGGTGCGCGACTGCTGCACCGGACCACCCGCCGCCTTGGCCTGACGGAGGCCGGCTCGATCTATCACGAGCACTGCCAGCGCATCGCACGCGAGCTTGAAGAAGCCGAGAGCGCGGTAAGCCAGCTGCAGTCCGGTCCGCGCGGCTGGCTGCGCTTCACTGTGCCTTACTCGATCGGCATCACCTGGATTGCACCGCTGCTGGGCCAGTTCCATGCGCAGTATCCAGAGATCCGCTTGGACATGCACATGGGCAACGAGAAGCTGGACCTGATTGCAGGTGAGGCGGACCTGGCCCTGCGCGTGGGTGCCCTGCCCGATTCCAACCTGGTGGCACGCAAGCTGGGCAGCCTGCGCACGCAGGTGTTCGCCAGCCCGGCCTACATCGAACGCTATGGTGAGCCGCTGCACCCGGAAGAGCTGCAGTTCCATCGCATCCTGGCGATGCGCAAGCCGTACCACACCGGCAACTCGCCGCGCTTCACCTGGCAGCTGGGCGAGAACGGCGGCGAGCTGCGTGACTTCCCGGTCACCCCGCTGATGACCGCCAACGACATGTCCGCGCTCAATGGTGCGCTGGTGTGTGGCGAAGGCCTGCTGTTGACCGGCGATGTGATGGCCAAGCCGTTCGTTGAGTCGGGCATGGTGCGCCGTGTGCTGGCTGGCTGGACCGGGCCGGAGGTGGACTTCAACGCCGTGTTCGCCGGTGGCCGCCTGGTCTCGCCGAAGGTGCGTGCATTCGTCGACTTCCTGGTCGAGAAGCTCAACTTCGACGCCAATTACATGCTCGCCCAGTGCCCGGGCGCGAAGCTGGCGCAGCAGCAGAAGGAAAAGGAAGACGCCGCGCTGGAAAGCAGCGGCAAGCGGATCCTGGAGAAGGTGGCCGCTTCGGCCGCATGACCGGAAGCATCCACGCATGGCGTGGATCTACGGGCATTCCGTAGAGTCGAGCTTGCTCGACTGCTCTTGCGCTTCAGTCGAGCAAGCTCGACTCTACGGGCGCTATCGGTGTGCCGAGCAAGCTCGGCACCTACAGAAAATGCCGCCTGCAAGGGCGGCATTTTCGTTCCGGCTACGTGGCTTTCGGTAGATGCCGACCTTGGTCGGCGCCGTTTGGAGAAACCGCGACCGGGAGCGCTATCGGTGTGCCGAGCAAGCTCGGCACCTACAGAAAATGCCGCCTGCAAGGGCGGCATCCTCGTTCCGGCTACGTGGCTTTCGGTAGATGCCGACCTTGGTCGGCGCCGTTCGGAGAAACCGCGACCGGGAGCGCTATCGGTGTGCCGAGCAAGCTCGGCACCTACAGAAAATGCCGCCTGCAAGGGCGGCATTTTCGTTCCGGCTACGCTGGAGTTCCGGTAGATGCCGACCTTGGTCGGCGCCGTTCGGAGAAGCCGCAACCGGAAGCGCTCTCGGCGTGCCGAGCAACGCTCGGCACCCACAAAAATGCCGCCTGCTAGGGCGGCATTTTCGTTCCGGCGGCGTGGCTTTTGGTAGATGCCGACCTTGGTCGGCGCCGTTTGGAGAAGCCGCGACCGGGAGCGCTATCGGTGTGCCGAGCAAGCTCGGCACCTACAGAAAATGCCGCCTGCAAGGGCGGCATTTTCGTTCCGGCTACGCCGGAACCGTAACGCTACGCGTTACTGCTTCAGGGGAATCACGCGGATCTCGACGCGGCGGTTCTTGGCGCGGCCAGCATCGGTGCTGTTGTCGGCAATCGGGTACGACTTGCCGGCGCCCAGGGTTTCGATGCGCACGCTCTGCACGCCCTGGCCGATCAGGTACTGCGCGACCGAGTCGGCACGTTCCTTCGACAGGCGGTTGTTGACCGCGTCACTGCCGATGCTGTCGGTATGGCCGACCACTTCGATCATGGTCTGGTTGTAGTCACGCAGGGTGCCTGCCACGCCATTGAGCGAGCCGTAGAACTGCGGCTTCAGGGTCGACTTGCCGAAGTCGAAGGTGATGCCGTCCGGCAGGTTCAGCATGATGTTGTCGCCCTGGCGCTGCACATCAATGCCGGTGTTGGCAGTGCGCTCGCGCAGTGCGCGTTCCTGGCGATCCTGGTACTGGCCTACCGCGGCGCCGCTGAGCGCGCCGATACCGGCGCCGATCAGCGCATGCTGACGACGCTCCGTGGCGCTGTCACCGGTCAGCAGGCCGGCGGCTACGCCGATGGCGGTGCCGATCAGCGCGTTGCGGCCGGTGCGGTTCTGCTGCTCGGTCGGGTTGCCGTACTGGTCACTCTGTACGTAGGAGCCGCCGGTGGCGCAGGCCGACAGGACGGCCGCACTCATCAGGGCCAGTGCGACGTTGCGGGTGGTGTTGCGGATCATGAGGTTCTCCTTGGTTTCCGGTCGGCCGGCGGCCTGCGGGCGCAAAGAGAATAAACAGCCCGATGCGATGCCGGAATGATGATCGGGCACACCGACAGGGCCGCGTTCAGCTAACTGACCAGATCGCTCAGGTCGCCCTTTACCCCGCCCCCGACTGGCGGTAAGCCGCCAATGCGGCATCGCGGCCAACCGCCAGGTCCACCAGCGGCGTGCGCGGATAGCCCGGGGCATGTGCCGCCAGCAGCAACGGATGCTGCCACGGTGCGAAGCGCGCTTTCACCGGCAGCGTCCCCAGTTCGGGCACCCAGCGGCTGATGTAGCGGGCCTGGGGGTCGAACTTCTCGGCCTGGGTGACCGGGTTGAACACG
Organism: Stenotrophomonas sp. 220_Sma; assembly: GCF_056487375.1. Taxonomy (NCBI): domain Bacteria; kingdom Pseudomonadati; phylum Pseudomonadota; class Gammaproteobacteria; order Lysobacterales; family Lysobacteraceae; genus Stenotrophomonas; species Stenotrophomonas sp. 220_Sma. Next base: position 1,848,967 of record NZ_CM151348.1, on the reverse strand, counting down.
CGGAAGTAAGGCGCGGCATCGGCACCGGTCCCGGCCACCCACTGCCAGCCCATCGTGTTGTTGGCCAGGTCGGCATCGACCAGGGTGTCCCAGAACCAGCGCGCGCCATGCAGCCAGTGCGCGCGCAGGTGCTTGCACAGATAGCTGGCCACGATCATCCGCACCCGGTTGTGCATGTAACCGGTGTGCCACAGCTCGCGCAGGCCTGCATCGACGATCGGCACGCCGGTGTTGCCTCGCTGCCAGTCGTGCAGCTGCGCGGCACTCGGTGTGGCCCACGGGAAACGGTCAAAGCGCGGGTTGAGGTTGTCGGTCGGCGTCTTCGGGAAGTGATGCAACAGGTGGTAGGCGAAGTCACGCCAGCCGAGCTGGCGCAGATAGCCGTCGATGTCGGCGTCGGTACCGGCACTGCGCAGGCCTTCCAGCGCATGGGCAATGCGCCACGGTGCGATCTCGCCGAAATGCAGGTGCGGCGACATCCGCGAGGTGCCCACGCGATCTGGCAGGTCACGCTGCTCGCGGTAGCCGCGCAGCGCACCGTCCTCGAACACGGACAGCGCTTCCAGCGCACCGGCTTCACCCGGCTGCCAGTGCTCCCAGAAGCCGGTATCCCAGTCCAGCGTCGGTGCCAACTGGAGATCATCCAATGCCAGGCTGTCGACCGCGTGCGTCGCCAATGCTTCCGGTGCGGCCTGCAGCGCGGGCAGGCGCCAATGACTGAGTACATTGCGCCAGTACGGCGTGAATACCTTGTAGGGCTGGCCCTGCTGGGTGGCGATATCCCACGGCTCGAACAGCAGGCTGCCATTGCAGCTCTGTGCGTCGATGCCCTGCTCGCGCAACGTGCGCTTGATGGTGGCGTCGCGTGGCTGGGTGGCCGGTTCGTACTTGCGGTTCCAGTACACCGCCCCGGCGCCGGTCTGCTCGATCAGCAACTGCAGGGCCGGCAGGCTGTCACCACTGCGCAGCACCAGCGACGAACCGCGCACGCGCAGGTCGGCGTCCAACGCGGCCAGTGAACGGTGGCGCCACGCATCGGAGGCGGCACCCGGCACCCACTCACCCTCTTCGTGGGGCGCATGGATGTAGATCGGCACCACGTCGTGACCGGCATCCAGCGCGGCCTGCAGGGCCGGATTGTCCTGCAGCCGCAGATCACGGCGGAACCATACCAACGCTACCGACACAGACACCGCCTTCGTTGTTGAAGGCGGACATGATAGCCAGAGGCGGTGAAGGCGCTGCACGCAGACGCCGTCTGCTAGGCTGCTGGGCCGCTCCTCGTTGGACCCCGCCATGGATGATCTGTACGCCTCATTCGCCCGCTTCGGGCTGCTGCGGGCCCAGCACGAAGGTGACTGGCAGGGACCGTTCCCGTTACCACCGGTGCTGGCGTGCTTCTACGCGCAGGTGGGACCGCTGGGTCATGAGATCAATGCGAAGGTGGGCAACTCCGGCATCACCATTCCGGGCCTCGATGTCTGGATACCGCCGCTGCGGCGTGTGTGGAGTCACCAGGCCGGTTATCGCTGGCATGGCATCAGCGGCGAGCCGATCGACAACTGGCCATCGAACTGGCTGGTGATTGCCGATCGCGGCGCCGATCCGTTCATCCTCGACCTGGATGACGGCCGTGTGCTGTTCAGTCACCACGGTGCGGGCCTGCTGGATGCCGGCGAGGTCACTACCGATGTGCCGACCTTGATGGCGGCTCTGGCTGCTGCAGGCACGGTGTACCTCGATGCAGGCGACGACCTCTACAACGACGATGACGATGGCGGTATCCGTCCTGAACACCAGGAGGCAGCCGTACAGGCGGTGGCCCGGGTACTGGGCGACCGCCTGCAGGCCGAGTCGTTCATCGAGACGTTGCTGGACTGAATCCACGCATGGCGTGGATCTACTTTTCGAAGCGCTTCATCGCTTCGCTGATCAGTACCCGCGCCTCGGCGGCGTTGCCCCAACCGTTGAGCTGCACCGGGTTGCGACCGGCCGGCAGGTCCTTGTAGACCCGGAAGAACGCCTCGATGCGCTGGCGCTCGACCTCCGGCAGATCCGCCAGGTCGCGGATGCTGGCGTAAGTCGGGTCAACCTTGTCGGTGGGCACGCCGATGATCTTCTCGTCGTGCTCGCCGCCATCGATCATCTTCAGATAGCCGATCGGCCGGAAGCGCACGATCACGCCCGGATGCAGCGGTTCACGGGTCAGCACCAGCGCGTCCAGCGGATCGTTGTCGCCGGCCAGAGTGCGCGGCATCGAGCCGTAGTTGGCCGGATAGGCGACCGGCATCGACTGGAAGCGGTCCACATGGACCAGGCCGTCTTCCTTGATCTCGTACTTGGTGAAGCTGCCGGCCGGAATCTCCACCGCCAGATTCACCTCCTGTGGGGCCTGCTTCGGCTGGGCCACCAGGAACGGATGCAGTACGGTATCGGCAGCGGTCACCGCACTGGCCAGCAACAGCAGGGCGGCACCGATGGCGGCGAGCGGAAGGATGCGTCGGGGCGTGGTCATATGCCTCTTCTCACTCCCAGCAGCGGTCGGCACGACCCTTGGCGGTCTGTGCACGCGGGCAGTCGCGTGGCCTGATGCGACCTTCGGTCAGCTCCGTGCGCTGCTTGCCACCCTTGGCGTCACGGCGCAGTTCGAAGGCATCGTAGAGACGGCCGGTCACCGTGCGTGCTTCATAGCGCAGGTGCTGCGGATCAATGTTCAACACCTGGAACAACTGGGTATCCTCGGCTACCGGATCCATCGTCTTCCGTGCCTCGTCGGAAAGGCGGTACTGCTTCGGCCCGGCCACGGTCACCACGTACTGCGGCGTGGCGGCCTGCCCTTCACCGCGACGGCCATAGGTGTGATCGTGGCCCTGCAGCACCAGGTCGACGTTGTGGCGGCGTACCACCGGCAACAGCACGTCACGCAGCGCAGCGTTCTCGCGCCCTTCGCGGGGTGAGTAGAACGGCTGGTGCAGCAGCACGATGGTCCACGGCTGCCGGTTGCCGGTCAGAACCTTGTCCAGCCACTGCGCCTGTGCCTTGGCGGTGCCGAGGTCGAGTGCCGAGGTGCCATCGACCACCGCCACGCGTACACCCTGCGCATCGAACCAGTAGCTGGTCTGCTGCGCGGCGGTGGCGCCATTGCCCGGCAGCGCGAAGGTCACCGGCCAGTGCCGGCCCAGCACGCGACGCTCCTGCGGCGTGTCCTCGAATTCCTCGAAATACTCGTGGTTGCCGATCGCCGGGGCCACCAGCGTTTCCTGCGCCAGCCAGCCGGTGGCAGCAAACCACTCGCCCCATTCGCTGTCATCCATGTTGTCGCCGCCGCTGACCAGGTCACCGGCGAACAGGCTCATGCGCGCCTGCGGTGCGGCCTTCTGCGCGGCGCGCACTACACGGCTGACATGGCTGACGTTCTTGTTCTGGGTATCACCGAAGTACAGCAGGGTCAGCGGCTGGTCGGCCGCAGCCAGCGTGCGCAGCTGGTTCCAGGCGCTCCAACTGCCGTTGCCCTGCACACGGTAGACGTACTGGGTATCCGGCTGCAGGCCGCTGATGTCCGCGCGATGATGATGCGACAGCCCGTTCTCGGTCTGCAGCGCGCGGGTCGTTGCGCGCACCTGGCGGATGCCCTCGATGGCCGGCGAATCCCCGGCGAGAGCGATCTCGAGCAGCGGTGCCTGCACGCTGCCGTCAGTACGCCAGGCCACGGCGAAACCGTGGCTGGGATCCACCGCCGGCGAGGCGACGATGCGATCCGGCACCGACGTCGCTGCGTAGTGGTGGCTGCCCGCCGGCACCTGGGTATTCGGTTCGGCCGCTGCGAACGACAGCGACGGCAGTGCCAGCAGCAGGCCCAACGCCAGCGTGCGCATCACGCACTGCCGGCTCATGCGCCACACTCCAGCGGCAATGCCAACTGCTTGGCGATGCTCTCCCAGTCGAACGCCACCACGCCCTGGTCGTCATGCACTGCATACAGTGCGCCGTGCGGGAAGCGCGCACTGGGTTGCTGCATCATCCAGATGCCGTCGGTGTTGGCCACGGTATTCCCCTGGAACGCGCCCACCGGCTTCAGCGTGTGCCGGTCGAACAGATGGAACACGCTGCGCTGCTTGCCCTGTTCGGTGGTGATCCACCAGCCGTCCTTGCCGCAGGTACGCAGGGTCACACCTTCGGCCTGCGCCTTGAACACGTCGCGACCGAATGTGGTGCCGGTGAAGCGTCCAGCAAGGGTGTAGACCTTGAACTCGCTGGCGTAGCTTTCATCCTCTTCGGCGATCAACAGGCGATCATTCTCCGGGTCGCCCCAGATCGACTCGACCACGCGCAGCGCACCGGTTTCGCTGGTGTCACCGATGCTGGCCACCAGCTTCGCCTCGACCTTCGCACCGTCGCGGGTCACGTGGTACTGGCGCACGCGCTTGTCCAGCTCGGCCAGCGGCGGCAGGATGTCACGCCCCTGCGCATCCTCGCCGTTGTCCCAGGAATCGGTGACGTAGACGCTGTAGCCATCGGCACGGCGGTCGACCCACAGCCCATACGGCTTGCGCAGGTCGTCCGCAGCGAACGTCGCCAGCGGCGCGAAGTCCGGCAGGCTCAGCACCTGCACGCGGTGATTGTCGCGCTCCACGATCCACAGCAGGTCGTCGATTACCGCGATGCCGTTTGGGCGGTCGAACTGCCCCGGTGCGGAGCCGCTGCTGCCGACGTCACGCAGGTGCTGGCCGGTGCTGCCGTCGTAGACCACCAGCTTGTCGGTGGCCTTGGCGGTGGCGATCAGCCACAGCGCGCCGTCCGGCGCGCGCCAGGCCGCCGGCGAGTCGATGTTGTCGGCCGGGGTCATCGGCGAAAGGAAGGCCTCGGCGATGGTGGTCACCGCCCGTTCGCCGTTGGCCTTCGCTGTCGTCGCGGCCGAGGCAGGGTCATTGCCGGTGGCCGGCGTGCAGCCGGCAGCCAATGCTACCGCCAGCGCGACCGCCAGGACGGTGATGCCACGCCCCATCACAGTGCCACCTTCAGGCCCAGCGCATAGGTGCGGCCGTACTCTTCCATCTGCAGGGTGCGCGAGCGCGTGCCCTGGTACAGCTCCAGCGGCTTGTCCAGCAGGTTCTGCGCCTCGAAGTACATGCTCACGCGCGGGGTGAACTTGTAGTCCAGCGAGAAATCGAGCTGGGTGTTCGGCGCAACGTAGATGTCGAACGCCCGGCCCTTGCCGATGCTGTCCAGGTACTCGCTGCGGTATACCGCCGCAAGGCGTGTACTCACACCGTACTTTTCATAGCCGATGTGTGCGCTGTAGACATGCTTGGAGGCGCGCGGCAGGGTGAAGTCCTCGCCTGCACGGTCCTTGATGCCGGCGTCGAACTTGGTATCCAGCCAGGTGCCACTGGCACCGACCAGCAGGCCATCCAGGCCGTCCGGCAGGAAGGCCAGCTGCTGCTGCCAGTTGAATTCCGCGCCACGCACGGTGGCCTTGCGGCCATTGATCGGCTGGGTCACGTCGAAGCCGCCATAAGCGGGATCATTGGTCCGCACCGTTTGCACGATGTAGCCATCGATCGACTTGTGGAACAGGCCAAGTGAAACGATACCGGTGCTGCCGATGTACCTCTCCACCGACAGGTCGATGTTCTTCGACTCGTACGGATCCAGTTCCGGATTACCCAGGCGCACTTCCTCGTCGCCGCGGCTGTAGCCCACGCGTGGCGAGACATCGCCGAAGGAAGGACGCGATACGGTCTTGTTGGCCGAGGCGCGCAGCACCCAGTCATCGGCCGCGTCGTAGCGCAGGTGCAGGCCCGGCAGCACGTTGGTGTAGCTGCTGTTGGCCACCCTCGGGGTGACGGTGAAGCTGCGCCCGTTGGCGGCCACGTCCACCTGGTTGCCGATCGCCTTGAACTGGGTGTTTTCCACGCGCACACCGCCGATGATGCGCAGCGCGCCCACGTCCCAGGTGCCCATCGCATAGCTGGCGAAGATGTCTTCGCTGGCCACGTAGTCCTCTTCCAGCGATGTCATCGCGTTGCCACCGGCATCCTGGGGACGGGCGCTGTACTGGCCGCCATTGGCCGCCCAGAAGGCACGCATCGCGGCCGAATCCATGCCGTCACCGAGGTTGCCGTGGCGGTGCTCCGGCGAGGAGGTGCCCCAGCTCGACAGCGCCACCTTCGGGCCGACACGCAGTTCGCGCTCGTCCACATTCACGTCACGGTCGCGCCAGCGACCCAGCAGGCCGAACTTGATGCTGCTGCTGTCGCCGTCGAAGCGCACGTTGACCTGCGCGCTGTGCTCCTTGTCGTTCACCTGCTTGGGTGAGAGCACGAAGCGGTCGAACGCGTAGTTGCTGTTGTCCAGCCACTGCGGGTTGTCGAAACTGTAGCTGGGCAGGCGGCTGCTTTGGTCCAGGGTGCCGTTGAAGGCCTTGCCGTTGAGCTTGAAGCGCGCCTCCATCTCGTCGTTCACGCGTTCTTCGGTGCGGGTGTAGCCGATCCGGTAATCGACCACGGCGTTGGTCAGCTTGTTCTCGCCACCGAGACTGGCCGCGAAGGTGTTCTCCTTCTTGGTGCGGTAGCGCATGCGCTTGTCGATGGAATCTTTAGGCATTCCATCCAGGCGGTACTGGTCGGTGCCGGTCTTGACCATCTTCGCGTCGTCGAAGTTGAAGATCACGCGCTGGCGGGTCTCCGCATCGTCGAACTGGCTGTACAGCGTGCGCAGGTAGTACTTGCTGTCTTCATTCGGGCGCCAGTCGAGGTTGAGGTTGGCACCGATGCGCTTGCGCTCGATCTCGTACTTGCGGTGCTGCAGGTTGATCGCGGTGACATCGCCGGGGACGGCATCGTCCTTGCCGTCATACTCCACTTCGGTGTTGTCCGACTCGAACCTGCGCTTCTGGTAGTTCACGCCCAGCGCCACACCGAAGGTGTCGTTGAACACTTCGCTGTAGTTGAAGGCAGCCTTGGGGCTGGTCTCACCGGACAACTGCTGGTGGCTGCCTTCGATCTTGCCACGCAGGCTGCGACCGTCACGGTCGAAGGCCGAGGCCGATTCCACCAGCACGGCGCCGCCGATGGCATCACCGGGCATGTCCGGGGTCGGCGACTTGACCACGCGCAGGCGCTCGGTGGAGTCGGACGGGATCACGTCCAGCGGTGCGGCGCGGCTGGAATCCTCCGGCGTACCGATGGCGATGCCATCCACGCTGACGCTGTTGAGGTTGGCGTCCAGACCGCGGATGACCACGAAGCGCCCCTCGCCCTGGTCGCGGGTCACGCTGATGCCCGGCAGGCGCTGCAGCGACTCGGCGACGTTCTTGTCCGGGTACTGGCCCAGTGCATCGGAGGACACCGCATCTTCGATGGCGTCGCTGCTGCGCTTGAGGTCAACCGCGCGGATCTGTGATTCGAGCTGGGCGCGCACTTCGATGCGGTCCAGGTCGACCGCGTCGGACGCCACGGCGCCGGTGGCGGCTACCGCCTGCTGCCCGGCCGCCTGCAGCGGGGCTGCGGCCCCCATCGCCAGGGTCAGGGTGATGGCAACGGCCAACGGAGTCTTGATATGCACTGGGAATCCCCATTCCTGTTAAGAATGGGTCTGCACGGTATGTCCGCAAGGTTGCATGGCAATGACATGCATCTGCACATTTCGCGTACCAGGGCCACGGCCCGGTTTGGGTTCGGCCCGCCGATCCGGCAAAATGGCGCCCTCTCTCCTTTTCCCCTTCCCGACCATGAAGATCGTCGAAGTGCGCCACCCGCTGGTGCAGCACAAGATCGGCCTGATGCGCAACGCTGCGCTCAGCACCAAGGATTTCCGCGAACTGGCCAACGAGCTGGGTACGCTGCTGGCCTACGAGGCCACCGCCGACCTGGACACCGAGCCGCACACCCTGCCCGGCTGGGCCGGCCCGGTCACCGTGCAGCGCATTGCGGGCGCCAAGATCACCGTGGTGCCGATCCTGCGCGCCGGCCTGGGCATGCTCAGCGGCGTGCTGTCGCTGATCCCGGCGGCCCGTGTCAGCGTGGTCGGGCTGCAGCGCGATGAGGAAACCCTGCAGCCGGTGCCCTACTTCGAGCGCCTGACCGGGCGCCTGGAAGAGCGCGACGCGCTGATCCTGGACCCGATGCTGGCCACCGGCGGCACCCTGATCGCCACCATCGACATGCTCAAGCGGGCCGGTGCCCGCCGCATCAAGGGCATCTTCCTGGTGGCCGCGCCGGAAGGCATCGAGGCGGTCAAGGCCGTGCACCCGGACGTGGAGATCTACACCGCGGCCATTGATGCCCAGCTCAACGACAAGGGCTACATCCTGCCGGGCCTGGGCGATGCCGGTGACCGCATCTTCGGTACCCGCGTCGGCTGATCCGACGAACCGGGGTCAGAGTCCTTTCACCGCGAAAGGGGGCTGACCCCAACAGCGCAGGCCATCGCGGCCGCGTTGCGATTCTTCACGTGCTCTTGGCGCCGGGAAGCGAATGCTCCGCGCACCCGCCACCCTTGGAGCTCCCGATGAAAGCCTCTTTCCTGCTGGCCGCCGTCCTGCTGGTCGGCCTGCCCCTGGCTGCCAATGCCACCACTCCGCAGCAGCAGCGCATGGCCGAATGTTCGGCCAAGAACAAGGGGCTGAAGGGCGATGCCTACAAGACTGCACAGAGCTCCTGCCTCAGCGGCCACGCGGCCGACGCCAAGCCGGTCAATACGCAGCAGGAACGCATGCGCAAGTGCAACGCTGACGCGGGCGCCAAAAAGCTGGCCGGTGATGCGCGCAAGACCTTCATGAGCAGCTGCCTGAAGGCGTCGTAATGGTCGCATCCGGATAAAACGCCATCCACGCATGGCGTGGATCCACGGACATCAGTAAAAGGCCGGGCATTGCCCGGCCATGCCATTACCCCAGGGCGCGTGCCTTCAGCTCACCCTGCTCGTGCAGGGTCACGAAACGCCCCTTGTCATCCCTGCCAAGCTGCGCCAATGCCACCTGCGGATCGTGGGTGAAGAACAGCCGCACGTTGCGCGCCAGCTTGTCTTCCAGGAACTGCCGCTTCTCGTCGATCAGCAGCTCGGCATTGCGGTCGTAGCCCATGGTGATCGGCACGTGTACCCATGAGCGGCCCGGGATCAGGTCGGCACAGAACACCACGCCACCATGCGCACTTTCGCCTGGATGCGCGTGACCGACGATCTCGGCCAGCATCAGCCCCGGTGTATGCCCGTCGCTGTAACTGAAGCGCACGCTGCGGCCGAGCGCCTTCGAGTACTCCCCGTCCACCACTTCCAGCCGGCCACTGGCCTGCAGCAGGCCCGGCAGTTCCGGAATGAAGCTGGCGCGATCGCGCGGGTGTGGCTGCACGGCGCGCTGCCAATGCTGCGCGCCGACCACATAGGTTGCGTTGGGGAACAGCAGCTCGGGCTCGCGTCCTTCGCTCCATGCCGCCAGCAGGCCACCGGCATGATCGAAATGCAGGTGGCTGAGCACCACCACGTCGATATCCTCGTGCTCGAAACCGGCTTCACGCAGCGAATCGATCAGCACGTGCTGGCTTTCCTGCACACCGTAGCGTTCGCGCATGCGCGGATCGAAGAATGCGCCGATGCCGGTTTCAAACAGCACCGTCTTGCCTTCCAGCGGGCTGGCAAGCAGCGCACGGCAGGCCAGCTCGATGCGATTGAGCTCGTCAGGTGCCGCCCATTTTTCCCACAACGCGCGCGGCGCGTTGCCGAACATCGCGCCGCCATCAAGGCGCTGCGAGTTTCCACGAATAGACCAGAGTTTCATGTGTCGATTATCGGCGCCGGCTCGTTAAATAATCGCTAGAAGGGAAACAGAAAACCCCGCCGGCAAAGGCGGGGTTTCGATAATCAGCCGGATTGCCGGCCAGCAGCCGGCACCACCGGATCAGTGTGCCTGCACCACCTGGGCACTGCCGACCGGATTGCGCGGGTCGCTGCCGCCGAACAGCGTGTTCGTCTTGCGGTCCCATTCCACGGTCTGCAGGTTGCCCCACACGTGGCTGGAACCTCGGCCACCCGCGGCGACATTGCCCGGCAGGTCGATCTTGTGGCCCATCGCCTGCAGCTGCTTCACCGTCGCCGCGTCGAACGCATCGTCCTCGGCTTCGATCAGGTCCGGCAGCCACTGGTGGTGGTAGCGCGGCAGTGCGGCAACCTGCTGCGCATCCAGGCCGTCGTCGTAGCCGAGGATGCCCAGCAGCACCATGGTGATGATGCGGCTGCCACCCGGGGTGCCCAGCACCACTACCTTGTCGGCGTTCTCCATGAAGGTCGGCGTCATCGAGCTGAGCATGCGCTTGCCCGGCTTCGGCGCATTGGCTTCATAGCCCATCACGCCGAACGCATTGGGCGTGCCCGGCTTCAGCGCGAAGTCGTCCATCTCGTTGTTCAGCAGCACGCCGGTGCCCTTGGGAATCAGCCCCGAGCCGTACAGCAGGTTGACGGTCTGGGTGGCGCCGACGCGGTTGCCGTCGCGGTCGATGATCGAGAAGTGCGTGGTCTCGTCGTCTTCCAGCGGCGTCGGGTTGCCCGACAGCAGGTCGCTGGGCGTGGCCTTCTCCGGATGGATGGTCGCCCGCAGGCCCTGTGCATAGTCCTTGCTGGTCAGCACCTTCTGCGGGATCTGCACGAAGTCCGGATCGCCGAGGAAGAAGGTGCGGTCGCGGTAGGCGCGACGCATCGACTCCACCACCAGGTGGGTGCGGTGCGCCGGGTCCATCTTCTTGATATCCCAGCCTTCCAGGATCTGCAGCATGCTGGCCAGCGCGATGCCACCGGACGACGGCGGCGGCGCGGTGGTGATCTTCCAGCCGTTGTAGTTGAACACGATCGGCTCGCGCTGCTTCACGCGGTAACCGGCCAGCTCTTCAGCGGTCCACTTGCCGCCGGCCTGCTTCACGCCGGCCAGCAACAGCGTTCCGGTCTGGCCCTTGTAGAAGCCATCGAAGCCACCTGCGGCCAGGCGCTCCAGCGTCTGTGCCAGCTCCGGCTGCTTGAACAGGTCACCGCTGGCGATCGGCTTGCCGTTGCGCAGGTAGACCTCGCGCGTTCCGGGATAGCGCTCCATCACTTCACGGCGCGAGGCATAGCCCTTGGCCATGCGGTCGTACACCGGGAAGCCTTCGCGCGCGATGCGGATGGCCGGCTGCAGCGAGGTCGCCAATGGCAGCTTGCCGTGCTTGGCCGACAGCTCGACCAGCGCTGCGGGCAGACCAGGAATACCGGCCGACCAGGCACCGTTGACCGAACGATCACGGTCGAGGTTGCCCTGCTTGTCGAGGAACGCCTGCGGGGTTGCTGCAGCCGGCGCGGTCTCGCGCGCATCCAGCATCACATCCTTGCCGGTGGCCGCATCGTGCAGCAGGAAGAAGCCACCACCGCCCAGGCCGGAACTGATCGGCTCGACCACCGCCAGCGTGGACGATACCGCCACCGCGGCATCGAAGGCGTTGCCGCCCTGCGCCAGGATGTCGATGCCCGCCTGGGTGGCCAGGGCATGGCCGCTGGCAATGGCCGCGCCATCGGGGCGCTCGGCACGGGCCGGGCTGTCGGCCCAGGCAATCGGGCTCAGCAGCAGGCCGAGCAGCAACAGGGGGCGGACGATCAGCGTCTTCATTCGGATGGGGGCTCCGCGTAGAGTTCGGGGTGATCGTGCTGCAGCTGGCGCAGCTTGGCCAGCAGCTGGTCTTCCGTTTCCACGATCTCCGGGTCCGGGTCGATGCACTCGACCGGGCAGACGACCACGCACTGTGGCTCGTCGAAATGACCCACGCATTCGGTGCAGCGCGCAGGGTCGATCACGTAGATGGTTTCACCCATCGCAATGGCCTGGTTCGGGCAGGCCGGCTCGCATACGTCGCAGTTGACGCAGAGCTCGTTGATTTTCAGCGACACGGCGATACTCCTCGCCCGCGCCCTGGGACAAAGGACCGGCCAGCGCGGGCGCGCGGGCCGGTCAGGTCATCAGCGGCGCCCTTGCAGGACGCCGCCCGGGCCATGCCGGAGCATGGCCGCCATGGCTCGGTATTACTTGGCTTCGACGAAAATGTACTCGGCACCGGTCGGCTGGATCGCAGCCTGTACGCGGGCGTTGTCGGCCGACTGGCCGATGAAGACGACGCGCACGCCCTTCATCGAATCCGGCGACACGTCCTTGAACACGGCCTGGATCATGTCAGCCATCTTGCCCGAGGCCGACGAACCGAAGGCCAGCATGTTGCCCGGCTGCACGCCACGGGCCACGGCCTGGGTCGCGCTCTCGGTCTGGCGCTCGTACTTGGCCTGGAAGTCCGGGTCCGATTCCGGCGAGAGGTAGTACAGGAACGGGCTGTTGGTGATGTTGCCCATGTTCTGGATCGCCACTTCCTGCAGGTACTTCTTCCAGCCTGCATCGTCGTCCTTGGACGGAGCGACCAGGGCCTGCTTGGCCTCGTCGACCGGAGCGGCCTCTTCCTTCTTGCAGGCGGTGAAGGCCAGGGCCAACGAAGCGATCAGCATCGCGCGCATGGTGGTGTTCATGGGTTTCCTCCCGGAATGGTGCGTGGTGTTGTACGTAATGGGGTGCGGGTACAGCGGGGCTTACGACTGTGCCGACTTCGCTTCGCGGACCTTGCGCAGGGCTTCGAGCACCGCGGCCGGCACGAAGCCGGACACGTCGCCGCCCAGGCGCGCGATCTCGCGGACCAGCGAGGACGAAATGAAGCTGTGCTGCTCGGCCGGGGTCAGGAACAGGGTCTCGACCTCGGGGATCAGGTGCCGGTTCATGCTGGCCATCTGGAACTCGTACTCGAAGTCGGACACCGCGCGCAGGCCGCGCAGCAGCACCCCGCCCTGGACCGAACGTACGAAATGCGCCAGCAGGGTATCGAAGCCGATGACCTCGACGTTGCTGTGGTGGGCCAGCGCGCCACGCGCCAGCTGCACGCGCTGCTCCAGCGGCAGCGCCGGGCCCTTGGACGGGCTCTGCGCCACGCCGACCACGACCTTTTCGAACAGCGGCGCGGCCCGGCTCACCAGGTCGATATGGCCGTTGGTGATGGGGTCGAACGTGCCGGGGTAGACGGCAATGCGGCGGTTGGCCACGGTCATGGGCGGATGCAGATGTTCAGATGAGGTCAAAGTGTAGCAGTGGCGCGGCGGTACAGGGCAAAGCGCACCTCGCGGGTGCCACCCTCGCGGTGCAGCAGCCAGTCCGGTGGCAGCACCGGCACGTGGCCGGCCGGCGATTCCAGGTACAGCCAGGCATCGGCGGCCAGATGCCGCGGCAGCTGGGCCAGCACGTCCTGCCACAGGCCGTCGGCGAACGGCGGGTCGATGAAGACCAGATCGGCCTGCTGCGCCGGCGCGCCCTGCAGCCAGCGCAGGGCATCAGCCTGCACGACGCTGATCTGGTCGGAGGCCTGCAGCCTGGCCACGGCAGCGGTCAGATTGCGTCCCAGCTGCGCATCGCGTTCGACCAGGGTGGCGTGTGCGGCACCGCGCGAGACCGCCTCCAGGCCCAGTGCGCCACTGCCGGCGAACAGGTCCAGCACGCGGGCCCCACCGAGCCTGGGCATCAGCCAGTTGAACAGGGTTTCGCGCACACGGTCGCTGCTGGGGCGGAGCCCCGGCAGGATCGGCACCGGCAGGCGGGTATTGCGCCAGCGCCCGCCGATGATGCGGACCTGGCCTTCATTGCCGCCACGGCCGCTCATCGGCTCCCCCGGCGGGAGGTATTCGAGAATTTCAGCATGAGCGGGATTGTAGTTCGGCCGGGCGGCGCCCGGCACCCGCAGAAGCCACAGCAACGGCCGAAGCAACAGCAACAGCGGGCATTCCTTGGGATGGCGGGGTGGGTCCGGTCGAGGGGGACGCTGCAAGTACGTCCATGTAAGCTCGGTCGCCGCATCCATGCGGCTCACGCCCCCTCAACCGGACCCACCCCGCCTTCGACAGTTTGCTGCGATCTGTCGGAACTCTCTTGGAGTCAGATCCGTTTTCCTGCGGAAAACGGATCTGACTCCATTTGATGTATCGATATCTGACAGATGTGTCGACCAAGGTCGACACCTACCAACAGCCGCGTGAACCTGTCGAAGGCGGGGCGGTGTGGGTTGGCAGGACCGTTGGCGCCATGGATGGCGCCATCGAGCCCCCAGGGACGGGTTTACGGCGTGTCCTGCCAACCCACACCGCCCCGCCATCTCACGGAATGCCTGCTGTTGCTGTTGCTGTTGCTGTTGCTTCGGCCTCTGCGGGTGCCGGGCGCAGCCCGGCCGACCAACCCCTTGATTTCGGGACAATCAGCCATACCCCTTGGCGAGGCCGCACGCGCTGGCGCGGCATTGCACACGGAGCCTTATCGATGACCGAGACCACCCAGACCGAAACCCTTGGCTTCCAGACCGAAGTCAAGCAGCTGCTGCAACTGATGATCCACTCGCTGTACTCCAACAAGGAAATCTTCCTGCGCGAGCTGGTCTCCAACGCCGCCGACGCCGCCGACAAGCTGCGCTTCGAGGCCCTGACCCAGCCGGCACTGCTGGAAGGCGACAGCGAGCTGCGCGTGCGCGTCAGCTTCGACCCCACCGCCCACACCATCACCATCGAAGACAACGGCATCGGCATGAGCCGCGCCGAAGCGATTGCCCACCTCGGCACGATCGCAAAGTCCGGCACCGGCGATTTCCTGCGCCAGCTGTCCGGCGACCAGAAGAAGGATTCGCAGCTGATCGGCCAGTTCGGCGTCGGCTTCTACAGCGCCTTCATCGTCGCCGACGAAGTGGAAGTGACCTCGCGCCGCGCCGGCCTGGCTGCAGGCGAAGGCGTGCGCTGGACCTCGCGCGGCGAAGGCGATTTCGACGTCGCCACCGTCGACAAGGCCGAGCGCGGCACCCGCATCGTGCTGCACCTGAAGGACGGCGAGCACGACTTCGCCGATGGCTGGCGCCTGCGCAGCATCCTCAAGAAGTACTCGGACCACATCGGCCTGCCGATCCAGATGCCGAAGGAGGGCGAAGAAGGCGCCGCCGGTGAGTGGGAGACCGTCAACCGCGCCAGCGCGCTGTGGACCCGCCCGCGCACCGAGATCAGCGACGCCGAGTACACCGAGTTCTACAAGCACGTCGCGCACGATCACAGCGACCCGCTGGCGTGGAGCCACAACAAGGTCGAGGGCAAGCTGGAGTACACCTCGCTGCTGTACGTGCCCGGCCGCGCACCGTTCGACCTGTACCACCGCGATGCGCCCAAGGGCCTGAAGCTGTACGTGCAGCGCGTGTTCGTGATGGACCAGGCCGAGCAGTTCCTGCCGCTGTATCTGCGCTTCATCAAGGGCGTGGTCGATTCCAACGACCTGTCGCTGAACGTCTCGCGCGAGATCCTGCAGTCCGGCCCGGTCATCGATTCGATGAAGGCGGCGCTGACCAAGCGCTCGCTGGACATGCTGGAGAAGCTGGCCACCGACAAGCCGGAGCAGTACGCCACGTTCTGGAAGGAATTCGGCCAGGTACTGAAGGAAGGCCCGGCCGAGGACTACAACAACCGCGAGAAGGTGGCCGGCCTGCTGCGCTTCGCCTCCACCCGTGGCGACGGCGATGCGCAGACCGTGTCGCTGGCCGACTACCTCGGCCGCATGACCGAAGGCCAGGACAAGATCTACTACCTGACCGGCGAGAGCTACAGCCAGGTGCGCAACAGCCCGCACCTGGAAGTGTTCCGCAAGAAGGGCGTGGAAGTGCTGCTGCTGACCGATCGCATCGACGAGTGGCTGATGGGCTACCTGACCGATTTCGACGGCAAGGGCTTCGTCGACATCGCCCGTGGCGACCTCGACCTGGGCGCGCTGGAAACCGAAGCGGACAAGCAGGAACAGGAAGCGGCGGCCAAGGACAAGCAGGGCCTGGTCGAGCGCCTGAAGACGGTGCTGGGCGACGACGTGGCCGAAGTGCGCGTCTCGCACCGCCTGACCGATTCGCCGGCGGTGCTGGCCATCGGCGAACAGGACCTGGGCCTGCAGATGCGCCAGATCCTGGAAGCCAGCGGGCAGAAGGTGCCGGACAGCAAGCCGGTGCTGGAGATCAACCCGGGCCACCCGCTGATCGCCAAGCTCGATGCCGAAGCCGATGGCGCGCGTTTCGACGACCTCGGCCGGGTGCTGTTCGACCAGGCTGCGTTGGCCGCCGGTGACAGCCTGAAGGATCCGGGTGCCTATGTGGCGCGCCTGAACAAGCTGCTGCTGGAGCTGTCGGTCTGATCGAGGCGGTGGTCGCCGGGCATGGCCTGGCGCTACCGGGTGCGGGTGGATGCCAACCTTGGTTGGCATTCCTGCTTTGGTAGGTGCCAACCTTGGTTGGCACTGCTGCCCTGGTAGAGGCCAACCTTGGTTGGCATTCCTGCTCTGGTAGGTGCCAACCTTGGTTGGCACTGTTGCCCTGGTAGAGGCCAACCTTGGTTGGCGCCCCAAAAGCGTGCCAACCAAGGTTGGCACCTACCAGGGCGGGTCGAGCGTGCCAACCAAGGTTGGCACCTACCAGGGCGGGTCGAGCGTGCCAACCAAGGTTGGCACCTACCAGGGCGGGTCGAGCGTGCCAACCAAGGTTGGCACCTACCAGGGCGGGTCGAGCGTGCCGACCAAGGTTGGCACCTACCAGGCTGGGTCGAAGCGTGCCGATCAAGGTTGGCACCCACCAGGGGTGGCGGTTGGCAGCTGCCGAGGGGGTTCAGGCGTCCCGATCCAGCAGTGAGCCCAGCATCTGGTCCTGGCGACGGATCACCGTGGCATTGGCGGCAAAGGCCACGACCTCGGCTTTCGCGGCCAGCAGATCACCCAGCGGCGCGCCGGCATCGGCGCCGGTGGACGTCACCGAAGCCTGCACCCCACCCTGCTCGGTGGTATTGCGCTGCAACTGCAGGTGCTGGGCATCCGGGGTCGCCAGGTTGGCCACGTTGTGCGCGGCCACCTGCACGCCCTGCTGGGCCGCACGCATCCCGCTGAGGGCGATTCCCATCACGTTGTCCATGGCGGTCTCCGGGCCGCACCGCGCAGCCCTCCGGACCGGTTAACGGCCGGTGGGCCGCAACCTTGAGTCCACATCGGCCCGACAGGCCCGAGTGGTAGCATATCCCTCTGATTTCAGCGCCTTTTGCCAATGCTCAGTTTTTTCCGCCGCAAGAAGCCCCAGGATGCCCCCGCAACGGAGGCACCCAAGACCCAGCACTACTCGGCTGAAGAGCTGGCGGCGGCATTCCCGTCGGCCGCGCCGGTCGAGGACAAGGAGCCGGCGCCGGTAGCAGTACCGGCCGAGCCTGTACCGGTCGAGCCGCCCCCAGCAACCGCCGTTCCGGTCGCTGTCGAGCCCACCCCGGTTATTCCGGCCCCAGCCGCACCGGTTCCAGCAACTCCTGCGCCGACGGCTCAGATCGACGTCGCCCCCATCGCGACCCCGGCCATCGAACCGGCACCCGCACCACTGCCTGAGCCCACCCCGGCACCGGCACCGGTCACCGACGACCTGCCTGCCGCCGCCTCGATCGACGCCGTTCCGGCGCCTGCTGGCAAGCCCGGCTGGCGCGAACGCCTGCGCAACAGCGTCATCGCGCGCAGCTTCGGCGGCCTGTTCTCGCGCAACCCCAAGCTCGACGACGACCTGCTGGACGAGCTGGAAACCGCGCTGATCACCGCCGACGTCGGCGTGGGCGCCACCACCGACCTGGTCGAGGGCCTGCGCAAGCGCATGAAGTCGCGCGAGTTCGCCGACGCCAATGCGCTGCTGGCCGCGCTGCGCGCGGAGCTGATCGCGATCCTGCAGCCGGTGGCCAAGCCGCTGGTGATCGACCGCAACGCCAAGCCCTTCGTGGTGCTCACCGTCGGCGTCAACGGCGTCGGCAAGACCACCACCATCGGCAAGCTGGCCAAGCGCTTCAAGGACGATGGCCACAGCCTGATGCTGGCCGCCGGTGACACCTTCCGCGCCGCCGCCGTGGCACAGCTGCAGGCCTGGGGCGAGCGCAACGGCGTGGCCGTGGTCGCGCAGGGTCAGAACGCCGATGCCGCTTCGGTGGCATTCGACGCGCTGCAGGCCGGCAAGGCCCGTGGCACCTCGGTGCTGATCGCCGACACCGCCGGCCGCCTGCATACCCAGTCCGGCCTGATGAACGAGCTGGGCAAGATCCGCCGCGTGCTCGGCAAGATCGACCCCACCGCCCCGCACGAAGTGCTGATGGTGATCGACGGCACCACTGGCCAGAACGCGCTGTCGCAGCTGCGCCAGTTCAATGCCGCAGTGAACGTGACCGGCCTGGTGGTGACCAAGCTGGACGGCACCGCCAAGGGCGGCGTGGTGTTCGCGCTGGCCCGCGAGTTCGGCATTCCGATCCGTTTCGCCGGCATCGGCGAGCGCCCGGAAGACCTGCGCGTGTTCGACCCGGAAGCCTTCGTCGACGCCCTGCTGCCCGAAGCGCTGGGCGCCTGATACACCGTGCAGCCACGCATGGCGTGGCTCTACTGCAATCCAGTAGAGCCACCCCACGGGTGGCTGCCTCTCTGGAACACCGATGCCCCGCCAGCCGCACGCCAGCGCCGGAACCACGCAGACCGATGGCTTCGTCGCCCACCTGCTGCATTGGTTCGACGACCACGGCCGCCACGACCTGCCCTGGCAGCACCCACGCAGTCCCTACCGGGTCTGGCTGTCGGAAATCATGCTGCAGCAGACCCAGGTGAGTACGGTCATCCCGTATTTCCAGCGGTTCCTGCAGCACTTCCCGACCCTGCCCGACCTCGCCGCCGCCAGCAACGACGCGGTGATGGCGCAGTGGGCCGGGCTCGGCTACTACGCCCGCGCACGCAACCTGCATGCCGCTGCGAAGCGCTGCGTGGAACTGCACGACGGCGACCTGCCGCGTGATTTCGATGCATTGCATGCTCTGCCCGGCATCGGCCGCAGCACCGCCGGTGCGATCCTCAGCCAGGCCTGGAACGACCCGTTCGCGATCCTCGATGGCAACGTCAAGCGGGTGCTCAGCCGTTACCACGGCATCGATGGCTTCCCCGGGCTGCCGGCCATCGAGAAGCAGCTGTGGGCGATCGCCGAGGCGCATGTGGCGCAGGTGCCGGCCGGGCGCATGGCCGACTACACGCAGGCGCAGATGGACCTGGGCGCGACGGTGTGCAGCCGTGCCAAACCGGCCTGCGTGATCTGCCCGTTGCAGGATGACTGCGTGGCACGGCGCGAAGGCCGCACCGCTGAACTACCCACGCCCAAGCCCAGCAAGACCCTGCCCGAGCGCGAGGCCGTTGCGCTGCTGCTGCGCGACGCCCAGCAGCGTGTGCTGCTGCAGAAGCGGCCGGACACCGGCATCTGGGCGCAGTTGTGGACGCTGCCGCAGGCCGATGCCGGCAGCGTGCTGCAGGACTGGTTCGACGTGCACGTCGACGGCTCGCTGGAAGAGGCCGAAGAGCTGCCAGTGCTGCAGCACACCTTCAGCCACTACAAGCTGCATCTGCAGGTATTGTCGCGGCAGGTACACGGACTGCGCGTGGAAGAACCCACGCTGCGCTGGGTCGCCAGCGACGAACTGCACGCGCTGGGCCTGCCGGCACCGATCCGCAAACTGCTCGACGGCGCAACGATCAAGACGCCGAAACGAAATTCCAAGAAACCCCGCAACCACGAGTGAATGCCATGTCCCGAACCGTCTTCTGCCAGTACGAACAACGCGATGCCGAGGGCCTGGACTTCGTGCCCTACCCCGGCGAACTGGGTCAGCGCATCTTCAACAACATCGGCAAGCAGGCCTGGGCTGCGTGGCTGGCGCACCAGACCATGCTGATCAACGAGAACCGCCTGTCGCCGCGCACGCCGGAGCATCGCGCGTTCCTTGAAGGCGAACTGGTCAAGTTCCTGTTCGAGAAGGACGCGGAAAAGCCGGCCGGCTTCACCCCGGAAGCCTGACACACAGGTAGTGCCGGCCGCTGGCCGGCAACCTGGCATCTGCGCGATGCCGGCCAGCGGCCGGCACTACCACGCTATTTCGTGCTTTCCTCGCGCTCCTGCACCTGCGCCTGGCGCAGCTCCTGCTCGGAGGCGCGCAGCGCCTTCACGTCCAGCTTGCGGATGCTGTCGATGAAGCACGGCATGCGCGGGCCACCGGCAGGGTCCCGCACCAGCACCTTGTCGAAGCGCGCCGAAACACGGTTCATCTGGCTGGTCAGGCCGATGGCGGTGGCATACGGCAGGTCCTGGCAGGGACCCCTCAATTCCAGCAGATAGGCCTCGCTGGGACGCGTCCACACCGCCAGCGCGCTGTCACCCAGTTCGGTCCAGCCGTTGAGGCTGCCGAAGAACTGCATGTCGTTCTGCGGCGCGCCGGCATGGGCACGGTACAGGTCAAGTTTCTCGGCAGAGCTGAGCCGGCCGGTGGTCGCGCAGGCGGCCAACGCCAAGCAGAGTCCGGCCATCAGGATCGGGGTCTTCATCGCGATCTCCTCGGGGAACTGTCGCCATCATGCGCCTGCGCAGACAACGCCGGCGCGAAAGCCAGTGCCCCATTCAGCAGCCGGTCGGCGGTCGACCCAAGTAGGCCCAAGGCTCCGATTCCGGTAGTCGCCAACCTTGGTTGGCGCTTGCCCTGCAAGAGCAGCCGACCAAGATCGGCTTCCACCAAAGCGGGCCCGGCGCCTCAGACGTCGGCGTGGGCCAACGCGTGCAGGCGCCCCTCGCGCAGCTCCAGCACCCGGTCCAGGCGCTGTGCCAGGCTGCGGTCGTGGGTCACCAGCACCAGGCTGGTATGCCGCGCACGATTCAGTTCCAGCATCAGCTCGAACACCGTCGCCGCGGTGCGGTCATCGAGGTTGCCGGTCGGCTCGTCCCCGAGCACGCAGGCCGGATGATTGACCAGCGCACGCGCCACTGCGGCACGCTGGCGTTCGCCACCGGACAGTTCGCCGGGCTTGTGGTCCAGGCGATGGCCAAGGCCGACCGCTTCCAGCAGCGTGGTGGCCCGGCTGCTCGCCTCGGCCACTGCAGTACCGGCCAGCAGTACCGGCATCATCACGTTTTCCAGCGCGGTGAACTCAGGTAGCAGGTGGTGGAACTGGTAGACGAAGCCCAGCGCCTGGTTGCGCAGCAGGCCGCGCGCGGTATCGGACAGCGCTGACATGCGCTGGCCGGTCACATAGACCTCGCCGGCGGTCGGAATGTCCAGGCCACCCAGCAGGTGCAGCAGCGTGCTCTTGCCGGCACCGGAAGCACCGATGATCGCCACCGTTTCGCCGGCGGTCACGGTCAGGTCCAGGCCATCGAACACCGGGGTCTGCATGCGCCCTTCGGCGTAGGTCTTGCCCAGTGCTTCGGCGCGGATCACTTCATCGCCGCGGTTGAAGACCTTATTCATAACGCAGGGCCTCCGCCGGCTGGGTGCGTGCTGCCCGCCAGGCGGGATACAGGGTGGCCAGGAAGCTCATCAGCAGCGCGACCACGGTGATCGCCACCACGTCGCCGGTCTGCATGTCGGTCGGCAGGCCGGTGATGTAGTACACATCCTCCGGCATCAGCTTGACGTTGAACACACTCTCGATGGCACCCAGGATGCGCTCCAGGTTGAGTGTGAGGGTGATGCCACCGATCAGGCCGGCCAGCGTGCCGAAGATGCCGATCAGCGAACCCTGCACCATGAACACCTGCATCACCCCGCCCGGGGTCAGGCCGAGCGTGCGCAGGATGGCGATGTCGGCCTGCTTGTCGGTGACCAGCATCACCTGCGAGGACACCAGGTTGAAGGCGCCCATGGCGATGATCAGCGACAGCAGGATGCCCATCACCACCTTCTCCATGCGCAGCGAGTGGTAGAGGTTGGCGTTCTGCTGGGTCCAGTCACTCACGCGGTACGCACCACCGAGGTTCTGCGCGAGGTCCACGCCCACTTCCAGCGAGCGGTCCATGTCGTGCAGCTTCAGCCGCACGCCGGTGGCGCCATCGGAACGCAGCACGCGCTCCAGGTCCTTCATGTTGGCGAAGCCGACGCCGCGGTCGACCTCGTTGTAGCCGGCCTCGAAAATTCCGCTCACGGTAAAGCGTTTCATCCGTGGCACCGCACCGGCAGGCGTGCCCTGCACTTCGGCGAAGGTCACCAGCACCTGATCGCCAACGTCCACGCCCAGCCAGATCGCCAGTTCCTTGCCCAGCAGCAGGTTGAAGCTGCCCGGCGTGAGGCTGCCATAGCTGCCCTTGGTGACCTTCTTGTCGATCACCGATACCTTCGGCTCCAGCGCCGGATCGATGCCCTGGATGATCGCGCCCTGCACGCGCGGGCCGCTGATCATCGACTGGATCTCGATGTACGGCGCAGCACCAGCCACGCGCGGGTCCTTGCGGGCCACGTCGACTACGCGCATCCAGTCCGGCATCGGCTCGCCGTCACGGCTGATGGTGGTGTGCGCGGTCATCTGCAGCAGGCGGCTGCGGATTTCCTTCTGGAAACCGCTCATCACCGCCAAGGTGGTGATCAGCACCGTGACGCCGAGCGCGATGCCCAGGATCGATGCCATCGAGATGAAGGAGATAAAGCCGTTGCGGCGCTTGGCGCGCAGGTAGCGCAGGCCAATGGCCACGGGAATGGGTTTGAACATGCAGGCACGCCGGTCAATTCAGCTTATGGTGCCATCGACCGGGGCCTACGGGAAACGCCACGTGCGGCCACGGCCAGTCGCAGTTCACGTCGCTGCCCGGAATCGAGCACATCCGGCCAGAACAGCAGGCGCCGGCGGCGCCGATCCTCACGCCAGAGCAACAACAGCCATGGACCACGCACGACCAGCTGGGGTGTATCGGCGTCCTGCCCCGCCACCTGCAGCGGCTCGGGCGGTGCCGGCAGAAGCACCTGCACGCGTGGCTTGCGCTGGCGCCAGGCCAGTTCGGCCAACCCGATGACCCAGGCCAGCACCACCGCGGGCATCAGCAACCGTGAAGGCAGATCCGATGCGCGCAGCAGCCAGGGCGCAGCCAGCAGCACCGCCAACTGGGCGGCGGCCTGCAGCCGCGAGGTGCGCCACTCAAGGCTTGAGGGCGAGGATCTTCTGCATGAGGGGGATCGCGTGCGCATGCGGGCAGGCCTCATAGCCCATGAACCAGCGCCACAACTTATCGTCCTCGCAGTCGAGCAGGAACAGGAAAACCTCGCGCTCTTCGGTCGGCGCAGTGCTCCATTCGTGGTCCAGGTAGCGACCGAACAGCTGGTCCAGCTCACGCATGCCGCGGCGGCAACGCCAGCGCAGCTTCTTCAGCAGAACGTCTTCTTCCATCATGTTTCTCCAGATACAGCAAAGCCACGCATGGCGTGGCTCTACTGGGGTGGCACAGCCACGCGTGGCGTGGCTCTACCGGGTACAGCCAGGCCTGATCAGGCGCGGCGTTCCATCATCAGCTTCTTGATCTCGGCGATCGCCAGCGCCGGGTTCAGGCCCTTCGGGCAGGTCCGGGCGCAGTTCATGATGGTGTGGCAGCGGTACAGCTTGAACGGATCTTCCAGATCGTCCAGGCGCGCACCGGTGTCCTCATCGCGCGAGTCGATGATCCAGCGGTAGGCCTGCAGCAGGATCGCCGGGCCCAGGTAACGCTCGCCGTTCCACCAGTAGCTCGGGCAGCTGGTCGAGCAGCAGGCGCACAGGATGCACTCGTACAGGCCGTCCAGCTTCTTGCGGTCTTCCGGCGACTGCAGGCGCTCACGATCCGGCGGTGCCGGGGTCTGGGTGCGGATCCACGGCTTGATCGAGGCGTACTGCGCGTAGAAGTGGGTCAGGTCCGGAACCAGATCCTTGACCACGTTCATGTGCGGCAGCGGGTAGATCGGCACTTCCTTCTTGCCGCAGTCCGAGATGGCTCGGGTGCAGGCCAGGGTGTTGGTGCCGTCGATGTTCATCGCGCACGAACCACAGATACCTTCGCGGCAGGAGCGGCGGAAGGTCAGGGTCGGGTCGATCTCGTTCTTGATCTTGATCAGGGCGTCCAGGACCATCGGGCCACAGGCGTCCAGATCGACTTCATAGGTATCGGTGCGCGGGTTGCTGTCGTCGTCCGGACTCCAGCGATAGATCTTGAAGGTGCGCACGTTCTTGCCGCCGTTCTTGACGGGGAAGTGCTTGCCCTTCGTGATCTTGGAATTCTTGGGGAGTGAAAACTCGGCCATGGCTGCTCTCGTTGGCTCAGGCGGCCCGCGCCCGTGGGCGCGGATTGCATGGTAGGCGGGGTCGGATCAGTACACGCGCGGCTTCGGCGGCACTACGGACACGTCGTCGGTCAACGTGTACATGTGCACCGGACGGTAGTCGAAGCTGCACTTGCCCTTCTCGTCGACGCTGACCAGGGTGTGCTTCTGCCAGTTGACGTCGTCGCGGTCCGGATAGTCCTCGTGCGCATGCGCGCCGCGGCTTTCCTTGCGCTGTTCGGCCGAGTTGATCGTCGCCACCGCGTTGAGCAGCAGGTTGTTCAGCTCGTAGGTCTCGATCAGGTCCGAGTTCCAGACCAGCGAACGGTCGGAGACCTTCACGTCCTGGAACGAGTCGAAGATCTTGTCCATCTTCTCGCAGCCTTCCTTCAGCGTCTGGCTGGTGCGGAAGACCGCCGCGTCGGCCTGCATGGTGCGCTGCATGCGATCGCGGATGACCGAGGTCGGGGTATCGCCGTTGGCGTGGCGCAGCTTGTCCAGCAGGCCCAGCGCCTTGTCGCAGGCATCGGCCGCCAGCGGCTTGTGCGACGCGCCCGGCTTGATGGTCTCGGCGCAACGGTTGGCCACCGCACGACCGAACACCACCAGGTCCAGCAGCGAGTTCGAGCCGAGGCGGTTGGCACCGTGCACCGACACGCAGGCGGCTTCGCCGATCGCGTACAGGCCCGGGATCACCGCATCGGGGTTGTCGCCATCCTTGCGCACCACTTCGCCGTGGTAATTGGTCGGAATGCCGCCCATGTTGTAGTGCACGGTCGGGATCACCGGGATCGGCTGCTTGTGCACGTCGACGCCGGCGAAGATGCGGGCGCTCTCGGCAATGCCCGGCAGCTTCTCGTCGATCACGCCCGGGCCAAGGTGGGTCAGGTCGAGCAGGATGTGGTCCTTGTGCTCGCCGACGCCGCGGCCTTCGCGGATCTCGATGGTCATCGAACGGCTGACCACGTCGCGCGAGGCCAGATCCTTGTAGTGCGGTGCGTAACGCTCCATGAAGCGCTCGCCGCTGCTGTTGCGCAGGATGCCGCCTTCACCGCGGACACCCTCGGTGATCAGGCAGCCGGCGCCGTAGATGCCGGTCGGGTGGAACTGCACGAACTCCATGTCCTGCATGGCGATGCCGGCACGCATGGCCAGGCCGCCACCGTCACCGGTGCAGGTGTGCGCCGAGGTGGCGCTGAAGTAGGCACGGCCGTAACCGCCGGTGGCCAGCACCACGCCCTGGGCGCGGAACAGGTGCAGGGTGCCGTCGGACATGTCCAACGCCAGCACGCCGCGGCAGGCGCCTTCGTCGTCGAAGATCAGGTCGAGCGCGAAGTACTCGATCATGAAGCGCGCATCGTGCTTCAGCGACTGCTGGTACAGGGTGTGCAGCATCGCGTGGCCGGTACGGTCGGCCGCCGCGCAGGTACGCTGCGCCGCCGGGCCTTCGCCGTACTTGGTGGTCATGCCACCGAACGGACGCTGGTAGATCTTGCCTTCGGCGGTGCGCGAGAACGGCACGCCGTAGTGTTCGAGCTCGATGATGGCCGGGATGGCCTCACGGCACATGTATTCGATGGCGTCCTGGTCGCCCAGCCAGTCCGACCCCTTGATGGTGTCGAAGAAGTGGTAGCGCCAGTCGTCCTCGCCCATGTTGGCGAGTGCGGCCGAGATACCGCCCTGGGCGGCAACGGTGTGCGAACGGGTCGGGAAGACCTTGGTCAGGCACACGGTCTGCAGGCCCTTGGCGGCCAGGCCGAACGTGGCGCGCAGGCCGGCGCCGCCGGCGCCCACCACGACCATGTCGTACTTGTGTTCGGTGATCTTGTAAGCGGACATCTAATCTGGATTCCTGTGTAGGTGCCTGGGCTCAGGCAACGCCGAGGGCGATGCGGCCCACCGCAAACACACTGACGATCATGCCGAGCACGGCGACGAACTTCACCGCGGTCTGCAGCACCAGGGCCAGCAGCGATTCGTGGATGTAGTCTTCCAGCACGACCTGCATGCCGAGCTGCGCGTGCCAGAACATGGCGATCAGCAGGCCGATCAGCGGCACCGCGTTCCACGGCTTGGCCACGGCGGCGGCGGCGGTCGCGTAGTCCGAGCCCAGCAGGCCCAGCACGAAGACCAGGAACCAGATGCCCAGCACCACCAGTGCGGCGGCGGTCAGGCGCTGGTGCACGAAGTGCTCGGTGCCGGTCTTGGCCGAGCCCAGGCCGCGCACGTTCTTCAGCGGGGTACGGAACTTGCTCACGCAGCACCTCCGAACATCACATAGGCCCACACCAGCAGGGTGATCACCAGGCTGCCGATGACCGACAGCCAGCTGCTGCGGATGAAAGCGGGGATGCTGAAGCCGATGGCGAAGTCCTGCACCACATGGCGGATGCCATTGCACAGGTGATAGGCGAACGACCATGTCCACGCGAACAGGAACACGCGGCCATACCAGGCCCCGGCATGGCCGGTGAAGCAGTTCCAGGACTCGGGCCCCATCATCAGGGCCAGCAGGCCGGCAGCGATGATGAGGGCACCAACAGACAGAAAGACGCCAGTGGCTCGATGCAGGATCGAGGTGGCCATCTGAATCTGCCAGCGATACACCTGAAGGTGCGGGGAAAGTGGGCGTTGTCTGGTCGCCATTCGCTGGGCTCGTTGTCTCGGCTGGGCGGCACGCGGCCGCGTTGGCTCAATGCTGATCAGAAATCGATGCAGCGTCCGTTTTTCTCCCAATCGCCGTACCGCACCGGATCAAGTCCGCCGCGGCCGCCGAATTCCTCTGCTTTTTCCTGTTCCACGGGCACGGGTGCCGCGGGGACCAGCGGGGCTTCAGATTCGTCGTCGGGAGTGGGGGTTGTTTGGCCTATCATGTTCGGTCTCGCAACGCACAAATTTTAGACCTCGTTCACGTGCCTGACAACCTGCCCCCTGCTTTCGTCGGATATCCGCGCCTGCCCGGCCACCAGTTGCTGAGCCTGCAAGGCCCGGATGCGGCTGTCTTTGCCCACGCCCAGTTCAGCAGCGATGTCACTGCCCTGCCCCTGCTGCACTGGCAGTGGAGCGCCTGGCTGAGCGCCAAGGGCCGCACCCTGGCGGTGTTCCAGCTGCTTCGGCTGGCCGAAGACCATGTGATGCTGGTGCTGGCCGATGGTGATGCCGATGCGATTGCGTCGCAACTGCAGCGCTTCGTGTTCCGCCGCAAGGTGAAGGTGCAGGTGCGCAGCGATCTGGCGGTGGCCGGCGCGTTCACCGCACCCGAGGCCGCCAGCGGCGCCGCGATTGCGCAGACTGCAGGTGACGGCTGGGAGCTGGACCTGGGCAGCGACGCCCTGCCGCGCACCCTGCGCATTGGCAGCGCCGAAGCGTTCGCCGCTGGCAGCGAAGCCGATGAGGCCGCTTTCGCCCTGGCCTGGCGCCAAGCAGACCTGCGCTACGGCCTGCCCCGGCTGCAAGAAAGCCAGCGCGAAGTGTGGACCCCGCAGCAGCTGGGGTTGGACCGCCTGAACGGTTACAGCGTGAAGAAGGGCTGCTATCCCGGCCAGGAAATCGTCGCCCGCACCCACTTCCTCGGCAAAGCCAAGCGCGCGGTGCAGCTGCTGCATACCGCGGCACCGGCGCAGGCCGGCGATGGCGTGCAGCAGGGTGGCGCAGCGCTGGGCACGATTGCCTGCGTGGCCGGCGACCTGGCACTGGCGGTGCTGCCGCTGGAAGCCAGCGACGCTGATCTGCAGGTGGGTGATGCGATCGCGCAGCGCATGCCGTTGCTGGATGGCCTGGCGCGCTGAGCCCGGTGGATGAAGGAATGGTAGTGCCGGCCGCTGGCCGGCAACCATGCATGGTTGAAGTTGCCGGCCAGCGGCCGGCACTACCCGTTACAGCCGCTCGCCGGATTCCGGGTTGAAGAAGTGCAGGCCCTGCGGGTGGATCGCCACGCGGATCTGCTCGCCCACCGCCGGCAGCGACTGCGGCGCCACGCGCATGGTCAGCGCGTGCTGGCCACTGCTCAGATTCACGAAGATCTCGTTGCCGACCGGCTCGATGCCTTCGATGCGCGCGATGAACGCATGCGCATCATCGGCGGCCGCCGGTTGCAGGTGCTCCGGGCGCACGCCCACCGCGATCGGCTTCTGCAGCCACGCCGGATCGATCGTGGCCTGGCCCAGCGGTGCACGCCATTCGCCGTCGACCACGGTCACGCCACCGGCATCGCCCTGCAGCATGCCACGCAGCACGTTCATCGCCGGGCTGCCGAGGAAACCGGCCACGAACAGATTGGCCGGGCGGTCGTACAGCGCCATCGGCGTATCGATCTGCTGGATGATGCCGTCCTTCAGCACCACGATGCGCTGGCCCAGGGTCATCGCTTCGACCTGGTCGTGCGTCACGTAGATCATGGTGGTGCCCAGCTTGCGGTGCAGCTGCGCGATCTCGGTGCGCACGCTGTGGCGCAGCTTGGCATCGAGGTTGGACAGCGGTTCGTCGAGCAGGAACACCGCCGGCTCGCGCACCAGTGCGCGACCCAGCGCAACACGCTGGCGCTGGCCACCGGACATCGCCTTGGGCAGCTTGTCCATCATCTCGGTCAGGCCCAGGGTCTGCGCTGCTTCGGCGATGCGCTTGTCGATGGTCGCCTTGTCATGCCCGCGCAGCTTCAGGCCGAAGGCCAGGTTCTCGGCCACGGTCATGTGCGGGTACAGCGCGTAGCTCTGGAACACCATGGCGATGTCGCGGTCCTTCGGCGCCACGTCGTTGACCACGCGATCACCGATGGTCAGCGTGCCGCCGCTGATCTCCTCCAGGCCAGCCACCATCCGCAGCAGGGTCGACTTGCCACAGCCGGACGGACCGACCAGCACCATCAGCTCGCCATCGGCGACCTCGAAGCTGGCGTCCTTCACCGCGACCTGGCCGTTGTCATAGACCTTGCGCACACCCTGCAACTGCACTTTTGCCATATCACCTATCCGGTCCGCCCGAAGCCGGGCTGTCTTTTGGGACTGCCTCGGCCCTCCCGATGGCAGTGATGATTGCGCGCCTGCCGCATGACGGCGAGCACTGCAATCGAATACAGTTGCCCATTCTGCCATGTAAACGTTTTCACGTGGCACTATCCGATGATCGGTGCGCACCGATCTGCGTCGGCGGTTGAACGAAGGTTCCGCCGAGGCAGTGGTTTCGAATGGAACGGTCTTCCGCTACCCCGGAGATCGCACCTGACGAACCTCGGACAGGCAGTTGCGCGGATGTCCCCCGAACCCAGCCATGAAGCGATTGACAACGATGTCACCCGGATCTGAAACTCGAGCGATGCACGACACCCTCTTCCTGTTCGGTGCCACAGGTGATCTGGCCCAGCGCTACCTGTTCCCTTCGCTGCTTCGCCTGCTTGGCGACGGCCTGCTGCCGGAGGACTTCCGCATCCGTGCGCTGGCCCTGTCCGGGCATGACACCGAAGCCTTCCATGACATCCTGCGGCCGCGCCTGCAGCAGGCCATGCCGATGGCCACGCAGGACGACATCAGCGCCCTGCTGCGCCGCATCGACTATCGTTCGGTGGACCTGCGCGACGTCGACTCGGTTGCCGCCGCGGTCTCCGACCTGGTGCACCGCAAGTGCGTCAGCTACCTGGCCATTCCGCCGGGCCTGTACATCTCCACCTGCGAAGGCCTGGCCAAGGGTGGCGCCCTCGCCGCACCGGCACGCCTGATGCTGGAGAAGCCGATCGGCAGCGACAGCGAGAGCGCCGAGGAAATCATCAGCACCATCGGCCAGTGGATCGACGAGGACCGCGTGTTCCGCCTCGACCATTACCTGGGCAAGGCGGCGGTGCAGAACCTGATCGCACTGCGCTTCGGCAACACGCTGCTGGAAGCGGTGTGGAACCGCAACTACATCGAATCGGTGCACATCCTGGTGGCCGAGAGCGAAGGCGTGGATGGCCGCGACGCCTACTACGCCCGCTCCGGCGCGCTGCGCGACATGGTGCAGAGCCACATCCTGCAGCTGCTGTGCATGGTGGCGATGGAGCCGCCGGCCTCGCTGGAAGCCGACCGCATCCGCGACGAGAAGGTCAAGGTGCTGCGCGCCCTGCGCCCGCTCGATGCCAAGCACGCCGCGCGTGACAGCATCCGTGGCCGCTACACCGCCGGTACCATCAACGGCCAGCCGGCCCAGGCCTACCAGCCGCCGGAAGGCAGCGACGTGGAGACCTTCGCCGGGGTCACCGCGCATATCGACAACTGGCGCTGGAGCGGCGTGCCGTTCCACCTGGTCACCGGCAAGCGCCTGCCCGAACGCACCACCCGCGTGGTGGTCACGCTGAAGCCGGTCACCCACTGGCTGTTCGAGCGCCCGCAGCGCGCGCAGGCCGCACCGAACCGCCTGGTGTTCCAGCTGCAGCCGCAGGAAAACATCGAACTGGGCCTGATGAGCAGCCTGGCCGGCCCGGAATGGGGCGCGCTGGAACTGCATCCGCTGGAACTGGAACTGTCGGTGCCGACCGGTCTGCACCGCCGCATCGCCTACGAACGCCTGTTCCTGGATGCCTTCAACGGCAACCACACGCTGTTCGTGCGCGATGACGAAGTGCGCGCGGCCTGGGCGTGGATCGACAGCGTCGCCGACGCCTGGAAGGATGCCAAGCTGCCGCTGGAGCCCTACCCGGCCGGCCAATGGGGCCCGAGCAATGCGGGCGAGTTCCTGCCGCAGGGCGTGGACGCGCCGGACAGCGGAGCGTCGGCATGAGTGCCAGCTCGCAGCCGGTGCTGGTCGCCGACATCGGCGGTACCAACGCCCGCTTCGCCCTGGCCGACACCTCGCAGGACGCACCGCTGCAGAAGGACAGCATCCGCGAGTACGCGGTGGCGGAGTTCCCGTCGCTGGGTGATGCCGCGCGCCACCATCTGGAACAGATCGGCGCTACCGCCAGCCGCGGCGTGTTCGCGGTCGCTGGTCGCGTCGACGGTGACGAAGCGCGCATCACCAACCACCCGTGGGTGATCTCGCGCAGCCGCACCGCCGCCATGCTCGGTTTCGACGAACTGCACCTGATCAACGATTTCGCAGCGCAGGCGATGGCGATTTCACTGCTGCAGCCCGATGACGTGGTCCAGGTCGGCGGTGCCGCCTGGGTCCCGGGCAAGCCGGGCCAGCCGCGCAACTATGCGGTGATCGGGCCGGGTACGGGCCTGGGTGTCGGTGGCCTGATCCTGCGCCACGGCCGCTGCTACCCGCTGGAAACCGAAGGCGGCCATGTCAGCTTCCCGCCGGGAACGCCGGAGGAGATCCGCATCCTGGAGATCCTGTCCGAACAGTTCGGCCGCGTCTCCAACGAGCGCCTGATCTGCGGCCCTGGCCTGGTCAACATCCATCGCGCGGTATGCGAGATGGCCGGCATCGATCCGGGCCAACTGCAGCCGGTGGACGTGACCGCCCGCGCCCTGCACGGTGACCCGCAGGCGATGCGCACCGTCGATGTGTTCTGCGCCGTGTTCGGCGCCATCGCAGGCGACCTGGTGCTGACCCAGGGCGCATGGGACGGCGTGTTCCTGACCGGCGGGCTGACCCCGAAGATGCTCGATTCGCTGCAGCACTCCGGGTTCCGCCAGCGCTTCGAACACAAGGGCCGCTTCTCCTCGATCATGGCGCGGGTGCCCTCGTTGGCCGTGATGCATCCCCACGCCGGACTGCTGGGCGCCGCCGCCTATGCCGCCGACGCCGAACGTGACGCACCTGGAGTTGCCGCATGAGCCCCACCACCTTCCACGACGACCGCATCGAGTTCATCCAGCACGGCGATGCCGATGGCTGGATCGAGGCGGTGGCCGCCGAGATGGCGCAGACCCTCAACCACGACATCAACGAAGTGGGCCGCGCCCGCATCCTGTTGTCTGGCGGCACCACGCCGGCACCGGTGTACCAGGCGCTGGCCGAACTGGACGTGCACTGGGACCGCGTGGAAGTGAGCCTGGCCGATGAGCGCTGGCTGTCGCCGCAGGATCGCGACAGCAATGCCTGGCTGGTGCGCGAGAATCTGCTCAAGCGCGCCGAAGGTGCGCATTTCGATCCGCTGGTGCGGATCGGCAAGCCGCTGCCGGAATGCGTGTACACCGCCAACCTGCAGGCGCAGCACAGCCAGCCGCCGAGCCTGGTGGCACTGGGCATGGGCAACGACGGCCACACCGCCTCGCTGTTCCCCGGCTCGAAGGACCTGGCCCGCGCACTGGAAAGCACCCTGCCCTATGCCGCGCTGGACGCCACCGGCTGCCCGGGCGCGAACCAGTGGCCGCTGCGCATCACCCTGACCCCGCATGGCCTGCGCCAGTGCCGCCAGCGCCTGCTGCTGCTGCGCGGCAAGCAGAAGCTGCAGGTGCTGCGCCAGGCGCTGGACAGCAACGACGCCCAGCAGTACCCCATCCTCAATGCGATCAATCTGGAAGGCGCGCGCCTGCGCGTCCACTGGGCTGATTGATGTCGGCGGCGGCGCCGCGCCGCCGCTTGCCTCTCGCCACCACGAACGCCGGTAGCCAATGAGCCTCCATCCGCAACTGCAAGCCATCACTGAGCGTGTCATCCGCCGCAGCGCCGCCTCGCGTGCCGCCTACCTGGCCGCGATCGACGCCTCCCTGCGTGAAGGCCCGTTCCGCAGCCGCCTGAGCTGCGGCAACCTCGCCCACGGGTTCGCCGCCTGCGGCGGCACCGACAAGAGCCGCCTGCGCGGCGGCGTGACGCCGAACCTCGGCATCATCACCGCCTACAACGACATGCTGTCGGCGCACCAGCCGTTCGAGACCTATCCCGAGCAGATCCGCGAGATCGCCCGCGAGCTGGGCGCCACCGCACAGGTGGCCGGCGGCGTGCCGGCGATGTGCGACGGCGTCACCCAGGGCCGCGGCGGCATGGAACTGTCACTGTTCTCGCGCGATGTGATCGCGCAGGCCACCGCGATCGGGCTCAGCCACGATATGTTCGACACCACCGTCTACCTCGGTGTGTGCGACAAGATCGTGCCGGGCCTGCTGATCGGTGCGCTGGCCTTCGGCCATCTGCCAGCGGTGTTCGTGCCGGCCGGCCCGATGACCCCGGGCATCCCGAACAAGCAGAAGGCCGAAGTGCGCGAGCGCTATGCTGCCGGCGAAGCCACCCGCGAAGAACTGCTGGAAGCGGAGTCCGCCTCGTACCACGGCGCCGGCACCTGCACCTTCTACGGCACCGCCAACTCCAACCAGGTGCTGCTGGAAGCGATGGGCGTGCAGCTGCCGGGCGCATCGTTCGTCAATCCAGGCACGCCGTTGCGCGACGCCCTCACCCGTGAAGCCACCGAGCGCGCGCTCGACATCACGGCACTCGGCGACGACTTCCGCCCGTTGGGCCGGATCATCGACGAGCGCGCGATCATCAACGCGGTCATCGCACTGATGGCGACCGGCGGCTCGACCAACCACACCATCCACTGGATCGCGGTGGCGCGTGCGGCCGGCATCGTGCTGACCTGGGACGACTTCGACGAGCTGTCACAGCTGATTCCGCTGCTGGCCCGCGTCTACCCGAACGGCGAAGCCGATGTAAACCGCTTCGCCGCAGCAGGCGGCCCGGCCTTCGTGTTCGGCGAACTGATCAAGGCCGGCCTGATGCACGGCGACCTGGTCAGCGTGGCGCGTGGCGGCATGGCCGACTACGCACGCGAACCGCAGCTGCGCGACGGCAAGCTGGTCTACCTGCCGGGCCTGGAACGCAGCGCCGACGAAGAGGTGGTGCGTGGCGTCGACAATCCGTTCGAGCACCAGGGTGGCCTGCGCCTGCTGCGCGGCAACCTCGGCAAGTCGCTGATCAAACTGTCGGCGGTGAAGCCGCAATACCGCACGATCGAAGCACCGGCGGTGGTGGTCGATGCGCCGCAGGTGTTGAACAAGCTGCATGCCGGCGGCCTGTTGCCCGAGCATTTCGTGGCGGTGGTGCGTTACCAGGGCCCGCGTGCGAACGGCATGCCGGAACTGCATTCGCTGGCGCCGCTGCTGGGCCTGCTTCAGAACCAGGGCCGGCGCGTGGCGCTGGTCACCGACGGCCGCCTGTCCGGCGCCTCGGGCAAGATCCCTGCGGCGATCCATGTGACGCCGGAAGCGGCGCGGGGTGGTCCGCTGGCCAAGGTTCGCGAGGGCGACATGATCCGCCTCGATGGCGAGGCCGGCACGCTGGAAGTGCTGGTGGACGCAGCCGAATGGGCCGCGCGCCCGCTGGCGCCGAACACCGCGCCAGCCGCGCATGATCTGGGCCGCAACCTGTTCGCGATCAACCGTCGCGTGGTGGGTCCGGCCGACCAGGGGGCGATTTCGATTTCGTGCGGGCCGGCGGCGGCTGATGGTGGGCCGTGGGAGTACGACGCGGAATACGAGCTGGGGCACGATGCGGCGGCAGCGGCGGCGCCACATGAGGCGAAAGACGCCTGAAGCGAAAAGCCGCGGCAGGCTTCCCGGCCTGGGCAGTAGAGCGCCCTGGCCGGGACACGCCGTAAACCCATCCATGGGGGCTCGATCGCGGCATCCATGCCGCTCACGGTCCCGGCCAGGGCGCTCTACTGCCCTTGGACAATTCCCGGCGCGTCATTTGCGCTGCGGCCACTGAATCAAGAAGAGCAAAGGCAAGGGCAAAAGCATGGGTATCGAACAACATCAGGTAAAGGCGGCGGAGCTGTTGCGTGCGGCGGGCATCCTGCCGGTGGTGACGATTCATACGCTGGACCAGGCGCGTGCGGTCAGTGCGGCGCTACTGGAAGGTGGTTTGCCGGCGATCGAGCTGACGCTGCGCACGCCGGTGGCGATGGAAGCGCTGGCGATGCTCAAGCGCGAGCTGCCGGATGTGGTGGTGGGTGCCGGTACGGTGCTGACCGTGGAGCAGATGCAGCAGTCGATCGATGCGGGCGCGGACTTCCTGGTGACCCCGGGTACGCCACCGGCGCTGGCCGATGCACTGGCGGCGGCACCGCTGCCGGTAGTGCCGGGTGCGGCGACGCCGACCGAGCTGCTGTCGCTGTATGCGCGCGGCTTCCGCGTGTGCAAGCTGTTCCCGGCCACGGCCGTGGGCGGGCTGGCGATGATCAAGGGCCTGGCCGGCCCGGTCGCCGATCTCAAGCTGTGCCCGACCGGTGGCATCACCGAAAACACCGCCGCCGAATACCTGGAGCAGAAGAACGTGGTCTGCATCGGCGGTTCGTGGATGGTGCCGGGCAACTGGATCGCCGACGGCGCATGGGACAAGGTGCGCGCCAGCGCCGCCGACGCCGCGAAGATCATCAAGCGCGTGCGCGGCCACTGAGCCCGGCAAAGGGGTAGAGCCGAGCCCACGCTCGGCTCCGGCATCATCAAGGGTCAGAGCCCTTTCCCACCGGGAAAGGGATCCGACCCCGGGCGACGAGCGCGCACAGCGCGCGACCCGCTCCTGCTCTTCCTTCTTCATTCCGCGGTGGACGCGCACGGAACCTGTCCGTGGCCCTGCGGAGGGATTGCGCAGGGGCGTAAGCGCCATGGATGGCGCGCCCGAGCCTCCAGGGATGGATTCACGGCGTCCCCTGCGCAATCCCTCCGCAGGGCCAACCCCACGAATCCTGCCGCACACCGCGAGGGGCTCAGCCGTTGGCCGAAACCCTTACAGCGGCCGTGCCGGATCCACCAGCCCGTACTGGCTGGCCATCCGCGCCAACGCGATGTTGTCGTGGATCCCCATCTTCTCGAACAACCGCGCCTTGTGCGTGTTCACCGTCTTCGCACTCAGGCTCAACCGCCGCGCGATGTCTTCCTGGCGCAGGCCCTGGGTCAGCAGCAGCGCCACTTCCAGCTCGCGCGGTGACAGGCTGTCGAACGGCGAACCGTTGCCTTCCACCGTCGACAGCGCCAGGTTCTGCGCGATGCTGGTGCCCAGGTAACGGCGGCCACCGGCCACGTCACGCACCGCGCGCAACAGCTCCTGCGCATCGCAGCCCTTGCCGATGTAACCGGCGGCGCCAGCCTCGAGCAGCCGCTTCGGCAGCGGGCCATCTTCCAGCACCGACACGATCACCACGCGGGTATTGCGGTGGCTGCGCACGATGCGCTCGGTCACTTCCATGCCGCTCACACCCGGCAGGTGCAGGTCACACAGCACCACATCGGGCAGCAGCTGGCGGACTTCACGCAGCGCGTCTTCGCCGGTCTCGGCTTCGCCCACCACCTCGATGTCGGTTTCCCCCGACAGAATCATCTTCATCCCGGTGCGGACCAGCGCGTGGTCATCCACCAGGTAGACTCGAATCGTCATTCACGTACCTCTTCGAATGCGGCCATTGCAGGTCAAGCTAGGCAGGGTGCCGATACCCCTGCAAGCGCGTTCGGAATGCGACCCCGGCAATCTGCCTTGCGCATCACACTACCGCGCGTTGTGCTTGCCCCCTGTCTTGCAGAACCTGCTGCAACGAAACAACTGATCTATCACGTAGACGTCCCTCAAGGGCCATCCACGTCAATCCCCCTGTGATGATGCTTCGCTGGCCTTCGCTGGCGGCGAGCCGTGACGTCGCCATGGGTGCCGGCGACTGAACATGACCAGATAGCACCCTACCACCCAAACCAGCGCGGCACACCATCCGGCCAGGATATCGGAGGGGTAATGCACCCCCAGGTAGACCCGGGACACGCTGACCAGCAGGCTGAATGCCGGTGCCAGCAGCAGCACCGGCCAGCGCCAGCGGGTGTTCCAGGCCAGCAGTACCAGGGTCACTGCCAGGGTCATCGAGCCCATCGCATGGCCGCTGGGGAAGCTGAACGTCGATTCCGGCGCGATCGATTCCCACAGGCTGGGGCGCTGGCGCTGGAAGAAGTGCTTGCTGCCCATGTTCAGCAGCGCCGAGCCGACGAAGCTGACCGCCACGAAGGTCGCCTCGCGCCAACGCCGGTAGCCCAGCAGCACGCCGATGATCAGCACGTCGGCCGGGATCAGGAACCATTCGTAGCCCAGTCTGGAAATGAGCACGAAGAAGCGGTCCAGCAGCGGCGAATGCAGGCCATGCATCTGCCACAGCAGCGGCGCATCGAAATGGAACGATTCAAACTCGTGCACCTCGTCAGCCAGGGCGACGAAGCCGGCCAGCGGCAGCAGCACGCCACCGAACAGCAGGACCAGGCGCCAGGCATTGCGCGCCATCCAGTGGCGGAAGCCGGAGGCGGACTCCGGTGCAGCGAGGATCGCAGGCTTATCCGGCGCTTCGGACATACTTGTGTTCGACGTAATCGTCGATCAGGGCGACGAATTCCTGGGCGATGTTCTCGCCACGCAGGGTCACCTTCTTTTCGCCATCGACGAACACCGGCGCTGCAGGCGTTTCACCCGTGCCGGGCAGCGAGATGCCGATATTGGCATGGCGCGACTCACCCGGTCCGTTGACGATGCAGCCCATCACCGCCAGGGTCATGTTCTCCGCACCCGGGTGGTGGATCTTCCACAGCGGCATCTTCTCGCGCACGTGGTTCTGTACCACCTTGGCCAGCTCCTGGAAGAACTCGGAGGTGGTGCGGCCGCAGCCCGGGCAGGCCGTGACCAGCGGTGTGAAGGCGCGCTGGCCGGTGGTCTGCAGCAGCTCCTGGGCGACGATCACTTCCTGCGTACGCGACTGGCCCGGTTCCGGGGTCAGCGAGATGCGGATGGTGTCACCGATGCCCTCCTGCAGCAGCACGCTCAGCGCCGCGGACGAGGCGACGATGCCCTTGCTGCCAATTCCGGCCTCGGTCAGGCCCAGGTGCAGGGCGAAATCCGAGCGCTGGGCCAGGTCGCGGTACACCGCGATCAGCTCCTGCACGCCACTGACCTTGGCCGACAGCACGATGCGGTCGCGCGGCAGGCCGAGCTCCACCGCCTGCTCTGCCGAATCCAGCGCCGAGCGGATCAGCGCCTCGCGCAGCACGCGGCCGGCGTCCCAGGGCTGCTCACGCAGGTTGTTCTCGTCCATCAGCCTTGCCGCCAGGGCCTGGTCCAGCGAGCCCCAGTTGGCACCGATGCGCACCGGCTTGTTGTAGCGGATCGCGAACTCGATCAACTGGGCGAACTGCAGGTCCTTCTTCTTGCCGAAGCCGACATTGCCCGGGTTGATGCGGTACTTGGCCAGCGCTTCGGCACAGGCCGGTTCGGCGGTCAGCAGCTGATGGCCGTTGTAATGGAAGTCACCGATCAGCGGCACGTCGATGCCCATCATCGCCAGCTTGTCGACAATGCGCGGGATCGCCGCAGCCGCTTCCACGGTATTGACGGTCAGCCGCACCATTTCCGAACCCGCACGCCACAACTCGGCCACCTGCTTCACGCTGGAGGCCACGTCGGAGGTATCGGTGTTGGTCATCGACTGCACCACGACCGGCTTGCCTCCGCCTACGGTGACCCCGCCGATCTGGACGGCATGGGTCTGGCGGCGGGGCCAGGCAGTGGCATCGGAAGGGGGCGTCGGGCGGGTAACGGCGTCGTGCATGGGCGCATTCTACCGCCCGCCTCCGCATTCCGGGTGACTCGCATTCAGCCGGCGGCACGGCTGCGGCCGATTGTCGCAGGCACGGTCACGCGTGAACGCATACGATGAGCGTGAATGACCGGTCCCGACGCCCCGTTTCTCCGAACCCTGTGCAGCCTGCGCTGGCTTGCCGTAGGCGGCCAGGCCGCCACCATCCTGGTTGCCACCTGGGTGCTGGGCCTGCCGTTGCCGCAGCTGCCATTGTGGGCGGGCGTGGCCGTGCTGACGCTGTTCAACATCTACACCCAGCTGCGCCCGGAGGCGGCCGACACCGCGCCACTGACCGCATTCGGCCACATCCTGGTGGACGTGATCATCCTGACCTGGATGGTGGGCTGGAGTGGCGGCATGGCCAACCCGTTCAGTTCGCTGTTCCTGATCCTGATCGCGCTCGCCGCGTTCGCCCTGC
This sequence comes from Stenotrophomonas sp. 220_Sma, assembly GCF_056487375.1. NCBI lineage: Bacteria > Pseudomonadati > Pseudomonadota > Gammaproteobacteria > Lysobacterales > Lysobacteraceae > Stenotrophomonas > Stenotrophomonas sp. 220_Sma. Next base: position 1,809,836 of record NZ_CM151348.1, on the reverse strand, counting down.
CCCTGCGCTGGGCACTGGCGGTGGCGCTGGCCTGCCTGCTCGGCTACGCCGCCAGCGGCATCTTCGGCCAGTCGCTGCCGGATGGCTATTTCCGCGCCCAGGACCTCAACCGCTGGGGCGTGGTCGCCAATTTCCTGATTTCCGCAGCGGTCGTGCTGACCTTCTCCACCCGCCTGGCACTGGCGCTGCGCCAGCGCGAACTGGAACTGTCGGCCCTGCGCGAACGCTTCGCCCGCAACGAGGGCATCGTCGCCCTGGCCACCCATGCCGCCTCGGTGGCGCATGAACTGAACACGCCGCTGGCGACCATGACCCTGCTCGCCGATGACGTCGCCGAGCGCAGCGAAGAGCCCGAAGTACGCGAAGACATGGAAACCCTGCGCGAGCTGCTGGTGCAGTGCCGCGAGCGCGTGCTGGCGCTGGCCGCACCGGCCTCGGCCGATGCACCGGGTCGCAGCCACTCCAGCGCCCAGCAGGTACTGGAACAGTGGCGCCTGGTGCGGCCGACCATCGACCTGCATCGCAATGACGATGCGCCGCTGCGGCTGCCACTCGACCCGGGCGTGGGCCATCTGCTGATGGTCCTGCTCAACAATGCCGCCGATGCCGGCGAGCAGGCCGGCCGGCCGCGCGTGGACCTGGACCTGCGCATCGAAGGCGACGACCTGATCGGCGAAGTCCGCGACTACGGCCACGGCTTCGACGCCCGTGCCGCGGTGCTGCCGGGCAAGCTGTTCGGCAGCAGCAAAAGCGAGGGCATGGGCGTCGGCCTGGCCCTGTCCCATGCCACCATCGAACGCCTCGACGGCGAGATGTGGATGCGCCCGGCCCAGGGGGCCGGCAGCCGCGTCGGCTTCCGCCTGCCGCTGACCCCACGTGAGGACACCCCATGAGCCTTCATCACTCCACCCTGGGCCTGCTGGTCGACGACGACGAGCTGTACCTGCGCACCCTGCAGCGCAGCCTGGCCCGCAAGGGGCTTGAAACGCAGACCGCACAGGATGCCGCCAGTGCGCTGGCGCTGGCCCGCCAGCATCCGCCGGCGTTCGCGCTGATCGACCTGAAGCTGGGCAGCGATTCCGGCCTGGCACTGATCCAGCCGCTGCGTGCCCTGCGCGCGGACATGCGCATCCTGCTGGTGACCGGCTATGCCAGCATCGCCACCGCGGTGGAGGCGATCAAGCTCGGTGCCGACGACTACCTGCCGAAGCCGGCCACGGTGCCGATGATCCTGCGCGCGCTCGGCGAGGAAGACGACGGCCCGGCCGATGATGGTGAAATGGAAGTACCTGATGCGATGACGCCGATCAGCCGCCTGCAGTGGGAACACATCCAGCAGGCGATGCACGAGACCGGCGGCAACGTGTCCGCAGCCGCCCGCCTGCTCGGCATGCACCGGCGTTCGCTGCAGCGCAAGCTGGCCAAGCGGCCGAGCCCGGAACGCGATCCCAGCCGTTGATCGCCGGACCCGTCCGGCTCAGACCTCGGCCAGCACTGCTCGGTCCTGCGCGGCGCTGGAGCGCGACGCCGTCGCATCGACCCGCGCCGCTACCGTCTCCTGCAGCAGCGGCGACGGCAGCGTGCAGGCCGGATGCATGCGCAGGAAGCCATAGATCGTACCTGCCAGACCGATCATCAGGCCCGGAGTAAAGGCCGCGCGGGTCAGCCCGCCGACCATGCCCTGGTGCTCCTCGATCGAAGAAACGATCTCGATGGCGGCCTCGTCCTGCGGATAGGGACATCCCTCCGGATCCAGCGCAGCCGCCAGCACCAGCAGCTCCCGGGTGGACACATCGCCATGGCACAGGGTGTGGCTGAACCCCCATTTGCCGCGCGCGTCGGCCACAGCCCGCCGCATGTCACGCAACTGCGCGGGATCGCCGGTGCGGGCATACAGATCCGCCGCCGCCAGACCGATGCCAACACTGCCATGGCACCAGGTCGGGAAATTCTTCTGCCCGTCCTCCAGGTGGATATCGCGCCAGCGCCCGGTATGCGACTCGAACAGCGCCGCCTGGAACGCAAAGGCTCCTTCGGCCAGCTGCCGCCAGGCGGCCCGCTCAGGCACGCTGCCGGCATCCGAACGCGCCAGCCGTGCCAGCGCCCAGCCCATGCCCATCGCGCCGTGGCCAAAGCCACCAATCGGCTCGCGGAACTGTGGCGTTGACCAGCGCGCACCGTCCATGTCGACGATCGCAGCATCCTGCAGGCGACGTCCCGCTGCGGCCGCCAGCTCCAGCCAGCGCGCGTTTCCGGTAGCCCCGGCCAGCGACAGCAACGGCAGGATCATGCCGGACACGCCATCAATCAGTTCGAACTTCGTCGCCTCCTGGAATCCGCGACGCTCTGCGGCTTCTGCGCAGCGCTCCGCCAGCGCCAGCAGCGCCGGTCGCTGCAACAGGTCGTTCAATGCCAGCAATGTCCAGATCTGCGAACCGGTTCCGACGAATCCACCATCGATCTCGGCGGGATGCCGCTCACACATGGTCTGGAACACCGCGAGGGCGCCATCGATGGCCGGGGCCAGCCCCACTACCGGGTCGGCACGCCCCTGCTCCACTTCCCGGCGGTAGGCCGCCAGTGCGAACGCAATGCCTCCCAGCCCGAAATACAGGTCGGGCTGCACCGGCTGGACGGTCCATCCGGTACGGGTCACCTCGGGCGTGATCCAGGTCATCGAACCGTCTTCGCCGTGCACCGCCAGCCGCAGCAGGCTCTCCACCGCGCGCGCGGCCAGCGTGCGACGGCGTGCATCCAGGTCGTCCGCACGCGGATGCTGTGCTGCATAGCTGTGGCCGGATCTAGCCTCGGCGCGGGCCAGCGCATGCTGGTTCAGGTCGGTGGCTACCAGCGTGCTGCGGATGGTCACGTCTTCGAGGTCGATGCGCATCGCACGCCAGTTGTCGGTGATGGAGCGGATGCGGGCCGCGTCCAGCTGCGATGCGAAGATCGGAATGTCACCGTGGCGCAGGTCGTCCACTTCGCCGCGCACGGTCTCCAGGTCCGATGGCGCGGCCGGTGACACCGCCGCATTGCGCACCAGCAGGTCGATCGCGCGTTCAACCGCCTGGGCTTCGTTGTGCAGCGATGCCGGATGCCAGAGCATTCTCCCGAGCTCGGCGTAGGCCATGGTCGGCCGCCGCACATCGCGCACCTGGCAGCCCTCGAAAGCCGCCAGGAGCGGCATCAGTTCACCCTTCGCATCGAGCGCGCGCAGGCGCCCACTGGCGTCGATGAAGCCCTCGCTGATGTGATCCCAGTACAACGACACATCGGGCTGCGCGCTGGGATGATTCTGCGCAACGGAGACCTCGGCCTCAACCATGCCCAAGCGGGCCGGTTCCGTCCCATCCTCGACAATCACCGGCACCTGCACCCGCGGCTGCTCGCCCGGCAGTGCGCCGGCTGCGGACAGATCCACGCCTTCCATGCCCAGGCCGGCAGTACGGAATGGCACGATTCCGGTACGCAGCACTGAATTACGCATCAGCTTGACGGCGGTGTCGTACGCATCGCCAAGCCCTGATGGCTCGATGTCGATTACCCGGGAGAACACGCTTTCGGCGTCGACCACGACAGGAACCGGCCCGACCGCGATCAGATTCTCCAGATGGATGTCGGTGCCACCGACCAGGCGCAGGATTGCCAACCAATGGCCAAGACCGCGGTAGTAGGCACGCAGTTCAAGGTCATCGGCACAGTAGCGGTGCGCGGCGAAGGCGGCCCAGCCGTGGCTGCCACGATCAATCACCTTCGGCACGCATACGCGGTCAGGGCCGTCACCGAAGACCGTGGACAACAGGCCATCAAGCGTCGCATCGATGCGCAATGAGCGTGGCTTGTACATCACCGTGCCGCCATCGAACTGCAGCCGTGCCACAGTCCGGCCGCCACCATGCAGGTCACCGCGTCCCAATGCAACGGCATGCAGCGTGCCCGCCGGCGCACCCAGCAACTCTGCCAGCGCCGCACGATCGCTGCCGATGCGAACAGCGAGCTCCACCACAGCCGCACATTGTCCTTCGAGCATGCGCGTCAGGCGCGGCAGCAGCACCGGATAGCGTCGCTGCAGATGCGTGCGGAAGCCCTCGCTGGTGGCCAGGGCAACGAATTCGTCCAGCACCCCAGCGCTGTCAAGCGGGCCGATGTCACCGCTGCGCGCAGCGGCGTGCAGTTCCAGCAGCAGCACGCGGTTGAGCTTGAGCTGGGCATGCTCACGCAGTGCCGCATCGCCCCGTGCATGCAGCAGATCGCGCTCGCCAGGCTGCAGAGCAATGGCGGGATCATGCAGGCCGGCAACCAGCGCAGCGCGCGCCTGGGCAAGGAAATGTTCGGTGATGCACGCAAACGCGGCCGCAGCCGGAGAAGCGGTCATTACGCCCCCTGCGAGATATCGAGAGTCTGTTCCAGTCGCCGGCACGCAGCTGCATGTCTCTGCGTGCCGGCTCGGGTTACATCAGCAACACAGGCAGTGGTTGATCACCGATACCGTGGTGGTGCACTCGTTGGTGCCCCCGGTGATCATGGTGTCCGAAGCTCCGGTAAGGGCCGCTTCGGTGGCTGCCGCACCGTAGATGAACAGCGAACCCGCAGGGTTGGCACACCCATCCACATCGTCCGAGCCATTGAGCCAGCCGGACACAACATCGTCGTTCAGATCCATTCGCAATCTCCTGTCATTCACAACATGAGGCGTTGAGGACATGGATCGATTCCACGTCCCTTCGGATACGGCCAGTCCCTGGCATCAACATCATGCTGCGAGCGATACTGGATGACAGGTACAGCCGCCCGTGCACACTGCATCCGCGTGTGAAGTGCGTCAAGCTGCGCTGCGGCAGGACGCACGAATACGCTGCACGTAAAGTACGGAAGTGACGTGGAATGAGTGGCCGCGCCGCCATTCCTGCGTGACCGGATCGAAGGCAACCGCAGAGGCATCGGATGGCCGGCCGGCGCCGGCACATCCGCAGGCCGGGTCAGCCCTTCAGCTGCGCCAGGATCTCGCGGGTCATCGGATCGGCAATCGCCACATCCTCACCCTGCAGCGCCGGCAGCAGGCCACTGGCCAGCTGCTTGCCCAGCTCGACACCGAACTGGTCGAAGGCATTGATGTTCCAGATCACCGACTGCACATACACGGCGTGTTCGTACATGGCGATCAGCGAACCCAGCGCCTGCGGGGTCAGCGCGTCGAGCAGGATCAGCGTGCTCGGGCGGCCGCCCGGGTAATCACGGTGCGGGTCGTCGCTGCTCTGGCCATTGGCCAGTGCTTCGGTCTGCGCCAGCAGATTGGCCAGCAGGGCCTGATGATTGATCGTGTAGGGATCGTCGTTGTGTACGCAGCCGATGAAGTCGGCCGGAACGATGCTGGTACCCTGATGCAGCGCCTGGAAGAAGCTGTGCTGCACATCGGTGCCCGCGCCGCCCCACCACACCGGCACGGTGTCGGTGGTCACCGGCTGGCCGTCACGCTGCACGCGCTTGCCCAGGCTTTCCATCACCAGCTGCTGCAGGTAGGCCGGCAGCAGCGCCAGGCGCTGGTCGTAAGTCATCACCGCGTGCGTGGCATGGCCCAGCAGGTTGCGGTTCCAGATGTCGGTCAGGCCGTGCAGCACCGGCAGGTTGCGCTCCAGCGGTGCATCCAGCGCGTGCGCATCCATCTGCGCGGCGCCGTCCAGCAGCTGCTCGAAGCGCTCGAAACCGATCGCAAGCGCGATCGGGAAACCAACGGCCGACCACAGCGAATAACGGCCACCGACCCAGTCCCACATCGGCAGTACGCGATCGGCGGCGATCGCGAAGGCCTTGGCGGCACGTTCCGGATTGGCACTGACCGCGTACAGGCGCTCGCTGCCACCCAGCCAGTCGTGCAGGATCTGGCCGTTGAGCAGGGTTTCCTGGGTACCGAAGGTCTTGGAGATGAGGATGCCGGCGGTCTTCGCCGGATCCAGCGTGGCCAGTGTGCGCTGCATGGCGGCGCCGTCCACGTTCGATACGAAATGCACGCGCAGGCGCGCGCCGGTGACCGGGCGCAACGCATCGGCGACCAGGCGCGGACCGAGATCGGAACCACCGATGCCGACGCTGACCACGTCAGTGACGCCGCTGTCTTCCAGCGCACGCACCAGCACGCCCATGCGCTGGCGGATGTCGCGCGCGGTGGCATAGGCCTCGGCCGCCACCGGCGCATCGACCACGTCGCCACGCAGCGCGGTATGCAGCGCGGCGCGACCTTCGGTCAGGTTGACCTGCTCGCCACGGAACAAGCGGGTGATGGCACCACCGACATCACGGTCGGCGGCCAACGTGAGCAGGGCCTGCAACGCCGCGGCATCGTATTTCTGCCGCGCGAAATTGACATACAACGGACCGACCCGCAGCGCCAGGTCCTGCACGCGGCCGGGTTCGGCGGCGAGCAGGCTGGGAATGCTTGCGCCCTTCAGGCGCTGGGCGTGGGAATGCAGCGAGTCGAATCCGTTGTTCGTTGTCATGCGGCCTGGGTCGGGATCGTGTCGTTGGTGTGGGAGATCTGGTTCTTGCCATCAACGTACACCAGCTTCGGCTTGAAGCTGTCAGCTTCCTGCTCGGTCATGCTGGCGAACGCGGCGATGATGATGATGTCACCGACCTGCACGTGGCGCGCAGCACCACCGTTGAGCGAGACAACGCCGCTGCCGGCTTCGGCGCGGATGGCGTAGGTCGAGAAGCGCGCACCGTTGGTCACGTCCCAGATGTGCACCTGCTCGAACTCGCGGATGCCGGTGGCAGCCAGCAGGTTGTCATCGATGGCGATCGAGCCTTCGTAGTTCAGCTCGGAATGGGTGACGGTGGCGCGGTGGATCTTGGTCTTGAGCAGGGACAGGTGCATGGGGGCGCTGCAACGGCAAAGGAAAGAGCGGATTCTAGCACCCGCTTGGCCATCGTCACGGGGCCGCAGCAGGACGCTGAAGGCTGTTCAGGCCCCCTCCCCCGGCGGCGGCGGCGCGGCATGCCCGGAACTGCCCTCCAGAGACAGCCGGAACACCGTATGGAAGGCCAGCCCGGCGACCAGGCCGAAGCCACCTGCGGCCAGCACCTGCAAGGCATAGCTGATCACGTCGAAGGTGTCGACATAGCGCAGGCGCTGCAGCAGCGGACCATTGTCCGCGCCCGGCCAGGTGCAGGTGGCCATGGCCAGCGCGCCCAGTCCGAAGCCGACCAGCACGAATCCAGTCCGGCGCAGCCGCTGTTGAGACTGCAGGATCAGCGCCATCGGCAGCAACACCGCGATCGCATTGCACACGGCCAATACGAACATCAGCCCACCGCCGGTGAGCGCAGGCATCGGCGTGCGCCGGAATTCAAGCGCGAACAACAGGCCGCCAAACAGCTGGGCCGGCAGCATGCCGGCGGCCAGCACCGCCAGGATCGAGGCCTGGGCAAGACGGCCGGTATCGGTGCTGGGGGTCTTCATTTCCGGTCTCCCGTCCGTGGGAAGTCGAGAGGCGCCCATTGCGGGCGCCCCGGAGCCGCATGCGGCTCAGAACTCCAGGTTGTCGATCAGGCGGGTGGTGCCCAGCCGCGCGGCGATCAGCGCCACGCGGCCACCGCCGTCGAAGGTCGGCTCGGCCAGTTCCGGAGTGCGCAACACGGCGTAGTCGACCTGGAAACCGGCGGCCTGCAGCGCAGCGGTGGCATCGGCCTCGATGCGCTCGCGTGCCTGCCCGGCGACATAACCCTCGCGCATGCCCATCAGGGTGCGGTGGATGGTGGTCGCGACCGGGCGTTGTTCGGCGCTCAGGTACTGGTTGCGCGAACTCTTGGCCAGGCCATCCTCGTCACGCACGATCTCCGCACCAACGATCTGGATCGGGAACGACAGCTCGGCCACCATCTGGCGGATGACCGCCAGCTGCTGGTAATCCTTGCGGCCGAACACGGCCACATCCGGCTGCACCTGCAGGAACAGGCGCGCCACCACCGTGCACACGCCATCGAAGTGCCCCGGACGGCTGGCGCCTTCCAGCACTTCACTCACGCCCGGCGCGTGCATGCGCGTGGTCTTGTCCAGCCCCAGCGGGTACATCACCTCGACGCTGGGCAGCCACACCGCATCGCAGCCGGCCTGCTCCAGCCCGGCCACATCGGCCTCGGGCGTGCGCGGGTAGCGGCTGAAATCCTCGTTCGGCCCGAACTGGGTCGGGTTGACGAAGATGCTCGCCACCACCTTGTCGGCGTACTGGCGGGCCAGGGTCACCAGCGAATGGTGACCTCCATGCAGGTTGCCCATGGTCGGCACCAGCGCCACGCGCAGGCCCTCGCGCTTCCACTGGGCGATCTGCCCGCGCAGCGCGCCGAGCTCGTTGAAGGTCTGGATCATTGGGCGTAGGCGTGCTGTTCGTCGGGGAAGCTGCCGTCGCGCACGGCGTCGGCATAGGCGCGGGTGGCACCGGCCACCGAACCGCCTTCGGCAAGGAAATCCTTGACGAACTTGGGACGGCGATGACCACTGTCCAGGCCGAGGAAATCGTGCAGCACCAGCACCTGGCCATCGCACTGCGGGCCTGCGCCAATGCCGATGGTCGGCACATCCACCGCAGCGGTCACTTCGGCGGCGACCGGAGTCGGCACGCATTCGAGCACCATGATGCTGGCGCCGGCAGCGGCCACAGCCTTGGCATCTTCCACCAGCTGGCGCGCGGCATCGCCACGCCCCTGGATCTTGAAGCCACCCAGTCGCAGCACCGACTGCGGGGTCAGGCCCAGATGCGCGCAGACCGGAATCTCGCGCTCCACCAGGTAGCGGATGATGTCGACCTTGAAGCCGGCACCTTCGATCTTGACCATCTCGGCGCCGGCCTGCAGCAGCTGCAACGAGGCATCCAGCGCGCGCTCCGGGGTGGCATCGGCGCCGAACGGCAGGTCGGCCACCAGCAACGCACGCTGCAGCACGCGGGCCACGGCGCGGGTGTGGTAGACCATGTCGGCCACGGTCACCGGCAAGGTCGAATCATGGCCCTGCACGACCATGCCCAGCGAATCGCCGATCAGGATCAGGTCGACGCCGTTGGCATCGAAAGTGCGGGCGAAGCCGGCGTCGTAGGCGGTCAACATGACCAGCTTCTGGCCATTGCGCTTGGCCTCGGCCAGGGCGGGAACGGTCCAGGGCTTGCTGTCTGCGTGGGTGCTCATGTGCTGATAACCGGGGGAGATAACCCGGGCATTATCACCCTATCGGCGCAATCCCGCAGGCATCCACCCGCATCACTGCATCCCGCACGCGGCCATGGCCGGGAATGGCCAGATCCGGCGCGATTTCGGCCAGCGGCACCAACACGAAGGCACGCTCGTGCAGGTAAGGATGCGGCACCTGCAGACCAGGCTGGTCGAGCACCTGCGCGCCATACAGCAGCAGGTCCAGGTCCAGCGCGCGCGGGCCCCAGTGCACCGCCGGATCGCGTACGCGACCAAAACGCTGCTCCAGCGCCAGCATCGCCTGCAGCAGCGTATCGGCGGGCAGCGTGGTCTCGACCGCAGCCACCGCGTTGACGAACGGCGGCTGGTCTTCATTGCCCCAGGCCGGCGTGGCGTACAGCCTTGAGGCTTGGCGCAGGCGGGTATCGGGCAGGCCGTCGAGCGCGGCAATCGCCGCGCCGACGGTGACGGCCGCGTCGCCAAGGTTGGCGCCCAGGCCGATCCAGGCAAGGGTCATCGTTTACTCGCCAGCCGCACCGGCCGGGGCACCCGGACGACGGCGGCGACGGCGGCGCTTGCGCGGTGCCCCGCTCTCGTCATCCCCCTCTTCGCTGTGCATCACGTCCAGCGACGATTCCAGCTCGCGACCGGACTGCGCCTGCGCCTCACGCCAGAACTCGACATCGGCGGCGTGCTCGGCCGAGGCCACCTGGCGCAGGCTGAGGAAGTCGAACGCAGCGCGGAAACGCGGATGGGTCAGGGTACGGAAAACGCGCTTGCGCTGGCGCGAGCTGAAGCGCGACTGCAGCAGCCAGATTTCCTGCATCGGCAGCGAGAAGCGGCGCGGCAGCGCGATGGTGCTCAGCTGCTGCACCGTGACGCGGTCGGCCGCACGGCGCTGCGCCTCTTCCGGTGCCACGCCCTGCTTGAGCAGGGTTGCCTGGGCGCGGCAGAACGCCGGCCACAGCAGCAGCGCAAACAGGAACGCGGGCGAGACTGGTTCATCGTTGGCCACGCGTGCATCGGTGTTGGCCAGGCCCTCCACCAGCATGCGGCGCAGCGCGCCGGTGCGGTTGGACTTCAGCGCCTTGGCGCTCTCCGGGAACAGCACGTCCAGCAGGCCGTAACGTTCGAGGCCTTCGAAGCTGGCCACGCCGTGCCCGGACAGGAACAGCTTGAGCACTTCTTCGAACAGGCGCGCCGGTGCGGCTTCGTTGAGCAGGCCCGCCAGGTGCGGGATCGGCGCGGCGGTGCCCTCTTCGATCTGGAAGCCGAGTTTGGCCGCCAGGCGCACCGCACGCAGCATGCGCACCGGATCTTCGCGGTAACGCTGCTCGGGGTCGCCGATCAGCTTCATCAGGCGCGCCTGGACGTCCTCGAAGCCGCCGGTGTAATCGCGCACCGAGAAGTCCTCGATGGCGTAGTACAGGGCGTTGCAGGTGAAGTCGCGGCGGATGGCGTCGTCTTCGATGGTGCCGTACACGTTGTCGCGCACGAGCATGCCGTTTTCCATCTCGCGGTCGCCGCTGCCGTCATCGCTGTTGGCACGGAAGGTGGCGACTTCGATGATCTCGCGGCCGAACACGACGTGGGCGAGGCGGAACCGGCGACCGATCAGGCGGCAGTTGCGGAACAGCTGCTTGACCTGTTCGGGCGTGGCGTCGGTGGCCACGTCGAAATCCTTGGGTTGGCCATTGACCAGCAGATCGCGCACCGCGCCGCCGACAAGGTAGGCGCCGAAGCCGGCATCGCGCAGGCGATAAAGCACGCGCAGGGCGTTCGGGCTGATGTCCTTGCGGGAGATCGTGTGCTGGTCGCGCGGGATGACGCGCAGGCTGAACGGTGATGTAGCAGAGGAAATGATGTTGGCGCTTCCGGTTGAAGTTTCGGGATTGCCCAATGGCATCGAGGTGCATATACTAGCGCTCCTGCCTCGGCAGCGACACAGTTACGCTCCCTTCGTCTAGTGGTTAGGACGTGGCCCTCTCAAGGCTAAAACAGGGGTTCGAGTCCCCTAGGGAGCGCCAGTCGCCGCAGCAGGAACCGAAAAAGCCCGCCTTCGTGCGGGCTTTTCTGTTTTCCGGGATTGCAGTGACTGCTGTCGAGTTGGTCGCATCGGCGCCTCCCTGCAATCGGCTTGAGCCGGTGGGGTCACCCAGGGCAGGACACGCCGTGAACCCATCCATGGGGGCTCGATGGCGCCATCCATGGCGCCAACGGTCCCGCCCTGGGTGACCCCACCGGCTCTGGACGGTTTCCTGCGCCCCCGGCAACAACCGACCAGCGCTTCGCCGCGTCCGCACGCACCATGAAACTGTCAGGAGGGGGCAGGCCGCCCTCTCCAGGACCGTTGGCGCCATGGATGGCGCCATCGAGCACCATGGATGGGCTTTTGCGTGTCCTGGAGAGGGCGGCCTGCCCCCTCAAACTCGGGACAACCAGGCGCCAACAGGATGCAACCGAAGCCGGGCAACGTCAGCCTTCCATCTGCTCCAGCTCCTTGCCCTTGGTCTCGCGCACGCAGCGGACCACGAAGAAGATCGAGAGGATCGCAACGACAGCGTAGATGCCGTAGGCCCCGGCCAGGCCGATGCCGGCCAGCAGCATCGGGAAGGTCACGGTAATGGCGAAGTTCGAGGTCCATTGCGCCGCGCCGGCCACCGCCAGTGCCGGGCCGCGGATCTGGTTCGGGAACATTTCGCCCAGCATCACCCACATCACCGGGCCCCAGGACATGTTGAAGAACACCACGTAGACGTTGGCCGCAACCAGCGCCAGCCGGCCCATGCCATCGGACAGCTGCAGGCGACCATCGGCCAGGCTGCCGCTGGCAAACGCCACCACCATCAGCACCAGCGCCACCGACATGCCAACCGAGCCGATCCACAGCAGCGGCTTGCGCCCGATGCGGTCGATCAACAGCACCGTCAGGAGGCAGGCGCCGATGCTCAGCGCGCCGGACAGCACGTTGATCAGCAGCGCGTCGCTTTCCGAGAAGCCCACCGCCTGCCACAGCACCGCGCCGTAATAGAACACCACGTTGATGCCGACCAGCTGCTGGAACATGGCCAGGCCAATGCCTACCCAGAGGATCGGGCGCAGCTTGCCGGTGACCGTGTCGCGCAGGTCGCTGAAGCGCGGCTTGTGCTGATCCTGGGCCAGGCTGGCTTCGATCTCGGCCTGCTTGGTCGCCGCTGCCGCCTCGCCGTACAGCCGCGACAGTACCGCCCTCGCCTGCTGCTGACGCCCCTTCAGGACCAGGAAGCGCGGGCTTTCCGGAATCACCAGCAACAACAGCAGGAACAGCCCGGACGGCAGCGCCTGCATCCAGAACATCCAGCGCCAGGCCTCATGGCCCAGCCATAGCGGCTCGGTTGACGCCCCAGCAGCTCGGGCCAGCAGGTAATTGCTGAGGAAGGCCGCGAACAGGCCGCAGATGATCGCCATCTGCTGCACCGTGGCCAAACGCCCGCGATAGCGCGCCGAGGCCACCTCGGCAATGTAGGCCGGCGACATCACGCTGGCCGCGCCCACCGCGAAGCCGCCGAGCACCCGTGCGGCGATGAACAGCCAGGAAGCGTGAGCGGCACCGGCGCCCAGCGCCGAGACCAGGAACATCAGTGCCGAGGCGATCAGCACGCCACGACGGCCCAGGCGATCCCCCAGCCAGCCGGCCAGGAAGGCACCGATCGCGCAGCCCAGCAGCATCGAGGCCACTTCGAAACCGAGCGCCGCCTCGCTGGAGTTGAAGGCCTGGCGCAGGCCGTCGACCGTGCCATTGATGACACCACTGTCGAAGCCGAACAGGAATCCACCCAGCGTGGCCACGCAGCTGATCAGGACGATGAATGCAGTGTTCTCACCACCATGGGAGGCGATGTTGGGCTGGGCTGGGGACATGAACGATCCTGCTGGGAAGGGGTCCGGCCATCCAACGCAGCCGGCTGACCCGCAGCGTCGCACAGGCCTCACCCTGCCGCCAACGACCACCACGGCCGCGCCTGCCAGACGCCCGATTTCCGCCCCGCGCCGACACCGGGGGCCAACCTGTTCTAGAATTGGCGGGTTCAGGAATCGATCCACCCCCAGCCCATGCCCTTTGTCGTCACCGAAAACTGCATCAAGTGCAAACACACCGATTGCGTGGAAGTATGCCCCGTGGATTGCTTCCACGAAGGCCCGAACTTCCTGGTGATCGACCCGGATGAGTGCATCGACTGCACCCTCTGCGAACCGGAATGCCCGGTCAACGCGATCTTCCCTGAGGACGATGTTCCTGCCGGCCAGGAGAGCTTCGTCGCCCTCAACGCCGAGCTGGCGAAGGAGTGGCCGGTACTGACCGTGCGCAAGGACCCGCCCGCCGACGCCGGCGAATGGGACGGCAAGCCGGACAAGCTGAAGCTGCTGGAGCGCTGAGAAGCGCCTCTTGCGGCAACGAAAAGGGCGCCTATGGCGCCCTTTTTCGTTGCTCGGCAGATAGCATCCGCGCGATCCGATAGATGCCAACCGCAAGATCCAGTAGCTGCCAACCGCAAGATCCGATAGGTGCCAACCGCAGGATCCGGTAGGTGCCAACCGCAGGATCCGGTAGGTGCCAACCGCAGGATCCGGTAGGTGCCAACCGCAGGATCCGGTAGGTGCCAACCGCAGGATCCGGTAGGTGCCAACCGCAGGATCCGGTAGGTGCCAACCGCAGGATCCGGTAGGTGCCAACCTTGGTTGGCACAGAAGCGCCGACCAAGGTCGGCCTCTACCCGGGCACGTGCGGACCTGGGCCCGCACCTACCCGACCGGCCCTTACTGGGCCAGCTTTGCCTTGAGCGCGGCGATCAGCTTCACCGGCGCTTCTGCAGTGGCCGGCAGGCCACGCGGGTCGACCGCGGAGATGTAGGCGCCGGCATCGACGGCGACCACGCGGACCAGGAAGTTGCTGCCTTCGTAGGCCACGTCATACGAGCCCAGCAGCTGCGCGCGGCTGGCGATGGTCACGCCTTCCACGCCTTCCAGCGCGGTGCCGACCTTGGCGAAAGCCTCGTCCTTGCCGCCGGCAATGGTGAAACCGGTGTTGCCCACGGCCGGGGCCGCAGCCACCGGGGCCGCCGGCTTGGTCGCCGAGGCAAGGGTCGGCACCTTGTTGTCACTGGTGGCGTTGGGCAGGTTCAGGTCCGGCGGCACTTCCAGCGGACGCATCTCCGGGGCCAGGGCGTAGTCGCCCTTGACGCCACGCTTGAAGCAGCCGGTGGTGCCGGCGGCAACGGCCACCGCAAGCAGGGCGTAGGACAGCACGCGGATGGTGGATACGGATTGACGCATGTGAATCTCCTGGGTCAGACCAAGACGGAAGGTCAGTGGCTGGAAAGGGCTTCGAGGGCGGCGATGTCGCCGGCAAGATGATCGGCCGCCGGGTGGTGCGCCACCGACAGCGGCAGCAGCGGCAGGCGCAGGTCGTGACCGATGCCGATACGGCGCAGCAACGCCTTGACCGGAATCGGGTTCGGCTCAACGCCGCAGAAATCATGGAACGGCTGCAGGCGCGCATCCCAGGACCCGGTGGCTTCGTGGTCGTGGGCGGCAGCCAGCTCGCACATCCGGCGGTAGGCGCCGGGCAGCACGTTGGAGCCGACCGAGATCAGGCCATCGATACCGGCCTGGATCGAGCGCGCCGCCGTACCGTCGTCGCCACTGAGCACGGCAAACTGCGGGCTGCGCAGGGCGAGCAGCGCCTGCACCCGGCCGGTGTCACCCACCGCCTCCTTGATGCCGACGATGTTGGGATGGCTGGCCAGTTCGGCCACGGTCTCCGGCTGCATGTCGCACCCGGTACGGCCGGGCACGTTGTACAGCACGACCGGTAGCCCGCCCTGGTCGGCAACCGCGCGGTAGTGGGCGATCAGGCCAGCCTGGGTCGGCCGCACGTACGGCGGGGTGACCACCAGCGCGTGGCTGGCGCCAAGCGCGGCGGCACGGCGGGTCTGTTCGATGGTCTTGGCGGTGCCCGACAGGCCGGTACCGGCCATGACCGGGATGCGGCCGCCGATGCGCTCGACCGCGCTGGCCAGCAGCAGGTCGTACTCGGCATCGGTGAGGGTCGCTGCTTCACCGGTCGAGCCGGCTACGACAACGCCATGGACGCCACCTTCCAGTTGCAGGTGCAGCAGGCGCTGCCAACCGTCGGGATCGAGGGCGCCGTCGGCCCGGAACGGGGTCGCCAGCGCGGTGATGAGGCCGGAAAGGGACAAGGACGTGCTGCTCTTGGCTGGAAAGGGAAAACGCCCGCCACGAAAGGCCGGGGGCGACCTGAATGTTACTTGCGGCGCGAAAGCACGGGCAAGTATGCTGGACACCGGTGGATCCCCGCCTCTGGCGGGCATTCAGACTAACGCATGCATTACCCGGAATCGCCTTGACCGACACCACCCCGCGCCCCGCGCCGAGCGAAAACCACCTCCTGATCAACGCCTACACGACGCATCCGGAGTCTCCCCTGCTGTCCGTCACCCGCCGCATTGCCGACAGCGGCTGCAATCTGGTGGACGCACGCCTGGCCACGGTCGGCCGCGATGTCTCGGTCACCGCCCTGGCCACCGGCTCCTGGGACTCGGTGGCCAAGCTGGAAGCGATGCTGACCCGGCTGGAGCGCGAAGAGGGCCTGAAGCTGGTCTGGTACCGCACTGCCGCCAAGCAGGCGCAGTCCAACCTGCTGCCGTACATCGTCGAAGTGATCGCCGCCGACAAGCCGGGCATCCTGTTCCAGCTGGCCGATTTCTTCGACCGCCAGGGCATCACCATCGAGAACCTGCAGAGCACGCGCTACCGCGCCATGCAGACCGGTGCGGAGATGTTCAGCGCGCAGGTCACCATCGGCGTGCCGGCCAACATGCACATCGCCGCGCTGCGCGACGATTTCCTTGAATTCTGCGACCACCTGAACCTGGACGCGATCATGGACCCGATGAAATTCTGATTCTTCGCGCGCCTCTCACGGGCGCGTGGCGTTTCATGCAATTGTCGTAGAAAGAACCCAGGCTCGACAGAAGGACCTCATGAACAACGGCGATACCCTGGACAGCACCACCCTCTCCCTGCCGCTGGCGCTGTCCGGTGGCGAACAGGCCACTCTCGGCGACTACGCCGGCCACTGGCTGGTGCTGTACTTCTATCCCAAGGACAGCACCCCCGGCTGCACCACCGAAGGCATCGACTTCAACGCACTGCTGCCGAAATTCAAGAAGGCAGGCGCGGTGGTACTCGGTGTCTCGCGCGACTCGGTGAAGTCGCACGACAACTTCTGTGCCAAGCAGGGCTTCAACTTCCCGTTGGTCAGCGATGGCGACGAAGCGCTGTGCAGCGCCTTCGACGTGATCAAGATGAAGAACATGTACGGCAAGCAGGTACGTGGCATCGAACGCAGCACCTTCCTGATTTCCCCCGACAGCCGCATCGTGCAGTCCTGGCGCAAGGTCAAGGTTGCAGGTCATGCCGATGCCGTTCTCGCCGAACTGAAGGCCTCCCAGTCCAAGTGAGTCCCACTGCCTACTGTGTCTGCCATCACCCTGCCCCGCAGCAGGCCGTGGTGGTTTTTCCCTGTCCGTAACCAGGAATCGACGATGACCCGAGGCAAGCGCATCTACGTGCTGGATACCAACGTGCTGATGCACGATCCCACCGCGCTGTTCAAATTCGAGGAGCACGACGTCTACCTGCCCATGCAGGTGATCGAGGAGCTGGACAACGGCAAGAAGGGCACCTCCGAAGCGAGCCGCAACGCCCGCCAGGTGAGCCGCTTCCTCAACGAGCTGGTGCAGGAATCCGGCCTGGACAACCTGGCCGACGGCATTCCGCTGCAGCGACCCAATGGCCTGCAGCTGCGCGGCAAGCAGAGCGCCGGCAAGCTGCGCTTCCAGACCAGCCATTTCGACGCCGGCAAGAGCTTCGGCAAGGTCATCCCGGACAACGCCATCCTCGGCGCGATCCTGGCGCTGAAGGAAGAAACCCCGGACCTGCCGGTGGTGTTCGTTTCCAAGGACATCAACCTGCGGATCAAGGCCGCGATCGCCGGCATCGTGTCCGAGGACTACGAGAACGACCGTGCGCTGGACGATTTCAGCCTGCTCTACACCGGCGCCACCGAGCTGCCGGAAGACTTCTGGAAGCGCCACGGCGATGACCTGCGCAGCTGGAGCGACAAGGGCCGCACGCATTACGAAATCCTGGCGCAGGATGGCGAGGAGTGGTACCCGAACCAGTACGCCTACCTGCCTGGCGAAGATGAAGTCGAGCTGCGCGTCAGCCGCGTGGTCGGCGACGGCAAGGTGGTGCTGTCGCTGGTCGATGATTTCCGCCACGGCAGCCACGCCGTGTGGGGCATCAGCGCACGCAACCGCGAGCAGAACTTCGCGCTCAACGCACTGATGGATCCGGAGATCGACTTCGTCACGCTGCTGGGCACCGCCGGCACCGGCAAGACCCTGCTGGCGCTGGCCGCCGGCCTGGCGCAGACGATGGACCAGCAGCGCTACCGCGAGATCATCATGACCCGCGCCACGGTCAGCGTCGGCGAGGACATCGGCTTCCTGCCCGGCACCGAGGAAGAGAAGATGACGCCGTGGATGGGTGCACTGACCGACAACCTGGAAGTGCTCACGCACAACCAGGAAGGCGGCACCTGGGGGCGCCAGGCGACCAACGACCTGCTCGCCAGCCGCATCAAGATCCGCTCGATGAACTTCATGCGCGGCCGCACCTTCCTGTCGCGCTACCTGATCCTGGACGAGGCGCAGAACCTCACCCCCAAGCAGATGAAGACGCTGATCACCCGTGCCGGCCCCGGTACCAAGATCGTCTGCCTGGGCAACGTCGAGCAGATCGACACCCCGTACCTGACCGAAACCACCTCGGGCCTGACCTACGCGGTGGATCGCTTCAAGAACTGGCCG
Organism: Stenotrophomonas sp. 220_Sma; assembly: GCF_056487375.1. Classification (NCBI taxonomy): domain Bacteria; kingdom Pseudomonadati; phylum Pseudomonadota; class Gammaproteobacteria; order Lysobacterales; family Lysobacteraceae; genus Stenotrophomonas; species Stenotrophomonas sp. 220_Sma. Next base: position 1,791,723 of record NZ_CM151348.1, on the reverse strand, counting down.
CATAGTGCGCACATCACCCTGCGCCGAGGCGAACGCTCGCGCCTGGCCGATTACGCTTCGGAGGTGTTGTGAACCGCTGCACCCGCATGCTGCTGCCCACGGCTGCGATCGCCCTCGCAGCCGCCCTGGGGGCCTGCACCACCACGCGCGGCCCGGCCAGCGTGCCGACCGCCGAGCGTACCGGCCAATCCTGGGTGGTCACCCGCCCGATCATCGCCGCGCAGGTGCTCGACACCTGCTCGCGCGCCAGTCCCGGCCGCGAGGCCGGGCGGGTCAGCGGCTACTGGGCACCCAGCCGGCAGCAGATCGACCAGCTGGAAGCGCAGCTGTCGTCGCTGGAATCACAGGTACCGAAGGTGCTGGACTTCGACCGCCAATACGTCGGCATCGAAAGCACCGGCAAGCGGCTGATCTACATCAACGCCTTCCATCTGCCCGACGACAGCGGCATCAACCCGGCACGGGAAGCGATCCGCGTCTGTGACGGCGGCACGCAGTTCTGGGGCGCGGTATTCGACCCGGCCAGCAACACCTTCAGCGAGCTGCAGTTCAACGGCGGCTTCGGCGGGCCCTGAGGGGCCCCGCCGATGGGAATACGCCTGCCCACCTGGGTCTGGATCGGCGCGGTCGCGCTCTCGTGCGTGGCCGGGATGGTCAACGTGGTCGGCTTCCTCGGTTTCGAGCACCAGGCGGTCAGCCACATGACCGGCAGCACCAGCCAGCTGGGCATGGCGCTGGCCCAGGGCGACTGGCGCGCAGTCGGCCATCTATGGGGACTGTTGATCGCGTTCTCGCTGGGCGCGATGCTCAGCGGCCTGCTGATCCAGGACAGCGCATTGCAGCTGGGCCGGCGCTACGGCGTGGCACTGGCGCTGGAATCAGCACTGTTGCTGGTGGCCATTCCGCTGTTCGAACAGCATCAGATCTGGGGTGCACTGGCCGCCGCCATGGCCTGCGGCCTGCAGAACGCAATGGCCACCACCTTCAGTGGCGCGGTGGTGCGCACCACCCACCTCAGCGGCATGTTCACCGACCTCGGCATCGGCCTGGGCCACCTGCTGCGCGGACTGCCGCTGCAGGTACGGCGGCTGACCCTCAGCGGCCTGATCATCAGCGGCTTCCTCGCCGGCGGCATCCTCGGCGCCTGGTTGTTCATGCGCTGGCAGTACGACGCCCTGCTCGCCCCCGCCCTGCTGACCGGCCTGACCGGGCTGGGTTATGTGGTGTACCAGCAGTGGGCGCGTTGGCGGCATTGAATCAAAGCCATCCACGCATGGCGTGGATCTACCTTCCCCAGCTGGACCACGGCACAATCGCCGAATGAGCCCGACCACTCCCGTTTCCGCCCTCACCATCGCCGGCTCCGACTCCGGCGGTGGCGCCGGTGTCCCTGCCGATCTCAAGGCCTTCGCCGCGCACCGCGTGCATGGCCTGGCCGTGTTCGCCGCGCTGACTGCACAGAACACCCGTGGCGTCACCGCCGTGCATGTGCCACCGATCGCATTCCTGCAGGCGCAGATCGAAGCCTGCTTCGATGACTTCGACATCCATGCCGTGAAACTCGGCATGCTGGCCAACGCCGAGGTGATCCATGCGGTCGCCGACGCACTGGAAAAGCATCGCCCGCCGCACGTGGTGCTGGACCCGGTGATGGTCGCCACCAGCGGCGCGCGCCTGCTGGAGGAAAGTGCGCTCAAGGCCATGCGCGAACGCCTGCTGCCGTTGGCGACGCTGGTTACACCCAATACCCCGGAAGCAGAACTCCTGATCGGCCGGAAGATCGGCAACGGCGATGACGCCGAACAGGCTGCCTCTGCCCTGCTCGATCTCGGAGCCGGCGCAGTCCTGCTCAAGGGGGGCCACCTGCAGGAAGGCAACCGCGTAATCGATCGCTACTTCGACGGCGTCAGCAGCGAAGAATTCATCCACGCCCGCCTGCCGCTGGACGCACATGGCACAGGCTGCACGCTCGCCTCGGCCATCGCCGCGCAGCTGTGCAACGGCCTGAGCCTGGCCAATGCCTGCGAAGCCGGCATCGACTACGTTGCGCGCGGCCTGCAGCAGGGCTACGCGCCTGGCCGCAGCGAGGTGCTGGTACTCGATCACTTCGGCGCGGCACCGCACGCATGAGTCTCGCACCGGACGTCGTTGCCGTGCAGTGCACTGATGGCCATCGCTACGAAGTGATCGCCTGCGTGCCCGCACAGCCCATCGCGCGCCTGCTGTGGCTGCCAGCGCTGGGCGTGGCCGCGCGTCACTACATGCCACTGGCATCGGCGCTGGCGGCGAAGGGCGTGGCGGTCTACCTGCATGAGTGGCGCGGCAACGGCAGCAGCTCACTGCGCCCCTCGCGCACGCAGGACTGGGGCTATCGCGAAGTACTCGAACAGGATCTGCCGGCCAGCCAGGCCGTCCTGGCCGCAGCCGATGACGCCACCGACGCCCTGCCCTGGATCATCGGTGGACACAGTCTGGGCGGGCAGCTGGCCTGCGTGCATGCCGGCCGCAACCCGCAGCACTTCAACCGGCTGTGGCTGGCCGCCAGCGGCTCACCATTCTGGCGCGGCTTCCCGCCACCGCGTGGCTGGCTGCTGCCACTGGTCTATCGTTTCCTGCCGTGGATCGCGCAACGCCAGGGCGTGCTGCATGGTCGGCGCCTCGGCTTTGGTGGCACCGAAGCGCGCGGGCTGATCGCCGACTGGGCGCGCGTTGGCCTGAACAACCACTACGCCGCGGCCGGCATGAACGAAGACCTCGATGCGCAGATGGCGCGTGTGCATGGCAGCGCACAGGCCGTATTGATGGAGCACGACTGGTTGGCACCGACCGGATCGATGCAGACGCTGCTGGCGAAGCTGCCGAATGTGGACGCGCAGCTGCGCGTGCTGTCCGCGCAGGAATTGGGCACGCGCGCCGATCATTTCGCGTGGCTGAAGGCGCCGGAGGCCGTAGCTGACAGCTTTTTCATTCAGTTGGATGAAAATTTTCACAAAACTGTTGACGGTACGCGCCGACATCCGCATAATTCCGCTCCTGTCGCAGGGCGCCCGTAGCTCAGTTGGATAGAGTACCTGGCTACGAACCAGGCGGTCGGGAGTTCGAATCTCTCCGGGCGCACCACTCGACAGGTTTTCAGCATCCGCCGCTGGAAATGCAGTAAAATTAAGCAGTAAGTTGATTGTGTACCGCGCGCCCGTAGCTCAGTTGGATAGAGTACCTGGCTACGAACCAGGCGGTCGGGAGTTCGAATCTCTCCGGGCGCACCATACACAGTCAGCACAACAAGTTTATGTAATTGGCGCCCGTAGCTCAGTTGGATAGAGTACCTGGCTACGAACCAGGCGGTCGGGAGTTCGAATCTCTCCGGGCGCACCATTACACCGAAACAGCAGGCCTCGGCCTGCTGTTTTTTTATGTGTGTTTTTCGGCAGGGCTGCGCCCTGCACCCCTGGTAGTGCCGGCCGCTGGCCGGCAACCTCAACAGCAAAAGCAAAAGCAAAAGCAAAAGCTGGCATTCCGTGGGTTGGCGGGGCGGTGTCGGAGTGCGGGGACGCCGCAAGTACGTCCCTGTAGGCTTGGCAGCCGCATCCATGCGGCTGACACCCCGCACTCCGACACCGCCCCACCTTCGACAGGTTCACGCGGCTGTTGGTAGGTGTCGACCTTGGTCGACACCTCTGTCAGATATCGAATGAATTCATCCACGCATGGCGTGGATCTACCGTGTCGACCAAGGTCGACACCTACCAGAGCAGTACGCCGTTCCGACAGATCGCGGAAAACTGTCGAAGGCGGGGTGGGTCCGGTTGCGGGGGCGTGAGCCGCATGGGCCCGAGGCATGCCTCGGGCGGGTTGGGCAGGACGCCCAACCCGGGTCTTGCCGTGTACGCAGGACAGCGCACACGAGCAAGCGGCGACCGAGCTTACATGGGTGAGGGCGCTTTGCTTGCGAAGCATTGCTTCGCAAGCGCCCGAACGCACAGCCGCCAGCGGCTGGGCCGGGCCCCGGAGGGGGACTTGCAGCGGCCCCCGCAACCGGACCCACCCCGCCTCCCCACAGGAAACCAGCTTCTGCTGTTGCTGTTGCTGTTGCTGTTGCTCCAGCTCGTAGCGGGTGCAGGGCGCAGCCCTGCCGTACCCCTACCCCCTGGCCATTGACTGCCACCACTGTGACAGCAGCTCCGGCCTGCGCAGGCGCTCTCGCCACCAGCGCAGTGCGGCGCCATCCTCACCGGTGCGCCAAGCCAGCCAGAAGGTCTCTTCCGGCTTGTGCTCCTCCACCTCGCGGATCACCAGCTGGCCACGCGCCACCGCCGCACGCGCGCAGGGCTCGGGCAGGAAACCGAAGCCCACGCCTTCGCACTGCAGCTTCAGCTTGCTGGCCATGTCCGGCACCGTCAGCATCTCCTGCCCCATCAACAGGCCGACCGTGCGCGGCAGCAGCCGCCGCGCCGAATCGGAGACCGCGATCGCGCAGTGCTCGACCAGCTGCTCGCGTCCGAGCACGCCCGGCACTGCAGCCAACGGATGACCGGGGGCGACCGCGAACACGAACTCCACCGTACCCAGCGGCTCGACCACGTAACCGCCGCCGCTGGGACCCTCGCCCGGCGCACCAACCAGCAGGTCGGCACGGCGGTCCAGCAAGGCCTCCCAGGTACCGGACAGGGCCTCGCCGATCAATCGCAGCCGGGTCGGTGCCTCGGCCTCACGAAATGCGGCGATGTCCGGGCCGAGCAGCCAGGTCGGGAACACCGAGTCCACCGCCAGGGTCAGTTCGGTCTCCCAGCCCGACGCCACCCGGCGCACCCGCAGTTCCAGCTCCCGGGCTGCGCGCAGCAGGTGGCGGCCTTCGTCCAGCAACGCGCGGCCAGCCTCGGTCGGCTCGGCGCGCGGGCCGACCCGGTCGAACAGCTGTACACCCAGGTCCTCCTCCAGCTTGGCCACGGTGTAGGAGATGGTCGAAGGCACTTTGTGCAGGGCCTTGCCGGCGCCGGCGAACGAGCCGCGGCGGTCGATGGCGTCCAGGATCTGCAGGGCATCGAGGCTGAGCTTGAGCATTCGAATTTTTCGATGATGGCTGTCAAAACTATCCGTTTTTCAAACCCCGGGCGCAAGCGGATACTTCTCTCCAACGGGGAAACACAGCGGCTACAAGCCCACCCCGCCCCATCGAAACCATCGAACAAGGAGATTCCATCATGCTGCAGATCCGCAAGAGCGCTACCCGTGGCCTGGCCGAGCATGGCTGGCTGTCCTCGCGCCATACCTTCTCCTTCGCCAACTACTACGACCCCCGCTACGTCAGCTTCGGCCCGCTGCGGGTGATCAACGAAGACAAGGTGATCGGCGGCCAGGGCTTCGGCACCCACAGCCACAGCAACATGGAGATCGTTTCCTATGTGCTGGGCGGCGCGCTGGAGCACAAGGACTCGATGGGCACCGGTTCGGTGCTGCGTTACGGCGACGTGCAGCGCATGAGTGCCGGCAGCGGTGTCAGCCACAGCGAGTTCAATCACTCCGCCGACGAGACCGTGCACTTCCTGCAGATCTGGATCTTCCCGGACGCGGAGAACATTACTCCGTCGTACGAAGAGACCCACTTCGCCCCGGAAACCAAGCGCGGCCAGCTGCGCCTGATCGCTTCGCCGGACGGTGCCGATGGTTCGCTGCGCATCCACCAGGATGCCCGCATCTTCGCCACCATCCTCGATGGCGGCCAGAAGCTGCACCACGCCCTCGGCAACGGTCGTGGCGCCTATGTGCAGGTGGCCCGAGGCCAGCTGCAGGTCAATGGCATCACCCTGGAAGCCGGTGATGCGCTGCAGGTCAGCGACGAAGCGCAGCTGACCCTGGAGAACGGCAACGACGCCGAAGTGCTGGTGTTCGACCTGCCGCTGTAACGACAACGCCCGCGATGCCGAAAAGCATCGCGGGCGTATTTGTAGAGCCGAGCCATGCTCGGCTGCGGTTTGACAGCCAGCCGAGCGCGGGCTCGGCTCTACGGCACCACCGGCGTCAGAACTTGTACGTCATCGCCAACCGCACATTGCGCGGCTCACCCCAGGTGTAGGTGCTGTACCAGCTGAAGATCGTGTAGTACCGCTTGTCCAGCAGGTTGTTGACGTTGAGCGTGGCCGACAGGCGATCGTTGAATTCATAGCGCGCCATCGCATCCAGCAGCCAATAGGGCTGGGTGCGATGCACCACCTTGGCCTGCGTGGCCGGGTTGGTGATCTCGCCGAAAGTGGAATCCTGCCAGCGCGCGCCACCGCCCAGCGTCAGCCCCTTCCAGTCGCCACGCAGGCGGTAGCTGGTGTGCAGGCTGAACTGGTTTTCCGGCTCCAGTGTGGTCACCTTGGCACCGGCCTGGCGGGCGATCTTGTGCGAGAACCCACCCTGCACCTGCCAGCCCTCGGCCAGCTGGCCCGACATTTCCAGCTCGTAGCCCTTGGTACGCACGCCCATCAGGGCGCGATACGCATCCTGCCCGTCCGGCGTCTTGCCGCCGGTGGGCTGGGCGAAGTTGTCCTGGTCGAGCTGGAACAGCGCCGCACTGGCGTTGAAGCGCCCATCGAGGAACTCGGCCTTCAGGCCCATCTCGTAGCTGCGGCCTTCCAGCGGATCCAGTGCCTTGCCCTGCTCGTCGCGTTCGCTGTGCGGTTTGAAGATGGTGCTGTAGCTGGCGTACACCGAATAGTGCTCACCAAGGTCGTAGACCACGCCGGCATACGGTACGAACACGCCGGTTTCGCGCGTCTGCGGCGAACGGTAGCTGGCCAGGCGGCTGCCGACGATCACCTTCAACGGATCGGCCACGTCGAAACGACCGACCACGTACAGGCCGTTCTCACGCGTCACTTCGTTGTTGCTGTAGCTGCGCTGCCACTCCGGCTCGGGAATGTCGCCATTCCAGGTTCTGTAGTCCGGCACGGTATCCGGGAACCCCGCCTGCGGGCCGTAGCCGGTATTGGTCCAGCGCTTGCGCGAGGCGCTGCCACCGACGACCAGCTCATGCTCGCGGCCGAACAGGCCGAAATGACCGCTCAGGTAGAAGTCGGCCGCATTGCTGACGGTCTTGCCAACGTACTTGCCGAGCCACAGGCTGACGCCCTCGCCGGTCAACGGATCGGGATTGCCGGCGGCGGCGCCGGCCAGTGCGGCGTCATAGCCGTTGACCTGGTGGTTGAGTTGCAGCTTGGCCACCCAATCGTTGGCGAAGGTATGCTCGAGCGTGGCAAAACCGGTTCGCACATACTGGCGCCAGCCACTCCAGCGGGTGCCGTTGTTGAACGAACGCGGCATGTCATTGAAGTTGCCGGCACTGTCCAGCAGCGGGATGCCACCCCAGGTCGAGCCCTTCGGGTCGCTGTCCATCGCATCGCCACCCACGGTCAGCAGGGTGCGCTCGCCCAGATCGGCTTCCAGCACCGCGTAGCCCACCTTGCTGGTGCGCTGGTAGAAGTCGAGATTGGAATGCTTGTCCTGCCACGCACCGACCGCGCGGCCGCGGACACGCCCATCGGCGGTCAACGGGCCACCCACATCGATCTCGGCACGATAGTCATCCCAGCGGCCGACACCCAGCGTGGCACTGCCGGCGAAGTCCTTGCCCGGCTTCTTGCGCACCAGGTTGATGGTCGCGCCGGGATCGCCCATGCCGGTGAGCAGGCCGGTCGCGCCCTTGAGCACTTCGATGCGGTCATAGATCGCGGTATCGCTGAGCGTGTTGCCCGCCGAATAGGCCGAGTCACGCGACATCGGGATGCCGTCGTACTGGAAGTTCTGCACGGCAAATCCACGTGCGTAGTACTCGGTGCGCTCGCTGTCGTAGGTGACGATGCTGATGCCCGGGGTCACCCGCATCACGTCATCGATGCCGTTCAGGCCAAAGTCGTCCATCTGAGCGCGGGTAATGACGCTGATGGTCTGCGGGGTCTGCCGCGGGGTCAGCACCAGGCGGGTGGCGGTGGCGATGGTGCCCGGCGTGTAGGCGCCGCTGCCTTCGGTGATGGTGCCGAGCTGGTTGGCGGTGACCTGTACGGTCTGCAGGGTCTGCGAGGCCGGGGCCTCGGCGGCCTTGTCCGGCTCGGCGGCGGACTGCGCGGCTGCGATGCCGCTGCTGGCCAGTGCGGTGATCAGCAGGCCCTGGGCAAGCGCCTGCGGCAACGCACGGCGACGCGGCAATGGGGACGGAATACGGGCATCAGGCACAGACAGCACGGCGGGACCTCCACGATCGGGTGGGATCCTCTGGCGGCGGCTGGAGGGAAGACGGGGACGCGGCCGGATGGCCGCAGGCGCAGGAGTGTACTCCCCTGCGCCCCGGCTGTCGTGCGGTGTGCTGTGGTGCGGCGCGCTGCCGCAGGCTCAGCCGCCGATAGCGGCGCAGGCCTCCAGGATCAGTGCGGTCACGTCCTTCGGCTGCGAGGCCAGCGAGGCATGGCTGGCATCCAGCTCCAGCAGTCGCTTGGACTGCATGCGCGTGGCCATTGCCCTCTGGTTCTCCGGCGCGATCATCCGATCATGGCGGGACAGCTGGTACCAGCTCGGCTTGTGCTTCCACGCCGGGTCGCTCACCGCATCACCGAAAGTGCTGGCCAGCGGCGCCTTCTGGGTCACCGCCATCACCCGGCCCTCGTCTTCGCTCAGATCCTGGCAGAAGCTCTCATGGAACTTGTCCGCACGCAGCCACAGGTAGCCATCGCTGTCCGGCGCAAGGTTCGGCGCCGCTTCCGGCAGATGCTGCTGGGTGATGCCACCGGGGCTCTCGCCGGCATCCGGGGCGAACGCTGCGATATAGACCAGGCCCTTCACGTTGGCCTCGTTGCCGGCCTGGCTGATCACCGCACCACCGTAGGAGTGGCCGACCAGCAGCACCGGCCCGTCGATCTGCCGGATCATTTTCTGGGTGCGGCCGGCATCGTCGGCCAGCGAGGTGAGTGGCAGTTCCACCGCCTGCACGCGGTCATGGCCGTTGCGATGCAGCTCCAGGATCACTTTGGCCCAGTGTGCGGCCCCGCCCCAGAAACCATGGACGAGGAGGATGGTCGGTGTCGTGCTCATGTACGGATCTCCGGCAGCGGCCGGCGGAATGCCGACCGTGTCGCCACTGTCCGTGGGCGACGTTAATCGCCAGTGACGCGATCGGGTCACTGCAATCGTATGCGTCGCCCGATGTCACGCATGGCACTTGCCGAGCCGCCCTGAAAACGTTTTCATGAACACCCCTTGGAGCTTCGCACCGCGCATGACGCCTTCATCCCCACGTGCCCAACAGCACGCCACCCGTGCCGCCTTCTTCATCCCTGGATTCGCCACCGCCGCATGGGCGCCGATGGTGCCCTACGCCAAGGCCAAGGCCGGGCTGTCCGACGCCAGCCTCGGCGCGGTGCTGCTGTGCCTCGGGCTCGGCTCACTGCTGGCGATGCCACTGGCAGGTGCGCTGACCGGGCGGCTGGGATGCCGCCGGGTGATGGTGATCACCTGCGCGATGATGCTGTGCGCCCTGCCCTTGCTGGTGCTGGCGCCCTCTCCGGTAGCGCTGGGCGCGGCCCTGTTCGTGTTCGGCGCCGGCGTCGGTGCACTGGATTGTGCGATGAACATGCAGGCGGTCGCGGTCGAGCGCGACGCCGGGCGCGCGATGATGTCCGGATTCCATGCCTTCTACAGCATCGGCGGCTTCGTCGGCGCCGGCTGCATGACCGGCCTGCTGATCCTGGGTACGCCACTGTGGCTGGCCGCGCTGGTGTCCGTGGCCGCTCTGCTGCTGGTGGCAGTGCTGTCGGCACCGCACTGGCGCCCACAACGGATCCTGCATGAAGGCCCCCTGCTGGCACTGCCGCATGGCGTGGTGCTGTTCATCGGCGTGCTGGCCTTCGTGGTGTTCCTCGCCGAGGGCTCGATGCTGGACTGGAGCGCGGTGTTCCTCGCCGAAGTGCGGCAGGTGCCACGTGACCAGGCCGGTGCCGGCTTCGCACTGTTCACCCTGGCGATGACCGCGATGCGCCTGTTCGGCGACGGCATCGTCGAGCGCCTCGGCCGGACCCGCACCCTGGTCTTCGGCGGCATCACCGCGGCTGCGGGATTCACCCTGGCGACGCTGGTCCCATCGTTCCCGGTGGCGCTGGCCGGCTACGTACTGGTCGGGCTGGGCTGCGCCAACATCGTGCCGGCGCTGTTCTCGATGGCCGGCCAACAGCGGGTGATGCCGGAGAGCATCGCCATCACCGCGGTCACCACGCTGGGCTACGCCGGCATCCTCGCCGGACCGGCAGCGATCGGCGCACTCGCACACGCTACCAGCCTCGGCTTCGCCTTCCTGTGCGTGGCCGCGCTGCTGCTGGGCGTAGCCGCATCCGCGCGATCACTGGCACGACGGGTGGCCTGACAGAAAAAGGGGACGGAGGGGATTAAGTCGTTTCTAGCGCAAGTGTGCGGGAAACGACTTAATCCCCTCCGTCCCCTTTTCTCAGCTGCGTGTCAGCCACTCGGCCTGGGCCGGCAGCTGTGGTGCCGGGCACGCGCTCTGCGGATGGTGCTCGTCGCGCGCCATCCAGTCATCGACCACCCCGGCCAGCAGGTCCAGCCGCAGCGGCAGGGTGATGTGGTCCTCGCCGCGCATCTCGATGTAGTGTGCGCGCGGGTTGGCCTGGGCCAGTTCGCGGCCCTGGCTGACCGGAATGTGCTGGTCGCCCTGCCCGTGCAGCAGCAGTACGCAGGCGCGGGTATCGGCCAGCGCGCGCGCTACATCCACGCGGTCCAGATCGACGTCGATGCGGCGGCTGGCGGCGGCGATCACCTGGTTGATGTCCTGGCCGCCGTAGCGCCAGCGCGCGTACGACGCCACCGCCTGCGCCTTCAGGCCTTCCGGCTGCAGTCCCATCAGGTGCGGAATCATCGTGCGGATCGCCACACCGGCATTGGCGAACGATTCCATCGCCACCACGCCTTCCACCTGGTCACCGAGCTTGTCGGCGGTGAATACCGCTGTGGCGGCGCCATAGGACACGCCGAACAGGTACAGCGGGCCGGTGACTTCACCACGCGCGCGCAGCTCGCCGATCACATCCACCACATCGTCGGATTCATAGGTGCCATAGCCCGACGGCCCGGTACCGGACTGTCCATGGTTGCGCAGGTCGAGCGTGACCACGCGGTAGCCGGATTCGGCCAACTGCAACGACCACGGCAGCATCGAATCACCGTTCATCATCCAGCCGTGCAGCAGCACCACGGTGCCGCGCGGTGGCTGCGCGCGGAACGGCTGCGGTACTGCCAGGCTCAGGCCGGTATCCAGCGGCAGGCCGTTCTCGTGGCGCTGCGGCAGGTAGTGGTAACGCGCGCCATAATCGCCAGGATCGAACACACGCCAGAAGATCGGCACGCCATCGCGGCCCGGCGCGAAGCCATGGCGATTGGGCAGTTCGGCAATGGCCGCGGCAATGCGCGGGCGATCGAGCAGGGTCGATACGCCACCCGGCGCGATCAGCCGATCGGCGAGCGAGGTGGACGAGGCATTGATCGAGGACGAGCATGCAGCCAGCCACAGGCCGGCGCACGCCAGCAACAACAGCAGCAGGCGCTTCATATCACGTCATTGGGGTGAATCAGACAGGCTGGGACGTTAACGCCCCGATAGACCGGTCATCTATCGCGCGCGGATGACGGCTTGATGACAACGCAGGAACGATTCAGCTTGGTGTACAAGCTGTATCCGTTCAGTCATTGATCCGGATCAATGAACGCGCGCGCGGGATTGCCCACAGTGCCGCCATGCGCACCTCGCTCAAGCTCGCCATTGCCCTGGCCGCCACGTTGGCCGCCGCCTACGGCATCGCCCGCACCACGCCCTACTGGTTCGCACCGCGACAGACGGCGCAGGTCGACATCCACGATCCGACGCTGATCGCGCAGGGACAGTACCTGTCGCGCGCCGCCGACTGCGCCGCCTGCCACACTGCGCCGGGCGGCAAGCCGTTCGCCGGTGGCCTCGGTATGCAGACGCCGATGGGCACGATCTACTCGACCAACATCACGCCCGATCCGGACACCGGCATTGGCGCCTACGACTACGCCGACTTCGAGCGCGCGGTCCGTCGCGGCATCCGTCACGATGGGCAGCCGTTGTATCCGGCAATGCCGTATGCCTCATACGTGATCGCCAGCGATGCCGAGATCAAGGCGCTGTACGCCTACTTCATGGGCTCGGTGCAGCCGGTGAAGCAGGGCAACGCCGACAGCACGATCCCTTGGCCGGCCAACATGCGCTGGCCACTGGCCTGGTGGCAGCTGCTGTTCGCACGCCCGCGTACGTTCAACCCGGATCCGTCGCTGGATGCCAGCCAGCAGCGCGGCGCCGAACTGGTGGAAGGCCTTGCCCACTGCGGCGCCTGCCACACGCCACGCGGCCTGGCGTTCCAGGAAAAGGCGATGGCCGATGATGGCAGCCGCCAGTTCCTGTCCGGCTCGGTGCTGGAGGGCTGGTATGCGAAGAACCTGCGCAATGAATCAACCGGTCTGGCCAGCTGGAACGAGGGCGAGATCGTCGACTTCCTGCGCACCGGACGCACCGATCGCTCCGCGGCCTTCGGCGGCATGGCCGACGTGGTCGAGCACAGCACCCAGTACCTGTCCGACGCCGACCTGCTGGCGATGGCCCGCTACCTGAAACAGCTGCCGGCACGTGAGGGCCGCAGTGCACAGTGGTCACCGGGTACCGACACCTCCACCGCCGCACTACGCAGTGGCGACTATCGCGTGGCCGGCTCGCTGGCCTATGCCGAGCATTGCCAGGCCTGCCATCGCGCCGACGGCCGCGGCATGCCACGGGTCTACCCGGCGCTGGCCGGCAACTCGATCGTGTTCGCCGATGATCCCAGCTCGCTGGTACAGGTAACCCTGATCGGCGGCCGCACGCCGCATACCCCGCACGACCGCATGGCCTTCACCATGCCCGGTTTCGAGCAGCTGCCGAATGCACAGCTGGCACAGATCCTGACCTTCATCCGCAGCAGCTGGGGCAACCAGGCCAGCGCGGTGAGCGAGGTCGACGTGGCGCGCATGCGCCGGGTGGTGCGTGACAAGCCGGTGCACTACGTTCCGCAGGAGGCCGCACGATGAAACGTTCGCGCAAACGCTCCCGCCTGCTGGTCGGCAGCGTGGTCACCCTCGTGCTGCTGGCCGGCGCCGGCACCCTCGCCTATCGCCATCTGTACCCGGACCTGGATGCTGCCGTAGCCAGCACGATCGATATCCTCGATGCGCAGGGCAAGGTGGTCGGCCACTACCACGCACCCAGCGCCGAGGAGATCGCCGGGCTCGGCAATGCCGAATCGGTGATGCTTGGCCGCCGCCTCCTCAACGAGACCGCACGGCTGCTGCCGGACAACGTCGGCAACGATCTGAACTGCAATTCGTGCCACATGGCCGAGGGCAAGCGACCGTTCGGCAACCACTATTTCAACACCGGCGGCGGCGCCTATCCGCGTTACATGCCGCGCCCGGGCAAGGTGATCGGGCTGACCGAGCGCATCAATGGCTGCCTGCAGCGCTCGATGAACGGCAAGCCGCTACCGAAGGACTCACCGCAGATGCGCGCCATGCTCGATTACATGGCGTGGCTGAGCAGTCCAGTGCCAGACGGTGCAAAGGTGGCCGCCCCCAGCGAGGGCCCCATCGACAGCACGCTGACCCCGGACCCGATCCGTGGCCAGGCGCTGTACGCCGTGCAGTGTGCCGCCTGCCATGGCGACAACGGCGAAGGCCGGCGCGACGCCAGCGGTGATATCGCCTTCCCGCCGCTGTGGGGCGACCACAGCTTCAACATCGGCGCCGGCATGGCGCGCCTGTACAAGGCGGCCGGTTTCGTCAAGCACAACATGCCGCCGGCGGTGACCCGCGAGCCGCCACTGGGGCAGCAGGTGATGCCCGACCAGGATGCGGTGGACATCGCCAGCTACTTCATCAACCAACCGCGGCCGGACTTCGCCAACAAGGCCAAGGACTGGCCGCGCGACCCGAAACCCAAGGACGCGCGGTACTGAGGAGGGCGTGGTTCAGCGCTTGACCAGCTCGACCCGGCGATTGCGCGCCTTGCCTTCCTCGCTGCCATTGTCGGCCACCGGCCTGTCGGCGCCGAAGCCGGCCGCCTGCAGGCGGTCGGCGTTGACCCCCTTGGCGGTCAACGCCGCCACCACCGACCGCGCACGATCCTCGGACAAGCTGCGGTTGTGCGCGGCCGCGCCGCTGTTGTCGGTGTGGCCTTCGATCGACAGTTTCAGCGACGGGTCGGCACGCAGCAGGTCCAGCACCTGCGCCAGTTGCGGTTCGGACGTCGGCAGGATCTGCGCCTTGTCGGTGGCGAAGTTGACCTGGATCGCCACGCGGCCGTCGCTGTCCAGCTTCTTCTTCAACGCATCGGCCGGCAGCAGCGCCGCGGTCTGGGTGAAACCCTTGCGCTCGACCACGACCCAGCCAGCGCTGAGGTATTCGAGGCGAGCATGTACCCACACCTGGCGGCCGTCAGCCAGATCGACGCGATAGACCACGGTGTCGTAGTTGTCCCAGCTGTAGCTGGCCGCGTTGCCGTAGGACGACTGCACCTGCTTCGACACGCCCTCGGCCGCCTCGTGCGGGATGCGCCCCTCGAACACCTTGGTGCCGTTGACCTGGGCCATCATCGCCTCAAGGTTGCGACGGACTTCATGCATCGAGTATTCGCGCTCGCCCTTGTCGAAATCGGCAGCGAAGGTGCGGCCCTCGACCGGTTCGAAGTGATCTCCGGTCCAGAACGGGAAGGCATCGAAATCACGCTGCTCGGGCGTGTTGCGCTCACGATAGCCGGCCGGCAGGGACAGGTGCGGGAAACGGTCCGACCACTGCGCCGTGGCCTTGAACGGCACGTCATCCACGACCACCAGACCGGCGCCGTTGCTGTCCACTGCCAGCTGCACCCACACGGTGCGGTTGGCCTGGCGCAGCACGTAGACGGTGGTGGGTGCGTCCTGTTCACCGTTCACCGCATCGATGAAGCCACCACCGATCTCGCCTTCCAGTTGCGGGCCGTAGTAGATGTCGCGCAGCAGCGTGCCCTCAAAGACCTTGCGGCCGCCAGCGGCGGTGATCACACCGTCGAAGTTGCGCTGCACTTCCAGCGCAGAGAACGCCTTGTCGGGGGCCGCCTCACTGTCGGTCACGATGCGTGCCGACCAGCTCGGACCTTCCACCCAATGCACACCCTCGCCCATCCGGAACGGGAAGCGCGCCCAGGCGCGCGGGTGCGGGGCGTTCTGCGGCGCGTAGCCCTGCGGCAGGCTGAAGAACGGCAGCTCACCCAGCGTGGTGTCGCTCAGCGGCACGCTGCCGGTGTCGAAAGGCACCAGCGGCACCGGCTTGCCATCGCGGTCGGTGAGTGCGGTGCCGTCGGCGGCGGCCGTTGAACCCGCTGGGGCGGCGGCCGGTGCTGCGGCCTCGTCCGCCGTGGCTGGCGCAGGCGGCGCCACCTCTCCATCCGAGGGCGTCCGGTTGCACCCTGCCAGCAGCACCAGGGCTGCACCTCCCAGCCAGATCTTCGATCGCTTCTGCATCGCCACCACCTCAGGTCCATTGAAGCGCCGAGCATACCCGAAGGCCGTGACCGCCCCCACAGTGCCATCGTTCCTGCGCTGCCACGTCATCCCGATGTCATTGGCGCTGCCGACACTCCGGGGTTTCCTCCCTCTGAAGGTCCGGTTTCGATGCGAACGATTGCGCGTTTTCCCCGTGTCTCGCTGCTGGCCCTGCTGATCGCCCCCGCCCTGGACGCCCTCGCAGAAGCACCGCAGGGCGATACGGGCGAAGCGCGCAGCAGCGATGCGCGTACCCTCGACCAGGTACAGGTGATTGGTCAGGCCACCAGCTACGCGAAGACTTCGGTGCGCGCGGAAACACTGAACCGGCAGACGGTGATGAGCAGCGTCAACGACGCGCTCAACGAAGTGCCCGGCGTGGTGGTCAGCGAGGCCGATGCCACCGGTTCGTCGGTGTGGGGCACGCAGATCAGCATGCGCGGCTTCGTGACCAACCGTGACACCCAGCAGATCGGCACCACCATCGACGGCCTGCCCAATGGCGGCTCGGGCTACGGTGGCGGTTCGCTGGCCAACCGCTACATCGATACCCTGGACCTGGAAACAGTGGAAGTCAGCCAGGGCACCGCCGATATCTCCTCGCGCTCGAACGAAGCCCTCGGCGGCACCCTGAACTTCCTCACCAGCGATCCGCTGCAGGACAGCCGCCTGCGTTTCGTGGTCGGTGCCGGTGACAACGAGGCGCGCAAGTATTACGTGCGCTACGACACCGGCCTGCTCGGCGGCCATACCCGCGCCTGGGTCAGCGCTTCTTCCGCACGTGTGCACGACTGGATCGATGGCAGCGGCAAGACCAGCAATGACCACATCGCCGGCAAGTTCATCACCGAGCTGGATCGCTGGACGCTGACCGGCTACCTGTCCTACAACGATGCCGACGAGCCGGAGTACACCAGCGTCTCGCCGAAGGGCTTCGCCACCAATCCGGACCGCGACAACCTGGTCGGCACCCTCACCGGCATTCCGTACCTGGACCAGAACTACCGTTCCGGCTCGCGTGCGCTGCGCGAGAACACCTTCGGCTACCTGCGCGCGGCCTTCGACGGCGGCAACGGCTTCAAGGCCTCGGTGGCGGCTTACGGGCACCGCATGGAAGGTCGTGGCGACTGGCTGCCCCCCTACCTGGCGCAGGTCAGCGATGATGGTGCCGGTCGCCCGGAGTCGGAGTACATCGGTGGAAAGACCGTGTACGGTGGCAGTAACCGCGGCCAGATTTTCTTCGTCAATCCCGATGGCAGCGCCGCGCAGCGCCTGGCCAGCTGCACGCCGCGGCTGGGCTTCACTGCCGAATACGATCCGAACTGCTATGCCGGCAACGTGCTGGGCGCGCAGTCGTATCGCCACACCCACTACGACAACGACCGCATGGGCGTGACCGCCGACGTCGAATGGCGGCAGACCTTCGGTGCCGTCGACAACACGATCCGCGGCGGCCTGTGGGTGGAAAAGCTGGACCGCTCGGCGCGCCGCGACTGGCATCGCCTGCTCAACGTAGGCCAGGACATCGCCTTCGACCATCAGCCGTACTGGGTGCAGTTCGAAGACAAGTACAAGGTTGACGAGCAGATGTACTACGTTGAGGACGTCGCCCGCTTCGGCCCGTTCAGCGCACGCCTGGGCGTAAAGCAGTTCTTCGTCGACCAGTCGCGCCGCCGCGTGATCGGTGCCAGCGAGCACGTCAAATCCGATTCCAGGTCCGATCCGCTGCTGTCCACCGGCTTCACCTGGGCGCCCGGTGTGGAAGGCATGGAGCTGTTCGCTGGCTTCTCGCAGAACTTCGCCGCCATTCCCTCCGGCGTGCTCGGCGAGACCGACCCGCAGCGCTTCCGCAACGTCGAGCCGGAGACCGCCGACAACATCGAAGTGGGCATGCGCATCAGCCGCTGGCCGCTGACCGCCTCGGTCACCCTGTACAACATCAAGTTCGACAACCGCATCGTCTACCTGCCGGCCGGCTTCGTCAGCGGCATCGACTACCTCGGCGAGACCGACGGCGTTTACGAGAACTTCGGCGGCGTGGAAAGCAACGGCCTGGAGGCGGCGTTCGGCTATGGCTGGGACAACGGCTGGCGCCTCAACGCCGCCTATACCTACAACCGCTCCAAGTACCTGGGCAGTGGCGATGCCGCACGTGATACCCAGCTGGGCATCGTCGACGGTGCCAAGGTGATCGGCCAGCCCGAACAGACCCTGGTGCTGTCGGCCGACTGGCAGGGCGAAAACTGGAACTTCGGCCTGTCCGGTCGCTACCTCGGCACGCGCTACCTCGATGCCGCCAACGTCAACAAGCTGCCTTCGGCCACCGTGTTCAACGCCAATATCGGCTTCGACCTGCAGGGCCTGTCGCCGCGCCTGAAGGGCATGGGTGCCAACCTGGTGGTGAGCAACCTCACCGACAAGCGGTATCTTGCAGGGGTGGACGGCCGCGACAACGCCTTCATCGGCGCCCCGCGCACTGTCGGCATCTCCTTCCGTGTGGACCTGTGAGTGAGCCCGTGACTGATATCGGCCGACGCCGGTTGTTGCAGGCCGGCGTTGCCGCCGGCCTTTCCCCGCTGCTGCCCAGCATCGCCCGGGCCGCAGCGATCGCCCCCGCCGCGCAGACGCGCAGCCTCGAAGACCTGCAGCACATCGTGGTGTTCATGCAGGAGAACCGCTCGTTCGACCACTACTTCGGCACGCTGCCGGGCGTACGGGGTTTCGGCGATCGCTTCGTGGCTCCCGCGCCGGCACTGCAGACCGGCGGCCGCACGCGCAGCCTGTGGCTGCAACCCGATGCCAGCGGCACGCGCGCGATCGCACCGTTCCCGCTGGATACCGCTGCGCACTTCGGCTACATGCGGGTGGAGGGCACACCACACACCTGGCCGGACGCACAGCGCGCCTGGGACCACGGCCGCATGGGGCAATGGCCGAAGGCCAAGCAGAACCACTCGATGGGCTACTTCCAGCGCAGCGACCTGCCCTTCCAGTTCGCACTGGCCGATGCCTTCACCATCTGCGACGCCTACCACTGCGCGATGCAGGCCGGCACCAACCCGAACCGGGTGTTCCTGTGGACCGGTCACAATGATGCACACGCGCGTGCTGGCGGCCCGGTGATCGCCAACTCGCACGACAACTTCCCCGAGCACGGCGGGCATCCGGCGTCGTATCGCTGGACCAGCTATGTCGAACGCCTGCAGAAGGCGGGCGTCTCCTGGCAGATCTACCAGGACATGGCCGACAACTTCACCGACAACCCGCTGGCCGGCTTCGAGGCGTTCCGCCAGGCCTACCGCGCTGCGCCGGGGCATGACCCGCAGCTGCGAGCACGCGGGGTCAGCACGCGTGGCCTGGCGCAGCTGCGCCAGGACGTGGTCGATGGACGCCTGCCGCAGGTCAGCTTCATCATCGCCGACGCGGCCGGCAGCGAGCATCCCGGCCCCTCCAGCCCGGCCCAGGGCGCGGCCTATACCGCACGCGTGCTGGATGCACTGACCGCCGATCCGGAGGTGTGGAGCCGCACCGCCCTGCTGCTGATGTTCGACGAGAACGACGGCTTCTTCGACCACATGCCGCCACCGGCACCGCCTTCACCGGAAAACGGTGGCTGGGCGGGTGTGTCTTCGGTCAGTACCGAAGGCGAGTATCACCGTCATCCGGCACCGGGGGATGAGAAGTACGACGCCGCAGAACTGCGCGGCCGCCCGTATGGGCTGGGGCCGCGCGTGCCGCTGTACGTGATTTCACCCTGGAGCCGCGGTGGCTGGGTCGATTCGCAGGTGTACGACCACACCTCGGTCATACGGCTGATCGAACGCCGCTTCGGCGTGGCCGCACCGGAGATCTCACCCTGGCGCCGTGCGGTCTGCGGAGACCTGAGCAACGCCTTCGACTTCGCCCAGCGCGATACCCGTCCGTTCATACGCGGCCTGCCCGACGTGAGCGCGGCGGCCGCACGTGCCGCCGCCCTGCCGGGACGCACCGTGCCGGCGTTGCCGGAGGGGCTGGAACCGGCGCAACAGGAACGTGGCGTACGTCCGGCGCGTGCCCTGCCCTATCGGCCGCAGGCATCGATTGCCGCGATCAACACATCGGGCGTGGAACTGGTGTTGTCCTGCGAAGGTGCGGCAGCGGTCCTGCATGTCTACGATCGGCTGCGGCTGGGTGCGGTGCCACGCCGCTATACACTGATACCGGGCACGCCACTGCGGGAGCGCTGGCCGCTGGATGTGCACGGTCGCTACGACCTTTGGCTGCTGGGCCCGAACGGCTTCCACCGTCACTTCCAGGGCGCTGCCAAAGGACCCGTTGTGCAGGCGTCGGTCGAGCGCGCCGACGGCCAGCTGCGGCTGCACCTGCGCAATCTGGGTGAAAGTGCACAGCAAGTGCGCGTGCATGCCGGTGCCTATGCCGGGCACATGCCCGAGCAGACGCTGGCACTGCCCGCGCATGCAGAGACTTCGTTGGCGTGGGATGCAACGCCTACCGCCGGCTGGTATGACCTGCAGGTCAGCGCAGGTGAGAGTGTGCTGCGCCTGGCGGGCCGTGCCGAGGATGGGCGTCCTGGCACCAGCGACCCCGCGATGGGCAGCGAACCATTGCGGTTCGAGCACGATTGAACCGTCGCGCTGTTGTAGAGTCGAGCCATGCTCGACTGCTTTTTCCGGTCAATGATCGAAGAACGATCGAAAAGCAGTCGAGCATGGCTCGACTCTACAAGGGGGCGTGCCTGATCAGGCCTCCTGCAGCCCCGGCCGACCGTGCTCGACCGCATAGCGCTTCCAGCTCTGCAGTGCGCCATCTGGCTGCATCACGGTATCCAGCGTTTTCATGTCGCCGATCCACGCATCACGGGTGACATCGCACAGCACATAGCCACGCTTGTCGGTGGTCGCCCTCAGATAAGGGCTGTGCGCGAGCTGATTCCTGGCGTACGCATCCACGCCCTGGCCGTCGGCGCCGGAAGTGATCGAAGTGGCGAGGAACTCACTGGAGACCACGCCTGAATCACGATGGTCCTGCACCAGGTCGCTGGCGTAATGCCGGTGTGCGTCGCCACACGCCGTCACCACGTTGCCGAATCCGACCTTCTGGATGTGATCGAGCAGGCGCCGGCGGCTGTCCAGATAGCCCGACCATTGGTCGTCGGACGACTGCACCATCCCGTCCTTCTCGCGCATGTAGTTGCCCAACGCCACCTGGTGGGCAATGGTGTGCCAGCGCGGCGCGGCATCGGCCAGGCCGTCGAACAGCCAGCGCTCCTGCTTCGCACCCACAATGCTGCGCGCCGGTGATTCCACTTCCTCGCTCAGCGCCATGTTTACCTGCTTGCTGCGGTACTGGCGTGTGTCGAGCAGGTGCAGGTCCATCAGCGTGCCATAGCGTGCGCGCCGGTACATCTGCATGTGGCCATCGCGCGGGAACGCCGAACGGCGCAGCGGCATGTTCTCGTAGTAGGCCTGGAACGCCTGTGCACGGCGCAGCAGGAACACTTCGCTGGGCGTATCGTCCTGGTCTTCGGCGCCGGCCCAGTTGTTGTCCACTTCATGGTCATCGAAGGTGACGAACCACGGCGCCGACGCATGCGCGGCCTGCAGGTCGGCATCGCTCTTGTACTGGGCGTAGCGGCGACGGTAGTCGTCCAGCGTGTAGGTCTGCGGCCCGACATGATTGCGCAGGTTGGTGAACGGCTGGCCGTTCATTTTCCGCAGGCCCGGCTGGCTTTCGCCTTCGTAGATGTAATCACCGTAGTGGAAGACGAAATCCAGCGGTTCCTCGGCAATGCGCCGCCACGCGGTGTAGTGGCCTTCTTCGTAGTGCTGGCAACCGGCCACCGCAAAACGCACGCGATCCACTGCGGCCGTGGCTGCGGGCAGCGTGCGGGTGCAACCGACCGCACTGGCGTGGCCGCCTACGGTGAAGCGGTACCAGTAAGGCCGTGCGGGCGCCAACCCACCCAGCTCCACGTGCACGGCGTGGCCGAGTTCGGGATGCGCCATCGCCGAACCCTGGCGTACCACCCTGCGCATGCCCTCGTCCGCGGCCAGCTGCCATTCGACCACCATCGGCCGGGTCGGCATGCCACCGCCGAACACCAGCGGCTCGGTCGCCAGCCGTGTCCACAGCACCATGCCATCGGCCGAAGGATCACCCGAGGCCACGCCCAGGGTGAACGGCGTGCTGGCGAACCGCGGCGACGCCAGCAGGTTGCGCGGGTTCAGCGCGGCGGCATCGGTCTGTGCGGCCAGCGCGTGCGCCGTGCCCATCCACGCGCCGGCAGCAGACAGGCCGGCCAGGGCCAGGAATCGCCTGCGATTGATCATATCCACGGCTGTGCCCTCAGTTGTAGATGATGTGGAAATAGAAGAAGCGGCCGTAGTCGTCGATCTCGGTACGGAAGCGCCCGTTCGGGCCGGTGCTGTAGGTCGGCTGCGTGTTGAACAGGTTCTTGGCCTCGTACTTCAGCGTCACGTGCCTGCTGACCTTGTGGCTGAAGCCCATGTTGAAGGTCATGTACGGGTCGTAGTACGAATCCAGCCACTGGGTATCGCCAAAGTCGACCAGCATCCGGCTGCGGTAGGTACCGGACAGGCGCAGCTGTGCGCTCTTCCACGGCATGCGCCAGATCACCGACCCATTGAGCGACCAGTCCGGCTGGTACAGCAGGCGGTCCAGGCGGCGTTCGGTGCCATCACTGATGCGGTAGTTGGTCTGGCCTTCCAGCCGCGTGGCGTTGAAGTACATGTCGAAGCGCTGGCGGCCCCACTGCAGGTTGCGGTTGGCCACCGCGAACTCGACGCCGCGCAGCTTGGACTCATCGGTGTTCATCGGCTGGGTGACCCGGTAGCGCGTGTCACCCACGTTCTCGAAGGTGGTCAGGGTGTAGATGTCGTCCTTGATCACCTTGTCGAACAGCGCAATCGAGACCAGGCCGTTATTGCCATTGAAGTACAGGTCCCACGCCAGGTCGATGTTGGTGGAACGGCGCGGCTGCAGGTTGGCGTTGCCCTGCTTGATGGTGCAGAAGCCCCTGCCCTCCTCGTCATCACCACAGCTGGTGCTGGTGGCCTGGGCGATGTTGCTGGGTGTCGGCCGGCCCAGCGTTCGGCTGGCGGAGAAGCGCAGGCGCTGGTCCTCGCTCAACTTGAACGTCGCATTCAATGAAGGCAGCAGGTTGTTGTAGCCACCGCTCGTATTGCGGAAGGCAGAGGTATACGTAGTGCCGCCATCATCGCTGAATGGGCTGTAGGCATCGAAGCGGGTGTGGTCGTAGCGCAGGCCGCCGATCAGCAGCAGCCGGTCCCAGGCGTAGTGTGCGGACACGTAGGCATTGGTGATGTCCTCCACGTACTTGTAGTCGCTGGTGAAGTTGGCATTTGGATACGCCGCATTGTTGTTGCCCAGTTTCGGCAGCAGTTCCTCGTTCCACTTGCGGTTGTCGATCAGCGGGAAGCCCGGCACGCTGCCCAGCAGCGTCGAACCCGGATACAGGTAATCGTTGAGCGTGGCACTGCTCTTGAAGTAGTCGAAGTCGATGTCCTGCCAGATCTTCAGATGGCGGTATTCGGCGCCGGCGGCCAGGCCGAAGCCACGCGCATCGGCGTCGACGTTGTAGCTGAAGTCGGCACGCAGGTTGTCGATGCTCTCCTTGGCGTCGCGCGGCGAGACATAGGCCTGTGCCGGGTTGAGTTTGAACGCCGAGCTGGTCAGCAGGCTGGAATCGGAAACCGCCACTGCGTTCGGGAAGCCGTGGCTGTCGTTCTCGTAGTCGACGAACAGATTGCTTGGGTAGGCGCGCACACCCCAGTAGACCTGGTTGTTGTGGAAGGTCTCTTCGGTGTGGCCACCGCGCAGGGTCAGCCGCGAGCGATCACCGATATCCCAGTTGAAGCTGGCGATGGCGCCACGATTGCTGCGGTCCCAGCGGTCGTGGCGGTTCTTGATGTAGATGCTGTTGATCTGGGTGGTGCCACTGTCTTCGGTCTGGTTGCGGATCGGAAATTTGGCGTTGCCGTACAGATCGGTCTTGTTCATCGTCGAGTTCTCGTAGAACCGGTACGAGTACAGCAGCAACGATGCGTAGAAAGGATCGTCCGATGGCTTCCATTCCAGCTTGGCCGAGCCCCCGAAGTTGGTGATGAAGTTGGTGTAGGTGCCGGTGCTGAAGTTGCCGGGCGCACGCAGCCCGTTCCAGCCCTTGGCCTCGTCCGGCCCGGTGGTGCCGTCGGTGAGGTACTTGCCGGCGTCGTTATAGTAGTAGTTCGACTCCACCCAGCGCTTGACGCTGTTGCGCGAACGCTGCTCATAGCGCGCTACCGCAACAAGGCCGAATTCCTGGTCGGCGCCGAACTGGTTGGAGAACACCATCTTGGCGCTCTTGCCGAAATGCCCCAGGGTCTCGTGGTTGCCACCGGCACTGCGCTCGACATTGGTCTCGGCCGTGGAGTAGATACCAGCCACATCGGCGAACACGTACTTGCCGGACCGGTCGAAGGCACTGCGGCTGATGATGTCGATCACGCCGCCGATCGCATCCGGCGCCTGCTCTGCGCTGAAGCTCTTGTAGATGTCGGTGCGGGTGCCGATGTCGCTGGGAATCAGCTGCAGGTTGTTCATGCGCTCACCCGAGCCACTGCCACCCACGCTGGCAATCGCGATGCCATCGATGGTGGTGTAGTTGAGGTTGGCCTGCACGCCCCGCACCGTCACGTAACGGGGCTCACCGGCATCCTCCACGGCACTCAGGCCCGGCGCGGCCATCAGGCTCTCGGCCAGGGTCTCGTCGCCGTAGCTGTCCATCTCGTCGTAGACCACCGAATCCTTGATCACCGGCGAGGTCTTCTTCTGGTCGATCACCTCATGCGCAGCAATCACCTTCACCGTGCCCAGGGTCGGCGCCACCACAGCTTCGGCCTCGCGCGGCTTCGGCGCGGCCGGCTTCGGTTCGTTGTGTGCCGGCGTAGGATCAATGGCGATGACGTTGCCATCCACCACGGTGTAGCCCAGGCCAGTCCCTGCCAGCAGCGCGTCCAGCGCCTGCTTGACGGTGGCACCGCGCGGCACCGCACCGGCCATGTGCACGTCACCGCTGCCCGAATACAGGAACTGCACGCCGGAACTGCGCGACAACTGCTCCAGCGCGCGCGCCAGCGGCTGCGCCGCGATCGGCGCCGAAACGCGGGCCTCGAGGCCATCGGCAGTGGCCGCAGCCGCCAGCGGCACGCTGCAGGGAGACAGCGCGAGGATGATCGACAGGTAAAGCGTGTTGCGCATCACGGGTCCTTGGAAGAGAGAAAGCAGCAGGTGCCGCTGCGTGACTCGGCAGCGGCTTCTCCCAAGTAAGAGCCCGCATCCACCGAAGTGGAGAACGCGGATTTGATGAATTTTTTCTGACAACCCACGGCCATGTCGACCTCAGCGACTGCCAACCCGCACGGTGTCGCCTTCGCGCCGCACCACGAAACGCGGATCGCGTTCGAGGAAGGCCTGCAGCGCACCGATGCGATGCGCGTCCAGGCTGCCGGACAACCGCGCCGACGCCGCACCTTCATCCAGCACCCGAACCTGCACCTGGTTGTGGCGGTTGAAGGCGGCGGCCACCTCATCCAGCCGCTCGTCCAGGAAAGAGACCTTGCGTTGCTGCCAGTCCAGCAGCATCGACAACGGCACATCCAACGACTCGACCGCATGGCTGCGCGCGTCGACCTGCACCACCTGACCTTTACCCAGTTGTGCAAGACGCCGCGCATCCGCACCGTGGCTCCACACTTCCACCTCGCCGGAAACCACACCGATGCGGGTGCCCTGCAGCCGTCGCGACACGTCGAACACCGTGCCGATATCGCGGATCTGCAATCCGTTCACCTGCACCTCGAACGGCCGTCGGTCCAGGGCGATGTCGAACGTGGCCTCGCCCTGCAGCAGCTCCACCCTGCGGCTGAACCCGCCCATGCGCACCCGCAGGCGGCTGTCCGCGTTGAGCCGCACCTGGGTCTGGTCGGGCAGCACCAGGTCGCGAATTTCTCCATGTCCGGCGCTGTAAAGCTGCTCGGTAGGCATCAGCTGCGGTACCAGGCCCACGCCGAGCAGGGCGATACAGGCTGCGGCAGCCGCCACCCACCAACGCGTGCGACGGCTGTGCGGCGCACTGCGCAGCGGGGCCTGTGCGTGTCCGAACAGCGGCACGACCTTGGCAGCGGCCTGCTGTGGCGGCACCGAGGCCTCTTCAGCCAATGCCGATTGCAGCGCCTCACCAACCTGCCGGTGCAGTGCGAGGGCGTGCATATAGGCGCGCACATGCTCCGGCGAGCGCTTCATCCAGTCCAGCAACGCAACCCGCTCGGCTTCGCCCAGCACGCCCTCGCGATTGCGCTGGAACCAATCCATGGCCTCGCTGGCGATCACGTCGTCGGCCGCACCCGATGGATTCCGTTTCATGTGAGCTCCCTGGCGCCCAGCGCCTTCCTGCAGGCGTCCAGCCCCTTGCCGATATGCTTGCGCACCATGTGCACCGAGACCTGCAGCTGCTGGCTGATTGCCGGGCAGTCCAGCCCGTCGCGATAATGCAGCTCCATCACCCGCCGCGTGGTCGCCGGCAGCCGTGCGATGGTGCTGCGGATATCGCTCCACCGCTGCGCGCGCTCGAATTCGCCTTCGATGTCTTCTTCGCTCTTCAACACTTCGGCCAGGAGGTCGACGTCCTCCAGCGGAGGCAGCGACGAACGCGCGCGCGCGTGCTCCCGTGCAAGATTGGCGGCCACGGTGAACAGGTAGGCTTCCGGGTTCTCGACCGCGTCGGCATGCTCACCGGTGCTGCGCAGCAGCCGCAGGTAAACCTCCTGCGCCAGATCCTCGGCATCTTCGCTGGCAGAACCCCGGCGCAGGAAGAAGCCGCGCAGCAGCCGCCGCCGCAGCGCATAGCTCTTCTCCCAGATCCTCACGCTGTTCACGGCCGGCCAACCACCCCAAGGCTGGAAAGCCCCGCAGGGTGACGGCCATCGATGACAGTGGCGTTTCAACTGCCGGCACGCAGCCGCTAGAATGCCGCCCCTGCAGTTTCCAGCAGCCGGCACAAGGAGTGCCCCGCAATGAACGCCCGCACCGCCATCAACACCCTCAGCAGCCTGCTGTTCCTGCTGCTGGTCGCCCACACCACCGCCTACCAGCAGCAGATGTGGCCGCCCAGCCGTGTCGTCCACGTGCATCCGGTGGTCGTCGCCCTCGCCTACGCGCTGGGCCTGCTCACCCTGCTGCTGTGGATCGGAGGACGCCGCTTGCCGGAACGCTGCCAGCAGCTCTCGGGCTGGCTGCCGATCGTGGCCTGGTGCCTGCTGGGCATTGGTGTGGCGGTCATCCCGATGTTCTTCCCGGGCCTGTCACCGGCCTGATCAGCGGCCGCACCCAGCACGCCCGCCCATGATACGGCGCGCCGTGCCAACCCTTGCTTGCCAGAGACCCAAGCCGGGCCCGCCTATCGAAGCCGGGTGGCCGGGCCTACGCTTGTCTTCTCGGCGGCCGCCACGGTCGCCCTTCGCGTCACGGCCCCGCCGTTGCGACCCCGCTCCAGTGCTGTGCGCCCTGCCGGTGTTGTCGCCCAGGCAGACGTCCGACCGGCGCCCTCTGGAGACAGTCATGAACCAAGCGCTCATTCCCTTCGACACCGATCCGCTGGAAACCCGCGAGTGGCGTGAATCACTGGAAGCGGTGATGCAGACCGGTGGCCGGCCGCGCGCGCACTACCTGATCGACCAGCTCAGCGAGCTGGATGCACAGCAGCACGGCGACCTGCATACCCGTGCCTGGACCGCCTACGTCAACACCATCCCGCCCGAGCGCCAGCCGGCCTACCCGGGTGATCTGGCCATCGAGCGCCGCCTGAACGCGATGATCCGCTGGAATGCGATGGTGATGGTGCTGCGTGCCGGCAAGCATTCCAACGTCGGTGGCCACATCGCCACCTACCAGTCGGCGGCAGTACTGTACGACGTGGGCTTCGATCATTTCTTCCGTGGCCGTACCGACACCTTCGACGGCGACATGATCTACATCCAGGGCCACTCCGCGCCGGGCATCTATGGCCGCGCGTACGTGGAAGGCCGCATCGATCCGGCGCGCATGGACAACTTCCGCCGTGAAGCCGGGCGCGAAGGCCTGTCCTCGTATCCACACCCGCGATTGATGCCGGAGTTCTGGCAGTTCCCCACCGTGTCGATGGGGCTGGGCCCGCTGACCGCCGCCTACCAGGCGCGCTACATGCGTTACCTGGAATACCGCGGCCTGAAAGAACACCAGGGCCGCAAAGTCTGGGCCTTCCTCGGCGACGGCGAGATGGACCAGCCCGAATCGCTGGCGGCGATCTCGCTGGCCGGCCGCGAGCGGCTGGACAACATCGTGTTCGTGGTGAACTGCAACCTGCAGCGCCTGGACGGTCCGGTGCGTGGCAACGCCAAGGTCATCCAGGAACTGGAAGGCACCTTCCGCGCCGCTGGCTGGAACGTGATCAAGCTGATCTGGGGCAGCGGCTGGGACGACCTGCTGGCCCGCGACCACAGCGGCCTGCTGCGCCAGCGCATGATGGAATGCGTGGACGGCGACTACCAGACCTTCAAGTCGCAGAACGGTGCCTACGTGCGCGAGCACTTCTTCGGTCGTTACCCCGAACTGCTGGAACTGGTCGCGCACATGAGCGACGACGACATCTGGGCGCTGGCGCGTGGTGGCCATGATCCGCAGAAGGTGTTCGCTGCCTATCAGCAGGCAGTGAACACCAGCGGCCGGCCCACCGTGATCCTGGCCAAGACGGTCAAGGGTTTCGGCATGGGTGAAGCCGGTGAAGGCCAGAACATCAACCACCAGCTGAAGAAGATGAGCGCCGACGCGGTGCGCGCCTTCCGTGACCGCTTCAACCTGCCGGTCAGCGACGACCAGCTGGAGGACATGCCGTACCTGCGTCCGGAGCCGGGCAGCGCCGAGGCGACCTACTTCGCCGAACGCCGCCGCATCCAGGGCGGGCAGCTGCCGGCGCGCCTGGCCAAGGTCGATCCGCTGCCGCTGCCGCCGCTGTCGATCTTCAACACCCAGCTGCAGGGCAGCGGCGATCGCGGCCAGTCCACCACCATGGGCTTCGTGCGCATCCTCACCAGCCTGCTGAAGGACCCGGAACTGGGCAAGCTGGTGATTCCGATCGTGCCCGATGAATCGCGCACCTTCGGCATGGAAGGCCTGTTCCGCCAGATCGGCATCCATTCGTACCTGGGCCAGCTGTACACCCCGCAGGATGCCGGCCAGCTGAGCTACTACAAGGAAGCCAAGGACGGCCAGATCCTGCAGGAAGGCATCAACGAATCCGGTGCGATCTGTTCGTGGATCGCCGCCGGTACCGCCTACAGCAACCACGGGCTGGCGACGATTCCGTTCTACATCTTCTACTCGATGTTCGGCCTGCAACGCGTCGGCGACCTGGCCTGGGCCGCCGCCGATGCGCGCACCCGCGGCTTCCTGCTCGGCGCCACCTCCGGCCGTACCACGCTGATGGGCGAAGGCCTGCAGCACGATGACGGCCACAGCCACGTGCTGTCGTCGGTGATCCCGAGCTGCGTGTCCTACGACCCGACCTACAACTACGAGCTGGCGGTGATCATCCACGACGGCCTGCGCCGCATGTACGTCGAGCAGGAAGACATCTACTACTACATCACCGTACTCAACGAGAACTATCCGCAGCCGGCGCTGCCCGAGGGCGCCGAGGCCGGCATCCTGAAGGGCCTGTACCTGCTGCACCCGGCGGCCGCCGACAGCGACTCGCAGCCACGCGTGCAGCTGATGGGCAGCGGTTCGATCCTGCGCGAAGTGGAAGCCGCGGCAGAACTGCTGCAGCAGGACTTCGGCATCGCCAGCGATGTGTGGAGCGCGACCAGCCTGACCGAACTGCGCCGCGATGGCCTGGCCGCCGAGCGCTGGAACCTGCTGCATCCTGCCGAGGAGCCCCGCGTGCCCTACCTGCAGCAGTGCCTGCAGGGCCATGAAGGCCCGGTGGTGGTGGCCACCGACTACATGAAGATCGTCGGCGACCAGATCCGTCCCTTCATCAACGACCGCCGCTTCACCGCGCTCGGCACCGATGGCTTCGGGCGCTCCGACACGCGTGAGTCGCTGCGCACGTTCTTCGAGGTGGATCGCCACTTCATCGTGCTGGCCGCCTTGAAGTCGCTGGCCGACGAAGGCCGCATCGAGCGCGCGCGGATGCAGGACGCCATCGACAGGTACGGCATCGACACCGGCAAGCGCGACCCGGCTGCGGTGTAAGGCTGCTGCATTCACCACGCCCGTTCTACGGGCGTGGTGCCGGCGGCAACGCTAGGGCATTCGCTTGAACAGATTGGTCTGCAGGATCGGCGTACCGTCGTGGCCGTAGAACGCCTTGGTCTCGGTCATCGTCGAGCGGTCGGCCGCGACGGTATAGATACGGGTGGAGGCCGGCGTGCCGTGGTCCACCAGCTGCATCACCAGGGTGTTCGGCGCTGGCAGTTTCAGGTTGGCCTTGTCTGCGCCATAGGTGCCGGACAAGGGCCCCGGCGTGCCGTCCAGCGCCAGCGTGCCGTCGGACTTCATGGTCTTGCCGTCGTGCAGGACGATGTCCACGTGTGAACTCCAACGCCCCGCACCGGCGTCCTTGAACTCAAGCACCACATGCTTCGGGCGCTGCGCTTCGGGTAGCGCGGACGTGGCGATATCCAGCGACCAGCGCCCCAACAGCGGCGAAGGAGATGCCTCCATTGCCAGCGCCGGAACGGCGGGGAGTGAAAGCGCAGACAACAACACAGCGGACAACAGCTTCATACGTTGCTCCGTTCCCGTGAAGAGGACGCTGCGTGAAGCACTGTGGGGCGCAGCATCCGGATGCTGCACAGCATCGGCGCCCCGCACAAGGCAGGGCGCTGAACGGAGGGCAACGCCGTGCCTTAATAGCCAACCTTCACAGTGAACATCACGTTTCGCGGCGCGCCGTACCAGCCCTGATTGTAGAAGCCGATCTGCGAGTAATAGTGGCGGTCGAACAGATTGTTGATGTTGACCGCCGCAGAGACGTGGGAACTGAACTGATAGCGCGCCATCAGGTTCACCAGCGCGTAGCTGGGCTGCTCCACCGGCACACGGCGATTCCCTGGCGCGGTGGCGGTCTGGTACATGCGGTTCTGCCAGTCCACGCCACCGCCGATCGTCAGCCGATCCCAGGTACCCGGCAGCCGCCAGGTGGTGAACAGCTTGAACAGGCTGCGCGGCTTGGCGGTGTTGATCGCCCGTCCCTGTGCATCCTGCGCGATGAAGGTGGTGAAGCTGGTACCCAGGCTCCAGCCCGGTAGCGGCTCGCCGGCCAGCTCCAGTTCCAGGCCATCCACGGTTGCGCCCTTCACCGCACGGTAGGCCGCCTGCGTGCTGCCTTCGACCAGACCACCAGTGGCCTCGGCCAGGTTGTCCTGCTGGGTGCGGAACAGCGCCGCCGACGCATTCAAGCGCTCCTGCAGCCAGCTGCCCTTGAGGCCCAGCTCATAGCTGCGGCCACTGACCGGATCGAGGATCTGCCCGGATTCGTTGCGGTTGTTCTGCGGCTTGAAGATGCCGGTGTAGCTGGCGTACACGCTGCTGTAGCCGTTGAAATCCCAGACCACGCCGGCATACGGTACGAACTCGTTGCGGTAGCGGTACTTCCGCTTGGTGCCAAAGTAGACCTGGTCGGTCTCCCAGTTGCTCATGCGGCCACCGACGATCACGTGCAGCGGATCGGCCAGCGACAGCCGCGCCACCGCGTAGGCACCGCTCTGATGGTTGTCCAGGTCATCGGCCTGGGTCTTGCTGCTGGCCCACGTCGGCTCCGGCGTGCCCGGCCCGTGCCAGTCCAGATAGCTGGCCAACGGCGGCAGCGGCGCCAGCGCGCGGTACTGCCCCAGCGCGATTTCATCGCGTGAGCGCGACCAGCCGATGGACGCAGTGTGCTGGCGGCCGAACAGCTGGAACGGACCGGTCAGGCTGGCGCTGATCGCTTCGCGGCGCACCGGACCGTCGTAGCGGGTGAAGCTGTTGCCATTGGGCATGGCGCCGGTAACCGGATCGGGGTAGCCACCGCGATAGAGATGCTTCATTTCCATGTCGGTATGCGATCGGCTGTAGGAGACGCGCGCCTGCCAGTCGTTGCTGAAACGATGGTTGAAATCGAAGAAACCGTTGCGGGTATCGGTGCTCATCCGTGCCCACGGCGCGGTGGCTGATACCGAGCGGTCGAAGCGGGTACGCGTGCCATCGGCGTTGAACAGCGCGAAGCCGCTGCCGAAGCCGCGGTTGTCGTTGCTCTGGTAGGAGATGCCGGCGATCAACCCGGTGTCCTCGCCCAAGTCCACGCTGACCACGCCGTAGAGCGTCTTCGCCGTACTGTCCAGGCCAGCGGTGTAGCTGTCGCCCTCTGCCTGCGCAGCGACCACGCGACCACGCACACGCCCTTCCCGGCTCAGCGGGCTGGACACATCCGCCCACGCGCGCCGTGCGTCCCAGCTGCCGAGGCTGATGCCACCACTGGCAGCGAACTCGCGCAGCGGGCGCTTGCGCACGTAGTTCACTGCCGCCGAGGGATTGCCGGCGCCGGTCATCAGGCCATTGGCACCGCGCACGATCTCGATGCGGTCGTACACCACCATGTCCAGATTGTTCTCGCCGAAGTTCCATGGCGACAACACCGGCATCACCACGCCATCGAACTGGTAGTTGTCGATGTCGAAGCCGCGTGCGGAGAACGAGTAGCGGTTGGCATCGCTGCGCGTGACCGAGATGCCGGGCGCGGTCGCCAGGGCATCGGCGGTGCTGAGCAGGCCACGGTCCTCGATCTGCTGGCGGGTGACCACGCTGACGGATTGCGGGGTCTGCCGCGAGGTCAGCGACAGTCCGGTCGCCGTGCCCATCGAGTCGGTGGTGTAGGAACGCGACGTTTCGGTGCTGCCATCGAGGTCGGCCGTGACCTGCACGGTTGGAAGCTGGGAAGGCGTTACGGACGGAGTGCGTTCGGCGGCGTGGGCAGCGTTGAACAGCGCCAGGGTCGTGCCGATGGCGCTAGCCAGGGCACACGGGCGGAAACAGGCAGGCATGGGAGATCCAGCGGGAAGGAAAGGCTGGATGAGAATTATTGTCATTTGAGCGTGAGCGTACGTATGCGCGGACGCAGCAGGCGTATGCGCACTGCCGACGGTGGTCCGGACTCAGCGAAGCTCGCTGGGCGCTATGCCGTAGCGCGCGCGGAATGCGGTCGCGAAATTGGTGGCGTGCCGGTAGCCGACGAAATGTGCGGCCTGCTGCACGCTGCAGCCCTGCCGCAGCTGCTCGCAGGCCAGCTGCAGGCGCCGCTCGCGCAGCCAGGCGAACACCGAACACCGGTGCACCTGCTGGAACTTCAGCCGCAGGCTGCTCGGGCTCATGCAGGCCAGGCGCGCCAGATCCTCCAGGCTGTGGTCAGCCGCAGGTGATGCCTGTAGGCAGTCGATCACCCGTTGCAGCATGCGGCGATCACGTGCTGAAACACGCTGGTCCGGCGATGCCTCCTGGGCAGGCGCACCCAACGCCATCGCCAGCATCTGCAGGCCCACACCCTCGCACAGCAGCGCATGCATTGCGCCCTGCCAGGTCCCCGACAGCAACTGTTCGGCGGCATGTTCAAGATGCGCGGGTACCTGCCAGCTGTGCAGCCGCCGGCGACCATGGCGATGCGCCTGCAACAGCAGTTCGCTGATCACCGGATCATCCATCTCGGCCGGTGCATCCAGCGAGACATTCAGACTGCGCATCCGTTGACCGGCCGGATGAATCGCAGTCATCGGGGTGGCATCGGCCAACACCATCGCGCCGGCGCCGCGGTTCATGCCGATCACAGCCTGCCCTTCCAGGCGTGCTCCGGCGCGACCTTCCAGCATCACGATCGCAGCGAACGGCGGGGGTGCCTCCGAAGTCGCCTCGAACGGCTGATGCGCGACCACGTCCGACAGCGCCAGGCTGATGCCAGGGCGCAAGCAGCGCTGTTCCACCCTGCCCTCGACCACGCACAGCGCGCCCGAATCCGCGGCGGACGCAAGTGCAGGCAGCCGATAGCGGAAGCCGCTGCTGCGGCCCAGGCGGTCCAGGTCGGCGAGGGTGAGGCTGTGCATGGTGCGCCCGTGAAGAATCACCCGCCATTCTCATATGAGAACCGTTCTCATATCCAGCCTTCGTGGCAAGGCCCAATCCGCCCTTGTCGATACAAAGAGTTACGTTATAACATTTCACATCAAGTTCACGGATCGTGTCATGCGCCGCCATCTCCTTGCTGCAGCCATTCTGTTCGCCGTCCACACCGCCCAGGCCGCGGACGAACCCACCCTCCCCACCCTCCAGGTCCAGGCCACCCAGCCTTCGCGCATTGACAGCCGGGTCACCGTCGACAATCCGCAGGCGCAGAACCGCACCCTCGGCGGCCTGCTCGAACACGTCTCCGGTGTGCAGAGCAGCGCCTTCGGGCCAAACGCGGGCGCTCCGGTCATCCGCAGCCTCAGCGGCAACCGTGTGCAGATCCTGCAGGACGGCCAATCGATTCTGGGCATGAACGCGATCAGCGGTGACATCAACATCCCGTTCGATCCGCTGTTCGTACGCAGCGTCACCGTCAACAAGTCCTCCGACACCGTGCGCTATGGCGGCAATGCGATCGGCGGCAGCGTGGAGATCGACTCGGGCCTGATCTCGCGCAGCATGGAAGACAAGGATCAGTCGATGGAACTGGTCCTGCGCAAGGGCTTCAACGCGGCCGACGCGCAGGGCTTCCGCATGAACTTCAACAACCAGCGCAACATCTCCACCAATCTGCAGGTGTCGCGGCAGCGCATCTCGCACTACGACATCCCCGGCAACAGCAAGGCCAGCGTCTGCAACACCGGGCTGTTCCCGGCAGGCGGGGGCGTCAACTCGGCACTGGCCGACGCCTGCCAGAAAGAGGCGCGCGTCCAGCAGATCTACAACAAAGCCTCGCAGCCATACATCGACCAGTTCATGACCGAGAACCCGGACTGGGCCGACGGCGATTTCTCGTTCTACACCAACGCTCCGACCTCGGTCTGGCAGCGCCGCACCTACATCAATCCGGTCAACCCGGCCTACGTGCCCGGCACGCCGTCGTACGTGCAGAAGCAGATCAACAACGATGTCACACCCGACTACCATCACCGGCTGGGCAACAGCTATGCGCGCAACAGTCAGGTGGCCTTCGGCTCG
Source organism: Stenotrophomonas sp. 220_Sma (assembly GCF_056487375.1). Classification (NCBI taxonomy): domain Bacteria; kingdom Pseudomonadati; phylum Pseudomonadota; class Gammaproteobacteria; order Lysobacterales; family Lysobacteraceae; genus Stenotrophomonas; species Stenotrophomonas sp. 220_Sma. Next base: position 1,756,828 of record NZ_CM151348.1, on the reverse strand, counting down.
ACCTTGTTCTTCGACCGTGGCTACGTGGGTGTCAGCATCGATGCCAAGGACAGCGAGTACGGCGTACCGGGCTTCTCGATGCAGAACCTGTCGTTCGGTTCCAACTATGCCGATGGCCTGCCGGTGGGCGTGGTGATCAAGCAACAGCGCTACGCGCTGGAAGCCCTGCTGCGTGATCCACTGCCGTGGTTCGAGCGCGCGGAACTCCGTGTTTCCAAGCTGGACAACACCTCAGGCGAGCGGCTGGGCGCCACCAAGGCCAACGACTACGATTTCGAGAGCACCCAGGCCGAGCTGCTGCTCAGCCATCAACGCATCGGCCCTCTCAGCGGCCTGCTCGGTTTCAGCCATCAGTCGCGTGATGTCACCGGCAGCGGCTCGCAGCGCTACCTGCCGGACGTGGACACGCGCAGCAATGCGGTGTTCCTGAAGGAGACGCTGGACTTCGGCTGGGCCACCTTCGATGCCGGCGTGCGCCACGAGCGCGTCGACCACGCACTGCAGCCCAGCAGCTTCAAGACCGCGCGCAATGCCGCCAACACCAAACTGCAGAACCGCGACTACCGGCTCAACAGCTACAGCCTCGGCTCGTACGTCGAGCTCGGCCCCTTGTTCTCAGCCAAGATCCGTTACTCATCCTCACAGCGCGCCCCGGAGATCAACGAGCTGTATGCCAGCAACGCGCACTATTCGGTGATGACACAGGAAGAAGGCAACCAGAACCTGGAACCGGAGCGCGCGAAGAACCTGGAACTGACCGGCCTGTTCCACCTCGGTGGTTTCGAGCTGTCCGCCACCGCATACCGGATGCGGTACGAGAACTACCTCTACCTCGGCTACTCCGGCCTGCAGACCGCCAACCGCCTGCCACTGAAGTACTGGAAGCAGACCGACACCACGGTGAAGGGCTTCGAGATCGATGCGTCGCAGGCACTGGACCTGGGCCGCTATGGCACGTTGAACGTCTCCGCCTTCGCCGACCTGGTGAAGAACAAGGCCGACCACCCCGATTCGCTGCGTGCCCACAACGACGGCGAGTACCTGCCGAACATGCCGACCAACCGCTACGGTGCCAACCTGCAATGGCAGCACGAGGGCTGGAAGGCGCAGCTGTCCAGCACCTACTACGACACGCAGAAGTACCTCGGCCGCAATGTCAGCGAGGAAGTGCCACTGGACGCGTTCAACCTGGTCGACCTGCAGGTCAGCCGTGAGCTGCCGGTACGCAACAGCTACATCGCCGGCATGGAGGTGTTCGTCAACGGCAGCAACCTGCTCAATGAAGAAGCACGCCCGCACAACTCGCCGTTGAAGTACATCGCACCGTTGCCCGGGCGAGGCTTCCAGGTGGGTGTGACGGTGAAGCTTTGAGCGGACAAAGGATTCGCCGCCATCCACTGATCGATGATCGGTGGATGGTGATTCAGAGATGAGTATTGGAGCAAAGAAAAACGCCTGCAGATCGAGGATCTGCAGGCGCTTTTTTGTATCTGGCGGAGTGAGAGGGATTCGAACCCTCGATAGAGCTTTTGACCCTATACTCCCTTAGCAGGGGAGCCCCTTCGGCCACTCGGGCATCACTCCGGGGTTTTCTCCGCGTCTGGTGCGTTGCACCTCAGCGGGGCGTGAATCATAACGTTAATCGAGTGCGAAGGTAAAGCGTTATTCGGCAGAATTTTCGCTACCGGTGCCACCGGCTTCGTCACCGCGCTGGATGCGCTGATAGATCTCTTCGCGATGCACAGCGACGTCCTTCGGCGCGGTGATGCCGATACGCACCTGGTTACCCTTGACGCCAAGCACGGTGACGCTCACCGAGTCTCCGATCATCAGGGTTTCGCCGACGCGGCGAGTCAGGATCAACATTTTTGTAAGTCTCCATGGAACCGTGTGGAAGGGTATCCCCCACCGGCTTGACGCTCCGTCAAGAAGCGCTACCACGACAAAGGGAAAAGATTCGCAATGGTACCGTCAGCCGTCCCGCTCCTACAAGAAGGGGGACGGCCAGGTTCATCACAGGCGGGGGCTGACCCATTCGACGACTGCAGCCAGCGCAGTGGCAAGGGCGGGCCCGTCCTCGCCACCACCCTGGGCGAGGTCCGGGCGTCCGCCGCCCTTGCCCCCGATCTGACCGGCGATATGGGACAACAGTTCCCCGGCCTTGACCTTGCCCATTGCGCTGCCGTTCACACCCGCGACCAGGGCGGCCTTGCCGTCCTGGGCGCCCGCCAGCACGATCACCGCATCGCCCAGCTGCTGCTTCAGGCGGTCCATGGCGTCACGCAGGGCCTTGGCGTCGAAGCCTTCCAGGCGCGCCGCCAGCACCTTCACACCGGCAACCTCGACGGCCTGGCCGGACAGGTCGGCGGTGGCGCCAGCGGCAACCTTGGCCTTCACGGACTCCAGCTCGCGTTCCAGCTGCTTCTGGCGCTGGCCAAGGGCGCGGATCTTCTCGACCACGTCGGCAGCGCTGCCGCCAAGCAGGTCGGCGGCCTCGGCCAGGCGGGCCTCTTCGGCATCCACGTAGTCCAGGGCACCCTGGCCGGTGACCGCCTCGATGCGGCGCACGCCGGCGGAGACGCCGCCCTCGGAGGTGATCTTGAACAGGCCGATGTCGCCGGTACGGTTGACGTGGGTACCGCCGCACAGCTCGGTGGAGTAGTCACCCATCTTCAGCACGCGCACGTGCTCACCGTACTTCTCGCCGAACAGGGCCATCGCGCCGAAGTCCAGCGCTTCCTGCATGCCCATGGTGTGCACTTCGGCTGCATTGTTGGCACGCACCTGCTGATTGACCTTGCGCTCGATCACGGCCAGCTCTTCCGCGCTGATCGGCTGGAAGTGCGAGAAGTCGAAGCGCAGGCGGTCCGGCGCCACCAGCGAGCCCTTCTGCTGCACGTGGGTGCCCAGCACTTCGCGCAGGGCGGCGTGCAGCAGGTGGGTGGCGGAGTGGTTGAGGATGGTGGCGCCACGGCGCTCGCCATCGACCTGGCCGGACAGCACATCGCCGACCTTCAGGCCGCCTTCGGACAGGGTGCCGACGTGGCCATGGAACTGGCCAGCGAACTTCTGGGTGTCCTCCACCGCAAGGCGCACGCCGTTACCGGTCAGTACGCCGGTGTCGCCGACCTGGCCGCCGGATTCGGCGTAGAACGGCGTCTGATTGGTGATGACGATGACCGAATCACCCGCATCGGCCGACTGCACCGGACGACCGTCCTTGAGCAGGGCCAGCACGCTCAGGCCGTCGGCCTGCAGGCGGTCATAGCCCAGGAACACGGTCGGGCTGAGGGTGGCCACAAGCTCGGCCGGCAGGGTCACGCCGCCGCCGAACTTGCCGGCTGCACGTGCGGTCTCGCGCTGCTGTTCCATCGCGGCATCGAAGCCGGCAATGTCGACGGTCAGGTCGCGCTCGCGGGCGATGTCCTGGGTCAGGTCGAGCGGGAAGCCATAGGTGTCGTACAGGCGGAACGCGTCAACACCCGGGATCACACCATTGCTGGCCTTGCCGGCCACGTCCTCGAAGATCTTCATGCCGGCATCGAGGGTTTCGGCGAAACGCTCTTCCTCGGCCTGCAGCGCACGGGTGACGGTGTCCACCGCCGCCGGCAGTTCCGGGTAGGCCTCGCCCATCTGCTCGACCAGGGTCGGCACCAGCTTGCTGAAGAACGGCTGGCGCACGCCCAGCATCCAGCCGTGGCGCAGGGCGCGGCGGATGATACGGCGCAGCACGTAGCCGCGGCCTTCGTTGGACGGCAGCACGCCGTCGACGATCAGGAACGAGCAGGCACGGATGTGATCGGCGATCACCCGCAGCGACTTGTTTTCCAGGTCGGCGGTGCCGGTCAGCTCGGATGCCTTGCGGATCAGGGCCTGGAACAGATCGATCTCGTAGTTGGTGTGCACGTGCTGCAGGATCGCCGCCAGGCGCTCCAGGCCCATGCCGGTATCCACGCACGGTGCCGGCAGCGGCACCAGGGTGCCGTCGGGCTGGCGGTCAAACTGCATGAACACCAGGTTCCAGATTTCGATGAAGCGGTCGCCGTCCTCATCCGGGGAGCCCGGGGGGCCGCCGGCGATATGGTCGCCGTGGTCGTAGAAGATCTCGGTGCACGGGCCGCACGGACCGGTGTCGGCCATCTGCCAGAAGTTGTCCGAAGCGAACGGTGCGCCCTTGTTGTCGCCAATGCGCACGATGCGCTCTTCCGGCACGCCGACCATGTCGCGCCACAGTGCGTACGCTTCGTCATCGGTCTGGTAGACGGTGACCAGCAGGCGCTCGGCCGGCAGCTTCCAGACCTGGGTCAGCAGTTCCCAGGCCCAGGCGATCGCATCCTTCTTGAAGTAGTCGCCGAACGACCAGTTGCCCAGCATTTCGAAGAAGGTGTGGTGGCGTGCGGTGTAGCCGACCTGGTCAAGGTCGTTGTGCTTGCCGCCGGCGCGCAGGCAGCGCTGGACATCGGCCGCGCGCACGTAGCTGCGCTTCTCCGCGCCAAGGAACACGTCCTTGAACTGCACCATGCCGGAGTTGGTGAACAGCAGGGTCGGATCATTGCCCGGCACCAGCGGCGCCGACGGCACGATGGTGTGGCCTTTGCCCTTGAAGAATTCAAGGAAGTCGCTGCGGATCTGGGAAGTCGTGAATTTGGCGGATGCGTTCATTGGGGGCTGGCAGTCTGCGGGCCGGCGGGCCCGGACCACCGGCCGCGTTGGCCAGGGTCGCGAGGGACCGCCGAAAACCTAAAGGGTATCAGGCCCGGCGCCGCCAGTCTCAGTCATCCGGGTCGTAGCGGGTCGCACGGCGGATGCTGTCGCCGTCGAAGCCCCGTCGGGCCAGCAGATCGGCGGCCTTGCGCCGCTGCGTCAGGTCCTGCGGACCGGCCTCGCCAAAGCGTCGGCGGACCAGATCACGGGCATTTTCCTGCCAGTCGCCTTCGTAGCTGTCCATCGCCGCGGCAATCGCGGCACTGTCCAGGCCGTGAGTGCCCAGCTCGGCGCGGACATGGATCGGCCCATAACCGGTGTTGGCGCGCATCCGCACCAGGTTCTCGGCGAAACGGGTGTCGTCCTGCCAGCCGGCCTCTGTCAACTTGGCCACAGCCGCCTGCGCGGCTTCGTCTTCGATGCCGCGTGCGGTCAGCTTGCGGGTGAGCTCCTTGCGCGAGTGCTCGCGACGGACCAGCAGGCCCAGCGCTCGTTGCACGGGCGTCTGCTCGCGCGGCCGGCGTTTGCGGCCGGTGGGAATGTCGTCGGCGTCGGACATCGGTGCTCCAAGGGTGGCGCCATCCGTGGCGCCCAGCCCATCCCTGGGCGATTCGAACCTGCGGGACAGGGCGACGTCACTGACGGCGCCGCCCTGCCCCACAGCAAGCCTTATTCGTCGTCGCCTTCGTCGTCGCCTTCCTCACGGCTGGCTTCGGTCGGCTGGAACTTCTCGCGCAGCTCGGCTTCAAGCTTGGCAGCGACCGTCGGGTTGTCGCGCAGGTAGCCGCGGGCGTTGTCCTTGCCCTGGCCAATGCGTTCTTCACCGTAGCTGTACCAGGCGCCAGCCTTCTCGACCAGCTTGGCATCCACACCCATGTCGATCAGCTCGCCTTCACGGCTGATGCCTTCGCCATACAGGATCTCGGTGATGACCTGCTTGAACGGAGGTGCCAGCTTGTTCTTGACGACCTTGATCTTGGTCTGGTTACCGATGATCTCGTCACCCTTCTTGATCGCGCCGATACGGCGGATGTCCAGGCGGACCGAGGCGTAGAACTTCAGCGCGTTGCCACCCGTGGTGGTTTCCGGGCTCTGGCCCGGCATCATCACGCCGATCTTCATGCGCAGCTGGTTGATGAAGATCACCAGGGTGTTGGAGCGCTTGATGTTGCCGGTCAGCTTGCGCAGCGCCTGGCTCATCAGGCGGGCCTGCAGGCCCGGCAGCTGGTCGCCCATCTCGCCTTCGATTTCGGCCTTCGGGGTCAGCGCGGCGACCGAGTCGATCACCAGGATGTCCACCGAACCCGAACGGACGAGCATGTCGGCAATTTCCAGCGCCTGCTCGCCGGTATCCGGCTGCGACAGCAGCAGGTCGTCCACGTTCACGCCCAGCTTGGCGGCGTAGATCGGGTCCAGCGCGTGCTCGGCGTCGATGAAGGCCGCGGTGCCGCCCATCTTCTGGCATTCGGCGATGGCCTGCAGGGTCAGCGTGGTCTTGCCCGAGGATTCCGGCCCGTAGATTTCAACGACACGGCCCTTCGGCAGACCGCCAATGCCCAGCGCGATGTCGAGCATCAGCGAACCGGTCGGGATGGCTTCGACGGGCTCGACCACGCGGTCGCCCATGCGCATCACCGAGCCCTTGCCGAACTGCTTTTCGATCTGGCCCAGAGCTGCAGCGAGGGCGCGCTTCTTGTTCTCGTCCATCGGATTGGTCCTTGCAGAGGTCGTGTCGTTGGAGGTGCTGTCTTTGGGGGTCTTCTTTGCCATGGGTTCACTTTAAGTCGGACGTATCGCACAGGCTGAGATTCTGCCCGGCGCTCTGAAAAGAATTATCGGACATCCGTACCAACCTCAGTGGAACCAGAGAATCGCCACAAAAGACCGCGGGGTAATGCGCTATGGAACGGGTCAACGGTTGGGTCGCAACAGGCCGCAATAGAGGCCCTCGATCGAGAAGTCCTGGTCAGGCAGCACCTCGATCGGCTTGTAGTCGGGGTTACGCGGCAGCAGGCGGATACGATCCTTGGCGATCTTCAGCAGCTTGACGGTGATCTCGTCATCGATGCGGGCCACGACGATCTGTCCGGAATGGGCATCGCGGGTGCGGTGCACGCCGATCAGGTCACCGTCGAAGATGCCCTCGTCGATCATCGAATCGCCCTGCACCTTCAACAGGTAATCCGGTGCCGGCGAGAAGAACACCCGGTCCAGCACCACGAAGTCGTCCGAGCCGATATCAGCACCGATCGGCAGACCGGCTGCGACACGGCCCAGCACCGGCAGGCGCAGGACGCTGTCGGGCAGGCCCGGCTCGGCCAGCTTCTCGACCGGTGGCGCCTGTACCAGGCGGATGCCGCGGGCCTGGCCCGGGATGCGACGGATCGCACCGGCCTGCTCCAGGGCTTCCAGGTGGTACTGGGCCGCGCGCACGCCCTTGAAGCCGAACGCACGTGCGATTTCAGTCTGCGACGGCGGCGCGCCTTCGCTCTCGATACGCTCGGCGATCAACTGCAGGATCGCCTGCTGGGTGTCGGTCAGGTCCATGGTTAGTAGTATTACTACTAATGAGCGGAACTGCAAGTGCCGGGGGCGACACGGCGACAGCTGTGGTGCCGAGCTGTGCTCGGTAATCGTCGCTGGGCTTGGCCTGGCTGGCAGAGACAAAGGCGGAGCAAAAGCGCCGACCAGCGGTCGGCTCTACAGGAATCGCGCAGCGATTCCGCGGTTCCCGTTGGGAACCGCTGCGGCAAGCACACTATGTGTGCTTGCCGCTTCTCCAGATCGAAAACAGGATCCAGACGCCGCAGAAGCCGGCGCCGATGAAGCCACACACGCCCAATGCCAGCAGCCAACGGCTGGAGACGCCGCCAACGCTGTGCATCACGATCGACGAGCCGATGATCAGGGCGGCAGTGACGATGCCCATCACCAGCCGGTTCGCCGCACGGTTGACCTGCTCGCCGAAGCCCTGCAGCGCCGTGGTTTCCACCTTCAGCTGCAGACGCCCACGGCGGGCGGCCTGGACCAGCTTGCGCAGGTCGCGGGGCAGTTCACCGGCGAAGTCGACCAGGCCCAGCAAGCTGCGGCGGCCGCGCTTGAGCAGGGCCCTGGGCGCATAGCGCTGCAGCACCACCCGTTCCAGGAACGGGCGCGCGGCACTGGCCATGTCGAAATCAGGGTCCAGCTGCCGCCCCATGCCTTCCAGGGTCAGGAACGCCTTGATCATCAGCGCCAGGTCGGCCGGCAGGGTCAGGCTGTAGCTGCGCAGCAGCTGGGTGATGTCGCCCAGCATCAGACCGATGCGCAGGTCCTTCAGCGGCACGCCACGGTACTGGTCGACGAACTGGCTGATGTCGTGCTGCAGCCGGTTCTCGTCCACTTCCACGCCGCCGGCCCAGTCCAGCAGCACGTCGGCCACACCCTGCGGGTCCTGCTCGACCAGCCCGTGCAGCAGCTGCGCAACCTGGAAACGACGCACTTCGGACAGCGCACCGACCATGCCGAAATCGATCACACCGATGCGGCCGTCACGCAGGTAGATGATGTTGCCCGGGTGCGGATCAGCGTGGAAGCTGCCGTCCTCCAGCACCATCTTCAGCACGATGTCCGCACCGCGTCGCGCCAGTTCGCGCCGGTCCAGTCCTGCCGCATCAACGCCAGCCAGATCACGCCCTGGAATGCCGTCGACGAAGTCCTGCACGTTGAGGCTTTCGCAGGTCCACTGCCAGTGCACGTCGGGAATCAGGATGTCGTCGCGGCCTTTGAAGTTGCGCGCGATGCGCTCGGCATTGCGGCATTCGGCGGCGAAATCCAGCTCGCGACGCAGCGACACGGTGAACTGCTGCACCACCTCGGCCGGGCGATAGCGGCGCAGGTCCGGCAGGCGCGCCTCGACGATCTCCGCCAAGCGGGCCAGCAGCCGCAGGTCGGCCTCGACCACATCGCGGATGCCGGGGCGACGCACCTTCAGCACCACCTCGCGACCGTCATGCAGGCGCGCGCGGTGGGCCTGCGCCAACGAGGCGGCGGCCATCGGGGTTTCATCAAGGAAGGCGAACACTTCTGAAGGCGATGCGCCAAGGTCGGCCTCGAGCTGCTCGCGGATATCCGCGTACGGCAGCGCCGGCACTGCGTTCTGCAGTTCAGAGAGCTCGGCGATCCATTCCGGCGGCAGCAGGTCGACGCGCGTCGCCAGTACCTGGCCGAGCTTGACGAAGGTCGGGCCGAGATCCTGCATCGCGCTGCGCACGCGCACCGGCGCGGTCATCCGCAACAGTTCCTGCCGCTCCTCGTTCCAGTGCAGCAGGCGCCCTGCCCGCTCCAGCGTGCTGGCCAGGCCGATGCGCCGCACCACGTCGCCGAAGCCATAGCGGATCAGGACGACGGCGATTTCCTGCAGTCGGCCCAGGTCACGGACCGTGCCCAGCGTTTCCCACATCATGCGTGCTCCGGACGATTACCGGAGCAGCATGTCACAGCTGGGCGTCGATACCGCGCAATGCCGCCGCCACGGTTTGCCGGCGGATGGCTTCGCGGTCGCCGTCGAACTGGAACAGCTCGGCACGGGCGTAGCCACCGCGGCGCTTCCAGCCAATCCAGACGCTGCCGACAGGCTTGTCCGGGCTGCCGCCACCAGGACCGGCGATGCCGGTCACCGCCACGGCGATACCGGCGCCGGAATTGACCAGCGCACCGGACACCATTTCCAGCACGGTTTCGCGGCTGACCGCGCCGAACTGCTCCAGCGTCTGCGCACGCACGCCCAGCAGGCGCTGCTTGGCCTCGTAGCTGTAGACCACCATGCCGCAGTCGAAGAACGCCGAGGAACCGGCGATGTCGGTCATGCACTTGGCGATCCAGCCACCACTGCAGCTTTCAGCGGTCACCAGCTGCAGCGAAGCCTGCTGCAGGCGCTGCCCGAGCGCGGCGGACTGGGCGTTGAGTTCAGCATCGGTGGGAATGGACATCGGCATGACGGTGGGGTGAAGAACCTGCACGTTGTACCGCAGATGACAGCTGGATGTCGCGCCCCTCCGGCACGGTTGCGCTGCCGGCCAGCGGCCGGCACTACCGGGCATGGGCCGCTACCTCACCACTCCGGCAGTTTCTCCGGCAGCAGCGCCCGGATCGGCGCGCCGTCGGCACTGGCAGCCAGTTTTTCGGCTTCGGCAATCGGCAGGTCGACCTGCAGCAGCCAGCCGTCTTCGTCGGCCTGCTCGCTGCGGATCACTTCCAGCTGGTGCAGGCGCGCACGCAGGCGGCCGGCATCCGGCGGCAGGCGCAGCTCACCGGTCACGTGCTGCAGGCCAAGGCGCTTGCCCAGCACGCTCTGCAGCAGCTCCAGGCCCTGCCCGTCGCGTGCGGAAATCCACACCCGCTCGCGGCGCGATTCGTCCGGGATGCCATCCTGGCCGTCGTGGCGGACGTCGGCACCGTCGATGCGGTCGATCTTGTTGAACACCAGCAGCTGCGGCAGGTCGCCGGCACCGACCGCGGTCAGCACCTCGTCGACCTGCGCGATGCGCTCCTCGCGATGCGGATCGGCAGCGTCGACCACGTGCAGCAGGAAATCGGCCTCGCGCGCTTCGGACAGGGTCGAACGGAACGCGGCGACCAGGTCATGTGGCAGGTCGCGGACGAAACCGACGGTGTCGGCCAGCACCACGTTGCCCCCCGGCACCGCAATGCGGCGCACGGTTGGGTCCAGCGTCGCGAACAGCTGGTCGGCGGCATAAGCCTCGGCGCCGGTCATGGCGTTGAACAGGGTCGACTTGCCTGCGTTGGTGTAGCCCACCAGGGCCACGCGCGGCAGTTCGCTGCGCACGCGTGCACGGCGCATCTGGGTGCGCTGCACTTCCACCTTTTCCAGGCGTTTCTGCAGCTGTTCGACCCGCTTCTGCAGCAGGCGGCGGTCGGTTTCCAGCTGGGTTTCACCCGGGCCGCGCAGGCCGATCGAACCACCGCGCTGGCGCTCCAGGTGGGTCCAGCCGCGCACCAGCCGCGTGGCCAGGTGGCGCAGCTGCGCCAGCTCGACCTGCAGCTTGCCCTCGTGGCTGTGCGCACGCTGGGCGAAGATGTCCAGGATCAGGCCGGTACGGTCGATCACCCGGCGCTCGAGGAAACGTTCCAGGTTGCGCTCCTGGCCCGGGCTCAACGCATGGTTGACCAGGATCAGGTCGGCACCGCTGGCATCGGCCGCGGCCTTGATCTCGTCCAGCTTGCCGCTGCCGATCAGGGTCGACGGATTCGGACGATCCAGGCGCGCGGTGATCGTCGCGGCGATGCTGGCCCCAGCCGAGCGGGCCAGATCACCGAATTCTTCCAGCACATCGTCTTCCAGCTTGCCGAAATGGGGCTGGATCAACAGGGCGTGTTCACCCTTTTTCGAGCGGTCAAACATTCACCGCTCCGGTATTACTCGTCTGCTTCATCACCTGCCTGACCACCTTCACCCGACTGCACGTAACCGCCACCCGGACCGACCTTCACGTTGCGTGCCGGAACGACCGTGGAAATGGCGTGCTTGTAGACCATCTGACTGACCGTGTTGCGCAGCAGGACCACGAACTGGTCGAACGACTCGATCGTGCCCTGCAGCTTGATGCCGTTCACCAGGTACACCGAAACCGGCACGCGTTCGCGCCGCAGTGCGTTCAAGAAAGGATCCTGCAGCGATTGCCCCTTGGACATTGCACACTCCTGATTATTGTTCTTATTGGGTTGCCGACGGTTGCCACGGCCCCCGAGCCGCCCGCCGACCGATGATGTTACACGGCTGGCGGGGGTTCAGCGTGCGACGAAGGTCGACACCGCGCCGGCAAGGCGCTCGTGGTCGATATGGGGGTCGAACCAGCGCGCATCAAGCTCGCCGCGCAGCCAGGTCAGCTGGCGCTTGGCCAGCTGGCGGGTGGCGAAGATGGCCTTGTCACGGAAGCGGGCAGCATCGCCCTCCCCGTCCAGGTACTCCCAGGCCTGGCGATAGCCGACCGCGCGCACTGCCGGCAGGTCCAGCGGCGCCTCCACGGCAGCCATTTCCGGCATCGCGCGCAACGCCCGCACCTCGTCGAGGAAGCCCTGCGCCAGCATGGCGTCGAAGCGTGCCTCGATGCGCTGGTGCAGCACCGCGCGGTCACGCGGCGCCAGGATCAGCTTGAGGGTGCGCACCGGCAACGGCGCCACGCCCGGCCGGCGCTGCCATTCAGTGATGGGGGTGCCGGTCAGGCGATAGACCTCCAGCGCCCGCTGGATGCGCTGCGGGTCGGTAGCATGGATGCGTGCGGCCGCCGCCGGATCGACTTGGGCCAGCTCTGCGTGCAGTGCCGCCCAGCCACGCTCGGCCGCCTCGGCGCTGAGTGCTTCGCGCGTCGCCGGATCGGCCTCCGGCATCGGCGACAGGCCCTGCAACAGGGCGCGGAAGTACAGGCCAGTGCCACCGGCCAGGATCGGCATCTTGCCGCGTGCCACGATGTCGGCCACGACCCGGCCGGCATCGGCGGCGAATTCGGCTGCCGAGTAGGTCTGCCAGGGATCGCGCAGGTCCAGCAGATGGTGGGGGGCCTGCGCGCGCTCGGCCGCATCCGGCTTGGCCGAACCGATGTCCAGGTGCCGGTACACCAGCGCCGAATCGACGCTGACGATCTCGCCATCCAGCTGCTTCGCCAGGGCGATCGCGGTGGCGGTCTTGCCACTGGCGGTCGGCCCCATGACGGCGATCGCCAGCGGCCGCCGGTCGATGCCCATCAGTCTTCGTCCGGCCAGCGGATCGTCGGCGTGGCGTCGGCGCGTGGCGTCGGCACCGCCTCGACCGCCTGCCAGATCTTCAGCGCATCCACAGTGGCGGCTACGTCATGCACGCGCACGATGCGCGCACCACGCTGCACCGCAATCAGGTGCGCGGCCACCGACGCGGCCACGCGTTCGGACGGCGTGTCGCGGCCGGTCAGTTCCCCCAGGCTGCGCTTGCGCGACAAGCCGGCCAGCATCGGCACGCCCAGTTCCAGGAAGCGCTCGGAGCGCGCCAGCAGGGTCATGTTGTGGGCGGTGGTCTTGCCGAAGCCGAAACCGAGATCGACCAGCAGGTTCTTCTTCGCAATGCCGGCCATCTCGGCAGCGAACAGGCGCTGCACCAGGAAGCCATGCACCTCGGCGACCACATCGTCGTAGTGTGGATCGGCCTGCATGTGGCCCGGCTCACCCCGCATGTGCATCAGCACCACCGGCACGCCGGCTACAGCGGCGGCGTCCAGCGCCCCCTCCTGGCGCAGGCCGTAGATGTCGTTGATCATGCCGGCGCCAGCGGCCACCGCCGCACGCATCACCTCCGGCTTGAAGGTATCGATGCTGATCGGCACCTGGGTACGGGCGGCCAGCTGCTCGATCACCGGAATCACCCGGCGCAGCTCGTCCTCGACCGATACCGGGGCGGCGCCCGGACGGGTGGATTCACCGCCGATATCGAGCAGGTCCGCGCCCTCCTCGACCAGCTTCAGGCCATGTGCGACCGCGGCCTCGGTGGTGTCGTGCGCGCCGCCATCGGAGAACGAATCCGGGGTGACGTTGACGATGCCCATGACCCGGGCACGGTCGAGGCGCAGGATGCGGCCGGCGCAATCGAGCTGGGGCGAGGTATCGAACATGGGCAATCCTGCAGGGACAACGGCGGGTAGTTTAGTTCGGCAGGGCGGCGCCCTGCACCCGCAGAGGCCAGAGCGACAGCACGAGCCGGAGCAACAGCTGGCTTGCTGAGGAATGGCGGGGTGGGTCCGGTTGCGGGAGACGCTGCAAGTACGTCCATGTAAGCTCGGTCGCCGCATCCATGCGGCTCACGCCCCCGCAACCGGACCCACCCCGCCTTCGACAGATTTCTGCGATCTGTCGGCATTTCTGTAGAGCCGAGCCATGCTCGGCTCAGATCTCACAGATATCGAGATATTCAATTTCGATGAAGATTCATCCACGCATGACGTGGATCTATCGTGTCGACCAAGGTCGACACCTACCAACAGCAGCAGGAAATTGTCAGGGGTGGGGCGGTGTGGGTTGGCAGGACCGTTGGCGCCATGGATGGCGCCATCGAGCCCCCAAGGACGGGTTTACGGCGTGTCCTGCCAACCCACACCGCCCCGCCATCCCCAGAAACTCGCTGTTGCTGTTGCTGTTGCTCTGGCTCGGAGCAGGTGCAGGGCGCAGCCCTGCCGATACCCCTCAACGGCGGCGGCGCTTGCGGTCCACGTACAAGGTCCTGGCGATGCTCAGCACGATGCCGACACCGATACCCACCACGCAGCCCAGCAGCAGATTGTCGGCCCCCAGGCCCACACCCACGCCGACCACGGTGGCGATGACCATTTCGGCGGTGTGGGAAATCGGTTCGGGCTTCGGGGCGGACATGCGGGCTCCAGCGTCAGATCAGTTCTTCGGGATGGGCCAGTGGCCCGGAAACGACGAAGCCGGGTTGCCCCGGCCTCGTCTGGTGTCACGTGCAGCGGGCCGTCAGTGCGATTCGGCCGGGCCTGCGATCGGCGGCAGCGGACGGGCGTCGCCGCCCTTGTCGTTGCCACCATCCTTGTTCGACTTGTTCCAACCGGCCGGCGGCGGCGGATCGCGGCCTTCCATGATGGCGTCGATCTGCGGCGCGTCGATGGTCTCGTACTGCAGCAACAGCTGGGACATCGCGTGCAGCTTGTCCAGGTTGGCCGTCATCAGCTCGGTGGTGCGTGCGTAAGCCTCGTCCAGGATGTTGCGCACTTCCTCGTCGATGCGGCGCGCGGTGTCGTTGGACACGCTCTTGTGCTGGGTGACCGAACGGCCCAGGAACACCTCGTCGTCCTCTTCGCCATAGGCGATCGGGCCGAGCTGGTCGGACAGGCCCCACTTGGTGACCATGTTGCGGGCCATCTTGGTGGCGCGCTCGATGTCGTTGGAGGCGCCGGTGGTGACCTTGTCGGCACCGAAGATCAGCTCTTCGGCCACGCGGCCACCGTACAGCGAGCACAGCTGCGACTTGATCGCCACGCGGTTCATCGAGTACTTGTCGCCTTCCGGCAGGTACATGGTCACACCCAGCGCGCGGCCGCGCGGAATGATGGTGACCTTGTAGACCGGGTCATGCTCGGGCACCAGGCGGCCGACGATGGCGTGGCCGGCTTCGTGGTAGGCGGTGAGGGTCTTCTCCTCCTCGCTCATGGCCATCGAGCGGCGCTCGGCACCCATCAGGATCTTGTCGCGGGCACGGTCGAAGTGGTCCATGCGGACCTCCTTCTCGTTGCCACGCGCGGCGAACAGGGCAGCCTCGTTGCAGAGGTTGGCCAGGTCGGCGCCGGAGAAGCCCGGGGTACCACGCGCGATCACCATCGGCTCGACGTCGTCGGCCAGCGGCAGCTTGCGCATGTGCACCTTCAGGATGTGCTCGCGACCCTTCACGTCCGGCAGGCCGACCACCACCTGGCGGTCGAAACGGCCCGGACGCAGCAGCGCCGGATCCAGCACGTCCGGACGGTTGGTCGCAGCGATCACGATCACGCCTTCGCCACCTTCAAAACCGTCCATCTCGACCAGCAGCTGGTTCAGGGTCTGCTCGCGCTCGTCATGACCGCCGCCCAGGCCGGCGCCACGGTGACGACCGACGGCGTCGATTTCGTCGATGAAGATGATGCAGGGGGCGTGCTTCTTGGCCTGCTCGAACATGTCGCGCACGCGGCTGGCGCCGACGCCGACGAACATTTCCACGAAGTCCGAACCGGAGATCGAGAAGAACGGCACCTTGGCTTCGCCGGCAATGGCCTTGGCCAGCAGCGTCTTGCCGGTACCCGGCGGGCCCACCATCAGCACGCCGCGCGGAATCTTGCCGCCCAGCTTGGTGAACTTGGAGGGATCGCGCAGGAAGTCGACCAGCTCGCCCACTTCTTCCTTCGCCTCGTCACAACCGGCAACGTCGGCAAAGGTGACCTTGATCTGGTCTTCGCCCTGCAGCTTGGCGCGCGACTTGCCGAAGGACATCGCGCCCTTGGCACCGCCGCCACCGCCCTGCATCTGGCGCATGATGAACAACCAGAAGCCGATGATCAGGATGACCGGCAGGAAATTCATCAGGATCGCGCCCAGGGAGATGCCGCTGGACGGCTCCTCCTGCACGATCTCCACGTTCTTGGTGCGCAGCACGTTGATCAGGTCACGATCGAACGGTGCGGTGATGGTGGACGACTGCCCACCCCGGGTGGTGTAGGTCAGCTGGCTGGTACCGCCGCGCATGTCGCCGCCGAAGGCGACCTTCTGCACGTTGCCGCTGTCCACCTGGTCCAGGAACTGCGAGTACGACGCACCCTGCGCCCCAGCCCCGGAGGTCTTGGGCGAGAAGCTCTGGAAGACCACCATCAGCACGACGGCGACGACCACCCATAGCAGGAGGTTCTTGGTCAAGTCGTTCATCCTCATTGGCTCCGGTGTTCCTCTCAGTGCTGGCGTTGCGTTGGGGTCGAACTTGCGTACGTTGCGAGCTTACTTCATGTGGGCGCGTTTTCCCTGACCCAAGGCATACACCTCGGGAGAGCGCTTGCGCGAGGCTTCCGGCTTGCGGATGGAGACCTTGTCGTACCGGCGGCGCATGTCGCGCACGTAGTCGTCAAAGCCCTCGCCCTGGAACAGCTTGATCAGGAATGCCCCACCGGTCTTCAGGTGGTTGTCGGCAAAATCCAGGGCCAGCTCCGCCAGGTGCATCATCCGCGGCTGGTCGACCGCGCCTACACCACTCTTATTGGGGGCCATGTCCGACAGCACAAGGTCTACCGGCTGATCCCCGAGCATGGCTTCAAACTGCGATAGAACGGCTTCTTCCCTGAAGTCACCATGAAGGAACTCCACGCCGGCCAGCGGCGGCATGTCCAGGATATCCAGTGCCAGCACGCGGCCGGTGTCGCCGATCTGTCTCCGAACCTGCTGAGACCAGCCGCCGGGGGCCGCGCCGAGGTCGACCACCACCATGTGCGGCTTCAGCAACCGGTCACGTTCCAGCAGCTCTTCGAGCTTGTAGGCCGCGCGCGAGCGCATGCCTTCGGCCTGGGCCTTCTTCACGAAGGGGTCGGAGAAGTGTTCCTTGAGCCAGCGCTGGCTGCTTTTGCTGCGGGTAGCCATTGAAAATAGGGGCTGATGGGGTCCTCATGATACCCTGATCGCCCCATTCAACCGTGTTTTCCTGCATGTCCATCGCCCTGACCGCTTCCCAGACCCGTTTCCTGCGCGGCCAAGCCCACGACCTGAAGGCCCTGCTGCAGACCGGCGGCAAGGGCGTGACCCCGGCCTTCATCGCTGAGCTGAACGAAGTGCTGGAGCGCCACGAGCTGGTCAAGGTGAAGGTCGCTGCCGAAGACCGCGACGCCCGTGACGTGATGATCGGCGAGATCGTCGAAGCCACCGAGAGCGCGTTGGTACAGCGCATCGGCCACGTCGCCGTGCTGTACCGCCCGAGCAAGGAACAGCGCCAGATCGTGCTGCCGCGCGGCTGATCGCCTTACTGCCATGCAGCTGAACCACGAACCGCCCGATTACGCCTACAGCCTGCGCGCCGCCGATGGCCGCTCGGCCAAGGTGAATGACCAGGTGCTGGGCAGCAGTTTCTTCCTGACCCCGGACCAGCTGGTCACGCAATGGCCGGTAGTGAGCGCCACCGCGCTGCAGCTGGCTGACCTGGAGCCGATCCTGGCGCTGAACCCGGCGCTGATCGTGCTCGGCACGGGTGACCGCCAGGTATTCCCGCCGGCAGTGGTGATGGCTGCCTGCCTGTCACGCGGCATCGGCCTGGAAGTGATGAACAATCCGGCCGCCGCGCGCACCTTCAACATCCTGGCGGGCGAAGGCCGCAAGGTCGCGGCCGCTTTCATTCTGGAAGGCTGAGTCGAGGCGTCGGGCGCGCCCCGGCGCTAGCCGCCAGAAGCGGTGCAGCGGAAGGCCGAGAACTGCTTCAGCCGCCCGATCAGGTTGCCGCTCTGGCCCCAGCGGATGTCCATGACCTTCCAGTCCTGGCCCTGCCTTTGCAGCAGGACACGGTCGGTCCAGCGATAGTCGCCCACCGCCATTTCGACGGGTACCCAACTGCCATCGCCGCTCGTCGCGGGCAGCCCCACCTTTACCGTTTCCGGCCGATCCGGCGCCATGAGATACGGGCTCTGGTCCAGCATGTGCGGCTTCTCGTCATGCGCGGCCAGCACCGCACAGGCCCGCTCGTAAGCGCGCTGCGCATCGATGGCTGAGCGCAGCGCATCGCCCAGCAACGGCGGAATGGTCGCTTCGTCCGAAGCCGGCGCCTGGACGGCCGCGTAAAGACGGGTGACCACGTCGCGCGGATCGCTGGCTGCGGAGGCCAGCGGCGCGACGATGAGCAACGCGAGAGTGGAAGCAAGACGGAGCATGGGGCACCGGATCGACTGGGACCGATCAAGAATGCCGGGTATCCCGTCCGCCGTGAAGGTGAGCCTGCGACACACAAGATCGCAAATGACCACTCTGCGGTACCCGGGTCGAGCATGGCTCGACTCTACAGGTCAGGAACGCCGGGCATGGCCCGGCGCTATCGCATCTGACGATCAGCGTGCCGGCAGGTACTGCTGCGGGTCGACCGGCTTGCCGTTGTAGCGAATCTCGAAGTGGACCATGTCGCGGTTCGCACCGGTACGGCCCATTTCGGCGATCTGCTCACCGGCCTTCACGCTCTGCCCTTCATTCACCAGGCGCTTGCGGTTGTGGCCATAGGCCGACAGCCACTGGTCGCTGTGCTTGATGATGATCAGCTCGCCGTAGCCCACCAGGCCGGCGCCGGAATACACCACCACGCCGTTGGCGGTGGCCTTGACCGCCTGGCCGCTGGTGCCGGCGATGTCGACGCCCTGCTTGGTCGCATCACCAGCCACGTAACGGCCAACGATGGCGCCATCAGCCGGCCAGCGCCAGGCGATGTTGCTCTTCACCGGACCGACCGGCGCCGGGGCCGGCGTGGTGCTGCCGCCACTGCTGCCACCGGAACGCGGCGGGGTGACCACCGTGGTGGGCGCGCGGCCGCCGCTGGCACCGGCCGGATACAGCCGGATCACCTGCCCCGGATAGATCGTCGAGGGGTTGTCCAGGCTGTTCCAGGCAATCAGGTCGGCCGGGGTGATGTCATGGATGCGGGCCAGCGCATAGATGGTGTCGCCCTTGCGCACCACCACGGTCTGCCCCGGCTTGGGTACCGAGGTCTTCGGCGTGGTCACACCGCCACCGGCGCTGCCACCACCAGGACGAACCACGGTGGCGGTGCCGCAGGCGGCCAGGGTGGAAACCAGCAACGCCAGCGCGCCGATGCGCACTCCCTTGCTCAGACGATCAGGACTCATGCGAACTTCGACCTCCATACAAGCCAGGCGATCAGCACCACCACCAGCGCGGTGGCGATCCAGCCCAGCGGTTCAATCCAGCGACGCAGTGCCGCTTCAGCACGCGCACCACCGATACGGATGACCGCAGCCAGCACGAACACGCGCTTGCCACGACCGATCAGCATGCTCAACAGGTACTGCGGCATCGGTACACCGACGATACCCGATGCCCACGTGAAGACCTTCATCGGGATGGGCATGAATCCGCCCAGCACCAGGAAGGTGAACACTGCCCACGGCGACTCGGCCATCTTCGCCTGCACGGTGGTGATGCCCTGCTCGATGGCCGGCAGCATGCCCAGCGCCTCGAACAGCGGCTTGATCGCCTCGAAGGCGTAATGACCCAGCGCGTAGCCAACCAGTGCGCCGACCATCGAGCCGGCCAGGCTCAGGGTGGCGAACCACCAACCGCGCTTGGGCTGGGCCACGCACATCGGCGCCAGCATCACCTCCGGCATCACCGGGAAGATGATCGCCTCGAAGAAGCTCAACACCGTCAGGTAGGTCGGCGCGCGTTCGTGCGCCGCCCACTTCATCGCCCGCTCGTACAGCGGCCCGAAAATCTTCATGCAACCCTGCTCCGTGGATTAGTCGAGCATGCCAGACAGCAGCGGCACGAACGTGACCGGCGCCAGCACGTGTTGTTCGATGCTGCCGTCGGCCTTGCGGTCCAGCTGTACCAGCGACTGCGCCCCGGGGCCACCGACCGGCGCCACCAGGCGGCCGCCCTCGGCCAGTTGCTCGATCAGGGCGTCGACCAGTGCCGGCGCCGCCGCAGTGACCACGATGGCATCGAACGGACCGTGCTCGGCCCAGCCGACGCGACCGTCGTCATGCTTGGTGCGGATGTTCATGCCCAGCGCACGGAAGCGCTTGCGGGCCTGCCGCAGCAGATCACCGATGCGCTCCACGGTGTAGACCTCCAGGCCCAGCGCACCGAGGATGGCGGCCTGGTAACCGGAACCGGTGCCGACTTCCAGCACCCGTTTCGGCGCGACCTGGAGGACCGCCTCGGTCATCCGCGCGACCACCCAGGGCTGCGAGATGGTCTGGCCGTGGCCGATCGGCAGCGCAGTGTCTTCATACGCGCGCGAGGCCAGTGCCTCGTCGATGAACAGATGGCGTGGCACCACCCGGATCGCATTCAAGGTCGGCTCGTCGACGATGCCGGCTTCGCGCAGGCGGTCGACCAGGCGGTCACGCACACGCTGCGAGGTCATGCCGATACCGACGGCTTCCGGTTGCAGGCGCAGGCGTGGACTCATGCCGGCTGGTCCAGCGCGGCACTGAGGCCGCCGACCCAGCTGGCCACTTTCTCCAGTGCCTGGTAGCGGGTCAGGTCCACCTGGATCGGGGTGATCGAGATATGCCCGGTGCGCACCGCATGGAAGTCGGTACCGGGGCCGGAATCCTGCTCACGGCCGGCCGGGCCGATCCAGTACACCTCGTTGCCGCGCGGGTCTTTCTGCGCGATGCAGCCTTCGGCGCGGTGGCGGTTGCCGAGGCGGGTGACCTCGAAGCCCTTGACCTCGCTCCACGGCAGATCAGGCACGTTGACGTTGAGGATGGTGTCAGCCGGCAACGGATCGGCCTTGAGCCGGGCAACGATCTCCACCGCAGCGCGCGCGGCGGTCTCGAAATGTTTCGGATCGTGGTTGCGGGTAACCAGCGAGACCGCCACCGCCGGCAGGCCGAGGAAGCGACCTTCCATCGCCGCCGAGACGGTGCCGGAGTAGATCACGTCATCGCCGAGGTTGGCGGCATTGTTGATGCCGGACACGACAATGTCCGGTTCGAACTCGAGCAGCCCGGTCAGCGCCAGGTGCACGCAGTCGGTCGGAGTGCCGGCCACCGAAACGGTGTAATGGTCGATGCGCTTGAGGCGGATCGGCAGGTCCAGAGTCAGCGAATTGCTGGCGCCGGAGCGATCACGGTCGGGCGCGACCACCGTGACTTCGTGTCCGGCCTCGCGCAGCACCGAAGCAAGCATCCGGATGCCTGCGGCGTCGACGCCATCGTCGTTACTGACCAGGATTCGCATCTTCGATTTAACCGCTTGATTTTCCAAGAATTCGATTCCGTCACCGTGCAGTGTGGGCGGGACCGCCGTACTCCCCTGCGGAAGCCGTCGACCCTGCAAGGGCATCGTCTATTGTGCCGCATGCGAGCCGCCGGTCCTACCCTGTCGGCGGTCATGACCGACATCGAACCGTCATAGGCAGAGCTGCGCCGGCGGTTTACCCTGTGCGCATGTCGCACCCTGAAGACGAAGATCCGGCCGCATTGTTCCGTGCGGCCATCGGCGAAGTGACGCCGCTGCGCAAGGATGCCGAGCCGGCGCCTGCCGCGCCGCGGCCGAAGCCGCGCGCGCGCATGGCCGAACGTGACGAGGCCGAAGCCGCCGGCGAATTCGCCCGGCTGCTGCGCGACAGCACGCCGCTGGAAGCCGGCGACGTGGCCAGCTATCGCCGCGACAACCTGCCACCACGCTTGTTCCAGCGCCTCAAGCGTGGCCAGTACTCGGTGCAGGACGAGCTGGACCTGCACGGCGCCACTGCGTCGCAGGCGGAGGCGCTGCTGCGCCAGTTCCTGCTGGAAGCGCATGCACACGACTATGGCTGCGTGCGCATCATCCACGGCAAGGGCCTGCAGTCCGATGGCGGTGCACCGGTGCTGAAGAATCTGGTCGATCGCCTGCTGCGGCTGCGCAATGACGTACTGGCGTTCCATTCGGCGCCGACCGGACAAGGCGGCACCGGCGCGGTGCTGGTGCTGCTGGCCCGTAGATGAAAAAGGGGACGGAGGGAATTAAGTCGTTTGTGGCACAAACGACTTAATTCCCTCCGTCCCCTTTTCCTGTCAGGCCTGAGAGGCGTCTTCGACGGGGCCGAGTTCGTGCAGTACGGCGGTGGCGTAGCAGCCTGGCGGCAGCGCGAATGACAGCTCCAGCACGTCGTCGGCCAGCCACTGGTGCTGCAGCAGCGCCGGGCGCAGGCGCAATGCGCGGCGCTCCTGCTTCAGCCGTGCATCTTCCAGGCCGGCCCGCAGTGCCTTTGACTCCTCGTCGTCCAGCGCGGCCAGCTCCAGCTCACGTGCCGCGTCGGCGCTGCGCAGCTCGCCTTCGCCCCACAGCGGCGCGCTGGGATGGATGTCGAAACGCGCCAGTCGCTCGGCCAGCACGTCGGTGTACGGCTCGGGTCCGAACACGCTGCGGCTGCCATCGAGCATCCACACTTCGCCATCGAGCGGCTGATCCCAGTTGCCCTGCTCCACGCGCGCGGCCAGCACGCGGTTGAACAGCGCCGAGCGGGCTGCAGAGAGCAGAAGTGAACGCAGGTCCTTGCGCATGCGGCGGCCACCGAACATCGCCAGTGCCGCCGGCACATTGCCGCCGTCACGGCCAAAGCGCTGTTCGCCGAACCAGTTCGGCAGGCCGCGCTCGGCAATCTGCTGCAGGCGCTCGCTGATCGCCGTAGCATCACCCTGCACCTCGCGCAGCACCAGCTTGAAGCGGTTGCCGGCCAGTGCGCCACGCTGCAGCTTGCGGTTGTGCCAGGTCGCTTCGAGCACCTCGATTTCGTCACTGGCCAGCTCGGCCAGATCCGGCGCGATGCGCTTTGGCAGGTGCACGCTGAAACGCTGGGTGGTGACCGCGTGGCGGTCTTTCATCCCGGCATAGCTCACCGCCATTTCCGGCAGGCCCGCCCACTTGGCCAGCAGCTTGGCCACATGCACGGTGTTGGCTCCACGCTTGCGGATATGCAGCAGCAGGTGCTCGCCTTCACCGGTCGCCTCGAAGGCCGGCAGTTCGTCAACCTGGAAATCGTCCGGCGTGGTGCGGATGCGCGCCGTCAGCAACGGTGCACCAAACGCCAACGGCAGCGGAATCATGCCGCCACCAGCAGTACCACCGCCTGTGCGGCGATGCCTTCGCCACGACCGGTGAAGCCCAGCTTCTCAGACGTGGTGGCCTTGACGCTGACTGCATCCAGCGGCAACTGCAGCAACCCACCGATGCGCTCACGCATCGCCAGCGCATGCGGGCCGACCTTCGGCCGCTCGCAGATCACGGTGATGTCGGTGTTGCCGACGCGCCAGCCACGCTCGCGCAGCAGGCTGTCGCAATGGCGAACGAAATCACTGCTGTCGGCGCCCTTCCAGCGGTCGTCGCTCGGCGGAAAATGCTGGCCGATATCGCCCAGCGCCAGCGCGCCGAGCATCGCATCGCACAGGGCGTGCAGGATCACGTCGCCATCGCTGTGCGCGAGCACGCCGCAGCTGTGCGGCACGTTCACGCCGCCGAGCATGATGTGATCGCCTTCACCGAAGGCATGGACGTCGTAGCCCTGGCCGATGCGGACGGGCGGGAACGGTGCGGTGCTCATGGATGCAACCCTTGCAACAGGGCCGCGCGGACGGTCAGCCGGCGCGGCGGGAAAGTACGAATTCGAACCGGTCCAGATCGGCCGGGGTGGTGACCTTGAAGTTGTCCTCGCTGCCTTCCACCAGCAGCGGGCGCTGGCCCTGGCGCTCCATGGCCATGGCCTCGTCGGTGACGTCAACACCGGCGGCCGCAGCGTCAGACAGCGCGCGGCTGAGCTGGTGGCGGCGGAACAGCTGCGGCGTCAGTGCGCGCCACAGGCGCTCGCGTGGCTCGGTGCCATCGATGCCGCCGTCGTCGCCAGCGCGCTTGAGGGTGTCGCGCACCGGCGCAGCCAGGATCGCCCCGACCGGGTCGGCACGACCGACTTCAAGCAGACGACCGAGATCGGCCAGCGACAGGTTCGGCCGTGCAGCATCGTGGACCAGCACGAATTCATCGGCACGCACGGTGTCCGGCAGCGCCTGCAACCCGGCCAGCACCGAGGCGGCACGGGTCGCGCCGCCGATGCAGGTCAGCACCGGCTTGCCCGACCACTCATTCCAGCCCGGCCAGTCGGCATCGTCCTGGCCGATCACCACCATCGCTCCGGCCACGGCGGGGTGCGCCAGCAGCGCGTCCAGCGTGTGGGCGAGCAGGATCTGCCCGCCCGCCTGCAGGTACTGCTTGGGCAGCGGTGCACCGAAGCGGGTGCCACGGCCGGCCGCAGGAACAACGACCCAGATCGCCGCGCTCATGGCACGTCTGCCGGGTGTTCGCCCGCCTGGGCAGTGACGCCGGCAGCAGGCTGCGCCGGGTGGACCGGCGCATCCTCGACCACGCGGTAGAACTTCTCGCCAGGCTTGATCATGCCCAGCTCGCTGCGCGCGCGTTCCTCGATGGCGGACTGGCCTTCCTTGAGGTCCTTCACTTCGGCAGCGAGCGCGTCGTTGCGCTGCTGCAGACCCTCATTGTCCCGCTCCTGGTTGGCGACCTGGGCTTCGAGCATCATCACTTCACCCGAGTTGCCCGGACCGAACCAGAAGCGGTACTGCAGCCAGCCCAGCAGCAGGGCCAGCACCAGCAGCATCCAGCGCCAGTCGCGCATCGGCTCAGCGCTTCAGCGAAACGAACGCGTCACGACCGGCGTAACGCGCGCCGGCGCCGAGGGCTTCCTCGATGCGCAGCAGCTGGTTGTACTTGGCCACGCGATCGCTGCGGCACAGCGAGCCGGTCTTGATCTGGGTGGCGGTGGTGGCCACCGAGATATCGGCAATGGTGGTGTCTTCGGTTTCGCCCGAACGGTGCGAGACGACGGCGGCATAGCCGGCGCGGTCGGCCATCGCGATCGCTTCCAGGGTTTCGCTGAGCGTGCCGATCTGGTTGACCTTGATCAGGATCGCGTTGGCGGTGCCCGAGTCGATGCCTTCCTGGAAGATCTTCGGGTTGGTCACGAACAGGTCGTCGCCAACCAGCTGCACCTTCTTGCCGATGCGGTCGGTCAGCAGCTTCCAGCCGGCCCAGTCGTTCTCGGCCAGGCCATCTTCAATCGTGATGATCGGGTACTGCGCGGCCCAATCGGCGAGGAAGTCGACGAACTGCTCGGAGGTCAGGCGCTTGTTCTCGCCGACCAGGTTGTACTTGCCGTTTTCGAAGAATTCGCTGGAGGCGACGTCCAGGCCCAGCAGCACGTCTTCACCGGCGGTATAGCCAGCCTTGCCGATCGCTTCGAGGATGGTGTCGAGTGCTTCGACGTTGCTGCGGAAGTCCGGTGCGAAGCCGCCTTCGTCGCCGACCGCCGTGCTCAGGCCGTGGCCCTTCAGCACCGACTTCAGCGAATGGAAGATTTCGGTGCCCGCGCGCAGCGCTTCGGAGAACGAGGTGAAGCCGACCGGCAGCACCATGAACTCCTGGAAGTCGACGTTGTTGTCGGCGTGCGCGCCGCCGTTGATGATGTTCATCATCGGCACCGGCAGCGACGGGGTCACGCCGGTCTTGGCGGCAAGGTACTGCCACAGCGCCTGCTTGTTCGATGCAGCGGCGGCGTGCGCGGCGGCCATCGAAACACCCAGCAGCGCGTTGGCGCCCAGGCGGCCCTTGTTCTCGGTGCCGTCAAGGTCGATCAGGCGACGGTCGAGGCCAGCCTGGTCGGTGGCTTCGAAGCCCTTCAGCGCATTGGCGATGGTGGTGTTGACGTTGTCGACAGCCTTGCGCACGCCCTTGCCCAGGTAACGGGTCTTGTCGCCGTCACGCAGCTCGACCGCTTCCTTGGTGCCGGTCGAGGCGCCGGAGGGAACCGCGGCACGACCGAACGAACCGTCCTCCAGGATGACTTCGGCTTCCAGCGTGGGGTTGCCACGGCTGTCGAGGATTTCACGGGCGTGGATGCTGCGGATCGTACTCATGGTCGGGCCGGTTACCTGTATGGAGAGGGGGCGACAAAACGAATGCCGCGTGATTATCCCCGGCTGCCCGCCACTTGCCAAATGGCGTGGGCGGCTTCAGCCCCAACTGGACCCGATCACGATCAGGATCATCGACACCAGCATCACCAGCAATGCACCGGCAATCGCTGCCAGGATGGGGCCACGCCGCCGTCGCCAGGCCAGCACCATCGCCACCGGGCTGCCCAGGAAGGACAGCACCATCGTGACCAGCGCGCCCAGCAGCCACCACTGCGTGGCCTGCACGCCGTTGTTTCCATCCCCCGGCGGCCGGAAACCGGACGTGAAGGCCAGCACGCCCACCACCAGGGCGATCCAGGTCAACACGGACAGCCCCAGCGCGATCAGGCCCCAGGGCCAGCCACGCGCCGACGTGGTCGTATTCATCAAAGCAATCCGTAGAACAGGGCACCCAGCCACAGCGAGAGCAGGATGATCGCCAGGCCAGCCGTCACCTTGCCGCGGTTCAGCCGCCAGGCCAGCACCGCGGCAGCGACGCAGCCCACCGCACCGAGCAGCTCCGCGACCAGCAGCGCAATGAAGTACGCGCGCAGATCGAGCGCGCTGCTGCCATCACCCGGGGGGCGCACCGACGCGGCACCGATCAGCACCAGGCCAAACATGCCCACGGTGAACAGCACGGCCAGGCCCAGTGCGATCAGGCCCCAGGGCCACCGTTTCCAGTGCCGGCGGTGACGCTGGGTTTCCAGCGCCAGCCACGGGTCACGACTCACGCGAAGCGCGAAAAGCCGTGCTTCTTGGTCACCGCATCGAGTTCCATCAGGGTCTCGAGCAGCGCTTCCATCTGGTCCAGCGGCCATGCATTGGGGCCATCGGACAGCGCCTTGGACGGGTCCGGATGGGTTTCGGCGAACAGGCCGGAGATGCCCACCGCCACGGCGGCGCGGGCCAGCACCGGCACGTGCTCACGCTGGCCACCGGAACTGGTGCCCTGCCCACCCGGCAGCTGCACCGAATGGGTGGCGTCAAACACCACCGGGCAACCGGTATCGCGCATCACCGCCAGCGAACGCATGTCACTGACCAGGTTGTTGTAGCCGAAGCTGGCACCGCGTTCGCAGACCATGATCTGCTCGTTGCCGGTGGCCTTGGCCTTCTCCACGACCGGCTTCATGTCCCACGGCGCCAGGAACTGGCCCTTCTTGATGTTGACCGGCTTGCCGGCCGAGCACACCTTGCGGATGAAGTCGGTCTGGCGGACCAGGAACGCCGGGGTCTGCAGCACGTCCACCACCGAGGCCACTTCGTCCATCGGGGTGTATTCGTGGACGTCGGTCAGCACCGGCACGCCGATCTGCTTCTTGACCTCGGCCAGGACCTTCAGGCCCTCTTCCATGCCCGGGCCGCGGAATGCGGTGCCCGAAGTGCGGTTGGCCTTGTCGAAGCTGGACTTGAAGATGAAGTTGACGCCGAGCTTGTCGGTGACTTCCTTCAACTTGCCGGCGGTATCGAGCTGCAGCTGCATCGACTCGATCACGCAGGGGCCGGCGATCAGGAACAGGGGCTGGTCCAGCCCGACCTCGAATCCACACAGTTTCATGGCGTTTCCTTGTTGTCCGCGGCACCGGCCGGGCCGGTGCGCTGGGGGTTGAAGCGTGCAAGATGGGGGCCGGCGGCCCCCATCACAAGTCAGGCGCGGGCTTCCTGCAGCAGCTTGCCGCCGGCCTTGCGCTCGCGTGCGGCACGGATGAAACCGATGAACAGCGGGTGGCCGTCACGCGGCGTGGACAGGAATTCCGGGTGCGCCTGGCAGGCCAGGAACCACGGGTGCGCATCGCGCGGCAGCTCCACCACTTCCACCAGGGTGTCGTCCATCGACTTGCCGGCGATCACCAGGCCCGCATCTTCCAGCTGGGTGCGGTAGCGGTTGTTGAACTCGTAGCGGTGGCGGTGGCGCTCGGCAACCACGTCCTTGCCGTACAGCTCACGGGCCAGCGTGCCCGGCTTCAGGCGCTGTTCCTGCAGGCCCAGGCGCATGGTGCCACCGAGGTCGCTCTTGTCATCACGCTTTTCGACGTCGCCGGTTGCCGTACGCCATTCGGTGATCAGGCCGATCACCGGGTTCGGCGACTGGCGGTCGTTCTCGGTGCTGTTGGCACCTTCCAGGCCGACCACGTTGCGGGCGTAATCGACGACGGCCGCCTGCATGCCGTAGCAGATGCCGAAGTACGGCACGTGCTGCTCGCGGGCGAACTTCGAGGTCAGCACCTTGCCTTCGAAACCACGGTCACCGAAGCCGCCCGGCACCAGGATGCCGTCGACATCGGCCAGTGCGGCCATGTCGGTGCCTTCCAGGTCCTGTGCTTCCAGCCACTTCAGGTTGACCTTGGTGCGCTGGCGCAGGCCGCCGTGCTTGAGCGCTTCGCCGACAGACTTGTAGGCATCCTGGTGATCGACGTACTTGCCGACCACGGCGATGGTCACTTCGTCCAGCGGATGCAGGGTCGCATCGACCGCGTCTTCCCACATCGACAGATCGACCGGACCGACCTTGTCGGCCAGCTTCAGCTGGTTGACGACGATCTCGTCCAGGCCCTGCGCATGCAGGCCCGACGGAATGCGGTACAGGACGTCCACGTCCGGCACGCTGATCACCGCGCGCTCGGAAACGTTGGTGAACTGGGCGATCTTGCGGCGCTCCGAATCCGGCACGGCCTGTTCCGAACGGCACAG
Organism: Stenotrophomonas sp. 220_Sma; assembly: GCF_056487375.1. Classification (NCBI taxonomy): domain Bacteria; kingdom Pseudomonadati; phylum Pseudomonadota; class Gammaproteobacteria; order Lysobacterales; family Lysobacteraceae; genus Stenotrophomonas; species Stenotrophomonas sp. 220_Sma. Next base: position 1,728,218 of record NZ_CM151348.1, on the reverse strand, counting down.
CAGCACGTCCGGCTGGATGCCGATCGAGCGCAGTTCCTTCACCGAGTGCTGGGTCGGCTTGGTCTTCAGCTCACCGGCGGCGCCGATGTACGGCACCAGGGTGAGGTGCATGAACAGTGCCTTCTCCGGGCCACGCTCGGTGCGCACCTGGCGGATCGCCTCCAGGAACGGCAGCGACTCGATGTCGCCGACAGTACCGCCGATCTCCACCAGCGCCACGTCGTAGCCTTCGGTGGCCTCGTCGATGCAGCGGCGGATTTCATCGGTGATGTGCGGAATGACCTGCACGGTCGCGCCCAGGTAATCGCCGCGGCGTTCCTTGCGGATCACGTTCTCGTAGATACGACCGGTGGTGACCGAGTTCTTGCGGCTCAGGCGGGTGCGCACGAAGCGCTCGTAGTGGCCCAGGTCGAGGTCGGTCTCGGCGCCGTCGTCGGTGACGTAGACCTCACCGTGCTGGAACGGGCTCATGGTGCCCGGGTCGACGTTGATGTACGGGTCGAGCTTCATCATCGTGACCTTCAGGCCACGGGCTTCGAGAATGGCGGCCAGCGACGCGGCGGCAATGCCTTTGCCGAGCGAGGACACCACGCCGCCGGTTACGAAAATCAAGGGAGTCATGGCTGCAAGCATCCTGTCTGGAAATGGAAAACGGCAGCACCACGCGCGCCCGGAGGGCAGGCATGGTGCTCAGAGGGGGTTTTCCGGTTCGCTGTGGCAGCGAGGGAGGTGCGGATCCGTGCGACGGCAGGCGCCGGACGGGGACCACCGTGCGAGGTCGGGGCGACCGTGCCGGTCAAATCGACCGTCACCTGCGACCCGCCATGCTGGAAGCCACGCTTGGCCGCTCCAGCCCATTCGCAAATGGTGGACACGCACTTACTCCCGGAAAGCCATAGTTTACAGATTGATGGCCGCCAACCCAAGAGGCAGATGGCACGCCACTAAAAAGAAACGCCCCGCAAAGCGGGGCGTTCCGGAGCGCAACCCTTGTCGCAAGGGCGCCTGGCAGGGGGCGGGATCAGCGCTTCTTGCGCGCTTCCTCTTCCTCTTCCTGCTGCGGGGCCGGCTGGCCCTGCGCCTTCATTTCGGCATTGGCCTGGGCCCGACGCTTGGCCTTGGCATCGGCTTCGGCCTGCGCCTTGTCGGCCTGGTCACCCTGCTGCGGGGCCGGCTGGCCGGCGTTCTGCGCCACCACCAGCGGCACTGCAACGGCGGCAGCGGCCAGGATCGCAATGGTCAGCAACTTCTTCATGAGGTCCTCCTCGCGGTATGGCTTGGACGTTTCGACCCAACGGGGGTCGCCGGTGTTCAGATTCCAGCGACTGCCATTTTACCCCCTCTGCGTCGCCGAGACTGAACCGCAGGCGTGCAAAATCCCGTGCCAGACCCCACACTTGCCCGTCGCTCCAAGCTTTCGAAGACAGATGAACGCCCGTTATAACGCCGCCGATATTGAAGTCCTGTCCGGCCTTGACCCGGTCAAGCGCCGTCCCGGCATGTATACCGACACCGCGCGCCCGAACCACCTGGCGCAGGAAGTGATCGACAACTCGGTGGACGAGGCCCTCGCCGGCCATGCGCGCTCGATCGAGATCACCCTGTACAAGGACGGCAGCGTGGAGGTCAGCGATGACGGCCGCGGCATGCCGGTGGACATCCACCCGGAAGAGAAGATCCCGGGTGTCGAGCTGATCCTCACCCGCCTGCATGCGGGCGGCAAGTTCAGCAACAACAACTACACCTTCTCCGGCGGTCTGCACGGCGTCGGTGTCAGCGTGGTCAATGCGCTGTCGACCCTGGTCGAGGTGCACATCAAGCGCGAAGGTGCCGAGCACCGCATCACCTTCCGCAACGGCGACCGCGCCACCCCGCTGGAAGTGGTCGGCAGCGTCGGCAAGAAGAACACCGGTACCCGCGTGCGCTTCTGGCCGGACCCGAAGTACTTCGACACGCCCAAGTTCGCGGTGCGCGCGCTCAAGCACCTGTTGCGCGCCAAGGCCGTGCTGTGCCCCGGCCTGACCGTGAAGCTGACCGACGAAGCCACCGGTGAAGTTGATACCTGGTACTACGAAGACGGCCTGCGCGATTACCTGAAGCTGGAGCTGGGCGATCGCGAGATGCTGCCGGCCGAGCTGTTCGTCGGCAACCTGAAGAAAGACACCGAGATCGTGGACTGGGCCGTGGCCTGGCTGCCGGAAGGCGAGCTGGTGCAGGAAAGCTACGTCAACCTGATCCCCACTGCCCAGCACGGCACCCACGTCAACGGCCTGCGCACCGGCCTGACCGAGGCGCTGCGCGAGTTCTGCGACTTCCGCAACCTGCTGCCGCGTGGCGTCAAGCTGGCCCCGGAAGACGTGTGGGACCGCGTGTCGTTCGTGCTGTCGCTGAAGATGACCGACCCGCAGTTCAGTGGCCAGACCAAGGAACGCCTGTCCTCGCGCCAGGCCGCCGGCTTCATCGAAGGCGCCGCCCACGATGCGTTCAGCCTGCTGCTGAACCAGAACGTGGAGCTGGGCGAGAAGATCGCGCAGATCGCCATCGAGCGCGCCAGCGCGCGCCTGAAGACCGAAAAGCTGGTCGTCCGCAAGAAAGTCACCCAGGGCCCGGCCCTGCCCGGCAAGCTGGCCGACTGCATCAGCCAGGACCTGTCGCGCACCGAGCTGTTCCTGGTGGAGGGTGACTCGGCAGGCGGCAGCGCCAAGCAGGCGCGTGACAAGGACTTCCAGGCGATCCTGCCGCTGCGCGGCAAGATCCTCAACACCTGGGAAGTGTCCTCCAACAGCGTGCTGGCGTCGGAAGAAGTGCACAACCTGGCCGTGGCCATCGGCTGCGACCCCGGCAAGGACGACATTGCTGGCCTGCGCTACGGCAAGGTCATCATCCTGGCCGACGCGGACTCGGACGGCCTGCACATCGCCACCCTGCTCACCGCGCTGTTCCTCAAGCACTTCCCGGCGCTGGTCGATGCCGGCCACGTGTTCGTGGCGATGCCACCGCTGTTCCGCATCGATGTGGGCAAGCAGGTGTTCTATGCCCTGGACGAAGAAGAGAAGCGCTCGATGCTGGACAAGATCGAACGCGAGAAGATCAAGGGCGCGATCAACGTCACCCGCTTCAAGGGCCTGGGCGAGATGAATCCGCCACAGCTGCGTGAATCGACCATCCACCCCGACACCCGCCGCCTGGTGCAGCTGACCGTGGACGACGGCGAGCAGACCCGTTCGCTGATGGACATGCTGCTGGCCAAGAAGCGCGCCTCCGACCGCAAGGGCTGGCTGGAGAGCAAGGGCGATCTGGCTTCGCTGGAAGTCTGACCCGACGCGGGGCCGGATCCGTTTCCTGCAGGGAAACGGCTCTGGCCCCATCGCCCGGTAATGCCGGTTCATGTGCCCTTGGCATTACGCCCCCATCGGCAAACCCGGCGGCGCCATAATGCGCGTCCATCTGTGTGGACCATCGTATTGGCCAGCCACTCGCTGCTGTTCCCGGGCCTGCCGCTGCACAGCGCGCGCCTGGTCCTGAGCCCGATCCGCCGCGACGATGCGGCCGCCCTGTTCGCGATCCAGTCCGATCCGGACGTGATGCGGTTCTGGAACCACCCGGCGTGGACACGACCGGCCGAAGCGCGCGCGCAGATCGACGATGACCTGGCGGCACAGGCCACCGGCACCCAGCTCAAGCTGGCCGTGCGCGAAACGCTGGACGGCCCGTTGCTGGGCATCTGCGTGGTGTTCGCCCTGGATCGCGATGCCGCTCGTGCCGAGATCGGCTACCTTCTGGCCCCCGACAGGCAAGGCCAGGGCTACATGCACGAAGCGCTGCAGCACCTGCTGGACTACCTGTTCCAGACCCTGCGCCTGCATCGCGTGGAAGCCGAAGTCGACCCGCGCAACCGGCCCTCGGCACACGTGCTTGAACGGCTGGGCTTCCACCTGGAGGGCGTGCTGCGGCAGCGCTGGCGCATCCAGGGCGAACTGTCCGATTCGGCGGTATACGGCCTGCTGGCCGACGACGAACTGCGCACCACCCTGCCCGCTTGACCCAATCTGGCCACTGGCGGCCTCGACGCGCGGCCATGCCTTTGGACACATACGACATGCCCTCCACCGGCCTAGCATCGGAACCCCCTTCCGCTGCCGATCCGGTGCCATGAAGTCCCTGCTGCACACTGCCGCGCTCTGCGTCGGCCTGCTCATCGCCCCAGCCAGCGTGCTGGCCGCGCCCGACGCCGAGGCCAAGCCCGATCCGAAAGACGACAAGACCGAAGCGCCCGCGCTGCCCGCCGATGCGTCGGCCCGCCAGAGCATGCGCCTGGCCGGCCGCACCCTGGACTACACCGCCACCGTCGGCACCCTGCCGGTACGCGATGCCAAGGGCAAGGTGATCGCCGACGTGGTGTTCACCGCCTACACGATGCCGGGCAAGGACCGGCCGGTGACCTTCGCGCTCAATGGCGGCCCGGGTGCATCTTCGGTCTACCTCAACATGGGCGCGATCGGGCCCAAGGTGGTCACCTTTGGTTCGGAGGGTGACAGCGCATCGGCGCCGGCCACCCTGCACGACAACCCCGGCACCTGGCTGGACTTCACCGACCTGGTGTTCATCGACCCGGTCGGCACTGGCTTCAGCCGTGCACGCATCGGCGATGACGAAGCGAAGAAGCAGCTGTACAACCCCAGCGCCGACATCGAATACCTGTCGCGCTCGATCTACGACTGGCTGCTGCGCAACCAGCGCATGGGTGCACGCAAGTACCTGACCGGCGAGAGCTACGGCGGCTACCGCGGCCCGCGCATCACCCACTTCCTGCAGACCCGCCTGGGCGTGGCGATGAACGGCCTGGTGCTGGTGTCGCCGTACCTGAGCCCGACCCTGGAAGACAACGCCGATGTCTCGCCGATGGCGTGGATGCAGACGCTGCCGTCGATCGCTGCAGCGCACCTGGAGCGCCAGGGCAAACTGACCGATGCGGCGATGCGCGACGTGGTGGAATACACCCGCGGCGACTACGCCACTGCGCTGATGAAGGGCCGCAGCGATCCGCAGGCGACCGAGGCGATGCTGCGCCGGGTGACCGAGCTGACCGGGCTGGATGCGCAGTTCGTGCGCCGCGCCGGTGGCCGACTGGAGACGCAGGCCTATCTGCGTGAGGTGTTCCGCGACAAGGGCACGCTGGGCAGCCGCTACGACTCCAACGTGACCGCGTTCGATCCGTTCCCGAATGATCCGGAACAGCGCGCCAACGATCCGCTGCTGGACAGCATCATTGCGCCGACCACCACCGCGATGGTCGACTTCGTGACGCGGGTGGTTGGCTGGAAGGTGGATGCACGCTACCAGGCGCTGAACTACGACGTGAACCGGCTGTGGGACCGCAACGGCGAGCTGCGCCAGGGCGCGGTGACCCAGCTGCGGCAGGCGGTGGCGATCGATCCGCATCTGCAGGTGCTGATCGTGCATGGCTGGAATGATCTGTCGTGCCCGTTCATGGGGTCGATCCTGACGGTGGACCAGATGCCGGCGATGGGCAGCAATCCGGACCGGGTGCAGGTGCGCAGTTATCCGGGCGGGCACATGTTCTACAGCCGGGCGGACAGCCAGGCGGCGTTCCGGAAGGATGTGCAGGCGCTGTTCCAGCGTAATTGAGGGGTTCGGCCGGGCCTGCGGCCCGGCACCCGCCGGATCAACGGCAACGGCAACGGCAACGGCAAAAGCAGGGTTTCCGTGGGTTGGCGGGGTGGGATAGGCAGGCGGGGGACGGCAAAAACTGCTCCTGCGTGCCTCGTAGAGCGCCATCCATGGCGCTCTGCGCCCCCGCCTGCCCATCCCACCCCGCCTTCGACAGTTTCCGTGCGCTGTTGGTGGGTGACGACCGTTGGTCGGCACGGGATCGGATCCCTGCTTCTGCTCTGGTAGGTGTCGACCTTGGTCGACACGATGTGTGCGGAAAAATTCTTTGCCCATGAAAAAGCCCGCCGGATACCGGCGGGCTTTTCCGTTTGCAACCCTGGCGTGGCGATCAGGTCCAGCCGAACAGTTCGAACAGCTTCAGGATCAGGTACGCGCAGCCGCCGGCAGCCGGGATGGTCAGGATCCAGGCCCAGACGATGCGTTCGATGACGCCGAACTTCAGCGAGCGCGGGTTTTTGGCGAAGCCGACGCCCATGATCGCGGTGGAGATGCTGTGCGTGGTCGAGACCGGCATGCCGAAGTGGGCGGCCAGGGTCAGGATGGTGGCCGAGCTGGTCTCCGCGGCGAAGCCGTGGATCGGGTGCAGCTTGACCATCTTGTGACCCAGGGTCTTGATGATCTTCCAGCCGCCCGAGGCGGTACCGGCCGCCATCACCACCGCACAGGTCAGCACGATCCACATCGCGATGCCGTCACCGGCGCTGGCGTCCGGGTGCATGAAGGCCAGCCACGACGGCAGGTCATCCAGCGCACCGGTGGCTTCGGCACCGATAAGTGTCATGGCGATGATGCCCATCGTCTTCTGCGCGTCGTTGTGGCCGTGGGCGAAGCCCATGTAGGCCGCCGAGGCGATCTGCGCTTTGCCGAAGAAGGCGTTGACGATGCGCGGGCGGGCCAGGCGACCGATGGCACCACCGATCTTGGCCAGGCCGGCAATCAGGCCCCACAGCAGCACCATCACCACGATGCCGAGCAGGAAGCCGGCGATCGGCGAGGTGATCATCGGCACGAACACCTTCCACAGCAGGCCCTTGTTCTGCGCCCAGCTGCCCAGGCGCTCGGACCAGATCAGCGCGTCCCAGTTGTTGTGGGCAGCGGCCAGGCCGGCGCCGCAGAGGCCACCGATCAGGGCGTGCGAGGACGAGGACGGCAGCCCCTTCCACCAGGTGATCAGGTTCCAGATGATGCCGCCCAGCAGGGCGCACAGGATCACCTGCGGGGTGACGTCGACCACGTTGGTATTGAGCAGGCCCGAAGCGATGGTCAGCGCCACCGCGGTACCGGTCAGTGCACCGATGAGGTTCATGAAGGCGGCCAGCATCACCGCCCAGCCGGGCGAGAGCACCTTGGTCGCCACCACGGTGGCAATGGAGTTGGCGGTGTCGTGGAAGCCGTTGATGAACTCGAAGACGAGCGCGGCCAGGATCACCACCAGGACAAGGGTCAACATGCGGCGGCGTCCGTCAGCTGTTCTTCAACACGATCTGGTACGCCACCACGCCGGCCTCGCGGCAGCGGTCGATGGCCTTTTCCAGGATCTCGAAGAATTCCTTCAGCAGGAACATCTGCAGGTTGTCCAGGCGGCCCGAGTAGATGTCGCGGTACAGCTCGAGCATCAGGCGGTCGGCCTCGTTCTCCAGCGAACGCAGCTTCTCGTTGAGAGCGGTCATCCGGTCCAGGTTCATGTGGCGCAGGTCGGCCACCATCTCCACCACCACGCCGGCAGCCTGTTCCAGCATCGCCGCGCGCGGCGCGAAGTCGATGTGCTCCAGGTGGGTCGTGGCCAGCGAATAGCGATCGGCGAACTTCTCGATCTGCTTGGGAATCTTGTACAGCGCCGAGCCCAGCGCTTCGATGTCTTCGCGCTCGATCGGGGTCATGAAGCTGTCCACCAGCGCCTGGCTGATCTTGTCCGAGGCCGCGCGTTCGCGCAGGCGGGCCAGCTTGAACGCGTCCAGCGCGGGCTGGCGGTCGGCCTCGCGCAGCATGGAATGCAGCGCCTTGGCGGCGTCGGAAGCCGCGACGGCAGCCTCATCGAGCAGGGTGTAGAACTGTTTGCCGGAACCGAAAATGGTCTGCAGAGAGAACATTGAGAAACCTGTCAGCCGTCGCGGGAAGGACGGCACCAGACGGAATTATGACGGCTAGATGACCATCACGGGTATCCCTGCCCCCTTCCGGGGCTCTGGAAGCCCCAACCTGAACAGGCGGTTGCCACCCTGCCACGCCCCTTTGCTAAGATGCCAGCGCGCCTTCGGGCGCACCTTATGGACGACGACCCTTACCCCCCTGCGCCGCGCCGGACCCTGTTCCTGAGCGCCAGCCGCCATCGCAAGCACCCGCCCTCCCTGCCACCAACCGGGGACGACGCCCGTGTTTGAAATGATCCTGATTGTCTTCGCGCTTGTTCTGCTGAACGGCTTCTTCGCCATGTCCGAGATGTCGGTCATGACCTCGCGCAAGAGCCGCCTGAAGCAGATGGCCGCCACCTCCAAGCGTGCCGCCAAGGCGCTGGAGCTGTCGGAGAAGCCGGAGAGCTTCCTGTCCACTGTGCAGATCGGCATCACCGTGATCGGCGTGCTGACCGGCTACCTCGGTGGTGAAGCACTGGGTGAAGCCTTCGCCGGCTGGATCCAGGGCCTGATGCCGGGCTTTGCCTACGCCGGCAACGTCGGTACCACGCTGGCGGTCAGCCTGATCACCTTCATCACGCTGATCTTCGGCGAACTGGTGCCCAAGCGCCTGGCACTGACCCGCTCGGAGGCCATTGCCGGCCTGGTGGCGATGCCGATGAGCTGGCTGGCCAAGCTGGCCCTGCCCTTCGTCTGGCTGCTGTCCAGGACCACCCAGCTGGTGCTGCGCCTGTTCGGCCTGGGCAAGGATGAAGTCGCCTCGGTGACTGAAGAAGAGATCCGCATGCTGGTGGCCGAGAGCCACGAGGCCGGTGTGATCGACGCCCACGAGCGCGACATGATGAACCGCGTCATGCGCCTGGGCGACCGCACCGCCGACAGCCTGATGACCCCGCGCAACCGCATCGCCTGGCTGGATACCCAGGCTGGGCTGGAGCGCAACCTGGAAATCATGGCCGAGCACGAGTTCTCGCGGTACCCGGTGTACCGCGACAACGACATGGACGTGGTCGGCGTGCTGGAACTGAAATCGCTGGCCACACGCATGGCGCGTGGCGACAACGCGCTGTTCCAGACCCTGCGCGAACCGCTGTACGTCTCCGAATCGACCCACGCGATGAAGCTGCTGGAGATCTTCCGCGAGGAACAGCAGTCGATGGCGCTGGTGGTGGACGAGTACGGCGAGATCCAGGGGCTGGTGACCATCAGCGACCTGATGGGTGCCGTGGTCGGCCGCCTGCAGGCCGTGGAGAACGCCGACGAGGACGCACTGGTGGTGACCCGCGAAGACGGTTCGCTGCTGGTGGACGGCTCGCTGCCGATCGAAGACGTGCGCGAACTGATCGGCAGCAACGACCTGCCCGATGCCGAGGATGGTGACTACTACACGCTGGCCGGCATGTGCATCCACTACTTCGGCCGCATCCCGCACGCCGGCGAGTATTTCGACTGGGCCGGCTGGCGCTTCGAAGTGGTCGACCTGGACGGTGCGCGGGTGGACAAGCTGCTGCTGCGCACGCTGTCCGACGAGCAGGCCGATGAGCTCACCGCCTGAGGCCGGCCAGGGCCCGGGCGTCAAGCGCCCCGCCTACCGCAACGAGGGCATCCGCACCCTGCTGGAGATGTTCGCCTCCGGCGACCCGGCCGAGCACATGCCGCTCGGCCAGATCCTGTGCAACCTGCAGCAGAGCGCGTTCGGCGTGTTCCTGTTCGTGGCGATCCTGCCCTCGTTCATCCCGATCCCGGGCATGGGCGGCGCGGTCAGCGGCCCGCTGGTGATCCTGATCGGCCTGCAGATGCTGTTCTGCCTGCGCCGGCCGTGGCTGCCCGGCTTCATCGCCCGCCGCGGGCCCAAGCGCGGCACCATGCACCGCTTCCTGGACCGCATCGACCGCCCGCTGCGGCGATTGGACAAGATGCTGAAACCGCGCCTGCCGCAGCTGCTGACACCGCTGCCGGCGCATGCCTTCAGCGGCCTGCTGCTGGTGTTGCTGGGCCTGCTGCTGTCGTTACCGATTCCGTTCACCAACTTCCTGTTCGGCTTCCAGCTGCTGCTGTTCTCGCTGGCGCTGCTGGAACGCGATGGCGCACTGATGCTGTTCAACTGGATCGCGGCGCTGGCGGCGATCGCGTTCTTCGGTTTCAGTTCGGGGCAGCTGGTGGGCTACACGGTGGAACTGTTCCAGCGCTGGTTCTGAGCCGGAATCCGGTAGAGCCGGCCGCTGGCCGGCTGCCACGTTTCCAGGTTTGCCGGCCAGCGGCCGGCACTACCAATACTGGACATCGGCCATCATCGAAGGTCGATGAATCCGTTGTCGGCCAACGCCGCCGGTTCGTCCTGCACTGCCGACAACACGAAACTCAGCGCTGTGCCCAGCAGCGTGCCCGGTCCATCCCAGTACTCGGCCGAGTCGGCGCGCACCTGGATCAGGCGCAGGTTCGGGTCGTCCTTGCTGCCCGGGAAGAACAGCTTCATCGCCGGCGACCACAGTTCCTCGATCTTCGCGCGATCATCAACCACGCGCGCGCGCCCGGCCACCGACACATAGGTGTTCTTCGATGGCGAGGCATAGGCCACGTTGACGCGCGGGTCGAGCGCAATCTCGGCCACCTTCGGGCTGTCGGCAGTGATGACGAACCACAGATCACCGTCGAAGGTGACCTGCTGGGTGGCCAGCGGCCGGCTGTAGAGGCGGCCGTCGACGCCGGTGGTGGTGAACATCGCCACCTCCACGTCCTTGATCAGTTCTGCCAGTTGGGCAATGTGTTCGGCGCGGGTGTCGGCCATGTGGGGGCTCCTTCGATATGAGCCCCCATCAGACGCGGTTCGGCCGCAATGGGCCGTGACGCAATTGTTCAGCCCGCGTGGCGGGCGTGCCAGGCCTGCATCGCCAGTTCGAACGAGCGCAGGCGCGCACGGTGGTCATACAGGTTGGCGGTGAGCATCAGCTCGTCCGGCGTGTGGCGCTCGACAAACGCGGCGATGCCTTCCGCCACCTGCTGCGGATCCCCCAGCACGGTGCAGGCCAGTGCCCGCTCCACGCCCACTTTTTCGTGCGGCTCCCAGAAGGACTCGATGTCGTCGATGGGTGCCGGAATCTTGCCTGGTCGGCCACGACGCAGGTTCACGAAACTCTGCTGCTGGCTGGTGAACAGGCGCCGCGATTCAGCTTCGCTGTCGCTGGCAACGACGTTCAGGGCCAGCATCGCGTGCGGCTGCTTCAGCGTGGCCGAGGGGCGGAATTCGCGGCGGTACACCGCCAGCGCTTCGTCCATCACGTCCGGTGCGAAGTGCGAGGCGAACGCGTATGGCAGGCCCATCGACGCGGCCATGCGCGCACCGAACAGGCTGGAACCGAGGATCCAGGTCGGCACCCGCAGGCCACCACCCGGAACCGCCTGCACCGCCTGCCCGGGCTGTACCGGTTCGAAGTAATGCAGCAGCTCGCGCACGTCCTGCGGGAACTGGTCGGCGCTGTCGAAATAGCGGCGCAGTGCACGCGCGGTCGGCTGATCGGTGCCCGGCGCACGGCCCAGGCCGAGGTCGATGCGGTCCGGATACAGCGAGGCGAGCGTGCCGAACTGCTCGGCCACCTGCAGCGGCGCATGGTTGGGCAGCATGATGCCGCCGGCACCGACGCGGATGCGCTTTGTGCCACCCGCCACGTGACCGATCAGCACGGCGGTGGCCGCGCTGGCGATGCCAGGCATGTTGTGGTGTTCGGCCAGCCAGTAGCGGCGGTAGCCCAGCGCATCGGCGTGCTGGGCCAGTTCCAGCATGTTGGCGAAGGCAGCGGTGGTGTCACTGCCCTCGCAGACCGGGGCCAGGTCAAGGATCGACAACGGGATCATCAGCAGTTTTCCGTCACAGGATCCCCCATGCATGGGGTCGGTCGGGCGCGGCGGCCAGTGACGGTGGCGGGATGCTGATTCCCGTGGGACGGGTTCAGGGCTGACCGCGCTGATCCGGTAGTGCCGGCCGCTGGCCGGCAGGCAACCTGCCCTGGCAGCCGGCCAGCGGCCGGCTCTACCGGGGAATCGACGTCCCGGCTTAGAACGCGCTGGGGCGCGGCTCCGGCAGCGGCTGGTCGACCATCGGCTTCAGCTCGGCATCCAGCGCCACGCGCTCGTCGAACACGAAGCAGCGGCCTTCGTAACCTTCGCCGCCCACCTCCTCGAAGTAGCCGAGGATGCCGCCGTCGAGCTGCAGCACATTTTCCATGCCATCGTTGACCATCCACAGCGCGGCCTTCTCGCAGCGGATGCCGCCGGTGCAGAAACTGACCACGGTGCTGTCCTTCAGCGCTTCGCGGTGCGGCGCCAATGCCTCGGGCAGGTCGGTGAACTTGTGGATGGGCAGCACCAGCGCATCCTTGAAGGTGCCGTACTCCACTTCCTGCTGGTTGCGCGTATCAAGCATCACCACCGGCTTGCCAGCGTCGTCATGCCCCTGCCGCAGCCAACGCTGCACCGTAGCCGGATCGACCGCCGGTGCACGCGGATACTCCAGCGGCTGGCCGTCATCACGGCGGAAGCTGATGATCTCGTCCTTCACCTTGGCCTTCAGCCGCGCGAACGGCTGATGCTCGCTCAGGCTGGTCTTGACCCGCATATCGGCAAAGCGCGCATCGGCATGCAGCGCCGCATAAAAACTTTCGATCGCCTCCGGCGCACCGGCCAGGAACAGGTTCAGCCCCTCGCCCGCCACCAGGATCGTGCCGCGCAGCTGCGCCGCCTCGGCGCGCGCCAGCAGCTGGTCGCACAGGGCCTGGGGGGCGTCGATGACGGCGAAATGGTAGGCAGCGGTATTGGCGATCATCCCGCCATTTTAGCGCCTCCCGCCCGCACGGACAGATTCAGGGGTCAGAGCCCTCTGCGCAGCAGAGGGATCCGACCCCGGCAGGCACCCGGAATCTGTCAGAGGCGTGGCGGTGTGGGCAGGCGGGACCGTTGGCGCCATGGATGGCGCCATCGAGCCCCCATGGACGGGTTTACGGCGTGTCCCGCCTGCCCGCACCGCCCTGCCCACCACGGATTGCCTGCTGTTGCTGTTGCTGTTGTAGTTGCCCTGGCATCGGCGGGTGCCGGGTGCAACCCGGCCGAAACCCCTTATCCCCGCAACAGCACGAACGGCAGCAGCACCAGCGCCGCCGCACCGGCCATCGCCAGCAGCACCAGCACCACATACACCGGCCGGCGCCGGAACAGGCTGCCGAAGGTCTCCGCCGTCCCCTCGCGCAAGGCCTGCTCGCGCTCGGCACGGATGCGCGGCCCGCGTTCGGCCTGGTACTCCGCCATCAGCGCCTTTGCACGCGGATGATCGGTGTCCTCGTGCAGCCACAGGCCGCCGTTGGAAATGCCCCAGGGGCTGGGTTCGGTGCGATACCAGGCGATGCCGTGCTGGTCGAGCAGCGTGCAGACATCGGCGTATTCGTCGTCGCCGACATTGCGCAGATTGAGCAGGAGTTTTGCCATGCCCCCATGATACCCGGCGCCGATGCGCTACCCTTGCCGCCCTCGCCCTGCGCCCTTCCGGAGACGCCCGATGCGCCGCCTGCTGCTTCCCCTGCTGCTATCCCTCGCCGCCGTTGGCTGCTCGACCGAACCGTCCGGCCCACCGCCGGGTGGCACCCTGACCACCTTCGAGCGCATCGATACCGTCCCGGGCACCGGCACCGAAGCCGTTGCCGGCAACAAGGTCACCGTGCACTACACCGGCTGGATCTACGACAACCGCACCGAAACCAAGCACGGCAAGACCTTCGACAGCTCGGTCAGCCGTGGCGAACCGTTCACCTTTGCGCTCGGCGCCGGCCAGGTCATCCGCGGCTGGGATGAGGGCGTGGCCGGCATGAAGGTCGGCGGCAAGCGCACGCTGATGATCCCGCCGGACTACGGCTACGGCGACCGCCGGGTTGGCCCGATCCCGGCCGGCTCGTCGCTGGTGTTCGATGTCGAGCTGCTCGATGTCAAACCGTAATACCGCAACGCCTCCACGGGTCGCCGTCATCGGCGGCGGCCCGGCCGGCCTGTTCGCCGCCGAGCGCCTGCGCGCCGCTGGGCTGCAGGTGGACCTGTACGAGGCCAAGGGTTCGCCCGGCCGCAAGTTCCTGATCGCCGGCAAGGGTGGGCTCAACCTCACCCATTCCGATCCGCGGCCGCTGTTCGACAGCCGCTACCGCGAGCAGGCCTCTGCCGTGGGACGCTGGCTGGACGGCTTCGACGCGCAGGCGCTACGTGACTGGGCTGCCGGCTTTGGCGTGGAGACCTATGTGGGCAGCTCCGGCCGCGTGTTCCCGGTCGACCGCAAGGCAGCCCCACTGCTGCGCGGCTGGGTGCGCCGCCTGAAAGAACAGGGTGTGCGCCTGCACGCCAACCACCGCTGGATCGGATGGAGCGACGACGGCGCCCTGCGATTTGAAACCGAAGACGGCGCCGTTGAAGTGCATGCCGATGCTACCGTGCTGGCCATGGGCGGCGGCAGCTGGCCGCAGCTGGGCAGCGACGGCGCCTGGGTCTCGCCACTGCAGGCACGTGGCGTGGACATCGCACCGCTGCAGTCGGCCAACTGCGGTTTCGACGTGGACTGGACGCCGTTCTTCGCCGAGCGCAATGCCGGCGCACCGTTGAAGCCGGTGGTCGCGCACTGGCTGGACCTGGCGGGACAACCGCAGTCGCTGCAGGGCGAGTGCGTGGCCAGCGAGTACGGGATCGAAGGCAGCCTGATCTACGCATTGGCCGCAGACCTGCGCGAGACCATCAACCGCGATGGCCACGCGATGCTGTGGCTGGACCTGGTACCGGGCCGCGATGAAGCACGCCTGCTGGCCGACCTGTCACGCCCGCGCAAGGGTCGCAGTTTCGGCGAGCACCTGCGCCGCCAGGCCGGCCTGGATGCAGTGAAAGCCGCACTGGTGTTTGAGATGCTGGGCAAGGAAGCGGGCAACGACCTGCCTGCCGTGGCAGCTACGCTCAAGCGCCTGCCCCTGCGCCTGCTGCGCCCCCGGCCGATGGCCGAGGTGATCAGCACCGCCGGTGGCGTGCGCCTGGATGCGCTGGATGATGGCCTGATGCTGCGGGCAGTGCCCGGCGTGTTCTGTGCCGGCGAGATGCTGGACTGGGAGGCGCCGACAGGTGGCTACCTGCTGACCGCGTGCTACGCCAGTGGCCTGCGTGCTGCGGAAGGCGTGATCGGGTGGCTGGCGGCGCGGTAGGACCGGCCCGGTAGAGTCGAGCTTGCTCGACTGCTTCGCGCTGTAGAGCCGAGCCACACTTGGCTTGAATCAACAGCAGTCGAGCAAGCTCGACTCTACAAGAGCAGTCGAGCAAGCTCGACGCTACATCACCACGGCCGGCGCATGCTCACCGAGGCCAGCGCCACGCCACTGGGATGCGGATAGGTCTCTTCGCGCACGCTGATGAACCCGTGCCGTTGATAGAACGGCACGGCGTTGAGCGAGGCCGACAGCACTACCTCACGATCACGATCGGCCATCGCCAGCAGGCGCTGCATCAGCGCCTGGCCGATGCCCTTGCCGCCGCGATCCGGATCGACGAACAACGCATCAACCTCGTTGGCATCGGTATCAAACACGCCGAACCCGAGCAGGACACCCTGCCCGTCCTCGGCCACCACGCAGCCCCCCTGCGACAACAGCCGCGCGTACTGCGACGGTGGCGGCGAGGCCGACCAGGGCGCGATGACCTCGGGAGGGTAATGGCTGCTGCAGGTCTCGCGCACACAGCGCGTGCGCAGGGCCCACAGCCTGGCCACATCATCCATGGTGCCGGTCCTGAACTGCATGACGCCTCCTTGTAGAGCCGAGCCCATGCTCGGCTGTTCTTCGTTCCAACAGCGCGATGCCTGATTGAAAGGCAGTCGAGCAAGACTCGACTCTACAGAATCGTTAATCTCGACGCCTGATTGAAAGGCAGTCGAGCAGGGCTCGACGCTACAGCAACGGTTACCGCGACTTGCTGGCGCGCAGCGCCTGGATCTTCGGCGGCGGCTGGAACGAGTCGCTGCGTGCATCGGCCCAGAACGCATGGAACACCGCATGGTCGGGCACCTTGTGCAGCAGTTCGCCTGGTTCCAGGTAGCGATACAACGAGGCCAGCGAACGGATTTCCACCGGTGAGACGCGGCGCAGGATGTGCTCCGGCCCCAGCTCGGCCGGATCGTTCAGGCCCGCCGCACACAGCAGCTCCTTCAGGGCGTGCAGCGTGTGCTCGTGGTAGCTGTACACACGGGTGGCCTTGTCCGGTGCATCCAGATGCTTCCAGCGTGCAGGGTCCTGGGTCGCGATGCCGGTCGGGCACTTGTCGGTATGGCAGCTCAGTGATTGGATGCAGCCCAGCGCGAACATGAAGCCTCGGCCGGCATTGCACCAGTCAGCCCCCAGCGCGATGGTCCGCGCGATGTCGAACGCGCTGGTGATCTTGCCGGCCGCACCGATGCGGATGCGATCGCGCAGATCCAGGCCGACCAGGGTGTTGTGCACCAACAGCAGCGCTTCGTGCATCGGCACGCCGACATGGTCGACGAACTCCGCCGGTGCCGCACCCGTGCCACCCTCGGCACCGTCGACCACGATGAAGTCCGGTAGCAGCCCGGTTTCCTGCATCGCCTTGGCAATGCCGAACCACTCCCACGGGTGGCCGATGGCCAGCTTGAAACCGACCGGCTTGCCACCGGACAGCTCGCGCAGGCGTGCAACGAACTGCAGCAGCTCGACCGGCGTCGAGAACGCTGAGTGGCGCGACGGCGACACGCAGTCCACACCCATCGGCACGCCACGCGTCACCGAGATCTCGGCGGTCACCTTTGGCGCCGGCAGCACGCCACCGTGGCCGGGCTTGGCGCCCTGCGACAGCTTGATCTCGATCATCTTGACCTGATCATGGGTGGCATTGGCAACGAAGCGTTCCTCGCTGAAACCGCCCTTCTCGTCACGGCAACCGAAGTAGCCCGAGCCGATCTCCCACACCAGGTCGCCGCCCATCTCGCGGTGGTAGGGCGAGATCGAACCTTCGCCGGTGTCGTGATAGAAGCCACCGCGGCGTGCGCCTTCGTTCAGCGCGCGGATGGCATTGGCCGAAAGCGAACCGAAGCTCATCGCCGAGATGTTGAACACGCTGGCCGAATAAGGCTTGGCACAGTTCGGGCCGATCAACACACGGAAGTCATGCTTGGCGATGGCGGTCGGTGCCAGCGAATGGTTGATCCACTCGTAATCCACCGCATAGGTGCTGCGCAGGGTGCCGAACGGCACCGTGTCCATCTCGTTCTTGGCGCGCTGGTAGATCAGTGCACGCTGCTGGCGCGAGAACGGCACGTCTTCCAGGTCGCTCTGCACGAAGTACTGGCGGATCTCCGGGCCGATCGATTCCAGCCCGTAGCGGAAGTGCGCCATCACCGGATAGTTGCGGCGCAGCGTGCTGCGCTTCTGCAGCAGGTCCCAGGTCCCCAGCGCCACCATCGCGGCAGTCAGGCCGACGCCCCAGTACCAGGCCGGCCAGATCGTGGCCAGCCACAGGCATATCGGGAACATCAGGATGGCGAGCAGGTAGACGATATACCGGTGCATGGCTTTCCTCGGTTGCAACTGCCCCCGAGTCTACCGCGCCGCCCGCTGCCAAGGCTTACAAGCGATCGTCAACCACGTTGCGCGGCCAGGCCGATTTCACGTCGTAGACCAGGCCTCCCGGCGCCAGCAGGCCCCGGATTGCGGATTCATCCATCGCCTTGAAACGGGCGTGGGCCACCGCCAGCACCACCGCGTCATAACACCCCGCCCCGGGATCGGCCAGCCAATCCAGGCCCTCGCCGGTCAACGCCGCCGGGCCGACCCAGGGGTCGCTGACCTCCACCTGCGCACCGGCATCGCGCAGGCGTTGCGCCAGCTCCAGCGCGCGGCTGTTGCGCAGGTCCGGGCAATCCTCCTTGAAGGTCACGCCCAGTACCAGGATGCGTGCGTCCGCCGGCGCACGGCCACGCTCGGCCAGCATCGCCAGCACCCGCGCCGCCACGTGCTCGCCGACGCGGTTGTTGACCTGTCGTGCGGTGTGGATCAGGTCCGGGTGATAGCCCACGCTCTCGGACTTGTGCAGCAGATAGTACGGGTCCACGCCGATGCAATGGCCGCCGACCAGCCCCGGCCGGAACGGCAGGAAATTCCACTTGCTGCCGGCGGCGTCCAGTACGTCCTGGGTATCGATGCCCAGCCTGTCGAAGATCAGGGCCAGCTCATTGACCAGCGCAATGTTGACGTCGCGCTGGATGTTCTCGACCACCTTGGCCGCTTCGGCCACCCGCATCGACGGTGCCGGGAAGGTACCGGCGGCGATGATGCGCTGGTACAGACCATCAATCACCGCAGCAACTTCCGGTGTCGAGCCGGAAGTGATCTTGCGGATGTCGGCCAGGCGCCGCTGGCGGTCGCCGGGGCTGACCCGTTCCGGGCTGTAGCCGCAATAGAAGTCTTCGTTGAAGCGCAGGCCCGAACCCTGCTCCAGCAGCGGCACGCACACTTCCTCGGTGGTACCGGGGTAGACCGTGGACTCGTAGATCACCAGGTCGCCGGCGCGAAGATGACTGGCAATCAGCCGTGTCGCCGAACGCAGGGGCTCCAGGTCGGGCTGCTCGTAAGCATCGATCGGGGTCGGCACGGTGACGATGTAGACGTTGCAGGCATCGAGCAGTGCCGGATCGCTGCCGTACTGCAGCAGCTGCGCACTTGCCAGCTCGTCGGATTCCATTTCCAGCGTGTGGTCCTGGCCGTTGCGCAGCTCGGCGATGCGACCGGCATCGATATCGAAACCCAACGTCGGCCACTGCCGGCCAAACGCCACCGCCAACGGCAGGCCGACGTAGCCCAGGCCGATCACCGCAAACCGGGGTGCGCTGGCCGCCGCTACCGGTGCACTCATCGGCACATCCCGCGCAACGGATGCGATCGCACATACGCTGCCATGGCCTCGGCCAACACACTCATCTGCTGCACCACTCCGGAAAACCTGCGCCAGAAAGGCTACAGCCTACCGGTCCCGGCGCCCTGCCGCCAAGGCGGGCTCAGGACCCCAACGCCACCGCGGCCGGTTCCAGTTCGCCGTCTGCGCCGGTCCAGGCCTGCAGCAGGCGCTCGAATCCACCGCTGCCAAGCAGGAAGCCGGGCCACGCGGCGTCAACGATCTCTGCCAGCAGCTCCGGTTCGATCCGCCGCGTGCCCATCGACCAGCGCGGAAATGCGCGCTGCACTACGGGGGCACGGCACAACACTTTCAGCTGCCCGTGGCTGCGCGCATTGAGGATGCGCTGGAACACCGAATCGATGCCGTCCTCCGGGCCCTCGAGATACTGCAGGAAGCGCGCTCCGTCGAACATCAGCACGCCGGTGACACCGGCTACACGATTGAATGCCGTGGCGTCGGCCAGCAGGCGGTCAAGATCGGTTGTCTGCAGATCGGCGCGGGCCTCACTGGCATAGGCAATCGCGTGCAGCGACATCAGGTGGCTCCCCCCCTGGGAACGATGGCAGGGACTATGACATGAATGCGATCGACAGTTAAGCACGCCGCCGCCATGATGCAATCCGGTCGCGGAACCGCAGGTGGGCTACAATCGGCGCCGCGCTGCAGGCCCGGATGGCGAAACTGGTAGACGCATCGGACTTAAAATCCGCCGGGGGCAACCCCATGCCGGTTCGATTCCGGCTCCGGGCACCACACGCACGCAGCACGTCCCGCTTTCAGATCGCACGCGAATAGCGCGGCTGCTCATGCGCCGCACGCAGGTACGGATCGAAGCACATCGCCAGCAACCGCAGCAACGGTCGCCCGGGTTCGCTGGCACGCACCACGCCATCGCGGTATTCGGCCAGGCCGTCTTCCTGCAGCCGCTGTACCGAACGCAGGTCCTCGGCAAAGTACTGCTCGAAATCCACGCCGTGACGCTGCCCCAGCAGCACGCCATCCACCTCGCCCTGGCACATCAGCTGCTGGATCAGTTCCGCGCGCAACTGGTCGTCGGCACTCAGCGCCACGCCGCGCCAGACCGGCAGCTGGCCCTGGTCCACCGCGTCCTCCCACGACGGCAGGTCGCGCGGATTCTGGCTGTAGGTGGCACCGATGTGGCTGATCGCACTCACGCCCAGGCCGAGCAGATCGGTATCGGCGTGGGTGGTATAGCCCATGAAGTTGCGATGCAGCTGGCCGGAGCGCTGTGCGCGCGACAGATCCTCTTCCGGCAACGCAAAGTGATCCATGCCGATGTACTGGTAGCCCGCCGCGGAGAGCTTCTCCACCGCCAGGCCCAGCAATGCCAGCTTGTCTTCCGGCGACGGCAAACAGCTTTCGTCGATCTGCTTCTGTGCGCGGAACAGATGCGGCAGATGCGCGTAGCCGTAGACCGCCAGGCGGTCCGGGCGCAGCGCCAGCACCAGCTCGAGGGTGCGACCGAAGCCTTCCAGGCTCTGTCCCGGCAACCCATAGATCAGGTCGACGTTGACCGAACGCATGCCGCTGTCGCGGCAGGCGCGCAGGATGTCCAGCGTCTGCTGCACGCCCTGCACGCGGTTGATCGATTCCTGCACCTGCGGATCGAAATCCTGCACGCCCAGGCTGGCCCGGTTGAAGCCCAGCCGCGCCAGCATGGCGACGTCGCGGGTGTCGATGAAGCGCGGATCGAGTTCGATCGAGAAATCGCGCTGCGGCGAATCACTGAAATCGAAGCGCCGGCGCAACCCTTCCACCAGCGTGGTCATCGCTTCGGCATCGAGGAAGTTCGGCGTACCACCGCCCAGGTGCAGCTGGATCACTTCACGGCCGTCATCGAACTGCGGCGCCAGCAGGTCGGCCTCGGCCAGCACGCGTGAGACGTAGCTGTGGCCACGACCGCGATCACGGGTGATCACCCGGTTGCAGCCGCAGTAGAAGCAGGGACTGGAACAGAACGGCACATGCACGTACAGCGACAGCGCACGGGCCAGCTGGTTGCTGTCGGCGATCGCCTGGCGCAGCGCCGGCGCGTCGAAGCCATCATGGAAATGCGGCGCGGTCGGGTACGAGGTGTAGCGCGGGCCCGGCCGGTCGTGCCGGCGCAGAAGATCGGGGTCGAAGGTCCAGGCCAGGCCACCAGCGGCGGGAGAGAACGTGTCCATGCCGCCAGCATCGCGCCGGGCGGCCTGCGCCGCCTTGACCCAGATCAATCCTTGCCGGGGATCCCCAGCACCGGCAGGCCGACCTGCGGCCAGCGCAGCATCTGGTAGCGCTTCCAGAAGGTGTCACCGATACGCGCGGCCACGTCGTTGGCCAGCTCCTGCATCGGCGGGTTGTTGCATTCGGCGGTGGTGATCCGGAACAGCACCAGCCAGCGGTCGAACAGGTCCTTGTCCAGCTCGATGGCCATGTGCTTGGACATCGGCGAGCCCTTGAACCGGCGGGTGCCGCGCAACATCGCCGACCAGAAGTCGACCAGCTGCGCCAGGTGCTCGGGCCAATCGTGGACGTGCGCGCCGAACACCGGCCCCAGCCGCTCTTCCTCGCGCACGCGCGCATAGAAGTCATGAACCAGGCGGGTCACTTCCTGCTCGGTGCACAACTCGGGCGAGGCGACGGGGAGGACAGGCGGCGGTGTTGCGTTCATCGGGGTACCCAAAGCGTGCCGGCAGTGTGCCGCAGCCGGCCATCACCACCGTTGATCCAGATCAATGTCGGCGCAGTCCGCTGCGCCTAGGCTGGCACGCTTGCAGGAAGCATGCCCTGCGGATGCGGCGCCGACCCTGGCGAAGTATACGCGCCGCCCACTTTTCGATCCGGGACAGCATGAACAGACCTTCTCCCAACCGCCGCCAGCGGCTGATCCAGCAGTGGGGCGCCATCCTCTGGCCCAGCTTCATCGCCGCCGGCGTGGCCAGCGTGGTGTTCTTCGCCTTCGTCGATCCATTGCGCCTGCAGGCCATCAGTTTCCCGGGCACCGCAATCAGCCGCGAACTGGGCTACACGGCGGGATTCTTCATGTTCTGGTCGGTGACGGCACTGTCCAGCGCGGTCACCTGGTACCTGCAGCGGCCCATGCCGAGCGATGACGACGACGAGCTGCCGCTGGGATGAGCACGTCATGTACCCGGACTCCCCGTCCCTGGCACTGGCGCGGCACGCTCAGCGCCGCCCTGCTGGCGCTGTTCTACGCACTGCCGTGGCTGCGCTGGGAGGGCCGCCAGGCGCTGCTGCTGGACATCAACGCGCGGCGATTCGACCTGTTCGGCTGGACCCTGTGGCCCGGCGACGTCGGCGTACTGATCGGCCTGCTGGCGGTACTGGCCGTCGGCCTGGCGCTGCTTACCCACCTCGCCGGACGCATCTGGTGCGGCCATGCCTGCCCGCAGACGCTGTGGCGGCGCGCCTTCGACTGGATCGCCCGCAGCGCGGCCCGCATGCTGCCGGCACCTGCTGTACGCCCGGTCACCCAGCTTGCCTGGGGACTGCTGTCAGTGTGGACCGGCATTACCTTCGTCGGCCTGTTCAGCCCGATCACCGGCTTGCTGGCCGCCGCGCCAAACGCTGGCTGGAGCGGCTGGGAAACGTTCTGGGTACTGTTCTATGCCGCTGCCACCTGGGGAAACGCCGGTTTCCTGCGCGAGCAGGTCTGCCGTTCGCTGTGCCCGTTCGCACGCATGCAACCACTGCTGACCGATCCGCATACGCCGCGCATGCTGTACGACGCCCGTCGCGGTGAGCCGCGCGGGCCACGTCCATCCGGGCTCGGCGGGGTGCTGGGCCGTGGCCGCGGCCTGCTCGACCCGACCACTGCGCAGGACTACGTATTCCGCGCCGCGCATCCGCTGCTGGCTGGACCGATGCCGACCTTCAGCGCCGACCGTCTGGGTGATTGCACCGATTGCGCGGCCTGCGTCATTGCCTGCCCGATGCAACTGGACATCCGACAGGGACCGCAAGCCGATTGCCTGGCCTGCGGTGCCTGCCTGGAGGCCTGCGCACAACAGCAGCACCGGGCCGGTTTCGGTCCGGCGCTGGTGCGCTACTGCAGTCCGCAGGCAATGGCCGGACAACCGAAGCGCCTGTGGCGACCCCGGACGTTGGCCCTGCTGTCCTTGTTGCTGGCGCTGCTTGCCTGCGGCGCCTGGCGCCTGCTCTGAATCAACGCGACCCGCTGGCGTGCGGCGGCACAAGCTGCGCACGCCGGACGATGCCCAGCTGTTCGATGATCAGCGCCATTTCGTTGGTGACTTCGGTACGCTCGGTCCCCTGCGGGACCAGACGGTCCAGCACCTGCTGGTAGGTATCCCAGAACGCCGGACCGCATCCGTGTTTGTGGTAACTGGCTTCCAGTTCGCGGCGTACCCGTTCAGCCAAGCCATGCATGCCGTATTCCATACGACCTCCGTTGGACTTGTTCTGCATTGTTGACGGTCTACCGACTCACTTGCGTGCTACTGAAAGACTCCCAGGCTTCACGCTTGGTTGACTCCAATTAGTCATAGATTTCACGACAGGTCAATTACATGCGGCGACTTTAGCGATTGAAATTATTAATCGTTCACGAAACTACATACGGGACCCCGGGTCCCCCGGATGGGGTGAAGCCGACAGGCCGCGGAAACCATGGACCGATGACTCCAGTAGATGGCGCCGATTGTGACCCTCAGATCGATCGATCTTGCCTATTTCGCTAAGCATACTTAGCAAATTGCGCTTAGCGTGCTAAATGCGACAAAAGGCGGCGCAAGTCAGATGGATTCGCCCGCCGACGCTTCTGTCGTGGGGAACAGGTTCGGATAGCGCTGATGCAGGATGTACTGCCGCAGGGCCGGAATCGGGAAATCCTTCGGCCATTGCGACACTGCGGAACGGCTGATGCCAAAGAAGCGGGCCAGTTCGGCATCGGTCTGGAATCCCAGCCGGGTGCGCACCTGCCGCTTGCTCCAGAATTCGGTCACGGTCGGTCCTTCTGTTAACCAGACTGATTCTTGCGACAAGGCTTCTTCGCAATCCACGCGTTAAGCTGGCTTGCATAGATGAATACTCTCGGCCAACGACTCGCGGCAGCCATGAAGAAAGCCGGGCACCCACGCCCGGCCGATCTGGCACGCGCCGCCAAATCAACGACAGCAACCATCAGCAACTGGCTCAACGACCACGTGAGCGCCTCGCACGTGAAAGCCGAACAGCTGTTCCGCATCGCCGATGCGGCCAAGCTGGACGCACGCGAGCTGCTGTACGGGGTCAGCGGGCTCGGCGTCGGTGAGCCTGGCAGTGCCTACATCCCCAGCCAGGCCCATCTGGATGTCTGGCAGGACGCCTACGAGCTGGTCAGTCACCTGGTGGCCGAGAACGGGCTGGAGATCGACCATCGCCGCCATGCAGCGTTGGATCTGCTCGCGTTCGAACTGCTGATGGATGGCTTCAGCCGCAGCAAGGTCGCCCGCGTGCTGACGACCTCGATGACGTGAATGCACCGCCGCTGGTAGCATGGACCGCGATGGGGATGGGGCTCCCCCGATAACCGCCTGAGAAGGCTGATGGCTCCTGCCAGGACGAACCCGGTGTTCGTCGACGGCAGGTCGTGCCTGCCCTCGGCGTTCGCCATTGACCCTGCGAACCCGCATTCGAGGCACGCCATGCAAACACTGAACAATTATTTCCTGGTCTTCGTCGGAGGCGGCATCGGTGCCTGCCTGCGCCATGCCTGCAACCTGATCGGCGCGCGGGTGGCCGTCGGCAGTCCCTGGCCCTGGTCGACCTTCCTGATCAACGTCAGCGGCGCCCTGCTGATGGGCGTGGTGGTCGAGGTCTTCGCGATGCGCAATGGCGCCTCGCCGCAGCTGCGTCTGCTGCTGGCCACCGGCATCCTCGGCGGCTACACCACGTTTTCCACCTATGCGCTGGAGATCGGCCTGCTGCTGCAGCGTGGCCAGCATGGGCTGGCGGCTCTGTATGCCGGCGGCTCGGTGGCACTGGGCCTGGCCGGCCTGTTCGGTGGGATGAAGCTGGCCCGGCTGGTGCTCGGCTGACGCTCAGGCCGCACTGGCACGGGCCTGTCCCCGCCATTCCCGCGGCGACTGCCCGGTGTGCGCCTTGAACGCGCGCGACAGCGCCGCTTCGCTGCCATAGCCCACATCATCGGCAATCCGCTTCAGCGGCCGCCCCTGGCGCAGTGCCTGCTGCGCCAACCCCACCCGCCAGCCCTGCAGGTACTGGCCCGGTGTGGTGCCCATCGCCTCGCGGAAGCTGGCGGCGAACACGCTGCGTGACATGCCGGCCACTTCGGCCAGGTCCTCCAGCGTCCACGCCTGCGCCGGCGCTTCATGCATCGCCACCAGCGCCAACCGCAGCCGCGGATGACCCAGCCCGGCGAACAGGCCGCCACGCATCTCGCCGCCTTCCATCAGCTGGCGCAGCACCTGGATCATCACCACCTCGAACAGCCGGTTGACCATCGCCGCCCGCCCGCAACGCTGCTCGAACGCTTCTTCGAACAGCAGTTCCAGCGCCGCGTTGCCGCCATACAGATCGGCCAGCGGCAGGCAGATGAAATCAGGCAGCGCGGCGCTGATCGGATTGAGCCGACCGCCCTCGAAATGCAGGTTGGCGCAGGCCATGTCGGCGCCCTGCTGCGGGTCGGTGCTGAAGCGATGCGGCATCGGCCGCGGATACAGCAGCAGGCTCGGCACTTCGACCTGCACGGTCTGCTGCCCGTGGCTGACCTGCACCGGCCCGCGCCGCACCAGGTGCAGCTGACCCGCCTCGTCTTCGCCCTCCAGCGTGTTGATGCCGCACAGCGCACCGGCATGGAATACCGAGGCGGTCACCGCAAAACGTTCAAGCAGTATGGCGAGACGGTCGACCATGACGGGACTCCGGGTCAAGCGAGGCGAGCTCAATGCGACAGATCGTATCGGAATCGCCACCGAAATGGTCGACTGAACGCCGCCCTCTCTGCGCCCTCAAGCCTCCTGTGAATGACGGATCACCACGAAGCCCTCTTCCTGTGCAGGTGCCACGAAGTGACGGGTGATCTGCTCGAAGGCTTCGTCGCTGGGCTGGAACGGGTGCTCGCCGCGCGCGTTGCGGGCATGCAGCCGCGCCTTGCAGATGGCGTCGGCAACATCGAGAAAATGCAGCTGGTGGGCAACACCGGCCGACTCGAACAGTTCGCGGCCCCATGCACGGGCGGCCCGCGTATTGAACGGAACGTCGAGCACGACCGAAACGCCGGCCTGCAGGATCGCGCATACATGCTGCGTCAGCGCTCCGCGCAGCGCGGCCGCGCGCTGCAGGTAATCGGCAACGGAGTGGATCTGGTCGGGATACAGCGCGGCCAGCCAGGCGTCCTCGCTGATCAGCACATGACGTGGCTGCGCCGCCAGCTGCTGCGACAGGGTGGATTTGCCGGCACCGATCTTGCCGCACACCAGGTGCAGGGTCGGCGCATTGTCGGTCGATGAAAGATGATGCATCTGCGTTCTCCTTGATGGATTCCAGTACCCGGGAGAGCGCCGCATGCAACCCGCCTTCCCGGGCGGGTTGCATGGCCGTGGCAACCGCGCGCTATCCCGCCTTCCCGTGGGGAATGCGGATAATCGACGCGGTGCTGTGCAGGACCATGCCGCCAGCGTAGAGCGCAGCCTGGCCGGCGGGCAATCCCCTGCGGCAGTGCAGCGCGCGCAAGGTTTTGCGGGGATCTATGCTCGGCGCCATTCCCGCATGGAATGACCACGATGCGACCCTTGCTTCGATGCGCCCTCGCCCTCGGCCTTCTGCTGCCTGCGGCATCGCTGCTGGCTGCGCCCCCCACGGCACCACGCATGCTCAGCGGCGAGCTGCAGGGCGCACCCTGGCGGCTGGACGTGCCGGCTGACTGGAACGGCGACCTGGTGATGCTGGCGCACGGCTACGAGCCGGTGGGCGTGCCACGCACTACGCCGATGACCGCCAATGACAGCACCGCAACGCTGCTGTCCGCAGGCTACGCCGTCGCGCAG
This sequence comes from Stenotrophomonas sp. 220_Sma, assembly GCF_056487375.1. Taxonomy (NCBI): domain Bacteria; kingdom Pseudomonadati; phylum Pseudomonadota; class Gammaproteobacteria; order Lysobacterales; family Lysobacteraceae; genus Stenotrophomonas; species Stenotrophomonas sp. 220_Sma. The sequence continues at coordinate 1,701,391 of NZ_CM151348.1, read as the reverse complement.
AGTGCCTACGCCAGCCAAGGCTGGGCAGTGGCCGATGCGATCACCGACATGGAGCGCCTGCGCCAGCACGCGCTGGGCGAACTCAAGCGCGTGCGCCACACCTGGCTGCTCGGATTCTCGATGGGCGGCGCGGTGGCACTCGCCAGCCTCGAGCGCTACCCGCAGCACTACACGGGTGGCGTCTCGCTGTGCGGTGCCAATCTCAGTGGCGAACAGATCGCCGCAGATCTGCTGACCACGCTGGTCGCCTTCGATTACTTTTTCCCCAACGCTGCAGGCCTGCCGGCCACCGGACTGGCTTCGCATGAAGCGGCCGTGCTGCCGCAGGGAGTGCTCTATCAGGGCATCGCCGACGCGCTGCAACGGAATCCCCAGCATGCCGACATGCTCGCCAAGCGACTGCAGGTCGCTCCGGATGCACTGGCCGGGACAATCAGCCTGCACACGCTGGTCCTGCATGAACTGGCCACGCGCAGCGGCGGCATGCCGGCCGGCAACCTTGGTGTGGTGTACAGCGGATTCGGTGACGACGCCGCGTTCAATGCAGGCGTGCAGCGCATCGCTCCCGTGCCTGCGGCACAGGCCGATGTCCGCGCGAAGCTTGCACTGAGCGGCGCGTTGAAGCGACCGCTGGTGGTCCAGTTCAACAACAACGATCCCACCATCGTGCCGCACATGCAGGCGGTGTATCCGCAGATGGCCGCACAGGCCGGCGCGCGACCATTGCCGCGCGTGCTGCCGCCGGTGGGCGAAGGGCATTGTGGCTTCTCTGAAGCACAGGTTGTCGACGCCTTGAAGGCAATCCAGCGTTGAGCTCAACGTGTCGCAGCGCATCAGGGGCGCGCCATAAGGACTGCTATGGTGGCCGGGCCCATTGACGGGCACACAAAGGACTGACGTGATGATCAAGACGACCTTGAAGACCGTGATGTTCCTTGGCATGGCCGTGACCGGGCTGGCCTTCGCCGCAGGCCCCTGTGAATTCTGCAGCCAGCAGTACGAATATTGTCTGCGCGCAACTTCAGGCCCACTGGCCAAGACACCCGCAGAATGCCTGGCCCAGTACAAGATGTGCCGCGAAATGGATTGCCAGTCCTCCTGACCGGCATCCGGCCGGCTCCTGCGGGAGCCGGCTCAGCCGGCCACGCTGCCAAACGCTTACGATGCAGGGACCCGCGCAGCATCTGCCGCCTCCCCTCCCTGCTGACACAACGCATACGATGGCCTTCTTCGAACGACTGAGTGACACCCGCTACCTGCCGACCGAACACACGGGCGGCGCCTGGAACATCCGCGAACAACACATCGCACCTGCGATCGGGCTGCTGGCGCACCACCTGGAACGCGACGCCGCAGCGCGTGGGCACGGTTTTCTGATCGCGCGCCTGTCCTACGACATCCTCGGCACCATTCCGATCGAAGCGATGGAGGCCGACGTACAGGTGCTGCGCGGTGGTCGCACCATCGAACTGGTCGAAGCCACGCTGCGCCATGACGATCGCCCGGCGCTGCGCGTGCGTGCATGGCTGATGCGCCCGAACGATACGCAGGCCATCGCCGGCACGCCGATCACCGGCATTGCTCCGCCGGAATCAATGCCCGCGTGGGACCCAGGTACGGTCTGGCCAGGTGGTTTCATCAAGAGCGTGGAGATCCGCCGACATGATCAGGGGCCCGGCCGTGCCACCTACTGGGCGCGCGCGAAGCACGCGCTGCTGGACGGCGAGCCGGTCAGTCCGCTGGCCCGTGCCGCCACCCTGTTCGATCTGTCCAATGGCATGGCCGTGCGCGCCGATCCGAAGGAGGTCGCCTTCCCCAACCTCGATCTGACCGCGCACCTGTTCGGCGTGCCCGAAGGCGAGTGGCTGGGCTTCGACACGTCGGTGTCGTTTGGCCACCAGGGTCTCGGCTTGACCAGCACCGTGCTGCACGATGCGCGCGGTCCGATCGGCATGCTCGGCCAGGCACTGACCGTACGCCCGTGACCCCAAAGGGCGGCGTCAGCCGCCCAGCGTACCCATGGTGAAGGTGTAGCCGGAGCTCATCAGGAATTCGCGCATGCGCATCTCCGCGCGCCGCGGTGAGGCGAGGTTGGCCGGTGCATACAGCGCGTAGACCACGCCCGCGCCTTCGATGGCTTCACGCCGCACGCCACAGTGGCGGGTCTCCGAAGCAATCACCCATCCATCCTTCAGCCGATCCGGTCCGATCGACTGGCCGTTCATCAGGCGGAACGTCAGCCAACGTACTTCCACAGAAGATTTGCTCATTGCCGGCATACCGCCAGCGTGCCGCGATCGTTCATGTCCTTGCTCGCCATTGCAGCTCCCTAAGACTTGGAACTCGACCATAGCGCCTTGCCATGTCGTGGGCGAATGAGACTGGAGGGGCCCTTATGTCGCCAGGCCGAACCGCGTCCACAGCGCTTCGCGCCCCGGCTGCGTCAGGCGCAGTTCGCGTCGACCCTCAACCCGCCGAAGCCAATCGTTCTTCACGAAGCTGTCCAGCATCGCCTCGCCGACCAGCCCGGCCAGATGCGGGCGCCGCTCGGTGCAGTCCAGGCATCCTCGGCAGTAGCGCGCAGGCTTGACCGTCACGGGAAGCCGCAGCAGCTCAGCCAGCGGCTGGCCGAGCTCCTGCAGGAACGCTGCGCCCTCCACACTCACCTGCCAATGCGCCTGGTGCGGGACCAGGTGCCCGGCCTGCAACAAGCGGTCGGTGATCGCCACCGCATGCACACCGGCCAGATGCCGGTAGCAGGAACGCGCCTGGCGCAACGCCGGCATGCTGCGTGATGCCTCAGCGGTGCAGGACGGCGTGCGGTCCGCAACGCGCAGGATGCCCTCCAGCATGTCGGCGACTTCGTGCGAGGCCAGCCGGTGATAGCGGTGGCGCCCCTGCGCGACAGCGACCAGCAGGTCGCCCTCGACCAGCCTGCGCAGATGCGTGCTTGCCGTCTGCGGTGTCACCCCAGCCACGCGTGCCAGCTCCGTCGCGGTATACGCACGCCCATCCATCAACTGCAGCAGCATGGATGCGCGCGCCTGGTCGCCAACCAGGGCACCGACGCTGACAAGGGAACCGGAGGTGTGGACCATGCCCGCATTGTGGCACGCCGTTGCAGGCCGACAGTTCGATGCAGGCCGAAGCGTCGGCCCCCCCTGCCACGGCACAGTGGCCACCCCGATAGTGCAAGGCCTGCCATGAATTCCGCTCCGATTCCCCGCCGCCGCATCACCCCTTCGGTCCTGTACCCGGGCACACCTGTGCTGCTGATGACCACGCTGAACGACGACGGCAGCAGCAACATCAGTCCGTTGTCTTCGTTCTGGGCCCTGGGCAACCGGGTAGTGCTGGGCCTCGGCGTGCAGGGTCAGGGCTATCGCAACCTGCAGCTGCGCAACGAGTGCGTACTGAACTTCCCATCCTCCGCGCAGGCCGCACAGGTCGAGGCCATCGCGCGCGCGACAGGCTGCGACCCGGTGCCCACTGCCAAACAGGCGATGGGCTACGTGCACGTCCGCGACAAGTTCGCGCTGGGGGGCTTCAGTGCGGTCGCCTCGACGCACGTCGCGCCAGAGGCGATTGCCGAGTGCCCGCTGCAGGTGGAAGTCAGCGTGATGGCGATGCACCCGCCCGCCGAGGATGACAGCCAGGGCTTCGTGATCGTCGAAGGACGGATCCGTTGCGTGCATGCGCACGAAGCGATCACCGTGGCTGGCACCCAGCACATCGATGTCGCCCACTGGAAACCGTTGATCTATCTGTTCCGCCACTACCTGAGCGTGGGTGAACCGGTCGGGCGCAACTTCCGCGCGCAGACGCCGGTCCACGATCCGGCGTAGAGCGGGTGATTCAAGGTGCCGGCGATGGTGGGTGGCTGGTCACTGAAATCCAGTACGACACCATGTCCACATAGCGGCCGTCGCGCTTCACAGCGCGCGGCTCGACGCAGGATTCGGTGAAACCCAGCGATTCATACAGCGCGCGCGCGGCGGCGTTGTCCGCCAGCACCGTGAGAGTGAGCGATTCAATGCCTTCCGCGCGCGCAGCCGCGAACGCGGCAAGGAACAGTTGACGGGCGATGCCGTGTCCACGATGGGCTGCGCCAACATGGACACTGTGGATCTCCGCCGTATGCCACCGCGCCAACCGCACCGGACGCACATAGCGCAGGAAGCCCGCCAGCATGCCGTCAACGAACGTGCCGAAGTAGCGCGTACCAGGATCGCCAAGCTGGGCGCGCATCACGTCCGCCGAGTCATTCTGCGCCTCGGCCAGCGTGGACAGGAACGCCGCAGGCGACTCGCGAAGGGCCTGCAACCGGGCTTGCCAGAGAATATCGGCGTCGTCAGCGCCGAGTTGCCGAAGAAGCATGCGACACACCTGTGAGGTTGCTGATGCCCAGGTGCCCAGCCTAGCGCGGGTTCGCCTGATACGGCGTGCATGCAAGAATGAAGACGGCTCCTTCTTCACTCTCCGCCATGACTGAACTTCAGATTCCCCGCGTTGGATGCGGCGCCGTCGTCCGTGATGCCGACGGCCGCATCCTGCTGATCCAGCGCGGACGCGATCCGGAGCGCGGGCACTGGGGCCTGCCCGGCGGCAAAGTCGACTGGATGGAAACGGTGGAGGCTGCCGTGGTCCGCGAAACTCGCGAGGAGACGGCGTTGGAAGTGACGCTGCTGCGCCTGCTGTGCGTGGCCGATCATTTCGAGCCGGCGCTTGCGCAGCACTGGGTCGCGCCGATCTTCGAGGCACGGGCACCTGCGGGTGCCGAGGCTTCCATCCAGGAGCCGGGCGTGCAGACTGGCCTGGGCTGGTTCGCGCTGGATGCTCTGCCCCAGCCACTGACCCAGGCCACGGTGCAGGCGCTGGCCAGGCTGTAGCGGATATCGATCCGGACGCAGGTTAGCTGGCATCCAGACAAACAAAAAAGCCCTGACCGGAGTCAGGGCTTTTCAATTGGAGGCCTCAAGCGGAATCGAACCGCTGTAAACGGATTTGCAATCCGGTGCATAGCCACTCTGCCATGAGGCCAACGTACTGCGCGCCAGGAACGGAGCCCTGACAAGACAAAACCCCATGATGGGGCCTGTCGGAACATGGAGCGGGAAACGAGACTCGAACTCGCGACCTCAACCTTGGCAAGGTTGCGCTCTACCAACTGAGCTATTCCCGCGTAAGCCGCCATGGTACCGGAAATCCGGAACACACACCAGCGATTTCACCTTTCTGACTGCGCGTAAAGCCTTGTGGCCCAACGTGCCCCGCCTTGCCGTGGCGGGAGAAAAACAAGGCCCCTACCGGGGCCCTGTAGAATCTGGAGCGGGAAACGAGACTCGAACTCGCGACCTCAACCTTGGCAAGGTTGCGCTCTACCAACTGAGCTATTCCCGCAGATTCCGTTCGACCTGCGTCGAAGGAGCGCTATTGTGTCCAAATTCCTTCACGCCGTCAACAGTCTTCACATCATGCGGTCACGGGCGTCCGCACTGGGGTACGCTGCCCCGCCCGGCCCCGTTCGCCCATGCTCCTTCGCGGCACGCCCCTGTTGATCGCCCTGCTGCTGCATCTGCTGGTGGCGCTGCTGTACTGGGCACTGATTCCGCGGGGAATGAACGCGTATCGCGACTATTTCGGCTTCACCTCCCATCGCGACATCGGCCTGGGCATCGCCCAGTTCCATCTGTTCTGGATGTTCATTGGCGCCCAGCCGTTGATCGCGGTACTGCGGCCACTGTTCGCCAAGTTGCTGGTGCTGGCGATCCCGTTGGCGTTCGCGACCTGGACGCTGATGCACAACCATCCGCTGCGCCTGGTGTACTTCACCGTGGGGCCCGGCCTGCTGGCGCTGGCTGCAATCGTGGCAAGCCTGCGCTATCGATCGCTCCACTGCGCGCTCACCACGACGGACTCCACTCATGCCTAAGCGCTACGTTCGCCTGTTCTGGCTGCTGGTCGCACTGACCTGGCTGGCGCTGATCGCCGCACTGGTCAATGCCGGCTTCACCCCGGACTACTGGCTGCTGCACCACCTGGAAGGCGCCGAGCTGCCCTACCCGACCAGCAGCGTCATCGTGTTCGCGCTGCTGGGAGCCGTCGAGCTGGTGGTGGCCGCACTGATCGTGCAGCCCTGGAAACTGAAGCGCCTGTGGCTGCGCCTGCTGATCGCGTTCGCGTTGCTTGTGGTGTGGTCGGTACCGTGGATGCTGTCGGCGATGCACCAGCCGCCGGTGCACGGCATGCATCTGCTGTGGTTGCTGCTGCTGGACGTGGGACTGCTGCTGGCGCTGTGCGTGGTGTCGGCGGTGAGCGCATGGCGGGCGCTCAGGCGAGCTTCTTCCAGCAACTCCGACTGCCGGTAGTCGAAGATGCTGAATCGCGAATGCGAGGCCACGCCCGCGAGCCTCTTTTCAGACTAGTTGCATAGCCTCAAGGTAGATCTATGACAGACAGTATCTGACCCGAGGTCTCCAGCACTGGCAGCGTTCCGATTGACCATGCCCAGCAGTGACCTCCTGTCGAGTCAGGACCGTCCATGCAGCAATCGAGCCTTTTGAATTCTGCCCCCCTCAGCAACGTAGAAGTTGACGCACTCGAAAACGTAATACCAGCTGCGATTCGCGACCTGCTGATCCGTCGCGGGCGATCAGTCTTCAGAGGCGGCCGCATCCAGCTATGCCATCCGCAGGATCTCGCAATGGTGATGGAGCTGGCGTTACGGCACGATCCGGATCTCGCTCCAGAGGACACACTCGCCTACGCTTACTCTGCGTTCGGCACCATCTACTTCGTGCATACGCAGTACGGTCCGGGCCAGATCGATCTCTTGAGCGGCTCAGTCCTCTGCAGGCGATTGACGGAGGACAGATTCTCGCCAGGTGATATCGGCGGAGATGCAACTTCCGTCTTCCGGCTCCCTGAAGAGAGGTTGGACTTGGTCGACAAAGACGGCCATCCAATGTTCGATGCAGCAGTGCTGGCGCAAGGCCCCTTGGGTGTAGGACATTGCTACGGATTCTTCCCTGCACTCGGATTGGGAGGCGTCGCGCAACTGGACTCACTGCAGGTGGTTGAGGCACCCGTGCACTTCTCGATACTGGCCCAGCTTGTCGAGTTCCAGCTCTTCCGTGAAGCGTCGCATGGCGAACTCGTCGCCGTCATGCGACAACCGCCCGTACCGACACCCGAGGAAATCGTTGCTCACCTTTCTCCGGAATGCCCCTTTCAGGTCGTCCGATACGCCGACATAAAGGCTGAGGTACCGCAGGACTCAACATACGCACCAGAGCACTACGTCTGGGGTGATCCCGATGAGTTGGTTCTCCTAGTTGATGGCGATCTCAAGCTGGACACACTGGATCTCGACGACCCGCTGGCCCCGTGGCCGGAAGAGGATCTTGGTGCGTACATCCGTTTCATTCTGGTTCGCGGCAATGCAGAGATCACACGCCATGTTCACAGCCTTGAAACCGACGGCGCATGCGGACTGCTTGTCTCGGGCGACCTGACGACAACCAATGCCATCGTCGGCGGACAGGAAATCCGCGTAGGCGGCAACCTACGGGTCCGCGAGCTGTTCTGGGGCGACTACAACCATGGGAAACTGCACGTCGTTGGGAACACCGAGGCAGCGGTTCTCATTCAAACCGACTACTCCATGCAATTCGATGGCTCGGTTCACTGCGTGCGTCGGATGGACGACGAAGCCATCACTGACGACGGAATTGAGCAGATCATCGAACCCGACTGTCTGTCACGCGAATCCGAGGATCCGGACAGCTTCTGGTCATTGGACGCGGGAGCCATGCTGGAAAGGCTCACTGCCGGAAAGAGCGTCATCCGTGCGGAGGGCCTGTCAGCGCCGGACCCGCTGCTATGCACAGTGAATCTGTTTGGCGACGGCACTATCAGTCCAGACAACTTCCTGCGGATCTGCGCCGAAGACATGCTTCCGATGAATATCTGCGGCTATGATTTCCATCGTGACGGCCTCTCACTTCAAGTACGAGCGGACATCGAGGATGCTGGCGCCCCCTCTTACATCATGCAGATGGAAGACCCATCAAGGAATATCGCCGCACGCTTCGTCATGGAGCGGGTTGAGACATCTGTCGGAATAATTGATCGCCTCAAGGGACGAAGGCCCGAGACTGGCTGGGGTCTCTGGAATTACATCTGCAGTGATGTCAATAGCGACCAGAGCGAATGGGCGCGAGTGGAAGCGCATGAGATCCCGCCCGCCCACGTTTCACTCGTCCTAAAAGCCTGGCAATTTCTGCAGGAAGGGGCGTCCAGCCGCCATTGGACCGCGGAGATCATTCCAGCGAGCGAGATCAAGGATCTTCTTGCGCTGGAGATCTGCCAGCCCTACGACAACTATGACGATGATGACCGGTGCGGATTCTGGATCGGTCACTGTCATGCGGCATTTCGCCAACAGGAGCAGGGACCAGATCCAGTGGAACCTACACTTCGCCTGTCTCGCGAACTGAATCAGCCTGACGGCACGAGCGTGATCGAGAGCTATTACTTCGACGTTGAAACCTGCATGGATGGCAGTGAGCGCGTCCGAATCCGCTACAAGGCCGACCAGGATCTGGAGGACTCTCCGGCTCAACTGGATCCCGTTGGAGGGGCTGAACTGGCAGGCGCACTGCGTATCTACAAGCGTGGCGCGAGGGAAATGCGCAGTGCGAATGCTGACCTGCTGAGCGGAGAAGCCCCGTACTTCGCGCGAGATGATGCGTTCGCGATGAACTTCTGGAGGCGGCAGGGTTACCTGACCCAGTAGATGAAATCCTCTTCCCAGCCCCCTGCAGCATCAAGAGGCTTCTGGCAGTTCGCACTGGTTGTGTGGCTGCTGCTCGTCTGCGCGCTCATCCATGCCGGCTTCAAGCCAGACTACTGGCAACTGCGTCACACCGAGTCCGGGACACTGCCCTATCCCATCGGCTCGGTGATCACGTTCGCGCTGATCGTCCTCGTGGAAATGACAGCGCTGGGCCTGGCTGTGCAGCCATGGCGGTTCCGCCGCCTGTGGCTGCGGATCCTGATCAGCCTCATTCCATGGCTGGGGTGGAACGTCCTATGGGGCTTGGCTGCCATGCATCAATCCCCCGTGCGCGACGTCCATTCGAACTGGCTGCTCGGCATGAGCGCCCTCCTGCTGCTTGCACTGCTCGTGGTTGTGCCGGCCTCACTCTGGCCTCGCCTACGACGTTGGCTCGGGAACTGAGGCCCGAGCCCTACTTCCGGAACTCCACCCGCACATGCTGGCCGAAGCGCGCCTTGGCCGCGCCGTCGAACTCCAGCACGCACTCCACCACCTTGGCCACGCCCCGCCCGGCATCTTCAGGCAGGCGCGCCTGCGCGAACACCGGACTGATGCGCACCACGCGCGCGGGTGGCAGTGAGCCGGTGTTCTCGGCGCCATCGCTGTCCGGCACGACGGTGGCCTTCATGCCCACCTGCACGGCATCGGCATAGGCGGCGCTCAGTTCTGCACGCACCTGCAGCGGGCGTGCCGGCAGCAGCGAGATCGCCGGCTTGCCAGCCTGCACGAAGGCGCCGAGGCCCGGCACCTGGCCGACCACGGTGCCGGCTTCCGGCGCGCTCAGCGACATCTGCTGCAGTTTCAGTCTGGCGTGCTCCAGCTTGTGCTGGGCCATGTCGACCTGCGCACCGGCCACATCGACATCGGCACGTACGCCGGCCAGCTGCTGCTTGGCCGCATCGGCCTGCTGGTTGGACGACACGCCTTCGCTGGCGCCGGTGGACAGCCGGGTGGCGTTGCGCTCCAGTTCGCGCAACTGCGCCTGGCTGCCCTTCAGGCGGTCGTTGGCCAGGGCCAGATCGGCGGTGGCCATCGCCACTTCCTGCTGCAGCAGGGCGCCATCCAGCGACAGCAGCAACTGTCCCTTCTTCACCGTGGCACCCTCCTTCACCGGCGCGGCGGTGATCGAGCCATCCACCGGCGGCGCCAGCGCGATCAGGCCACCCTCGACGTCGATGATGCCGCGCGCCACCGCGACCTTTCCGGCGGTGGCAGTGCCGGCTTTATCTGCAGGTGCTTGGGCAGGCGCGTCCTTGGAACAGGCGCCGAGCAGCAGCGCCGCGGACAGTACCAGGCTGAAGGGAAGCAGGTGCAACGTCTTGGTCATGGGGCGGACTCTACAGTTTCGTTCTGGCGGCGGTCATCACGGACCATGCCGTCTTCCATGGCGATCACCCGATCGGCATGCCGGATCAGGCGTGGATCGTGGCTCACGCACAGCACGGTGGCGCCGTGCGCACGTGCGTAGCGATGCAGGATGTCGATCACGCGCTGGCCGTTCTCGGCGTCCAGCGCGCTGGTGGGTTCGTCGGCGAAGATCAGCGTCGGCGACTTGGCGAAGGCGCGCGCAACGGCCACGCGCTGCTTCTCACCACCGGACAGCTGCGCCGGTCGCATGTGGCTGCGGTGGCTGAGGCCCACCTCGTCCAATGCCTTGCGGGCCAGCGGTTCGCTTTCGCGATTGCTCATGCCGCGATAGCCCAGCGGCAGCTGCACCTGTTCCAGTGCGGTCAGTGCGGGGAACAGATTGAAGCCCTGGAACACGAAGCCGACATGGTGCAGGCGGAAGCGCTCCACTTCACTGCGGGTCATGTGGCCCACGTCCTGGCCCAGCGCGTGCACGCGACCGCCATCGGGCGATGACAAGCCGGACAGCAGCGACAGCAGCGTGCTCTTGCCGCAGCCGGAGGGGCCCGACACCAGCGTCAGTTCACCGGGATAGATGTCCAGCGACAGGCCGCGCAGCACCGGCACCTGCACATCGCCGGACATGAAGCCCTTTTCCAGTGCATCGGCCTGCAGGGTCGGGGCGACGGCGCGTATGGAAGTCATCGGCCGCTCCTCAACGCAGCAGCAACGATGGATCGGAGCGGACGACACTGCGTACCGCCATGATGCTCGACAGCATGGCCATCACCGCGACCAGTGCCACGCAGCCGATGATGACCATCGGCGTCAGCTGCACCGGCACGCGCTGGGTCTGTGCGATCAACAGCACGACGGTGCTGAACGCCGCCGCCAGCAACATGCCCACGCCGCCGATCAGCAGCGCCTGCTCGAACACCACCCGCGCCAGCGCATAGCGACCGGCACCGAGTGCATTGAGCGTGGCGTACTCGCGCACCGAACCGGCCACCACCGAAGCGAACGACTGGTTGGTGATCACCGCGCCGACAAAGCAGACGATGACCGCCATGAACAGCACTGCGATGCCGGCACCGGTATCGAACAGCCAGTATTGCTGCGAGCGGCTGGCGAACTCCGGTGCCGTCCAGAACTCGACCGGCGTGGCCTGCCCCATCGACGTGGCCAGGCGGTCGCGCACACGGTCGGCCAGGTCCGGCGAACGCAGGCCCGCCACGAAATAGGTACTGCCCTCGTGCGGATCGGTACCCGCGATGGCGCGCGCGGTATCCAGCGAGGCCAGCACGTTGACTCCACCAAGGCCACGCAGGCCCGGTTGTGCCGCGACCACGCGCACCGCCTTGCCATTGATCCACGCACGGTTGTTCTGCAGGTCCACGCCCAGCGTATCCAGATCGGCGCTATCGACGATCACCGCACCGGGTTCGCGCAGCTGCGCGCGCAGGTCGGCGGGCAGGATGCGCGCGAACATCATCGCGTCGCCTTGGGTGGAGATGCCGGACAGGTACACCGACACGTTGCCGGTACCCTGCGCGCTGGAACGCCATTCGCCATCGACCCACTCGTAGGGTTCGACGCGGGTGACATCCGGATCCATGCGCAGGTGGCTTTCCACATCCGCACTGATTGCATGGCCGTAGTTCACGCTCTGGGTGCCGGGGAAACCGGCCCAGATATCAGCCGACGATGCCTTCACGTAGATCGCGGCGGTACCGAAGATACCCAGCACCAGCGCCGCCTGCACGATCAGCAGCACGCCAGCGAAGCACATCGCCAGCACTACCGGCAGGAACCGGCGCCACTCATAGGCCAGGGTCTTGCGGGCCAGCGCGATCATTGCTGTTCGCCCTCACCCTCAGCCGGCAGCGGTGCACCGCCAAGCGCGCGGTACAGCGAAGCAAACGCGAGCACGCGTGCGCCCTGCGCACCGATCAGATCAGCCTGCGAGGCGAGCGCGGCACGCTGCGTATCCAGTCCATCGAACTCGCTGGACAGGCCCAGCTGCACCTGCCGTGCCTGGCGCTTGACCTGCTGGCCGGCGGCATCATTGGCCGCACGCAGCGACTGGATGCTGCTGTCCTGGCGCGCCAGGCTGCCCAGCGCGCCCTCCACTTCGCTCACGCCTTCCAGTACCGCCTTGCGGTAACCGAGCAGTGCAGCATCCAGCTGCTTTTCATCGGCATTGAAGCGCGCACGACGCTGGCCCCAATCCCAAAGCGGGATATCGACGTACGGGCCGATCGAGGGACTGGAGTCGGAGTTGGAGCGGGCGTTCTGGGTGAGGTTGTACGCGTACAGGATGGAGCCACCGAGGCTGACCCGCGGATACATCGCAGCGCGTGCGGAGCCCTTGCTGGCCGCGGCCTGCATCACTTCAGATTCGGCCAGCAGAATCTGCGGGCGGTGGCGCAGCAGATCGGCCGGTACCTGCTGCAGGGAGAACGTGCCCAGCTTCGGCGGCGAGCGATAGGCGCGCCAAGCCGGATCCGGGCCATCACGGCCCAGCAACAATGCCAGCGCACGGGCGGCGTTGTCGGCGTTTTCCCGGGCTTGTGCGGTGGCGGCGTGGGTGGCGGCCTGGCGTGCACGCAGGCGATCAAGTTCGCCGGGCTCATCCAGGCGCAGGCGCTGGCGGACCAGGGCCAGGTGCTCGCCGCGGTCATCCACCGATTGCTGGCGGGCCAGCAGGTCCTGCTGGGCCTGTGCAACGGTCAGGTCCAGATAGCTGCGCACCACGTCGGCAATCACCGCCACCTGCGCGGCGTTGCGCAGCGCCTCGGCATTGCCGGCCGAAGCCTGCGCACTCAACTGCGCGCTCTCGGCGGCGCCGAACAGGCCCAGGTCCCAGATCGCTTCGATGCCGGCATGGAAGTAGGTATCGACGGCGGCGGCGTCCTGCACCTGCTTGGCGCTGGCCGAGATTTCCGGCAGGAAACGCGAGTCGGAAGTGCCGGCGACGATCCGAACGGCCTGCAGGCGCAGCGTAGCCTGCTGCAGGTCCAGATTGCCAGCGATGGCCTGGTCGACCAGGCCATCCAGTGCCGGGTCGGACAGCACTTTCCACCACTGTCTGGCATCCACTGCCACGCCCTGGCCCTGCGGCACCTGGGTCCAGGTGCTGGGCGTGCGGTCAGGCAGGTCCGGAACAGGCACCGACATGCAACCGGCCAGGGCCAGGCTTGCCAACAACGCACCAGGGCGCAGCACTGCATGCAGGGAGAGTCGGTGCCCGGCCTTGGGCACTGCCACTGAAGTGATACGCCTGACCACCAGCCCGCCAACGTGTAGAAGGAGCATGAAGGCTACCGTGCGATTGTGGAGCGAACATGGAGAAATCGTCCGAAAAAGGTCACAGCACGCGTGCGGTTCAGGCAACGCCGACCCAGTCTTTCACTACGCTTTCAATGCGTTCCCGGCACGGAACACTGGACGACTTTCACAGCGTATTGCACATTGCGGCATTGTCTTGCTTCGATGCTGCCCGACCGTGAAACGTCCCCGCTGCTGGCTGCTGATTGGCTCGATCACGACAGCGACTGTCGGTGTGATCGTGCTCGTCCTGACCACGCCACTGGTCTCGAACGCCACGCTGCTACTGATGGAGCGCAGCAACTTCATTCCCGCCGAATCCTCGATCTTCACGTTCGAGCCGTATGCCATCAACCAGGGCTCGTCGAACTACTGGTTGTACGGGAAGGACCGGACCTACTACTACCACTTCACCTACGAAGATGACGCTCCCTACGTCTACATCCCGCAGGACAACCGCTGCCCCGGTTTCCACCGGCAGGATGCCCGGACCTGGTGCAGCGCCCTGCCCGGCAAGGCACGCTAGCGCGGCGGTGGTGCAACCGGTGTGACAAACGAAAAACGCCCCCTTGCGGGAGCGTTCTTCTTGAATCTGGAGCGGGAAACGAGACTCGAACTCGCGACCTCAACCTTGGCAAGGTTGCGCTCTACCAACTGAGCTATTCCCGCAGATTCCGTTCGACCTGCGTCGAAGGAGCGCTATTGTGTCGATATTGCTGCACGGCGTCAACAGGAATTTTCAGGTGAAGTGAAGGGGGGCGTTCAGGCCCCTGCGCCCGGGCCTCAGGTCCGCAGGCCAGGCCGGACTTGCCGCAGCAGAGCCACGTTCTCGTTGATACGCCCTTGGATCATGCTCAAGGTGTCTTGAGCAATAACGCTTGAATACATGCCGTTGGCGATTTCGGTGAATTGGCTGGCCACCTCGCAGATGCTGTCAATCGCCAGACTGGCGTCACCCTGCTGCACTTCTGCTTCCTCGGCAAGCCGAAGCATGTCAGCACGGGAAATCGCCAGTGCCTCCCCCATGACGTCCATCTGGTGATATCCGTTGGGTCCTTCGCAGAAGGTCACGTCGTAGGCCGGGGCCAAGCGCCATTGCCCATCCGGCGACATGATGTAGGCAAAATTCTTCGGATGGTCGTCCCGGTTGTTGAAGGCGACGTTGAAGACCGCACGCTCGAAGGCCACGGCCATTTGCCGCACGTCATTGGTACACAGCTGGGTCGCGCGCAGGAAGTTGACATAGTCCAAGGACCCCGCCGTCTGGTAGTTGGCGCCCGTGAATGCGGCAAGACTCTGCATGGGTACACGCAACCCATCGTGGCGATCAAAGCGCTTGCTGGCGAACGCGGCCAGCCCATTGGGCAGGCTGAAGTACTGCGTGTCCGGGGTCTCGATGCCGCACCTGCGCAAGCACTCGGCGTAGACCATTTCGATGGCGCACACCTCGGCATGCTCTTCTCTGGCCGGGAACTTGACCAGCCAGGCTTCGAACCCTGGCTCGGCGGCCGTGGTGAACCCACCGAACTGCGGATCGCGATAGACAAGTGCCTTGGGCCTTGCACCTTGGGGTGAGCCGCCCACCAGCAGCAAGGTCTGCAGAAATTCGCCACCTTCTCCCCGGAGCACCTCCTGCACTTCGGCGGCAAGCTGCTCCAGCGGGACGTGGACCTGCGGCGCCTCGCCCTCGGGCGCCACAGGCTCAAACGTCATGGCCCCCATCGCGTTGCCACCGATGCAGGCCAAACGCTGGAGCGGGCCGATGCGTGCTGTGCTGATCCTTCGGCGCCTGAACATGCGGTCCATCAGCAGCATGCCCCAGCCGTCTGGCAAGGCGTCATACACGGGCCCGGGCAGTTGCAGTTGATGGTCCGGAAAATCCCGCCGCAACGGAGGGCCGGCCAGCGGCAGCTTGTACGAAGACAGCTCCAGCCCCCTTTGCCTGGCCTCGTTGCTGTACTCGAACGCGATCAGCGGGCGACCGGTCAGGGCGGTGGTGGAGACCAGCGTTCCCCAGAGCCATCGCTCTCCCCACCCCTCGTAGAAGACATTCACTTGCTCAGGCATTGCGGGGCTTCCTCTTCGTCCGCAGGCGATTCGCGGCCTCTTCGTAGCGCCGAATGTCTTCGATGCTGTCCAGCTTTGGCTGGAACAGGCCTTCGAGTTCGTTGATCCGACCAAGGACCATCGCCACGCGGACCACCGCCTCGAAGCCAACATTGCGCCCGGCCTCCAGGTTGGACACGGTGTTGGTCCCAATGCCGGCACGCCCGGCCAGATCCGACTGTGTCATGCCCAACGCCATGCGCTCTGTGCGCAAGCGCTCGCAGAGTCGCTTGACAACCTCGCCGGGCTTGCTGAAGCCCAAATCCAACATAGCGCTCACCACCCTCTTCCCATGCCAGTTGTCACCCAAATTATAGGATCGGCACCACCCCTGTTCAATGAATTTAATTCCCTAATTTTGTGGCTTATATGCGTATTTGCGCAAATAAATACAGAATAATGGAATTAGATGGCCATCGAATTGCGAATCACGTGCGTAGGCCACGGCGATGGAAGTAGACCTGCTCGGCGATGCGCCGCGTGGTCGCCGTGTGCAGCAGTGCATTGAGCGGCCAATCGGCCTGCAAATGATCCATCGCCCAGCGCAGCAGGCGCTTGCCATGGAATGCCGGCGCCACCTGCCGCGCCACCCGTTCCGCTTCCGGCCCCTGGCCACGCAGATGACGGGCAATCGCCTCGCCGACCGCCCAGCCGTGCCGCCACGAGGAGTGGATGCCCCCGGCGGACAATGGCGAGACGATGCCCGCCGCGTCGCCGGTCAGGATCACGCGTTGGCCGGTGAACGGCCCATCCGGCCGGCCGCAAGGCACCAGGCCGGCGCGGGTGGCCGAGGGACGCGCCGCAGGCGGAATGCCGACCACATCGCGCACGTGCTCAAGAAAGCCATCGATGTCCGGCGGCCGCACCTGTTGCGGATCGTGACGCAGCGCCAATCCCACCTGCAGGCCGGTTGGATTCTGCGCGACCCAGCCGATGTAGCCCGGTGCAAAGCGCTTGCTGACGAAGCAATGGAGTGCGTCACCCTGCGGCAACTGCAGACCGGCGAACTCACGTTCCACGCCGTAGAGGTTGTCACGCACCTGGCCGAGGCCGGTGCGCTGGGCAACGCGTGAGCGCGCGCCATCGGCGCCGACCAGGTAGGCGCACCGCCCTCCCCCTTCCACCAGCCAGCCGTCACCACTGCGATGTGCGTCGGTGAAGGACTGCTGCAGGCGAAGGTCCACGCCGTTCGCTCGCAGCTCGCTGGCCAGCCAGCGCATCAGGTTCGGCGTATCGGTGGTGAGGAAGTAATAGCCCGGTGCTGCCAGCAGCACGCTGCGCAGGTTCGGCGCATACAGACGCACATTGGCAACGCGTTGCACCAGGTGTTCCGGCATTCGCCCCAGCCAGGTCTGCTCCATCACCTCCTTCACCACGATGCCGGTGGTGTGCAGGCGCTCGCCAGGGTCGGCCTTGCGTTCGAGTACGCAGACGCGCAGGCCGTATTGGGCAGCGGCAAGCGCGCAGGCGGCACCGGCGAAACTGGCGCCGACGATGACCACATCGTGGTCGTAGGCGGAGGATTGATGAAGCATCGCGGCGTCACCCTTGGAACGAAGGATGCAGCATCCAACCTTCATGTGGTGGGGCGATGGAGCGACGGTGAAGTGGCAATGAAGCGCGTTGGACGCAAACGAAAAACGCCCCCTTGCGGGAGCGTTTTTCTTGAATCTGGAGCGGGAAACGAGACTCGAACTCGCGACCTCAACCTTGCAAGGTTGCGCTCTACCAACTGGTCTATTCCCTCCGGCATCGACCGATCTGCGTCGGAGGACTGGCACTGTTCCAAAGGCTGACAGGCCCCTCCTCGTCGCCCGGAAATGTCCTGGTCACATTAGATTCGAACATGGGCATTTGCTGCGTCTTTTCGGACTATTTGTATGGCCCCTTTCCGCCCAGCATAGCAACGTACGACAAGCCATTCGGAATGAGCGCACTGCCAAGAGGCCGAGCAGATGCTTATTCAAAACTTCGAGACAGCCGGATTTATCGATCAGCAGGACGATTGGTTTACAGGAAATTATTTCGGGTCGCTGCAGGAAGAATTACATGACTACGCTTGATGACATTGCCAAGGACCTTGGCAATACATTCCCCCATCACAAGGTATGTCTTTCACTCGATGATGTACCTCAAGATGTCGCATTGCCCAGAAGCTGGGAGAACTTCGGACTCAGGCCCGACGTCGCCCCGGTCTTTCCTGCTGGCTGGAGCTCATTCTCCAATGAATTCCCATCGACAATTGCACTGTTCAACGACTGCCTGCTGGGCACAGCACTGCTACTAGGTGATGAAGTTGAATTGGCGTACATCTTTCACGACGGAGATGGTCTCTACTACTACGTAGGGGGAAAGCCCGTCGAAGGTGAAGCCGCAGAGACCTTCGAGTTCAAGCATCTGCCCAGGAGACTGCAGGACTTCTATCGCGAAGTGCACGACGGATAAACCTTCTTTCCTGCACGCTCCATGGGCCCGCAACGCCTTGGCGACCAGTCACGGATCTCCGAACTGGTCGACGAGTCAGACGACTCCTTTGCAGCAGGTTGGATCACCGTATTCTCAAACGGCGGCGGAGACTATGTCGCAGTAAGCGCCGACAACCATGGTGATTCGGATGGCCTGATTTGGTGGCATGAGAATCCTGAAGTTCCAGAATTCGACATTGATGTCTTCAGCGTCATGGATGCATGGATGAAAATTTTTCTGGAGGACACCAAGCCTCGCGAGCCAAGGACCAAGTCTGGTGCGCGATGATGATCGACCGGCCTGACAGGCCGGATGTTGGGGACACCACATCGAGCAACTCTCAGACCCGGTCGAAATCACCTCAGGGCACTTTGATGGCCCATAACGAAGAACGCCCCCTTGCGGGAGCGTTCTTCTTGAATCTGGAGCGGGAAACGAGACTCGAACTCGCGACCTCAACCTTGGCAAGGTTGCGCTCTACCAACTGAGCTATTCCCGCTTGGGAGGCGAAATTCTACCTGTTCTGGAAGTGGCGTCAAGTGCTTTTCCGGGGCCTCACGAAGTCACTGAAATGTCGATTCCACGCATGGCGTGGATCTACCAAGGAGATGAACATCAACACCGAAATCCATGGCATCTGGGTCTTCCATGGCGCAGGCGCGCGCTTCGCCGGAGGTGTCTTCGTCAGCCGGGAGTCGGGACTGACTTGGGCCGCCAAGCACTCCCTGACAGGCGTACTGACCCGCTATCCATTGAATGAAGGCGCGTACGACCAAGCACTGCGTTTGGGCACCTTCATGCCCAAGCGCCCAGAGCAATGCGAAGCCCTCTTCATCGGAGGGTTCACATGTGCATCAATGGAGCATGTACATGTCGAAGACGGCATACCCCAGTAGATCCACGCCATGCGTGGATAGGCGCATCGATGGGGTCAGAGCCCTTTCCTGCGGAAAGGGATCCGACCCCGGGGCTCAGTTGCCCAGCTTCTTCTGACGCGCACGCTCGCGCGCAGCGCGCTCGTCATCGCGCAGGCTCGGCCAGGCGGCGTGCAGGTACTGCAGGCCCGACCACAGGGTCAGCACCGCGGCGATCGCCAGGGTCCAGTCGCCGATGTGGAACACCGGCCAGCCCATCCAGATGTCTTCCACCGGCACGTTCGGTGCCACCGAATACAGCAGGCAGAGCAGCGCGACCATCTGCGCCGTGGTCTTGACCTTGCCGATCATCGCCACGCGCACCTTGGCGCGCTGGCCCAGCTCGGCCATCCATTCGCGCAGCGCCGATACCGCAATTTCACGGCCGACGATGACTGCCGCCCAGAACGCCATCCACGGCGTCGGGTGACCCTGCACGATCAGGAACAGCGCCACCGCCACCATCAGCTTGTCCGCGACCGGGTCGAGGAAGGCGCCGAAGGCCGATTCCAGCTGGTAACGGCGTGCGATCCAGCCGTCGAGCCAATCGGTGATCGCGGCCAGGCCGAAGATCGCCGCCGAAGCGAAGTTGGTCCAGGTGTAGGGCAGGTAGAACACCAGCACCAGCACCGGGATCATCACGATCCGCAACAACGTCAGCCAGGTGGGCAGGGTCAACTTCATGCTTGGGTGCTTCTCTCTCTACTCGGCCGCATCAGGCGTGGCCAACCCGTGCAGGTTAGCGTAGATACGTGCCGCGAGGGCGTCATTGATGCCTTCCACCTTGGCGATTTCCGCTTCACCAGCGGCTTTCAGGCCCACCAGGCCGCCGAAATGCTTGAGCAGGCTGGCGCGGCGGCGCGGCCCGATACCGGGAATGTCCTCCAGCTTGCTGGTCATCCGCGCCTTCTGGCGGCGGCCGCGATGGCCGGTGATGGCGAAGCGGTGCGCCTCATCGCGCACCTGCTGGATGAACTGCAGCGCCGGATTGGCCGCGCCCGGGCGCAGCTCGCGGCCATCGGGCATCACCAGCGCTTCGTGGCCGGCGCGGCGTTCCACGCCCTTGGCCACGCCCACCAGCAACACGCCTTCCACGCCCAGGTCGGCCAGCGCGGCCTGGGCCTGGGCCAACTGGCCGGCGCCGCCGTCGATCAGCAGCACGTCCGGCAGCACGCCCTGCTCTTCCACCGCACGGCGGAAACGGCGGTCGATGGCCTGGCGCATGGCGGCGTAGTCGTCGCCCGGCTCGATGCCGCTGATGTTGAAGCGGCGGTACTGCGCGCGCACCGGACCGGCGGCGTCGAACACCACGCATGAGGCCACGGTGGCCTCACCCATGGTGTGGCTGATATCGAAACATTCAACACGCTTGACCGGCTCGGCCAGGCCCAGCATGTCGCGCAGTGCATCGCTGCGCGCGTGCTGCGCGTTGCGGCTGTTGAGTTCGGTCGCCAGGGTCAGCTGCGCGTTGCGGCTGGCCAGCTCCACGTAGCCGGCACGCTCGCCGCGCACGTTCCACTTCAGCTGTACCTTGCGCTCGGCCGAGGCCGACAGCGCGGCGACCAGCAGGTCGGCATCGGGAATCTCGCGGTCCAACAGGATCTCGCGCGGCGGCTCGAATTCGATGTAGTACTGCGAGACGAACGCGGCCAGCACTTCCTCCGGGCTTTCTTCACCGTTGGTGCGTGGGAAGAACGGGCGGGTACCGAGGTTGCGGCCATCGCGGAAAGCCAGCAGCAGCACGCAGGCCTGCGAACCCTGCATGGCCACCGCCAGCACGTCCAGATCCGCGGCACGGCCATCCACGTACTGGCGGGTCTGCATGCTGCGCAGCGAGGAGATCAGGTCGCGCAGGCGCGCGGCCTGCTCGAACTCCAGTGCCTCGCTGGCGGCCTGCATCTGCTCGCCCAGTTCGCGGGTCAGCTCGTCGCTCTTGCCTTCCAGGAACAGTGCGGCGCGACGCACCGACTCGGCGTAGTCCGGCGCCGGCACCAGCTCCACGCAGGGCGCGCTGCAGCGACCGATCTGGTACTGCAGGCACGGCCGCGAGCGGTTGCGGAACACGCTGTCCTCGCAGCTGCGCAGCTTGAACAGCTTGTGCATCAGGTTCAGCGTTTCACGCACCGCGGTGACGCCGGGATACGGCCCGAAATAGCGGCCGGGAATGGCGCGCGGGCCGCGATGCAGCGCGATGCGCGGCCAGTCCTCTCGGGTCAGCAGCACGTGCGGATAGGTCTTGTCGTCGCGCAGCGAGACGTTGTAACGCGGCGACAGTGATTTGATCAGCTGGTTTTCCAGCAGCAGCGCCTCGGCTTCCGAGCGCGTCACGGTCACGTCCATGCGCGTGATCTGCGAGATCATCGACATGATCCGCGCGTTCTTCGGGCTGCCGTTGAAATAGCTGCCGACACGGTTGCGCAGCGCGCGCGCCTTGCCCACGTACAGCAACGTGTCGTCGGCGGCGTACATGCGGTACACGCCAGGGGCGGTACTGAGCTGGGCCGCGAAGGCCTTGCCGTCGAAGGCCGGGGCGGGAACGTCTGTCATTCGCTGATCGGGACTTCGCTGAGCACGCCGCTATCCGGGTCGAATCGCAGCACGGCATGGGCGTCGGTCTCGGCGATCCACACCGCACCGGCGCCTACCGCCAACCCCGCCGGGCCATGCAGGCGTCGTGGCAACGGCTGGGTGGTCAGTTCGCCACCGCCCAGGCGCAGCGTGCGCAGGCGGCCGTTGCCAGTATCGGCAATCCACAACAGCGGCGCATCCGGGCTGAGCGCGATCGCCTGTGGGAACTGCAGGCTGGCGTCCGAACGCGGACCGTCTTCGCTGCCGAAGCGCCACGGCCCCTGCCCGACCAGGGTCTGCACCAGGTCGCCGCGCAGCTGCAGTGCACGCACTGAAGATCCCAACGCATCAGCCACGTACAGCACCTGCTGCACCACGGCCAACGCGGTGGGTTGGGCGAAGGCGGCCAGATGCCCGCTGCCATCACGCTCGTCGATGGAACCACTGCCCGCGCGCCATTGCAGGCTGCGCTGGCCCAGGTGGTAGCTCCAGATGCGGTTGTCGCCGGCCATGGCGATGTGCAGCTGATTGTCGGCGATGGCCAGGCCGACCGGATGGTCCAGCGCAACCTGCCGCGCCTGCGCGACCGGCCCTTCCATCGGTGCACCGGGACGACCGTTGCCGCACAGCGTGTCGACGATCCCGGTCAGCAGGTTGATGCGGCGCACCGCGTGGTTGCCGGTGTCGGCGACGTACAGCGAATCGCGCTCCAGCACCAGCGCCTGCGGGCGGTGGAACGCGGCTTCGGCGAGGTTGCCGTCCATGAAATCGGCGGTGCCCAGCCCGAACTGGCGAAGGATGCGACCACCATGGCTGCATTCGAGGATGCGGTGATGGCCGCTGTCGCCGATGTACAGCCGTTCGGTACTGACTGCCAGGCCCAGCGGGAAGCGCAGCGCCTGGCGGGGTTCCGGGTGCAGTTCGCTGCCGCCACGCGGCGGCGCCGACGGTGCGCCTTCGCACAGCGCGTTCAAGGCACGCTCCAGCTCACCGGGTGCCCCCTGCCCGACCAACCGTTGCTGTTCGCGGCCCTGCGCATCCAGCAGCACCAGGGTCGGCCAGGCGGTGATGCCGAAGCGGCGCCAGCCATCCCAGTCGGCATCGAGCAGGACCGGCATCGTCAGGCCCTGGCGACGCAGCAGCTTCAATGCGGCGCCGGCCTCGCGTTCGAAATCGAAGCGCGGCACCTGCAGCACCAGCGGCTGCAGCTTGCCGGGGTGGCGCGACAGCCATTGGCCGAACTCGGCCAGGCGTTGCGCGCTCCAGGCGGAAGCCGCGTTGACGAACAACAGCGCCACCGGCCGACCGCGCAGTTCGGTCAGGGTGCAGGGGGTGGCGTTGAGCCAGGTGGCGAACTCGGGCAGGTCCGGGACGGGCTGGACGTTCATGGCCCGATTATGCCGGAGTCGGCGTCATGCAACAGTCGTGCCACGGCACGTTTTGCAGCATCGTCGACCAATGTCCAGACCTGTTCGAAATGCTCACTGCCGCCGGTGTACGGGTCCGGGATCGCACCCCTGCCCTGCCCGCCGGACCACGGCAGGTACAGCGCCAGGCGTTCGCGCTGGGCGGGTGTCGCCAGGCGACCCGCATCGCGCAGGTTGGCCTCATCGGCGCACAGGATCCAGTCGAAGCGGTCGAAATCCGCGACCTGCAGCTGGCGCGCGCGCAGGCCGCCGATGTCCACGCCATGCCCGGCCGCGCAGGCGATCGCTCGCCGGTCCGGTGGCTCGCCCACATGCCAGTCGCCGGTGCCGGCCGAATCGACCTGCACCCGACCAGCCAGCGGCGAAGCGTCCAGGCGCGCGCGCAGCGCACCTTCGGCCATCGGCGAACGGCAGATGTTGCCGAGGCAGACGACCAGCAGCTTCATCGGGCAGCCAGCGTCTGCAGCAATGCTTCGGCGCGTTCCAGGTCCTCGGGCGTGTCGATGCCCGGCGGGAACGGTTCCGGCGAGATCGCCACGCTGATCGGGAAACCCGCTTCCAGCACGCGCAGCTGTTCCAGCGATTCGATCTGCTCCAGCTGGCCCGGCGGCATCGCCGCGAACTGCTGCAGGAAACCGGCGCGATAGCCGTAGATGCCGATGTGGCGCAGCCAGTTGTGACCGGCCGGCAGCGTGTCACGGCTGCGTGCAAAGCCATCGCGGTGCCAGACGATCGGGGCGCGGCTGAAGTACATCGCCTCGTTGCGCACGTTGCGCACCAGCTTCACCACGTTCGGGTCGAACAGGGTATGCGCGTCTTCGACGGTCGTGGCGAGGGTCGACATCGGCGCATTGCCTTCAACCAGTGCCTGGGCCACCGCGCGGATACCCGCAGCCGGCGCGAACGGCTCGTCGCCCTGCAGGTTGACCACGACAGTGTCATCGGCCCAGCCGGCGATGCGCGCGCACTCGGCCAGGCGGTCGGTACCGGAGGCATGCGAGGTGGCGGTCATCGCCACCTTCACTTCGGCCAGGCCGGACAGTGCGTCGGCAATGCGTTGATCGTCGGTAGCGACCCAGACCTCGCCGGCACCGGCCTGCAGCGCGCGACGCGCCACGTGCAGCACCAGCGGCTCACCGCCCAGCGGGCGCAGCGGCTTGCCCGGCAGCCGCGAGGCGGCATAGCGGGCCGGGATGGCGACGACGAATTCGGTCATGGGGCGGTACTCGGCAGGCTCGTTACAACGGGAATGCGGCCGGCGGCGCATGAATGCAAGCGCCGCCGCGCCACTCAGTTCGGTCGCAGCTTGTCCAGGCGGTCGGTCAGCGCCACCCAGAATGCGGCAGGCAGCTCGGCGCGCAGCGGGACCGCGTAGTGCCAGTCATTGCCGAACGCGCGGCATTTCACCGCGTCCTTCTCGGTCATCAGCACCGGCAGCTGGCTGCCAAAGGACAGGTCCTGCGGCTGATAGGCCTGATGGTCAGCGAAGGCGTGCGGCACGACGCCGATGCCACGCGCGCGCAGCATGTCGAAGAAGCGCTGCGGGTGGGCGATGCCGGCCACGGCGTGCACGCGCTGGCCCTTGAAATACGACAGCGGACGGGCACGGCCACCGGCCAGCGGTTGTGCGCTGTCGATGTGCAGGGCCATCGGCCACTGGCCGAAGCCGCAGGCCTGTGCTGCAGTCTCCTCATCGGCCTGGCCGAGGTTGACCACGCGGAAATCGCACTCGCTGGCGCGGCTGACCGGCTCACGCAGCGGCCCGGCCGGAATCATCCGGCCATTGCCGTAGCGGCGCTGCGCATCGACCACCTCGATCTCGATGTCGCGTGCCAGCCGGTAGTGCTGCAGGCCGTCGTCGCAGACGATCACATCGCAGCCGGCCTCGATCAGCGCCTTGCCGGCTGCAACACGATCACTGTCCACGCGCACCGGCACGCCGGTCTTCCAGGCAATCAGCACCGGCTCGTCGCCACCCTTGGCGGTCGGCGTATCGGCCTTTACCCACAGCGGCTTGTCGGCATCTTCGCGGCCGTAGCCACGACTGGCCACGCCCGGCTTCCAACCGGCGGCGCGCAGGCGCTCCACCAGCGCGATGGTCAGCGGCGTCTTGCCAGTTCCACCGGCGGTGATGTTGCCAACCACGATGACCGGCACCGGCAGCGTGTAGCGCTTGCGCCAGCCACGCCGATAGGCGCGCCGGCGCAGCGCGGTGACGCCGGCATACAGCGGCGCCAGCAGGCGCATTGCCCACGGAACCGGGGTGCCGTCGTACCAGTACGGCGGGGTCTGGGTACCCTTGCCG
Organism: Stenotrophomonas sp. 220_Sma; assembly: GCF_056487375.1. Lineage (NCBI taxonomy): Bacteria > Pseudomonadati > Pseudomonadota > Gammaproteobacteria > Lysobacterales > Lysobacteraceae > Stenotrophomonas > Stenotrophomonas sp. 220_Sma. The sequence continues at coordinate 1,676,092 of NZ_CM151348.1, read as the reverse complement.
GCCATCAGTCCTGCCTTTCGCGGAACTGCATGCTGTGCAGATGCTGGTACAGGCCACCCATGGTGAGCAGCTCCTTGTGGGTACCGCGCTCGACGATGCGACCGTGATCCATCACCAGCACCTGGTCTGCATGCTCGATGGTCGACAGGCGATGCGCGATGACCAGCGTGGTGCGCTCGGGCATCAATCGCTGCAGCGCGTCCTGCACCAGGCGCTCCGATTCGTTGTCCAGCGCTGCGGTGGCTTCATCGAGGATCAGGATCGGCGCGTCGCGCAGGATCGCACGCGCGATCGCCAGGCGCTGGCGCTGGCCACCGGACAGCAGCGCGCCGTTCTCGCCCACCGGGGTCTGCAGCTGCTGCGGCATGCGTGCGATGAACTCCCAGGCATTCGCGGCTTCAGCTGCCGCTCGGATCTGTTCATCCGTCGCGTCCATGCCATAGGCGATGTTGGCGCCGATGGTGTCGTCGAACAACATGACCTTCTGCCCGACCATCGCCACCTGGCGACGCAGGTCGGCCAGCGGATAGTCGTCCAGTGCCACCCCGTCGAGGGTGATGCGCCCGCCGCTGGGTTCGTAGAAGCGCGGCACCAGCCGGATCAGGCTGGTCTTGCCGCTGCCGGATCGACCAACGATGGCGGTGACCGTACCCGGCTTGGCCACGAAGCTGATGTCGTCCAGGGCGATGCCACTGTCTTCGCGGTAACGCAGCATGACGTGCTCGAAGGCCAGTTCGCCACGCACGCGCTGCACCGTGTTGCGGCCTTCGTCGCGCTCGACCGGCATGTCGAGGATGTCGAACAGGCGCTCGGCGGCGGACACACCGCGGGAGATCGAGGACTGCACGCTGGTCAGGCGGCGCAGCGACGGGATGATCGCCGTCATCGAGATCATCAGGCCCATGAACTGGCCGGCATTGAGGCGCCCTGCCAGTGCTTCGCGGGTCGACACCCAGACGATCACCGCCAGCGCCAGCGCGGCCAGGAACTGGACCACGCTGGAGGCACCGGCACGGGTGATTTCCACCTTCATGTTCAGCGCCAGCATGCGGTTGGCCAGGCGCGAGTAGCGCGACATCTCATGCTGCTGGGTGCCGTGCACCTTCACTTCCTGCTGGGCCGCCAGTGACTGCTCGGCGGTCTGCGCCATCGTGCCCATGCCGTCCTGGATACCGCGGCTGATGCGCCGGTAGCGCTTGCCCACGTAAGACACGATCACGCCGATCATCGGCACCACCACCAGCATGGCCACGGTCACCTTGACGCTCATCTGCAGCATCACCGCCAGCATTGCGATGATGGTCAGGGTGTCGGCAACCACGGTCTTGAGCGCATCGGCGCTGGCCTGGGTGACCTGCTCGGTATCGAAGTTGAGGCGGCTGACCATCACCGGCGTCGATTCGGTATCGAAATGCGAGGACGGCAGGTGCAGGTACTTGGCCAGCACCTGTTCACGCAGGTCGCGCACCACGCTGCGACCGGTCTTGGCCAGCGCGTAGTCGCTCACCCAGGTGGCGGCGCTGCGCATCAGGAACAGGCCAAGGATGGTCAGCGGCAGGATCACCGCCATTTTCGGTTCGGGATTGACGAAGCCACGGTTGACCAGCGGCTCCATCAGCTTGGTGAAGTGGTAGCCGGCTACCGACTCCACCGCCATGGCGATGACGGCGGCGACCATCATGCCCCAGTAGGCACGGGTGTATCCCAGCAGACGTTTGTAGATCGGCCACACCGGCGCGTGTTTGGAACTCATGGACGCACCTCGGGTGCTGTTGCAATGGCAATACGGCGGAAGCCGAGCTGACCCAGCGCATCCTGCGCGGTCACCACGGCCTGATAGGGCGTGCGGGCATCGGCACGCAACAGCACCGGCTGGGTACGGTCGCTGCCGGCAACGGCCGCGATGGTCTGCTTGACCGACTCGACGTCGCTGCGCAGCACTTCCTGGTCATTGATGAAGTAGCGGCCTTCGGCGTTGATCAGCACGCTCAACGAGCGCGGCGGCTCATTGCTGGGCTGCTGGCTGGCCGTAGGCAGCTCCACCTGGAGTGTCGAGCGCGCATCGAAGGTGGTGGTGACCACGAAGAAGATGATCAGCACCAGGATGACGTCGATCAGTGGCACCAGGTCGATATGCGGCTCATCCTGGGATCGGTCGTTGCCGATACGCATCGATCAGGCCTTCGCCGTGGCCGCGCCGGCCGGGCGCGTGGCAGCAGCAGGGTTCATCACGCCGGGGCGGCCATCCAGCGTATCCAGCAGCGCGCTGGCTTCCTGCTCCATCTCCACCACGTAACCGTGGATACGGCCCTTGAAGTAGCGGTGGAACATCAGCGCTGGAATGGCGACGATCATGCCTGTGGCGGTGCACACCAGCGCCTTGCCGATACCACCGGCCAGCTGGTTCACATCACCCACGCCATGGTCGAGGATGCCCAGGAACATCTGGATCATGCCGATCACCGTGCCCAGCAGGCCCAGCAGCGGCCCGGCCGATGCGATGGTGCCCAGCGCGTTGAGGAAACGCTCCATGCGGTGCACCAGGTGGCGGCCGGTGTCTTCGATGCGCTCGCGGATCTGGTCACGCGGACGGTTGCGCGCTTCCAGCGCGGCGGCCAGCAGCGCGCCCAGCGGCGAGTTCGCCCGCAGGGTCTGCAGGTGGGCGGGGTCGAGCTTGCCGCGTGCCGCCCAGTTGCGCACTTCCTGGCCGAGGCCGGGCGGCAGCACTTCAGTACGTCGCAGGGACCAGAAACGCTCCAGGATGATCGCCAAAGCCAGTACGCCCAACAGCAGCAGCGGCACCATCGGCCAGCCACCGGCCTTGACCAGTTCCCACACGTTTCAACCCTCCGGCCCAACGGCCGCTTGTTCGATCGGCGATAGGATAGCAGCCGACCGCGCCCGCCCAGCGGCATCCCACCACCGGGATGCGTGGATGCGCTGTTCACGCAGCTGCAGCCCTTGTGCGCCAAGCCATATGCGGATCGCCCCGGAATCGGTCGTGGCCAGCACTTCCGCCCCTTGCGCCTGCCAGCGCTGGACCACGTCCTGGCGGGGGTGCCCGAAGCGGTTGCGGTGCCCGGCCGAGACCACCGCCAGCCGTGGCGCCACGGCGGCCACCCACGGCGCGCTGGAGCTGCCGCCACTGCCATGGTGCGGCACCAGCACCACATCCGCCTTCAGTGCTGCCGGAGACGCCTGCAGCAGCACCTGCTCGGCCGGGCGGCCGATATCGCCAGGCAGCAGGACCACGCCGTGACGGCTGGCGACGCGCAGCACGCAGCTGTCCTCGTTCTCGGCCTGGCGGCTGCCCGGTGCCGGGTGCAGGACCTGGAAATCAACTCCGTCCCACTGCCACTGCATCCCTTGCTGGCAGGGCGCAGCGCCGGCGATGGTGCTGCCCGGTGGCGCCAGCAGCTGCAGCCCGGGCAGCTGCCTTCGCAGGCTCGGCAGGCTGCCGGTGTGATCAAGATGGTCATGGCTGAGCATCGCCTGCTGGGGCGGCCCCTGTCCGAGCGCGCGCAGGGCCGGGACCAGAATGCGTTCGTTGCCGTCGCCGCCGGTCGGCGGCCCCACGTCGTACCAGAGCGCGTGCCTCGCCGTACGCACCAGCACCGCGGTGCCCTGCCCTACGTCGTGCACCAGCAGCTCCAGTTCGCCTTCAGCCGGTGCATGCCGGGCGGGCCACAGCAGTGGCAGGCACAGCAGCAGGCCTGCCAGGCCACCGCCAGCGCCGCGTGGCAGCAGCCACCAGAACACCCCCGCCAATGCCGCCGGCACCGCCCAGCGCGGTGCCTCGGCCAGCCACCACATCGCCTGCGGGTGCAGCGCCAGTGGCTGCAGGGCCTGCCAGCTGAGCTCGAACAGCCAGGCGGCGGCGCGCCATGCCCAGCGCCCGGCGCCATCATGCAACGCGTGCAGGCCGGTACCCAGCAGCGACAACGGCACCACCAGCAGGGTCCACCACGGAATGATCGGCAGATTGACCAGCGGCCCCAAGCGCGCGGTGCCGCCGAACAGGGCCACGCACAGCGGCAACAGGCCGAGGCTGGCCACGCCCTGGGCGGCCAGAAAGCCGCGCAGGCCCCCACCGACGCCGTCCGGCCCGGTCCGTGGAAGGCACCACAGCAGCCACAGCACGCCCCCGAAGCTGAGCCAGAAGCCGGCCGACAGCACCGACAGCGGCGCCGGCAGCAGCATCACCATCGCGGCCAGGGCCAGTCCCTGCCCCGCACCCACCGGGCGACGCCCGGCACGGGCCAGTGCCACCAGCCCGATCATCAGCGCCGCACGCACTGTTGGAAGCGCGCCGCCGGCGGCCACGGCATAGACGGCTGCGGCCAGTGCCGCGCCCCATGCCGCCGCCTGCGGCCGAGGCCAGAACCGTCCCAGCACCGGGCACAGCCACCACGACACGCGGCACAGCAGTACGCCAAAGCCAGCCACCACGCCAACGTGGAAACCGGAAATGGCGACCAGATGGGTCAGGCCCAGCGCGCGCAGGTGTTCCCAGTCGTTGTCGGACAGGCCGCGCGTGTCGCCCAGTGCCAGGGCCTGCACGAACCGCGCGGCAGGATGTGCCACCTGCATTGCGATGGCGTCACTGCTGCGCTCGCGCCAGGCCGGCAGGCCCTGCGCAGGCGCGCGCTCACGCGCAGCGCCGGGGTCGCGCACCGTGCCATTGCCGGAAATACCGCGCAGCAATGCATGGCGTTCGCCGTCGAAGCCGCCAGGATTGATCCGCGAGCGTGGCGCGCGCACGCGCAACGACAACTGCCAATGTGATCCCGCACGAACCGCGTGGCGCCCGCCCTCCGCCTGGTGCGCTGGCGATCCGCGCCACGGGTCGTTCCAGGTGACCTGCAGGCGCTTGCCACGCAGCACTGGCGGCGCATCGGCGTCATCCACGTGCAGTACGAAACGTGTGTAGCCGGCCCCTCTCTGTGGAAGATCGGCCACCCGCCCCCGCACCTGCACATCCTGCGGCGGCGCACCGGGTGGAAGCTGGCCGTGCAGGGCCCACTGCCCGTGCACTGTTGCCCATGCCAGGCCGAGCAGGACTGCAGCCCACGCGCGGCCGCGCCAGCGCAGCAGCCAGCCCGCGACGCCGGCAACGGCCATCGGCGCGCTCAGCCACAACGGCAGCAGTGCCGGCATCTGCACGCAGGCCAGCGCGCCCAGCACCAGGCCGGCGGCGCAGCCGGGGCCAAACAGTGCCGGAGCGGAACGTTCGGGAACCATTCCAGCAGCCTGCCGAGGGACGTAGGAGGTTGCCTATCGGGGATTTCCCCGCGTGGCTGTCAGCGCCGGACGGTGCCGCGATGGAAGTTGACCCGGAAGCTGGCACCACCGCCGGCAGCTTCGCCGACACTGACCGAACCCCCGTGATGCTGCACGATTTCCTTCACCAGATGCAGGCCCAGGCCACTACCGCTACCCGCTGCGCGCAGACGATGGAACGGCTCGAAGATCGCTTCACGGTCGCCCACCGGAATACCGGCGCCCTGGTCGCTGACCTCCAGCAGGCCACGTGCATCCAGGCGCACGCAGATGGTGCCGCGTCCGCCGCCGTGGACGATGGCGTTGTGCACCAGGTTGGCGATCACCCGCCCCAGCGCCAGGCTGTCGCCATGGATCCACACTGGCATCTCGGGTGCATCCACTTCGAAGCCGTAACCGGCCCCCACCACCAGCGGCGCCAGATCGGCGGCCGCTTCGCGCACCAGCAACGCCAGATCCAGCCGCTGCAGTGCGCCGACATTACGATCAAGTCGCTGCAGGTCAAGCAGGTGCTCGGCAACGTTACCGAGCCGCGCCACGTCGGTCAGCAGCTGCGACTTCAGCTCGCCCTGCGGCAACTGCGACAGGCGCGCCTGCACCACTGCAATCGGCACCCGCAGTTCGTGCGCGGCATCGGCAAGGAACTTGTCACGCGCGGCATACCCCTGCTGCACCTTGTCGATCGCGTCGTTGAAGGCTTCCACCAGCGGTGCGACCTCGGTCGACACCAGCTGCGCATCCAGACGCGCCCCCGGCTGGCCGATATCCAGCTCCTTGGCCTGTTGTGCGGAGCGGCGCACGCCGCGCATCGCGCGGTGGATCACGGTCGGCATGACCAGCAGCGTGATCACGATCAGCGGCAGGAAAAACCACAGCCCGATCAGGCGCAGCACCATCAGCGCACCGTCCAGCAACCCGCCCTTCGGCGCCCCACCCACCATCACCGTGATGCGCCGCCCGTCCTCCTTGCGGATCATGACCCGCGCCACGTCCAGGTACGGCGGCACCAGCGAGCCGAGTTCGGTGGCACCCAGCGTCGGCAGGCGCGCGAGCAGCGGGGCGTGGATCGCCGGAATCGTGCCGCGTTCCAGCCAGACACCCTTGTCGTCGACCGCCGCGAACCAGAGGTTGCCCCCGGCCTCGGCGTCGAGCTTGTTCCAGCGCGCCTGGTCCAGCACCAACCGCCCGCCTTCACTGTGCACGGCCTTGGCCACGGCTTCGGCCATGAACATGTCCATGCCCCAGGTGTCCTTGTCGCCCCAGGTCAGGATCAGCGCAACAACGGCGAACAGCACGGTGAAGGCCTGCGCCAGGAACAACCGCCAGGCCAACCCCAGCGTGATGGAACGGATCGGACGTGTCGGACGCGCCATCTCAGGCCTCCGCCAGCAGGTAGCCGACGCCCCGGATCACATGGATTTCAACGCCCGCCCCGGCCTGCTGCAGCGCCTTGCGCAGCTTGGAAATGTGCGCATCGAGCGCATTGGACTGGATCTCATCGTCGAAGCCGTACACCGCGGCCTCCAGTGCCGTGCGGGTGACCGTGCGCCCCTGGCGCATCGCCAGTGCCTGCAGTACCAGCACCTGGCGCCGCGGCAGCGCCAGCGGTTGGCCCTCCACCTGTGCCTGCAGCGATTCGAAGTCGAATTCCAGCCGGCCCAGATGCAGGCTCGGTGTCACCATGGCCGAGGGCCGCCGCGAGACAGCACGGATCCGCGCCATCAGCTCCTCGATCGCCACCGGCTTCACCAGGTAGTCGTCGGCACCGACATCCAGGCCCTCGACCTTGTCCGACAACCTGCCCTTGGCCGTCAGCATGATCACCGCCAGGTTCGGGCGCAGCGCGCGTGCGGTGGCGACGAAAGCCACGCCATCGCCATCTGGCAGCTGACGGTCCAGCAGCATCAGCTGATGCACCGGCTCGCGCAGCGCAACCGCGGCTTCGGCCAGGCTGCCGACCACGTCGGCGACCACGCCCTGCCGCTCCAGGCCCGACTGCAGGGCTCGGGACAGATCGGGATCGTCTTCGACCAGGAGAATGCGCATCAGGGGCTCGGCTACCGGAAACGGTGCCGATCATAGTGCCTGGCGCCAGGTTTGGGCGTCTTCGTGTGCCAGTTGCGAAGGCGCAATGTTCTGACAATGTTGTACCCGCACCATGCACAGCCATCCCCCGCAAAGTGGTTGATCGATGCCGTCGCTGTCCCCGACCCTGCTGCGCCCGTTGCTGTTCTCCGCTGCCATCGGCCTGCCGTTGATCACCCACGCCGCCGACCGGAACCCGGGCGTGCAGGCCGGTATCAGTGCCGGCGCGACCTCGGGGGCGTACGCCCACTACGACGTCAAGCCGCTGGTCGTACCGTCCATTGCCTGGCAGGGCGAGCGCTTCTTCGCCAGCCCGGGCTCGCTGGGCATGTACCTGTACAAGCGCGAGGGCCTGCGCCTGTCGGCGGCAGTCACGCCCTACACGCTGCGCTTCAAGACCGACGACGTGAACGATCCTCAACTACGTCGCCTGCACAGCCGGCAGATGTCGGCCATGGCCGGCATCAACGGTGAGTACAGCGCCGACTGGGGCATCGTCGAGGCCAGCGTGATGCGCGAGGTCACCGGGCACGGAGGTGGCATGGAGTCGCGCCTGCACTACAGCTATCCGATCCAGGCCGGTCGCTTCACCTGGGTGCCCAAGGTCGGCGTGGTGCACTCCAGTGCGCGCCTGCTCGACTACTACTACGGCATCACCGACGAAGAAGCGCTGCGCTCGGGACTCGCCGCCTACAACCCGGGCAGCGCGACATCACCGAGCCTGCAGATCGCAGTCAGCACGCCCTTGGGCACGAAGTGGCGCGCGACCGGCGTCGTCGCCAACCAGTGGTTCGGCGATGCAGTAAAGGACAGCCCGATGGCCCGTCGCGGTACGCAGACGTCGGCCTTCGTTTCCCTGATGCGCTCGTTCTGATCGAGCGCCCGCAACGGACAAGGACCCCCCATGGCCTCCGTCTCCCCTGCTGCTGAAGCGCACGCGATCCTGCGTGCCCCCGACCTGGACAGCGCCGAGCGCGTCTACCTGGGGCTGCTGCCCGACCTGGAACACGTGAACGCGCTGACGCGCCGCGCACTGGGCCTTTCGCGTGCTGCCGATGCGGCACGCGGCTACGCGTTGTCGATGACGCTGGTGGGATTGCGCCTGCAGGAACTGGAGATGGGCGAAGCGACCGCAAAGGAACATCGCCAGGCCACGCTGCGCAGCCTGCGCCAGGCCTTCAGCGCCTGAGCGCAGGCCTGCGACGCCGCCGCTGCCGCAGGCAGCGGGAAGACTCAGCGGAACGTGGTCCACGCCAGCACTGCCGCCAGCAGGGCCACCCAGATCACCGCCTTGAAGGTACCCTCCAGCATGTTGCCGCCGAACAGCAGTTCGATGATGGGATTGGGCCGGGAAACCGGAACGTGATCACTCATGCGGCAGCTCCTTGCAGTGACGGCGCGATTGCGCGGTAGACCGGAGTCTACGCCTGCACGGCCCGGATTCATCGCCCCCCGGCCGTCTTTGGCGGTTCAATTCCGGCCTTCGTCGCAGGCCGGCTGCAGCACCCCACATGTCATGCCAGCCTGCGTGCACTTTCCCGCTGGAGCACCGTGCCATGCCGATGCTTGCCCTGATGCTGCTGCTCTCCAGCCTGTTCGGCGCTGGCAACGGGCCCACTGAAGAGGCCCTTCGCAGCCAGATCCTGCTTGCCGAAACCCAGCAGCCGGACGTCGTACGACAGGATTGCGGTTCGCCCTCCCTGCTGCTTTACCGGCTGCGCCAGGACCGGGTCCTGAGGCTGGCCAACCAGCCCCTGCAACACGAACCCGGCGTTGCCCAGCCCACGCGTGGTGCGACGGTTCGCGTCGCCCAGCTCTGGGAGCGCGTGGACGGTCACTGGAAGCTGCAGCGGATGATCAGCGTCGAAGACCTGGTCGTGCAACGCTGACCATGTGGAACCGTGATCGATGCCTGAAACGAGAAAAGCCGGCACAAGGCCGGCTTCCGTCGTGATCCACCGCTGCACCGGCAATGCCGGGAGCCAGGTGGTGGGCGGTACAGGGTTCGAACCTGTGACCCCTACCATGTCAAGGTAGTGCTCTACCGCTGAGCTAACCGCCCATCTTGTTCTTGCCGCCCGAAAGCTGGCCTTGCTACGTAAAAACCCGGCGCCAGGGCCGGGCTTTGCAGTTCACGACAGCCCCCTTCCAGGGACTTCGTGGTGGGCGGTACAGGGTTCGAACCTGTGACCCCTACCATGTCAAGGTAGTGCTCTACCGCTGAGCTAACCGCCCGATTTTGCTTCTGAACGTCCGCGATTGCGTCGGTGCAGGCCGCGTATATTACGGATGCCGGCCGTGAAGCGCAACACTTTTGTGAAGAAGATGCTGCACTGCCGCGTTCAGCCCAGACTCGCTTCCTTCAGCTGCCGGATCTGGTCACGCACGCGGGCTGCATCCTCGAATTCCAGGTCCTTGGCGTGCTGGTACATCTGCTGCTCCAGCGCCTTGAGACGGGACGCCAGCTGGGCCGGGCTGAGCGATCGATAGTCACTCCCCTCCTCGGCAACGCCGGGCCTGCCCTTGCCCTTGCCCTTCTTTGCTTCCTTCTCGGCCGCATCGGAGCGCGCGCCTTCCAGCACGTCGGTGATCGGACGCGCCACCGAGCGCGGCACGATGCCGTGCTGCTCGTTGTACTCGACCTGCTTGGCGCGACGGCGGTCGGTCTCGTCGATCGCCGCCTGCATCGAGCGGGTGATCTTGTCCGCATACAGGATCGCCTTGCCACGCACGTTGCGGGCGGCACGGCCGATGGTCTGGATCAGCGAGCCGGTCGAGCGCAGGAAGCCCTCCTTGTCGGCATCCAGGATCGCCACCAGGGACACCTCGGGCATGTCCAGGCCCTCGCGCAGCAGGTTGATGCCCACCAGCACATCGAACTTGCCCAGGCGCAGGTCGCGGATGATCTCCACGCGCTCGACCGTGTCCACGTCCGAGTGCAGGTAGCGCACGCGGATGCCGTGCTCGGTCAGGTATTCGGTGAGATTTTCGGCCATGCGCTTGGTCAGCGTCGTGACCAGCACACGGTCACCGGCCTTGATACGCGCGTTGGCCTCGCTCATCAGGTCGTCAACCTGGGTGCCCACCGGGCGGATCTCCACCACCGGGTCGATCAGGCCGGTGGGGCGTACGACCAGTTCAGTGATCTCGTCACCGGCTTCGCGGTACTCATAGGGGCCTGGCGTGGCCGACACATAGATGCTGCGCGGGCAGCGCTCTTCCCACTCCTCGAAGCGCAGCGGCCGGTTGTCCAGCGCCGAGGGCAGCCGGAACCCGAACTCGACCAGCGTCTCCTTGCGCGAACGGTCGCCCTTGAACATGGCACCGATCTGCGGAATGGTCACGTGCGATTCGTCGATCACCAGCAGCGCGTCGGCCGGCAGGTAGTCGAACAATGTCGGCGGCGGTTCGCCGGCGTTCTTGCCGGTCAGGTGCCGGGAGTAGTTCTCGATGCCGTTGCAGTAGCCGACCTCGGCCATCATTTCCAGATCGAACTGGGTGCGCTGCGCCAGGCGCTGCGCCTCCACCAGCTTGTTCTGCGCGTACAGCTGCTCCAGGCGCTCCTTCAGCTCGACCTTGATCGTCTCGATCGCCGCCAGCACACGCTCGCGCGTGGTGGCGTAATGGGTCTTCGGGTAGACCGTGAAGCGCTGCATGTTGCGCAGCGTCTCGCCGGTGAGCGGATCGAACAACGTGATCTTCTCGACCTCGCCATCAAACAGCTCCAGGCGCAGCGCCTCGCTGTCCGACTCGGCCGGGAACACGTCGATGACTTCACCACGCACGCGGAAGGTACCGCGCTGCAGCTCGTATTCGTTGCGCGTGTACTGCAGCTGGGTGAGGTGGTTGATCAGGTCGCGCTGGTCGATGCGCTCGCCCTTGGACAGGATCAGGCGCAGCGACAGGTAGTCTTCCGGCGCGCCCAGGCCATAGATCGCCGACACCGTCGCCACCACGATCGCGTCCGGGCGCGACAACAGGGTCTTGGTCGCCGCCAGCCGCATCTGCTCGATGTGCTCGTTGATCGAACTGTCCTTCTCGATGAAGGTGTCCGACGACGGTACGTAGGCTTCCGGCTGGTAGTAGTCGTAGTAGCTGACGAAGTACTCCACCGCGTTGTGCGGGAAGAACGCCTTGAACTCGCCATACAGCTGCGCCGCCAGCGTCTTGTTCGGCGCCATGATCAGCGTCGGCTTCTGCACGTTCTGGATGACGTTGGCGATGGTGTAGGTCTTGCCCGAGCCGGTGACGCCCAGCAGGGTCTGCTTGGCGATGCCCGCTTCGAAGTTGCTGGTCAGCTTCGCGATGGCATCAGGCTGGTCGCCCGCCGGTGAATACGGCGAGACGAGTTCAAAACGGTCGCTCATGGTGGTGCCAGTTCCCGGGAGTGATGAGTATACGGGGCATGGAGTGACGGCCCGCTGAGGGGTTTCCGGGCAGGTGAGCGCGGCGTTGGCTGATGGTGAATGCCCCGGCGTACGTCGAGGCTGGAGGCATGCCTCATCGTCTTCGCCCTGCCCGGCTCCACCGCGGGCTCCATCTGATCGAGCTGCTGGTCGCCGTCATGGTGCTGTCGGTCCTGCTGGCGTTGGCCTGGGGCCCTTGGCAACGCACGCTGCGGCACGTCCAGGCGGAAGCGCTGCGCGCCGAACTGGTCGCCAGCCTGTCGATGGCGCGCAGCGCCGCCATCACCGAACACCGCCGCGTGACGGTCTGCGGATCGTCGGACGGCATGATGTGTGACCAGGCATGGAGCCAGGGCTGGCGGGTGCAGGTCGAACCGGCCAACAGCGCGACCGCCGCCGCAAGGGAACTGCGCATGCACAGGACACGCCAGCGTCATGTCGACCTGCGCACCAGCGATCATCGGCCCGACGTGCGGTTCCGGCCCGACGGCCGCAATGCCGGTACCAACCAGTCCATCGTGTTGTGCGTGGATGGACAGGAGCACAGCCGCGTCATCATCAGCGTCCCCGGACGGGTCAGGAGCCAGCGCCCGCGCAGGTCCACCCCCTGCTGAAACCTGCAATGCCATCGTGGAAACGAAAAAAGCCGCGGTTTCTCGCGGCTTTTTCGAATCTGGCGCCCGAAGTTGGACTCGAACCAACGACCCCCTGATTAACAGTCAAGTGCTCTAACCGGCTGAGCTATTCGGGCGGGGTGCGCATTTTAGCCAGCGTTTGCAGGGGAGTGCAAGCCTTTTCTGCGATGTGGCAAATCGGCACGCCCTTCACCAGCATCCGGGGCCCTCGCTGGCGCTTGGCGTCTTTCGTCCGGCCTGGTCCAAGGCCAGGGTCCCGCATTTGTCGTCTTCCTGGCCATTCTCCGGTACCGCCTGCAACTCGAACGTGGCTGCGGTCGCATCACCATTCAAAGACAGTGCATAGAACGAGGTGCCGTTGCGCGGCGAACTGGTGAACGGCAGAGTCAGACCGGCGTAGGTATTCTGAGTGGTGTGGTTGCGCTCCAACACCTGCGCCAGCTCAACCAGATCGGCCTTGGCCTGAGCGCGCCGAGCCTTGCGCACGTGCTCGGTGTAAGCCGGCATGGCAACAGCGGCAAGAATCGCAACTACGGCAACGGTGATCATCAGCTCGATCAGAGTGAAACCACGGACGATACGAAGTGGGGATTTCATGCGCATGGGCTTCCCGGATTGCAAACAGTTCATCGAATCTGCCGCCATGACTGGCGCCCACAGGGCCGGGGCAGATACATGCCATCGGCCCCCTGGGTACCAAGCATATAGGTGCATGGCTCCAGTAACTCATCCACCTTGCATTTGGTTTTGCTGGGGTCGCAGGGTGTCAGCTTGGGTACGAACACGCTGTTGTTGGTAATAGGTCCGCCCTGGCTGCCCTTACCTCCCTTGGTCAACTTGATTCCACCACAGTTGCCGGTGCAGATCGAATCACCGCCAGGCTTGTCGCTGAGGCCAGACATGCCTCCCCCGCCTGTCAGCAGATACACACCGTAGCGCCAGTTGACCCCGCCGCTGCCACAGATTGCACTCCCGGGAACATAGGTCAGGAAGAACACACGGCCGCTCTGAATCGTCGGCGTTGCAATGAAACGCTCACCATCAACGATTGAATCGACTGTCAGGTCTACGTACCAGCCACGCTTGTTCGTATAGCTGACCGGATTGGAGGTAATGTCGCGGGTCTCATAGCCATTGCTGTCGGTACCAACCAGAACGCTCTGCTGAACCAGGCTGGTGCGGTCGGCGATCGGTGTCTTCAGATCGTCCCATACGCCATACAGCGTCTGCACGCCGGTATTCGCGTTGACGGTGTTGTCGTCGGCCGCGAAGTACTGCCCGGTACCGAAGAACAAACTGATGCCACCGGCCGGACCACTGCTGACTTCGATGCTTCCGGTGATGGGCTGGGCCACGTTGTTGCGGGTTGCAGTGAACAGTGGTGCTCCGCTGTAGGCCACGTTCCAGTTGGCTGGATCATTGCTGGACAGATCGAACTTCCACAGATTGCCCTTCATGTCGCCGCCATAAACCGTATCGGTCACCCCGTCCGCATTCTTCAGTGCCACCGGCACGATGTTCATCAGGCCATTGCGGCCAACATACTTGGAATCAGCCGGACTCAAGCGCTTGAGCACCTTGCCGGTCTGGATATCGACCACATACAGCACAGCCTTGCCGCCTGACGAGTTCACACCGTTGCCGAACAACGCGACAAAACGCGGTGCTCCGCCACTGGTGGCGCTGGTCAACGGAACGATCGCTGGCTTGCCAAGCACGAAACCAAGATCGGATTCGTTCTTGCCGGATACTTCCCACAGGACCTTGCTGGCATCGAACCCGGTCGGATCGCTGACATCCAGAGCGAATACCGAGCCATTGCCAACGCTTGCCGCATTCGGCGCCTTGCTCGCGCCGCCGGCGCCGGTGGTCGCCGCCACCACGGTATGCCAGGAATCACCGTAATAGACATCCGAAGATGTCACCGGCCCGTCCACATAGTAGCGGTGGCCATACTTCGGGTTCGCCAGTTCGGCAATGTGCTGCAGCGATGTGGACGGAATGAAAGCAAACTCCTCCCTGCCCGCCGCCGCTGTGGTGCTGGCATTGAAGCCGTGCAACATGCCGTCGTTGGCACCGACATAGACCATGGTTGGCGGTCCATTCGCCGCACGCTTGGCATTCAGGAAGGTCTTGTAGGCACTGCCGAGCGTCTGCTTCCACACAACGCCCTGCGCCGTCCATCCCCCATAGCCAAAATCATCGCGGTTGGACACGATTTCGGTAGTGGAGTTGATGATGTCACCCAGAGGCGAGGTGCGGGTCCGAAGCCCAGGCACTGCGCTGCCGCTGAGATAGTTGACCAGTTGGTCGACAGTCGTGCTACCGAACCAAGCCGGAATCGGCGTCGGGGTGGTGCTGAAGCCCATCACCGCCAGCTTCTGCGCGCGGGTACTGCCTGGAATGCTGGACGCCGTGAACGCCGCTGCAGCTACCGGCGTGACCACATCCTTGGTGTCCTGCATATTGGCGGATGTCGCCATGAAGATCTTGCGGTTGGCGCCCGCCATCCTGCTCGATGCACGCCACAATTCATCACCATCGGCGCCGCTGGGCAGCACCTGGGTTCCCACCACGTCCCCCGTCCAGTCATTTGAGCCGGCAGTAACCTTGTAATGCGAGCCTACCGTGAACGAGCCGGTAGTGATGCGTGCACCCGAGCCACTGCCACCGACCGGCGCGTCGCCCTCGGCAGCACTGGCAAAGATGTCATCCAGCGCCTGGCGCAGCTTGGAAGGATTGCGAGCCAGGAAGTAGTTGTCGGGCACTCCGGGCTTCTTGCTGTCCCATTTCTTGCCAGCCGGCACGCCATACTTGGCGGCATACCACAGCGGACTTTCCAGCTGGCCGGCCGCCGCACCACTTGAGGCCTTGTACTTGATCACAACCGGCCGATCCCAAGTACTCGGGAAATCATCGGACTGGGTAATGACGGAACCATTGCGAGCAGGGCCAGTAGTGCCCCTTTTATAGTCACCCTTGCGCAGGGTCAGCCTCTGCACCGTGTTGGCGGCATTTGAGCCAGAGATGGTGTAGCCGGTCAGCATCGCGTTTCCGGCGAAGGCGGAGAGGTTCTCGATCCGGATCAGCACCTCATCGGCCGCCACGGCGCTGCGCAGCGTAGTGCCACGGCTGGACGAGTCGCGGTTGCACAGTGTGGTGGTGGTATTGGCGACCACGCTGCGGATCGGATCGGCACGCCAGCAGATGTCGTTGGCGCCGGCTGGCACGGAGTTGCAGGCCGCCCCTACACAGTAGCTCATCATCGCCACGACATCGTTGTCGTGGTCGTTGCCCCACAGCGAATCCTCCCACACCAGCGAGAAGCTGCCCGAGCTCGCATCGTTCGCATACGGTCGGCCGTACTTGTTGTTGTTGACGCCGGACTTCACTCCAATACCAACCGAACCCAGGAAGCAGCTGCGCCAGCCGCTGTCGGCGATTTCCAACCAACCGTCATTGTTGGCCTGGCACAACGGTGCCAGGCTGATGGTCTTGCCGCCGACCTTGATTTCGAATTTCGGCAGATTCTCGGCCATCGCAACGGTGTACGTGGTAGCCGTGATCTTGTAACTGGCCGGTTTGCTCTGTACACCCGGACGAAGGTCCGTCGCCGCCGCAGACTTGGCCATGCCGGCCATGAGATAACTGCCTTCCATCGAAGGAATATCCGGACAGATGCCGCGCGCCAGACTGAGATTGTCGACGGTACGTCCCTGGCATATGTCTTCGTGGGTATTGAGCACAGTACCGCTCGGGGTCGCACCGACGCGGCCGATCATCCAGCTTTTGCCGGCGATGCCCTCAGCGGTTCCGATATCGTTGGTCGCGGTAGTCGCGTTGATCGAAACTGGCAACGTACCTATGTTGTCACTGTCGAATGACGGCAGGCCGGATGACATGACCAGGATGTTGCAGGTGGCGCAATAGGAATTTCCGCCCTTGGCCGGGTCCCGATAGGGGTCGACCCAGGCAATTCCGGTTGGCAGCGTAGCGAGGTCACCAGAGTCACCATAGACCTTGCTTCCACCGGTCACATACCGCAGCGCCTCTGCATACATCTCCGCCAGCGGATTGCCCCAGGCACTGCACCTCTGGTTGCCCGCACCCGGGTTATTGAGGATCTTCGAATTATCGGTACCTACACGATTGAGGATGCCGTACTGGTTGCAGTCGCTCCAGTTGTCCTTCCAGTTCCACTGGTCGATGCTGAAGTTGGAGATCGTGTTGATCACCCCTTCACCATTGGCGGTCGCGCCGGACTTCATGTAGCAGAACTGGCCGGTAGAGAGATCGATCTCGTCACCGGTGCCGCAGAAGCTGTCACCATTGCCGGCCAGCTTGCCGATGTTCCGGCGCAGTACGCCACCATCACGCGGATTGGCATATGTACCGGAAATCAGGCCAAAACGCAGGCGCCCGCTCTCACCATAGGTCTGCAGCAGGCCGGCCGGCTTGTAACGATCGGTATTGCCACTGGTGTACTTGCGGCAGTAGTTCTCCCGCAATGCATCAGTGCCTCCCGCGCAGACATCCAGGCGTACAGCATAGTCCGCCGCCGACCCGGGCACGTCGCGCTTGCCGTCGGTATCGGTACGACCGACGCCGCACTGATAACTGGCCGTCGCTGCCCACTCGGACCAGTTGCCCGAAGCCACCCGCATCAACGATCCGCTGGTGGCAGATGTGTTGCCATTGCAGAATGACCAGCCGGTGGAGTTCGCCGTCAGCGGTGCGAAATTGCCGATGTCTGAACCGGTATACACCTTCACCCATGCGTGCAGATCATTGGGAATCCGCGCGCGTTCAATGATGGTCTGGGTCAGGCTGTCCGTGGTGCGCAGTCCACCGTAAAGCACGCTGCGCATGACGTCCAGCCTGCTCATGGTGACCCAGTTGAGGAAGTTGCCTGACCACTGGCCTGTGCAGCTGTGGCCGTTACTGCCGCCGCCCTTTGCCGCAGCCTTGAACAGTGCATTGGCGCCAGTGCCTGTCACCGAGTAGCAGAGCTTGGAGTCGAAGTAGCCGCCGTACTCGAACGCATCCAGATAGGTCGTATCGAGGATGCCGTCCTCACTGCCATCAGGACCGCCACCAATGTCGGTGTAGTCGCTGTATGCCTTGTTGAACAGCTGTTCGTCGCGCGACATCACCATCATCATCAGCGGTGGCTGGCTCTGCTTGCTGTACAGCGGCTCCTGGGCGATATCGAAGTCACCAATGGCCGCACGTAGCGGAATCACCAGTGCGGCGACAGCAGCGACGACAGCACCAGCGGTACCCCATCGCAGCCACTGGGACGGAGTGAGGCGGAGGAAACGGCGCGGAGTGTTCATGGAATGAAAACCGTATCGATGACGGCGCTGGCCGAAGCGTTGGTGGTGGCATCACTGGACAGGGCAGTGACCTGATAGATGTTGCCGGTGTCTTCGTTCAACTTCGCACCCACGCGACGGCTGGAGGACGGGAAGCACTTGTCGATCCGACGGGTGTACTGCGCCGAATTGGCGGAAACTCCATTGGCCCAGGTCAGTGGGTCGTAGGTAGGGCTGCAGGCCTCCTGCGCCGCAGCGTACAACCCACCGCCCTCGATGGTGGTGGCAATGGTGTCCTCAACCTGACGAGCGTTCTGCTCGGCGTTCTGGAACGCCAGGTTGGTCCTTAGATAATTGGCCGCCATACGCTCCTGCATGCCTGTCACCTGCATGCCTGCGATGCCGATCAGGGCCAGCAGGATGAGCATGATCAGGGCAACGTAGAGCACCGCACCCCGTTGGGTGCGAGGAGGTTGCCAGCGGGGCGCGCGTAGAGCCATGGGATGCCTCAGTTGCCAAACAGGCGGTTACGGATTGCGATGGTCGTCTGGTAGGTGGAGCGCATGCGGCCATCACTGGGCGCGGCGAAGGTGACCCCCAGCGCAGTGAGTGCCGCCCCGTCCTTGGCCTGCACAGCAGCGGCCGGATCCGGGCTGGACATAACCAGACCCAGTTGCACCGCACCCACACGTCGCCAGGCCTGCGCGGTATCGGTCAATGACTTCTCCACGTCATCAGCGGTGCCTTGGCGGTCGATGAAGCCGGTTGGTGCGGTCCGCGTCAGGCCGCGATCCTGCCCATACAGCAGCTGCATGTTGGCCACACCCTCGACCAGCGCTTCGGGCGCGCCGGCAGTGAATGCACCATTGGGAGCGGCGCCGAAGCGGACGCGGTACAGCGAGGTCTGCTCCCTGTCGGCATCTTTACCAACGTAGAACACCACGCTTTCGGCGCGATGCAACATGGTCTGCCCTTCGGTATAGACGCTGCTGAATGTGCCGGTGTTGTTCGGCGCGGTGTCAAAGGTCACGGTACCGGCAGTGGCATTCACTGCATTGGCCTGGAACGTGGTCGCGGAAATGCAATCCGCAACACCGAACAACCCCGGATTGCTGACACCACTGTTGAGCACCGCTACGCGCTTGGGATCGAAACTGAAGATCGGCTTGGACGCGGTGCCGCCGATCAGGGTTACCGGGACACCGTCGGGCATCAGGTAACGCATTGCCACGATATCGCTACCGTTGACCCGGTTCGGCAGGGCATCAGCGATCTCCTTCGGCAGCACGGGGAGGTAGTCCACGCCACCAGTCGGCGGATCTGCGCTGATCGTGACATCTTTGCCGGGCGCGGTCCCGACAGCTTCATAGCCCTGAATGGAACGTCCGAAGTCCAGGGTTGGATGCGCGTTGGCAGTCAAAGTGCTGTGCAGCGATCCGGAAAGATCGTGCGACTGGTCGTTGACGCAACCGAAATGGCCGGCCATCCGCAGTTCGCGCTGCAGGGTATCCATCGCGAAGCGGCTATTTTCCTGCACGCGCGCCATACCCTCGGACAACTGATAGGCGGCGCGGGAGGCGGCGAACACCTGGATCACGGCGAGCATGATGATCAGGCCGATCGCGAGCGCAATCATGAGCTCGATCATCGACACGCCAGCCAGATGACGACGGGAACGAAGCGTGCTCACAGGCGTGTACTCGCACTGAAGGTAGTGTCATCGGCATCTGCACTCCAGCGCTCATCTCCCCAGCTGACGCGCACAGTGACCACGTTGTTGTTGCGAGTGACGGATGCACTGGCGTTGTCGCCTAGTGCTTTACCCAACCGGCAACGCCAATCTTTCATGAAGGCGGCCTGATCAATGTCCTTGCCGATCGGCGGATTGCACTCGCTTGTAGTCGCTGAGTAGTCACCTACGTACAACGCGGCAGCTACACGGTTGATACGGACCTGATCGAGCAGTTCATAACTGAGATTGGTGGCTTGGGTACGGTAGTTCGCACTCTGGACGTAGCGTACGTTCATGGTCTGAAGCAGGGCAAAGCCAAGCAGCCCGATGCCGAGCACAAGAATGGCGATCAGCACTTCAATCAGGCTGAACCCGTTCTGCGCGCGATGGCGCGCCGTCTTCCACTGGATGCGACGACGATTCATTTGCAGGCCTCCTTGTGCAACCTGAGCTGGCCCGTCAGCGACACCGTCAGACGCCGTTGAAGTGGCTGGTCACCGCATTTGTCCGGGCGAAGAGTAATGTCGGTGGCGGTAGCGGCCCGACTGCGCCCACGGGGATCGAACGCCACCGACACCGTTTTCACATCAACCCCGGACATCGCTGCGCGTGGCTCGCTGTAGCGCAGGACGGCCTCCCCGGCATCGAAGCCGCCATTGCCGTTGGTGTCATCCCAAACCATCCAGCCGTCGGTCCATGACTTGCCATCGCAACCGGTACCGGTACTGGAAGCACACATGCCAGCGCCGTGCGCATTTTTGACCGCTTCCGAGCGCGCCAACGCCAGCGAGGCCATCAACTCGTTGCTGGTCGTGGCCATCCGATTGGAACGGATCGTGCTCTGGAAGCTGGGATAGGCGATGGTGCTCAGGATCGCCAGCACGGCAACCGTGACCATCAACTCAACCAGCGTAAAGCCGTTTTGCCGGCGCAAAGACATTGGACGCTCCCCAGCGTGTTGATGGCCACCATGGGCCATCGCCCTGCCACCGGCAAGCGGCGGCAGGATGAACGGTCATTCCGGGGCGACGGGCGTCAACGCCTTGACGGCCCGCCCTCCCCTGCCTGTCCCGGCACGATCCCCATCGCGCCGGCGCAGGCTCAGGCCAGCACCTGGTAGCAGGGCTGGTATTCGCCGGAGATCTTCATCCGGCGCTGTTCGACGAAGGCGCGCAGCAGCGCGTCCAGGGCCTGCATCATGTCCGGGTCACCATGGATCTGGAACGGCCCGAACTGCTCGATGCGGCGCATGCCGTCTTCCTTCACGTTGCCGGCAACGATGCCCGAGAACGCCCGACGCAGGTCGGCCGCCAGCGCGTGCGGGGCACGTCCGTGGTGCAGGTCCAGCGCGGCCATTGCCTCGTGGGTCGGCACGAACGGCTGCTGGTATTCCCACGGAATCTCGATCGACCAGTTGAAGAAGAACGAGTCCTTCTGTGCCAGGCGGTGCTCACGCACGCGCTTGATGCCGTTGGCCATCTTCTTGGCCACCGCCACCGGGTCGCCAATGACGATCTCGTAGCGCTCGGCGGCCGCATCGCCCAGGGTCAGGCGGATGAAGCGGTCGATCTGCTCGAAGTACGGCGCTGCCACCGTCGGGCCGGTCAGGATCAGCGGGAACGGCAGGTCCTTGTTTTCCTCGCGCAGCAGGATGCCGAGCAGGTACAGGATTTCCTCGGCGGTGCCGACGCCACCGGCGAACACGATGATGCCGTGGCCGATGCGGACGAAGGCCTCCAGACGCTTCTCGATGTCCGGCATGATCACCAGGTGGTTGACGATCGGGTTCGGCGACTCGGCCGCGATGATGCCCGGCTCGGTCAGGCCGATGTAACGCGTCACCGTACGGCGCTGCTTGGCGTGAGCAATCGTGGCGCCCTTCATCGGGCCCTTCATCGCACCTGGACCGCAGCCGGTGCAGATGTCCAGGCCGCGCAGGCCCAGCTCATAACCCACCTGCTTGGTGTACAGGTACTCGTCGCGCGAGATCGAATGGCCACCCCAGCACACGACCAGGTTCGGGTCGCCCGGGTTGAGGATGCGCGCATTGCGCAGCAGGCCGAACACCGCGTTGGTGATGCCCTCGGACGACTCCAGCTCGGCCGCGTAGGCCGGGCCCATCTCGATGGCCATGTAGGCCAGGTCACGCACCACGGCGAACAGCAGTTCGGCGACGCCGCGGATGATCTCGCCATCGACGAAGGCCATCGCCGGTGCATTGACCAGGTCGATGCGCACGCCGCGATCCTGCTGCGCCACCTGGATGTCGAAATCGGGATACAGATCGCGCGCCGCGCGCGGATCGTCAGAGGCGCTGCCGCTGGTCAGCACGGCCAGCGCGCAGCGGCGCAGCAGCTCGTGCATACCGCCGGCAGACGCATCGCGCAGGCGGGCCACTTCGGCCCGCGACAGCACATCCAGCCCACCGCGCGGGTAGATCCGCGCATCCTGCACCGGCAGTGCACGGGCTGATTTTTCGTTCGTGGTCATGTCCAATTTTTCGCTTCCTTCAAGGTTTCCGACTGTACTGCCGCCCCCTTAAAAAGCAAAACGGCCGGGAAGCCCGACCGTTGGATGTGTGCTTCCCGCGTTCGCCTTTCCGGGACCGCATCGGCGGCGTTGGCACCGCGCACATTTCCGGATGCTACGCCGATGCCAGATGACCTGCAAGGACTTTCGCATGAACGGAAAACGGCCGGGTTTCCCCGGCCGTTTTCACTTACTGCTTCAGGCTCTGATGGATCAGAACTTGTACTTCACGGTCAGCTGCATCGACCAGCGCGACACGGCGGTGTTGCCCTTGTCGTTGTTGTTTTCCTGGACCGAGGAATCATCCGCACCGGTGAACGAGTACACGTACTTGCCGGTGGCCGGATCGATACCTGCGAAGTTGCCCACGCGACGGGTGGCGTAGAAGCCGTAGTCGTCGATCAGGCCCCACTTCTTGTTGAGCAGGTTGCCGACATTCATGATGTCCAGCGCGATTTCACCCTTGTGGGTCTTCGCGAAGCCCGGGAACTCCTGGCTGATGCGGACATCGAAGCTGTTGACCCACTTGGCGCGGTGCTGGTTGGCCGGCACCGTGCTGCCACGGTAAGCATCGAGTTCCGGATTCTGCGCCAGCCAGTCGAAGAACTTCTGCTCCATGGTTGCACCACCCACGAAGATCACGTCGCCCGGGCCCTTCGGCACGTAGAACAGGTCGTTGCCGATTGCGCTGTCGCCGTTGGCATCGTTGTAGAACACGTAGCTGTACGGACGGCCCGAACGGCCTTCATAGAACAGACCGACGCGGGTGGCGTTGTCACCGAAGAAGTTGTGCTTCCACTCCAGGGTACCGGTGACACGGTCCTTGATCGCATAGCGCGAGTTGTACGCGATGTTCTCGTTGGCGTTCAGGATCTGGGTGTTGTTCCAGTTCGAGGTGTTCTGCGAGCTGGTCAGCGGGCTCACTTCCTTCGACTGGGTGTAGGTGTAACCCAGCGACCAGCCCCAGTTCTCGGTCAGCGGCTTGGCCAGCGAGAAGGTCGCCTGGCTGCCACGGCCCTTGTTGGTGTTGCGCAGGAGCAGCACGTCGCCGATGTTGTTCGGGCGGTAGTTGCGGTTCAGCACGCCGTTGGTGCCGTTCTCCATGCCCAGGTTGTCGCCGCTGCGGTTGTCGATCTTGCTGTTGGCCTGGTTCAGGCCCTTGTCGTTCCAGTAGATCTCACGACCGTCCTGTGCGGACACGTAGGTCGGGCCATTGCCCTTGCCATTGGTCAGGTCCAGGCGCTCGAAGTACAGGCCATCCTTGACCTTGGTGAACAGCAGTTCGGCCGACGCCACGATGCCATACCACGGCAGTTCGTGATCGAAGGCCAGGTTGGCCTTCCATACCGACGGCAGGCGGGTGCCCGGGTTGATGATGTCGACGTTCTGGCGGGCGATGATCTTCGACGGATCCGGGATGAACGGATTGTCGGCATCGACGCTGAAGCCACCCGGATTGCCGCTGACGTTGTACTCAACGTAGTTCAGGCCGGTGTTCTGGTACGCACCTGCCAGCCACACGTTCGGGGCTGCACCGCCGAACAGGCCTACGCCACCGCGCAGCTGGGTCGGGCGATCGCTGTCGAAGGTGTAGTTGAAGCCAACACGCGGCTGGATCAGGCTCTTGTCCACCAGCTTGGTGTTGTTGTAACCATACAGCGTCTGGATGTCGGCGTTGTACTTGGTCTGGCTGGTGAAGTCCGGGATGTCCACGCGGACGCCGAACATCAGGCTCAGGTTGTAGTTGACCGCCCAGGTATCCTGGATGAACAGACCGGTGTTCTTCAGGTGGAACTTGGCCGGAATGTCATCCAGGCTGCCGCCCGGACGCGGAACGCGCAGCTGGTAGCCGTTCGCGGTGCCCTTCAGGAACGAGGCCAGGTCACGGAAGTCATACGCGCCGTACAGGTTGCGGCCGTAGAAGTTCATCAGGTCGTTGTCGGTGTAATCGAAACCGAACTTGATGGTGTGGTCACCGACGTACCAGGTACCGGCACCGAAGGCGCTCAGTTCCTTCGACTCGACCAGGTTGGTGTGGGTGTTCTGCTCGGTACCCAGGTACAGCGAGTTGTTGCCGAAACGGACGCGCATCTGCGGCAGGTGCGAGGCAGCGACGCGGTTGGACGAGTAGTCCTTGTGCGAGATCTTGAACTCGGTCGAGAAGTTCTCGGACCAGTCGCTGAACAACTCACCCATCCAGGTTTCGTACTGGGTCGGCTGGGTGTACCAGAAATCGCTCAGCGAGAGTGCGCTGCTGCTGACCTGCGGGAAGCGGACGACGTCCTGCTTCATCTTGTTGTAGCGCAGGGCCGCACGGTGGTTCTCGTTGATGTTCCAGTCCAGCTTGACCGCGTACTCTTCGATCTCGGTCTTGTTGTTCAGGTCGCTGACGCTACCCACCGGATGACCCAGTTCCGCCATGCGCTTCTGCACGGCCGAGATGTCGGCGTCGCTGATGCCCCCCTTCGCCGGATCCTTGTTGTACGGGCTTTCGCTCAGGCTGACGCCGCCACCGCTACGCTCGTACTTTTCGTAGTTGGTGAAGAAGAACAGCTTGTCCTTGACGATCGGGCCGCCGAAGGTCATGCCGTAGGTCTTCTCGTCCTTGAAGCCGTTGAAGTCCGTACGATCACCTTCCAGGCGCGAACGGACCATGTCCTTGTCGCGGTACGAACCGTACACGGTGCCGTGGAACTCATTGGTACCCGACTTGGTCACGGCGTTGATCACCGCACCGGTACCACCAGCGATGGTGGTGTCGTAGTTGGCCAGGTCGATGTTGATTTCCTGGATGGCGTCCATCGACACCGGCTGACGCTCGGTCGGCAGGTTGTTGGAGCCCAGGCCGAACGGATCGGAGGCGCTGATGCCGTCGATGCGGATGGCGTTGTAGCGGGTGTTCTGGCCACCGGCCGAGATCGCACCGTCAGCCTTGCTGACCTGCGAGATGCGCGGGTCCAGGCGGATATAGTCCTGGATGTTGCGGTTGGCCGACGGCAGCGCGTCCATCGTTTCGCGGGTCACGTTGGTGCCGGTACCCATCTTGGTGGCGCTGAACAGGTCCAGGCCGCCGGCGGTGGCGACAACGTTCACGGCGTCCAGGTTGGTCGCGGCCAGGTCGCCGCCGAGGCTGGCGTTGACCGTGTTGACCTGGTTCAGGTTCAGGAAGACACCTTCTTCGGTCTTGGTGCCCTCACCGGACTTGGTGATGGTGATGGTGTACGGGCCACCCACGCGCAGGCCGCGCGCGTTGTAACGACCCGACGCGTCGGTGGTGGCACGCGAAACGGTGCCCGACTCGGTGTGGGTGATAGTGACTTCAGCGCCAGCGACAGGCTGGCCTGCAGAGGACATCACCTGGCCGCCGACACCGGCAGAGGTGCTCTGGGCGAAGGCGGGAGCGGCGGCGAGCGCAGCCACGAGACCAAGGGTGAGCTTGGACATCCGGAGTGGGTGGGTCATTTTTCGGTAGCCTCGATGCGAGTTGGCGATGGCGGAAAAAAAGCGCATCCAAACAGCCCTGCGGGTGGCTGGTCGGACATTTATCTGGGGTTCCCTACCGCTTGGCTGAAGGAAGCCACAACGGTTAACACTAGATTAACACGCTACGCCATCAATGTGACGGTTGTGCGACAAACGGCACCCGATCGCAACGCAATCGTGACGGGTTCTTCACTCCGCCTTTCCCCGGCACTCACTCGGCCGGGGACGCCCCGCTGGCATCGAGAATCCGGCCGCGCCAGGTGGCGCCAGCACCGGACAACAGGGTCACGGCCGCAGCTGCGGCGGCCTCCGGGCCTTGGGCGGCCGGGTCCTGGTCTACGGAATACGCCCGGGCCCGCAGGGCTGTGCGCAGTGGACCGGGGTACAGGCCACTGACCCGTACCGGGCTGCGGCCGAGTTCGTCGTGCAGGCTGGCGATCAGGCCACGCAGGCCATGCTGGGCCACACCGTAACCGCCCCAGTAAGCCTGCCCGACCCGGTCGGGGGCATCGACCGCAAACACCAGCGCCGCATCTTCGCGCTGCCGCAGCAGTGGCAGGCAGGCCTGGGCCAGCCAGGCCGGCGCGGTCAAGGTAACGTGCACCGCGCGGGCGAAACTGGCTGGGTCAGCCAGCTCGAACGGGGTCAGGCCCGGGAAGTGGGCGGCACAGACCAGCAGGCCGTCCAGCCGCCCCAGCTCGCGCTGCAGGGCCTGGGCCAGCTCGGCATAGTCATCGGGGCCGGCGCCTTCCAGGTCCAGCGGGTACAGCAGGGGTTCCGGGCCGACAGCCTGCACCTGGGCGTAGACACGGTCCAGGCGGCGCGGCTTGCGGCCCAGCAGGACCACGGTGGCACCGGCCGCTGCGGCCGCAACGGCCGCCGCACTGCCCAAGCCACCGCCAGCGCCTGCAACCAGCACCACGCGATCCTGCAACGGGCGGCCATCGAGCGCCCCGTCGGCCGGTGACGTCGATGGCCAGGCACTCATCCCTGGGTCGCCTCTTCGACGATGCGCTTGAGCTCGCCGGCTTCGAACAGCTCCAGCACGATGTCGCAGCCGCCGATCAACTCACCGTTGATGAACAGCTGCGGGAAGGTCGGGAGGTTGGAAAAGCGCGGCAGGTTGGCGCGGATCTCGGGCTCTTCCAGTACGTTGACGGTGCGCAGGGTGACCGCGCCGGCCGCCATCAATGCCTGTACGGCGCGGCTGGAGAAGCCGCACATCGGGTATTGCGGGGTGCCCTTCATGAACAGCACGAGCGGGTAACGATCGACCTCGGCCTGGATTTGCTGCATTACCGCCACAACCACACTCCTTGCTTCGCCGGACAAACCGACCGTGATGGTCGGCTAGACTGCCCACGGTAGCCGCCATTGTAAGCGGATGGAACCGGCTGCCGCCGCCCCCTGGCCACGAACCTGTCCATGCCTGTCGAATTGCCTGCCCTGCCCTACCTCTCCGGCTCCCTGCAGCCGCACCTGTCCGCACAGACCGTGGAACTGCATCACGGCCGCCACCATCGCGCCTATGTGGATGCGGTCAATGCCGGCATCCTCGGCACCGAGTGGGAGGAAGCGTCGCTGGAGGAGATCGTCCGCCATGCCCAGGGCATGCTGTTCGATGCCGCCGCCCAGGCCTGGAACCATGGCTTCTACTGGCAGTGCCTGCGCCCGCGCGGCGGCGGTGAGCCGCAGGGGCGGCTGGGCGAGCTGGTCAAGCGCCAGTTCGGCGACGTGCAGCGCCTGCGCGAGGAATTCAACCGCACCGCACTGGGCCTGTTCGGCTCGGGCTGGGTGTGGCTGGTGCAGCATCCGGGCGGGCAGCTGGGCCTGCAGGCCACCCGAAACGCCGGCACGCCATTGACCGGCGAAAGCACCCCACTGCTGTGCTGCGACGTCTGGGAGCACGCCTACTACACGGACTACCAGAATGATCGCGCGCGCTACCTGGACGCGTTCTGGCAGATGGTCAACTGGGAATTCGCCGAAAGCCAGCTGCGCTGAGGCAGCGGCTCCGCCACGGGGTAGTGCCGGCCGCTGGCCGGCATCCCCATACGCGCACGACCATACCCGATCCGCCCGCCAGCGGCCGGCACTACCGGGAAACAGTACGGAGCTTCACGCGCTCTCGTGCGCGGCCACCGCGTCCATCACCCGTGCCGAGTACACCAGCGCGGCGCCTGCATTGAGCGACACTGCCACGCCCAGCGCCTCGGCGATTTCCTCGCGGCTGGCGCCGTGCTTCAGCGCTGCATCCACATGCACGGTGATGCAGCCGTCGCAGCGGGTGGTCACTGCCACGGCCAGCGCGATCAGCTCGCGGGTCTTGGCATCCAGGTGGTTGGTCTGCGTGCCGGCATTGGCCAGGGTGGCATAGCCCTTGACCGTATCCGGCGAGAGCTTGCCGATCTCGCCGATGCGGCCCTTCAGTTCCTTGCGGTAGGCATTCCAGTCGAGCATGGTCGTGACTCCTGTGAAAGGAGCTCCACGCTACCACCGGGAATGTTGCGCCGATGCCTGCACCGGCGCGTCAAAGCGTTGCATTGCCGGCCAGCGGCCGGCGCTACCGGGTTCAGCGGTTGCGCAGCGCGTGTACCGCCGGCGCCACCTGGGCCTGGCGACCCAGCTCCAGGCCCACCTGGTCCAGCGCGTCGGCCAGTGCTGCGGCATCGTCATCGCGCAATGTGGCATGCCCCACCTTGCGACCTTCGCGCGGCTCCTTGCCATAGTCATGCCAGTGCCCGCTGGCCTGGGCCAGCACCGGCGCCGGGTCGGGCATCGCGCCCAGCCAGTTCAGCATGCAGGCATGGCCGAGCATGCGGGTGCTGCCCAGCGGCAGGCCCAGCACAGCGCGCAGGTGATTCTCGAACTGCGAGGTCTCGCTGCCTTCGATGGTCCAGTGGCCGGAGTTGTGCACGCGCGGCGCCATCTCGTTGGCCAACAGCTCGCCATCGCGGCAGAACAGCTCCAGCGCGAACACACCGACATACTGCAGGTGCTCCGCAATGCGGCGGGCATAGCCGATCGCGGCCTCGTGCTCGGCGGCCGACAACTCGGCCGGGGCCACGCTGGCCGACAGCACGCCGTCGACGTGCCAGTTGCCGGTGACCGGCCAGGCCTCGAAGCTGCCATCGCGGCCACGCACGGCAACCACGCTGACCTCCCGCTGGAAGGCCACGAAGCCTTCCAGGATCAGACCAGTACGCTCGACCTGCGCACCCAGCGCATCCCATGCGGCATCGATGTCGGCCTCGCTGCGCAGGCGGAACTGCCCCTTGCCGTCGTAACCGAGGCGGCGGGTCTTGAGGATGCACGGCAGACCGAACTCGGCAGCCTTCGCGGCCAACTCGTCACGGCTGCGGATGTCAGCGAAGGCCGGCAGCGGAATGCCCAGCTGCTGGAACAGGGTCTTCTCGCTCAACCGGTCCTGGGCCACGGCCAGTGCGGCCGGCGGCGGGTAGACCGGCACGCGGTCGGCCAGGAACTGCGCGCTGTCGGCCGGCACGTTCTCGAAATCGAACGTGACCACGTCGACCTTGGCCGCGAAATCCGCCAGCGCCTGGCGGTCATCGAAGGCACCGACGGTGAGCGGCGCCAGCGGGCCGCTGCAGGCGTCGGCTGCGGGGTCGTACAGTTCGAAGCGCAATCCCAGCGGCGCACCGGCCAGTACCATCATGCGGGCGAGCTGGCCGCCACCCAGGATGCCTACGGTCAGGCTCATTGGCGCGGATCGTCGTGGGCCATCACGTCTTCGGTCTGGCGTGCGCGGAACGCGTCGAGCGCCTGGCCGATCGCCGGCTGGTCACTGGCCAGCATCGCGGCGGCGAACAGCGCGGCGTTGGAGGCGCCGGCATTGCCGATGGCGAAGGTGGCGACCGGGATGCCGGCTGGCATCTGCACGATCGACAGCAGCGAATCCATGCCGTTGAGGGCCTTGGACTGCACCGGCACGCCCAGCACCGGCACGGCGGTCTTGGCGGCGATCATGCCCGGCAGGTGCGCGGCCCCGCCGGCACCGGCGATGATCGCGCGCAGGCCACGCGGGCCCGCCTGCTCGGCGTAACTGAACAACACATCCGGCGTCCGATGCGCGGACACTACCTTCACTTCGAACGGAACACCCAGAGCTTCAAGCTTCTGGGCGGCGTGCTGCATGGTTTCCCAGTCGGAACGGGAACCCATGACGATGCCGACAAGCGGCGCGATCGGGTTGGGGGTCATTGGCCGTCACCTGCCTTAAAGACGTATTCTAGCCGTCTTCCACGCAAGACGAAGAACCATGGATCGCAAGCTGCTCGACCTGCTGGTGTCGCCGGACACCCGCCAGCCCCTGTCCCTGCTGGATGGCAAGGGCCTGGAAGCCCTCAACAAGGCCATTTCCACCGGCGCGGTGAACAAGGCCGATGGCAACCCGCTGGCGCAGCCGCTGCGCGAAGCGCTGGTCACCCGCGACCGCAAGCAGGTGTTCCGCGTTGACGACGGCATCCCGGTGCTGCTGGCCGAGGAAGCCATCCCGACCGCCCAGATCGCCGACTTCCCGGCCGCATGAGCGCGCTGCCGACGCCGGATGCGGCCGTTGTCGCCGCCGATGTCGCGCGTGCGCTGGCCGAGGACCTGGGCAGCGGCGACGTCACCGCCGCCCTGCTGCCCGACCAGGCCGACAGCGCCTACCTGTTGTGCAAGCAGGACGGGGTGATCGCCGGCCGCCCCTGGTTCGACGCCACCCACCGCGCGCTCGATCCGGACGTGCGCATCGAATGGCATGTCTCCGAGGGCGACACGGTCACCGCCGGCACCGTACTGGCGCTGCTGCACGGGCGCAGCCGCAGCCTGGTGAGCGCCGAGCGCACTTCGCTGAACTTCCTGCAGACGCTGTCCGGCACCGCCACGACCACCGCGCGCTACGTGGCGGCCGTGGCCGGCACCGGCACGCGCATCCTCGACACCCGCAAGACCCTGCCCGGCCTGCGCCTGGCGCAGAAGTACGCGGTGCGCTGCGGCGGTGGAGAGAACCATCGTTTCGGCCTGTACGACACGGTGATGCTGAAGGAAAACCACATCCGCGCTGCCGGTTCACTGGCCGCAGCCGTGGCTGCCGCACGCCGGCAATGGCCTGGGTTGCCGCTGGTGGTCGAGGTCGAGGATCTTGCGCAACTGCGCCAGGCGCTGGAGGCTGGTTGCGAACGCATCCTGCTGGATGACTTCAGCCCCGACCTGCGCCGCGAGGCGGTGCGCATCACGGCGGGCCGCATTCCGCTGGAAGTGTCCGGCAGCGTGGGCCTGGGTGGCCTGCGTTCGATCGCCGAGGACGGCGTCGACTGCATCTCCATTGGCGGCCTGACCAAGCACGTGCAGGCGATTGATCTGTCGCTGAAGCTGGGCCCGCCGCCGGGCTGAGGCCTGACCCGGTTCTCACACCCGGCGTTCACGACAGCGCTGCGACGCTGCGGTCATCCCCCACAGGAGCCGCGCATGCGCCGGATGCTCTTGCCTGCCTGCCTGCTGCTGGCCGCAGCCCCCTTGTCCGCAGCGGCCGCCGAAGCCTGCGATGTGCCGCCCCGCTTCGGCCTGAGCCCGTTGGCGGTGGCCATCCGCAATACCGCCTGCAACGAGCACCGGCTGTGGTTCCGGCCCTTCATTGATCGCGATGGCCGCGCCGCCAGCCTCAGTGTCACCGAGGCCGAAAGCGATCACCTGGCCGACAACGGCCTGATCGCCTGGCAGCGCGTGGCCGGCTACTGGCGCAACAGCGGCACGCTCAACGCAATGGGCAGCATCGCTGGCGCCAGCAGCTGCCTGGCACCGCTGGGTACGCGCTACACCGACAGCGACTGCCGCGCCTTCCTGGTCGACAACCCGTGGTCGGCCGCGTTCATTTCCTGGGTGATGGTGCAGTCCGGCGTTCCTGGCTTCAACACCTCGCCACGCCACATCGACTACATCCGTGCCGCGTACCAGGGCGGCCCCTCGGGCGTGCCGTACCGATTGGTCGATCCCGCGACCGCAAAGCCCGCACCGGGCGACCTGCTGTGCTTCCTGCGCGACCGCAGCACCACGCTCAGCTACAGCGGGCTGGTGCAGGCACTCGGCAATGGCTCGGTGGGCCACTGGAAATCACATTGCGAAGTGGTGGTAGCGGCCAATCTTGGCGGCGACCAGACCCTGTACCTGGTCGGTGGCAACGTGATGAACAACGTGGCGATGCGGTTGCTGCCGCTGGACCGCACCGGGCTGATCAAGCTGCCGCCCGCGCGCGAACGCAACAGCACCGGCATCGACCCCAGCTGCACGCCGGGCCGCGAGGACGAATGCAGCTTCAACCGGCAGGACTGGGCAGCGCTGCTGCAGTTGACCGCCACATCACCGCTGGTGATGCCCTCTCCCACTGCGACGCCGATGCAGCCCGCCCCGACACCGCAACCGGTCATCGTGCCCGCGCAACCGGTATCCAGCGAACCGCAGCCGCGGCGGTGAATCCAGCGCTTGATCCAGCGCTCGTTCGCCGCCATCTTTGCGGAATCGACCTCTGACGGCTGACGCCATGCCCACCCTGCTGCTGTTGCTGATTGCCGGCGGAATCATCTACTTCTTCTGGAACGCTGCGCGTTCGGCCGCCGAGCGCGCGGTCGAGCTGGGTCGCAATGCCTGCCGCGCAGCCGACGTGCAATGGCTGGACCAGGCGGTGCATGCCACCGGCCTGCGCCTGTCGCGCGGCGAGGATGGCCGGCTCGGTTTCGAGCGCACGTTCAAGTTCGAGTATTCCTACGATGGCATCGATCGCCACGTGGGCCGCATGGTGCTGCGCGGCGACCAGTTGATCTCGTTCACTGGCCCGGGAGCGGCGCGGATCAGCCAGATCCGGCCGGATGCGGAGGATGCCGAGGATGTCTAAGGGCTTTGAGTGCCGACCAACGGTCGGCACCCACCGGTAAATCCTGTAAAGGAAAACGCCGCCCATCGGGGCGGCGTCAGAGGGATTACTTGACCACGCGCAGGTTCGGACGACCCTTGGGCGGCGGACTCGCCGGCGGGGTATCGTCCGGCGGCGTGCCTTCCTCGTGCAGCAGTTCGTCGCTGGTCGGCGCAGTTTCGCTGCCCGGAATGTCATCCGGCAGTGCCATGCCCTGCCCGGTCTCGCGGGCGTAGACGGCCAGCACGGCGCTGATCGGCACCTGCACCGGGTAGCTGGTGCCGGAGAAGCGCGCCGAGAAGCTCACCATCTCGTTGTCGATCATCAACCGCACGACAGCACGTTCGGCGATGTTGAGCACAACCCGGCCATCCTTGACCGCCGAAGGCGGGACCTGCACGCCGGGGACGCCGGCGTCGACCAGGATGTGCGGGGTCAGCTGGTTGTCGTTGATCCATTCCACCAGCGCCCGCAGCAGGTACGGGCGGTGGCTGGTCATGTGGAAGAAGTCTTCGGTCATGCGTGAAGTGTACGCGCCCGGCGCCCCGCCGGGGCGGATCGCCTGCACGCCGGTCGGCGTGCAGACGGGTAAAGCAAGACGGGATCAGCCCGGCAGATCGCGCAGCTTCTTTTCCTGGTCGGTCAGGCTGCGGACAAAACCCGGGTGGCGGAAGATGCGGTTGCCGTAGTCTTCAATCGCCTTGCCGTCCTTCGGCAGCGGCACATCCAGCGACTGCAGGCGCCAGATGATCGGCGCCATCGCGCAGTCGGCCAGGCTCATTTCCGGGTTGAGGAAGAACTTGCTGGCCTTGAACAGCGGCAGCGAGGCCGTCAGCAGTTCTTTCAGGCGCTTGCGACCGGCCTCGGCCTGGGTCTTGTTGCCCAGCTGGATGGCCTGCACCTGCGGCACCCAGTCGTGCTCGATGCGCAGCATGGCCAACCGGATGCGGGCACGCGACAGCGGATCGACCGGCATCAGCGGCGGATGCGGATAGCGCTCATCGAGGTATTCGCTGACCACCGACGCGGCGTAAAGCACCAGTTCGCGTTCGACCAGGGTCGGCACCGAGTGGTACGGATTGAGGTCGATCAGGTCTTCAGGCGGGTTCTGCGGATCGACCGGAACGAAGTCGAACGTGACCCCTTTCGCCGCCAGCACCAGGCGTACACGGTGGCACAGTACATCGTCGTTCGAGGAAAACAGCGTCAGTGTATTGCGCATGCGTACGCTCGCCGCCATCAAAGGCTCTCCCACGACAGGAGACCGCCTGCCGCATCGGCGCCGCCGGCACCGTGCCAGCGATCGACTCCTCCCCGAGTGTGCAACCGACCATCACAAAAGCCAATAGGCCCGTGCGATGGTCGGCGGCAGATTCAGTGAACGTCCTTCCAGTATTCCTTCTTCAGCAGGTACAGCAGGAAGGTCAGCAGGGCCAGGAACAGGATCACCCACACGCCCAGCTGCTGGCGCTTGAGCGCGGCCGGTTCACCGGCGTATTCGAGGAAGTTGGTGATGTCGCGCACGGCCTGGTCGTACTGTCCGGCATCGACGTTGCCTGGCGTTTCCAGGCGCAGGCCGGTCACCGGCGGGTCCATGCCCGGCGCCTCCGGTTTGCCATGCACGGCATGCTGCAGGCCCTGCATTTCCCACAGCGGGTTGGGCATGGACGCGTTGGCGAACAGCGCGTTGTTCCAGCCCAGCGGCCGGCTGCTGTCCAGGTAGAACGACTTGAGGTAGGTGTAGACCCAGTCACTGCCGCGCACGCGCGCGATCAGGCTGAGGTCCGGCGGCATCTTGCCGAACCACTTCTCGGCGTTCTCCTTGGGCATCGCCACCGGGATCGGGTCGCCGATCGCCGAGCCGGTGAAGTTGAGGTTGTTCATCACCTCTTCCTCGGTCAGGCCCAGGTCCTGCGCCATCCGCGAATAGCGCAGGTACTTCAGCGCATGGCAGCCGGAGCAGTAGTTCATGTACAGCTGCGCGCCGCGCTGCAGCGAGGCGCGGTCACCGAGATCGTTGCCGGCCTGCAGCAGCTTGGTGCCGCCTTCGGCGGCGGAGGCCAGGAAACTGCCCAGCATCAGGGCGGCCGTCAGGGCCAGCCGGACCATCCAGCGTTCAGTCATGGGTGGTCACCCTCTCCGGTACCGGCTTGGTCCTGTCCAACCTTGTCCATAGCGGCATGGTGATGAAGAACGCGAAGTACAGGAAGGTCAGCACCCGCCCGATGTAGGTCTCGTGCACGTCGGTGCCTGGGCCGGAACCGATCACGCCCAGCCAGACGAAGCACACCGCCAGTACGCCCAGCATCACCTTCGAGATCCAGCCGCGGTAGCGCACCGATTTCACCTTCGCCTTGTCCAGCCACGGCACCAGGAACAGGATCGCGATGGCCGAGAACATAACCAGCACGCCGCCCAGCTTGTTCGGCACCACGCGCAACATCGCGTAGTACGGCGTGTAGTACCAGACCGGCTTGATGTGCTCCGGGGTCACCAGGCGGTTGGCCTCGGTGAAGTTGTCGTGCTCCAGGAACAGGCCGCCGAAACCGGGCGCGAAGAAGATGATGAAGGCGGCGATGATCAGCAGGAAACCGGCGCCGACGCCATCCTTGAGCGTGTAATAAGGATGGAACGGGATACCGTCAGCCGGGGCGTTCGGCGACCAGCGGTTGCCCTTCGGCCCCTTCTTGATCTCCACGCCATCGGGATTGTTCGAACCCACTTCGTGCAGCGCGCCCAGGTGCAGCACCACCAGCAGCAACAGCACCAACGGCAATGCGATGACATGCAGCGCGAAGAAGCGATTGAGCGTGGCGTCACTGGGCAGGTAGTCGCCCATGATCCACTCGGTCAGGCCGTTGCCGATCACCGGTATCGCGCCGAACAGCGAGATGATCACCTTGGCGCCCCAGAACGACATCTGGCCCCACGGCAGCACGTAGCCCATGAACGCTTCGGCCATCAGCACCAGGTAGATCAGCATGCCCAGGATCCACACCAGCTCGCGCGGCTTCTGGTAACTGCCGTACAGCAGGCCGCGGAACATGTGCAGGTAGACCACGATGAAGAACAGCGAGGCCCCGGTGGAGTGCATGTAGCGGATCAACCAGCCCCACTCCACATCACGCATGATGTATTCGATGGAACCGAACGCCTCGGCGGCGTTGGTCTTGTAGTGCATCGTCAGGAAGATGCCGGTGACGATCTGGTTGACCAGCACCAGCAGCGCCAGCGAACCGAAGTAGTACCAGATGTTGAAGTTCTTCGGCGCGTAGTACTCGCTGACGTGCTTGCGGTACACCGGCATCAGGCCCGGTGCCCGGGCATTGACCCAGTCGGCCACGCCGCTGGCGGTACGGCTGAGGATATTGGCCATCAGGCAGCCCCCTGCGGATCGACACCGATGATGATGGTGTTGTCGTCCTGGTAGTGGTGCGCGGGCACCTTCAGGTTGATCGGCGCCGGCACGTCCTTGAAGACGCGGCCGGACATATCGAAGCGCGACTTGTGGCAGGGGCAGAAGTAGCCGCCCTTCCACTGCGGGTCGTAGGGTTCAGGCCGGATCTCGGCGACCATTTCCGGCGAGCAGCCCAGGTGCGTGCACAGGCCGACCAGCACGGAGATGTCCGGCTTGATCGAGCGCAGCTCGGGGTTCTGCTTCAGCACGTACTCCGGCTGCTGGTCCTTCTCGCCGGACTCGGGGTCCTTGAGACGGCCATCCAGCCCGTGCAGCGCATCGAGGATCGCCTTGGACCGTTTGACGATCCAGATCGGCTGGCCACGCCATTCCACGATCAGGCGTTGGCCTTCCTGCAGGGCGCTGATGTCGGCCACCACCGGTGCGCCGGCAAGCTTGGCGCGGGCACTGGGGTTCCAGGATTTGATGAAAGGAACTGCGGTGAATCCGACGCCGACGGCGCCCACCACGGCTGTGGTGGCAGAAAGAAAACGCCGACGTCCGGTGTTGACTGGATCGTGTACCCCATCGTTGGCCATCCGGCACTCCGATATTGATTAGGTAGCTTTAAGGCTGCCAGCGGATCCGGTGGGGGCCAGAGCCGCATTGAATCACGGTCGAGTGTAGCGGAACCGTCGCGCGCCACACAACGCATTGCAACAACATTGATTGCGGGGTTGCCGGCCAGCGGCCGGTCGGTACCGGCCATTGCCCAGGGGTTGCCGGCCAGCGGCCGGCACTACTGGTGCGTCAATGCGCTGCGGTAACGCTCGGCCAGCTGCCCAACCCGGCGCACGTAGTACTGGGTTTCGCTGTAGGGCGGTACGCCACCATGGCGGTCGACCGCGCCTTCGCCGGCGTTGTAGCCCGCCGCCGCCAGAGTCAGATCGCCATTGAAGCGCTTCAACAACCACGCAAGATACTGCACGCCGCCACGGATGTTCTGCCCGGCATCGTAGGAATCACTGACCCCGAAGCGGGCAGCGGTCGGCGGCATCAGCTGCATCAGGCCCTGCGCACCCGCGCGGCTGAGCGCGGTCGGGTTGTAGGCCGACTCGGCGTGGATGATCGCGCGCACCACAGCCTCTTCCACGCCGAACTCGCGCGCGGCCGAGGTGATCTCGGCCTGGAAGGCCGAGGTGTTCAGGCGCACGGTGCCGAAGTCCACGCGTGGATTGACCCCGCACGCGTAGCAGCGCTCCATGAAGCTGTAGCGGATGGTCCGCACCGGGCCGAGGTTGGCCACCTGGGTCGGGCGCGCACTGGTGTAGTGGCGCACGCCGTCCTTCATGAAGGAATAGACCTGGCCGCTGACCATGCGTCCGGCGCGCGGGGCGACCGGCTGTGCTGGAGCAGCTGCGGGCGCGGATGCAGGTGTCGGCGCGGCCGCTGCCGGCGTTGCGGCGCTCGCGGCAACGGCCACCGGATTGCGTTCAATGCTGGCCACCGCGGTCGGCGTCGGCCTTGGCGCGGCCACCACCGGGCGCGGCGCCGGACGGGTGTCGCGGCTGTAACTGATGGTGCTGCAGCGCGCACCGGCCACCCGCTTGCTCACATAACTGGTGACGCCGTCAGGGCCCTGGCACTTGTACAGGGTTCCGGCGCTGGCCGGCGCAGCGGTCAGCGCAGCGATGATGATCGCCGTTGTCCCCAGTATCCCCTTCATGGCGGCGAGTGTCCCAGCTTCGTCGGGGCTTGCCAAGCGATGTGGCTCAGCCTGTGACCGGCGGCACAGCCAGCACCTGGCCCAGCCCGGCCAAGCGCTGGGCCAGTTCGTCGCGCAGGCCCGGCGGCGTCGTCCACAGCGCCACCGGCACGCGGTCCAGGCTCAGGATCTGCGCCAGCATCATGCCCCGGCTCTCGGCCCCCATGCGCAGCAGGCAGTGCTCGGCGCCATCCGCCTCCAGCACCCCGCACCAGGGCGGAATGCGGCCTTCCAGCTCGGCGCGGCTGCCGGCCAGACGGACGATGGCCTGCAGCGCGAACGGGGCCTGGCTGACCGCCTGCCGCACCATCACGTCCGGCGGCGCCGGGGTGCGCCGGTGCATGCCCGGCTCGGAGCACTCACGCACCTCGCCCATCCGGTCCACGCGCAGGGTGCGCCAGTCCTGCCGGCCCAGATCCCAGGCCAGCAGGTACCAGCGCCGCCCGTAGTTGACCAGGTGCTGGGCCTCGACCTCGCGCTGGGTGACGGCCTCCTGTGCGCTGCGGTATTCGAAGGCCAGCCGCGACGCCTGCCGGCAGTACTGGGCCAGCCGCCCGAGCACGCGCGCATCGGTGGACGGAAGATCGGACAGGGTGGCCGTCGCTGCATGCACCTCGCCGGCCTGCTGGCGGCGACGGGTCGGCACCAGCGGGTCGAGCTTGGACAGCAGGCCACGCGCGGTGTCGTCAATGCCGGCGACGGTGGCCGAGGCCGCGCGCAGGGCGATGGCCAGGGTGGTCGCCTCTTCCTCATCCAACAGCATGGGAAGTACGGGTGCCCCTGCCCCCAGCTGGTAGCCGCCGCCAACCCCGGATGAGGCCTGCACCGGATAGCCCAGTTCGCGCAGGCGCTCGATGTCACGACGGATGCTGCGCCGGTCCACGCCCATGCGCTCGGCCAACTCGGCCCCGGACCACTGGCGACGGGCCTGCAGCAGGGCGATCAGGCGCAACAGTCGATGGGCGGTATGGCGCATGAAGGATCGAGGACAGAAGTCGTCCGCAATAGTGCCCCAGGATGAGCTCCAGTTCACCACCCACCGCAAGGAGCAATGCCATGACATCCCGCCAGATCACCCTGTACCACGCCGCCCGTTCACGCTCGAGCGGCGCCGTGGCCCTGCTCGAAGCGCTGGGTGCCGACTACCGCATGCAGGTGCTGGACCTGAAGGCCGGCGCCAACCTGGCCCCGGCCTACCTGGCCATCAACCCGATGGGCAAGGTACCGGCCATCGTCCACAACGGCGCACTGGTGACCGAGCAGGTGGCGATTTACCTGTACCTGGCCGACCTGTACCCGGAAGCCGGGCTGGCCCCGCCGATCGGCGACGCCCTGCGCGGCCCCTACCTGCGCTGGATGGCCTTCTACGGCGCCTGTTTCGAGCCGGCGATGATCGACAAGGCAATGCACCGCGAGCCGCCGCCGCGCCTGATGTCGCCCTACAACGACGCGGAGACGGTGCTGCAGGTGATCGAAGCCCAGCTGGCACAGGGGCCGTACCTGCTCGGCGAGACGATGAGCGCCGCCGACGTGCTGTGGGGCAATGCGCTGGCCTGGACCACCGCCTTTGGCCTGGTGCAGCCGGCGCCGGCAACGGCTGATTACATTGCACGGATGAGTGCGATGACCGCTTTCGACCGTTCGCGGCAGATCGATGCGGAGCTGGCAGCGGCCTGAGGCATGCCGACGGGCGCGGCCGGGCGCTACCGGGGGGCGGACCCGGAATTCCAGTAGATCCACGCCATGCGTGGATGACCCGCCCGCCGTGCCTGCGGGACGGAAAGCAGCCAGGCATGGCCTGGCTCTACTGGGCCGGCGCACGCGCTGGGATGCGGGTAGAATTGCCCGCTTTCCCGCCACCCGAATGGATTAAGCGCCATGACCGGGACGCCAGACGTCTTTCCGCCCGCCACGCCGGGCGGTACCCCGCTCGTTGCCCTGCCCACCGGTCCGCGCAAGCCCGACCAGGTGAAAGGCAAGCTGTACATCAAGACCCACGGTTGCCAGATGAACGAGTACGACTCGGCCAAGATGGCCGACGTGCTTGCCGCCAGCGATGGGCTGGAACTGACCGACAGCCCGGACGACGCCGACGTCATCCTGGTCAATACCTGCTCCATCCGCGAGAAAGCGCAGGAGAAGGTGTTCAGCCAGCTGGGCGTATGGAAGGGCCTGAAGAACAAGGGCCGCGAGGTCATCATCGGCGTGGGCGGCTGCGTCGCTTCGCAGGAAGGCGAGGCAATCATCAAGCGCGCGCCGTTCGTCGACCTGGTGTTCGGCCCGCAGACCCTGCACCGCCTGCCGGAACTGATCCGTGCACGGCGCGAGCAGAAGCGCCCGCAGGTGGACATCAGCTTCCCCGAGATCGAGAAGTTCGACCGCCTGCCCGAGCCACGCGCCGAAGGTGCTTCGGCCTTCGTCTCGATCATGGAAGGTTGTTCCAAGTACTGCTCGTTCTGCGTGGTGCCCTACACCCGCGGTACCGAAGTCAGCCGCCCGTTCGAGGACGTGGTGGTGGAGGTGGCGCAGCTGGCTGCACAGGGCGTGCGTGAGATCAACCTGCTCGGCCAGAACGTCAACGCCTACCGTGGGCCCTATGGGGACGGCGAGTTCGCCGACCTCGGCCTGCTGATCCGCACCATCGCCGAGATCGATGGCGTCGGCCGCATCCGCTTCACCACCTCGCATCCGCTGGAGTTCAGCGATTCGCTGATCGACGCGTTCCGCGACGTGCCGCAGCTGGCCAACTTCCTGCACCTGCCGGTACAAGCAGGCAGCGACCGCGTGCTGTCGGCGATGAAGCGTGGCTACACCGCACTGGAATTCAAGTCGAAGATCCGCAAGCTGCGCGCGGTGCGCCCGGACATCTCGATCAGCTCGGACTTCATCGTCGGTTTCCCCGGCGAGACCGATGCCGACTTCGAGAAGACCATGAAGCTGATCGAGGACATCGGCTTCGACCACAGCTTCTCCTTCATCTATTCGCGTCGCCCGGGTACACCGGCTGCGGATCTGGAGGACACGATCAGCGATGCCGAGAAGCACGCGCGCCTGTCGCGCCTGCAGGAACGCATCAATGCGCACGCTGCCGGCATTTCCGAAAAGATGGTCGGTACCGTGCAGACGGTGCTGGTGGAAGGTCCTTCGCGGAAGAACCCGAACGAACTGACCGGCAAGACCGAGAACATGCGTTCGGTGAACTTCCCGGCGCCGGCACGGTTGATCGGCCAGTTCGTGGACGTGGTGATCACCGAAGCGCTGACCAATTCGCTGCGCGCGCGGGTGGTGGCGGAATAAGGTTAGGGTGTGCCGACCAACGGTCGGCACCCACCGGAGTTGATGCCAGCCAGCAGCCGGCACTACCGGATGGCATTCCCTAATCCAATCGCTTGCGGAAACGCAGGATCGCCAGAGTCATCATCACCACGATGAAGGCCAGCAGCGCCAGTGCATCGTGCCACAGCTCCCACAGCGAGGCGCCGCGCAGCATGATGCCGCGCACCAGGCGCAGGAAGTGGGTCAGCGGCAGCACTTCGGCCAGCCACTGCACCGGCCGTGGCATGCCGGCGAACGGGAACATGAAGCCCGACAGCAGGATCGACGGCAGGAACAGGAACAACGTCATCTGCATCGCCTGGAACTGCGAGCGCGCGCGCGTTGAGATCAGCAGGCCCAGCGCCAGGTTGGCCAGCACCAGCAGCACCGCGGCCAGATAGATGTCCAGCAGGCTGCCGCGGATCGGCACCTGGAACAGCCAGGTGCCCAGCACCAGTACCAGCGTGGTCTGCAGCAGACCGATGGCCGCATAGGGCAGCACCTTGCCGACCATCAGTTCGCTGCGCGACACCGGTGTGGCGATCAGCAGTTCCATGTTGCCGCGCTCGCGTTCACGCACCACCGCTACGGCCGTGAACATCACCAGGGTCATGGTCAGGATCACCCCGATCAGGCCCGGCACGATGTTCACCGCCGAACGCCGCTGCGGGTTGTAGAAACTGGTCACGCTGATCGGACCACCAGCGATGCTGCCTTCGCGCAGCGGCCGCGTGTTGCTGGCAGGGCGCGTATCCAGCGGCACCTGTGCCAGCTGGATCGCTGCGCTCTGTACAACGGTGTCGCTGCCATCGACGAGTACCTGCACTGCCTCACGGCCATCGAAACGGCGCCGCTCGAAGTCGGCCGGCACCACGATGCCGA
This sequence comes from Stenotrophomonas sp. 220_Sma, assembly GCF_056487375.1. Classification (NCBI taxonomy): domain Bacteria; kingdom Pseudomonadati; phylum Pseudomonadota; class Gammaproteobacteria; order Lysobacterales; family Lysobacteraceae; genus Stenotrophomonas; species Stenotrophomonas sp. 220_Sma. Next base: position 1,634,358 of record NZ_CM151348.1, on the reverse strand, counting down.
CACTGATTTCGCCACGGCGCAGCGCCTGCATCAGTTGATCGGGCGTGTACGCCTCGCTGCGCGGCGTGATCACGCCGGTGGCGACCATGTCCTGCACCAGCGCGCGTGACGCCGCGCTGTTGGCCTGGTCGGCGACACCGGCGTTGAGATGGCGCAGGTTGAGATTGATCGCGTAGCCGAACAGCAGCAGCTGCATCACCGGAATGCCGACGATCATCGCCAGCGTGATGCGGTCGCGGCGCAGCTGCCGCAGCTCCTTGAGCATGATCGCCCACAGGCGGCGCAGGTTCATGCCGCCGGCTCCCGGCCACGGCCGCGGGTGGCCGCCACGAACACGTCTTCCAGGTTCGGTGCCACCGCCTCAATGCTGGCCTGCGGATCGGCACCGGCCAGTGCACGGCGCAGCTCGGCAACATCTGCCATCTCCTCACTGCACAGCACGCGCAGCTGAGTGCCGATCTGCGCCACGCTCAGCACGCCAGGCAATGCGGCCAGCGCGCGGCTGGCCTGACGCGGTTGCACTGACGTGACCTGCAACGTGCGGCCTTGCAGCTGTGCACACAGTTCGTCCGGCGTGCCGTCGGCCACCAGTGCGCCACGATCGAGAATCGCCAGCCGGTGGCAGCGCTCGGCCTCGTCCATGTAATGGGTTGAAACCAGAACGGTGGTACCGGCGTCGGCCAGCTCGAACAGGGCTTCCCAGAAATCGCGGCGCGATTCCGGATCGACCGCACTGGTCGGCTCGTCCAGGAACAGCAGTTCCGGCCCATGTATCACCGCACCGGCCAGCGCCAGGCGCTGCTTCTGCCCACCACTGAGGGTGCCGGCCAACTGCGGCTGCCGGTCCTGCAGACGGTACTGCTGCAGCAGCGCCTCGATCCGCTGCCGGGCCTGCGCACGCGGCAGGTCTTGGATGGCGGCGAGGAATTCCAGGTTCTCGCGCACCGACAGGTCTTCGTACAGCGAGAAGCGCTGGGTCATGTAGCCGATGCGCCGGCGCAGCGCCTCTGCCTGCTCCGGCACCGCCAGGCCCAGCACCTCGATCTGCCCGGCGCTGGGTTCCAGCAGGCCGCACAGCATGCGGATGGTGGTCGACTTGCCAGACCCGTTCGGGCCCAGAAAACCGTATACCTGTCCGCGCGGTACGGTCAGGTCGACGTTGTCCACGGCCAGCAGCTCGCCGAAGCGGCGGGTCAGGCCCTGCGCATGCACCGCGATGTCCGCACCGGTGTTCAGAAGCGCACCTGTACCGGAAGACCCGCTGGCAGTTTCTGCATATCGCTGTTCCCGTCCACTTCAATCTCGGCCAGATAGCTCAGCCGTTCGACGTCATCGCCGGTCAGTGCGTAGTACGGCGTGAACGATGGTTCGCTACGGATCGCACGTACATGCCCCTTCAGCACGGTGTTGCCGCCTTCCAGCTGTATCTGCGCGGCCTGCCCGACCTTGACCTGCAGACGCAGCGGTTGCGGCAGGTAGACGCGCGCATAGGGGCGCTCGCCGACCAGCATCACTGCCAGCGGCGCACCGATCGGTGCCTGGTCACCCTGCCGGTAGGGCAATGCATCGACTACCCCGTCGCGCGGTGCACGCAACTGCAGCTTCTGCAGGTTCACGCTCTGTACCACCTGCTGTGCCCGTGCGGCATCGGCGGCCGCCTGGCCCTGGGCGATATCCTGCACACGGCTGCCGTGCACCCGCTCCAGCCAGGCCTGCTCGGCAGCACGCACGCTGGCTTCGGCATTGCCGGCGGCGGCGCGTGCTCGATCCAGTTCAGCGGCGGCAATCAAGCGCTGCTGGGCCAACGGCTGGACTCGTCGGTAATAGGCACTTGCTTCGGCAGCCTGTGCGCGCAACGCGGCCAGTTGTGCCTGGGCCTGAGCGATCTGCTCCTGGCGTGGGCCGATCTGCAGTTCTTCCAGCTGCGCCTGCGCACGCGCCGTATCAGCCTGCGCTGCGGCGAACTGCGCGTCTCCCCGCGCCGGGTCCAGCTGCATCAGCACGGTCCCGACCTTGACCTGCTGGCCCTCGCGCACCTCTACCGTGGCGATCACTTCGGCCGCCGGTGCCGGCACCGTGATCCGGTCCCACTCCAGCGTGCCCAGCGCAGTCGGCGTTGACTGCCCACACCCCACCAGCAGGCCGATGCCCGCCAGTCCGATTCCACGCATCCCGTTGCCGATGCCCATGCCATCCCCTCCTGCGACGGCGACACGGTGCCATGTGCCCCGTGCACCCTCAATGATTCCAATCAGCCCTGACGGTTTTTTCACCACGCGTGGGCAAGCCTTTTGCTGCAAGGCTCCGCACCACCTATCCACAGGTTGATTCGGCATCATTCCACAACCGTTGTGGAAATCCGGCAGGACCCGGCGCTGTTGCTCGCCCGGCAACGAAACCTGCACTGCCATCACGATGAATCCCCCCGTGCAGGCCACCCGTGGCAGTGCTGCCGTAGCGACCGGCGACCATGACGTTTTTTTCACCAGGACCTCATGGGCCTTGTGGCACAAGCATTGCGAAGGTCTATCCACAGGTTTCCGCGTGCCCCGTCCACACCGGGTGTGGAAAACGCTGTATCGACCGTCTGCTGGCCGTGTGCCCCGCACGCGCGCTACCCTTGTCCTCCCTGAATACACTGCGGTGGAAGGCGTCCGCCCCACCCAAAGCAATGAAAAGCATCGATCATCGAGACTTCACCCTGTCGCCGGAAGACAACGAGCGACTGGCCAACCTGTGCGGCCCCTTCGACGGGCACCTGCGCCAGATCGAGCTGAAGCTCGGCGTGGAGATCGCAAATCGTGGCTTCGTGTTCCGCATCAGCGGCCCCAACGAAGCCATCGTCGAGGCGCAGAAGCTGGTTGAAGCGCTGTACGCCGAAGCCGGCGAAACGACCTTCGACAACCACGCCATCCACCTCCGCCTGGCGCAGGCCAATGTCGAGCAGATCGCCGAGCGCTCCTACGAAGCACAGGACGTGGCGATCAAGGTCAAGCGCGGCACGGTGCGCGGCCGCGGCGCCAACCAGGGCCGCTACCTGCACCAGATCGCCACCCACGACATCAACTTCGGCATCGGCCCGGCCGGTACCGGCAAGACCTTCCTGGCCGTGGCCAGCGCGGTCGAGGCCCTGAATGAATCGCGGGTGCAGCGCCTGATCCTGGTGCGCCCGGCGGTGGAGGCCGGCGAGAAGCTGGGCTTCCTGCCCGGCGACCTGAGCCAGAAGGTCGATCCCTACCTGCGACCGCTGTACGACGCCCTGTACGAGATGATGGGCGTGGAAAAGGTGGTCAAGCTGCTGGAGAAGAACGTCATCGAGATCGCGCCGCTGGCCTACATGCGCGGCCGCACGCTCAACGATGCGTTCGTGATCCTGGACGAAGCACAGAACACCACCATCGAGCAGATGAAGATGTTCCTGACCCGCCTGGGCTACGGTTCCACTGCGGTGGTCACCGGTGACCTGACCCAGACCGACCTGCCCAAGCACGTGAAGTCCGGCCTGCGCGACGCCATCGACGTGCTGCGTGAGGTCGAGGGCGTCAGCTTCACCTTCTTCGAATCCCGTGACGTGGTCCGCCACCCGCTGGTAGCGCGCATCGTGAGCGCGTACGACCGCCGCGACCTGCATCAGATCCAACCTGGAGCAACTCCATGACCCGTGGTCCCGTGCGATTGGACGTCGCCGTCAGCTATGCCCTGCCGCGCGCCGGCCTGCCGGCGGCAGTGAGCTTCCGCAAGTGGGTGGCCGCCGCGTTGAAGGGCCGCATCCGCGAGGCCGATCTGGCCATCCGCGTGGTCGATGCCAAGGAAGGACAGTCGCTGAACCGCCATTACCGCGGCAAGGACTACGCCACCAACGTGCTCAGCTTCCCGGCCGAAGTGCCCGAAGGCCTGCCCAAGGGCGTCAAATTCCCGCTGCTGGGTGACCTGGTGATCTGTGCTCCGGTCGTGGCACGGGAGGCCGACGAACAGGGCAAGGCACTCAATGCCCATTACGCGCATCTGACCGTGCACGGCGTGCTGCACCTGCTCGGCTGGGACCACGAGGACGACAAGGAAGCCGAGGCGATGGAGCAGCTGGAGCGGGAAATCCTGGCCGAGCTGGGCATCGACGATCCATACGCGGGCGAGCGCTGAGCGGGCCACCGCCCGTCGCCAGGAACACGAGAGGAACAAGGATGACCTCGGGAAACGGCTCAATGATGTTTGTGATCGGCGCCACCTTGTTCGCCATGCTGCTGGTGCTGGGTGCCTATACCGTGCGCCGCATCAGCGCCCACGAACCCAGCGGCAGGCACTGGCTGCTGCGCAGCCTGGCCCTGCTCTCGCCCGTGTGCCTGCTGGCCGGGCTGGCGATCGGCATGATCGGCCCGCACCTCAGCGGACGGTTGGAACCGGCCCATCTCCCCGGTCTGCTTGAAACGTCGATGGTGCTGACGCTGGTGGGTGCACTGACCCTTCCGCTCCTGTGGCGGATGATCGTGCACCGCCGCCTGGGCCGCTCCGTGAACGCACTCCCGTTCTTCCACGCCAGCCGTACCTCGCTGCTGGTGCTGTTCGTGCTGGCTGTGATCTACATGAAAGTGGCCAAGACCGCGGCAGCGGAACTGATGCCCTGGCTGACCAGCCCGGGCCTGTGGCCGGCGGTGGCGCGCATCGCGGGGCAATCGATGCAGGTCGCCATGCTTGCGGTCGTGCTGACCCTCTCACTGATGGTCGTGCGGCGGGCGATGACCGGTTTCCTGCGCCTTCTCACGGGGCTGTTCCGGCGCTCGCCGGGGCTATGATGGCGGCCCTTCGCCTGCGGAAATCGACCGTGTCACTGCGCTGCTGCCTGCCCCTGCTCTGTGCCCTCGCCGCTCCCGCCGCCTTCGCCACCAGCCTGGACCTGCCGGCCCTGATCGAATGCCGCCAGGGCGTGGCCGAGCAGGCCGCGCTGGCGCCGCTGCTGGCCGATCCGCTGAAGGCCGTGGCCCAGGGCCTGCAGCCGCTGCCGCAGGGCAACCAGTTCATGAGCGAGTTCCGGCTGGCCGGCCCGATCACCGTCTTCGGCCAACAGACCGAGCGGGTGGCGGTGGCCGGCGCCAGCATCATGGCGGTGCTCGAGCAGGCCGACCCACGCCCGCTGGCCAAACGGCTGGGATTGGAGACCGGCTACGACCAGGACGGCAAGTTCATGGCCGGCCGCGAACTGGTCAGCCGCGACGTGACCGACCCGAAGACCGGCGAGGCCCAGATCGAGTCGATCATCCTCAGTGTCTCCACCGTGGCCTCCCACCCCGGCAAGACCCTGGCCGGCTGCACCTACAGCCTGGACCTGCCCGAGGAGGAGCCGGCCCCGGCCGCCCCAACCCCGGCCACCGGCAGTCACTGACAGGCCGTCACATCCTGCTAGACTTGGGTCAACGCCCGGCCTGCCGGGTGCCTTTTTTCCAGAGATGTCAGAAGACGACAGTAGTAGCTCCCCTGCGGAGCACAGTGAAAAGAAGCGCGGCTGGCTTGAACGCCTGACCTCCGCCTTCTCCGGCGAACCCCATACCCGCGACGAGCTGGTCGCTGTCCTGCACACTGCGCAGGAAGAGGGTCTGATCGCCGCCGATACCCTGAAGATGATGGAAGGCGCCATTTCGGTGGCCGAGCTGACCGTGGGCGACGTGATGATTTCGCGCTCGCAGATGGTCTCGCTGCCGGTTGAAGCGCCCTTCCTGGAACTGATGAAGCAGGTGGTCGAATCCGGCCATTCGCGCTTCCCGGTACACGGCGAGAACAAGGACGACATCCTTGGCATCCTGCTGGCAAAGGACCTGCTGCGCGGCGTGGTTGCCGACAACGGCCCGGCCAACGTGCGCGAGCTGCTGCGCCCGGCGGTGCTGATCCCGGAAGCGAAGAAGCTCAACGTGCTGCTGAAGGAATTCCGCCTGTCGCGCAACCACATGGCCATCGTGGTGGACGAGTACGGCGGTGTCGCCGGCCTGGTCACCATCGAGGACGTGCTGGAACAGATCGTCGGCGAGATCGACGATGAGCATGACGAGGCTGAAGATCCCTCGGCGCAGATCGCCATCCAGTCCGACGGCCAGTACGTGGTCGACGCGCTGACCCCGATCGGCGACTTCAACGAGCGTTTCGGCGCGACGTTCTCCGACGAGGACTACGACACCATCGGCGGCCTGGTCACCGAGGCCGTGGGCCATCTGCCGGAAGTCGGTGACGAGCTGGCGCTGGATCGCTTCATGTTCCGCGTGGCCCGCGCCGATGCGCGCCGGGTACAGGCCTTCCACGTGACCGTGCTGCCGCCGGACGCGCAGGACGACGCTTGAAGCGCCGCGGCCTGATCCTCATGGTGTGGCTGGCACTGTGCGTGCTGGCCATGGCCCTGCCGCTGGCCGCCTTCGCGCAGCCGGTCGCAGCCACACCTGCCGTACCCGCGACCAACGCTGAAGCCCCTGCCCCGCGCATCGGCGTGGTGACCATGCAGCCGGGCACCGTGTTCTTCGAACGCTTCGGCCACGACGCCATCGTCGTGGTCGATCCGGTCAGCGGCGAGGCAACCTCGTACAACTTCGGCTACTTCGATCCGTCCGAGGACGATTTCATCAGCCGCTTCGCACGCGGCGACATGATGTATTACCTGGTCGCGCTGCCGTTGCAGCAGGACCTGTCCTACTACGACGAGACCGGCCGTGGCGCCAGCGTGCAGTGGCTGGACCTGCGCCCGGACCAGGCGCGTGCGCTGGCCGCCGACCTGGCCGAGCGGGCCAAGCCGGAAAACGCGCGCTACCACTACGATTACTACACCGCCAACTGCGCCACGATGGTGCGCGACACGGTGGACAAGGCATTGGGTGGCGGCCTGCAGTCGCAGCTGTCGGGGCGCTCGCGCGGCAACACCTACCGCAGTGAATCGGTCCGCCTGGCGTCGCCGGCACCGTGGATGTGGCTGGGCTTCGATGTCGGCCTTGGGCCATTTGCCGACCAGCCGCTGTCGCGCTGGCAGGAAGCCTTCGTGCCGATGCGCCTGGCCGATGCGCTGCGCCAGGCACGCAACAGCGATGGCCGTCCGCTGGTGCAGTCCGAACAGGAACTGCTGCCGCATCGTATCGATGCGGAGCCGAAGGAATTCGCGCGCCGCTGGTGGCCGTGGCTGCTGCTCGGGCTGATCGTGGCCGGCGGCGTGCTGGCGCTGCGCAACCGCCCGCGCCTGCTGGCCGGGCTGGCCCTGCCGTTCTGGCTGCTGTGCGCCCTGTTTGGTGGCGTGCTGGTGTTCCTGTGGGGCTTCAGCATCCACTACGCCGCATGGGCCAACCGCAACCTGCTGTTGCTCTCGCCGCTGGCCGTGCTGCTGTTGCCGGGTGCAATCGCCCTGCTGCGCCGTCGCGTGCCAGGCCGCATGTTCAGGATCGTGTTGTGGCTGCTGGCGGTACAGGCGGTGGCCGCGCTGGTACTGCACTGGCTGAGCCTGCAGGCACAGTACAACGTGCAGTGGATCGTGCTGCTGCTGCCCGTCCACGTCGCGCTGGCATGGGTGCTGGGGCGTACTCCTCACTTGTCCAAAACACAGCCCTGACGCACGATGGCGGGCATGTCATTGCCCGCCTCTGCTGCCGCGCCCGCCTCGGCCAACCCCGCCTGCGTCATCAACTGCGTCCACTACGATGACGAGGGCAAACGCCACGACATCACCCTGGACGCCATCAGCGATGTCATTGCCAGTGGCAACGGCTTCGTCTGGGTCGGCCTGTACGACCCCAATGATGATGTGCTGTTGAAACTGCAGGAAGAGTTCTGCCTGCACGACCTGGCCATCGAGGATGCGCGCAACGCGCACCAGCGGCCCAAGGTCGAGACCTACGGCAATTCCATGTTCGTGGTGGTGACCACCGCGCAGATGGTCGACGAGCGCATCCAGTACGGCGAAACCCATGCCTTCCTCGGCCCGCGCTTCCTGGTGACGGTACGCCATGGCGCTTCGCTGTCCTATGCCCCGGTGCGTGCGCGGGTGGAACGCGAGCCGCAGCTGCTGAAGATGGGCCCGTCGTACTGCCTGTACGCGGTGACCGACTTCGTGGTCGACAACTACCTGCCCATCGTGCACCGCTTCCGCGACACCCTGGAGCTGCTGGAGAAGGACATCTTCGCCGACACCTACAAGCGCAGCACGGTGGTGCGGCTGTACGAGCTCAAGCGCGAGCTGAACAAGATGCGGATGGCGGTGGCGCCGCTGCAGGATGTGCTGGCGCAGCTGCGCCGCTACCAGGGCGAGCTGATCCCCGACGAAGTGAAGCTGTACATCCGCGACGTCCACGACCACGCAGTACGCATCAGCGATGTGATCGACACGCTGCGCGAGATGCTCGGCACCGCGCTGAGCGTGAACCTGTCGCTGGTGACGCTGGCGCAGGGCGAGACGGTCAAGCGCCTGGGCGCATGGGCCGCGCTGCTGGCGGCGCCGACGCTGATCACCAGCTGGTACGGCATGAACTTCAGCCACATGCCGGAGTTGAGCGAGCCGTGGTCGTACCCGCTGATGATCGTGGGCGTGGGCGGTGTGTGCGTGGGGCTGTACCGGTTGTTCAAGCGCGCGAAGTGGTTGTAGGGCGTATCGACCAACGGTCGATACCCACCGGACCGGTAGGCCACGACCGTTGGTCGTGGCGCATGACCCGCTTCTGTAGAGTCGAGCTTGCTCGACTGATGCCAGCCAAAGCAGTCGAGCAAGCTCGACTCTACGAGAGCGAAGCTCAGTCGAGCATGGCTCGACTACAGAAGCTGGTGCATCAAGCCACGTAGACGGTCTTGATGTTCATGAATTCATGGATGCCGTGGTCGGCCAGCTCCCGGCCGAAACCGGACTGTTTGCTGCCACCGAACGGAAGCCGCGCGTCGCTCTTGACGATGGCGTTGACGAACGCGGCACCGCATTCCATGCGCTGGGCAAAGCCTTCGCCACGCACCGGGTCGCGCGTCCACACGCTGCCGCCCAGGCCGAAGCGGGTGTCGTTGGCCACGCGCAGTGCCTCGGCCTCGTCAGCGACACGGATCACCGCAGCCACCGGCCCGAACAGCTCCTCGTCGTAGGCCGGCATGCCCGGGCCGACCTGATCGAGCACGGTGGCCGGATAGCCGGCATGTGTACCCGCAATCGGCTCACCACCCAGCAGTACCCGCGCGCCCTTGGCCACGCTGGCCCGCACCTGCTTGTGCAGTTCGTCGCGCAGGTCCGCGCGCGCCATCGGCGCCAGCGTGGTACCGCGCTCGTCCGGATCACCGTACTGGCGCTCGCCCGCGGCTTCCACGAAGCGCCGGGTGAACTCATCGGCCACCGCCTCGACCACGATGAAGCGCTTGGCCGCGATGCAGGTCTGCCCGCTGTTATCGAAGCGCGACTTCACCGCCGCCGCCACGGTCTTGTCGAGGTCGGCATCGTCGAGCACCACGAAGGCATCGCTGCCACCCAGCTCCATCACCGACTTCTTCAGCTGGCTGCCCGCGTTGGACGCGATCGAGCGCCCTGCCCGCTCGCTGCCGGTCAGTGTCACCGCCTTCACCCGTGCGTCGCGCAGCACCTCAGCCGCCTGGTCGTTGTCGATGTGCAGTACATCGAACACGCCGTCAGGCAGGCCACCGTCACGGCATACCGCCAGGATCAGGTCGGCGCACTGCGGCACGTTGCTGGCGTGTTTGAGCAGGGCCACGTTGCCTGCCATGAACGCCGGGGCGAGGAAACGGAACACCTGCCAGATCGGGAAATTCCACGGCATCACCGCGAACACGCAGCCGATCGGCTCGTAGCGCACATAGCTGCGCTGGGCTTCGGTGTCGATCAGCTGCGGCTTGAGATAATCAGCTGCGTGGTCGGCGTAGAACTCGCAGGCTGCCGCGCACTTGTCGACCTCGGCCAGCGCTTCGGCCTTGAGCTTGCCCATCTCATGGGTCATCGCCTGCTGCAGATCGTCGCGGCGCGCGCGCAGTTGGCCAGCGATCTGCTTGAGGATCGCCCCCCGCTCCTGCAACGAGCGCTCGGCCCAGCCGGGGAATGCATCGGCGGCGGCCTGCAGGCGCTGCTCGACGTCGGCAGCACCCATCAGTTCATGGCGGTAGGTCACCTGGCCGGTGGCCGGATCGACAATCTCGACGGTCATGGGGGATCTCCATCTGGAAGACCCCCATTGTGCGCCGCCGACCGTGAGCCGGATGTTGCCGACGCTGTCGACAGACCGTGTGCTCAGCCGTTGTCCTGCCGCGCCAGCTGCAGGTCGCGCTGGCGCCGTTTCTCGGCGCGGGCGTTGATGTACCAGCCGATCACTGCGGCGATCGACACCGCCGACACCAGCAGCGTGGCCAGCGCATTGATCTTCGGGCTGATGCCCATGCGCACCGAGGCGAACACCTTCATCGGCAGCGTGGTCGAGCCCGGCGTGGCCACGAAGCTGGCCACCACCACGTCATCCAGCGACAGGGTAAACGCCAGCAGCCAACCGGCCACCAGCGCCGGCGCGATGATCGGCAGCGTGATGCGGCCGAACACGGTCAGCCGGCTGGCGCCAAGGTCCATCGCTGCTTCTTCCAGCGACAGGTCCATTTCCTGCAGGCGCGAGGACACCACCACGGTGACGAAGCACAGGGTGAAGGTGACGTGGGCGATCCAGATGGTGGTCAGGCCGCGCGCCGGAAAGCCGGGAATCGCGCCCATAGAGGCCAGCAGCGCCATCAGCGAGAAGCCCAGGATCACATCCGGCATCACCAGCGGCGCGGTCACCAGCGCGCCGAACAGCGGCTTGCCACGGAAGCGCTTGAAGCGCGTCATCACCATCGCCGCCAGCGTGCCCAGCACGGTGGCGGTACAGGCGGTCCAGAACGCCACCACCAGGCTGGTCCACATCGCATCCATCAGCGCGCGGTCGGCGAACAGGTCGCTGTAAGCGCGGGTGGAGAACCCGGCCCAGACCATCGCCAACCGCGAGCTGTTGAACGAATAGAACATCAACAACAGGATCGGCAGGTACAGGAAGGCGAAGCCGAGCAGCAGCACGCCCAGCCCGAGGCCCTTTGCGCTACGCGGGCTCATGCCTGCTTCCCTTCCAGCAGGCGCTGCTGGGAACGGTTGAACAGCAGGATCGGCACCAGCAGCAACAGGATCATCGCAACTGCCATCGCCGACGCGCCCGGCCAGTTGCGGTTGTTGAAGAATTCATTCCACAGCTGGCGGCCGACCATCAGCGTTTCCGAGCCACCCAGCATTTCCGGAATCACGAATTCGCCGATCGCCGGGATCATCACCAGCATGCAGCCGGCGATGATGCCGGCCTTGGACAGCGGCAGGGTGATGCGCAGGAACGCCTGCCACGGCTTGGCACCGAGGTCGTAGGCAGCTTCCAGCAGGCGGTGGTCATGCTTGACCAGGTTGGCGTACAGCGGCAGCACCATGAACGGCAGATAGCAGTAGACGATGCCGATATAGGCGGCGGTCGGGGTGTCGATCAGCTGCAGTTTCGGCAGGCCCATCGACGTCATCAGCGTCTGCAGACCGGTGAACTGCAGGAACTGGTCGAGCAGGCCGTTGCGGTCCAGGATCGCCTTCCATGCATACACGCGGATCAGGAACGAGGTCCACGACGGCAGCACCACCAGCATCATCGCCACGTTGCGCGCGGCCGGCGACAGGCGCGCGATGGCGTAGGCCATCGGGTAGCCGATCAGCAGGGTCAGGAAGGTCGAGATCGCCGCGATCTTGATCGAGCTCAGGAACGCCTGCGCATAGATCGAATCGCGGAACAGCGCCAGGTAGTTTTCCAGGTTCAGCTTCAGCGAGAAGCCGCCATCGGCGTACTGCAGCAGCCAGGTGTACGGCGGCGAGCCGACCCGGCTGAGCGAGAAGCTGATCATCAGCACGATCAGGAACGGCACTGCGAAGAACAGCAGCAGCCACAGATACGGAATGCCGATCACCGTGGCACGCAGCCCCGGCAACCAGCGCTTCAGGCCGGCGACGCTCATGAGGTCAGCACCACGCCGTCGTTGTCGCGCCAGTGCACCCACACCTCGTCGCCCCAGGTGAGGCCATCACTGGCCCAGCGCTGCGAGTTGGCGAAGTTGGCCAGTACCTTGGCACCGCTGGGCAGGCGCACGTGGTACACCGAGTGGCTGCCGAAGTAGGCAATGTCCTCGATCACGCCCTGCGCCTTGTTGGTGTGCCCTTCCGGCTCGTCCTTGCCGATCATCACCTTCTCCGGGCGCAGCGCGAACGCGACCGGCTGCCCTTCATAGCCGGTGATGCCATGGGCGATGTAGATCGGCGCCGGGAACAGCGGCGAGCGCACGGTCACGTACTCGGGAAGGTCCTCGTCGATCACCCCGTCGAACAGGTTGACCGAACCGATGAACTCGGCGACGAAGCGGTTGGCCGGCTGCTCGTAGACCTCGTCCGGCTTGCCGACCTGCTGGATCCAGCCGGCATCCATCACCGCGATGCGGGTGGCCATGGTCATCGCTTCTTCCTGATCGTGGGTGACCATCACACAGGTCACACCCGACGATTCGATGATGCTGACCAGTTCCAGCTGCATCTGCGAGCGCAGTTTCTTGTCCAGCGCGCCCATCGGCTCGTCCAGCAACAGCAGTTTCGGCCCTTTGGCCAGCGACCGCGCCAGCGCCACGCGCTGCTGCTGGCCGCCGGACAGCTGATGCGGCTTGCGCTTGCCGAGGTGGCCCATCTGCACCAGGTCCAGCATCTCGCCCACGCGCTTGCTGATCGCGTCCTTACCCAGGCCATCCTGCTTCAGGCCGAAGGCAATGTTCTGCTCGACCGTCATGTGCGGGAACAGGGCATAGGACTGGAACATCATGTTGACCGGCCGCTGATACGGCGGCAGCGCGTCCAGGCGCTGGCCGTCGAGGGTGATGCTGCCCTTGGTGGGCGTCTCGAAGCCACCCAGGCAGCGCAGCAGGGTCGATTTGCCACTGCCGGAGCCACCGAGCAGGGCAAAGATCTCGCCCTTGCGCACGTCCAGATTGACGTCGTCAACGGCGACGAAACCGTCGAATTCCTTGCGCAGGTCACGAATGGAGAGATAGCCGGGCGCACCGGTCGTGTCGACGACGGTGGCTACCGGCTGGGCTTCAACGGGCATGGGGGCTCCGGGAGCGGGCGGTGGACAGCGGCCGCCATTCTAACGGCCGGGGGGCCCAGGGGATATGACGGCGGCAGGCGGAAGCGGCCGCTGGCCAGCCCCGGGGGCCCTGGGAGTGTCGGTTTTCCCCCGCCATGGTGGCCTGTCCGCGCAAAGGCCCGGGCTCCCCTGGACGCCCCTGCGGTCGTCCCGGCCAGACACCACAGGCGACGCCTCGATCTGCAACGTTTTTCAGAACCGGATCTGTTGAAGGCCCGGGGCATTCCCCGCGCAATGGCCCGGATCAAGCCCCTGCATGGACCCATCCTGGTGACTTCCCCGGACCGCCCCTCCCCTTTCCCGCCCCGCCTGCCGGGCTCCCTGCCTGCAACGCTGCCGCTGGTCATCATCGGCGCCGGCCAGGCCGGGCTGTCCCTCAGCGCGCTCCTGCAGGAAGCCGGCGTCGAGCATCGCGTGCTGGAGGCCGAAACCGTGGGCGCCAGCTGGCAGCGGCGCTGGGATTCGTTCCAGACCAACACCGCCAACGCGACGATGGCCCTGCACGACCATGCCTATGCGGGCGACGACCCGGAAGGTTTCATGGGGGCCCCCGAGGTGATCCGGCGGCTGCGCGACTATGCCGACGAACGTTCGTTGCCGATCAGCGAAGGTTGTGCGGTTCAGCGGGTCACGCCCGAATCGGGCGGCTATGCCATCGAAACCAGCCACGGATTGATCCGGGCTGGGGCGGTTGTGGTCGCTACCGGCGAATACCGGCGCGCGCGGATGCCCCGGGTCCCCTTCGCGCCCGCACCGGGTCTGACGGTGCTGCACTCCGGCGACTACCGCAGCCCCCGCCAGCTGCCCGACGGCGGCGTGCTGGTCATTGGCGGTGGCCAGTCCGGCGCGCAGATCGCCCAGGACCTGCGCGACAGCGGTCGCAGCGTGCACTGGTCACTGGCCCAGCGGCATTCGCATACTCGCCGGCTGCGCGGCAAGGACTCGATGACCTGGTGGGACATGGCCGGGCGCATCCACCAGCACGTGAGTGAAGCGGCCGCCGTCCTGGCCGGAGAACCGGATGCGCTGCGCAAGGCCCGCACCGCTGAATTTCCGCTGATTTCCGGCAAGGGACGTGCCGGCCTGGGCAGCTCGATCAGCCTGCTGGCGATGCACCGCGCAGGCATCAGGTTGCTGGGCCGGTTGCAGGGCTTCGATGGAAACGTCGCCCGCTTCGCCGATGTGCGCCCGCAGCTGCGCACCGCGATCGAGGCGACACGGACCGAATATGCCTATCTCGATTCGCTGGCCAGCGCGTACTACGCCACGCGCCCCGAACCACGCACCGACGATGCCCGCTACATTCCCGAAGAGGTCTATCTGCACTGGGAGCCGGACGCCGCCCCGCGTGAACTGGATCTGCAGGCCGCAGGCATCCGCTCGGTGGTGCTGGCCACCGGCTTCGTCGCCGAATGGCCCTGGCTCGACGTGCAGGGCGTGCTGGACGCACATGGCTATCCGCTCGGCGAGTTCGGCGTTTCACCGCATCCGGGGCTGTTCTTCATCGGCATGCACAACCTGCAGCGGATGAGTTCGTCGTTCCTGTGCAACGGCGGTCGCGATGCACGTGACCTGTTGCCGGCGATCCTGCGGCACCTTGACCAGGGCGGCGGTACCGCGCCCGGCCAAGGATGAAGCAATCCGCCGGGCATGGCCCGGCGGCGCCAGACCGGCTTAACGGCCGGTCTTCACCTCGGTCCACAGCCGGGTGTAGAGCTTGTCGGTTTCCGGCGTATTGATCGAATAGGTGAACATCTTGTCGGCCACGTCGGCCGGCGGGTAGATGGTCGGGTCGGTACGGATCGCCTCATCCACCAGCGGGGTCGCGGTCGGCACCGGGTTGGCGTAGTGGATGAAGTTGGTGTTGGCCGCGGCAACCTTCGGCTGCAGCAGGTAGTTGATGAACGCGTACGCGGCTTCCGGATGCTTGGCATCCTTCGGGATAGCCAGCATGTCGAACCACTGCGGGGCGCCTTCCTTCGGGATCGAGTAGGCCACGTGCACGCCATTGCTGGCTTCCTCAGCGCGGTCGCGGGCCTGGATGATGTCACCCGACCAGCCGACCACCAGGCAGGTGCCGCCGTTGGCCAGCGAACCCACGTACTGCGAGGAATGGAAGTTCTGCACGTACGGGCGGATCGACTTCAGCAGGTCGGCCGCCTTCTGCAGCTCGGCCGGGTCGCCGCTGTGCGGGTCCAGGCCCAGGTAATGCAGCGCGATCGGGATCATGTCCGCCGGCGTGTCCAGGATAGTCACGCCGCAGTCCTTCATCTTGCTGATGTTCTCCGGCTTGAACACCAGGTCCCAGCTGTTGGCGATGTCGGTGCTGCCGCCGAAGCGCTGCTTCAGCATCTCCACGTTGTAGCCGATGCCGGTGGTGCCGATCATGTACGGCACGCCGTACTGGTTGCCCGGGTCCTGGGTGGCGATGCGCTTCATCACCGCCGGATCGAGGTTGGCCAGGTTCGGGATCTTGCTCTTGTCCAGCGGCAGGAACACACCGGCCTGGATCTGGCGGCCGAAGAAATTCAGGGTCGGCACCACCACGTCGTAGCCGCTGTTGCCGGCCAGCAGCTTGGTCTCGACCATCTCATCACTGTCGAACACATCGTAGGTCACCTTGATGCCGCTCTCCTTCTCGAAGGTCGGGATGGTGTCCTCGGCGATGTAATCGCTGTAGTTGTAGACGTTCAGGACCTGGCTGTCCTGCGCGCCGCCGTTGCCACCGCTGCAGGCGGCGAGCATGGCGGAGGCCAGGCCGAGCGTGAGGATACGCAGCTTCATCGGGTGCTCCAGAATGCGGAAAGGGGGCCGGCGGGGCCGGCGACGGGTGCCAGCCTACCCCCCGGCGGCGGATTTTTCTATTCCAGATGCTCAGACGTTCAGCAGCAGGAACTCGCGCTCCCACGAGCTGATGACGCGGAAGAAGGTCTCATATTCCTTGCGCTTGACCGAGATGTAGGCGCGGCAGAAGCGCTCGCCCAGCAGCGCCTGCAGCTCGCTGCACTGCTCCAGCCCGTCCAGCGCTTCGCCCAGCGAGCGCGGCAGGTTGTAGCCCAGTTCCTTGGCGCTGCCGGTCACCGGCGCATCCGGTGCCAGCCGCTCGCGGATGCCCAGCAGGCCGCAGGCCAGGGTCGCCGCCATCGCCAGGTACGGGTTGGCGTCAGACCCGGCGAAGCGGCTTTCCACGCGCATGTTCTCCGGCGTGTCCAGCGGCACACGCAGCCCGCAGGTGCGGTTGTCATAGCCCCAGTGCACGTTGCTCGGCGAAACCTCGCCGAACACCAGCCGGCGGTAGGAATTCACGTTCGGCGCAAAGAAGGCCATCGCCTGCGGCACGTACTTCTGCAGGCCGCCCAGGTAGTGGCCGAACACCGGGCTGAACTCGCCCTCGGCATGGGTCTCACCGGCGAACACATTGCTGCCATCGCTCACCCGCACCAGGCTCTGGTGGATGTGCATAGCACTGCCCGGCTCGTTTTCCATCGGCTTGGCCAGGAACGTGGCATACACCCCGTGGCGCATCGCCGCTTCGCGCATGGTGCGCTTGAACAGGAATACCTGGTCGGCCAGGTCCATCGCATCGGCATGGGTGAAATTGACCTCCAGCTGTGCCGCGCCGGACTCGTGGATCAGCGTGTCCACGTCCAGCTTCATCGCATCGGCGTAGTCGTACATCAGGTCGAGGATCGGGTCGAATTCGTTGACCGCATCGATCGAGTACGACTGCCGCGCGGTTTCCGGACGCCCGGAGCGGCCGGCCGGTGGCAGCAGCGGGAAGTCCGGGTCGGTGTTCTTCTGCACCAGGAAGAACTCCAGCTCCGGCGCCACCACCGGGCGCAGGCCCAGCTCGGCGTAGGCCGCCAGCACGCGGCGCAGCACGTTGCGCGGTGCCAGCTCGTGCGGCTCACCGCTCTTGGTGTAGCAATCGTGGATGATCTGCGCGGTGGCATCGGCCGCCCACGGCACCATGCGTACGGTGTCCGGATCGGGGCGCAGCATCATGTCCGAGTCCGACGGCGAGGTCAGGTCGTAGTAATCGTCAGGGAATTCGCCGGTGACGGTGGTGGCGAAGATGCCCTCGGGCAGCCGCGTGCCGTAGTCGTGCGAGAACTTGTCAGCCGGAATGATCTTGCCGCGCGCGTTGCCGGTGATGTCCGGCACCAGGCACTCGACCTCGGTGATGCGCCGCTCCTTCAGCCAACGCAGCAGACTGCTTTCCTGCGGTGCGGGGGGCGTAGCCGTCTTGCGCGGGCGCGTTCGGGAACTCATCGGGAATCCAGTCGGTTCTGTTGGTGCTGCCGGCAAGCTTGGCCGAACGCACGGAAAATAGCGTGATAGAACGGCGAATCCATGACACGCCACTCCGGGTGCCACTGTACGCCGAGCACGAAACCATGGTGCAGGCTGCGTGCCGCCTCGACCAGGCCATCATCGGCCACGGCTTCGACCTGCAGCCCCTGCGCCAGACGAGCGATACCCTGCCCGTGTACCGAATTGACCTGCGTCCGGCCACTGCCGCTCCACCGCGCCAACCAGCCATCAGCGGCCAGGGTGACCGTGTGGGCCGGCCCGTACTGCACCTCCACCGGCGCCTGCGGGTCTTCGCGATGGTCGGCCAGACCAGGCACCGCGTGCACCTGCGGATGCAGGTTGCCACCCAGCGCGACGTTCAGCTCCTGGAAGCCGCGGCAGATCGCCAGCACCGGCAGGTCCAACGCCAGCGCTTCGCGCAGCAGCCCGAAGGCATTGGCATCGCGGGCCGGGTCGTGCGGATTGCCTGGCCAGCTGCGGCCGCCCTCGTAGTGCTGCGGTTCGATGTTGCTGACCGCGCCGGTCAACAGCAGGCCATCGAGCCCCTGCAGCCATTCGCCAGCCGGCAAAGGAGGCTGCAGGCTCGGCAATACAACCGGGGTCACTTCGGCAGCCTCGGCCAGCGCGCGCACGTACTTCTCGCCGGCCACCGCGAAGCGGTGATGGCCGAGCACGGTGCTGTCGGTGGGCAGGCCCACCCAGGGCAGGCGGCGCATGGGAAAACTCCTTGGCGTGCCGACACGTTACCCGTCGGCCCGCGAATGCGGCAAGTCGTCGCCGTCACACCATGGCCGTCACGCATCGGCGAAACTAGTCGCGTGAACACTGATCGTCCTCCCCCGCTCCGTCCTTCCGTACTGCGCCTGCGAGGCCGGCGGTGAGCGCCGCCTTCCCGCCCAGCTGGTATGCCGCCAGCCTGCCCGAACCACCCGCACTGCCCCCACTGCAGGGCGATGTGCAGGCCGATGTCGCGGTACTTGGCGCCGGCTACACCGGCCTGACCGCCGCGCTGGAGCTGGCCGCGCGTGGACAGCGCGTAGTGGTGCTGGAAGCCCAGCGGATCGGTTGGGGCGCGTCCGGTCGCAACGGTGGCCAGGCGCTGGTGGGCTATGGCTGCGAGGTGGACGAGCTGGAGCGCCAGCTCGGCCGCGACGATGCGCGCCACCTGTTCGACTGGTCACGTGACGCGGTCGGGGCAATGCGCACGCGCATCGATCACCACGGCATCGACTGCCATTGGGTGGAAGGCCATGCCAGCGTCGCCATCCGTGAACGCCATGAGCGTGAACTACTGGCCAACTGCGAGCACCTGCAGCGCCACTACGACTACCCGATGCAATGGTGGGACCGTGATGCCCTGCGCGCGCAGCTGGACAGCCCGCGCTACCGCGCCGCGATGTTCGATCCGCTCAGCGCGCACCTGCAACCGCTGGCGTATGCACGCGGCCTGGCCGATGCGGCGCGCGCCGCCGGCGTGGTGATCCACGAGAATTCCGCAGTGACCCGCGTGCAGCGCGGACCACAGCCTTCCCTGCATACCGCTCAGGGCAGCGTGCGCGCTGCGCATCTGGTGGTGGCCGGCAACGCCTGGCTGCAGGGCCTGCTGCCCGAGCTGGAACGGCGGATCATGCCGGTGGGCACCTATATCGGCGCCAGCCAGCCGCTGGGTGCTGAACGCGCCCGGGCGCTGATCGGCAACAACATGGCCGTGGCCGACACCGCGTGGGCTCTGGACTACTTCCGCCTCAGCCACGACCACCGCCTGCTGTTCGGCGGCCGCGCCAGCTACTCGGCCCTGCCCCCACCGGGCCTGCGCGGGGTGATGCAACGGCGCATGCACCAGGTGTTCCCACAGCTGGCCGACGTGGCACTGGACCAGGTCTGGGGTGGTTATGTGGACATTACCCGCAACCGCGCCCCGCATTGGGGCCGGCTGGACGGCAATCTGTACTTCGCGCAAGGCTTCTCGGGGCATGGCGTGGCCGCCGCCGGGCTGGCCGGCGAGGTGATCGCCGCTGCCATTGCCGGCCAGAGCGAGCGCCTGGACGTGTTCCAGCGCCTGCGGCATGCGCCCTTCCCCGGTGGCCGGCTGCTGCGCACGCCGCTGCTGGTGGCGGCGATGTCGTGGTACAAGCTGCGGGATGCGTTGTGGTGAGTTGATCAGGGATCCCCCTGAATCAGCTGCCTCGAAAACTGTGAAACCCGTCGCCACGGCAATTCATGTGATGATTTTCTCACTTGCCCGGCGCTGCGCTGCAGTGATTGCATAATCGAACGCGTGTCGATACCGTCGGTAAGAACCGGGTCCCGCGGCGAATGGATGCTGACAGGGAACGTACTGTGAAGGGGTAGTGCGATTGAATTGGTGGAATGAAGGCCTGCAGCTGAAGTTGCGCATCCATCCGGCAGGACTTGCCTTGGCTGTGCTGTATGCCATTGCCTGTTGGGCCACCCGCCAGCTGTCCCTTGATCAGTTCTATCTGCCCGCTGGTGTACGCGTGGCCGCGGTACTGCTCTGCCCTCCTCGGCTTTGGCCCTATCTCCTGCTGGGCGAGTACGCCTATTTCGCACAGATGCGAGTGCCGATGATCGATCGGTACGGGCTGACATGGGTCATTCTCGGCTCGGTGTTCCAGATGCCGGTTGTAATGACGATCGTCTATCTCCATCGCAATGTAATCTCGGCAGTAAAGAACGCTTGGCTCATCTCGATTGCTGCCTTCGCTGCAGTTTCCGTCACACTGATCAACCTGCTTCTGGCGAACTTCCTCTGGCCAACACCTCCCGCTTTTCCGCTGTTGACCGGAATCGTCCGCCTGGTAGTAGGTGACTTCATAGGCATACTCACGTTTGCGCCGCTTGTGCTGCTGTGGTCGCGAGGCAAGGCTGAAGTGCAGGTCCGGAAACGGGATATCGCACAGATGGCAGGAGCGCTTGCGCTGATGGTCGTGTTCGGCCTTTGGGCTGCGGACGTACCTGCCGATGCTGTGACGACAAAAGTATCCCTGCAACTCCTCATGGCGCTTCCCGCCGTTCTTCTCACATGCGTATATGGGTGGCGGGGCGCCGCCATCGGCGTGCCGACCCTGAACATGATTATCGGTCTGACAACACCTTCGTCTCACCCTGAGTCATTCGATCCTGCATCGTTCGCGACCCAGCAGATCATGGCCGTCACGGGCGCAGCACTGCTCATACTGGGCTCCCGGATCACTCACTACTATCACCGTTATCGACTGCGGGAGGTCGGCGAGAAAAATGCCATCAGACTTGCTCGGAGCTCCCATGTCGCCAGTGAGCTGGATCTTCGCGAACGCGCGTTGCATCTGCGGAAGCTTGGGGATGGCATTGATCATGCGCTTGATGAGGTGATCAACTGGCTTACTGCACAAGGCCATCATGCGATTGCGGAGAGCCTTGTACATGTGGCGTCGATTCATTCGCGCCAGTTCCGCGAGCAGACAAGCATGATTTATCCGACCGCCCTGGAGCAGCTCGGCCTTTATGTTGCCCTCCGAGCAGGTGGCGTTCGCGAAGCATGGGAAAGAACGGCTCGCGTCGCCAATCCGTCGTTGCTTGGCGACCCCTGTCAACTCAGTGTCGGACTGCAGCTTGCTGCCTACCGCACTGTGATAGATGCGGTGTCACTGCTGATCCAGGGTGAAACGGGACAGATCTACGTGCGGGCGCGTTGCGGACGGACGGGTTCGCATCGTGGAATCCTGATAGCGGTATCACTACTGGATCAACATCAACGCCTTTCGGACACAACCGCCGCCGCCGCGATGGAACGACTTGCCGGCAGGACGCTTGCCTACGGCGGCACACTGAAATGCAACCGAAATCGCATCGTGCTGGCAATGAAGGAAACGGGTACAGCCGCTCCTCTGGATGCTTTTTCATCAGATGCCCGGAACAGCCTTTCGGGACTCGAAGCGGGTCCCTCACGCGCTCAGGCTTGAATGACAAGGTCTACTGACTTCTGTTTCGATAGCAGGCATTTGCCCCCGCCTTGAGCGTGGTCGCGGAAACGTGCAAGCGGTTTTGATCGCTCGCACGCCTCAAGCCCTCCGGTCCGGGCGCTACGGTGTTTCGACAGACCAGATGTCGCCATCCGCGGTGGCATACCGCACCAGTACCACGTCCTGCGCACGATACACCTCGGAACGCTTTGCAGTGGATGGGACAGTGAGTCGCTGACCGGGAAGCGAAACAAGTGCTGCGGACTTGCCGGCAGGCAATGCAAAGTACGCACCAGCGGCATTGCCGATGATCAGCTTTACCTGCCCGGTCAGATCGTTGACCTGCAGGTAGACCATGCCATCGCGTTGGAAGGCATACACCTGCCAAGCGGGATCGGCGCTGATGTCTGCGGCGGCAGGGTTGGTCTCACCAAGGCCTGCCTTCGAAACTGCGGCACTTGCCAAGGGACTGCCGTGGTAGTCACCGCCCCCTCTATCACTCGCGAATACCGGATCTGCGGCGAACAATGTTGCCCCGGCTACAACACCAACAAATATGGATCGCACAATGACCTCCTGGTCGGGATAAGAGCAAACAACCTCAAAACGATAGTAGCGCCTTCCCGCCACAACAAAGTGATTGACGGATAATCCGGACGATTTAGTTCCATTCGTGCCCCCCTTGCACACCATGCCCGCACCATGTCATCTGCAGAAGAAGGAGGGTGCTGATTGCGCCTGCGACGATCTAGTGGATAGTGTCCAGTAGCGGGCCAGCGGTAGCTGAGCGGGAGCAAAGGAGTCTTGTTTTTGGACCGATTCAAGAAAGCAATTGAACTGAGCTTCCGGATCCGTCCGGTCGGTCTCGTGCTGGCCGCCGTCTATGCGGCCAGCTGCCTCATATCGCGTCAGTTCTCTCTCGATCAGTTCTTCCTGCCCGCAGGCATCCGGGCAGCGGCACTGCTGATCGTCCCGCCCCGCTTGTGGCCCTACCTGTTGCTGGGCGAATACATCTACTTCGCGACGCTGCGCATTCCCATGATTGATGCCTACGGCTTGGCGTGGGTCATCCTGGCGTCAACACTGTTGATGCCGATGGCGATGCTGGTGGTCTACCTTCACCTCAGGAGAATACCGTCCGAGGCCGCCACCGGTCTCTGGCTGCTGTCGTTGTCGATCTGCACGGCACTGTTCGTCCCGGGTCTAAACCTGAGCATTTCATATGTCCTCTGGTCGAACCCTCCGCCGAGCAACCTGCTGGACGCGGTCGACCGAACGCTCTTTGGTCACTTCGCGGCCATCATTACCCTGCTCCCGCTGGCCTTCCTTTGGGCGCAGCGGCACGCGGATCCCAGGTGGAGCACCCGCTTTGTTGCGCCTACAGCTGCGGCGATCCTGGCGATGCTGATACTGGGATTGGGCATGCAGCTGACAGACAATAGCGCACATACCACCCGCACACACCTTGTCCTGCTGGCGGCTCTACCTGCCATCGCCCTGACCTTCATGCATGGCTGGCGCGGCGCTGCCATCGCGATTCCGCTGTTGAATCTCCCACTTCACGGCGCTACGCCCAGTACCGGCCTGCCCTCCTCTTTCGACCTCGGTACGTTCGCCACCCAGCAGAACATGGCGGTGATGAGTGTCGCGCTGCTCGCGCTCGGGTCCAGCATCAGCTACCACCATCAGCGCGCCCGGTCCCGCGGCCTGGCCGAAGAAACGACGCTGCGCCTGGCACGCAGTTCCCACCAGACCAGCGAGCGGGAGCTGCGTGAACGGGCCGTCCACCTGAAGCATCTGAGCGACGGCATGGACAGCTCGCTCGTTGAAATGGTCAGCTGGCTGAAGGCTCAGGGCCATCATGCAGTGGCGAACAGCCTGCAACACGCTTCATCCGTGCACTCACGGCTGTTCCGTGAACAGGCCAGCCTGGTCTATCCCACCGGACTGGAGCAGGTGGGGCTGTACATCGCGCTGCAAGCCGGTGGTGCATGCGAAATCTGGAACAACACGCACCGCGTCATTCCGCCCAGGCTGGCGGGCAACCCCTGCCTGCTGACCGTGGATCTGCAACTTGCCATTTACCGCTCCCTGATCGAGGCGGTGTCGCTGCTGCTGGAGCTGGAGACCGGGCAAGTCTGCGTGCGCGCCCGAAGTGGCCGCGCGGGCGGACGTCGCGGCATCGTTGCCGTCGTGAGCCTGCTCGACCGTGACTGCACGCTGTCGACACGCACCACCCAACAGGCCGTCGAGCGTCTGGCCGGACGGATGCTTGCCTACGGCGGAACGGTCCACTGCCGGGGCAATCGGCTGCGACTGGTCCTGCATGAATCGATCACCCACGCCTCGCCAGCGGCGGCCTGACACGGGATCTGGCCCGGCGCGCAACGTTCGCCGCTAAAGTTACACCCGAAACAGCCGCTATCCGTGCCGAGCCCCTCCCTCGTGAGCCACCGCATCATGCCCGTCCTGCCGCAGGCCGCCGTCGACGGCGACCTGGCCGATCCGCTGCCGCAGCGGATCCTGCTGGTCGAAAATTCCCGTGCCTTTACCGGCATGCTGCGCGAAGCCATCGAGCAACGCCTGGAACTGCCGGTGGTGATCGCCTCCACCCTGGCCGAGGCCGATCGCCTGCTGAGCGAGGATGGCGGCTGGTTCCTGGTGCTGACGGGGCTGGTGCTGGCCGACGGCGACCGCGATGCGGTGGTCGAGTTCTTCCTCAAGCGCGGTCTGCCCACCGTGGTGGTCAGCAGCGTCTACGACGAAGACCTGCGCAAGCGCGTGCTGCAGCAGCAGATCATCGACTACGTACTGAAGAACACCCCCGGCAGCATCGACTACCTGGTGTGGCTGGTGCAGCGGCTGGAACGCAACCGCCGCATCGCGGCGCTGGTGGTGGACGATTCCCCGTCCGCGCGCGGCTATGCCGCCGCCCTGCTGCGCATGTATGGCCATGAGGTGCACGAAGCGGCCGATGGCAACGAGGGCCTGGCCGCGATCGAGGCGCATCCGGCGATCCGCCTGGCGGTGGTCGACCAGGAAATGCCCGGCATGCAGGGCGTGGAATTCACCCGCCGCCTGCGCACCCTGCGCTCACGCGACAAGGTGGCGGTGATCGGCATCTCCGGCAACACCGACGCATCGCTGATCCCGCGCTTCCTGAAGAACGGTGCCAACGACTTCCTGCGCAAGCCATTCTCGCGCGAGGAATTCTTCTGCCGTGTCTCGCAGAACGTGGACCAGCTGGAACTGATCGGCACCCTGCAGGATCTGGCCACCCGAGACTTCCTTACCGGCCTGCCCAACCGCCGCTGCTTCCTGGAACAGAGCCAGCGCCAGTTGCCGCAGCTGCAGCTGCATGGCCAGTGCGTGGCGGTGGCGATGATCGACATCGACCACTTCAAGCACATCAACGACACCCACGGCCACGAGGCCGGCGACGATGCGCTGCGTGCGGTGGCCGGTGCGGTGGCCGCGCATGCACGCAGCCAGGACCTGATCGCACGCTTCGGTGGCGAGGAGTTCTGCCTGCTGGTGCCGGACATGGAACAGGACGAGGCACTGCAGTACTTCGAGGAGCTGCGCCAGCGCATCGCCGCACTGGAAGTGGACATTGGCACCGCGACGCTTCGCATGACGGTCAGCATCGGCCTGTGCTGCCTGCGCCCGCAGCGTGATGCGCTGCACCGGCTGATCTCCGAGGCCGACCGCCAGCTGTACCTGGCCAAGGCCGGTGGCCGCAACCGGGTCAGCTGCACCACGGTGGCCAGCCCGCTGCGCCCGCGCGAGCCCGCCCTGCCCTGACCGGCCCGCTTTGATCCAGATCAACGCCGCACCCGCGCGGCGGCTCTACAGTCGGCCCCGACATACGCATGAAGGGGAGCCGGGGATGGCACTACTGGTCTGGCAGGACGATCTGAACATCGGCATCGATGTGATCGATCAACAACACCGCCGCATCATCGAGATGCTCAACCACCTGCACGTGGCCCAGGCCAGCATGCAGCGTGCGGCGGTGGGTGAAGTGATCGACGAGGTCGTGGACTACACCATGTCGCACTTCGCATTTGAAGAAGAGTTGATGGAAGAAGCGGGCTACCCGTTCTGTGCCGCGCACAAGCGCGTGCATGAGGTCTTCATCAAGCGGGTATCGGAATACCGCATGCGCTTCCAGGCCGGCGAAGACATCAGCGACGAACTGCGCACCATGCTCTCACGCTGGCTGTTCAATCACATCCGCGGCGACGACCAGGCTTATGCCGAACAGGTCAAGGCGCACCTGAACCAGTTCGCCCGCGAGCACCAGGGCGGCGGTTGGCTGGGGCGTACGCTCAAGCGCTTCTTTGGTTGAGCCGCAGGGCGCGCCGGTGCAGTGCCACCAGCGCGCACAGGGTCGCCACCGCAGTCAGGCACAGGTAGTAGCCGACCGCGACCAGGCCGAAGCGTTCGGCCAGCCAGGTGGCCAGGTACGGCGCCGGTGCCGCACCGAGAATGCCGGCCAGATTGAATGACAGCGAGGCGCCGGTGTAACGCACCTCCACCGGATAGATCTCGGCCAGGAAGGTGCCACAGGGGCCGTAGGTCAGCCCCATCAGGAACAGGCCCAGGCACAGGAAGGCCGTGACCAGCCACGGGCTGTGCGGCTGGAACAGCGGCGCGAACAGCACACCGAAGCCGACGATCAGTACGCTGGCGACAATCATCGTGCGCCGCGTGCCCCAACGGTCGCCATAGCGCGCCGACAGCGGGATGCCCAGCGCGAAGAACAGCATGCCGGCCATCTGCATCAGCAGGAACTGCTCGCGGCTGTAGCCCAGCACCGCGGTGCCGTGGCCGAGGCTGAATACCGTCATCAGGTAGAACAGCACGAAGGTGGCGAACGCACCCAGCGTGCCGAGCAGCATCGGTACCGGGTGGTCACGCAGTACCGTCCACATCGGCAACCGCACCGGTGCCTTGCGCTCCAGCGCCTTCTTGAAATCGGGCGTCTCGTGGATGTTCAGGCGCACCCACAGGCCGAGGCCGACCAGCAGTGCGCTGGCCACAAACGGGATACGCCAGCCCCACTGCAGGAAGTCGTCCTGGCTCAGGCAGCGGCCGAGCACCAGGAAAATGCCGGCCGACAGCAGGAAGCCGAGCGGCGCACCCAGCTGCGGGAACATGCCGTACCAGGCGCGCTTGCCCGGCGGTGCGTTCTCGGTGGCCAGCAGCACTGCCCCACCCCACTCGCCGCCCAGCCCCAGGCCCTGGCCGAAGCGGCACAGCGCCAACAGCGCGGGGGCCCACAGGCCAATCTGCGCGTGGGTCGGCAGCAAACCGATCAGCACCGTGGACAGGCCCATGGTCAGCAGCGCGGCCACCAGCGTGGCCTTGCGGCCGATACGGTCACCGAAGTGGCCGAACACTGCCGAGCCCACCGGACGCGCGATGAACGCGACCGCGAACGTTGCCAGTGACTGCAGCAGCGCAGCCTGTTCGCTGCTGTCCGGGAAGAACAGGTGCGGGAACACCAGCACCGCGGCCGTGGCGTAGATGTAGAAATCGAAGAACTCGATGGTGGTGCCGATCAGGCTGGCCAGCAGGACACGGCGGGGGGAATTCACGGGCGGCGCGGCAGCGGTGATCGTCGACATCGGCAACACGGGTAACGGCGGATCGCCCGATTCTGCCACGGGCCGGTGGCCGCACGGGGCGATGGTTTCAGCCGACACCGATGCCAACGGAATTTTTCGGGCCACCCGCTAGGCTGCGCCACCGGTCCCTGCATGGATGCTTTGCCGATGACTGCAGTCGCGCTGTCGTGGTCCGATTCGCCGAAGCTGCCGCGCATGGCGGCATGGCTGGTGGTGCTGCTGGTGCATGGGTTGATGGCAGTGTGGCTGCTGGGCAGCGGCAGGATCATGCTGCGCAGTAACGACGACGCAAGGATCTCGCTGCGCTGGCTGCCGCCGGAACCGCCAACGCTGGCGCCTCAACAGCCTACCCTGCGCTCCGCACAGGTGACGCGTCCGGCCGCTTCGGCGATGCCACGTCCTGCCCCGGCTGCCCAGACAGATTCCACCCTACCAGCCGCAGAGGAAACGGCCGTTGCGGCGCCGCTGATCCTGGGCCTCCCGGCGGGCAGCATCGACGGTGGCGACGGCATCAGCGCTGCGGGTGTCGCTCCGCGCCTTATTGGTCGCCGCGAGATACACCCGGCATTCGCGCCGCGCCGCAATTACTTCCGGATCCGCCGGCAGATGACGCCGGAGCAGATCGTGCATGGCGTAGCGCAACTGCTGGGTTTGTGGCCACCGGGATACATCGTCGACCCGTGTGAGCTGGGCCGGCAGGACATGGATTACTTCCAGAATGCCGTCGAAGAAGCCGACCGGGATCTGCTGCGTGCAGCGGTGCTGCAGGTGAGTACCCGCTGCCGGTAGCTCGACAGCTGTCTGCCTTCTGTAGAGCCGAGCCATGCTCGACTGCTCTTCGCGAGAAGCAGCCGAGCATGGCTCGGCTCTACCGAAGAACGAAAAGCAGCCGAGCATGGCTCGGCTCTACCGAAGAACGAAAAGCAGCCGAGCATGGCTCGGCTCTACCGAAGAACGAAAAGCAGTCGAGCATGGCTCGACTCTACAAAGAGCGAACAGCGGTCAAGCAGCCGCGTCGTTACAACTGGATCCAGGTGGCCTTGATCTCGCTGTACTTGTCGAAGGCGTGCAGCGATTTGTCGCGGCCGTTGCCGGACTGCTTGTAACCACCAAACGGTGCGGTCATGTCGCCGCCATCCCAGCCGTTCACCCAGACGCTGCCGGCGCGCAGCTGGCGCGCAACCCGATGCGCGCGGCCCAGATCGCGTGTCCAGAGACCGGCGGCCAGCCCGTAGCGGCTGTCGTTGGCCAGGCGCACCGCTTCGGCCTCGTCGTCAAAGCCAAGCACGGCCAGCACCGGCCCGAACACGTCCTCGCGTGCCAAGGCCTGCTCCGGGCGCACCTGGTCGAACACCGTGGGCTGCACATAGCTGCCACCCGCCTCCACCTCGGCACGATGCCCGCCCAGCAGCAGGCGGGCACCTTCAGCTTCGGCGC
Organism: Stenotrophomonas sp. 220_Sma; assembly: GCF_056487375.1. Lineage (NCBI taxonomy): Bacteria > Pseudomonadati > Pseudomonadota > Gammaproteobacteria > Lysobacterales > Lysobacteraceae > Stenotrophomonas > Stenotrophomonas sp. 220_Sma. The sequence goes on along the minus strand of NZ_CM151348.1, from coordinate 1,605,840 downwards.
GTGCGATATCCCGCATCACCTTGTCCAGATGCGCGGCGTCCACCAGCGCGCCCATCGGCGCGTCGGCGTCCAGCGGATGCTGCGGCTGCATGTGCTGGCCATAAGCAACTACCTGGTGCACGAAATCCTCACGGATCGAGCGCTGCACCAGCAAGCGCGATCCGGCGGTACAGACTTCGCCCTGGTTGAAGAAGATGCCCTGCGCCACGGCCTTGGCCGCCGCGTCCAGATCGGGAGCGTCGGCGAACACCACGTGCGGGCTCTTGCCGCCGCATTCCAGCCAGACCCGCTTGAGGTTGGATCGCCCGGAATACTCCAGCAGCTTCGCGCCGGTGGCAGTGGAACCGGTGAACGCCAACACATCCACGTCCATGTGCAGGGCCAGCGGTTCGCCAACGCGCGCGCCATGGCCCGGCAGCACGTTCAGCACGCCCTCCGGCAGGCCCGCCTCGGCGGCCAGCGCCGCCAGCCGCAGCGCACTCAGCGGCGACCGCTCCGAAGGCTTGAGCACCACCGAGTTGCCCATCGCCAGCGCCGGCGCGATCTTCCAACAGGCCATCAGCAACGGGAAATTCCACGGCACGATGGCCGCCACCACGCCAGCGGCTTCGCGGGTGACCAGTCCGAGTTCGTGCGGGCCAGTCGGCGCGATCTCGCCATACAGTTTGTCCACCGCTTCGGCGGTCCAGGTCAGGCAGCGCACCACACCGGGCAGGTCGATACGGCGTGCGTCACGAACCGGCTTGCCCATGTCCAGGGTTTCCAGCAGCGCCAGCTCATCGGCGTGCTTCTCCACCAGCGCGGCCAGCGCCAGCAACACGCGCTTGCGATGCGCCGGGCTCGCCTGCGACCAGTGGCCCGCCTCGAAGCTGCGCCGCGCGGCCAGTACCGCGCGTTCGACATCCTGCGCGTCGCAGTCGGCAACCGCGCCCAGCACGCGACCATCGATCGGGCTGATGCAGTCGAAGCGGGCGCCGCTGGCGGCATCGACATAACGGCCATCGATGAAGGCCTGGCCCGGCATCGAGAGCTGAAAGGGACAGCGCCTGCCAGTGGCTGCGGTCGGGGAAATCGGCCATGGGAAGCTCCAGCGGTCAACGAGCTTTGGTTATACCGGGACCGCCGCGACTCCACCGTGACGCGGCTGCGCTACATTCGTCGCATCGGACCCGATGGAGCTGGCATGAAGCGTCCCGAAAGCGATCTGCACGACCTGGCCACCCAGCGTCCCGAGTCACTGGACGCGTACTGGATGCCGTTCACCGCCAACCGCCAGTACAAGGCCGCGCCGCGCATGCTGGTACGCGCCGAAGGCATGCACTACGAGGACGTCGACGGCCGCCAGATCCTCGACGGCACCGCCGGCCTGTGGTGCTGCAACGCCGGCCACGCCCGCCCGCGCATCGTCGAGGCCATCGTCGAGCAGGCACGCACGCTCGACTATTCGCCGGCCTTCCAGATGGGCTCGCCGCCGGCCTTCGCACTGGCGCAGCGGCTGGCCGCACTGGCGCCTGCCCCGCTCAACCATGTGTTCTTCACCAGCTCCGGCTCCGAGGCGGTGGATACCGCGATGAAGATCGCGCTGGCCTATCACCGCCAGCGTGGCGAGGGCCAGCGCACCCGCTTCATCAGCCGCGAGAAGGCTTACCACGGGGTCGGTTTCGGCGGCATGGCGCTGGGTGGGCTGCCCAACAACCGCAGGGCGTTCGGCCTGCAGCTGGGCGGCGTGGACTACCTGCGGCATACCCTGGACCTGCCGCGCAATGCGTTCAGCAAGGGCCTGCCACGCCAGGGCGCGGAGCTGGCCGACGACCTGGAACGGCTGATCGCGCTGCACGATGCCTCGACCATCGCGGCGGTGTTCGTCGAGCCCATTGCCGGTTCGGCCGGGGTGATCCTGCCCGCGCCCGGCTACCTCCAGCGCCTGCGCGAGCTGTGCGACCACCACGGCATCCTGCTGGTGTTCGACGAGGTCATCACCGGTTTCGGCCGGGTCGGCATGCCCTTCGCCGCGCAGCGCTTCGGGGTCACCCCGGACCTGCTGACCTTCGCCAAGGCGGTCAGCAACGGCGCGGTACCGCTGGGTGGCGTGCTGGCCAGCGACGCCGTGCATGCAACCCTGATGCAGGCACCGCCGCAGGCCATCGAGCTGTTCCATGGCTATACCCATTCCGGCCATCCGCTGGCCTGCGCCGCAGCGCTGGCCACGCTGGAGGTCTATGCCGAGGAGCGCCTGTTCGAGCGTGCCATCGAGCTGGGCGAATACTGGCAGGAACGGCTGCATGCGCTGCAGGGCCTGCCCAACGTGATCGACATCCGCAACTTCGGGCTGGTCGGCGCGGTCGAGCTGGCGCCGCGCCGCGATGCCCCCGGCAGCCGTGGCTACGAGGTGTTCCGGCGCTGCTTCCAGGACGGCCGGCTGCTGGTGCGCTGTACCGGCGACATCATCGCGCTGTCGCCACCACTGATCGTGGACAAGGCGCAGATCGACCAGATCACCAGCATCCTGGGCGAGATGATCCGGGCCACCGCCTGAGCCCGGGCCGGCGGTGGCGAGCGGGTACAATGGGCGGTTCCGCTCCTGCTCGCTGCCGTGCCCATGGATATCGTCGTCAAAGAAGAACTCAAGGCCTACATCGACCCGCTGACCGCGGACGAACATGACGCGCTGGAGCGCAGCATCCTGGCCGAAGGCTGCCGCGATGCGCTGGTGCTGTGGGGTGATGTGCTGGTCGATGGCCACAACCGTTTCGGCATCTGCCAGAAGCATGGCCTGCCCTTCAATACCGTGCAGAACACCCACTTCCAGAGCATGGAAGACGTACACCTGTGGATGATCGAGCAGCACCTGGGCCGCCGCAGCGTGTCCGACTTCCAGCGCGGCGTGCTGGCGCTGCGCAAGCGCGACATCCTGGCCGCCCGCAAGCAGATCGAGCAGGCGCAGCTGCAACGCGAGAGCGACGGCACCGCCGAAGCCATCGAGGACGCGGGTGAGGACAGCCCGCCGTGGGAACCGGCACCGAAGATCAGCCGCGCCGAGCTGGCCCGCGAGGCCAAGCTGAGCACCAGCCAGGTCGGCATGATCGAACGCATCCACGCCCAGGCCGCGGCCGAGGTGGTGGAAGCGGTGAAGGCCGGCGTGATCTCGATCAGCGCTGCTGCTGCCGTGGCCGACCTGCCGGAAGACGAGCAGCGCGCCGCTGCCGCCGGTGGCAAGGATGAGCTGAAGCAGGCCGCCAAGCGCGTGCGCGAGTCCAAGCGCAAGCCGCGCGCACCGAAGCCGGAAGCAGCCGAGATGGACTTCGAGGAAGCGGACGAAGAGCAGATCGCCAGCCGCGACGCCGAGGTGCTGTCGGCACTGGAGCAGCTGGGCGAGGATGCCCCGGCGCTGCGCCGCCGCGTGGTCGCGCTGACCCGCGAGAACGACACTCTGCGCGCGCAGCTGGCGGCGTTGCGCAAGCAGCTCGAAGCGCTCTGAACCAACGGGTAGTGCCGGCCGCTGGCCGGCAACCCCATGAACGTTCCGGGTGCGTTGCGGATGCCGGCCAGCGGCCGGCACTACCAGATGCTCATGCCGTGCCGGTTAGACTTCCGGCATGACGTCTGCCAACGATCCGCGCCGCGCACAGCTGCGGCGCCTGAAAGCCCTCGCGCTGGGACTGCTGCTGTTGATGCTGGCCGGTTTCGCGGTCAGCCACTGGCAGGGCGAGCGCGGCATCTGGGCCTGGGTCTCGGCCTTCTGCGAAGCAGCGGCCGTAGGCGCACTGGCCGACTGGTTCGCGGTCGTCGCGCTGTTCCGGCGGCCGATGGGCCTGCCGATCCCGCATACGGCAATCATCCCACGCAGCAAGGAACGCATCGGCGACAGCCTGGCCCTGTTCGTGCGCGACCAGTTCCTTGAACCACAGGTCCTCTTGGCAAAGCTGCAGGTATTCGACCCGGCCAGCCGTCTCGGCAGTTGGCTGGCCGACCCTGCACGTTCGCGGATGCTGGCCGACATGGCCCGCGGCTGGGCCTTGCAGGCACTGGACTTCTTCGACGAAACCGCGGTGCGCCGGCAGCTGCACGCCTTCGTGGTGCAGCAACTGCGGCAGTGGAATGCCGCCGCCACCGCCGGTGAGCTGCTGGCCCTGCTGACCGCCGATGGGCGCCACCAGCGCGTGCTGGACGAGGGCCTGCAGCGCTTGGGACGCTGGCTGGAGCAGCCGGAAGTGAAGGAGCGCGCCTCGCAGCTGATCGTGCGTTACATCCAGCGCGAGTGGCCGACGCTGTCGAGCACGGTGAACTGGGTCAAGCCGATCGACGAGATCGGCGATAGCCTGGCCGAGCGACTGGCGCGGGCGGTGCTGGAAGAACTGCAGCAGGTGCTGGCCGAGCCGCAGCATCCGCTGCGCCAGGACTACGAGAGCTGGCTGCAGAACTACGTGCAGCGCCTGCGCGAGGACCCGGCCCTGGCCGAGCGCATCGAACAGCTCAAGCAGGAAATGATCGACCACCCTGCCCTGCAGGAGTACGTGCAGGGGCTGTGGGCGCGCATCCATGCCAGCCTGCGTGCCGACCTGCAGCGTGAGGATTCGGCGCTGGTCGGCCACCTGCAGCGCAGCCTCGCGTCACTGGGCAGCAGCCTGCAGGCCGACCCGGCCCTGCGCGACGCGCTGAACCAGCATCTTCTGGAGGGCGCCCAGCGCCTCACCGGCCGCCTGCGCGAAGGCGTGACCACGCATATCGCGCAGACCGTGAAGAGCTGGGACGAACGGCATCTGGTCGAACAGCTGGAACTGAGCGTGGGCCGCGACCTGCAGTTCATCCGCTTCAACGGCACCCTGGTGGGCGGCCTGATCGGCCTGCTGCTGCACGCCGCGACGGTGGTGTTCAGGTTCTAGGACCCCATCCGGCAGTCGATCCACGTCCTGCGTGGAGACGGAATTCGTCACGCTTGATTAACGAAATGCGAATGCCTATCATTTGCCGATCGGTTGTACGCTTAGCCAAGCGGGGCACGGAAGCACGCACCCACCCGCCCCTTCGCCCGTGTACATCCCCCGACTACCGGGTCGCCCGCATTACACGGGTGGCGCACCGTCGATGGGACTTGCTGGGCGACGTGCGCGAAGCGCACGGCTGCTGCGTCTGCGCATTCCATCGCTTGTTTCGTCCTGCATGGAATCGCACTGATGGCAATGCCGCTGAACCACCCTCGTCCCACTCTGCTGGCCCTGGCCGTGACCGCACTGATGATCGCCCCGCTGGCCCACGCCGACGGCACTGCCGATCCTTCCGCACGCACGCTGGATACCGTGAAGGTGACCGCCGATGGCGAGATTCCCAACAGCTATACGGTGAAGGGGGCGCGCAGCGCGACCAAGCTCGACCTGTCACTACGCGAGACTCCGCAATCGGTGACGGTGGTGACCCGCCAGCGCCTGGATGACATGGGCCTGTTCTCGTTGTCGGACGTGATGGGCCAGGTCACCGGCGTCAGCGTGTCGGTCACCGACAGCGAGCGCATCAACTATGTTTCGCGTGGCTACACCATCGAAAACTTCCAGGTCGATGGCATGCTCAATACGTTCGGAGGCTCGGTCAAGACCAACACCGACAACGTCATCTACGAGCGTATCGAAGTGATCCGCGGTGCCACCGGCCTGACCACCGGCGCGGGCGATCCGTCCGGCACCATCAGCATGATCCGCAAGCGTCCGACCGACACCTTCCAGATGGGTGCCAACCTGACCCTCGGCCGCTGGAGCAACCGGCGCCTGGAAGCCGACCTTGGCGGCCCCATCGCCTGGGACGGCCGCATCCGTGCACGCATCGTGGCCGCCAAGCAGCAGAGTGATTCGTTCCGCGACGTCTACGCACTGGACAAGGACGTGTTCTATGGCATCGTCCAGGCCGATCTGAGCGATAGCACGCTGTTCGAAGTGGGCTATGAATACCAGTCACCCCGCAGCACCGGCGTGACCTGGGGTGTAGTGCCCTATTGGGGGGAAGACGGCACGCCGGCCAACCTGCCGCGCTCGACCAACCTGTCCGCGTCGTGGAGCAGCTGGCCGATCGTGGAGAAGACCACCTTCGCGCGGCTGGAACAGCAACTGGGCGACGGCTGGTCGGTGAAGGGCAACGTCAGCCATGCGGTGCGCGATACCGACGGCAGCGTCTGGTACGGTGCGGCCGGCAATCCGAGCGCGGACGGCACCGGCATAACGGCCTACATCTCGCACTTCAACCAGCACAGCACGATGGACGTGTTCGACGTCAACGTGGGGGGGCCGTTCAAGCTGTTCGGTCGCGAGCATGAGCTTGTGTTCGGCCTGGGCCAATCGGTTCGCAAGGGCGAATCGGAAGCAATGGATTTCAACTACGACACGGCCTATGCGAAGGTGCCTGACTGGCGGCACTGGACCGGCAACGTCCCGGTATTGCCGGTCACCCGTCTCGGCCGCCTGTCATCACAGGATGAGCTGCGCCAGCGCGCCGCCTACCTCGCCGCGCGCCTGCGACTTGCCGATCCGCTGCTGGCCGTAGTCGGCGCACGCTACGGCAGCTGGGAAACCCGCAAGTGGGACTATTCCTACGACGCCACCGGCAACCGCAATGGCACTAGGCGCAACGGCTACAAGCCCGACGATATGCTCACCCCGTATGCCGGCCTGATCTACGACTTCAACTCGATTTTCAGCGCCTACGTCAGCTACACCGATATCTTCAAGCCGCAGAGCAACCGCGACCGCAACGGCAACTTCCTGGAACCGGTAGTCGGCAACATGTACGAAGCTGGCGTCAAAGCCGAGTTCTTCGGCGGCCTGCTCAATGCCTCCGCCGCCGTATTCGAGGGCAAGCAGGACAACGTCGCCGAGAAGGATGATTCGGTACCGGTCAACTCGCTGCCCGGCGGTGAGCAGGCCTACCGCTCCACCGGCAAGGGCAACAAGGTCAAGGGCTGGGAAATCGAAACCCAGGGCAGCATCGGCGAGCAGTGGAACGTCTCGGCAGGCTTCGCCCACACCGTCATCCGCAACAAGGATGGCGTGCTGCAGCGGACCACGACCCCGCAGGATACCTTCCGCCTCAACACCAGCTGGCGCCCCGGTGGTATCGATGGCCGCTTCTGGCTGGGTGGCGGCGTGACCTGGCAGAGCCGCATCTGGAACACCAGCACCAAGGCGGATCGCAGCAAGGCCAACATCACTCAGGACGCCTTCTACCTGCTGAACCTGGCCGGCGGCTATCGCTTCAACGAGAACTTCAGCGCGCAGCTGAACATCAACAACCTGCTGGACAAGAAGTACTTCAACAACGTCGGTTTCTACAACGGCGTGTACTGGGGCGAACCACGCAATGTCACCGTGACACTGCGCTGGAAGCTCTGACCCTCGATGGATGGCACCGGTTCTGCGACCGGTGCCCGGCCACGGATGGCCAACCCCGGCGCGCTGCGGTGCGCCGGTTCCTTTTCACTGAAACCTGCAGGAACGCCGTGGACCGCTCGCCCGCAACCGCCAGCCCCCGCACCTTCTTCTCCAACCCGCGCTGGGGCGTGCTGTCACGCTCGCTGGCGGCGATCTTCGGCGGCTACGCGCTGGCTTCCGTGACCAGCGTATTCTGCGCGGTGGCGCTGCCCGGCGCACGTGGCCAGACCGTGCTGACCGGCATGCTGCTGGCCATTCTGGTGGCCGCCTGCGCGGCGCTGTGGGCGTTCGCCACCCGCAGTGCGCTGCGTGCGTGGGTCGGCATCCTCGCCCCCACCCTGCTGATGGCAGTCATCGCGCGCATGCTGGGGGCCTGGGCATGAAGAACGGATTCCGCCAGTCGATGGCCTGGCTGCACACCTGGACCGGCCTGCTGGTCGGCTGGCTGCTGTTGCTGATCTTCATGGCCGGCACGGCCAGCTACTACCGCGAGGAAATCAGCCGCTGGATGCGCCCGGAACTGCCCTCCAGCAACGTCAGCATCGATGTGGCCGCGCAGCGTGCCGTGGACTACCTGCAGGCCAACGCCGCGCAGGCCGAGAACTGGTTCGTCACCCTGCCACAACCGCGCAACCCGGCCATGCAGATGTTCTGGCGGCTGCCGCCGGAGCTGGCCGACCCCAGCCGTGGCCGTCGAGGGGGCTTCGGCGACGCAACACTGGACCCGAACACCGGGCAGGCACTGAAGGCCCGCGAGACTCGCGGCGGTGATTTCTTCTACCGCCTGCATTTCGACCTGCACTACATCCCGGTGCTGTGGGCGCGCTATCTGGTCGGCTTCTGCGCGATGTTCATGCTGGTGGCAATCATCACCGGCGTCATCACCCACAAGAAAATCTTCAAGGACTTCTTCACTTTCCGCAAGGACAAGGGCCTGCGTTCCTGGCTCGATTTCCACAACGTCAGCGCGGTGATGGCCCTGCCCTACCACGCGATGATCACCTACACCGGCATCGTGACCCTGATGATCATGTACCTGCCGTGGGGCGTGAAGGTGGCCTACCCGCAGGACGAGGATGCCTTCTACAGCGAGGCCTTCGGTGGCATGCCGGAGGTGACTGCACCTGCCGAAGGCCGCGCCACGCCGCTGCCGATCGCGCAGCTGCTGGACAGCGCGCGAGCGCATTGGCACGGCGTGGAAGTGGCCGGCTTCACCGTGTCCAACCCGGGCGCGGCCAATGCAGTGATCGACATCCGCCAGCGTGACGGCAAGCGCCTGTCCACCGACACCCCGGCCGTGCGCTACGACATGGTCAATAGCACGCTGCTGGAAGAAACACCGCCTTCCGGTGGCGCCACCGCCACCCGCGGCGTGCTGTACGGCCTGCACCTGGCGCGCTTCGCCGACTGGGGCCTGCGCGCACTGTTCTTCCTGTCCGGCCTGGTCGGCTGCCTGATGGTGGCCAGCGGCGTGGTGCTGTGGGCGGTGAAGGAACGGCCCAAGCACGCCAAGAGTGGCCGCACAGGCTTCGGCCTGCGCCTGGTCGATGCGTTGAACATCGGTACCGTGGCCGGCCTGCCGATCGCCTTTGCAGCGTACTTCTGGGGCAACCGCCTGCTGCCGCTGGACATCGCCGAACGCTCCAGCGCCGAGGCCAACGTGTTCTTCTGCGCCTGGGGCGCGGCACTGCTGGCCGCCTTCATCTGGCCGAAGCGGATGATGTGGGCCTGGCAGCTGTACCTGGGCGCAGCCGCGTTCGCGCTGGTGCCGGTGGTCAATGCGCTGACCACGCATGCGCACCTGGGCAACACCCTGCGCAACGGGGACTGGGTGCTGGCTGGCTTTGATCTGTCGATGATCGCGTTCGGCGCGATGCTGGCGCTGTGCGGCTGGCGCATGCAGCGCTGGACACCACCGCTGAGCGCGGCCGAGAAGAAGAAGCGTGCAGCGGCGGCGGCGGCGCCCAAGGCCCCGGTGGACGCTGCAGAAACCGCCGAAGCGGAGGCCAGCGCATGATGCTGCTGGCATTGACCCTGTCGTTCTCCGCGTTCACCGCGCTGTCGCTGGCGATGGAGAAGCACCAGCACGACCTGCACGGCAAGGCTGCAGCCACCCCGGCACGGCGCACGCAGTGGCGGGTGCTGGGTTGGGTGCTGCTGACGGTAGCGTTTGCACTGTGCGTGGTCGACCACGGCTGGGCGATGGGCCCGGTGCTGTGGCTGGGCGTGATGACCGTGGGCGGCGTGGTGCTGTCGTTCGGGTTGTACCCGTACCGGCCGAAATGGATCGCGCCGCTGGCGATCGCGCTGCCCGTGGCCGGGCTGCTGGTGGCGTTGCTGTAACCGCCATCCACGCATGGCGTGGATCTACTGAACAGCCCTCCACGCATGGCGTGGATGTACCGGCCAGATATGGGGAGTGCCGGCCGCTGGCCGGCATCCCATGAACCCTCTGCGGATCTGACACCGTTGCCGGCCAGCGGCCGGCATTACCGGGCTTACCCCAACCGCTTCAGTTCCCACGCGCGGTGGATGCGCGCGTTGCGCTCGAAATCCGGGCCGATGGTGCGCGCGGTGATCTCGCGGCACTGGGCGAATTCGGCGATGGCGTTCTCTTCCAGCTTGAAGCGGCGGAAGTTGTTGGAGAAGTACAGCACGCCACCCGGTGCCAGCCGTGCCACCGCCGCGCGCAGCAGCTTCAGTTGTTCGCGCTGCACGTCGAAGTCGTCGGCACGCGCGGAGTTGGAGAAGGTCGGCGGATCGCAGAAAATCACGTCGTACTGGCCACGGTCGCCTTCCAGCCAGGCCATCGCATCGGCCTGCACCAGCAGGTGCTGGTTGCCACCCTGCCCGTTCAACGCCAGGTTGTCGTAGCACCACTGCAGGTAAGTGGCCGACAGATCGACGCTGGTGGTGCTGGCCGCACCGGCCACGGCGGCCTGCACGCTGGCCACGCCGGTGTAGCAGAACAGGTTGAGGAAACGCTTGCCACGCGCCTGTTCGGCCATCATCCGGCGCAGCGGGCGATGGTCGAGGAACAGGCCGGTGTCCAGGTAGTCGAACAGATTCACCTGCAGCAGCGCGTTGTTCTCGCGCACCACGATGAATTCGTCACGCTGCTCGAAACGGCCGTACTTGCTGCCGCCCTTGCCGCGCTCGCGCGACTTCATCGACACCTGTTCCGGCGGCACGCCGAACACTTCGCGCGCGGCCGCCAGCAGCTCGTTGCGGCGGCGGCGCACGTCGTTCTCCGGAATCGCCGCCGGTGCAGCGTATTCCTGCACATGCAGGAAGGTGCGGCGCTTGCCACCGTCTTCCTCGTAGACATCGATGGCCGCCGCGTACTCCGGCAGATCGGCGTCGTAGGCGCGGAAGCAGGTGATGTCCTCGCGGGCGCGCCAGCTCTTGAACTTCTTCAGGTTCTTGCGCAGGCGGTTGGCCACCATCTGCGCGCCTTCGCTCAGTTCGCGCGGCTGCGCCGGGTCACGGCCCGGCACGGCGATCGGGTCGCAGACGATCAGCGCGCATTCCAGCGCACCGTTGAACATCTGGTACTTCTTGCCCGCACGCAGGCCGGTGGCAAAGGCCAGTTCGTCATTGCCGCACAGCAGGCTGGCGCGCCACTGCGGCACCGCCTTCTGCAGGGCATTGCCCAGTGCGCGGTACAGCGCCGGGTCGGCGGCCAGGCGTTCGTCATACGGCGGGTTGCAGACCACCGCACCGATCTCCTGCTCCGGCGCGGCCAGGTCGGCGACATCGGCGCGGGTGAAGCGGATCGCGTGGGCGACACCGGCCACCTCGGCATTCTCGCGTGCCGCCTGGATCGCGGTCGGGTCGATGTCGCTGCCGTGGATGACCGGCTTCAGCGCGGCCAGGCCAGCCGCTTCGCGGTCACGCGCCTCGCTCTGGAGGCTCTTCCAGGCGGCCTTGTCGAAGCCCAGCCAGCGGCTCGGCGGCAGGCTGCCGTGGCGCATCAGGCCGGGAGCAACGTCGGCGGCCATCAGCGCGCCTTCGATCAGCAGCGTGCCGCTGCCGCACATCGGGTCCAGCAGGCCGCCACCGGCGGCGTGCAGCCGCGGCCACTGCGCGCGCAGCAGCAGCGCGGCGGCCAGATTTTCCTTCAGCGGTGCCTCGTGAGCGGCGCCGCGCCAGCCACGGCGATGCAACGGGCCGCCGCCGAGGTCGATCGACAGCGAGGCACGGCCTTTGCGCAGTGACAGGTTGACCCGCACATCCGGCAGGTCGGTGTTGACCGACGGGCGCTCCAGGCCTTCATCACGCATGCGGTCGACGATGGCGTCCTTGATCCGCTGCGCGGCAAAGCGGGCATGGGTGATCTTGTCGCCCGACACGTGCGCGTCCACCGCCAGGGTCATCTCCGGCTTGATGTGCTCGTGCCACGGCAGCGCACGCACGCCGTCATACAGGGCCTGCTCGTCCGGGCAGTCGAACTCGTCGATCGGCCACAGCACGCGGCTGGCCAGGCGCGACCACATCACGATCCGCAGCGCCTGCTCCAGTTCGCCTTCGGCGTTGACGCCGGCAATGGTGGCAGTGGCCTTGCCAAGGCCCAGGGCCGACAGTTCATCGGCAAGCAGGTATTCCAGGCCCTTGGCGCAGGAGACGAAGAATTTCACAGGATCGGTTCGCAGGTGGTCGGGCGCGGCACAGGGGCCGGGCCAGTCGGAAAGGAGGGCCGTAGGCACGGCCGGCAGGCCCGCGCCGGGGGCGGCGGGGCTGCCATTGTAGTCAATGCGGGCGGGCGCGCCGTGCGCCCGGGCTTCACAGTTGCCGCAGCAGGCGCTCGAAGGCCTGCGCGGAGGCCTCCACGTGGTGCTCCAGGCGGTGGCCGTCGTCGACCAGCAGCAGCTGCGCCGAACGCGCCTGCGCCCAGGCAATCACCCCGGCGGCCGGAACCACGTCGTCATGCCAGGCCTGGACCACGGTGGTCGGCACGGCGGCGGCGTCCAGCGCCGGCATCGGGCCCATCGTGGTCGGCGGCACCATCAGGAACAGGCCGGCCACCGGCACCTGCAGCGAGGCGATGGCGGAGATGTAGGCGCCCAGGCTGGAACCGGCCAGCACCACCGGGCCCTGCTGGGCAGCGATGGCGGTGCGTTCGACCAGGCGGCGCAGGCGGGTCGGCACGTCACCTACGCGGCTGACCTCGCTCATCGCGTCCAGGTCTGTATAGTCCGGGCGCTCATGGGTCCAGCCCAGGCGCTGCGCCACGTCGGCCAGCGCGGTGACCTTGGTCGCCTCCGGGCCGCTCTCGAAGCCGTGGGACAGGATGCAGTGGCCGCGGCTCATGCGCGCGCTCCATGGGAGCAGGCCGACGAGGAAAGGGAAGGCAGGTTCATGCCGCAATGCTAGCATCGCCGGATGCCCAACCCGCTCCTGCCCGGCCTGCAGCTGCAGCCCCTGCCCTACGAAGACCGTCTGCCACTGCGCGACCCGGCCACGCTGGAGATGGTGGTGATCCACTGCACCGAGCTGCCCGATCTGGCGATGGCCCGCGAGTACGGCGAGCGCGTGCTGTATGACAGTGGCGCCGGTAACAGCGGCCACTTCTACATCGACCGCGATGGCAGCGTGGTGCAGTACGTGGCACCGGAACGCGTGGCGCATCACGTGCGCGGCATGAACGCGCATACGCTGGGCATCGAGCTGGTCAACACCGGGCGCTACCCGCACTGGTTCGACAGCCGCCAGCAGGCGATGGACGAGCCGTACACCGAGGCGCAGCTGCAGGCGCTGGAGCAGCTGCTGCAGGCGCTGGTGGTGCGCTATCCCTCGCTGCGGCGGATTGCCGGGCATGACCAGCTGGATCTGGAGCAGGTGCCGGCCAGTGATGACCCGACGATGATGGTGGCGCGCAAGCGTGACCCAGGGCCGTTGTTCCCGTGGGCGCGGATTCTGGCGAAGGTGCCGTTGCAGCCGGTTGGGTAAGCGGCAGGGCTGCGCCCTGCACCCGCAGAAGCCGAAGCCAGAGCAACAGCAGAAGCTGACTTCCTGAGGGGAGGCGGGGTGGGTCCGGTTGCGGGGGACGCTGCAAGTACGTCCATGTAAGCTCGGTCGCCGCATCCATGCGGCTCACGCCCCCGCAACCGGACCCACCCCGCCTTCGACAGGTTCCCGCTGCTGTTGGTGGGTGCCGACCGTTGGTCGGCACGGGATCGAATCGATCGGAGGGTGCCTTTGTAGAGTCGAGCCGCGCTCGACTGCTCTTTGCCCGGATTGCTCAGGCGCCGGTGGCGACCGGGCGGCTGCTGTCGCTCACCCAGCCGCTCCAGGAATCGGCGTAGATGCGTGCGCCGGACAGACCGGCCGCTTCCATCGCCAGCAACAGGTGGCAGGCGGTGACGCCGGAGCCGCACATCAGCACCACCTGCTGCGGCTCACGGTTGCCGATCACGCCCTGCAGTTCGGCGCGCAGTTCCTGTGCATCACGCAGGCGGCCGTCGGCGACGTTCAACGCAAACGGACGGTTGACCGCGCCGGGCACGTGGCCGGCGACCGGGTCCAGCGGCTCCACTTCGCCGCGGAAGCGCTCGCCTGCGCGTGCGTCGACCAACCAGCCCGGCGCGTGCTTCAGGCGTGCGCTGATTTCCTCGGCATTGGCGATCTGGGTGGTGTCGAAACGGCCCGGGTAAACCGGCAGCGCGGTCACCTCATCCTGCCCCGTCGCCAAGGGATGCCCTGCGCCCTGCCATGCGGCGATGCCACCATCAAGCACGGCCACCTTGCTGTGCCCGATCAGGCGCAGCAGCCACCACAGGCGCGAGGCGGCCATGCTGCCATCGCTGCCGTCGTAGACCACCACCTGGGTGTCGGGACCGATGCCCCACTGGCCCAGTTTCGCGGCGAAGGCATCGCTGTCCGGCAGCGGGTGACGGCCGTGGCCGCTGCGGGTCAGATCCGACAGGTCCCGATTGAGGTCGGCATACACCGCGCCCGGAACATGCCCCGCCAGATACTGGCCGTTACCCGCCTGCGGATCGGCCAGCGAGGAACGTGCATCGACCACGCGTACGGCGGTACTGGCAGTAGCACGTGCGTCGACCACGCGAACGCCCTCGCCCAATGCAGCGGCCAGGGTGGCGACATCGACCAGGGTGGTCCACGGCGGATCGATCGGCTTCATTGCACTTGCTCCAGGCGGCGACGCAGGTTGTAGAGGATGGCGGCGGTGGCGCCCCAGATGCGCTGGCCGGGCCAGCCATATTCGAGGACGTGGCGGACGCGGCCGCGATGATTGATTTCGACCTGGTGCAGGTTGTCGGCTGCCATCAGGTAATCGAGCGGCACTTCAAACACTTCGGCCACTTCACTGGGCTGTGGCACCGGCACGAAATCCGGATCGACCACGGCCACCACCGGCGTGACCCGGTAGCCGGTGATCGTCACGAAGGGATCGAGATAGCCCAGCGCCTGCACCTGGCCGGGCGCCAATGCGATTTCCTCCTGGCTCTCGCGCAGTGCAGCGGCCAACGCATCGCGGTCATCGGGTTCGGTGCGGCCACCGGGGAAACCGACCTGGCCACCATGGGTACGCAGGGTTTCGGTGCGACGGGTGAGAATGACCTGTGCGCCGTTGGCGCGCGGCACGATGCCGGCCAGTACGGCGGCTTCCACCGGGGGCCCGGGCGGCAGCAGATCGATCAGTTCACTGCGGTTCCAGCCGTCGCCGGCCGGCGGCTCGGCCAGTGGATGCAGCGCGCGCATCAGGCGCTCGTGATCAGCCAGCGAGCCGCGCAGTGATTGCTGCAGCTGTTCCCGCAGAGGTTGCACGCGATGCAGGATGCGGCTGCGTTCCTCGTTGCTCATCGACGACCACCGCGCGATCTCATCGATATGCCGCCCGCAGCCGGTGCATTGCCGGTGCGGATCCAGCGTGCACACTCCGATGCAGGGACTTGCGACAACACGCGCCGTTTTTTCCATTGTTTGCACCCGACAACAGTAGCGCGATCGGGCTGAACTTGCGCGGGGTCAATATGCAGTGCACGGCAGCGTCGCGCTCCGCGCAAACAAAAACGCGCCGGTGGGATCACCGGCGCGTTTCGTTTACCGCTTCGATTTACTTGACGCTGACCAGCTTGATCTCGAACTGCACAGCCACGTTCGGCGGGAACGGGGTGCGCGGGTCGGCACCGTAGGCCTGGTCCGGCGGCAGCGTGACTTCCCACTTCGAGCCAGCCGGCATCTGCAGCAGGGTCTCGCGCATGGCCTTCATTTCGACTTCGCTGACCTTGATCGACGGAATCTGCTGGGCCGGGCGGGCTTCGGTCGGGCGCTGGCCGTACGGGAACGGACCGGCCACTTCCAGCTGCACGGTGCTGGCCTGGGTCGGCTTGGCGCCCTTGCCGGCTTCAATCACGCGGTACTGGACGCCGCTCGGCAGGGACTGCACGCCGGCCTTGGCCTTGTTCGCCGCGATGAACTGATCGCTCTTGGTCTTGTTTTCGGCAGCAGCCTTTTCGTACTCGGCCTTGGCAGCCTGGGCACGGCCCTGCTCGCGCTTCTGGAACGCTTCAACGGCCGGCTTCAGCTGGTCGGCGGTAATCGCCGGCTGCTTCTTGGCGTAGGCGTCCTGCAGGCCCTTCACCACCGAGTTGATGTCCAGCTGCTCACCACGACCGGTCAGCTCCGCCAGGTTGTTGCCGTAGTCGTAACCGAAGTAGTAGCTCAGCTTGCCCTTTTCGGACGAGACGTCCTGGGCGAAGGCATTGCCCGTCAGGGCCAGGGCCGCGACGGCGACCGCGATAGAACGCAACTTCATCAAACAGTTCTCCAGGGGTGGTAACTCAGGGACGTTCTGCGCCGCCCTGAGGCGACGGGTTAGGATAACGGGCACAACGTGTAACCGCTACTCACGATGCAGGCTAAGACCCGTCTGCGTTGGCGGAGTTCAATCTCACTTTTTTTTAACGTTTCAGGAGTTTCCCCGTGGCCGATGCCCTGATCGCTGTCGCCGACGACGGCGCCATCCGCACCGTGACCGTCCAGCGCCCGGACAAGCTCAACGCCTTGAATGCCGCGACCCTGCAGGCGCTGACCGAGGCGTTCAGCGCCGCCGCAGCCGACCCGGACGTGCGCGTGGTGGTGCTGACCGGTGCCGGTCCGAAGGCTTTCGTGGCCGGGGCCGACATCGCCGAGATGAACACACTCAGTGCGGTTCAGGGACGTGATTTCTCCCTGCTCGGCCAGGCCCTGATGCGCCAGATCGAGCGCATGCCCAAGCCGGTGATCGCACGCGTGAACGGCTTCGCCCTGGGCGGCGGGCTGGAGCTGGCCATGGCCTGCCACCTGCGCATCGCTGCCGATACGGCCAAGGTCGGGCAGCCGGAGATCAATCTCGGCCTGATTCCCGGCTTCGGCGGCAGTCAACGCCTGCTGCGCCTGTGCGGCCGCGCCGCCACCCTGGAGCTGTGCCTGCTGGGTGCACCGATCAACGCCGCGCGTGCGCTGGAACTGGGCATCGTCAACGAGGTGGTGCCCGCCGATGCGCTGGACAACCGTGTACAGGACATCGCGCGCCAGCTGGCACGCTCGGCCCCGCTGGCCCTGCGTGGCCTGCTCGACGCGGTACACGTGGGTGGTGAATGCAGCCTGGAGGCTGGGCTGGAGTACGAAAGCGCGCAGTTCGGCCTGCTGTTCGCCACCGAAGACATGCGCGAAGGCACCAGCGCCTTCCTGCAGCGCCGCCCGCCGGCCTTCCAGAACCGCTGACGCCATGGCATCCCGACCCAACCCCGCGCAGCTGTTCGCCCGGGTCCAGGCAGACGATCTCGATGGCGCCCTGCAGGCCGGCCTCATGGACTACGTTGCCCGTGCCGGCGACGAACAGCTGCTGCCCGGCCACCCGGACCTTCCACGACGCCTGCAGCAGGCCCAGCAGCAGCTGCACGCGGCCTGGGCCGCACGCGAACGCTACCGTGCCCGTGCCGTGCGCCTGGCGCGCCGCGAGGCCGAACGCGATGCGCGACGCACGCCAGCCCCGGCGCCGGACGTGAAGCCCGCCCTGCCCCCGGCCGCCGCCGCGATTCTCGCCCGGGCCAAGGCCCGCGCCACCGGCAAGGAGCAGTAATGGCCGCTGCGAAGAAGACCCCGCGCGCGCCGGCGCGACGCGGTGGCAGCATGCCGCGCGCCGACGTGGTGGAGATGTTCACCCGCCTGCGCGAACTCAATCCGCACCCGAAGACCGAACTGGAGTACAGCTCACCGTTCGAACTGCTGGTGGCGGTCGCGCTGTCGGCGCAGGCCACCGACGTGGGCGTCAACAAGGCCACGCGCCGCCTGTTCCCGGTGGCCAATACCCCGGCAAAGATCCTCGCGCTTGGCGAGGACGGGCTGAAGCAGTACATCGCCACCATCGGTCTGTTCAACGCCAAGGCGAAGAACGTGATCGCCACCTGCGCGATCCTGTTGGAGAAGCACGGCGGTGAAGTGCCGCGCGATCGCGATGAACTGGAAGCGCTGCCGGGCGTGGGCCGCAAGACCGCCAACGTGGTGCTCAACACTGCGTTCGGTGAGCCGGTGATGGCGGTGGACACGCATATCTTCCGCGTCTCCAACCGCACCGGCCTGGCCCCGGGCAAGAACGTGCGCGAAGTGGAAGACAAACTGGTGAAGGTGATTCCGGCCGAGTTCCTGCTCGACGCGCATCACTGGCTGATCCTGCACGGACGTTATGTGTGCAAGGCGCGCAAGCCGGATTGCCCGGGCTGCGTGATCGCCGACCTGTGCCGGTTCAAGGAAAAGACCACGGCCGAGGCGTGAACGCGTTCGTGGTGTGACAAAACAAGGACGGCGGGCACAGGGCCCGCCGTCTTTGCTTGTAGACAAGAGTGCTTCAGGACATCAGAACGACAGGTCGCCCCAGACGCCGAACTCCTTGGTCTTGTCGTTCTTCTTGTCGCTGGCGTTGGCCAGGTGCGTGTACTTGTACACGGTCGACAGCTTGAGGTTCTTCATGACCGGGAACTCGACGCCGACGTTCCAGTACTTGTCGTTCAGGGTCGGGTCCAGCGTCTTGCTGACGTCGGTGTCATCGTAACGACCGAACACGTTGATGCCGCCGTCGGTGACGCGCACGCTGCCCCAGACCGACCAGCCGCTGGTCTTGTCGGTGGCAACGGTCATCACGTTGTTGAGGTTCTTGGCCTGGAAGTACTCGCCACCGACGCGGAAGTCGCTGCTGGCGTAGGCCACCATCGCATTGGCGCGGGTGTAGGTGTTCTCGGCGCTCTGGATGTCGGTTTCCTTGCCCAGCTTGCCACTGTAGCCACCGACGGCAACCACGAAGTTCTCGTTCGGGGTATAGGCCGCGCGGCCTTCCACGTCCATGCCCTTGCTGCGGGTCGGGTTCTTGTAGCCGGCGCCGGACACAACCGAGACCGCGTAGTTGAAGTTGTTGCCCAGGTTGCCGAAGCCATGCAGGCCCCAGTCGGACGAGTTGCCGTACTTCAGGCGGTCGGTCAGGGTGTTCTCGACATAACGCATGCCGTAGAACTTCTCGACATACGGAATCCACGGCATGTCGGCGGCACCGACGCGCAGGTTGAAGGCCGGGTCGAAGCTGCCCTGCACGTAGGCCTTCTTGACGAACAGTTCGGTGTTGCCGATGGCCGAGCTGTACTGGAAGTCGGTGGTCAGGTTGGCCGACCAGATGTCGTTGAACTTGTGGTCGACGGTCAGGTAGAAGCGCTTGACGTCCAGACCGGTGCCGCTGGCGGCGGTGTCCTTGCCGTTGCTGGTCTTGTCGATGTTGGTC
The DNA here is from genome assembly GCF_056487375.1 of Stenotrophomonas sp. 220_Sma. Taxonomy (NCBI): domain Bacteria; kingdom Pseudomonadati; phylum Pseudomonadota; class Gammaproteobacteria; order Lysobacterales; family Lysobacteraceae; genus Stenotrophomonas; species Stenotrophomonas sp. 220_Sma. The sequence continues at coordinate 1,586,652 of NZ_CM151348.1, read as the reverse complement.
AGGTCGAAGAACATGCGACCGCCGATCTTGTTGTCATTGACCAGCTTGGCCAGCTTGTCGACGCTGGTCTGGGTCTTCTGTGCACCTTCCAGGGCCTGGGCCTGGGTGATGTTCACTTCGGACTGCGCATCGGACTGTGCCTGCAGCGCCTGCGAATCGTTCTGCAACTGCTGGACCTGGGCCTGCAGGGCAGCGATCTGCGCCTGCAGCTGCTGCAGCTGTGCCTGGGATACGCCCGTGCTGGCGGGAGCTGCGAAGGCGTCGGCGGAAACCAGACCGAGGCTTGCAACGACCGCGGCGGCGAGCAAATGGGAACGCATTTTGGATTTCTCCAGAGGGTTGGAATGGCTTGGGCAGAACGCCACGCCGGCAGGCCGGTCAAGCGTTTTGCGAACATTCCGTTAAAACCATGACAGCCGAATGACAACCTGAGCACCAACCACAGATTTCTTCGTGCGGTCATGCGTACGACTCATTTGCCGCCACATGCTTGTCGATCCCTTGCGGCATATGGCGTCACGTATCAGCGTCCCGGCCCGGGCCGACCGCCGCGCAGCGCTCACCTGCATTGATGGTTTCGTGTGGATGACGCGGCATCACTGCGGAATGCCAGGCCGGGATGGCATTGACGACCACACCGGGCAGTCCATCAGCGACATATAGAACGTGATCGCAACCGGGCCACGGCCGTCTCCGGCGCATGGTCATCACGTTGCCCGCAGCACTCAGAACCTTCACGCCCCTGGCTGTGCGGGCGCCGGGCAGCGCTGTAACGGTTGCGTCATACAACGGTCCCTGCGCTGTCATCGAACCGTTATGGAATGTGCGCCGGGCGGGTAACCCCGCATCCCAATCAACCCAGGAGCCACCCCGTGATCCACGCCTTCAAGTCGCGCGTTGCCGTTGCCGTCTTCGCAGCGTCGTCCGTGTTCGCCGCCAACGCCGCTGAAATCACCGGCGCGGGCGCATCGTTCATCTACCCGGTGATGTCGAAGTGGTCGGCCGACTACAACGCCGCCACCAGCAACAAGGTCAACTACCAGTCGATCGGCTCCGGCGGTGGTATCGCCCAGATCAAGGCCAAGACCGTTGATTTCGGCTCCTCCGATGCTCCGCTGAAGCCGGAAGAACTGGCTGCTGCGGGCCTGGCGCAGTTCCCGTCGGTGATCGGCGGCGTGGTACCGGTGGTCAACGTGGCCGGCATCGCCCCGGGCGCGCTGAAGCTGGACGGCACCGTGCTGGCCAACATCTTCCTGGGCAAGATCAAGACCTGGAACGACCCGGCCATCGCCGCGCTGAACCCGGGCGTGACCCTGCCGAGCGCCAAGATCACCGTCGTGCACCGCTCGGATGGCTCGGGCACCACCTTCAACTTCGTCAACTACCTGTCCAAGGTCAGCCCGGAGTGGAAGAGCTCGGTCGGTGAAGGCACCTCGGTCCAGTGGCCGGCCGGCATCGGCGGCAAGGGCAACGAGGGCGTTGCTGCCTACGTGAAGCAGATCAAGGGCGGCATCGGCTACGTCGAACTGTCCTACGCGCTGCAGAACAAGCTGTCGTACACCGCGATGAAGAATGCCGCCGGCCGCTTCGTGCAGCCGAGCGACGCGTCGTTCGCCGCCGCTGCTGCCAGCGCCGACTGGGCCAGCGCCAAGGACTTCTACCTGGTGATGACCAACGCCCCGGGCGCCGAGTCCTGGCCGATCACCGCCACCAACTTCATCCTGGTGCACAAGAAGCCGAAGAACGCTGCCAACGGCAAGGCCACCCAGGAGTTCTTCCGCTGGGTCTACAAGAGCGGCGATGCCCAGGCCCGCCAGCTGGACTACGTGCCGCTGCCGGACAGCCTGGTCCGCCAGATCGAGACCTACTGGACGCAGAACCTGAAGTAAGCAAGCGCGTTCCCCCGCAGGAACGGGATCGGCGGGTCCTCTCTCCCCCACCGATCCCACCCCGGGCGCGAGATCCTCGAGATCTCGCGCTCTTCTTGTTTTTGGGGGTTGATCGTGAAGAGCGCTGCGCCTTCGCTGATCCGTGGGGAAGTCGGTGGGCCAGGGCGTGCAGGACACGCCGTAAACCCGTCCCTGGGGGCTCGGCCACGGCATCCATGCCGTGGACGGTCCTGCACGCCCTGGCCCACCGCCTCTGGACGGATTCAACGGGGGCGCGGTGGGGTCATGGAAGGCAGGAGCAAAGGCAGGAGTGTTTGTAGAGCCGAGCCCATGCTCGGCTGCTTCTGGCCTGGCCTCGCGCGCAGCTGAGCATGGGCTCGGCTGTACCTTGTGCCTGCCGTCATATCGGTGCGCAGATCCGGGGTCTCCGGGGAGCTTCCGAATGGAGGCCAACCCCGTGAAACCCTTGTCAGAACGTGATCCAGGACACCTCTGTCATGGTCGTAATACGGCTGTAACAAAAACATCATTTCATAGCCGCATCCGCCGACGACGTCGGCTCTTCCCCGCTATGGAGTGACCATGAAACTGCACTCGGCCGGCCTTGCCGCCCTTTCCCTGGCCATCGCCCTGGGCCTGTCGGCCTGCGGTGGCGACAAGCAGGCCGCGCAGCAGCCGGCTGCCGACGGTGCCGCCGCCCCGGCCGCTGCCGGTGCCAAGGTGACCGCCGAAGTGTCCGGCGCGGGCGCGTCCTTCATCTTCCCGCTGGTCTCCAAGTGGTCGGCTGACTACAACGCCAGCACCGGTGCCAAGATCAACTACCAGTCGATCGGCTCCGGTGGCGGTATCGCCCAGATCAAGGCCGGCACCGTCGACTTCGGTTCCTCCGACAAGCCGCTGAGCAGCGAAGAGCTGGCCCAGGCCGGCCTGGCCCAGTTCCCGTCCGCCATCGGCGGCGTGGTGCCGGTGGTCAACATCGAAGGCCTGGAAACCGGCAAGCTGCGCCTGAGCGGCGCCCTGCTGGCCGACATCTTCCTGGGCAAGGTCAAGACCTGGAACGACCCGGCCATCGTCGCCGCCAACCCGGGCGTGAAGCTGCCGGACGGCAAGATCACCCTGGTCCACCGTTCGGACGGTTCGGGCACCACCTTCAACTTCTCCAACTACCTGTCCAAGGTCAGCCCGGAGTGGAAGAGCAAGGTCGGCGAAGGCACCTCGGTGCAGTGGCCGGACGGCGTCGGTGGCAAGGGCAATGAAGGCGTCGCTTCCTACGTGAAGCAGATCAAGGGCTCGATCGGCTACGTCGAACTGGCCTACGCGCTGCAGAACGGCATGCCGTACACCGCCATGCAGAACGCCGCCGGCAACTGGGTCGAGCCGAGCGCGGAAACCTTCGCCGCTGCGGCTGCCAGCGCCGACTGGGCCAGCGCCAAGGACTTCAACCTGGTCATCACCAACGCCCCGGGCGAGCAGGCGTGGCCGATCACCGCCACCAACTTCATGCTGATGCAGAAGCAGCCGAAGGACGCCAAGCGCAACCAGGACACCCTGGCCTTCTTCAAGTGGGCCTTCGAGAACGGCCAGGCCCAGGCCAACGAGCTGCACTACGTGCCGCTGCCGGCCGAACTGGTCAAGCAGATCGAGGCCTACTGGGCGACCGACCTGAAGTGATGGACACGACGGTGCCCGCCCCGAGCGGGCACCGCTTCTTCCACGCCGTGCCGCCCCGCCCCTTCCTGGCCCTGCCGTCCCCATGAATGCCATCGCCCAGCCTGTAGCCGCCCCGTCCACGCGTGATGCGCGTGATGCCCGCAACGACAAACTGTTCCGATGGGTGCTGGTCGGCACCGTCATCTTCGTCCTGATCGCCCTGGCCTGCGCCGCGCTGTCGATGCTGTGGGGCGGCCGCCATGCCCTGCAGATGCAGGGCCTGAGCTTCTTCTTCTCCGCCGACTGGAATCCGGTCGAAAACAAGTTCGGCGCCCTCGCTCCGATCTACGGCACCCTGGTCACCGCGCTCATCGCGATGGTCATCGCCGTGCCGGTCAGCTTCGGCATCGCCTTCTTCCTCACCGAAGTCGCGCCGCGCTGGCTGCGTGGCCCGGTCGGTACCGCCATCGAACTGCTGGCCGGCATTCCTTCGATCATCTACGGCATGTGGGGCCTGTTCGTGCTGGTGCCGGTGATGACCGAGTACGTCACCCCGTTCCTCAACGAAACCCTGGGCGAGATGCCGATCATCGGCCCGCTGTTCCAGGGCCCGCCGCTGGGCATCGGCATGCTCACTGCCGGTTTCGTGCTGGCCATCATGGTCATTCCGTTCATTTCCTCGGTGATGCGCGAAGTGTTCCTGACCGTGCCGACCCGCCTGAAGGAATCGGCCTACGCGCTGGGCTCCACCAAGTGGGAAGTGAGCTGGGACATCGTGCTGCCCTACACCCGCTCGGCGGTGATCGGTGGCATCTTCCTCGGCCTCGGCCGCGCCCTGGGCGAGACCATGGCAGTGGCCTTCGTGATCGGCAACAGCGTGCGCCTGTCGCCGTCGCTGCTCGAACCGGGCACTACCATCGCCGCGCTGATCGCCAACGATTTCGGCGAAGCCACTGAAACCTACCGCTCGGCCCTGCTGCTGCTCGGCTTCGTCCTCTTCATCGTCACCTTCGTGGTGCTGGCCATCGCCCGCCTGATGCTGATGCGCCTGTCCCGCAAGGAGGGCAACTGATGTCCACCACCGCTGATTCGCTGTACCTGCGCCGTCGCATCGGCAACGTCGTTGCGATCACCGCCTCCTGCGCCACCGCCCTGTTCGGCCTGTTCTTCCTCGGCTGGATCCTGTTCACCCTGGCCTCCAAGGGCCTGGCCGGCATCAACTGGGATCTGTTCACCAAGATGACGCCGCCGCCGATGCAGGAGGGCGGTCTCGCCAACGCCTTCTTCGGCAGTGCGGTGATGTGTGCGCTGGCGATCGGCATCGGCACCCCGCTGGGCGTGCTGGCCGGCACCTGGCTGGCCGAGTACGGCAACGCCCGCAAGGCCGGCACCGTGGTCCGCTTCGTCAACGACATCCTGCTGTCGGCCCCATCCATCGTGCTTGGCCTGTTCGTCTACACGCTGTACGTGATGCAGACCGGCGGCAACTTCTCGGCGTTCGCCGGTGCCCTGTCGCTGGCCTTCATCGTGCTGCCGGTGGTGGTGCGCACCACCGACGAGATGCTGCGCCTGGTGCCCTCGCAGATGCGTGAGGCAGCCCTGTCGCTGGGTATCCCGCAGTGGAAGGTGATCGTGCAGGTGCTGTACCGCAGTGCCTCGGCCGGCATCATCACCGGCATCCTGCTGGCGCTGGCCCGCATCTCCGGCGAGACCGCACCGCTGCTGTTCACTGCCTTCGGCAACCAGTACTGGAACAACAACATCTTCCAGCCGATGGCCTCGGTGCCGGTGGTGATGAACCAGTTCGCCGGCAGCCCGTATGAATCCTGGCAGGTGCTGGCCTGGGCCGGTGCCCTGGTGCTGACTGTCTTCGTGTTGCTGGTCAGCCTTGCCGCCCGCGGCATCCTGCTGCGCAACCGTATCTCCCATGACTGACCTTTCCGTGGATAACGCCATGAACGACCTTTCCAACGCCGTGCCGATGCAGCGCATCGCCGTGCCGTCCTCGCACGAGAGCCTGCACACGCCGTCGCCGGTGAAGCTGGCTGCGCGTGGACTGGACTTCTACTACGACAAGTTCCATGCCCTGAAGGGCATCAACCTGGAGATTCCGGAAAAGCGCGTGACCGCGCTGATCGGTCCCTCCGGCTGCGGCAAGTCGACCCTGCTGCGCATCTTCAACCGCATCTACGCGCTGTACCCGAAGCTGGAGGCGCGTGGTGAAGTGCTGCTGGACGGCGAGAACATCCTGTCGCCGAAGTACCCGATGAACCGCCTGCGCAGCAAGGTCGGCATGGTGTTCCAGAAGCCGGTGCCGTTCCCGATGACCATCTTCGAGAACGTGGCCTACGGCATCCGCCACCACGAGAAGCTGAGCAAGGCCGACATGGCCGACCGCGTCGAGCAGGCGCTGCGCCAGGGCGCGCTGTGGGACGAAGTGAAGGACAAGCTGGGGCAGAGCGCACTGGGCCTGTCCGGTGGCCAGCAGCAGCGCCTGTGCATCGCCCGTGCCGTGGCCCTGCGCCCGTCGGTGCTGCTGCTGGACGAGCCGACCTCCGCGCTGGACCCGATCTCGACCAGCCGCATCGAGCAGCTGGTGGAAGAGCTCAAGCACGAGTACACCATCGTCATCGTCACCCACAACATGCAGCAGGCCGCGCGCGTGTCCGACTACACCGCCTTCATGTACCTGGGCGACCTGATCGAGCACGACCGCACCGAAGTGATCTTCTCGCAGCCGTCGCAGCGGCAGACCGAGGATTACATCACCGGTCGCTTCGGCTGAAACGGCAGTCGACAGACAGACAATGTCAGTCGAGCATGGCTCGACTCTACAAATCACGCCAGCCAGGCATGGCCTGGCTCTACCCGGATTGCAGACCATGAATCTTCCCAACGACCACATCGTCAAGAGCTACGACGAAGAACAGCAGCGGCTGGTGGCCGAAATCGTGCGCATGGGCGAGATGGCCGTCGCTCAGCTCGAAGCGGCGATGGACGTGATCGAGAAGCGCGACGAGAACGCCGCCCATCGCATCATCGCCAACGACGAAGCGATCGATGCGCTGGAGCAGCAGATCAGCCATGACGTGATGCGCCTGGCGCTGCGTGGGCCGATGGCGCGCGACCTGCGCGAGATCCTGGCCGGCCTGCGCATCCCGGCCGACATCGAGCGCATCGGCGACTATGCGGCCAACGTTGCCAAGCGTTCGATCGCGCTGGGCAAAGTGCCGCCGCTGCCACAGATCCAGGGCCTGCGGGCGCTGGGTCGCCTGGCCGCGCAGCAGGTGCGCCGCGCCATTGCCGCCTACCGCGACAACGATGCCGACGCTGCGCTGGCGCTGCGCGAGGACGACGCCCGCCTGGACGCGCAGTACACCGCGCTGTTCCGCGAGCTGCTGACCTACATGATGGAAGACCCGCGCAACATCACCCCGTGCACCCACCTGCTGTTCATGGCCAAGAACCTGGAGCGCGTGGGCGACCACGCCACCAACATCGCCGAGAACGTGTGGTTCCTGGTACATGGCGAGCAGCCACTGCCGCCACGTGAAAAACGCGACGAGACCTCCAGCACCGGACAGCCCTGACGCTGCACTGCAACACCGGAGTTGACTCCAAGGTGGCCGCTGTCCTGGTGACAGCGGCCTTCTTGTTTCTGGGCATTCCGGCAATTCATCCACGCATGGCGTGGATCTACCGGAAACCGTGTTCCCCTTCTGTAACAAACCTCACGAAAATTTGAGGTCTTGGCGAGGATTCGTTGAGTAGGATCGCTGCACCATCGCTTCCACCGGCATCCCTGCCGGCGACCCGGGCAACCGCCCACACCACCCAGGAGCACCACCGATGAGCAGTTCCAACAAGACCCTGTCCCTGCTGACTGCTACCGCCCTGGCCGCCGGCCTGGGCATGACCGCCAGTGCCTCGGCCCTGAGCATGAGCGACCTGGCCCAGGGCTATCTGGTCGCTGGCCAGGCCGCCAAGGCCAGCACCGATGCCAAGGCAGCGGACACCAAGATGGCCGCGGACGCGACCAAGCACGCCGAAGGCAAATGTGGTGCCGACGGCAAGAGTGCCGAAGGCAAGTGCGGCGCCGACAAGGGCAAGGCCGCCGGTGCTGCGGCAGGCGCCAAGGCCAAGAGCGGCGACAAGAAGTCGGCCGAGGGCAAGTGCGGCGAAGGCAAGTGCGGTGCCAAGCACTGACGTCCGCGCCAGCGCCGTCCACCTGCGGTCGCCGCTTCGTGCGGCGGCCGCCGGGTTGGGGCTGCGCCGGGCGCTGCTGCAGGATCTGCGCGATGCACCGGCCGGTGACTTCGACTTCCTCGAATGCGCGCCGGAGAACTGGATCCATGTCGGTGGTCCCGCCGGGGATGCACTGGCCGAACTGGCGCAGCGCCATCCGTTGAGCTGCCACGGCCTGTCGTTGTCGCTGGGCGGCAGCGCGCCACTGGATACGCAGCTGCTGGAACAGGTCGGCCAGTTCCTGGAAAAACACCGCGTGCCGCTGTACAGCGAGCACCTGAGCTACTGCAGCGACGACGGCCACCTGTACGACCTGCTGCCGATTCCGTTCACCGACGAAGCCGTGCGCCATACCGCCGCACGCATCACCCAAGTGCAGGACCTGCTGGGTCGCCGCATCGCGGTGGAGAACGTGTCCTACTACCTGGCGCCGGAGCCGGCGATGGACGAACTGGCCTTCACCAATGCCGTGCTCGCCGAAGCAGACTGCGACCTGTTGCTCGACGTCAACAATGTCTACGTCAACGCCTGCAACCACGGCTACGATGCCGACAGCTTCATTGCCGGGCTGCCCGCAGAGCGGATCGTCTGCCTGCACGTGGCCGGGCACTTGGACGAGGCACCGGACCTGAAGATCGACACCCATGGCAGCGCGGTGATCGACCCGGTCTGGGAGCTGCTGGCGCGTACCTACGCGCGCATCGGCCCACGCCCCACCCTGCTCGAACGCGATTTCAACTTCCCCCCGTACGCCGAGCTGCAGGGCGAACTGCAGACCATCCGCCGCCTGCAGTCCAGCCATGCCGGTATCGCCCATGGCTGATACCTCCCACACTCTGCGCGCACAGCAGCATGCGTTCACCGCACACCTGCGCGATCCGCAGGGTGTGCCACCGCCGGTCGGGCTGGAACCACGCCGGGTCGCAGTGTACCAGCGGCTGCTGTTCAACAACCTGCTGGGCCTGTTGAGCAACGGCTTCCCGGTCTGCGTGCGCCTGCTCGGCGAACCGGCCTGGAGCGATCTGGTGCGCCACTACTTCGCCACCCATCGCTGCCAGACGCCGCTGTTCACCGAACTGGCCGCCGAATTCGTGCAGTGGCTGCAGGCACAGCCGCAGCTGCCGCACCCGGCGTTGGCCGAGCTGGCCCACTACGAGTGGGTGGAAACCGCGCTGTACCAGCTTCCTGCCGAGCCGCTGCCGGCGCCGGGCAACATCGATCCGCTGCAGGTACCACTGCAGCGCTCGCCGCTGGCGTGGCCGCTGCTGTACCAGTGGCCGGTGCACCGGCTGGGTGCCGAGGATGCACCAATGCACCCGCCAGCCGAACCGACCGGCCTGCTGGTGCGCCGTGAGGCTGACGGCGAAGTGCGCTTCGCCGCACTCAGCCCGCTGGCGGTATACCTGCTGTCCAGCATCGGCGAACAACCCGGCCTCGATGGACATACCTATCTGCGGCAATTGGCCGCCGCGCACGGCCTGGCTGAGGAGGCGCTGGCCGAACCCGGTGCTGCACTGCTGCAGCAGTTCCTGCAGGCCGGCGTGATCGGCCCGCTCACAGTCCCTGGCTGACGCCCCTTCCCCCCGGAGAACCACCGATGAACCTTCCGACCCTGGCCGCCGCGCGCGGCCAGCTGGACCGTCTCGCCCCCTGGTTGGCGCCGCTTGGCCTGCGCCTGCTGCTGGCCTGGGAATACTTCGAATCCGGCCGCGAAAAGCTGCGCGGCCAGAACTGGTTCGCCGACCTGCAGGACGCTTTCCCGTTCCCGTTCGACCAGCTGCCGGCCACCCTGAACTGGCAGCTTGCCACCTGGTTCGAGCTGATTGGGGCGGCCTGCCTGCTGGTTGGCTTCGGCACGCGGTTTGCCGCCGCCAGTCTGCTGGTGCTGACCGTAGTGGCCACTTATGCGGTGCATTGGCCGATGGAGTGGAACTCGCTGGCCGACCTGGCCATGGGCTACGCGATCACTGACCAGGGCTTCGGCAACTTCAAGCTGCCAGTACTGTTCATGGCGATGCTGCTGCCGCTGATCTTCACCGGCGCCGGCAGGCTGAGCGTGGATGCGTGGTTGGCGCGGTGGTCTCCCTCGGCCACACCTGCACGGCCAGCAGTCCGGTAATCGCCAAACCTGGTCGGCGCACCGTGTGCCAACCAGGGTTGGCACCTACCGGAATCCTGAGCGCGCGGTGTCCCGGTAGGTGTCGACCTTGGTCGACACACGCCCGCGCAGGGAACGCATGCACCGAGGGCTGGCCGGGCGCTCAGGGTCGCTCTGCTAGAATTCACGCATGACTGACCCCACCCCCGCACCTGCCGCCGCTCCCGATTCCGCAGTCCCCCAGGCGCAGCGCGCGATGTCACAACGCTTCCGCGGCTTCCTGCCGGTGGTGGTGGACGTGGAAACCGGCGGCTTCGACAGCCAGCGCAACGCGCTGCTGGAAATCGCCGCCGTGCCGATCGAGATGGACGAGAACGGCCTGCTCTACCCCGGCCAGACCGCCAGTGCCCACGTGGTGCCGGCCGAGGGCCTGGAGATCGATCCGAAGTCACTGGAAGTGACCGGCATCATCCTCGACCACCCGTTCCGGCTGGCCAAGGAAGAGAAGGCCGCGCTGGACCACATCTTCACCCCGGTGCGTGCGGCGATGAAGAAATACGGCTGCCAGCGCGCGATCCTGGTCGGCCACAACGCCCATTTCGACTTGGGCTTCGTCAACGCAGCGGTGGCGCGGACCGGCCACAAGCGCAACCCGTTCCATCCGTTCAGCGTGTTCGACACGGTCACCCTGGCCGGCATCGCCTACGGGCAGACCGTGCTGGCGCGTGCGGCCACCGCCGCCGGGCTGGGCTGGGATGCCAACGAGGCACACAGCGCGGTGTACGACACCGAGCAGACCGCGCGGTTGTTCTGCACCATCGCCAACGCCTGGCCGCGGTGAAGCGGCCAACGGCGGAGCCCCTCGTGGCGGGCTGACAGCGATTCCTGGTAGGGCCGGGCGGGTGGACTGCGCAGGGGACGCTGCAAGTACGTCCCTGTAAGCTCGGTCGCCGCATCCATGCGGCTCACGCCCCTGCGCAGCCCACCCGCCCGGGCACGGACAGTTTCCAGCTGGCGCCACGGAAAGATCAGAAAAAGCGGGAGCAACCGCGGGTCGCTGCGCTCGTTGGGGGCTGCCGATCACTTCTGTGGTGGGTCACGTCTCTGGTGGGTGCCGACCGTTGGTACGGCAACACCCGTAGATCCACGCCATGCGTGGATGCGATCAACCAATACTCGTACGATCGCGGCCGTCGCTCTTGGCGCGGTACAACGCGCGGTCTGCGCGCTGGTACAGCAGTGCCGGGGTGCGGTCGTCGGCATCCAGTTCCACCAGGCCCGCACTGAAGGTCACGCGCAGTCCATCCACGCCGGCCCAGTCGGGGTGGTCATGGAACAGACCACGCAGGCGCGCGCACAGCTGCGCGGCTTCCTCCAGGCGGGTGTCGTTGAGCAGCAGCGCGAACTCTTCGCCGCCGGTGCGCGCCGGCAGGTCCGAATCGCGGCTGGCGGCGGCGATCAACCGCGCCACCTGCACCAGCACCGCATCACCGATGCTGTGGCTGTGACGGTCGTTGACGTCCTTGAAGTGGTCGATATCCAGCACCACCAGGCACAGCGGATGACCGCTGCGCTGCGAACGCGCGAAGTCACGCGCCAGCGTTTCATCGAAGGCACGGCGGTTGGCCAGGCCAGTCAGTGCATCCTCGCGGGCCTGCCGTTCGAAGGCCTCGGCCTGGCGTGCCAGACGCTCGGCCAGTTCGGTCTTTTCCTGGTTCAGCGCCTGCAGGTGCACGGTCTTGGCCTGCAGGTCAAAGGTGGCTTCATCCACCCGCCGTGCCAGGCGCAGGTTGCTGGCCTTCAGCTGCTGCAGCAACAGGCGGTACAGCGCCACCAGCCCGGCCAGCAGCAACAGGCCACCCAGCACCTGCACACTGCGTCGCTGCCACCAGAACGGCTCCACGGTGAAGCTCCATACCGCTTCCTGCTGGCCCCAGCTGCCACTCGGATGGGCAGCGGCCACGTGCAGGGTGTAGTCGCCCGGCGGCAGGCCGACGAACTCCACGCTGCGCTGCGGGCCGCGTTCGACCCACCCCGTATCCAGGCCGTCCAACCGCGTGCGGTAGCGGATCCGGTCAGACATCAGGTAGCTCAGGCCGACATAACTCACCGCCAAGCGGCGGCCGCCGGGAATGTAGTTGCGGTCCGGGCCTTCCCAATGCACCGGTGCGCCATCCACCTGCACGCTTTCAATCGCTGCCGGTGGTGAAAGACGCTCGCGGAAACGCTGCAGGCGTTGCGGATCGACGGTGCTCAGGCCTCCGGCGGTGACCACCCAGAACGTGCCGTCCTGGCGCAGGATCGCCGATGGCCCGGAGCTGCCGTTGGCCTGCGCGTTGGCCATGCCGTCAATCTCGTTGTAGCGCTCCACCACCACCCGGGGTGCGCGGCCATCGGCCACGGCGTTGAGGGTGGCCATGTCGGTGCGCAGCACGCCGCGGTTGCTGCTGATCCACACGTTGCCAAGGCGATCCGGCACCAGTTGGAACACCGCATCCACCGGCATGCCCTGCTCCAGCCCCACCCGTGCCAGCGTGCCGTTGCGCCAGCGGTACAGGCCACGGTCGCTGCTGATCCACATCGCGTCACCCAGCTGATGGAAGCCGAACACGCTGCGGCCACCGCCCATCGGCGCGAGGTCGATCGACTGCACGTGGTCGCCGCGCAGTACGCGGATGCCCTCGATGGTGCCGATCCACAGGTTGCCCTGGTGATCGTGCTCAAGCGCGGTGATCAGGCCGCTGGGCATACCCGCAACGCTTGATACCTGCACGCGGTCGCCGTCGATGCGGACCACGCCCTTCTGGGTGCCGGCCCAGACCACACCCTGCGGGTCCACGCTGATCGCGCGGATGTTGCCGCCCGGCATGCCATCGGCGGCGGCATAGTTGTGCCGCAGCCGGCCATCGGGGCCAAGACGGTAGACTCCATCACCGAACGTTCCGACCCACAGGTCACCGTCCGGACCCTGCGCCAGGCTGAGCACCGAAGGTGCCTTGCCGCCGCGGTTGTGCAGCGGCATCGCGCGGAAGCGGCCATCAGCAGTCTGCAGGTCGAGGCCGCTGGCACTGCCGACCCACAGCTGGCGATCGCGGTCCTCGAACACGGTGCGCACATAGTCGCCACTGAGGCCATCGCGCTCGGTGTAGCTGCTGAACAGTGTTTCGCGCAGGCGGTACAGGCCACCGTTGGCACCCACCCAGATGCTGCCCTCGGCATCCTCGCGCAAGCTGACCACGCGCCCACCCGGCAGGTTCAGGCCCGCCGGCAGGCGCTCCAGGCCATGCGCTGAGATCCGCAGCAGGCCCTGGTTCTCGGTGCCCAGCCACAGGTCGCCATGGCGATCCTGCAGCATCGAGGTCAGGTGCAGCTGCCCCGGCAGGCGGTGCATCAGCACCAGCTGATCATCCTCCACCCGGTACAGGCGCTCGCCGGCGACGATCCACAGCGCGCCATCCGGAGCGCGGTACGGCCACGACAGGCCACTGCCGGCGCCCAGCTCCCACGCCGCGGGCGCGCGCTTGAGCACCCCGTCGTTGTCGCGCAGCACCAGTCCATCCAACGTGCCGGCCCAGACCCGGTCCTGCGCATCGACCACCAGCTTGGTGAAGCTCATCGCCATCGGCAGGTCGGCGGCCGGAGCCTGGTAGACGATGCCGGTGTCCGGCGTCAGATAGCCGATGCCCTTGCCTTCATACAGCAGCCACAGGCGGCCTTGGCTGTCCATTTGCATGGACTGGATCAGGACCTGCGGGGTATCGGCCTGGTGCTCCCAGACACGCCACTGGCCATCGTTGCCGCGATGGCTGACATTGCCCCGCGAATCACTGATCCACAGCCCACCCTGGCGGTCGACGAACAGCGCGCCGATGCCGTTGTCGCGCAGTCCCGGCCGGGTACTGCGGTCGAACACGGTGAAATCCAGGCCGTTGTAACGCACCAGGCCTTCCCAGGTGGCGAACCACAGGTGGCCTTCGGGGGTCTGCGCGATGTCGCGCAGCGAGTTGTGCGGCAGGCCGTTGCGCGACGTCCATACATCAATGGCGTAGTCGCGCAGTGGCGGAGCCCCCTCCTGCGCTGCCACCGGCAGTGCAAGGGCCAGCAGCAGCCACAGCAGGCCCTGTCGCAGCCATCGACCGATATCTGATCCGCAGCGCTCCACCCAGCGCCCGATGTCCCCCTGTCCGGCCATCAGTGCAGCGGCGGCGGCCATGCAGGGCTGCCGGGCCTGGCAGCATGCGGGAACTGCCGGGCAGCGCGGGACGGCATGCCGGCGGGAACGGGCTGGCTCATCGGGGGGGAACTGGGAAGATGCGCAGATGATAGGCCAAACCCGGCCCAGGGCGTCACCATCGCCAGCCGCGAAGGCTCAGCCCGCGCGGCCCGGCGGCGTCACCTGTGCACTGGCCGGCCACTGCACTACCGCCTCCAGCCCGCCTTCGACGCGGTTGCGCAGCCACAGCCGCGCCCCGTCTTTCTCAGCCAGGGCGCGGGCGATGGTCAGGCCCAGACCGGCGCCGCCGGTTTCGCGCGAACGCGAGGTTTCCACCCGCACGAACGGGTCGAACACGGCTTCCAGCTGATCCTCGGCCAGGCCCGGGCCGTCATCGGCCACCACCACGGTGATCGCGCCACCACTACGCTCGACCCGTACCCGCACCCGGTAGGCATACATCACCGCGTTGTCCACCAGGTTGGAAAACAGGCGGTGCATGGCCAGCGGACGCAACATCAACACCGCTCCGCTGCCACCTTCGAAGACGACATCACCGCCGCCCTCGGCCGTGTCTTCAACGATGCTCTCCAGCAGCGAATCCAGGTCCAGTGCGGCGCGCTGCTCGGCGCTCTCAGCGCTGCGCGCCAGCTCCAGGCCTTCGCGCACCAACGCCTGCATCGCGGCCAGATCGCCGATCAGGCGCTCGCGCAGCACCTCGTCGCTGACATTCTCCAGGCGCAGGCGCAGCCGGGTCAGCGGGGTCTGCAGGTCATGGGTGATCGCCGCCAGCATCTGCGTGCGCTCGGCCAGGTGCCGCTGCAGGCGATGCTGCATGGCGTTGAAGGCTTCGGCGGCGCGCTGCACTTCGCGCGGGCCGCGCAGCGGCAGTGGATCGCGCTGCAGGTCGTCGCCCAGGTCTTCGGCGGCTGCGGCCAGTTCCTGCAGCGGCGCGCTGGCCATGCGCGCGACGATATAGGCCAGCACCGCAATCGCGAGCACCAGCAGGGTCAGGAACCACGGGTCCACGGCGAGGATGCCGTTGTGTGCCACCGCCGGCGAATCCAGCGCCAGCTTCAGCAGCGTGCCATCGTTGAGGGTCACGTCGACCGCACGGCACTTGGGCGGGATGAACGCCGGATCACGTTCGCGCGGATGCTTGCGATGCCCCGGTGGCGGCGGGGGCAGCAGGTCCTGCAGCTTGGGAATGCAGGAGCGGAACGAAGCGAAGTGCACATGCGCGCGTGCGACCGGGCCGGGCCGGTCATCGAGTACTTCCATCAACGCGGTATCGGCCCGCCCCAGGCGTGCGCCGGGTTGCAGCGCACGTACGCTCGGCCCACCGATTTCGAGCAGGCGCTCGCGCAGTTCGGGGTTGCCGTCGAGCAGGTTGACGTAGCCCTGGAGGCGGTCAGCGATGCGGTTCAGGTTCTGCCGCTCGAACTCCTGCTGGCGCTTGGAGGTGGCCAGCATGGTCGCGCCGATCGCGGCCACGCTCATGCCCAGCAGCAGGATCACGAACAACCGCCCGACCATCGAGGACAGGAAATGGCGCAGGCGCTTCATCGCGGCTTATTCCAGGTTCACCGAGGAGGCCAGTACATAGCCTTCGTTGCGAACGGTCTTGATCAGTCCGTCCGGGCCACCGTCGTCGCCCAGCTTGTTGCGCAGCCGGCTGACCTGCAGATCAATGGCGCGATCCTGCGCCTCGTAGTTGCGGCCGCTGCTGAGCGCGACCAGCTGCTCGCGCGACAGCACCTTGTTGGCGTGGGCGATGAACACCCGCAGCAGGCGGAACTCGGCGCCGGACAGCACCACCACGCGATCGTCCGGGTCCACCAGGTGGCGATGCTCCAGATCGAACACCCAGCGCGAGAAGCGCGCACGGCGCACCGCCAGCGGCTCCAGGTTCGCCGGCAGCGCCTCGGTCCGGCGCAGCACGTTGCGGATGCGTGCCAGCAGCTCGCGCGGTTCGAACGGCTTGGCCAGGTAGTCGTCGGCGCCCATTTCCAGGCCCAGCACGCGGTCGATCGGCTCGGCACGCGCGGTCAGCATGATCACCGGTGTGTTCGAGCGCGCGCGCAGGTCCCGGCACAGGGTCAGGCCATCCTCGCGGGGCAGGTTGAGATCGAGCACGATCAGATCCACATGCTCACGGTCCAGCAGCTGGCGCATGGCGGTGCCATCGGCGGCCGTGCTCACCTGGTAGCCGGCCCGGCCGAGCTGTTCGGCCAGCAGGGTGCGGATGTCGTTGTCGTCGTCGACGATCAGCAGTCGATGCATCGTGTTTTCAGTCTCCATGTCGCGATCATCCCGTGTCGGCAGCTGAACCGCATCCGGGGCAATGCGTACCAGTGTATCCAGCCATGGGCGGGATACCTGTGGTTACGCGTATTCACCGACAGTGTTACATAGAGACATACCCCGAGGATTGAGCCGCCCATCGCCCGGTCTTCACAATGCCCACCAACGCCGCCACCGCGGCCCCGAGAGTGAAGCCACGACGTGACGTTCCGCCTGCTGCCCGCGACCCGCCGGGGTCGCCTGATACTGATCGCCCTGCTCGCCCTTGCCGTTGCCGCAGCCGCCTGGTGGCTGCTGCGCAAGCCCGCCGCCCCGGCGGTGGCGACCACGCCCGCCAGCCGTGGTGACATCGAGCAGACGGTGGACGCCACCGGCGTGATCGACGCCTACAAGCTGGTCAGCGTCGGTGCCCAGGCCTCGGGCCAGATCAAGTCGCTGAAGGTGCAGCTGGGCGATACCGTGAAGGAAGGCGACCTGATTGCCGAAATCGACGCCACCACCCAGCAGAACCAGGTGCTCAATGCGCAGGCCTCGCTGGACCAGGTCACCGCCCAGCGCGCCGTGCAGCAGGCCACCCTGCGCCAGGCCGAACTGGAATTCGCGCGCCAGCAGCAGATGCTGGCCGCCGAGGCCACCTCGCGCCAGGAATACGATGCCGCCGAAGCACAGCTGAAGACCGCACGTGCCCAGCTGCAGTCCTACGAGGCACAGATCAAGGGCCGCGAGACCGAGCTGGGCACCGCCCGCGCCAACCTGGCCTACACCCGCATCACCGCGCCGATGGACGGCACCGTGGTGGCGGTGGTGGCCGAGGAAGGTCGCACCGTGAACGCCAACCAGACCGCACCGACCATCGTCATGCTGGCACGGCTGGACGTGGTCACCGTCAATGCCGAGATCTCCGAGGCCGACGTGGTCAAGATCAAGGCAGGCATGCCGGTGTACTTCACCACGCTGGGCGATCCGGACCGCAAGTACCACGCCACGCTGCGTCAGATCAATCCGGCGCCGGCCTCGATCGCCAACGAGAGTTCGTCCAGTTCCAGCAGTTCGTCCAGTTCCAGTTCCAGCAGTGCGGTCTACTACAACGCGTTGTTCGACGTGGAGAATCCGGATGGCACCCTGCGCATCGACATGACCGCGCAGGTCTCGGTACTGCTGAAGCAGGCCAAGGGCGTGCTGATGGTGCCGGCGGTGGCACTGGGGCCGAAGCGCCGTGGCGACGAGCGCATGGTGCGGGTGCTGGACGACAAGGGCCAGCCGCAGCCGCGCAAGGTTACCGTCGGCATCAACAACGGCGCCTCGGCCGAGATCCTGTCGGGACTGAAGGAAGGCGAGCGCGTGGTGGTCGGCGAAGCCGGTGCGGCCGGTGCCAGCGCCGGCGGCGGCAACCGCGGCGGCATGCAGATGCGGGTCGGCGGCCCGGGCATGGGGCGCCGATGAGCACGACGGCGCCGCTGCTGCGCCTGCGTGACCTGCGACGCGAATTCCCGGCCGGCGACGATGTGATCGCCGTGCTGCGCGACGTCAACCTCGACATCCACACCGGTGAGATGGTGGCCATCGTCGGCCAGTCCGGCTCAGGCAAGTCGACGCTGATGAACATCCTCGGCTGCCTCGATCGTCCCACCCGTGGCAGCTACCAGGTGGCCGGCCGCGAAACCGGGAAGATGGAGCCGGACGAGCTGGCCGAACTGCGCCGCGAGCATTTCGGCTTCATCTTCCAGCGCTACCACCTGTTGGGCGACCTCGATGCACGCGGCAACGTGGAAGTGCCGGCGGTGTACGCCGGCAGCCCCGGCCCGGTGCGCAACGCGCGTGCCGAACAACTGCTGCAGCGGCTGGGCCTGAGCGACCGCATGCACCACAAGCCGGGCCAGCTGTCCGGCGGCCAGCAGCAGCGCGTGTCGATCGCCCGTGCCCTGATGAACGGCGGCGAGGTGATCCTGGCCGACGAACCGACCGGCGCGCTCGACACGAAATCCGGCGAGGAAGTGATGGCGATCCTCGGCGAGCTGCACGCCGAAGGCCACACCATCATCATTGTCACCCACGACATGAGCGTGGCCGAACACGCGCAGCGCATCATCGAGATCCGCGACGGCGAGATCATCGCCGACCGCGCCAACCCGAATGCACCGACCTACCGCGCGCAGCGCGAGGCCAGCACCGGCGTCGCCCGCGGCAACAGCTGGCGAGCCGCGCGCGACCGCTTCACCGAAGCATTCCGCATGGCGTTGCTGGCGATGAATGCACATCGGCTGCGCACCTTCCTGACCATGCTTGGCATCATCATCGGTATCGCCTCGGTGGTCTCGGTGGTGGCGCTGGGCAACGGCTCGCAGCAGCAGATCCTGCAGAACATCAGCGCGCTCGGCACCAACACCATCGATGTCTACCCCGGCCGTGGTTTCGGCGACATGCGCTCGGCCCGCGTGCAGACGCTCAAAGCCAGTGATGCCGATGCGCTGGCCCGGCAGAGCTACGTCGACAGCTCCACGCCCAGCGTGTCGACCTCGGTCACCGCGCGTTACCGCAACCAGTCCTCCACCGCCCAGGTCAGCGGCGTCGGCGAGCAGTTCTTCCGGGTCAAGGGTGTGACCCTGCTCAGCGGCAGCTTCTTCGATGCCGATGCAGTGAAGGGCCTCGGCCAGGTGGCGGTGATCGACGAGAACACCCAGACCCAGTTCTTCCCCGATGTCGATCCGATCGGCCAGGTGATCCTGCTCGGCAACGTGCCGGCGCGCGTGGTCGGCGTGGCCAAGCGCCAGAGCTTCGGGTTCGGCGGCAGCACCAGCCTGAGCGTGTGGCTGCCGTACACCACGGTGATGTCGCGCATGCTCGGCCAGAGCCACGTGTCCAGCATCACCGTGCGCGTGGACGACGCCACGCCGATGGATGCCGCACAGGAAGCGATCACCCGACTGTTGACCATGCGCCATGGCACCGAGGACTTCTTCCTCAGCAACAGCGCCGAGATCCGCCAGACCATCGAGCAGACCACGCGCACGATGACCCTGCTGATCGGCGCCATCGCCGCCATCGCACTGCTGGTCGGTGGTATCGGTGTGATGAACATCATGCTGGTTTCGGTGACCGAGCGTACCCGCGAGATCGGCGTGCGCATGGCCGTCGGTGCACGGCAGAGTGATATCCGCCAGCAGTTCCTGATCGAAGCAGTGCTGGTGTGCCTGCTCGGCGGCGTGCTCGGCATCGGCCTGGCCCTGCTGCTGGGCTCGATGATCGGCCGCTTCGCCAGCGACTTCCAGGTGCTGTTCTCCACTGCCTCGATCGTTGCCGCGTTCGCCTGCTCGACCCTGATCGGCGTGGCGTTCGGCTTCCTGCCCGCGCGTAACGCCGCGCAGCTCGACCCGGTGGAGGCCCTGGCCCGCGAATGAAGATGATGACCCGACTGCCCTTCCCTGCCCCCTCGCGCCTGTTGCTGGCGGGCGCTGTACTGCTCGCTCTGTCCGGCTGCGCATCGATGGGCCGCTATCCGGTGCAGGCCCCCGACGTGGCGGCGACTTACGGTCGTGGCGATGCCACCCTCAATGCGCCGGCCGACGATCCGCGCAGCAGCCTGGATACTCCGGGCCGCGACATCCGCCAGGACACCTGGTGGACCGGTTTCGGCGATGAACGTCTCGACCGTCTGGTGGCGCAGGCGCTGGCCGCCAACAGCGATCTTGCCGCCGCTGGCCTGGCCGTGCAGCGTTCGCGCCTGCAGGCCGGCCTGGCCAGCAACGCGTTGTGGCCGCAGCCTTCGTCTTCAGGTGTGAGTGGTAGCGCCAGCCGCGCCACCGACCAGGCCGACGACTGGCGCCGCAGCTATTCCACCGGCGTCTCGCTGGGCTGGGAAGTGGACCTGTGGGGCCGCCTGCGCACCCAGCGCGACATCGCCCGCTGGGAAGCCGAGGCCAGCGAGGAAGACCGGCAGAACACCGCGCTGCTGGTGATCAGCGACACCATCAACCAATACTGGAACCTGGCCTATCTCAACCAGTCCATCGCCACCGGCCAGGCCAACCTGGAGCGGCTGGAACGTACCCGCGAACTGGTCCAGGCCCGCTTCGACGCCGGTGCAGTATCGCGCCTGGAAGTACGCCAGGCACTGCAGAACCTGCAGTCGCAGCGTTCCTCGCAGAGTGCGCTGGAACAGCAGCGGGTGGAGGCCCGCAATGCACTGACCGTGCTGCTGGACGGCACGCCCTGGCCGCAGCAGGACGAACCGCAGGACCTGCTCGGCGCAAGCAGCCCCAGCATCGCGGAGGGCCTGCCGACCGACCTGCTCGGTCGCCGTCCCGACCTGCGCGCGGCCGAACTGCGCCTGCGCAACAGCCTGAAGACCATCAAGGTGACCGCTACCCAGTACTACCCGGCGCTGAGCCTGACCGGCAGCCTCGGCTCCAGTGCAACGTCACTGGGTGACGTGCTGCGCAACCCGGTGGCCACGCTGGGCGCCGGCCTGTCGCTTCCGTTCCTCAACCTGCAGCGCGCGCAGCTGGATACCGATATCGCCGGCACCGCCTACCAGATCGCCGCGACCAATTTCCGCAAGACGCTGTATACCGCGCTCTCGGAAGTGGACAACGCGCTGTCGGCACGCGAGCAGCTGGCGCGCCAGGTGGCGGCCTCGCAGGCTTCGTACGACGAAGCGGTGGAAGTGGAACGGGCGCAGGAAGTGCGCTACCGCGTGGGTGCCACCGACCTGCGCACCTGGCTGGAAGCGCAGCAGACCCGGCGCGATGCCGAGCTGTCGCTGGCGCGCGTGCGCCAGGGCCAGCTGAACAACGATGTGACCTTGTTCAAGGCACTGGGCGGCAGCGCGGGGTGAGGCGGCAAGAGCGCCAACCAAGGTTGGCGACTACCGGTAGGTGTCGACCTTGGTCGACACGGCCGCTGCTGCCGATCAACCGCGCTGGCGCACGGCCTCGAACAGGCTGACACCGGCCGCGACGGAGACGTTCAGGCTCTCGATCTCGCCCGGCATCGGGATCTTGACCAGGCCATCGCAGTTCTCGCGGGTCAGGCGGCGCAGGCCATCGGCTTCACCGCCCAGCACCAGCGCGATGTTGCCCTTCAGGTCCAGCTGGTACAGCGAGGCGGTGGCTTCGCCGGCGAGGCCGTAGATCCACACGCCCTGCTTCTGCAGGTCCTTCAGGCAGCGCGACAGGTTGGTCACCGCCACCACCGGGATCAGATCGGCGGCACCCGCCGAGGTCTTGCGCACGGTGGCATTGACCGTGGCCGACTTGTCCTTGGGGATGATCACTGCAGTGGCGCCGGCGGCAGCGGCCGAGCGCAGGCAGGCGCCCAGGTTGTGCGGGTCCTGCACCTCGTCCAGCACCAGCAGCAGGGCCTTGCCCTCGGCTGCAGTGACCAGGCCTTCCAGCTCGTTCTCGCTGTAGGTGCGGGCGGCGGCATAGCGCGCGGCCACGCCCTGGTGGCGTACCGAACCGCCGACACCGTCCAGCGCCTGGCTGTTCACCTTGCGCACGTCGATGCCCTTGCGGCGGGCGTTTTCCTCGATCTCGGTCAGGCGCGGGTTCTTCGCACCGGCCTCGACCAGCACTTCGCGGACGTTCTCGGCGTCGTTCTCGATGGAGGAGGCGACGGCGTTGACGCCGACAATCCACTGGCTGTTCTTGCTCATGCGGGCGGGGACCGGAAAGGGGGTGGCTATGGTAGATCATCGGCGCCGACCGCGCTGCGCGCTCGCCGGGCACCGCCCGGCGCTACCCGCCGCTCAGCCTTCGGCGGAGCGGCTGCGCGGCGGCCAGTGCGGGGTGTCGTGGTCGGGGTGCTGGTGGGACACGATGGTGGCCAGGAACTCCAGCGCCGCGATGTCCTCCTCGGTGCGCCGCGCCGGCAGGCTGGCCAGGCTGTCGACGAAGGGCAGCTTGCGTTCGACTCCGTACTGGACGGTCGGTGGCAGGCGTTCGGGTTGGTCAAAGGCACCAGCGGCCACGGCCACGCCGTCGGGGGCTTCATAGGTCAACGGGGTACCGCAGTCGGCGCAGAAGCCACGCCGCACCACGTTGGACGACTGGAAATAGCGTGGCTGGCCGCGGGTCCAGCTGAACTGCACGCCGCGCACCGACACCAGCGGCGCGTAATAGGCACCGAAGGCCTTCTGGCACATCCGGCAATGGCAGATCGAGCTGTCGGTCAGCTCGCCTCGCGCCTGGAAGCGGATCGCGCCGCACTGGCAGCCGCCGCTGTATTCGGGTTGGCCCTGCATTGTGAGTTCCTCCGAAACGTCGTGCCAACCAACGGTTGGCACCTACCGGGTGAGGTGGGTGCCGACCGGGTGAGGTGGATACCTACCGGGTGAGGTGGGTGCCGACCGTTGGTCGGCACACCTTTCAATACTGCTTCTTGGTGCGCTTGGCCGGCTTGCCACGCTCGGGCAGCGGCGGCAGGCCATCGCCTTCATCCTCACCCTTGTGCTCGACCAGGCGGAAGTCGATCTTGCGCTCTTCCATGCTGGCCTTCAGCACCAGGATGCGCACGCGATCACCCAGCCGGTAGCTGCTGCCACGGCGTTCGCCGGTCAGCGTCTTGCGGGTCGCGTCGAACTTGTAATAGTCCTGCGGCAGCTGGGTCACATGGACCAGGCCCTGCACCTTCGACTCGTCCAGCTCCACGAACAGGCCGAAGCTGGTCACGCCGCTGATCACGCCATCGAACTGGCCGCCCACGTGCTTTTCCATCCACGCGGCGCGGTAGCGCTCGTCGACCTCGCGCTCGGCCTCATCGGCACGGCGCTCACGCTCGGAGCACTGCAGCGCCAGCGCAGCCATTTCGCGTGCGTTGTAGGTGAACTTGTCCAGCGGCTTGCCGGACAGCGCGTGCTTGATCGCGCGGTGCACCAGCAGGTCAGGGTAGCGACGGATCGGCGAGGTGAAGTGCGCGTACGCCTCCAGCGCCAGGCCGAAGTGACCGTGATTCTCCGGGCTGTAGATCGCCAGGCTCTGGCTGCGCAGCAGCACCGATTCCAGCAACGTGGCATCAGGACGGTCGCGGATCTTCTTCAGCAGCTTGGTGTAATCGCCCGGACGCACCTTGGACCACGGCGGCAGGCTCAGCTTGAACTCCTTGAGGAATTCCAGCAGGTCGGCGTACTTGGTTTCCGGCGGCTTCTCATGGATGCGGTACGGGGCCGGCACGTGGCGCGACAGCAGGTACCTGGCCGCCTCGACGTTGGCCGCGATCATGCATTCCTCGATCAGCTTGTGTGCGTCGTTGCGCACCAGCATGCCGGCCTGGGTGACTTCACCGCGGTTGTCCAGCACGAAGCGCACTTCGCTGCTTTCGAACTCGATGGCGCCGCGCTTGGCACGTGCCTTGGACAGCACCTTGTACAGCTGGTGCAGGCGCTGCACCTGCGGCAGCAGGTCGCCCATCCAGGCCTTGGTATCGGCATCGTCCTCGCCCACCGCCTTCCACACCTGGGTGTAGGTCAGGCGCGCGTGCGAGTTCATCACCGCTTCGTAGAAGCGCGAATGCGTGACCAGGCCGTCACGGTCGATCTGCATGTCGCAGACAAAGCACATGCGGTCGACCTTCGGCATCAGCGAACAGATGCCGTTGGACAGCGTCTCCGGCAGCATCGGCACCACGAAGCCCGGGAAGTACACCGAGGTGGCGCGCTTCTGCGCCTCCTCATCCAGCGGCGTGCCGGGGCGCACGTAGTTCGAGACATCGGCGATCGCCACCACCAGGCGGAAACCCTCGGCATTCGGCTCGCAGTAGACCGCGTCGTCGAAGTCCTTGGCATCCTCGCCATCGATGGTGACCAGCGGCGTGCTGCGCAGGTCGACGCGGTCGCCGATCATCGCCGGTTCGACCACCAGCGGTACCGAGGCGGCTTCGTCCAGCACTTCCTGCGGGAACTCAAACGGTAGCTCATGACCGTGGATGGCGGTTTCCACCACCAGCGAGGCGGTCAGCTTGTCGCCGAGCACGGCGATGATGCGGCCGATCGGCGGGCGGCGGCTGTCCGGCGCCTGGGTCAGTTCACAGACCACCAGCTGGCCATCGCGCGCACCACCGGTCTGGTCCGGCGGCACCTGCACGTTGCGCTGCACGCGCTTGTCGTCGGGCACCACGTAGTTGATGCCCATCTCGATGCTGAAGCGGCCGATCAGGCGGGTCATGCCGCGCTCGAGCACGCGGGCGATGCTGCCTTCGCGACGGCCACGATGGTCGATGCCGGTCACACGGGCCAGCACCTTGTCGCCGTGCATGACCTTGCGCATTTCATACGGCGGCAGGAACAGGTCGTCACCGCCCTCGACCGGGCGCAGGAAACCGAACCCTTCCGGGTTGGCAATCACCACGCCGGTGACCAGGTTCAGGGTCTGGATCGGGGCGAAACCGCCGCGACGGTTCTGCACCAGCTGGCCGTCGCGGACCATGGCACCGAGCCGGCGCGACAGCGCCTCGGCGCGGTCCGGCGCGGTCAGGCCCAGGCGCGCGCCGAGTTCTTCAGCGGTCTGCGGCCCTTCGCAGCGTTCCAGCAGGGCCAGGATGGCCTCGCGGCTGGCGATGGGCTGTTCGTACTTCTCGGCTTCGCGGGCGGCATAGGGATCGTCGATCACCTTGCCGGTCGGCGGCAGCTTGCGGCCCGGGGCCGGGCCCGGAGCGGCGGCATCGGCGCTGCGGACCTTGCGACCACGCGGTGGTGCGCCGCCTTCATTCAATTCGGGGAACCAGCCCGGCAACGGCTTGCCCGGCTTGGTGGTGCGGGCCGTGCCCGCCTTGGCGCCCTTCTTCGGGGCCTGGCTGCGGGAGGTGCTCCCGCCCTTGCTTGGTTTTTTGGTAGTCATCGCCCTACATGGTAGCCGCTGACGGCGTGCAGAACGGGTCAGCGGCTGTCTTGAAGGCCTTGCATGAAAAATATTCAGGAAGTCGTTGACAGCCTGCGGATTCATCTTCACAATTGCGCCTCTGGAACGCCCAGGTGGCGGAATTGGTAGACGCACTAGTTTCAGGTACTAGCGGGTAAAACCGTGGAGGTTCGAGTCCTCTCCTGGGCACCAACAAAAAAATTCCTCGCTTCGGCGGGGATTTTTTTTGCCTGCGATCCGGCAGTTCACTACGAGCAGGGCCACCTCCAGTTCAACCCGGCAGTACGCGCCGTATTGCCAAACGCATGCCTCTATGGCGAAGCCCCCCCCCCTCCTGTCGAGCAGACAGTTGAGCGCCAAACCTGCGCTTCGGCTCCCGCCCCACCCATATCGGCGGCGCCCCAAAAAGCGCCCAATCGCCTCCCAATATGGACGTAGACTCCTCTCGAGACCTGATCACGGGAGGGCAACGATGCCCGCAAAATGGAAGAAGAGATACAACCCAATCCCGCAACTTGCGAGGATCAACGCCGCTCGCACTTTAAGCAATGACGGTACCGTTTCGTTCAGAGGGATGGGGATCCAAGAGGACATCGAGACCCTTATATCGATGATTGAATTCCCATCCGTGACAGAACACCTTGATCACTCAGAGCTGATCTGGTCCGCAATATCAAAAAAATATGAAAGCCTAGACTCGACAAACACCCTGATCGGGCTCAATGAAGAAATTAGCAGAATAAATTCAAGAAAGACAAAAATTTATTCAATAATCACTTCAATATCGACATCAAGCCAATCGCTTCCAAGAAAAATAAAGACGAATCTGGCAACAATCCATTTCTACAAAAATGGCATTCCTGCAAAGTTCAAAAACTCCAGGACGAAACTGGAAAAACGCCACCTCACAAGCATTCCCCAGACCCCTACCCACTATTGCTGGACACGAATCGAAATTAAAGGGAAGTCGCCTGAAATAGCTATGCGACAGGCCTTACGTGAACTATCGTTCGTACGAGGGATATTCGCAACTTACGCAAATTTTGAAATGGAGTCGTCGTTCTGGGGCTCCACCAATCATAGCCCTATCAACAGAATTCGAACAGGAGGCTTGCACTCAATTCACGAAAAATCCGGCGAAACTGCAGTTGACACACTTTGGTATGATCCGGATTTCAAGGAAAGCAAACAATTCAAACCCAAAGATGTCAAAGCCTGGAAGAAGGCATGCAGATCCACGCTTCGAAAAGTAAAAAATTCAAACTATTCGGAGCAACTCTCAGATGCACTTGCACTTTACGCGAACGCCTTCGACGAAAGCAACCAAGGCACGGCATTCATTAAACTCTGGTCTGCTCTAGAACTAATCACCACCCCAGGCAGCCCAGCCAATTACGCCGACATTGTCAGACGATGCAGTTTCATGCATGCCCCTGGTGAGTACTCAAGACAGGTGCTTGAACACTTGCGAGAACATCGCAACAGTTTGGTGCATCGCGACGAGTCACGAGGCGACCCAAGAATCAAGTGCTATCAGCTTCAGTACTTCTTTCGGACAGCAATCCATTTCTATGCCCACTTCGGGAAAAAATTCAGCTCCCTCGAAGAAGCGCACAACTTCCTCGATCTCCCAACGGATCCGTTCATCATCAAGAGGAACATGGATTACCTGAAGCTGGCGCTCAAGTTTGTCACCCCAGATCGAGATCCAACAAGTTAATTCCACCACATCCTCAGCCAGAGCGCGGGTGGCCATGCGCCGTCACAGCCAGAACCAAGGGGGGGGGGTGTTGACAAGGAACGAAACGCACCGCATAATTCTCCTCCTCGACGCCCAGGTGGCGGAATTGGTAGACGCACTAGTTTCAGGTACTAGCG
Organism: Stenotrophomonas sp. 220_Sma; assembly: GCF_056487375.1. Lineage (NCBI taxonomy): Bacteria > Pseudomonadati > Pseudomonadota > Gammaproteobacteria > Lysobacterales > Lysobacteraceae > Stenotrophomonas > Stenotrophomonas sp. 220_Sma. Next base: position 1,559,523 of record NZ_CM151348.1, on the reverse strand, counting down.
GGTAAAACCGTGGAGGTTCGAGTCCTCTCCTGGGCACCACGTCGAGAATGAGAAAAACCCGCGAAAGCGGGTTTTTTCATGCCCGTGACTCGGCATCGCCGCGACCGGCGGCCGGCATCACAACAGCGGCCGCAGCACCAGCTCCAGCCCCAGCAGCAGCAGGAAACCCAGGAAACAGGCGCGGAACACCCGCGCACTGATGCGCTGCCGGATCACCTGCCCCAGCCACATGCCCAGCAATGCCGGCAGCACCGCCAGCGTACTCAGCCCCAGCTGCTGGATGCCGAATGCGCCGTGCAGCACCAGGCCAGTGGTCAGCGAAATCGTCGACACAGTGAACGCCAGCCCCAGCGCCTGCACCAGCTCCTCGCGCTGCAACCCCAGCGACTGCAGGTACGGCACCGCCGGCATCACGAACACGCCGGTGGCGCCGGTCACCACACCCGACAACGCCCCCACCAGCGGCCCCAGCCATCGCTCGCGCCGCTGCGGCACGCGGAACACCGGCGCAAGCAGGGCATAGGCCGCATAAACCACCAGCGCAACGCCCAGCGCAACACGCGACCAGGTGCGATCGACCCGCACCAGCAGCGCTGCCGAACCCAGCGTCACCACCACCACGGCCAGCATCATCGGCCACAGGCGCCGCACGATGTGGCCCAGTGAGGGGCCGGACAACAGCTGCCACGCATTGGTGACGAAGGTGGGGATGAACAGCATCGATGCCGCCGCCACCGGCGACAGCGCGCCACCGAGCAGACCCATCGCCACCGTCGGCAACCCCATGCCGGTCACGCCCTTGACCACACCGGCCAGCACGAACACCACCACCAGCAGCACGTAGAAGTACATCGATTCATTCATGCCTTCATTGGATCGGCCGGCCGCTCGGCGCACAATGCGGTCTTCCCGGCCTCGCCTTCGGCTGATCCGAAGGCGCAGGCGTTGCGATGAGGGCATCACATGCGGATGGATATCGCCGACCTGCGCCTGTTCCTGGCCATTGCCGAGGCGGGCAGCATCACGGCCGGTGCCGCGCAGGCAAACCTGGCACTGGGCTCAGCCAGTGAGCGCCTGCGCACGATCGAAGCCGATGCCGGTACCCCGCTGTTGAACCGGCACCCACGCGGCGTCAGCCTGACCGAAGCCGGTGCCGCGCTCGCCCACCATGCACGTTTGATCCTGCAGCAGCAGGCGCAGCTGCGCGGTGAACTGCAGGCGTTCGCGCACGGTGCGCGCGGCACCCTGCATCTGTATGCCAACACCGCAGCGCTGACCAACTACCTGCCCTCGCGGCTCGCACCGTGGCTGGCCGAACGCCCGCGCCTGCACGTGGAGCTGCTGGAGCGCACCAGCCCCGAAGTCGTGCGCGCGATCAGCGCTGGCCAGGCCGAGGCCGGCATCATCAGCGATGCGGTCGACGCTGCCGGCCTGCAGCAGCATGTGGTCGCCGAAGATCCACTGGTGATGCTGCTGCCCGAAGACCACCGCTTCGCATCGCGGCGCAGCGTGGCCTTCACCGATGTTGCCGGCGAGACCTTCGTTGCCCTGGCCGATGGCAATGCACTGCAGACCTACATCGAAGACCAGGCGCGCGACATCGGGCGCCGCCTGGACGTGCGCATCCGCATGAAGACCTTCGAAGGTGTGTGCATCATGGTCGGCCACGGCATTGGTGTCGGCATCGTGCCGCGGACCATCGCCCGCCAGCATCGGCGCGGTACGCACACCGTCGCCGTACCGCTCGCCGATGCGTGGGCACAGCGCCGCCTGTGCGCCTGTTTTGCCGAATGGGCGCAGTTGTCATCGGCAATGCGCAGCCTGCTGCTTCACCTGGGCGTGCAGCCGCAGAAAAAGGTGTGAAATGTTGTTGACACATCCCCTGCCGTACCGCACAATTCATCTCCTGAGTCGCCCAGGTGGCGGAATTGGTAGACGCACTAGTTTCAGGTACTAGCGGGTAAAACCGTGGAGGTTCGAGTCCTCTCCTGGGCACCACGACTCAAGATGATCAAACCCGCGAAAGCGGGTTTTTTCGTTTCCGGGGTTTGCAGCGTCAACGCGATGGTGACGCCCATCCACGCATGGATGCACTCCGTCGACGCCTGAGTGCACAAACAAAAACCCCGCCTTGCGGCGGGGTCAAAATACAGCACGTGTTTCCAGGGAGTTTCAGTGTCCGCCACCGGCGGCCGCACCTGCGCCTGCGCCAAACGGCGGTTTGGCCAGCCACAGGAACGCGATGATCGCCAGGAAGATCCAGCCCAGCAGGAAGAAGATGTCGTTGAAGCCCATCTGCGATGCCTGGTGGTTGATCATGTTGTTCAGTACCGCTGCGCCATGTTGCAGGTCGCCCTGCCCCATCGCTGTCACCTGGTCCTGCATGCCCGGCTGATAGACCGAGATGTGCTCGGTCAGGTCGGCGTGGTGCACCTGGGTGCGCCGCGCCCACAGCCACGTCGTCAGCGACGCCGCGAAGCTGCCACCCAGCGTGCGCAGGAAGGTGGCCAGGCCTGAGCCCGCCGCGATCTCGCGCCCATCCAGGTCCGACAGCAGGATCTGCAGCACCGGCATGAAGAACAGCGCGACGCCGATGCCCATGATCAGCTGCACGCCCGCCACATGGTTGTAGTCCACCTGCAGGTTGAAGTTCGAACGCAGGAAGCTGGTCATCGACAACACAATGAACGCAATCGTAGCCAGCATGCGCATGTCGAAGCGCGATGCATACTTGCCCACGAACGGGGTCATGATCACCGGCAGGATACCGATCGGCGCTGTCGCCAGGCCCGCCCAGATCGCGGTGTAGCCCATGTCACGCTGCAACCACTGCGGAATCAGCAACGCCACGCTGAAGAACGCCGCGTAGGCCACCACCATCGCCAGCGTACCGGCGCGGAAGTTGCGATGCCGGAACAGCTTCAGGTCGACGATCGGATCCTTGTCGGTCAGTTCCCAGATCAGGAACACCGTCAGCGTAACCACGGCCACGCACGCCAGCACCACGATCTTCATCGACGAGAACCAGTCCTCGTCGTTGCCCAGGTCGAGCACCAGCTGCAGCGCACCGACACCGATCACCAGGGTGACCAGGCCGACGTAGTCCATCTTCGGCTTCTCGATGTGCTCCGGGCGCCCCTTCAGCTGGTTGCCCACCACCAGCGCGGCGAAGATGCCCAGCGGCACGTTGATCAGGAAGATCCATTCCCAGCTGTAGTTGTCGGTGATCCAGCCACCGAGAATGGGGCCGCAGATCGGCGCCACCACCGTGATCATCGCCAGCAGCGCCAGTGCCTGCCCGCGTTTCTCCCGTGGATAGATCGAGACCAGCAACGACTGCGTGATCGGGTACATCGGGCCGGCCACGAAACCCTGCAGCGCACGCGACAGCACCAGCATGCCCATGCTCTGCGCCAGGCCGCACAGCAGCGAGGTGATGACGAAGGCCAGCGTGGCCCAGACGAACAGCTTGCGTTCGCCGAAGCGGCGGCTGAGCCAGCCGGTCAGCGGCAGCGCGATGGCCGTGCTGACCGCGAACGAGGTGATGACCCAGGTCGCCTGCTGCGAACTGGCGCCGAGGTTACCGGCGATGGTCGGCAGCGAGACGTTGGCGATGGTGGTGTCGAGCACCTGCATGAACGACGCCATCGCCAGGCCCACGGTGCACAGGGCGACGCTGGGCGGCAGGAACCCGGAGGCCGCACCCGGCGCCGCCGGGGCGCCCGGAGCACCGGGCGCGGCTGGAGCTTGTGCGGACATGGCGACCTCAGCCCACCTTCGCCTGCTGCGGCAGGTTGCCCTGGATGATCGTGTGGATCACCTCGTCGGCATCATGCAGCTGCTTGGCATACACGTCGGTGTCGAACACCGTGCCCTTGGCCGGGGTGCTCGGCAGCACTTCGCCCTTCTGGTCGCGCAGGCTCACTTCGGCCTTCATCGACAGGCCGATGCGCAGCGGGTGTTCGGCCAGCTGCTTGGCATCGATGGCGATGCGTACCGGCACGCGCTGAACGATCTTGATCCAGTTGCCGCTGGCATTCTGCGCCGGCAGCAGCGAGAACGCCGAGCCGGTGCCCAGGCCCAGGCTCTGGACGCGGCCCTTGTACTTCACGTCACCGGCGTACAGGTCCGACTTCAGCTCAACTTCCTGGCCCAGGCGCATGTGGCGCAGCTGGGTTTCCTTGAAGTTGGCCTCGACCCACATCTGCTCGGTCGGCACCACCGCCATCAGGGCATTGCCCGGCTGCACGCGCTGGCCAACCTGCACCGAACGACGGGCGACGTAACCGGTGACCGGCGCGACGATGCCGGCGCGGGCATTGTTGAGGAAGGCCTGGCGCAGCTGCGCGGCGGCCGCCTGCACGTCCGGCTGGGTGGCGATCACGGTGTCGTCGACCAGCGCGCGGTTGCGCTCGACGGTCTCGCGCGAACCGGCCACGGCGGCTTCGGCAGCGGCCAGCTCGTCACGGGCATGGGCCAGTTCTTCATTGGAAATGGCGCCGGTGGCGGCCAGATCCTTGCGGCGGGCGAAATCGTCGCGCACGCGCTTCAGGGTCACCTGGCGGGCGTTCAAATCCGCCTGTGCGCCTTCCACGCTGCGGTACAGGCCACGGGTCTGGCGCACGGTCTTGGCCAGGTTGGCTTCGGCCTGCTGCAGCGCCACCGACGTGTCGGACGGGTCCAGCTGCACCAGCAGCTGGCCGCGCTCCACGCGCATGCCGTCATCGGCGTTGATGGCGACCACGGTACCGGCCACCAGCGGGGTGATCTGCACCTGGTTGCCCTGCACGTAGGCGTCGTCGGTCTCTTCGAACCAACGGCCGAACATGAAGTACCACAGCGCCAGTGCGGCAAGCAGCAGCACGACGATCACGAACAGGCCGCGCAGCAGGTTGCCGCGGCGGTTGGGGGCGGCCGGGGCCGCAGTGTCTTGGGTCTGGCTCATGGCGGAAGTCTTCAGGAATGCGAGGAATCGGAATGGGAGGCGATCGGTGCGCGGTCGGCGTCAGATGGCTGGAAACCACCGCCCAGCGCCTTGCTCAGGCGCACCGAGGTCTGCACCTGCTGCGACTGCAGGCCGGCCAGCTGCTGCTGTGACTGCAGCAGGGTGGACTGCGCGGTCAGCACGTCCAGGTAGCTGCCGATGCCGGCGCGGTAGCGCTGCTGGGCCAGGTCGAAGGCCGAACGTGCGGTAGCCACCGCCTGCTGCTGCGAATGCGCCTGCTGTGCCAGCGAACGCACCGCGTTGACCTGGTCGGCCACGTCGCGCAGTGCATCGAGCACGGTCTGGTTGTAGTTGGCCACCGCCAGGTCGTACTGCGCATCGGTGTTGGCCAGGTTGGCGCGCAGCTTGCCGCCTTCGAAGATCGGCAGGCTCAGCGCCGGTCCGATGTAGGCGAAGGTCGAACTGCTTTTCAGCAGATCGCCCACGTTCGGTGCGACGACACCAGCCAGTGCGGTCAGGTTGAAGCTCGGGTAGAACTTGGTCCTGGCGACCTTGATCTGCTTGTCGGCCGCTTCCACGCGCCAGCGCGCGGCAACGATGTCCGGGCGACGACCCAACAGTTCGCTGGGCAGCACGCCCGGCAGCTGCAGCGCCATCGGATTCAACGCCTGCGGGCGCTGGATCGACAGGCCACGGTCCGGACCCTTGCCGACCAGCGCGGCCAGCGCGGTGCGGGCCGCATCGATGCGCTGCTGCGCGGCCTGCACCTGCTGCTGCGCGGCGGGCACGCGGGCCTCGGCCTGGCGCACCTGCAGATCACTGTCGATGCCGGCGCTGCGGCGTTGGCGGGTCAGTTCCAGCGACTTCTGCGAGCGGCCCAGCTCTTCTTCGGCCACGTCATTGAGCTGCCATGCATACGCCAGGTCGGCATAGGCCTGGGTGATGCCGGTGGACAGGTTCAGGCGTGCAGCCTGGGCTTCGACAGTGGCGGCATGGGCGCCGTCCACGGCCGCTTCCCAGGCAGCGCGCTTGCCACCCCACAGGTCCACGCCATAGCTGAAATCAAACGCGACCTGGCTGCTGCCAGCGTAATGGCCACCCATCTCGCTGCCGGCCATCGACTCGGGCAGGCGCAGACCGGTGTAACCACCGGACACCGACAGGCTGGGCAGGCGATCGGCACGCGCGGTACCGACCTGCGACTGCGCCTGGCGCAGGCGCGCATCGGCAGCGTCCAGGCTCGGGTGGCCAGCCAGGCCCTCGGCGACCAGCGCGTCCAGCTGCGCATCGCCCAGTGCCTTCCACCAGTCCTGCGCCGGGAAGCCGGTGGCGCTCAGGTCGGTGTCGGCCAGGGTGCGTTCGCTGTGCAGGCTGTCCACGTCGAGCACGTGGCCCTGCGGGTTGAGGCCACGACTGCTGGCGCAGGCGGCCAGGGCCAGGGCCAGCGCTGATACCAGCAGCGCGCGCCCGGACCGGCGGAGAGTGGGTTGCGGGATCGGGTTCATGGGGTCGTCAGGGAATCGCGGATTCGGGTGAGGAGGGACAGCAGCTGCGTGCGCTCGTCGGCGGAAAGATCACGCAGGGCGTAATCCATCACCGCGTCGCCACGCAGCTTCAGCCGCGCCCACAGTGCGCGGCCTTCATCGGTCAGCACGATCTGCAGCGCACGCCGGTCCTGGGCATGCGGTTCGCGGCGGACGCAGCCCAGCGACTCCAGCTTGTCCAGCAGGCGGGTCACCGCACTGGGCACCTGGTCGATGGCCTGGGCCAGCTCGTTGGCCGTGCACGGAGCCATGTTGGAAAGCACCTTCAACCCGATGTAATGGGTGAAGCCGATACCCAGGTCTTCTTCAGCCATGGATGCGTCGAGTTGACGGACCAGGCCGTCGCGCACCTGGCGCAGCAGCAGGCCGAAGCTGGGGGGAGTGGTTGCAGGACAGATCATGGGGGAGCATTCTCTTCAAAAAAAATATTTCTCAATGGAAATATTCGATCTGGCATCGAATGCTGTGTTGCAGCAGCGGGCTGGATCAACGAAGGCGCCTACCTTAATGATCTGGTCAGGTGGCCCGGTAGTACAATTCAGCCAATGGATGACACATTTCAGCCAGCGGATATGATGAACAAGGCAGAAATCCCCCCTCCCAAGCGCCTGCTGCGTGATGACGCACTGGACTGGTTCGAGCGCAATGACGGGCCACCGGTTGTCGCCTTCCGCTTCGACAGCCCCTTGGGCCTGGTCCGTGAAGTGGACTGGCACCACCATCAGCGCGCGCAGCTGATCTGCGTCGAACGCGGCCTGTTGACCACCCGCACCTCGCACGGAACGTGGTCACTGGCGCCAGGCTCGGCCGGCTGGATGCCACCGCTGGAGCCGCACACGGTCACCCTCGACGGCCCGCTGCGTGGCTGGGGCATGGCGCTGGCCGCACCGGCCTGCGCCACCCTGCCCGCCGATCCCTGCGTACTGGGCCTGTCCAAGCTGGCGCAGGCGCTGGCCGACCGCATCTGCGAATGGCCGCTGGGCTACGACACCACGCCCGAACGCCAGCACATCATCGAGGTGCTGCTGGACGAGATCCGTACCGCGCCGCGCCAGCGCATGCACCTGCCGATGCCGCATGACCGGCGCCTGCTGAAGATCGCCTCGCAGCTGCTGGCCGACCCGTCCGACGAGCGCAGCCTGGCCGAATGGGCGCACTGGGCCGGACTGTCGCCGCGCAGCCTGACCCGCCACTTCCGCGACGAGACCACGCTCAGCTTCGCCCAGTGGCGGCAGCAGGCCCGGCTGTCCGAAGCCCTGCGCCAGCTGACCGACGGCCGCAGCGTGGCCGATATCGCCCACGCGCTGGGCTTCAGCAGCGCCAGCGCCTTCGTCACCGTGTTCCGCCGCCACTTCGGGCTGCCACCGGGGCGCTACCTGGCACGGGCCGGACACGGCCTGGAAACCGGGTTGGACCCTGCGCGCGGCTTGGCATCCCCCGCCGCATCCGGATAATCACAGGATTGCGAGCGGCGACCGCCGTCGCCGCCTCCCGACAACAGGTAACAACGCCGCATGACCGAACTTGCCCGCCCCGTGTTCCACGGATTCGAACAACTGCCGCTGCGCGAGTACGCCGAACGCGCCTACCTCGACTACTCGATGTACGTGGTCCTGGACCGCGCCCTGCCGTTCATCGGCGACGGCCTGAAGCCGGTGCAGCGCCGCATCATCTATTCGATGAGCGAGCTGGGCCTGAATGCCGCGTCCAAGCCGAAGAAGTCCGCGCGCACCGTCGGTGACGTCATCGGTAAGTACCACCCGCATGGCGACAGCGCGTGCTACGAGGCGCTGGTACTGATGGCACAGCCGTTCTCGTACCGCTACCCGCTGATCGAGGGCCAGGGCAACTTCGGCTCCAGCGACGACCCGAAGTCGTTCGCGGCGATGCGTTACACCGAATCCAAGCTGACTCCGATCGCCGAAGTGCTGCTGGGCGAACTGGGCCAGGGCACCACCGACTGGGCACCGAACTTCGACGGCACCCTGCAGGAGCCGACCTGGATGCCGGCACGGCTGCCGCACCTGCTGCTGAACGGCACCACCGGCATCGCCGTGGGCATGGCCACCGACGTGCCGCCGCACAATCTCAACGAGATCGTCAGCGCATTGCTGCACCTGCTGGACAACCCCGATGCCAGCGTGCGCGACCTGTGCGAGCACGTGCAGGGCCCGGACTATCCGTCCAGCGCCGAGATCATCACCGCGGCCAACGATCTGCGGAACATCTACGAAACCGGCAACGGCAGCGTGCGCGCACGTGCGACCTTCACCAAGGAAGCACACAACATCGTGGTCACCGCGCTGCCGTTCCAGGTGTCGCCGTCGAAGGTGATCGAGCAGATCGCCGCGCAGATGCGCGCCAAGAAGCTGCCATGGCTGGAAGACATCCGCGATGAGTCCGACCACGCCAACCCGGTGCGCGTGGTGCTGGTACCGCGTTCCAACCGCGTCGACGCCGAGCAGCTGATGGGCCACCTGTTCGCGACCACGGACATGGAACGCAGCTACCGCGTCAACCTCAACGTGATCGGGCTGGACGGCCGTCCGCAGGTGAAGAACCTGAAGATGCTGCTCAGCGAATGGCTGACCTTCCGCAGCAACACCGTCACCCGCCGCCTGCAGCACCGCCTGCAGAAGGTCGAGCGCCGCCTGCACCTGTTGGAAGGCCTGCTGGTCGCGTTCCTCAACCTGGACGAGGTGATCCACATCATCCGTACCGAGGACGAACCGAAGGCGGCGCTGATCGCGCGCTTCGGCCTGTCCGACGACCAGGCCGAGTACATCCTGGAAACCAAGCTGAAGCAGCTGGCCCGCCTGGAGGAGATGAAGATCCGTGGCGAGCAGGACGAGCTGGCCAAGGAGCGCGAGAAGATCCTCGGCATCCTCGACAGCAAGGCCAAGCTGAAGAAGCTGATCCGCGACGAACTGACCGCCGATGCCAAGAAATTCGGCGACGCGCGCCGTTCGCCGCTGGTGCAGCGCCAGGCCGCGCAGGCCATCGACGAGACCGAGCTGGTGCCGAGCGAGCCGATGACCGTCGTGCTGTCGGAGAAGGGCTGGATCCGCGCCGCCAAGGGCCACGACGTCGATGCGTCCGCCCTGTCCTACCGTGATGGTGACGCCCTGCAGGGCGCGGTGCGTGCGCGCAGTACGCAGCAGGTCGCGTTCCTCGACAGCGAGGGCCGCGCCTACTCGACGCCGGTGCACACCCTGCCCTCCGCGCGTGGCAACGGTGAACCGCTGACCGGCCGCTTCTCGCCGGCCGCGGGCACCAGCTTCGTGACCCTGGCCAGCGCCGAGCCGGACACCCGCTTCGTGCTGGCCTCCACCCACGGCTACGGCTTCGTCACCCGCTTCGAGAACCTGATCGGCCGCAACAAGGCCGGCAAGGCGATGCTGAACCTGTCAGCCGGTTCGTCGGTGCTGACCCCGTCGGTGGTCGCCAACGTCGCCACCGATCGCATCGTGGCGGTGACCAGCTCCGGCAACCTGCTGGCGATCGCCGCCAACGACCTGCCGGAACTGGACAAGGGCAAGGGCAACAAGATCATCGAGATCCCGAAGGCCAAGCTCGCCACCGAGCGCGTGGTCGCCATCGTGGCCATCAGCCCGGGGCAGACCCTGCAGGTGCGCAGTGGGCAGCGCACGATGGGCCTGAAGTTCAACGAGCTTGACGCCTACCTCGGCGCCCGCGCCACCCGCGGCCACCTGCTGCCGCGCGGCTGGCAGAAGGTGGAAGGGCTGTCGGTGGAATAAAGGCTGGGGCCTTGCTCCTGGTGGATGTCAACCTTGGTTGACACGCCTTGCCGGAGACCAGACACGAAAAAGCCGGGGCATTCCCCGGCTTTTTCGTTGTCGGCTGGCGGGCGGTGGAGCGGCTGGCTGGCGAAAGCTGGCTGGCGATGCTCCGGTGCTGGCGGGCGACAGAACGCTGTGCTTCTTCTGGTAGAGCCGACCGCTGGTCGGCTGTCTTTTGAAGAGCAGCCGACCAGCGGTCGGCTCTACCCAAAGCGGGGCGCCGGCTCAGTGCGCCGGGGCGCCGTTGCCGTCGATCTTGCTCAGCTGGTACAGCTCCAGGCCGATGCGCTTGATCAGGCCCAGCTGCTGCTCCAGCCACCAGGCGTGGTCTTCCTCGGTGTCCTTCAGCTGCGCCAGCAGCATGTCGCGGCTCACGTAGTCACCCTTCTCTTCGCACAGCTTCATGCCGGCGGCGAGATTGTTCCGAACCGCGTATTCAGTGTCGAGATCCTTCTGCAGCATCTCTTCCACGGTCTTGCCCGGCTCGGTGGCATGCGGGCGCATGTCCGGGTCGCCGCCGAGGAACAGGATCCGGCGCAGCAGCGCGTCGGCGTGCTGGGTTTCCTCTTCCATCTCGTGGTTCAAGCGTTCGTACAGCGCGAACAGGCCCTGGTCCTCATAGCGGCGGGAATGGATGAAGTACTGGTCGCGGGCAGCGAGTTCGCCGCGCAGCAGTTCCTTCAGGCAGGCGATGACGTCCGGGTTGCCTTTCATGGGGGGGCTCCTGTGAATCGATGTGACATAGGGTGCCGCATTTCAAAATACGGTGATCTAATCGGAATCAGTCGCAGTTGCGCCTGCGGCTACAATCGGCCCACGAGTTCGGAAAGGACGTGCGATGCGACGTACATGGCGTTGGGTGCTGGGTGTGTTGGTCGCCATCGTGCTGGTCACCGCACTGGCCCTGTGGCTGCTGCTGCGCGGAAGCCTGGCCGACCTGGACGGCGAGCATGCGCTGCCGGGCCTGGCCAAGCCGGTCACCATCGAGCGCGATGCGCTGGGGGTGGTCACCATCACTGCCGGCAGTCAGGCCGACGCGATGCGCGCACTCGGCCATGTGCATGCGCAGGAACGCTATTTCGAGATGGACCTGATGCGCCGCAGTGCCGCCGGCGAGCTGTCGGCATTGTTCGGGCCGAAGGCCATTGAAGCTGACAAGCGCATGCGCGTGCACCGCCTGCGCGCCCGCACCGAGGCGCATCTGGATACCGCGCTGGGCGACAACGGCGCGGTCGTGCGCGCCTATGTGGATGGCGTAAACGAAGGCCTTACCGATCTCTCCGTGCGGCCATGGGCCTACCTGCTGCTGCGGCAGTCACCGCAACCGTGGCAGGCCAGCGACAGCGTGCTGGCCGGGCTGGCCATGTACGCCGACCTGCAAGACCCGAACAACCAGACCGAGCTTGCCCTCAGCCGCATCCGTGCGGTGGTGCCGCCGGCGCTGTACGCGCTGATTGCCCACGACGGCACCGAATGGGATGCACCGCTGTTTGGCGAAGCCACCGGCAATGCGATTCTGCCCGATGCCAGCCAGCTCGATCTGCGCACATTGAAAGGAAAGCCGGGCACCGAGCAGGAGGAGGCGGACGTCATCGGCAGCAACAACTTCGCGGTGGCCGGCGCACTCACCGCCGACGGCCGCGCCATCGTCGCCGACGACATGCACCTGGGCCTGCGCGCGCCTGGCCTGTGGTTCCGGGTGCGCCTGCGTTACCCCGACCCGCAGGCTGCCGGCGGCCAGGTCGACGTCACTGGCTTCTCGCTCCCTGGCCTGCCGGCGGTGATCGTCGGCAGCAACGGCCACGTCGCCTGGGGCTTCACCAACAGCTACATCGACACGGCGGACTACCGCACGGAACCGGCCAACGCCGCGGTCACGGTGCATGAAGAGCGCATCGCAGTGGCCGGCCAGGCCGACGTGCTGTTCCCGGTACGCGAAACCGCCTGGGGGCCGATCCTGCACACCCATGCCGATGGCAGTGGCGATGCCCTGCGCTGGGTCGCACACCTGCCCGGCGCCGTACGCCTGGATTTCGCTGATCTGGCCCGCGCCGGTGACCTGGACGGTGCACTGCACTTCGCCGACCGTGCCGGCATTCCCGCGCAGAACCTGGTGGTCGGCGACCGCAGCGGACGCATCGCCTGGCGCCTGATCGGCGCCCGCCCCGACCGAGGCCCCGGCTGTGCGCCGGCCGGCTTCACGGCCGCCAGCAACCAGGACTGCGCACCGTGGCCGATCCGCAGCGATGCCTCGCCTGCATTGATCGATCCTCCCAACCATCGCCTGTGGACCGCCAACGGACGCGTCCTCGACGGCGAGGCGCTGGCCAGCGTCGGCAACGGTGGCTATGACCTCGGCGCGCGTGCGCAGCAGATTCGCGACCTGCTCGCCATCCAGGACCGCTTCGACGAACACGACCTGCTGGCGATCCAGCTCGACGACCGCGCCGTGTTCCTGCAGCGCTGGTGGGCGTTGCTGCATGACGTCATCGAACGCAGTGACGACCCTGCACTGAAGCGCTTGAAGGCGGTCAGCCATCAATGGGGCGGCCGGGCCTCGGCCAGCTCGGTCAGCTACCGGGTGGTGCGCGCGTTCCGCACGCAGGTGATGGATACCCTGTCCGAAGCACTGCTGGCACCGGCCAACGCGCAGCTGGGCGATGACTATCTGGACCCGCGCCTGGCACAACTGGAAGGCGTGGCCTGGCCGATGCTGCAGCAGCGCCCCGCCAACCTGCTGCCACCGGCCTACGACAGCTGGGACGCGCTGCTGCTTGATGCCGCACGCCGCACCGAGAGCGAGCTGGCCAAGCAGGGCCCACTGGCCCAGCGCACCTGGGGAGAGCGCAACACCGCGGCGCTCTGCCATCCCATCGCGCGTGCATTGCCGGATATCGCCAAGCGCTGGCTGTGCATGCCCGCCGATCCCCTGCCCGGTGACCGTGACATGCCGCGTGTGCAGACGCCGAACTTCGGCGCCTCCGAACGCATGGTGGTCTCGCCCGGCCACGAGGCCGACGGCATCGTGCACATGCCCGGCGGCCAGAGCGGGCACCCGCTTTCGCCGTACTGGGGCGCCGGCCACGAAGACTGGGTGCATGGGCGGCCGACACCGTTCCTGCCCGGCAAGGCGCAGCACACGATGACGCTGGTACCGGCGCGGTAGCGGTAGTGCCGGCCGCTGGCCGGCACGACCGTCCAGCGCTCAGCCCCGGCGCCGCTCGATCAGGTTCAGTAGCGGCCCGGTCATCGCCGTGGTCACCAGCGCCATGATCACCAGCACCGCGAACAGCCGGTCGCCGAGCAGGCCCAGCTCGTAACCCAGGTTGAGCACGATCAGCTCCATCAGGCCACGGGTGTTCATCAATGCGCCCAGCCGCCATGCCTCGCGCGTGGGCATGCCGGCACTGCGCGCGGCACTGAAGGTGCCCAGCAGCTTGCCGGCCGTGGCCACCGCGATCACCACCACGCACAACACGATATCGCTGGCCTGCAGCGCATCGGCGCGCATGCGCAGGCCGGTCATGGCGAAGAACAGTGGCAGCAGCAGGGTCACCGCGAACGGTTCGACGCGGGCCATCAACAGGTCGCGCAGCTGCGCGTTGGACGATACCGCGACGCCCGCAGCGAATGCACCGAACAACGCGTGGATGCCCAGCATCTCGGTGACCAGCGCACTCGCCAGTGACAGCAGCAGGATACCCAGCAACCAACGTCCCTCACGGCCCGGCGCGATCTGCTGGCGGGCAAACCATGGCTTCACCAGCCCCAGCATCAGCGCTACGAACGCGACCACGCACAGCAGGTTGAGGCTGGCCGGCAACCAGCCGCTGGCCTGGGCGGCGGCGACGATCAAGGCCAGCAGGCACCAGGCGGTGGCATCGCCCAATGCCGCGCAGGCGATCGCGGTCTGGCCCAATGGCGTCTGTGTGATCCCACGATCGGCAAGGATGCGCAGCAACACGGGGAACGCGGTGATGCTCATGGAGATGCCGACGAACAATGCGAATGCAGTAAAGCCCACACCCTGCGGACCGTGCTGCGGATACAGCCAGATCGCCAGCGCCACGCCGAGCACGAACGGCACTGCAATACCGGCATGGCTGACCGTGAAGGCGAAGCGCCGGCGGCCACGCAGCGCCGCCAGGTCCAGCTCGGCACCGGCTACCAGCAGGAACATCAGCACGCCCAGCTGGCTGAGCATGCCCAGCGGACCCAGCGAGCTGGCCGGGAACAACGCACCATGCAGCTGCGGCAGCAGGCTGCCGAGCACCAGCGGCCCCATCATCAGGCCAGCGGCCATCTCGCCGATCACCGCCGGTTGTCCAAAGCGCTTGAGCAGCGCACCCGCGCCCTTGGCCACCAGCAGCAGCACCAGCAGCTGCAGCAGGAACAAGCCCAGCGGTGAGGCAAGGTGCTGCGCCCAGCTGCCTTCGGCGGCGGTGGCGCGGGCAACCGCCTCGGGCGCCGCCGGCCCGGCATACCGCGCCAGCAGTACGCCAGCCAGCAACGGCACCCCGGCCCAGGCCAGATAACGCCATCCCCATTTCGTGGGCGGCACGTCGCCACCTGCCTGTACGTCCATGAACATTCCCCAATGCGCAGGGGGCGATCATACAAAAAGGGGACGGAGGGGATTAAGTCGTTAGTGGCACAAACGACTTAATCCCCTCCGTCCCCTTTTTTGAGGGCTTAGGCCAGTGCCTGTTCGTGCACGCCTGCGATCGCGCGGCCCGACGGATCTGCTGCCGCGGCGAAGCTGGCGTCCCAGGCAATGGCGGCCGGCGACGAACAGGCGATCGACTTGCCGCCCGGCACGGTCTCGGCCGCCGCACGGCTGGGGAAGAACTGCTCGAACAGGTGGCGGTAGTAGTACGCCTCCTTGGTCTGTGGCGGGTTGTGCGGGAAGCGCTTGTCGGCCGCCGCCAGTACACGGTCGCTCACCTGTGCTTCGGCATGCGCCTTCAGCCCGTCGATCCAGCCGTAGCCGACGCCATCGCTGAACTGTTCCTTCTGCCGCCACAGGATGCTGTCCGGCAGGTAGCCGTCGAACGCCTCGCGCAGCACCGCCTTTTCGATGCGACGCCCGCCAAAGCCGGCGCCGACCATCTTGTGCGCGGCATCGAAGCGCATCGCCACATCAAGGAACTCACGATCAAGGAACGGCACGCGCGGCTCCACGCCCCAGGCCATCATCGACTTGTTGGCGCGCAGGCAGTCGTAGTTGTGCAGCGCGTCCAGCTTGCGCACCAGCTCGTCGTGGAATTCACGTGCATCCGGCGCCTTGTGGAAGTACAGGTAGCCACCAAAAATCTCATCGCTGCCCTCGCCGGACAGCACCATTTTCACGCCCATCGCCTTGATCCGCCGTGCCAGCAGGAACATCGGCGTCGAGGCGCGGATGGTGGTGACGTCGTAGGTTTCGATGTGGCGGATCACTTCCGGCAGCGCGTCGAGGCCTTCCTCGAAGGTGTATTCGAAGCCGTGATGCACGGTACCAAGTGCCTCGGCAGCGATCGCCGCGGCCGCCAGATCGGGCGAGCCCTTCAAGCCGATCGCGAACGAATGCAGGCGCGGCCACCAGGCTTCGGTCTGCCCGCCATCCTCGATGCGGCGACGCGCATAGCGTGCGGCAACGGCCGCCACCAGCGACGAGTCCAGGCCACCGGACAGCAGCACCCCATACGGCACGTCGCTCATCAGCTGGCGCTCCACCGCATGCTCGAAGGCCTGGCGCAGTTCGGCCAGGTCGGCCTGGCGGCCCTGCACGTCGGCGTAGTCGCGCCACGGCTGCTGGTAATAGCGCACCAGCTCACCGCTGGCACTGTCGAAGTAGTGACCCGGCGGGAACTGTGCGACGTCGGCACAGGTATCGACCAGCGCCTTCATTTCCGAGGCCACCCGCAGGCGCCCCTGGGCATCGTGGCCCCAGTACAGCGGCACCACGCCCACCGGGTCACGCGCCACCAGCACGCGCCCGCTGTCGCGGTCCCACAGCGCGAAGGCGAAGATGCCGTTGAGCTGTTCCAGCCACTGCGCCGGCGAACTGCCCTGGCGATACAGCGCGTTGATCACCTCGCAGTCCGAGCCGGTCTGGAAGTCGTAGGCGGTGGTCAGCGCCGCCTTCAATGCCTGGTGGTTGTAGATCTCGCCGTTCACCGCGAGCGCCAGCTGGCCATCGGCCGACAGCAGCGGCTGCGAACCACCGGCCGGGTCGACGATGGCCAGCCGCTCATGGACCAGCAGCGCACCTTCGTCGAGGTACACGCCGCTCCAGTCCGGGCCACGGTGGCGCTGGCGCTGCGACAGTTCCAGCGCATGGCGGCGCAGGGCGGGAAGATCGTCACCGGCCTGCAGGCCGAAGATTCCGAAGATCGAACACATGGGAGAGCTCCTGTTGGGGGATTTCACGGGTGGGAGGGTGTTCGACCGGCCATCCAGGCCCGGGTGGGGCTGCGCCCGGGCACAAAAAAACCCGCATCGGCTGATGCGGGTTTTCTGGTGTCCGGGCGTGTGTTGCTGTCTATCTACCCAGGGCGCAGTCCCGCATCGGCCGCGCACGATTATTCGCGCGCAGATTATTGCGGTTGTTGTTATTGACGGCGGTGGCCAGGCGGATCGACATGGCATCGACCCTACCCCGGTTTCCGGCACGGCGCAACCGTTGCGTTGGCAACCACTCCCCGGCGCGCATAATGGCCCGCCGTGAAACGTGTAATGGAAATGCAACACCGCACTGGACGCAACGCGGCGCTGGCCGCCCTGCTCTGCCTGGGCCTGGCCGCCTGCCAGACCCTGCCTCCGCCCTCCACGCTGCCGCTGGCGCAGCAGCAGGCACTGGAGCAACGCGGCACCGACGGCAGCTTCGACGGAGCCTGGGACACTGCGCAGACCTTCGAACGTTTCAACGATCCGCGCGCCGTCGCCTACTACGAGCGTGCTGCCGCGGTCACGCCCTGGACCTTCCACAACACCAAAGCGGAAGAAGCACTGGGCCGGATCTGGATCTCCGGCAGGCTGCAGCATGCCGACAGCCCCCACATCAACCCTGCACCTGTCCTGCGCGCGTCCTGGCGACGTGGCGAACGCGCCTATCTGGCGGCTGCCAACCACGGCAATCCCTATGCGTTCTACGGGCTCGCCAAGGCCTACCGCCAGCGAGGCGACGCGCAGCAGGCGCTGCGCTGGGACCTGCGCGGAATGATCTACGAGCGCTACCCGAGTTCGTCGTCGCGACTGCCGGATGCGGTGGCCGCACAGGGTGACACCGTGCATCCGCTGGTGGCGCAGATCCAGCGTCGTGCCGAGCACGGCGACGCCGAAGCGCAGGTCGACCTGGGCGCGCTGCTGGAGAAAGGCATGGGACTGCCGCGCGATCCGGCGCGTGCGCTGCAGCTGTACCAGCGCGCCGGTGAGAAGGGCAATGTGTTCGGCCAGTACTTCGCCGGTCTGCTGCTGGGCCGCAGTGCGCCGGGTGTGGAGAAAGACACCGACGCGGCGGCGCGCTGGTTCGCCAGAGCCGAGGCGCAACACTTCTACATGGCCGCGCCAAGTTACTGGAAGAAAGCGGTCGAGCCGCCGTTCTTCATCTTTTCCGAGTAGAGAAGCGGCCCCGGCGGGAGGCGTGCCGACCAACGGTCGGCACCCACCCTCGCGGGATTCATTCCGTCATGGGGTTCCCACCAGCAGCCGTTCCACCAGGCGCTGGTACAGCCCCGGCAACGCTTCCAGATCGTCCACGCGTACGTTCTCATCCACCTGGTGGATGCTGGCGTTGACCGGCCCCACTTCGATGCACTGCGCACCCAGTGGCGCGATGAAGCGTGCATCTGACGTGCCGCCGCCGGTGCTTTCTTCCGGCGCACGGCCGATGTGCTCGGCCAGCACCGCACGCGCGGTGGCGCGCAGCGTGCCTTCCGGGGTGTAGAACGGCTCGCCGCTGCGGTGCCACTTCAGCGTGTACTGCAGGCCATGGCGGCCCAGCAATGCGGTGATCTCCGCCTCCAGCTTCGGGGCATCCCAGTGCGGGTTGTAGCGGATGTTGAAATCCACCTCCAGCTCGCCGGGAATCACGTTGTTGGCACCGGTGCCGGCATGGATGTTGGAGACCTGCAGGCTGGTCGGCGGGAAACTCTCGTAGCCGTCATCCCAGCGCCGCGCGCTCAGTTCGGCCAGGGCCGGAGCAGCCTGGTGAATCGGGTTGCGCGCCTTATCCGGGTACGCCACGTGGCCCTGTACGCCCTGCACGCGCAGCTTGGCCGACAGGCTGCCACGACGCCCCACGCGCAGCAGGTCACCCAGGATCGCGGTCGACGACGGTTCACCGGTAATGCACCAGTCGATGCGTTGGCCGCGCTCGGCGAACAGCCGTGCAACATGACGCACACCATCGATGGCATCGCCTTCCTCGTCGCTGGTCAGCAGTACCGCCAGCGTGCCGGGGTGATCGGGATGTGCGGCGACGAACTGCTCGGCGGCGACCACGAACGCCGCCACGCTGCCCTTCATGTCGGCGGCGCCACGGCCGTACAGCACGCCGTCACGGATCTGCGGCGTGAACGGGTCGCTGGCCCAGGCCTCGCGCGGGCCCGTCGGCACCACGTCGGTATGGCCCAGCAGCACCAGCACCGGTGCGCCCTGGCCGTGGGTCGCCCACAGATTGTCGACGTCACCCAGGCGCAAGTGATCGCAATGGAATCCGGCCTGCTTCAGGCGTGCCGCCAGCAGTGCCTGGCAACCGGCATCGTCCGGTGTCACCGAAGGCCGTGCGATCAGCTCACAGGTCAAGTCGAGGACAGCGCTCATGCGTCGCCCACGCCGAAGCGTGCCTTGAAGCCGTTGTCACTGAAACCCTGGCTGACCGCGCCGTCGGCGGTGACCACCAGCGGGCGCTTGATCAGCTGCGGATACTCGCGCAGCAACAGCTTCCATTCGGCCTCGGAATCGGCAGCCTTGCGGTTGTCCGGCAACTGCCGCCAGGTGGTGGACGACTTGTTCACCATCGCGGCCAGGCCACCCAGCTGCGCCGCCCATGCCAGCAGCATTTCCGGGCTGGGTTTGTTGTCGCGGTAGTCGACGAAGGTGTAAGGCACGCCGAAGCGGTCCAGCCACTTGGTCGCCTTCTTGCAGGTATCGCAGTTCTTCAAACCGTAGACAGTGGTGCTCATGGCCATCTGTGATGCTGGAAAACAGAGGGCCAGAATCTCACAACAGGCGCTCGGACACGACCCGGAACGGTACCCTTGGCAGCCGGAAGGCCAGCCCCTCGTGCAGCGCCACGCCCATCGCCTGCAGCCGCGGACACTGCAGTTCGCCGATCAGGCGCAGGGGCTGCAGGCTGTCGACCTCGACCGGCAGCGCGATGCGGGTGCTGGCCCAGCGCTGGTCGCAGGTACGGGCGATGGCCTCGTCCTGGCAGGAGAGGAAGCGCAGCAGGGCCTGGTGGCCGCCGAAGGCCGCCGCCCACGCCACCGCATCCTCCCGGCCAGCAGCGGCCTGCCACTGCAGGTGCAGCGCCGGCGCACTGCCCTGCCCGCCTTCGATCAGGGTGTACCCTCCGCCATCGGCACGCACCACATGCTCGAAGCGAGTGGACAGATGCGGCTGCATGGCATCGCTGAAGGCACGCGCGCCGGCCACGAAGGGCAGCTGATCCATTACGTTGCGGTCGAACAGCACCACCGGTGTCCCGTCCGGATCGTCGTCACGATGCAGGTACCAGCGCCAGTTGCTCTGCCTCGGAGACGGCATCAGGGAACGCAGCGGCCCAGCCAGCGCGGGCCCGAAGTGGCCGTGACGGTAGCTGAGGATGGTATAAGGCGTGCGTCCGGCATGGACCACATAGTGATGGCCTGGTGGTGGCATCGGCGCGTGGCGCACGTCGACCCACCAGCTCACGTAGACCACGTCGCGCACGTCACTGACCAGCGCCGGCATCGGCCAGCGCCGCGACAGTGCGCGGCGCAGCCGGGTCCAGCGCGGGGCGTGCAGCAGGCGCGGCAGCATCCGCCCGAACAGGGTGTCGGACGGATGCCGGTAGATCGCGGACTGCGCCAGGTCCTCCGGCGCAGCCACCTTCAGTCGGCCAGGCCGCGCAGCAGGTCGTTGACGCTGGTCTTGCTGCGGGTCTTGGCATCGACCTGCTTGACGATCACCGCGCAGTACAGCGAGTGGGTACCGTCCTTGCTCGGCAGCGAACCGGACACCACCACGCTGTACGGCGGGATGTAGCCGTAGCTGATCTCGCCGGTGGCGCGGTTGTAGATGCGGGTGCTCTGGCTGAGGAACACGCCCATGCCGATCACGCTGTGGTGGCCGACCACCACGCCTTCCACCACTTCCGAGCGCGCACCGATGAAGCAGTGGTCCTCGATGATGGTCGGGCTGGCCTGCAGCGGTTCCAGCACGCCACCGATGCCGGCGCCGCCGGACAGGTGGCAGTGCTGGCCGATCTGCGCGCAGGAGCCGACGGTGGCCCAGGTATCGACCATGGTGCCTTCGCCGACGTAGGCGCCGATGTTGGTGAAGCTCGGCATCAGCACCACGTCCTTGCCGAAGTAGGCGCCGCGGCGGGCGATCGCGCCCGGCACCACGCGCACGCCGCCACGGCGGAACTTCGCTTCGTCATAGCCGGCGAAGCGCGATTCGACCTTGTCCCAGAACGGCGCCGGGCGCGCATCGACCACGGCCATGTCGTTGACGCGGAAGTACAGCAGCACCGCCTTCTTCAGCCACTCGTTGACCTTCCAGCCACCGTGGCCGTCCGGTTCGGCGACACGGAATTCACCGCTTTCCAGGCCGTCGATCACGCGGTTGACCAGCGGCTTGGTCGAGCCTTCCAGTTCGTGCAGGGTCAGCGTCGCACGGCGCTCGAAGGCGCTCTCGATGCCGAACTTCAGTTCTTCCACGCCCGGCGCGGCCGGCTTGCGCAGCGACTTGCGGGCGATGGTTTCGGCGCGTGCGGCTTCGGCACTCTTGGCCGGGGCCTTCCTGGGTGCCGCCACCTTCTTCGCCGGGGCCTTCACCGCTGCGGCTTTCTTCGGCGCGGCAGCCTTCTTCGCGGCCGGCACGGCGGCAGTTTGACCAGCCTTCGGCTGTTGTGGAGCTTTCTTGGCCGCTGCGCTCTTGGCGGTGGCAGCAGTCTTCTTAACAGGCTTGGTGGCCATC
Source organism: Stenotrophomonas sp. 220_Sma (assembly GCF_056487375.1). Lineage (NCBI taxonomy): Bacteria > Pseudomonadati > Pseudomonadota > Gammaproteobacteria > Lysobacterales > Lysobacteraceae > Stenotrophomonas > Stenotrophomonas sp. 220_Sma. The sequence goes on along the minus strand of NZ_CM151348.1, from coordinate 1,538,068 downwards.
AGGCGGGGTCTCCGGCGTTTCGATCAGGGTCCAGGCAGGCCAGCATCGCGTCATGCAGCTGCTGCCGGGCAGGTTCAGTCAGGGGGAGGTCGTGTTCGTCACTGATCACGAAGGTGTCTTCGGCGCGTTCGCCGAACGTGGCAATGCGCGCATCATGCACGCGCAGGCCCTGGTTGCGCAGCACGAACGCCACGTCGGCCAGCAGGCCGGGGCGGTCAGGAGCGACCAGGGCAAAACGGGTCGCGCCGGGTTCATCGCGGAACTCGATGCGAGGGGCGAAACGGAAATGGCGCAGCTGCCGTGGCACCACCCGGCGCGACGGCCGCAGGCGGGTCAGGTCGCCACTGAGCGCTTCGCGCAGCGCCGCCTCCAGATTGGCGCTACTGCCATCGGCAAAGCTGTCGGCCGGGTTCACCTCGAAGGTATCGAAGATGGTGTCGGCAGGGCCGTCCAGCACGCGTGCGCGATGGATGCCATAGCCCTTGCGGTCCAGGGTCATGGCGATCGCTGCGAACAGGCCATCACGGTCCGGGGAGTGCACGAACACCTCCAGCGCCGGGTCGTCGACGCTGATCCGGCGCACCTTCACCAGTGTGTGGCCCTGCTTCACCGGTACCAGCGCGGCGGTCTGCCAGGCCAGCTGCTCGGGACGCAGGCGAATGAAGCCTTCGTCGGGCATCACTGCGAACTGGCGGTCGATGGTGGCATCGTCGTACCCCTGTTCGCGCACCAGTGCGCGCACGCTGTCGCGCGCCTCGGCCACGCGCTCGGCCGCGGGTACCGGATGCTCGAGCCCTTCGCGCAGCGCGCGCCGGGTGGCGAAATACAGATCGGCCAGCAGGCGGTCCTTCCACGCGTTCCACAGCTTCGGACTGGTGCCGGCGATATCAGCGCAGGTCAGCAGGTACAGATAGTCGAGGCGGTCGCGGCTGCCCACCAGGGTGGCGAAGCGATGGATCACCACCGGGTCGGCGATGTCCTGCTTCTGCGCGGTCACCGACATGCGCAGGTGCTGTTCGACCAGCCACGCCACCAGTTCGGTATCGGACGTGCTCAGCGCATGCGCCTGGCAGAACGCGCGCGCGTCCACCGCGCCCAGCTCCGAGTGGTCGCCGCCACGGCCCTTGGCGATGTCATGGAACAGGCCGGCCAGCAGCAGCAGCTCCGGCTTGCGCAGGCGCGGCCACACTTCATGCGCGATCGAAAAGCGCTCGTCGGCACGGCTGCTGGCGAACTGGCCGATGTTGCGCAGGACCATCAGCGTGTGCTGGTCGACGGTGTAGACATGGAACAGGTCGAACTGCATGCGCCCGCTGACCTGGGCGAAGGCAGGAATCCACTGCCCGAGCACGCCCAGCCGCGCCATGCGCGAGAGTGTGTCGACCGGGCGTTGGCCACGTAGAAGGGCCAGAAAATTCTCGCGCGCATCGCTGTCGGCCTGGTCATAGGCGGGCAGCAACGGCAATGATTCGGCCAGCGCGCGCGCAGTCAACGAATGCAGGCCGCGCACCTGCGGATTGTTGGCCCAGCTGGCGAACAGCGCGAACACCTGGCCGATGTCGCCGCGCGGCCAATCCGAATCATTGGCCGCCAGGTAACCACGGCGCAGGGAGAAACCCACGGTCAGCGGCTCCGGCTGCGCCTCGCCATCGAACTGTTCCTCGAAGCGCTGCAGCAGGCGGTCGCTGATCCGGCGCACCACCAGGGCGGCGCGGTAGAACCCCTGCATCATCTTCTCGACGCCGAGGTTCTCGGCATCGTCTTCGAAGCCCAGGCGCGCGGCCAGGGTCTTCTGGTAATCGAAACGCAGCCGCTCTTCCGGGCGCCGCGCCACCAGGTGCAGGCCGAAGCGCAGCCGCGCCAGCACCGCACGTTCGCGCTTCAGCGCCGCCGCTTCGTCGGCGCCCAGGTGGCCGAGCCCGACCAGCGCCTCCAGGTCGCGCACGCCGAACGCGCGCAGCGCCATCCAGCCCAGCGTATTGAGATCGCGCAGGCCGCCCGGGCCATCCTTCAGGTCCGGCTCCAGGTTGTCGGCGGTATCGCCGAAACGCTGGTGGCGGTTGCGCAGTTCCTCCAGCTTGGCCAGGAAGAACGCACGTGCCGGCCACAGCTCGCGGTCGTCGATGGCCTCGCGCAGCGCGCGGCGTGCCGCATCATCGGCCAGGATCGGGCGCGCCTCGATCAGCGCGGTCAGCACGGTCTGGTCAGCCGCCGCCTCGCGGCACTGCGCCGCCGAACGCACGGCATGGCTCACTGCAAGCCCGCAATCCCACAGCAGCGCGAACAAACGCGCCAGTTCCGCCTCGTGGGCAAGCTGCACGGCAGGATCACCGAACACCAGCAGGTCGATGTCCGAACGCGGGAACAGTTCACCGCGTCCGTACCCACCCACCGCGAACAGTGAAAGGCCACTGTCGGCCGGCAGGCAACGCTGCCAGGCCAGGCGGATCAGATGGTCGGCGGCACGCGCGCGCAGCGCCAGCAGGCGCTCGATGTTGTCGCCCTGGTCGAAGCGGCGGTACAGCCGCGCGTCGGCCTGCTGCAGCGCCTGTCGCGCGGCAGCAGCCCAGTCCGGGTCGTTGAGCGACGCGGCCGGCGTGTCCAGCAGCGAACCCGCCGGCAGCATCGTCAGGAGACCTGTGACTCGCCCGGCGACAGCGTCAGCACGTCAACGCCGGTTTCGGTGACCGCGATCATGTGCTCCCACTGTGCCGACAACTTGCGGTCCTTGGTCACCACGGTCCAGCCATCCGGCAGCACCTTGTTGTAACGGGTGCCCTCGTTGATCATCGGCTCGATGGTGAAGGTCATGCCCGGCTGCAGCACCAGGCCCTGGCCCGGACGGCCGTAATGCACCACCTGCGGCTCATCGTGGTAGACCTTGCCGATGCCGTGGCCGCAGTACTCGCGCACCACGCTGAAACGCTCGCCTTCGGCATAGCTCTGGATGGCATGGCCGATGTCACCCAGGGTGGCGCCCGGACGCACCGCGCGGATGCCGCGCCACATGGCTTCGTAGGTGGTTTCCACCAGGCGGCGGGCCATCACCGAAGGCGTGCCGACGAAGTACATGCGGCTGGTGTCGCCGTGCCAGCCATCCTTGATGACGGTGACGTCGATATTGATGATGTCGCCATCCTTGAGCACCTTCCCTTCGCTGGGGATGCCATGGCAGATGACGTTGTTGACCGAGGTGCACACGGTCTTCGGGAAGCCGCGGTAGCCGACGTTGGCCGGAACGGCGCCCTGCACGTTCACGATGTGGTCGTGGCAGATGCGGTCCAGTTCCTCGGTGGTGACACCGGGCTTGACGTGGGGGGTGACGATGTCGAGCACTTCGCTGGCCAGGCGGCCGGCGATTCGCATCATCTCGATTTCCTGCGGGGTTTTCAGATTCACGCTCATGGCCCCCATTATCGCCGATCCGGCCACAATCTGAACGAACGCCACCCAACTGGCGATCCGGGCCATGCACGGTTCCGGCAAGGAAAGTGAAAGCGTGATGACCTCCACTCTTTCGCCCGCCTATTTATCACGGATTACAGACACTTACCCGCACAAGCTGAGGCTACCGTCGCCGAAGCGGTGCCGAACGTGCCGCCTTCGCCTTGTTCAACGGACCTTCGGGTCAGGGAGGTTGTCCATGCGATTCCCGCTTCGTTCCCTGCGTGCGTGGCGCCTGTTGGCCCTGCTGATGGCTGGCCCAGCGCTGGCCCAGGCCGCCGACACCACCACCTTCAACGTCACCCTGGTGGTCACCAAGGCCTGCACCATCACCGCCGCTGCGGCAACCAACGTCGACTTCGGCACTGCGGCCTCGACCACGGCGACCCCCACCCTGGGCCAGGGCACGGTCACCGCGCAGTGCTCGGCCCTGACCCCGTACACGATTTCACTGAATGCGGGTGCCAATGCAGGCACTGCCAATGACGTCACCACCCGCCGGATGAAGAACACCAACGCCGCGGTGACCGCCAACAACTTCGTGGGCTACCAGCTGTACCAGGATGCCGCGCACACCCTGGTCTGGGGTTCCACCTCCGGCACCAACACGCAGGCCGGCATCGGCACCGGCCTGGCCGTGCCTTACATCGTCTACGGCCAGATCCTCAACCTGAGCACCAACAACCCGGCCACCGGTAACTACCTGGATACGGTCACCGCCACGATCACCTATTGATGGAGCACGCCCGCATGGCCGGACCCCGCCCGTGGCGCGCCACCGGCGTGGCGCTGCTCGCCCTGTGCCTGCTGGCGACCTCTACGGCAGGCGCCACCAGCCTGCAGGTCGCCCCCACCAGCCTGCAGCTGGAAGCCCGCCAGCGTGCCGGCGAGCTGTGGCTGACCAACAGCGGCACCTCACCGGTGAAGCTGCAGGTACGCGTCTTCCGCTGGGTGCAGCAGGGTGGCCAGGAGCAACTGCTGCCCACCGATGAACTGATGGCCTCCCCGCCGATGCAGGAGCTGGCGGCGGGCCAGCAGCAGCTGGTGCGGGTGATGCGCCCGACCCGGGAGCCCCCGGCGGCACAGCAGTACTACCGCCTGATCGTGGACGAGGTGCCGGACCTGGCCACCCGTGCCGAGGGCATGCAGTTCGTCCTGCGCTACTCGATCCCGGTATTCGTGCAGCCCGCGTCCGGCAAGCTCGCCCCGCAGCTGCAGGCGCGCCTGGTGACGCTGGGCGATGGCCGCAACGGCGTCGAGGTGGCCAATTCGGGCAACAGCTATGCACAGATTGCCGACCTCGCACTCGGTAGCGCCAAGCGCCCGCGCATCGTGCACCCCGGCCTGCTGGGCTATGTGCTGCCCGGCCAGGTGATGCGCTGGCCGATCGAGCGCATGGCGATCGACCGCGACAACGACCAGATCACGGCCAAGCTCAATGGCGAGTCGGAACAGACCCCGCTATCGCCACCACCGGCTCGCTGAGGCGTTGATGGGCGCGCTGCTGGCTGCCCTGGCTCCTGCGGCGACCGAAGCCGCCGATGTGTCCGGTGCCGCGGCCACGGGAGCCGCCGACGTATCAGGAATCTCCGCCGATGCGATCCTGCCGCCCCCCACCCCGCTGACCGCCAGCCAGACGCTGTATCTGGACGTATCGCTCAACAGCACGCCGCGCGGCCTGCTGCCGTTCGTCGAAAACCGTGGCCGCCTGCAGGCCAGCCCCGACGTCCTGCGCCAGCTCGGCTTCAATGCCAGCGGCGATGCACCGGTCTACCTGGACCAGATCAGCGGCGCGGTGGTGCGCTATGACGCGCACATGCAGACCCTGGCGCTGGACGTGCCGCTGGACCAGCTGACCCTGCCGACCACCGTACTCAGCCGCCCACAGACGCGTGCACCTGCCGGCAGCGCCTCACCCGGCGTGCTGCTCAACTACGACATCTACGGCAGCCGGGTGGACACGCTCGGCAACCTCAGCCTGAGCTCGGAGCTGCGCCTGTTCGGCATCGGCAACGGCACCTTCGAGAACACCGCGATCAGCCGTCGCTACCAGCAGCCCGGTGATCGTCGCTGGCGCGGTGAAAGCGTGCGCCTGGATACGCGCTGGAGCCTGGATTTCCCCGACCAGGCGATGACGCTGGAGGTCGGCGATTTCTACAGCGGCTTCGTCGACTGGACCCGTCCGGTGCGCCTGGGTGGCCTGCAGATCGGTCGCAACTACGGCCTGCAGCCCTATCGCGTGCTGACCCCCACGCCCAGTTTCCTCGGCCAGGCGGTGGTGCCGTCCACGGTCGAGCTGTACGTCGATGGCCTGCGCCAGTACAGCGGCCAGGTCCCGGTCGGCCCGTTCCAGCTGGCCGCACAGCCGGGGATCAGCGGCACCGGCAGCGCACAGGTGGTGGTCACCGACGCATTCGGCCGCATGCAGACACTGGATTTCAGTTTCTATGGCACCCAGCAGCTGCTGGCCAAGGGCCTGTCGGACTGGTCGGTCGGTGTTGGCCAACTGCGCGAGGACTTCGGCCAGCGCTCCTTCGCCTACGACGACCGCACCGTGGCCAGTGCCAACTGGCGCGGCGGCATCAGCGATACCTTCACCGGTGAAGCGCATGCCGAAGGCGGCGGTGGCCTGACCCAGGCCGGCATCGGCGGCGGGTGGCTGCTCGGCGGCGCGGGCGTGTTCAACGCCGCCTATGCGCACAGCAACTACCAGGGCCTGCAGGGTGGCCAGTGGGCGCTGGGTTACAGCTGGAACAACCGCCGACTCAACGTCAATCTGCGCACCGTGCGCAGCCATGGTGATTACCGCGACCTGGGCGCACTGCAGGGCAACCTGCCACCCAGCATCAGCGAACAGGCCACGGTCGGCGCCGACCTGCTGCGGCTGGGCACGCTCAGCGCCAGCTACCTGCGCCTGCGCTACCCCGATGGCGAAGACAACCGCTACGCCAGCCTGTTCTGGTCGCGTACCTGGAGCCAGCGCTGGTCAGCCTACCTCTCGGTGAACCAGAACCTGGACCAGAGTGATGACCGCAGCATCTATCTGTCGGTGACGGCCAGCCTGGGCAACAACCGCCAGGCCAGCCTGTCCAGCCAGCGCAATGGCGACAGCCAGACCTGGGTGGCCGACGTCACCCAGCCGGTGCCCGGCGATGGCAGTGCAGGCGGCATCGGTTGGCGCGCGCAGGTGCGCCACGGCGAGGACGGCAGTGGCGGCCTGGCCGAAGTCGGCATCCTCAATGACGTCGGCCGCTACTCCTTCGGCGCCTCGCGCCAGGGCGGGCTCAACTATGCCTACGGCAGCGCCAGTGGCAGCCTGGTCTGGATGGGCGGGCACGCGTTCGCCACCCGCGAGGTCTCCGATGCATTCGCGGTGATCAGCACCAATGGTGTCGGTGGCGTGCCGGTGCGGCTGGAGAACCGCCTGATCGGCGTCACCGATGATCGTGGCCTGTTGCTGGTCAGCCCGCTGCTGTCCTGGCAGCGCAACCGGGTCTCGATCGACACCCTGGACCTGCCCGAGGACATGCGTGCCGACCGCATCGAGGACTGGGTGACGCCGCGCCAGCGCGCTGGGACCCACGTGACATTCCAGTTGCGCTCGCGGCCCTCTCTGAGCCTGACGCTGCAGAGCATGGACGGGCAGCCGCTGGAAGTGGGCAGCGAAGTGCAGTTGCCCGGCGGACGCCAGGCCACGGTGGGCTATGACGGCCTGCTGTATCTGGAAGACGTCGCTGCCGGCAGCGTGCTGTACATCACCACCAGCCGCGGCCAGTGCCGGGTGAAGGTACCCGAGCCGCCCAAGGTAGTGGCGTCCGGCGCCCGGCCGAAGCCGGCACCGCTGCCGTGCATCCCGGAGGTGGCGCCATGAGAGTGCTGCTGCTCGGCATGCTGCTGTTCGCCGGCCTGCTCGGGGCACTACCGGCCCAGGCGACAGCGGTCTGCACGGCAACCGCGAACCCGACCCTGCCGTTCGGCAACATCAACAGCAACGCTCCCGGCCCTACGGCGGCGACGCTGAACATCACGGTGACCTGTACCACCGCCGCACTGAGCCTGCTGGCCACCACCGGCGTCCGCGTCTGCGTGGGTGTCGGCGCAGGCAGTGGCGGCGGCAGCAGCTCCACCTTCCGCACGATGTCCACTTCCACCAGCGACACCATGAATTTCCAGCTCTACAACAACGCCAGCTACGGCCAGGTCACCGGCCTGGTGCCACGCGGCACGCCGCCGGCGCAGGAACTGACCATGAGCTACAACGTGCCGCTGCTGACCGGCGGCAGCGGTGCGCAGTCCGTGCAGCTGTTCGCGCAGATCCCCGCCAACCAGATCCTCGCTTCGGGTGCTTACAGCAGCACCTTCAGTGGCGCCAACGTGGTGCTCACCTGGGCCTGGAACGAAGTCCTGCTCGGCAACGCCACCGTGCCGGCCGCCTGCAACGGCGGCGCAACCGGCACCAACAGCGCCAGTGCGGCCTTCAGCTTCACTGCCACTGCCAACGTGCTGCCGCAATGCGGCAGCTACGTCACCACCAACATGGACTTCGGCAACGTCACCGGCAGCATTCCCGCCAACATCGACCGGACCGCCACGCTCACGCTGACCTGCCTGAAGAACACCGCCTACCAGATCAGCCTCAACAACGGCCAGAACAACCCCGCCGCCTCCACCACCCGGCGCATGGCCACCACCATTGGCAGCGGCACCTACTACCTCCCCTATGAGCTGTACCGCGACGCCGCGCGCAGCCTGCGCTGGGGCAATACCCTCAATGTCGATACCGTTGGCGGCACCGGAAGTGGCAGCGCGCAGCAGCTGACCATCCATGGCCGGGTGCCGCCGGTCACCGGCCAGCCCCCGGCCGGTACCTACAACGATCTGGTGCAGGTGACGATCACTTACTGACCTGTGTTCCGACCAACGGTCGGCATCCACCGGGATGGGTTGGAATGGTCGGCACCCACCGGGATGGGTTGGAATGGTCGGCACCCACCGGGGTGGGTTTGGAATGGTCGGCACCCACCGGGGTGGGTTTCGGTAGATCCACGCCGTGCGTGGATGCGCGCATCACTCCTGCGGCAGGACCAGTCGACTGGCAGTCGAGCCTACAGATTCGGCCGATCCGGCCGATACCGCGCAACGGGTCCTACAGTACGGTGGATGGCAGGTGGTTCGCGCACTTCTGATCGGGGCGATGCTGGTCGCCAGTACGCCCGCGTGGGCCGATCCCGGCAGCACCTCCCTGCAGATCCGGCTGACTGTGGTCGAGGGCTGCAGCAGTGATGCCGGCAACACCCGATGCACGGCACCGCACCGGCGCAGCGACGCGCCCGAGCTTCCGCAACAGATCCGCGACCTCGCGCCGCCGGCCGACAGCGACGACGCGGCGCCTGCCGTGACCCTCATCTACTGATGCGCATCCTGCTGAGCCTGCTGGCACTGCTGCTGGCACTGCCCGCTGCGGCGCTGGACCTGGTGCCCACCACCCTGCAGCTGCCCGCCGAAGGGGGGCACGGCGAGCTGTGGCTGTACAACCCCGGGCCCGGCCGCTGGCAGGGCGAGGTTCGAATCCTGGCCTGGGAACAGCAGGTCGATGCGGAAAAGCTGCGGCCCAGCGACCAGATCCTGGCCAGCCCCGCCCGGCTCGACCTCCCGCCCGGCACCCGTCAACGCATCTGGCTGCTGCCTCGGGAGACGTCGCCCGTTGCCGTCGAGCAGGCCTACCGGGTGATCCTGAGCCCCAGCGGACCGGACCTGCCACGCTACTCGCTGCCCTTGTTCCGGGGGCATGCGGCGCCCCTGGCGCGGCCGGACCTGCATGCCGGGATAGAGCCCGGAACGTCGCAGCCTCTTCTGCGACTGCGCAACGCAGGTTCCGTTCACGCCCGCCTGCACGATCTTGCGTTCGTCGCCGGCGATGGACGCCGCACCCTGCTGCTGCCGGGATTGGCCGGCTACCTGCTGGCGGGCCGGGAACGCCGCTGGGCCCTCCCCGTCCATGCCGACGGCTATGCCGGTGGCCATTTCCAGGCCCGGCTGCAGGACGGCCGCGTGGTCGATCTGACCGCGCCGGACCCGGCAATTGCAGCGAGCGCTCCCAGCGGGCTATAATCGACCGGATTCCTGCCGCCTGCGTGCGCGGGAGACCGTCCACACCGGACGTCACCGGTGAATCCACACCTGCTGCCCCCATCCGTGCCGGGGTGCTCCGCAAGGAGTTCGGCCACGGAGGCAACAGGGAAGCCCAACCCCGGAACCATCCGCGCTTCCACGCGTCCCGCATACCTATCCCGCGGGCGGAATCGCCGGTTCCATATCAGGAGTATTGCAATGCCCCAGGTCACCATGCGTCAGATGCTGGAAGCCGGCGTCCACTTCGGCCACCAGACCCGCTACTGGAACCCGAAGATGGCTCCGTACATCTTCGGCGCCCGCGGCAAGATCCACATCATCAACCTGGAAAAGACCGTCCCGCTGTTCAACGATGCGATGAACTTCATCTCGTCGGTTGCCCAGAAGCGCGGCACCGTCCTGTTCCTGGGCACCAAGCGCAGCGCCCGCGAAACCATCAAGGAAGAAGCCGAGCGTTGCGGCATGCCGTTCATGAACCAGCGTTGGCTGGGCGGCACCCTGACCAACTTCCGTACCGTCAAGCAGTCGGTTGCCCGCCTGAAGGAACTGGAAGCCGGTGAAACCGACGGCACCTTCGAGAAGCTGGTCAAGCACGAAGTGCTGGGCCTGCGTCGCGAGCGCGACAAGCTGGAAGCCTCGCTGGGCGGCATCAAGGACATGAACCGTCTGCCGGACGCCATCTTCGTGATCGACATCGGCCACGAAGACATCGCGATCAAGGAAGCCAAGAAGCTGGGCATCCCGGTCATCGCCGTGGTCGACACCAACTACAACCCGGAGCTGGTGGACTACGCCATCCCGGGCAACGACGACGCCATCCGCGCTGTGCAGCTGTACGCCCGCGCCGCTGCCGACGCCGTGCTGGAAGGCAAGGCTGCTGCTCCGCACGCTGCTTCGGTGCGTGAGGAAGAGTTCGCCGAAGCCGCTGCTGAAGGCGAAGAGAAGCCGGCCCGCCGCGCTCCGGCCAAGAAGGCTGCCAAGAAGGGCGACGACGCCCAGGCCTGATCCAGGCCCCGGGGTGGACGCCCGGCGTCCACCCTCCCTGCGCGCAGCCTTTGGCGCGTGACAGGACCGTGTCACACGGGCCGGCCACCATGCCGGCCCAACCCCTTTCTTTCGTGAGGTAATCCCGTGGAAATCACTGCTTCCCTGGTCAAGGAACTGCGCGAGCGCACCGGCGCCGGCATGATGGAATGCAAGAAGGCTCTCACCGAAGCCAACGGCGACATCAACGCTGCTGCTGAAGCCATGCGCAAGTCCGGCGCTGCCAAGGCCGACAAGAAGGCTGACCGCGTGGCCGCCGAAGGCCGTCTGGGCCTGGCCCAGGATGGCGGCAAGGCCGTGCTGGTCGAAGTCAACTCGGAAACCGACTTCGTCGCCAACGATGACAACTTCAAGTCCTTCGTCAATGCCGTCGCCGCTGCCGCCCTGGCATCGGGCGCCAACGACGTCGAAGCCGTGAAGGCTGCCAAGCTGGCCGATGGCCGCACCGTTGAAGAAGCCCGCGCCACCGCCGTGCAGACCCTGGGTGAGAACATCCAGATCCGTCGCATGGTGAAGGTTGATGGCAACAACACCATCGGCGCCTACGTCCACACCAACGGCAAGGTTGGCGTGCTGGTCGACCTGGTCGGCGGCGACGTCGAGCTGGCCCGTGGCCTGGCCATGCACGTGGCAGCCCTGAAGCCGCCGCACAACAAGGCTGCGGACGTCCCGGCCGAGTTCGTCGAGAAGGAAAAGGAAATCGAGCTGGCCAAGATGTCCGAAAAGGACAAGGCCAAGCCGGCCGAGATCCTGGAAAAGATCATCAGCGGCAAGATCAACAAGATCGTCAGCGACGTGACCCTGTACGGCCAGACCTACGTGCTGGGCGACACCACCGTCGAGCAGGTGGTCAAGGCCGCTGGCGCCGACGTGGCTGGCTTCAAGCTGCTGATCGTCGGCGAAGGCATCGAGAAGGTGGTGGAAGACTACGCCGCTGAAGTTGCCAAGGCGATGCAGGTCTGATTCCAGCCTTCCGGCTGTGAAGCGACCAGAAGGAGCCGCGGGAAACCGCGGCTCTTTTTTTATGTATGGGCCAAGGGATGAACCCATGCCCCATCGGCGGGTGCGCACCGTTGGTGCGCACAACCGGCACCTTTGCGTTGCGCGCGAATCAAGCCGATACTCGGCGCAGGGAATCCACAGTCACATAGCAGGAACGAAAATCGCGGACTGTGATGCATTCCTAGGTATTCTTGTCCCAATGGAATTGAACGACCCGACATGCCTCCCGAGCTGACAGCTGCCCTGGCGCTCTGCCGCAACCTGCCCTCGCCACCCGGTATTGCCCTGCGCATCATCGAGCTGGCCCAGGACCCGGAAGCGGACATCGCCACCGCCGCCGACATCATCGCCATCGACATGGCGCTGAGCGCTCGCATGCTGCGCATCGCCAATTCACCGCTGTACGCCAGCCGCCGCCGCATCGAGAACCTCGGCCAGGCGCTGACCATGCTCGGCCTGAATGCCACGATCAGCCTCGCCCTCGGCTTCACCGTCACCCAGGGCCTGACCGGTGGCGGCGGTGCCGACCACGACCTGCGCCAGCGCGCGTGGAAGCGCAGCATTCTCAGCGCCCTGGCCGCCAGCCAGCTGGGCCAGGCGCGCGGCCTGCGCCGGCTGGAGGAACTGATGCTGGCCGGGCTGCTGCAGGACCTGGGCGTGCTGTGCCTGGCCCAGGCCGAATCGGAGCGCTACCTGCCACTGCTGCGCGAAGCCCGTGACAATACCGATCTGGTCGCACGCGAGCGCGAGGAACTGGGCTGCAGCCACGCCGATGTCGGCGCCTGGGTGGCCGAACAGTGGGGCCTGCCGCGCTACCTGGTGGAGAGCATCAGCCACAGCGAGGACGACGACGCTGCCGATTCGCCGTTCCAGGCATGCGTGCAGCTGTCCGGCGCTGTCGCCGACATCTGGCTGGACGAAGACGCCGATGCCGCCCGCGAACGCGCTCTGCACCAGGTGCATGACCGGCTGGAGCTCGACAGCGCCCGTTTCGATCAGGTGCTGACCCGCATCAGCGATGCCCTTCCGGATATCGCCAGCCTGTTCGAGGCCGGCCTGAACTCGCCCTCGCGGGTCCGTGAGCTGATCGACCACGCGCAGGAACTGGCCACCCTGCGCAACCTGCGCGAGCTGCAGGATGCCGATCAGGCACGCCGCCGCGCCGACGAATTCGAGGCGCGGGCCAAGCGCCTGGCCGACCAGGCCCACCGCGACGCCCTCACTGGCGTGCTCAACCGCCGCCAGCTGGAGGCGGTGCTGGAACAGGAGTTCCTGCGCGCCGGGCGCCAGGGCTGGCCGCTGTCGGTGGCCTTCATCGACCTGGACGACTTCAAGAAGATCAATGATGCCCACGGCCACCTGACCGGCGACGAGGTGCTGCGCGCCTTTGCCGGCAAGCTGCAGGGCCAGCTGCGCAACAGCGACACCGTGGCCCGCTTCGGTGGCGAGGAATTCGTCGCGCTGCTGCCCAACACCAGTGAATCGGTGGCGCTGGACGTGATCCGGCGTGTGCTGGCCAACATCGTCGCCACGCCGATGGCCGAGCTGGAGGGAGGCCCGCTGTTCGTCACCTTCTCCGCCGGCGTGGCCACCCAGGGCGGCTACGAACGCTTTGCCGACGTGCAGGACCTGCTGCGCGCCGCCGACGATGTGCTGTACCGCTCGAAGAACCTGGGCCGCAACCGGGTGATCGCCCGCTCCCCCGGCGCCCTCGGCCACGACGAGCTTTCAGCCACCGCCGGCGCCGAGCTGGGCTGAACGGGACGCCCCGCGTGAGCGGGGCGGACGGCAGGATTTCGCGCCGCAGTGCACAAAACACTTTGGCCCAACGCCGCATGCGCGTAGAATCGCCCGCGATTTCCACGCACCCGAGGTCCCTATGTCCAAGCTCGCCTATCGCCGCATCCTTCTGAAACTGTCCGGGGAGGCGCTGATGGGAGATGAGGACTACGGCATCGACCCGAAGATCATCAATCGCCTGGCCCGTGAGGTCATCGAAGCCCAGCAGGCCGGTGCCGAAGTGGCGCTGGTGATCGGCGGCGGCAACATCTTCCGCGGCGCCGGCCTGGCCGCTGGCGGCATGGACCGGGTCACCGGCGACCAGATGGGCATGCTGGCCACGGTCATCAATGCCCTGGCCATGCAGGACGCTCTGGAAAAGCTGGGCGCCAAGGCCCGCGTGATGAGCGCGATCAAGATCAACGACGTGTGCGAGGACTACATCCGCCGCCGCGCCATCCGCCACCTGGAAAAGGGCCGCCTGGTGATTTTCGCCGCCGGCGTCGGCAGCCCGTTCTTCACCACCGACTCCGGCGCCGCGCTGCGTGCGATCGAGATCGGTGCCGACCTGCTGCTGAAGGCCACCAAGGTCGATGGCGTGTACGACAAGGACCCGAACAAGCACAGCGACGCGGTCCGTTTCGACAGCCTGAGCTACGACGAAGTGATCCGCCGCGGCCTGGAAGTGATGGATACCGCGGCCTTCGCACTGGCCCGCGACAGCGACCTGCCGATGCGCGTGTTCGACATGGGCCAGCCGGGCGAGCTGCTGAAGATCCTCAGCGGCGAGAACATCGGCACCCTGGTCCAGGGCCGCGACCCGGCCTGAGCCTGAGCGCCAGGCGAGCTCCGGGCCGATTCTGGCCCGGCAGCGTCCCGTATTCGCCTATAATCGCCCGATTCCAGTTACACCCAGGACCGGGCGATGCTCAACGACATCAAGAACAACGCGCAGACGCGCATGGCCAAGAGCATCGACGCTCTGAAGCACACCCTCACCTCGATCCGCACCGGCCGCGCCACCCCGGCCCTGCTGGACCGCGTCACGGTCAGCGCCTATGGCAACGCCAGCACCCCGCTGAACCAGGTCGCATCGATCTCCAACGCCGACGCCCACTCGCTGCTGGTCACGCCGTTCGACAAGAGCATGATCAAGGAGATCGAAAAGGGTCTCTACAACGCCGAGTTCACCCCGAACACCCTGGGCACCGCGATCCGCATCAACATGCCGCCGCCGACCGAAGAGCGCCGCAAGGAGCTGGCCAAGCAGGTGCAGAAGGAAGGCGAAGGCGCCAAGATCGCGATCCGCAACATCCGTCAGGACGCGAACAAGGAAATCGCCAAGCTGGTCAAGGACAAGGCGATCAGCGAAGACGAGAAGAAGCGCGGTGAGGACGACATCCAGAAGTTGACCGACACCAACATCAAGGACGTCGACAAGGTCGTTGCCGACAAGGAAAAAGAACTGCTGTCGGTCTGAAGTCGATGCCTTCAGTCCCGCCTCCGTTGCCGGCCGCCCTGCCCCGCCACATTGCCATCATCATGGATGGCAATGGACGCTGGGCACAGCAGCGCCGTCGTCCGCGCGTGATCGGCCACCGCGCCGGCGCGCGTGCGGTCAACCGCACCATCGAGCGCTGCCTTGAGCTGGGCATTCCGGCGCTGACCCTGTTCGCGTTTTCCAGCGAGAACTGGGGCCGGCCGCAGGAAGAAGTCGATGCGTTGATGAAGCTGTTCCTCGGCGCGCTCGACCGCGAAGTGGACGAGCTGCATCGGCGTGGCGTGCGCGTGCGCTTCATCGGCGAGCGCGAACGCTTCGGTGCCGGGCTGGTCAGCCGCATGCAGCTGGCCGAGCAGCGCACCGCAGACAACACCACCCTGACCCTGTCGATCGCCGCCAGCTACGGTGGCCGCCAGGACATCGCCCGTGCCGCGCGCGCGCTGGCCGCTGAAGTCGCCGCCGGCCGCCTGCTGCCCGAACAGATCGACGAATCGCTGCTGGGCAGCCAGGTCGCCCTGGCCGACCTGCCGCCACCGGACCTGTTCATCCGCACCGGTGGCGACACCCGCATCAGCAACTTCCTGCTGTGGCAGCTGGCGTACACCGAGCTGTGGTTCACCGAGGCACTGTGGCCAGACTTCGATCCCGCCCTGCTGCAGCAGGCGCTGGACGCCTACGGCAGCCGTGAGCGTCGTTTCGGCCTGACCAGCGCCCAGATCGCCGCACTGGCCACCGAGACTTCCAGCCCATGACCAAGACCCGAGTCCTTGCCGCGCTGATCATGGCGCCGGTCGCCATTGCCGCGATCCTGCTGCTGCCGACCCAATGGCTGGCAGCGGCGGCCGCTGCGGTGCTGCTGATCGGCCTGTGGGAGTGGCTGAAGCTGGCCGGCATCGAAGACACTCTGGCGCGCACCGTGCTGCTGGTACTGAACCTGCTGCTGATGGTGCTGCTGGTGTGGGCCGATGGCAGCACGCTGGTGCTGTTCCAGATCACCACATTGGCCGGTGTTGCCTGGTGGCTGGCGGCGCTGGTCTGGCTGCGCTTCTTCAATTTCGGCGCGCAGCCGTCGGCACCCTCGCGCATCGTGAAGATGCTGGCCGGTACGCTGGCCATCGTCCCGGCCTGGGCCGCGCTGGTGCTGATCCATGCCGGCGGCGATCCGCCGGGCAAGCAGGGCCACCTGTGGCTGCTGGCTGCGCTGGCACTGGTCTGGGCGGCCGATTCGGGCGCCTATTTCGCCGGCCGTCACTTCGGCAAGCACAAGCTGGCCCCGCGCATCAGCCCCAACAAGACCTGGGAAGGCCTGTTCGGCGGCCTGCTGGCCGGTGTCGCTGTGGCCGTCGGCCTGGGCTGGCTGGCCGGCATCGATACCGCACACCTGCTGGGCCTGCTGATCACTTCGGTGGTGGCGGTGTTCGCCTCGGTGCTGGGTGATCTGTTCGAAAGCCTGATCAAGCGCCACGCCGGCGCCAAGGACTCGGGCCACCTGATTCCGGGCCATGGTGGCGTACTCGACCGTGTCGACGGCGTCCTGGCTGCAGTGCCGGTGTTCGCACTCGGCAAGGAAATCTTCGGGTTCTGACCATGAATGCTGTCGCAGACCTGCGCCGGGTCGCCGTATTCGGCGCCACCGGCTCGATCGGTGCCTCCACGCTGGACGTGATCGCCCGCCACCCGCAGCGCTACCAGGCCACCGTGCTGGCCGCCGGTCGTCAGGTGCAGGCGTTGCTGGCACTGTGCCGCCAGCACCGGCCCGCGCACGCGGTGATCGCCGACGAATCGCTGTTCGCTGAGCTGCGCGATGGCCTGCGCGATGCCGGACTGGCCACCGAGGCGCATGCCGGCCATGCCGCGCTGGACCAGCTGGCCGCCAGCGATGCCTGCGACACCGTGGTCGCGGCCATCGTCGGTGCGGCCGGGCTGTCTTCCACCCTGGCCGCCGCCGCCGCGGGCAAGCGCATCCTGCTGGCCAACAAGGAATCGCTGGTGCTGGCCGGTGAGCTGCTGACCCGCACCGCTGAACGCGCCGGCGCCGAGATCATCCCGATCGACAGCGAACACAGCGCGATCTTCCAGTGCCTGCGCTCGCGCGATGCCAGCGTCGATGGCGCCGGCGTGCGCCGCATCCTGCTGACCGCCTCCGGCGGCCCGTTCCGTGGCCGCAGCCGCGCCGAACTGGCCCAGGTCACCCCGGCCCAGGCCGTTGCCCACCCGAAGTGGTCGATGGGGCCGAAGATCTCGGTCGATTCGGCGACGTTGATGAACAAGGGCCTGGAAGTGATCGAGGCCCACCACCTGTTCGGCATCCCCGGTGAACGCATCGAAGTGCTGGTGCACCCGCAGAGCCTGGTCCACTCGCTGGTCGAGTTCGTGGACGGCTCGACCCTGGCGCAGATGGGCCTGCCGGACATGCGCACCACCCTGGCCGTTGGCCTGGGCTGGCCACAACGCATTGAATCGGGCGTATCCGGGCTGGATCTGCTGGCCCAGGGCCGGCTCGATTTCGAGGCCCCGGACACCGACGCCTTCCCCTGCCTGGCCCTGGCCTGGCAGGCGATGCAGGCCGGCGGCACCGCCCCGGCGGTGCTGAACGCTGCCAATGAAGAGGCGGTTTCAGCGTTTCTTCAGGGCCGGATCGGTTTCCTGACCATCCCGGAGCTGGTTGCTAACGCTCTTTCAACACTGCCGACCCAGCCAGCCGATACACTGGAGGTCCTGTTGTCCGCCGACCAGCGGGCACGCCAGCTGACCCTGAACGCCATCGACGCCGCCTGAACGACCGCCTCGCCCAGCATGACGACGCCGCCCCTGCCCGCCACTGTGAGCCTGCATGACTGACTTCATCGGATCGGTCTGGTGGATGATTGTCAGCCTCGGGCTGCTGGTCACGTTCCACGAGTTCGGGCATTACTGGGTCGGGCGCCTGTGCGGGGTCAAGATCCTGCGCTTCTCGGTCGGCTTCGGCCGGCCGCTGTGGTCGCGCCGGGACAGGCACGGCACCGAGTTCGCCATCGCCGCCATCCCGCTGGGTGGCTATGTGAAGTTCCTGGACGAGCGCGAGGTCGAAGTGCACCCGCACGAGCGCGGCCAGGCCTTCAACCACAAGACCGTCTGGCAGCGCATCGCCATCGTCGCTGCCGGACCGATCGCCAACCTGCTGCTGTGCATCCTGCTGCTGTGGGCGATGTTCGTGATCGGCAAGCAGGATTATTCGCCGACCATCGGCCGTGTCAGCGGCATCGCCGCCAGCGCCGGCCTGACCAGCGGCGACCGCGTGCTGCGCGTGGACGAGCGCCCGGTGGTCACCCTCGGCGAGGCCAGCATGGCGCTGACCGCCGCCGCGATGGACCGCCGCGACGTGAAGCTGGAAGTGCTGGACCCGGCCGACCAGGTGCGCGTGCGCAGCCTGCCGCTGTCGCAGCTGCCCCCCGGCTTCGATGAACGGCGCGTGCCGATCCTGGCTGGCCTGTACTGGCAGTCGTGGCTGCAACCGGCGCTGGTCGAGTCGCTCACCGCGGACTCCGTGGTGGCCGGGCAGCTGCAGCCGGGCGATCTGATCGTAGCGATCGACGGCCAGCGCATCGACGGCGCCGACCAGGTCATCGGCGAGATCCAGACGCTGGGCCGCGCCGGCGGCCCGGGCATGATCGAGGTCCTGCGGGGCGGCGAGCGCCTGGCGCTGGAAGTCACCCCGCGCCAGGGCAAGGATTCAAAGGGCGAGCCGATCTGGCAGATAGGCGTGCAGTTCCCGACCTCGTTCAGCCCTCCCTACGACACCCTGCTGCGCTATGGCCCGCTCGACGCGGTCACCGTGGCCGTGCGCGAAACCGGCCGCCTGGCGGCCGATTCGCTGGGCATGATGGGCCGCATCGTCACCGGCAAAGCCTCGCTGCAGAACGTTTCCGGGCCCGTCACCATCGCCCGGGTAGCCAACATCTCGGCCAAACGCGGCCTGGACTGGTTCCTGCAGTTCCTTGCCCTGCTGTCACTCAGCCTGTGCATCATCAACCTGTTGCCGATCCCGATCTTGGACGGCGGCCACCTGCTGTATTACCTTATCGAGTTGGTCAAGGGCAGCCCGCTGAGCGAGCGTGCCATCGCCGCCGGCCAGTACATCGGCCTGGCGTTGCTGGCCGGGCTGATGGGGTTGGCGTTCTACAACGACATCCTCGGCCTGGTCCCGCGATGAACTTTTCCACGTTGTTGCCGTCTACAGCGTCGGCATCCCGCACCAATGAAATCGACCTTCCTACCGGACGTGACATGACGCGACTCCCCAATCGCCGCCTGCTGGCCCTCGCCCTCGCCGCCGTCACCGGCGCTCCCGCCCTGGCCCAGGCAGCCGAGCCCTTCACTGTCAGCGACATCCGCGTGGATGGCCTGCAGCGCATCAGCTCGGGCACGGTATTCACCTACCTGCCGGTGGAGCGTGGTGAGACGGTCACCGACAACAAGGTCGGCGAGACCATCCGCGCCCTGTACAAGACCGGCTTCTTCGAAGACGTGCAGCTGGACCGCCAGGGCAGCATCCTGGTGGTGACCGTCAAGGAACGCCCGGCGATCAACAAGCTGACCGTGACCGGCAACAAGGACATCAAGTCCGAGCAGCTGCTCAAGGGCCTGTCCGACATCGGCCTGACCGAGGGCGGCACCTTCGATCGCCTGAGCCTGGATCGCGTGACCCAGGAACTGCGCCGCCAGTACAACGACCGCGGCAAGTACAACGTCGAGATCACCCCGACGGTGAGCCCGCTGGACCGCAACCGCGTGGACATCGCGATCGCCATCAAGGAAGGCAAGGCGGCCAAGATCCGTCACGTCAACCTGGTCGGCACCGAGAAGTTCGAGAGCAAGGACATCCTGGAGACCTGGGAGTCCAAGGAGCACAACTGGGCATCGTGGTACCGCCGTGACGACCAGTACTCCAAGGAAAAGCTGTCCGGCGACCTGGAAAAGCTCAATTCCTGGTACCTCGACCGCGGCTATGTCGACTTCAGCATTGATTCGACCCAGGTGTCGATCAGCCCCGACAAGCGCGACATGTTCCTCACCGCCGGCGTGACCGAAGGTGCGCAGTACAAGATCTCCGAGATCAAGGTCAGCGGCGACACGATCCTTCCGCAGGAGGACGTCGAGCGCATGGTGATCCAGAAGTCCGGCGACACGTTCTCGCGTGCGCTGCTGGAATTCAGCTCGGACACCATCACCAACTCGCTGTCCAACATCGGCTACGCGTTCGCCAAGGTGAACCCGATCCCGACCACCAACCGCCCCGACCAGACCGTGGCGATCAACATGCAGGTCGTGCCCGGCCCGCGCGTGTCGGTGCGTCGCATCCTGTTCCGTGGCAACACGCGTACGTCCGACGAAGTGATGCGTCGCGAAATGCGCCAGTTCGAGAACAGCTGGTACTCGCAGGCCGCGATCGACCGCTCCAAGATCCGCCTGCAGCGCCTGGGCTACTTCGAGTCGGTGGACGTTGAAACCCCGGCCGTGAGCGGCAGCAACGACCAGGTCGACGTCGTCTACAACGTCAAGGAAACCACGTCCGGCAGCTTCGTGTTCGGCCTGGGCTACTCGCAGTCCTACGGCATGACCACCTCGGTGCAGCTGTCGCAGAACAACTTCCTCGGCGGCGGCAACCGCGTGTCGGTCGAAGCCTCGCGCAGCAGCTACCTGCAGCGCTACGGCTTCAGCTACACCAACCCGTACTTCACCGATGACGGCGTGTCGCTGGGCTACAACCTGTCCTGGCGCGAACTGGACTACTCCGACTTCAACACCGCGCAGTACAACAGCACCAATGGTTCGGCGCAGGTGGTGTTCGGCGTGCCGATCACCGAGACCGATACCGTCTCGCTGATGTTCGGCATCGACAGCAACCAGATCACCACCTACCCAGGCTCGACGCCGCAGTCGATCATCGACTACATCAACGTACTGGGCAGCAAGACCTTCCATGCATGGCGCACGGAGCTGGGCTGGGCACGCGACTCGCGCAACGACTACTTCATGCCGACCCGTGGTACCTACCAGCGCGTTGGCCTGGAAACGACGCTGCCGGGCTCGACCATCGAGTACTACAAGCTGAACTACCAGATCAGCAAGTACTGGCCGATCATGCCGTCGCTGGTCATCAATACCCGCGCCGAAGTGGGTTACGGCGACAGCTATGGCAGCGACAAGACCGCGATGGTGCCTGACGAGGCCGGCAACCTGCGTTCGGTCACAGCCAAGGGCCTGCCGTTCTACGAGAACTTCTACGCCGGTGGCACCAACTCGGTGCGCGGCTTCGAGGACAACACCCTCGGCCCGCGCGAAGTGACCCGCGGTTATCCGGAAGGCCAGCCGCTGGGTGGTTCGCTGAAGACCGTCGGTTCGGTCGAAGCCTACTTCCCGCGCCTGTTCGACAGCCCGTCGGCACGCGTGTCGGCCTTCGTCGACTTCGGCAACGTCTACACCGGCGTGGACAACTTCAAGGCCAACGAACTGCGCGTGTCCACCGGTGTGGCCCTGCTGTGGCGCGCCCCGGTCGGCCCGATCTCGATCAGCTACGCCTTCCCGCTGAAGAAGGAAGACGATGACAAGATCGAACGTCTGCAATTCACGTTCGGTGGCCAGTTCTGAGGAACGTCGTTCCTCAGAACTGATCCACCTCCGGTGAATTGCCCGCGCATTTCACCTATCCCCCGCGCCGTTGGCGCGCCCCCCTTAACAAAGGGGGGCTCTCCACCAGACGGGGTGCGAAGCGCCGGGCATTGCCCGGCGTTTTCGTTTGGCCTGGATGCCGGAAGCGCCCGCTCTGCTTTTGATCTTTTCTGTTTTTCCGTGGCTGGCACTCGCGCCACGCCCTCGGAGGTCGGACGGGGTGGGGCTGCGGGGGTGTGAGCCGCATGGATGCGGCGACCAAGGCTACATGGACGTACTTGCGCCGCCCCCCGCAGCCCCGCCCCGTCCGACCCAGCCCATGACACTGGCTCTGCCGGCCGCGAGGGGCCCTGCCGTTGGCTGCATGACCGCCCCGCATGACCGCAATGCCGTCACACGTTAAACTCCCGCCGTGAATACTCCCACCTACACCGCCCAGCAACTCGCCGAGCAGTTCGGCCTGCAGGTCCATGGCGACCCCGCCACCGCCATCCATGGCGTGGCCACCCTCGCCCATGCCGGTCCTGGCCAGCTGACCTTCCTCGCCAACCCGCGCTACCGCGCCCAGCTGGCCGACAGCCAGGCCTCGCTGGTAGTCCTGCGTGCCGACGACGCCGAGGCCGCCCCCGGCGCCGCGCTTGTGGCCAAGGACCCGTACACCACCTTCGCCAAGATCGCCGCGCTGTTCGACATCGCGCCGACGCGCCCGCCGGGCATCCACCCCAGCGCCGTCATCGATCCCAGCGCGCAGGTCGCCGCCAGCGCGCATATCGGCCCGTTCGTCTCCGTCGGCGCACGCAGCGTGGTCGGCGAAAACTGCATCATCGGCACCGGCAGCGTGATCGGCGAAGACTGCAGCCTGGACAACGGCTGCGAACTGATCGCGCGGGTCACCCTGGTCACCCGGGTCAAGCTCGGCAAGCGGGTTCGTGTGCATCCCGGTGCCGTGCTCGGCGCCGATGGCTTCGGCCTGGCCATGGACGCCGGCAAATGGATCAAGGTGCCGCAGCTGGGCGGCGTGCGCATCGGCGATGACTGCGAGATCGGCGCCAACACCTGCGTCGACCGCGGTGCGCTGGAAGACACCGTGCTGGACGAAGACGTGCGCCTGGACAACCTGGTGCAGATCGCGCACAACGTGCAGATCGGTGCGCACTCGGCCATCGCCGGCTGCACCGGCATCGCCGGCAGCGCCAAGATCGGCCGCTACTGCCTGCTCGGCGGCCACGTTGGCGTGGTCGGCCACCTCGAGATCTGCGACAAGGTCGTGATCACCGGCAAGTCGGTGGTTCGCAATTCCATCCATGAGCCGGGCGAGTACTCGTCCGGCACCCCGTTGACCGACAACCGCACGTGGCGCAAGAACGCCGCGCGCTTCAAGCAGCTGGACGCATTGGCTCGCCGCGTCCTGGCTGCTGGCAAGGAGAAAGAATGAACGACACGCTGCAGCTTCCGATCGACGTCTGCCAGATCCAGGAACTGCTCCCGCACCGCTACCCGTTCCTGCTGGTGGACCGGGTGCTTGAGCTCGACATCGACGCCAAGCGCATCCTTGCGCAGAAGAACGTCAGCATCAACGAGCCGTTCTTCCAGGGCCACTTCCCGGGCCGCCCGATCATGCCCGGCGTACTGATCATCGAAGCGCTGGCGCAGGCCGGTGGCGTGATGACCCAGCTGACGCTCGGCCGCGATGCGCAGTCCAAGCTGTTCTACATGGTCAAGGTGGAAAATGCCCGCTTCAACAAGCAGGTCGTTCCCGGCGACGTGCTGATGCTGGATGTGCAGATGAAGCGCCTGATCCGCAACATGGGCTGGTACTACGGCGAAGCCAAGGTCAACGGTGAAGTCGTTGCCTCGGCCGAAGTCATGTGCGCCGGCGCCAAGGGCTGATCCACTGGAGGCAGGAATGACTGACAACGCACCGCGGATCCACCCGACCGCCGTCATCGACCCGGCCGCGCGCCTGGCCGATGACGTCCAGGTGGGCGCGTTCACCCTGATCGGGGCCGATGTGGAAATCGGTGCCGGCACGGTGATCGGCCCCCACTGCAGCATCCACGGCCCGACGAAGATCGGCCGCGACAACCGCTTCATCGGCCACGCAGCCGTCGGTGGCGAACCGCAGGACAAGAAGTATGCAGGGGAGCGCACCGAGCTGGTGATCGGCGACCGCAATGTGTTCCGCGAGTTCGTCACGCTGAACCGTGGCACCGGCGGCGGCGGCGGCATCACCACCATCGGCGACGACAACTGGATGCTGGCCTACACGCACGTGGCGCATGACTGCCATGTCGGCAACTTCTGCGTGTTCTCCAACAACACCACCCTGGCCGGCCACGTGACCGTGGGTGACTACGTGATCATCAGCGGCTTCGCCGGGGCCCACCAGTTCTGCCGCATCGGTGCGCATGCCTTCCTCGGCATGGGCGCGCTGACCAATGGCGATGTTCCGCCGTTCACCATGGTCGGCACCGATTCGTTGGGCCGCCCGCGCGGCATCAACAGCGAAGGGCTGAAGCGCCGCGGCTTCGACGCCGAGCGCATTTCCGCCATCAAGCGTGCCTACCGCACGCTGTACGTGGCGGGCCTGCCACTGGCCGAAGCCAAGGTGCAGCTGACCGAACAGGCGCGCGACAGCGATGACGTGAAGGCCATGCTGGACTTCATCGAGCACGCCGAGAGGCCCTTGCTGCGATGAGCAGCACGACCGGCCAGGCGCCGGCCGGCGCCGCCGTGATTCCGCTGGCCTCGATGGCCGGCAGCGTCCCCGCGCAGCGGGTGCTCAGCGAGCGCCCCTTGCGGATCGCGCTGGTGGCCGGTGAGGCCTCCGGTGATCTGCTGGGTGCGGGACTGGTGCGCGAACTGAAGGCACGCTTTCCGAATGCCGAGTTCGCCGGCATCGGTGGCGATGCCATGCGCAGCGCCGGCTGCCTGACCTGGCACGATGCCAGCGAGCTGGCGGTGATGGGCCTGACCGAAGTACTGCGCCATCTGCCACGTCTGCTCAAACTGCGTTCCGCGTTCCGCCAGCGTGCGCTGGAATGGCAGCCGGACGTGTTCATCGGCATCGACGCGCCCGATTTCAACCTGGGCATCGAACGCTGGCTGAAGCAGCGCGGCGTGCGCACCGTGCATTACGTGAGCCCCTCGGTCTGGGCCTGGCGCGAGAAGCGCGCCGAGAAGATCGGCAGCAGCGCCGACCTGGTGCTGTGCCTGTTCCCGATGGAACCGCCCATCTATGCCAAGCACGGCATCGACGCGCGTTTCGTTGGCCATCCGATGGCCGATGACATCCCCCTGCAGGGCAACCGCGAGGAAGCGCGCGCCGCGCTTGGCCTGCCGACGTCGGCCAAGGTGCTGGCGGTGTTGCCAGGCAGCCGCCTGGGCGAAATCTCGCGCCTCGGTGAACCCTTCTTCGAAGCCGCCTGGCAGGTCTCCGAGCGCATCCCCGGCCTGCACGTGGTGGTGCCTGCCGCCAACCCCGCATGCAAGCGGCTGATCGAAGAGCAGCTGTCGCGCTCGGCGCTGCCGGTCGCGTACTCGCATGTGCTCGACGGCCAGGCGCGCAACGCCATGATCGCGGCTGACGTGGTGGTGCTGGCGTCCGGTACCGCGACCCTGGAGGCGATGCTGGTGAAGCGGCCGATGGTGGTCGGCTACCGTGTCAACGAGCTGACCTACCGTCTGGTCAAGGCATTCGGCCTGATCAAGGTCGACCGCTTCGCCCTGCCCAACATCCTGGCCGGCCAGGACCTGGCACCGGAGCTGATGCAGCATGACTGCACGCCGGACAAGCTGGCTGCGGCCATCCAGCAATGGTTCGACCACCCGCAGCGGGTGACCGACCTGCAGGACACCTATGCCCGCCTGCATGAGCGCCTGCGCCGCAATGCGTCGGCACGTGCCGCCGACGCCGTCGGCGAGCTGCTGATGCGCGACCAGGCCCAGGCATGAGCCGCCGCCACGCCGCAGCGGCCAGCCTGACCCTGTTCGATGGCGCGGCGGTGGTCGAGCCGGAGCGCCTGGTCGCCGGCGTCGACGAAGCCGGTCGTGGCCCGCTGGCCGGGCCGGTCGCGGTGGCGGCCGTGGTGTTCGACCCGGCACGGCCGCGCATCAACGGCCTGGACGATTCCAAGCAGCTGACCGCGGCGCGCCGCGAGCAGCTGCATGACCGCATCATCGAGCGCGCCCTGGCCTGGCATGTGGTGCTGGTGGACGTGGACACCATCGACCGTCTGAACATCTACCAGGCCACCCTGCAGGGCATGCGCGACGTGGTCGCAGCGGTCGCCCACGTGGCCGGCTTCGCGCGCATCGATGGCAACGTGGTGCCCAAGGGGCTGGTACTGCCGGCGCAGGCGCTGGTCGGCGGCGATGGCATCGACCGCGCGATCATGGCCGCCTCGATCCTGGCCAAGGTCTCGCGCGACCGCTACATGCAGGCGGTGCATGCCCGCCATCCACAGTACGGCTTCGAGCAGCACAAGGGCTATGGCACCCCGGCCCACCTGGCCGCCCTGCGCGAGCACGGCCCCTGCGTGGAGCACCGGCGCAGCTTCGCCCCGGTGCGCGAGTGCCTGGAAACAGCGCCAGCCCCCGCGATCACAGCCATCGCTTGAACAACGGCTGCCGGGTATCGTCCGGCGCTTTCACGGCAATGTGAACGCCTCCGCTGGCGCCGGGCCATGCCCGGCGACATTCGCGCAATCGGCGCACCGTCAAGTCCTTGTCGCTTCCCCCTGCCCTCGCTACCCTGACCGGGCACTCCAGCGCATCCCGACCCCGGCGACGATCTTCCGTCAGCACCCGGGGCCCGCGCGCTCCAACCTGGTCCGGCATGTCCAACTCCCGCTTCGTACATCTCCACGTCCACACCGAGTTCTCGCTGGCGGACTCGACCATCCGCGTGCCGGCCAAACCCGACCAGGCGGACCCGAAGAAGGCCAAGCAGGCCAACCTGCTGTCGCGCTCGGTCGAGCTCGGCCTGCCCGCGCTGGCGGTGACCGACCTCAACAACCTGTTCGCCCTGGTCAAGTTCTACAAGGCCGCCGAAGGCGTGGGCATCAAGCCGATCGCCGGCGCCGACGTACTGATCGCCGAGGAAGGCCAGGACCCGTGGCGGATGACCCTGCTGTGCCGCGACCGTGAGGGCTACCTGAGCCTGTCGCGCCTGCTGACCCGCGCCTGGATGGAAGGCCATCGCCCGGAAGGCGGCGTGGCAATCCACCCGGACTGGCTGAAGGCCGGCAACGCCAACCTGTTCGCACTCGCTGGCCGGCAGAGCCTGGCCGGGCGCCTGGCGTTGGACGGCAAGCATGAACTGGCCGAGCAGCAGCTGGCCGACTGGCAACGCGTGTTCGGCGACGGTCTGCACCTGGAGCTGACCCGCACCGGCCGCGAGGGCGAAGAAACCTTCAACCAGTTCGCGCTGATGGCCGCCGGCCAGCGTGGCCTGCCGGTGGTGGCCAGCAACGACGTGCGCTTCCTGTCGCCGACGGATTTCAGCGCGCACGAAGCGCGCGTGTGCATTTCCACCGGCCGCGTGCTGGACGACCCCAAGCGCCCGCGCGAGTACAGCGACCAGCAGTACCTGAAGTCCGCCGAGGAGATGTGTGCGCTGTTCGCCGACATCCCCGATGCGATCGACAACACGCTGGCGCTGGCCGAACGCTGCAACATCGAGATGCGGCTGGGCACCTACTTCCTGCCCAACTACCCGGTGCCGGACGACGAGACCCTGGACACCTGGATCCAGAAGATGTCGCGCGATGGCCTGGAAGAGCGCCTGGAGAAGAATCCACTGGCGCCGGGCAAGACCCGCGAAGAGTATTTCGAGCGCCTGGAGTTCGAGCTCAACACCATCATCAAGATGGGCTTCCCGGGCTACTTCCTGATCGTGGCCGACTTCATCCAGTGGGGCAAAAACCAGGGCATTCCGATCGGCCCGGGCCGTGGTTCGGGTGCCGGTTCGCTGGTGGCGTGGGCGCTGAAGATCACCGATCTGGACCCGCTGCCGTACAACCTGCTGTTCGAGCGATTCCTCAATCCCGAACGCGTGTCGATGCCCGACTTCGACATCGACTTCTGCATGGACCGCCGCGACGAGGTGATCGACTACGTTGCGCGCAAGTACGGGCGCGAGCGCGTCAGCCAGATCATCACCTACGGCACCATGGCCGCCAAGGCGGTGGTGCGCGACTCCGGCCGCGTGCTCGGTTTCCCGTACGGCCTGGTCGATGGTGTCTCCAAGCTGATCCCGAACATCCTCGGCATCCACCTGAAGGATGCGCTGGGCAAGGGCAAGGAAGGCCCCAGCTCGGAAATGGCCTCGCCGGAGCTGATCCAGCGCTACGAGACCGAGGACGATGTCCGCGACCTGATCGACCTGGCGCTGCAGCTGGAAGACCTGACCCGCAACGCCGGCAAGCACGCCGGTGGCGTGGTGATCGGGCCCGAGCCGCTGAGCGAGTTCTGCCCGCTGTACGCCGAACACGACGAGAACGGCCTGGGCAAGAACCCGGTCACCCAGTTCGACAAGAACGACGTGGAAGAAGTGGGCCTGGTGAAGTTCGACTTCCTCGGCCTGCGCACGCTGACCATCATCGACTGGGCGGTGAAGGCGATCAACAAGCGCCATGAGCGCGCCGGCATTCCGCCGGTGGACATCGCCGCGATCCCGCTGGACGACACGCCCACCTACAAGGACATCTTTGCCAACGGCAATACCGGCGCGGTGTTCCAGTTCGAATCCTCGGGCATGCGCCGCCTGCTGAAGGACGCGCGCCCCGACCGTTTCGAAGACCTGATCGCGCTGGTGTCGCTGTACCGCCCCGGCCCGATGGACCTGATTCCGTCGTTCAACGCGCGCAAGCACGGCCAGGAAGAAATCATCTACCCCGATCCGCGCACCGAAGCGATCCTGAAGGACACCTACGGCATCATGGTGTACCAGGAGCAGGTGATGCAGATGGCGCAGATCGTCGGCGGCTACTCGCTGGGCGGCGCCGACCTGCTGCGCCGCGCGATGGGCAAGAAGGTGCCGGCCGAAATGGCCAAGCACCGCGAGATCTTCCGCGAAGGCGCGGCCAAGGACGGCGTGGACGAGGCCAAGGCCGACGCGATCTTCGACCTGATGGAGAAGTTCGCCGGCTACGGCTTCAACAAGTCGCACGCCGCTGCCTACGCGCTGGTCAGCTACCAGACCGCATGGCTGAAGCGCCATTACCCGGCCGAGTTCATGGCGGCCACGCTGTCCTCGGACCTGGACAACACCGAGAAAGTGGTCGGCTTCCTCGACGAAGTGCGCAACCTCGGCCTGACCGTGCTGCCGCCGAAGGTGAACCACTCCGCCTTCATGTTCGAAGCCGTGACCCCGGACACCATCCAGTACGGGCTTGGCGCGATCAAGGGCGTCGGCCAGGGTGCCTGCGAGGCCGTCGTGGACGAGCGCCTGAAGGGTGGCGACTACAAGGACCTGCTCGACTTCTGCACCCGCGTCGGATCGGCCAAGCTCAACCGGCGCACGCTGGAAGCGATGATCAACTGCGGCGCACTGGATGAGCTCGGGCATAACCGCGCCTCGCTGATGCTGCAGCTGCCGGAAGTGATCAAGGCCACCGACCAGATGGCGCGCGAACGTGCGTCCGGGCAGAACTCGCTGTTCGGCGGCCCCGACCCGAGCGCGACCACGATCCAGCTGGACCTGCCCGAAGCCGAGGAATGGCCGCTGCTGCAGCGCCTCAATGGCGAGCGCGACACGCTGGGTTTCTATCTCAGTGGCCACCCGTTCGATCCCTGGCGCGACGATGTGCGCGACCTGGTCGGCAACGACCTGGGCTCGGTGGAGAAGATCTGGAGCGCCAACAGTGGCGGCGGCGGCGGCGGCGAGAAGCGCTGGCGCCCGGAAGTACAGACCGTGCTGGCCGGCCAGGTGGTCGGCGTGCGCCGCAAGGGCGAGAGCCAGATCTTCATCCAGCTCGAGGATGGCCGCGGCCGCGTCGAGTGCAGCGCATTCTCCGACGCGATGGCCGAGTTCGGCCACCTGATGACCAAGGACCGCATCCTGGTGGTCAAGGGTGGCCTGCGCGAGGACGAGTTCAACGGCGGCTTCGCGCTGCGCATCCGCCAGTGCTGGGACTTCGACGAAGTCTGCGCTAACTACGCCACGCGGCTGTCGCTGCGCCTGGACCTGCGCCAGCAGCGCCCGGTCTGGGAACGCATTGATGCGCTGCTCGACCGCCATCGCCCCGGCCGCACGCCGCTGCGCCTGGATCTGCTGCTGAAGGGTCCGCAGGGCGGTGTCGCCGGCATGCTCGATGTGTCCGGGCAGAGCGCGGTACGCATCGATTCCAAGCTGATGGAGGCGCTGCGCGCCGACCCCGCCGTGCGCACCCTGAAGGTGCGCTACAGCCCGCCGTGGGCCAGCTGAAGCTGGCTCCCTGGTTTTGCTGAAACCCCTGCTTTCCCGTTCCATGTATCAAGGACGATTGCCGATGAAGACCCTGCTGTTCCCGTTCGCCGCCGCTCTGGCCCTGGCCGCCTGTTCGCCCTCGAAGGTCGAGTTCCAGATCGACAACCCGACCGACACGCCGCTGGCACTGAGCATCGATGGCAAGGACCTGCCGGTGGCCGCACAGGGCTCGCGCCCGATTTCGCTGGCCGTCGGCGAACATCGCCTGCACACCGAAAAGCTCGGCGACGTGCGCTTCATCGTCTACGTCGACGGTCGTGGCGGCCTGATCAACCCGACCCTGAGCGAGTACGTGATCGCCCGCGAGATCTATGTCACCGACGAGAGCAAGCTGAAGAACTTCGGCACCGGCAAGGCCGGCATCGAGCTGGGCGGCGTCGACTTCGAAGGCCCGTTCGAAAAGAGCCACGAACTGTTCATCGACAAGACCTGGACCTACGGCGTGCACGAGCCCTTCCCGAAGGAAAAGGTGGTGGCCCACGTCGACGCCAGCGGTGGCCAGATCGTGGCCAAGGTGTTCACTGCGCCGGACTTCATCGCTTACGTGGAAGAAGGCATGGGAGAGCCCGGTGCGTTCAAGCGCGAGCAGCCGGCCGGCTACGTGGCCCCGGCGTTCAGCCTGGAACCGGCCCCGGCCAGCCTGCCGGCGCTGGTGCCGGCCTTCGAGGCGCATGCCGCGCCGCTGCGTGAGGTCTATGCGCGCTGGCTGAAGGCCACCACCGCCGATGAACAGAAGGCCCTGCGCAAGCAGGACTTCGCCGCGCAGATGGCCTTCACCTCGGCCACCGCCACCCTGGGCAGCGGGCTGGGCCGGGAGGCCAACGAGGCCTACAACGACTTCGTTTCCCAGCGCAGCCAGCTGATGGGCCGCAGCGCCCTGGTGGTGCCCTGAGCTGACTGGCGCCCCCTGCCCGGCTGCGCTACCGTCGCCTTCCAGACGAAGGCGTACGGGTGGTTTGCACGCATTCGGCTAGAATTCCCCTCTTCTTTACACGACGGCTTCCGATGAATCCGAACTACCTCGACTTCGAGCAACCCATCGCCGACCTGGAAGCCAAGATCCAGGAACTGCGCAACGCCAGTGCCGGGCCGGCGGTCAATGTCGAGGCGGAAGTGCACGCGCTGCAGGACAAGCTGCGCATGCGCACCGCGCAGATCTTCCGCAACCTGACCTCGTGGCAGGTGCTGCAGCTGGCCCGTCATCCGTCGCGCCCGTACACCGCAGACTACCTCCGCGTCATGTTCGATGAGTTCCAGGAGCTGGCCGGCGACCGTGCCTTCGCCGACGACAAGGCCATCATGGGTGGCCTGGCACGCATCAATGGCCGTGCAGTGATGGTGATCGGCCACCAGAAGGGCCGTGACACCAAGGAAAAGATCAAGCGCAACTTCGGCATGCCCAAGCCGGAGGGCTACCGCAAGGCCCTGCGCCTGATGAAGATGGCCGAGCGCTTCGGCCTGCCGGTGCTGACCCTGATCGACACCGCCGGCGCCTGGCCGGGCATCGATGCCGAATCGCGCGGCCAGTCCGAAGCGATCGCGCGCAACCTGATCGAGATGGCCGAACTGAAGGTGCCGATCATCTGCACCGTGATCGGTGAAGGCGGCTCCGGCGGCGCGCTGGCGCTGGGCGTGGGCGACCGCACCGTGATGCTGGAGTACTCGGTGTACTCGACCATCACCCCGGAAGGCTGCGCCTCGATCCTGTGGAAGGATGCCGGCAAGGCCAAGGATGCCGCCGAACAGCTGGGCCTGACCGCCCCGCGCCTGAAGAGCCTGGGCCTGGTCGACAAGGTCGTGCGCGAGCCGACCGGTGGCGCCCACCGCAACCCGACGCAGATGGCCAAGCGCCTGAAGGCGGTGCTGCTGAACGAGCTGGACGCGCTGGACAAGCTGTCCACCGAGCAGCTGCTGGAACAGCGCTACGCCCGCCTGCGCAGCTACGGCACGTACGAAGCGGCCTAAGCCCGGTAGTGCCGGCCGCTGGCCGGCAACACGCAGGTGATTGCAGAAACGAAAGAGCCGGGCAATCGCCCGGCTCTTTCGTTTGCGCCCTGGCGGCATCCACGCATGGCGTGGATCTACCGGGTGCAGATGACCCCGCGTCAGAACGGCTTGGCCAGCACCAGCCACACGATCGGAATGAACGCCAGCAACGGGATCTCGTTGATCCAGCGCAGCGCGCGCGACGACGGCAGCGCCCTGCCCTTAGCCACGCCCTTGAGCAGGCGCCCGATCCAGCTGAAGTACACCAGCAGCAGCACCACCAGCCCCAGCTTGGCATGCAGCCAACCGGCGCCGCCCGAGGCAACCATCGTCGGGAAATCCGGAATGACCTTGTAGCCCAGCCACAGCACCAGGCCCAGCAGGAATGCCAACCCGAACATCGAGTGGCCGAAACGGTACAGGCGCAGGCCCATCAGCTGCAGGCGCTCGGTCACCGCCGGCTGGCCTGCGGTCTCGGCCAGATTCACCAGGATGCGCGGCAGGTAGAACACCGTGGCCATCCACGCCACCACGAACACGATGTGGAAGGTCTTGACCCAGTAATAGCTCTGCATGCGCTCGCTCCGGCGGCTGGCGTAGGTTGGCGGCCATTCTCGCATGCCGTGGCAAGGCCGCCGCAGGCACGCACGCCGCGACACATCGACGCATGGCACGCCGCAACGCCGTACGATAAGCGCCGTTTTCCCCGATCGTGCACCGCCCCATGGACAAGACCTACGACGCCGCCTACTTCCAACGCTGGTACCGACGTGCCGACATCGGTGGCAGCGCCCGCCTGGCACGCAAGGTGGCATTGGCTGTGGCCAGCGCCGAGTACTACCTGGAGCGACCGATCCGCAGCGTGCTGGATATCGGCTGCGGCGAAGGCGCCTGGCGCGCGCCGCTGCTGAAGCTGCGTCCGAAGGTCGAATACCTCGGCTTCGACAGCAGCGAGTACGCTGTGCGCCGCTACGGCCGCACCCGCAACCTGCACCTGGCCCGCTTCGGTGATTTCGCCTGGCTGCGGCCCTGCGCCCCGGTCGACCTGCTGATCTGCTCGGACGTGATGCACTACGTGCCCGACCGTGAGCTGCGTGCCGGACTGGCCGGCGTGGCGGAGCTGACCGGCGGCGTGGCCTTCCTGGAGACCTTCGCCGCCGAGGACGCGTTCGAGGGCGACCACGAGGGTTTCCAGGCCCGCCCGGCGCGCTGGTACCGGCGGACGCTGGCCCGGCACGGTCTGCAGCCGGTAGGGTCGCATTGCTGGCTCGGCCCCGCCCTGGCAGGCGATGCGGCCGCGCTGGAACGGATGTGAATCCGGATTCATTATTTTCAGCCAACTTAACCTGCGGGACACCCGGATGGGATATGCTGCGCGGCAACATATGACCATACATATTCGGTCGTCATGCTCTATCAACTGCACGAACTGACCCGCAACCTGCTCGCCCCCTGGGTGCACCAGGCCCAGGCCAACGCCAGGTTCTTCGCCAACCAGGGCCACTGGTGGTCGCAGATGCCCGGCGCTGATCGCCTGGCGGCGGTCAATGAACTCTTCCATCGCATCGGCAAGGATTACGAGAAGCCCGAGTGGGGCATCAACGAAATCGACGTCGATGGCGAGCGCGTGCCGATCGTCGTGCACGAGGAAGTGAGCAAGCCGTTCTGCAAGCTGCTGCGCTTCAAGCGCCACAGCAATGAAGCCGACCAGCTGCACACCATGCTCAACCAGCCGTTCGTGCTGGTGGTGGCGCCGCTGTCCGGCCACCACGCCACGCTGCTGCGCGATACCGTGCGCACGCTGCTGCGCGACCACCGCGTGTATGTGACCGACTGGGTCGACGCGCGCATGGTGCCGGCCAGCGAAGGCGAGTTCGGCCTGGACGAATACATCGCCTACATCCAGGAGTTCATCCGCCACCTCGGCGTGGAGCGCCTGCACGTGGTGAGTGTGTGCCAGCCGACCGTACCGGTGCTGGCCGCGGTTTCGCTGATGGCCAGCCGTGGCGAGCCGACGCCGCGCACGCTGGTGATGATGGGTGGCCCGATCGATGCACGCTGCAGCCCGACCGCAGTGAACAACCTGGCCACGCAGAACCCGCTGTCGTGGTTCGAGAACAACGTCATCCACACCGTGCCGGCCAGCTATCCCGGCGCCGGCCGTCGCGTGTACCCGGGCTTCCTGCAGCACGCCGGTTTCCTGTCGATGAACCCGAGCCGCCACTTCAGCTCGCACTGGGACTTCTACACCGACCTGGTCAAGGGCGACCTGGAAGACGCCGACGCGCACCGTCGTTTCTACGACGAGTACAACGCGGTGCTGGACATGCCGGCCAAGTACTACCTCGATACCATCCGCGTGGTGTTCCAGGACTTCCTGCTGCCGCGTGGCGAGTGGGTGGTCAACGGCGAGAAGGTCGATCCGTCGGCGATCCGCGACACCGCGCTGCTGAGCATCGAAGGCGAGCTGGACGACATCGCCGGCCTCGGCCAGACCGAAGCCGCGCAGGCGCTGTGCACCGGCATCGACGCTGGCCGCCGTGAGCATTTCATTGTCGAAGGTGCCGGCCACTACGGCATCTTCAGCGGCCGTCGCTGGCGCGAAGTGGTGTACCCGAAGGTGCGCGATTTCTTCGCCGCGCATGCCGAAGCACCGGCGGCGAAGGTCACGAAGAAGAAGAGCAACGTCACCCCGTTGCGGCGAAAGGCGGGGTAACTCGGCCCTGGTGGGCACCGACCTTGGTCGGTACGCCCTGGTAGATGCCAACCTTGGTTGGCGCTCTACCATGAATCCCGGTATCTGATGGATTGTGCCAACCAAGGTTGGCACCTACCGAAGCGTGGATTCCCGCTTACAGCCGCACGAGCAGGTTCTTGGCGATCAGCCCATGCAGCTTGCCGATGCCGCGTGCCAGGTGCATCGTCAGCAGCAGCAGCAGCGCGCCCGCCGCGGCAACCGCGATCGCCACCAGCGGCGAGGCCGCCATCGGCAGTACGTTCACGTCGTTGATGTACACGCCGGGGATGTCGCCACTGAAGATCGCCGCGACCGGCGCCCAGATCAGGCTCAGCGACAGCGACAGCAGCGTCACCGCGATGGTGAAGTAGATGACGCCCAGCGGCAGCATCAGCACGAAGTACAGCAGCGTCAGCCAGGTGCGGCCATCGGTGAACATGTCGCCGATGCGCTGCAGCCAGGTGCGGCTGCGGTCGGTGTAACGCGGACGACGTGGCATGCGCTCGCCCAGCAGCGCTTCCACCAGCCGCCCTTCCAGCAGCGCCAGCCCGCGCACCGAACCGAAGAACAGCACGGTCAGCGGGATGCCGATGATCAGGATCAGCAGGCCCAGCGACAGCGACAGCCCGGTGACCACCCAGGTGAAGAAGAAGGTGCCAGTCGCCAGCGACAGCAACATGTAGAACAGCGCACCATAGGTATGCGGATCGGCCACCACGCCGAAGAAACGCGCCAGCAGCGAGCGCTGCACCGGCGTCGGCGGCGGCGCGGCAGGCTCAACGCCACTCGCTTGCGCGGCCGCACGCAGCATCGGCGCGGTATCCGCACGCGGTGAGCGCAACGCACGGTTCACCGTCACTTCGGTCTCGCGGTAGATTTCGGCTACCTCGTCCGGCGCACCGTAGCTGCCGGCAACGTCGGCGATCACCTCGGCCTCGCTGCGGCCGGGCTGCGCCGCCAGCTCCGAGCGCAGGTATTCCTCGGCGTCGTACAGCGCGTCCTGCACCATCGCCGGGTCGGCGCCTTCCAATGACGCGCGCAGCTGCGCCAGGTACTGCGGGATGGTCGTGGGCAGGGCTCGGCCTGCCAGGCTCGGGTCGTTCATTGCGGTACCCCCTCCAACACGGAATCGACGGAATCGCGTGTGGCCTGCCAGGCTTGGCGCCATTGCGCCAGCACCTCGCGGCCACGTTCATTGATGCGGTAGTAGCGCCGCGGCGGCCCGCTGCTGGACGGCTCCACATGGCTTTCCAGCAGGCCGGCGCCCTCCAGATTGCGCAGCACCGGGTACAGCGCGCTCTGCTTGCCGCTCAGCACGCCCTCGCCCACCCGCTCCAGCTCCTTGGCAATGAGGTAGCCGTACAGCGGCTCCCCGGCCCGGGCCAGCACCGCCAGCAGGGCCAGCGACACCGTCCCGGCGCTGAGCTCCTTCTGGAACTTCTTCAGCTGGACATCGTCCTCGGACATGACCGGCCCTCCACTACGTTGAAGTCCACAGTAGTGCGAAGTTCGGTATAGCGAATGTGTCGTTAGTCACTCTGCCGGTTGGCGTGGATCGGCTGACCACCTGGCCGGCAGGCCCATTGGCTTGCTTGTCCCTCTGCGAGCCGCGGCATACCGTCGCCTTCCAACAGCGCAGCGGCTGATCCAGCTCCTGCGAGCACGACGATCCCGGGAATATCCACTTATGACTGAGTTTTATTATTGCGACTTCTGGTTTGGCGTAAAGAAGTCCGCCCGAAACATAATCAGTGAATCCGAGGCCAAAGCGAGACATGAGAGCCGGACCCGCTACACGGTTCTCGTTGGCTCCCCCACCACGCCATCAGCGATTATCGATGTGCTGTTGGACAAAGAAATGATTGGCGTCGACTTTCTTGATGAACATCTAAGGAAACGCCTGACCTACCAGTTCCACGAGGTAAAACCAGGAATGCTCTTCCTGAGCATGGCCGTGTACCGGGAGTTCGCTGAAACGAGCGACAACGTTGCTGAAGGAACCTGCTATATCTTCAACGAAGATGGTCGGCTCACCATAGAGAATTTCTCGCCCCATCATGTGGAAGAGTGTTCAACTACGCACGACCCAATAGGCAACTACGAGCCTGTTCCTGTCTTCGGCCATTACTCCGCTCTAATTGCAGAAGAAAGATAGACGTTGATGCCAGACCGATTGAATCGTCCAAGAGGCGGCGCGCAGGCTGACGCGATTGCCCTACATATCGCTTGGCGATGTGGTCTCTAGTCGCGCAGAATCGAAGCCTCGTTCATGTTCCGGGGTTCCCATGCCGCACCGTCGTCGCCTTGCCCTGACCGCCCTCGCCCTGTCCTGCCTGCTGCCCGCCCTGGCCAGTGCGGCCACGCCGTACCGCAGCCCGCAGCAGATCCTCGATGCTTCGGCGGCCAGCGACTGGCGCACGCCCGACCCGGCCAACCTGCTGTACATGGACCTGCCGGCCGGGCGGGTGATCATCGAGCTGGCACCGCAGTTCGCCCCGCGTCATGTCGCCAACATCCAGACGTTCGCCCACGAGCACTTCTGGGACGGCACCAGCATCTACCGTTCGCAGGACAACTTCGTGGTGCAGTTCGGCGATGCCGACGCCGATGACGCGGCCAAGGCCAAGCCGTTCGGCAGCGCCGCGCGCAAGCTGCCGGCCGAGTTCGAACGCGCCAGCACCGGACTGAAGGTGAGCGTGCTGCCGGATCGCGATGGCTGGGCCGCGCAGACCGGATTCGTCGACGGTTTCCCGGTAGGCCAGGACCCGCAGGCCGGCAAGGCCTGGCTGGCGCACTGCTACGGCATGCTGGGCGCCGGCCGCAGCAACGAGGAAGACAGCAGCATCGGCGCCGAACTCTATGTGGTAACCGGCCAGTCGCCGCGCCAGCTGGACCGCAACATCACCCTGGTCGGCCGCGTGCTGAAGGGCATGGAACTGCTCAGCGCGACCCCGCGCGGCCCGGCGCCGATGGGCTTCTACACCGATCCGAAGCTGCGCACGCCGATCGTGTCGATCCGCCGCGCCAGCGATGTGCCGGCGGCCGAGCGCACGCCGATCCAGGTGCTGCGCACTGATTCAAAGACGTTCGCCGATACGGTCGAAGCGCGACGCAATCGTGTGGACGATTTCTACAAGCGCCCGGCGGGGCATATCGATCTTTGCAATATTCCGGTGCCGGTGCGGTGATGGTTTCCGCACGTTACGCGTGCTGAAGGCGCTTCATCGTTCATGGGCGTTACTTTTCTTTTCGCGCGAAAAGAAAAGTAACCAAAAGAAACGCGCCGCCAGGTCGCGAGCCGCCGTGCTTCGCACGCCGATCCCCTGCGCTTCTCGGTGAATCAGGGGGCGGTGCCGAACTCGCTGCGCTCAGACATCGGCACCTCTTCGCCCCTGATTCCCCTGCGATGCTCGGCTCGCTCAAGGCGGACTGGAAGGTCAAGATCAACCGCAAAAGCATCCACGCATGGCGTGGATCTACTGGGTGCAGCTGTGGCCTTTGATCTGGGTCCGCCTTGAGCGAGCCGAGCACCGCAGGTCCGGCGAGGGCGAAGAAGCGCGGGTGTCTGAGCGCAGCGAGTTCCCGCGCCGTCCCTCGACGGGCCGAGGAGCGCAGGGCACCGATGCGCAGCATCGGCTCGTGACCGGCGGAACGTTTCTTTTGGTTACTTTTCTTTGCGTACAAAGAAAAGTAACGCCCATGAACAATGAAGCGCCTTCAGCACGCGCCACGTGCAAAACACCTCAACCCTTCTGACTCACCGCCACACTACCCAGGATCAACGCACCGGCAATCAACATCTGCACCGTCACCGCTTCCCCCAGGAACAACCACGCGAACGCCGCGCCGAACAGCGGAATCAGATAGGTCACGGTCGACGCACGCGACGGGCCGATACGGCCGATCAAACGATAGAACATCAGGAACGCCAGGCCGGTACAGGCCACGCCCAGGGCAATCGCCGCGCCCCACGCCTTGGCCGGAATCGCCGCCTGCGGCCAGTGGCTGACCGCCATCGGCAGCATCCACAGCGAAGCACAGGACAGCGTTGCCGCCGCAGCAGCCGCCGACGGCAGCCCGGTCATGTGCCGCTTCACCAGGTTCACGCCCAGACCGTACAGCAGCGAGGCCGCCGCACCGGCCAGCACCGCGGTGCCGATACTCAGGCCAGAGACCTTGGCCGTGGCCAGTACCACCACGCCGGCGAATCCGACCAGCAACGCGCCAGCACGGCGCATGCCGATCTTCTCACCGAAGAACAGGAAGGCGATCAGCGCGGCGAACAGCACCGTCATCGCATTGCAGATCGCACCGATCGCGGCCGGTGCCTGTTCGGCGGCATAGGCGAACAGCACGAACGGCAGCGCCGAGTTGATCAAGCCGATCGGTGCCAGCCACAGCCAGCGCCGCGGCGGAAACTGCGCACGCGCCCGCCACAGGAACGGCAGCAGCACCAGCGCACCCAGCACCAGCCGCACCTCGACCAGCGCGAACGGGCCGAATGACGGCACCGCCACCCGCATGAACAGGAACGAGCAGCCCCAGATGGCGCCCAGCAGGGTCAATTCCAGCGGCGTGCGCCAGTCGCGCTCGGCCACCTGTGGGACCGCATTCATGCCCTGCCTCCGTCCATCGTCTGTTCCTCGCCAAGGCAGACAGGATCGGGCGCAGACGCCCGCCGCACAAGCGCGTAGTATCGCTGCCAGCCACAAATATGGTTTGAGGCTCGACATGCAGCTACGCCCTTCCCTGCTCCCCGCACTGGCCGTGTTCGCGGTCGCCGCGCGCCACCAGAACTTCGCCCAGGCCGCGCAGGAACTGCACCTGACCGCCAGCGCGGTCAGCCACCATGTGCGCCGCCTGGAGGAGGTGCTGGAGACCCGGCTGTTCCTGCGCCACGCCCGTGGCGTGCGCCTGACTGCCGAGGGCCGGCAGCTGGCCGACGCCGCCAGCGCCGCCTTCTCCGATGTCGCGGCCGTCGCCCATCACCTGCAACCGGATGCCGACAGCGTGCCGTTGCGGATCACCACGCTGCGCTCGCTGTCCTACTGCTGGTTGCTGCCACGGCTGCCACGCTTCACCCAGGCCTATCCGCACATCCGAATCGAACTGCACACCGGCAGCGGGCTGGACCGCTACGACGACAACGGTCCGGAAGTCGGTATCCGCTATGGCCTGGGCCAATGGCCGGGCCTGCGTGCGCAGCACCTGATGGACGACTACCTGTTCCCGGTGGCCTCACCGGCACTGGCCGGAGTCGAAGCGCTGGTCGATCCGGCGCGCATCGCCGACCTGCCGCTGCTGACCGATCTGTCGCCGCAGGGCTGGCGTGACTGGTTCCGCCATGCCGGCGTGCGCCCGCCGTCGCCACTGCCGCCGATGCACACCTTCGCCGACAGTACCGATGCGATGCGTGCTGCGGTGTACGGCATGGGCGCGGTGCTGGCACGCACCCACATCGCGCAGCCCTACCTGCAGCGCTACGAAGTGGTACGCCTGCCCGGCCCGGCACTGAAAGCGCGCTATGCGTATCACGTAGTGCACGCCGAAGGGCAACCGCCGAGCCACGCCGCGCGCCTGTTCATCGACTGGTTGCTGGAGCAGGCGCAGGACGAACGCACGCCGATTCCCGCGTTGCCGGAAAGCCTGCTCGGGCGCCCGGCCACGC
The DNA here is from genome assembly GCF_056487375.1 of Stenotrophomonas sp. 220_Sma. Taxonomy (NCBI): domain Bacteria; kingdom Pseudomonadati; phylum Pseudomonadota; class Gammaproteobacteria; order Lysobacterales; family Lysobacteraceae; genus Stenotrophomonas; species Stenotrophomonas sp. 220_Sma. The sequence goes on along the minus strand of NZ_CM151348.1, from coordinate 1,497,654 downwards.
ACGGCTGACTGCGCCCTCACCCGCTCTTTGCTTCACGCTGGCTAGGCTGCAGGCAACCCCACACCGTATCAACGCCATGGCCATGCTGCGACTGCGCATCACCGGAACCGAAGACGACGCCCGCGCGATCAGCGACCTGCTGCTCGGCCTGGAGGGCATCGAACATGTCGAGGAAACCGACGACCTGATGCCGCACATGGACGACGACGATTCCAGTTCGGCCGGGCTGTCCGATGACATCGGCCCGGGCATCCACGAACTGGAAGTGGAAGTCGGCAACGAAAGTACCGCGCAGAAGGTGCGCGATGCGGTGCAGGAACTGGCGCTGGAGCTGGATGTGTTCGTCGAGTACGAGACCGACGAGGGCTGATGCCGGCGGGCTGCCGGCATCGACCTTTTCCTCAAAGGGTGGGCGGCAGCGTGCGACGGCGGCGACGCCACCACGCCCGGATACCCCAGGCCACGACCAGGGCCAGCACGCCCACCGGCAGCAACGCTGCGACCGCGCGGATCAGGAACGCAACGCTGGTGCTGAGGATGCTGCCCGACTCGCTCAGCGCCTCACCGATCTCGCTGCGACTGCGCTGGCCCGAGGTGGTGTCGAAGTGCATCGTGACCAGCTGTGTATCGATGCGCCGGCGCTGCTGCGCGGCATCCTTGTTGGCCTGCTCGACACCCGCCTCGATCTCCGACAGCCGCGTGGTGATCGCCATCAGGTCTTCGATCTTCAGGTCCTTGCGGTCCTGGTAGGACAGCAGCCGCGCGTGTTCCTTCTCCAGCCGCGCCTTGGTCAGTGCCGTATCGGCCACCGCCTGCGCGAGGTCCTCGGCACGCGTGTTGCGCGACTGCAGTTTGCCACCTTCACCGGCCATCGCGATCAACGGCTCGGCGCCCTTCGGCGCGATGCGTACCTTGACCTCGCCGCTGGGCTGCTCGCCACTGCGCTGGTCGACCTGCAGCACCGCGCAGTCACCGAACTTCGCGCTCTGGCAGGCCTGTGCCACCTGCTGGATGCGGGGTGCGATCTGCGCCGCTTCCAGCTGCACCTGCACGTCGTGTTCGTAGGCGAGGAATGCGCCCTCCGGTGAAGCAACGGCCGCTTCGGCGGCAGTAGCGCCTGCATCGGCCGCCACATCGCCGTGTTTGGCGCAGGCTGCCAATGCAAGCAGCAGCACCGGCATCGCCACCACGCGCGTCCACGCGTGCAGCGGCCTCACAGTGCCGCTCCGTCGTAGGACATGACGGCCAATGTGGCCAGATCCACCTGCGGTACGCAGCGCACGTTCACCGCCACCATCGGCGTGCCGGTGCGCGGATCCACCGCTTCACTGTACGGCGCGACGCCACACTCGCGGCAGTGGTGGTGATCGATATGCGCCTTGTTGAAATGATAGGTGGCCACGTCCGCCGGATCGGTGGTCAGCTGGAACGCCTCGCGCGGGGCGAACCACAGCAGGCTGCCGCGGCGGCGGCACATCGAGCAGTTGCAGTCGATGACATCGCTGATTGGCGCCTCGGCCTGTACGGTGAATGCGATCCTGCCGCAATGGCAGCTTCCCTGGTATTCCATGTCCTGCGCTCCGCTGGAGAGTCCCTGTCTGCGCCCATGGTAATCCTATGGCACGGGGACAAAGCAGCCCCGGGGCCCTATGCTCGGGGTTTGACCCTGTACAGGAACGCCGATGCGCCCGCATCTCCTTGCCCTCGCCCTGGTCGCCGCCCTGGCCGGTTGCCAGCCGGCCGACGCCCCGACCAACGGTTCCACCCCGGCCGCCAGCCAGCAGGCCGGTGACGCGGCGGTCGATGCCGCCTTCGCCGACCTGTCCAAGCGCGCCCTGGACACCTGGATGCAGCTTTCGCCGGTCAGCGCCACCCAGATCGGTGACCACCGCTACGACAGCGAGCTGGACGACCTGAGCGCCGCCGGCCAGCAGAAGACCGTGGCCGCCTACAAGGCATTGCTGGGCGAGCTGGACAAGATCGAGGTGGCCAAGCTGGGCCGCGAGAACCAGGTGGACGCAGCGATCCTGCGCAACCAGCTGCAGTCGGAAATCTGGAACGCCGAAGTGCTGCAGTCCGGCAAGTGGGACCCGCAGCTGTACAACGGCATCGCCGGCAGCGCGATCTACGGCCTGATGGCGCGCGAGTTCGCGCCGCTGCCGGAGCGCCTGAAGTCGGCCACCGCACGCATGGAAAAGCTGCCGGCGATCTTCGCCCAGGCCCGCGAGAACCTGGATCCGGCCCGCGTGCCGAAGATCCATGCCGAGACGGTGGCCAAGCAGAACAAGGGCATCCTCAGCATCGTCGATACCTTCATCACCCCGCACATCGGTGAACTGCCGCAGGCCGACCAGCAGCGCCTGCAGGCCGCCATCGACGGCCTGAAGAAGGCCGTGGACGAACAGCAGACCTGGCTGGACAAGACCCTGGTGCCGAATGCCAAGGGCGACTTCCGCATCGGTGCGGAAAAGTACGACCAGAAGCTGAAGTTCGCGCTGAGCTCCTCGCTGTCGCGCCAGGAGATCGGTGAGCGTGCACGCGCCGAACTCAAGCGCGTGCGCGAAGACATGTACGGCATCGCGCAGACCGTGCTGAAGGACAAGCCGGGTGCGCCGGAAATGCCGGCCCAGCCGACCGACGAGCAGCAGCAGAAGGCGATCGAGGCGGCACTGGAACTGGCCTACGCCGACAAGCCAGCGCGCGACAAGGTGGTCGACGATGCGAAGGCCGCGCTGGAGCAGTCCACCGCGTTCGTGCGCGAGCACGACCTGGTGACCCTGCCCGATGCGCCGGTGGACATCATCCTGATGCCGGAATTCCAGCGTGGCGTGGCCGTGGCCTACTGCGATTCGCCGGGCCCGCTGGACAAGAACCTGAAGACCTTCTACGCCGTGTCGCCGATTCCGGACGACTGGAACGAGAAGCAGGTCGACTCGTTCCTGCGTGAATACAACTCGCGCATGATCCACCTGCTGAGCATCCACGAAGGCACCCCGGGCCACTACCTGGAAGGCTGGCACTCGGCCAAGTTCCCCTCGACCCTGCGTGCGGTGCTGCGTTCGGGCCTGTTCGCCGAAGGCTGGGCGGTCTACACCGAGCGCATGATGCAGGAGCAGGGTTACCTCAACAACGACCCGCTGTTCCACCTGGTACAGCTGAAGTTCTACCTGCGCACGATCTCCAACGCGATCCTCGACCAGGGCGTGCACGTGGACAACTGGGATCGCGAAAAGGCGATGCACCTGATGACCCACGACGCGTTCCAGCAGGAAAGCGAAGCCGCCGGCAAGTGGGTGCGCGCGCAGCTGACGTCGGCGCAGCTGCCGACCTACTTCGTCGGTGCGCAGGAACACTTCGACACCCGCAAGGCGGTGCAGGAGAAGCTGGGCGACAAGTTCAACCTGAAGGCCTACCACGACCAGGTGCTGTCCTACGGCGCCCCGCCGGTGCGTTTCGCACGCCAGCTGATGCTGGACCAGCCGATCGAGTGATCGGGACGGTGTGAGATGAAGCGGAGCGGCCCGGGGAAACCCGGGCCGCTTTTTTTATTCGCCCCTGCTTGGGCTACTGCCGGGTCAGAGCAGATGGATGTACATTTTCTTTGAGCCCAGCCGCAGATCCACGAAGTACTCGGCACCACAGCCACGACAGGCTGCAGGGCAATCCTCATCGCTGCCCCGCTCGTTTTCCAATGAGCCAGCCACTACCGGGTATCCGCACTCGAAACAGTTGAAAGCCACATGGTTGCCATGCGGATCAGCAGGGATCTCGTCACCCTCACCGTCCATCACGAGAAAATCAGTGATTCTCATCGCCACTCCCTCCGGCTGAATTGATGACGACAGACTAGCCGACTCTTGAGCTTCAGGCGCCACTCCGGTCCTGAACACCTGCAAACCGGGCCTGTGCGGCCTCACAACTGGCAAACGACTCCGGGCGCATCGTTCGCATCGCCTCCCCGTCCCTGCAGGTTCCCATGCCCTCCCTGGTGCTACGCCTTGGCCTCCTCTCCGCTGCCTTGGCGGCCGCCCCTGCCTACGCCGCCTGCCCCCCGCCACCGGCTGGATACCCCGACATCCGCGCCCTGGGCTACTACACCGACAAGGCTGGATCGGTGATCGACCCGGTACTGCACCAGCAGAACAAGGACGCCACTGCGCCGCTGGACCGCTATGCCGCCGACGTGGCGCGCATGAGCGATGACTACCTGCGCACCGGTGACCCGGCAGCGGCACAGTGCACGCTGAGCTGGCTGGGTGCGTGGGCCGATGATGGCGCCATGCTCGGGCAGATGATCCGGGTCAACAACGATCAGTCGTTCTACATGCGGCAGTGGATGCTCGATGCGGTAGCCATGGCTTACCTGAAGGTGCATGACCAGGCCAACCCGCAGCAGCGCGCGCGTATCGATCCGTGGCTGCAGAAGCTGGCACGGGCCAACCTGGCGTACTGGGACAACCCGAAACGGCGCCGCAACAACCACTACTACTGGGGCGGTCTGGGCGTACTGGCCACCGGCCTGGCCACCGACGACGAGGCCTTGTGGCAGGCCGGCCACGCCGCCTTCCAGAAGGGCATCGATGACATCCAGGACGATGGCAGCCTGCCGCTGGAGATGACCCGTGGACAGCGTGCCCTGCACTACCACGACTACGCATTGGCGCCGCTGGTGATGATGGCTGAGCTGGCGCGGCTGCACGGCCAGGACGGGTACGCCAGCGGGGATCACGCCATCGACCGCCTTGCCCGCCGCGTCATCGAAGGCAGCAAGGACCCTGCATGGTTCAACGAACACACCGGCGTTGCACAGCTGCCCCTGCAGGCCAGCGGCTGGGTCGAGTTCTACCGGTTGCGATCACCGGATGGCGGCCTGTTCAATGCCGCGCATGCACGCGGCCCGTTCCACTCGCCACGGCTCGGCGGCGACCTTACGCTGATGGCCACGCATGGCATCGTGCGCACGCCGCTGCGTTAGCAGCGTGCCTCAGCGCGATGCCGGATGCAGCAGGCGTTGGAACTCGGCGACGGTGCACCCCTGAGCCGCGCACCCCGGCACACGAAGCGCGACGCGGCCCGGCGGCTGCGCGTTGGTCAGCGACAGCGCATCGCGCAGCTGCGCGGTGGTCGGGTAGACGTAGGCCAGGCGGATCCGTTCCAGCCCGCTGTGGCGATCACGCCAGCGCTCGAACTGCAGCAGGCCGCCGATCGGCGTCTTCTCGTACTGGCCCGGCAGGCTGTAGTCGCTGATTCCCAACGCCGCCAGCACCGAACCGATATTGGAATCGTGACCGACCAGCAGGCTCACTTTCGGCGATGCGGGATCTTCCAGCAACGCATCCACGCGTGCCAGCAACGGTCCGGCCACATCCCGCGCCACCTCGGGCGTTCCGAACAGGATGTCCTGGTAGCGGTTGCGGATCTGCGCCAGCGCCTGCCATTGCGCCTCGGTGGTCAACCGGCCCCAGCCTTCGCGGGGGATGCCACTGCCCTGGTAGTGCTCCATCAACAAGGCATCGACCAGCCCGCTGGCCAGAGCCAGTGATCCGGAGACGCGTGGCTCCTTTCCCGGTTCCGCGCTGAAGGTGGTGTCGGACAGCGCCAGATGGCAGTCGTTGTGCCCCTTGCATGCCGCCGACTGCGGATAGCGGGTGATCTCCTCCACCACGGACAGTGCCGGTGCCAGATCGGATGCGGACAGCGCCTGCTGCATCGCCGATGCCGCACGTGCGCGGAACGCCGCGTCATCGCGGTGGATCACCGGATTGAACAGCGGGTCCATCGTGCCCAGCGGCATGCGTTGCTCGACCGCAACATGGCAGCCCGGGAAGGCACCGGCAACGAAGAACTGCGCGGTGGCCTGGGTGCGCTGCAGGCTGTTGGCGTACGCGTGGAAGTCATCCTCCTGCGGGCAACCCGACACCGGCAACAGCTGCGCCTGGCGCAGCCACTGGGCGATGTAGCGGCCCATGTAGACCTCCAGCACGCCTCCCTTGGTAGTCAGCTCGCCCGGTGCCACCTCCCAGCGCGGCCAGGCCTCGGGCGTCGCATTGGCCAGCGCGCCGGAGGCTACCACCGGCGCGCGCAGGTTGTGACGGCTGAGCAGGACGACCTGCTTGAGCTGGTCGCCGTCCATGGGTGCCGGCGCAGCCGTGGCAACCGTGGCAACCGTGGCAACCGTGGCAACCAGGCTGAGTGCCAGCAACAGGGAGCGCAGGGGGCGGATCATGCAGGTCTCCGGAAACACGCTGGGGTCAGAGCCCTTTCCTGCGGAAAGGGATCCGACCCCGAAGCGATCATTGATCGGCAGCAACAAATCCACCGGTCTGCCGCGCCCACAACCGTGCGTACAGGCCACCGGCTGCAATCAGCTCGGCATGGGTGCCGGTCTCGACGATGCGTCCCTGGTCCATCACCACCAACCGGTCCATGCGCGCGATGGTCGACAGCCGGTGCGCGATCGCGATCACCGTCTTGCCGCCCATCAGCTCATCCAGGCTGTCCTGGATCGCCGCTTCCACTTCCGAGTCCAGTGCCGAGGTTGCTTCGTCCAGCACCAGGATCGGTGCGTCCTTCAGCAGCACGCGGGCAATGGCGATGCGTTGGCGCTGGCCACCGGACAGCTTCACGCCGCGCTCGCCGACATGTGCGTCGTAGCCACGACGCCCCTGCCCGTCCACCAGCGTATCGATGAAGGCTTCGGCACGCGCCTTGGCCACGGCTGCGCGCAACTGCGCATCGGTCGCGTCGGGGCGACCGTACAGCAGGTTGTCGCGGATCGAGCGATGCAGCAGCGACGTGTCCTGGGTAACCACGCCGATCTGCTGGCGCAGGCTTTCCTGGGTGACGTAGGCAATGTCCTGGCCGTCGATCAGGATGCGGCCGCTTTCCAGGTCGTACAGGCGCAGCAGCACATTGACCAGGGTCGACTTGCCGGCACCCGAGGGACCGACCAGGCCGATCTTCTCGCCCGGCTTCACCACCAGGTCGAGGCCGGCGATCACGCCGCCCTTCTTGCCGTAGTGGAAATGGATGTCCTGGAAGTGCACGCCACCACGGGTCACCTGCAACGGGACCGCATCCTCGCGATCCTGCACCGTCAGCGGCTGCGCGATGGTGGTGATGCCGTCCTGCACCGTGCCGATGTCCTCGAAGATGCCGTTGATGGTCCACATGATCCAGCCGGACATGTTGTGGATGCGGATCACCAGACCGGTCGCCAGGGTGATCGCACCGACGGTGATGTGGCCGCCATTCCACAGCCACAGCGCCAGCCCGCAGGTACCGGCGATCAGGAAACCGTTGACGATGGCGATGGTCAGGTCCATGCCGGTGGTCACCCGGGTCTGCGCGCGGTGCTTGACCGCCAGTTCCTGGATCGACTCGGCCACGTAGGCCTGCTCGCGCCCGCCATGGGCGAACAGCTTCAACGTGGGAATGTTGGTGTAGCCATCGACGATGCGGCCCATCGCCTTGGAACGCGCTTCGGACGCAATCCAGGCCCGTTCCTTCGCGCGCGGCACGAAGTAGACCAGGATCACCGCATAGGCCAGCAGCCACAGGATCAGCGGCACCATCAGCCGCCAGTCGGCCTGCGCGAACAGGTACAGCGCGGTGCCGGTGTAGACCACGATGTACCAGAGCGAATCGACCATCTGCACCGCCGATTCGCGCAGCGAGGTACCGGTCTGCATCACCCGGTTGGCGACGCTGCCGGCAAAGTCGTTCTGGAAGAAGCTCAGGCTCTGCCGCACCACGTAGTTGTGCATCAGCCAGCGCGAGCGGTTGCTCAGGCCGGGCACGATGGCCTGGTTGACCAGCAGGTTGTGCAGGCCGACCAGGATCGGCCGCGCGATGACCGTGATGAACAGCATCCAGCCCAGGTCGTTGGCATGGCGCTTGAAGAAGTCGGCACCGGGCTGCTCGGCGACCATGTCGACGATGCGGCCCAGGTAATCGAACATCGCCACTTCCACCAGCGCCAGCAGCAGGCCGGCGATGAGCGTGGCCAGCAGCACCGGCCACACCGGGCGCAGGTAGTGCAGGTAGAACGGCAGCACCTTGCGCGGAGGCATCCGCCCGTCCACGGGCGGGAACACCGGAATCAGGGATTCAAACCAACGGAACATCGCATTCCCTCGCCATCTTTAGCTGGCGGAGTATCCCATGCCGCATGTGTACGCCGGCCGACGATCGCTGCGGCTGCGGTCGTGCCGGCCGCTGGCCGGCAACCTTGTGACGCATCCGGGGATCATGAGGTTGCCGGCCAGCGGCCGGCACTACCCATCGGATTCGTCAAACGTCAGCGCCGGGCCACGCCCGGCGGCGTCATTTCACTGGGGTGAACAGCAGGTCCTGGAAATCGAAACTGAAATCGGTCAGGTCGGAAATCGGCTGCATGCGCACCTCGCGCACCTTGCCGTCCGGGTCCAGGCTGAAGTTCACGAACGCGTCGGCGTTGAGCGAACGGTCGTCCCAGCGCACGATGAAGGTGTCGTGCTGCCAGTGCTCCAGGCGACCGCTCAACTGCGCGGTCTTGGCAAAGCGCAGGCGCAGTCCCTTGCCCTCGGCACTGACCTGCATGTCGCCATACCAGCGGTCGCGGAACGTGCCTGTGTAGCCGGCCAGCGCCAGCGACGGCCTGCTGCCCTTGTCGCGCGCGCTCTGGTGCTTGGCCCACGCCTCGTCGGCCTTGTCCTGTCCCTTGGCCACGGCCTTGGCATAGGCGTCCACCCAGTCATGCTTTTCACCGCCCAGGTAGGCATCGAGCACACTCAGGGTGATCGCATTGAACGCCGCGCCCACTTCCTGATTGGTCAGCACCACCACGCCCAGTTTCTCGCCCGGTACCAGGGTCAGCCGCGAGACCATGCCCGGCCAGCCACCGGTGTGCCAGACCAGCTTCTGCCCGCGGTAGTCGCTCAGGCTCCAGCCTTCGCCATAGCCGGCGAAGTTGGCCCGCGCCGGTGCCAGCTCCGGCACGCTCGGCGCCGGGATCGACTGCGGGGTGATCATCCGCCACATCTGCTGCTGGCTCTTGTCGCTGAACAGCGCAGTGCCATCGGCGAGCTTGCCTTCGGCCAACTGCACCTGCATCCAGCGCGCCATGTCGTGCGCACTGGAATAGATGCCACCGGCACCGGCATTGTTCGACCAGGTCAGCGGCGCGACAGTGCGCAGGTCCTCGAAATCGTACTTGGCGTGGCCGACCGCCGCCTTGTCGCCCGGCTTCAGGTGGTCGGCGTTGTAGCGCGTGCCAACCATGCCCACCTTGTCAAAGATGCGGGTCTGCAGGAACTGCTGGTAGCTCATGCCGGAAACGTGCTCGATCACCTGCTGGGCGACCGCGTACAGGATGTTGTCGTAGGCATAGTTCTCGCGGAAACCACCCTTCAGCGGCACCTGGCCCAGCCGCTCCACCACTTCGGCATTGCTGTACGAGGTGGTCGGCCAGAACAGCAGGTCACCGGCACCCAGGCTCAGCCCGCTGCGATGCGACAGCAGGTCGCGGATCGTCATCTGCCCGGTCACGAACGGGTCGGACATGCGGAACGACGGCAGGTGGTCGATCACCTTGTCGTCCATCTTCAGTTTGCCGTCCTCGGCCAGCAGGTTCAGCGAAGTGGCGGTGAACGCCTTGGTGTTGGAAGCAATGGCGAACAGCGTATCGGCCTGCACCGGTTCCGGCTTGCCCTGCTCGCGCACGCCCCAGCCGCGTTCCAGCACCACCTGGCCGTCCTTGACCACGGCCACGGCGACGCCGGGCACGTCGAACTGCGTGCGCACGCGCTCGACGGTCGCATCCAGGTCCTGCAGCTGCGCCGGGGTCGCCGCGCTTGCCATGGTCGTGCATGCCAGCAGCACGGCTCCTCCAATCCAGGTTTTCATCCAGCACCATCTCCGAACAGGGGTAGCGGCCATGTGCAGGCCGTCACCAGGGTTTCGCAGGATGGTAACGGTCTGCGGCGCAGCCTGCCCTGTGCCATAGGAGGGGTGCCATGGGCGGGAACGGCCAACCAGACAACGGATCCACCATCATTCCATGCCTGCGCTATCGCGACGCGCAGGCGGCCATCGACTGGCTGCAGCGCGCCTTCGGCTTCCATGCCCAGGCCGTCTACGCGGAGGGCGATACGGTGTTCCATGCGCAGCTCACCTTCGGCCACGGCATGATCATGCTCGGCTCGGCCGACAAGGAAAGCGAGTGGAACCAGCATGCGGCGATGCCTGACGAGGTCGGCGGCCGCCAGACCCAGAGCGCCTGCGTGATCGTCACCGATGCCGATGCGCACTACGCCCGGGCCAAGGCCGCCGGGGCACGCATCGTCATCGACATTGCTGACCAGGACTACGGCGGACGCGGCTACGCCTGCGCCGACCCGGAAGGCTATCTGTGGTGGTTCGGCAGCTACGACCCGTGGCGCGCGGACCACGGTCAGTGACCACGACCGCCCGTCCGGCGGAGATCCGCTGCGGCATCGGTGGCTGGGTGTTTCCCGAATGGCGTGGCGGCATGTTCTATCCGCCAGGCCTGCCGCAGCGCGAAGAGCTGGCCCATGCCAGCCGCGCCCTGCGCTGCATCGAAATCAACGGCACCTTCTACCGCACGCCCACTGCGGCGCAGTGTGCGCACTGGGCCGCGCAGACGCCGGAAGGCTTCCGGTTTTCGATGAAGGCGCCACGCTACCTGGTACAGCGCCGTGACCTGTCCAGCACCGTGGAGGCGGCCGCACCGTTCCTTGAGGCGGCGTTGGCGCTCGGTGACCGGCTCGGCCCGTTGCTGTGGCAGTTCGATCCGCGCCATCCGGCCGATGCCGATGCATTGTGCGCGCTGATGGCGCAGCTGCCGAAACAGCTGGAAGGGGTGTCGCTGCAGCATGCGCTGGAGGTCCGCAACGCCGAGGCACATGGCCCGGCACTGGTCGCCGCCGCCCGTCGACACGGCGTGGCGCTGGTGATCGAGGACAGCGACGAGGCCCCCCTGCACGGTGACGTCAGTGCCGGTTTCGTCTACGCACGGATCAAGCGCAGCCAGGCCCGCTTGAACGAGGGCCTGCCGGCGCCGGTGCAGCAGCGTTGGGTGGAACGCGCAACGCGCTGGTCACAGGGCGAGCCGGTGGAGGACCTGCCCTGCCTGGCCGCGCCGGCTCCGGAAACTCCGCGCGAGGTCTACCTGCTGTGCATCGGTGCTGGCAAGGCACGCAACCCGGCGGCGGCGATGGCCCTGCAGCGGCGGGTAGATGGGGCCAGCAATTCCTCACGCGGATAGCGCTGCGGTCATCGCCTTGCCTCACAATAGGCGGATGAGCACACCCGACACCCGCAAAGCGCTGTGGCAGATCCACTTCTGTGTCCTGCTGTGGGGCGTCACCGCTATCCTCGGCAAGCTGATCACCCTGCCGGCGCTGCCGCTGGTGTGGTGGCGCATGCTGCTGGTGACGGCGATGCTGGCCCTGCTGCCGCGGGTCTGGCGCGGGTTGCGTACCCTGCCACTGCGACTGGTGGCCGGTTATGCCGGCATCGGCGCGCTGGTCGCCCTGCACTGGCTGACCTTCTACGGCGCGGTGAAACTGGCCAATGCCTCGGTGGCCGCCACCTGCATTGCACTGGCCCCGGTGTTCACCTCGATCATCGAACCCTGGGTGGCCAAGCGGCCGTTCCAGCTGCGTGAACTGGCGTTCGGCCTGGCGGTGCTGCCGGGCGTGGCACTGGTGGTCGGTGGCGTGCCCGATGGCATGCGCCTGGGCGTGTTGATCGGCGCGATATCGGCGCTGCTGGTGGCGGTGTTCGGCTCGCTCAACAAGCGCATGGTCAGCCACGCCGATCCGCTCACGGTCACCGCGCTGGAGCTGGGTGCGGGCACCCTCACCCTGACCCTGCTGGCACCGCTGATGCCCTACCTGCTGCCGGCGCTGGCCAGCCCACTGTGGGTGGTCCCGGACCTGCACGACGGCATCCTGCTGCTGGTGCTGGCCGGGTTCTGCACGCTGCTGCCGTTCGCCCTGGCCCTGGTCGCACTGCGCCACCTGAGCGCCTATACGGTGCAGCTGGTGACCAACCTGGAGCCGGTCTATGCGGTGGTGCTGGCGGTGGTGCTGCTGCGCGAGCAGCACGAAGTCACCCCGTGGTTCTACCTGGGCGTGGCGATCATCGTCGGCGCGGTATTCCTGCATCCGTTGTTGAACCGCCGCAAGCCGGTGCAGCATCCGGAAATTCTTGGTACCGCCGAAGCACGCAACATCGCCGATTGAGTGCCTCCGCGCCGGGCGTGGATGGCCGTATCAACGCTGCGGCCAGTGCCATGCAGGGGCATCCAGCAGGCCCTGCCCGCTCAACAGCGTGCGCCCCTGTTCCTTGTGCAGATGCAGCGAATGACAGCCGGGCGCCTGCTCCAGTGCTGCGATCAGGCGGCTGGCGTGTGAGACCACCCACACCTGGCTGCGTGCACTTGCAGCGATGATCAGTCGCGCCAGCGCTGGCAGCAGGTCCGGATGCAGGCTGGTCTCCGGCTCGTTGAGCACCAGCAGCGGTGGCGGGCGTGGCGTGTGCAACGCAGCGGCCAGCAGCAGGAAGCGCAGCGTGCCGTCGGACAGTTCGGCCATCGACAGCGGCCGCAGCAGCCCCGGCTGGTGGAAGCGCAGGGCCAATCGACCGTCCAGTTCCCCGAAGCCGACCGTGGCGCCGGGGAAGGCATCATCAACGCTGCGTGCCAACGCGACCGGATCTCCGACCTCGAGAATGGTCACCCAGGCCGCCGCCAGATCCCGCCCGTCGTGGTGCAGTACCGGCGTGCGCGTAGCCATCGCCGGCTGCCGCGCCGGGGCATCGGCATCACTGCGGAAATGGTCGTAGAAGCGCCAGCGGCGGATGTACTCACGCAAGGCGATGGTTTCCGGCATGCGCTGCGGATCGCCGACCTGGGTGAACAGGCTGTCGAACAGCGACAACCGGTCATCCACGAGATCCCAGCCGCGCGCATGGCGTTGCCGTACCATCGCCCCGCGACGATCGACCAGCAGATTGGCGCTGCGCAGGAACGGCCCGGCCCAGATCGCCTCGGCCTTGATCTGCGGATCCAGCGCAAACGCCGAACGGCTGGGTGGCGGGTAGCCCAGGTCGATGGCATAGCCGAACTCGTCGGTGGTGAAGCCCAGCTTCAGCCCCACCGATGACTGCCGGGGCCCCTCCTGCAGCGGGATCTCGCCGGCCGCGACCCGACGATCGATGGATTCGGGACCGGCCCACAGCGCCGAACCGAGCCCACCTTCACGGGCCAGCACCGCCGCGACGCCGCCCTGCGCGGTCTCCGCCAGCAGGCGCAGCGCGCGGTACAGGCTGGACTTGCCACTACCGTTGTCACCGGTCACCACGTTCAACTGCTGCAACGGCAGTACCAGCCCGTGCAGCGAGCGATAGTGGGCGATGGCCAGGGTCTGCAGCATGGCTGGTGTCCGTGGAAACAGGGACGTCATGCTGGCCGGTTCTGATCGCAGGAGCTGCGACGCGACGTGAATCGGGAAGAGCATCCACGCATGGCGTGGATCTACTGGAACGGCATCGAATCATCCGCACGTCGCATGCGTTCAGCGCGCGAGTCGCCGGTGTTTCAGCCCGCCAGCTCCACCCGGTTGCGGCCATTGCCCTTGGCGCGGTACAGCGCCTTGTCGGCACGGGCCAGCATCGCGTCCACGCTTTCACCGGCGTGATGCTGGGCAACGCCGATGCTGATCGTGACCGGGAAACCCAGCGGAAGATCCGCCACGGCCAGGCGCAGGAATTCGCATTGCAGTTCGGCCGTGCGCAGATCGGTGCCCGGCATCACCGCCACGAACTCTTCGCCGCCATAGCGCGCCGCCATGCCACGGCCAGCGAAATGCGAGCGCAGCAGCACGCCGAGCTCGGCCAGCACCCGGTCGCCGGTGGCATGCCCCTGGAAATCGTTGATGTGCTTGAAATGGTCGATGTCGAGCAGCGCCACGCAGGCCACGCCCGGTTGCCCATCGATCTCCACCACCGCCTCTTCCAGTGCCGCCGCCATCGCGCGGCGGTTGGGCAGGCCGGTCAACGCATCGGTGCGGCTCTGCTCGGCCAGGTCGGCATTCTGCGCCAGCAGCACGTCCTGGTACTCCGACAGCAGGCGCTCGTAGTCATCGCGTTCCAGCATGTGCTTCTGGATGTCGAGCGCGAAACGGCGCAGCTCCATCACCAGCATCACCTGCCGTGACAGTGCGGCCAGTGCCTCGGCCTTGTCGCTGGGCAGGTGCTGCGGATGTGCATCGAACACGCACAGCGTGCCCAGAGGCAGTCCATCGGAACTGATCAATGGCGCACCGGCGTAGAAGCGGATGTGCGGGTCGCCGGTCACTACCGGGTTGTCGTGGAAGCGGATGTCCTGCAACGCGTCCTCGACCACCATGATTTCCTGCGGCTGCAGGATGGCGTGGCCACACATCGATTCGCTGCGCAGGTTCTCCGCCGCGTCGATGCCCTGGATCGACTTGAACCACTGCCGTTCGACGTCGATGAGGGTCACCGCCGCCATCGAGGTACCGCAGACCGCCTTGGCGATCGCCACCAGGTCGTCGAATGACTTCTCGCGCTGCGAATCAAGGATCCGGTAGCGGTACAGCGCCTCGAGCCGAAGGGCTTCGTTGGCAGGCTTGTCGGGCTTGATCATGCAGCGTCACATTCCGGCAGGTCACTGCGGAGTCTAGCCGATGTAGAGCCGAGCCCATGCTCGGCTGCACCCGGACAGAAGAGCAGCCGAGCATGGGCTCGGCTCTACAGAAGCCGTTTACCAGTCCAGCTGCTTGGGCAGCAGGCCCTGCAGCTCCTGTTCGGTCAGGTTGCGCCACTGACCCGGCTTCAGCGCACCGATCTTGATGTTGTCGATGCGCACGCGGCGCAGCTGGGTCACCCGATAGCCGAACTCGGCGGCCATCAGGCGGATCTGCCGGTTCAGTCCCTGCTGCAGGGTGATGCGGAATCCGAACTTGGCGATGCGCGAGGTCTTGCACGGCAGCGTCATCTGGTCGTGGATGCGCACGCCGCGCGCCATGCCACGCAGGAACTCGTCGGTAACCGGCTTGTTCACCGCCACCAGGTACTCCTTCTGGTGGCCGTTCTCGGCACGCAGGATCTGGTTGACGATGTCGCCGTTGCTGGTCATCAGGATCAGGCCTTCGGACTCCTTGTCCAGGCGGCCGATCGGGAAGATGCGCTGTTCATGGCCGACGAAGTCGACGATGTTGCCCTTGACCGAGGTTTCGGTGGTGCAGGTGACGCCCACCGGCTTGTTCAGCGCGATGTAGACGTGGCGGCGGGCGCCGGGCTTGCGTGCGACGCGCGCGCGCAGCGGCTGGCCGTCGACCAGCACCTGGTCTTCCTCGCCCACCACCGCACCGGTGCCGGCCGCGTGGCCGTTGACGGTGACGCGGCGGGCGGCGATCAGGCGATCGGCCTCGCGGCGGGAGCAGAAGCCGGTGTCGGCGATATGTTTGTTGAGTCGGGTGGTCATCGCCCTATTATCCGGCATCGCCGCCCGCTGCGCTTCATGCCGGGGCCGGCGGATCGAGCTCTTCGCCGTCGAACACCCGGTTGCGACCGGCGCGCTTGGCCACGTACATGGCATGGTCGGCCCGCCGCAGCAGCCCGGCCAGGTCGTCCTCGCCCGGCCGCCACTGCGCCAGTCCGATGCTGGCGGTCACCTCCAGCCCCGGCACCTGCAGCGCCCGCCCGGCCTCGGTGATGCGCTGGCGCAGGCGGTCCAGCCGCGCCGACGCCGCCTCGCGCGGCATGCCGGGCATCAGCAGCAGGAACTCCTCGCCGCCCATCCGCACCACTTCGTCCTGGCTGCGCACCGCAGCGCGCAGCGCGCGTGCCACCGCCACCAGTACCTGATCACCCACGGCATGGCCGTGACGGTCGTTGATGTCCTTGAACAGATCGATATCGAGGAAGCCGATCACCAGCGGGCCGCGCTCACGGTCAACCTGTGCCAGGTGACGGGCCAGCTGCTGCAGGCCGGCGCGGCGATTCGGCAGTCCGGTCAGGCCGTCGGTTTCGGCCAGCTGGCGCAGTTCATCGCGCTGCTGGCGCAGCCGGCCCAGCCGCTGGTTCATGGCATAGGCGGCCATCATCAGCAGCCAGGTCACCGACAGCTGCAATGCTTCGACCCGGTACTCCAGCAGCCATTCCGCACGGCAGGCATCGGCGATGATCAGGACCAGCATCGGTGCCAATGCGGCCAGTCCAGCCTGCGCCCAACGGTCGCCGCGCCAACGGGCCCATACGCCCATCAGCAATGCCAGGCCACACCCCAGCAGATAGGACACCTGCAGGCCCTGCGCGACCCAGGCCAGCTGTTCCCAGCGCAGCCACGGCACCAGTACGGCCAGCGCCAGCAGGCCCCACAGCACGGTCGCCTGCAGTGGCCGCGATCGTGGCCATACGCGGTCACCGCCGTTCAGCCGCCACAGTGCCGGCAGTACCAGCGCCTGGGTGGCGGCGGTCAGCGAGAGCAGCCACCAGGCCCCGCGCTCCCCCACCGGCAGCCACGGCTCCGGGTAGCCACTGAGGCCGCCGAGGATGGCCTGCCACAGCACCAGCACCGTGGTGCCGGCAACGTAGACCAGGAAACTGCGATCGCGCGTGGTCAGGAAGGCCATCAATGCCGACAGCGCCAATGCGATCGCCACAGCGATGCAGGCGGCACGCATCAGCAGGCGGGCGGTATCGTTCTGCTGTACCGGGCTGGGCGCGCCCAGCCGCAGGGTCGGTACCCAGCGCGCCTTCAGCGGCGTCTGCCAGGAGACCAGGAACGGCGCGTGGCTGCCCGCCGGCGGCACCGCAACCAGGCCGATGCCTGCGCGGAAGCGCGAGTCGCGGGTGCGGGCGTCGTGCATGTTGCCGCAGATTTCGCGGTCGCCGTACTGGACCCGCACTTCGCCGGCAAAGACATTGAATACATCCAGCGCCTGTGGCTGGCCCGACCAGCCTTCCAGCGGAGCCGGTACCAGCACCTGCTGGCGGGAGCCGGACAGCATCTGCGGCGTGCATGCTCGATGTGGGGTCGGTTCGTCGGTGGCGCCCCCCACCAGCAGATAATCGCGGCCCGACACGGCCACGGCGGCCTGAAGCGGCCACGGCATCGCCAACCACACCAGCAGTACGACCAGCACCGCTCCTGTTCCGTACCGCCACTGCCTGACGCCCACGCCACATCCTGTTCCTGCTTACGTCCGCGCCCACTGCGCGTCGCCCCTGGCGCGCATTATCGCAGCCGGACGTGCGTCGCACGTGTAGACCAAAGTCGCCGCCAAGCCATTCAGCCAGCCCCCTGCGGCCCTTTCATCGCGACCAGCCGCACCGGGCGCAGATCGGCCAGGGTCATCCGTTCCAGCGGCTGCGGCCGCTCGATCGCGTAGCCCTGCAGGCCCTGCACACCGAGCCGGGTCAGCGCACCCGCCACTTCGGCGGTCTCCACCCATTCGGCCACCACCTCCATCTGCAGCTCACGTCCCAGCTCGCTGATCGCGCGCACGGTGGCGTGGCTGACCGGGTCGGTATCCATGTCGCGCACGAACGCACCATCGATCTTCAGGATGTCGGCCGGCAGCTGGCGCAGGTAGCCGAACGAGGACAGGCCGGAGCCGAAGTCATCCAGCGCCATCCGGCAGCCGCGCGCCTTCACGGCGTCGATGAACGCCCGGGCCTGACTGAGATTGCTGATCGCTGCGGTCTCGGTGATCTCGAAGCACAGCTTGGAGGCCAATGCGCGGTTGCGCTCGAGCAGGTCGCAGACGAAGGCAAGGAACCCCGGTTCGGCGATCGACTGCGCGGACACATTGACGTTGCACAGGCCCAGCTGGCGCACGTGCGCCGGGCATACCTGCAGGTGGCGGAACAGCAGCCCGAGCACGTGCCGGTCCAGCGCCACCGCCATGCCGTATCGCTCCACCGCCGGCATGAACTGGCCGGGCAGATGCAGGCTGCCATCGGTACCACGCATGCGCACCAGCACCTCGTAGTGCAGGTAGGACGGATCGCCCACGCGGGCGATGCGCTGTGCATACAGCAGCATGCGGTTTTCGGCCATCGCCAGGCTGACGCCCTGCAGGCGCTCGGCCTCCTGCCGCCGCTCCTCCAGCGCCATGCGGTTCTCATTGAAGCAGTGCACGCGGTTGCGCCCGGCCTGCTTGGCCGCATAGCAGGCGCTGTCGGCGGCACTCATCAACCAGTTCACGTCCGGCGCATCGGCACTGACCTCGACCACGCCGATGCTGCAGCTCAGCTGCGGACTGCCCTCGCTGATCGGGAAGGTCGCCTGCCCCAGGTTGCGGATCACCCGTTGCAGCACGCGCTTGGCTTCGTCCTGGCCGGCATGGGCGAGAAACACCGCGAACTCGTCGGCACCCAGCCGGCCGACCCAGTCGCCATCACGCACCGCCGCCACCAGATAGTCGGCGAAACCGCGCAGCATCTGGTCGCCGGCGGCATGACCGAAGCTGTCGTTGACCAGCTTGAAGTGGTCCAGGTTGATGTAGCACAGCGCATGCGTACCACCGTCGGTCCGGACCTGCAGCAGCGCGCGTTCCAGCAGGCGTTCGATCTCGCGGCGGTTGATCAGGCCGGTCAGCGGATCGTGGCTGGCGTGATGCTCGATCTCGCGCGCCAGTGCATGGTTCTGGCTGACATCCTCGATGATCGCGAACACCGACAATCCACCGCCCGAGCTGCGAACCGCGGTACCGCTCCAGCGTCCCCAGACGAGGCTGCCATCGCGCCGGCGGAAACGCAGCTCGCTCGGCCGCAGCTGCCGGTCCCAGTCGATGCGGCCGACACCATCGAGGACCAGTTCCCCCTCCATCAGCAGGTCACCCAGCAGCATCTGCAGCAGCACATCGCGCCGATAGTCGAGGATATCCGCCATCGCCTGGTTGGCCTCGACCACGCGGCCATCGGTGTCGAGCTTCAGCATGCCGACATTGGCCTGGTAGAACGCCGCGCGGAAGCGGCTCTCGTGCTCGGTCAGGTCCTTGCCGACACGACGCGCCAACGCCACTGCCATCAGGCTGATCACCAGCACCGACAGGCCACCAACCATCAGCGTGGCGATCCGGACCATGGTGGCCATCCTCAGCAGCGCCTGCGAGAACGCCTGGGCCTGCACCTGCAGGCGGCGGTCGAGATCCCGCAGCTGCTGCAGATAGCGATTGCGGT
Source organism: Stenotrophomonas sp. 220_Sma (assembly GCF_056487375.1). Lineage (NCBI taxonomy): Bacteria > Pseudomonadati > Pseudomonadota > Gammaproteobacteria > Lysobacterales > Lysobacteraceae > Stenotrophomonas > Stenotrophomonas sp. 220_Sma. Next base: position 1,478,436 of record NZ_CM151348.1, on the reverse strand, counting down.
CGGCCACGGGCAGTTCACCTGCCGCATGCCTCCGTTGCAGCTCGGCGACCAGGGCCTGCACAGCCTCCAGATCACCATCGGTCTGCCGCCACAGTGCAGTGGCTTCGCGGAATGCTCCCAGGTCACGGGCGTAGCGGAACGAGAACACCAGGCGCGGAATATCGGCGCGCGCGTTGCCGCCCTGCAGGAAACCCTGCCGGGCCTTCTCCTCGTCCGGTACCGCCTGTTCCAGCGCCAGCCGGGCCTGCAGATCCCCCAACGGAATCCGCAGGGCCTGGCGCGCGTCATCCAGGTCCTGCGCATCGCCACGCGCCAGGTAGCGGCTCAGCGCAGCGGTCGCATCCTGCTGCCCTCGCGACCAGTAGCCCTGGCCGGCAATCCAGGCCGTCGAGGCCGCCTGCAGTTCCTGGATCAACGCGGACAGCGCGACCAACCCGATCGCCATGCCCGTCAACAACGCAAAGCGCAATCCCAGGCCACGGGTCATCGGCACCCGCCGGCTCTGCTGGTCCGTGCCACTTCTACCCATCCCGGATCCCCCCGAATGTGCTGCGGTGACAACCTCCCTTGGAACCGGCCCAGCCTATGACCGGCAATGTGTTTGCCATGCGAAAAGGGGACGGAGGGGATTAAGTCGTTTTCGGCATAAGCGCACTGCCGGGCATAAACGACTTAATCCCCTCCGTCCCCTTTTCCAGGCCCATAACGGACAACGCCAGCCCGGAGGCTGGCGTTGTTCAGGACCGCAGGTGCGGCTTAGAAGCTGCGCGGGCCGCGCGGCTTGAAGCCGTCACGACGCGGCGGGCGGCTGTCGCGGTCACCGCCGCGGTCGCCACCGTGGCCACCCGGACCGCCCGGGCCACCGCGACGCGGGCCACCCGGGCCGCCCGGACCACGCTTGTCGAAGCGCGGCTTGAACGGACGCGGGGCCGGGTTGGTGTCTTCACCCGGGGCCAGCGCACGCATCTGCAGCTGCTGGCCGGACACCCACACCTTCTGCAGGTGCGACAGCACGTCCGGCGGCATCTGTGCCGGCAGGTCCAGCAGCGAGAAGTCGTCGTGGATGTCGATGCGGCCGATGAAGCGGCTTTCCAGGCCAGCTTCGTTGGCAATGGCGCCAACGATGTTGGCCGGCTTCACGCCGTGCTGGTGGCCGACCGAAATGCGGTAGGTCTCCATGCCCTGCTCCGGCGCACCACGCGGCGGAACCTCGCGGCGCGGGCGCTGCTCGAAACCACCTTCGGCGTCGTCACGGCGCGGGCCACGCTCGAAGCGCGGACCACGCTCGTTGCGGTCGAAGCGATCACCGCGTTCCGGGCGGTCACCACGGTCGAAGCGTTCGCGCGGTGCGCGCTCTTCACGCGGGGCACGCACCGGCGGCTGCAGCAGGAACGGGGTGTCACCCTGCAGCATCTTGGCCAGCGCGGCAGCCACTTCAATGGCCGGCACGTTCTGCTCGTTCTCGAAACGCTCCAGCAGCTGGCGGTAGAAGTCCAGGCCACCGGCGCCGAGGGTTTCGCTGATGCGCGAGGTGAACTTGTTGATGCGGGTGTCGTTGACCGCTTCCACGCTCGGCAGCTGCATTTCTTCAATCGGCTGGCGGGTGGCGCGCTCGATCTGGCGCAGCATGCCCTTCTCGCGCGGGGTGGCGAACAGGATCGCCTCGCCGCTGCGGCCGGCACGACCGGTACGGCCGATGCGGTGCACGTAGCTTTCGGTGTCGTACGGGATGTCGTAGTTCAGCACGTGGCTGATGCGCTCCACGTCCAGACCGCGGGCAGCCACGTCGGTGGCGACCAGGATGTCCAGCTTGCCTTCCTTCAGCATGGCGATGGTGCGCTCACGCTGGGCCTGCTGCATGTCACCGTTGATCGCGGCAGCGGCCAGGCCACGGGCCTGCAGCTTGCTGGCCAGTTCTTCAGTGCCGGCCTTGGTGCGCGCGAAGATGATCATCGCGTCGAACGGCTCGACTTCCAGGATGCGGGTCAGCGCGTCCAGCTTGTGCATGCCGCTCACCCACCAGTAACGCTGGCGGATGTTGGCCGAGGTGGTGGTCTTGGCCGCGATGGTCACTTCCACCGGGTCCTGCAGGTAGGTCTGCGCGATGCGGCGGATCTGCGGCGGCATGGTGGCCGAGAACAGGGCCACCTGGCGCTGCTCCGGCAGCTTCTTCAGCACGGCTTCGACGTCGTCGATGAAGCCCATGCGCAGCATTTCATCGGCTTCGTCCAGCACCAGCGTCTTCAGCTCGGACAGGTCCAGGGTGCTGCGGTCCAGGTGGTCGATCACGCGGCCGGGGGTACCGACCACGATGTGCACACCGCGACGCAGCGCCGACAGCTGCTGGCCGTACGGCTGGCCGCCGTACACCGGCAGCACGCGGAAGCCCGGGATCTTCGACGAATAGGACTGGAACGCCTCGGCAACCTGGATGGCCAGTTCGCGGGTCGGTGCCAGGATCAGGGCCTGCGGCTTGATCTGCTGCAGGTCGATGTTGGACAGTACCGGCAGCGCGAAGGCAGCGGTCTTGCCGGTGCCGGTCTGGGCCTGGCCCAGCACGTCGCGGCCTTCCAGCATCGCCGGGATGGTGGCGGCCTGGATCGGCGACGGGGTTTCGTAGCCGATGGCAGTGACTGCCTGCATCACGGGCTCGGACAGGCCGAGCTGCGCAAACTGCAGCGGCGCTTGGGAATCTTGGGACATGGGGAACTCCGAAGGCACTGCCGTCTTCCTGGCAGTGCGATAAAAAAGGGATGGTCCGCGCTTTGGGCGCCCTTCTTATCGCGTGCCCTGGCGCTGCTCGGTCGGAGGAGATTTCACTCGCTCAGAGCGGAATGATACCGCATTGATCCTGAACAACGCGTACAGCTTTCCGTGCGCGTGCCGTCATGCCCCGCGCTGGCGCACAATACGCGCCCTCTTCCCCGGCCCGGCCACTGGCCTGCGCCCTCTTCCCAGGAACCCCGCTCCATGCAGATTCTCGAATTCGACCTCGACGGTGACTACGTCGAACTCAAGCAGCTGCTCAAGCTGGCCGACCTGGTCACCAGCGGCGGCGAGGCCAAGATGGTCATCGGCGATGGCCAGGTGCGGGTCGATGGCGAAGTCGAACTGCGCAAGGCCTGCAAGATCCGCGCAGGCCAGGTGGTCGAATTCGCCGACAGCCAGATCCGGGTGCTGGCCGCCGGATGATCTGAACGGGCTGATCTGAACCGGTTCAGGCCACGCGCTGGGTCAGGTGTGAGGCGATCAGCTGCCTGAACGGTGCCACGCCTTGTGCCAGACGCAGGCCCGCCGCGCGCAGCAGCCGCGCCGGGCGACGATCGTCGGTATACAGGCTGGCGATTGCATTGGTGGCCTCGTACAGCGGCCGCGACGCCAGCCGGTGACCACGCTGGTAGCTGGCCAGCATGCCGACGGCGGCAATGTCGGCACCACGTCGCTGCTGCGCGACGATGCCCTGTGCGAGCCGCTGTGCGCTGGCCAGTCCCAGGTTGAAGCCATGCGCGGTGACCGGGTGCATGCCGACCGCGGCATCGCCGATCAGCGCCGAACGCTCGCCGACGAAACGGTGCGCGTACACCCCCACCAGCGGATACGCCTGCGGCGTGGCCACCGGCTGCATCCGGCCCAGGCGGTGCTCAAAGCAACCGCTGATGGCCTCACCGAAGGCCACCTCATCCATCGCCAGCAGCTCCTCGATCTGCCGCGGCGGCAGCGTGATCACCGCCGATGCCTGGCCCTCGTTGAGTGGCAGCAGCGCCATGGTGCGGCCGTAGCCGAACCATTCCCAGGCAGTGTGGTGATGGTCGCGCTCGACCTGCATGCGGCACACCAGCATCGACTTGCCGAAGTCGCGCATCTGCGCACCGATGCCGAGCATGCGGCGGGTGGCGGAGAAGCGGCTGTCAGCGGCGACCAGCAGGCGCGCGTGCAGTTGGCTGCCGTCATCGAGTGTGACCACGTGGCCCTGCGCATCGGCCTGCACGCCCAGCACCTTGCGCCCATCGAACAGTTCCAGGCCGTCCTGCCCCTGCACGGCATCCCACGCAGCGCGGCGGATCAGATGGTTGGGCACCAGCCAGCCCAGCGGCTGGCCGTCGACCTGGCTGCTGGCGAAGGTCAGCGCGAACGGCGAGCCGCCGTTCATCACCTTGGCATCGCGCAGTTCAGCGACTTCGGCCTGCGGCAGGCGCTGCCACAGCCCCAGCTGCTCCATGCTCTGCCGCGAGGCATGGGTCAGCGCGATCTCACGGCCATCGAAAGCGGCTTCGGCCAGGGCCTGGCGCGGTTGAACTTCGACCAGCCCGACCTGCAGGCCACTGCCGGCCAGCGCGCGTGCGAAGCACAGACCCGCCGGTCCAGCGCCGACCACCACCACGTCCATCCTGCGCATGCGCGCCTCCTGCCGTTGATTCAGTCCGGGCCAGCATAGCGCCGCGCACCTGACCGGCCTTGATCTGGATCAGGCCCGGGTCACAGAGTCGCGAACTTTGTCTTCGGCAATGCCAGAGCAGGCAACGCATATAAGGCGCGTCCTGGAATGAGGCTCGGCTAATGCCCACGCCATCAGCTTGACAGAAGCCCCGCGGGAGAATCCTCTTCATCCGCAGCCCCCCAAATCGGATCATCTCTATCAGGCGAAGACGCCCCATACGCCACGAGCGACCAAAATGACAATTCAAGACTCAATAATCTACGAATACAATAATTATCTTTCGTTCATCCATCGCTCTCCCCAGTACGAATCCGTGGAGGACTGCCCCAGCGAAAACGTAGGACTTAGCGCCCGTATGCCCGTACGAGCTACACCCGATGAACTCGGCGCTGCAACACTCGAAGCCATGAGGAGATACGGAGAAATTCGCCCTGAGTTCCCGATCTGGGAGCTTGGCAAACTAAGAAGGAAACTCTGCACGTGGACCGGAGCAAAATCCTACGCAGATCTTCAAAAAAATAGCAGAATAGTCATTGCCATGACGGACACTAGCCGCGGCACGATTCAGCTGATCCCATTCGACAACTCCAACATGAATCCCTGGGAGACCATGCTGGTCGACAAAATCGCTGAACTACCAATAGATATAGAAGCCAGAGCCTTGGGGGCGCATTTCATCAAAGTATTTGGCCACACAACTTATCATCCAGATCGAAAACATCCGCATTGGACATAGAGCCAATCAAGCAGACTTTGCCTTCTCCACATTCCAAGCGAGATACATAAGAAAGTCCAAGGCCCATCAAGCACGGAGTGGCCGCACCCGCAGATCGCTCCCGGCTAACCGTTCCTGCAATCATTCCTGGCTGAATTCCGGCGGACTCGATCCCGTCCGATCTGCGGCGCTGAATGTCGCCATCTGCACCCCACTATCGTGAAAAGTTCGGACCGAAAGGTGTAGATCTGTCTCAACGATGAATCACAGCAGCGCGAACACCAGCGCCAGGATCGACAGCAGCGACACCGCCCAGACCAGGCTGCGCACATACGGCACGCCCGCCGCATACAGCGGCAGATAGGCCACCCGCGCCCAGAAGTAGGCCTGTGCGGCCAGCGCCGTGGTGTCGTTGCCGCGCCCGGCCAGCACCACCGAGATCGCGGCAGCGGCGAAGAACGGGAACGTCTCCAGGAAGTTGGCCTGCGCACGCTGCAGGCGCCCGGCCAGCGGGCTGAGTGGCCTGGCTTCGCCATCACGCGCCGAGGCATTCCACTTCATCCCACGCTCGCGGGTGACCACGGTGGAGGTAGCGAAGATGTAGACAAAGCCCAGCAGCACCGACCAGGCCAGCATCGTCAGTTCAGTTGCCATCGATCATCTCCTCAGGGTGCCGACGCACGCAGGCTGTAACCGGCCAGGCGCCACACCTGGTCCTCGTCGAAACGGAACGAGACGAGCTCGCGTACCGGCTGCGCGCTGTTGGCGAAACGGGTCGGGAAGCTGACGTTGATGTACAGCCCCTCCGGCACCGCGGCACCGGCGCTGTACTTGACCCGGGTGATGGTCGGCTGGCCACGCCCGGCCAGCGCGCCCAGGCGCGTGCGCTCGGCAGTCAACTGGCTGACGAAGGCGGCCTTCGGTACTGCACGGCGCGCGACGGCCGAAGCGCCATCCCACAACTCGCCTGCGCGGTTGGCATCGACCAGCTGCGCCGCCTTCACTGCGGCCGCGCCCATTTCCGCATCCTGCTTCTGCACCTGCGCCTGCTGCGCGGCAGTCAACGCCGGAGCGCCGGCCGTGGCCGGTTTCGCAGCCGCCGGCGATGCCGGTGCGGGGCGCGCGGGTGCCGGTGCAGGCGTGGCCGGCGCGGGTGCCTGCGCCAATGCGGTCAGGGGCAGCAGGGACAGCAGCAGGAGCACGCGCTTCATGGACACCGCCGGTTCTCGGGAAAGAACCGCAGTCTACGCCAGCGCGGTGAGCTGTTCGTCAGCGCGCGTGGGCGCTGCCTTCCACCGCTGCGGCATCGGCCTGCGCGGCAGGCGTGCCGGTGTCTGCTGGCGCCTGTTCGGCCACCGGCGGCGGCTCCGACGGTGCCGGTGGCAACGTTGCCACATCGATTTCCGACAGCGGGCTTTCTTCCGGGCACACCGCATCGGGGAAGCCGAAGCGCTGCTTCAACGCCTGGCCGCAGCTGTTGATCGATTCCATGTCGGCGCCTTCGCGCTTGCACTGCTGGTCGAAAGCGATCAGGAACGCATCCTTGCGCTGCACGAAGTCATCGCCGCAGGCGCGCATCTGCTTGATCCGTTCCAGATCGTCCTGCACCGCGTTGGTGCCATCCAGGCCGTACTGACGCAGCTCGTCCGGCGTCAGCAGGCGCAGGCTGCGGTTGGGCACCGTCATCATCAGATCGGCCACGCCCACCGCCACGCCGTTGCGCTGCAGGTAATCCTTTACGTTGTCGTAGACCTCGTGCAGCTCGCGGTTGAGCTCGGCGCGCGAGGTGGCCTTGGAACTGATGCGCATCATGCGGTGGATGCCGACCTTTCCCGACAGCAGCCGGTTGTCACCAGCGGCCAGCACGAACACGCAGGCGCTGTGGCAGATCGAGCCTTCGCGCACCCAGATGGTCCAGCCCGATTCACCGATGCTGTCACCGGCGACGATCGCCGATTCCACCTGGCCGCCGCTGGAGTCCAGATCGAGGATGCGCTTGTGGATCTTCTGCTCGTCAGCGACCACGGCAAGTCGCCACATCATTTCGGCGAAGCCCGGATTGATCTTGCCGGCGTAACGCACACGCATCAGGCCACGCTCGGCACACGGCGCCAGGGCCTGGGAAATCTGCTCGCGCTGCAGGCCATCCAGCTCGACGCCATCGCCCGCCTCACCGGCGTACTCGGTACTGCAGCTGACCCAGGCGCGGCCATTCTCCAACTGCGCCTGCGGCCACGGCCGATCCGCCCGGCTGCGCGGCGGCGCCGGCGGTGGCGGTGCGTCAGCCGCATTGATCGACACCATGTTCTCGCCATCGCTGGCCTGTGCCCGCGCCGCCTTGTCGGCAGCGGTCACATTGCCCGGATTCTCCAGCTGACTGCAGCCCGCCAGGGCCAGGCACAACAGGGGCAACCAGCGGAATTTGGCGGACATCGGGCAACCGGGATTCATGGGAGCAAGAGCCACAGTCTACCCGCCCAGGCCGCGCATTCAGCGCGTGGCACTGAACCCCCTCTGACCCTTGGGAAAAAACGTGTCGACCAAGGTCGACACCTACCAACAGCAAAAGCGTGCCGACCAACGGTCGGCACCCACCAACTGCAGCGACCAACTGTCAGAGGTGGGGCGGTGTGGGCTGACAGGACCGTTGGCGCCATGGATGGCGCCATCGAGCCCCCATGGACGGGTTTACGGCGTGTCCTGACAGCCCACACCGCCCCGCCATCCCACGGACTGCCAGCTTTTGATTGAGACGTTGACGTTGACGTTGCGGGTGCAGGGCTGCAAGCCCTGCCAGAACCCCCTCCAGCATCCATGTCCGAATCCGGCGAGTATCCCCGCCCGCACACGCCTAGACTGGCGCCATGGACACCGCCCTTGCCCTCGACACCGCCGCCTGCGACCGCGCCCGTCTGGCCCGCGACGCACGCTTCGACGGCGTGTTCTACACCGCCGTGCGCAGCACCGGCATCTATTGCCGCCCCGTGTGCCCGGCACCGCCACCGAAGCCACGCAACATCACCTACTACCCGACTGCGGCCGCTGCTGCGGCAGCCGGTTACCGCCCGTGCCTGCGCTGCCGCCCCGAGCTGGCACCACAGGCGCAGCAGGCACTGGCCGGGCAGACCGTGCAGCGCGCACTGGCCCTGATCCATGGCGGCTTCCTGCAGGAGCAGCCGGTAGCCGACCTCGCAGAGAAGATCGGACTCAGCGCGCGCCAGCTGCAGCGCCTGTTCGTCGAACATCTGGGCGCAACGCCAGGGCAGATCCACGCCACCCATCGCCTGCTGCTGGCCAAGCAGCTGCTGACCGAGACCACGCTGCCGGTGACCGACGTCGCGCTGGCCGCCGGCTACAACAGCCTGCGCCGTTTCAATACCGCCTTCCTGCAGGGCTGTGGCATGGCACCGACGGCACTGCGTCGCCAGCACCAGCCGCCGGCCGCCGACGATGGCTGCCTGGTACTGCGTCTGGCATACCGGCCACCACTGGATTTCCCACGCATGCTGGCCTTCCTGCGCAAGCGCAGCCTGCCCGGCATCGAGCTGATCGGCGAGGACAGCTACCAGCGCGTACTCGGCACACCGGAGCGCCCCACCCTGCTGCGCGTCACTGCCGACCCCAAGCGCCCGGAGCTGCGCCTGCAGCTGGGTGCGGTGGATCCGCGCCTGATCCCGGACATCGTGCGCCGCGTACGTCGCGTGTTCGATCTGGACGCCGACCTGCAGCAGGTACACGCCGCGCTCGGCGAAGAGCCGCTGCTGGCGCGCTGCATTGCCGAACGTCCCGGGCTGCGCGTACCGGGCGGCTGGGATGGCTTCGAAGTGGGCGTGCGCGCGGTGCTCGGCCAACAGGTCAGCGTGGCCGCGGCCACCACCTTCGCGCGGCGGCTGGTGGATGCCTATGGCGCGCACCTGCCGGGCATGCCGCCGGAGTTCGATCGCCAGTTCCCGGCCCCCGAGCTACTGGCCGAGGCGCCACTGGAATCAATCGGCCTGCCGCGCAGCCGCGCCGCCACCGTGCGTGCGCTTGCCGCCGCCTGTGCCAGCGGCGCGCTCGACTTCGGGCCCGGTCAAGCACTGGAAGAGTTCGTTGCGCGCTGCGTGGCACTACCCGGCATCGGCCCGTGGACTGCGCAGTACATCGCCCTGCGCGGGCTCGGCCAGCCCGATGCCTTCCCCGCCGGTGACCTGGTACTGCAGCAGGTGCTCGGCCACGCGCAGGGCCAGCGCCTGAGCGAACGCGCCACCGAAGCACGCTCGCAACCGTGGCGCCCTTGGCGCGCCTATGCCGTGCTGCATCTTTGGCATCTGTCCGGCACTTTCGTTGGAGAACCGACATGACCCTGTTGTTCGATCGTTTCGACAGCCCGATCGGCGTGCTGACCATCGCCGGTGACGAACGTGGCCTGTCCCACGTGCTGTTCCCGGAAAACCGCCACCCGGCACGCGGCCGCGACGACTGGCACTACGCGCCGGATGCGCTGCCGGAAGCACGCGAGCAGCTGCTGCAGTTCCTGCACGGTGAACGCAGCAGCTTCGACCTGGAGCTGGCGCCACGCGGCACGCCGTTCCAGCTGCGTGTGTGGCAGGCGCTGGCGTTGATCCCGTTCGGCCAGACCTGGAGCTACCTGCAGCTGGCGCAGCATCTGGGCCAACCCAGTGCGACCCGCGCCGTCGGCGCTGCCAATGGGCGCAATCCGCTGCCGATCATCCTGCCCTGCCATCGTGTAATCGGCAGCAACGGCGCGCTGACCGGCTTTGGTGGCGGACTGGAAACCAAAGCCGCACTGCTGCGACTGGAACAACGCCAGGCCCCGCTGTTCGCCTGAGAGGGCTGGCCGGGCTGCGCCCGGCACCCGCAGAGGCTAGAGCAACAGCAACAGCGGGCTTCCTGCGCGGAGGCAGGGTGGGTCCGGTTGCAGGGGACGCTGCAAGTACGTCCCTGTAAGCTCGGTCGCGCCATCCATGGCGCTCACGCCCCTGCAACCGGACCCACCCCGCCTTCGACAGGTTCCTGCGATCTGTCGGGACGGCGCACTACACGGCTGCTGGTAGGTGTCGACCTTGGTCGACACGGTAGATCCACGCCATGCATGGATGGAAGCATCAGGAATATGTCTGGACAAAAACCCCCTTCTTGTTGAAGGGGGCGCACCGACAGGCGCGGGGATAAGGAAAAATGCGCGGACACGCTGCGCCCTTCGGCGCAGCGTGTCTTGGGCGCGTCATTGCACCGGCTTATCATGGGCGGATGACTTCCGTACGCCTGACCTGCGCGCTGGCGCTGCTGCTGCCATTGGCCGCCTGCACCACCGCGCCCGCCCCTTCCGCCTCCGCTCCCACCGCTGTCGCTGCGGCTGCGCCGCCGAAGCTGCTGCTGATCTCCATCGACGGCCTGCGCGCCGATGCGCTGGACCGCGGCCTGACCCCGAACCTGCAGCGCCTGATCGACGGCGGCGTGCGTGCACGCTGGATGACCCCGTCCTATCCGTCGCTGACCTTCCCCAACCACTACACCATCGTCACCGGCCTGCGCCCGGACCACCACGGCATCGTCAACAACAGCATGGACGATGAAGCCCTAGGCCGGTTCGAGCTGAGCAACCGTGAGGCGGTCACCACCAGCGGCTGGTGGGGCGGCGAACCGATCTGGGTCGGCGCCGAGAACGCCGGGGTGCGTTCGGCCACCACCTCGTGGCCGGGCAGTGAATCGGAAATCCGTGGTGTGCGCCCAAGCCAATGGCGCGTCTACGACGGCAAGGAGCCGCTGGAGCAGCGCGCGGGCATCGTGCTGGACTGGCTTGCACAGACCGACGCCGATGCCCCCCGCCTGACCACGCTGTACATGGAGCACGTGGACAAGGCCGGCCACAACTACGGCCCCGAATCGAAGCAGTACGCCGACGCCATCGTGCGCGCCGACCAGATCATCGGCCAGGTACTCGACGGCCTGCAGCAGCGCGGCCTGGCCGCGACCACCAACGTGATCGTGGTCTCCGACCATGGCATGGCCAGCGTCCCGGTCGGCCAGGTGATCTCCGCCGAATCAATGGCCGCCCCGGCCATCGCGCGCAATGTCAGCCAGGGCCAGTCGGTGGGCTTCGCGCCGGTAGCTGGCCATGAGGCCGCCGCCGAGCGCGCCCTGCTCGGTCGTCACGCGCACTACGAGTGCTGGAAGAAAGAGAACCTGCCGCCGCGCCTGCACTACGGCACCCACCCGCGCATTCCCGCCATTGTCTGCATGATGGATGAAGGCTGGGATGCCCTGCACCAGGAGAAGATCGCCAAGCGAGACCATCAGGATCGTGGCTCGCATGGCTACGACAATGCCCTGCCCTCCATGCGCGCGGTATTCGTGGCCAGCGGCCCGTCGTTCCGCCAGGGCCTGGTGATCGATGGCTTCGACAATGTCGACGTCTACCCGCTGCTGGCCGACCTGCTGCAGGTGCCGGCCGCACCGAACGACGGCAATCCGGAAACGCTGAAGAAAACCCTGCGCTGATCCTGTTGTAGAGCCGAGCCCACGCTCGGCTCGCCGGACAGGCATAAAAAAACGCGGCGCCAGGCGCCGCGTTTTTCGTTGAACCGGCCTGGGCCGGATCAGGCCTTGGCGACGGCCTTCTTCGCCACAGCCTTCTTCGCCGGAGCCTTGGCCACGGTCTTCTTGGCAACCGGAGCAGCGGCGCCTACGGCGACCTTGCTCGCGGTGTGCGAACGGGCGTTGCCGTAGCTGGCGTTGTAGCGCTTGCCCTTGGCGGTCTTGCGGTCACCCTTACCCATGTCTTCAACTCCTCAAATGTGAAATCTGGTTACCCCGTACTGACACGGGTTCGGCGGGGCCGCCTTGCTGGGCGCCCCCGCGCACGATCGAAAATCCTATCACGGAGCGCCTAGTGCGCGCAGCTGGCGTCGTGCACGTGACCGTGGTTGAGGCGCAGGTTGACCAGATGGGCGACCCCCACCAGCAGGCCGCCGATGGTCATCACCACCGCGTGTGGCACCGCATTGTGGTGCAGCGGGTCGTACAGCACGCCGGCCCACAACGCGACCAGGCCGGGAATCAGGAAGCCCAGCGCACGCAGCGCACCGTGCCGGCGGTAGCCCCAGACCAGGCTGAACAATCCGAGCAGGGTGACGAACACCACCAGCGCCTGTTCCACCCCATCGCTCAGCCAGAACGACAGGCCCAGCGACGGCGCCGCGGCCAGCAGCACGGGGATCACCGCGCAGTGCACCGCGCACAGCATCGAACCGGTGGCGCCGAAACGGTCTAGCAGGTGGCGCAGGCGTGAGGACAGGGACATGACTTCCAGCAGGGTCGGCGAATCGTTATGGAATAATATAACATCTGTTCCCGACCCGCACGGTTTCCCTCCCCCTGTCCCGCTGACGGGATACGTGCGCCCAGCGATTGATACACTGTAACAAAGGACCCGCTCCATGCCCGCCCACACCCCGCGGTTGAAGCCGCATTCCCTTGCTCTGGCCCTCGCCGCCCTGCTGCCTTCGGTTGCCTTTGCCGCCGGCGATGACAGCGCTCATCGTGACCGCCACCTGACCGAACTGTCGTCGGTGCAGGTGACTGCCTCGCCGCTGCAGGGCGATGCCGAATCGCTGGCGCGCCCGGTCGAGGTGCTGGCCGGCGAACGCCTGGACGAGCAGAAGGCCGGCACCCTCGGCGATACCGTGGCCAAGCTGCCCGGCGTGCAGAGCACCTTCTTCGGCCCGGGCGTCGGCCGCCCGATCATCCGCGGCCAGGAAGGCCCGCGCGTGGCCGTGCTGTCCAACGGCATGGGCAACATGGATGCGTCCACGGTCAGTGCCGACCATGCCACCAGCATCGAGCCGTTCCTGGCCGACCAGATCGAAGTGCTGAAGGGCCCGGCCACGCTGCTGTTCGGCAGTGGCGCCATCGGTGGCGCGGTCAATGTGGTGGATGGCCGCATCGCCCGCGAGCTGCCGGAGCGCCCGCTCAGCGGCCGCGCCGAGCTGCGCGGCAATTCGGTGAACAACGAGCGCAGCGGCATGTTCCGCCTCGATGGCGTCAGCGGCAATGTCGTGCTGCATGTGGACGGCCTGGTGCGCAATGGCGACGACTACCGCATTCCCGGCTATGCAGTGATCGACAGCCTTGAAGACCATCACGATCACGACCATGAGCACGCGGGCGAGGAAGGCGAAGAGCCGCGCCGCGGCCGCCTCGACAACAGCTCGATCCGCACCCGCGCCGGCGGCGTCGGCGCGACCTGGCTGGGCGACGGCGGCTACTTCGGCGTATCGGCCAGCACCTATCGCACCAACTACGGCATTCCCAATGGTGCGCACGTGCACGCCGATGGCGATGATCATGGCCATGACCACGGCCACGACCATGGCGATGAAGAGGAAGGCGGCGACGAGCATGACGTGCGCATCGACATGGTGCAGAACCGCTTCGAGACCAAGGCCGGCATCTACAACCCGGTCTCGTTCCTGAAGAACATCAATGCACGCGTGGCCTACACCGACTACGAACACGTGGAGCTGGAAGCCGGCACGCCGTCCACCCGCTTCACCAACCGTGGCATCGAGGCGCGCCTGGAAGCCGTGCAGCAGCAGATCGGCGGCTGGGACGGCGCCTTCGGCCTGCAGTTCGGCAACAGTGATTTCGGTGCCAAGGGCGAAGAGGCGTTCGTTCCGGATACCGGCACCAAGAACATCGGCCTGTTCGTACTGCAGGAAAAGCAGTTCGGCCCGTTCAAGCTGGAACTGGGCGGCCGCCACGACCAGGTCAAGCTGGACCCGACCGGTGACTATCGCCGCCGCACCTTCGGCGCCACCAACCTGTCTGCGGCCGGCATCTGGAAGCTCAACGATGCCGTTGACCTTCGCATCGGCGTGGACAGCTCCGAGCGTGCACCGACCAACGAAGAGCTGTATGCCGCCGGCGCACACATCGCCACCCGCTCGCTGGAAATCGGCGACGCCAACCTGAAGACCGAGCGCGGCCAGCGCGTGGAACTGGGTATCCACACCCACAGCGAACGCCTGGACTTCTCCGCGTCGGTCTACCAGACCAGGTTCAAGGACTTCATCTACCTGGCCGACACCGGCGTCACCGAGGGCCTGCCGGTTCGTGCGTGGACCCAGCAGGATGCGGTGTTCCGCGGTGCCGAAGCCGAAGCGCTGGTGCACCTGTTCGAAGGCGGCGCCGGTGACTGGGATCTGCGCCTGTTCGGCGACTACGTGAAGGCCAAGCTGGATGGCAGCGGCAGCCGCAACCTCGACATTGCCGTGCCGCATGGCGACCACAACCACAACTACTCGGTGGAGCTGGCCAACACCGGCTACCTGCCGCGCATCGCCCCGGCCCGCGTCGGCGCCGACCTGCGCTGGTCGAAGGACGGCTGGCGCGCCTCGGTCGGTGCGGTGCGTTACAGCCGCCAGAAGGACGTCGCCCAGAACGAAGAACCGAGCAACGGCTACACCCTGGTCGATGCGCATCTGGCCTACCGCTGGGACCGCAACGCCAGCAACAGCTACGAGGTGTTCCTGGATGGCAGCAACCTGACCAACCGCGAAGTGCGCCCGCATACCTCGCTGCTGCGCGACTACTCGCCGCTGCCGGGCCGCGGCGTCGCATTCGGCATCCGCGCGTTCTTCTGATCGCGTAGTGGAGTCGGATCCCATTCCAGAGGAATGGGTTCTGACCCCAGCCTCAGCCCACGCATGGCGTGGATCCAATGCAAGCAGATCCGATGGGGGCCTTCTGGCCCCCATCTCTTTGTGCAGCATCCATCACGCATTCGTCACAAAGATGTGCGTACCACAACAACCGGACAATCCCGTCACTCAAAGTCTCGCCAAACGGACACTTTTGTCCGACAATAATTCCATGACCGCCCAACGTGCCGATGCTGCTGCCCGCCGTGCCCTCATCCTCGACGCCGCCGATCATGTGTTCGGCCAACACGGTGTCACCGCCCCGCTGGATCTGGTGGTCGAACGCGCCCAGGTGGGCCGCGCGACCCTGTACCGCAACTTCCCCGACCGCACCGCGCTGATCCAGGCGCTGCTGCAACGTACGGTCGACCGCATCCGACGCCAGGTCGAACAGCTCGGCGACCGCGACGACGCTCTGTTCGAAGTGTTCGAGGGCATGGCCCAGCGCATCATCGATTCGCCTGCCCTCGCCGATTACTGGCGCGCGGTGGATTCGGACGTGCCGGCCATGCGCACCGCGCGCGAGACCGTGCGCGACCTGCTGGAAGCGCCGATCGCCCGTGCCAAGGCCGCTGGCCTGTGCCGGGCCGACCTGGAAAAGACGGATATTTCACTGATCTCGGGCATGCTGGGCGCAGCCCTGCGCGGCAAGACCCGCGACGAGCGCGCCCACCTGGCCGGGCGCGCCCTGCAGCTGCTGCGCGGGGGTCTCCAGGGAGCAACCAGCGAGGCCCGCTGATGGTCCAGCCGTATCTGAAGCCGGTTCCGGATTGGGAGGAGCACGAGAAGCCGACCATGCCGGGTTCGGCTTCGATGCCCTGGCATCCCCCCTATCGACGCGCGGCCTATGCACTGGTGTCGCTGCTGGTGGCGATCACCGGCGGTCTCGGCAATGCGCTGGTCACCGCCAACCTGCCCTTCCTGCAGGGCCAGCTGGCATTGACTCCGACCCAGGGCAGCTGGCTGGTGGCGGCCTATGCAATGGTCAACGTCACGGCCAACCTGCTGGCCTTCAAGTTCCGCCAGCAGTACGGCATCCGCCTGTTCGCCGAGATCGGCCTGGGCCTGTACGCGGCGCTGGCGGTGCTGCACCTGTTCGTTGGCAGCTTCGAGACCACGATGCTGACCCGTGCCGCCAGCGGCTTCGCTGGCGCCGCCTGTTCGACACTGGGCACGCTGTACATGCTGCAGGCGCTGCCACGCCGCTTCACCGGCAACCTGCTGGTGGTTGGCGTGGGCCTCTCGCAGCTGGCGGTGCCGATTGCCTGGATCGTCTCGCCGGGCCTGGTCGATACCGGCCAGTGGCACCAGCTCTACTCGTTTGAAGCCGGGCTGGCCCTGTGCGCGTTCGCGGCAGTGGTGGTGCTGAAGCTGCCGCCCGGTATCCAGGTGAAAGCCTTCGAGCCGCTGGACTTCCTCACCTTCGCCCTGCTTGCGCCGGCTGTCGCGCTGCTGGTGATCGTACTGGCGCAGGGCTACACCCGCTGGTGGCTCAACACACCGTGGCTGGGCTGGGCGCTGGTCGCCTCGATCGTGCTCTCCACCACTGCCTTCATCATCGAACACTACCGGCGCAATCCGCTGCTGCAGATCCGCTGGCTGTCGAAGTTGCCGGTGCTGCACTTCATCGTCGGCGCGTTCCTGATCCGCTTCCTGACCACCGAACAGTCCTATGGCGTGGTCAACCTGATGCGCACACTGGGCATGGGCCCGGACCAGATGCGCCCGCTGTTCGTGGTGATACTCGCAGGTGTGGTCACCGGCATCGCCGGTGCCTCGCTGACCTTCGGCCCGAAGCGGCTGATTCCGCAGCTGCTGATGGCGATCCTGCTGCTCGGCGCTGCCGCCTTCTTCGATCAGCACCGCACCAGCATGGATCGGCCGCACGACTTCTACGTCAGCCAGTTCCTGGCTTCGGTGGGTGCCGGAATGTTCATGGGCCCTCTGATCATGCTCGGCATTTCCGCCGCGCTGAAGCAGGGTGTGGACCACATGATCACCTTCCTGGTGACGCTGTCGATCACACAGACGCTGGGCGGCCTGGCCGGTTCGGCGGTGCTGGGTACCTTCCAGCTGCACCGCGAGCAGCTGTACTCCAGTGCATTGACCAGCCAGCTCGACCCGGCCGACCCGGTGGTGGCACAACGCCTGCGCCTCCAGCAGCAGCTGTACAGCGCACAGATCACCGACCCGGTGCTGCGCAGCGCGCAGGGCAGCGCGCAGCTGGCGCAGACCACGCGCCGCGAAGCCAACGTGCGTGGCTTCAATGATGTGTTCACGCTGAGCGGCTGGCTGGCGATCGGCTTCCTGGGCTGGTTGCTGCTGCTGTCGCTGCGCACCGCCGTGCTCAAGCAATGGCGCAAGCGCCACCCCACTTCCCCCGCTGCGGCCACGCCGGCCGCGCCCCGCTGAGTCCTCCTCCATGCCTCCCGTCCCGCCTCGCCCCGACGACATCGACGCCGACAACGTCACTCCACCGCCGCCGACCGATGCGGCGCCTGCGCCCACGCCCGCGGCACCGGCTGCCGCGCCGAAGTACCTCAAGCCCAGCGCGCGCAGCGTGGTGGTGATGGTGGTGGTGGCCTTGCTGGGCATTGCGCTGATCCTGCGCGCCTGGCACCTGTGGCCGTTCACCAGCAGCGTGATGGTGACCGACAACGCCTATGTGCGCGGGCAGATCACAGTGATGGCGCCACAGGTGAACGGCTACGTGACCGAAGTGCTGGTGAAGGACTTCCAGCACGTGAGGGAGGGCGAGCCGCTGCTGCGCATCGATGACCGCATCTACACGCAGCGTGTCGCCCAGGCGCAGGCAACGCTGGACAGCGCACGTGCGGCACTGGCCAACTCGGACCAGTCGCAGGCACAGAATCGTGCGCAGATCGCCTCCGCACACGCCACATTGTCGGCCGGCCAGGCTGAGCTGCAACGCTCGCGCAACGAGCTGAAGCGCTACGAGGAACTGGCCGCGCAGCAACTGGTGTCGGTCAACGACCGCGACAAGTTCCGCACCACCCAGGCCTCGGCACAGGCCAGCGTGCAGCAGTCGCAGGCGCAGATCCGCATCGCCGAGGAAACGCTGGTCTCGACCCAGGTGGCGCGCAAGAGCCTGGAGGCCCAGGTGGAAAGCGCGCAGGCGCAGCTGGAGCTGGCGCGCATCGACCTGGCCAACACGGTGATTCACGCACCGCGCGACGGCCAGATCAGCGAAGCCAGCGTGCGCGTGGGCCAGTACGTCGCCGCCGGTTCGCAGCTGCTGTTCCTGGTGCCTGACACGCTATGGGTGGTGGCCAACTACAAGGAAGGCCAGACCTGGGGCATGGCGATCGGTCAGCCGGCCACGTTCTCGGTGGACGCGTTCCAGGGCCAGGTGCTGCGCGGCCGCGTGCAGGAGATCGCACCCGCCACAGGTTCGGAGTTCAGCGTGCTGCGCCCGGACAACGCCAGCGGCAACTTCACCAAGGTGGTGCAGCGGCTGCCGGTGCGGATATCGATCAATGAAGGTCAGACGCTGGCCGCACAGCTGCGGCCCGGCATGTCGGTGATCGTGCGGGTAGATACCCGGTCCAAGCCGATGGACTAGGGTGCAGGCTGCTGACTGCCTTCACCCCATTGATCCGCTACCGTTGCGGATCTGGATCAGGATCGCTGGAAGACGATGAAATTCACGACACTGGCCAGGCGGGCGGCCAAGGACACGCTGGAAGCGGAAGATCTGATCGCCTTCGTGCAGGAGCACGGCGCCGAAGGTGGCGAGGAAATTGAGCGGCTGCGGATACTGCACGGTTGGCCGGATGATGGCCTGCTGGGCGATGGTAGCCGGGTCGTACCGTTCGGCGGCTGGGCCAAGGCCTGCACCGCCTGGGGACGCCAGGGCGTGGAAGGCCTGCGCGATATGCTGGGTGACCCCCAGCTGGCAGTGTTCGCGCTCGGCACACTGGCCGATGTGGGTGGCCCCGCCGCCATTGCCATCCTGCTGGACTTTGCCGAACGCGCTGACTGGTCGCGTGCGGGCACACCGCGTGATCTGCCCTGCCAGGCGCTTTACTGCCTCAATACCGCGCTTTCGGGGAAGACCGGCGTTGAGGTTACACCCGGCATGCAGGCGTCGATGCTGCGTATCGCCAAGCTCATCTGGGACGCCAGGGTGCCCAATGTGCATTTCCTGGCGCAGGCACTGTATTTCGTGCGCCGTGCCGACCCGGTACCAGCGCTCGCCTGGGTCGAGCAGTTGCGGGTGGACGACCCTGTGCTGGTCGACGCACAGCGCAGCGTCCTGAAGCGTCTGAAAGAGCACGCCACCCGGGACTGAGCGTACGGCTCAGTCCGGGTACGCGCCGCGACTCAGCCCGCGCAGCGCGCGCAGAGGCCGTGCACTTCCAGGGTCTGTGCCTGCGGCTGGAAGCCCAGCTCCTTGGCACGCTTCTCCAGCTGGGTGACGATCTCGCGGTCTTCCAGTTCCACCGCGCTGTGGCAGCTGTTGCAGATCAGGAACGGCACCGAATGCGCGGCACTGCTGGGATGGTGGCAGGCCACGAAGGCATTGACCGACTCCAGCTTGTGCACGAAGCCATTGGCCATCAGGAAGTCCAGCGCGCGGTACACGGTGGGCGGGGCATCAGCGCCCACGCCCTTGCCGTTACGCACCCATTCCAGCAGCTCGTAGGCCTTGACCGGCTTGCCGGCCTCGGCGATCAGCTTCAGCACATTGGCGCGGATCGGGGTCAGGCGCAGCCCGCGTTCGCGCGAGACGCGCTCGACCACCGCCACGAAATCCGATGCGTCGTGGACGTGGTGGTGCGGGGCGGTACAGGCAGTGGCGGTCTTGGCGGGCATGCGTGTTCTCCGGTTCGGGCCTGGCAAGGATGCCTCAGGCCGTTGCTACCTTGGTGATGGCCACATCAATGCGTTTCAAGGCCTGCTCGCGGCCGGCCAGGTACACGGTATGGGAAATGTCAGGACTGACCTGGGTGCCGGTGATGGCCACGCGCAGCGGCTGGGCCACCTTGCCCATGCCGATTTCCAACGCTGCGGCCGCGTCGTGCAGGGCGACGCCCACCGACTCGGCGGTCCATTCCGGCAGGGCGGCCAGCAGCTCGCGGGCCTTGCCCAGCGCCACTTCGGCACCGGCCTTGAAGTGCTTGGCCACCGCCGCTTCGTCGTACTCGGTCAGCGGCTGGTACCAGACCACGGCCTTCTCGGCCATTTCCTTCAGGGTCTGCACGCGTTCACGCAGGGCGATCACCACGTCCTCCGGGGCGGGGCCGGCGGCCACGTCCAGGCCCAGCTTCTGCAGCTGGTAGACCAGGTGCGGCACGATCGCGGCCACATCCTCGGTCTTCAGGAAGTGCTGGTTGACCCAGCCCAGCTTGGCCATGTCCAGGCGCGAGGCCTTGGAGTTGCAGTCCTTCACGTCGAACAGGTCGATCAGCTCCTGGCGGCTGAACAGCTCCTGGTCGCCGTGCGACCAGCCCAGGCGGGCCAGGTAGCTCAGCAGCGCATCGGGCAGGTAGCCGGCGTCCTTGTACTGCATCACGTCGGCCGCACCGGTGCGCTTGGACAGCTTGGCGCCCTGCTCGTCGAGGATCATCGGCATGTGGCCGAACTTCGGCACCGGCGCACCGATGCCTTCGTACAGGTTGATCTGGCGCGGGGTGTTGTTGATGTGGTCGTCGCCGCGGATGACCTCGGTGATGCCCATGTCCCAGTCGTCCACCACCACCGCGAAGTTGTAGGTGGGGTAGCCGTCCGGGCGGAAGATGACCATGTCATCCAGCTCGCTGTTGGCGATCTCGATGCGGCCCTTGATCAGGTCGTCGAACACCACCGTGCCTTGCAGCGGGTTCTTGAAGCGGATGACGCGGTTCGGGTCGTCCTTGCGCGGCAGGCCCAGTTCGCGTGCAGCGCCGTTGTAGCGCGGCTTCTCCTGCCTGGCCATGGCGGCCTCGCGCATCGCGTCCAGCTCTTCGCGGGTCTCATAGGCGTAGTACGCCTTGCCGTCGGCCACCAGCTGCTCGGCCACTTCCAGGTAACGGGCGACGCGGTCGGTCTGGTAGATCGGGCCTTCGTCATAGTCCAGGCCCAGCCACTCCATCGCCTCCAGGATCGCGTCGATCGCGCCCTGGGTGCTGCGTTCACGGTCTGTGTCCTCGATGCGCAGCACGAACTCGCCGCCACGGTGGCGGGCCTCCAGCCAGCAGTACAGCGCGGTGCGGGCACCGCCGATATGCAGGTAACCGGTGGGGCTGGGGGCGAAGCGGGTGCGGCAGGTCATGGACGGCTCGAGGAACGGGAATCCCCCGATTTTACCAGCCCGCCGCCCCCGACGGAAAAAGGGGACGGAGGGGATTAAGTCGCGATTGCCCAGCCGCTGGGCCTGCAACCGGGAAACGGAGGGGAGAAACGACTTAATCCCCTCCGTCCCCTTTTACGGTTCTACCTTGCGCGGGAAGGACTGCTCGCGCATCGCGGCGTTGTAGGCGAACGAGGCGACGATGGCCGCGGCCTGCTTCAGGTCTTCCGGTTCGGCGTGGTCCCAGGTGTCCAGGTGACTGTGGTGGACATTGGTGAAGTAGTCCAGCCGGTCCTGGATGAACTGGAAGCCCGGCAGGCCGATGCGGTCGAAGCTGATGTGGTCGGTGCTGCCGGTGTTGCGGGTGGCCACGGTGGTGGCGCCGACGTCATGGAACGGCGCCAGCCAGGCTTCGAAGATCGGCATCGCCGCCAGGTTTTCCTGTGCATAGATGCCACGGAAGCGGCCCGAGCCGTTGTCCATGTTGAAGTAGACCTGGAACTTGCCGTAGTCGCGGGTCTTCTGCAGCGCGCCGGTCGGCTCGCGCAGCGAGGCCGGCAGCGCCTTCTGCGCCGGGTCGGTGGGTTCCGGGAAACGGCCGAAGTGCTTGGCCACATAGGCCTGCGAGCCGATCAGGCCCTGCTCCTCGCCGCTCCACAGCGCCACCCGGATGGTGCGCCTGGGCTTGGCGCCGGTGGCCTTGAGGATGCGCATCGCTTCCATCATCACCGCCACGCCGGCCGCGTTGTCGGCCGCACCGGTACCACTGTGCCAGGAATCCAGGTGCGCGCCGATCATCACCACTTCATCGGGCCTGCTGCTGCCGCGGATCTCGGCCAGCGTGTTGTAACCCGGCTGGTCGGCCTCGTCGGTGAAGCGCGCGGCCACATCCACGCGCAGGCGCACGGTCTGCTTGGCCTCCAGCGCGCGCACCAGCGGATTGAAGTGTTCGCTGATCATCGCCAGTTCGGGGATGCCCACCGATTCACCGGCCTTGCGCGAGCCGCCACCGGCAACGCGGATGATGCCGTTGTCCCAGCTGCTGATGCTGATCGAGGCCAGCGCGCCTTCTTCCACGAAGAACGCATTGACCTTGGTCGCCAGCTGCTGGCGTTCCTGGTATTCCTTGACCCGCTTCGCACGCTCGGCGGTGGCGTCCTTGTCCTTGGGCAGGGTGAACTCCTGCAGGCCCTCCAGCGAGGTGGCGTCGTGGCGGTGCGAATCCGCCTCGGTGCCGCGCTTGTACTCGCGCGCCTCGCCCAGCAGCAGGATCTTGCCGCGCAGCTTGCCGCGGTACTTCTCGATGTCCTCGGGCTTCTTGATCTCGACCTGCACCAGTTCGCCTTCAACCGGTCCCTTGGTGCCCGGCGTCCACGCCTTCGGCAGTGCATGCAGCGGCTGTACACGGTCCCCCAGCATCTCCACGCTGGCCGAGGTGAACTCCCAGCCGCGCCCGAAGTCGTCGAAGGCTTCGTCGTGGACGTTGTCCAGCTTCCATTCGTTGAACTTGCCGCGGGTCCAGGCATTGGCGCGGCCCATCGCCGGCGAGTTGGTCAGTCGCGGGCCGATGCGTTCGGTGAGGTAGCTGAAGGTGTCCATCACCTGCGAACGGTGGAAGGCCTCCTGGCGGATGCGGCTGACCATGTCCAGGTCCACCGGCTCGCGCTGCTGCGCGCCTGCATTGCCACCCATCGCCAGCGCTGCGGCCAGCATGCCCCACTTCAACACATCGCACCCCTGCCCTTCGGCTCGATCATCAACCCATCGAGTCTAGCCAGCAGGGGCGCGCCGATACCGTCCCATCGGTCATGGACAGCGCGGAAGCGTGCGAACCAAGGTTCGCAGCCACAGGAGAGTGGTTGGTTCGCACCTGCCACGCCACCTCATCCACTCCATCCCAGCCACAACTGCGCCCGTTCCGGCAGCAGCAGCAACCAGTGCCGCCGGTCGATGCTGCTGCAGCCGTACACCGCCGCATGCGCGGGCCAGTCCTCGGGCAGGCCGCCGATGCCGATCTCGGCCAGCGCCTCCGCCCCGGCCTTCCATGGCCGGTAGCGCGGCACCCGGCCAGCCAGCGCGCCGCGTCCCTGCCGCGCGCCGTGCAGCCAGGCCAGTCCCTGGCCCTGCAATCCCTCGCAGGTCACCGCTGCCAACTGGAAGCGGACCAGGCCGGGGGCGATCCGTGCCCCCGGCAGGGCCGCCAGCACGCCATGTGCCTGCAGCAGTGCATCCACTTCCAGCAGGGCCGGAATGCCCTGCCGTGCCCGTTGCCGCAATCCCTGGCGCCAGCTCATGGCGTACTCCTTACTTCAGTTCCGCGCCAAGCGCGTACCAGTCCACCCGGCGGGTCACCCACATCGCCAGCGCCAGGATCACGAACAGCAGCAGCGAACCCATCAGCAGTGCGTTGTTCTCCGACACCAGCAGGCCATACAGCGCGCCATACAACACGGTCAGCAGCGCAGCGAAGCCGAGGCCGCGCTTCCAGTGGCCCAGCACGTTGGCCAGGTACACCGCCTGCAGGCCGATACAGGCCACCGCCGAAACCAGGTAGGCCTTCCAGAACGCGATGTGCTCGGACAGGCTGATCAGCAGCAGGAAGAAGATCGCCAGCGCCAGGCCCACCATGAGGTACTGCAGCGGGTGGATGCGCAGCGACCTGATCAGCTCGAACAGGATGAAGCCAACGAAGGTGAGCAGCACGAACAGCACGCCGTATTTCGAGGCACGGTCGGCCTGGGTGTAGGCATCGACCGGATCAACCAGCGAAACCGTCACCGCCTGCGAGTCGACCGAACCATCACTGCGCAGCTGTCGCTGTGCATCGGAGGCCAGCGAAGACACCGCCCAGCGCGCATCGAAGCCCTGTGCGTCGACGCGACGCTCGTTGGGCAGGAACGCACCGCTGAACGACGGATGCGGCCAGCTCGAACGCAGTGCGATCTTGGTGTCATCGCCCACCGGCACCACCGACAGCATGCGGCTGCCATCCAGGCGCAGCTCGAGTTCGACGGTGCTGGCAGCCAGCGTACCGCCCTGTTCCGCGGCGAAACCGGCCACCGGCGCATGCAGGCCTCGCCCCACCTCGCTGGCCGCACCAACCCCCGGCAGCAGGCGCAGCTGCTTGCCATCCACGCGCAGGTTCGGCGTACCGACCAGGCCACGCACATCGGAAATGCCCACCGCCACATACGGCTGGCCGTAGCTGCGGCCGGCCTTCACCGGATAGTCGTCTGCAGCGAACGTCGCCTTCATCTGGCCGTTCCAGCTGTACACCGGCACCTTGAACAGGCCGACCTCACGCTGGCTCGGCAGCATCTCGCCGCCCACCTCCAGCGACGCCGGCATCTGCAGCCAGTGCCCCTCGGTGACCTGCACCTCGGTCTTCTTGACGCCCAGCGGGTCGACCAGTTCAACCTGCTTGCGTTCCACCCACGGCACCACCCGCACCGGGCCCACCAGCTGCTGTGCACCGGCGCGGCTGTCGGCCACCCGTGAGAAGGCCTCGTCGCGGTACGCGCTACGTTCGTTGATGACCCCGCGGATCATCGTCAGCGGCACCAGCAGCAGCAGGATCAGCCCGCCGACAATGGCGAACCGCAGCAGCATCTTCAGGGATTTCATGGTCCATCCTCGTTGGAGAGGGCTGCAGGATGGACCGCCGCGGTGAGCAGGGTTTGTGGCGAGTTTGAAGCGAGTGTGAAGTCAGCGGCGCGGGCGCTGGCCTGGCACACCCAAAGGCAGCCACAGGCTGGCCACGGTGCCGCCGCCCTCGCGGATATCCACGCTGGCGCGCCCATCATGCAGGCGCGCGACCTCCTGCACGAAGGGCAGGCCCAGGCCGGAGCTGCGACGCCCGCTGCCGGGGCGGGCCAGCGAATAGAAGCGCTCGAACACCCGCTCACGCGCGTAGTCGGGAATGCCGGCGCCACGATCGGCCACCTGCAGGCGCACGCCCTGCCCGTCCACCTCGGCCTGCAGCGCGACCTCCGCGCCGGCTGGCGAGAAGGCAATCGCGTTGTCGATCAGGTTGTGCAGTGCCTGCCGCAGCAGGTAGCCGTCGCCCTGCACCCGCAGGTCGGGCACGTTGCCGATGCGGACCTGCACGCCGGCCGCCTGCGCACGCACCTGCGCGGCGGCCGCTGCATCGGCCAGCAATGCCGGCAGCGCGATCGGATCGCGGGTCTGCAGCCAGCCGTGCTGTTCCACTTCGGCCAGCGCCAGCAGCTTGTCGATGGTCTCGGTCAGCCGCTCCTGCTGGTCGACGATGCTGCGCGCGAAATGCACGCGATCGGCTTCCGGCAGCGGCTCCTGCAGCAGTTCGGCGGCACCGCGGATCGCCGCCAGCGGGCTCTTCATCTCGTGCGTCAGCGACTGCACGTACTGCTCGACGTAGGCCTTGCCCTCCAGCTTGCGGCGCATCGTTTCCAGCGCCTGGCCGAGATCGCCGATCTCGTCGCGACGGCGCCGTGGTGGTGGCACCGGTTCGCCCGCGCTGACCGCGCGTGCATAGCGGCTGAGCTGACCGAGGCCCGTGGTCAGCCACATCGTCACCAGCACGCCGACCAGCGCCGACAGCCCGATCAGCCACGCACCGCGCTCGATGATGGCGCGCTGGCTGGCGGCGATGAACGGATCGATGCTGCGGTTGGGCTGGGCCAGGCTGAGCACGCCGATCAGCGTGCGGCCGTCGGCCGGGTCGTACACCGGCGCCGCCACATGCATCACCGTATCGCCTTCCTCGCCCGGAATCTCGGGGCTGGAACGTGCGCCGTACTCACCGCGCAGGGTGCGGTAGACATCATTCCAGCGCGAGTTGTCGCGGCCCAGGTCACGGCCCAGCGAATCGTAGATGACGATGCCCTTGGCGTCGGTGATGGTCACCCGGTAATCCAGCGAGCGCTTGGGGAAACGCCAGACCATCGCCTTCAGGTCGCGCTGCCGCGCCTTGGCCAGGTTGCGGGTGAAGCTGCCGCTGCGGATGGTGCCGTCCTTGACGTCGGCGGCGGCCATCTCGGCCAGCACGTTGGCCGCATCGACCAGGGTCGATTCCATCGCCTGGCGCACACCGGGCTTCACCTCGTTGACGAACACGCGCATCACGAAGAACGCGGCGATGCCGGTGATCAGGAAGAAGCCGAGGAACAGCTTCAGCACCAGGCGCATCGGCTAGACCTCCAGCGCGTAGCCGAGGCCACGGTGGGTACGGATCGGATCGTCGCTGGCACCGGCCGCACGCAGCTTGGCGCGCAGCGTCTTGACGTGGGTATCGACGGTGCGGTCGGCACTGTCGGCACTGCTGTCCCAGCCCCGGTCCATCAGCTGGGCGCGGCTGAGGATGGCGCCGGGACGCTGCAGCAGCGCCTCCAGCAGCGCATATTCGTAGCGGGTCAGGTCCAATGCCTGGCCACGGAAACGGATGCGCCGGCCCTCGCGGTCGATGGCGAACGCGCCATGCTCCTGCCAGCCCGCATCGGCGCTGGGCGCTGCGACGACCGGCGCCGCACGGCGCAGGCGTGCACGCACCCGCGCCACCAGCTCGCGCGGCGAGAACGGCTTGGTCATGTAGTCGTCGGCGCCCAGTTCCAGGCCGAGCACGCGGTCCACTTCGTCGTTGCGCGCGGTCAGGAAGATCACCGGCAGCTGCGCCGCCGGCCCGGCCTGCGCACGCAGCCGCCGGCAGACCTCGAAACCGCCCAGGTCCGGCAGGCCCACGTCCAGCACCAGCACATCGATATCGCCGTCCTGCAGCCGTTGCAGGGCCTCGCCGCCCAGCAGGCAGTGGCTGGCGGCATAGCCCTCGCTGCGCAGCGCATAGAGCACGGTTTCGGCGATGGCGGCTTCGTCCTCGACCACCAGGACATGGGCAACAGGAGCTGTCATGGCGCGCAGCATAGCCGCTGCGGCCGCCGCCCCGTACACTGCCGCCCATGAACTATCGCCACGCCTTCCATGCCGGCAACCACGCCGATGTGCTCAAGCACATCGTGCAGCTGGCCCTGATCGACAGCTTCAAGCGCAAGGACAGCCCGTTCTTCGTGCTCGACACCCACGGCGGCGCCGGCCGCTACCTGCTGGCCAGCGAAGAGAGCCGCAAGACCCTCGAGGCTGAATCGGGGATCATGCGGCTGATGGCCCAGCCCAAGCTGCCCGAGGTGGTCGAGCGCTATCTGAAGGCGGTGCAGGCCGATAATCCGGTGGGCGCCCTGACCAACTACCCGGGATCGCCGCTGCTGAGCGCGCAGGCGATGCGCGCGCAGGACCGCATGGCGGTCTGTGAGCTGCAGGAAGCCGAAACGGCCACGCTGAAGGCCCTGTTCGCCCATGACAGCCGCGTCGACGTGCGGGCGGGCGATGGCTATGCGCTGCTGCGCTCGCTGCTGCCGCCGAAGTTCAACGGCAGCAAGATCGGCCGTGGCCTGGTGCTGATCGACCCGCCCTACGAGGCCCAGGACGCCGAATACCAGGCCGTTCTGGCCGCCCTGGCCGAAACCCTGGCGCGCTGGCCGCAGGCCACGTGTGCCGTCTGGTTCCCGATCAAGCAGCGCCGCACCATCCTGCACTTCCTGCGCAAGGCCACCGCCCTGCCGGTGAAATCGGCGATGACGATCGAGTTCCTGGTGCGCCCGGACGACTCACCGCTGCGCCTCAACGGCAGCGGCATGCTGCTGCTCAACCCGCCCTGGCAGTTCGACCGGGTGGTCGGCCCGGCCCTGCCGGCGCTGCGCCAGCACCTGGGTGAACCCGGGGCCAGCACCCGCCTGGATTGGCTCAAAGCACCCGAATAACGGCCTTCACGAGGCTGTACCGTCGTGAGCCTTTCGTTCACGGAATGCAGCCCCGGTGATGCCACAATCGATGGACCACCAAGGAATCACCCGGTATGGCCACTCGCAACCGCATGCCGCCCTGGCATGAGATCTTCAAGGCTCCCAGCGGCCACGAGCTGCTGATCCGCCCCATCCGCCCGGAAGATGGCGCACCGCTGCAAGCGGCGTTCAGCTTGTTCGGGCCGGAAGAAATCCGTGATCGTTTCCTGCAGGCGGTGACCGAGCTGTCGCCGGAAACCACCCAGCGCCTGACCCACCCGAATCCCAAGACCGAGATCACCCTGGTCGCTGCCGAATCCCTGCCCGCTGGCGAAGCGGTGGTCGGCGCGGTCGCCCGGGCCTCGATCATCCCCGGTACCCGTGAAGCCGAGTACGCGATCCTGATCAGCCGCTTCCTGATCGGCCAGGGCCTCGGCCGGCAGCTGATGCGCAAGCTGGTGAAGTGGGGCCGCGGCAAGTACCTGGACCGCCTGTACGGCGACGTCGCCGCCGAGAACGAGCCGATGAAGCAGCTGGCCGCCTCGCTGGGCTTCAAGCCGGTCCCGCACCCCACCGGTGCCGAAGGCCTGGTGCGGATGGTGCTGGAACTGGACAACTGAAGGATTCGCCGGGCGTGCCCGGCGACGCATGTTTCGACAGTCGAGCAAGCTCGACTCTACGGGATGCGCCGGGCTCTGCCCGGCGACGCCTCCCGGTAGTGCCGGCCGCTGGCCGACATTCCGATACCCCAACGGCACATGAGGCGGCCGGCCAACGGCCGGCACGACTCGCCGGGCTTCGATCGGGCTTCTGCTAAAATCCGGGGTCCATGTCGCGTACCTCATACCCCGCCCCGCCGCTGCCGCGCGCCGGCCAGCTCCGCGCCTGGTGGCGCGCCCCCGCATCGCCGACCGCCCTGGCCTGGTACCTGGCCCAGGCCGCGCGTGCGCACGACGCCCCGCTGCTGGTGATCGCCCGTGACAACCACGGTGCCAACCAGCTCGAAGCCGACCTGCAGACCCTGCTCGGCGGTGACCCGGCCCTGCCGGTGGTGGCCTTCCCGGACTGGGAAACCCTGCCCTACGACCGCTTCAGCCCGCATCCGGACATCATTTCGCAGCGACTGTCCGCCCTGCACCGCCTGCCCACGCTGAAGCGCGGCCTGGTGATCGTGCCGGTGCAGACCCTGCTGCAGCAGCTGGCCCCGCGCAGCTACGTGATCGGTGGCAGCTTCGACCTGAAGGTCGGCCAGCGCCTGGATCTGGAGGCCGAGAAGCGCCGCCTGGAAAGCGCCGGCTACCGCAACGTACCGCAGGTGATGGACCCGGGCGACTTCGCCGTGCGCGGCGGCCTGCTCGATGTGTTCCCGATGGGCGCCGAGGAGCCGCTGCGGGTGGAGCTGCTGGACGAGGACATCGACTCGATCCGTGCCTTCGACCCGGAAAGCCAGCGCTCGCTGGACAAGGTCGAGGCGGTGCACATGCTGCCGGGCCGCGAAGTACCGATGGACGAAGCCAGCATCGCCCGCGTGCTGGCCACGCTGCGCGAACGCTTCGATGTCGATACCCGGCGCAGCGCGCTGTACCAGGATCTGAAGTCCGGGCTGGCCCCGGCCGGCGTCGAGTACTACCTGCCGCTGTTCTTCGAACGCACCGCGACCCTGTTCGACTACCTGCCCGACGGCAGCCTGCCGGTGGTCTGCGCCGGTGCCGGCGAAGCCGCCGAGGCGTTCTGGGCGCAGACCGGCGAGCGTTACGAGCAGCGCCGCCACGATGTGGAACGGCCGCTGCTGCCGCCGTCGGCGCTGTATCTGTCGCCGGAACTACTGCGCGAGCGTCTGAACGATGCCCCGCGCATCGAAGTGTGGTCGGCTGACCACGCGCGCATCGCCGATGCCCATGCGTTGGGCGACCAGCCGCTGCCGCCGCTGCCGGTGGCCGCGCGCGAGGCCCCCGCTGGCGACGCGCTGAAATCCTTCCTCGGCCATTATCCGGGCCGGGTGCTGATTGCCGCCGATTCGCCCGGGCGTCGCGAGGCGCTGCTGGAAGTGTTGCAGGCCGCCGAGCTGAAGCCGCCGGTGGTGGCCGACCTGCCCAGCTTCCTCGCCGACGATGCGCGCTTCGCGATCGCGGTGGCGCCGCTGGAGGATGGCTTCGCACTGGACGATCCGCGCATCGCGGTGCTGACCGAGCGCCAGCTGTTCCCCGAGCGCGCCGGCAGCACCCGCCGCACGCGCCGTGCCGGCCGCGAGCCGGAAGCGATCATCCGCGACCTCGGTGAACTGACCGAGGGTGCGCCGATCGTGCACGAGGACCATGGCGTCGGCCGCTACCGCGGCCTGATTGCGATGGACGTCGGCGGCATGCCCGGCGAGTTCCTGGAAATCGAATACGCCAAGGGCGACCGCCTGTATGTGCCGGTCGCCCAGCTGCACCTGATCAGCCGCTACTCCGGTGCTTCGGCGGAAACCGCGCCGCTGCATTCGCTGGGCGGCGAACAGTGGAGCAAGGCCAAGCGCAAGGCCGCCGAGAAGGTGCGCGACGTCGCTGCAGAGCTGCTGGAGATCCAGGCCCGCCGCCAGGCGCGTGCCGGCCTGGCACTGCAGGTGGACCGCGCGATGTACGAGCCGTTCGCCGCCGGTTTCCCGTTCGAGGAAACGCCGGACCAGCTGGCCGCGATCGACGCCACCCTGCGCGACCTGGCCAGCAGCCAGCCAATGGACCGCGTGGTCTGCGGCGACGTCGGCTTCGGCAAGACCGAGGTGGCGGTGCGTGCCGCGTTCGCCGCCGCCAGTGCCGGCAAGCAGGTGGCCGTGCTGGTGCCGACCACGCTGCTGGCCGAACAGCATTACCGCAACTTCCGCGATCGCTTCGCCGATTACCCGCTGAAGGTCGAGGTGCTGTCGCGCTTCAAGACCACCAAGGAAATCAAGGCCGAGCTGGAAAAGGTCGCCGCCGGCACCATCGACGTCATCGTCGGTACCCATCGCCTGCTGCAGCCGGACGTGAAGTTCAAGGACCTGGGCATGGTCATCGTCGACGAGGAGCAGCGTTTCGGCGTACGCCAGAAGGAAGCGCTGAAGGCGCTTCGCGCCAACGTGCACCTGCTGACCCTGACCGCCACGCCGATTCCGCGCACGCTCAACATGGCCATGGCCGGCCTGCGCGACCTGTCGATCATCGCCACGCCGCCGCCGAACCGGCTGGCGGTGCAGACCTTCATCACCCAGTGGGACAATGCGCTGCTGCGCGAAGCCTTCCAGCGCGAGCTGGCGCGTGGTGGCCAGCTGTACTTCCTGCACAACGACGTGGAAAGCATCGGCCGCATGCAGCGCGAGCTGTCCGAGCTGGTGCCGGAGGCGCGCATCGGCATCGCCCACGGGCAGATGCCCGAGCGCGAGCTGGAAAAGGTGATGCTTGATTTCCAGAAGCAGCGCTTCAACGTGCTGCTGTCGACCACGATCATCGAATCGGGCATCGACATCCCCAACGCCAACACCATCATCATCAACCGCGCCGATCGCTTCGGCCTGGCCCAGCTGCACCAGCTGCGTGGCCGCGTCGGTCGTTCGCACCACCGCGCCTACGCCTACCTGGTGGCGCCCGACCGCCGCTCGATCACCCCGGATGCGGAAAAGCGCCTGGAAGCGATCGCGTCGATGGACGAGCTCGGTGCCGGCTTCACCCTGGCCACGCACGATCTGGAAATCCGCGGTGCCGGTGAACTGCTGGGCGAGGACCAGAGCGGGCAGATGGCCGAGGTCGGCTTCAGCCTCTACACCGAGCTGCTGGAGCGCGCGGTGCGCAGCATCAAGCAGGGCAAGCTGCCCGACCTGGATGCCGGCGAGGAAGTGCGCGGTGCCGAAGTCGAGCTGCATGTGCCGGCGCTGATTCCGGAAGACTACCTGCCGGACGTGCACACCCGCCTGACCCTGTACAAGCGCATTTCCAGCGCGCGCGACAGTGATGCGCTGCGCGAACTGCAGGTGGAGATGATCGACCGCTTCGGCCTGCTGCCGGATGCGGCCAAGCACCTGTTCGCCATCGCCGAGCTGAAGCTGAAGGCCAACACCCTCGGCATCCGCAAGCTGGACCTGGGCGAGAACGGTGGCCGCATCGTGTTTGAGTCCAAGCCGAACATCGACCCGATGGCGGTGATCCAGCTGATCCAGAAACAACCCAATCTCTACGCCATGGAAGGGCCTGACAAGCTGCGCATCAAGCACCCGCTGCCGTTGCCGGAAGACCGCTTCAATGCGGCCCGCGCCCTTCTGACCACCCTCGCCCCGGGTTGATCGCCCCCGAATACCCCGCACCGGTCCCCACCCGGTGCGGGCGGATGACCATGTTTCCTGACGCCGTACCCGCCCCCGACCTGCTGCACGCGCAGGCCTGCCTGATCGATGCCCTCTCGATGTCGCTGCAGATGCGCGACGCCTACACCCGCCACCATTGCGACCGCGTTGGCCTGCTCGCGCAGCGCCTGGCCACGCACTGCGATCTCGACGACGATGCCTGTTCGCAGATCGGCCTGGCCGCGCGCTTCCATGACATCGGCAAGATCGGCATTCCCGACGATGTACTGCTGACACCGCGCCGGCACACCGACGAGGAACGCGCGATCATGCGCGAGCATCCGGTGCGCGGCGAACACATCTTCCTGGCCACCGGCCGCAGCGATGCAGCACCGGTCGCGCGGCTGATCCGCGCCCATCACGAAGCCTTCGATGGCAGCGGCTATCCCGACGGCCTGCGTGGCGAGAGCATTCCGCTGGGCTCACGCATCGTCACCGTTGCTGATGCCTACGATGCCATGACCAGCGTGCGCCCCTACCGCGCGGCGATGGAACGTGAGACTGCGTTGCGCATCATCGACGAGCAGTCCGGCGGCCTGATCGATCCCTATGTGCTGCAGCGCTTCCATCGCATGCTGGCGCAGGAACCAGCGCTGGCCTGAGATCCGCCGGGCATGGCCCGGCGCTACCGATCAGACAAACAAAAGGCCCGGCATTCGCCGGGCCTTCTGCATCACGCATCACGTGCGATCGATTACCAGATCACCACGCGCTTGTCGTCGGCACGCACCATCGCGTCGCCGGCCTTGCACTGGAACGCAGCGGCATACGACGGCATGTTCGACGGCGCGCCGTTGGCACGGAAGTTGGCCGGCGCGTGCGGGTCGGTGTTCAGGCGGACGCGCAGCTCACCGTCGGTGAAGTTGCGGCGCCACACGGTGGCCCAGTTCATGAAGAAACGCTGGTCCTGGCTGTGACCATCGACTTCGACATTCGCCTTCGGATCTTCCTTCAGCGCCATCTGCAACGCGTCGTAGGCCACGGTCAAGCCGCCCAGGTCGCCGATGTTCTCGCCCAGGGTCAGCTTGCCCTTCACGAACACGCCCGGCACCGATTCATAGCCATCGAACTGCGCGACCAGCTGGTCGGTACGTTCGGTGAAGGCCTTGCGGTCGGCGTCGGTCCACCAGTTGTCGAAGTTGCCGTTGGCAGCGAACTGGCTGCCCGAGTCGTCGTAGCCGTGCATCATCTCGTGGCCGATGACCGCACCGATGCCGCCGTAGTTCAGCGCCGGATCGGCCTTGGCGTCGAAGAACGGCGCCTGCAGGATGGCGGCCGGGAACACGATCTCGTTCTTGGTGGCGTTGTAGTAGGCGTTGACGGTCTGCGGGGTCATGCCCCACTCGGTCTTGTCCACCGGCTTGCCGATCTTGTCCAGCATGTAGCGATAGTTGAACGCGCGCGCAGCCTGCATGTTGCCCAGGTAGCTGTCACCGTTGGTCTGCAGGCCCGTCCACTCACGCCACTTGTCCGGGTAGCCGATCTTCGGGGTGAAGCTGGCCCACTTCTCCAGCGCCTTCTTCCTGGTCTCTTCGCCCATCCACGGCAGCTGCTCCAGGCGCGCCTTCAGCGCCACCGAGAGGTTCTCCACCAGATGCTGCATGGCCACCTTGGACTCGACCGGGAACACTGCGTCGACGTACAGCTGGCCCAAGGCTTCACCCATGCCGCCGTTGACCGACTCCAGCACGCGCTTCCAGCGCGGCTGCATTTCCTTCTGGCCACGCAGGGTGGTGCCATAGAAATCGAAGTTGGCCTTCTCGAACTGGCTGCTCAGGTACGGCGAGGCGTCGTCGATGGTGTGGAAGCGCAGGTAGGCCTGCCAGGTGCTGGCCGGCACGTCGGCCAGCATCTTGTCCATTTCACCGAAGAAGCCCGGCTGCGCCAGCGAGAACTTCTGCGCGGCCGGCACCTTCAGGGTGTCGAACAGCGCGGTCCAGCTGAAGTTCGGGGTCAGCTTGTCGGCGTCAGCCGCGCTGAGCGG
This sequence comes from Stenotrophomonas sp. 220_Sma, assembly GCF_056487375.1. NCBI lineage: Bacteria > Pseudomonadati > Pseudomonadota > Gammaproteobacteria > Lysobacterales > Lysobacteraceae > Stenotrophomonas > Stenotrophomonas sp. 220_Sma. Next base: position 1,444,140 of record NZ_CM151348.1, on the reverse strand, counting down.
GTTGTAGCGCTTGGCCGGGTCACGCATTTCGATGCGCGACATCGAGGCCTTGGCCAGACGGGTTTCGAAGGCCATCACGGCCTTGGCCTGCTCGGCAGCCTGCGCCGCGTCCACGCCAGACAGCGTCAGCACCTGCGCGATGTAGGCCACGTAGGCGTCGCGGATCTTGGCCTGCGCGTCATCGAAGTAGTAGCCCTTCTCCGGCAGGCCCAGGCCGCCCTGGCCGACAAAGGCGATGACGTTGGCCGAATCCTTGTAGTCGGCATTGGCGAACAGCGAGAACAGCACGCCCTTGCCCTCGGCCTGGCTGTCGCGCAGGTACTGGGTGATGGCGGCGGTATCGTTCAGCGCGGTGATCTTGTCCAGCTGCGGCTGCAGCGGCGCCAGGCCGGCGGCTTCGATCTTGGCTTCATCGTTGCCGGTCTTCCAGATGTCGCCGATCTTGGCTTCCACCGAGCCGGCCTTGGCCTGGCTGGCCGCGGCCTGCTGCACCAGTGCGTGCTGCACTTCCAACGAGCGCTCGCGCAGGATCTCGAAGCTGCCCCAGGTGGTCTGGTCGCCCGGCACCGGGTTGGCCTTCAGCCACTTGCTGTTGACGAAGCCATTGAGGTCGGTACAGGCCGAGATGGACGGATCCAGGTCGGCGCTGTTGAGCGAGATCAGCGGCGTCTTGATCTGCGACAGGTCGAAGGCCGGCTTGGCGTCGGCGCTGGCCGCCGGCGCGGTTTCATTCTTGCCACAGGCCGCCAGCGAGGCAGCGATGGCGATGGTCAGGCCCAGCGGGACCAGGTTGCGGACGTTCATGAGGCTCTCCTGCGGGTAATTTCACAGGGTAGCCGGGGAGCCCTGCGGTGGGACCGGCCAAAGGTCACAGGACGCGCTTATGTAGAGTCGAGCCATGCTCGACTGCTCTCCGTTCCGGGTTTATTGTCCTTGCGGCAAGAGGCCAACAGCAGTCGAGCATGGCTCGACTCTACAAAAAGCGAAGGCCGGCTTGCGCCGGCCTTCTGTTTTATTTCGCCTTGCCCTGGTTGGCCACGGCTTCAGCGGCCTTGCGCGCTGCTTCCGGGTCGCCCAGATAGCGGAACGACTTCACCGTCAGGTCGTCGTTCAACTCGAACAGCAGCGGGATGCCGGTCGGGATGTTCAGCTCGAGGATTTCCTCGCGCGAGACGTTGTTGAGGTACTTGTACAGCGCGCGCAGCGAGTTGCCGTGGGCGGTGACCAGCACGGCCTTGCCGTCCTTCAGCTGCGGCGCGATGGCGTCGTGCCAGTACGGCAGCACGCGGTCCAGCGTGGTGGCCAGCGATTCGGTGCCCGGCAGCGCGTTGCGGTCCAGGCCAGCGTAGCGGCGGTCATGGATCGGGTGGCCCGGATCTTCCAGGTCCATGGCCGGCGGCGGGATGTCGTACGAACGACGCCACACCTTGACCTGGTCCTCGCCGTGCTTGGCGGCGGTCTCGGCCTTGTCCAGGCCCTGCAGGCCGCCGTAATGGCGTTCGTTGAGGCGCCAGGACTTGTTCACCGGCAGCCAGTCCTGTTCCAGCTCGGCCAGTGCACCCTGCAGGGTGTGGATGGCACGCTTGAGCATGGAGGTGTGGGCAACGTCGAACTGCAGGCCTTCCTCGCGCATCAGGCGACCCGCGGCGGCCGCTTCCCGGCGCCCCTGCTCGGTCAGGTCGACATCGACCCAGCCGGTGAAGCGGTTGTCCAGGTTCCACTGGCTCTGGCCATGGCGCAACAGTACGAGTTTACGGGTCACTGCAGGGTCTCCAACGCGAGGAAAGGCAGGCCGCCATTGTAGCCCCGGGCGCCGCTCACCGGGCCGTGCCGCCGCGCATGCGATGCTGTGACCAATGAATACGGTGATCGACCCCGGGCGCTGGGAAGGCAGCGTCGCCGCGGCACGCAAGCAGCAGCTCCAGCTGGCTGGCCGCGTGGAGCGCCAGGACCGCCTGCCACGCAACGTGCGCTGGCTGGCCGGGCTGGATGTCGGCTTCGAGGACGATGGCGCCATCACCCGCGCCGCGGCGGTACTGCTGGACGCAGAGACGCTGCAGCCCGTGGCGCAGGAGATCGCGCGCATCCCCACGGTGATGCCCTATATCCCCGGCCTGCTCAGCTTCCGCGAGCTGCCGGCACTGCTGGCCGCGCTGGCGCTGCTGCCGCGCACGCCGGACCTGGTGTTCGTCGATGGCCATGGCATCAGCCACCCGCGACGATTGGGCGTGGCCGCGCATCTGGGCGTGGTCACCGACCTGCCGAGCATCGGCGTGGCCAAGTCGAAGCTGGTGGGCAGGTTCGTCGAACCGGGCGCCGAGGCCGGTGCGCATACGCCGCTGCTGGATGGCGATGAACAGTTGGGCTGGGTGCTGCGCAGCAAGCTGCGCTGCAAGCCACTGTTCGTGGCCGGCGGCCATCGGGTCAGTGCGGATACCGCGCTGGACTGGGTACAGCGCACCCTGCGCGGGTACCGGCTGCCGGAGCCGACCCGGCTGGCGGACCGGCTGGCCTCGCGACGGGACGAATGACCACACCGGGCACCGCCCGGCGCGGTCGTCATCCTCGATCAACGATGCACGTGGCCGCGGTGGCCCTGCGCGTCCTCGCCGTGGTCATGGCCTTCATGGCCCTCGTGCTCGCCGGCCTTGGCCGGCGCCGGCTCACCACAGGCTTCGCCGCAATGGTCCGCTTCGATCTGCAGCGTCACGTGCTCGATGCCGAAGTCATCGTGCAGGCGCCCGCCCAGATCACGACGCAGCGCATCGGCATCGGTGCCGTCGCGCATCACGATGTGCGCGGTCAGCGCCGGGGTGCTGGAGGCCAGCGCCCACACATGCAGGTCATGCACGTCCAGTACCGCAGCGTGGCCGGACAGGCTGTCGCGCACCTTGGCCACGTCCATGCCCTTGGGCACGCCTTCCAGCAGCACGTTGATCGCTTCGCGCATCAGCACATAGGTGCGCGGCAGTACCCACAGGCCGATCAGCACCGCCAGGATCGGGTCGATCGGCTTCCAGCCGGTCCACTTGATCAACAGCGCGCCAGCAATCACGGCCACCGAGCCGAGCATGTCTGCCCACACTTCCAGGTAGGCACCCTTCACGTTGAGGCTCTCGCCGCTGCCGGCCTGCAGCAGGCGCATCGAGATCAGGTTGATGACCAGGCCCGCCGCGGCAATCACCAGCATGCCCGACGAGGCAATCTCCTGCGGCTCGCGGAAACGTCCAATGGCCTCCCACAGGATATAGCCGGCGACCACGAACAGCATCGCGCCATTGATCATCGCGCCCAGCGCTTCCAGGCGTGCATAGCCGTAGGTGCGGCGCGCGTCCGGCGGGCGCCGGCTCAGCCGCACCGCGACCAGCGCGATCATCAGCGCTAAAGCGTCGGTAGCCATGTGCGCCGCGTCGGACAGCAGCGCCAGGCTGTTGGTCCAGAACGCGCCCACCACCTCGACGACGAGGAAGGTGGAGGTCAGGCCGAGCGCCCACCACAAGGGTTTCTCGTGGCGGATCTCGGATGGCAGGTGATCGTGGTCGTGGCCCATGGCAACAGCTCCTTTGCGATGGGAGGCAGGCTACGCCGGAGGGCGTTGGGAAACTATCACGGTGTTTATAACATTGCAGGCCACGCGGTCCCTCACCGGGCATGGCCCGGCGCTACCGGAGCGCGGCCGGCAACGCCAGGCCACGCCTGGCGGACGCAGCGGACCGACGTCCGCCTGCGGTCAGAACCCGAAGCGCAGGCTGGCCCAGTACGCGCGGCCCGGCTCGTTGTAGGTCGCCGCGCCGGCATCGCTGCTGTTGGCCTCGCGGAACAGGCGCTTGTCGGCCAGGTTGTTGACGCCGAAACCGAAGCTGACCGTCTCGGTCACCTTGTAGCGCGCGCTCACGCCCCAGATGTTGTACGCACCACGGTCCTGCAGCGCGATCGACGGATCGCAGGTGCCGGTGCAGCGCGGATCATTGTTGATGTTGGTGGTGGCCGGCTTCTGCTTGCCGTAGAAGGTGCCGGTCAGCAGCAGCGACAGCTTGTCGGTGGCCTGCCAGTCCAGCATCGTGTTGACGGTGTACTTCGGAATTACCGACAGCGGCTGGCCGGTGCTCTTGTTCTCGTTCTCCACCATGTAGGTGAAGTTGTTGCTCCACTTCAGGCGGTTGCCCTGCTCGCCCAGCAGCGGGACCACCAGGTTGCCTTCCAGACCCTGCACGATCGCCTTGGGTGCGTTCTCCCAGCGGAAGATGCGGCCCTTGGTGTCGGCGGTCAGCCCGATCTGGTTGTACCCGGCCTGGATCTTGTCCTTGTAGTCGTTGTGGAAGTAGGTCAACGACGCTTGCCAGCCGCTCTGCGGTGCCCACTCGATACCCAGTTCCTTGTTCAGGCTGGTTTCCGCCTTCAGGTCCGAGTTGCCGCGCATGTAGCAGCCGGCGCCCAGGCTCGGCAGTGCATTCGGGCAGCCATTGCCCCGGGTGTAATACAGATAGTCCGGATTCGACTGGTACAGGTTCGGCGCCTTGAATGCACGGGCGATACCGCCCTTCACCACCCAGTCGCTGTTGATGCGGAACTGCGCGTTGAGGCTGGGGCTGGTGTTGTTGCCGAACTGGCTGTGGTGGTCGAAGCGCAGGCCCGGGGTGACGATCCAGCGCTCGCCCAGGTAGATGTTGTCTTCCACGAACACGGCGGTGGTCTGCGCGTCGGACTTGCCGCGTGCGCGATCGGCCGACAGCCCCGGGATGCCGCCGCCGCTGCTGCTGGACTGGCTCATCGAGTACGGGTCGGTCAGGCGGCTGTCCAGGTATTCAAAGCCCAGCGTCCAGATGTTCTCGGCACCACCCAGCGTGGTCGGGAAACTGACTTCGCCGTCCAGCTGGTAGTTGCGCAGGCGCGAGGTCGACCAGTCGGTGCCGTTGAAGCTGCCCTCCGGGCCACCGGCCAGGCCTTCGTTGATGCGTGAGTTGTTCACCGCCTCCACTGCAGCCGTTACCCGCGAGGTCACATCACCCCAGCGGCCGCGATGGGTGATCGCGCCGGTGTTGCGGTACATGCGGTTGGTCTCGGCCTGCTGCTCGGCCAACGCCCCCAGATCGATCGGTGTCGAGGTACCGGTGGTGCTGACCGCGCGGTCGCCAGCATAGATGTTGCCCTGGCGACTGGTGCCGGCTTCGAATTCGACCACCTGGTTGGCGGTCACGTCCCAGCGCAGCAGCGCGTTGACATCGCGGTTCTTGACGCCCTCGCGACCGGCCGGCGGCACCGCGTTCGGATTCGCCGCGAAGTCACGGTTGAGTTCCAGCGAATCGGCGTCGGTCTTGTTGAGATTGCCGTACAGGCGGAACGACAGGGTGTCGGTCATCGGCCCGCTCAGCTGCAGTCCGACGCGCTCGCTGCCGCCTTCGGCGCTGTGCTCGGGCACCAGGCCATACAGGTCGACCGCGCCGGTCAGGTCGCCGGTCGGGCGCTTGGTGATGATGTTGACCACGCCACCGGAAGCACCCGAGCCATAACGTGCCGCTGCAGGGCCGCGCAGCACTTCGATGCGCTCGATCATTTCCGCCGGCACCCAGTTGGTATCGCCGCGGGTATTGCGCTCACCGCTGCGGCCCATGCGCACGGCATCACGCGCACCGATGCGCTTGCCGTCGACCAGGATCAGGGTGTTTTCCGGGCCCATGCCACGCAGATCGATCTGGCGGTTGTTGCCGTACTGGCCCGACGCACTGTTGCCGGTCAGGTTGACGCCGGGCATGGTCCGCAGCAGCTCGGCGATGTCGTTGGCCGGCGGGCGCCTGGCGATGTCCTCTGCGGTGATGGTCGAGGTACCCAGGGCCTGGCGCGCGATCTGCGAGGCGGTGACGTGCACCGTGTCGATATCGGTGGCGTCGGTTTCGGCGTGGGCGGTCAGAGCGCTGCCGGCCAGCAGGGCGGCAACGGCAAGCGCCAGCGGGCGCGGCGAAAGGACAACGGCAGGGGACATGATCAGGACCTTCTGGCAGGGCTACGGGGCCTCTGGCAAAGGGCTTGAGGCAACGACGAGGGGGAGGCGGAGCAGTCCTGCAGCAGGCACCTGCAGCCCGTTCCGTGCGCGCATTCCCCCATCAATGCGATTGATTCTCAAATGCGTTCACTCATTGCCGCAGCGGCGCCGATGTGGTTTGCGCACCGTACAACCCTGCACCGCGCGTAAACTGGCCGGCTAACCCGCCATCAACCGTATGCCGCCGCGGCCGATACCCGTGGTTTGCCGTACGCAGTCAGAGATCGACGTGGAACCACCCCAATTGGACGATGCCAGCCAGCCGCTGGCCGAGGCTTGGCAGCAGTGCCTGCTGCAGGCCGGCCCTGCCGCCACCGCGCTGCTCAAGGCCGCTGCTACCGATGCCCCACCCGCGCTGGCCCAGCGCTTTTACGAAGTACTGCTGCAGGACACCCGTGCGCGCCGTTTCCTGTCCCACGACCAGGTCAAGCAGCGCCTGCAGCCGGCCATGCAGCGCTGGCTGGCGCAGCTGCTGACCACTGATGCCAGCGGCATCGCCAACACCGTGGCCTCGCAGCGGATCATCGGCGACGTGCACGCCCGCGTCGGCATTCCGGTCGACCTGGTTACCCGCGGTGCGCGCGTGCTCAAGCACGAACTGTTCGTGCGCCTGCGCGACGATGCGCCTGACAGCGACACCGCATTCGCCGCCATCGACTGCCTCAGCGCGATCATGGATATCGCCATGGAAGGCATGACCCTGGCCTACACCCACGCGCGCGAGCGCTCCACCCGTGCCGACGCCGCCTACCGGCTGTTCTCGCTGGTACAGAACGTCGGTACCGAACGCGAGCGCCAGCGCGCACTGCTGCTGGACTGGGAAAACGCCCTGCTCTACGCGTTGGCCGGCCACGTGCAGGCCAGCGACAACGCCAGCCTGGCCACCTCGGAGTTCGGCCTGTGGTTCACCCACAAGGGCATCCCCAGCTTCGGCGAAAGCAGCGAAACGCAGCAGGTGGGCCAGTTGATGGCCCGCATTGATGGCCACCTGCAGCGCGCGAGCGGCGATGCTCCGGCGCAGCGACTGGCGGTGCTGCCGGCCATCCGCGAGGACCTGGCCGCCATCCGCACCCTGATGACACTGCTGTTCGAGCGCATCGGCGAACTGGATGCCGGCAGCGACGCGCTGACCAACCTGCTCAACCGTCGCTTCCTGCCCACCGTGCTGCGCCGGGAAATCGAGCTGGCCACACGCAACCGCACACCATTCTCGCTGCTGCTGCTCGACCTGGATCACTTCAAGGCAATCAACGACGGCCACGGCCACGATGCCGGCGACCGCGCGTTGCAGCACGTCGCCGGCCTGCTCGGCCAGCTCACGCGCGGCAGCGACTACCTGTTCCGCTATGGCGGCGAAGAATTCGTGGTGGTACTGGTGGCTGCCAGCGAATCGCAGGCGACCGTGATCGCCGAGAGCCTGCGGCGGCAGATCGCACAGTCGCCGGTGGCACTGGCCAACGGCCAGGTGCTGGCACTGACCGCCAGCATCGGCGTGGCCGGCCACGACGGCCATCCGGACTACGAGCGGCTGATGGCCCGTGCCGACGCGGCAATGTACGAGGCCAAGCGCAGCGGCCGCAACCGCGTGGTGGTGGCCAGTGCGGACCTGCAGGAAGCCCCGGGACGGCGCGCACTGCAGCGATGACGGCAGGACAGGTAGAGTCGACCGCGGGTCGACTATCGCGCGCACCGCGGGGTTTTTCGCACGCAGGGCGAAGAGCAGTCGACTGACAGTCGACTCTACTGACAGCCGGCACTACCGATACGGCCGCCGGCCGCTGCTTTCACCGCCACCACCCGCCACGCTGCCCACCAGAGCAGTGCCAGCAACGCGATGCCCGCCCCCAACAGGCATACCGCCGGCCAGCCATGGCGCGCCTGCATCCAGGGCCCGGCCGCTGCACCGGCACCACTGCCCACCGCATAGAACAGCATGTACAAAGCCACCAGGCGTCCATGCTGTTCAGCCGGCGCGCGCAGCAGCAATGCCTGGTTAGATACGTGCAGTGCCTGCCCACCCAGGTCGAGCACAATCACGCCCAACAGCAGCAACGACAGCGACTGCGGCAGGCCCAGCAAGGGCCACCACGCAACCAGCATCAACAACAGCGCACCGACGCTGACCGGATGCGCGAAACCACGGTCCATCCAGTGCCCTACCCGCGCCGCCAGCAGCGCACCGATCACCCCGGCCAGGCCCAGTGCACCGATGGCGGCGGTCGACCAATGCAGCGGTGGCGCCGAGAGCGGCAAGGGTGCCGCCGCCCAGAACACATTGAGGCCGGCAAACAGCAGCAGTGCCAGCGGCCCACGCTCGCGCAGCGTTCGATCGCGGCGCAGCATGCCCAGCATCGAGCCCAGCAGCTCGCGCCAGCGTGGGGGAACCGACGGCACCGGTACTGCGGGCAGGCGCCGCCACAGCAGCGCCGCCAACCCCGCCATCACCATCGCTGACAACAGGTAGACCATCTGCCAGCCAAAGGCCGCCGCCACCGTACCGGACACCACGCGCGCCAGCAGCAGGCCGATGAACACGCCGCCCTGCACCACACCGACCACGCGACCGCGCTGCTCGGGCGGTGCCAGCATGGCGGTATAGGCGATCAGGCCCTGGGTCAGCGCCGTGCCCAGCAAGCCGGCCAGCAGCATGCCCGACAACAGCCAGCCCGCCGTGCGTGACGCTGCCAGCCACAGCAGCGCCAGCACCAATGCGATCAACTGCAGCCGCAGCAGGCGTCGCCGGTCACCACGGTCCGCCAGCGGCAGCAGGCCAAGCAACGCCAGCACGCTACCGGCCTGGGTAGCAGCCAGCACCGCGCCAGCCACGGCCCGGTCCAGCGCAAAGGCGCGTGCAAGCTGATCCAGCAGCGGCTGCGCGTAATAGACGTTGGCAACGCTGGCACCTGCGGCAACCGCGAGCAGGACCAGCAGCGGGCGGGGAAGCGATATGGCACTCATGATGTGGTTGCAATTTGAAACTTGATGCAGGCTACTGCCATTGGTTTTAAACTGCAACCACATCAGAGAGGTCCACCATGCACGCCGACAGCCCCTGCCCCGTCGCCCGCAGCACCGATCTGCTCGGTGATCGTTGGGCGCTGCTGGTCATCCGTGATGCCTTCGATGGCGTCACCCGTTTCGGTGATTTCCAGCGCAGCCTCGGCGCGGCCCGCAACATCCTCAGCGACCGCCTGCGCCGGCTGGTAGAGGCCGGCGTCCTGCAGCTGCAGCCGGCCTCCGATGGATCGGCCTACCAGGAATACGTGCTCACCGCCGCTGGCCAGGAACTGTTCCCGCTGCTGGTCGCGCTGCGCCAATGGGGTGAACGCCATCGCTTCGAGGCCGGTGAAGCCCATTCACAGCTGATCGAATCGGCGACGCGGCGGCCGCTGCCCTACATGCAGCCGCGCGGGCGCGACGGCCAGCCACTTCAGCCCACCGCCACCCGCGTGCGCAAGCTCAGGGACGGCGGGCGCGACACCTGATCCGCCCATTCGCGCACACCGACGAACACCCGCGCCGGTTAGCATCGGGTCTTTCCGCCACTGGATGCCGCCGATGTCGCGTGATCGCCCTTCCCTGCTGACCGCCCTGCTGTTGCCGCTGCTGGCCTGCGCCACAGCAACCACGCAGGCCCGCGAGGTTGCCGCGCCCGCCGACCACGTGCAGGCCGATGGCCCCTATGTGTTCCGCCAGGGCGACCAGCTGCAGGCCAAGTGGATCTGCGACGACAAGGTCGAGTCGCACACGCTTGCCACGCAGGCCGCAGGTACCGACATCGCCCCGCGCTGCGGCTACGAGCACACGGTGCACGTGGCTGCCCCGAATGCGCCTTCGGTTTCCGTGCTGCCGGCCGTGCCGCGCATCGTTGCGCTGTCCGACATCCATGGCCAGTACGGGTTGCTGGTGCGCCTGCTGCGCGCCCACCAGGTCATCGATGCCCAGGATCGCTGGGCGCTGGGCAAGGACACGCTGGTCATCGCCGGCGATGTGTTCGACCGCGGCCCGCAGGTGACCGAGGCCTTCTGGCTGCTGTATGGCCTGCAGCAGCAGGCGGCCGCCGCCGGCGGCGCGGTGCACTTCGTGCTCGGCAACCACGAAACCATGGTGCTGTACGACGACCTGCGCTACGTCAACCCGAAGTACCTGCGCAGCGCGCAGCTGCTCGGCCGCAGCTACCCGCAGCTGTACGGTGCCGATTCGGTGATCGGGCAGTGGCTGCGCACCCGCCCGGTGCTGCTGAAGATCGGCGACACCCTGTTCCTGCACGGCGGTATTTCGCCCGAGGCAGTGCAGCTGGCGCTGGACCCGGCGCGCACCAATGCGGCCTACCAGGCGTCACTGGGCCTGCCAAAGGCCGAAGTAAAGGCCGACCCGGCCACCGCACCGCTGTATGACGGCAAGACCAGCCCGATCTGGTACCGCGGCTACTTCGATGGCCGCCTCGACACCGCGGGGGTGCAGACCGTACTCGACCGCCTGCAGCTCAAACGCATCGTGGTCGGCCACACCTCGATGCCACACGTCAGCAGCTTCCATGGCGACCGCGTGATCGCCATCGACAGCAGCATCAAGAACGGCGAGAACGGCGAACTGCTGTTCATCGAGGATGGCAGGCTCAGCCGTGGCCTGCTGGACGGCTCGCGGGTGCCGTTGGCGCCGGGTGAGCCGGGCCTGCAGGACTGAATGAAGGGACAGCGCGACGGCACCGGGCGGCGGCGGCGCGCTCCACCTTCACCCGGTTTGCGGCTACCCTCGGCAGCCGAGAGAGGCCCACCCCGTCCATCCGGTGGGCCTGACCGTTACAGGAGCCCCCGCGCATGCGCGTTCTGATTGCTGAAGACGACCCGGATATCGCCTCCGGCCTGTGCGCCTCGCTGCGCCGGCAGGGGCACGTGGTTGACCACGTCGACAACGGCGCGCACGCCGACGCGGCACTGGGCTCGACCCAGTACGCATTGCTGGTGCTGGACCTGGGCCTGCCTCAGCTGGATGGCCGCGATGTGCTGCAGCGCCTGCGTCAGCGCGGCGATGGCCTGGCGGTGCTGGTGGTGACCGCCCGCGACGGCCTGGCCGAGCGCGTGCGCGTGCTCGACCTGGGCGCCGATGACTACCTGGTCAAGCCGTTCGCGCTGGACGAGTTCGAAGCACGCGTGCGTGCGCAGCTGCGGCGGGTCACCAGCAATGGCAACCCGGACCTGCGCATCGGCCGCCTGCGTATCGATCTGGCCGGGCACCGGGTGTGGATCGACGACCAGTCGCTGGAACTGACCGCGCGCGAGTTCGGCCTGCTGTCGGCACTGGCGGTACGCGCCGAGCGCATCGTGTCGCGCGCGCAACTGGTGGAGGCGCTGTGCGACTGGGGCCAGGACCTCACAGACAACGGCCTGGACATCGCCCTGCACCGCCTGCGCCGCAAGCTGCAGCCCGGCGGCATGGGCATCCGCACCGTGCGCGGGCTGGGCTACATGCTGGAAGACGCGCAGGACGACAGCGCCCCGTGATCAGTGGACCACCCAGCCTGCGTCGGCGCCTGCTCGCCTTCCTGGCGTTGCCGATGCTGGGCCTGCTCACGTTCAACACGATCCTGGCCTACTACGTTGCGCTGGACTATTCCAACCGCATCCACGACCGCAACCTGATCGACGACACGCATTCGTTCGCGCAGATGCTGAGCACCATGCCGGTGACCAGCGACCTGTCTCCGCAGGCGCGCTTCCTGATCGAGTACGACCCCGACGGCCATCGCTACTTCAACGTCGACAGCAGCCGCATGGGTACGCTCAGCGGCAATGCAGACTTCAGCCCGTACGCCCCTTCGCAGGACTGCACCGGCGTGCATCCGGCGCTGTACGACGGCAACCTCAATGGCCAGCAGGTGCGCATGGCCACCGTCTGCACGCAGGCGATGAACGATCCGCAGGACCAGCTGGCGGTGACCGTGGCCGAGAGCATGGCCGACCGCCGGCAGCGTGCGCGCGAGATCCTGATGATCATCATCCCGCTGATGACCATGCTGGCGCTGGGTACCGCAGCGCTGGTCTGGTTCGGCGTGACCTATGGCCTGCGCATCCTGACCCCGCTGAGGACCCGCCTGGCCCAGCGCCGCGGCGAACTGGCGCCGATCTCCGATGCCGACGTGCCCGAGGAGATCCAGCCACTGATCAGCACCATCGATGATCTGTTTGCCCGCCAGGCGGAAATGATCACCCTGCAGAACCGTTTCATCGCCGATGCCGCGCACCAGCTGCGTTCGCCGCTGGCGGGCATGGCCCTGCATGTGGACCAGGCACTGGCACATGGCGACCCCGATACAGTGCGCGAGGCGCTGCAGCACATCCGCCGGCTCAACCAGCGCACCGCCCGGGTCAGCACCCAGCTGCTGGCACTGAGCCGGGCGCAGACCGTGCCCGATACCGTGGAGTCACTGGACCTGTGCGAGCTGGTACCGCAGTGGGTCGGCATGCGCGTACCGGAGGCGATCCGCGATGGCATCGATCTGGGCTACCGCGGCAGTCCCCATCCGCTGCGTGTACTCGGCAACGGCGCCATGCTGCAGGAAGCGCTGGACAACCTGATCGACAACGCCCTGCGTTATGCCGGCCGCAATGCAACCGTCACGGTGGGCGTGCACGCGCTGGACGACAATGATGTCGAACTGTATGTGGAAGACAACGGCCCTGGCGTGCCCGACGACGTGATGCCACGGCTGGGCGAGCGCTTCTTCCGGGCGCCGGGCACCGCTGCCAGCGGCACCGGCCTCGGCCTGGCTATCGCGCACGAGGCGGTGGAGCACTTCGGCGGCCGCCTGAGCTTCCTGAACCGCCCAGGTGGCGGACTGAAGGTCGCCATCACGCTGCCGCTGCTGAAGGCGCCCTGACCCGGCCCGGGGCGCTGAAAGGCTGGCGAAAATCGCGCTTGCGATCCTGCCATCCCCACTGCCGTCCCGGAGCCGCCAGGTGACCGAATCGCACGACTTCTTCCTCCCCGGTGGCCCACAGGGCGTGCTGCTGGTCCATGGCCTGACCGGCACCCCGGCGGAAATGCGCATGCTGGGCAAAGGGCTGAACAACGCCGGTTTCACCGTGCACGGTGTGCAGCTGCCCGGCCATTGCGGCAGCGTGGATGACCTGCTGGCGACCACCTGGGAACAGTGGTACCAGGGCGTGGAAGATGCGGCGGCAACCCTGCGCGGCAAGGTCGACCAGCTGTTCGTCGGCGGCCTGTCGATGGGCGCGGTGCTGTCGCTGGCACTGGCTGCACGTCGCCCCGAGTGGGTGTCCGGGGTTGGCGTGTACGGCGCCACCTTCCGCTATGACGGCTGGAACATCCCCGCCGTGGCCCGCTTCTCGTTCCTGCTGCCGTGGTTCAAGCGCTTCAACATCGGCCGCGACCGCATGTTCATGGAAGAACCGCCGTACGGCCTGCGTGACGAGCGCCTGCGTGCGCAGGTCAGCGCCGCCATGCTGTCCGGCGACAGCGCCGCCGCCGGCCTGCCGGGCAACCCCTGGCACGCCCTGGCCGAAATGCGCGCCCTGAGCAACTGGACCCGCCGCCACCTGCACCAGGTCACCGCGCCGTGCCTGGTGATGCACGCCCGCGAGGACGACGTGGCCAGCATGGGCAACGCCGAGCTGGTGATGTCGCGGGTCAGCGGCCCGAAGGAACTGGTGGTGCTGGAAGACAGTTACCACATGATCACCATCGACCGCGAACGCCGCGATGTGATCCGCCGCAGCGCGCGCTTCTTCACCGAAATCGGTGAACGCACTGGCGTGCTCAAGGCGGTGGCCTGACATGGGGGCACTTGCCACGCTGCTGTGGCTGGCCAATGTCGTGCTCGATACCGGTGGCCAGCTCGCCTTCAAGGCCGCCGCCAGCGACCCGCAGGAGGGCGAAGGACTGCAGCGCTGGAAACACATGCTCAGCCGTCCCTGGCTGTGGATCGGCATCGCCTGCTACGTGCTTGAGTTCGTCGCCTGGATCGCGTTCCTGTCGCTGGTGCCGCTGTCCAAGGGCGTGCTGCTGGGCTCGATCAACATCGTCGCGCTGATGATCGCCGGCCGTTTCCTGTTCCGCGAGAGACTCACGCCGCTGCGGGTGACCGGCATGCTGCTGGTCACCGCCGGCGTAGCCGTGGTGGGGGCCGGCTCATGAGGCGCCTGTATGTGATCGGCTTCCCGCTGCTGATGGCTTTCGACACGCTGGCCCAGCTGTGCTTCAAGTACGCCGGTGACGCCGCGTTGCCGGTCGAGGCCAACACCGCCTGGCTGCTGCGCATGCTGTCGCAGCCGTGGGTTTACGGCGCCATCCTCGGCTACGTGGGTGCATTCTTCACCTGGATGAGCCTGCTGCGCCATGCGCCGATCGGTCCCGCCTTTGCTGCCTCGCACCTGGAAGTGATCAGCGTGCTGCTGCTGTCGGCGTGGCTGTTGAACGAGCCGCTGACCCTCCACCATCTGCTCGGTGCGGTACTGATCGTGGCCGGCATCGTCTGCCTCGGCCGCGCCGAGGCGGACGACCCGCACAGCCCTGCCGAAAGCACCCCGTGAGCGCGCTGCGATGAGCCTGTTCGCGCGCGAACTGCCACCAACCGCCGGCCTGCCGATGCAGGCCAGCGATTTCCTTCCCGGTGGCGGCGACCTGCGTGACATCCTGGCCAGCCAGCTCGGCACACCGCCGCTGCAGCTGACCTGTTCCGGCACGCACGCGCTGCTGATCGCCCTGCGCACGCTGCGCAAGCGTGCGCCAAAGCGCGACACCGTGATCATGCCGGCCTATACCTGCCCGCTGGTGCCGATCGCGGTGCACAGCCTGGGCCTGCGCGTGCAGTTGTGCGATACCCGGCGCGGTCATTTCGACTTCGACCCCGGCCAGCTCAAGCGGCTGGCCGATGCGCGCACGCTGGCGATCCTGCCCACCCACCTGGGCGGGCGCATTGCCGATGTCGAGCTGGCCTGCGAAGTCGCCCGCAACGCCGGCACCTGGGTGATCGAAGATGCCGCGCAGGCACTCGGCGCACGGGTCGGCAACAGCAGTGTCGGCATGCGCGGCGATATCGGATTCTTCAGCCTGGCCGCCGGCAAGGGCCTGAGCCTGCATGAAGGCGGCCTGCTGGTCAGCCGCGATGACGAACTGCGTGCTGCGCTGGCCGAACATGCCGTCCAGCACGTTCGCTCCAGCCTGCGCTGGGAGCTGCTGCGGAGCGTGCAGTTGCTGGGCCTTGCTGCCTGCTATCGCCCTTCGCTGCTGTCACTGGTGTATGGCAATCCACTGCGCAATGCGCTTCAGCGTGGCGATCTGGAAGATGCGGTCGGTGACATTTTCCCGCTGGATATCCCGCAGCACCGGGTCAGCCAGTGGCGGCAGAACATCGGCGCGCATGCCGCGCGGCGCTTGCCGGCATTCCTTCAGGCCGGTCGGCTGCGTGCGTTGCAGCTGCGGGTGCAGCTGGCACAGCTGCCTGCCGTTGAGGTGGTCGATGGGCTGGCCGGTAGCGGTGGCACCTGGCCACTGTTGATGCTGCTGCTGCCCAGCCAACGCGCCCGCGATGCAGTACTGAAGGACTTGTGGCCACGCGGGCTTGGCGCCAGCCGCATGTTCATCCATGCCCTGCCCGGCTATGCCTACCTGCGCGGCATCGTGCCGCAGGACGACATGCCCAACGCACGCGACTTCGCCGCACGCATGCTGACCCTCGGCAACAGCGCCTGGCAGACCCGTGAAGAGACCGCCGAAATACTGCGGGCACTGGCCCGCGCGTGACCCCAGGACGCACGGATGGAGTGCGCCCCACGCATTCATCCATGCACCTTCCTGAACGCTTTCCGCGCCCTGCAATGCAGGCTTTCAACAGGAAAGGAACGAGAAAGGCTGCCTGCCTACATTGAGCCTGGCCCGGCATCGCGCCGGACGTTCCTTTCATCGACGGACCTGCCCATGCACTGGAGCATCCTGTGTGACTTCGACGGCACCATCAGCCTCGAAGATGTCATCGACTCGCTGCTGGAGAAATACGGCCAGCCGGGCTGGCAGGAACTGGAAGACCAGTGGAAAGCGGGAAAGATCGGCTCGCGCGAATGCATGCAGGGCCAGGTCAGGCTGCTGAAGCTGGACCCGGCCACGCTCGACGCCCACCTGGACCAGGTGCAGATCGATCCGGGCTTTGCCGCCTTTGTCAGCCGTGCCGAACAGCTGGGCGTGCCGCTGCGCATCGTCAGCGACGGCCTGGACCATGCGATCCACCGCATCCTCGCCAACCACGGCCTGTCGCGACTGCCGGTGGTGGCCAACCACCTGCGCTGGTGCGATGACCACTGGGAACTGGAATCGCCCTACCAGGCCGAAGGCTGCCGCAGCGGCACCTGCAAGTGCACCTGCGCTGCGCAGGCGCGCGCCAACGAAGCACCGCGTGTGCTGATGATCGGCGATGGCAGTTCGGATTTCTGCGTCTCCGAAGATGTCGACTTCGTGTTCGCCAAGCGTCGCCTGATCACCCATTGCACCCATGCCGACATCGAGCATGCCGCCATCGATACCTTCCACGATGCAATCGCACTGCTGCCGCGCTTGCTCGATGGCAGCCTGCTGCAGCCACGTCGTATCGACGCCAGCCCGCAGCCCGCCGTACTGCCCCTGCTGCTGGCCACCGCCTGAGCACTCCCTTCCAAGCACGCCCCCGCTACCTCTTTCGAACGTCCTTCACGGAACCGAACTGCATGAACATTTTTGACAAGAACGCCGACGCCGCTGCCTCCGACGCGCAGCTGCTGGCCGACGAAGCCCGTTACAGCTCCTTCGGCGATACCGTCCACTACGTCGACCCGCCGAAGATCTTCCAGCGCGGCGAAGGCAGCTACATGTTCGACGGTGCGGGCGTGCCCTACCTCGACCTGCAGATGTGGTACTCGGCCTGCAACTTCGGCTACAGCAACAAGCGCCTGAACGACGCGCTGAAGGACCAGATCGACACCCTGCCGCAGGTCGCCAGCCAGTACCTGCACCCGACCCGCGTGCAGCTGGCCAAGACCATTGCCGTGGACATGCACGAGAAGTTCGGCCTCGACGGCCGCGTGCACTTCAACGTCGGCGGCGCGCAGGCCATTGAAGACTCGCTGAAGATCGTGCGCAACGCGCGCGGCGGCAAGAGCCTGATGTTTGCCTTCGAAGGCGGCTACCACGGCCGTACCCTGGGTGCGTCGTCGATCACCTCCAGCTACCGCTACCGCCGCCGCTACGGCCACTTCGGCGAGCGCGCGATGTTCATTCCGTTCCCGTACCCCTTCCGTCGCCCGAAGGGCATGACCCCGGACGAGTACTCCGACCACTGCGTGTGGCAGTTCGAGCGCCTGTTCGAAAGCGAGTACAACGGCGTGTGGGATCCCAAGGTCGGCCGGGCCGAGTACGCCGCGTTCTATGTCGAGCCGATCCAGGGCACCGGCGGCTACGTCATCCCGCCGCGCAACTTCTTCACCGGCCTCAAGCGCGTGCTGGACAAGTACGGCATCCTGATGGTGGTCGATGAAATCCAGATGGGCTTCTGGCGCACCGGCAAGCTGTGGTCGATCGAGCACTTCGGCGTGACCCCGGACGTGCTGGTGTTCGGCAAGGCGCTGACCAACGGCCTGAACCCGCTGTCGGGCCTGTGGGCGCGCGAAGAGCTGATCAACCCGACCGTGTTCCCGCCGGGCTCCACCCACTCCACCTTCAACTCCAACCCGCTGGGCACCCGCCTGGGCCTGGAAGTGCTGAAGCTGGGCAAGGAAATGGATTACGAGCGCACCGTGCCGGAAAAGGGCGCGTACTTCCTCGATGGCCTGCGTGGCCTGCAGAAGCGCCACCCGGAAATCGGCGACGTCGACGGCCTGGGCCTGGCCCTGCGCGCGGAAATCTGCCAGACCGACGGCTACACGCCGAACAAGGAACTGCTGGACCGCATGGTCGACATCGGCCTGGCCGGTGACCTGCTGCACGACGGCAAGCGCATGGGCCTCGTGCTCGACGTGGGTGGCTGGTACAAGAACGTGATCACCTTCGCGCCGTCGCTGGACATCAGCTACGAAGAGATCGACCTGGCGATCACCCTGCTTGACCAGGCGCTGACCAAGGCCAAGGGCTGAGGTCCGATGCGCTGCCGGTTCCCGTGCCGATGGAAATGACGTCACGCGCATCCAGCACCGCGCTGGAACCGGCCGCGCTGCTGGAGGGCTTCCTGGCCCACCCGCCGCTCGGGTTCGAGGCAGGCCGCCTTCCCAGCGGCCTGCCGACCTTCCGTGCGCCGCTGGACCTGACCACCACGATGGATGACGACCTGCGCGGCAAGCTGCTTGGCCTGCCACTGTCGCGCCTGTGGCGGCCATGGATCACCTGGAAGACCCGCTTCGTCGGCGCCACCAGCACCGAGTACACCCCGCTGCCCGCGCACGTCGCACCAGAGGCATTGGCCGAGGACGTGACGCGTCACGCGATCGGCGATACGCGCCTTCTGGTGGTCAAGGACCTGGCGATCGATTCGCCGCTGCTGGACGACGCCGCCAACGCACACAGCGGTGCCTTCCTGCAGGCATTGCTGGCACGCGGCTTCGTCGAACTGGAAGGCATGCCGCTGGCCTGGGTGGCGATCGATTTCGATTCGATCGATGGCTATCTCGGCCGCCTGTCGTCTTCGCGCCGCAAGAACATCCGGCGCAAGCTACGCTCGCGCGACGACCTGCAGATCGACTGCATCGCCACCGGCGATCCGGCCCTGGCCGACCCGCAGCTCCAGGCCGAACTGTATGCCTTGTACCTGGGCGTGTACGCGCAGAGCGCGGTGCATTTCGACCAGCTCGACCTGCCCTACTTCCAGCATCTTCTGGCCGACAGCCAGGGCCAGGGACGGATGTTCCTGTACCGCCACCAGGGCCAGCTGATCGGCTGGAACCTGTGTTACGTGCATGCGGGCAAGCTGGTGGACAAGTACATCGGCCTGGCCTACCCGCAGTCGCGCGAGCACAACCTGTACGCGGTCAGCTGGATGCACAACCTCGAATACGCGCTGCAGCACGGCCTGAGCCACTACGTGGCCGGCTGGACCGACTCGCGGATCAAGGCCGAACTGGGCGCCCGCTTCACCTCCACCCGGCACGCGATCCACGCCCGTTCCCCGCTGCTGCGCGCCGCCCTGCGCAGGCTGGCCCCGTACCTGCAGGGCGAACCGGACGGAGGTGGCTGAGCGATGCCGTTGCGTTCCCCGCTGATCCTGGACCTGGACGGTGGCGTGCTGCCGCTACCAGAGGCGCAGACCCTGGCCCTGCCGCAATGGCACGATCCACTGCGCTTCGCCTGCAGCAATACCACCCTGGAGCGTTTCGCCACTGAAGTGCTGGCGCCGTTGCCGGCCCAGCTCGGCACGGTAATGCTCGGCAGTGGCGACTTCCACCACCTCAGCCTGCCGCTGCTGCAGCGCATGCGCACGCAGGCGCCGTTCCAGCTGGTGGTGCTGGACAACCATCCGGACAACATGCGCTTCCCGTTCGGCATGCACTGCGGGTCGTGGGTGAACGCCGCCAGCAAGCTGCCGCAGATCTCGCACATCCACGTGCTCGGCATCACCTCCAGCGACATCGGCCTCGGCCATGCCTGGGAGAACCACTGGCGCCCGCTGATGAGCGGCCGGCTGACGTACTGGTGCATGGACGTGGACGTGGGCTGGGGGCATCGTCTCGGCATGGGCCACGCCTTCCGCCGGTTCGAGCACCCGGAGGCACTGGTCGCCGCGTTCGCCGCCGAGCAGGCCAAGTCGCCGCAACCGACCTACCTGTCGATCGACAAGGATGTGTTCGCCGAGGACGTCGCCCGCAGCAACTGGGACCAGGGCCGCTTCCAGCTGGAACACGCACTGGTGGTGATCGAAGCGCTGCGCGCCGGCGGCCTGGTCGGCAGTGACATCACCGGCGAAGTGTCGCTGGCCAACTACCAGAGCCGCTTCAAGCGCTGGCTGTCGTCGCTGGATGGCCAGCCTGACGTCAGCGCCGAGGATCTACCTGTGTGGCAGGCGCGGCACCAGCAGGTGAACCGCGAACTGCTGGCGGCGATGGCTGCGGTGCCGACCGCCTGCTGACCGCGTCGGTCATGCCGGCCGTTGGCCGGCGTGGCTTCGGTAGAGCCGGCCGCTGGCCGGCAATGCCAACCAAGGTTGGCAACTACCAGACCCAGGCAGCGTCGGTCGTGCCGGCCGCTGGCCGGCAACCTCATTGTTCCCGGGCTCACGGGGATGCCGGCCAGCGGCCGGCACTACACTGGACGCCTGCCCCAGGAGCCCTCGCCATGGCCCAGACCGTCATCCCCCAGCTGCGCATGCGCCACGCCGACTCCACCCTGCCGTTCTACGTGCAGGGACTAGGCTTCGTGGTTGACTGGGAACACCGCTTCGAACCCGGCTTCCCGCTGTTCGCCCAGCTCACCCGCGATGGCCAGACGATCTTCCTCACCGAACACAGCGGCGACTGCGAGGTCGGCGGCGCGGTGTACTTCATCGTAGAGGACGTCGACGCCCTGCACCGCGCCTTCAGCGCCGCAGGCGTCCCCATCGAACAGCCGCCGCATGACACCGAATGGGGCAGCCGCGAGATGCTGCTGGTCGACCCCGACGGCAACCGCCTGCGCTTCGCCACCGACGCGAGCTGAACCGGGCGGCCTTGAGCCGGATATACGAAACATATACGCTTCGTATACCCCCTCCTTCAGGACCGCCCATGGGCATCGTCAACATCGATGACACCCTGCACGACCAGCTGCGCCGTGCCTGTACCGTCTCCAGCCGCTCGATCAACGCCCAGGCCAACTTCTGGATCCGGGTCGGCATGCTGTGCGAGCTGAACCCCACGCTGAGCTTCCAGGACATCGTCGCCAGCGAGCTGCGCGCCGCCGGCGTGCAGCCCCCGTTGCTGCCGCCGGGACAGGTCTGAGCCGATGGGCATCATCAAGCGCCCCGACGAGATCGCGCTGATGGCCGAATCCGGCCGCCTGCTGGCGGAGGTGTTCGCCGCACTCGACCAGCTGCCGCTGCAGGGCCGAAGCACCATGGAGATCAACGATTTCGTCGAACGCATGATCGTTGATGAGCTGCAGGCGAGGCCGGCCAGCAAGGGCCAGTACGGCTTCCCGTACGTGCTCAACACCTCGATCGACAACGTTGTCTGCCACGGCGTACCCAGCACCACCGACGTGCTGCGCAACGGCCAGATCGTCAACCTCGACATCACCCTGGAGAAGAACGGCTACATCGCCGACTCCAGCACCACCTACCGGGTCGGTGAGGTCGACTACGCCGCGCGCAGGCTGGTGCAGACCACCTACCAGGCGATGTGGAAAGGCATTGCCGCCGTGCGTCCTGGTGCGCGCCTGGGCGACATCGGCCACGCCATCGCCCGCCACGCGCGCAGCCACGGCTACAGCGTGGTGAAGGAATACTGTGGCCACGGCATCGGCCAGGAGATGCACGAGGAACCGCAGATCCTGCACTACGGCCATCCCAACACCGGCATGGTGCTGGAAGAAGGCATGGTGTTCACCATCGAACCGATGCTCAACCAGGGCAAGCCGGCCATCCGCCAGCAGCCGGACGAATGGCCGGTGTACACCCGCGACGGCAAGCTGTCGGCGCAGTTCGAGCATACGGTGGCGGTCACCCGCACCGGCGTGCGGGTACTGACCCTGCGCCCCGGCGAGACGCCGTTGTGCGCGGTGGATGCCGCCTAGAGTGGCCGTTGCTGCATCCCGGCACCCTCGTGCACGGCGCGCTTCCGTGCCGTCAGCGGTTCGCGTACCCGCTGTGCCACATAGCCGACGCTGGCTGCGAGAATGAAGGTGTAACCAAGGAGTTCGGTGGTCTCCTCGATGGTGTTCTTGAACACGCGGATGTACTGGTCACCCAGCAGTCCGGTCCACAACGACGTCATGCCGATCAGACGCGAATAGAACAGCAGCAGAACCAGGCCGATCGTCATCACGGTACCCGGCCGGGATACGAGAAAACGCACCAGCGCCGGCATGGCCCGGCGCCAGTCGCGGCTGGCCCAGGCCAGTGAACCGATGATCAGCACGGCCACCGGGTACTTCCAGAAGCCGTGTGCGATCAGGTCCAGCGCCTCATCCATTTCACGCAGGAGCATGCAGGCGAACAGCGCGGCCGCCAGAACGGCAAAGGCCCGATCATCGGCACGTCGCAATGCAAGCCGGACGAAGGCAGCCACGCTGGCGACCAGGAAGCCTTCCTGGGTCAGTTCGACCAGCGACCACTCGCCGACTGCATTGCCCAGCCAATGGATGTCGAGCCAGGCCAACGCAGGCGGAAGCGCCATCATCAGGCCGAACAGGAAGGTGCGCCCCAGGTGGGACAGGAGCAGCTGTAGATTGTCTTTCATGCAACACCGATGCCGCGCCGTGGCGGTCGTACAACGAGAACACAGGCGACCGGGGGGCTGCCGAACGACGGCATGCGCGGCGGGGTCGCGACCAGGCGCGCATTATCCGCGCTGTATCCGGCCACGTGAACCGTACCGGTGGAACACATACGCAACACCGGCGTACGTCACGCACTCATGGCGATAAAGGACGCAGCAGCAACAACGTCGCCAGGCAGAACATGAAGATCGCCACGCCTGCATCCAGCACACGCCAGGCGCCCGGCCTGCGGAACACCGGCTGCAACAGGCGCGCGCCATAGCCCAGCGTGCAGAACCAGACCACACTGGCAATGCAGGCACCGGCGGCGAAGGCCCAGCGCAGATCGCCCGGGTAGCGCGTGGACAGGCTGCCCAGCAGCACCACGGTATCCAGATAGACGTGCGGGTTGAGCAGGGTGAAGGCCAGGCAGGTCAGCAGTACCTGCCGTCCGCTGCCGCCCTGCGCCTCGGCGGCGGCCAGCGCACTGCCACCGCGCCATGCGCGCAGCCCCGCCTGCAGGCCATACCAGAGCAGGAAGCCCGCACCACCGAAGCGCAGCACCTGCAGCAGCAGCGGCCACTGCAGCACCAGCGCGCCCATGCCGCCGACGCCGGCCAGGATCAGCACGATGTCCGCGCCGGCACAGGCCAGCACCACCCTGCCTACATGGCGCTGCTGCAGGCCCTGGCGCAGCACGAAGGCGTTCTGCGCACCGATGGCGATGATCAGGCCGGCACCTGCGAACAGGCCGGCGGCGGTAGCGGCGATCCACATCAGGACAGGCCAGGCAGCGAGGGGACGCGCAGGGTGCGGCCGCTGACCCTGTTTAGACAATCTGATTTTTCTTTATCCTGTGCAGGAAAACTGAAGAGGCACCGGCATGGATCTGGTACATCCGCAACTGGCCGCGTTTGCTGCGGTGCTGGAAGAAGGCAGCTTCGACGCCGCGGCACGCCGCCTGTCGATCAGCCCGTCGGCCCTGTCGCAACGGATCAAGGCGCTGGAGGACAGGCTCGGCCAGGTACTGGTGGTACGTCAGGCACCGTGCCGGCCCACCGCCGCAGGCGAAGCGCTGCTGCGCCGGGTCCGGCCGATGCAGGCGCTGGAGGCCGAGGCATTGGCCGAACTGCTGCCCGAACGCGGCAGCGATGCCGCGCGCACGCCGATCCCGTTGGCGGTCAACGATGACTCGCTCGATACCTGGTTCGTACCGGCCATCGCCGAACTGCACCAGCGCCATGGCTACCTGTTCGACCTGCGCATGGATGACCAGGACCATACCCTGCAGTTGCTGCGCGATGGCAGCGTGCTCGGCGCGGTCACTGCCGAAAGCCAACCGGTGAAGGGCTGCAACGTGCATCCGCTCGGCGCCATGCGTTACCACGCCATCGCCTCGCCCGGCTTCGCCCGCCAGTACTTCCGCGACGGCATGCAGGCCACGGCCCTGGCGCGCGCACCGATGCTGGTGTTCAACCGCAAGGATGAACTGCAGTGGCGCTTCGTGCGGCGCCTGACCCGCGCGCGACTGCAGCCGCCGCTACACTACCTGCCCTCCTCCACCGGTTTCGTCGAAGCCGCCGCGTGCGGACTCGGCTGGGGCATGGCCCCGGAAACCCTGGTCGCGCCCGCCGTGCGCGCCGGCCGCGTGGTGGTACTGGAACCCCGCCGCTGGCTCGATGTGCCGCTGTACTGGCAGCATGCTGCCGTGCGTTCAAGCACGCTGCAGCACATCACCCAGGCGCTGCGCACTGCAGCCAGCGGCACCCTTCGTTGAGGACAATCCAATGACCGCAGACCCGGGCTTCACGCCGCGCGCACTACCGTTTGCGCACTTCTTCACCATTGGGACGGCATGGGCGTGATCGGCCGACGTACAAGGATGCACGGCGCGAAGGCCGCGCTGGCGCTGGCAGCCTGCCTGCCCCTGGCTGTGCCGGCGCAGAGCCTCACCGATGCACCCGCATTGGACTGGGAACAGGCACGCCAGCGCCTGGAGCAGGTCTCCGATGCACTGGCCGCCGCTGATGCAGCGGTGCGCAACAAGCAGGACCTGCAGGACGCCACCCGCCTGCTGCGCCTGCCGGAGATCACCGGCGAAGTGCGCCGGCTGCAGTTCCAGAAGACCCTCACCCTGCCACTGGGTTCGCTGGCACCTGTCGCCGAGGCCTATGGCATCGACTCACCGCTGTCATTCACCGAACGCGACTGGCGTACCCGGCCCGTGGTTACCGCGGTGCTGCCGTTGTACACCGGCGGCGTGATTCCGGCCGCGCAACGTGCCGCCAGCGCTGCCCACGAGCAGGCCAGCGCCGAGCGCGAGGCTCAGCGTCAATCGCTGACCGTGCAGCTGGCCCAGGCCTATTTCGGCCAGCGCCTGGCCGAGCAGGCAGTGGATGTGCGGCGCGACGTACGCGATGGCCTGAACCGCCACCTGTCCGACGCAGAGAAGCTGGAACGCGAGGGCTTCGCCACCCGCGCCCAGCGCCTGCAGGCCACCGTGGCCCGCGACAAGGCCGAGCGCGAATACCAGAAGACGGTGAACGACCTGGCCACGCTGAAGGCCGCGCTGGCCACGCTGCTGCGCAGTGGTGGCGAGGTGCAGCCGGTGTCGCCGCTGTTCGTGCAGCGCGTGCCGCTGGAACCGGTGGCCAGCTTCGAGCGCACGGCGCAGGCGCGCCAGCCGCAGATCGCACGCCTGCGGGCGATGGTGGCGCAGGCCGAACAGGGCGTGCGCGTGCAGCAGGCCAAGCTGAAACCGCAGATCTTTGCCTTCGGCCAGTACGACTTCCGCCGCCGTGACGAGATGTTGACCGATCCGGACTGGGCATTCGGCATCGGCCTGAAGTACACCTTCCTGTCGCCGAACTCGCGGCCGGCGCAGATCAGCGCCGCGCGTGCGCAGCAGGACCAGGCCGAAGCGGGCCTGCGCGAGGCCGAGAACCAGGTCGCACTGGGCGTGCGCAAGGCCTGGAACGAGCTGGAAACCGCGCGCCAGCAGTACGTGCTGCTCGACAGCAGCATCGCCCAGGCACAGGAAAACCTGCGCCTGCAGGAGCTGGCGTTCCGCGAAGGCCAGGCCACCTCGCTGGATGTGATCGACGCGCGGCTCGGCCTCGGCGGCGCCCGTGTCGAGCGCGCACAGGCCGCCTACCAATACGATATTGCGCTGGCACAGTTGCTGGAGGTCAGTGGGCAGATGGACCGTTTCGAAGAGTTCCGGCGGCGTGCGGACGAGGTGATCGACCATGAGTGATGTGCTGCACGACGATGCAACGACGCCCCCGGCCAAGCGCCGCCTGGGCCCGATCCTGATAGTGGTGCTGCTGGTCGTGGTGGTGCTCGGCCTGTGGCTGGCCTGGCGCAGCCCGGCCGACCAGATCCAGGGCATGGCCGATGCCGACACCATCAACGTGGCCGCCAAGATCACCGCGCGCGTGGCCGAACTGAAGGTGCGCGAGGGCGACCGCGTGCAGCCCGGGCAGGTGCTGTTCCTGCTCGACAGCCCCGAAGTGGCCGCCAAGGAACAGCAGGCGCACGGCGCATTGGCCGCCGCACAGGCGGTGGCCGACAAGGCCGACGAAGGTGCGCGCAGCGAGGACATCCGCGCCGCCGAAGCCAACTGGAAGCGGGCTGAAGCCGGTGCGACGCTGGCTGAAGCCACCTACCAGCGCGTGCAGAACCTGTTCAACGAAGGGGTGATGACCCGGCAGAAGCGCGATGAAGCGCATGCCCAGGCCACCAGCTCGCGCGAACTGGCGCGTGCCGCCCGCGCGCAGTACGACATGGCCTTGGCCGGCGCACGCGAGCAGGACAAGCGTGCCGCGCAGGGCCAGGTGCAACAGGCACAGGGCGCGGTGGCCGAAGTCAACGCCGCGCGCGTCGAAGTGGAAGGGCGCGCGCCGGTGGCCGGCGAGATCAACAAGCGTATGGCCGACCCGGGCGAACTGGTGCCAGCGGGCTATCCGGTGTTCACCCTGGTCGACATCGACCGCATGTGGGTGGCGATGAACCTGCGCGAATCGCAGATGCAGGGCCTGAAGGTCGGCAGCAAGCTGCAGGGCAGCGTGCCGGCGCTTGGCCAGGACGGCGAGTTCGAGGTTTATTTCATCAATCCGGCCGGTGACTATGCGACCTGGCGGACCACCCGCCAGTCGTCCGGCTACGACGTCCGCAGCTTCGAGGTGCGGGTGCGCCCGGTACGCCGCATCGAGGGCTTCCGCCCCGGCATGAGCGTGCTGTTCGCATGGCCCCAGCACTGAGCCCCGACAGCAGCGGCTTCGCCGCCAGCTGGCGGCGCGAGCTGCGGTCGCTGCGCGGCAACCGCGCCGACCTGCTGCTGGTCACCCTGCTGCCGCTGCTGATGCTGGCCGTGATGGCGTGGATGTTCACGCCCTCGGTGATGCGCGACATCCCGATCGCCGTGGTCGACCTCGACCACAGCAGCGACAGCCGCCTGCTGCTGCGCATGCTCGATGCCAGCCCCGGCGTGCGCATCGCCAGCCAGCCTGCGGACATGCAAGATGCACGTTCGCAGCTGCGTCGGCTGGATGTATTCGCCATCGTACTGGTGCCGCGCGATGTCACCCGGCAGGCGTTGCGTGGACGCCAGGGCACGGTGTTCGCCTACTACAACGCCACCTACATGACCACCGGCCAGTCCGCGGCGCGCGATATCGGCGACGCGGTCTCGGCCTGGAACGCACGCCTGCTGCGCGAGCGCATCGGCCTACAGGCCGGCCCGGGCAAGCTGCGTGCGGCACCGATCGCGGTGCAGTCGGACATCCTGTACAACCCGGCGCGCAGCTACGAGCTGTTCCTGCTGCCGCTGATCTTCCCGGCGGTGTTGTCGCTGGTGCTGGCACTTGCGGTGGCCGGCAGCCTCGGCCGCGAGATCCGCGACGGCAGCCTGCCCGCCTGGCTCGGCCGCACACCGTGGCCGGCGATTGCCGGCAAGATCGCGCCGTACGTCCTGCTGTTCTCGCTGTATGGCGCGCTCGGCATCGGTTACCTGGCCTGGCTGCGCGGCGACGGTGTGGCCGGCAGCGTGCTCCTGCTGCTGCTCGCACAACCCCTGTTCTACCTGGCTACTGCCGCCTACGCGTTGTTCTTCGTCGGCGTCACCCGCGACATGGGTACCGCGCTGTCCGCGGTCGGCCTCAGCATCGGTACTGCACTGGCATTTTCCAGCGCCACCTTCCCGGTGCTGGACGGGCCGTTATTCACCCGCGTCTGGCATCAGCTGCTGCCGCTCAGCGCCTATATCAAGCTGCAGACCCAGCAACAGTTCATCGGTTCGCCGCTGCAGGTTTCGGTATGGCCGATGGCCACGTTGCTGCTGATGTCAGTGGTGGCTGGCGGCATCGGTGGGCTGCGCCTGATCGCCTTCGCGCGTACGCCCGAAGCCGCGCAACCGGCGGGGGCCGACGCATGAGCGCACTGTGGCGCAGCCTGCGGCAGACCCTGATGGCGGTACTGTGCGACCGCTATGCGATCGTAGTGATGGTCGGCGCGGTGATCCTGTACTCGTTCTTCTACCCGGCCGCGTATCGCCACCAGGTGGCCGGCAACCTGCCGGTACTGGTGGTGGATGAAGACCACAGTGCCACCAGCCGCGAGCTGCTGCGAAAGCTCGACGCGTTGCGGGTCGCACGCGTGGTCGGGCAACCGGCGGACATCGACAGCGCGCGCCAGCAGCTGGAAGCCGGTCATGCCGAAGGCATCGTGCTGATCCCGGCCAACCTGGAGCGCGACATCCTGCGCGGCCATCCGGCCAAGCTGGTGCTGCTCGGCAACGGTGCCTACCTGGGCCGTGCCAGCTGGGTGCTGGGCAGCGTGGCCGATGCACTGGGTGCCTTCGGTCGTGACGCCGTGGTCGGCCAGGCCGCCTTCATGGGCGCGCCGCAGGCACCACCGGTGACCCTGGTGCAGCGCCCGCTGTACAACACCCAGGAAGGCTATGGCAGCGCCATCGTGCCGGGCGTGGCCGAGCTGATCGTGCACCAGACCCTGCTGATGGGCATCGGCGTCCTGCTCGGCGGCCGTCGTCTCGCGCTCGGCCGCCGCCTGCGCTTCGACCTGCCGACGTTGGCCGGCATGGCACTGGGCTTCGGCCTGATCGGCCTGTTCGGCCTGTTCTATTACGCCGGCTTCACCGCTTGGGTGCAGGACTATCCGCGCGGCGGCAACCCATTGGGCCAGCTGCTGGGCGGCACCTTGTTCATCGCCGCCACCGTGGCCTTCGGCCTGTTCGTCGGCAGCTTCTTCCGCACCCGCGAACGCGCCTTCCAGTACATCATCGCCACCTCGATCCCGCTGTTCTTCCTGGCCAACCTGTCGTGGCCGGCGGTGATGACGCCACCACCGCTGGTCTGGCTGGCGCAGCTTCTGCCGACCACCTCGGGCATCAACCTGATGGTGCGCCTGAACCAGATGGACGCCCGCCTGGCCGAAGTCAGCCACGAACTGATCACCCTCACCGTCCTGCTGCTGCTCTACGGCAGCCTCGCCAGCTGGCGCCTCCTCGCAAAAAAGGGGACGGAGGGGATTAAGTCGTAAACGGCAGATTGGGGGATTACGACTTAATCCCCTCCGTCCCCTTTTTCCGTAACGTTCGAGTACTGCGGCGTGGAAGGGGAAGCGGGGTCTGGCTGCGATCGATCAGCGGTAGACGCGTTCGCAGCGGCGTTCCACCACGCGGTCGCCGTTCTTCTGCTGGCTGTTGCCCTGGATCTGGCGACCGGCTGCACCACCTGCAACGGCGCCTGCCACGGTGGCCAGCTTCTTGCCGTTGCCGCCACCTACCTGGTTGCCGAGCAGGCCACCGATCACGGCGCCGGTAGCGGTACCCGTGATGCGGTTCGGATCGCGCGAGTTGCGCTGCACTTCCACGTTCTTGCAGACCACGCGGCTGCCGTCGTTGAACTTGCGTCCCTCATCGCGCGGGCCATAGGTCTGCGCGCCGGCCACCGACGAAGCTGCCAGCAGGGTGCCCAGCACAAGCAATCGGGTCGAGGTCTTCATGGCCATCTCCTGAGTTCCGGTATGGCGCCAGTGTCCTCCCGCGGTTGGCAACCGGAAGTGAAATGCGCGTGTCCGCCACTTCATCGGCCATGGCACGTTCAGGAAGAAAATCCGCGCCCATCGCGACCAGCCGTCGCGATGGGCGCCGTCTCCCTGCCGGCGTGCTGCCTTGCTAGAACTCTTCCCAGCCACCCGCATTGGCAGCCAGCGTCGGCTCGATCCGCGGCGACAGCACCGCGGGCCGGCGTACCGGCGCAACCGATGCCGCCACGGCTGCCAGCGCCGGGCGCACCGCGGCAGCAGCGGTCACCGCCCCCGTGCGGAACACCGAAACCGCCTCGGCCAGCAGGTTGGCCTGCTCCTCCATCGAGCGCGCTGCAGCACTGGCTTCTTCGACCAGCGCCGCATTCTGCTGCGTGGTCTCGTCCATCTGCACCACCGCCTGGTTGACCTGCTCGATACCCGAACTCTGTTCCTGCGAAGCGGCGGAGATGTCGGCCATGATGTCAGTCACGCGCTGCACCGAGGCCACGATCTCGCCCATCGTGGTGCCCGCCTGGCGGACCAGCGCCGAGCCATCGGCGACCTTGCCGACCGAATCCTCGATCAGCCCCTTGATCTCCTTGGCCGCACCCGCCGAGCGCTGCGCCAGCGTACGCACTTCGCTGGCCACCACTGCAAAGCCCCTGCCCTGTTCCCCGGCACGCGCAGCTTCGACCGCCGCGTTCAGCGCGAGGATATTGGTCTGGAAGGCGATGCCATCGATGACCGAGATGATTTCGGCGATCTTCTTCGACGATGCCTCGATGGCCGACATCGTGGTGACCACCTGGCCCACCACTTCACCGCCCTGCGAGGCGACACCATGCGCGCCGATGGCCAATTGGTTGGCCTGCCGTGCATGCTCGGCATTCTGCTTCACGGTGGAGGTCAGTTCCTCCATCGATGCTGCCGTTTCTTCCAGGTTCGCCGCCTGCTGTTCGGTACGCCGCGACAGGTCGGTGTTGCCCGAAGCGATTTCACCTGCGGCCAGATTGATGCTGGAGGCGCTGGCCTGGATGCGACCGACGATCTGCTTGAGCTGGTCGACCGTGGCGTTGCAGTCATCACGCATGCGCGCGAACACCCCATGGAAGTCGCCCTGCATGCGCACGGTCAGGTCGCCGCGCGAGATCGCCTGCAGCAGGGTCGACACCTGCACCAGGTTCTCGTCGGTGGTCTGCATCAGGCGATTGAGCCCGGCCACCATGTCGCGGAAATCGTAGGCGAAGCGGTCTTCATCGCCGCGCAGGCTGAAGTCACCGGCCGCTGCAGCGGTTGCCAACCGGCGGATCTCGCTGTTGATCGCCGACAGGCTGGACTTGGTTTCGTCCATCGCCTGGGTGATCGCCGCCTTCTCGCCCGGCAGCGGGTCCATGTCCACCGACAGATCGCCGCGTGCGTAGTGTTTCATCACCTCGATCAGCCGGTTCTGTACCTGCACGTGCGATCCAACCAGCGCATTGGTCTCATGCACCATGCGCCCGTAGTCACCGGGGAACGCGCTCTCGTCCATGCGGTAGCTGAGGCTGCCGGCATCGTGCTGGCGGGCCAGCTCCCCCTGTGCCGCCATCACCGACTGCAGCTGTGCCTGCATGCGCTGCATCGACTTCAGCAGCTGGGTCACCTCGTCGTTGCCGGTGGCGTCGATGCTGCTGTCCAGGCGGCCACTGGCGATGCCGTCGGCCAGCTTCACCGCTCCTTCCAGCGGGCGGGTCAGGCTGCGGGTGATCGCCCAGGCCGCCAACGTCCCCAGCAACAGGCTCAGTGCCCCGAACGCGATCGACAGCGTGCCGGTCCACGATTCGGTTGCGCGGTACTCTTCGCGGCTGCGTTCGGTCAGTGCTTCCTGGTGGCGCAGCAGGGCCGAAATGGATTCATTCCAGGCCGTTGCCAATCCGTGCTCGGCCAGCAGCTCCTTCGCTGCACCATCGAAATCCCCCGCCTTCATGCGCTCATGCAATTGCTGGGTTGATGCATCGGTGGCCTTGCGGGCCGCCTCGATGCGCGCGACCAGGGTATCGCCGGTAGCGTCACGCGGAATCTTGATGTACTTGGCCCAGATACCGTCATAGGTCCGCGACAACTCCTGGGCACGCTGGTAATCCTTGTCGAACTCGTCACCCCGCTTGATCACCATCAGGCGACGATGCATCAGCACCGCGTTGTTGGTATCAAGCATGTCATTCAACAGGCGCATCTTCACCATGTTGACGTCCACCACTTTCTCGAACTGGGCGGATTTCAGCTGATTCCCATACAGCACCAGGCCGACGATGGCCATGATGAACAGCAGCAGCAGACCGAAGCCGGCGCCAAGCCGGGATCCCACACGGAGATTACGTAAGGCAAGCATCTCAATTCCCTTGATCGTGGCCGTACGTTCGATGGCGGCGCAGCGGAGGGAAACTTTACGGGACTTTATATATGGACCGATCCAAATATATGGAACTGTGCAGGCAGTCAGAAAATGCGGCGACCGATAATGGCGCCATATCCTTATCGAATACCGCTGACACGCCAGCGCCCGATGAAAATCACGCAGGATTAACACCATAATAACGCCCCCCATCCAGGGCGGCCCGGATTATCTGCGCCGGACACAACCGTCGCCCCGGAGGGCTACAGTCTGCAGATGACACGGATCCTGCACATCGAAGGCGCGTCCATCAACGACATCGCCAGCCTCTACGTGGAAATCAATCGTGTATTCATGGCCGACGAAGACTGGCAGCTGGGCGCAAGCCTGGACGCGCTTGATGACCTGCTGCACGGGGGCTACGGCGCGCTCGCCGGTCATGCCACCGCCACGGTGGTGTGGCGCGACATCGCCCACAGCCGCGAGGCACTGGGCCGCGAGACCACGCGCGCCTGGCTGCAGTCGAAACTCGATCAGGGCGGCAGGTTCAACGGTCCGGCCATCCACGCTCAGTTGACGGCACTGTCACTTGGCCAGGGACAGACCTACTTCGAGATCGTCATGGAGATCTTCGGCAGCCATCCGCAGATCACCCTGGTGCCAGGCTGAGCACTCTGCAGCAACCAGCCGCATCAACTCAAAGCTTGGCCAGGGCCTCGCCCAGCCGGCGTGGGAACGCCACTTCGCTGGCCAGGTGCCATGCGCGTGCATTGGCGCCCAGCCGGGTCCACTCGGCCTCGTCCATCGCCAGCGCACGCTCGACGGCCTGTTCCAGCGCCTTCTCATCCACATGCCAGGTCCTGGACAGATGGCAGGGCGCGCCCTCGTGCGCGGCAACCAGGATGCCGCGGCTGTCGTCGATCATCTGGTTCATCGGCGCGCCATCGCAGGTGATCACCACCGCCCCGCAGCTCATCGCTTCCACCAGGTAATGGCCCCAGCCTTCGGTCTGCGACAGGCACAGGTGGAACGCATGTTCGTTCTGCAGGCGCTGCACCTCCTGGTCGGGCAGGCGCTCGCGGACGATCCGCAGGTTCGCGGCCCCGCCCTCATCTTCGTCCGAAGGGCCGCCGCGCAGGATGGTCAGCAAGGGCCACTCCGGATGGCGCTTCCAGACCTCGACCAGCGTTGCCGTGCCCTTCATGCGACTGGTACCAGCTGCATGCAGGAAGCTGCGCGGTCTGCGCGGCACCGCCGGGTCGTAGCGGTCACGGCTGCAGAAACCGACTTCCAGCGCGCGCATGCCCAGCGCATTGAAGATGCGCGTAGCGTCTTCGGTCTTGGTCAACAACGCATCGAACCGCGGCAGGATCCGCAGGCTGCGTGCGGACACCCATTCCGGATTCGGAATCAACAGATTGACCTCGGCCAGTCCGAAGCTTGCCGGCCGGACATGCTCCAGCGAGATGTTGATGTCGAACCGGGCCGGCGTGCGCCCCAGGCTCAGCCACGAGGCCAGCAGCCTGCGCAGGCGCATCCCGCGGAGCTTCCAGGCCCCCCCATTGCGCACCGCGTCCAGACGGCTGACCGTCACCGTGTGCCCGAGCTGCTGCAACGAGCGCTCGATCACCTGGATGTCATGGGACAGGCCACGCTGGTTGTCGGCGGCCAGCAGGTGGATATGCGCCATCAGGAGGGACTCCCTGGCCGGCGCAGGTCGCGCGCAGGCAAGGCGGTCGCCAGCATGAAGCCCAGCACCAGGTAGAAATAGAACGAATGCGGCATCGCCCGGTAGAACACGTTGTCCGTGAACGCCGACAGCGCATAGACGATGACCACGGCAAGTCCGGCGGTGGCGATCATCGCGGTGATGTCGTCGGCGTGGCCGAGGCGCCGCACGAAATGAATGCCGGGCAGGATGAAGACCAGCAGCATGATCAGCAGCAACGGCACGCCACCGGTCACCGCCGCTTCCAGGTACTCGTTGTGCGGGTGGTTGTAGCGGAAGATCGACTCGGACACCTCGCCGCGGGCGATGCCCTCACGTGCATAGGTACCGAACTGGTTCAGGCCCACCCCCGCCACGGGATGCTCGGCGAAGGCGTCGACCGCCACGCCCCACATGGCGATGCGCTCACGGACCGAGCCGACCTCGTTTTCCTGGTTGAAACCGGAGATCTCGCCACTGACCTCACCGAAGCGCTGGATCACCTCATGGTTCAGCACCGAGGTGGCACCGACCACGCCAATGACCAGGGCACCGACGAAGGCCAGTGCCCCCCGCCAGCGCCGGGTGCGCCGGACGTGCACCGCAATCACCATCAGCATGGCGGGAATGAACGCCAGGATCGGCCCGCGGCTCTGCGCCAGGATCGAACCGTAGACGCCAACGGCGATGGCCACGCCGTGCAGCCAGCGTTCGGCCGGATGCACATTGGGCTGGATCAACCGGATGACCGAGAACAACGCCATGCACAGCGTCACCATGGTGAACTCGATGGCCGTCCATTCGCCGCCACTGAAACCGTGCGCGCGTTCAAGGCCCATCACGTGGTGCTGCACGATGCACGACCCGCCGAAGACCAGGGTGGACACGGCGAAGATCTTCCAGATCAGGCGCCAGTCCAGCGCAGTGGCGAACACGGCAGCGGTACCCAGGTAGAGCAGTGTCTGCGCCGGCAGATCCAGCTCGTTCCAGCGCAGCCCGTGCCAGAGGATGCTGTAGAAGGCATAGGCCAGGCGCAGGAAGCAGACGATCACGATGAACCGGGCGATGCGGTAGCGCAGGCGGACATCGGGCTGGCGGCGGATCAGGACCACGCCGGTGACCAGCAGGGCCAGCAGCAGCACCGCCTTCAGCAAGGTGTAGGGTGCGGAGCCGGCAAGCGGAACGATGGCGACCAGGATGCTCAGCAGGACGGTACGCCAGGTGTAACGAGGTTCGGCGGCCATGCAGGCTGCAGTCATGCTTGTTCTTTCCATCAACGCCCGCCCGGGGGATAAGTCGCCCCGGTTTCCATGGAGGCCGCTTGGCGGAAATCGCCGGGGCTGACACTACCGTGGGCCCCTGGGGAAATCAACCAAAGTGCCGGCGCAGGGGCGCAGGCGTTGGCACACGGACAGCCCCCGGGCCCAGCGCGGGTGCCGCGGATCATCGACCGCCCCAGGTCGCTACACTAATGGCCTCTCCGGCCATGCCTGCGCGTGGCCACGCCCCGACGCCCTGCCAAGACGCGAAACGCCCCAAGTGACTGATACGAAAGACAACACCAGCAACGCCAAGGCGTCCAAGGAACACACCCCGCTGATGAAGCAGTTCTTCGCGGCCAAGTCCGATTACCCGGACCTGCTGCTGTTCTTCCGCATGGGTGACTTCTACGAACTGTTCTATGACGACGCCCGCAAGGCGGCGCGCCTGCTCGACATCACCCTGACCCAGCGCGGCAGCTCCGGCGGCGCACCGATCCCGATGGCCGGCGTGCCGGTACATGCCTATGAAGGCTACCTGGCACGGCTGGTGGCGCTGGGCGAGTCGGTGGCGATCTGCGAGCAGATCGGCGACCCGGCGCTGGCCAAGGGCCTGGTCGAGCGCAAGGTGGTGCGCATCGTCACCCCCGGCACGGTCACCGACGAGGCGCTGCTGGATGAACGCCGCGACACCCTGCTGATGGCCCTGTCGCGCAGCAAGCAGGGCTACGGCCTGGCCTGGGCCGACCTGGCCGGCGGCCGCTTCCTGGTCAACGAGGTGGAAACCGACGACGCGCTGGAAGCCGAACTGGCACGGCTGGAACCGGCCGAGCTGCTGGTGCCCGATGAAGAGAACTGGCCGGAGTTCCTGCGCCAGCGCACCGGCGTGCGTCGCCGCGCGCCGTGGCTGTTCGATGCCGACAGCGGCCGCCGCCAGCTGCTGAATTTCTTCAAGCTGCATGACCTGAGCGGCTTCGGCATCGACGACAAGCCGCGCGCCACCGCTGCGGCCGGTGCCCTGCTTGGCTATGTCGAGGAAACCCAGAAGCAGCGCCTGCCGCACCTGACCTCGATCGCGATGGAAACCGCCGGCGAGGCGATCGCGATGAACGCCGCTACCCGCCGCCATCTGGAACTGGATACGCGTGTTGATGGCGACACCCGCAATACGCTGCTGGGTGTGCTCGACAGCACGGTTACGCCGATGGGGGGGCGCCTGCTGCGGCGCTGGCTGCACCGCCCGCTGCGCCTGCGCGAGGTGCTGGTACAGCGCCACCATGCGGTGGAAACCCTGATCGATCGCGGCAGCGACGCCGACATCCGCGAACAGTTCCGCCGCCTCGGCGACCTGGAACGCATTCTCACCCGCGTCGCGCTGCGTTCGGCGCGGCCGCGCGATTTCTCCACCCTGCGCGACGGCCTGGGCCTGCTGCCGGCGGTGCGCGAGGTGCTGGCGCCGCTGGATTCACCACGCCTGCAGACGCTGCACGCCGCGCTGGGCGAACACGACGAGTGCGCGCAGCTGCTGGCCAGCGCCATCGCCGAAATGCCGCCGCTGAAACTGAGCGACGGCGGCGTGCTGGCCGATGGCTTCGATGAAGAGCTGGACGAACTGCGCCGCCTGTCCACTCACGCCGACCAGTTCCTGGTCGACCTGGAACAGCGCGAGCGCGAAAGCAGCGGCATTCCCACCCTGAAGGTGGGCTACAACCGCGTGCACGGCTACTACATCGAGATCAGCAAGGGCCAGTCCGACCGCGCGCCGGTGCACTACACCCGCCGCCAGACGCTGACCAATGCCGAGCGCTACATCACCGAAGAACTGAAGGCGTTCGAAGACAAGGTGCTGTCCGCGCGTGACCGCTCGCTGTCGCGCGAGAAGTACCTGTACGAGCAGCTGCTGGACACCCTCGGCGGCCAACTGGAACCGCTGAAGCAATGCGCCGCCGCGCTGAGCGAACTGGACGTACTGGCGGCCTTCGCCGAACGCGCGCAGGCGCTGGACTGGGCGCGCCCGGAGCTGCAGGCCGAGCCGTGCCTGAAGATCGAGCGTGGCCGCCACCCGGTGGTCGAGGCGGTGCGCGAGCAGCCGTTCGAACCCAATGATCTGGATCTGCATCCGGACCGTCGCATGCTGGTCATCACCGGCCCGAACATGGGCGGTAAATCGACCTACATGCGGCAGAACGCGCTGATCGTACTGCTGGCCCACATCGGCAGCTTCGTGCCGGCCAGCCGTGCGCTGATCGGCCCGATCGACCGCATCCTGACCCGCATCGGCGCCGGTGACGACCTTGCCCGCGGGCAGTCGACCTTCATGGTCGAGATGGCCGAGACCAGCTACATCCTGCATCACGCCACCGCCCATTCGCTGGTGCTGATGGACGAGATCGGCCGTGGCACGTCCACCTACGATGGCCTGGCGCTGGCCGACGCGGTGGCCCGTCACCTGGCCTACCAGAACCGCTGCTACACGCTGTTCGCCACCCACTACTTCGAGCTGACCGCGCTGGCCGACGAGCAGCACGAGGGTGGCCGCAGCGGCATCGCCAACGTGCACCTGGATGCCGTCGAGCACGGTGAGGCGCTGGTGTTCATGCACGCGGTAAAGGATGGCCCGGCGAACCGCAGCTTCGGCCTGCAGGTGGCGGCACTGGCCGGCCTGCCGCGCGCCACCGTGGCACAGGCACGGCGTCGCCTGGCCGAGTTGGAACAGCGCGGTGGTGAAAGCCATGCCGCCGAGTTGGCGCCGCAGGCGTTGGATGCACCGCAGCAGTTCGGCCTGTTCGCGGCACCGTCGAGCAAGGCGCAGGACGCGCTGGCGGCGATCGACCCGGACGAACTGACGCCGAAGCAGGCGCTGGAAGCCCTGTACCGGTTGAAGGCACTGCTGTAGCCGCGGCGCACGCCCATGGCCTCCCGCTCGCCTTGCGGGAGGCCTGTTGAAAGACCGTGCAAATCCGATTCTGCGTTTCAATTGACAGAATCTATCAACCTGAATGGATCATTCGATTATTCATTTCATCTGGCCATAGCTAAAGTCGAGTGAAGATGTTTCTCCCACGTCTTCACCGCCACCAGGAGCCAGCCGATGAGCCAGTCCGACAACAACAACGCCAAGTGCCCGTATCACACCGCCCCGTCGCCGGAGCAGGGCGCCGAGCAGCAGCGCGAGCTGAGCACCACGCCCAAGCAGAAGCACGGCGATGATCCGGTCACGCCGATGACCACGGCCTTCGGCGCACCGGTGGTGGACAACCAGAACAGCAAGACCGCCGGCCCGCGTGGCCCGCTGCTGATGGAAGACGTGTGGCTGCTGGAAAAGCTGGCCAACCTCAACCGCGAGATCATTCCCGAGCGCCGCATGCATGCCAAGGGCTCGGGCGCGTTCGGCACCTTCACCGTCACCCACGACATCAGCAAGTACACCCGCGCCAAGCTGTTCGAGAAGGTCGGCAAGCAGACCGAGATGTTCGCCCGCTTCACCACGGTGGCCGGCGAGCGTGGCGCCGCCGACGCCGAACGTGACATCCGCGGCTTCGCGCTGAAGTTCTACACCGAAGAAGGCAACTGGGACCTGGTCGGCAACAACACCCCGGTGTTCTTCCTGCGCGACCCGCGCAAGTTCGCCGACCTCAACAAGGCCGTGAAGCGCGACCCGCACACCAACCTGCGCAGCGCGCGCAACAACTGGGATTTCTGGACGCTGCTGCCCGAAGCCCTGCTGCAGGTGACCGTGGTGATGAGCGACCGCGGCATTCCGCGCAGCTTCCGCCACATGCACGGCTTCGGCTCGCATACCTACAGCTTCACCAATGCCGACAGCGAACGCTTCTGGGTCAAGTTCCACTTCGTCAGCCAGCAGGGCATCGAATCGCTGACCGACGCGCAGGCGCAGATCCTGGTCGGCCATGACCGCGAAAGCCACGGCCGCGACCTGTTCGCCGCGATCGAGAAGGGCGACTTCCCGAAGTGGAAGCTGTTCATCCAGGTCATGCCGGAGCTGGACGCGGAAACCTACCGCGTGCATCCGTTCGACCTGACCAAGGTGTGGCCGAAGAGCGACTACCCGCTGATCGAAGTGGGCCAGTTCGAACTGAACCGCAACCCGGTCAACTGGTACCAGGACGTGGAGCAGTCGGCGTTCGCGCCGAGCAACCTGGTGCCGGGCATCGGCCCGTCGCCAGACAAGATGCTGCAGGCACGCCTGTTCGCCTATTCCGATGCGCAGCGCTACCGCCTGGGCGTGAACCACCACCAGATTCCGGTGAACGCCGCGCGCTGCCCGGTGCACAGCAACCACCGCGATGGTGCGATGCGCGTGGACGGCAACTACGGCGGCCTGCCGCACTACGAGCCGAACAGCTACGGCCAGTGGCAGGAGCAGCCGCAGTACCGCGAGCCGCCGATGAAGATCCGGGGCGACGCCGACTTCTGGAATTTCCGCGAGGACGACGCCGACTATTTCAGCCAGCCCGGTGCGCTGTTCCGCAGCTACAACCAGGCACAGAAGGACCGCCTGTTCGCCAACACCGCCCGTGCCCTGGGCGATGCGCCGGACTTCATCAAGCAGCGCCACATCGACAACTGCAGCAAGGCCGACCCGGCCTACGGTGCCGGTGTTGCCGCGGCGCTGAAGGCGCTGGCCAGCCAGCCGTCGGATCCGTTCAAGCCGGCGCAGCCGGAAGCGGACTTCCCCACCGCCACCCCGGGCGCCGAAGACATCGAGCTCTGATCGCCCTCCCCCGTGAACGGCACGCCGCCTCCCCGTGAGGCGGCGTCGCCGTTTTAACGGTCCGCGTCGTACCTTCTGCACGCCCAACCCCAATCAAGGATTCCGCAGATGAGCCTGACCGATGAACTTCTCGCCAAATTGCAGGGCGCCCCGCTGCAGCAGGTGTCGCAGCAGCTCGGCATCAGCGATACCCAGGCTTCCGGCGCGATCAGTGCCGCGCTGCCAGTGCTGATGGGCGCGCTGGGCAACAACGCCTCGCAGCCGCAGGGCGCGCAGGCCCTGCTCGGCGCCTTGCAGAACAACCACAGCGGCCTGGACCTGGGCAGCGTGCTCGGCTCGGTGCTGGGCGGCGGTGGCGCCAGCGGTGGCGCTGCCAGCGATGGCGCCGGCATCCTCGGCCACATCTTCGGCGGCAGCCAGCAGAAGGTGGAGACCGGCCTGGCCCAGGCCACCCAACTCGACAGCGGCCGCACCAGCCAGCTGCTGCAGATCCTCGCGCCGATCGTGATGGCCTTCCTCGCCCAGCGCCTGGGTGGCGGCCAGGCCGATGCCGGCTCGCTCAGCCAGGCCCTCGGCCAGGAAAAGCAGCAGGTGCAACAACAGGGCGGTCTTGCCGGTGGCCTGCTCGGCAGCCTGCTGGACCAGGATGGTGATGGTCAGCTGGGCGTGGGCGATCTGCTCAAGCTGGGCGGCAATCTGCTCGGCGGCAAGCGCTGAGGGAAAGCCTGGCCGGACATGGGCCGGCGCTACCGGCATCGCCATGGGTAGCGCCGGGCCAGGCCCGGCGGCTTACCGGTTGCCCGCCTTCAAACGCTGCAGGATCGGTGCGAACAAGGGCGCCTGCATCGAGCGCGGCGGCTCGACATGGCCGCCCTTTTCCTGCGCCTGCCAGTACGACCACGGCAGCGGCTTGTCGCCCAGTTCGTAGTCCATGCCGTCCCAGCCATCCTCGCGGAAGGCGTAGAAGGCCCAGTGCACCTTGTCCTGCTCCAGCACCTGCAGCACATCCTGCAGGTAGCGGCTGCAGTCCGGCCACCGCCGCATGCAGCCGAATTCGGCCACCACCATGCGGTTGGCACCGACGCCATGCGAGGCGGCCCACGTCATCGGCTGCTGCAGGTAACGGCGTACACGCGCCGCATCCCAATGCTCGCTGCCTGCACCGAACGGCACCTGCGCCGGATAGCGCCAGGGTTTGGCACGCGTCTGGTTCGGTGCACTGGTTGCTGCATACGGCTCGTACATGTGCACGCTGTACAGCAGCTTCGAATCCGCCAGCGGTGCCGGCCAGTAGTTGAAACCGTCGGCGGCGGCATACCAGCCCGCATCCAGCATCAGCGGCATCGCGGTGTCGACCTCGCGGATGCTGGCGATCAGCTCCGAGTAGAAGCGGCGCAGATCGCGTGGGCCGTCCTGCACACCGGCATACCACCGCTGCATCGCCTCAGTGGACGCATGCTCGGCCAGGCCTGCAC
The DNA here is from genome assembly GCF_056487375.1 of Stenotrophomonas sp. 220_Sma. Classification (NCBI taxonomy): domain Bacteria; kingdom Pseudomonadati; phylum Pseudomonadota; class Gammaproteobacteria; order Lysobacterales; family Lysobacteraceae; genus Stenotrophomonas; species Stenotrophomonas sp. 220_Sma. The sequence continues at coordinate 1,403,077 of NZ_CM151348.1, read as the reverse complement.
CGTACTCGGGCACCGGCTCATTGATGAGGTTGTAGGCGGCCAAGGCAGGATGACCCTTCAGCGCCGTGGCCAGGTCATGCCAGAAGCGACGGGCCGGCACATGGTTGTCGAAGGACTGCCACAGGCGCTGGTCGACCACATCGCCGTTGTGCTGCTTCCAGCGCAGCAACGGCAGCGACAGCGGCGTCAGCACCACTTTCAGCCCGGCCGCATCGGCGTCATCCAGCACCCGCCGCAGCGTGGCCAGGTCGGCCGGAACCAGTCCGCGATAGTCATCGGCGTTGCCGATCAGGAAGTCACGACCGCCCTGCCCCTTCCACTTGTCCGGCACCAGCCGCACCCAGGTCGCACCGGTCGCACGCAGCGCCTCGAAGTATTTCCGGTCCGGAGGCGACATGTTCATGCTGTTGCCACCGCGTTGCGGAACGTCCCAGAAGGTGATGTCGGCAGCGTGCAGTGGCGCAGCAGCAAGCAGGGACAGGCATAACAGCAGACGACGCATGGGCAGGCCTTCGATAGGTGAAAAACCAGCCTGCCCAGCGCAATCCGAACGCACCGTGACCGGCGCTTTGTTTCGCACCGCGATAGGAACAATCCGTTGGAATCAGGATTTCGCTAGAGCGCGTCGATGTCACCCAAGGCCCGGATCAAACGCCGCGCGCGCTTGTCCGGCTTGTGTTCCGGCGGCTGGAAACCATCGCGTGCGGCAATGCGCAGTGCACGCTGTTCGGCACGGCGCGCCTTCGAAGCCTCGCTCTCGGCATACAGCTGCTGTGCCGTTGGCGCCGGCCCGCGCTGGTCGCTCAGGCCCAGCACCCGGATCTCGAAATGCTCCTCGCCGCGGTCGACCTGCAGCTGCTCACCCACGCGCACCGCGCGCGAGGACTTCGGGCGCTGCCCGGCCACGCTGACCTTGCCGGTCTCGATGGCCTGCTTGGCCAGGCTGCGGGTCTTGAAGAAACGGGCCGCCCACAACCAGATGTCCAGGCGGACACTGGGCGACAACGGGGAAAGCTCAGGCATCGGTGCGGACTACTCCGGTGGCTTGTTCAGAGGACGCGGATGGTCGGGGTCGGTGCGGCAGCCGCTGCCCCCAATCAACGTGGGTACACCAGCGGACAGGTCCTGGCGCTGGCTGCCGACCAGGCACTCGGGTCGGTCGGTCGGCCGCACCTGGGTATCGCCCAGCCGGTCACCTGTCGAACATGCGGCCAGTGCGGTGCCGATCAAGGCCATCGCCAGGCTCCATTTCACCTGCAGTCGTTGATGCATTGCCACATCCTGCAAACCGGCTTGGTGCTAGTGTGCGCCTCCCGGGAATCGATCACCACTCCATGGCCAAAGCGCCGCTTGACCTGACCTCCGGCCCGATCGGCCGCAACCTTCTGCTGTTCTCCCTGCCGATCCTGGCGGGCAACATCGCGCAGTCGCTGAACGGTTCGGTGAATGCGGTCTGGGTGGGGCGCTTCCTCGGCGAGGCGGCATTGACCGCCACCGCGAACGCCAACAACATCATGTTCTTCCTGATCGGCTCGGTGTTCGGCTTCGGCATGGCCTCGACCATCCTGATCGGCCAGGCGATCGGCGCGCGCGACATCGCGCAGGCGCGGCGCGTGGTTGGCACCAGCGCTACCTTCTTCATTGGCCTGTCGGTGATCATCGCCATCGCCGGCTGGTTCATGGCCCATCCGCTGCTGGCGGCGATGGGCACGCCGGCCGCCTCGCTGCCGCTGGCCGAGGCCTACCTGCAGATCATCTTCCTGGCGATGCCGACGCTGTACGCGTTCGCCTTCCTCACCGCCGCGCTGCGCGGTGCCGGTGATTCACGCACGCCGTTCCGTTTCCTGATGGTGTCGGTGGCGCTGGACATCGTGCTGAACCCGGTGCTGATCTTCGGCATGGGGCCGTTCCCGGCGCTGGGCATTGCCGGTTCGGCCTGGGCCACGCTGGTCGCGCAGACGCTGTCGCTGGCCGGCCTGCTGCTGTACATGCGGCACAAGCGCCACACCCTGTGGCTGGGCCGCGCCGACATGCGCCTGTTCAAGTTCGACCTGACCATCCTCAAGGCGCTGGTGATCAAGGGTGTGCCGATGGGCCTGCAGATGGTGCTGATCTCGCTGTCGGTGATCCTGCTGATGACCATGGTCAACCAGTACGGCACCGACACCGGCGCCGGTTACGGCGCTGCCCTGCAGCTGTGGAACTACCTGCAGATGCCGGCGATGGCGATCGGTGCGGCGTGCTCGTCGATGGCCGCGCAGAACGTCGGTGCGCAGCGCTGGGATCGCGTGCGTGGCACTGCGCGCCAGGGCGTGCTGTTCAACTTCCTGCTGACCGGCGCGCTGATCCTGCCGCTGGTGCTGTTCGACCGCCAGCTGCTGGCGCTGTTCCTGCCGCCGGCCAGCCAGGCGCTGGACATCGCCCGCCACCTCAACCACGTGGTGATCGGCTCGTTCCTGTTCTTCGGCGTCAGCTTCGTGATCTCCGGCGTGGTGCGCTCGACCGGCGCGGTGATTCCGCCATTGCTGATCCTGGCCGGCTCACTGTGGGGCGTGCGCGTGCCATTCGCCGAACTGCTGCAGCCGTACTGGGGCGCCGACGCGATCTGGTGGAGCTTCCCGGTCAGCTCGCTGGTGTCGATGCTGCTGTCGCTGGCCTATTACCGCTGGGGCGGCTGGCGCAAGGCGAAGATGATGGGCAAGCCCTCGCACGCCGAGGAACTGGCCACGCCGTCGGAGATTCCGGCCTGCCCGCCGTCGCCAGTGGCCGACCCGGATGCCGCGCCACTGCGGTAGTGCCGGCCGCTGGCCGGCAACCTCAAAGCCCTCCGGAAGCATCGCGCAACAGCCGGCCAGCGGCCGGCTCTACCGCTTCTTCTTCGTCGCCGGTCATTACCACGGTAGTGCCGGCCGCTGGCCGGCAACCTCAAGCCCCTCCGGAAGCATCGTGCAACAGCCGGCCAGCGGCCGGCTCTACCGCTTCTTCTTTTTGGCAGCGTTGAACGTGGCCGCCGCGCGCAGCAGTGCCTTCAACGCCGCGGCATCCGGCATCGCGCCTTCATGGATGTCGATCGCACGTCGCGTGTTGCCGTCCAGGCTGGCGTTGAACAGGCCCTTCGGATCGGCCAACGCCGCACCGTTGGCAAAGGTCAGCTTCACCGCCTGCTTGTAGGTCTCGCCGGTGCACAGGATGCCGTCGCGCTCCCACACCGGCGTGCCGCGCCACTTCCAGGTTTCCTGCACGTCCGGCAGCGCCTCATGGATCAAGGCACGCACGCGTGCCAGCGCCTCGCCACGCCAGTCGCCCAGCTCGGCGATGCGTGCATCGATCAGTTCAGCGGCCGGGGTTCCGGCATCGGCAGGGTTCGGTGCATGCGTGGCCATCAGCGGTTCTCGTCGGCAGGGAGATCGGAACGATGCACTTACATGCGCTCGCCGGGCAATGCCGCGGCCTGGCGCACCCAATCGAGGAACTGCGCCTCATCCAACGCACCCTCCTGCTGGATGTGCAGGTAGCGCGTATCGGCACTCTTCGACGGCCCCGGCGGCACCGGCTTCAGCGCAGCGCCGCGGAAGAACGCCACCTTGATGTAGCGGGTGAAGCAGTGGAAGCTGAGGAACCAGCCTTCGCCGGGCGCAACCGCATACATCGGCGAATTCCACTTCACTGCCTTGTGCACACCGGGTACAGCCTGTTCGATCAGCGCGTCCAGCTGTGCTCCGATCGGCCGCTTCCAGTCCGGCATCGCCGCGATATAGGCCTGCACCGGCGCATCGCCTTCGCCCTTGGCGATCTGCGGGTTGCCGCCTGACAACAGCGCGGGCGCGGTGGAAGGTGCGGTTCGCTTGGCAGGCATCGCACAGCACGTCCATCGGGATGAAACCGCAGCCTAGCGCGGCCTGTCCCCAACGGTCACGGCGCAGTGCGCCATCGGCTCAGTCCGCTTGCCGCGCCCGGAACTGCTGCCAGTCCGGCAGCTTGCGGTGGCGGCGCAGCGAGCGCATCAAGGCCGCCATCACCACGCCGAACAGCGCACCGGCCACCAGGCCGGCCGCCAGCAGCAGGGCCAGCGGGCGTTCACTGCCCTGCCACAGCATCAGCCACATCAGCGCGGTCCAGAACAGCCCGAACAGCAGACCCTGCACCAGCGCATTGGTGCCGAAGCCGGCCAGGATCGGCGGTGGCAGTGCGATGCCCATGCGCCACAGAAGGCGATGCAGCAGCGGTGCCGACTGCACGCGCGCCAGCCCCTTGCCGTCGAGGAAGCGCAGCGCCGACTGGATCACGGCGGGATAGCGCGGGTTGATGTCGTTCATCCCCTGATCGTGGCCGAAGCGATGCCGGAAACGCAAACGGCCACCCGAAGGTGGCCGTCGCGGCAACAACCGAAGTTGTTTATCAGGCCTTTTCGGCCAGACGGGCAGCCTTGGCGGCAGCAGCGGCAGCCAGGTCTTCCTTGATGCGGGCAGCCTTGCCTTCCAGGCCACGCAGGTAGTACAGCTTGCCGGCGCGGACCTTACCACGACGCTTCACTTCGACCGAGTCGATGATGGCGCTGTGGGTCTGGAAAACGCGCTCGACGCCGTAGCCGTGCGAGATCTTGCGGACGGTGAACGAGGAGTTCAGGCCGGCGTTCTTGGTGGCGATGACAACGCCTTCGTAGGCCTGCACGCGCTCGCGGCTGCCTTCCTTCACCTTCACGTTGACGACAACGGTGTCGCCCTGGCTGAACTTCGGCAGTTCACGGGTGATCTGGGCGGATTCGAATTCCGCGACGATGGACTTGTTCAGCTTGCTCATGGGTTACACCGATTCTTGTTCGGGTGGGCGTGTCGTATCGACAACGTAGGCTCATGCAGTCACCGGACTGTGCTGCACGTTTGTTTTGGGTACTGCGCGCGCCGGCCGGGGCCGACGGGAATTGGCCATGATAGCCGATAACGCCAGCCCTGCGCTAGGGGCTGGCCTTGTGTTTCTGGGCCTGACGGCCCTGCTCCAGCAGCTTGCGGTCGGACTTGCCCAGCGCCTGTTCATCCAGCAGGTCCGGGCGCCGCTGGGCGGTACGGACCAGCGACTGCTGGCGGCGCCAGGCCGCGATGGCCGCGTGGTTGCCCGAGCGCAGCACGTCCGGCACGTCACCCAGCGGGTGCTGGGCCGGCTGGCTGTAATGCGGGCAGTCGAGCAGGCCGAGGTCGCCCTCGAAGCTGTCCTGCGCCGCCGATTCCGCGTCGTTCAGGGCACCGTCCTGCAGGCGGGCCACGGCGTCGATGATCACCGCCGCGCCCAGCTCGCCACCGGACAGCACGTAGTCGCCGAGGGAAATCTCCTCGTCGACATTGGCCTCCAGGAAACGCTCGTCGATGCCTTCGTAGCGGCCACAGAGCAGGACCATGCGCGGCAGCGCCGCCAGTTCCCGCACCTTGGCCTGGGTCAACGGCGCTCCCTGCGGGCTGAGGTAGATCACCCGCGCCGGGGTCGGATCAGCATCACGGATCGCCTGCAGGCAGGCCTGCAGTGGCTCGATCAGCATCACCATGCCGGGGCCACCACCGAACGGACGGTCGTCCACCCGGCGGTAGTTGCCTTCGGCGTAATCACGGGGATTCCAGCCATGCAGGCTGAACAGGCCCTTCTCCTGCGCGCGCCCGACCACGCCCAGTCCAGCGGACTGGGCGAGGAACTCGGGGAACAGGGTGATGACGTCGAAACGCATGCTCACAGTCAGAACTCGGGATCCCAGTCGACCACGACCAGGTTGGCCTCGAAGTCGACCGACTTGACGAAGTCCGGCTGCACGAACGGAATCATCCGTTCGCGGTCACCACGGACCACCACCACGTCGTTGGCGCCGGTGCTGAACAGGTGCGAGACCTGGCCCAGGGCAACGCCCTCGGTGGTCTTCACGTCCAGGCCTTCCAGGTCCACCCAGTAATACTCATCGGGCTTCGGCGGCGGCAACGCACTGCGGGCCACGTAGATCTCGGTGCCGTGCATCGCTTCAACAGTATCGCGGTCCTCGACGCCGGGGAAACGGGCGACCAGGTGCTTGCCGCTGTCGCGGCCGCGTACACCTTCAATCGTGGTTTCCACGCCGGACGGGCTGCGCACGATCCACGGCTGGTAACGGAAAATGGCGGAACGTGGCTCGGTCCAGGACTCGAGCTTGATCTCGCCGCGCACACCAAAAGCGCCGACAACCCTGCCCAGCAGGATGCGGCGCTCGATATCTTTCATCTGCTTCAACCAAGAGGGCCACGCCGAAGCGTGGCCCGTCAGGATCAGGCCGCAGCGGCCTGGGACTTGGTCGCTTCCTTGATCAGGTTGCGGACCTTGTCGGTCGGCTGGGCGCCGTTCTTGACCCAATGGTCAACGCGGGCCAGGTCCAGCTCGATGCGCTTCTCGGCGCCCTGGGCGACCGGGTTGTAGAAGCCAACGCGCTCGATGTTGCGGCCGTCGCGCGCGCTGCGCACGTCGGTGACGATGATGTGGTAGAACGGACGCTTCTTGGCGCCGCCGCGGGTCAGTCGAATCTTGACCATGGTGTTTTTCCTATTGCCCAGTCGCCAGGATGGCGAGGTAAGCGGGCGATTATAGCGGCAGAGCCCGGCCGAGCCAACCCCGGGGTGAATCCGCCTTCACGGCAGCGCCGGGCCATGCCCGGCGGGGGTTTTCACCCCAATCTGTCCCAAGCCACCGCCGCCAGCACTGCCCTGCCCTGTTCAGCCAGTGCCTGCGAACCCGGCAGGACATGCCCGTCGATGGCTTCCAACGCCCACAAGCCACTGGCATTGCAGGCAAAAGCGGCCTTCACACTGTCCAGTTCAGCCAGTGCCAGCGGCCGCGTCTGCAGAGGCCCCGGCCAATGCTGCTTCAGCAGCGCCTCGGCGGTACCGCGCAGGGCCGGCGCCTGTGGCCAGAGCAGGCGCTCACCATCGTGCACGGCCAGGTTCCAGGTGCTGCCTTCACTCATCTCGCCATCGGCGGTCACGAACAGCACATCGTCGAACCCTTCCGCCATCGCCGCACGGCGCTCGGCAAACAGGCCGAAGGTGCCGACGTGCTTGATCTGCGGCAGCTCGCGCTGCCACATCACGCTGCGCACCCGCTTCGGTGCGCTCAGCGCCACCGGCGCGGACACCGCCACCAGCACGTCCACCGGTACGGCTGCCAGCGGATTGCGGAAATCGAAGCGGCGCGAGTACACCGTCACCCGCAGCGAGGCATCGGCCAGGCCGGCCTGCTGCAGGGCGTGCGCCATCCACGCCTGCACCTGCGCGGCATCCAGCTCGCTGCCGAACAGTTCGCGCGTGGCCTGCGACAGCCGCGCCAGATGCAGGTCCAGTCCCTGCACGGCGTGGCCTCGCACCTGCAGCGAGGTGAAGTGGCCATAGTTGACCAGCGCAGGCAGCAGATCCTCCACCTGCGCCGGTTGGCCGTTGCAGGTCACGGTCATCGCAGCAGCGCCTGCACCTGTTCCCACATCCCGCGCAACACCTCGGCGGCCGGCTGTGCCGGGGCCATCCACGCCGACTGCCCGGCCCAGGCCTGCATCGCGGCCAGGCGGTTTTCCTGCACGGCCTGCTTGCGCATCGGCGCGGTCAGGCCACGCTGCACCGGGTACGGGCGTGGCGCCGGTGCGCCTTCTGCAGCGGCGGCGCGCACATAGGGGGTCGCCAGGCCACGCCCCAGGCGGCCGCTGAAGGCACGGGTCGGCCAGGTATCTTCGGGTTCGCTGGCCGCCAATCCATCGGCCCACGCCGAAGCAATCGCCGCTTCGGGCGTGCGCAGGAAGGCAGTGCCGATCTGCACGGCGCTGGCCCCCAGGGTGAGCGCGGCGGCAATGCCGCGACCGTCGGCGATGCCACCGGCAGCAATCACCGGAATCTGCAGGTGGTCGGCCAGGCGTGGCAACAACGCAAACAGGCCGACCAGCTGGCGCTCGGCCATCGCCGGATCGAACGCACCGCGATGGCCACCGGCTTCCACGCCCTGTGCCACCACCGCGTCGGCACCGGCGTCCTGTGCCGCACGCGCTTCGGACAAGGTGGTCGCACAGGCGATCCAGGCAATGCCGGCATCCTTCAACTGCTGTACGTGGCGCGGCAGCAGCACGCCCATGATGGTCGAGGCCACCGTCGGGCGCGCGGCCAGCAGTGCGGCGAACTGTTCTTCGAAGTCGGCGGGCGTGGCATCGGCGGCGCTGGCCGGCACGTCCGGACCCCACTGCGCGAGGAAGGCGCGGCTGGCGGCCTCGGCGGCCACATCACGGGCCGGTACAGGATCCGGCACCCACAGGTTCACCTGTGCGGGGCCCGTCGAGGCAGCGCGGAAGTCATCCATCCAGTGGCCGATATCGGCCGATGACGACAGCACTGCGCCCATCGCCCCCATGCTGCCGGCATTGGCCAGCGCAGCCGACAACGGCACCGGGCAGGCGCCGGCCATCGGGGCCAGCAGGATCGGAACGGAAACGCCGAAGCGTCGGCAGAACGCCTCGACGCGGGAAGATACAGCGGAACTCTGCATGACGGCCCATCGTTTCGGACAGGCCCCCATGGTGCGCGCAGGATGGGGGTGGCGTCGAGCTTGCTCGACTCTACCTCGACCGGGGCACCGGCAGAAAAGCAGTCGAGCATGGCTCGACTCTACAAAAAAAAGCCGGTGTTCAATGCATCAACGGAACGGCATGCCGCGGCCGCCCATGGCGCCCATCATGCCCTTCATGCTGCGCAACATGCCCTTCATGCCGCCGCCGGCCATCTTGCTCATCATCTTTTCCATCTGCATGTACTGCTTCATCAGCTTGTTGACGTCGGCCGGGGTCACGCCCGAGCCCTTGGCGATGCGCGCGCGGCGCGAGCCGTTGAGCAGGTTCGGGTTGCGCCGTTCCTTCTTGGTCATCGAGCTGATGATGGCGATCATGCGCGGCACCTCCTTGCCCTGGCTGACCTGCTGCTTCAGATGGTCGGGGATGTTGCCCAGGCCCGGCAGCTTGTCCATCAGGCCGCCGATGCCGCCCATGTTCTGCATCTGCTCCAGCTGGTCACGCATGTCGTTCAGGTCGAACTTCTTGCCCTTGGCGACCTTCTCGGCCAGCTTGGCGGCCTTGTCCTTGTCGACCTGCTGCTCGACCTGCTCGACCAGCGACAGCACGTCGCCCATGTCGAGGATGCGGCTGGCGATACGATCCGGGTGGAATACGTCCAGGCCTTCCGGCTTCTCGCTGACACCGACAAACTTGATCGGCTTGCCGGTGATGTAGCGCACGCTCAGCGCGGCACCGCCACGGGCGTCACCGTCGGTCTTGGTCAGCACCACGCCGGTCAGCGGCAGGGCGTCGCCGAAGGCCTTGGCGGTGTTGGCCGCGTCCTGGCCGGTCATGGCGTCGACCACGAACAGGGTTTCGGCCGGGTTCACCGCCGCGTGCAGGGCCTTGATCTCGGCCATCATTGCTTCGTCGATGGCCAGGCGGCCGGCGGTATCGACCAGCAGCACGTCGACGAACGACTTGCGCGCATCGTCGATGGCGGCGCGGACGATGGCTTCCGGCTTCTGGTCGGCGCTGGACGGGAAGAACAGCACGCCGACCTGCTCGGCCAGGGTCTTCAGCTGCTCGATCGCGGCCGGACGGTAGACGTCGGCCGAGACCACCATCACCTTCTTCTTGCGCTTTTCCTTCAGGTGCTTGGCCAGCTTGCCCACCGTGGTGGTCTTGCCGGCGCCCTGCAGGCCCGCCATCAGGATGATGGCCGGAGCGGGCACATTGAGGTTCAGGTCGCTGGCTTCGGCGCCCATCACCGCGGTCAGCTCGTCGCGCACGACCTTGATCAGGGCCTGGCCCGGGGTCAGCGACTTCAGCACTTCCTGGCCGACCGCGCGCACCTTGATGCCCTCGATCAGGGCCTGCACCACCGGCAGCGCAACGTCGGCTTCGAGCAGCGCGATGCGGACCTCACGGGTGGCCTCGCGGATGTTCTCCTCGGTCAGGCGGCCGCGGCCACGCAGGCGCTCGATGGTGCCGGAAAGGCGCTGGGTCAGTGACTCGAACATGCGGCGCAACCTGTCTGAAAGCGGGGGACAATAAGGCAGACAGTATAACGGGTCCGCCCCCCTCCCCGGACTGCGACCACAGGGCCGTCGCCACCACCGCAGGGGTATGCGAAACTGCAACGATGTTAATCGTTCTCATCGCCGCCCTGCTCTACCTGGCCGCCAGCGCCCTGCTGGTGCGTGCGCTTGGCCGCGATGAAAGCACCGGCTCCCCCGCCTGGCTGTGGCCCGCCCTGCCGGCGATGCTGCTGCACGGCGGCTACCACGTGATGGTGGCCATGCGCACCAACGGCGGGCCGGACATGCACTTCTTCGCCGCGCTGTCGCTGGTCGGCCTGGGCATGGCCTGGCTGACCTCGCTGGTCGGCGCGCGCGGGCGCATGTCGGCGCTGGGCGTGGTGGTGTTCCCGCTGGCCGCGGTACTGCTGCTGGCCTACCACGGCTACGGCCACGAACCGAGCAAGGTGCTGGGCTGGCGCCTGGCCAGCCACGCCTGGCTGGCGCTGCTGGCCTACGCCACGCTGAGCATCGCCGCGCTGCTGGCGATCATGCTGTGGCTGCAGGAACGCGCCCTGCGCCGCCGCGAGTTCCGGCCGTGGCTGCGCGCCCTGCCGCCGCTGGCCGATCTGGAATCGCTGCTGTTCCGGGTGATCACCGTCGGCTTCGCGCTGCTGACCTTGACCCTGGTCACCGGCGTGCTGTTCGTCGACGACCTGCTGGCGCAGAAGCTGGTGCACAAGACCGTGCTGAGCGTGCTGTCGTGGATCGTGTTCGGCGTGCTGCTGATCGGCCGTCGCCGCTACGGCTGGCGCGGCATGAAGGCGGTGCACTGGACGCTGGCGGCAATGCTGTTGCTGCTGCTGGCCTTCTTCGGCAGCCAGTTCGTGATCGAACTGGTGTTCGGGCATTCGCGATAGCGGTGTGCCGGCCAACGGTCGGCACCCACCCGGGTAGTGCCGGCCGCTGGCCGGCAACAGGACCGCACCCTGCGTGGATGCCGCAGACGGTCAAGGCAGCGGCTGGGCCAGGATCTTCCGTACCGAGCGACCGCTGTTGGTGAGGATGTCATCCACCTGCCAGCAGCCCTGCCCCTGGCGCACCATCGGCAACCGGGTCACGTAGGCCTTCTTCCATACCGAATAGCGCATCTCGACCTGGCCGGACGTCGCCGAGACCTCTTTCCAGATGTAGCGCACCGGACTCTCGATGTCGCCATCCTGCGCATCCAGCCACGGGTCCGAATCGATGGTGCAGATGCCTTCCTCGCGCGTCTGGCAGGCGCGCTCGCCACGCAGGGCCTTGCCGAAGGCCGGGCTGACCAGCGCCGGCGGCGATTCCAGCAGATCGCCATTGCCGGTGGTTGCTTCGTAGAAGGCACGGGCGACAGCCACTGGTTCCTGGCAGGCCGGTGCGGCCTGCACGGCGGGAGCCAGCAGCAGCCCGGCGATCATGAACATCCCTGTCTTCCGCATGTATTTCTCCTTGAGGTAGTGCCGGCCGCTGGCCGGCAACACAGGATATCCCGGCGCTGCCGGCCAGCGGCCGGCACTACCCGATACCCGGCTTACAAGCCGTAACGCTCGATCACGTCCAGGTGCGGCTGGCGATCCTGGTCGCAGGCTTCGGCCAGCCGCAGCCAGCAATGCGGATGCTGCCACTTCGCGGTTTCCTGCTGCAGGAAGCGGTGCAGCGCCAGCGGTGCATGGTCCTGCGGCTGGGCGACGGTGAACAGCAGGCCCGGCAGCGTGCCCTCCTCCTCGTCCGGATCGGTCACGGTGTAGTCCGGGCGGCTGTGCGACCACACCTGCCAGCCCTGCGCCTCGGCCGCTGCGACAAAGGCATCCCACGCATCTTCGCCCGGGTGCGCGCCGTCGATCAGCCAGCTGCGGGCGAAGCCGCCGCGCTCCAGCACATGCACCTGCGCATAGGTCGGGATGAAATGCTCGCGCGCTTCCTCCTCCTCCGGCGCCGGGTGCACCAGCGCAGCATCGAACACCACCCAGTCGCCTACCTGCTGGGCACGGTTGGCCGGTGCGTTCTCGACGATACGTGCGGTGACCGGGCCACTGCGGCGCGCGTAGTACTCCATCGGCTCGCCGTTCTCTTCGCTGCGGATGATCACCCAGCCCCACGGCTCCTCGACCACGCCGTCCTGGCTGGACAGCTCCATGCCGATCGCCGCCGCCGAGCGGCGCACCGCATCCCAGTCGCGTGCCGCGCTGGCCGCGCTCATGTGGTCCCAGTGTGCGGCGTTGGGTTCTTCCAGCAGCTCCACCAGCTGCGCATAGCAGGCCTGCGCCTCGCTGAAGCGACCGGTTTCCATGTACATCCGCGCCAGCGTACCGCGTGCGCCATGCGAGCCCGGCGAGGCCGCCAGCAGCGCCTGCGCGGCCTGCTCCAGTGCCGGCCAGTCGGACACGCGACGGGCGCGCTGCACCTCGCACCAGTGCGCGAACACCGGCACGCTGCCGCGATAGGCATCAGCCAGCTGGCGCAGGCCTTCGTCGTCGCCCTGCTCGGTCAGCCAGCGCATCAGCGTGTAGGCGGCCGGGCCATCATCCTGCGTGTGTGCGCGCACGAAGCGCCACAGCAATGCGCGCGCTTCCGTCTGCGCCCCACAGGCGCTCAGCGCGGAGGCAGCCATCTCGGCCAGCGCCTCGTCATCTGGCAGCTGCGCCTGTGCCTGCAGCAGCCACTGCGCCTCACGTTCGGGATCGCGCGACTGATTCTGCTCTCCCTGTTCGTTCAGCCAAACCAGTAGTTCAGCGGCTGGCACCGGCAGCGGCGCCACATCCGGCAATGCATCGATGCGTGCCGCCAGGCCGGCCACCAGCGCAGCCGCACCCCGGTCCTGGCGCAGCTGTGCCAGATGGGTACGCGCCAGTTCCAGCTGGCGCAGCGCCACCCAGCGTGCGCCACGCTGCAGGGCCAGCTCCAGGCTCAGCGCAGCGACTTCGATCAGCAGGCGGTGCGAGCCAACCTCGGCAAAGTGTTCGATGATGGTGTTGAAGCGCGTACCCAGGTCCCAGGTATTGCGTGCGGGATCACGCCGGCACAGCGCTGCGGCGGTGTTCGCCCACAGCCGCCAGTAGGTAGGCGTCAGCTCGCTCCACGGCACCAGCTGCTGCAGGGCCTCTTCGTCGCGGTCCAGCTGCGCCAGCGCCCACGCCTTGGACAGGCGGCGCGGCACCGTGCAGTTGGCCGGCTCGTACTCGCCGGACGCCGCCACTTCGGCCTCGCGCTTCTCGATCAGCAGCAGCGCTTCTTCGGCGCGGCCCATGCCCAGCAGGATCTTGATCTGCATCTCCGGGAAGCTGTCGAACACTTCCTTGCCGCAGGCCTCGATCGCATCGGACTGCACCTGCAGGTAATCCAGTGCCTCCTGGCCGCGGCCATCATCAAGCAGTGCATCGGCCTTCTCGCAGCTCAGGCACTGGAAGCAGGCCCAGCTCGGGTCAATGCGGCCCAGCGTCTCGTCGCACACCTCGATGCGCTCCGGCACCCAGCCGGGGCCATCGATGTTGCCGTAGCAGGCGGCAAGATCCTGGGTCACGCAGATCGACTGCGGGCATTCCAGGGTGTCCTCGCGATGCGCACGCTCGAACAGCGCCACGGCTTCGCCCAGCGCGCTCTCGCCTTCGACGCGGTTGCCGACGCGGTTGCGCAGCGCCCAGTGGCCGACGTAGACGTCGACCCACGGGTTGTCCAGCGCCTTGCCCAGCGCTCGCGCTTCGGGCAGCAGCGCGTCAACGCGGTCGACACGCAGTTCGCTCACCTCGTCGGCGAGGCGATTCAGCAGGTGCGCATTCTGCGCCTGGCCGGCCTGGCGCAGGTCACCCTGCAGTTTTTCGACCCAGTTCCAGATGTCCATGGGGTAAGTACTCCTGTCTAGCGAAGGCTGGATGAGAGGATGCGGTGCTCAGCGCAGCATCTGCTGCAGGGCACCGGCGATATCGGTGAAGGCGCCGTTGAGATCCGGGCCGGGCGTGGCGGTCGCGCGGGCCAGTGGACGGCCCTGCGCGGCGACGATGATTTTCAGTGAGCGCAGCAGGCGCGCTGCGGCTTCGGCCTGCGGGTGGCCCTCGCGCTGGGCGCGCAGCAGCGCCTGCACCGCGGGGTTGTCGAGGTTGAGGTACAGCCGCGATGGCGCACGCGATTCGATGCGCGCGGTGAACTGACGCGCCAGCCGCAGCGCCGCCATTGAAACGCGCTTGTCGTTCTCATCGTCTTCCAGGCGCTGCTTCAGCTCGGCTTCGCGGTCGGGCACCACCACCACCGGCAGCGACTCGGGACTGAAGCGTGCCGGCAGCAATTGTTCGCCGTCACCCAGCTGCTCGCGCAGCCATGCCAGCTGCGCCTCGTCGAGGCTGTCATCGCTGCGGAACAGCGCACGGTTGCCCTGTTCGGTGCCCAGTTCAACCAAGCGCAGGCCCTTGGCCTGGGCCCAGCGCCGCAGGAACGGCACTACTGCATAGCGATGACCATGCGCGACCGGCACGCCCATCGCACGGAACAGCATTTCCTCGAAGCCGCCACCGTTGTCGAGGATCACATGCACGGCACCGCGTGCGGGCAGCGCACTGGCAGGCAGATCGCCCTGCGAGGTCGGCACGCGCACGTGCTCCAGCAACAGGTCGAACAGGCGGTCATCGCACAGCGCCGCGCCCAGCAGCGCCTCGTTGTGGCGGCTCAATACACGTCGCCACGCTTCCGGCTGCTGCCGCGCGACGTCGGCCAGGCCATCAATCAGCGCCTCCAGCAACGCATGCTGCACGGCGCGGTACTGGTCATCGCGCTGCAGGTCTTCGCGGCTGGCGGTGGGCGTGAGCCGCGAGGATTCGATCACCCCGCCGATGAAGCCCGCCCACGGCGGCAGCAGGTCACGCGCATCGTCGTCCAGCAGCATGCCGCGCACGAACACCGACAGGTTGCGGTTGTCACTGGTGCCGTAGGTGGCACCGTCCTGCACCCACAGCAGGCCGGTGGCATCACTGCTGCCATCAGCGCGCAACGGCACGGTGACGATCGGCTCGAAATCATGTTCGAAACGCGCCGCGAACTGCAGCGCCTGGCGACGCGCCTGCACCGGATGCAGGGCCACATCGCTCTGGCCGCGCCACGGCGGCGGCTCGGGGTTGAGCGCCTCGCCTGCAGCACCGATGAAGATCGGCTCGGACAGCAGCGCGCAATAGCGACCCAGCACTTCGTGCAGGCGCGCCTCGTTGGCCAGCGGCAGGAAGTCCGGATGCAGCTCCAGTTCCACCTCAGTGCCGACCGCGCGTGCCGGCACTTCGCTGACGGTGTACTGCTCGGCGTTGCTGGACACGTACAGATGGCCCAGTTCCGGCGTCTGGTACGAGGTGGTGCGCACGCTGACCCGGCGCGCCAGCACGAAGGCCGACAGGAAGCCGAGGCCGAACATGCCGATCAGGCCCTCATCGTCCTCGCCGCCCTGGCGCAGGCCGCGGGTGTAGCCGACGCCGACGGTCGCCAGGTAGTCATGGATCTCCTGGCGGGTCAGGCCGGCGCCGGTATCGATGATGCGCAGCACGCCGGCACCGGCATCGACCTGCACCGAAATGCGCGAAGGCACCTCGACGCCGGGTTGTTCGATGCGACGGCGGATGATCGAGTCGTGCGCGTTCTGCACCAGCTCACGCAGCGCCACCACCGGGGTGGAATAGAGGTGCTTGCCCAGCACCGTCATCAGTCCATTGAGATCGACCCCGGCACGACGGATTTCGGCGTTGGGGGCGGTGAGCGCGGCGTCCTGCATGTAATCGTTTACTCCTGGGCACGGAAAGACGCCAGAGGGCGTCTTCGTCGAGCGGGAAAAACTAGCACAGGGAGGCTGACCGTTGCCGTGTTTGAGGTTTGTAGAGCCGAGCCCATGCTCGGCTGCCCTTCGCTCTTTGTAGAGTCGAGCCATGCTCGACTGCTGTTCAACCGCCAGTCGAGCATGGCTCGACTCTACAAAAACAGCCGAGCGTGGGCTCGGCTCTACAATTACCGGACCGGTATCACGCCGCGTCGATGGCCTCGGACAGGCGCTCCACCGCGATCACTTCCATGCCCTTCACCGAGCCGCCCTTGGGAGCATTGGCCTTGGGCACGATGGCGCGCTTGAAACCATGGGTGGCGGCCTCGCGCAGGCGGTCTTCGCCATTGGGTACCGGTCGGATCTCGCCGGACAGGCCAACCTCGCCAAACGCAATCGTCTTTTCCGCCAGCGGCCGGTCCTGCAGCGAGGACAGCACCGCCAGCAGCACCGGCAGGTCGGCAGCGGTCTCCTGCACGCGGATGCCGCCGACGACATTGACGAACACGTCCTGGTCGCCGACCAGCACGCCGCCGTGGCGATGCAGCACCGCCAGCAGCATGGCCAAGCGGTTCTGCTCCAGGCCGACCGCGACACGGCGCGGGTTCGACAGCGGCGAGGCATCCACCAGCGCCTGCACTTCAACCAGCAGCGGCCGGGTGCCCTCGCGGGTGACCATCACGCAGCTGCCGGGTTGGTGGGTACTGCCACCGGACAGGAAGATCGCCGACGGATTGGAGACTTCCTTCAGGCCCTTGTCGCCCATCGCGAACACGCCCAGCTCGTTGACCGCACCGAAGCGGTTCTTGAACGCGCGCAGCAGGCGGAAGCGGCTGCCACTCTCGCCTTCGAAGTACAGCACCGCATCGACCATGTGTTCGAGCACGCGCGGGCCGGCGATACCGCCCTCCTTGGTCACGTGGCCGACCAGGAACACGGCGGTGCCGGTCTCCTTGGCGAAACGCACCAGCCGCGCCGCGCTCTCGCGCACCTGGCTGACCGAGCCGGGCGCGGCGGTCAGGCTCTCGGTCCACAGGGTCTGCACGGAGTCGGCCACGATCAGCCGCGGGCCGGCCTTGGACGCATGCTGCAGGATCGACTCGACGCCGGTCTCGGCCAGCGCGTTGACACCATCCAGCGGCAATTCCAGCCGGTGTGCGCGGCCGGCCACCTGGGCCAGCGACTCCTCGCCGGTGACGTACAGCACCGGCAGCTCGGCCGCCATCTTCGCCACCGCCTGCAGCAGCAGGGTCGACTTGCCGATGCCCGGGTCGCCACCAACCAGTACCACCGCGCCCTCGACCAGGCCACCGCCCAGCACGCGATCGAACTCGCCGATACCGGTCGAGACACGGCGATGCTCGGTCTGCTCCACGTCCTTCAGGGCGGTGATCTTCGGCGGGTCGATCTTGCCGGCCCAGCCGGCCCGGCGCGACGCGGGCGCCTTGGCCGCCGCCGCGCTCTCCAGCACGATTTCCGACAGCGAGTTCCAGGCGTTGCACTCGGTGCACTGGCCCTGCCACTTGCTGAATTCGGCGCCGCATTCACTGCAGACGTAGGCGGTGCGGGCTTTTGCCATCGGATGATTTCCAGCAACGGGAACAGGCGTGGCAGGATAGCCGAGCCGGGTCGCAGGTGCTGCGACCGCTCAAGTCCCGCCCACCCGCGCCGATAGCTGTCGCGGGCGTGCGCCTTGCGGGCGCCCCTCCCTCCCCCTCTGGATTCAACATGACTGGCAGTTACAGTCAGAGCCTGGTCGCCATCTCCCTGCTGGTGGCCATTCTTGCTTCGTACACGGCGCTGGACATGGCCGGCCGCCTGGCCACGGCCGAGGGCGGCGTGGCCCGCTGGTGGCTGGCCGGCGGCGCGGCGGCGATGGGCCTGGGTATCTGGTCGATGCATTTCATCGGCATGCTGGCCTTCGACCTGCCGATCCCGGTCGGCTACGACCTCGGCATCACCCTGTACTCGCTTGCAGTGTCGATCGGCGCTTCGGCCTATGCGCTGTGGCTGGTGTCACGACCCAGCCTGCCCTGGCGACGACTGCTGGCCGGCGCCGTGCTGATGGGCCTGGGCATTGCCACCATGCACTACCTCGGCATGGCCGCGATGCGCATGCAGCCGGGTATCGACTATCACCCGGGCTGGTTCGCCGCCTCCATTGCAGTAGCCATCGGTGCCGCCGGCGCGGCGCTGTGGATCGCCTTCCGCCTGCGTTCCGAGCAGCGCCACACCATGCGCCTGCGCGCACTGGCCTCGCTGGTGATGGGCCTGGCCATCGTCGGCATGCATTACACCGGCATGGCCGCCGCACGCTTCCCCGAAGGCAGCATCTGCGGCGCGGTCGGCAGCGGCGGCATCGACACGCGCTGGCTGGCAGTGCTGGTGATCGTCACCACTGTAGCCACCCTGGGCATCGCCCTGGTCGCCTCGCTGTTCGATCGGCAGATGCGCGTGCGTACCGGGTTGCTGGCCGATTCACTGGCACACGCCAACGACAAGCTGATCCAGGCCGCCCTGCATGACCCGCTGACCCAGCTGCCCAACCGCATGCTGCTGCAGGACCGCATCGAGCAGGCCATCGAAAAAGCGCGCCGCCGCGGCCGCGCAGTGGCGGTGATGTTCTGCGACCTGGACGGCTTCAAGGCGGTCAACGATGCCTACGGCCACCAATTGGGCGACCGCCTGCTGGTGGCGGTGGCACAGCGCATCGGCGGCCTGCTGCGGCCGCAGGACACGTTCGCGCGCCTCGGCGGCGACGAGTTCGTGATCGTGCTGGCCATCGACACCCCGGACGATGCGGTGGTGGTGGCCGAACGCATCATCGCCGCCGCCGGCGAACCATTCACCCTGGATGCCGCCGAACTGCAGGTCAGCGCCAGTCTCGGCATCGCCCTGTACCCGGATGACGCCAGCAACGAGCGCGAACTGATGGCGCACGCCGATGCGGCGATGTACCACACCAAGGAAACCGGCCGGAACGGCTATACCTTCTTCACCCCGTCGATGCAGCTCAGTGCCAACCGCCAGCTGCGCCTGCTGCAGGACCTGCGCAAGGCGATCGCGCGTGACGAGCTGCTGCTGCACTACCAGCCGAAGTTCCCGGCCGCTGGCGCACCAGCTACCGGCGCCGAGGCCCTGCTGCGCTGGCAGCACCCGGAACTGGGCCTGCTGGCGCCGGATGTGTTCATTCCCATCGCCGAGCGCAGTGGCCTGATCCTGCCGATCGGTGACTGGGTACTGGACCGTGCCTGTGCACAGCTGCGTGCATGGCACGAGGCCGGGCATACCGGATGGTCGATGGCGGTGAACCTGTCGCCCTTGCAGTTCTCCTCGCCGGCCCTGCTGGACAGCGTGCGCGAGGTGCTGCAGCGGCACCGGATCGAGCCGGCGCGGTTGACCCTGGAGATCACCGAGACCACGGCGATGAAGGACGTCGACGCCAGCCTGGCGATTCTCAACGACCTGACCGCGATGGGCGTGCATATCGCCATCGACGATTTCGGCACCGGCTACTCCAGCCTGCTGTACCTGAAGCGGATGCCGGCCACCGAACTGAAGATCGACCGTGCGTTCGTGCATGACCTGGAACGCAACGACGAAGACGCCGCCATCGTGTCGTCGATCATTGCGCTGGGACGCACCCTGCAGCTGCAGGTGGTGGCCGAAGGCGTGGAGACGCAGGCGCAGCGCGAATACCTGAGCGAACTGGGCTGCGACCAGCTGCAGGGTTATCACCTGGGCCGGCCTATGGATGCCGAAGAGTTCCTGCGCCGGGTGGCGGGGTAGAGCCGGCCGGCTTCCCGCGATTGCCGGCCAGCGGCCGGCACTACCCATATCCGCAGACAAACAAAAAGGCCGCCCGAGGGCGGCCTTTCTGCGTGGCAACGTCGCGAGGACGTCAGTGCATCATGTGCACGTTCATGTTGTGCATGACCCACAGGGTACCGACCACGATGATGCCGATCACCACCACGGTGAAGGCCGCAGCGTTGACGTTCCAGCGGCTTTCCGAAGAGCGGTCCAGGTGCAGGAAGAACACCAGGTGGACCAGCATCTGCAGCACCGCGGTGATCGCGATCACCACACCGTTGACGGTGCGCGAGAAGTCGCCCGACATCACCATCCAGAACGGGATGACGGTCAGCACCACCGCCAGCACGAAGCCGATCAGGTACGACTTCACGGTGCCATGGCTTTCGCCGCCGGTGCCGTGGTCGTGTGCATGGTTGTCATGTGCCATTACAGGGCTCCATTGAGGTAGACGACGGAGAACACGCCGATCCAGATCAGGTCCAGGAAGTGCCAGAACAGGCTCAGGCACGCCATGCGGGTCTTGTTGGTCGGGGTCAGGCCGTACTTCTTCAGCTGCACGAACATCACCAGCAGCCACAGCAGGCCGGCGCTGACGTGCAGGCCGTGGGTACCGACCAGGGCGAAGAACGCCGACAGGAAGGCACTGCGGTCCGGACCGTAGCCCTGATGGATCAGGTGCTGGAACTCCCACACTTCCATGCACATGAAGCCGAAGCCCAGCAGCCAGGTGATGCCCAGCCACAGGTACATCTGGCCCATCTGCTTGCGGTGCATGGCAATCATGCCCAGGCCGAAGGTCAGCGAGGAGGTCAGCAGCAGCGCGGTTTCCCATGCAACGAACGGCAGTTCGAACAGGTCCTTCGCGGTCGGGCCACCATCGGTACCGCCGGCCAGCACCACGTAGGTGGCGAACAGCGAGGCGAAGATGAGGCAGTCGCTCATCAGGTACACCCAGAAACCGAAGACGGTGTTGCCGCCGGTGTCGTGGTGCTCGTGGTCGTCATGGCCATGGGCCGCCGCATGCGCGGCGTGCCCGTGGCTCAGGGTCGAGGTATTGGTGCTCATGCCTTCAGCTCCGACTTCACCAGGCCCTGGTTTTCCAGGTGCTTGCGGTGTTCGTTCTCGATGCGTTCCACCTCGGCGGCCGGGACCCAGTAGTCCACGTCCTGGTCGAAGGTGCGGTAGATGAACGTGGCGATCATGCCGACGAAGCCGACGATGGCCAGCCACCAGATGTGCCAGATCATCGCGAAGCCGAACACCAGGCTGAAGGCACCGATGACAACGCCCGTGCCGGTGTTGCGCGGCATGTGGATGTCGGTGTACTTGGCCGGCTTCGGCCAGGCTTCACCACGCTGCTTGCGCTCCCAGAAATCGTCCAGCTCGGTGACTTCCGGCAGGCTGCCGAAGTTGTAGAAGGCCGGCGGCGAAGAGGTTTCCCACTCCAGCGTACGGGCATCCCACGGGTCGCCGGTCAGGTCGGCGGTCTTCTTGCGGTCGCGGATCGACACGGCCACCTGGATGATCTGGCACAGGATGCCGGCACCCACGATGAAGGCACCTGCGGCAGCGACCAGCAGCAGCGGCTCGTAGGCCGGGTTGACGGTGCTCTGCAGACGACGGGTCATGCCCATGAAGCCCAGCACGTACATCGGCATGAAGGTCACGTAGAAGCCGATGAACCAGCACCAGAACGCGCACTTGCCCCAGAACTCATTGAGGCGGAAGCCGAACATCTTCGGCCACCAGTAGGTGATGCCGGCGAACATGCCGAACACCACGCCGCCGATGATGACGTTGTGGAAGTGGGCGATCAGGAACAGGCTGTTGTGCAGCACGAAGTCGATGGCCGGGATCGCCAGCATCACGCCGGTCATGCCGCCGATGGTGAAGGTGACCATGAAGCCGATGGTCCACAGCACGGGCGTGGTGAACTGCACGCGACCGCGGAACATGGTGAACAGCCAGTTGAAGATCTTCACGCCGGTCGGGATCGAGATGATCATCGTCGTGATGCCGAAGAAGGCATTGACGTTGGCACCCGAGCCCATGGTGAAGAAGTGGTGCAGCCACACGATGAACGACAGCACGCCGATGCAGGCGGTGGCGTAGACCATGCCCTTGTAGCCGAACAGCGCCTTGCGCGAGAAGGTCGCGATGACTTCGGAGAACACACCGAACGCCGGCAGGACCAGGATGTACACCTCCGGGTGACCCCAGATCCAGATCAGGTTGATGTACAGCATGGCGTTGCCGCCACCGTCATTGGTGAAGAAGTGCGTACCCAGGTAACGGTCCAGGGTCAGCAGCACCAGGGTGATGGTCAGCACCGGGAAGGCCGCGACGATCAGCACGTTGGTCACCAGGGCGGTCCAGGTGAACACCGGCATCTGCATCAGCTTCATGCTGGGGGTACGCATCTTCAGGATGGTGATGAAGAAGTTGATACCGCTCAGCGTGGTACCCAGGCCTGCGACCTGTAGACCCCAGATGTAGTAGTCCATGCCTACGCTTGGACTGTATTCGATGCCTGACAACGGCGGGAACGCCAGCCAGCCGGTGGCAGCGAACTCACCGATCCACAGCGACAGCATGATCAGCACCGCACCGGAAACGAACAGCCAGAAGCTGAGCGAGTTGACGAACGGGAACGCGACGTCGCGCGCACCGATCTGCAGCGGCACGGCCAGGTTCATCAGGCCGGTGATCAGCGGCATCGCCACGAAGAAGATCATGATCACGCCGTGGGCGGTGAAGATCTGGTCGTAGTGGTGCGGCGGCAGGTAACCCTCGGACCCGCCGACGGCGAGCGCCTGCTGGGTACGCATCATGATGGCGTCGGAGAAACCGCGCAGCAGCATGACGAAGGCGACGATGAGGTACATCACGCCGATCTTCTTGTGATCCACCGAGGTGAACCACTCCTTCCACAGATAGCCCCACAGCTTGAACTTGGTGATCAGGGCCATGACGCCCAGGCCACCCAGCACCGCGCCGACCAGGGTGGTCAGCACGATCGGATCGTGGGGGATCGACTCAATTGAGAGTTTACCCAACATGTTCATTCTCCCGAGCCCGCATGGCCGGCGTGGCCTGGGTGTTCGTGTTCGTTGGCATCCAGGTTTTCACCCGATTCCTTGGAATCATGCGCGTCACTGGGGGCATGGCCCTCGTGCGCTTCATGGCTGGCGGCATCGGCAGCGGCGGCACCGGCGTGTTCGTGCTTCATGCCGTAATGCTTGTTGTCGCCCATGTGCTTGGCGATGACCCAGTCGAACAGGCCTTCTTCGGTCTTGCCGAAGTAGGTGACCGGATACCACTCGGCGTTGCGTGCTTCACCCAGCGCCTTGAACGAGGCCTTGTCCAGGGTCTGCTCGCCGGCGCGGACCTGGTCCAGCCACTGGCGGTATTCGGCATCGGTGACCGAGTAGGCGGTGAAGTGCATCTTGGCGAAGCCCGCGCCGCTGTAGTGCGAGGACATGCCCGGGAATTCACCGGTCTCGTTGGCGATCAGATGGAGCTTGGTCTCCATCGCAGCCATCGAGTAGATCATGCTGCCCAGGTGCGGGATGAAGAACGCATTCATCACCGAATCGGACGTGATCTTGAAGTTCAGCGGCGTGTTGACCGGGAACTTGATTTCGTTGACGACCGCCACCTTCTCTTCCGGATAGATGAACAGCCACTTCCAGTCCAGCGAGATCGCCTCGATGGTGACCGGCTTGACGTCCGAATCCAGCGGCTTGTACGGGTCCAGTGCGTGCGACGAGCGCCAGGTCAGGACCGCCAGCACCAGCACGATCATGCAGGGAATGGACCACACCACCACCTCGATCGCCGTCGAGTGGGACCACTTCGGCTCGTAGCGGGCCTTGGTGTTGGAGGCGCGATACTTCCACGCGAAGGTCAGGGTCATGATGATGACCGGGATGACGACCAGCAGCATGAGCACGGTGGCCGTGATCAGCAGGGTCTTCTCATCCTGGCCGATCTGGCCCTTCGGACTGAGGATGGCCACCGCATCGCAGCCGGTGAGCATCACCAGCAACGACAGCAGCAGGCCCGGGCGCAACCAGCGCCCAAGGGTTTTCAACGGAATCATCGGTCGATCCAATTGCGAGGGAATGCCGTTCCCCGTCCTGCCTGTTCCGGCCAAAGCCGGTCCCACCGGTCCGGAAGACAGGCAGGGAGGTGGGGTCGAGTCAGCCTTTCAATTTTAGGCCGTCACCCACCATTTAAGAAAGGCATTGACAATGATCGAGCGCAGGAAAGGCCCGTTTCTGGCTGCGACACGTTGTCGCACCGCGCAACCGCGGCGGGCAGAACACCCGGGGGCGGCATCCTAGCATCGGGCGATGGCGGCTGCTCCGTCCGTGTTCGGCAAAGTCACCTGAACATGTTCAGGCATGCCCGCGCGGCAATGCATGGGATGCTCGGTGCCGGAGGAGCCCCATGGACAAGATCGATTTCAAGAAGCGCGATCGCGCGTTGTACCAGCCCCCGGTGGGCCAGTTCGTGACAGTGGACGTACCGCCCCTGCCCTACGTGATGGTCGACGGCCACGGTGATCCGAATATCGCCCCCGCCTACCTGCAGTCCGTGCAGTGGCTGTACGCGGTGAGCTATGCACTGAAGTTCGCACTGAAGGCCGGGGGCCAGGACTACGTGGTGCCACCGCTGGAAGCCCTGTGGACCGCCGAGGATCCGTCGAGCTTTGTGGCTCGCCGCAAGGATGAGTGGAGGTGGACGGTGATGATCCGCACGCCGGACGGGATCAGTCCAGAGCAACTGGAGGCTGCCATCGCCAAGGCGGCGAAAAAACTGGGCGACCTTCCGGCCAGCCTTCGCCACGAAGTTCTTGAAGAAGGCCTCTGCCTGCAGACCCTGCATGTAGGCGCTTACGATGACGAGGGTCCGGCCCTGGCCCATCTGCACGACGAACTGATGCCTTCGCTGGGCTACGCCTTCGCCGGCCCCCATCATGAGATCTACCTGAGCGACCCACGCAGGACCGACGCTGCGCGGTTGAAGACCGTGCTTCGGCAGCCGGTGCGGGCGCTTGGGCCTGATAAGGGTTCGCGCTCATGACACAAGGCCAGTGATTGCTTCAAATGCCAAAACAAAAAGCCCCAACCAAGGCCGGGGCTTTTCATTACAACTGGTGCCGGAAACAGGAGTCGAACCTGCGACCTACGCATTACGAACCCAGCCTAGTGCCCCCGACTAGGGATCCAAGCGACTCGCAGCTCAGCGAATGAGCCCCACTCCGGCCGAGCGGACCGGCATGGACCGTTGCCATCGGCAGGCACTCTAGCACTCGCCTGGCAAGTGCCCGCTGGGGTGTTCCGGAGACTCACCGGAACTGGCCCGACTGACGTTAAGCGCCAACTAAACCTTGGCCGGAGGGCAGCTCCACCCCACCAGTCCCAGATGCGGACGGGGATGAGGACACTCCTTACCTATACGAGCTCTCTTTCGCTGAAGCCCATACCGAGGAGCGTCGCACTATGCATGCGTCGCACAAAGCACGTCAGCCCCTGCACAAACAGATATTTAGGCCACCGCCCGAGCCTGGAAAGTTCCGACTAAGCCGTGCAACGTGGAACTCGAGGCCCTGAGGCGCGGCAGCGGAGGTCCGGTACTTGACTTGATCCGACTCGACTCGCGCGCCTCCTGTACTGGTAACATTTTCACCAAAGAAATGGATGGACCCACATGGAAGAGAAAACAACTGAGATGTCGCGCGACAACCTCAACAACAGCAGTTCAATCCAGCCAGCCGCTGCAACTGTTCGTCAGAAGTTGCCGGTAGAGCATTTGCATGATCTTTGCTCTAATGCGCTCGAAGCGTCACTCAATGTGTAGGGTTTCATGTGGCATTGATCGCCGACAGAACGACTTCAATCCCAACATCTGCACATATCCTCAGCGCCTGCTCCCGCGCCTCCGTCGGGGAGAGTCGCCCAGCCATCCTCATCGCTTCAGCTGACAGCCCCGCATCGAACGAGATCTTGTTCACCACATTTTCCTGAACGCGGCGATGCAGCTCGATAGCGGGCCCGAGCTTCATTTTGCTCTCGGGATGCAGCGCACTTGAAGCTTCATGTCCGTCCAGCGCTTCGTAGTAGTAGAAATTCGAGTATTTCTCAATGAAAACTTGGGCATCAATGGAACCCAACGCGAACTCTCTCACAAGCTTCGTCATCTCGATGATCGCAGCTTCAGTTTCCATGATTTACGTCACTCCAACTCATTGTTTGATCGGAAGCCATGGGGTTCCGTCGGCATTGGTTACACCGGGAACGTGACCATGCGGTTGCTGGGCGCGAGGATCAGGATGAGTTGATGGCTTGTGTCCGCCATCTATTCGAACCCCAGTTGGCTGGCCGTCAGGCCCTTTCGCCTGAACAAATCGACCATCGGGTGATCCTTCAATTTTGCCACCCGGCGGTGTCGGAATCGCGTTCCCCTTGGAATCGACATAGATCGTGCCGGTTTCCTTCTTTTCTCCGGCGCTCGATTCAATTTTCGGAGACTGTTTGTCTCTGGCAATTGACCCATCACCTTGCAGTGCAGGTAGTCTCGGCGATTCCTCGGACTTCTGAAGTAGGCCTTCTACTGCCCCGTCCAGCTTGTTGCCGATATCCGTTCGCTGCTCGGCTGTCGTGGTTGCATAGTAGGTCAGGCCAATAACGATCGGTACAACCACCAGCGGCGCAGCAAGTAAGGCATTCCGCCCATCAGGATCCGTGAACTTGTACGGATTCCCGTTCGCATACCGATACCGGTTGAACTGCCCAACCGGCTGGTCATACGCCGTCACCGGGTCCACGGACAGGAACACACCCAGCTGCGGATCCATATACCGCTGTTGCATGTAGCTCAGGCCAGTCGCGGAATCGCTGACGTGTCCGGTGTAGCCCGGCCCATCGGTGACTTGCCCACCCACCACGGCGCCATAGGGTTCGTAGTCATAGCGCTTGATGACTTTACCGTTAGCGTCAGTCTCCGCGACCACCGAGCCAAGGGCATCGGTGTGGATATAGGTAACAGTTTGGGCAGCAACCGTTCCTGGAGGGAAAACGCTCGCAACCAAGATCATCACTAGAAAACGAAGCGGAAAACTCAACGATCTGGAACGCATTTCAGCGATTCTCCATTGTGGCTATCACCCACTCTGAACAGGTCGAGCTGTTACAGGCCCTTACAGAGTAATCCCCCAAGAAAATCCCTTCCGTCCTTTCGTTCCAGTCCTTACTAAGGCTCGATCCAACATTATAGATCTTTCCGGCGCGCACCTCGTAGTACGTAGCACCGGAAGAGGCGGACCACGAAATCTCTACTCCCCAATCCCAATCCAGCCTAATCCTACGCCTCTTCACATTTTGCGGATTCGGGGGCGGAGGAACACGAACTTCGTGAGAAACAGTATTACTCCACGGCCCACACCCGCCCTCACTGCAGCCACTGACACGATACTGATATTGATTCTTTGGACGCGCACCGAACGAATGAGAAGTCGCTGCATCGTTGTTGATCAGCCCCCAACTTTCTCCCTGAACCTGCTCTTCCAAGCGATACGACGTGGCATCAGCTACCGCACTCCAGCTCAACTGATAGTTGCCGAATGACTCTGCAGGTCCCGACAGCACCGGCGCAGCACCAGGGACTGGAATGGGAAGGTGCCGAACGAACATGGACAAACTCCACGCGCTGCATCGGCTCGCATCACAGGATCGGACCTGATACTGCCTTACGCCCTTTGGCACACCCGTAAGTGCATGGGACAGGGCACTCCCGGCATACAGGGTGCTCCAACTCAGCCCGCCATTGGCCGTCATACGAAGCTCATAGCGTGAGGCCTGCACAACAGCACCCCACGACAGGGTGTAGCTGCCGGTTTCCACGGTCGTTGGTCCGGAGAGGCGAGGCACGGCAAGACCGGTGCTCTTCTCAACCTGGGCAATCAAGTGAGTCCCCAAGCTGATGTACTCAATCTCTTTCATCGTGCGCTTGTTGTCCTGCCTGCGCAGCACGCCGTCATTTCCGTAGAAGGAGAGAATGTCGCCCTCTTGACTGCTATAGCTACCGACTCGGCGACCATGCGCATCGTAGGCATAGGTCTCCCGACCGGCCGCATCGCGCAGACGATTGCCCAGGTCAAACCGGAATGCCTCACCATTCTTCTTGGCCAGATTTCCCTGGACGTCGTAGTCCAGGCCGATGATCGCACTGCCATCATCGCGGCTCACGTTGGTCATCCGATTACGGGCGTCATACCAGTAATTGTGCTGCTTCACGCCGCCCAGCTTGGCACTGCGCAGGTTGTCCAGCACGTCGTAGGTATAGCGGTAGATCGTGTCGCCGCCAAAGGATGCTGAGGTTGCCTGTGTCAGGCGATCCAGCGCGTCGTACTGCATCTGCTTTGACTTGGCCGGAGCAATCGCGTCGGTAATGCTGGCTACGTTGCCGTTCCTGTCGTAGACAATGTTGCTATCAAGGACGCCAACATCTACCGCCCTCGCCGGCAGGCCACGGCCGTTCTGGGTCATGCTGTGCGCGATGCCATTGCCATAGGTGAATGTACGCAGCGCACCGTTCGGGTAATAGCCGACGCCCATGGCATAGGATCCGATGCGAGTGGGCTGACCCAATGCGTTGGGAGCCAGCGCGAGCTGCAGGCCACTGGGATACTGCAGACTGGCAAGTGCTCCATTGGCGTCGTATCCATATCCCATGGACCAGCTGACGCCGCCTGGCTGCTGCATCGTCTCCCCGATGATCAGACCCCGCTTGCTGTAGGCATAGGTGTTGGTGACTGCCTTGCCAGACGGATTGCTGGTGGTCACCTGGGTGGGCAGCCCTGAGCTGTTGTACTGCCACGCCTGATCGCCGCTGGCATCAGCAAAAACCAATTGCTTCAGGCGGTTCCTGGCATCGTACGTCCGATCCACCCGGCGCCCTGATGCCTGTGCTGCAGAAGTGTCGCAGTTATCGACCGCTCCCTGCGTAAGCCCCGCCGCCGACCAAGCAAGATTTCCGGAAGCATCGTAGCCCATGACCATGGCTCCGGTTTCCGGTTCGATGCTTTTGCACAGCTCCTGCTGCGGGTTGTACACATAGGATCGGGTGAGGGCGGTACCGCCACTGGCGTCGCGCCGCTTGATTGAGGTGATCTTGCCGAACACATCACGGCCAATGTCCGTGAACGCGCCGCCCGGATGTTCGATGGCAACCGGCATATCGTAGGCCGGCGTGTCATACACCCGGTGCAGGGTCGTAGTCGATTGTCCACGGGGGTCAGTTGTCCTCACCCGCATGCCGGGAAGATAGCTGGTGACTGTCGTCAGCAGACCCAACTCACTGTCGGACGAACTGGAGGTGGCACGGCCCAGTGCGTCGAACTCTGACCACTGTCCCGCGCTCGGGTTGCTGGCCGAGTCCGGGTACGATTGGAACGTCGCACGGCCGGCATGATCGTAGGTAAATCGCTGGTAGCGCTGGGTCGCTGCCGGATTGCTCGCATCCTGCTCACGGGTCAACGCCGGCCGCCACATCGCGTCGAACCAGGTCACTTTGTTCCGATTTCCAGTATTGGTCGTCAACCGCCAGTGGCCAGCACCCAACCCATATTCCACGGCATCCACGCGTTCGAAAATCTGCGTCGTCGGGTTCCAGGCCACCGTGTCGCCTAGAGCGAATGCCTTGCGGGTCTGCCGGCCCATCGCGTCATAGTCAAAGCTTGTCTGGTAACCCAGCTCATTGGTCACCGAGCGGATCCAGCCATTGTCGTCCACGCTGGCCGACATCGATGAACCATCCGCAAAACCTATCGACTGCGGGATGCCCCTCTTCCAGTTGTTGAGTGTCGTGCTGTTGCCGCGACCATCGGCAAAGCTGGCGACGTTACCGTCTGCATGGTAGCTCAACGTCTGCAGCAGCTTGCCGAAGCGCCGCTGCTCAGTCGGCATCGCCTTGGCGTTGTAGGAGGTCTGTAGTTCGATCAGACCAGTGTTGTTGTTGGTCTGGCTGGAAACCTGGCCGAGGAGCCACGCATTGGTATCGTTATAGTAACCAGTGGTATCGGTACGACTGGCACCTTGCGAGCTGCTGCGGGTCACACTTGCCGGGCGGCCATAGCTGTCAAAGGAGTTGGCCTGCCAGGTCATCGTCACACCATCGCGCGTGACCTGACGCCGTTGCAGCGGCCTGAGCAGTGCCGAGCTGCCGTCGTTACCTCCCCACGTCCAGCCATAGCGATCCGGGAAGGGCATCGAAGGCATCTGCGCATCTGAAACATACGTCAGGTCTTCGGTCTCGAGCACCGCTCCTGCTGCGTTGCCGACACGCCGACCGAGAAGCTTCCCATCATTGAACCGGAAGACAATTCCGTAGATCTCTTCAATCCAGCTTCCGTCAGGCTGCGTGATTCTCACCGCCTTGGACTGGGTGCAGGTGCTGCAATAGGGATCGTTCCCCGCCCAGTAATCCTGATAATCCCCCTTGTCCGTATACGTCCAGCGCATGGGAGCAATGCCTGGGCCCTCAATGGTTTTTTCCACCAGACCGAAGTTCTCAAAGTAATTGGCAACCGCGAGATACTGAATCATCTGGCCATCGCGCGCCTCTTCGATGCAGTAACTCGCAGGAACTCCCGCCCGATAGCCTCGCCCGTTCCGGAAGGAGAATGTGCCTATCGCGCCAGATGGATGCTTCATCTGAAGTGTATAGATCTTGTCCCTGAGAGGTGGACTTCCACATCCCTGGGAGGGGTCTTCCGGCCAGTTCTCATAGGCGATACGCATGTCGGAGAGATGGTTGATCTCCCACCAGGCACCGTCCGGCTGGGTAACCCGCTGCAGCGAGTTGCCTGCATATCCGTATGTCCAGGTGCGGCCATTTGCCGAGGCACTCTGCAGGCGATTTCCTACATAGTTCAACGAGATCGAGCGCCCATCGCTGGACGTGATGTTGGTCGGATATCCGTTCCCGTTATAACTGATGCTGACACTATTGCCGAAGCGATCCTCGATTCGACTTGCCAACAGATAGATCTCTACACGCGCCTGGGCAGCGCTGGCGCCGATGGATCCCATCAGACCCACAACGCGCTGGGTGCCAACATTAAAGGTGTACTTGATGCCCGATGTGGTCTGCAGAATGAAGCCCTCGCCCTCCAGGCCGGTAATCATCGGCGTGCAACTGACGGTGTCCATTGCGCTGGTGGTCCAGCTCCAGTTCTCGCCCTGACGGCTTGTCGGCTTGAGGCCAGCAGGTGGCTCACCCATTAGCGATCGCGCGCTCTCCCCGGGTAGGTTGACGGTATAGCCAGACCAGATGTCTTCAATCCGGAATGGAGGTTGCGTGTAGGGAATGAAGTTGGTGCTGCAGCGTGGATCTTTCCGGGAACCTCGATAGGTCCACCCATACTGGGAATCAAATACGCCGGAGATGAAGGGAACATCGATGCTCCAGTCACCGGCACCCCCATAGATCAACGGCGGCAAACCGTATTCGGGAATGGGCCTCACATTCAACCGGCGCTCGAGTCGGACCGGTAATGCATTATTGCCTGCCAAGTCGATATCGGTTTGCTTGAAGTATCCGCTCTGGTCGTACACATTGACCGAGTCACCGAAGAGTTCTGATGTCAGTGGACCGACCTGCTCAGCCGAGCGGAGCTTCTTGTCATACTCTTGATAGGGCTGCTGAACAGCCTGCTGCGCCTGTGCGGTGCATATGATCCCTGCCGCGAGCGCAATCGTTGCGGCTGCGCGCCAGCATGAGTTGATCGTAACTTCCATGGTATCGATCCGCATCCCCGCCCCTGATTGTTATGTGAGACTCTTCCACGGCGAGCCGGGAACCGTCAATTACCAAGTTGCTTCATCTCAAACACATTTGACAGATCCCCGCAGCTGGTCAGTGCCGTGCAAAGATCACCTCGCAACACAGCTCAGCTCCGGATTGGCAACCTCGCTTGGGCGGCTCCGGGAATGAGCAGCCTGCCACTCTGGATCCGTCATGATCGAAGCAAGCAGAAAGACCTGAGCAGAAGCCTAGAAGATTGAGCAACTCTGCCATGTGTGCTCTGCGCATTCGACCACAGCTAACGGGCCCAGGAGGCAAACACCCCCAGCCCCCCCCCCTCTCAGCACATAGCGGTTGCTGGCAGGAGAGCGAACGGACCGAACTCAGTGGGAGGGACAAGCGCTTGGGAGGTGGTGGATGCCTCATGACCGATCAGCAAGGCTAGGCTCTGAATGTTGCCAGCCATGGGCTGGCACTACTGACGCAGCCGGCCAGGGCCCGCCACTACCTCTGGCAATGCCGCACAGACGGGAGACCCCGACCAAGGCCGAAGCTTGTCATTGCAACGCGTGATGGAAATAGATATCAAACCTGCGATATGCACTTTGTTAACTGAACAAACAAGGCGCTACCACTGGCTCGCATACTGCAACTACGTCGGCTACAGCTCGTGGACAAAGGCCGAACCTGCGCATCCTTCCAATCCCTGAAAGAGCCTTGGAGCAAGGCCGGGTATTCATAGCGCAGGAATGACCGGCTGCGGTTGCCAGGTCAGGAACTATGCGAGGAGCGAAGCGCCTGGGAAGCCGGAGGGGCGAGTAGACCGCGAGTCTCGGAAATCCTGGGCGGCCAGCCATGGGCTGGCACTACTGGAGCTGCCGGCCAGCGGCCGGCACTACCAGAGCACAAAAAAAGCCCCGACCAAGGCCGGGGCTTTTCATGCAACTGGTGCCGGAAACAGGAGTCGAACCTGCGACCTACGCATTACGAATGCGCCGCTCTACCAACTGAGCTATTCCGGCGGAGCCCGCGATTTTACGGGCTGGGCGCCCCGGCGGTCAATCCATCCGGCTCAGCCCGCCTCTACCCGGTTGGCGCACACCCGCCCGGCCACGAAATCCTGCAGGTTCCCCAGCGTGATCGCCGAGATCTCCTGCAGCGCCTCCACGGTGAAGAAGCCCTGGTGGCCGGTCACCAGCACATTCGGGAAGGTCATCAGGCGCTGGAAGGCCTCGTCGTCGATGATCTCGCCAGACAGGTCCTGGAAGAACAGCGCGCTTTCCTGCTCGTACACGTCGATGGCCAGATGACCCAGCCGGCGTGACTTCAGCGCGCGGATCACCGCATGGGTATCGACCAGCCCGCCACGCGAGGTGTTGACCAGCATCGCGCCCGGCTTCATCCGCGCCAGTGATGCATCATTGATCAGGTGATGGGTCTCAGGCGTCAGCGGGCAATGCAGCGACACGATGTCGGCACGCGCCAGCAGTTCATCCAGCCCGGCCATTTCGCCGATACCGCCGAACGCGGGTGACGGATAAGGATCGTGCCCCAGCACGGTGCAGCCCATGCCGTTGAAGATGCGCGCGGTGGCCAGCCCGATCTTGCCGGTACCCACAATGCCGACCGTGCGGCCATGCAAAGTGCGCCCGAGCAGGCCATCGAGCATGAAGTTGCCCTCGCGCACGCGGTTGTAGGCGCGATGGGTCTGCCGGTTGAGGGTCATCACCAGCGCCAACGCATGCTCGGCCACCGCCTCCGGGGAATAGGCCGGTACGCGTGCGACGAACAGATCCAGCGCTTTCGCGGCTGCCAGGTCCACATTGTTGAAACCGGCACAGCGCAGCAGTACGGCCCGCACGCCCATCGCATGCAGGGCGTGCAGCACCGGCGCATCCAGGCGGTCGTTGACGAACACGCATACGGCTGCGCAATCCTGCGCCAGCGCGGCCGTGTGCACGTCCAGCGCCACATCGAAGTACACGAACGCAAAGCCGTCCCCAGCCGCATCGCGCTGGTTCGCCTCATCAAGGAAACGACGGTCGTAGGGACGGGCACTGAAGACGGCGATCTGCATGGACGGGCCTGGGTGGAATGGCAGACCGACCATACCGCAGCAGCACCCGCGTTGGGATGGCACCGGCGATGCCTTCATCGCCGGTGCCGGGTGCCACTTAGAACTTGTAGCCCAGGCCCAGCATCACGCCGTTCTGGATCTGCCCGTCGCGGCGCTCACCCACGTAATCGGCCATGATCGACAGCCGCTCGCTGGCACGGCTGGTCACACCCAAGTTCCAGGCCAGCACCTGCTCGCCCACCGCCTGGCTGCTGGCACCGAACACCAGGTCCGGGGCCGCAGCGAAACCCGTGCTGTAGCGCGCCTGTGAATCGCCCAGCTCCTTCTGCCAGACCACGCGGGCACGCGGGGTGATGCGCTCGCCGTTGTTGCCCTCGAAGGTCTTGAACAGCTGCAGACCCGCACCCACGCGGATGCTCTCCAGGCTGCCGCTGCGGCCAACCAGCGCACCGGCGCCCTGCCCTTCGTTGAAGCGGGTGGCCGAGGTGCGCGCGTAGTCCACCACCGGCAGCAACGGCTGGATCACCAGGCCCTTGGCGGTGGTGAAGGAGAACGCATGTTCCACCCGTGCGGAGATCGCATCGTTGCTGTACTTGGCGCGCAGTGGCTGCTGCAGGCCATCGATGCCGTTGATGCTGCGACGCGTATCGTGGCGCAGATCGGTGTAGCGCACGGCCGCCGACAGATAGCCGCGCGCGTACGTCGCATCGAGGTAGCCGCCCACGTCCAGCGCACGCACGTCACCAGTGAAACCAGAGCCATCGCTGGCCTTGGTCGACATGTCCGCCGCGGCCACGCTGACGCCCAGGGTCACGCGGTCATCGGCCACGCGGGTATCGGCACCGACCACGATGCCACCGATGGTGTGGCTCAGGCCGGCCACGCCACCGTCAGCATCGATGCGACCATGGCTGGCGAAACCACGTGCCCAGATGCCGTGGCTGCGTCCAGCATCACCGCTGCCCGCAACGCTGCCCGACGCCGGCTCGACCAGGTGCATCGCCAGCTGGTTGAACAGGCTGCCATGGCGCATGCCCGGCTGGGAGGAGACCGACTGCGCCACCTGCGAGGCCAGGCCATCGGCATCACCGCCGCTGCGCATGGCCGACTGGTGCTGCTGCACGACGTTGCCGATACTGCCCACCAGCGCGGTGTCGGCCAGTCGCAGGCTGGCGTGCGCATCACCGCGCAGGGCACCGGCCTGTTGTGCGATCACATCGCGGTCGGCGAACTGCAGTGCGCCCAGCAGCGATCTCAGTCCCTTGTCCTGGCGATCGGAGGCGGTCGCCAGCGCGCGGCCCAGGCCGTCGCCGGACGTGCCATTGGCGAACAGGCCCAGCTGGTCAAAGCCCGGGTTGGCGGTCAGCCACAGGCCATCGGCCGTCTGCTTCACGTTGAAGCTGAGCAGTGAATTGTGGCGCGGGCGGAACACTTCACCGGCAGTGATGCTGGCACTGTATCCGGCGTCCCCCAGCCGCACGACATCCTGGAAGCCCCCCTGGTAGATCGGCCCTTCCACCAGATCGCGGCGGTAGGCACCGGCATAGAAGCCCTGGGCCACATTCAACGCAAGGTGTGCGCCCCGCGCGATCACCAGCGCGCCCTCCTCGGTGCCGCCGTCGTAGAAGCTGCCGACGCGCAGGCGGCCACTGCCGGTACCACCGGCTTCGGTAACATCAAACAGCACCTGGCCGCCGGGCATGATGTTGACGTAGCCGTGGGTCACCAGATCCCCACCGCGCGGCATCAGCGTGCCGAACACGCGCAGGCGGTTGAAGCCATCTTCGCGGTAGGACGGGCCGGTGCCATCCAGCAGCGCATCGCTGTCGGTGCCGACCGATGCGATATCACCGTGGCCAACCACGATGCTGCCCGGCATCACCCGCAGCTCGGGGGTGCGCAGCGCACCACCCTCCAGTGCGATGGTGCCGTTGTCCACCAGAATGAAATCGGCGCCGGTGGTTTCAGCGGTGCGCCAGGTGGCGCCATTGCTGACACGGATCACGCCGGCGGAGTTGGCCAGGGTCGAGGCATCCAGATCGGCCAGCCGCAGCTGGCCGCGCAGTTCATCCTGGAGGTCGGGGTCGGCGAGCAGCTGCTGCAACGACTGCGCGCCGATACCGTTCGCCCCCCGCGTGGAGAAGTTGTACAGGCTCACCGCATAGTTGATGTAGGTGCTGGCCCAGTCGGTATTCCAGCGCGCGAAATCGTCGTCGACGAAGGCCTGCAGCTGGCGCGCGGTACGCAGGTAGCCCGGGTTGATGTCGCCGCTGACGTTGCTGGTGACACGAAGGGTGTCGCCCGGATCGCGATAGCCCGCCGTGTTGATGATGCTGTTGCTGCGGATATCCTGGCCCGGGAATGACTCCAGCTTGCTGCCACTGCCATCCGGATCGAAGGTAACCGACGTACCCGTGGTACGCGCCGGGTCGCGGAATACCAGCAGGCCATTGGGCTGCACCACTTCATACATGGCCTTGTGCAACAGGCCCGCATCCATGCCACCGCCGTAGTTGCCTGTGTAGATCTGGGTCATGCGCGGCGACGGCGCATAGGTGATCCTGCCACCACTGCTGGCGGCATGGATCTGCACCGAGTCGACCAGCGGCAGATCGCCGCCGAGGTAACGGTTGACGCCACCGGACTGCATGATCGAGCAGGACGAAATGCAGTGGCCGGACACGATGGTGTCCAGGCCCTGGGTACGGATCACCGCCTGCAGCCACTCGCCGGCGATCAGCGCGCCACCGTTGGACGTTCGCAGCACGACTTCGCGGATCGGACGGCCTTCAGCCTGCGCCTTGGCCAGCAGTGCGGGCAGCGCCACCACATCGGCGACGGTGACGCCGCCGCTGAGGAAGACGCGATCGTCCTGCACGTGATAACTCATTGCCATGACGTCATCAGCTGCCGCGATGGCGCCAACGCCCATCAGCCCGGCCAGGGCCAGGCTCAACTTCGAATACTTCATGCGTTCTCTCTCTCCACCCGCAACACGCGGGTAGAACGATCAACGCCGCAGCGGGGCGATCTCCCCCAGTGGAACGGATCCTGAAAAATGAATACATTCACAATGAGAATCTGATCGATGCACACTCTTCCCCATCCGGTCATCGTCGCGTAAAACTCGATGACGCATTCGCCACCGACAGTCGAGGCCAGCCCTGTCCACCCCGTCTCCCCTGATCCATCGCGCGCCGGAGCCGCTCGCACCTGCGGATGCCTTCATCGCGTTCGTACGCGAAGAGCGCGCACCGCTGTGCGCGTTCCTGCGCACGCGGGGGGTCGGGCCTGAGGATGCGGAGGATATCGCGCAGGACTGCATGGAACGGCTGATCCGCTATCGCGCACAGGGCCCGGACGAACTGCGCCTGCTGCTGTATCGTATCGCCCGCAACCGCCTGGCAGACCGCGGCCGCTCGCCGCAGTCGCGGCCGCATCTGCCGCTGGCCGAACACGATGGCAGCGACGAACCGTCCAGTTCCTCGCCCGATCCATTGCGCCAGGCCGAGTCAGGGCAGATGCTGTCCCTGCTGCGGCAGGCCCTGTTCAAGCTGCCCGAACGCGCACGCGAGGTCTATCTGCTCAACCGCATCACCGGCATGAGCTACACCCAGATCGCGCGGCATTGTGGAATTACTGCCAAGACCGTGGAAAAACATATCGCCCGGGCCCTGCAGGGCCTGCGTCAGGAGTTGGGATCGGATCCGCTGCACAACGACAGGGACGGCCAATGAGTGGCACCCCGCACAGGGATGATGCACAGCTGTTTGAACGCGCCAGCGCCTGGGTAGCCCGCCTGGAAGCCCCGGACTGCACATCGGCCGAACGCGAAACGTTCGAGGACTGGCTGGCCGAAGATCCGGCCCACGTCAAAGCCTGGGTGCAGGCCGAAACCCTGTTCCAGCAGGGTGCGGAGCTTGCGGCTGACCCCTGGCTGCGCACCGCCGCGGCACGGGCGGCGCGTCCGCCGCGCCGGCGCTGGTTGCCGGGTGTGGCCGCTGCCGCCGGTGTCTGCATGGCGATCGGCATCGGCTGGATGGTTGCCGTCGACGGCAACCCGACGCCACAGGTCTACGCCAATGATTCGCACCAGGCACAGCAGCAGACGCTGGCCGATGGCAGCGTCGCCATGCTGGATGCCGGCACCACCCTCCGCGCCCGCTTCGGCTGGCGCCATCGTGATCTGGTGCTGGAGCGGGGTCGGCTGCAACTGCAGGTCGCTCCGTCGAACAAGGCGCTGCAGCTGCACGCCGGCGGCAGTACGATCCGCGACATCGGCACGACCTTCCAGGTGGAACGCCTGCGCGACGGCCTGGTCGAGGTCGCACTGCTGGAAGGTGCCGTGGAAGTCAGCAACGGCGCAGCGCAGCACACGCTGGCACCCGGCCAACAGCTGCAGGTATTGCCCTCCGGCCGTATCCAGCCGGGCCCTGCCCTCTCGTCCAACGCAGCCGCTGAAGGCTGGCTGCGTGGGCAACTGGTGTTCGATGCCACGCCACTGTCGATCGTGGTCGAGCGCATGAACCGTTATGGCCGCACGCCACTGGTTATCGTCGATCCGGAGATCACCGACCTGGCTGTAAGCGGCACCTTCCGCGCCGGTGATGCACAGGAGCTGCTGTCGGCGCTGGAACTGGGTTGGTCCGTGGCTGGCCAGACGCGTCCGGATGGCGCGCTGGAACTGCGCCGCACCTACTGAGGAGACCGGCAGTGAAGGCAGGTCCGGGTGCGCTGCAGTGGGGGCTGCTCCGCGCCCTGCTATGCCTTGCACTGGGTGTTGCCGCACTACCGATGGCCGATGCCGGCGAGCCCGCCGGCACGCTGGAGATCGACGTGGGCGCTGGCCCACTGGTGCCGGCACTGCAGCAATGGGCCCGGCAGAGTGGCACCGCCCTGCTGTTCGACGCACGTGAACTGGATGATCTGCGCACCGGCGGCAGCCGTGACCAACGCGATACCGGGGCCTCCCTGAAGCAGTTGGTCGCCGGCCTGCCGGTGAACATCCTGCGCACTTCATCCGGTGCCTTTGTCGTGCGGCGCGTCCATCCCGAGCCCCCTGCCACGCCGCCGAAAGCGGTCGCAGCCCCGCGCCTGCCGCGCCCGGCTCCCAAGTCCGCCGACACGCCACACCAGGTGGAACTGGCGCCCATCCATGTCACCGGCAGCCGGCTGCCGCGCTCTTCGGTGCAGACCACACTGCCGGTCACCACCATCGATCGCGACGATATCCTGCGCAGCGGCTACGGCAATCTGTTCGACCTGCTGCGGCACCTGCCCGGCATGAACGGCCATCCGGCCATGAGCACCTCGCGCGGCGGCGATTCGCAGTACCTGCCGGTGGGCGCAGCGGCCACCACCAGTCTCGACGGCATGGGCCCGCGGGCGACGCTGTTCCTGGTCAACGGCCGGCGCCTGCCGCGCTATCCGATGGTGTCGCTGGAACAGGGTGGGCTCACCGACCTCGGCGGCATTCCGCTGAGCTTCGTCGACCGCATCGAACTGGTACGCGGTGGTGCCTCGGCCATCTATGGGGCCGACGCCATGTCCGGCGTGGTCAACATCATCCTGCGCGACCAGGCCGATGGGCCCGAAGCCATGCTGCAGACCGGGCTCAGCAGCCGCGGCGATGCGGGCCAGTACCGCCTGCAGGCCGCCACGGGCGGCGCGCGTGGCAACGGGGACCGCTGGTTTGCCGGACTCGATCTGCACCGTGTTGAACATGTCGCCGGTGACCAGCGTGACTGGCACGCGGAAACCTCGCTGTATCCGATCGGCGCAATCTTCGGCAACTGGTACGTGCCCGCCCGGCGCTGCGAGCCGCCCCTGAAGCGGCGCGAGGATGGCTGCTGGTTTGACAGCGCGCGGCCGCGGTCGCTGCAGCCCGCCTCGGATACCGCGTCGGCCTTCCTGCACTACCGGCATGAACGTGGTGAGGGACGCTATGCCTATGTCGAGGCGCGGGCCAGTCACAACCGCCAGCGCTTCGATCTGGGCCCGACCGCCGTTGCGGTGGTCTCGCGCGGAATCACCTTCAACAGTGTGCTGCGTGAGGCCGGCAACGTGCGCCCCAGCGTCCGCGCCACCGATGCCGACCTTACCTTCGGCATCGGCCGCGACCAGGGCCGGCGCAGCTGGGAGGCGGGCATCAGCGCGCAGCGCAGCGACGTGACCTTGTCCACTGCAGGCACCGTGCGCACGACACGCCTGCTTGAAGCAACGCAGGCGCGCAGGTTCACTCCCGGTTTCGACGCGCCGCCGGCGGCCGAGGCGGACACGCTGTTTCCGTCCATCCGCAACCGCGGCAGCACCGCACAATGGCAGGGCTGGTGGGGCGTGCAGCGTGAGCTGATGGCAATGCCCGGCGGCAATGCGCAGCTGGCCACCGGCATCGACCTGCGCCATGAACGCTGGACCTCGCGCCCGGACGCACTGCTGAGCCAGGGCGACCTTGCGCTGGGCCTGCCACAGCAGCGACGCCGCCTGTCGCGACAAAGCAGTGGCGTCTACGCCGAGCTGGGCCTGCCGCTGGCCCCCACGCTGCGCGCGGACCTGGCTGCACGCTGGGACCGCGACGGCGGCTTCATGGCGTTCTCGCCTCGTGCCGGGCTGCGCTGGAGCCCGACGCCGCACTGGTCGTTCCTGCTGGCCAGCGGGCGCGGCTATCGTGCACCGAGCCTGTTCGAGCAACGGCGGCCTCCCGGCTACTTCGGCTCGATCACGCTTCCGGTGTCCAGTGCCCTTCCGGAATGTGCGATCGCCACGCGTGGTGGCGGCTGCAGCGTCACGGCCAACGTGGTTGAGAACGATGCACTGAAGGCCGAACGATCACGCAGCCATTCGCTGGCAGCCACGTGGACGCCCAACGACACATTCTCGCTGTCGCTGACCCACAACATCGTGGAACTGCGCAACGAGATCCTCGCCCTGCAGCCGAGCGATGCGGTGTGGAACCGCAGCACGTGGGAACTGGATGAAGACGGCCACCTGGGCAGCCTGCGCCTGTCGTTCGACAACATCGGCCGCACCACCTCCCGCAACTGGGTGCTGCGTGGCGAGTACCGCATCGACAGCGGCAGCAACGGCCAATGGTTGTTTTCGCTCGATGCGCTGAAGCAGCAGGAACTGCTTCGCCGCCGTGACCATGAGGCCGCCGTGGACCTGCGTGGCCATGTGACACCCGAGCTGGCTGCGGTGTTGAACGTGCAATGGCAGAACAGCAACTGGGACATCGCGCTACGCGGCAACCAGATCGGGCGCACGCGTGCCTGGCTGCCGGGGGCGGAGTGCCCGCAGAAGCAGGTCGACCGGAACCACTGCATGAACCCACGGCAGCTGCGCTGGAACCTGCACCTCGCACGCCGGCTGGGGCCGCGCATCGTTGCAGCACTGGACGTGCACAACGTGCTGGACACGCAACCGGTGAACTATCTGGTCGGCAATGGCGGGCAGATGCCCGGGCTGGACGATCCGCTCGGCCGCTACTACCTGCTTACCCTGCAGTTCCGCTGAAGCGTAGTAATCTACGCGCCCTGTTCCACCGCGGTCCCCTTCCCCCATGAAAGCCTATCTCTGGTTCTGGGGCGCGTTCCTGCTGTTCTTCGCGTTGCCTTTTCCCTGCATTCTCTATTTCGGCACTTCGTGGCCGGTAGCGCTGGTCGACCGCAGCGCACCGTGGCTGGCACTGTTGCTGCTCGCACTGTCGATGGTCCTGTGGCTGATGCTGCTGTTCGCCTTCCTGCACTACCTGTTGCTGGGGCCGCCACGCGCACTGCACCGGGTGCAGTCGATCCTTGCCGACGGTGAACCGCGCAGTGCGCTGATCGAGCAGGCCGAACAGACCGGCGTGCAGGTACGTGGGTTCGCGCAATGGAAACTGCAGTTGTCCTTCAAGAACCTGTCCGGTACGCCGGTCCGCGAACAGATGCTGGTGGTCGACAGCAAACCCCAGCTGCATCGCTTCGAGGCCGGCAGGCACATTGATGCACGCCTGGGCCGGACACCCGGAGCATTCCCCAACATCGTGCTGGACGGTGCCCAGCCCGAACTGAATGTCGCCAGCCTGTGGCGGCGCGGCATCGGTGCAGCACTCGGCATCGCCATCGTTGCCGCTGCCTATGTGTGGGCCTACCAGCTGCAGAGCGAGGGGCTGGGCTGGACCTTCCTGTCGTTCGGTCACCCGCTGCTGGTGTGCCCGCTGGTGCTGTGTGGCTATGCGCTGGGCCTGCGCCTGCTCGGCCGCCTGCTGCACGCCGATGCCCGCGGCGATGCGCTGAAGTATCGCGGCATCGGCGTGGAGGCCAGGGTGTTGAAGGTGCGTCAGACCGGCACCTACCTCAACGAACAGCCGCAGGTGGAGTTCCAGCTGGAATACATCGACCGCGAAGGCAACGTGCAGCAGGCTCGCGTGCGCCGCTTCATCCCGCTGATTGAACTGGCCAACATCCCGCGCGAGCATGTGACGCTGCTGTACGACCCGGATGACCACAGCAACGTGCGCCTGGAGGGAGTATGAAACAGCCGCCCTCAACCCGCACCGTGTTCCTGGTACTGTTGCTGGTTCTGGCGGGCGTGGCCGTTGCCGGAGGCGCCCTGCAGACCATCAGCGAAACGCTGGGGCATTCGGTACAGCCGGACCGGTTGCCTGCCTCCGTCTCGTCCCAGTCGCCGCGCGAGCAATCCGCATCGCTTGTGCCGTCCCCGGCGCCCTTCCCCGCCGCGAGCACCGCTGGAGCGCCCGAGCGCAACAACCGCCTGTTCGATGCGGACTACCTGCTGGCTGCCCGTCAGGCACTGGAGCAGATGCCAGCGCTGGCCGGCCAGCGGCTGACGGTCTTCCACAGCATCCACTTCTACGACGATGGCCGCATCAACCTCGATCTGGTCGATCCGCAACAGCCGGGCCACGTCGACAGCTATCACTTTGAACGTGGCCAATGGCGCAAGGGCAATCCGGTGAACCCGCAGCAGTTTGCGCCGACCATCAGCCTGCAGCGCAGCAGCACATCCCTGGCCAGCATCGATTTCGAGGCTGTTCCGCGCGTGGCGCAGGCGCTGCAGGAACAGCGCAATGCGCTGCAGAACCCCGCATCTGAAGTCGGCCACGTCTACGTGATCGTGCGCAAAGCCGGCAAGCTGGTATGGCTGCCGGACGAAGTCGCCGGTGACCGCGAATCCGTGCGCCTGCAGTTCGATGCGCAGGGCGCCCTGCGCGGCGTGAGCCGCCGGTAGGCCACACAAAAAAGGGGACGGAGGGGATTAAGTCGTATGTGCCTTGGTGCGGTTTGCGACTTAATCCCCTCCGTCCCCTTTTTCTATTTCACCGAGCGCGCGATGGCGTACTGCGCGGCGTAGTACGTGGACAGCACCAGCAGGCTGGCCAGCGGCAGGCCGCCGGCGAAGCGGTCCCAGGCCAGCAGTGAATCGCTGGCGACGAACAGCAACGCACCGGCGGCGGCCCAACGGGCACTGGCGGCCTCCATGGCGTCAGGCTGCGGGCGGCGCCACTGCCGTGCCAGGGCCAGCACCGCCATCGATGCCAGCACCACCACGTACGCCAGCACCGGAATACGCATCGGTGCGGGCAGGTGTGACCACAGGCCCAGCACGTTGAGCACGGCAAACGCACCGAGCAGGACGCTGGCGCCGACCAGCCCACGCCCGGCACGCAGGCCTCCGCGGAAGGCGATGATGTAGCAGACATGCGCCAGCAGGAATGCGACCAGCCCCGGTACGAACGCATCCATTGGCAACATCAGCGCGATGTCACCCACGCACGAGAGCAGCATGCCGGCCAGCACCGCGCGGCGGTAGAACGGCTGCGCGGGATCGTGCACGCGCCAGACGATGGCAGCGATCAGCAGCGTGGTCGTCGGCTTGGCCAGCCAGTGCAGCCAACGCCCGTCACCATGCAGGAACGCGCCGATGATGGCGAGGACCGCCATCAGCAGGATCACGCCATCGCGGGCGCGCGGTTTCATCGCGCCTTCCACAGGTCCGCCAGGCGGTCAGGCTTGCCGGCGATGCGCTCCAGCACCGGGTACTGCAGGCCACCGTGGTAGGCGATGCTCATCGTTTCGATGCGATCGAACTGCTTCACCAGCAACACGATCGGCGCCTTGTCCTTCGCCGCGCCGGCGACGGCGTCCTTCAAGCGCTGGCTGCTGTACTCGCGGCCGCCAACGGCAATCACCTTCATGCCCGGCGCCAGGCCGGCATTGAACGCCGGGCTGTCCCAGATCACGTCGCCGACCACGCCGCTGTCGAGCACGGTCGCGCCCAGCGAGTACGCCAGCAGCGCCGCCTTCGCGCGCTTTTCCTGCGCCTTGTAGGCGTCGTTCGGGGTATCGCGGTAAACCAGCTTCCAGCCCGCCAGTTCCAGGCCGCCGGTCAACGAACCATGTCCGTCCAGGCGCCCGCGCAGGAACGTCGCCCAGTCGTACGGCGCGATGCCGTTCAAGGTCGCGACCACATCATCGAAGGTGTACGGGTTGACGTCCCAATCGCCATTACCGACCCCGAAGAAGGCGCGTGCGAAGTCGTCCAGGCTGCGGCGATTGCCGCTCAGTTCGCGCAGCTTGCCCTCCACTTCCAGCCACAGCATCTGGCCGCCGGAGTAGTAGTCCTCGCTCATCTGGTAGTTGCGGTAGGGCAACGTGCGGCGCTGGGCGATGGTCGGGTCGTTGGTGGTGTCCTGCAGCGGCCGCCAGGCCAGGCCCGGGCGACCACGGTCATAGGTCGCGGCCACGTTGGCCAGCATGTCGCGCGCCTGC
This sequence comes from Stenotrophomonas sp. 220_Sma, assembly GCF_056487375.1. Classification (NCBI taxonomy): domain Bacteria; kingdom Pseudomonadati; phylum Pseudomonadota; class Gammaproteobacteria; order Lysobacterales; family Lysobacteraceae; genus Stenotrophomonas; species Stenotrophomonas sp. 220_Sma. The sequence continues at coordinate 1,358,733 of NZ_CM151348.1, read as the reverse complement.
GCGGTCGACCACAGCCCCGAACGCGCCGCCAGCACCTGGCCCCAGAACTGGGTCTGGCCCTCGTACACCCACAGCAGGCTGTCGCCCATCGGCACGTTGAAGTTGGCGGTGGCCAGATCGGCGCCGCGACGGTACTTCCCGTTCCACGAATGGGTGTACTCATGCGGCAGCAGGTCGCGCATCCACGCGTTGCTGTCCCACTCGGTGAAGTAACCCGGGTCGGCGCTGTTCTCGCTGGAGCGGTGATGCTCCAGGCCGATGCCACCGAGGCGGTCGGTCAACGCCAGCAGGAACTCGTAGTGGTTGTAGTGGCGCGCACCATAGAGCTTGTCGGCCTGCTGCACCAGCGCGCGGTGCATGGTGATCTGCGCCTCGCTCGGCTTCAGCGACTTGGCGTCGTCGGCAAACACATTGAGGTGCACCGGCACCTTCGCGCCCGGATCGAGATCGATGCGCTGGTAGTGCTCGCCGGCGAACAACGGCGAATCGACCAGATGGTCATACGAGATCGGCTTGAAGACGACGGTATCGCCATCGCGTCGCGCGGTTTCAAGCGCAGTGGCGAACGACCAGCCCTTGGGCAGGGTCACGCTGGCCTGCGCCTGCAGCTGGCGAGCGTCGACACCGGCCGGATACAGCGAGTTGGCGTTCCACTGCAGGTTGAGCATTTCCGGGGTCATCACCACCCGGCCCTGGCTGCCGCCCTGCGAGGACAGGAAATCGAAGTGGGCGACGATCTCGCTCACGCCCTCGGGCACGTTCACCTTGAACGCATAGACGTTGAACTGGTCACGCTGCCAGGCCAGCGGCTTGCCGTTGGCCGTCACGCGCAGGCCGGCCAGCTTGTCGATCGGGCCGGTGGGCGAATGGTTGCCGGGAATCCACTGCGGGTACAGCAAGGTCATCGGGCCAGGCTTGGCCGGCACGGTGGCGGTCACCTTGAAGATGCGCCGGGCCAGATCGCGCGCGTCCACGTCGATGCGCAGCAGGCCGGGAGCCGCCGCGTTCGCCGGTGGCGAGGTCTGCGCCAGTGCAGGCGTGGCCGCCAGCGCGAACAGCAACGACATCGCCAAGGCTCGGGTCTTCATCGGACAGCTTCCAACAACGGAGAATCTTCCGATGCTAGGCCTGTAAAGTGCCCCGCCCCATGGCCAAAGGTCATGGGCGCGCGCCCATCCGTGCATGCCCAGAAGGGTGCGAACCAAGGTTCGCACCCACCTTGTGCTGATTTGCAGCCACCTTGTGCTGGTTCGCACCCACCAGAGCAGTTTCAGTAGATCCACGCCATGCGTGGATGAGGCGCTTCCCGGTCAGTCGACCAGGCGCAGGCGCAGTTCCTTCGGCAGCGCGAACACCATCGATTCCGGTTCGCCGTCCAGCTCGCCCACGCCGCTGGCGCCCAGCTCGGCCAGGCGCGCCAGCACGCCATCGACCAGCACCTGCGGCGCCGAGGCACCGGCGGTCACGCCGATATGCTGCTTGCCTGCCACCCACGCCGGGTCGATCTCGTGCGCGCCGTCGATCAGGTACGACTCCACGCCTTCACGACGGGCCAGCTCGCTCAAACGGTTGGAGTTCGAGCTGTTCGGCGAACCGACCACCAGCACCAGATCGCAGCGCTTGGCGAGGTCGCGCACGGCGTCCTGGCGGTTCTGCGTGGCATAGCAGATGTCGTCGTTCTTCGGGCCCTGCATCGCCGGGAAACGCTCGCGCAATGCATCGATGATGCCGCGCGTGTCATCCACCGACAGCGTGGTCTGGGTGGTGTAGGCGAAGTTTTCCGGCTGGTTGATGTGCAGCGTGGCAACCTGCTCGACATCCTCGACCAGATAGATCTGGCCGGTGCCGGCTTCGCGGTTCCACTGGCCCATGGTGCCTTCCACTTCCGGGTGACCGGCGTGGCCGATCAGCACCACGTCACGGCCGGCACGGCAGTGGCGGGCAACCTCGAAGTGGACCTTGGTCACCAGTGGGCAGGTGGCATCGAACACCTTCAGGCCACGACGCTCGGCTTCCTGGCGCACGGCCTGGGACACGCCATGCGCGCTGAAGATCACCGTGTTGTTGTCCGGCACTTCGTCGAGTTCTTCAACGAAGATCGCGCCGCGCTGCTTCAGGTCATCGACCACGAAGCGGTTGTGCACCACTTCATGGCGGACGTAGATGGGCGCGCCCAGCGTTTCGATCGCGCGCTTGACGATCTCGATCGCACGATCGACACCGGCACAGAAACCACGCGGGTTGGCGAGCAGCACATCCATCAGTTCAATCTCCCGGCAGCGGCCGGCTTACGGTTTCGGATTGGCATTATCCGCCTTTTTGGCGGACTTGCCGTCGAACAGGCCAAACAGGGCGATGCCGATGGCACCCACCACGATGGCCGAATCGGCGATGTTGAACGAAGGCCAGGTGTAGCTGCCCACGTACCACTGGATGAAATCGACCACATGGCCATGCACCTGGCGGTCGATCACGTTGCCGATCGCGCCGCCGATGATCAGCGCGTACGGCACCGCCGCCTTCCAGTTGCCGCGCGCAGTGCTACGCAGCCACCAGGCCATCAGGCCGCTGATGGCGATCGCGAGCGCCGTGAAGAAGTACTTCTGCCAGCCACCGGCGTCGCTCAGGAAACTGAACGCGGCACCGGTGTTGTAGGTGCGGTACCAGTTCCAGAAGCCGTCGATGACCACCACCGGCTGGAACTCCGGCAGGCTCGACAACACCCAGGCCTTGGACCACTGGTCCAGGCCGATGATGGCGGCCGACAGCAGCAGCCAGACCAGGGCGTTCGGATGCGGACGTGCGGCGCTCATCAGAACCAGCTCCGCAGTTCGCCGGCACCGGTGATGTTGCTCACGCAGCGGCCGCACAGTTCCGGATGGTCGGCGTTGCTGCCGACGTCGGCGCGGTGGTGCCAGCAGCGCACGCACTTGGCCTTGGTGGTCGGCTGGGCGCTGACGAACACCTCGTCGGTGGTCGCCGGGCGCACCTGCACGTCGCCACTGATGAACAGGAAACGCAGTTCATCGGCCAGCGGCTGCCAGCGCGCGGCCTGCTCTTCGCTGGCGGCGATGGTGATTTCCGCTTCCAGCGCAGCACCGATCGCGCCGTTGGCACGCATCGGTTCCAGCACCTTGGCCACCTGCTCGCGCACGGCCAGCAGCTGGTCGAAGTCGGCGGCGTTGAGCTGGGCATCGGCCGGCAGCGGCGCCAGGCCGTCGTACCAGGTGGTGAACAGCACGTGTCCGGCATGCTCGCCCGGCAGGTAGCCCCACAGCTCGTCGGCGGTGAAGGTCAGGATCGGCGCCACCCAGCGGGTGAACGCTTCGGCGATGTGGTACATCGCGCTCTGCGCCGAACGGCGACCGTGCGAATCGGTCGGCATCGTGTACAGGCGGTCCTTGGTCACGTCCAGGTACAGCGAGCCCAGGTCCACGCTGCAGAAGTTCAGCAGCAGCTGCACGATCTCGGCCATGTTGTAGCCGTCGTAGGCCGCCTTGATCTTCTCCTGCAGCTCCCACGCGCGATGCACGATCCAGCGGTCCAGCGCGACCATCTGGTCGAGCGGCTGCAGGTGCTGGGCCGGATCGAAACCGTCCAGGTTGCCGAGCAGGAAGCGTGCGGTGTTGCGCAGGCGACGATAGGCGTCGGCGTTGCGCTTGAGGATCTCCTGCGACAGCGACATCTCGTTGCTGTAGTCGGCCGAGGCGATCCACAGGCGCAGGATATCCGCGCCCAGCTTGTTCATGATGTCCTGCGGCTCGATGCCGTTGCCCAGCGACTTGGACATCTTGCGGCCGTGCTCGTCCACGGTGAAGCCGTGGGTCAGGCACTGCTTGTACGGCGCGCGCTTGTCGATCGCCACGCCGGTCAGCAGCGAGGACTGGAACCAGCCGCGGTGCTGGTCGGAACCTTCCAGGTACAGGTCGGCCGGCTTGCCGAAGCCACGCGCCGCAAGCACGCCTTCATGGGTCACGCCCGAGTCGAACCAGACGTCGAGGATGTCGGTGACCTTCTCGTAGTCGGCCGCTTCGGCGCCCAGCAGTTCAGCAGCATCCAGCGAATACCACACGTCGATGCCCTCAGCCTCGACGCGGTCGGCGACCTGCTGCATCAGCTCCACCGAACGCGGGTGGATCTCGCCGGTCTGGCGATGGGTGAACAGTGCGATCGGCACGCCCCAGGTGCGCTGGCGCGAGATGGTCCAGTCCGGACGACCGTCGACCATGCTCTGGATGCGCGCCTTGCCCCAGGTCGGGAACCAGCCGACGGTGTCGATGGCGGCCAGCGCATCGTTGCGCAGGTTGGCCTTGTCCATCGAGATGAACCACTGCGGGGTGGCGCGGAACACCACCGGCGTCTTGTGGCGCCAGCAGTGCGGGTAGCTGTGGCGGATCGGGTGGAAGGCCAGCAGCGAACCGTTGTCGCGCAGCACGCCGACGATGGCCTCCTGCGCCTTCCACAGGTGCTGGCCAGCCAGCACCACGTCACCGGCCGGCGGGGTCGATTCCAGGTACACGCCACGGCCGTCGATCGGGGTCACCTGGCCAGCGTTGTACTTGTCCAGCAGGCCGTACTTCTGGCTGACCACGAAGTCTTCCTGGCCGTGGCCGGGGGCGGTGTGCACCGCACCGGTACCGTCCTCGTCGGAGACGTGGTCGCCGTTGAGCACCAGGATCTCGCGCTCCGGGTAGAACGGGTGCGCCAGCAGCTGGTTCTCCAGCGCGGCACCGGTGGTTTCACCGTGCAGCACCACGTTTTCGACGCCATAGCGCTGCAGCGCGCGCTCGGCCAGGGCCGCGGCCAGCACCAGCCAACGGCGCTTGCCGTTGTGCGCCGGGCCTTCGGCCAGCACGTAGTTGATCTCCGCGCCCAGCGACACCGCCAGCGAAGCCGGCAGCGTCCACGGGGTGGTGGTCCAGATCGGCACGGCCACTTCCACATCGGCCGGCACGCTCACGCCGAACGCCTGGCCGATGGCCTGCGCATCGCGCGCGGCGTAGGCCACGTCGATCGCCGGCGATTCCTTTTCCTGGTATTCGATCTCGGCCTCGGCCAGCGCCGAGCCACAGTCGAAGCACCAGTACACCGGCTTGGCGCCACGCACCAGGTGGCCGTTGGCCACGACCTTGGCCAGCGCACGGATCTCGTTGGCTTCGAAGTCGAAGCTCAAGGTCTTGTACGGGTTGTCCCAGTCACCGGTCACGCCCAGGCGCTTGAAGTCCACGCGCTGGATGTTGATCTGCTCTTCGGCGAACTCGCGGCACTTCTGGCGGAATTCGACGGCGTCGAGCTTGGTGCCGACCTTGCCCCACTTCTTCTCGACCGCGATCTCGATCGGCAGGCCGTGGCAGTCCCAGCCCGGCACGTAGGGCGCATCGAAGCCAGCCAGGTAGCGCGACTTGACGATGATGTCCTTCAGGATCTTGTTGACCGCGTGGCCGAGATGGATGCGGCCGTTGGCGTACGGCGGGCCGTCGTGCAGCACGAACAGCGGGCGGCCGGCGGCGTTGTCGCGCAGCTGCTGGTAGAGCCCCTGTTCTTCCCACCGCGCCAGAATGCCCGGCTCGCGCTTGGGCAGATCGCCGCGCATCGGGAATTCGGTGGCTGGCAGGTTCAGGGTGGTCTTGTAGTCCTGGCTCACGCAGTGGCTCGCAATCTATGTTCGGAAAGGATGGCGCGCGCCTGTTCGGCGTCGCGGTGCATCTGGTCGGTCAGTGCCGCCAGATCATTGAATTTCTCTTCGTCGCGCAGCTTGGCGACGAACTCCACGTCAATGTGGCGCCCGTACAGGTCGCCCTGGAAATCAAACAGGTGCGCTTCCAGCAGCGGCTCCACGCCGTCCACCGTCGGCCGCGTGCCGAAGCTGGACACCGACGGCCACGGCTGGTCGAACACGCCGTGCACCCAGGTCGCGTAGATGCCCGACAGCGCCGGGGTCTTCGGGAACCGCAGGTTGGCGGTGGGGAAGCCCAGCGTGCGGCCGAGCTGGCGCCCACGCACCACCCGGCCGCTGATCGCATACGGGCGGCCGAGCAGGTCGCCGGCACGGGCAAAGTCGCCGTCCTGCAGCAGCTGGCGGATGCGGGTGCTGGAGATGCGCTCGCCGTGCAGATCGACCGCTTCGATCTCGCCGGCGCTGAAGCCGAGCTCGGCGCCGAGCTGCTGCAGCAGGGCCAGGTCGCCGCGGCGGCGGTTGCCGAAGCAGAACTCCGGCCCGATCCAGACCTCACGCGCACTCAGGCGATTGACCAGCAGCTGGCGCACGAAGGTCTCGGCCGGCATCGCCGCCATCGCTGCGTCGAAACGCAGCAGGCCGATCGCATCGACGCCGAGCTCGCGCAGGATCTCGACCTTGCTGCGCGCCAGGGTCAGCCGCGGCGGCGGCGTGCCCTGGGCGAAGAATTCACGTGGCAGCGGCTCGAACGCCACGGCCACGGCGGCCACGCCCAAGGCGCGCGCGCGGGCAACCGCATGGCGCACCAGCGCACGATGGCCCAGATGGAGGCCGTCGAATGCGCCGATACAGACCACGCTTCCGTTGGGGAACAGCTCCCCGCCCTCGACGCTTCTGAACAGCCTGCTCATCAACTCTCGTTCCGGCCCGACCGGGGCCGCCGCTTCAATGGTGTAACCCTGAAGTATAGCCGCCACGGGCCGCGATCAATGCCCACGCAGGTCGCGCGGGCGGAAGCCCATCGCCAGCATGGCCACCGCATAGGTCGCGCCACCGCCGCCGACCAGCAGCATCAGGCCACCGATACGGTGCCATTTGTCCATGACGGTGAAGTCGGGAACCCAATGCAGCAGGGCCAACAGCACGCCGACCATGGCCGCACAGGCCAGCAGCAGCCGCACCAGATAGCCGCCCCAGCCCGGCCGGCGCTGGTAGACATCGGTCTTGCCCAGCCAGTACCAGAGCAGGCCCAGGTTCAGGTAACTGGACAGTGCGCTGGCGATGCCCAGCGCCAGGTGCAGGCCCGGCTGCTTGCCGATGGCCGCCATCACGCCCTGCGCCTTCAGCTCGTCCGGCACCATGACCTGGTAGAGCACGGCCAGCAGGGCGAAGTTGAACACCATGTTGGCCACCAGCGCGGCCACACCGGCACGGACCGGGGTCTTGGTGTCCTGGCGGGCATAGAACGCCGGCAGCACCACCTTCAGCAGGGCGAACGCCGGCAGGCCGAAACTCAGGCCGTACACCGACAGCGCGGTCATGCGGGTATCGAAGGCGGTGAACTGGCGGTACTGGAACAGAGTGGCGATCAGCGGCTCGGCCAGCAGCAGCAGGCCCAGCATGGCCGGCACCGAGATCAGCAGGGTCATCCGCAGGCCCCAGTCCAGCGAGCGCGAGAAACCCTCGCGGTCGGTGCTGACGTGATGGCGGGCCAGCGCCGGCAGGATCACCGTGCCCAGCGCCACGCCGAACACACCCAGCGGCAGCTCCAGGAAGCGATCGGCCAGCGACAGCCACGACTGCGAGCCGTCGGTCAGCTTGGCCGCGATGAGGGTATCCAGCAGCAGGTTGATCTGCGCCACCGACGAACCGAACAGGGTCGGCACCATCAGCGTCAGCACCTTGCGCACGCCCGGATGGCGCCAGCCCCAGCGCGGCAGGGTCAGCAGGTTGATGCCCTTCAGCGAGGGCAGCTGGAACAGCAGCTGCAGGATGCCGGCGGCGAGTACCGCCCAGCCCAGCGCCAGGATCTGTTTTTCCGGGGTGCCGCCCAGCTGCGGCGCCAGCCATAGCGCACCGGCGATCATGCACAGGTTGAGGATGACCGGGGTCAGCGCCGGCATCGCGAAACGCTGGAAGCTGTTCAGCGCGCCACCGGCCAGCGCGGTCAACGAGACGAACAACAGGAACGGGAAGGTCAGGCGGAACAGGTCGACCAGCAGGGTCTGCTTGACCGGGTCGGTATCAGCACCACTCGAGAATGCGACCGCCAGCTGCGGCGCGAAGATCAGCGCCAGCGCGGTAACCAGCATCAGCACCCCACCCAGGGTGCCGGCGGTGCGGGCCATCAGTTCACGCAGCTCGGCATGACTGCGGGTTTCCTTCACTTCCGTGAACACCGGCACGAAAGCGGTGGCGAAGGAGCCTTCGGCGAACAACCGGCGCAGGAAATTGGGTACCCTGAAGGCAACCCAGAACGCATCGGTAACCGCATTGGTGCCGAACGTGGTGGTGATCACCTGGTCACGGACAAGTCCGAGCACCCGCGAGACCATGGTCATGCTGCTGAACGACAGCAGGCCTCGCAACATCTTCGGTGAACTCACTCAGCGTCCCTCTTGACAATCGACTTGACGTGCATTTCTCGGGCCATCATACTAGCTAGCTTGCTGTTCCCATAACACCGATTTTTTCAGGAAACCACCACCGTGGCCAATATCAAGTCCGCCAAGAAGCGCGCCAAGCAGACCGTCGTGCGCAACGCGCGCAACGTGGCTCAGCGCTCGATGCTGCGCACCGCTGTCAAGAAAGTGATCAAGGCGCTGGACGCCAACGATGCCGCCGGCGCCGAAGCCGCCTTCGCCGTTGCCCAGCCGATCCTGGATCGCTTCAGCGCGCGTGGCCTGATCCACAAGAACAAGGCTGCTCGCCACAAGAGCCGCCTGAACGACCGCATCAAGGCCCTCAAGGCCGCCTGATCCGGCGTTGCCGCCCTGCCCCTTCGGGCAGGGCAGCAGACAAAAGAACCCGGCCCCGGCCGGGTTTTTTGTTGCCTGCGATCCACGCGATCCGGTAGTGCCGGCCGCTGGCCGGCAACCCATCGACGTTGCCGGCCAGCGGCCGGCACTACCACAACAAAAAAACCCGGCCGAAGCCGGGTTTTTCGCATGGAACCACAACAGCATTACTGCGCGTTGCGGGCTTCCAGCTCGTCTTCCTTCTGGCGATCGAAGAAGGCCATGATCCGGCTCATGATCGGGAAAGTACCTTCGCGGCCCAGCGCGGAGACCAGGAACCACGGCTCCTTCCAGCCCAGCTCGGCGACGATCTGTTCGGCCGCAGCCTTCGCTTCGTCTTCGAACATCAGGTCGGCCTTGTTCAGCACCAGCCAGCGCGGCTTCTGCAGCAGCTCCGGATCATGCTTTTCCAGTTCGCGCTCGATCGCGCGCACCTGCTCGACCGGGGAAATGCCTTCCACACCGCCTTCCATCGGCGAGATGTCCACCAGGTGCAGCAGCAGGCGGGTGCGCTGCAGGTGGCGCAGGAACTGCGCACCCAGGCCGGCACCGTCGGCAGCGCCTTCGATCAGGCCGGGAATGTCGGCAATCACGAAGCTGCGGTAGTTCTCCACCTTCACCACACCCAGGTTCGGGTACAGCGTGGTGAACGGGTAATCGGCCACCTTCGGCGTCGCCGCCGAAACGGCACGGATCAGGGTGCTCTTGCCAGCGTTGGGGAAGCCCAGCAGGCCGACGTCGGCCAGCAGCTTCAGCTCCAGCTTCAGCGTGCGCTCTTCGCCCGGCTCGCCCGGCAGCGCCTGGCGCGGCGAGCGGTTGGTCGAGCTCTTGAAGTGCATGTTGCCGAGGCCACCACGACCGCCCTGCGCCACCAGCAGGCGATCACCATGCCGGGTCAGGTCGCCGATGATTTCATCGGTGGCGACGTTGATCACCACGGTGCCGACCGGCACGGTGATGGTCAGGTCTTCGCCGCCCTTGCCATAGGCCTGGCGGCCCATGCCGTTCTCGCCACGCTGCGCCTTGAAGATGCGGTCATGGCGGAAGTCGACCAGGGTGTTCAGGTTTTCGTCGGCGCGGATGTACACGCTGCCGCCCGCACCGCCGTCGCCGCCGTCCGGGCCGCCGAGCGGAATGAACTTCTCGCGACGGAAGCCAATGCAGCCGTTGCCGCCGTTGCCGGCGAACACTTCGATTTCTGCTTCGTCTACCAGTTTCATTGTTTCGATGCCTGCGATGGGCGCGGCCTGCCTGCCGTCGCCTTGAATGTTATGCCAGCCGCTGGCCGGCAACCCGGCCTGGCCGGTCTTGCTTTCACTCTAACGAAAAGCCCCGCCGAAGCGGGGCTCTTCATGCAGCACCCCCATGCCGAGGCACGGGTGCCGGCGATGCCTGGATCAGGCGTCGGCCGAGACGATGCTGACGGTGCGGCGCTTCTTGGCGCCCTTGACCGAGAACTCCACCTTGCCGTCCACGAGGGCGAACAGGGTGTGGTCACGGCCCAGGCCAACGCCCGAACCCGGGTGGAACTGGGTGCCGCGCTGACGCACGATGATGTTGCCGGCTTCGATGGCCTGGCCGCCGAAGATCTTGACGCCCAGGTACTTCGGGTTGGAGTCGCGACCGTTGCGCGAGGAGCCTACGCCCTTTTTATGTGCCATGACTGCTTCTCCTGATGCTTAGCCGGCGATGCCGGTGATCTCGATTTCGGTGTAGTACTGACGGTGACCCTGACGCTTCATGTGGTGCTTGCGGCGACGGAACTTGATGATCCGGACCTTGTCAGCACGACCCTGGGACAGGACCTTGGCGGTGACGGCAGCGCCCTTCAGCGCATCGCCCAGCTTCACGCCGTCGCTGTCACCCAGCATCAGGATGTTGTCAAACTTGATCTCGCTGCCGACTTCGACTTCGAGCTTTTCAATGCGGAGCTTTTCGCCCTGCGCCACGCGGTATTGCTTACCGCCGGTGACCAGTACTGCGTACATGACCAGGCCTTCCTCTGTAGTTATTGTGGTCTGAGCTGCCGCCATCGAGGGCGGACAGGAGCGGAATTGTACGCAGATCAGCGGGCGCGGGTCAAGTCAACCCCTGAACGGCCCGGGGGCCCGGCTGGAACGGGGTCAGATCCCTTTTCACGTCGTGAAAAGGGATCTGACCCCTGCCTGTCGGCCTGTCTCATCAGGTGAGACATCGGGCTGGCATTGTCGCCCATTGCCCCCATCTGGTCACCTCGGTAGGCTGACCGATTGCCGTTCCCTGCTGGCCCGGCACCCAGCCAACGCCCCCACAACCGGATCCCCCATGGCGATGGATTTCATCCGCATCCGCGGCGCGCGGACGCACAATCTGAAGAACCTCGACCTCGACCTGCCCCGCGACAAGCTGATCGTGATCACCGGCCTGTCCGGTTCGGGCAAGTCCTCGCTGGCGTTCGACACCATCTATGCAGAAGGCCAGCGCCGCTACGTCGAGTCGCTGTCGGCCTATGCGCGCCAGTTCCTGAGCGTGATGGAAAAGCCGGACCTGGACCACATCGAAGGCCTGTCCCCGGCCATCTCGATCGAGCAGAAGTCGACCTCGCACAACCCGCGCTCGACGGTCGGCACCATCACCGAGATCTACGACTACCTGCGCCTGCTGTACGCCCGCGTCGGCACCCCGCGCTGCCCGGACCACGGCTACCCGCTGGAAGCGCAGACGGTCAGCCAGATGGTCGACCAGGTGCTGACGCTGGACCCGGAACAGCGCTACATGCTGCTGGCGCCGGTCATCCGCGACCGCAAGGGCGAACACGCACAGGTGTTCGACCAGCTGCGTGCGCAGGGCTTCGTGCGTGTGCGCGTGGACGGCGAGCTGTATGAAATCGATGCGGTGCCGCCGCTGGCGCTGCGCCAGAAGCACACCATCGAGGCGGTGATCGACCGCTTCCGCCCGCGCGAGGACATCAAGCAGCGCCTGGCCGAGAGCTTCGAGACCGCACTGAAGCTGGGCGATGGCATGGCCTCGGTGCAGAGCCTGGACACCGCCGACGCCACGCCGGCGCTGTTCTCCTCCAAGTACTCCTGCCCGGTGTGCGACTACTCGCTGCCGGAGCTGGAACCGCGCCTGTTCTCGTTCAACGCACCGATGGGCGCCTGCCCCGGCTGCGATGGCCTGGGCATCGCCGAGTTCTTCGATCCCTCGCGCGTGGTGGTGCATCCGGAGCTGTCGCTGGCCGCCGGTGCGGTGCGCGGCTGGGACCGCCGCAACGCCTACTATTTCCAGCTGATCGCCTCGCTGGCCAAGCACTACAAGTTCGACGTGGACGCCGCCTGGAACTCGCTGCCGGCCAAGGTGCAGCAGGCCGTGCTGTACGGCAGCGGCGACGAAACGATCACCTTCACCTACTTCACCGAAGCTGGCGGCCGCACCCAGCGCAAGCACCGCTTCGAGGGCATCATTCCCAACCTCGAACGCCGCTACAAGGAAACCGAGTCGCCGGCGGTGCGCGAGGAGCTGTCCAAGTACATCAGCGAACAGCCGTGCCCGGAATGCAATGGTGCGCGCCTGAACAAGGCGGCGCGCAACGTGTTCGTGGCCGATCGCCCGCTGCCGGAGCTGGTGGTGCTGCCGATCGACGAGGCACTGAAGTTCTTCAGTGAACTGAGCCTGCCGGGCTGGCGTGGCGAGATCGCCGCGAAGATCGTCAAGGAGATCGGCGAACGCCTCGGCTTCCTGGTCGATGTCGGCCTGGATTACCTGACCCTGGAGCGCAAGGCCGACACCCTGTCCGGTGGCGAGGCACAGCGCATCCGCCTGGCCAGCCAGATCGGTGCCGGCCTGGTCGGCGTGATGTACGTGCTCGACGAGCCGTCGATCGGCCTGCACCAGCGCGACAACGAACGCCTGCTCGGTACGCTCACCCGCCTGCGTGACCTGGGCAATACGGTGATCGTGGTCGAACATGACGAGGATGCGATCCGGCTGGCCGACTACGTGCTGGACATCGGCCCGGGCGCGGGCGTGCACGGCGGCGAGATCGTCGGCCAGGGCACCCTGCAGGACATCCTGGAGGCACCGCGCTCGCTGACCGGCCAGTACCTGTCGGGCAAGCGCGCGATCGAGATTCCGGCGCGCCGGCACGCGCCGAACCCGAAGATGACCCTGCACCTGCGCGGGGCGACCGGCAACAACCTGAAGGGCGTGGACCTGGCGATTCCGTCGGGCCTGCTGACCTGCGTGACCGGTGTATCCGGCTCGGGAAAGTCGACCCTGATCAACGACACCCTGTTCTCGCTGGCCGCCAATGAGATCAACGGCGCCTCGCACCCGATCGCTCCGTACAAGGAGATCGATGGCCTGGACCTGTTCGACAAGGTGGTGGACATCGACCAGTCGCCGATCGGCCGCACCCCGCGCTCGAACCCGGCCACCTACACCGGCCTGTTCACACCGCTGCGCGAACTGTTCGCACAGGTGCCCGAAGCGCGTGCACGCGGCTATTCGCCGGGCCGCTTCAGCTTCAACGTGCGCGGCGGCCGCTGCGAAGCCTGCCAGGGTGACGGCCTGATCAAGGTCGAGATGCACTTCCTGCCGGACGTGTACGTGCCCTGCGACGTCTGCCATGGCAAGCGCTACAACCGCGAGACGCTGGAGATCCTGTACAAGGGCTTCAACATCAACGACGTGCTGGAAATGACCGTCGAGGATGCGCTGAAGCTGTTCGAACCGGTGCCGTCGATTGCGCGCAAGCTGGAAACGCTGGTCGACGTCGGCCTGAGCTACATCAAGCTGGGCCAGAGCGCGACCACGCTGTCTGGTGGTGAAGCGCAGCGCGTGAAGCTGTCCAAGGAACTGTCGCGCCGCGATACCGGCCGCACCCTGTACATCCTCGACGAGCCGACCACCGGCCTGCACTTCCACGACATCGAAGCGCTGCTGGGCGTGCTGCACAAACTGCGCGACGAAGGCAACACGGTGGTGGTGATCGAGCACAACCTGGACGTGATCAAGACCGCCGACTGGATCGTTGATCTGGGTCCGGAAGGCGGCCATCGCGGCGGCACCATCCTGGTCACCGGCACGCCGGAAGACGTGGCGGCCTGCCCGCAGTCGTACACCGGCCAGTTCCTTGCGCGCATGCTGCCGTCCACCCACGCGCGCCCGGAGCAGCCGGCCGCCGTGGCGAACAAGCCCGACGCCCGCCCGCCGCGCAAGGTGAAGCCTGAAAAGGCCGAGAAGCCGGCGAAGAAGGCCGTGGCAGCCAAGAGCACCGGCAAGACCAGCAAGACCGCCACTGCCAGCAAGAAGAAAAAGGACGCCTGATGAGCAGCGAACACAAGATCCTGGCCCGCATCCCGATCAGCGTGCGCTGGCGTGACATGGACAGCATGGGCCATGTGAACAACGCCAAGTACATCTCCTACCTGGAAGAAGCGCGCGTGCGCTGGATGCTGGGTGTGGACGGTGTGTCGATGACCGACCGCATCGCACCCGTGGTGGCCGCGACCAACGTCAACTACCGGCTGCCGATCGTGTGGCCCAACGACATCCTGGTCGAACTGTTCGTCGAGCGCCTGGGCAACAGCAGCGTGACCATCGGCCACCGCATCGTCGACCAGCAGGACGAATCGAAGCTCTATTCGGACGGCAACGTGGTGGTGGTCTGGATGGACACCCAGACCGGCAAGAGCGCGCCGCTGCCGGACGCGATCCGCAGCGCGTCGACCTGACGCCTCCTCGGTAGATGCCGACCTTGGTCGGCACTGCCTGTTGCCGCGCCTCGTAGAGTCGAGCTTGCTCGACTGCTGTTCACGGGATCAGTCGAGCAAGCTCGACTCTACCCACCCTGATCAAAGGACTGACATGATCCACCAGACTGAACTGAGCGACCTGCTGCCCGGCATGGTCGCCTTCCCCACCGACGTCTTTCCCGCCGACCAAGCTTGGCTCGGCCAGCACCTACTGCCGCTGCTGAAGATCGACCTCGGCGTGCTGCGCCCGGAACTGGCCGGCCAGGTGGCAACGATGCTGTGCCCGATCGAGCCGTATGACGGCTGCATCGGCGAGACCACAGAAGAACACCACAACGATTTCACCGGCACCAACTGGATCGCCTTCGAACTGACCGCCGGCAACGAGATGCGCTTCCTCGGCAACGCGGGCTATTTCATCGGTGATGCGGTGCAGGACAAGGATGCGCAGGAACACATCGCGCAGATGCGCGAGAGCTACGCCAAGGCCCGCGATTACCATGCCACGCATGGCCGCCTCGCCTGCTACTCGCGCTATGGCAAGGGTGAGGCCAGCGAGCGCGATTATCTGGATACGCTGGGTGGCCCGATCAGTTTCGGCAACTGGACCGAAACCGCAGAGATTCCCGCGGCATTCGAGCTGGGTTTCACCGAAGCTGCCGATGACCCCAACGCTGCGGACGATGCCGAAACAGTGATCATCACCCGCAATGGCAACAAATTCTTCGCCGTGGCCGACGTGGCCGGCTACAACTGGTGCGCCACCGGCGCCGATGCGATCGTGATGCTGTACGAGCCGGAAAGCCGCACGGTGCTGTTCTCGTACGACTGGTCGTAAGCCCCCTGGTAGTGCCGGCCGCTGGCCGGCATTTCGCGTCCTGCCGGCCAGCGGCCGGCACTACCGGATACTCCGTTCGCCCCCAGCGCCCTCAACGCTACGGCAACCATCCCAATCGTCGCTTCATCCGTAGAGTCGAGCTTGCTCGACTGCTGCTGGCCGGGGCCGTCGAGCAAGCTCGACGCTACGACGGCCATCCCAACCCCTTGCGTCAGCAGCAGCGTGCCGTTTCCCCGCGCGCTTACGGCGCGGCCTTGCGCACCACCAACGTCGCGCTCGCTTCGCCACCGCCTTCCAGCTGCAGCCGCAACGGCAGCGCCTGCCCTTCCTTCAACGCGCCCTTGCCCTGCATCAGCATCAGGTGCAGGCCACCGGGCTTGAGCTCGGCGCGCGCGCCCGGCGCCAGCGGCAGACGCTCGATCGCGCGCATCCGGCTGACCCCATCCGTGATCGTGGTTTCGTGCAGCGACACATCATTGAAGCTGCTGCTGGTCGCGCCAGTGATCGCCACCGCCTTGCTGCAGCCGTTGTGGATCACGCCGTAGCCGGCGGTCATCGGCATCGCCGGATTCGGTGGCAACCGCGCCCAGCCCTGCTCCACCGTGACGCAGTCCGGTTCCGCCGCCGAGACCGATGCTGCGGCCGCACACAGAACCAACAGTACGCCAACGAATGGTTTGGTTATCATCGCCCAGGTTCCTTCTTCGCAACGAGACCGCAGCATGACGACGCTCATCGAGGTGATCAACCATGGCCCCATCCGCGAACTGCGCCTGGCGCGGCCGCCGGTCAACGCGCTGGACACCGAACTGTGCCGGCAGTTGATCCACGCCATTGAACTGGCCATGGCCGAAGACGCGCACGGCATCGTGCTGTCGGGCAGCGAGCGCATCTTCACCGGTGGCATGGACGTGCCGCACCTGCTCTCGCATGGTGATGACAAGCACAAGTTGTTGGACACCTGGAACGCCTTCTTTGGCGCCGTGCGCACGCTGGCCGAGAGCCGTATCCCGGTGGTCGCGGCGATCACCGGCCACGCACCGGCGGGTGGCTGCGTGCTGGCCCTGTGCTGCGACTACCGGGTGATGGCGCGCAGCGCCGATCCGTCGCGGCCGTATGCCATCGGCCTGAACGAAGTGCAGGTGGGCCTGATCGCGCCGGAGGGCATCCAGCGCCTGCTGCGCCGTGCGGTGGGCGTGCACCGCGCCGGCGTCCTGCTGACCACCGGCTCGCTGGTGCCGGCCGAACAGGCGCTGCAGATCGGCCTGGTCGACGAACTGGCCGAAGGCGACCTGGTGGTGGCGCGCGCCATCGCTTGGCTGCAGAACCTGCTCAAGCAGCCGCGCCAGCCGATGCTGCTGACCCGCGCCATTGCCCGTGCCGACCTGCACGAAGCCCTGCACCCGGACCTGATCCAGCTCGACCGCTTCGTCGAGGCCTGGTTCGCCCCGGATGCGCAGAATGCCCTGCAGGCGCTGGTCGCCCGGCTGGGCAAGTAACCGGTAGTGCCGGCCGCTGGCCGGCAACCGCAGGTGCCCCAGGAGGATCATGAGGTTGCCGGCCAGCGGCCGGCACTACCAATGATGGACTGGCCTGCAACGGTATAATCGGGGCCTCTTCATTGCTGTGGCCGCCCCCTTGAACGACACGCCCGAACCCGTCGTCTCCGAGCTGATCGACCTGCTCACGCTGGAGCGGCTGGAGGACAACCTGTTCCGCGGGCAGAGCCGCGACATCGGCACCAAGTACGTGTTCGGCGGCCAGGTGCTGGGCCAGGCGCTGGCTGCGGCGCAGGCCACGGTCGACAACGGGCGCCACGTGCACTCGCTGCACGCCTACTTCCTGCGCGCCGGCAACATCGACCACCCCATCGTCTACGACGTGGACCGTACCCGCGACGGCGGCAGTTTCTCGGTGCGCCGCGTCACTGCGATCCAGCACGGCAAGGTGATCTTCTTCTGCGCGGCCTCGTTCCAGCAGGCCGAGACCGGCGCCGAGCACCAGCACAAGATGCCCGAAGTGCCGCAGCCGGAAGACATCGAACCGAACCGCCCGCTGCCGGCCGAAGTGCTGGAGCGGCTGCCAATCAAGGTGCAGCGCTGGCTGTCACGCGGCGGCCCGTTCGAGTTCCGCCACGTCTACCCGCGTGACGAACTCAACCCGCCCAAGCGCCCGCCCTACCACCAGGTGTGGCTGCGCCTGAGCGAGCCGGTCGGCGATGCCCCGGAGCTGCACCAGGCGCTGCTGGCCTATGCCTCCGACTTCCACCTGCTGGGCACCGCCACGTTCCCGCACGGCATCAGCTACTACCACCCGCACGTGCAGATGGCCTCGCTCGACCACGCGATCTGGTTCCACCGCTCGTTCCGTGCCGACGACTGGCTGCTGTACTCGCTGGACAGCCCCAGCGCGCAGGATTCGCGCGGCCTGGCCCGCGGCCAGTTCTTCACCCGCAATGGCGTACTGGTGGCCAGCACCGCGCAGGAAGGCCTGATCCGCGTGGTTCCCGACCAGGCCGCGGCCGCCGCCGTGCCGGCCAAGGACTGATCCGATGCGCCAGATCTTCAGCAGCCAGCGTGTGGAAACCGTTGAAGGCGTCGCCGAGCTCCTGCGCGGGCATGGCATCGACGTCAAGGTGACCAATGGGCGCTCGTACAAGACCCGTCGCCGCGGCCAGTTCAGCTATACCGACCTGGGCAACGCCAACGCCTACCCAGCGGTGTGGATCGTGCGCGCCGACGACCAGCCGCGCGCGCGTGAAATCCTGCGCGAGGCGCGGCTGCTCGACACCACTCGCCGCGACCATCCGACCGCCGAATTCGCCTTCCGCGACACCGCAGAGACGACCGGCGGCGGCCGTGGCTGGGCCTGGCGCATCCGCATCGCCCTGCTGGTGGTGATCGCCGGCGTGGCGCTGGTGATCGGCCTGCGCCATCGCGGCGCCCCGGCGCCGGTCGCACCGGCCCCTGCCCCGCAGGCCCAGCCGCAGCAGGCGCAACCGGCCCCGCAGGCCGCACCGGAAGAGGAAGAAGTCCGGGTCCGCATCCAGCCCTCGAAATGACGCACGGGTAGTGCCGGCCGCTGGCCGGTAGCCGCAAAAAGGGGACGGAGGGGATTAAGTCGTTTGTGCCTCAAACGACTTGATCCCCTCCGTCCCCTTTTTTGTCATGAGGATGCCGGCCAGCGGCCGGCACTACCGCACAGAAAGTCGGTCACATTGGGCGCGCGGCTCCGTCTTGGGACACAATCCCAGCAGGAGAGCCGCCGCCATGACGACGTTCGCCGCATCGATCGACCAGACCCTGGAACGCGAACTGCCTGCCGCTGCCAGCGGTTGCCAGCACGCCTATGGCCGCATCGTGCTGGCCTGCCAGAACACGGTTACCGCCATCGCGCTGGCCATTACCCGCGATCGTCAGGCCAGCGAGGACATCGCCCAGGAGGCCTTCGTGAAGGGCTGGCAGCAGCTGCACCAGCTGCGCAGCTCGACCAGTTTCCTGCCGTGGCTGCGGCAGATCACCCGCAACCTGGCCCGCGACTGGCTGCGCACTCAGCGCGGCCGGCCGCTGACCGGCGAGGCCGCCGAGGTGGCGATGGGCATGGCGGCCGACCCGGCCCCGGGCGCGGCCGACCGCCTGCAACGGGTGGAAGAAGAGATCGCCGCCGAGGACATCATCTCCGCGTTGCCGGCCGACAGCCGCGAAGTGCTGCTGCTGTACTACCGCGAAGGCCAGCGTTCGCAGCAGGTGGCTGACCTGCTCGGGCTCAGTGACGCCGCCGTGCGCAAGCGCCTGTCGCGTGCCCGCGCCCTGGTGCGCGACGGCCTGCTGCAGCGCTTCGGTGAATTCGCGCGCAGCAGCGCACCCAGTGCCGCGTTCGCTACGGCGGTGGTTTCGATGGTACTGGTGGCTGCGCCCGGCACGGCCAGTGCTGCGGTGCTGCTCGGCACCGGTGTCGGCATCGGCGGCAGCAAGCTTGGCCTCGGCGGTGCCAGCGCTGCGGGCGGCACCGCGATGGGCTCGCTGACTGCCACGCTGGGCCAGCTGCACGTGCTGCCGGCCGAAAGCTGGGGGGCGGTGATCGGCGGTGTGGTCGGTGGAGCGATCGGCAGCTATCTGGGCGGACGCTTCCTGATGTCATACACCGAAACGGCGTCCGAGCGCGCCGATGTGCGCCGGTTCCTCTACCTCAACATCATCACCGGCATGTTCTGGTGCCTGGCGATCCTGCTGGCTGTGATGCTGCAGGCGCCGGTCTGGGCGCAGCTGACGGTGCTGGCGGTCGGGCTGGTCGTGGTCAACTACCAGTGCCTGGTGCCGCTGCAGCGGGTAATGGCGCCGATGATCGCGCGCGATTCGGCGCGGCGCGGCCGCAGCGGGACCAACTGGAAATACGAGTCCATGTATGGCCGCACCGGCATCATCGCCATGAACCTGATGGTCATCGCGCTGGTGGTGTACTCACTGATGCGCAGCGGCCGCCTGTAACGGACAACGCCGGCAGTGCGCCGGCGTTGTCATCATTCACTGCGTTGAACCTGAGCGCTGCGGCTTCGGCGCGGCGCCATCGCGCGGACCGCCGTGGCGCGGGCCACCGTGCATCGGGCCCTTGGCCGCATCGAACTCGGCCTTGCTCAGCTGGCCATCCTTGTTGGTGTCGGCGGCGGCGAACCAGGCATCACGACGCTGCTTCATGCGCAGCTCGCGGTCGGCCTTGTCCAGGTAACCGTCCTTGTTGAGGTCGAGCTCGTCGAAGCGCGCGGCCAGGCGCTGATCGGCCTTGGCTTCCTCGCGGCTGATGCGGCCGTCCTTGTTGACATCCAGCTTGGCCCAGCGCTCACCGCCGTGGCCACCACGGCGACCGTGCTGCCAGCGCGGCAGCTCATCGCGCGAGAGCTTGCCGTCCTTGTTCTTGTCCAGCTCGTCGAACTTCGCGGCCAGGCGCGGGTTGGCAGCGGCTTCGCTGCGGTCGATGAGGCCGTCGCCGTTGGTGTCCAGCTTGGCCGGGCGCTGCGCCGGCGCAGTCGGGGCATCGGCGGCCAGCGCGATACCGGTAGCGGAAGTGCCGAGCAGCAGGGCCAGCAGCAGGGGGGTACGGATCATGAGGTCACTCCTGGGGATGGGGATTGCGTCGGGGTGATCACTTCACCCTCGGGGGACAACAACGCCCGGGCGCGACATCGGTTGACGCCGCTGCCGGTTCCATTCATCCGGCGGACAGTCGCCGCCACTGCGACAGCCTGGGGCTATGCTGTGCCCATGGCGATACACGGCGACAGAGACGACGAACTGCGACTTTTCCAGACCGGCGAGCACCCCTGCGGGTATTGGTCGGACCGGGTGGCGCGCGACCTGGTGCTGGACCCGCACGATCGCCGCCTTGGCGGCCTGTACCCGCTGGCACTGAGCTGGGGCTTCCGCCGCAGCGGCGACCTGGTCTACCGGCCGCACTGCGCACACTGCCAGGCCTGCGTGGCGGTGCGTATTCCGGTGGCCCGCTTCGCCCCGGACCGCAGCCAGCGCCGCTGTGCCGCCCGCAATGACGACCTGGAGGTGCGGATCACCGCCGCCACCGCCCGCGACGACCTGTTCGCGCTGTATCACCGCTACCTGACCCACCGCCATGCCAACGGCGGCATGGATGACCACGGCCCGCACGAGTTCGAGCAGTTCCTGATCGGCAGCTGGTCACACACCCGCTTCATGGAGATGCGCCTGCCCGGCCACGATGGCCAGCCCAGCCAGCTGCTGGGGGTGGCGGTGACCGACGTCACCGAGCATGGCCTGTCGGCGGTCTACACCTTTTTCGACCCGGACCATGCCGCGCGCGGGCTGGGCACCTTCGCGATCCTGCAGCAGATTGAATGGGCGCGCCGCGAGGGCCTGCCGCACGTGTACCTGGGTTACTGGATCCGCGGGCATCAGAAGATGGACTACAAGCGTCGCTATCGACCGCTGGAAGCCTACGACGGCCGCCGCTGGCACGATTTCGACGACGAACTGGACGGACGCTGACAAACCACTGACACCGGGCCGGGTGCACAATACGGCGCATGAACCTCCGACCCCAGATCCTCGCCCTGGCCCTGCTCTGCGGCGCCACCGCCCCCGCCTTCGCCACTTCCCCTGCGATGACCGAAAAGCCGTCCGCTGCGCTGCGCCTGGCCACCTACAACACCTCGCTGTACTCCGATGAGACCGGTGGCCTGATCAAGGAACTGGAAGGCGACAGCGAGCACGCGCGCAAGATCGCCGCGGTGCTGCAGCAGGCGCGCCCGGACCTGGTGCTGCTGAACGAATTCGATTTCGACGACGCCCACCGCGCCGCCGACCTGTTCCAGAAACGCTACCTGGAAGTGGCCCAGCCCGGCGGCGGCAAGCCGCTGCACTTCGCCTACCGCTACCTGGCCCCGGTCAACACCGGCGTGCCCAGCGGCCTGGACCTGGACAACAACGGCGTGGTCGGCGGCGAAGGCCGCAGCCGCGGCAACGATGCCTGGGGCTACGGCCTGCACCCGGGCCAGTACGGCATGCTGGTGCTGTCGCGCTACCCGATCGATGAAGCCAAGGTGCGCAGCTTCCAGCTGCTGAAGTGGAGCGCGATGCCGGGCGCGATCCGTCCGGTCGACCCGCGCACCGGCAAGAGCTTCTACAACGACCACGTGTGGTCGCAGCTGCGGCTGTCGTCGAAGTCGCACTGGGACGTGCCGGTGAAGACCCCGGCCGGCGTGGTGCACGCGCTGGTCTCGCACCCGACCCCGCCGGTGTTCGACGGCCCGGAAAAGCGCAACGCCGCGCGCAACCACGACGAACTGCGCCTGTGGCAGGAATACCTGTCCAAGGGTGACAAGCCGTGGCTGTGCGACGACAAGGGCCAGTGCGGCGGCCTGGCGCAGGACGCGCGCTTCGTGATCCTCGGCGACCTCAACAACGACCCGGTCGACGGCGATGGCCGCCATGAGGCGATCGTCGAACTGATCGAGAACGCCCGCGTGCTGCGCTACCCCACCCCGCGCAGCGTCGGCGGCGAGCAGACCAGCCTGGCCTATGCGGCCAAGGGCATCGAGCGCAAGGGCGCACCGTTCCATGCCACCGGCGATTTCGGCCCGAAGTCCGGCACCATGCGCCTGGACTACGTGCTGCCCTCGACCGGTTTCGAGTACATCGGCAGCGGCGTGTTCTGGCCGGCCAATGAAAGCCCGGAAGCGAAGATCGCCGATGGCAGCGACCATCACCTGGTGTGGGTGGATGTGAAATAACAAAAAGGGGACGGAGGGGATTAAGTCGTTTGTGCCACAAACGACTTAATCCCCTCCGTCCCCTTTTTGCTTTACGGGCGCAGTTCGACGCCGATCGCTTCGGCGGCATCACGCGCGATGGCGCGCGCTTCGTCGATGGTTTCCGCGCGCGCCAGGGTCACGCCCACGCGGCGGTGGCCATGCACGCTCGGCTTGCCGAACAGGCGCACGGCGGTGTCCGGCACCTGCAGGGCGGCGGCGACGTTGTTGAAGTACGGCACGCCCTCGCCATGCGCCAGCAGCGCGCACGAGGCCGACGGGCCGCTCTGGCGGATCACCGGGATCGGCAGGCCGAGGATGGCGCGCGCATGCAGCGCGAACTCGCTCAGCTCCTGCGAGACCAGCGTCACCAGGCCGGTGTCGTGCGGGCGCGGCGACACTTCGCTGAACCACACCTCGTCGCCCTTCACGAACAGCTCGACACCGAACAGGCCCCAGCCACCGAGGTCATCGGTGATCACGCGCGAAATCTCTTCGGCACGCGCCAGTGCCGCGCTCGACATCGGCTGCGGCTGCCAGCTCTCGCGGTAGTCGCCGTCCTTCTGCAGATGGCCGATCGGCGCGCAGAACGAGGTGCCGCCGGCATGGCGCACGGTCAGCAGGGTGATCTCGTAATCGAAATCGATGAAACCTTCGACGATGCAGCGGCCGGCACCGGCACGGCCACCGGTCTGCGCATAGTCCCAGGCGGGTGCGATGTCCGCCTCGCTGCGCAGGGTGCTCTGGCCCTTGCCCGAGGATGACATCACCGGCTTGACCACGCACGGCAGGCCGATGGCGGCCACGGCGGCGCGGTACTCGGCTTCGGTATCGACGAAGCGGTACGGCGAGGTCGGCAGGCCCAGGGTCTCGGCGGCCAGGCGGCGGATGCCTTCGCGGTCCATGGTCAGGCGCGCGGCGCGCGCGGTCGGGATCACCCGCAGGCCCTGCTCCTGTTCCAGCTGGACCAGGGTTTCGGTGTGAATGGCCTCGATCTCCGGCACCACCAGGTGCGGCTGCTCCTGGGCGATCAGCGCACGCAGGGCCATCGCATCGAGCATGTCGATCACGTGCGAGCGGTGCGCGACCTGCATGGCCGGGGCATCGGCATAGCGGTCGGCGGCGATCACTTCCACGCCCAGCCGCTGCAGCTCGATGGCCACCTCCTTGCCGAGTTCGCCCGAGCCGAGCAGCAGCACGCGGGTGGCGGAGGGGGACAACGGAGTTCCAAGCTTGGCCATGGCGGTTCCAGCAGCGATGTGAAGGCGGGTGGGCATTCTAGCTGGCCGGGCACCCCGGCCATGGCATCCGACGAACGGTAGTCGACAAGTGATATCACTTTGATATCTTCATTCCGAACCCTCAAGGACGTACCGCCATGAAAGAGAAGTCGCTGTCTTCGCTCAACGGCCTCGGCACGCTGGCCGGCGCCCTGCTTGTCGCCCTCGCCGGCGCCGCCCTGTTCGTACTGGGGGTAGCAGCCAAGGCCAGCACCGGCTCGCCCAACCTGCTGCTGATGCTGGCCGGCATCCTGGTGGCGGCGCTGGCGGTCTTCGCCCTGGCCGGCCTGTACACGGTCCAGCCCAACCAGGCGGCGGTGCTGAGCCTGTTCGGCAAATACGTGGGCACCGTGAAGGACAACGGCCTGCGCTGGAACAACCCCTTCTACGCCAAGCGCCGGGTCAGCCAGCGCGTGCGCAACTTCGAGAGCGGCAAGCTGAAGGTCAACGAGCTGGACGGCAGCCCGATCGAGATCGCCGCGGTCATCGTCTGGCAGGTGGTCGATGCCTCCGAGGCGGTCTACAACGTGGACGACTACGAGAGCTTCGTGCACATCCAGTCCGAATCGGCGCTGCGCGCGATGGCCACCAGCTACCCCTACGACCAGCATGAGGATGGCCAGCTGGCCCTGCGCAGTCATGCCAGCGAGATTTCCCAGCACCTGAAGAACGAACTGGCCGAGCGCCTGGCCGACGCCGGCGTGCAGGTCATCGACGCACGCATCAGCCACCTCGCCTACGCCGCCGAAATCGCCCAGGCGATGCTGCAGCGGCAGCAGGCCAACGCGGTGATCGCCGCACGCACGCGCATCGTTGCCGGTGCGGTCGGCATGGTCGAGATGGCCCTGGCCGAACTGCAGAAGAACGGCGTGGTGCAGCTGGACGAGGAACGCAAGGCGCACATGGTCAGCAACCTGCTGACCGTGCTGTGCTCGGACCGCGGCACCCAGCCGATCGTCAATGCAGGCTCGCTGTATTGAGCCACACTCGCAACGGGGCGCCCCACCGCCCCGCCAGGAGCCCCCATGAGTGAGAAGAAAGCCTACCCGCTGCGCATCAACGCCGACGTCCTGGCTGCGGCGCAGCGCTGGGCTGATGACGAGCTGCGCAGCCTCAACGCGCAGATCGAGTACGTGCTGCGCGACGCGCTGCGCAAGGCAGGACGCCTGCCCAAACCCAAGGCATCGCCGGAGGACAAGGAATGAGCAAGCGCTGGAGCTACCAGACCATCGAGGTCAAGACCTCCATGATGGGCGTACTCAAGGCCGAGGATGTCCAGGCCGAGCTGAGCCGGCAGGGCCAGCTGGGCTGGGAGCTGGTCAACATCATCATCCCGGCGCCGATGCGCCCGGCGATGCTGGTGTTCAAGAAGGAGGCCTGAACCATGGGCGGCAGTGACCCGAAACCCTTTGACGTGGCCGAGAGTTCGCCGCTGCGCGTGCTGTGGATCGTGCTGCCGCTGCTGGCTGCCTTCGTGGCCTGCCTGTATGCGCAGCTGTACAAGGCACCGGCGAACGCACCCTGGATCGAAGTAACGCTGTCGCCGCCCTGGTTCCGGATGGGCGGCAGTGCGGCATGGAGCCTGATCGTCATCGCTGTACTCGCTGTCGGGCTGGGGGCCGCATTCTTCCGCCGCCGGGTGGAGCTGGCCGGCAACGTGCTGGACGTGCGCTCGACGATGTACCGGCGGCGCGTGCCGGTGGCGCAGCTGCGGCTGGACCAGGCCGAGGTGGTCGACCTGCAGCGTGACCGCCGCTATGGCATCCGTGTCAAAACCAATGGCTATTCAATGCCGGGCTTCTACTCGGGCCACTTCCGCCTGCAGGGAGGCGGCAAGGGCTTCGCCCTGGTCACCGACCGTGCGCGTGTCCTCGCCCTGCCGGTCAGTGATGGCAGCACGCTGCTGCTCAGCGTGGACCGGCCGCAGGCGCTGCTCGATGCGCTGCGCAAGGTGGCCGCGTCGGCACCACGGCAGTAAGCTGAGGCGATGCAACGACGCCCGCCCCTGCTGATCAACACCGAGGCCATCGAGCTGTGGCCCGCCCACCTGTTGCGCGCACGCAGCAACCTGGATGCACGCCTGCTGTCGCAGGCGCAGTGGGTGCTGCGGCGCAAGCGTGATGGCCGCTATCTGGCGGCGGTACTGCCGCACGGCGTGCATTCGATGGTGCCGCGCCTGCCGCGCGAGCCCGGGGTCGAGGATGCACTGGCGCTGCTGGACACCGCGGCTGCACGGCCCTTCGGCGCCGGACTGGAAGATCAGTGGCTGCCGCTGGCCGGGTTGCAGCAGCGCCTGCAGCAGCTTGGCCTGGACCCGCAGCGCTACGCCGACGACAGCGGCCTGCCGCTGGAACCCGAACCCTGCCTGCTGCATTTTGCCGGCCGCGATCGCTTCGCCCGCCCGCTATGGCTGCGCCGTGGCGCCGCGCAGGGCTGGCGACGGATGCGACTGCATGCGGCACAGGATGGCATTGCGCTGGACGCCATCTCCGGCTTCCGCAGCCATGCCTACCAGTTGGGCATCTTCGAACGGAAGCTGGCGCGCGGCCTGAGCGTGGCGGAGATCCTGAAGGTGAATGCCGCACCGGGTTTCAGTGAACACCACAGCGGCCATGCGCTGGACATCGGTACACCGGGCGACGCCCCGGCTGAAGAATCGTTCGAAGCCACCGACGCGTTTGCGTGGCTGCAGGCGAATGCCGGTGGGCATGGCTTCCAGCTGAGCTACCCGCGCGACAACCCGCATGGGATCGTCTACGAACCTTGGCACTGGTGCTGGAGACCGGCCAACGGCTGAGCCCCTCGTGGCGGCTGCACGGCGAACTTCATGGAGCTGTCCGGGCGGATTCCGCGTGTGCCCGCCACGAAATGGGACAAGAAGGCAAAGGCAAAGCTCGAAGCCCCTGTAACGGATCAGCGCGCAGCTGTTGGGTCCGCCTTCAAGCGAGCCGAGCACCGCAGGTCCGGCGAGGGCGAAGAGGTGCGGGTGTCTGAGCGCAGCGAGTTCCCGCACCGTCCCTCGACGGGCCGAGGAGCACAGGGGACCGGTGCGCAGCACCGGCTCGCGGCCGGCGGCGCGTTTCTTTTGGTTACTTTTCTTTTCGCGCGAAAAGAAAAGTAACGCCCATGAACCCTTAGGATCGCATCGGCATGGATCGAAGCGACAGCCCTGCGACCGTCACCGCCTCAACGCATTGATCGCCAGCAACACCCATCCAGCCATCATGCTGGTGCCACCGATCGGTGCCATCCGCGTCGGCCACTGCCACAACGCACCGCCCACCAGGCTGCCGGAAAACAGCAGCACGCCCAGCAGCAGCACGTACAACGCCAGGTGCGCGATCGCGCCCTGCGCGCGCGGCCCGAGCGCCACCAGTACCGCGCCATGCGCGAACGCATAGAGCGCCGCCATGTTCAGATGCTGCTGCGCCAGCGGGTCGGCCACACCGTGCGAGGCATAGGCCGACAGGCCGATAGAGGCGGCGGCCAGCAGCGCCCCCAGGCAGGCCAGCAGTGATGGCTTACGTGCGCGACGTTCGAGATTGAACATGTGGGCTCCTTGCGCAGCGCCCTTGCCGGGCGCCAGATGAAAAAAAACGCGCCGCAATGAGCGGCGCGTTTTCGTGTCCAACACTACATGGGTCAGCCGAGGCTTACTTGACGGCCCAGTAGATGTCGTAGGTCGCTTCCGGGGTGAACGACTTGTCCAGACCGTCCTTCCAGGTTTCGTACGGGCGATCGACCACTTCCGAACCGTTGGTCACAGCCCAGGCACGCAGGCCGTTGCGGGCCACGTCCAGACCCGCCATGTGGCCGGTGTAGGCGGCATGCGCCGAACGGTGCGGGGCCACGTGCACGTACTTGACTGGAGCGCCGCCGTCGATCTTGACGGTCAGCTCTTCAGCAGTGGCACCTTCAGCACCCTTCTTCTTCACCGGCTGGGCGATGTCGAAGGCGTACTTCTCCTGACCGAAATCGGTGGTGATGATGCGGAACGGACCGGCGGCTTCAAGGCCGTTGGCCTCCATCACGCGCTTGATCCACTCCTGGTTGTCCTTGATGGACTTGGTGATCGTGTCCTGACCGCGGTCCACGTTACCGGCGTTGACGACCAGCAGGTCTTCAGCCGGCACATTGACGATGGCCAGATCGGTCAGCGGGGCTTCCGGGGTGCGGTAGTCCACGTTCGGGACGCTGGCCAGCATGTTGGCCATACGCGACAGACCCATCTTGATGTCGTCGCCGATCTGGCGGCTGACATACAGGCCGGCATAACGGCCGAACAGGTCGAAGCCGTACTTCACCGAGTAGTCCTGGGTGATCTTGACGTTGCGGCCACCCTTGCCGGTCGGCTCCAGCGTGAAGGTGGTGATCTTGTCGTGACCCTTGGTGGCGTCATCGATGGCGATCGCAACACGCTTGTTCTCTTCGGCTTCGGTGATCTTCCAGGAACCGGTGCCCAGGTCCTTGGAGGTGAAGTCGAGGGTGGCACCGACGCCGGAGGCCGGGCCGGACAGCTTCAGTTCAACGG
Organism: Stenotrophomonas sp. 220_Sma; assembly: GCF_056487375.1. Lineage (NCBI taxonomy): Bacteria > Pseudomonadati > Pseudomonadota > Gammaproteobacteria > Lysobacterales > Lysobacteraceae > Stenotrophomonas > Stenotrophomonas sp. 220_Sma. The sequence continues at coordinate 1,330,379 of NZ_CM151348.1, read as the reverse complement.
CGGGATCGCGCAGTACCAGCGGGTTCCAGTCCTTGAAGCGGCGCAGGCTGCTGACCGTGTCGTACACGATCGTCATCTTGCGGTTGGTCTCGATGCTTTCGGTGATGTGACGCTCGCCCGGCAGACATACGCCAATGATGACGAACAGGCCAGCCACGATCCCCAAGGCGATCAGGAACTCGATAATACGGGTCATTCAGAGAGTCTCCGGGGCCGATCCCACGGCCGGGTTGATTGAAGCGAAGCGCCAATCCTAGCAGGCTTCGCGGGCATTGTTTATCGGGATTGGCGCACCGGTTTCCCTGCCGGCTGCGTATTTGTATGGACAAAGAATTCGAAGGGTACCGCATACCGATACCCGTGAAGTAGGGGGCAACCCCACCCGAGGGCCATCACTGGACCTCAAGTCATTGTCCTGAAAAGGTTTTCCTCAGACCAGCTGGAGTTCGAACGCCTTCAGTACGGCGCGCGTACGGTCGCGCACGCCCAGCTTGGACAGGATGTTGGACACATGGTTCTTGATGGTGCCTTCGGCCACACCCAGCGAGTTGGCGATCTCCTTGTTGGAGAAGCCACTGGCCATCAGGCGCAGGATCTCGGTCTCGCGGTCGGTCAACGGGTCCGGGCGGTCCAGGCTGACGAACTCGTTGCGCATGTGCTCCAGGCCGGACAGCAGGCGCTGGGTCACGGCCGGCTGCACCAGCGAACCGCCGTCGGCCACGGTGCGGATGGCACCGACCAGCTGCGCCAGGGTCACGTCCTTGAGCAGGTAGCCCTTGGCTCCGGCCTTGAGCCCGGCCAGCACCAGCTGGTCGTCGTCGAAGGTGGTGAGGATGATGGTCGGCGGCAGCTGCTCCTGGCGCGACAGCACCTGCAGCGCCTCCAGCCCGGACATCACCGGCATGCGCATGTCCATCAGCACCACGTCGGGGCGCACCTGCGGTATCAGTTCGACCGCCTGCCGGCCATCGCCGGCCTCGGCCACCACCTCGATACCGTCGTCGAGCGCCAGCAGGGAGCGGATTCCCTGCCGCACCAGGGTTTGGTCGTCGACCAGGCAGACGCGAATCATCAACGCACTCCTTCAGGAACCTTGGTAAGGGCGGCCACCAGCACCGTTGCCGGCACCGTCGCCCGCAGCCGGAAGCCTTCACCGGGACGGGTTTCGACCTGCAGCTGGCCACCACATTGTTGCAGGCGCTCGCGCATGCCGCGCAAGCCATTGCCCACATTGACCATATCCGCGCCGACGCCGTCGTCGCGGGCCTCCACCACCACCCGGTCGGGGGCTTCACGGTACACCTTGATCCACAGGTGGCGGGCGCCGGCATGGCGCACCGCGTTGGTGATGATCTCCTGGGTACAGCGCAGCAGCACGTGGGCCCGTTGCGGGTCCTCCACGTTCAGCGGATCCTCGATCTCCAGCTGGATGTCCAGCGAGGGCACGTTCTCGGTCAGCGGGCGCAGCGCTGCGGCCAGGTCGATGGCACCGGTCTCGCGCAGCTGGCTGACCACCTCGCGCACGTTGCCCAGCAGCAGCTTGGCCAATGCGTGGGAACGCTTCACATGCTCCAGCGCCTGGCCGTCGGCCAGGTGGCCGGCCACTTCCAGGTTCAGGGTCAGCGCGGTCAGCTGGTGGCCCAGCAGGTCATGCAGCTCGCGCGAGATGCGCGTGCGCTCATTGACCCGGGCGCTCTCGGCCAGCAGGGCGCGGGTGGCACGCAGTTCCGAGTTGAGCCGGCGCTGTTCGTCGCGGGCCTCGGCCTGGCGACGGGCCACCAGCGCGATCACGAACACGAAGCTGGAGAAGCCCATGTAGCCCACCGCCTGCAGCACGGCGATGAACGGCGGGAAGCCCAGCGGCTGGATGTAGACCGGCAACACCGCCAGGTTGCTGGCCACCAGCCAGACCACGCCGATGCGCGGCCCCAGCAGCCATGGCAGCAGGCCGGCCACCACCATCAGCAGGATGCTGCCCAGCGCGGTACCGGAAAAATAGCTCACGCCGATCGCGCAGGCGGTCAGCAGGATCAGCGCCGCGTGGTCGAAGAAGCCCGGACGGCCCTCGCCCAGCGAGCGGGTCAGCGCCCAGTACACGATGCCGAAAGCCAGGTAGGCCGAGGCCCAAGGAATGATGCGGAAGCCGGCTTCGCCGTCCAGCGTCTCCAGCGTCAGCGAGACAGGATCGATCAGGTAGATCGCGAGCCAAAGGCCGACGGTGCCCCAGGTGAACAACCCGGAGTAGCGCAGCATCGCATTGTGGTTCAGTCGGGCCAGCATCCCTCATCGTAGCCCGTGCACGGCCGCTCCCAAGCGCCGAAAGTCATGCTCGGGCATATCCCCTGTTCATGCCGCAGCCCACCCCGGGCATGCAATAATCGTGCGCAGGGTCCAATTTGACGGACCAACCGCGTTACCCCACGGAGTCACAATGTCGATTGTCATCCGCGACGTGCGCGAGCACGAGCTCGATTCCGTCCTGGCTTTGAACAACAACGCTGGCCTGGCCATCCTTCCCCTGGATGCGGCCCGCCTGCGCCTGTTCTATGAAACCGCTGAGTATTTCCGCGTCGCCGAGCGCGACGGCAACCTGGCCGGCTTCCTGATCGGCTTCGGCAGCGACAGCCAGCACGACAGCAGCAATTTCGCCTGGTTCAAGCAGCAGCTGGACACCCCGTTCTTCTACATCGACCGCATCGTGGTCGCCAGCCGCCGTCGTGGCGGTGGCGTCGGCCGTGCGTTCTATGCCGACGCGCAGAGCTTCGCCGAGCTGCGCTACCCGCAGATGACTTGCGAAGTCTTCCTCGACCATGGCGCCGATGCCGCCCTGCTCTTCCACGGCAGCTTCGGCTTCCGCGAGCTGGGTCAGAACACCATGCCGCAGGTCGACGTGCGCGCCAGCATGCTGGCCAAGGAACTGTGCAGCTACCCGTGGGTCCAGGAGACCTACGGCGGCAAGCTGCCGGATGTGGCATGGACACGTGCCCGGCATCTGCCGGCGCAGGCACAGCGGCCGACGGGGACCTGAGCGTGGCGGTGAATTTCGATTACGAACAGGCCGGTGAACTGAAGATCGGCCAGGTGGGCATCGCCAACCTGCGCATCCGTACCCTTGATGTCGAACGCCTCGTGCAGGAAATGCGCGAACGCGTCACCCGTGCGCCGAAACTGTTCGGCCGCGCCGCGGTGATCCTCGACTTCGGCGGCCTGAGCCAGGTGCCGGACGTGGCCACCGCGCAGGCGCTGGTCGATGGCCTGCGCAGTGCCGGCGTGCTGCCGGTGGCGCTGGCCTATGGCACCAGCGCGGTCGACCTGCTCTCGCAGCAGCTCGGGCTGCCACTGCTGGCCAAGTTCCGCGCCCAGTACGAGCGTGCCGAGGCCGAGCCGGCCCCGCCGCCGCCGCCCGCGCCGGAACCGCGTCGCGCAGCCCGTGCCGAACCGAAGCCGGCACCGGCCACGCCGGTGGCCAAGGTTGCCGACGCCGCCGCACCGCAGCCGGGCCGCATGCAGCTGGGCAACGTGCGTTCGGGCCAGCAGCTGTACGCTGAAAACTGCGACCTGACCGTGATGGCCACCGTCGGCGCCGGCGCCGAGGTCATCGCCGATGGCAGCATCCACATCTACGGCACCCTGCGCGGCCGCGCGCTGGCAGGGGCACAGGGCAACACCGCGGCACGCATCTTCTGCCGTGATTTCCATGCGGAACTGGTCGCCATTGCAGGCCACTACAAGGTACTGGACGATGTCCCGGACTCCCTGCGCGGCAAGGCCGTGCAGGTGTGGCTGGAACAGGACCAGATCAAGATCGCTGCGCTGGACTGACGCAGCACCCAAACAGAATCATCAGGAGAAGTCCTTTGGCTGAAATCATCGTAGTCACCTCCGGCAAGGGCGGCGTCGGCAAGACCACTTCCAGCGCGAGCCTGGCCTGCGGCCTGGCACGGCGCGGCAAGAAGGTGGCGGTGATCGACTTCGACGTCGGCCTGCGCAACCTCGACCTGATCATGGGCTGCGAACGCCGCGTGGTGTACGACTTCGTCAACGTCGTGCACGGCGAAGCGACCCTCAAGCAGGCCCTGATCAAGGACAAGCGCTTCGAGAACCTGTACGTGCTGGCCGCCTCGCAGACCCGCGACAAGGACGCACTGACCCAGGAAGGCGTGGGCAAGGTCCTGAAGGACCTGGCCGCCGACGGCTTCGACTACATCATCTGCGACTCCCCGGCCGGCATCGAGAAGGGCGCCTTCCTGGCGATGTACTTCGCCGACCGTGCGGTGGTGGTGGTGAACCCGGAAGTGTCGTCGGTGCGCGACTCGGACCGCATCATCGGCCTGCTCGACTCGAAGACCCACAAGGCCGAGTCCGGCCAGGACGTGCCGGCCTTCCTGCTGCTGACCCGCTACACCCCGCTGCGCGTGGAAAGCGGCGAGATGCTCAGCATCGCCGACGTCGAGGAAGTGCTCGGCCTGAAGGCGATCGGCGTGATCCCCGAGTCGGGTGACGTGCTCAACGCCTCCAACAAGGGCGAGCCGGTCATCCTGGATGTCGAGTCCGCAGCCGGCCAGGCCTACGACGACGCCGTCGCGCGCATCCTCGGCGAAGAACGCCCGATGCGCTTCACCAACGTCGAGAAGAAGGGCTTCTTCAGCAAGCTGTTCGGAGGGTAAGCATGGGCCTGTTTGATTTCCTCAAAGCGAAGAAGACCACCGCCGAAACCGCCAAGAACCGCCTGCAGATCATCATCGCGCAGGAGCGCAGCAACCGCGGCGGCCCCGATTACCTGCCGCTGCTGCAGCGCGAGCTGCTGGAAGTGATCAAGAAGTACGTGAACATCGACGTCGATGCAGTGAAGGTCGACCTGGTGAAGGATGGCCAGCACGATGTGCTGGACATCTCCGTGGCGCTCCCTGAAGGCCCGGACAAACCCTGAAGCTCTGCCCCGCCCGTGCCTGCACGGGCGGGGCTGCCTGACCCGCATGACCGATACAACAACCGCCGTGGACATCACCTGCGTGGGCGACATCGCCTTCGCTGATGCGCAGTGCCTGCTCGCCGCGCATGGCCTGCAGCTGCACCACGTCGCGGCCGGTGAACCGATTCCCGGCAGCTACTGGGGCGAGCCCGAGGCCGGCATCATCGCCAGCAACGTGTACGTGCGCGATGACACGCCCGTGCACTCGATGCTGCACGAAGCCTGCCATCTGATCGTGCTGCCGCCGGAGCGGCGTGCGCAGGTGCATACCGACGCCACCGACTCGGTGGCCGAGGAAGATGCCACCTGCTACCTGCAGATCGTGCTGGCCGGGCAGCTGCCTGGCGTTGGCAGTGCGCGGTTGATGGCCGACATGGATGCCTGGGGGTATACGTATCGGCTGGGGTCTACGAAAGCGTGGTTTGAAGAGGACGCCGAAGACGCGAAAGCGTGGCTGGTCGAACGCGGGTTGCCGGTGGCGTAAAGCCGCGGGCGCGGTTGGCCACGGGCGCGTGGCGACGCGCCGGACCTTGCGGCGCCCCTCTTTTCACTCGGCGCGGTTCGAGCAGGACGCCGAAGACGCGAAGGCGTGGTTGATCGAACGCGGATTGCCGGTGGCGTAACGCATCGGTAGTGCCGGCCGTTGGCCGGCAACCTCATGAACCCGTGCAGCATTACCTGGTTGCCGGCCAGCGGCCGGCACTACCCCATCAGCCCTGCCCTGCCAGCGCGCGCAGGGTAATGCCGACGATGTAGGCCAGGTAGGTGCCGGTGGCGTAGCCCATCGTGCCCAGCAACACGCCCACCGGCGCCAGGGCCGGATGGAACGCTGCAGCCACCACCGGCGCCGAAGCCGGGCCACCGATGTTCGACTGCGAACCGATCGCGAAGTAGAAGAACGGCACCTTCAGCAGCTTGCCCAGGCACCACAGCAGCGCGATGTGCACGGCAATCCAGATCAGGCCGAGCAGGAACAGCCACGGGCGGTCCAGCAGCGCCAGCAGATCCATCTGCATGCCGATGCAGGCAATCAGGAAGTACAGCAGCAGCGAACCCAGCCGCGAGGCGCCCGCACCTTCCAGCGTGCGTGCACGGGTGAAGCTCAGGCTCAGGCCCAGCGTGGTCGACAGCACCACCACCCACACGAACGGCGCATCCAGGCTGAACTGCGGGGCCCAGCTGACATTGGCCTTGAACCATGCTGCCAGCGGCGCACCGATCGCGTGTGACAGACCCACGCCGCCGAAGGCCACTGCCACGATCAGCATCAGGTCGGTGAGGCTGGGAACGCGCTCGTGCTCGGCCTGGAAACGCGCGATGCGCTCCTTCAGCTCATCGATGGCCGACGTGTCGGCACCGCTGCGCGCGTCGATCTTCGCTGCGCGCCCGGCCAGGAAGATCAGCGCGGCCATCCACACGTAACCGACACCGACATCGACCACGGCGAACTGGCCGAACGTGGTGGCGTTGACGTCGAAGACCTCGCGCATCGCCAGCATGTTGGCACCGCCGCCGATCCAGCTGCCGGCCAGTGCGGCCATGCCGGCCCAGGTGTCACCGGCCACCGTTTCCGGATGCAGCGCGCGCATCACCAGGAAAGCCACCACCGCACCCAGCATGATGCTGGCGGACGCACCCAGGTACATCAGCACCAGCTTCGGGCCGAGCCGCAGGATGCCCTTGATGTCCACCGCCAGGGTCAGCAGGATCAGCGCTGCCGGCAGCAGGATGTCGCGTGCGATCGGGTTGTAGAGCTTGGTGTTCTGGCCGTCGATCAGGCCGACGGTGTTGTAGATGCCGGGAATCAGGTAGCACAGCAGCAGTGCCGGCACGAAGGTGTAGAAGCGTTTCCACAGGCCCTGCTCGCGCGAGGCGGTCCAGAACACGGCGCCCAGGGTGGCGGCGATCAAACCGAAGACGACGATGTCGTTCTGGATCAGGGCGGTCGAGGGCATGCAGGCGCTCTGGGTAGAGCCGGCCGCTGGCCGGCTGCTGTTGGCGGCAGATCAGGAAGGTGTGCCGACCAACGGTCGGCACCCACCGGTACAGCAGATGGCGAAACAAAAGCGCCGCCCCGAAGGGCGGCGCTGCCGTCATCAGTTGCCGATGTGCTGCTTCAGCCAGGCATTGACGGTGTCATGCCACAGGATGCTGTTGTTCGGCTTCAGCACCCAGTGGTTTTCATCCGGGAAGTACAGGAACTTCGATTCGATGCCCTGGCGCTGGGCAGCAGTGAACGCGGCCAGGCCCTGCTCGACCGGAATACGGAAGTCCTGCTGGCCGTGGATGACCAGGATCGGCTTCTTCCAGTCCGCCACGTGGTTGACCGGGTTGAACTTCTCGTAGTTCGCCGCCTTCTGGTACGGCGTACCGCCCTGCTCCCACTCGGTGAACCACAGTTCTTCGGTGGCGTAGCCCATCATGCGCTGGTCGAACACACCGTCATGGTTGACCAGGCACTTGAACGGGCCGTTCCAGTTGCCGGCGATCCAGTTGACCATGAAGCCGCCGTAGCTGGCGCCCAGCGCACAGGCCTTGTCACCGTTGAGGAAGGAATACTTCTTCAGCGCCGCATCCCATCCCTTCTGCAGGTCTTCCAGCGGGCGGTCGCCCCAGTGCTGGCTGATCGCATCGGTGAAGGCCTGGCCATAGCCGGTGGAGCCGTGGAAGTCGATCATCACCACGGCGTAGCCCTGGCCCGCATAGGTCTGCGGATTCCAGCGGTAGCTCCAGCCATTGCCGAAGCTGCCCTGCGGGCCGCCGTGGATCAGGAACGCGACCGGGTACGACTTGCCTTCCTGGTAGTTGTGCGGCTTGACCACATAGCCGTGCACGGTGTCGTTGTTCCAGCCCTTGAACTCGAACTGTTCGTAGTCACCGAAGCTGACGTCCTTGAGCACGTCGCCAGCGGCCGGGGTCAGCGCGCGCAGCTCGCCGATGGCTTCGCCGGCGGCCGGCAGCAGGCCGACCAGCACCTGGTCGTTGCTCTTCAGGCTGTTGCGGGTGATCGCCACGCTGGTGCCGGCCACGTCCACCGAGGTCACGCTGCCGTCGCCGATCAGCTTGGTGGCCTTGCCGCTGGCCACGTCGATCTGGAACAGCGGGTGCTCGCCGAGGTCATCGGCAGTGGTGTAGATGCTGCTGCCATCCGCGGACAGGGTGATGCCGCCCGCCGAACGATCCCATTGCGGCGCGATCTCACGGCTCTTGCCGCTGGCCAGGTCCATCGCCATCAGGCCGAAACGGTCGGCCTCGAAGCCCGGGCGCTTCATCGCACGGTAGAACAGGGTCTTGCCGTCGGCACTGAACACCGGGCCGGCATCCCAGGCCGGATTGGAGGCGGTCAGGTTGACCGGCGCCTGCTTGCCCGCAGCGTCGAAGCGGTACAGGTCGAAGTTGGTCGACCACGGCTCCTGCTTGCCGGCCACGCGGATGCTGGCCACCACGCTGGCGCCATCCGGCGACCACGCGAAATCGTCATTGCCACCGAACGGCTTGGACGGTGCATCGCCGTCGATGGTCGCGCTCAGCGCCGAGGCGCCCTTGACCGCCCCGGCCTTGCCTGCCGGCAGCGGTGCCACGAACAGGGTGTTGCGGCGGCCGTCGTTCCAGGTATCCCAGTGGCGCACGAACAGCGAATCCCACACCTGGCCGCTGGCCTTGGCGTCCTTCTTTTCCTTCAGCTTCTTCTCGGTGCATGCCAGATCCGAGGCACAGGCCTGGAACACGCCGGCACTGAACAGCACGCGGTCGTCCTGCGGTGACACGTGGTAGCTGTCAACGTCCACCGGGAAGTCGGTCAGCTGGCGCGGGGTGCCGCCGTTGATCGGCTGCGCGTACAGCTGCTGGCTGCCGTTCTTGGCGCTGAGGAAGTAGACGGTCTGGCCATCGGCCGACAGCGACGCGGAATTGACGCTCCAGCCAGCCGGGGTGATCTGCTTCGGCGGAGCGGCGTCACGCGTGCGCAGGTTGCGCGCGAACAGCGCGGTGGAGGCCTTCAGGTTGGCGTCCACGCTGCGCTTGGCGAACACCACAGTGCCACCGTCCGTGGTCAGTACCGGCGCGGAGACGCGGTCCATGGCCACCATGTCGCGGACTTCCAGGCCACGGGCAGCGGCAACGCTGGGCAGGGCAGCCAGCAGGCTCAGTGGCAGCAGGGCATGACGCAGTTTCATCGGGGTCTCCGCAGGACGGCAAAAAACCGATGGTAGGCCCGTGCGGCCGGGGCTGCCAAGGCCATCGGTCATGGCTGCCCGCGGGGTTGGCCCCGCCGCCAGAAAAAGCAAACCGCGCCGTAGCGCGGTTTGCGGTAGTGCCGACCGCTGGCCGGCAACCAGGGGTATCACGGGATTCCGGGATTGCCGGCCAGCGGCCGGCACTACCCATCCCTTACGCCTTGGTGTACTTGCCGGTGCGGTAGATCAGCCAGCCCACCAGGAACAGCACGGCCAGGCCGATCCACTGCGCGCCCGGCAGGTGGAACGGCACGGCCAGCACGTCGGCGCGGCTGCTGACCACGATCGGAATCGCGATGGCGATGCCCATCAGTGCCTCACCGGTGATCAGGCCCGCAGCGAACAGCACACCCGGCTTGTGCACGCGGTCGCGGCCTTCTTCGTCATCGGCTCGCACCTTGTGGAAGCGCTCGACCAGGTGGGCGATCAGGCCGCCGAGGAAGATCGGCACCATCAGCTCCAGCGGCAGGTAGATGCCGATGGCGGCGGCCAGCACCGGCACGCGGAAGCGTGCGTTGCGCGACTTCAGCCAGCTGTCGAAGGCAATGATGGCGGCACCGACCACGGCACCGATGCCGATGAAGGTCCACGGCAGTTCGCCACCGAACAGGCCCTTGGCCACCGAGGCCATCAGGTTTGCCTGCGGCGCAGCCAGCGCGTTCGGGTGCAGCTCGGACTTCACGCCGATGCCGTAGGCGGTGGCCAGCAGGTTCAGCACCGGGGCCATGATCAGCGCGCACGAGAAGGCACCGATGCCCAGCATCAGCTGCTGCTTCCACGGGGTGGCACCTACGATATAGCCGGCCTTGAGGTCCTGCAGGTTGTCACCACCGACCGCTGCGGCGCAGCACACCACCGCGCCGATCATGATCGCCGCCACCGCGCCCAGCGGCGCACCGCCGGCACCGACCGGCTTGAGGCCATCGGCGCCCAGCAGCACCACCAGCACGGCCGAGGCGAACAGGATGGTGGAGATGGTGATGCCCGACACCGGGTTGTTGGACGAACCGATCAAGCCGGCCAGGTAGGCCGAGACCGACACGAACAGGAAGCCGGCAACGATCATGATGATGGTCATCGGGATCGACACGTGCCACTGGCCGACGATGGCCTGGTACAGGGCCAGCAGCGGCAGCACGAAGACCACCAGGGCCACCAGCATCCACTTCATCGGCAGGTCGCGCTCGGTGTGCGCCAGCACCGGGCCACCGCTCTTGCGGGCGGCGGCAAAGCCGCTCTTGACGCCATTGAGCAGCGACTTGCGCAGCGAGATCAGGGTCCAGATGCCGCCGATCAGCATTGCGCCGACACCCAGGTAACGCATCTTCGCGCCCCAGATGGCGAACGCCGCTTCGGTGGAGGATGCCGTGGCGACCGACGCGGCCAGTGCCGGATCGGTGTTCATGAAGAACGCTTGGTAGATCGGGATGGCGATGTGCCAGGTCAGGATCGAGCCGGACACGACCACGATGCCGACGTTGAGGCCGACGATGTAGCCCACGCCCAGCAGTGCCGGCGACAGGTTGGTACCGATGAAGGCGGTGACCTTGGAACTGCCGACATAGGCCGAGGTGGCCCAGGCATCGGGAATCAGGCGCATGCCGCTTTCCGCGGCCAGCTTGACGAAGGCACCGATGACTGCCGACAGGCCGAGGATCTTCAGGCCCGGGCCCGGGTTCTCACCGGCCTTGAGCACTTCGGCCGCGGCCTTGCCTTCCGGGAACGGAAGCGGGTCTTCAACGATCATCGAACGGCGCAGCGGCACCGAGAACAGCACGCCCAGCAGGCCACCGAGGCCGGCGATGCCCAGCACCCACCAGTACTTGAAGTCCGGCCAGTAGCCCATGATCACCAGCGCCGGGATGGTGAAGATCACACCGGCGGCGATCGACGAACCGGCCGAGGCACCGGTCTGCACGATGTTGTTTTCAAGGATGGAGCCACCGCCCAGCAGGCGCAGCACGCCCATGGAAATCACCGCGGCGGGAATGGCGGTGGCGATGGTCAGGCCTGCGAACAGACCGAGGTAGGCGTTTGCGGCCGACAGCACCACCGCCAGCACGATGGCCAGGGCCACTGCGCGGAAGGTGAGCTGCTTGGGCGCAGCGTCGTGGTTCATGGAAGCCCCTGCTGGCAAAAAATCCCTGCCACGCTAGCGTTCAGGGGGCGGCAAGTCCAGTGCGGTTGGTCCCGGCCGACGGGCCTTTTCCAGCTCCGCCCCGCACCTGACCCCTTCGCCCCTTCAGATGCGTCGTGTTTGACCATGATCGGCACAGCGAACAAGCCGCACAGGATTGGGCCTTTCGCCCAGCAACTCCCAGCCCCCGTGCCCTGCGCTGCGTCTGAGCGGATTTCCAGCTCGGCACTGGCTTGAGTGGACACGCAGTATCCCCCACCGTGCGCAGTCACCAGCGAGGAAGCGACTCAATGACAGCACTCCCATTGACCCGGATGAAGCGGGCGCCCGCCATTGCCAAAGCCGCAGCGCTGTGTGCGCTGGTGGGGATCAGTGACGCCAGCGCCTTCAGCGGATTCGGCACCGCCGTTGTCGAGGACAGGGATGGGAAGCCGTGCTTCGGCCTGCCGACCAGGACATTCGAATCGCTCCGCTCGCCTCGTCCGCTGCAGGCGCTGACAGTGCATCGCAACGTCAACGATGAGGCCTGGTCGTTCAGCTATCACCCGAGCCCAGCAGTACTTCTCAGGCCGGGGCAATGCATTGTGTACGGGGAGCTTCCTGTCTCGGCTACGTCGCCCGCCGCTCCGCAGCCGCTGGTTCCTGGAGCGCTGTATGAGGTCTACCTCAACGCTCCCACCAGTGGCCTGATCAGAGGCTACTACGCGAAGTTCTGCCTGAAGACCTTACCCGACGGATCTACCCGCGTGATCCCTGTCCGCTATGACGAACGCAAAGGATGGACCGCAGAGGTCTGTAAGCCCTGAGGAGCTGCAGGCAATAACGTTATGTTATATCCTGTCACGCCACCCTTGGGCTTTGCGTGGCTGCAGCCTCCCCCCGCCTGATCTCCATCGACCAGCTGCGCGGCACCGTGATGCTGCTGATGCTGCTCGACCACGTCCGCGAGACCTTCTTCCTGCAATATCAGGTCAGCGACCCGATGGATGCGTCCACGGTCTCTCCCGGCCTGTTCGCCTGCCGTCTGCTGGCGCATCTGTGCGCCCCGGTATTCGTGCTGCTCACTGGTCTGTCGGCCTGGCTGTACGGCCAGCGCCAGGCGGATCCGCGCCGGGCCACGGCCGCCTTCCTGCTCAAGCGCGGGCTGTTCCTGGTCGTGCTGGAACTGACCCTGGTGAACTTCGCCTGGACCTTCCAGCTGCCGCCGGAAACGCTGTACCTGCAGGTGATCTGGGCCATCGGGCTGAGCATGATCGCGCTGGCCGGCCTTCTGTGGCTGCCGCGCCTGGCCCTGCTGGTGCTGGCAGTCGCGGTGGTGGCCGGGCACAACCTGTTGGACGGCGTGCGAGTGGAAGGCCACGGTCTGCTGGCGATGCTGTGGAAAGTGCTGCACCAGCGCGACTGGATCGAGACCGGCGCGCTGCGCCTGCGCACTTCCTACCCGGTGCTGCCGTGGATCGGGGTAATCGCGCTGGGCTACCTGATGGGGCCGTGGTTCGCCCGCGACCGCGACCCCGCGCAACGCCAGCGCTGGCTGCTGTGCGCAGGCGTCGGCGCGCTGGCCCTGTTCGCCCTGCTGCGGTTCGCCAACCAGTACGGGGATGCACCGTGGCAATACCAGACCAGCACGCTGCGCACCTGGATGAGCGTGTTCAACATCACCAAGTACCCGCCGTCGCTGCAGTTCCTGCTGTTGACGCTGGGCGTGGGATTGTTGCTGCTGCGCCTGTACGAATGGCCGCCACTGGCGCGTGCGCTGCGCCCGCTGGCCGATGTCGGCGCCGCGCCGATGTTCTTCTACCTGCTGCACCTGTATGTGCTGAAGGGGCTGTACCTGGCCGCGCTGGCGATCTGGGGGCCGACACACGGTGATCTGTACGCACTGGATTCTGTGGCCGGCCTGCTGCTGGTGGCCTGTGCGCTGGCGGTGGTGCTGTACCCGCCGACGCGGGCGTTCGCGCGGTTCAAGGCGCGACGGCGCGATCTGGCGTGGTTGCGGTACCTGTGATCGCCCAGGCCAGTCCGGCAATCCACGCATGGCGTGGATCTACTGAAAGCGGATCGGGCCACAGGCCTATAATTCCGCGATGAATTCCACCGCTATCGCTTCCGACGATTTCCTGGGCCATCCCAAGGGCGTCTACGTCTGCTTCTTCACCGAAATGTGGGAGCGCTTCTCCTTCTATGGCATGAAGGCGCTGCTGCTGCTGTACCTGACCAAGTACCACCTGTTCGGCGACAAGGCCGGCCTGGACCTGCTCGGTGCCTATGGCGGCCTGGTGTACTGCATCCCGGTGTTCGGCGGCATGCTGGCCGACCGCTGGCTGGGCATGCGCCGGGCGGTGCTGTTCGGCGGCATCCTGCTGGTGCTCGGCCACCTCGGCATGGCCTTCGAAGGCCACGCCGCGTATCGGGTGAACGGCGAAGTGGTGCGCGACACCTCGGCACTGGCGGTGACCTACCTGTCGCTGGCGCTGATCATCATGGGCGTCGGCTTCCTCAAGCCGAACATCTCCACCATCGTCGGCAAGCTGTACGCCAAGGACGACCCGCGCCGCGATTCGGGCTTCTCGCTGTTCTACGCCGGCATCAACCTCGGCGCGCTGTTCTCTTCGCTGGTGTGCGGCTTCCTCGGCGAGGCCTATGGCTGGAAGTACGGTTTCGGTGCGGCCGGCATCGGCATGCTGGCCGGCCTGGCGATGTTCCTGTGGGGCCAGAAGTACCTGCAGGGCCACGCCGAGCCGCCACAGCCGGCCGCGCTGAAGCAGAAGGTGCTGGGCCTGCCGCGCGAATGGCTCATCTATCTGTGCGCGGTGCTCGGTGTGCTGCCGGTGGCGTGGCTGATGTGGGCGGCCGGCAACGGCGCGTTCGCGCTGGGCGGTGAAATCAGCCTGGCGCTGATGCTGATGCTGGTGGTGCTGGGCGGCGTGCTGGTCTGGTTCGCCTGGTTCACCGGCAGCAAGTGCACGCCGGTGCAGCGCCAGCAGATGGTCGCGCTGATGGTGCTGATCTTCATGGCACTGGTGTTCTTCACGATGTACGAGCAGTCGTATGGCTCCTGGGTGACCTTCACCGACCGCCTGCTGACCAAGGACATCGTGCCCTCGCTGGTGATCACCGGCGGTACCCCGCTGCCCTGGTCGATCATCTCGCTGCTGCTGGCGCCGCTGGGCTTCGTGGTCAGCGCGCGGCTGTCCGAGCGCCGTCCGGGCTCATCTGCGCCGCGAACGTTCTTCGCCGCCATCGTCGTGCTGATGCTGGTGCTGCTGGTGCGCGACTGCCTGGTGATTCCGCAGACCGCCGGCTCGCTGACCTACCTCGGCGGCCTGTTCCTGGTGCTGCTGGCGCCGGCCTTCGCCGCACTGTGGACGTGGATGGACCGCCGCGGCTGGGAACCGGGCAAGCCGGTCAAATCGGCCTGGGGCCTGGTGATCGGCGCGCTCTCGTTCGTGCCGCTGGCGCTGGCCGCGCAACAGGTTGGCGCCACTGGCGAGATGGCCAGCGTGTGGTGGCTGGTGCTGGCCTACTTCCTGCTGGCCAGCGGTGAGATGTGCCTGTCGCCGGTCGGCCTGTCGGCGGTGACCCAGCTGGCCGTGCCGCGGGTGATGAGCCTGATGATGGGCACCTGGTTCCTGGCCACCGCGTTCTCGGAAACGCTGGCCGCGCTGTTCGGCAAGCTGGCCGCGATCGAGGTACCGGAAGGCGAATCGCTGGACATGGTGGCCGCGGCCGGTGCCTATGCGCACCTGTTCTGGCTGCTGATGTGGATCGGCCTGGGCTGTGCGCTGGCCGCTTTCATCGCCGCGCCGCTGCTGAAGAAGATGATGCACGGGGTCAAGTAAGCCCGATGCAGGCGAACTCCGGGGGCGGCGGATCGATCATCCGCCGCCCCCGGCTTGTTCAGGGCGCGCTGCTCTTCTCCGCAGGTGCGGCCTGCCCGGCCACCTGGCCCCCCAGGCTGCGCGAGAGGAAGGCCAGCAACCTGCTGTAGTACGCACGTTGGTTGGCAGGGGAATAGAAACCATGCCCTTCATTCTTGACGTACAGGGTTTCCACCGGCGTGCCGGCCTTCTTCAACGCAGCTTCCATGCGTTCGCTGTGCACGATCGGCGCACGTTGATCCTGGCCACCCGCGGCCAGGAATACCGGCACCCGCACCTGCGCGGCCAGATTCACCGGGGAACGCTCTGCCAGATCCTTGGGCGATCCCAGCCAGTTCCGCAGGTAGGCCAGGCCTGACTCATCGCTCTGGATGTCTCCGCGGGCGTACATCAACGGCAGGTCGTAGATGCCGACGTAGCCGGCCGCGCACTGGTACAGGTCCGGTTCGCGCACCGCCCCCATCATCGCCGCATAGGCACCGTAACTGGCCCCATAGATGCAGATGCGGTTCTTGTCGGCCACGCCCTGTTCGATCGCCCAGCGCGTAGCATCGGTGACGTCATCCTGCATCGACAGCCCCCATTGCTTTCGCGCGGCCTGCATGTGGGCCCGGCCATAGCCGGAAGAGCCGCGGAAATTCACCTGCAGTACCGCGTAACCCGCCGCCGCCAGCATCTGTGTCTCGGTGTCATAGGTGCCCTGGTCGGCGACACCGATCGGACCTCCGTGCGGCACCACCACCATCGGCAGCGCACGGGCCTCGCGGCCATGCGGAACGGTTAGGAAGCCATGCAGCGGACGCCCATCACGCGCCGTCAGGCTGATCGGACGCACCTCCGCCGCCAGCGCGGGGTCGATCCAGTCGCTGCGGCTGATCAGGTGCCGTGCACTCTTGCCAACCGTGTCATAGAGATAGAAATCGCCCGGATTGCTGCCTGACCAGGTTTCCACCAGCACCGTCTTGCCATCGCGCGTGCTGGAGGTGATGTAGACCGCTCCGCCCAGGCCGGCTTCGAGGCTGCGGTACAGGCGAGCGTCGTCCGAGGCGTCATCGAAGAATGCCGTTCGCGGCGCACTGCCAAGGAACAGGGCCCCGACCGGCACGCGGCTGCCGGGGCGCCGGATGATGCGCGCCGGGTCGGTACTCCCATCGCGCAGCACGGTGCGTCGTTCATTGCTCTGGGGGTCCCAGCTGACAATGGCATCAGGTCCATCTGCCTGCTCGACCTGCAGGTACGCCAGGCGACCATCGGCCGAGAAGCCGAGCGGCGCCTCGATGCGCTTGCTCAGGGATTCATCATTGAGCAGGACCCAGTCGCTGTTGCTGCCCGTGCGGTAGTAGAGCTTCTGCGTGCCATCGGTAACGACAGCGCGTGCGAAACGCACCTCGCCCTGCTCATCGGTCGTGAAGTCCGCATCGGGAATGGGAGCGCGCGCCACGGCGTTGCGGCGACCGGTGATCACGTCCATGCGCTCGACCTGCGCATGCGAACTGCCGACCAGCGGGATCACCGTCACCAGCGCGTTGCGGTCATCGTCCTTGAGCTCATCACTGAGGTAGGCGGCCACCAGGCCTGCCGGCTTGACCTTGATGTTGGTGCCCAGGCTCTGGTCGGCAACCCGGTACCCCACCAGCAGCTCGCCGCCCTTGCCGTTGGCATTGATACCGAACAGTTCGCCGGTCGGCGTCGGCCGGTCCAGCACGCCGAACTTCTGTGCCATGCCCACCAGCAGCCGCTCGTTGCTGACCCAGTCGAAGGTGTGGGCGTGATCGTTGCGGGGCGGGCGGAAGCTGCCGACCATCTTCATGTCGGCAATGCGGTAGATCGCCAATGCGGTTCCCGCCTCCAGCGGAACCGTCGCGGCGATGTACTCGCCCCCTGGTGAAATCTTGATGTCGGTAAACGACTCCTGCCGCAGATAGCGATCCAGGTCCAGCGTTGCGGCCGATGCCCCACCCACAACCGAGCTCAACAGTACAGCCAGCACAATCCTGCGCATCCTTCCCCCATGGAAAACCGGACACCCTGTCCGGATGCACGATTCTAGGCACGTGACCGTTTGCCGCGCCACATCGGCAGAAAAAACGACGGCACCGTTGCCGGTGCCGTCGTTACCACTACCTTGGAGAGAGAGTCAGGACGTGGGTTCGGGGGGCGTGCGCCGGGTCAGTGGACCCCGCGCACCGCCAACGTAAGGGCCAGGATGCTGAGGATCACGGCGATGGTGCCGTCGAGCACGCGCCAGGTACTGGGCTTGGTGAACAGCGGCGCCAGCAGGCGCGCGCCCAGGCCCTGCGCGGTCAGCCACAGGCAGCTGGCAGTCACCACACCGGCGGCGAAGGCCATGCGGGCGTTGCCGAAGTTCTCGGCGATCGAGCCGATCACCATCATGTCCAGCCAGAAGTGCGGGTTGATCAGCGAGAAGCCGACCGCGGCCATGAGCACCGCGCGGCGGCTGCCGTCGTCGCTGTCAGCCTCGCCCATGCCGCCGCCACCGGCAATCGCACGGCGTGCCGACTTCATGGCGTACCAGGCCAGGAACGCGACACCGGTCCACAGCACGGCGGTGGTCAGCCACGGCAGCGCCGAAGTGAGCGTGCGCAGGCCAGCCACGCTGGCAAAGATGAAGATCGCATCGATGGCCGCACAGGTGGCAACCACCGGCACGATGTGCTTGCGCAGGATGCCCTGGCGCAGAATGAAGGCGCTCTGGGCCCCGACCACGGCGAACAGGCCGATGCCGGTAGCTGCACCAGAGAACCAGGCACCGAGGCCGGTGCTGGCGGAGATGACCGAGAACATGGGATTCACTGCCTTTACTTGCTTGGGGGGACGGTGCCTCGCGAAGGCGGACAGCACCGGAACGGGCGCCATTGTCGCGCCGCAACATGAAAAAGACGAGCTAAACTTCCTAAACCAACATTAGCGGAACTTAATTCGATGCGTATCGACCATGCCCAGCTGCGCGCCCTGGCCGCAGTGATCCGCGAAGGCAGCTTCGACCGCGCCGCGCAGTCGCTGAATGTCACGCCCTCGGCCATCTCGCAGCGGGTCAAGGCACTGGAGGATCGGGTCGGTCGCCTGCTGGTCAAGCGCGGCACCCCGGCCACCGCCACCGCCGAGGGCCAGGTGCTGGTGCAGCTGGCCGAGCAGACCGCCCTGCTCGAGCACGACGCCCTGCACCGGATGGGCCTGGCTGACGAAGACCTGCCGCAGGCCAGCATCCCGGTGGCGGTGAACCACGACAGCCTGGAAACCTGGTTCCCGCAGGCCGCCTCGCAGTTCGCACAGAGCACCGGCACCACCCTGGACCTGCGCGTGGAGGACCAGGACCACACCGTCGAACTGCTGCGCCAGGGCACGGTGCTGGGTGCGGTGACCACGCTGGACGAGCCGGTGCAGGGCTGCCAGATCCACGCGCTGGGCAGCATCCGTTACGCCGCCACCTGTACCCCCGAATTCCGCGAACGCCATTTTGCCAAGGGCGTGACCGCGCAGGCGCTGGCGCAGGCGCCGGTGCTGGTGTTCAACCGCAAGGACGAAATGCAGTCGCGCTTTGCCCGGCGCATGGTCGGCGACGACCTGCCCAGCACCGCACCGACCTGGTGGATTCCGTCCACACGTGCCTTCGTGCAGGCCAATCTGGGCGGCATGGGCTGGACCATGAACCCATTGCCGCTGGTCAAACGGCACCTGGACGCCGGCCGCCTGGTCTACGTACGCCAGCGCGCGTGGGAAGACGTGCCGCTGTACTGGCAGCACTGGAAGGGTGACGTCCAGACCATGGCCCTGCTGACCCGCGCCGTGCTGGACGCCTCCTCAGCGCTGGTGCGGCGCAAGCGCTGAGGCAGCCCTGCAAAAAAAGGGGACGGAGGGGATTAAGTCGTTTAAGGCCCATACGACATTCTGGGCAAAGACGACTTAATCCCCTCCGTCCCCTTTTTGCTCCATCCAATCTCCACGAAGTCTCCACACCGGGTCCATGCGTGATGCGGATACTGGTCGGCCGATCACTGCAAGGATGCCCTGCATGCCTGTATTCGTCCGCGATGCGCGCCCCGAAGATGCCGCCGCCTGCATCGACCTGCGCGGGCGCACCCGCGAGAACGCCTTCAGTGCCGCGCAGTTGGCGGAGCTGGGCATCACGCCGGAAAGCTGGGCGGCCGGCATCGCCCAGGGCGATTCGATCGGCCGCGTCGCCTGGGAAGGGGAGCGCATGGCCGGTTACTGCTTCGCCGACCGCGACAGTGGCGAGGTGCTGGTGCTGGCCCTGCTGCCGGACTACGAAGGCCGTGGCATCGGCCGCCAGCTGCTGCAGGAGGTAGTGAGCCTGACCCGCGATGCCGGCCATACCCGGCTGTTCCTGGCCTGCTCGGCCGACCCGCGTTCGCGCTCGCATGGCTTCTACCGGCGCCTGGGCTGGCGCCCGACCGGGGAGATCGATGAGGCCGGTGACGAGATTCTGGAGCTGGTCTGATTGAAGGCGTCGCCAGGCATGGCCTGGCGCTACTGGGGCTACGATCGCCAAGCTTGGGCCCGCCGCTCACGTGACGGGGCCGCGAAACGTCGGATGCTGCGTTGCATCAAAAACGGACCGGATCCGGTTAGAATCGCGGATGGATGGCGCAAGGCGTTGTTTCTTCACGCCCTTTCCCTGCCCCACGCGCATCCTGACCCCTTCCCCTCCGCCAACGATCCCGCCCCCATGAAGAAATTTGGCAAGGCCCTGCTCGCCCTGCTCGTGCTGCTGTTGCTGGCCGCCGCGCTGTTCCTGTACTGGCCGCTGACCCAGCGCTCGGTGCCCGCCGCCAGCAACGACAAGCCCGTCGACGTTGTGCTGGTCGGCGCCGGCATCATGAGCATCACCCTGGCCACCTACCTGCAGGAACTGCAGCCGGACTGGAACATCCAGGTCTACGAACGCCTCGACGGCGTCGCCGGTGAAAGCTCCGACGGCTGGAACAACGCCGGCACGGGCCACTCGGCCTTCGCCGAACTGAACTACACCCCCGAACTGCCCGACGGCAGCATCGAGACCAAGCGCGCGGTCGGCATCGCCGAATCGTTCGAGGTCTCGCGCCAGTTCTGGTCGCACCAGGTGAAGGAAGGCCGGCTGAGCCAGCCCAGCGACTTCATCAACCCGACCCCGCACATGAGCTTCGTCTGGGGCGATGACAACATCGCCTACCTGCACAAGCGCCAGCAGGCCCTGGTGAAGAATCCGCTGTTCTACGGCATGCAGTACTCCGAGGATCCGGCACAGATCAAGCAGTGGGCACCGCTGCTGATGGAAGGCCGTGACCCGAAGCAGAAGGTCGCCGCGACCTGGATGCCGCTGGGCACCGACGTCAACTTCGGTGTGATCACCCGCCAGCTGACCACCGGCCTGCAGCGCAGCCCGAACTTCAGCCTGCACCTGAACCACGAAGTGAGCGCGCTGCGGCAGAACGCTGACAAGAGCTGGAACGTGACCGTGAAGGACCTCAAGGCCGGAACCGAGTCCACCACCCACGCCCGCTTCGTGTTCATCGGTGCCGGTGGCGCCGCGCTGAAGCTGCTGCAGATGTCCGGCATTCCGGAATCGAAGGACTACGCCGGCTTCCCGGTCGGTGGCCAGTTCCTCGCCTTCCAGGGCCAGGACGTGACCTCGCGCCACGGTGTGAAGGCCTACGGCATGGCCGAAACCGGTTCGCCGCCGATGTCGGTGCCGCACCTGGATGCGCGCAAGCTGGACGGCAAGCCGGTGGTCCTGTTCGGGCCGTTCGCGCTGTACAGCACCAAGTTCCTCAAGCACGGCTCGTGGTGGGACCTGTACTCCTCGGTCACCCACAACAACGTTGGCCCGATGCTGGAAGTGGGCAAGGACAACCTGGACCTGGTGCAGTACCTGATGGCCCAGGCACGCCTGAACGATGCCGATCGCCAGGCCGAACTGGTCAAGTACTTCCCCAATGCCAAGCCGGGCGACTGGAAGCTGGTCACCGCCGGCCAGCGCGTGCAGATCATCAAGCGTGATCCGCTGAAGGGCCCGGTGCTGCAGTTCGGTACCGAGATCGTGACCGACAAGGACCACACCATCGCCGCCCTGCTCGGTGCCTCGCCGGGTGCATCGACCTCGCCGCCGATCATGCTGGACCTGATGGCCAAGGCCTTCCCGGACCAGATGAAGGCCGGCTGGGAAACCCGCCTGCGCGAGATCGTGCCGTCGTACGGGCGCAAGCTCAACGACAACGCCGCGCTGGTCAACGAGATCCGCACGCTGACCAGCCAGACCCTGCGCCTGCCGTACCTGGAGGTGCCGGTGGATGCGGACGCGGCATCGCCCGCTCCTGCGGTGGTGCCGGCAGCGGTTCCGGCACCAGCCAAGGAAAAGCGCAACGCCAACGAGGAACTGCAGGCGCTGTAAGCCTGGCAGATTCCCTGCAGCAGACACGGACGGCCACCTTCGGGTGGCCGTTCGCGTTTGGGCCGCTCCCTGCTGCAGAAAGCGATGCCCGGCGCCGGGAATCCTATGCACAATGACGCGAATTGTAATGTTGTTAAGAATTATTTACATTTGCGCCCTGCGCAGTGACCGCGCCCCTCCCAGATGGACCTGATGTGCCCGAAGCCGCCGCCCCGGGTGCTGGACGACTGTTGCCGCCCCCTTCCCGTCTCCGAGCTTCGAACCCACCATGTCCCTGACGTTCCGTAACCGCCTGCCCCGCCGTGCGCTGCTGCCGGCTGCCCTGCTCTCTTCGCTCGCGCTGGTCGCGTCTCCGGCGTTCGCCGAGGCCGCCGCCGATGCATCCGACGCCAAGACCCTGGACCGGGTCAGCGTCCGTGCCGAGCAGTCCGCTCCGCCATCCAGCACCACCCGCCTGCCGATCACGCTGCAGGAAACCCCGCAGTCGGCCACTGCGATCAGCCTGAAGCGCCTGCAGGACGAATCGCTGTTCAGCATCAACGACGTGATGCGCAACGTCACCGGCGTCAGCGTGTCCTTCTATGACACCCAGCGCCCGCTGTACTACGCACGCGGCTTCGCCATCACCGACTTCCAGGTCGATGGCATCCCGACCTACAGCGGTTCCACCAACCAGGAATACGACACCGCCTTCTACGACCGCATCGAAGTGATCCGCGGTGCCAACGGCCTGCTCAGCGGCGCCGGCGTGCCGTCGGCCACGGTGAATCTGCTGCGCAAGCGGCCGGGCAAGGAGTTCGATGCCTCGTTCGCGGTCAGCGCCGGCAGCTGGGACTATCGGCGCATGGAGGCGGACGTGACCGCGCCGCTGACCGATGACGGCCGTTTCCGCAGCCGCGTGGTCGCCGCCTATACCGATCGTGGCCTGTATTACGACCGCTACGACGAGAACAAGATGGCCGGCATGGCGGTGCTGGAAGGCGACGTCACCGACAGCACCACGATCACCCTCGGTTACCAGAGCCAGGACAACAATCCGACCGGCTCGACCTGGGGCACCGTGCCGTTCTTCGACAACCAGGGCAATTTCGCGCACCTGCCGCGCTCGACCAACCTGTCGCCGAAGTGGAGCTACTGGAAGCGCGAGAGCAACACTGCCTTCGCCAACCTTGAACAGCGCTTCGGCGACAACTGGCTGTTGAAGATCAACACCGCCTACACCCGCGGCAACGTTCAGAATGTGCGCCTGTACGGCACCGGCAACCCGGACCCGGTGACCGGCTCGGGCATCTTCCTGCGCGCGGCCGCCGGTGATTCGAAAGACACCCGGCGCAACGTCGATGCCTACCTGACCGGCAGCTTCGATCTGTTCGGCCGCGACCACGATGTGACCCTCGGCGCACAGTGGTCGGACCTGGAAGGCACCACCAACACCCTGGCGCTGAACTTCCCGAACGATTGGGCACGCTGCGGCGGCGAACGCTGCTACTACATTCCCAACGTGTACAGCTGGAACGGCGACATCTCCGAGGTCACCTACCGCCGTACCGGCGCGCGCCGCGTGGCCAAGACCACACAGAGTGGCGTCTATCTGGCCACCCGCCTGCGCCTGGCCGATCCGCTGTCGCTGATTGCCGGCGCACGCCTGAGCCGCTGGGAAACCCTCAGCCGCTCCTACAACGCCGCAGGCGCCTACACCGGCACCAGCGGTGCATACAAGGTGAGTGATGAAGTCACCCCGTACGTGGGCCTGGTCTACGACATCACGCCGAACGTCTCGGCGTACGCCAGCTACACCGAGATCTTCAACCCGCAGAACTTCAAGGACCGCAACGAGAACCTGCTGGCGCCAGTACAGGGCTCGAACCTGGAAGCGGGCATCAAGACGCAGTGGTTCGATGGCCGCCTGACCGCCAATGCCGCCGTGTTCGAAGCCAAGCAGGACAACTACGCGGTGCGTGACATGGGCGTGCCGGAGGGTTCGCTGAGCGATGGCACCTCCGCCTACGTCGGCGTCAACGGCACCAAGGCGCGCGGTTGGGAGATGGACGTCAATGGCGAGATCCTGCCGGGCTGGACGGTCAATGCCGGCTATACCCACGTCAAGGTCACCCGCGCCGCCACCGATCTGCTGTACGCCAACCCGCCGGAGGATCTGTTGCAGCTCAACACCCAGCTGCAGCTGCGCGGTGCGCTGGAACGCCTGAGCGTTGGCGGTGGCGTGCAGTGGCAGAGCAAGGTGCAGGGCTACAACATCGCCTACCCGCTGGGCGGCACGGTGACGGTGAACCAGCCGGCCTACATGCTGGTGCAGTTCAACGCCAACTACCGCATCAGCGACAACTGGACGGCAACCCTGAGCGTGCGCAACGCACTGGACAAGACCTACTGGGCGAATCTGGACTACAACAACTACGGCGAACCGCGCTTCGTGTCGGCCAGCCTGCGCTGGAAGTTCTGAGGGGCCCGCGAACCGGTGGGTGCCTGGTGGGTGCCGACCGTTGGTCGGCACCCACTCCGCCACGACCCACGGTCGTGACCTACCTGAATGGGCCCGCATTCGCGCGGGCCCTGCTTTTTGCTGCAGTGCGGGTTGCATGCCCGACTGTAATTATGCCGTAATTACATCGACACCAATCGGAAGCCGGTCGATGAACCCGAGCTGGGATACGTTGGAACGCAGCCGCCAGGCCCGCCTGGAACGTGCCGCGCCGTGGGCCCGGGGACGTGAGGTGGCCGCCACCGACGTGGGCGAACTGCTGCACGCGCTGCTGGAGCCGGGCGACAAGGTCTGCCTGGAAGGCAACAACCAGAAGCAGGCCGACTTCCTCGCCCAGTGCCTGGCTGACCTCGATCCCGCGCGGGTGCATGACCTGCACATGGTGCAGTCGGTGCTGTCACTGCCCTCGCACCTGGATGTGTTCGAACGCGGCATCGCCTCGAAGCTGGACTTCTCGTTCTCCGGCCCGCAATCGGTGCGGCTGGCCAACCTGGTGGCCGAAGGGCGCATCCAGATCGGTGCCATCCACACCTACCTGGAACTGTTCGGCCGCTACTTCATCGACCTCACGCCCCGCGTAGCGATGGTCGCCGCGCAGGCGGCCGACCGCCACGGCAACCTCTATACCGGCCCCAACACCGAAGACACCCCGGTGATCGTCGAAGCAACCGCGTTCGGTGGCGGCATCGTCATCGCCCAGGTCAACGAGATCGTCGACACCCTGCCCCGCGTCGATATCCCTGCTGACTGGGTCAACTTCGTAGTGCAGGCGCCGAAGCCGAACCACATCGAGCCGCTGTTCACCCGCGACCCGGCGCAGATCTCCGAGATCCAGGTGCTGATGGCGATGATGGCGATCAAGGGCATCTACGCCGAGTACGGCGTCAACCGCCTCAACCATGGCATCGGCTTCGACACCGCGGCCATCGAGCTGCTGCTGCCGACCTACGCCGAATCGCTCGGGCTGAAGGGAAAGATCTGCCAGCACTGGGCGCTCAATCCACACCCCGCACTGATTCCGGCGATCGAATCGGGCTTCGTCAAATCGGTGCATTCGTTCGGTTCCGAACTGGGCATGGAGAAGTACATCGCCGCACGCAGCGATGTGTTCTTCACCGGTGCCGATGGCTCGATGCGCTCCAACCGCGCGTTCTCTCAGACCGCCGGCCTGTATGCCTGCGACATGTTCATCGGTTCCACCCTGCAGATCGACCTGCAGGGCAACAGCTCCACCGCCACGCGCGACCGCATCGCCGGCTTCGGTGGCGCACCGAACATGGGCTCCGATGCACGTGGCCGCCGCCATGCCAGCGAGGCCTGGGTCAAGGCCGGCCAGCAGGCCGCACGCCCCGGTGAGATGCCGCGTGGCCGCAAGCTGGTGGTGCAGATGGTGGAAACCTTCCGCGAACACATGGCACCGGCCTTCGTCGATCGGCTGGACGCCTGGGAGCTGGCCGAGCGCGCGGACATGCCGCTGCCACCGGTGATGATCTATGGCGACGACGTCAGCCATGTACTGACCGAAGAAGGCATCGCCAACCTGCTGCTGTGCCGCACCCCTGAAGAGCGCGAACAGGCGATCCGCGGCGTGTCCGGCTATACCGCCGTGGGCATGGGGCGCGACCGCGCGATGGTGGAGAACCTGCGCGACCGCGGCGTGATCCGCCGTCCCGATGACCTCGGCATCTCCGTGCGCGATGCCAGCCGTGACCTGCTTGCGGCGCGTTCGGTGAAGGACCTGGTGCGCTGGTCCGGCGGCCTGTACGACCCGCCCAAGCGCTTCCGCAACTGGTAAGGGGCTGAGCATGGAAACCCTCGACTATCGATTCGAAGGACACACGGCGGTGCAGTTTCCGCGCGATGCAGTGCTGGTCGGCGTACTGGCCTCGGGCAATCTGGAAATCCTGCTGGAACCGGCCGCACTGGACGGCGCGATGACGGTGCGCATCATCACCGCCGCGCAGGGCTTTGGCCGCGTCTGGGAGGCGGTGATCGGTGATTTCGCACAGCGCCATCCACTGCGCGATGTACGCGTCTCGATCAACGATGCCGGTGCGACCCCGGCGGTGGTCAGCCTGCGCCTGGACCAGGCAGTGGAAACCCTGCTTGCTGGAGATCCACGATGAGCCGGACGCAGCGCCACAGTTACTACGAAGCCGATGCACGCGAGCGCATCGCCGGCCTGGCCGACGCCGGCTCGTTCCGTGAATTCCTCGGCCCGGCGCGGCGGATGATGAGCCCGCACCTGGCACAGCTCGACCAGCCCGCGGCGTTCGACGACGGCATCGTTGTCGGCGAAGCCACACTGCGCGGCCGACGCGTGCTGCTGGCCGCACAGCAGGGTGAATTCATGGGCGGCGGCGTGGGCGAGGTGCACGGCGCCAAGTTGACCGGGCTGCTGCACCGTGCAGCGGAAACCCGACCTGACGGTGTGCTGCTGCTGCTCGATACCGGCGGCGTGCGCCTGCACGAAGCCAACGCGGGGTTGATCGCCATTTCCGAGATCATGCGCGCCACGCTGGATGCGCGCGCTGCAGGCGTCCCTGTGGTGGCGCTGATCGGCAGCGGCAACGGCGCATTCGGTGGCATGGGCATCGTCGCCCGCTGCTGCAGCACGGTGGTCATGTCCGAGGAAGGCCGGCTGTCACTGTCCGGGCCGGAAGTAATCGAGACCGTGCGTGGTGTGGAAGAGTTCGATTCCCGCGATCGTGCGCTGGTCTGGCGCGTAACGGGAGGCAAGCACCGCTACCTGATCGACCAGGCACAGGTGCTGGTGCCCGATGCCATCGAGGCGTTCGCGCAGGCTGCCAGCAATGCGCTGCAGCCCGATACCAGCAGCACCGATCCAGATACTGCACTGGCCGCGCTGCAGGAACGCCATGCGGCACTGAAGGCGCGCGTGCAGGCCTGGGGCGATTGCCGCGATGGCCTGGAGATCTGGGCGCGGCTGGGTATCACTACCCCCGAGCGACTGCCGCTGCTCGACACCGATGCGTTCCTCATCGCCACCGCCGACCGGAGCCTGCCATGAGCATGCCGCTGCAGACCCTGCTCGATGCCCTGTTCCCGCATGGGCATGCCATTGCCGTGAACGATTCGGTACTGACCGGAACCGCCATCACCGACGACGGCGAGGTGACCGTGATCGGCACCGCCGACAAGCTCGAAGTCGGCGTGGACCACGCATTGGCACTGGCCGAAACCGTGCTTGCCAGTACCGCCGCGCTTCCACAGCGACCGATCGTGATGCTGGTGGACACCGCTGGCCAGCGCCTGGCGCGGCGCGACGAACTGCTTGGCATCAACGGCTGCTTCGCGCATCTGGCACAGACGCTGGATCTCGCGCGTCGACGTGGCGCGCGGCTTGTCACGCTGGTCTATGGTGAATCCGTCAGTGGCGGCTTCCTCTCATTCGGCCTGATGGCCGACCACATCCACGCCCTGCCCGATGCACAGGTGCGGGTGATGGACCTGCGCGCGATGGCGCGGGTGACCAAGCAACCGCTGGAGAAACTGCAGGCACTCAGCCAGACCTCGCCGGTGTTCGCGCCGGGCGTGGAGAACTACGTGGCGATGGGTGCGGTGGAATCGCTGTGGGAGGGCGATCTTGCCCAGCACCTGCTGCAGGCGCTGCGCACGCCCGCCGAAGGCGACCTGCGTGCCGCACGCGGCGCACAGCGCGGCGGCCGTGCCCTGGCGGCAGGGGTTTCATCTGCGGTGGCCCACGGCGATGCCTGAGCGGCCCGCCCGCCACACGCTGGCCTGGCTGTCGGCCGATGCCGACTGGCGGGCTGACGTGACTGCACAGGAACCACGCCTGGCAGCGTGGTTCGCGCAGGGCCTGCCGGCCATGGTGGCGCGCTGTGCGGCGGACGACCCCGACCCTCGGCTGCGCCTGGGGGTACCGCTACCGCCAAGCGAAGGCAAGCAACGGCTGGCGCTGCGCGTGGCCCTGCAGGAGGTCCAGCAGCTGCAGCCTCCCCCTGCCTTGGATCACGTTCTCGCCGGCGGCGTTCCGGCGGATTGGCAGGCGGCGTTGCAGGCAATGCTGCGGCTTGCACCAGCCCGCGTATTCGGCGCCTTCGCATGGCAGCACCTCACCGGACTGCCCTATGTGCACCCGCGCTCGGACATCGACCTGCTGTGGCAGGTGGATGACGCGCGCCAGGCCGACCTGCTGGTCGAACGCCTGCAGCACTGGGAAAGCGCCTATGGGCATCGCGTGGATGGCGAACTGTGCCTGGTGGATGGTGGCGCGGTGAACTGGCGCGAATACGCCGGTCGCAGCCGCGAAGTACTGGTCAAACGCATTGATGGTGCCGCTCTGGAACTGCGCGAGGCCTTGTTCAACGCCACTGGAGTTGTCGCATGAACGCCGTCGTGAAGCGCGTCGCCCGGTCCACCCCGGCGGTGGACAGCGCGCGCCTGGGGCGCCTTGCCATCGCCAGCCTGCACGCCGAACTGGCCCTTGCCCCCAAACCGGGACTGGTTACACCGTTCGATCGCGGCAGCCACCACGACATGGATGCCGGCACCTTCCTGCGCAGCCTGTTCGCGTTGCGCCACTATTTCATCGCCGTGGCCGACGCCGGTGCCAGCGCGGCGCCGTTCCAGACGCTGCGCCGGCATGGCATCGCCGCCGAGATATCGATGCTGCACGCCACTGCGGGCATCAACACCCATCGCGGTGCGATCTTCAGCCTTGGCCTGCTGGTGGCCGCGTCCGCTGCCTGCTGGGGCCGCGCGGGCCGTGTCGCCGCAGCCGAGCAGGTCTGCCAGGAAGTGCGCCGTTGGGCGGCCGAGCTCGCCGACGCGCCTCTGGATGCGAACAGCCCTGGCCAGCGCGCGCGTGCACGGCACGGCGTGCAAGGTGTGCGCGAACAAGCGGCCGCCGGCTACCCGCTGCTGCGCGAAGTGGCACTGCCTGCCCTGCGCCACGCACTGGCCAGCGGCCTGCCACGCGGGGCCGCGATGTGCCAGACCCTGATGCAGCTGATCGCGTGCGTGGATGACCTCAACCTGCTGCACCGCGGCGGCGCCGACGGCCTGCGCTGGGCCCAGCGGCAGGCACGCACCTTCCTGGACGCCGGTGGCACCTTCGCGCCGGACTGGCAGGTACATCTGCGTCGCATCGGTGACGGCTTCGTCATGCGCCGGCTGAGCCCGGGCGGCAGCGCAGACCTGTTGGCCTGCAGCGTGTTCCTGCTGCAGCAGGAGCAGGCATGAGCCTGGCCCTGCTCTGCCCTGGCCAAGGCGCGCAGCACGCGGCGATGTTCGATCGCGTGCGCGATCTGGCTGCCGCGCGGCCGGTGCTCGATGCCACGAGCGAACTGCTCGGCCGCGATGTATTCGCCGCTGCGGCGGCCGACGACCGCTTCGACAATGTGCGGGCGCAACCACTGCTGTGCGCAGCAAGCCTGGCGCATTGGCAGGGCCTGCGCGAGGTATTGCCAACGCCGACGGTGATCGCGGGTTACAGCATCGGCGAGCTGGCCGCACATGCCATCGCCGGCGGCGTCGATGCGGCCACCTGCCTTGCCCTGGCTGCGCAGCGCGCGCTGTTGATGGACAGTGCCAGCCCCGCCGATGCAGGCCTGCAGGCAGTGCTTGGCCTGGAACGCCATGTACTGCAGCCGCTGTGCGATCTGCACGGAGCGCACGTGGCCATCGCCAACGGGCAGGACCATTTCATCGTGGGCGGCACGCACGCCTCATTGCAGCGGCTGGCCGATGCCGCGCGGCCGCAGGGTGCGGACATCCGTCCACTGCCGGTGCACGTGCCTGCACACACACCGTTGCTGACAGCGGCGGTCGCACCGTTCGCTGCCGCACTCGACGCCTCGCCACTGCAGGCCCCACGCCTGCCGCTGCTGGCCGGCATCGATGCGCGACCGGTGCGGGATCGCGCAACGGCAGTCCACACGCTGTCGGCGCAGCTCGTGCAGACCATCGAATGGGCGCAGGTGATGCGCCAGGCCTTCGAGCGTGGCGCGCGGGTATTCCTGCAGCTGGGCCCGGGCAACGCATTGGCGCGCATGGTCGCGCCGGCCTATCCGTGCTGCGAGGTGCGCGCGGTGGAAGAGTTCCAGAGCCTTGAAGGCGCCGCGGCGTGGGTCCGCAGCGCGCTGGAGCGACTGCAGTAACGGGTTCGAGCAGTACGTATCACGCAACACGCAGTACGTCGCCTTACCCCGGGATGGCGGGTCTCCATCCGCGCTGTACGTGAGTCACGTGTCTGGGAGGGCGCATGAGTCCACAAATCGCAACGATCATCGGTCTGGTGATCATGTTCATCGTCGCCACCGCGATGCCGATCAACATGGGTGCCGTCGCCTTCGCGCTGGCCTTCATCATCGGCGGGCTGTGGGTCGACATGGGCGGCAAGGAGGTCCTGGCCGGCTTTCCCGGCGATCTGTTCCTGACCCTGGTCGGCATTACCTATCTGTTCGCCATCGCGCAGAAGAACGGCACCATCGACCTGCTGGTGCACTGGGCAGTGAAAGCCGTGCGCGGCCATATCGTGGCCATTCCGTGGGTGATGTTCGTGATCACCGCGGTCCTCACTGCGTTCGGTGCACTGGGCCCGGCGGCGGTCGCGATCATCGGCCCGGTCGCGCTGCGCTTTGCCAAGCAGTACAACATCAATCCACTGATGATGGGCCTGCTGGTCATCCATGGTGCGCAGGCGGGCGGCTTCTCGCCGATCAGCGTGTACGGCAGCATCACCAATGGCGTGGTGCAGAAAGCCGGGCTGGAAGTGACCGAGATGGCGGTGTTCCTGACCAGTCTGGGCTTCAACTTCATGATGGCGACGATCTGCTTCTTCGCCTTTGGTGGCATCGCCCTGCTGCGCCGTGGCTCGATCACCGCAGCAGGAACGCTCGGCAATGCCGAGCTGGCGATGGCCGGTGGCCCGCAGGCGTCGTCGCGCCAGTTCGCGATCGAAGGTCATGGCGCGCTGGTCGCGGCAGGCGGCGGCACGCTCAGCAATGATCCGGTGGCACTGGATGCGGTGAACCTGACCCGCGAGCGGTTGTTCACCCTGATCGGCCTGCTCGGCCTGGGCGTGGCCGCGCTGATCTACAACCTCAACGTCGGCCTGGTCTCGATCACCGTGGCGGTGGCGCTGGCGCTGCTGTCGCCACAAAGCCAGAAGGGTGCGGTCGATGGCATCAGCTGGTCCACCGTGCTGCTGATCTGCGGCGTGGTGACCTACATCGGCGTGCTGGAACATGCCGGCGCGGTGGACTTCATCGGCAACGGTGTGTCCGACATCGGCATCCCGCTGCTCGGTGCGCTGCTGGTCTGCTACGTCGGCGGCATCGTCTCCGCATTCGCTTCGTCGGCGGCGGTACTCGGCGCGACGATTCCATTGGCGGTGCCGTTCCTGATGCAGGGCCACCTCAGCGCCGCCGGCGTGATCTGCGCGCTGGCGGTGTCATCCACCATCGTCGATGTCAGCCCGTTCTCGACCAATGGCGCACTGGTGGTGGCCTCGGCAGCGAAGGAAGAGCGCGAGACCCTGTTCCGCCGCTTCCTGGTGTACAGCGGCCTGGTGGTGGCCCTGGGGCCGTTGCTGGCCTGGCTGGTGTTCGTGGTGCCAGGCTGGATGTAACCACCCAACGTTAGTGCCGGCCGCTGGCCGGCACTCTCATGAAGCCATCCAGCAATCATGGGTTGCCGGCCAGCGGCCGGCACTACCTGGCGGTACACTTCCACCATGGCCATTGCCCCTGCCCCGCGGTCACCGAAGAAGCGCGCACCCCTGTACGAAGAGGTGGCCGAACACGTGCGCGAGCGCATCTACGATTACCGGCTGCCGCCGGGCGAGTGGATCGACGAGCCCGCGCTGTGCGAAGAACTGGGCATCAGCCGCACACCCCTGCGCGAGGCGCTGAAGCTGCTGGCCGCCGAAGGCCTGGTGCAGATCGATGCGGGTCGTGGCAGCCGGGTCACGCGACTGACGCTGGAAGACCTCAACCAGCTGTTCCCGGTGATGGCGATGCTGGAAGGCCGCTGCGCGCATGAGGCGGTGAAGCACATCGACGACGCCGGCGTGCAGCAGCTGGAAGACCTGCATGCAGCGATGGAAGCAGCGGCGGCCGAGGGCAACATCGCCGAGTACTACCGCAACAACTACCTGATCCACGAAACCGTGCAGCACTACGCGGGCAACCCGTGGCTGATCCGCATCACCCACGACCTGCACCGCATCCTGAAAATGCACCGTGGCCGCCAGCTGTTGACGCCGGGCCGCACCGCGCAGTCGTTGGCCGAACACCGCGAGTTGATGGAGTGCTTCCGCCGCCGCGACGCGCAGGCTGCCGAACGCACCATGGAACGCCATCTGCTGAGCCAGGGCCAGGCGCTGGCCGCCTATGTGGCGGCAGGCGGGCTGCTGAACGTACCGGCGCCGTTGCCGACCGAAGGCGGCGGCTGAGCTGTTGAGGTTGCCGGCCAGCGGCCGGCACTACCGGCCGCAGCCAACCGCTGTTCTGTAGAGTCGAGCCATGCTCGACTGCCTTTCGATCAGGCACCGAGGCGTTGGAGCGAAGTGCAGTCGAGCATGGCTCGACTCTACAGAGACCTCAATCGCTGCAGCTGCCAGCACCACCGTCACTGCTGCCGCCGTCGCTTCCACAGTCGGAGCTGCTGTAGCTGTGATGACTGTGGCTGTCCCCGGAATAGCCGCCGGAGAAATCGGCGGGCCCACCGCCACTGCCATCGCTCCGCGCGGGTGAGCCATCGGCCGTGGCCACCGTCATGCACAGGATCGCACCGACCAGCGGCAGCAGCCAGATCAGCAGCAACTGCACCGTCCGGCCGCCCGCCGACAGGCCATCACGCCTGACGATCACCACGGTAGCCACCACGTTCAGGCCCAGCACCAGCAGGACCAGCAGAAGGGCAACGATCAGCATTCGGCGACTCCGTGCCTGGACTGGGGGCATTATGGCCTGCCACCCCGGCAATGGCCCTGCCTGTCATGAAGATGGGACAATGTAGGGCGCGCCGGCCTGCCCCGTGGCCGCCGGCGCCCCCCGCACCACACGGAAGAAGAAGAACAACAACATGCTGAAAGTCATTTTCGATACCGACCCGGGCGTCGACGACGCCCTGGCCCTGCTGTACCTGCACAAGCACGCCCAGATCGACCTGATCGGCGTCACCACCACCTTCGGCAATGCCTCGGTGGAGTCGACCACGCACAATGCGCTGTACCTGAAGCAGGCCTGGGGCTTTGCCGCTCCGGTCGCGCGCGGTGCCGGTGGCCCGCTGCAGCCGGAAGCCACCCCGGAAGCCTGGCCGGTGCACATCCATGGCCACAACGGGTTGGGAAACCACCCGGTGCCCGCCAACCTGGACGTGGCCGCCGATGCGCGCCCGGCCCACCAGCTGATCATCGACCTGGTCCGCGCCCATCCGGGCGAGGTGACCCTGGTCGCGGTCGGCCGCATGACCAACCTGGCCCTGGCCCTGCAGCAGGCCCCGGACATCGCCGGCCTGGTGCGCGGCGTGGTGATCATGGGTGGCGCTTTCCACGTCAACGGCAACATCACCCCGGCCGCCGAGGCCAACATCTGGGGCGATGCCGAAGCCGCCGACGTGGTGTTCACTGCCAGCTGGCCGGTCACCGCGATCGGTCTGGACGTGACCACCCGCGTGGAAATGGACCGTGACGGCCTGGACACGCTGGCTGCCATCGGCGGTGCCGACGCCGAGCTGGTCCGTGCGCTGTCGCAGGACTACGTGGACTTCTACCTGCAGGCCGGCCACAAGGGCATGGTCGTGCACGACTGCTGCGCGTGCATCGCGCTGACCCGCCCGGAGCTGTTCCAGTTCGAGCGCGCCAGCGTGCGCGTGGCCACCGACGGTGTCGCCCGCGGCATGACCATTCCCAAGCCGGAAGGCCTGGCGTTCGGTCCCAGCGTGTGGGATGGCCACGTGGTGCAGTCGATTGCCATCGGCGTGGATGCGGCCGCGGTACTGGCCGACATCGAGCAGACCCTGAAGGTCTGACCCGCTAGCGCTTGGCCCTGCCCGGGACCGTCTCGGGCAGGGTCCACAGCACCGGCAGCACCAGCACCGCCACCAGCGCGATCATCGCGCCCGGCGCCGCTGCCCAGCCGCTGCGCTCCACCCACCATTGCGCCAGCCAGGGTGTTGCGCCGCCGAAGAAGGCGGTGGCCATGGTCACCCCCAGTGCCAGCCCGCTGACCCGGCCTTCGCCGGGGAACTGTTCAGCCGTGGCAGGGGCCGCGACCGCGCTCACGCCACCGGCCACGCAGGCCAGCAGCACCGCCGCCAGCGCGATGCCCAGCGCCGTCGCCTCCGCCATCCACGCGAACAGGGACAGTGGCAGCAGCGCCGCCAGCAGAGTCAGACCCAGCAGCATCGGGCGTCGCCCGACGCGGTCGGACAATGCGCCGCACAGCGGCGTGATCGCAATGACCGCCACTGCCGCAATCGTCGACAGCCACAGTGCATCACCTTCGTCATGACCCTGCGCATGCAGGAATGCCGGCACATAGGTGATGCCGACGTAATAAGTGATCGATCCCAGCGCCGAGATCGCAAACGTGCGCGCTACCGCCAGCGGGTGGTTACGCAATACGTGGCGAAGCGGCGTAGCCGGAATACTGCCCTCGCGACGCTGGCGTTCGAACTCCGGCGATTCGTGCATGCCCGAGCGCGCGACCAGGATCACCAGTGCCAGCGCGGCACCGAAGAAGAACGGAATGCGCCAGCCCCAGCTGTCCAGCTGCGCGGTGGGCAACAGCGCCACGGTCAGCGCGGAGATCGCTACCGCCAGTAGCGCGCCCACTTCACTGGCCGCCGATGCCAGCGAGGTCACCAGGCCACGTCGCCGCACCGGCGCGCTTTCCAGTAGATACGCCACCACGCCGGTGTACTCACCGCCCACCGAAAACGCCATCACGCAGCGCAGTACCAACAGCAGCACGCCCGCCGTAGTGCCCGCCGTGGCCGCTGTCGGCAGCAGCGCGGTGGCCAGCATCGCCGCTGCCATCAAGGCCATCGATGCCAGCAGCATCCAGCGCCGGCCCAGGCGATCCCCCAGGTGGCCGAAGCACAGTGCGCCCAGCGGGCGCATCAGGTAGGACACCGCAAAGCCGGCCAGGGTGACCAGCAGCGCCTGCTCGCCACCACCGAAGAACACCCGCGACAGCACCGTGGCGAAGTACAGATACAAGGTGAAGTCGTACCACTCCACCACCGTGGACAGGCCGGCCACCCACATCGAGCGCTGCCGCTCGGCAGTCATTGCGTGTTCGCCTTCAACAGCCTCGATCCCGGTTGCGCAGGTTCGGGGAGGATGTCACGGCCGGGGTGAAATACCGGTCATCGGCTATCCGTCGCCTGCATGTACTGGGTTTCATGGCCGGTGAATCGCTCACCGTCAAAGCCGAAGCAGAAGCGTCCTTCCTCGAACACGCGGTAGACCAGCAACGCACCATCAAGGCAGAACTGTTGCTGGTCCACACCCGTTTCCAGGGTCCCGTAGCCGGTGGCGTCTCCGCCCTTCCCCGCCGGGCCGGTGAAGGCATCGATCGGCAATGGCGTGGCGCGTCCGGTGCGGGTGTCGACCAGCACCAGCGTGCGCTGGAAGTACTCGGGACGATCATCGACCTGTACCAGCAGATAGTGCTGGTTGAAATTGGGCTTCTGATGCTGGAGAGCTTCTTCAATGGCTGCGCGGTGCCGCGCATCGCAGAAGTCGACCGGGCTGTAGCGGTAGCTGCAACCGTCGTGGTCGTAGGGCAGGTTCATGCCGGAATAGCTCACGCCTGCCTGGCTGCTCGCGTCATCTCCCAGCTCCGGCGTGCTGCACAGCAGCCACGAGCGCTGCGCATCCTCCGGGTCGGCCATCAGCTTCGGTTCGCGGCCCTGCTCGTAAGACGCGCCGCCCGGAAATTCCTGCCCGAAGCGCTGGCGGACGATGGGACGTGCCTTCTCCAGCGGCAGGCCGATCTTCACGCCACGGAACGAGACGAAGGTCATCGTCGGCAGGATCACCTCCTCCACCGGCAGTCCCTTCCACTGCCCCTGCACGCAGAACGTGGCGATCTCGCTCTCTTCGTCCACCTTGCAGGGCTTCGGCGCATTCGTGGCCAGCCAGGGATGTGCCGGACGCTCGGTCTGCTGATCGATGTACCAACCGTCCAGCGCACAGGTCGGCAGGGCATCGAGCAGCGGAGAGAGGTCTTCTGCCATGGCCGGGGCGGCAAGCGGTGTGCCCGCTGCGGGTGCTCCGGTCGGCGCATCGGTTGTGCGCTGGCATGCCGCCAGCGCGAGCAGACCAACCAGCAGCGCGACGTGGCGCGGACGCCGGATTGAATGATGCGCTCCCTGCATTGCGTGTTTCCTGGTTTCAGAACCCAGTGCAGATGATCGCCGATCCGGGGCCGGCTGGGACGCTGGGTGCTGCGCGACCTCCACGCATGGCGTGGAGCTACCCGGTGTGCTGGCTTGCCGCCCTGTAAGCGGCGTAGGCATCGAGGATCTTCTGCATCCTGGCCTGCTGCTTCACACTCATCGGTGCCCGTTGCACACGCTTCAGCAGCGTCTTCCACATATATCCGGAACGGAAGAAGTAAGGCCGCACCTCAAGGAAAGTCAGCACGACATCCACCGTATTCGGATCCTGCTCAGCCAGTTGCTTCAGTGCATTGGCGTAGCCACCCGGGAACGCAAGCTGTTCATAGCGCTGGTTGTATTCCGCGCAGGCTGCCGCGTGCTGCTGCATTTCTTCCGGGCCACGCCAGCGCGCGCCAGCGGCTTCGCGGATGGCTTGGCGCAGCCGATTGATCTCGTCCGCATTGGCGCGGATCAGACGTTCCATGGGTGCGCGGGGATGGGACATGGTTCCTTCCCTGTGGTTTGTCAGGGGTCACGGGGCGCGGCGCAGGGTGATCAGGGTGATCTCCGAAGGAACGCCGATGCGTGCCGGGAAACCGGCCCACAGGCCAGCACCATTGCTCACGTACAGTGTCATGCCATCCACCTCGTAACGCCCGGACACATAACCGCCATTGGCGCGCTTCACCAACTGGTCCATGCCAATGATCTGGCCGCCATGTGTATGCCCGGACAGCTGCAGCTTCACCCCGCGTGCGGCAGCCTCGCGCGCATTGCGCGGGCGATGGTCGAGCAGGATCACCGGCGCGCCCGGATCAGCACCGGCAAGCGCGGCCTCCAGATCCGGCAGAGGCAGGCCATAGCGCGCCGCCACCGGGTCGGTGACGCCGGCAATGGTCAGCGCCGCATCGCCCCGTCGTACCTGCAGGTGGCTGTTCTCCAGCACCTGCATGTGCAGCGCGCGAAACGCCTGCATCCACTCCTGGTACTGCGCGTAGTACTCGTGGTTGCCGGTGATGGCGATGACACCATCCGGTGCATGCAGGTCGGCCAGTGGCCGCGCGTCGTCGCGGCGAGCCTCGACGCTGCCGTCGATCAGATCGCCAGTGATCACGATCAGGTCCGGCTTCAGCGCATTGCTCTCCTCCACCACCCTGCGCACCCAGTCGCCGGTCAGCAGGCGGCTGGCATGGATGTCGGTCAGCTGCAGCACGCGATAGCCGTCGAACCCGGCCGGCAACCCGGCGATGCTCACCTCGATCTGCCTGGGCTTGGGCACCGCCATTCCCTGGCTGACGCCATAGGCGCTGACCAGCAGCGCCAGCAGACCTGCCGCCGGGCGCAGCTTCGGCGCGCGCAACGCCGATACAGCACGTAGCCTGCGCAGGATGCGCGACACCAACAGGCCCGCGTCCAGCACCAGCAGGAACAGCGCCAGCAGCAGTACGGCAGTCGAACCCGTGGCCAACGAGGCGATGGCCAGCTTCGGGATTTCCGGCGAGGCCATCGTGCCCCAGAACATGGCGACGATGCGCAGCTGCACGGCAACGCTCACCAGCAGCAGCGACAGCACGACCTTCATCCAGATGGGCATGCGCAGTGGCCAGAACAGGCGCCAGGCCACGTACAGGCCCATCAACAAACCGATCGTACTCAGCACTGCAACCATCCGGGAAAGAAAGCGGGCCCGCCATGGTGACGGTTGCCGGCAGTGTTGTGTAGAGCCGGGCCCGTACCCGGCTGCTCAGGAAGCAGTCGAGCATGGCTCGACTCTACAGAGGGCCAGTCGAGCATGGCTCGACTCTACGAAAGCCCGATGCGTTCCACCCGCAGGCGGGCGATGCGACGCTTCTCCATTGCCAGTACGGTGATGCGTACATCCGCAATCTCCACCGTGTCACCGATGTCCGGCAGGCGCCCCAGACGCTCCAGCACCAGACCGGAGATGGTCATGTAGTCGGCACTGCGCGGCAGCGAGACGCCGGCCAGGCGCTGCAGGTCGTCCAGGGTCAGCGCACCGTCGGCCTCCCACTGGTTCTCGCCCTGCGCCTCCACGCCATAGCGCTCGTCCTGGGTGTCGACCAGGTCACCGGCAATGGCCGCCAGCAGATCGTTGGCGGTCACCAGGCCTTCCACACTGCCGTACTCGTCCACCGCCACCGCAAGCGGCACCGGGTGCTGGCGGATCAGCTCCAGCGCCTGCAGTGCGCTGGCGCTGGACAGCACGTACTGCGGCTCGCGCAGGTTGCCCTCCAGCTGCAGCGGCCTGCCCTGCAGCAGGTCGGCCAGAAGGTCGCGGCTCTGCACCACGCCGCGCAGGCTGTCCAGGTCGCCATCACCCACCAGCAGGCGGGTGTGCGGCGATGCCACCAGGCGTGCCACCACATCCTCCTGCCCACGTGCCAGGTCGATCCACTGCACGTCGGCACGCACGGTCATCACGCTCGACACCGGCCGATCAGCCAGGCCCAGCACGCTGCGGATCATCTCGTGCTCGGCCGGCTGCAACCGCTCTTCGGCATCGACGTGTTCGTCAGCGTTTTCGTCGTCGTGGCCATTGGCCGGGCGCGCGCCCAGCATGCGCAGCACGGCGTCGGCGGTACGCTGGCGGAACGGCTGGCGGCGCTCGTTGCGCTCGCGATTGAAGCGCACCCACTGGTTGAAGGCTTCAACCAGGATCGAGAAGGCGATCGCCGCGTACAGATAACCCTTCGGGATCTTGTAGCCCAGGCCTTCGGCCACCAGGCTGAAACCGATCATCAACAGGAAGCCCAGGCACAGCACCACCACCGTAGGATGCTTGTTGACGAAACGGGTCAGTGGCTTGCTGGCCACCAGCATCAGCACCATCGCGGTGGTCACCGCGGCATACATCACGCCCAGGTTGTCGACCATACCAACTGCGGTGATCACCGAGTCCAGCGAGAACACCGCGTCGAGCACCACGATCTGAGCCACCACCATCGCGAAGCTGGCGTAGACCTTCTTGCCATCCTCGTGATGCTCGCGGCCCTCCAATCGCTCGTGCAGTTCCATCGTGCCCTTGAACAGCAGGAACAGACCACCGCCCAGCAGGATCAGGTCACGCCCGGAGAAGCTGTGGTCGAACAGCGTGAGCAGCGGTTCGGTCAACTTCATGATCCATGCCAGCGCGGCCAGCAGCACCAGCCGCATCAGCAGGGCCAGCGCCAGGCCGATCACCCGCGCGCGGTCACGCTGGTGCGGCGGCAGTTTGTCGGCCAGGATCGCGATGAACACCAGGTTGTCGATGCCGAGAACGATCTCCAGCACGACCAGGGTTGCAAGGCCCATCCATATCGAGGGGTCAGCCAACCATTCCATTTCAGGTCCGTTTCGTCAGTAGGTAAGGGAAAAGGGGAAACACTCAGTCAGCCTCCTGCGCCTGCGCCGGGTCATGCCCGAGCAGGTCACCGGGCGTGCACTGCAGCTCACGGCAGATCGCATCAAGTGTGGAAAAGCGGATGGCGCGCGCCTTGCCGGTTTTCAGGATCGACAGGTTGGCCAGGGTGATGTCGATGCGCCCGGCCAGCTCGGACAGGGTCATGCCCCGTTCCTGCAGCATGCGGTCCAGGGTGATGACGATCGCCATCAGATGACACCGTCGAGGTCATCGCGCATTGCCGCACCCACGGCAAACACGCGTGCCAGCACGAACAGCATCAGTACCGCGACCAGGCCGGTGATCGACATGCCGCCGCCCACCTCCATCCAGGTGAAGTCCGGGCCCATCCAGGCGGCGTAGGCGCCGATCAGGATCGACAGCACCTCCATCGACAGCATCAGCCAGGCCATGCGCTGCAGGCGCTGTGCATTGGCGTGGGTGAACGGCCGCTCGCGCGCCGCCGACTTCAACAGCCGCAGCAGGTGGCGCAGGAACATCAGGCACAGCACCAGCAGCGCGACGATCGCGCCCAGGCCCAGGCAGAAATGCAGGAACAGGTCGCTGCCATGCACGGCAGCGGCATCAGCATCGTGGATGCTGTCGAGCAGCCAGCTGCGGTCGTGGGCGACCAGCGGCACGGCCAGCAGTGCGGCCAGGATGCCCAGCCAGCACATCGCCCGCACCGCCTGTACGGCGGCCTGGGCCAGGGTGAACAAGCCTCGCGCGGGTCTGGCGCGGGCGGGACGAGCGGTCAAGCGGCCTCCGGCATTGGGGTGGCCTCGCCGCCCCGGGTGAATTTATCGATAAACGATATACCACTTGCCGCGTGAAAGGCTGAATCGCGAGCGTGGGCCCTTCAGGGCCCAGGCGCGCCCTGCGCCAGCATCGCTTCGCCCGGGGCCGCCGAGGCCATCGCCTGCACGCCGGCTTCTGCCGCCTCCCGTGTGACCAGGCGGAATCGCACCTGCAGCTTGCCCTGCCCCGGCGTGGCCCAGCCGTACTGGATGGCCACCTGATCGGCCGACAGCGGCCCACGCCCTGGCAGCGACCGCACCTGCAACGGCTTCGGTGCGGCCTGCACCAACCGGGCGAATCCCTTCTGCACGACCGCCGCGTCGGCCTTTTCGGCGTAGACAGTACACGTGCCATCGTCAGCCCAGCTCACCGCATAACGGCCACTGGCCAGAGGCACCATCCAGGCCACGCCCGATTGCCCCTGCAACAGCGTCGCGGCTTCGGCGGGCTGCAACGGCGACAGCCCATTGGATTCCATCAGCGACTGCAACCGTGCCGGGGCACCGATGTGCTGCATGCAGGCGGTGTCGAACAGCTCGCTGAAGGGATCCTGCGCCGGAGCCTTGGTCTTGGCAATACGCGCGGGTTGCGCCACCGCCAGGGTGGGCAGCAGGGCCAAAGCCAGCCAGAACGCAGGACGCATCGGGATTCCACGCTACGGAAAACAGCAGGGAGGATGGCAAAGCCCGGGCGCCACGCGCAATGGGTCATGGCTTGACATGCGTAGATGACGCCCCCGGGTGCACCGATGATGCCGGCCAGCGGCCGGCACTACCGGGTGCTGTAGCGGTAGACCAGATCATCCGCATCGCTGCGCACGGCGTTCGCATCCAGCACCCCGCCCAGGCGCCGCGCGACGGCCTGCGATGCCAGGTTGTCCGGCGCCATGTAGCTGACCAGCGTCGGCAGCCGCACCACCACGAACGCCCAATCGCGTAGTGCACCGGCCGCTTCAGTGGCAAAGCCCTGCCCTTCATGGCCGTTGTACAGCAACCAGCCCAGCTCCTTTTCAGGAAACAGCGGGCCATGATTGATCCCGACCTGGCCGATGCAGGCTCCCGTATCGGCACGCTCGATCATCAACGCGCCATGGCCGAACAGATGCCAGCTGGCGAGGTCATGGCAGAACTGCCCCCACGCCGCCACCTCACCGAACGGCCCGCCCATGCCCCGCGCACGCGGCGAGGCCAGGAACGCGGCATAGACGCCGAAGTCATCCAGCTGCTGTGGACGCAGCCGCAGGCGCACGGTGTGCAGGGTTGGAATCTCAAGCACGACGGCGCACAGGATCAGTACACCGCCAGGTGGCCACAACCGCGGCGCTGTGGCTGCCCTTCCATCGTCACCTGCACGCTGGCCAGGGTGTCCACACCTTCGGCAGTGCGGCACGACTCACGCTTGATCTCGACGATGGCGGGCTGCTGGCCAAGCTCGCCGTTGAGCACGATCAGCGAGCTCGGTGCATCGGCCGGCTGCCCCGGATAGCGCAGCGTGCCCTTGAGGGTACGGCCGTCAGCGCTGAGGCTGGCATCGTGGTTGCCCTGGCCGGTGGAGGCGATCTCAATGCTCCAACCCGCACCGCCGCCGGTGAAAGCCGGCACCGGACTCAGGTCGGCGGCAACCGAGGGGTGGCGTGGCGCATCCGCAGCGGTCTGCGACGAAGTGGAGGTACAGCCGGCCAGCATCCCGGCCAGCAGCGCTGCAGCAACGACGGGGCGAACGGTCATGATGCGCTCCTGCCAGATGGTCGAAGGTCCAGTCTAGGCAGCCATGCGTGCGCCAGCGATGAACATGATGTTTCAGCGTGGAATGCGCCCACCACCGGCGACCCGCACGCGGTCGCGGCCCTGCGCCTTGGCCTGGTACATGGCCGCATCGGCGGCACGCAGCAGGGTCCGCCAGCCCAAGGCGTCGGTAGCACCGCGGGCCACGCCGAAGCTGGCGGTCACCCGCAGCACGGTACCGCCGGCCACCACGATGTCCAGCTGCTGCAGCGCAAGCCGCAGCGATTCGGCCAGCTGTCGGCCAGCGGCCAGGTCACCGTCGGCCAGCAGCACCAGGAACTCCTCGCCACCATAGCGGGAAATGCTGTCGCTGCGGCGAAGATGGCGCTGCAGCAGTTGCGCCACCTGTACCAGCACTTCATCACCCGCATCGTGGCCATGACCATCATTGATCGATTTGAAGCGATCAACGTCCAGCAGGATCACCACTGCGCTCATCCGCCCCTCGTCGTGGCGCTGCTGCACCAGTTCCTCCAGCGCGCGACGGTTCAGCAGTCCGGTCAGCTCATCGGTGCCGGCCAGCTGGCGCAGCTCGCTGGTCAGCGCCGAGCGTTCGCGCGACTTCTCGCGCAGCACTTCAATCGCATCGAACAGGCGCTGCATCTCGGCCAGCGGATGGGTGACATGCTGCTCGGGCCCCGGCGCTTCGGAGGCAATCTGGATCACCTGCCGTTGTGCCTGCAGCAGAGGCCGCAGGATCTGCAGATGCGCGATACGCAGCGCCACACCCAGTACCACCAGGGTTCCCAGCGCGGTGGCCAGAAGTACCGCCAGCCGCGTGGCCTCCCGGTTGCGGGTGTGCTCGAACCTGGCGATGGACACACTCAGGTAACCGTCACGCAGCGCCTCAAGCGACTGCAGGGTCGGCACGTAGCGCGTGGTGAACTCGGCAGCGGTCCACGGCGGCGGCAGGCCACGCCGTCCGTCGTCGATCAGCTGTTCGATCATCGGCAGTGACTCGCCGAAGAACTGCCGGCGCGCCATATCCCAATGCCAGGACAGCGTCGGATCACTGCGGAACACCGATTCGTGGCTGCCGGCCAGCCGCCACAGTTCCAGCAGGCGGCCCTCGGTCTGCAGCGCCGCGCGCACCTGTTCGTTGCGCCAGGCACCGGGTACCGCCACCGGCGCCATCACGTTGGAGGCCAGACGCCCGCCGTGCTCGCGCAGGTCGATCAGCACCTGCCCCTGCATGGCTGGAATCGCCGCTTCGCGGTCGGCCCGGACCAGTACGTTGATCTGTGCCGAGGTCAGCAGGTGCAGGCGGTCGACCACGGCAAACATGCCGCTGATCGCGCGCTCCACGTCTTCGACACGTCGTGCGTCGCGCGGCTGCGCTGCCACCCGGTCCACGCCCGCGCGTGCCGACTGCAGGCGACGTTGCGCGTCTGCCAGCATCCCATGCTCATCCACCACGCCCGGATCAGCCGTGAACACGGCATCCAGCTGCTGCAGCGCGGTGTCCACACGCCTGCGCACCACCGCCAGCTGCAGCGTAAGCCGCGCATGCTCGCTGGCATCGGCCGGGTCGGCACCGAGCAGGCTGTTGGCCGGGCCGCGTTCGGCCGAGACCAGGTTGGCCAGGTCGAAGGTCTGGCGCAGCTGGCGCAGGCTGACCAGGTTGTCCTCGGCAGCGCTGTAGCGCAGCGTGCCCTGGACCAGCGCGATGGCCATCAACGGCAGCGTACAGACCACGAACGACCCCGCCAGGATCCAGACCCAGGTCCGCAGTCCGATGGGCGATGCCTTGCCGGCCATGCAAATTTCCCCTGAAGTGCGGATCACTGTAGCCGCCGGTCCCGGCAGCGCCAAGCCAGTGCCGCGCGAACCGTGACCATGGGTATACCGCAGCCACCGCGAACGCGCCGGCAAGGTCTCACCCCGCGCCGGGCTGAGGCGAATGCGTCACACCCTGCCGTACTAGATCCAGCGCTGGTCGACCAGTTCGCGCTTCACGTAGGCGTAGAACACCGGCGCCGCCACCAGGCCGGGCAGGCCGAACGCCGCTTCCATCACCAGCATCGCCAACAGCAGCTCCCAGGCGCGGGCCTGGATTTC
Organism: Stenotrophomonas sp. 220_Sma; assembly: GCF_056487375.1. NCBI lineage: Bacteria > Pseudomonadati > Pseudomonadota > Gammaproteobacteria > Lysobacterales > Lysobacteraceae > Stenotrophomonas > Stenotrophomonas sp. 220_Sma. The sequence continues at coordinate 1,285,827 of NZ_CM151348.1, read as the reverse complement.
GCCGCCAACGATGCGCGCATTGAGGAAGTACTCCAGCTTGTGGATCACGATCAGGTACAGCAGCGCCGCCACGGCCACGTAGAACGAGACCGACAGCGCGACGATGGTGATGATGGTGTTGGAAATGATGTTGCCCACCACCGGCAGCAGGCCGGCGATGAAGGTGATCAGTACCAGGGTCTTGGACAGTGGCAGGTGCACGCCGAACAACGGCAGCACGCCCAGCAGGAAGATGGCGGTGAACACGGTGTTGAGCAGCGAGATCTTCACCTGCGCGAACACCACCTGGCGGAACGCGGTGGCCAGGCGGCTGGTGCGGCCGATCAGCTCCTGCGCCAGCGGGCCCATCTTCGGCAGCGGCAGTTCGTCATACAGCGCGATCATCGCGCCCAGCACCATACCGATCAGTACGCGTACGCCCACCTGCACCACCGAGGTACCGGCCACGCCCAGCTGGCGCTGATGCTCGGCGGCCCAGTCGTTCAGTGCCGTGCGCAGCGCCGGCATGTCCTCGGGGATGTACGGCTGCAGCAGCGCCGGCACCTGGTGCCGCGACGAATTGAGGATCTCCATCAGCCGCGCCAGCAATGCGTCCGGTCCACCGGTCTCGTTGCGGAAAAATGACGCCACGCCGATCCCGGCCAGTACAAGCGCACTGATGATCACCGCTGACAGCACGATCACCGCGATCGCCCGCGCCCGGCCTGGCGGCAGCTTGCCCTCCACGGTGGAGGCCAGCAGGTGGGTCAGCTGGAACACCAGCAGGCCCGACAGCAGGGTCACCACCAGGCCCAGCTTCAACGCCAGCCACATGCCCAGCAGCATCATCAGCCAGGCCGCGATCCTCGGGACGGGGGGCTTGGGCTGGGCAACGAGGGCGTCTTGCATGGGCGGCACGTCCGGGCAGGGTGGCCCATGGTAGAGGATTGGCGGCGATGATTCCGGGTGCAGGATGAACAGGCAACACACGCGGATTCCGCCGCCCCTTCTCCGTCCCTCGGCACGTCCGCAATCACGCCCGGATCACACCCGGTCCAGTGCCAGATACCGCGCCGTGCGCACGATCGTCTCACGCTCGCCGAAGCTGGCCAGCTCGCCGGCAACACGCCCGCTGTCGCCAGTCGCTGCGATCTCCTGCAGGGTGCGCTGCATGGCCCGGATCGCAGCGCGCTGCAGGTCAGAGGGAATGATCACAAGCCGGTAATCGAGTTCGGCCAGCCGCGCCACCGGCACCAGCGGCGTCTTGCCGCTGTGGAACATGTTGATCAGCGTCGGCCCGGGAACCTGCTGCGAAATCACCTCGATCTGCTCCAGCGTTTCCGGTGCCTCGACGAAGATCATGTCCGCGCCCGCGTCCACATAGGCCTGCGCCCGTTCTATCGCCGCATCCAGGCCTTCGCAGGCGATGGCATCGGTACGCGCGATGATCATCAGCTCCGGGTCGATCCGCGACTGGCAGGCGACACGGATCTTCGTGCACATCTCGCCCGCGTCGACCAGCGTCTTGTCATCCAGGTGTCCGCAGCGCTTGGGGAAGGCCTGGTCCTCGATATGCAGGGCGGCAACGCCTGCCCTTTCGAACGCGCGCACCGTGCGTTCAACATTCGCGGTGCCGCCGAAGCCGGTGTCAGCGTCGGCGATCACCGGCAGATCGCAGGCATCGACGATCCGTTCAACCTGCGCAAGCACTTCGCTGAGGCCGAGCAGGCCGATGTCCGGCACGCCGGCCGAACGTGCGATGGCGCCGCCGCTGGCATAGACCGCATCGAAGCCGGCCAGCTCCACCAGCCGTGCCGACAATCCATCGAATGCACCTGGCGCAATCACGCTGCCCTGGCGGAGCAGATCGCGCAGCCGACGTGTCTTTTTCATGGGGTCTCCCTTGTCGTTGGACATCTGCAGTGGGATACCGATGATGTTGCCGCCAGCGGCGACCGTCCAATACCGTGTTCGTACAGCACCAGAACGTTTGAGGTTCCAATGGAACTGCGGCACCTGCGCTACTTCGTCATGACTGCCCAGCTGCAGAGCTTCACCAAGGCCGCCGAGGCCCTGCATATCGCCCAGCCGCCGCTCGGGCAGCAGATCCGCGCCCTGGAGGAAGAGATCGGCACACCGCTGTTCCACCGGCAGGGACGCGGCATCGTGCTCAGCGATGCTGGCCAGGTATTCTGGAAAGCCGCGGAGGACATCCTCGCGCGCGTCGACCAGGCCAAGGAGGAGGCGTTGCGCGCCGCACGCGGCGAGGTCGGTACGTTGACATTGGGGCTGACCGAATCGGCGACCTACAACGAGGCGGTCACCGCGCTGATGCGCAGCTTCCAGCGGGCACATCCGGCGGTGCAGGTGCAGCTGGTCGAAGATGGCAGTGAATCGCTGGTCCGGCGCCTCGATGATGGCGAGCTCGATGCAGTGATCGTGCGCCCGCCGTTTTCCGATACCGGTGAACGGATGACACAGCAACTCAGTGCCGAGCCACTGGTGGCAGTACTGCCGGCCTATCACCCGTTGGCGTGCCGGACAAGCATCGCGCTGGCCGAGCTGCGCGACGAGCGCTTCATCCTGTTCTCGCGGAAATCGGGTCAGGGCCTGAGTGCAGACGTCGTCGCTGCCTGCCGCAGCCAGGGCTTCGCGCCTACCATCCAGCAGGAAGCGCCGCAGGTGGCTTCAGCGATCAACCTTGCGGCTGCCGGCCTGGGTATCGCCATCGTGCCGGCCTCGATGCAGAGCATGCACCGCAGCGGCCTGGCTTTTGTTGCGCTGGAACTGGGCATGCCGACCACCACGCTGCAGTTGGCGGTGCACTGCAAGCCTCCGGCAACGGCCGCCCAGCTGCTGGCCTGCGCCAGAGACCTGGCAACACCTCATTCGCCATAGCTGGCGTTGTTCTTGCCCTGGCGCTTGGCGTGGTACAGCGCGCGGTCGGCCAGTGCCAGCCAGTCCTCGACGCTGCCGCCGCGCGGCGTCGCCGCGATTCCGATGCTGACGCTGAACTCGATGCCCGGGGTTGCCTGCCGTGCTGCCTCCAGAAGTTGCAGCCGAACCCGCTCTGCCACATGCATCGCATCGACGGGCGCACAGTCCTGCAGCAGCACGACGAACTCGTCGCCTCCCAGCCGCGCAGGGGTATCGCCAGGCCGGGCGAAGGCGCGCAAGGTGGAGGCGATATGGCGCAGCACTTCGTCCCCGGCGCGATGACCGTGCGAGTCATTGATGCGCTTGAAGTCATCCACATCAAGCATCAGCAGGCAGGCAAAACCACCCTGCCCCTGCGCCTTGTCCAGTGCCTGCTGCGCACGGACGATCAGGAAGCCGCGGTTGGCCAGCTCCACCAGCGGGTCCATGCGGCTCAGCCGCTTCAACTGGCGGTTCTGCGATTTCACCCGCCGCGCCAGCTGCCAGCTGAGGATGCTGAGGCCGATGCCGTAGACGAACAGGAACGGCACGCTGAGCACGATCGTGCGCTGCGATGACACCGGCTGGTAAGGAAACCCGAGCCCCCACCAGGTGAGCGCGAACCCCACCACCAGTGCCAGTGTGGCCCGTACCGCCAGCTTCACCCCACCGGCGGCGATCTTGTCGGCGACCAGCAGCGCGGCGAACAACGCACTGGGTACCACGCTGAGCCCCATGAAGGCGATCCAGCCACCGCCAAAGAAGGAATCAACCACCATGCAACGGAACTGGACCACCGCAGGCTGCCGTGAGCGCTGGGTCAGCACCAGCGCGAGCGCCGGCCAGGCCAGCGCGTTGAGCAGCAGCAACACCCAGGCCCACGGGCCGTCCTGACGTTCAAGAATGATCGAGGCGATGGGAATCGCGCCCAGCCCATTGCCCACGAAGCGCATCCAGCCGATGCGACGTGCCGCGCCGATGCCTTCGACCGCGACTTCCGTCGATTCCGTCAAGAACGGCATTGCCGACCCCCTTGCGCGATCGCACGCCCTTGCCGGGCGGCCTCTGGTGAGTCTGACAGCTCTGCGTCAATTCGGGATCAAGGATTCACGGCGGTTACCCTGCCTCACCCACGCCTGGGTGGCGCCGTTGAACCCCGCAGCATCAGGCTGAAATCCAGCGTCTGCTGCAGCGGCACATCCATGTGCTCGATGATGGCAAGCAGCAGGTTGACCGCGCGCTCACCGATCTCCCGCATCGGTTGCCGGATGGTGGTCAACGGCGGCGTGAGGTAGCGGGAAGATGCCAGATCATCGAAGCCGACGATCGACAGATCCTCCGGCACGCGGATGCCCAGATCGCGGCAGGCCGCCAGGGTGCCCAGCGCCATCTGATCGCTGAAACAGAAGATCGCCGTTGGCGCAGACATGCCGTCCAGCAGCGCCATGGCAGCCGCATGGCCGGATTCCACCGAAAAGTCACCCGGCACGATGTTCAGCTGGCGCAGGCGTCCACGCGCCTTGCCAGCCGCCCGCACCCCTTCCAGCCGTTGCTGGTGCAGCGGATTGTCCGGCGGTCCGCCGACCACGGCGATCCGCTCGTGTCCCAGCCCATACAGATGTTCCATCACCACACGCGCGGCCGCGGCGTTATCGATATGGACGCTGGGAATGCCCAGCGCGGGGTCGAACTCGCAGCCGTTGATCACCGGCGCGGCGGCACCGCGCTGCTGGACGATCTCGCGCGCCGTCGGCGGCAGCCGGTGCCCCAGCACGATCATGCCGTCGGCCTCGTTGCGCCGGAGCATCTGCGCATAGCGCTCCTCGCGGTCGGGTTGATGCTGGGTATCGCCGAGCAGAACCGCATAGCCGACCGCCTGTGCGGCGTCCTCCGCCCCCTGCAGGATCTGCGCGAAGAATGGATTGGCGATGTCCGGGACGGTGACCAGGATCTTGCCGCTGCGCTGGGTCTTGAGCGTGCGGGCCACCGTGTTGGGCACATAGCCCAGTGCGGCGGCGGCCTGCTCGATGCGCGCGCGGGTAGCCGGCAGCACTTTGTCCGGCCGGGAAAGCGCCCGCGACAACGTGCCTGCGGAGACGCCGACGTGCTTCGCGATGTCGTAGATGGTGGCCATGGCGTTAGTTCTCCTGTCTGCTGTGCAGTGCACAACAGGTCCTGCGTGAGCCCCTGCTAGGATAATGCAATCGATTGCATCGAGGGCGAATCACGTTGAAGACGCTCAAGGGTCCAGCGCTGTTCCTGGCGCAGTTCATCGGCGACACAGCTCCTTTTGATCGGCTGGACACGCTGGCCGGATGGGCCGCGGGTCTGGGCTATTCTGGCGTACAAGTCCCCACCGGCGCGCCCCACCTGTTCGATCTGGCCGAGGCCGCGCGCAGCCAGGCGTACTGCGACGACGTCGCCGGCATGCTGGCCGGTCATGGCGTGCAGATCACCGAGCTGTCCACCCATCTGCAGGGGCAGCTGGTCGCGGTGCATCCGGCCTACGACAGCCTGTTCGACGGATTCGCGCCGGCGGACAAGCGCGGCGATCCGGCTGCCCGCCAGGCTTGGGCAGTCGAGCAGCTTCTGCTGGCCGCCAAAGCCAGCCAGCGCCTGGGGCTGACCGCGCATGCCACGTTCTCCGGCGCATTGGCCTGGCCCTATTTCTATCCCTGGCCGCAGCGCCCGCCGGGGCTGGTGGAAGAAGCCTTCGCCGAACTCGGCCGCCGCTGGCGCCCGATCCTGGATGCGTTCGACGCCTGTGGCGTGGACCTGTGCTTCGAGATCCACCCGGGTGAGGACCTGCACGACGGCGCGACCTTCGAGCGCTTCCTCGACGTGGTGGACCATCACCCCCGCGCCAAGATCCTGTACGACCCCAGCCACCTGCTGCTGCAGCAGATGGACTACCTGGGTTTCATCGACCGCTACCACGCGCGCATCGGCATCTTCCACGTCAAGGACGCGGAGTATCGCGCCAGCGCGAGCAGCGGCGTGTATGGCGGCTACCAGGACTGGATCGATCGTCCGGGCCGGTTCCGTTCGCCCGGTGACGGCCAGATCGACTTCAAGGCGATCTTCTCCAAGTTCGCCCAGTACGACTTCCCCGGATGGGCGGTACTGGAATGGGAGTGCTGCCTGAAGCACCCGGAGGACGGCGCACGCGAGGGTGCCGCCTTCATCCGCGACCACATCATCCGGGTGACCGAACGCGCCTTCGATGACTTCGCCGACAGCGGCACGGACGCCGCATCACTGCACCACATGCTGGGAATCTGAGCCATTACCGCCCCGGGAGGGCAAGCCATGTCGCACGCCATGTCGCGCCTGGGCGCGATGATGTTTCTGCAGTTCTTCATCTGGGGAGCGTGGTTCGTGACCCTCGGGACGTACCTGGTGCAGGGCCCGCTGCAGGCCAGCGCCAGCCAGGTGGCCACCGCCTTCCTCAGCCAGTCGATCGGCGCGATCGTGGCGCCGTTCCTGGTCGGCCTGATCGCCGATCGCTACTTCGCCGCGCAGCGCATCCTCGCGGTGCTGCACCTGGCCGGCGCGGTACTGATGTGGCTGGCGTCCACCGCCACCAGCTTCAGTGTGTTCTCGGCCTGCGTGATGGGCTACATGCTGCTGTTCATGCCGACGCTGGCGCTGGCCAACAGCGTGGCGATGCGGCACATGCAGTCGCCCGAGAAACAGTTCCCGCTGGTACGCGTGGCCGGCAGCATCGGCTGGATCGTCGCAGGCGTGCTGATCGGCTGGCTGGGGTGGGAGCAGGCCCATCGGCTTGAACTGACGTTCCGCATGGCGGCGCTGGCATCGCTGGTGTTGGGCCTGTATGCGTTCACCCTGCCGCACACGCCGCCACTGGCACAGCAGCGCGATGCCGGGCTGGGGCAGATCCTCGGGCTGGATTCATTGCGGCTGCTGAAGTCGCGTGCCTACCTGGTGTTCTTCCTGGCGTCCATCGCCATCTGCATCCCGCTGTCGTTCTACTACAACTTCACCAATCCGTATCTCAACGACCTGGGCGTGCGCGGCGCCGCAGGCCTGCAGTCGCTGGGCCAGGTTTCCGAGGTGCTGCTGATGCTGGCCATGCCGTTCCTGTTCGTGCGGCTGGGGGTGAAGACCATGCTGGCGGTCGGCATGGCGGCGTGGGTGGTGCGCTATGTCCTGTTCGCCTTCGGCGATGCGGGCAGCGGCTTCCCGCTGCTGGTGATCGGCATCGTGCTGCACGGCATCTGCTACGACTTCTTCTTCGTCACCGGCCAGATCTACACCGATGCCCATGCCGGCCCCGCCGTGCGCAGCAGCGCGCAGGGCTTCATCACCCTGGCCACGTACGGCGTGGGCATGCTGATCGGCACCTTCCTGTCCGGCGCGGTGGTGGAGCACTTCACCACCGAGGCCGGCCCCGACTGGCAGCAGATATGGCTGTTCCCGGCCGCTGTCGCGCTGGTGGTGCTGATCGCCTTCCTGCTGCTGTTCCGCGACCGGCCCGCCGTGGCCGCCGCATCTTCCACAACCTGAGGATTCGAGCCGATGCCAACGCTTGGAATCGCCATCGTCGGCGCCGGCATGATCGGCGCCGTGCACCGCCGTGCGGCCTTGCTCGCCGGTGCCGAGGTACGCGGCGTTGCCGCTTCGTCAGCGCAGCGCGCGCGTGAGATGGCGCAGCTGTGGAATGTCCCGCGCGCCTATCGGGACATCGAGGAGGTGATCGCCGATCCGCAGGTGCAGGTCGTGCACGTCTGCACGCCCAACCATCTGCACCGCGCAATGGCGCAGGCCGCGCTGGAAGCCGGCAAGCACGTGATCTGCGAGAAACCGCTGGCGACCACGCTGGACGATGCGCAGGCGCTGGCGGCGTTGGCCGCCTCGACCGGCCTGGTTGCCACGGTCCCCTTCGTCTACCGCTACCACCCGGTGGTGCGCGAGGCGCGCGCACGCATAGCACAGGGTGATCTGGGGCCGCTGCACCTGATCCACGGCAGCTACCTGCAGGACTGGCTGCTGGACCCGGCCAGCAACAACTGGCGCGTGGACCCGGCGCTGGGTGGCGCATCGCGCGTATTCGCCGACATCGGCTCGCACTGGTGCGACCTGGTGGAATGGGTCAGCGGCGAACGCTTCGCCGAGGTCAGCGCGGCGTTCTCTACGGTCATCGCCGAGCGCGGCGCCGTCAGCGGACAGAGCTTCAGCACGCCAACCGCAGCCAGCGCAATGCAGGAGGTAACGAGCGAGGACGTGGCTGCGGCGATGTTCAGGACCGGTGCCGGTACGCTGGCATCTCTGACCGTCAGCCAGGTCTCGGCCGGACGCCACAACCGCCTCTGGTTCGAGATCGACGGTGCCAAGGCCAGCGTGGCTTTCAACCAGGAAGACGCCGAGCGGCTGTGGATCGGCCTGCCCGACCAACGCGAGGAGATCTTCGTGCGCGGACCGGGCGCCGGCGGAGCCGAACAACGCCGGCTGTCGGTGTTGCCGGCCGGCCACGCGCAGGGCTACGCCCAGTGCTTCGAAGCGTTTGTCGCCGACAGCTATCGCGCCATCGAGGGCGAGCGGCCGCAGGCCCTTCCCACCTTCGAGGACGGCCTGCGCTCGGCGCAGATCGTCGATCGTGTCATTGCATCAGCCAGGTCGCGTGCCTGGACCACCATCGGTTGAAACCCGGGAGGATCTGTTGATGAAAGCCCTTGTCCATGGAACTGCAAGCCTCATTCTGCTGCTCGCTGCCCTGCCCGCTTTCGCAGTCGAAGCCGCCAGCACGCAGAAGCCGATCGCGGTACAGATGTACACCCTGCGCGATGCCGGCTCGCTCGAGCAGCAGCTGAAGATCGTCCACGACGCTGGCGTCCATGCGGTGGAAACGGTCGGCACGCAGAACACCAGCGCCGCCGAGCTCAAGCAGCTGCTGGACCGGTATTCGATCAAGGCAGTTTCATCGCATGTGCCGCTGGCCGAGCTTCGCAGCAACCTGGATGGGGTGGTGACCTTCAACCGGTCGATCGGCAACACGACACTGGTGGTGCCGTACCTGGACAAGAAGGATCGCCCGGGCGATGCCGCGGGCTGGACTGCGCTGGGCCAGGAACTGGGCAGTATCGCGAAGCAGGTGCGCGGCAAGGGCATGCGCCTGGCCTATCACAACCACGATTTCGAGCTGGTGGACTTCGATGGCAGGACCGGACTGGAGCTGCTGTTCGCCGCCGCCGGTCCAGACCTGCAGACCGAGCTGGACCTGGCCTGGGTCGCGCGTGCAGGCCTGGACCCGGCCGTGATGCTGGCAAAGTTCCGCGGCCACGTATTCGCGGTGCACGCCAAGGACAATGCACCGAAGGGCCAGGCCCAGGACGAAGGCGGATTCGCCGCGGTTGGCCGGGGCGTGCTGGACTGGAACGCGATCCTGCCTGCTGCGGCAGCCGCCGGCGTGCATTGGTACATCATCGAGCACGACCAGCCACGCGATCCGGCCAGGATCATCCAGACCGGTGCGGACTATCTGCGTGAACACCTGACCACCAACGTGCCCGCCCGTGCGCGGCGCTGACGCATCAAGGAGCCCCACATGAAAATGATCCTGGCAACGGCGGTGGCCCTGGGTGGCATGAGCGTTGCGACGGCCGCCTGGTGCAAGGACGATCCGGCTGCGGGTGCAAAGCTCTACACCGCGAACTGCGTGGCCTGCCACGGCGCCGATCGTGCGGGCATGCCGGGCGCGTTCCCGGCGCTCACCGACATCGGCAAGCGCATGGCACCCGCACAGATCAAGGAAAAGATCAGCAAGGGCGGCGGGCTGATGCCGCCCTTCTCCCAGCTGACACAGCAGGAGATCAACGACATCGCCAGCTACCTGGCGAAGTAAGCGGCCGGCGACCACGCTGGCCGCGTGCCCCTACAGCTCGCGCACCCAGATGTTGCGGTAGCTGACCCTGGAGTCATGTTCCTGCAGATAGAGCGGCGCACACGCATGCGGCGCGTAGGAAGGCGCGCCGATGTACTCGGTCTTGCCCGCCAGCACAGTGTCGTCCTGCACCAGCACGCCGTTGTGCAGCACCGTGATGCGCGCGGGCGACACAAGCCCGCCGCCCGCCGAGAAGCGGGGTGCTTTCCAGAGGATGTCGTAGGCCTGCCACTGTCCCGGTGCGCGCGAGGCGTTCACCAACGGCATGGCCTGCTTGTAGATCGAGCCCGCCTGGCCATTGGCATAGGTCGGGTTGTTGTAGCTGTCGAGCACCTGCAGCTCATACAGCTCCTGCAGGAAGATGCCGCTGTTGCCGCGGTTCTGTCCGTCGAAGCCCTTCGTGTCGGTGGGCGTACGCCACTCGACATGCAGCTGGACGTCGCAGAAGCGTTGCCTGGTGCGAATGCCCTTGCTGCCGGGCACGACGGTCATGGCGCCATCGGCAACCTTCCAGGGCACGCCTCCGCCCTGCTCCGACTCCCACGCGGAGACATCCTTGCCATCGAACAGCACGATTGCGTCGGACGGGGCCCTGCCTGGCGGCGTGGCAACGGTCGCAGGCACCGGCGTCCACACCTCGGTCTTCTTCGGATCGCGCGCGGCGTCGGCACCGTTCTGCGCGAACACGGGTGCGGCGGCCAGCGCGGTGGCCGCGATCAGCAGCGGCTTGATCATCCTGTTGCGCTCCATCAGCTGGTCCCCCAGGCGGGCGTGCCGGGAACATAGGCGAGATCGCCGTCGTAGCGCCCCGGCACCGCAACGTACTGCAGCACTCCGGTGGCGCCGACCTTGGAGGTGAAGAAGCCGAAGATGGCCAGCTGCTTGAGCATCGTGAAGTAATGCGGCATCGCCTCGCCCTCTTCAGGCGTACCGGTTTCGGTCACATCGGCATGGCGTGCCTTGGCTTCGGCGTCCAGCGTGCGCAGCAATTCGGTTCGGGCTTCCGGCGTGAGCGACGCGAAGCGGCCGCCGGCGCGTTTGTCGATGTCGGCCAGCCCTGCGCGGAAGGTCGCCTGCTGCCGGGCGGTATAGCAGTCGCTGACGAACGTCGCCATGAACAGGCCGGCGCCGGCATCCTTCGCCCCTGGTGTCCGGGTCCGAGGCAGGATGGTCTCGGCGATCTCGTCCAGCGTAGCGACGTCGGTATCGGAGAAATGAATCTTGGTGGCGCCCGCCGGTGCCTGACCCTGCACAAGGGCAGGCAACCCAACCATGGCCGCACCGGTGGCGGCGACGATCATCTTCAACAGCTCGCGGCGATCCATCACAGGTTCCCCGCTTTCAGTTCGCGTACCGCGTGGTCGGCCGCGCGCGCGGTCAGCGCCATGTAGGTCAGCGAAGGATTCACGCAGGCGCTGGAGGTCATGCAGGCACCGTCGGTCACATAGACATTGGGCGCATCCCAGACCTGATTGTGCTGGTTCAGCACCGAGCTCTTCCGATCACGTCCCATGCGCGCGGTCCCCATTTCGTGGATGCCCTTGCCCGGGGCGTAATCGTTGTCGTGCATCTTCACGTCCTTGACGCCGGCCGCCTCCAGCATCTCGGCGGCATCGGCGGCCATGTCCTTTCGCATCGCCAGTTCGTTGGCACGCATGGCAACGTCCATCGCCAGCACTGGCAGCCCCCACTTGTCCTTGCGGTCGCGGTCCAGGCGGATCGTATTGTCGTGGTGCGGCAGCATTTCACCGAAGCCGGTCATGCCGATACGCCAGTCACCCGGCACGGTCAGCGCCTCCTTCAGGTCGGCACCGATGTTCAGTTCGGCGATCTCGCGCGACCAGCCGGTGCGGCTGGCACCGCCCTGGTAGCCGAACCCACGCAGATAGCCGCGCTTGTCGGCCGCAACGTTGCGGAAACGCGGAATGTAGAAGCCGCAGGGACGACGGCCGAAGTAGTACTTGTCTTCATAGCCCTCGACCCGGCCGGAGGCGCCCGCTCCGAAATGATGGTCCATCACGTTGTGCCCGAGCTCGCCCGACGATGACCCCAGCCCGCCCTCCCACACATCGGTGGCCGAGTTCATCAGCAGCCAGGTCGAGTTGAAGGACGACGCGTTGAGGAAGATCACCTTGGCGGTGTACTGGTAGGTCTGGCCGGTCTCGGCATCGATGACCTCTACGCCACGCGCACGCTTGCGGTCCTTGTCGTAGAGCACTTCCTTGACGATCGAGAACGGCCGCAACGTCAGGTTTCCGGTTTTCATCGCCGCTGGCAGCGTCGCCGCCTGGGTCGAGAAGTAGGCACCGAAGGGGCAGCCCAGGATGCACTTGTTGCGGTACTGGCAGTTGACGCGCCCCTGCTCGGGCATCGGCTTGGTGATGTTGGCAGTGCGCGAGTGGATCATATGGCGCGTTCCGCCGAAGGCCTTCTTGATCCGTGCAGCTACGTCCTTCTCGACGATATTCAACGGGATCGGCGGCAGGAACTCGCCGTCCGGCAACACGTCCAGGCCTTCACGCGTACCAGCGATGCCGGCGAACTTTTCCACATGGTCGTACCACGGCGCGATGTCGGCGTAGCGGATCGGCCAGTCAGCGGCGATACCGTCCTTGAGGTTCGCCTCGAAATCCAGGTCGGAGAAGCGATAGCTCTGCCGGCCCCACAACAATGAGCGACCACCGACGTGGTAGCCGCGGAACCAGTCGAAGCGCTTGGTCTCGATGTAGGGCGAGTCCTGTTCGTTGGCCCACATCCCTTCCAGGTTCTCGGCCAGTCCGTAGTCGCGCATCAGCACCGGGAACTCGGCCTTCATCGCCTGCGTTGGCCGGTTGCGGTGCGGGAAGTCCCACGCTTCCTTCATCGCATTGACGTAGTCCTTGACGTGCTCGATGTTGCGCCCGCGTTCCAGCATCAGGACCTTAAGGCCCTTTTCGGTCAGCTCCTTCGCCGCCCAACCGCCACTGATTCCCGAGCCAACAACAATGGCGTCGTAGTGATTATCTGCCATGGGTTTCTCACCTGGGTGGATATCGTTTCAGACGTCGCAGAGGCGGATCGCCTCGCGCAATGAGCCAACGGGATCGGGCGCTGCAGGCGTGAACTCCTGCGCCAGATACCCCTTGAAACCGGTGTCGCGGATCGCGCGACAGATGGCCGGATAGTGGAGCTCCTGCTGGTCTCCAATCTCGTTCCGGCCAGGCACGCCTGCGGTGTGGTAATGCTTGAAGCAGGCGTGATGCTTGCCGATGGTGGCGATGATGTCGCCCTCCATGATCTGCATGTGGTAGATGTCGTAGAGCAGGCCGAAGTTGTCCGAGCCGAGCCGCTGGCACAGCTCCACGCCCCAGGCGGAGTGGTCGCACAGGTAGTCGCGATGGTCGACCTTGGAATTCAGCAGTTCCATCACCAGCACCACCCCGCGCTTCTCGGCGTGCCCGAGGATGCGCTTGAGGCCGGCCTCGGCATTCGCGATGCCTTCGGCGGGGTCCATACCGTTGCGGTTGCCGGAGAAGCAGATCAGGTTGCGATAGCCGGCATCGGCGACCAGATCGATGTGCCGCGTGTAGCGCTCCACCAGCTGGTCATGGAACTGGCGGCCGGCAAAGCCCTTGGTCAGGCCCAGCTCCGCGCCGTTGCACATCGAGCTGTACACGCCATTGGCCTTCAGCGTCGGCCAGTCTTCCGGGCCGACCAGGTCGATCGCGGCAAAGCCGATGTCCTTCACCGTCGCGCAAAGCTGGGCGACGGACAGCTGCGGGAAGGTCCAGCGGGCGACGGAATGCTTCAGGTTGCCCTTGAGCGGCGCCATGGCGGCGAATGCGGGCAGCGTACCCGCAGTACCCAGAGCTACGCCTCCAGCAACCGCCATGCGCAACGCATCGCGCCGCGTGAGGCCCGTCGCCGGGGCCGGTCTGATCGAATGGATGGACATCCACCTGCCGGCCTCCCAACCGGTATCAAACGCAACGATTCACAGCAATGCAATCGATTGCACCATAGGGGAGGAAATTGTCTGTTTGCAAGTCGCGGTGCACGAAAACCGATGCTGCGGGGCACAACTCCGAAGGGATTCCGGATAAAGAAAAGCCCCGCATGAGCGGGGCTTTCTTTTCTGCTGCGAACGAGCGTTCGATCAGAACGGTTGTGAACCCACAGATCGCAGCGCTCTCAACGCGAAACCATCGCAAGTTCCTGTATCTAAAGGCTTTTTCTTGATCATTGAAACTCGCATTTATACATTGAGAGAGGTTTTTGTTGTAAAAGACGGATTTCGAGCCGAAAGCGACCGCCTTTTTCTACATAGGTAGCAATCCTAGCAGCGCGCAGAGGCAAGCGCTTACTTACCGCTTCGGGCACCACCTTTGGCGTGCTGGTCAAGGAACTTGCCCATCGCAACCTTTTTCTTCAGCACGTCGGCCGGGATCTCGAGCCCCTCTCGTCGCGCAATGGCAACCGCGTACTGGATCTGCGCCTGGGACGGTGGCCTCAAGTCATAGTCCAAGTACATGTCAACGACCGGACCGACAGCCTGCGCAACCCGATTGGCGAGTCGCTGAAGCTTGACCGGATCCGCTCTCGAACACTGCTCCCGACGTCTCCCCGCTTTCAGTAGCGGAGCTGTTTGGAGCCCGGCTTTATCGTAGCGGTTTCACCGCCAGCTGTTGGGCATAGGCGGCAGGCGTTAGCCCGCCGAGCGATTTCTTCGGCCGCTCTTCGTTGTACTCCCGCCGCCAGCGCTCGATCTCGGTGCGCGCGTGCAGCAGTGTCGGGAACCAGTGTTCGTTGAGGCATTCGTCGCGCAGGCGTCCGTTGAACGATTCAACGTAAGCGTTCTGATTCGGCTTGCCCGGCTGGATCAGACGCAGCGACACGCCACGTTCGTGCGCCCAGGCCACCATTGCCTTGCCGCAGAATTCCTTGCCGTTATCGGTCCGGATCACCTTCGGCAGGCCACGGCTGAGTGCCAGGCGGTCCAGCACGCGGCTGACGCCGTGGCCCGAAATCGCACGCTCGACCTCGATTGCCACCGCCTCGTGGCTGGCGTCATCCACAATCACCAGACACTTGATGACACGGCCGTCGGCTGTGCGATCGAAGATAAAGTCCATCGACCACACCTCGTTGGCCGCAACCGGACGAATCAGTGGTTGCCGTTCGCCCAGGGGCACCTTCTTGCGCTTGCGCCGCCGCACCTGCAGTTTCGCCTGCTGATACAGCCGCTCGACGCGCTTGTAGTTCACGACCTGGCCGCCTTGCCGCAGCTTGAGGTAGATCATGCCCACCCCGTAGCGCTTGTGCCGATGCGCCAAGGCCTGGATCTGCGCCCGCAGTTCTACATTGCGGTCCGGACGAGGCGTGTAGCGCAGTGCGCTGGCACTCATGCCGACCACGCGCAGAGCG
This sequence comes from Stenotrophomonas sp. 220_Sma, assembly GCF_056487375.1. Lineage (NCBI taxonomy): Bacteria > Pseudomonadati > Pseudomonadota > Gammaproteobacteria > Lysobacterales > Lysobacteraceae > Stenotrophomonas > Stenotrophomonas sp. 220_Sma. Next base: position 1,270,628 of record NZ_CM151348.1, on the reverse strand, counting down.
CGCCGCTCGCTGAGTCCTTTTCTTGCCATGTAGCGCACCTGCTCGCGTCGGGCGGGTGCGCTCACCATTTTTTTCGCAGCACGTCCTTGATCACCTCGTTCTCGAGGACCTGCTCGGCCAACAGCTTCTTCAACCGCGCGTTCTCGGTCTCCAGTTCCTTCAGGCGCTTGGCCTCCGACACATTCATGCCGCCGAACTTGCTGCGCCACAGGTAGTACGACGCCTCGCTGAAGCCGTGCCGACGGCACAGCTCCTTGACCGGCAGCCCGGCCTCGGCCTCACGCAAGAAGCCGATGATCTGCTCTTCGCTGAAACGCTTTTTCACGTCCAATCTCCTTCTCGTTGGGGATTGGACTCCAAAGCAGCTTGCTACTCAATTGAGGGGGGGCGTCGCTCCTGAAGCGACTCCAGCAGACCAGCTTCCAGCGGAAGCTCGAGCATCACACCGCGTTCTGGGTCCAGCAACATTAGAGGCATAGTCACCGCCTGTTTTAGATAGGCGTCCCATAAGGGACTGGCGCTAAAGGTAGCATGCTGAGGGCGGAGCAAAGCTGAGCCAGCACGCGCTGAAGGACTTGCTGCCGCTAAAAGCTCCCTCAGGCTCAGCGGCCTGGCGATCGCTTCAGCTACCTAGGGATTCGGTGAGAAATGGCTACGCACTGAGCCGCTGCGCGGCCCCGCGATGTCGAAAACCCACGCATGAACCCCCGATCTGTGCCCGATCTGTGCCCAAAGCGGCGCTTGCGCGGCCGCTTCCTACCCGCCAGACTCGCAAAAAAGGGCGGTTGAACTTCCTATACCCGCCTCCGCATCGCCGGCCGGCCGAACTACGCCGACACCGACGACCATCGCGACCGCCTGGCGAACGCGCGCTTCATCGAAGGCAATGCCGGCTTCGCCTGGCGGCCGTGGGATAGCGCGCGCTGGGAAATGTTCGGCCGCTACACCTACCTGTACGACCTCTCCAGCCTGGGCCAGCGCGAGCAGGACTACGACCAGAAAACCCAGGTGCTGTCGGTGGAAGGCGTCTACCGCCACGACCAGCATTGGGAAGTGGCCGGCAAGCTCGCCCGGCGCGAGGGCGAGGTGCGCTACGGACGCGGCAGCGGGCCGTGGTTCGACTCGGCCACCGACTTCGCCGCGCTACAGCTGCGCTACGAGGTGGTCTACGCCTGGCACGCGCTGGCCGAATACCGCTGGCTGGACGTGCAGGCCGGCGGCACGCGGCAGGGCTGGCTGGTCGGACTGGACCGCGACATCGGCAAGAACTTCCGCATCGGCGCCGGCTACAACTTCACCGAGTTCAGCGACGACCTGACCGACTTCGACTACGACCACGAGGGCTGGTTCCTCAACATGGTCGGGATGTACTGAGGGTGCCGGTCCACGCAAGACCGTCGACGTTCAGCCGTCCACGGTCTCCTCGCCGCCATCCTTGGACAGCTCTTCGGCCCGGCGCTCATCCAGGTGGCGCTGCAGGCGGGCCACGTCTTCGGGCGACCAGTCGTCGATGCCGGTGACTTCCAGCCAGGCGTTGATGTAGTGCGATGGCGCGTAGACGTGGCCGAAACCCATTGGTGCGCTCATCGACAGCGAAGTATCCATTGCCATCTGCATCATCGTCACGACCGGATACCAGCGCATCGCCGGGGATACGTCCGGCGGGCGCGGGGCATCGAGCAGTTCCGGTTCGCGGAAGAAGCCGTGACGGTCGAAGAACGTCACCGCGTCGCTGCCGTACTGCAGGTAGACCACGCGCATCGGGCCCCACGGCGTGCCGGGCGGGGTGGAGCTGCCGTCCTGGTTCATGAAGCGGACGAACGAGCCGTCCTGGAACTGCGGCAGCCACACCGGCGAACCGGGATTGCGCGAGCGGGTCAGCCCGGCCCACTTGCTGGCGGCGAACGGAGGTCCGCTCCAGACCGCGCCATCGAATGGTTCGCCGAGCAGCTCGAACATCTCGAACGAGCGTTCCGAATTGAGCGCGCCCAGGCTCAGGCCGTGCAGGTACAGCTTCGGCCGCCGCTCGGGCGGCAGCGTGCGCCAGTAGCCGTAGACCTCGCGGAACAGTGCGCGCGCGGTGACCCCGCCTGTGTCCGGATCCAGGAACAGCGTCAGCGGACTGGACAGGTACGAGTACTGCACCGCGACGCTGGCCACATCGCCGCGGTAGAGATATTCGATGCCGTCGATGCCGGACGGGTCGACCCAACCGGTGCCGGTCGGAGTGATGATGATCAGCGCCTTGCGCTCGAAGCCGCCGACGCGCTTGAGTTCTTCCAGCGCCAGCTGGGCGCGCTCTTCGGGCGTGTCGCCGGTGGGCAGGCCCGCGTACACGCGCAGCGGCGCCTTGGCGCCGGGACCGGCGTAGGCGGTGAGTTCGTCGGCGGTGGGGCGGGCATCGACGTAGCGCCGGCCCATGCGCCCGAGCTGGTTCCAGGCCACTAGCTAGCGACTGCGCGCTGCCGGGGCTGTCCCATTCGGTCGGCGGCGGCATGTCGGGCGGGATCAGTGCATCGGCCTGGCGATAGGAGGCGTCCAGGGTGTCCAGCAACGAGGACAGGATCACGCCGTTGACCAGGCCCACCAGCAGCAGCACGCCGGCGATCGCACCGACCACGTGCGCGATCCGTCGCGGCACCTTGTGGGTGACCAGGCGCATCACCGCCTTGATGATCATCAGCGCGATGCGGCCCAGCACGACCAGCAGCAGCGCCACGACCGCCGCACCCGCGAGTACGCCCAGGATGCGCGATGGACCGGCGGGAGCCAGGTGCATCAGTTCGCGGACGATGTTTTCCCAATGCTGGCTGCGCCAAAGCGCGAGCGCGGCGATGACCGCGCAGGCGACGACCGCGATACGGCGGCGACGCGGCTGTCCCGCCGGCCCGGGGAGCGGCAGCTCCAGGTATCCCCACAGCCAGCGCAGCAGCACGCCCAGGCCGTAGCCGGCGGCCAGGCACATGCCCGACAGCACCGCCTGCGCGACCGTGATCCGTGGCGTGAGGCTGGGCGTGAGCGAGGCGGCGAAGAACAACGTCCCCAGCACGAGCCCGGTATTGCCAAGGCGCGCCAGCAGCGAACGCCGGAGCCGGGTGAACCAGCCATCGGATGTAGTACCGGAAGCGAGTGCAGCGTCGTCGTCCTGTCGCATCAAGTATCCCCTGCGAGTGGTCCCCTTGGGCCAATGTACCGGACACGGATAGGCGTTTTAACCGCATGAGGCCAAGTATCGCACCGCGGAAGCGCCATCAAGCCGGCTGAGACACTCGATTTTCCCGCCCAGGTGTCAGGTTCACCACCAGGGTTTGGCGTTCAGGAGAGTGATTTGCGGCGCTCGGCGTGTACCGGGCGCAGAGCCAGTTCGCGGCAAGTCAAAATCGCCGCTTTGTTCATTCACCAACTGATGCGCTGATCGACCTCAAAGTCCGGTGCCGGTTGCGCCGCTAGGTCCCAGTCTGCTGGCTCGGTTTGCGCCCCGTCATCCATCTGCGCATCACTACAGTCATCCCACAGCGGTGGCCCGCGCGCCGGGGAGATGCGGGGTGGCTCTGAATCTGCCCCGATGTGGTCCAGGATGTGCCGGATGTCAGCGCTGTGCGTAATGAACGCGATGATGCGCATATGCCCGCCACACAGCGGACACAAGAGGGGGAACACCTCGTAGATGCGGGCGATCAGCACCGCCCACAGGTAGTGCGCTGCACGCTTGGGCAGCACCGGCTCGCTCTGGGATGGCAGCGCGCTGCTCATCGGTACCACACCAGGCGCGCACTCCCCCGTGCTGATCGACGCGCCCAGCACGGGAGCGGCTCGCGCCGGTGTCGCCAGCGCCGTCACCGCAGCCCTGAGCGGCGAGTTGGGTGCCAACACGCCAAAATAGCGGTGCCGGTGGGTGCGTGGCGGGGGAACCAGCGCGGCAATGCGGTCGATCAGCTCCAGCGGTGTGAGGTGCAGCTCATAAAGGCCGATATGAACCGGCCGGGGCGGGCGCAAGCCTGAGCAGCCATTCCCTGCACCGGAGTGTTTCGTGCCGCGCCTCGCCGCGACCGTGTCGCAGCTGCAGGATGCCGTGGCGCACGCAACGTCGCCGGCAGCGCATCTGCCCACGGCTCGCTATGCGCCTCACCGTCCCGAGCGCACGCTGCTGTATTCGCTGGTGCAGGCGCATTGGCCGGACTTTCTCGCGCGCCGTGAGGTAGAAGACCGCCCGCTGCCCGAGCATGTGCGCGAGGAGTTCGAGACCTACCTGCGCTGCGGCGTGCTCGAGCACGGCTTCCTGCGCGTGGTCTGCGAGCACTGTCGTGCCGAGAGGCTAGTGGCGTATTCCTGCAAGAAGCGCGGCTTCTGCCCGAGTTGCGGCGCGCGACGCATGGCCGAGTCGGCGCGGCACCTGGTCGAGGAGGTGTTCGGCCCGCGGCCTGTGCGGCAATGGGTGCTGAGCTTTCCGTACCCCTTGCGTTTCCTGTTCGCCAGCAAGCCAGAAGCCATTGGCCCGGTGCTGGGCATCGTGCAGCGCGTGATCGCCGGCTGGTTGGCCGATCAAGCCGGCATCGACCGCGCCAGCGCCCAGTGCGGTGCGGTGACCCTGATCCAGCGCTTCGGCAGCGCGCTGAACCTGAATGTTCACTTCCACATGCTGTGGCTCGACGGCGTGTACGACGCGAACGTCGAGCCCCCGCGGCGCAAGCCGCGCCTGCGCCGCGCCCCCACCTCTGCGCAACTGACGCAGCTCGCCAACACCATCGCGCATCGCGTGTGCCGGCACCTGTCGCGCCGCGGCTGGCTCGAAGGCGAAGACGAATCCGTGTTCCTGTCCGACAGCGCGGGTAGCGACGACGGCATGGATGGGCTGCGGATGAGTTCGATGACCTACCGCATCGCCACCGGTCGCGACGCTGGCCGCAAGGTCGTCACGCTGCAAACATTGCCCGGTGACGCAGGCTCGCTGGAGGGCGATGCCGGCAAGGTCGGCGGCTTCTCGCTGCATGCCGGCGTGGCCGCGGAAGCACACGAGAGCCACAAGCTCGAAAAGCTGTGCCGCTACATCACGCGCCCGGCGATCAGCGAGCAGCGGCTATCGATCTCACCGCAGGGAAGGGTGCGGTATCAGCTCAAGACGCCGTGGCGCAATGGCACCACGCATGTCGAATGGGATGCGGTGGACTTCATCGCCAAGCTGGCGGCACTGGTCCCGCCGCCACGCGCGCATCTCACCCGCTTCCACGGCGTATTCGCCCCGAACGCGAATCTGCGCGCGCAGCTGACGCCCTCGGGGCGCGGCAGGCGGCCTGCGGGCGATGCGGCGCCGGTTGACGCAAGCGCCCACGACGAGCCGCGCAGCCCCGAGCAGAAGCGCCGTGCGATGAGCTGGGCGCAACGGCTCAAGCGGGTCTTTTCCATCGACATCACCACCTGCGCCCACTGCGGCGGCGCGGTACGGATCGTCGCCAGCATCGAGGAACCCACCGCCATCCGCGCCATCCTCGCCCACTTCGAGAAGCACGGCGCGCCCGCCTGGCGCATGTCACCCGCGTGCGTTTCGAGTGGCTGGCCACCGGCCGTGGCCCGCTGGCCTGGGAGGCGGATCCGGACGACATTCCGGCACTCGACGCCGAACTGGTCCACGACCCGCTCGAGCGACGCCTGCTGCAGGCGTTCCGCTGCGGCGGCCGCGAAACGCGGCGCCTGCTGCTGGGACTGGCCGACGCGCAGCTGGCCTCGATCCAGCCGCGCCGCGCCTGAGCATCGTGCCGGGCGGCGCCGTCACGCCGCGCACGTGCGCTCAGAACGACCCGAACATCGTCCCCAGCACGATCACCACCACCAGCGCCACGATCGAGCCGAGCACCGCGGTCACCGCGATGTCGCCGTAGCTGTCGCGGTGGGTGCAGCCGCACACCGCCAGCAGAGTCACCACCGCGCCGTTGTGCGGCAGGCTGTCCAGGGTGCCGGCGCCGATCACCGCCACCCGATGCATCAGCTCCGGCGACAGTCCGGTCTCGTAGGCGATGGCCATGAAAGTCGGACCCAGCGCATCCAGGGCGATGGTCAGGCCGCCGGACGCCGAGCCGGTGAGGCCGGCGAGGATGTTGGTCGCCACCGCCAGCGACACCAGCGGACCGCCGCCGATGCCCAGTACCCAGTCGCGCACGATCTCGAAGGCCGGCATCGCCGCGACCACCGCGCCGAAACCGACCAGGCTGCCCACCGCCAGGATCGGCAGCACCGAGGCGTTGGCGCCGGAGTCCATGCTCGAACGCAGCGAGGGGAAGCGGCGCAGGTTCAGCGCGATGGTGGTGGCGATCGCCGCGGCCAGCGCCACCGACACCGACCACACGCCCGCCACCTCGGACAGCGAGGTTTCGCCGAAGCGCGCGTACTGCAGGTAGGACACGTCCATCCGCGGCAGGATCAGCAGCGACATCAGCAGGTTCACCCCGATCACCACCGCCAGCGGCGCGAACGCAACCAGCGCCGACGGCAGGCCGCTGCCCTGGACGCCATGCGCCGCCTCGGCCGGATCGAAGGGCTGCGCCACCGCCGCGCGTTCGCGCACGATCTCGTCCTCGGCCACCATGCCGGCGTCGGGCGTGGCCAACTCGCCGAAGCCTTCGCCCGCCAGCCGCGCGCGACGTTCGGCGCGGGCCAGCCACCACAGGCCGAACGCCAGCATGATCGCCGAGGCGATCAGGCCCAGCCCGGGCGCGGCGAACGGCGTGGTGCCGAAGAACGGCATCGGGATCGCGTTCTGGATCGAGGGCGTGCCGGGCATGGCCGACATGGTGAAGGTCATCGTGCCCAGCGCCAGCGCCGGCGGCATCAGCCGACGCGGGATGCCGGCGCCGCGGAACAGCACCGCGGCCATCGGCACCAGCACGAAGATCGCCACGAACAGGCTCACCCCGCCGTAGGTCACCAGCGCGCCGGACAGCACCACCGCCAGCATCGCCCGCCGGGTGCCGAGCTTGGCGGTCATGAACGCGGCGATGGCCTCGACCGAGCCGCTGTCCTCCATCAGCTTTCCGAACAGCGCGCCGAGCAGGAACAGCGGGAAGAACTGGGAGATGAATCCGGCGGCGGCCGACATGAAGGTCAAGGTCCAGTGCGCCAGCAGCGGCTCGCCGGAGAACGCCGCCACCACCAACGCCGCGGCCGGCGCCAGCAGCAGCACGCTCCAGCCCCGGTAGGACAGGTACATCAACAGGCCGAGGCCGACCAGCATGCCCAGCAGTCCCATGCTCACACTCCTTCCAGCAGCACGTTCAGGTCGATCGATGAGCGCTTGCCCAGGTTGGCGCCGTCCTGCGCCAGGAAGGACTCGGCCACGCGCCGCCCCTCCTTGTGCAACATCTCCAGGAACGCCCACTCGGCGCTCATCTTCGACGAGGAATCCAGCACGGTGGCCAGGTCGTTGCGCACCAGGTGGATGCGCTTGCTCGCCCAGCGCGCGCCCTCGCAGTTGCCCACGTCGGCCACCTGGCGCAGCAGCGCGATCATGCGCAGTTCCTTGAGCAGGCCGGCGTTGAAGGAAATCTCGTTGATCCGGTTGAGGATCTCGCGCGCGCCGGTCGGCCGGTCGGGACGCTCGACCGGGTTGACCGCGACCAGGAGCACGTCGTCCGAATTGCAGTCGCGCACCAGCGGGGTCATGGTCGGGTTGCCGGAGTAGCCGCCGTCCCAGTAGTACTCGCCGTCCACCTCCACCGCCTGGAACATGTTCGGCAGGCAGGCCGAGGCCAGCAGCACGTCCGGGCTCAGTTCGGCGTTGCGGAACACCTTGCCGCGGCCGGTACGCACGTTGGTGGCGGTGATGAACAGCTTGATGTCCGACTTCGACAGCGCGTCGAAATCGAGTGAGCGCTCCAGGATGTCGCGCAGCGGATTGACGCCGAACGGATTGAGGTCGTAGGGCGACCACAGCCGCGACACCAGGTCCATGGCCAGGAACGCCGGCGAGCCCTCCAGGCTCCAGCGTCCCATCAGCACGTCCAGCGGCCCGCGCTGCAGCGGACTGAAGCGCGCTGCGTCGGACACCGCGCGCCAGAACCGGGCCAGCGCCTCGCGCGCGCCCTGGCGACTGCCACGTTCGAAGCCATCGACCAGCACGGCCGCGTTCATCGCGCCTGCGGAAGTACCGGACACGCCATCGATCCGCAGCCACTCCTCTTCCAGCAAGCGGTCGAGCACGCCCCAGGTGAAGGCGCCGTGCGAGCCGCCGCCCTGCAAGGCCAGGTCGATGGACAGGAGTTCGGGCGGCGGCGCCGCACGGCTCTTGCGGCGCGGCGCCGGCTTGGACGCAGCGGTCTTCCTGGCCGGGGTGGCCTTGCGGGTGCGGGCCGGAGTGCTCATGGGTGGATCCGTAGGGACGGGGGAAAACTACAGGGACACACGCAGCGCGTAAAGGAAAACGCCGTTCAATCGGGACCGGTACCGTCGGCACGTCGCACTTCCGCCACGAAGCGGCGCATCTTCTCGCCGTCCTTGACTCCCGGCGCGACTTAGATCCCGCTGGCCACGTCCACCGCCCACGGCGAGGTGGCGCGGATCGCGTCGTGCACGTTGTCCGGCGTGATCCCGCCGGCCAGCACGAACGGCCGGTGCAGTCCGCCGGGGATCGCGCTCCAGTCGAACGTGTGGCCGGTACCGCCGGCTGCGCCCTTGCCGTGGCTGTCGAACAGGAAACCGTCGGCGTTCGGCCAGCGCTCTTGCAGCGCGGCCGCATCCCAACGCTCGCCCCCGCCCATCGGCACCGCCTTCAGCCAGGGCATGCGGAAGGCGCTGCAGAACGCATCCTCTTCGTCGCCGTGGAACTGCAGCAACGCCGGTCGCACCATGCGCACCACTTCACGCACCTCGGCCACGGTGTTGTCGCGGAACAGCGCCACCGCGCCGACCATCGGCGCCAGCGCCAGGCGCAGTTGCCGCGCCTCGGCCGCGCTGACCCGGCGCGGACTGCCTTCGGCGAACACGAAACCGACCGCGTCCACGCCCAGTTGGGTATAGGAAGTTCAACCGCCCTTTTTTGCGAGTCTGGCGGGTAGGAAGCGGCCGCGCAAGCGCCGCTTTGGGCACAGATCGGGCAGGCCGGCGAGGACGGCGTGCAACTGATGACCCTGCACAGCGCCAAGGGCCTGGAATTCCCGCTGGTGTTCCTGGCCGGCGTCGAGGAGGGGCTGTTTCCGAACCAGCGCTCGATCGACGAGAGCGGCCGCCTCGAGGAAGAGCGCAGGCTGGCCTATGTCGGCATCACCCGCGCGCGGCAGAAGCTGGTGCTGAGCTACGCTGAGTCACGTCGGCTGCATGGCCAGGACATGCTGGGCCTGCCGTCGCGCTTCCTGCGCGAGATCCCCCCGCAGCTGCTGAACGAGGTGCGCCCGCGCACCCCTGCCTCACGGCCCTCGTACGCGATGCCGCGACGCGCCGGCCATGCCATCGTCGACGACGCCGCGCCGGGCTTTCGCCTGGGACAGAATGTCGCCCACGCGAAGTTCGGCAGCGGCGTGGTCACCGACATCGAAGGCAACGGCGCGCACGCACGGGTGCAGGTGAATTTCGACGAGGCCGGCAGCAAGTGGCTGGTGCTGGCCTACGCCAACCTGCAGCCGGCGTAGCACCGGCTCAGGCGGCGGGATCCTTCTGCCGCGTGCGCGACACCGCGGTGACCATGCCGATGCCCAGCAGCACGACGGCGCCGACGATGATCCACTGCATGGCGAGGCCTGCGAAGTATGCGCCGGTAGCCAGGCCGATGATCAGGACGAGCATTCCGGCGAGATAGATGGCGAACGAGGACATGTGCGACTCCTGCCCGCGATGGGCGCGAGGGTGGCGCGCATGCTGAATGCAGCGGCGTGGAGCCCGCGTCGACGTCCGTGCCCGGGACCCTGGCGGTGGCTACAGCACGTAGCCGCCGTCCACCAGCAGCTCGGTCCCGGTCACGAAGGACGCTCCATCGCCTGCGAGGTAGGCCACCGCCGCGGCGATGTCGTCGGGCTGGCCGACCCGCTTGAGCGGGGTCGCTTCGACGCCGGCAGCGTTGGCTTCGGCCGGGTTGGCGGCGAGCATCGGCGTGTCGATGAAGCCGGGATGCACCGAGTTGACGCGGGGGTATAGGAAGTTCAACCGCCCTTTTTTGCGAGTCTGGCGGGTAGGAAGCGGCCGCGCAAGCGCCGCTTTGGGCACAGATCGGGCACAGATCGGGGGTTCATGCGTGGGTTTTCGACATCGCGGGGCCGCGCAACGGCTCAGTGCGTAGCCATTTCTCACCGAATCCCGGCACAGGGCCGAGCGCAGCCCTGCGGGGTCGTGGCCGCATCGGATCGGATTCTGCTTTCGCTTCCGGTTGAGTGGCCGGCACCTCGTCACGCGGCCGGCGGCGGGGCGCGCGCTGCGGGCCGGTAGTGCGCTTGCTCCAGCGCGCCGTGCTTCTCGAAGTGGGCGAGGATGGCGCGGATGGCGGTGGGTTCCTCGATGCTGGCGACGATCCGCACCGCGCCGCCGCAGTGGGCGCAGGTGGTGACGTCGATGGAAAAGACCCGCTTGAGCCGTTGCGCCCAGCTCATCGCACGGCGCTTCTGCTCGGGGCTGCGCGGCTCGTCGTGGGCGCTGACGTCCACCGGCACTGCATCGCCCGCAGGCCGCTTGCCGCGCCCCGAGGGCGTCAGCTGCGCACGCAGGTTTGCATTCGGGGCAAACACACCGTGGAAACGGGTCAGGTGGGCGCGAGGTGGCGGGACCAGTGCGGCCAGTTTCGCGATGAAGTCGACCGCATCCCATTCGACATGGGTGGTGCCATTGCGCCATGGCGTCTTGAGCTGATACCGCACCCTTCCCTGCGGTGAGATCGATAGCCGCTGCTCGCTGATCGCCGGGCGCGTGATGTAGCGGCACAGCTTTTCGAGCTTGTGGCTCTCGTGTGCTTCCGCGGCCACGCCGGCATGCAGCGAGAAGCCGCCGACCTTGCCGGCGTCGCCCTCCAGCGAGCCTGCGTCACCGGGCAATGTTTGCAGCGTGACGACCTTGCGGCCAGCGTCGCGACCGGTGGCGATGCGGTAGGTCATCGAACTCATCCGCAGCCCATCCATGCCGTCGTCGCTACCCGCGCTGTCGGACAGGAACACGGATTCGTCTTCGCCTTCGAGCCAGCCGCGGCGCGACAGGTGCCGGCACACGCGATGCGCGATGGTGCCGGCCAGTTCCGTCAGTTGCGCCGATGTGGGCGCACGGGTGCGGTGCAGGCGCGGCTTGCGCTGCGCTGGCCCGGTGGTTTCCTCGTACACGCCGTCGAGCCACAGCATGTGGAAGTGAACATTCAGGTTCAGCGCGCTGCCGAAGCGCTGGATCAGGGTCACCGCGCCGCATTGCGCGCTGGCGTGGTCGACGCCGACTTGATCGGCCAACCAGCCGGCGATGACGCGCTGCACGATCACCAGCACCGGGCCGATGGCCTCCGGCTTGCTGGCGAACAGGAAGCGCAGCGGGTACGGAAAACTCAGCACCCATTGCCGCACCGGCCGCGGGCCAAACACCTCCTCCACCAGGTGCCGCGCGCTCTCGGCCATGCGCCGCGCCCCGCAGCTGGGGCAGAAGCCGCGCTTCTTGCAGGAGAAGGCCACCAGCCTCTCGGCCCGGCACTGCTCGCACACCACGCGCAGGAAACCGTGCTCGAGCACGCCGCAGCGCAGGTAGGTCTCGAACTCCTCGCGCACATACTCGGGCAGCGGGCGGTCTTCTACCTCACGGCGCGCGAGAAAGTCCGGCCAATGCGCCTGCACCAGCGAATACAGCAGCGTGCGCTCGGGACGGTGAGGCGCATAGCGAGCCGTGGGCAGATGCGCTGCCGGCGACGTTGCGTGCGCCACGGCATCCTGCAGCTGCGACACGGTCGCGGCGAGGCGCGGCACGAAACACTCCGGTGCAGGGAATGGCTGCTCAGGCTTGCGCCCGCCCCGGCCGGTTCATATCGGCCTTTTCCGGTTTTCGTATCGGACATCGCCGCGCTTAAGACAGGGCGTTTCCCACGTCGGAGGGCCTGAACCTCTTGCATGAATTCGTGGAAATGCACGCGCCGCTTGGCGGCGATGGGTGCGGCCTCGGTCAGCAGGTCCATCAGCATGGATTTGCCGCGCCCGACGCCGCCCCACAGATACAGCCCCCGCACCGGCGCCGCCGCCGGTTGCGCGCCGCCCCCGAACCAGCCGCGCCAGCCGGGCCGTGCGGCTGGCGGCGGCGCGTCGGTCAGCGCGGCCGCGATCCGGTCAAGCGCAGGCAGAACCGCGCGCTGCGCCGCATCATCCTTGAGCTGCCCGGCTTTCACACCGGCATCATATAGCGCCGTGACCGAAACCATCAGGGCCTGAAATTCTCGAATGTGATGCCATCGGCGACGCGCCGCGCCGCTGCCGCTTCTTCGGCGCTGCGGATGGTCCAGCACAGCACCGGCACGCCGCGCGATTTCAACGCAGCAACCGCCGGATTGCCCAGATCCACCCGATCATGAGAGATGAATTCGCCCCCCACCCGGTCATAATCCGACAGCGCGGCCAGCTTCTTTCGCGTGGCATCGGCCAGCATCGGCCATTCATCCTTGTCGAAGGCGCATGTGGTCAGCCCGCGCGTGACGGCGGGCGCGGCCTCGGCAAAGGCGGCCATGGTATTGGGGTTGAACGACATCACCGCCACCGGGCCGTCATAGGCCTCCAGCAGGGCGGCCACGCGCTGATGCACCTCGCCGATGGCGGTTCCCAGCCGCCCGTCCTGATCCTTGATCTCGATCAGCAGGGGCACCCGGCCCGCGATCTCGCGCAGGGTTTCGGCCAGCGTGGGGATCGGCTCATCAGTGCCCGCCAGCCGTTCTCTGGCCAGGTCCTCAAGGCTCATATCGGTGATATAGCCCTCATCCTCGCACATCCGCGTCAGGTCGTAATCGTGAAACACCATGGGCGTGCCGTCGGCGGCGGGCTGAATGTCCAGCTCGATCCCATAGCCCGCAGCGATCGCCGCGCGAAACGCCGCCAGCGAATTTTCCGGCACGCCGTCGGAATGCACCCCGCGATGGGCAATCGGGATGCGGATGAAATCGGGGTGCAGCGCCATCAAGACACCTCGAAAATGGCTTCGATCTCGACCGCGACGCCGCGCGGCAGGGCGGTGGCGGACACGGCAGAGCGGGCGTGGCGGCCCGCATCGCCGAACACCTCGACCATCAGGTTGGAACAGCCGTTCACGACCTCGGGCTGGTCGCCGAAATCGGGGGTCGAACTGACAAAAGCCGTCAGCTTCACAACCCGCACCACCCGGTCCAGCGTGCCAAGTGCGGCGCGCGCCTGCGCCAGCAAGGCCAGCCCGCAGGCTCGCGCCGCAAGCGCACCCGCCGCGACATCCATATCCGCGCCCAGCCTGCCCCGGATCAGCCCGTCCGGCCCGTTCGAGATCTGGCCCGAGACGAACAGCAGATTGCCCGAGACCTGCCAGGGCACATAATTGGCAACCGGGGCCAGTGCCTCGGGCAGGTCAATCTTGAGTTCGGCCAGCCTGGCATCATGGGACATTTGTCAGCTCCGTCATGAAATCGGGCCGATCCTAGGACGGATCGGCCCGGAAGTGGAAGCCCAATCTGGGCGGACGCCTCGCCCCGTTCAACCGCGCAGCGGCCTGAGCGCGGCGGCCCAACGGCCCAGTTCGGCGATCATCACATCGGCGCTGTCCTGAACGACCTTGGGCGCATCGAAACGGCCATCCTTGAGGTGATCGAACACCATCGGCACCGCGACTTGTTCGGGCAGCGGCATCACCTTGACGGTGGTCAGAATTTCCTTGGCCCCCTGTGTCGAGCGCATCCCGCCCGAGATCCCGCCATAGGACACAAAGCCCGCCGGTTTGTAATTCCATTCCAGCGCCAGATAATCCAGCGCGTTGAAGAAGGCCGGCGGCGGGGCGTAGTTATATTCCGGCAGCACGAACACAAACGCGTCCGAGCCGTCGACGATCCCGGCCCATTTCTTCGTATGGTCCTTGGTATATTTCTGCGCGCGCGGGTGGTTCGGCTCGTCCAGAAGCGGCAGGTCGATCTCCAGCAGGTCGGACAGGATCACCTCGTCAAAGGCACCGGGATTGGCCTTGGCATGGTCATAAAACCAATGGCCCACAGGCTCTCCGTTGCGGCCGGGGCGGGTCGAGGTGATGATGACGTTCAGTTTCATGGTATATCCTTTGGAAATTGTCGGATTTGACCTATGCGCTGAGGACCGGACCCGCAAGTCTCGGAATCGCGACATATGAAAGGGGGACGGATGAGCGAAACACAGACCTTGCCGCTGGCGCCGTGGCTGTCACGCTGGCGGCTGGACCCGGACGGGCCGGCCTTCACCACCCATCATGCGCATCTGATGCCGGTCCGGCAGGCGGGGCGTCCGGCCATGCTGAAACTGACCGCGCAACCGGACGAGATCCGGGGGGCGGCGGTCATGGAATGGTGGGCGGGCCACGGTGCCGCGCCGGTCCTTGCGCGAAAGGGCGGCGCGCTTCTTCTGGCCCGTGCCGAAGGCAGGCGGTCCTTATCGGACATGGCGCGCGGCGATCAGGACGATCGCGCCTGCCAGATCATCTGCAAGACCGCCCGCGCATTGCATCTGGCCCGCCCCGACCCGCCCGATCTGGTGCCGCTGACGGTCTGGTTTCGCGCACTGGAACAGGCGGCAGGTCAGGGCGACCTTCTGGCAACCGCATGGAAGACCGCATCGGCGCTGCTGGCCGCGCCGCAAGACCCCGTGGTTCTGCATGGCGATCTGCATCACGACAATATTCTGGATTTCGGTCAGGATGGCTGGCTGGCCATCGACCCGCAGGGCCTGTGGGGCGAGCGCGGCTTCGATTTTGCCAATATTTTCACAAATCCCGACCTGTCCGATCCCTCGCGCCCGGTGGCGATGCGGCCCGGCGTCTTTCAGCGCCGGGTCGAGGTGGTGGCCCGTGCGGCCCGGCTGGACCGCAAGCGGCTGCTGCAATGGATATTGGCCTGGGCCGGGCTGTCAGCGGCATGGTTCATCGCCGATGATGATCCGCTGGCGCGGATCGACCTGCACATCGCCATGGCCACCGCAGCCGAACTTGCCGCCACGTCCTAGGCCCGGCGCGATCACGCCACCAGTTGTTCGGCCCGTTTCAGATCCACACTGACCAACTGGCTGACGCCCTGTTCGACCATGGTCACGCCGAACAGCCGGTCCATCCGCGCCATGGTGACGGCGTGGTGCGTGATAATCAGAAAGCGCGTCTGGGTGCGGCGCGTCATCTCGTCCAGCAGGTCGCAGAAGCGGCTGACATTGGCGTCATCCAGCGGCGCATCCACCTCGTCCAGCACACAGATCGGGGCGGGATTGGCCAGAAACACCGCGAAGATCAGCGCCAGCGCCGTCAGCGTCTGTTCGCCGCCCGACAAAAGCGACAGCGTGGCCAGCTTTTTGCCCGGCGGCTGGCACATGATCTCTAGTCCCGCATCCAGCGGATCATCGGATTCGACCAGCACCAGCCGCGCCTCGCCTCCACCGAACAGATGGGTAAAGAGCGTGGTGAAATTGCTGGGTATAGGAAGTTCAACCGCCCTTTTTTGCGAGTCTGGCGGGTAGGAAGCGGCCGCGCAAGCGCCGCTTTGGGCACAGATCGGGCACAGATCGGGGGTTCATGCGTGGGTTTTCGACATCGCGGGGCCGCGCAACGGCTCAGTGCGTAGCCATTTCTCACCGAATCCCGGCACAGGGCCGAGCGCAGCCCTGCGGGGTCGTGGCCGCATCGGATCGGATTCTGCTTTCGCTTCCGGTTGAGTGGCCGGCACCTCGTCACGCGGCCGGCGGCGGGGCGCGCGCTGCGGGCCGGTAGTGCGCTTGCTCCAGCGCGCCGTGCTTCTCGAAGTGGGCGAGGATGGCGCGGATGGCGGTGGGTTCCTCGATGCTGGCGACGATCCGCACCGCGCCGCCGCAGTGGGCGCAGGTGGTGACGTCGATGGAAAAGACCCGCTTGAGCCGTTGCGCCCAGCTCATCGCACGGCGCTTCTGCTCGGGGCTGCGCGGCTCGTCGTGGGCGCTGACGTCCACCGGCACTGCATCGCCCGCAGGCCGCTTGCCGCGCCCCGAGGGCGTCAGCTGCGCACGCAGGTTTGCATTCGGGGCAAACACACCGTGGAAACGGGTCAGGTGGGCGCGAGGTGGCGGGACCAGTGCGGCCAGTTTCGCGATGAAGTCGACCGCATCCCATTCGACATGGGTGGTGCCATTGCGCCATGGCGTCTTGAGCTGATACCGCACCCTTCCCTGCGGTGAGATCGATAGCCGCTGCTCGCTGATCGCCGGGCGCGTGATGTAGCGGCACAGCTTTTCGAGCTTGTGGCTCTCGTGTGCTTCCGCGGCCACGCCGGCATGCAGCGAGAAGCCGCCGACCTTGCCGGCGTCGCCCTCCAGCGAGCCTGCGTCACCGGGCAATGTTTGCAGCGTGACGACCTTGCGGCCAGCGTCGCGACCGGTGGCGATGCGGTAGGTCATCGAACTCATCCGCAGCCCATCCATGCCGTCGTCGCTACCCGCGCTGTCGGACAGGAACACGGATTCGTCTTCGCCTTCGAGCCAGCCGCGGCGCGACAGGTGCCGGCACACGCGATGCGCGATGGTGTTGGCGAGCTGCGTCAGTTGCGCAGAGGTGGGGGCGCGGCGCAGGCGCGGCTTGCGCCGCGGCGGCTCGACGTTCGCGTCGTACACGCCGTCGAGCCACAGCATGTGGAAGTGAACATTCAGGTTCAGCGCGCTGCCGAAGCGCTGGATCAGGGTCACCGCACCGCACTGGGCGCTGGCGCGGTCGATGCCGGCTTGATCGGCCAACCAGCCGGCGATCACGCGCTGCACGATGCCCAGCACCGGGCCAATGGCTTCTGGCTTGCTGGCGAACAGGAAACGCAAGGGGTACGGAAAGCTCAGCACCCATTGCCGCACAGGCCGCGGGCCGAACACCTCCTCGACCAGGTGCCGCGCACTCTCGGCCATGCGTCGCGCGCCGCAACTCGGGCAGAACCCGCGCTTCTTGCAGGAGAAGGCCACCAGCCTCTCGGCCCGGCACTGCTCGCACACCACGCGCAGGAAACCGTGCTCGAGCACGCCGCAGCGCAGGTAGGTCTCGAACTCCTCGCGCACATACTCGGGCAGCGGGCGGTCTTCTACCTCACGGCGCGCGAGAAAGTCCGGCCAATGCGCCTGCACCAGCGAATACAGCAGCGTGCGCTCGGGACGGTGAGGCGCATAGCGAGCCGTGGGCAGATGCGCTGCCGGCGACGTTGCGTGCGCCACGGCATCCTGCAGCTGCGACACGGTCGCGGCGAGGCGCGGCACGAAACACTCCGGTGCAGGGAATGGCTGCTCAGGCTTGCGCCCGCCCCGGCCGGTTCATATCGGCCTTTTCCGGTTTTCGTATCGGACATCGCCGCGCTTAAGACAGGGCGTTTCCCACGTCGGAGGCCAGAAAGCAGTGATGTCGCGCTCCGCACGCGTGCTGATGCGCGGCGAGGTACTGGTGCCGCCGGCGGGCTGATGGCGACGGCGCCAGTCAGCCCTTCAGCGTCTGCCGTCAGCGGCTGGCGTTGGCAGTGGCCGTTTCGGCTGGTGCGTCCGCCTCGGGTTCAGGCTGCACGTCGGGCGTGCTCAGCACCAGCACCGCTTCCCACTGCCCGTCGGGGCGAAGGGTGAAGGCGGCCGGTTCAAGGTCGAACCGCAGCAGGTCGCGCGCCTGGATGTAGCGCACGTCGGGCCGATCTCGGCCGCGCGGCCGGACGGAGCGCCGCGCGCGCCGCCCTTGCCCGAAGACTGTCGCCGACCGCCGCGCACTACCGCGGGCATGAGGCGTCCTCCACCATCCAACGAACCAGTTCGCGATAATCCATACCGACGAAGGCCGCCTGCTCGGGGACGAGCGAGGTCGGGGTCATGCCGGGCTGGGTGTTCACCTCCAACAGAACGAGAACGTCGTTAACATCGTCATAACGGAAGTCGGCGCGGGAGACGCCTCGGCACCCCATGGCCGCGTGGGCCAGCTCGGCCTGACGTAAAGCCTTGTCAAAGACGTGCGGCGGCAACTCGGCGGGCAGGACGTGGCGCGAGCCGCCGGGCGCGTATTTGGCTTCGTAGTCGTAGAAACCCTTGGTCGGGGTGATGTCGGTGATGGTCAGGGCGCGCGGGCCGGTGGTCTCGCCGATCACGCTGACCGCCAGTTCCTTGCCGGGGATGAAGGGCTCGACCATGACCTGATCGCCATAGGCCCAGTCGGCGGTGCCGACCTCGGCCACCGGACGGTTGTCGCCCTCGCGCACTAGGAAGACGCCGACCGAGGAGCCCTCGGCGTTCGGCTTGACCACATAGGGCGGGTCGATGACGTGGCGCGACGCCACTTCATGCCGGTCGAACAGGCCGCCGCCGGGCACGATGACGCCCGCCGCGTGCAGCACTGCCTTGGACTTGTCCTTGTCCATCGCCAGGGCCGAGGCCAGGACCCCGGAGTGGGTGTATGGGATCTTCAGCGTCTCCAGGATGCCCTGGACGCAGCCGTCCTCGCCCCATTTGCCGTGCAGAGCGTTGAAGACGACGTCGGGCTTCAGCGCCGTCAGCACCTGAGCCAGATCGCGACCGGCGTCGACGCGCGTGACCTTGGCGACCTGTCCCTCCAGAGCGTCCGCGCAGCCGCGCCCCGAGGACAGCGAGACCTCGCGTTCCGACGACAGGCCGCCCATCAGGACAGCGACATGGAGGGTGTTCAGGGGCGTACGCATGGCGACATCCGAAGACTAGCCCACCCCTATGCCCTGAATACGGTTAACCGGTTGGAAACGATCCGGGGTCGTGGAAGGAAATTCGTCACCCTCTTCCTTCTCCCTTTGAGGGAGAAGGTGGCTTGCGGAGCAAGACGGATGAGGGGTGCGAGGATACGGGCAAGCGGCTGGGATTAGGATTAGGGAACGTCGCGTCGACACCCCTCATCCGGCCCTGACGGGCCGCCTTCTCCCACAAGGGGAGAAGGATTACGGACGCCCGATCCGCTTGATTTCCCAGTTCAGCTGCACGCCCGTCTTTTCCAGCACATCCGCGCGCACGGCTTCGCCCAGCCCCTCGATGTCAGCCGCCGTGGCCTCGCCGGGGTTGATCATGAAGTTGGAGTGCAGCTCGCTGAACTTGGCGCCGCCGCCCCCATGCGGTGCAGGCGCGGCGTGCAACTTGCCGCGCCAACCCGCCTCGTCGACCAGCTTCCACGAGGAATGACCGTCGGGATTCTTGAAGGTCGAGCCGCCGGTCTTCTCGCGGATCGGCTGGGTCTTCTCGCGGCGCTCGGTGATCTCGTTGATCCGGGCGGCGACAGCCTCGGGCGCGTCGGGCGTCCCGCGATAGGTCGCCTCGACCCAGATGATGTCGGCCGGAGCGTTCGAGTGACGGTAGGTATAGCCGAAGTCGGCCAGGGCCAGTTCGACCCGCTCGCCCTTGCGGTTCAGGCCCCAGGCGGACACCAGCACGTCTTTCGTCTCGGAGCCATAGCAGCCCGCATTCATCGTCAGGGCGCCGCCGATCGAGCCGGGGATGCCCGCATAGAACTCCAGCCCGGCGATGCCCGCCTTGGCCGAGGCGCGCGCCACCATGCTGTCCAGCGCGCCTGCGCCCGCCGTGACCGTGACGCCGTCGGTCGTCACCTGCCCCCAGGCGCGGCCCGCCAGACGGATCACCACGCCCTCGACCCCGCCGTCGCGCACGATCAGGTTGGAGCCGACGCCGATGGCCGTCACCGGCACGTCCTCGGGCAGGGTCTTGAGGAAGTCGGCCAGATCATCGGCGTCCGCCGGAATGAACAGGGCGTCCGCCGCCCCGCCCACGCGGAACCAGGTGTAGGGCCCCAGCGGCTCGTTCAGCAGCAGCTTGCCGCGCACGGCGGGGAGGTTCTCAGTCCAGGCCATCCGATAAATCCGCTCATCCCGGCGGACGCCGGGATCCAGTGCTTTGGCTGCATTCAGCCGTTTGACGTTGATCCGATGTAGGGCGGCAAGGCTTCGTCGTGAAGCTCTCACTAGATCCCGGCGTCCGCCGGGATGAGCGGGAGCATGAAATTAAGCCAACGCCTCCAGCTGCGCCGGCAGGGCGTAGGCCCAGCTGGTGATGTCGCCGGCGCCCAGAAGGACGACCAGATCGCCCGGCTTGGCCTCATCCTTGATGACGCGCGGCAGGACGGCGGCATTCTCCAGCGCCGCGACGTGGCGATGGCCGTAGCGGCGGACGCCCTCGACCAGGGCGTGCTTGTCGACGCCTTCGATCGGCTGCTCGCCCGCCGGATAGACGTCGGCGACCAGAACGCTGTCGGCGTCCGAGAAGCAGGTGGAGAAGTCCTCCATCAGATCGCGCAGGCGGGTGTAGCGGTGCGGCTGGACCACGGCGATGACGCGGCCGGTGTTGTCGGCGTTCTGCACCACCTGGCGCGCGGCCTTCAGCACGGCGGCGATCTCGACCGGGTGATGGCCGTAGTCGTCGATGACGCGCACCCCGTGGGCCACGCCCGTGGTGGTGAAGCGGCGCTTGACCCCGCCGAACCCGGCCAGGCCCGTGCGGATGGCGTCGTCGTCCACCCCGATCTCACGCGCCACGGCGATGGCGGCCAGGGCGTTGGAGACGTTGTGCCAGCCCGCCATCGGCAGGTGCAGGTTCTCGATGCGCGCAGGCTCGCCCAAGGCGGCCATGCCCTGCCCCTGGATCACCACGTCGAAGCGCGAGCCGTCCGGGTCCATCCGCACATTGTCGGCGCGGACCATGGCCTGAGGATTGAGGCCGTAGGTGACCAGGCGGCGGTTGTCGATCTGGGCCGCCAGCTTCTGCACCTCGGGGTGATCCAGACAGACCACGCCGAA
This sequence comes from Stenotrophomonas sp. 220_Sma, assembly GCF_056487375.1. Lineage (NCBI taxonomy): Bacteria > Pseudomonadati > Pseudomonadota > Gammaproteobacteria > Lysobacterales > Lysobacteraceae > Stenotrophomonas > Stenotrophomonas sp. 220_Sma. The sequence goes on along the minus strand of NZ_CM151348.1, from coordinate 1,249,711 downwards.
GCCGTAGAAGGGAATGTCTTCGATGAAGTCGCCGAACGCCTTCTTCACCGCGTCGAAGTCGCCGTAGTGGTCCAGGTGTTCCGGGTCGATGTTGGTGATGATCGCCAGAGCTGTTCGATCCTGGCCTGGTACAGCTGCAGCAGGGGCCGTATGTGGAAGGCAACCACGCGATGGTCATCTACACCGCGGCGCGCGAAGTAGTGGACCTGGCCGAGGGCTGCCCGCGGGTGGATCCCGCCGCGCGCGAAGAGATCGAGCAGGCCTACCAGCAGATGGCGGCCGGCCAGCACAGGTATGTCAGTGCGCGCCAGTGGACGCAGTTGCGTCGAGCGCTGCACGGCAGCTACAAACAACCGCCGCTGCGTGGCGTGCTGGAATGTGGCGCCTTTGCCTTGCAGGCGCCGCATTTTGATGAACGGCTGGAGGGGCGCCTGCTCGCCCACACCGAGATGTCGCGCTCGGCCAACGGTGTCGTCGATGATCGTGCCGACGCCTTGCGTCCGGCGTTGGGGCTGGGAATGGCGGGAGGAACGCTGGTCAATCACGTGCTCAGCGGCAGCAACGCCGAGCGGGCCGGCCTGCGCGCCAATGACGTGGTGCTGTCGGTGCAGGGCACCGCCGTGGCGACGACCTATGGCATTGAACAGGTCCTTCGCGCATACGCGCCTGGTGACCGCGTACAGCTGAAGGTGCGCCGCACGGTGCTGGATCTGGCAACCGGTGCCTCGTCGCAGGCGCTGGAGATCGCGCTGGTGCTGGAATCACGGGCGGCGTTGCTGACGCCCGTGCAGGAGCGTTGAGCCTGCAGGTGCCCTGTGCAGCCACGCATGGCGTGGCTCTACTGCGTGGATGAATGAATCGCGTGCCGTAATCAACCCGGCAGGGCAGGTCCACGTGCGGTAGAATGCGCGCGGCGGAGTCGGCCAGACAGTCGCGTCATCCCTTCGGGGGTGCCGAGGAAAGTCCGGGCTCCATAGGGCAAGGTGCCAGGTAACGCCTGGGCGGCGCAAGCCGACGGAAAGTGCAACAGAAAGATACCGCCTACGTCTTCTTCGGAAGGCCGGTAAGGGTGAAATGGTGCGGTAAGAGCGCACCGCGAGTCTGGCAACAGACCGGTACGGCAAACCCCACCTGGAGCAAGACCAAATAGGGATCCATTGGCGCGGCCCGCGTTGGATCCGGGTAGGTTGCTTGAGCGTTGCGGCGACGTAACGCCTAGAGGAATGACTGTCCACGACAGAACCCGGCTTATCGGCCGGCTCCGCCCCTTCATTCCATCCACGCATGGCGTGGATCTACCAGGTAGTGCCGGCCGCTGGCCGGCACCCGGGATCACCTGCCGGCCTCAGCCCGGCTTCCGGTACTGCCCGGCGGAAATGAACTGCGAGAAGCGCTCGCACCACACCACCACGGTGGTGAACTCATCCACGTCCACGTTGGCCGGCACATCCACCAGGAAGCGGTTGAAGGTCTTGACCTCGCCGATGCGCTGGGCCTTGTCCTTGATTTTCAGGAAGTCGGCCTTGTTGTCGACGAAGTCGCGGACCAGGTAGACCTTGTAGTCCGGGCCCGGGCCCATCTTGCCGTCGAAGGCGACCTGGCGGGCGCTGACGCTGACCTTGCCTTCGGCCCAATGCACCGCGTCACTGCCTTTGAGGTCGCGGCGGAAGGTGGTGCGGTAAGTCGCGTCGGCCATCGCGGTCTGTACCTGCTCGACCGGCGGATCATCGGGGGCGATCAGGATGGGCAGGAAATACACGCCCAGGCCGAAGCCAAGGCCGAGGGTGAGTACGTGGGTGGCGAGCAGGATGAGGATGCGGCGCATGGGGCCTCCTTGTGGGTGTGGATCGCGCGGCATGGCGCCGGGCAGGACCACCTTACCACCACGGTGGTGAACTCATCCACGTCCACGTTGGCCGGCACATCCACCAGGAAGCGGTTGAAGGTCTTGACCTCGCCGATGCGCTGGGCCTTGTCCTTGATTTTCAGGAAGTCGGCCTTGTTGTCGACGAAGTCGCGGACCAGGTAGACCTTGTAGTCCGGGCCCGGGCCCATCTTGCCGTCGAAGGCGACCTGGCGGGCGCTGACGCTGACCTTGCCTTCGGCCCAATGCACCGCGTCACTGCCTTTGAGGTCGCGGCGGAAGGTGGTGCGGTAAGTCGCGTCGGCCATCGCGGTCTGTACCTGCTCGACCGGCGGATCATCGGGGGCGATCAGGATGGGCAGGAAATACACGGGGTATAGGAAGTTCAACCGCCCTTTTTTGCGAGTCTGGCGGGTAGGAAGCGGCCGCGCAAGCGCCGCTTTGGGCACAGATCGGGCACAGATCGGGGGTTCATGCGTGGGTTTTCGACATCGCGGGGCCGCGCAACGGCTCAGTGCGTAGCCATTTCTCACCGAATCCCGGCACAGGGCCGAGCGCAGCCCTGCGGGGTCGTGGCCGCATCGGATCGGATTCTGCTTTCGCTTCCGGTTGAGTGGCCGGCACCTCGTCACGCGGCCGGCGGCGGGGCGCGCGCTGCGGGCCGGTAGTGCGCTTGCTCCAGCGCGCCGTGCTTCTCGAAGTGGGCGAGGATGGCGCGGATGGCGGTGGGTTCCTCGATGCTGGCGACGATCCGCACCGCGCCGCCGCAGTGGGCGCAGGTGGTGACGTCGATGGAAAAGACCCGCTTGAGCCGTTGCGCCCAGCTCATCGCACGGCGCTTCTGCTCGGGGCTGCGCGGCTCGTCGTGGGCGCTGACGTCCACCGGCACTGCATCGCCCGCAGGCCGCTTGCCGCGCCCCGAGGGCGTCAGCTGCGCACGCAGGTTTGCATTCGGGGCAAACACACCGTGGAAACGGGTCAGGTGGGCGCGAGGTGGCGGGACCAGTGCGGCCAGTTTCGCGATGAAGTCGACCGCATCCCATTCGACATGGGTGGTGCCATTGCGCCATGGCGTCTTGAGCTGATACCGCACCCTTCCCTGCGGTGAGATCGATAGCCGCTGCTCGCTGATCGCCGGGCGCGTGATGTAGCGGCACAGCTTTTCGAGCTTGTGGCTCTCGTGTGCTTCCGCGGCCACGCCGGCATGCAGCGAGAAGCCGCCGACCTTGCCGGCGTCGCCCTCCAGCGAGCCTGCGTCACCGGGCAATGTTTGCAGCGTGACGACCTTGCGGCCAGCGTCGCGACCGGTGGCGATGCGGTAGGTCATCGAACTCATCCGCAGCCCATCCATGCCGTCGTCGCTACCCGCGCTGTCGGACAGGAACACGGATTCGTCTTCGCCTTCGAGCCAGCCGCGGCGCGACAGGTGCCGGCACACGCGATGCGCGATGGTGTTGGCGAGCTGCGTCAGTTGCGCAGAGGTGGGGGCGCGGCGCAGGCGCGGCTTGCGCCGCGGGGGCTCGACGTTCGCGTCGTACACGCCGTCGAGCCACAGCATGTGGAAGTGAACATTCAGGTTCAGCGCGCTGCCGAAGCGCTGGATCAGGGTCACCGCACCGCACTGGGCGCTGGCGCGGTCGATGCCGGCTTGATCGGCCAACCAGCCGGCGATCACGCGCTGCACGATGCCCAGCACCGGGCCAATGGCTTCTGGCTTGCTGGCGAACAGGAAACGCAAGGGGTACGGAAAGCTCAGCACCCATTGCCGCACAGGCCGCGGGCCGAACACCTCCTCGACCAGGTGCCGCGCACTCTCGGCCATGCGTCGCGCGCCGCAACTCGGGCAGAACCCGCGCTTCTTGCAGGAGAAGGCCACCAGCCTCTCTGCACGGCAGTGCTCGCACACCACCCGCAGGAAGCCGTGCTCGAGCACGCCGCAACGCAGGTAGGCATCGAACGCCTCGCGGACATATCCGGGCAGCGAGCGGCCCTCCGCTTCGATCCGTACAATGAAGTCCGGGTAGTGCGCCTCTACCAACGCGTACAGCAGCGTGCGCTCGGGCGCGTGGCGCGCGTACCGCGAACCGGTGTGGGCGGACGGCAGTGGCGCGCATCCCGCGGCTTGCCGCCGGGATGTGGCGAGGCGCGGCACGCAGCGCTCCGGTGCGGGGACGGCTGCTCAGTGTTGCGCCTGTGTTCGCACGTTCGTATCGGTGCGTTCTGATCTTCGCGTCAGACATTGCCGCGGCGACTCCCGCCTCGACCGCCTCGACACCCAGGTGCAGGGGGCGGCCCAGAGCGCCGAATCCGCCAATCAGGGCGCCCAGCGCGCCAACCAGCGCCTCGACCAGATCGAAGGCCGCGTGCAGCGGCTGGAGTCGTCGCCGCGCCGCGTGCCGCGCGGGTGAGCACGCACTCCGCTTGACCGACCGGCGCGGGGATCCGTCGCCTGCGCGGCGCGGATCCCCGCGTTGGATGGTGTTCCGCCCCCGAGGAGCTTCCCATCCGTACTTTCCCCCACTCCCTCTCCCACCCGGGCCGGCGCGCGGTTGCGCTGGCCCGGGCGCTGGCGCTGGCCAGCGTGGGCGCCCCCGCCAGCGCGCGCGACGACGGCACCCCGCCGGTGACGTCACTGGACGAACTGCCCCGCGGCCAGGACGTCTCCGACACGGTGATCGAACTGGCCGGCTGGGTCGTCGCCTCCGGCGACAGCCAGGGCTATCCCTTCGCGATCATGGACAAGGCCGCCGCCCAGATCCTCGTGTTCGGCGGCGATGGCCGCCTGCGCGGCGCCGCGCCCGGCCTGTTCGGCTCCGCCGTGGGCGACCACACCGCCCCCGGCATCGCGGGCCTCGCCCTGCGCGAGATCCCCGGCCGCGACCGCACCACCCCGGCGGGCCGCTTCGTCGGCGGCTACGGTCCGTCCATCGATGCCCGCGTGCTGTGGGTCGACTACGAGTCCGCGGTCTCGATCCACCCGACCGCGACCGGCGTGCCGGAGGAAAAGCGCCCCGAGCGCCTGGCCTCGCCAACGCCGGATGACAACCGGGTCACCCACGGCTGCATCAACGTGTCTCCGGCGTTCTACGAGCAGGTCGTCAGCCCCACCTTCGCGCGCGGCGGCGTGTTCTACGTGCTGCCGGACGAAGGCTCGCTGGAGGAGGCGTTTCCGGAGTTCGCGGGCGCCGGCACCCGGAAGACCGCCGGCGACTGAGCGCCGGTGCGTGGCCGCGCGGCGGATGACGCGGCGTCTCCGGTGCGTCGGCGCAAAACCGAATTGCATAGGGCGGGTTTCAACAACCGGACCTACGCGGGATGGCCCCGTTTGTCTCGACCACGCATGGCGATGAGCACGGCCAGCGCCAGTGTGGCGGCATAGCCAACAAGGGGCCATGCCGTGTCTCCATCGAGAAGCCATACCGCAGTCGTTCCGAGGATGCCGACGATCAGGCTTTGCCCAGCGAAGTAGAGTGCGACGGCCAGGCCCGCGCGATCACCGAACGCCTCAAGCGCCCCGTTCGCCGTGACCGACACCGTGAGCACGATTCCCACCGCCATGACCCACATCGGCAGGACGAAACCCACGAAGCCCGGCCCTGCCAGCGTCCATGTGGTGGCGAGGATGCACGCGCCCACGAGCAGCAGGCCCATGCCCCGGCGCACGCTGCCATCTATGCCCCATCGCGCGACGAAGCGCCGTGCAAACCGGGCGGTGCAGACCATCACGAGCGCAGCTGTCGCGAACGCAAGACTGAACCCGAGTTCCGAATAGCCTGCGCCCGCAATCAATATCCGCGGCGCAATGGAAAAGAAGACGAAAAACGTCCCCATCGCCGCACCGAAAGCAAGCGTGTACAGCCGGAATGGCCTGCTTGCCAGCACTGGACCGGGCGAACGGGCACGCATGCCGCCAATGAGCCGCGTTTCATGCCACCGGGCATATGCGTGCCCGATCATCGGCAGAGACAGGAGCGCGAGGAGCCAGAAGATCGCGCGCCAGCCGAAGGCATTCATGACAAGGGCTCCCAGAATCGGCGCAAGCGCGGGCACGAAGGCAAGCATCGAGCTGAAGAGGCCGTAGATGACGACGCTCTCGGGACGGTCCGCATACACATCGCGCACGGTGGCGAACGTGGCAACCAGCGCCGCCGAAGCACCCAGGGCCTGGAACAGCCGAAGGGTCACAAAGCCGGCGGCCGACGTGGCCAACGCGAGCAGCACCGAGGACGCCGCGAACAACAATGCGCCGCCAAGGAGGACGGGGCGCCGGCCAACCCGATCCGAGAGCGGACCGAACAGGACCTGGCCAAGTCCCAGCCCCAGCAGGTAGAGACTCAGCGTGAGCTGCACGACGCCCGGACTGGTGTGGAGTGCGGCGGGCATGGCCGGGATGGCCGGAAGATAGATATCCATCGCCAGCGACGCGATGAGATCGAAAGGCGCCATCAACAGCAGCGCCACGGGAAGCGGATAGGCCCATCGGGGCAATTCTTCACGCATGACAGAACTCCGTTCGGATCGGAAAGATCAACGGCGTCCGTCAACACTCCACAAGGGATCCAACACGACGCCGCAGCAACGAGTCACAAGTTGCTGCGGCCTAGTGGTCTGAAGTCTTCATGCGTCCATCAGTCATCAAGCTCCGTGGCCCGATACGGGCCACGCGCTGGTGGCGAGGATATCACCAGCGCAGCGCGCTGGCCTGCATCAAATTGCGCGCGACCAGGACACATTGCCGCAACGAGGGTCGATAAGCATCCTGGGGGTATAGGAAGTTCAACCGCCTTTTTGGCGAGTCTGGCGGGTAGGAAGCGGCCGCGCAAGCGCCGCTTTGGGCACAGATCGGGCACAGATCGGGGGTTCATGCGTGGGTTTTCGACATCGCGGGGCCGCGCAGCGGCTCAGTGCGTAGCCATTTCTCACCGAATCCCGGCACAGGGCCGAGCGCAGCCCTGCGGGGTCGTGGCCGCATCGGATCGGACTCTGGCTTGGCTGCCGGCTGTGTGGCCGGCACCTCGTCACGCGGCCGGCGGCGGCGCGCGCGCTGCGGGCCGGTAGTGCGCTTGCTCCAGCGCGCCGTGCTTCTCGAAGTGGGCGAGGATGGCGCGGATGGCGGTGGGTTCCTCGATGCTGGCGACGATCCGTACCGCGCCGCCGCAGTGGGCGCAGGTGGTGATGTCGATGGAAAAGACCCGCTTGAGCCGTTGCGCCCAGCTCATCGCACGGCGCTTCTGCTCGGGGCTGCGCGGCTCGTCGTGGGCGCTGACGTCCACTGGCGCCGCATCGCCCGCAGGCCGCTTGCCGCGCCCCGAGGGCGTCAGCTGCGCACGCAGGTTTGCATTCGGGGCGAATACGCCGTGGAAGCGGGTGAGATGCGCGCGAGGTGGCGGGACCAGTGCCGCCAGCTTGGCGATGAAGTCCACCGCATCCCATTCGACATGCGTGGTGCCATTGCGCCACGGCGTCTTGAGCTGATACCGCACCCTACCCTGCGGTGAGATCGACAGCCGCTGCTCGCTGATCGCCGGGCGCGTGATGTAGCGGCACAGCTTTTCGAGCTTGTGGCTTTCGTGTGCTTCCGCGGCCACGCCGGCATGCAGCGAGAAGCCGCCGACCTTGCCGGCATCGCCCTCCAGCGAGCCTGCGTCACCGGGCAATGTTTGCAGCGTGACGACCTTGCGGCCAGCGTCGCGACCGGTGGCGATGCGGTAGGTCATCGAACTCATCCGCAGCCCATCCATGCCGTCGTCGCTACCCGCGCTGTCGGACAGGAACACGGATTCGTCTTCGCCTTCGAGCCAGCCGCGGCGCGACAGGTGCCGGCACACGCGATGCGCGATGGTGCCGGCCAGTTCCGTCAGTTGCGCCGATGTGGGCGCACGGGTGCGGTGCAGGCGCGGCTTGCGCTGCGGACGCTCGGTGGTGTCCTCGTACACGCCGTCGAGCCACAGCATGTGGAAGTGAACATTCAGGTTCAGCGCGCTGCCGAAGCGCTGGATCAGGGTCACCGCACCGCATTGCGCCGTATCCCGCGGCACGCAGGCCTGATCGGCAAGCCAACCGGCGATCACACGATGCACGATGCCCAGCACCGGGCCGATGGCCTCCGGCTTGCTGGCGAACAGGAAGCGCAGCGGGTACGGAAAACTCAGCACCCATTGCCGCACCGGCCGCGGGCCAAACACCTCCTCCACCAGGTGCCGCGCGCTCTCGGCCATGCGCCGCGCCCCGCAGCTGGGGCAGAAGCCGCGCTTCTTGCAGGAGAAGGCCACCAGCCTCTCGGCCCGGCACTGCTCGCACACCACGCGCAGGAAACCGTGCTCGAGCACGCCGCAGCGCAGGTAGGTCTCGAACTCCTCGCGCACATACTCGGGCAGCGGGCGGTCTTCTACCTCACGGCGCGCGAGAAAGTCCGGCCAATGCGCCTGCAGCAGGTCTGGAAGCAGGAGGTTGGGCAAGATTTCTCGCCTTGCCGAGCGGCGGCCGCTGAATGCGACTGCGCAGTTCCGCAAGGGGAACGTCCGCACCAATGTCCAGATCCTCGACATTTCCACGCATGGCGTGCGTATTGCCGCGATCCAGGCGCTCCGTATCGGGGACACCTGCTGGATAAGGTTGCCGCAGCTGGAGCCCCAGCAGGCGAAGGTCGTGTGGGTGGATGAATTCGTGGTCGGCTGCCAGTTCGCCCGGCCGCTGCATCCTTCCGTATTGGATAATATCCTGCGCCTGCGCCTGCGGCAGCCCGCCAGCCGGAAACCGGAGTAGGCAAGTCACCCCCGAACAGGCGGCCGCCGGACCTCTTTGCGGCGCGCGGATTCCCCTGACTGCAAAAAATGCACTAGGCTGGGACGATGTCCGACCTGGCCCTTGTCCTCGCCCTGCTGATTTCCGCCATTGTCATGTTCGCGATCGGCCGTCCGCGAATGGATGCCGTTGCGTTGATGATGATCGTGGCGCTGCCGCTTTCCGGGGTCATCACCGTCGAGCAGGCATTCGCCGGCTTCGCGGATCCCAACATCATCCTCATCGCCGCGCTTTTCGTTGTGGGCGAGGCGCTGGTCCGGACGGGCGTGGCGCAGATGCTGGGGGACTGGCTTGTCAGCAAGGCCGGCCGCAGCGAGGCCCGGCTGATCGTGCTGCTGATGATCGTCGTGGCGGGCATCGGCTCGTTCATGAGCTCGACCGGCGTGGTCGCCATTTTCATCCCCATAGTCCTGCGGATCGCGCGCAACGCCCGCATTCCCGCCAGCCGGCTGATGATGCCGCTGTCGGTCGCGGCATTGCTCAGCGGCATGACGACACTGGTCGCCACGGCGCCCAATCTCGTGGTCCATGCCGAGCTCGAGCGGCATGGCTATGAGGGATTCAGCTTCTTCGCCTTCACGCCTTTCGGCCTTCCGCTGCTTGTCCTGGCCATCATCTATATGCTCGCCGCGCGCCGTTTCCTCGCCGGCGTGCCGGAAGCGGAGCAGGGGCCGGAACGCCCCACCCTTCGCGATTTCATAGAGAAATACGGACTGGAGGGCCGCGAATACCGCTTTGCGGTGGATCCCTATTCTTCCCTGATCGGACGGCCGCTCGCCACGCTCGACCTGCGCGGCAGCGCCGGGATCAATATCATCGCCATCGAGCGTGAGAGGCGCTTTTCCCGCCAGCTTCTGCGCCCGCACGCCCACAGCCAGCTGGAGGCCGGGGACATATTGATGATCGATGCGTGCGGGCGCGATCTCGATATCGGGAAAGTGGCTCGCAGCTTCAGGCTGCACCCGATGGAACTGGCCGCCAATTATTTCGGGGATCGCAGTCAGGAGATCGGCATGGCCGAAGTGCTGCTTTCTCCGGATTCGAGGCTGGTGGGCAAAACCGTGGCGGAGGCCGATGTCCGATCGCTTCACGATGTGACGGTCGTCGGGGTCAGGCGCGAACGCAAGGCGCTGGAAGAGCCGGTGAGGGAAGTGAGGTTCCGCGCCGGGGATATACTCCTTGTCATCGGCCCCTGGCGCGCGATAGAGCGTCTGCCGCGCTCGCCGGACCGGCTGATCCTGCTGAACCTGCCTGTCGAGAGCGACGATGTAGCGCCCGTCCGGTCGCGCGCGCCATTTGCGGTGGCGATCCTGCTCCTGACGGTCTTCATGATGGCCAGCGGCATCGTGCCCAATGTTCTGGCGGCGCTGATCGGCTGCCTGCTTTTCGGCCTTGCCGGCTGCGTCGGCATGAACGGCGCCTACCGTTCGATCCATTGGCAGACGCTGGTTCTGATCGTCGGCATGCTGCCCTTCTCGATTGCGCTGCAGGAAGTGGGCGGGATCGATCTGGCGGCCGATTGGCTGTTATCGACGGTAGGGTCCGGTTCTCCGCGTGCCGTGTTGGCTGTTCTGTTCTTCGTCACCGCCCTTCTGGGCATGTTCATCTCCAACACCGCGACCGCCGTGCTGATGGCGCCGGTCGCGCTTGCCCTTGCGGCGGGGCTGGAGGCTTCGCCCTATCCCTTCGCCATGACCGTGGCGCTTGCCGCGTCGACGGCCTTCATGACTCCCGTTTCATCGCCGGTGAACATGCTGGTCGTGGGGCCGGGAAACTATCGCTTCGTCGATTTCGTGAAGATCGGCGTGCCGCTGGCGATGATCGCCCTGGTGGTGACGGTCCTTCTCGTGCCGGTTCTGCTGCCGCTATGATGCGGCAATGCCTTGGAGTCTGGATTCAACGTGGCTTTTTTGTTCCTGATTACCCGGCTATCGCATCCACGGTTGCCATCCGATAGGGCAGCGGCGGCGTACGGAGCAGCACGTAGGTCAATCGTGCAACCAGCCGATGCAGTTCGAACCGTCGGTTGAACCGATAGCAGAACTCGCCCAGGTAGCGTTGGGCGTACTTGCGCCGGGGTCCATGGTAGGTGCCGCGCAGAGCGGTCTTCACGTTGCCCAGCATGACGTTGACCCAGCGCAGTGCCGGATGGTCGCACTTGTGCCCACCGCTGCCCGTCCGCAGCCGGCGATGGCTGGTGCCGGCCACCTCGCCCACCGCATTGAACCCTGCCAGGGCATCGGATACGACGACGGTATCGGGGGCCAGGTGGCGCGTGGCCCAGGCGCCGATCTCATCGGCGCTGAATCCCTTGACGACATCCAGCCGCATCACTTCCGGATGGCCCTCCTCGGAGCACTGCACGGCGGCCACGAACGCCTGCTTCCCGTCGGCACCGCGGCCACGTGGCCCACCCCGGCGCTCGCCGCCGAAATAGGCATCGTCCAGTTGGACCCAGCCGGCCAACTGGCGCCTGCCTTCACGCTCGACCATGGCCTGCATCAGCTTGTGCTTGAGCAGCCAGGCCGCGTCGTAGCCGATCCCCAGCTCCCGCGACAGTGCCAGAGCCGATCGGCCCGTCTTGGTGTTGGCGCGCATCCAGAACTGACCCACTTTCGGCGGTGATGCGCGGGTAAAACTGACCCACCTGAAGCCCACATCCTGAGCATCTTTTGCTCGGGGGATTTCAGGAGTGATCACCATGGTCATGTTGGCCAAGATCCGGCGGATGCATTTCCGCGATGGCCTGCCGCTGCGCGAGATCGCCAAGCGCACGGGCCTATCCCGCAATACCATCCGGCGATGGCTGCGCAGCGGCCAGTCCGAGCCGGTCTATCCCAGGCGAGCCTCGCCCTCCCGGCTCGATCCCTACCGGTCCCAGTTGGAGACGTGGCTGCGTGCCGACAGCCATCGTCCCCGGCGGGAACAACGCACCGCCAAGGTGCTGTTCTCGCAGTTGCAGGCGATCGGCTATCCGGGCACCTACACCCGGGTGACGGCCTTCATCCGCCAGTGGAAGGCGGCCGGCGGCGCCAGCCGCCGCCCGGCCTTCGTGCCGTTGCACTTTCCTCCGGGTGAAGCCTTCCAGTTCGACTGGAGCCGCGAGTACGCCTTCGTCGGCAGCCACGCCAAGATGCCGCTGGATCTCGCCCACGTGAAGCTGGCCTGCAGCCGCGCCTTCTGGTTGGTGGCCTATCCCACCCAGAGCCACGAGATGCTGTTCGATGCTCATACCCAGGCGTTTACCGCCTTCGGTGGCGTGCCGCGCCGCGGCATCTACGACAACATGAAGACGGCGGTGGACGGGATCGGCCAGCACCGGGAACGGCGGGTCAACGCCCGCTTCCACGCCATGACCAGCCACTACCTGTTCGCCGCGGAGTTCTGCAACCGCGCCGCGGGTTGGGAGAAGGGGCGGGTCGAGAAGAACGTGCAGGACCGGCGCCGACAGATCTGGATCGAGGCCGGGGCCCGCCACTGGCCAGATCTGGACACCCTCAACGCCTGGCTCGCCAGCGAGTGCCGCGCCGCTTGGCCGATGCAGGCGCATCCGGATGCCTCCGACATCACCGTGGCCGAAGCTCTGGAGGACGAACAGCCCCACCTGATGCCGATGCCCGCGCCCTTCGACGGCTACATCGAGCGGCCGGTGCGGGTCAGTTCGACCGCGCTGGTCAGCTTCCAGCGCAACCGCTACAGCGTGCCGTGCGAACACGCCCACGCCGTCGCCAGCCTGCGCGTGTATCCCTTCGAACTGGCCGTGGTGGTCGGCGAGGCCGAGGTCGCCCGCCACCGGCGCAGCTTCGAGCGTGATCGGGTCCACTACGACTGGCAGCACTACATCGCCCTGGTCCAGCGCAAGCCGGGGGCACTGCGTGACGGCGCGCCGTTCCTGTCCATGCCCGATCCGCTGCGCAAGCTGCAGCAGGTGTTGCTGCGCCAGCCTCACGGCGACCGCGCCATGGCCCAGGTGCTGGCCGCCGTACCCGTGCACGGGCTCGAAGCGGTACTGGTGGCGGTGGAACTGGCACTCGAGTCCGGCCTGGTGCGCGCCGACCACGTGCTCAACGTGCTGGGGCGATTGCAGCATCCGGACCGCACGATCGAGACGGTCGCCTCGCGAGTGACGCTGCGTCATCCGCCGGTGTCCGATCCGGCCCGCTACGACGCCCTGCGGGAGGCAGATCATGTCGACGCCTGACCTGCCGCTGCGCATGCAGCAGCTCAAGCTGCACGGCATGGCCAGCCAGTGGCCCGAACTGCTGGCCAAGATGCGCCTGCACACCATGGAGCCCGAACACTGGATGGCCGAACTGCTGCAGGCCGAGTCCGCCGAACGGCAGGTTCGTGCCCAGGCCAACCAGATGAAGGCCGCACGTTTCCCCGTCCATCGTGACCTGCTCGGGTTCGACTTCGCGGCCAGTCCCGTTGATCGCGCACTGGTCGAACGACTCCACCAGGGTGACTTCATCCACACCCCCGAGAACGTCGTCCTTGTCGGTGGACCGGGCACCGGCAAGACCCACCTGGCCACCGCCATCGGCATCCAGGCCGTGCGCCAGCATCGCCTGCGCGTGCGCTTCTTCTCCACCATCGAACTGGTCAATGCGCTGGAGAAGGAACAGGCCCAGGGCAAGGCCGGGCAGATCGCCCTGCGCCTGACCTATGCCGACCTGGTCATCCTCGATGAACTGGGCTACCTGCCGTTCACCCCCTCAGGCGGCGCGCTGCTGTTCCACCTGATCAGCAAGCTCTACGAGCGCACCAGCCTCGCCATCACCACCAACTTGGCCTTCTCCGAATGGGGTCAGGTGTTCGGCGACGCCAAGATGACCACCGCGCTGCTGGATCGCATCACCCACCACTGCCACATCCTGGAGACCGGCAACGACTCCTGGCGGCTGCGCAACAGCACCGCCGCCAACAAGACCAAAGCCAGAATCAGGGCAAAGGAGGCCACCACCCAGACCACCAACTGATACCCTCAGCCCCGTACACCGGGTGGGTCAAAGTTCAACGCGCAGCCTGGGTCAGTTTTAAGTGCGCGCCAACAACTAGCCATCAACTCCGTACCAAATGAACTGTGCCGCAAGGTAGATATCACTCCTACGGCCAGCAACGAGAACGCCATTGCAGCGATAGCCGGCCAGTAAGCTTGAATCAGGTTCATCCATCGCATCCCACACTCCAGTGACCCGAAGCTACTCCACGTGAGTCTCAAAAACTGAGACAACAACGCTCAAGTGAGACATCCTCGCTCCCTGCTGCATCAAGATCTGCCAACTGTTCGACCGCTTGCCGATGCTCGATGCAATTCGAAAATCTACCTACTCTTCCCTTTCGCCCCATGTCCTGACCGATCAACCGCAGGCAGTGGTTTATCCAAATTCAAGCTATCCATCCGCACGTTGTTGGCGTACGCGTTGTATTGCCACCGCCGAAATTGATCAAGCAGCAACGTGTTGGTGGCTTCAAGCCGGCTCACCTGCGCCTCAAGATCCGCGATCCGCCGATTTGCAACTTCCATCGTGAAGTCTCTTGGCCGTTGATCCCTAACCTCTCTCAGCTCCTGCTGCCGACGCCGGTAGTGTTCCTTGATTGCAGGATAATTGAGCAACGCATGGCGGCTCACGGAATCGATGCCAAGCGCTTGGGCAACTCGATCGCAGTAAGCATCCCAGGTCAACTTGCCTTCCCATTGATCCAATACCCGCAGGATCTTGGGTAGGGTCGATTTCGTGACAATCTTCTTCGGCATGGCTTTATGCGAGTGCCAAGGGAATTACGCGAGGATGCAGAGCCAGAGCATCGGGCAGGACTACGCCTAGTTCAATCAGCGCTCGCCGCACTGGCGAAGGATCGTGACCATCTGGAATGCGCAAGACAGTGCCATCGGGCACGCCATCATGCTCCAACGTCATGCGCATCGCCTGCACATGTGCCAACTTCCATTTATGGTTGTCCACCCATCGGTCTGCGCCGAAGTCCCCAGCTTCGCGAGCCTCGAGGGCCCGATCAAGAAGCGCTTTGGTTTGCGCCTCCAGAAGCAGGATTCGATCCAATGTCACGTGATCCCCCTTGATGCATACATGCTCCTTGCAAGTCATGCATTCACGCTGTTTTTGGCAGGGACTCATCGCGTAATCGTGAACGCACATCCCGTAGAGCGTAGCTTTGGCGGTCCCCAGGCGATCTACCCCAAGCTCTTGATAAGTGACCGGTTGACGGCTCTGGAATCGTTCAAGTAGCGACTTATGTTCCACCTTGAGGATGTCTCGCACCTCTCTCATGCGCTCCTCTGGCGAACGATGATCGTAGTGCGCGTTGTCGGCAACACGGGCGCGGCCCGACCACTGAGCCAACGTCATCTCGTCCATACCGCCCCGCTGACTCAGGGTATTGAGCCAATGACGGGGCTGATGAGTCGTGAGCTTGATTGGACTTCCATCTGAGTTCCGATAGCCCTTCTTCTCGAAGAGCGAGAGATCCGAACTCCCGCCCAGGCGATCATTCACCATCGTTGATGTGGCGATTGCCCATGAGAACCGCTTGACTTCATGTTCGCGATGGAACTCGTTCACGCGGTGCAGGCAGAGGGCATCCCAGATCTTCACTGTCCTGCTGTCATCAATGAATGGCCAATCCGGCCCGGCGCACCCTTCAAAAACGTAGGCGGCCAGATCCTTGTAGGAGATGTCACCCCGATCAAGGAGCTTTTTCAACCGCTTGTCCCCAACCACCTGCGACCAAGTGGGCGTGCCGTCAGTACGGTACGTTTTTCTGTGAACCCGAAGCCCTAGAGCAGCTGCCACTTCATTCGGCATCAGCAGACGATCGGCGGCATCGCCCACCGTCACCACACAGCCCGGATGATCCATAAATCTTCCAGGGTGATCATGAGCGAAGCGGGCAGCCGCACGAGCGGGAGCGCCGATTTGGGTCAGCCGACGCACGGCTTCGATGACAACATCCTGCATCACCGAAGGCACCCACTTCTTCGTGGCTCCCTTGCCCTTCGCTGCCCGCCATCGCAGGCACATTTGCGGCGCTCCATATTCGTCGGTATCCCACTGAATGCAGTCAACTGGAAGCGCGAGCACCTCAGAAATTCGCGACGGTGCAACCATCAAAAGCGTGGCGATAGAGGAAAAATATTGAGTCTCGACATCATCGGCGGCTGCAAACATTTCAGCCAAAGCGAACATTGCCTCGTTGGACGGCAGCTTCGCTGCACGGTGTGCTTTCCCCGCGCCTCCGATGTCTTCGGTCAGTATCTTCGGCTTCGGGAACGGCGACTTCCACTGCTGCAAGGAAGGGACAATCTTTTTCTCCCGAAGGAATTCGACAATGCGAGCCATCTGACGCCCCGTCTGGCATCTCTCGTCGTCGCTCTTGTAGAACTCCCGACACTTGGCAGCCGCCACATCCATCACAGCCCCGTTCAGGCCGCTGACGTCGGCACCTCCGCGGGACTCAAGAAGAGCCGCTTCAATGCAACGCAATGCTCGAAGCGGATAGTCAATGTTCTTAACGGGCTTGTGACTGTACGTATAACGAACGTATGCCTTGGCGAATTGGATGAACGGCTCTGCCATCGGGGTGAAACGATGGCTCGTTAATTCCTTCGTCTTCGTGGCAAATACAACTGATGTCTTTCCAAGCCTCCACTTGTGCTCTTCCCAACCGTCTCGCCCACCGAATGCGGTTAGATCTTCACGTGCAAGCCGTATGAACTCAGCCAAATTTTCGCTGGCAAATCGTGCGTCACGCGGTACAAAGAGGACGACATCAGCCATCGGCCACCTCAGCGAGGCACGATGCGCCAGCCAGTTGTTGACGCATGGCAGCGCACTTCGAGACGCAGTCTTCCACAGCAAGTATCAGGAGATCATTGGCGTTGACCACCACCTCCGCACATCCAGCCTCCTTCACCCTGAGTTTCTCAGCGTAAAGATCCTCGAGCACTTCCGAATGTGGAGCGTCGAGCCAGGGCTGGAAGTGCACGCATGTATAGCAAGCGCGATATCCACTGGCGCAGAAGCCAAAGTTTCCGCATGTCCCCACGGCGTTCTGCCGATCATTCGACACACGACTGGTAGGGTCGTCGCCGCGTATCGCGTCACGTTCGCTGCGAACCAGCGTTCCTAGACAAGCTTGTGCAAATGGCGCAAGGGCGGGGCCCACTATCCGGTCGATGAACACCGCCTCTTGGGCCGTATTCTCGGTATAGACCTTGACCTGCTGGATGTCGGATTGGTCCAACAACTCTGCGATCACGTATGCCCCGAATCCTTCCCTCCGAAGTTTCGTACCTCGTGTGTAGCGGAATCTCGTGGCTGTGAGGCGGAGATATTCGCCAGTCCGCTCCGAGCGCGCTGTGCACGCTTGTGCGACGCGCTGTAGCGCCTGACTAAATGATGTCGTCGTCGCGTGCAAAAGATCAGGCGTACCTCCAAGAAGCAACTCTTTAAGCGCGAAACCATCGGTGTTGCGTCGAAGTGTGTACGCCTTGGATGCATTGATGAAGATCGGAATTTCATCCCGCAGCGATGCGTGCAACGTATATCCCACTCGACTCTCGACAAGTTTGACTGAGCCCCTGTGCTGTTGCTGCAACACAACGCCAAGATCGTTCGGGATTGGAAGTGAACGAAACTCACCGCGGAAGGAGCCACCTCGCTGCTTGGAGCGTGGAACATTTAGCGTATAGAAGCTATCGCCTGCCTTCGGCAAAGCCAGATCCTTGCCTCTGAGCGCAGCGATCTGGATGGGTCGCCGAGCAGTCATTGCCAGCATCAACAGATAGGCGTAATCCTCGAAATCAATCGTTTTCTGGACCACCGCGAGATTCGCCCAATCCAATAGGGACTGCAGCTCAATATCCGTGAAAGGTCCCGTTTCTGGGCAGCCGTTTGCCACAGCTGCGCCTTTTTCATTGCCGGTGATACGCCAACCTTCAAGTAGTTCAACCACATCCTTGGAGATCCCAGCGAACCCATAGTCATGCCATGCCAGCAAGAACCCCTTGAGCCCCCCCAGATTCCACTCCCCATCCAATCCGAGTGAGGCTCTCCAGTTCATGAGCGAAGCCGGAGACACTTCAGCAGACCCCGTTTCACGAATGAACCGCTTCATGCGCTCAGCCATGTTGTAGGTATGTGAGGCGGATTGCTCCTCTGCGTAGCGCTGAAGGGTGAGGCGGGCACCCTGCCTACAATCCGGCTCAAGGTCATCTATGACACCAAGCGAGATTTGAACATCCTTATTGAGCTTCCACTGCATGTCCTTCGGATCGAATGAATAGCCATCCTTCGATATAGCCATACGCGGCGAAGCAGTCTCTGGTACGGCTGCATTCGCCTTAGCGCTTGCCTTCATCACCCACCTTCTTATCGTTATTGCGAGCAAGTGCGCTGCCAAGCAGTCGCATGGCCTTGTCGGCCTGTTCACGGATATGACGCTCGTTATAGACCTTGCCCGACTCCTTGTTGCGATGTCCATTGAGGTGTGCACGAATGTCCTGCTCGCGACCCTCCCTAATGATCTGCTCGGCGTCATTGGAACGCGACGCTGCATTGTGTTGATCAATCGCTAGCGACAGCGCGTAATTCATGTGATGGCGCAGTGCATGAGGATGTATGCCCGCCAGTTCTGGCGAGACCGCGCTGACTCGCTCGATGACTCGGTACAGGCCATTCTTCGACAGCGGCCTCCCAAAGGTCTTCCCGGCCTTGTGCGATACGAAAACGTAGGGATGTCGTCGCGCTCCAGGAATGCGTGCACGCACTTCAAGGATGTAGTGCTGGACCAGCTTTGCGAGCTCGTCCGAGATCGGCAGAATGCGCTCTTTCGTTTTGCTGGTCGGCTGATAAGCGCGAGGATCGTGCACGTCATCGTGATTGCGTCGAACGCTGACGCTTGGCTCGTGCCCAAGATGAAACTGCTCCACCCAAAGGCTGAGCAGTTCGCCCGTTCGCATGCCGGTGACTCGATACAACTCGATGATGATCGCATTCCGCAGCTGGATCGTCGGATCGCTGAACGGGTTCTCGTCGCTCCCGATGGCGATGACTTCCCGCAGCCGCTTGACCACCCCTGGATCAGGCGACTTCTCGACCGGCGTCTGAATGAGTCCGTGCTTGGACCCTCGTGGGCGGTGCTTTCGAATGCGCTTGCCCATCTCAGCCAAATCGTGCGCAAACTCCGCAGAGTTGCGATGCTGGATGATGACGCCGCCGAGGAACTCCAGGTAGTCCGCGATCGTCGTCATGCGGTTGTAGGCCACTCGCTGGGTCACCGAGGGACGCGCCACCGTCGGGCCTACCCGTGCATCAGAAAAGGCCACCACGTTGCCCGAGCGCACTTCGGTGTCTTCTCTAGCGCCCACATATCGCATGTCCAGCTTCGCGAAATCGCGCAGCGACACGATGTCTGGCAACGAAAGGAACGTCCCACCCGTGAACTCGTCAACGAGGTTGCGTCCTTCCTGCATCTCCCATCGAAGGAGCACCTGGATGTGCGTGAGAGCGTTTCGAATCGTATTGACGGCCGCTCCGGCGTTGCGCAACTGCGCCGTCGCAAAGAGCGTCGGGTAGAACACAGGAAGCCCCTGATCGTCCAGCAGAAGTGGCACGCGCTCACCTTGATTCATCACGCGCATCGCAAGCGAGGACATAAGGTCTTTTTCTACATTTACTACATATGAATGACTATACCATTTTATTTTACAAAAGTAGTGAGCAAAAAATAGAAAAGCCCCTTAGTAGAAGGGGCTTCCTGGATCCATTAGCTACAAAGCGTGAGGATAGGTGTCCTAGAACGGAATATCGTCGTCAGCGAAGTCGTCCATCGGCGGCGCCTGCTGCGGCTGCGGGCGCTGGTTGCCACCCTGGTTGCCGTAACCGCCGCCCTGATTGCCGCCCTGGTTGCCATAGCCACCGCCCTGGCCGCCGCGCTGGCCACCGCCACCGCCGCCGCCGTACTCCTGGCGCGGCGCCTGCTGGCGCTGCGGGCGATCGCCGCCGTAGTTGCCGCCACCGCCGCCTTCACCACGGCCGCCCAGCATCTGCATTTCATCGGCAACGATGTCGGTGGAGTACTTCTCCACGCCGTCCTGGCCGGTGTACTTGTCGTAGCGCAGGCTGCCTTCGACGTAGACCGAGCTCCCCTTGCGCAGGTACTCGCCGGCGATCTCGCCGAGCTTGCCGAAGAACACCACGCGGTGCCATTCGGTACGTTCCTGCTGGTTGCCATCCTTGTCCTTGCGGACGCTGGTGGTGGCCAGGCTGATGCGGGTGATCGCCATGCCGCTCTGGGTGTACTTCACGTCCGGGTCGTTGCCGAGGTTGCCGACCAGGATGACTTTGTTGATGCCGCGCGCCATAGGTAAGTGATTCCATTGTCCGGGGGCTGGTGCCTGTCATAGCACACAGCCGGAGTTGCCGATACCCGGCCGCCCATGGGTGGGCACTGCCAGAAACCCGGCATTCTATCATCGAGCCCCGGCCCACCGGGCTTGCCTCTACTCCCCCGACCGCCAGCGTGGCGACCGGGGCGGACGTTCACCTCTCCCGGATCAGGCCGCCTGCGACGGCACGCCGCCCAGGGTCACCTTGTCACGCCGGCCGGTGGCCGGATCGGTCCGGTGCATGGACAGACTGCGCCCCGCGAACGGCCCGGTCAGCAGATCGCCCAGCATGGCCTCGGCCAGGCCGTTGCCGGGCTGGGCGAAGGGGGTGATGAACTCGATCAGCCACAGGCGATCGCCGCTGTTCCAGTCGTCCAGTTCCAGCCGCTCGCCGGCTTCCAGCTTGCGCTCGGCCTCCTCTGACAAATTGGCCCAGATTGCAACGCCAAGCGGCAACTGTTCCAGCGCCTGCTGGGTCACCCCGGCGAAGGCCGCACCGGCCTCCTGCATGCCCGGCAACGGCGGCAGGGTGCCGAAACGGAACACCCGGAACTGCTCCTTCAGCAGCGGCGGCATGAATGACCATTCGAGGTCCTTCAACTGCATCTCACGGTGCAGCGGCGACTGTGAAAGCAGCCAGACGATCTGGCCGAGGGCCTCGGCAACGGTACGCGGCGCCCCGTCGGTGGTGGTGGTGGCGGTGGCGGTCGTGGAAGTGATCATGAACGGGAAATCCTGTAGTCGGGAATGGCGGTCAACAGTTCCATGGTGGCCGGATCGCGCGCCGCTGTGCTGATGCCCTGGGCATAGGGCTGGGCGTCGAACGTGGACATCGCTTCGATCATCTGGAACCGCTTCTTCTGTGCCAGCGCCAGATTGTCATGCAAGGCTGAGCGCTGTGATGCCTGGCCGGAGGGAATGCTTTCGTCGATGGGAGCACGATGTTCCGAACGAGCCGATTGCTGCATCCGCTCGGCGGCTGTGGGCTCAACGCCACCGAAACGATCCCCCGGTTCCGTCACTGCTTGCGCCACCGGGGCCTGCGGCAGGTCAGCTGCAGGCGCGAAGCGTGGATCGCCGCCTCGACGGTTGACCCGGCCGGAGGCGGCATCACCGCTGCCCAGGTCGCGTCCGCCCTTGCCGGCGCCAGCATTCAGATTCAGGCCGTCACCGTTGCCCTCCTCATCGCGCTCGCCGAAAGCGAAGAACATGTCCGACAGGGCCGCCTGGGTGCCATCGGTACGGGTGTACTGACCGTTGGCATAGGTAGTGTTGTCCACCGATGTACCCGGCATCTGCCCGGTACGGCGCGCATCGAGGTTGATCGACGCCACGCCGGCCTGCTGCAACGTCAACAGCTCACCCGCCTGGCTGATGCCATCGCGGTTGGCGTCACGCCAGACCTGGAACTCTCCGAAGCGGGCATCATTGGCATCCAGACGCCGATCACCATTGCTGTCATAGGCAGCCAGACCTTCGAGGTCGGAATGGGCCCCCTCCAGATCCATCGTGAACGAGATTTCGGCGCCGGAATCAATCGTGCCGTTGCGGTTGCGGTCGAGCACCAGTAGACCGTCGTGCGGCCCGACCCAACCGGTCAGATCACGCACGCCATCACCGTCCATGTCAAAGCGCGTGGCGCTCTGCGCCCAGCCCACGGTCTCCACGCCGTCGCCATCCAGGTCAAGCACGACCGGACCGAGGCGTGCACCGAACTCGTTGACGACAAACTTCAGCGGATCACTCCAGAGACCAGAGCTGTCCACGCTCTGGATGACGATTTCATAGTAGGTGTCGTAGTAGGTCTCCTGGTAGTAGCCCGCGCCGCTTCCGCGCGGATCGCCCCAGTTTCCGTCATTCACCTGGCGCCGGTTTCCACGATTCACGATCCGCGTGGCAAGCGTGCCGTTGTAGTAATAGCCGTTCAGGAAGCCATCACCGGAAATGGCCCTCGACGTGGTCCCATAGTCAAAGAACGATGTCTCGTTGGTGTAGGTGTCCCAGTACTGGCCGGTAGTACTCACCAGCTCCACCGCACTGGTGATCACCAGACGGCTGAAGATGTCCTCCTGGTCACTTCCCCAGAGCACGTACACGTAGTTGCTATCCAGCGTCTGGACGACCGTCGGCCGCTCATTGACGTTCTGCACATTGATCGTCACCCAGGTGCTGCTGGACAAGCCACCACGATCGGTGACCGTCACCTGTATCTGGTGGCTCTGCGCGGTTTCATAGTCCAGCTGCCCGTGCAGCGCGATCTGACCCGTGGTGGCGTTGATGCCGAACAGGTTGCTGGCACCACCTGTGATGGCAAACCGGTGGTCGCGGTTGTACCACTGGCTGTCGGGGTCGGACCAGTTGGTGAACTGGAACACGGTCTGGCCCGCGCCCGGCGCCGATTCGGCCAGCGTCAGACTCTGGCCCCAGGTCGTCGGTGCCTCGTTGACGTCTTCGATGCGTACCGTGATCTCGCGATTGCCCGACACCAGCGCACCATCCGTGGCACGGACCGTGACGTTGTAGTAAGCCTCCAGCTGGCCGTCGCCGTCGCCGTCGATCAGCTGCAGGTACGGTGCAACCGCTTCGAAATCGAAGCTGCTGACGTTGTACTTGAGCTGGTTTCCGGAAATGACGAACCAGGCGAAAGGATCGTTGATGATCTGATAAGAGGGCGCGGTGCCATCCGGATCAGATGAGGACAACGTAGCCACCACTTGCCCGGCCACGCCGGTGTTCTCGGAGGTGAGCGCCACGTGCTGTACGACGTCCGGCGTTCGTGGTGCTTCGTTGACGTTGGACACGCCCACTTGGAACACCTGGTCGCGGGTCGCGCCGTGGGTGTCGGTCACCCTCACCGTGATTGCATGCGAAGTGGCGGCCTCGTAGTCCAGCAGCCCGCCATTGGCAACGCTCAGTACACCAGCCGCGGTGATGGCAAAGCGGCCGCCAGCGTTGTTGACCAGGGTGAAGGTCAGACCGTCGGTAACGTCCTGGTCCTGGCCGCTGAACCTGCCGACCTCGGTGCCGTTGCCCGAGTTCTCGGCAATGCTGAGCGAGCGGTCGGCAGTGATGCCATGAGGCGCGTCATTGACGTCCTCCAGGCGTACGGTAATGGTGCGCGCACCTGCCGAGGTCAATCCACCGGATACCGCCTTCACCGACACCGAGTACACCACTTCCTGGCGGCCATCGCTGTCAGCATCGCTCAGGGTCATGCCGGCGGCCTTCAGCGCCTCGAAATCCAGTACCAGGCCATCACGGAACTTCAGCTGGTTGCCGACCAGGGTGAACCAGCCGCGCGCGTCGCCCTCCAGCACATAGCTGTAGGTGCCATTGCCACCGCTGGAAGCCAAGTTGGCAATCACCACACCACCCAATGCTGCATTCTCCGCAGCAATCGCCACCGGCTGGCTGGAGACGGTCGGCGTGGCCGGGGCTTCATCGACGTTGGTCACCGCGACGGTGAAGGTCTTGTCGCGGGTCAACCCGCCCGAATCGGTCACCCGCACCACGATCTGGTGCGAGGTGTTGGCCTCGTAGTCGAGCAGGCTGGCATTGGCCACGGTCAGCACACCGGCTGCGGAAATCGCAAAGCGGCCGCCCGCGTTGTTGGTCAGGCTGAAGGTGAAGCCATCGTTGTCCGCATCGACGCGGGCGAAATTGCCGAGCACCGTGCCATTGGCCACCGGTGCATCCGCGGTTGACTCGACCGTACTCAACGCGCGGTCGACAGTGATGTCGGTCGGACGCGCATTGATGGTGACCGACAGCGTCTGCGTCTTGCTGCTGGTCTTGCCCGTCGCGGTCTCCTTGGCGATGGCAGTCACCGTCAGCGCCGCAGTGCCGGTCAGGTCGGCCGACCACGTGGCCGGACCGACCAGCGCTAGACCGGCCAGCTGCGCCGGCGTCAGCGACCACACGCCGTTGCCCAGGTTCGTGCCCTTGTTCAGGGTCAGCCCGGTCGGCAGGTTCGAGATGCGGATCTCCAGGGTCTCCGAACCATCGGCATCGGACAGCGCCGCCTGCACATCCAGCGTCAGCGTGCCACTATCAAGTGTCTTGCCGACCTGCACGGCACGGGTAATCACCGGCGCGTCCACTACCGGCGCCACATTCATGAAGAACACGCGCTCGGTCACCAGCCCACCGGCATCGGTTGCGATCAGCTTGATCGCAACGCGTCCGCTGGCGTTGCTCTTGGGCACCAGCGTCACCGTGCGCTCGCCGTTGGCCCCCGCAGTGATGGTCGGAGTATTCATCCAGGCCACCACCGTCGTAAGGTCAGTTGCATCCACCGCCACGGCACGTACGGTGACCCCGGACGCCGGGGTCAGGTCATCACCGACGGTGAACTGCAGGGCGACCTGGCCATCCTCGTTGATCGACTGATCCGGCACGATGCTGATCGACGGCAGGCCGTTGCCATCCCAGTAGTGCCGCCACTGGTTCTCGAACGTGCCGTCGGCATGCAATGCCTGATAGGCCGCGACCGTGGCGGGCTTGGTGCGGCCGGCCATCAGCGCGACCAGTGCCTCTGCATTGATCGTGCTGCTGGCGTGCTCGCCGGCCAGGAAGAAATCAATCTTGTAGTTGGCGCGATCATTGGCATTGGTGGTCGTGTACCAGCCCTTGATCGTGGTCACCACGCTGGTGCCGATCACCGAGATCACCAGGTCATCGCCGGTACGGCTGAACCACAGGTCATTGCGGCTGATGTCGCGATAGCCGATGACGTCGATATCGTCGCCACTGGAGTCGTAGTTACGGATTTCGTCGGCACCGGAGTTGCGGTCGATCAAGTAGACGTCGCTATCATCGCCACCAATCAGGATGTCGTTACCGGCGCCGCCATACAGGGTGTCATTGCCGGCCTGCGCATCGAGCAGGTCGTCACCATCACCGCCATACAGCGTGTCGTTGCCAGCGCCGCCGTAGAGCTTGTCGTTGCCTGCGCCACCCTCGATGTAATCATCCCCCGCGCCACCAGTGATGACGTCGTCGAACCCACTGCCGATCACGCGCTCGAACGCATCTTCCAGCACATCGCCGGCGGCCGCGCCGCCATGTGTTCCGGTAGCCAGGTTCAGCACGATGCCCGCCGTCGCCGAGGCGTAGGTCAACGTATCGACACCGGCGCCTCCGGACAGGGTGTCGGCACCGGCACCGCCATCGAGGATATCGTCGCCATCACCACCGCGCAGGATGTCGTTGCCGACGCCGCCGCGCAGCGTGTCATTGCCGATGCCCCCTTCCAGCAGGTCATTGCCGGCACCGCCATCGAGGATGTCATTGCCGGCGTCGCCGTACAGACGATCATCACCGTCTTCGCCATACAAGTTGTCATCGCCATCACCGCCACGCAGTTCGTCGACGCCTGCGCCACCGTACAGCGTGTCGCGACCCAGCTCGCCCCACAGTTTGTCGTCGCCAGCCTCACCGCGCAGATTGTCATCGCCATCGCCGCCGTACAGGTCGTCGTTGCCACCGCCGCCGTTGATGATGTCGTTGCCGCCGAGCCCCTGGATCACGTCCCGGTTGGCCTGGCCGACCAGCGTTTCTCCAGCGGCAGTGCCGTACAGGTAGTCATCGCGGTTGACCACGGTGAAGACCAGCTGCTTGCTGACGCTCAACCCGGCGCCGCCGCGATCGGTCGCGGTGACCGTCACGGTGACGTTGCTTCCCGCCTCATAGTCAACGATCGCACCGGCCTTCAGGCGCAGCTGGTTGCCGTTGATGATCTCGAAGCGGCTGTCGGACACGCTGTACACCATCGTGGCGAAATCACTGCCTGCCGTGGTGTCTGGATCGGTGGCCGACAGCGTACCGAGCAGGATCGCCGGCAGCGCAGTTCCGGTGGGAACCCGATCGGTTTCGCTGAAGCTGGTGGTGGTGGCCGCGAACACCACCGCTGTCGGCGCTTCATTCTCGTCTTCGATGGCATAGGTGAAGCTGAGCGTCGATGCAGATGCAAGGCTGCCGTCGTACGCCCTCACGCTGGCGGTCAGCAACACCTCCTTGATGCCGTCGCCATCCAGATCGACCAAGGTTGCGCCCTGGGCGGCGGCCAGCGTCTCGAAGTCGATCGCAACGCCCGCACGCACGCGTACCTGGTTACCCACCACCTCCAGCAGACCGCCCGGGTTGGTCACCAGCTGCAGGGTCGGCGTGCTCTTGTCGGGGTCCCCGATCACGAAGGTGCCCACCACCGTACCGGCGCCCGTCTTTTCACCGGCCAGTACGGGCGCGGTGTTCGGTGGCCGCGTCGGCGTGAACGGCGCCTCGTTGACGTTGCGCACGTCGATCTTGAAGTCCTTCTCGAACCACGCGCCGGCACCGTCGGTCACGCGCACCCGGATGGTGTGCGCGGTGGCGGTCTCATAGTCCAGCTTGGTGCCAACACGAACGCTGAGCGTGCCATCGGCGGTGAGCTTGAAGCGGCCGCCGCCATCATTGATCAGGGTGAAGCTGGCCGTATCTTCCGCGCCGTCGCGATCGACATGGCCGAAGCGGCCCAGCGACAGGTTATTGGCGGCGTTCTCGTCCACGGCCAGCGGTCCGGGTGCGAGGATGTCGCTGGGCGCGTCGTTGACCGAGCGCACCACCAGATCGACGATCTGGTCGGCGGTATTGCCGTCGGCATCGGTGACCCGGACCACGAAACGGTCATTGCCGTGGCGGTCCGCCGCCGGCGTGTAGACCCAGGCACCCGTGGCCGCATTGAGAGCAACGGTCCCCATACCGGGTGCGGTGATCACCGTGTATCCGGTGATGTTCCCGTCATGGTCGACGGCATTGACGCTGCCACTGAGCGGCACGTCCTCATCGGTGGCCAGGTACTGCGTTTCGACCAGCGGTGCCGGCTTGCTCGAGTTCTGCCAGTAGCTGCCGAGCAGGCCCTGCAAGCTGGAGGACATCCCGGCCGGCAAGGATGCCGACTCTGCCGCCATTGCCGCGAGCAGTGGCTCCGCGTGGGCGAGGAACAGCGAGCCTGCACCGGTCGCGATCTCGGTGATCCGGCTGGCGCCGGTGTAGTAGCCCGCGATGGTGATCCGGGTGCTGCCTCCGATCACGCTGACCAGCAGATCGTTGCCCACCTTCTGCAGCCAGACCTCGTGGTTGGCCACGTTCTGCAGCACGATGCGATTGACGCCCAGTGCGTCTTCGATGCGGTCGTTGCCGCCGTCCCGATCGAACAGGTAGGTGTCATTGCCATCACCGCCCCGCAGCAGGTCGTTGCCGGCTTCACCGGCCAGGGTGTCGTTGCCGGTCCCGCCGTCCAGCAGGTCGTCGCCCGCGCCGCCTACCAGGGTATCGTTGCCAGCCTCGCCGTAGAGCTGGTCGTCTCCGTCCTGGCCCCCCAGCGTGTCATTGCCTTCGCCGCCCCAGGCCTTGTCGTTGCCTGTATCACCGCTGATCTGGTCCTCGCCCAGCCCACCGTAAAGCTCGTCGGCACCGGCACCGCCAGCCAGCACGTCGTTGCCAGCGCCACCTTCAAGGCGATCGTCACCGGCATCACCAGACAGCGCATCGTTGCCGTCGCCGCCCATCAGGGTGTCGTTGCCATCACCACCGATGAGCACGTCGTCGCCGCCCCGCCCATCCAGCCAGTCGTTGCCACCCAGCCCGATCAGGCGATTGGCGCGTGAATCACCACTGACGGTATCGGCGAAGCCGTCGCTGCCCACCACGTTCTCCAACGTGCTGACGCCGTTGACTGCAACCAGGGTATCGCCATCGGCATGCCCGCCCGACAGCGTGCCTGCGGCGAGGTCCAGCACCAGCGACGCGGTGGACGTCACATAGCGGACGGTATCGCCATAGGCTTCACCCGCCACCGCCGCCTGGCCAAGGCTGATGCGGTCGCTGCCACCGTCGAGGATATCGGCACCGGCGCCGCCCTCCAGCGTGTCGTCGCCGTCGCCGCCCCGCAGCGTGTCATTGCCATCACCACCGGCCAGCACGTCGTGACCTGCAAGACCCGTAAGCGTGTCCGCGCCCTCGGACCCGAACAGTACATCGTCATTCGCGCTACCGCCTTGGGAAAGCTGGCGGAACTGGCGCAGATCCAGCACCAGTCCGTCCTTCAACTGCATGAACTCGACGCGACGCTCGGCATTCGTGTGATTTGCGAGCTTGATCGTACCGTTCTGTGCGGCGAAGACATCCACCTGGAGCGTCGCCCCGCTCAGCGCCAACCGAAGATTGGAGAGGCTTAGCCCTGCTCCCAGTACCAGCGTATCCTGGCCCCCGTCGGTGGCCTGGAACACTTCGCGCACGATCTGTTGCCCATTTGGCCCGTTTCGCCAGGTCGACGAACGGAACTGCCCCTGCGCCGATGGCCACGTGGTGGAGGCTGGCGCGTTCGCCACTGGGGCGTCAAACAGGAAGTCCACCTTGTCCACGCTCTGGTAGACAACAGTGCCGGATGCGATCTCCTTGACCGTCAACCGATACTGATGCTTGTTGCCCGCAGTTGTCTCGCCAAGGCCCAGATACTCCCAGGACGCCGTGTAGGCTGATCCCAACGTCCCTGAGCTGGACATCACCTCATCCAGATAGAAAGCGCCTTCATAGATGACATCACTACCGTCGCCGATGTTGTACTCATAGGCATCGTCGCCCTCACCGCCGTACAGCGCATCCGCACCACCTCCACCACGCAGCACATCCGCACCGATACTGCCGCCGAGACGGTCGGCGCCGGCGCCGCCCTCGATGCCTTCGATGCTGCTGTAGGCATCGCCCTTGGCATCGCCGGTATTGGCGAACGTGCCTTCCAGGTAGACGCGCACCGCCGCGCTGCCCGCGTAGGACGCGATGTCCACGCCACCGCCACCGAACAGGGTGTCCGCGCCGGCACCGCCGTGCAGCAGATCGTCACCCTGGCCGCCGTACAGGATGTCGTCACCCGCACCGCCACGCAGCGTATCGTCGCCTTCGTTGCCCATCAGCAGGTCATTGCCCGCGCCGCCGTCGATGACGTCATCGCCACCGTTGCCGGTCAACCAGTCCTTGCCAGCCGTTCCAGCAATCGTGTCATTGCCATCGCCGCCCCCGAGCAGGGTCATGTCGGTGAGCGCATGGCGGCCGGTCGCGGCAAACACCATGTTCTCGATCGATCCACCGAGTGCGTACCAGTCCTTGATCGTGATCCGGTCACTGGACGCCGAGAGGCGCTCCTTCTCGCCATCGCGGCCGATCACCAGGCGCAGGTCATTGCCATCTCGCTGCAGCATCACATCCTGGATGTCGATGCCGACGCCAAACTCCAGCGAATCAACACCCGCATTGCGCGCAATCAGGCCATTGAGCGCTCCCTTGTGCCGGCGCAGCACCTGCGCCTCGTCGTTCCAGTCGTTGTGGCTGATCCAGGTGGAACCGTCGAAATAGACCACGCCGTCCTTGCTGACGGTGCCATCGGCATTGCGTACATAGCCATTGACGTAGGCGCCCTTCTCCCAGACCAGATCCCAGTTGTCGACATAGTCGTCCATGACAATGTCGTCGCCATCGCCGCGCTGGTAGCGGAAGACGTCATCGCCTTCACCGCCCACCACTTCGTCGTTGCCACGGCCGCCGACCACCAGGTCCGAACCCGTACCGCCATACACACGGTCATTGCCATCATCGCCAAACACCGTGTCATTGCCTGCGCCGCCCAGCACCTGGTCGTTGCCGGAGCCGCCCATCACCCAGTCCTGGTCGCCATCGCCAGCAACGAAATCGTCGCCCGAGCCACCATTGCCGAAGTCATTGCCGGCCAGGCCTCGGATCTCGTCATTGCCGGCGCCGCCATACAGGAAGTCAGCGCCGTAGGTGCCCAGGATCACATCCGAGCCACCGGTGCCGATGATGTACGAGGTCATGTCGCCGATGCGGATGTCCTCGCCATCGGCAAACCGCAGCCACTCCACGCGATGCGAGGATTCGAACCAGTCCTTGATGGTCAGCTCATCGCCGGTGAGGGTCGCGTTGCCGGCGGCGTCATAGCTGACCAAGGCAATGATCAGGTCGTTGCCGGCGCCGCTGGCCGAGGAGCGGCGCATCTGGATGTTCTGCAGCGACAGGCCGGTGCCGAACACGATCGCGTCCTCACCACCCTTCACCGAGCCGTTGACCTCGTACTCGCCACCACCGGCCCAGTTGCGCGCCAACTGTCCATTGGCGATCTTTGCGAGGCGGTCATTCAAGCTGTCGCCGCTGCCACGGATGGCGTCTGCGCCCTCTTCGTCGTAGACCACATCGCGGCCGTCACCAAGCCGGAACAGGTACTGGTCCGCGCCGCCCCCACCGAACAGGCGTGCTTCGCCATTGGCACCCCGATCATCGCCAGCGCCACCGGCGATGATGTCCCCCCCTTCGCCACCCACCAGCAGGTCGTTGCCAGCGCCACCTTCCAGCCAGTCCGAACCGGTGCTGCCATACAGGCGATCATCGCCGGCACCGCCGTCGAGGTAGTTGCCGTTGCCACCACGCGCAGCGATCGCCAGCGCCTGTGCGCTGGCATCACCGATGGCGAAGTTCACATTGGTGATATTGCCGGCGAACAGCACGTCATTGCCGTCCCCGCCAAACAGCCAGTCATCGAGCAGGCCGCCCACCAGGGTATCGTTGCCGCTGCCGCCGAGCAGATCGTTGCCGAGGTCTCCACCCCGGACCAGATCGTCACCTGCACCGGCATCGATGACAGCCGCGATTTCGATGCGATGCGTGGCCGAAGGTGCGTTGCCGTTGACCAGCAGGCCGGTGGTGCTGGACAGCAATGCACCATTGACGATGATGCTGTCGCTGCCGGTTCCGCCGAGGATCCTGTCTTTATCTGCGGTGACGATGGTGTCGCCCAACGAGTGAACTTCGTCTCCGGTCCAGCTGACCAAGGTACGCTTTCGTCCTCCATCAGGATCGAGCGCCAACGTCATGTTGGAGGCGACCAGACCGACACCGTCTACAGCGCCGTCTGCCAGTTGATCAAGCCATGCAGCAAATCCCCCCGTCCAATCAGACGCTGCACGGCGGTTGAGTCCGAGCTCTTCGACACGGACGAGCGTAATGGCCCACTGTGCGGCGAACCCACTCTCAGGCGCTCCCGCAATCAGAGTATTGATTTCCCATGGAGACGCAACATATCGAGCGTAGTCGGAAGCAACGGCTATATCGCCAAACAGATTGGTCGCACTGAAACCTGTCGGCGCATCTAGGCTGACAAGATTCTTTCCGATGGCACGCTTGATGTAGATGTCTCCACCAATCATCCGATCGAGTAGATTGGACAACGCCCGCACCGTACCGTAGGAAATTACATCCTCGGCCTTGGAGGTGGTGAATGAAGGCTCCGACCAATAGCGATACTTCTTGCCGTACGTTCCATAGGTACCGCCATCCACTGTCGCACCCGTTGCCACCCGGCTCCCCGACACCTCCAGTACCGCATTCATTGTGCCAGCGACCTGATTGGCCAGTAGCGTCGCTCCGATACTCACGCCGCCCGAGCGGGCACGAACGCCAGAAACGGTGAAGGTCGAGTTCGCCTCGTCCCAGGTGACAGATGCCCAAGAGCGCGGCTTCCCACTGGAGAACAAACTTCCGATCAATCCTCCGAATATGTACCCAACCAACGCGCCAATAGCCGCGCCGATGGGTCCGGCATAGGTCGTGCCAACGGCCTGCAGCAAGGCACTCCACGTCTGTGCCATCGTGGCACCAACATAGGCGCCCACAGCAGAGCCGATCTGAGCGCCCAACTGTCCACCCACTGTTTCGAACTGGACGAGGCTGGCGCCCAGGCGCGCGCCGATGTACCCACCGATCGCGGTAAAGACCTGCCCCTTTGACAAGCCATCTGTGATGCCGATCGTGGCGCCATCAGCAATCTTGATCGCATTCTCAATGATCTGGCTGAGTGAGCTTGCGGCAACGCTCTGTCCGACCTCTCCCAGCGTGCCCTTGATGCCAAGCGAGCTGATCAGCTCAGCCGTCAAATAGGCAGAAACCGTGCCAGCAGCGGCGCCCTGAAGGCTTACTCGAAATTCGTCCGGAACATCAGAGAGCAGATCCAAGACGCCCGCCCGGGTCACGACCTTCGTTCCACCGGCGGCTGCAATCTCGCCCAGATTTTTGCCTACCGTCTTCAACGTGGCTGAAGCGAGCACCTTCCACAGTGGATCGTTGATCTTCAGCGCAGAGGCTATTGCCCCGCCAATGGCCCCGCCCAAACCCCCAGACATGGTGATTCGTTGCAAGGTTTCACTGTCAACGGGGAGCTGTATCTGTGAAGGGCTTCGCGGCTTCTGCGAAGCATCACCCTTTCTATTGAAGACCCGCAATGGCCCTCGGCCATCAGAGAATATGAACTGGCTATCTCTTCCGCTGAAGTACAGGCCGTCTGCTTCAAGGACCGCCTCGTTGCCACCTATCGCCTCAAGATCAATCCGAACGTCGCCAGGCTGGTTTCCCGCCGGCATCAGCCGCTGCATCTGCAGCTCGGCTTCGATGATGTACTCCAATTGGGGACCCAAGTAGTAGTTCCGGTAATCGAGCCCCCCGGATTGGCCGAGCCCCGCACCGGTACCGTCGTAGTAGCAGATTCCGAATCCCTCGATGTTCGGCGAATTCCTGCTGGACTCAATGGAGTAGTTGCCGCGCATGGTGATGCCCTGTGCGAGCTTGTAACTACCATTGGGCTCCTTGATGACGCATCCCGGTGGCATCGCCTGATACATCCTGGCCAAGAACGACTGCTGGTCAATGCCATTGCTGGAATTGAGTACGGCTCGTCCCCAGACTGCGTTCCATCCGCCGATCATCGCAACCGCTTCGTTTTCGCGAGTAGCCTTGAGGTAGGCAGCCAGGATGGGCGTGTAGTCTCTGACACCCTTCACGACCGAGAGTGCGTATACCTGCTGGCGGAAAGTTTCGAGCGCTTTGGCGTTCTCGACTTGATAGATGCTATGCGCGGTTTCATGGCCGAGCACGAATGCCAGCGCGTCCAACGCAGCTTCACCTCCAGCAACGAACCGATCGCGACTTATACGGATGACTCCGGACCCGGCGCTGTAGTGCCCTCCCTCTGTCGCACCGGAGGGAAGCAGTTCGATTCCCTTCAGCGTTCCATTCTTGGCGGATACGTTCAAGCGAATCATGAGTTCGGGTGAACTCTCGATTGTCCGCCTAATGGTCTGCTCGGCCTTGGAGAACTGCCCTCCCTTCTGACGGAGGCTCTGCAGAACGGCTTCAAGCTCGTTGTTGATCGATGGCATGTTCAGAACTCCCGGGGACCGATGCTGATCGTTTCAACGCACTGATGGCGCTGACCATTGGTAGTGCTTGTGTATGTCCTGACCGCAACCTCCACGTTTCTGGCACCGAGGTACCAGGTCTCGGGAAGCAGCGTTGATCTGACTGGCCCACCCTCCATCCCGATGGCCTTGAGCCTCCGGGCAAACTGATCGGCATTGAAGGTGCAGGTGCTCCCTGGCGTGGCAACGTAGGTGTCGAGGCGCGTTTGATAGCCACCGTTGCGAAACTCGGTGTGCATCCAGAAAGACCAGCCTTCGACCGTGACCCCCTCCCCTCTGCCGGAAGAAGGCAAACCTGCTCCACGCCGCCAACTGACCCGCATCGCCTGTTCCAGAGTGCTCGGCGGGATGCCCTTCCAGTGGTCCCCGCCCTGTCGGGCCAGCAGTCCAACCAGGCGTTCCTGCAGGTCCACCGACCTCAAGGAGGCGTGATCTCGTGCCTGTAGATGCCAAGGGAGGAGTACCAGCGCGAGAATCAGACCAAGAGCCCGCATAGGTACAGGGTTGCCGTTTGAGGCTCGAACTCCGCTTTTCATCGCTCCCTCCCCGCCTCCTGAACACGCCGCGACAGCGGTGACAGCAGGTATTCAATGATGCGGCGATCACCGGTCTTGATCTCCGCCGTGGCAGCCAAGCCTGGCGCCAGCGCGCGGCGCCGGCCATCCACTTCGATCCAGGGCTTCAGCAGGCGCACGCGCGCCGGGTAGCGTAGCCCTTCCTTCTCGGTCTGCACCGCATCATGGCCCACGGTCTCCACGATTCCGTCGACCACGCCGTAGCGGGTGAACGGGTAGGCCTCCAACTTCACCTCCACCGACTGGCCGTCGCGGACGAAGCCGGCATCACGATTGGGCAGCATCGCATCGACCACCAGTTCGCCGTCGTGCGGCACCAGCACCATCAGCGGATCTGCCGGCTTCACCACGCCGCCGATGGTGTGCACCTGCAGCTGCTGCACCACGCCGGTCACCGGCGCGCGCAGTACCATGTGCCCGGCCTTGTCATGGGCCTTCTTCAATTCTTCGCCACGCAGCGCGCGCGCCGCTTCGGCCTCGGTCAGGGCGTCCAGTGCTTCACGTGCGAACTCGCTGCGGCTCTTGCTCATCTGCTGGCTGGCCGCCAGTTGCGCTGCGGTCGCTTTGCGCTGCTCTTCGCGTCGGATCGCCAGGTCCTGGCGCATGCCGACAACACGCTCCTTCACTTCGGCCACCTGCAGTCGCGGCACATAGTTGTCGCGGCTCAGCTCCTCCAGCTTGTTCAGCTGGTCTGTAGCCAGCGGCAGCTGCTCTTCCAGCTTGGCGATCTCGGCCAGGATCATGCCGTGCTCGCCATCGCGCTGGCTGCGCTCCTGCTGCAAGCCGCCCACGGTGGAATCGAACTCGCGCTGTTTGGCGGCCACCAGTGCCTGCTGGATGGCAACGATGCTGTCAGATGCTCCCTCCGGTGCGATGAACCGACCGGCCCGGCCGGCAACGTGGTCAACCACGGCCTGCGCCCGTGCCACATCGATCTGCGCGGTCAGCAACGCCTGGCGCGCCTGCTCGACCTCGGCATGGCTGACCGTCGGATCCAGTTCGAGCAGCGGCGTGCCAGCCTTCACCGACTGCCCTTCGACCACATGGATCGCACGGACCACGCCCTGATCCGCCGCCTGGATCACCTTCACGTTGCCGCGCGGAATGACCTTGCCTTCGGCCACGGCAACCATGTCCAGGCGGCCAAGGCACGACCAGACCAATGCGATGGCCAGGAAGGCGATCAGCAACCAGAGAACGGTGCGGCCGATAGGGTTCGGGGGCTTTTCCAGAATTTCCAGCGCCGCCGGCAGGAAGTCCGGCGCGGCCGAATCCCGTTGATCCGGCTGCGCACGCTCTGCGCGCAGGCTCTCGCGCAGGATGCCCAGGTGATGTCTCAGTCCCTTCAACATGCGTGCTGTCCTTGGCTGGGCCCGCAGTGGTCAGTTCAGCGGGGCCGCCACGGCGGGCAGGCCCATCTGTTTGGTGTAGAGCAGTGAGTAACGGCCTCCCGCGCGGAGCAGATCCTCGTGCGTGCCGGTCTCGGTGATGCGGCCACGTTCGAGGGTCACGATGCGGTTGGCCTGGCGTACCGCCGACAGACGATGCGCGATGATGATCACGGTGCGGCCGGCGGACATCCGCTTGAGGTTGTCCTGGATGACCTCTTCGCTCTCCGCATCCAGCGCCGAAGTCGCCTCATCGAAGATAAGGATCTTCGGATCGATCGCCAATGCACGCGCGATCGCCAGGCGCTGCCGTTGGCCGCCGGAGAGATTGCCCCCGCGCTCGTCGATGCGCGTGTCGTAGGCCTCGGGCAGCTCCAGGATGAAATCGTGCGCGCCAGCCAGCTTGGCCACTTCCACCACCCGGCTCATCGGCATCGCCGGGTCGGCCATGGCGATGTTCTCGCGCACACTGCGGTTGAACAGCAGGTTTTCCTGCAGCACCACACCCACCTGTCGCCGCAGCCACGCCGGATCCACCATGGACAGATCGACACCATCCACCAGCACACGGCCGCGCTCCGGGGTGTGCAAGCGCTGGATCAGCTTGGTCAGGGTCGACTTGCCGGATCCCGAGGGCCCGACCACGCCGAGGATCTCACCCGGAGCAATCTCCAGACTGACCGACGACAACACTTCCTGCCCCTCAGGCCGATAGCGGAACGACACGTGCTCCAGCGCGATGCGGCCATCCACTGCCGGCAGGCTGGCACGCGAGGGTGAGCTGGCCGGTTCGGTAGGGGAGTTGAGGATGTCGCCCAGCCGCTCCACGGCAATGCGCGCCTGCTGGAAGTCCTGCGCCAACTGCGCCAGGCGCAGCACCGGCCCGGCAACCTGCCCGGCAAGCATGTTGAACGCCACCAGTTCGCCCACGGTCAGCTTGCCGTCAATCACCAGCCGCGCGCCGAAGAACAGGAGTGCCACGGTGGCCAGCTTGTGGATCAGCTGCACCGCCTGCGAGCCCCAGTTGGCCAGCATGCTGGCGCGGAAGCTGGCCTGGATGTAACCCGCCAGCTGCTTGTCCCAGCGGTTCTGTGCCTGCGGCTCGACCGCCAGCGCCTTGATGGTCTCCACACCGGTCACTGCTTCGACCAGGAACGACTGGTTTTCGGCACCGCGCACGAACTTTTCATCCAGGCGGCGCCGCAGCATCGGCCCGACCACCATGACCACCACCGCGTACAGCGGCAGCGTGATCAGTACGATCAGCAGCAATGCAGGGCTGTACAGCCACATCACGGCCAGGAACACGATGGCGAAGAACAGGTCCAGCACGACCGTCTGCGCCGAGGAGGTGAGGAACTCGCGGATGGTTTCCAGTTCGCGCACGCGCGCCACCGAATCGCCCACCCGGCGCGCCTGGAAATAGGCCAATGGCAGATGCGTGAGGTGGGAGAAGAGCTTCGAGCCAAGTTCGGCATCAACGCGGCTGGTGGTGTGCGAAAACAGGTAGGTGCGCAGTCCGCCCATCAGCACTTCGAACACCGAAACCACCAGCAGGCCGAGGGCAAGCACTTCCAGCGTGGTGATGCCTTTGTGCACCAGTACCTTGTCGATCACCACCTGGAAGAACAGCGGCGTGATCAGTGCCATCAACTGCAGGAAGAACGAGGCTACCAACACGTCACGCAGCAGGCGGCGATACTTCACCAGGGCAGGAATGAACCAACCGACATCGAAGCGCCTCACGGCGCCGGCCACGCTTTCACGCGTGGTCATCAGCAACAGGCGGCCATCGAACTCCTGCGAGAACTCGCCAAGGGACAGCGTGACCGGGCGTCCGTCGGCCGCCGCGTCGAAGCACAACACGTTCTCGGCGTCGGCCTTGAGCACGAGCGTATAGCGCCCGTCGGCCAGGCAGGCGATGGCGGGCAGCGGATGGTCGCGCAGCGCGGTTACCCGCGCCTGTACCACGCGTGCTTTGACGTCCATCCGCTTGGCCAGGCGCAACAGATCCTGTGTATCGATACGGCCTTCGGGGTGGCCCAGCTGGTGCCGGAGCTGGTCGGGGTCGGCAGGCCGATCCAGAAACCCCAACAGGGCGACGAAGCACGCCAGCGCGCCTCCATCGTCCACGCACAGTGACTCCTGCAGATCGATCCCTGATCCGTTACTGCCCACGTCAACTGCCTTGTTGTCCCCTGGTGCGCGGACTCTAGGGCCATGCCATGGCAGCTGTCCATCTGCTGAATGCGCTTTTGTGCAAATCAGGTCAAAGTGATAAATTGGTCACATTTTTCAACATCAATCCCGTTCATCCAGACAGGAGCGCACCTGCGAGCGGAGGGCCAGCCTCATGGCATCATGATCGCTGCACGTTCCCTATCCGTTCCCATGACGATCAAAGGCAAAGCCACCTCCCTGGACATCGCCCACCTGGCCGGGGTCTCCCAGCCGACCGTGTCGCGGGCCCTGCGAGGCAGCCCGATGGTCAATGCCGAGACCCGCGAGCGCATCCTGCGCATCGCCCGCGAACTGAACTACAAGGTCGACAAGAACGCCTCCAGCCTGCGCCTGCGCAACGCCGGCACCCTGGCCCTGCTGTTCTTCGAGGACCCGACCAACGACGACTCGCTGATCAACCCGTTCTTCCACTCGATGCTGGGCTCGATCACCCGTGCCTGCGCCCTGCATGGGCAGGACCTGCTGGTCTCGTTCCAGCAGCTGTCCACCGACTGGCAGGCCGATTACGAGGACAGCAACAAGGCCGACGGCATCATCCTGCTCGGCTACGGCGACTACCACGAATCGCGCGACCGCCTGCAGCGGCTGGTCGAACAGGGCACGCACTTCGTGCGCTGGGGCGCCGCCCTGCCCGGCCAACCCGGCGTCTCGATCGGCAGCGACAACTTCCAGGGTGGGCACGACATCACCACCCACCTGCTGCAGCAGGGCTGCCGCCGCATTGCCTTCCTCGGTCATGCCTCCAGCCATTACCCCGAATTCCAGGAGCGCTACCGCGGCCATGTCGCGGCCCTGCAGGACCACGGCCTGGCCGCCGAACCGGCGCTGCAGCACGATGCGATCACCACCGAGGCCTCCGGCCAGGAGGCCTGCCAGGTGCTGCTGGCACGCGGTGAACCGATCGATGCGATCTGCGCCGCCAGCGACCTGATCGCCATCGGCGCGATGCGCGCCCTGCGCGAGACCGGCCTGCGGGTGCCACAGGACGTGGCGGTGACCGGCTTCGACGACATCCCGCTGGCGGCCTCGGTATCCCCGGCGCTGACCACCGTGCAGCAGGACACCAAGCAGGCCGGACAGCTGCTGGTGGAGCGCCTGCTGGCACTGATCGGCCGGCAACTGGTGGAGAGCCAGAGCATCCCGGTGAAGCTGGTGGTGCGAGAATCTTCGCTGCGCGGGTAAGCGCTGCCAGGCCACCGCCCCACGCCCCAACGCACGACGGCCGGATTCTCCCCCCATGACCAACGGCGGATGCGCACGGAGGCTGATGCGCGGATAACGCGCAGACATCGCCCATTGAAAGGTGTACGTCGCATGCTGAAGATCGATTCGCTGTCCAAGACGTACGCCAACGGCGTGCATGCCCTCAACAACGTCACCCTGGACATCCCGCGCGGCATGTTCGGCCTGCTCGGCCCGAACGGCGCCGGCAAATCGTCGCTGATGCGCACGCTGTCCACCCTGCAGGAGGCCGACAGCGGCACGGCCACGCTCAGCATTCCAGGCGAGGCGCCGATCGACGTGCTGCGCGACAAGGACGCGGTGCGCCGCCGGCTCGGCTACCTGCCGCAGGATTTCGGCGTGTACCCGAAAGTCAGCGCGCTGGACCTGCTGGAGCATTTCGCGGTGCTCAAGGGCCTGACCCAGCGCGCGCAGCGCCGCGAGGTGGTCGATGGGCTGCTGCAGCAGGTGAACCTGTGGGACGCCCGCAAGCGCAAGCTGGGCACCTACTCCGGCGGCATGCGCCAGCGCTTCGGTATTGCCCAGGCGTTGCTGGGTGACCCGCGGCTGGTGATCGTCGATGAACCCACCGCCGGCCTCGACCCGGAAG
Source organism: Stenotrophomonas sp. 220_Sma (assembly GCF_056487375.1). Classification (NCBI taxonomy): domain Bacteria; kingdom Pseudomonadati; phylum Pseudomonadota; class Gammaproteobacteria; order Lysobacterales; family Lysobacteraceae; genus Stenotrophomonas; species Stenotrophomonas sp. 220_Sma. The sequence goes on along the minus strand of NZ_CM151348.1, from coordinate 1,210,306 downwards.
AACGCAACCGCTTCCTCAACCTGCTGGCCGCCATCGGCGAGAACGTGGCGGTGATCCTGTCCACCCACATCGTCGAGGACGTAACCGATCTGTGCCCGACGATGGCGATCATGAACAAGGGCCAGGTGCTGCTGACCGGCCGTCCTGCCGAAGCCATCGACGCCCTGCAGCACCAGGTCTGGCGCAAGCAGGTTGATCCTTCGGAACTGGCCGACCACGAAGCGCGCTATGTGGTGCTGTCGACCCGCCTGGTCGGTGGCCGCCCGGTGATCCACGTGCACAGCGCCAACGACCCCGGTGACGGCTTTGCGGCCGTAGCTCCCGACCTCGAGGACGTGTACTTCCAGCGCCTGCGCCTGCAGGCCCGTGCCCGCGCGGCAGCCTGAGCGGAGCACGCCATGATCCTCAACTTCTTCCGCTTCGAGCTGCGCGAGCAGCTGCGTTCCCCGCTGCTGTGGCTGCTGGCCGGGCTGTTCGCCCTGCTCGCCTTCGCCGCTGCCTCCAGCGACGCCGTGCAGATCGGTGGCGGCACTGGCAACGTGCACAGCAACGCGCCCACCGTGATCGCGCAGATGCTGGGCATCTTCACCCTGCTTGGCATGCTGGTCACCGCATTGTTCGTCAGCAACGCGCTGTTGCGTGACTTCGAACTCGGCACCGCCGAACTGATCTTCGCCAGCCCGGTGAAGCGCCGCGATTACCTGGCCGGGCGCATCGCTGCCGCCCTGGCGGCCGGGCTGCTGGTCTACGTCCTGATCGCCTTCGGCCTGTGGCTGGCGCCGTTCATGCCGTGGGTCGATCCCGAGCGCATGGGCCCGATCAGCTGGCAGGGCTATGCGTGGACGTTCGCGGTCATCGTCATTCCGAACCTGCTGTTCACCACCGCGCTGCTGTCGCTGCTGGCGGCGCTGACCCGCTCGATCCTGTGGGTCTACATCGGCCTGGTGGCCTACCTGGTGCTGTACGGCGCCAGCGCGGCCCTGCTGCGCGACATCGACAACACGTGGATCGCGGTGCTGAGCGAACCGTTGGGCATGCGCGCACTGGGCCGCACGATCCGCTACTGGTCCACCGCCGAACGCAACAACGGGATTCCCGAGCTGGCCGGTTACCTGCTGGCCAATCGCGCCCTGTGGTTGGGCGTAGCCGCCGCGCTGTTCGCCGCCACCTTCGCGCTGTTCCGCACCGAACGCAGCGGCAGTGGCCGTCGGCGCTGGGGCCGCAGGCAGGCGCAACCGGTTGCCGATGCCAGCGTGGTCCGTCCCACCCGCGCGACGCTGCCGCGCGTGGTACCGGCGTTCACTACCACCACGGCGTGGCAGCAGTTCCTGCGCCAGGTCCGCTTCGATACACGCGGCGTCCTGCGCAGCGTGCCGTTCATCGTGCTGCTGGTGCTCGGCCTGGCCAACTTCCTGCCCAGCGCGCTGTTCCGGCAGACACTGTACGGCACCTCGATCTGGCCGGTCACCTCGCAGATGATCATGGGCCTGCAGGGCGCCTTCAGCTGGCTGCTGGTGATCATCGTGCTGTTCTTCGCCGGTGAGCTGGTCTGGAAGGAACGCAGCGCGCGCATCAATGAAGTGACCGATGCCATGCCGGTGCCGAACTGGGTGCCGCTGCTGGCCAAGTTCACTGCACTGCTGGCGGTGATCGTCTGCTTCCAGGCCGCCGGCGCGCTGGCGGCGATGGGTGTGCAGCTGGCCAAGGGCTACACGCATCTTGAGCCGCTGCTGTACCTGCGGAGCCTGGCGCTGGATTCGGTGGTCTACATCCTGATGGGGGGCCTGGCGCTGGTGCTGCAGGTGCTCACCAACAACAAGTTCGTCGGTTATGCGCTGCTGATCGTGGTGATGATCGGCCAGGGCGTGCTCGGCCTGCTCGACTACACGCAGAACCTGTACAACTTCGGCAGCTGGCCCAACGCGCCCTATTCGGACATGAACGGCTACGGCCACTTCCTGACCGGGCAACTGGCGTTCCAGGGCTACTGGGCGTTGTTCCTGCTGACGTTGATGTGCCTGGCGTCGGCATTCTGGGTGCGCGGCGTCAGCCAAGGGCTGCGCCAGCGCCTGGCCCTGGCCGGCCGCCGCCTGCGCGGTCCGACCGGCGTCTTCGCTGGCGTAGCGGCCTTGGCCTTCATCGGCGTGGGCGGCTGGCTGTACTGGAGCACCAACATCCGCAACGAGTTCATCTCGCCCGACCAGCAGCTGGACCTGCAGGCGCGCTACGAGCGTGAACTGTCGAAGTACCGCACTCTGCCGCAGCCTCGCATCGTGGCGGTGGACAACCGCGTGGACCTGTTCCCCGAATCGCAGTCGATGGTGATCGATGCGAACTGGACGGTGCGCAACACGCATGCCGTGCCGATCCAGGACGTGCATGTCTCGATGGGCGACGACAAGCAGCTGGTCGCGGCTGACCTGGGTGGGCAGACCTTGTCGATGCACGACGCCGACCTTGGCTACCGCATCTACCGCCTGGCCGCGCCACTGCAACCGGGTGAAAGCCGCAACGTCCACTTCCGGGTGGTGCAGAAACCCAATGGCATCACCGCCGGCCAGGCGCCGAGCAACATCGTCGACAACGGCACGTTCTTCAACAGCCGCGTACTGCCTTCCTTCGGCTACAACGAAGGCGCCGAGATCAGCGACCGCAACGAACGCCGCAAGCGCGGCCTCGGCGAGCCGCGGCGCATGCCCAAGCTGGAAGACGAAGCCGCGCGCGCCAACACCTACATTTCCAACGACGCCGACTGGCTCGATTTCCGCACCACGGTCTGCACCGCACCGGACCAGGTGGCGTTGGCGCCGGGCTACCTGCAGAAGGAGACCACGGTGAATGGCCGCCGCTGCTTCAGCTACGCCATGGACCGGCCGATGCTGAACTTCTACGCCTACCTGTCGGCACGCTGGGAGGTGCGCAGGGCGAAGTACAAGGACATCCCGGTGGAGGTCTACTTCGACCCGGCGCACGGCTACAACGTGGACCGGATGATCGAAGCGGTGCAGAAGTCGCTGGCCTACTACGAAGCGAACTTCACGCCCTACCAGCACCGCCAGGTACGCATCATCGAGTTCCCGGGCTATGCGCGCTTCGCGCAGTCGTTCGCCAATACCATCCCCTACTCCGAGGCCATCGGCTTCATCGCCGACCTGCGCGATCCGGACAAGGTGGACTACGTGTTCTACGTGACCGCGCACGAGATCGCACACCAGTGGTGGGCGCACCAGGTGATCGGTGCCAACGTGCAGGGCGCGACGGTGCTCTCCGAATCGTTGTCGCAGTACTCTGCGCTGATGGTGATGGAGCAGGAGTACGGCCGCCAGCACATGCGCCAGTTCCTCAAGCGCGAGCTGGATGGCTACCTGTCTGGACGCGGTGGCGAGGCCATCGAGGAGCAGCCGCTGGAGCGCGTGGAGAACCAGCAGTACATCCACTACCAGAAGGGTTCGCTGGTGTTCTACCGGCTGCGCGAGGAAATCGGCGAGCAGGCGCTGAACCGCGCGTTGAAGCGCTTCCTGCAGGACAAGGGCTATCAGCAACCGCCGTACACCACCTCACGCGAACTGCTGGACTACATCCGGGCGGAGACCCCGGCCGACCGCCAGCAGCTGGTCACCGACCTGTTCGAGAAAATCAGCTTCTACGACAACCGGGTGATGGCCGCCAGCACCCGCAAGCGCGATGACGGTCGCTACGACGTGACCCTGGACCTGCACGCGGCCAAGCAGTACGCCGATGGCAAGGGCAAGGAGAGCGACGGCACGATGGATGACTGGGTTGAGATCGGCGTGTTCGCCAATGGGCCTTCGGGCAAGGAACGCGACCAGAAGGTGCTGTACCTGCAGCGCCACCACATCACCAGCGCCGCGCCGAAGATCACGGTGACGGTGGATGAAAAGCCGGATGAAGCAGGCTTCGATCCCTACAACAAGCTGATCGACCGGGTAAGCGATGACAACCGGCGCAAGGTGACGATGTGAGGCAACGGGGCGCCGGCCTGTCCGCCGGCGCTCCACGCAACAGCTGCGGGCTTGGCTCGGCCTTACTGTAGTGCCGAGCCATGCTCGGCATACTGCCCACGGTGACCGCAAAGCTTCAGCGCACCGTCGCCTTCGGCCCCAGCAACGCCAGCAGCACGAAGACCACGATCGAGGCGACGGTGCCGAGCGCCGCCGGCAACCCGAATGCCCACGCCGAACGGCCCTGCTGGCACGCCCACTGGGCCAGATGCCAGGCCGCGCCCAGATTGATCAGCCAGGCAATGACGAACACCGGCCACAGCACCATGCCCAGGGCGCGCAGCAGGGGCATGGAGACCAACGCGGCAACGATCGCCGCGATCAGGAAGATCAGGGCGGAGCGGGAATGGCGGGGTACAGCCATGGTCACGTTATCAGCCATCAGAAGATGAAGTCCGCTTCCAGAATAACGCTGACTGACATTGGGTGCAGCAGGGGTCAGATTGGATGCCTGACATCAAGATCCTCGGATCTCTGACGAACCGCACGGCGGATACCGATACGCGGCAGTCGCCACGAAGCGCAAGGTGAATGCGTGGGAACACCGTGGATCAGGAAGGTGTACCCGCAGGTACACCCACTCGTCCAAGGAGCCACTTTGTGAAAATGATCTCTGCAGCCACCTTGATTCTCGCAGGCTCCGTGCTTTCCCCGTTCGAGGCACACGCGGTCCAGGTAGTCACCTGTGGCAACTGCACTCAATCCTGGCAATACGAATCCGCTGGCGAGATGGCTCATGGGTTCCGTCGTGGCTGGGAGGCCTACCTCGTGGTCAACCCCAACACCGCCCAAGCGCTTTACGTCACCGTCAACTACATTCCTCCTGGCGAGGTTCCCAGACGCCTCCACCAGGCCCCTTCCCAGGGCGATCTGGGAGTCGCTGCCGACATCAACGTTCCAAGCTGGCGCCTACCGAGCCAACCGGTGCTGACCCGGTATGGGCAAGGTGACTTCGATAGCAGTTCACAGGGCCTGGCAGACGGCGAACGACTTCAGCTTGAAGCGATCGTCCGCATGTCGAAAGAATGGGTGTTCATAAAACCCGTAAACGACAGCGGCTACTTCTCAAGCCTGCATGTCGCAAACCAGTTCATCCCCGCAGTGGACGATGCTATCCGAATCGCGCACACCGCAAACAATCCAGCCTGGCAACACGGGCAGATCAATGGAAACCTCATTGGCTCACTCTTCCGGTCGCTCGAGTACTTCTTCGGGAGAGGCGTTGGCGGCTGCCTGCTGATGGACAACGGCGACACCGCTTGCTGGCAGATCAATCCAATGGCAAGAGGGGCGGCTCGACTGATCAAAGACACCGCCAGGGATGTTTTTGGCCAGGCATTGCCTGAATCAGACACCATCAGGAATGGGGGACAGATTGATATTGATATCGACAAGGGGGATTGGCCACGTGAGATCCGCTACAACTTTAGTGGCGGCTATTACCGATGCGGATCGATAAACGGAAAGCTGGACCGCTGCGAATGGGTCCGTCCCCGCTAGGAGTTCCGTCATGAAGATATGGTTGCAGTTGGGATCGCATTCCCTGGTCGCCATTGCGTTCTCGCTTCTGGGAGCCTTTCACATCACCCATGGACTACCCAGTCTGAAGCAGCAGTACAGCGATGATCTTGCGATGTCCATCCACATGCTTTTCGACGAGGATGGTGAAGCAAGATCCCAGGCTGAACTGCAGTCCAGAATCTCATCCCACATCGTTAACATGCTGTTGCTCTCAGCCAGCTCATCGGCAAAATCGGATGCGGACAATGAGCGTTTGGCAACAATCAGCAAACGCGTTCTCGCACAGGACCTCCTGCGATACATCGAGCGTGACGATGTACGACACAACGCTGTCCTCGTCGCGGGCAACCTGGCTGCCGATTGAGCATGCGATGTCCGAAGTCTCCAAGCCCTGAGGTCGCCCCTTTTCCGACAGCAGTGAGCCGGAGCTCCCAAGCTCATTCAACCGGCACATCCAGCTCACCGCCTGGACGAAGCACCAGGGCACTTCTCCTACAGCGAACGCACCATCACCAGCACACGGTGGCTGCGGTTGTCGGCTTCCTGCAGCGGCTTCCAGCCCAGCCGCGCGTACAGGCCGCCATCCAACGATTCGGTCTGCAGGTACAGTTCGGAAACGCCCATCCGCACCGCCTGCGCCGCGGCCTGTTCGACCAGCGCGCCAGCCAGCCCACGCCCGCGATGACTATCGGCCACGAACACGCTGCCCAGCCAATGCTCGTACTGCGGGAAGGCCTGCATTTCCCGGCGCTTGAGCTGCACGGCACCGACCACCTGGTCGCCATCGAAGGCGGCGATCTGGTGCGGGAAACCCTCGGCGTCCTGAGGTGTGTTCAGCCGCTGCAGTTCCTGTTCCAGCGACAGGCCGGCGTCGCGGCCCCATTCGGCGTGGTACCACCGGGCCAACTGCTGCCGTTCCGGTGCATCGGCGGGTAATACCCTGAATTCCATGGCAATGCCTCGATGGGGAAGCGTTCTGTAGAGTCGAGCCATGCTCGACTGATCTGGCACTGTGCGAAAGGCAGTCGAGCATGGCTCGACTTTACAAATATAGCGCGGTGGCGGTTCAGCCCTGGGCGAAGTCCTTCAGGATCTCGCCCACGCCGCTCGGCGAAATCTCAAAGCCCAGCGAAGTGCCCGGATTGATCACCACGCCATAGCCACCCGGCACGCGGCGCAGCACGTCCAGCATCAGCCAGCGGATCTGGTGATCGGCCTGCTGGCTGTAGATGCCCACCCGCGACGGGTCGGTGAACACGGCCACGTGCAAGGTGCCCTGCTTGTCGAACAGCAGCGGGTCGAAGCCGCTGCCGTCGGGAGTGACCAGGCTGCCGGTCAGCAGCACCACTTCGGAGGCGACGAAGGCCTCCATGAAGGCGCGGATCGGCACCGCCCCGTCCATCGCCGCCTTCAGCAGGGTTTCGATCGGGGTCTGCGGGGCGAGGTCGGTCATGGCGGTACGGCGGGGCGTGAGGGGTGCCTATTGTAGAGTCGAGCTTGCTCGACTGCTCGAAAAGCGTGCCAACCAAGGTTGGCACCCACCAGAGCGGTAGGCAGGAGCCAGGAATCCGGGGTTGCCAGCCAGCGGCCGGCACTACCGCCCCAGCCGCTGATCCCGCGCCTTCTGGTCGGCCATCGCCTTGTCCAGCTCAGCCTGCAATGCCGGCTGCTGCACGGCGGCGTCCAGCACGTAGACCTTCACGCCGTGCGCGGGCACGTCGGCCTTCAGGGAGGCATCCACCTGCAACGAACCGCCGTCCAGTGCATCGCGCCAGCGGCCCGCCTGCACGTAACGCGACACAGTGAGGGTCCTGGTCCGGTCGCCCTTGTTCAGCAGCACCAGCGCGGTCTGCGCCACTTCGCCATGCTGCAGCACGCGGAAGAACACCGCCTCATCACCCTGCAGGCGCTCGTTCACCTGCAGGCCACGCTGCAGCGCCGGCGTGGCTTCGCGCAATCGCGCGATACGCTGCAGCGGCGCGAAGATCGGACTCTCCGGTGCGGCATCCACACGCGGCTGGCCAAAGTAGGCACGATTGCCGGCATGCTCGGCGCGGCCGCGCATGAAGCCGGTTTCCGAGCCGTAATAGACCACCGGAATGCCGCGTGCGGTGAACAGCCAGTTGTGCGCATCGATGAAGCCGCTGTCACTGGCCTGCAGGCGCGGCATGTCGTGGTTGTCGTAGAAGCTCATCAGCTCGTACGGATTGGCGTACGGGCCGCCGGTCAGGTGCAGCGGCTCGCCCAGGGTTTCAAAGCCCTTTCCAGCGGTGCCGAAGGTCTGCTCCAGTGCGCCGCGCAGCGGGAAGTCGAGCACGCTGACATTGGCGTTGGCCGGCCAGGTGTGTTCGGCGATGCTCGCCGCGTTGTAATCGAACGCTTCGCCGAACATGAACATGCCCGGATGTTCAGCACGGATGCGCTTGACGAAGGCATGCCACCACGGGTGCGGCAGCCAGCCGATGGTATCGATGCGCAGCGCATCCACGCCCTGCGCGGTCCACTGCAGGTAAGCACCCACCAGATAATCCATCACCGCCGGATTGTCCTGGTTGAAGTCGGACAGCTCGGCAAGGTTGCCGTCGAAGATCGATCCGTTCTTGCCGTCGACCGGACCGATGTTGTTGTAGAACGCGTGCAGCGGGTTGTGCTTCGGATCCAGCTTCTGCGGTGGCAGGTTCTGGTGGTCGGCGATCAGCGTTCCGTCCTTGTCGAAGATCTGGCCGAACTGCGGCTGCCGTGTCGGCATGGTCCAGGCCGGCGAGCCGTGGTTGCCGACGATGTCCAGCACCACCTTCAGGCCTGCGCCATGCAGGCCCTTGGTCAACCCCGCGAAGTCCAGGTCCTTGCTGGGCAGGTGCTCATCGAGCTTGTAGAAGTTGATGCCCCAGTAGCCGTGGTAGCCGGTCTTGCCGCGATCGGTCAGCGTGCTGGTACAGCTGATCGCCTTGCTGCCGGTGAACGCCTCGTCCGGGTTGTCGATGATTGGCGTGATCCATACCGCGCCGAAGCCGAGGTTGCGGATGTACTGCGCATTGTCGAGCACGCCGCGGAAGTCGCCACCGAGGTAGCCGATATTGCCGTCCACCTTGTCCTGGCACGGCACCGGGATATCGAAGGTGCGATGCGTTCCGCCCTGGTCGCGATGATCGTTGGACGGGTCGCCGTTGACGAAGCGGTCGGTGACCACGAAGTACACCGCATCGCTGGCGAACGGCTCGGTGGTGCCCACATAGTCCGGGCGTGGCGCGGCCGTCGCATGGCCGGCCAGCAGTACCAGGGAAACAGCAACAGACAGCGCACCACGCATCACACCACCTCCGGACGGGACGGAGCCCGCAGCACGCACAGGCCGGCGACGAACAGGCTGCAGCCGCCCAGCACCAGCACATGCATCGGCTGGCCACCCAGCCAGGCGCGCAGGGCAAAGCCGAGCGCGCTGGCCGCAACCAGCTGCGGGATCACGATGAAGAAATTGAAGATGCCCATGTACACGCCCATCTTCGATGCCGGCACGCTGTCGGACAGCAGTGCGTATGGCAGCGAAAGAATGGACGCCCAGGCGAAGCCGACGCCGACCATCGACAGCAGCAGCCAGTGCGGGTCGCGGATGAACATCAGCGAGACCAGACCTGCACCGCCCAACCAGAGGTTGACCAGGTGGCTCCAGCGCAGGCCGATCGCACGCACCATCGGCGGGATCAGTACTGCGGCCAGCGCGGCGAAGCCGTTGTAGGCACCAAACAGCACGCCCACCCAGTTGGCGCCCTCGTTGTAGGCCGGTGACTGCGGATCGGTCGAGCCGAAGTGGGTACCCGCCACCGCGGCGGTGGTGTAGATCCACATCGCAAACAGCGCGAACCACGAGAAGAACTGCACCCACGCCAAACGACGCATGGTCACCGGCATCGCGCGCAGGTCACCGACGATGGCGGCCAGCATATGCGTGGCCGGCAACGCACGCGCGGCCGCCAGCAGCAGGCCATAGCCGGCACACAGGCCGGCCAGCACGTACAGCATCCTGTCGCCCTGCCGCCAGGCGATCAACAGCGCCAGCACCACGCCGAGCCCCAGCCACAGCGCCACCTGCGTCCACGGCGCGGGGCCACTGATCGCAGCCCCTGCGTGGTGCGCCGGCGGCTCGGCATCATCGAAGCCAGCCAGCTCCGTCGGTGAGTATTCGCGGGTGCTGACCACCGTCCAGGTGATCGCCGCCAGCAGCACCATCGCGCCAAAGTAGAACGCATAGCGCACGGTATCGGGCACTTCGCCGGCAGCTGCGGTATTGGCAACACCGAAGTGGGCGAGGATGAAGGGCAGGAAGCTGGCGACGATGGCGCCCACGCCGATGAAGAAGCTCTGCATGGCATAGCCGGCCGGCCGCTGGCGCGGCGCCAGCTGATCGCCGACGAAGGCGCGGAACGGTTCCATCGACACGTTGATCGAGGCGTCCAGCACCCACAAGGTACCGGCGGCGATCCACAGCGTCGGCGAATTCGGCATCACCAGCAGCGCCAGCGTAGTCAGTACCGCACCGATCATGAAGAACGGGCGGCGACGGCCCCAGCGCGTCCAGGTGCGATCGGACAGGTAACCGATCACCGGCTGCACCAGCAGGCCAGTCAGTGGCGCCGCGATCCACAGCCCGGGCACCGCGTCCATGTCCGCGCCCAGTGTCTCGAAGATGCGGCTGGCGTTGGCGTTCTGCAGGGCGAATCCGAACTGGATGCCGAGGAAGCCGAAACACATGTTCCAGATCTGCCAGAACGACAGCTGCGGTTTGGCGGGACGACTCATCGTGCGCCCTCTTCCATCGCCACCGGCGCCACCTTCAGCGCCTGCACCTGGGCCTGGTTGAGCACGCCATCGCGTCCCCCCTTGCCGCCGGTGTAGTGCGCGAAGTGCTGCAGCGCGCTCATGTTGAAGCCCTCTTCAAGCGCGACCGTGCACTGCCCCTTTGGCACCGTGAATGTCGCCGAGGTCGAGTCCTGCATCGCCACGCTGTGTGGCAGAGTGACCGTATGCCGCTGCAATGGCTGGCCCGGGCACTGCAGCACCAGCTGCTTGACCGCAGCGGTGACGCCGGTGTTGATCGGCCCGTTCGGGTTGCGGTACTGCAGGCGCAGGCGCACCTGCCCGGCCTGGGCCGCGGTGAACTGCCAGCGTTCCTCGCCCTTCAGCACCTGCTGCGGACCGACGCAGAGCGTCGGGCTGTGCAGTGATTCCAATGCACCCTCGCGCCGGGTCAGGCTGAGGCAGTGCTGCAGGCCATCGTCGCTGATGTGCACCGGGCCATTGCTGGCGGCGACGGCCCTGCCGTCCTTCCACAGAACCTGCTCGGCTTGCACCGGAACGTTCCAGCCCGTGCCCATGCGCAGGGCCTGCGGTGCCGCCGGTGTTGCGGGCGCACGCGCGTTGGCATCCGCAGTCGTGGCAGCGAAACCGGTTGCTGCCGGGGCAGCGACCAGCTGCACCGTGGTAGTCGTGCCACGTGTGATGGTGCTGCCGGCCACCAGCAGGCCATCGCCCACGTTCTGCGGGCGCTCCAGCACATAGCGCCTGCCGTTGGCTTCCAGCGTGATGCGGGGGTGCGTGCCGAACAGCTCCGGCACCAGCACGGCCGGCAGCTTGGGCTGCACGCGGCCATCGTCCTGCACACCGAACACACCTTCAAGCACCATCGACAGGTAGCCGGCCACCGACCACAACTGGCGTTCGGAGTTGACCACCGGGCCGCTCAGCGCACCTTCCTCGACATGCACGGCCTGGCTGACCAGTTCGTAGTTTTCCATGTTGGAACCGGCCAGCGCCGCGCCCTGCATCAGCGAACGGATCTCAGCGGCGATGCGCGGCGCATCGTCCAGCTGCCGCGCCGCACGCAGAGAGTACGCGCTGACAAACGGCCAGATCGCGCGGTTGTGGTAGATCGGCTGCTGCGATTCCTGCGGCCAGACCACCGGGCTGCCGGCTGGCCCCATCGGGTAGGCAGCCAGTGCACGGCGCGCGCGCTCGGGCGGCAGCACCTCGGCGAGGATGCCCAGCGACAGCCCGAGCAGATCGACCTTGACGTACGGCACCGGGTGCGCGGCTTCGCCGATGTAGCTCATGTACTGGCCCATGTCCTCGCGCCAGAAGCGCGCGTCGATCTGCTGCGCCAACGCATCGGCCCACGCCTTGTAGTCAGCCGCGCGGGCATCACCATGTTGGCCAGCCAGGCGTTCGGCCAGGCGCAGCGCCTGGTAGTGCAGCACGTTGGTGGACAGCGCATAGGAATCGCCGATGAAGCGCACGTCCTCGCGGGTCCAGTCCGGATAGGTCTGCTCACGCCAATCCAGGAACGAGGTCTCACCACGGTACAGGCCCACCTGCGCGTCGAACACCATCGCGCGGTCCTGCGCCAGCGTGCCCTGCAGCGCCTGCCAGACCTGGTCGGCAAACGCGCGATCGTCCAGCAGGTGGCGTGCCGCCAGGAACCACACCACCCGGTCGCTGCTGATCGGCCAGCTGCCGCCGGAACCGGTGTCCTGCGCGACGAACAGGCCGGGCGTATGGCCATCGCGCGCTGCCGAGAGCTTGAACTGCAGCGACTGCCGGGTGCGCTGCGGATCCAGCCGCGCCAGCGCCAGGTCGGCGGCGAAGCTGACATCGCGGGTCCACACGTAGGGCCAGCGCGCGCCGGTCTGGAAGCACTCGCACGGCACCGGCCGGCCTTCGTCGAAGGCGGGATCACGGATCGCATCCACGCGGTCCTGGTCCATCTCCTGCTGGGCCAGCGCGAACAGTGCATCGAACATCACGCTGCCGGTCTGGCTGCGCATCGGCATGGGCGCGATACGTACCTCTCCCTTCGGCGCATGCAGCACGAAGCTGCCGTTGGCAGCGGCTTCGGCACGCGCATGGCGGCCGTCGAATTGCAGGTCGGCCGCCTGCGCGGTCGATCCCAGCGCTGCCCCCAGGGCAGCGGTCAGGCAAATGATCTTCAGCATCGAAGCGGCGGACCGGCTTGCGCCCGTCGGCCTCCCTCCCTCTCTGCACGCGTTGTAGGTCCGCACCGTCGTTGTCGGCGGGCGGGCGCGGCCCCTCCCTCAAGGTGCCTTGGCCCCATGGTAGACGCGGGGCTGTCGGCTGCGTCCAGCTGCATACGTATTCATGGCGTTGCGCGGTAGCGGGCCTGCCGCGCTGGCTTATGGTCCGGGTCTGCCAACGGCGCCTTGGGAGGGGAAATGCCGATGTCGTCCACTGCTGTACGCACTGTGCTCGCGCACGTGTTCGGCCTGGCGTTGCTGGGAATGACCACGCTGTCGCAGGCTGCGCCGCAGGTCCTCACTGTCGAATCGCCTGGCAGGATGCTCAAGGCCAGCATGGTGCTGGACGGCGGCACGGCGCGCTACCGCGTCGAGCGTTTCGGCGAGACCGTGGTGGAGGATTCGAAGCTGGGCTTTGCTTTACGCGATGGCCGCCTGGACCGCGATTTCGCCCTGCTCGGCCAACAGCAACGCAGCGTCGATGACAGCTGGGAACAGCCCTGGGGCGAGCGCCGGATTACCCGCAACCGTTTCAATGAGCTGACCGTTCATCTGGCCGAGACCACCGGCAGCAAGCGCCGGCTGGATGTGGTGTTCCGCGTCTACGACGATGGCATCGGCTTCCGCTACGTATTCCCCGGGCAGCCGAACCTGCGCGAAGCGATCATCGATGACGAGCTAACCGAGTTCGCCATTGCACAGGATTCCACCGCGTGGTGGATCCCTGCCGGCGAACCGATCCACTACGAGTATCTGTACCAGCGCACGCCGCTGAATGAGGTGCCGCTGGTGCATACACCGATGACCCTGCGCAGCCGCGACGGCCTGCACGTGGCGATCCATGAGGCCGCACTGGTGGACTACGCCGGCATGTGGCTGCGCCGCACCGAAGGCCAACGCCTGCGTGCGCAGCTGTCGCCTTCGGCCGAAGGCTGGAAGGTGCGCCGCACCCTGCCCTTCGCCACGCCGTGGCGCACGCTGCAGATCGCCGACCGTGCCGGGGGCCTGGTCGAATCGGACCTGATTCTCAACCTCAACGAGCCCAATGCGCTGGGCGACGTGAGCTGGGTGAAGCCGGCCAAGTACCTGGGCGTGTGGTGGTCGATGCACCTGGACAACGAGAGCTGGGCGACCGGGCCGAAGCATGCGGCCACCACCGCGAAGACGAAGAAGGTGATCGACTTCGCCGCCGCGCACGGCTTCCGTGGCGTGCTGGTGGAAGGCTGGAATCCGGGCTGGGACGGCATGTGGGTGGGCAATGGCTACGACTTCGATTTCACCCGTGCCACGCCCGATTTCGACATTGAAGCGCTGTCGGCGTATGGCCTGAACAAGGGCGTGCACCTGATCGGCCACCATGAAACCGGCTGCGCCATCGAGCACTACGAGGAGCAGCTGGGCGCTGCGCTGGACCTGTACGCGCGGCTGGGCGTGGACCAGTTCAAGACCGGCTACGTCTGTGACGACGGCCAGGTCGACCGCCGCAATCCCTCGGGCGGCTCGCTGTGGCGCGAGTGGCACGACGGTCAGTTCATGGCGCGCCACCACCTGAAGGTGGTCCAGGAAGCGGCACGCCGGCACCTGTCGGTGAACCCGCATGAGCCGATCAAGGACACCGGCCTGCGCCGCACCTATCCCAACTGGATCTCGCGCGAAGGCGCGCGCGGCATGGAGTACAACGCCTGGGGCCAGCCACCGAATCCACCAGAACACGAGGTCAACCTGGTGTTCACCCGCATGCTGGCCGGGCCGATGGATTACACGCCCGGCATCCTCAGCCTGAAGGGCCGCCACGGCCAGGCTATTCCCAGCACGCTGGCACGCCAGCTGGCGCTGTACGTGGTGCTGTACAGCCCGATCCAGATGGCCGCCGACCTGCCCGAGCACTACCTGCAGCATCGCCAGGCATTCCGTTTCATCGAAGACGTCGCGGTGGACTGGGAGCAGAGCCGCGTGCTTGATGGCGAAGTGGGCGACTACGTGACGATCGTGCGCCGCGACCGCAACAGCCGCGACTGGTTCCTCGGCAGCATCACCGACGAGCACGGCCGTGTGCTGCCGGTGTCGCTGGGCTTCCTGGAACCGGGCGTGCGCTACCGCGCCGAGATCTACCGCGATGGCGAGGGCGCGGATTTCCGCAGCAATCCGTTCGCGTTCATACGTGAAACCCGCGAGGTGACCAGCGCCGATGCACTGACGCTGGTGCTGGCACCGGGTGGTGGGCAGGCCATTCGTTTCACGCCGCTTTGAATGCCGCGGTAGTGCCGGCCGCTGGACGGCAACCCGGTGAACGCGATTGCTGGCCAGCGGCCGGCACTACCGCAAACAGAACCTGAAAGCGATTACATCCCTGCAAACGCCATTGAATACGTATGCAGGGTGATTCCCGCGAAGAACGCGCTGCCTACCATAGCGGCGACGACAGCGGCCACCGCGTCGCACGTCCACGGTCACTCCGGGACGTTCACGAATCGATCTGCAACATTGCCTGGGAGGGGAAAATGTTGAACCACAAGCGCAGCGCGCTGAGCATCGCGCTGGCCGTTGTCCTGGCGCCGACGCTGGCGTCGGCACAGTCCACGCAGAGCACCACCACGCCGGCCGCCACCGCCGCCACCAACCTGGATACGGTGCAGGTCACCGGCATCCGCCGCGGCATCGAGAACGCAATCGCGATCAAGCAGGACGCCACCTCGGTGGTCGAAGCGATCTCCGCCGAAGACATCGGCAAACTGCCTGACGTCAGCATCGCCGAATCCATCTCGCGCCTGCCCGGCCTGGCTGCCCAGCGCGTGGCCGGCCGTGCGCAGGTGATCAGTGTGCGTGGCCTGTCGCCCGACTTCGCCACCACCCTGCTCAATGGCCGTGAAGTGGTCAGCACCGGCGACAACCGCGGCGTCGAATTCGACCAGTACCCGTCCGAGCTGGTCAACGGCGTGACCGTGTACAAGACCCCGGACGCGGCGCTGGTCGGCCAGGGCCTGTCGGGCACCATCGACATGCAGACCGCACGCCCGCTCAGCTTCGGCGAGCGCGTGATCGCAGTCAGCGGCCGCTACCAGAAGAGCTCCCTGGGCCGCGCCGCCAACATCGACCCGTATGGCAACCGTTTCAGCGCCAGCTACATCGACCAGTTCTTCGACAACACCCTGGGCATCGCCATTGGTTATGCGCACAGCGACATGCCGATCCAGGAGAACCAGGTCGGCCTGTACGAGCCCTGGACCACCGAACACACCGACAAGGGCGAGCGTCGCGGAATCGCACCTGGCACCTACTTCACCGATGGCATCAAGGCCCTGCGCCGCACCGGCAACAACAAGCGCGACGGCGTGATGGCAACGATCCAGTTCCGCCCCAGCAACAGCTGGACCAGCACCTTCGATGCGTTCCACACCGAAGCCGAGCAGATCGACACCGCCAACCAGTTCGAGCTGAGCCTCAGCGGCAACGGCGAGGACAGCAACAATCCCAACGCGATCCTGCCGGTGTTCAGCAATGTCGGTCGCAATGCCGATGGCAGCTTCACCGGTGGCACGATCAACAATGCGTACCCGCTGGTGCGCGGCATGTACAACAAGCGCAAGGACAAGATCGATGCGTTCGGCTGGAACAACGAGTTCAACGTCGGTGGCGTGAAGCTGGTCGCCGACCTGAACTACTCCAAGGCGACCCGCCGCGAGATCAACCTGGAAAACAACCTGCAGCTGGTGCCGCGCCCGCAGTTCGACACGATCGGGCTGGTGGTGAACAACAACATCTTCTCGCAGATCACGCCGGGGCGCGACTACTCCAATCCGGACAGCCTGTTCCTGACCAACACGATCTATGGTTCCGGCTATGGCAAGGTGCCAGAGGTCGAAGACCGCTTGAAGGGCGCCAAGCTGGCGGCGACGCTGCCGGTTCCCGAGGCCATGTCCAGCTGGTTCTCGGATGTGGACGTGGGCGTGAACTATGCCGACCGTCGCAAGCAGAAGGCCCAGGCCGAAGGCAACATCCTGCTCGGCGCCCAAGGCGAATCCACCATCGCACCGGACCTGCAGTACCGCCCGGTCAACCTCGGTTTCGCCGGCATTGGCTACATCCCGTCGTGGAATGTGCCGGCAGCCGTCGGTCGTTACATGACCTTCAACCCGGTCGACAACCTGGACTACCTGATTCCGAAATCCTGGACGGTCGAGGAGAAGATCACCACGGCGTGGGCACGCCTGAACATCAATACCGACATCGGCGTGGTCGGCGTGCGCGGCAACATCGGCGTGCAGATGCAGCACACCGACCAGAGCTCGGATTCGCGCTACTGGGACAGCTCGCAGCCGGCGGGCAGCAACATCCAGCCCTTCTCTGCCGGCAAGACCTACAAGGATTGGCTGCCAAGCTTGAACCTGGTGTTCATGTTCCCGCACCAGCAGACGCTGCGCTTCGCCGCCGCCAAGCAGGTCGCGCGCCCGCGCGTGGACCAGATGCGTGCCGGCCTGGAATTCGGCGTGGATACCAACAACGGCCGCCCCGGTGGCAGCGGTGGCAATCCGCTGCTCGATCCGTGGCGCGCCACCGCGCTGGATCTGTCCTATGAGAAGTACTTCGGCGAGAAGGCCTACGTGGCTGCGGCGATCTTCTACAAGGACCTGAAGAGCTACGTATACACGCAATCGGTGGACAACTACGACTTCAGCGGCCTGCTCGGCAACTACGTGCCACCGCCGGGCATGACCGCACCGGTGCTGACCACCGGCACCTTCTCCACGCCGCAGAACGGCAAGGGCGGCACCTTGAAGGGTCTGGAGCTGACCGGGTCGTTCCCGCTGGAGATGCTGACCGACAGCCTGCGCGGCTTCGGCGTGCAGGCCAGCGCGACCTTCAACAAGAGCGACATCACCATCCTGGATCCGGAGAGCGCCTCCAGTGTGGGCACCGACCCGATCAGCCTGCCGGGACTGTCCAAGCGCGTGTACAACTTCACCGCCTACTACGAACGCAGCGGCTTTGAAGCACGCGTGAGCCAGCGCCGCCGTTCGGACTTCATCGGTGAGATCGGCAACTTCAACGGCAATCGCACCCTGCGTTACGTGGTGGGCGAGAACGTGACCGATGCGCAGGTCAGCTACACCTTCAGCGACAGCAGCAGCCTGCGCGGGCTGACCCTGCTGCTGCAGGGCAGCAACCTGACCAACGAGCCGTACCGCACCTACGCCGGCAGCAAGGACCGCCCGCTGGAATACATCGAGTGGGGCCGCACCTACATGCTGGGCGTGAACTACAAGTTCTGACCACGACCGGGTAGTGCCGGCCGCTGGCCGGCAACACAAGGGGAGCGGGACCGGAAACCCGCTGCGCAGGCAGCGGGTTTTCTTTTGCGCGGATGCCGGCCGTTGGTCGGCAAGGCCCATCCACGCATGGCGTGGATAAGGGCCATCCCCAGTAGATCCACGCCATGCGTGGATGCCCTTCACCGGAAGCCCACCCACAAAAAAGGGACGGGGCGCTTCGGCCCCGTCCCCGCAAGTACCGCCACCGGAGAAAACGGTCAGCTGCGTCGGGCGCAATACACCGCGCGCGGCGGCAGCTGGAGTTCATTGCCCTGCACCGTGCCCGCATCCGGGCCTGGCACCGCCACCTGCTGCCAGTTGCCCGGCGGCAGCGGATGGCTCACCGCCTCGGCCGACAGGTTGAAGGCCAGCAGGAGGGTTTCATCTGCAAGCATACGCTCGAACATCAGCACTGGCTCGGCGCTTTCGATGAATCGGATGCTGCCATGCAGGAGTGCCGGCTGGCTATGCCGCCAGGCCAGGAACCCGCGGAACGCAGCCAGGACCGAGTCCGGGTCGCGCTCCTGCACCGCCACGGCCGCGGCGCGGTGCTCGGGCGGAATCGGCAGCCACGGCTGGCCGGCGGTGAAACCGGCCAGCGGCGCGTCGGTCCACGGCAGTGGGGTCCGGCAGCCATCGCGGCCCTTGAAGTTGGGCCAGAAGGTGATGCCATAGGGGTCCTGCAGGGCCTCGAACGGCACCTCGGCCTCGGCCAGGCCCAGTTCCTCGCCCTGGTACAGGCAGACCGAGCCGCGCAGCGAGCACAGCATCGCCACCAGCATCCTCGCTAGGCGCGGGTCAGCCGGGTGGCCGCCCCAGCGGCTGACGGCCCGCTCCACGTCGTGATTCGAAACCGCCCAGCACGGCCAGCCTTCGGTCATCACGGCTTCCAGCCGCGAGACCGTATCGCGGATGTAGGCCGCGCTGTAGTCGTCCACCAGCAGCTCGAAGCTGTAGCCCATGTGCAGGCGACCATCGCGGGTGTACTCGGCGGTGGTGGCCAGCGAGTCCTCCGAGGAGATCTCACCCAGGCTGACCGCCCCCGGATACTCGTCCAGCAGCGCGCGCAGCCTCTCCAGGAACGGCAGGTTCTCCGGCTGGGTGTTGTTGTAATAGTGGTACTGGTAGGCGTACGGGTTGTCCGGGCTGAAGCCGCGACCGAAGCGCTTCTCCGCCGGCTTGGCCGGGTTGTCGCGCAGCTGCGCGTCATGGAAGCAGAAGTTGATCGCATCCAGGCGGAAGCCATCCACGCCGCGGTCCAGCCAGAAGCGCACGTTGTCCAGGGTGGCCTGCTGCACGTCCGGGTGATGGAAGTTCAGGTCCGGCTGGTCGACCAGGAAGTTGTGCAGGTAGTACTGCTCTCGGCGCGGCTCCCACTGCCAGGCGCCGCCGCCGAACAGCGACAGCCAGTTATTGGGCGGCGTGCCGTCCTCGCGCGGGTCCGCCCACACGTACCAGTCGGCCTTGGGGTTGGTCCGGTCCTGGCGGCTCTCGCGGAACCAGGCGTGCTCGATCGAGGTATGGCTCAGCACCTGGTCGATCATCACCTTCAGGCCCAGACCGTGCGCCTTGGCCAGCAGGCGGTCGAAGTCGTCCAGGCTGCCGAACAGCGGGTCGACGTCGCGGTAGTCGGCGATGTCGTAGCCGAAGTCGGCCATCGGCGATTTGAAGAACGGCGAGATCCAGATCGCGTCCACGCCCAGCGTTGCGATGTGGTCCAGGCGCTGGATGATGCCCGGCAGGTCGCCTACCCCGTCGCCGTTGGCGTCAAGGAAACTGCGCGGGTAGATCTGGTAGATGACGGCTCCGCGCCACCATGGATAGTGCGACATCGACAGCCCCCCTCCGGGCGTGCGGGACCCGCCGGGAGCGGGCCGAAATCCTGATGCCGCAAGCTTAGCGGTGGCCTCACGGGCATGGCGCAACCTGCATACGTATTCACGCAGGCGGCATCCGTGGCCGGGCCGCGGACGCCGGCCTGCCCGGTTTGCGCCCGAATTCACAGGCAACGCCTATAATCAGCGATGAGCCTGAAAGCCTGATCGCATGACCATCACCGAAGACACCCGTCCCGCCCTGGGCCTGCCCCAGATCCAGTCGCTTGCCGCGGCCGACATGGCCGCCGTCGACGCCCTGATCCGGCGCCGCCTGTCCTCGGACGTCGTGCTGATCAACCAGATCGCCGACCACATCATTTCCGCCGGCGGCAAGCGCCTGCGCCCGATGCTGGTGATGCTGGCCGGCCATGCGGTCGGCCAGGCCGGTCCGGACCACCACCAGCTGGCGGCGATCATCGAGTTCATCCATACCTCCACCCTGCTGCACGACGACGTGGTGGACGAATCCAGCCTGCGCCGTGGCCGCAGCACCGCCAACGCCCTGTGGGGCAACGCGCCCAGCGTGCTGGTCGGCGACTTCCTGTACTCGCGCAGCTTCCAGCTGATGGTCGAACTGGAACGCATGTCGGTGATGCAGATCCTGGCCGATGCCACCAACCGCATCGCCGAGGGTGAAGTGCTGCAGCTGCTGCACGTGCACAACCCGGATACCGACGAAGCCGCCTACCTGCGCGTGATCGAGCGCAAGACCGCGGTGCTGTTCGCCGCCGGCACCCGCCTGGGCGCGCTGGCCAGCGGCGTGGATGAAGCCACCCAGCAGGCCCTGTTCGACTACGGCATGCACCTGGGCTACGCGTTCCAGATTGCCGACGACGTGCTGGATTATTCGGCCAATGCCGAGGAGCTGGGCAAGAACCTGGGTGACGACCTCGCCGAGGGCAAGGCCACGCTGCCCCTGATCCATGCCATGGCCCATTCGGACGCCGCCACCCGCGAACGCCTGCGCACCATCGTGCAGGACGGTGATGCCTCGGCGATGCCGGAAGTGCTGGCCGCGATCCGTGCCACCGGCGGGCTCGAGTACAGCCGCCGTCGCGCCGAGGAATACGCCGAAGCCGCCGAACGTGCGCTCGATGGTCTGGCCGACAACGACGCCGTCGCCGCCCTGCGCGGCCTGGCCCGCTACGCGGTGCAGCGTTCGCATTGACCGCCTTCGGTAGTGCCGGCCGCTGGCCGGCATTCCCGATGACATCCGCAGCATCATGAGGTTGCCGGCCAGCGGCCGGCACTACCGCTGCACGGATCAACGTTTCTCGAAACGCTCCTCAAAGAACTCATCCAGCGCTTTCCAGGCGCGCTTGGCTGCCCGTTCGTTGTACTGGCAGCCTGGCGGACTGTTGGCATCGCGCTCGGCGAAGCAGTGCACCGCGCCGCTGTAGTTGGTGAATTCCCAGTCGACCTTGGCCGCGTTCATTTCCTTCTGGAAACCGGCGATGTCCTCGGCGGTCACGCTGGTGTCGTCGGCGCCATTGAGCACCAGCACCGACGGGTGCGTGCCACCGGCCTGCGCCGGCAGCGGCGAGCCCAGCCCGCCGTGCAGGCTGACCACACCGGCCAGCGGCGCGCCGGCACGGGCCAGTTCCAGCACCGTGGTGCCACCGAAACAGAAGCCCACCGCACCGATCCAACGGGTATCGAGCGGCACCTTGCCGGCCTGCGCCTTGAGCACGTTCACCGCCTCCAGCGCACGTGCGCGCAGCAGCGGCCGGTCGTTGCGCAGCTTGCTGGCGATCGGGCCGGCCTCGGCATCGGTCTTCGGCCGCACGCCCTTGCCGTAGACATCGGCCACCAGCACCACATAGTCATCGCCAGCCAGCTGCTTGGCCTTCTCGACCGCCGATTCGTTCACGCCTTTCCAGTTCGGCACCATCACCAGCCCGGGGCGCTTATCGTTGTCGCCGTCGTCATAGACCAGCACGCCGCTGAAAGTCGTGCCCTGGTGCTTCCACTCCACCGGCTGCGTCTTCATCGCCGCCCACGCCGGCATCGCCGCCAGCCCCAGAACCACCGCCACACCGCATCGCCAACGATTCATGCGCCTGCTCCGTAAAAAAGGGACGGAGGGGATTAAGTCGCAGAACACCCTCCCGTGTCGCATTCTGCCTTGGCGACGTGACGCAGGTGTGGTGGGATACGACTCAACTCTTTTCGACCCCATTTCTGCATGAGCCTTGTTGATCGCTTCCTCTCCGGCCTGATTCCGCGCCTGCCCGCCAAAGACGCTGCGCAGTGGGTGCATGTCCAGGGCGCCAGCGCCGATGATCTGCAGGGCCTGCGCGCACAGTGGCCTAAGGTGCCGGACAGCCTGCTGGAATTGCTGTCGCGGGTGGATGGCACGCACTTCCGCGAGTATCCCGGTGGACAGGTGTACGTGCTGATGCTTGGTTCGGATGTTGGGGACGGCGGCTATCCGTACTACCTGAGCTCGGCCTCGGACATCTTCGAGGAACAGGACGAATGGGACGACAGCATCCGATCCATCTATGAAGAATGGCTGGACGACGAGCCGGAGATTCTTGGTGATGGCATTGACGCCGATCTGCCGATGGATCGCCGCCTGTGCTTCTCGCAATGCGCGAACAATGGCGGCACCTCAAAGCTGTACCTGGATTTCAACCCGGCACCCGGCGGCACCGTCGGCCAGGTGGTGCGCTACCTGCATGATCCGGACAGCTACGTAGTCATCGCGCCCAGCTTCGATGCCTATCTTCAGCAGCTGATCGATCGCGACTACGCGTTCATCCGGCACGACGACTGAAATCCAGCCGAGCATGGGCTCGGCTCGACAGTAGATCCACGCCATGCGTGGATGGGATGCACAGGATCCCGCTGGGGTCAGAGCCCTTTCCTGCGGAAAGGGATCCGACCCCGATCCGGCAGATCAGGCGATGCCCAGGCCCGGAATCGCGCTGATGCTGTCCGGGTCGAAGCCGGCCAGTTCGGCGAAGTGGCGGCCACGCGCCACGTAGTCACGGTACGCACCGAAACTCGGTGCGCCGGGCGACAGCAATATCACCCCACCCTCGGAACCCAGCGCAGAACGCGCCAAGGCCATCGCCTCCGGCAGATCGCCGGCGGCATGCAGGCCGAAGCGACCGGCATCGGCCAGCGGCTGCAGCATCGCGTGGATGCGCGGGCCGTTGCTGCCCATCGTCACGATCTCCACCGGCGGCACGTCGTGCGCCATGTGCTGCATGAAATCGGTCCAGTCCAGGCCACGGTCATGCCCGCCCACCAGCAGCGCGATGCGCTGGCCGGCGAAGCACTCCAGCGCGGCCAGGCTGGCATGCGGCGTGGTGCTGATCGAATCGTTGACGTAGGTCAGGCCATCGGCCGCGCCGATGCGCTGCAGGCGATTCGGCAGCGGACGGAAATCCTGCACCGCCGGTGCCAGCGCCACGGCGTCCAGCCCCAGCGCTTCCAGCGCCGCCAGTACCGCACAAAGGTTGCCGCGGTTGTGGCGACCCGGCAGCGGCGTGTTGCGGGTATCGAACACGGGCTGCTCGCCTCGATGCACGATGTCACCGCGCATATGCCAGCCCTGCGGCTGGTTGAACCAGACCACTTCGCTGTCGGGCAGCGACAGCGCAGCAAGATGCGGATCGGTGGCATTGAGCACGGCGATGCGCGGTGCGGCTTCAGTCACCAGCCGCAGCTTGTCCTCGATGTAACGCTGCTCGCTGCCGTGCCAGTCCAGGTGCTCCGGGAACAGGTTCAGCACCACCGCCACCTGCGGATGGGCGCCACTGCGCGCCACTTCGCCGGTCTGGTAGCTGGACAGTTCCACCGCCCAGTACGCGGGTGCGGGCTGCGGGTCCAGCACTTCCAGCAGCGGCAGGCCGATGTTGCCGACCAGGCCGGTGCGGTGGCCGGCGGCACGCAGCAGGTGCGCGACCAGCGCGGTGGTGGTGCTCTTGCCCTTGGTGCCGGTCACGCACACGGTGTCGTGCACGATGCCATCGGCACCTGCATGTTCGGCGAACCACAGCGCGGTGCCACCGATGAAGGTGGTGCCCTGCCCCGCCGCGGCCAGCGCGACCGGCTGGTAGGGGCTGATGCCGGGCGACTTGATCACCACGTCGAACGCGGCCAGCGCTTCAGCAGAAGGCTCGCCACGCACATCCAGCACGCCCTGTGTTTCCGCACGCGCGGCCTCCACTTCGGCCGCCGGGCAGAACAGGCTCAGGCCAAGCGTGGGCAGGCGCTCGCGCAGCACCGCAAACGCGGCGCGGCCCTCACGGCCCCAGCCCCACAGCGCAACGCGCTTTCCTTCAAGCTTCGAAATCTTCACGCACCCGTTCCCACAGCGCAGCCGGAACGCGATGCTCGCCCTGCAGCTGCAGCAGCGGTGCCAGTTCCAGTTCGGCGGCATCCAGCTGCGGCTGGATCTCATTGCAGAAGCGCTTCACCAGCACGTCTTCCTTCCACTCCGGGCGCTGCGCCAGGGTCGCCATCGCCGCACGCGATTCGCGGCCTTCGCCCACGCACTCGAACGGCTTGTGGTCCTGGAATTCCAGCAGTGCATCGAAGCCGCCGGCCTGCTCGGCATCGTCCAGCAGGTTGCGGCCGAAGATGCGCACCAGGCGCGTCTTGGGCATGAACGGAGCCAGCGCCAGGAACACGAAATGGCACTTCGGGCAGACACCGCACCAGCGGTTCACCGGGCGCTCGCCGAGGATGTGGAAGTTACGGTTGCAGCTGGAGAAATGCGCGTCGTAGAAATCGGTCTTGGCGAACTGGCGGGCCACTGCCAGCTCCGACATCGGGCGCAGCAGCGAGTAGTACTGCAGGTCCGCCGCTACGTGCGTCTGCACATGGCTGCCGAACGCCTGCTCGAATGCCCAGCCCTTGGACCACTGGTGGTTCACTTCGCCGGTGCCCGGAATCTGGCTGCCGTAGCTGGCCGAACGTTCGTTGGAGAACACCACCTGGTCCACGCCCTGCAGCAGCGCGGCCAGCACCATGATCGCCGAGTTCACCGCAGTGACCGGGATATGCCCGTTCCACGCACCCTGGCGGTTGAGCTCGAACAGTTCCGGCGCCAGCGCGCGGCCCAGGTTCAGCGTCGGCAGGCCGGTGCGTTCAGCGCAGGCACGGATCAGCTGCGAGCCACCGATCCAGGTCACCGTCTCGTCCACGCCGGCACGGCGCAGCGCTTCGATGCTGACCAGCGAATCCTTGCCGCCACCGATCGCCACCAGCGCGTGCGGCTGCAGGCCCAGCACCGGCGCCTGCACTGCCTCGCCCTGCACCGGCAGGCGGAAGCGCCCGCGCAGGTTCAGGCCGTTGCGGTAGGCAAATTCACCCAGGCCATTGAGGTAGACCGTCTCCACCAGCGCAGCGGTATCGGCATCGATGGCGTAGCTGTCGATGCTGACCGTCTCCGGCACGCCCGCCTTGTAGTAGCTGACACCGGCGATCAGGTGCAGCAGCTGCAGCGCGCGCTGCACAGCGGCGGTACGCGCTTCGTCCAGCACGAACGGGGCGCCCGGCACGGTGATGGTTTCCACCATCTCCGGGCCGTCATCAAAGGCGTAGACCAGCTTGGCCACGCCGGTGTCCGCGGCGAATTCGCAGCGGACGAAGCGGAAGCGGGAAACCTGGTGTTTGTCGAAAGCAGTCATGGTGTATCCGGTCAGGCACGGGCCCGCGCGATGGCGCGGGGCGTGTCGGTGGGCGGGTGCAGGGCGCGCGCGGTGGTCATTCGATCACGTCTTCGCGCGGCAGCATCCGCTGGTTGTAGGTGTTGGCCATCGAATAGCCGTAGGCGCCGGCATCGGCGATCAGCATCACGTCGTCCGGTGCGGTCGACACCGGCAGCTTGCGGCGCTTGCCGAACACATCGCTGGATTCGCAGATCGGGCCGACCACGTCGAATGCCGCTTCGGCATAACCGCCCTGGCGGCTGAGGTTCTCGATGTCGTGCCAGGCGTCGTACAGGGCCGGGCGCATCAGTGCGTTCATGCCGGCATCCAGGCCAACACGGCGCACGCCGTCCTTCTCCACCACCTGGGTGACATGGGTCAGCAGCACGCCGGACTCGGCCACCAGGTAGCGGCCCGGCTCGATCGCCAGGCGGAATGCCGGATGCAGCGCCTTGACCTCGGCCAGACCCTCGGCCCAGGCGTCCAGGTCGAACGGCTCGTCTTCGTCGCTGTACGGAATCGGCAGGCCACCGCCGATATCGATGGTGTGTACGCTGCCGATGCGACGGGCGAAACCGGCCAGCTCATCGCACATCAGGCGCCAGTGCTGTGCGGTTTCCACGCCGCTGCCCAGATGCGCATGCAGGCCGACCACGCGGCTGCCCAGATCGGTGGCCGCGCGCACGAACTCATCGACGCGGGCGATCGGGAGGCCGAACTTGGAGTCCTTGCCGCCGGTGCGGACCTTGGCATGGTGGCCTTCGCCACGGCCCAGATCGACGCGCAGCCACAGCTCACGGTTGCGGAACAGGTCCGGCCAGCGCTGCAGCGCTTCGACGTTGTCGACGGTAACGGTCACGCCCAGCGCGAACGCGGCTTCGTACTCGCTGCGCGGGCAGAAGCTGGGGGTGAACAGCACACGCTTGGGCGACAGTTCCGGCAGGTGCTGGAACACGTGCTTCAGTTCGCCGTGCGATACACACTCAAGGCCGAAGCCCTCGGCTTCCAGCAGCTGCAGGATGGCCGGGTGGCTGTTGGCCTTGATCGCGTAGTAGCGCTGGTCGATCGGCTTGATCGCGGCCAGCGCGCGGGCACGGGCGCGCACGGTCGGCAGGTGGTAGACATAGCGCGGCGTACCGGCGTCGGCCAGCTGCAGCAGGTGCGCCCGCTGGCCCCGCCACCACGGCGTGCCACGCGGGCGCACGGTGCCGGCGATCTCGCGCCAGCGTGGGCCGAACACTTCGGTCTCTTCCACCGGCATCGCACCGCTGTCGATCAGCTCGGCGTGCAGGATCGGCAGCAGGCCATCGGCATCGGCTTCGTCGATGACGAAGGTCAGGTTCAGGTCGTTGGACGACTGCGAGATCATGTGCACGCGCTCACGGCCGAACGTGGCCCACACGTCCGACAGCTTGTGCAGCAGCGAGCGCATGCCGCGACCAACCAGGGTGATCGCCGCGCACGGCACGATCACCTTCACCTTGCAGATCTGCGACAGGTCGGCCGACAGCGCGGCCAGCACATCGGTGTTGACCAGGTTCTCGGACGGATCCAGCGATACGGTGACGTTGGTTTCGGCCGAACCGATCAGGTCCACCGACAGGCCGTGCTTCTTGAACAGATTGAACACATCGGCCAGGAAGCCGACCTGCTGCCACATGCCGATGCCTTCCATCGACACCAGCACGATGCCGTTGCGGCGGCTGATCGCCTTCACCCCTGGTACCGGCGCGGCGCTGCCGTCGATGCTGGTGCCCGGCAGTTCCGGGCGCTCGGTATCGAGGATGGCCATCGGTACGCCGGCATCGCGGCACGGCTTGATCGAGCGCGGGTGCAGCACCTTGGCGCCGGTGGTGGCGATTTCCTGCGCCTCGTAATAGTCCAGGCGGGTCAGCAGGCGCGCGTCCGGCACATCCTTCGGGTTGGCACTGAACATGCCCGGCACATCGGTCCAGATCTCCACGCGGCTGGCACCGAGCAGCGCACCGAAGTACGCCGCCGAGGTATCCGAGCCACCGCGGCCGAGGATGGCGGTACCGCCATCGGCGTGCCGCGAGATGAAGCCCTGGGTGATCAGCAGGCGGGTCGGCTGCGCGCGGAAGCGCTGCACCCATTCCGCGTCGGCGCGCCACTGGCAGTTCACCGACAGGCGCTGCGACCAGTCGCTCTGGTTCGGCTGCGGCGGCATCGCGTCCAGCCACTGGCGGGCATCCATCCAGCCCATGTCCAGGCCCGACGCGCGCAGGTAGGCCGCACCCAGGGTGGAGGACAGCAGCTCGCCCTGGCCCAGCACTTCGGCCTGCCAGTCGAGCGGACGGGTGGCCGCCCGCGCGTCGTCGAGCAGCCCCTGCAGCGCGGCCAGGCGATCGGCCAGCACCTCGCGGCCCAGGCCGAGTTCAACCAGGAAGGCCTCGTGGCGTTCGACCAGCGCCGCCACGCGGTCCCGGCTGTCGGGCGCGCCATCGGCGATCGCGGTCAGTTCGTTGGTGACCCCGGACAGCGCCGAAACCACTACCAGCACGCGCGAGCCGGTCTCTTCCGCACGTTTTTTCGCCAGCTTCCCGATCGTGTCCCAGCGATGACGACGCGACACCGAGGTGCCGCCGAACTTCAGTACGATCCAACGATCGACAAGGGGGGAAGCTGACATGGATTGGCTATGTAGAATGTGGGGAAGCCGCCCTCGGGGGCGGAACCTTTGATTCTAAGCGCAATATCCTCGTAGATGGCCGTCCTCCGTTACCTGCAGCTCGATGTCTTTGCCCCCCGCCCCGGCACCGGCAACCCACTGGGCGCCATCCTGGACGCCGACGAGCTCTCCAGCAGCCAGATGCAGGCCCTGGCCGCCTGGCTGAACCTGTCCGAGACGGTGTTCTTCCTGCGCCCCAGCACGCCGGGCGCCGACTACCACATCCGCATCTTCACCCCGACCCGCGAGCTGGCCTTCGCCGGCCACCCCAGCGTCGGCGCCGCCTGGGCGGCGGTGACCTGCGGCCTGGCGCAACCGCGCAACGGTGCCCTGCTGCAGCAATGTGCGGCGGGGTTGCTGCCGGTACGGGTGAGCGGCCCGGCCGAGGCACTGAAGCTCCAGCTGGCCAGCCCACCGGCGCGGCAACTGGACACCGCGGCCGACGGAGCGCCCGAAGCGCTGCTGGGGCTGGCCGACAGCGGGCACGTGCCCGAATTGTGGGACAACGGCGCACGCTGGTGGCTGTTGCCGCTGCGCGACGCCGCCGCCGTACGCAGCCTTGTGCCGGACATGGCCACGCTGGCCGACTGGAGCCTCGCCACCGACGCGACCGGTGTGGCCGTGTTCGCCGACGAGGCCGGCGACGACCACACCCGGGTGGTGCGCGCCTTCTGCCCCGCTGATGCAGCCGCCGTGCCCGAGGATCCAGTGACCGGCAGCGCCAATGCGCTGATCGGTGCCTGGCTGCGCCAGCGCAATGCCCTGCCCGGCCGCGAGGGCCGCTACGTCGCCAGCCAGGGCCGCGAAGTCGGCCGCGATGGTCGCGTACAGGTCGAGGTTGATGCGCAGGGCACGGTGTGGATCGGCGGCCAGGTGCAGTGCGTGATCGACGGCAGCATCCGCTGGTAGCCCACGGGAAAAAGGGGACGGAGGGAATTAAGTCGCTTATGGCACATGAGGCAAAAGCGACTTAATTCCCTCCGTCCCCTTTTTGGTGCCCCGCGCTACGCTATGCGGCCTGTTTACTGGAGTGCCGCCTGATGTCCACCCGCCGTTTCCTGCAGCTGGACGTGTTCTCCCCGCGCGCCGGCGCTGGCAATCCGCTGGCCGTGGTACTCGATGCCGAGGGCCTGGACGACGCCAGCATGCAGGCCATCGCGCGCTGGACGCGCCTGCCCGAAACCACCTTCGTGTTCCCGCCGCAGGTGCCGGGCGCCAGCTATCGATTGCGCATGTTCAGCCCGCAGAAGGAAGTACCGTTCGCCGGCCACCCCAGCGTCGGTACCGCGCACGCGGTGCTGCAGGCGGGCCTGGCCGCAGCGGTCGACGGCGTGCTGGTGCAGGACGGCATTGCCGGCACGCTGCCGCTGCGCGTCAGCGGTGAGGGTACGCAGCAGCGCATCGCCATCCGCACCCCGCGCGCGCAGCTGGCCGAGAGTGCCGAGGCGACCGATCCTCGCCTGCAGGCCGCGCTGAAGGACTGGCCGCTGGGCACACTGCCGCCGGCACGCATGCAGGGTGGCCGCAGCTGGTGGGTGGTGCAGGTGGCCGACGAGGCCGCATTGCGCGCGCTGCAGCCAGACTGGGATGCAGTGGCCGCACTGGCTGAATCCACCGACAGCATGGGCGTGTTCGCCTATGCCTTCAGCGATGGCAGCGAGGGTTTCGACCTGGCCGTACGTGCCTTCGTCGGCAATGGACGCCGCTTCGAGGACGCCGCCTCGGGTGCGGCCAATGCGGTGCTGGCCGCGTGGCTGGACCTGCGTGACGCGCTGCCGCGTGGACGGACGCCGTTTGAAGTCAGCCAGGGCCGCGAAGTCGGCCATGACGCGCGCCTGACCCTGCTGGTCGACCAGGACGGCGAGGTCTGGTCTGGCGGGCAGGTGCAGACGGTGATCAGCGGCACCATCGATTGGTAAACACCATCGAGGTGAAGCCGAAGGCAGCGGCAGGAGCCGCTGCCAACGTCGGACGCGACGGCCCGGAGGGTGGCGGCCAGGAAGGCCGCCATAACGCTGGCCGGCTGTTACCTGGACCTCGACATCATGCGGTTGCCGGCCAGCGGCCGGCACTACCCTCAGCCCAGCTCGGCTTCCAGGCTGATCGGCACCGCGCTCAGCGCCTTGGACACCGGGCAGTTCTGCTTGGCGTCATCGGCAATCGCACGGAACTGCGTCGCGTCGATACCCGGCACCACTGCCTTCACCTTCAGCCGGATCTGCGACAGCTGCGGGCCGCCCTCCAATGACAGATCGACCTTGGCTTCGGTATCCAGCGAGGTCGGGGTAAAGCCGGCTTCGCCGAGCTTGGCCGACAGCGCCATGGTGAAGCAACCGGCGTGCGCAGCAGCGATGAGCTCTTCCGGATTGGTGCCCTTTTCGTCGCCGAAACGGCTGTTGAAGCCGTAGCGTGTCTTGTCCAGCAGCCCGCTCTGCGGCGTGCTCAGCTGCCCCTTGCCCGACTTCAGATCGCCCTCCCAGTGCGCGGTGGCGTGTCGCGAGATTCCCATGTGCTGCTCCTGCGTGACGGTGATGAACGGTCACCCTCGCACGGGAGGCGTTAGCCCTGCGTCGCTCCGCCACACGCCACAGGTCCGCCGGAAACCGGACAACTGGTCACTTCTTCGCCAGACCGGCGCGCATTTTTCCCTTGTTTTCAGTGGTTTCGCGCATTCCTCCGATGGGCGGGCGCGGACCATCGCGCGCGCTGCCACACCCCCTTCCCCCACTGCCGGCCATGTACTGAATCGGCCTGGATATGAAAAAACATGCACTTTCCACGCTTCGGGCTATTGGCGGCGCCCGAGAGTTGCCCTACATTGCGCTTGCCGACGGGGTTCGGCGCCGACCAAACAACCAACCGTTCACGGAACAGGAAACCATGGCAAAGACCGCTAAGAAGGCTGCCCCGAAGAAGGCAGTGAAGAAAGTCGCGACGAAGGCAGCCGCCAAGCCGGCCGCTCCGAAGCCGATCAAGGAAGTGCTGACCAAGTCCGGCCTGGTTGCACACATCGCTGAAGCCTCCGGCGTCATCGCCAAGGACGTCCGCGCTGTGCTGGCCTCGCTTGAAAGCGCCGTCGCCTCCTCGGTGCACAAGAAGGGCGCTGGCTCCTTCACCCTGCCGGGCCTGCTGAAGATCACCACCGTCAATGTGCCGGCCAAGCCGAAGCGCAAGGGCATCAACCCGTTCACCAAGGAAGAGCAGTGGTTCGCCGCCAAGCCGGCCACCACCAAGCTGAAGGTGCGTCCGCTGAAGAAGCTGAAGGACGCCGCGCTGTAAGCGCGCGCCCCAACGCGGATTCCGACGGGACGGCTCTGGCCGTCCCGTTTTTTTTGTCCCAACCACAGCCCGCAACACAGCGTTGCCGCATCCCCGGGAATGCGCGTACAGGCCCGTCGCCATTGGCTGGGCGTGGTCCGTTGCGGCCCCGGAACGTACCGGGTGGAACACTGCGTGCAGCCCCGGCCATCGCCGCCGGGCACGGCCTTGCCTAAGGTGGGCACATCCTCCACAGCTACGGCGAGCACACCCTCATGGCCAGCCCCTCCACCCGCTACCGGATCTCGGTGACCCCCATCGAAAAGGACGGGTTGCAGTGCACCGGGCGCTGCACCATCGAACTGGAACATCGCGCAAGCCGCGACCTGATGCGCCTGCTGGAAGCGGCACCGCGCACCGCTGGTATCAGCGGCGACGAGCGCGCGACCCTGGTGATCGCCACCCAGCTGCTGCGCGACATCGTGCAGCGCCACGCCGACACCGAAGGCCATGCCCTGGCCGCCATCGCCGCGCAGGTGCTGCCGGCGCTGGATGCACTGGAACAGCTGCCCTCCTCCCGCTGATCGCGGCACAGCCGATACACTGCCTCCTTCCGTTCGCCTCGGGGAGGAGGCAGACATGCGCAGGTTCCTGATACTGCTCGCACCGCTGGTGATGCTGGCCTGTTCCCGGCCGCCATCGCAATCCGATCCAGCGGATGCCACACCGTCGGCCACGGCCGAGGCGGCTGCCCGCACGAAGTCACAGACCGCCGCAGAAGGCGATGCACCGGCCGTGCAGGCCATCGATGTCGATCCCCTGTTTGCCGCCGTCGCGGCCGAGGCCGAGCTGCCGGCGGGAATGCTCAATGCCTATGTCATGGCCCTGCTCAATCGCGATCGCAAGGCCGTCGACGCCGCGTGGACCTTCCCGCCCAGCGATGCACGACGCGCCGACGATGCCGCATTGCGCCAGCTCACGGACGTGCGCAGCCTGCGCCTGACCAGCGAACTACCGATCGCGCGCGACGGTCACCAGCCGCCGCAGCTGCTGGAGGTTCCGGTACAGATCCGCGCAGTGACCCCTGAGGGCACCTTCCGCTTCGGCGGCTGGTACCGGGTGCAACCCCGTGCCGATGGCCGCGCCTGGCAGATCCAGTCGGCGCAACTGCGGCCAACGCTGGACTGAACCGTTGCAGCGGCATGCACGCGCGATTCAGCCGGCACGGCTACTCTTTGATTCGTCCATTCATATCCACCGGTCACCGCCATGCGCCTGCGTTCCCTGATGACCCGCCTCGCGGCCTCCACCGTGCTGATCGCCGCTGCGATCGGCGCCCAGGCCGCCCCTTCCATTTCCGGCCGCGAACTGTCGGTCGGCGCCAGTGACGTGCAGCAGTACCTCGATGGCAGCTTCCCACGCACCCAGGACGCCCTCGGCGGCCTGATCGCGCTGACCATGAGCCATCCACAGCTGAGCCTTCCTGCCGGCGAACGGTTGAACCTGGGCATGGATGTTGCTCTGGCCACCGCCGGCGGCAACCCTGCCAAACTGGGTACGGTGAAGCTCAGCAGCGGCCTGCGCTATGACGCGCAGACCCAGGGCTTCCACCTGCAGCAGCCCAGCGTGGATGACTTCACCCCGGCCAACCAGGGCGGTCGCCTCGATTCGCGCACCCGCGGCCTGCTCAATGCCTGGCTGAGCGACTACGCCCAGCGCGAACCGATCTACAAGCTGGACCCGGCCGTGGCCGGCCTGCTCGGCGCGCTGCAGGTGCAGTCGGCGCAGGTGAAGAACGGCAAGCTGGTGGTCACCTTCAACCAGAACCTGGGCAACCTGGTGCCCGCAGGCGTGCTGGGTAAGTAAGGTAGTGCCGGCCGCTGGCCGGCACGCTTTTCACATGTGTGCCGGCCAGCGGCCGGCACTACCCGCTGCGGGTCAGCGCTTGGGCTGCAGCATGGTGCCGGTGCACTTGGGCGAGCCGCAGCGGCATTCCCAGATCTTCTTCAGCTTGGCGGTGTGGCGCTCGGCCAGGGTGATGCCGTAGTTGTAGGTCAGCTCTTCGCCGGCCTTGATGTCACGCAGCGCCTCGATGAACACCTTGTCGCCGCGGCTGTCGCCGTCCTCGTCTTCCTCGATCACCGCCTCGCAGTTCGGGTCGCAGCTGTGGTTGATCCAGCGCGCGTCATTGCCCTTGTAGTTGGCATCGATCACCCAGTCGTCGTTGAGGGTGAACAGGAAGGTATGGCCACTTTCGACGTCGCCGCTGTCATCGGCATCAACGTCGCCGTGGCTGCGCAGCAGGCCCTTGTACTGGATCACGCGCTCGCCCTGCTTGATCGGGGCCACGGCGAACACGCCGTTGCCATGGATGGCGGACTTGCGGGCTTGGATCTTCTTCGGCATCGGCACGGGCTGTTTGCAGCGAATGGAACAGGGATTCTCGCCCATTCCGGGTGATTGCGAAAATCACCCCGTTGGCGCAGCATTGCGCCCTGGCAACGGCCCCGGTGTGTCCTCCCGGCCCGGCCCCAGCGCCGGCTGAATGCCCGGGTTGGATGGCGGCGAATAAAAGCGTACAATTTCAGTCCGCTTTAAGAACCACTCGCATCCCCATGTTGCGCGTCACCAAACTCACCGATTACGCCACCGTCGTGCTGACCGTGCTCGCCGCCCGTCCGGGCGAGGTGCTCAGTGCCACCGAGCTGGCCGAATTCACCGGTCTGGAGCCGCCCACCGTCAGCAAGGTGCTCAAGCCGCTGGCCCAGGCCGGCCTGGTTGAAGGCCTGCGCGGCGTGCGTGGCGGCTACCGCCTGACCCGCCCGGCCATCGAGATCTCGCTGTTCGAAGTGGTCGAAGCGATGGAAGGGCCACTGGCCCTGACCGAATGCAGCCACGACCACCACCAGTGCGGCATGGCGCCCAAGTGCGGCGCGCGCAGCAGCTGGCGGTTGATCAACGACGTGGTCTCCGAGGCCCTGCGCGATGTCACCCTTGCGCAGATCCTGCCCCCTCTCCCCCTTGCCGATGACGAACAGCGCCGCACCATCGCTGTCGACGTCGTCTCCTGATCCGTAGGCAGCCCCCCATGGCCACCGAAACCATCGAAAACGTCGCCCACGACGACACCCCCAACCGCGAGATCCACGAGCAGCTCGGCCGCAAGTATTCGGCCGGCTTCATCACCGAGATCGAATCGGACTCCCTGCCGCCGGGCCTGGACGAGGACACCATCCGTGCCCTGTCGGCCAAGAAGGAAGAGCCGGAGTGGATGACGCAGTGGCGCCTGGACGCCTACCGCCACTTCCTGACCATGCCGATGCCGGACTGGGCCAAGCTGGAGATCGCGCCGATCGACCTGCAGGCGCTCAGCTACTACTCCGCGCCGAAGGGCCCGAAGTACGCCTCGCTGGATGACGTGCCGAAGGAACTTCTGGACACCTACGACAAGCTGGGCGTGCCGCTGCACGAGCGTGCCAAGCTGGCCGGCGTGGCGGTGGACGCGGTGTTCGACTCGGTGTCCGTCGGCACCACGTTCCGCAAGGAACTGGCCGAGAAGGGCATCATCTTCTGCTCGATGTCCGAGGCCATCAAGGAACACCCGGAACTGGTCCGCCAGTACCTGGGCACCGTGGTGCCGGTGGGCGACAACTACTTCGCCGCGCTCAACTCGGCGGTGTTCTCCGATGGCAGCTTCGTGTTCATTCCCAAAGGCGTTCGCTGCCCGATGGAACTGAGCACCTACTTCCGCATCAATGCCGGCCACACCGGCCAGTTCGAGCGCACCCTCATCGTGTGCGAGGACAAGGCCTACGTGTCCTACCTGGAAGGCTGCACCGCGCCGATGCGCGACGAGAACCAGCTGCACGCTGCGGTGGTCGAGCTGGTCGCGCTGGAAGACGCGGAGATCAAGTACTCCACCGTGCAGAACTGGTACCCGGGCGACGAGAACGGCGTCGGCGGCATCTACAACTTCGTCACCAAGCGTGCCGAGTGCCGTGGTGCGCGCAGCAAGGTCACCTGGACCCAGGTCGAAACCGGCTCGGCGATCACCTGGAAGTACCCGTCCTGCGTGCTGCTGGGCGACGACTCGGTCGGTGAGTTCCACTCCGTGGCGCTGACCCATCACCGCCAGCAGGCCGACACCGGCACCAAGATGATCCACGTCGGCAAGCGCACCAAGAGCAAGATCGTCAGCAAGGGCATCAGCGCCGGCCGCGGCCAGAACACCTACCGCGGCCTGGTGCGTGTGGACCGCAATGCCGATGGCGCGCGCAACTACACCCAGTGCGATTCGCTGCTGATCGGCAAGCAGTGCGGCGCGCACACCTTCCCCTACATCGAGGTGAAGAACCCGGGCGCCACCGTCGAGCACGAGGCCACCACCTCCAAGATTTCCGACGACCAGCTGTTCTACTGCCGCGCCCGTGGCATCAGCCAGGAAGACGCGGTGTCGATGATCGTCGACGGCTTCTGCAAGCAGGTGTTCCGCGAACTGCCGATGGAGTTCGCGGTGGAAGCCAAGAAGCTGCTGGAAGTCTCGCTGGAAGGTTCGGTGGGCTGACCGCCCGCCCCTGCCCCTCGCAAACGCATTCTCTTTACCGGCGGGCCGCGGCCCGCCCCACGGAAACCCCCACCATGCTGAAGATCGAAAACCTCCACGCCCGCATCGGCGACAAGGAAATCCTCAAGGGCCTGTCGCTGGATGTGAAGCCCGGCCAGGTGCACGCCATCATGGGCCCGAACGGCGCCGGCAAGTCCACCCTGGGCAACGTCCTGGCCGGCCGCGACGGCTACGAAGTGACCGAAGGCAGCGTGCAGTTTGAAGGCACCGACCTGCTCGAGCAGGACCCGGAAGCGCGCGCCGCCGCCGGCCTGTTCCTGGCGTTCCAGTACCCGGTGGAAATCCCGGGCGTGAACAACACCTACTTCCTGCGCGCGGCACTGAACGCCCAGCGCAAGGCGCGCGGTGAGGACGAACTCGATTCCATGCAGTTCCTCAAGCTGGTGCGCCAGAAGCTGGCCGTGCTGCACCTGAAGGATGAACTGCTGCACCGTGGCGTCAACGAAGGCTTCTCCGGTGGCGAGAAGAAGCGCAACGAGATCTTCCAGCTGGCCGTGCTGGAACCGAAGCTGGCGATCCTGGACGAAACCGATTCGGGCCTGGACATCGATGCGCTGAAGAGCGTGGCCGACGGCGTCAACGCACTGCGCGCCGCCGACCGTTCGTTCCTGGTCATTACCCATTACCAGCGCCTGCTGGACTACATCAAGCCGGACGTGGTGCACGTGCTGGCCGATGGCCGCATCGTCAAGACCGGTGGCCCGGAACTGGCACTGGAACTGGAAGCGCACGGCTACGATTTCCTCAAGGATCGCGTGGTGCGCGAGGCGGCGGTCTGATGAGCGCGCTGCTCGATTCGATGGCCCAGGCCTTCTGCGGCAGCGATGCGCGCCGCGAAGTGCTGGATGCGGCCCTGCGCGACGGCCTGCCGGCCGCCCGCAACGAAGCCTGGAAGTACACCTCGCTGCGCCAGCTGGAACGCCGTGCGTTCGCTGCGGCACCGCTGCAGGGCCCGGCGCTGGACGCCACGCTGCTGGACGACATCCCGGCGCCGCGCCTGGTGTTCGTCAACGGTCGCCTGGATGCCGCGCTGAGCGACGTGCAGGCGCTGCCGGCCGGCGTGCAGCTGCAGCCGCTGTCGGCCGCACTGGCCTCCGGCGAAGACGCCGTGCGTTTCCTTGGCCGCCGCTACGAACGCAGCGAAGAGATCTTCGCCCGCCTGAATGCCGCGCTGGCCGATGAAGGTGTGGTGTTGCGCGTGGATGAAGGCGTGCAGGTCGAAACGCCGCTGCAGCTGGTATTCGCCAGCGTCGCCGGCGACACCGACCTGGCTTGGCACCACCGTCACCTGATCGAACTGCGTGCCGGCGCCAGCCTGGGCGTGGTCGAGCACCGCTTCAGCGTGGGTGACTCCGCCCACCTGGACAACACCGTGCTGCATGCCCACGTCGCCCGTGATGCCGTGCTCAAGCACGCCCGCGTGCAGGCCGGCAGCGCGCGCCAGACCAGCTTCCTGCGCACCGACGCGGTGCTGGCCCGCGACGCGCAGTACCACCGCGTCGACCTGGAACTGGGCGCCGCGCTCAGCCGCCATGAACTGAACGTGCGCCTGGAAGGCGACAATGCCCAGCTGACCGCCAACGGCGTGCTGCTCGGCAATGGCCGCCGCCACGTCGAAACCCGCCTGGGCATCGACCACATCGCACGCGATACCGCCTGCGAACTGCTGTGGCGCGGCGTCGCCGCCAACCGCAGCCGCGTGGTGTTCCATGGTGGCATCCAGATCCGCGAAGGCGCCGATGGCACCGACGCGAACCTGTCCAACAAGAACCTGCTGCTGTCGGCCGATGCCGAGATCGACACCCAGCCGACGCTGGTGATCGATGCCGATGAAGTGAAGGCCGCGCACGGCGCGACTGTCGGCCAGCTCGACGCCAATGCGCTGTTCTACCTGCGCTCGCGCGGCCTGCCGCAGGCACAGGCGCAGGCACTGCTGAGCGCCGCGTTCTGCCACGAGCCGCTGAAGATCCTGCCCGACGCACTGCGTGCGCAGCTGGCACGTCGCCTGGACAAGGCCCTCGCCGAGGCGGGTGTGGCATGAACCTGTCCACGCCGCGACCGATCGAAGAACGCACCGGCGCCCCCGACTGGGACCGCGTCCGTCTCGACTTCCCGCTGTTGATGCGTGAAGTGCACGGCAAGCCGCTGGTCTATTTCGACAACGCCAACACCGGCCAGAAGCCGGTGCAGGTGATCGGCGCGGTGGACGAGTTCTACCGCCGCTACAACGCCAACGTCAGCCGTGCAGTGCATGCACTGGGCAGCGAAGCCACCGATGCCTACGAAGGCGCACGCAACAAGCTGGCGCGCTTCCTCAACGTGCGGCCCAGCGACCTGGTGCTGTGCAGTGGCACCACCTTCGCCATCAACCTGGTGGCCTATTCGTGGGCGCTGCCGCGGCTGAAGGCCGGTGACGTGATCCTGATCACGCGCATGGAGCACCACGCCAACATCGTGCCGTGGCAGCTGGTCGCGCAGCGTACCGGCGCCACCATCCGCGTGGCCGAGATCACCCCCGATGGCGCACTCGATCTGGATGCGCTGCGCGCGGCGATGACCCCGGAGGTCAAGCTGCTGGCGGTTACTCATGTCTCCAACGTGCTGGGCACGGTCAATCCGGTGCGCGAGATCTGCCGCGAAGCGCGCAAGCGCGGCATCATCACCGTGGTCGATGGCTCGCAGGCCGTGCCGCACCGCAAGGTCGACGTCGCCGCGATCGGCTGCGATTTCTACGCCATCACCGGCCACAAGATGTGCGGCCCGACCGGCACCGGCGCACTGTGGGCGCGCCGCGAGCACCTGGACGCGATGCCGCCGTTCCTCGGCGGCGGCGAGATGATCAAGGAAGTCAGCTTCGACGGCACCGTGTTCAACGATGCCCCGCACAAGTTCGAAGCCGGCACCCCGAACATCGCCGGTTTCATCGGCCTGGGCGTGGCTGCCGACTACCTGCAGCAGCTTGGCCAGGAGAACGTGGAAGCCCGCGAAGCCGAACTGCTGGCGCACTTCACCGAAGAGCTGCGCCGCGTCGACGGCCTGCGCATCATCGGCGAAGCGCCGGAAAAAGCCGCCGTGGTCTCGTTCCTGATCGACGGCGCGCATGCGCACGACCTTGCGACCCTGCTCGACCTGGAAGGCGTGGCCGTGCGCTCGGGCCAGCACTGCGCACACCCGCTGCTTCAGTACTTCGGCGTCGCGGCTACCTGCCGAGCTTCGCTGGCGTTCTACAACACGCATGCCGAGATCGAGCGGTTCATGACCGCGCTGACCAAGGTACGCAAGCTGCTGGGCTGAGGATTCGCCAGAATCGGGGAAGTATGAGAACGCCGCAGGAAACTGCGGCGTTTTTTTATTGCGCGCTGGACGCAAGCAAGCAGAGGCGTGACCGGGAAACACCGAGTGATGCCAGGAACGGGCAATCTCACCGTAACGCCGATCCATCCACCATCAACGACCTTGAGGCACCGTCCCCTACATGCCAACAAGCATGGATACCCCGGAGGCAATCAGGAAGACGTACATCATCACGACGCCCCTCAACACCCACCGTTCCCCCTGATGGAGCGTCTGCCCTTTGGAAGTAAGGGCAAGCACTGCAATACCGCGCAAGCACCTAAGCCACCAATCAACCTTGATGATTCCCACTGCAGCGAGTACTTCCGGCCGTTCACGCTCGATTTTAAGCAACATCCTGTGAGCCGCAAATGCGTTTATCCACATGGCGCCTAGAATGATGGAAGCCCAAATGGGGAAGCTTTCAACAAACCCTGGCACTCAGCTCCTCCTTTTGATGCTACTCCATCACATAGCACCTGCACACCCAATCTTCTACGCAGCAATCAGCTATGGAGTCGATGCGTTCAAGGGCGCAAGAAGCCCCTTGACGTACCCACCGAGGCCAACAACGTCCTCAGCTGTACCAATCAGGTCCCGTCGCATCATCTTCTCGACATGCTCTACACCACCAAGTCGCGCGACAACATCCGCAAGGAAAGTGACATCTCCCGCAAACAACGTCACGTCCTGATCCAGCTTTACAACCCAGCGACCATCATGCGAATACAAATAATGATCACGCATGAAGTTCCCATCTTCGAGCCAGTAGGAGCGCAGGCCATCCAGACCTCGCTCAATTTCCACGGGGCTTCCCCCGTCGGAGCACTCTGAACATCGAACCGCGCACATCGCGATATCTGCAAAGTGCTCCGAAAGTACTTTCAGCCACGCCACCCAAACATCATTCGGAGCAAAATCCTCATACAGGTTGCGATCAAACGCCATCCCCGCCCAGTCTTCCCGGAGAAGAGGGAGATCCGGAGGGGTAGCATCCGAGAGGGATGCCGCAATGAAGTCTGGCAAGCAACATTTATTGTTCATGGCTTCTCTGACTGCACTCAAGCCCACTCATCAATACTCTGCCTAACGGCCAACACCTGTGCTTCGGCATAGCGGGGATCGCAAATACGGATATCGGCGTCATCAAGATAGTGCCATATCACGTGAGGAACCCCGATTTCATACGAAATTGACCGAAGCACGTCCTTGATAAATTCCGCCCTCTGGTACCAACCAGACGCCTGTTCCACGGAAGCAGGCTCGGATTCCAACAGTCTCCGCAGACAGGCTAAAACGAGATTCTTTTCATCGATAGCGCTCAATGCGAAACCTCATATTCATAAACCAAGAGGAAATTCCCCCAAAGCCTATCGACGTGATCGATCAGTTCGCAATGACACACCAGTTGGGCAACCCTACCCCGCAAGGCGCAATCCCGACCCGTTCATACCGCAACCCAGGCGCCATACAGGCCACCAGCACCACTATCGCAAGCACCACTCGAATCAACAACAAAGAGAGCCCATTCATGGCTTAGTCCCAGCTCGGCATACTCTGGGCGACAGGATGGTTGCTCGACCACGGCAAGCAATCTCCTGCATTGCAGGCACGCGCGCGATACTCATGCGCGCAATAGGTCCCGCCACTCGACTGCACATAAGCATTGCGGCGAAAAAATGCCGATGGCGCCGTCTCCCGTTGCAGCTGGCGCTTCAGTAGCCTGCCAGATAGCTACGCTAAAGAAGAGGCCCCATTCGGCGGACGTATCGTGTCTGCACAAGACTGCTACGAACTCTTCCCGCGTAGCAAGCCAACGAAAAGAGGTATGTAACCCACCGTGAACGCCGCCAGAAGTATGAGCGCCCATTCAATGAATGAAATCCCTGTATGCCCGTACACGAGACGCAACAATCCATAGCTTGCGATCGTGAAAACAGCAGCTTTCGCGTAATACAGGGCGACGCCCTTCAGGATCAATTTGGCCTTCATATCCTACTTCAACTTATCGTTCACAAGTGGTTCCAGATCGCCTGATGAACTGACCGCCGTACCGACGGCATTGGCCGCTGTTTGGGTGGGATTGGAGTATTTAAACCCAGGAGTGGCTTCCTTTATACCCTGCATCAGATTTCCTGTCGCAGCTCGCTCAGTCTGTGTCATCCCAGCACTCGCACTTCTAGCGGCTACGCCAGGCGCAGCAGAAACAGCTGCCCCTAAGCCAGCCGTTCCTCCGCTCAAGGCTGCGCCCTTCGCAACCTCGGATACAGAAGCGGTCTTGCCTTCAAGTTGTGCATTTGCTTGGACTGAAACTGCGCCGACGGCTGCATTTCCAACCACGTTTGCAGCAATGGTTCCACCGGCAGTGGCAGCAGTGCCTGCAACGGCACTTACTCCACCACTTAGCGCGCCAGCCGCTGTTGCGACAGCAACTTACCCTCATTTTACTTGGGAGAATCTTTCGCCCATCGACCCTTCAGCCATAGCCATCTGAACACCGATGTTCACAACTGCGCCTATTGGCGCGCCCCACAAGCACTGGGGGCAGCGCCCATCCGGATCTTTGAACTTGTACGGGCTGTTGTAAGCATAGGCGTAGCGGTTTAGATGGCGCATATCGCCCCCTTCAGCCGTTACCGGATCAACACTCAGGAAAGCCCCTAACGCCGGATCCATGTACCGCTGCTGCATGTAACTCAGCCCGGTCCCGGAGTCCGTCACATGCCCCGTATACCCCGGCCCATCCTTCAACGGCCGATTCACCACCGCCCCATACGGTTCATACACCGTACGCTCGATGACGTTTCCGCTGGCATCGGTGATCGCCACCGGTGAACCCAGTGCATCAGTGTGGATGTACTCGACCACTTCCTGGGCAACCGCCGGAGCCACACAGGCCACCAGCACCCCCACCGCGAGTACCGCCCGAATCAACAGCAAAGAGAGTCCATTCATGGCTTAGTCCCAGCTCAGTACGCCGCGGGTGACGGGGAAGTCTGCAGACCATGCCGAACAGCCGCCGGCGTTGCAGGCCCTGACAATGTAGAGACTGGCGCAGTAGGTCCCGCCGTTCGACTGCACGTAGGTATTGGGGCCGGTGTACAGGCGCCGTCCAGCTCCGGAAGGCTCCAGCTGATATTCCGTTGCCCCCGGAACCGCGCGCCAGCCAACGCTGCACTGCACCTGATAGGGCGCCTTGCGCGTGCTGAGCCACTCCGCCGCGTAGATCTGAGTGGCTGCAGGAGGAAGCACGACGGAGACACTGGCGATACCCGAGTAGGGGCTGCACCCCGCGAAATTGCATGCCCTCACCCGGTAGGCATAGCTGCCATTGCCACGGCTGGCACCAAAGCTGTTCCCGCCGCCGTTATGCACCACCGTCCAGCCACCACCGTTGGCACTCTCCTCCAGCACGAAGCTCTCGCTGTTGGCCGGCACCGACCAGCTCAGGCTGTACTGCGGCACGTTCACCAGGCCCGGCGCGCTGATCACCGGCTCGATCGTCGGCGGCCCGATCATCCCTCCTGTAGCAGCCAGGCCAGGAAAACGCGGAAGCACGCGAGGTGGAACTACTGGCGCACTTCACCGAAGAGCTGCGCCGACTCGCCGGCCTGCGGATTATCGGGGAGGTGCAGGGAAGGCCGCCGCGGTCTCGCCCGTGATCAGCGGCGAGCATGTCCATGAACAACTGGTGATCCTGCACAATCTGAAAGAATGAAAGTGCGATAGGGCCCGCACTACGCCCGCCCGCTGATGCAGCACTTCAGCGTCGCGGCCACCTGCCGTACCTCCTAGCGTCCTACATGGCGCACGCCAAGATCGAACCGTTCATGACGGCGTTGGCGACGGCGCGGAAGTTACTGGGGTGTGTTTTGAGTAGCAGCGAGCAAGACGAGAATGCCGCGGGAGACTGCGGCCTTTCCGTTCCTAACAATTGCCCAGATCGACCCCCTGGATGTCGAGCATAAACGTCGACTTGCGTAGGAAAGAACGCAAGCGCCAACCAATGCAACTCTGCATAGAACGCCCACGAGGCGAGCACTTCCATCATGCACCAAACGAGCAACGACAAGCTGTGCCGACAACGCTCGCCAAGCGCCTGTCACCAACCCACTCGACTCATTCGCTATAAACCCAAATGAACGCCTTCCATCACCCCCATTCGATCTACATCCACTGGAGCACTTGGGGGCCTGGGGGCACCATCGCGATTCCAGCGAAACGTGCCGGTCACCCGCAGGAATTTCTCCTCCCCACTCTCAACCGAAGGAATCTCTCGAAAGGCCTCCGGGCTTGATTCTGGATAGGCCACCAATGAACTGAATGAGTTCCTTGCGTCCAGTTCATCACGCGAGGGAAAGAGCAAGATCACACCGTTGACCTGATCT
Organism: Stenotrophomonas sp. 220_Sma; assembly: GCF_056487375.1. NCBI lineage: Bacteria > Pseudomonadati > Pseudomonadota > Gammaproteobacteria > Lysobacterales > Lysobacteraceae > Stenotrophomonas > Stenotrophomonas sp. 220_Sma. Next base: position 1,166,594 of record NZ_CM151348.1, on the reverse strand, counting down.
ATCCATGCATAGAAAGAAACCAATCGCCCGTCAAATTTTTCTGGCTGAGACAACAGCGCAGACATCGTGGTCATGCACGTTTCATACCCTAATTCATTGCCTCGAAATTTACAGACGCTTGGAGCCCCCGCCGCGCCCCCTTCCTGACTGGATGAAGAACAAGCGCCAAGGGTGAAAACCAGCGTAACAACTGCAAACCACCGACGTCCGGGATCCATCATTTCACCTTAAAGAAGTAGTCTTCGGCCGCGATGTACGCGCCAGGGTTCGTTCTAGCATTGACCGCTCCATTCATACCCCTGAAGTCGAATCCCATGACGGAACCGCTAGGAGTGGCCACATAGCTGTTAACACCTGCAGATCTTGCTCTCTCCAGATCACCTCGGTAGAGACTCCCCTCCCATCGACCACCGCAGAAACAGGATCCCTTCCAGTAGCTGAATGCTGTATTCACTGGGTGTGTATGAGCAATGGCTACCCTGACACCTGGGCCTGCGTAGTTGTTTTGCCCTTGAACGACGCTACCTGCTCCAGCGCCCGCAGTCGCATCGCCCAAAGCAAAATTGACTGCTGTGTAAGACTGATCAGAAAGTTGCGCGATATCAGCCCCTACTTCCAAGTTGGTCGCAATCGTTACAGGCCGGGCAACTTCCGAAAAATATCTGGCAGATCCCGCCTCCGAACTTTGTCGATTGGGAATACTGTTCGCCCTGTCAATGTACGCTTGCGGATCCCTCTTGATTGCCGCCAGCTGCCCGCGAGATAGACTTTTTCCGCCTGCATGCTCGGTCATTCTGCAGTCCCAGTCCTTCCCGCACGCTCGCCGTCCATCCGGGTCGATTAGGCTATATGGGTTTGCATTTGCATACCGATACCGGCCAAAAGCATTCACCGAGCTCTGGAAAGCCGAAACCGGATCAACGCTCAGGAACGATGAAGTCGTCGAATCATAGTACCGCTGCTGCATGTAACTCAGCCCCGTGCCCGAGTCCGTCACATGCCCCGTATACCCCGGCCCATCCTTCAACGGCCGATTCACCACCGCCCCATACGGCTCATACACCGTACGCTCGATGACGTTTCCGCTGGCATCGGTGATCGCCACCGGTGAACCCAGTGCATCAGTGTGGATGTACTCGACCACTTCCTGGGCAACTGCCGGCGCCACACAGGCCACCAGCACCCCCACCGCGAGTACCGCCCGAATCAATAGCAAAGAGAGTCCATTCATGGCTTAGTCCCAGTTCAATACGCCACGGGTGACGGGGAAGTCTGCGGACCATGCCGAACAACCACCGGCGTTGCAGGCCCTGACAATGTAGAGACTGGCGCAGTAGGTCCCGCCGCTCGACTGCACATAGGTCTTGGGGCCGGTGTACAGGCGCCGTCCAGCTCCGGAAGGCTCCAGCTGATATTCCGTTGCCCCCGGAACCGCACGCCAGCCGACGCTGCACTGCACCTGATAGGGCGCCTTGCGCGTGCTTAGCCACTCCGCCACGTAGATCTGAGTGGCCGCGGGAGGAAGCACGACGGAGACACTGGCGATGCCCGAGTAGGGGCTGCACCCCGCGAAATTGCACGCCCTCACGCGATAGGCATAGCTGCCATTACCACGGCTGGCACCAAAGCTGTTCCCGCCGCCGTTATGCACCACCGTCCAGCCACCACCGTTGGCACTCTCCTCCAGCACGAAGCTCTCGCTGTTGGCCGGCACCGACCAGCTCAGGCTGTACTGCGGCACGTTCACCAGGCCCGGTGCGCTGATCACCGGCTCGATCGTCGGCGGCCCGATCACCGCTACCGTCGACGTGGCCGACCACGGCCCGCAGCCTGCGCCATTGCAGGCGGCAACCCGATAACCATAGCTGCCCACACCACGCACAGCGGTGGCATAGGAACCCGCGTTGCCGTCGAACAGCGTGACCCATCCGCCACCATTGCTACTCTCCTGCAAGGTGTAACGCGTGGCACCAGCCACCCCGTTCCAGCCAATACCAATACTGCCCGGCGCAGCGCGTGCCGGCGCAGAGAGTCCGGGCGCAGTGGCAGGCGGATATACGACCGTCACCGCAGCCGTGGCGCTGTATCCCGTGCACCCTACCGGGTTACATGCGCGAACCCGGTAGTTGTAGCTTCCCGCTGCCTTGCCACTGAAGGCCTTGGACTGACCGATGGCGTTGTGCACCTGGGCCCAAGCGCCACCATTGGCGCTTTCCTCCAGCTCATAGCGCTCGGCACCGGAAGCCGCAGACCAAGCTACGTTGTAGCTGCCGTTGAAGGCTGTGGCAGGCACGTTCAGGGTCGGCACGGTGGATGGCGCCAATGCCACGGCCACTGACGCGACATTGCTCCATCCGCCGCACACCACCCGGCAGCCGCGCACCCGGAATTGATAGGTCCCCGTGACCAGGCCGGTGCTGGTGAACGATTGCGCCGCGCCATCGAAGACCGTGCTCCAGTTGCCCGCAAGGGCACGCTGCAACTCATAGCGGTTGGCACCGCCGGCCGGGCTCCAGGTCAGGTTCACGCTGCCCTGGGTGATGTAGCCCGGCGCACTCAGCGCGGGAACGCTGGGTGCCGCTTCACCATGCACCTGGGAAACCAGGCTGCCTGACAGGTAGAGATAGTCGGTCTGCTTGCCGGTACGTTCGTTGCGCTGGAATCGCAGCACGCCGCCGTTGTCGTAGAACGAGTAGATTGCCCCCTTGCCACTGGCGCTGGCCTTCACCCGGCGACCGTGGGCGTCGTACTCGTAGCTCTCTGCTGTACCCGCCGCACGCAGCCGGTTGCCGTAGTCAAACGTGAAAGCCTGGCCATTGCGCACCGAAAGATTGCCCTGCACGTCATAGCCAAGACCGGTCACGGTTGCCCCGGTTCCGGTTTCGATCACGTTGACCAGCCGATTGGTCGGATCGAAGTAGTGCGTACGATCGCGGCTGCCGACCTTGGCACGGCGCAGGTTGTCCAGCGCGTCATACTCATACAAGGCGTTGCCGAAGCCCGGCGCAGTGACCGTCCGCAACCGGTCCAGGCCGTCATAGGTCATGTCCCGGTTGCCGGGCGCCCCGGGCAGACCATCGGAAATGGCCATCACGTTGCCGCCAGCATCGTAGTCATAGCTGTCATCCAGCACTGCGGCCGCTGCAGTGGCATCGCGGCTGCGGTCGGGCAGCCCGCGGGCATTCTGGGTCAACGTGTGCACGATCCCATTGCCATATACGAAGCGGGCCAACGCGCCGTTGGCGAAGTAACTGGCCTCCTTCGCATAGCCGCCGACCGTCGTCGCCCGACCCAATGCATCCGGCGTATAGCTGACGACACGCCCACCCGGGTAGGTATTGCTGGCCAGTGTGCCGTTGGCATCGTAGCCATAGGCCAGGCTCAGGCTTCCCAGATCCGGATGCTGCAGGGTTTCGCCGCTGAGCAGGCGGCGGCGGTTGTACTGGTAGCGGTTGACGACCATCGGCCGGGCCGGATCGTTCTGCGTACTGATCTCGGCCGGCAGACCATCAGGCGCGTAGGACCAGTTCTGATTTCCGCGCCCATCCGGGAAGATCAGGGTCGACAGGCGGTTGGCGGCGTCATAACTGCGCTTCACCGCACGTCCGCTGGCCAGGGCTTCACTGCGGTTGCAGTCGGTGGTGCTGGTCAAACCCGTGCCGGCCGCCGACCACAGCACGTTGCCTGCCGCGTCGTAGTCCTGCACGGTCGCACCGGTTTCCGGCTCGATGGTCTTGCACAGCTGCTGGTAGCCGTCATAGACGTAGCGGCGGGTGAGCGACTGGCTGCCGTCTGCATTGCGGCGGGTGATCGCCAGCGGCTTGCCCAGCGTGTCGCGCTGGATCTCGGTCACCACGCCTTCCGGGTGCTGCAGCGTCAGCGGCATCTCGTAGCTGGGCTGGTCGTAGGCAAGGTGACGGGTCGTCGTGGCCTGGCCGCGGGGGTTGGTCACCTTCACCGACAGGTTGCCCACGTACTCGGTGCGGGTAACCAGTGCCCCAAGCTCGGACGATTGACTGACCACGGTGGGGCGGCCCAACGCGTCGTACTGCGTCGTGGTGCCGGTCAGGGCGGCATTGATATCGGAGAGCTGCCGCGTGGGATACGAGGCAAACACGGTCTTGCCGCTGGTGTCGTAGCGGGTCACCACGGCGCTGTCCAGCACGTTGTTGGCGTTTTCGGTCACCAGCACCGGGCGGAACATCGCATCCAGGTAGGTATCCGTGCGCCGCCCGCCCTGCGTGCGCGAGTGCTTCCACGCACCGGCGGGCACCCCCAACTGCGCGCCACCCAGTCGCTGCAGGTCCATGGTTACGCCATTCCAGTTCACGCTGTCGCCGCCGGGGAACTGCTGGCTGCGCAGCCTGCCCATGCTGTCGTAGCTGAAGCTGGTGGTTGCGCCGGTTTCGTCGGTCAGCGAGGTGATCCAACCGTTGTCGTCCACGGCAACCGTGCGCACCGCACCATTGGGCGCTTCGGGCGTGGCCGGCATGCGGAGCTGCTGCGGAACACCACGCTTCCATCCCGACAGATGGCTGGTATTTCCACGGCCATCGGCCACCGAGGCAACCGTGCCATCGGCTGCATAGGTCACCTGCTGCGCCAGGCGGCCAAATGCGTAGGCGCGCAGCGGCAGTGCTTTGGCCGTATCGAATTCGGTGCGGGACTGTTCGATGCCATTGAGCACACTGCGCGCTGTCTGGCCGTTCACCCATAGCGCGGGATTGTCGTAGTAGCTGGTGCTGGTGGTGCGACTCTGGCCTGCGGAATTCGCTTCAACGACGGTGACTTCGCGCGCAAATGCATCAAAGGCCTGCACGGTGCGGGTGAACTGCACGCCATCCTGTTCCACCACAGTGGATTGGACGGGGCGATTGTAATGGGCCTTGAGATCGCTCGCACCGTACTTGAAGTCCTTGCCGGCCTCTTTCGGGAAGGGCGCCGCATCCAGCTGGGCATCTGGATAGTAGTTATTGCGGTCAACGCGCACGACCGAGCCGCCCGATCGCGTTGTCGTGGACAGCAACAGGCCGTCGTTGTAGGCAACTTCCTTGCCGAACTCGTAGACGCGAACGACACCATCGGGCAACGTCTCGGTGGTGATCTTCGGCTCTGCCTGGCCTACGGGGATTACTGGACCGCCCAGGTCCTGGGCGAAAGCACCATTGAGATTGGTGTATTGATAGGTCCACTGTGCAGTGGGCATGCCCGGACCGCTGATGGTCTTGGTCACCAGCGACATTGCGTCACGGTAGACCGGCGTGTAGTTCCAGCCATCGGCAAACAGGTGATTGTCGCCAGAGGTCTGGCAATCCAGCTTCACATTCTTGCGCCCATGGCGGAACGGCCGGAACAGGAACGTCCCCAGCGCACCCGACGGATGCTGGATGCTCAGGGTGATCTCGCTGGGCACGATCTTGTTGACGCGCGAACATGTGGCCGGGTAGTCCATGTACTCCCAGATGCTCTGCCCGTTATAGTCGGCGTACTTGTGGGTGACTGACAGCGGCGGCAGGTTGTAGACCCATTGGGTTCCGTCCGGCAGCGTCACTGTCCGCAGGATATCGGCCTCCGTGTACCCGTAAGTCCAGGTACGCCCAGCAGCGGTTGCGGATGCGATCAGTCCTTTCGCGTTGTAGCCCAGGCTGATCTCGCGACCATCGTTGGCAACCATGCGCAACAGCCGGTCGCCACTCCACTCGTAGCGCACCCAGTTGCCGAAGCGATCCACAACCTGCGATGGGTACAGGAACACACGCTTTCGATTCAGCAGTGCATTGCTTTCTGGCCCGTAGGGTTGCAGCGTTGCACCGTTGTGGTGCTTGGCGACCATCCAGTCGAAGTAGTACTTGGTACCGTCCGGCGCATGACCAAGGAAGCCTTGTCCCGGCTGTCCGCTCTTCAGGGCGGTCAGGCAACTGAACGTCCAGCCGCCCTTGGTATTCCAAGGCGCCGGTTCGCCAAACTGTGGCTGCGGCTGGCGCGCATCTCCGCTGCCTCCCAGCACCGGCTCACTGCCACCACCCGGTAGAGAGAGTCGCACGCCATCCCAGAATGTAGTGGGACTGAAATTGACGGTCTGGGTTTTGCGACGGTTCCAGACCTCTAATGACGGAGGCGCCGCCACCGTACTGCAGCGCGCGGCAGGCGCCCAATAGCCGACAGACGCGGTCTCCGGCAGATCACCATAGACGCCGGACATGGACGGGATATCCAGGCCCCAATTCGAGAATGAGTTCTCTCCGCCGCCATCGTCATCGCTGTAGCTGCGGCCCAAGGTCATCGTCAGACCGCCATTGCCTGGAATCGAAATATCCGTGGCCTTGAAGCTGATCGAGCCGTCATAGAGGTTGACCTGCTCGCCGAAGATCTCGCCCTTCAGCGGTTCGACAAGGTCCCCGTACTTCAGTCGCTTGTCGTACTCCTGGCGCCAGGTGGGAACGATCTGGGCTGAAACGCCGACCGGTGCCAGCACACACAGGGCAATGACACCGAGAAACAGACCCTTGGCAGCCATTGCGGCGCGCGGATGAGAAATGAGGCCAGACTGCATGAAGATCCTCCCTGGATCGACGTCCCTGTGTGCCCCACCTGCGCCGAACGGCAGTTGGCCTTCGACCAGGCGGCACCCACTCCGGCAGACAGCCACGCGTTGCTTCACGGTGGGCGGGTGCTGACCATGGATATGAACGAATAATGAAGATGGCGTCAACCCCGCGTATTGGCCACATTCGGCAAAGTTGGCCCAATCGACAGCCTCCCGCGCCCTTCCCCGCTCCACCTAGAATGTGCCCATGACCACCCTGACCTTCCGCGCCGCCACGCCGGCCGACATCCCCGCCCTGATCGCCCTGGTCACCTCGGCCTACCGTGGTGACGCCAGCCGCGTTGGCTGGACCACCGAAGCCGACCTGCTGGACGGCGCCCGCATCGATGCCGAGGGCATCCAGGCCGACCTGGACCGCCCGCGCTCCACCATCCTGCTGGCCGAACGCGACGGCCAGCTGGTGGCCTGCGCCCACGTCGCCGATGTCGACGGCAAGGGCTACTTCGGCATGTTCTCGGTCGACCCGGCCCAGCAGGGTGGCGGCGTCGGCAAGCAGCTGATGGACGCCGCCGAAGCGCACGCCGCACGCGAATGGAAGGTGCCGGTGATGCAGATGACGGTGATCGACGTGCGCGACGAGCTGATCGCCTTCTACGAGCGCCGCGGCTATCTGCGCACCGGCATCAAGAAGCCGTTCCCGTACGGCGACGAACGCTTCGGCATTCCCAAGCGCGACGACCTGCGCTTCGAGATCCTGGAAAAGCCGCTGGCCGGAGCCGCCGCGTGAGCGATACCTGGACCTTCGTCTGTGCCGGCACCGAGCTGCTGCCGGGTGAAATGAAGAGCGTGTTCGACGAGGTAACCGGCACGCCGATCGTGGTGTTCAACCTCGACGGTGAGTTGTACGCGCTGGAAGACCAGTGCACACATGAAGAGTTCGAGCTGTCCTCGGGCGAGTTCAACACCACCGAGGGCAGTGTGGAGTGCGTGCTGCACGGCGCGCGCTTCGACGTGCGTGACGGCCGCGCCCTGTGCGCCCCGGCCTACAGCCCTGTGCCCAAGTTTCCGGTGAAGCGCGAGCACGACGCTGTCTGGACCCGCGACGACCGGGATTGAGGCGGCGCTCGGCCCAGAGAGCCCCCCAGAGGGCGCCCCGCGGGAGAGCATCCACCCATGGGGTGGATCCATCGCAAGGCCATTAGAGCCTCCCCAGGGCGCCCCCGGGTCGCCTCGAGGGCCCGGCACGGCCCGTACATGCGAATCATTATCGTTGATGTTATTCTACGTAACATCTTCGTAACGACTCCGCCCCCGCGCCATGGCTTCGCCCGCGCCCACCGCCACGCTGTGCCAGCTCGCCCGCCAAGGGTGGCCGCTGCTCGTGGCCGTGCTGCTGACGCTGGTGTTGGGCTGGTCGGCACTGCACGAAGGACGCGGCAACAACCCGGCTACCCACGGCTGGCAGGCACACGCTGAAGATCTGCAGCAGGTCATGCCGGTGCCGGCCCCGCCGGCCGACGAGTGCCCGCACCATGCCGCGCCAGCACCCGAGCCGCCGCTGGATGGCGAGGGCGCCACGCCCTGTACCGGACTGGCTCCCCCGCGCGCCGCCCTGGTCGCGCATGTTCCGCTGTGGCGTTCCGACGCCCTGCGCTGGCAGCTGCGCGATCCCGCACTGCGGTTGAACCCCGGCCACGCTCCGCCCGCACCGCACGCCAGCTGAGGCGCCCTGCGGCCGTTGCCGTGCGCCTGATTGCGTTTCCCGCCAGCCGAGCATGGCTCGGCTCTATAGAACCCACCTCCCGCCTGTCGCCGCACGTCCATCTGCGCCGGCTCGCGCTCGCCCTTTCCCGATCCAAGCCACCGCCACCCAGACCATGACCCACATCACGTCCCGCAAGCACGCTCCGCGCGTTTCCCTGCTCGCTACCGCCACCCTGGCCGCCGGCTTCGCACCGCTGGCCGCACAGGCCGCCGACAGCGCCGATGCCAGCTCCCGCAAGGCCACCGACCTGGACAAGGTGCAGGTGCGCGGCAGCTGGTTCAATCCGTCCTCGCCGAAGTTCACCGCCGAGCTGCTGGACACCCCGAAGTCGGTGTCGATCGTCTCGGAGAAGCTGATCGCCGAAACCGGTGCAACCAACCTGCAGGACGCATTGCGCATGGTCCCGGGTATCACCTTCGGTGCCGGCGAAGGCGGTAACCCGACCGGTGACCGCCCCTTCATCCGTGGCTTCGATTCGCAGAGCAACGTCTTCGTCGACGGCCTGCGCGACGTCGGCTCGCAGACGCGCGAGATCTTCGACCTGGAGCAGGTGGAAGTGGTCAAGGGCCCGAGCTCGGCCTACGGCGGCCGTGACTCCGGTGGTGGCAGCCTGAACCTGGTAAGCAAGACGCCGAAGCTGAAGAACGAAACCAGCGCCAGCATGGGCATCGGCACCGACAGCTACGCACGCGGCACCGTGGACGCCAACTACGTGCTGGGCGATGGCATCGCCGCCCGCCTGAACCTGATGAAGCACGAGTCGGACATCGCCGGCCGCGACGCCGCCAATGTCAGCCGCTGGGGCATCGCGCCGTCGATCGCGTTCGGCCTGAACGGGCCGGCGCAGCTGATCGCCAGCCACTACCACATGCAGAGCGATGACCTGCCGGACGCGGGTGGCTTCCCGTACAACAACCCGTTCTCCAGCGGCCCGAACGTGGCCAAGAACGGCGATGGCCGCCCGATGGTACCGGACCGCAACAACTACTACGGCCTGGTCGATCGTGACTTCCAGCGCACCCGTGCCGATATCAGCACCCTGGACGCCAGCTACGACTTCGGCGGCCACAAGCTGCGCAACATCGCGCGCCTGGGCAACACCAGCAACGACTACCTGTGGACCCAGCCCGACGACAGCAAGGGCAACCCAAACAATTACGGCACCTTGTGGCGCCGCACCAACAGCCGCGCCGTCGACGTCAAGAGCTTCGCGGACCAGCTGGGCCTGACCGGCGCGTTCCAGACCGGCGCACTGAAGCACAGCTACAGCGCCGGCGTGGAATACAGCGACGAGAAGATGACCCGTGGCAGCTACCAGATGACGCCGGGTACCGCCAACCCGCTGGAACCCCTCGCGGCCAACAGCTCGGTGTGCCGGGTGTCCGGCGCTGCCACCAACTACAACTGCACCGACTTCAATAATCCGAATCCGAACGATCCGTGGGCGGCCGGTCAGATCGTCTATCGCAGCAACAAAGCGCTGGACGTTGAACAGCGCACCAAGACCAAGTCCGCTTACCTGTTCGACACCATCGAGCTCAACGCGCAGTGGAGCGTCAACGTCGGCCTGCGCTACGACGACTACTCCACCACCCTGCTCACCCCGGGCAGCGCCACTCCGCGCCTGCACAACGACAACGACTTCGTGAACTACCAGGCCGGCGTCGTGTTCAAGCCGGCGGCCAACGGCAGCATCTACCTGTCCTGGGGCACCTCCTCGACCCCGCCGGGCATGGACGGTGGCGACGGTTCGGACGGCCTGAATGCCGGCGTCGCCGACCTCAAGCCGCAGGACACCAGGAACCTCGAACTCGGCACCAAGTGGGACCTGCTGGACAACCGCCTGAACCTGACTGCCGCGATCTTCCACACCGTGATGAACAACGCACGTGTGACCATCGACAACGGCACCAGCCAGAACGCCGGCAAGAAGGAAATCAACGGCTTCGAGCTGGGCTTCAATGGCCAGTTGACCGATGCCTGGAGCCTGTACGGCGGCTACACCTACCTGGATTCGGAACTGAAGGACAACGGCTTTGTCTGCGCCGTATCGGGCCGCACCTGCCCGAGCGGCATCTACGTGCCGTCGCCGAACAACGGCAACGTGTTCCCCAACACCGCCAAGCACAGCGCCAACCTGTGGACGACCTACCGCTTTCCGATCGGTCTGACCGTCGGCGCCGGTGCGTTCTACTCGGACAAGCAGTACGGTGACGTTGCCAACACCAAGTGGATCCCGAGCTACACCCGCTTCGACGCGATGGCCAGCTACGCGATCCAGGACAACATCAGCCTGCAGCTCAACGTGCAGAACCTGACCGACAAGACCTACTTCACCAAGGCCTATGCCTCGCACTACGCGAGCATCGCCCCGGGTCGCTCGGCCACCCTGGCACTGAACGTGAAGTTCTGATGTAACTCCGCTCCACCACGGCGGCAGGCTCTCCTGCCGCCGTTTTTGTTTCCGGCGATACTCACCCCATGGTTACCCGCACTCCCATCGACAGCGACGCCCTGGCCGAGCTGCTGCAGCACGATCCGCAGGCCGCGTTCGCATGCGTGCGCGACGCCGCGCAGGCTGGACAGGTCGATGCACAACTGCTGCTCGCGCAGATGCACATGGAAGGCAAAGGCACCGCGCAGGACGCCTCGGCCGCGCTGCTCTGGTACGAAACCGCCGCCAACAACGGCGCGCCGATGGCGATGAACATGCTCGGCCGCTGCCATGAGCTGGGCCAGGGCACCGTCGCCGACCCGACGCTGGCCGCGGTCTGGTACCGGCGCGCGGCCGACACCGGGCTGGACTGGGGCCTGTACAACCTGGCCAACCTGCTGGCCACCGGCCGCGGTGTACCGCAGGACCGCGCGCAGGCGCTGGCCCTGTACACCCGCGCCGCGCACCTGGGCCACGCCAAATCGATGAACCTGCTGGCCCGCCACCTCGAAGACGGGCTGGACACCACGCCCGATCCGCAGGCGGCGCTCGCCTTGTACAAGCGCGCGGCCGAAGCCGGTGATTTCCGCGGCCAGGCCAACTACGCCTCGATCCTGCTGCAGGCCGGCCAGGTCGAGCAGGCCGTGCATTGGCTGCGGCTCGCACTGGCGCACGGCAGCCCGGCGTTCATGGCGCACATCGTGCCGGAACTGGCCGCGTCGCCGCATCCGCAGGTGCGCGCCCTGGTCGCACCGCCGTCCCTCTGAGGAGTCCCGCATGCTGCTGCACATCCCCGACATTCTCAGCGCCGACCAGGTGGCCGATTTCCGTCGCCGCCTCGACGCCGCCGACTGGACCGATGGCCGCGAAACCGTGGGCCACCTGGGCGCACAGGCCAAGCACAACCAGCAGCTGCCCGAGGCCTCGCCGCTGCGCCGCGAACTGGGCGAGATCATCCTCGTCGCGCTGGCCCGGCACCCGCTGTTCTTCAGCGCAGCGCTGCCGCTGAAGTACCTGCCGCCGCGTTTCAACCGCTACAGCGGGGGCGGCACCTATGGCTTCCATGTCGATGGCGCGGTGATGAACCTGGCCAACGGCGAACAGCTGCGCTCGGACATCTCCTGCACCCTGTTCCTGTCCGATCCGGACGAATACGAAGGCGGCGAGCTGATCATCAGCGATACCTACGGCGAGCACGAGGTAAAGCTGCCGGCCGGCGACCTGATCGTGTACCCGTCCAGCAGCCTGCATCAGGTGCGCCCGGTTACTGCCGGCGCGCGCGTGGCCTCGTTCTTCTGGGTGCAGAGCATGATCCGCGACGATGTGCAGCGCCGCCTGCTGTGGGAAATGGATGGCTCGATCGAGCGCCTGCGGCAGACCGGCGGTGACGCCGAGGCGGTGCTGCAGCTGACCGGCGTGTACCACAACCTGCTGCGACGCTGGAGCGAAGTCTGAGCCCCATCCGGCCGACCCGCGACAATTTGGCAATCATTCTCATTTGCAACAGCTAACAGCTCTCATTACAATCACGCCCCGTTGATGCCGGCCGCTGCCGGCAGACCCCTGGGGACCCCTGCTTGCTGCGCCCGCTTCGCCCTCGCCCACTCATCCATCGAAAGATGGGCACTGCCATGCGCGGTCAGCGTCCTGCGCTGGCCAGTCTGCTGGCGTGGGTGGCGATGCTGGCTTTGCTGCTGGGCACCCTGCCGCTGCTGCCACACGGCCAGGCCGGAATGGCCGTGCAGATGCCGCTGGAAGAGCGCGGTGGCGAAGCGTCCCCGCAGGAAGAAGCACCGGCCAAACTGCGCCGCTGTGCTGCCGCCCCGGTGAAATCGGCCGAGAAGGCACGCCCGCCGTTGCTGCTGGCCAGCCAATGGCTGCGCACCGAGCTTGAACTCGTACCCACCACGCCGGCCATGCCCGGCGTGCGCCCGGACTGGCCGCTGGCCGCTCCGGACACGCCCTGGGCCGACGCGCCCGGGCGCCGCCAGCAACGCGGCCAGGCGCCGCCGCTCGCCTGAATCACGGCCCCGCGTGACCGCCTGCGCGGTCGTGCCCGTACGCCGCTGCCTGCTTCATCCCTGCCGCCCCTGACCGGGCCTCCCCGTGCATGCCGCGCCGTTCGCGCCTGGCATTGCACCACCCTGCATCCTTCGAGGTTACTGCCATGGCCCAGCGCCATCGTGTCCGTTCGTCCCTGTCCCGTACCCTGCTGACCAGCGCCGTGCTGGCGGCCATGACCGCCCCTGCCTTCGCCCACGGTGACGCTTCCGGCGCGCCACAGACGCTGGACAAGGTGGTGGTCACCGCCTCCGGCTTCGAGCAGAAAATTACTGACGCGCCGGCCAGCATTTCAGTCATCACCCAGGAAGAGCTGACCAAGCGCCCATACATGACCCTGTTGGATGCAGTCCGCGATCTGGAAGGCGTGGACGTTGGCGAGACCCGCGACAAGACGGGCCAAGGCACCATTTCCATGCGCGGCATGGGCTCGGACTACACGCTGATCCTGATCAATGGCCGCCGCCAGAACAATCACGGCGACATCTACCCGAACAACTTCGGCGGCAACCAGTTCAACCACATCCCACCGCTGGACGCGATCGAGCGCATCGAAGTCATCCGCGGCCCGGCTTCCACACTGTACGGCGCCGACGCCATGGGTGGCGTCATCAACATCATTACCAAGCGATCGCTGGACCGCTGGAGTGGCTCGGCCACCCTTGCAGGCACCTTCGAGACCGATGACGATTTCGGTGACGACCGCACTGCAGACCTGTATGTGACCGGCCCAATCGTTCCCGGTGTACTGAACCTCAGCGCACGCGCCAGTTGGTATGACCGCGATGCTTCCAATCCCGTCTACTCGCCGGCGATCGACCCCAACGGCACCCCCCATGCGCGCACGCTGGGCTTTGGCGGCGGTGGTAAAACAGTCGACAACACGAATAAAGCAGGTGGTCTGAGCCTTGAATGGAACATCAACGAAGATCAACGCCTGACGCTTGACTACGACACTTCGCGCCAGGAATACGACAACTCGATCAAGATCAATGATGCCGGTGTCGAGGAGTACCCGGTTGGTACGGTAGACAACATCAACAGCATCTGGCGCACGGCCAATTTCTGCCGCAACGGCAGCGGTGCCAATGCCAACGCGTGCCGGACCAGTGGTGGTACGTGGACACGCCGGGCCGACCCGCGCGTGGGCTATGGACCGACCCAGGAATTCACCCGCGATGCATGGGCGTTGACCCACGAGGGCAAGTGGGGCTTTGGTAACAGCCTGGTGTCCCTCTCGCACGTATCAACCAACAACGATGGCCGGACGATGCCATTCACTGTCGCGGAACGCGAGTTGCTGCTGCAGATGATCGACGGCACCGGTGCCTATAGCGGCCGCTCAACGGCTGAACGCCGCGCGCTGGCTGAATCGACCTTCCTGCCACGGCCTCGACGCACGCTCGAAAGCGCCCAGTACACCTTCGATGCAAAGTTGGACATTCCCTTCCAGGCCGCAGGCCAGCATGTCGCTGTTGTCGGTGCGCAGGTCATCCGTGGTGAACTGACCGACGGCGTGTTCGGCACCGAGCGCGGAATGCCCGGCCAGAAGCAGGAGCACAACATGTACTCGCTGTTCGCTGAGGACACCTGGACCGTCATCGCGCCGCTGGGAATCACCTATGGCCTGCGCTACGACGACCACGAGGTATTCGGCGACCACTTGAGCCCGCGCCTGTACGGTGTGTACACCGTCAATGAACAGTGGACGGTGAAGGGTGGTGTCAGCACGGGCTTCAAGACACCCAAGACCACTCAGCTGTACGACGGCGTCACCGGCTTCGGCGCGCAAGGCACGCTACCGATGTTCGGCAATCCGAACCTGAAGCCCGAAACCAGCACCAGCACCGAACTGGCGGTCTACTGGCAGCATCCAGACGGGCACAACTTCAATGCCACGGTGTTCCACAACCGCTTCGACGACAAGATCGCCTCACAACCCTGCGGCGGCCGCTTCGCTCTGGCCTGCACCTCAACGGGCGACTACGCCGAGCTGGGCTACGCCAACAGCAGCAAAACGGTGAACATCGATGAAGTGATCATTCAGGGCGCCGAAGTAGCTGGTCGATGGAACATCGGCGAGCGTTTCGGCCTGCGTGCGAACTACACCTACACGGACAGTGAGCAGAAGAGCGGCGCGGAGAAGGGCCTCCCGCTGGGCAACAGCGCGCGGCACATGGCCAATGCGACCTTCGACTGGCAGGTCAGCGAGCGCTTCAATATGTTTCTGACTGCAGAGGCGCGCTCCAAGCGCTTCCGTGGGCTCAACGCCACTACGCGCGAGAAGCTCTACTACAAGGACTACACCACTCTGCATCTGGGTGCTTCGTTCGAAGCGACGCAGTGGCTGACGGTCAATGCACGTATCAACAACCTGCTGGACCGCGATTTCACCACCTACCAAGCCAGCTTCACCGACCTGGACGGCAGTGGGGTATATGGCGATTCGAGCAATGAAGTGCTGTTCGAAGACGACTACAACAACAAGGACAAGGCCCGCAGCGTCTGGGTGAGCCTGAACTTCAAGTTCTGATCGTTAGCGCTCCATCCACGCATGGCGTGGATCTACTGATCTGCGGGATTGCCGGCCAGTCGGTAGTGCCGGCCGCTGGCCGGCAATCCCCCTGGGATACAGAACGACACGCAATTGCGAGCTATTCTCATCAATGATGTAATGGGCAGTCCCCGTCCGCCTCGAACCGTGCCGTGAGCCGTCCTGCCTCTTCCACCGTGCAGCAGCAACAGAACCGTGGCTTCTGGCTGCGGACGCTGCACCAGTGGCACTGGATCAGCTCGGCGGTCTGCCTGATCGGCATGCTGCTGTTTGCGGTGACCGGCCTGACCCTCAACCATGCCGCGAAGATCGAGGCCAAGCCCGAGGTGCAGAACCAGCATCTGGAACTGCCGGCCGCGCTGCTGGGCCAGCTGGGCACGCGCGAGGATGGCAACGCGCCGATCCCGCGCCCGGCCCGGCAATGGCTGGACACGCAGCTGGGCATCGCCATCGGCGGGCGCCCGGCCGAGTGGTCGGCCGAGGAGATCTACCTGTCGCTGCCGCGCCCGGGTGGCGACGCCTGGCTGAGCATCGATCGCGCGACCGGCGCGGTGGAGTACGAATCAACCTCGCGCGGCGCGGTGTCCTACCTCAACGACCTGCACAAGGGCCGCAACGCGGGCCCGGCGTGGGGCTGGTTCCTGGACCTGTTCGCCGTGGCCTGCCTGGTGTTCTGCATCACCGGCCTGTTCCTGCTTCACCTGCATGCACGGCAGCGGCGCATGACCTGGCCGCTGGTCGGCCTCGGCCTGATGATCCCGCTGCTGATCGCCCTGCTGCTGATCCACTGACTTTCCTTCGTTTCCGGAGCCGCCCCATGCGCGTCACCCTGACCATCGCCCTCAGCGGCCTGCTGGCCACCTCGCCGGCCTATGCCACCACCCTCGACATCAACGTCGAAGTGCCCAAGCTCAACGTGGCCGAGTACCACCGCCCGTACGTGGCGGTGTGGCTGGAAGGCGCCGACCAGAAGGTCGCGGCCAACCTGTCGGTCTGGTACCAGCAGACCAGCAACAGCGAAGGCCACGGCACCAAGTGGCTGCCGGACCTGCGCCAGTGGTGGCGCAAGAGCGGCCGCACCCTGCAGGTGCCGGTGGACGGCGTGACCGGCCCGACCCGCCCGGCCGGCAAGCACGCGCTGTCGTTCAACGACAAGCAGCCGGCGCTGAAGCAGCTGGCCCCGGGCAACTACACCCTGGTGGTGGAAGCGGTGCGCGAAGTCGGCGGCCGCGAGCTGCTGAAGATCCCCTTCACCTGGCCGGCCACCGCCACGCAGAACGGCAAGGCGCAGGGCGCCACCGAACTGGGCCAGGTCACCCTCGCCGTCAAACCCTGAAAAGGGGACGGAGGGGATTAAGTCGTAATTCCCCTCCCCTCGCCGCACCACCCTGCATCCACCTGGAGTCTTCCGCATGAAGCGCACGCTTGTCCTCGCCGCCGCTCTGGCCGCTGCCCTTCCCTTCTCCGCCCTGGCCCACAAGGCCTGGCTGCTGCCCTCGCAGACCGTGATCGCCGGCAACGCGCCGTGGATCACCGTCGACGGTGCGGTCTCCAACGACCTGTTCTATTTCAACCACGTGCCGCTGCGCCTGGAGTCGGTGGTGATCACCGCGCCGGACGGCAGCACCGTGCAGGCGCAGAACGCGGCCACCGGCAAGTACCGCAGCGTGTTCGATGTCGAGCTGAAGCAGCCGGGCACCTACCGCATCGCGTCGGTCAATGACGGCCTGTTCGCCACCTACGAGCAGAACGGCGAGCGCAAGCGCTGGCGCGGCAGCGTCGCCACCTTCGGCGAACTGCCCAAGGATGCGAAGAAGCTGGAAGTGAGCCAGTCGGTCAGCCGCGTGGAGACCTTCGTCACCAACGGCGCCCCGAACGACACTGCGCTGAAGCCGACCAACCGCGGCATCGAACTGGTGGCCGTGGGCCATCCGAACGATCTGTTCGCCGGCGAGGAAGCGACCTTCCGCGTGCTGGTCGATGGCAAGCCGACCGCCGGACTGGAATTCGAGATCGTGCGCGGCGGCACCCGCTACCGCAACGCGCAGGACGAGCTGAAGGTCACCAGCGACGCCAAGGGCGAGATCAAGGTGACCTGGCCGGAAGCTGGCATGTACTGGCTGGAGACCGGCACCGAAGACAACAAGACCTCGGTGAAGCAGGCCGCCAAGCGCCGCCTGAGCTACGTCGCCACGCTGGAAGTGCTGCCGCAGTAATGACGTGGACCGCGATGCCGGGCACGCCCCGGCATCGCGCCTGCAGCACACCACCATGACCGATCCCCTGCTCGACATCGCCCGCCTCGGTGGCACCACCATGGGCACCACCTGGAGCGTGTCGCTGGTCGCGTCGCGCCAGCGCGACCTGCACCCGCTGCATGCTGGCATCCAGGCGCGGCTGGACGAGGTGGTCGCGCAGATGAGCACCTGGGAACCCGGCTCGGATCTGAGCCGCTACAACCGCGCCGACGCCGGCCAATGGTGCGCGTTGCCGGCCGAGACCCGCCACGTTCTGGCCTGCGCACAGGTCATCGCTTCCGCCAGTGGCGGCGCCTTCGATCCCACCATCGGTCCGCTGGTTGCACTGTGGGGCTTCGGGGCACATGCCGGTGAACGCCGCCAGCCCGACGACGCTACCCTGCAGGCCACGCGTGATCGCTGCGGTTGGCAGCGCCTGCAGTGGCAGGACGTTGCGCTGCTGCAACCGGGGGGACTGGAACTGGATCTCTCTGCGATCGCCAAGGGCTTCGGCGTCGATCACGTGGCCGCCTGGTTGCGTGGACAAGGCATCACTGCCGCGCTGATCGAAGTCGGCGGCGAACTGGCCGGCTACGGCCGCAAACCGGACGGCCAGCCGTGGCGCGTGCTGGTGGAATCCGCACCCGAAGAAGACGTGCACACCGATACCCCGCCACGGGTGCTGGCGCTGGACGGCAAGGCGGTGGCGACTTCCGGCGATCGCTGGCACCAGTACCAGGCCGGTGGCGAGGCCTACAGCCACAGTCTCGACCCGCGTACGGGCAGGCCGGTGCGGCAGGTTGCCGCGGCAGTAACCGTGGTGGCCGACGACGCCATGCACGCTGATGCCTGGGCCACCGCACTGACCGTGCTGGGTCGCGAACAGGGCATGGCGCTGGCCGAACGCGAAGGATTGGCTGCACGCTACCTGCAACGCACCGCAGAAGGCCCGCAGGAATTTCTCAGCAGCGCCTTCCAGCGCCTGCTCGACGAGCAGGACGCATGAGCGCACGTCCATCGCGCGCCTGGCTCGGCAACGCACTGGTTCTGCTCCTGCTGGCAGCGATCGGCTGGGCACTGCTTCGCCTGCATCTCGGCGAAGCGTGGTGGCGGGGCGCACCACCGGCGCGGCAGTCGCAGATCGCGGTGCTCGCCACGGTGCTGTATGCGCTGGCCTGCGCGACACTGTGGTGGCGTGGGCGCCCGCGCGACGACGCCGCAACCGGAGACACCGCGCCCATCCTGCTGGTCTGGTCCAGCCAGACCGGCTTCGCCCGCGAACTGGCCGAACGCAGCGCCGAGGCCCTGCGCGGTGCCAGCGTGCCAGTGCGCGTGCGCGGACTGCATGAGGTGGATGCAGCACTGCTGGCTTCCAGCCAGCGCGCGCTGTTTATTGCCAGCACCACCGGCGAAGGCGATCCACCCGACCACGCCCTGCCGTTCCTGCGCGGGGTGATGGCCACCCCGCCCCCGCTGCAGCACCTGCACTACGGGGTGCTCGCGCTGGGCGACCGCAGCTATGGCCACTTCTGCGGATTCGGCCACCAGCTGGACACTTGGCTGCGCCAACACGGCGCGCATCCGCTGTTCGACGCCATCGAGGTCGACAACGCCGATCCGGCAGCGCTGCGTCATTGGCAACAGTTGCTGGGACAACTCGGCGGTAACGCCAGCGAACTGCCCGACTGGAGCCCTGCCGAGTACCAGCCGTGGACGCTGCTGCAACGCGAGCATCTGAACCCGGGCAGCCCCGGTGGTCCGGTGTACTGGTTGCGCCTGCAGCCCCCGGCCGATGCAAATGCGCAGTGGCAGGCCGGTGACATCGCCGAGATCGGCCCGCAGCACGCATCGCACACCGTGCGTGCCTGGCTGGATGCACAACGCTTCGACGCGGACACCGTGCTGGATGACGGGCAAACGTTGCTGGCACGCGTCGCGCGCTCGCACCTGCCCTCATTGGTTCCCCCGGGTGATCTGCCTGCGCTGCTGGCGACCTTGCAATCGCTGCCGCATCGCGAGTACTCGATCGCCTCGGTCATGGCCGACGGTGCGGTTGAGCTGCTGCTGCGCCGCCAGCTGCGCGCTGACGGTACACCCGGCATCGGCAGCGGCTGGCTGTGCGACCACGCTGCCATCGGCGAACCGGTACAGCTGCGTCTGCGCCGCAACGACAATTTCCATGGCGCGCCCGCCGATGTGCCGCTGCTGCTGATCGGCAACGGCACCGGCATCGCCGGCCTGCGCGCGCATCTGCACGAACGCGTACGCAGTGGCGCACGGCGCACCTGGCTGCTGTTCGGTGAGCGCACCGCCGCGCACGACTTCCACTTCGGTGAAGAACTGCAGGCGATGCTGGCCGACGGCACGCTGGCGCGGTTGGATGCAGTGTTCAGCCGCGATGGCGGTGCGCACCGCTATGTGCAGGACCGGCTGCTGGCCGAAGCGGCAACGCTGCGCCAGTGGGTGGATGAAGGCGCCACGATCCTGGTCTGCGGCAGCCTGCAGGGCATGGCCCCGGCGGTGGATGCAGTGATCGAGCAGGTGCTGGGTACCGCGGGCAAGGAAGCGCTGTTGCTGGCCGGTCGTTACCGGCGCGATGTGTATTGAGGCCACCGCATCCTGGTGGGTGCGAACCGCTTTCTGGTGGGTGCGAACCTTGGTTCGCACCATGACACGGTGTCGGCGGCAGCTATCCACGCATGGCGTGGATCTACAACGGTGTGTCCAGACATGGTGGCAACCGCATTTGCAGTAGATCCACGCCATGCGTGGATAGTGCCAACCGGCGCCCAGGAATCATCCCGCCGCCGCACTGATCCGGATCGCCAGCAACTCGCCACCGCCCTGCACTGCATGACGCTGCCGTTCACCGGCCGACAGCCACGCAGTGTCTCCCGCCTGCAACGCCGGCAGGCCGCTGTCGGCACCGAACTCCGCCCGACCGGCCAGCAGATGCAGCGCCCAGGCCACACCCGGTTCGCAGAAGAAGAACATCGTGCCCACCAGCGGCCGGTGCAGCAGTTCGGCCTGCAGGAGCTCGCGCTTCCACATCAGGTTGAAGTCGTGGGTGGTGCCGTCCACCAATTCGCCGTGCAGCGCTTCCTCGCCGGCAAAGCGCACGCGTCCGTGCGGTGGCAGTACCTCGGCCACGCGGCCATCGTCGAAGCGAAGACGCACACCATTGCCCTGCAGCAGCACCAGTTCGCGCTCCACACCGGGGAAGGCGGAGAACGCGGCATCCTGCTCGATCTCGGCCACCGACAGGCGTAGCGCCCAGTCATCACCCTGCGCGGGCAGGCGCAGAATCTCGCGGGTCCAACCCAAGCCGTTGCGCCAACGTTCGCGGCGATAGTCCAGGCGGGAGATTACCTGGCTCGGAGTGTGCAGCAGGGAGTCGATGTTCATCGGCGCATTGCATCATGCCGCGCGCCGTCGTGCATCACCGCGTGGCGAGCGTGCCCTGGCCACCGCACTCGCCGCCCAGCAGCTGCGAGTGCTTCAGCCAATCCTGGTCGGGGTAGTAGGCGAACACCATCGTGCCGCCACGCAATGCATCGATCAGTGGCTTGGCCACCGACAAGCGCACTGCCGGACAGCCCAGGCTGCGGCCGAGCCGCCCCTGCAGCTGCGCAGTCGCCGGATTCACATAGGGCGCGCCGTGGATGACGATGGCGCGTTCGCGCGCGCGGTCGTTGAAGCCCGGTTCCAGCCCGGCCAGGCGCAGCGAATAGCCGTTGCCGCCCATGTAGGTCTCCTGCGCGGTGAACGCGCCGAGGCTGGACATGAAACTGCCATCGCGGTTGGAGAAGTGTTCGGTGCGGTTCTCACCGCTGTTGCGGCCATGCGCCACCCATTCCTCGAACAGCAGGCGCTGGTGGGCCAGGTCGAACACCCACAGACGCGGCTCGGTGGACGGCCGCGAATAATCGATCACGCTGAGGCGATCACCATTGATGCCCAGCTCCGGCCGCTGCAGCGCGCAGCGCATGGCGTGCGCCGCCAGCTGCAACACGTGGCGGTCGGCCTTGGGCGCACTGCGCGACAGCAGGGCAGCCAGATCATCGGCACTGGTGGCGAGGGCGGGCGTCTGTGCCAGCGCCGGGGCGCTGGCCGAGGTCGCCAGCAGGCCGAACGCGGCCAGCCGGCACAGGCGGGATGCAGTCATGGGCACAACGAGGGGACTCAGTTGCCCTTGAGGGTGGACCCTGGCGGCTCGGATTCCAAGACCGGCTGCATTCCGGATTCAGCCGGGCTTGGGCGGACCGCCGGCAGCGAGGTCACCAGCAGGGTCGTGCCCGGTACCAGCACCTGGTACAGCTGACGGGCGAAATCGGCCGGCAACGCCATCGGCAGCGAGGGCGTGGCCAGCAGGTCCGACGTGGCCTGGGCACGGTCCTGGCCCAGCAGCGGATAGGCCGTCCACTGGTGCAGGCGCTGGTTCGCGTCCAGCGGGCTGGGCGTATCGCTGTAGCCCTGCCCCATCACGAACAGGGTGGTGCCCTGGAACGCCGGCAGGGCGTCGGCCTTCAGCGGCGACTCGCCGATCATCACGCCATCGCGCAGCACGTACAGGCGCTGGTCGTGCAGGCTGACCAGGATGCCGACCTGCCCGGCCGGCGCTGCGGCGTCATCCCACCAGGCCTGCGCCGGGGCCCCATCCCCGGTTTCCGGAAGGGCCTGGCCGCGCGCGTTGACCGGTGCCAGCACCGACGGATAGGCCAGCGTCATCGGCGAGCTCTTGGCATCGGCCACGACCACGGTGTCCCCACGCTGGGTTTCACTGAACAGCTTCTGCGCGAAGGCCTGCGGCAGGCGCACGCAGCCATGCGAGGCCGGATGACCAGGCAGGCTGCCGCCATGCAGGGCGATGCCGTCCCAGGTCAGCCGCTGCATGTAGGGCATCGGCGCGCTGTTGTAGAGGTTGGACTTGTGGTCCTTGTCCTTCTGCAGGATGGTGAACACGCCGGTCGGCGTCTCATGCCCAGCCTTGCCCGAGCTGATCGTGGTCAGTCCGATGGCAATGCCGTTGCGGTACACATAGGCGCGCTGTTCATCGAGGCTGACCACCAGCACGATCGGGCCGGTCGGCGAGATTTCCGGATGCCACAGGTATTCGCCCGGCTTGAGGTCGGTCGGTCCGCGCACTTCGGCGGTGCTGGCTGCGGCAGCGGCAGGCTTGGCGGCCGGCGTCGGCGCAGCGGCATGGCCCAGCAGCGGCAGGGCCAGTGCAAGGGCGAGCATCAGGGTAGTGGGGCGGTGCAGAAGCATCCAGCGGGGGTCCTTTCCATGCGGTGCGGCCACCGTACACCATCGACCCGTGGTGGCCGCGGCAAAACCAGGTGCCGGAAATGAAACTGCCCGGCGACACAGCCATGTGTCGTACCGGGCAATCGTTACGTCCTTGTCGGCCTGCTGCCGCCCCCTCGCATCCTGCGCTGTGGGGGTAGCGTTGCATCCTGCACGCGGCCGCGTCTGTCCTGTTTGTATCTCAGCCCCTTCCACAGGTCTGTGATGCCACCATCCTGGTGATTGGTGCCGCGTCCTGCGGCGGTCGGTGGTCACGGCCTTCCTGTCCGTGTCCGGTGAACCAGCCTCCTGCCGGTTCCGACGATTCCTGCTGTCAGCGCCTGGGTACGGTTCGCACCGGTACCGATCCGGGTACCGGATCCGCCGGCAACAACCTGTTGCCTACGGTGATCCGCTGTCGATTCCGTTCGACGATTGCTTTCCCTATCCCCTTCACCTGCGTCAGGTCCTCGACGCGATGAAACGGGCCGTGTCTGCGCCGGTGCTCGACGATCGCCTCGGCCTTGGCGGCTCCGACCATCGTCAATCCCTGCTGCAGCGCCTGGGCATCGGCGCGGTTGATGTCGATCGGTTCGGCGGCATGCGCCCCAGCGATCCACACGACCAGCACCAGTGCCCTCAACACGACACTCCAAGGCACGACGTGTATCTCCTTGTGATTCTGGCCGTCCCGACCGGCAATCCCGTCGGTAGGAACAGTGTCCGTCACCACATGCACACAGCCTATCGGTTTCCTGGATTTCTAAAAGCCAGCCAAATACCCGACGTGATGTAGGAAAAACCCTACCCGCGGCACAGGCGTAGAATGGCCGGATCAGCCCATGCAACCGGAGTTTCAGATGGACAGCGCCAAGCTCGGCCAATTCGTCAATGACAAGTGGGACAGCGAGATCGTCCCGCAGTTGGTCGACTACATCCGCATTCCCAACAAGTCGCCGATGTTCGACGCCAATTGGGTGCAGAACGGCTACATGGAACAGGCGGTCACCCTGATGGAGAACTGGGCCAAGGCCCAGCAGCTGCCCGGCCTGAAGGTTGAAGTGGTGCGCCTGGAAGGCCGTACCCCGCTGATCTTCCTGGAAATTCCGGCTACCGGCGCCGAAACCGGCGACGACACCATCCTGCTCTACGGCCACCTCGACAAGCAGCCGGAAATGACCGGCTGGGACGACGACCTCGGCCCGTGGACCCCGGTCCTTCGCGGCGACAAGCTGTATGGCCGCGGCGGTGCGGACGACGGCTACGCCATCTTCGGCTCGCTGGCCGCCGTGCTGGCGCTGCAGGCCCAGGGCCTGCCGCACGCCCGCTGCGTGGTGCTGATCGAAGCCTGTGAAGAGTCGGGCAGCTATGACCTGCCGGCCTACGTCGACCACCTCGCCGACCGCATCGGCAAGCCGTCGCTGGTGGTCTGCCTGGATTCGGGCTGCGCCAACTACGACCAGCTGTGGTGCACCACCTCGCTGCGCGGCCTGACCGGCGGCAACTTCACCGTGAAGGTGCTCAACGAAGGCGTGCACTCCGGCGATGCCTCCGGCGTGGTGCCGTCCAGCTTCCGCCTGCTGCGCCAGCTGCTGTCGCGCATCGAGGACCAGGACACCGGCCGCATCCTGATCGACGGCATGAACGTTGAGATCCCGGCCGAGCGCCAGGAACAGGCCAAGCGCGCCGCCGAAGTGGTCGATACCGAGATCTTCGAGAAGTTCCCGATGGTCGACGGTCTGCGTCCGATGAACGAGGACCTGACCGAGCTGGTGCTCAACCGCACCTGGCGCCCGGCACTGTCGGTCACCGGCGTCGGTGGCATGCCGGCGCTGGAATCGGCCGGCAACGTGCTGCGCCCGCAGACCTCGGTGAAGCTGTCGCTGCGCCTGCCGCCGACCGCCGATGGCAAGACCTGTGGCGAGCTGCTGAAGGAAGCGCTGCTGCGCGATCCGCCGAACGGCGCGCAGGTCACTCTGGATCTGGAAAAGGCCTCCACCGGCTGGAACGCCCCGGCCATGGCGCCGTGGCTGACCCAGGCCATCGACGACGCCAGCCAGGCCTTCTTCGGCAAGCCGGCGATGTACATGGGCGAAGGTGGCTCGATCCCGTTCATGGGCATGCTGGGTGAGAAGTTCCCGGGCGCCCAGTTCATGATCACCGGCGTGCTCGGTCCGCACTCCAATGCACACGGCCCGAACGAGTTCCTGCACATTCCGATGGGCAAGAAGGTCACCGCCTGCGTGTCCAAGGTGATCAGCGAGCACTACGCCGCCAGCCTGCGCGGCGAGACCAGCGGTTCGCCGGTGGCTGCCGACAGTGGCACCCGCCACGGCGACCACGGCTGCTGCTGAATCCGGCACACCGTGACGGACGCAGCCTGGCCTTGCTAGGCTGCGTCCACCCTTGGTGGAAATCGCGCGCATGAATGGTCTGTTCGGCAGCAGCAGCTGGCTCTACATCATCCTGGTCGGCTTCTTCGTCGGCCTGCTCGGGCGATTCTTCATGCCCGGCAACAACCGCATGGGCTGCCTGCTGACCATCGTGCTGGGCATCATCGGCGCGCTGCTGGCCGGGTGGTTCGGCCAGTACATGGGCTGGTACGCCCCCGGTGAGCCGGCCGGCTTCCTCGGTGCGGTGCTGGGCGCGGTGGCCGTGCTGGCCGTCCTGCGTCTGTTCAGCGGTCGCCGCTGATCCCGCACCCTCTTCCCTTCCTGTTCCCGACGTAGGCGCGCCCGGCGCGCCCGGATATGCCTGCATGACCGAACCCGCCTCCGATCCCCAGCGCAGCGCGCAGCGCCTGCAGTGGGCCCGTACCCAGCTCGATGATTCCAGTGCGGTGGTCGAACGCGCCTCGGTCGATGCCGGCATGCGCAGCTACTGGCGCACCACCAGCACGCGCGGCAGCCACATCGTGATGGATGCCCCGCCGGGGCTGGA
The DNA here is from genome assembly GCF_056487375.1 of Stenotrophomonas sp. 220_Sma. NCBI lineage: Bacteria > Pseudomonadati > Pseudomonadota > Gammaproteobacteria > Lysobacterales > Lysobacteraceae > Stenotrophomonas > Stenotrophomonas sp. 220_Sma. Next base: position 1,140,770 of record NZ_CM151348.1, on the reverse strand, counting down.
AGATCCGCGCCCGTGGCTGCGCATGCGCGGCCTGCTGGATGACAACGGCCTGCGTGTGCCCGCGCTGCTGGCACAGGATCTGGATGCCGGCTTCCTGCTGCTGGAAGATCTCGGCGGCCCGACCCTGGCGAAGATCCTCGACCAGCGCAACGCCGATGAATGGTTCGGCCGTTCGATCGAACAGCTGCTGCGCCTGCAGGCGATCCCGGTGCCGGCCGACTTCGGCCAGTTCGGCGAAGCACTGCTGCAGCGCGATGCCGGCCTGTTCGACGAATGGTTCCTGCAGCGCCACCTGAACCTGGAACTGGACTGCGGCGAGATTGAAGGGCTGCAGCTGGTGCACCGCCGCTTGATGGACAACGCGCTGGGCCAGGCCCAGCTGATGACCCATCGCGACTACATGCCGCGCAACCTGATGCCGGTCGACGACGGCCCCGCGGTGCTGGATTTCCAGGACCTGGTGCGCGGCCCGATCGCCTACGATGCGATGAGCTTGTTCAAGGACGCGTTCCTGAGCTGGCCGCTGCAGCGTGTGGACGAGTGGCTGGCGCAGTATCACGAGCGCGCCCGCAACGCCGGCCTGCCGGTGCCCGACCGTGCCACCTTCCTGCGCGATGCCGACTGGATGGGCATCCAGCGCCACGTGAAGATCCTCGGCCTGTTCTGCCGCCTGCGCTATCGCGACAACAAGGGCCATTACCTCGACGACGCGCCGCGCTTCATCAACTATCTGGACGAAGTGCTGCCGCGCTACCGCGAGCTGGCACCGCTGCAGCAGCTGCTGGAACACCGCATCAAGCCGGCGCTGACCGACCTGGCCGCACCGATGCGCGTGGCCCGATGAAGGCGCTGGTCTTTGCTGCCGGCCTCGGCGAACGCATGCGCCCGCTGACCCTGCACACGCCCAAGCCGCTGCTGGACGTGGCCGGCAAACCGCTGATCGTCTGGCACCTGGAACGCCTGGCCGCACTCGGCGTGCGCGAGGTAGTGGTCAACACCGCATGGCTGGCCGAACAGTTTCCAGCGACGCTGGGCGATGGCAGCCAATGGGGCTTGCAACTGCATTTCCTGTACGAAGGGCCGACCCCGCTGGAAACCGGCGGCGGCATCCTCAACGCGTTGCCGGTGCTGGGCGACGCCCCGTTTCTGGTCGTGAACGGCGACATCTGGACCGATTTCGATTTCGCCACGCTGCCGCGCGAGCCGCAGGGCCAGGCGCATCTGGTGCTGGTCGACAATCCGGTTCAGCACCCGAACGGTGACTACCGCCTCGATGCGCAGGGGTTGCTGCACCACGACCGCGAAGGACCGTGCCTGACCTATGCCGGCATCGGCGTGTATCGCCCTTCCATCGTGGCCGACTGGCACACGGTGATCGGTGATGCACCGGGCAGCGAGCGGCTCCCACCGAAGTTCTCGGTGGTGCCGCTGCAGAAGCACTTCATGGCGCAGGGATTGATGACGGGGCAGCACCATCGCGGGCGCTGGACCGATGTCGGGACGGTAGATCGCCTGCGCGCGCTGGATGCTGAGTTGGCCGCGAACGGCTGAGCCCCTCGTGGTTGGTCGCGCAAATCAAAAGCCCTGCTTGGCCGGGCGGGGTGGGTTCGCGGGGGACGCCGTGAACCCGTCCCTGAAGTGACCCCCGGGAGTTGGACACCAGATCCAACCCCGAGGGATACATGAACAAATACGACGCGCGTTTCAAACTGCAGGTCGCCAAAGAGGCCTGCAAGACCTCCACATCGGTCAAAGCCATTGCCCGTCGCCACGGCCTGGAGTTCTCCACGGTCAGGCGCTGGGTGGCGACCTATCGGCTGCATGGTAGGCGGGGATTTCATCGCCAGGCCCGGTCCTATGACCTCCCGTTCAAACTGGCTGTCCTGGAGAAGATGAGCCAGGACGGCTTGTCCGGGCGGGAGGCCACCACCTACTTTCAAATTGGCGATGCCGGCGCGGTGGGACGATGGCGGCGCCTGTATGCTCAAGGTGGTGCCCAAGCGTTGGCACCCCCTCCGCCGCCGCCCCGAAAGCCGATGAAAAAGACCCGTTCGTCCAAGCCGCCTGAAGATATGAGCCGCGATGAGCTGCTCAAGGAAGTCGCCTATCTGCGTGCGGAGACCGACTACCTAAAAAAACTCGATGCCTTGATCCGGGAAGAGCAGGCGGCGCAGGACGCAAAGCGCAAGCCGTCCAAGGATTGAGGCAGGTTCATACGCTGTCGCTTCTGCTTGAAGCAGCTGAGCTGTCACGCAGTACGTTCTATTACCAGAACCATGTCCTGGCCCATCCGGATCAGGATGAGGCAGCCCTGTGCGAGCGCATCCGTGCAATCTACGATCAAAGCCAAGGGCGCTATGGCTATCGCACGGTGACGCTGGAATTAGCCAATCAGGGTCATCGGACCAATCACAAGCGGGTTCAGCGCCTGATGGGGGAGATGGGACTGAAATCGCGGGTGCGTGTGAAGCGCTACCAGGCCTTCAAGGGGGCGGCCAATGTTGTGGTTGGCAATGACCTCAATCGCCAGTTCCATGCCGAGCGGCCCAACCAGAAGTGGGTGACTGACGTGACCGAGTTCAAGGTGCAGGGTATGAAGCTGTACCTGTCGCCGATCATGGACCTCTACAACGGCGAAATCGTGGCTTATCAGATCAAGCGTCGGCCCGTATTTGATCTGGTGGGTCAAATGCTGGAGGAGGCCATCAAGAAGCTTTCCCCGGATGAGCGCCCCATGATCCACTCCGACCAGGGCTGGCAGTACCAGCATGAAAACTACCGGCACATGCTGGAAAAGCACTCGTTGAAGCAAAGCATGTCCCGGCGCGGCAACTGCCTGGACAATGCGGCGATGGAGAGCTTCTTTGGAACGCTGAAGTCGGAGTTCTTCTACCTGAACAGCTTTGACAGCCTCGAGAGTCTGGAGGCTGGGCTGGTGGAATACATCCAGTACTACAACGAAGAACGCATCAAACTGAAACTGAAAGGTCTGAGCCCGATAAAGTACCGGGAGCAGGCCCAATCGGCCGCCTGACCCCGTCCAAGTCTCGGGGGTCACCTCACCCGGGGGCTTGGCCGCGGCATCCATGCCGCGGACACCCCCGCGAACCCACCCCGCCCGGCCTATGACAGTTTCCGTGGGCGTCCAGCCACGGAAAAGAAAAAGAAAAGCAAAAGCGGGTCGCTTCGCTGCGCTTGCTCTGATGACGACCAACGGTCGTCACCCACCACAAGCAAGAGTCACCTACCACAAGCAAGACACGTGTCGACCAAGGTCGACACCCACCAACAGCAGTGCAGTACGCAATCCCGGCAGATCGCGGGAACCTGTCGAAGGCGGGGTGGCTCAGGTTGCGGGGGCGTGAGCGCCATGGATGGCGCGACCGAGGCTACATGGACGTACTTGCGCCGTCCCCCGCAACCTGAGCCACCCCGCCTCCCCTCAGGAAGCCAGCTTCTGACGTTGACGTTGCTTCTGCGGGTGCAGGGCGCAGCCCTGCAAAGCAAACCCCACCCTCAGTAACGCGGCCGGCCTTCTTCCAGCACCTGGCGCAGGAACGGCACGGTGATCCGCCGCTTCGCCGCCAGCGACTCGCGGTCCAGCCAGTCCAACAGCGTGATCAAGCCACCCAGCTCGCGCCCGGTATGCGACAGCAGCCACTCGATGGAGGCCTCGTCGATCGCCAGCCCACGCCGCAGCGCGCGCTCACGCAGCACCGCTGCCCGTCCTTCCTCATCCAGCGGCTGCAGCAGCACACGCACGCACTGGCCCAGCCGCGAACGCAGATCGGGCAGTACCAGGCCCAGTTCTTCGGGCGCCTTCTGCGCCGTGTACAGCACGGTCACGCCCGCAGCGCGCGCGCGGTTGTGGAAATCGAACAGCGCGATCTCGTCCTCGCGGTTGCCGGCCACCTCGTCCAGGCCGTCCAGCGCCACCAGCTCGCGCGCCTCCAGCCCATCCAACGCCGCGCGTACGCGGCCGGCGGCGCTGGCCAGCGGTACGTAGGTCGGCAGTCGCCCGGCCTGCTCGGCGCTGGAGCACATCGCCAGTGCCTGGTGGGTCTTGCCCGTGCCCGCCGCACCTTCCAGATAGACCCAATCGTGGCTGGCACCCACCGCGATCGCGCGCAGCTGCGCCAGCGCGCCGTCCGGCGCGCCGATGAAGGTCTCCAGGCGCTGGTCCCGCGGGTAATGCAGGGCCAGCGGCAGTTGCGGCACACCCATCACTTCAGGTCGGGGCCCTTGTCGTTCGGAATGATGATATGGGGGGCATCGACCACGCCATCAAGCACGATCGCCGGCTTCTCACCCACGTACAGCTCGCTCTGGCGATAACGCTGGTGCGCGTAGCGCAGCAGCACGTTGGTCACCGCTGCCACCGGCAGCGCCAGCAGCATGCCGAGGAAGCCGAACAGCTGGCCGCCGGCCATCACCGCGAAGATCACTGCCACCGGGTGCAGGCCGATCTTGTCGCCGACGATGCGCGGGGTCAGTACGTAGCTTTCCAGCAGCTGGCCCACGGTGAACACCACGCCGACCAGGATCAGCAGCTTCAGGTCGAAGCCCTGTGCCTGCACCAGTGCGGCGACCACCGCCATCAGGATGCCGGTGGTCGCGCCCAGGTAGGGAATGAAGCTGATCAGGCCGGCAATCAGGCCGATCAGCAGACCCAGCTTGAGGCCGACCAGCGACAGGCCGCCGGCATAGATCACACCCAGCGCCAGCATCACCAGGAACTGACCGCGGATGAAGGCGCCCAGCACCTCGTTGGACTCACGCGCCAATGCGCTGATGGTGCCGATCTGGTTGCGCGGAATCACCGACGCCACGCGCTCGACCAGCTTGTCCCAGTCACGCAGGAAGTAGAACGCCAGGATCGGCAGCAGCAGGATGTTGACCACCCAGGTCACCATCGCAAAGCCCGAACGCGAGACGTAGCCCATGAACGTGGTGGCAAAGCCGCCGGCCTGCTGCCAGTGGCTGCGCACCCATTCGATCAGGCGGTCCGGGTCCAGCCACTGCATCACTTCCAGGCCGGTCTTCTGCTCGAACCAGGGAATGCCCTTTTCCATCAGCCACGCCTGTGCCTGCGGCGCGACCGCAATCAGGGTGGTGATCTGGCGCTCGATCATCGGCACCAGCACCAGCAGCAGCGCCACGATCACCAGCACCATCGCCGCGAACACCAGCACCACGCCGGTCATGCGCGAACGGCCGGTGGCCTCGATGCGGTCCACCAGCGGATCGCCCAGCCAGGCCAGCGCCAGCGCCAGCACGAACGGGGTCAGGATCGGCGCCAGCAACCACACCACCCAGCCGATCAGGCCGGCGAACAGGATGTACTTCAGGCGGCGCAGGAACTGCGCGATTTCCGCTTCCGGGGTCAGGTTCATCGCAGGCGGTACTCGTTGCTGACCGGCGCAGCGACCGGGGCACCGGTGGTGTCGTCGATCGGCGCCGGCAGGGCCGGCAGCGGTGCGCTCGGCACCAGCACGCCGTTGTCGCCCAGCATGCGGTTGAAGCCGGCCAGGCCGGTGGTCATCTCCAGGCTCAGCTCCAGCTGGCCGGCCGAAGCGTGCAGCGGGGTGACGTTGCGCACCACCGGCACCTCACGCAGGCCGGCAGCCAGGCGCAGGTAGTCGTCGGCACTGTTGATGCCGGTGACCACCACCCGATAGGTGCCGGCCTGGCCGACGGCCGCGCCGGCCTTGGCATAGCGCTTGACCAGCGCATCGGCGGCACCATCGGCACCGGCGGCCATCGCGCGCATGGCGTTGGCGTCCTTGCTGGTCCACTTGTTCAGCTCACGGCCGTTGTCGACGAACACCCAGTCCGCCTGCCAGCCGCCGTTGGCGCGGTACAGCTTGCCGATCAGCTGCATCGGCGGCGAGTAGCGCGAAGAGGCACGGGCCACGGCGGCACTGTCCTGGCGCCAGATGGCACCGGCCAGCGCCTGTTCGGCGGCACCACCGCTGGGCAGGCCCAGCTTGTAGCCGCGTTCAATGGCGCGGTTCAGCAACGGGCGGGCGGCGTTGGCCTGCTGCACGCTGACCAGGCGCGGACCGCTGCCGTCATCGACGGCCAGCCACAGCACCGGCTTCGGCCGCGGCTGCGGCCACAGCGGCAGGCCCAGCGCCGACACCAGCGAATCGACATCGTCCTCGCGGAAGCGGGCCACCAGCAGGGTGCGGAAGCTGGGGGCGCCACTGGCGCTCACGCTCTGGTCCTGCTTGTAGTCGTAGCTGGCCACGTAATCCTTGGCATTGCGCAGCGCCTGGGCCACGCCAGGGCGCGACATCACGCTGCGATCGCCGGACAACTTGCCCAGTACAACGCTCAAGGCGCGGGCCAGCGCACCGTTGCGGTCGGCTTCGGCCTGGCTGTTGACGGGCACTTCGGCCTCGTACGCGCCAGTGGCGGTGGCAACATCACCCTCGGTGCGCAGGCCGCTCTGGGCCATCGTGGCCACCGGCAGGCTCAGCGCAAGGAGCAGGGTCAGAATCAGGCTGCGGCGCATCAGGACATCCATTGGCTCGACGTATCCGGGGGAATTGTTGCCCGAATACGGCCTTTGCGCCAATGCGGCCTGTTAAAATCGCCCGTTCAACCCCTGCCAGCGCCGACGCCCGTGACCAACACCCCGTCTTCCGCCCCCTCCCCCCTCACCTACCGTGACGCGGGTGTCGACATCGACGCCGGCAACGAACTGGTCGAGCGGATCAAGCCCCTGGTCAAGCGCAGCTTCCGCCCGGAAGTGATGGGCGGCCTGGGCGGCTTCGGCGCCCTGTTCGACCTGTCCAACAAGTACCGCGAGCCGGTGCTGGTGTCGGGCACCGACGGCGTGGGCACCAAGCTGAAGCTGGCCCACCAGCTGAACCGCCACGATACGATCGGCATCGATCTGGTCGCCATGTGCGTGAACGACGTGCTGGTGCAGGGTGCCGAACCGCTGTTCTTCCTGGACTACTTCGCCACCGGCAAGCTGGACATCGACACCGCCGCGGCGGTCGTGGGCGGCATCGCCAACGGCTGCACCGAGGCCGGCTGCGCGCTGATCGGCGGCGAAACCGCTGAAATGCCCGACATGTATGCCCCGGGCGAGTACGACCTGGCCGGCTTCACCGTCGCCGCCGTCGAGAAGAGCGAGCTGAAGGATGGCGCCAGCGTGGCTGCCGGCGATGTGCTGATCGGCATCGCTTCGTCCGGCCCGCATTCCAACGGCTACTCGCTGGTGCGCCGCATCTACGACCGCGCCGGCCGCCCGGCCGAGCTGGAGCTGGAAGGCGGCGTGAAGCTGGTCGATGCGCTGATGGCGCCGACCCGCCTGTACGTGAAGCCGATCCTGTCGCTGCTGAAGTCGCACGGCGCGGCCATCCACGGCATGGCCCACATCACCGGTGGCGGCCTGACCGAGAACATCATCCGCGTGGTGCCCGAAGGCCTCGGCCTGGACATCCAGGCCTCGTCCTGGACCCTGCCGCCGGTGTTCCAGTGGCTGCAGAAGGAAGGCGCGGTCGCCGACAGCGAAATGTGGCGTACCTTCAACTGCGGTATCGGCTTCGTGCTGATCGTGGCGCCGGACCAGGTGGCCGCGGTATCCGATGCGGTCAAGGCGCAGGGCCTGGAGCACTGGACCATCGGCCAGGTGGTCACCGCCGAAGGCGCCGAGCGCGTCCACATCGCCTGATCCCGACAACCCAGGAGCCCGCATGGACGCAACGCCCCCCTTGTCGCCCGCCCCCGTGCCGCCGCCGCTGGCGACGGTACCGGTGTTCAACGCGCAGGATGCCGACCACCTGCGCATGCTGGCCATCGCGCACTACGTGGTCGGCGGCCTGATCGTGCTGTTCTCGCTGATCTTCATCATCCACATCGTGCTGGGCATCACCGCGCTCACCGGCAACCTGCCGATGAATTCCGGCGGCCAGCCGTCGTCGCCGGCCGAGCAGCGCCTGTTCGGCTGGATGTTCACCCTCATCGGTTGCATCGCCGTATTCGGTGGCGTCAGCCTGGGCGCGTTCGTTGCCTATGCCGGCCGCTGCCTGGCCCAGAGACGCCGCTACCTGCTGTGCCTGATCGCGGCCGGCTTGGCCTGCCTGTTCACCCCCATCGGCACGGTGCTGGGGGTGTTCAGCCTGATCACCCTGCTGCGCCCGCAGGTGAAGGCCGCCTTCGACCTTCCCGCCACGCCCGCATGACCGCCTCCGGCAATCCGCCGCCGCTGCCGCATCAGACCCTGGCGCAGCTGCAGCTGACCAGCCATCTGCAGACGCTGAAAGTGCTGTTCTACGCGTTGGCCGGCTTCCATTGGTTCGCCACAGTGGCGTTCCTTGGCCTCAGCGGATGGGTGGCCCACTCGCGCGGGCTGGACGATGCCTGGATGCTGACCACGGTCTATGCGTCCATCGCCGTGCTGGCGGCCGTGCTGGGGTTCGTGCAGTTGTATACCGCGCGCCAGCTGTCACATCGCACCGGGCTGGCCTGGTGCCGGCGCGCGGCGTGGCTGGGCGTACTGGCCGGCCCGCTGGGCATGGCCTTGGCCGCCTATGCCTGGGTGTTCCTGTCCAAACCTGACATGGCCGCGCTGTTCGACCGCGGCGACCACCTCAGTGTCTGAACCTGCCGGCAGACGCCCCGTCCTTTCCTGATCGATTTCCCATGTCCGCGCCTGCCCTCCCCACGTCCGCTTCGCCCACCACCCACCGTTTCTCGGGCCCCAAGAAGCTGGCCTTTGCCGCCGTGCTGGCGGTGTTCGCAATCAGCTGGGTCCACCCGCTGTGGCCTACCGAACAGGCCCTGCACAGCACCCTGACCGTGATCGGGCTGGCCGCGCTGCTGTGGGTCGACCGTCGCGGCGGCTGGCTGGGCAACGGTGCCTTCATCGCGATCTGCGGCTTCATCGCCCTGCACTGCGTGGCCGCGCGCTGGCTGTATTCCAACGTGCCCTACGACGCCTGGGCGCAGACGCTGAGCGGCTGGTCGCCGAATGCGGCCTTCGGCTGGCAGCGCAACCATTTCGATCGCCTCATCCACTTCCTGTTCGGCGTCTGCTTCACTCCTGCGCTGCTGCAGCTTGCCCGTCATGCGTGGCCGGCGCTGCGCCTGGGCCAGGCCTTCACCCTGGCGGTGATGACGGTGATGTGTGCCAGCCTGGTCTACGAATGGTTCGAGTGGGCCATCGCGCTGGCGCTGTCGCCGGATGCTGCCGAGGCCTACAACGGGCAGCAGGGCGACATGTGGGACGCACACGCCGACATGCTGATGGCCACCCTCGGCAGCCTGCTGATCTGGCCGCTGATCCGCCGGAGCGCCCAGCAGTGACCGCGACCACCCGCATTGCCGTGCTCGCCTCCGGCCGCGGCAGCAACCTGCAGGCCATCCTCGATGCCATTGCCGACGGCCGACTGCCCGCCGAGGTGGTCGGCGTGTTTTCCGACCGCCCCGCCGCAGAGGCCCTGCAGCGCGTCGCACCGAACCTGCGCTGGGCGCATGCACCGAAGTCCTTCAGCGACCGCGCCAGCTACGAGCAGGCGCTCGGCGATGCGCTGGCCGCAGTACAACCGGACTGGATCGTCTGCGCCGGCTACATGCGCATCCTCGGCGCGGCCTTCGTACAGCGCTTCAATGGCCGGCTGGTCAACATCCATCCATCGCTGCTGCCGCTGCACAAGGGCCTGGACACCCACGCACGGGCGCTGCAGGCGGGCGACGCCGAGCACGGTGCCAGCGTGCATCTGGTCGTGCCCGAGCTGGATGCGGGCGCCGTGCTGGCGCAGGTGCGGGTGCCGGTGCTGCCCGGCGATGACGCCGACAGCCTGGCCGCGCGCGTGCTGGCGGTGGAGCATCCGCTGCTGATCGCCACCCTGCAGCTGTTGTGCGCCGGCCGCCTGGCTGAACGGGAGGGCCAGCCGCAACTGGACGGTCACCCCCTGTTTAGCCCGTTGGCCCTAGATTCCGCCGGGAACCTGAACCGGTAGTCCCCATGCACACGCCCCGCTGACTGCGGGGCTGGCATCCTGCCCCCTCCTGCGGTCCCTGTCCTCCATGAAGACCACGACCCTGCTGTCCACTCCATTGCTGTTGTCGCTTGCCGTGTTCCCCGGCGTGGGCTGGGGCCAGGCACAGGCGCCCGCCCCCCCGCCGGCACCGGTGCCCGCAGCGCAGCCGCCAGCCGATGCGCCGGCCGTACCGATGCCACCGGCACTGGCCTGGGAGCCACCGCCGCTGCAACCGTTCAGCGCCACCTACCAGGCCTTCTACAAGGGCAAGGAAGCGGGCGATGCCAGCATGCAGGTCACCCACACCGGCGGCAGCCAGTGGCGGGTGGACATGCAGGTGGTCGGCCGCCGCGGCTTTGCCAGCGTGCTGGGCCTGAACATCGAACAGAGCACAGTGTTCGAGGAGCGCAGCGGCGTGTATGCGCCGCTCAGCCAGAGCACGGTGCGCAAGGGCCTGTTCCTGGGCAAGAAGGCGGTCGGCACCTACAACTGGCAGGCCGGCACCGCGCAATGGACCGGTGACGTCAAGAAGGAACGCGCGCAGCCGATCCCGCTGCAGGCAGGCGACCAGAGCGCGCTGCTGATCAACCTGGCGATCATGCGCGATGCGCGTCCAGGCGCCTCCATGCATTACCGCTACGTGGACATGGGCAAGGTCCGCGAACACGACTACCAGGCCGCGCCGCAGACCGAGAACGTCGAGGTCGGCGACCTGTCCTACAACGCACTGCGGGTCTACCGGACCAACGGTGGCAGAAACGAAACCATTCTCTGGATCGCCAACGGTGTCCCCACCCCGGTGCGCATCCTGCAACGCGAAGACGGCGAAGACCGCGTCGATCTGCGCCTGATCGAATACCAAGGAGTCTGAGCATGAACACCCTGACCCGCCCCCTCACCTGGATCGCAGCCGCTGCCCTGACCGTGGCCAGCCTGCCGGCCATGGCGCTGGAACCGTTCAAGGCCGATTACCTGGCCAGCTACATGGGCATGCAGGCCAACGGCACCATGACCCTGGCCAGTGAAGGCAGCAACAAGTGGCGCTACAGCCTGCAGGTGAAGAACCAGCTGGCCGACCTCAGCCAGAGCACGGTGTTCGAGGAAGTGCGTGGCCAGCTGCGCCCGCTCAGCAGCCAGGACCGTTCGGCGCTGCTGGTGAAGAAGCGCAACGTGCAGGCCAACTACAACTGGACCAGCAACCAGGCCACCTGGACCGGTGACATCAAGCCGGATCGCGCTGGCCCGATTGCGCTGAAAGCCGGTGACATGGATGCGCTGCTGATCAACCTGGCGATCGCCCGTGACCTGGCGGCAGGCAAGCCGCTGACCTATCGCATGGTCGACGAAGGCCGCATCAAGAACATGACGTACCGTGTGATCGGCAAGGAATCGATCACCGTGGGCGGCAAGAGCTACGAGGCCACCAAGGTCTCGCGCGCCGACGGCAACAAGGAGCTGATCGCCTGGATCGTGCCGGAATTCCCGGTGCCGGCGCGCATGCTGCAGCGTGAGAGCGGCCGCGATGCGCTGGACCTGACCATCAAGGCGATGAACTGACCGGAGATCCACGTCATCCACGCATGGCGTGGATCTACTTCACGTTCCAGTAGATCCACGCCATGCGTGGATGGGTGTATCCCAAAGAAACGCCCGCTTTCGCGGGCGTTTTCTTATTTCTTCGCTTCAGCCGGTTTCTGTTCCTCGGCCGGCTTGAACTCGGTCCGGCAGTCCACGCGGATCTGCTCACCGGTGCTGCGCCAGACGAAGGTGCGGCAATGACGGTTGCCGTCCTGGCTGTCGTTCACTGCGACCGCATAGAACGACTCGATGATTTCATCACGCGAGACCGTGCCATCGCCGTTCCAGTCCATGTCCTTCTGCTCGATGCCCTGGGTGATGGCGATGTTGGCGTACCAGGCATAGCCCAGCCACGCCAGCACGATCAGCACCAGCGCCAGCAGCGCCTTGCGACGCGGGCTGAACTTGCCGCGCAGGATCATGGCACGCGCCGGATGGTGGCGCCGAGCGAAGACAGCTTCTCTTCGATGTTCTCGTAGCCACGATCAAGGTGGTAGATGCGGTCGATGGTGGTATCGCCGCTGGCCATCAGGCCGGCCAGGATCAGCGAGGCCGAGGCGCGCAGGTCGGTGGCCATCACCGGCGCGCCGCTCAGGTGTTCGTTGCCACGCACGATGGCGGTATGCCCTTCAACCTGGATATCCGCGCCCAGGCGCAGCAGTTCGTTGACGTGCATGAAACGGTTCTCGAAGATCGTTTCGTTGATCACACCCACGCCGTCGGCCACGCAGTTGAGCGCCATGAACTGCGCCTGCATGTCGGTCGGGAATGCCGGGTACGGCGCGGTGGTCAGGTTGACCGCCTTCGGCCGCTTGCCCTGCATGTCCAGGGTGATGCTGTCGTCGGTGGTCTCGATCTTCGCACCGGCTTCGACCAGCTTGGACAGCACCGCGTCCATGGTGTTCGGGCGCGCACGGTTGACCGTGACCTTGCCACCGGTCATCGCTGCGGCCACCAGGAAGGTGCCGGTCTCGATGCGGTCGGGCAGCACTTCATGGCGGCCGCCGGACAGGCGCTCGACGCCTTCGATCACCAGCCGGGCAGTGCCCAGGCCTTCGATCTTCGCGCCCAGCGCGATCAGGCAGTGCGCCAGATCGGTCACTTCCGGTTCCATCGCGCAGTTGTCGAGGATGGTGGTGCCTTCGGCCAGCACCGCGCCCATCAGCACGTTCTCGGTGCCGGTGACGCTGACCATGTCGAAGGTGAAGTGCCCCCCCTTCAGCCGCTTCGCGGTGGCCTTGATGAAGCCGTTCTCGACCACGATCTCGGCACCCAGCGCCTGCAGGCCCTTGATGTGCTGGTCGACCGGACGCGAACCGATCGCGCAGCCGCCCGGCAGCGATACTTCGGCCGCGCCGAAGCGGGCCAGCAGCGGGCCCAGCACCAGGATCGAGGCACGCATGGTCTTGACCAGCTCGTACGGTGCCACGTGCTGGTTGACCGAACGCGGGTCGACCACGATCGCACTGCCGCGCGACAGCGTGCCCTGGTCGATGGTGACCTTGGCGCCCAGCTCGCCCAGCAGCTTCACCGTGGTGACCACGTCGTGCAGGTGCGGCACGTTGGTGATCTCCACCGGCGCATCGGCCAGCAGGGTCGCGCAGAGAATGGGGAGGACGGCGTTCTTGGCGCCGGAGATGCTCACTTCACCGTGCAGCGCAGCGCCGCCGGTCACAACGATCTTGGCCATGTATTCGGGATCTTCTGCGGTTCAGCCGGCTTCGGCCGGGGTCACGGTTTTCAGCGCCAGCGCGTGGATCGCGCCGCCCATCAGGTCGCCCAGCGTGGCATACACCATGCGGTGGCGGGCCAGCGGCATCTTGCCGGCGAAGGCCTCGCAGACCACGGTCGCTTCGAAATGCACGCCATCGTCGCCCTGCACGTCGGCGCGGGCGCCGGGCAGGCCGGTTTCGATCAGATTGCGGATGGTGTCGGCGTCCAACGGGCTTTCCTAATAAAATGTGCCTCCATTCTACTTCCGCTGCGTGGCGTCCGCATGGCCGAATCCCTGTTGCCCCCCCGTTCCGTCGACCCTGCCGGCCTGGTCGCCAGCGGCCGCCGCGTGTTCGAGATCGAGCGGCAGGCGCTGGACGCCGTGGCCGACCGCCTTGGCGAGGCGTTCCAGCAGGCCTGCCAGGCGATCCTGGCCAGCCGCGGCCGGGTGGTCGCCACCGGCATGGGCAAGTCCGGGCACATCGCTCGCAAGATCGCCGCCACCCTGGCGTCCACCGGTACGCCGGCGTTCTACGTGCACCCGGGTGAAGCCGGCCACGGCGACCTGGGCATGATCACCGAGGACGACGTGGTGCTGGCGCTGTCCTATTCGGGCGAGTCGGACGAAGTGCTGATGCTGCTGCCGGTGCTCAAGCGCCAGGGCAACGTGCTGATTTCCATGACCGGGCGCCCACAGTCCAGCCTGGCCACCGCCGCCGACATCCACCTGGACGTGAGCGTGCCGGCCGAGGCCTGTCCGCTGGCGCTGGCGCCGACCTCCAGCACCACCGCCTCGCTGGCGATGGGCGACGCGCTGGCGGTGGCCCTGCTCGATGCGCGCGGCTTCACCGCCGACGATTTCGCCCGTTCACACCCGGCCGGCAGCCTCGGCCGCCGCCTGCTGCTGCACATCACCGACGTGATGCACACCGGCGACGACCTGCCCAGCGTGGGCGCCGACGCCAGTCTCAGTGAAGCGCTGATGGAGATGAGCCGCAAACGGCTGGGCATGACCGCCGTGGTCGATGCCGGCGGCGTGCTGATCGGCCTGTTCACCGACGGCGACCTGCGCCGCGCGCTGGACAGCGCGCTGGACGTGCGCACCGCCAAGATCGCCGATGTGATGACGCGCAACCCACGCACCATCGGCGCCGACCAGCTGGCGGTGGAGGCGGCCCGGCTGATGGAGACCCACAAGATCACCGGCCTGATCGTGGTCGATGACCAGGGCCGTGCAGTCGGCGCCCTGAACATTCATGACCTGTTGCGGGCCCGGGTGGTTTAACCGACAGTCCGTAGACCCCATTCAGTCTGTACTGCCCCACCCGAACCCACCGAGCCTGCCGCCCTGATGCCCTGGTCCCCCCTGCCCGCCTTCCCTGCCCACCTGCATGCCGCCGCGGCCCGTATCCGCCTGGCCTGCTTCGACGTGGACGGCACCCTCACCGACGGTCGGCTGTACTACGACAAGGACGGCAACGAGAGCAAGGCGTACTTCGTGCAGGATGGCCTGGGCCTGAAACTGCTGCAGCAGCACGGCATCCATCCCGTGCTGATCACCGCGCGCAACAGCCAGTCCGCGCTCAAGCGCGGCGCCGACCTCGGCATCGACACCCAGATCGCCGTGGGCGACAAGCTGGCCAGCGTGCAGGCGCTGTGCGCGCAGCATGGCATCGGCCTGGAACAGGTGGCCTTCATGGGCGATGACCTGCCGGACCTGGCGCCGCTGGGCGCGGTCGGCCTGGCGGTGGCGCCGGCCAACGCCCATCCGTGGATCGCCGAGCGCGTGCACTGGCAGACCCGTGCCGATGGCGGGCGTGGCGCCGCGCGCGAGCTGTGCGACATCCTGCTGGCCGCGCAGGGGCATGTGGATGCGGTGCTGGCGAGGTTCGGCGCATGAACCTGCCGACCGTGAACTGGCGCACCCTGCTCGGCATCGGCCTGCTGCTGGCCGCCCTGCTGAGCAGCTGGGCGGCGCTGCGCAACCGCGACAAGGGGCCAGCCAGTGGCGGCCAGGAAGTGGGCGTGGATTACATCCTGCACGACTTCCAGATCGTCGCCCTGGATGAGCACGGCAAGGAATCGACCACTCTCCGCGCACCGTTGCTGGAACGCCAGCGCGGTGACCAGACCATCAACATCGCCACGCCGTTGTTCGAGATGCCGGACAAGGATGGCAGGCACTGGACCCTGCGTGCCGAAACCGGCTGGCTCAGCGCCAAGGGCGACGAGATGAAGCTGCGCGGCAACGTCGCCGGCGACAGCCCGGTCGGCCCGGGCACGGTGCCGACCACCTTCCGCACCGACCATCTGGACGTGTTCCCGAAGGAAAACCGCGCCCGCACCGACGCCCTGGTGACCATGACCCGCCCGGGCATGGAACAGTCCGGCGTCGGCTTCGAAGTGGATTCGAAGAACAACACGTATCATTTCCTCAGCCAGTCCAAGGGCCGCTACACGCCCAAACGCTGATTCCGCCGCCAGCCTGCGACGTCTCCGGACAGGCGCAAGGCCGGCAGCCCCACCCGCCCGCCCCCGGTCCACCCGGGAGGCCCCCACCGGTAGAACGGACCCCGATGAAGATTCCCTTTGCCGCCGTACTCGCGCTTGGTCTTCTTGTCCCCAGCGCCGCCTTCGCCAAGTCCACCGACCGCAACGAAGACATGCACATCGATTCCGGCGCCCAGTCGGGCACGCTCACCGGCGACGGCAAGACCGTGCTGTCGCAGGGCGTGATCATCACCCAGGGCACGCTGGACCTGCGCTCGTCCGAGGCCGAGATCTACCTCAAGGACGGCGAGCCCGTACGTGCGGTGTTCACCGGCAAGCAGGCCAAGATGAAGCAGCAGCTCGATGATGGCACCTGGATGGACGCGCTGGCCGACCGCATCGACTACGACATCAAGACCGAGATCATCACCCTGACCGGCAACTACAAGGTCACCAGCGCGCGCGGCACCAATGCCGGCCAGCGCATGGTCTACAACACCCGCACCGGCGAAATGAACTCCGGTGGCGACGGCAGCCGCGTGCGCACTGTCATCCCGCCGAAGAACAAGACCCCGGCCGCACCTGCGGCACAGCCCAAGGCCACCACGCCGGCACAGCCGGCCGGGAGCAGGAAGTAATGCTCGTCGCCAAGGGCCTGCGCAAGAAGTACAAGCAACGCGAAGTCGTCAAGGACTTCGGGCTGACCCTCGACGCCGGTGAAGTGGTCGGCCTGCTCGGCCCCAACGGCGCCGGCAAGACCACCTGCTTCTACATGATCGTCGGCCTGGTTGCCGCCGATGCTGGCAGCATCGTGCTCGACGGCAAGGACATCACCGGCGACCCGATGTATACCCGGGCCAAGCAGGGCGTGGGTTACCTGCCGCAGGAGCCGTCGGTGTTCCGCAAGCTGACCGTGGCCGACAACATCCGCCTGGTGCTGGAGCTGCGCGAGGGCCTGGATTCGGCTGGCCGCGAGCGTGAATTGAACAGCCTGCTCGACGAACTGCAGCTGGGCCACGTCGCCGACCAGCTCGGCGCCAGCCTGTCCGGTGGCGAACGTCGCCGCTGCGAGATCGCCCGTGCCCTGGCCGCGCAGCCGCGCCTGATCCTGCTCGACGAACCGTTCGCCGGCGTCGACCCGATTTCCGTCGGCGAGATCCAGCGCATCGTCACCCATCTCAAGCAGCGTGGCATCGGCGTGCTGATCACCGACCACAACGTGCGCGAGACCTTGGGTATCTGCGACCGCGCGTATATTCTCGCTGAGGGCAGCGTGCTGGCCCAGGGCTCGCCGGAAGCGATCCTGGACAATGCCGACGTGCGTCGCGTCTACCTTGGGGATTCCTTCAAGCTGTGACGGCAAGCGCCGGGTCCCTCTCCTTCCTTTCGGCACAGGCATGAAGACTCGGCTGCAGACATCGTTGGGACAGCAGCTGGTGCTCACGCCCCAGTTGCAGCAGGCGATCAAGCTGCTGCAGATGTCCACCACCGAGCTGGAGCTGGAGATCGCCCAGGCGGTGGAAAGCAATCCGCTGCTGGACTGGGCCGACAGCAGTGACAGCAGCAGCGCCGCCAACGAAACCAGTGACAACCCCGACGGCGATGCAGCGGCCGAACGTGCCGACAGCGGCGACGACTGGGCACCGGCCGAACTGGACTGGAGCGCGGCCGGCAGCGGCGGCAGCTTCGACGATGACGACGACACCGGCAGCGCCGCCGAGCGCGTAGCCGAAACCGAAACACTGGCCGACCATCTGCTGTGGCAGCTGCATCTGTCGCATCTGTCCTCGCGTGATCGCAGTATCGGTGCCGCACTGATCGATGCGCTGGACGACGACGGTTACCTGCGCGAGCCGCTGGCCACCATCGCCGAAACCCTGTTGCCGGCGATCCACGCCGACGAGGACGAGATCCTCGCCGTGCTGCATCGCATCCAGCGTTTCGATCCGGTCGGTGTGGCTGCACGCACGCTGGGCGAATGCCTGCTGCTGCAGCTGGATGTGCTGGCCGGTGACACGCCCGGCCTGGTGCTGGCGCGACAGATTGCCGCAGGCCCGCTGGAACGGCTGCCGCGCAGCGGCGTCGCCGGGCTGGCCCATGAACTGAAACAGCCCCTGGACGAGGTCGAGACGGCAGTCACCCTGCTGCGCTCGCTGGACCCGCGCCCGGGCACGCAGATCGCACCGCTGTCGCAGGACACCTACGTAGTGCCGGATGTGGTGGTGTGGCGGCAGAACGGCGTATGGCGCGCAGCGCTGGCCGCGCATGCCGGGCCGAAGGTGGTGATCCACCGCGGCTACGAACAGCTGATCCGACGTTGTGGCGACGCCGATGCCGGCTACCTGCGTGCCCAGCTGCAGGAAGCGCGCTGGCTGCTGAAAGGGCTGCAGCAGCGTGGCGAAACCCTGCTGCGGGTGGTACGCAGCCTGATCCTGCAGCAGGCCGGCTTCCTCGAATTCGGCGAGCAGGCGCTGCGTCCACTGACCCTGCGCGAGATCGCCACCGAGCTCGGCCTGCACGAATCCACGGTCTCGCGTGCGATCGCCCGCAAGCACGTGCGTACCCCGCGCGGCACCCTGCCGCTGCGCGCCTTCTTCGCCTCGGGCATCGATACCGAGGGCGGTGGCGAGGCGTCCAGCACGGCCATCCAGGCGATGATCCGGCGCCTGATCGACGACGAGAACCCGCGCAAGCCGCTTTCTGACGCCAAGCTGGCTGACCTGCTCAAATCGTCGGGAATTCCAGTAGCGCGACGCACCGTGGCGAAGTATCGTGAAGCCATGAACATTTCCGCCTCGCACGAAAGGGTCAGAATCGCTTGACGCGCCGCCGCGCCCGGCGGAGAGGTTCATTGGCACATCCGAACACAGGAGAAACCCGATGCGCATCGAAACGTTTGGCAAAGATGTCGAAGTCACCCCGGCCCTGCAGTCCTATGTAGAGGAGAAGCTGGCCCGGATCGGCAAACACTTCGACCAGCACTGCGAAGCGCGGGTGACCCTCAAGCTGCAGAAGACCGAACACCACGTCGACGCCAGCCTCAACATTCCCGGCCAGACCCTGCACGCCGAGGCCAATGCCCAGACCATGTATGCCGCGATCGACCTGCTTGCGGACAAGCTTGACCGTCTGGTGATCAAGCACAAGGAGAAAAAACAGCAGCACGCACCGCTGCCGGTGGGCGACAATGGTGGCTGATCGCCACCGTTCCCCGCAGACATGCCCCTGACTGACCTCCTGGCGGCCGTGCAGACCCAGCTCTGCACGGCCACCGACCGCGACAGCGTCCTGCAGGCCGCCGCCGGGTTGCTGGCCTGCCGCCAGGCCAACGCCGAACAGATCTATCTGAACCTGTGCCAGCGCGAAGCGCTGGGCAGCACCGCGATCGGTCACGGCATCGCCATTCCCCACGGCCGCGCGCCAACCCTGGACCGCCCCCGCGGCGCCCTGCTGCGGTTGGCCACCCCGGTCGACTTCGGTGGCGACGAGCCGGTGGACCTGGTGTTCGCCATGGCCGTCCCCGCCCACTACACCCACCAGCACCTGATGCTGCTGTCCGAGCTGGCCGAGCTGTTTTCGGCGCCCGACATCCGCCAGGCCCTGCGCGAAGCGGGCGATGCCCGGGCGCTGCGCGAGGCGCTGGACATGACCCCACCTGCGAGTGCCGCATGAATACCAGCATCACCGCCCGTGAACTGTTCGAACAGCAGCGCGAGCGGCTGGGGCTGCGCTGGGCTGCCGGCAAGTCCGGCGAGAAGCGCGAGCTGGAGGCCGGCAACACGGTCTCGCGGCGTCCATCGCTGGCTGGTTATCTCAATGCGATCTACCCCAACAAGGTGCAGATCCTGGGTACCGAGGAACTGTCCTGGCTGGATGCACTGGAACCGCGCCAGCGTTGGGAGACCATCGAAAAGATCATGCAGTCGCACCCGCTGGCGCTGGTGCTGACCCGCAACCAGGCCTGCCCGGAAGACCTGCGTGCCGCCGCTGATGAATCCGGCACGCCGCTGTGGCTGTCACCCAAGCGCGGCCACGAACTGCTCAACCACCTGTCCTACCACTTGGCCCGCACGCTGGCGCCGCGGGTGATCCTGCATGGCGTGTTCATGGAGATCTACTCCATCGGCGTGCTGATCACCGGAGAGGCCGGATCGGGCAAGAGCGAGCTGGCGCTGGAACTGCTCAGCCGCGGCCACCGCCTGGTCGCCGATGATGCGCCCGAATTCACCCAGATCGCGCCCGACGTGCTCGATGGCACCTGCCCCGAACTGCTGCAGGACCTGCTGGAAGTGCGCGGCCTGGGCGTGCTGAACGTGCGCGAGATGTTCGGCGACACGGCTGTAAAGAAGAACAAGTACCTTCGGCTGATCGTCCACCTGACCAAGCCGATGACCGAACCCACCCCGCATGGCTACGAGCGCCTGACCGGCGACTCGGGCACCCGCCATGTGCTGGACCTGGATGTACCGCTGATCACCCTGCCGGTGATGCCCGGCCGCAACCTGGCCGTGCTGACCGAGGCCGCGACCCGCCTGCACATCCTGCGCACCAAGGGCATCGACCCGGCGGCCATGTTCATCGCCCGCCACAGCAACCTGCTGGAACGGCGAACACCCTGATTCCCCTGTCCTTCGAAGAGCCTGTCCATGAGCACCGTCACCCCCTCCGCCCCGACCCTGATCATCGTCAGCGGCCTGTCCGGCTCGGGTAAATCCGTCGCCCTGAAGACCTTCGAGGACCAGGACTACTACTGCTCGGACAACCTGCCGATCAATCTGCTGCCCGACTTCGTGCGCAGCCTGCTGGCCAACCACGACGGCAGCGCACCACGCCGCCTGGCCGTAGGCATCGACGTGCGCGGCCAGGCCGACCTGAGCCAGCTGGGCGACTGGCGGCAGCTGGCCACCGATGCCGGCGTGGAAGTGAAGGTGCTGTTCTTCGAGGCCAGCGACGAGGCCGTGCTCAAACGCTACGCCGACACCCGCCGCCGCCATCCACTGAGCCAGCTGGGCCTGTCGCTGCCCGAAGCGATCGCGCGTGAGCGTGAATTGACCGCGCCGCTGCGCCGCGAGGCCGATGCGGTGATCGATACCAGCAATCTCAACGTGCATCAGCTGCGGCGGCGGATCATCACCGAGTTCACGATGGACCATGCCACCGGCCTGTCGCTGCTGTTCGAATCGTTCGCCTACAAGCGCGGCGTGCCGGCCGAGGCTGACTTCGTGTTCGATGCGCGGGTGCTGCCCAATCCACACTGGGACCCGGATCTGCGTGCGCTGAGTGGCCGCGAACCGGGCGTGCGCGACTACCTGGAAGCGCAGCCGGACGTGCAGCGCTACCTGACCCAGCTGATGGATTTCCTCGATACCTGGCTGCCGAAGCTGGGGGATGGCACCCGCAGCTATGTGACCGTGGCCTTCGGCTGCACCGGCGGCAAGCACCGTTCGGTGTTCCTGGCCGAGCGCATGGCGCGGCATGCCCGCGAGATGGGCTGGGAAGACGTGGCGACCTACCACCGCGAACAGGATTGAGGGGGTCGGCCGGGCTGCGCCCGGCACCCGCAGAGGCCACGTCAACGGCAAGAGCGGGATTACGTGGGATGGCGGGGCGGTGTGGGTCTGCAGGACACGCCGTAAACCCGTCCATGGGGGCTCGATGGCGCCATCCATGGCGCCAACGGTCCTGCAGACCCACACCGCCCCACCTCTGACAGATTCCGTGTGCTGTTGGTAGGTGTCGACCTTGGTCGACACAGTAGATCCACGCCATGCGTGGATGAATCCCGGTCAGGCATCGAAAAACGCATGGGGTCGGATCCCTTTTCCAGGGGAAAAGGGCTCTGACCCCGGTAACGCTGAATACGGGACACAGTGCCCCTCATCTGCTGCTATCGCCAATTCACCTTGACCTGTTAACGTGCAGTAATGACCTGTGGCATTCTCCTCGTAACACATCCCGGGGTCGGGACCGCCCTGCTAGACGTGGCGACCCGGCTCCTGCGGCAATTGCCGCTGAAAACCGAAGCTTTCGAAGTACCGTTCGACGCAGACCTGGACGCCCTGCTCCCGCTCGCCTCGGCCGCTCTGCGGCGGGTCGACAATGGTGAAGGCGTGCTGATCCTGACCGACCTGTACGGCGCCAGCCCCGCCAACCTTGCCGGGCAGCTGGCCCGGCTGGGGACCCCGGTTCGCCGGGTGTCGGCGCTGAGCCTGCCGATGTTGCTGCGGGTGATGAATTATCCGGAACAGGGACTGGATCAACTGCCCGCCACAGCCGCGGCGGGTACCCGTAATGGAGCGATAGTCGACGATGCTTGAACGAGAACTCACCGTCAGCAACCGCCTGGGCCTGCATGCCCGGGCCACCGCCAAGCTGGTGCAGACCCTGGCGCCGTTCCGCTGCAACGTGACCATGGCCGCCAAGGGCCGTGAGATCAACGCCAAGAGCATCATGGGCGTGATGCTGCTGGCCGCCGGCCAGGGCACCCCGGTCACAGTGCGCATCAACGGCGAGGACGAAGCCGCCGCGATGGAAGCGGTGGTCGGCCTGTTCGAACGCCGCTTCGACGAGGACAGCTGAGCGTGCCACGCGCGCGCGCCGGCCAGGTCCCCTCCGGCCAGCGGCCGGTACAGCTGCTGGCCGGGCACGGTGCTGCCCGTGGCGCGGCGATGGGCCGGGCGCGGGTGCGCCTGCCACATGCGCTGGAAGTGGCCGAGCAGCGCGTCGCCGCCCATCAGGTCGAGGCCGAGCTGGCCCGCCTGCACCGCGCGGTGGATGCCGCGCGCACGGAAATGCACGAACTGCGGCAGCGCCTGCATGGCGCCCTGAACCAGGAGGTGGGCGAGTTCCTCGACCTGCATGCCCTGCTGCTGGACGACCCCGAGCTGTTGTTCGGGCTGGACGAACTGATCCGCAGCGGCCCCTACAGCGCCGGCTATGCGTTGCGCCTGCAGCGTGACCGCCTGGCCAAGGTCTTCGATGGCATGGACGATGCCTATCTGAAGAGCCGCATGGACGACCTCGACCATGTGATCGGCCGCATCCACGCCTTCCTGCAGCCCGAACGGCCGCCGGTGATGAAAGGCCTGGCCGGTGAAATCCTGGTCTGCGACAACATCGCGCCCTCCGAGCTTGCCCAGTTGCAGGCGCAGGGGGTGGTCGGCATCGTCACCGCCGCCGGCAGCGCGCTGTCGCACAGTGCGATCCTGGCGCGCAGCCTGCACCTGCCCTTGATCGTCAACGTGCCGCAGCTGCTCAGCCGCATCGCCGATGGCGACGTGCTGATCATCGATGGCGCCGACGGCAGCATCACCGCCAACCCGCAGGCCGACAACCTGCGCGACTACCGCGCGCGCCTGAAAGAACATGCGCGCGAGCAGCGCGAGCTCGGCCGCCTGCGCAGCAAACCCAGCCGTACCCGCGACCAGGTCGACATCGCCCTGCTGGCCAATGCCGAATCGCTGGAGGACGTCACCCAGGCGCATGCGCTGGGCGCGCAGGGGCTGGGCCTGTACCGCACCGAATTCCTGTTCCTGCAGCGCAACGAGCTGCCGGACGAAGAAGAACAGTTCCAGACCTACCGCGATGCCGCGTTGGGCATGAGCGGGCGACCGGTCACCATCCGCACGCTCGATCTGGGCGCGGACAAGGCCGACCGCACCGGCCTGACCCTGAGCAACGAAGAAAACCCGGCCCTGGGACTGCGCGGCGTACGCCTGTCGCTGGCACGGCCCAAGGTGGCCGACACCCAGCTGCGCGCGATCCTGCGCGCCTCGGCCTACGGCAAGCTGCGCGTGCTGGTGCCGATGGTCAGTACCCGCGAGGAACTGCTGGCGGTGCGCCGGCGCATGCTCAAGCTGACCGAACAGCTGCGCAGCGAAGGCCACATGGTGTCCGACCATGTGCCGCTGGGGGCGATGATCGAGGTGCCCGCTGCGGCGTTGGCGCTGGAGAGCTTCATCGACCTGGTCGACTTCCTGTCGATCGGCACCAACGACCTGGTGCAGTACCTGCTGGCCGCCGACCGCAACAACGAGGCACTGGGCGAGCTGTATTCGCCGCTGCATCCGGCCGTGCTGCGGTTGCTGCAGATGGTGATCGAGACCGGCGCGCGGCATCGCATTCCGGTGGCGGTCTGCGGTGAGATGGCCGGTGATGCACGGATGACTCCGCTGCTGCTGGCGCTGGGCCTGAGCGAATTCAGCCTGCACCCCGGCACACTGCTGGAGGTACGCCGTGCGATCCGCGAAGCCGACCTGGGGACACTGCGCGCCCGTGCGCCGAAGCTGCTGTCCGCGCGCGACCGCCGCGCCATCGAACGCTGGCTGGCGCTGGTGGCGGATACGCCCTGAGCGCCAAGGGTAGTGCCGGCCGCTGGCCGGCAACCTCATGGCCTTCGATGGGGCCGCTTGCCGGCCAGCGGCCGGCACTACCACCGCCCGGCGGCTATGCGTTGAAACATCCCCTTGCGATAATGACGCGCTGAACACCCCTGTTGCCGCATCCTTGCCGGGATCGCGGCTTTTCTTATCCCGCGGGAGCTGCGATGGCTGAAGCTGTACGCCACGACAAGACTGCGCGCCAACTGCGGATGCTGTCCGACGCACTGGACAGCGGTCGGCTGGGCCCGGTGCGCCGCCTGGTCAACACCCTGGCCCCGGCCGAGATCGGCAACCTGCTCGAATCGCTGCCGCCGGGCAAGCGCGAGGTGGTCTGGGGCCTGGTCGATCCGGAAGATGACGGTGAGGTGCTGGTCCACGTCGGCGACGACGTGCGCGAGAGCCTGCTCGCCGACATGGACCCGGACGAGATCATCGCCGCGGTCGAAGACCTGGACATCGACGATCTGGCCGACCTGGTCGAAGATCTGCCGGACACGGTCATCGACGAAGTCCTCAAGTCGATGGACCGCGAGAACCGCGAGCGCCTGGAGCAGGTGCTGTCCTACCCCGAGGACAGCGCCGGCCGCCTGATGAACCCGGACGTGGTGACCGTGCGCGCCGACGTCAACGTTGACGTGGTGCTGCGCTACCTGCGCCTGCGTGGCGAACTGCCCGACCACACCGATCATCTGTTCGTGGTCAGCCGTCGCCATCAATACCTCGGCCGGGTGTCGCTGGCGGCACTGGTGACCCACGAGGACACCACCCCGATCAACCGCCTGATCGACGACGAGCAACCGGCGATCGATGTCGGCGAAAGCGACCAGGAAGTCGCCCGCCAGTTCTCCGACCATGACTGGATCTCCGCGCCGGTGGTGGACGACAACAACATCCTGGTCGGCCGCATCACCATCGATGACGTGGTCGACATCATCCGTGGACAGGCCGAGCACCAGGCGCTTGGCGCCGCCGGCCTGGACGAGGACGAGGATCTGTTCAGCCCGGTCTGGCGCGCCATGCGCCGCCGCCTGATGTGGCTGTCGGTCAATCTGTGCACGGCATTCCTGGCGTCCAGCGTGGTCGGCCACTTCGAGGGCACCATCGACAAGCTGGTAGCGCTGGCGGTGCTGATGCCGATCGTCGCCGGCCTCGGAGGCAATGCCGGCACCCAGGTGCTGGCGCTGATGGTGCGCGGCCTGGCGCTGGGCCAGGTGGGCGCCTCCAACGCGCGCACGCTGCTGTGGAAGGAAGTGCGGGTCGCCTTGTTGAACGGCGTGATGCTGGGTTCGGTGCTGGGCCTGATCGTACTCGCTTGGTTCCATTCACCCGGACTGTCGGCGGTGATCGCCATCGCGCTGACCTGCAACCTGCTGTTCGCCGCGCTGGCCGGCGTGCTGGTGCCACTCACCCTGAAACGCTTCGGCTTCGATCCGGCGTTGGCCAGTGGCATCTTCCTGACGGCCGTGACCGACTCGATGGGCTTCTTCACCTTCCTCGGCCTGGCCACCCTGGTGCTGCTGCACTGACCGTATCAAGGGTCGGATCCGCACCGCGCGGGGCGCTGACCCGATCCCAACTGGAACACCCATGGCAACGACGATCGAAAATTACTTCCAGCCCGGCTGGCGCGACCAGCAGCACACCTGCCCGGCCTGCGAATGGAAGGGCAGCTCGCGTGCCATGGAGATGGAGCTGGACGAGGACGCCACCGAGTACGACTGCCCGGTCTGCGAGAACCCGCTGCTGGTGGTGCTGCACCCGGATATGGCGCAGGTGCAGGCTGCGGCCGCCGAAGGCAATGCCGAGGCACAGGAGCAGCTGGACATCATCGCCAGCTTCCCGCGCCCGCAGTGACGCGGCGCACGATGCCGGGCCGACGTTGGCGGACTACGATGCAGGCGTTCTCGCCGCTTCGGAAAACCCCATGGTCCGTCTGCTGTCGCGCTGGCTGCCACTGCTGGCCCTTCTGATGATGAGCGGTTGCACTTCGCTGCCGGACAGCGCGCGCGGTCGCTTCGAAGCACGTGCGGTGAAGGTGGATGGACACACGGCTTACTACCAGGTGTTCATTCCCGCGGGCCTGCAGGCCCACAGCCCTGGTGGGCAGACGCCCGCAACCTCCAACGTCCCGGTCATCCTGTTCCTGCACGGTTCGGGCGAGCGCGGCGCCGATGGCATCAAGCAGACCCACGCCGGGCTGGGGCCTTATCTGCGCGAGCATCCCGACTTCCCTGCCCTGGTGGTGTTCCCACAGGTACCGGGCCATGAGGAATGGAGCGGCCGCAACAACCGTGCGGCCGTTGCCGCGCTGGACGCGACGATCGCCGAATTCGGCGCCGACCCGGCACGGCAGTACCTGACCGGCATGTCGATGGGCGGCTACGGCAGCTGGAACATCGCCCTGGACGACCCGCGCCGTTTTGCTGCGATCGTCCCCGTGTGCGGCGCAGTACTTGCACCACGCGCAAAGCGTCCGACCCTGTTCGTCGAGCAGGTCGTCCAGGAAACCGATCCGTATGCCGTGATCGCGCAGCGCCTGCGGCACACGCCGATCTGGATCTTCCACGGCGCGCTGGACGACGTGGTGCCTCCGGATGACGACCGCAGGCTGCATGCCGCATTCCAGAGCGCCAACGCACGCGATGTGCGCTACACCGAGTACCCGGAAGGCAATCACAATGCCTGGGACGCTACCTACGCCGACCCGGCCATGTGGGCGTGGCTATTCGCGCAGAAGCGCTGAACCGCAGTTTCTCGTAGCTGCCAACCTTGGTTGGCACTGACTGCTCTGGTAGTTGCCAACCTTGGTTGGCATTGACTGCTCCGGTAGTTGCCAACCTTGGTTGGCATTGACTGCTCCGGTAGTTGCCAACCTTGGTTGGCATTGACTGCTCCGGTAGTTGCCAACCTTGGTTGGCATTGACTGCTCTGGTAGTTGCCAACCTTGGTTGGCACTGGCCTACCTGAAACCAAGCCATTCCCCGATGTTCACTGGAAGCAGGCCCATCCATGCTTGCTCCATGCAGAACACACGTCTCCTGCTCGGTCGTCGCTCCAGCGTCGGCCTCAGCTATATCCTCACCACAGTCGTCCATGACCGCGCACCGCTCTTCACCAACGCCGCAGTGGCCGCCTTGGCAGTGCGCGAATTCCAGCGACTTGATCAGGAAGGCTTCACCCGCTCGATTGCCTACGTGGTCATGCCCGACCACATTCACTGGCTGGTCGAACTGCGCGCCGGGTCACTGGAAACCGTCATGAAGCGTTTCAAGTCGCGCACAGCCCAGCAGGCAAACCGGCTGCTGGGGCGAGTCGGGCGCTTCTGGCAGGCCTGCTATCACGATCATGCGATCCGCTCGGACGAATCGTTGCACCGACATGCGATGTACCTGATGGGAAATCCGATCAGGGCCGGGCTGACGTCGCGGTTGGGGCAATATCCCCATGCATGGTGCGAATGGGAGCTTGGGGCATCATGTGATCTACCCGATGACATGAGCTCCGGTGGATAGTGCCAACCAAGGTTGGCATCTACCAAAGCGGTGCGCGGACAAGCGGAGCGGTGAGTGTGCCAACCAAGGTTGGCACCCACCACAACAGCAGTACCAACCAAGGTTGGCACCCACCAAAGTGGTCAGCCCAGCAGCGTTTCCAGCACGGCCATGCGCACGGCGACGCCGTTGGCGACCTGGCGCAGCACCCACGACTGCGGGCCGTCGGCCACCTCGTCGGTCACTTCCACGCCGCGGTTGATCGGGCCTGGATGCAGCACCGCGGCATCCTTGCCGGCGCGGGCCAGGCGTTCGTTGGTCAGGCCGTACTGCGCGTGGTACTGCTCCAGCGACGGCACCAGGCCTTCTTCCATGCGCTCGCGCTGCAGGCGCAGCATCATCAGCGCGTCGACGCCTTCCAGCATCGCGTCGAAATCATCACCGACCACGCAGCCCTTCAGGGTCTCGTCGTCGGGCAGCAGCGACTGCGGGCCGCACACGCGGATCTCGCCCACGCCGAGCGTACGCAGCGCATGCAGGTCGGTGCGGGCCACGCGCGAGTGCTTCACGTCGCCGACGATCACCACTTTCATCTTCGAGAAATCCGGGCCCTTGGCCTGGCGCAGGGTCAGCATGTCCAGCAGGCCCTGGGTCGGGTGCGCGCTGCGCCCGTCACCGGCGTTGATCAGTGCAGTGCCCTCACCCGCTGCCTCGGCCAGTGCGGCCACGGCGCCATCATCCGGGTGGCGCACCACGAAGCCGCGCACGCCCATCGCCTCCAGGTTGCGCAGCGTGTCGCAGGCGGTTTCGCCCTTGCGCGTGGACGAGGTCGATGCATCGAAGTTCAGTACGTCGGCGCCCAGGCGCTGCGCGGCCAGCTGGAACGAGCTGCGGGTGCGCGTGGACGGTTCGAAGAACAGCGTGCACACCGCCGAACCGGCCAGCACGTGGCGCTTGTTGCCGACACGACCGACCGCGGCGTCGCGAATCTGCCCTGCCCGGTCAAGCAGCTGCAGCAGGGTGTCGCGCGGAAGGCCTTCGAGGGTCAGCAGGTGGCGCAGGCGGCCGGAGGCATCGAGTTGCTGGGCGGTCATGGCGGTGTCGGGCAGTCAGGGAATGGGGGTGGCGTCGTCCGGCGACGACAGCCAACGGTCGATGATCACCGCCGCGGCAACGGCATCGAGGGCGGCCGCATCACGGCGGCGCTTGCGCCCTTCGGCGCGCTCGACAGCGAAGCGGCGGGCGGCCTCGACCGAGCTGGAACGCTCGTCGATCATCACCACCGGCAGCTTGAAACGTTCCCGCAGCTGGCGGGCAAAGCCCTGCGCGCGCTTGCGGTTGGGCTGGTCCTGGCCGTCCAGGGTCAGCGGGTCGCCGACCACCAGGCCATCGGGCTTCCATTCCTTGATCAGGCGTTCGATCGCGGTCCAGTCCGGGCCGTTGCCGTGCACATCGACCACCGCCACCGCGCGCGCATGCGCAGCGAAGGCACTGCCGATGGCCACGCCGATGCGGCGCGAGCCGACATCGAACCCCAGAACGGTGCCATCACGGCGGATGGCCGGGGCAGCAGAATCCGGCGCGGGCGTGATGGGCTCAGACATGGCCGCTGTAGTCGGTCAGCCGGAACAGGTCCACGCCGATGCGCGAAGCCGCGCCCTGCCAACGCTGCTCCAGCGGCAGCTGGAACACCAGCTCGGCATCGGCCGGCACGGTCAGCCAGCTGTTCTCGGACAGCTCGTTTTCCAGCTGCCCTGCACCCCAACCGGCACAGCCGAGGGTGACCACGGCATTGGCCGGGCCTTCGCCGCGCGCCATCGCTTCGAGGATGTCGCGCGAGGTGGTCAGGTACAGGCCGTCGCCCACGATCAGGCTGGAATCCCATGCGCGTGCGTCGTCATGGATGACGAAGCCACGTTCGGGATGCACCGGGCCGCCGTTGAGCACCATGCGCGCCTGCAGGTCGCCATCACCGGTGGTGATGTCCATCTGTGCAAGCACTTCCCCCAGCGTGTACTCGGAAGGCTGGTTGACCAGCACGCCCATCGCCCCGTTCTCGTCGTGCTGGCAGATCAGCGCGACGCTGCGGGCAAAGGTCGCGTCGAGCAGCGACGGCAGCGCGACGAGCAGGTGATCGGCAAGGGAAGTCGGCGTAACAGGCATGGCCCCATTCTACCTGCTGGGGGCGGGATGGTCGCGCGATGGCGCCGAACCGCGATGGGCTAGGATGGTGCTTTGCCATGGAAGGTCGTCGATGCAGTCTTCATCGCCCCTGACCCTGCCGGCACGCAGCGCCATCGTCCTGATCGCGCTGCTGCAGGGCCTGATGCTGTATGCCGCGCAGGAGCTGTCCGATGCGTGGCCGTTCCGCGATATCGGCTGGCGCTACTGCTGGTATGCCTGGGTGCTGGCCATTCCCAGCGCGGTGGCGCTGAGCCTGGTCGAGCTGGGCCAGCGCCGCCTGTGGCTGCAGGCCGCGCTCGGCTCGGCGGTGGTGCTGGCGCTGGCCGCCTGGATCGGCTGGAACCTCAACGGCGAGACCGCGCTGGATTCGGGCGCGCTGCAGTTCCCGCTGACCGTGGGCATGGCCGTAGCAGTGTTCGTGGCCCTGCCCTGGTGGCAGTTCCAGCTGCAGCACGGGCATTGGCGCGCCAGCTATCCGGAGCTGTTCGAGCGCGCCTGGCAGAACGGCCTGACCCTGGCCCTGGCGGCGCTGTTCACCGGGCTGACCTGGCTGCTGTTGTGGCTGTGGGCGGCGCTGTTCCAGCTGCTCGACGTGACCATCTTCCGCGACCTGTTCCGGCAGGACGCGTTCATCGCGCTGGCCACCGGCAGCCTGGCCGGGTTCGGCGTGCTGATCGGGCGCACCCAGCACCGCGCGATCCAGATCACCCGCCAGGTGCTGTTCGCGATCTGCCGCGGGCTGCTGCCGCTGCTCTCGTTCATCGCCGTGCTGTTCGTGCTGAGCCTGCCGCTGACCGGGCTGGAGCCGCTGTGGAAGACCCGCTCGGCCGCCAGCCTGCTGCTGGTGCTGTCGCTGCTGCTGGTGTCATTCACCAATGCGGTCTACCAGCAGGGCGACGACACCGCGCCCTACCCCGTCGTGCTGCGCCGGCTGGTCGAGGCCAGCCTGCTGGCGCTGCCGGTCTATGCGGTGCTGGCACTGTATGCACTGGGCCTGCGCGTGGTGCAGTACGGCTGGACCCTGGACCGCTTCTGGGCGGTGCTGATCGCGCTGGCCGTGGCTGGCTATGCCGTGGGCTATGCACTGGCGGTGCTGCGCCGGCAGCCCCGCTGGTTGCAGACACTGGAACCGGTCAACCGCTGGATGTGCTGGGTGGTGCTGGCATTGGCCTTGCTGGGCAACTCGCCGCTGCTGGACCCGGTGCGGCTGACCCTGTCCAGCCAGTTGGCGCGCCTAGGTGCGGACCCGCCAGCGATCACCAGCAGTGACGTCAACGTGCTGCGCTTCGATCTTGGGCGCCGTGGCGTGCAGGCGCTGCGCGAGCTGCAGCGTGATCCGGCCATCACCGCCGATGCCAACGCGCCACAGGTGATCGCTGCCGCGCTGGCACGTACCTCGCGCTGGGACGATGGACAGCGCCTGGACAAGGGTCTGCAGGACGTCGCCGCCCTGCAGCGCGCGCTGAAGCTGGCCAAGGGATCCAGCTCGCCACCGGACGATTGGTGGCAGGCACTGGCCACCCGCGCGATCAATGGCGAATCCTGCGCCCAGAGCGAGCGCGACTGCCTGATCGTGCATCGCGACCTGGATGGCGACGGCAGCACCGAGGTGCTGCTGTGCGAGCTGTACACCCACCGTGGGCCGGACTGCGTGCTGTACGCACGTGGCGGGGATGGCCAGTGGCGCCGGGCCGGTTCGCTGTTCGGCACCGTCAGCGGCCAGGCCGAGGCGATCAACCAGGCCCTGCGTGACGGCAAACTCACGCTTGCGCCACCGCGCTGGCCGATGCTGTCCATCGGCGGACGCCCCGCGCTGGCCATCGATCCCGAACCCGAATCCAACGAGTCTTCCCCATGAGCGGTTACTGCCTCATCGCCCCGGGCCATCCGGTGCACGACTACTACCACGCCAACGAGTACGGCTTCCCGCAGCGTGACGAGCGCGAGCTGTTCGAGCGGCTGGTGCTGGAGATCAACCAGGCCGGCCTCAGCTGGGAGACAATCCTGAAGAAGCGCGAGGGCTTCCGCGCGGCCTATGACGGCTTCGATGTGGATCGGGTTGCAGCCTACGCCGAGCAGGACATCGAACGGCTGCTGTCGGACGCGGGCATCATCCGCAACCGGCTGAAGGTGCTGGCGGCGATCCACAACGCACAGGTGATCCAGCAGCTGCGGGCCAGCCACGGCAGCTTCGCGGCGTGGCTGGACGCGCACCATCCGCGCAGCAAGGCCGACTGGGTGAAGCTGTTCAAGAAGACGTTCCGCTTCACCGGCGGCGAGATCACCGGCGAATTCCTGATGAGCCTGGGCTACCTGCCCGGTGCGCACGCCGAGGACTGCCCGGTGCATGCGCGGCTGCTGACGCTGTCGCCGCCGTGGTTGCAGGCCTCCCGGTAGCGCCGGCCGCTGGCCGGCAACCTCGGAATGCTGCAGGTGTTGCCGGCCAGCGGCCGGCACTACCGTCGAATCGTCACACGCCCATGTAACGGCCCGGGCGGTGGTTGAACATCAGCACCAGGCTGAGCACCACCGCGCCGATCGCCGAGTACAGCACCTTCGACGGCGACAGCACGAAGAACGCGGCCACCATCAGGCAGGCGTCGTAGGACATCTGCACCTTGCCCGCGCTCCAGCCGCGGGTGCGCTGCAGGTACACCGCCAGGATACCGATGCCGCCGAGGCTGGCGCGGTGGCGGATGAAGAACAGGATGCCCAGGCCGGACAACGCACCACCGACGATCGCCGAATACAGCGGGTTGATGTGCGAGAAGTCGATCCAGCGCGGCAGCAGGTCGGTCAGCACGCCACAGGCGGTGACCGCAGCGAAGGTCTTCAGGGTGAATTCCCAGCCCATGCGGCGCAGCGCCACCCAGTAGAACGGCAGGTTGACCAGCACGAACACCAGGCCGAAGTTCCAACCCATTGAGTAGTGCAGCAGGAAGGCCATGCCGGCCATGCCGCCGATCATCAGCCCACCCTTGGCGAAGATGGCCAGGCCGAGCGAGGCCACCATCGTGGCCAGCACCATGCCCTGCACGTCCTCGGCGATCGAGTGGCGCAGCGCTTTTTCGTCGGCGGTGGTGCCGGCACTGTCGGGCGGCGGGGTCAGCGGACCGGCGGTGACCAGGTGGCCGTCAGCGTCGTCGCACGGCGCGGGGCCATGGGCGGGAAGGGACATACGGGTGGGGGAACAGCAGGTGGGGAGCGATATTAGACACGATCTGCATGACAGTTGCAGATGAAATCGTTCAGCTGCGCTCGCCCATTCAGGTTATTCCGGAGGCATCACCGGCAGCACGGCCAGCATGTCCTCGCCATCATCGTCCATGCCGGTTTCGACGAAACCGAAGCTGCCATAGAAGGCGCCCGCCACCGGATTGCTCGGGTTGTAGCAGATCTCGATCTCGGCCAGGCCGGGCGTGTCCCGGATCTGCGCCAGCGCCAGTTCCAGCGCGCGCCGCCCGATGCCACGCCCCTGCCAGCGCTGATCGACCATGAAGCGCCAGATCGAGATGCGCTGCGGCGTCTCCGGCACCCACATGAAGAACCCGACCAGCTCGCCATCGGCCTGGATGGCGCGGGTCTGGTAGCCGGGATGGAATGCTGCCTGCACCAGCGACCAGGTATTGCCGGCCACGAAGTCCTGCTGCGCCTCGCTGACGTCGAGATCGCACACGGCTTCGTAGTTGTCGACGGTGATCGCGTCCAGCGTGACCTGCATGAGGGCGTCCTGCCTCGGGATGAACGCCCAGTCTGCCTGACCCCGGAGGCCGTGTAGCCTGACCCCCACACGACCGTTCAGCGCCGGGTTGCCTGCTCAGCCCTTTCCGGCCAGATGGTGCGCCACCAACGCATTGGCATGGCCGTGGCCCACCCCATGCTCGCTTTTCAGGAAGCTGACCAGTTCCATGTGTTTCAGGCCCTTCTTGCCCGCCAGCAGCCCGAACCAGTGCGTCACCGGTTGCCCATAGGTCTTCTCGATGGAGGGGAAGTACGAGGCCGGGCCTTTCGGCCTGGTGTCAGTGCTCATGTGCAGCTCCCGTTGAAGTCATTCATTCGACGAACCACAGTCCCTGAAATCGACATCCCCACACGCCTACACAGAATGGGGTCGGAGCCGTTCCAACAGCTCGCGGGAAATTGTCGAAGGCGGGGCGGCTCAGGTTGCGGGGGCGTGAGCGCCATGGATGGCGCGACCGAGGCTACATGGACGTACTTGCGCCGTCCCCCGCAACCTGAGCCACCCCGCCTCCCCTCAGGAAGCCAGCTTTTGACGTTGCCATTGACGTTGTTTCGGCGGGTGCCGGGCGCAGCCCGGCCGTATCATCCCTTCATGCCCCGTGAAAACCTCAACGACCTGCAGGCCTTCGTCCACGTTGCCCGCGAAGGCAGCTTCACCAGGGCCGCCGCCCAGCTGGGTGTCTCCCAGTCCGCGCTCAGCCATGCCATGCGCGGCCTGGAAGAGCGCCTCGGCGTGCGCCTGCTGACCCGCACCACCCGCAGCGTGTCCACCACCGAAGCCGGTGCGCGCCTGCTCGAGACCCTCGCCCCACGCCTGGCCGAGATCGAGGATGAACTGGCCGCACTGGCCGAGTACCGCGAACGCCCGGCCGGCACCATCCGCATCAATGCCACCGGCCATGCCGCCGAGTACCTTGCCTGGCCGCGGCTGGCGCCTCTGCTGCAGCGCTATCCGGACCTGAAGGTGGAACTGACCACCGACTACGGCCTGGCCGATATCGTCGCCGAGCGCTACGACATCGGCATCCGCCTCGGCGAACGCCTGGCCCGCGACATGATCGCCGTGCCGATCAGCCCGCCGCTGCGCATGCGCGTGGTCGGTGCACCCAGCTACTTCCGCCAGCATGTGGTGCCACGGCATCCGCACGACCTGGCCAACCACAACTGCATCACCCTGCGCCTGCCTACGCATGGTGGGCTGATGCCGTGGGATTTTGGCCAGGACGGCAACGAACTGAGCCTGCGCGTGACCGGTCAGTGGACCTTCAACACCATGGGCATGACCCGCGCGGCTGCACTGGCCGGCAGCGGGCTGGCCTGGCTGCCGGAAGACCAGGTGCAGCCGATGCTGGACGATGGCCGCCTGCAATCCGTGCTGGACGATTGGTGCCCGCACTTCGATGGCTACTACGCGTATTACCCGTCACGCCGCTACGTCACCGTGGCGATGCGCACTGTGCTTGATGCGTTGCGCGGGCCGATGGGGAGTTGAGGAGTGCGGACCAACGGTCCGCACCCACCTGGTGATCAGCCCTTGGCCTGCGCGGCGCGCTGCGCGTTGTAGCGCTCACCGACAATCGACACTTCATCCAGCGCCTGCGCGATGCGTTGCAGTTCCTCCGGCGCCAGCTGCAGGTCGGCCGCGCCCAGGTTTTCTTCCAGGCGATGGACCTTGGTGGTGCCCGGAATCGGCACGATCCACGGCGCCTGCGCCAGCAGCCAGGCCAGCGCCACCTGCGCCGGCGTCGCGCCACGTGCGGCAGCAATCGTGCTGATGCGATCAACCAGTGCCTGGTTGGCACGACGCGCTTCCACTTCGAAACGCGGCACGGTGTTGCGGAAGTCGTTGGCGTCGAAGGTGGTATCGGCGTTGATCGCGCCGGTCAGGAAGCCACGGCCCAGCGGGCTGAACGGCACGAAGCCGATACCCAGTTCCTGCAACGTCGGCAACAGTTCGCGCTCCGGCTCACGCCACCACAGCGAGTACTCGCTCTGCACGGCGGCCACCGGCTGCACTGCATGGGCGCGACGCACGGTGGCGGCACTGGCCTCGGACAGGCCGAAGTGGCCGACCTTGCCTTCGGCGATCAGGTCGCGCACGGTACCGGCCACATCCTCGATCGGCACGTTCGGGTCGACGCGGTGCTGGTAGAACAGGTCGATATGGTCGGTGCGCAGGCGCTTGAGGCTGGCTTCGGCCACCGCACGGATGTTCTCCGGGCGACTGTCCAGGCCGGTATCGACGCGCGCATCCTTGAAGCCGAACTTGGTGGCGATCACCAGCCTGTCGCGGTACGGCGCCAGCGCCTCGCCGAGCAGGTCTTCGTTGGTGTAGGGGCCGTACACTTCGGCGGTGTCGAAGAAGGTCACGCCACGCTCGACGGCGGCCTGCAGCAGGGCGATGCCCTGGCTGCGCTCCACCGGTTGGCCGTAGCCATGGCTCAGGCCCATGCAGCCCAGGCCCAGGGCGGAGACCTTCAGGCCACTGCGGCCGAGTTCACGTGTCTGCATCGTCGTGCTCCAGAGGGGGAGCGCTGACGATACGCCTGCAAGGGCAACCGATTGAATGGGCAGCGTTGCAGTTGGTCATGACTGGAATTCATCAATTCGCGCAGCCGCCCGCCCGTAGAGTCGAGCTTGCTCGACTCGACAAGAACAGTCGAGCAGGCTCGACGCTACGGAACACGCAGATCACCGGATCTCGGAGATCTCCACGCCATCCAGCCCCTGCGACAGGGTGCGGGCGTCGCCGCCCTGGCTGAGCTTGATGCGCAGGCGCACTTCGTTCTGCGAATCGGCGTAGCGCAGCGCGTCCTCGTAGCTGATCTCGCCCGCCTGGTACAGCTCGAACAGGCTCTGGTCGAAGGTCTTCATGCCCAGCTGGACCGAGTCCTTCATCACTTCCTTCAGCTTGTGGATCTCGCCGTCGCGGATGTAGTCCTGCACCAGCGGCGTGCCCAGCAGGATCTCCATCGCCACCTTGCGCGAGCGGCCATCGGGCGACGGCACCAGCTGCTGCGCGACCACGCCCTTCAGGTTCAGCGACAGATCCATCAGCAACTGGTTGCGACGATCTTCCGGGAAGAAGTTGACGATGCGGTCCATCGCCTGGTTGGCGTTGTTGGCATGCAGGGTGCACAGCACCAGGTGGCCGGTTTCGGCAAACGCGATGGCGTGGTCCATGCCTTCGCGGGTACGCACCTCGCCGATCATGATCACGTCCGGCGCCTGGCGCAGGGTGTTCTTCAACGCGGCTTCCCAGCTGTCGGTATCGATGCCGACTTCGCGCTGGGTGATGATGCAGCCCTCGTGCTTGTGCACGAATTCGATCGGGTCTTCGATGGTGATGATGTGGCCGGTCGAGTTCTGGTTGCGGTAACCGATCATCGCCGCCAGCGAGGTCGATTTACCGGTACCGGTGGCACCGACGAACAGGATGATGCCGCGCTTGGTCATCGCCAGCGTCTTGATGATCGGCGGCAGGCTCAGCTCTTCCACGGTCGGAATGCGCGTCTCGATGCGACGCAGCACCATGCCGACCTGGTTGCGCTGGTAGAAGCAGCTGACGCGGAAGCGGCCGACGCCGGACAGGCCGATGGCGAAGTTGCACTCGTGGGTCTTCTCGAATTCCTCGCGCTGCGCCGGGGTCATCACGTTCAGGACCAGGTCGCGGCTCTGCTGCGGGGTCAGTGGTGTCTGCGTGATCGGCGAAATCTTGCCGTTGACCTTCATCGCCGGCGGCATGCCCGCGGTGATGAACAGGTCCGAGGCGCGCTGGTGCGCCATCAGCTTGAGGAACGAAGTGAAATCGATGGTGGTCGCGGTGGTGTTCACGGCGGGCTCCCAATGGGGCATGTACCAGGAAACGGTCGGAGGCGGAAACGGCGCGGAAACGGCGGCGCACTGGCGCACGCCGCCCCGTTGCTGCCCCGCCTTACTCGAACAGGCGCTTGTCCTTGGCGTAGTCGCGGGCCTGGTTGCGGGTGATCAGGCTGCGCTTGACCAGGTCCTGCAGGTGCTGGTCCAGGGTCATCATGCCGTACTGCTGGCCGGTCTGGATGGCCGAGTACATCTGCGCCACCTTGTCCTCGCGGATCAGGTTGCGGATGGCCGGGGTGCCGACCATGATTTCCCATGCAGCGGTACGCCCGCCACCGACCTTCTTCAGCAGCGCCTGCGAGATCACCGCACGCAGCGATTCGGACAGCATCGAACGCACCATCGGCTTTTCGCCGGCCGGGAACACGTCGATGATACGGTCGATGGTCTTGGCCGCCGAGCTGGTGTGCAGAGTGCCGAACACCAGGTGGCCGGTTTCCGCGGCGGTCAGTGCCAGGCGGATGGTTTCCAGGTCACGAAGTTCGCCGACCAGGATGATGTCCGGGTCTTCACGCAGTGCCGAGCGCAGCGCTTCGTTGAAGCCATGCGTATCGCGGTGCACTTCGCGCTGGTTGATCAGGCACTTCTGCGAGGTGTGCACGAATTCGATCGGATCCTCGACGGTGAGGATGTGGCCGTATTCGTTCTTGTTGATGTAGTCGATCATCGCCGCCAGCGTGGTCGACTTGCCCGAGCCGGTCGGGCCGGTCACCAGGATCAGGCCCTGCGGCTGCTGGATCACTTCGCGGAACAACGGCGGGCAGGCCAGGTCCTCGAGGGTGAGCACCTCGGACGGAATGGTACGGAACACCGCACCGGCGCCGCGGTTCTGGTTGAACGCGTTGACAC
Source organism: Stenotrophomonas sp. 220_Sma (assembly GCF_056487375.1). Taxonomy (NCBI): domain Bacteria; kingdom Pseudomonadati; phylum Pseudomonadota; class Gammaproteobacteria; order Lysobacterales; family Lysobacteraceae; genus Stenotrophomonas; species Stenotrophomonas sp. 220_Sma. Next base: position 1,102,466 of record NZ_CM151348.1, on the reverse strand, counting down.
GGAAGCGCGCCAGCGACGGGATCTCGAAGGAGAAGTCCACTTCGAGGAATTCCTCGTAATCGCGGCGCTGCTTGTCGGACATGATGTCGTACACCAGCGCGTGGACCTGCTTGTGGTCCAAGGCTGGGATGTTGATCCGGCGCACGTCGCCGTCCACGCGGATCATCGGCGGCAGGCCTGCGGACAGGTGCAGGTCGGACGCTTTGTTCTTTACGGAAAACGCCAACAGCTCGGCGATATCCATGAGCGGCTACTCCCCAATAACGGCTTCGACTGGAAGGATCTTTCCCCGGGCGGCAGTATAGCCTCCTGATTCAACGGAACGCGTTACGTGGCCACTCCCCTGCCCCAGATCCTGAGCAACCTGCACGCCGCCGCCGAGGCCGCTGGCAGGCCCGACCCACGCCTGCTGGCGGTGTCCAAGACCCAGCCGGCCGAGGCCGTGGCCGCGCTGGCCGCACAGGGCCAGCACGCCTTCGGCGAGAACTACGTGCAGGAAGCACTGGCCAAGATGCAGGCGCTGCAGCACCTGGCGCTGGAATGGCACCTGATCGGCCACCTGCAGTCGAACAAGGCCGATGCCGTGGCCAGCCATTTCGACTGGGTGCAGAGCGTGGACCGTTCCAAGCTGGTGACCGCGCTGGCACGCCATCGCCCGGCCGCGCGTGGCCCGCTGAACGTACTGATCCAGGTCAACATCGACGATGAATCCAGCAAGCATGGCTGTGCACCGGAAGAAGTGGATGCACTGGCCGCCGCGATTGCCGCCGAACCCAGCCTGCGCCTGCGTGGCCTGATGGCGATTCCCGCACCGTGGCCGGAAGCGGAGCGCCGTCGGGATGCATTCGTGCGCATGCGCACACTTTTCCAGTCGCTGGCTGCCCAGCACGCGCGGATCGACACGCTGTCGATGGGCATGAGCAGCGACTACGCCGAAGCCATCGCCGAGGGTGCCACCCTGGTGCGCATCGGCACCGCCCTGTTCGGCGCCCGCCCGGGCCCGGCCTGATTTTCCAAGGAGACTTCCATGGCAGCTGATTCCATCACCTTCATCGGCGGCGGCAACATGGCCCGCAGCCTGATCGCCGGCCTGATCCGCCAGGGCGTGCCTGCCGCGCACATCCACGTGGCCGAACCGGTGGCCGCACTGCGCGAGTCACTGGCGGTGGACTTCGGCGTGCAGGTGCACGACAACGCCGCCGATGCGGCCGCACAGGGCAATACCTGGCTGCTGGCGGTGAAGCCGCAGGTACTGCGCGATGTATGCCAGTCGCTGCAGGCGCTGGCACAGGCGAACCGACCGCTGGTGGTGTCGATTGCCGCCGGCATCACCAGCACGCAGCTTGAACGCTGGCTGGGCGGGAACCTGCCTGTGGTGCGCGCGATGCCGAACACACCGGCCCTGCTCGGCGCCGGCGTGACCGGCCTGTACGCCACCGCGTCGGTGGACGCGCAGCAGCACGCACGCGCTGAACAGGTGCTGGCCAGTGCCGGGCGCACGGTGTGGATCGACAGCGAGTCGCTGATGGATTCGGTCACCGCGGTCTCCGGCAGTGGGCCGGCCTATGTGTTCCTGCTGGCCGAAGCGATGGAAGCGGCGGGTATCGCACAGGGCCTGCCTGCAGAAGCGGCGCGCACGCTGGTGGTGCAGACCCTGCTGGGCGCCTCGCGCATGCTTGATGAGGCCGGTGAAAGCCCGGCCGAGCTCCGCCGTCGCGTGACCTCGCCGAACGGCACCACCCAGGCCGCGATCGAGAGCTTCCAGGCCGGTGGTTTCGAGGCGCTGGTGGACACCGCGCTGCGCGCCGCGCAGGTACGTGGGCAGGAACTGTCTGCGGCGAATGATTGATCCCGATGTGTGCCGACCAACGGTCGGCACCTACCATCATCCACGCATGGCGTGGATGTTCATTGCCCCAATGTGGCCATGACGAAATCGACGAAGCACTGCAACCGCGGGCGCGGCCGTCGATCCGGCAGGTAGATCAGATGCATGGGCCGCGGTTCGGGCAGGTAGTCGCGCAGCAGCGGCTTCAACCGCCCGGCCGCGATTTCGCCGGCCAGCAGCGCGGTCGGCTGCAGCACCAGCCCTGCGCCGGCCACGGCGGCCTCGCGCAACGCGACACCATCATTGCAGGTCAGGCGCGCTTCCCAGTCCACCTGTTCGCCGTTGGCCAGCTGCCAGCCATGGCCGCCGCGCCAGGCCAGGTGGCTCAGGCAATCATGCCCCTGCAGATCCGCGGGCGTGCGCGGCGTGCCGCGCCGGCGCAGGTAGGACGGTGCCGCACACAGGCTCATTGCATACGGCGGCAGCGGCCGCGCCACCACCTCCTGTGACGGCAGCGGCCCAACGCGGATTGCCACGTCGAAGCCATCCTCGATCAGGTCCACGCGGCGGTTGCTCAGGTCCAGTTCGATGTTCAACTGCGGCTGCGCGCGCAGCAGGCCGGCCAGTTGTGGCGCCAGCACACAACTGCCCCAGGTAGTTGGCGCGCTGACCCGCAGCAGTCCGCGGGGTTGTACCTGCAGGCCGGCCACGTCCGCCTCCGCCTGCTGCACCTGCTCCAGCACCTGCCGGCACCCGGCCAGGTAGGCGCTGCCGGCTTCGGTCAGGCGCTGGCGGCGGGTGTTCCGTTGCAGCAGCGCGGTACCCAGGTGCACCTCCAGTTGCTGGATGTACTTGCCGACCATCACCGCCGACACCTGCAGCTGTTCGGCAGCTCCTGCAAAGCTCCCGGACTCGGCCACGGCGACGAAGGCCTGCATGCAGCGAAGGGTATCCATTGCTAATCCAGAGTTAGGAATCTGCGAAGCATACGCCGCTTACCTAACCCCACTGTGAGGGCGCAGACTGCGCTCATTCCCCCTCTCGCAAGGAACGGCCATGAAGATCCTCCTCGTCGGTGCCAGCGGCACCCTCGGCCAAGCAGTCGCCCACCAGCTCGGCCAGCAGCATCAGATCCTCGCCGCCGGCCGCAACAGCGGTGAGCTGCGCGTCGACCTGACCGACGACGCCAGCGTTGCCGAACTGTTCGCGCGTACCGGCCCGGTCGATGCGGTGATCTCAACCGCTGGCAAGCTGCACTTCGGCCCGCTGCAGGAGATGACGCCCGAGCAGTTCAACCTCGGCCTGCAGGACAAGCTGCTGGGCCAGGTGCGACTGGCACTGGCCGCGCAGCACCACCTCAACGCCGGCGGTTCGATCACCCTGACCAGCGGCATCGTCAGCGCACAGCCGATCCGCGATGGCGTCAACGCCACCTCGGTGAATGCCGCACTGGAGGGCTTCGTGCGCGCCGCCGCGTTGGAGCTGCTGCCGCGTGGCCTGCGCATCAACGTGGTCAGCCCGAACGTGCTGATCGAATCGATGGCGGCTTACGGCCCCTATTTCCCAGGCTTCGAAGCGGTGAGCGCGCAGCGCGCGGCGCTGGCCTTCCAGCGCGCGGTGGAAGGCATCCAGAGCGGCGAGACGATCACGGTCTGGTAAGAAAAAAGGGGACGGAGGGGATTAAGTCGTTAATGCACAAACGACATAATCCCCTCCGTCCCCTTTTCGCGGATCACTCCCAGCGCATCGGGCCGTCGCCGCGTTCGCCGAGGACGTCTTCGGGGTTGGCCAGGCGGCAGCGCTGCAGCGACAGGCAGCCGCAGCCGATGCAGCCGGTCAGTTCATCGCGCAGCAGTTCCAGCATGTGGATGCGCTCCTCCAGCTCGGTGCGCCAGCGCGCGGACAGCTTGGCCCAGTCGGCCTTGGTCGGCGCGCGGCCCTCGGGCAGGCTTTCGAAGGCACGGCCGACAGCTTCCAGTGGCATGCCCACCCGTTGCGCGACGCGGATCACGGCCAACCGTCGCAGCACATCACGGCTGTAGCGCCGCTGGTTGCCCGAGGTGCGCAGGCTGCTGATCAGCCCCTTGCGCTCGTAGAAATGCAGCGCGGAAACCGCCACGCCACTGCGCTGGGAGACTTCGCCAACGCTGAGTTCCTGGGAAACCATTGCTTGACCTAAACTGCAGTTGAGGTGGCATGCTGCTATCTTCGCCGCCAGTTGACAAGCGCGGCCCGCATCTGACTCGTATGTCCCCCACTCTTTCGCCCGCCGACGCCCGTGCGCCGGCTGATACGTCGATCCTGTCTCCCCGCTATCGCGCCACCACCATCGGCATGGTGGCACTGGTGGCGCTGCATGCCTTCGAGGCCCTTGCGGTGGCGGCCGCCATGCCGACCGTGGCCGAGGCGCTGGATGGCCTGCGCCTGTATGCGCTGGCCTTTGGCGGCACCCTGGCCACCAGTGTCATCGGCATGACCCTGGCCGGACGCTGGGCCGACCGCCAGGGACCAGCTCGGCCGCTGTGGTATGGCCTGGGCTGCTTCGTGCTGGGCCTGCTGCTGGCCGGCTTCGCCATGCGCATGGGCATGCTGGTGGCCGGGCGCCTGCTACAGGGCCTGGGCGCAGGCGCGATCTCGGTCTCGCTGTACGTGATGGTTGGCCGCAGCTATCCCGAACACCTGCGCCCGAAGGTATTCGCCGCGTTCTCCGCCGGCTGGGTGGTGCCGTCGATGATCGGTCCCGCGCTGAGCGGGCTGATCGTGCAGCATCTCGGCTGGCGCTGGGTGTTCCTGGCCGTGCCACTGCTGGCGGTCCCGGCCGCGCTGCTGCTGCGCCCGGCGCTGGCGCGCATGCAACCGAGCGATGCAGGAAGCAGCGACGATGGTCGCGGCAACGTGGTGCGTTGGGCCAGCGGCGCCTCGCTGGCGGCGCTGCTGCTTTACTTCGGCGGCCAGCAGTAGGGCCTGCCTGCGCTGCTCTGCATCGGCGTGGCCATGCTTGCGCTGCTGTTCTGCGTGCACCGCCTGTTGCCAGCCGGCACGTTGCTGCTGCGCCGCGGATTGCCCAGCGTGATCGCGCTGCGCGGCGTCGCGGCGGCCGCATTCTTCGCCTGTGAGGCCTACCTGCCACTGCTGTTGCAGCGCGAACGCGGGCTCTCGCCCAGCTGGGCCGGTGCCGTGCTCAGTCTTGGTGCACTGGGCTGGTTCGCCGGTTCATGGCTGCAGGGCCACCAGCAGCGCGGCTGGTCACGCCAGCAGCTGCTGCGCGTTGGCACACCGCTGATGACGATCGGTATCGCCGCCACACTGGCCGTGCTGTTCAACGCAGTGCCGCTGCCGGTGGCCCTGGTCGGCTGGGCCATGACCGGCTTTGGCATGGGCATGATCTACGCCAGCCTGTCGGTGCTGACGCTGTCGTTGTCCGCACCGCACGAGCAGGGTGCCAACACCTCGGCACTGCAGCTGAGCGAGGCGCTGTCGGTGACCACCGCACTGGCGGTTTCCGGTGCACTGTTCGCGCTGTTCGTGCAAAGCGCACCCCACACCGGCTACGTGCTGTGCCTGGCGATCACCTTCGGCCTGGCGCTGCTGGCCACGGTGATCGCACGACGGGTGTAGCACCGCCGCATTGCGGGATTGCCGGCCAGCGGCCGGCACTACCGGCTGCCGGTCCCCATGTCATCGATATCCCGGTGCAGGATGCGCCTCACCTCCAGCACCGCCTGCGGGGTTTCCTGCACGCTGTGGCCGGAGATGATCACCTTCTCCGACAGCGCGCCCGGCAGATGTGCGCTCCAGTACGGCACCAGCCCATCATCGGATTTTTCCACCGGCAGCTCCGGCTTGCGCTGGGCGATGATCGAGTGGTACTTCAGGCCCGCCTCAATCGGCAGCTGTGCGGCGGCCTTCACGAACGGATCGCTGGCCTTGAGGTTGTCGATGCTGTTCGGGATCTTCGGCTTGGCGGTGCCATCGACCTGCTGCTCGGCCTGCGCCAGCGCCATGAACACGTCCTCGAACTTGCCGAGGATTGTCAGCGGCAGGCGTACCAGGCGACCAATCAGGCGACCGACCTTGTTGCCGGCAATGTCGGTGCCCTGGTGCGGCGCGGCGATGAAGATCGCACGCTCCACGTTCGGCTGTGCCTTGAAATGCAGCAGCGGACCCAGCTTGTTCTGCACCCGCTTCAGCCGTTCCCCCTTCAGGTCGTAGTTGGCCAGCAGGTCGTTCCACAGTACATCGCCGGAATCGCTCACCAGCAGGCGCGCCAGCACGCCGCCCATGCTGTGACCGATGTAGACCATGTCCTTCGACGCACGCGTGCTGCCGTTGGGATCGAAATGCTTCAGCGTGTCGTTGAATGCATTGGCGATCTCGTAGCGGTTCAGCGCGATCGGCGCATTGGTCGGGTAATAGACCTGCCACACCTGGAACTGCTGGCGCAGCTCGGGGTCACCCATGATCTCGTTGGCCAGGTTCACCCACGCTTCCGGGCTGCTGGCCAGGCCGTGCAGCATGAAGATGATGCGGCGGTTCGGGTCCCACGGCTGCATCAGGTAGATGTGCGGCTCGCCGATGCCCTCGCTCATGCCGAACAGGGTGCGCAGCGACTGCCGGGCGAAGCCACTCTGCGCCAGCCACAGGCCGTAGGCGGCAGTGAAGTTGCCGGCCAGCGGTACCTGCTCACCGTGCAGAGTGATGCGCTCGGTCGCTTCCGGCGAATAGGCATCCAGCTCGACCCGGCGCGTGCGCATCACGTCTTCCAGGCTGCTGCCCTCGAACCGCAGCAGTGCGGTGACGTTGATCGAGGACATCTCACTGAACTCGGGCACCGAATCGTCATGGCGGTGGCGGCGGCCACGACGCTCGTCGTCCTCGTCGTCCTGCGCGGTTTCAGCCTTCGGGCCGTCGGGCGCGATCACTGGCGCGACCAGTTTCGGCGGGTCCATCACCATCACCAGCTCGGCACCGAAACCATCGCGGCGATAGGTGCTGCGCAGGCCAACGAAGCTGACCGTTCCCGCTGGCACCAGCTGCGCCGGAATGCTCTTCAGACCCAGCTGCTGGTAGTTGGAGGCCAGCGACCAGCTACCGACCGTGAGCGGCTTCGTGTAGTCCTCGCCGGCCAGCGCAGCGGCACGTGCGCGCACGAACAACACCACCGCCGCCTTCTCGGCCGCGTAGTTGTAGTAGTCGCGCACCTGCGTCTGCCGGTCCTCGAAGGCCCGGTCGGACGGTGAGCGGCCACTGTAGAACAGGTAGGCATAGGCATAGCGCGCGGCTTCCAGCCAGGCATCCAATGCCGCATCGCTCATCGGCGGGTCGCCTGCGGCGGTCTTCTTCGGCGTCATCGCCAATGCAGCCTTCACCCACAGCTCGGACAGCGCCGACAGCCGCTGCTCGACATTGAGGTCGTCGGTCATCAGCAACGTGCTGCGGCAGACCAGGAAGTCCTTCTCGCACTGCGATTCGTCCAGGCCCGCTGCGCTGAGCGTTTCACGCGCGGCAGGGCTGAGCTTGCCAGTGTTGAGCACATCCGCGCGCTTGTTGACCAGTGAATCACTGGATTTGACCTGCTTGACGGTGACCATCGCGCAGCCGCTGCTGCCCAGCAGCAGGAAGGCGGCGAACAACACCGGCAGCAGGCGCTGCCAGCGGGTCAGAAAGAGTTGGGTCATTACTGCGGGTCCTGCTCGGTGCCGGGCACGCCCTGGCGGATCACGGTGGAGAAATGCTCGCCATCACCCAGGTCCAATGCGCGCTGGGTGATGCGGCCCTTGTCGTGCAGCTCGGCGTACGGCACGCCCGGCGTGAGTGCACCGACCTCCTGCGCGTACTCGGCCAGGTAACCGGACAGCAGCAGCCGATAGTCCAACGGCAGGCGCGGTGCGATGTGGCGGGCCAGGTCGAAGACGATGGTCGTGCAGTTGCTGGTCAGCGTGTTGTAGAAGCCCGGCTTGGCATCCAGTTCACGCGCCTGTTCGATGTACGCGGCGAACAGTTCCTTCAGCTGCGCGCGGTCCATGCCATGCAGGCGGTACAGGTAGACATCTTCGCCACGCGCGTTGGTGCGGGTGCGGATGATGTCGGTCTCCTCCGAAGCCACCAGGGTCATCTCGAACTTGCGGAAAAAGCCGCCCAGCGCGGAGAACGACTCACCGCGCTCCTTGCGGATCTCCAGCGAGAACACCACGTGGCGACCATCCTCGAAACCGAACGAGATCAGGGTGTGGGCGATCGCTGGGCCCATCCAGTACGACAGCACCAGGTCGGCCGAGCGCAGCTGGTCCAGGTCGTATTCGCGGCGCACCCAGTGCGCGTCGTAGTCGGTTTCGCTGCGCCAGCTGAAGTCGCGCACGTTGTCCAGCACCACGTGGCGCCCGTCGAAGGACACCACGTGCAGGCGCTGGGCCACGTCATCGGCCCACACGCGGTCCTGGCGCGGGGTCAGCAGCAGCCACCACAGGCCGGCCAGCGCCAGCGCCGCACCGAAGGCCGTGCCGAGGCGGCGCGAGGCACGTCCCCGCGCGACCCGCCAGGACGCCCACAGCGCCACCAGCAGCCACAGCACGGCCACGCCGGTGGCCAGCCAACCCGGCCCCGGCAGCTGGTAGGCCAGCAGCCCGCTCACCCACAGCGCCGCCAGCGCCATGGCACTCCCTGTCATCCAACGTCCTGCGGCGTTCACTGGCATCCTGTCGCGGTCTTGAAGCCGCATAGTTAGCCACAAGCGGGTTCACCGTGGCATCTACGGACCGTTCAGGCTGGGCGGCGCACCGTCGGCGGCGGCCTCTGCGGCCAGGTTCACTTCACAGGAGCAACGATGGGCATCACTTCCGTGGCCGGCGTTCCGGTCCAACCCCGGCACCGAGCCACCTGCCACTGCGGCACGGTCGAACTGCTGCTGGACCTGCCGGACGGTATTGTCGAACCCCGCCGCTGCGACTGCTCGATGTGCCGGCGCCGGGGGGCCATTGCCGCCAGCGTCAGCCGCGCGGGCCTGCAGGTGGTGCGCGGGCAGAACCACCTGCAGCTGTACCAGTTCAACACCCATGTGGCCGAGCACTATTTCTGTGGCGTGTGCGGCATCTACACCCATCACCGGCGCCGCTCCAACCCGGAACAGTACGGCTACAACGTGGCCTGCCTGGAAGGCATCGACCCGTTCGCGCTGGGTGTGATCCCGGTCAATGATGGGGTCAACCATCCCGCAGACCGCACCGGTTAGTGGCGCGTGCGCCGTGGCGGTGCGGCAACCTTCTGCCAGGGGGCCATGCCGCTGCGGCCTGCCCGCACCGGGCGCTTCAGCCAGGGCCGGCGGGGCGTCGCCTGCGGTTCGGTGGCGACCGGGGAAGGAACAGGTCTGCGGCCGGGCCAGAGATGATCGAGCAGCCACATGGCAGGTCTCCGTGGGGGACGGGGACGACCTACGCTAGCGGCACCTGGGCAAAGAACGGGTGAGGGCGCTGCGGCAGCCAGATGACAGCCGCGCCCCCCTCAGTCCTGCGGCCGTGACCGGCCCAGGCGGCGCACCAGCACGAAGAACAACGGCACCAGCACCACTGCCAGCACCGTGCCGGAGACCATGCCGCCGATCACGCTCATGCCGATTTCACGGCGGCTGACTGCGCCCGCGCCGGTGGCCAACGCCAACGGGATCACACCGGCCACGAAAGCCAACGACGTCATCACGATCGGGCGCAGGCGCAGGCGTGCGCCCTGCAGGGCCGCTTCCACCGCTGAACTGCCGGCACGATAGCGGGCCTCGGCAAACTCCACGATCAGGATCGCGTTCTTGGCCGACAGGCCGATGGTCGTCAGCAGACCCACCTGGAAGTAGATGTCGTTGACGAACCCGGCCGCGGTAGTCGCCAGCACCGTACCAATCACGCCCAATGGGATCACCAGCACCACTGCCACCGGCACCGTCCAGCTCTCATAGAGCGCTGCCAGGCACAGGAAGATGAAGGCAATGGAGGCGATGTACAGCCACAACGTCTGGTTGCTGGCCAGTTGTTCCTGGTAGGACAGGCCACTCCACTGCAGGTCGAACCCGGGTTGATCGGCAACCAGCGCCTGCATGCGCTGCATCGCCTCGCCCGAGCTGCGGCCTTCGGCGGCGCTGCCCTGGATCTGCATCGCCGGCAGGCCATTGAAGCGCTGCTGCAGCTGCGGCCCGCGTGCCCAGTGGCTGCTGGCGAAACTGGCGAACGACGCCATCTGGCCGTTGCCACCGCGCACATACCACTGGCCGATGTCGTCGGGCACGCTGCGGTAGGGCTGGTCGCCCTGCATGTAGACCCGCTTGACCCGGCCACGGTCGAGGAAATCGTTGATGTAGCTGCCGCCCCAGGCCGCGGACAACGTTGAATTGATGTCGGCCTGGGCCAGGCCCAGTGCGCTGGCCTGGGCATGGTCGATGTCCAGCCGCAGCTCGGCCTTGTCGCCCAGACCGTTCAGGCGCACCGAGGTGAGCCCGTCGTCTTCGCCGGCCGTGCGCACCACCTGTTCCTGCGCCGCCTGCAGGGCCACGCGCCCGGCCGCACTGGTGTCCTGCAGCCACAGTTCGAAACCACTGGACTGGCCCAGTCCACGCACCGCCGGCGGTGCCAGTACATTGACCTTGGCATCCGGCAAGCGGCGGAAGTAGGCATTGGCACGCGTGATGATCGCCGCGGCGGTGTTGTCGCCCGTGCGCTCATCCCAGGGCTTCAGGGCGAGGAAGCCCTGCCCGGCGTTCTGGCCGGTGCCGGCATTGTTGCGGCCGACCACCACGAACACCACATCCAGGTTCTGCTTCTCGTGCTCCATGAAGTAGCGGCTGATCTGCTCGCCCAATGCTTCGGTACGCGCCATCGGCGTGCCTTCCGGCGTGGAGAACTGGAAGGTGACCTGGCCCTGGTCTTCCACCGGCAGGAAGCCGGTGGGCATGCGCGCGTACAGCGCGACCATGGCGACCACCAGCAGCAGGTAGAACGCCATCCAACGCCGCGGCCGGGAGACGACGCCGCCGAGTCTGCCCTGGTAGGCCAACTGGCTGCGCTCGACGCCCCGGTTGAACGCCCGGAAGAAGCGGCCCTGCGGTTTCTGCGCCGAAGACGGCTTGAGCAGGGTCGCGCACAGCGCCGGGGTCAGCGTCAGCGCCACCAGCGCTGACAATGCCATGGCTGATGCAATCGTGATCGAGAACTGCCGGTAGATGATGCCGGTGGAACCACCGAACAGCGCCATCGGCAGGAACACCGCGCCCAGCACCACGGTGATGCCGATCAACGCGCCGGTGATCTCGCCCATCGATTTTTCGGTCGCTTCGCGCGGCGGCATATGCTCGTCGTGGATGATGCGCTCCACGTTCTCCACCACCACGATCGCATCGTCGACCAGCAGGCCGATCGCCAGCACCATCGCGAACAGGGTCAGTGTGTTGATGGTGAATCCGGCAACGGCCAGCACGCCGAAGGTGCCCAGCAGCACCACAGGCACCGTGATCGCCGGAATCAGCGTGGCGCGCAGGTTCTGCAGGAACAGGAACATCACCACCACGACCAGAACGATGGCTTCGATGAGGGTATGGATGACCCCCTCGATCGAGACCCGCACGAACGGCGTGCTGTCACGCGGATAGGCCACCTGCAACCCCGGCGGGAAAGTCGGTCGCAGCCGTTCGATCTCCGCGCGGACCGCGTCGGCGGTGGCCAATGCGTTGGCGCCGGAGGCCAGGGTGACCGAGAAGCCGGCCGCCGGATAACCGTTGAGATAGCTGCTGGTCTGGTAGTTCTCCGCGCCAATCTCGACCCGCGCGACGTCGCCCAGCAACACCGCCGCGCCATTGGGCAGGGTACGCAGGATGATCGCGCGGAACTGCTCGGGGGTCTGCAGGCGCGACTGCGCGGTGACCGTGGCGTTGAGGCTCTGCGTCGGGCTGGACGGCATCGCGCCCAGCTCACCCGCCGTCACCTGGGTGTTCTGCGCCTGGATCGCAGCGCGCACGTCCGACGGCATCAGGTCATAGGCGCGCAGCTTGTGCGGGTCCAGCCACACGCGCATTGCGTAAGCCGAGCCGAACACGTTGATCTCGCCAACGCCGGGAATACGGCTGATCGGGTCCTGCACGTTGCTGACCAGGAAATCGGAAACATCCACACGTTCCATGCGCCGGCTGGTGTCGTACAGCGAGACCACCATCAGCGAATCGCCCTGCGACTTGGCGACCGTCACGCCCTGCTGCTGCACTTCCTGCGGCAGCCGGTTGATGGCCTGGTTGACGCTGTTCTGCACCTGCACCTGGGCGATATCCGGGTTGGCGCTCTGGTCGAAGGTGACCGTGATGCGCGCCTGCCCGGACGAGGAACTGGTGGACGAGAAATACAGCAGGTGGTCGATGCCCTTGATCTGCTGCTCGATCACCTGGGTGACGCTGTCTTCCACCGTCTGCGCCGAGGCACCGGTGTAGTTGGCGGTGATGTTGACCTGCGGCGGCGCGATGTCCGGGTACTGCTCCACCGGCAGCTGGGTCACCGCGATGGTGCCGAAGGCCATGATGCAGATCGCCAGGACCCAGGCGAATACCGGGCGATGGATGAAGAAGCGCGGCAGCATCTGCTCAGTCCTTCCCGGCCGGTGCCGGTGCCGGCTTCACCCGCACCGTCATGCCATCGGCCAGGCCCTGCGCGCCGGCCACCACCACCTGCTCGCCGGCGGCCAGGCCATCAAGGACCAGCCACTGGTCGCCCACCGCACGCGCGGTGCGGAACAGGCGCAGCCGGGCCTTGCCGTCCTTGTCCACCAGCCACGCCTGTGCCTCGCCCTTGGGGCTGCGGTCGACCGCCGCCTGTGGCACCAGCAGCGCCTGCTGGCGGGTTCCCTGCCCCACCAGCGCGCGCACGTACATGCCTGGCAGCAGCTGCCCATCCGGGTTGGGGAAACGCGCCCGCAGGGTGATGCTGCCGGTCTCCTGCTGCACGTCCACGTCGGCGAATTCCAGCGTGCCGGGCAGCGGGTAGTCGGTGCCATCGGACAGGCGCAGCCGCACCGGTGCTGTATCGGCCTGCACGCCACCGTCGGCGATGGCGCGGCGCAGTGCCAGGTACTCATTGCTGGACTGGGTGATGTCCACGTTCATCGGGTCCATCTGCTGCACCCGTGCCAGTGGATCGGCCTGGCCCGAGGTGACCAGCGCCCCCGGCGTGAACAGCGCGCGGCCGATGCGCCCGGCAATCGGCGAGGTCACCGTGGCGAACCCCAGCCGTGTGCTGGCCGTGTCACGCGCGGCCTGTGCGGCCTGCGCCGCGGCGGCAGCCTGCTGGTCGCTGGCGATCGCATCGTCCACGTCCTGGCGCGCGGCCAGCTGGTCCTTGCCCAACGCCTGCATGCGCTGCGCCCGCAGGCGCGCGGTCACCGCAGCGGCCTCGGCGGTCTTCAGGTTGGCCTGCGCCTCGTTCAGCGCAGCCTGGTACAGCGCGGGCTCGATCTGGAACAGTGGCTGCCCGGCCTTCACCCGCTGGCCCTGCTCGAACAACCGCTTCACCAGCACGCCATCCACCTGCGGACGCACATCCGATTCCTGCGAGGCAACGCTGCGCCCAGGCAGTTCCTGCTGCAGTGCCAGCGGCTGGCTGCGCAGGGTCAGCACCGTCACCTCAGGCGTCGTCGCGCCGGGCTTGGGCGCGTCCTTGCCGCAGGCGCTGAGCAGGCCGGCCAGGGCGAGCGCCAGCAGCGGCAGGCCCGCGGTTCGCGGCAGCCGCCAGGCACGGTACGGACGGGAGGGGTTCGGAAGGATCATCGGCTGCAGGTTCCACGCGTGGGGGAGCGTTCGGCGCCGAATATAGAAGACGTGGCGGCACGATCCTGCTAAATGGCGCATGAAACATTTTTCATTTGCAGTCGCTGCCCACGATTGCGAGGATGCCCCTGTCCCACTCTGCACACTGGCCCATGCCGCGCGTACTCACCATCGAGGACGATCTTGTCACCGCCGAGGAGATCGCCACCGAACTGCGCAGCCACGGCTTCGACGTGGACCTGGCCAGCGACGGCAGCAACGGCCTGGCGCTGGCACGTGCAGGCGACTACGCGGTGATCACCCTGGACCGCATGCTGCCCGGCATCGACGGGCTGGCCCTGGTCACCACCTTGCGCCGCGAAGGCATCACCACGCCGGTGCTGATGATCAGCGCACTGTCGGACGTGGATGAACGCGTGCGTGGCCTGCGCGCCGGTGGCGACGACTACCTGACCAAGCCCTTCGCCTCCGATGAGATGGCCGCACGCGTGGAAGTGCTGATCCGGCGCCAGGGCCCGACTGGCGCCATCGACAACGTGCTGCGTGCCGGCGACCTGGAACTGGACCTGATGACCCGTTCGGCGCGACGCGGCGGGCATGAAATCGCGCTGTTGCCGACCGAGTTCAAGCTGCTCGAATTCCTGGTCCGCAACGCCGGCCAGGTGGTCACCCGCAGCATGCTGTTCCAGGAAGTCTGGGGCTACCACTTCGATCCGGGCACCAACCTGATCGACGTGCATATCGGTCGCGTGCGCAAACGCATCGAACAACCCGGCCGACCGCAGCCGATCATGACCGTCCGTGGAACCGGCTATGTCTTCGACGCGCAATCCTGACCACTGGCGCTCTTCCAGCAGCAGACTGCTGGGCCTGTACTGCATCCTGTTCGTGGCGTGGTCGAGCCTGCTGCTGGGCGTGATGTACTGGCGCATCTCGGATTACCTCAGTGACCTGACCGAATCAGGCCTGCAGCAGCGCGCGCACCTGTTCATGAGCTTCGACGGCCCGGCACTGGATGAAGCATTGCGCGACAGCCAGCGCTTCGATCTGCACCAGGTCTATACCTATGGGTTGTTCGACAAAGCCGGCATGCCGATGGCGGGTCCGCTGACAGCGATCCCCGAGGGACTGCCGCTGGATGGCAACTCGCATGCGGTGGACGGTTGGACGCTGGCCGATGGCCGCCACGACAACGGCGGCAGTGCGCTCGGCGTGGTGACCCGCGATGGCCGCACGCTGGTATTCGTGCGCCAGAACGGCAAGCTCATGGCGGTCAACAGCATCATCCTTGATGCACTGCTGTGGGGCGTGTCGCTGACCGTCATTCCCGGCCTGGTGGGCTGGCATCTGCTGCGCCGGCGCCCGTTGAAACGGATCCAGCAGATCGAAGCGGCCACCAACCGCATTGTTGCCGGCGACCTCGGCCAGCGCCTGCCGGTCTCCAGCCGTCGCGACGAGATCGATCGGCTGTCGAGCATCGTCAATGCCATGCTGGAACGCATCGAACAGCTGATGACCGAGGTCAAAGGCGTGTGCGACAGCATCGCCCACGATCTGCGCACGCCCCTGACCCGCCTGCGCGCGCATCTGTACCGCATGCGCGTGGGCCTGGACGAACGGGACCCGCATGCCGATCCACTGGACAAGGCGCTGGCCGAGACTGACATGCTGATGGCGCGCTTCGCCGCGCTGCTGCGGGTGTCGGAACTGGAGAGCCACCAGCGACGTTCAGCCTTCGACGCGGTCGACGTCACCGAGCTGCTGCAGGAACTGCACCAGTTCTACCTGCCGCTGGCCGAAGAGAAGCAGCAGTTGCTGGAGCTGCAGGTGGACCCGAAGGTGGGCCCGCTGCGTGGCGACCGCGAGCTGCTGTTCGAAGCGCTGGCCAACCTGCTGTCCAATGCCCTGCAGTTCACCCCTGCACACGGCCGCATCCTGCTGCGTGCGGTCGATGATCACGGCGCCCCGAGGATCGATGTGATCGACAACGGGCCGGGCATTCCGCCACAGGACCGCACGCTGATCTACCAGCGCTTCTTCCGTGGCAGCAGCAGCGCCGGCCAGGGGCCTGGATTCGGCCTGGGCCTGTCGATCGTGGCCGCCATTGCCGGCCTGCACGGCTTCCGTGTCCGCGCCGGCAGCGCCCCCGGTGGCGGCGCCTGGATGAGCATCCGCGGCGCAACGGACGGCCTGCCCTGACGCCGGGCCAGGGCGCCCCAATCGCACTTGGGAATCATTTGTATTTGAGGGCGGGCATCCGGATAATCCGCCGTCACCGCCCTTCCCGGATCACTCCCGATGCCCGCTCTGCCGTCGCGTCCGCTGCTGTACACGCTCGCCCTGCCCACCCTGCTGGCCTCGGCCATCGCCCAGGCCCAGGACACCCCGGCGGCGCGCACCCTGGACAAGGTAACGGTGATGGCCGAGCGGGCCAGCACCGCGACCAAGACCGACACCGCCCTGACCGAGACGCCGCAGGCGATCAGCGTGGTCACCCAGCAGCTGTTCACCGATCGCGGCGCGCACAACCTGCAGGAAGTGCTGCGCTACAGCGCTGGCGTCACCGCCGATGCCTGGGGCCTGGATACCCGCAACGATGCGACCTCGGTGCGCGGCCTGGACCCGGTGCAGTACCAGGATGGCCTGCGCCGCAGCTACGGTTTCAGCCCCCTCGCCCGCCCGGAAATCTATGGCCTGGAGCGGGTGGAAGTGCTGCGCGGCCCTTCTTCGGTGCTGTACGGTGCCGGCGCCACCGGCGGCATCATCAATGCAATGAGCAAGCGCCCGACCTTCGGCGCCCTCAACGGCGAGGTCGGCGTGCAGCTCGGCAGTTTCGACCGCAGGCAGCTGCAGGGTGACATCGGCGGCGCATTGAACGATGCCGGTACGCTTGCCGGCCGCTTCGTCGGGCTGCTGCGTGAATCGAACATGCAGACCGATGTATTGAAGGATGACCGCGTCTATCTGGCACCGTCGATCAGCTGGCGCGGTGAACGCAGCACCTTGACCCTGCTGGCCAGCTATCAGCATGACAAGACCGGCTCCAGCCAGCAGTTCCTGCCGCTGGCCGCGACCCTGCTTGCACCGCCCGGACGCCGCCTCGACCCGTCCACCTTCATCGGCGATCCCGGTTTCGACCGCATCGACTCGCGCGTCTACAGCCTGACCGCGCTGTTCGACCACAGCTTCAACGACACGCTCAGCCTGCGCTCGGCAGTGCGTTACATCGATGGCAGGACCACCCTGCAGCAGATGTACGTGGACAGCTACAGCAATCCGGCCGATCCCTTCATCGACGCCGATCGGCGCGTGGTCAACCGCACGGCCTATGGCACCCGCCCCGACGTGCAGATCTTCAGCGCCGACAATGCGCTGCAGTTCGACTTCGCCACCGGTGCCTTCCAGCATCTGCTGCTGGCCGGCGTGGACTACAGCCGATACAAGGAGCAGCTGCAGCGGCTGGACGCCACCGGCACGCCGATCGACATCTACACCCCCGTATCGGTCGCACCGATCGTGCGTGGCTGGGATCGTCAGCCGGACCAGACCTCCTCCCAGCTGGGTGTCTATGTGCAGGACCAGATCCGCTGGGCCAACCGCATCTCGCTGGTGCTGGGCGCGCGCCGCGACCATGCACGCTCGAAGACCGAAGGCCAGCCCAGCCAGACCGACAATGCCACCACCTACCGCGCCGGGCTGATCGGCGAACTGGGTGCGGGCGTTTCGCCCTACCTGAGCTACAGCGAATCGTTCCTGCCGGTATCCGGCCAGGACCTGTTCGGCAGCGCCTTCAAGCCGATGCGCGGCCGCCAGTCCGAGGCCGGCATCAAGTGGCAACCGGCGCGCAACCTGCTGCTGACGCTGGCGGCGTACCGCATCACCGAAACCAATCGGCAGACCAACGACCCGGACAACGTATTGAACGTGGTGCAGACCGGCCAGATCCGCTCCAAGGGCGTGGAGCTGGAAGGGCAGTTCCAGTTCGCCAACGACCTGACGGTCACCGCTGCCGTTGCGCGCAACGAGGCCGAGGTCAGCCGCAGCAACTTCGCACTCGAAGTGGGCCAGCGCCTGAACGACACCCCGCAGGACCTGGCCTCGGCCTGGGTGTCGAAGGGCTTCCAGCTGGATGATGCCGCACGCCTGCGCCTGGGCCTGGGCGTGCGCCATGTCGGCAATACGGTGTCGCTGGGCAATGGCGGGCGCATCGTCGCGCCCAGCTACACGCTGGCCGATGCATTGCTGGAAGTGCAGGTGACCGACTGGACGATGGCATTGAACATCACCAACCTCACCGGCAAGCGCTACTACGCGCCGTGCCGCACCTTTGGCGACTGCTTCGCCGGCTACCCGCGCGTGGTGACCGGCACCATCAGCTATCGGTTCTGATCACGGCCAACGCTGGCCGCCGCAGCAGCAGGTGCAACAGCACAGCGCATGCGGCAGTCAGCAGCGCCAGGACACGCAGCAGTATCGCCAGCGCCTCGGCACTGGCCTGCTGCAGCTGTGCGCCGCTCATCGCCGGAAGCAGTGCCTGCGCCTGTGCCTGCGCCCCCGTGGCCAGATAGGCACCGGCACGCGCCAGCGATGCAGGCGATGCTCCCTGCAGCTGGTAGCCGATCAGCAGCGCAAGCAAGGCCGTGACTGCGGCCAATGCGATGCCTTCACCGGCCACCCGCACGGTTCCGAAGATGCCGGCGGCCATGCCCGCACGCTGCACCGGCACCACGCTGACCGACAGCCCATCCATCAAGCCCCACGGCAAGGCCGTTCCAGCGCCGATCAGCATCAGCAACGGCACCCACTGCGACGGCGACGGATGCGATGCGTGGCGCGATAAAAGGTACAACCCAGAGGCACAGACCAGCAGGCCCAGCGTACACAGCCGCGTACTTCCAACGCGTTCCGCCCAGCGCGCGGCCAGCATCGGCAGCACCAGCATCGGCGCGGACAAGGCCAGCATCTGCAGCCCGACCAATGTCGCGCTCTGTGCATGCACGCCCAGCAGCTGCAGAGGCAGCACCACCAGCAGCACCACGTAGCCGAAGCAGGTTGCGACCGGCAGCAGCTGGACACCGAGGAACGCCGGTTGCGAGAACAGCGAGAGGTCCAGCAACGGTGAGCGGTGCAGCCGTTCGATGCAGACGAATACCCCGCCCAGCATCAGCGTCGCCAATAGCGCCAGCTGCACGCGCACGGCATGCAGGCCGAACTCACCCAGCCACAGCAGGGCCAGGGTCAACGCCGCCAGCATCAGGCTGAAGCCCAGCATGCCGCCGACATCCAGCCGCCCGCGTTCACCATGGCTTTCGGGCAACACGCGCGCGCCCACTGCGAAGGCCGCCAGCGTCAGTACACCGCCTGCGGCGAACACACTGCGCCATCCCAACGCCTGCAGCAGCAGACCCGCGAGCAGCGGCCCCAGCGCCAGCCCCGCACCGAATGTGGTGCCCAGCAGCGCGAACACACGGGCACGCACCGGGCCCTGCCAGGCATGCGCCAGCGCAGCGGTGCCGGACGCCAGCGCCGCTGCAGCGGCAACGCCCTGCAGCCCGCGCGCCAGATCCAGCCACAGCAGCGTGGGCGCAAGGCAGACGACGGCAGTGGCGATGCTGAAGCCCGCCGTACCCAGCAGGAACAGCCGCCGCCGACCATAACGATCGGCCAGGCCACCGGCAGCGAGCAACAGGCTTCCGAAGGTGAGCATGAAGGCGTTGGTCACCCAGGCCAGCGCAGTCGGCGACGACGCCGCGGAACGGGCCAGCGCCGGCACCGCGACGGCACCGGCCGAGAAGGACAAGGGCAGCGCCAGTGCAGCCAGGCAGACGGCAAGCAGGGCCCACCGCTGCTGCGTGTGGGAAGGTACGGAGAGCATCGAAACCGGGGCCATGTGGGCCTCCATCCATCAGGGGCATTGATGATGGACAGGCCGCTATTCCAGAAAAACAGGCTCGATGGACGTTGATTGCGGCCTGATGTTCCGTAATCATGCCCCGCATGGATTCCATCTCTGCCCTGCTGGCCTTCGTCCGTACCGCCGAAGCAGGCAGCATCGTCGGCGCCGCTCGCGTCCTAGGCCTGTCCGCGTCGGCCGTGGGCAAGCGCATCGCCCGCCTTGAACAGGAACTCGGCACCCGCTTGTTCCAGCGCACCACCCGCCGCGTGCACCTCACCGACGAAGGCGAACTGCTGCTGCAGCGCTGCCGGCGGGCACTGGATGAACTTTCCGAAGCGCAGGCGGACCTGGCGCAGCGACAGCACGCCCCCAGCGGGCTGCTGCGCATCGGCCTGCCCACCATCGGCTACCGCTTCCTGCTGCCGGTGCTGCCTGGCTTCCAGCAACGCTACCCGCAGGTGCAGCTGGAACTGGACTTCAACGATCGCATCGTCGACGTGGTCAGCGAAGGCCTCGACGCGGTGATACGCAGCGGTGAACTGGCCGATTCCAGCCTGACCGCACGGCGGCTGGGCGGCTTCCGTTTCATCCTCTGTGCGGCGCCGGGCTATCTGCAGGCCCATGGCACGCCCGGTAATGTGAGCGAGCTGCGCCTGCATACCGCGCTGCGCTTCCGTTACCCCACCACCGGAAAGCTGCACCCGTGGCAGCTGCCGGGCATCGAAGGCGATGCTGGAGCGCGCCTTCCCACCGCGATGACCTGCAACAACATGGAGGCCGTGCTGGCCGCTGCGATCGGTTGCATGGGCCTGGCCTGGATGCCTGACTTCCTCGCAGCCGACGCGCTGGCCGATGGCCGCCTGCAGCGGGTACTGCCAGCACTGCCCACGCACCAGGGGCAGTTCTCGTTGCTATGGCCCGGTGGGCGCCATCCCAGTGCACGCCTTCGGGTGTTCATCGACTATGCCGTTGCGCATCTGTTCCGCGGCCACCCGGAAAAGGGGACGGAGGGGATTAAGTCGTTTCAGGCACAGTAGGGCCGATTACGACTTAATCCCCTCCGTCCCCTTTTTTCGCTCAGCGGCTGAAGCGGCGGGCGCCTGCCACGCAGATCACCGCGACCACGGTCACCAGCACCATGCTGAGGCTGACCGATTCGTGCAGCAGCAGCGCGGCCAAGGCCAGGCCGAAGAACGGCTGCAGCAACTGCAGCTGGCCAACAGCGGCGATGCCGCCCTGGGCCAGACCGCGGTACCAGAACAGGAAGCCGATCAGCATGCTGAACACCGCCACGTAGCCCAGCGCCCACCACGCCGACGCACCGACCGCGGTGAACGAGGCCGGGCGCATCAGCACTGTCAGCGGCAGCATCACCGGCAACGCCAGCAGCAGCGCCCAGCTGATCACCTGCCAACCGCCAAGGTGGCGGGCAAGTCGACCACCCTCGGCATAGCCCAGCCCACACACCACGATCGCCGCCAGCATCAGCAGGTCAGCCTGCAGCGAGGCCTCGATGCCGTTGCGCACCGCATAGCCGACCACGCAGGCACTGCCCAGCAGCGAGAACAACCAGAACGCCGGGCGCGGTCGATCGCCGCCGCGCAGCACGCCGAACACCGCAGTGCTCAGTGGCAGCAGGCCGAGGAACACGATGGTGTGTGCCGATGACGCATGCCGCAGCGCGAGCGCGGTCAACAGCGGAAAGCCGACCACCACCCCCAGACTGACCACCGCCAGGCCTGGCAGGTCATTGCGCCGCGGCCACGGCTGGCGCAGCAGAAGGAGCAGGCCAAGGCCGAGCACAGCGGCAATGGTCGCGCGTGCAGCAGTGACGAATCCGGCGTCAAGCTGCAGCACCGCCAAGCGGGTGGCCGGCAGGGAGCCCGCGAAGATCACTACACCGATGAAGCCATTGATCCAACCACTCGCCGACCGTTCCACGCCTGTACTCCTGAAGATGCCGGACGATGCCCGGCTGGACCTGTATGGAAGCATCCAGCGCGGAACGACCCCAGCTACAATCCAGTACAGTCACAAGTAACTGTACTGCCCACACTTCCACTACGGTTCCGCCATGCCACGTTCGCTCACCCGCATTGAATCGGTCATCCAGACCGTCCGCGCCCGCATCGGTGCGCGGGTGGATGGCCCCGGCTCGCGCCTGCCTTCGGTACGTGCGCAGGCGGCGGCGATGGGGGTGTCGGTCTCGACCGTGGTCGAGGCCTACGAGCGCCTGGCCGCCGAAGGCCTGATCAGTGCGCGCGCAGGATCCGGCTTCTACGTCAGTGGGCCGGCCGCACCGCTGGCGCTGGCTGAAATGGAACCCCGGCTGGATCGCGCCGTGGACCCGCTGTGGGTGTCGCGGCAATCGCTGGAAACGCCCGCGGGCCACCTCAAGCCGGGTTGTGGCTGGATGCCCAGCGATTGGCTGTACCACGATGGCGTGCGCCGCGGCCTGCGTCGGCTGGCGCGTGCCGATGCCCTACAGCTGGTCGACTACGCCGGCCCGCTCGGGCTGCCCGCACTGCGCCAGCTGCTGCAACGACGCAGCGCCGCGCTGGGCATTGATGCACCGATGGAGCAGATCCTGCTGACCGAATCCGGTACGCACGCGGTCGATCTGCTCTGCCGTTTCCTGCTCAAACCCGGCGACTGCGTGCTGGTGGATGACCCGAGCTACTTCAACTACCACGCGTTGCTGAAGGCGCACCAGGTGCAGGCCATCGGCGTGCCGTACACGCACAGCGGCCCGGACCTGGAGGCGTTCGCGCAGGCAGTTCAGGCGCATACGCCGCGGCTGTACATCACCAACTCGGGCCTGCACAACCCGACCGGCGCGGTGCTTTCCGCCAGCACCGCGCACCGCCTGCTGGGCCTGGCCGAACGCAATGAACTGATCATCGTCGAGGACGACATCTTCGCCGACTTCGAACTGCAGCCTGCACCGCGGCTGGCCGCGCTCGATGGACTGTCGCGGGTGATCCACGTCGGCAGCTTCTCCAAGACGCTGTCGGCGGCTTCGCGCTGTGGCTACATCGCTGCGCGCCACGACTGGATCGAAGCGTTGACCGACCTGAAGCTGGCCACCAGCTTCGGCGGCGGCCATCTGGCGATGCAGTTGATGCACATCGCGCTGACCGACAGTGGCTACCGCCGCCATATGCAGTCGGTACGTTCGCGCCTGGCCGATGCGCGCCGGCACACGCTGCGCAAGCTGCAGACGCTGAGCATCACGCCGTGGCTGCAGCCGGAGGCCGGCCTGTTCCTGTGGTGCCAGCTGCCGGATGGCCGCGACGCCGCTGCACTGGCGCGGCAATGCCTGCGCGACGGCATCGTGCTGGCGCCGGGCAACGCGTTCAGCCAATCGCAGCGCGCGGCTGACTATGTACGTTTCAACGTTTCGCAGTGCCAGGACCCGAGGATCTGGCAGGTACTGGCGCGCGCGCTGCGTTGAGCTGGTAATGCGCGACCAGCGCATCCACCACCACGCGCACGCCCGGCAACTGGCCGCGACGATGCGGCAGCAGCACACTGGTGGTCACTTCGCCGGCATGCCACGCCGGCAGCACCTGCTGCAGGCGGCCGGCGGCAAGGGCTGCGGCACACAGGCTGTGTGGCAACACGGTGATGCCAAGACCCGCTTCGGCCGCCGCGATCAGCAGCTGCGATTCATTGCCGACCAGCGCCACCTTCGGCTCCACCTGCACGGTGCGGGCGTCGGGGCCGTGCAGCGTCCAGCGCGTTGCATGGCGCGCGGTCAGCAGGCCGGCATGCGCACGTAGCTGCTCGGGCGTATCCACTGCCGGCGCGGCTGCCAGATAGCCAGGGGACGCCACCAGCACGATGCGCTCGCTGCCGAGCATTCGCTGCACCAACCCGGAATCCGGCAGCGGACCGAAGTGGCTGCGCAGAGCGATGTCGATGCCCTCCTGAGCCAGATCGATGAAACGATCACTCACTTCAACTTCGATGCGCAGCCGTGGATAGCGGCGGGCCAGTGCAGGCAGGCACGCGGCGAGCTCGCCCTGCACCACCGGAATCGAAGCGCTGATGCGTACGGTGCCGCTGGGTTCGGCCTGGCGGTCGCGGACGATGGCCTCGGCGGCCTCGACCTCGGACAACGCTGCGCGTGCGCGCTCGAAGAAGTCCTGGCCGACCTCGGTCAATGCGAAGCGGCGCGAACTGCGTTGCAGCAGCCGCACCTGGAGCTGTTCTTCCAGCAGCGCCACGCGCTTGCTCAGGGTCGAGCGCGGCAGGCCCAGATGGCGCCCGCCTGCGGCGAAACCGCCCTGCTCCACCGCAGTCACGAACAGGGCCAGATCGTTGAGGTTGAGCATGCGCAACGTCCACATATGTAGACTTCAGGATGCCATTCGGACGGCTTCCTGGGCAATGTCCACGCGGGCACGCTTTCCTCACCCGCCGCATCGCGGCTCGAACCGGAAACCTGCCATGACCCCGATCCTCTTCTACGGCGTGCCCTCGGGCTGCTCGTTCGGCTCCATCATCGCGCTGGAGTGGCTGCGCCAGCCGTATCACCTGTGCCGCATCGAGATGCCCGGCCAGGTGCAGAGCGAAGACTACCGCCGCCTCAATCCACTGGGCGAAACCCCGACCCTGCGAACCACACAGGGCGAGCTGCTCAGCGAGAGCCTGGCCATCCTCAACCACCTGGCCGCGAAGGGCATCGCACAGGGGCTGGGCTTCGCACAGGGCACCTCCGGCTTCGATCGCCTCAACCATCGGCTGGCCTATCTCAACACCAGTTTCTTCGGTGCCTACGCGCCGCTCTGGCACGCACTGGAGCATGCGGAAGGCGATGAAGGCGAGGCGCTGCGTGCCTATGGCACGACCAAGGTGCGCCACGCCCACCAAGCGCTGGAGCAGATGATCGGCACGGGCCCGTGGCTGCTGGGCGAACAGCGCAGCTTTGCCGACGCCTACTTCGCAGGCATCGCGCGCTGGAACGACTATCACCAGGTGGTCGATCGACGCGAGTTCCCAAGGGTGCAGCAGCTGTTCGAGCGCCTGCAGGACGACGCCGGCGTGCAGTTCGCCCACGCCATCGAAGCGCAGCAGCCGGCAACCAGCGGCGGTGGATTCCTCGGCGAGGTGCGGCTGGAAGACGTGCTTGAGGCCGCAGCGGCCTGAGCCCTGTCCTGCACGTGCGGCAGCGGCGCGCAATGCCTCTTGCGCGCCGCGCTACAGTGGTATGTCCCCCGCTGCAGGAATCCGCGCATGTCCACGTTCTCCGATCCGCAGGCGGTGGCCCGCTATGCCGAAGCACCGCTGCGCCAGGTGCCCGGCTTCCTCGCCCTGCAGCAGATGAGCCGGCTGCTGCTGGCCGAACGTGTTCCCGCTCAGGGCCGCGTGCTGGTGCTGGGTGCCGGTGGCGGGTTGGAACTGAAGGCCTTCGCCGAGGCGCAGCCGGGCTGGCAGCTGCTGGGGGTCGACCCGGCCGCGCCGATGCTGGCCCTGGCCGAGCAGACACTGGGTCCGCTGATGTCGCGCGTGCAGCTGCTGGAAGGCTATATCGACGATGCACCCGATGCGCGCTTCGACGGTGCCAGCTGCCTGCTGACCCTGCACTTCCTCGATGCCGGGCAGCGCCTGCACACGCTGCGCGAACTGCACCGGCGCCTGCAACCCGGTGCGCCGCTGGTTGTAGCGCACCACAGCGTGCCGCAGGACCCGGCCGGCAAGCTGCGCTGGTTGCAGCGCTACGCGGCGTTCGCCGAAGCCTCGGGGGTTGCCCACGCCGATGCGCAGCGCGCGATCGACGCCATTGCCGAGCGATTGCCGTTGCTGTCGCCCGAGCAGGAGGTTGCGCTACTGCAGGAGGCCGGCTTCGACAACGTGGAGCTGTTCTATGCCGGCTTCAGCTTCAAGGGCTGGGTGGCGTACGCCGGTTGATGCCTACGGCACCACCGTGATGCCGATGCGCTGCATCAACAGCGCCACCTGCTGCACGTCCAGCGTGGCACCACGCAGGTTGGTGCTGCGCAGGTCCAGCTCGCCCAGCTCGGAGTTGGTCAGGTTGCAGTCGGTGAAGTTGGCACTGTTCCAGTCGATCCCCTCGAACTGGCCACCGGACAGATCCGAACCGGCGAAACTGGCACCGCTCACGTTCGCGCCGTCCCAGCGGTTCTCCCACAGTTCGCACTTTTCCAATGTCACCCGCGAGAAATTAGCGTAGCGCAGGTTCGACTTCTTGATGAAGGCACTGCAGAACCAGCTGCGCGTGGTGATCTGGTTCATGAAGCTGGCGTTGCTGAAGTCCGCGCCCTGCGCACGGCACTCACTGATCTCCAGGCCCAGCGCCTTGATGAAACTGAAGTGGCACATGCTGATGTCGCAACTACGGAAGCTGGCTTCCTTCAATGTGGCGCCATTGAAGCGGCAACCGGCGCGGTTTTCAGCGTCGTAGAAGCTGCAGTTGATGAACTCGGTGGCGGTGAGGTCAGCGCCGGAGAAATCGCATTCGTAGAACTGCTGGTCGACCACTTTCTGGCCGGTGTACTGGTCCGCGCCGATGCGCAGCTTGCGGTGAACGGTGGGGGACATCGTGGATTCCATGCCAGGTGCCCCGCCATGATGCCGGGCCGCGAAGGCGATCCATAGACGCTGGCGCGGTCGGGTTCACCGGCAGTCCAGCCGATCTGTGGCCACGCCCGCCAAATGCACGTTGTTGCACGTTAATGCACGAACGTGCAGACTTGCGGCATGAGCTCCGATCCCAGCCCCCTCCCCGCCCAGCGCACCCTGCAGATCCTCGAGGAACTGCGCCAGCAGGGCCGCGTGGTCGCCGCCGAACTGGCGCGCCGCTATGCCGTCTCCGAAGATTCGATCCGCCGTGATCTGCGCGAGCTGGCCGCCCAAGGCCTGTGCCAGCGTGTCTACGGCGGCGCCGTGCTGCCGCCCCCCAAGGAACGCCCGCTACGCGAGCGACTGACCCGCGACCGCGGCGACAAGGCCGAGCTGGCCGCCCGCGTCTGCGCGCTGCTGCAGCCCGGCCAGGTCGTACTGCTCGACGCCGGGTCGACCAACCTGGCGATCGCCCAGCAGCTGCCGACCGCTCTCGGCCTGACGGTGATCACCAATGCTCCGCAGATCGCCACCGCCGCCAGCATGCTTGAAGGCACCTCGGTGCAGCTGATCGGCGGCCGCCTGGCCAGCGGTGGCGGCGCGGTCGGCGCTGAAGCGTTGGCGCAGGTGCAGCGCCTGCGCGCCGACGTATACCTGCCCGGCCCCTGCGCGGTGGACGGCGACACCGGCGTCTGGGCAATGGATTCGGAAGAAGCCACGCTGAAACGCGCGATGGTGGCCTGCAGCAGCCGCGTCATCGTCGCCGCCACCACTGAAAAGCTCGGTGCCCGCGGCAACTGGCAGATCGCCAGCCTCGATGAAATCGACGATCTGGTGCTGACCACCTCGGCTCCGCCGGCGCTGGCCGCGCGCTTCCGCGCAGCCGGCATCGCGGTACACCCCACTCCGCCCTGACCGTACCGCCCATGTCCCTTGCCAACCGCGCGCGTGCCGAACAGCACGCGACCCGCGCTGCGTTCTTCATTCCCGGCTTCGCCACTGCGTTGTGGGCCACCCTGGTGCCATTCGCCAAAGCACGCACCGAGATCAACGACGCTACGCTGGGGCTGGTGCTGCTCTGCCTCGGTGCCGGTTCGCTGCTGGCCATGCCCTTGTCCGGCGTGCTGGCCGCGCGCCTCGGTTGCCGCCGGGTGATGGTGGCCAGCAGCCTGCTGATCTGCCTGACCGTGCCCGGCCTGGCGCTGGCTGGTTCGGCCTGGTCACTGGGCCTGGTGCTGTTCGTGTTCGGTGCCGCCGTAGGCGCAATGGACTGCACGATGAACGTGCAGGCCGTCATCGTCGAGCGCGAAGCACGGCGCGTGATGATGTCCGGCTTCCATGCCTTCTTCAGCATCGGTGGTTTCCTCGGCGCGGCCACCATGACCGTGCTGCTGTCCGCACAGATGCCCCCCTTGGCATCGGTGATGATCGGCGTTAGCGCCATGCTGTTGGTGATGCTGCTGTCGGCGGCGTACTGGCACAGCGAACGCATGCCACACGACGCACCGATGCTGGCCCTGCCCCACGGCATCGTGCTGTTCATCGGCGTACTCGCCTTCGTCGCCTTCCTCGGTGAAGGCGCGATGCTGGACTGGAGCGCGGTCTTCCTCAGCGATGTGCGTCGCGTCGATGCCAGCCTCGCCGGCATCGGCTATGTAACCTTCACCCTGACCATGACCGTGGCGCGCCTGTTCGGCGATGCACTGGTAGCGCGTATGGGCCGTGAGCGCGCGATCGTGTTCGGTGCTCTGCTTGCCGCCGCTGGCGTGCTGGTGCTGGCGCTGGTCACGCCGTGGCAGGCGTCGCTGGTGGGCTATGTGCTGGTCGGCCTCGGTTGCGCCAACATCGCACCGGCACTGTTCTCGCTGGCCGGCCACCAGACCCGCATGCCCGGCGCATTGGCAATCACCGCCGTTTCCACGCTGGGCTTTGCGGGCATCCTTGCCGGACCGGCGCTGATCGGTTTTGCTGCCAACCACTTCGGCCTGATCGCTGCGTTCATCGGCGTGGCCACGGCCTTGTTGCTGGTGGCCGTGTCCACACGTTGGCTGCGGATGTAGCCCAGGGCCTCAGCGCCGCCTGTGCCGCAGCTTCATCCGCAATCGCCGATAGCCGATCACCGTCGCCGTGGCACACAGCGCGGTGCCAGCAGCGCTCAGCAGCAGCAACACCGCCAGCCGGGCACCTTCCTGGCGCAGCATCGCCGGCAGGTCCCAGCTGTGCAGGAAGTAGAACAACCAGCGCCCCACGCGCTCGCGGTGCCCCATTGTCAGCAACGGATCGCCGGTGGCCAGGTCGAGGTAGACCCGCGTGGCCTCGGCATCGCCGAAATCCGCCACCGCCACTGGGAAGCGCCGTACCGCCGCTCCGTTCATGGCTTCCGGTGCACGCGGATAGAAGTAGGCGTCCGCTGCACGCTGCACCACGAAACCCTGCATCGGCGCATCGGACAGCGCCCGCACCTTCTGCTGCAGCCACGCGGCCGGCAGCAACCGCGCAACCTGCAGATGCCCATCGTTGCCGGACACGATGCGGGTATCGCCTTTCCCATCCAGCAGCACCGCGAACAGCTCGCCTCCGATGCGGCGCCACTGGATCTCGACTGGTTGGAAGCGCTCAGCACCGGCCACCGCCAGAAGCTTCGCCGGCTCACCCAACGCGCCATCCACCGTTACCGCGCTGCCACGATAGCGTTCAACATCGATCGCCTCGCGCGTGCTGCTGAAGACCCCCAATGGATTCATCGACATCAGCCCGCTGAAGATCCAGGTGAACACGAAGGCCGCAGCCATCAGTCCGATCAGATGGTGCCAGCGCATCCACGGTTCGACGTACGGCGTCTTCGCACCGGAGCGGTAGCGCCCGCGGAAACGCCAGCGCCACACACCCACCACGATGCCGCTGACCGCCGCCACCGTGCACAGCGCGGACAGCACGATCACCACCCACGTCCAGACCGGATCCACCGACTGCATGCGCAGGAAATACAGCCAGTGCAGCCAGGCCCCCACATAGTTCCAGCGCTGCTGCACATGCGGTGCGTCCAGCACCACTTCACCGGTGCGCGAGGACACATACAGGTCACCGGGCTGTGCGCCCCCCACCTCCACCCGGTACAGCGGCCGGTGCGCGTCCAGCGCGCGCGAATGCGTCCAACGGTCCTCTTCCACGCGCATTGCACCGACAAAGGCCGGGCCGCCAGCAAACTGTGCCGCTGACGCTTCGGCGCGCTGTGCCGACACTGGCAGCAGGGCCTGGCCGGTGACGGCTGACCACGCCCCCACGTTGCTTCCCGCGCGAACCACATACGCAGGCTCGCCACGCAGCGTGGTCAGTGCCACGGTCTCCGGCTCGGCCTGCACGGCTGCAGGCAGCACCGACAGCCCGCGCAGATCGCGGGCCTCCAGCAGCACCGGCAATGCCGCCAGACGTTCACCGGGCGTCAGCTTCGGGTAGCCAATGAACAACATCACCATGCCGCTGACGAACCACAACAGCATCAGCAGGCATCCGCCGATGCCGAGCCAACGGTGCACCAGGTAGGTCCAGCGCTTGGCAGTGGATCGCAGCGACATGGTGCGTGTCCTCAGAAGCGATGGTCGACGGTGAACTCGACGCGACGATCCGCGCCCAGCAGCCACTGCGTGCTGGTGTAGTACGCGGTGGCGTAGTACGCCTTGTCGAATACGTTGAACAGGCGCGCTGACAATCGCGTGCGCGGTGCTGCCTGCCAGGTCAGCGCCAGGTCAGTGGTGCTGTAGCTGGGCAACTCCAGCGTGTTGGCATTGTCTGCGTAGCGCTTGCCGACATAGCGAACGCCACCCGCCGCGCTCCAGTCCGGTGCGAACTGCCAGCTCAACCACACATTGGCCAGGCGTTCGGCCACGTTCGGCGGCACGTTGCCATCGCGCGACACCAGCAGCGGCGGCGAACCGGTGGTCTCCAGGAAGTCCTCGAACTCGGCCTTCAGCACCGTGGCGTTGGCATCCAACGTCCAGTGCGGCGCGACGTTCCAGTTCAACGACGCCTCGATACCACGCGAGGTCTGCGCGCCCACCTGCACGCGGCGGTCCGGTACCAGCGGATCGCGGCTGAGCAGCCCGGTCTTGCGGATGCGATACGCCGCCAGCGTCCACTCGCCGCCATCGAAGGCCTGCTTCAGGCCCACTTCGATCTGCCGGCCCTTGGCCAGGTCGAAGGCGCCGTTGGCCGGGCTGATCATCAGCAGCCCACTGACCGGGTCTGCTGCCTGCGAGTACTGCGCATACAGGCTCAGCGTCGGCCGCAGCGCGAACACCGTACCTGCACGCCAGCCGGTGCTGCTGTAGGTCTTCGAGAACGCGTTCTGGCCGCTGATCAGATCGGTACGGTCGATGCGCGCGCGGTCGTGGCGCAGCCCACCCAGCACCGACCAGCGCTCGCTCAGCGCCAACCGATCTTCCACGAACAGCGCGTACTGCTCGGCACGATTGCGGTAGCGCGGCAGGTTCGGCGCGTCGCTGGCGAACTGGCCCGGCACCGGATCGAACGGGTCGACCGGGCCCGAGCTGCCGGCATAGGTGTTGTTGGTGTGCTTGAAGTGCGCGCGGTTGGCGTCCAGGCCCACCGCGAAGCTGTTCTGCAGGCCACCCGCGGTTCCCTGCACACGCAGCGTCGAAGTCAGTCCGGTCTGGTCCTGGTTGTGGGTGATCTCGGTGTTTCCCGAGCGATCGATCAAGCCGGTGGCGCGGTTGTAGACATAGGCCTCGGCATTGCGCCAATCGCGTTGGCTGTCGATCTGGTAGAGGCGCGTGCGCCATTCCACGTTCGCGGTCGGCGTCCACAGCGCATCGAGCTGGGTCCAGCGGTCGCGATAGCGGATCTGGCTGTCTTCCACGTTGTAGTTGCGGTGGCGCAGCGCCTCCAGCTGGCGGCCCTCGACCAGCGGCGTGCCGAAGTAGCGCATCGGTTGCTGGTAGCCCTGCGCATGGGTGAGGGTCAGCTGCAGGTCCGCGCGCGGCTGCCACAGCAACGCACCGGAGAATGTCGCGTCACTGTTACGCCCGCGATCGACCCAGCCACCGCTGTAGTTGCCACTCATATCCAACCGATAGGCCAGGTCCGGGGTCAGCGCACCGCCGCTGCCGAAGCCCAGGCGCGCGGTGTCCTCGCTGCCCACGGTTACGCTGATCTCGTTCTCGATCGCACCACGCGTGGGCTTCTTCGGCACGATGTTGATCACGCCGCCGATCGCACCGTCGCCATGGATGACCGACGCCGGCCCACGCAGCACTTCGATGCGCTCGATCGACCAGGTATCGAACGGGAAGGTGATGCCCACGCCGCCGTACTGGCGCAGCCCGTCGTACAGGCGCATCACCGAAGCGCCATCGGTGAAGCCGCGGCTGGACAGCGCGCTCAGGCCGTTGCCGGGGTGCGGCATCGCACTGATCGCACCTGCCCGGCTGATCGCATCGTTGAGGTTGCTGTCGCCACGCTGTTCCAGTTGTTCGCGCGAAATCACCGTCAGGCTGGCCGGTGTCTGCAGCACGCTCAGGCCCAGCGCGGAACCGGCGTTGGCGGTGGACGACAGCTCACCGCTGCGGGTATCGACCACCCGCACGGTATCCAGCGTGGTCGGTGGTGCCGCATCGGCGGCAAGCAGGGGCGCGGCGTGCAGGAGCAATGCGCACAGGACAGGCAGCGTCGCCCGGCGCAGGTGCGCGGAGTTGGGGTTCGTTTTCATTTGTTCACGGCATGCAAGGCCACCCCGCAATGGCAGGGCAGCAATCAGAAAGGGACAAACACGCGCGTGCGGGCACCGGCCGTGGCCGGCAACCTCATGGAAAAATGTTCAATGCAACGCGCGTGCGGCTCAGGCAGCCATCAGAGCCGGCGGCCCACGCGCTCCCAATGTGCCGCTGATCCGTTGCGGCAACGACCGCACCGCACCGCGCAGCGCGCGGCACACCGGTGCCATCGGCGCCAACAGCAGCACTGCCGCCACCAGCAGCGTGATCAGCCGTGCAGCGATCAGGCAGTAATCGCAGTCCACGCCCATCTCATGATCGGCGTGTGGATCGGCAGGTGGCTTCTTTGCGGCCTCGCCGTGCGGCATCGCCATCGCGTGGTGGTCGTGATGGCCTTCCATCGCGTGCTGCGCATGCTCTGCGTGCATCGCGTGATCCATCGCCGCCGCCGGCACTGCAGCAGCCACGTGACCGTGCGCCAGCCAGCGGCTCACCAGCGGGGCGAGCAGCACCAGCAGCATGGCAAGCCATGCCAGGGCCTGGAACCGGCGGTGGAGAGCAGAACGGCGCACGCCGCCATTCTACGGGGCCCTGACCAACCTTGGACCAGGTTCAGGGTTTGCCCCCTGCGACACGGTGACGCAGGGCTGCCCTCCCCCGCGCACGCCCTCCATTCTGTAGATCCACGCCATGCGTGGATGCTTTTCGCGCATCAACTCACGTACTGGGCCACACCATTACCGAACGACCAGTTCTCCTTCTTCACTTCCACCAGGTTGATGAACACATCCTCTCGGCGGATACCCACCGCCGCGTGCAGGCCCTCGGCGATGCCGGCGTACAGCGCCTTCTTCTGCTCCAGCGTGCGCCCTTCGTTCCAGGTGATCTGGATGCAGATGAAATCGTCGGTGCGGTCCACGCCCAGATAGCCGGGGTCGTAGATCAACGTACCTGGCTCGTGTTGCTGGAAGATCTGGAAGCGATCATTTTCCGGCACCCCCACCGCGCGCATGGCCTGGTAGATGGTTTCGCCGACGCGTTGCAGGTAGTCGGCGGATTTACCTTTGCGAAGATCGATACGGGCGAGCGGCATGGTGGCACTCCAGAGTGGATGGGCACGGCAACGGGCTGAGACTACGCCTGCCTGGGGCGGCGGGACAGCGCAGGAATGGAACCCTCTGCGTCGACCCGTGGCACGGTTCCGCCTCCGCCGCGCGGGGTGACGCGATTGCCGTGGCGGCGCCGCTCTGGAGTCGTCTTGTGCACGGTCGGTAGGGGCGGCGATGTGCGCCATCAGTGATGGGCCGCACTACTCGCAGGTGTCGGACGGCACACATCGGAAAACGTCTGGCCTGCCTAGGGACAGTTGAGAATTTTCCTTACAGACCGATGTGATTGCCCGGCTTGAAGATCGCCGCGCCGAGGCAAGACGCCTTGGCCGGGATTGGCGTCTCGAATAAACAAACAAGATTTAGGGGCTGCGAGAACAATCGCAGCAGAGAGAATGCACCGACTGCCCTCAATGGCGGCCGGTGCGTGGGGATCGCCAGATCCGCCAGGCATTCTTCTCCCCTGAAGCTTGTTTGCCTTGGTACGCCAACCCGCACCGTCCGCCACCTTCACTTTGGAAGGTGGCCCTACGCCAGTGAGGGTTTCGCCATGACCAACCAAACCGCCATCCATCCCCGCCTGCACGCGCTTATCGGCGACGTCGCCGCCGACGTGCCCGAGGACCTTGCGCGTGAGATCGAATGCGCACTGGCGGAGCGACTGCTGCCACCTTCGCGCCCAACGTTCCTTTCATGCCTCGATGCCATCCGCGCCGGTGATGACCAGGCCGGGCGCGCGTGTACCCCGCAGACACTCAGCGCCACAGGCTTCGGCTCGCTCGACCGCTCGCTGGTCGCATTGAATGCCGTACTGGATCTACTGCATGCTGCCGAACGCGCGCGCCTGGCTGGCGATCCACAGGATCAACTCGGTGACTTCCATCGGGACGGCTTGATCGTTGCCGCACGTCAGATCGCGCGCGCTGCACAGGATGGACTGGGTGATGCCCTGGCGCCGGTTGGCGCAAGGCCTCGCTGATTATGCGAGGCAACAAAAAAGCCCCCATTGCTGGAGGCTTGTTTCGTTCTGCAACATGGTGGGCGGTACAGGGATCGAACCTGTGACCCTTGCCGTGTGAAGGATGACATAGGCCCTTGCGGCACAAGGTGATTGCACGGAAACCCTTGATTTGTCGTGCCATTGCGTACCGATGGATTTGCCCGCACACTGGGTTTTGCAGTTACCGTGCAGTTACGAGCTCATGAAACAGTCCAAGCGATTGACCGCCACCGTCGTTGAATCGGCCAAGCCCGAGGATACGCCGTACCGCCTGTGGGACGCCGTGGTTCCGCAGTTGCACCTACGGGTGCAGCCCACCGGGATCAAGAGCTGGAACGTGCAATGGAGCCGCACCAGCACCCGCGCGCTGGGTAAGTGGCCGTGCGTCACGGTGGAAGCTGCCCGCGCCAAAGCACGCGCTGTGCTTGCCGAGACCGACCAGCATGGCGCGCCGCTATCCGTGGTTGCCCCCAAGAGCGAACTCACGGTGGCCGACGCCTGCCGCGACTACGTGACCGCCCTGGAGAAGGATGGGCGCAAGACTGCATCGGATGATGCCAAGCGCCGGTTCGAGCGCTGCCTCTATGGCGACAAGCTGGGCAAGGTGCGCTTCAAGGATCTCCACCAGGATCACATTGAGGCCTGGCGCGACCGCGTGGAGAAAGGCGACCTCCCTCCGCTGCCGGTGAAGCGTGGCCGGCCACCAGTGACAAAGCCCCTTGCCCGATCCAGTGTGAACCGCATTCGCACGACGCTGGTGGCCGCACTGAATCACGCTGTGGCGCGCCGCAAGGCATCGCCAGACGTGGCCTTTGAATGGAACGCCGTGAAGCCGCTCAAGGACGCAGGCCAGCGCCGGGGCCTGTACCTGGAGCGGGAGCAGCGCCGCGCGCTGCTGGAAGCCGCTGAGGGGCCGGTACGTGACCTGATCGAGTGTGTCGCGCTGACCGGCTGCAGGCCGGGCGACCCGTCGCTGTGCCTGCGCTCGGACTATGACGGCCGCACGGCCAGCGTGAGGTTCCGCAGCAAGGACCACGACCGCAAGATACCGCTCTCGCCCGCGGCCACTGTGCTGTTCGACCGCCTGGCCAAGGGGAGGCTACCCAAGGCGCACCTGTTCACCCAGGACGGGAAGAAGGTGTGGACGCCCAGCGACTGGAGCGAGCTTGTTCGGGATGCCTCGGCGCGCGCTGGACTGCCTGCCGGCGTGACGCTCTACACGCTGCGGCACTGCTGGATCACCGACGCCATCGTGGGCGGCATGGACCTGCTGACGGTGGCCAAGCTCGCCGGCACGTCGCTGGCGATGATCGAGAAGCACTACGGCCACCTAGTGCAGGGCGCGGCGCGCGACAAGCTGGCGCAGGTGCAGTTCCTATAGGTCAGATCAGACCACGATCCTTCGCGTACTGACGAACGTCCTCAATTTCGAGTTCTGCGCCTGTCGCTTCCGCAATCGCTATTTCCGACAGAATGAGGTTGGCGGCTTCTACTTGCCCCCGAAACACCTCCAACGCCTCCTGGGCATCTTGAAGCGCTTGCTGCGCTGACTTCCCTGCGTTTTTGCCTGGGTATGGACCTGAGCCACCCTCACGCAGAATCACGTCAAGTCGATTGACCGACCGCATGAGCATCTCAACCGTTGACTGATTGATCTCTCTCCTCGCGGCCAAGTCTGCTCGCAGTCCCAGACTACCCGGTGCCGGATTAGGGCTTTCGAACGAAAGCTCAAGCCTATGGACGATCTCAGCCGTTAGGGAGCGTCCCGATTCTCCAGCCACGTCCTCCAGGCGCTCTTTGAGCGCGCTAGGGATTCGAATGTTGACTTGGGGATCGGTTCTGGCCATGGCGCGGATAGTGATGCAGCACGGTGCTTGCGGTCAATGAAGCACGGTGCTAGATTTTGACAATGCAGCACGGTGCTGCATTCATCCGAACAGTTGAGGAATCATCCATGACCGATCCCGCGCTCAAACTCGCCTACCCCATCGAAGAAGCCTTCGGGCTGATCGGGGTCTCACGCACTCGCGGATACCAGCTCATCAATACCGGCCTGCTCCAGACCTACAAGGACGGCAAGCGCCGGCTTTGCAGCCACAGCGCTCTGGCCGCTTGCCAGCAGGCAATGGAGAAGGCATCGCGTGAGGGTAAGGCCGCGTGAGCATCCCGACCCTTGAGCAGGCCAAGACCCACCTGCGCCAGATCGACAGCGACCTGGACACGGCCATCGGCATCGCCATCAGCGGTGCACAGGCCGAAATGGATGGCTACCTCGGTGGCGAACCCTCAGCCACCCGCTGGCCGGCAGAGGCCGCAGTCCCCGGCGACGTGCTGGCCGCCGCACTGACCCTGACGTCGGTGCACTTTGAGGCCGGCACGCCCGACGACGCCGAGCGCCGCCGCAAGGCCGCTCACGCTCTGCTGGCGAAGCACCGCACCGATGCCGGCATCCGGGGGGCGTGATGGACCGTGACCCAAATCCGCTGCTCTATGTGCGGGAGTACCTGCCGACCACGCTGCAAGCCACTGACGAGCAGGTGCGCAAGGTGATGCACGAGTGCATCGAGTGCATCGAGACCCACACCAGCCGCGACCTGGAATCGCTGATTGAGGAGGATTCCGGCCTCGTGATGGACGTGGTGGCCGCGCTCACCGCCTGGCAGATGACGCCCATCAGCGCCCCCAAGGACGCTCGGGTGACGCTCGCTCTACGCCTGCTGGACCCCATGAAATCCACGACCAAGAGGCACTGACAGGAGGAGCAATGCTCCGCATGCCAGAAATAGAAACGGCCCAGGTGGTTCGTACCCACCTGAGCCGCAAAAGCCAAGCCCGAACCGACCAAGGAACGAACTGACTATGAGTTCTATCGTACACCAACCGCTGCCGGCGGCAATCAGGGTTGTCCCTGCCCCTGTACCGGACTTCTCTGACACCGCGCGCTGGGCCCAGGTGCTGGTGCAGGACAACGACAATGCCCCGAAGTATGAGCCGGGCGACGTGTTGCACGTGGACCTGCGCCGCAACTACTTCGCGGGAGACGCCTGCTATGCGGTGGAAATCGCAGGGCAGCAGTCCATTCGGTTCGTCCAGGCCCGCCCCGGCGGACTGCACGTCTACACGCGCAGCAACCCCGGCGCAGCCTACCCAGTCGCTCCCGACCTGCTGGTGATCCTCGGGATGGTGATGTACGCCACTACCACGCGGAGGGTCTGATGAGCGCTCAGCTAATGGCTATCGGCGACAGTGGCCGCCCGGAACCAACCAGCGCGGACGATGCCCACACCCCGCCCGCACTGCCAGTGGGACCACGCAACGCGGTCACGCCGGCCAGCATCCGTTTCATCTACTGGGGACGGCCAGGTAACGAGTGCCGGGCGATACGGGTGAAGCGCATCCACCGGCCGCACACGCGCTGCAACCGCGGTCCGTTCGTCAAGGTGGTGTTTGAGTGCACGCCGTTCACCCGCGCGACGCTGCCAGAAGGCCCGCTAATGGCCGACGAGAAGCACGTTGCACTGACCCGGCCAGCCGATGCCGCCGATCCGTTGTGGGCGACCCTGCCCGCACGCGACCAGACACGCCTGCTGCGAGCTCTTCCCGGGCCGACCTAACCGCATCTCCCGTAGGTGCCACCTGATTCAGATTTCCTGCAAAGGGAATCTGCAAATACGGCGTGCAATACCTGTTCCAATAGGTACTATTAAGTTCATCCAAACGAACGAGTTAGGTAATGGCAAATAACGGAGGCTTTTTCGCAATTGGAAAACAACAATGGACCAAGGCTTGCTCACTTGGCCTGAACCATGCGGTTACGCTTCTTGTGATGGCACGAGGTACTGGCAGGGACAATTGCACAACGTCTTGGAGCGCAGAATCCGCTTTCAAGTACACCGGACTTGCATGGCGGCGCGGCAATGATGCCATTGCCGCGCTATGCGAAGCGCAGCTTGCAACCAAGGAACAGTCCGGGAAGCGCCCCCGCTATAAGCTTTCCAAACCAGATAGCCTGGAAGATCTGATCTGGCTTCCCAATGAGTTCGTGACGGGCGCAGCAAGCGAAATACCGCCATTGCGCAAGCTCCGGGAAGGCCAGAGCGTTGAGCATCTGGAAACGCTTGTAGAGCTCTACGCAGCTCAGGATCTAGTGGGAGACGGCGGGATATCCAGAAGCTTGTTCCGAGCACCATACGACGTGCGCGAACGCATTTGTGGACGAGGCCCTTTTGAGATCATTGGCTTCTCCAGAAGCAAGCGTGTGGATCACTGCAGCTGGAGTGGCCCACTAAAGCGATTCCAACACGCCAAGGTGGAGGATGATTCACAGCATCCTGTATGGATATTTCTCCGCTCAATGGAGCGCATGGGTCTCCTTGAGCGAGCGACCTACCTGGTAGAGAGCGACAATCAGGACGCCGAGCTGATTCATCAACTTGAAGGCGATGATCTGTCTCAGCGGACCGCCGATGCCGCCGCAGCCCTAGCAGACTCACTCCCTGGAGGATTTAGCTACGAGGCGCAGCGCTTCGATTTCGTGCTGCCCATCCCTGAACATATGGCCAAAGCAACAGTAGTCGGCATCATGCGGCTGAGATATCGCCCCAAGACGACTAAGACGGCGGCTTGGTACGGCCGGCATGTAGAAAGCTGTGCAAGGTATGAAGCGCTCTACAACCGAATTGCCGAGGGCGATTTCAGCGGATTGGCCGCCTAGTGTTGATATCAAAGGGTATCAAGGAGATATCAAGGGTACTCAATGGAGTTCAAAGGAAGTAAGTGTAGATATCAAGGGAAATCAAGGCGAGTACACACCAGTGCGAAAGCGCTCGGTAACGCCAAAACCGTTACCTGTCACAGCACTAGTCACAGTGACAGGCACTGCAGTGCAACGCATGAGGAAAGAATGCAGCACGCTGCGCAGGGCTGCAGCGGGCTCACCCCATGCGCCCGCTGCAGCCGATGCACCACGTTCACCACCTCGCCAAATCTGGAGAGACAGTTGCAACGCACCGTACGCGACCACGCCGGGACCGCACGGAAAAGCCGCCAGGACTCTGCGCAAATCGGCATCGTCAGGAAGCTACAAATTACGCCACTGAATCCCATTGAATCCTCACTACGCGGTTGTTTGCACGGCTGAATCCATGCAGGTAAATGGTTATCCGGAAACATCAATCTCCGGAGAACCGCATGACCCTGAAAGCCCTACGTGAGGCGCGCGCTGCGAAAGTAGCCGAGGCCCGCGCGCTGGTGGAAACCGCCCAACGCGAGAACCGCCAGCTCACTGCCGAGGAATCGGCCGCCTTCGACACCATCAAGGCCGCAATCACCGACCTGGAACAGCAGGAGCAGCGCCAGCAGTTCCTGGACGACGCCGAGCGCCGCAGCACCGGCACCGTGGTCAGTGGCGGCAGCGACACGCTGCCCGAGCTGGAGAAGCGCGTCTCGCTGCTCACCGTGGTGCAGGCCAAGATCGATGGACGCGCACTGACGGGCGCAGAGGCCGAGTATCACGCCGAGGCCGAGCGCCGCACCGGCATGAAGGCGCAGGGCGTGCTGGTGCCGCTGTCGCTGCTGGAACGCCGCGCCCCGAACCTGATCACCACTGCCGGCGAACTGATCCCGACCGATCACCGTGGCGACCAGTACATCGGCCCGCTGCGTGATTCGCTGGTGGTGCGCCAGATGGGCGTGCGAGTGCTGTCCAGCCTGACCGGCAACGTGGAAATCCCGAAGTTCGCTGCGGGCCTGTCGGCGGGCTGGGTGGCCGAGAACGAGGCGCTGCCGGAATCGGTGATGGACTTCGATTCGGTCAGCCTCAAGCCGCGTCACGTGGGCGCGATCACTTCGTGGTCCCGTCAGCTGGCGCAGCAGTCCAATCCGAGCATCGAGCAGCTGCTGCGCGATGACCTAGCCTTCGCTGTCGGTGCAGAGGTGGACAAGGCCATCATCACCGGCGATGGCGTCAAGGCTCCGCTGGGCATCATCAACACGGCTGGCGTGCAGACCACCACGGTTCCGACCACCTGGGAGGAAGTGTTGGCCGTGGAGGGCCTGCTGGAGGACGTGAACGTCGCTCCGAACTACTGGTACACCAAGCCGAGCGTGCTGCGCGCGCTGCGTGGGAAGCTCAAGGCGGCCACTGCCGGCAGCGAGTACATCGCCACTGCCAACCGCATCGGCGAGATTGCCGCCGCCACGTCCAACGCCGCGCCGGCCAACACCGCGATCCTGGGCGACTGGACGCAGCTCATCCTGGGCACCTGGGGCGTGCTGGACCTGCTGGTGAACCCGTATGAGGGCGAGGCATTCCGCCGTGGCAACGTGCTGATCCGCGCGATGATGACCTGTGACCTGGTGGCGCGTCATCCCAAGGCGTTCGTGGTGGCCAAGCCGGCAACCGGGGGCTGAGGATGAACGTGGAGCGCCGCTTCGCTGCCGGTGCAACCGTGGAGGGCCGCCAGCTGATCGGGTTGGCGGCCCCGTTCGGTTCTGAGACACGAGTAGCCGACTTCCGGGAGGTGATCGCGCCGGGTGCGTTCACGCGTACGCTGGCCGAGAACCGCGACATTCTGGCGCTGGTGGACCATGACGTGGGCCGGGTGCTGGGCCGCACCCGTAGCGGCACGCTGGAGCTGCGAGAGAGCGCCCAAGGGCTGGAGTACCGCATCGCCCTGCCCGAGACCACCACCGGCAACGACCTGCGCGCGCTGGCCGTACGTGGCGACCTGGGAGGCGTCTCGATGGGCTTTGTCGCCAAGCGTGACAGCTGGGCCGGCGAGCTGCGCACCCTGCACGAGGTGGAGCTGCACGAAATCAGCATCGTGCAGGCGCATGCGGCCTATCCCACCACCACCGTATCGCTGCGCAGCCG
Source organism: Stenotrophomonas sp. 220_Sma (assembly GCF_056487375.1). Taxonomy (NCBI): domain Bacteria; kingdom Pseudomonadati; phylum Pseudomonadota; class Gammaproteobacteria; order Lysobacterales; family Lysobacteraceae; genus Stenotrophomonas; species Stenotrophomonas sp. 220_Sma. The sequence goes on along the minus strand of NZ_CM151348.1, from coordinate 1,061,663 downwards.
TCAGCCGGGCGACCGTGACCGTCTTGGCCTGCTGCGCTGCTGGTTGGAGACCTGCCGATGAGGCTGTGGCCGTTCAAGCGCGCAGAGAAGCGGGACGCATCGACTGATCCGAGCTGGGCCCACCTGCGCAACGGAGGTGCGGTCAGCGCATCAGGGCAGTTCGTGGACGCCAAGGCTGCAGAGACCATCGCGGCGGTGTATGCGGCTGTGCAGACGCTGGCCGAATCCACCGCCTGCCTGCCGCTGCACGTCTATCAGCGCAAAGCCGATGGCGACCGCGTGCGCGCAGACGATCACCCGCTCGCACGCGCGCTGCGTCAGCCCAACGCCCATCAGTCCGGCTTGTCGTTCCGCGAGGCGATGACAGCAGCGGTGCTATTGCACGGCAACGCCTACGCTCGCATCGAGTACGACGCCACGGGCAACGTGAAGGCGCTGCATCCGATCAACCCGCGCGCTGTCACCGTGGTGAAGCTGGCCTCGGGCCGCTACCGCTACGAATACGCCGAGGACAACGGGGCATTAGTGCGCCTGCTGGATGATGAGGTGTTCCACCTGGCCGACCGCACCGAGCCGGGCAGCATCATGGGCAAGTCCCGCATTGCCATCGCACGCGACACGCTAGGCCTGGGCCTCAGCCTGCGCGACCACGGCGCATCCACGTTCCGCAACGGCGCACGGCTCTCCGGCGTGTTGCAGACGCCGAACGTCCTGGACGACAACAGCGCCGCGCGCATTGGCGATTCCTGGCGCTCCCAATTCTCCGGCACCGAGAACATCGGCAAGACCGCTGTGCTGGAGAACGGCCTCACCTACCAGCAGCTGGCAATGAGCCTGGAGGATGCGCAGTGGATCGCGGCTCAGCAGTTCACCGTGGTGGAGGTGGCGCGCCTGTTCCGCGTTCCGCCCACCATGCTGCAGGACCTTAGCCACGCGAGCTACAGCAACACCGCCGAGCTGGGTAGCCAGTTCGTGCGCTACAGCTTGCAGCGCTGGCTGGCCATGTGGGAGGCCGAGATTAGCCGGCAGCTACTCGGGCCGATGGGCCGCAAGCGCTACCTGGCCGAACACAGCGTGGAAGGGCTGCTGCGCGGCAACCCGGAAGCGCGCGCGGACTTCTACGGCAAGGCGCTGAAAGACCGCTGGATGACCGTGGATGAGGTGCGCCGACTGGAGAACCTGCCCGCACTTGACCGCGCCCCCGAACCACCTGAGGACCCCGCCAATGCCTAAGCGCCCACCCGTCCACAACCCATTCCCGCGTCTGCCTGGCGTGCGCGTGCACAACCCCAGCAAGGCACGCAAGGTAACCACCTTCGACCCGATGGCAGCACGCGGCATAGCGCACGCACCGACGCCGCTGGAGGCCAAGAAGAAGGCCAACCCGACCGGACGCGATGCCGACCCACGGCGCGCCATCCCTCTCAACAGCACACGCTGGAGGAAGCTGCGCGCCCGCATCCTGGCCGAGGAACCGTTGTGCCGCATGTGCAGTGAGCCTGCCACGGACGTGGACCACATCAGCGGCGATCCCAGCGACAACAGGCGGGTGAACCTGCAAGGCCTCTGCCACGCCTGCCACTCCCACAAGACGGCCCGTGAGCGCGCCGGCAAGCCGGTGGTGATCGGATGCGACGCGGACGGGTGGCCGATGGACCCGCGCCACCCGTGGAACGCCAAAGCGTGAAACAAAAATCGCTGGGAGATGAGCCGTCCAAGACCGACCACCCCCCTTTGAATTATCGATAAGTCCAAAGATTGCGCGCACCACTGGAACGCCCGGCAATGAAGAAGCGAAAGCAACGCTCCGATAGCAACACTGCCGCTGTGCAAGCAGCGCAGAATGCTGCGCTTGGAGTGCTGGAGCCTCCTGCCCACATCGCATTCCCCGAGTCGGCCATGCCCTATTGGCAGGCCATCATGCGCAACCGTCCGCGCAACCGCTGGAATGACCTGGACCTGGCCAATGCCGCCGAGCTGGCGATGCTCCACGACGACATGGCCCGCCTGCGCGCTGTGATCCGCCTGCAGGGCGACGTGCGGGAGGACGGTAAGCCGCATGCGGCGCACCGCCTGTTAGATACAGCAGGCCGACGCGCCATCGCCCTGTCGCGGCTGCTGCACGTCCATCCCGAGGCCACCGAGGGCCGCAGCCGTGATGCCGGCAACGCCCTAGCACTGGAGCGTGATGCCGAGCAGGACGCAGATCCGTTAATCCCGATGCTGCGGGTGGTGAAGTGAGCCGCGCCGGCCGCGTCATCGAGTTCATCGAGCGGTACTGCCTTACGCCGGACGGCGCGCAGGTGGGCCGCCCGATGGTGCTGGCCGAGTTCCAGAAAGAGTTCATCCGCTCCACCTACGACAACCCCGCCGGCACGCGCCGCGCCTATCTGTCGATCGCACGCAAGAACGGCAAAACAGGCCTCATTGCAGGCCTGCTGCTGGCCCACCTGGTTGGGCCAGAGGCCAAGCTCAACGCGCAGCTGGTGTCGGGAGCCATGAGCCGTGACCAGGCCGCCCTGGTGTTCAACCTCGCGGCCAAGATGGTGCAGCTCTCCCCCACCCTGTCCAAGCTGGTGCGCATCGTGCCATCGGGCAAGCGCCTGCTCGGCCTGCCCATGAACACCGAGTTCAAAGCGATGGCCGCCGATGGCAAGACGGCGCATGGCCTCTCCCCGGTGCTGGCGATCCTCGACGAGGTTGGCCAGGTACGCGGCCCGCAGTCTGATTTCGTGGACGCCATCGTGACCAGCCAGGGCGCGCACGCCGAGCCGCTGCTGCTGGTCATCTCCACGCAGGCCGCCACTGACGCTGACCTGCTCAGCGTGTGGTTGGACGACGCGCAAGCCTCACACGATCCCTGCATCGTCTGCCACCTCTACGCCGCCCCCGAGGGCTGCGCGCTGGACGATGAAGAAGCTTGGACCGCTGCAAACCCAGCCTTGGGCCTGTTCCGCAGCCGGGCAGACCTAGCCGAGCAGATGAAACAGGCCGCGCGCATGCCCAGCATGGAGAACACCGCGCGCAATCTGCTGCTCAACCAGCGCGTGACCACCGATGCCCCGTTCGTCTCGCCTGGCGTGTGGAAGGTCAACGGCGCAGAGCCACTGCCGTTCGACGGCCCCGTGTTCGGCGGCCTGGACCTGTCCGCCCGCAACGACCTCACGGCGCTGGTGCTGGTGGGCCAGGTAGAAGGGGTGTGGCAGGTGCAGCCCTACTTCTGGACGCCGCAGGTGGGCTTGGGCGAGCGCGTGCGCCGCGACCGAGCCCCATATGATGTGTGGGCCAGGCAGGGGCTGCTGCGCACCACGCCGGGCGCATCCGTGGACTACGCGCACGTGGCCACCGACATTGCCGACCTGCTCTCCGACCTGGACGTGGAGGCCATCGCCTTCGACCGCTGGCGCATGGACGTGATGAAAGGCGAACTGGACCGCCTAGGCATCCAGCTGCCGCTGGTGCCGTTCGGGCAGGGCTTCAAGGATATGGCTCCCGCTCTGGACACACTGGAGGCGGAGCTGCTCAACAGCCGACTGGCCCACGGCATGCACCCCGTCTTGCAGCTGTGCGCCGCCAACGCGATGACCGTCCGCGATCCCGCCGGCAATCGAAAGCTAGACAAGGGGCGCGCGACCGGGCGCATCGACGGCATGGTGGCGCTGGCGATGGCCCTTGGCGCGGCGCAGACGGTGCAGCCGCCCGCGCCCGATCCCTACCAATCCCGAGGACTGCGCTTCATATGACCTACGCTGCCCAAGAATTGAACACACGCGTCCAGATTCAGAAGGTGACGCGCATCCGTGACCCACTGGGTGGCGACCGCGAAGTGTGGTCAACCTTTGCTGAGACGTTCGCCAAGGTGGAGCCGCTGGTAGGCCGAGAGTTTATCGCAGCGCAGGCCGAGCATTTCGAGGTAACAGCCAAGGTGACAATGCGCTGGCGGGCGGACGTAAATCAACTGCATCGCCTAGTGATCCGCGGCGACGCCTACGGAATCATCAGCGCACAAAATATAAAACTTAATAACAAAGAACTACTTATTTATGTAAAACGAATATCCTAGAAATACACAAACACAAAACAATTGAACCTTGCAAGGAAACTCGTCATCATAATTACTCCTGACTCAGAGTTAGCATTATGACCGTATCGATGATTTTCTATAAATCCGAAGACCCAAGCCTGAGAAACGAGATCCTTGGAGTCATTGTTGATCGCTATCGTGATGATGGCTTCCACATAGTGTCAGAGGATGCGCTTCTCGTGGATCACGAAGGCACGACCGAACAGTTGTGGCAATGGTTGCTCACACTGAAGGGCTCTAACGGGCAGGGACTGGAGGCGCTGATAGCCACCCAGCTAAGTGAGACGAATGCGCACTGGAGCGATCACGGCGAGCACAGCGCGTGGCTCAATCGGCATCTCAACCCGTAAGGAGGGATGCAGTTAGCATGCAGTTACGAAAAAACCGGCACTAGGCCGGTTTTTCTTTTTGCCTTTGAAATCAAGGCTTTAATTGGTGGGCGGTACAGGGATCGAACCTGTGACCCTTGCCGTGTGAAGGCAATGCTCTACCGCTGAGCTAACCGCCCGGTGTGTTGCTGAGCCGCTCATTATAGGGGCTTTTCAGAGGCCGTCAACCGTTTTTCACATTCGTGTTCACGGGTGTTTCGGCGGTCGCCGCCGGGCATCGCCCGGCGCTACCAGGGGCGGTGATCCGCGCCCAGTTACATCGTGTGGGTCGGCTTGTCCGAGCCGGTAAGTCCGGCCAGCAGGGTCTCGATCTTGTGGCGCACGCCCTCGCCTTCGGCGCCGTCGGCCAGCTGCACGCCGATGCCGGCGGTGCGGTTACCCTGCGCGCCGGCCGGGGTCACCCAGATCACCTTGCCGGCCACCGGCAGGCGCTCGCTGGAATCGGGCAGGGTCAGCAGCAGGAACACTTCGTCACCCAGGAAGTAGCGCTTGGGCGTGGGCACGAAGATGCCGCCGTTCTTCACGAATGGCATGTACGCGCTGTACAGCGCGGCTTTGTCCTTCACGGCCAGGGACAGGATGCCCTGGCGGGCGTTGCTGGCACTCATCGATTTCCCCTTGCGGCAGGCCGCTCGTTCACCTTGTTCCAGGCCAGCAGCAACTCGACCACGGCAAGGTCTGCACGCACCGTGGTGCGCAGCAGGTCGCGGGTGCGGTTGGCCGCATCGAACCAGGCTGCAAGCTTGTGCAATCGCTCCGGCGTGGTCAAGGCATCGGCGCTGGCCTGGGCCAGCGCCAGGTCGGCGGCGAAGCGCAGGCGCAGCGCCGCGTTGTCATCACCGCACCACTTCTGCGCCAGCTCCACCGCGCCGGTCTTGCCGGCGGCCAGCTGTTCCAGCTCGCGGCCCACTTCGCGGCGCAGGCTCAGGCCATCTTCGCGCAGCCAGTTGTCGGCCTGGCCGGGGTGGCCGCGCGCCGCGTCCAGCGCTTCGCGTGCCGATGCTTCGCTGTGGCCCTGCTGCTGCAGCCAGGCCAGCGCTTCGTGCTGCGGCGGCAACTTGAATTCCAGGCGCTGGCACCGGCTGCGGATGGTCTGCGGCAGGCGTGCCGGGTCGCTGCTGATCAACCACAGATAGCGGCCGGGCTGCGGCTCTTCCAGCGTCTTCAGCAGCGCGTTGGCCGCCGAGCGGTTGATCGCATCGGCCGGGTCGACGATCACCACCTGCGCCACGCCGTACTGCGGGGTCAGCGCCAGCTTGTCGGTGATCTCGCGCACCTGCTCGATGACGATCTCGGTGCGCAGCTTGTCGCCGCTCTTGTTCGGAATGAAGCTGACCAGCTGCAGGTCAGGATGGGTGCCGGCGGCGATCAGCTGGCGCGTGCGCATGGCATGCGCGGCATCGCCGCGCGCCAGCACGTGGTCGGCCAGCGCCAGTGCCACTTCGCGTTTGCCCAGCCCGGCCGGGCCGCAGATCAGCAGGCCATGACCAAGGCGGTCGGCATCGAGTGCGGCCACGGTCTGATCGAAGGCGCGCTGCTGCCAGGGTGAGAACGTACTCATGCGCCCTCCCCGCCCTGCAGCCAGCGCTCGACCTGCGCGACCACATCGGCCGCTACACGCGCCTGCACCTGGCCGGCGTCGATCAGCGCGAAGCGCTGCGGGTCCTGCTGCGCGCGGCTGCGGAACACTTCGCGCACGCGCTGGAAGAAATCATCCTGTTCGCTCTCGATGCGGTCCGGCCACAGGTCGCGGCCATTGGCGCGCGCGCGGCCCACTGCCACGTCCACGTCCAGCAGCAGGGTCAGGCCCGGCAGCAGGCCCACCGCGCGTCGTTCCAGATCGGCAATCCACTGCGGATCGAGGCCGCGGCCACCGCCCTGGTAGGCATAGCTGGAATCGGTGAAGCGATCACTCAGCACATAGGCGCCGCGCTGCAGTGCCGGCTGGATCACCTGGCGCACATGCTGCGCACGTGCAGCGAACACCAGCAGCAGCTCGGCTTCGGCGCTGAGCGGTTCGGCAGCAATCTCGGCATCGGGCTTCAGCACCAGGCCGCGGATGCGCTCGGCCAGCGGCGTACCGCCCGGCTCGCGGGTCAGCACCACCTCGTGGCCGTGGCTGCGCAGGCAGTCACGGATGGCATTGATAGCGGTGGTCTTGCCTGCGCCCTCGCCGCCTTCCAGGCTGACGAAACGCGGGTGGCGAAGCAGCGCGGGACTCATTGCGCCGGGGTCTCCTTGGTACGTTGCTGGCGCAGCTGCTGCAGGTAGCGGGCCACTGCGGCGTTGTGCTGGTCCAGGCTGGGCGAGAACACGTGCGCGCCACTGCCATCGCCTACGGCGACGAAGTACAGCGCGTCGCCCGCTGCGGGTTGCGCGGCTGCCATCAGCGCATCGCGGCTGGGCATGGCGATCGGGGTCGGGGTCAGGCCGGCGCGGGTATAGGTGTTGTAGGGCGTATCGGTGGTCAGGTCGCGGCGGCGGATGTTGCCGTCATACGCAGCACCGATGCCGTAGATCACGGTCGGGTCGGTCTGCAGGCGCATGCCGATCTTCAGGCGGCGCATGAACACGCCGGCGATCTGCGGGCGCTCGCTGGCCAGCGCGGTTTCCTTCTCGATGATCGAGGCCATCGTCAGCAGTTCGTAGGGCGTGTTGATCGGCAGGTCCGGCGCGCGGCTTTCCCAGGCTTCATCCAGTGCGTCCTGCATTGCAGCGTGAGCACGCTTGAGCACATCCAGATCGCTGTCGCCACGCTGGTAGACGTAGGTCTCCGGCAGGAAGCGGCCTTCCGGATGCTGGCCACCGAAGCCGAGGCGCTGCATCAACGCGGCGTCATCGAGGTTGTCGGTGGTGTGCAGCAGCGGCTCGGCGCGCTTGAGCGCGGCACGCAACTGGCGGATGTTCCAGCCTTCAATGATCGTGACGCGGTGCTGCAGCACCTTGCCGGCGCGCATGCGCAGCAGCAGATCACGCGGGGTCAGGTCGCTGCTGAGCGCGTACTCACCCACCTTCAGCTTGCCGGCCGCATCGAGCTGGCGCGCCAGCAGCTGCCACTGCGCGTCCTGGCCCTCGTCCACGCCGGCGTCGCGCAGCTTGCGCAGCACGCTGTTCATGCCATCGCCGCTGGCGATGACCACGCTCTCGGCGGACGGGGTGATCGGAGCGTCGGCGAACCGGGTCTGCTGGTAGAAGAACCATGCGCCCGCGCCGGCCACGACGGCGGCCAGCACCACCACCAGCGTTACCACGAACAGACACCCGCGCTTGGCTCCCGCCATGGACTACCTCTGAACTCGATTCCGTCGTGCAGGATACCGTGCCGGTGGATTGGGGTCATGACCGGGGTGGCGCCTGCGTGCCGACCAACGGTCGGCACCCACCGTGGGGGAATGGGGTTGCCGGCCAGCGGCCGGCACTACCCCTGCTGGCCCAGCGCGCGTAGCAGGCCGCGGGCCTTGGCGCGGGTCTCGTCCAGTTCCTTGTCCGGGTCCGAGTCGACCACGATGCCGGCGCCGGTGCGGAAGCTCACCTCGTGGCCATCCACTTCGGCGGTACGGATCAGGATGTTCAGGTCCAGGTCGCCATCGCGGTTCAGCCAACCGAAGGCGCCGGTATAGGCACCACGCGGCACCTGCTCCAGCTCGCTGATGATCTGCATGCAGCGCACCTTCGGGCAGCCGGTGATGGTGCCGCCGGGGAAGGTGGCGGCGATCACCTCGCCGGGGGTGACCTCCGGGCGCAGATGGCCGCTGACGTTGCTGACGATGTGATGCACGTGCGCGTAGCTCTCCACGGTCATCAGCTCATCGACCACCACGGTACCGGGCAGGCAGATGCGGCCCAGGTCGTTGCGTTCCAGGTCGATCAGCATCACGTGCTCGGCACGCTCCTTCGGGTGACCGACCAGTTCCTGGATGCGCGCAGCATCATCGTCCCCCTCGAAGCGCGGACGCGTACCGGCAATCGGCCGGGTCTGCGCGTGGCCGGCATGCACCGACACCAGCCGCTCCGGCGAGGAACTGACCACATGGCGGCCGTGCGCGCTGAACAGGCCGGCGAACGGTGCCGGGTTGGCACGGCGCAGCTGCGCGTACAGCGCCTGCGGGCTGACCGGTGCGGCAAACTGCGCGCTCCAGCGCCGCGACAGGTTCACCTGGAACACATCGCCGGCACGCAGGTACTCGATCACCCGGCGCACGCCGTCGGTGAAGCGCTGCGGCGCGTCCTCGCCGACCGACTGCGGTGGCTGCCAGCCCTGCCCGGCTTCGGGCAGCGTGGCCGAGGCCAGTGCCACCAGCGCATCCAGCAACGCCTGCTCGCCGGCTTCGGCGATGACGAAGCTGGCCTCGTGGTGGTGGTCGTGCAGCACCGCGGCCGGGCAGCGCAGCGCCAGCGCGGTCGGGCGGCCGTCCTCGCGTGCGCGCGCCGGCAGCACCGGTTCTATCTGGCTGGCCACTTCGTAGTCCAGCATCAACGCCCAACCGCCGCGGAACGGCAGGCTGTGGCTGCCGTCATGCGGCAGGCGTTCGTGCTGCCAGGCGCGGTCCAGCACCTGCAGGAAGCTGCCGGCCTGCACCGCATCATGCTGGTCGCGCACCTGGCCATCGGCATCCAGCCGCAGGCTATCGCCCTGCGCGGCCAGCAGCAGGCTCCAGCGGCCCTGGGCGGTGCCCGAGGCGGTGGATTCCATCAGCAGCGGGAAGCGCGACGGGTCGTGCTGCTGCAGGGCCAGCAGATCGATCGGGTGCGGCAGCGGGTGGATCAGCGGTGCGTGGGTCATGGCGGCCAGTTCGGGGATTCAGATGCACGGAAGCCGCCTTGCGGCGGCCTCCTCGTGCGTAGAGTCGAGCTTGCTCGACTGTGTTGCACGTTCAGTCGAGCATGGCTCGACTCTACACAAGGGCGGAGTCGAGCAAGCTCGACTCTACAACGTCGGTCAGACGCGCTTGAAGATCAGCGTGCCGTTGGTGCCGCCGAAGCCGAAGCCATTGGACATCACCACGTCGACCTTGGCCTGGCGTGCTTCGTTGGGCACGTAGTCCAGGTCACAGCCTTCGCCGGGCTGCTGCAGATTGATGGTCGGCGGAATGATGTTGTCCTGCAGCGCCATCACCGAGAAGATCGCTTCCACGCCGCCGGCAGCGCCCAGCAGGTGGCCGGTCATCGACTTGGTGGAGCTGACCATCATCTTGTAGGCGTGGTCGCCGAAGGCGGTCTTCATCGCCATGGTCTCGCCCAGGTCGCCCAGCGGCGTGGAGGTGCCGTGCGCGTTGAGGTAGCCCACCTGTTCCGGGGTCACGCCGGCGTCCTTCATGGCCATGACCATGCAGCGCGCGGCGCCTTCGCCGTTCTCGCTCGGTGCAGTCATGTGGTACGCGTCGGAGCTGGCGCCGAAGCCGGCCAGTTCGCAGTAGATCTTCGCGCCACGTGCCTTGGCGTGCTCGTACTCTTCCAGGATCAGGATGCCGGCGCCGTCGCCCAGCACGAAGCCGTCACGGTCCTTGTCCCACGGGCGCGAGGCCTGTTCCGGGGCGTCGTTGCGGGTGCTCATGGCCTTCATCGCGCAGAAGCCGCCCAGTGCGGTCGGCGACGAGCCACGCTCGGCACCACCGACCACCATCATGTCGGCATCGCCGTACTGGATCATGCGCATGGCGGTGCCGATCGAATGGTTCGAGGTCGCGCACGCCGACACCGCCGAGAACGACGGGCCCTTCAGGCCGGTGATGATGCTCAGCTGGCCCGGCAGCATGTTGATGATGGTCTTGGGCACGTAGAAGGGCGAGATCTTCTTGCCCTCATGGAACTCGATGGTCTGCTCTTCGATGCCGAGCAGGCCGCCGATGCCGGCGCCGACGATGGCGCCGATGCGCTCGGCATTGGCGTCGGTGATCTCAAGGCCCGAGTCGTGCAGGGCCATGAACGAGGCACCGAGGCCGTAATGGATGAACGGGTCCATCTTCTTGGCATCCTTGCCGCTGACCCGGAACTTGCCGAACAATTCATTGTCGGCGGTGATGTCGAATCCCTTGACCTCACCTGCAATCTTGGTGGTGAACCGATCCAGATAGGCATCAGAAACGTTGGTCAGCGGACCGATGCCCGAACGACCCTGGGTGATGCCTTCCCAGCTGCTGGCCAGATCATTGCCCAACGGCGAGACGATACCCAGGCCGGTTACGACGACGCGACGCTTCATTGCTGATTCTCCTGGCCCGGATGATTTCAACGGGCAACTCGGTTTGCTTCGGTGTGATGCTCAAACACACGGGGCCGCAACAGCGGCCCCATGGGGTGCGGTGCGCGGCGAGCGTGAGCCCGCGCGCGCACTGCCGTCTGACATCAGGCCTTGACGTGGGCCTTGATGTAGTCGATGGCGGCCTGCACGGTGCTGATCTTCTCGGCTTCTTCGTCCGGGATCTCGCACTCGAATTCTTCTTCCAGGGCCATCACCAGCTCGACGGTGTCCAGCGAGTCAGCGCCCAGGTCATCGACGAACGATGCGCTGTTGGTGACTTCTTCTTCCTTGACGCCAAGCTGTTCGACGACGATTTTCTTGACGCGTTCTTCGATGGTGCTCATGGGATCTCGCTCCAGATGGAGTTGTGGTTCAAAAGTGGTCGCCATCAAAGGCGATGGCCGTGGGATAGTGTAGTGGAAACCGGCGCGGCCTTGCATCGCAGCAAAAACCTCCGCAGATCAACCACTTGCGGCGCAATCCCTGCGCCCCTTGCTTACGGCATGTACATGCCACCGTTCACATGGAGGGTTTCGCCGGTGATGTAACCGGCAGCCGGGCCGGCCAGGAAGGCCACCGCATGGGCGATGTCTTCCGGCGAACCCAGGCGTTCGAGGGCGATGTCGTTGATCAGCGCGGTACGCGCTTCTTCCGGCAACGCCTTGGTCATGTCGGTGTCGATGAAGCCGGGTGCGACAACATTGACGGTGACACCGCGCGAACCGATTTCCTTGGCCAGCGACTTGCTGAAGCCGATGATGCCGGCCTTGGCCGCGGCGTAGTTGGCCTGGCCGGCATTGCCGGTCACGCCCACCACCGATGCGATGTTGATGATGCGGCCCTTGCGCGCCTTCATCATGCCGCGCATCACCGCCTTGCTGGTGCGGAACACGCTGGTCAGGTTGGTGTCGATGATCGACGCCCAGTCCTCGTCCTTCATGCGCATCAGCAGGTTGTCGCGGGTGATGCCGGCGTTGTTGACCAGGATCGAGATCGGGCCGAATTCCTTGGCGATGTCCGCCAGCACGGCATCCAGCGCGGCGGCGTCGGTGACGTTCAGCGCGCGGCCGTGACCGCCGTGGGCGGCCAGGCGCTCACCGATCGCGGCAGCGCCGGATTCGGTGGTGGCGGTGCCGATGACGGTGGCGCCCTGGGCGGCCAGCAGATCGGCGATGGCGGCACCAATGCCACGGCTGGCGCCGGTGACCAGTGCGATTTCACCCTGCAGGGGCTTGCTCATGATGTTTTCCTCAGGCTGGGACGGCCGCCGTACACGTGCCGCTTGCAGCGGCCACCGGTACGGTCGGCAGGAACAGGGAAATCAGGCCGACCATGCCTCGCGGGCGGCTTCGAAGTCGCCCGGCGTGGCCAGCGAACGGCCGTCGATGGCCTTGTCGATGCGCTTGACCAGACCGGCCAGCACCTTGCCCGGGCCGCACTCGGCGATCCGGGTGACGCCACGGCCAGCCAGCGCCTGCACGCACCCGGTCCACTGCACCGGCTGGTACAGCTGCTGGACCAGCGCGGTACGGATCGCGTCAATGCCGTCATGCACCTTGGCGTCGACGTTCTGCACCACCGGCAGCTGCGGCGCCTGCCAGGCCAGGCCGGCCATCACTTCGGCCAGGCGGTTGGCGGCTTCGCGCATCAACGGGGTGTGCGAGGGCACGCTCACGGCCAGCTTGACCGCCTTGCGCACGCCCTTCTCGGCCAGCAGCGCCAGCGCACGGTCGACCGCGTCGGCGTCGCCACCGATCACGATCTGGCCCGGCGAATTGAAGTTGGCCGGCACCACCACCTGGCTGCCTGCGGCTTCGGCGCAGACGTCCAGCACCAGCTGGTCCTCGGCGCCGAGCACGGCGGCCATGGCACCGACGCCGGCCGGTGCGGCTTCCTGCATCAGCTGGCCGCGCAGGCGCACCAGGTGCGCACCGTCATGCAGGCTCAGCGCGCCAGCGGCAACCAGGGCGGTGTACTCGCCCAGGCTGTGGCCGGCCAGCACCGACGGGCGCGGACCGCCCACGGCGTTCCAGGCGCGCCACACGCCGATGCTTGCGGCCAGCAGGGCCGGCTGGGTGTATTCGGTGCGGTTGAGCATTTCCTCCGGGCCACCCTGGGACAGCGCCCACAGGTCGACGCCGGCACCATCGGATGCCTCGGTGAAGGCTTCACGCACCTGCGGGTGCAGTTCAGCCAGCTCGGCCACCATGCCCACAGACTGCGAGCCCTGGCCGGGGAAGACAAAAGCGAGGGTGGATACGGTCACGCGGTCATCCGCTTGTTGCAATCGAAGCGGGCCATGATAAGGGGGAACATGCCGTGTCGTCTGTACGTGCGCGTATGCACGCGTATGGTGGGCCAGCCGCGGAACGCCGCCGGGCATGGCCCGGCGGACGCACAGTCAGCAGAACAGCTGCAGGACGTCCAGATCGCCGTCGGCGAGGAAATCCACGCACAGGCCCACCAGCATCAGCACGCCAGCGGTGCTGGCGCCATGGGCGATGAAGATGGAGTGGGCCAGCGCGCGCGCCGAGCGGCCCAGCTTCATGCAGACCCGGGCCAGGCTGCGCAGGCGGCCAGTGACCGCGTGCACGTGCTCGCGCACCGGCGCCTGCGCATCGCCCATCGCCTCGGCCATCATCGCCTGCAGGTGCTCGGGGCGGTCGGCGTAGTACTTGGCCACGCCATAGCCGAACATCAGCCAGTCGCGGGCCTGCGCTTCGGACAGATCCATCACTTCCAGCGGATCTTCCTCGAAGTCGATGAAACCGACCTTCTCGCCATCCCAGGTGAGATTGCGCGGCAACGGCTGGCCGAAATAGGCGCCGCGCGCATGCGCTGCGGCAATGGCCAGCATGGCCGCCATCACCAGGCGGTCGCGACCGGCCTCGTCGGCTTCGCGCAGGCAGGTATTGAACGAACTGCCGTTGTCGCCGATCACCAGCGCAGCATGGCCGGTGCCCAGCACATCGGGCACGTTCACGCCCTGCGCCTGCAGTTCTGCAAGGCGACGGGCTTCGGTTTCGCGCGCGGCGTCACCGCCACGGTGCGGCGGCGGGCGCAGGGCATCCAGATGGAAACGACGGGCAACAAAATTGAGCAGGCCAAGGGCCAGCGCGCGGCTTCCCTTGCCGTACTGCTTCAGCCAGGCACGTTGCCCTTCTATGACGATGGGCTCAACCATGACAGGTCCTCCTTAAACGCGTTACGGCCCCAGAGGGGCCGCAACGACAAAGCTTCACGTTGTCGTAACTTGCACTATCAATAGCGCAGCAGAGCCGAACCCCACGTGAAGCCGCCGCCGAAGGCTTCCAGCAGCAGCAGCTGGCCACGTTCGACCTTGCCCGAGCGCACGGCGGCGTCCAGCGCCAGCGGCACCGAGCCGGACGAGGTGTTGCCGTGCTTGTCGACGGTGACCACGACCTGGTCCATCGACATGTCCAGGCGCTTGGCGGTGGCTTCGATGATGCGCAGGTTGGCCTGGTGCGGAATCAGCCAATCCAGGTCGGACTTGTCCAGGCCGTTGGCAGCCAGAGTCTCGTCCACGACCGAGTCCAGCGCCTTGACGGCGTACTTGAACACATCGTTGCCCTTCATGTTGATGGTGCCGCCGCCATTGGCGCCGTCCTTGAAGCCGGTCGAAACGCCAACCGGGTTCCACAGCAGCTCCTTCTTGCTGCCATCGGCATGCAGGTGGGTGCTGAGGATGCCGGTGTCTTCGTCGGCCTTGAGCACGACAGCACCGGCGCCATCGCCGAACAGCACGCAGGTGGTGCGATCGTTCCAGTCGACCATGCGGGTCAGCGTTTCGGTGCCGATCACCAGCACGTGCCTGCAGTCGCCGGAGCGGATGAACTTGTCGGCCACGCCCAACGCGAACACGAAGCCCGAGCAGGCGGCGTTGACGTCGAAGGCGGGGCACCCGGCCACACCGAGCTTTGCCTGGATCAGGCACGCGGTGGACGGGAAAATGAGATCAGGGGTGGTCGTGCCGACCACGATCATGTCGAGCTGCGAGGCGTCGATGCCTGCGGCTTCAAGCGCGCGCAGGGCGGCGTTGTAGCCAAGGTCGCTGGTGGTTTCGCCTTCGGCCGCGATGTGCCGCTCACGAATGCCGGTGCGCGACTGGATCCACTCATCCGAGGTTTCGACCATTTTTTCCAGGTCGGCGTTGGTCAGGACTTTTTCCGGCAAATAGCTACCGGTGCCCGCGATCCTCGAGTAGATCCGCTTGCTCATCATGTTTCCTGTTGCGCGGGCCGCCGATCACCGGCACACCCGGGAAAGAAGGCAAAGGCCGCTGCCCGGAGGCAGCGGCCTTCCCGGCACATCAATCTTCTTCGACGGCCGAGGTCTTGGTCTGGATGACCTTCTTGCCGCGGTAGAAACCATCGGCAGTGATGTGGTGACGCAGGTGCACTTCGCCGGTGGTCGGGTCGGTCGACAGCTGCTTGGCGCTCAGGGCGTCATGCGCACGACGCATGCCGCGGCGGGACGGGGTGACACGGGATTTCTGCACAGCCATGGGATTGCTCCAAACTCGGTTCGTTTTGCTTCGTCGTATCGTCGCGCAGGACGCCAGCGCCCAGCACACTTTCGCTTTCGCCGCAGCCGCCGACGACAATCCGGCTGCTATTGTTTCTTCAGTGCCGCCAACGCCGCGAACGGGTTGGCCTGCTTTGTTTCTTCTTCGCTCGGCGCCCAGTCCTTGTCGACTGCTTCACCGTCGGGCGACAGCGGCACCACAGGCACCGCCAGCACCAGCTCGTCCTCGACCAGGTCCAGCGGACGCAGCTGGCCGTCTTCCGGCACCAGCAACGCCTCGTACTCCTCCGGCAGGGACGATTCCTCGTCCTCGTCGCGGATCAGGCCAAGCCTCTGGGTCATCTTCACCGGCAACAGGAATCGCTGCATGCTGCGCTGACAGGTCAGCGGCAACGCGGTGTCGATGGTCAATTCCACATAGGATACCCGCAAGACGTCGTCGCGACCGAATTCAAGCGAGTAATTGCACTCACCGTCGGTATCTGCGACCAACCCCTGCAGGCGGGTCAATTCAGCCAGGGACACCTGACCGTCGAAGCGCCTTCGCGCTACAACCATCCGCCAGGCATCCAGCGTTTCGGGCACGTTCGCGGACATAAGCCGCTGAATACTAAGGATCGGGGCGGCGGCTGTCAAATGCCCGCCATACAGGACTTGCCGCTGGCGCTGCGGACACGCCAGACTGCCGCGCCCTGCCCCGGTATTCTCGCATGTCACTGGTCCTGGCCTCCACCTCCCGCTACCGCCGCGAGCTGCTGCAGCGATTGGGCCTTGCCTTCGACTGCGCGCGCCCGGAGGTGGATGAAACCCCGTTGAATGGCGAAGCGCCGCGGGCTCTGGCCACGCGCCTGGCTGCGGCCAAGGCCGCCGAGGTGGCTGCCCGCCATCCGGGCGCCTGGGTAATCGGCTCGGACCAGGTCGCGGACCTGAACGGCCAGCCGCTGGGCAAACCCGGTACGGTCGAGGCCGCCTGTGCGCAGCTGGCAGCGATGTCCGGGCAGACCGTGCGCTTCCACACCGCCGTCTGTCTCAGCCGTGATGGAGAATCATTCACGGCCGTCGATCTGACCGAAGTCTGCTTCCGCGCACTGGAACCGGACGAGATCGCCCGCTACGTGACCACCGAGCAGCCACTGGACTGCGCCGGCAGCTTCAAATGCGAGGGCCTGGGCATCAGCCTGTTCGACGCCATCGACAACCGCGACCCGACCGCGCTGGTCGGCCTGCCGCTGATTGCGGTATGCGGATTGCTGCGCAGGGCCGGTTTCGCGGTGCCCTGAACTGTAGCGTCGAGCCCTGCCCGACTGCTTCTGCTGTAGATGGCAGGCGGCCCGGAAAAAGCAGTCGAGCATGGCTCGACCCTACAAAAGCAGAGGCCTCAACGGACCTCGAACGGCTGCTCCTGCCATTGCTCCACGCTGCCATCGCGGCCATACAGGCGCAGGCCCAGCCAATGCCTGCCCGGCGCCAGCGTGGTGGTATCCAGCGATGCGTCGAAGCCCACCGCCGGGTGCTGCGGATCGGTGCTGTCCGGCCACACGGGGCGCACGTCGAATACACGCCCATAGCGGGCGTCACCGATGGAACGGCCATCGACCAGCACTTCGACACGTGCCAGGCCGACGCCATCCTTGAACGCCCAGCCCTTGATCGCGAACGTGCCGGACACCTTCTCGCCATTGGACGGCGCATCCAGCCACGCCATCGCCGGCGTCACGCACGGCCCTTCCGCGCGCTGCACCGGCAGGCGGAACAACAGGAAGCGCTGGAACCCGTGATCACTGCTGACCACGCGTGGCGCCGGCATCGGCCCCACCTGATCGCAGATGGCGTGATAGCGCTCCAGCAGTTCGCGATAGCGCTGGTCGCTGGGTGACAGCACCAGCAGCATCGGCGCCGTGCGCTCGCCCTCATGCAGCAGGCCCCACTGTGCCAGCTGCGCGGTGCGGCCATGCTTGTCATTGAGCGGATGCGGCAGCACCTCGATGTTGCCATTGCCCAGCTGGAAGCCCAGCTCGGCGCCAACCTTGAAGTTGCCGGCCAGCACGCGCGTCCCTTCCGGCATCTGCCGCAGCTCTTCATGGACCGCTACGGCCAGTGGTTGCCAGCCAGCGAAATTGCGCGGGTAGTACTTGCTGCCGGCCATCTGCTCGCGCAGTGCCGGCGTGGATGCCATCAGGTAGTAGCCGAACGCCAGCACCATGCCCGCGCCTGCCAGCCACCAGCCGGTGCGGCGCAGCCAGCGCGGCCAGCCGTTGAGCACTACCGGCACCGCCACCAGCAGTGCGAGGTAGCCCGGCAGCGGCCAATGGAAACTGATCCGCTCGACGTCAGTGAAGAAGCCGAGCACGAAAATGCCCAGCGTGGATACGCCGCCCACCAGGCCGAAATAGCGCCACTGCACGCGCGCACCGCCACCGCTCCGGGTTCCTGCCAGCGCCACCTTCCACATCGCCATGCACAGGATCGGCGTCACCAGCATCGGCTGGATCACCAGGAACCACAGCCCGCCCCATTCAAAGGCCCAAGGATGACGCTCGACCACCTGGAATTTCAGACCGGCATCGTGGTTGTCCGCATTCCACGCCAGCAGTGGCAGCCATGCCAGCACGCCCACTGCCAGTGCGACCCACACGCGCGGATCGGCCAGCATGCGCCGCCCCTGCGGCAATGCCAGCAGCGCGATGAAACCGACGCCGATGACACCGATGAAACGGTAGTGGCTGAGCGCACCGATCAGCAGGCCCAACGCCAGCTTCATCGCCGAGGAGGCATCCACGTTGTGCAGCAGGCGCGCACCGGCGTGCAGGCAGATCACCGCCGCCAGCGCCATCGGCACGTCGGGTACCGCCAGCAGGCCCAGCGTCGCCGACAACGGCATCAACAGCGTGAGGCTGCCCGCCTGCCAACCAGCCACATTGCCGAACCAGCGCGTGGCCGTGCGCACCACCAGCAGCGGCAACAGGGCACCGATGGCCAGGAACGGCAGGCGCAGCGCAAGCACGTGATGACCGCCGAGCTCCACGCCCAGGCGGGCCAGCCAGGCGGTCAACCCGGGCAGATCCGAATAGGCCGCGGCCAGATGCTGGCCTTCCTGCCAATAGAACGCTTCGTCGACGAACAGCGGCAAGCGCGCGGCAACGATCAGCTTGGCCGCTGTGACCAGCGTCCATAACCAGAGAAATATCGTCCGTGCGCGCTGTTCGCCTTGCATTGCTCTATGGATAATCGAGTGGATTCCAGATCTGAGACGATCATGCCAGCTTCGTCCCCCAACCCCAGCATGCTAACCGATCAATTGCGTCAGGCCCTGCGGGAGGCACAGGATCAGGTGAACGCACTGGTACTGGGCAAGGTGCTGGAAGTCAGGCTGGCGTTCGTCGCATTGCTGTCCGGCGGTCACCTGCTGATCGAAGATCTGCCCGGCCTGGGCAAAACCACGCTGGCGCATGCGCTGGCCAGCAGCCTCGGCCTCAGCTTCCAGCGCGTGCAGTTCACCTCCGATCTGTTGCCCGCCGATGTGCTGGGCGTGTCGGTGTATGAAGCCGGCAGCCGTCAGTTCCAGTTCCACCCCGGCCCGGTGTTCACCCACGTACTGCTGGCCGACGAGATCAACCGCGCACCACCGCGCACGCAGAGCGCGTTGCTGGAAGCGATGGCCGAGCAGCAGGTCACCCTGGATGGACAGACGCATCCGCTGCCCGACCCGTTCTTCGTGATCGCCACGCAGAACCCGGTCGACCTGTCCGGCACCTTCCCGTTGCCGGATTCGCAGCTGGATCGTTTCCTGCTGCGGCTGGCGATGGGCTACCCCAGCGCGCAGGCCGAGCGCGAGCTGCTGCGGGGCACCGATCGCCGCGACCTGATCGCGCGTGCCGTACCGAAACTGGATGACACCCAGGTGCGCGCGCTGCGCGACGCAGTGAACCAGGTGCATGCCAGCGACGCGCTGATCGACTATGTGCAGGCGCTGCTGACCCGCAGCCGCCAGCATGCCGGTGTGCGCGTGGGCCTGTCGCCACGTGCGGGCCTGGCGCTGCTGCGCGCGGCCAAGGCACATGCACTGCTGCTGGGGCGCGGCCATGTGGTGCCCGAAGACGTGCAGACCCTGTTCGTGGCGGTGGCCGGTCACCGACTGGTGGCGGAAGCCGAATCCAGTTCGGGTCCGGCACTGGCGCGCGCGATCCTGCAGACCGTCGCGGTGGACTGAGCGTGGCCACACGCTGGGCACGCATGCAGCTGCTGGCTCGGCCACGCAGGCCCGAAGCCTTGCCGAGGCGGCTGGACCGCCATCGCATCTATGTGCTGCCCACCCGCTTCGGCCTGTTCGTTGCCACCCTGCTGACGGCCATGCTGCTGGGCGCACTGAACTACAACAACAACCCGGCGCTGCTGCTGGCCCTGCTTCTCGCGGCAGCAGCAATCGCCAGTGCCATTGCCGCGCATCTCCAGTTGTCCGGCGTGCAGATCGATGCGATCTCCGCCGAGCCGGTAGCGGCCGGGCAACCGTTGCGTCTGCGCGTGGACCTCTCACTGCGTGACCCGCGTGCGCGGCACGGCCTTCATCTGCAGCTGGGTGACAGCAACGCCTGGACCTCGCTGCCTGCGCACGGCCGTGGCGAAGTGGAACTGGACGTTCCCAGCGAACGCCGTGGCTGGCTGGAACTGCCGCGCATCCGACTGTCCACCACCCAGCCGCTGGGCCTGGTGCGGGCGTGGTCGTGGGCGTGGCCGGAACAGCCGCTGCTGGTCTACCCGCTGGCCGAAGCCGTGGCGCCTGCACTGCCGGAGAGCGGCAGCGATCCGCTGCACACCCGCGCCCATGCCAGCGGCGAGGAACTGCATCAGCTGCGCCCCTACCGGGCTGGCGATGCGCCGCGTAGCATTTCCTGGAAGCACTCGGCTCGCCGCGACAGCCTGCTGGTGCGCGAGTACGAAAAGCCGGTCGGCATCGAAGTAATCCTCGACTGGCGCGCATTGGCGCCGTTGGGCCATGAAGCACGCATCGCTCGATTGGCGCGCTGGGTGGATGTGGCCGAGCGCGAGGGCCGCCGCTACACCCTGCTGCTGCCTGCACACCCGCCGTTCGGGCCCGGTCAGGGCGCCAGCCACCATCACCTGTGCCTGCGCGCGCTGGCGCTGATGCCGCATGACTGAGACCCCGGCCCTGCTCGACCGCAATGCCCGCAACTGGACCCTGGCCAGCGCGGCGCTGGCCTTGTTGCCGTTGCTGCTGCAGCTGCCGCCACTGCTGGCTGGTGTGATCGCGCTGGCGGCGATCATCACCGCCGCCCTGTCGTGGCGGACAGTGTTGCCGATGCCGGTACGCCTGCTGCTGGTGCTGGGCATGCTCGGCGCCATCGTCTGGCAGATGGGCATGGTGCGCCCCGGGCGCGATACCGGTTGCGCACTGCTGGCCGCGATGCTGGCGATCAAGTCCAGCGAGCTGCGCAGCCTGCGTGATGCCCGCAGCCTGCTCGGCTTCGCGCTGTTCTCGCCCTTTGCAGCATTCCTGCTCGACCAGGGGCCGCTGACAACCGCGCTGGCCGCGCTGGCCGGGGGCAGCGCACTGATCGCGCTGCAACGCCTGGCCCAGGATGAAGGTCATGCCGGCCGCCTGCCACTGCGCGGGCAGCTGCATGGTGTCGGCCGCCTGTTGGCGATCGGCCTGCCGCTGGCATTGGCCTGTTTCTGGCTGTTCCCGCGCCTGGCCACACCACTGTGGGGTGTTCCCGAGCGCGCCGTGGGTACACCGGGGTTGTCCGACAGCATGGAGCCCGGCCAGTGGTTGGACCTGATGGCCGACGACAGCCCGGCGCTGCGCGTGCAGTTCTTCGGCACTCCACCCGAGCCGGCGCAGCGTTACTGGCGCGGCCCTGTACTGACCGCCTTCGATGGACGGCGCTGGACACGCGACCGCGCCAGCGCGCGGCGGCCTGCTGCGGTGGTTGAAGCAAGTACACAGGGCTGGGATTACCAGATCGACTACGAGCCGACCGACCGCCGCCAGCTGGTGGCGCTGGACCTGCCCAGCCGCGCGCCTGCAGGCAGCATGCTGGATGCGGACATGAGCCTGAGCAGCGAACGCCCGCTGGCCTCGCTCAGCCGCTGGCGGTTGCATTCGGCCCCTCCCCTGCGTTTCGACAGCACGCTGTCGCCCTATCTGCGCCGCGCGACGCTGCAGCTGCCGACCGGCTTCAACCCGCGCACCGCCACGTTGGCGCAGCAATGGCGACAGGAGGCTGGCAGCGATGACGAGGCCATCGTGCGCCGCGCGCTGCAGTGGATCACCACCGACTTCTCGTACACGCTGGACACCCCTGCGGCGGGACGCGACCCGATCGACGAGTTCCTGTTCGGCTACAAGGCCGGCTTCTGTGAACACTTCAGCTCGGCCTTCGTGGTGCTGATGCGCAACGCCGGCGTCCCGGCGCGGGTGGTGACCGGTTTCGCCGGCGGCACCCGCAACCGCATCGGCGACTACTGGGTAGTGCGGCGAATGGATGCCCACGCCTGGGCCGAGGTGTGGCTGCCGCAGCGCGGCTGGGTCCGGGTCGACCCGACCGCAGCCGTGGCACCGGAACGCATCCTGGACACACTGGATGACCGCCTGCAGGCCGGCACGGACACGCCACTGCAGCAGCGTTGGCTGCAGCTGGGCCAGCTGGGCGACTGGCTGCGCCGCGGCTGGAACGACCTGGTGCTGTCGTTCGATGCGCGCCGCCAGCAACAGCTGCTCAAGCCGTTCGGGCTGGACGATCTGGGCCCCGGGCAGCTGGTCGCTGGCTTCGTGGTGGCCGCACTGCTGGCGCTGGCGTGGATGGCCTGGCTGCTGGCCCGTGGCGAGCGCGAACGCGACCCGCTGCTGCGCGCCTGGCACCGGCTCGGACGGCGCTACGCCCGCCTCGGCCTGGCCCGTGAACCGCACGAAACCGCCCAGGACTGGGCACAGCGCGTACACCGGCAGCGTCCTGACCCGGCCCTGCTCGCGCTCAGCCAGCGTTTCGCTGATGCGCGTTACGCTGGAACTTGCACCGACCTCGCTTCATTATTGCGGGACCTGCGCAGGCATCGCCCGACTTCCGGAGCCTCCCCATGAACACCAAGTTCCTTCTCACCGCTGTGGCCACGCTGGCCCTGTCGGCCTGCGCCACGGCCCCCAAGCCGCTGCAGGGACAGTTCAGCCTGGTCTCCCCTCGCGATTCAGTCGCTACCCAGCAGGTCGGCACGCCGGTCCGTTGGGGCGGTCGCATCATCGAAACCAAGCCCGGCCAGGGCGAGACCTGCTTCCAGATCATCTCGCGCCCGCTCAATGGCAGTGGCCGCCCGAACACCACTTCGTCCGATGCCAGCGACGGTCGTTTCATCGCCTGCCGTGCCGGCTTCTACGACCCGGCGGTGTTCGAAGCCGGTCGTGACGTGACCTTCATCGGCAAGATCGACGGCTACCAGAACACCCGCATCGGCGAATACGACTACCGCCTGCCGAAGCTGTCGGCCGATGTGATCTACCTGTGGCCGGAACAGCGTCAGGTCGACGTGGTGCCCTATCCCTATGGCCCGTGGGGCCCGAGCCCGTATGGCCCGTACTGGGGCGGCTATGGTCGCTGGGGCTGGTGGTGATCATCACCGCACAGGCATGACGGAAAAGGCCGCCCTCGGGCGGCCTTTTCCATCCACGCCGGGATACGGTAGATCCACGCCATGCGTGGATAGGGGCTTCAACGCCCCGGGGTACCGAAGTGCCCCAGCGGCGCACCGGCCAGCAGGTGCATGTGGATATGGAACACGGTCTGCCCGGCATCCTCGCGGCAGTTCATCACGATGCGGTAGCCGTCCTGAGCAAAGCCCTCGCGGCGCGCATACTCGGCGGCAGCCAGCGCCAGCTTGCCGATCAGGTGCGCCTGCGACGGCTGCAGGTCATCCAGGGTCGGAATGATCTCGTTCTTTGGAATGAACAGCACGTGCACCGGCGCCTGCGGTGCGATGTCCTTGAAGCCCAGCACCTCGTCATCCTCGTAGACGATGGTGGCCGGGATCTCGCGACGGATGATCTTGCTGAAGAGGGTTTCGTTGCTCATGATCGGCCTCGGCGGGTATGTCGTCCGCATTGTAGGCCGCCCGCGCCCGGCCATGCCGGCCGTTGCTCAATCGCGGAATTCGCTGCGCGTCCCGAACGCGTGCGACAGCGTGCCACGATCGACGTATTCCAGTTCACCGCCCAGCGGCAGGCCCTGCGCCAGGCGGCTGGGCTGCACCTTGCGTGCGCGCGCCAGCTGCGCCAGGTAATGCGCGGTGGCCTCCCCCTCCACAGTGGCGCTGGTGGCGATGATCAGCTCCTGCACCTCGCCTTCGGCCAGCCGCCGCTCCAATTGCTCCAGGCCCAGCTCGCGCGGGCCGATGCCATCGAGCGGCGACAGCCGCCCCTGCAGCACGAAGTAGACACCGCGGAAACCTGTGGCGTTTTCGATGGCCAGGCGGTCGGCCGGCGATTCGACCACGCACAGCTGGCTGCGTTCGCGGCTGCTGTTGGCACAGGTCGGGCACAACTCGGTTTCGCTGAAGTCGCGGCATTGCGAGCAGTGGCCAATGCGCTCCACCGCCAGCGCCAGGGTTTCGGCCAGGCGCTGGCCACCTTCGCGCTCGCGCTCGAGCAGGTGGTAGGCCATGCGCTGCGCCGTCTTCTGGCCCACGCCAGGCAGCACCCGCAGTGCGTCGATCAATTGTTCAAGCAGGGGTGCGGACACGGCAGGTCGCTTCGATCGTGCCGGGCATGCCCGACGGGTATTTGTAGAGTCGAGCTTGCTCGACTGAAGGACCCGGTAAAGTCGAGCAAGCTCGACTCTACGACAGGCACCCCGCTGAAGATCAGAACGGCAGCTTCATGCCCGGCGGCAGCTGCATGCCGGCGGTGGCCGAACCCATCTTCGACTTCGACTCGGCATCGATCTTGTTCGAGGCATCGTTGAAGGCGGCGGCGATCAGGTCTTCCAGCATCTCCGGGTCGCTGGCCAGCGACGGGTCGATGCGCACCTTGCGGCATTCCTTGGCGCCGGTCAGGGTCACGCTGACCATGCCGCCACCGGCGCTGCCGGTCACTTCGATCTTGGCGATTTCTTCCTGGGCCTTCTGCAGGTTTTCCTGCATCTTCTGGGCCTGCTGCATCAGTTGGGCGATGTTGCCGCGCATAGTGTCTTACTCGTCAAAAGAACGGATGGAATCGGAAACAACCCGGGCGCCGTGCTGTTGGATCAGCACCTGCACTTCCGGATCGTCCATGAAAACAGCCTCTGCCACCTGCTGCCGCTCGCCACGCTGGCGATCGGCACGCTGGTGCAGGGTCTCGGCCGGAACGTGTTCGGTTTCCACGGTCTCGACCACGATCTTCGGCGCTTGGCCGAGGGCCTTCTCCAGCATCTCGCCCAGAGCAGCCAGCGCGCGCTCCGAGCGCAGGTATTCAAATCCGGGCGAAAGGCCCAGTTTCAAGGTCCCGTGCTGGCAACTGATGAAGGCGGCGTTGGCGGCCAACTGCCGCGACGGGCCGCTCAGGCCACTGTTGGCGACCAGATCCAGCCAATCCTCGGCGCTGGCCAGATCGCTGACACCTTCCTGCGGCACGGCATCACGTGCCGGGGCCGGCTCGGCCGGCGCGATGGCAATGCCTTCAGTGCGGAACGGGCGCTCGGGCGGCGCAGGCTCGCTGGGAGCCGCGACGGGAGCTGGCGGTTCATGCCAGGGCGCCACCATGGCGGCGTCCGGCCCAGCCATCTCGGCCGCCAGCGCCTCGTCACGCGCCTCGGCTTCGTCGGTGGCCCACGGCGGCAGGTCGTCGCCGGCTTCGGCTTCAACGGATGCCGGTGCCGCTGCTTCGGCCTTCACCGGCGGCGGTGACACGGGCTCTTCCACCGGAACCGGCTCGGGCTCCGGGGTCGGGTCCGGTTCGGGTCGTGGGGCCGGCTCGGGTTCGGGTTCAGGTTCGCGCGGCGCGGCCTGCGCCGGAGCGGCCACCTGCGCTACTACGGCCGGGCTTGCCGAAGTGGCGGCAGCCGCCGGTGTCGCTTCGTGGGTACCCGTACCGCTGCCACCACCGGCAGCATTGCCACCCGGCGCATTGCCTGCACCGTCCACCGACTTCGGCACCGGCGGGACCGCCGCGGCCGGGCGGAACGCCAGCATGCGCAGCACAGCCATTTCAAAGCCCGCGCGCGGGCTAGGCGCCAGCGGCAGGTCACGACGGCCGTTCAAGGCCATCTGATACCAGAGCTGCACCACTTCCGGACGCAGGCGTTCGGCGAACACCGTCGCATCCAGGCCTTCGGCAGCCGCTGCGGCACCCGGTACCAGCTGCTGCACCTGGATGCGATGCAGGCCTTCGGCCAGCGCTTCCAGTACGCCGCTCCAGTCCGGCGAGAACTCCGCCAGCGCAGCCACCACCTGCAACAGACGCGGACCATCGCCTTCGGCCAGCGCATCGAGCATCGCTGCCACCTGGGTGCGGTCGACCGTGCCCAGCATGGTGCGCACCACGTCCTCGCGCAGCGCGCCGCCGGCGTAGGCGATCGCCTGGTCCAGCAGCGACAGGCCGTCACGCAGGCTGCCGTCGGCGGCCTTGGCCAGCTGCACGATGGCGCTGCCGTCGGCCTCGATTTCCTCAGCCGCCAGGATGCGGGTCATCTGGCCCTGGATCTGATCCTCGTCCAGGCGCTTGAGGTTGAACTGCAGGCAGCGGCTGAGCACGGTGACCGGCAGCTTCTGCGGGTCGGTGGTGGCCAGCAGGAACTTCACGTGCTCCGGCGGCTCTTCCAGCGTCTTCAGCAGCGCGTTGAACGCCGCCTTGGACAGCATGTGCACTTCGTCGATCAGGTAGACCTTGTACTTGCCACGCGAGGGCATGTACTGCGCGTTCTCGATCACCTCGCGCACGTCATCCACACCGGTGTTGGACGCGGCGTCGATTTCCAGCAGGTCGATGTAGCGCCCGGCGTCGATGTCCAGGCAGGCCGCGCACTGGCCACACGGGTCGGCGCTGGTGCCCTGCTCGCAGTTCAGCGACTTGGCGAAAATGCGCGCGATGGTGGTCTTGCCCACGCCGCGGGTACCGGTGAACAGGAACGCATGGTGGACCCGGCCGCTGTCCAGCGCGTTGCTGAGCGCACGGACCACGTGTTCCTGGCCCACCAGCTCGGCAAAACGCTTCGGACGCCACTTGCGGGCAAGGACGAGATAGGACATCAGGCCACCGTTTTCCATCGGATGTTCCATTGTGCCATGCCTGTCCAGCCCCCTCGCCTCCGGCACGTTCTTCGCAGGTTCCTGACCGGGGTGCTTGTGAAGTGCCGCGCAGCCCGCTAGAATCTGCGCCCCTGCTGAGGCGTTTGCCGATGGCAGGGATCCGGAGAGGTGTCCGAGTGGTTGAAGGAGCACGCCTGGAAAGTGTGTAAGCGTCTAAACCGCGCTTCGGGGGTTCGAATCCCCCTCTCTCCGCCAGACAAACGCAAAAGGGCCGCCCACAGGGTGGCCCTTTTGCGTTTGTCTGGCGGATGGGATGGGTGGTGAGAAGCCACGCCGGGGTTCGACGGTTCTGCAGGAGCAGAACCGGACCGCCGCAGGCGGGTCCCGAGGCGCAACGCGCATCGGGATCGGGTGCATGGATGCACACGACAATCCCCCTCTCTCCGCCAGATAACTGAAAAAGGCTGCCCCCAGGGGCGGCCTTTTTCAGTTATCTGGCGCGGGACGCGAAGTGCGCTGCGCGCGCTTCGCCCCAAACGTTGCTGCGCAACCTTTGGGCCCCTCCCTTTGCCGGCCTCTCCCCGCCCCTGTCGGGGCAGCCCCTCAACAGAGGGGCTTGTTCCTCCAGATGCGCGACATGCACGGACAGATCACCGCAGGCGGGTCCCGAGGCGCAACGCGCATCGGGATCGGGTGCATGGATGCACACGACAATCCCCCTCTCTCCGCCCCTGTCGGGGCAGCCCCTCAACAGAGGGACTTGTTCCTCCAGATCCATCAGTAGATCCACGCCACGCGTGGATGCTTTTGATCGCCTTATGCACGCTCGTTGGCACTCCAAAACAAAGCTGAACGAAGCCTGAAAATTCGCTATCGTAGACGCCTTCATCCGACGCCTGGCCCATTGCCCATGAGTTCGACCGACAGCGCTCACGCCGACTGCGAGAACTGCAACACCGCCCTGCAGGGCCACTACTGCCATCGCTGCGGGCAATCGGCGCACAACCCGCTCAAGCACGTGGGCCACGCCATTGAAGAAGTGTTCGAATCCTTCTGGCACCTGGACGGGCGCATCTTCCGCACGCTGCGCGATCTCTGGGTTCCCGGCCGCATCACGCAGAACTACCTCAAGGGCCGCCGGGTCGGATACGTGCAGCCTTTGCGGCTGTTCGTCATCCTCACCCTGTTTACGTTCTTCATCGGCAAACTGTTCGTGCACGTCGACGACATCCGCATGGGCGGAGGCGATTCGCTGTATGCCAAGTCCATCACCGTTGAACAGGTCGAGGCCGCACGCGCGAAACAGCTGACGATGATCGATCAACAGCAGGCCAGCTCACCTGCTACCGGCAACGCCGGCTTCGCCATGGCCAGAGCGGCGGTGAATGCGGCAGCCGCACAGCGTAAAGCCGAGCTCACCGGCACCAGCAAGGAGGTCGCCACGACCGAGCCCGGCACCTTCTTCAACCACACCGTCAACGGTAAACCTTGGGACGCTGACACCAACCCCATCGTGGTGGCCGGCTGGCCCCGGTTCGCCAACAACTGGCTCAACAAGCGCCTGCACAACGGCAACGCCAACATCCAGCGCATGGGGGGCAAGACCGATCTGTACATGCAGGCGATCCTGACCGCATTGCCCGGTGCCCTGTTCTTCCTGATGCCGGTGTTCGCGCTGGTTCTGCGCATCGCCTACGTGCCACGGCAGATGGGGTATCTGGAACATCTGGTGGTGGCGCTGTACAGCCACTGCTGGTTGATGATGGTGCTGCTGGCAACCTTCCTCATCGCCGGCATCAGCAGCGCGCTCGCATCCCCCGCCTTCGCCGCCGCCAGCCAATGGCTGTATGCCCTGCTGTGGCTGGCGGTCCCGGTCTATCTGCTGTGGATGCAGCAACGCGTGTACGGCGGCAACAAGGCGCTGACCGTGTTGCGCTACCTGGCCATCGGCGGCGTCTACCTGTTCCTGGTGAGCTTCGTGGTGATGTATGCGGTGCTGGCGGGAATCTCGGCCTGAGGGATACACGCACGGCATCCGGCCCATGAATCCACGTGTAGCGTGGATCTACTGACGATCGTCTATCGTGGGCCCATGAACCTCCGCCTCTACCGACCCGCAGATGCCAGCGCCTGCCTGTCGATTTTCGACAGCAACGTGCCCACCTACTTCGCGCCCGAAGAGCGCAGCGACTTTGAAAGCTTCCTGCGTGAGCAGGCCATGGACTGCGCCTTCCAGGTGATCGAGCACGACCACCGCGTCGTGGCCTGTGGCGGCCTGTCGCGACGCGGCGATGGTAGTGCCGGCTTCTGTTGGGGCATGGTGCAGCACGCGCTGCACCGGCATGGATTGGGACGCGAACTGGCGCTGGCGCGCCTGCGCCAGGCCGAAGCGGATCCCTCGATCAATCGCGTCACGCTCAGCACCAGCCAGCACACCCAGGGCTTCTACGCCGGCCTGGGCTTCCAGGTGATACGTGTGGTGCCCGATGGCCACGGCGCCGGGATCGACGCTGTGGAAATGGAGCGGGAGCTCTAGCGCTCCCGCCCCGGTCCCATCCACGCCCGCCGTGGTTCTACCGCTGGCCCGCTCCCCTCAGAAGCCCACGCGCAGGTTGATCTGCCCGCCGACATCGCGGCGACCGTCGCCGTGCTGGCCCTGCACGAACATCGACAGCTGGCTGTTGCGGCCGAGCCCAACCGCCACGCCGACCTGACTGACCAACGCATTGCGAGCCATCACCGCGCTGTAGACGTCGAAGGCATTGCCGCCGACCGCGAAGCGGTTGCGGCTGGCCACGTCGGTGTCGCCCGATGCATGCTGCCAGCCGAGGCCGACCGTCAGCTGTGCCGGGAAGCGCTCGCCGCTGCCCACGTCCCAGCGGCCCCGCACGCCCACGGTGCTGACATTGAGCGTGTCCTTGCCGCCTTCCAGCTCCAGCGCAGCAGTGCCGCCCTGCTCCACCGCGCGATCACTGTCGACCCAGTGCTTGGTGAACTGCACGTACGGCTGCAGCTGGGTCCTGCCGTGGGTCCAGGTCCAGCTGCCCTCCACCTGGGCGATGGTCACATCCGAGTCCTGGCGGCTGTACAGGGTCTGGCCCAGCAGCGGCACCTCTCGCGTGGTGCGCGTGCGGTAGTCGCCGCGCGACACGCTGCCACCGACCGCAAAGCCGTTGTTCCACTGGCCCTGCGCATACAGGCCGAAGGTGTTGCCACGCAGGCGGGCGCGCGAGCTGCGATCGTGCAGGCGCGTATCCAGCCGTTCGTTGCCGGCCGCTGCACCCAGCACCACGTGCTCGCCCAGCTGCCAGTCCACGCCCGCCATCAGCGCATTGCGGTTGGAGCGGATGTCGTCGCCGTTGCCATCACCATCCTGCCTGAACACCTTGCCACTACCGGCCAGCCAGGCCGAGGCACGCTCGCCACGCACGGTCGGCAGCTCGCTGCCCAGACGCTGGCGGATGCCTTCTTCCAGATAGTTGTCATACAGCAGCACAGCGCGGCTGGCGGCATGCACTTCACCGGACAGCTGGTCGAATGCGCTGCGCGCGGTGGCGGCGTCATAGATCAACACCGTGTTGTACAGCCCCAGCGCCGGACCACTCTGCGGCAGGCTGTCCAGCGCCGCAGCGGTGTTGTACTGGTTGCGCGTTTTCGCCGCCGTGGTGAAGGCTGCGGTCTGCGCCACATCGATCTGCAGATTGGCCGTGTTCGCCGTGTAGACCGGGGTGATGGTCAGGAAGGCCGACGGCGTCTTCGCCGAAGCGAACTGCCCGCTCACGCCACCGCCCGCATTGACCACGGTGTACTGCTGGCCCTGCTGGTAGCTGGTGCTCGGCGAGATGGTATTCACCTGCACGCTGCTGCCACCCACGTTGGCACTGCCACCCACCTGCACCGTGTCGCTGCCGGTGGCACCCAGATCGATGCCCAGCGTGCTGCCCGGCGACAAGGTCAGGTTGCCACCCACCGTGATCGTGCCGGTGCCATTGCCCGCACCGCTGCCATTGCCTGGGCCATTACCCGGCGACAGCACGCCGCCACTGGATACCGTCACGCCACCACCGGTACCCCCGATGGTGCCGGTGCCGGACAGCGTGGTACCGCTGCCGATGGTCCACTGGCCGCCGATGTTGCCGGTGACATTCAGGCCACCGCCGGTGACCTGGCCGGTACCGCTGAAACCACCGCTGTTGCCGCCGAGATTCAGCCCGCCCGGGCCGGCCTGCACGATGCTGCCACCTCCGCTGATGGTGCCACCCAGCGTGGTGCTGCCACCGGTGTTGATGATCAGCCCACCGTTGTTGGTGATGTTGCCGGTGATCGAGCCACTGGCGCCGCCATTGCCAACCTGCACCGTGCCACCGGCGTTGATGGTGGTGCCGCCGGTGTAGGTGTTGTTGCCGGTCAGGGTGATGGTGCCAGCGCCGGCCTGGGTCAGGCCACCGCTGCCGCTGATGGTGCCGCCAACGGTGGTATTGCCACCGACGTTGAACACCAGGCTGCCGTTGTTGCTGACGTTGCCGGCAATCGATCCGCTCGCGCCGCCGTTGCCGACCTGCAGCGTGCCGCCGGTGTTGATGGTGGTGCCGCCGGTATAGGTGTTGTTGCCGCCCAGGATCAGCGTGCCGCTGCCGGCCTGGGTCAGGCCACCGCTGCCGCTGATCGCGCCGCCGACGGTGGTGTTGCCACCCACGTTGAAGATCAGGCTGCCGTTGTTGGTGACGCTGCCGCCAATCGCACCGGTCGCGCCGCCATTGCCCACCTGCAGGGTGCCACCGGCAGTGATGGTGGTCGGGCCGGTGTAGGTGTTGTTGCCGGTCACGGTCAGCGTGCCACTACCGGCCTGGGTCAGGCCACCGCTGCCGCTGATGGTGCCGCCCAGCGTGGTGTTGCCGGCCACGTTGGACACCAGCGTGCCGTTGTTGGTGATGTCGCCGACGATCGAGCCGGTCGCACCACCATTGCCCAGCTGCAGCGTGCCGCCGGCATTGATGGTGGTACCGCCGGTGTAGGTGTTGGTGCCGGTCAGCACCAGCGAGCCACTGCCCGCCTGGGTCAGGCCACCCGTACCACTGATGGTGCCGCCCAGCAGGGTGTTGCCCGCGACGTTGGAGATCAGCGAACCATTGTTGGTGATGTCGCCAGCGATCGAACCGGTCGCTCCACCATTGCCCACCTGCAGCGTGCCACCGGCAGTGATGATGGTGCCGCCGGTGTAGGTGTTGTTGCCGACCAGCGTCAGCACGCCGGCACCGGCCTGGGTCAGGCCACCACTGCCACTGATCGCGCCGCCGACCGTGGTGTTGCCCGCCACGTCGAACACCAGGCTGCCGTTGTTGGCGACATTACCGGTGATCGCACCGGTCGCACCGCCATTGCCGACCTGCAGCGTGCCACCGGCATTGATGGTGGTGCCGCCGGTATAGGTGTTGTTGCCGGTCAGAGTCAGCGTGCCGGCACCGGCCTGGGTCAGGCCACCACTGCCGCTGATGGTGCCGCCCAGCGTGGTGTTGCCCGCCACGTTGGACACCAGCGCGCCGTTGTTGGTGATGTCGCCGACGATCGCGCCGGTCGCACCACCGTTGCCCACCTGCAACGTGCCGCCGGCATTGATGGTGGTACCGCCGGTATAGGTGTTGTTGCCGGTCAGCACCAGCGTTCCGCTGCCAGCCTGGGTCAGGCCACCGCCACCGCTGACCACACCGCCTACGGTTGCCGTGGTGCCCAGGTTGTAGACCAGGCTGCCATTGTTGGTGATGTCGCCCAGCACCGAACCGGTGCTGCCGCCGTTGCCGATCTGCAGCGTGCTGCCACCATTGATGGTGGTGCCGCCGGTATAGACATTGTCACCGCTCAGGGTCAGCGTGCCGGTGCCGCTTTGCACCAGGCCACCGGTGCCACTGAGCACACCGCCGAAGGTGGTGCTGCCGTTGTTGCCGCCGGTGGTCAGGGTCGCACCGCCCAGCACCACGCTGGATCCGGTTACGCCGGCCAGGCCTCCGATGCTCTGGTTGCCACCGGCACTGATGTCCAGCGTACCGGCACCGGTCAGATTGACCGTGCTCGCACCCGACAGGGTGCCACCGGCCGCCACCGCCAGCGTGCCGCTGTTGATGGTGGTGTTACCGGTGTAGGTGCTGGCACCGCCCAGGGTGACCGTTGCTGCGCCATCCTTGAGCAGGCCGCCAGCGCCGCTGATCGGGCCGTTCAAGGTCAGCGCGTTGCTGCCGGCAAGGGTCAGCGTGCCGCCGGCCAGCTGCACGGTATTGGCCAGCGTCAGCGCGCTGGTGCCGTCCAGGCTGGAATTGCCGCCCACGGTCAGCGTGCCGGTTCCCAGTGCATTGTTGTTACCCAAGGCAAGGCCACCGGCGTTGAGTGCCACGCCACCGCTGAAGGTATTGCTGCCGGTCAGGCCCTGGATGCCTGCACCATTCTTCACCAGGCCACCGGTACCGGTAATGTCACCAGCGAAGGTCGTGTTTCCTACGCCATTGAGGGTCAGCGTGCTGCCGCCCAGCGCAACCGTACTGCCGGCAACACCAGCCAACGACCCGATGCTCTGCGCACCACCGGCAGAAATATCGAACGCTGTTCCGGCGTTGGCCAGTGTCACCGCGCCATTCGCTGCCAGGCTTCCTCCGGCGCCAATCGCCAGCGTGCCCGCATTGATGGTGGTGCCACCAGTGAAGGTATTGGCACCGGTCAGGGTCTGGGTGCCGGTGCCTTCCTTGATCAGCCCACCGGTGCCCCCCACCGAACCACTGAACGTGCCATTGACGGGACCACCAATGGTCAAGGTGTTGCCGCCCAGGTTCACCGTGCCGTTGCCGATCAGGGTACCGAACTGCTGCGTGCCGCTGCCCGCCGACAGATCGAAGGTCGCGCCCGCAGCCAGATTGACGATGCCACTGGCATGCAGGCTCGCGCCGGCGCCCAATGCCAGCGTACCGGCATTGATGAAGGTGCCACCGGTATAGGTATTGGCACCGTTCAAGGTCAGCGTTGCCGCGCCCTCCTTGGTCAGCGAGCCGGTGCCACTCAGGCTGCCGTTGAGGGTGAGGTTGTTGCTGCCGAGTACGGTCAGCCCGGCGTTGAGGACGAAGTTGTTGGCCAACGTCACCGCAGTGTTCGAATCGAGCGTGCCGTTGCCACCCACCGTTACCGCCCCGGTGCCCAGAGCGGCATCGTTGCCGACCACCAAGCCGCCTGCATTGAGCGTTACACCGCCACTGAAGGTGCTGGCGCCGTTGAGGGTCTGCACGCCTGCGCCGTTCTTGACGAGGCCACCATTACCGGTGATCGCACCGTTGAACGTGCTGTCTACCGTGCCGCCCAGGGTCAGCGCACTGCCCCCCAGCGCCACGGTGCTGCCGGCCACACCGGCAAGCGAACCGATGCTCTGGTTGCCCGCAGAGATGTCGAGCGTACCGGTACCGGCCAGGTTCACCGCGCCGGTTGCGGCGAGGCTGCCACCCGCACCGATCGCCAGCGTCCCGCTGTTGATGGTGGTGCCTCCGGTGTAGGTATTCGCACCGGTCAGGGTCACGGTGGCCGCACCGTTCTTGATCAGGCCACCGGTACCGGAAACGATGCCGCCCAGGGTCAGTGCATTGCTGCCCAGCAGGTTGAGGTTGGCACCTGATGCCAGCGTGATGTTGTTGGCCAGGTTGGCCGCGGTCGAAGCATCCAGCGTAGCGCTGGCCCCCACCGTCAGCGCACCGGTGCCGAGCGCGGCGCTGTTGCCGACCACCAGGCCGCCGCCATTGAGCGCCAGGCCGCCACTGAACAGGTTGGCGCCGCCCAGCGTGAGGATGCCGGTGCCGTTCTTGACCAGGCCACCGGTGCCGGAAATCGCGCCGTCGAACACGCTGTTGCCGTTGCCGCCGAGGATCAGCGACTGCGCGCCCAGAGTGACCGTGGAGCCGGTCACCCCGGCCAACGAGCCAATGGTCTGGCTGGCACCGGACGTCGAGATGTCGAAGCCGGTTCCCGCTGCGGTGAGTGTCACTGCACCGGTGGCCGCCAGGCTGCCGCCCGGACCGATCGCCAGTGTGCCGGCATTGATGAAGGTGCCGCCGGTGTAGGTGTTGGCACCGGTCAGCGTCTCGATGCCCGCGCCAACCTTGGTCAGGCCCCCGGTGCCTGCGATAGAGCCACTGAAGGTGCCATTGGTGGCGCTACCGACTGCGATCGAGTTGGCACCGAGGTTCACCGTACCGTTGCCGACCAGGGTGCCGAACACCTGCGTGCCACTGCCGGCCGACAGATCCAGCGTCGCGCCGGTGGCGAGGTTCACGGTACCGCTCGCCGCCAGGCTGGCACCGGCACCCAGCGCCAGCGTGCCGGCGTTGATGTTGGTGCCACCGGTATAGGAGTTGATACCGTTCAAGGTCAGCGTTGCGCCACCATCCTTGGTCAGGCTGCCGGTACCGGAAATCACCCCGTTGAGCGTCAGCGCATTGGTGCCCAGTACGGTCAGGCCTGCGTTGAGCGCGATGTTGTTGGTCAGTGCTGCCAGGCCGGTGGTGTCCAGCGTGGCGGCCCCGCCGACGGTGAGCGCGCCAGAGCCCAGCGCCGCGTCATTGCCGAGCACCAGCCCGCCTGCGTTGAGCGTCACGCCGCCGCCAAACGTGTTGGCACCGGACAACGTCTGCACGCCTGCACCCACTTTCACCAGGCCGCCGCCGCCACTGATCACGCCATCGAACGCAGCGTTCGTCGCTGTGCCGAAGGTCAGCGAGTTTCCGCCCAGGGCCAGTGTGCTTCCGCCCGCACCGTTGAGCGCGCCGATGGTCTGGCTGCTGCCGGCACCGGAGATATCGAAGCCAGCGCCTGCACCCAGCGTGACATCACCCGCCACGGCAAGGCTGCCACCTGTTCCCAGTGCCAGCGTACCGGCGTTGATGGTGGTACCGCCGGTATAGGTGTTGGCACCGGACAGCGTCAGCGTGGTGGCACCGTTCTTGATCAGGCTGCCGTTGCCATCGATCACACCCGACAGCGTCAGCGCATTGCTGCCCGGCAATGTCAGTGCGACACCCGAGCCCAGCGTGACCGCATTGCCGAGCGTCACTGCAGCACCCGCATCCAGCGTGGTGCTGGCATTCACCGCCAGCGTGCCGGAACCGAGTGCGCCGTTCGCGCCGACCACCAGGCCACCACCGTTCAAGGTCAGGCCGCCACCGAAGGTATTGGTGTTGTTGAGCGTCAGCAGGCCTGCACCGTTCTTGATCAGGCTGCCGCTGCCGGCCACCACGCCTGCAAGGGTGAGATCGCTGCTGCCGCCCAGCGTCAGCTGCGTACCCCCACCGAAGTTCACGGCGTTGGCCAGATTCAGTGACGTCGTTCCGTCCAGGCTGACGTTGCCGCCGATGCCCAGCGTGCCCGTGCCCAGCGCCCCCGAATTCCCGAGGATCAGGCCACCGGCATCAAGCGCGACACCGCCACTGAAGGTATTGGCACCGGACAGCGTCTGCACGCCAGCACCGACCTTGATCAGCTCACCGCTGCCATCGATGACACCGGCAAAGCTGCCATTGCTGGCGCCACCGAAAGTAAGGGTCTGCGTGCCCAATGCCACATGGCTGCCTGCCGCGCCGTTCAACGCGCCAATGGTCTGCCCGGCACCCGCTGCGGAGATGTCCAGCGTCGCGCCGGCACCGGCGAGGTCCACCGCACCGATGGCGGCAAGACTGCCACCCGCGCCGAGTGCCAGCGTACCTGCGTTGACCGTAGCGCCACCGAGGAAGGTATTGGCACCGGACAAGGTCAGCGTCGAGGCGCCGTCCTTGATCAGGCCACCGGCACCACTCACCACACCGCTCAGAGTGAGATTGCTGCTGCCCGGCAGGGTCAGCGTATTGGCGCCCAGGTTCACTGCATTGACCAGCGAAACCGGGGCGCTCGCATCCAGAGAAACATTGCCGCCGATGTTCAGTGCACCGGTACCCAACGCACCGTTGGCGCCGACCGACAGACCGCCCGCGTTCAGCGCCAGACCACCACTGAAGGTGTTGCTGTTGTTCAACGACAGCACGCCAGTGCCGGTCTTGATCAGGCCACCGGTGCCAGTGATCAGTCCGCCCAGAGCAACATTCTCATTGCTGGTCAGGCTCAGCTGCGCACCGGCATCGAGATCGATGGCATTGCCCAGGTTCAATGCCACCGTACTGCCCAGGGTCGCGTTCGCGCCCACGGCAAGCAGCCCGGTTCCCAGTGCGCCAGCGTTGCCCAGCATCAGGCCACCGCCGTTGAGCGTCAGCCCACCGGCGAAGTTGTTGGCGCCGTTGAGCGTGAGCGTGCTGGCGCCGTTCTTGATCAGGCCACCGGCTCCGGAAACCACCCCGCCAAGCGTGATCGCCTGCGAACCCGGCAGCGACAGCGCAGCCCCACTACCCAGAGTGACATTGTTGACCAGGTTCAACGCCGTGCTGCCATCGAGCGATGCATTGCCACCCACGCTCAATGCGCCCGTCCCGAGTGCACCGCTGTTGCCCAGCAGCAGGCTGCCGGCATTGAGGTTCAGGCCGCCGCTGAATGCATTGGTACCGTTCAAGGTCAGCAGCGAGGCACCGTTCTTGGTCAGGCTGCCGGTGCCGGTGATGTTGCCGCCCAGGGTGAGGTTCTGGCTGCCCGGCAGCGTCAGCACCGCGCCAAGGTTGATGGCATTGCCCAGATTCAGTGCTGCGGTTGCGTCGAGCGTGCCATTGCCGCTGACCGTCAACGCGCCGGTACCGAGTGCACTGCCGTTGCCCAGCAACAGGCCACCGGCCGCCAGGTTCAGGCCACCACTGAAGGTATTGGCGCCGCTGAGCGTCTGCGTGCCCGTTCCCTGCTTGACCAGGCCACCGGTACCGCCGATCACGCCGCCGAATGCCTGGTTGGTGGCATCACCGAAGGTGAGCGTGCTGCCGCCCAGCGAGAGGATGCTGCCTGCCGCACCGGACAGCGCACCGATGGTCTGGTTGCCGCCGAGCGAGATGTCCAGTTCGGCGCCGGCCCCCGCCAGGCTCACCGCCCCGGTGGCCGCCAGACTGCCGCCACTGGCCAGTGCCACCTTTCCTGCGTTCACGTTCAGACCGCCGGTGAACGCGTTGGCCCCACCCAGCGTGAGCGTGGAGGCGCCGTTCTTGACCAGGCTGCCGGTACCACCGATCACGCCGCCCAGCGTCAGCGCGTTGGAGCCCAGCACGTTGAGCGAACCACCCACCCCCAGGTTGATGCCGTTGCCCACGGTCAGTGCCGAGCTGGCATCAAGCGTCACCGCGCCACCGACATTCAATGCGCCAGTTCCCAGCGCACCGCCGTTGCCGAGCACCAGTCCTCCAGCCGTGAGCGACAGCCCTCCACCAAACGTGTTGGCGTTGTTGAGGGTCAAGGTGGCCGCGCCGTTCTTGACCAGGCTGCCGGAGCCACCGATCACGCCGCTGAAGGTCAATGCCTGGTTCCCGGACAGATTGAGGATGCTGCCCGCGCCCAGATTGACCGCGTTGGCGAGAGCGAGCGCCCCGGTGCCATCGAGAGACACGTTGCCGCCAACACTAAGTGTTCCAGTACCCAGCGCGCCTGCATTGCCCAGCAGCAGGCCACCGCCGTTGAGCGTGACGCCACCTGTGAAGGTATTGGCGCCCGACAGGGTCTGGGTACCCGTACCGACCTTGACCAGCGCGCCGCCGACACCGCCGATTACGCCGGAGAAGCTGGTGCTGGTGTTCAGGCCACCCAACGTGAGGCTGCGCGCGCCAAGGTTGAGCGCACCGGATCCGGCGAGTGAGCCGATGGTCTGGCTGGCCGCAACCGAGAGATCGAGGTTGGTACCTGCGCTCAGCGAGATCGCACTTGTCGGCGACAGGCTGCCACCGGCGCCCAATGCCAGCGCACCACCGGTGACCGCGAAGGAGCCCGTAAGCAGGTTGGCACCATTCAAGGTGAGGGTACCCGGACCCGCCTTGACCAGGTCGCCAGCGCCGGAGATCGAACCATTCAGGCCCAGCGCGTTGCTGCCCAGCAGGTTGAGCGTGCCGCCACCGTTGATGACGAGGTTGTTGCCCAGATTGAAGTTGGCCGAGGTATCCAGCGAAGCGTTGCCACCGACGGTCAGACTGCCGCTGCCGAGCGCACCGGCATTGCCGAGCACCAGGCCGCCAGCATTGAGGTTGACGCCACCGCTGAACAGGTTCGCACCGCCCAGGGTGACGATGCCGGTGTTGTTGACCGTCAGCCCACCGGTACCGGATAGCACGCCACTCAAACCGAAGCCTTGGGCACCGCCCAGGTTCAACCCGCCATTGAGGGTGAAATTGTTGCCCAGCGACAGGCCTGCACCACTGGCCGCGATCGAGCCGCCAGTGACGGTAAACAGGCCGGAACCGAATGCGGCGTTGTTGTTGAAGTTCACCACGCCGCCACCGAGGGTGATCGCGCCCGTGCCCGACCACGGCCCCTGCAGGTTCCAGGTGCCGCTGTTGACGGTGAGCTTCTGGAAGCCGATGTAGTTGGTCCAGCCGATGCTCGACGCAGGCCCGTTGTTACTGGCGTTGTCCTGCAGCACCAGGGTGTTGTTGGCGGCACCGGTGCCGATGCCTGCATCAACCGTGCCCGCCGCTGCGACCTTGACCCCGGTTACGCCGGCGAGCAGGCCTGCAGGTGCGCTACCGCCACCGGTAACCACGGTGGACCCTGCCACGGCAGTGAAAGTATTGCCGCCGGTGGAATCACCCAGATGCACACTGCCCGAGATCGTGCCCGAATTGGTGAACGTATTGCCTGTCGAAGCACCCAGGCCGACACGACCGGTGATGCTGCCACGGTTGGTCACGTTGGCCTGTGCTCCGCCATAGGTCACCACCGACGTCGCATCCGCAAGCTGCCCTATCCCCAGCAGCGACATTCCAATCGAACCATCATTGACCAGCGTGGTGGTCCCACCTGCGGCATTCTGCGCGGTGACCGCCTGGCCGCCGAAACCCAGCAAAGTGCCGATGTTGAAGATGCCCTTGATCTGGCCGCCAGTCTGGTTGTTGACCGTGATCGCGCTGCCACCGGCGGTGTTGTTGCCGACCACCAGGCCGGCCGCGGCCAGGCTGAGACCACCGGTCAGGAACGGATCGATCGTGCCGGCGTTGTTGACCGTGGTGTTGCTGCCGCTCAACGTCACCGCATTGCCGCCCAACAGCAGAGGCACGCTGAACACCGCGCCATTGGCGATGTTCAACGTCAGGCCGCTGGTCGGGTTGACGTAGTTGTTGATGTTGGTGGAGCTGTCGCAGTTGACGGTCGTGGTGCCAGTGCACGCCGCGAATACCGAACCACTGGCCAGCGTGGCAGCCAATGCCACCGCCAACTGGTGCGCCCTCAATCGCGGCACCCGCCCTGCGCAGACCGCGCTTCCGCCGGGATTCTGGGCGACCTCCGAAGCAACCTGCATTACGCCGAGGGCACGATTGAAAACCAGACGGTAAATGCGGTTCATCGGTAAATCTCCATGAAAAGACCGGATGGCACTGCAGGCAGGTTTTTTGAAGACAATGCGGCCACCCCGGCTCCCGACACGGGAACAAGGCCTGGCTTCATTAACTTCTGAAAATCTTCACATCTTCACGCGACCGCACCTGGAAAAGGCAGGTCAACGTGTCCGTCAAGGCGAAAACTCCCCGATTTCGCATGACGAATGGCGGCACTGTGCGGCCGATGGCGCCAGCGGCATGTGAATCACGCTCGTTATTTTCATGACGCACGTCAAATAAAACGGGCGGACAAAATGGTTTTGCCGAAAATGCATATACCTGCAGCAGGCGGAGATTCCTTTCTCCGCCCAACTAAATGCATTCAGCTGCTCGAGAGTTTCATCAGCACCAGGCCGGAAACGATCAGCACCGCCGCACCGATCCGCATCGGGCTGACCTGCTCACCGAGGAAGACGATACCGACCACGAACGCGCCAACCGCGCCGATGCCCGTCCAGATCGTATAAGCGGTCCCCAGCGGCAGGCTGCGCATCGCCACCGCAAGCAGCCAGAAGCTGGCGATCATGCCGATGATGGTGACCACGGTGGGCGTGAGTTTGGTGAAGCCTTCGGACTGCTTCATGGACACGGCCCAGACGATTTCCAGCAGGCCGGCGAACAACAGATAGATCCAGGCCATGACAGCCCTCCTCTTGGTAGGGCCAGGCCGTCCTGGTCATTGATTCCCGATGCGGGGGAGGTCGTTCCTCCTGGCCGGCATTCTAGCAACGCCGGTCGGCGCGGGGCGTTGCCGGCAGACGCGGGTTACAGCCGATTCAGTGCACGAAGCTGGCGTCGATGTACCTGCCTGCGCTATAGTTGCCGTCTGCCATCGGCCAGCCGATGTGCAGTCCGGCTGTGGTCTCCGGCGCATCGCGCGCTGCTTCCCCTGATCCGTGAACCGGCCGCCCACTGGGCGGCCAACGTCTCTATGGTGGCCCCGTCGGCCCCTCGCGACGCTAGGTCGAAAATCCCGCCAGGGCCGGAAGGCAGCAACGGTATCGATCGACGCGGGCGCCGAGGTCAGCCGGCGGGGCCACCGCCTTTTCCGGCGACGCCCCGCCTCTGGTAGATGCCAGCCTTGGCTGGCGCCCTTCACCGGGCATCGCCCACCACTACCCCGCCGCGGGCGTGCCCTGGTGAAACACCACCCTCCATTCCTGCGCATGCCGTCGCCACAGCGAACTGCGCAACACCCAGCCCTGGGCCTGGCCATCAACGTGATAGCGGCTGCGGTAGCGCACCTGGGCCAGATCCTCGGCCAACAGCCACACCGCGTACTGTTCCGATTCGATCAGCACCTGCGCGCGCTCCAGCGGGATCTCCTGCAACGCCGCATCACGGCCGTAGCATTGCCCGGAACTGCCGATCTCGCTGAAATCCTCGTCCAGAAGTGCCGCCAGTTGCTCGCGATCGGCCCGCACCTGCGGCGCATGCAGCGCGCGTTCCAGCGCCTCCAGCTCGGCAGCCAGCGCCGCGTCGGCGGGCTGGCCAGCACCGCTCACGGCGGATCCTGCACCAGCACGTGCGGTGCAGTGGGGTTGGCCAGCGGCACGCACTGCCCCGGCTGCGCCACACGGTGCCCCCGCGCGGCCAGCGCCTGGCCGTCGGCCGCGCTCGCATAGTGGTAGAGCATCATCCGCGCCTGCAGTTCGGCGCTGTACTCGCGCTCCAGGTCGTCCACGCCAGTATGCGACGGGTTGCCGTGCAGGCCGCAGTCGTGCGCGATCAGTTCATTGTCGTTGGCGAAGCGGGCCAGCATCTCCGGAATCGGCCGGGTATCGCCGCTCCAGGTCAGCGCGCCCTGCAGGCGCAGGCCATAGGCCGTCTCCGGCCAGTGGTGGCGCACCGGGAACACTTCCAGGCGCACGCCCTCGTGCCAGAACGCCTCGCCCACCACGACCAGCTGGAACGCATCCCAGAAGTTGGCACCGCCCTCGGCCAGCACGTTCGGGTAGTCCCCGATGCGCTTGTGCAGTAGCGGCACCACGGTGGCAGGCACATACAGGCGCACCTTGCCGCGCCGGTGCGCGTTGAAGAAGGTATCGACGAACAGGCGCTCGAAGCCGGCCACGTGGTCCAGGTGCACATGGGTGACGAACAGCGCCTGCGGCATGTGCCCGTAGTGCGCCTTGAACGCGGTCAGGCCTTCGCCGCCACAGTCGATGGTCAGCCACGGCCGACCGTCCCGTTCGATCACCGACATCGGCGACCCCAGCTCGACCGCCGACGCATTGCCGACGCCGAGGAAACGCAACGACCAGTCCATCAGGTGCCCCGGTTCCAGGCCATGTCATAGGCGCGGCGCAGCCGCGCGTAATCCTTCTGCACGTCTTCCATGCTGCGCTCGCCGCGCAGCTTGATCAGCGAGCGCAGCAGGCGCTTGAGATTGCGTTCGCGCCAGGCGGTCGCCGGGATGCGGATCACCCCGCGGTCGAAGTCGATCAACCAGCCGTGGCCGTTGCCGTCGAACAGGATGTTGTGCGCATTGAGGTCGGCATGGTCCAGGCCGGCACGATGGAAGCGGGCGATCAGCCGCCCGGTCTCCTCCCACGGTGCGCCCCGGCCCGCGACCAGAGCACGGTCGGCCAGCGAACGGACACCCTCGATCCGCTCCATCAGGATCGCAGCCCGGTAGCGCAGGCCCTCGCGCATGTAGAACGCCGCCAGTGGCCGGGGCACCGGCAGCTTTTTCTCGCGCAGCGCGCGCATCAGCCGGAATTCGGCGAAGCTGCGCGTCCGGTCCGCGCCGCGCCAGAGGTACTGGTCATGGCTGATCTTCGCCGCCAGGCCACCGCGCAGGTAGTGGCGCAGCACGCTGGCGCCGAACGGCGCATCGACGAACCAGGCGCTGCCACGACCGCCCTCGCCCACCGGCCGAGCCCTGCTGCCCCAGTGCTGGGGCGAGAACAGGCCGATCTCGGCTTGCCGCAGCCGCTCGCGGTCGAACAGAATGGCCCCGATGCCGCGACCCTCGCGGCATGGCGTCAGCGCTTCATTGGCGTCGAATGCGACCATTTCATTGAGTCTAACAACACATGGCATCAGCGTCCTCCTCCTTGTGCCTCCTGCGCCTGTCCGCACTTGGCGATGTCACCCACGTGGTGCCCCTGGTGCGCACCCTGCAGGCTGCGCGCCCGGATACGCCGATCCACTGGATCATCGACAAGGCCGGCCACAAGCTGCTCGACGGCCTGCCCGGTGTCACCTTCCATGCCTACGACAAGAAGAGCGGCATGGCCGGGGTCAAGGAACTGCGCAGGCAGCT
This sequence comes from Stenotrophomonas sp. 220_Sma, assembly GCF_056487375.1. Classification (NCBI taxonomy): domain Bacteria; kingdom Pseudomonadati; phylum Pseudomonadota; class Gammaproteobacteria; order Lysobacterales; family Lysobacteraceae; genus Stenotrophomonas; species Stenotrophomonas sp. 220_Sma. Next base: position 1,018,396 of record NZ_CM151348.1, on the reverse strand, counting down.
GCCGCAGGGGCGCTTCGAAGCGCTGTTGCAGATGCAGGTGGCGTTCCGCGCCAACCTGCTGTCGGCCTTCATTCCCGCAGAGCGTCGCATCGGCTATGACCGCAGCCGCTCGAAGGACCTGCATGGTCTCTTCATCAACGAACGCATCCCCGACCGCCCCGGCATCCATGTGCTGGATGCCATCGGCAGTTTCTGTGAACCCCTTGGCCTGCGCCAGACCGAGGTCAGCTGGGACCTGGCGGTGCCACAGTCCGCGTATGAGTGGGCTGCCGCGCAATGGCAGGACGATGGCCGCCCGGTGTTGATGATCTCGCCCTGTTCCAGCCACGTGCGCCGCAACTGGTATGCAGACCGCTACGCCGCCGTGGCCAACCACGCGCTCACGCGTGGCTGGCGGGTGGTGTTGTGCGGTGGCCGCAGTGAACTCGAACGCAGCATGGCCGACGCCATCCAGGCACAGTTGCGTACCCCGGCACTGGATCTGGTCGGCAAGGACACCTTGAAGCAGCTGCCGGCACTGCTGGCCCGCGCCAATCTGGTGATGACCCCGGACTCGGGCCCGATGCACATCGCCAATGCGATGGGCGCCAAGGTACTGGGCCTGCACGCGGCCAGCAACCCGAACCGCAGCGGTCCCTATTCCGACCGCCGCTACTGCGTGGACCGCTACGACGATGCCGCGCGCAAGTACCTGGCCAAGCAGGCCTCGGATCTGAAGTGGGGCACCAAGATCGAGTTCGACGATGTGATGGAACTGATCACCGTGGAAGACGGTATCGCTGCGTTCGAACGCTACGTCGCCGACCACCTGGGGTGAGCAGCAGGCTGCCCCGGATTACGCGCGCTGCGCGTAATCCTGGTAAGACTTCTCTTCCACGTACGCCGAACCCAGCGCCAGGTTGATCGCCTTCTTGATGCGCGCGCGTTCGTCATTGCGCAGGTAGACGCTGCGCGCCAGGTCGATGAAACCCTGGTCGAACGCCTGCGCCTTCTCTTTCAGGCGGATGTCGTCCTCGATGTCCCACAGCTGCTCGTTGACCGCCTTCAGCTCGGCACGCAGCTTGGCGATGTCCTTCACCGCCGCCGGGTGTGCCATCCAGGTCTGCTCCAGCGCCGACAGTTCTTTGCGCACATTGGCCAGCTTGCCCTCGTCACTGATGCGCTCGGACTTGATCTGCAGGATCGAGATCTTGTCCAGCAGCTCGCCGAAAGAAACGGGAACGAGGATTTCAGCGGTCATGAGGAAAGCTCCAACAGGTGATGCAGGCAGTTTAACCCGCAGCTCGCGATGGAATGGGTAGATCCACGCCATGCGTGGATGAGCCTGCCAGCAGGAACAGCATCCACGCATGGCGTGGATCTACTGATGCACCTGCCCCGACAGGGGCGGGGAGAGGCCGGCAGAAGGGAGGGGCCCACAGGTTGCGCAGCAACGTGTGGGGCGACGCGCAGAGCGCGGCGCGTCCCGCGCCAGATTGACTCGTCCTGCCATAGGTTGACACCGATGGGTGGATGGTCCGGCCGCCGTCAGGCGGCCAAAGACGCCCGATGCATCGCATCGGGCGTCTGCATTTTAAGGGACAGGTGGGGGCGCTCAGCGTTGTAGATGTCTACGGCCTCAGCCACCATCTGGCGGGCTTGCCCCAGGTCCCGTGGGCGATGAAGCAGGAACTCGCACTTGAGGATCCCGTTGACTCGCTCTGCCAGAGCGTTCTGATAGCAGTCGTAGCCGTCGGTCATCGAGCAGGTCAGGCCGTGCCGCGCATGGATCTTCTGGTAGTAATCCGAGCAGTACTGGATTCCACGATCAGAGTGATGGATCAGCTTCTGCGGTGTCTTTCTCCCTTTCAGCGCCATCTCCAGCGCCTGAGCTACCTGCTCTGTCTGTAGCGTTTCATGCACGCTCCAGCCCACGATCTTGCGCGACCAGGCATCGGTGACCAGGCTCAGATACACGAACTTCCCCTGCGTCGGCAGATAGGTGATGTCCGCCACCCACACCTGCTCGCTACCGGTTGGTATTACGCATCCTTGGCCAGGTTTGAGCAGATTCGGATGCCTGCGAAAGCGATGATGGCTGTCGGTAGTCTTGTGATAAGCCCGACGTTTCGGTACCAGCAGGCGCGCTTCCCGAAGTACGTCAAACAACCGGTCACGCCCCATGGTGATTCCCGCCGCCTGCAGCTTCGGTCCGATCAAATGGTGCAACTTGCGCGTCCCGATCCGTGGCTGCCGCACGCGGCAATCGCTCACCAGCGCCAGTGCTTTGGTCTCGCTGGCGCGTCGTCGTTGATGCCGGCACCCCGCTTGATAGAACGCCTGTCGACTGATGCCGAAATGGCGGCAAGCCCTTGCCACGCTTACGCCTTTGAGGCGCCCTTGCGTGAGGACTTGCCTGAAGGCTTTTTTACGATGCGCACCCCGTAATCCTCTTTGAGGACATCCACGATGGCTTCGAAAAGCTGTGCTTTCTCGTTGGCCTCCCGTAACTGGACCTGCAGGGCCTTGATCTGTTGTTCCGGCGTCAGCGGCGTGGCCGGTCCACTTTTGGGAGAAGTCGTCATGGGGGCAGATGATGCACCACCTGACCAATCCTGCCGACCATGGCGGCGAAGCCACTTCAGAACCGTGCTGCTGCCTTGGATACCGTATCGCTCCTGAGCCTTCTTATAGGTCAGTTCTCCACGCTCGACCTGATCGACCACGGACAACTTGAAGGCCAGCGAGTAATCCCGCTGACTGCGCCTGATTGTTGATTTCATTGAACATTCCTTTTCCAGAGGGAAAAGGTGTCAACCCAATTCAGGACGGGTCAGATTAAAGAAAAAGGGCTGCCTTTCGGCAGCCCTTTTTCTTTAATCTGGCGGAGAGGGGGGGATTCGAACCCCCGAGGCGCTATAAACGCCTGCCTGATTTCGAGTCAGGTACATTCAACCACTCTGCCACCTCTCCGGGTGATCCCCGGCGGACCGGGGACGCGCATCATACGAGGAAGTGAGGCCGACGACAAGTCATTCCGGCCAACGAAGTGAAAATTTCCTGAGCGCACGCCTTGCCGGATGCGCGCAGCCACCCGATGATGCCTGTCTCCCCAGCAACACCCCGCCCCAGCGCCCATGATCGAATTCGGACACCTCACCCACCCCGGCATGCGCCGCGAGCTCAACGAGGACACCTACTACGGTGACAGTGAGCTGGCCCTGTGGCTGGTGGCCGACGGCATGGGCGGGCACGCCTGCGGTGAAGTGGCCAGCGCGCTGGCGCGCGAGACCATCGTGCGCGAGATCCGCCGCGGCGCACCGCTGGCGCAGGCCATCCGCACCGCCGACGAAGAGATCATCCGCGCCTCGCGCCGGCGCAACGACACGTTGCCGATGGGCACTACCGTGGTCGCCGCACGGGTACAGGGCAACCGCTATGAAGTGGCGTGGGTCGGCGACAGCCGTGCCTACCTGTGGCGCGACGGACAGCTGGCCCAGCTCAGCCAGGACCACAGCGTGGTGCAGGAGCTGGTCGCGCAGGGCAACCTGACCGCCGAACAGGCGCGTGCGCATCCGCATCGCAACGTGGTCACCCAGGCGCTGGGCGTGACCGATCCGGCGCATCTGAACGTGGCCACCACCAGCGGCGAACTGCGTCCGGGCATGCAGCTGCTGCTGTGCAGTGACGGCCTGACCGAAGAAGTGGACGACCGCAGCATCGCGCGCACCCTCGCCTTCGAGGATGCCAGCGCACAGGAATGCGTGGACACGCTGGTCGCCGCCGCGCTCGATGGCGGCGGCCGCGACAACATCAGCGTGATCCTGGTGCGCTGCCACTAACCGGTAGATCCACGCCATGCGTGGATGCGACGCTGCCGGCCAGCGGCCGGCACTACCCCACTCCAGGCATTACGCGCTGGCGGGCTCTTCCACCTTCGGGCCATCCCACAGCGCGTGGCCAGCCTTCTTGCGCAGCCGCTCCAGTCGCGCCGCATGCGCTTCCAGCTCCGACGGCGTGGCCACCACGCGCGGGCGCGGCAGCAGCTTGCTGGTATCGAAGGCCTGCAGCGCCGCACCGGCAGCGCCGCCATCGTCATCGCCCAGACCAAAGCCAATTTCTTCCTGGCCCGAGGTCAGCGCGATATAGACGTCGCCCAGGATCTGCGCATCGAGCAGGCCGCCGTGCAGCGCACGGTGCGAGTTGTCCACGCCCAGCCGCTTGCACAGCGCATCCAGCGAGTTGCGCTGGCCCGGGAAGCGCTCACGCGCCATCACCAGGGTATCGATCACGGCGCAGCGGTCGGTGATCTTCCCGTACTGCGGCCCCAGCAGCGACAACTCGTTGTCGAGGAAGCCGAGGTCGAACGCCGCGTTGTGGATGATCAGCTCGGCGCCATCGATGAAGGCCAGGAACTCGTCGGCAATCTGCGCGAAGTCCGGCTTGTCATCGAGGAACTCCAGGGTCAGGCCGGTGACTTCCTGCGCGCCCTGTTCGAACTCGCAGTCCGGCTTGATGTATTGGTGATAGTTGTTGCCGGTCGGGCGGCGCTTGAACAGCTCCACGCAGCCGATTTCGACGATGCGGTTGCCCTTCTTCCACTCCAGGCCGGTGGTTTCGGTATCGAGGATGATCTGACGCATGGGCTCAGTTTACCGGGCTGGCGTCGCGGATCTGGATCGCCGCGTTGCGGGCCAGCGTATCCACCCGCTCATTGTCCGGGTCGCCGGAGTGACCCTTCACCCAGCGCCAGTCGATCTGATGCCGCAGCGTGGCCGCCTGCAGGCGCTCCCACAGCTCGCGGTTCTTTACCGGATCGCCGCCAGCCGTCTTCCAGTTCTTGCGGATCCAGCCCGGCATCCACTGGGTCAGGCCCTGCCGCACATACTGCGAATCGGTATAGAGCACGATGTTGCACGGCTCGGTCAGCGACTCCAGCCCGGAAATGGCCGCCATCAGCTCCATCCGGTTGTTGGTGGTGTGCGCCTCGCCACCGCTCAGTTCGCGCTCGTGGCCCTTGTAGCGCAGCAGCGCAGCCCAGCCGCCGGGGCCGGGATTGCCAAGGCAGGAACCGTCGGTGTGGATTTCGATGGTTTTCAATACAACTCCAGAATCAGGTAGCTACGGTGCCGTGCCAGCGCACCGGCAGCGGTTTCGGCCCAGGCAGGGCCAGCGTGCGTTTTTCCGCATGGAACAGGCAGGCCGCGCGCAGCGGTGCCCAACCTCCGGGACGACGGCTGCCCGCACCGCGCCAGAGCGGGCCCAGGTAACGCATATCGTCGCATTCCAGCCCATGACGGCCGAGCAGCAGGCGGATCCGCTGTGGCGTGCGCACCACCAGTCCATGCTGGCGCCATCGCGTGCGATACGGACTGAACGGATTGAGGCTGCTCAGCCACAGATGGCCGCCCGGCATCAGTACGCGCTCGCACTCGTCGAGCAGCCGGTCGGCGTCGGCCGCAGTGACATGCTGCAGCACGATCGCATTGACACTCTCATTGGCCAGCGGCAGCGGCAGCGCACAGCGGGTATCGCCGGCATAGCCCTGCCCCTGCCGATACAGGCGCAGACCGCGTCCACCCAGCTGTGCATCGTCCAGCCAGGCCGCACTTGGTGCGATCCACAGCCAGGGCTGCGCCGGCAGCACCGACAGCTGCGGCAGCAGCAATTGCCGCTCCAGCACACGCAAGGCCTCCGCCGGTTCGCTGTCGAACCACGGGGTCTGGCTCGCTTGACGGGTGCTCTGCAGCGCGGGCATGGTCCAATTCTATGCGACTGACTGCCCTGCCCGCATTTGCGGATAACTACATCTGGACGCTGATCGACAACGAGGGCGCTGCCGTGGTCGTCGACCCCGGCGATGCCGCGCCAGTGCTCGCACTGGCCGATCAGGGCCTGCGCGTGGACACGATCCTGCTCACCCATCACCACGACGACCACATCGGTGGCGTGCCGGCATTGCAGGCGCGTTTCCCCGGCGTGCGGGTCATCGCGCCGGTCGAGGAACGCATTCCCACGGCCACCGAGCGGGTCGTCGAAGGTGAACGCGTTCAGGCACTGGGCCGGACGTTCCACGTACTATCCGTGCCCGGGCATACCCGCAGCCACATCGCGTTTCACACTGCTGAACATCTTTTCAGCGGAGATTCGTTGTTCAGCCTGGGCTGTGGACGCCTGTTCGAAGGTACGCCGTCCCAGCTGCTGGCGTCGATGCGCAAGCTGGGTGCCCTGCCCGCGCAACTGCTGCTTTGTTGCGCTCATGAGTACACCGTGTCAAATGCCGTCTTCGCGCGGCATGTCGACCCCGCCAACGCTGCCTTGTGGCAGCGCCAAGAGGAGGCTTTGGCCATGCGCCGCGATGACCGTTCCACCCTGCCGGTAACCCTGGCCAACGAATTCGACTGCAATCCCTTCCTGCGTGTGCACGCTGCACCGATCCGTGCGTCGGTGTCGGCACACCTGGGCCGTGACGTCGTGGACGACGTCGACGTGATGGCCGGTCTCCGGCACTGGAAAGACGGCTTCCGCGCATGATGCGCCGAAGTCTGCCGCTGGCCCTGGGCCTTGCCCTGGGGCTGGCCGGAACCGCGGGCGCACAGTCGCTGGGCGCCGGCATCAGCCAGAACCTGACCGCCGCTGCGGCGCTGCCGCTGGATCCGTCCGCGCTGCCTGCGCCCTCGGTGCGCAATGGCCAGGAGATCTTCACCAGCTTCCGCGACGGCCTGGCCGAGCCCAGCTGCGATGCCGAGGCTACCAGCCCGCGCTGGCAGAAGCAGTTCGCCCACGCCCCCTCGCGCCTGGCCAACCAGGATGACGATGCGCTGGTGCTGTTCGGCTATGTGGTCGAAGAGCTGCGCAAGGCGAACCTGCCCACCGAATTCGCGCTGATCCCATTCGTGGAAAGCGGCTATCGGCCCAATGCCCGCAACGGCAGCGGCCCGACCGGCCTGTGGCAGTTCATCGCCACCACGGCGCGCAACCACCGCGTACCCATGGCCAACGGCTACGACGGCCGCCTGTCGGCGGTTGATTCCACCCAGGCCGCGGTGCGCTACCTGAAGACCCTGCATGGCATGTTCGGCGGCGACTGGCGCCTGGCCACCATGGCCTACAACGCCGGCGAGTACCGGGTACTGCAGTCCATGCGCAAGGCCGGCATGAACGCGCAGAATGCCAAGCCGGCAGCCCTGCCGGGGCTGTCGCCGGTTACCCATGCCTATGTCGAGAAGCTGCATGCCCTGGCCTGCGTGCTGGAAGACGTGGAGGACCAGCCTCGCGTGATGGCCTCGCTGGACCGCACCGTGCCGGTGTTGAAGGACCACACCCTGCCGGCCGGCACCAGCGTCCAGCAGTGGGCCGCACAGCGCGCCCTGGACCCGGCCAGGATCGCCCGCCTCAACCCGGCCCTGGCTTCCGGTGGCCGCCCCTCGGGCACCACCCGCGTGCTGGCACCGGTCTCGGCCGCAAATGCGACGGTAACGGAGGCAGCGACCGCACTGGTCGCCAGCGCCGCACCTGTGGCGGCCGCGGTACCCACGCCGCAAGTGGCCAAGACCGTGGCCGCGATCGCCGACCGCCCGCGCAGCCGCCGCCACACCGTGCGTGATGGCGAGTCGGCCTGGACCATCGCCCGCCGCTACGGCATGCCGGTAAAGGCCCTGCTGTCGCTGAACGGCCTGAGTGGCAGCAGCGTGCTGAAGCCCGGCGCGGTACTGCGCGTGGAAGACTGACGCGCCAGCCAGGCCTTCCCTGCGGTAGAGCCGAGCCCATGCTCGGCTTTTTCTTGCGCGGTGCGGCTGCTTCGACATGCTTCTCGTAGAGTCGAGCTTGCTCGACTGCCTCCACATGTGCAGTCGAGCAAGCTCGACTCTACGCGCCCACACCCACAAAAAAGGCCCGGCATTGCCGGGCCCTCTTCGATCCTGCTCGCCGCGAGGCTTACAGGTTCTCTTCGGTGGTCTGGATCACGAACTTCCTGCGCATCGCCTCGACGTAGGCCTTGGCTGCGGCCATGCCGTCGATCTGGCTCAGCTGATCCTTGAGCTGCTTCTGCTGCTCGGCGGTCACTTCCTTGATGTCGCCCGGGTTGACCTTGTTCACTGCGAACAGCAGCGCGTGGCCGTTGACGTCGACCTTGCCGTAGCTCGGCTTGCCTTCCGCCGGCACCGGCGCACTGAAGATCGCGCGGTTGATTTCCGGGGTCGGCACCGGCTGGCTGCGCGGCAGGCCCGGCATCGGGCTCAGCTGCAGCTTCTCGCTGGCGGCCAGCGACTGCAGGGTGGCGCCCGCCTTCAGCTTGGCCAGCACGGCGTCGGCGGCCTTGTCGCTGGCCTGGCGCTGGCGGTCGGCACGGATCGCGGCGATCACCTGCTCACGCGCCTTGTCCAGCGGCATCGCCTGCTCCGGGGTATGCGCGGCAACGCGGATGACCACGCTGTGGTTGGTGGCACCGCCCAGGGCGATCGGGTCGCTGGCAGTACCATCCTGCACCAGCACTTCGGAGAAGGCCGCACGCAGCACAGCCGGATCGGTGGCGATGCCACTGGCGGTTGCGCGGGTGATCGGGCCCAGGGTCTGCAGCGGCAGGTTTACTTCCTTGGCCGCAGCAGCCAGATCACTCGGGCTCTTGTTGATGGCATCGACCAGGTGGCCGGCCAGCTCGTTGAAGCCGCGCTCGCCGTCGGCCTTCAGCTGCTCGGCGGCGAGCGTGTCACGCACTTCCTCGAACGACTTGCCTTCGCCGCCACGCACCGCGGCGACCTTGATGATGTGGTAGCCGAAGTCGGTCTTGACCGGGCCGATCACGTCACCCGCCTTGGCGGCGAACAGGGCGTCTTCGAATGGCTTGACCATCGCGCCACGCTCGACCCAGCCCAGATCACCGCCCTGGTCCTTCGAACCCGGGTCTTCCGAATTGGCCTTGGCCAGTGCAGCGAAGTCGGCACCCGCCGCCTTGGCTTCGGTGGCGATCTTGTTCGCCTTGGCTTCGGCACCGTCACCGGTGATCAGGATGTGCGCGGCCTGGCGCTGTTCCGGCGAAGTGAACTTCGCCTTCTCGTCCTCATAGCGCTTGCGCAGGGTCGCTTCGTCGGCCGCGGTCGGTGCCGGCAGGTTGGCGCCATTGATCTCGACGTATTCCAGCGACACGCTTTCGGCCTGGCGGAAATCCTTGCCGTGGCTGTCGTACCACTGCTTGATCTGCTCATCGGTGACCGGCGCGGTATCGGCCGGAACCTCCGGCAGCGCGGCCAGTTCGACGTCGCGGGTCTCACCCAGCAGCTTCAGCAGGCGCTCGGTCTCGGCCTGGGTGACGAAGCCCGAATTCTGCAGGCCCGACGGGATCACCGACTGCTGCAGGCTCTCGCGCACCAGCTCCTGGAACTGCGTGGGGGTACGCGGCGGATTGCCACCGGCCAGGGCCAAGCGGTAGTTGTTCTCGTTGAACTTGCCGTTCGAATCGAGGAAGGCCGGGATGGTGGCGATGTACTCGCGCACCGCGCCATCGCCGATCACAACACCGGCCTGCTCGCCCACCAGGCGCACGACCTGCTCGTCGATCAGCTGATCGAGCACGGCCATCTTGTTTTCAGTGCTTTCGAACGCGCGCGGGTCGAAGTTCTCGCCCTGCTGCTGGCGCTCACGCATGCGCTCCTGCTCGAAGCGGGTGCGGAAATCCTGCGCGCTGATCTCGTGGTGCTGCCACAGCATGCGCACCGGCCACCACGACGGTGCCGAACGCCACCAGGTCGGAGGCGCGGAAACCTTGGCCACGTTCTGTGCGCCAACGCCACCCAGGTAGCTGTTGTCGATCACGAACAGGAACGGAATCATCAGCAGCCCCAGGATCACGGTGACGATCCAGCCTGAGGTCTTGTCGCGGAGTTTCTGCAGCATGGTGAGGAATCACAAGGCCTGATTGGCGAGCCCGGCAGTGTAACCCGCTTCGTCGCAGGGACCAAAAGCAGCGCCGGCGTGGCCTGCGCCGATCTCCGCGGACCTGTGCCGTCAGCACCTCGGCAGGCCTGCCGCAGGGCACAAAGAAAAAGCCCCCGGCTTGCGCCGAGGGCTTTTAAAGTTGGCGGAGCGGACGGGACTCGAACCCGCGACCTCCGGCGTGACAGGCCAGCATTCTAACCAGCTGAACTACCGCTCCGCGCTGAAACTTTGCAGGCGCCCAGTATATCCGAAGACTCCCTGGAAACCCAGCCCGATGAACACTTTTTTCAAAGTTTTTTCACAGGGACTTAAGAATTCTGCAATGGCGGAGCGGACGGGACTCGAACCCGCGACCTCCGGCGTGACAGGCCAGCATTCTAACCAGCTGAACTACCGCTCCGTTCTTGCAAAAACCTTTTCGCCTTCCTTCCGAACCCGTCGGTGAGAAGACAAGGCCCCCAGCTTTAGGCCGGGGGCCTCGATGTAGTGGCGGAGCGGACGGGACTCGAACCCGCGACCTCCGGCGTGACAGGCCAGCATTCTAACCAGCTGAACTACCGCTCCGCATTGTTGCTATTTTTGTTTTTCCACCGGCCTGGACCGGGGAGAAAACAAAGCCTCCAGCTTTTGGCCGGAGGCCTCGTTGAATGGCGGAGCGGACGGGACTCGAACCCGCGACCTCCGGCGTGACAGGCCAGCATTCTAACCAGCTGAACTACCGCTCCACACTCAAACTTTTACCGCGGTGCTGTGGTGGGTGCTGAGGGTTTCGAACCCCCGACCCTCTCCGTGTAAAGGAGACGCTCTACCGCTGAGCTAAGCACCCCAGCGAGCCGCTTAGTTTACAGCATCCTTCAGGGCCTTACCAGCCTTGAACGACGGATTCTTCGAAGCAGCGATCTTGATGGTGTCGCCGGTCTTCGGGTTGCGGCCGGTGCGGGCAGCACGGTCGCGGACCTGGAAGGTACCGAAGCCAACCAGGGTGACCGCATCGCCGTCCTTCAGCGCCTTGGTGACGGCAGCAACGACGGCATCGACAGCGCGGCTGGACTCGGCCTTGGTCAGGTCGGCAGCTTCAGCAACGGCATCGATCAATTCGGTCTTGTTCATTCTCTACAACTCCTTTGGCGGTGGGTTCCGCTTATTCGACAGGGAAGCAACCGCACGCCTTCTGCATGCGGCCGCCATGTGGAAACGGTTCGCCGATTCAGTCATCGCTGACAGCGATCACTCATTCGCGAGTGCTGCTTTTATACCAGTGGCCCTACCCCCACGCAAGCTGGAAAGCCAGCAACGACGCGGGTTTCGGGCCATCGGACAGCGCGCGTCAATGCTTGACGCGCGCGCTTCCACTCGGTTTGGCCTTGCTGCGCACCGTGACACGCTGCGCACTCTTGCGCGCCTTCTTCGGTGCCAGCGGGCGCTCCAGCGCCAGGTCCAGGACTTCTTCGATGTACTTCACCGGCACGATCTCCAGATCGCGGGTGACGTTGGCCGGAATGTCTGCAAGGTCTTTGCGGTTCTCTTCCGGAATGATGACCGTGCGGATACCACCGCGCAGTGCGGCCAGCAGTTTCTCCTTCAAGCCACCGATGGCGGTGACACGACCACGCAGGGTGATCTCACCGGTCATCGCCACGTCGGCACGCACCGGCACCTTGGTCAGCATCGACACCAGCGAGGTGACCATTGCCGCACCGGCACTCGGTCCGTCCTTCGGCGTGGCACCATCGGGCACGTGCAGGTGCACGTCGTGCTTCTGCAGGAAGTCGCTGTCGATGCCAAAGCCCACGGCGCGCGAACGCACCACCGACAACGCCGCCGACGCCGATTCCTTCATCACGTTGCCGAGCTGGCCGGTCAGGATCAGCTGGCCCTTGCCCGGCACCAGCGTCGATTCGATCTGCAGCAGATCGCCACCGACTTCGGTCCACGCCAGGCCGGTGACCAGGCCGATCTCGTTCTCTTCCTCGGCGCGGCCGAAATCGAAGCGACGCACACCCAGGTACTTGTCCAGGTTCTTGCTGGACACGCTCACCAGCGCCTTGGACTTCTTCGCGCCCTTCTTCGCCTTCACCGGCTGCGGACCGGCCAGCGCGATCTCCTTCACCACCTTGCGGCAGATCTTGGCGATCTCGCGTTCCAGGTTGCGCACGCCCGATTCGCGCGTGTAGTAGCGCACGATGTCCTGGATCGCATCGCTGCCGATCTCCAGTTCTTCCGGCTGCAGGCCGTTGGCCTTGATCTGCTTCGGCACCAGGTAGCGGGTGGCGATGTTGAGCTTCTCGTCCTCGGTGTAGCCGGGGATGCGGATCACTTCCATGCGGTCCAGCAGCGGGCCGGGAATATTGAGCGAGTTCGAGGTGGCCACGAACATCACTTCGGACAGGTCCAGGTCCACTTCCAGGTAGTGGTCGTTGAACGCGTTGTTCTGCTCCGGGTCGAGCACTTCCAGCAGCGCCGACGACGGATCGCCACGGAAGTCCATCGACATCTTGTCGATCTCGTCGAGCACGAACAGCGGGTTCTTGCTGCCGACCTTGTTGAGGTTCTGCACGATGCGGCCCGGCATCGAACCAACGTAGGTACGACGGTGGCCACGGATCTCGGCTTCATCGCGAACGCCGCCCAGCGACATGCGCACGAACTTGCGGTTGGTAGCCTTGGCGATGGACTGGCCGAGCGAGGTCTTGCCCACGCCCGGCGGCCCGACCAGGCACAGGATCGGGCCCTTCATCTGCTTCACGCGCGACTGCACCGCCAGGTATTCAAGGATGCGCTCCTTGACCTTCTCCAGGCCGTAGTGGTCGGCGTCGAGGGTGTCCTGTGCGGCCTTCAGGTCCTTGCGCACCTTGCTGCGCTTCTTCCACGGCACGCCCAGCAACCACTCCAGGTAGTTGCGCACGACGGCCGCTTCAGCCGACATCGGCGACATCTGCTTGAGCTTGTTCAGTTCGTTGCGCGCCTTGGCTTCAACGGCCTTCGGCATGCCCGCTTCGGCGATCTTGCGGGCCAGTTCTTCCAGCTCGCCCGGCGCGTCGTCCAGGTCACCCAGTTCCTTCTGGATGGCCTTCATCTGTTCGTTGAGGTAGTACTCGCGCTGGCTCTTCTCCATCTGCGACTTCACGCGGCCGCGGATGCGCTTTTCCATCTGCTGCACGTCGATCTCGCCATCGACCAGGCCGACCAGCATCTCCAGGCGGTCACCGACGGCCAGCGTTTCCAGCAGGCGCTGCTTGTCGGCCAGGCGCACGCTGATGTGCGCGGCGATGGTGTCGGCCAGGCGGGCCGGCTCATCGATGCCCGACAACGTCTGCAGCAGCTCCGGCGGCAGCTTGCGGTTGGTCTTCACGTACTGCTCGAACAGCGACATCAGTGAGCGGGCGATCGCCTCCACCTCGCGTGCTTCGCGCTCGTCGGTGGCGTCGATCTCCACGGCCTGGCCGTGCAGCGAGCCGTTACGCTCGTCGACGTGGGTGACCTGCACGCGCGACAGGCCTTCGACCAGCACCTTGATGGTGCCGTCGGGCAGCTTCAGCAGCTGCAGCACCTGCGCCAGCGTACCGACCTGGTAGAGGTCGGCCGCATGCGGGTCGTCGGTCTCGGCCGACTTCTGCGCCAGCAGCAGGATGCGCTTGTCCGACTCCATTGCCTGTTCGAGCGCGTGCATGGACTTGTCACGGCCGACGAACAGCGGGATGACCATGTGCGGGAACACCACTACGTCGCGCAGCGGCAGGACCGGCAGGTCGAGGGTTTCACTTGGGGAACGGGCCATGGGGGCTCCAGGGAAGGGGAAAACCGCCTCCGGGAGGGCATCTTCCGGAGACAAAAAAAGCCGATGGCCCCGTTATGGGGCCATCGGCTTTCAGATGCAAGGCATTCCTTGAAAATCCTTTCCAATCAACAACCTGGAAGGATCACTCGGCGCCTGCGGCCTTCTGTTCAGGGGCCGCCGGGGTCTGGTAGATCAGGTACGGCTCGGACTTGTGCTCGATCACCGACTCGTCCACCACCACCTTGCTGACGTTTTCCTGCGACGGCAGGTCGTACATGGTGTCCAGCAGGACCGATTCGACGATGGTGCGCAGGCCGCGTGCACCGGTCTTGCGCTTGAGCGCCTTCCTGGCGATGGCCGACAACGCGTCCGGACGGAACTCCAGCTCGACGCTCTCCATCTCGAACAGCTTCTTGAACTGCTTGGTGATGGCGTTCTTCGGCTCGGTCAGGATCCTGATCAGGGCCGGCTCGTCCAGCTCCTCCAGGGTCGCCACCACCGGCAGGCGGCCGACGAACTCGGGGATCAGGCCGAACTTGATCAGGTCTTCCGGCTCGACTTCGGCCAGCACCTTGCCCACTTCCTGCTTGCGCTCGCTGCTCTTCACCTTGGCGCCGAAGCCGATGCTGCCGACGTCGGTGGAACGGGCCTGGATCACCTTGTCCAGCCCGGCGAACGCGCCGCCGCAGATGAACAGGATGTTCTTGGTGTCCACCTGCAGGAATTCCTGCTGCGGGTGCTTGCGGCCACCCTGCGGCGGAACGCTGGCCACGGTGCCTTCGATCAGCTTCAGCAGGGCCTGCTGCACGCCTTCGCCGGACACATCGCGGGTGATCGACGGGTTCTCGCTCTTGCGCGAGATCTTGTCGATTTCATCGATGTAGACGATGCCCTGCTGCGCCTTCTCGACGTCGTAGTCGCACTTCTGCAGCAGCTTCTGGATGATGTTCTCCACGTCCTCGCCCACGTAACCGGCTTCGGTCAGCGTGGTGGCGTCGGCCATGGTGAACGGCACGTTGAGCAGGCGGGCCAGGGTCTCGGCCAGCAGCGTCTTGCCCGAACCGGTCGGACCGACCAGCAGGATGTTCGACTTCGCCAGTTCGACGTCGTCGTTCTTCTGCCGGCTCTCGATGCGCTTGTAGTGGTTGTACACGGCCACGGCCAGCGTGCGCTTGGCGCGGTTCTGGCCGATCACGTACTGGTCGAGGACCTCGAGGATCTCGCGCGGCTTGGGCAGCGAACTGCGCGCCGACTGCGCCTTTTCCTCAAGTTCCTCACGGATGATGTCGTTGCACAGCTCCACGCACTCATCGCAGATGAATACGCTCGGACCCGCAATCAGCTTGCGCACTTCATGCTGGCTCTTGCCGCAGAAAGAGCAGTAGAGGATCTTGCCGGTGTCCGTGGAACGACCTTGGCGGTCTTCGCTCATGCTTCGCTTACCCAGTTACCCCACCCGCTGAACGGGGGTTCGATTCGAGAATAGCACAGGGCCGAGGGGACACCAGTCCCGCCCGACCCTGCAGGAACGGGGCCTCCCTGGCCCCGTGATGGCCGGTCAGCCGGCCTGGATCGACTCGTCCGGACGACGCTCCAGGACCTGGTCGACCAGACCATAGGCCTGCGCCTCGAAGGCGCTCTTGAAGTTGTCGCGCTCGGTGTCGCGGGCGATCGTCTCCAGCGACTGGCCGGTGTGCTTGGCCAGCACCTCGTTCAGGCGCGAACGCAGGGTCAGGATCTCACGCGCGTGGATGTCGATGTCGGTGGCCTGGCCCTGGTAGCCACCCAGCGGCTGGTGGATCATCACGCGCGAGTTCGGCAGCGCATAGCGCTTGCCGGCTTCGCCCGCGGCCAGCAGCAGGGCGCCCATCGAGGCGGCCTGGCCGATGCAGGTGGTGCTCACATTCGGCTTGATGTACTGCATGGTGTCGTAGATCGCCATGCCGGCGGTGACCACGCCACCCGGCGAGTTGATGTAGATGTTGATGTCCTTTTCCGGGTTCTCCGACTCCAGGAACAGCAACTGCGCCACCACCACGTTGGCCATGTGATCGTCGATCGGGCCCACGAGGAAGATCAGGCGCTCCTTCAACAGGCGCGAATAGATGTCGTAGGCACGCTCGCCGCGGCTGGTCTGCTCGACCACCATCGGAACCAGGTTCAGGGCTTTGGTTCGGTTGTCCATTACGTGAGGTACCTATCTTGGGGGGCAACAACCCCGCGCCGGCAAAGGCGCGGGGCATCCGGTGATCCGCCCGGGCTTACTGGCGGATCGCGTCCTGGAACGACAGCTTCTCTTCGGTGTGCTGGGCACGCTCGGCGATCCAGTCGATCACCTGCTCTTCCATCACACGGTTCTGCAGGCCAGACATCAGCTGGGGGTCGTTGCGGTACATCTCAATGACCTGTTCCGGCTCTTCGTAGGTCGAAGCGATCAGACGCATCGTTTCGTTCAGGCGCTTGGCTTCCAGGCGCAGGTCGTTGATGCGGGCCACTTCACCGACCAGCAGGCCGACCAGCACGCGCTTGGCGGCCGCTTCCTTGAAGCCTTCGTGGGCATCGGCCGGGATCTCGCCGACGTTCTGGCCGTTGCGGCGGATCTGCTCGACCTGCTGGGCCAGCATGGCGCGGGCTTCGTTCTCGACCAGGCGCGGCGGCATTTCCACCGACGAATAGGCGGCGATCAGCTGCTCGCCCACTTCGCGGCGCAGGCGGTTCATCAGGGCACCCTTCAGCTCGCGCTCCAGGTTGGCGCGGATGTCGCTGCGGAACTGCTCGACGTCGCCGCCCTTCACGCCGAAGCTCTTGATGAAGGCTTCGTCGACCGCCGGCACGACCGGCTCGGACACTTCGGCAACCTTGACGGTCACCTGCACGGTCTTGCCGGCCAGCACCGGCACGCGCCAGTCAGCCGGGAACTCGACGTCCAGGGTCTTTTCTTCGCCCTTGGCCAGGCCGACCAGGCCCTTTTCGATGGTGTCGAACATCATGCCCTGGCCGAGCACGATCGAACCCTTCTCGGTGCCCTCGGCCGGCAGGCGCTCTTCGCCGGCCTGCGACCAGGTTTCCACCGCGACCAGGTCACCGTCCTGCGCGCCACGGCTGACCGGGGCCCAGGTACGACGCTGGTTCTGCAGGTTCTCGATCATCTGGTCGATGTCGGCGTCGGTGATCTCGGCGCTGTGGCGCACGACGGTCAGCTTGCTGACGTCGATGTCGCCGAAGTCCGGCACCACTTCCACGGTGGCCACGAAGGAGAATTCACCCTCGTCGCCCTTGTCGATGCGCGGGCTGCCGACGATGCGCAGGTCGTGCTCACGCACGGCCGCGTCGAAGGTTTCGCGCAGCAGGCCGTCCAGCGCCTCGCCACGGACCTGCGCGCCGAAGCGCTGCTCGATCACCTTGGCCGGCACCTTGCCCGGACGGAAACCCTTGATGCGGGTGGTACGGGCGATTTCGCCCAGGCGGCCGACGATGTGGCTCTGCAGACGCTCTTCCGGCAGCGAGAAGCTCAGGCGGCGTTCCAGGTTGCCGGTGGATTCGATCGAAGCTTGCATGTTGACTCCTGCCACCGGTGGCCCACGCCCCCGGCTCGATGATTGGGATGAAACGGTTGTAAGGACACGACGTCTGGGACGCGCCTGCTTGCCGCAGCCCTTTAGTTTCGCCCAATTCGGCCTGCACTGCCAGCGCGTGCCGGTCAAGGGGGCGCAGATGGCCCGATCAGGGCGGGGACAGGCCGGCACTGGTGCGAAAGGGGGGACTCGAACCCCCACGCCTTGCGGCACTGGAACCTAAATCCCGAAGCCCCTGCCGATTAGTGCTGACCACTCAACTACTTACAGCGTTCCAGTCTATCAGGTGACGCTTCGGGTGACATATAGGTGACGCCGGGTGCCGCGACAGGTGACACCAGGTGACGCCGAATAAAGTGGTCATCTTCGGCGGACCTCCTCCTAGGACAACCATTCAGAACTACTCATTGCTGTTCACCACCGAGGACTACTACAGTTCCACATAGGTCCACCCAGGACCAACAACCGAACCACTCAGGACCGTACCGGGCAGCCCCCGGTGCGGTCCTCCCGTTTTGACTTTTGCATCCCCCGAGGGCAAACGATGACGACTTGGCAAGAGAACGACCTGCACGCCGCCCAGCTCGAACTGGAGAAGGAAAGCACCAGCCTGGGCATTGCCCGCTACGAGAAGATCAGGGAGCAGCGCCAGGAGGCCGAGACCGGCCCCGGCCGCAAGCTGGTCATGGAGAGCATCGACGCCACCGCCGCCGCGATCATGGCGTTCGTGGCCGAAGCCGACACCGGCAAGCCGGGCAAGCGCCACGCCGCCCTCAAATTCATCCGCCACCTGAACCCCCACGCCCTCGCCTATCTGACCAGCTTCACCTGCGTCAACGCGCTGGTCGCCGATCACCGCAAGGCGGTGTCCGTGGCGATCACCCTGGGCCACGAGGTCGCCAACGAGATCAACTTCTCCCTGCTCCGCGAGAAGCACCCCGGCCTGTACCGGGTCGTCCAGGAGCAGCTCAAGAAGTCCACCTCGGCCCGGCACTCCACCGCCGTCATGCGGCACGTCATCGCCGACGCCGAGTTCGCCCCCGAGGACGACAAGCGCCTCTACCTGTCCGACAAGGACGCGCTGCTGGTGGGCATGAAGCTCATCGAGCTGTTCGTCGAGGCGACCGGGCTGGTCGAGCTGGTCACCGTCGCCGAGCGCGGCAAGCGCCACCTGCTCATCGCCGGGAATCAGAAGGTGCTCGACTGGCTGACCAAGGCCCACGACAGCGCCGCCCTGTACCAGCCGGTGCTGATGCCGATGGTCGTCCCGCCCCGTCCGTGGACCACGCCCCGCGACGGCGGCTACCTGACCGACATCGGCGGCCGGGCTGACCTCGTGCGTACCCGCAACCGCGCCTACAAGCGCGAGCTGGCGCTGGTCGATATGCCCAACGTCTACCAGGCCCTCAACGCCATCCAGGCAACCGCCTGGAAGGTGAACGTGCCCGTCCTAGAGGTCATGCGCGAGCTGTGGAACGCAGGCGGCGGTGTCGCCGGGCTGCCGGAGCGTGAACTGATGGACCTGCCGAGCCGCCCTGCCCTGCTGGAGACCGACCCGGACTACTTCAAGGAGCACCACGCCGACGAGTTCAAGGAATGGAAGCGCGACCGCGCCAAGGTCTACGAGGCCAACGCGCGCAGCGTGTCCACCCGCCTCGCCGCCGCGCAGAAGATCGCCTTGGCGGAGAAGTTCGCCGAGTACCCCGCGATCTACTTCCCTCACAACCTCGACTTCCGCGGCCGGTGCTACCCCCTGCCCCCGACGCTGACCCCGCAGGGTGATGATGCGGCCAAGGGCCTGCTGACGTTCGCCCAAGGCGTGCCGCTCGGCGAGGACGGTGCCTACTGGCTCGCCATCCACGTCGCCAACTGCTTCGGCGTGGACAAGGTGTCGTTCGAGGAGCGCGTGGCCTGGGTGCGCGAGCACGAGGAGCAGATTCTCGACAGCGCCCTCGATCCGCTGGACGGCCAACGCTTCTGGATGGACGCCGACAGCCCGTTCTGCGCGCTGGCAGCGTGCTTCGAGTGGCTCGGCTACAGCCTCAACGGCCGCGATCACGTCTCCCATCTGCCCATCGCGCTCGACGGCTCCTGTAACGGCCTCCAGAACTTCTCGGCCATGCTCCGCGACTCCGTGGGCGGTGCAGCCACCAACCTGATCCCGCAGCCGAAGCCCGCCGACATCTATTCGCGCGTGAAAGACGTGGCCCAGGAGAAGCTGCGCGCCCGTGCCGAGAGCGGCGACCCGCTGGCGATCAAGCTGGACGGCCAGCTCACCCGCGACATCGTGAAGCAGCCGGTGATGACGCTGCCCTACGGCGTCACGAAGTCGGGCATGCGCGCCCAGGTGCTCTCCAAGTTCAAGAAGCTGGGCATGGAGGACGATTGGGAGACCGCCGAGTACCTGGCGACCCTGCTGTGGGAGTGCATCGGCGAGGTCGTGATCGCAGCCCGCGCGGCGATGGACTGGCTGCGTGACGCCTCCAAGGTCGCCTCGTCGGCCGACCTGCCGGTGAGCTGGACGACCCCCGCTGGCTTCCCGGTCCTCCAGGAGTACCGCGAGGAGGAAGGCGTCCGCATCCGGCCGCACGTCGGAGGCCGCGAGGTGAATTTAGTGGTCAACATCGGCGGTACTAAGCTCGACCGTCGCAGGCAGACCCTCGGGATCAGTCCGAACTTCGTCCACTCCTGCGACGCCAGCCACATGATGCTGACCACCTGCCTCGCGGCAGAGAACGGCATCGAGTCGTTCGCCATGATCCACGACTCCTACGGTACGCACGCGGGCCAGGCAGCAATCCTCGCCGCCGCACTCCGGCAGGCGTTCGTCGATCAATACAGCGGCGACGTACTGGCCGACTTCCGACAGCAACTCGTCGAGCAGCTCCCGCCAGAAGCGGCAGAGAAACTCCCACCCCTCCCGCCGCATGGCGACCTGGACCTCAGCCTGGTGCTGGAGTCGCGCTATTTCTTTGCCTAGTCCATCCCCCTTTGGCAATTGATACCCCAAGCGAGAACATCAACATGAGCATCAACTACCAGCACGCACTGAACACCTACGTTGCCCAGGACCACTTCGGTGTGGTCCTCGGCATCTACAACCCGGCCGAACACGGCACGGTCGAGGAGTTCAAGCACCGCATGACGGAGCTGCACGCAGGTGCGTGATCGCGTCATCGACGGACTGCACTCACGTTCTGCCGAGAGCGCCGCACGCGGCGCTTTCGTAGTGATCGACAGCGTGCAGTCCCTCGGCCACCCGGCCGATCAGGTGATCGGCTTGGCGTGCGCCTTCAAGAACTTCTGCGAAGTGCTCGGCCTCGATCCGATGGAAGTGCTGCGGGTCGTCTCGCGCATGGAGCAGGACTGCCGCTACCGGCAGGTCAACACCCTCAACGCCGTGCGCCGCTACGCGGAGCGCGAGCTGAAACCGCACTACCCGTGATGCGTGACCCGATCACCGACGCCTTCATCGACGAGGCGCTCATCGGCTTCGACATCGACGAAGCCTTCGGCATTTCCGCCGACACCCCGTTGACCGCCGCCGCTGACCTGTGGCGCGCGGGCATCTATCTCCCGACCAACTACGAGACCGACAACTGATGGCAACCAAGAAGCGCGAACGATTCGTCTCCCCCAAGGGCACCGCCGTGTGGCCGCGCCTGAACGAACCGGACACCAAGTTCAAGCCGGAAGGCGAATACACCGTGAGCCTGGCGTTCGACCCGAACGACAAGGACTTCAAGGCGCTGGCGAAGAAGCTGGAAACCCGGCGCGACGAGCTGTTCCAGGAGTTCCTGAGCGAGAACCCGAAGAAGAAGAAGGGTGCCGAAGTGGCCCCGGTGTTCACCGAAGAAACCGACGAGAACGGCGATGACACCGGCCGCGTGCTGGTGAAGTTCAAGATGAAGGCCAGCGGCGTCAGCAAGCGCACCGGCAAGAAGTTCACCATGCGCCCGGACATCTTCGACGCCCGCGGCAAGAAGATCGACAACCCGCCGCAGATCGGCGGCGGCAGCGAACTCAAGGTCTCCTACGAGATCGGCGGCTCGTTCGTCGAATCGGCCAAGAAGTTCTACCTGACCTGCTACATGGTCGCCGTCCAGGTGATCGAGCTGGTCGAGTTCGGCCAGCGCAACGCCAAGGACTACGGCTTCGGCGAGGAGGACGGCTACGAGGCCGCCGACAGCGCGCCGTTCAGCGACAGCGATGACGACTCGGACGACGACAGCGACTCCGACGACGAGGGCGATGACGGCGACTACTGATCCGCTGTCGGTCATCGTGAACACCGCGAGAGGGGCCAAGCATTTGGCCTCCCTCACGTTCCCGTTTGACCCGGTGCCCGCCTCGCGCCCGAAGGTTTCGCGCTGGGGCGTCTACTACGGCAAGACCTACAAGACCTGGAAGGAAGCCGCAGAGAAGCATCTGCCAGCCGGTGATCTGGACCTGTCGCCGACCGATCCGGTTTTAGTGGTCATCATCGCGGTATGCAAACGCGCCAAGACCTCGAAGGCCGCGTTTCCCAAGGGCGACGTGGACAACCTCGCCAAGGGGCCGATGGACGTTGTGACCAAAGCCACCGGCTATTGGGCCGACGACAAGCAAGTCATGTGGCTGCTCTCCGGTAAGCGCTGGGCGCAGCCGGACGAAGAACCACGCACCGAAGTCCACCTCTACAAACTCTAAGTGCGCCTCAAACCTCTGGAATCGGTAGAGGCGCTGTTCGTCCTCGCCAGCATGACCCGCCCCGAGCAGGTCACGACCGGCGAAGAACTCGCACGCCTGCACCGCTCGCAGGGCTACTCGAAGATCGCCGTCCACTTCGTCATCGAACGTGACGGCTCGATCTACGACGGTCGCCCGCTGAATCAGCCCGGCGCTCTCGCCGGTAAGCACAACCAATCCGCATACCAAGTCTGCCTCCTGGGCGGCGTCAACGACGCCATGCAGCCCGAGGACAACTTCACCGAAGCCCAACACGCCGCGCTGCGACGCCTGCTCGCCGCCTACGGCAAGCCCGTCGTGTGGGCACCTGACTTCCCTCGATAGGAGAACCCAACGTGAAACCGCTGCCCCCGCAAACCCAGGTCGTCCTGGATCACCTGCGTCGCCACTCGCACCTGACCTCGTGGCAGGCCGAAGGCGTCTACCGCATCCGCCGCCTCGCCTCGCGCGTCGATGAGCTGCGCGCTGCTGGCTTCGAGATCGAAACGCAGACCTGCGAGGACGCCTCGGGGCAGCGGTACACGCGCTATCGCCTGTCGCGCCGTCAGCGCCGCAGCAAGGCTCCGCTCCTGGAAGCGCGCCGCGCTCCGAAGCAGTACCGCGTCGATGCGCTGCTCCAGCTGTATCGCAACTACTGCACCGACGAGCTGGGCCTCGACGCCAACGATGCGACCGAAGAAGTCGCCGCATTCACCAAGTTCCTGCTGGAGAAGAACGCATGACCAACACCGCTACCACCGTCATTCCGTCCGCGATGCGCCTGGCTTTCGAGCGCGCATGGGCGCGCGCCGACAAGCCGTTCCGCGGCCTGGGCCGCACCGTCAAGGGTGCGCTGAATCGTCGCCTCGGCATTTCCTACCGCAAGCGCATGTGGTCCGTGGAGCGTGCAAAGCGCTGACTCCGAATACCTCCACAAAGAGCCGTGCCCGAACTGCGGCAGCAAGGACAACCTTGCGCGCTACAGCGACGGGCACGGCTACTGCTTCGGCTGCGGTCACTACGAGCCAGCCGAAGGCGAGGAGGTCTCTCAACCCACCAGCAGGAAAACCATGAGCGACTTTGCGAAGGGTGAACCGCAAGCCCTGGCGAAGCGCGGTATCACTGAGGAAGCATGCCGTAAGTACGGCTACTGGATCGGCAAGGACAAGCACGGCAAGACCGTGCAGATCGCCAACTACAAGCGCGATGGCGGCATCGTCGCGCAGAAGCTCCGCTACCCCGACAAGAAGTTCTCATTCATCGGCGACTCGAAGGCGTGCGGGCTGTTCGGCCAGCACCTCTACGAACCGGGGCGACGCCTCGTCATCACCGAAGGCGAGATCGACGCGCTCTCCGTGGCGCAGGCACTCGGCCTCCGCTGGCCGGTGGTGTCCGTTCCGAACGGAGCGCAAGGCGCGGCCAAGTCCATCAAGCGCGAGCTGGAGTGGGTCAACGGCTTCGACGAGGTTGTGCTCATGTTCGACATGGACGAACCGGGCCAAGCCGCCGCGCAGGAAGTGGCGCTGCTGCTGACTCCCGGCAAGGCCAAGATCGCACAGCTCCCGGCGAAAGACCCGAACGAGCTGCTCCAGCGTGGCGATGCCGAGGCGATCACCCGCGCCATCTACGAAGCGCAGACCAAGCGCCCCGATGGAGTGGTGACGTTCGGCTCCCTCAAGGAGAAGGCACTCAAGCCGGTCTCGATGGGCATGCCTTGGCACGACCCGCGCCTCACCGCGCTGACCTACGGCAAGCGGTACGGCGAGGTCTACACCTTCGGCGCGGGCACCGGCATCGGCAAGACCGACTGGCTGATGGAGGAAGCAGCCTTCATCGCGCAGGAAACCGGCGACCGCGTTGGCCTGTTCTTCCTGGAGCAGCAGCCGGTCGAGACGGCGAAGCGCATGGCAGGCAAGGTTGCTGGCCGCCGCTTCCACGTCCCCGATGGGAGCTGGACGCAGGAGGAGCTGGAAGCCGCGTTCGAGATTCTCGACAAGGGCCAGGTGTTCATCTACGACCACTTCGGCTCGTCCGAGTGGGACGTGATCGAAGCCAAGATGGCCCACATGGTCGTCGCCGAGGGCGTCAAGCACATCGTCCTCGACAACCTCACGTCGTTTGCGGCCGGTGCCGAGGACGAGCGGAAGATGCTGGAGGACACGATGGCGAAGATCGCGCAGTTCGCGCAGCGCCACCTCATCTGCATCTACCTGGTCTCGCACCTCGCCACGCCGGAAGGCAAGCCACACGAGGAAGGCGGGCGCGTGATGCTCCGCCACTTCAAGGGCAGCCGCGCGATTGGCTTCTGGACGCACTTCGCGTTCGGCCTGGAGCGCAACACGCAGGCCGAGAACGAGGCCGAGCGCAACTGCACGACCTTCCGCGTCCTAAAGGATCGCTTCACCGGCCAGTCGAACGGCCAGGTTCTCTACTACAGCTACGACCACGCATCCGGCCGCCTGCTCAATGCAGATGCTCCGGGCGAATACGGCGACTTCGCCGACGAGTCATCCGATGTATCCACCTCCGACTACTGACGGCCGCTCGGTCGTCGGCTTCATCCCAGCTGATGCGCCGCTCTCCTTCGCTGAGAGCCTCGTTCTCCCCTACCAACTCCCGCGCTCCGACCAAGCCTGCCGTGTCATGTACGGCAAGCCTGGGCGGCGCGTGGTCATCCACATCAAAGCCGAGGAACTACCCCAATGAAAGAGATCGTCGCCATCGCAATCGACCTGCTGACCGCTCCGTTCCGCAAGGACACCGTGACCGACGTGGTGAAGGTGCTGGAGGGCCAGGTGGACAAGCTGTTCAAGATCAGCGCCGACCGCATCGCCACCGCATCGACGCTGCGCGACAAGGCCGATGTCCTGCACTCGCAGGCCGACGAGCACGAGGAAGAAGCCGAGCGCGCCCTGCGCGTCGCCGAGCGCTTCACCAACCTGATCCGCTAAGGGACCAACCATGACTGCCGAGCAACACGCTCGGTCCCTGTTCGACGTGTTGCCGGCCGAAGTCCGCCACCTGGTGATCCTGGGTGGCGGAAGCCTGCGCGCGTTCTACGACGGGACCGAAATCAAGGACATCGACTGCTTCTTCGTGTCACTGGCGAGCTACACCTACGTGGCCGCGTACCTGAGCGGCCGTAACGACTGGACCAGCGAGGCCGCTCCGAACGGCATCCGCAACTTCCGCTCGCCCGAGGGTCACCTCGTGAGCCTGATCGGCTTCGAGTTCGGTACGCCGCACGAGCACTGCGCCCGGTTCGATCTGCGGTGCTGCGCCCACGTCGCCATCTACGAACCCAGCACCGACGAGGTGGTGGTCGTATCCCTCGAAGGCGCGGTTGCCGACGCATCGGAGAAGCTGCTGTTCGTGCTGAACAACAACGGCACCGAGCGCACCATCCGCCGCATCACGCACTACGTCGAGGATTACGGCTACACGCTGCATCCCGACCAGCCCGAGCAGGACGAACTGTTCGAGGACGACGACTTCCCCGGCCACGCGCCGCAGGGCGTCCACACGCCGCCGAAGGCCCCCGAGCCGGAGTACATCCTCCGCGCCCGCCGCCGCGTCCGCGCAATCCCCGTAACCAACCACGGCTACCCGTAAGGAGGACCGCCGTTGATCCTCGTATTCGACTGCGAGACCAATGGCCTCCTCGACGAACTTGACACGATCCACTGCATTTCCCTCCAAGAGGTAGATGAGACCGGCGCACCGCGCGGTCCCATCCTGTCCGCCAACGATCACGGCACGGGCGAAATGACAGTCCGTCAGGCCGTCGAGAGGCTCAAGAAGGCCAAGCGCGTTGTCGGCCACAACATCGCCGGATTCGACATTCCGGCTATCGCCAAGGTGTTCCCGGACTTCAAGGTCCAGGCGTACTTCGACACGTTGCTGATGTCCACGCTGGTCTACCCGGACCTCAAGGACCGCGACTTCAAGGCCCGCAAGAAGCAGGGAGCGAACCCGGTGTTGCCGGGCAAGCTGATCGGCCGCCACGCCCTCGAAGCGTGGGGCTACCGCCTCGGTCGCTGGAAAGGCGACTACGCGGCGCAGATGGCCGCACGCGGCCTCGATCCCTGGGCACAGTGGTCTCAGGAAATGGACGACTACTGCGACCAGGACGTTGCGGTCACGCAAGCGCTGTTCGCGTTGCTGATGAGCAAGGGCCTCCCTACCGAGGCCATCGAGCTGGAGCAGGCCGTCGCGCCGATCCTCTCGCGTCAGCAGCGCTACGGCTACCTGTTCGATCAGGAGAAGGCGCGTGAGCTGGAGTGCATCCTCGTGTCCCGGCGCACTGCGCTGGAGGCCGAGCTGCGCAAGGTCATTCCGCCGTGGAAGGTGGTGAAGCGCAAGTTCGTACCGAAGCGCGACGACAAGCGCCGCGGTTACGTCAAGGGCGTGGAGGTCACGACCTACAAGGACGTGGTGTTCAACCCGGCAAGCCGCCAGCACATTGCTGACCGCTTGACTGCAATGTACGGCTGGCAGCCCCAGGAGTTCACCGAGAAGGGCCAGCCGAAGATCGACGAAGAAGTCCTGGGCGCGCTCAAGTTCCCGATCATCCCGCTCCTGCTGGAGCACTTCATCGTCAACAAGCGCCTCGGCCAGCTCGCCGAAGGCGACGAGGCGTGGCTCAAGGCCATCAAGAAGGACGGCCGCATCCACGGCAGCGTGAATCAGAACGCAGCGGTGACCGGCCGCATGACGCACTCGAAGCCGAACATCGCTCAGGTGCCGAAGGTCCAGCACTCGAAGGAGAAGGGAATCCTCAAGGGCCAGGAAGGCGGCTACGGATTCGAGTGCCGCTCGTTGTTCTGCGTCCCAACAGGGAAGCTCCAGGTCGGCGCGGACGCCTCGGGATTGGAGCTGCGCTGCCTGGCGCACTTCATGGCAAAGCACGACGGCGGCGAGTACGCCAAGGTCATCCTCGAAGGCGACATCCACTCCGTCAACCAATCGGCGGCAGGACTGCCAACCCGCGACAACGCCAAGACCTTCATCTACGCCTTCCTCTATGGGGCAGGCGACGCGAAGCTCGGCTCCATCGTTGGCAAGGGTCGCCAGGCCGGGGCGAAGCTCCGCTCGAAGTTCCTGGCCGGGCTGCCTGCGCTGGAGAAGCTGGTACGCGGGGTCAAGAAGCGCGCGGCCGAGAAGGGATACCTGATCGGTCTCGACGGCCGGAAGCTGCACATCCGCAGCGACCACGCCGCGCTCAATACCCTGCTCCAGTCGGCCGGTGCGCTGGTGATGAAGAAAGCCCTGGTGATCCTCGACGCCGACCTGCAAGCCGCAGGGTTGGTGCCGGGCGTCCACTACGAGTTCCTCGCCAACGTCCATGACGAGTGGCAAATCGAAGTGGACGAGGACAAGGCCGAGTTCGTGGGCAAGACCGCCCAGGCTGCCATCCGCAAGGCTGGCGATTACTTCGGCTTCCGCTGTCCGCTCGATGGCGAGTTCAAGATCGGAAGGAATTGGGCCGAGACGCACTGACCCGCGGCAAGCGGGACATTGCACTCGCCCTGGTGCGCCAAGCGAAACGCCGGGCAGCTAGGAAGGGACTGCCGTTCGACCTCACGTCGGACGACATCGTGGTCCCCGACTTCTGCCCGGCACTGGGCATCCCGCTGTACCGCGCTGTCGGGCGCAAGGCCCAAGGCCCCAACTCACCCACGCTCGACCGCATCGAACCTGACCTCGGCTACGTCCGGGGCAACGTGCGCGTGATCTCCGCACGCGCGAATCAGATCAAGTCCGACGCGACTCCCTCGGAGCTTCTGCGAGTCGCCTGTTACGTCCAAGAGAACCGATGAACCCAACCAACATCCTGCGCGCCCTCGCGGCGCTGCTGGTCGTTGCCGCGCTCGCGGCAGGCGGCTTCGCAGCCTGGAAGTACACCGCAATGGCCCAGCGCGTGACGGAGCTGGAGGAGTCGGCAAAGGAACTGGCCGACCTCAAGCAGACCGTCGAGACCCTCAACCGCGAAGCCGTGCGCCGCTCTGCCTTCGATGCAGCGCTGCGGAACGCCCGCGCCACCACCAACCGCTCTGTGGAGATTGCAGCAAATGCTGACCCGGAAACTGGCGATTACCTGTCTCGCCGCATTCCTGACGAGCTGCGCCGCGCACACCTCGAAAGTCGTGCCGGAGCAGTTCCTCCAGCCGACCGTCATTGAGGGCACGCACTCCTCACTCGACGCCGTGATGGCTGACCCGACCACCACCACCTACGACCTCTACCGCTTCGGCGGCAACGCCGAGGACGGCCTCCAGCGTTGCAACGCCGACAAGGCGAGCGCCCTGGAAGTCCTCAAGGAATCGAACCGATGAACGAGAACCGGCTTCGCGTGCATTTCATTGGCGGCCCCGCTGACGGCGATGTCCGCGTGATCGATCCGTGTACCACCTACCGCGTGGCTGTGCTCGAACACCAGCCCGAGGTTCATGCCTACAACGCCAAGTGCCCGTGCTGCACCGAGCGCATGCTGCGCCCCGTGGAGTGGAGCACCGCGACCTACTTCATCCGCCGCGTTAGCGAGAAGTGCTGGGTCGCCGTACACGAGAGCATGGTATGAAGCGCGCTCTCCTGATCCTGGCGCTGTGTGCTGGCCTCGCTGCGTGCGATATGAAGCCCTGGCCGCCGAGTGCGGACTATGGCTCGTGCCTGAAAGGGCACAGCGAGAACTCCTACATCATCATGTGGCAGTCGATGTGTACGGGGAACTCCTGCACGCAGATTCCGTACACCATCCCGACCACCGACTTCGTGTGCGACGAGCACGAGTACCCGCTCGGCGACGGCCCGGAGTACCAGGCCGGAATGAAGCGCTACGCCGCCGAGCTACAGGCGTGGTATGAGCGCTACCCGGAGAAGCGGCCATGACTTCCTACGTCACCTATCGGCCACCGCAGGCGGCCGGTTCCTGGGTCATTGGCGGCAACTTCTTCGTGCAGGTCCGGGAGCGTCCGAACTGGCTGCACCGCTGGTTCGCGCTGGCGTTCCTGGGATGGCAGTGGGTGGACGCATGAACAAGCGCGGCCCCCTGCTACTGATCGACGCCGATGTGCTGCGCTACCAGCTCGCGTTCTCGAACACCGCGAACATCGACTGGAACGGCGACGGCAACAAGGTCGAAGCGATCCAGCCCGAGCGCGCGAAGGCGAAGCTGGAGGACTACATCGACGAGATCGTCGAGAAGTTCGGCGCGCGTGATTACCTGCTGGCCCTGTCCTGCAAGAAGCACAACTTCCGCAAGGACATCGACCCAACCTACAAGCTCAACCGTGCCAGCAAGGACAAGCCTGCCCTGTGGTACGTGCTCGACGAGTTCGTCTACGACGAGTTCGGCGACAAGATCGTGGAGATCGAGAACCTGGAAGGTGACGACGTGCTGGGGCTGCTGGCCTCGCACCCGAATCCGAAGCGCGCGCCAGGCAGCCGCATCGTCGTGTCCATCGACAAGGACATGCAGACGATCCCCGGCATCCGTCTCTACAACCCCAACCGTCCCGACGTGGGCGTCCGGCCGATCTCGGCTCACGACGCTGACCTGTTCTGGATGAAGCAGGTGCTCACGGGCGACCAGGTGGATAACTACCCCGGCTTCCCCGGCATCGGCCACAAGGGCGCGGACGAGCTGCTCATGCCCATCCACGAGGCGTACCGCGATGCGTCCGTCGAGGAGCACCTCGGCGCGCTGTGGAACACCGTCGTCACCACCTACACCACCCGCATCCCCCGCGGCGGCACCGAGCCGCTGTCGAAGCACGATGCGATCCGCCAAGCACGCCTCGCGCGAATCCTGCGCTACGGCGACTACAACCCCAAGACCAAGGAAGTGAAGCTGTGGAAACCCTGATCCTGTTCATCACCATCGTCGCCGTGCTGGCCGTGCTGTTCGCCTTCGTCGCCTACGGCGCTGCCTGGCTGTGGTGGCGCAGCCTCAACACCCTCGAACGCACCCTGTACCGCTCGGCTGGCAGCGTCAAGCTGTGGCCGGCCGCTGTCGGCGTTGCTGGCGCGGCTTGGCTGATCGCCCGGTGTTTCGCCTGACGACAACCAAGCCACCTGATCCTGCTTACCGCAACTCGTCCACGTAGAACTGCTTCCAGTGTGCAATCTCTGACGGATTCCGACTTACGGGTTCTCGGCTATTGAAAACCCAAAGCTGGATCGCCTTCGGCGTAGTCAACGTTTCATACGTGCAGCTGAACTCAGTGAGCTTATCTGTGATGAGCTGCTTGGCCGCATCGTAGCGCTCTCGCTGAATTCCTTGTGCTTGCCCTGATGCCACGAGCGCATCCATCGCCTCCTGTAGGCCATAGAGCTTCTGTGCAAGCTCAGAGATTTCCGCTCCGTTTGTGTTACTCGGCGTAGAACTCGCCATACCTGTCTCCTTCCATAACGAACACGAATTGTACCCGGCTAAGGCCGGGTTTCTCTTTTGGAGTCCCCATGAAGATCATCGGAATCACCGGCCGCGCCCGCAGCGGCAAAGACACCCTGGCCGAGTTCCTGGTCAGCGACCACGGCTTCGTGAAGCTGTCCTTCGCGGCCCCGATCCGCGCCTTCGTGGCGGACATCACCGGCCTGCCGGTGTCCGCGATGGAGGACGGCCCGCTCAAGGAGGAGCCGCTCGACTGGCTCAACGGGCAGACCCCGCGCCGCCTGATGCAGACCGTGGGCACCGAGTGGGGCCGTGAAATGATCGACCGCGACCTGTGGGTCAAGGTGGTCGCGCAGAAGATCCGTCAGGCCCGCCGCGACGGCGCTGCTGGCGTCGTGGTGTCGGACGTTCGCTTCGACAACGAGGCGCAGTTCATCCGTGAGTGGGGCGGCCAGGTGGTCCAGGTGCTCCGCGACAGCGCGGCCCCGGTCTCGGCGCATGCCTCCGAGGCAGGCGTCCACGGCGACCTGATCGACACCGTGATCGACAACAACGGCCCGATCCACCGCCTGCGGATGGTCGCGGAATCGCTGGCCCGACTCTAAGGGTTTAGTGGTCATCATCGGGGGAAACGACAGTTTCCCCACCTATTCATAACCCAGGAGTTCTATGCAAATCCCTCTGCACTCCTACGACCTGATCGACCTCCTGGACGAACTGCACCCCGAAGTGATCTACGACCCCGCCAAGCCGAAGGAGGAGTTCCTGCTCCGGCAGGGCGAGCGCCGCCTGATCCTCCGGCTAAAGGCGCTGCGGAAGGTCGAGCAGATGGAGCACCGCGCCCGCTAATCATGTGCAGCAAGCCCAACATGCCGGACCAGCAGGAGAAAGACCCGATCCTGCTGACCCGCCAGGACACCCAGCCGACCGGCCACGCGGCCGATCAGCGGCGTAAGTCCAAGGTCCGACTGGACCTGAACAACGCAACGCAGTACCAAGGACTGACCATTCCGAATGGCTGACGCCAAGCAGACCTCGGCCGAGAAGCAGACGGCCGCGAAGCGCTACGGCGATCTCAAGTCCAACCGCAAAGAAGCCGAGACGCGCGCCAAGCGCTGCGCCAAGGTTACCCTGCCCCGCCTGTGGGTGGACGAGGGCGCGAAATCGCGTACCCCCGGTTCCGCCTACATCGACACCGGCCCGAAGTGCGTCAACGCCCTGGCCTCGAAGATCGTGCTGGCCTGGCTCCCGCCGAACGCCTCGGTGTTCAAGCTCGCGCCTGACCAGGCAGTCGCCGAGAACATCGCCGAGCAGGCTGGCGTGGAGACCTCCGAACTGGAGGCCGCGCTGGTGGACGTGGAGCGGGTCATCGTCAACGACCTGGAGACCAGCGGCGTCCGCCCGGTCCTCAGCGAGGCGGCCAAGCACGCCATCGTCCTCGGCAATTTCCTGCTCTACGACCCCGACGAGGGCAAGCCTAAGCTGTATCCGCTGACCTCCTACGTGACCGACCGCGACGGCCTGGGCAACGTGCTGGAGATCATCACGCTCGACAAGATCGCCCCGGCCATGCTGCCGGACTCGATCCGCGCGGCGGTGATGCAGAAGCTCGCCCAGGAACGCGACGAAAAGACCAAGAACGACGACGTGAACCTCTACACCTGGGTGCGTCGCTCGGAAGATGGCAAGGAGTGGGAAGTGGTCCAGGAGGTCGAGGGCGTCGAAGTCCCCGAGACCGTGGGCACCTACCCCATCGACGCCTGCCCGTGGATTCCCCTGTGCGCGCCGCCGTCCCTCGTGGACGACTACGGCGAGGGCTTGGTCTACGACTACGTGGGCGCGTTCGAGTCGCTGGAGGCGCTGCGCAAGGCGATCCGTAAGGGTGCCGCCGCGCTGGCGAAGATCATCATGTTCCTCAAGCCGACCTCGACGATCCGCGAGCGCCAGCTCACCGAGGCCGAGTCCGGCGCGGTGCTGCGTGGCGAGGCCAGCGACGTGACCACGCTCCAGCTCCAGAAAGCCTACGACCTGAACTTCGTGCGTCAGGAGGCCGAAGGGCTGGCGAACTCGCTGGAGCTGATCTTCGGCGTGAAGTCCGCCGTGCAGCGCCCCGGCGAGCGCGTGACCGCCTACGAAATCCGGGTGCTCACCCAGGAACTCGACGACGCCCTCAGCGGCTTCATGGCGATGTCGGGCGAGCAGCTCTTGCTGCCGCTGATCCGCCGCCGCCTGCACAAGCTCCAGAAGCAGGGTCGCCTGCCCGAGCTGCCGCAGGAACTCATCAAGCCGCGCATCACCGTTGGCATCGCCGCCCTCGGCCGCGGCCACGACCTGAACAAGCTGATCGAGTTCGGTCAGGCAGTGGATGCGCTTGTCGGCGCAGAGGAGAAGGCGCGCCGCCTCAACAGTGGCGAGGCGATCTCCCGACTGGCCGCCGCTTCCGACATTTCCACCAAGGGCCTGATCCGCTCCGACGACGAGCTTGCTGCCGAGCAGCAGGACGCCTCGGCGCAGGAGGCGATGGTCCGTGCCGCTCCGAATATCGCCTCAGCGATGACCCAAACCCCGTAACCCCGAGAAGGACGCAATGTCGAACGAAACCACCGAGAAGCCCGCCAAGCCGACCAAGGAAGCCCCGAAGGCTCCGAGCGTCGAGCGTAAGGGCAAGGCCGAGATCACCCGCAAGACGAACGGCCTGGTCATCGTCAACTACAAGCCCGAGGACAAGTAATGTCGCAGCCGGGCAAGTCCGAAGTGACCGTCAGCCTTGACGGCATCAACGGCCAGCCGACCCCAGGTCAGCAGCCGCCGCAGAACTCCCAGGACACCCAGCAGCCCGCACCGGGCGCGCAGGGTGGCACCGATGGCGAGCGCCTGTTCGGCGGCAAGTACAAGACCGTGGAGGAGCTGGAAGCCGCCTACGCACAACTGAGCACGCCAGCCGACGACAAGGGTGGCAAGGGCGGCCCCGCGACCATCGACGACGCCACCGCGGATGACGCGCGTGACGCCTTGGCGCGGGCTGGCCTGAACCTGGACGACTTCGCCACCGAGTTCAACTCGAACGGCTCGCTGTCCGAGGAGAGCTACAAGAAGCTCCAGGACGCGGGCTATCCGAAGGAGCTGGTGGACGTGTACGTCGATGGCCTGCGCGCTCGCGTGCAGACCTACGAGAACGCCGTCTACTCGCCCGCAGGTGGCAAGGCCGGTTACGACGGCCTGGTCCAGTGGGCTAAGACCAACCTGAGCGCCGAGCAGAAGCGGGCGTTCAACGAAGCGGTGCAGTCCGGCGACGCCGGCCGCGCAGCGCTGGCAGTCCAGGGCCTCGTCGCCCTCCGTGGCGGCAACGGCCGCCTTCTGAATGGCAAGACCGCATCGAACGCCGATGCAGGCCCCAAGCCGTTCCAGTCGCAGGCGCAGGTCGTCGAAGCGATGCGCGATGTGCGCTACCACCGTGATCCGGCTTACCGCGCGGAAGTCTCCGCCCGCCTGGCCGTGTCGCCGCTGTTCAAGTAATCCACTCAACCTCAAGCAAGGACTAAATGTCGGACGCAATCCCCTCCCGCCTGGGTCAAGCCCAGGCCAACGGCGACGCCTGGGCGCTGTTCAAGCAGAACTACACTGCTGAAACCATCACCAGCTTCGTCGAGAACTACAAGCTGGACGGCCGCGTGTCGGTGCGCAACATCGAGAGCGGCAAGTCCGCCTCGTTCCCGAACGTCGGCACCATCGGCTCCGAGTACCATGTGCCGGGCACCGAGATCAAGGGCCTGGTGGTCGAGCACAACGAGACCATCATCACCCTCGATCCGATGCTGATCTCGCACGCCTTCATCGCCAACATCGACGAGGCGATGAACCACTACGACGTGCGTTCCGAGTACACCCGTCAGCAGGGTGCGGAGCTGGCGCTCAAGCGCATGCAGAACGAGCTGCGCTGCGCGATCCTGGCCGCTCGTACCACCGAAGGCAAGGTCGAAGGCCAGCCGGGTGGTGCCATCATCAAGGCCGCCACGATGGCCTCCGATCCGACCGTGCTGGCCGATGCGTTCCGCAACGCCCGCATGCTGTTCGACGAGAAGCTGCTGCCGGACAACCCGCAGGAGTTCACTGGCGCACTGGCCCCGGCTCAGTGGTATCTGCTGACCGAGAACAAGGACTTGATCGACCGCGACATCAACGCGGAATCGAACGGCTCCTACGGCCAGGCGATCATTTCCTCGGTCGCCCGCATCCCGCTGGTGAAGATCAACGCGATGCCGCGTGTCGATGAGTCGGCCCTGGCCTCGATCCCGGCCAAGTACCGCGGCAACTTCGCGGACACCGTGGGCGTGATCTTCCACCGCTCGGCGGTCGGCACCCTCAAGCTGCTGGACCTGTCCCTGGAGGACGTGTACCAGGGCGAGAAGCAGGGCACCCTGATGCTGGCGAAGTACGCGCTGGGTCACGGCATCCTGGCTCCGCGCGGTGCCATCGAGCTGTCGAAGGCCCCGTAAGCAATACCGCGCCGTTGGGCAAATCCCGCGGCGCTTCAATCTCTCTCCATCTACGGGGGACATCCACATGGGTGTCCCCCGTTTTTTTGCCCCGAATCCATGAACCTCGAACTCACTCCGACCACGGAACTCGAAGCCGTCAATGTGCTGCTCGGTGCTATCGGCGAAGCGCCGATCAGCGACCTCGAAGCGCTCGGCAACCTGTACGCCTCGCAGGCGCGCGACACCCTCCGCGCGGTGAGCCGCGAGGTCCAAACCGCTGGCTGGTGGTTCAACACCAGCGAGTCGTTCACCTTCACGCTCAACGCGGAAGGCAAGGTGCTGCCGCCGCAGTCGATCCTCAAGCTCGTCCCCGCACGCGGAAGCGAGCCGCTGGTGATCCGAGGCACGCGCCTCATCAACCCGCTCACCCTCGCCGACACGTTCTCGTCGGCCCCCACCGCCGACTTCGTGACCTGGTTCCTCGCCTACGAGGAGCTGCCCGAGTCGGCCCGCCGCTACATCGCCGTGCGCGCTGCGCGTCTGTTCCAGACGAGCGTGCTGGGTAGCGACCAGCTCTACGTGTTCACCGAGAAGCACGAGGAGGAGGCATACCTCATCTTCGCGCAGGAGCACGCCGACTTCACCTACGCCCGCGGCCACAACTTCCTCAGTGGCTCGACGGACGTGTCTGATATTTGGGACCGCTGATGCCGCTAATCACGGGGGACTATCCCTCGTTCCTGGGAGGCGAGTCGCAGCAGGACGATACCGTCCGCTCGCCGAACCAGCTCACCAAGGCGATCAACGCCTGGCTGCATGCCGCAATGGGCGCTGGCAAGCGCCCGCCCGCCGAGTTCGTTGCTGGCCTTGGCGTCACCCTCGATCACGACTGTGCCTTCCACTCCATCGTCCGCGATGAGAACGAGCGCTACATCGTCGCCGTGGGTCACCGCAGCATCCGCGTGTTCGACCACGAGACCGGCAAGGAATACACCGTCAACGCCACGGGCGACGCGCTCAACTACCTGGACACCCAGGGACAGCGTGCGTGGTCGTGCTTCGCGCTGGCGACGTTCTCCGACACCACCTTCATCGTCAACCGGCTGGTAGACGTGAAGCAGAGCGATGAGCTGTCGCCCGGTTCGCTGTACGGATCGGCGCAAACGATGTCCGACCTGCCGAAGCCCGGCGACAAAGGCTCGGCCGTTGTGCCGACCGGCGCGATCTACAACATCATCGGCTCGTCCGAATCGCAATTCGACGACTACTACGTCCAGAAGCAGTCCTCCTCGGTCTACCTGGAGGTCGCCCGGCCGGGCATCAAGCACCGCTTCGATGCCAAGACGATGCCGCACATCCTCAAGCGCATCCCCGATCCAGTGCATGCGGACGGCTTTTGGTTCTCCTTCGGTGGACCGGAGTGGACCGCGCGCCTCGCGGGTGACGAGCAAAGCAACCCGTTCCCGTCCATCGACGGCCAGCGCATCCGCGAGGTGTTCAAGCACCGGGACCGCCTAGGCTTCCTGGCCGGGGAGAACGTGCTGATGTCCGAGGTCTCCGATCCGTTCAACCTCTGGCGCACTTCGGTGACCCAGGTGCTCGACGCCGACCCCATCGACGTGAGCGTCAGCGGGTCTAACGGCGTCACCACGCTCTACCACGCAGTCCCGTTCCAGTCGGCCCTGTTCCTTGCCGCTGCGGGCGGCCAGTTCCTCCTGACCGCCGAGCCGTACCTGGCCGCCAAGAACGTCAAGAGCGATCCGGTCAACAGCTACAGCAGCTCGCCGTACATCCGGCCGAAGCTGATGGGCGAGTCGCTGTACTTCACCGAGGACAGCGGCGCATACGCCAGCGTGCGCGAATACTTCATCGACGACCTGTCGGTGACCGGCGACGCCGCCGACGTGACGGCGCATGTGCCCAAGCTGATGCCGGGCCGCATGCGAGCGATGGCGAGCGCAAGTGGTGCCGACTGCGTGTTCTTCGCTCCTGACGAGCCGACCGACGCGCAGCTCTACGTCTACTTCGTCCGCTGGATCGGCGACGAGAAGCAGCAGTCCGCATGGACGCGCTGGTCAATCTCCGGCGTCGGTCGCATCGTCCACATGCACGCCATCAACGACGTGCTGTACGCCGTCGCGGAAGCCCCAGGCGGCGGCTGCGAGCTGCTCAAGTTCCGCATGGTGCTCAACCAGCACGACACGGATGCCACGGGCGACTACAACTTCCTGCTCGACCGCATGCTGGTGGTGCAGCCCACCTATCAGCAGTTCGGCAACGAGACCTGGATCGACCTGCCCTACATCGTGCCCGATGGCATGACGGTCACCGTCCTCAAGACGGACGACTGGCAAGACCCCGGCGCGTACCTGGACATCACCAAGGCGCGCTGGGACAACGCCCGCACCCGCCTTGCGCTCCCCGGTAACCACACCGAGGGCCGCGTGGTCGTCGGCATGGACTACGAGCACCGCCTCACCCTGACCAAGCCCATCGTTCGCGGTGGGCAGAACCAGGCCGTGCTGGTGGGCCGCACGCAGGTGCGTGACATCGAGGTCGCCTACAAGGATGGCGCGTACTTCGAGCTGGAGGTCGAGCAGCACGGCAATGGCCGCGTCGAGACCTACGTGGCGTCGCACTCCGGTGCGTACACCGCGCGCGTCCTCAACGACTCGGTGTTCCGCACCAGCGCCCCGACGTTCCACTCCGGCTCTCGCCGGTTCCCCGTGCTGGGCGACGCCAACAGCGTCCGCATGCACCTCGTCAACCGCCTGCCGTTCCAGTGCTGGTTCCAGTCAGCACAGTGGCGCGGCATGTTCGTCTCCCGCAGCCGAGTATGACCCTGACCTATCGAAGCCCCACCGCCAGCGACATCCTCCACGTCGCCGAGAACATGCGGCAGGAGGACATCCTGGAGGTGGCGGCTTCGCATGGTCACACCCCGCTCCAGGCGCTCGCATTTGCAGTGACCGCGAGCGACCGCAGTTTCGCCGCGATGCACGACGGTTCCCCCGTGTGCATCTTCGGCTTCAGCCAGCACGCCGAGGGTATCGCCTCGGTTTGGCTGCTGGGCACCGACGCCCTGGTGGCTCCCACGTTCTGCCGCACGTTCCTCCGAGAAGCTCGGCGGATCAGCGACGAGTGGTCGGCCACCTTCGGCACCATCTTCAACTTCGTCGATGTCCACGCCGTCACCACGCGGCGATGGCTCGGCTGGCTTGGCTTCCGCGAGAGCGGCGTCGAGTCCGCCTACGGCTTCGCCAAGACACCCTTCGTCCGAGTAACCAAGACCCCATGTGCAACCCCGTAGCAGTCCAGGTCGGTATCGCCGCAGTCAGCGCGATGGCGACCATGTACGGCCAGGATCAGAACAACAAGGCCATCGAGGAAGCCGCGGAGCGTCAGCAGGAGCAGATCAACGACCAGGCCGCCGAGCGCACCCAACAGCGCATGGAGGAGGCCCGCGCACTGCGATCCGCGATGCGCGCCTCCGCAGCAGAAGCGGCAGTGTCCGGCAACTCGGTCGAGCTGCTGGCGAACGACATCATGGCCCAGGCTGGCCGTGACGTGGCCCTCATCGAGAAGAACCGCAGGAACGGAGTCGTCGAAAGCGGCTCCGAAGCACGCGCTCGTATCCGCACCGGCAATGCCGAGGCGCTGGGCGGCGTGATGCAGTCAGGCGCGAATGCCTACAGCAACATCCAAACCTACAAGCGCTATTCCATTCCCGGAGACGAGTAACCCGTGGCTCGCACGAAACCCCAAGAGATCATCCGCCGCGCGCAGGTGCCGCAGCGTCTCGCCGAGCGCCCCGTTCTGGCGGTGCAGGCTGACCAAGCGTCCTCCGCTGGTGCCGGTGTCCTCTCTCGCACCGCCGCTGCGGTGCTGACGCGCGTCTCGGATTCCGTCAACTCGCAGATGATCTCAAACAGCCGCGAGCAGTACAGCGCCGCGGCGACCCAACGTATGCAGGAGGACGCCGAGGGTACGCCCCGGCAGGCCGAGGACTTCGTTGCCCAGCAGTCGGAGTCATGGCGTCGCGGCTACCTCAAGGCAGACGGCATCATCCGCGTCCGCGACTGGCAGATCGAAGCGGCCAAAGAGATCGCCAAGGCCGAACCCGGCACCGACATCGAGCCGCTCATCAAGGAGCGGATGGCTGCGCTGACGCAGAACCCCGAGTTCCAAGACCCGCAGGTCCGCAAGGCCCTGATGCCGGTCGCCATGCGCGCCGCGCAGCAGGTCCGCCAGCAGTGGCAGGCCGACTCGATGCGGGAAATGCTGGTCCGGCAGAAGGAGTCGCTGACCGCGATCATCCGCGACGGCATCAAGGGCGGCACGTTCCTCACTTCCGAGGGCATGAACGGCCTGTACGCGATGCTGGACCAGGAGGAGTACGCCTATCTCAACAAGCGCGACGTGGACGAACTCTACGTCGAGGCCGCCAAGGAGGAGCTGGCCGCAGGCAACCGCGATCCTCAGTCGATCCTGGCGTTCCTGGAGCAGGACCGCGGCGACGGCCAGCCCGGCTTGATGAACACCGAGCACGGCGACGAGCTGCGCTCGGCGGCTGCCGCTGGTGCCCGCGTGATCGCACACCGCGAGGACGAGGCACGCAAGCAGGCGATGGCCGAGGCAGAGTGGACGCTCCAGGGCCTCGCGGATCGCGGCCAGCTCACCCACAAGACCATCGACACCTGGGCCAGTAAATTCGGCCTGAGCGGTGGCGACCTCCAGTCCTTCAAGCGATACTGGAACAACCAGCAGGAGCAGACGCTTCGCCGCTGGGAGCAGGAAGCGAAGGAGCGCGCCCGAGAGGAGCGCATCCGCAAGCTGGTAGCCGGGGGCAATCCCTACGAGATCAGCGACGCCGACCTCAAGAAGCAGGCCGGTAAGGAGTGGGAGGAAACCCCGCAGGCCGCACGCGGCCAGGTGCTCCAGAAGTGGGCACGGCAGGGCATCGTCATCCCCCAGCTCGAACGCATCCTCAAGCGCGCTGACCCGGCGTTCCAGGAGAACTTCCAGAACGCCGCGACGCTGTACGAACAGCTCCGCAAGGTCTCGCCCAAGTACGCCGATACGGTCGCTGGCGGCGAGGCTGCCGCAATGCTGGACCAGTACCTCTACGACACCCGGCGCAGCGGTCAGTCTCACCAGGAGGCCGCTCGCGTCCTGACGCAACCGAAGCGGGAAGTCGAGGAGGCCCGCTCGGTCATCAACGACACCTGGAAGTCCGGCATCAAGGACTACCTGGAGATCGACGGCAAGCCGCGTGACCCGCGTGAGCTGCACCGCATCCGCCAGGAAGCCGAGCGCATCGCCTCGCGTGGCGGAGTGTCCGGCGAAGCTGCCATCCGTGCAGCGGTCGGTCAGATCGACGCCCAGCGCACGACCGTCAACGGCCGCCGCGTGCCAAACATCGGCATGCCGCAGGGTGCCGAGCCAGCGGTAGACGAGCTGATCCAGACGGTCGCGCGCAAGCTCGGCCGCGACCCGGATGAGCTGTCGGCCCTGCCCAATCCCCGCAATCCGGGGCAGTGGCAGATCGTCGGCCCCGACAACTGGCTGATCCCTGACCCGGACACCGGCCGCGCCATCGGTTTCGACCCGCGTGCCATCGCGGCACAGCACCAGCGCTGGAAGGGAGACCTTGCGGAATCCCAGGCGCGTCGTCGGGTCGAGCAGCGCACCACCTGGGCGGACCAGTCCCGGAACATCCGCGACCTGCGCTCGCAGTCGGCGACCACGGAAGTCCCTGCGGCCATCGCCAAGCGCGACGCCAGCGCCGCCGAGGCTCCCGCCTTCGAGCTGCCCAAGTTCGACCTCACCAAGCCGCTGGTTCCCAACGCGGGCACCAAGCAAACCACCACCACCCCGGCAGTCCCCGAGGACTTCCTGGAGTACCTGACGAGGAAGTAAGACCGCATGTTTGAATCCCTACCCGGCGCAGACGAGAACATCGTCAAGCCGGCAACCCAGCAGCCCATCGTGCAAGCCGTGCGCGAGCGCAAGGAGCAGCGAGAGGCCGCGGAGCGCCGGAAGGATCAGACGACCGTATGGGACGGATGGGGCGCTGCCCAGGCAAAGGGCGGCATCGGCTTCATCGACCGCTTCATCACCGAGCTGGGCTACGAGCCGCAGCAGGGCTATCGCATTCCCGCAGACGCGCGCAAGCGCTGGGAGTCGATGGGCCTGCGCCCGGAGCAGTGGGAGCTGTTCGGCCGGGCCACGTCCGACGAGCACCTCTCCTATCTGGAATCCGTGGCCTTTATGAATCAGATGGCGGACGACGACCTGGCGCAGTTCGGCCTGGGCGGACAGATCGCCCTCGGCTTCACCGACCCGGTGGCAACCGGCCTCGATCTCGCCACGGGCGGCCTGGGGTACGCAGCCAAGGCCGGACGCCTCGCCAACGCGGTGCGTTCCGGTCTACAGGCTGCGGGCACCTCCGCGCTGATGTCGGCCGCAACCTCCACCTACGACCCCGAGCAGACGCTCGCGGATGGCGTGCAGAGCGCCGCCCTGTCGTTCGCGTTCGGTGGTGCCCTCGGCGCTCGCCGGGGTGCCCTGTTCGACGGCGAGGTGAAGCCTGACGTGGTGAAGCGGCTGGCCGGTGACGACTCGCTGTCCGCCGCCCGCGTGGCAGGCACCGCCGCCAACGACCTCACGCCAGGCGTCCTCCCGCTGCGCAACGAGAGCGCATTCGAGCAGGAGTTCACCGACAAGGCGCTGGTCAACGCGCACATCACGCCCCACTTCGCCACCGTCCGCCGCGACCTTGCTGCCCGCATGGGTAGCGCCAAGTCGCCGCTGGTGCGCGAGGCGGGCCGCCTGCTGTTCCGCGATGGCGTCGGCTACACCGATCGCTCCGTCGCGGTCCAGGAGTCCACCAGCGAGTTCGCCAAGCGCCACCTGGCCGTCATGGAGACGGAATGGCGGAGCGGAGTGAACGCCGCATGGGACGCCTACAAGCAACGGACAGGCACCCATTGGTGGAACTTCTCCGAGCGCGCAAAGTTCAACGAGGAGGTCGGCCGTGCCGTGCGCGGTGCGCCTGACGTATCACCGGAAGCCGCCAAGGCGGCCGGCAGCGTCGCCAAGGCGATGCGCGATGCGCTCAAGCTGGCGCAGGACAGCAACCTCGACGGCTTCGCCAACGTGGCGCAGAACGGCAGCTACCTGCCGCGCTACTGGAGTGGCAAGGGCTTCAAGCGCCTGTTCGGCGAGATGCAGCTTCACCAGGACGACGTGATCGAGCAGCTCATCAAGCCCGCCATGCGTCGCGCCTGGGAGGCCACCACCGACGAAGGCGACGAGATCGACGACGAGCTGCTCGGGGCGGTTGCACGCTCCTACCTCAAGCGCGCCCAAGCGAACTTCGAGGGCGACGGGATGGACCTGCTGGTCCGCCCGCTGGACAGCGATTCGGTCGAGGAGATCGGCAACATGCTGACCGAGGCGGGCGTCTCGCCCGTGCGGTCGCAAGAGCTACTGTCCAAGCTGGAGCGCAAGACCTACGAGTCGGGCAAGCTCGACCGCGCGAAGAAGCGCATCGACCTCGACGAGACCTACTCCACCACCATCCGCAACGAGGCTGGCGAGGACGTGCAGGTCTCGATGGCCGACCTGTTCGACAACGACGTGGACTCGGTGATGACCCGCTACATGCGCGAGATCACCGGCTGGTCGGCGCTGTCGTCGAAGGCTGGCATCAAGAACCGCGCACAGCTCGACCGCTTCGTGTCGAAGCTCAAGAGCGACGCCCGCAAGTCCGGCGACGACGTGAAGGACATCGAGCGCCTGATCGACATCGGCCTCAAGTCCACCTTCGGCCGCAGCACCGAACTCGATCCCGCCAGCCGAGGCGCACGCTACGCGCGGTTCCTGCGCAACTGGAACTTCGCCCGCGTGATGAACCAGGTCGGCTTCTCGCTGTTCGCCGAGCTTGGCCCGACCATCGCGCATGCCGGTCTCCGCAACTTCTGGAACTCCGTGGGTGCCGCCCGCGACTTCCTGGTGCGCGGCGCTGACGGCAAGCTGTCCTCGCAGGAGGCGCGCGTCATGGAGCGGCTGTTCGCACCCGGCACCGACTGGCTGCGCAACCCGCCGTTCCTGCGCCTGGACGAGGATGCGCTAGTGCCGCAGACGTTCAACGTCAAGCACGGCGAGAAGATCGACAACGCGATGAACATGGCGACGCACGTCACCTCGGTCGCATCCGGCATGGCCCCGATCAACACGATGCTCCAACGCATCGCCGGTCGCGCCACGCTGCTGCGGCTGCTGGACATGGCGAACGCCAAGAAGCTGTCGGACGCCGAAGTGGCCCGCCTGCGCACCTGGGGCCTCGACGAGAAGGCCCAGGCCGACGTGTTCGGCTACCTCAAAGGCAAGCGGCAGATCGAGCAGATCGACCCGGACAAGCTGCCGTTCCAGACGCGCGAGCGCATGGCGGCCTTCCTGTTCCGCGTGACGCGACACCAGGTTCTCGAAGGTGACGCCTCGGACAGCATCGAGCTGATGCACTCCACCACCGGCCGCATCGTCACGCAGTTCCGCAGCTTCATGGTCAACAGCTACACCCGCCACTTCCTGAACTCCGTCCACCACTACGACGACTGGCGCACCTACGCGATGGTCGTGCTGTCCACTTCGGCAGCAGGCATGGGCTGGGCGGCTCGCACGTACATCAACACTGCGGGCAACCCCGAACAGCGGAAGAAGCAGCTGACGCAGGAGAACTTCTACAAGAACGCTGT
Source organism: Stenotrophomonas sp. 220_Sma (assembly GCF_056487375.1). Taxonomy (NCBI): domain Bacteria; kingdom Pseudomonadati; phylum Pseudomonadota; class Gammaproteobacteria; order Lysobacterales; family Lysobacteraceae; genus Stenotrophomonas; species Stenotrophomonas sp. 220_Sma. The sequence continues at coordinate 974,792 of NZ_CM151348.1, read as the reverse complement.
CGCGCAATCGAGCTGGTCGAACGTGATCCCCGCGGTCACCGACGCCGTGTGGGCGGACGCCTTGGGTAACGACCCGGTGTTCGCCAACAACCGCTCGACCGGCCTGGAGAACGGCGTGATGGGCATCCCGTCCATCGACCTGTTCAACAAGGTCTACGGCAGCACGCGGATGATCGGTTCGGCCATCCGCGACGATGAGGAGATCACCGAGAAGCAGATGCGCGACTTCTGGAAGATTTGGTGGTTCAACAACATGACGGGCGTCCGCAACATCGCGGATCAAGCCCTACAGCAGTTCCCTGACCGCAAGGACGGGACTGATCGACCGTAACCAGGAGGCCCTTCGGGGCCTCCACCTTTTTGAGGACGCATGATCGAACTATCGCGCGGCCTTTCCTTCGTGCTCTACACCTACGAGGGAGGCCCTACGCGGTTCACCGTGCCGTTCCCGTACATCGCCCGCGAACACATCCGGGCGTTCGTCGGTGAACCGGACGCGGCCCGCGCTGTCTCCGTGTCGTGGGTGGACGCCAGCACCATCGAGATTCCGTCGCAGGATGGCGTGCTCGACGCACCCTACACTGTGACCATCCGGCGATTCACGCCGATTGACGCCCTCCTGGTCAACTACAAGGAAGGCGCAAACCTCCCGGCGCGCGACTTGTCCAAGTCGTTCCGCCAACTGCTGTACGCACACCAGGAACTCGCCGAGTTCGGTGGTGGCAGCGGCCTCCCCGGTGGCGGCCCCGGTAACCCCGGTGGCGACCCGGACCTCAACGCAATCATCGAGCAGCTCCTCCGCTCGCCAGCACTGCAAGACCTGCTGACCCGCATCGACCTTATCGACGTGAACGCCGAGGCGATCCTGGAGGAAATCATGCGCTCGCACGAGTTCTTCGACGTGCAGCGCGACTATGGCGACAAGATCAGCACGGCCACCCACGAGATCGGACTGCTGACCGAAGGCAACAAGGTCATCGCGCAGCAGATCATCGACCTGTTCGCGCGGGTGGACTACGGCGAGCAAAGTAGCCAGGCACGATTCCTGGAGGTCAATCGCGCCATCGCTGACGAGCGCTCCGCGCGCGTCGAGGCGATCACCGAGCTGCAAGGCCAGGTGGTCGAGAACGGCAAGACGATCTCCGCAGCGCTCAACCAGCGCATCGACGAGGTGGAGAGCACCACCGAAGCGGCGCGTGCGGCCACCGAGCAGCGCCTCGGCGCAGAGATCGAGGACAGCGCGGCGCAGGTCCGCACCGCGGTCATGGCCGAGGTTGACGCAACCAAGGCCCGCGTGTCCGACGTTGAGACGGCAGTAGTCCGCCACGGCGAGAACATCGCTGGCCTGGCCGAGACCACCGAAGCCCTGACGGACGCCGAGGGTGCCAACACGGCATTCCGACAGCAGATGGCGGCCAGCTACGGCGCGAACGTGCCGCAGGGGATTGCCAATGAGATCGACGGCCAGGTGTCGGCGGTTTCGGCCGCCTTCGAGCAGCGCATCGACACCGAAGCGTCCGCGCGCGAAGCCCTGGCTTCCCAGGTATCCACGCTGGAGACCAGCACCGCGCCGACGATCTTCTCGGACGCGCAGCCCTCCCCGCCCGCTGGCGGCTTCAAGGTTCCGACCTTTTGGGTCAAGACCGTGCAGACCGGCGCGTACCTGACGCAGATTTGGGATGGCACCGGCTGGCGCAAGGCCGACCTGGATGTCACCTCTCCGACCGGCGCGCTGGTGCAGCAGCTCAACACCACCAAGATCACCGCCGAGCAGGCACAGGCCATCGCGGCCACGCAGGTCCAGGCGTTCAAGGACGGCGACTTCGCCACCATCCGGCAGGAGTTCAACGTGGTCGCCGGGCAGCACTCCGGCATGTACGGTCAGTGGCAGGCCAACTACTCGGTCAAGATCAACGCGGGCACCATCAACGGCGTCCCCGTGGTCGCCGGTATCGCCCTCTCCGCCAACCCGCAGACCGGCAGCGACTTCATCGTCACCGCGGATCGCTTCGCCTTCGTCCACCCGCAGTACACCTCGGGCGGCACCTTGGCGAGCATCAAGTATCCGTTCGTGATCGGCACTGTCGGCGGCCAGTCCACCGTGGGCATCCAGGGTGCGCTGGTGGTGGACGGGACGATCACTGCGGACAAGATCAGGGTGAACTCCCTGGCCGCGCTCACGGCAAACGCAGGCACGATCAACGGCGGCACGTTCAAGACCCACACCCTCGACGGCAACGGCAACATCGTCAACGCTGCCGAGTTCCGCGTGGAAATCTCCAACCTCGGCGACTGGCCCCTGTGGGTCGGCTCCGGCGCGAAGAACGCCAACAACGCGGTGTTCTACGTGGACCGCAACGGCGGCGCGTTCTTCCGAGGCCGCGTCAATGCTCCCAACATCGTTGGGCAGTTCCAGTCGGCGACCGGCGTGTGGTGGACCGGGGCAACGAGCCTCTGCTACCAGGCGGGCAACAACTTCATCCCGCTCGGCGATTGGGTGGCGATCCACGAGTTCTGGCTCGGCGCTCCGGTGCTGGCTGGCGAGGGTCATACGCCCTCCGTGTCGGTGACCGTCACCGCGAACACGCGCGTCTACGGGCTGCACGTCATCTTGGAGGAGCTGCGCGACTCTGTGTGGGTCGTCATCGCCTCGCACGAGCCGCCGATGTACCGCGCGTTGATTCAGCAGATGGGCGGCGACGGCAACACCTTCACTGCGTCCAACTTCTACACCTACGAGCAGTCGGTGACGCTCTCGGCGTCCGGCGCATGGACAGGCGGTGCCCGCGCATTCCGCGTGCGGTGCCGCGCATCCAGCCCGCCTCCGCAGGTCCACGGCTACGACGCCCCGGCCTACCCGAACTACCTCATCACGTCGATTGGCGGCTTCGCCTTCGGCATCCGATAACCCTCAGAGAGAACCCAAGCACCGCATGAGCACTACCCCCGGCTACGTCTCCAACGCCGAGCTGGCCTCGCGCCTCTCGACGCTGGTAGACCGCTGGAACCGGCGCGAGAATCAGATGATCGCGCTGCTGACTCAGGAGGAAGGCACCGTCGTCGTGACGGACGGCCTGGGCAACAACCACACCCTCCCCTCGTTCCCGCAGCTCCAGAAGGACGTGGCCGGGCTGACCGACGAGCTGACCGGCTCGGTCGTGCAGGTGCGCGACCTGGTGTCCGTGGCAACCGGCATGGCGAACGCCGCGCAGGCGTCCGCAGATGACGCCTCTGGCTTCGCCGACGCTGCCGAAGCATCCGCCGTGCGCGCTGCGGAATCCGCCGCGAGCATCGACGACGACGTGCAGGCCACCGCCGACGCGGCGACCTTCGCTGCTGCCAAGGCGGCCGAGGCTTCCGACAGCGCGACCGAGGCGGCAAGCTCCGCAGTGGACGCCGCCGCTTCGGCGACGGCCTCGGCCACCTCGGCGCTGGCTTCGGCTGGCTCCGCAAGCCAGGCGGGCACGTCGGCCACCGCAGCGGGTCAGGCGCGTTCCGACGCGCAAGCAGCGGCGACTGCTGCCGCCACGTCACGGGATCAGGCGCAGACCATCCTGGGCTATGCGACCGACGCGGCCGACCGCGCGGAAGCTGACGCCACCGCTGCCGCAGCATCGGCTGCCGCAGCCGCCGACAGCGCGACCGCCGCAGCGACCTCGGTCACTCAGGCGACCACCCAGGCCAACCGGGCGGAAGCCCAGGCGTCCGCCGCGGCGACCAAGGCTGGCGAGGCTGCTGGCTCGGCGACCACCGCAGCCGGTCATGCCTCCGCTGCGTCCGGCTCGGCGTCTGCCGCCTCGATCTCGGCGCAGACCGCATCGTCGGCCAAGGCCGCTGCCGAGGCTGCCCGCGACAAGGCTGGCCTGTACGCGAACGCGCCGCAGGGCACCGAGGTCTCGCCGGGCGAGTTCTCGGCGAAGCATTGGGCCGCCCAGGCGCAGGCTGCCGTCACTGGCTCGCTGGTCTACATGGGATCGTGGGATGCCGGCACTGGTGCGTTCCCGGCCAACCCGGTGAAGGGTCACTTCTACAAGGTGGTCGGCGAAGGCACTGTGGGCGACATCCACTGGCGAGTCGGCGACCAGGCGCTCTACGGCGCTACCTGGGAGAAGATCGACAACACCGATCAGGTCACCAGCGTCGCCGGTAAGCAGGGCGACGTGACCCTCGTGGCTGGCGACATCGGCGGCCTGGGCGCGCTGGCGACCCGCGACGACGTGGACTTCAACACCCACGTCACCGGGAAGCCGACGACCTACCCGCCGAGCACCCACACGCACACCAAGGCGCAGGTCGGCCTCGACAAGGTGGACAATACCGCCGACCTCGACAAGCCGATCAGCACCGCGACGCAGACGGCGCTCGACGGCAAGGCGGCGGCGACGCACACGCACACCATCGCCAACGTGACCGGCCTCCAGTCCGCGCTCGACGGCAAAGCGGCGGCGTCCCACTCGCACACCATCGCAAACGTAACCGGGCTGCAAGCGGCGCTCGACGGGAAGTCGGCAATCGGCCACACGCATACCGCCGCCGAGATCGCCAACGTCGTCAACGTGACCGACGATCAGTCCATCGGTGGCGTCAAGACGTTCGCCTCCGGGCAGATTCGTGTGCAGGGATTTGGCGGCGAGGCCACGTCCGGCGTCATGTACCTGGGGTCGCTGGATCGCTATGTGTACGTGCCGCCAGCTGCGAACTCGCTGGAGTTCCGATTCGGCGATGGCACGGGTGGCGTCGCGTCCCTCAACGCTGGCGGCACCGTCTGGACCTCGGCGAACTTCAACCCGGCAGGAAAGGCCGACGCCGGTCACACGCACACCATCGCAAACGTCAGCGGCCTCCAGTCCGCACTGGACGGCAAGGCGAGCCTGGGTGGCGCAACCTTCACCGGGCAGGTCACTCTGGCCTATGGCGCGCCGCTGCGGTTGACCGGCATGGGTGCAGCGGGAACCGCGTACATCCACGGAACGAACGGCGCTGGCGATGACGTTTGCTCGATCACCCGCGTGAACACGAACAGCTGGTACAACCTGTACTGGAACGGTGCTGCGAACATTGCGGGCCGCCTGACGGTCGGCGATCAGATTTACCTCAACGCTGGCTGGTTCCGCTCCCAGCAGTCCGGCACCGGCTGGTACTCGGAAGCGCACGGCGGCGGCATCTGGATGCAGGACAGCACCTGGGTTCGCACCTACGGCGGCAAGGGATTCCTTATCGCTGGCCCAGGCGGTAGCGGTGGCGACCTCCGTTTGGAGAGCTACTCGCCAACCATCACCTGTTACGACTCCGACAACGGGACCACGCACTGGCTCCATTGCAACGACAACAACCACGGCTTCCTCGCCAGCAACGCCTTCTCGTGGTGCGCCTACCGCGACGGCAGCAACAATTGGGTCGCCACGGGCAACATCGTCGCCTATGCGTCCGATGCGCGTCTAAAGAAGAACATCGTGGACGCCTCGGCCTCCAAGGTGGCCGACTTCTTCGACCGCTTCCGTGTACGCGAGTTCGATTGGGATGCCAAGGCAATCGCCGAGCTGAATCCCACGTTCCACCCGAGCGCGGATCACGAGGTCGGCGGCATCGCGCAGGAGGCCGAGGAGGTCTACTCGTTGATGGTCGCCACGCACGCAAACGGCATCAAGACGATCCAGTGGGAGAAGGCTATTCCCTTCCTTATCGCTGAGGTGCAGGCGCTGCGTAAGCGCGTCGCGGACCTTGGGGGAGGTGCCTGATGGCCCTCCCCGGCTCCGGCCCTATCTCCTGGGAAATGATCCGCGCCGAGTTTGGCGGCGGCTACCCGATCTACGCGGACCAGTATTACCGAGGACGTGGATTGGTGCCCGACGTTCCGGCCAACTACGGCGTCCCCACGAGCGGCCCGATCTACGCCTCGCAGTTCTACAACGCGGTCAAGGCGACGCCGTTCCAAGCATCGCTGTCGCCGAGCTACCTGATGGGTAACTGGCCTCAGTCCACCAACGGCACGGTCAGCGAGTCGTTCAGCGTTTATTGCTCGGGCGGCACCGGCAACTACTCCGTGGTCTCCCGCTCCGTCACAGGCGGCGCGTCGATCTCCGGCAGCGGCCTCGGTGGCACTGTGACCGCCTCTGGGCGGAACACCTCCCGCATGGGGCAGTTCACAGTCGTCGTCACCGATGGCGTCACGCAGATCACCCTGACCGGCAACTACGAGTACAGCTTCGGTCGTCCGCTCTAACGCATCCACCACCTACAAGAGACCTAATGCACGATGAAGTGAAGCTGGTCGGCGCTCTCGCGGGCGTCGGCCTCATCGTGGGCATCGCAAAGATGCTCACGTCGAACGATCCGATCACCTGGAAGCAGGCGCTCGGCCGCGCAATCCTCTCTGGCGCTACCGGCCTTGCCGCTGGTGCCATCGTCATTTTCATCCCCGGCGTCTCCTTCGTCGCCCAGGTCGCGCTCGCGTGCATCCTGGCGTCGCTCGGCACGTCCGCGCTGGAGACCGTACTGAACCGCGTCGTCAACAAGTGACCGCCCCCAAGGATGCCTTGGAGCGACTGCACGCCGCAGTCGCTGACAAGCTCGCCGACACCATCGACTCGATGGAGTCGGACGCGAAGGGCCTGGCCTCGATCCTCAACGTGGCCCGGCAGTTTCTCAAGGACAACGGCATCGACGTTGCGGCCACGCCGCCCGGCTCACCGCTGGGCAAGCTGGCCGACAAGGTGTCCGAGTTCCCGTTCGATCCCGCTGAGGATGGGCGGCTGAACTGATGGAGGGCATGACGAGCCTCCACGTTCGTCACCCTTTCGAGGACTTCCGCAACTTCGCCTGGTACGTCTGGAAGGAGCTGGGGCTACCAAGCCCCACTCCGATCCAGTACGACATCTGCGAGTTCCTGAAAACCGGCCCGCGCCGTCGCGTCATCATGGCGTACCGCGGCGTCGGCAAGTCCTGGGTGACGGCCGCCTACGTCTGCTGGCTCCTCTGGAAAGACCCCCAGCACAAGATCATGGTGGTCTCGGCATCGAAGGAACGCGCCGATGCGTTCTCGGTGTTCGTCAAGCGCCTGATCGAAACCCTGCCTGAGCTGCAACACCTGCGCCCGCGTCCCGACCAGCGCAACTCGAACCTGGCGTTCGATGTCGGTCCCGCGCAGCCCGATCAGTCGCCCTCGGTGAAGTCGGTCGGCATCAACGGCCAGCTCACCGGCTCCCGCGCCGACACCATCATCGCGGACGACATCGAAGTCCCAAAGAACTCCATGACCGTCGTGCAGCGCGAGAAGCTCGCCGAGCTGGTCAAGGAGTTCGACGCGGTGCTCAAGCCTGGCGGCGAGATCATCTACCTCGGCACTCCGCAGACCGAGGAGTCGCTCTACAACAAGCTGCCCGAGCGCGGCTACGTCATCCGCATCTGGCCTGCGCGCTACCCGAAGGACACCAAGCACCGTCAGGTGTACGGCGACCGCCTCGCGCCGATGATCGCCGATGCGTTCGACGCGAACCCCAAGCTCGCCTGGAAGAACTGCGAGAGCGTCCGCTTCTCCGATGAGGACTTGATGGAGCGCGAGGCGTCCTACGGACGCTCCGGCTTCATGCTCCAGTTCATGCTCGATGCGTCGCTGTCCGACGCCGAGAAGTACCCGCTCAAGCTGTCCGACCTGATCGTGATGGACGTGGACCGCGAGGTCGCTCCGATCCGCGTGGTCTACAGCAGCGGCCCGGAGTACATCGTCAGCGACATCCCGTCCGTGGGCTTCACTGGCGACCGCCTGTACCGGCCCATGTACCTCGCCTCGGAAATGGAGGAGTTCACCGGCAAGGTACTCGCCATCGACCCCTCGGGCCGAGGTGGCGACGAAACCGGCTACGCGGTCGTCGGCATGCTTCGCGGCATGCTCTACGCGCGCCGCGCTGGTGCGACCAAGGGCGGCTACGACGACGACACGCTGGAGACCCTGGCGCACATCGCGCGCGCCGAGAAGGTCTCCGCAGTCCTCATTGAGGCGAACTTCGGTGACGGCATGTTCGCCAAGATGCTCTCCGGCGTCCTGGCGCGCGTGTACCCGTGCTCCATCGAGGAGGTGAAGCACTACGGCACCTCGAAGGAGAACCGAATCATCGACGTGCTGGAGCCGGTGCTGAACCAGCACCGCCTGGTGGTCGATGCCTCGATCATCCGCGCCGATCAGAAGTCCGAACAGAAGTACCAGCTGTGCTACCAGCTGACGCGCATCACGCGCGACCGCGGCGCACTGCGCCACGACGACCGCCTCGAAGCGCTGGCGATGGCCGTGAAGTATTGGGCCGACCAGCTCTCCCGAGACGTGTCCAAGGAGGAGCAGCGCTACCTGGAGGAGCTGCTCGACCGCGAGTACGCCTCCTTCATCCAGTCCGTGACCGGCCGCATGCCGTCACCCGACAACTACCTCGACATCCTGTAGGAGACCCAATGTCCAACACGCTCGCTGCGTGGCTGATGGCGCTCGCCGCCGCTGGCCTGCTGTACCTGTTCCTGCGCCGCAAGAACGACGACGACAACGACGGCCCGAGCGCACCCGCGCCGGTAACGCCGTGCGACTGCAACCACGCTCCCTGCTGCCACACCCAGGGCGGCCAGTCGAACCCCTACGCGCCGGTATGACCGACGCAAAGCTGCCGAGCCTCGTGGAGGTCAGGGACAACCTGATCCCCGCGGCGGCCCGGCTGCTCCCCGGCGTGGCCTTCACTCCCGAAGCGAAGGTCATGCTGCTCGCCATTGGTCTCCAGGAATCTCGCTTCGAGCACCGCAGGCAGATCAAAGGCCCCGCACGCGGCTTCTGGCAGTTCGAGGCGGGCGGCGGCACCGCAGGTGTACTCCGTCACCCGGCGACCTCCGCACGCGCCTCACAGCTCGTCTCCGCGCGTCTGGAGCGTCCCTCGACCGCTGCGGTCAACGAGGCGCTCGCCTCCGACGACGTGCTCGCCTGTGCGTTCGCTCGCCTGCTGCTGTTCACCGATCCGCGTCCGCTGCCCGCCCTGGGTAACCCCCAGGCCGCATGGGACTACTACGTCCGCAACTGGCGGCCGGGCAAGCCGCACCGTGACACCTGGGACGCGCTCTACGCGAAGGCCCTGGCAACCATCCGCAACACCTAACCGGAACCCATGAACTTCAAGACCATCTACAACCGCGCCAGCGAGCGCCTGGTGCGCGCCTACGAGCGCGCTAAGGGGTACGTAGCGCTACGCATTGCCCTCGCCTCGCAGTGGCTCCTGGAGCGCCTGCGCGAGACCTCCCGTCGCACCTACACCGGCTGGCTGTTCGTCGTCGTGTTCCTGGCGCTGCCCTACGTCGTCCTCGGCGGCCTGTGGGAGCACCTGCGGAATGCCGCGGAGCGCCTGTGGGATGACGTGAACGACATCGAGTGGGCTGCGTTCACCCCGAGCTACTGGCGGGAGCACATCAAGCAGTGACCACGCTGGCCTTTGACGGCCGGCTCGTTGCTATCGACTCGCAGGTCACCGCTGGTGATCTGCGGTACGAGGAGGAGAAGTTCTACCGCACCACCGACACCACCGGGCGCGACCTGGTGGTGTTCGGCGCGGGCACCACTTCCCACATCCAGCGAGCCGTGCGCGAGCTGTCGGAGGGATTCGACGAACTGACCAAGGGCGAGTACACGATCCTCGTGGTCGGCCTGCGGGACAACCCGGTGGCCTTCTACCACGACGGTCTCCCTCTCGACCTCCGGCGCGACTTCCTCGTCGCCGGTAGTGGTGGTGCGATTGCCCTGGCCGCCATGAAGGCAGGCCACAACGCGACCGAAGCAGTCCTCATGGCCTGCTCGACGGACCTCTACAGCGGTCCTCCGGTGCAGACCTACGACACGGTTACAAAGCGTTTCCTAAAACGCCGGACCTGAACTACTGGCGCATGGACGCGCCTAAACAGGAATGCCGATTTGGCGAGTCCTATCAAGGGCGCTCATGAGTTCTTTGATGCGGTACGGCTTCGGGAGAAAGGTCGCCCACTGGTGAGCGTCAGGGAGCTGCGGGTTCGGCACCCCGGACGCGAACATGTAGGGAATTCGGTGCGACAGCAGGTAATCGGCGACGGACATTGATGCTCCGTCCTGCGTCTGGATGTCTAAGATCGCCGCGTGAAATGCTTTCGCCTCTATGCGGTCGAATGCATCGGCAGCGGAGGCGACCACATCGACCTCGTAACCCTGCATCGCCAGGATTTCCTTCAACATCCCTGAGAGGTCAGGATCATCTTCCATGACCAACAACGAGCCGAGCCGACCCTGGCTGTATGCATCCGTAGCCATCGCGCGTTCTCCCACGCCTACGTTCCCCAAACGGTTCGTACCGTACACGACGGCCAGTTAAAAGACAGGAAACGACTCTACCTGAAAGTGAACAGTTCAGCTATCACGCCAATTCTTCATCCTTGAACCACCACATTACAGCCAAGACGACAAACCAAACGATCAGCGGGACGCCAATCGTGAATTCCACGAGTAGGCCTCTCATGTGCTCGTGCTGCGCGGCCTCAGTCAGTGCAGAATCCAGAATTGGCACCGCATCGGCCACCACGCTGTACGCGGTCGTGTCATCGTTTATGACCTCGCGGGTACGTTCGACCAGCTCCCGTGCTGCTCGAAGCTTCGCGTGCTGATATGCGGCGGGCACTCCAGCACAGACCAGCGAGAGGACAGTGACCAGCGCCGCCAAGCGAATGAGGAGGGTATTGAGCGATGCCATAGATGCTCGTTGTAATGTCTATGCCAACCGCTAAGTTTATTCGACCACGGAGCACTGGGAGGGCTTGACAAGGGTGCTATCATAGTAAGACCTAAGTATTACTCTAGCAGGACTATAGAGTTCTATTCATTGGTATTCACCATCAAGTAGAGCTACAGTTCTCCTATGCACTCCTGGGGTGTTCCTCTGTCCTCCTTGGGTGCCACTGCGGCGGACTAGACCTCCGTCCCATCCTTGATGACCCATAGCACCACGCCCGCACCAATCCAAGCGAGCGCCGGGATGCCCAAAGCGAGCTGGAGAAACAGGTTGCGGGAATTGCGGTTGCTGATGAGGTCATTCGTCGCGGCGTCAAACGTCCGCACCGCCTCATCAACCAACACCTGCGGCGAGGCGTCGTTCTCGATGATCTGCTCGTTCCAGGAACGCAACTCCTCAGCGCTCCTTACGCCGGTCTGAAAGTACGCGGCAGGGAGTCCTGCGAGCACTAAGGCCAGGACGGTGATCGCGGTAGCGGTTCTTATCGTGTATCGGCGGGCGTACATAACGTCTCCTCGAAGTGACAGAGGTGGTCGAAAGGTTTGCGGCAAATTTCCGAAGGAGTATCCAACTACTTGGAACGGCGCGATCACCCCCCGTAGGGGGTCGCCCCCTGTAGCGTAAGGCACGATGCGCCCCCTTCGCGTCACCTGCGGCGTCACCACCTCGGCTAACCTACTGATTCCAAAGGTGAACCACCGGATTAGGTATCCAGTGCCTAGGCAATCCCATGCGATACCTGGGCAACCTGCGGACATCCGCGCTCAAACGTTCGCGCCCCTGTCTGTCCCTATCTGTCTTTTTGCCCTGACCGCCACGCGCCCACCTCGGCACCACCTCGGCACACCTGCCGACCACCTCGGCACACCCTGCCCGGCCTATGCCCACCTGCCGCCCACCACGGCCAGCCAATGCGCCACCACGGCCCACGCAAGGCCCGCCACGGGCACCCCTACCGCCCCGCCTATAGAAGCTCCCCACGCGCGCGCTAGGCGCTCCCTGCGACCATCCAAAATCGTTGCCATCGGGGTATTGACAGCCATGCGGGGATTGATCTAATCTATACCCGTCGCCAGCAACACGGCGGCAGCGGAAAAGGCGGCGACAGACGTGCGACCGATGGATCGACAGCACCTAGAGCTTATCCCGCCAGCACTGAGGACTAGCCCCAAAGGCCCCTAAGCGCACCGCAGGTAACGTCCGGCTCAACCATCCCCCTACCGGGAGTGATTGACAAACCGGGAGCAAAAGGGCATAATGCCCACCATCGAACAACGGCCGCAGGGTGCGGTCGGGACAGTAGGAAAGGGGCAGGCAGGAGCGCCGCCCACGGCAGAACGCGGGGAGCTGGGAACACTAGCCGCGCCGGGAAGTGTAAGGGCCGATGAAGGCCGCCACGGATACCGGGTCACCGCCAGAAAGAGCGGGGCCATCTGTACGGGATTCCTAGGCGAGCTGGAGGCGCTCCCGGAAGCTGGCGACGGTCAGATTCCATGCCTTACGAGCATGAGTCTGACCGCCAAAGCGCCCCTACCGTTGTGATGGGGCGTTTTGGTGGTCCGATTCACTGGAGAGCAACCCATGACGATGATCCCGTTTGATATGACCGCCCGCGACTACTACGTGGCCGGTTGCATCCGCCGCGGCATCCGCGAGCACCGCGCCCGACTCAACGAGCGGGAGCGCCAGGCACACAAGAACCGCACCCAAGTTGCGCCTTGTCCATCCCCCGTTGTCATCTGATCCCCTTTCGTCAACCCGGTTTTCCACACCCCGCCGACGTGTGACGGCGGGTCTTTTTTGGAGCTACCATGAGCACCAATGGACCACTGGAGGACTTGCAAGTGCGCAAGCTCACCGCTGAGATTCGCAAGATCAACCGCGAGAGCGACAAGCTGATGATGGAGACCCGGTGGTATCCGCTGGTGGTCGCCACGGCCTTTGTGGCTGGCATCGTCACGCTGACCAAGCTGTTCCTCTAACAGCGCCCTACCCCAATCCCCCGAAGCCGCCGCAAGGCGGCTTTTTTGTTGCCCGGAGAAAGCTATGAACAAAATTCCTTCCGCCCTGATCGCCGCCGCTCTGCATGTGGCCCCCAAGAATGACGTTCGCTTCTACTTGAATGGCGTGCTGATTGAGTCGCACGCCGATGGTGCGATCATCGTTGCTACAGACGGCCACCGCATGCTTGTGGTGCGTACCAGCCTGCCGTGGGACATTGGCAAGATCATCGTGCCGCGCAATGCGTGCGAGCTGGTCGCCAAGATGAAGGGCGATGTCTATTTCAGCGCCGTGGGCGATGCCAGCCGGTTCAAGGCGGAGCGCGGAGGCCAGGCCATTGAGTTTGCTGCCGTTGATGGAACCTACCCGGACTGGCGTGCTGCGGTGTCCAAGCCGAACGAACTCAAGCTGTCCGGATTCGCGCCTGCCGTCCTCGAAGGCGTAGTGAAGGCGGCCGGTGTAATTTGCAAGGCATTCGGCGGCAAGGCCACTTCACTGATTCCGGTGACTGGCGGCGACGTGGCGGCCATGTTCGGTATTGGCGGCATCACCGATCCGAGCATCAGGTGCGCGTCTTTGATCGTCATGCCAATGCGCGACTCGTCATACCCGGAAGCCCTGTGCAGCGACGCGCTCCGCGCTTAACCCGAACCCATCAGCCGCCGCAAGGCGGCTTTTTTGTTGCCCGGAGAAAGCCATGAACCTCGACAACTACGCCCCCGAGAGCGCGAAGCGCATAGCCGTGGCGCTGGTGGATGCCGCCCTCGCCGCTGGTTACTCGCTCGGCGTCTACGACGGCGAAGAAACCACGGTGCGGCACAGCCGCGACCGGCAAGAAGTGTTGGAGGCCCTCGCCTCTACCGACCACGATCACCTGCGGTTCTACCGCCCGGACGCAACAAAGGCGGGGTTTGTGCTCCTGATTTGGGAGAACGGGGACGACGCCGCGAGCGACTGGAGCGACAACGACGAGACCAACGCGCTGGTGATGCCGGTGCTGCGCGGGCTGGGGGTGCTGTGATGGAACTGCGCACCTACGGAACCCGCAACGTGTTCCTGGCACAGCCGGGGCGCTATCACGAACAACTGGCGGCGACCGCGATGACGCCGCAGCAAGCCGAGGAGTTCGCCACCGTGGTCAACCGCGCAATCACGGATACCGACTTCGACCCCATCGACCTCGCGCAGCTGGCGAGCGGGTGGACGTGGCCCGAGCCGATGAGCACCGCGCCGCTGGGCATTGAGGACTCCGAATTTCTTGTCGAGGTGGCGCGCATGCTGCACCGCCTCTGGCAGGAGGTCGGCGAGCAGTGGAGCGGCGTTTGGGCCTACGACATCGCCGACCCGCTGGGCGGGTGGCTGTCGAGGAACGGCATCAACCACGAGACCGCCGATGGCGTGGCCCGCGCCGAGCAGCAGGCCCGCGCATGGATCGCCGAGGGCATGGGAGCCGCGCGATGAGCTACCGCGAGGAGGACATCTTGTTCGAGACCGAAAAGGCATGGGTGCTGCGCAAGGGGCCGAACCATTTTGAGGTCTACAAAATCGGCCTCACCCACTCGACACGCCACGGCATTTTTCACAACATCCCCGGCGCACTGGATCGCGCCATCGAACACGCAAAGGGCCTGTCGCAATGAGCAATGACAACGAGCTGGCTGTACCTGCCGGTGACAAGCTGGTCACCCTGGGCGACCGATCGGTCTCCTACGGTCCCCGCCAAGAGTTCGACGGGAGCGTCGAGCCTTGCGCACCGATGGCCGCGCAGTTTTGGGGCGTCTACCGCTGGGCCGGTAAGGACCGCTGGTGGTGGATTGCCGACGTGGCCGACGAGGACACCGCCCGCGCAGTGGCCGCCGCCTACCTGCTGAACGTCAAGCCCGATTGGGCGCACTGACCGATAACCACCCCTGATCCCGAGGCCCGCCTAGTGCGGGCCTTCGCATTTCTGGAGCACACCATGCAAATCTACGTTGCCTGCCTTGCCTCATATAACGCTGGCGTCCTGCACGGCGAGTGGATCGACTTGGAGGGACGCGACGCCGACGACGTGCGCGATGAGATTGCCCGCATCCTGCGCGAGTCGCCGCACCCGAACGTGACCGTTGATTGCCCGGATTGCGGCGGTACTGGAACCACATACGTCCCCCGAGTATTCGGCGGGGCGGAATGCACGGCGTGTGGCGGAAGCGGCAAGGTCGCCAGCGCCGAGGAGTGGGCCGTCCACGACTACGACGACGTGTTCGGGGATACCTGGGGCGAGCACCCCGACCTGGACAAGCTGTGCGCATTGCAAGAGCGGCTGGACGAGTTGCACAACGACACCGAACGCGCTGCCTACACGGCCTTCTGCGACCACGAGGGCCTCGACGATGTGACCGTGGAGCAGTTCCACGAAGCCTACGTGGGCCAGTTCGATAGCTGGGCCGACTTTGCCGAGAACTATGTGGACGAATCGGGGCTTCTCCACGGCGTGCCCGACGCCCTCTCCCGCTACTTCGACTACGAGAGCTATGGCCGCGACATTCGGCTCAACGGTGACGCGTTTGAGGTGAGCGGCTTCTACTTCTGGAGCCGCTAACGCCGCTTCCGCAAGACCCTGCGCCAATACAGGTATGTGCGATGCGCCGGCACCGAGCTAGTCCACACCCATACGACTAGGTGAAGGGCCGTAATGGCGACTTCTACGCGGGGGTCAATCATCGAACGGTCCTTGGGGTCGGGAGTGGCGATCACGCCCTTCAGCCCTAATCATAAGGCCAATCTCGATATTTGGCACTCATTGTTCCATTTGTAGCACTTGCATAACAGGAGACTTACATATGCGTAACGCAGATTTCACCGCAAACTCGACCCTGGTGATCGTCAACGTGGCCCTCCGCGTCCACCAGTTCGGCCCGTTCTTGGTATTCGAGCGGGAGGTTTTGGTCCTGCATGAACGGACCTACGAGGTGCCCGAATGATTCGGACCATCAATTTCGACCATAACGAGAAGCGCGGCGCTCTCCGCGCGATGCTCGGCCTACTCAACGAGCGCGTCCAGTTCTCGGTCGTCCCCGAGGACTGTGGCTGGCGGGTGTCGTATCCGGTCCCACCCGCGGCCCCAACGGAGACCCCGCGGCCATGACTTCACTGCACCAGTCGGGATCAATCTCTCCCGTGGTACTTGATTCCTACGGACGCGCCATCATTGTGGCCTGTAGTCTGCCCGACGGCAGCGTCATGCTGTCGGGCTGCGCATCCGCAGACGACCAGGGGGGCGTTCTCAGTCTATGAGTACGGTGAGACGGACAATAGCCAGCGCGGTAGTCCGCGTAGGGCAAGGACTGTTTTTTGCATCCGTGGTCGGGGCCATTGTGACCCTGGCGGCGATGCTGGCACTACCGTTCTTAAAACACTGAAACGTAAGACCTTTTTGTGGAGCGCAGCCGGGGGTGGCGGCGCATTACAACGCCGTGAGCAGGGGACAGGACGGCCCCTTCGCAGGGCAGAAGTACCTGGACCTGTTCGTGAAAGCCTTTGGATATGAGATCGGAATCGACCCCTCCCCCACGCCTTGGCAGCGTGGTTTCTGGATGGACAAAATTGGCAAGAATGCCATCAACATTGGCTTGGGCCTTGTAATCCTTACATTGCGGCTCCAAGATAGACCCTGATGGTTTCCCAAGGGGGAACCATCCCCTTACGGAAAATGAGCGCACCATGAATCTCTCGCAGAAAGAACTGACGGCCATTCTCACAACCGCACTGTCAGCCTTCCGGGAAGAGATCGACGAGGACATCACCGCCACCCGCATCCTCACCCTACTCGCCGTTGTGGACGAGCCGGGCATTCAGCAGGTGGACCTTGAGCGCGTCCTCGGCGGACTCTCTCCCTCCGCAGTGAGCCGCAATGTGCTCGACCTGTCGTCTATCAAGCGTAACCGCGAGCCGGGGCCTGACTTCCTAGAGCAGCGCCCTGATCCCGCCTACCGCAAGCGCAACCTGATCTTCCCGACGACCAAGGCGCTGCACTGGCTGGCTTCGCTCGCAGAACGTGTCAACCGCAAGGTGACGGCGCGCGTCGCAGCCGCCTAACCCCCAACACCCCGTTGTGCCCCGAGGCCCGCCTAGTGCGGGCCTTTTTCATTTCTGGAGATACACATGGCCCTTCGCCTCAAAGGGACCGCGCCCAAGCCGGGTGCGCCCGATAAGCGCTACTACATGCTCGACGTGCAGGAGGGATACCGGCGCGTGCGCTTGTCCACCGGCACCCGCGACCGCGTGGCAGCCGAGCGCAAGGAGCAGGCGGTCCTCGACGCCCTGCGCGACGACCCCGAGATTGCAGAGGACGCGCTGCGGGAGCTGATTCGGGGCAAGTCCCGGTCGGTGCAGATGGCCGTGGCGAAGGCCAAGGTCCGCCAGCGCACCCTCAAGGACGCGATGGACGACGCGCTGGACGACCGCAACTTTTGGGGCAAGCTCCGGTCCATCGACACCGTGCGTACCAACTGCAAGGTGGTCCAGAGCTACCTGGGCGAGGAAACGCCCATCAACGACATCACGCAGGCCGCGGTCAACGACATGGCGCAGCGCATGCTCGCCGACAAGGCGGCTCCCGCCACCGTGAACCGCAAGATGCAGTGCCTCCTTGCCCTACTGAAACGCGAGAGGAAGGCCGGCCGGTTCTTGGGAGAGCTGCCCGAGTACAGCTTGGCCGACGAGAGGGACAACGCACGCACGTTCGTCCTGAACGTTGAGGACGAGGAATTGATCCTGGCGCGGCTGCTGGAGTGGGACACGCTCCCGAACGGCCCTGCCGGAGGGCACCCACGGGTGCGCGACGGGGCGGACTACCGCGACCTGTTCGTGTGCCTCGCCGACCTGGGCTGCCGCATGAGCCAGGCCATCGGCATCCGGTGGTCCGAAGTAGTCGATCAGGGCGGAAGGCTCCACGTCCGCTTCTGGCGGCACGCTACGCTCAAGAAGGGGCGTCCCCGCACCCTACCCTGCACCGCCCGTGTCGCCGAGGTTCTACAGCGGCGCAAGGACGCCCTGGCGGCCACATCGGACGGCCCCTTCACGATGCTCAATCGCACGCGCGCCGACCGGCTGTGGCAATGGGCCATCAAGGGGACACATCTCGCTTCCGAGAAGGAGTGCGTACCGCATGCGCTCCGCCATACGTGCGCCACTCGGCTGCTGCTGGCGACCGGCAACATCAAGCTCGTGCAGGAGTGGCTCGGACACCGCGACATCCAGACCACCTCAGCGGTCTACGCGAAGGTACTGGCCGAGCAATCGCTCCAAGGCATGTCTGCACTGGAGCAGTTCCGCCTCCCAGCCGCCTCGAACGGAACAGGTGACGTTCCGAGACAGGGATCAATTGCCAAAGCGGGAATCCAATAGGACAACTGACCGTCGCCAGCTTATTTTTCAATCACTTAGGCAATCTGTGCTCGGCCAGATGGTGCGAAAGGCGGGACTCGAACCCGCACGAGGTCACCCTCACTGGAACCTAAATCCAGGGCGTCTACCAATTCCGCCACTTTCGCGTGGCCGGCTCAGGCGTTCATTGTCGCAGGCGGGGGCTGGAAGCGGAAGGCCTGCACAAAACTGAATCTGCCGCGATGCGCGCGGCCCCTGCATCGCTGCCGCCCCGGCGGGCGCACCACCCGCCAGGACGACTGCGGCTTACTGCTGCGGTACAGCGCGGGCCGGTGCCATGCCTGCATGTTCGGCGGGCGCCTCCCCCTTGCGGATCTCCACGCCCCCGTCATCGGTGCGCCGCAGGGCCACCGACTCCGGCATGGCCTTGCGCACATCCACCGAACCGTCCGCATTGCGCTGCACATCCACCGCGTCAGGCAGGACCTCCGCTTCCGCAGGCTGAGCCGGCTGCATCTGCATGGCGTCACCCACCGGGCGCGCCGGAGTGCTCTCCGTGCCCGCATCGCGTTCAACGGTCTTCGCGGGATCATTGGCTGGTGCGCAGGCCGCCAGCGCCATCAACGCGAAGGGAACCCACAGCGTGCGGTGCAATCGATTGATATCAGCCATCTACATCTTCCTTCGTGCATGCGCCATCGGCGCGGAAGATCCATTGGGTGCGATACAGGACGCGATGCGGTGAGAAGCAGCGCACAGCATTGAAAACACTGATGACGCGTATGTCCCTGATTTCAGCATCGCTTCAGTAGATTCACGCCATGCGCCGTTTCAGCAGATCCACCCCATGCGTGGATGAAGCGCAACCCGGCGTGCAGGCAAGAAAAAAGCCACTTGGCGAACCAAGTGGGAAGCTGCCGCGCATTCGCGCCGCAGCCCCACGCTTTGCGCGGCAAACCGCGGGCCCCACTTCATCAGCCCCCACATCCCCGCGGCTTTGCCGCGCCCCCTTGACTCAAGGGGGCTCCACACCAGCCAGCGCACAGACATCCGCACGCCCAACCCGGCGCACAGACAAGAAAAAAGCCACTTGGCGAACCAAGTGGCTTTCGTCTGGTGGGCTGTCAAGGATTCGAACCTTGGACCTATTGATTAAGAGTCAACTGCTCTACCAACTGAGCTAACAGCCCGAAATCGGGGCGCGAATTATGACCCGATCCGCTCGGTGGGTGCAAGCACTTTTTTCAACATCGTTGAAACCAGCACTGCGGTCCCGCTGCATTGCAGATCCACGGCCAAGCGGGGCTCTGCAACCCGTGATCCATCGAAACGATGGGAGTCACACTTATAAGAAAAAAGCCACCTGGGATACCAGGTGGCTTCTGTCTTGGTGGGCCGTCAAGGATTCGAACCTTGGACCTATTGATTAAGAGTCAACTGCTCTACCAACTGAGCTAACGGCCCGTGAAACTCAGACGCACATTGTAGCGTGCTTTCTGTTTATTGCAATACCGTTTCGGCTGCGCCGATGCGGTTGAATCAGTGGGGTGGCTGAGGGGATTCGAACCCCCGACCACCGGAATCACAATCCGGTACTCTAACCAACTGAGCTACAGCCACCACTGAAACTTTCGCTCCACCGCCGATGAGGCTGACGCTGGACCTTGATGCTTTGCTAGCGGGTGGAACCAGAAGTCCGTCCCCCGAAGCGAGTCCGGCATTTTCCGGGAGTCGCGAAGGAATTGCAAGCACTTCTTCACATTGATGTGCAGGGGCCGGAACAGGAGATCAATGCTGCTCCGCCGAGGTCACGCGCGCGATGTCCGCATGCCCATCCAGGAATGACAGCGTGGCCTCCCCTTTCGGCGTGACCTGCAGCTGCAGGCGTGGCTGGCCCGCTCCGTCGAGCAACTGAAGCATCACGTTGCGCGACTGCGTCCTGCCAAGAAGCACTCGACGGGTAATCGCTTGCACACCCTGCGCGTGCAAGCGCTCATCGTCGGCCCAGAACATCGGTCGCAACCGTCCATCGGCGACATCGTTTCGATCAAGTCGAACGACGTGTTGCGTTCGGCCGTCACCCCCATCAGCAGGCCAGCAAACGCCCGCGAGGCGCCAGCGCCGCGGCAGAAAGGTAAGCCACCGTTGGCGCCTGCGCCGCCGATGTACTTCGACCAGCACCTGCTTCACCTCACCCACGCCGTTCGAATCTGCATCCATCCCGAGCTAGAGAAGGCGCGTGCCGCACGCACCGGATGTCAGGCGCTGGCGAACAGCCCGCCCGTCGTCGGGCACGCCCCGAGAGCATGAACGCTTAGTGAACAAATCGTGAATAAATCTCAAATAGGGATGGGGGAGATCCATTCATACAACGTTAGCTGCAGGACATGGAACGCAGGGCGCGCGTTTGCAACCATGCCGGTTCCTGCAATGAAGGTGAGATCAATAGATGAGCAAGCGGCTAATCGGATTCGTCGCGCTGGCAGCCGTGCTGGCAGTGGCAGCCGTTGCAATGTCCGGCTACCGGCAGCAGGCAACTGCGGATGCCACGGCAGAGGAATCCGGGAAGAGTGGCAGCCTCGATGAACGGCCTGACCAGGGAAGGCAGCTTCCGGCGTCAGGTGCGGCGGCCGCGCAAAGGCTTGAGCGGGAGAACAAGATCCCGCCGGGCTCGTACAAGGCCGTGGGCCCCAAGGCCTACGAAATCGTAAGAGGCAATGAGTTCCGGCCTCCCGGTGACGCGCTTGCCCACGTCAAGCAACTGATGCTGCGCTCCGAATCCGGAGATGCCACGGCAACCTACGAAATCTATCGAACCATCGAGCAATGCCAGACCTTCATCTCGGATCGCGCTGACAAGCTGGCGGATTCGGCCACCACGGTCGGGGCCGGCAACTGGTTCCTGGAGCGGTCGGAACGAATCCTCAAAGAGTGTGAGTCGCTGGCTCTGGATCAGGACATCTATCACGCCGATTGGCTTTCGAAGGCCGCCGCCATGGGCTCGCAGGAAGCGATGCGCGCCTACTCGCGATCGCCGGAGAAAGTCATCGGTTCGCTTGATGACGCAATCCGTGATCCCGCGGCGCTCGAGGCGTGGAAGGACACCGCCACCGGATATCTGCGCGAACTGGAATCACAAGGGAACGTCAATGTCATCAGCGACATGGCGATGGCCTACACCTATGGCGGCATCGTTCCTGCGGATCCCGTTGCGGCCCTGGCGTACACCCGCGTCCTCAACCGGCTGGACCCACGTTTTGCCACCACCGATGACATTGCCAACCATGAGAAAAACCTGAGCAGCCAAGAGAAAGAGAAAGCCCGCATTTCATCGAACGAAATCTTCAAGAACTGTTGCATCCCACGATAAGGACCTATTGTGAAAGCTAGACTGATTGGGATTATCCCTTCGCTTGGTAGAAACTCCATTCCCGCCATTGCAGGCGTGCTGCTGTTCATGGCGGCCGGGAGCCTTCAAGCGAAAAAGCTTCCTGGCGTCATCAACTGCACCGCCGGATGCACGCTGACAACCCCGTATCCCGATCCGGTGACCAACCAGCAGCTTTCCCAAGAGGTCCAGAAGCTCAATGACGGCCGGACCACGGTCTGGACTGCCCAGACGCGCGTCCAGACCGGCGATGTCCTGACCGTCTGCAACGGTATTTCCTGCGTCAACTACACGTGGCGAGGTGCAGGTTTCGACTCCGGCGAAGTGATTTCGACCGTCCTCCCGCCCAACTCCCGCGGCGGTGGTGGTGGCGGCGGCGGTGGCGGCGGTGGTGGCGGCGGCAGCGGCCCGATCAGCGGCGGCTGCCACGGCAACTGCGGCGGTGGCGGCAAGGTGCGGGTGGGCGAACTGGAACAGATGTGATCCATCCGGGGTGCACTCGACCAGAGTGCATCCATCGCGACATTGAAAAAGGCCAGCGCATAGCGCTGGCCTTTTTTCTTTGCCTGACCCGTCCTGAATTGGGTTGACACCTTTTCCCTCTGGAAAAGGAATGTTCAATGAAATCAACAATCAGGCGCAGTCAGCGGGATTACTCGCTGGCCTTCAAGTTGTCCGTGGTCGATCAGGTCGAGCGTGGAGAACTGACCTATAAGAAGGCTCAGGAGCGATACGGTATCCAAGGCAGCAGCACGGTTCTGAAGTGGCTTCGCCGCCATGGTCGGCAGGATTGGTCAGGTGGTGCATCATCTGCCCCCATGACGACTTCTCCCAAAAGTGGACCGGCCACGCCGCTGACGCCGGAACAACAGATCAAGGCCCTGCAGGTCCAGTTACGGGAGGCCAACGAGAAAGCACAGCTTTTCGAAGCCATCGTGGATGTCCTCAAAGAGGATTACGGGGTGCGCATCGTAAAAAAGCCTTCAGGCAAGTCCTCACGCAAGGGCGCCTCAAAGGCGTAAGCGTGGCAAGGGCTTGCCGCCATTTCGGCATCAGTCGACAGGCGTTCTATCAAGCGGGGTGCCGGCATCAACGACGACGCGCCAGCGAGACCAAAGCACTGGCGCTGGTGAGCGATTGCCGCGTGCGGCAGCCACGGATCGGGACGCGCAAGTTGCACCATTTGATCGGACCGAAGCTGCAGGCGGCGGGAATCACCATGGGGCGTGACCGGTTGTTTGACGTACTTCGGGAAGCGCGCCTGCTGGTACCGAAACGTCGGGCTTATCACAAGACTACCGACAGCCATCATCGCTTTCGCAGGCATCCGAATCTGCTCAAACCTGGCCAAGGATGCGTAATACCAACCGGTAGCGAGCAGGTGTGGGTGGCGGACATCACCTATCTGCCGACGCAGGGGAAGTTCGTGTATCTGAGCCTGGTCACCGATGCCTGGTCGCGCAAGATCGTGGGCTGGAGCGTGCATGAAACGCTACAGACAGAGCAGGTAGCTCAGGCGCTGGAGATGGCGCTGAAAGGGAGAAAGACACCGCAGAAGCTGATCCATCACTCTGATCGTGGAATCCAGTACTGCTCGGATTACTACCAGAAGATCCATGCGCGGCACGGCCTGACCTGCTCGATGACCGACGGCTACGACTGCTATCAGAACGCTCTGGCAGAGCGAGTCAACGGGATCCTCAAGTGCGAGTTCCTGCTTCATCGCCCACGGGACCTGGGGCAAGCCCGCCAGATGGTGGCTGAGGCCGTAGACATCTACAACGCTGAGCGCCCCCACCTGTCCCTTAAAATGCAGACGCCCGATGCGATGCATCGGGCGTCTTTGGCCGCCTGACGGCGGCCGGACCATCCACCCATCGGTGTCAACCTATGGCAGGACGAGTCAGCCGGGTGCATTGCCCCATCCCAGGCGGCGCTGCTCAAGCACCTGCGGAGTGAGCCGATCGACGTCAGACGCCGGTCAACCGCAACCGGAATGACATCACGTCGTGCGACTGCACCCCATACAAAGGGCATCTTTCATCGGAAAAGAGGAAGGTGGAATGCTCGCCACCCAGGGTCGTGCAGCCATCGAATGGGAACCAATGTTCACGGATGTGAGCACTTAAACCATTGATTCCAATGGCGCGCCCGACAGGAATCGAACCTGTAACCGCCGGCTTAGAAGGCCGGTGCTCTATCCAGTTGAGCTACGGGCGCCCGAACCGGAACGGTGTCCAATCCGACGTGATGTGGGATTGGTCGGGGTAGAGGGATTCGAACCCCCGACATCCTGCTCCCAAAGCAGGCGCGCTACCAGACTGCGCTATACCCCGGTCTTGCAATCCCCTCGGGCCATGCCCGGGGAGCTGGTCATTGTCGCCAAGCGCATTGGGAACTGTCAACGCAGAATGCGTAGATCCGGCGCCTGCCACAACGCCGAAAGCAGTCATCGGCTATGCTCACGCCCATCGGCCGGATGGCCGTCCTGACCCTCATTCGCACGGAGAACGCGTATGCGCAGCGGCAACCCGGCTCTTTCCGAGTCCACCTTCCTCGACCTCGCCAGCGGCTCGGTGGTGACCAGCCCCGACCAGGCCATGACCCTCAACGGCACCGTCAACAAGACCGGTTTCCTGCTGCTGTTGACCGTGCTGACCGCCGCCTTCGCCTGGAACCAGACCATCGATGACTACGGCCAGGTCATGGCCGGAGCCAAGCTGTATGCCATGGGCGGCGCCATCGGCGGCCTCGTGCTGGCGCTCATCACCGTTTTCAAGAAGGAATGGTCGCCGGTCACCGCACCGATGTATGCGCTGGTGGAAGGCCTGTTCCTGGGCGCCATCTCGGCCGTGTTCAACGCCAAGTTCCCGGGCATCGTGTTCCAGGCGGTGCTGCTGACCTTTGGCACCCTGTTCGCGCTGCTGTTCGCGTACCGCAGCGGCCTGATCAAGGCCACCGAGAACTTCAAGATGGGCGTGGTCGCCGCCACTGGCGGCATCGCCCTGCTCTACCTCGCCTCGTTCGTGCTGGGCTTCTTCAACATCGACGTGCCGGTGATCCACGACTCCGGCTGGCTGGGCATTGCTTTCAGCCTGTTCGTGGTGGTCGTGGCCGCGCTGAACCTGGTGCTGGATTTCGACTTCATCGAAACCGGTGTCGCCCAGCGTGCACCGAAGTACATGGAGTGGTATGGCGCATTCGGCCTGATGGTGACCCTGGTCTGGCTGTATGTTGAATTCCTGCGCCTGCTGTCGAAGATCCAGCAGCGCTGAGCCGAAACATGCCGTAGACGACAAAGGGCGCCCTTCGTGGCGCCCTTTGTCGTTCTTCCCTCAGCGCGCCAGCAGTACCGGCAGCGACGACGCCAGCAACGCGATGCCTGACGCGGTCAGCAGGCCCAGCACGACCTGCCGGAAGCGTGCCTCGCTGATGCCGATGTAGACCCGCGCGCCCAGCAGGGTCGGCACCAGTATGGCCGGTGCCACGATGGCGAAGTACGGCAACATCTGCCGGCTCACCAGGCCGCTGCCGACATAGGTGGCCATGGTCACCGCCAGCATCGCCAGGTTGAAGTTCTGGATGACCGCGCGCTGCTCGTCCTTGCCGAAGCCTCGCAGGGCGCTCCACAACGTCGGCACCGGCCCGGCAAAGCCGCCGATGCCACTGAGCACGCCACCGGCCATGCCAGCAATCGCATCACCGATACGGCCGCCGACGCGGACCGGAGGCAACGAGCGCGCCATCAGCATCACCGGGCACCACAGCGCCAGGAAGCCACCCAGCAGCGCCTTGAACCAGTCCATGTCCAGCCGTGGCAGCACCGTCACGCCCAGCGGAATGCCGGCCAGCCCACCCAGCACGAACGGCAGCAGCAGGCGCAGGTTGAAACCGCGGCGCACGGTGAACACTGCGACCAGCTGCCCGACCAGCGCACCAAACACCGAAAGCGTCGCCGCCAGCCGCGGCTCCAGTCCCCACGCCCAGAACGACATCGCCACCATGCCGAAGGCGAAGCCGGACAGGCCCTGCACGAATCCGGCGACGATCGCGCCCAGCGCGACCAGCAGATACACCGACTCCATCACCACCTCGGTTGCTGCCGCGCGACTACCCCGCCGCGCCGACCTGTGCAGCGTAGTGCGCCGCAAGGTGCTCGACCAGCGCACGCACCTTCGGCGCCAATGCCCGCGCATGCGGATACAGCGCGAAGTAGCGTCGCTGCCCGGCATGCCAGGCGGGCAGCACGCGGATCAATCGACCGGCACGCAGGTCCTCCTGCACGGTCAGCGCAGTGAACAGGCTGATGCCCATGCCAGCCAGCGCGGCGGCGTACAACGCTGGCGTCGCATCCACCCGCAGGCGCTGCCCCGCCTCGATGCTCGCGGCGGCACCGCGTGGCCCCTGCAGCTGCCAGGGCGACATCGCCGCTGTGGGACTGAAACCCAGCAGCGTGTGCTGTGCGAGGTCCGAAGCCTGCCGGGGCAGACCGTGCCGCGCCAGATAGGCCGGTGCGGCGACCAGGATGCGTGGGCAGCTGGCCAGCTCGCGGGCGACCAGCTGGCTGTCCGGCAAGGAAGGCGCGATGCGCAGGGCCAGGTCGAAGCCGCCACCGACGACATCGACCAGTTGATCATCCGCCGCCAGGTCAAGCGCGACCTGCGGGTAGCGCTGCAGGAACGACGGCAACCAATGCGGCAGCTCCTGGCTGGCGACCACCTGCGGCACGCTGATCCGCACGGTGCCGCTGGGCTGTGCCTGCCCTGCGCGTGCGCGGTCATCCGCCTCCTGCAGGCGATCCAGCAGCGCTGCCGCCTCGCGGTAGTAGTCGCGACCGGCTTCGGTCAGTGACAGCCGGCGGCTGTTGCGATCGAGCAGTCGAACCTGCAGATGTTCTTCCAGCTGCCGCAGTTGCCGTGACATCGCCGAATGGGTGGTACCCAGTCGTTCGGCGGCGGCGGTGAAACTGCCTGCATCGACGATGGCGCGCAGCGCACGCAGGGCGGCGAAATGGTCCATCGGCGGGCGGCTCCAGGTGGCGGGGCCCGCGGCGTGCGGGCCCCGTCAGCTTATCAAGCGCCGTCGCCGGCCTTGCGCACCGGCAGTGCCAGGATCGCGTCAGTCGCCATGACATCGCCGAAGGTGTCCTCAATCTGCGCCAGCGAGGCGTCATGCAGCGCGCGATGACCGATGCGCTGGCCTCCGGCAAGATCCAGATCACGGCTGGCAGTTGCATCGGACGACACGATGACGCGGTAGCCACGCGGTGCTGCTGCGGCATCGCGGGCGGCACCTGCCACGCAGGCATGGGTCTGCAGGCCGGTGACGATCAGGGTGTCGATGCCGGCATCCTTCAGCACCTGGTCGAGCACTGCGGCCGAGTCACCGGCGAACACGCTGACGTTGTCCTTCTGCACCACGGTCTCGCCCTTGCGCGGCTGCAGGTCGCGATGGAAGGCGGCATTGACGCTGCCCTGCGCGAACAGCGGCGCACCAGCCGGCAACACGTGCTGCACATGGATCACGCGGATGCCGTGGGCATCGGCGAACTCGACCACCCGCTTCGCCTGCCGCAGTGCGGCCACGCCATCGGGGATGACCATACGGCCACCGGCGAAGCCCGGCGCAGCGCTGCCGTCGAAGTATTCGTTCTGGAAGTCGATCACCAGCACGGCGGTCTTCGCCGCATCCAGCGAAGCCACAACGGGTGCACCAGCCATGTGGCGGATGGTGGGATGGGCCGGTTCGGCAGCGGTGACGGGGGTAACGGTGGCCATGCCGATCAGGCTGGCCAGACCAAAGGCGGTGAGGTTCATGTTCAAGCTCCTGTGCGGTGGAAAGTGGGCACATGATGCGGAGCGGACGGCGCACGAACCAGCCATGTAAAAGCACATGATCTGTGCAAATTTCGCACAGAATGTCCTTGTAGCGTCGAGCCATGCTCGACTACGCAGGAGCAGTCGAGCATGGCTCGACGCTACTGGGCCAGCTTGACTCCATTGAGTCGCACGATCATCGCGTGGTCACGACCCAGCACCACTTCGGCGGTATTGCTGCCCGCGCGCACGGCACGTGCAAGGCCCGCCGGATACTTCACTGGGACGCCGGCCAGGGTCTGCACATGCTGGGCCGGAGAGATCCTGCTCCTGATCACGAACTCGGCACAGCTGCCTTCGAGCAGATACACAGGCGACCCTGCCGGAAATTCGATCAACCGCAGGATGCGCGCCTCGCTCTCCTGCATGCTGCGGAGGGGCGCCCCCTGCGTCCGCAGGCGGCGCAGCGCGCGCTGGGCGCGGGACCACGGCCAGTAGAAGATGGCGTAGATCGCCACGCCGACAGCATAGACGGCAACGGCCGCCACGACCCACACGGCCGCCTCAGGCATCTGAAAAAATCCTGTCGGTGAAAAACCGCAGTTGAAAACGCAGACGGGCCGTACAAGGACGGCCCGTCTTCAACGCATGCAGGCCCGGACTGGACATCGCCGAGACGATCTCCAGCCGGAACGACCGCCGCTTACAGGCGGCTGGCGATGGCCTGGGCAAAGCTCATGGTGGTGCCGGTGCCACCCAGGTCGCCGGTCAGCGAATCCTTGGCTTCCATGGTCGCCACGATGGCCTTGCGCAGGCGCTCGGCATTTTCCGGCTGGCCGACATGGTCCAGCATCTGCGCGGCTGCCAGCAGCAGCGCGCACGGATTGGCCTTGCCCTGGCCAGCGATGTCCGGCGCGGTGCCGTGCACGGCTTCGAAGATCGCCGCGTCCTTGCCGATGTTGGCACCCGGGGCCAGGCCCAGGCCGCCGACGAGGCCGGCGCACAGGTCGGAGATGATGTCGCCGAACAGGTTGGTGGTGACGATCACGTCGAACTGTTCCGGACGCATCACCAGCTGCATGCAGCAGTTGTCGACGATCATTTCCTGGAATTCGATGTCCGGGTACTGCGTAGCCACTTCACGGGCGACATTCAGGAACAGGCCCGAGGTCGACTTGATGATGTTGGCCTTGTGTACGGCGGTGACCTTCTTGCGGCCGGTGCTCTTGGCCAGCTCGAAGGCGTAGCGCACGATGCGCTCGGAGCCCTTGCGGGTGATGCGGGTGCCGGAGAAGGCGGTCTCGCCGTCGGCCGACACTTCCTGGCCTTCGGCCAGGTAGGCACCTTCGGTATTCTCACGCACGGTGATCAGGTCGACGTTGTCGAAACGCGACTTGGTGTTCGGGAAGGTGTGGGCCGGACGCACATTGGCGTACAGGTCGAAGTGACGGCGCAGGCTGACGTTGATCGAGGTGAAGCCACCACCGACCGGGGTGGTCAGCGGGCTCTTCAGCGCGACCTTGTTGCGCGCGATCGATTCCAGGGTCACCGCCGGCATCAGGTCGCCGTGCTTTTCCAGGGCCACCAGGCCGGCGTCGGCGTCTTCGTACTCCAGGCCAGTCTTGAGCTGGTCGAGCACGAACAGGGTAGCGTCCATGATTTCCGGGCCAATGCCGTCGCCGCGGATGACCGTAATTTTCTGCGTCATTGATCGATGTTCCGAACAGGGGGAAAAACGCCGTCCGGACGTGCCCGGAAACGCCGGCGCAAAGGAAGTTTCACCGGCAATTATGCCTTAGCCGGGGCCGGCTACCCAAGTAGACCATGGTCCTGACCCCGGCAAAGGCATAATTGCCCGCGCATTCTTCCTCTACCCCCGCCTGTCGGCGCGCCCCTTCAACAAGAAGGGGCTCCTGGGCTGTTGGATTGCGGGGAAGCGACCGGTAGTGCCGGCCGCTGGCCGGCAACCTCGGCCATGTGGGGTTCACGGGATGCCGGCCAGCGGCCGGCACTACCGGGAGGGCCACAGGGCCCGGTTCCCGGCGCCCGTCAGGTTCAGTGCGCGTGCGCTTCGGGGGCGGCGGCGCCGCCTTCGAGCTGGTCGAGGAAGTCGACCGCGCGGCGCAGGTGCGGGATCACGATGGAACCGCCCACCACCAGGCCGACCGAGAAGGTCTCGAAGAACTCTTCTCGGGTCACCCCGGCGTCCTTGCACTGGGCCACGTGGTAGCTGATGCAGTCGTCGCAGCGCAGCACCATCGAGGCCACCAGGCCCAGCAGTTCCTTGGTCTTCACATCCAGCGCGCCGGCCTGGTAGGTCTGCGTGTCCAGCGCGAAGAAGCGGCGCACCACCTGGTTCGGCTCGCCCAGGATCCGCTCGTTCATGCGCTTGCGGAAGTCGGTGAACTCGGCGATGCGGTCCTTGCTGCCGTCGTCGGCCGCGCTCATGCCTGGCCCTGCCCGGCCAGCAGCGGCTCGAGCTTGCCTTCACGGTGCAGGGCCATCATGTCGTCGTAGCCGCCCACGTGGACGTCGCCGACGAAGATCTGCGGCACGCTGGTACGGCGGGTCAGTGCCATCATCTTCTCGCGCTCGACCGGGTCCAGGTCGATGCGGACCTCGGTCCACTGCTGGCCCTTGCTCTTCAGGAAGTTCTTGGCGGCCACGCAGTACGGGCAGACGGCGGTGGAATAGATGGTGATGGCGGGGGCACCGCCGGCGGTCTGGGCTGTCACGGGAAACTCCACGATGGATCGACGGTCTACATATGGTACCGGTGCGCTGGAATTTCCACGCCACGGCCGCAACACTGTGGATTAACGAATGGTTGCCCCCCACCCTGCCACGCTTGGCGCGCCCTGCCCGAGGACCCACTGCTTGCGAGCCCTGCTGCTGACTACCGCCGTCACCCTGGCCCTGGCCATGCCGCTCGCCCAGGCCCAGGAGAAGCTGCCCGACATCGGCTCCTCGGCCGGCGAGCTGCTGACCCCGGCCCGCCAGGCCGAGTACGGCGCGATGATGCTGCGCGAGCTGCGCAACTACGGCTACCTGCTGGATGACCCGCTGGTCAACGACTGGCTGCAGACCATGGGTACCCGGCTCGGCTCCAACAGCGACCAGCCCCGCCAGCCCTACACGTTCTTCGTGATGAAGGACCGCCAGATCAACGCCTTCGCCACGCTGGGCGGCTACATCGGGGTCAATGCCGGCCTGGTGCTGACCGCCGAGCGCGAAGACGAGGTGGCTGCGGTGCTGTCGCACGAAATCGCGCACGTCACCCAGCAGCACGTGCTGCGCGGGGTCGAGCGTGCCCAGCGCGACCAGATCCCGATCCTGCTCGGCATGCTGGCGGCGGTGGTGGCCGCACAGGCCAGCAACAGCACGTCGTCCGGCAACGCGACGATGGCCGCGATCAGCTCGGGCATGGGCCTGATGCAGCAGCGCCAGATCAACTACACCCGCTCCAACGAATCCGAGGCCGATCGCCTCGGCATCCGCACCCTGTCGCGCAGCGGTTACGACGTGGACGCCATGGCCGGCTTCTTCGAGCGGATGGCATCGGCGATGCGCGGCAACGAGGGTGGCTACAGCGTGCCCGAGTTCCTGCGCACCCATCCGGTCAACATCACCCGCATCAGCGAGGCGAAGGCCCGCGCCGACCAGATGAAGAAGGACACGGTGCTGCTGACCACCAGCACCCCAAGCGGCGAGCGCAGGGAGCGCGTGGACCCGGCCGATCCCAGCCTGGCCGAACCCCTGTTGCGCGGAACCAACCCGCTGCTGCCCAGCAGCGTGCTGCGCATCCCGATGGGCCAGCTCAGCCGCGGCGCCAGTGGCGACTTCGACTGGGCGCGCGAGCGCCTGCGCGTGCTCAGCGCGGATTCCACCCCCGAGCTGGAACGCGAGTATGCCGATCTGGCCAAGCGTCAGAAGGACGGCCTCAACGATGCCCAGCGCTATGGCCAGGCGCTGGCGGTGATGCGCAGCGGTCGCGCCGGCGCCACCCAGGCCCGGCAGACCCTGGCAGGCCTGCTGCAGACCCGCCCGGACAACCTGTGGCTGGCTCTGGGGCTGGGCGAGGCCGAATCGCGTGCAGGCCAGACCGCCCAGGCCAACAGCCGCTTCGAGCAGCTGCTGCGCCAGCACCCCAACAGCCGTCCGGTGGCGCTGACCTATGCCGAGATCCTGAACGAACAGGGCAGCCGCGAGGCGGGCCAGCGTGCGCAGGCCATGCTGCGGCCCCTGCTGTCGCAAAGCGGTAACGATCCGGTCTTCCAGCAGCGGTACGCCCGCGCCAGCGAGTTGGCCGGCGACAGCGTGCGTGCCAGCGAGGCCTACGCCGAGGCAGCCTTCCTCAGCGGCCGGCCGGAACAGTCGCTGATGCAGCTGCAGGCGCTCAAGCGCAATCCGGCGCTGGACTACGTAGGCCGGGCACGGGTGGATGCGCGCATCGAGGCGATCACCCCCACCGTGCTGGAGCTGCGCCGGCAGGGCGTGCAGGACCCGGACCTGGACCGCCGCTGAGCGCTGCATGACCGGCCGATGGCAATCCCGAACGGTTCCGGCCAGGTAGTCACAAACATGTCATCAAACCGTAGTCTACTGGCACCACTCCAGTAACCGAGCCCTACGGTGTCCTCGTGCAGAAACGCATCCTGATCGTCGATGACGAGCCCGCGATCCGTGAAATGGTCGCCTTCGCCCTGCGCAAGGGCGATTACGAACCGGTCCACGCCGGCGACGCCCGTGAGGCCCAGACCGCCATCGCCGACCGCGTCCCCGACCTGATCCTGCTGGACTGGATGCTGCCCGGCACCAGCGGCCTGGACCTGGCCCGGCGCTGGCGCAAGGAAACCCTGACCCGCGAAGTGCCGATCATCATGCTGACCGCCCGCGGCGAAGAGAACGACCGCGTGGGTGGCCTTGAAGCCGGCGTCGACGACTATGTGGTCAAGCCGTTCTCGGCGCGCGAACTGCTGGCCCGCATCCGTGCGGTAATGCGCCGCGCCCGCGAGGACGACGAGGACGGCAGCGTGGCGGTCGGCCCGATCCGCATCGACGGTGCCGCCCATCGCGTGTTCGCCAACGACCAGCCGGTGCCGATCGGCCCGACCGAATACCGCCTGTTGCACTTCTTCATGACCCACCCGGAGCGCGTCTATACCCGCGCCCAGCTGCTGGACCATGTGTGGGGCGGCAGCGTGTACGTGGAGGAGCGCACCATCGACGTGCACATCCGCCGCCTGCGCAAGACGCTGGAACCGTTCAACGCCGAAAACATGGTGCAGACCGTGCGCGGCGCCGGCTACCGCTTCTCCACTGCTACCTGAGCCTCGTCGTGCCGGCACCGCGCACCTGCGGGTGCCGGCGCCGGCAACTCTGCTATAACCCTCGGTTCACCCCAGTGAACCGCCGCACCTCAACGACGAGATCGCAATGCCCCGCCACATCCGCTCTGCCTGGTTGAAGACCCTGGCCACCGTTGCCGCGGTACTGCTGTTCGCCGGACTGGTGGGGTGGTTCACGGGCCATCTGTGGTTGTGCATCGCACTGGGCGCGCTGGCCACGCTGGCCTGGCATTACTGGCGACTGCGCAGCGTGCTGCGCCGGCTGACCGCGCGCCAGCGCTGGGATACCGCCGAAGAAGGCACCGGCGTCTGGAACGAGCTGGACCGCCTGCTGTACCGCAACCAGGTGGAAATGCGCGTGCGCAAGCGCCGCCTGCTGGACATGCTGCGCAGCTATCGCGCTGCGGCCGCCGCACTTCCCGATGCGGTGGTGGTGCTGGACCGCAACAGCCAGCGCGTGCAGTGGTTCAACGAAGCGGCCACCGCCCTGCTCGGCCTGCATCACCCCGGCGACCTCGGCGAAGCCCTGGTCGAACGCCTGCAGCCGATGCCGCTGGCGCACTGGCTGGCCGGCGGCCGCAATGCCGAACCGATCCTCGACGTGCCTTCGCCGGTCGATCCGGCGATCCGCCTGAACCTGCGCCTGATTCCCTATTCGTCGGATTACTGGCTGCTGATCGCCCGCGACGTCAGCAAGCTGCTGCGCCTGGAACAGGTGCGCCGCGATTTCGTGGCCAACGTTTCACACGAACTGCGCACGCCGCTCACCGTGGTGCACGGCTATCTGGACATGATGGACCCGGAGGATTTCCCGGGAACCGGACCGATGCTGGAAGAAATGCGCAAGCAGAGCCAGCGCATGGCCCAGCTGGTGGAAGACCTGCTGACCCTGTCGCGCCTCGAATCGCAGGAACACAGCGAGGAAGAGACCGTGGCCATGCAGCCGATGCTGGCGACCCTGCGCCGCGAAGCCGAAGCGCACAGCCAGGGCCGCCACCAGATCAGCATCGACGACCTGGCCGGCGTTGACCTGCAGGGCTCGACCAAGGAACTGCACAGCGCGTTCTCCAACCTGGTCACCAATGCGGTGCGCTATACGCCGGCCGGTGGCCGCATCGCCGTGGAGTTCCGCCGCGAAGGCGACGGTGCCGTGCTGGCGGTGCGCGATTCCGGCTACGGCATCCCGGCCTCCCACCTGCCGCGCCTGACCGAACGTTTCTACCGTGTCTCCAGCAGCCGCTCCCGCGAAAGCGGCGGTACCGGCCTGGGCCTGTCCATCGTCAAGCACATCCTCGGCCTGCACCACGCACGGCTGGAGATTGAAAGCGAGGTCGGCAAGGGCTCGGTGTTCTCCTGCCATTTCGATGCCGACCACGTGCGCCCGCGCGAGTCCGCCCCCCTGACCTCCATCGAAGAATGACGCCATGAGCAGCCTCGGATCCCTCCCCCTCCCCGTGAGCCCGGACAACGATCCGTTGCGCGACCCGGCGCTGTACATCAACCGCGAGCTGTCGCAGCTGGATTTCAACTTCCGCGTGCTGGCCCAGGCGATGGACCCGCAGGTGCCGCTGCTGGAGCGCCTGCGCTTCATGTGCATCTCCTGCACCAACCTCGACGAGTTCTTCGAGATCCGCGCCGCTGCCGTACGCCACGCGCAGGAATTCGGCCTGCCGCCGGCGCCGGACGGGATGAGCCCGCAGGCCATCCTCAACGCCATCCATGACCGCGCCGCGGAGCTGGTGGACCAGCAGTACCGCTGCTGGAACGAGACGCTGCGCCCGGCGCTGATGGAGGCCGGCATCGGCGTGCTCGGCCGCCATTCCTGGACCGATCGCCAGAAGCGCTGGCTGCGTGCGTACTTCCGCAACGAGATCATGCCGGTGCTGTCGCCGCTGGGCCTGGACCCGGTGCACCCGTTCCCGAAGATCCTCAACAAGTCGCTGAACATCGTGGTGGTGCTGAAGGGCACCGACGCGTTCGGCCGCGCCGGCCACCTGGCCATCGTGCGTGCGCCGCGCTCGCTGCCGCGCATCATCCAGCTGCCGGAAAAACTCGGCGGTCCGCAGAACTTCGTGTTCCTGTCCTCGGTGCTGTCCACGTTCGTCGATGAACTGTTCCCGGGCATGGAAGTCCAGGGTGCCTACCAGTTCCGCGTTACCCGCAACTCCGAGCTGGTGGTGGACGAGGAGGAAGTGGAGAACCTGGCGCTGGCACTGCGCGACGAACTGGTCGACCGCGGCTACCGGCCGGCAGTGCGCCTGGAAATCGCGCAGGACATGCCGCGCGAGATCGTGCGGACCCTGCTGCAGAACTTCGGCCTGACCGAGAACGCGGTGTACCGCATCGACGGCCCGGTCAACCTCAACCGCATCATCCAGCTGTACGACCTGATCGCACAGCCAGACCTGAAGTACCCGCCGATGACCCCGCGCACGCTGCGCGACAGCGACGGCATCTTCGAGACAGTGGCGCGCCACGACCTGCTGCTGCATCACCCGTTCGATGCCTTCACCGCCGTGCTGGACCTGATCCGGCAGGCGGCGGTCGATCCCAACGTGCTGGCGATCAAGCAGACCCTGTACCGCACCGGCAAGGATTCGCTGATCGTCGATGCACTGATCCAGGCCGCACGCAACGGCAAGGACGTGACCGTGGTGGTCGAACTGCGCGCCCGCTTCGACGAGGAAGCCAACCTCGGCCTGGCTGATCGCCTGCAGGAGGCCGGCGTGCAGGTGGTGTATGGCGTGGTCGGCTACAAGACCCACGCCAAGATGCTGCTGATCGTGCGCCGCGAGGGCCGCAAGCTGCGCCGCTACGTGCACCTCGGTACCGGCAACTACCACAGCGGCACCGCCCGCGCGTACACCGACATCAGCCTGATCACCGCCGATGCGGACATCGGCAACGATGTGCACCTGCTGTTCCAGCAGCTGTCCGGGCTGGCCTCGAAGATGAAGCTCAAGCGCCTGCTGCAGTCGCCCTTCACCCTGCACACCGGCATCCTCGGCCGCATCGAGCGCGAGACGCGCATCGCCGCCGCCGGCCGCCCGGCGCGGATCATCGCGAAGATGAACGCCCTGAACGAACCGCAGGTGGTGCGCGCGCTGTACGCCGCCTCGCAGGCCGGCGTGCAGATCGACCTGATCATCCGCGGCGCCTGCACCCTGCGCCCGGGTGTGCCGGGCATCTCGGACAACATCCGCGTGCGCTCGATCGTCGGCCGCTTCCTGGAGCACAGCCGCGTCTACTGGTTCGGCAACGACGGCGCACCGGAGATGTACTGCGCCAGCGCCGACTGGCTGGAACGCAACCTGCTGCGCCGGGTCGAGACCTGCTTCCCGATCCTCGACCCGGAGCTGGCCAAGCGGGTCTACCGCGAGGTCCTGCAGAACTACCTGGACGACAACCTCAACGCCTGGGAACTGGATGCCGACGGCATCTACCACAAGCGTGCGCCCGCCCACGACGAGGCACCGCATTCTGCGCAGATGGCACTGATGCAGGGGCTCTGACCCGGTAGGTGCCGACCTTGGTCGGCACGTTTGGATTCATCCACGCATGGCGTGGATCTACCGTGTCGACCAAGGTCGACACCCACCAACAGCCGCGCAGAACGCCGTCCCGGCAGATCGCAGAGAACTGTCGAAGGCGGGGTGGGTCCGGTGGCAGGGGTGTGAGCCGCATGGATGCGGCGACCAAGCCCCCATGGACGGGTTCACGGCGTCCCCTGCCATCGGACCCGCCCCGCCATCCCACGGATTGCCCGCTGTTGCTGTTGCTGTTGCTGTTGCTGTTGCTCTGGCCTCTGCGGGTGCAGGGCGCAGCCCTGCCGCACTCCCCTCTTCCAAAATGTGAAGGCCGCGCGGTGACGAGCACACCGCCCCTTCGGCTAACATTCGTCCATGCCGCACACCACCACGACTCCGCCCGCATTGCAGGATGGCGACCTGCTGGCCGCCATCGACCTTGGCTCCAATAGTTTCCACATGGTCATCGCGCGCTACACCCTCGGCCAGCTGCGGGTAATCGACCGCCTGCGCGAGACCGTGCGCATGGCCGACGGCCTGGATGGCAAAGGGGGACTCTCCTCCGCTGCCCGGCAGCGCGCGCTGGAATGCCTGGCCCGCTTCGGCCAGCGCATCCGCAATGTACCGCCGCACCGGGTGCGCGCACTGGCCACCAACACCGTGCGCCAGCTGCGTTCACCGCAGTCGTTCCTGGTTCCCGCCGAAACCGCGCTCGGGCACGCCATCGAAGTGGTCAGCGGCCGCGAAGAAGCGCGCCTGATCTACCTGGGCGTGGCCCATGCACAACCGCCCAAGCCCGGCCAGCGCCGGCTGGTCATCGACATCGGCGGCGGCTCCACCGAATTCATCATCGGCATGGGCATGCAGACCCTGGAGCGCGAAAGCCTGCAGGCCGGCTGCATTGCCAGCACCCGGCGTTTCTTCCCCGGCGGCAAGCTGAGCAAGAAGCGCTGGAAGGACGCGCTGGCCGAGATCGGTCGCGAGTTCCAGCCCTTCGCCAGCAAGTACCGCGCGCTGGGCTGGCAGGAAGCGCTGGGTTCTTCGGGCACGCACAAGGCGATCAGCGAGATCTGCGCGACGATGAAGCTGAGCAAGGGCGCGATCACCGCCGAGGCCCTGCCCCAGCTGCGCGACGAACTGCTGAAGGCCAAGAAGATCGACGACATCCAGTTGCCGGGCCTGTCCAGCGACCGCCGCCCGATCATCGCCGGCGGCATCCTGGTGCTGGAGGCCGCCTTCCAGGCACTGGGCCTGCAGAAGCTGCTGGTCAGCAAGGCGGCGATGCGCGAAGGCATCCTCTACGACATCGTCGGCCGCGCTGGCGAGAACGATCTGCGCGATGAATCGGTGTCCGCGCTCAGCCAGCGCTACGGCATCGATACCGTGCAGGCCGACCGTGTGCAGGACACCGCGCTGTCACTGCTGGAACAGGTGCAGGAACGCTGGCGGCTCGATGCCGACGACGCGCGCATGCTCGGCTGGGCCGCGCGCCTGCACGAGCTGGGCCTGATGATCGCGCACAGCGGCTACCACGTGCATGGCAGTTACGTGCTGGAACACTCGGATATCGCCGGCTTCTCGCGGCAGGAACAGCAGATGCTGGCCGCGCTGGTGCGCAGCCATCGCCGCAGCGTGACCAAGACCGCCTTCGACGCCCTGCCCGAGCGCCTGCTGCTGACCGCTCGCCGGCTGGCCGCCCTGCTGCGCCTGGCGGTGCTGCTCAATCGTGCCCATGAGGACGATCCACTGCCGGCGTTGGAACTGACCGCCGACGACAACCGCCTGTCGTTGATCGTGCCGCAGGCCTTCATTGATGCCCGGCCACTGCTGCGCGCCGATCTGATCGGCGAGACCGACGGCATCGCCGGGCTGGGCATCCAGTTCCGGCCCTTCGTAGCCTGAGGCTCACGCTTTCCCGCGAGGGAAAGAAGGTCACACACCGTTACGGTTCGCGCATGCGCCCCCGGTTGACCTGCTGCGACGCAGCAGATCAAGTCGGGGGAGCGCATTCAGCGTTACAGCTAAGCGACTGCTTTTGTTGAGCTTTCGTGAAATCTGACGATGAAGCCTGGTACAAATCGACACGACCTCTTTACAGAGCATTAACCAACGAGACTACTATCGGGTCATCGGTCCGCTTGTGGGCGGCCGATTTCTTCGACGCCCCTTTTGGCGTCCCTGCACGACCTGAGAGAGAGAGAGCTCGTCATGACTTCACGTACCACCCCCCTGGGGCAGGCCATCCGCTACGCCCTGGCAACCACTGCGACGCTGGCCGCCCTGCCTGCGTTCGCCCAGAGTGGCAGCACCGCCGCGCCGACCACCCTGGATCGCATCGAGATCACTGGCTCGCGCATCCGCCAGGTGGACGTGGAGACCGCTCAGCCGGTCCTGGCACTGAGCCGGTTGGACATCGAGCGCCAGGGCTTCAGCTCGGTGGCCGACATCCTGCAGAACGTGACCGCCATGGGCAGCCCGGCGATCAGCCGTGCAAACGCACTGAGCTCGGGCGAAAACACCGGCGGCACCTACATCGACATGCGCAACCTGGGCGCGCAGCGCACCCTGGTGCTGGTCAACGGCAAGCGCCTGGGCATCAGCACCTCGGGCCTGCAGGATGTGTCCTCGCTGCCGGTGTCGGCGGTGGAGCGCATCGAAGTGCTGAAGGATGGCGCGTCGGCCATCTACGGTTCCGATGCGATGGCCGGCGTGGTCAACATCATCACCCGTTCCAACGTCAACGGCGTGACCGCCAACGTGTACCACGGTCAGTACAGCGAAGGTGACGGCGCGCGCGATCGCTTCGATGTGGTCGGCGGCTGGAGCAATGACCGGGTGTCGCTGACCCTGGCATTGGAGCACTCGGAAGAGAAGAGCGTCTGGGCCAAGGACCGCTGGTTCAGCAAGTACGGCGTGAGCGACCGCCACCCGAACGATGCCTCCAACTGGACCACGCTGAGCCAGTGGGGCCAGGTCACCGGCCTGAAGGGCGGCCCGGGCTGCACCAACACCAAGGACGGCTGCGGCTATTCGCTCAACCGTGGTGCTGACCCGACCAACCCGGCCAACTACCACCTGACCGATGCGACCCCGTTCACCGGCGACGTCAGCAACGCCAACGAACAGATGCACGTCATGTATCCGCTCAAGCGTGATTCGGTGTACTTCGACGGTCGCTTCAAGATCACCGACCAGGTCAACCTGCGCACCGAATTCGGCTACAACAAGCGTTCGGCCGAGCGCCAGATTGCAGGCTACCCCCTGCAGTCCAGCTCGGTGTCCATCTCGGGCGACCCGACCGCCACCGGCCTGATGTCCAAGGACAGCTACTTCAATCCGTTCGGCAACCAGCACGGCTATGCCAAGCCAACCGACGTGGCCTGGAACCGCCGCACCTGGGAAATCCCGCGTGTGAGCACCAGCGAACTGAAGACCTACCGTGCGGTAGTGTCGCTGGATGGCAGCTTCGAGATCGGCCAGCGCTACTTCGACTGGGACGTGGGCTACCAGTACAACCGCAACGAGCTGACCGCTACCGCCACCGGCAACCTGCACAAGAAGCGCGTGCGTGACGCCGTGGGTCCGTCGTTCCTGGATCCGGCCACCGGCAAGGTGATGTGTGGCCGTCCGGGCGCGGTGATCAGCGGCTGCACGCCGTGGAACCCGCTGGTGCCCTACGGCAAGAACGATCCGAACGGACTGACCGGCAATGAAGAACTGATGGCCTGGCTGTTCCCGGCGGAGCACACCACCGGCCGGACCACCACCAAGAACGCGTTCGCCAACCTGTCCGGCAGCATCATGACCCTGCCGGCCGGCGACCTGGGCTTCGCTTTCGGCGTGGAAAGCCGCAAGGAAGATGGCCGCTACACCCCCGATGCCCTGGCCCAGACCGGCGCTACCACCAACCTGGCCGCAGGCCCGACCGGTGGCAGCTACAACGTGAAGGAAGCCTACCTGGAGCTCAGCGTGCCGGTGCTGGCCGACCTGCCCGGTGCGCGTGAGCTGAGCTTCAGTGCCGCCACCCGCTACTCCAAGTACAACACCTTCGGCAACACGCTCAACAGCAAGTTCGGCTTCAAGTGGAAGCCGATCGACCAGCTGCTGGTCCGTGGTACCTGGGCCGAAGGATTCCGCGCCCCGACCATCAACGATCTGTACGGTGGCGGTTCGGAAACCTTCGCGCAGTTCAGCGACCCGTGCGACACCGTGTTCGGCTCGGCCAAGGGCAGTGCTGAAGTCCGCGCGCGCTGCGCACGTGACATCGCCGATGCTGCCAACTTCCGCCAGCTGAAGCAGGGCAACGCCCCGGTGACCACGGCACAGGATGCAACCCCGACGCCGTTCGTGTCCGGTTCGAACCCGCTGCTGGTTCCGGAAACCTCGACCAGCAAGACGCTGGGCCTGGTGTGGAGCCCGACCTTCCTCAGCAACCTCAACGTGGCGCTGGACTGGTGGAAGATCCGCATCGACAACACCATCGTCGGTGACAGCCCGAACCAGATCCTGAAGGACTGCTACGAGCAGGGCATCGAATCGCGCTGCAGCCGCTTCACCCGCGACCCGTCCAACGGCATCGTCACCGGCCTGAAGTTCGGCAACCGCAATGCCGGTTTCGCGGAGACCGAAGGTTATGACCTGGATGTCAGCTATCGCGTCGACACCAGCTACGGCAAGCTGAGCGCAGGCTGGACCAGCACCTATGTGAGCAAGAACGTCTACCGCTCCACCAACGATGTCCGTGATGCGATCACGCCGATCAACGGCGTTGCCAACACCATCGGCACCGCCACCAGCCTTGCGTTCCGCGTGCGCTCGAACCTGGTGCTGGGCTGGGATGTGGGTGACTTCGGCGTCAGCTGGACGGCACGCTACTACTCCGGTGTGAAGGAGCGCTGCCTCAACGCCTCGCGTTATGCGGACGAATGCTCCGATCCGACCTTCCTGGCTCCGTGGCTGAAGTCGCCGACCGCGTACAACGAGCGCGGTGCCGTGACCTTCCACGACGTGCAGTTCCGCTACAACCTGCCGTGGGATGCCACCGTTTCGGTGGGCGCGAACAATGTGTTCGGCAAGGAAGCGCCGGTGATGTACAGCAAGCCGAACTCGTCGTTCTCCTACTACGGTGGCTACGACATCGGTCGTTTCATGTACATGAAGTACCAGCAGCGCTTCTGATCCATCCGCGCTGTTGAAGCTCGACGACCACGGCCCTTCGGGGCCGTGGTTTTTTTTTGCCTCCGCGCAGACTGTCGCTTTCCACATTGACCGTGATGCGTTCAATCAGGGACACGGTCCTCTGCGCTGCGTCCGCCGCGATGCCACAGGTTGGAGCAATCGATTGATTTGCTTCCGCTTTGTGCAGAAGCGTCACGGCCGTCTGCAGCGCTTTCGTCGCTTGCCCATACGTCTCCCCATCCATCTTCACTAGGTTCGAACATCCACCGCCGCGGTGGAGTTGACGCAGCCCCGCTTGGCTGTGTTCCGAAGACTTCGAAGACTGAGAGAGAGACCCATGACCATCCGTATTCCCGAGCTCGGGTTGGCGATCCGTCGTGCACTGGCGATGACGGCCACCACCGCACTGGCCGCCCCCGCATTCGCCCAGCACGCACCGGAAGCCACCACGCTGGACCGTATCGAGATCACCGGTTCGCGCATCCGCCAGGTCGACCTGGAAACCGCGCAGCCGGTGCTGACCATCAGCCGCGCCGACATCGAGCGGCAGGGCTTCAATTCCGTTGCCGACATCCTGCAGAACCTGACCGCAACCGGCAGCCCGGCCTTGAGCCGTGCCAGCCCGCTCAGTGCGGGCGAGGCCGCAGGCGGCAGCTACGTGGACATGCGCGGCCTCGGTGCACAGCGCACCCTGGTTCTGGTCAACGGCAAGCGCCTGGGCATGACCACTTCGGGTTACCAGGATATATCCAGCATTCCCGCCGCTGCCGTGGAACGCATGGAAGTGCTGAAGGACGGCGCCTCGGCCATCTACGGTTCCGACGCGATGGCCGGCGTGGTCAACATCATCACCCGGCGCAACGTCCAGGGCGTGACCGCCAACGTCTACCACGGGCAGTTCAGCGAAGGCGATGGTGCCCGCACCCAGTACGACGTGGTTGCCGGCTGGTCGAATGACCGCGCTTCGATCAGTGTCGCCGCCGAGCATGTCGAAGAAAAGGGCGTTTGGGCGAAGAACCGCGGCTTCAGCGCCTACACCTATACCGATCGTCATCCGGACGATGGCTGGACCACGGTCGGGCAGTGGGGGCGCATCGTCGGCTTCAAGGGCCCGGGCTGCAGCAGCGCCCGTGGCTGCAGCTATTCGCTCGATCGCGGCAGCCAGCCGGGCGGGCCGGACAGCTTCCACCTCAGTGACAACACACCGTTCACCGGTGATGTCAGCAACAGCAATGAACAGATGCACGCGCAGACGCCGATCAAGCGCGATTCGCTCTTCGTCGATGCACGCATGGACCTGAACGACCAGATCCGCTTCAACACCCAGCTGGCCTACAACCGACGCACCACCACGCGCCAGATTGCCGGCTATCCGTTCCAGTCCGGTGCGGCCGGCATCACGCCGATGTCCGCCGACAGCTGGTTCAATCCGTTCGGCAGCCACCACGGCTATGAACGCCCAAGCGACGTGCACTGGAACCGCCGCACCTGGGAGATTCCACGCGTCAGCACCAGCGAACTGACCACCTGGCAGGGTGTCGCAGCGTTTGAAGGCAGCTTCCAGTTCGCCGGTCGCGACTTCGATTGGGAAGCCGGCTACCAGTACAACCGCAGCGAGCTGGAGCAGCGTGCCACCGGCAACCTGCACAAGCAGCGCGTTGCCGATTCCACCGGTCCTTCGTTCTACAACCCGGCCACCGGCAAGGTGGAATGCGGTACACCGGATGCACCGATTGTCGGCTGCAAGCCCTGGAATCCACTGGTGCCGTATGGCCAGGATGACCCGTACGGCCTGACCGGCAATGGCGAACTGCAGGACTGGCTGTTCCCCGAGGAACTCACCCGTGGCCGCAACACCACCCGCAACCTGTTCGCCAGCCTCAGTGGCGGCCTTGCCACGCTGCCTGCCGGGGAACTGGGCTTCGCCCTGGGTGTGGAGAGCCGCCGCGAGGAGGGTCGCTTCATTCCCGACGCGCTGGCCCAGACCGGCGCCACCACCAACCTGGCGGCGGGCCCCACCGGCGGTGGCTACCGTGTCGACGAGGCCTATCTGGAGCTGAGCGTGCCGGTGCTGAGCGACCTCCCCGGTGCACGCCAGCTGACCCTGGACATGGCAACGCGTTACTCGGACTACACCACCTTCGGCGGAACCC
Source organism: Stenotrophomonas sp. 220_Sma (assembly GCF_056487375.1). Lineage (NCBI taxonomy): Bacteria > Pseudomonadati > Pseudomonadota > Gammaproteobacteria > Lysobacterales > Lysobacteraceae > Stenotrophomonas > Stenotrophomonas sp. 220_Sma. Next base: position 931,236 of record NZ_CM151348.1, on the reverse strand, counting down.
TCAACAGCAAGTTCGGCATCTCGTGGAAGCCGATCGACCAGCTGCTGGTCCGTGGCACCTGGGCCCAGGGTTTCCGTGCGCCGACCATCTCGAATCTGTACGGCGGCGGCTCGCAGACCTTCACCACCGGCTTCCGTGACCCCTGCGATACGGTCTATGGCGCCGCCGCCAGCAGCCCGGAGGTACGTGCACGCTGCGCCGCCGACATCGCCAATGCGGACAGCTACCGCCAGCTCGGCCAGGGCAACGAGCCGATCACCGGCAGCAGCGGGCAGACGCCCCTGCCCTTCACCAACGGCTCCAATCCCGACCTGAAGCCGGAAACCTCGACCAGCCGCACGCTGGGCCTGGTCTGGAGCCCGACGTTTGCCGAAGGACTGAACATTGCGTTGGACTGGTGGAAGATCCGCATCGACAACACCATCGTCGCCGACCATCCCAACGACATCCTCCGCGACTGCTACGAACTGGGCATCGCCGAGCGCTGCGGCAGTTTCACCCGCGACCCGGAACTGGGCATCGTCAACACGCTCAACTATGGCAGCCGCAACAGCGGGTTCCGCCAGGCCGAAGGCTATGACCTGGAGATCGGCCACAAGATCGAAACGTCCTGGGGCACGCTGAGCGCCGACTGGAAGACCACCTATGTGGTCGCCGCGGAAGAACGGACCACCAACGAGGCGGATGCGCCGCCCATTCCCAGCAATGGCATCGCCAGCAACGGCGGCATCGGCTTCCGTGTGCGCTCCAACGCATCGTTGGGCTGGGAGCGTGGCAACCTCGGCCTTAACTGGGGCCTGCGCTATTTCTCCGCGGTCAAGGAGCGTTGCCTGGATGCAGCCACGTATCCGGGTGAGTGCTCGCACCCGGGCCAGCGCGCGCCGTGGTTCAGTGGCAGCCGTGACTACAACCGTCGCGGATCGGTCACCTTCCACGACGTGCAGGCGCGCTACAACCTGCCATGGGATGCGACCGTCTCGATCGGTGCCAACAATGTGTTCGGCCGCCAGGGACCGGCCATGTACAGCCAGCCGAGCGCCAACTTCTCCTACTACGGTGGCTTCGACATCGGTCGTTTCATCTACATGAAATACCAGCAGCGCTTCTGATCCACCGCGCCATCTGCACGACCGCCACGGCCCTTCGGGGCCGTGGCTTCGTACAGGGACCTGACCACCGTCATCCCGTGGTCGCAAAGCGGTCATATCGGCTACATCGCCAGGCCCGAGCATGCCGGAAACCCGGAGGCCCGCCATGCGCTATGCCATCGTCACCGAGACCTACCCGCCGGAAGTGAACGGCGTTGCCCTCACCGTGCAGGGCCTGGAGCAGGGACTGCGCAATTCCGGCCATGACATCGACCTGATCCGGCCACGCCAGACCAGCGAAGCACTGGACTCGGCACCGGGCACGCTGCTGGTGCCGGGCGCCGCACTGCCGCGCTACCCCGGCCTGCGCTTCGGCCTGCCTGCACCGATCCGGCTCAACCGCCACTGGCAGCAGCAGCGTCCCGATGCGGTCTACATCGCCACCGAAGGCCCGCTGGGCTGGTCGGCGCTGCGCACCGCGCGCCGCCTTGGCATTCCGGTCGCCAGTGGTTTCCATACCCGCTTCGACGAGTACCTGCCCGACTACGGCGTGGCCTGGCTGCAGGCTGCCGCGATGCGCTGGATGCGCCGGTTCCACAACCAGGCCGATGCAACCCTGGTGCCCACCCGCGAGCTGCAGCAGTTCCTCGGTGAACAGGGCTTCGAACGCGTGCGCCTGCTGGCACGCGCGGTCGACAGCCAGCAGTTCGATCCGGGCCGGCGCGACCCGGCGCTGCGCGAGGAATGGGGCGTGGACGGCAACGGCCTGGTCGCGATCCATGTCGGCCGCATCGCTGCGGAAAAAAACCTTGGCCTGGCGGTGAAAGCCTTCCGCCGCCTGCAGCAGATCCGGCCCAAAGCCCGCTTCGTCTGGGTGGGTGATGGTCCGGCCCGCGAAAAACTGGCACATGAAAACCCCGATTTCATTTTCTGCGGCATCCAGCGCGGCGAAGCCCTGGCACGGCATTTCGCCAGCGGTGACCTGTTCCTGTTCCCCAGCCGCAGCGAGACCTTTGGCAACGTGACCCTGGAAAGCATGGCCAGCGGCCTGGCCACCGTCGCTTTCGACTACGGTGCGGCCCGCGAATACCTGCGTGATGGCGAGAACGGTGCGGCCGTGGAAAACGATGAGCAGTTCATCGAGGCAGCGGTGCAGCTGGCCGCCGATGATGCACGGCGCCGCGAATTCGGCAGCAGCGCCGCGCGTGCGATGAAGCGCCTGCATCCACAGCAGGTGGTTGCCGAATTCGATGCCCTGCTGGCCGAGCTGGCCCAGTCGCGGAGGAGCGGCCATGCGCACCACGCCGCTTGAGCTGCTGGCTGGCCGCGAGGCGCGGCTCTGCCGCCGGGCCAACCACTACTGCCGGCGTCGCCGCGTGCGTCGCCTGTTCTCGGTCATCAGCCGGCTCGGCGATGGCGTGTTCTGGTACGTACTGATGGGCGCGCTGGTGGCGCTGGACGGCTTCGACGGACTGCGTGCATCGGTGCACATGGCCGCCACCGGTCTGGCCGCACTGCTGCTCTACAAAGGCCTCAAGCGCTGGACCCGGCGTCCCCGCCCGTATGCGGCCGATCTGCGCATCCGCGCCTGGGTGGCGCCGCTGGACGAGTTCAGCTTCCCCTCCGGGCACACCCTGCACGCGGTGTCGTTCACCATCGTCGCGCTGGCCTACTACCCGTGGCTGGCGCCGCTGCTGGTGCCGTTCACCTTCGGCGTCGCGCTGTCGCGGGTGGTGCTGGGCCTGCACTACCCGTCCGATGTACTGGCCGCCACCGGCATTGCCATCCTGCTGGCATCGGCCAGCCTGGCCTGGTTGCCGCTGCCGGTGTAGCCCCCGGGGTCAGATCCCTTCGGTAGCGCCGGGCCATGCCCGGCGGTGGATGCCCTAGAATGCCTGCATGACCACGTTGTTCATTTCCGACCTGCACCTGGACCCCAGCCGTCCGGAGATCACCGACCTGTTCCTGCGCTTCCTGCGCGAGCAGGCGCCCGGCGCCGATGCGCTGTACATCCTCGGCGACCTGTTCGAAGCCTGGATCGGCGACGACACGCCCTCGCCTGCTGCCGATGCGGTGGCCGACGCGCTGAAGGTACTTTCCGACAGCGGCGTACCGGTGTACTTCATCCGCGGCAACCGCGACTTCCTGCTCGGCGAAGACTATGCGCGCCGTGCCGGCCTGCGCATCCTGCCTGACCCTTGCGTGATCGAGCTGTACGGCCGCCCGGTGCTGCTGCAGCACGGCGACCTGCTGTGCACGGACGACATCCCCTACCAGCAGTTCCGTGCACAGACGCGCGACCCGGTGTTCCAAGCGCAGTTCCTGTCGCAGCCGCTGGCCGCACGCATCGCCTTCGCGCAGAAGGCCCGGGAAACCAGCCAGGCCCGCCAGTCGGAAATGAAGCAGGATGATCGTGCGCAGTTCGAGTCGGTAACCGACGTGTCACCCGCCGAAGTCGATGCCACCTTCGTGCGCCATGGCGTGGACACCATGATCCACGGCCACACCCATCGCCCGGCGGTGCACACGCTGCAGGCCGGTGGCCGCGCCTGCAACCGCATCGTGCTGGGTGACTGGTACGAACAGGGATCGGTGCTGCGCGTGGATGTCGGCGGCTGGTCGCTGGATACGCTCGCGCGCGAATGATGGATCGCGGGGTGCCAACCAAGGTTGGCATCTACCAGGGCAGGTGAACGCACCCGGGTAGACGCCGACCTCGGTCGGCGGTTGGCCTCAGCGGAAGGCCGCGATGGTGGCCTTGGTATTGACCAGCACGCGCTGGTTGTCGGCGGTGCTGGCATTGCCCATCGGGATGCCGTTGTAGTTGATGTTCGGGTTGGACCAGTAGTTCAGGCGCGGGCAGCCGGCCGAGCAGTCATAAGCCATGATCGTGCGCCAGCGCGAACCGGAGGACGGCTCGTAGCGATAACCGTGCCCATAGGCATAGGGCGACGTGCTGGGATCACTGGCGATATCGTGCCGCGCACTCTGCAGGTGGCCGATCTCATGCGCGAAGGAGTAATAGCCGGTCGCGCAGTCCCAGTACACCGCCGCGAACGCCGTCGATGCCGTCGAACCGATGCCCGAGGCCAACCCGCAGTAGCTCGTGTTGTTGATCAGCAGCACGCCGACATCGGCCGCAGTGTTGTTGCGGCTGGTGTGGATGCTGTCCATGTAGCCGTCGCTGGTGTTGCGGAAGCGGGTCAGGTCGGTGGTGAAGTTGCCGGATTCGGTGTAGCTGGTGGTTTCATAGCCGGCCAGCTGCAGGGTGATGCCCACGTTGCTGTTGACGTAGCCCTGGTTGGATTCGGCCACCGCCAGCTGCACCAGCGACTGCATGTTGCCGCCATAGGCCGTTACCGCTGCATTGGTTGCCACCACCAGCACGCGGATGGTGGCCGGGGTACCGGACGAGGCCTGCGCGATGCCGATGCGGTCATTGTTGCCCATCGGGATTTTCGGCAGCTGGTTGTAGTCGGCCGGATGGTCGGCCGGCATCCGCGATTCATCCACTTCCACCAGTACATGCCGGTTGCCCAGTGGGCGCAGGCGATACAACTTGCCGTCCTTGCGGATCGAACCGGTGAGGGTGTTGCCCGAACGCACCAGGATCACTGAATTACCAGGATCATCCTGGCCATTCGAAGTGGCGGCAGTCAGCCGATCGGACGGCGAGCGCAACTGGCCGTACCAGATGCTGCCGCCATCGGGCAGGGCTTCCACCTTGCTGCGCACCGCCTGCACGCGCTGGCCAAGCAGTTCGAACTCCAGCTGCAGCTGCGCAGTGGCAGCAGCGTCGACACGCACTTCCTGTACCGTCGCGGTGGACGGGGTGGCCAGCAGCTTGCCCAGCGCGGGCTCACTGTTTGCCGATGCGCGGCTGATGACCGTCACCGGCTCGAACAACGGTGCCGCATGCGCGGCCGCTGCCACCGACAAACCCAACACCAGGCCACCTGCCGCTTTGCCAATCGATCTGGACAACATTGCGTCGCTCCTTGAATGATGTGAACAGCGTTGATGCAGCACGCCCGGGTCTACCGGGTCTGGCCATCTGGCCTGCGCGGGTCGTGTGAATTCAATAGAAGATGGGAATGAAAATCAGGAACTGTGATCGACCGCATCTGCGTTAAGTAAGGTCAAAAGCGTCACTACACTTCGCCAATACACCGCTTTCGCGCTACCGTGACGCAGCCACGACGGGGAATGCACATGGCACCATCGCAGGACACGGACGAAGATGTCGGCTTGCTGCGGATCGGCCTGTTCTTCGATGGCACCCGCAACAACGCACACAACCTGGCACGCGGTCGCCCACAGGTTCCGCAGCCACGCCCGGCGCAGCTGCGCGCGGATGATGATTCGACCTACCAGAGCCGGCTGACCAGCAGCTACGACAACGGCCTGACCAACATCGCGCGCCTGCAGCAGCTGTATCCGGACAGCCGCCGCGATGCGATGGCCGCACCTTCGCTGTCGATCTATGTCGAGGGCGTGGGGACCCGCGATGATGCCGATGACGATCTGATCGGACTGGCCTTCGGCATCGGTGCCAGTGGCGTTCGCGCGAAAGTGCAGCGCGCGCTGCAGGTGCTGCTGCCGGCGGCACTGGCCGAGCTGTCCGCGCGCTGGCAGCGACCGCTGCGTGGCGTGCAGCTGGATCTGTTCGGCTATTCGCGCGGTGCTGCCGCGGCACGTGATATCTCAAACCAGCTGCAGGCCTGGGACAGCGCGCGCTGGCGCCAGCTGCTGCAGGGCGCCGGCCTGCCCTGCACTGCGGACTTCGCCGCCGTCACGCCGGTGCTGCGCTTCATCGGACTGTTCGACACCGTGGTTGCAGTCAATGGTGGCCGCGCCGATGAACACCCGCAGCTCGCCCTGCGCAGTGACATCGCGGCACACGTCGTGCAACTGGCCGCGCGTGACGAGCATCGCCAACACTATCCATTGACCAGCGTCGCGCCAACGTTCACCGAGGTCGCCCTGCCCGGCGTGCACGCCAACATCGGCGGTGGCTACAACCAGCTGGAAGAAGGGCCCAAGCTGCTCAGCCGTCCGCGCCGGCAGCAGCTGCGCCGCCCAGCGGTTTCCGACTACCAGGTCCCTTCACTGGCGTTGCTGCAGGCCACCACGGCCTACGCCGAAACGCAGGCCGACGCCGAACGCTGGCGGCAGCAGCTGGGCGTGGGTGAAAAGGAGATCTGGGTGGATGTCTGGCACCAGTGGCAGCAGCAGCGTCGCGCCGGCAGCCGCAGCGTGCTGTTGTCGCCGGTGCTGTATGTGACCGCCGCGGTGGTGCTGCGTCGGCGCATCGACTGGCGTTACCAGCTGATCGCACTGCAGGTGATGCAGCAGCAGGCCATCGATGCTGGCGTGCAATGGACCGCCAATGCCGCTGGAGTTCCCGGCTGGGAGCTGCCGTCCGCCCTGCAGCCAATTGCACGCCGACTGGTGGCCGGACAGCCGCTGACGCAGACACAGGAGGCGCTGCTGCGACGGCGTTACCTGATGCAGTCGGCGCACTGGAACTTCGATGCACTGGGCGACACCGCACTGACCTACGCCGCCGATGCCGGCGTCAGCGAACTGCCGTACCGGCCGGGTCCCGGCCTGTTCTACATCAACCGGCCAACGGTGGATGGCAAGCGCGTGGTGTTGCCGAACGCATGAAAAAAGGGACGGAGGGGATTAAGTCGTTTGTGCCACAAACGACTTAATCCCCTCCGTCCCCTTTTCTTCAGCCGGCCTGTTCAACCAGGTTGGCCAGCTCATCCGCATCGAACCCGGCCAGCAGGCGCGCTTCGATGTTGAATGGCCCATGCAGGTAGCCGCCGGCGTACTCCACCAGCAGTTCCTTGAAGCGCGCACGCGGCTCGACAGCGGCGCGGTCGCAGTACCAGCGATACCAGCGCGAACCGGCAGCGACGTGCGCCACTTCCTCGCGCAGGATCACTTCCAGCACATCGGCGGTTCCGCCATCGCCGACATTGCGCAGCTTCCCGATCATGCCGGGCGTTACGTCCAGGCCGCGCGCTTCCAGCACGCGCGGCACCAGCGCCATGCGTGCCAGGCCGTCATGGGCAGTCTTTTCGCACATTTCCCACAGGCCGTTGTGCGCTGGGAAATCGGCATAGTCGTGGCCATGCACCTGCAGGCGTTCGCGCAGCAGCATGAAGTGCCGCGATTCGTCGTCGGCACAGCTGACCCAGTCGGCATGGAACGCCGGCGGCAGGCCACGGAAGCGGTATACCGCATCCCAGGCCAGGTCGATCGCGTTGAGTTCGATATGGGCGATGGCGTGGATGAAGGCGGCACGCCCTTCCACACCGCCCAGTCCACGCCGCGGCACTTCACGCGGATGCACCAGCACCAGCTGCGGCGGCCGGCCGGGCATGCGGATCGGCTCCGGCGGCGGTGCATCGGCCGCCACCTTCAGGCGGCCAGCACGGAACGCGGCGGCATAGGCCTGGGTCAGCGCCACCTTGCGCAGCGGGTCGGCTTCGGCCAGGCACTGCTGCGCAGCGCGCAGCAGGTCGCCACCAACGTCGGGTACATCGACCACGCCTGGACCTCAGGCGCGGCGCTTGTGCTTGGCGTCGTCCGAACGCAGCTGCTGGATGCGCTCGAAGTAGCCCGGCTCGATACCCGTCGGGTAGTGGCCGTTGAAGCAGGACGAATCGAAGTTGCGCAGCGCCGGGTTGCCCTCGCTCACCGCCGCTTCCATGTCTTCCAGGTCCTGGTAGATCAGCCAGTCGCAGCCCAGGTGGGCTTCGATCTCTTCCACGGTGCGGTTGTGCGCGACCAGCTCTTCGGCCGCCGGCATGTCGATGCCGTAGATGTTCGGGTAGCGCACCGGCGGTGCCGCGCTGGCCAGGTAGACCTTGCGCGCGCCCGCATCACGGGCCATCTGCACGATCTGCTGGCTGGTGGTGCCGCGCACGATCGAATCGTCCACCAGCAGCACCACGCGGTTGCGGAACTCCAGGTGGATCGGGTTGAGCTTGCGGCGCACCGACTTCACGCGTTCGCCCTGGCCCGGCATGATGAAGGTGCGGCCGATGTAGCGGTTCTTGATGAAGCCTTCGCGGTACTTCACCCCGAGCACGTTGGAGATCTCCAGCGCGGCATCGCGCGAGGTATCCGGGATCGGGATGATGGTGTCGATGTCGTGGTCCGGGCGCAGGCGCAGGATCTTCTCGCCCAGCTTGATGCCCATGCGCATGCGCGCCTTGTGCACCGAGACGTTGTCGATCATCGAATCCGGGCGCGCGAAGTACACGTATTCGAAGATGCACGGGGTGTGCTCGGCCGGCTCGGCGCAGATTTCCGAGAACAGCTCGCCACGCGCGGTGATCACCAGCGCTTCGCCCGGCTGCACGTCGCGCACGCGCTGGAAGCCCAGCACGTCCAGCGCGGCCGACTCGGAGGCGACGATGTACTCGTCACCTTCGGCGTGGCTGCGCTTGCCCAGTACCAGCGGCCGGATGCCATGCGGGTCGCGGAAGGCGACCAGGCCCAGGCCCAGCACCACGCTGACCACCGCATAGCCGCCCTTGCAGCGGCGGTGCACGCCGGCCACCGCGCGGATCGCGGCTTCCGGGCTGAGCTGGCGCTGCTGCTCCAGTTCATAGGCGAACACGTTCAGCAGCACTTCGCTGTCCGAATCGGTGTTGACGTTGCGGCGGTCCTGTTCGAACACCTGCTGGCGCAGCGCTTCGGTGTTGATCAGGTTGCCGTTGTGGGCCAGCGCGATGCCGTACGGCGAATTGACGTAGAAGGGCTGTGCCTCGTCCATGCCTTCCGAACCGGCGGTCGGGTAGCGCACATGGGCGATGCCGACGCTGCCTTCCAGGGTGGACATGGTGCGGGCATCGAACACATCGCGGACCAGGCCGGTGGCCTTCTGCACGCGCAGGCGGCTGCCGCTGGCGGTGGCGATGCCCGCCGCATCCTGGCCACGGTGCTGGAGAACGGTCAAGCCGTCATACAACTGCCCGGCGACGTTCTGGTTGCCGACGATTCCGACGATGCCACACATGGTGCGAGGTCTCCGCTGGGCTGTGCCCAGTTACAAGGAAGGTGGCCGTACCTGGCCGCGGTGGTCGCCGCGCGCGCGGTCGACGTTGGCCGGATCGCCCGGCTCGATACTGTCCGGCAGTGCAGGAGCGTCCGGGCGCACTTCGGCCGGATCGTAGGAATCGCCCTGTTCCGCTTTCGCAGGCCGCAGCCATCCGCTGCCTGCCACTACCTGGTTGAGGATGCCATTATCGCCTGCCGCGCCCGGCTTTCCCAACCCGGCGCCTGCGTTCTTCCCCAATTCCATCAATGCAGATGGGGACAGCGCGTCGGTCGGCAAGGCCTTGGGCAGCAGATCGGCCCCGGGAACCTCCCAGTGCGGCAGTTTGCTGTTCATCCAGGCCACGGTCGGGTTCAGCAACGGACGCACCGCCGAGCGCTGCCACGAGGGTTCGGCGGTCAGCGGGGTGAAGCTGCCCAGCAGCAGCAGGACCGCGGCGATCAGGCCGCCTCGCACCGCGCCCAGCACCCCGCCCAGCAGGCGGTCCAGGCTGGTCAGCATGCTGCGGTGGACCAGGGCCTTGATGACCATGCCGATCACCGCGACCACGATCATCACGCCGATGCCGACCCCCAGGTAGCCACCGACGAAGTGCTCGCCTCCGGGGGCCGCCGGCGCGGCCCACCAGTGGGCCGCGTCATTACCGAAGGCGAAGGCCGCCCACGCGGCCAGCAGCCACGACAGAGTGCCGATGACGATTCCGACGAAGCCGCGCAGCATCCCCAGCAGGGTCGAGGCGGCGATCACGATCAGCAGCACCACGTCGATCATGGCGCCCCGCTCCTTCGGCGGCGCTGGCAACGGGGCTGCGCGTGGGTCATGGGTGCGGTCGGACCATGCCGGCCACGCCGACCTTGGCGGCGACCTGCGCCTTCAGCTGCTCGGCGTCAGCGCGGTTGGCCACCGGCCCGACGCGGACGCGATGCAGGGTTCCCTTGTCCGTGCGCACCTGCTCGACGAAAGCGCTGAAGCCAGCGGCACGAACCTTGTCGCGCAGGGCATTGGCATCGTTGGCCTGACCGAACGCGCCCAGCTGCACGGCAAAGCCGACGCCGCTGGCAGCCGGTGCTGCCGGTGTGGTCGGCGCCGTCGCCGGCTTGCTGGCGGTGGCCTCCGGCTTCGGTTCGGGCTTCGGCGCCGGCTTCGGCGGTTCCGGCTTGGCGGCCGGCGGCGCGGTCGCCGTTGGCGTGCTCGGCGGCAGGCTTTCGCTGCGGACCGGGTTGCCGCTGGCCGAGGGCGCAACAGCTGCGGACGGGGTGCTGGCGCTCGGCGCAGCCGGTGCCGGGGTGGCCGCAACCGGGGCACTGCTGCCGGCCGCCGCGTCCAGGGTGATCACTTCGGCCTTCACATCCGCACGGATCTTCACCGCCTGCAGGCGGGCCGCTTCGGCCTGGGCACGGTCGGCGTAAGGTCCAACGCGCACGCGCCATGCCTGGCGGCCGTTGATGGTGGCCGTTTCGGCGAAGCCCGGCAGCTGCGAGCGCTTCAGGTAGGCGATCACCGCATCGGCGTCGGCCTTGCTGCCGTAGGCACCGAAGGTGACCGCATAGTTGCCGGCGGCGACTGCCGGCGAGGTGTCCACGGTCGGCGGCGTAGCCGGCGTGGCAGCCTCCTGCAGCGGCTTGGCCTGCCCGGTCTGCAGGCCGGTGGCGCCACCGGCCGGGGCGACCAGAGGCAGCTCACGGGTTTCGAACTGGCCATCGGCCGGCGCATCCGGCGCGGCGATCGGCACATTGGCGACACCGCTGTCGGGTGCGGGTCCCTTGACCAGCATCGGCAGGAAAATCACGGCCAGTGCCACCAGCACGATGGCACCAATCAGACGCTGTTTCAGAGGCGTATCCACGTGAGGCAGGCAACTGTCCGGAGATTGCCGTCGATTATACGGGTGCCGGACCGGCCGGCGTCGGCGTTGGCTGAACGCGGATCAGGCGTCGCCCTGCAGCCACTGCAGGGCCGCAGCGGCGGTATGGAAGGAGCCGAACACCAGCACCCGGTCACCCCGCTCAGCCTGGGCCAGCACCTGCGCCAGCGCCTGTTCGACGCTATCGGCCAGCGGTGCCTTGGCCGCCACCGTACCGCTCAGGCGTGCCTGCAGCTGAGCGGCGCTCTGCCCACGCGGACCGTCCAGCCCGGCCAGGGTCCACTCGCCCACCACGTCCTGCAGGGCCTGCACCACACCCGCCGCGTCCTTGTCCTGCAACGCGGCGTACACCGCCAGGGTGCGGCCGGCTGACACTTCGGCCTTCAGCGCACGCGCCAGCTGGCCCGCCGCCTGCGGGTTGTGGCCCACGTCCACGCGGATCTGCACGCCGTCGCGCTCGAATGCCTGCATGCGGCCGGAGATTCGCGCTGCTGCGATACCCGCGGCCCACGCCGCACGCGGCACCGGCTTGTCCAGCGCGCGCAGGGCGGCGATGGCAGCACCGGCATTGGCCAGCTGGATCGGGCCGGCCAGCGCCGGGGTCGGCAGCTCCATGCGCAGGCCGACGTCGCGCCAGCGCCAGCGCTGGGCGTCGATCGGCTCGTAGAAGTAATCGCTGCCGCCGCGGATCGCGTTGGCACCGACCAGATAGGCACGCGCCAGCACGCTGGACGGCGGATCGGTCTCGCCCAGGATCACCGGCTTCCAGCCACGGATGATGCCGGCCTTCTCGGCGCCGATCGCTTCGCGGTCCTCGCCCAGCCACTCGGCATGGTCGATGTCCACGGTGGTGATCACCGCCACGTCGGCGTCGACGATGTTGACCGCATCCAGGCGGCCGCCCAGGCCCACTTCCAGCACCGCCAGGTCCAGCCCGGCGTCGGCGAACAGCTGCAAAGCAGCGAGCGTGCCGTACTCGAAATAGGTCAGCGTGGTGTCGCCGCGTGCCGCTTCGACGGCATTGAACGCAGCAACCAGCGCCGCATCGTCGACATCCTGGCCATCGATGCGCACGCGCTCGTTGTAGCGCAGCAGGTGCGGCGAGGTGTAGGCACCCACCTTCCAACCGGCAGCACGGCCGATGGCCTCGATGAAGGCCACGGTGGAGCCTTTGCCGTTGGTGCCACCGACCACGATGGTGCGCCCGGCCGGCGCGCCAAGACCCATCGCCGTGGCCACGGCGCGCACGCGCTCCAGGCCCATGTCGATGGTCGCCGGGTGCTGGCGTTCAATGTAATCCAGCCAATCGGCCAGGGTGGTCGGGGTGTTCGTCACGGCAGTGCTTCCAGCAGGTACAGGTGGTTCGGTGTGGCGGGTCAGAGTGCGCGGTGCTTGGCTTCGCCGAAGAACGGCGTGTGGTGGGCGCAGTCGTTCAGGCGCACCACTTCCAGGCTGTCCAGGTCGGCGCCTTCGAGCAGGTTGAGCGTGGTCGGCGCCTGGCGGAAGGTCCACAGGCGGGAAATCGGCAGGCCCAGCACCTTGCACAGGATCACGCGGTTGACCGCATCGTGCGCAACCACCAGCAGGGTGTCGTGCTCGCCGAGGCCTTCGGTGGCACGGGCCAGACCACGCCAGCTGCGTTCCAGCACCAGCCGCAGCGATTCGCCACCGGGCATCAGCACGGTATCGGGCTCCTCGCGCCAGGCCTGCAGGCGCGACGGATCCTTTTCGTTGATCTCGCTGGCGAGCAGGCCTTCCCACTCACCGTGGGCGATTTCCTGCAGCTCCGGCTCGGTCAGCAGCATGTCGGCACGCGCGGCGCCAAGCGCCAGCTGCGCGGTGCGCTGCGCGCGCGACAGCGGCGAGGCGACGGCACGGGTGATGTCCACCGAGGCCAGGCGGGCACCCAGTGCCTGGGCCTGGGCTTCACCGATCGGCGAAAGCGGAATATCGATCTGGCCCTGGTAGCGGCCTTCGGCGTTCCACGGCGTTTCGCCGTGGCGGGCAAGCAGGATGCGCATGCGTGCAAGGGGTCCTGGGGGGAGGAGGTTTCCGCGTTTCGTTCACATCCTGTGAAGTACGCGGAACAGGGATGATACCTGTTCGGCGCACCGGGCCGGGCCGGGCATGAAAAAACCCCGCGACGTGGGTCGCGGGGTTTCGGAAACTCCGGCTATCTGGTCGAGGTTGCCGGCCAGCGGCCGGCACTACCCTCGGTACAGGCAGTAGATCCACGCCATGCGTGGATGGACCGCCCGGAACCGCGAACCTTACTTGACCAGGTTCAGTTCCTTCAGCAGCTGCGGCGCCGGCGCCACTTCCTGCATGATCCACTGCATGTAGCGGCTGTCGACGGCGATCATGCGGGTCATCACCGGGTCGAACACCCAGTTGGAGCTGACCGATTCCCAGTTGCCATCGAAGGCCAGGCCGACCAGCTTGCCGTTGGCATCCAGCACCGGCGAACCGGAGTTGCCGCCGGTGATGTCCAGGTTGGACAGGAAGTTCACCGGCACCGAACCAATGCGCTTGTCTTCCAGGCCGCCGTAACGCTTGGCCTTGACCGCATCGAGCAGCGCCTTCGGCGAATCGAACGGATCTTCACCGGTTTCCTTCGCCGCCACGCCTTCCAGGGTGGTGAACGGGGTGTACTTCACGCCGTCCTTGCCATAGCCCATGACGTTGCCGAAGGTGATGCGCAGCGACAGGTTGGCATCCGGATAGACGAACTCGCCCTGGCTCTTCTTGTAGTCGGCCACGGCCTGCAGGTACAGCGGGCGGGCGGTCAGTGATTCGCCTTCGCGGATCTTCTTCTGCTCTTCCTGCTTCAGCAGTGCCGGCATGACGGCCACGGCGTACTGGATGGCCGGATCGCTGCTGGCTTCAAACGCGGCACGGTCGGCCTTGAACCACTTCAGGCGATTGTCCAGGCTGCCCAGCTCGGTGCCGCCCAGCTTGTTCACCAGCGACTTGACCGCAGCGGCATCGCTGCCGGCCAGCCACTTGTTCAGCACTTCGTTGTCGCGCTGCGCGGCCGGCAGGGCCACGTACTGGTCCAGCCAGTAGGTCTGCAGCTGCTGGTCCATCTTTGCCACGTAGCGACGGTCCATCTGCTTCAGGCCACCTTCGATGGTGGTCAGGTCGCGTTCCTGGTAACCGGCCTCGCGCTCGGCATCCGGCTTGCTGCGTTCGATCGACAGGCGGTACAGGGTGATCGCTGCGCCAACGGCCGAGGTGTTGTTGAACTGGCCGACGAACAGGTCGCGTTCGCGGGTCGACTTGCTGGTATCCAGATGCTTGAGCAGCTGCGCGTGGGCGGCCAGGGCCGGCTTGCCGGCAGCACCCTGCTTCTTCAGCCAGGCCAGCACGGCGGCTTCTTCAGCCTGCTTCTGGCCGGCGGCGTCGATGCGCTTGAAGCCTTCCAGCTGGCCCAGGTAGTTCTTGGCCACGTTGTTCATGCTGGCGGCGGTCGCGGCGTACTTCACCTTGACGTCGGCGTCGGCCTTGCCGGCATCGGCGATCATCTTCAGCACCGCGTTGTAGTGCTTGGCGATGGTCGGGTAGGTGAAGCTGGCGGTTTCGTTGAACTCACCGGCCAGTGCATAGCGGTTGGTGCGGCCCGGGTAGCCGGCCACCATCACGAAGTCGTCGGCGCCCAGCGGCTGGTCGGCGAACTTCAGGAAGTGCTTGGGCTGGTACGGCACGTTGTCGGCGGCGAAGGCGGCCGGCTTGCCGTCCTTGCCCACATAGGCGCGGTAGAACGAGAAGTCGCCGGTGTGGCGCGGCCACATCCAGTTGTCGACGTCGCCGCCGAACTTGCCGACGCTGCCCGGGGGCGCGTAGACCAGGCGCACGTCCTTGATTTCCATGTTGCGGAACAGGCGGTAGGTGTTGCCGCCGGAGAAGCTGTACAGGCGGCAGCGGAAGCCGGCATCGGCTTCACAGGCGGCGACCTGGGCCTTGTCGAAGGCGTCCAGCGCGCGGCTGCGGGCCAGCGGATCGTTGCCGGCGCCAGCAATGGCGGCCTTGGCCTGGGCGGTGACGTCGGTGATCTGGTCGAGCACGAACACGCGGGCGTTCGGGCCGGCGCTCAGTTCGTCCTTCAGGGTCGGCGCGTTGAAGCCGTCCTTGATCAGGTTCTTCTGCGCGGTCGAATTCAGCTGGATGGCGCCATAAGCGCAGTGGTGGTTGGTGACCACCAGGCCCTGCGGCGAGACGAAGCTGGCGGTGCAGCCGCCGAGGGCGACGACCGCGCCCATCGGGTCGCCGGTCAGGTTGGCCAGCTGTTCCGGGGACAATTTCAGGCCGGCCTTCTGCAGCGGGCCGGCGATTTCCGGCAGCTGCTGCGGCACCCACATGCCTTCAGCGGCATGAGCGACCTGGGCCAGCCCAAGGCTGGCGACGATGGAGAATGCAAGCAGGTTCGAGCGCATGGAGCGGCCCCTGGTAGTGGAACCTTCGATTGTAGCCCGCCGCCCTGCCCCGGCCCGAACCCCGGAAGTCATGGGCCTGCTTCTTGCTCTGCCACGCGCACGTGGGCCGCGCACACGGAAATCGTCCAGAGGGGGCGTGGTCACCCTCCCCCGAACCAGGGAGGCGCTGCTGTTCGCAGCACGTTCGAAACGCCCGCCGGCGCACGCCTTTCGTTCCGCCACTGCACCCGCAGCGCAACATGGGAAATCCGCGCGGCACCCTATAATCCGCGCTTTCCCCCTGATGAGTTCCACCCCGATGGCGCAGCAAACGATGAAGGCCCTGGTCAAGCGCGAAGCGGCCAAGGGCATCTGGCTGGAAGAAGTTCCGGTTCCGACCCCGGGCCCGAACGAGGTCCTGATCAAGCTCGAGAAGACCGCGATCTGCGGCACCGACCTGCACATCTACCTGTGGGACGAGTGGAGCCAGCGCACCATCAAGCCGGGCCTGACCATCGGCCACGAATTCGTCGGTCGCGTCGCCGCACTCGGCTCGGCCGTGACCGGCTATGAAATCGGCCAGCGCGTCTCGGCCGAAGGCCACATCGTCTGCGGCCACTGCCGCAACTGCCGTGGCGGCCGCCCGCACCTGTGCCCGAACACCGTCGGCATCGGCGTCAACGTCAACGGCGCCTTCGCCGAGTACATGGTGATGCCGGCCAGCAACCTGTGGCCGATCCCGGACCAGATTCCGTCCGAGCTGGCCGCGTTCTTCGATCCGTACGGCAACGCCGCGCATTGCGCGCTGGAGTTCAACGTGATCGGTGAAGACGTTCTGATCACCGGTGCCGGCCCGATCGGCATCATCGCCGCCGGCATCTGCAAGCACATCGGTGCGCGCAACGTGGTGGTGACCGACGTCAACGACTTCCGCCTGAAGCTGGCCGCCGACATGGGTGCCACCCGCGTGGTCAACGTGGCCAACCAGTCGCTGAAGGACGTGATGAAGGAACTGCACATGGAGGGCTTCGACGTGGGCCTGGAAATGAGCGGCAACCCGCGCGCGTTCAACGACATGCTCGACTGCATGTACCACGGCGGCAAGATCGCCATGCTCGGCATCATGCCCAAGGGCGCCGGCTGCGACTGGGACAAGATCATCTTCAAGGGCCTGACCGTGCAGGGCATCTACGGCCGCAAGATGTACGAGACCTGGTACAAGATGACCCAGCTGGTGCTGTCCGGCTTCCCGCTCGGCAAGGTGATGACCCACCAGCTGCCGATCGACGACTTCCAGAAGGGCTTCGACCTGATGGAAGAAGGCAAGGCCGGCAAGGTTGTGTTGAGCTGGAATTGACCCTTCGGGTCAATTCCCCCGCAGGTTTCCTTATCCCCGCGCCGTCGGCGCGCCCCCTTGAACAACAAGGGGGCTCTCCCCCAGCCGGGGTAAGGCATGCGGCTGAAATTGAAAAAGGCGCCCATTGGGCGCCTTTTTCGTGGACATCAGCGAAGGCGCATCAGTTACCGATCGCGACGCTCAGCATCACGCGGCTGTGGGCCAGCTTGCCGGAGTTGTCGCGGCCGTTGCCGTCGGTGCCGTAGTAACCCAGGCCGACCTTGGCCATCCCGAACTGGCGCTCAACGCCGACATTCCAGTCGGTGTAATCCTTGGCGATGCCGTCTTCAAACGTGCTGCGGCCGACATTGGCATTCAGGGTGAAGTCCTTCGGCAGGCCCCAGCTGCCACCCAGGCCGAAGTACCAGCCATCGGTGCTGCTGTTCCATACATCGTTGGTGTAGGCCACCGTCAGCTTGTAGGTGTCATCCAGCGTGGTGGTGGTGATCAGCTCGTTGTAGTTCTGGTGGCTGGACTTCAGGTAGGTGTAGCGGTTCAGCAGCACGTCGACGTTGACGCGCTCGGTGACGTCCACGCCGTAGCCGATCAGGTAGTCGACCTCGGTCTTCGGATCACCTGCACCGAAGTCCACGCCCGAACCCCAAACGCCGGCATACAGGCCAACCGGGCTGGTGTAGGTGAAACCGGCCTGCAGGGTCGGATCCTCGTCGGTCTGCGACACACCACGGAACAGGTAATCGGAAACAGCGGTGACGTTCCAGCTGTACGGCGATTCGTTTTCCTGGGCGCTGGCGGCGAACGGGGCGGCCAGGGTCAGGGCAGCGGCAATGGCGAGGCAGGCACGGGCGTGCTTCATGAGCGTCTCCGGTGGGGGCGGTGGCGTGGAAGGCGGGGAGCGGGCGTAGCGGCCGGAGCGGGACAGCTCCGGTTCACGAATTTTTAACCAGTTTGCTATTGCGATGCAACATGTGCCGGCCGTGGCGATGCCCCCATCCGGGCCGGTCGGCAAGCGGTGATGCCCGGTAGAATCAGCGGCTTCCCCGTTCAGAGCCGTGCCCACGCCATGACCGACGCCTCCTCCGCCCTGACCCGCCACTACGCCGAGGAACTGGACGCCATCCGCGCCCAGGGCCTGTTCAAGTCCGAGCGGATCATCACCAGCCCGCAGTCGGCCGAGATCACCCTCGAGGACGGCCGCACGGTGCTGAACTTCTGTGCCAACAACTACCTGGGCCTGGCCGACCATCCGGACCTGATCCAGGCCGCCAAGGATGCGCTGGATACCCACGGCTTCGGCATGGCCTCGGTGCGCTTCATCTGCGGCACCCAGGACCTGCACAAGCAGCTGGAGAAGCAGATCGCCGACTTCTTCGGCAAGCAGGACACCATCCTGTACGCGGCCTGCTTCGATGCCAACGGCGGCCTGTTCGAGCCGCTGCTCGGCGAGAACGACGCGATCATTTCCGATGCGCTGAACCACGCCTCGATCATTGACGGCGTGCGCCTGTGCAAGGCCAAGCGCTTCCGCTATGCCAACTGCGACATGGCCGACCTGGAAGCCCAGCTGCAGGCCGCCGACGCCGCCGGCTGCAAGACCAAGCTGATCACCACCGACGGCGTGTTCTCGATGGACGGCTTCATTGCGCCGCTGGACGAGATCACCGCGCTGGCGAAGAAGTACAACGCGCTGGTGCACATCGACGAATGCCACGCTACCGGCTTCCTCGGTGCCACCGGCCGCGGCTCGGCCGAAGTGAAGGGCGTGCTGGAAAAGATCGACATCATCACCGGCACCCTGGGCAAGGCCATGGGCGGTGCACTGGGCGGCTTCACCTGCGCCAGCGCCGAGGTGATCGAGCTGCTTCGCCAGCGTTCGCGCCCGTACCTGTTCTCCAACTCGCTGCCGCCGCATGTGGTGGCCGCCGGCATCAAAGCGTTCGAGATGCTGGCCGCCGCTGACGATCTGCGCGACACCCTGGTGGAAAACACCCGCTACTTCCGCGAAAAGATGGTCGCTGCCGGTTTCGACGTGAAGCCGGGCGTACACCCGATCAGCCCGGTGATGCTGTACGACGCACCGCTGGCGCAGAAGTTCGCCGAGCGCCTGCTGGAAGAAGGCATCTACGCGATCGGCTTCTTCTTCCCGGTGGTGCCCAAGGGCCAGGCGCGCATCCGCACCCAGATCAGCGCCGCGCACAGTCGCGAGCATCTGGACCGCGCGATCGATGCGTTCACCCGCATCGGTGTCGAGCTGGGCGTGATCAAGGGTTGATCCCCACCGGCCAAAGCGTGCCGACCAAGGTCGGCACCTACCGGGCGTGAGGGCGTGCCGACCGAGGTCGGCACCTTCCCGGCATCACTTCTTTTTCTTCTTGCCCTTCGGCTCGTCCTTGCTGGCCACCACCACCGGCTTGGCGGCAGCATCCTGGCCGTTACCCTTGGCAACGCGGATGCCATTGGCCTTCATCCAGGCATCGAACTCATCGGCGGTCATCTTCTTGTCGCCGTTGCTCATCAGGAAGCGGTAGCTGCCGCGACCATCCAGCTCCGGGGTCTTCACTTCCACCACCGGGGTCTCGGCCGGCATTTCCGCCTTGGCCACCTTCTTGTGGCCACCACAGGCGGTCAGCAGCACCATCGGCAGCAGCAGGCCTGCGCAGCGCAGGGTTTGGTTGAGGGTCGGGTGGTACATGGGCAGGCTCCGTTCGGGAAATTCAGCAGCCAGACGCCCCCTACGCCTGGAACGGTGGCCGGCAACCGCCGGCCGCGGGCGATGATCAGCCCGGTGCAGCGGCCCCCAGCCGCTGCTGGTCACTGACCTCCAGCACCCGCCACTGGCCCTTGCCGAGATCGCCGAGCTGCAGCCCGCCGATCGCAACCCGGACCAGGCGCAGCACCTGCAGGTCGAAGGCCGCAAACAGGCGGCGGATGTGGCGGTTGCGGCCCTCGTCGAGGACCACCTCCAGCCACGCGGTCTTATCGCCGCTGCGCAGCACGCGCACAGCCTGGGCGACGAGGAACTCGCCCTCGTCGTCCACGCCGGCCTGCAGGGCCGCCAGCGTGGCGTCATCGGGCAGGCGGTCGACCTGCACGTGGTAGGTCTTGTCCGGCCCGGTCTGCGGGTCGGTCAGGTGCGCCGCCCACTGCGGATCGTTGCTGAACAGCAACAACCCTTCACTGGCCTTGTCCAGGCGCCCGACCGGCGCGATCCACGGCAGGCCGGCACCATCGAAGCAGCGGTACACGGTATCGCGGCCACGCTCATCCTGCACGGTGGTCACCACCCCACGCGGTTTGTTGAGCATCAGGTACAGGCGCTGCGGCGCGCCCATCGGCTGGCCATCGACCTCGATCGGCGGCGCCGGCTGCCCAATCGGGAATTCGGGATCCCGCACGATGCGGCCGGAGACGCGCACGCGGCCATCGGCGATCCAGCGCGCGGCCTCGCTGCGCGAACACACACCGGCCTTGGACAGCACGCGCGCCAGGCCATGACGGACACCGGCGGCTGTGGCAGCGGGAGTCGCACGCCCACGCGGTGCGTGGGAGCGGGCGGCGGGGGCGGCAGGTGGGCGGCGCGTGCGCAAGCCTCTGCTCCCCGCGGTGCTTACTTCTTGTCGACCGGCTTGGTCTCAGCCGGTGCTTCGGCCGGGGCCGGAGTGGCGGCCGGAGCCGGACGCGCCTTGACCACACGCACGCCACGCGCCTTCATCCAGGCGTCGAACTCTTCGGCGGTCATGCGCTTGCCGTTCTGGCTCATGTCGAAGCGCCAGGGCGTGTTGTCGAATTCGGTCTGCGGCTTGTAGGCCGCCGGATCGTTCGGCTTCACTGCCGGGGCGCTCGGAATGGCCTTGGCGATGTTCTGGCAACCATCGATGCGCAGGCGCTGCAGCACCTGGTCCAGCGACTGCGACGGATCGTAGTTGCTGCTCAGCACGCCGGCCGGCATGCCCAACTGGTTGCCACGGATGTAGAGCTCGTCGGCCACCGGCGCGATGGTCGTGGCCGGCAACGGCAGCGGCGAGGCGCTGGTGTTGACCGAGCAATCGACCGCAGCGTGGGCGGCGGGAACCAGGGCCAGCGCCAGGAAGGCGGCCGATGCAGAGCGCAGCATGAAGGGCATCCAGGAAAGGAAGTGACGCGGCGAGTTTAGCAATGCCGCGACAGCTTTCAAGCGCCACTTTCAATGAATACGGCAACTCATTGGTTTTACGGATAAAAACCCGACGAACGGTTGTTCCCGGACCGACGGACACGCGGATTCCGGGCCGCAGAAACAACAAGACCCGGCCGAAGCCGGGTCCTGCTGTGTCCTACTGGCAGATCGTCAGAACTTAGTTCTGGACGTTCAGCTCGGTACGACGGTTCTTGGCGCGACCTTCCGGGTTGTCCGAACCATCCGGGTTGGTGTTCGGAGCAATCGGACGGCTCTCGCCGTAGCCGATCGGGCCGACCAGGCGACCGGCGTCAACGCCGTTCTTGGTCAGGTAGTTGTACACGGCGGTAGCGCGACGCTCCGACAGCTTCTGGTTGTAAGCGTCGGTACCCTTCGAGTCGGTGTGACCGGCAACTTCAACGCGCAGATCCGGGTAACGCTTCAGGATCTCGGTGGCTTCGCTCAGGATCGCCACGGCGTCCGGACGCAGGTTCGACTTGTCGAAGTCGAAGTTGACGCCCTTCAGGTCGATGGAGACCGGCACCGGGCAACCGTCCGGACCGATGGTCTGACCCGGCTGCGAGTTCGGGCACTTGTCGTCGCAGTTGTTGACGCCGTCACCGTCGTCATCCAGGTCGGCGCAGCTCGGGGCAACCGGAGCCGGAGCCGGAGCAGCCGCGACCGGAGCCGGGCCCAGCGGGATCACGACGCCGACCGAAGCCAGCACGTCACCGAACCAGTCTTCCTTCGGAGCGGCAACGCTCTGGTCGTCGAAGTCAGCGCGGTAGGCCACTTCGGCGCGGACAGCAACGCGCTTTTCGAAGGTGGTCTGCAGGCCGACGCCCAGCTTGGCGGCAACGTTGCCGTCCTTACGCTGGCGCGGACCGTTGGCATTCAGCGCCGGGTACTCTTCTTCCGACTTCTGGTAGCCCAGGCCACCGACGATGTACGGGTTCCAGCCGCGGCCTTCCTTGATGAAGTGGCGACGCAGGTCCAGCGAGACGCCGTACTGCGACCAGTTCAGGTCCTTGTTCGAATCGAAGTTCGGGTTCTGATAGTTCAGCTCACCGTCCAGCGACCAGTTCGGGCTGATGAACTTGCCCAGGCCCAGGGTCACGAACGGAGCGTCATTGGTCAGACGGTCGCTGTCCTGGAAGTTGAAGCCGGCCGAACCGGTCAGGTACCAGCGGTCATCGAACTCCTGCGCCGAAGCTGCCTGGGCAAAAGCCAGGCCGCCCAGCAGCGCGGCAGTAAGGATCTTCTTGTTCATTGAGTACAGCTCCTATTTCGGGGGTATGAAACCGGTAGAGGCATGGGCCAGCACAAGTGCGTCGATGTACGACAGCCGATTCAGCACGCCACCGCCGCGAACATTATGCTCAGGCGGGTGAAGGCCATGTTAACAGTCCCGTAACATGTGAAGTGTTGCGCCCGACCGTCCGCCGGTCCGACGTTGAAACCCTATACAGGATGATGAAAATCCGCAAGACCCTCACGCTGCAAGGGTTTGACGGGGTTTAGGCGGGGAAAACGACATATTGCGCGGCGCGCTGCATCAAACGGTTCAGCGCGTCTGCGGAAACGTGAGGAACCTTATGATGGAGCCACGAACCCAGCCGGAGCCGTGATGAAAGCCGTCGCCCTGAGTCGTGAATCCGCCCCTGCCCTGTGCGATATCCACCTGCCTCCGCCGCTGCCTCCCCGGGGCCGTGACCTGCTGGTCCGGGTCGAGGCGGTTTCAGTCAACCCCGTCGATGGCAAGCAGCGTGCCAGCACGGATCCGGCCACGCTCCAGGCACCCCGCGTGCTGGGTTGGGACGCTGCCGGCGTGGTCGAGGCAATCGGCGACGAGGCGAGCCTGTTTGCCTCCGGTGACGAGGTTTATTACGCAGGCGATGTCACCCGCCCCGGCTGCAATGCGCAGTACCACTGGGTGGATGAACGCCTGGTCGCGCGCAAGCCAACCACGCTGGATTTCGCTGAAGCCGCAGCGCTGCCGCTGACCACGCTCACCGCCTGGGAGCTGCTGTTCGAGCGCATGCCGCTGCGGCTGGACGATCGCCGCCACGCCGGCCAGCACCTGCTGGTGATCGGCGGTGCGGGCGGGGTCGGCTCGATGGCAATCCAGCTGGCCCGCCATGCGGGTTTCGAGGTGATCGCCACGGCGTCGCGCGAGGCCTCGGCCGACTGGTGCCGGCAGATGGGTGCCCGGCACGTGATCGACCACCGGCAACCACTTCAGGCCCAGCTGCAGGCGCTGGGCATCGACACGGTGCAGGTCGCACTCAACCTGGCCGACACCGATCACTACTGGGACGAACTGGGCCTGCTGCTGGCGCCGCAGGGACATGTGGGCCTGATCGTCGAGCCGCGTGGGCCGCTGCGCATCGGCGATCCCTACAAAGCCAAGTGCATCGGCATCCACTGGGAGTTCATGTTCGCGCGCTCGCGCTTTGCCACTGCCGACTGCATCGAGCAGCACCGCATCCTCAGCCGCACGGCCAGCATGATCGATGCCGGCCAGCTGCGCGGCACCCTCAGTGAAAGCCTGGGCCCGATCAATGCGGCAAATCTGGACATCGCGCATCAGCGCCTGGCCAGCGGACGCACGGTGGGCAAACTGGCGCTGGCAGGCTGGGGCGACTGAGCCAGGCTGGAACGCCGCTGTAAAGCCGAGCCCATGCCCGGCTCCGCGGCCTGGGCGTAGAGTCGAGCTTGCTCGACTGATTCATCAGGAGCAGTCGAGCAAGCTCGACTCTACAGAACGGAGCAGATCCCGCCTGTGGCAGCGAATTGGCTGGCATCTGTATCTATGGAAGTGACTGAATCGGGATTACGGTGGAAACAGATTACCTTCCCCCGAGACCGCCATGCCGACCGCCCTGCCCTTGCGCCTGCTGCAACTGATCACCGGCCTGTTCCTGTACGGCTTCGGCGCCTCGCTGATGATCCGTGCGGCCATCGGCGTGGCGCCCTGGGACGTGCTGTCGCAGGGCATCGCCGCGCAGACGCCGCTGTCGTTCGGCCTGGCGACCAATGTCATCGGCGCACTGGTGTTGCTGCTGTGGTGGCCGCTGCGGCAGAAGCCGGGTGTCGGCACCGTGCTCAACGTGATGCTGATCGGCCCCTCCGCGCAGTTCGGACTATGGCTGCTGCCGCCGGCCGTCGGCCTTGGCTGGCAGCTGGCGATGTTCTGCGCCGGCATGCTGCTGGTCGCGCTGGCCACCGGCCTGTACATCGGCGCCAGGCTTGGCCCTGGCCCGCGCGACGGCCTGATGACCGGCCTGCATGCCCGCACCGGCTGGCCGATCTGGAAAGTGCGCAGCCTGATCGAAGGCAGCGTATTGCTGCTGGGCTGGTGGCTGGGCGGCAATGTTGGGCTCGGCACCCTCGCCTTCGCCCTGCTGATCGGTCCGCTGTGTGGTGTCACGCTGGGCTGGTTCGGGATCGGTCGCACCCCGGTAGTGCCGGCCGCTGACCGGCAGCCGCAAGCCCCCTGATCTGCCCAGGATGCCGGCCAGCGGCCGGCACTACCCCCCGGAGTTCGGGGGGAGCGCCGCAGGCGCGGGGGCGTGGAGGCCGGTAAGTGGGGCCCGCGGTTCGCGCAGCGAATTGCGGGAGCGACAGCACGCATGTGCCGAGCGTACCCGGCCAGCGGCCGGCACTACCCCCCGGAGTTCGGGGGGGCGCCGCAGGCGCGGGGGCGTGGAGGCCGGTAAGTGGGGCCCGCGGTTCGCGCAGCGAATTGCGGGAGCGACAGCACGCATGTGCTGAGCGTACCCGGCCAGCGGCCGGCACTCCCCCCGGAGTTCGGGGCAGCGCCGCAGGCGCGGGGGCGTGGAGGCCGGTAAGTGGGGCCCGCGGTTCGCGCAGCGAATTGCGGGAGCGACAGCACGCATGTGCCGAGCGTACCCGGCCAGCGGCCGGCACTACCCAAAGGCCGGCCCTTGCCCCGGCCGCCGTTTCGCGGCACGCTTCGCGCTTCCGTACGCAAGCGTATCGACAATGTCGCCAGCCAACGAAAGCGCCTACCCCCATCTGTTCGCCCCGCTGGACCTGGGCTTCACCCAGCTGCGCAACCGCGTATTGATGGGCTCGATGCACACCGGCCTGGAGGATCGCGCCCGCGACTTCCCGCGGCTGGCGGCCTACTTCGCCGAACGCGCCGAGGGCGGTGTCGGCCTGATCGTCACCGGTGGCTTCGCGCCGAACGTGGTCGGCTGGCTGAAGCCGTTCGGCGGCAAGCTGTCCTGGCCCTGGGAAGTACGCCCGCACCGTCAGCTCACCGCCGCCGCGCACCAGCACGGCGCGAAGATCTGCCTGCAGCTGCTGCATGCCGGCCGCTATGCCTACCACCCTCTGTCGGTGGCGCCCTCGAAGCTGAAGGCACCGATCAACCCGTTCACCCCGCGTGCGTTGTCGGCCAGCGGCGTCGAGCGGCATATCGCCGACTACGCACGCAGCGCGAAGCTGGCCCGCGAGGCTGGCTACGACGGTGTGGAAGTGATGGGCTCGGAGGGCTACCTCATCAACGAGTTCATCGCCCCGCGCACCAACAAGCGCACCGACCGCTGGGGCGGCGATGCCAACCAGCGCATGCGCTTCGCGGTCGAGATCGTGCGCCGCATCCGCGAGGCCTGTGGCCCGGACTTCATCATCATCTACCGCCTGTCGCTGGTGGACCTGGTGGAAGACGGCAGCAACTGGGAGGAGATCGTGCAGCAGGCGCAGGCCATCGAGGCCGCCGGCGCGACGATCATCAATTCCGGCATCGGCTGGCACGAAGCCCGTATTCCGACCATTGCCACCTCGGTGCCGCGCGCCGCCTTCGCCGGGGTCACCGCCAAGCTCAAGCCGCATGTGAAGGTGCCGCTGGTGGCGACCAACCGCATCAACATGCCCGACGTCGCCGAGCGCATCCTTGCCAGCGGCGGTGCCGACATGGTGTCGCTGGCGCGTCCGCTGCTGGCCGACCCGCAATGGCCCAACAAGGCCCGTGCCGGCCGCGCCGAGGCGATCAACACCTGCATCGCCTGCAACCAGGCCTGCCTGGACCACGTGTTCGAGAACAAGCTGGCCAGTTGCCTGGTCAATCCGCGCGCCGCCCACGAGACCGAGCTGGTCTATCGCCCCACCGCCACGCCGAAGAAAGTTGCCGTGGTCGGTGCTGGCCCGGCAGGCCTGGCGTGTGCCACCGTCGCTGCCCAGCGCGGCCACCAGGTCACCCTGTTCGATGCCAACGAGGAGATCGGCGGCCAGTTCAACGTGGCCAAGCGCATCCCCGGCAAGGAAGAGTTCCACGAGACTCTGCGCTACTTCCGCCACACGCTGGCCGAAACCGGCGTGCAGTTGCGCCTCAGTACCCGTGCCGATGCCGCCACCCTGGCCGGCTTCGACGAGGTGGTGCTGGCCACCGGCATCACCCCGCGCAAGGTCGACTTCCCCGGCGCCGACCACGCCAAGGTGGTCAGCTACCTGGACGTGCTGCTGGGCCGGGTTGAAGTGGGCACCAATGCGGCGATCATCGGCGCCGGCGGCATTGGCTTCGATGTCGGCGAGTTCCTCAGCCACGCCGGTGAGTCGCCCTCCCTCGACCCGCAACGCTGGATGGCCGAATGGGGCGTGGACAGCACCTTCGAGGCCCGCGGCTCGCTGGGCCGGCCCGAGGTCGAGGCGTCACCGCGTCGGCTCTGGCTGCTGCAGCGCAGCCCGGGCAAGCCCGGCGCGCGACTGGGCAAGACCACCGGCTGGATCCACCGCGCCACACTGAAGGCCAAGGGCGTGCGCATGCTCGGTGGCGTCGAGTACCTGGGCGTCGATGACGAAGGCCTGCGCATCCGCGTGGAAGGCAGCGAACAGCTGCTGCCGGTCGACCATGTGGTGATCTGCGCCGGGCAGGAGCCGAACCGTGCATTGCAGGCCGAACTGCAGGCTGCCGGCATCAACGCGCAGCTGATCGGGGGTGCCGATGTGGCCGCCGAACTGGATGCGAAGCGGGCCATCGACCAGGGCAGCCGGGTCGCCGCCGCGCTCTGATGGGTGCCTGAATGGGGGGCGGAATGTGATTTCCGTCACCCCTGCCGAACCTGAATGTCAAGCCGGACGGTTCACGATGCGTTCGGCTATGCCCCCCTACCTTGCGCCATCTTTCCGCTCACCAGCCAGTTTCCGGTGAGCCGGCGCAGCCCCCTCGATCGGTACTGATCGTTTCTTTTGGGGCTGCCCACGGGGCGGCCCCGATGGCCGCCTCCCCATGACGCCAAGTCGTGCCCCGCCTCCTGTCGCCCCTGCGGCCGGAACCGGAGGGTGCGGCCCACACGGAGCAAGGAGTTATATGAAACTGGCCTGGATTCTCTGGCTGTCGCAGTTGTTGCCTCAGCCGGCCGCTGATTCATTGTGTTTGAGCACCACCGTTTACCTGGAAGCCCGCGACCAGACCCTGCGTGGCCAGCAGGCCGTCGCCGAGGTCGCCCTGCGCCGCCTCGACAGTGGCCTGTGGGGCGACTCCATGTGCCAGGTGGTCACCGCGCGCAAGCAGTTCGCACCGACCATCGTCTCGCCCGGCACCCAGCTGGGCAATGATGCGGCCTGGAGCGAGGCGATGAACGTGGCCTTCGACGCCGAGCGCAACTGGGCGCTGCCGGCCGGCGAGCGCCGCGAGATCGTGCCCGGTGCCAGCCACTTCGCCGCGCTGTCCATTGCCAGCCCGAACTGGCGCAATGCCTACCAGGTGGCCACCATCGGCGATCACACCTTCTATAAGGTGCAGAACCTCAAGCCGCGGCAGTCGTAACGATCCGTGCTGGCGGCAGCGTTGCCGCCCGCTGGCAAGCTCTGGGATAGTGGGCGTTTCCCGCCCGCATCACCTGGAGTTCCCATGAAGCTGTACAGCAAGCCCGGTGCCTGTTCCACCGCCGACCACATCGCCCTGCAGTGGACCGGCAAGCCGTTCGAGGTTGAACTGCTGAACAAGGACACCCTGAAGGGCCCGGAATTCCTCAAGATCAATCCGGCCGGTGCCGTCCCCGCACTGGTCGACGGCGACTTCGTGCTGCTGCAGAACGCCGCGATCATGGGCTATATCGCCGACAGCTTCCCGCAGGCCTGCCTCGGCGGCGACGGCAGCCCGCGCCAGCGCGCCGAAGCCACCCGCTGGCTGGCCTTCGTCAATTCCGATGTGCATCCGGCCTTCTCGCCGCTGTTCGCGCCGGGCAAGTTCATTGCCGACGAGAGCCAGTTCGATGCGATCCGCGCCGCCGCGCACAAGCGCCTGCGCGCCCTGTTCGAGACCGCCGACAAGCAGCTGGCCGACAAGCCGTGGCTGGCCGGCTTCCGCAGCTTCGCCGACCCGTACTTCTACATCACGCTGCGCTGGGCCGCCGGCACCAAGGTCGACCTGTCCGGCCTGGACAACCTGGCCGCCTACAAGGCGCGCATGGATGCCGATGCCGGCGTGCAGGCCGCGCTGAAGGCCGAAGGCCTGGCCTGAGCCAGACCATGGGTCGGAGCCGTCTGCACAGCAGACGGCTCTGCCCCCATCGGTGCAATCGCCACACTCAGCCGATCTGGCGGATCACTTCGCCCTTGGCATCGCGCAGGTAGGTCGGCACCACTTCGATGCGCAGCGCCGCCGCCACCGGGTAGATGCCGCGCTCGGCACGCACGCCCGCCAAGGCTTCCAGACCCGTCTCGTCCAACGCCCAGCGCGCGCTGTCGGCCGATACCTCGCCGGTTTGACCGCGCGCGGCCGGAATGAATTCCCACTGCCGCTCGCGGCTGACCAGTTCCAGTGATTTGCCGTGGCGCAGGCGCAATGGCAGCAGCTCGCACACGCTGGCCACCTGGCCCGCACCGAGCACCAGGGTGGTGACGCCCGCCTCCTGGCGCCAGTCCAGCGTCTCGATGAACAGCATGCCGGTGCTGGAGCCCTCGCGCTCGCTGCCGGTCTGCACCTGTGCAGCCAATGCCGGATCCTCCAGCAGGTTGCCGCGATGCAGGTCGCTGATCCACAGCGGCATCGCCGGTTGCAGCGCCTGCAGCACGCCGCGCGTCGACCAGCGCTTGACCGCTTCCATCTCCTCATCGGTCAACCCGACCAGCTGCAGGAACTGCAGGTGGCCATTGGCGGTGTCGCGTGCGGGCAACTGCGGATCTGCGACGAAGGCCAGATGGCACAAGCGCGTGTTGGTCTCCAACGCGATCGGGCCGTTGGCGTTGAGGTGGTGGCCATCCTCGAACACGTTGCCACTGCCGAACACATAGCGCGCCAGGTTCTGCAGCAGGTTCATCGGCCACACCGGCGGCGTGCTGCCGGCGTTCTCACCGGCGTCGGCAGCGAGGCGGAAGGTCAGCTCGAAACCATAGCCACTGGCGGTGGCATCACTGCTCTCCTTGGCGTACAGCTCGGAGAAGCCGTAGGTGATGTAATGCCAATGCGGTACCGGCGCATCCGCCCAGTACACGCTGATGCCATCCAGCGGATCCTGGCCACCGAGAGTGTACGGAAGCGCGGTGCCGAAGTGACGCGGTTCCTGCCCGGCATACAGCGGCGCCAGCGCCGCATTGATCGCGTCCCAGCCGGGGGTATCGGTGTCGTCGTGGTCGTCCTGCACGCGGGACTCCTTGTGGGGAAGTGAACCGATCACTTTACGCGGTGGCTCAGGCCTGCATGACCTCGCCGCCGCCATTGACCACGGCCGCCTGGGTCTCCTGCCACCAGCGCTGCGCCAATGCCGGGCTACGCGCCTTGCCCACCGCCGCCAGCAGTTCCGGGCACAGGCGCTCCAGTGCCAGCGCATCGGTGCAGCGTTCGATCTTCAACTGCATGAAATAGCCCTTCAGGCCCAGATGCCGACGCACGGCCTCACTCATCGCGTCGTACAGCTGCTGGTACAGCGCCGGGTCCTGTTCACGGCCGGTGCTGATGCTGCGCGTCGGTGCGGTTTCGACAGTTCCGCCGATCACTTCAATCAGGCCCTGCGCGGCCAACTGCTCCAGTGCATCCGGCGGTGCCCGCAGGCCTTCGAACAGGCCGCGCAATTCAGTGTCATCGCGATGGCCGTCGACCATCAGCAGGATCGAACGCAGTGCCGCCGGCAGACGCCGACCACGGTCTTCGATTTCCTGACGGCCAGCAGCCGTCTTGGCGTGCAGCAAAGCCATTGCCTCCCCCTCCCTCGATGCGCAATGCCGGCGCGCCCTGGCGGGCACGCTCCCCTGTGTGCCATCCCCGGACGGCACGCGCCTTCCCCGGCGCGCACCGTGTATTGCAGGTCGATGACAGGCCGAGCTTAGCGCAAGTGCTCCGGGTAGTGCCGGCCGCTGGCCGGCAATCCCATGATTCCCGAGGTTGCCGGATCAGCGTCCCAGCGCGCGGCGGATCTCCTCCAGCGCGCTGGGGTCGTCCAGCGTCGACAGGTCACCCGGGTCGCGCTGTTCGGCCAGCGCCTGCAGCGAGCGCCGCAGCAGCTTGCCAGAGCGGGTCTTGGGCAAGGCATTGACCACGTGCACATGCGCAGGGCGTGCGACCGCGCCGAGCGAGGTGGTCACCGTGGCCATCATCTCGGCCACCACCGGCGCCGGATCCTCGCCATCCAGCCCCTGCTTGAGGGTGACGAACACCAGCGGCACCTGCCCCTTCAGTTCGTCCTTGACCCCGATCACCGCCGCCTCGGCCACGCGCGGATGACTGGAAATGGCCTCCTCGATCTCGCGCGTGCCCAGGCGGTGCCCGGCCACGTTGATCACATCGTCGGTACGGCCGAGGATGAAGGTATAACCATCGTCGTCACGGATCGCCCAGTCCAGCGAGCTGTACAGCAGCTCCTTGAAGTGGCTGAAGTAGCTCTGCAGGAAACGGCTGTCGTCGTTCCACACCGTGCTCATGCAGCCCGGCGGCAGCGGCGGCGACACCACCAGCACGCCCTTCTGCCCCGGTGCCACTTCCTCGCCGGTGTTCTCGTCGATCACCTTCATCCGGTAGCCGAGATTGGGGAACCCGGGCGAGCCGAAACGCACCGGCTTCATCTCCAGGCCCGGCAGCAGGGTCAGTGCCGGCCAGCCGGTTTCGGTCTGCCAGTAATTGTCGATGATCGGCTTGCCGAGCGCTTCGCTGATCCAGTGCGCGGTCGGTTCGTCCAGCGGCTCGCCGGCCAGGAACAGGTACTTCAGCGCGCCCAGGTCGTGGCGATGGATGAAGTCCGCGTCGTGCTTCTTCAGCACGCGGATGGCGGTGGGCGACGAGAACATCGTGCGCACGTTGTACTGCTCGCACAGCGCCCACCAGATGCCCGGATCCGGGTTGGTCGGCAGCCCTTCGTAGAGCAGCGAGGTGCAGCCGCCGATCAGCGGGCCGTACACGTTGTAGGAATGGCCGACCGCCCAGCCGACGTCGGAGGTGGAGAACATCACCTGTCCCGGCCTGCAGTCGAACACCGTTTCCATCGACTGTGCCATCGCCACCGCATAGCCCCCCACATCGCGCTGCACGCCCTTCGGCTTGCCGGTGGTGCCGGAGGTATACAGCAGATGGCTCGGCTCGCTCGCTTCCAGCCACTGCACCGGCACGTCGACTTCACCGATCTGCGCACGCAGCTCGGCGTAGTCCACATCGCGGCCCGGCACGCGTGGTTCGGCGGCATCCAGCCCACGCGACACGATCAGCACGTGCGGCGGTGGCGACGTGGCTTCGGCGCAGGCTGCATCGACCATCGGCTTGTACGGAATCAGCTTGCCACCGCGCATGCCGGCATCGGCGGCGATCAGCAGCTTGGGCTTGGCATCGTCGATGCGCAGCGCCAGGTTGTGCGCGGCGAAGCCACCGAACACCACCGAGTGCACCGCACCGATGCGCGCGCAGGCCAGCATCGCGAACACGGCTTCGGCCATGTTCGGCATGTAGATCACCACGCGGTCACCGTGACCGACGCCGAGGTGCTTGAGCACGGCGGCGAAGTCGTTCACTTCGCGATACAGCTGGCGATAGGTGATTTCGCGGGTGCTGTTGGTTTCGGTGGAGATGGCGACCAGCGCGAGCTGGTCGGCGCGCTCGGCCAGGTGGCGGTCGACGGCGTTGTAGCAGAGATTGGTTTCACCACCGACGAACCAGCGCCGGAACGGCGGGTTGCTGTAGTCGAGCACCTGCTGCGGCGGTTTGTGCCAATGGATGCGCTTGGCTTCCTCGCCCCAGAAGGCCTCCGGCTCGTCGATCGAGCGACGGTAGGTTTCCTCGTAGTTCATGACGCAGCCCTCCCAGACAAAGTCATGGGTTCGAGGATAGTCCGGCGCTGGCGCGCGGGCCGCCCTACCTTGGTAGGGGGTGGGGTTCTGTTCTGCAGGGCTTGCAGCCCTGCACCCGCAGAGGCCGAAGCAACAGCAGAAGCTGGTTTCCTGAGGGGTGGCGGGGTGGGTCCGGTTGAGGGGGGCGCTGCAAGTACGTCCATGTAAGCTCGGTCGCCGCTTGCTCGTGTGCGCTGTCCTGCGCACACGGCAAGACCGGGGTTGGGCGTCCTACCCAACCCGCCCGAGGCATGCCTCGGGCCCATGCGGCTCACGCCCCCGCAACCGGACCCACCCCGCCTTCGACAGTTTCCTGCGATCTGTCGGAAAGGCGTATTGCTCTGGTAGATGTCGACCTTGGTCGACTGCTCTGGTGGGTGTCGACCTTGGTCGACACGGTAGATCCACGCCATGCGTGGATGATTCATTCGATATCTGAAAGGAAAATCGTGTCGACCAAGGTCGACACCTACCAACAGCCGCGCGAAACAAAGCCGCAGTTACCAACAGCCGCGGGAACCTGTCGAAGGTGGGACGGTGTCGGAGTGCGGGGTGTCAGCCGCATGGGCCCGAGGCATGCCTCGGGCGGGTTGGGTAGGACGCCCAACCCCGGTCTTGCCGTGTGCGCAGGACAGCGCACACGAGCAAGCGGCTGCCAAGCCTACAGGGACGTACTTGCGGCGTCCCCGCACTCCGACACCGTCCCGCCAACCCACGGATAGCCCGCTTCTGACGTTGACGTTGATTCTGCAGGTGCAGGGCTGCAAGCCCTGCCGAACCCCTAGAACGGAGTCGCGGACTCGAACGCGAGCGCCTCGCCCGTCACTGGATGGGTGAACCGCAGGCTGCGCGCATGCAGGTGCACGCGTAGCGCCGGTGCTGCACCGTACAGCACGTCACCGACGATGGGATGACCGAGACTGGCCATGTGCAGGCGCAGCTGATGGCTGCGGCCAGTGATCGGCTCCAACGCCACCCGGGTGTGCTTCGCCTCAACATCACGGGCCAGTACGCGCCAGCGGGTCAACGCCGGCTTGCCACGCTCATGGTCGACCATCTGCTTCGGCCGGTTCGGCCAGTCCACGATCAACGGCAGGTCCACTTCGCCGGCATCGCCTTCAAGCAGCCCCTCCACGATCGCTTCGTAACGCTTGCCAACCTGGCGCTGCTCGAACTGCATCGACAACGCCACCTGCATGTCCTTGCCGCGCGCATGCAGCAGCAGGCCGGAGGTCACCTGGTCCAGGCGGTGCACGGTCAGTGCATCCGGGTACAGCGCCTGCAGGCGCGCGACCACGCAGTCCTGGTTCTCGGCGCTGCGGCCAGGCACGGACAGCAGGCCGGCCGGCTTCTCGGCCACCAGCAGCGCGTCGTCGATGTAATGCAGGTGGATCATCAGTTCCTGTATTCCTCAAACAGCAACGGGGAAGCCTGAGCTTCCCCGTTGCTGCGTGCCGGCCAACGGCCGGCACCTACCTCGATGGAAGACGTACCGGCCGGAGCCGGTACCGCCTGCATCAGCCCAGCAGGTGGGCGACGCCGGCGCGCTCTTCTTCCAGCTCGGCCAGGGTCTTGTCGATGTACTTCTGGCTGAAGTCGTCGATCGGCAGATCCTTGACCAGGGTGTACTTGCCGTTCTCAGTGGTCACGGCGAAGCCGAAGATCACGCCTTCCGGAATGCCGTAGGAACCGTCGGACGGCACGCCCATGGTGACCCACTTGCCGTTGCTGCCCAGCACCCAGTCACGCACGTGGTCGATGGCTGCGTTGGCGGCCGAAGCAGCCGAGGACGAGCCACGGGCTTCGATGATCGCCGCGCCGCGCTTGCCGACGGTCGGGATGAAGGTGTTGGCGTTCCACTCCTGGTCGTTGATCGCATCGGCGATCGACGCACCATCGGCGGTGGCGAAACGGTAGTCCGGGTACATGGTCGGGCTGTGGTTGCCCCACACGACCAGCTTCTCCATGCCACCGACCGGCTTGCCGAGCTTGGTCGACAGCTGGCTCAGCGCGCGGTTGTGGTCCAGGCGCAGCATGGCGGTGAAGTTCTCCGGCTTCAGGTCCGGGGCCGACTTCATCGCGATGTAGGCGTTGGTGTTGGCCGGGTTACCGACCACCAGCACCTTCACGTCACGGCTGGCGACCTTGTTCAGCGCCGCGCCCTGGGCGGTGAAGATCTTGGCGTTTTCCAGCAGCAGGTCCTTGCGCTCCATGCCCGGGCCACGCGGACGCGCGCCGACCAGCAGGGCGATGTCGGCGTCCTTGAACGCGACTTCGGCATCATCGGTGCCGACCATGCCGGCCAGCAGCGGGAAGGCGCAGTCTTCCAGCTCCATCATCACGCCCTTCAGGGCGGCCTGGGCCTTGTCCACCGGCAGTTCCAGCAGCTGCAGGATGACCGGCTGGTCCTTGCCCAGCATTTCGCCGGAGGCGATGCGGAACAGCAGGGCATAACCGATCTGGCCGGCGGCGCCGGTCACGGCAACACGAACGGGTGCTTTCATGGGGGTTTCCTCTTGCTTGCAAGCGTTTGATGGGACGCCGCGGGCGTGGCCACGCAGGCCTGGCGGGCGGCGGGGAACAGGGAAACGGCCACCCGAGGGTGGCCGTTTCGAAGGGGGATCAGGCGGCGAGGTGCTTGTTCCACTCCGCGACGCGCTCGGCCTGGGCGGCCAGCACGGCGTCGACGTCGCCTTCCAGGGTGATCGAATGGATCACGTCGCCCTGCTTGACCGAATCGACGATGGCCTGGCCTTCCAGGACCTTGCCGAAGACGGTGTGGCGGCCGTCCAGCCAGTCGGTCTTGATGTGGGTGATGAAGAACTGGCTGCCGTTGGTGTTCGGGCCGGCGTTGGCCATCGACAGCGAGCCGACCTCGTGCTTCACGCCATTCTTCTCGTCTTCGAACTTGTAGCCCGGGCCGCCGGTGCCACGACCCTGCGGGCAGCCGCCCTGGATCATGAAGTCGGCGATCACGCGGTGGAAGATCAGGCCGTCATAGAAACCGTGCTTGACCAGGTTCACGAAGTTGGCCACGGTCAGCGGCGCCTTGTCGGCGAACAGCTCGACCTTGATCGGGCCCTGGGTGGTGTCGAAAGTGGCGATGAGGGACATGAAGATCCTTGATGCAGAGGGGAACGCGTCTAGCCACCTAGTTTACACCTGCCTCGTGGCGGCGGCGGCTTCGACCATGGGCGCAGATCCGGGCTTCAGCCACGGGACGGGGTGCCCCGCGGTGCAGGCCAGGCGGCCTCGACCGGCGCCGCGGCCCCCCAGCTGAATGGGCCCCATGACGGGTGTGAAATCCACCTTTTCGCGAATCGTCAAGTTCGACGTATAATGTTGGACTTCTTTTTCCAAATCCGGCGCCGACTGGCCCCCTTTCGTATGTCCATCGAAAATCTTCGCAACATCGCCATCGTCGCCCACGTCGACCATGGCAAGACCACCCTGGTCGACCAGCTGCTGAAGCAGTCCGGCACCCTGTCCGAGCGTACCGTCCTCGCCGAGCGCGTGATGGACAGCAACGACCAGGAAAAGGAACGCGGCATCACCATCCTGGCCAAGAACACCGCCATCACCTGGGAAGACAAGAAGACCGGTATCAAGAACCGGATCAACATCGTCGACACCCCCGGCCACGCCGACTTCGGTGGTGAGGTCGAGCGCGTGCTGTCGATGGTCGACACCGTGCTGATCCTGGTCGATGCGATGGACGGCCCGATGCCGCAGACCCGCTTCGTGACCCAGAAGGCCTTCGCGATGGGCTTCAAGCCGATCGTCGTGGTCAACAAGGTCGACCGTCCGGGCGCCCGTCCGGAATGGGTGATCGACCAGGTCTTCGACCTGTTCGACAAGCTCGGCGCCACCAACGAGCAGCTGGACTTCCCGATCGTCTACGCCTCCGGCCTGAACGGCTACGCCGGCCTGGAAGACACCGTGCGCGACGGCGACATGACCCCGCTGTACGAAGCGATCATGCAGCACGCGCCGCGTCCGGAAGTGGACCCGGAAGGCCCGTTCCAGATGCGCATCAGCCAGCTGGACTACAACAACTTCGTGGGCGTGATCGGCATCGGCCGCATCCAGCGCGGCACCCTGAAGAAGAACATGCAGGTCGCGGTCATCGACCGTGAAGGCAAGAAGCGCAACGGCAAGGTGCTGCAGGTGCTGGGCTTCATGGGCCTGGAGCGCATCGAGCAGGATACCGCCGAGGCCGGCGACATCGTGGCCATCTCCGGCATCCAGGAGCTGACCATCTCCGACACCATCTGCGCTCCGGACACCCCGGAAGCGCTGCCGGCGCTGACCGTCGACGAGCCGACCATCTCGATGACCTTCCAGGTCAACAACTCGCCGTTCGCCGGCAACAAGGACCTGTCCGGTGGCAAGTTCCTGACCAGCCGCCAGATCAAGGACCGCCTGGACCGTGAAAAGGTCCACAACGTGGCCCTGAAGGTCGAGCAGCTGGAAGACGCCGACAAGTTCCTGGTCTCGGGCCGTGGCGAGCTGCACCTGTCGGTGCTGATCGAGAACATGCGTCGCGAAGGCTACGAGCTGGCCGTGTCGCGCCCGGAAGTGATCATCAAGGAAATCGACGGCCAGATGATGGAGCCGATCGAGCAGCTGGTGGTGGACATCGAAGAAATCCACCAGGGCGGCGTGATGGAAAAGCTGGGCACCCGCAAGGGCCAGCTGAAGAACATGGAATCGGACGGCAAGGGCCGTGTGCGTCTGGAGTACTCGATCCCGGCCCGTGGCCTGATCGGTTTCCAGAACGAGTTCAAGACCCTGACCCAGGGTTCGGGCCTGCTGTTCCACGTGTTCGACCACTACGGCCCGAAGGAACAGGGCGCGATCGCCAAGCGCATCAACGGCGTGATGATCGCCAATGCGCCGGGCACCACGCCGGCCTACTCGCTGGGCCCGCTGCAGGAACGCGGCAAGCTCTTCGCTGCTGAAGGCGACAACGTGTATGAAGGTCAGCTGGTCGGCATCCACTCCAAGGACAACGACCTGACCGTCAACGCGATCAAGACCAAGCCGCTGACCAACATGCGCGCTTCGGGCAAGGACGATGCGATCCAGCTGACCCCGGCGATCAAGTACTCGCTGGAACAGGCCCTGGACTTCATCGAAGACGACGAGCTGGTCGAGATCACCCCGAAGGAGATCCGTCTGCGCAAGAAGTTCCTGACCGAAAGCGACCGCAAGAAGGCTTCGCGCGGCGGCTGAGCCAGCACCCCGTGAACCTGAGCGGCTACAACCCGGATCCACACCGGCATCCGGGTCTCCATGTCATCGCCCTGCTCGAAGCGAGCAAGGCGATGCTGGCGCTGTTGGCCGCCACCGGGCTGGAAGTGCTCGGACCGCAGCCGCTACGGCACGGCATCATGGCCCTGATCCGGCGTTTCAGCCTGGATCCGGACCATGGCACCCTGCCCTCGCTGCTGCACATGATCAGCCCCGACGCGGTCCACCTGGCCGCGGCGGGGATGATCGGCTACGGCCTGCTGCACCTGGTCGAAGCCTGGGGCCTGTGGCGGGCCAAGGCCTGGGCCTCCTGGCTGGGCTGCCTGACCGCCGCCCTGTACCTGCCTTTCGACATCTTCGCGATCATCCGCCACCCCGGCTGGCCGTCGTGGACGATCCTGGCGATCAACCTGATCGTGGTCTACGTGCTCGCCCGCGACCTGCGCAAGCGCCACCGCTGAGCACCGGCTACACTGGGGATTGGAGCCGACCAAGCCGCCCCATGCGCCCGTCCTTGCCGCCTCTGCTGACCTGCCTGCTCGCCGCGCTGCCGGCGCTGCTTTCGGCTGGCTGCAGCCCGGCCACGCCCAGCGCGCATGCGGCCGAACCTGCGAGCCGCAACGTGCCGTTCCCGTACGCCGAAACCGATGTCGCCGACCTGCAGGCGCGGATGACCGCCGGGGAACTGGACAGCACCACCCTGACCCAGGCCTACCTGCAGCGCATCGCCGCGCTGGACCGTACCGGGCCGCGCCTGCGCGCGGTGATCGAGCTCAACCCCGATGCCTTGAAGGAAGCCGCCGCGCGCGACCGCGAACGCCGTGACGGCCGCCTGCGCGGCCCGCTGCATGGCATTCCCCTGCTGTTGAAGGACAACATCAACGCCGCGCCGATGGCCACCAGTGCGGGTTCGCTGGCCCTGCAGGGCTTCCGTCCGGACGATGCCTACCTGGTGCGCCGGCTGCGCGACGCCGGTGCGGTGGTGCTGGGCAAGACCAACCTCAGCGAATGGGCCAACTTCCGCGGCAATGATTCGATCTCCGGCTGGAGCGCGCGTGGTGGCCAGACCCGCAACCCCTATCGCATCAGCCATTCGCCGTGTGGTTCCAGCAGCGGCAGCGCGGTGGCCGTGGCCGCCAACCTGGCCAGCGTGGCGATCGGCACCGAAACCGACGGCAGCATCGTCTGCCCGGCGGCGATCAACGGCGTGGTCGGCCTGAAGCCGACGGTCGGCCTGGTCAGCCGCGACGGCATCATCCCGATCTCCTTCAGCCAGGACACTGCCGGGCCGATGGCACGCAGCGTCGCCGACGCTGCCGCCGTGCTGACCGCGATCGCCGGCCGCGACGATGCCGATCCGGCCACCGCGACCATGCCCGGCCGCGCGGTCTACGACTACACCGCGCGACTGGACCCGCAGGGCCTGCGCGGCAAGCGCATCGGCCTGCTGCAGACACCGCTGCTGAAGTACCGTGGCATGCCGCCACTGATCGAACAGGCGGCGACCGAGCTGCGCCGCGCCGGCGCCGTGGTGGTGCCGGTGGAGCTGCCCAACCAGGGCGCCTGGGCCGAGGCCGAGCGCACGCTGCTGCTGTACGAATTCAAGGCCGGGCTGGAGCGCTATTTCAGCACCCACCGCGCACCATTGCGCAGCCTGGCCGAACTGATCGCCTTCAACCAGGCGCACAGCAAGCAGGAACTGGGCCTGTTCGGCCAGGAGCTGCTGGTGGAGGCCGATGCCACCGCCGGCCTGGCCGACCCCGCCTATATCCGCGCCCGCAGCGATGCGCGCCGGCTGGCCGGCCCGGAAGGCATCGATGCTGCCCTCGCCGCCCACCAGCTCGATGCGCTGGTGGCGCCGACCACCGGCGTGGCATGGCCGATCCGCAGCGAAGGCGACGACTTCCCCGGTGAAAGCTACAGCGCCGCCGCCGTGGCCGGCTATCCCAGCCTCACCGTGCCGATGGGGCAGATCGATGGTCTGCCGGTCGGTCTGCTGTTCATGGGCACCGCCTGGAGCGAGCCGAAGCTGATCGAGATGGCCTACGCCTACGAACAGCGCACGCGCGCACGGCGCCCGCCACACTTCGATACCGACGCACTGATCGACGCTGGCGAGCCGTGATCCGGTAGTGCCGGCCAGCGGCCGGCGCTACCGTCCGGGTTCCGGCTCCACCGGCACGATCGCCGCCTCACCATCTTCAGCACCCGGCGAACGCACATCCGCGGTGCGTGCACGTGGACCACGCGGCATATCCAGCTCATCTTCGTGTTGCAGCCGCGCACGCACCTGCGGCAGCGACTGCGGATGCTCGCGCGCCAGGAAATCGAGCATGCGCTCGCGCACCAGACAACGCAGATCGAAGGCATCGCCCGAGCTGCGCGCGCTGACCAGCAGGCGCACCTGGATCGCACGCTCGCTGGTCTCGGTCACCTGGGTCACGCAGACCCGGCCATCCCACAGCGCTTCGCCACGGCAGATGCGTTCCAGCTCAGCGCGGATCGCGGCAATCGGCGCACGGTAGTCCAACCACAGGAAGGCGGTGCCGAGCAGGTCGGCGCTGCGCCGCGTCCAGTTCTGGAACGGGTTTTCGATGAACCAGGTCAGCGGCACCACCATCCGTCGCTCATCCCAGATGCGCACCACCACATAGCTGCTGCCGATCTCCTCGATGCGGCCCCACTCGCCCTCGACGATCACCACGTCATCCAGCCGGATCGGCTGCGTCACCGCAATCTGCAGGCCAGCGATCAGGTTGCCGAACACCGGCTTGGCCGCGATACCCGCCACCAGGCCGATCAGGCCTGCCGATGCCAGCAGCGCGGTGCCGATCTTCTGCACCATCGGGAAGGTCAACAGCACCAGCGACGCGCCCAGCACGATGATGCCGCCCATCAGCACGCGGCTGAGCACCCGCGTCTGGGTCTGGATGCGGCGCGCCTCCAGGTTGTCGGCAACATCGATGGGATGGCTGCGCAGGATCGCGCGCTCGCCCGCCGCCACCGCGCGTACCAGCAACCAGATGAAGCACGCGGTCAGCGCGATGTGCAGCACATGCTGCAGGTTGCC
Organism: Stenotrophomonas sp. 220_Sma; assembly: GCF_056487375.1. Taxonomy (NCBI): domain Bacteria; kingdom Pseudomonadati; phylum Pseudomonadota; class Gammaproteobacteria; order Lysobacterales; family Lysobacteraceae; genus Stenotrophomonas; species Stenotrophomonas sp. 220_Sma. Next base: position 890,682 of record NZ_CM151348.1, on the reverse strand, counting down.
CAGCACCGGATCCTGTAGCGGCGTGGCCTGCAATGCGGGAATCAACAACAGCAGCGGCCATGCGGTGGCCAGTGGCAACCCGAGCACGCGACCGATGCGTGCACGCCGGCGATCACGCCCTTTCAATCGATGGTAGATCCAGAGGATCAGCCACGCGCCGATGCCACCCACTACTGCTGCCAATCCCAACGGCCATGCGTAGGCCTGTGCGCTTTGCCAGTGCACCGTTGCCACCTCCACTCGAACAGCAGGCGGACAGCCTCGCGCATGGCGCATGAGCGTCACGTCAGTCGTTCGTAAGGAGGGTGTTGGTCGGCAGGGCTTGCAGCCCTGCACCTGCTGCGAGCCGAAGCAACAGCAACAGCAACAGCCGAAGCAGAAGCGGGTTTCCTGTGGGGTGGCGGGGCGGGTCCGGTTGCGGGGGACGCCGTAAACCCATCCATGGAGGCTCGGTCGCGCCATCCATGGCGCTCACGCCCCCGCAACCGGACCCACCCCGCCTTCGACAGATCTCTGGGATCTGCAGTAGATCCACGCCATGCGTGGATGAATCCCCATCGGAATCGAATATCTCGAATTGGAATCGAAATGCATCCACGCATGGCGTGGATCCAGCGTGTCGACCAAGGTCGACACCTACCAACAGCCGCCGGAATCTGTCAGAGGCGGGGCGGTGTGGGTAGGCAGGACCGTTGGCGCCATGGATGGCGCCATCGAGCCCCCATGGATGGGTTTACGGCGTGTCCTGACTACCCACACCGCCCCGCCATCCCACGGAATATCCGCTTCTGTCGTTGCTGTTGAGGTTGCCGGCCAGCGGCCGGCACTACAGCAGGTGCAGGGCTGCAAGCCCTGCCGAAAAACCCTTACCGCACTTGCTCCTGCTTGCGCACGATCGCCATCGCGATCTCCAGCGACTGCTCGTAGTTCAACCGCGGGTCCACCGTCGAACGGTAGGCGCGCTCCAGGTCACGTTCGGTCAGTTCGCGCGCGCCACCGGTGCACTCGGTCACGTCTTCGCCGGTCAGCTCCAGGTGCACACCGCCCAGTCGCGTACCTGCGGCCGCGTGCAGATCGAACGACATCTCCACTTCGCCACGCACGTTGTCGAAGCGGCGTGTCTTGAAACCATTGGCAGTGCTTTCGGTGTTGCCATGCATCGCATCGCACACCCACAGCACGCGGCGGCCATCGCGCTTGACCGCATCCAGCAGCGGCGGCAGCTTCTCGGCGATCTGCGCTGCACCCATGCGGTGAATGAAGCTCAGTCGACCCGGCTCGTCATGCGGGTTGAGCACATCAATCAGGCGCAGCAGCTGGTCCGGCGTCACCGATGGGCCGACCTTGATCGCGATAGGGTTGCGTACGCCACGCAGGTATTCCACGTGCGCGCCATCGAGAGCGGCCGTGCGCATGCCGATCCACGGGTAGTGCGTGCTCAGGTTCAACCAGCCCTGCTGGCGCGGCACCTGCCGGGTCAACGCCTGTTCGTAGGGCAGCAGCAGCGCTTCGTGCGACGTGTAGAAGTCGATGCGGTTGAGGTTGTGCACGCGGGCCCCGGCCAGGGTCTCCATGAAGTGCACCGCATCGCCGATCGACGCCACCATCTTCTGGTACTCGGCAGCCAGCGGCGAATGCCGCACCCACTCCAGGTTCCAGTACTCGGGGTGGTGCAGGTCGGCGAAACCGCCGTCGATCAGCGCACGCACGAAGTTCATGGTCATCGCCGAGTGCGCGTGGGCCTGCAGCATCCGCTTCGGATCCGGCAGCCGTGCCGCTTCGGTGAAGGCCGGCGCGTTGATGACATCACCGCGGTAGCTGGGCAGGGTCACGCCGTCGCGGGTCTCGGTATCGGCCGAACGTGGCTTGGCGTACTGGCCGGCGAAACGGCCGACGCGGATCACCGGCTGGCGCAGGCCATGCACCAGCACCAGGCTCATCTGCAGCAGCACCTTCAGCCGGTTGGAAATGGTGCCCGATTCGCAGTCGCTGAAGTTCTCCGCGCAGTCGCCGCCCTGCAGCAGGAAGCGCTTGCCTTCCTGCGCCTCGGCCAGCTGCTGCTTCAGTGCCAGGATTTCCCACGACGTGACCAGCGGCGGCAGCCGCTTCAGTTCGTGCAGGGCGGCGTCCAGCGCCACCGGGTCCGGGTAGGTCGGCATCTGCAGCGCGGTCTTGCCACGCCAGCTCTCCGGCGACCAGGCAGCGCCAGCGGCGGTCGCGGCAGGATCGGGGACAGGCGAAACGGCGGACAGGCTCATTGCAGACTTCCGGAGGTGGGGGGCGTTCATGGTCGCAGAGCGGACCGCTGTCGCAAAGGGTCGAACATCGTCTGCACATGACTGAACGCCGGGGAAAGCGCATCGCGATTGGCCAGAAGCGGCATGCCCACGGCCAGCCGGACAGGCGCATGATTCGCCACGCACTGTTACGAAGTAACACTCAATCCCCACTGGCCCCTTCCACAGCCTATCCGCCATGAAGCCCTCCCTGCTCGCTACCGGCATCACCTTCGCCCTGACCCTGGCCAACCTCCCCTCCCTCGCCCTGGCTGCCGATGTGGCCCCGGTGAAGGATCTCGATACCGTCACCGTCAGTGCCCAGCTCGACCAGGCCCGCAACGCGTTGTCGCCGGACATCGGCAGCAGCCAGTACCAGATCACCGCCGAGGACATCCAGAAGCAGCCGCTGGGCGCCTCCGCGCCGCTCAGCCAGGTGCTGCTGCAGGCACCCGGTGTGGTCCAGGATTCCTATGGCGGCGTGCACGTGCGCGGCGACCACGCCAACCTGCAGTACCGGATCAACGGCGTGTTGCTGCCCGAGTCGATTTCCGGCTTCGGCCAGACCCTGGATGCGCGCACGATCAAGAGCATCCGCCTGATGGACGGCGCGTTGCCGGCGCAGTTCGGCGAGCGCACCGCGGCGGTGGTCGACATCACCACCCGCAATGGCGCCGAGCTGGGCAACGGTGGCAGCGCCGGACTGACCACCGGCTCGTTCGGCAAGGTGAACCCGAATGCCTCCTGGTGGGGCAACCAGGGACGCTGGAGCTGGTTCCTGACCGGCAACTACGACCAGAACGAAGTCGGCCTGGAGAATCCGACCAACTCGCGCAAGCCGCTGCACGACGATACCCACCAGGGCAAGGCGTTCGCCGACCTGACCTACCTGGTCAACGACAACACCCGCCTGAGCGTGTTCGCCGGCTTCGCCAACAACCGTTTCCAGATCCCGGTCAATCCGGGCCAGACTCCACAGTTCGGCTATCTCGATACCACCACGTTCGATTCCAGCCAGCTGGATGAGACCCAGCGCGAGATCACCCGCTTCGGCATGCTGGTACTGCAGGGCACGCTGGGCAGCACCGCCTACCAGCTGTCCGCCGGGCAGCGCTACAGCGATGCAGCGTTCAACCCGGACGTCGTCGGCGATCTGGTGTTCAGTGGCGTCGCCTCGCAGGTGCAGCGCAGCAACCGTGCCAACACCCTGCAGGCCGACTTCTCCACACCACTGGGCAACGACCACACGCTGCGCTACGGCTTGTACGGCAACTACGAGAACGCACGGGCCAGCAGCAACACCTGGGTGTTCCCGGTTGATGACGGCGGCCAGCAATCCAGCACCACGCCGCTGCTGATTCCTGACCACAGCGCCTTCCATGCCAGCACGCTGGCGTTGTACGTACAGGATGAGTGGAAAATCGGCGACGACTGGACCGTCAACTACGGTCTGCGCGGTGACCGCTACAAGGCCTTCGGCCGCACCGAGGGCCAGCTCAGCCCGCGCGTGGGCGTGGTCTGGAATGCCAGCGACAGCACCACCGTGCATGCCGGCTATTCGCGCTATTTCACGCCACCGGCCAGTGAACTGATCGCCAGCAGCGACATCGCCCTGTACGACGGCACCACCAACCAGCAGCCCAGCGGTGGCAACAACACGCCGCTGGCCGAGCGCAGCGACTACTACGACATCGGCGTCTCGCAGCAACTGGGCGAACACCTGACCCTTGGACTGGATGCGTACGACCGCCGCGTCGCCCGCCTGCAGGACGAAGGCCAGTTCGGCGCCGCCTACATCTACTCGACCTTCAACTACCGCCGCGGACACATCCGTGGCCTGGAGTTCAGTGCCGACTACAGCAACGGCCCGTTCAGTGCCTACTTCAATGCGGCGCTGAACAAGGCCATCGGTACGGATGTCATCACCAGCCAGTACAACCTCGATCCCGAGGCGCTGTCCTATGTGGCCAACCACTGGATCCACCTGGACCACGACCAGAAGCTGACCTCGTCGGGTGGCCTCAGCTACGCCTTCGCCGGACACAACCGGATCGGGGCCAACTACGTGTTCGGCAGTGGCCTGCGTTCGGACATCGAGGGCGTACCCAACGGTGGCGAGCTGCCGTCCTACCTGCAGGTGAACCTCAGCGCCGGGCACGACTTCAACGTCGACAGCGGCCATCCACTGCATGTGCAGCTGGCGGTGATCAACGCGTTGGACCGCAGCTACCAGCTGCGCGATGGCGGTGGCGTCGGCGTGTTCGCCCCGCAATGGGGACCGCGCCGCGGCGCCTACCTGAGCCTGCAGCAGGATTTCTGAGATAGTGCCGGCCGCTGGCCGGCATTCCCGCGGTGTGCCGGCCAGCGGCCGGCACTACCCTGCTTCAGCGCTTGACCTTGCGCAGCGACACCACCAGCGCCCACAGCGCCAGCAGCACGAACCACACGCCCGACCACATCGGCATGGTCAGGCCCAGGAAGGTCCAGTCGATGTTGCCGCAGTTGCCGGTACCAGTCAGCACCGTGCGGAACACTTCCAGCGGCCCCATGGTTTCGCTCAGGAAGGCCAGCGGCGGGCCACAGGTGGACCCCATTTCCGGCGGCAGCATCTGCACGTAGACGTGGCGCGCGGCGATGCCCACGCCCACTGCGGCGGCAATGAACGCCAGCACGCCATAGGTCGCGCGTCCGGGGCGGTTGGACGGACCATGCAGTGCACCGATCAGGAACAGCAGGCCGAGCGCAGCGAAGGCCAGGCGCTGGAAGATGCACAGCGGACACGGCTCCAGGCCCATCTTCAGCTGCAGGAAGATCGCGTAGCCAAGCAGGCCCGCGCAGATCAGGAAGCCCAGGAAGAACTGGGCGCGGAAGGGCCAGCGCAGTGGATTCATCGTCAACGCTCGAATGGATCAGGCGCCAAGCGTAACCGAGAGTGCGCGCCATTCGAACCGCCACAGGTGACGCCTGTCGGAACGGTGTGGGTCAGAGCCCTGTCCTGCAGAAAGGGATCCGCCCCCGGAAACGCAAAAGCCCGGCAGAGGCCGGGCTTTCGCTGTGTCGCATTGGAGCGGTCCGATTACTCGGCCACTTCCTCGGCCACGACCGGACGGTCAACCAGCTCGACGTAGGCCATCGGCGCGTTGTCGCCAGCGCGGAAGCCACACTTCAGCAGACGCAGGTAGCCGCCCGGACGGTTCGCGTAGCGCGGGCCCAGGATGGTGAACAGGTTGCCCACGGCTTCGTTGTCGCGCAGGCGGGCGAAGGCCAGACGGCGGTTGGCGACGGAGTCGACCTTGGCCAGGGTGATCAGCGGCTCGGCAACGCGGCGCAGTTCCTTGGCCTTCGGCAGGGTGGTCTTGATCAGCTCGTGCTTGAACAGCGAGGCGGCCATGTTCTTGAACATCGCTTCGCGGTGGGCGCTGGTACGGCTGAACTTACGGCCAGACTTCTGGTGACGCATGGTGATATTCCTTGGTTAATGATGAGGCTGTGTGGATCGTTGTCGCCATCCTGGCGTTGCTGCGCGGACTGCGGTTGGTCCTGGCCACCCGTCCTGGACGACCTGCCGCGCGAACCTGGGGTTCGTCGTGGCATGGTGTGTTGCGTTGAAGGCCCCACCGCGAACGGTGGAGCCTTCAGGCATTACCGATATCAGCCCAGCATGCCGTGGCTGGCGACACCGGCCGGCGGCCAGTTCTCCAGCTTCATGCCGAGCGACAGGCCGCGCTGAGCCAGCACTTCCTTGATCTCGGTGAGCGACTTCTTGCCCAGGTTCGGGGTCTTCAGCAGCTCCACTTCGGTCTTCTGGATCAGATCGCCGATGTAGTAGATGCTTTCAGCCTTCAGGCAGTTGGCCGAACGCACGGTCAGCTCCAGATCGTCGATCGGGCGCAGCAGCACCGGATCCACGCCGTTGTTGGCCGGCTTGGCTGCACCGCGGTCGCGGTGGGTGAAGTCACCGAACACCGACAGCTGGTCGCTGAGGATGTCGGCGGCGGTGCGCACGGCTTCCTCGGCGTCGATGGTGCCGTTGGTCTCGATATCGATGACCAGCTTGTCCAGGTCGGTACGCTGTTCGACGCGGGCCGCTTCCACGGCATAGGCGACGCGGCGGACCGGCGAGAACGAGGCATCCAGGACCAGACGGCCGATGGCACGGGTTTCTTCGTCCGGACGACGACGCGCGGCAGCCGGCTGGTAGCCGAAACCACGTTCGATCTTCAGACGCATGTTGATCGCCGTATCCTTGGTCAGGTGGCAGATCACGTGTTCGCCGTTCAGGATCTCCACATTGTGGTCGACCTTGATGTCGGCAGCGGTGACAACGCCCGGGCCCTGCTTGGACAGGGACAGGGTGGCGCTGTCGCCGGAGTGCATACGGATGGCCACGTCCTTGAGGTTCAGCAGGACTTCGAGCACGTCCTCCTGCAGACCTTCGACCGTGGTGTACTCATGCAACACGCCGTCGATTTCGACTTCCGTGATGGCGAAGCCCGGGATGGACGACAGCAGCACGCGACGCAGGGCATTACCCAGCGTATGCCCGTAACCCCGCTCCAAAGGTTCGATAACGACCTTTGCACGGGTGTCGGTAAGGCGTTCGATCTGCGGACCGCGAGGACGCAGAACCTGGTTGGCGGTAACCGTCATGTTGCGGGTTCTCCTAGTGAACCCCCGGCCGTCGCCGGGGGCTCTCCAATGTGAATTACTTCGAATACAGCTCGACGATCAGCGCTTCGTTGATGTCCGCAGGCAGATCCGAACGATCCGGAACAGCCTTGAAGATGCCGGTGAACTTGCCGGAATCCACTTCAACCCACGACGGGCTCAGGTCATGCTGGGCGGCGACGGTCAGGGCTTCCTGGACGCGCAGCTGCTTGGCAGCCTTTTCAGACAGAGCGATGGCGTCGCCAGCCTTGACCTGGTACGAAGCCAGGTTGACCGACTTGCCATTCACGGTGACGCCGCGGTGCGACACCAGCTGACGGGCAGCCGGACGGGTCACGGCGAAGCCCATGCGGTAGACGACGTTGTCCAGGCGGGTTTCCAGCAGCTGCAGCAGGTTCTCGCCGGTGTTGCCCTTCTTGGTCGAGGCCTTCTTGTAGTAGTTGCGGAACTGACGCTCCAGCAGGCCGTAGATACGCTTGACCTTCTGCTTTTCACGCAGCTGGGTGGCGTAGTCGGACAGCTTGCCCTTGCGGGCAGTGGCGCCGTGCTGGCCGGGCTTCTGCTCCAGCTTGCACTTCGAGTCCAGCGCACGCGCCGGGCTCTTCAGGGACAGGTCGGCGCCTTCGCGACGGGCGAGCTTACAGGTAGGACCGATATAACGAGCCATTTCTTATCGCTCCCTTTAGACGCGACGCTTCTTCGGCGGACGGCACCCGTTGTGCGGGATAGGCGTCACGTCGATGATGTTGGTGATCTTGTAGCCGACGTTGTTCAACGAACGCACGGCCGACTCACGGCCCGGACCCGGGCCCTTGATGCGGACTTCCAGCGACTTCACGCCGTAGTCCAGCGCAGCACGACCGGCCTTTTCAGCAGCCACCTGGGCAGCGAACGGGGTCGACTTGCGCGAACCGCGGAAGCCAGCGCCACCGGAGGTCGCCCACGACAGAGCGTTGCCCTGGCGGTCGGTGATGGTGACGATGGTGTTGTTGAACGAAGCGTGGACGTGGGCAACGCCGTCGGTGACGACGCGCTTGATCTTCTTCTTGGTCTTAGCAGCGGGCTTAGCCATTTCTCAGTCCCTTACTTCTTGATCGCCTTGCGCGGACCCTTGCGGGTGCGGGCGTTGGTACGGGTGCGCTGGCCACGCAGCGGGAGGCCACGACGGTGACGCAGGCCGCGGTAGCAGCCCAGGTCCATCAGGCGCTTGATCGCGATGCCGATCTCACGGCGCAGATCGCCTTCCACGATGTACTTGCCGACTTCGGCGCGCAGGCGCTCGATTTCCGGCTCCGACAGATCGCGGATCTTGGTGGTCGAAGCAACGCCTGCGACTTCGCAGACCTTCTTCGAACGGGTACGGCCGATGCCGTAAATGCTTTGCAACCCGACCCAGACGTGCTTCTGGGCTGGCAGGTTGACGCCTGCAATACGCGCCATGACGCGGTTCTCCAGCTGAGTGATGGCCGACAGCGCGCCTCGGGCACGCCAATCCGGCAGGATGGATCAAAAAAGTGAACTACCGATACTAACAAGGTTCCGGTTTACATGGAAGCCCGTGAAACCATTGGTTTCATGAACCCGGCCTGGGGAGTGTGCCCAGGCTCCGGCGCCGGATGGGGTTGGACCTGGGGTTTCCCCCGGAGCCGCCCGCGCTACTCCAGCGCGGGACCACCTCATCACACCCCCACCCGGAACCGCTGCGGGGGCCGCCCTTCGTTTGTGTGGCCGGAGTCCGCGAAGCGGAGGGACCATCACGTCAGGAAGACGAAAGTATAACAGGCCAATCAGCCGCGGGCAAAACCGCCGCGGTTGCCGCCCTTCAGGTTGGCCTTCTTCAGCAGGCTCTCGTACTGGTGGGACATCAGGTGCGCCTGCACCTGGGCGATGAAGTCCATCACCACCACCACCACGATCAGCAGCGAAGTACCACCGAAGTAGAACGAGGCGTTCAGCTGCGTGCGCATCAGTTCCGGCAGCAGGCAGACGATCACCAGGTAGGCCGAGCCGGCCGCGGTCAGGCGGGTCAGCACGCCGTCGATGTAATCGGCAGTGGCCTTGCCCGGACGGATGCCCGGAATCAGCGCGCCCGACTTCTTCAGGTTGTCGGCGGTTTCCTGCGAGTTGAACACCAGCGCGGTATAGAAGAACGCGAAACCGGTGATCAGCGCAGCGAACACGATCATGTGCAGCGGCTCGCCCGGGCCGAGCGCGTTGGCGACCTTCTGCAGGACCTGGCCGAAGCTGCTCTGGTTGGCAGCCTGGCCGGACCACATGGCCAGGGTGGCCGGGAAGGCCAGCAGGCTCGAGGCGAAGATCGCCGGGATAACGCCGGCCATGTTGAGCTTCAGCGGCAGGAACGAGGTCTGGTTCATGTACGCGTTGCGACCGCCCTGGCGGCGCGCGTAGTTGACCGTGATCCGGCGCTGGCCACGCTCGACGAACACCACGAAGAAGGTGAAGGCGAGCACGACGATGGCGATCAGCAGCAGCTGGATGAACTGGATGTTGCCGTCGCGGTAGGCGTCGAAGGTGTGGATGATCGCACCCGGCAGGCCAGCGACGATACCGGCGAAGATGATCAGCGACACGCCGTTGCCGATGCCGCGTTCGGTGACCTGCTCACCGACCCACATCAGGAACATGGTGCCGGCGGTCAGCGCGACCACGGCGGTGAGCACGAAGCCCATGCCCGGCGCGTACACGACCGGAGCGCCCGACGGCGAGACCTGGCCCTGCAGGGCCAGTGCGATCGAGCCACCCTGCACCACTGCCAGCAGCACGGCGCCGATGCGCGAATACTGGGTGATCTTGCGGCGGCCGGACTCACCTTCCTTCTGCATCGCCTTCAGGGCGGGGAAGATGTGCACGGCCAGCTGCATCACGATCGATGCCGAAATGTACGGCATCACGTTCAGCGCGAAGATGCTGAAACGGTGCAGGGCGCCGCCCGAGAACATGTTGAACATGTCCACGATGCCGCCGCCCTGCTGTTGCATCATGGCAAGCATGGCATCGGGATTGACGCCCGGCACCGGCACGTAGCAGCCGATGCGATAGACGATCAAAGCCCCGACGACGAACAGCAAACGTTGGCGAAGTTCAGTGAACTTGCCCATTCCGCCCGCGAGGTTACCGATGCCAGCTTGCGCCATGATTTTCTTACTCCGTTACGCTGCCGCCGGCAGCTTCGATCGCAGCCTTGGCACCCGCCGTGGCAGCGATACCCTTCAGGGTGAACGCCTTGGTCACTTCGCCCTTGACGACGACCTTGGCCTTCTTTGCAGTGCTCGGGACCAGCTTGGCAGCACGCAGGGCGGCGAAGTCGATCTCACCGGCCGGCAGCTTGTCCAGCGCGTACAGCAGCACTTCAGCGGTGTCCTTGGCGATCGGCGAACGGAAGCCGATCTTCGGCAGACGACGCTGCATGGGGGTCTGGCCGCCTTCGAAGCCAGCCTTGATCTTGCCGCCACCCTTGCGGGCGAACGAACCCTTGTGGCCGCGGCCGGCAGTCTTGCCCAGGCCCGAGCCGATACCGCGACCGACGCGGGTACGCTCGGTGCGGGCGCCCGGTGCCGGGCTCAGTTCATTGAGACGCAGAGTCATGGTCGATTACTCCTCAACCTGGACGAGGTACTGAACCTTGTTGATCAGGCCGCGCACCTGCGGGCTGTCCTTCAGTTCACGCACATCGTTGAGCTTGTTCAGGCCCAGGGCACGCACCGACAGGCGGTGACGCGACTGGGTGCCACGCAGGCCACGCACCAGGCGGACCTTGACAGTCTTGTTGGACTCATTAGCCATGGTTGAGTTCCTCCACCTTCTTGCCGCGCTTGGCCGCGATGCGGGCCGGCGACTGCGCAGCAGACAGGCCCTTCACGGTGGCACGCACCAGGTTGATCGGGTTGCGCGAACCGGTGGCCTTGGCCAGCACGTTCTTCACGCCAACCGCTTCCAGCACGGCGCGCATGGCACCGCCGGCGATGACGCCGGTACCTTCCGAAGCCGGCTGCATGAACACGCGGGCTGCGCCGTGACCATCCTTGATGGTGTGCCACAGGGTGCCGTTGTTCAGGTCAACGCTGACCAGGTTCTTGCGGGCCTGTTCCATCGACTTCTGGATGGCGACCGGCACTTCGCGGGCCTTGCCATAACCGAAACCGACCTTGCCTTCGCCGTCGCCGACAACGGTCAGGGCGGTGAAGGTGAACTGGCGGCCACCCTTGACGGTCTTGCTGACGCGGTTGACCGCGACCAGCTTTTCGATCATGCCGTCGTCGATCTTCTCTTCGCGGTTACGGTCGCGATCGCGACCCCGCTGCTGACGCTCTTCTGCCATGTTGATTCCTTGGTTGTTTGGGTATGTACGGCTCGAAGCCGCTTATGGTTGTGGCGTGACGCGGCGTTCCGGTGGGCCGCTGCAGAAGAGCGGCGCCGTCCAGCCTCACTCAGGCTGGCGAGCAGGCAGGCAGGAGGCCAATGACCCCCTGCCCTTGTCCCTTAGAACTGCAGGCCGGCTTCGCGGGCGGCTTCTGCCAGGGCCTTGATGCGGCCGTGGTAGCGGTAGCCCGAACGATCGAAGGCAACCTTCTCGACGCCGGCGGCCTTGGCGCGCTCAGCGACGATACGGCCGACCTTGGCGGCGGCGTCGGCGTTCTTGCCGTTCTTCAGACCTTCCATGACGTCGGTCTGGGTGGTGTTGGCAGCAGCCAGCACCTTGGAACCGTCGGCGGTGAAGACCTGGGCGTACAGGTGCTGGCCGGTGCGCAGCACCGACAGGCGGGCGACGCCGAGCTCACGGATGTGGGCGCGGGTCGACTTGGCGCGACGCAGGCGGGCGATGTTCTTGTTCATTTTGATTATTCCTTGAAAGCTGAAGGAAGAGCTTTTCCCTGAGAAGTCCGCACAGGGATGTGCGGGCTCTTGCGAGGGACTCGCGCTTATGCCTTCTTGGCTTCCTTACGGATGATGACTTCGTCGGAGTACTTCACGCCCTTGCCCTTGTACGGCTCCGGCTTGCGGAACGCACGGATCTTGGCGGCAACTTCACCGACGACCTGCTTGTCAGCGCCCTGGACCAGGATCTCGGTCTGGGTCGGGGTCGACAGGGTGATGCCTTCCGGCGCCACGAACACGACCGGATGCGAGAAGCCCAGCGACAGGCTCAGGTCCTTGCCCTGCATGGCAGCGCGGTAACCCACGCCGACCAGCTCCAGCTTGCGCTCGAAGCCTTCGGACACGCCCTTGACCATGTTGGACAGGATCGCACGCACGGTACCGGTCAGTGCGACCAGCTCGGCGTTCTCGGTGCTCAGGGTGGCAACGCCGTTGTCGACGTTGATGGCAATACCGGCCGGCTTGGCCAGCGACAGGGTGCCCTTCGGGCCCTTGGCGGTGACGCTGTCCGACTGGACGTTCAGTTCAACCTTACCCAGGTCGATCGGCTTCTTGGCTACGCGGGACATAGTTCTACTCCTTTCGCCTTAGGCCACGAAGCACAGGACTTCGCCGCCGACGCCCAGCTGGCGCGCCTGCGCATCAGTCATGATGCCCTTGGAGGTGGAAATGATGGAGATACCCAGGCCGTTCATGACCTTCGGCAGCTCGCTCTTGCCGCGGTACTGGCGCAGGCCCGAACGCGAGAAGCGCTTCAGGGTCGCGATGACCGGCTTGCCTTCGAAATACTTCAGCACGATTTCCAGCTCGGACTTGTTGTTTTCCAGCTGGGTCACGCGCAGGTCGGTGATGTAACCCTCGTCCTTCAGGACCTGGGCAATCGCAACCTTGATCTTGGACGACGGGGCTTTCACCGTCTGCTTGCCAACCGCGGCCGCATTCTTGATGCGGACCAGCAGGTCGGCGATGGGATCAGTCATGCTCATATGAGTACCTTTGAGTGCACCGATATCCGCTTTCGCGAAAATCTGTTGTCTCCTGGAAACGGGCCAGGTCCCTTGATGCAGCGGGCCAAGGGCCCACTCCTACAACCCCGTTTGCACAGGGCAAGACGCGGGAGTATACGCCAAAAGAGCCCGGCTTGCGCCGGGCTCTTCGGTTTTTTTGCGTCGGGAAAGCTGAATGCCTCCCCTGCCCGGTTCAGGAACCCCCGAAGGGGCGCCTGATCGCAGGGCCGGCTGGGATTACCAGCTGGCCTTGCGCAGACCCGGGACGTCGCCGCGCATGGTGGCTTCACGCAGCTTGTTACGGCCCAGACCGAACTTGCTGTAGACGCCACGCGGACGACCCGACAGCTCGCAACGGTTGCGCTGGCGGCTCGGCGACGAATCGCGCGGCAGCTTGGCCAGCTTGGTTGCGGCGTCGATCTTCTCTTCGTAGGTCGCGTCCACGGAGGACACGATCTTCTTCAGAGCTGCACGCTTTTCAGCGTACTTCTTTGCCAGCTTTTCCCGCTTGATGTCGCGGTTGACCATGGAGGTCTTTGCCATTTCGGTTTCCTCGACAGATCAGTTACGGAACGGGAACTTGAACGCTGCCAGCAGCGCCTTCGCTTCCGCGTCGGTCTTCGCAGTGGTGGTGATGGCGATATCCATACCGCGGATCGCGTCGACGGCGTCGAAGTCGATTTCCGGGAAGATGATCTGCTCCTTCACACCCATGTTGAAGTTGCCGCGGCCGTCGAAGGAACGACCGGAAACACCACGGAAGTCGCGCACGCGCGGCAGCGAGATGTTGATCAGGCGATCCAGGAACTCGTACATCTTGTGGCGACGCAGCGTGGTCTTGCAGCCGATCGGCCAACCATCGCGGATCTTGAACGACGCAACCGACACACGCGACTTGGTGACAACCGGCTTCTGGCCGGAAATCTTGGTCATGTCGCCGACGGCGTTTTCCAGGATCTTCTTGTTGGTGGCCGCTTCGCCGACACCCATGTTCAGGGTGACCTTGACCAGCTTCGGCACTTCCATCGGATTGGTGTAGCCGAACTGCTTCATCAGCGCCGGCACCACTTCGTCCTTGTAGAACTTTTCGAGACGGGAACTCATCTTCTCATTCCTCAGGCGTCGAGCGCCTCACCGCTGGAGCGGAACACACGCAGTTTGCGTCCATCCTCCAGCACCTTGAAGCCAACGCGTTCGCCCTTGCCCGAAGCCGGGTTCAGAACATTCACGTTGGAGATATGGATCGAAGCTTCGCGCTCGACCACGCCGCCGGCAACACCTGCCTGCGGGTTCGGCTTGGTGTGGCGCTTGACGATGTTCACGTTGGCGACGACCACACGGTCGCCGTCGACGCGGACGACTTCGCCCTGCTTGCCCTTGTCCTTGCCAGCGTTGACGACAACCTGGTCGCCCTTCTTGATACGGTTAGCCATGATTATCTCCTGTCGCTCACAGCACTTCGGGAGCGAGCGAGACGATCTTCATGAACTTCTCCGAACGAAGTTCACGGGTTACCGGCCCGAAGATACGGGTACCGATCGGCTCCTGCTTGCTGTTCAGCAGAACGGCAGCGTTGCCGTCGAAGCGGATCAGCGAGCCGTCGGCGCGACGCACACCCTTGCGGGTACGCACCACGACGGCGTCATACACTTCACCCTTCTTGACCTTGCCGCGCGGAATCGCATCCTTCACGGTGACCTTGATGATGTCGCCGATGCCGGCGTAACGGCGCTTGGAACCACCCAGCACCTTGAAGCACATCACCTGCTTGGCACCCGAATTGTCCGCGACGTCAAGGTAGCTCTGCATCTGGATCATGATTCAGCTCCTTATTCAGCCGCGCGCGTGATGACTTCCACCACGCGCCAGTTCTTGGTCTTGGACATCGGAGCAATCTCGGTCACGCGGACGACATCGCCTTCCTTGCAGGCGTTGTCGGCATCGTGGGCGTGCAGCTTCGTCGAGCGCTTGATGTACTTGCCGTACAGCGCGTGCTTGACCTGACGCTCAACCAGGACGGTAACCGTCTTGTCCATCTTGTTGCTGACGACACGGCCTTCGACCGTGCGCAGCGTCTTCTTTTCAGTATTGTCGCTCATAGCGGCCATCCTTACTTCGTGCTGCCGAGCAGGGTCTTGACGCGAGCAATCTCGCGACGGACCCGGCGAATGTCGTGGGTCTTCGGCAGCTGGCCGGTGACCTGCTGCATACGGACAGAGAACTGTTCCTTACGCAGGTCGATCAGGTGGGCCTTGAGTTCGTCAGCCGACTTTTCACGGAGAGTTTTGATATCCATCAGCGCACCGTACGGGTCACGAAAGTGGTGGTGACCGAGAGCTTGGCGGCGGCCAGGCGGAACGCCTCGCGAGCCACTTCCTCGGAAACACCCTCGATTTCATAGATCATGCGGCCGGGCTGGATCTGGGCCACCCAGTATTCCACGTTGCCCTTACCAGAACCCATTCGGACTTCGATGGGCTTCTTGGTGATGGGCTTGTCCGGGAACACGCGGATCCACATCTTGCCGCCGCGCTTGACGTAGCGGCTGATCGAGCGGCGGGCCGCTTCGATCTGACGCGCGGTCAGCTGACCGTGTGCGGTTGCCTTCAGGCCGTATTCGCCGAAGCTGACAGCGTTGGCGCTCCAGCTCAGGCCATCGTTACGGCCCTTGTGTACCTTGCGGTACTTGGTTCGCTTGGGTTGCAACATTGTCGTTACCTCGCTTCACGGGCCGGGCGCTGACGGTCACCACGGTCGCCGCGATCGTGACGATCGTTGCGCGACGGGGTGTCGTCCTGCTTTTCCTGGCCAACCTGGGAGAAATCGAAGACCTCGCCCTTGTAGATCCAGACCTTGATGCCGATGATGCCGTAAGTCGTCTTGGCTTCAGCGAAGCCATAGTCGATGTCGGCACGCAGGGTGTGCAGCGGCACGCGGCCTTCGCGGTACCACTCCGAACGGGCGATTTCTGCACCGTTGAGGCGGCCACCGACGTTGACCTTGATGCCCAGGGCACCCAGACGCATCGCGTTGCCGACCGAGCGCTTCATTGCACGGCGGAACATGATGCGACGCTCCAGCTGCTGGGCGATCGACTCGGCAACGAGCTGCGCGTCCAGTTCCGGCTTGCGCACTTCGGTGACGTTGATGTGCGCCGGGACGCCCATCATCTCGCTCACTTCCTTGCGCAGCTTCTCGATGTCCTCACCGCGCTTGCCGATCACCACGCCCGGACGGGCGGTGTGGATCGTCACGCGAGCGGTCTTGGCCGGACGCTCGATCAGGATCTTGCTGATGCCGGCCTGAGCCAGCTTCTTGCGCAGCATTTCGCGCACTTTCAGGTCGGCTGCCAGGTAACCAGCGAACTCGGCCTTGTTGGCGTACCACTTGGAGTTCCAGTCCTTGGAAATGCCGAGGCGGATACCAATCGGATGAACTTTATGACCCATGGTCTTTTCCTTATCCGCTTACTTGGCGGCGCCCACAACCACAGTGATGTGGCTGGTGCGCTTGAGGATGCGGGTACCGCGGCCTTTCGCCCGCGCCATGAAACGCTTCAGGGTCGGACCTTCATCAACCATGATGGTCTGAACCTTCAGCTCGTCGACGTCGGCGCCCTGGTTGTTCTCGGCGTTGGCAATTGCCGACTCCACCACCTTCTTGATCAGGTGGGCAGCCTTCTTGTCCGAGAACTTCAGCAGGTTGACCGCACGCTCGGCCGGCAGACCGCGCACCTGGTCAGCGACCAGACGAGCCTTCTGCGGGGAGATGCGCGCAGTGCGCAGGATGGCTTTCGCTTCCATTGTCATCTCTCCTTACTTGCCCGACTTCTTGTCACCACCGTGACCCTTGAAGGTCCGGGTGATGGCAAATTCGCCGAGCTTGTGGCCGACCATGTTCTCGTTGACGAGAACCGGGATGTGGTTCTTGCCGTTATGCACGGCAATGGTGACGCCTACCATGTCAGGCAGGATCATCGAACGGCGCGACCAGGTCTTGATCGGCTTCTTGCTGCCCGCAGCGGCCTCCACCTTCTTGACGAGGTGGTGATCGACGAACGGGCCCTTCTTGAGTGAACGTGCCATGGTCGATTAGCCCCTACGATCGCGGACGATGAACTGCTGAGTGCGCTTGTTATGGCGCGTCTTGTAACCCTTGGTCGGGACACCCCACGGGGTGACCGGATGCGGATTACCCTGGCCGGCCTTCGCCTCACCACCACCGTGCGGGTGGTCAACCGGGTTCATGGCAGCACCACGAACGGTCGGGCGGACGCCGCGCCAACGCTTGGCACCGGCCTTGCCCAGCTTTTCCAGGCTGTGCTCGTCGTTGCCGACTTCGCCGATGGTGGCGCAGCACTCGACCGGAACCTTACGCATTTCACCCGAGCGCAGGCGCAGGGTGGCGTAGATGCCTTCGCGAGCCACCAGCTGCACGGCCGCACCAGCGGCGCGAGCGATCTGAGCGCCCTTGCCCGGCTTCAGTTCGATGCAGTGGATGGTGGTGCCGACCGGGATGTTGCGCAGCGGCAGGGTGTTGCCAGCCTTGATCGGGGCATCCGAACCAGCGATCACCTGATCACCAGCCTTCAGGCCCTTCGGGGCGATGATGTAGCGACGCTCACCGTCGACGTAGCACAGCAGAGCGATGTGCGCGGTGCGGTTCGGATCGTATTCGATGCGTTCCACGCGCGCCGGGATGCCCAGCTTGTTGCGCTTGAAGTCGATGATGCGGTAGTGCTGCTTGGCACCACCACCGACGTGACGCACGGTGATGCGACCATGGTGGTTACGACCACCCGAGCGGCTCTGCGACTCGACCAGCGCAGCGTGCGGAGCACCCTTGTGCAGGTCGGGAGTGACCACGCGCACGGCCGAACGGCGGCCGGGGGAAGTGGGCTTGAATTTCATCAATGGCATGGGATGTACCTCAGGCCTTGGCCGTTACATCGATCGACTGGCCATCGGCCAGGCGAACGTACGCCTTGCGCCAATCGCCGCGGCGGCCAGCACGGTTACGGAAGGACTTGTTCTTGCCCTTGACGTTGACCACGTTGACGGCTTCGACCTTGACGTCGAACAGCTGCTCAACCGCGGCCTTTACATCGGCCTTGGTGGCTTCGTTCGAAACTTCGAAGACATACTGGTTGGAGAGTTCCTGCAGGCGCGCGGTCTTTTCGGAGACACGCGGGGCACGCAGCACGCTGAAGATTTTTTCGTTGCTGTTCATGCCAGCCACTCCTCGACCTTCTTGACCGCGTCAGCGGTGATGACGACCGTGTCGGCACCCACCAGCGAGACCGGATCCAGACCCTGGACGTCACGCACCTGCACGTACGGCAGATTGCGGGCGGACAGGTACAGGTGCTCGGACGCTTCTTCGGTGACGATCAGCGGGCGCTTGCCCACTTCCAGGCCGGCCAGCTTGGCGATCAGACCCTTCGTGTTGGTCACTTCGACGTCGAAGGACTCCACGATGGTCAGACGGCCCTGACGGTTCAGCTCGGACAGGATCGCGCACATGGCGGCACGGTACTGCTTACGATTGACCTTCTGCTCGAAGCTGCGCGGCTTGGCCGCGAAGGTGACACCGCCGCCGACGAAGATCGGAGCCGTCAGTGCGCCATGACGCGCGCCGCCGCCCTTCTGCTTCTTCGACTTCTTGGTGGTACCAGCCACTTCGGAGCGAGTCTTCTGTGCCTTGGTGCCGGCGCGACCGGCGTTGCGGTAGGCAACGACGACCTGGTGGACCAGATCTTCGCTGAAATCGCGACCGAACACGGCGTCGGAGACCGAGACCTTGTTGTTGCTACCCGTGATAACGAGTTCCATCGTCATCTCTCCTTATGCCTTGCTCGCCGGACGGACGATCACGTCGCCACCCGCCGCGCCCGGAACGGCGCCGCGAACGGCGATCAGACCGCGCTCGACGTCGACCTTGACCACTTCCAGGTTCTGGGTGCTCTGCTGCACCGCGCCCATGTGGCCCGACATCTTCTTGCCCGGGAAAACGCGACCCGGGGTCTGGCGCTGACCCAGCGAACCCGGCGCGCGATGCGACAGCGAGTTACCGTGGGTTGCATCGCCCATACGGAAGTTGTGGCGCTTGATGGTGCCCTGGAAGCCCTTACCCTTGGTGACACCCTGGACGTCGACGATCTGGCCGACTTCGAAGATGTCCGCCTTGACTTCGCCGCCAACGGCGAAATCGCCGAGCTGCGCGTCTTCAACGCGGAATTCCCACAGGCCACGACCCGCTTCCACCTTCGCCTTGGCGAAGTGGCCGGCTTCCGGCTTGTTGACCAGGGCAGCGCGACGCGCGCCGACGGTCACCTGCACGGCGCTGTAGCCGTCGGTTTCGACGGTCTTGATCTGCGCGATGCGGTTCGGGGTTGCTTCGATCAGGGTCACCGGGATGGAGCGGCCATCTTCAGTGAACACGCGGCTCATGCCGGCCTTGCGGCCCACGAAGCCCAACGAATACTTCTTCGTCATGGTCGTAGTCCTCAGGTCAGCTTGATCTGAACGTCGACGCCGGCAGCCAGTTCGAGCTTCATCAGCGCGTCCACGGTCTTGTCATTCGGGTCAACGATATCGAGCACGCGCTTGTGCGTGCGGGTCTCGTACTGGTCACGCGCGTCCTTGTCGACGTGCGGGGAAACGAGAACGGTATAACGCTCGATCTTGGTCGGCAGCGGGATCGGGCCACGCACTTGCGCGCCGGTCCGCTTTGCCGTTTCAACGATCTCGCTGGCCGAACGGTCGATCAGACGATGATCGAACGCTTTCAGCCGGATCCGGATCTTTTGGTCCGCCATGGCGGTAGGTTCCTTCGTTAAAAGAGCGACAGACAAAGCCTCTGGGTTGCTTTGCCCCATGAAATTCCTGAATACGGACGACCCACACTCCTGCAGGCCGCCAAGGTCACTCCATAGACCTCAAAAACGTAGGCAGACCAGTTACCCGGCCTGCCCAGACGTAGAAGCATAATGGCACGCAAGGCAGCTGTCAACAGTCGCCTGTTGACGCCGCCTGAATGGCATTGACCCTTCCTGGTCCGGGGAACACAAGGCACATCCTGTGCCTGCTTTCCCATTTGATACGCCCCGATGCCCTACCCAGGCAACATCGGGGCGCAGATACTACCAGATTACTCGATGATCTTCGAGACCACGCCGGCGCCGACGGTGCGGCCGCCTTCGCGGATGGCGAAGCGCAGGCCTTCGTCCATTGCCACCGGGTTGATCAGGGTGACGACCATCTTGACGTTGTCACCCGGCATCACCATTTCGACGCCTTCCGGCAGAGCAGCTGCGCCGGTGATGTCGGTGGTGCGGAAGTAGAACTGCGGACGGTAGCCGTTGAAGAACGGGGTGTGACGGCCACCCTCGTCCTTCGACAGGACGTAGACTTCGCCTTCGAACTTGGTGTGCGGCTTGATCGAACCCGGCTTGGCCAGGACCTGGCCACGCTCGACGTCGTCACGCTTGGTGCCGCGCAGCAGCAGGCCAGCGTTGTCGCCTGCCTGACCCTGGTCCAGCAGCTTGCGGAACATTTCAACGCCGGTCACGGTGGTCTTCTGCACCGGACGGATGCCGACGATTTCGATTTCGTCGCCAACCTTGATCACGCCGCGCTCGATACGACCGGTCACCACGGTGCCGCGGCCCGAGATCGAGAACACGTCTTCCACCGGCATCAGGAACGGCTTGTCGATCGCACGCTCCGGCTCCGGGATCCAGCTGTCCAGGGCGTCGACCAGCTTCAGGATGGCCGGCACGCCGATGTCGCTCTGGTCGCCTTCCAGCGCCAGACGGGCCGAACCGGCGATGATCGGGGTGTCGTCGCCCGGGAAGTCGTACTTGCTCAGCAGCTCGCGCACTTCCATCTCGACCAGCTCGAGCAGCTCGGCGTCGTCAACCATGTCGGCCTTGTTCAGGAACACGACGATGTACGGCACGCCGACCTGACGCGACAGCAGGATGTGCTCGCGGGTCTGCGGCATCGGGCCGTCAGCGGCCGAGCACACCAGGATCGCGCCGTCCATCTGGGCGGCACCGGTGATCATGTTCTTGACGTAGTCAGCATGGCCCGGGCAATCGACGTGGGCGTAGTGACGGACCGGGGATTCGTATTCGACGTGCGCGGTCGAGATCGTGATGCCACGCGCCTTTTCTTCCGGAGCAGCGTCGATCGAGGAGTAATCCTTGAACTCGCCACCGAAGCGCTCGGCACCGATCTTGGTCAGTGCAGCGGTCAGCGTGGTCTTGCCGTGGTCGACGTGACCGATGGTGCCGACGTTGACGTGCGGCTTGGTGCGCTCGAACTTACCCTTTGCCATTGTTCTATACCTTGATTGTTCGTAAGTGGTTTCAAGAGAGGCTGAGCGAGGCTCAGCCCTTCTTCATGACGGCTTCGGCGATGTTGGTCGGCGCCGGCTCGTAGTGATCGAATTCCATGGTGAAGGTGGCGCGGCCCTGGGTCTGCGAACGCAGCGCAGTGGCGTAGCCGAACATTTCACCCAGCGGGATCATCGCGTTGATGATGCTGGCCGAACCGTCACCGGTGGTGTCGGAACCCTGCAGCACGCCGCGACGACGGCTGACGTCGCCCATCACGTCACCCTGGTAATCCTCCGGGGTCACGATCTCGACCTTCATGATCGGCTCCAGCAGCACCGGCTTGGCCTTGGCGAAGCCCTGCTTGAAGGCCATCGACGAAGCCAGCTTGAACGCCATTTCCGAGGAGTCGACGTCGTGGTACGAACCGAACACCAGCTTCACCTTGACGTCCACGACCGGGAAGCCAGCCAGCGGACCGCTGGTGATGGTTTCGCGCAGGCCCTTTTCAACCGACGGAATGAATTCCTTCGGGATCACGCCGCCGGTGATGTCGTTGATGAACAGGAAGTCGTCCTTGATGGCCGGAGCCAGCTTCGGATCGGCACGGTCGGCAGCGGTGATCGGCGACAGTTCGATCACGACGTGACCGTACTGACCCTTACCACCGGACTGCTTGGCGTGCTTGTAGTCCGACTTGACGTCGGCCAGGGTGATGGTTTCGCGGTAGGCCACCTGCGGCGCGCCGACGTTGGCTTCAACGTTGAACTCGCGCTTCAGGCGGTCGACGATGATGTCCAGGTGCAGCTCGCCCATGCCCGAGATGATGGTCTGGCCGGATTCTTCGTCGGTCTTGACGCGGAACGACGGATCTTCCTGCGCCAGACGGCCCAGGGCCAGACCCATCTTTTCCTGGTCCGACTTGGTCTTCGGCTCGACAGCCATCGAGATCACCGGCTCCGGGAACGTCATGCGCTCCAGGATGATCGGGGCGTCCACGGCGCACAGGGTGTCACCGGTGGTGGTGTCCTTCAGGCCCACGGCAGCGGCGATGTCACCGGCCAGAACTTCCTTGATTTCCTCGCGGTTGTTCGAGTGCATCTGCAGGATGCGGCCGATGCGCTCCTTCTTGCCCTTCACCGAGTTCAGCACGGTGTCGCCACCGTTCAGGGTGCCCGAGTAGACACGGAAGAAGGTCAGCGCGCCGACGAACGGGTCGGTGATGATCTTGAAGGCCAGCGACGAGAACGGAGCCTTGTCGTCCGACTTGCGGGTCATTTCGACGGTGTCGTCGTCAACGTCCACACCCTTCACGTCCGGCACGTCGACCGGCGACGGCAGCAGCTGGATCACGCCATCCAGCATGGCCTGCACGCCCTTGTTCTTGAAGGCCGAGCCGCAGTACATCGGCACGATCTCGGTGGCCAGGGTGCGGGTACGCAGGGCATTGATGATTTCAGCCTCGGCCAGCTCTTCGCCGCCCAGGTACTTTTCCATCAGCTCTTCGCTGGCTTCGGCAGCGGTCTCGACCATGAACTGGCGAGCCTCTTCAGCCGGGCCCTGCAGTTCGGCCGGGATGTCGCCGTATTCGAACTTCATGCCCTGCGAAGCTTCATCCCAGTGGATGGCCTTCATCTTCAGCAGGTCGACGACGCCCTTGAAGTTGTCTTCAGCGCCGATCGGCAGCTGCATCGGCACGGCAACCGCGCCCAGCTTGGCCTTCAGCTGGCCGACGACCTTCTGGAAGTTGGCACCGGTACGGTCCATCTTGTTGACGAACGCGATGCGCGGCACGTGGTACTTGTTGGCCTGGCGCCACACGGTTTCCGACTGCGGCTGCACGCCACCGACGGCGCACAGGACGAAGACGGCACCGTCGAGCACGCGCAGCGAGCGCTCCACTTCGATGGTGAAGTCGACGTGCCCGGGGGTGTCGATGATGTTGAAGCGGTGCTCCGGCAGGGACTTGTCCATGCCCTTCCAGAACGCGGTGGTGGCAGCGGACTGGATCGTGATGCCACGCTCCTGCTCCTGCTCCATCCAGTCCATGGTGGCGGCGCCGTCATGCACTTCACCGATCTTGTGGCTCTTGCCGGTGTAGAACAGGATGCGCTCGGACGTGGTGGTCTTGCCGGCATCGATGTGAGCCATGATGCCGAAGTTACGGTAACGCTCGATGGGAGTGGAACGGGCCACGGGAGCCTCTCAGATTTCTTGGATTTCGGATGGCCGAACGCCGCCTTTCGGCGGCCTTCGGATTGGCGCAGTCCTTCTGGGACCGCGAGGCAGCACGCACCGAAGTGGTGCTGCCCTGCCTGTTTTACAAGGCCGTCAAACTCACCAGCGGTAGTGGGCGAATGCCTTGTTGGCTTCGGCCATGCGGTGGGTTTCTTCGCGCTTCTTGATGGCGCCGCCACGGTTTTCCGAGGCGTCGATCAGTTCAGCAGCCAGCTTCTTCGGCATGGTGTTCTCGCCACGCTTGCGCGCGGAGTCGATCAGCCAGCGCATGGCCAGGGCCATCTTGCGCGACGAACGCACTTCGACCGGCACCTGGTAGGTGGCACCACCGACGCGGCGCGACTTGACTTCGACCGCCGGAGCGACGTTGTCCAGAGCCTTCTGCACCAGTTCAATGGCGTTGGCGCTGCTGTTCTTCTCGGTGATCACGTCCATGGCGCCGTACACGATCTTTTCGGCGACGGACTTCTTGCCGCTCTGCATGACCATGTTGATGAAGCGGGCGATGGTTTCGCTTCCGTGCTTCGGATCGGGCAGGACGGAACGCTGCGGAGTATTACCCTTACGCGACATAGTGCTCTCTCCTTATGCCTTCGGACGCTTGGCGCCGTACTTGGAACGGGCCTGGCGACGCTTGGCAACGCCGGCGGCGTCGAGCGAGCCACGAACGGTGTGGTAACGCACACCCGGCAGGTCCTTGACGCGACCGCCGCGGATCAGGACCACGGAGTGCTCCTGCAGGTTGTGGCCTTCACCACCGATGTAGGAAATCACTTCTTCCTGGTTGGTCAGGCGGACCTTGGCAACCTTGCGCAGAGCCGAGTTCGGCTTCTTCGGAGTGGTGGTGTAGACACGGGTGCAGACGCCACGGCGCTGCGGGCACTTGTCGAGCGCCGGCGAGGCACTCTTGTAGGTGGTCGCTTGCCGCGGCTTGCGGACCAGCTGGTTGATCGTCGCCATCAGTAGGTTCTTCTGATTGGTGGCCGGAAAATCCGACCAGAGATGCGGAAATGTTAAAGCAGGCCAAAATTCTGGCCTGCTGAGACAGACGATTGTAGCAACCTGCCAGGAAAGCAGTCAAACGCCTCCTGTCAAGCCCGTTCCTGATCCCGGAACGTTACTGGGGGGCCTCCATGTACCCCGTTCAGGTTGGCCGGGTCGATCGCGGACGATCTCCCTGCCCTTTCCCAATCCCATCGATGGACCGATGGGGTGGTCCGGCCTAGCGGCCGGACCGGATACCTCATTCTTCGCCCGAGGCCTGTTCAGCTTCGGCTTCAACCACCGGTGCCTCGACCGCAGCCGGGGTGCCGGCCAGGGTCTGCATTTCCGACTCGGTGAGACCGGAAGCACCGCGACGGCGGTTGCTGTGGTACGCCAGGCCGGTACCGGCCGGAATCAGGCGGCCCACGATGACGTTTTCCTTCAGGCCACGCAGGTTGTCCGAGGTGCCGCGGACGGCCGCTTCGGTCAGCACGCGGGTGGTTTCCTGGAACGACGCGGCCGAGATGAACGATTCGGTCGCCAGCGAGGCCTTGGTGATACCCAGCAGGACCGGATCGAAGTGCGCCGGCAGCTCGTTGCGGGTCGACAGGCGCGCATTCTCCTCGATAACGCGCTGGCGCTCCACCTGTTCGCCGTTCAGGAACTTGCTGCTGCCCTGGTCGGTGATCTCGACCTTGCGCAGCATCTGGCGGGTGATCACCTCGATGTGCTTGTCGTTGATCTTCACGCCCTGCAGGCGGTACACGTCCTGGATTTCCTTCACCAGATAGGCCGCCAGCGGCTCGACACCCAGCAGGCGCAGGATGTCCTGCGGGCTCGGCTCGCCGTCCACGATGGTTTCACCCTTGGTGACATGCTCGCCTTCGAACACGATGACCTGGCGGTACTTCGGGATCAGCTCTTCGTGCTCCGAACCATCGGTGTCCTTGATGATCAGGCGCTGCTTGCCCTTGGTGTCCTTGCCGAAGCTGATGATGCCCGAACGCTCGGCCAGCACCGCCGGATCCTTCGGCTTGCGCGCTTCGAACAGATCGGCCACGCGCGGCAGACCACCGGTGATGTCGCGGGTCTTCGACGCTTCCTGCGGAATCTTGGCGACCACGTCACCCACGCCGACGGCAGCGCCGTCCTGCAGGTTGACGATCGAGCGCGGCGGCAGCAGGTACTGCGCCGGCAGGTCGGTGCCCGGGATCGACAGGTCGTTGCCCTTGGCGTCGACGATGCGCACGATCGGGCGCAGGTCCTTGGCCTGGGTACCACGACGCTTCGGATCGGTGATTTCGCGCGACGCCAGGCCGGTCAGCTCGTCGGTCTTCTCGATGACGGTGATGCCGTCGACGAAGTCGATGAAGCGGATGAAACCGGCCACTTCCGACACGATCGGGTGGTTATGCGGATCCCAGTTGGCCACGGTCTGGCCAGCCTTGATCGCATCACCGTCCTTGGACGTGATGGTCGCACCGTACGGCAGCTTGTAGCGCTCACGCTCACGGCCGTGGGCATCGAGCACCGAGATTTCGCCCGAGCGCGACACTGCCACCAGCGAGCCATTGGCGTGCTCGACCGACTTGAGGTTGCTGAACTTGACCGAGCCGGTGGTCTTGACGGTGATGTTGTCGACCGCAGCAGCTCGCGACGCCGCACCACCGATGTGGAACGTACGCATGGTCAGCTGGGTACCCGGCTCACCGATGGACTGGGCGGCGATGACGCCGACCGCTTCACCGATGTTGACCAGGTGGCCACGGGCCAGGTCGCGGCCGTAGCAGCGCGAGCAGACGCCGAAGGCCGATTCGCAGGAGATGGTCGAGCGGACCTTGATGGTCTGCACGCCGGCATCTTCCAGCTTGGCAACCCAGGCTTCGTCCAGCAGGGTGTTGCGGGTGACGATCGGATCTTCGTCGTTGCCCGGCAGGAACACGTCCTCGGCAACCACGCGACCCAGCACGCGGTCCTTCAGCGGCTCGACCACGTCGCCGCCTTCCACGATCGGGGTCATGATCAGGCCTTCGGTGGTACCGCAATCCACCTCGGTGATCACCACGTCCTGTGCCACGTCGACCAGACGACGGGTCAGGTAACCCGAGTTCGCGGTCTTCAGCGCGGTATCGGCCAGACCCTTACGGGCACCGTGGGTGGAGTTGAAGTACTCCTGCACGTTCAGGCCTTCGCGGAAGTTCGCCTTGATGGGCGTCTCGATGATCGAGCCGTCCGGACGCGCCATCAGGCCACGCATACCGGCCAGCTGACGGATCTGCGCCTGCGAACCACGCGCACCGGAGTCGGCCATGATGTACAGCGAGTTCATCGACTTCTGGTCGATGGTCTCACCCTTGGCATTGACGACCTTTTCAGTACCGATGGTGTCCATCATCGCCTTGGCGATGCGCTCGTTGGTGCGCGACCAGATGTCGACCACCTTGTTGTAGCGCTCGCCGGCGGTGACCAGGCCCGACTGGTACTGCTCCTGGATTTCCAGCACTTCGGCTTCAGCCTCGGTGAGGATGCCCTTCTTCTCGTCCGGGATCAGCATGTCGTCGATGCCGATCGACACGCCGGCGCGGGTCGCGTAGGCGAAGCCGGTGTACATCAGCTTGTCGGCGAACACGACCGTGTCCTTCAGACCCAGCTGGCGGTAGCTGGAGTTGATCAGGCGGCTGATGTTCTTCTTGGTCAGCTCGGTGTTGGCCAGCGCGAACGGCAGGCCTTCCGGCAGGATTTCAGCCAGCAGGGCGCGACCGATCGTGGTGTCCACGATCGAGGTCTTGTTCTGCTTCACACCGTCTTCGTCGGTCACCACCTCGGTGATGCGGACCTTGACGCGCGCGTGCAGTTCCACCACGCGGTTGTCGTAGGCACGCTTCACTTCGGCGATGTTGGCGAAGGCCATGCCCTCGCCCTTCTTGTTTTCCAGCGAGCGGGTCATGTAGTACAGACCCAGCACGACGTCCTGCGACGGCACGATGATCGGCTCGCCGTTGGCCGGTGACAGGATGTTGTTGGTCGACATCATCAGCGCACGCGCTTCCAGCTGGGCTTCCAGCGAGAGCGGCACGTGGACGGCCATCTGGTCACCGTCGAAGTCGGCGTTGAACGCGGTGCAGACCAGCGGGTGCAGCTGGATGGCCTTGCCTTCGATCAGCACCGGCTCGAACGCCTGGATGCCCAGACGGTGCAGGGTCGGCGCACGGTTCAGCATCACCGGATGCTCGCGGATGACCTCTTCCAGGATGTCCCAGACTTCGGCTTCTTCGCGCTCGACCAGCTTCTTGGCGGCCTTGATGGTGGTGGCCAGGCCACGACGCTGCAGCTTGGCGAAGACGAACGGCTTGAACAGCTCAAGCGCCATCTTCTTCGGCAGGCCGCACTGGTGCAGGCGCAGGTACGGACCGACCACGATGACCGAACGGCCCGAGTAGTCGACGCGCTTGCCCAGCAGGTTCTGGCGGAAGCGGCCCTGCTTGCCCTTGATCATGTCGGCCAGCGACTTCAGCGGGCGCTTGTTGGTGCCGGTGATGGCACGGCCACGACGGCCGTTGTCCAGCAGCGCATCGACCGATTCCTGCAGCATGCGCTTTTCATTGCGCACGATGATGTCCGGCGCGCTCAGTTCGAGCAGGCGGCGCAGGCGGTTGTTACGGTTGATGACACGGCGGTACAGGTCGTTCAGGTCGGAGGTCGCGAAGCGGCCGCCATCCAGCGGGACCAGCGGACGCAGGTCCGGCGGCAGCACCGGCAGCACGGTCATGACCATCCACTCCGGACGGTTGCCCGATTCCAGGAAGGCTTCGATCAGCTTGATGCGCTTGGTGAGGCGCTTGAGCTTGGTTTCCGAACCGGTAGCAGCGATTTCCTCGCGCAGGCGGGTCATTTCCGACTGCAGGTCGATCGTGCGCAGCAGTTCGTACACGGCCTCGGCGCCCATCGCGGCGTCGAAGTCGTCACCGTGCTCCTGGCGGGCCTGCAGGTACTGTTCTTCGGTCAGCAGCTGGCGGCGCTCCAGGGCGGTCAGGCCCGGCTCGGTCACCACGTAGGCTTCGAAGTACAGCACGCGCTCGATGTCGCGCAGGGTCATGTCCAGCATCAGGCCGATGCGCGACGGCAGCGACTTCAGGAACCAGATGTGCGCGACCGGCGAAGCCAGGTCGATGTGGCCCATGCGCTCGCGACGCACCTTGGCCAGGGTCACTTCGGTGCCGCACTTTTCGCAGACCACGCCGCGGTGCTTCATGCGCTTGTACTTGCCGCACAGGCACTCGTAGTCCTTCACCGGGCCGAAGATGGCGGCGCAGAACAGGCCGTCGCGTTCCGGCTTGAAGGTACGGTAGTTGATGGTTTCCGGCTTCTTCACTTCGCCGAAGGACCACGAACGGATCAGGTCCGGCGAGGCCAGCGCGATCTTGATCGCGTCGAAGTCCAGCGTCTGGCGCTGCTGGTTGAAGAGGTTGAGCAGGTCTTTCATGGTGTTCTCCAGAAGGAGGAATGCTGTGTCGATGGGCTTTCAGTTGACTGCCAGCGGCGCGGCGGCAGAGGCCGCCGCGCCGGCATGGATCAGTTGTCTTCCAGTTCCATGTTGATGGCCAGCGAGCGGATTTCCTTCACGAGCACGTTGAAGGATTCCGGCATGCCCGCGACCATCTCGTGCTCACCGTCGACGATGTTCTTGTACATCTGGTTGCGGCCCTGCACGTCATCGGACTTCACCGTCAGCATTTCCTGCAGGGTGTAGGCCGCGCCGTAGGCTTCCAGCGCCCAGACTTCCATTTCACCGAAGCGCTGGCCGCCGAACTGCGCCTTGCCGCCCAGCGGCTGCTGGGTGACGAGCGAGTACGGACCGGTCGAACGGGCGTGCATCTTGTCGTCGACCAGGTGATTCAGCTTCAGGTAGTGCATGTAACCCACGGTGGTGTGGCGATCGAACGCTTCACCGGTGCGGCCGTCGTACAGCTGGGTCTGGCCACTGCTCGGCAGGTCGGCCAGTTCCAGCATGCGCTTGATTTCCGCTTCGGTGGCGCCGTCGAACACCGGGGTGGCCATCGGCACGCCGTCGGTGAGGTTACGGGCCAGACGCAGCAGTTCCTCGTCGCTGAACTGCGACAGGTCGACACGGTTGGCCACGTTGGTGTCGTCGTGGTTGTAGATGTCGTCCAGGAACTTGCGCAGGTCGGCAACCGCCGCCTGGGCTTCCATCATCGCCTGGATCTTGCGGCCCAGGCCCTTGGCAGCCCAGCCCAGATGCACTTCCAGGATCTGGCCGATGTTCATACGCGACGGCACGCCCAGCGGGTTCAGCACGATGTCCACGGTTTCGCCCGAGGCCATGTACGGCATGTCCTCGACCGGCACCACGTTGGAGACCACACCCTTGTTGCCGTGGCGGCCTGCCATCTTGTCGCCCGGCTGGATGCGGCGCTTCACGGCCAGGAACACCTTGACCATCTTCAGCACGCCCGGGGCGAGGTCATCACCGGCGGTGATCTTGCCGCGCTTGTCGGCGAAGCGACGCTCGAATTCCTTCTCGTGCGCCTGGATCTGCTTCTGGGCGCGCTCGATGGCTTCCGAAGCGTCCTCGTCCTTCATGCGCAGGGCGAACCAGTCAGCCTTCTTCAGGCCGTCCAGGAACGCGTCGCTGATGACGTCGCCCTTCTTCAGGCCAGCGCCACCGTTGACCACCTTGCCCACGATCTGCGAACGCAGACGCATGTAGATGGCGGCTTCCAGGATGCGGAACTGGTCGTCGAAGTCCTTCTTGACGCGCTTGATTTCAGACTCTTCGATCTGGCGAGCGCGCTTGTCCTTCTCGATGCCGTCGCGGGTGAAGACCTGCACGTCGATGACGGTGCCGTCCATGCCCGGCGGAACGCGCAGCGAGCTGTCCTTCACGTCCGAAGCCTTCTCGCCGAAGATCGCGCGCAGCAGCTTTTCTTCCGGGGTCAGCTGGCTTTCGCCCTTCGGGGTGACCTTGCCGACCATGATGTCGCCGGCGCGGACTTCCGCACCGATGTACACCACGCCGCTCTCGTCCAGGCGGTTCAGCGCCTGCTCGGAGACGTTCGGGATGTCGGCCGAGATTTCCTCCGGCCCCAGCTTGGTGTCACGCGCGACGCAGGTCAGCTCTTCGATGTGGATCGTGGTGTAGCGATCCTCTTCCACCACGCGCTCGGAGAGCAGGATGGAGTCTTCGAAGTTGTAGCCGTTCCACGGCATGAACGCGATCAGCATGTTCTGGCCCAGGGCCAGTTCGCCGATGTCGGTGGACGGACCGTCGGCCAGCACGTCGCCGCGGGCGATGACGTCACCCACCTGGACCAGCGGACGCTGGTTGATGCAGGTGTTCTGGTTCGAACGGGTGTACTTGACCAGGTTGTAGATGTCCACGCCTGCGTCGGTGGCGCCAACGATCTCTTCCTCGTTGACCTTGACCACGATGCGGGCCGCGTCGATCTGCACGATCTCGCCACCACGACGGGCGTTCACGGTCACACCGGAGTCACGCGCCACGGCGCGCTCGATGCCGGTACCGACCAGCGGCTTCTGCGCACGCAGGGTCGGCACAGCCTGACGCTGCATGTTGGCGCCCATCAGTGCGCGGTTGGCGTCATCGTGCTCCAGGAACGGAACCAGCGCGGCCGCGATCGACACGGTCTGCATCGGCGAGACGTCCATGAAGTGGACTTCCGCCGGCGGCTTCAGCAGCGACTCGCCCTGGAAGCGGCACGGAACGAACTGCTCGGTCAGCACGCTGTCGGCATTGGTCAGGGCGTTGGCCTGCGCAATGACGTATTCGTTTTCTTCGATGGCCGACAGGAACTCGACTTCGTCATAGACCTTGCCGTCCACGACCTTGCGGTACGGGGTCTCGAGGAAACCGTACTGGTTGGTGCGGGCGTACACGGCCAGCGAGTTGATCAGGCCGATGTTCGGGCCTTCCGGGGTTTCGATGGTGCAGACGCGGCCGTAATGGGTCGGGTGCACGTCGCGCACTTCGAAGCCGGCGCGCTCACGGGTCAGGCCGCCCGGGCCCAGGGCCGAGACGCGACGCTTGTGGGTCACTTCCGACAGCGGGTTGTTCTGGTCCATGAACTGCGACAGCTGCGAGGAGCCGAAGAACTCCTTGATGGCAGCGGCAACCGGCTTGGCGTTGATCAGCTCCTGCGGGGTCAGGCCTTCCGACTCGGCCATCGACAGGCGCTCCTTGACCGCGCGCTCGACGCGGACCAGGCCCACGCGGAACACGTTCTCGGCCATTTCGCCGACCGAACGCACGCGACGGTTGCCCAGGTGATCGATGTCATCGACCACGCCGCGACCGTTGCGGATCTCGGTCAGGACCTTGATCACGTCCAGGATGTCGGAGCTGTCGCCATGGGCGGCAACCAGGCGCTTGGACTCTTCGTCGTTGCGCTCACCGTAGTACTTGCGGTCGTACAGCACGGCTTCGCCGGTGGTTTCCTTGCGGCCCACGCGACGGTTGAACTTCATGCGGCCGACCGCGGACAGGTCGTAGCGCTCGAAGGTGAAGAACAGGTTGTGGAACAGGTTCTGCGCGGCATCCTTGGTCGGCGGCTCGCCCGGACGCATCATGCGGTAGATCTCGACCAGGGCTTCCAGCTGGGTCTTGGTCGGGTCGATGCGCAGGGTGTTGGACAGGTACGGGCCACGATCCAGATCGTTCACCCACAGGGTGCCCACGGCATCCACACCGGCCTTGCGGAAGGCCTGCAGCTGCTCGTCGGTGATCTCGTCATTGGCCTGGGCCAGCAGTTCGCCGGTCGAAGCATCGACCACGTCGTGCGACAGGATGCGGCCGACGATGTAGTCGTCCGGCACGGCCAGGGCGGCGATGCCCGAGGCTTCCAGCTGCTTGATGTGGCGCGCGGTGATGCGCTTGCCGGCTTCCACGATGACCTTGTCGCCGTCGGCGAGGTCGAAGCCCAGGGTTTCGCCACGCAGGCGCTCCGGCACCAGCTCCAGCTGGACGCCTTCATCCGGGTTGATGTGGAAGGTGTTGATCTCGAAGAACTCGGCCAGCATCTCTTCGTTGCTGTAGCCGAGCGCGCGCAGCAGGATCGACACCGGCAGCTTGCGGCGACGGTCGATACGGGTGAACAGCGCATCCTTCGGGTCGAACTCGAAGTCCAGCCAGGAGCCGCGGTAAGGAATGATGCGGGCGCTGTACAGCAGCTTGCCCGAGCTGTGGGTCTTGCCACGGTCGTGGTCGAAGAACACGCCCGGCGAACGGTGCAGCTGCGAGACGATGACGCGCTCGGTGCCGTTGACGATGAAGGTGCCGTTCTCGGTCATCAGCGGGATTTCGCCCAGATAGACCTCCTGCTCCTTCACGTACTTGATGGCCTTGGTCGACGACTCACGGTCGTAGATCACCAGGCGCACGGTCACGCGCAGCGGCGCGCCGTAGCTCATGCCACGCTGGCGGCACTCACGCTCGTCGAAGACCGGTTCGCCCAGCTTGTAGCCGACGTATTCCAGGGCAGCGTTGCCGCTGTAGCTGGCGATCGGGAAGACCGACTTCAGCGCAGCGTGCAGGCCGTGGTCCGTGCGCTTGGCCGGATCGACGTTTTCCTGCAGGAATTCACGATAGGAATCCACCTGGATGGCGAGCAGGAACGGCACTTCGAGAATCGAGCGCTGCTTGCCGAAATCCTTGCGGATACGCTTTTTTTCGGTGAACGAATAGGACGTCATGAGGTCTTCCACCTTGTTGTGCGGATCGTGCGCCCACGATCCGAAGGGAACTTGAAATTGTCAGTTGGAAGTCGCTGGTATTGCCGGCACCAGCACGCCTTCTCCCGCTACTTCCAACTGCCAACTCGTCTGCATCCACTCCCCCGCTGCCGCGCTCTGCGCTGGCCTGCCGGGGTCTGACCGCAGCCCGTGTTGGGCTTTTTCTGCTTTTGAAACAGTCGACCAACAGTCGACCCTACCGGTACTGCAACAACGACCAAAGGCCGGGGGCTTACGCCCCCAGCCTTGGCTGCATCGCCGTGAATCGGTGACGATGCAAGGTAACTGCTTACTTGACTTCGACAGTCGCGCCAGCAGCTTCCAGGTCCTTCTTCATCTTCTCGGCGTCGTCCTTCGAAGCGCCTTCCTTCAGGACGCCACCGGCTTCGGCCAGGTCCTTCGCTTCCTTCAGGCCCAGGCCGGTGATGGCGCGGACGGCCTTGATGACTTCGACCTTCTTGTCGCCGGCCGACTTCAGGGTGACGGTGAACTCGGTCTGCTCTTCAACAGCAGCGGCCGGGCCAGCGGCAGCAGCCACGGCAACCGGAGCAGCGGCGGAGACGCCGAACTTCTCTTCGATGGCCTTGACCAGCTCCATCACTTCCATCAGGGACTTCTCGGCGATGGCGTCGACGATCTGTTCGTTGGTAAGGGACATGATTAATACCTTTGGATGATTTTCTGGGTTGAGGTTCCGTCAGGAACCACGGTAAGTCGAAACTCAGGCGGTCTCGGCGGCCGGCTCGGCAGCGTCGGCGGCGACGTCGCCACCACCCTGCTTCTCGCCAACGGCCTTGATGGCGCGGGCAAACATCGTGACCGGCTCGGTCAGGACGCGGGCCAGCATGGCCAGGGCCTGGTCGCGGGTCGGCAGCGAGGCCAGCACTTCGACGTGGCTTGCCGGGAACACTTCGCCACCGATGGCGACGACCTTAGCCTTCAGCTTGTCGTTGCCCTTGGCGGCTTCCTTGATCAGGCGACCGGCAGCGCCGGGCTCCTCGAGCGAGAACGCGTACAGCAGCGGACCAACCATCTGGTCCTGGGCGACTGCGAACTCGGTGCCTTCAACGGCGCGCGAAGCCAGGGTGTTCTTGACAACCTTCAAGAAAACACCGGTTTCACGAGCCTGCTTGCGCATCGCGGTCATCTGGGCGACCGTGGTGCCAGCGTATTCGGCTGCGATCAAGGAGTGGGCCTTGGCGGCGACGTCTGCCAGCTCGGCGACTACTTCTTGCTTCTGGGACAGATTGAGAGCCATTGCACTCCTCCTATTGAACTCCGCTTACGGCTCCTGCCGTGTGCGGTCCTGTGCGGCATCCGTCCTGGACGCCGGGAACATCGGGATGATGTTCCGGGGGTGGGCCGTTCTAGACCTGGAGTGGGCCAACCTGGGAAACCCAGACGTGCGTGAACCAGAAAAACTCCAGAAGGGCACCATCTACGCAGGGTGATTCCGGGGAATCGATTAAGCGCTCATGACTGCTCCGGCGGCGACTCCTTGCCAGATCGAGCTTCCGTGCCCGTCGCCGGTATTGCCACGACCGCGCCTGCGGTCTTTGACGGCTACCGCGGGCGATGTACGGCCAGCGATGCCTTCAAATGTCACGGTCACGGCACCGAAGGTACCGTGACCGCTTGAAACAATTACTTCAGGGTCAGCGACGACTGGTCGACGGTGACGCCCGGGCCCATCGTCGAGCTGACCGAAACCTTCTGCAGGTAGGTGCCCTTCGAGGTGGCCGGCTTGGCCTTGATCAGGTCCAGCAGCAGCGCGGTCAGGTTCGACTTCAGCGCGTCTTCGGCGAAGTCGGCCTTGCCGATGGTGCAGTGGATGATGCCGGCCTTGTCGGTGCGGTAACGGACCTGACCCGACTTGGCGTTCTTCACGGCTTCACCCGGGTTCGGGGAAACGGTGCCGACCTTCGGGTTCGGCATCAGGCCGCGCGGGCCCAGCACGGTGCCCAGCTTACCAACGACGCGCATGGCGTCCGGGGTCGCGATGACGACGTCGTAGTTCAGATCGCCGGCCTGCATCTTCTCGGCCAGATCATCCATACCGACGGCTTCGGCGCCAGCGGCCAGGGCTTCGTCAGCCTTGGCACCGGCCGGAGCGAACACGGCGACGCGGACCGACTTGCCGGTACCGGCCGGCAGCACGGTGGAGCCACGGACCTGCTGGTCGGACTTCTTCGCATCGACGCCCAGGCGCACAGCGACGTCGATCGACTCGACGAACTTGGCCTTGGTGGCGTTCTTCAGGATGTTGATCGCGTCCTCGAAGGCGTATGCCTTGCCCGGAACGACGGCGGCCTTGATGGCCTTCTCACGCTTGGTCTGTGCCATCTTATTAACCCTCCACCACGAGGCCCATGGAACGGGCAGAGCCAGCGATGGTACGCACGG
This sequence comes from Stenotrophomonas sp. 220_Sma, assembly GCF_056487375.1. NCBI lineage: Bacteria > Pseudomonadati > Pseudomonadota > Gammaproteobacteria > Lysobacterales > Lysobacteraceae > Stenotrophomonas > Stenotrophomonas sp. 220_Sma. Next base: position 855,106 of record NZ_CM151348.1, on the reverse strand, counting down.
CGGCGTCCAGGTCGGCGGCAGTCAGATCCGGTTCCTTCGCCTTGGCGATCTCTTCCAGCTGCTTACGGGTGACCTTGCCGACCTTCTCGGTGTTCGGGCGCTTGGAGCCCGACGAGATGCCAGCGGCCTTCTTCAGCAGGGTGGTGGCCGGGGTGCTCTTGGTGATGAAGGTGAACGTACGGTCCGAGTAGGCCGTGATGATCACCGGAACCGGCAGACCCGGCTCGAGCTTCTGCGTGGCAGCGTTGAACGCCTTGCAGAATTCCATGATGTTCAGACCGCGCTGACCCAGCGCAGGACCGACCGGCGGCGAGGGGTTGGCCTGACCGGCCTTCACCTGCAGCTTGATGTAACCGACAACTTTCTTTGCCATGTGAGTACTCTCCGGGTGCTAGCGCCTTTCGACAACAGGCTCCCCATCGGACCGGGAATCACGCGTCCCGGCATCGCGTTTTGAAATCATGCTGAAGGCCACCTTGCGGCGGCCTCGTCCTGCTGGCTTCCCAGCGGGGAGCCGCGCACTATATCAGGTTTTTTCTTCACATGCCTGAAGCGGCACGTAAACGGACGAAACCGGGCAAGGCCCGGCTCCTGGTTCCGTAGAGTCGAGCTTGCTCGACTGATCAGCAAAGTCGAGCAAGCTCGACTCTACCGACAGGTCAGACAGCCTTTTCGACCTGGCCGAACTCGAGTTCGACCGGAGTGGCACGACCGAAGATCAGCACCGAGACGCGCAGACGGCTCTTCTCGTAGTTGACTTCTTCGACGACGCCATTGAAATCGTTGAACGGGCCGTCGGTAACGCGGACCATCTGGCCCGGCTCGAACAGCACCTTCGGACGCGGCTTCTCGACACCTTCCTGAACGCGATTCAGGATGGCTTCGGCCTCGGAATCGGCGATCGGCAGCGGACGGTCGGCGGTGCCGCCGATGAAGCCCATCACGCGCGGGGTTTCCTTGACCAGGTGCCAGCTTTCGTTGTCGATGCGCGGAATACCGGCTTCTTCGTGGGTCTCGATCTGGACCAGCACGTAACCCGGGAAGAACTTGCGCTCGGAGCGGCGCTTCTGGCCAGCGCGCATCTCGACCACTTCTTCGGTCGGGACCAGGACATCGCCGAAGCGCTCTTCCATGCCGTCACGGACGATGCGATCGCGCAGAGCCTGCGCCACCGACTTCTCGAAGCCCGAATAGGCGTGAACGACGTACCAACGCTTCATGCAATTCTCCTTAGCGGCTCAGGAACAACTGAACCAGCCACTGAATGACGTAATCGAACCCACCCAGCAACAGACTGAGAATGGTCACCACCACCATCACGACCCAGGTCATGCGGATGGCTTCCTGGCGCGTCGGCCAGACCACCTTGCGCAGTTCGAAGCGCGACTCGGAGAGGAATTCGCGGGTGTCGCGCCCCTTGCCGGTCAGCATGAACACGCCGATACCGCCAACCAGACCGACCACAACCGCCAACGCACGCAGCTGACCCGCCCACGCACCCAGCTGGGTGGCGCGACCGGAGTCGGCGGAGAACCAGAACCAGACGAACAGACCGGCCAGCACCAGCAGCGATGCGGCGACGTACTTGACGATATCCCCGCCGTTGGCGGAGTTGTCCTTGGAGTGTTCGATCTTGCTATTCATCCGGCTGTGTCTGCTTTAGCGGCCCAGGCCGCTGGATAAGGTGGGCAGATGGCACGCCAGGAGGGACTCGAACCCCCAACCTGCGGTTTTGGAGACCGCTGCTCTGCCAATTGAGCTACTGGCGTACGTGTTGAAACTTGCCTTCCCTTAGACGGCGAAGGCGGACCGAGGTTCCCGGCCCGCCATTCGCGTAACCGGCGGCGCTATGCAACCACCGGCACTGCAGGCTTACTCGATGATCTTCGAGACCACGCCGGCGCCGACGGTACGACCGCCTTCGCGGATGGCGAAGCGCAGGCCTTCGTCCATTGCCACCGGGTTGATCAGGGTGACGACCATCTTGACGTTGTCACCCGGCATCACCATTTCGACGCCTTCCGGCAGAGCAGCTGCGCCGGTGATGTCGGTGGTGCGGAAGTAGAACTGCGGACGGTAGCCATTGAAGAACGGGGTGTGACGGCCGCCCTCGTCCTTCGACAGGACGTAGACTTCGCCTTCGAACTTGGTGTGCGGCTTGATCGTGCCCGGCTTGGCCAGGACCTGGCCACGCTCGACGTCGTCACGCTTGGTGCCGCGCAGCAGCAGGCCAGCGTTGTCGCCTGCCTGACCCTGGTCCAGCAGCTTGCGGAACATTTCAACGCCGGTCACGGTGGTCTTCTGCACCGGACGGATGCCGACGATTTCGATTTCGTCGCCGACCTTGATCACGCCACGCTCGATACGGCCAGTCACCACGGTGCCGCGGCCCGAGATCGAGAACACGTCTTCCACCGGCATCAGGAACGGCTTGTCGATCGCGCGCTCCGGCTCCGGAATCCAGCTGTCCAGGGCATCGACCAGCTTCAGGATGGCCGGCACGCCGATGTCGCTCTGGTCGCCTTCCAGCGCCAGGCGGGCCGAACCGGCGATGATCGGGGTGTCGTCGCCCGGGAACTCGTACTTGCTCAGCAGTTCACGCACTTCCATCTCGACCAGCTCGAGCAGCTCTGCGTCGTCAACCATGTCGGCCTTGTTCAGGAACACGACGATGTACGGCACGCCGACCTGACGCGACAGCAGGATGTGCTCGCGGGTCTGCGGCATCGGGCCGTCAGCGGCCGAGCACACCAGGATCGCGCCATCCATCTGGGCGGCACCGGTGATCATGTTCTTGACGTAGTCAGCGTGGCCCGGGCAGTCAACGTGGGCGTAGTGACGGATCGGGGATTCGTATTCGACGTGCGCGGTCGAGATCGTGATACCACGCGCCTTTTCTTCCGGCGCGGCGTCGATCGAGGAGTAGTCCTTGAACTCGCCACCGAAGCGCTCGGCACCGATCTTGGTCAGTGCGGCGGTCAGCGTGGTCTTGCCGTGGTCGACGTGACCGATGGTGCCGACATTGACGTGCGGCTTGGTGCGCTCGAACTTACCCTTGGCCATGGCTGCTTATCTCGAATTCGTCTGAGAGGTGATGCTTAAGATGGTGCTCACGAAAGGAATCGAACCTTCGACCTCTTCCTTACCAAGGAAGTGCTCTACCGACTGAGCTACGTGAGCCGAGTTTTGCATTATGACATGAACTCGATAATATTCAAAGTTCATTCAATGGAGCGGGAGACGGGAATCGAACCCGCACCATCAGCTTGGAAGGCTGAGGTTCTACCATTGAACTACTCCCGCGCCGGGAATGTCACAACGTGAAACTGGTGGAGGGAGGTGGATTCGAACCACCGAAGGCGTAAGCCAGCAGATTTACAGTCTGCCCCCGTTGGCCGCTTGGGTATCCCTCCTTACCACCCCATTCCGTTGCCGCCGAAGCGTTGCGGTGTGTGGTGGTGAGCCGCTTATTCTGCTGATGGGACGGGGGGCTGTCAACGCTTTTTTCCACTTTTTTCACACGCTGTCGCAAACCCATTGATACGCAAGGTTATTGCCCCGGGACCGCAAGGGTCTCGTTGGCGAAAATTGCGACATGAGGGACGCCGTCGCCGCCGATCCAGCCCCGATACATGCCCTGGGTGTTGAATGGCGTGGCCATTTTTCCGTCTGCAGCGAGCACGATCGCACCGCCGTCCCCCCCCATCTGCGGAATCGTCTCGTTGATCACACCCTTGCCGGCCTGTTCCGGCGTCTGCCCCTGGTAGCGCATGCGTGCGCAGATCTCGTGCGCGGCCGCGGTGCGGATGTAGTACTCGCCCCAGCCGGTGCCGGACACCGCACAGCGCGCATCGGCCCAGGTGCCTGCACCGATGATCGGCGAGTCACCCACCCGGCCATAGCGCTTGTTGGTCATGCCACCAGTGGAGGTACCGGCGGCCAGGTGCCCCTGCGCATCCAATGCGACCGCACCGACGGTCCCGAAGTGCTTTGCAGTCTCCAGGTCGGCATGCGCCTGGCCACTGGCCTCTTCCTTCAGTGCACGCTGCAGCTGCTGCCAACGCTTCTCCGTACGGAAGTAGGAGGGATCGACCAGAGACATCCCCTGCTCGACCGCGAAGGCTTCGGCGCCCTGCCCCACCATCATCACGTGCCTGGATTTCTGCATCACGGTCTGCGCCAGCAGGATCGGGTTGCGCACCCGCTGCACGCCGGCCACCGCGCCCGCCGCCTGGGTGGCCCCGTCCATCACTGCGGCATCCAGCTCGTTGTGGCCGTCATGGGTGAACACCGCGCCCTTGCCGGCGTTGAAGGTGGGATCGTCCTCCAGGACGGTGATCGCAGCGGTGACTGCAGCCAACGCGGGGCGACCCGCCGCCAGCTCCGCATGCCCCTTCAACAGGGCCGCCCGCAGCGCGTCACGTGCGGCCTTTTCCTCGGCCGGCGACAGGTCCTTGCGCTCGACGCCGGCGCCGCCGTGGATGACCAGCAGCGGTGAAGCCGCCGGTGCGGCCTGGGCAAGCATGGGCAGGGACAACAGTGCGGACAGCGCCAGGCGCAGTTTCATCGGGTACGTCTCCAGCAGAACGAGGGAATGGATTGCGGGGTAGTGCCGGCCGCTGGCCGGCAAGGGGCGCATCAGGGAAGGCGGGTTGCCGGCCAGCGGCCGGCACTACCGAAGCGTGAACTCAATCTCGCCGTCGCTGACGTCGGCCATCGCCTGGTAATCGGCCTCGGCCTGGAAATCGTCCAGGCGCATGCGGCTGCCGCTGGCGACCACCGTTACCGGCACCGCGTGGAAGCGCAGCGGCTCACCTTCGACCATGCGGTCCGCATCACGCCCGGGGCTGACCACCCAGACCTTGCCTTCGCCGTCGGCGCTGTAGACCTGTGCCTGGCCATCGGGCTCCACGCACAGGGCGGTGTCCTCGTCGACGCCGATGCCGACGATGTCGGGGTCGCCACTGTCCTGCGCGGCGCGCGCCACGAACACGATCAGGCGGCCGAGCCGATCGCGCTTGTCGAAGTGGGTGTCGGTGACCACGCGCTGCAGGTAGGGCATCTGCAGGAAGCCACTGTCCATGGTCACCGCACTGCCCATCGGGTCGGCCAGCGCACCGGCGGAGGTGATGCTGCCGCCGTCCATCGCGCCGTAGGCATAGCCACCGAGGATGGCCAGCCCGGCGCTGGTACCGGCAATCGGCTTGCCGGCGCGCACATGGGCATTGAGCGCGCGGTTGAGCGCGGTGCCCTTCCAGAAGCGGATGTAGCGCGACTGGTCACCACCGGCAATGAAGATGGCATCGGCCGCAGCCACCACGCGCAACACGGCCGGATCGTCGGCGCCGCGGCGGCTGTCGAAGACCAGCGTCTGCACTGCGGTGGTCCCGCCAATCTCGCGATACAGGCGGTCCTGCAGCTCATCACTGCCAGAAGCGCGCAGGATCAGCACGCGGCCGTTACCGGCCTGCTTCAGCCACCAGTGAAAGGCCTCCGGCACCCATTCGCCACCGCCCATCAGCATCATGGCCGGCGCGCGCGGGCCGGGCCGGGGTGCGTCGAGATCCCCGGCTTCGTAGTAGGCGAAGCCCGGGCCCTGCAGGTCCTGCGCAGGGGCGGCCAACGGCACGGCCAACACCAGCAGCGCCAGCCAGGCGAAGGGGGCACGCAGGGTGCAATGGAGGCGTCGCATCTTGATCTCCCTGAACAAAATCGACTTGCAAGCGTTTTCACTCTTTGCCAGATAGGGACCCAGTAGTCAAGGGCATAAAAAAGGCGTTAAATGCGCGCGCCCATTCCGGAAATCTGAATGGGGGACAGGGCCCCTCCTCTGCGGGCCGGCTTCATTTCCGAGAATTCCTCATGCGTAGAAAGGCGATGGCGTGGTCGATCCAGCTGGCGTTGATGGGCGTGGCTGCTTCCGCGGCGGCCCAGGCACCGGCCTCCTCTTCGGTTCAACAACTGGATGCGGTGCAGGTCACCGGCTCGCGCATTCCGCGCGCCCAGGTGGAAGGCCCCGCCCCGATCACGGTGATCAGCGCCGAGCAGATCCGCTCCAGCGGCTTCACCAGCGTGCCCGACGTGCTGCGCTCGATGACCCAGAACGGCGGTGAGACGCAGAGCCAGCAGTCGTCCAGCGGCGCCGACTTCTCGCCGGGCGCCCAGCAGGTGGACCTGCGCGGGCTGGGCCCGAATCACACGCTGGTGCTGGTCAATGGCCGCCGCATCGCCGACTTCCCGATGCCGTTCAAGGGCCGCAGCAACTTCACCGATGTCTCCAACATTCCGCTGGGCATGATCGAGCGCATCGAAGTGCTGACCGGCAGTGCCTCGGCCATCTACGGTTCGGACGCGATCGCCGGCGTGGTCAACTTCATCCTGAAGAAGAAGGCCGACGGCACCACCGTCGACATGCGCATGGGCACCACCAGCGAAGGCGGTGGCGAGTCGTTCGACATGAGCCTGGCCAGTGGCTTCAGCCGTGGCAACTTCAACGCCGTATACAGCGTTGAACTGCAGTCGCAGACCCCGCTGTGGGCGTACGAGCGCGACATCCAGGATTCGACCCAGGACGCACCGACTGAACGTACGCGTGCCGCTCGTCGCGCCTATCTGCGCACGGACTACAACGACGCCTACCTGGACCCAGGCGCAGCGACCTGCGAAGCGCTGGCCGGACAGAACCAGGGCAGTACTTACCATGCCTACCGGCCGCGCTCCGGCTGGTACTGTGGCAGCGATACGTCAATCGGCTACGGCACCATCCTCAGCAAGCGCCGCGGCGCCAATGGCTACGCCTCGCTGAGCTACGACTTCAACAACGGCCAGCAGTGGTTCGCCGACGTGCAGCTGGGTTATCACACGATGTCGCTGATGCGCGATGTGACGTCCTGGGGCTACATGAGCTCAGACGGCAATGAAGCGGGCTATTTCAGAAACATTGCCAGCACGGAGGCCGATCAACAGATCGAATCCTGGAACCGCCAGTTTTCGCCGGAGGAAATGGGCGGCCTGCGCAACGGCATGGTGCGCAGCACGCAGAAGACCTTCAGCGTGACCACTGGCTTCAAGGGCAATCTGACCGGCAACTGGGACTACGAGGCCGCGCTGAGCCATTCGCAGTACCAGTCGCGGATCAGCTGGGCGAAGATTATCGCCGCTAAGGCCAATGACCTGTTCCTGGGCCCGCAGTTGGGCGATTACACCGATGACGAAGGCAACGTATTCCCGATTTTCAATGCCGACCCGTCACGCCTGTACCGGCCGCTGACCCGCGCCGAGTACGATTCGATCGCAGCGCGCACCACCTACACCCCGAAGTCGCGCACCGAAACGGCTGCGTTAACGCTGACCAATTCCGCGCTGTTCGGCCTGCCGGGGGGGATGCCGGCTTCGCCGCGACCGTGGAAGTGGGCCAGCAGGCATACTCGCTCAATCCCGATCCGCTGGCGACCCAGTACTACTACTACAGCTGGAAGGATTCGGACGGCAACGGTTCGCGCAACCGCTGGGCCACAGCGGCCGAACTGCGCATGCCCCTGCACGAGACGGTCAACCTGAGCGTGGCAGGCCGCTACGACCAGTACCGTTATTCCGGCCACACCATCGGCAAGGTAACCTGGAGCGGCGGCATGGAATGGCGCCCGATCGACACGCTTCTGGTCCGCGGTTCGTATGGCACCGCGTTCCGCGCACCGGACCTGCACTACGTGTTCGCCGGCCCGGGCAACGACGAGACTGACGTAGTGGATCTGTACGACTGTCGCGTCAATGGCACCGAATGCGACGAAGACGTCAGCATCATCCGCAGCCGCACCGGCAATCGCCAGCTCGACCCGGAAACCAGCACCTCGTGGAGTGCCGGCTTCGTCTGGTCGCCGGCAATCGGCCTGGATCTGTCGGTGGACTGGTTCGACATCGACATGCGCAAGCAGGTGCAGGACATGGACGCGCGCACGATCCTGGCCAGTGAAGCGAACTGCCGCCTCGGCAGTGCCGACATCAATTCACCGACCTGCGTGGACGCGCTCGACCGCGTTACCCGCACCAGTGATGGCCGCCTGTACGGCGTGCGTGTCGCCCCGATCAACGTCGCCCGCGAATCCACCTCCGGCATCGACATCGGCTTGCGTTACCGCCTGCAGACCGGTATCGGCGACTTCATCCTCAACGGCACCCACACCTGGGTGAAGAAGCACGACTTCCAGCGCTACCCCGGCGACCCCGTCGAAGATCAGTTCGCGGTCAACAGCGGTTTCGATATTCCACGCACCAAAACCAGCCTGAGCGTGACCTGGGAGAAGGCTGCGTGGTCGGCGACAGTCTACGGTTCACGACTTGGCAAGCTGCCAACCTATGACAGCTACGGCCAGACCTTCGACTGGGACAGCGGTGACAGCCCGTACATCAAGGCAACCTACCGCTACAACGCGTCGCTGCAGTACCGCTTCGACGACCACTCGCGCCTGTCGCTGTCGGTGGTCAACGTGTTCAACAAGATGCCGCCGAAGGACGCCACGTACACCGCGTATCCGTACTACGACGTGTCCTGGTTCGACAGCGTCGGCCGCACCATCAACCTGCAGTACACCCACAAGTTCGGTGGCAGCGCGCTGTAAGCGCGGGCTGTTGTACTGGATGCAGGAAGGACGGAGGCGCAAGCCTCCGTCTTTTTTTACGGAGTCGCCTCAAGCCCCGACTGCGCCGGCTCTGCAAAGCGCCAGAAAACGCGCACCACGCCCAGCATCTGCCCATGCAACTCGTCATACCGGGCGATGACCTCCGGCAGGAACGATACTCTGCCGCTTGCATCCAGCGGAACCGGCTCCCCCAGCGCGCGGGCCAGGTCGATGTAGAAGTGCGACATATCCCCGTACGGGCGCTTGCTGTCCATGAGCATCACCGCCCGCCCCAGCACCCGGGTGTTCATGCTTCGCAGCAGCAAAAGATGCTCCGATGACACCGTGATCACTTCGCCGCCGCCGGAGCCACCTGCGGCCTCGGCCAGCACATAGCTGCCAGGCTCAAGCATGCCCTCCAGGATGAAACTGGATGCGATCCGGGCGAGCCGTTCGGCAAAGGCTCTTTCCTCGTTGGCGCCTCGCCCAGATGACCCAGGGCAGATGCGCGCCAATGCTGCGTAGGCGATCAGTGCTTCCTCATCTGCAGCATCGACGGCGTCCAGGTAGATGCCCTGGCTATCGCTGAAGTCCGCTTCGGGCCGCAGCCATTTGCGCATTGCACTCAGCATGATGACCTCACTGCACTCCGGTGCTGCCGCGCCTCCTCCGACCTTCTCGGATCGCGCGACCATGGATCGATATCCATAAGCCAGAAGGAGGCCGACGAGAAGGATCGCAACTACCCACCAGTACGCTCGGGGTGCCATGGAGATTCTCCGGATGGCGCGCAGGCATGACATCGCGCGCCCGTATGAGTGGAAGGGTCAGCGGGCAGTCTGAAGCAACACCTTCCAGTGCTACATGCAATGAATCCGAAATTGATGGCTGCCATGGCATGTGGGTTTTCCACACCGCGCGTGGAAAGCGATGGGAACTTGGTGTGGACAAGTGGCCGCGAGGCTTGCAGTGCGGGCGTTTCCGGACGTGGTGATTTTTTGTCCATGTCCTTCGATTGTTTTCCACACCGGACGTGGAGAGCGATGGGAACTTGGTGTGGACAAGTGGGCGCGAGCATTGCAGCGCAGGCGTTTCGAAGCGTGGTGAAATTCTGTCCACGGTCCGACTGCACTGATCGGGGTCGGAGCCCTTTCCCGTGGAAAGGGATCCGCCCCCACGGTTTTCCACATCCGGCGTGGAAAGCGATGGGAGTTTGCTGTGGACAAGTGCCGGCAAACGTCGCACCGCAAGCGTTTCGCAGCCTGGTGCTTTTTTGTCCATCACCAGAAACGCGAACGCCCCGCACAAGGCGGGGCATCCGGGGTCGATCCGCTGCTGCTGGATCAGACGTTGAAGCGGAAGTGCAGGATGTCGCCTTCCTGCACCCGGTATTCCTTGCCTTCCAGGCGCAGGCGACCGGCTTCCTTGGCGCCGGCTTCGCCCTTGTACTTGATGAAGTCGTCATACGCGATGGTTTCGGCGCGGATGAAGCCCTTCTCGAAGTCGGTGTGGATGACCGCGGCAGCCTGCGGGGCGGTGGCGCCCTTGCGCACGGTCCACGCGCGGACTTCCTTCACGCCAGCGGTGAAGTAGGTCTGCAGGCCGAGCAGGCTGTAGGCCGCGTTGATCACGCGGTTCAGGCCCGGCTCGCTCAGGCCGAGGTCGGCGAGGAAGGTATCGCGGTCTTCGTCGTCGAGCTGGGACAGCTCTTCTTCGATCGCGGCCGACACCGGCACCACCTGTGCGCCTTCAGCGGCGGCATGCGCGCGCACGGCTTCCAGGTGCGGGTTGTTGTCGAAACCGTCTTCCAGCACGTTGGCGATGTACATCACCGGCTTCAGGGTCAGCAGGAACAGATCGCGCACCAGCGCCTTCTCTTCCTCGTCCAGGCCCACCGAACGGCCGGACTTGCCGTCGGACAGCGCCGCCTGCAGCTTGGCCAGCACCGGCTTGCGCGCTGCTGCATCCTTGTCACCGCCCTTGGCCGCGCGCTCGGCACGGTTCAGCGCCTTCTCGACGCTGTCCAGGTCGGCCAGCGCCAGTTCGGTATCGATGGTTTCGATGTCCGAGATCGGGTCGACCTTGTTGTTGACGTGGATGACGTCGGCGTTCTCGAAGCAGCGCACCACGTGGGTGATCGCATCGACTTCGCGGATGTGCGCCAGGAACTTGTTGCCCAGGCCTTCACCGCTGGCGGCACCGGCCACCAGGCCGGCGATGTCGACGAACTCGACCGCGGTCGGGATGACCTTCTGCGGGTTGATGATCGCTGCCAGCTCGTTCAGGCGCGGATCCGGCACCGGCACGATGCCGACGTTCGGCTCGATGGTGCAGAACGGGAAGTTCGCCGCGGCGATACCCGCCTTGGTCAGCGCATTGAACAGGGTCGACTTGCCGACGTTGGGCAGGCCGACGATGCCGCATTTGATACCCATGGGTGACAGCTCTCTGGGGTGAAAGTGATTGGTGAAACAGCGCGCGCGCTGCTTGGCCAATCCATCTCGGTGTTCAACATCTGCCAACCAAGGTTGGCAACTACCGGGGCCGGTTGATGCCCGTTGCCGACCAGCGGTCGGTACCCACCGGTTATTTCGGGGTGTGCAGACGCTTCATCGCTTCGCTGAAATCGCCCTGCACCGCCAGCGGCAGCACGTCGATCGCATCATCGATGGCGCGCGCGATCAGCACGTCGTCGTCCTTCGACGGGCGGCCAAGCACCCAACCCACCACGCGGTCCTTGTGGCCAGGATGGCCGATGCCCACGCGCAGGCGATGGAACTTGCCGTGGCCGAGCAGGCGGATGGTGTCGCGCAGGCCGTTCTGGCCACCGTGGCCACCGTCGAACTTCAGCCGCGCCACGCCGGGCGCCAGGTCCAGTTCGTCGTGGGCCAGCAGGGTTTCTTCCGGCTCGATCTTCCAGAACCGCTGTGCGGCGGTGACCGACTTGCCGCTGAGGTTCATGAAGGTGGCGGGCTTGAGCAGCCACACCGTCTGCCCGGCGATCTCGACCTTGGCGGTCTCACCGAACAGCTTGCTGTCCACATTCCATCGCGCACCGGCTTTTTCCGCCAGGGCCTCAACGAAATGAAACCCGGCATTGTGCCGGGTCCGGGCGTGTTCCGATCCGGGGTTGCCCAGACCGACGATCAGTCGCAGTCCTGCCATGGTTCCTTCCAATACGGTGCCTGCCCGGAGGCAGGCACCGTAGCGGTATTACTCGGCGGCAGCCGCTTCTTCGTCAGCCGCGTCGGCCTTGCCGGCCTTGGCGGTGACGATGGCGTCGTCGTGGTCCTTGCCCAGCGCCAGGGCCGGGATTTCCACGCCCTTCGGCAGCTTGATGTTGGACAGGTACACCACGTCACCGGCCTTCAGCTCGCCCAGGTCGACTTCGATCGACTCCGGCAGGTCCTTCGGCAAGCAGGTGATGGTCACTTCCTTCAGTTCGTGGGTGACCACGACGTCGGCAGCCTTGCCGGCCGGCGAGGTGTCTTCGTTGATGAAGTGCAGCGGGACCGAAGCGGTCAGGGCTTCGTTCTCGTTCACGCGCTGGAAGTCCAGGTGCATGATCAGCTGCTTGTACGGATGGCGCTGCATGTCACGCAGCAGGACCTTCTGCACCTGGCCGTCCAGGTTCAGGTCCAGGATCGAGGCATAGAACCACTCGTTCTGCTGGGCCAGCCAGATTTCGTTGTGGTCCAGGCTGATGGCGACCGGCTCGGCGTTGCCGCCGTACACGATGGCCGGGATCACACCGGCGTGACGCAGGCGGCGGCTCGCACCCTTACGCTGCAGTTCACGCTTGGTGACCTTGATTTCATGGGTCTTCGACATTTTCGACTACTCAGGTTGTTGCCTCGCCCTGCGGCGTGGCGGTTGAAGATGCTTCCGCGACCAGAAGCACCCGGGGTATGTCCCCGCCGTTGCCGGCAGGGACGAAAAACTCAGTCGACGTACAGCGAGCTGACCGACTCGCCGAAGGCGATGCGGCGCATCGTTTCGGCCAGCATTTCCGCCACGCTCAGCTGGCGGATCTTGCTGCACACCCGCGCTGCGTCCTTCAGCGGGATGGTGTCGGTCACCACCAGCTCGTCGAGCTGGGAATTGGTGATGTTGTCCACCGCCGGGCCCGACAGCACCGCGTGGGTGCAGTAGGCGGCGACCTTGAGCGCACCGCGCGCCTTCAGGGCAGCGGCAGCGGCGCACAGGGTGCCGGCGGTATCGACGATGTCATCGACCATCACGCAGGTCTTGCCTTCGACGTCACCGATGATGTTCATCACGGTGGAGACGTTGGCGCGCGGGCGGCGCTTGTCGATGATCGCCAGATCGGCGTCATCCAGGCGCTTGGCGACCGCACGGGCGCGGACCACGCCGCCCACGTCCGGCGACACAACGATCAGGTTCTCGGTGCCGTAGGCGCGCCAGATGTCGGCCAGCAGCAGCGGGGACGCATACACGTTGTCCACCGGAATATCGAAGAAGCCCTGGATCTGGTCGGCGTGCAGGTCGACGGTCAGCACGCGATCAGCGCCAGCGGTGCTGAACATCTTCGCCGCCAGCTTGGCGGTGATCGGCACGCGCGAGGAACGCATGCGGCGATCCTGGCGCGAGTAGCCGAAGTACGGCACCACGGCGGTCACGCTGGCCACCGATGCGCGCTTGAGCGCGTCGATCAGCACCAGCAGTTCCATCAGGTTTTCCGCGCTCGGCGCGCAGGTCGGCTGGATCACGAACACGTCCTGCTTGCGGACGTTCTCTTCGATTTCCACCTGCACTTCACCATCGGAGAAGTGCGAGACCAGCGCCTTGCCCGGGCGAACCCCCAGTTCCTTGCAGATGTTCTGCGCCAGACGTTTGTTGGCGTTGCCGGAAAAGACCAGCAGGTTCGGGGACTCTTGCATCATGATTGTCTCGGGCGGGGACGAGTGGCGGGGATCCGGAGTCGGCAAGGACCCGATGGACCCTTGCTGCTGACAACACCGCGGTTGTTTCCACGTCCCGCGCAGGTGATGCGCTGGAAGGCGCGGACACAGCCGCTATTGGCAGGGGCGGTAGGATTCGAACCTACGAATGCCAGGATCAAAACCTGGTGCCTTGGGCCTCTTGGCGACGCCCCTGCATTGATAAATCAGTGTTGCTCGAGTGCATCCAGCAGTGGCGAACGCGCAACGCCCGCTGCCACCCTTGCCCGCAACTCCTTCGGCAACTTCGACCGTCCCTGCTCTGCGGCAGACTGCGATGCGAACTCGACGAAACAACCACTTCCCGAACCGGTCAGCCGCGCCGTGCCGATGTCGCTCAACGCTGCGAACGCTGCCTCGACGGCAGGCTCACGGCGGCGCAGCACCGGTTCGAACGCGTTCCCGACCAGGGTTCCGGAAGCGAAGTCCTCTATTTTCGCCACTGGGCTGTCGCGCGTCAAATCCGGGTCTGCGAACAGGGCCGGGGTGGGAACATGAACGCCCGGTTCAACCACCACATACCAGGCCGGTTCCAGCTCGATCGGCTGCAGGCGCTCGCCCACCCCTTCGGCCCAGGCATTGCGCCCACGCACGAACACCGGCACGTCCGCACCCAGGCGCAGGCCCAGCGCGGCCAGCGCGTCCTCGTCCAGACCGGCCCGCCACAGGCGGTTCAGCACCACCAGCACGGTGGCGGCATCGGACGAACCGCCGCCGAAGCCACCACCGGCAGATACATGCTTTTCAACGATGATGTCCGCACCTTGCGCGACATTTGCCACTTCCTTGAGCAATCGCGCGGCACGCACCGCCAGATCATCGGCCTCGGCCACGCCAGCCAGCCCCTCGCCCTCACGGCGCACCTGGCCGTCTTCACGCAGGCGCAGGCCGATGCGGTCGCCCCAGTCCAGCAGCCGGAACACGGTCTGCAGCTCGTGGTAACCGTCGGCGCGGCGGCCGGTGATGTGCAGGAACAGGTTCAGCTTGGCCGGGGCCGGCCACCAGGACCAGCCCGCGTCGTCGACTGCCCCGCTCATGGCGCGCCCTGCCCCCACTGGTCCACCAGCAGGCGTACCTTGGCGTCGCCATTGCTAGCTTCGATCCGGCGCGGCAACGCCGGGCGCCCGGCCTCGGCCGGGTACCAGTCCAGGTACTGCACCTGCCAGCCCATCTGCTGCATGCGACGCGGCCGGCCTTCACCGTCGCGCTCGACCTTCTCCGGGCCAGCGGCGTCGCCGGCCACCAGGCCACGGATCCACTCCGGCAGCTGGTTGACCGGAATGTCCCAGCCGGTCGCCTCCAGCAGCAGCTGCTGGGCATCCTCGCCGTCACGCGGCCCGCCGGCCAGCCCTTCCAGGCGACCGGCTTCGGAATGGGTATCGCCGGTCAGCTTCCAGCTCTGCCGGGTCACCGGCGCGCTCAGCTCGATCACATAACGGCGCCCTTCCTGTTTCCAGTCGATGCGACCGCTGCCACCGTCCTTGCCCTTGCTGACCGCGACCCGGCCCTGGAAGGCCCAGTCCGGCTGTGCCTGCAGCGCGGCCACGCGTGCGGCCTCGGCCTGCGCCGCTTCGGCCGAAACGATCTCGACCACCGCCGGCGCCGGGGTCTTCTGCGTGCCCACGCTGGTGCAGGCGCTGACCGCCAGGGTCGCGGCCGCCAACAGCAGCGGCCGGATCAGGGAAACACTCATGGATTGAATTTCTCGCGGGCGCGCAGCAGCGCGCGGTTTTCAGGGTCGAGCTTGGCCGCTTCCTCGAAGAAATGACGGGCCTCATCGTGCTTGCCCAGCACCCACAGCACTTCGCCAACGTGCGAAGCGATCTCCGGGTCCTTGGCCAGGGTCCAGGCCCGGCGCAGCTGCACCAGTGCCTCTTCCTTGCGGCCCAGGCGATACAACACCCAGCCGTAGCTGTCGACGATGGCGGCGTTGTCCGGTTCGGCCACGCGGGCGCGGTCGATCAGCTCCAGTGCTTCCTGCAGGCGGCCGGTGCGGTCGGCCAGGGTGTAACCCAGCGCGTTCAAAGCCGGCACGTTCTCCGGTTCGGTCACCAGGATCTTGCGCAGATCGGCCTCGGCGCGCGGGATGTCGTCGCGGCGTTCCCAGGTGAGCGCTCGGGCGTACAGCAGGCCGTTGTCATCCGGGTAAGCGGCCAGGCCGCGGGCCAGCGCATCCAGTTCACCGGCGCTGTCGTCGGCGCGCTGGCGCAGTTCGGCTTCCAGCAGGTAGGCGTCGCGGCGCACGTCGTCGTCGACCACCGCATCGGACTGGATCGCATGCACTTCTTCCAGCGCCAGCGGCAGACGCCCGGCCAGGGCCTGGGCATTGGCCGCGCGCAGGCGCGCCTCGCTCAGCTCATCGCCACCGGGCACGCTGTGGTACCACTGCACCGCCTCGGGATAACGCTTCAGGTACTCGGCGATCTTGCCCAGCAGCAGGCGCTGCGCCGGGTCCGGCTTGGCCGCCTGCCGCGACAGTTCGTTGTAGAGATTGGACAGCGCGGCCTTGTCGCCCTGCTTGGCCAGCAGCGAGGCGCGCATGCCCCAGGTCTGCACGTCCTGCGGGCCGAACGCCAGCACGCGCTCGGCGGCGGACGGCTGGCCGAGACTGTCATAGGCAATGGCCACCGCATTGCGCAGTTCCGGGTCCTGGCGGGTCTTCGGCTCCACATCGTGCAGCAGCGACAACGCCTTGCCGGTCTCGCCAGCCTGCTGCAGCTGGCTGGCACGCAGCAGCGCCACACGTGGCTCTTCCGGGAAGCGCTTGACCACTTCATCGATCATGCGCCGGGCCAGCTCGGGCTTTTCCATGCGCAGGGCAAGGCGGCCAAACTCCTGCCAGGCTTCGATCTTCGGCGGAATGGCATTGGCGTCGACCAGCTCACCCAGCACCTGCGCGGGCACCGCCGGATCACGGCCGCCACCGATCAGTGCGGCCAGGGCGAACTTCCAGCCGCGCTCGTCGGGGTCGGCCAGCAGGCCCTGCAGTTCGGTGCGGGCCGCCTTCACATCGCCCTGGCGCATGGCCAGCGCACCGGCCGCACTGCGCATGGTCAACGAGCGCGGGGCGCGCTGCTGCCACAGGGCCAGGCCCTTGGCGGCGCTGGCATCATCGTTGGCGAGCATGGAAATGCGGGTCGCGCGCTCGGCCAGGCCGGCGTCGCCGTCGGTCTGCTGGGCCGCCTGCAGGTACCAGCGCGCGGCCTCGGCCAGCTTGCCGGCCTGCAGGGCGAACTCACCGGCCATCACCGGTTCCAGCGCCAGTTCCTCAGTGGCCGGGGCCCGTACGGGGGCCTTGGCCGGCACCGCCGCCAGGGCCTGGCTGCACGCCAGGGACAGCAGCAGAACACTGGGGATGCGAATCAATGCGGGCATCGTCGGCATCGGGGCCTTAAAATGTCGTCCAATGGCCAGCAGCTTATCGCAAGCAACTGAACAATGACCCTGTGGGTGCTCGGACTGAATCACCAGACCGCACCGGTGGAGCTGCGCGAGCGCGCGGCCTTCGCCGGTGAGGCGTTGCCGCGCGCGCTCGGTTCGCTGCGCGATACTCCGCAGATCGCCGAGGCGGTGCTGCTGTCCACCTGCAACCGCACCGAGCTGTACGCCGTGGCCGATTCGGCACAGGCGCTGGACCAGTGGCTGCACACCCAGGCCGGCGACCTGCAGGGCTACCTGTACCAGCACGCCGACGCCGAGGCCGTGCGCCACCTGTTCCGGGTCGCCACCGGGCTGGACTCGATGGTGCTGGGTGAACCGCAGATCCTCGGCCAGGTGAAGGATGCCTGGTCGACCGCGCGCGACCATGGCCTGCTCGGCCAACGCCTGGACCGCCTGTTCCAGCAGACCTTCTCGGTGGCCAAGCGTGCGCGCACCGATACCCAGGTCGGCGCCAACCCGGTATCGGTGGCGTCGGCGGCGGTGCGCCTGGCGCAGAACGCGTTCGCGCGGCTGGACGATTCCACCGTACTGCTGGTCGGTGCCGGCGAGACCATCGAACTGGCTGCACGACACCTGAGCGAAGGCAAGGTACGCCGGCTGCTGATCGCCAACCGCACCCTCGCCCACGCGCAGGAACTGGCCAGCCGACATGGTGGCGTGGCGCTGCCGCTGACCGAACTGGACCGCCACCTGGGTGAGGCCGACGTGGTGTTCTCGGCCACCGCTGCGCGCGAACCGGTGATCCATCGCGAAATGGTGGCCAAGGCCCTGCGCGCGCGCCGGCACAAGCCGATGCTGCTGTTCGACCTGGCCGTACCGCGCGACATCGAGGCCGAGGTCAGCACGCTCAACGACGCCTTCCTCTACACCGTGGACGATCTCGAACGCGCGGTGGAAGACAACCGCCGTGGCCGTCGCGAGGCCGCCGCCGAAGCCGAGGCGATCATCGACCTGCAGGTGTCGCGCTTCGTCGAGACCCAGCAGGCCAGCGCCCATCAGGCGCCGCTGCGGCAGCTGCGCGCGTTCGGCGAAGCCACCCGTGCCGAGCTGCTGGAGCGCGCACGCCAGCAACTGGCCAACGGCAAGCCGGCCGACGAAGTGCTGGAGCTGCTTGCCCACGGCCTGACCAACCGCCTGCTGCATCCGCCGACCGCCGCCCTGCGTGCGGCCGCGCTGAGTGGCGATGCCGACCTGACCCGCGCCGCCGAGCGCCTGTTCCCGGCCACGCCGGGTTACCGCCACCCACCCGTGAGACCCGATGACGCCGACCCTGCGCCGTAAGCTGGAAGCGCTGGCCGAGCGCCGCGAAGAACTGGAACGCCTGCTCGCCGAACCCGATGTGGTCGCCGACAACACTCGTTTCCGCGACCTTTCGCGCGAATTCGCCCAACTTGAACCGATCGCCATCGCCCTGGCCGATGAAGCCCGTGCCAAGGCCGATCTGGCCGCCGCCGAAGGCATGCGCGCCGACCCGGACCTGCGCGAGCTGGCCGATGAGGAAATCGCTGCTGCACAGGCGCGCCTGCAGGAACTGGAGCAGGAGCTGGCGCTGCTGCTGGTGCCGCGCGACCCGCGTGACGAAGGCAACCTGTTCCTGGAAGTGCGCGCCGGTACCGGCGGCGACGAGGCCGCGATCTTTGCCGGCGACCTGTTCCGCATGTACGCCCGCTACGCCGAGCGCCAGGGCTGGAAGGTCGAGATTGAATCGGACAGCCCGGGCGAGCATGGCGGCTACAAGGAAGTGGTGGCACGCGTGGTCGGGCGTGGCGCGTTCTCGCGCCTGAAGTTCGAATCGGGCACGCACCGCGTGCAACGCGTGCCGGCCACCGAATCGCAGGGCCGCATCCATACCTCGGCAGCCACCGTGGCGATCATTCCCGAGGCCGATGAGGTCGATGACATCGTCATCAACCCGGCCGACCTGAAGGTGGATACGTTCCGTTCGTCCGGTGCCGGCGGCCAGCACGTCAACAAGACCGAATCGGCCATCCGCATCACCCACGTGCCGACCGGCGTGGTGGTGGAATGCCAGACCGAGCGCAGCCAGCACGCCAACCGCGACAAGGCGATGAAGCGCCTGAAGGCACAGCTGCTCGATGCCGAGCGCCAGCGCCAGGACGCGGCGCAGGCCGAGTCGCGGCGCCTGCAGGTGGGCAGCGGTGACCGCAGCCAGCGCATCCGCACCTACAACTTCCCGCAGGGCCGGATCACCGACCACCGCGTGGAAGGCCTGACCCTGTACGACCTGCCCAACGTGCTGGCCGGCGACCTCGACCCGCTGCTGCAGCGGCTCAGCCACGAGCACCAGGTCGACGCCCTGGCCCAGTTGTCGGCGGGCTGAGTCGCATGTCGGCCTGGCAGCAGCGGCAGCACCTGCAACAGGCGATTGCACGCCAGCCGGGCGACTTCGTCGCCTGGGTGATGCTGGCGGACCTGGAACTGGAAGCCGGCGACATCGCCGCCGGCGAGCAGGCCGCGCGCCGTGCACTGCAGCTGCGCCCGAACCACCCTGAAGCGCTGGCGCGGCTGGGCCGCGTGGCCTGGATGGCCGGCGCGCATGCCGATGCGGCGAAACTGCTCGGCCAGGCCTCGGCGTTGGCCCCGCAGCACCCGGGCATTGCGCTGTGGCTGGGCCATGCGCTGGAAGATGCCGATGATGCCGAAGGCGCGGCGGCAGCCTATCGCCGTGCGCATGCACTGATGCCGGGCGAACCCTATATCGCCGCCCAGCGCCTGGCCTGGCAGCGTCGCCTGTGCGACTGGCAGGACGTGGACGCGCTGGCGGCACAGGTACGTGGTGCACTTGCCTCTGGGCAGGGCGTGGTCGAACCGTTCGCGTTCCTCAGCGAAGATGCCAGCGCAGCCGAGCAGTTGGCCTGCGCGCGTGCCCGTGCATCCGCCGTTGCCGCTTCAGTGCGGCCGTTGCCGCCAGTGAAGGTGCGTTCCCAGGGCCCGCTGCGGGTCGGCTTCCTTTCCAATGGTTTCGGCGCGCATCCCACCGGATTGTTGACCGTGGCCCTGTTCGAGCAGTTGCGTCATGACCCGGCGTTGCAGCTGCACCTGTTCGCGTTGAACCAGGATGACGGCAGCCGCATCCGCCAGCGCCTGCAGGTGGCCGCACAGCTGCATGATGTGGCCGCGCTGCGCCATGCAGACACTGCTGCACGCATCCGCGCACAGGGCATCGACCTGCTGTTCGACCTGCGCGGCTGGGGCGGCGGCGGTACGCCGGAAGTGCTGGCGATGCGCCCTGCCCCGCTGCAGTTGAACTGGCTGGCCTATCCCGGCACGTCCGGTGCGCCGTGGATGGATGCGGTGATCGGCGACAGCTTCGTTCTGCCGCCGTCACTGGAACCCCACTACAGCGAGCGCGTACTGCGCCTGCCGCGTGCGTTCCAGCCCTCGGACAACACCCGCTTGCTCGAACCGGCACCGTCCCGGGCCGAGTGCGGCCTGCCCGAACAGGGCGTGGTGTTCTGCTGCTTCAACAACAGCTACAAGCTCAATCCACGCAGCATGGGCCGCGCCTTCGCGGTGCTGCAGGCGGTACCCGGCAGCGTACTGTGGCTGCTGTCCGGTCCCGGCCAGGCCGACGCGCGCCTGCGCAGCGCCGCACAGGCCGCTGGCCTGGATCCGGCACGCCTGGTGTTCATGGCCAAGCTGCCACATCCGCAGTACCTGGCTCGCTATCCGCTGGCCGACCTGTTCCTCGACACGCATCCGTACAACGCGCACACCACCGCGTCCGACGCACTATGGGCCGGCTGCCCGGTGCTGACCTGCCCCGGCGACACCTTCGCCGCGCGCGTGGCCGGCAGCCTCAATCACCATCTGGGGCTGGCACGGATGAATGTCGCCGACGATGCGGCATTCATCGCCACCGCCAGCGTGCTGGGCAACGACCCGGCAGCATTGGCAGCGTTGCACGCCGAGCTGGCGCAGGCACGCGAGCGCAGTGGATTGTTCGACATGGCCAGCTTCGCCCGCGACCTGTCGGCGCTGCTGCAGCGACTGGCCGGCGAGCATGGCTGGCAGGGCCTCGACATCGCCTGAGCGATCCCTGCGCTACGCTCGGGCTCCCTCCCCGCGTGGTGTGATGATGGCCAAGCTCAAGCGCAAGGACTACGACGAACTGCTGCTGCCGCTGCAGCTGGAACTGACCGCGATGGCGCGCTGGGTGCAGCACAGCGGACAGCGCCTGCTGGTGCTGTTCGAAGGCCGTGATACCGCAGGTAAAGGCGGCGCGATCCAGGCCATCAGCCAGCACCTCAACCCGCGCCAGTGCCGGGTGGTCGCGCTGCCCAAGCCCACCGACCGCGAAGCCACGCAGTGGTACTTCCAGCGCTACGCCTCGCACTTGCCCGCCGCCGGCGAGATCGTGCTGATGGACCGCAGCTGGTACAACCGCGCAGGCGTCGAACGGGTGATGGGCTACTGCAGCGAGACCGAGTACCAGCAGTTCCTGCGCCAGGCGCCGGTGTTCGAACAGCTGCTGGTGGACGACGGCATCCTGCTGTTCAAGTACTGGCTGTGCGTGGACCAGGAGCAGCAGGAGAAGCGCTTCGCCGAGCGCCATCTCGATCCGCTGAAGGGCTGGAAGCTCTCCCCGGTGGACCTGAAATCCCGCAGCAAGTACAGCGCCTACACCGAGGCGCGCGAGGCGATGCTGCGCGCGACGCATCGGGAGGCGGCACCGTGGACACTGGTGGATTTCAACGACCAGCGGCTCGGCCGGCTGACGCTGGTGCGCAACCTGCTGGACCGGTTGCCGGACACGCGCGTGGATGCACCGTTGCCGGAGCTGCCGAAGCTGAAGGGCAATCTGCATCGCGAGCACTACGATGTGCTGAAGCCGATCGAGGACTTCCCGGTCGAGGATTAGGGTGGGTCGGCAGGGCCTGCGGCCCTGCACCTGCTCAACGCAACGGCAACGGCAACGGCAACGGCAACAGCGGGCTATCCGCGGGATGGCGGGGCGGTGTGGGTCCGGTTGCGGGGGCGTGAGCCGCATGGATGCGGCGACCGAGCTTACATGGACGTACTTGCAGCGGCCCCCGCAACCGGCCCCACCCCGCCATCCCTCAGGAGACCCGCCTTTGCTTCGGCTGTTGCCGTTGCTGTTGCTCTGGCCTCCACGGGTGCAGGGCCGCAGGCCCTGCCGACCAACCCACTACTTTGCGCTGGCGATCTGCTTTTCGATGTCGGCGGCCGTCACCGGGCCAAGGAAGGTGTGCGCCAGCTTGCCCTGCGGATCCAGCAGATGCGTCAACGGCAGGCCACGCGGCGTGGCGAAGTCCGCCGGCGGATCGAACGGGTCCACGATCACGATCGGATAGGTCACCGGGTGCTTGGTCAGGAACGACTGCATCTCCGGCACCTCGATATCCTCATAGGCCAGGCCAACCACCTCGATGTTGCTGCGCATCGCATGCAGCGCCGACAGCTCCGGCATCTCCTTGCGGCACGGGGCACACCAGGTCGCCCAGAAATTCACGATCACCCACTTGCCGCGGTGCGTGGCCAGGTCGTAGTCGCTGCCATCCACCGCCTTCATCCTCAG
The DNA here is from genome assembly GCF_056487375.1 of Stenotrophomonas sp. 220_Sma. Lineage (NCBI taxonomy): Bacteria > Pseudomonadati > Pseudomonadota > Gammaproteobacteria > Lysobacterales > Lysobacteraceae > Stenotrophomonas > Stenotrophomonas sp. 220_Sma. The sequence continues at coordinate 832,526 of NZ_CM151348.1, read as the reverse complement.
CGTCGGGAACTCGGCAGTGGTGCGCTCGGCCGGGGTCTCTTCGACCGGTGCCGGTGTGGTCGGCGTCGGTGCCTGTGCTGGCGGCTGGCTGCTGGCGGGGGTCGGCTCCTGGGCCGGTTTGCAGGCCGACAGCGCCAGCAACAGGGCCAGCGGGAGCAGCAACGGGGTCTTGCGGGTCATGGCATGTCTCCGGAATCGGTGTAGATATCGCTGACCTTGCGCTTCAGGCGTTCGCGCAGGGGCAGCCGCAGATCGTCCAGTGCCGCCAGCGCAGCACGGCCCAGTGTGTCGTCGCGGTATGGCAGATGCTGCTCGGCTACCGGAATGCGCAACTGGGTACATTCGTACAGATCGGCCAGGCTGACCTGGTCCAGGTCGCGCGAGAGCAGCCATTCGCCACGTTCATCGCGGCGCAGCAGGCCGATCTCCTGCAGGTTGCAGGCCAGGTCCTGCAGCAGCGAATCGGTCAGCATCGGCTCCAGCCGCAGGATTTCATCATCGGCCAGGCCCTTGCCCTTGGCTCGGGCATGGTGGAAGCGGCCGAGCAGGCGCAGCAGGCCATAGAACTCGTAGCCCTGCGGCAGGCGCAGTTCCACCGGCTGGTAGCGGAAGGCGGCCATCGACGAGGACAGCGACGCGCCCAGCAGCACCGCCACCCAGCACAGGTAGATCCACAGCAGCAGGATCGGCACGAAGGCGACCGTGCCGTAGAGCTTCTGGTAGGACTGGAAGCTGCCCAGGTAGGCGCCGATGCCCCATTTCACCAGTTCCAGGATGACCGCCGCGAGAATCGCGCCGGGCACCGCGTGCCGCCATTTCACGGTGTGGTGCGGCACCACCCGGAACATCAGCGTGATGCAGACGAACTCGATCAGGATCGGCGCCAGCCGCAGCGCGAACTCGGCCAGCCAGCGGCCCTCCTGGGTGCCGAACAGTGGCATCGCGAACACCCGCGCCGACACCGCCAGCGAAGCGGCAGCGAGCATTGCGCCCAGGGTCAGCACGGTCCAGTAGACCAGGAAGCGGGTCAGCTTGGGCCGGGTCGAGCCAACCCGCCAGATCTGGTTGAAGGTCTCTTCAACGCTGTTGAGGGTGATCAGCAACGAGACCACCAGTGCGATGAAGCCGGCAGCCGTGAGCTGCCCGGCACTGGCCGAGAACTGCCGCAGGTAGCCTTCGGCCGCACGCGCGGCGTTGGGCACGAAGTTGGAGAAGACGTAATCGCTGAGCTGGTCACTCCAGCGGTCGAAGACAGGGAAGGCCGAGAGCACGCCGAACACCACGATGGCCAGCGGCACCAGCGCGAACACCGTGGTGTAGGCCAGCGCCGCCGCTGCCTGGAACAGGCGGTCGTCGAGGAAGCGATGCCACAGGAAGCGGCCGAAGCTGATGGCGCGTGCGCGATCCCGCGCGCGCTCCATCCACAGGTTGAGCGTATCCAAAGGTTCCATCGGCGAAAGGGTACCCGATGCGGAATGCTCGCAGGATAGCCATACTGGTGGCCACACGACGAGGAGAAGCGGGCACGATGGGCGAGATTCTGGTGCTGTACTACAGCCGGGGCGGTTCAGTGGCACGGCTGGCGCGCCAGATCGCGCGGGGCATCGGCGAAGTGCCGGGCATGACCGCGCGCCTGCGCACAGTGCCGCCGGTGGCCGCCGTGACCCAGACCGCACAACCTCCGGTCCCCGACGATGGTGCCCCCTACGTGAGCGTGCAGGACCTGGTCGAATGCCAGGGCCTGCTGCTTGGCAGCCCCACCCGCTTCGGCAACATGGCGGCGCCGGTCAAGCATTTCCTGGACGGGCTCGGCGCCGAATGGGTCAACGGCACTCTCTCCGGCAAGCCGGCCGGCGTATTCACCTCCACCGCCTCGATGCATGGCGGCCAGGAATCGACCCTGCTGTCGATGCAGGTGCCGTTGCTGCACCATGGCTGCGTGATCGTCGGCATCCCGTTCACCGAACCGGCGCTGAGTCACACCACCAGTGGCGGCACGCCGTATGGCGCCAGCCACGTCGCCGGCGCCGCCGACGACCCGCAGCCGACCGACGATGAAGCCGTGCTGGCGCGCGCGCTGGGCCGCCGGGTGGCCGACATCGCGCAGCGGTTGGCCCGATGAGCGCCGCGCCGCGCACGGCCCTGCTGCTGGCCCTGATGGGGCTGGCCGCGCTGTTCGCCGGCTGGTTCATCAATGACAAGCACTGGCTGGCCACCCAGCTGGTGTTCACCGCGCCGCCGCTGGCGTTGGCCGTTGCCCTGCGACTGGGCTGGCGCAAGGCCGGTTTCTGGGCCTCGGTGCTGGCCCTGGGCTGGTTCAGCCACGGGGTGATGAGTGCCTGGAGCCACCCGGAAACACGCTGGCTGGCGCTGATCGAGATCGCGCTGGCCCTGCTGGTGATCTTCAGCGCCAGCCTCCCCGGGCTGCGCGCCCGCTTCGGCAAGCGACGCTGACGCTGCGCCCGCCGGGCCGTATCATCTGTGTTCCTGGCCCCGCGCCGCTGTACCTGTCCTGGTTTCGCGCATGCACATGATGGAAGAGCTCCTGGTCGTCACCACCGGTGGCACGATCGACAAGATCTACTTCGACGACAAGTCGGACTACCAGATCGGCGACCCCCAGATCGGCATGATCCTGCGCGAGCTGGGCGTGACGTTCCGCTTCAACGTGATTCCGATCCTGCGCAAGGATTCGCTGCACATCAACGATGAGGACCGCGAACTGATCCGCGCCACCATCGCCGCGCAGCCGACCCGCCACGTGCTGGTGACCCACGGCACCGATTCGATGGTGCAGACCGGCCAGGTGCTGGCGACGATCCCGGACAAGACCATCGTGATGACCGGCGCGCTGAGCCCGGCGCGTTTCCGCGGCTCGGATGCGGAGTTCAACATCGGCTGCGCGATCGGTGCGGTGCAGTCGCTGCCGAGCGGCGTGTACATCGCGATGAACGGGCGGATTTTCGACCCGCAGCACGTGCGCAAGAACGTGGCCGCGAACCGCTTCGAATCGGTCTGAGGAACAGCGTGCCGACCAAGGTCGGCACCTACCACGACGCGGCGGCTCGTATCACCGCGCGTCCCCATGCAAAAACGCCCCGGCCGGAGCCGGGGCGTGCCCATGGAGAGGGGCTTGGGCTCAGTACTGGGCGTTGAGAGTCAGGCCCGAGAAGGTGCTGTAGGCCTTCACCCGCACATACCACGTGCCGGCAGCCGGACTGTTGATGGTGCAGGTCTCGCTGTTGCCGCTCAGGTACGGGCGGCAGGTGTAGGCGGTATCGGTCGGGGCACTGCCCTGGCGCACGTACAGGTCGGCATCACCGCTGCCGCCACTGATCGCCACGCGCAGCTGGGTGCTGCCGGCCGGAACGTTCACGGTGTAACTCAGCGAAGCGCCGCTGGCAGCGCCGAGGCCGGTGACCGGAACGTTGTTCTGCAGGACGTTGCCACCCGGGTTCGGGCCGCCACCGTTGATCGCCGCAGCCACGGCCGCGTCGGCGTCGATGATGCCGGCGCCGCAGCCGCCCGAGCAGGCGCCCGGCAGCGGACGTGCAGTGCTCTTGATGATGCTCTCCACCTGCGCCGGGCTCAGCGGGCTCGGGGCTACGGACTGCATCAGCGCGACCACGCCGGCCACGTGCGGTGCCGCCATCGAGGTGCCGTTGTACGAAGCGTAGCTGGCACTGCCCGGGGTGGTGGTGCCGCTGTTGAGGGTGGACAGGATGCCCTGGCCCGGTGCCGAGATGTCGATGCCGTTGCCATAGTTGGAGAAGCTGGCACGCGCACCGGCCGAGGTGGTGGCCGCCACTGCGATCACGTTCGGGCAGTTGGCCGGCACCGACGAGGACACGTTGGTGTTGCTGTTGCCGGCGGCGACCACCACGGTGGTGCCACGCCCGACAGCGCCATTGATCGCGTTCTGGTAGGTGGTCGAGCAGCTGCCGCCGCCGCCCAGCGAGAGGTTGATGACCTCGGCCGGATTGGCATTGGCCGGCACGCCGCTGACGCTGCCGCCGGACGCCCACACGATCGCGTCGGCAATGTCGGAGGTGTAACCGCCGCACTTGCCGAGCACGCGCACCGGCACGACCTTGGCGTTGAACGCAGTACCTGCCACGCCGGTGCTGTTGTTGGTCACCGCCGCTACCGTGCCGGCCACGTGGGTGCCGTGCCAGCTGGAGTTCGAACCCGGGTAGCCCGCCTGGCACTCGTTGTCGCCGTACCAGTCGCCCTCATCGTTCGGGTTGTTGTCGCGGCCGTTGCCGTCGCGCGCCATCGCCGCATCACTGATGAAGTCGTAGCCCGGCAGGATGTTGGCATTGAGGTCGGCGTGATTGGTGATGCCGGTGTCGATCACCGCCACGACCACACCGGTGCCGGTGGCCTTGTCCCAGGCCGGCCGGATGTTGATGCCGGCATTGGAGGTGCCGAAGCCCCATTGCTCGCTGAAGCGGGTGTCGTTCGGGGTCAGGGTGGCACGCATGATCTGGTCGACTTCAACGTATTCCACGTTCGGGTCGGCGGCCAGCTTGCGCATCAGCTGCTCGGATTCGGCCTGGTCGAGCGGACGATCGGTCTTGACCAGGGTCGGGCCGACGGCCAGCTTGCGGACCTGCTGCAGGCCCAGCGCGCGGCCCTGGCTGCTGGCCAGGCCGGCGGCGGCACTCTTCAGCGAAGAGGCCAGTGCGGTGGTGTTGGCCACCGGCGCACTGCCGTCGCGGTACTTCACGATGAAACGCTGGTGGGTCTGTGCGGACTGCAGGCCGCTGAGCTGGACATCACCGGCCAGCGCAGGCGTGGCCAGCAGCAGCGATGACAGAACGGACGCACCAAGGACCACCCACACTCGACGCACACGCGGTTGCGTTACCTGGGACATCGTATTTCCCTTTCTTGTGGTGTGAATGCCGGAATCGGCAGAAGCACCGGCCCGAACCCTGGGCTGGCTTGCGTTGGCGAGGTTCGAAGTCCGGCGAGCCAGCGGATCCCCCTAACGATCCGCCGTGCAGATGACGCTAATGACCAAAACCGGACACCACAAGATTTTCAGCGTCTTTTCAGCAAGATGAAATGTTCGTTCTGAGACTTTTCGGGTCGAGGGTTTGTGAAGGTGAAGGAACTTTCTCCTGCCCTGCACGCACCTGACTGGGTCATCACGTGTCCTGCGATGACTTTGCCGACATCGGCGTCCACTGCTGACACCAACGAAGGCGCAGTGTGCCCGCGGCGTGCCTGCCCATCGCGTCGGACGCGCTGACTACTTTGCCTGAGGGAGGCGCGCCGGCCGGATCCGCTGACCTTTGACCGGCTCGCCACGTGCAACCGGCTGGCCATCGGCCACGTAACCGGAGAACTGTGCCGGCAGCGCTTCGCCGACACCGAACACGGGCCCGGCCTGCAGCTGGTAGTGCAGGTGCGGCTCGGAGGAGTTGCCGCTGTTGCCACAGTCACCGAGGTGCGCGCCGCTGCGGACAGCCTGTCCCTGCGCCACACGCACACTGCCCTGGCGCAGGTGCGCCAGCACCGAGTATTCCTCGTTGCCGTGGTCGAGGATGACGCGGTTACCGGTGAGCTGGGCGGCATTCATCTGGCCCGGCACGTTGTCGGCGACACCCTCGATCACCTCCACCACCGTGCCGTCGGCGGGCGCGAGGATCGGGCGACCGAAGCAGTAGTAATCATCGTTGCGCAGGCCATCGCCACGGTGCGACCGGCCATCGCGGACCACCAGCAGATCCAGCGCGAAGCGCTGGCCGGCATGGGCCGCATGGTAGTTCTGTTCGACACTGCGCCCGCCCCAGAACACGAAGTACTCATCGTCGAACGGCAGTTGCAGCCGTGTGCGGGTCTGGTAGTCGAGGAACCCGCTCGCTGCGGCCTGCGGCGGCGTGGTCTGTAGCGGGCGGATGTAGAAGCCGCCAATCCGCCCGTCGGCATCGATGGCCCACAGCACCTGGATCAGGTCCGGGCTCCTGGCGAAGCGCGCCTGCCGCAGATAGGTGTCGAATCCATCAACCTTCTCGACCTTCTCACTGACCAGCTCGGTTTCTGCGCCCCAGCCCGCCAGCACCTGCTCGCGCAGCGCCACCAGGTTCTGCGGGGACTGCAGCCCCGCCTGCATCTGCGGCGTCATCCGTTCCCACAGTGCGTCGATGTGCCCTTCGTAGAACTGCGTGGTCAGCGCAGCTCCCTGTTGGCGCGGATCTGCAGCCGCAGCCGCGCCGATGAGGGCAGAGAAGGAAACAACCAGAACTGCAAACAGGCGCGGGAGCAATGTCATGTCAGGCGTCCTTTCGATCCGGATCGGGAATGCCGGCAACGATCGCCGCCAGCTGTGTGCGGTACTCGGCCAGGGCAGTGCGGCCCATCGGCGTCAACTGCAGGGTGGTCAGCGGGCGCTTGCCGCGGAACGACTTGTCGATGGCGACCAGTCCAGCAGCCTCCAGCTTGCTCAGATGGCTGGACAGGTTGCCCTTGCTCAACCCGCTGAGATGTTCGACAAAACCGAACTCGGCCGATTCGGCACCTGCCAGGATCGACAGGATCAGCAGGCGTGCCGGCTCGTGGATCAAGCGGTCGAGCTGGAGCAGCGCTCTGGAGTCAGGCAGCTGGGTCATTCGGCGTTCGTCCGCGCCGCCATGAACGCGCGCATCTCTACCTGCAGCCGGTGGAAGCGCTGGTGGTCACGCCAGCCGACCACGATCAGTGCGATGGATGCCAGCGGGAACACCGCCGTGCTCGGGCCGAAGCCATACGTCTGCCCGGTGAAGGCCAGCGCGGCCTGGCACAACAGGAACACGCCCACGATGAACTCCAGCGGTGTACGCAGCCAGCGCCACACCACCCAGGGCAGCAGCGCTACCACGGCCAGGTAACCGATGGCGCGCAGGTCCCAGGGCAGCTCGCCCATCGGCGCCAGCCGGGTCAGCACGCTGCCGATCACCAGCACGCTTACCAGCGCGGTGAAGGCAATGAAGAAGCGCTGGAAATTGCGCTCGACCGGCGTGACCTGCTCCTCGACCTGGCCCAGCCGCTGGTAGTAACGGCGTGCCAGCCATTGCTTGCCGACGATCCACAGCACCGGCACGGCAATCAGCACGATGCGCAGCGCCAGGGTGGTCGGCAGCAGCGCGCCGGCAAGGAACGAGGCCAGGCAGGCAATGCCGCCTGCCATCGCCGACAGGCCCCCGGCACTTCGCGAGTACCGCGAATATTCACGGGTCAGCGCCTGCAGGCGCGAGGAAGGATCAATGACGGACGGCTGCTGCATGACACGCTCCATCGGGGTCGCTTGAATTTAGTTTGCAGTGCAAACCTATTTGCGTCAAGCGCCGCCTGCTGCGGTCGACGGGCGGGCCCACAACGCAGAAAGCCCGTCACTGGGACGGGCTTTCAAGAAGCGCCGCCGGGCATGGCCCGGCGCTACCGGTTCAACGCGGGCGATCAGCCCAGCTTGACCAGCCAGTTGTGGCGGTCCGGCAGGCGGCCGTACTGGATGTCGGTCAGTTCCTTGCGCAGCGACATGGTCACTTCGCCGGCCGGTGCGTTGATGTCGCCCACCGAGAAGCCTTCGCCCTTCAGCTGGCCGATCGGGGTGACCACCGCCGCGGTACCGCAGGCGAACACTTCGGCGATCTCGCCGGAGGCAACGCCGTCCTTCCACTCGTCGATGCTGACCTTGCGCTCTTCGACCTTCATGCCGCGGTCGCGGGCCAGCTGCAGGATGCTCTCGCGGGTGATGCCTTCGAGGATGCTGCCCGACAGCTGCGGGGTAACCAGCGTGCCGTCCTTGTAGACCAGGAACACGTTCATGCCACCCAGTTCTTCCAGGTACTTGCCCTCGACCGGGTCGAGGAACAGCACCTGCGAGCAGCCCTGTGCCTGCGCCTTCTGCTGCGGCAGCAGCGAAGCCGCGTAGTTGCCACCGCACTTGGCGGCACCGGTGCCGCCCTTGGCTGCACGTGCGTATTCGGTGGACAGCCAGATCGACACCGGGGCGACACCCTTGGCGAAGTACGGGCCGGCCGGGCTGGCGATGACGTAGTAGCCGGCCTTGTGCGCGCCGCGCACGCCGAGGAAAGCTTCGTCGCCGATCATGAACGGACGGAAGTACAGGCTCGACTCATCGGCCGACGGCACCCAGGCGCTGTCGACGGCGATCAGCTGCTTCAGCGATTCAACGAAGATCTCCACCGGCAGTTCCGGCAGCGCCAGGCGCTGCGCCGAACGCTGCAGGCGACGGCCGTTGGCATCCGGGCGGAAGGTCCAGATCGAACCGTCGGCATGGCGGTAGGCCTTGATGCCCTCGAAGATTTCCTGGCCGTAGTGCAGCACGGCCGCGGCCGGGTCCAGCTGCAGCGGACCGTAGGCGCGCACGTTGGCGTTGTGCCAGCCGGTGTCCTTGTCCCAGCGCACTTCCACCATGTGGTCGGTGAAGTGCAGGCCGAAACCCGGCTTCTCCAGGATCTGGGCGCGCTCTTCAGCGCTGCGCGGGTGGTCCGAACGGGTGACGGCGAAGCTGGGAATGGACTGGGACACCGGAGATTTCCTGTTCTGGTTGCGGGTAATGCCCGGCCCGCGTCACTGCGGGCCGTGGGTCAAAGCATGCCGGTCTCGAGCCGGGCCGCCTCGGACATCATGTGCTGGTTCCACGGCGGGTCGAACACCAGGTCGACGTCGGCCTCGGCCACCGTCGGGATCATTTCGAGCTTGCTGCGCACGTCGTCGACCAGGATCTCACCCATGCCGCAACCCGGTGCGGTCAGGGTCATCTTCACGTCGATCTCGCGCTTGCCTTCGTCCAGGTGCTTGATCTCGACCTCGTAAACCAGGCCCAGTTCGACGATGTTCACCGGAATTTCCGGATCAAAGCAGGTGCGCAGCTGCTGCCACACCAGCTGTTCCACCTGTTCATCGGTGGCGTCAGCCGGCAGCTCGAGCGGTGCCGGTGCCTCCTTGCCGATGGCGTCGCCGTCCTTGCCGGCGATGCGGAACAGGTTGCCCTCGACGAACACCGAATAACTGCCGCCCAGCGCCTGGGTGATGTACCCATAGCTGCCGGCGGGCAGGGTCACGGTGTCGCCCTGCGGGACCATCACGGCCTCGCAATCGCGTTCGAAGTGGACAGGTTCGCTGCTACGGGAATACATGGGGACCGATATGGGGCCGTGGCCAAGGCCACGCAAGACGGCATTCTAGCCCAGCCGCCCTGCCGCCGCCGGTGCACTGCGGCAAACCACAGTATCCTGTGGGTGATCTTCAGGGAGCTTCGATGTCCTCCAATGCCGCGCGTGCCAGGACCGTGACCTGGCTCTGGCCCATCATGCTGTTGCTGGGTCTGCTTGTTGCTCCCCTCGCCTGGATGATGCTGGCGCTGATGACCGGCCGGCAGGTCGGCTGGATGGCGGTACTGACCGCCCTGGAACTGGTGTTCATGCTGCGCATGGGCACGCTGGGCCCGGGCCGGCTGCGCATCGCCCTGGTCGTGCTGGGCACCGTGCTGGTGGCGGCCGTGGCCAACTGGGCCATCGCCAGCGCGTGGATGGGCGGCTCGATCGGGCTGGACCTGTGGGACGCCACCCTGCGGATGGGCCCGCACCTGGCCTGGACCCTGATCACCCTCGCCAATGGCGCGATGGAATGGCTGTGGCTGGCCCTGGGCCTGGCCGTGGGCGCCTGGCTGGCGCGCTGACCCACCGGCAGGTAGTGCCGGCCGCTGGCCGGCAGAAGCGTGCGGACCAAGGTCCGCACCTACCCGATGCAACCACCACGCGTGGATTCGGTAGTGCCGGCCGCTGGCCGGCAGAAGCGTGCGGACCAAGGTCCGCACTTACCCGATGCAACCACCACGCGTGGATTCGGTAGTGCCGGCCGTTGGCCGGCAGAAGCGTGCGGACCAGGGTCCGCACCTACCGGGCACAGCCGCCATGCGTGGATGGGGGTAGTGCCGGCCGCTGGCCGGCAAATGCGTGCGGACCAAGATCCGCACCAACCCGATGCAGCCGCCGCTCAATGCCCGCCGTCGAGCGCCTTCAGTTCGCTCACCAGCGAGGCCGCCGCTTCCGCACCATCGCCGTACAGCATGCGGGTGTTGTCGGCGTAGAACAGCGCATTCTCGATGCCGGCAAAACCGGTGCCCTTGCCGCGCTTGATCACCACCACGTTGCGCGCGTTGACCACATCCAGCACCGGCATGCCGTAGATCGGGCTGGCCGGGTCGGTACGCGCCACCGGATTGACCACGTCGTTGGCCCCGATCACCAGCACCACATCGGTGTTGGCGAATTCCGGGTTGATGTCGTCCATGTCGGCGATCAGGTCGTAGGGCACACCCGCTTCGGCCAGCAGCACGTTCATGTGCCCGGGCATGCGCCCAGCCACCGGGTGGATCGCGAACTTCACCTTCACCCCGCGCTGGCCCAGCCGCTGCGCCAGCTCCCAGATCTTGTGCTGGGCCTGCGCCACCGCCATGCCATAACCGGGCACGATCACCACGCGTTCGGCGTAGGCCATCATCGCCGCGACGTCCGACGCTTCAATCGGCTTCTGCGCGCCAGTGATCGCCTGCGCTTCGCCGCCGGCGCCGCCGCCGAAGTTGGAGAACAACACGTTGCGGATCGGCCGGTTCATCGCCTTGGCCATCAGCCGGGTCAGCAGGATGCCCGCCGCGCCGACCATCATGCCGGCGATGATCAGCGCCTCGTTGCCCAGCACATAGCCTTCGAACGACACCGCCAGGCCGGTGAACGCGTTGTACAGCGAGATCACCACCGGCATGTCGGCGCCACCGATCGGCAGCGTCATCAGCACGCCCAGTGCCAGTGCCAGCACGAAGAACGCGACGATCGCCCAGGTGTTGAGCGTGCTGGCCGCGATGATCGCCAGCACCACCACCGCCAGTGCCACCAGCAGGTTCATCACCTGCTGGCCCGGCCAGGTCACCCGCTTGTCCAGGCGGCCATCGAGCTTGGCCCAGGCAATCACCGAGCCGGACAGCGACACCGCACCGATGGCCGCGCCGACCACCGCCAGCAGCAGCACCATGTCCGAGGGTTGGCGGGCAGCGAGGTCGGCCAGCGCCTGTGCGCTCCAGTGGCTGGTATCACGGTTGGCGAGGAAGGCGTAGCGCAGCAGTTCCACTGCACCGATGGCCGCGGCCGAGCCGCCGCCCATGCCGTTGTACAGCGCCACCATCTGCGGCATGTCGGTGATGGCAACCTTGCCGGCCGACCACCAGGCCAGGCCCGCGCCAAGCAGCAGCGCCACCAGGATCAGCGGCACGTTATGCAGTTCGGGCAGGAAGAACGTCGCCACCGTGGCCAGCAGCATGCCCAGCCCGGCCCAGCGGATGCCGCTGCGCGCGGTCAGCGGCGAGGCCATGCGCTGCAGGCCCAGCAGGAACAGCGTGGCGGCGACGAGGTAGCTGGCCTTGACCAGCCAATCGAGCAGTTCGACGGTGCTGATGTTCAAGCCTGCGGCTCCTTCGGCTCGTCCTTGCCGCCCTTGGGCGCGCTCGGCTTGAACATTTCCAGCATGCGCGCGGTGACCACGTAGCCACCGGCGGCGTTGCCGGCACCAAGCACCACGGCGAGGAAGCCCAGGGCTTTCTCCAGCGGTGTCTGCGCGTGCCCCAGCACCACCATTGCACCGATCAGCACGATGCCGTGGATGAAGTTGGAGCCCGACATCAGCGGGGTATGCAGGATCACCGGCACCCGCGAAATGATCACGTGGCCGGCGATGGCTGCCAGCATGAAGATGTACAGCGCTACGAACCCGTCACTCACCGGCAACGCTCCTGCTCTGTCTTCGTCGTCCCATCATAACCATGGGCTGAACCCGGTGCGCGCCCGGCGTCAACCGAAGCCGCGCTCACGCGTTGTCGATGGTGACCCCGAGCGAGGAACCGTACCCTGTGCTGGTGAGCAGCCCCGTCCCCCCGAGCGCCGAGACCGATGCCCTGCCGGCGTCGCTGGAGGCGTTCCTGGCCAGTGTTGGCCCGCGCGCGTTCCGCTTCGCCGAGGCCGGCCTGCGCCAGCGCGAAGACGCCATGGACGCGGTGCAGGACGCGCTGCTGCGCATGCTGGACTACGCCGACAAGCCGGCTGCCGAATGGGCCCCGCTGTTCTGGAGCATCCTGCGCCGGCGCGTGATCGACGTGCAGCGCCGGCGCCGCTTCCGACTGCCGTTCTGGCGCGACAACCAGGACGCCGACGGCGGCGAGATCGACTGGGCCGACCCCGGCCCGGACCCGGCACAGGCGCACGAACAGCGCCAGCAGTACCAACAGCTGGTGGACGCGTTGCGCCGCCTGCCCGCCCGCCAGCGCGAGGCCTTCACCCTGCGCGTGCTGCAGGACCTGGACGGGGCCACCACCGCCCGCGCCATGGGCTGCAGCGAAGGCGCGGTAAAAACCCATCTGGCACGCGCCCGCCAGGCGCTGCAGGATTATCTGGAGACCCACCCGTGAACCGCTCCCTGCCTTCCGATGACACCCTGCGCAGCCTGCACGCGCAGTCGCTGCACGCGCTGTCGCCGGCAACGCTGGCCCGGCTGCGCCAGGCTCGCCACGGCGCCACGGCCGCCCATCGCGGGCGCTGGCGCTGGTGGCTGGCCAGTGCCTGTTCCCTGGTGGTGGCACTGGGTATCGGCCTGCAGTTCACCGGCCACGGCACCCTGACGGGCCCTGCGCCGGCACCTGTGCTTGCCTCGGCGGAAGACAACAGCGCGCTCTACGACGAAAATCCCGATCTGTACCTGTGGCTGGGCGATACCGACCTGGCGATGGAGTGAATCATGTCCCGACTGCACACCCTGCCCCTGCTGATGACCCTGTTGCTGCTGCCGGCCTTCCCGGCACTGGCGCAGAGCGCCGCGCCCGCCCCTGCCGCACGCCCTGCGCCGGCCGCACCGCTGCCGGCGTGGGAACACCTGAGCGAAGCGCAGCGCGAATCCCTGCTGGCGCCGCTGCGCGACCGCTGGAACAGCGCCGATGCCGGCCAGCGCCAGCGCATGCTTTCGCATGGCCAGCGCTGGCAGTCGATGAGCCCGGAGGAGCGCGACAAGGCCCGCCGTGGCCTGCGCCGCTTCGAGCACATGAACCCGGAACAGCGTGAGCAGGCCCGGGCCCTGTTCGGTCAGATGCGGAACATGCCGCCGGAACAGCGCGACGCCCTGCGCGAGCGCTGGTCGCAGATGACGCCGGAACAACGCAAGGACTGGGTGCGCGACAACCCGCCGCCGGCGAAGCCGCGGTAACGCCCCGGCGAACGGGGTCAGATCCCTTTGCCTTCGGCAAAGGGATCTGACCCCATGTCACTCACGCCTGCCAGCGTGTCTTCGCCAGCAACTCGTCGTCCCAGTCGAAACTGAGCTCCTCTTCGCGCACGAACAAGGCGACGAAGTTGAGCAGGTTGCGCGCGTACATCTCGCTGGCCTGGGTCGCGCCGCGGCTGGCCAGGCCCAGCGGGCCATCGATGGTCACGCCCTGATGTTCGATGCACTGCCCCGGCTGGGTCAGTGCGCAGTTGCCGCCGCTCTCTGCCGCCAGATCGACAATGACGCTGCCGGTGGCCATGCCTTCCACCATCGCGGCAGTCACGATCGTCGGCGCCGGTCGCCCCGGTACCGCTGCCGTGCAGATCACCACATCCACGCTGCGCAGGTGGTCGGCCAGCCGGCGCTGCTGCTCGGCGCGTTCCTCATCGGTCAACGCACGCGCATAGCCGCCTTCACCGGCTGCACTCACACCAAGATCAAGGAAGCGCGCGCCCAGCGACTGGATCTGCTCGCGGGTTTCCGGGCGCACGTCGAAACCTTCCACCTGTGCACCGAGACGACGCGCGGTGGCGATGGCCTGCAGACCGGCCACACCGGCACCGATCACCAGCACCTTGGCCGGGCGCACGGTACCGGCGGCGGTGGTCAGCATCGGGAAGAAACGCGGCGCACGCTCGGCCGCGATCAGTGCCGCCTTGTAACCGGCCATGCCGGCCTGCGAGCTGAGTACATCCATCGCCTGCGCGCGGGTGGTGCGCGGCAGCTGCTGCAGTGGGAACAGGTGCAGGCGGTCGCCAGCGGCCAATGCCGCAAGCGCCGGATCGCTGGCCGGGGTCAGCAGGCCGACCACGCTGGCAGTGGGCTTGAGCTGCTCCAGCACCGCCACCGGCGGTGCCTGCACGCACAGCAGGATATCGATCTCGGCCCAGCGACCTACATCGAACACACGTGCACCGGCGTCGTCATAGGCAGCATCGGTAAATCCCGCCGCCAGACCGGCGCCGGCCTCATACCAGACAGTGATGCCCAAGGCACCGAGCTTGCGCGCGGTTTCCGGCGTCAACGCCACGCGCCGTTCGCCCGGCGCGGTCTCCTTGATCCCCAGCAACGCCACGGCCATGCAGGTCCCCGCTGATCGGTGAGTTTTCCCGATCCTAGCAGGCGGCCACGGCTCAGTGCAGTGTTGCGCTGCCCGGGTCCAGCCGATCGATCACACCCTGCATCGCGCTGTCGAAGGCGCCATCGTCGACGTGGGCGCGCAGGCGGCCCAGCCGCACCATCACCGCCAGTTCTTCCGGCGAAGCCACGCAGAAGCGCACGCCGCGACGGTTGACGAACAGCAGGCGCGAGGAAATCGGGCTGACCCAGGACAGCTTGCCGGCCTGCACCTTGCCGTCCTTGTCGACGAAGTCCAGCCAGTTGCCGATCTCCATGCGACGGAAGCGATCGGCGTCGGCGTTGTCGAAATCATCGGCATCGATCTGCCCGCTCAACTCCACCGCCGGCGATTCGGCCACCGGCGGGGTCGGCAGCGCCACCTGCGGCAGCTCCGGCAGCGCGCGCTGCAGTTCCGGTCGCGATTCCGCAATGCCCTGCAGGGTGTCGTGCAGGGCGTCGATGGCACCGGTGGCGGCATCGCCGTGCACGCCGACACTGGCAAATACCTTGGCCAGCACCGGCTGCCAGGCCTGCAGCCACGGCTTGCCGACGATCTGGCGGCGGGCCTCGGCCACTTCCTCCAGCAGGCCGTCAGCCAGGCTCAGTGCCTCGGCCACCGACGCGCCCTCCTCGCCCTCGCGCAGCAGCGCCAGAGTCAGGTGGTGCTGCCACGGCTGGCGCAGGAACTCAGCGATGGCCGGCGGCAGGGTGGCATCGCCGATGCGGCGGTCCAGCTCGGCACCGGCACGGGTACGGGCCATTTCCAGCTTTTCCTGGCCACGCTGCGTTTCGGCGGCGCGGCGCTCGGCGATTTCCACGCGGCGGCGGTGCTGCACGAGGAACTCGCGGAATTCTTCTTCCAGGGTCAGGAAGATCGCCAGGTTCTCGTTGAACTCAGCCACCAGGCGCTCGATGATTTCCTCGACCTTGGCCATCAGCATGCGCTCGGCCTGGCTTTCGCCGGTATTCCCCTCGCAGGCTTCGGCCAGCGAGTTGAGCAGCTTGCGGGCCGGGTGGGTCTTCTGCACGAACATGCGGCGGTCGAGCATCGCCACCTTGACGAAGGGCACCACCAGGCGGCCGATCAGCTCGCGCGAGCGACCTTCCAGTTCGCGTTCGTCCAGCATCACGTCGAACAGCATGCCGACCAGATCGATCGCATCTTCGTCCTGCGGGTCCAGCCGGGTCTGGCCAGGATCGACGCCGAGACGGGTGGCGCTGGACAGCACTTCACTCTTCAGCCGCTGCGCCAGTGATTCGCCGTCCTCGCCGATGGCCGCACGCAGGGTGGCGCTGGGCGTGGCCTGCAGCAGCGACAGCACCGACATCATCTCGCGCTGGCTCAACGGGCGGTGCTGGCCAACTGCGACCTGCGCGGCCGAGGTGGCGTCCTCGCGGACATGACGGGTCTGCTGCAGCAGCTCATGCAGGGCCTCCAGCAGCATTCCCTGCTGGCCGGCATACGCCTCGCCGTTGCCGGCATCCTCGCTCCCGAGGTGCTGCTGCATGTGGCCACGGCGCTCGGACCAGCGCGCAGCGAAGCGCTGTGCCCAGGCCGGCGCGGCCTGTTCATCATCGGTGAATTCGGATTCGAAGCCCGCCGCGTGGCGCGGCTCGACCAGATCGTCCGACCCGGGCGCCATGCGCGGGTCGGGCGCGGCCGACAATGGACGCCGCGGCGCCCCCATCTGCGACATCACGCCAGCGGCGGCCAGCTGCTCGTCCAGCTTCTCGTAGATGCGGCCCACCGGCGCGCGCAGGTCGCGCTCGCACAGCTTGATCAGCACCAGGTGCACTTCCGGCGCCAGTTCGCAGCCGGCAAAGGCCTCATGGATGGCCACGCCCAGGTGTTCGGGGCTGACCGGGTTGTGATCGGCATCCAGCTCGGCGCCGCCGATCAGGCGGCCGAGGCGGCGGTCCAGCCGCGCCAGCACCGGCTTGAAGTCACGCAGCAGCACGGTGGCGAAATTGCGCACCGCCAGCCGCGATTCCAGTACATGTTCAGCCAGCAGGCTCAGGCCATCCTCGGCCGGCCCGGACAGGGTGGCTTCGGCCGACAACGGCTCGCCACTGGCCAGTGCATCCCAGGCCCGCTGCAGGTGGCCGGCGAAGGCGGCGGCGATGTCCTCACGGCGACGGCGCAGCTCGCGCATCGCATCCAGGAACAGCAGCTGCGACGAGCCAGCATTGCCGGCGCGGTCGAACAGTGCATCGTCGAAACGCGCCAGTGCGGCCCCGAACGCCTGGCACAGCGCCGGCAGGACCATGTCCCGGGCACGCTGAAGCTGGACCGGGTCACGGCCCGGCGATCCCATCGGTGTGGGCGCGCTCATCATTCGGGAAGGCTCCCCACCTTCTCTGGTACGACAGACAGCATGGACATCGCGACGGCCGGCACACCCCATGTGCCGGTACGTCGATGGTAGGCCGGCCAGCCCGTCACGGACAGTGAAACAGTCCTCACTTCAAACCTCATGACCGGCGGCCCGGCAAGATAGATATCGTAAGCCGTGCGAGGCCCACGAGGCGAGAGGAAGCGGTCGTCCCTTTCCCGCCAGTGGCATGATGTTCATCACAGTTTGATATTCAGGGGCGGGACGCGACACAGACGGCGTCATTGACCACCCCGACTATAATCAAACACCCGTGATGACCGGTTCAGACTCCATGCCCGACCCCGCTGCCCTGCTTGCCCTGGATGCCCGCCGCTCGGTGCCCTCGCGGCAACTGGGCGAGCCCGGACCGGATCCAGCCACCCTGCAGCGCATGCTGGCCTCGGCCGTGCGCGTGCCCGACCACGGCAAGCGCGTACCGTTCCGCTTCCTGAAGATCGCCGGCGATGCACGTCACACTCTGGGCGACTTCCTGGCCGAGCGCAGCCGCCAGCGCGACCCGCATGCGGGCGAGGCAGTATTCGAGAAGGACCGCCAGCGTTTCAGCCATGCGCCGCTGGTGATCGTGGTGGTGGCCAGCCCGCGGCCAGACCCGAAGGTGCCCGAGCAGGAACAGCTGATGACCGCCGGCTGCGTCTGCTTCGCCCTGCTGCAGGCCGCGCAGGCGCTGGGCTTCGGCGCGCAGTGGCTGACCGCCTGGATGGCCTTCGATCCAGTCGTGCAGGCCCATCTGGGCCTGGCCGAGGGCGAGCGGATCGCCGGTTTCATCCACATCGGTACACCCAAGGCCGCCGTGCCCGAGCGCGAGCGCCCCGACCCGGTGGCCCTGCTGCGCGACTGGACGCCGCCGGCATGACCCTGCCGGCTCCGTCGCCGTCGCTGTACCTGGTTGATGCCAGCATCTACGTGTTCCGCGCCTGGCATTCGCTGCCAGACCAGTTCCAGGACGCGCAGGGCTGGCCGACCAACGCCGTGCACGGCTTCGCCCGCTTCCTGCTCGATCTGCTCGAACGCGAGCGTCCGCAGCACATCGCCATCGCCTTCGACGAAGCACTGGACAGCGGCTTCCGCCATCGCCTGTATCCGGCCTACAAGGCCAACCGTGACCCGGCACCGGAAGCGCTCAAGCGCCAGTTCGTGCACTGCAAGGCCTTGTGCGCGGCACTCGGCCTGGCCGTCCTGGCCCACCACGAGTACGAGGCCGACGACCTGATCGGCAGCGCCCTGCACGTGCACCGTGGCAGCCATCGCGGGGTGATCATCTCCGCCGACAAGGACCTGTCGCAGCTGCTGCTCGACCACGACGAGCAGTGGGACTACGCGCGCAACCAACGCTGGGACGTGGCGGGCGTAAAGGCGCGGCACGGCGTGCACGCGCACCAGATCGCCGATTACCTGGCGCTGTGCGGCGACGCCGTGGACAACATTCCCGGCGTCAGTGGCGTCGGCAGCAAGTCCGCCGCCGTGCTGCTGGCCCACTTCGGCAGCATGGATGCGCTGTACGAACGCCTGGACGAAGTGCCGTTCCTGCGCCTGCGCGGCGCCGCACAGATGGCGGTGCGCCTGCGCGAGCAGCGCGAGCACGCCCAGCTCTGGCGCCAGCTGACCACCATCGCGCTGGACGCGCCGCTGGAGGGCAGCCAGCCTGGGCTGCTGCGCCAAGCCGCCGACCCGGAGCTGCTCGGTGGCCTGTGCCAGACCCTGCGCTTCGGCCCGATGACCCGCCGCCGGCTGTTCGATGCCGCCGGCGTGGCCGACCCCGTTCCCACTCCATCCTTTTCCAATTCCGGCGAGCCCGCATGAGCCAGCGCAACACCGAAGCCCCGCGTGTCGTCTATGAAGGCAAGTACCAGCGGATGCTGGTGCGCGGCACCTGGGAATACAGCGAACGTACCCACGCCGGTGGCCTGGCCGCGATCATCATCGCCGTCACCCCGGAGGACAAGGTGCTGTTCGTCGAGCAGTTCCGCGTGCCGTTGCAGGCCGCGACCATCGAGATGCCGGCCGGCCTGGTCGGCGACATCGATGCCGGCGAGTCGATCGAAGTCTCGGCTGTGCGCGAACTGGAAGAAGAAACCGGCTGGACCGCCGATCACGCCGAAGTGCTGATGATCGGCCCGACGTCGTCCGGCGCCAGCAGCGAGAAGATCGCCTTCGTACGCGCCACCGGCCTGCGTCGGATCGGCGAAGGTGGCGGCGATGACAGCGAGGACATCACCGTGCACGAGATTCCGCGCGCGCAGGCGGCGGCGTGGCTGGTGCAGAAGATGGGCGAAGGCTACGAGCTGGATGCCAAGCTGTGGGCCGGGCTGTGGATGATCGAGCACCACCTGGACGGGCGCCCGCGTGGCTGACGCCGACCTGCATGCACTGCCGGCGCTCCTTGGCGCCGATGATCCGGCAATCTACGCGATCCACCGGGCGCAGGGCGCGTCGCCGTACCTGCTGCTGGCCGACCACGCCGGCCAGCAGGTGCCGCGTGCCCTCGCCGGCCTGGGCTTGCCGCAGGTCGAACTGGATCGCCACATCGGCTGGGACATCGGCATTGCCGGCACCACCCGCGCACTGGCCGAACGGCTGGATGCCTGGGCAATCGAACAGACCTATTCGCGGCTGCTGATCGACTGCAACCGCCCACTGGCCTCGCCGACGCTGATTCCGGAGGTGAGCGACCACACCGTGGTCCCGGGCAATGCCGGTCTGTCGGCGGCGCAGCGGCAACAGCGCATTGATGCGATCCATGCGCCGTACCACGCACGCATCGACGCCGAACTGGACGCACGCCGCGATGCCGGTCGCCCCACCCTGCTGGTGATGATGCACAGCTTCACCCCGGCGATGAACGGCACGCAGCGGCCGTGGCATGCCGGCGTGCTGTACCACCAGGACACGCGCTTTGCGCATGCACTGCTGCAGGCACTGCGCGACGAAGGCGACCTGGTGGTGGGTGACAACGAACCCTATTCGGTCAGCAGCACCAGCGACTACGCGGTGCCGGTGCATGGCGAAGGCCGCGGGCTGGTGCACGTGGAACTGGAGATCCGCCAGGATCTGATCGCCGATGCCGCCGGGCAGCTGGCATGGGCGGAGCGGCTGGCGCGGATCTTCAGCGCGTTGCAGCCGCAGTTGCTGGCCCTGGCATGATCCCATCCACGCATGGCGTGGATCTACTCGCGATACCCCAGTAGATCCACGCCATGCGTGGATGGTGTTGTTCAACGCAATACGGGCGCGTCCATCCACGGGAACGGCTTGAAGCCGTACACCTGTACGGTCGCGCCGATGGCTTCGAATTCATCCTTGATGGCCTGCGCGCGGTTGCGATCCAGGGCTTGCCCCAGCAGCAGGGGCAACGCACGGCAGCGTGCCAGCGCTTCACCCACCGGCACCTCGTGCTGGTGCGCCACGGCCTGCGCCGTGGCCTTCAGCTGTTCATCTCCGCACGCCAGCAACCACAGGTCGAACGACGTAAAGATGTCCGCCCCAACACCGGCATAGCGCGCGGCCAGTCGGTCAGCCTCCGTAGCTTCCCCCAGCGCTTCGTCGACACCTTCTACTTCCAGGAACGCGTCGTGCTCGCAGTAGTGCTCCAGAGCCTTTGCGTACTCCTCCACAGTGGATAGCGGACGCTGGCGCTTCTGTACAAAAAGCACACCCGCAAAGTTGCCAGGTTCGAGATACTCGCGCAGCCCAAGCGCGCGCGCCTCGGCCGGCACCTCGTCGTCGTCATCAAAGGCGGCTTCCTCATCGGGCGGCAACCAGAAGCGCGCCTGCATCGGCTCGCCGTCGGTGGCGTACACCCAGCCGAAGGACAGGGATACGTCGTAGTCATCATTGCAGGCAGCGAACGCGTGCAGGGTCTGTTGCAGGTCGAGCAGTTCGATCATGCGTTGTTGGCCTGTCCATCAAGGGAACTGCAGTCTACCGGTGCCGGGCGCAGGCCCAGCGCGATGACCACGCCGAACAGGGCGAACAGCGCGGCGCCGTACTCGGCACGGACCAGCCCGGCCAGCGCACTGGGCGAGCCTGCAACGCCGGCGCCGGCATTGGCCACCATCACCAGCACTGCAAGCCCCAGGGCACCGCCGATCTGCTGCGCGGTTGCCGCCATGCCAGATGCGACACCCTGCTGTGCAGCCGGCACGCCCTGCCCGGCCACGATCCACATCGAGGTCCAGGTCATGCCCTGACCGATGCTCAGCACAACGACGCCCGGCAGCAGCGGCCAGAAGTTCGAGGCATGCGGCAGCGTTGCCGCAATCCAGGCAATGCCAACGGCGCCGGCCAGCTGGCCGAGCACCAACACCTTGCGTGCACTCCAGCGCTTCAGCGCCCACTCGGCCAGCTGGATGCCGACCGTGCATACCGCCGTCGCCGGCAGGAATGCGAGCCCCGCCTGCAGCGGGCTCCAACCATAGCCATCCTGGAAATACAGCGCCATGAAGTAGTACTGCACGCCATAGCTGCTCATGAAGGCGAAGGTCAGGCCGAGTGCCGCGCGCAGGCCGGGCAGGCGCAGCAGCGCAAACTGCATCAGCGGGTCACGGCTGCGCTTTTCGATCTGTACGAACACCGTCAACAGTACGGCTGAAAGCAGCAGGCAGATGAGCGTAGCCGGCGCCGTCCAGCCCCACTCCGGCCCTTGCACCAGGGTGGTGACCAGCAGGCTGCCGCCGGCGGTGACAGTGAGACAACCGGCCAGATCGAAGGAACGGCCCTGCATGCGTGGACCATCGGCCGGCAGCCATGTACCGGCCGCGACCGCGCACGCCGTGGCCAGCGGCACGATCACCGCCAGCACCGCCGGCCAGCCGAACGCCTGGGTCAGCACGCCGCCGAGCAGCGTGCCCAGCGCCAGGCCCACCGCGCTGGCCATGCTCCAGATCGCCAGCGCACGATTGCGTACCGGGCCTTCGGCGTACAGCGTGTTGATCAGCGCCAGCGTGGCCGGGAACAGCAGCGCCGCCCCGACGCCTTGTGCGGCGCGCGCGATGATCAACAGCGTGGCGTTCGGCGCCAGCGCACCGAGCAGCGAGGCCAGCGCGAACAGCAGCATGCCCAGCCGGTAGAAGCGGCGGCGGCCGATCAGGTCGGCGGCGCGCCCGCCGAGCAGCAGGCTGCCGCCGAAGGCCACGGTGTAGGCACTGACCACCCATTGCAGCTGCTGCGCGTTGATCTGCAGCGCGCGGCCCATGTCATGCAGGGCAACGAAGATGATGGTGGCATCCAGGGCGATGATCAGCTGGGCGGTGGCCAGCAGGGTCAGCGCCCAGCGCGGGTATTTGAGGGGAGGCATCGGCAGTCTGGTGCGGTGGGGGAGCGCAGTCTCATTGATGCGAGCCAATCAATAAACCCCTCCCCGACAATATCTGTCATGATTTTCGGCATGAATGGAGCCTCGATGGACCTCAATGCGGTGCGCATGCTGGTGCAGGTGGCCGAAGCCCGCAGTTTCACCGTGGCCGCCGGCCAACTGGGCCTGAGCCAGTCCGGCCTGTCGCGCGCGATCGGAAGGCTGGAAGCCACGCTGGGGGTGAAGCTGCTGCAGCGGAACACCCGCAACGTGGCGCTGACCCCGGATGGCCGCCAGTTCGTGGAACAGGTGGCACCACTGCTGGCCGGCCTGGACGATGCCGAACGGCAACTGGCCGACCGCCCGTGCACGCCCTCGGGCACATTGAAGATCAGTGCGCCGTCGATGTTCGGGCGCAAGGTGCTGGTGCCGATGCTGGCGCCGTTGCTGCAGCAGCATCCGCAGCTGCAGGTGGAAGCGGTGCTCAGCGACCGTCTGGTCGATCTGGTCGAGGAAGGCTTCGATGCCGCGCTGCGCACCGGCGTCATCGCCGACCAGCGCATCGTCGCGCGGCCCTTGCGACCGCTGCGCTGGGTGACGGTGGCCAGCCCCGCCTATCTGGCCCGTTGCGGCGCACCGGACGATGTGGCCGCGCTGCAGGACCATGCCTGCCTGGCGGTGCGCAACCTGCGCAGTGGCCGGCTGGTGGACTGGCAGTTCCTGCAGGACGGGCAACTGCGCGAGTTCACGCCGCCGACGCGGATGGTGTTCGACAGCGGCGATCCGCTGGTGGAAGCGGCCATCGCCGGTATCGGCATCGTGCAGGTGATGGATTTCGCCGTGGCCGATGCGTTGGCCGATGGCCGCCTGCAGCGCGTGCTGCAGCCGTTTGAAGGCCGCAGCCGTGCACTGTCACTGATCTATCCGCCCTCGCGGCAATGCTCGCCAAAGCTGCAGGTACTGGCCGACGCGTTGCTGGCCGGGCAGTGGTAGCGCCGGCCGCTGGCCGGCGTCTCCAGCAATCCAACCGTCTCAGGTTTGCCGGCCAGCGGCCGGCACTACCAGGCTGCGGTAGATCCACGCCATGCGCAGATGAGGGCCGGTAGCGCCGGGCATGGCCCGGCGTTACCGATCAGGCGAAGCTATCGGTGGCGCGCACCAGCGCGTCCACGTTTTCGGCTTCGAACGCCGAGTGGCCCGAAGCCGGCGTAATTTCCAGCTTCGCCTTCGGCCACACCTTGGTCAGGTCCCAGGCGTTGGCCAGCGGGCAGACCACGTCATAGCGGCCGTGCACGATCACGCCGGGAATGTCAGCGATGCGGTGCGCGTCGCGCAGCAGCTGGTCTTCCACCTCGAAGAAGCCGCCGTTGACGAAGTAATGGTTCTCGATGCGGGCAAAGGCCAGCGCGAAGTGCGGGTCTTCGTGGCTGTTGATGAAGTCGTCGTCGACGTGCAGGAAGCTGGTCGCGCCTTCCCACACCGCCCAGGCTTTGGCCGCTTCCAGGCGGGTGGTTTCGTCTTGGCTGGTCAGGCGGCGGTGGA
Organism: Stenotrophomonas sp. 220_Sma; assembly: GCF_056487375.1. Taxonomy (NCBI): domain Bacteria; kingdom Pseudomonadati; phylum Pseudomonadota; class Gammaproteobacteria; order Lysobacterales; family Lysobacteraceae; genus Stenotrophomonas; species Stenotrophomonas sp. 220_Sma. Next base: position 808,862 of record NZ_CM151348.1, on the reverse strand, counting down.
AGGCCGAGATCAGGTCATGACGCTCCACCGACGGAATCGGCTTGAGGTAGTGCTCCCACGCATCCGGGAACAAGCGGTTGGCGCCTTCCTGGTAGAACCATTCCAGTTCCCAGCGACGCAGCATGAAGATGCCGCGCAGGACCAGTTCGGTCACGCGCTGCGGGTGGGTTTCGGCATAGGCGAGCGCCAGGGTCGAACCCCAGCTGCCGCCGAACACCTGCCAGCGATCAACCTTGAGGTGCTCGCGCAGCTTCTCGATATCGGCGACGAGATCCCAGGTGGTGTTGTCCACCAGGTCCGCGTGCGGGGTGGAACGGCCGGCACCGCGCTGGTCGAACAGGATGATGCGGTACTTGGACGGGTCGTGGAACTGGCGCATCTTGTCGCTGCAACCACCGCCCGGGCCACCGTGCAGCATCACCACCGGCTTGCCATCCGGGTTGCCGCACTGTTCGAAGTACAGCGTGTGGCGGTCGTCGACCTTCAGGGTGCCGACGTCGTAGGGGGTGATGGCGGGGTACAGCGTACGCATGCTTGCAGCTCCAGGGTGATGCCCTGCCAGGGCAGGAGAACCTCCATTCTAGGCCGGACACCGGCCCAGGGTGATGCGGTCGCGCTGTTCCAGGTCCTGCACGGTCTGCACCTCTGCAAAACCCGCGGCGTCGAACAGCGCGCGGATCGCCGCGCCCTGATCCCAACCGTGCTCGATCAGCAGCCAACCGCCGGGCAGCAGATGGGCCTGGCCACCGTCGACGATGCGGCGGATGTCATCCAGCCCCTCCACGCCGGAGGCCAGCGCGGTAGCCGGTTCAAAACGCAGGTCGCCCTGCTCCAGATGCGGGTCGTCGCTGGCGATGTATGGCGGGTTGCTGGCAATCAGGTCGAAGCGTGCACCCTGCAGTGGCGCATACCAGTCGTGCCCGCCCTCGGCGAAGCGGACGTTGCGCAGTTCATGGCGCGCAGCATTGCGCGCGGCCACGGCCAGCGCGCCCGGGCTGGCATCGGTAGCCAGCACCTGCGCTTGGGGCCGTTCGCTGGCCAGTGCAAGTGCAATCGCACCGCTGCCGGTGCCCAGGTCAGCCAGCTGCAGCGATTGGTCTGGCGGCAGCCGCTCCAGCGCCAGCTCGACCAGCAGCTCGGTTTCCGGACGCGGGATCAGCGTGGCCGGGTCGACCTCCAGGTCCAGCGTCCAGAAACCACGGCGGCCGGTCAGGTAGGCCACCGGCTCACCGGCCACGCGGCGGGCCAGCAACGCTTCGAAGGCGGCCAGGTCGGCGGCGGCCAGCGGATCGGTGGCATGCGCGAACAGCCAGCTGCGCGGGCGCTCCAGCACATGCAGCAGCAGCAGTTCGGCCTCGTGGCGGGCCTCGACGCCGCCGAGGCGGGCACTGGCCTCGGCCACGATCTGGCGCAGGGAGGGTTCGGTTTGGGAAAACATGCCGCAATTGTAGAGCGGAGCCCATGCTCGGCTGCTTCTGGCGCAGTCGAGCTACACATCCACAGGTCCGCAGTCGAGCATGGCTCGACTCTACAAAAGGCTGCAATCCGTTCAGGTTCTGCCCGAGGGGATAAGGAGGGACTATTGGCCCTATTCAGCCGTTCCGGAAGATTTTCCTTGTCACACAGGCAGTTGCAGGATGAAAGCGTCCGGCTTCAGTGCCTGCTCAGTGCATTATGATAGACTTCATCTATCAAATAGATGCAATCAATGGATTGTTCTTATCGATAGCGAGTCGGTACTCTAGGTCCTGTCGATTCACCCACTCCCCTTCACCCAGAGGAAAAACGATGTCCCTGATCAACACCCAGATCCAGCCGTTCGAAGCCAATGCTTACCTGAATGGCGAGTTCATCAAGGTTTCCGACAGCACCCTGAAGGGCCAGTGGTCGGTCCTGATCTTCATGCCGGCCGCCTTCACCTTCAACTGCCCGACCGAGATCGAAGACGCCGCTGACCATTACGCCGAGTTCAAGAAGGCCGGCGCCGAGGTCTACATCGTCACCACCGACACCCACTTCTCGCACAAGGTGTGGCACGAAACCTCGCCGGCCGTCGGCAAGGCCCAGTTCCCGCTGGTCGGCGACCCGACCCACCAGCTGACCAACGCCTTCGGCGTGCACATTCCGGAAGAAGGCCTGGCCCTGCGCGGCACCTTCATCATCAACCCGGAAGGCGTGATCAAGACCCTGGAGATCCACTCCAACGAGATCGCCCGTGACGTGTCCGAGACCCTGCGCAAGCTGAAGGCTGCCCAGTTCACCGCCGCCAACCCGAACCAGGTGTGCCCGGCCAAGTGGAAGGAAGGCGAGAAGACCCTGACCCCGTCGCTGGACCTGGTCGGCAAGATCTAAAGCAGTACCGGCCTGCCGTGGCCCCACGCCACGGCGCGCCTTTCATCCCCGTGCCGGTCCCCCCGCCGGCGTGGGGGTGAACCCAAGACAGCCAACGCTCGCCCGCCTTGGCCAGCCAGCCCCTTCCACGGTCGCTGTCTTGGGTTCACCCCTACCCCCAGCTGGTCCGCTACCTTCTACAGCGGTGCCACGCCCCCTGTTTGCCTGAAGCCAGGAGATGACCCGATGTTGGACGCCAACCTGCAGTCGCAGCTGAAGACCTATCTGGAGCGCGTGACCCGCCCGATCCAGATCACCGCGCACGCCGACGACGGCGCCAAGTCGCAGGAAATGCTGGAACTGCTGCAGACCCTGGACAGCCTGTCGGACAAGATCTCGCTGCAGGTGCTGCGCGATGGCCAGGGCCGCGTGCCGTCCTTCGACCTGGGCACCCCGGGCCAGGATATCCACCTGACCTTCGCCGGCCTGCCGATGGGCCACGAGTTCACCTCGCTGGTGCTGGCGCTGCTGCAGGTCGGCGGCCACCCGTCCAAGGCCACCGCCGAGCTGATCGAGCAGGTGCAGAACCTGGAAGGTGAATACAGGTTCGAAACCTACTTCTCGCTGTCCTGCCAGAACTGCCCGGACGTGGTGCAGGCGCTGAACCTGGCCGCGGTACTCAACCCGCGCATCCAGCACGTGGCCATCGACGGTGCCCTGTTCCAGGACGAAGTCGAGAAGCGCGAGATCATGTCGGTGCCGACCGTGTACCTCAACGGTGAAGTCTTCGACCAGGGTCGCATGACCCTCGAGCAGATCGTCGCCAAGCTGGACACCAACGCCAGCAAGCGCGATGCCGAGAAGATCGCCGCCAAGGATGCCTTCGACGTGCTGGTGGTGGGCGGTGGCCCGGCCGGCGCGGCAGCAGCGATCTATGCTGCACGCAAGGGCATCCGCACTGGCATCGCCGCCGAACGTTTCGGTGGCCAGGTGCTGGACACCATGGCGATCGAGAACTTCATCTCGGTGAAGGAGACCGAGGGCCCGAAGCTGGCCACGGCGCTGGAACAGCACGTGCGCGAGTACGAGGTGGACATCATGAACCTGCAGCGCGCCAGTGCGCTGGTGCCGGCCGGTGAAGACGGCCTGGTGCAGGTGCAGCTGGAGAACGGCGCGGTGCTGAAGTCGCGTTCGGTGATCCTGTCCACCGGCGCACGCTGGCGCCAGATGAACGTGCCGGGCGAAGACCAGTACCGCAACAAGGGCGTGGCCTACTGCCCGCACTGCGATGGTCCGCTGTTCAAGGGCAAGCGCGTGGCGGTGATCGGCGGCGGCAACTCCGGCGTGGAAGCGGCCATCGATCTGGCCGGCATCGTGTCGCATGTAACCCTGCTGGAGTTCGATTCCAGCCTGCGCGCCGACGAAGTGCTGCAGAAGAAACTGCGCAGCCTGGCCAACGTCACCGTGCTGACCAGCGCACAGACCACTGAAGTGCTGGGCGACGGCAGCCGTGTCACCGGCCTGGTCTACAAGGACCGTGTCGGCGGCGACGCCCACCGCGTCGAGCTGGAAGGCATCTTCGTGCAGATCGGCCTGCTGCCCAACACCGAGTGGCTGAAGGACACCGTGGCGCTGTCGCCGCGTGGCGAGGTCGTCATCGATGACCGCGGCCAGACCAACCTGCCGGGCGTGTTCGCTGCTGGCGATTGCACGACGGTACCCTACAAGCAGATCATCATTGCCATGGGCGCCGGTTCGACCGCCGCATTGAGCGCGTTCGACCACCTGATCCGCTCGTCGGTGAGCAGCAGCAGTGGTGCCGTTGCTGAAGCTGCCTGATCCACCGTTCCCAGATCACCGGGAACATTGTCTGCCTGTCGGGTAACCATGCCGTCAGCCGGTCCGTTACCCCTGGGGTGTAAGGATGAACCTACGTGATCTGAAGTACCTGGTAGCCCTGGCCGACCACAAGCATTTCGGCCGGGCTGCCGCCTCCTGCTTCGTCAGCCAGCCGACGCTGTCCACGCAGATCCGCAAGCTGGAAGAAGAGCTGGGCCTGCCGCTGGTGGAACGCGCGCCGCGCAAGGTGATGCTGACCCCGGCTGGGCAGGAAGCAGCAGCACGGGCACGGGTGATCGTGTCCGAAGTGGAACAGCTGAAGGAAGCGGCGCGACGCAGCCGCGATCCGGAAGCCGGTACGGTGCGCCTGGGGATCTTCCCGACCCTGGGCCCGTACCTGCTGCCGCATGTGATTCCGCGCATCCGCGATCGCTTCCCGGAGCTGGAACTGCTGCTGGTCGAGGAAAAGAGCGATGTGCTGCTGGACCGCCTGCGCGAAGGCAAGCTCGACGCTGCACTGCTGGCCCTGCCGGTGATCGACGACCAGCTGCATGCCGAGTTCCTGTTCGAGGAACCCTTCCTGCTGGCCGTATCCGGGCGCCACCCGCTGGCCCGTCGCGAACACCTGGACGTGCAGGAGCTGGCCACGCAGAAGCTGCTGCTGCTGGAAGATGGCCATTGCCTGCGCGACCAGGCACTGGAAGTCTGCCGCCTGTTCGGTGCCAACGAGAAGTCCGAGTTCCGCGCCACCAGCCTGGAAACCCTGCGGCAGATGGTCGCCGCCGACGTCGGCATCACCCTGCTGCCAAGCCTGTCGGTGCAGCCGCCGGTGCCGCGCTCGAACAACATCCGCCTGCTCGACTTCACCGGCGAAGGCCGCCCCAGCCGCCGCATCGCGATGATCTGGCGCCGCAGCTCGGCCATGAACGACTTCCTGATGGAGCTGGCCGATCAGTTCAAGCGCCTGCCGCAGGCGCTGTTCACCCTGGAAGCGGTCAACGCCGCCGGCGACACGACCGCCCTGCCCGGCCCCGCGCTGAACGGCTGAACCCCCGCAGCACCGGCCTGGAATCGGCAGGAGTCGATTCCGGCCGCATTTGTCCCCACAATACAGACAGGCGGCGCCAGCAGGTGCCGCCTTTTGCATGGCTTTCAACCAAGGAGCTTCACCATGAGTACCGCCAGCGGCCTGCCGCCGTCGATCACCGTTTCCACCTTCGACATGGACCGCCTGGACGCCATGCTCGAATCCCCTGCGCTGAGCCAGACGCCTGCCGCGCTCGCGCTTGCTGAAGAACTCAACCGGGCCACCGTGCTGGCGCCGGACCAGATTCCCGAAGGCATCGTCATGATGCATTCGCGCGTGGAGTGCGAAGATGAAGTGTCGGGCGAAAAGCACGTCCTGACCCTGGTCTTCCCCCGCGAAGCCAACGTCGATGAAGGCAAGGTGTCCGTGCTGGCCCCGGTCGGCAGTGCCCTGCTCGGCCTTTCGATCGGCCAGAGCATCGACTGGAACGCGCCCGGCGGCCGCAAGCTGCGCCTGCGCGTGACCGCGGTCCACAACGACCGCCCCTGATTACCGCTGCGCACCGCGCGCGATTCGATCCCCCTGCACCAGGAGCCGTAATGAGTACCCCGTCCAAACTGTCCCAGCTGCGCGAACTGTCCGTGGTCGTTGCCGATACCGGTGACTACGAGGCGATCAAGCGCCTGCAGCCGGTGGACTGCACCACCAACCCGACCCTGGTGAAGAAGGCGCTGGACCTGCCGGTCTACGCCGAGCTGATCGAACGCGAACTGGCCTGGGGCCGCCAGCAGAGTGGCCACCGCGAAGCCGTGGTGCACGCCGTGGCCGACCGCCTGACCATCGGCGTCGGCGCGCTGCTGAGCACGCTGGTGCCGGGCCGCGTGTCCACCGAAGTGGATGCCGACCAGGCCCACGACACCGCTGCCACCGTAGCCAAGGCCCGCCAGTTCATCCAGATGTACGCCGATGCCGGCGTGCCGCGCGAGAAGATCCTGATCAAGATCGCCGCGACCTGGGAAGGCGTGGAAGCCGCGCGCATCCTGCAGGCCGAGGGCATCGACTGCAACCTGACCCTGATCTTCAACCCGACCCAGGCGCTGGCCTGCAGCGAAGCCGGCGCGTTCCTGATCTCGCCGTTCGTCGGCCGCATCCTGGACTGGTACGTTGCCAACGGCCAGACCCCGGCCAACATCGATGAAGACCCGGGCGTGAAGTTCGTGCGCGGCGTGTATGCCGAATTCAAGCGCCGCGGTTCGCCGACCGTGGTGATGGGCGCCTCGTTCCGTTCGACCGCGCAGATCGAAGCGCTGGCCGGCTGCGACCGCCTGACGATTTCGCCGGATCTGCTGGAGAAGCTGGACGCCGACCACGGCGAGCTGCCGCGCAAGCTGGTGGCCGGTGCGGCGGATGGCGCGGCGGTGACCCCGATTGATGCAGCGAAGTTCGCAGCGGATCTGGCGGCCGATCCGATGGCGACCGAGAAGCTGGCGACCGGCATCGATGCGTTTGCCAAGGATCTGCAGGCGCTGCGCGAGCGCATTCGTTCGGAACTGTGAGGATTTCGGCCAACGGCTGAGCCCCTCGTGGCGGATCGATTTGTAGAGTCGAGCTTGCTCGACTGACTGCTAAAGCAAAAGCCGCGCTGGGTCGGGCGGGTTGGGTTCGCGGGAGACGCCGTGAATCCGTCCCTGGAGGCTTGGCCGCCGCATCCATGCGGCGGACACTCCCGCGAACCCAACCCGCCCGCCCTCTGACAGTTTCCGGCGGCCGCCCACCACGGATGAAAGAAAGAAGAGCAACAGCGGGTCGCGCGCTTCGCTTGCTCGCAGTCGAGCAAGCTCGACTCTACGGAGCAATGCACGATCAAACAAAAAGGACGCGGCGAAGGCCGCGTCCTTTTTCTTTTCTTTCAGTTCGTCAGTAACCCATGCTCTTGCCCACCGTCACCGGGAAACTGTCGGGGGTGGGGCGGTGTGGGTTGGCAGGACCGTTGGCGCCATGGATGGCGCCATCGAGCCCCCAAGGACGGGTTTACGGCGTGTCCTGCCCACCCACACCGCCCCGCCCAACCCGCAGAAACGCAGAGCCGCTTTGGCTTTGGCTTTGGCTTCTGCCGTAGATTCTGCCCGCCGCAGGCGGACCACCGCGCGTCAGCGCGGCGCCTCCACATCCAGCCCGATCGGGCAGCTCACCCCGGTGCCGCCGATGCCGCAATAACCGTTCCGGTTCTTCGCCAGGTACTGCTGGTGATAGTCCTCGGCGTAGTAGTACGCCGGTGCCGGGTACACGATCTCGGTGGTGATCGGCCCGTAGCCGGCTGCGGCCAGCTGCGCCTGGTAGGCCTCGCGGCTGGCCAGCGCGGCGGCGTACTGCGCCTCGTCGGTGGCGTGGATCGCCGAACGGTACTGGGTGCCGGTGTCGTTGCCCTGGCGCATGCCCTGGGTCGGGTCGTGGCTTTCCCAGAACAGCTGCAGCAGCCGCTCCAGGCTCACCACCGCCGGGTCGAACACCACCTGCACCACTTCGGTGTGGCCGGTCAGGCCCGAGCACACCTCTTCATAGGTCGGGTTCGGGGTGATGCCACCGGCATAGCCCACGGAGGTGCTGTACACGCCCGGTTCGGTCCAGAACTTGCGCTCGGCGCCCCAGAAGCAGCCCAGCGCGAAGCGGATCTGCTGCAGGCCGGCGAAACGGTCCTTCAGCGGATGGCTGTTCACGAAGTGCTGGTTGCTGTGCAGCGGCAGCGGTTGGTCACGCCCCGGCAGTGCTTCTTCCGGGCGCGGCAGGCGCTGCTTGAAGGCGCCGATGCCGAGGATGCCCTGGCCAATTCCCAACATGATGCGCTCCTAGGCCGGAAGGCCGGCTATGTCGTCTGCATCGGAAATGGGGGCGTCCGGCGCGTGGCCCAAGTCCAGCGCCGCCACGATGTCCTCGGCCTGCGGCCGTGCCGCATCAGGGATGCCTACCCGCAGCACGCCGAACAGCGGCAGCTCGCCCATGCCACCCAGCAACGACTCGCCGAACACGAAGGCCGGGATGCCGGCATCCTCCAGCGCGTGCTTGACCAGGTGGGCGTCGAACAGGTTGTCGGCCTTGTACACGATGTGCATGCGGCAGCTCCGTGGGAGAGAGTTCCAGCATACGCCCGGGGGCTGAATGGTGGTGGTGACGGCGCATGACCGCTCTGCCGGCCAGCGGCCGGCACTACCCAATTGCACGGCGATCCACATTCCGCCGGCCGGCGGCCGGCGCTACCGGAAGAGGGGTTGGTAGTGCCGGCCGCTGGCCGGCATCCCCACGCCCCACCGGGCAGCCCTGCCCGGTACGCGCTAGACTGTTGGTCTTTCTGCCTTTCTTTTCGCCGACTCATGTCCGAGCACACCCCCGCCAGCCCCGAGACCCCCGCCGACAGCCACGAAAAGCGCGATTTCATCCGCCAGATCGTGCGCGAGGACCTGGCCAGCGGAAAGCACCAGGCGATCAAGACCCGTTTCCCGCCGGAACCGAACGGCTACCTGCACATCGGCCATGCCAAGTCGATCTGCCTGAACTTCGGCATCGCCGGCGAGTTCAGCGGCGTCTGCAACCTGCGCTTCGACGACACCAACCCGGCCAAGGAAGACCCGGAATACGTGGCCGCGATCCAGGACGACGTGCGCTGGCTGGGCTTCAGCTGGAACGAGCTGCGCCATGCTTCTGACTACTTCCAGACCTATTACCTGGCCGCCGAAAAGCTGATCGAACAGGGCAAGGCCTATGTCTGCGACCTGTCGGCCGAGGAAGTGCGCGCCTACCGCGGCACCCTGACCGAGCCGGGCCGCCCGTCGCCGTGGCGCGACCGCAGCGTCGAGGAAAACCTCGACCTGTTCCGCCGCATGCGCGCCGGTGAGTTCCCGGATGGAGCGCGCACCCTGCGCGCGAAGATCGACATGGCCAGCGGCAACATCAACCTGCGCGATCCGGCGCTGTACCGCATCAAGCACGTCGAGCACCAGAACACCGGCAACGCGTGGCCGATCTACCCGATGTACGACTTCGCGCACGCGCTGGGCGACTCGATCGAGGGCATCACCCACTCGCTGTGCACGCTGGAATTCGAAGACCACCGCCCGCTGTACGACTGGTGCGTGGACAACGTCGATTTCGCCCATGACGACACGCTGACCCAGCCGCTGGTCGACGCCGGCCTGCCGCGCGAAGCCGCCAAGCCGCGCCAGATCGAGTTCTCGCGCCTGAACATCAATTACACGGTGATGAGCAAGCGCAAGCTGATGGCGCTGGTCACCGAACAGCTGGTGGACGGCTGGGAAGACCCGCGCATGCCGACCCTGCAGGGCCTGCGTCGCCGTGGCTACACCCCGGCCGCGATGCGCCTGTTCGCCGAGCGCGTGGGCATCAGCAAGCAGAATTCGCTGATCGACTTCAGCGTGCTGGAAGGCGCGCTGCGCGAAGACCTGGACAGCGCCGCGCCGCGCCGCATGGCCGTGGTCGACCCGGTCAAGCTGGTGCTGACCAACCTCCCGGAAGGCCACGAAGAACAGCTGACCTTCAGCAACCACCCGAAGGACGAGAGCTTCGGCAGCCGCGAAGTGCCGTTCGCACGCGAAGTGTGGATCGACCGCGAGGACTTCGCCGAAGTGCCGCCGAAGGGCTGGAAGCGCCTGGTGCCGGGTGGCGAAGTGCGCCTGCGTGGTGCCGGCATCATCCGCTGCGATGAAGTGATCAAGGATGCCGACGGCACCATCACCGAGCTGCGTGGCTGGCTGGATCCGGAATCGCGTCCGGGCATGGAAGGCGCCAACCGCAAGGTCAAGGGCACCATCCACTGGGTCAGCGCCGTACATGGCGTGCCGGCCGAGATCCGCCTGTACGACCGCCTGTTCTCGGTGCCGAACCCGGACGACGAATCGGAAGGCAAGACCTACCGCGACTACCTCAACCCGGAATCGCGCCGCACCGTCACCGGCTATGTCGAGCCGGCCGCGGCCAGCGCCGCGCCGGAGCAGTCGTTCCAGTTCGAACGTACCGGCTACTTCGTGGCCGACCGCCGCGACCACACCGAGGCCAGGCCGGTGTTCAACCGCAGCGTGACTCTGCGCGACACCTGGTCGGCCTGAGGACCTGCGCGGGCGCCAGCACGGCGCCCGCACGACCGCGACGATGATCACCGCCCTCTCCGTCCTGCTCTGGTTCATCTCGCAGCATCCGCTGCTGACGTTCTTTTCGGCGATGGTGCTGGCCGGGCTGGTCTCGTGGTGGCGGCGTTTTCCGGGCTACGCCATCGTGGTGTTCCCGCTGGCGATGCTCAACATCTTCCTCGGCCACTTCCTCAACGCCGCCTTCCTCAACGTGGTGGGCGAGCCTGGTGAAGCGGTGATCGTGAAGTCCGAGCGCACAAGTTCGACGATGAACGAGCAGTACATCTGGCGCTACGAAGGGGTGCTGCGCACCGCCGAGGGCCGCGACGTGGAGGTGGTGTTCCACACCAACACCGCCTCGCTGTGGCCGCTGGAGAACGCGATCCGCATCCCGGCGCCCGACCAGCCGTTCGTGGTCAAGTACACGCCGGGTTTCCCGCGCAACTTCGTCATCCTCACCAATGAATCGCCGCACGGCATCGCCCAGGCCCGGGCCAGCGCGCGCGAGCGGGTGGAAGTGGCGGCGCGCAAGCTGCACTTCAGCCCGGGCAATGCCGATTTCCGCGCGGATTATCGCCGCGAGCTGGAAACCTGGCTGCGCGACCACGGCAACGATCCGCAGCAGCAGTCCGACGCGCAGCGATATCGCGCCGAACTTGACGCGCTCGACCGCTAGATCCCCAGGCCTTGCCTGGATGTTCCACCCCATCCATCCACAGGCCTGACATGACCACGACCTCCACCGACCTCCTCCCGCTGCTGCAGCAGGTCCTGCAGGAGGCCGGCATCGCCAGCCACGTCGACGGCGACGCGCTGCTGCTGGACAGCGGCCTGCACCTGACCCCGCATGCGATGGCCGCGCACGCGCGCGACAACGGCGGCTGGCAGACATCCACCGTCATCGAGAGCCAGCATCCGCTGCTGTTCGCCGATGGCCTGTTCGAGTACCAGCACGCCAACGGTGCCGATGAGCAGGCGTCGCTGCTGTCCGGCTTCCAGACCTGGGTGCGGGTGGACCTGGCAACGCTGCAGACCGCGATCGGCGCCGAAGACGCGCAGGGCCTGCCGATGATGGGCCTGACCTATCCGGCCGGTGACGATGGCGAGGAACACGAGCGCACCGTGGTGCTGGGGCCGCTGGCGCACTACCGCGCACAGGACGTGGATGCCTCCACCTGCAGCGAGGACGACCACGGTTCCTGCCCCTGCTGCCTGTTCACCCGCAGCATGGACGCCTTCGACGCGCTGCTGAAGGCCCGCCAATTCCTCGCCATCCGCCTGTTCGCCTCGCGCGATGCCGACGGCCTGTGCGAAGCCGACTGCCGGGTCAACGGCCACGACTTCGCCGCCGCCCTGCCCCTGCTGCGCGCCTATGCCGCCAGCTGGCCGCAGGCCGGGCTGGAGTTCCGCAAGCAGTACGTGGTGATCCGCACCGGCTCGCCGGGCTGACCCACCGCCACACCCGATACAGGCCGGTGCGGCTACACTGCGCGCCGGTTTCCCAAGCAACCGCACCTTCTTCCATCCCATTACGAGGCACCCCCGCGATGCTGTACGCGCAAGTCCACCTGACCCTTCCCGCCTGGATCCACGACCAGATCGACCTGGATCGTCGATATCCGGGCGATGAGGCCAAGGTCGCGCTGGCGATCGAGCTGTCGCGGCTGAACGTCGAGCACGCCAGTGGCGGCCCGTTCGGCGCCGTGGTGTTCGGCCCGGATGACAAGGTCATCGCCGCCGGCGTGAACCGGGTGATGCCGCACGCGACCTCGCTGGCGCACGCCGAGAACATGGCCTACATGCTGGCCCAGCAGCGCCTGCAGACCCCGCGCCTGAACGCAGTGCTGTCGCCGGTCACCCTGGCCACCAGTTCGCAGCCGTGCTGCCAGTGTTACGGCGCCACCGTGTGGGCCGGCATCGACCGCCTGCTGATCGGTGCCAACTCGGCCGACGTCGAAGAGCTGACCCCGTTCGACGAAGGCCCGCTGCCGGCCGACTGGGTGGGTGAACTCAACAAGCGCGGCATCGAAGTGGTGCAGGGCCTGAACCGCGACGCCGCACGCAGCGTGCTGCGCGCCTATGGGGAAAGCGATGGCGCCCGTTACTGAGGCCGGCATCGGCCTGCTGTGCCTGTGCCGGCAGGGCTTCGAGCCCGAGCTGGCCGGCGAACTGCAGTTCCGCGCCGGTGAAGCCGGTTTCGCCGGCTACGCGCGCACCCAGCGCAATGATGGCTACGTGCTGTTCATGTGCGACGAAGCTGCGGCACTGGCGCCGCGCCTGCGCTGGCGCGAACTGATCTTCGCACGGCAGAAGCTGGTGGTGCTGGCCGAGCTGCCGCAGCTGGACCCGGCCGACCGCATCACCCCGATGCTGGAGGTGCTGGCCGATGCGCCGCGCTTCGGCGACCTGTGGGTGGAACATCCCGATTCGGACGCCGGCAAGCCGCTGTCCGGGCTGGCCCGTGCCTTCGGCAATGCGCTGCGCCCGGCGCTGCGCAAGGCCGGCAAGCTCACCGACAAGCCGAACGACCGCCTGCCGCGCCTGCACGTGGTGTTCGTCGACGGCACCCACGCCTTCGTCTGCGTGGCCGACCCGGCCGACAGCGCGCCGTGGGCACTGGGCATTCCGCGCCTGAAACTGCTGCCCGAAGCGCCATCGCGTTCGGCGCTGAAGCTGGACGAAGCACTGCTGACCCTGTTGACCCCGGAAGAACGCGAAGCGCTGGCCAGGCCCGGCATGCGCGCGGCCGACCTGGGTGCCGCACCGGGCGGCTGGACCTGGGTCCTGACCCGCCAGCACATGCACGTGCTGAGCATCGACAACGGCCCGCTGCGCCAGCACGTGCTGGACACCGGCCTGGTCGAGCACCTGCGCGCCGATGGCTTCCACTGGCACCCGGAGCAGCCGCTGGACTGGATGGTCTGCGACATGGTCGAGCAGCCGCGCCGCGTGGCCGAACGCATGGCCACCTGGTTCCGCGAAGGCTGGTGCAGGCACGCGATCTTCAATCTGAAGCTGCCGATGAAGAAGCGCTGGGACGAAACCCGCTTGTGCCTGGACCTGTTCCAGGAGCAGGCCGGCAAGCCGCTGGTGGTACGTGCCAAGCAGCTCTATCACGACCGTGAGGAGATCACGGTACTGGCCTCGCCGCTGCGCTGAGGAACATGCCCGCCGGGCATGGCCCGGCGCTACCGAGGAAGGGAACCATGCGATACCACCCGCTCGCCATGCTGATCACCGTGCTGGCAGCCGCACCGGCCATTGCCCAGCAGCTGCCGCACACCCCTGCACAGAGCCAGCCACTGGGCCCGACCGGCGGCGCGATCCGCCAGCAACCACTGGATGCCGGCCGGGTCAGCGGCAGCGTCGAGATTGCACGGCCAGCCGGCGAGGCACAGGTGACCGTGCGCTCGCTGGAACCGAGCAGCGTGGTCGGCCAGTACCGCATCCACTTCGCCGCGCTGGATGTGAACGGTGATGGCTTCATCAGCCGCGAGGAAGCGCAGACCAATCCGGCGCTGGCCGATGAGTTCAATGCGTTGGACGTGAAGCGTCGCGGCAAGCTGGACCGCGCCGACCTGGCTGGTTGGCTGGTCGATTGATCCACCGGCGCGATCTTCATCCACGCATGGCGTGGATCAACGGCGGTAGCGGAGCCCGCTTCTGGTAGGTGCCAACCTTGGTTGGCACATCCATCAGGCATCCTGGGCCCAGATGAGGCGAGGGTATTTCCAGCCTTGTGCCAACCAAGGTTGGCACCTACCAGAGCGGCGTTGGCACCTGCCAGAGCGGCCTGTATTCCGGTCAGACCCCGGCGGCGCGCTTCCAGAACGCCTGCACCAGCGGCGGCCATTTGCCGACGCAGCCCAGTGCGCGTCCACGGGCCAGGGTCAGGTGCATTTCGTCGTTGGAGAACAGGCGGTTGATCGCATCGAAACTGTAGGCGGCGATGTGGTTGTCGCTGCGCCGTTCGCGTGCCCAGCGCTGCAGGCGCTGCGGCGACAGCCGCGGCTGGCCGCGGCGTTCGGCCGACGGCGCCAGCCACTGCTGCAGGGCGGCGACATCGCGCAGGCCCAGGTTCACGCCCTGCCCGGCCAGCGGATGCACCACATGCGCAGCATCACCCAGCGCCAGCACGCGGCCAGCCACGTAGTGACGGGCCAGCTGGCGACGCAGCGGGAAGGCCGCACGCGGTGATGCCAACCGCAGTTCGCCCAGGCGCGCAGCGAAGGCACGGGTCAGTTCGCGGTTGAAGGCGTCCTCGTCCAGGGCCAGCACGCGAGCCGCTTCATCCTCGGGCAGGGTCCAGACGATCGAACTGCGACGCTCGGCCACCGGCAGCAGCGCCAGCGGCCCGGTCGGCAGGAAGCGCTGCCATGCGGTGGCCTGGTTGGGAAGATCGCTGTCCACATAGGCCACCACGCCACGCTGGTGGTAGTCATGCTTTTCAACCTCGATCCCGGCCAGCTGGCGCAGGGTTGACTCGGCACCGTCGGCGGCCACCGCCAGCGCCGCTTCCAGGCGGCGCCCGTCATCCAGCCGCAGGCGCACGCCGTCTTCATCCTGTTCCAGCGCTTCCACCCGTGCCGGGCAGTGCAGCTGCACGCCCGCCGCCGGCAGCGCCGCCCACAGGCGATCCTGCAGCAGGCCGTTCTCGACGATGTAGCCCAGCTCACGACGGCCGAAGCGATCGGCGTCGAACAACAGATCCTCGCCACCCGCGGCATCCCACACCTGCATGCGCCGGTAAGGCCAGGCGCGGGCCTGCGCGATGGCTGGCCACACACCCAGGCGGTTCAACAGCTGCACGTTGTCGGCGGCGAAGGCGAACACCCGCAGGTCCGGCTGTGCGGCCTGCCACGGTGCCGGTTCGCGGCCTTCCACCAGCGCAACCGACAGGCCGGCATCGGCCAGCGCCAGCGCACACGCGGCACCGACCACGCCACCACCAACGATGGCCACATCAAGACGCGTGCGCCGGCTCATGCGGCTTCTCCGCGGCACAGGCGCGGCACGTCGCCACGGAAGCCCATCGCACCACCGACCAGCATCGACTGCACCGACGCGCGCTGTGCGGCCACCAGGCCGAGGCTGCGCAGCGGCCGCATCAGCGGTGCCGGGTTGCTGGTCAATCGTGCCAGCCCACCGGAGAACGCCACCGTCTGCCGGCGATCTTCCTCGCGCCGCGCGACGTAGGCCTTCAGCAGCGCATCGCTGCCGGCATCCTCATGCGCATCCTCCAGCAGTTCGGCCAGGGTCAGCGCATCGCGAAGGCCCAGGTTGAAGCCCTGTGCGCCCAGCGGATGGATGGTCTGCGCGGCATTGCCGAGCAGCACCGTGCGCTCACCGGCCAGCGCGCGCGCCAGCACCTGGATGAGCGGGTAGGCACTGCGCGGGCCGGATTCAAACAGGCGGCCGGCACGCCAGCCGATCGCGCTCTGCAGGCGTTGCAGCCAGGCCGCATCGTCCAACGCCATCACCGCATCGGCCTGGTCGCGCGCTACGCCGTGCACGGTGCCGAAGTGACGATCGCCACGCGGCAGCAGGGCGGTTGGGCCGGTATCGGTGAAGCGTTCCCAGGCGGTGCCATCCGGCGCACGCTGGCTGCGCACGCGGGCCACGAACAGGGTCTGCTGGAAATCATGGCGGTCGACCTCGATGCCCAGCGCGCCACGCACGCCGCTGGTGGTGCCATCGGCCCCCACCACCAACCGTGCCAGCAGCACGCGTTCGCCAGCCTCGTCAGCCACCCGTACCCGGCGGTAACCATCGACCACCTCACCCAGCCCCAGGAACCGCATCGGCCGGTAACGACGCAGGCGCGGCAATTCCTGCAGGCGCGCTTCCAGCGCCTGGCCGAAATCGCGCGCGACCACCACCTGGCCGAACCACGGCCGGTCGTAATCGGCCGCTTCGAGCTGCACACGGCCGAAATCGCCGGCACGACTGACATGGATGCGCCGGATCGGGCCCGGTGCCATCGCCAGCTTCTGCATCACCCCCAGCGCGGTCAGCGCATTGACGGTGGCAGCGGCGAAACTGAGATTGCGCTGGTCGAACACCGCAGGCAGCTCGCCGGCCGGGCTGGCCTCAAGCAGGCCCACGTCGCGGCCCAGGCGGTCCAGGGCGATGGCCAGGCTGGCACCCACCAGGCCACCACCGACAATCAGCACGTCATGTCGTTCACTCATGTGTTCATGATACGCGCTCGCCCCGACTGTACGCCGAACGGGCGGCACCTGCGCCAACCTGCGCGGCGGGCTAGAATGAAACCTGAATCCGCTCCGGGCCCCCACCATGTCCGATACCGCCAACCGCGCCTTCGTCCTGTCCGTACTCGTACTGCTGCTGGCGGCGACCCGGGTCAATCACTTCGCGGCCATTCCGGATGCCTCCTGGGCCGTGTTCTTCATCGGTGGCTTCTACCTGGCGCGCTGGACGCGCTGGGCGTTCCCGCTGCTGATGGTGTTCGCGGTGCTGGTGGACTGGATCGTGATCCGCAGCAGCGGTCTGGATTTCTGGCAGCACTACTGCGTGTCGCCGGGCTACTGGCTGCTGCTGCCTGCCTACTTCTCTTTGTGGGCCGGCGGCATGCTGCTGGGCCGCAACTACCAGAGCGCGCGCTGGCCGGTACTGGCCAAGGGCGCAGTGCTGCTGGTCGCTTCGGTGGCGGTCTGCCACCTGCTGGCACAGGGCGGTTTCTACTGGAGCAGCCGCAACGTGGCCGAGCCGACCCTGGCCGGCTGGGCACAGAACTACGCGCAGTGGTTCGGGCCCTACCTGCGCACCACGGCGATCTATGTGGCGCTGGCCGCCGCCCTGCAGCTGGCCGTGGAGCAGGTGCTGAAGCTCCAGCAGGCCCGCCGCGACATCCGCCACTGAGCCGCGCCATGGGTCATCGCCTCTCGCGCATCTACACCCGCACCGGCGACGACGGCAGTACCGGCCTTGGCGACGGCCAGCGCGTGGCCAAGGATGACGCACGCGTGGCGTCCTTCGGCACCGTCGACGAGGCCAATGCCGCGCTCGGCCTGCTGCTGGCCGCGCCCCTGCCCGAGGATGTGCGCGCGCTGGTGGTGCATCTGCAGCACCAGTTGTTCGACCTGGGCGCCGAGCTGTGCATTCCCGGCCATGCCGCGATCCACGCCGCCGACGTCTCGGCCCTGGAACAGCAGCTGGACCATTACAACGCCGACCTGCCGATGCTGAAGGAATTCATCCTGCCGGCCGGCGGCGAAGCCGCCGCGCGCTGCCATCTGGCCCGCACCATCGTCCGCCGCGCCGAGCGCGAAACGGTCACCCTGGCCCGCCACGAGGCCGTGCGCAGCGAGGCGCTGCAGTACCTCAACCGACTGTCAGACCTGCTGTTCGTGCTGGCCCGGGTGCTGGCCCGTGCCGATGGCCACGGCGAAGCGCTGTGGCAGCCACAGCAGCGCCAGCGCTGAGTCGGCACGATGCTGGTCTATACCCACCCGTCCTGCCTGCTGCATGACCCCGGCCCCGGCCATCCGGAGTGCCCGCAGCGCCTGCAGTACGTACTCGACGCACTGCACGCCGCCTTCCCTGATCAGCTGGACTGGCGCGAGGCGCCGCCGGCCAAGTTCGGCGAACTGACCCGGGTCCACGACAGCGCCCTGCTCGACTTCGTGCTGCAGCCGCAGACCGCGCCGCTGCGCCAGCTGGACATGGACACCTGGACCTCGCCAGGTTCGGCCAGCGCCGCCGTGCACGCCGCCGGTGCCGGCGTGGCCGCGGTCGATGCGGTGATGCTGGGCGAGGATCCGCTGGCCTTCTGCGCGGTACGCCCGCCGGGCCACCACGCCACCAGCAGCACGGCGATGGGCTTCTGCCTGCTGAACAACATCGCCATCGCTGCCGCCTATGCCCGTGACCGCCATGGCCTGGAGCGGATCGCGGTGGTCGATTTCGACGTCCACCACGGCAATGGCACCCAGGACATCTTCCAGCACGATGCCCGGGTCTCCTACTACAGCACCCACCAAGCCGGGCTGTTCCCCAATTCCGGCCTGCGCCGCGACCGCGGTGCCGGCAACCTGATGAACATCCTGTTGCCACCGGGCAGCGGCGGCTTCCGCTTCCGCAACGTCTGGGCCGACGAGATGCTGCCAGCCATCGACGACTTCCGTCCGCAGCTGCTGCTGATCTCCGCCGGCTTCGACGCCCACCTGCGCGACCCGCAGGCCGATCTGATGCTGGAGACCGACGATTTCGCCTGGATCACCCGTGAACTGCATGCGCTGGCACGCCGTCACGCCGCCGGCCGGGTGGTCTCGATGCTGGAGGGAGGCTACGACCTGCAGGCCCTGGCCGAGTGCAGCGTGGCCCATGTCCAGGCCCTGATCACACCCTCTGCGGGTGCCTCCGCCGGATGAACCCGAACCGGCAGGCTCCGGCGCCCTTCATTGCCCCTATGCAAGGGATGGGGCAAGCTACCGTCCGTTTTCGCCCGAATCCGAACCGCGTGCGCCGAGCCCTCCGCCTGCTTCCCCTGCCTCTGAGCATCGCCATCAGCCTGCCGGCGATGGCCGATGATAAGCCGCTCAACTGGGGCCTGTGCCCGGCCACCGACGTCATTCCCGCGTTCACCGACGCCCCCACCCCGGTCCCGGCCCAGGACAAGGCTGCTGCCGCAGCCGCCCGCGAGAACCAGCCGACCGACATCGAAGGCGACCAGCTGCTGGGCACCACCACGGTGCCGCAGTACGAGGGCAACGTGGCGCTGCGCCGGGGTGACCAGTTCGTCGGTACCGACAAGCTCAGCTTCGACACCGAGACCGGCAACTACATCGCCGACGGCAATGTCCGCTACCAGGACGGGTCGATCCGGATGGTCGCCAAGCGCGCCGAAGGCAACCAGGAAAGCGACACCCACAAGATCTCCGACATCAAGTACCAGCTGGTGTCGCGCCGGGGCAACGGTGATGCCGAGTCGGTCGACCTGCAGGGCGCGGTCGGCCAGATGCACCGCTCCACCTACACCACCTGCGACCCGTCGCAGCCGGTGTGGAAGCTGTCGGCGCCGCAGATCGAAGTGGACAACGACGAAGGCTTCGGCACGGCCCGCAACGCCGTGCTGCGCATCGGCAAGGTGCCGGTGCTGTGGGCGCCCTACTTCAAGTTTCCGATCGATGACCGCCGCAAGACCGGCCTGCTGTTCCCGCAGCTGGGCATGTCCGGGCGCAATGGCTTCGATTATGCGCAGCCGATCTATTTCAACCTGGCGCCGAACTACGACGACACCCTGACCCCGCGGTACATGAGCCGGCGCGGCCTGCTGCTCGACAACGAGTTCCGCTACCTCTACAACGGCGGCCGTGGCGAGGTGCTGACCAGCTACATGCCCAACGACAAGCTGCGCGACCGCGACCGTGGCCGGGTGATGTTCGACGGCTACCACAACGTGAACAGCCACTGGCAGGCCCGCGCCAACCTGGCCTGGGTGAGCGACGAACGCTATGTCGAGGACTTCGCCAACCGCCTGGTGGGGGTGACCGCCTCCAACCTGCAGAGCACCATCGGCCTGTACGGCACCGGCCAGAACTGGACGGCCGGCATCATGGCCGACCGCTGGCAGCTGACCGACTACACCCTCGACGAGCGCGCCCTGCCCTACAACCGCGAGCCACGCCTGTTCTTCAACTGGAACAAGCCGGTGCTGCCGTGGCTGGAAACCGGCATCTACACCGAAGCGGTGCGCTTCACCCACGACGACGTCAACTTCAAGTACGACGCCAGTGCCGGCACCGACCTGCAGTACACCCGCAACGGGCAGGTGCAGCGCATGTTCGGTGGTTCGCGCCTGGACGTGAAGCCCTACGTGTCGTTCCCGATCAGTGGCGCAGCCTGGTACGTAACCCCGACCCTGGCCTACCGCTACACCGCCTATGACCTGGATCGCGGCCTGGCCGACAGTGTCCGCCGTACCGTGCTCACCTCCCAGGGCATCGATCCGAACACCGCCACGCCCGAGCAGCTGCGCGGCAATACCTCGCCCAGCCGCAGCCTGCCGATCGGCAGCCTCGATGCCGGCCTGTTCTTCGACCGCGAGACCACCATCCGCGGCAAGTCGTTCCTGCACACCCTGGAGCCGCGCCTGTTCTACCTGCGCACGCCCTACCGCAACCAGGACGAGCTGCCGATCTTCGACACCCGTGACTTCACCTTCAGCTGGGGCCAGCTGTTCCGCGACTCGCGCTATACCGGCGCCGACCGCCAGAACGATGCCAACCAGCTGACCCTGGCACTGGGCACCCGCTTCATCGACCAGACCACCGGCAAGGAACGCTTCTCGGCCGCGATCGGCCAGATCCAGTACTTCGACGAATCGCGGGTGAGCACCACGCCGGGCGGCGCGCCGGTGGAGAAGGGCAAGTCGGCATGGATCGCCGACGGCAACTACATGATCAACGACCGCTGGACCCTGGGCGCCACCTACCAGTGGGACCCGAAGTACAAGCGCGAGGATCTGGCCAGCGTCCGCGCCCGTTATCTGATGCCCAACGATGGCGTGATCAACCTCAGCTACCGCTATCGCATCAATGCCGGCGCCCCGGCAACCGCCAACAAGCATGACCGGACCCTGCTGGAGCAGGCCGACCTGTCGTTCCTGTACCCGCTGAATGCGCGCTGGAGCCTGGTGGGCCGGTATTACTACTCGCTGCAGGACAAGGAACCGCTGGAGATCATCGCCGGCGTGCAGTGGGACAGCTGCTGCCTGGCCGTGCGTGCAGTGGCCCGCCGCTACGTGCGCAACCGCGAAGGCGACATGAACAATTCCATCCAGCTGGAGTTCGTCCTCAAGGGCCTCAGCTCCATCGGCCAGGACACGGACCGTACGCTGCGCCGTGCTATCCTCGGCTACAACCGCGACGACCTCTATCTCGTGCCGCCCAGCAACACCGGGGCGACCCGGGATGACTACGATCCGAATCAGATCCCATGACCAAGCGCTTCCCCGTTCTTCTCGCCTCCCTGCTGGCGGTGTCCAGCGTGTCCGCCCCCGTGCAGGTGCTCGCGCAGGAGGCGCAGCCGTTGGACCGCATCGCCGCCGTCGTCGACGAGGACGTGATCCTGCAGAGCGAGCTCCAGCGTGCGATCGCCAACATCAAGGCGCAGTACGCCGGCCGTGAAAACCAGCTGCCGCCGGAAGACGTACTCAGCCGCCAGGTGCTCGAGCGCCTGGTGCTGGTCAAGCTGCAGGTGGCCCGCGCCCAGGGCAGCGGCATCCGCGTCAGCGACCAGGAGCTGAACCAGGCGATGAATGCCATCGCCCAGCAGAACGGCTCGAACCTGGATGCACTGCGCCAGCGCCTGGCCCACGACGGCATCGACTTCAACGATTTCCGCGCTTCGGTGCGCGATGAAATCACCGTGCAGCGCCTGCGCCAGAGCTTCGCGCAGAGCCGCATCAGCGTCAGCGAGGGCGAAGTCGACGCCGCCCTGAAGCAGCAGGCCACGGTTGGCAACCAGTACCACCTGGCGCACATCCTGATCGCCCTGCCCGACGGCTCCAACGCCGACCAGATCGCCACCGGCCAGAAGAAGGCCGAAGGCGTGAAGGCCCTGCTGGACAAGGGTGAGCTGGACTTCAACGCCGCCGCCGTGCGTTATTCGGACAGCCCCAACGCGCTGGAAGGCGGCGACCTGGGCTGGCGCAGCCTGGACGAAATTCCGCAGGCCTTCGCGCAGATGATGGAAAAGATGAAGCCCGGCGAAGTGGTCGGCCCGATCCGCGGCCCCAGCGGCTTCCAGCTGCTGAAGCTGGTGGAAGTGCGTGATGCCAGCGCCGCCAGCGGTGGCGAGCACACGGTCACCGAGTACCACGGCCGCCACATCCTGGTGCGCGTGGACGATCACCAGACCGACGCTGCCGCCAAGGCCAAGATCGATACCCTGCGTGCCCGCATCGCCGGTGGCGCGGACTTCGAGACCGTGGCCAAGGAGTCCTCCGAGGACAACAACAGCAAGGGCCAGGGCGGCGATCTGGGCTGGTTCCCGGCCGACGCGTTCGGTCCGGCGTTCGGCCAGCAGGTGTCCGGCATCCAGGACGGTGGCGTCAGCCAGCCGTTCCGCACCGATGCCGGCTGGCACATCGTGCAGCGCGTGGGCACCCGCCAGACCGACGTGACCACTGACAACCAGCGTGCCCAGGTCCGCGAGACCATCGGCCGCCGCAAGCTGGAAGACGAGTACAACCGCTTCCTGCAGGAACTGCGTGGCGAAGCCTACGTCAGCTTCCGCAGCGGCGGCCGCGCGGAAAACACCGCCACGCCGCCGCAGTCCTGACCGATGCGCCCCGAGCTCGCTCTGGTACCGGGCGAGCCCGCCGGGATCGGCCCGGAGCTGTGTGTCCGCCTCGTCCAGCAGCCGCGTGAAGATTGCCGGCTGCTGGCCTTCGCCGACCCGGACACCCTGCACGCGGCCGCGGCCGCGCTGAACCTGCCCCTGCAACTGCTGCCCGAGGACGCCGAAGCACGCGTCCCGGGCGATCTGCGCCTGCGTGCCGTCCGCAACGCCGCGCCCAGCCGCTTCGGCCAGGCCGATCCGGCCAATGCCGGCGCGGTCATCGGTGCCCTGCTCGGTGCCGGCCAGGCCTGCCTGTCCGGCGAACTGCACGGCGTGGTGACCGGCCCGGTGCACAAGGCAGTCATCAACGAAGGCGGCATCGCCTACAGCGGCACCACTGAACTGCTGGCCGACCAGGCCGGAGTGAAGGTGGTGATGATGCTGGCCAACCACATCGTGCGCGTGGCCCTGGCCACCACCCACCTGCCGCTGCGCGAGGTGGCCGATGCGATCACCGCTCCCGGCCTGGAGCACACGCTGCGCACCGTGCATACCGCACTGCGCCGTGAGTTCGGCCTGGCTGCGCCACGCATCGCCGTGCTCGGCCTGAACCCGCACGCCGGCGAAGACGGCCACCTGGGCCGCGAAGAACTGGATCTGGTCATCCCGCTGCTGCAGCGCCTGCGCGCGGAGGGCATGGACCTGGTCGGGCCGCTGCCGGCCGATACCGCCTTCCTGCCCGCCAAGCTGGCCGGCTTCGACACCGTGCTGGCGATGTACCACGACCAGGGCCTGCCGGTACTGAAGTATTCCGGCTTCGAACAGGCGGTGAACCTGACCCTGGGTCTGCCCTACCCGCGCGTGGCGGTGGACCATGGCACCGCGCTGGACCTTGCCGGCCGCGGCATTGCCGATCCTTCCAGCCTGCAGGCGGCAACGACGTTGTGTGCGCAGCTTGCGCGGCAACGTACACTGAGCGCATGAATTCCCCGCATTCCCCCTCCGGCCCGGTGTTCACCGCCCCGGCCAAGAAGCAGCTTGGCCAGCATTTCCTGGCCGACCGCCACTACATCGACAAGATCGTGATGGCGGTCAACCCGAAAGACGGTGACCGCCTGGTCGAGATCGGCCCCGGCCAGGGCGCGATCACCCTGCCGCTGCTGCGCGTGCATCCGAAACTGACGGTGATCGAGTTCGACCGCGACCTGATCGCGCCACTGACCGCCGCCGCCGAGCCGCTGGGCGAGCTGACCATCGTCCACCGCGACGTGCTGCGCGTGGACTTCACCGAGCTGGCTGCCGGCCAGTCGATCCGCCTGGTCGGCAACCTGCCCTACAACATCTCCTCGCCGATCCTGTTCCATGCACTGGAACATGCGGCGGTGATCCGCGACATGCACTTCATGCTGCAGAAGGAAGTGGTCGACCGCATGGCCGCCGGCCCCGGCAGCAAGGTGTACGGCCGGCTCAGCGTGATGCTGCAGGCCTACTGCCAGGTGACCTCGCTGTTCGTGGTGCCGCCGGGCGCGTTCCGGCCGCCGCCGAAGGTCGATTCGGCCGTGGTGCGGCTGGTGCCGCGTGACCCGGCCACGATCAACATCCACGACCACAAGCGTTTCGCCGAGGTGGTCAAGGCCGCCTTCGGGCAGCGCCGCAAGACCCTGCGCAACGCCCTGAACAACGTGGTGTCCGCCGAACAGTTCGTTGCCGCCGGCGTGCGTCCCGATGCCCGCGCCGAACAGCTGGACGTGGCCGAATTCATCGCTTTGGCCAATGCCTCCTGATTACACTGCCGGTATGGAAGACGCTGACGTTTATGCCATCTCCGTCGAAGTCGCACCGCGCTTCCTCGACGATCAATCCGCGCCGGAAGACGGGCGCTATGCGTTCGCCTACACGATCCGCATCCACAACCAGGGGCGTGTTGCCGCGCGCCTGGTCGCACGCCACTGGCGCATCACCGATGCCAACGGCCGCGTCGAGCATGTCGATGGTGACGGGGTGATCGGCGAGCAGCCGCGCCTGCGTCCCGGTGAAGACTTCCATTACACGTCCGGTGTCATGCTGGGGACCGATCACGGGACCATGCAGGGCCACTACGACATGGTCGCCGACGACGGCACCGAATTTGCCGCGCCGGTCGCACCTTTCGTGCTGGCCATCCCGCGTACCCTGCACTGACACGGAGGCCGAACGATGAGTGTGTGGGCGATCGGCGACCTGCAGGGCTGCTATGACGTCACCCAGCGACTGCTGGAGAAGATCCGTTTCGACCCGGCGCAGGACACCCTGTGGTTCTGCGGCGACCTGGTCAACCGCGGTGGCCAGTCACTGGAAACGCTGCGGCTGGTGCATTCGCTGCGCGAGCACAGCGTAGTGGTGCTGGGCAACCATGACCTTTCGCTGCTGGCCGTCGGTGCGCGCACCGAAGAGGAACAGCGCAAGGTCAACCCGGACCTGCTGCGCATCGTGCAGGCCGAGGACCGCGACGAACTGCTGGACTGGCTGCGCCTGCAGAAGCTGGTGCACGTGGACCGCGAGCTGGGCTGGATGATGGTGCACGCCGGCCTGGCGCCGAAGTGGACCACGCAGATGGCCGAGAAGCATGCAGCCGAAGTCGAGGTGCAGCTGCACGGCGCCGGCTACCGCAAGCTGTTCCGCAACATGTACGGCGACAAGCCGAGCTGGGCACCGAACCTGTCCGGCTACGACCGCTCGCGCGCGATCATCAACGTGCTCACCCGCATGCGCTACTGCACCCCGCGCGGGCGTATCGGCATCGAGGACAAGGGCACGCCGGGCACCCAGGAACAGGGGCTGTATCCCTGGTTCGAAGTGCCGGGCCGGGTCGAGCGTGACCTCAAGGTCGTCTGCGGCCACTGGTCGGCGCTGGGCCTGACCATCACCCAGGGCGTGCACGCCATCGACACCGGCGCGGTCTGGGGCGGCAAGCTGACCGCGATCCAGCTCGATACCGATGAACTGCGCGTGGTGCAGGTGCCAGGCCGCGATGTACCGGCACCCGTGCCCAACGCCCGCCCGCCAGCGCGCCCGGCGCACGAGCGCCCGGCTGCACCGGCGCAGGGCAAGGAACAGGGCGGCGGCAATGCTCCGGCCGCCAACCCGGGCAACCGCGGCCCGCGCCGTCGTCGTCGCCGTGGTGGCGGTGGTGGTGGTGGCTCCGGCGGTCCCAACAACAACAGCACCCCGCCGCAGGCATGACGCGGCACGGCTGGGCACCATGGACGGTGCTGCTGCTGACGCTGGCCCTGGCCAGCGGCTGCCAGCCCGGCTCGCCGACTGCTCCCACGGCTGCGGACAGCGCTGAACGCACACCGACGCCACCACAGGCGCCTTCGCCGCCACTGGTGGCTGCGGCGCGCGCGCAGATCGGCGTCACCACCCGCTACGACCCTGCCTATCAAGTGCTGGCCTATCCCGGCGGCGACGTGCCACTGGATCGCGGCGTGTGCACCGATGTGGTGGTGCGCGCCCTGCGCAGCCAGGGCATGGACCTGCAGGCACGCGTGCATGAAGACATGCGCGGCAACTTCAGTGCCTATCCGGCGATCTGGGGCCTGTCACGGCCGGACCGCAACATCGATCATCGTCGTGTACCGAACCTGATGCGCTGGTTCGAACGGCAGGGCTGGCAGCAACCGATCACCGCCCTCGCCACCGACTATGCGGCCGGTGACATCGTTGCCTGGAAGCTCAACGGCAACGGCCTGCTGCACGTGGGCATCGTCTCCGACCGGCAGCTGGCCGATGGCACGCCGCTGGTGCTGCACAACATCGCGCGCGGCACGCGGGAAGAGAACCTGTTGTTCCAGCACACGATCATCGGGCATTACCGGATGCCGTAGGCAATCCTGTAGAGCCGAGCCATGCTCGGCTACGGGATGTGTCCGGCAACAGCAGCCGAGCATGGCTCGGCTCTACAGATGGGCGGCGGTCAACGGTGCACGTAGTGCACGAAGCGGAACGCGTACGCGTGGCGTTCGTCGGCCGGGTGCGGCTCGCTGCTCACTTCCCGCCAGTCCTGCACGTCCACTTCGGGGAAATGGGTATCGGCGGGGACTTCGGCATCCACCCAGGTCAGGTACAGGTCACTGGCCTGCTCCAGCAGCTGGTGGAAGATTTCGCCGCCGCCGATGATGCACAGCTCGCTGGCGCCCTCGCCTTCGGCAATCAACTTCGCTTCGTCCAGCGACGCCACCGCACGCATGCCCTCGAATGGCACCTGGCCGCTGCGGGTCAGCACCAGGTTGGTCCGCCCCGGCAGCACGCGGCCGATCGACTCGGCGGTCTTGCGCCCCATCAGGATCGGCTTGCCCAGGGTGAGCGCCTTGAAATGCTTGAAATCATCCGGCAGGTGCCAGGGCATGGCATTGCCCTGGCCGATGCCACGGTTGCGGTCCAGCGCCACGATCATCGACAGCTTCATTGCGCTCACACCGCCACCGGCGCCTTGATGGCCGGATGCGGATCGTAGCCGTCGATGCGGATGTCGTCGAACTGGAAGCCGAACAGGTCGGTCACCTCCGGGTTCAACCACAGCGTCGGCAGCGCGCGCGGTTCACGCGACAGCTGCTCGCGGGCCTGCTCGAAGTGGTTCGAATACAGGTGCGCATCGCCCAACGTGTGCACGAAGTCACCCACGCCCAGGCCGGTGGCCTGCGCCACCATGTGGGTCAGCAACGCGTAGCTGGCAATGTTGAACGGCACGCCGAGGAAAATGTCGCCGCTGCG
Organism: Stenotrophomonas sp. 220_Sma; assembly: GCF_056487375.1. NCBI lineage: Bacteria > Pseudomonadati > Pseudomonadota > Gammaproteobacteria > Lysobacterales > Lysobacteraceae > Stenotrophomonas > Stenotrophomonas sp. 220_Sma. The sequence goes on along the minus strand of NZ_CM151348.1, from coordinate 781,469 downwards.
CTGGTAGAGCTGGCAGCTGAGCTTGCCGTCCACCACGTAGAACTGGAACAGGTTGTGGCACGGCATCAGCGCCATCTGCGAGAGCTCGCCCACGTTCCAGGCGCTGACCACCAGCCGGCGCGAGTCGGGGTTGCGCTTGATCTCGTCCACCAGCCACTGCATCTGGTCGATCTCGCGACCGTCGGCGGTAGCCCAGCTGCGCCACTGCTTGCCGTAGACCGGGCCGAGGTCGCCGTTCTCGTCGGCCCACTCGTCCCAGATCCGCACCTGGTTGTCCTTCAGGTAGCCGATGTTGGTGTCGCCCTTCAGGAACCACAGCAGCTCGTGGATGATCGAGCGCAGGTGCAGTTTCTTGGTGGTGACCAGCGGGAAGCCGTCGGCCAGGTTGAAACGCATCTGCCAGCCAAACACGCTGCGGGTGCCGGTGCCGGTGCGATCGCTCTTCTCGGCGCCGTGTTCGAGCACGTGCGAGAGCAGGTCCAGGTAAGCCTTCATGCCTTGCCCTCGGCAGCTACCAGCGGCTGCGGCTGCAGTACCGGCGCGCGGCGCGACATCACCAGCAGCACCAGGCCGAAGGCGATCAGCGGCAGGCTGAGGATCTGGCCTCGGGTCAGCCAGTCGAAGGCCACGTAGACGCCGTTGTCGGGCATGCGCACGAACTCCACCGCGAAGCGGAACAGGCCGTACATCAGCGCGAACAGGCCACCGACCAGGTAGCGATGACGCGGCTTGGCCGACACCGTCCACAGCACCACGAACATCACCAGCCCTTCCAGCAACGCTTCATACAGCTGGGAGGGATGGCGGGCGAACTGGTTCAACGCACCGGTAGCGAACTGCGCCTGCAGCGTCGCATGGTCCAGCTGGTTCAGCGGGGCCGGCAGGCCGGACGGGAACACCACGCCCCAGCTACCGTCGGTGTACTTGCCCCACAGCTCGGCACCGATGAAATTGCCGATACGGCCGAAGCCCAGGCCCAGCGGCACCAGCGGCGCCATGAAGTCCATGGTGTCGAAGAAGTGCAGCCTGTGCTTGCGCGACCACCACCAGCAGGCGGCAATCACGCCCAGCAGGCCGCCGTGGAAACTCATGCCGCCATCCCACACCTTGAACAGCAGCAGCGGGTTGTGCAGGAAATCGCCCAGCGCGTAGAACAGCATGTAGCCGATGCGCCCGCCCAGCACCACGCCCAGCATGGCGTAGAACAGCAGGTCGGAGAAGCCGTTGGCATCGACACCCGGCAGGCGCCCGTCAGCGATGCGCTTGCGGCCCAGCAGCCAGGCCGCAGTGAAGCCGAGCAGGTACATGATGCCGTACCAGTGCACCTTGATCGGCCCCAGCGAGAGGGCGATGGGGTCGATGTCGTGGAAATAGATCATGGAAGGTGCCTTGCGGTTGAACGCCTATTCTCGGGCCAGTGCCGCCCCGGCTCAACCAAGGAGCTGGGGCGAGTTCGGCAACGCGTCATCGTTCGACCGCGTCGAGGCCGGAAAGTGCCCTTCGATCAGGCTGGAGACCTCGTCGATGGCATCCTGCAGCGCTTCCACCGGATGGGAACCACGCAGGCCCTCGCGCAGGTGGGTGCAGACCCGCTGCCACTGCGCCGGACTGACCCGGCCCTGCAGGCCCCGGTCGGCGACGATCTCGATGGCGTGGTCAGCCAGCAGCAGGTAGATCAGTACACCGTTGTTGTGGGTGGTATCCCAGGTGCGCAGTCGGGCAAAGGCATGCTCGGCAGCCTGGCGCGGGGTGACCTTGTGCCACAGCGCGGCCAGCGGCAGGTCCGCTTCCACCGCGAACATCACCTGCCCACCGTGGCGCTGCTCACCGGCCGCGATGGCCTCGGTGATCGCCTGCAATGTGGCGGGCGGGAACGCGCGCCGTACCGACGGCGAAAACACGTGCCGACATAGACGTTGGATCATCACCAGCCCCCCGAAGCACCGCCACCACCGGAGCGGCCACCACCGCCACCCCAGCCGCCACCACCACCAAATCCACCGCCCCCGCCGAAGCCGCCTCCGCCGCCCCAGCTGCCACCGCCCCAGCCGCCGCCGCCGGCAAAGCGGCCCGGATGGCCGGAGAGCATGGCCACGATCAGCCCTACGATGCCGGCCACGCCACTGGCCAGCAGCGTGGACGTGAACAGGAACGCCGCCAGCGCTGCACCGGCGCCGCCGAGAAGGCCTCGCAGCGGTCGCGGCACGCGCGAGAACACGCCGCGCAGGATGCTGCCGGCGAACACACCGATGAACAGCGCCAGGAACCAGGTATCGCCACCACCGCTGGGCTCACGCCCGCGATGGCCGCTGACCGGTGCCGGCAGCGTTTCGCCGTCGATCAGCTTGACCAGCACCGCCGTGGCGTCGGTGATGCCACCGGCGTAGTCGCCGCTGCGGAAGCGCGGCACCAGGTATTCCTGGATGACCCGGTTGGCGATGGCATCGGGAATGGCGCCTTCCAGACCGTAGCCCGGCTCGATGCGCACGCGCCGGTCGTCCTTGGCCACCACCAGCAGCACCCCGTCATCCACGCCCTTGCGGCCGATCTGCCACTGGTCGAAGACCCGCGTGGTGTACTGGGCGATGTCCTCCGGCTGGGTGGTCGGCACCACCAGCACCTGCAGCTGGCTGCCCTTGCGCTGCTGCAGTTCGATCGCCTGCTGCACCAGCGCCTGCTTCTGCGCGGCATCCAGCGTGCCGGTGGTATCGACCACCGGCGAATCCAGCGCAGGAACCGGCGCCAGCTGCTGCGCATGCGAGGCCAGCGGCAGCCACAGCAGCAGGGCCAGCAGCGCAGAGGCCAGGCGCATCGATCAGGTCCCCGGCTGCGGTGCCGGCTGCTGCTGCGGCGCGTTGCCGAAATCGACCGCCGGCGCGTTGGAGATCTGCGCTTCGTTGTCCACGGTGAAGTTCGGCTTGGTCTTGTAGCCGAAGATCTTGGCGGTGATCACCTGCGGGAACGAGCGGATGTAGGTGTTGTAGTCCTGCACCTGCTGGATGTAACGGCCACGGGCGACGGTGACCCGGTTCTCGGTACCTTCCAGCTGCGCCTGCAGGTCGCGGAAGTTCTGGTTCGACTTCAGCTCCGGGTAGTTCTCGGTGACCACCAGCAGCCGCGACAGCGCGCTGCCAAGTTCGCCCTGGGCCTGCTGGAACTGCTTGAGCGAGGCTTCGTCGTCGGCATTGACGTTGATCTGGCCGACACGCGAACGGGCGTTGGTCACTTCAGTCAGCACGCGCTCTTCCTGGCTGGCGAAGCCCTTCACGGTCTGCACCAGGTTGGGCACCAGGTCGGCGCGACGCTTGTACTGGTTGATGACCTCCGACCAGCTGGCCTTGACCGCTTCATCCTTCTGCTGGATGGCGTTGTAGCCGCAGCCGGAGAGCAGGGAGGCCAACAGCATCAGGGGCAGGACACGGGTGAACAGGCGCATGGCGGAGGTTCCGGGTGGGCTTGGCGCCGAGCATGCCATGGTTCGGGTGAAAGACCGGCCATCGGGCGCCGCCCCCTCCGCGGTGGTTGTTTGCTGGTTTTATGGGGGTGGCCGGGAGGGTGGGTTGGCTGGGGGGCGCTGCAAGTACGTCCATGTAAGCTCGATCGCCGCATCCATGCGGCTCACGCCCCCAGCCAACCCACCCTCCCGGCCACGGACAATTTCCTGCGCACCGCGGGAAGATCACAAAGAAAAAAACAAAAGCAAAAGCCGGTTCTTCAGGCATTCGTGTCGACCAAGGTCGACACCTACCAAAGCAGAACGACGTTCCGACAGACCGCGGGAATCTGTCGAAGGCGGGGTGGGGCCGGTTGCGGGGGTGTCCGCGGCATGGATGCCGCGGCCAAGCCTCCAGGGACGGATTCACGGCGTCCCCCGCAACCGGACCCACCCCGCCAACCCACGGAATGCAGGCTGTTGCTGTTGCTTCGGCGGGTGCAGGGCGCAGCCCTGCCGGAACCCCACATCACTGAGCAAGCCTCAGCCACCGTAGTGCGCGGACGCCCCAGCCACGCCAGCAGCAACCCCGAGGCCGCCAGCAGGCCACCGGCCACCGGAATCGCGGCGTAGCCCAGGCCCGAACTGATCACCGCACCGCCCAGCGCCGCACCCACGGCATTGCCCAGGTTGAACGCACCGACGTTGATCGACGACGCCAGCCCCGGCGCCTCGCTCGCGGCCTGCATCACCCGGATCTGCAACGGCGGCACGATCGCGAACGTCGCCGCACCGAACAGCAGCACGCCCAGCGCCGCCGTGGCGTGATTCATGAAGGCCAGCGGCAGCACGAACATCAACACGGCCAGGACCGCCAGCAGGATGCGGGTGGCACCATCCAGCGACCAGTCGGCCATGCGCCCACCGATGCCATTGCCGAAGGTGAAGCCGATACCTATCAGCGCCAGCGACATCGCGATGAAGGCGTTGGAGGCACCGGTCAGTTCGGTCAGCACCGGTGCCACGTAGGTATAGAGGGTGAACATCGCGCCGGCGCCAAGCACGGTGGTAGCCATCGCCAGCAGCACCTGCGGCTGCAGGATCGCTTTCAGTTCGCGGCGCACGTCCGGGCGCGGCCCCGGCGCGGATGCCGGCAGCGCGAGGCCGAGCGCGGTGATCGCGACCAGGCCCAGCACCGCAGTACCGGCGAAGGACAGACGCCAGCCCAGCTGCTGGCCCACCCAGGTGGCCAGCGGCACACCGCCGATGTTGGCGATGGTCAGGCCCATGAACATGATGGCCACGGCGGCAGCCTGCTTGTCCTTCGGCACCAGGCTGGCGGCGACCACCGCACCGATGCCGAAGAAGGCACCGTGATTGAGGCTGGTGACCAGACGCGACAGCAACAGCAGGCCGTAGTTCGGGGCCAGTGCCGAGAGCAGGTTGCCGACCACGAAGATCGACATCAGCAGCATCAGCGCGGTGCGCTTGCCAAACCGTCCCATCAGCAGGGTCATCACCGGCGCGCCCAGCATCACGCCCACGGCATAGGCGGTGATCAGCATGCCGGCGGTGGGAATGTTCACGCCGACGCCGTCGGCAATGACGGGCAGCAGGCCCATCGGCGCGAATTCAGTGGTGCCGATGGCGAAGGCGCCGACGGCAAGGGCCAACAAGGCGGCTCTGGAGTTCATGGGGTCATCCTGCGTGGGGCAGGTCCTGGAAAAGAGCGCGTAGCCTGCGCGCTTTGCTGCCGCGGATTAAGCCTCGCCCCGGGAAAACACTGTTGACCTCAATTCACAGCTGGCGGGAACCTCCCCGCCGGGCATGGCCCGGCGAGCCCAATGGGTCCCATAACGCAGAACCCCCGGCGCTTGCCGGGGGTTCTGGGACACACATTTGCCTGTGATCTGCTTACCAGTCGCCAGCACCCGGCACGTGGTGATCGCGTGCGCGGCGGCGCATCAGCAGGTTCAGCCATTCCACCAGCACCGAGAAGCCCATGGCGGCATAGATGTAGGGCTTGGGCACGTGCACGTCCAGGCCATCCAGGATCAGCACCGCACCGATCAGCAGGATGAAGGCCAGTGCCAGCATCTTCACGGTCGGGTTTGCGTCGATGAAGCGGCCCAGCGGGTTGGCGGCCAGCAGCATCACCAGCACCGACAGCAGGATGGCGGCGACCATCACCGGGATGTGATCGGCGATGCCGACGGCGGTGATCACCGAGTCCAGCGAGAACACGATGTCGATGATGGCGATCTGCAGGATGACCATGCCGAATACACCCGAGGCCTTGCTGGTGGCCGGGTTCTCGTCTTCGCCACCGGTGATCAGTTCCTTGATCTCCATGTAGCCCTTGATGATCAGGAACAGGCCACCGACGATCAGCACCAGGTCGCGGATGGAGATGCCCATACCAGCCACGGTGAACAGGTTGGCGGACATGTGCGCCAGATAGGCCAGCGACACCAGCAGGGCGATGCGGGTGATGCAGGCCACGGCGATGCCGAGCTTGCGCGCGAACGGGCGACGCTCTTCCGGCAGCTTGCTGACCGCGATGGAAATGAACACCAGGTTGTCGATGCCGAGCACGATTTCCAGTGCGCTCAGGGTGAACAGGGTCACCCAGGCATTGGGGTCGGCGAGGAACTCAAAGGACATGGAAACTCTTCAGGGCAGTGGGGGAATGGGGATCAGCCGTAATTGCCGGCCATTGCATGCGGGACCACAACCAGCGCCCAGCACAGAAGCACGTTCATCATCAGCACGAAGACCGCCGCCGAACCCATGTCCTTGGCGCGGCCGGCCAGCTCGTGGATCTCGCTGCCGTAACGTTCGATCACCGCCTCGATGGCCGAGTTGGCCAGTTCCATCGCCAGCACCAGCAGCATCGAGCCGATCAGCAGCGCACGCTCGACCGGGGTCTGGCCCAGCCAGACCGCGACCGGGGTCAGCAGGATCAGCAGGTAGACCTCCAGCCGGAACGAGGACTCATGCAGCCAGGCGGCGCGCAGGCCCTGCCAGGACCAGCGGGCGGCCTGGAAGATGCGGCGCGGGCCGCGGGGCAGATGGCCGAACTGATCAGCCACGGGTGGAACATCCAGCAACAGGGGCGCGGCGCAGCGACCGCTCAGACGCACGGCAGGGAATCATGGGTGCACAGGGATAGGCAGATGGCCGCCATTTTGCCACAAGGCCGCCAGCCGCATCCCGGCACCGGCCCGGTGAATGGACTGCCAGGGGCAAGCCCCGGCCCGCCCCAGCTTCTATGATGGCTTTCCCCTTCCCTGCTGGAGCGCCTGATGTCCCGTCGCCGTACCTGCCTGCTGATGCTGGGCCTGCTGACCGCCGCCCCCCTGGCCCAGGCGCTGAGCCCGGCCAAGCCGCCGCGCGTGCCCGAGCAGGTCTCCAACGTGGCCTGGGCCGGCGACATGGCCCACTTCGCCAGCGCCGACCAGGCCAGCCCGCCGCCGCGGGGCGGCATCGAGTTCATCGGCAGCTCCTCGATCCGCATGTGGGAAGGCCTGGCAGCCGACTTCCCCGGCCAGCCGGTGTTCAACCGTGGTTTCGGCGGCTCGGAAGTGCGTGACAGCACCTGGTATGCCGACCGCATCGTGGTGCCGTATGCACCGTGCAAGGTGTTCTTCTACGCCGGTGACAACGACCTCAACAGCGGCCGCAGCGCCGTGCAGGTGCGCGACGATGTGGTTGCCTTCGTGCAGCGCGTGCATCGCGACCTGCCGAAGACGAAGGTGGAGTACCTGTCGATCAAGCCAAGCCCGTCGCGCGCGCACCTGCTGCCGGCGATCAACGAGGCCAACACGCTGATCAAGGCAGCTCTGGCCAGGCTGCCCAACACCGGTTTCACCGACGTCTACACGCCGATGCTCGGCACCGACGGCCAGCCGGATGCGTCGCTGTTCCGCGAGGACATGCTGCACATGACCCCGGCCGGCTATGCGATCTGGACCAAGGCGCTGGCGCCGAAGGTGAAGTGCGATTGAAGAAGGCTGCGGCCTCGCTCCGGTAGATGCCAACCTTGGTTGGCATGGGGCACCGACGTGAATCCTGTTGAAAGCGCCGACCAAGGTCGGCATCTACCGAGGCAGCAGGTGCCGCGTCAGCGGAACACCACCGTCGCCTCGGTGCCCTGACCCGGCTCGCTGGCCAGGCTGACCTTCCAGCCGAAGCGATCGCACAGCCGGCGCACGATCGACAGGCCCAGGCCGGTGCCCTGCGGGCGGCTCGGCTCGGCGCGGTAGAACGGCTCGAAGGCCCGCGACAGTGCGTCGGCCGACATGCCGATACCGGTATCGCGCACCACCACCCGATCGTTGTGCACATGCACGTCGATGCGCCCCTCATCGGTGTAACTGCACGCGTTGCGCACCAGATTGCTGACCACCACCTGCAGCACCCGCGGCGGCGCATGCAGCTGCACCGGGCCATCGCTGTGCAGGTGCACCGACACCGGGCGCGTACCCAGCAGTTCGTTGGCGTTGTCCACTTCGTAGCGGACGATGTCATTGACGTCGAACAACTCGACCTGGGGCTCGACGTCGGCCTCGCGGGCCAGGATCAGGAAGGCATCGATCACCGCCTCCATGTCACGGCCGGCACGCTGGATGCGCTGCAGGCTGCGGCGCAGGCGCGGCTCCAGGCTGTCATCGCCCAGCGCCATGTCGCTGGCCACGCGGATGACGGTCAGCGGTGTGCGCAGTTCATGGCTGGCATCGCGGGTGAAATTGCGCTCGCGCGCCACGTGCGCGCTGACCCGGTTGGCCAGCGAATGCAGTGCGGCCGCCAGCTGGCGGGTCTCGCCCTGCATGTCCGCCGGCAGCTTGTTCGGCTCCAGGTCGGCCGCCTCCGGGTGGCCCGGGTCCCAGCGCGAGACGCGCCGCGCCAGCCAGTTCACCGGCGATACCAGGCGCTTGGACGCACGATAGGTGACCCAACTGGCGCCATACACCGCCAGCAGGGTCAGCAGCACCGGCACGATGCCGAACCAGAACGCCAGCATCTCCGCACGCGAACGCAGGAATACCAGGTAGAGGCGGCCGGCCGGGCGCACATCGACCAGCACCAGCAGGTCGTCCTTGGGCAGTTCGTGGAAGCCGGGCTCCAGGTTGCGCAGATTGGCCGGCAACGACAGGGCCGACTGCCCGCTTTCCAGCAGGTAGCCACGGATGTTCTGGGTGTTGGGTGGCGGCTGCACCGGCGAGGCCTCGTGCAGCGTCCAGAAGTACGCCGCCTCCTCGCGCAGGGCGGCGCCGACCAGGCTGTGCTTGATCACCAGCGAAACCAGCCACGCACCGAGCAGGATGCCCAGGCTGGCCAGCACTGCCTGCAGGATGAAAGCGATACGGATCTTGCGCGGCAGGCCGTGCGGCATTGCGGGGTCCCGGTCAGAGCGCTGCGATTATAGGCAGCGCACCGCGCCGTTGGGATGCACGGGCGATGACCGGCGGCACTGCCGGACGGTCATCCCCTGCCCTTGTGCCTGGCCGCAGCCCGGCCCGGCCTGCGGCTGCACCGGCGCGGGCCTGCTCAGGCCATCGGCTGGGCGATGTCGGCAATGCGGTAGCCGGCACTCTGCACGGTATGCAGCAGCGGACGGTCGAACGGCTTGTCGATGATCTTGCGCAGGTTGTACAGGTGGCTGCGCAGGGTGTCCGAATCCGGCAGGCCGTTGCCCCAGATCTCGCGTTCGATCTCCTGGCGGGTGACCACGCGCGGCGATTCGCGCATCAGGATGGTCAGCAGGCGCAGGCCGATCGGCGACAGCTGCAGCTCGGTACCGGCACGGGTGGCACGCATGCTGACCGGATCGAGCACCAGGTCGGCGACCTTCAGCACTTCCGAACCGACCTGGCGACGCTCGCGGCGGATCAGCGCGCGCAGGCGGGCTTCCAGCTCCTGGATCGCGAACGGCTTGGTCAGGTAGTCATCGGCGCCGAAACCGAGGCCGGTGAGCTTGTCGTCCAGCGTGTCGCGTGCCGTGAGCATCAGCACCGGGGTGGACTTGCGCGCATCGTTGCGCAGGCGACGGCACACTTCGATGCCATCCAGGCGCGGCAACATCAAGTCGAGCACCACGACGTCATAGCTGTTCTCCGCCGCAAGGCGGTAGCCATCCAGGCCGTCCTGTGCATAGTCGACTTCGAAGCCGCGACCTTCCAGGTATTCCCCGATCATCTCGGAGATGTTGCGGTTGTCTTCGACCACCAGCACCAAGCCGGAGGTCTCCTTCGTCTGACGCATGTGATTCCCTCTAACTTCAGCTTTGTGAAACATGCCGGATCGACGGTGGACGCGATGTGAAGTTCCGTCAAGAGGTAAACAAACGGTTCAGAGCAGCGGTCTGAGCAGCGGCCAGACGTTGTCCAGCACCTTCGGCTGCGCCTGTGCGGTCGGGTGCAGCCCGTCGGCCTGCATCATGCCCGGCTGCAGGGCCACGCCCTCCAGCAGGAAGGGCAGCAGCGGCACCTTGTACTGCGTGGCCAGCGCCTTGTAGGCCGCCGCCAGGCGCTGGCGATAGGCTGGCCCGTAATTGGGCGGCACGTCGATGCCCAGCAGCAGCACCTTGGCACCGGCCTTCTGGCTGGCCTGCACCATCTTTTCCAGGTTGCCCTGCACCTGCGCCGGGGTCAGCCCGCGCAGTGCGTCATTGCCGCCAAGGGCAATCACCACCACGGTCGGCTTTTCCCTCGCCAGCAGGCCCGGCAGGCGGGTCAGTGCGCCGGCGGTGGTCTCCCCGCTCATGCTGGCGTTGACGATGCGCGCCGGTGTTTTCGACTGCTGCCTGACCCGCTGCTGCAGCAGGCTCACCCACCCGGCGTCGGCAGGGATATTGTGGGCAGCACTGAGGCTGTCGCCGAGCACCAGCACGGTGCCGGCCGGACCTTTGGCACAGGCCAGCCCGGGCAGCAGCAGGAACCCTAGCAGCACCATCATCGCGCCGGCTCGCCGGCTCCATCCCGTCTTGCGCATTGGAGTCTCCTCATCGACAGCCTGTCCCCCCGCAGCGCGTCCGTTGCCATCGCCGTCGACCAGGTCGGCAAATCCGTGCAGGGCCCGGAGGGTGAAGTCCACATACTGGACAACATCACCCTGACCGTCCATGAAGGGACCAGCGCGGCCATCGTCGGCGCCTCCGGTTCCGGCAAGACCACCCTGCTCGGCCTGCTGGCCGGGCTGGACCTGCCCAGCCGCGGCCGCATCGCGCTGGCCGGCCAGGACCTGGCGGCGCTGGACGAGGAGACCCGCGCCCAGCTGCGCGCGCGTGAGGTCGGCTTCGTGTTCCAGAGCTTCCATCTGCTGCCGGCACTGACCGCCGCCGAGAATGTCGCGCTGCCGCTGGAACTGGCCGGGCGCGAAGACCGGGCGCGGGTCGAAGAAGTGCTGGCCCAGGTCGGCCTGGCCCATCGCGCCCGCCACTATCCACGCCAGTTGTCGGGCGGCGAGCAGCAGCGCGTGGCACTGGCACGTGCCTTCGTCACCCGCCCGCGCATCCTGTTCGCCGACGAACCGACCGGCTCGCTGGACCACGCCACCGGCCAGCACATCAGCGACCTGCTGTTCGAACTCAACGCCGGCAGCGGCACCACCCTGGTGCTGGTCACTCACGACCTGCGCCTGGCCCAGCGTTGCCAGTACATCCACCGCATCGACGACGGCCGCCTGCTGCCGGTCGAGCGTGGGGCGCAGGCATGAACCTGCTGCGGCACGCGTGGCGCGCGCTGCGCCGCGAGGCGCTGGCCGGCGACCTGCTGACCGTGTTCGCCGCGCTGGTGCTGGGCGTGGCGGTGATGACCGCGGTCGGCACGCTGGTGAACCGGGTCAACCTGGCACTGACCGGCAGCGCAGCGGAAATGCTAGGCGGCGACCTCGGCATCGCCGGGCGCGATGACCCGCCGCAGGCGTTCGCCGACGAGGCGCAGCGGCGCGGACTGGCCTACACCCGTATCGCCAGCTTCGGCAGCGTGCTGTTCAACGGTGATGCCAGCCAGATGGCCAGCATCAAGGCGGTGCAGGCGGGCTATCCGCTGCGTGGCACGCTGCGGGTGCGGGCCACGCCCGGCGGCGCCCTGATCGACAACGCCGGCATGCCGGCCAAGGGCCAGGCCTATGCCGACCCGCGCCTGCTGCAGGGTCTGGGACTGAAAGCCGGTGACGACCTTGAATTCGGCGCTGGCACGCTGCGCATCGCCGGCATCATCGAGGCCGAGCCGGATACCGGCGGCGACCTGCTTACGCTTTCCCCCACCCTGCTGGTCAACCGCGCCGATGTGGAAGGCACCGGCCTGCTCGGTCCGGGCAGCCGCATCAACTACCGGCTGATGTTCGCCGGAGCAGCAGAGCCGATCGCGGCACTTCGGCAATGGCTGCTGCCGCAGGTGAAGGGCCTGCGCCTGCTGAGTGTGGACGACACCCAGCGTGGCGTGCGCCAGGCCTTCGACCTGGCCGGGCGCTTCCTCGGCCTCAGCGCGCTGCTGGCGGTATTGCTGGCCGGTGTTGCCACGGCGCTGGCGGCGAACCGCTTCGCCCTGCGCCGCATCGACCAGGTGGCGATCCTGCGCTGCCTGGGCGCGCGCCAGCGCGACATCCTGTCCGGTCTGGCACTGCAGCTGCTGATGCTGGCGGTGCCGGCCTGCGCACTCGGCATCGGCCTGGGCATGGCGGCGCAGGAAGGCCTGGTGCAGGTGCTGGGCAGCCTGGTGCCGCAGCGCCTGCCGCTGCCCGAGGCAATGCCTGCGCTGACCGGTGCCGGCATCGGGCTGTTGCTGCTGTTCGGCTTCGGCCTGCCACCGCTGCTGCGCCTGCGTGGGGTACCGCCGATGCGGGTGCTCAACCGCTCCTTCGCCGCCCTGCCGCCGGCCTCGCTGCTGGCCTACGTGGCTGCCCTGGCGGCCAGCCTGCTGCTGGCGGTGCAGGTCACCGGTGATCTCAAGCTGGCGCTGTGGGTGCTGGGCGGGTTGGCCGCGCTGGCGGTGGCGGCCGGCGTGGTCGGCTTCGTGCTGCTGCAGCTGCTGCGCGGCCTGCAGCATCGCCTGCATGGCCACTGGCGGCTGGGTCTGGCCGCGCTGACCCGGCGCCGGATGCTGGCGGTGATGCAGCTGGTGGGGCTGTCGCTGTCGCTGTGTGCGCTGTTGCTGCTGGCGGTGACCGGCCCCGGCCTGCTGCAGCAGTGGCGCGAGCGACTGCCCGCGGATACGCCGAACTACTTCCTGATCAACATCCAGCCCGAACAGCGCGACAGCGTGCTGGCCGCACTGCGTGGACTGGGCGCCAACGACGCCAGCATCGAACCGATGGCCACTGGCCGCCTGATCGCGATCAACGGCAAGCCGCCGCTGCGCGTGGACCGCTCGCCGGAGCAGAACGGGCAGCCGGCACAGGGCGAAGGCCAGCGCGATGACGACGACGAGAACCGGCCGTTGAACTTCAGCTGGCGCAACAGCTTCCCGCCGGCCAACACACTGGTCAACGGCACCTTCTGGAAGGCAGACAGCACCGCCGCCGAAGCCTCGGTGGAAATCGGCTGGGCCAAGCGCTACGGCGTGCATCCCGGCGACCGCATCACCATTGCGGTGGGCGAGCAGGAACGCGAGTTCACTGTCACCAGCGTGCGCAAGGCCGACTGGAACACTTTCCGTCCGAACTTCTTCGTGCTGCTGAACCCGAATGCGGTGGGCGATACGCCACACAACCTGCTGTCGGCATTCCATCTACCGGCCGGCAAGGCCGCCGGACTGGGCGAGCTGGTACGCGCGCAGCCGAACCTGTCGCTGCTGGACGTGGACGCGGTGATCTCGCAGGTGCGCGATGTGATGGAACGGGTGGCACAGGCGGTGCAGCTGGTGATGGTGTTCAGTCTGCTGGCCGGCGTGCTGGTGCTGCTGGCCGCGCTGCAGGCCACGGCGGGCGAACGGCGCTACGACAGCGCGGTGCTGCGCACGCTGGGCGCGACCCGGCGCCAGCTGCGTGGCGCGGTGCTGGTGGAATTCGGTGCGCTGGGCACGCTGGCGGCGTTGCTGGCGGTGGGCGCGGCCGCTGCGATCGGCGTGGTGGTTTCGCAGAAGGTGTTCGAGCTGCCGTTGCTGCCGCCGTGGCCGGGCCTGCTGATCGGCGGCGTGGTCGGCATCGGCTTGAGCCTGCTGGCAGGCTGGTGGGGTACGCGGGCGATCCTGCATACGCCACCGGCACTGGCCCTGCGCGAAGCCTGACGCGATCGTGACACGCTCGGGTGGGGCGCTATGCTGCGCGCCCCACCCGATCAGATCGTCCGGAAGCGCGGAACGTTGCTCCCGCGCTCCCGATGTTCAAGGAATGAAGATGAAACACAGCCTCTGCCTGCGCATCCTTCTGGCCAGTTCCCCGCTGCTCGGTGCGATGCTGCCTGCAGACGCCCGCGCGGCGGATGGCTATGTTCCTGACGCGGTGCAGGCCTTCGTGCTGGAAACGGTGCTGGCCGATGAAGCGCAAGCCTTCCTCGAGGGCCACCCGACCTATCTGGTTCCGGCCAGCGTGTCACGCACGCGCAGCGATGCCGGCGTGGTGGCCGACCTGCGTGCTGAGTTCGACCGGTTCTACCGGGGCCAACCGAAGCCGAGAAAGGAAGTGGCGCACATGGCGATCCTCGTCGCACAGACCGCGCTGCTGCTGCCGGACCGTAGCGCCTGCAGCACGGATCGAGTGCGTTGCCACCAAGCTGTCATGGGCGTCCGCACCCGCGATGACGAGGCCAGCCTGCAGGCTACCCTGCGTGCCTTCCAGGACGCCGGGCTGGACCTGACCACCTTGAGTGGGCCGGCGTCCTGAGTGCATCGCATCCACGCATGGCATGGATGCAGCGCGCGATCACCGATGGAGAGCGTGCCGAGCAAGCTCGGCACCTACCAGGAGCGGATATCTGGCACGGCACATCCACATCACGCATGGATGCAGCGTGCGATCAGCGATGGTGAGCGTGCCGAGCAAGCTCGGCACCTACCAGAAGCGGATATGCGGCACGGTAGATCCACGCCATGCGTGGATGCGGTGTGCGATCACCGACGAAGAGCGTGCCGAGCAAGCTCGGCACCTACCAGGAGCAGATATCCGGCACGGCACATCCACATCACGCGTGGATGCGGTGTGCGATCACCGGCGAAGAGCGTGCCAAGCAAGCTCGGCACCTACCGGAAGCAGGGGTTGGTAGATCCACGCCATGCGTGGATGCGGCTCACAACGCCTGCTGCTTTGCCCAAGCCACGGTCGTATCCATCGCACGCTGCATTCCCGAAAGCGTTGTGAACACGCAGAGCTCGTCCTTGGCATTGTCATCCCCTACCCGGTTGTGGACTTCGGTGTAGTCCGGAGGGCTTTCGAAAATGACGATACGGACGATGTTGCCGCTGATCAGATGCTTGGCGGAAAAAATGGGGTTGGCTTCGCGGTCTTTCGTACCATCGACGAAGAACACGTTGTAACGCGGGCTGCGGAAGTCTTCAGCACGCAGATTGGCCGCCTGGATGCCGGCCGTGAACGCGTCGAGGAAATGCTGTTCGAGACGATCATGGACTTGCGGATCGGACAGGTAGGTTTCGAACACCTGGCGCTCTTCCACGAGCATCAGCGAACCTCATTTTCGACCAATGGAATCGCAAAGACACGAACCACGTCGTGACCTGGGGGACCATCAGTGCGGCTCTCGCAGAAGCGAAAGCCGGCGAGCATGCCAGCATCTTCGAACACGGAGCGCACGATGTCGATTTCAGCCGAAGCCGCCCTGTCGGATTCGTGCCGACGGTGGCTCCCGAACGCAACCCCTTCGGGGCCTGGATAATAGAAGACGCTTGGAAGCAGGATGCCCTCTTGCGCGTGCAGCTCGAAGTCGGTGAAGCTCAATGCGAGGAACATCTTCGCATCGGCTGAATCGCGTGCACGACCGGAAATGCGGACTGTTGAAAGCACGTGATTGCAGAGACTGAGCAGATAGGCCGAGGTCCATCGAGGCCCAAGGCGCTCCAGCACTCCATCAATCCGACTCAAGCGCGAGACAAGTTCCACCTCCTCGAAGTCGTCGATTTCGAGATGGAAACTGTCGATGTCGTCGCAGGCTTCGCCGGACAGCAGTTGGCTGCAGATTTCGGAGAGTTTCATCGACCGGCATGATCATGGGCGGAATGAACCACCCACCCTATCGCACACCCAACCTCCGAGCGGAGGTTTCGAGAGAATGTGGCGAATTACGTCAAAGCGATACGCATCAGGCGCCATGTAACGCGACCCCGAGCATGGATGCCACGTGCGATCACCGGCGAAGAGCGTGCCGAGCAAGCTCGGCACCTACCAGAAGCGGATACGCGGCGCGGCACCTGACCAGAGGATCCGCGCCATGAGTCGAGCAGGGCTCGGCTTACTGGGCCTTTTCCACGTACTTGGCGAACACGTCGTCGATCTGCTTGTCCTTCACCTTCTTGCCGGCCTGGATCTCTTCGGCCTGGGTGAACATCGGGATGATCATCGCCATGCCGTCGATCTTGGTCTTCAGGTGCACGCCCGGGGCCTGGCCGAGGAAGCCGTCCCAGCGCTGGCGCACCTTGGCCCAGTAACCGGCGGTGGCCTTCCAGTAGTTTCGCGCCGGGGTGAAGTCGACCTCGGTGGTCTTCACGTAGTCGTTGAAGCCGAACTCGCGGGCGATCTCCACCTGGCTGCCATCGGCGTTGCGCTGCACCTTGGTGTTGAACTGCTCGTGGGTCCAGCCGTTCGGGGTCAGCGTGTGGCGGTTGATCACGGCCAGCGCGTTGTAGTCACTGCGCTTGGTGTACTCACGGCGCGGCAGCGGACGCCAGCTCAGGTCGCTGGTCCAGCTCGGCACGTTGTTGGTGTAGGTCCACGTGCCGGTGCCGCAATAGCGCGGTGCGTCGCTCACTTCGTATACGCACTGGGTCCAGGCGCCCTGGTTCACCGCCGCCGGAATGCTGCGCACCTTCCAGGTCTGGTCGGCACTGAACTCGAAACGGTTCGGTGCTTCGTACACCCAGTCCTGGCGCCAGTGCTTGGTGATGTGGCCGCTCTTCTCGTCCAGCAGCAGGTGCTGCAGCACGATGCGCTTCGGCGTGTCTTCGACCACGATGACCACTTCGCTGCCACCGCTGCGCATCGCCGGCGCGCGCTCGTAGCCCGGCTTCAGCAGCACGGTCTCGTCGAAGGCGAAGTCCACGGTGTACTCACCCTGCATGGCAAGGATGCTGTCGTGGTCACGGGCGATATCGGAGGGCTGCGCGCTGGCCACGCCGCTGGCGGCGAGCACAAGCAGGGCGCTGGCTGTCTGGAGCTTCATCGGGGTCTTCCTTCGGGGTTGCAGATGCGTTGAGAGGCCGTCCGTGGCCGACAGGCGTTCCATCAGGAGTGGGTCACAGGCGGATCAGCGGCAGGTCGCCGGGAATCCGCGGCGCCGGACGCCGCGCGACATCGGCACAGCAGCAATCGTCGATTGCCAGCTCGCCTTCGGCACCTTCCAGCCGTGCAATGCGGCGCGCGGTGGCTGCGCCCAGCGAGGACAGGGTCGACAGACTGGCGGCCAGCGTGCGGCCATCGTCGGCGGCATGCAGGCGCAGCGCGCACAGGCGCCAGCGCTGGCCACCCAGATGACCGGCCAGGCGCCGCCACAGGCGTTCGCCGACGCTGCCATCGCTGTCGTGCTCGGGCCCCGGCGGCAGCGCAGCCACCAGCCGGTCCCAGGCCAGGAAGTCGCTGTCCGGCAGCAGGTACAGGCGCCACACGCAGCGGCCGCGGCCATCGAGGAAGCACAGGCTTTCGCGCAGGCCTTCGCTGTCCACGCCCTGGCAGGCATGCACGCGTACGGCCTGGCGCCAGCCGCCCAGCTCGTTGCCGTCGGCGTGGTACAGGCACAGCACGGTGCCGAGCGTGGCCAGCTGTGCCGGGGTCGGCCAGGCCGCGCTGTACGGCGCGGCGATGGAGTCATTCCTGCGTGCGGACAGTGCTCGGCTCATGAGGTCACCAGGAAACGGCAAGGCTGGCGGAGAAGGTGCGGCCCGGGCTGCTGAAACGATCGCTCAGTGCGCGATTGGTGATCAGGCTCGGAGTGATGGACGACCATTCGATGTAGCGCTTGTCGGCCAGGTTGAACACGCCGACATTGAAGGTCGCACCCGGTGCGAAGTTCCAGTGCGCCATCAGGTCCAGCACGCCGTAGCCGGCCGGCTGGTAGACGAACGGCGCCGGTGCGTTCGGATTGGTCTGCGCAGCAGGCGGCGGCAGGCGCTTCTTGCGCTGCACGAAGGTGCCGGCCAGTTCGACGCCCCAGGTATCGGTGTCGTACATCAGGCCCAGCGTGCCACGCAACGGATCGACCGAGGCCAGCGGTTCGTCATCGGTCCGGTTGTCACCACGCGACCAGGCCAGCGCACTGCGCAGCGCCCAGCCCTTCAGCGCCGGGCTGAGTTCACCGAACTCGATGCCGGCCTTCATTTCCGCGCCATAGATGCGCGCGTCGGCGATGTTCTGCGACTGGAACACGGTCAAACCCTGTGCGTTGCGGCCGGTATCGACGTTGGACTGGATGAAATCCTTGTAGTCGTTGTAGTAGCCGCTGACGCTGACGTACGCCGCCGGCGCGATGAAGCGCAGGCCCAGTTCGTAGCCGTCGCTGGTTTCCGGCTTCAGGTCCGGGTTGGCGATGGCGGTGTAGCCGAAGGCCACGTTGGTCAGGCCGATGTTGACGTCGTTGTACGGCGGCGAGCGGAAGCCACGCGCATACCCGGCGAACAGCGACCACTGGTCGGTGAAGCGCCAGACCATGCCCAGCTTCGGCGACACGCTGGTCTTCTTCAGCTGGGCCACGGCCGTGGTCGGGTTGTCTTCGGCGAAGATGCTGTCCACTTCCGGCTTCAGCTCGTAACGGTCCACGCGCACGCCCGGCACCAGCGACAGCTTGCCGTCGGCCAGGCGCATTTCATCCTGCGCGTACAGGCCCAACTCGGTGGTCTTGCTGATCGGGAAGTCACGCACCGGGAAGGTGTCGGGGGTAACGATGTTGCTGACCACACCGGCACGGTTGACCTGGTAGCCGTCGCGCTTCTGGCGGATCTCGGTACGGGTGCCTTCGAAGCCGTAGGTCAATGCGTGCTCGACGCTGCCGGTGCTGAACGCCTTGTTGAACTGCGCCTGCAGGCCAAAGGCATGCTGGTCGAAGGAGAACACGCGGTGACGGCGGCTGCCGTCGGTGCGGGTCTCGTCGGTCTGCTGCCGCGTTTCGCTGTTCTGCGCATACACCTGCCAATGCAGGCTGTCGGCGAACGGCTGGTCCAGCGCATCCATTTCGTGGGCAAAGGACACGCGGGTTCGCTTCTGCGTGTCGTGGGACTTCATGCCAGTAGCCGCAGCCATCGCGCCGGGGCGCGGTGCAACGCTGGCAATCGCCGACAACACATTGGTATCGGTGGTGTCTTCGTTGCCTTCCACGGTCAGGCGGAAGCGCTGGTCTTCGCTCGGTGCATAGACCAGCTTGCTGAGCAGGCTGCGGCCATCACGATCCTGCGGATTGGACGCGGTGCGGGTGTCGTTGTCGCTGCGCACCGTGCCCTTGTTGTCCGTTTCCTGGCCCTGGTGGTGGTTGACGTTGACCAGGCCGCTCCAGTGGTCGCCACCAAAGGCGGCGGTGGCACCGCCGAGCAGGCCCTTCCACTCACCGTCGTAGCCGAACTTCAGGCCGAAGTAGCTGTTCTTGCCGTCCTTGAGGTAGTCGGCCGGGTCCTTGGTGACGAACGCCACCACGCCGCCCAGTGCATCGGAGCCGTACAGCGAGCTGGCCGGGCCGCGCACGATCTCCACGCGCTTGAGCGTATCGAGGTCGGTGAAGTTGCGGTTGGAACTGGCGAACGAACCGATGTCGAACCGGGTCGGCATGACGATGCCATCGGTCTGGATGCGCACACGGTTGCCGTCCAGGCCACGGATGCGGAAACCATCCAGGCCGAAGCGGGTCGCGCTGCGGGTGACCGACAGGCCCGGCTCGTAGCGCACCAGATCCTTGATGTCCTGCACCAGGTGCCGGTCCATCTGCTCACGGTCGATGACGTCCACGGTGGCCGCCACGTCACTCACGGCCCGCTCGGTGCGGGTGGCGGTGACCTGCAC
Organism: Stenotrophomonas sp. 220_Sma; assembly: GCF_056487375.1. Taxonomy (NCBI): domain Bacteria; kingdom Pseudomonadati; phylum Pseudomonadota; class Gammaproteobacteria; order Lysobacterales; family Lysobacteraceae; genus Stenotrophomonas; species Stenotrophomonas sp. 220_Sma. The sequence continues at coordinate 761,887 of NZ_CM151348.1, read as the reverse complement.
CCGATCGAATTCGCGCGCATCAGGCGCAGCGGTGGCAGCAGCGTGGGCGGACAGCGGCAACGCCATCCAGACAGCAAGACACAGGGCGGTATGGCGGGTCATCAGGTTCATTCGGTCAGGCAGGGGAACCCCCGGTTACCGGCACACCCGGAAGGTGCACGCGGTAGACCGAGGGGGAGAGAGCGGGAGCGGACGGGTCGCCCACCCTGTCGGCGCTGCCGGCAGGAGGGAGGGAGGCGGGCGACCAGGCCGCGATTACTTGGTCAGGATCAGCTTGTCGTTGCTGGTGTGCCGCAGGCGATAGAAGCGGTCGCCGTGCTGGATCAGGATTTCACGACGGCCCTTGAGCAGGGCTTCGCTGTCGATGACCTCTTCCGGCGGAACGACGCGGACCGGGCGATCGCGGAGGGTCAGCGTTTCGGGGCGCAGCAGTACAGGTTGAGCATTCATGAGCATCTGGACTCGTGCGAGGGACGAGTTAAATGATAATGATTCTCAGTTGACAATCAACAACCATTCTCAATTTCATTGATGAGATTAATGATCGAATTCTGAAATTCGATAGATTTCATATATTGAAAGGTGGGGGGCACACGGCTTTTGTAGAGTCGAGCCACGCTCGACTGCTCTCGCGCCGTCGCCTGGAAATGCCCGCGCTACGTGCGGAGTCGAGCATGGCTCGACTCTACAAAGGCCCGACCACCCTGGAGTCGAGCGTGGCTCGACTCTCCAAAGGGTTGTCAGGCGAAGACGGCTTCGACCTGGGCCCAGCCGGCCGCATCGACCTGCGCCAGCACGTCCAGCGCCTGCAGGTTCTGCAGCAGCTGGCTGACCCGGCTGGCGCCGAGGATCACGCTGGAAACGTTCGGGTTGCGCAGGCACCAGGCGATGGCCAGCGTGGCCGGGGCATGGCCGAGCGCGCGTGCCACCTCGCTGAAGCGCCGCACCTGGCCCAGGCGGGCCCCGGCGTCGGCCCCCAGCACCAGGTCCTGCAACCACTCCATGCCTTCCCGCCCCAGCCGCGCATCGGCCGGGATGCCCTGGTCGTACTTGCCAGTGAGCAGGCCCGAGGCGAGCGGCGAGAAGATGGTGGTGCCCAGGCCGGCACCCGCATACAGCGGCGCGTACTCGACCTCGACCCGCTCGCGGTGCAACAGGTTGTACTGCGGCTGCTCCATCGACGGGCCCTGCAGGTTGCGCGCCTCGGCGATGTCCAGCGCCTGCTGGATCTGCGCCGCCGACCACTCCGAGGTGCCCCAGTAGAGGATCTTGCCCTGCCGTACCAGGGTATCCATGGCGTGCACGGTCTCGGCGATCGGCGCGTCCGGATCCGGGCGGTGGCAGTAATAAAGGTCCAGGTAGTCCACCCGCAGGCGCTTGAGCGCGGCATGGCAGGCGTCGGTCACGTGCTTGCGCGACAAGCCGCGCTGGGTCGGCCGCGGGTCCTTGGCACTGCCGAAGAACACCTTGCTGGACACGCAGAAACCGTCGCGCGGCAGGCGCAGGTCAGTGATCACGTCGCCCATGACCTGTTCGGCACGGCCGTTGGCATAACCCTCGGCGTTGTCGAAGAAGTTGACGCCATGATCCCAGGCGGCGGCCACCAGGTTGCGGGCCTCATCGCGCGGGACCTGGTCGCCGAAGGTCACCCAGGCGCCGAAGGACAAGGCGGAAATCGGCAGGCCGGTGGAGCCCAGGCGACGGTATTGCATGCGAATCTCCTGCTGCGGGCCCGCATCCGGGCCGGGATCGAACCCCATTCTACCCGCCGCCGCCAGCCGCAAGCCCTTGCCGTTGCTGGCCTGATCGGTACCGTTGGCCGCGCACACGCTGCTTTTTCTTGCCCCGGCCCCTGCCCTGCACTAGGCTTCCCGTTTTTCGCGACGCCCCAGGGGAGTCACTCACATGGTCGAAGGTTTGGGCAGGATCGGCTTCGGCCTGTTCGGGTTGGCGGTGCTGATCGGCATCACCTGGTTGTTTTCCAATAACAAGCGCGCGGTTGACTGGAAGCTGGTTGCCACCGGTATCACCCTGCAGATCGCCTTCGCGGCGCTGGTGATCCTGGTGCCGGGCGGGCGCGACGTGTTCGACGCACTGGGCAAGGGCTTCGTCAAGATCCTCAGCTACGTCAACGAGGGCTCGGGCTTCATCTTCGGCTCGTTGATGGACACCAAGAACTACGGCTTCATCTTCGCCTTCCAGGTGTTGCCGACCATCATCTTCTTCTCTGCGTTGATGGGGGTGATGTACCACCTCAACGTCATGCAGGGCATCGTGCGCGTGATGGCCTGGTCGATCACCAAGGTGATGCGCGTGTCCGGTGCTGAAACCACCAGCGTCTGCGCCAGCGTCTTCATCGGCCAGACCGAGGCGCCGCTGACCGTGCGCCCGTACATCGCCAGGATGACCCAGTCCGAGCTGCTGACCATGATGATCGGCGGCATGGCCCACATCGCCGGCGGCGTGCTGGCGGCCTACGTGGGCATGCTCGGCGGTGGCGACCCGGCGCAGCAGGCCTTCTACGCCAAGCACCTGCTGGCGGCCAGCATCATGGCGGCCCCGGCCACCCTGGTCGTGGCCAAGCTGCTGATCCCGGAAACCGGCACCCCGCTGACCCGCGGCACGGTGAAGATGGAAGTCGAGAAGACCTCCAGCAACATCATCGACGCGGCCGCCGCCGGCGCCGGTGACGGCCTGAAGCTGGCGCTGAACATCGGTGCGATGCTGCTGGCCTTCATCGCCCTGATCGCGCTGCTGAACGCCCCGCTGACCTGGATCGGCGATGTGACCGGCCTGGCCGCTGCCATCGGCAAGCCGACCAACCTGTCGACCATCTTCGGTTACGTGCTGGCCCCGATCGCCTGGGTGATCGGCACCCCGTGGGCCGATGCCACCACCGTCGGTTCGCTGATCGGCCAGAAGGTCGTGATCAACGAGTTCGTGGCCTACACCGAGCTGTCGCAGATCGTGAACGGCCAGATCGCCGGCGTGAGCCTGTCCGAGGAAGGTCGTCTGATCGCCACCTACGCGCTGTGCGGCTTCGCCAACTTCAGCTCGATCGCGATCCAGATCGGCGGCATTGGCGGCCTGGCCCCGGAACGTCGCCACGACCTGGCCAAGTTCGGCCTGCGCGCGGTGTTGGGCGGTACCATTGCCACCTTCATGACGGCGACCATCGCCGGCGTGCTGACGCACTTCAGTTGAACCCTTGGTTGAGAAAAGATTCCCTATGAGCAGCAGTGTCGTTGTCGTCGGTTCCTTCAATGTCGATCACGTGTGGCGGTGCGAGTCGCTGCCGGCACCGGGTGCGACCATTGCCGGCCGTTACAGCACCGGCCCCGGTGGCAAGGGCTTCAACCAGGCCGTGGCGGCCTGCCGCGCCGGTGCCGACACGCACTTCGTGTGCGCGCTGGGCGACGACGCTGGTGGCGCCACCGCCCGTGAGCTGGCCGCGCAGGACGGCTTCGGTCTGATCGCCGAAGCCAGCAGCGAACCGACCGGCACCGCCGGCATCTACGTCGATGCCCGTGGCCGCAACACCATCGTGATCGGACCGGGTGCCAACGCCGCGCTGAGCACCGACTTCCTGCAACAGCAGCAGGCCCTGCTGACCGGCGCCAAGGTGGTGCTGGTGCAGCTGGAATCGCCGGTGCAGACCATCGAAGCGGCACTGGCCACGGCCCGCGAGGCCGGCGTCACCACCGTGCTCAACACCGCACCGGCCGACGCCCCCTCGACCATCGGCCTGCTCAAGCTGGCCGATGTGATCACCCCGAACGAAACCGAGTTCGCAGCCCTGCTCGGCCGCCATGTCGGTGAGCGCGTGGATGCCAATGACGTCGCCGCGCTGGACGGTGCCAGCCTGCATGCGCTGTGCCGCAAGCTGGTCGGCAACGGCACCGTGGTGGTGACCCTGGGTTCGGTGGGTGTGTTCGTGTCGCATGCCGATGAGAACCTGCGCGGCGATACCCAGCCGTACTACCGCGTGGGTGCCGAACAGGTGCAGGCGATCGACACCACCGGTGCCGGTGACGCCTTCAACGGTGCGCTGGCCGCGTCGCTGGCGCAGGTGGCCGACGCCCCGTTCGCCCGCCACGTGCGCTTCGCCAACCAGTTCGCCGGTCGTTCGACCGAGAAGGAAGGCGCTGCGGCGGCGATGCCGCGCTTCACTCCGGCCGACGTGGAAGTGAAGTAGATCCACGCCATGCGTGGATGAACGAGCCCGGGCATGCAGATGCCCGGGCTTTTTCATGGGCGGTCCGCGCGCGGCGCGGATCTACTGCCAGCGCCGCAACAGCAGCCCCGCTGCAATCGCCAGCAACGCCACGGCAGCAGCCACCACGCCCAGCGTGTCCAGGCCCCAGCGTTCGATCGCACCGCCGCCGAGCAGCGCGCCCAAGCCGATTCCGGCGTTGGCCGCGGACACATTCAAGGTTCCCGCCAGCGCCTGCGCCTGGGGCGACGCACGCATCACCCGCACCTGGCACAGCGGGAACAGCGCGGTGTGCGCCACGCCCCACAGGGCCAGTGCGATGAGCACGAACGTGCCGTGGCCGGCCAGGCCGACACTGGCCAGCATGCCCAGCGCCAGCACCGCGCAGAACACCAGGGTCGCGCCCAGCGGCGCACGATCGATCCAGCGCCCACCCAGTGCATTGCCGATCAGCCCGACGGCCCCGAAGCCCATCAGCCACCAGCCCACCTGTGCCGCCGGTACCTGCATCAGCCGCTCCAGTACATCGGCCAGATAGGTGTAGGCCGCAAACATCGCGGTGAACACCAGCACCGACAGCAGCACATGGCCCAGCAACGGCGGCTGGCGCAGCACTCGTGCCTGTTCGCCCAGCGCGCGCCGCGGTCCGGCCACGGTGTCCGGCATCCACAACGCCAGCGCGCCGGCCATCAACAGCGACAGGGCCGCCAACAGCCAGAAGCTGCCGCGCCAACCGAGGGCGTCGGCGGCCAACGTACCCAGCGGGATACCGAACAGCATTGCGGCGGTAATACCCAGGTAGACGCGCGCGACCGCACGACCGCCCTGCCCTGCAGGGGCCAGCTGCGCAGCAGTCTCACTAGCGGTGCCCCAGAACACCGGCAGGGCCAGTGCCGGCAGCACCCGCGCCAGCGCCAGCAGCCACGGCTGCGTGGCCATCGCAGCCAGCGCGTTGGAAGCCGCGAACAACAGCAGGATGGTCACGAACAGGCGGCGCCGGCCGACGTGTGACAGCAGCGCGGTCAATGGGGGCCCGGCCAGCATCACGGTGAACGCGAACAGGGTGACCAGCTGCCCGGCACGGGCGATGCCCAGGCCAAGGTCGCGCGCCAGCGCGGGCAACAGGCCGACGATCAGGAATTCGGTGGTGACGATGACGAAGGCGGACACCGCCAGCAGGACGACCGAAAGACGTGCGCGAGCGTTTGCGTGGACAGCGGCCACGGTGGAATCGAGGGTGGACATGAGCGGGCATCAGGACAGGGGCCGCCAGCCTATTTCCTCCCTGAACTCCGATTACTGCTATGTTTTCCATCGATTCCGGACTGACTTTCCCCCATGCTTCCCACCGAGCGCCTGCGCGGCATCGAGGCCTTCGTCGCCACCGCCGATGCTGGCAGCTTCACTGCCGCCGCCGAACGCCTGCACCTGACCAGTTCTGCGGTGGGCAAGACCATCGCGCGGCTGGAGGCGCGTCTGGGAGCGCGGCTGTTCGAACGCAGCACGCGCCGCCTTCGCCTGACCGAGGCCGGTGAGGGCTTCTACCGCACCTGCGTGCGGGTGCTGGGTGAGCTGGCCGATGCCGAGTCGGTGCTGGTGTCGCACGCAGACGCGCCCGTGGGCCGGCTGCGCGTGGATGCCCCGGCCACCTTCGGGCGCCTGAAAGTCTGGCCGCTGCTGCTGCAGCTGGCCGACACGTTTCCGCAGCTGCGGCCACAGGTGACCTTCAGCGACCGTTTCGTCGACCTGACCGAGGACGGCATCGACCTGGCCGTGCGCATCGGTGGACCGGAGCCGCTGCCGGCCACCCTGGGCAGCCGCCTGCTCGGCTACGAATGCCTGCGCTTCTGCGCGTCCCCGGCCTATCTGGAGCGACATGGCCTGCCGACATCCGCGGCCGAGCTGGCCGGGCATGACGGCGTGCTGTTCGGACGCGCCGACGGCAGCGTCGGGCCGTGGCAGGTGGCCGATGGCGGGCAGCGCAGTACACCGCTGCAGGCCCGCGCGCGCCTGGTGGTTGGCAGCGCCGAAGCCCAGGTGGCGGCGGTCGAGGCCGGCTTCGGCATCGCGCAGTTGGCCACCTGGCTGGTCGATGATGCGCTGGCGCGCGGCAGCCTTGTGTCGATCCTGCCGTCGCTGGACTGCCGCGGCCTGCCGTTGCGCCTGTTGTGGCCGCAGGGCCGGCAGCGGTTGCCACGCGTGGACGTGGCGTTGGACCGTCTCGGCACCGGGTTGCAGATCGATCCACCGCGCTGAGCGCAGCGCCATCACCGACGGTCGCATCAAGCGGCTGCGACTGCCGGTCGCATTGCCCGCATCCCGCCCCTCACCCACCATCCGCGCAGCATTTCAGCGTGGGCAGGACATGAACGGATTCCCCTGGTTGCTGGTTGCCGCCGCCGGCAGTGCCATCGCAGCCTTGCTGCATATCGGCTGCATTGCCTTTGGGGCACCCTGGTACCGGTGGTTCGGCGCTGGCCAGCGCATGGTCCGGCTGGCACAGGCGGGGCATTGGTGGCCACCACTGATGACCGCCGGCATTACTGCCGTGCTGGTGGCCTGGACGCTGTACGCGCTGGCAGCCGCAGGCTGGCATTCGCCGCTGCCGGCCAGCCGTCCGGTGCTGTCGGGCATCGCCCTGCTGTTGCTGCTGCGCGCGGCGATGGGCTTCGGTCTGGCGCTGCTCCGGCCCGGCTACAACGGCCGGTACTTCTGGGTAGTCAGTTCACTGGCCTGCCTCAGCCTGGGGCTGGCCTTCGCGTTGGGTACCCGCCAGGCCTGGCAGAGCCTGGGGTAGCCGCCTACCATCGCCCGCCCTTGGGGGCGGCGGAAGCAACCGTCAAGCATCTGTTGATGCCGGTACGGCATGAGCTGGGTGCGGATCGGCCTGAACCGGAACGCCCCCGACACGGCCGTACCGCCGCCCGCGCCCTACAATGGGCGCATGCAGATCGGCCCGTACACCATTGCCCCCAACGTCGTGCTGGCGCCCATGGCCGGCGTCACCGACAAGCCTTTCCGCCTGCTGTGCAAACGGCTGGGCGCGGGACTGGCCGCCTCGGAAATGACCATCAGCGACCCGCGCTTCTGGACCACGCGCAAGTCGATCCATCGCATGGACCATGACGGCGAGCCGGCACCGATCAGCGTGCAGATCGCCGGCACCGAGCCGCAGCAGTTGGCCGAAGCCGCCCGCTACAACGTGGACCACGGCGCGCAGATCATCGACATCAACATGGGCTGCCCGGCCAAGAAGGTGTGCAACGCCTGGGCCGGTTCGGCACTGATGCGCGACGAGCAGCTGGTGGCGCGCATCCTCGAAGCCGTGGTCAACGCGGTGGACGTGCCGGTCACGCTGAAGATCCGTACCGGTTGGGACTGCGACCATCGCAATGGTCCGGTGATCGCGCGCATCGCAGAGAACAGCGGTATCGCCGCACTGGCGGTGCACGGCCGCACCCGCGACCAGCACTACACCGGCCAGGCCGAGTACGCCACGATCGGCGAGATCAAGGCCGCACTCCGCATTCCGGTGATCGCCAACGGCGATATCGATTCGCCGCAGAAGGCCGCCTACGTCCTGAAGGAAACCGGCGTGGATGCAGTGATGATCGGCCGCTCGGCACAGGGCCGGCCATGGATCTTCCGCGAGGTGGCGCATTACCTGGCCACCGGCGAGGAACTGCCGCCGCCGTCACTAGCGGAAGTGCGCGACATCCTGCTTGGTCACCTGCATGCGCTGCATGCGTTCTATGGCGAGCCGCAGGGCGTGCGCATCGCGCGCAAGCACCTGGGCTGGTACGCCAAGGACCGGCCGGAGAATGCCGCCTTCCGCGCGGTGGTCAACCGTGCCGAAGATCCGGCCAGCCAGATCGCGCTGACCACCGAATACTTCGACCGCCTGATCGCCGGGGAACCGGCGTTGTCATCTGCTGCCTGAGCGCGCCAGCCCCTCGTAACCCGCCCGACTGCCTTGATCCGTAGAGTCGAGCTTGCTCGACTGCTCCACACCGTAGAGTCGAGCGTGCTCGACTGACTTTCTGAACAGTCGAGCACGCTCGACTCTACGCCCCCCTTCCATTGATCACGCTCGACGCTACAAGAGCCCGCCCCCATGACCCCGCCGATTTCCTCCCCGACCTACCTGCACGGATTCTCCGGCACCGAGCAGCAGCGCCTGATGACCCAGGCACGGCTGCTGGAATCGAGCATCTTCGGCCAGATCGACTACAGCGGCGCGCGTCGCCTGCTGGAAGTCGGCAGCGGCGTCGGCGCGCAGACCGAAATCCTGCTGCGCCGCTTCCCCGATCTGCACGTGACCGGCGTGGACCTGAGCGAAACACAGCTGGCCACCGCGCGCGAGAACCTGGCGCGCACACCGTGGTGCAGCGACCGCTACACCCTGCAGCAGGCCGACGCCGGCGAGCTGCCGTTCGAAGCACGCAGCTTCGACGCGGCGTTCCTGTGCTGGGTGCTGGAGCACGTGCCGTCACCAGCACGCGTATTGAGCGAAGTGCGCCGCGTGCTGGCCCCGGGTTCGCCGGTCTACATCACCGAGGTGATGAATGCCTCGTTCCTGCTCGACCCGTATTCGCCGCATATCTGGCGCTACTGGATGGCCTTCAACGATTTCCAGTACGACCACGGGGGCGACCCGTTCGTCGGCGCCAAGCTGGGCAACCTGCTGCTGGCCGGCGGCTTCCGCGACGTGCACACCGAGATCAAGACCATCCACCTGGACAACCGCGAACCGGCCCGTCGCAAGACGATGATCGCGTTCTGGGAACAGCTGCTGCTGTCGGCTGCCGACCAGCTGTTGCAGGCCGGATCGGTGGACGAGGAAACCGTGGAAGGCATGCGTCGCGAGTTCCGTCTGGTGCAGAACGACCCGAATGCGGTGTTCTTCTATTCGTTCGTGCAGGGCCGCGCCACGGTGTATTGATTCGGTGGAGCCACGTCATGCGTGGCTGCCATCGCCGATGCCCCCCCGCCATCCACGCATGGCGTGGATCTACGGATGCGACACTGCACCGCCGATGGAGGCAGTAGAGCCACGCCATGCGTGGCTGCCTTCGCCGATGCCCCCCGCCATCCACGCATGGCGTGGATCTACGGATGCGACACTGCACCGCCGATGGAGGCAGTAGAGCCACGCCATGCGTGGCTGCCTTCCGATGCCCGCACCATCCACGCATGGCGTGGATCTGCGGATGCGACACTGCACTGCCGATTGAGGCTGTAGAGCCACGCCATGCGTGGCTGTCTTCGCCAATGTCCGCGCCATCCACGCATGGCGTGGATCTACTGATCAATGCACGGCGCTGTGGTCGACCGCACCCGGCTGTGCTGCCGGCTGATGCCAGATCCGCTGCCACATCGCGGCCAACCGGCGTCCGACGTCGGCGCGTGCAGCCGGGCTGCTGTAATCCACCCGCACCTGCTCGGGCGTGATCGCCCGCCACTGCCCATCAGCCTGCTCGGCCACCGCGAAGTTGAAGGTGTAGTCCGGTTCCAGCCCCATACGCAGGTCGCTCAGTACCAACCGGCCGTCCACCACCTGCGCACGCATGAAGCCACGGTTGAACCACGTCAGCTGCTGCACCGCCGGAATGGCCTGCGCTTCGCGCAAGGCCTGCACGTTGGATGCGTGGCCTTCGAACCGCATCGGCCCGTGGTCGGCCACCAGCGAGCGGTCGCCCACCACGTAGCCGTTCGGCGTCATTGCCACCACGCGCCACAGCAGGGTGTTGAACGGCATCGGCACCGAGAAGCGCGGCGCATCGCCCAGGCCCATCGCCGCCAGGCTGTGCTGGGCAGCACGGTCGACCTGCGCCTTGGCGATCAGGCCCCAACCCAGGTAGGCACTGCTGACCAGCAACGCCACACCCAGCACCTTGCCAGCCCAGGGGCGGGCGCGACCAAACCAGGCCAGCACGCAGCCCAGCAGCAGCCATACCGTGTAGCCGAGATCGATGATGAAGACACTTGAACCCATGGTCGGGTGTGGGCGCAGCGGCCACCACAGCTGGGTGCCGTAGACGGTGAACGCATCCAGCATGGGATGGGTGACCAGCGCCAGCTGGATCGCCCAGAACCAGCGCACAGGTGACTGGGCGACGCGGCCATTGCCGAAGCGCTTGAACAACCACCAGATCAGTGCCGCCACCCAAGGCAGCACCAGCAGCGAGTGGCTGAAGCTGCGGTGCTCGATCATGTTCGCCACCGGGTCGGCGGCAGTGAAGCCGAGCCACAGGGCGTCGAGGTCCGGCAGGGTGCCGAGCGCGGCACCGGCCAGCAGGGCCGCACGGCGATGTCCGGGCGGGGCGATGGCAGCAGCGACGGCGCCGCCGAGCACGATCTGGGTCAGGGAATCCATGGGCCGATGCTAGCGCGATGGCCGCGCGTTTGTAGAGTCGAGCTTGCTCGACTGTTCCGCCCCTGTAGAGTCGAGCTTGCTCGACTGCGGATAGAGCAGTCGAGCAAGCTCGACTCTACAAGAGCAGGTTCAGGCCGCCTGCGACAGGCGCGCGCCCGGCAGTTCCACCAGGGTCTGGCCATTGTGGTCGAGCAGGCGCAGCGCGCCATCATGGTCTTCGGCCAGCGCGGTCAGGCTCTCCACCCAGTCGCCGTCGTTGGCATAGACCAGGCCATCGCGCTCGATCAGCGCCGCGCGGTGGATGTGGCCACAGACGATGCCATCCAGTCCGCGCCGCCGCACGTCGTCCAGCCCGGCCTGCACGAAGCGTTCGATGTAGCGTTCGGCCGCACCGCTGCGCTTCTTCAGGAACTCCGACAGCGACCAGTAGCGCATCCCCAGCAGCCGCCGCACCGCATTCAACGCCTGGTTGCCGGTCAGGATGCGGTAGTACAGCCAGTCACCGAACTTTTCCTGCAGGCCACCGAAGTGGGTCACGCCGTCGTACTCGTCCCCATGCGCAACGAGCAGGCGACGGCCATCGGCGGTCACATGGATGGCGCGACGGCGCACCTGCATCGCTGGCAGCATCAGCCCGCACACGTGGCGCAGTGACGCGTCATGGTTGCCGGGGATGTAGACGATCTCGGTCCCGGCACGGCGCAGCGCGTGCAGGGCCTGGATGACTTCGCTGTGCGACTGGCGCCAGTTGGCGCGGCGATGCGCCATCCACCACAGGTCGATGATGTCGCCCACCAGGTACAACCGTTCGCAGCGCAGCTGCGAGAGGAACCGCGCCAGCTCGGTGGCATGGCAATGACGTGACCCCAGGTGCACGTCGGAGACGAACACTGCGCGCCGGTGCGGCGACAGGTTCGCCAGCGCGCTCATGCCGGCGCCCCCGCGTCGCGCAGGTAGCGTTTGCGCTTGTTCGGCCTGATCGCGCACAGGTCCACTTCAATCAGGCCGTCGATCGAATCACTGAAGTCCGGGTCGACACCGAAGGCAAGGAAGCGGGCGCCACCGGGTTCGCACAGATCGGTGTACTGGCGATACAGCGTCGGCACGCCGGTGCCGAGTGCGGCCAGGTTGGCCTTGAGCACATCGAACGCGGCACCTGCATCCAGCTCGCCGAAACTTGGCGGCGCGGCGAAGTACTGGAACGGGCGGTTCGATTCGGCCAGGCCGGCGGTACCGCTGTAGTAGCGCTGGTAGTACGCCACCAGCTGCTCGCGTGCATCGCGTGGCAGCGCTGCGCTGATCGACACGGCGCCGAACAGGTAGCGGATGCCGGGCCGGCACTGCAGGTAGGCACCGATGCCCTGCCACAGGTAGTCCAGGCTGCGGCTGCCCCAGTAATCAGGCACCACGAAGCTGCGGCCCAGTTCCAGGCCTTCGGCGATGTGGGTGATGGCGTCGTCGGAATAGCGGAACAGCGACGCGCTGTAGAGCCCGGACAGGCCGTGCCGGGCCAGCGCGTGGGCACCACGCATGATCCGGTAGGCGCCGGCGATGCGCTGCGCGGCCGCGTCCCAGATCACGATGTGTTCGTACCGCGGATCGTAATCATCCAGATCGCGGCTGCGCCCGGTGCCCTCGCCTACCTGGCGGAAGGTCAGCTCGCGCAGACGCCCCAGCTCCAGCAGCAGCGGCGAATCGGCGGTACAGGTCGCCAGCAGGATCTGCTTGCCGTCGGCGGTCTGGCCCAGCTGGGTCGCCGCGGCGATGCCTGCGGCCACCTGTGAAGGCGGCACCGGGGACGCCAGCGGCTCGGGGCCTGCTACAGCAGCTGCATCGCCCGCGGCCCCATTACGGCCCAGCGCATACAGCGCGCGGCGCACCGCCAGCAGCTGTGCGCCCGGGTCGCCGCCCTTGCCCAGCTGCATCGGCTCACCGATGCTCAGCCGCAGCGGACGGCCACGACGGGTGAACATCTCGCGCGCCAGCAGCGCGGTGCCCGCCGGCTTGAACAGGGTCGAGGCGCCGTAGAACAGCGCCGAGTTGCGCGCCTCCACACGCACCGGCAGCACCGGCGCGCCAGCGACACGGGCAAAGCGGACGAACCCGCGCTGCCAGCGACCATCACGGATGCCGCGCAGCGACAGCCGCGAGACCTCGCCGGCCGGGAACACGATCACGCACTGCTCGGCGGCCAGCGCCTCTTCGACGGCATGCAGGCTGCCACGCTGGGCCTTGCCACCGAGGATGCGTACCGGCAGCAGCAGGTCCTGCAGTGGCGCGATTGCCCCCAACAGGTCGTTGGCCACGATCCGCACGTCACGGCGGATGCGGCCGACCGCGTCCAGCAGGGCGAGGGCATCCAGTGCCCCGGAGGGATGGTTGGCGACGATCAGCAGGCGGCCGGTGGCCGGGATCTTCGCCAGCGCGGCCGGATCCACCTGGTACTGGCCGTCGATGAACTCCAGGCCGGCGGCGACGAAGCCGAAACCACGCAGGCCTGAGCTGCGCTGCAGGAAGGCTTCGATCTGGTCCAGGCGCGACCAGCGGCCGACGCTGCGCAGCAAGGGCCGGGCCAGTTGGCCACGACGACCATGGAACCAATCGGGGAAGCGTTGCTGGAGACGCTGTTCAAGTTCCTGCATGGCGGATCCACTCATGCCCGGCGGCCGGATTGGCCGACAGCCTGCGCCCGGCAGGCGGCAGCCAGATGGCGGTTTTGGGGCAGAACGATGACGGCTGGCCGGTCCTAGGGCGGGCGAGGTGGCCCGCGCAGTCGGGGCCGGTAGCCGCCCGGTGCGTTGTCACGCTGGTGGAACACTGGGCCTCGAGGCTGAGCCCCAATCCCGGCCGGACGGCCCCTGCCGGGCCTACGCGGGCTTAACCACCGGCAACCGGTACAGGTTCACAATGCACAGGCGGCGCACCCCGTGTATCATTCGCGCCCATCTTTCCATCCGAATCAAGGGATATTACGCCTGATGTCCAGCTATCTCTTCACCTCCGAGTCGGTCTCCGAAGGCCATCCGGACAAGGTTGCCGACCAGATCTCCGATGCGGTGCTGGACGCGATCCTGACCCAGGACCAGCGCGCCCGCGTGGCCTGCGAGACCATGGTCAAGACCGGTGTTGCCATTGTGGCCGGTGAAATCACCACCAGCGCCTGGATTGACCTGGAAGCGCTGACCCGCAAGGTCATCACGGACATCGGCTACGACAGCTCCGACGTCGGCTTCGACGGCGCCACCTGCGGCGTGCTGAACCTGATCGGCAAGCAGTCGCCGCACATCGCCCAGGGCGTGGACCGCAAGAAGCCGGAAGAAATGGGCGCTGGCGACCAGGGCCTGATGTTCGGCTATGCCACCAACGAGACCGACAGCTACATGCCGGCCGCGATCCACCTGTCGCACCGCCTGGTCGAGCAGCAGGCCAAGATCCGCAAGAAGAAGAACTCGCCGCTGTCGTGGCTGCGCCCGGACGCCAAGAGCCAGGTCACCCTGCGCTATGAAAACGGCGTGGTCTCGGCCATCGACGCGGTGGTCCTGTCGACCCAGCACGCCCCGGGCATCAAGCAGAAGGACCTCATCGAGGCCGTCCGCGAAGAGATCATCAAGCCGGTGCTGCCGGCCAAGTGGCTGCACAAGGGCACCAAGTTCCACATCAACCCGACCGGCAAGTTCGAGATCGGCGGCCCGGTGGGCGACTGCGGCCTGACCGGCCGCAAGATCATCGTCGACACCTACGGCGGCTGGGCCCGTCACGGTGGTGGCGCGTTCTCCGGCAAGGACCCGTCCAAGGTCGATCGTTCGGCGGCCTACGCGGCCCGCTACGTCGCCAAGAACGTGGTTGCCGCCGGCCTGGCCGACCGTTGCGAAGTGCAGGTCTCCTACGCCATCGGCGTGGCTGAGCCGACCTCGATCTCGGTCACCACCTTCGGCACCGGCAAGATCAGCGACGACAAGATCGAGAAGCTGATCCGCAAGCACTTCGACCTGCGCCCGTACGGCATCATCAAGATGCTGGACCTGGTGCACCCGATGTACCAGCAGACCGCGGCCTACGGCCACTTCGGCCGCAAGCCGAAGGAGTTCAGCTACCTCAACGGCGAAGGCGAGACCGTCAACGCCACGGCCTTCTCCTGGGAGAAGACCGACCGCGCCGCCGCCCTGCGCGCCGATGCGAAGCTGAAGTAAGAAACACGAAGGGCCGCGCAAGCGGCCCTTCTGCTTCTGGTAGAGCCGGCCACTGGCCGGCTTTTTCATGGCCTCCGGAAACAATCGCGTGGTTGCCGGCCAGCGGCCGGCACTACCGGTTGCCGATACAATCGCCCCATGTCGACCGAACTGAAAACCCACCAGCTGTCCATGACCGTGCTGATGTCGCCGGAGATGGCCAATTTCTCCGGCAAGGTCCACGGCGGCGCCATCCTGCGCCTGCTCGACCAGGTCGCCTACGCCTGCGCCAGCCGTTACGCCGGCAGCTACGTGGTCACCCTGTCGGTGGACCAGGTGATGTTCCGCCAGCCCATCGCGGTGGGCGAGCTGGTCACCTTCCTGGCCTCGGTGAATTACACCGGCACCTCGTCGATGGAGATCGGCATCAAGGTGGTGGCCGAGGACATCCTCAAGCGCAGCGTGCGCCACGCCAACAGCTGCTTCTTCACCATGGTGGCCGTGGATGAGGAGGGCCGGCCGACACCGGTGCCGTCATTGCAGCCGGTCACGTCGGACGAGAAGCGCCGCCAGGCGGCCGCATTGATCCGCCGCCAGCTGCGCCAGGAAATGGAGCAGCGCCATCTGGAACTGCTGGCGTCGAACCCGCCGTCGCCGGAAGAGTGAGGTAGTGCCGGCCGCTGGCCGGCAACCTCGTGCGTGCCGCCGAACATCATGAGGTTGCCGGCCAGCGGCCGGCACTACCGCGACACCTCAGCCGGTGTTCTGCACACCCTGCGAAACACCGTTCACGCAGGCCACCAGCGCGCGCAGCAGGTCGTCATCCTCGCGCCCGCTTTCGCGCCAGCGCTGCAGCAGATCCACCTGCAGCACGCTGATCGGATCGACGTACGGATTGCGCAGGCGGATCGAAAGCGACAGCCGCGCATCGTGGTCGAGCAACGTCTGCTGGCCCATCAGCGCCAGCAACCAGTGCCGGGTCAGTTCCAGTTCGCGCTGTACCTGCGGGAAGAAGCGCCCGTGCAGGTCGCCCGACAACAGCGAGAACTGCTCGGCAATGGTGATATCCCCCTTGGACAGCACCATCGCGATGTCGTCCAGGAAGGTACGGAAGAACGGCCAGTCACGTGCCATCTCGCGCAGGGTCTGCTCGTGACCAGCATCGACCGCCGCCTGCAGGCCGCTGCCCACGCCGTACCAGCCGGGAATGACGGCACGCGCCTGGCTCCAGGCGAACACCCACGGAATCGCGCGCAGGTTGCCCAACGCCGCGTCCTGGCCGAGCCGGCGCGACGGACGCGAACCCAGCGTCATCCGCTCGATCACATCGATCGGTGTCGCCGTGCGGAAGTAGTCCATGAAGCCGGCCTGGCCGACGAAGGTGCGGTAGACCTCGCTGCTGGAGCCGGCGACCACATCCATCACCGGCCGCCAGTCATCCTCGCGCGGCTCCGCTGCACGCGGGCGCAGGCTGGCGCGCAGCACGGCACCCGTGGCCTGTTCCAGCGAGCGCAGGGCCAATGCACGGATGCCGTACTTGCGGTGGATCACCTCGCCCTGCTCGGTCACCCGCAGGCGGCCATCGATGCTCCCGCGCGGCGAGGCATCGACCGCATGCGTGGTCTTGCCACCACCACGGCTGATCGAACCGCCACGGCCATGGAAGAAGGTCAGGCGGATGCCCGCCTCGGCCGCCACTTCCATCAGTTCCACCTGTGCACGTTGCAGGCCCCAGCGTGAGGCAGCGATGCCTCCGTCCTTGCTGCTGTCCGAGTACCCCAGCATCACCATCTGCACGTCATCGCGTGCACGCAGATGCGCACGGTACACCGGGTCGGCCAGCAGGTCGCGCAGGGTCGCGGTGCCACGCTTGAGGTCGTCCACGGTTTCGAACAATGGCGCAATATCCAGCGGCACCGCCCCGCCCGCTTCCACCAGGCCGCCACGGCGTGCCAGCGCAAGCACGGCCAGCACGTCACTGCGGTCGTGTGCCATCGAGATGATGTAGCTGCCCAGCGCATCGCCACCATGGCGCGCACGCGCATCGGCCAACGCCGCAAATACCGCATCCAGACGCTGGTTGCCTTCGTCGTCGCCCTTCGGCAACGGCGCGTCACCACTGGCATGCGGCGCCAGCAGGCGCGCACGCCCCACGGCATCGAGACTGTCCCACGCTGCGTCGCCGCCCAGAACGGTGGCCAGCGCGCGCGCGTGCACGCTCGATTCCTGGCGCACGTCCAACCGTGCCAGGTGGAAGCCGAAGGTCTTCACCCGCCACAGCAGGCGCTGTACGGCAAAGCCACCGGCATGCTCACCACGGTTGGCGCGCAGGCTGTCGAGGATCAGCTGCAGATCCTCGATCAGTTCATCAGGACCGGCGTAGGCGCCTTCGCCGTCATCCAGCGTGGCCTGCAGGCGTGCACGCATGCGGTCATTGAGCAGGCGGTAGGGCATGTCGGCATGGCGCGGGCGCGACTGCACCTGCGGCAGCAACTGGTGGTACTGCGCCACGCGCGCCTGCAGTGCATCGCTTACGCCCACCCGCTCGGTGGACTGGCTGAGCAGGCTGGCCAGCTGCAGCAGTTCCTTCTGGTAACGGCCCAGTACCGCCTGCCGCTGCGCATCCAGCGTATTGCGGATGGTATGGGCATCCACGTTCGGGTTGCCGTCCATGTCGCCGCCCACCCAGGTGCCGAAACGCAGCAGGCGCGGCAGCGGCAGTTCTTCGTCATAGGTATCGCGCAACGCCTGCTGCAGCGATTCGTACAGCACCGGAATCACCCGGTACAGCACCTGCACCAGATAGAAGCCGACGTGCTCGCGTTCGTCATCGACGGTGGGCCGCACCGGCGAGGAATCGGTGGTCTGCCACGAAGCGGTCAATGCCATGCGGAAGCGAGCGGCATCGGCGGCGGCCTCGCCCGGCGTGCGCTGGCCGTCGAGGTTGTCGACCAGGCTGGCCACCATCAACTGCTCTTTTTCCAGCAGCGCGCGGCGTACCGCTTCGGTCGGGTGTGCGGTGAACACCGGTTCAATGTCGATGCGTGGCAGCCACTGCGCCAGCTCGTCCAGGCCCACCCCCTGTGCCTTCAGGTGCTGCAGCGCATCCTGCAGGCCATCGGGCTGCGCCCCGGCGGTACCGGCACGCTGGTAGTCACGGCGACGGCGGATGCGATGCACGCGCTCGGCGATGTTGACCACCTGGAAGTAGGTGCTGAAGGCCCGCACCATGGTTTCTGCCTGCTGCGGCGTGCGTCCGGCCAGGCCATCGGCCAGCTCCGACAATGGAGCTTGATTCTCACGGCGGGCGATGGCGCGGGTGCGCACGTCCTCGACATCGTCGAGGAAGGCGGCGGATACCTGCTCGACCAGCAGGTCACCAACCAGCGCGCCGAGCCGGCGCACGTCGTCGCGAAGCGGAAGATCGGGGGAAGCAAACTCGATGCTGCTGCGGTACTCGTTCATCGGCGACGCACAGGCCTCGGTCAACGGATCCAGGCCCCAAGCCTAAACCAGAACGGGCCTCGTGCTGCGATGCAAAAATGGTTTCATCTGGTAGTGCCGGCCGCTGGCCGGCAACCTCAGGTCGCGTGAGTCCATGAGGTTGCCGGCCAGCGGCCGGCACTACCGGGTCACGTCAGCGCTTCTTCTTCGCCTTGCCCTGCTCGGCCGGGCCGATGGTCTGTTCCAGCCAGCGCTCGCTTTCGGCCAGCATGGTCATGATCGATTCGCGTGCGCGGTAGGCATGCGATTCGTTCGGCAGCATCACCAGGCGCGCGGTGCCGCCCAGGCCTTTCACCGCCGCGAACATGCGCTCGCTCTGCATCGGGAACGTGCCGGAGTTGTTGTCGTCCACGCCGTGGATGAAGAGGATCGGATCCTTGATCCTGTCGGCGTAGTTGAACGGCGCCATCTTCTGGTAGACGTCCTGCGCCTGCCAGTAGTTGCGCTCCTCGGCCTGGAAGCCGAACGGCGTGAGCGTGCGGTTGTAGGCGCCGCTGCGCGCGATGCCCGCCTTGAACAGGCGCGTATGCGCCAGCAGGTTGGCGGTCATGAACGCACCGTAGGAATGGCCACCAATGGCGATGTGATCGCGATCGGTCACGCCACGGCGCACCACTTCATCCACGGCTGCCTGGGCGTTGGCCACCAGCTGTTCGATGTAGGTGTCGTTGGGCTCCTTGTCGCCTTCGCCGATGATCGGCATCGACGGGCTGGCCAGCACCACATAGCCCTTGGCCAGGAACGCCTGCGGGCCCCAGTAGCTGACCGCATTGAAGCGGTACGGCGAATCGGTCACCTGGCTGGCCGCAGCCGCACTCTTGAACTCGCCCGGGTAGGCCCACATCAGCAGCGGCCGCGGGCCGTCGCGCTTCGGGTCGTAGCCCGGCGGCAGCAGCAGGGTCGCGGTCAGGTCGACGCCATCCTTGCGCTTGTAGCGGATCTGCTCCTTCTGCACGCCCTTCAACTGCGGCAGCGGATGCGCGAAGTGGGTCAGCGCACGCGGTGCAGCACCGGCATCGGCCAGCGACTGCACGTAGAAGTTGGCCGGCTCATCCGGGCTCTCGCGGCTCAGCAGCAGCGAGCTGGCCTGGTTGTCCAGCAGCGCCACCGGCAGCGCATAGCTCGGCGCCTGCGAGTGGAACAGGCGGGTGGCCTTGCCCGTGGCGACGTCGAAGCGGTCCACGAACGGACGATCGCCTTCCGGCGATGCACCGGCACCGGCCAGATACAGGCTGCTGCCATCGGCGCTGGTCTGCAGCAGCGAGCGCCCGCGGTCGTCGCTGGACAACAGCGGCCGGCCCGGATCGGAATAGCGGTCCTGCCCGTCGCGATCCCACAGCAGGCGCGGCTCGGCTCCGGCATTGTCCGGGGCGATCAGCCAGGTCCTGGTCTTGCGCGTCTTCCACCACGACTCGGTCAGCAGGGCCAGGTCGCCACGGCCCCAGTTGATGCCCACCAGACGGCTGCCGAGCTGGGCCAACGTGACCGGCGGCTTGTCGAACGGCGCAGCCTGCATCAGCACCGCATCGCGCACCTTGGCCTCCCTGTTCGGGTCGCCGCCGTCCTGGGCTTCGGCCCAGACCAGCGTGGCATCGGCATCACCACGCCAGCTGATATCGCGCACGCCGGTCACTTCAGCGTCGTTGCCGGTCGGCAAACCTTCCACCAGCGGACGCACGGCCACGGTGTGCACCAGCTTGCCGCTGGCACGGTCGATCACTTCAATGCGGCGCGGGAAACTGCTCACCGGCACCACGTAGGAATACGGCCGCTGCACCGGCTGGCGCAGCACGAAGCGGCCATCCGGCGACACCGCAAAGCCCATGAAGATGCCAGCTGCGCCGATCGCGCGGGTGTTGCCATCCAGGCTGACTTCCATCGGCTGGGTGGTGGCGTAGTAATCGAACTGGCGCGCGTCGGCCTCGTTCTTCAGCAGGTCCTGGTAGGTACGGATCGACACCACGCCGCCACCCTGGCTGGTCTGCTGCACGGCCGGACCGGTCGGGATGCCATCGGCGGCCGGAGCCGCACCGAGGTTGGCCGGGCGGGTGAACACCACCAGGCCGCGGCTGTCCGGCAGCCACTGGTAGCCACTGCCGATCACCGTGTTCAGGCCGGCGACCAGACGACGGGCGCTGCCGCCGGCCACATCCACCAGCCACAGTTCATTGGCGCCGCTGGCGGCGTCGACCTGGTTGAAGGCCAGCCACTTCTGGTCCGGCGACCACATCACGCTGGCGATCGACAGCTTGGCCGGCAGGCCGCTGATCTGCCGTTCCTTGCCGTCGGCCACGTTCATCAGCCACAGCTTCTCGCCGAAGCTGAAGCGGCTGTCGGAGAAGGTGCGCGGGTTGATGCGCAGGCCGGCCAGCTTCAGTTCCGGCTGCGCCACCACCTGGATCGACGGCAGCGACGGCATCTGCATCATCGCGGCGACATCGCGGCGTGGCGACAGGTACAGCGAGGGCGCGCGCGGCGCGTCCACCACCGCCTGCAGCGCCGCCGAAGGCAGTTCGTAGCCGTTGACGCCCTGGGCCTGTACCTGGGCGGGCTGCGGGGACGCGGCCCAGGCCAGCGGGGCCACCGCCAGCAGTCCCATCGACAGGACCAGGCCGGTCCAGCGCCGTGTGCGGCGCGCGTGCATGCTCATCGTTCCACCTGTGTGATGCGTGAAAACACCGACCTTAACAGGCCGTGCACGCGATCCCACCTGCCGATGGTTGGGTCATCCGGATGTCACGCCGGGGCCGCGATATAATGGGGGTTCTCCCCTGCCGAGGGGCGCTGCGACCGGATCCCATGAGGCCCGGCCAGGCTCGGTAAGGTGGCTTTGTAACAACGGCGCCCGGCTAGATGCGAGCACCCGCTCGCCCACAACCGGAGCACACGAATGAACGCTGTTGCCAAGACCTTCTCCACCGAAGGTGATTACAAGATCCGCGACATCACGCTGGCCGACTGGGGCCGCAAGGAACTGGACATCGCCGAGCACGAAATGCCGGGCCTGATGTCGATCCGCCGCAAGTACCAGGCCGAGCTGCCGCTGAAGGGCGTGCGCGTGACCGGCTCGCTGCACATGACCATCCAGACCGCCGTGCTGATCGAGACCCTGAAGGACATCGGCGCCGACGTGCGCTGGGCCTCGTGCAACATCTTCTCGACCCAGGACCACGCCGCTGCCGCCATTGCCGCCACCGGCACCCCGGTGTTCGCCTGGAAGGGCGAAACCCTGGAAGAGTACTGGGACTGCACCCTGGACGCGCTGACCTTCACCCTGGCCGACGGCACCCTGACCGGCCCGGAGCTGGTGGTCGACGACGGCGGTGACGTGACCCTGCTGATCCACAAGGGCTACGAGCTGGAAAACGGCAGCGACTGGGTCAACACCGCCTCTGCCTCGCACGAAGAACAGGTCATCAAGAACCTGCTCAAGCGCGTCGCCAAGGAGCGTCCGGGTTACTGGGGCCGCGTGGTCAAGGACTGGAAGGGCGTCTCCGAAGAGACCACCACCGGCGTGCACCGCCTGTACCAGCTGGCCCAGGCCGGCACCCTGCTGATCCCGGCGATCAACGTCAACGACTCGGTCACCAAGAGCAAGTTCGACAACCTGTACGGCTGCCGCGAGTCGCTGGCCGATGGCCTGAAGCGCGCGATGGACGTGATGCTGGCCGGCAAGGTGGCCGTGGTCTGCGGCTACGGCGACGTCGGCAAGGGCTGCGCGGCCTCGCTGCGTGCCTACGGCGCGCGCGTCATCGTCACCGAGATCGACCCGATCTGCGCCCTGCAGGCAGCGATGGAAGGCTATGAAGTCAACACCATCGAATCGACCCTGGGCCGTGCCGACCTGTACGTCACCACCACCGGCAACAAGGACATCATCCGCATCGAGCACCTGAGCGCGATGAAGGACCAGGCCATCGTCTGCAACATCGGCCACTTCGACAACGAGATCCAGGTCGATGCGCTGGTGTCGTTCGCCGGCATCAAGCACGTCAACATCAAGCCGCAGGTGGACAAGTACATCTTCCCGAACGGCAACGCGATCTTCCTGCTGGCCGAAGGCCGCCTGGTGAACCTGGGCTGCGCCACCGGCCACCCGAGCTTCGTCATGTCCAACAGCTTCGCCAACCAGACCCTGGCACAGATCGACCTGTGGGCGAACAAGGACAGCTACGAGAAGAAGGTCTACCTGCTGCCGAAGAAGCTGGACGAAGAAGTGGCCCGCCTGCACCTGGAAAAGATCGGCGTGAAGCTGACCACCCTGAGCCAGGAACAGGCCGACTACATCGGCGTGCCGGTGGAAGGCCCGTTCAAGCCGGACCATTACCGCTACTGATCGTGCCGGGGTCGGAGCCCTTTCCGCAGGAAAGGGCTCCGACCCCCTGCCGATGCGAGCAGGTGGTCGTGGCGCTACATGTGCTGCCGATCATCCTGCAGCGCGCTCTGGCACTGCGCGACGAAGTCGCTCTGCCAGCAAGCCAGATCGAATCCCTCGCGCTGCTGGAATGAAACGGTCTCGGCGCTGAGCGCATAGCAGCGATTCTGGCTCAGGCGCAGCGCCACCATCGTGTCACCCGCCTCCCAACAGCGTTCGATGCAGGCCTGCATCACGGCATAGTCCGGGTTGGTCTTGGCGCCACCGAAAGCAAACCCCATCTGCAGGGCCATCGCCAGCACAGGATCGCCGGCCGCATCGGCTGCACGCAGAATCCGCAGTACACCGGGCTCGGGAATGCCGAATGCCCAGTTCGCCAGGACCGCCGCACGCGCCGACGCCACGGCCGCCGCGTGCTGCCCCAGGCGCATCTGCTGCCCTGCCAGCATGGCCCATGCCCGCTGCAGCTCGGGAAAGCGGCTGCAGGCATCTTCCAGCAGCACGATGGCTTCAGCCGGTACACCGGCCTGCACATGCCGCTGCGCGCGCTCAACCAGAAGCAACGGCGAATCCGCATCTGCAACCTCGTGCTCGGGTGGATCGCGATCTTCATCGTCACCGTCCCACCCGCCACCGGCATCCAGCCACCGGACGAAGGCGTCCAGCGACGAATGGCTGAAGACCATGCGCCCTTCGTCATGGAACATCTCGCAGACCACCGGCGGCTCAGCTTCGCGCCCCAGCGGCCAGTACAGACCAAACAGATCGCCATTCCCCAGTGCGCCTTCGGCGACCGGCCAGAAGCCCTGCGGCGGGTACGGTCCCGCGCACGGTTCGGCATCCAGGGTCAGGTCATGAAGGCATTGCGGAGCGCGCATGTTCGATGTCCAGGCAGTGTCTACCGTCCATTATCACCGCGCTGCGCCTGGTAGTAGCCTCGGTCAAGGCAACGCCTCCGCCCCGCGCTACGATTCATCCATGACCCCGGCCATCAACCTGCTCAAGCGCGAGAAGATCGCCCACACCGTGCGCAGCTACGTGCACGATGCTCACGCCGAATCCTATGGCGGCGAAGCCGTCGACAAGCTCGGCCTCGACCCGGCCCAGGTGTTCAAGACCCTGCTGGCCAGCACCGAGACCCACGAACTGCTGGTAGCGATCGTGCCGGTGGCCGGCCAGCTGGACCTGAAGGCCCTGGCCGAAGCGGCCGGCTGCAAGAAGTGCGAGATGGCCGCCGCTGACGCTGCACAGCGCGCGACCGGTTACCTGATCGGCGGCATCAGCCCACTGGGGCAGAAGAAGCGCCTGCGCACGTTCTTGGACGCCAGCGCGCAGGCATTGCCCGCACTGCATGTCAGCGCCGGGCGCCGCGGCCTCGAGGTGGAACTGGCGCCGACCGACCTGCCGCGATTGACGGCCGGCCACTACGCCGCCATCGGCAAGGCCCGCTGATGCGCTGGCCCTGGTCTGCAGCGCCGATACCCCGGCTCGACGATGCACAGGCCGATGTGCTGCTGCAGGACCTGCTGTCGCGCGACGCAGCGCGCATCACCGATGCTGCACGCACGGTCGCACGGCTGTTCAGCGCCTCATCGTTGGACGCGCTGGTCGCGCATGTGGATACGATCGAACGCAGCTGCCAAGGCATCGCCCTTGGCGGCATGCTGATCAGCAACCAGGCGCACCTCAAGGCGGCCCTGCAACGGCTGCGCTACTGGCAGGCACGCGAAGGCTGCCTGTGCGCGCTCTACCCATCCTATGTGTTCTTCAGCCCCGAGCCGCTGCTGGAACAAGGTCACGTGCAGCTGCGTGCACGGGGCGAAGCGGAGGACGGCTGGGGCGAATGCTACCGGCTGACATGCACCTGCTGCGCGCAGCAATGGAGCGCGACCGAGCGCGAATACCACTACACCTGGTGGGAGTGGAAGCCCGAGCCCGCCCTGCAGACGCCTTAGTTGAGCTTGAACGTGACCGTGCCGCGTATCAGGCTCAGGCTTGGCGCCTTGCCTGCCGCTTCACGCTCGTAGCGCCAGTCACGCGCGTGCTTGAGCGCCGCCGCATCGAGCAGCGGGTAGCCGCTGGATCGGGACAGGATGATCGCCTGGGTCTTGCCCTGCGCATCCAGCAGCAGCATCAGCTCGACACCTCCCTGCTGGGCCTCGCGCATGGCGGCCGCAGGATACGTCGGGACCGACGAAAGTCGCCGCTGGTGCCAGCCTCCTTCCCGGGCAATCAACGGCGTGCTGGAAGAGAGTGGGCAACGTGCAGGCATCTGCAGGTCGAAGCCTGCAGCCCCTTGCGAGGACCGGGTAGTGGCTGGCGCACCACAGGCGATCGCCGACACGCTCTGCAGCAACGACTGCTGACGCGAAAGCGCTGCAGCGTCATCCGCTTCGACATGGAACGTGCAGCGCCCCGACATTGCCTGCGCCTGCAGTGAACCCACGCCGGCATCGCGGATCGGCGTCACGTCGGACAAAGCACCACAGGCAGCGCCTGCATCGTATTTTGCTGCAGAGCCCTCACACGCGGCCAGCAGGCCTGCGGCGACCCATGCGAACGGCATCCAACTGCGAACATCCATCCCTGTGCTCCCTGCATTGATCCACCGCCATGGTAGCGCCCCGCTGCAATCTTCCCTGTTCACATGCCGACTGTCCGGCCGCAGCGTGGGCTCACGGCCGCCAGTTGGCGTTGCTCTCCCAGAACGCGACGGAGCGCTGGTAAGCCTCGCGATCCAGCGGCACACCGGAACCGCCCTCCTCCACACCCAGTGCATTGCGCATCATGGTGATCGGTGCCATCGGCACTTCCTCGGGCTCGGAGGTATAGATGCAACCGACGATGCCCCAGTCGGCTTCGATCGGTGAACCCTCCTTCGCCAGCTGCCCGGCGCTGTACAGGATTACCACCAGGTAGTTCGCGCGCGGTGATTCCACGCCCTCGAACCAGCGCACCAGCACCGGCAGTTCCTCGCGGTTGCGCGCCTCATAGCCGCTGCGCAGCTGGTGGCGGTTGGCGTCGGTGACCGGCACCGTCAGGCAACGCGTGCTGGTCCAGTTCTCGTAGACGAACAGCTTGCAGAACGGGGCGTAGCCATCGAGCACCTTCAGCGGCGCGTGCGCATTGAGGTGTGCCTCGAACTGCTCGGCAGTGCAATCCTGGATGGTGTTGCCGCGCGGCACGCGCGGGAACAGGCGGGGACGGGCGAAATCGGTGAGGACGATGGACATGGCATGCACGAACGGGAACAGGCCCTCAGGGTAACCGTCGATGCGCTTGAAGTCTGCTTCACATTTGCCGGCCACAGTGCGCGCACATCTCCCGGAGAGTCCTGCATGAACCGCTTCCGCTCCCCCCTGCTGTCCGGCCTGCTGGCCGTCCTTCTCCTCCCTGCCATGGCCCCATCTTCCGCGTCTGCCGCACCATCGCGCGTGCTGCTCGTCGTCAGCAGCGAAGGCCGGGACCAAGGGAAGACCCGTCCGGGCTTCGAGATGGACGAATTCGCCCAGGCTTGGCTCATCCTCAAGCAGAACGGCTTCGACATCGACGTGGCAAGTCCGCGTGGCGGCGCCGTCGAGGCTGACAAGTACAACCCCTCCGAGGCCTTCAACGCAGCCGTCCTTGCCGATTCCCAGGCCATGGGCAAGCTTGCCGCGACCGTGCCCACTGCACAACTGCGTGCCAGCGACTACCAGGGCGTCCTGGTGATCGGCGGCAAGGGTGCCATGTTCGACCTTCCGGCCGACAAGGCCCTGCATGCCACGATTGCCGGAATCTGGCAGCAGGGAGGACTGGTCGCGGCGGTATGCCATGGTCCGGCCGCACTGGCGGGTGTTCGCCTTCCCGATGGCCGGGCCATGGTGGAAGGCCGCGCCATGACCGGATTCACGGAAGAGGAAGAAGCACTGTTCGGCAAACGTTGGGCGAAGGAATTCGCGTTCCAGCTTGAACCGCGCATGCGCGAGCTGGGCGCACGCTGGCAGGAGGCACCGCTGATGATGCCCAAGGTCGTAGTCGATGGACGCCTGCTGACCGGTCAGAACCCGTTCTCGACCGCCGCACTGGCTGACGCCTTCGTGCGCGCCAGCGGGCGTGTGCCACTGGCACGCCAGGCATGGCGCGATGAGCGCAGCATGGCGCTGGTGGAGCAGCACCTGCAGCAGCGTGATGGTCAGGCGGCGCAGATACTGGCGCAGCGCCCGTCCGACCATCACGTCGAGCTGATCGGCATGCTGGGTTTCTACCAGCTGAAAGCAGCAAAGGACGCCACTGCAACCGCCGACGCGCTGTCCATCATGCAGCTGGCCAGCCCGCATATGGACGAGCCGAGGCTGCAGGTCGCGATGGCAGAAGCGCACTGGCGCCTGGGCCGGACCGATCTGGCCCGTTCGCAGGTACTGGCTGTGCTGGAAAAGCAGCCCGGTCTGGACGAAGCTAACGCTCTCCTGGCCCGCATGCAGCCCTGACCATGGACGCCGAGCGCCTGCGCCTGCTGTTGATTGAAGACAACCTGCCGCTGGCCTCGGCCATCATCGACATGCTGCAGGCGCATGGCCATCTGGTCGATTTCGCCGCTGGCGGACACGTCGGGCTGCAGTTGGCGCTGGCGTCACCGCCGGATGTGCTGCTGCTCGACATCGGGTTGCCGGGCACCGATGGTACGACGGTCTGCCGTCGGTTGCGCGAGTGCAGTGATCGGCACGTCCCCATCCTGATGCTGACCGCACGCGATGCGATCGACGACAAGCTGCAGGGCTTCGCTGCGGGCGCGGATGACTATCTGGTCAAGCCCTTCGACGATGCCGAGCTGCTCGCCCGCTGTCTCGCCCTCGCCCGCCGCCATCGCGTGGGTCAACCGAACCTCCTGCAGATTGGGCCGCTGAGCATCGACCGCCGCAGCGGCCAGGCCTGGCGCGCGGGATTGCTGCTGGAGCTGGCACAGGTTCCGCAGCGCATCCTGCTCGTACTGGCCGAGGCCTGGCCGCGAACCGTCACCCGCAGCGAGCTCGTTCAACGCCTGTGGGGGGATGAAGCACCTCCTTCCGATCCGCTGCGCTCGCATCTGTACCTGTTGCGGCAGGTACTGGACAGGCCGTTCGAAGGCGAGATGCTGCGCACCGTCCACGGTGTCGGCTTCCGTCTGGAAGCTTCGCCATGAAACCGCGGCCCACCCAGCACCTGCGCCGTCGACTGCTGATCACATTCACAGCCTTCGCGCTGTTCACCGCCATGGTATTCGGCACCTACTCGCTGGTGTTCATGTATGTGGTGGAAGACAGCATCTTCAACGCCCAATTGGACCGTGAAGCACGGGCTCAGCTCGCCCGGCACGCGCTCGAAGGGCACTGGCGTACACCTGCCGATGCCGCAATCCAGCTGCATCGTTCACCCTCTACCTTCCCCGACGATCTGCGCAGCGAGTTCGCAAAGGAACCGTGGCGCTCGGAGTTCGCGGGTGTCGATGGTCGGCACTACCATCTCAAGCGGATCGATCCCCCGGCCGGCGCCCGCCCTGCTTGGCTTGTGTCGGAGGTCAGTGCGCAACTGGTGGTCCGGCCAATCCGCGATCGGGTCGTAATGCTGCTTGCCGGCACAGCACTGCTGGTCCTGATCGCGGCGATCTTCCTCGGCATCTGGCTCGCCCATCGCAGCACACGCTCGCTCTATGCGCTGGTCGAGGAGGTTGAAGCGCTGCAGCCGGAACCAGGCCCCGGCGTGCGCCTGGCAGCACGTTTCGACGATGACGAGATTGGCGTGCTCGCGCGCGCCCTGGATGGATTGTCCGCACGCGTCGCTGCCTTCGTTGCCCGCGAACACGCGTTCACGCGCGATGCCAGCCACGAACTGCGCACACCCTTGAGCGTCATCTCCAGTGCGGCAGGCCAGTTGGCCAGCGAGTCGGGCCTGTCCGAGCGTGGCCGCCAGCATGTGCAGCATATCCGTCTTTCGGCACTGCAGCTGCAGCAGGCCATTGCGGCGCTGCTGGCGCTGGCTCGCGAGGAAACCGCCAGCCACGGCGCTCCGCCGGTCAAACTTGTGCCGCTGCTGGAACGGGTGATCATCGAGCAGTCTCCGTTGCTGGCTGCACGGCCGGTCGAGGTACAGCTGACCGTGCCCGACGGGGCCACGCTGCGCGCGCCCGAGGCGGCCCTGCGCGTAGTCCTGGCCAATCTGGTCGGCAATGCGTTCGCGCATACCGCGCAGGGCCAGGTCCTGATTGCATGGCAGGACGCTCAGCTGCTGGTGCACAACACGGCAGGTGCTTCGCCCTTCCTTGGCAACTGGCCCGAGCCGCGGCCATTCGACAAGCGTGATGGCAGCGAGGGCAACGGCCTGGGCCTGGATATCATGCGGCGACTGTGCAGCCACTACGGGCTCGAACTGGTCATCCAGCACGGCGGTGGCGGGGTGATGGCCCGCTTGAGGGGGCAGCCAGCCGAGGCATGAAGCGCCTCCGGCGGTCCAGCCCCGTCAGTGCCGAGCTGTAGCGGCAACTACAACGCCATCCGCTCGCGCAGTTCACGCGCCTGCCGCCGCGACACCTCCACCTCGCTGCCGTCATCCAGCGCCAGGTCATAACCATCAGCGATGCTGGGCGTCACGCCTCGGATGCGGCGCAGGTTGACCAGCGTGTTGCGGTTGGCACGGAAGAACAGATCCGGCGGCAGGCGTGCTTCCAGCGCGCTCAGGCTGCGGGTCAGCAGGGCGTTCTGGTCGCGGAACCACAGTCGCGTGTAGTTGCCATCCACCACCAGCCGGCGGATCTCCGAGACCGCCACGAACCAGCAGCGTTCGCCCTCGCGCACGAACACCTGGTCCTGCGCACCCAGCGTGCTGCGCGGCTCAGGCGTTTCGCCTGCCACCACCTCGCGCTGGCGCGCCCGCTGCAACGCTTCCAGCAAGCGCGGTGCCTCGACCGGCTTCACCAGATAGTCCAGCGCATTGGCCTGGAACGCGCGCACCGCGTAGGTGTCGTAGGCAGTAACGAAGATCACCGCCGGCACCGTCTCCAGCCCATCCAGAACATCGAAGCCACTGCCGGAGGGCATCTGCACATCCAGCAGCACCAGGTCCGGCGCCAGTGTAGCGATCGCCTCGCGCGCAGCAGGAACGTCGTCGGCCTCGCCCACGCACTGCACCCAGGGCAGTGCCGACAACAGCGTGCGCAGCTCCTGCCGCGCCAGCCGCGCATCATCAACGATCAACACGCGCAGCACGCCATTCATTGCGGAATCTCCAGCAGGGCCCGCATGCGGTCGCCGACCGGCTGCAGGATGAAACGACCTTGCGTACCGAGCTGCGCACGCAGGTAGGCCAGGCCGACGCCATGCCCAGGGGTGGGCTCGTTGGCGCTGCCCAGCGGATTATCCACCTGCAGGCGCAGCACGTCATTGTCCAGCGTGGCACGGATCTGCACCTCGCCGCCGCCGGGGCGGCTGGCGATGCCGTGCTTGATCGCGTTTTCCACCAGCAGCTGTAGTGCCATCGCCGGCAACTGCGCCTGCATGGCATCGGCATCGATCTGCTGCCGCACCTGCAGGCGCTGCTCGAAATGGATGGCCTCGATGGCCAGATAGTCGTCGACCACCGCCAGTTCCTCGGCCAGCGTGACCTGCTCGCTGCGGTTGTGCGCCAGCGCCTGGCGCAGCGTGCGCGACAGGCGGGTGACCATGTCGCGCGCACGCTCAGGATCTTCCAGGATCAGCGCACGCAGGTTGTTCAGCGCATTGAACATGAAGTGCGGGTTGAGCCGCGCACGCAGCGCATCGCGTTCCAGCGCACTGCGCTCGGCTTCGGCGCGCAGGCGGGCCAGTTCCGCCCCGCGTATCCGGCGCAGGCTGTGCAGGCTTGCCCAAAGCGCTGCCCACAGGGCCAGCATCACCGCAGTGGTGTACCAGTAGAGCAGCAGCGCCTTGGGGCTGAAGTCGGCCGTCTGCCGCCCCAGGCTCACCCAGTTCCAGGCCAGCGCCGAGTGCAGCGCGATGTTCACCAGCAGCTGCGCCACTGCCGCGCCCAATGCCACCGACAGCGCCAGCCGCAGCAACAGCCCGGCCGTTCCGCGCGCCCACCAGTCTGCACGCAGCGCCAGCGCGCGGATGGCACCGCTGCATCCGAACAGGGCCAACGCCAGGCCCAGCGTGATCAACACGCCTGCGCTTCCGGCATCGCTGAAATAGGCTTGGCGCAGGCCGATTCCGGCAACGCCATAGAGCGCCCATACCAGCGCATTGAGCAGCCAGAAGCGTACCGTCGAGGAGGAATCCGGCATGTCCATTCCGAGGCGTGTTGAAACTCAGTGGTGGCGGTCGAGGAAGGCCTGCACCTGTTCCTGCAACCAGCGCGGATCATCCCACATCAGGAAGTGGAAACCCTGCGCGCTCATCGCGATCTGTACGCCCTGCAGTTTCGCGTACTGCGACTGGAATACCGCCCGGGTGCCGTCCTCGGTGCCACCCATCGGCTGGTAGCCGGCCCAGCTGCCCAGCACCAGCGTCGGTGCGGCGATCGAAGCGATGCTGTCACGCAGATCGGTGGTCATCACCGCATGCATGGCATCGGCCGTGGTCTGGCGGTCGCTGTCTTCGCCCCAGCGGCCCAGTTCAGCCTGGCGCTGAGTATCGTGGGTCATCCCCGGCAGGCCCGCCTTCAACTGCGCCTGCCATTGCGCGGCGCCGGCGGCCAGCATGCCCTTGCGCAGCCGGTCGGCCATCGGCCGCACGCTGTCAGCGGTGGCCTTCGGGTCACGCGCGGCCGGCAGGAATGGCAGGGCGTCAACCACCACCAGCGCGCTGACCGCCTTCGGCTCGGCCTGCGCCATCTGCAGGCCCAGCAGGCCACCGAGGCTGTGGCCAACCACCACCACCGGGCCCAGATGCTGGTCATGCAGGTAGGCCAGCAGCTGCCCGCGCATCGCCGGCAGGAACTCGACCGGGCGCGGATCGGCCGCGAGCGCACCGGCAAAGCCGGGCAGCTGCACCAGATGGCACTGCACATCCTTCAGGGCCACGCAGGTCTCGCGCCACACCTCGGCGCTGCTGTTGAGGCCGGGAATCATCAGCAGCGGGCGGCCCTTGCCGACCACCTCGACCTGCACCTTGCCCGCCGCCGGGGCGCTGGCGGCGTGCGCCGAGCCGGAGCCGAGCACGGCCATCGCCATGCCGATCATCGCCAGCCGGGCCAGGGCCTTCATTGCATACCAGAGTGCCAGGAAGATCTTCATCGTCTGCTCCTTCGTCAGGTGGGTGGTGCCGGGATGGGAACAGCGTGCCGCCGGCCACGGCACCCGGGTTGCGATTTCGGAGCAGCGGCCGATCGCCGGGGCGAACGGTCGCAGGCGACGGACGGTGCGCACCCGCACAAATTGACAACATCCATCTTGATGAAGCGATATACTGATCCGCACCCGCCGCTGCCGCCCGTGCCATGACCGCCATCAGCTTCGAGTTCTATCCGCCCAAGACCGACGAACAGCGCAGCCAGCTGGACCGCGCCGCGGCCAGGTTGAAGGACTACGGCCCCGAGTACGTGTCGTGCACCTTCGGTGCCGGTGGCTCGACCCTGAGCTATACCTCCGAGACCGTGCGCCATCTCAACCAGCACCATGGCTTCGATGCCGCACCGCATCTGTCCTGCGTCGGCGGCACCCGTCAGGAAATCCGCGAGCTGCTCAAGCTGTATCGCGCCATCGGCTGCCGCCGCCTGGTCGCGCTGCGCGGCGATCTGCCGTCGGGCATGGGTTTCCCCGGTGACATGCGCTATGCCGCCGAACTGATCGACTTCATCCGCGCCGAGCACGGCGATGCGTTCCATATCGAAGTGGGCGCGTACCCCGAAACGCACCCGCAGGCTTCCGACGCACTGGCCGACCTGAAGCATTTCAAGGCCAAGATCGACGCCGGTGCCGATGCGGCGATCACCCAGTACTTCTTCAACCCTGATGCCTACTTCCATTTCGTCGACGAAGTGCGGCGGCTGGGCGTGCAGGTACCGATCACGCCCGGCATCATGCCGATCGCCAACTTCAGCCAGCTGCGCCGCTTCTCCGAACAGTGCGGTGCGGAGATCCCGCGCTGGATCAGCCGCAAGATGCAGGCCTATGGCGATGATGCAGAGTCGGTGCGTGCATTCGGCACTGAAGTGGTGGCCAAGCTGTGCCAGCGCCTGATCGAAGGCGGCGCACCCGGCCTGCACTTCTACACCTTGAACCTGGCCAAGCCGACCACTTCGGTGCTGAAGCTGCTGCAGGGCTGAAGGCACGGCGCGCAAGCGTGATCGGCGCTACCCTGCGAGGATGATCCGGCTTTCCTTCCTGCTGTTGCTGCTGCCGTGCGTTCTGTCGAGCGCCGCCCACGCACAGTCCACGCGCCTGAACCGCTGCACCGATGCCCAGGGCCAAAGCGTCTACACCGACCGGCCCTGCGACAACCTGGGCGCGCGGTCGCGGTTGCCACCGCCTGCGCCCGCCGGCAATACCCTGCAGCGCGACACCCTGGGGGCACGCTGCCCGCGGCGGCTGAGTGAACTGGTGGACGCGCTGCGCGTCGGCATCGTCAGCAACGATGTGAATCGGCTGTCCTCACTGTATCTGTGGGGCGCGGTTTCCGATGCGGGCGCGCAGCGCATCCTCGGCCAGCTGGAATCCTTGGCGCGGCGGCCCCTGGTGGACGTGGTGCCGGTGTATCCGTCACAGGCGCTGCCGCAATCGCAGGATGAGGATCAGAGCCCTGCCGCGTTGGGATCCGACCCTGTGGCCTCTGTGGCGCGGCATCCCATCGGCCTGCGCCTGGAGCAGACCCTGCCCGGCAGCGCGTCGCGCGCTTCGACGGTGCTGGGGTTGCGACGGCAATACGGGTGTTTCTGGATCACGCTGTGATCGCGAGCATCCATCCACGCATGGCGTGGATCTACTGCCTCCATCCCACACGGTAGCGCCGGGCCATGCCCGGCGAGCGAAGCAGCTTTACTCCGGCCACAGCGCGCGGATGGCGGCGATGCCCTGCCCACCATGGCGACGCGCTTCGGCGATGTGACCGCGGCGCATGCCGCCCAGGGCGTAGATTGGCAGTGACACCTGCGCGCGCAGCTCGGCGAACGCGTTCCAGCCCAGCGGCACGGCATCGGGATGACTGGCCGTGGCCTGCACCGGGCCCAGCACGGCGAAGTCGCAGCCCAACCGCTGTGCGGCCTGCAGCTGCTGCAGGTCATGGCAGGACGCGGCCACCAGCTGGCCTTCGGGCAGTGGACGCTGCAACAGCTCAAGCAGCTGCTCGCTGCCCAGGTGCACCCCCACGCCCAATGCGCGTGCCAGCTCGATATCGCGGTTGAGCAGCCACTGCACCCCGCTGCGACGGTGCGCGCGCACGGCCTGTTCGACCATCGCCTGGCGCTCCGGATGTGCCGTCGGCAACCGCAGCTGGATGCGCTGCTGGCCCGCCGCCACCACACGCTTCAGCTGCTCATGCCAGTGCTGCACGCCGTCGGCGTCATCGGCCGGCGCCGGGGTGATCAGGTAGCTATCGGGTTGGCGCAGCGCGGCCACCACCGGCAGATCGGCCGGTGGCATCGAATAGCGACCCAGTTTGTCCGGCGCCACCCAGGTAATGGCCTGGCCCTCGCGGCCACGTGGCGTCCCCTTCCAGCTGCGCACGTGGCGCACTTCCAGGGTCAGGTGCTTGTCCGGGTAGCGCTGCGGCACATCCATCAGCCATTCGCCGACATCGGCTTCGATGCCCAGTTCCTCGCGTAGCTCGCGAACCAACGCCTGTTCGGAGGTCTCGCCGGATTCGCGCTTGCCGCCGGGGAACTCCCACAGGCCGGCCATGTCGCGGTTCTCGGTACGACGGTTGAGCAGCACGCGGCCACGGGCGTCGGTGATGACGGCGGCCACGACGTGGATCGATCGGGTGGGGGGAGCCATGGGGGAAGCATGCCCAGAACAGGGCGGCCCGCGCAATCTCGGATCGGGCCGGATCAGCCCCACGAAACAGCCGCCATGAAAAAAGAGCCCCGCTTTCGCGGGGCTCTTCGGGGTCAGCTCAGCTGGCCGTGGCAGTGCTTGTACTTCTTGCCACTGCCGCACGGGCATGGATCGTTGCGGCCGATCTTCGGCTCATCGCGCTGCGCCTGTGCAATGCCCTGCTGGGCAGCCTGCACCTGCGCGGCTTCCTCGTCGGCGCTGTAGCCGCCCACGTCCTGGTGCTGGAACTGCGACTGGCTCAGGCGCGCTTCGGCCTGCTGGCGTTCGGCTGCTTCCAGCGCCTGCACTTCCTCGTCGCTGCGGATGCGCACGCGCGACAGCAGGGTCACCACTTCGCGCTTGACGTTCTCCAGCATGTCCGAGAACAGCTCGAAGGCTTCCTTCTTGTACTCCTGCTTCGGCTGCTTCTGCGCGTAACCACGCAGGTAGATGCCCTGGCGCAGGTAGTCCATGCGCGCCAGGTGCTCCTTCCAGCTCTGGTCCAGCACGGTCAGCATCACGTGCTTCTCCAGCGCGCGCATGGTTTCCTCACCGACACCGGCTTCCTTCTCGGCGAAGTGCTGGTTGACGCGCTCCTGCACCTTGGCGGCGATGGCTTCGGCGTCCAGCTCTTCGTGCGACTTGACCAGGTCGGTCAGCGACATCTGCAGGCCGAAGTCCGACTCCAGGGTCGCTTCCAGGCCACGCAGGTCCCACTGCTCGTCGATCGAGTTCGGCGGCACGAAGCGGGCCACCACGTCGAAGATCACGTCGTCGCGGATGCCGTCGACGTTGTCCTTCACCGACTCGGCGTCCAGCAGTTCATCGCGCTGTGCGTAGATCACCTTGCGCTGGTCGTTGTTGACGTCGTCGAAGTCCAGCAGGTTCTTGCGGATGTCGAAGTTGTGGGCCTCGACCTTGCGCTGCGCCTTCTCGATCTGGCGGCTGACCAGGCGGTCTTCGATGACGTCGTCTTCCTTCATGCCCATCATGCGCATGGCCTTCTGCACCCAGTCGGAGGCGAAGATGCGCATCAGGTTGTCTTCCAGCGACAGGTAGAAGCGGGACGAACCCGGGTCACCCTGGCGGCCCGAACGGCCGCGCAGCTGGTTGTCGATACGGCGCGATTCATGGCGCTCGGTACCGACGATGTGCAGGCCGCCGGCAGCCTTGACGGCCTCGTGGCGCTTCTGCCAATCGGCCTTGACCGCGGCCTTCTGTTCGTCGGTCGCGCCTTCGCCCAGCTCGTGGATTTCCGCTTCCAGCGAACCGCCCAGCACGATGTCGGTACCACGACCGGCCATGTTGGTGGCGATGGTGACCGCGGCCGGACGACCGGCATTGGCGACGATGGTCGCTTCGCGGTCATGCTGCTTGGCGTTGAGCACTTCGTGCTTCACGCCGGCCTTGCGCAGGTGCTCGGACAGCATTTCCGAGGTTTCGATCGAGGTGGTACCCACCAGCACCGGCTGGCCGCGCTTGGCGCACTCTTCGATGTCGGCCAGCACCGCATTGAACTTGCCCTTGCGGATCAGGAACACCTGGTCCGGGCTGTCCTTGCGGATGGTCGGGCGGTTGGTCGGGATCACCACCACTTCCAGGCCGTAGATGCTCTGGAACTCGAAGGCTTCGGTATCGGCCGTACCGGTCATGCCGGACAGCTTCTTGTACATGCGGAACAGGTTCTGGAAGGTGATGCTCGCCAGCGTCTGGTTCTCGCGCTGGACCGGCACGCCTTCCTTCGCTTCCACCGCCTGGTGCAGGCCATCGGACCAGCGGCGACCGGACAGGGTGCGGCCAGTGAACTCATCGACGATGACCACTTCGCCATCGCGCACGATGTAATCCACGTCACGCTGGTAGATCGCGTGCGCGCGCAGCGCGGCGTTCAGGTGGTGGACCACGGTCAGGTTCTGCGGCGCGTACAGGCCTTCGGTCTCGCCGTCGAGGATGCCGGCCTCGACCAGCAGCTGCTCGGCGTGCTCCATGCCCGCTTCGGACAGGTGCACCTGCTTGCCCTTCTCATCGACCCAGAAGTCGCCTTCGCCGTCTTCCGCTTCCTGCTTGACCAGGTTCGGTACGACGCGGTTGACGCGGATATACAGCTCCGGGGAATCGTCGGCCGGTCCGGAGATGATCAGCGGGGTACGCGCTTCGTCGATCAGGATGGAGTCGACTTCGTCGACGATGGCGTAGTGCAGGCCGCGCTGGTAGCGGTCGGCCTTGGACAGCGCCATGTTGTCGCGCAGGTAGTCGAAGCCGAATTCGTTGTTGGTGCCGTAGGTGATGTCCGAGGCATAGGCTTCGCGCTTGTCGCTGTGCGGCATGCCCGGGTACACCACGCCCACGCTCAGGCCCAGCCAGTTGTACAGCTTGCCCATCTGCGCGGCGTCGCGGCGGGCCAGGTAGTCGTTCACGGTGACCACGTGCACGCCCTTGCCTTCCAGCGCGTTGAGGTACACCGGCAGGGTCGCCACCAGGGTCTTGCCTTCACCGGTGCGCATTTCTGCGATCTTGCCCAGGTGGAGCACCATGCCGCCGATCAGCTGCACGTCGTAGTGGCGCATGCCCAGCACGCGGCGACCGGCTTCGCGGCAGACCGCGAACGCTTCCGGCAGCACCTTGTCCAGGGCTTCACCGTCGGCGATGCGCTGCTTGAACTCCGGCGTCTTGGCCTGAAGCTGCTCGTCGGAAAGCTTCTCGATCTCCGGCTCCAGCGCATTGATCTTGGCGACGATGCGGTTGAGCTGGCGCAGCTGTCGTTCGTTACGACTGCCAAATACGCGGGTAAGCAGGCTGTTGATCATTGAAGGAACCGGGTTGGATGGACACGACGCCCGGCCTCCCCCTTGGGATCCGTCCGCCGCAAACGAAACAGGGCGCCTGGCGCCCTGTCGATGGCAACACCCATTGTAGCTTGGGACGGCCGTAAGGGGTTTCAACCCTTTGGCGGCAATGGCATCCGAACACTCCCGGTAGTGCCGGCCGCTGGCCGGGTACGCGTCAGCGCATGCGCGCTGGCGCTCCCACGCTTCGCTGCGCGAACCGTGGGCCCCGCTTACCTCGCCTCCACACCCCCGCGCCTACGGCGCTGCCCCCGTACTCCGGGGGCGGTAGTGCCGACGGCAGCCGGCACCCCAATGGGGCATCAGCCGCGGCTGACGCGGCCGACCGGCGTGTTGCCGCCGTCGCCGAGGAACTTGCGCGGGTTGACCACGTTGCCGTTCTCCCACACCTCGAAGTGCACGTGGGCGCCGGTCGAACGACCGGTGGAACCGGCCTTGGCCACTTCCTGCCCGGCACGGACCAGGTCGCCGACCTTCACCACAAGGCGCGAATTGTGCGCGTAGCGGGTGACGTAGCCGTTACCGTGGTCGACGTCGACCACGTTGCCGTAGCCGCCCTTCACGCCGGAGAAGCTGACCACGCCTTCGGCCACGGCCATCACCGGGTCACCGACCCTGGCGTGGAAGTCCATGCCCTTGTGGGTGGCGGCACCGCGGCCGAACGGGTCGGCACGGGTGCCGAAACCGGAGGTCACGTAGCTGTTGCGGATCGGCATGCGCGAGGGCACGGCGTTCTGCTGCAGCTGGTGGTCGAACATCAGCGATTCCATCACCGACAACTGGCGGCCTGAAGCAGCGAAGCGCTGCTCCAGCACCTGTAAGTCGGCGTTGACGTCCTTGACCGGGATGTCGCTGGTCGGGCCGCCGGCGTCGCCGTCACCGAGACCGAGAGGGGTCTCGTTGAAGTCGAACTCGCCGTCTTCCAGCTTGCCCATCTGGGTCAGCCGTTCGCCGAGGGCGTTGAGGCGGGTGGCCTGGGCCTGCAGCTCGCCGAGGCGGGCCGCCAGCGCGTTGACCTGGGTCTGCGCATCGCGCTTGACCTTGGCCAGCTCTGCATCCTGGCGCTCGACCTTGGCCTGCAGGCGGGAATCATTCAGCGCGCTGGCGCCAATGCCGCCGGCAAGGCCGATAATGCAGCCTACCCCGAGCACGCTGCCCAGCAGGGCGCGGGGGCGGTCCTCGAAATAGAACCGCAAACGCGCGATCGGCGACGCTTTGGCCTGTCCTTCACGCGTTTTGATTACGATCTTTTTGAATGCCATCAGTGAGTTTTCATGTCTGAGCCGAAATCCAGCGTTCGCCCCGCGTCAGTGCCGAAGCCGGCGCTGGATGCGGTGATGGCGGACAAAAGCGGGAACCCGCTGCGGCGTGCCTTGTGGCTCGACGCGCTGGACCGTCAGTTGCGCCCCCAGTTGCCGCCACCTCTGCGCAGCCGTTGCCGGCTGGCCAATGTGGACGGGGAACACCTCGTTTTTCTCGTCGAGTCCCCGGTCTGGCATGCCAAGTTGCGGCTTGCCGAAGCCCAGTTGCTCGACGCGGCCCGTTCCATCGGGCTGAAGGCCACCAGGGTGACCATCAAGACTGCGTCTCCCACTCCCACGCGCTCCCCAGCGCTCGACAACCGGAATGGACCCCACGCAGTTTCAGCCGCCACGCACAAAGGGCTACGCGACGCCTTGGCTTGCCTGCAGGACGTTCCTTCGAAGCCGAAGAAGCGGTCCTGACGACAACGGAGCATCCGGCTCCGCTCCCCGTCGCGCGTGTCACCACGGCGTGAAACATTTCGGGGGCCGGGTCGCATCCTAGCTGCCATCCGGGGGCCTGTCGTTAGATTGTTGTTAAAACTACGTTAAATTCAGGCTTCCGATCCAACAGGTTCACAAAACCGTGACCTCGAACCGGCCTTGACACGCGTCAAGCATGCTGAATGCGCCGGACACGCCGGAAACGACAACGCCGCCCTGGAAGGCGGCGCTTTTGTCTTTCAATTCAACGATCTACAGGAATCAGGCGTAGGCCGGAGTGGCATATTCCACCGGGTCCGGGGTGGCCGGCGAGTCGAAGCTGACCCATTCCCAGGCGGTGGCGTCGGCCATCAGCGCCCGCACCAGCTTGTTGTTGAGGGCGTGACCGGACTTGAAGCCTTCGTAGGCACCCAGCACCTGGCCACCGGCCAGATAGAGGTCGCCGATCGCGTCGAGGATCTTGTGGCGCACGAACTCGTCGGCGTAGCGCAGGCCGTCTTCGTTGAGCACGCGGAACTCGTCCAGCACGATGGCATTGTCCATCGAACCGCCCAGGCCCAGGTTGCGCTCGCGCATGTATTCCAGGTCGCGCATGAAACCGAAGGTGCGCGCGCGGGAGATTTCCTTGGTGTAGGCCAGCGTCGAGAACTCGATTTCCTGGCGCGACTGCTTGGCCGGGATCATCGGGTGATCGAACTGGATGGTGAAGCCCAGCTTGTAGCCCTCGTACGGGCTGAAGCGGGCCACCTTGTCGCCCTCGGTCACTTCCACGGTCTTCAGCACGCGGATGAAGCGCTTGGGCGCGTCCTGTTCCACGATGCCTGCCGACTGCAGCAGGAACACGAACGGGCCGGCCGAACCGTCCATGATCGGCAGCTCGGCCGAGGACAGTTCGACGATGATGTTGTCCACACCCAGGCCGGCCAGCGCCGACATCAGGTGTTCGACGGTCTGGATCTTGGCGTCGTTGCAGGTCAGGCCGGTGCACAGGGTCACTTCGGTGACCAGTTCGGCCTTGGCCGGCACTTCCACCACCGGGTCCAGGTCCACGCGACGGAACACGATCCCATGGTTGACCGGTGCCGGGCGCAGGGTCATGTAGACCTTGTCACCGCTGTGCAGGCCAACGCCGGTGGCGCGGATCGTGTTCTTGAGGGTGCGTTGCTGGATCATGGGGGATGGGCCGGAAGTGACACATTAGATTAACACGCGCCCTCCCCTACCCTGGCTGAAACGCCAGTGAAGGCTGCCGGCAGGACGCACCGGCACGCCGCGGGGACACGCGTGAAGCAGGGCAGCCGGACCCATCCTGGCCCGGCGCCCGCGTTTTCAGGACATGGTGGCGCAACCCGGGGAGGACAAGCCCCGGGCGCCCCGCTTAGTCCGCCTGGCGGCGCAGGAACGCCGGGATGTCCAGGTAATCGTTCGGCAGTTCCGCCGCCGCCGGGGCCGAAGCGGCCGGGGCCGAGGGAGCGGAGGCTGCCGCGGTATCGCTGCTGGCGCGACGCAGGCCCAGACCCATGCCGCCCACGGCCTTGGACACGGCGTCGCCGCCGTTGTCGAAGTCACCGAATTCCGGCTGGCCGGTGGTGGCATTGCGGACCAGCTTGATCGGCGCACGCTCGCCCGGACGCTGGGTCTTGCTGGCCGACACGCGGTTCAGGCCGGTAGCGACCACGGTCACGCGCACTTCGTCCTGCATGTCCGGATCCAGCACGGTACCGACCACCACGGTGGCGTCCTCGGAAGCGAAGCCATCGATGGTGCGGCCGATCTCGTCGAACTCGGCCATGGTGAAGTCGGCGCCGGCGGTGATGTTGACCAGGATGCCGTTGGCACCGGCCAGGTTCACATCGTCCAGCAGCGGGTTCTGGATCGCGGCTTCGGCGGCGGCCTGGGCGCGGTCATCGCCACGGGCGGTGCCGGTACCCATCATCGCCAGGCCCATTTCGGACATGACGGTGCGCACGTCGGCGAAGTCGACGTTGATCAGGCCCGGACGCACGATCAGGTCGGCGATGCCCTGCACGGCGCCCTGCAGCACGTCGTTGGCGGCACGGAAGGCCTGGATCATGGTCGCGTTGCGACCCAGCACGGTGATCAGCTTCTCGTTCGGGATGGTGATCAGCGAGTCGCAGTGCTGGCTCAGTTCCTCGATGCCCTTCAGCGCCACCTGCATGCGGCGACGGCCTTCGAACGGGAACGGCTTGGTGACCACGGCCACGGTCAGGATGCCCATTTCCTTGGCCAGCTGTGCCACCACCGGCGCAGCGCCGGTGCCGGTACCACCGCCCATGCCGGCGGTGATGAACACCATGTCCGCACCCTGCAGGGCGTCCATGATGCGCTCACGGTCTTCCAGCGCGGCCTGACGGCCGACTTCCGGGTTCGCGCCTGCGCCCAGGCCCTTGGTCACGTTGGTACCCAGCTGCAGCTGCAGCTTGGCACCGCAATTCTTGATGGCCTGCGAGTCGGTGTTGGCGGTGATGAATTCCACGCCGTCCACCGCCGAGTTGACCATGTGCGCCACGGCATTGCCGCCGCCGCCGCCCACGCCAACCACCTTGATCACCGCATTGGGTGCCATCTTTTCGATCAGTTCAAAATGCGCCATGTCCGTGTCCTCGTTGTATCCGCTTTGGCTGGCATGGGCATTCGGGCGTCCTGCCGTCCTGCTGCATGCCGACGTTGCGGCTGTGTGGGTTGTGTGTTGCCGGTGTTGCGTTGTGCTACGGGTACTGCGGGTGCTGCGCCCGGGCGATGCCCGGTGTTACGGGTTCCGCGTCAGAACTCGCCGCGGAACCAGGTCTTGAGTTTCTTGAACATGCTTCCAGCGCGCCCGGTCGGCAGCGACGGCCGCCGCGGGTGCTCGATCTGGCTGCCCATCAGCAGCAGGCCCACGCCGGTGGCATGCACCGGGTTGCCCACCACTTCGCCGAGGCCGGTGACGTGTTGCGGGATGCCCACGCGAACCGGCATCTGCAGCATCTCCTCGGCCAGTTCGACCACGCCTTCCATCTTCGAAGCGCCACCGGTCAGCACCATGCCGGCGCGTACCAGTTCCTCGAAGCCGGAGCGGCGCAGTTCGGCCTGCACCATCTCGAAGATTTCCTCGTAGCGGCCCTGCACGGCCTGCGCCAGCGAATGGCGCGGCATGCGGCGCGGCGGGCGGTCGCCCACCGACGGCACCTGGATGCTTTCCTCGGCGGTGGCCAGCTGGGCCAGGGCGCAGGCATAGCGCACCTTGATCTGCTCGGCTTCCGGGGTCGGCGTGCGCAGCATGTGCGCGATGTCATTGGTGACGTGGTCGCCGGCGATCGGCAGCGAAGCCGTGTGGCAGATCGCGCCCTGCACGAACACCGCGATATCGGTGGTGCCGGCGCCCATGTCGACCAGCACCACGCCAAGCTCGCGCTCGTCGGCGGTCAGCACCGCCACGCTGGAGGCCAGCGAGGACAGCACCAGGTCGTCCACCTGCAGGCCGCAGCGCTGGACGCACTTGCTGATGTTGGCCGCAGCCGACTGCGCGCACACCACCAGGTGGGCATGTACTTCCAGGCGCACGCCGGTCATGCCGACCGGGTTGCGGATGCCTTCCTGCGAATCGTCCAGCACGTACTCGCGCGGGATCGCGTGCAGGATCTTCTGGTCGGCCGGAATCGCCACGGCCTTGGCCGCATCGAGCACGCGATCCAGGTCGCCCCAGGTCACTTCGCCGTCGCGGATCGGCACGATGCCGGGCGAATTCTTGCACTGCACGTGGTTGCCGGAGATCGAGGCATACACCGAGCGGATCTCGCAGCCGGCCATCAGCTCGGCTTCTTCCACCGCGCGCTGGATCGACTGCACGGT
This sequence comes from Stenotrophomonas sp. 220_Sma, assembly GCF_056487375.1. Taxonomy (NCBI): domain Bacteria; kingdom Pseudomonadati; phylum Pseudomonadota; class Gammaproteobacteria; order Lysobacterales; family Lysobacteraceae; genus Stenotrophomonas; species Stenotrophomonas sp. 220_Sma. The sequence goes on along the minus strand of NZ_CM151348.1, from coordinate 718,848 downwards.
CGATTCGATGTCCACCACCACGCCACGCTTGAGCCCGCGCGACTCGTGCGAGCCGATGCCGATCACTTCGATCGGGTTGCCCGGCGAGTACTCGCCCACCAGCGCCACCACCTTGGAGGTGCCGATGTCCAGCCCAACGATCAGCGATTTGTCACCCTTGCGATTCATGTCCTTTCCTGCGTCCTGCTGGCTGGGGTCGCCGGCGTTTTCGCCGGCGTGGCCGGGGTACCCCAGCTCAGCGTGAAACCATTGGTGTAACGGAGATCGGCGCGCTCGATCGGCGCGTCCTGACGGTTGAGCTGCGGCAGCACCTTGACGAAGCGCTGCATGCGCGAGCGCGCGTCGTCGCGGCCGACCACCACTTCGGTACCGTTGCTCAGCACCAGCGACCAGCTGCCGCGCGCATCCATCGTCACCCGGCGCACGTCGACGCCGGCCGGTGCGAACAATGCACGCGAGTCGCTGTACAGCTTCATCACTTCTTCGGTCTGGCTGTCGGGGCCGTCCAGTTCGGGCAGCGCCAGATCGGCCAGCTTCTTCGGCGTGGGGAACAACTTGCCCTGCTCGGAAACCAGGCGGTCGTTGCCCCAGCGCGCGAACGGCTTGTGCTCGACCAGGGTCACTTCCAGCACGTCCGGCCACTGCTTGCGCACCTGCGCGCTTTCCACCCACGGCAGCTGCTCCAGGGCGTCCTGCGCGTCCTGCAGCTTGACCGCGAAGAAGCCCGCGTGCGCGTACGGCAGCAGCACCTGCTGCAACTGCTCGGCCGGCACTCGCTTGAACTCACCATGCACGCGCAGCTTCGCCAGCGGCCAGCGCTCGGCGCCGACCCAGCCATTGACCACGGCCACCACCGGCAGTGCAACCACCGACAGCGCCAACAGCCAGACGAAGATGCGCAGCACCGCGTTCATGCGTGCGAGGCCTCCAGGGTCTGTTCCAGCACGCGCCACACCAGCTCTTCGAAGCTGATGCCGGCCTGGCCTGCGGCCTTGGGCACCAGCGAATGGCTGGTCATGCCCGGCGCGGTATTCACTTCCAGCAGGAAGAAGCGGCCGCTGCTGCGATCGCGCATCACGTCTACGCGGCCCCAGCCACGGCAGCCGGCGGCACGGAACGCGGCCAGCGCGATGCGGCGGATTTCCTCTTCGTCGTCACCGTCCAGGCCTGGGCACAGGTACTGGGTGTCCTCGGCGATGTACTTGGCGTTGTAGTCGTACCACTGGCCCTTGGGCACGATGCGGATCGACGGCAGCGCGACATCGCCGAGGATGGCCACGGTCAGTTCGTCGCCGACCACCATCTGTTCCATCAGCAGCTGGCCGTCGTAGCGCGCGGCCAGCGCCACGGCTTCATCGAGGCCGGCGTCGTCGGTGACCCGGCTGATACCCACGCTGGAGCCTTCATTGGCCGGCTTCACCACTACCGGCAGGCCCAGTTCGGCTGCCAGTGCATGCACCGTGGTCGCGTCCACCTTCCGGTACTGCGGGGTGGGCAGGCCCAGCGACAGCCATACCTGCTTGGTGCGGATCTTGTCCATGCTCAGCGCCGAGCCCAGCACGTTCGAGCCGGTGTACGGCACGCCGAAGGCATCCATCAGGCCCTGCACGATGCCGTCCTCACCGCCACCGTTGTGGCCATGCAGGATGTTGAACACGCGATCGATGCCACCGGCGGCGAGCGCCTTGGCCAGCGCCGGAATGCCATCCACCGCGAACGCATCGACGCCGCGCGACTGCAGCGCCTCCAGTACGTTGCGGCCGGAGTCCAGCGACACCTCGCGTTCGCTGGAACTGCCACCGAGCAGCACGGCGACGCGGCCGAACACGGCCGGGTCGGTCACGCGCAGCGGCGGGAAGGTCAGCGCGCTCACGCCTCGCCCTCCCCCTTGAAGCCTTCCACCGCGATATGGGTGGCCACGGCACCGATGTCGCCGGCACCCATCATCAGCAGCAGGTCACCGTCCTGCAGCACGTCCGGCAGCACGCTGGCCAGCTCGGCGGCCTTGCCCACCACCACCGGCTCGCTGCGGCCACGCGCACGGATCGCGCGGGCCAACGCATGCGAATCGGCACCAGCAATCGGTTCCTCGCCGGCCGGGTAGACCTCGCTCAGCACCAGTGCATCGACGCTGGACAGCACCGCGGCGAACTTGTCGAACTGGTCGCGGGTACGGCTGTAGCGGTGCGGCTGGAAGGCCACCACCAGGCGCTTGTCGGCCCAGCCACCACGGGCGGCGGCGAACACCGCTTCCAACTCGCTCGGGTGATGACCGTAGTCGTCGATGATGCGGACCTTGGCGCCGCTGGCGGTGGTCACTTCGCCCAGATCGTTGAAGCGACGGCCGACACCGGCGAAGCCTTCCAGTGCGCGCGCGATCGCGTCCGGTGCCACGCCCAGCTGCCAGCCCACCGCAGCGGCGGCCAGCGCGTTGAGTACGTTGTGCTTGCCCGGCAGCGCCAGCACCACTTCCTGGCTGGTGCCCTGCGGCAGGCGCAGGGTGAAGCGCATGCGCGAGCCTTCCTGCACCACGTTCTCGGCGCGCACGTCGGCCTGCGGGCTCATGCCGTAGCTCATCACGTGGCGCGGGGTCTTGGCAGCCAGAGCCGCGACTTCTGGATCGTCGATGCACAGCACCGCCAGGCCGTAGAACGGCAGGCGCTGCAGGAACTCGGCGAACGCCGCCTGCACGCGGGCAAAGTCGTTGCCGTAGTTCTCCAGGTGGTCGGCATCAATGTTGGTGATGATCGACATCAGCGGATTCAGGCGCAGGAAGCTGCCATCGCTTTCGTCAGCCTCGGCCACCAGCCACTGGCCACCACCCAGCTTGGCGTTGGCACCGGCGGCCAGCAGCTGGCCTCCGATCACGAACGTCGGGTCCAGGCCACCTTCGCTCAGCACTGCAGCGGTGAGGCTGGTGGTGGTGGTCTTGCCATGGGTACCGGCCACCGCGATGCCGCGGCGGAAGCGCATCAGCTCGGCCAGCATCGCCGCACGCGGCATGATCGGAATGCGCTGGCTGCGCGCTTCCATCAGTTCCGGGTTGTCTTCGCGGATGGCACTGGAGACCACCACGCAGTCGGTGCCCAGCACGTTGGCTGCGGAGTGGCCGCGCATGATGCGCGCACCCAGGCTGGCCAGGCGACGGGTCGCCACGTTGTCGGCGTTGTCCGAGCCGGACACCTCATAGCCCAGCGTCAGCATCACTTCGGCGATACCGCTCATGCCGGTGCCGCCGATGCCGACGAAATGCACGCGCGGGAACGCGCGCACCAGGTCGTTGGTGTCGTGCAGGCGACGGATCATGCGCGGCCTCGCGCAGGGCAGGCGCGGTGGCATGCCTTCTTCATACAGCTTCCTCAAGAATGATATCGGCGATGCGCTCGGCGGCATCGACCTTGGCCAGGGCACGCGCGGCTTGCGCCATCTGCATGCGGCGGGCGGGATTTTCGGACAGATCGCGCAGCAGTGCGGCAATGCCGTCGGCCAGCGTTCCGTCCTGCTTCAGCAAAACCGCCGCGCCGCGCTCGACCAGGTACTCCGCATTGCGGGTCTGGTGATCGTCGACAGCAGCGGGGAAAGGCACCAGCACGCTGCCGACACCCACCGCGCACAGCTCGGCCAGCGTCGAAGCGCCCGCACGGCACACCACCAGATCGGCCCAGGCAAAGGCCTCGGCCATGTCGGCGATGAACGGCGTGATTTCAGCCTGCACGCCGGCCTTGGCATATGCCTCGACCGCTTCGGCATGCATTTTTTCGCCACTCTGGTGGCGTACCTGCACCGGCACCGTGGCACCCAGCGCAGCGATGGCCTGCGGCACGCCGGTGTTGAGCGCACGCGCGCCCTGGCTGCCACCGACCACCAGCACGCGCAGCGGGCCCTGGCGGTCAGCGAAACGCTGTTCCGGCGGTGCGATGGCGGCGATCTCCGCACGTACCGGGTTGCCGACGAACTCCTCGCCCTTGGCGAAGGTGCCCGGGAAGCCGGTCAGCAGCCGGCGCGCATAGCGCGACAGGATGCGGTTGGTCATGCCGGGAGCGCGATTCTGTTCGTGCACCAGCAGCGGCAGGCCATGCAGGCGTGTGGCCATGCCCCCCGGGCCGGACGCGAAACCACCGAAGGCGACCACCGCACGCGGCTGGCGCTTGCGGATGATCATGCCGGCCGCGCGCAGCGCGCGCATCAGCCGCCACGGCGCGCCCAGCAGGGCCAGCTTGCCTTTGCCGCGCAGGCCGGTGATGGCCAGCGTGTCGATCGGAATGTCGTGCTGCGGCACCAGGCGGGTTTCCATCGCACCATCGGCGCCCATCCAGGTGACCGGTACGCCGCGCGCGCGCAGCACGCGGGCCACGGCCAGGCCGGGGAAGATGTGACCGCCGGTGCCACCGGCCAGGATCATCACCGGGCGCACGTTATCGGTGGCTGCGCTCATGACAGCCTCCCGAAGGTCGGTTCGATGCGCGACTGCAGGCGGCTGGTACCGCGTGCGGCGTTCGCTGCAGCGGCAGCCGTCGGCTCGGCGCTCATCGGCACGCTGGCCGCAGCCGGTGCGGCCGGCGCGTCCACGGGTGCATCGGCCACGGCCTCGTCGCCACCGCCGATGCGCACGGCCTGGCGACGCTCGGCGCGCTTGAGCTCATAGGAGACGCGCAACAGCAGGCCCATCGCCACGCAGGTCATCAGCACCGACGAACCGCCGGAGGAGATCAGCGGCAGGGTCAGGCCCTTGGTCGGCAGGATGCCCAGGTTCACGCCGATCGAGACGAAGGTCTGCATGCTGATCCACAGGCCGATGCCGAAGGCGATGTAACCGGAGAAGTGGCGCTTCATTTCCACGCAGCGCATGCCCAGCCAGAACGTGCGGCCGACCAGCAGCGCGTACAGGGCCACGATCACGCAGGTGCCGAGGAAACCGAATTCCTCGGCAGTAACCGAGAAGATGAAGTCGGTATGTGCTTCCGGCAGGTAGTACAGCTTCTGCACCGAGTTGCCCAGGCCAACGCCGGTCCACTCGCCGCGGCCCACGGCCATCAGCGCGTTGGACAGCTGGTAGCCGTCGCCCTGCTGGTCGGCCCACGGGTCGAGGAAGGAGGTGATGCGGCGCATGCGGTACGGTTCGATGATCGCCAGCGCGCTCATGCCGACCAGGCCGATGATCACCGGCATCGACATGCGCGGCATGTTCACACCGCCCAGCACCAGCATGCCGGCGGTGATCGCCAGCAGCAGGGTCGAGGAACCGAAGTCCGGCTGCAGCAGCAGCAACAGCACCAGCGCACCGGCCACGCCCAGTGGCTTGAGCATCGCCGGCCAGGTCGCGTTGACCTCGTCGCGGAAGCGCACCAGGTAGCTGGACAGCCAGACGATATAGAGCACCTTCACCGCTTCCACCGTCTGGAACTTGGAGATGCCCAGATTGATCCAGCGGCGTGCGCCGTTGACCGTGCTGCCCAGGCCCGGTGCGAACACCGCCAGCAGCAGCACGAAGCAGCCCAGCAGCAGCATCTGGTTGTACTGCTCGATGGACTTCAGTTCAGTGCGGGCGGCTACGACCGCCAGCACGATACCCACCGCCAGGAAGATCAGGTGGCGGTTGAGGTAGTAGAACGGGCTGCTCATCAGAGCGATCGAGCTGGACGCCACCATCACCACGCCGATGCCCGTGAGCGCAATGATCGCGCCCAGCAGCCACTTGTCGTAGCTGCCTTCGATGGCTTCAAGGCGTGTTGCCTGGCGGGACAGGTCGTTCATCTCAGCGCACCTTCAACGTGGCCAGGCCGATCAGCACGAGCACGACGGAGATGATCCAGAAGCGCACGATCACGCGCGGCTCCGGCCAACCCTTCAGTTCGAAGTGGTGGTGGATCGGCGCCATGCGGAACACGCGCTTGCCGGTCAGCTTGAACGAGGCGACCTGGATCATCACCGACAGCGTTTCGATGACGAACACGCCGCCCATGATCACCAGCACCAGCTCCTGGCGGGTGATCACTGCGATCGTACCCAGCACCGCACCCAGCGCCAGCGCGCCGATGTCGCCCATGAACACCATGGCCGGATAGGTGTTGAACCACAGGAACCCCAGGCCCGCACCGGCAATGGCCGCGCAGATGATGACCAGCTCGCCGGCGCCCGGGATCTGCGGGATCTGCAGGTAGTTGGCAAACACCACGTTGCCCGAGGCGTAGGCGAACACGCCCAGTGCGCAGGCCACCAGCACGGTCGGCATGATCGCCAGGCCGTCCAGGCCGTCGGTCAGGTTCACCGCGTTGGAGAAGCCGACGATCCAGAAGTAGGCGATGGCCACGAATCCGATGCCGGCCAGCGGCAGCGCGATCGACTTGAACATCGGGATGTAGAAGGTCAGTGCTGCGGGCACGTCGGCCGTGTAGAACAGGAACAGGCCCGCGGCCAGGCCGAAGATCGACTGCAGCAGGTACTTCCAGCGCGACTTCAGGCCGTTCGGGTCGCGGCGGACGATCTTGATCCAGTCGTCATACCAGCCGATGGCGCCGAAGCACAGCATCACCGCCAGCACCAGCCACACGTAGCGGTTGCGCAGGTCGGCCCACATCAGCACCGACAGGGTGATGGTGAGCAGGATCAGCGAACCGCCCATGGTCGGCGTACCGGCCTTGGAGAAATGGGTCTGCGGACCGTCCTTGCGGATCGGCTGGCCGCCCTTGAACTGGGCAAGCTTGCGGATCATCGCCGGGCCGAGCCACAGCGACAGGAACAGGGCCGTCAGCGCGGCAAGGATGGCGCGGAACGTCTGGTAGTTGAACAGCCCGAACAGGCTCTCCAACTGCTGCAACCATCGAGCCAGTTCATACAACATGCGGGGATTCCTCTCCTTGCGCCAGCAGCGCTTTGACAATCGTGTCCATGGCGCTGCCACGGGAACCCTTGACCAGGCAGCGCACGCCGGCGTGCAGCTCGTCCTTCAGCGCCTGCGACAGCGCGTCATGGGTGGCGAAATGACGGCCGCCTTCACCGAAGGCGGTGGCGGCAGCGGCGCTGAGCGGGCCCAGCGCATACAGGCGCTTGAGGCCAGCAGCGCGCGCGCGGAGCCCTGCCTGCGCGTGCAGCGCTTCGGCGTCCGGACCCAGCTCGCGCATGTCGCCCAGCACCAGCCAACCCTCTTCCGGCGCGGCGGCCAGGGCGTCGATGGCCGCGGCCAGCGAACCGGGGTTGGCGTTGTAACTGTCGTCCACCAGCACCGCGCCGTTGCGCAGCTGATGGGCGATCTGGCGGCCCGGTACCGGCTGTGCTTCGGCCAGGCCGGCCGCGATCAGCGCCAGATCGACACCGGCGGCCAGCGCCAGGCTGGCAGCGGCCAGCGCATTGCTGACGTTGTGGCGACCCGGCAGGCCCAGCACCACGCGGGCTTCGCCGCCCGGTGCGACCAGGGTGAACTGGCTGCCCTGCGCGCCGGCGCGGATGTCGCGCGCGGTGATGTCCGCGGTGTGCTCCAGGCCATAGCGCAGCACACGGCTGCGCGGCGGGGTGCCGACGAAGTGCTGTTCGAACCAGCGGCCGTAGGCATCGTCGACGTTGATCACGGCCACGCCATCGGCCGGCAGCGCGGCATAGATCGCGCCCTTGGTCACTGCCACGCCGAGCAGGCTACCCATGCGTTCCAGGTGCGCCGGGGCGATGTTGTTGACCAGCGCATAGCGCGGGCGGGCGATGTCGGTCAGGTAGGCGATGTCACCCGGCTTGCCCGCGCCCATCTCGTAGACAGCGTAGTCGGCATCTTCCGGGGCATCGATCACTGCCAGCGGCAGGCCGATCTCGTTGTTGCGGTTGCCCGGGTTGGCGTAGACCACCTTGTGCGCATGACGGGCCACCTGCTGCAGGATCGACAGCAGCAGGCTCTTCACGCTGGTCTTGCCGTTGCTGCCGGTGATCGCGAACACCTCGGTATCACGGTCACGCTGCATGCCGGTGGCGATCTTCGCCAGCGCCAGTTCGCTGTCGGCCACCAGCACCTGCGGCAGTTCGATCGGCAGCAGGCGCTCGACCAGCAGCGCGCTGGCACCGCGCGCCTGTGCGTCGGCGGCAAAGTCATGGCCATCGAAACGCTCGCCGCGCAGCGCTACATACAGGCTGCCCGGGCCGAGGCTGCGGGTGTCATTGCTGACCGCATCGATGGCCACGTCATCGCCATGGATCTCGCCGCCGGCCCAGTGCGCGATCAGCGAAAGCAGGGTGCACTTCATGCGATGCCCTCCCCGGCCTGCGCGCTGAGCACACCGGCCTTGGCGGCCAACGCAGCGGCGGCCACTTCGGTGTCGTCGAAGTCATGGCGCACGCCATTCACTTCCTGGTACGGCTCGTGGCCCTTGCCGGCGATCAGGATGATGTCGCCGGCACCGGCACGCTTCACCGCCAGGCCGATCGCACGCGCGCGGCTGCGCTGCACGGTCACGGCGGAGGCATCGGTGAAGCCGGCCAGGATGTCGGCCACGATCACGTCGCCATCTTCGCCACGCGGATTGTCGTCGGTGACGATGACCTGGTTGGCCAAGCGCTCGGCGATCGCGGCCATCTGCGGGCGCTTGCCGGTATCACGCTCGCCACCGCAGCCGAACACGCAGAACAGCGTGCCCTGCAGGTGGCCGTGCAGGCTGTCCAGCGCCTGTTCCAGTGCGTCCGGGGTATGCGCGTAATCGACCACCACGGTCGGCAGGCCGTCTTCGCCGCCCAGGCGGTTCATGCGGCCACGGATCGGCTGCAGCGCCGACAACACCTCGGCAATGCGCGGCAGCGGCTGACCCTGCGCGTGCAGGGTACCGGCCACGGCCAGCAGGTTGTCCACGTTGAAGCGGCCCAGCAAAGGCGACTGCACCGCCGCGCGCTGGTCGTCGACGACCAGTTCGAAGGCGATGCCCCGGCCGTCCAGCTGCAGCGCTTCGGCGCGCACGCTGGCGCCGTCGGCACCGCGCGAGCTCAGGCCGATCGGCTGCACACCCGCCGGGAGGCCGGCGAACAGCTGGCGACCGAACGCGTCGTCAAGATTGATCACCGCGGCCTTCAGGCCCGGACGATGGAACAGCCGCGCCTTGGCCGCGCCGTAGCTGGCCATGTCGCCGTGGTAGTCCAGATGGTCGCGGGTGAGGTTGGTGAACACCGCCACGTCGTAGTGCACCGCATCCACGCGGCCCTGGTCCAGCGCGTGCGAGCTGACTTCCATCGCTACCGCGCGCGCACCGGCATCACGCAGCTGCGCCAGCAGCGCATGCATCTGCAGCACCAGCGGCGTAGTGAAACCGGTCGGCTCAACCGAACCATAAAGTCCGGCGCCCAACGTGCCGATACTGCCACTGGGCGTTCCGAGCAGGTGCCAGGCCTGGGCCAGCAGCTGCACGGTGGAGGTCTTGCCGTTGGTGCCGGTCACGCCCACCATCGCCATCGCCCGCGACGGTGCGCCATGGAACTGGTCGGCCATCGCACCCATGCGCGCGCGCAGGCCCGGCACAGCGATCGCATCGTCCGGTGCCGGCAGTTCGACCGGTGCCGGCGGTTCGAACAGGATGGCGCCAGCGCCGGCCGCACGGGCCTGCTCGACAAAGCCCAGGCCATGCGCGCCGAAACCGGCGATGGCGACGAAGGCATTGCCGGGGCGCACGGCGCGGCTGTCCAGCACCAGGCCGGTCAAAACGGGATCGTGGCCCGCCAGGGCCACATCCGGAAGCAACTGCGAAAGCAACATCGAAGGACTCATTGCGTGCCTCCCGTAGCGGGCGGCGTCTGGGCTTGCGCGCTGGGCAGCGCAGCGTCGAATTCAGCGGCGGCATCCACCGGCAGCGCGGCCTCGGCCGGCGGCGCGGGCAGGATCGAGGCCGAATGGCCGACCTTGCCGGACTGCTGTGCGGCCAGCCACGACTGCAGGTCGTCCAGCGGCACGTCCATCAGGCGCAGGGTGCCTTCCATCACGTTGTGGTAGACCGGCGCCGACACCAGGCCACCGTAGAACTTGCCGGCCTGCGGGTCGTTGATGACGATGACGGTGGCGAAGCGCGGGTTGGTGGCTGGCACCACGCCGGCGAACAGCGCGTTGTAATGGCCACGCTCGTAACCGCCGGGGCCGGCCTTGCGCGCGGTACCGGTCTTGCCGGCCACGCGGTAACCCAGCACCGCTGCCTGCTTGGCGCCGCCCTGGGTGACCACGGTTTCCATCATCGCCACCACCTGTTTGGCGACGTTCTCATCGATGATCTGCTGGCCTTCGTTGCGCTGGCCCTTGACGAAGGTCGGCGCGATCAACTTGCCGCCATTGGCCAACGCCGAATAGGCAGTAGCGATCTGCAGAGGGGTGACGTTCAGGCCGTAGCCGTAGGACATGGTGGTCTTGGTGGTGCCCGACCAGCGTGCCGGGCGCAGTACGACGCCGCCGGATTCACCCGGGAAGCCGCTGTGCGGCACCGAGCCGTAGCCGAAGCGACGCACGCCGTCGTAGAACACCTGGTCCGGCATCTTCGCCGCGACCTTGGCCGCGCCCACGTTCGAACTGCGGGTGATCACGCCTGTCACGTTCAGCACGCCGTTGTTGCGCGGCACGTCGCGGATGGTGAAGCGGCCCAGGGTCATGTAACCCGGGTTGGTATCGATGATGGTGTCCTTGGTCACCGCACCGGCCTGCAGCGCGGTGGCGATGGTCAACGGCTTCATCGTCGAACCCGGCTCGACCAGGTCGGTCACTGCACGGTTACGGCGCGCATCGGGCAGCGCGCCGGTCAGCGAATTCGGGTTGTAGGTCGGCAGGTTGACCATGGCCAGGATCTCGCCGGTGGTCACGTCCATGATCACCATCGAACCGCCGGCCGCCTTGTTGGCCACCAGCGCGTTGCGCAGTTCCTTGAACGCCAGGTACTGGATGCGGCGGTCGATGCTGAGGGTCAGGTCCTTGCCCGGTTCGGCGGCGCGCAGCAGATCGCTTTCGACGGTCTCGCCCTTGCGGTTGCGGATCACCCGCTTGGCACCGGCCTTGCCGCGCAGCCATTCGTCGAACGCCAGCTCCAGGCCTTCCTGGCCGCGGTCGTCGATGTTGGTGAAGCCCAGCACGTGCGCCATCGCCTCACCCTGCGGGTAGAAGCGGCGGAACTCGCGCTGCGCGGCCACGCCCGGAATCTTCAGCGCGACCACCTTCTCTGCCTCGTCCGGATTGATCCGGCGGCGCAGGTACATGAATTCCTTGTCCGACTTCTGCGACAGGCGGCTGCTCAGTTCATCCACCGACATGCCGACCGCCTGGGCCAGCTCAGGGATGCGCTCAGGCGAACGCAGCAGGTCCTGCGGGTTGACCCAGATCGAAGCGACCGGGGTCGACACCGCCAGCGGCTCGCCGTTGCGGTCGGTGATCATGCCGCGCGAGGTCTTGATCGGCAGCTCGCGCAGGTAGCGGGCCTCACCCTGGCGCTGGTAGAAGTCGCTGTTGATGATCTGCACGTAGGCCGCGCGGCCGACCAGCGACACCGAGCACAGGCCGAGCGCCAGGGCAACCCAACGCAGGCGCTGGCGCAGGTTGAAGGCGTTGCGGGGGCGGTTGCGGCCGGTCTTGCTCATGGGCGCACCACCACGATGTCGGCGGCCTCGGGGAACTTCATGCCAAGCTTCTCGCGGGCGATGCGATCCACACGGTTGGCTTCGGCCAAGGTGGCCTGTTCCAGTTGCAGGCGGCCGAATTCCAGATTGATGTCATCGCGCTTGCGCTCAGCGCGCGACAGCTCGATGAACGTCTGCCGGTGACGGTGACGCACGAACACGACGCCGATCGCCGAGGCCACGGTCGAGGCCAACAGGATGATCAGCAGCAGCCGGCTCATGCATCAGCCTCCCGCTTCTGGGCCACGCGCAGCACGGCGCTGCGGGCACGCGGGTTGGCCGCCAGTTCTTCGTCGGTGGCCTTGATGGCACCGCCGATCAGATCCAGCGTCGGTACGAACACCTCCGCCTCGGGCAGGCGGCGGTTGGCCGGCGGCGCCTTGGCCAGGCGGTTCATGTACTGCTTGACGATTCGATCTTCCAGCGAGTGGAAGCTGATGATCGCCAGGCGGCCGCCGGGCTTGAGCCGTTCCACGGCCGCATCGAGCCCGGCTTCCAGATCGGCCAGCTCGCGGTTGATGTGGATGCGGATGGCCTGGAAGCTGCGCGTGGCCGGGTGGATCTTGTCCTTGCCACGCGGCATCACCGAGGCGATCAGCTCGGCCAGTTCTGCGGTGCGGGTGAACGGCTGCTTCTCGCGGCGCGCCACGATGGCACGGGCGATACGGCGGCTCTGGCGCTCTTCGCCGTAGGTCCACAGCACGTCGGCAATCTCGCGATCTTCGACGCGGTTGATCCACTGCGCGGCGCTTTCACCGCTGTCCGGGTCCATGCGCATGTCCAGCGGGCCGTCCTTGCCGAAGCTGAAGCCACGCTCGGCCACGTCCAGCTGCGGCGACGACACGCCCAGGTCGAACAGGACGCCGTCCAGGCCTTCAGCCGTCGCATCCCACTGCAGCAGCTGGGCGAAGCTGCCACGGAAGATGGACACGCGCGGGTCCAGCGCGAAATCGCGCTCGGCTACGGCGATGGCTTCCGGATCCTTGTCCATGACCAGCAGGCGCCCCTCGGGACCGAGCTGGGTGAGCACGCCACGTGCATGACCGCCACGACCGAACGTGCCATCCAGATAACGTCCGTTTTCGATCACCCTCAGGCCTTCAAGGACCTGGGTGTACAGGACCGGCAGGTGCACCGCCGGCGACTGCGACACCGGAAGGTGACCGGCCTGCGCTTCTGGGCGCATCCGGGCACCCCGGCTCACAACTTCAGGTCGAGCAACCCATCACCCAGATCCTCGTCAGACAATGTCTGCTGGATCAGGGCCCGATGCGCCTGCTCGCTCCACAATTCGAACTTGTCGCCCATACCGAGCAATACCGCCTTCTTCTCAATGCCCACCGCACCGCGGTGGCTGGCGGGGATGCTGATGCGACCGTTGCCGTCCAGCTCAAGATGGGCGGCCGAGCCGACCAGCTTCTGCTGCAACAGGCGCACGACGCGCTGGGTGTTGGGCTTGGACATCACGTCGTCGCGGACCCGCTCCCATTCCGACTCTGCATACAGCCACAGGCAGCCGGCTTCGAACGGGTTGTAGGTCAGCACGAGACGGTTGTTGCTGGCGCGCGCGACGAGGTCGCGGTAAGCGGTGGGAACCGCCATGCGCCCTTTATCGTCAACTGTGATGGCCGTCTCGCCCTGGAACACGACGCGTGCACCTATCCTTCGCCCGGTGAAACATTGAACCACGAAAACCCACAAAACACCCGGATTTCCCTCTGATGCCCACCTTAGCAGCGGCCGAAGGGTTGTCAACAACTTTTCAGCGGGGAAATCGCCAGCCACATCAATGGCTTGCAACAACCTTTAGAGAATTGTTCAAGGCTTATCCACAAGTTGCTGATCCGTCTCAATTTTTGAGATTGAACGGAAGTTCAGGGCTGTGGACAGCGCGTGAAACATCGGCCGCGCATTCATCCAAAACGGGCTGGAAGCGGCGCCAGACTGCGCAAACCGTGCACAATGAGGCCATGTGCCTGCTCGCTCTTGGCTGGATGCACCACCCGCGCTGGCGGCTGGTGATGACCGGCAACCGTGATGAGTTCCACGCCCGCCCGACGGCGGCGCTGGCCCCCTGGCAAGATGAGACCTCCGTCATCGGGGGGCGCGACCTGCGCTCCGGCGGCGGCTGGGCCGGCGTCGGTGCCGCAGGCCGGATGGCGGTGGTCACCAATGTGCGTGATCCGCTGGCCTCCCAGACCGGTCCTTCACGGGGCGCGTTGGTGGCCGACTTCCTGCGCGGCCGCGACCCGGCCGCCGTGCATATCGACCGACTGGCAACCGTGGCCGGCGCCTACGCGCCGTTCAACCTGTTGCTGGCCGACGGCCACAGCCTGGAGTTCCTGGGCAACCACCCCGCCGAGCGGCAGAGCCTGGGCCCGGGCGTGCATGGCATGTCCAACGGTGCGCTGGACGCGCCCTGGCCGAAGACCCGGCGGCTGATGGCGGCCCTTGGAGCCTGGCTGCAGGAAGACCGGGGCAGATCCCTTTCGCAAAGCGAAAAGGATCTGCCCCCGGACCTGACCCCGCTCTGGGCCGCCCTGGCCGACGAACATCGCCCCGCCGACAGCGACCTGCCCGACACCGGCATCGGCCTGGAACGCGAGCGCTGGCTGAGCCCCGCCTTCATCCGCGGCGACGACTACGGCACCCGCGCCAGCACCGTGCTGCTGATCGACGCCGATGGCCACGGCCAGATCCACGAGCGCCGCTTTGGCCCGCAGGGCGTCGCCCTGGGCCAGAGCAAGGTCGATTTCTGACCCTGTACCTGTTTTCTGTGTCTATAAATGTCTGCACGCACGCCACACGATGATCTGGCGCGGTCCTGCCGCGCGCCTCACCGATCCACAGGGAGTCATCGATGCGCCGTGTTCTCGTACTTGTCGCCACCCACCTGCTCACCCTCGGCCTCGGCTTCGGCCTGGGCGTCTACTTCCTGCCGATCCTGATCGCTCCTGATGATCCGCCCGCGGCACAGGTGCAGGCCGCCATGAACGACGCCACCCATCACACCACGTTCCGCCGCGACCTCAAGGGCAGCGACGCGGTGCACTGGGCGGAAGGCAAGGTCAGCGTCAGCGCACGCCAGGTGGCCTTCGACGGGAAGATGGGACCGGGACCGGACTACAAGGTCTACCTGGTCCGCGATTTCGTCGACAACAAGGCAGACTTCCTGAAGATCAAGGCGCAGGCCCGGCGCATCGGCGAGGTGAAGACCTTCAACCGTTTCCTGGTCGATGTGCCCGATGACGTCAACGTGGACGACTACACCACGGTGGTGGTGTGGTGCGAGCGCTTCTCGCAGTTCATTTCCGCAGGGCAGTACCGTACGCCGGGCTGACGAACGCGCGACGTCGAGGCAGTGCCGGCCGCTGGCCGGCACTCTGTCCGCCCTGCAGGCATCGTGAAGATGCCGGCCAGCGGCCGGCACTACCGATGCGCGGTTCACGCATATGGAAGAAGGAGGCGGAGCCGGCCGATAAGCCGGGTTCTGTCGTGGACAGTCATTCCTCTAGGCGTTACGTCACCGCAACGCTCAAGCAACCTACCCGGATCCAACGCGGGCCGCGCCAAAGGATCCCTATTTGGTCTTGCTCCAGGTGGGGTTTGCCGTGCCGGTCTGTTGCCAGACTCGCGGTGCGCTCTTACCGCACCATTTCACCCTTACCGGCCTTCCGAAGAAGACGTAGGCGGTATCTTTCTGTTGCACTTTCCGTCGGCTTGCGCCGCCCAGGCGTTACCTGGCACCTTGCCCTATGGAGCCCGGACTTTCCTCGGCACCCCCGAAGGGATGACGCGACTGTCTGGCCGGCTCCGCCAGTGCACATTCTAGCCTACGCACGCCCTTCCTGCCGTGCTGATCGCGGCGTCCGGTTCATCCATCCACGCATAGCGTGGATCTACCGACTCCGCTGCTCTGGAGGGTGCGGATTCCGCGTTGGTGGGTGCGGACCTTGGTCCGCACCATTCACTCGCCGCAGCCAACGATGTTCCTTTTTGTCGGTCGATATTCAAAACACCCGACATTATGGAACAATGCCGTCATGGGAAACGCCGAGGCCAAGGCACGAAAGCTATTGCGACGCGCAGGCACCCTGCGCGCCCGCGAACTGGTGACTGCCGGGATCGCCCGCGCCCAACTGACCCGCCTGGTCGAGGCAGGCGCACTGATCCGGCTGTCCCGTGGCGTCTACGCGTTGGCGGAAAGAAAGAGCGACGACACCGATGATGGACTGCGGATCATTGCAGAACGCCTGCCACACCCCCGTCTATGCCTGTTGAGCGCCCTGCGCCTGCATGGCCTGACCACCCAGGCACCATTCGAACGCTGGGTCTCCATCGGCAACAGCGACCGCGTTCCGCGGATCGACTGGCCGCCCCTCCGTGTGGTCCGCATGTCGGCAACGACCCTCAATGCGGGGCTGGAAGAACGTCGCGTAGGCGGACGTCTCATATACGTCAGCAACGTAGCCAAAACCGTCGTCGATTGCTTCAAGTTCCGCAATCTCGTAGGGCTTGATGTCGCACTTGAAGCCCTGCGTGACGCGCTTCACGGCCATGCAACCACGCCGGATGCGTTGATGGAGTATGCGCGGATCTGCCGCGTTGCCAGACTGATGAGACCGTACCTCGATGCCCTGGCTTGATCCCCTCTCCAACACCTCCCCACCGCGCTGCTTCCATCCGGCAACGGCTGCTCGATCTCGCACGCAAGCGGGGGGAGGACTTTCGGTTCGTGCTGGACAGGTTCGCCGTTGAGCGCCTGCTCTACCGGCTCTCCGCTTCTCGATACCGCGACCAGTTCCTGCTGAAGGGTGCCATGCTGTTCGCAGTGTGGTTCGACGCGCCGCACCGCCCTACACGGGATGCCGATTTCCTGGGATCCGGCAGCGCTGAGCCCGATCGCCTGCTACATATCGCACTTTCGCTCTGTGGAATGCCCGGGGACGACGGCCTGCGCTTCGATCCAGGCAGCATCGTCATCGAGGCCATACGTGAAGAAGCCACGTACGAGGGGCTGCGCATGCGCCTGATCGCACATCTGGGCCGCGCACGCTGCCATGTGCAGTGGGACGTCGGGTTTGGCGACGCGGTGATCACCCCGCCGCCGGAAATCACCTATCCGGTGATTCTGGAGGGATTCCCTCCAGCCTGCCTGCGCGTCTATCCACGCGAAACCGTGTTTGCCGAAAAGCTCGAGGCTATAGCGGCACTGGGCATCGCTAACAGCAGGATGAAGGACTTCTTCGACTTGCTGGCACTGATCCGTGAAGACGCCATGGATCGCCCGCACCTTGTTGCGGCCATTGGCGCGACGTTTGATCGACGAAGGACCCGAGCGCCAACGCCCCTGCCCTACGGACTGACTCAGTCATTCGCCGCAGATCCCCAGAAGCAGACCCAGTGGCGCGCCTTCCTGCGCAGGAATCGCCTGATCGCGCCGGACCTCTCTTCGGTGATTGCCGAGATTGCCAACTATCTGGACACCCTCGACACACCCGTACAGTCCTGACGTCGCAAGGCCTGGCGCTATCGGTCCGCCCGGGTGGGTGCAGACCCCGGCGCGGCCCGTTCATCCACGCATGGCGTGGATCTACCGATTCCGCTGCTCTGGTGGGTGCGGATTCCGCTCTGGTGGGTGCGGACCTTGGTCCGCACGATCCATCAACTCCCGTACAACGCCTTGCGCGGTGCGCCGGTCAGCTCGGCAGCCAGCTTGGCGGCGGTCGACGGCGGCAGATGCTCGCTCAATTTGGCGTAGACACGGCGGCCATGCGCCAGCTGCGCTTCCTCATCGTCGCCAGCACCCTGCACCATCACCACGAACTCGCCCTTGCGCTGGTTCTCGTCAGCTTCCACCTTCGCCAGCAGGCCGGCCAGGTCACCATCAAGCACGGTCTCGAACAGCTTGGTCAGCTCGCGGGCCAACACCGCCGGGCGCTCACCGCCGAAGATCGCCGCCATGTCGGCCAGCGATTCGGCGATGCGGTGCGAGGATTCGTAGAACACCATGGTGCGTACTTCACCGGCCAGCGCCTGCAGGCGGTCGCGGCGGCCGCTGGCCTTGGCCGGCAGGAAACCCTCGAAACTGAAACGGTCGCTGGGCAGGCCGGCCACGCTCAGCGCAGCGATGGCGGCACAGGCGCCGGGAATCGGGCTGACCTTGATGCCCGCCGCGCGCGCAGCACGCACCAGGCGGAAACCGGGGTCACTGACCAGCGGGGTGCCGGCATCACTGACCAGCGCCAGCGATTCACCGGCCTGCAGGCGCGAGACCAGGCGCTGGGCCAGGGCCTCTTCATTGTGTTCGTGCAGGGCCACCAACGGCTGCTGGATGCCGAAATGGGACAGCAGCTGGCCACTGCGGCGGGTGTCTTCGGCACAGATGGCCGCCACCGACCGCAGCACCTCCTGCGCGCGCGGGCTCAGATCGGCCAGGTTGCCGATCGGGGTGGCGACGACGTACAGGGTTGGCACACTCATTTCAGCGGTACTCACGGGGCAAGGGTAGAATCGTAGCGTGTACCCGGCCAAGGCCGCTGCCCTCATCGCATGGACCCGATCATGAACAAGCCCGCCGCACGGATCTCCGCCCTGTCGTTGTCGCTGATGCTGCTGGCCGGTTGTGCCACCACCAGCCTGACCAGCACGCCCGATTCGCCGGCCCAGAGCCAGGCGCTGGCGCTGATCGAACAGGGCAAGCCACGCGACGCCGCGCTGCAGCTGGAAGCCCTGGCCGCCACCCTGCGCGGCGGTGCCCGCAGCAACGCGCTGGCCGACGCGGCCTGGGCCTGGCACCTGGCCGGTGACAGTGCGCGCGCGCGCAGCCTGCTGGGCCAGCTCACCGCCCGCCAGCTGTCCGGCGCCAGCCTGCAGCGCTACCAGCTGACCGGCGCCGAGCTGGCACTGGCCGACAAGCAACCGGCGCAGGCGCTGGCCCTGCTGAAGGACCACGGCGACAACGTGCTGCCGGCGCTGCGTACGCGCTGGTATCTGGCCCGCGCCAACGCGCTGCAGGGCACCGGCGATGCCTTCGCCGCCGCCACCGAACGTGCACGCGCCCATGCCAGCCTGACCGGCAGTGCGCGCAGCGAGAACCAGGCCGCCATCTCCGGCCTGCTCGGTACCCTCGACGACGCCACTTTGCGCAGCCGTGCCGCTGCCCTGCCGGCCAACGATCCTCTGTACAACTTCGCCGGCCGTGCGCTGATCGCGCGCGGCCTGCCGCTGCCGCGCCCGTTCGACCGCGATGGCGCGGCCCAGTTCGATACCAGCAAGCGCCCGCCGGCGATGAGCGACGGCTACCGGCCGCCGGCCAAGCTGGCCGTGCTGCTGCCGCTCAGCGGCCGCCTGGCCACCGCCGCACAGCCGGTGCGCGATGGTCTGTTGAGCGCCTACTACGGTGAAAGCCGTCGCCGCCCGGACATCAATTTCTTCGACACCGCTGGCACCCCGGCTGGTGCCCTCGCCGCCTACGACAAGGCCGTCGCCTCCGGTGCCGACTTCGTGGTCGGCCCGCTGGGCCGCGACGAAGTGGACGCCGTGTACGGCCGCCAGCAGCTGCAGGTACCGGTGCTGGCCCTGAACCGCGGCAAGGATGCACCGCCGGCCGGCAGCGCTGGTTTCTCGCTGGCACCGGAAGACGACGGCATCGTCGCCGCCGAGTACCTGCGTGGCCGCGAGCGCAACCGCGCGCTGGTGATCAGCAGCAACGACGACACCGGCCGCCGTTCCGCCGCCGCCTTTGCCCAGCGCTTCGCACAGCGCGGCGGCCAGGTGGTGGCCACGGTCAATGTCAGCGAAGCCGTCGGCGATGTCGGCGCGCAGGTGCGCAATGCCGGTCAGGTCGATGCCGTGTTCCTCGCCGTGCGCGCCCCGCAGGCCCGGCTGCTGGCGCCGCAGCTGGCGTTGGCCGGTGCCGGTGGCGCGACCCGCGTCGGCACCTCGCAGCTGACCGTCGGCAGCGGCAAGGTGGAAGAAGACGTGGCGCTGGACGGCATCGTCTACCCGAACGAAGCCTGGAATGTGCGCAGCGTGTCCGGCCTGCCCTCGGCCAGCCAGGTGGCCAGCGCGCTGCCCAGCGCTCGCGGCGCCGCTGGCCGCCTGTTCGCTTTCGGTGCCGATGCCTGGAAGATCACCGCCTATCTGGACAAGCTGTCCAACGAGGGCGGCCTGGACGGTGCCACCGGCACCCTGTTCCTGGACAGCAACGGCAACATCCTGCGCCAGCCGGCATGGTCCACCTTCAATGGCGGCCGGCCGATGCCGATCGTCGGTGGTCGCTGAGCGCAGCCAACGCGGCTCGGCGGTGGAAGCCGCCGCCGAGCAGCATCTGCAACAGGCCGGACTGCAGCCGCGTGCGCGCAACGTGCGTTATCGCGGCGGTGAACTGGACCTGGTGATGGACGATGCCGGCACCGTGGTGTTCGTGGAAGTGCGCTATCGCGCGCGCTCCGATTTCGGTGGCGGCGCCGCCTCGGTGGATGCGCGCAAATGCCGGCGCCTGGCGCATGCCGCGTTGCTATACCTGCAGGACAATCCTGCGCTGGCCGATGCGCCTTGTCGCTTTGATGTGGTGGAAGCCACGGGTGAACCGCCGCAGTTGAACTGGCTGCGCGATGCGTTCCGGCTGGATGACTGCTGATGGTTTCCGTCCGCTCTGGTAGAGGCCGACCTTGGTCGGCTCTTCTGTGCCAACCAAGGTTGGCACCTACCAGTGCGCAGCCTTGCCAGCACTACCATGGTGCGTGACTGATGCCTTCGATCATCACCCATGCCGCTGTGCCGCTGGCGCTGTGGTGCGCCGCTGATCGTGGCCGCATCCCACCGCGCCTGCTGGCGGCCGGTGTGATCGCTGCGATGCTGCCCGATGCCGACGTGCTGGCCTTTGCACTGCATATTCCCTACGCCGATGCGTTCGGACATCGCGGTGCCAGCCATTCGTTGCTGTTTGCCGGCGTGCTGGCGGCGGTGGCCGCGGTGTTGGCGTTCTTCGGTAGCCGCCGATCCTGGTCGGCACCACACAGCTCCGGTAGTCGCCGACCTTGGTCAGCGCTTCTGTGCCAACCAAGGTTGGCACCTACCGAAGAGGCAATGGCACGCTCTGGTAGCAGCCAACCTTGGTCGGCACCACACAGCTCCGGTAGTCGCCGACCTTGGTTGGCGGTTTCGTGCCAACCAAGGTTGGCACCCACCAAGGCAGGGCCAACGGTGACATCGACCGTACAAGCGGCGGTGTTCGTCTTCGTCTGCGCCGCCAGCCATCCGTTGCTGGATGCGATGACCTCCGGCGGCCTCGGCGTCGCCCTTGCCTGGCCATGGAGCGAACAACGCTTCTTCGCGCCGTGGCGACCCATCCGCGTTTCACCCTTCGCCCCGCAGTTCTTCAGCGCGCGGGGCGTGGCCACCCTGCTCTCTGAACTGCGCTGGGTGTGGCTGCCACTGGCTACCGCCGTTGTTGCCTGGAAACTGATCCAACCCGCTCCTGCTGCCCCACGAGATCCGTCATGAGTCCTGCCCTGCCTGCTGCACTGGTTGCCGAACTGTCCGCCCTGCTGGGCGCGGAGGGCTGGCGCATGGATGACGGCGCGCTGGAGGCGAACGCGCAGGACAACTCATGGCGTCACCAGCGTCCGGCGGCGGTGGCGCTGCCAGCCGACATCGAACAGGTGCAGGCTTTGGTGCGGGCCTGCCGTGCGCATGGCGTGGCCCTGGTCGCACGTGGCGCTGGTACCGGCACCACCGGCGCGGCGGTGCCGCTGCCCGGCAGTATCGTGCTGTCGTTCACCCGCATGGACCGCATCGTCGAGATCCGCGCCGGTGACCGTTGCGCGGTGGTGCAACCGGGCGTGCTCAACGGCGCCCTGCAGCAGGCGCTGGCCCCGCATGGTCTGTTCTGGGCACCGGACCCCTCCAGCGCCGAGATCTGCAGCATCGGTGGCAATCTTGCCTGCAATGCCGGTGGCCCGCGCGCAGTGAAGTACGGCACCAGCCGCGACAACGTGCTGGGCCTGGTTGCCGTTACCGGCACCGGCGACGTGATCCGCTGCGGCGGTGCCTACACCAAGGACGCCACCGGCTATGACCTCACGCATCTGCTGGTGGGCAGCGAAGGCACGCTGGCACTGATCGTAGAAGCCACGCTCAAACTGACCCCGTTGCCAGTCAGCCAGGCCGGCCTGCGTGTGCTGTACCGCGATGCCGATGCTGCTGCGGCCGCCGTGTCGCGGTTGATGTCGCAGCCGGTGGTACCCACCCGCCTGGAATTCATGGACGCTCGCAGCCTTGAGCTGCTACGTCTCAACGGTGCGGACGTACCCGAGGCTGGCGCGATGCTGCTGGTCGAAGCCGATGGTGACCACGACACCCTGCCCTACCTGCTGCAGGCGCTGGCCAGCGCCGCAGAGGGCGACGGCATGATCGAACTGGATGTGGCGATGGAAGGTCGTGCACGCGATCAGCTGTGGGCCGCACGCAAAGCGTTGTCGCCCGCACTGCGCAGCGTCGCGCCGGGCAAGATCAACGAAGACGTGGTGGTACCGGTGTCGCGCATTCCGGAACTGGTGGCCGGCGTGCAGGCACTGGCACGTGACTACGCACTCACCATCGTCACCTTCGGCCATGCCGGCAACGGCAACCTGCACGTCAACATCCTCTACCACCCGGATGATGCCGACGAGAACGCGCGCGCGCATGCCGCGCTGCCAAAGATCTTCGAGCTGACGCTGGCGTTGGGCGGCACGCTGTCGGGAGAACACGGCATTGGCCTGGCCAAGCGAGATTTCATGGCGAAGGCCTTCACCGCAGAAACGCTGGCGACGATGCGAGCGATCAAGGCCGCGCTGGACCCGGACGGCATCCTCAACCCCGGCAAGGTGCTGCCGCCGGTGTAGTGCCACTGCCAATGTGTTGACGACGACCCGCAGGAGCCCTCCCCAGCTGGAGGCGTCGCACTGTACCCGCTACGGACCTTCACGCTGCCAGCCGTCAACTGAAGCTCCATCCGGTGTCCAGTGTGCTTTGCAACTTGTTGCATGGGAAAACTGCTCCTTTGCCAGGACCATATCGCCAACAGCACCACACAGCTCTGACCCACGCCCGTCGTGAGCGCCAGCTGCCTGGTCCAGCGAGCCTGCAGTGACAGCACCATCGGCATCTCTGTGAGCCGTTGGCAACCGCCGAACGGGTTGGGTCGAAGCAACAGCGCCCACGCCCTGCGAACAAGGATGCCGAGATGTACAAGCCTCTCTATCCCCATGTCATCACCACTCTTGGCGAAGCCGCTGCGCGCCTGCCACATGACCTCGCGCCGATCCTGGAGCAGGCCCTGGCCGCGGTCAACGATGCGCGGTCGCTGGCAACGGTCACGTGTGAGTCCTGCCTGCAGCAGCGTCGCGGCAGGCAGCCGCAGGCTGACTGAGTACTGGATGTGCAGTTGCAGGCAGCTTAGCGACATTTGCAGAGCCGAGCCCATGCTCGGCTGCCATGGGGCACATCGCGATGAAAGCCGCGCTTCGCGCGTGAGCCGAGCGTAGGCTCGGCTCTGCAGCGTCGATGTCATCCAGCAACCGCGCACCGATACGGCAGCACCCGGTCATGCCCGGCGGTTTCAGTCGCGTGGCAGCGCCGGGCCATGCCCGGCGTCATCAATCAGACGAAGTGCTGGTATCCGCCGTCGGCGGCTTCGCCATCCACATGCACGCCCTGCCCTTCGGCAATGCGACCGATGCGGGTGAGCGGCACGTCCAGCGATTCGGCCAGGTAGTGCAGCGCGTCGCGCTGGTCGGCGGCGGCGGTGAAGCACAGTTCGTAGTCGTCGCCACCGCGCAGTGCGCAGTCGCGCGCGCCATCGCGGCCGAGCAGCTCACGCAGCGCGTGGGAGATCGGCAACGAATCGGCATCGACATGTGCGGCCACGTTGCTGCGCGTGGTGATGTGACCCAGATCGGCCAGCAGGCCATCGGACACATCCACCGCTGCGTGTGCGAACGCACGCAGGCGCAGGCCCAGGGTCACACGCGGCGTCGGCCGCAGCAGACGCAGGCGCAGGCTTTCGTAGTCGGCCAGCAGCGTGGCGGTGGCGATGCTCAGCGCAGCTTGCTGCCACAGGCGCAGCGCGCCAGCGGCATCGCCGAGCGTGCCGCTCACCCAGATGTCATCGCCCACCTGCGCGCGGTCGCGACGCAGCGCCTGGCCACGTCCCACCTGGCCCATCGCGGTCACCGACAGCGACAACGGACCACGCGTGGTGTCACCGCCGATCAACGCGATGTCGTGCTGATCGGCCAGGGCGAAAAAGCCATCGGCGAACGCATCGATCCAGTCTTCGGAGGCTTCCGGCAGCGACAACGCCAGCGTGCACCACGCCGGGCGCGCGCCCATCGCAGCCAGGTCCGACAGGTTGACCGCCAGGGTCTTCCAGCCGATGTCGAAGGCCGGGGTTTCCACCGGGAAGTGCACGCCGCTGTTGAGCGTGTCGGCAGTGACCACCAGTTGCTCATTGGCACGCGGCTGCAGCAGCGCAGCGTCGTCGCCGATGCCGAGCAGGATGTCGTCGCGCTCGAGGGTGCGGGCGCGGATGCGGTCAATGAGGGCGAATTCGGCCAGGGACATGGGGCGCTCCCGCTGTTGTACGTGCCGCGCAGGGCGCGGTGGGCGGTAGTGCCGGCCGCTGGCCGGCAACCTCAGGATCCCTGCAGCTGCCGGCCAGCGGCCGGCACTACCACAGGTGGGTCAGTGACCCGATTCGACCTTCCGCCATTCCACGGCGGCACGATCCAGCACGCCGTTGACGTAGGTATGGCCATGCTCGGAACCGAAGCGCTTGGCCGATTCGATGGCTTCGTTGATCACCACGCGGTACGGCACGTCCAGGCGGTAGCGCAGCTCGTAGGCGGCCAGGCGCAGCACCGCGCGTTCGATCGCGTCCACTTCTTCGATGCCACGGTCCAGGTACGGGCCGAGCGCTTCGTCGATGTCGCGGCGGTTGTCGAGCACGCCGTGCAGCAGCGCTTCGAAGTACGCCAGGTCGGCGATTTCGCGGGCCTGCTCGTGGGCGAACTGGGCGATCAGCGACTGGGCGTTGCCGCCGGAGATCTGCCAGGCGTAGATGGCCTGCACGGCACGACGGCGGGCGCGCGAGCGCAGCACCGGATCGACGCCATCACGGCGGACGGGTTTACCGGAGGGCTTGCCCTGGGTGTTCTTGTTCATGGCAGCTGCTCCAGAAGATTGACCATTTCCAATGCGGCGAGTGCGACTTCCTCGCCCTTGTTGCCGTGGCTGCCGCCTGCGCGGGCCTCGGCGTCTTCAACGCGTTCCACCGCCAGCACGCCGTTCAGGACCGGCACGCCGAAGTCCAGCTGCACGCGCATCAGGCCCTCGGCGCAGCGATCGGCCACATGCTCGTAGTGACGGGTATCGCCACGGATCACGCAGCCCAGGGTAAGGATGGCGGCGTGTTCGTGGGCGGCGGCCAGGCGCGCGGCCACCAGCGGCAGTTCCCAGGCACCCGGCACGCGGATCACGTCGATGTTGGCTTCGGTGATGCCGTTGCCGGCCAGGCTCTGGCGGGCGCCAGCGACCAGCGTGTCGGTGATGCGGGCATTCCAGCGGCTGGCCAGGATGGCGAAGCGCGCCGATTCGGGAGTGCGAAGATCGCCTTCGAAGTGGCTCATATGCGGCTTGGGGGACTCGATAAGGGGGTAATTCTAGCGTGGATGGGCCCCGGCCGTGGCCGATGGGGGCCCGGTGGGTGCCGACCAACGGTCGCCACCCACCGGTAGTGCCGGCCGCTGGCCGGCAATCACGGGGACTGCGGTTGCCGGCAAGCGGCCGGCACCACCCATTACAGGGTCACCGTCTCCACCACTTCGAGGCCGTACCCGGCCAGGCCGATCTGGCGGCGCGGGGTGCCCAGTACGCGCAGCTTGCCCAGGCCCAGGTCGGACAGGATCTGCGCGCCAGCACCATTGCGGCGCCACTGACTCACGTCCTTATCCTTGCCCGGCACCACCGGCGCCGGCTGCTGCCGCAGGCGGGCCAGCAGGGCCTCGCCGTCGCGCGGGGCCGACAGCACCACCATCACGCCGGCGCCTTCGGCATCGATCGCGCGCAGGGCATCGGTGGCAGCCACGCCGAAGTCATCGCGGCGCCAGTGCAGCAGGTCGGCCAGCGGGTTTTCCACCTGCACGCGCACCAGGGTCGGCGTTTCGGCATCCGAGGTGCCGCGCACCAGGGCGAAATGCACGTCGTGGGCGATGCGATCGCGGTAGGTGACCAGCTTGAACGGGCCGAACTCGGTCTCGATCTCGCGCTCGTCCACACGCTCGACGGTCTTTTCGGTGGCCAGGCGGTAGGCGATCAGGTCGGCGATGGAGCCCATCTTCAGACCGTGCTCGCGGGCGAACACTTCCAGTTCCGGGCGGCGTGCCATGCTGCCATCCGGGTTCAGGATCTCCACCAGCACGCCGGCCGGTTCCAGCCCGGCCAGCATGGCCATGTCCACGGCCGCCTCGGTGTGGCCGGCGCGGGTCAGCACGCCGCCCGGCTGAGCGATCAGCGGGAAGATGTGGCCCGGCTGGTGCAGGTCCGACGGCTTGGCGTTGGGCTTCACCGCGGTACGGATGGTATGCGCGCGGTCATGCGCCGAGATGCCGGTGGTGACGCCCTCGGCGGCCTCGATGCTGACCGTGAAATTGGTCTGGAACTGCGCGGTATTGGCCTGCACCATCGGCGCCAGGCCGAGATCGGCGGCGCGGGTGCGGTTCAGCGGCAGGCACACCAGGCCACGGCCATGGGTGACCATGAAGTTGATGTCGCTGGCCTTGACCAGCTCGGCGGCCATGATCAGGTCGCCTTCGTTCTCGCGGTCTTCGTCATCGACGATGACGACCATGCGGCCCAGGCGGATGTCTTCCAGGATCTCCGGAATCGGGGCGAAATTCATGCTGCATCTCCATGCGGGTGCTGACCGTTGGCCGGCACACTGATCAGGCGCTCCACGTATCGGGCGACCAGGTCGATTTCAAGGTTGACCGCACTGCCCACGCCCGCGGCGGAGAAGGCGGTGTTGGCCACCGTGTGCGGGATCAGGGCGACTTCGAAGCCCTCATCATCCACTTCGTTGACGGTGAGGCTGACGCCGTCCACGCAGATCGAGCCCTTCTTGGCGATGTAGCGGCGCAGCGAGGCCGGCGCTGCGAATCGCCAACGCTGGGCACGCGCGTCTTCGTGGATGGACAGCACCTGGCCGAGGCCATCGACGTGGCCGCTGACCAGATGGCCGCCGAGGCGGTCGGTCGGGCGCATCGCGCGTTCCAGGTTGATGACCGCACCCTCGCCCAGCTGGCCCAGCGTGGTCAGGCCAAGGGTCTCGGTGGAGGCATCGGCCTGGAAGCTGCTGGCGTCGAACGCAATGACGGTAAGGCAGACGCCGTTGATGGCGATGCTCTCGCCCATCTGCACGTTGTCGAACGGCAGGTTCCCGACGTTGAAGGTGAAGCGGACATCGCCGCCGATGGATTCGCGTGCGGCCAGACGGCCGACGCCTTCGATGATTCCAGTAAACAAGTAACGTTCTCCGCGAAAAGTGAGCGAAAAACGCCGCAAGGCAAACAGGCGCACGCAGGGCATGAGCCCTGTGGCACCGTCTTCTTTCATCCGGACTATGACCGTCGGCTCCGGCATTGGACCGGATCTGCTGACCCCCGGCCGTGGGCCGGGGCGCTCGCGGGCTCGTGCTTGCGCACCTACCGCCGGTGGGGAGTTGCACCCCGCCCTGAAGACGTTTGTGTACCGGCGAACCGGCGTGGCTAGTGTACCAGCCCGTGCTGAACGGGGTCGGATGCCACAGCTGTGACGGCCGTCGCTCGCAATTTGTAAAACTTTCATTAAAATTCTGCCCCGGACGACATGAGGTCGCCACGGGCAGCCCGCTGGGCATGCCCGCCAAAGGACTGAAATTCACAGGAATTCCCATGCGCAAGATGCTGATCGTGGCCGCCCTGCTGGCCGCCGCCCCGCTCTCGGCTTCGGCCGACGCCCTGAGCTACACCTACGTTGAAGGCGGTTGGACGCAGGTCAAGGTTGACGACAACGCACTGGACGACCCGAAGGTCGACGGCGGCTACCTGCGTGGCTCCGTGGCCATCGCCGAACAGGTCTACGTGTTTGGTGGCTGGTCGCGCACCAGCAAGACCTATCACTACAGCGACGGTTCGCTGAAGGTTGAACTGAATCAGCCGGAGCTGGGCATCGGCTACCACATGCCGTGGACCGACCGCGTCGACTTCACCGCCGACATCGCCTGGGTGCGCCAGAACGCTGAGCTGACCGATCGTTATGACGGCTACAGCGACCGCTACAAGGACCACACCAACCTGGCCCGCGCCACCATGGGCATCCGCGGCAAGCCGTCGCGCATGACCGAAGCCTGGGCCAAGGCCGGTTACATGGACGGCGGCAACAACTACAAGGGCACCTGGGTCGGCACCATCGGTGGCCAGATCAACTTCACCAGGACCTGGGGTCTGGTGGGCGAGATCTCCGGCTACCGCGACGTCACCCAGTACTCGGCCGGCGTCCGCGCCAGCTTCTGATCCAGCGATCGCTCCTCGTCGTGCGATCGAACGGGCCCCGCAAGGGGCCCGTTTTTTTGGCCGGCATACACGACCTCGTGACCCCATCGCGCCATCGAAAGTCCACGCAGATGCGCTAGGCTTGCGCGCCTCTGGAACAGGAAAACACCGTCATGAAGACCCCCACCCGTACTCTGCTGGCCAGCATGCTGTTGTGCGCCCCGCTGATCGCCACGGCCGCCCCGGCCACGCTATCGCCCGAACAGGCGTTCGACCTGTATGCACGCACCCTGCTGGAAGACGACGCGACCGCCACGCGCGCGCTCAACGACGCACTGAAACCGGCATTCGAAGGCCAGGACGCTGTGACCCCGAACCCGGGTGCGCTGGCCAAGGCATTGGCCGAACCCTGGCAGACCGTACTGGCCAGCACCGGCGCCAAGGTAGACGCTGCAGCCACCGAAGCGCTGTATGCCAAGGCGCTGCGTGATTCGAAGTGCCGCGCGACCAAGAGCGTGATCGAAGACAACGAATACGTTGAAGACCAGAAGCTGGCGCGGATCACCTACAGCTGCCAGCTGCCCGACCTGGGCAAGGTGCGCCCGCTGTTCGCCGCCAGCCTCGCATCCGATGCCAGCCCGGCCTCGCGCAAGCAGTTCACCGATGCCTACACCCAGGCGCTGCAGAGTGGCGCGCGCGTGCCGGTCAGCGGCACCTTCACCCTGTACCCGGCCAAGGACAACGGCTACTGGTACAGCGGCAACTTCGATGACCTGGTGGGCACCGTGGCCGGTGCGCTGGCACCGTTCGAGGACTGGATGCAGGACGCGCAGGCGGCCAACGCGCCGAAGGTGACCGGCGTACCGGGCTGCGACCTGTTGCTGCAGCAGCATCGTGCCTGCGTGGCGAAGGTCGCACCGGACCAGATCAGCGGCGTGGACGCCATGGCCGAGGAACTGAAGGCCAAGGCCCAGGTGCAGTCGGCCGATGAGATGACGCAGGAGTGCAAGGCACTGCGCCCGATCGCCGAGATGATGTGGACCGACGAGTGCGCGTGAGCCGCGTGTAGAGTCGAGCCCACGCTCGGCTCTCGGTCGCGGATGACGACTGCACCCGCACTTTCAGAACCGTTGCATGGCCCTGCGTGGCCTGCATGGTCAATGCTGTTGCCCTCTTCCATCGGGGCAACCGCATGAAACACCGCACGACGTCGACCATGGTCATGTTGCTGACGCTGCTGGCGCTTGTGGCGTGCGGGCAAGCCAAAGCTCCCAAGTCCAGGATTACGACCTTCTCGGTCATCCCAGCGGTTGCCTTCGAGTCAACCCTGCTGAGCGACCGGCAGCTGGATGCGTGGATGAGCAAAGACGACGACTGTCACGCGTTCCTGATGTACCACGATCAGTGTGCCGTGTTGGTATTGCCGCATGAGTACGACGACGGGTTTACCCGTCACCAGTTGCGATTGAAGGCGAAGAACCTGCCGGGCGAGGCACTGGGCGCGTACTGCCGCAACCTGCATGCGCTGTGGAAGCAGCAGTGGAAGGGCCAGTGCCCCATCGGCGAAGAAGACGACGAGGATGCCTGACGGCAAGGGCGTCGCCCCTGCTTCGCGTCATTCCCTCAAGGGCGCAGCAGCAGCCTGATGTCCTCACCGACCTGACGCTGGTCAACCACACGCAGGCGACGCTGCTGGTCCATGGCATCGATGCCGAGGCCGGCCAGCAGCGGGCGACCGGTATCGCCCAGCAGCGTGGGAGCTTGATAGAGCAGAAGCTCATCGACCCAGCCGCCGCGCAGCAGTGCCCCAGCCAGGGTCGCGCCGGCTTCGGTATGCACTTCGTTGATGCCGCGCTCGGCCAGCAGCGCCAGCACCGCGCCCAGATCCAACCGCCCATCAACGCAGGGTACGCTGGCGAATTCGGCGTCGGCCGCGTCCGGTGCGCTCACTGCAGCGTCATGCAGGTACAACGTCGATGCTCCGCCCTCGCGCACACGGCTGCATTCGAGCGAACGCAGGCGCGAATCCAGCACCACGCGCAGTGGTGGCATCACCTCGGTATCGGCCAGGCGCACGGTCAGCATCGGATCATCAGCCAGCACCGTGTCGGCGCCGGTGAGGATCGCACCCGCACGCGCGCGCCAGTGCTGCACGTCTTCGCGCGCGGCCGGCCCGGTGATCCACTTGGAACTGCCATCGGCCATCGCGGTGCGACCGTCGAGGCTGGCGGCCAGCTTCACCCGCAGCCACGGCCGGTTGCGCTCCACACGCGACAGGAAGCCCTTGTTGATCTCGCGTGCCTGCGCCGCCATCAGCCCTTCGGCGACCTCGATGCCGGCGTTGCGCAGCAGATCGAAGCCACCCCCATCGACCTTCGGGAATGGATCGCGCATGGCCGCGACCACGCGCGACACGCCCGCTTCGATCAGGGCCAGCGCACACGGCGGCGTACGACCGTAGTGTGCGCAGGGTTCCAGCGTGACGTAGGCGGTGGCACCACGTGCCTCGCTGCCGGCCTCGCGCAGCGCGAACACTTCGGCGTGCGGTCCACCGGCGCGCTGGTGCCAGCCCTGCCCGACCACACGTTCGCCGTGGGCGATGACGCAGCCGACCATCGGGTTGGGGCGGGTGGTATAGGCGGCACGCTCGGCCAAGCGCAGTGCGTTGGCCATGTGCAGGTGGTCGAGAACGGAGAACGGGGTGGTCATGCGGCCATGGTAGCGCCGTTGGTGTGGATCCACGCCATCAGTGCCAACCAACGGTTGGCACCCACCAGTGGATGTGCCTTCGGCGCCAACCAAGGTTGGCACCCACCAAGGCAGAGGCGGTCAGCCCTTCTTCTTCTTGGTCAGGGCGATCACATCGCCCAGCAGCTGCAGCTGTTCGGTACTGGAGGGCAGATCGCGCTCCAGCTTCTCGATCTCCTCACGGAAATCGGCCACGTCCTCGAAGCTGCGGTACACCGAGGCAAAGCGCACATAGCCCACATGATCGAGCTTGCGCAGTTCGTTCATGACGAACTCGCCGACCTTGATCGAGGGCACTTCGCGCTCGCCGCTGATGCGCAGCTGGTGGACCACGGCGCGTACCGCCGCCTCGATCTTGTCTTCGGCCACCGCACGCTTCTGCAGCGCGCGGTCGAAGCCGGCGCGGACCTTGCGCTGGTCGAATGCCTCGCGGGTGCCATCGCTCTTGACGATGGCAGGCAGTTTCAACTCCACCGTTTCCATGGTGCTGAAGCGCTCGCCACAGGCTTCGCATTCACGCCGACGACGGATCGTCGCGCCGTCTTCGGAGACGCGCGAGTCGATGACCCGGGTATCGGCATGTTGGCAGAAGGGGCAGTGCATGGAACGCCTGGCTCAGGAAAGTACCTATTGCCACGGTCATGGCAGCGTCGCAAAGGTACCTGAGAAAGGGCCCCGCAGCAAATGCTGTCTGCGCGGAAGTGCCTGCATTTCGGCCGAACAGAGCCTCCAGCGCGGTCAGCGCTGCGCGTTCAACCGGGTGCCGGCGGCGCCGAGGCCGCGCGCGCCCAACGCAGCCACGCCAGATGCCCTGTCATCACCAGCAGCGGCGGGCCGAACCCGAGGAAGGCCAGGGTCGTGATCTCTCCGCGCTTGAAGGTGAAGTACAGCGTGGCGGCGACCACGCCCAGCGCGGCCAGGCTTCCCAGCGCCAGGCCTATCCAGGCGACAACCGGCGATTGGCGCAGGCCGGTAACACCGCGCCACAGGAACAGGCCGCTCAGCCACAACCACGACAGCAGGCCGATGATCCCGGCCGACGACCACAACAGCAGGATCCTGTGCTCGTCGCCCGTCAGGTACTTGCCATCCCATACGACCATCAGACCCAGCACGGCACACGTGCCTCCGGCGGCCACCGTGGGCAGGCCCACCAACAGGCCGGCAATGGCCATCCAGCGTTTGTGCAGACGCTCATCCATGCGTTCAGTTTCCTTCCCTGGGCCGCATCATGCGCGGCGTTTGATCCACACCAGCATCGCAGCCGGCACCAGCATCGACGGGCCCAACAGCAACAAGCCGATGCCTTCGCCGTGCACGGCGATGCCCCACCACAGCGCCAGCCCCAGCGGGGGCAAGGCGGCGAGACCGCCCGCCAGCAGCATCCACCACCAGAGGCGGTGCACGTGCAGCCCGGCACGCCCCTGCAGCAGAAAACCCGCGCTGAGCCACAACCAGGCCAGGCAGCCGGCAATGCCAGCCAGGCCCCACAGCGGCATCACCGTCACCGAGGCCAGGGTGCCATGACCGAACTGGCCCAGCCCCATCAGCAGCAGCATCGTCGCCGCCGCGCCGCCCATCGCCAGGCTGGGCAGGCCGAACAGCACCGCCAGCGCGGTGTACAGGTACTTGAGGTGGCGCTCATCCATGCGCGGTTGCTCCGATACCGGGGTCAGAGCCCTTCCCTGCGGGAAGGGATCCGACCCCTGCTTCGATCCGGGCTTCGGGGTCGGATCCCTTTCCGTCAGGAAAGGGCTCTGACCCCTGCTGCGATCAGCCGTAGACCGGGTACTTGCGGCACTGCGCGCTGACGGCGTCGCGCACGCGGGCGATGACGGCGTCATCGTTCGGTGCGTCGAGCACGTCGGCGATCCAGTTGGCCAGGTCCACGCAGTCCTGTTCGACGTAACCACGGGTGGTCACCGCCGGGGTGCCCAGGCGCAGGCCCGAGGTCACGAACGGCGAACGCGGGTCGTTCGGCACCGAGTTCTTGTTGACGGTGATGTGGGCCTTGCCCAGCGCGGCTTCCGCGTCCTTGCCGGACACGTCCTTGCCGATCATGTCGACCAGCATCAGGTGGTTCTGGGTGCCACCGGAGACGATCTTGTAGCCGCGCGCGATCAGCGTGTTGGCCATCGCCTGGGCGTTCTTCACCACCTGCTGCTGGTAGGCCTTGAAGCCCGGTTCCAGCGCTTCCTTGAAGGCCACGGCCTTGCCGGCGATGACGTGCATCAGCGGGCCGCCCTGGATGCCCGGGAACACGATCGACTGCAGCTTCTTGACCAGGTCTTCGTCGGCGCCTTTGGCGACGATGATGCCGCCGCGCGGACCGCGCAGGGTCTTGTGGGTGGTCGAGGTGACCACGTGCGCGTGTTCCAGCGGGCTCGGGTAGACGCCTGCGGCGACCAGACCGGCGACGTGGGCCATGTCGACGAACAGGTAGGCACCGACCTTGTCGGCGATGGCGCGGAAGCGCGCCCAGTCGATCACCTGCGAGTAGGCCGAGAAGCCGGCCACGACCATCTTCGGCTTGTGCTCCAGGGCCAGGCGCTCGACTTCGTCGTAATCGATCAGGCCCTGGTCGTTCACACCGTACTGCACGGCGTTGAACAGCTTGCCCGAGGCATTGACCTTGGCACCGTGGGTGAGGTGGCCGCCGTGGGCCAGGCTCATGCCGAGGATGGTGTCACCCGGCTGCAGCAGGGCGAAGTACACGGCCTGGTTGGCCTGCGAGCCGCTGTGCGGCTGCACGTTGGCGTAGTCGGCGCCGAACAGCTGCTTGAGGCGGTCGATCGCCAGCTGCTCGGCGATGTCCAC
Organism: Stenotrophomonas sp. 220_Sma; assembly: GCF_056487375.1. Classification (NCBI taxonomy): domain Bacteria; kingdom Pseudomonadati; phylum Pseudomonadota; class Gammaproteobacteria; order Lysobacterales; family Lysobacteraceae; genus Stenotrophomonas; species Stenotrophomonas sp. 220_Sma. The sequence continues at coordinate 685,096 of NZ_CM151348.1, read as the reverse complement.
GTATTCGCAGCCACCGTAGTAGCGCTTGCCCGGGTAGCCTTCGGCGTACTTGTTGGTCAGCTGGCTGCCCTGGGCTTCCATCACCGCCGGGCTGGTGTAGTTCTCGCTGGCGATCAGCTCGACGTGGTCTTCCTGGCGCTGGGTTTCAGCGGCGATGGCCTTGGCCAGTTCGGGATCGTAGGATTCGATGCGGACGTCACGCGGGAACATCGGGTACTCCAGCAGGCAGGGAAAAGGGGTACGGCTCAGCCCCCGATTGTAGCCCCGCACCGGGCCTGCCGGGGCCGAAACGGACGGGGCCGGCATCCCCGAAGGAATCCGGCCCCGTATGGTTTCGAGTGGCGTTGCGGGGGCAGAGCCCTTTGCGCTGCAAAGGGATCCGACCCCGACTGCGATCCTCAGCGGCTGCTGAGCACGTACTGGGCGATCACACCGGTGGCGATGGCAACCAGCAGCATGTTGCCGCGGTCATCGCGGATCCACTGGTGGCCATAGGGCGGGCGGCGCAGGTGGTAGCGCGGGTAGTCGTTCACCACGTAGACCGGGCCACGGTAGTAGTCGCGGTAGCGATGGCCGACCTTCCAGCCGTAGCCCGGGCCATAGGCCGGGCGGTACACCACACGCGGCGGTGCCGGGCGGTAATAGCGGTCATGGTCGCGGTGCCACTCGCGGCGATCCTGGCGGTAGTCGCGCCGGGCCTCGCGGCGGTCGCGCTCCCAGTCACGGCGATCCTGGCGCCACTCGCGGCGGTCCTCGCGCCACTCGCGGCGATCATGGTCGCGGCGATGGTCGTTGTCGGCGAAGGCCGGGGCCACGGCGCCGAGCGCCAGCACAGAGGCCACGGCGCCGGCCATTACTCGATTGATGCGCATGTCAGACCTCTGCATGGATGGGTGGTGAACCCATATTGCGCACCCGATCTGAACCGTTTCCGGCTGGAAACGCTTCCCGCTGCAGGACTGTGACGAGGTATTCAGGCCGCGGCCAGCCCGGCAGCCCCTTCCAGGCGCGGCCCGGAACCGGTTCCGGCTATAATTGGCGGTATTCCATTTCAGTCTGTGCCCGCTGCCGCAACGGGATGTTCCCGTGACGGGTCGGGTGCAGGGCCGCGCCTACGGAGACCGCATGTCCTCGCAATACATCTACACCATGAACCGCGTGTCCAAGGTGGTCCCGCCCAAGCGGCAGATCATCAAGGACATCTCGCTGTCCTTCTTCCCGGGCGCGAAGATCGGCCTGCTGGGCCTGAACGGCGCCGGCAAGTCCACCGTGCTGAAGATCATGGCCGGCGTGGACACCGATTTCGAGGGCGAAGCCCGCCCGCAGCCGGGCATCAAGGTCGGCTACCTGGCGCAGGAACCGGAGCTGGACCCGACCAAGACCGTGCGTGAAGCGGTCGAGGAAGGCGTGGGCGAAGTGCTGCAGGCCCAGGCCGCGCTGGACGCGGTGTACCTGGCCTACGCCGAGGAAGGTGCCGACTTCGATGCGCTGGCCAAGGAGCAGGAACGCCTGGAGGCGATCCTGGCCGCTGGCGACGCGCACACCCTGGAAAACCAGCTGGACGTGGCCGCCGATGCGCTGCGCCTGCCGCCGTGGGATGCCATCGTCGGCAAGCTGTCCGGTGGTGAGAAGCGCCGCGTGGCGCTGTGCCGCCTGCTGCTGCAGAAGCCGGACATGCTGCTGCTCGACGAACCGACCAACCACCTCGACGCCGAGTCGGTGGAATGGCTGGAACAGTTCCTGGCGCGCTACACCGGCACCGTGGTGGCGGTCACCCATGATCGCTACTTCCTGGACAACGCCGCCGAGTGGATCCTGGAACTGGACCGCGGCCGCGGCATTCCGTGGAAGGGCAACTACACCGACTGGCTGACCCAGAAGGATGAGCGCCTGAAGCAGGAAGACAACCAGGAAAAGGCCCGCCAGAAGGCGATCCAGAAGGAACTGGAGTGGTCGCGCCAGAACGCCAAGGGCGGCCGCACCAAGGGCAAGGCCCGTCTGGCCCGCCTGGAAGAGCTGCAGTCGGTCGATTACCAGAAGCGCAACGAGACCAATGAAATCTTCATCCCGCCGGGCGAGCGCCTGGGCAACGCGGTGATGGAGTTCAAGAACGTCTCGAAGAAGTTCGGCGACCGCCTGCTGTTCGACAACCTGAACTTCCTGGTGCCGGCCGGCGCCATCGTCGGCATCATCGGCCCGAACGGTGCCGGTAAGTCGACCCTGTTCAAGATGATCACCGGCCAGGAAAAGCCGGATACCGGCGAGATCGTGGTCGGCCCGACCGTGAAGCTGTCCTACGTGGACCAGAGCCGCGACGCGCTGGAAGGCAACCACAACGTCTTCCAGGAAATCGCTGGCGGCCTAGACATCCTCAACATCAACGGCATCGAGATCCAGTCGCGCGCCTACATCGGCCGCTTCAACTTCAAGGGCCAGGACCAGCAGAAGATGGTCGGTTCGCTGTCCGGTGGTGAGCGTGGCCGCCTGCACATGGCCAAGACCCTGCTGCAGGGTGGCAACGTGCTGCTGCTCGACGAACCGTCCAACGACCTGGACATCGAAACCCTGCGTGCGCTGGAAGATGCGCTGCTGGAGTTCCCGGGCAACACCTTCGTCATTTCGCATGACCGCTGGTTCCTGGATCGCATCGCGACCCACATCCTGGCGTTCGAAGGCGACTCGCACGTGGAGTTCTTCCAGGGCAACTACCGCGAGTACGAAGAAGACAAGCGCCGCCGCATGGGCGATGACGCTGCGCCGAAGCGCCTGCGCTTCAAGGCGCTGAAGTAAGGCAACAGGAAAGGCCGCGCTCGCGCGGCCTTTCTCCTTTTGCAATGTGTACCGACCATGCATGCCGGCCAGCGGCCGGCATCTACCCATGAGCGACCCCATGTCCCTGTTCGAGCGCCTGTTCCAGCTGCAGCAGCACGGCACCACCGTGCGCACCGAGCTGCTGGCCGGTGTCACCACCTTCCTGACGATGTCCTACATCGTCTTCGTCAATCCCGAGATTCTCGGCACCACCGGCATGGATGCGGGCGCGGTGTTCGTGGCCACCTGCCTGGCTGCTGCACTGGGTTCGGCGGTGATGGCGCTGGCCGCCAACTTCCCGGTCGGCATGGCGCCTGGCATGGGCCTGAACGCGTTCTTCGCCTTCACCGTGGTCGGCGCTGCCGGCCTGCCGTGGCAGCAGGCACTGGGCGCGGTGTTCATCTCCGGCCTGGTGTTCCTGGTGCTGTCGCTGACTGGCGTGCGTGCATGGCTGGTGTCGGGCATTCCTTCGTCGCTGCGCTCGGCCATCGTGGCCGGCATCGGCCTGTTCCTGGCGATCATCGCGCTGCAGAAGTCCGGCGTGATCGTCGGCAATGAAGACACGCTGGTGGCGCTGGGCCCGTTGAACACCGCGCCGCCGCTGCTGGCGCTGGCGGGTTTCCTGCTGATCGCGGTGCTGGAAGCGCGCCGCATCCGCGGTGCGATCCTGATCGGCATCCTGGCGGTAACCGGCGCCGGCTGGGCACTGGGCGACGTGCAGTACCAGGGCCTGGTCTCGCTGCCGCCGAGCCTGGCACCGACCTTCCTGCAGCTGGACCTGCCGGGCCTGCTGCACCACGACGGCGGTGCGCCGATCGCGGTGCTGCTGCAGGTGGTGCTGGTCTTCGTGCTGGTGGAAGTGTTCGATGCCACCGGCACCCTGTATGGCGTGGTCGGTCGCGCCGGCCTGCTGAAGCTGCCGGGCGCGCAGAAGCGTTTCGGCCGCGCCCTGCTGGCCGACAGCACCGCCATCGTGGCGGGTTCGATGCTGGGCACCAGCAGCACCACTGCCTTCGCTGAAAGCGCCTCGGGCGTGCAGGTGGGCGGCCGTACCGGCCTGACCGCGCTGGTGGTGTCGGCGCTGTTCCTGGCCGCGCTGCTGTTCTCGCCATTGGCGGCGATGGTGCCCAGCTATGCCACCGCACCCGCCTTGCTGTTCGTGGCTGGCCTGATGCTGCGCGAACTGGTGGAAGTGGACTGGAGCGACCTGACCGAATCGGTGCCGGCGGCACTGTGCGCGCTGGCGATGCCGTTCACCTACTCCATCGCCAATGGCCTGGCGTTTGGCTTCATCGCCTACGCCGCGCTGAAGGCTGGTACCGGCCGCTGGCGCGAAGTGCATCCGGCGGTGTGGCTGGTGGCGGTGCTGTTCACCCTGCGCTACGCGTTGGAATAAGCGGTTGGTGATGCCGGCCAGCGGCCGGCGCTACCGGGCGCTGGTTCACCTGCCGCGCACGGTGCTTTGGGATGATGCGGGCATGCCACCGCCAGTCCTTCCTGCTGATCCGTCCTCGCCGTTGCGCCGCTGGCTGCTGCGTGCGGCAGTGCTGGCGCCATTGGCCGGTACGCTCGCCACCCTGCCCGGCTGCTCGCTGCCGGTGCAGGTGGATGGCACCTTCCTGCAGCCCTGGCGCAGCCACCTGCAGTGGGGCCTGGCCGACTGTCAGCGATCCTTGAAGCTTGCACGTACGCTGGGCTGCAGGCAGCTGGTGCTGCAATGGACCGGCATCGTCGGTGGCAGTGACGGCGACTGGTCATTGCCCGACGGCAGCCTGCAGCAGCTGTTCACCGCTGCCAGCGAGAACGACATCCGCATCCGCGTCGGCCTGCCCTTCCAGCAGCGCTGGTGGCAGGCCATCGGCGCAGACGACGCAACGCTGCAGGCCTTCCTGGCCGAGAGCCTGGCGCACGCACGCAGCTGGTTGGCACAGGCACCCTGGGCGCAGCAGCCGGCCTTCGGGGGCTGGTACCTGCCCTACGAGCTGGAGCAGTACCACTGGGCCGATCCGGCCCGCCAGCAATGGCTGGCGCAGTGGCTGCACGGGCTGGTGCAGGCCGCCAGCGCACGCGGTGGCGACTGCGCGATGTCCTGCTACTTCAGCCGCCTGCAGACCGATGGCAACCTGGTCACGCTGTGGCAGGCGGTGTTGGCACAGACCGCGCTGCGGCCCATGGTGCAGGACGGCGTGGGGGTGGCCGGCGCCGGCAACGTGCAGCAGCTGCAACCGCTGCTCGATCATCTCCATGCCAACGGCATCGGTTTCGATGCGATCGTTGAACTGTTCCGCGAACTGCCCGGCGGCCCCGCCGACGGCAGCGGATTCAAGGGCGAAACGGCCGATGCCGCACGCATCCAGCGGCAGTTGGCATGGGCACGCGACAGCGGCGCACAGCACGTGCTGGTCTATGCATTGGAGCCATGGCTGACCCAGGACACACCGCAGGCCGCAGCGCTGCGGCGACGCTGGGGCCTGCCTCAGTAGTAGAGGATGGCGGTGGCGAACAGGCCCTTGGCACGCTGCGTATCACCGCCGCCGATGGCGATGCGGTACTGCACGGTCAGGTCCAGGTAGGAACGCGGCGTGTTGTAGTGGTCCTCGCGGAACCAGTAACGCACGCCCACGCCTGGCCCTGCGCCAAGTGACCAGCTGCGCTGTGTATCGTTGAGCGCGAACGACTGCGCCGGGAACGGCGGATAACGGATGTCACGCACGCGCGAGCGCTGGTCCAGCCAATCGGCGCCAACCACGACATAGGGTGTCACCACCCAGTGCGTCTGCCCGGCACCGAAACGGAAGCTGCGCCCGGCGCGCAGTTCACCGGCAGCGAACCACTGTTCGCGATGCAGGCGCCCGTTGGCGTCGCCGATCCGCCGCACCGGCGTGCCGTTGGCATCGAGCGCGTCGAGGGTGAAGGTGGCACCGTTGTCGTCCCAGGTATATCCCCCCTGCGCATAGCCACTGACCATCCACCACTGGTTCACATCGGTGCGCAGATCGGTGCCGTGGTAATAGCCGTAGGTCAGGTAGGACATCCAGCCGCCGGAACCGCTGGCCAAGCGGTAGCGCGCCAGCGTGCTGGCTTCCAGTGGCCGGTTCAGTGCCAGCTGCAGGCGGCACTGCACGGCCGCCGATGCGGGGTAGACCTCACCCTGGCGGGTTGCGCTGCCGAGGAACTGGCGGCGCTCGATGCCGGCGCTCAGACCGGTCTGGCCAAACGCGTAGCGCAGGCCGAACGAGGCGATGGTGGACGGCCAGCCGGTGGTGGAGCGCGAATGACTGAGGCGCTCGGCGCGTGCACGCGCATCCGGCGTTGATTCGCCGGTGCACGGATCCACCGCACGGATCGACTCGTAGGTGCCACCCTCGTCGTACAGCGTGTTGAGCAGGCGTGCGTAGAGCTCCAGCGTGCCATGCTGGTCATTGAACGCTGGTGGCCGCCAGAACGCTTCCAGCGTACTGAACACCGAATCGCCGGGCGTACTGATCGCCGCACCGCCGACATTGGTTGCGGCCTGGCGCGCACCCCGGAAACCCGCCGAGGCGACCACGCCCCACTCGCGTGAATAGTTGGCGATGGCATTGCGCACGTTGTAGCGCTGATGCTCATCCAGCGGCAGCTCACCGACGTCGGCGCGGTCGATGGCGCTACGCAGCAGTGACACCGCCTGTGGATGATCGCCGTTGGCTGCGCTGGCGTAGGCCTGGTCCAGCACCACGCTTTTCGGTGCCTTGCCGGTGGCCTCGGCGGCACGGAAGTCGGCCAGTGCCTGCGCAGGTTCGTGCGCCTTCTGGTTGAGGTAGCCGCGCTGCATCAGCGCCTCCGCATCGTCAGGACGCTGTGCCAGTGCCGCATCCAGGCGCTGCCGTGCTTCGTCCTGCTGTGCGCGGTTGCCCGCTGCCAGCGTGGTGGTCAGCAGGGCTTGCAGGTTCGCGTCGTCCGGTGCGAGTTGCACGGCCTGCCGTGCCTCACCGATGGCATCGGTGTAATCCTGGCGCGCGTAGGCAGCATAGGCACGCTGTGCGGCACCGCCGTCGCCCTGCAGGTCGGCCGGCATCAACTCGCAGACATTGCCTGTGTCGCCCGACTGGCAGTGCTGGAACGGCACCGGATAGGTCTGCGCGCTCATACGCGGAAGCTCGCGACTGGAGCGGATCGCCCGGCTGCGTTGCTCGATGCCCTGCTGCAGAAGCTGCCGTGTCCGTGCATCGCCTTCAGCTGGCAGTACCGCCGCCTGCAACGGTGCCAGCAGTGCAGCTGCGCGTATCCGATCACCTGCGGCCAGCGCTGCATCCACCGCCAGCAGACGCACGTTGCGCTGCTGCATGGATGACCCGGGCGTGGCGAGTGCCGCATCGAAATCCTCATTGGCCCGCAGTGAACTGCCCTGGCGCTGGCGCAGGTAGCCGCGCATCACCCGTGCATTGAGATCCTGGCCGTCGGCCTGCAACGCCTGATCAGCACTGTGCTCAGCGTCGGCCAGCTGATCGCCCTGCAGCTGTGCGGTCATCAATAGCAGCCGGTATGAAGCCACGTCGGGGGCCAGGTCCACGGCGGCGTGCGCCTGCTCAATGGCGGCGGCATCCTCACCTGCGGACAGCGATTGATAGGCCTGCTGGGCCTGCCGCAGGGCGCGTTGGCGGTCCAGTGCCACGCGCCGCGCGCGTAGCGCCTCGACATTCGGTGCGCCCAACCGCAGCGCGGTGCTGATGGCGGCGTCGGCCTGTTCGGGCTGTTGCTGTGCCTCCAGTGCCGCCACCCACAGCAGGGCCCATGCGCCCTGTTTCGGCTGCTGTCGGAACGCCTGCTCGGCCTTGCTGGCCGCCTCTCCCATCCGCCCGGCGTCATAGGCCGCGTACGCCTCGGTGGCCAGCGCGTAGGCCTGCTGCCTGCTGCGGTCTGCGGCGCTGCCGACCGGACGCGATGGGGATGTCGTGCGCGCACCTTCGCCTCCGGTTGCCGCGCTACGTGCAGCGGTGGCAGCCGCCAGCGCCGGCAAGGCCGGATCTTTCATCCCCGCGTCCAGCGCACGCCGCGCCTGCTGCTGCGCTTCTGCGCCACGACCGAGCTTCTGCAGCGCATAGATCTGCAGCAGGCGCAGCCGCACCACATCCGGGCGCAGCCGGATCGCTTCAGTGGACTGCTGGTACGCCGCTCGGTAGTCGCCCCGTTCATAGGCGGCAAACGCCTGCTCGGCGATGCGGTAGGCCGCACCGGACAATGGCAGCGGCGCATCGGCCTGTGCCAGTACCGGTGCGGTGGCTGTAGCCAGCGCGACAGCAATGACGGTGGACAGCAGCGTGGTCTTCATGCCGGCAAGGCTCCGGGAGGCGGTGACTGCAGCGCGGCCGCACGTCGACGCTGCTCCTGCATGGCCTGGGCCACGGCCTCCTCGGTGGTGATGCCCTGCTTGACCAGGTAATCGCCGATGCGGCCGTCGCGCTGCGGCATGTAGTCATCCAGTGCGATCTCGAACCGCGCGTGGTCGATCAAGCGCATCTCCACCAGCAGGTCGCCCAGCAGCGGCACGTTGTCCAGGTGCCACTGCCGGTCGCCGCCGATCAGGCGCAGGCCCGCGTTGATTTCGCTTTCGCGGGCGATGCTCTGTTCGACGTGCTCACTGCGGGTTTCCTGCTTCAGCAGCGCCAACGCCTCTTCGGGCAATGGGCTGGCGACGGCCAGCCGCAGGGTGCCTTGCTGGCGCGGTGGCAGCGGCAGCATGCGCCATTGCACGCAGGCATCGGCACTGACCGGGAACTGGCAGGCGCGCAGGTAGTCCACGTCGATGACCGCGCGTGGCAGGTCGCCCTGGAAGGCGATCGCCTCGGCCAGCGTTTCATCATCCAGCCAGCCCTGGGTGAGCAGGATGCGGCCCAACGGCTGCTGGCGGCCTGCCTGCTGCTGATCCAGCGCCTGCTGCAGGCGTTCGGGTTCCACCGCCTGCCAGGTGGTCAACAGCTCACCGAGCTGCTTGCGGGTCTGCACCAGCTGCGCCGCATCCGGGAAGTCGTGCATGGTCTTGTCCCAGACCATGCGCTTGCCGAACAGCAGGTAGGCCAGGAACACCTTCCACGCGCGTGCGGTGGCCATGAAATTGATCATGTTGCCGACCACCATGCGAGGGATCGACATCAGCGCATGCTCCCAGCCATACAGCCGGTTGACGAAGTAGAAGCGCTGCACGACGCGAGTGGCCAGCGCCGCCGTGGTCAGCAGCGCCACGTTCATCTGCCAGGTACCGGCCTGGAACACGCTGGGAAACTGCATCGTCCACAGCCCGGTCATCTTCAACAGCCAGAACAGCAGCAGCTGCAGGAAGATGACGTAGGCGATGATGCTGACGAACGAGGTGATGATGCCCTTGCGGTCGCGCGCCAGCAGGTACTTGGTGGCCAGCGAGCCGCGCCAGCCCAGCGACTCCCAGCTCTGCAGGCCGATGCCCAGCACCCACCGCGCCTTCTGCCGGTACGATGCGCGGAAGTTGTCGGGGAAGTACTCGCGCACGCACAGCGCCATCTGCTGGGTGCGCTCGCGTACCGGGCCCCAGCCGAACCAGGACGGGCGACGCACGCGGAACTGCACCGGGAAGCGGGCGAAGATCGACTGCATCCCCATCGCCGCCAGCCGCGCACCGACGTCGTAGTCCTCGGTGAGGCTGTCGGTGTTGAAGGGCTGGTTGTCGGTCTGCGCGCTCAACGCCAGCAGCGCGCGCCGCGAGAAGCAGGTACCGACACCGGCCGACGGCACCATGCCGGAAACACTTTCGCGCACCACCAGATCCTTGGCATGCCATTCGGCGAACTCGTCCATGTAGACGCCGGCCACCAGTTCGTACCACTCGCGGTCCAGCGAGGTGACCGGCAACTGGATCATGTCCTTGCGCGGCAGCAGGTAGTTGTAGAAGCGCAGTTCCATCGGGTGCAGCACGTCCTCGCTGTCGTGCAGGATCACCCCGGCGAACTCGATGTCGTGGCGCTTCTCGTAATCGAAGATGGCCAGGATCAGCCAGTTCAGGCAGTCGGCCTTGCTGGTCGGCCCGTCATGCGGCACTTCCACGCGGCGCAGGCGCTTGTAGCGGCGGCGCATGCGCTCCACTTCGTCGATGGTCTGCTGGTCATTGGGATAGGTGCCGACGAACACGACGTACTCGCGGTAGTCGAGTACGTTGATCATGTTCTCCACCATCTGCGCGATGACGTCGTACTCCATCCACGCCGGCACCATGATCGCCAGCGGCTGTTGCGGCCGCTGCAGCAGGTCTTCCTGGGTCAGTGGCCGGTACGCCTCGCGACGCTTGATGGTGAGCGCCCGCCAGCTCTCGCGCACCCAATACCAGACATCGATGAACAGGTCATCGAGGCTGGAGATCAGGATCAGCACGGCCACCGCCGCCGCCGTGGTTTCCAGGGCAGCGTAGTAGTTGGCCAGCTGGATGTTCCAGAACAGACCGTCCACGGTGGATCAGTGCCCTGTGTTGGCGGACTTGCGGCGGCGCACCTGGGTAACGCGGGCGGCCAGCAGCGCGAACACGATCACGCCGACCAGCAGCAGCAACCAGACCATGTGCCGTTCCCACTTCGATTGCGGATTGCCGTCCTGCGCGATACGCGTGCCATAGGGATCCTGGCGGTCGAATTCGCGCACGGCATCACTGCCGTCGAGCACGGCGAGATCACCGCGCAGCAGCCGGAACGGTGCGCCGAATGACGGTCCCTGTGCGCCCAGGTCGCTGTACAGCACGCCGAGCTGGCCGCCGGAGGTGCCGACCTGCACCACCGCGGCACGATCCAACCCGCTGACATCCAGCAGCGGCTGCGGCTTCCCGCCGATCAGCAGGTGCCCATCCTTCAGGCCGGCCACACCGACACCCGATGGCGCCACACCGAATGCCAGCCACGGTGCGCCCGGGCTGACCGCCGCACCGGCATCGACCACCTTCAGTTCCGACGCCTCCAGCGAGGCACCCACTGCACTGGCCACCGCAATCACCTTGCGCAGCGATGCCGGTGCATCCTGCAGCCACGTGGCCGGCACGAACACCTGGTTGCCGCGCGACAGCTGACTGCTGGCGCCGACGAAATCACTGCCCAGCGACCGCTTGGCCAGGGTCAGGTGGCTGCTGGGCAGGATCGAGACCGGATAGGCGGTGGCGGGATCGTGGCAATAAGGTCGTGCCGGCTGGCGCAGGAAGCTGACGCGGATCTCGTTGCGCGCCGACAGCGCGTAGGCCGGCACCTTGGCCACCAGCCGTTGCGGCTGGCCATTGGCCGACAACACCTTGCCGCCCAGCAGGTAATCGTTGAAATGGATCGTGGCCACCGCGCCCTGCCCGGCGGCGTTGGGCGCCGCCGAGACATCGATCACCACTTCCTCGGGCAGGCGCCCATCGGCCGACAGCGCGCCGAGGTCGAAACTCGCGCTGCGGTCGACGCGGGTGACGACATCCATCGTACCGGCGATGTTGCCGAGCCGGCTCAACAGCACCTGGTCACCGTCGAGCTTCGGCGCTCCCGCTTGGCTGACCTGCAGGCTGCGGCCCAGCGCGTAGCTGCGCCACTGTTCGGCAAACAACCCGGCGACCTTGCCTGCCGCCGCCGGGTCGACCACCAGCGTCGGGCGCCCGGCAACAGCGACCACGCTGACCGAGGCGTTGGCCGCGGGCTTTTCCAGGCCACCCATATCGGTACCGCGCCATGCGGCGAAGGCAGTGCCCGCATCGGCACCCGTAGCGGCAACCTGCACGGCCAGCGCGTCCAGTGCCGCGCGTACGCCGGTCCGCAACGCATCGCTGCCGATCATCACGTCAGCGGCCAAGGGCCCACTGTCACGCAACGACAGCAGCGCCCCCACTTCGGCCAGGTCCTTGATCGCATGCGCACGCTCGCCCCTCGCCAGCGCAGCGTAGGCCGGCACGCCCTGCAGGCTGGCCGGAATGCTGATGCCGGTCAGGTCGACACTGTCACCGACCTTGGGCAGCGCCACCACCTGCACCTGCTTGCCACCGCCCTGCAACGCGGTACCGATGCGCCAGGCGGCGTCGTAGGCCGGCGCCTGCAGCGCCTTGCCATCCACCAGCAGCCGCACCTGCGGTGGCAGCGCGCCCCAGGCCTTGGCCACGGTATCCACGGCGCGGCCGTCGAAGCGGTAGCTGAAACGCGAGTCCGGCGACAGCCGCAACACGTTGGCCGGCGCGCTCTGGTCGGCACATTGGTAGTCGGAGACGATCGACCACCAGCCGACGCCGACCCGCACGAAGCCGTTCTGGCGAGGTTCGCCATCAATGGCCAGCAGCTGGCTGGCGTCGCCCTGCGCATCGGTGATCGAGCGCGCGGCGATTGGATCGCCATCGACCGACCACAGGCCGGAAGTGCGCCCGGCGTGGCCGCGCACATAGCGCCCGTCCAGCTGCAGCTGCGCATCGCGGGTGGCGACGCCGGCCGGCACCGGCAGGTAGACCTCGCGCTGGCTCTCCTGCCCGCTGAGCACCAGCGGTTGGCGGAAACCGAGTTCACGCAGGGTCATCTGCCGGTTGACCGTGCTGTCGCCGCTCCATTCGGCGAATTGGCCGGCGACGCTGTCGGCGGCATGGGCACTGGCAACCACGCCCGACAGGACGAACGCGGCGGCGGATGCAAACAGGGGAGAGCGGCCGGTCTGGGTCATGGCGTCACTTCGCGTGGATGGGAGTGGGCGGCACCGCTGTTGCGGAGGCCGGGCGAGAATTCGGGAAGGGGCGTGCCACGCAGGGCGGCGACGATGCGCGCGCTGGCACGGCCATCGCCGTAGGGGCTGGCGTCGGGATCGAAGCGGGTCGGGTGCGGTGGTTGTGCCAGTGCCGCGTTGACCGCCTCGACAATGCGCGAGGGCCTGGTGCCGACCAGCGTCACCACTCCGGCCTCGACCGCCTCCGGGCGTTCGGTGACGTCGCGCATGACCAGCACGGGCTTGGCCAGCGCAGGCGCTTCTTCCTGCACGCCACCGGAGTCGGTGAGGATGACGTCGGCGCGCTGCATCAGGCGCACGAAGCGCAGGTAGTCCTGCGGCGGCACCAGGTGCACGTTGTCGAGATGGCCGAGGTGGGCGTTGACCGGGCCCTGCACGTTCGGGTTGAGATGCACCGGGTACAGCACCTGCAGGTCCGGCCGCCGCGCCAGTTCGGCCAGCGCACGGCAGATGTCCTCGAAGCCCTGGCCGAAACTCTCGCGGCGATGGCCGGTGACCAGCAGCAGGCGACGATCGGGGTCAAGCATGTGGAAGGGTTCGTCAGCCCGCGCACGCAGCGCCGGGTCGGCATCCCGCCGCTCTACGGTCTGCTGCAGGGCATCGATGACGGTATTGCCGGTGACCAGGATCTGCCCGCCCAGGTGTTCACCGGCCAGGTTGGCGCGCGAGCTGGGCGTGGGCGCGTACAGCTGGTGGCCGACCACATCGATCACCCGCCGGTTCATTTCCTCCGGCCACGGCCGGTTGATGTCGCCGGTGCGCAGGCCGGCCTCGACGTGACCGATCGGAATGCGGTGGTGGAACGCGGCCAGTGCGGCGGTCATCGCCGTGGTGGTATCGCCGTGCACCAGTACCCGGTCCGGGCGAACCTGCGTGTAGAGCGCGTCAAGCCGTTCGAACAGCTTGGAACACAGGCCATTGAGCGTCTGGTTGGGCACCATGACATCGAGGTCATGGTCGGCGGTGATCGCGAACAGCGACATCACCTGGTCCAGCATCGCCCGGTGCTGGCCGGTGATGCAGACCACCGATTCGATGTCCGCAGCCTCCGCCAAGGCCCTTACCAGCGGCCCCATCTTGATCGCTTCCGGTCGCGTGCCGAACACCGACAGGACCTTCATCGCAGCGCTCCGAAAGGCCGGCGCGAGGGAATGCCAGGAGCTGTAGCCACGTCTGGATCCTTTCGGCGTTCCCGTCCAACACCCGCAGGCAGGAGACGGTCACCTCATGAGGAAACTCCAAAATCGCGACGTACATCACATTCGAATGATGGTACGCGCGTCGTGGCATTGATCTTCATCGTTGGAAGATCAAGACGCAGTCAACGCCGCCCGTGGAACGGGCGACGTTGCGGTGGAACGCAGCAGTGGCGCGGCCTGCGGCCGCCTTACTCGTACTGGATGGTGAAGGTGGCCTGGCCGTTTGCGACACCTGCACCCACCGTGCCGGCCTGGGTCTGCACGTAACGCGCACGCAGCGGCAAGGTCATCGTGCTGGTGCCGGGCGTGGTGGTACCGACGTTGACGGTCTGGCCGAAACGCACTTCGCGCTCGGTGCTGCCATCACGCTGGACCATCTGGATGCCGATGCGGGTGGCACTGTTGGTGGCCGCGCTGAGCTTCAGCACGCCCGGCATGTTCGAGCTGTCCTGGTCGGCGTCGAGGCGGATGCCGATCTTGCTCTGGTAGGCAGCAACGTTGCTGCCCTGGCAGTTCAGGCGGATCTCGAAATCGCGATCTACAGCCTTGGAACCGACACCGGTGAACGTGGTGTTGGGCACGCTACCGAAATCGACGGCAATGTTGCGACTGCCCGCCTGCACTTCGCAGGTCGGGCTGACCACGGTGGTGCCCGAGCCCCTGAAGGTCGAGGTCAATACCGGGCGGCCAGTACCATCGCCGTCGTAGTAGTAGGTGGTGAACCGGCCATTCGGCGCAATGATGCCGGAGCCGGTCTGCGCCGCGGTCTTGATCAGCTCGACACGGAAGCGACCGCCATTGAGCGATATATTGGCAGGGCCGCGCAAATTGAGAGTATGTGGGTAGTAGGTCTGGATATCCCCAGAATCGCGATAGACGCGAATACCCACCCCAGCCACATCGGTGGCATAAACGTTGCTGAACCCCGGAACCGGCGTCTGCTGTGCAGCATTGACGAAGCGGCCACTGGCATTGCCGCCCCAGCCATCACAGCGGGCGATACTGTTCCGCTGATTGATGGTCACGATCAACTCTTTGATCACTCCACCCACAGCGAGATTGGGCAGGATCACGATCTGCCCCATATCCATCTGAACATCCTGCGCAACGAAGCCGGATTGGGTGATGTAGCAACTGGCGAACGCCGGACTGGCGAAGGCGACGCCACCGAGCATGGCCATCGCGGCCAGCGCCTTGCGGCCACGGGAAGAAATCATCGGCATGCTGCCTCCAGCGGGATGAAGCCGGTCTTGGACGCATCGGCGCCTGCCGGAACCTGGTAATCGACGGTGCAGCGCTGGTCGGCGCCGGCGCCCCACTCCACCAGCAGGCTGCCCTGGTTCTTGTCACTGCGCACGTACAGGCGGCCGCCCTGGCTGACCATGCCCACCGGCTGGCCCTGCTCGTCCTTGACCTGCGCACCGAACGGCATGGTGCGGCCATCGGTGTTGCGCACCTGGATCAGCAGCGCGTTGCCCTTGCGGGTATCGAAGCGCAGGTAGCTGATGGCACCGGCGAACGGCGCGATCGACTGGCTGGTGCTTTCCAGCTCGACGTCGTGGGCCATGCCCTGCGGATCGAGGGTGACGGTATTGAGGCGGTACGGCGACACGTACGGGACCACCGCGTAGCCGCGGCCGTCGACGCGCAGGCCCGGGGCGTTGCTGACGATCGCATCGCGTGCGCCCGGCGCTTCGACCAGCACCATGGTGTCGCCACGCTGCGGGGTGAAGGTGAAGCCGCCCGGATGCACCACCACGCTGCCGTTGGCACCGACCGACGCCTGGCGGAAATCGCGCGAGTGGCTGTAGGTCGCGTTCAACGCGCTGTAGCGGCTGCGGTATTCCGCACTGCCCACCGCGGTGGTGCCACCTTCGCGGGAGTCGGACAGCGCCACACCGTAGCTGAAGTTGTTGTCGATGCCGGTCGAACCGGTGATGCCAACGCGGCTGTTGTCGTAGCCACCGCGCTCGCGCACGCCGAGGTCGGCGCTGAACGACACCGGGTGCGAACCACGACCCAGCGGCACGCTCATCGACAGCAGGTACTGGGTATCGGAACGGCCGAGCACGCCCTCTTCGGTGCGCAGCGCCGAGAAGCCGTAGTTCACCGAACGCCAGGCGTTGTTGTAGCCCACCTGATACTGCTTGGAGGTGCCGGGGCGGTCGTAGAAGTCACGCACCGAGCCGGTCACGTACAGCGCGCCGCCGCGACGGCCCAGCGGCTGGTTCAGCGTTACCTGGAACTGGCTGCGCTGACGGCCACGGGTGGTCGGATCGATGCCGCGCTTGTCCGAATCACGGCCATACAGCGCGTCCTGCAGGCTGTAGAAGCCTTCGGTCGAATAACGGTAGGCGGCCAGGGTCAGGTTGGTCCCGGTCTCGCCGATCATGTTGCTGTAGCTCAAGCGCACGCTGGCACCGGTGTGGTTGCCGTAGTGGTCGAACGTCGTACGTGCGTGGGTGACGTCGGCGGCGAACGCGCCAACCGGCGTGGACAGGCCGACGCCGTACAGCAGCGACAGGTAGCCGTCGCTCAGTGCACTGCCGCCGTACAGCGTCAGCTGGTTGCCGATACCGCGCTGGTAGGTGCCCTGCACCAGCCACGGCTCATCGGCCAGCAGCTTGTTGCGCACCTGGCCGGCGGTCAGCGAGTAACGCGACACGCCTTCGCGCAGCATCTGCGGCACCGAACCGAACGGAACCTTGAATTCGCGGCGGCGGCCATCGGCCTCGATCACGCTCACTTCCAGGTCGCCGCCGTAGCCGGTCGGGTACAGGTCGTCGATGACGAAGCTGCCCGGCGACACGGTGGAGGAGTAGATCAGCTGCTCGTTCTGGCGCACTTCGATGCGTGCGTTGGTCTCGGCGATGCCGCGCACGACCGGCGCGTAACCGCGCAGCGAATCGGGCAGCATGCGGTCGTCGCTGGCCAGGCTGGCACCGCGGTAACCGATCGAGTCGAACAGTTCACCGGTGGTGTAGGCCTCACCGATGGTGAGCATGCCGCGCACCTGCGGGATGCCGCGCTGTGCATAGGTGGCGATGCTCTGCCAATGGCGGCCATCGCCCTCGGACCAGGTCAGGTTCGAATCGTGGCGGAACTGCCAGCCACCCAGGTTCATGCCGGCGTTGAGGCCGAGGTAGGCACTGCGGTTGCGCTGGCCACCTTCGACACGGCTGTCGCTGTCGATGGCATTGAAGCTGTAGCCGACGAAGCCGGCATTGATGCCGCGGTCCCACAGCGCCGGGTTGACGTAGCCGCGTGCCTCACGGCGCAGGAACACCTGCGGGATGCTCAGGTCGTAGCGCAGGTTGCCGCTGTCATAGACACCATAGGCATTGGCCATGCGCTGCTGGACCGGCACGCAGCTGGTCTTGTCGGTCGGCACGGACGGATCCTGCTGCAGCAGCACGGCTTCGCTGTCCACGCCCATTTCTTCCAGCATCGGCAGCGGCAGGCAGGCGTCGACACGGCCCTGCGCATCGGCCTTGAACTGCAGATCGCGACGGCCCTGCCAGGCACCGTTGACGTAGACGTCGACGCGGTAGTTGCCGGCCACCATTGGGTTGCCGTTGCTGAAGGCCGCCAGATCGACCTGCTTGGCCTGGCCAGACAGGAAGCTGGAGTTGAACTGGGCCGATTCCGGTGCACGCGCATTGGCCGCACCACTCTGCGCCATCAGCGCCTGTTCGCCGAGATTGGCCGGGGCAGCCAGCGCCCATCCTGGGCAGGCCACGCCAGCAACCAACAGGCAAAGCGCCTGATGGATCGACAATGTCAATCTGTTTCCGATCACACTGACATTCCTTCAATTCGCCGCACAGCGGCGGTGGCGGGATGCGCAGGCCCAAGGCCGGCGCGGCGCGTTCAGCCCCCGGTGCTGCCGAGGCGGATGGTGTGTTCCACCCGGCCGCCGTAGTCGTTGATGGTGATGAAGCGGACCTGGTCGGTGCCCGCCGGTGCGGCGAACTCCAGGCTCTGCTTCGGCGCGACCATCGCGCCCTTGTCCTCGACGGCCTTTTCACTGCTGCCGGTCACGGCATGTACTTCGGCCAGAGTGACGTGGAAGGGGCTCGGGTTTTCCACCCGCAGACGGTCGCCCGTGCGGGTCCAGCGCAGCGCTGCCGGCGCGTCGTTGGCGACGCCCTTCAGGCCCTGCGGCCGGTAGAAAAGCTTCAGGCGCGAACGGAACGCGACCTGCAGGTAATTCTGTTCGCCGCTGTCGGCGTTGTCCGGGGACGGCGGAACATCCAGCACGTTGAGCCAGAACACCGACTCGCGGTCGGTCGGCAGCTGCGCGCCGGAGAAAATCAGTCGCAGCGCCTGGCTGCGGCCCGGCTCGACGCGCGCGATCGGCGGCGTCAGCACGAACGGGGCATCGCTGGTATCGGCAGTCTGGTTGGCGTCGCCGCTGTCGATCCAGGCCTGCACCAGCGCCGGCGAATCGCCCACGTTGTCGACCTGCACGGTGACTTCGCGCGCCTGCGCCGGATAGATCACTCGCGTGCCATTGACCACCACGCCGGCCAGAGCGTTCTGGCAGAAGGGCAGCGTGAACGCTGCCAGCAGCAGCGCCCGGGGAAAGAATGCTTTCATCGGAAGTACTACGCTCGAGGTATGTGGCCAGGGGCCGCGATGCACTGGCCGGCGCGTACGCCGGCCAGTGCGGGTACGACTACGATCAGTTGTAGATGATCGTGTACTTGACGCTGCTGGTGACGTCGCCCGGGGTGGCGGCGGCAGTGGCGTAGTACTCAGCGTAGTAGTTCAGATCGGCCGAGCCGTCGGTGCCGACGGTGACCCACTGCGAGTTGGTCTGGGGCTGGCCAGCGCCGGCGGCCTTGATCGCCAGGACCTGGTTGTTCGAGCCCAGCAGCTGCAGCTGCACGTTGGTGGCAGCGTTGGCCGAAGCCTGGTTCAGCAGGCGGCCGGTGTTGAAGTCAACGGTCGAACCCGGCTCGAAGTAGGTCGCGACGTTGCCGGCGCTGCACTTGGTCAGGTTGATGGCGAACGGGGTGCGACCGGCAACGTTACCGGCGACAGCCAGGGTGTTCTTGGACACGGTCGGCAGGTTGACGGAGAAGTCCTTGCCGCCCGGGGTCGAGATGGTGCAGGTCTTGTCGGTCACCTTGCCGTTGAAGGTGATGGTGCCGTCGGCGGCGTTGGCGGCCAGCGGAGCGGCGGCCAGCATCAGAGCGGCGATGATATTGATCTTGTGCATTCGCTTTTACCTAACCCTACTGAAGAGATGAGAAGTAGAGGAGGAAGCAAGGAGCACTGCCGGGCTATCAAGACCCATCCTTGCGTCTCACCTGTGGCCGGACTCGGACATACCTTCCCCTGAATCCGTGACGCAAGTATAGGCACAACTGTGATGAAAGTCTCATTATTTTTCTGAACGCCAATTCATTGACGCCTCAAATGTGACGTGGTAGGCGGAATGAGAGCCCGGCGGGCGTGGGGGATTTGACGGCAAGGCGATCAGGTCACAAACGACCCTGCATGACGCTTCCCGTGGCGCGTTCGGCATGCGCGAAAACAGGCTTTTTTCAGGTGGAAATCGCCTTATTTGATGCGCATCACTCTTTCTTGGTGATGGCCCTAGCAGATTCGGATTTGTCCTATTAAAGACGGATCGAACCTGTCGCTAACTAGGACACACCGAACCAGAGAACGTGTCATGAGGAACTCCATTCTGCTGTGTGTGGCCCTGATGTCCGTCAGTGCGCTGGCCCAGGCCAGCAGCGGCAGCATCCGTTTCAGCGGCCGTATCGCCGAGCCGGGCTGCACGACGAACCTGTCCCAGGGTGAGCTGAGCCTGGCCGCCTGCCCGCCCTCGGCCAAGGGCTCGACGGTGGCCGTGACGGCGCTGGCCGATGGCCAGGCCGCGACGCTGCGCGACGGCAAGCGCCAGGGCCAGAAGCTGTCGGTGTCGGCCAGCGCGATGCGCGCCGGCGATATCGCCTTCTCCGAGCGTTACAGCGTGCAGGCTTCGAAGCAGCAGCCGCTGCAGGGCGCCTACCTGGTGGTGGTCGACTACCTGTAAGCCGACGTGTTTACGCCGGCGGCAGCTCGAAGACCTGGCGCAGATAGGCCAGGTAGCCCGGGTCGTCGCACATGCTCTTGCCCGGCGAATCGCTGAGCTTGGCCACCGGCTGGCCGTTGCAGCGGACCATCTTGATGACGATGTTGAGCGGCGTTGGCCCCAGATCATTGGTCAGGTGGGTGCCGACGCCGAAGGCGACCTGGCAGCGACCACGGAAGTAGTCGTACAGGCGCATCACCTTGGCGACGTCGAGCCCATCGCTGAACACCAGCACTTTGCTGCGTGCATCCACCCGGCGCTGCTGGAAGTGGGCCAGCATGCGGTCGCCCCAGTCGAACGGATCGCCGGAGTCATGGCGGACGCCGTCGAACAGCTTGCAGAAGTACATGTCGAAGTCGCGCAGGAACGCATCCAGGCCGACCACGTCGGACAGCGCGATTCCGAGATCACCGCGATACTCGCGTGCCCACGATTCCAGTGCCGCCACCTGCGAATCGCGCAGGCGTGGGCCCAGCGCCTGGAATGCCTGCAGGTACTCATGGGCCATGGTGCCGTGCGGGGTCATGCCGTACAGGCGGGCGAAGTGCACGTTGCTGGTGCCGACCAGCTGCGGGCCGAGCGCATCGCGCAGCAGCGGCAGCAGACGGGCATGCCAGTCACGCGAGTAGCGGCGGCGGCTGCCGTAGTCGGCGATGCGGCACTGCTCGAACCCCGGGGTATCACGCAGCAGCGCGGCCTTGGCCTGCAGGCGGCGCTCGCCCTCGGCGAAGTCGGCGGTGGTGGTGTTGCGGAACCAGACTTCGTTGATGATCGCCAGCAGCGGCACTTCGAACAGGATGGTGTGCAGCCAGGGCCCGGTGATGTCCAGTTCGATCTCGCCGGGCACGGTCTTCGATGCGCGCAGCTGGATGTACTTGCGGTCGAGGTGGAACAGGCCGAGGAAATCGGCGAAGTCCGGCTTCACGAAGCGCAGGCCACGCATGTAGTCCAGCTCCGCGTCGCTGAAACGCAGGCTGCACAGGTGGTCGATCTCTTCGTCGATCTGGTCGATGTAATGGGCCAGGTCGATGCCGGGCGTGCGGCACTTGAACCGGTACTGCACCTGGGCGCCGGGGTGCTGGTGGAGCACCGCCTGCATCATGGTGAACTTGTACAGGTCGGTGTCGAGCAGGGACTGGATGATAGGCATGGGGCGGATTATGCGCCCGGCAGGGTGAACCGGGGTGCCTGCGGCCACACTCAGCTCACGGGAAACAACATTGGTAGATCCACGCCATGCGTGGATGCTCTTGCGGCGCTACAGCGCCTTGCGCAGCAGCTTCGGCACCAGCATCAGCGCGTGCGCCCAGATCGCGCCCCACACCGCTACCCGCACCGGCAGCGAACGCTGCCTGGCCTCGAACTTCTGGAAATAGCGCCACAGGCCCTTGTGCTTGTGCCATTCCACGAAGAACGGCCGCGAGCGGCTGGAGACGCCACGAACGTGGGTGACCTTCAGGTCATTGGCGATCGCCACCACTGCTCCGGCTTCGCGTGCACGCCGGCACAGGTCCAGGTCTTCGGCATGCAGGCGATAGCCGGCGTCCCAACCTCCGATGCAGTCGAACAATGCACGCGGCATCATCAGCAGCGCACCGGACAGCGCCGGCACCCGCTGCAGCGCCTGCTGCGGGTCACGCGGCACCGCCAGCTTCGAGCCCTTGCCCGGCGAGCGCAGCATCATCAGGAAATCCGGGTCGCGGCGGCGCACGGCTTCGTCGGCATGGCCCTGCTCGTCCACCTGCTCGACACCGAGCAGGCAGTCGCCCAGTCCTTCCGCGCGGCTGCGCAGTGCGGCCAACGTCTCCGGTTCGACCATCAGGTCCGGGTTGATGAAGGCCAGCCATGGACTGTGCGAATCGGCCACGCCCTGGTTGTTGGCGGCGGCAAAGCCGGGATTGTCCGGATTGCCGACGAAACGCACGCGCGGGTCGTGGCTGGCATGGCGCTGCACGATATCCAGCGTGCCATCCATCGAGCCATTGTCGATCACCCGGATCTCGGCCACGTCCTGCGCCTGGCGCAGACGCGAGAGGCAGGCGTCGATGGTGCTGCCGCTCTGGTAGGTGACGACGATGGCGGCAATGGCAACATTCAAGCAGGAGGCTCCGGCGCGGAAGACGAGACGAACAGGTCACCCTGTTCCTTCGGCATTATCGCCTGCCGCATGCGCTGCTGCAGATCGGCACGCAGGCCATGCAGCGGATCGTGCATGAGGAAGTCAGCCAACCGTGGCACCCACCCCGGCCAGCGCGCGGCCAGGGCCTCGAGATCGCCATCACGGCTGACCGCCTCCCCTGCCCGGCTGACGAAGGCGGTCTCGCACAGCACGTTGCGCCATCCCAGGCCAGCCATGCGCAGGCTCAGGTCCACCAGTGCCGCGTTCCAGCCGGCGTAGCTGTCCACGTCCAGGCCGCCGGCGCGGCGACGCGCGTTGCCGCGCACCAGTACCGCGTGGGTGACCGCCGAGGGCAGCTCCGGATGCAGCACCGGCAGCGTGGCACAGGTGTGTGCCAGCAGCGCCGGGTCCTGCGGTTCGGGATTGATTTCGCCCAGCCGCGGCCATGCAGCGGTTTCGCCGGCATTGCACCACGGGGTTGCGGTGGCGATGGCGGCGTCGCGGGCGAAGGCATCCTGCAGCTGCTGCAGCCAGCCCGGCGCGGGCACGCTGTCCGGCGCCAGCACCGCCACGTCCATGCCCTCGCAGGCGCGCAGCATCTCATCCAGATGGGCGACCTCGCCCAACGGCCGCGCGCGGCGGGTATATTCGGCCTGCAGTGGCGTATGCGCCAACCAATGCTCCACCACCGCCTGCGCACGCGGGCCGGTCTGCGCGTCATCGGCCAGCCAGACCGCGGTTCCCGGCGCAGTGCCGGCATCCAGCGCGGCCAGGCAGCGGTCGAGCGCGGCATCGTCCACGCACAGCGGCAACAACACGATCGCCCCCATCCCGCCTCCGTGGTTGTCGGTAGCCACAGCCTAGCACCGGGAGGGTATCGGCCGGGTTGCACCCGGCACCCGCAGAGGCCAGAGGCCAGAGCCAGAGCCGAAGCAACAGCCGGAGCAAAAGCTGGGTTCCTGGGGGATGGCGGGGTGGGTCCGGTTGCGGGGGACGCTGCAAGTCCCCCTCCGGGGCCCGGCCCAGCCGCTGGCGGCTGTGCGTTCGGGCGCTTGCGAAGCAATGCTTCGCAAGCAAAGCGCCCTCACCCATGTAAGCTCGGTCGCCGCTTGCTCGTGTGCGCTGTCCTGCGCACACGGCAAGACCGGGGTTGGGCGTCCTGCCCAACCCGCCCGAGGCATGCCTCGGGCCCATGCGGCTCACGCCCCCACAACCGGACCCACCCCGCCTTCGACAGATCTCTGCGATCTGCAGTAGATCCACGCCATGCGTGGATGAATCTCCATCGGAATCGAATATTTCGAATTGGAATCGAAATGCATCCACGCATGGCGTGGATCCAGCGTGTCGACCAAGGTCGACACCTACCAACAGCAGCAGGAAACTGTCGAAGGCGGGGCACTGTGGGTTTGCGGGGTGTGAGCCGCATGGATGCGGCGACCAAGCCTCCATGGACGGATTTACGGCGTCCCCGCAAACCCACAGTGCCCCGCCACCCCTCAGTAAACCAGCTGTTGCTGTTGCTGTTGCTGTTGCTGTTGCTCTGACCTCTGCGGGTGCCGGGCGCAGCCCGGCCGTAACCCCCTTACTTCTTTGCGCGCGGCTGGTTCAGCGGTTCCATCGCGCGGAAGCGCTGGCTGTACTCGTCGGTCAGGGTGCGTGCCTCCTGCCCGTTGCGCACGATGCTCGGCGTCAGCAGCACGATCACCTCCGAACGACGGCTGGTGCGGCTCTTCTGCCCGAACAGTGCGCCCACCACCGGAATCCGGCTCAGGCCGGGGATGCCGCTGCTGCCATCGGTGGCCGTGTCGGTGATCAGGCCGGCCAGCATGATGGTGTCCCCGCTCTGCACCGCCGCTTCGGTCGACAGCTTCTTGGTGGAAATACGCGGGTTGCAGTTGCGCTCCGTCGGATTGCAATTGTCCGGCACGTTGGAGGCACTGCTCACTTCCTGCACGATGTCGAGGAACACGGTGCCATCACGGGTCACGCGCGGCCGCACCTTCAGGATCACGCCGGTGTCGATGTACTGCACCGAGCTGTAGGTGCCGGCGCCGATACCGGTGTTCACCGTGGTGGTGTTGATCGGCACCTTGTCGCCTACGTTGAGCGTGGCCTCGGCGTTGTTGCGCACGAACACCGAGGGGGTCTGCAGCAGGCGCACATCGGTGACCTTGTCCAGCGCGCTCACCACCGCCGCGCCATTGTGGCCGGTGAACGCCCAGCCCAGGCCTTCGCCACCGGTCGCGGCACCGGCGAAGCTGCTCCAGGAACCGCCGGCGGCGGGCGGCAGGGTCACGCCGGCCAATGCGCCGGTCAGCGCGCGCCCGGCCACCGCGTTGTCGAAGAACCAGTTCACGCCGTACTTCAGATCGCCATCCAGCGCGACCTCAGCCACCTGCGCTTCGATATGCACCTGCAGCGGCATCACGTCCAGCTTCTCGATCACTTCGCGGATCGAACGCCAGGCCTGCGGGGTCGAGCGCACCAGCAGGGTGTTGGTTTCCTCCACCGCCGACACGCCCACGCGATCGCCTTCCACTTCCAGGCTGACGCTGACGTTGCCGGACTGGCGCTGCGGCAGGTTCATGCTGCCGTTGCCGGTGCCACTGGAACCACTGCCCGGCGTCGAACCGAAATTGCTGCTGTTGTTGCTGTCCATGCCACGATCACCGTCGCTGCCCAGCTGCGACGGCATTGCACCCGGTGCCAGCGAGGCCGGGCTGGAGCCGCCGCGATTGCCGCTGCTGGCGAAGGCTTCACTGAGGCGTTCGGCCAGATCGCGCGCCTTGATGTAGCGCAGCTCATAGGAGAACAGGCGGGCGCTGCCACCGGCGGTGTCGATGCGGTCCAGCCACTGCTGGATCTGGTCCAGGTAACGCACCTGCGGGGTGATCACCAGCACCGCGTTGGCGTTTTCCAGCGGCAGGAAGCGGAACATGCCGGCGCTGGGCGTCTTGCTCTCCTCGCCGAACACCTTCTCCAGGTCGGCGGCCACCTGCTCGGCCTTGCCGGACTGGATCGGGAACACGCCCACCGACATGCCCGACAGCCAGTCGACATCGAAGATCTCGACGGTGCGCATGTAGTTTTCCAGCTCGGCGCGGGTACCGCCCAGGGTGATCACGTTGCGGCCGCTGTCGACGTTGACGATGGCGTTGGGGCGCGCGTACGGCTCCAGCACCTTCTTCATTTCAGTTGCGGAGATGAACTGCAGCGGGATCACCCGTACCTCGAAGCCACGCGCGCTGGCTGCCGGCGCCGTGCTCGGCGCGACAGTGCCGGCCAATGCCTGATCGGCGGCGACGATGTTGTAGCGGCCGCCGCTGTAGACCATGCGGGCATTGTTCCAGCCCAGCACCATCTCCAGCAGGTTCAACGCCTGCGCCGGCGACACCGGCTTGGGCGTGGCCAGGGTGACTGTGCCCTGCACCCCCGGTGCGATCACGTAGTTCTGGCCCAGCATGTCACCGAGGATGGCCTTGACCACCGCATGCACCGATTCGCCTTCGAAATTGAAGGTTGCTTCACCGGTGCTGGCGCCATGCAGTGCCGGAGCCGGTGCGCGTGCTGCTTCGCGGTTGATCATGGTGCCGGTGCCACGGCGGATCACCGCCTGCGGAGCGCCCTGGGCGTCACGGGCAGCATCAGCGGCGACTTCGGCCGCCTGGCCGGCCTCGGCAGTGGGCGACAGATTGCCCTTGCGCTGCACATGCGGTGCGGACACGGTGCTGCAGCCGACCAGCAGCGCGAGGGCAAAGGACCAGGGAAGGAAACGCAGGCTCATGCATTCACTCTATCGGTTGGTGCCATCGCCCGGGGGCGGCGACGGTTGTTGCTGCTGTTGTTGTTGCTGCAGCTGGCGGCGACGGGCCTGGATGCGTTCGCGGATGGCCTGCATCTGCGCTTCGCTGGGGCCGTTGTTGTTGGCAGGCGGTGTGGCGGCCGCCGCAGCCGAGGATGCTGGCGCACTGCCAGCAGGCGACGGCGATGCGGTTGCCGCAGCCGGCAGCGGTGCCGGCGGAGCGCCTGCCGGTGGCGGCACAACGATCGCACCGGCCGGTGGCGCACCGTTGGCGCCGCGCAGCACGGTCGGCGGTTCCCCCCCCTGCCCGTTGAATACCGCCAGTTCCAGCACCTGGTTGCCACCGGGGCCGATCACGGTGGCCTGGCGCGGCTGCAGTGCGACCAGCTGCCAGCCGTCGACGGCTTCACCGTTGAGGCGCAGGCGCAGCGAGCGGTTCTGTTCGGTGGTGAAGGTGGCCATGCCGAAGTCGCCGGTCAGCAGCACGCCGGTCAGGCGCAGCGCGGCGCTGGCGGCGGGCTCGCTGCCGCCGAGCAGGTAGGGCTTCGGCCTGCGGTCCTCGGCGAACAGCGGTCGCTCGCCGATCGCGCTGTAGCTTTCGGCGCTGGCCATGCGTTCTGCGGCCAACGGCGGCAGCACCGGCAACGAAGGCACCGCATCGGCATCACCGTCCGCACCTGGCAGCTGGCTGCCCAGACCGAAGCCGGTGGCCAGCCAGACCGCTGCCGCCCAGCCGGCCAGTGCCAGCAGGAAGCCGGTGCGCAGGCTGATCTGCTCAAGCTTCATCGGCCACCTCCTGCCCTTCTTCCGGCGCAGCCGGTGCGGCGGCCGGTGAAGGTGTGGCCGAAGGCGGTTGCGGCGCCGCGCCCGGTTCGGCTGCAGGTGCCGGCGCAGCGCCATCGGCCGCAGCACCGGGCAGCAGGTAACCGGCCAGTTCGAACGACACGTCCAGGCCGAGCCCGGACTCGTTGGGCGACTGCTGGAAGCGCTGCGCGATCAGGTTGAGGTTGTCGACGAACAGGCGCGGGCTGCCGGTTTCCAGGCTGTGCAGCACCGTGGCCAGTTCGGCCACACCGCAACGCAGGCGCACCTGCATGGCCACGCGCACGAATTCGGCGTCACGGCGGTTGTCGGTCAGTGGCGTACGGTTGCTGATGGTGCAGCTGCGGTTGCCCGGGCTGGCCATCGCCACCGCATCCTGCAGCTTCGCGCCCAGCGCAGCGGCCGCAGCTTCGGCGGTGGCTTCGCGCAGGAAGCCCGGCCGCTGCTGCAGTGCCTCGCGGGTGGCGCGCAGGCGCTGTTCGATCTGCGGCTGCTGCTGCAGCTGCGCCTGCACGCGCTGCTCGCGCTCGCGCAGGGCGGCCACGTCGGCGTCGATTTCGCGCAGTGGCTGGGTGAACCAGGGGTGCACCAGCAGCAGGTACGCCAGGCCCAGCACTGCCAGCAGCAGCGCCAGTGCCAGCCAGCGGTCACGGCGTGCGCTTGGCATCGGCATCGGCCGCCTCCCGGGTCGGGGCCGCAGCCGGCAACGGCTGCAGTTCGGCGGTCATGGTGAAGCGGTCACGGCCACTGGCGGCGCCATCGGCCTGCAGTACGCCGGTCAGATTGACCTTGCGCCACTGCGGTGCGTCCTGCAGCAGCTGCACCAGCTGCGAGGCCTCGCGGCTCAGGCCGATCAGCTGCAGGTTGTTGTTCTCGATGGCCAGCTTTTCCAGGTAGGTGCCCTCCGGCAGGCGCCGGGTCAGTTCATTCCAGATTTCCACCGTTCCGGCGCGCTGGCTGCGCTGCTTTTCCAGGAATGCGGCACCATCGATCAGCGCCTGCAGCTGCGCGCGTTCGCTGGCGACACCACGCGCACTGCGTGCACTGCGCTCGACCTGCGCACGCAGTTCGTCGGCGGCGGCGCGGCGGTTGTCGAGCAGCTGCAGGGCCGCCAGCACCAGCATCACCAGCGCGGCCACGGCCAGCAGCACATTCCAGCGCCGCGTCGGGTCTGCCCGCAGCTGGCGCTGCCCCGGTGGCAGCAGATTCACCTGCAGGGGTTCACCCTCGGTGTCGATGGCATCGACACCGGCCAGTGCATCGGCCCATTCGCCCACGCTGGCCCGCCACGCCTCAAGCTGGCGCAGTGGCCAGGCGATCAGTTCGACCTGCAGCTGGCCCTCGGCGGCGCCCCCGAGTTCACGCACGTCATAGCTGACCTGGCTGGATTCGAACGGCGTCTGGCGGTCGATCTCGAAACCGACCACGGCGCGCAGCCGGTCGGCCGCAGCCGCAGGCAGGCGCAGATGACGACGCAGTACCTCGCTGGCCGGCAGCAGCCACACCCGCGGCAGGCTGCGCAGTCGCGGTTCCAGCACGCGGTCCAGTTCGGCCGGCGACAGCGGCCATGGCACGCTGGCAACTGCTTCGCGGCGTTCTCCGGCCTCTCGCCAGACCTGCAGCTGCTCACCCTGGCGCTGCAGCAGCAGGCGCGCCTGTGCCCAGCCCAGTGCCCACTGCCAACGTGCCGGCACCCAGGCCAGCAGCGATTGCCGCCACCAGCGCAGGAAACGGCCGGCGCCAGGGCCGATCCGGCCCTGCACCTGCCGCACACTGTCCTGCCATGCCGTCATCTTGCTGTCATTCCCTGCTCCCAGCGAAGCACTGTGTAGGACCGCCCGGGAACCCCGCCCGAGCCATTGCGTACCACTG
Source organism: Stenotrophomonas sp. 220_Sma (assembly GCF_056487375.1). Lineage (NCBI taxonomy): Bacteria > Pseudomonadati > Pseudomonadota > Gammaproteobacteria > Lysobacterales > Lysobacteraceae > Stenotrophomonas > Stenotrophomonas sp. 220_Sma. Next base: position 656,657 of record NZ_CM151348.1, on the reverse strand, counting down.
CCTGCAACACCGACCGGCGTCCACTGCCGTCGGTTGCACGAGACTCGATACTATAGGTGCCGCTGCTGCTGGCAAGCGTTGTCGCACCGCCAGCGGTATCTGCGTCACGCTCCTGCTGTGCGCGCTGCGCCAGCACGGTATCCGCATCCAGGCCCAGTGCGGTCAGCACCGGCGCGCTGGCGAACTGGGGATCCGGGCGTGCCTGGCGGCTGTACAGGGTCAGGTGCGGCAGCATGGCCTTGTACAGCGGGCCGCGCATGCCCAGTACCCGCTGCAGTTCACCGAGCGTCTCGAAACGCTTGTTGCGTGGGCCATACGGCAACCCCGCCGCCGCATAGTCCGGGGCTTCGGCACCGCCGCCCGGCTGCAGCAGGCTGTCTTCATCACGCCAGTCGACAATGGCACCGGCCAGCTGCCGGGCTGCCCCTTCGTCTTCGCCGAGCGCCTTGAGGAACGCGGTCAGCAAGGTCACGTCGGCCAGGTTCAGGTTGATCTTGCCGTTCTCGTCCAGCACCTTGATTTCGATGCTGGCGTCATCGAACTGCCAGCGGTAGGTTCGGCCATCAGCGCGCCAGGGCGCCCGCAGCGGATCGGCGGACAGGCGCAGCAGCGCGTACTCCAGGCCGGCGCGCGCCCGTTCCTGGCCGCGTGCATCGTCATCCAGCACCCGCTGCTGCAGATGCTCGACCCGTGCGCTCAGCGCGAACGCACCGACCAGCGCGGTCATCAATGCGATCAACCACAGCACCAGTACCAGTGCCGCACCGCGTTGCCGGTTCATCGCGCGCCTCCGCTGCCACCGTTGCGCGGCGCCACCACCAGCGTCGGCCAGGGCGCGCCCCTGGCCGGGACGATCTTGATCTCCACCAGCATCGGCAGGCGGCGGGTATCGTCCCAGCGCGGCATCCAGTCGCTCACCTGGCCGGTACTGGCATCGATGCCGCGATAGCGCAGTTGTACCGACTTCAGGTTTTCCACCAGCACTTCCGGCGGGCGCGGCGGGTTCTCGGCGATGCGCTCGCCTTCCTGCAGCAGCACCAGGTCCAGCAGCAGGCGCTGCTGGCCATCGCGGCCGTCCACCTGCAGCGCGTGCAGGTAGGGTCCGCCGCGGCCGAGGTAGCCCGGCAGATCGGCGGCGAACAACATGCGCTGCTCTTCGCCCTGGAAGAAGATCGGTTCGCGGGTGGGATCGGGTACTTCCAGCGGCGTGCGCAGCGCACCGGCCAGCTGCCGCCGCAACAGCGACTGCACCGCGCGCATGCGCTCACTCTCGGCCGCGATCTGCTCGCCACGCTGGCTGACCGCCATTGCCGAGCGGACGCTGGCGAACGCCAGCGCCAGGCCACCGGCCAGCAGCACCGTGGCCAGCATCACTTCAACCAGCGTGAAACCCGCGGCGCGGCGCTTCATCGCGCGCTCTCCAGGTCCGGCGGCAGCAGGCGCAGGCTGCGCCAGCGCAGCTGCTCGCGTTCGCTGTCGCCCCAACGCACCTGCAGCTGCAGTTCGGCCAGCCAGGGGGCACCGGCCGACTGTGACTGCACGGCGTTGCCGGCACGTGGCTCCACCCACGGCTGCACCTGCAGCTCCCAGTGGTAGCGTCCCTGTTCCCAGTCGCCCTGCTGGCTACCCACCTGCAGTGGCGTGGCGACACCGGTTTCGGCCAGCAGCGACTGCGCATGCAGTATCGCGCGCGTGCGCAGCTCGGCCTCGCGCACCTGCCTGGCACCACCGGACAGACTGCCCAGCAGCAGGGTCAGCGCCAGCCCGAGCAGGGCAAAGGCGATGATCACTTCAAGCAGGGTGAAGCCGCGAACGTGCCGCTTCATTGTGCCCGCCAGGGGCCGGAGCGGACCTCACCGGTCAGCCAGCCCACGTCGATGCGCCATTCGGCATCGTCACGCTGCAGCCGGATGCGGCCACCGCTGGAGCCACCATCGGGATGGAACTCGATCACGCCCTGCCCTGGCGCGGTGGCCAGCTGCGCGGCGCCTTCGAACTGCACCTGCAGCTGTGCCGGCACGTCACCATGGCGCTGGTTGGCGCCTTCCCAGCGCCGCTTTGCCGGTTCGATGACAAAGCGCTGCGGCTCGCCGCGGGCGATCGCCTGCGCGCGTACCACCCGCAGCTGGTTGGCGATGTCCTTGCCGGCGCTGCGCAGCTGCATGCCGGCGAAGCCGCGCGACAGGCCGGCGGCGGTAATCAGGCCGATCGCTGCGATCAGCGCGATCACCAGCAGCATTTCCAGCAGCGACAGGCCCGCTGCGCGCCTGCCGTGCAGGCGCGGGCGAGGCAGCCGGCGCGGCAGGAAATACGTCATGCAGGATTACGGCTGGTAGCGGATGTCGGCATCGACGCTGCTGCCGCCGGCCTTTCCATCCTTGCCGAGGCTGATCAGCTCGTACGGCTGGCCTTCGCCCGGCGCACGGTACTCCAGCGCGTGGCCCCACGGGTCGTTCAGGTCAGCCGGCTTGGCATACGGCCCCAGCCAGCCACCGACACCCGCCGGTGCGGTCACCAGATCGTTGAGCGAGCCGGGCAGCTTGCCGGTATCGATCTGGTAATTGTCGACCTTGGACGCAACGGTCTGCACCTGCGCCTTGGCGATGTTGGCCTTGCCGCGATCGGCGCCGCCCAGCACGCGGCTGGCGACCAGGGTCAGCACCGCACCGATCAGCACGATGACGATGATGATTTCCAGCAGGCTCATGCCCGACTGGTTGCGCGCGGCGGTGAAGGAAAGGCGGATCGGTCGACGGGAAGCAATCATGGTCGGTCCTTTCAGTTGCGGAGTGTCGGGGTTGCGTAGGGATCCATCGTCAACCGATGGCATTGGTCAGGTCGTACAGCGGCACCAGCACGGCAACGATCACCGCACCGACCACCGAGGCCAGCACCAGGGTGATCGCCGGCACCATCGCCGCCAGCAGGCGGTCGATGCGCCGGGCGCTGTCCTGCTCGAAGGTATCGGCCGCTTTCAGCAGCATGGTATCGAGTGCACCGGATTCCTCGCCGACCTGGATCATCTGCAGCGCCAGGCGCGGGAAACGCTTGCCGCGCGACAGCGCCAGCGACAGGCCGGTACCGTTCTTCACTTCATCCGCGGCGGCTTCCACATCGGCGGCCAGCGCGCGGTTGCCCAGCACGTTGCGGGCGATGCCCAAGGCACCCAGCAGCGGCACGCCATTGCGCAGCAGCGTGCCCAGCGTGCGGGCCAGCCGCGCGGTTTCCAGTTCACCGAGCAGGCGGCCAATGCCGCGACGCTGCAGCAGCCAGCCATCCAGCGCCAGCCGGAAGGCTGGTTGCCGCGCCTTGCGTTCGAAGAACAGCGCAAGTATCCCTGGCACCACCAGCAGCAACACCCACCAGTCGCGCACGAACAGGCCCAGCTGCAGCACCGCGTTGGTGAACCACGGCAGCGCCACATCCAGGCTCTCGTACATCTGCGCGAACTGCGGCACCACGTAGCCGAGCAGGAACAGCAGCGCGCCGCCCACCACCACCAGCAGGATGGCCGGGTACACCAGCGCGTTGATCACCTTGCCCTGCAGCGCGCGGCTGCGTTCGAGGTAGTCGGCCAGGCGCTGCAGGGTTTCGTGCAGGCTGCCGCCGGCTTCACCGGCCCGCACCATGTTCACGTACAGGCGCGAGAACAACCCATGCTGGCGCTCCAGTGCGGTCGACAGCGGCGCGCCACCGCGCACCACATCGCGGATGTCGGTGATCGCGCGGCGCGAGCGTTCGTCTTCGGGCAACCCGAGCAGGATCGACAGCGCGCGATCCAGCGGCTGGCCTGCACCGAGCAGTGTCGCCAGCTGCTGGGTGAACTGCAGCAATGCCGCGCCCTGCAGCGGCCGTTGGCGGAACAGGTTGCGCCAGGTACTGCCACCGATCGCACCGCCATCGGCCAGCTGGGTCTCCATCGGCAGATGGCCCTGGTCCTGCAGGCGCGCGACCAGCTCGGCCTCGCTTGCCGCTTCCATCTGCCCGTCGAAGATCTCGCCGTGCGGATTCAGTGCCTTGTAACGGTAGGTCGGCATGTCAGCCCCGGCGTCCTGCGCGCATCAGCTTTCCTCGGTGACGCGCAGGACTTCCTCGATGGTCGTCTGACCACTGAGGGCCTTGGACAGGCCATCTTCGTACATCGTGCGCATACCGGCTTCGCGGGCAATGCGTTCGATCTCGCCCATGCCGTCGCGGCGCATCACCGCGCGCCGTAGCGCGTCGTTCATCACCAGGAATTCCATGATGGTGGTCCGGCCGAGGTAACCGGTCGGCGCCAGCGCGGAGGGCTTCGGGCGGTACAGGTAGATCGGTCCTTCCGGCTGCAGGCGGCGCAGCTCGAAGCGTTCGATCTCTTCCGGCGAGGCTTCATAGCGCTCGGCATGGGTCGGCTCCAGCCGACGCACCAGGCGCTGGGCCAGGATGCCGTTGATGGTGGAGGTGAGCAGATAGTCTTCCACGCCCATGTCGAGCAGGCGGGTGATGCCGCCGGCTGCGTTGTTGGTATGCAGGGTGGACAGCACCAGGTGGCCGGTCAGCGCCGACTGGATCGCGATGCGCGCGGTTTCCAGGTCGCGCATTTCGCCGATCATGATGATGTCCGGGTCCTGGCGCACGATGCTGCGCAGGGCGTTGGCGAAGTCGAGGCCGATCTGCGGCTTGGCCTGGATCTGGTTGATGCCTTCGATCTGGTATTCCACCGGGTCTTCGACCGTGATGATCTTGACGTCGGCAGTGTTCAGCTGGCTCAGCGCGGTGTACAGCGTGGTGGTCTTGCCTGAACCGGTCGGGCCGGTCACCAGCAGGATGCCGTGCGGCTGTTCCAGCACCTTGCGGAACTGCGGCAGGAAGGCGTCAGTGAAACCGAGACGATGGAAATCGAACACCACCGTTTCGCGGTCCAGCAATCGCATCACCACGCTTTCGCCGTGCGCGGTCGGCACCGTGCTCACGCGCAGGTCCAGCTCCTTGCCCTGCACGCGCAGCATGATGCGGCCGTCCTGCGGCAGGCGGCGCTCGGCGATGTTGAGCCGGGCCATGATCTTGATGCGGCTGATCACCGCAGCAGTGAGGTTGGCCGGCGGGCTTTCGCCTTCCACCAGCACGCCATCGACGCGGTAACGCACCTTCAACCGGCTTTCGAACGGTTCGACATGGATGTCCGAAGCGCGCAGTTCCACCGCGCGCTGGATCACCAGGTTGACCAGGCGGATCACCGGCGCTTCCGAGGCGAGGTCACGCAGATGCTCGATGTCATCGACCGCACCGCCCTCGCCATCGGCGGTTTCGACGATCGCGCCCATCGCGCTGCGGCCCTGGCCGAACCAGCGTTCGACCAGGTCATCAATTTCTGCGCGCATGCCCAGCACCGGTGTCACCGGTACACCCAGTGCCAGCTGCACGGCCTGCTGCGGATAAGGATCATGGGCATCGGCCAGCCACAGCCGGACCCCCTGTTCATCCAGCGCGAGCGGGCAGACATGGAACTGCTTGAGGAAGCGCAGCGACAACGGCAAGCCTTCCGCCAGCCCTTGTGGCGGTGCTTCCGGCAGCTGTTTGCCTTCCAGCAGCGGCAGCCCCAGCACTTCGGCGCTGGCCTGGGCCTGGTCACGCTCGGAGACCAGCCCCAGCCGCACCAGCAGGCCCAGCAGGCTGCCGCCGGCCTCTGCGTGCAGCGGCCGCGCACGTGCCAGATCGCCTTCCTTCAGCCGGCCGCGCGCCAGCAGCGCATCCAGGATGCGGCCTTCAGCGTCGTCGGCAGCGGCGGTAGCAGCAAGCGCGTTCACATGACTCTCCTGTCAATCGGCTCGACTTTAACAGTTAAGCCATGATTTCCGCCGCCCCTGCGCCACCTTTCGTAAAAAGACGAAGCCCGTCACATGGGATGACGGGCTTCGGCCATTCAACTACGACAGTTCAAGCTTACTGCGTGGCGAGAATGCTCACCCCGTTGTAGGCCGCTTCACCCACCACCTTGATGTAGTAGGTGGCCGCCACCGGCTTGGTCACCCGCACCGTCTCGGAGGTGCCCGGACGGGTCGACTTGGCGTCGTTGTCGCTGGCACTGGGCTCACGGCCTTCAGCCACGTAGACCGAAACGTTGCCGGTGCCACCGTAGGTGATCACGCTGAACTGCTTGCCGGCAGCCGCTTCGAAGCTGTAGAGCTTGCTGCTGCCGGCCGCACCGGACAGGCCACCGACGGCAGCCTTGTTGGTCAGCGGCGTGGCCACCGGCCCGCAGTTCTCGGTGCACGGTTCTTCCAGTGCCTTGGCCAGCGCGGCCTTGGCATCGAGGATGCCGGTACCGATCGGCGTGGCTGCCGGGATGGCGACCGGGAACGGACGTGCGGTTTCCTTCAGCAGGGTACGCATCGCGGCCGGGGTCAGCGGATCCTTGCCCTTGGCGATCAGCGCGCTCTGCACCAGTGCAGCAACGGCGGCCACATGCGGCGAGGCCATCGAGGTACCGCCCATGCCCATGTAACCCGGCGTGCCCGATTCCGGCGTGGTCGCCGCATTGGAGCCGGTCTGCCAGATGTAGCCACCCGGGTTGCCGTCGACACTGCCGCCGCCACCCGGACCGGACAGGTCCACGCGGGTGCCATAGTTTGAGTAGTAGGTGATGCCACCGGTGATGCGCGTGGCACCCACGGTCACCACGCCTTCGCAGCTGGCCGGACGGTACTTGGACGCGTTGTCGGTCTCATTGCCGGCCGCCACCACCACCGTGGTACCGCGCGAGATGGCGCCGTTGATGGCGTCCTGGTAGGTGCTGCCGCAGGCGCCGCTGCCGCCCAGGCTCATGTTGATGATCTCGGCCGGGTTGGTGTTGGCCGGGATGCCGGTCACCGTGCCACCCGATGCCCAGACCACCGCGTCGGCGATGTCGGACAGGTAGCCGCCGCACTTGCCCAGCACGCGCACCGGCAGCACCTTGGCCTTGTAGGCGACACCGGCCATGCCGACGCCGTTGTTGGTCTGTTCGGCCACGGTGCCGGCGACGTGGGTGCCGTGCCAGGAACTGTCCTCTGCCAGCGAGCCGTCATAGCACTCGTTGTCGTTCTCGACCCAGTCACCGTAGTCCTGCGCACCCGGCACACGATCGTTGGTCGGGCGCCGCGAGGTCTCCGCATCGCTGATGAAGTCGTAACCCTCCAGCAGGTTGCCGACCAGGTCCGGATGCTGCGGCAGGATGCCGGTATCGATCACCGCCACCACGATGCCCTCACCCTGCGAGACATCCCATGCCGCCGGTGCGTTGATGCCGCCGACGGCGTTGTGCAGGTGCCACTGGTTCTGCTGGTAGAAGGGATCGTTCGGCACCAGCGCCGGCTGTACGTCGCCGGCACGCAGCTCGGTGCGGCGCAGCTTGACGTCGGCTTCGGCGTACTGCACCGACGGGTCGGCCTGCAGTTCCTTCAGCACACGCTGCAGTTCGGCCGGGGCCAGGCGGCCCTGCACGCGGATCAGGTCCGCACCGGTAGCGAGCTTGCGTACCACCTGCGGGCCGAGGGTACTGGCACGTGAGGTACCGCCGGACAGGCTGGCCCGGGTCAGCGCCGACTGCACGGTGGACAGCTTCGCCGAGCGGTCGGTGGCGGCGGCAGCGCCGGCCCGGTACTTGACGATGATGCGCTCGGCGCCCGGCTGGGCGGTGCTGGCCTGGCGCACCGGTTCGCGGGTCGGCAGGCCGGCGGCGTGGACGGCACCGACGGCCGTCATCGACAGCACGGCGGCGGCAAGCACATTGATGCGAAGGTTCTGCTTCTTGATCACGTCGAATTCCTCTTCTGGGTCATGGATCGAACCAACACTGCGGCCATCATTCCTTGACGACTCCCGGCCGGCCCAGCCGGGATTGCCGTGACCTCCCCCCAGGCCCTCACTGCAGGTGCTGCGCCGGCGTGGGTGGCCGCCGGCGCGATGGAGTGGCTTACCAGCCGAAGCCGGCACCGACGCCAACCGAGCTGTCGTCGCTGCTGAAAGCACCGCCGAAGGTCACCGTGGCGCGATCGCTGATCGCACGCTGGTAGCCCAGCGACAACGCCGACTCGCCGCCCTGGAAACCAATGCCGACGCCGACCCGGTTCTGGGTGCGGATACCGGCGGCACTGGTGGCCATGTTGAGCATCGCCGCGCTCATCGCACCCTGGCGGTCGATGCGGCGATCCATGTGGCGCAGGCGTCCGTCGATCTCGCCCTTGAACACATCGAAGCTGTCGGCGACGGCCTGGACGCGGCTGTCGGTGTAGCTGTTGGCCGTGGCCATGCCACGGTCGAGCTGGCCCTTGTTGACCGCATCGGTGGCCGTGGTACCCGCCGCCACATTGGTGACCTGGCGCTCGTTGCCTTCACTGCCCACCGAGACCGTGTTGGCACGATCGGCAACCGAGCCCTGGCCCAGCGCCACCGCGTTCGCCGCGGTGGCATTGGCGCCCTGGCCGATGGCCGTGGACGAGGCGCCGCTGGCGACAGCGCCCTCGCCCATGGCGACGGCATTGAAGCCGTTTGCCGGCGTGCCCACCGGAATGCCGGCACCCGCTGCGGCGGCGGTCGGCGTGCCCTGCACGCGCGCGGTGCTGGCCGGTGCCGCGTCGGCCGTTGCAGGTGCATCAGCGGAGCTGGCCAGCGGGCTCTCATCCAGCGAGGCACTCATCGCGCGCAGGTTGGCAGTCCCGGCACGCGAGCCACCGGCGGTTCTGCGGTCGATCTCGCTGACCTTGCGGTCCAGCGCGCCGAGCGCATCGCCGACGTTGCTGTAGGTGGCGCCCTGGATCACGTAGTTCGGAGCCACGAACACCCCCTGCATGCCGACGCTGGCACCGCCGCCGAGGAAGCTGGCGGCATCGCTGAGCGACTGGAACAGCTGGCCGCCGTTGATCGCCTGGCGACTGCCCGCAGCGATGCTGCCGGCACCGACGTTGTCGATGGTGGTGCCCTGGAAGCCGGACAGGGTCAGGCGGTCACGGCTGGCGTCGTCGTAGCCGACCGCGCTGGCCGCGGTGGTTTCCACGGTGGCGATGCGCGAATCGAAATCGCCCACGCGCGTTTCCACCGCGCCCACCCGCTGGTTGGTGACGTTGAGCTGGGAGCCGGTGATGGCATCGCTGCTGCCGGCGGCGATGCGGCCATCGGCCACATTGACGATGCGGCGCGTGGCTGGACCATCGGTGCCATTGCCACCGCCGACCGACACCACGTTGGCATCGAGCGCACGCGAGCCCGCACCCAGCGCCACCGAGTTGGCACCGGACGCGCCGGCACTGTTGCCCAGTGCAAGTGCACCGTTGCCGATCGCCATCGCGTTGGCGCCCAGCGCATTGCTGCGTGCGCCGCTGGCACTGGCCGCCGAACCGATCGCGGCGGCATCACTGCCGCTGGCGCTGGCGATACCTGCGCCGGTGGCCTTGACGTAACGTGCCGTGCCATCGGCGGTCGCTGCGACCGCATCAAGCTGGCCACGATTGACCGCATCGGTGCGCTCGGTACCGGCAGCGACGCGGGTGATCTGACGATCACTGGTACTGCTGCCCACCGACACGGTGTTGGCACGGTCGGCCACCGAGCCTGCGCCCAGTGCGATGCTGCCGGCCGCCGACGCGTTGGCACTGACACCCACCGCAGTGGCATTGGCGCCGGTGGCCTTGCTGCCATAGCCGACCGCAGTACCGAGGCGGCCACTGGCTTCGGCATAGCTGCCCAGCGCCGAAGCGCCATCGGCCGAAGCATTGGCGCGGAAACCACTGGCCTGCGACTGGGTGCCGCTGGCCGTGGCCTGCGCGCCGCTGGCGGTGCTGTAGGCGCCCTTGGCCTGGGCACCGGCACCGGTAGCGCTGGCGCCGAGTTCGCTGGCGCTGGCACCGCTGCCCACGGCCACGCTGTCGACACCAGCAGCCTGCGCCGCGTTGCCCAGTGCGGCCGCATTGTTGCCGGTGGCCAGTGCATCGAAGCCCACGGCCGTGGCATTGGCGGCCATGGCGTTGGCACCACTGCCCAGCGCAGTGGCGCCGTTGCCGAGCGCATTGGCCGCGTTGCCGGCGGCCAGTGCGTTGTCACCGTCCACCAGGGCACCGGCCTCGCCATCGGCATTGCCGCTGGCCTGGAACTGCCGGCTGGTCTTGTCGGCAACGCTGGCGACCGTATCCAACTGGCCCTTGTTCACCGCATCGGTGGCTTCGGTACCGGCTGCGACATGGGTGACCTGGCGCTCACCGCCCGCCTTGCCGACAGCCACCGTGTTGTCACGGTCGGCCTTGGAGCCGGCGCCGAGCGCGACGCTGTTGCTGCCGTTGGCGGTGGCATTGGCACCCAGTGCGGTGGCACTGCTGCCCGCCGCCCACGAATTCCAGCCAATCGCCGTGGCGTAGTCTTCGGTGGCCCACGCGCCCGCACCGAATGCCGCAGCACCGGTGCCACTGGCACGCGAGGGGATCAGGCCGAAGAAGGTGCTGCCACCGATCGCCACGCTTTCTTCGCCACTGGCTTCGCTGGACTGACCGACCGCTACTGCACCGGTACCGGCGGCGGCGGCACCGAAGCCGACCGCCGTGGTGTTGGCGCCACTGGCCGCCGAACCGTAGCCCAGTGCCGTGCCGAGCCGACCGCTGGCTTCGGCATAACCGCCGACAGCGGTAGTGCCATCGGCGGACGCGGCACTGCGGAAGCCGCTGGCCAGTGCCTGGGTGCCGCTGGCATTGGCTTCAGTGCCCGTGGCCGTGCTGTAGGCACCGCTGGCCTGCGCGCGCGCGCCGACCGCGCTTGCGCCCAGTTCACTGGCGCTGGCGCCGGTACCGAGCGCCAGGCTGTCTTCGCCGGTGGCCTGTGCCGTGCTGCCCAGGGCAGCCGCGTTGCTGCCGGTGGCCAGCGCATCGATGCCTACCGCCGTGGCGTTGGCCGCGAGCGCATTGGCACCACTACCCAGCGCGGTGGCGCCGTTGCCGATGGCATTGGCGGCGTCACCTGCGGCCAGCGCGTTGTCGCCCTCCACCAGCGCCCCGGTTTCACCATCGGCATTGCCGCTGGCCTGGAACTGCCGGCTGGTCTTTTCCGCTGCCGCGGCTACGGCATCGAGCTGATTCCTGTTGACCGCATCATTACCCTGCGTGCCATCGGCCACGTTGGTGATCTGGCGGGTGTTGCCACCGCCGCCCACCGACACGGTGTTGTCGCGGTCGGCAATCGAGTCCGCACCCAGCGCCACGCTGTTGGCACCGCGCGATTCGGCGGCGTTGCCCAGTGCGGTGCTGTTGATGCCCCCCGACCAGGCGCCACCACCCACCGCAGTGGAGTAGTTGCCCGATGCCTCGGTGGCCAGCAGACCGAACAGCGAGCCGCCGACGGCGACACTGTTCGTGCCGGTGGCCAGGCTGCCCTGGCCGGTTGCAGTGCTGTAGGCACCGGAGGCTTCCGAGTCGCCACCCACGGCCACGCTGTTGGAACCGGAGGCATTGGCAAAGTTGCCGAACGCGGTGGCATTGAACGCCGAGGCCTGCGCGTAGCCACCGATGGCGGTGCTGTAACCGCCGCTGGCTTCGGCACCGATACCGAAGGCCGCCGACGCCGTACCACTGGCTACGCTCTCGCTACCGACAGCGGTGGCCGCGTCACCACTGGCATTGCTGAAGTAGCCCACGGCCACGGCCTCTTCGCCGGACGCTTCGGACAGCACGCCATTGGCAGTGCTACCGGCGCCGCTGGCGATGCTGGCCGCACCGAACGCCGCGCTCTGCTCGCCGCTGGCTTCGCTTTCCGCGCCATGCGCGGTGGCGTACTCGCCCGTGGCCTGTGCGTTGGCACCAACAGCGCTGGCGTTGGCTGCGGTCGCCAACGCATTGAAGCCCAGCGCCTGCGCATTGCTGGCCAACGCGTTGGCGCCGCTGCCCAGTGCGGTAGCGCCATTGCCGATGGCGTTGGCGGCATCACCGGCCGCCAGTGCGTTGTCACCTTCCACCAATGCACCGGCTACGTCGTCGCCGTTGCCGCTGGCCTGGAAGAAGCGGCTGGTGGTGGCTGCTGCGCCTGCCACGGCATCCAGCTGCGCCTTGTTCACCGCATCGGTAGCCTGGGTACCGGCAGCGACATTGGTCACCTGGCGTTCGTTGCCAGTGCTGCCCACCGATACCGTGCGCGCACGGTTGGCAACCGAGCCGGCGCCCAGCGCAACCGCATTGCTGGCGCTGGCATTGCTGCCCGCACCCAGCGCGATCGCGCTTTCACCACCGGCTACCGTGTTGGTGCCGATGGCGATGCTGTTGATGCTGTTGCCCAGCGCCTGGAAGCCCAGCGCCACGCTGTTGTCGCCATAGCCGAAGGCACCACGGCCGACCGCTGTGGAGCTGGCGCCGTTGGCCCAGCTGTTGTAACCAATGGACGTTGCGCCGCTGCCACTGGCCCAGGCCGCGTTGCCGAACGCCGAGGCATTGGTGGCAGTGGCCCATGCACCCGAACCGAATGCTGCTGCGCCACTGGCAGTCGCCCAGCTGTAACCGCCTACTGCAGTGCTGTCATCGCTGCTGGCGAATGCGCTGTCGCCGACCGCAACCGCATAGCTGCCGGTGGCGCGCGACTTGCCGCCTGCGGCGAAGCTGTTGTCACCACTGGCCTTGGCCGCGTTGCCGAAGGCGCTGCTGGCAGCCCCGGTGGCCTGCGCGCCGCTGCCGACTGCGGTGGCATCGGCAACAGCGGTGGTGCCCACCTGCTGCGCCGTGCCATCGGCACCGATGATCGGCTGGTTGAACTCGTCGTAGGCCTGGCCGAGGCCACCGATGGCGACACCGCCATTACCGGTGGCCGCGCTGTTGCGGCCCACGGCCACGCTGTCATCGCCGATGGCCGACGCGGCAGCACCATGTGCAATGGCACCTGCGCCGATCGCATTGCTCGACGAACCCACAGCGATGGAGCCTTCGCCATCAGCCAGTGCGCCAGCATCACTGCCCGCCTCCGGCTGTGCCTGGAAGAAACGCGCGGTGGTGTCGGCAGTGCCGGCCACGGCGTCGAGCTGGGCTTTGTTCACCGCATCGGTGGCTTCGCTGCCCGCAGCGACGCTGGTGATCTGCCGCTCGTTGCCGGCGCTGCCGACGGCCACGCTGTTGGCGCGCACCGCTTCGGAATTCGCGCCGAGTGCCACACTGTTCGCGCCGCGTGCGGTGGCGTAGTAACCCACGGCCGTGCTCTGCGCACCGCTCGCCCAGGTCTGCGCGCCGAGGGCACTGGCGTTCTCGCCCGGTGCATAGGCGAAGTAGCCGACCGCGGTCGCTTCGGCGCCGGAGGCTTCGCTGAGGCTGCCGTTGGCCACGGCACGGTCGCCACTGGCGATGGCACCGGCACCGACGGCGGTGGCGGCTTCGCCACTGGCCTGGGTCTGCACGAAGAAGCCCAGGCCGGGGATCAGGTCAGCCGGACCACCGATGGCGACGCTGCTGGTACCCGTCGCATTGCTCTGCGTACCCAGCGCGGTGGAGTAGTCACCGATGGCATTGGCCACGGCGCCGAAGGCCGACGCCTGCGCACCGGCCGCATAGGCGCCGACGCCGTAGGACGACGCCGCAAAACCACTGGCTTCGGCACTGGCGCCGACCGCAGTGCCGCCGACGCCTGCGCTGGTTGCGCCGGTTTCCACCGGCACGCCGCCGCTGGTGATCAGCGGGTTGCCGTCGGCATCCACCGCAGCGCCACCCACGGCAACGCTGCCCGGACCGTTGGCCTGCGCGTTGTTGCCGAACGCGGCACTGTTCTGGCCCGAGGCCAGCGCGTTGTTGCCAACGGCAGTGGCGTTCTGCGCGATGGCGGTGGCGCCGGCACCGACTGCAGTGGTGCCGTTGCCGATGGCATTGGCGGCCTCGCCGGCCGCCAGCGCCTCGTCGCCCTCGGCCAGTGCACCGGCATCGCTGTTGCTGCTGCCGTTAGCCTGGAAGCGCTTGGCGGTGGCATCGGCCACGGCGGCAACGTCCTTCAGCTGACCGACATTGACTGCATCGTTGTCTTCAGTGCCGGCGGCCACGCTGGTGATCTGCCGGGTCAGGCCGTATCCGGCGGCGCCGACGGACACGGTATCGACGCGGTCGGCCAGCGAACCCGCGCCGAGCGCCACGCTGCCGGTGGCAACCGCGGCGGAGTTGGAACCCAGCGCGGTGCTGTATTCACCGACAGCCGTGCTGAACGCACCGACTGCGATCGATGCTTCGTTGGCGGCGGTGGCGCCACGACCGAGCGCGGTGCTGCCCGGGCCCATCGCCACGGCACCGCCGCCAACAGCGGTGGCGCCATCGGCGGTGGCTTCGGACAAGGCACCCAGCGCGGTAGCCGCGCCGTTTTCGCTGGCGGCGGTAGCGCTTGCACCGACGGCAGTGTCGCCGAGACCGAAGGCCGCAGCGCTCTGCCCGACCACCACGCTGGCATCGCCGATCGCCAAAGCACCCTGGCCGAACGCGCTGGCGCCGATGCCAGCGGCAATGGCCTGGGTGCCGATGGCGGTGGTGGCGTTGGCCAGCGACTGCGCACCCGCACCGGCCGCAACTGCGCCCTGCCCGTCGATCTTCGCCGCGTCGCTGTCATCGCCTGCGCCATCGGCCTTGAAATAGCGGTTGCCATCTGCGGCAACGTCGGCCAGCGCAGCCTGGGTGGCGCGCGCCTGCGCGTCCAGCTGCGCCTTGTTCACCGCATCGGTCGCCTGGGTGCCCGCCGCAACGTTGGCGATCTGCCGTTCCTTGCCGGCATCGCCGACGGACACGGTGTTGGCCCGCGTGGCCTTGGAGCCAGCGCCCAGCGCAACGCTGTTGGCCGCACTGGCATTGCTGTTGCTGCCGATCGCCACCGCGTTGCTGCCCTTGGCCGTGGCCGAGCCTTCGATCAGGCACTTTTCGAGCAGCTTGCCGCTGAATGCAACGCAGGTGGCGCTGCCGCCGATCTGCACCGACTGTGCTGCGGCGATACCGCTCATGCCCAATCCCAATACCAGGCCCAGTGCCATCGCCAACCTTGCGGGCGCAGCCTGCGTTGCATCGCGGCGCTGGTCGACGACCCCGCCGCCGCTGTCGGAGGAGGCCAGTTCCGAGGCCACCACCAACTGACCCAATGCTTTGTTCCAGACCTTGCGATAAATCCGATTCATCGGTACGGCTCCTGATTGGACTGGTTTTGGGCAAAGCAACGCCACCGCTGGGCTTTCCGGCCCAACGTCCCCTGGGGGCGTTTATTCGCGTGATTTACTGCGGGGTATTGCCGAACGGCGCGCAGCGACAGAAAACCGAGCGCGTGCGCCAAGCGGTTACTGCGAAATGAATGATTCTGAAACGGGGTTCAAGTGTTAACGGCAACTTTGCAGATCGTCAAGACTTTGACACAGCAAATCCTATTGCCGTGAAGCACATCACTATTTCACGTGTTTATGAAAGGATTTTGTTATGCATGCGTGACGATTCCTCGACGCATGAAAATGCATGTAACTAGCGGTCGCGACTGGAGTTTCAAGCGCGCAAAGAAAAACCCGCCGATCAACGGCGGGTTTTTCCATACGCGATGGCATTGAGGCCTGCGCGATGCAGTGCGATCAGCCGCACCACACCCGCGCGTTGCGGAACATGCGCATCCACGGCGAGTCACCCTGCCACTCGGCCGGAGCCCAGCTCAGGTTGAGCGCGCGCGGGGTGCGCTCCGGGTGCGGCATCATGATGGTGACGCGGCCGTCGCTGCTGGTCAGGCCGGTGATGCCGTCCGGCGAACCGTTCGGGTTCAGCGGGTACTGGCTGGCGACGTTGCCATTGCCGTCGATGTAGCGCAGCGAGACGCGTGCGGCGGCCTGGTCAACGGCGTTGTCGAACACCGCCTGGCCTTCACCATGCGCCACCGCCACCTGCAGGCGTGATCCGGCCATGCCACGCAGCAGGATCGACGGCGATTCCACCACTTCCAGCAACGCAGTGCGGGCTTCGAACTGCTCGCTGGCGTTGCGGCGGAACTGTGGCCAGTGCTCGGCCCCCGGAATGATGCCCTTCAGCTGGCTCATCATCTGGCAGCCGTTGCACACGCCCAGCGCGAAGCTGTCCTCGCGGGCGAAGAACGCAGCGAAGGCATCACGCAGCGCGCTGCGCTCCAGGATCGAGGTGGCCCAGCCACGGCCGGCACCGAGCACGTCGCCGTAGCTGAAGCCACCACAGGCGACCAGGCCGGTGAAGTCCTGCAGGGCCACGCGGCCTTCGATCAGGTCGCTCATGTGCACGTCAAACGCGCGGAAGCCGGCACGTTCGAAGGCGTTGGCCATTTCAATCTGGCCGTTCACGCCCTGCTCGCGCAGCACGGCCACGCGCGGGCGCGCACCGGTGCTGATGAACGGCGCCGCCACGTCCTCGTTGAGGTCGAAGCTGAGCTTGGGCTTCAGGCCCGGCGCCGTGAAGGAACGCGCAATCTCGCGCTCGGCGTCGGCGTTGGCCGGGTTGTCGCGGCGCTTCTGCATGGCGTGGGTGACCGACCACCAGGCATCGAACAGCGCGTCCCAGCGCCACTCGGCCAGGTTCTCGCCACCCAGCGACACGCGCACCACCGGTGCGGTGGTCGGCTTGGCGATGCGCTGCGCGCATTCGGTCAGTGCATGGCGCTCGACCAGGTCGGCGAACGCAGCACGGTCTTCGCGCGCGATCTGCACCACCGCGCCCAGCTCTTCGTTGAACAGGCTGCGGAACGGATCATCACCCCAGGCATCGAGGGTGATGTCCAGGCCCAGGCGCGAGGTGAAGGCCATTTCGCACAGCGCAGCGAAGGCGCCGCCGTCGCTGCGGTCGTGATAGGCCAGCAGCAGGCCGGACTGGCGCGCATCGCGGATCAGCTCGAAGAAGCCACGCAGGCGCTGCGGGTCGTCCAGGTCCGGCGCGGCACCGGCAAAGGCCGGCAGATCGGCGTGGTCGGCATGCACCTGGGCCAGAATCGAACCGCCCAGGCGCTGCTTGCCGGCGCCCAGGCCGATCAGCCACAGCTCGCTTTCCACGTCGCGGTCGAGCAGCGGGGTCAGCTGCTGGCGCACGTCAGCCACCGGCGCAAACGCCGAGATCACCAGTGACACCGGCGACACGCTCTTGTGCGCTTCGCCCTGGTCGTGCCACTGCGCCTGCATCGACAGCGAGTCCTTGCCCACCGGGATGCTGATGTCCAGCTGCGGGCACAGTTCCATGCCCACCGCCTTCACTGCATCGTACAGCAGCGCGTCTTCGCCCGGGTGGCCGGCCGCGGCCATCCAGTTCGCCGACAGCTTGATCTCATCCAGCGCATCGACCGGGGCCGCGCACAGGTTGGTCAACGCTTCGCCCACCGCCATGCGTGCCGAAGCAGCGGCGTCGAGCAGGGCCAGCGGGGTGCGCTCGCCGATCGACATCGCTTCGCCGGCCACGCCGTCGAAGTCGGCCAGGGTGATCGCCACGTCGGAAACCGGCAGCTGCCACGGGCCGACCATCTGTTCGCGTGCGGTCAGGCCGCCGACGCTGCGGTCACCGATGGTGACCAGGAAGTTCTTTGAGGCCACGGTCGGGTGCGCGAGCACGCGAAGGCCGGCTTCCTGCAGGTCCAGACCGCCGGTCTTCAGCGCCGGCCAGCGCGGGGCCGGCGGGTGCGCGGTGTCGCGGTGCATCTTCGGCGGCTTGCCGAACAGCACATCCATCGGCAGGTCGATCGGCGCATCGGCCGGGGTATGGCCCGGCACGGCACCGTAGGCCACCACCAGGTGCTCCTCGGCAGTCGCCACGCCAACCGCAGCGAACGGGCAGCGCTCGCGGGCGCACAGTGCGGCGAACTCGGCCAGGCGCTCCTGGGCCACGCCCAGCACGTAGCGTTCCTGCGACTCGTTGCACCACAGCTGCATCGGCGACAGCGACGGATCATCGGTGGGCACCTTGCCCAGGTCGATGACACCGCCGACCTTGGAGTCGTGCAGCAGTTCCGGGATGGCATTGGACAGGCCACCGGCACCGACGTCGTGGAAGAATTTGATCGGGTTGTTGGCGCCCATCGCCACGCAGCGGTCGATGACCTCCTGGCAGCGGCGCTCCATTTCCGGGTTGTCGCGCTGCACGCTGGCGAAGTCCAGGTCCTCGGCGCTCTCGCCGGAGGCCACCGAACTGGCGGCACCGCCGCCCAGGCCGATCAGCATCGCCGGACCGCCGAGCACAATGACCGCATCACCGGCCTGCAGCTGGATCTTGTCGACCTGCACGCGGTCGATCGCGCCGAGGCCACCGGCCAGCATGATCGGCTTGTCGTAGGCACGCACCAGATCGGCGCCTTCCGGCAGCTCGAAGCTGCGGAAGTAGCCGAGCAGGTTCGGGCGGCCGAACTCGTTGTTGAACGCGGCGCCGCCAAGCGGGCCGTCGGTCATGATTTCCAGCGCCGGTGCCATGCGCGGGTTCAGCGCGCGCGGCGCTTCCCACGGCTGCGGCAGCTCGGGAATGCGAAGGTGCGAGACCGAGAACCCGGACAGGCCCGCCTTCGGCTTGCCGCCGCGGCCGGTCGCGCCTTCGTCGCGGATCTCGCCACCGTTGCCGGTCGAGGCACCCGGGAACGGCGCGATCGCGGTCGGATGGTTATGCGTTTCCACCTTGATCTGGAACGCGCTGGGCACCTGCGGCTCGCGGCGGTATTCGCCGCTGGCCGGATCCGGGCGGTAACGCGACGCCGGATGGCCTTCGATCACCGCGGCGTTGTCGCTGTACGCGCTGAGCGTGTGCTGCGGGGTCTGCTGGTGGGTGTTCTTGATCATCCGGAACAGCGAACGGTCCTGTTCCTGGCCGTCGATGGTCCAGCTGGCGTTGAAGATCTTGTGGCGGCAGTGCTCGGAATTGGCCTGCGCGAACATCATCAGCTCGACGTCGGACGGCGCGCGGCCGAGCGCGGTGAAGCGTTCGCGCAGGTAGTCGATCTCGTCCTGGGCCATGGCCAGGCCGAGGCGCTGGTTGGCGGCCTCCAGCTGGTCCACCGGCACGCGTTCCAGTTCACCGCGGGCCGGCGCCGAGAACAGCGCCAGGCCCTGTTCCACGGTCTCCAGCACCGACTGCGTCATCGGGTCGTGCAGCGCCTTGACCAGCGCCTGCTGGGCGGCGGCATCGGCCGGCCACCCCTGCACGTCGATGCGCAGGCCACGCTCGACCCGGCTGACCGGCTGCCCGGCACCACGGACCAGTTCGGTGGCCTTGCTCGACCACGGCGACAGCGTACCCAGGCGCGGCACCACGATGCGGCTGACCGCACCTTCGGCCACGGCCTCGGCCTGCGGCGCAGCTTCGAGGATGCGGCACAGCGTGATCAGGTCGGGGGCGGCGCTGCCTTCGGGCTGCACGAAGTAGACGTGCCAGGCACCGCTGATACGCAGGGAGGGAGCGATGGACTGCAGGCGGGATTCAAGACGTTCGCGGCGGAACGGCGACAGGGCGGGCGCGCCCTCAAGGACCATCATGTCCGGGGAACCGTAGTTGGGAAACGGGCCCGACATTGTACCGGAAGCGGGGGAAGGGCTTTGGCCGGGCGGCGCCCGGCACCCGCAGAGGCGCCCAAGCCAAGGCCACAGCCAGAGCAAAGGCAAAAGCCACAGCAACAACGGGCATTCCGTGGGATGGCGGGGTGGGTCCGGTTGCGGGGGACGCCGTGAATCCGTCCATGGAGGCTCGATCGCCGCATCCATGCGGCTCACGCCCCCGCAACCGGACCCACCCCGCCTTCGACAGATTTCCGCGATCTGCGGTAGATCCACGCCATGCGTGGATGCTCCCCGGTAGTGCCGGCCGCTGGCCGGCAACCAGGGAAATTTCAGAAATCAGGCATTGAAGAGCGAAGCGACCGGCTTCTGCCTTTGATTTTCTGTTCTGTCTTCCGTGGCTGGCCGCGCAGGAACCTGTCCGTGGCCGGGCGGGTGGGCTGCGCAGGGGCGTGAGCCGCATGGGCCCGAGGCATGCCTCGGGCGGGTTGGGCAGGACGCCCAACCCTGGCCTTGCCGCGCGTGCAGGACTGCGCGCAAGAGCAAGCGGCGACCGAGCTTACAGGGACGTACTTGCAGCGTCCCCTGCGCAGCCCACCCGCCCGGCCAACCCCCAGAAATCTGCTTTTCGCGGAAAGCCCCAGCCACGAGGGGCTCCGCCGATGGCCGCCGACCGCGCGCAGCGCCGCTCTCCGCCAAATCCCCGAACCATGCACTCGCTCACGGATTGACCACACGATTGATGACAACGTTGTCCCTACCTGGCGCCGGACTCTCTCCCCGGCCTCCCAGGTACCTCCGTCCGCCCCCTCCGTCGCCTTCCCCGGCGACGCCCGGACCTGCGTCACGCGCGGCGCCATCGGGGCCCGCGCGCCCTTTGATCGGAGACTTACCCATGTACGACCCGATTGTGCGCAGTGCCGAACGTTCGACCCGAAGCTGTCGTCCCCGCCGCCTGGCCTGGCTGCTTGCCCTGGCCGCCGGTACCGCCGCCCTGCCCGGCCTGGCGCAGGCCGCCAGCTGTGCCGGGGTGGCCCAGTGGGACCAGGCCAAGATCTACCGGGCCGGCGATACCCTGCAGAAAGGAGGCGTCCTCTATCGGGCGAACCAGGACATCTGGAACGCGCCGCCGGACCATCCGGCCGGTGCGCCCTACTACACCAACCTCGGTGCCTGCGATGGCAGCGGCAGCAACCAGCCGCCGGTGGTCAGCCTGACCTCGCCGGCCAACGGCGCCACCTTCAGCGCCGGCAGCACGGTCAACGTGACCGCCAACGCCAGTGATCCGGACGGCAGCGTCGCCAAGGTCGAGTTCTTCCGCGATGGCAGCACGCTGGGCGTGGCCACCAGTGCGCCGTACGCGGCCAGCTGGGCCAATGCCAGCGCCGGCAGCCACACCCTGCGTGCAGTCGCGACCGACAACAACAACGCCACCACCAGCACCGCGACCATCACCATCACCGTCAACGCCGCCGGTGGCGATACCACCGCACCGAGCGTGCCGGGCGGGCTGGCGGTCGGCACCCGCACCGCCAACAGCATCGCGCTCAGCTGGAGCCCGTCCACCGACAACACCGGTGGCAGCGGCGTGGCCGGCTACGACGTGTACCGCAACGGCAGCCTGGTCGGTTCACCGTCCAGCGCCAGCTACATCGATGGCGGGCTGACTGCCTCCACCACCTACCGCTACCGGGTTCGTGCCCGCGACAACGCCGGCAACGCCTCGGCCCAGGGCACCGAGATCAGCGCCACTACGCTGGCCGGCGACGGCGGCACCACCGGCAAGCGGGTGATCGGTTACTTCACCCAGTGGGGCATCTACGGCCGCAACTACCGGGTCAAGAACATCGACAGCAGTGGCTCGGCCGCACGCCTGACCCACATCAACTACGCGTTCGGCAACGTGCGCAACAACCGTTGCGAAGTGGGCATCACCCAGCCGTCGGATCCGAACAGCGGTGCCGGTGGCGATGCCTTCGCCGACTACACCAAGGCCTTCAGTGCCGCCGAGAGTGTCAGCGGCAGCGCCGATACCTGGGACCAGCCGCTGCGCGGCAACTGGAACCAGCTCAAGCAGCTCAAGGCCAAGTACCCGGGCATGAAGGTGCTGATCTCGCTCGGTGGCTGGACCTGGTCGCGTGGCTTCTCCAGCGCGGCGCGTCCGGAAAACCGCCAGGCCTTCGTCGCCTCGTGCATCGACGCCTATATCAAGGGCAACCTGCCGGTGACCGACGGTGCCGGTGGCGCTGGTGCCGCACTGGGCGTGTTCGACGGCATCGACATCGACTGGGAGTACCCGGTGGCCTGTGGCATCGAATGCGGCAAGCCGGAGGACAACGCCAACTTCACCGCGCTGATGGCCGAGTTCCGCCGCCAGCTCGATGCGGTGCGTCCGGGCCTGTTGCTGACGGTGGCGGTGGGTGCCGGCATCGACAAGATCCGCGTCACTGATCCGGCCGCGTACCACCCGTACCTGGACTACATCAACGTGATGACCTACGACTTCCACGGCGCGTGGGATGCGAAGACCAATCACCAGTCGGCGCTGTTCGATTCGCCGAATGATCCGTCCACCGGCGACCAGAAGCTCTACAACAGCAACGACGCCATCGAGGCCTTCATCAGCCGTGGCGTGCCCGCCGCCAAGCTCAACCTGGGCATCGGCTACTACGGGCGCGGTTGGACCGGTGTGGCCAACGCCAACAACGGCCTGTACCAGGCCGCGACCGGCGCCGCCCCGGGCACCTACGAGGCCGGCATCGAAGACTGGAAGGTACTGAAGAACCTGGCGTGGCCGGGCTACACCGACAACACCGCCGGTGCCACCTGGATCTACAACGGCAGCACGCTGTGGAGCTTCGACACCCCGGCCAACATCACCCGCAAGATGGGCTACGTGAAGACCCAGGGCCTGGGCGGCGCGTTCGTCTGGGAGTTCAGTGGCGACGATGCACAGGGCACGCTGACCAAGGCGGTCAGTGATGGCCTGAAATAAGAGAAAAGCCGGGGATGCGACACGCATCCCCGGCCTCGTTCGATTGATGCATCCGCCGGGCATGGCCCGGCGGCATTCCCGGTCAGCGCTTGGCCGACAGCTTTTCCAGCGCCGCACGCAGCTGCGCCGGCGGCAGGTAACCGCCCAGCTGGATGCCGTCCGGGGCGAAGATCGCCGGCGTGCCGTTCACGCCCAACTGCTGGCCCAGCGCGTACTGCATCGCCACCGGGTTGGTGCAGTTCTTGGCCGGCACACTGCCACCGCGCTTGGCGTTGGTCAGGGCCTGGCGGCGATCCGCTGCACACCAGACCGAAATCATGTCGGTGTAGTCCTTGCTGCCCAGGCCCATGCGCGGGAATGCCAGGTACTCGACCGAGATGCCGTTGCGGTTGAGCTCTGCGATGTCCTGATGCAGCTTGCGGCAGTAGCCGCACTCGATGTCGGTGAACACGCTGATGGTGTACTTGGCATTGGGCGCAGCGAACACGATGCGGTCGCCGTGGTTGGCCTTGGCCAGCAGGTCGCGGCGGTAGCCGAGCAGGCCTTCGCTGTTGGCCGGGCCCTTGGCACGCGTGTCGTAGGGCTGCGACTGGAACAGGTAGCGGCCATCGTCGGACACGTACAGCAACTGGCCGGAGACCACGACCTCGCGGAAGCCGGGGAACGGCGCAGCGCCGATGTAGTCCACCTGGAAGCCGGGATTCAGGGCGGTCAGCGCGGCGCGTACGGCCTGGTCGGCCGAAGCGTTGGCGGCCGGGGCGGCCTTGGCCGCAGCCGCGGCGGGTGCCTTGGCGGCCGGCGGAGCCGGCTGGGCGCAGGCGGTCAGGCTGAGCGCACCGAACACGGCGGCGATGGCAAATCGGAGCATGGAGCGGTCCGCAGCAGAAGAAGACCCCGGATTCTGACACAGCCACCCGTACCCGGCCGCGATGGTGCGCACAGCCCGAGGCCGGGGTTCAGGCCGCTGCTCAGCCGCGCGGGTGATGGCGGGCGTGCAGTTTCTGAAGGTGCTCGCGCGCCACCAGGGTGTAGATCTGAGTGGTGGACAGCGAGCTGTGGCCGAGCAGCATCTGCAGCGCGCGCAGGTCGGCGCCACGGTTGAGCAGATGCGTGGCGAAGCTGTGGCGCAGGCCATGCGGGCTGATCCGCACCGGGTCGATACCGGCCACCTGCGCGTGGCGCTTGACCAGGTGCCAGAAGGCCTGCCGGGTCAGCGCATGCAGCGTCGGCTCGACGAACAACGGCGTCTGCCCATCGGCCAGTGCCTGCACCCTGCCCCTGCCGACCAGCTGCGGCCGCGACTGCTGCAGGTAGCGTTCCAGCCAGTGCTGCGATTCCTCGCCCAGCGGCACCAGCCGCTCCTTGCTGCCCTTGCCCGTGACCCGCAGCACGCCCTGGCGCAGGTTGACTGCCGTGGCCGGCAGCAGCACCAGCTCGCTCACGCGCAGGCCGGCGGCATACATCAGCTCCAGCATGGCGCGATCGCGCAGGCCCAGCGGACTGTCGATGTCCGGCGCCGCCAGCAGTGCGTCGATCTGGCTTTCGGCCAGCGCCTTCGGCAACAGCCGCGGCAGCTTCGGCGGGTCCAGCAGTGCACTGGGGTCCTCGCTGCGTTCACCACGGCGCACGCCATCGGCGAAGAACGCGCGCAGCGCCGACAGCAGGCGCGCATTGCTGCGCGGCGACCAGCCATGCCGGGTGCGCCAGGCCAGGTAATCGAACAGCCCCGGGCGCTCGATGCCGGCCAGGCCACCGTCGCGCCCATCCATCCAGCGCGCAAGCCCTTCCAGGTCGCGCCGGTAGCTGTCGAGGGTGGCGCGGGCCAGGCCGTTCTCGGCCCAGATCGCATCGAGGAAGCGCTGGATGCGCGCGCTGTCGTCGGCGCGCAGCTCGGGCAGTTGCTGCACCAGCTGGCGGCGTTCGGCGGGGGTGGAAACAAGGGCCATGGGTGCAGGATACGAGGGCCACTGCGGGCGCGGCCAGCTTTGCGTATGCTCGGCGCATGTCCCGCCCCGCCACCGACACGGCCCCTGCGGCCGCTACCGAAATGCCCCGCCCACGTGCCTTGTTGGCCTGGCGCGTGCTGGCGATGGTCTACGACGCACTGCCGGTGCTGGCGCTGTGGATGCTGGCCGGCACGCTGTTCACCCTCGCCTACACCTTCAGCGGCCACGCGCAGCGCGAGAACATCGCACCGTTCAGTGCCTGGCAGTGGCTGCTGTGGGCGGTGTGCTGGGGAATCACGGGGTGGTACGCCACGGCCAGCTGGCGCCGTGGCGGACAGACGCTGGGCATGCGACCGTGGCGGCTGAAACTGCAATCGAGCGATGGCACGCCGCTGCGGCGCGGCCAACTGTGGCTGCGCTTCGCGGTGGGCTCACTGTCGCTGCTGCTGGGTGGACTGGGGTTCTGGTGGGCATGGGTCGACCGCGACCGCCTGACCTGGCACGACCGCGCCAGCGGCACCCGCCTGATGCGCATGCCGAAGCAGTGATGCACCACGTGTAGAGCCGAGCATGGGCTCGGCTCTACACGATCAACGCAGCGATCAGCCGGCTGGCGCCGGGTCCGGCAGGATCACCGCCGGCTGCGTCCAGAGGTCGAAGAAGGCGGACGCAAACGCATTGGCCTGCACGTCATCGGCCACCGGCGACTGTCCGCTCAACTGCGCACGGGTCTTCACGAACTCCTGCCACAGTTTCAGGCTGGCCTTCTTCAGGCGCTTCTGCTCGCCTGCATCGGTTGCGGCAAGGTACTGCGCGTACAGCTCGCGCATCGGTTTGCCCTGGGCCTCATAGGCCGCCGGAAGCGGCGGCAGCTGGGCGGCAGTGAAAGCCACCGATGCTGCCGGCGGCCGGTAGCCATCCGGCCCGAAAGCCTCCTTCAGCTCGTCCCCGGCATCCAGGTATTCGAAGAAGCCAGGCACGTTGTAGAGCTTGGTCCGGTAGTCGGACGAGGTATCCGGGCTGCTGGAGACCACCGTGTCAGGCAGCTCGCCCTTCAGTCCTGCGTCCCAGCGGCGCGGAATGAAGAAGCCGGTCGCCTTCACGTAGGGACCCTCGATCTCCACATCGTTCAGTTCGATCTTCGATGCCAGGTTGCCGGTATTGGTTTTGCTGGTGACGTACTGCTCGGTGACGATCACGTACTCGGCCATGGCCGGGTTGATCAGCCCACCGATCCCGTCGGCGTAGACAACCATGCGTACGCTGCCGATTTTCTCGCTCTGCAGCCGGTACTGGCCCGGCTCCAGGACCAGGGGCATGGAGGTGTGCGGCGGCAGGGTATGCACCTGCTGGTCGACCGACAAGGTCAGCGGTGCATCCGTCGGGTTGTCGATCTCGAAGTCGACGGTGGACCGGCTGCAGCCGGCAGAAAGCAGCACGGCCGCGATGTACGGCAGAAAGCGTTGGAAGCTCATGTTCGTCCTTGAAGTGAAACGGAAACAGCCGGGCCTTGCCCGGCTCCCTGGGAATCAACCCGATTTGCGCCGGAACAGCAGTCCGGACACTCCCAGCATCACGATCGGTGGCAGCGCATAGGCAATGCGGTAATCGAACTTCAGCGCGCCGGCCATGCGGCCGAAGAACAGCTGCAGCAGCCAGAAGCCCAGCGCGAACAGGATGCCCAGGAACAGGCGCTTGCCCATGCCGCCGCTGCGCAGCGAACCGAACGCGAACGGCACCGCCGCCAGGCACAGCGCCAGCACGTTCAACGGGTAGAACCAGCGGCTCCAGTACACGTCCTCGAAGTCACGCGCGTCCAGCCCGTTGCGCTGCCGGTAGGTGATGCTGGTGCTCAGTTCGGCCAGGCTGAGGTTGCGCGGCTTGGCGATGCCGGTGGCCAATGCGGCCGCATCCAGCTTCGAATTCCACGGTTCGCGCGCGATTTCCTGGCGGGTCGCCGAGCGCTCGCCGAAGGTATCGCGACGTACCCCGGTCAGCACCCAGCCATCCCTGTCATGCTCGGCGGTGTCGGCATGGGTCAATGAGGCGATGCCCCCATTCTCGGCGATGCGGTACAGGCGCACGTCGCGCAGGATCAGGCGCGTGCCCTTGTCGCCGACCAGCTGCTCCTCGCCGCTCTGCGCGTTGAGGAAGGTATCGCCCTCGCGTGCCCACAGGCCCGAGTAGCGGCTGGTGGCGATATCCCGCCCCCACTTGGCGCTGGACTTCAACGCATCGGCGCGGTCCTGGCCCCAGGGGCCCAGGGTCTCGGCGCTGAACACCATCACCGCGGTCAGCAGCGACAGCGCGATCGCCACCGAAACGCTCAGGCGCTTGCGCGACAGGCCCAGCGCACGCAGCGCGGTCAGCTCCGAGGTCGCTGCCAGCTGGCCCAGGCCCATCAGTGCACCGATCACCGCGGCGGTGGGGAACATGGTGTAGGCGCGGCGTGGCACCGTGTACAGCACCCAGGCGGCGGCATGGCCCAGCGTGTAGCCGTTCTTGCCGATGTCCTTGAACTCGCCGGAGAACGCCATCACCACGTCCAGGCCGACCAGCACGGCCCAGGTCAGCAGCACCGTGGTGAACACCGACCGGCCCAGGTACAGGTCGAAACGCATCGGGCGCAGCCTCATGCGCGGGCTCCCTTCGGGCGGCCCAAGCGGCCATCACGTGCATACATCCAGATTGCCAGCGCCAGCAACGGCAGGGTCAACCACCACAGGCCAAGCGCAGGGGGGATCTTGCCGTTGGCGATCCAGCCGCTGCCGATGAACATCAGATTGGTGCCGACCATGTAGGCCATCAGCGCCAGCATCATGCGGCCGTAGCGCTGCTGGCGCGGCGAGCTGCGGCCCAGCGGCACGGTCAGCAGGGCGAACGCCAGCGCGATCAGCGGCGGCGCCAGGCGGCGGTGCAGCTGCGCCTGCGCCTGCGGACGCTCATCGCCGATCAGCTGCAGGGTCGGCATCAGTTCCGGGTCATCCTCGGTGCGGGTCTGCGCGCCATCGGGCAGGGCCACGTCATTGCGGGCAAAGGTCGCCAGGCGGTAGTCCAGGCCACCAGCCACCGGCCCTTCCACCTGGTGGCCGTCATCCAGCTCCAGGAAGCGCTGACGGGTGCCCTCGAAGAACATGCGGCCGCCATTGGCCGACACCACCTCCAGGCGGTCATCCTTCTGGCGCTGCAGGAACACCTTGCCCAGCTGGGTGCCATCGGGCGAGATCGAGGACAGGTAGACCACGCCGCCGTTGGGCAGGGGGGTGAAGCGGCCCGGCTCCAGACCGGCCATCAGCACGCTGCGGTTGGCCTCGATGATCATCTGCTCGGCCACCCGGCCGGCCCACGGGCCCAGCCACAGCGAGCAGGCGCCCACCAGGGCCACCACCGGCACCACCAGCATCAGCAGTGGCCGCAGCAGTCGCTTGGGGCCGACACCAATGGCGGTGATCACCGCCATTTCCGAGTCGCGGTACAGGCGCGCGATGGCCAGCAGCAGGCCCAGCATCAGCGCCAGCGGCAGGATCAGCGGCAGGTAGGCGATGAACTGCAGGCCCAGCTGCGAGAACAGCAGCTTGGCCGGCAGGCGCCCGTCGGCGATGTTGCCGAGGATGTCCACCAGCACGCCGCCCACGCTGACCACCAGCAGGACGATCAGGGTAGCCAGGAAACTCTGGACGAAATCGCCCAGCAGGTATCGGTCGAGCTTCAGCATGGGGCGGTGGTTTAAACTCTGGGGTTCGTTCGCGGTGCCGCCCAGTCTACTGTCTGGGCGTAAACGGCCTGCGATTGTACGGACTCGCCAATGGAATCTGCTCAATGGCCCTCGAATTCACCCTGAACCACGTTGCTCCGGCCGCCGCCACCGTCGATTGCCTGGTGGTTGGCGCGTATGCCGACCATACCCTGACCCCCGCCGCACAGGCCCTGGACGCCGCCAGCGGTGGCCGCCTGGCCGCCCTGGCCCAGCGCGGCGACCTGTCCGGCAAGACCGGCGCCACCACCCTGCTGCATGACCTGCCGGGCGTGACCGCCCCGCGCGTGCTGGTGGTCGGCCTGGGCGAAGCCGCCCGCTTCGGCGTGCCGCAGTACCTGAAGGCCGTCGGCGACGCCGTGCGCGCGCTGAAGGCCGGCGCTGCCCGCAGCGCACTGTTCACCCTGTCCGAAGTGGCGGTGAAGGACCGCGACGCGGCCTGGGCGATCCGCCAGGCGGTGATCGCCGCCGATCATGCCGCGTACCGCTACACCGCCACCCTGGGCAAGAAGAAGGCCGACGACGCCGGCCTGGCCCAGCTGACCATCGCCGGTGACGACGCGCAGGCCCTGGCCCAGGGCCAGGCCATCGCCGCCGGTGTCGAGTTCGCCCGCGAACTGGGCAACCTGCCGCCGAACTACTGCACCCCGGCCCATCTGGCCGAAGTGGGTGTGAAGTTCGCCGGCGAGCACGACGGTGCCGAAGCCGAGATCCTCGACGAGCACCAGATGGAAGCACTGGGCATGGGCTCGCTGCTGGCCGTGGCCCGTGGTTCGGCCAACCGCCCGCGCCTGGTCGTGTTGAAGTGGAACAATGGCGGCGACGCCAAGCCGTACGTGCTGGTCGGCAAGGGCATCACCTTCGATACCGGTGGCGTCAACCTGAAGACCCAGGGCGGCATCGAGGAGATGAAGTACGACATGTGCGGTGGCGCCAACGTCATCGGCACCTTCGTCGCTGCGGTCAAGGCCAAGCTGCCGCTGAACCTGGTGGTGGTGGTGCCGGCGGTGGAGAACGCCATCGACGGCAACGCCTACCGTCCGTCCGACGTGATCACCTCGATGTCGGGCAAGACCATCGAAGTCGGCAACACCGACGCCGAAGGCCGCCTGATCCTGTGCGACGCGCTGACCTACGCGCAGCGCTTCGAGCCGGCCGCGCTGGTCGACGTCGCCACCCTGACCGGTGCCTGCATGGTCGCCCTCGGCCACCAGACCGCCGGCCTGATGAGCAAGCACGACGACCTGGCCAACGAGCTGCTGGCCGCCGGCGAGCAGGTGTTCGACCGCGCCTGGCGCCTGCCGCTGTGGGACGAGTACCAGCCGATGCTGGATTCGACCTTCGCCGACGTCTACAACATCGGCGGCCGCTGGGCCGGTGCGATCACCGCCGGCTGTTTCCTGTCGCGCTTCGCCGAAGGCCAGCGCTGGGCCCACCTGGACATCGCCGGCGTGGCCAGCGATGAAGGTAAGCGTGGCATGGCCACCGGCCGCCCGGTCGGCCTGCTGAGCCAGTGGCTGCTGGACCAGGCCGCCCGCGCCTGATGCCGTACCCGACCCTGGCCGGCGCCCGCCGGCCAGGGCCTCGCCCGGCACTGCCGGGCCCCTGCCTGACCCGGACCCTGCCATGCCCCGCGCCGACTTCTACCTGATCGCCAAGCCCCGCTTCCTGACCGAGCCGTTGCGCCTGGTCTGCGAACTGGCGCGCAAGGCCAACGACGCCGGGTTGTTCACCCTGGTGCTGGCCCGCGACCAGGCCCAGGCCGAGGAACTGGACGAGCTGCTGTGGGCGTTCGACAACGATGCCTACATCCCGCACCAGATCGCCGGGGAAGACATGGACGAGGAAGAGGCCCTGGTGCTGATCGCCGTGCCCGGCACCGAGGCACCGGCGCGTCCGCTGGTGATCAACCTGCGCGACGAGCCCTGGCTGGGCCAGTGCGAGCGCGTGCTGGAAGTGGTTCCGGCCGATCCGGAAGCGCGCGAACCGCTGCGCGAGCGCTGGCGCCAGTACAAGGCCGCCGGGTACGACCTGAACAAGCACGACATGTAAGCCCAGCGAGGACCCCTTGATGCGCCTGCTGATCGCCCTGATTCTTCCCTGGCTGTCCTTCTTCACCATCGGCCGACCGCTGGCCGGCATCGTCTGCCTGATCCTGCAGATCACCCTGATCGGCTGGCTGCCCGCCGCCATCTGGGCCGCCTACGCGGTCAGCCAGTACCACACCGACCAGAAGATCCGGCGCGCCCTCGGGTCGCGCTGATCTCCCTTCCGCCTTGATTACCGGTTCCCCCGCATGACCCAACTCGCCTCCAGCTACGACCCGAAGTCCTTCGAGACCGACCTCTACGAGGCCTGGGAGAAGGCCGGCCACTTCAAGCCGTCCGGCACGGGCGAGCCGTACACCATCCTGCTGCCGCCGCCGAACGTGACCGGCACCCTGCACATGGGCCATGCCTTCCAGCAGACCCTGATGGATGCGCTGGTGCGCTATCACCGCATGCGCGGCTACGACACGCTGTGGCAGGTCGGTACCGACCATGCCGGCATCGCCACCGAAATGGTGGTCAGCCGCAACCTGGCGCTGGAAGGCAAGGGCGAGACCCGCGATTCGCTGGGCCGCGAAGGCTTCATCGGCAAGGTCTGGGAGTGGAAGCAGCAGTCCGGCGACACCATCGAGCGCCAGATGCGCCGCCTCGGCACTTCCGCCGACTGGTCGCGCAGCACTTTCACCATGGATCCGCAGCCGTCGGCGGCGGTCAACGAAGCCTTCGTGCGCTGGTACGAGCAGGGCCTGATCTACCGCGGCCAGCGCCTGGTCAACTGGGACCCGGTGCTGAAGACCGCGATCTCGGACCTGGAAGTGGAGAGCGCCGAGGAAGACGGCTTCCTGTGGTCGATCGCCTACACGCTGGATGAGGGCCTGAGCTACGAACACGTCGAGCGCGATGCCGACGGCGTGGAAACCCTGCGCGAAACCCGCGACTACCTGGTCGTCGCCACCACCCGCCCGGAAACCCTGCTGGGCGATACCGCGGTGATGGTGCACCCGGAAGACGAGCGCTATGCACATCTGATCGGCAAGAGCGTGGTGTTGCCGCTGACCGGCCGCCGCGTGCCGGTGATCGCCGATGATTACGTGGACCGCGCGTTCGGCACCGGCGTGGTCAAGGTCACCCCGGCGCACGATTTCAACGACTACGAAGTGGGCGTGCGCCACAGCCTGCCGATGATCAACCTGTTCACCCCGGTGGCGGCGCTGAACGAAAACGCACCGGAGCGTTTCCAGGGCCTGGACCGCTACGCCGCGCGCAAGGCCGTGCTGGCCGAGCTGGAAGACCTGGGCATTCTGGTCGAGACCAAGGCGCACAAGCTGCAGGTGCCGCGTGGCGACCGTACCGGCCAGGTGATCGAGCCGTACCTGACCGACCAGTGGTTCGTGAAGATGGACGACCTGGCCAAGCGTGGCCTGGAGCTGGTCGAAGACGGCAGCATTTCCTTCGTGCCGCCGAACTGGATCAACACTTACCGCCACTGGATGAACAACATCCAGGACTGGTGCATCAGCCGCCAGCTGTGGTGGGGCCACCGCATTCCGGCGTGGTTCGACGAAGCCACCGGCAGCTGCTACGTCGGTCGCAGCGAAGAGGAAGTGCGGGCGAAGCACAACCTGGGCAGCGACGTGGTGCTGAACCAGGAAAGCGACGTGCTGGAGACCTGGTTCTCCTCGCAGCTGTGGCCGTTCTCCACCCTGGGCTGGCCGAGCGAACAGGCCATGGCCGAGCGCGGCTTCGACCGCTACCTGCCGTCGTCGGTGCTGATCACTGGCTTCGACATCATCTTCTTCTGGGTGGCGCGCATGATCATGGCCACCGACAACCTGGTCGGGAAGATCCCGTTCAAGGACGTCTACTTCACCGGCCTGATCCGCGACGGCCAGGGCCAGAAGATGTCCAAGAGCAAGGGCAACGTGCTCGATCCGCTGGACATCATCGACGGCATCACCATCGACGATCTGGTCGCCAAGCGCACCGGCGGCCTGATGCAGCCGAAGATGGTGGAGAAGATCGAGAAGGCCACCCGCAAGGAATTCCCGGACGGCATTGCTGCCCACGGTGCCGATGCGCTGCGCTTCACCATCGCCGCGCTGGCCACCCACGGCCGCGACATCAAGTTCGACATGAACCGCGCCGAGGGCTACAAGAACTTCTGCAACAAGCTGTGGAACGCCAGCCGCTTCACCCTGATGAACACCGAGGGTGCAACGTTCACCGGCGTGCCGACGCCGCGCACCGATGCCGAGCGCTGGATCCTTGCGCGCCTGGCGGCGGTGTCCACCGAGGCGCAGGGCCACTACGCCAACTACCGCTTCGACCTGCTGGCGCAGTGCCTGTACGAGTTCGCCTGGAACGAGTTCTGCGACTGGTTCCTGGAGCTGAGCAAGCCGGCACTGAATGGTGCCGATGCCGCCGACGCCGAAAGCACCCGCCACACTCTGCTGTACGTGCTGGAAGCGCTGCTGCGCCTGCTGCACCCGCTCACGCCGTTCATCACCGAACAGCTGTGGCAGCAGCTGGCCCCGCGCCTGGGCCTGGCCGAAACCACGCTGTCGCTGCGTCCGTACCCGACCGCCGCCGAGTTCGAAGGCGATTTCGCCCAGGCCGAGGCCGACGTGGAATGGCTGAAGGCCGTGATCAGTGCCGTGCGCCGCGTGCGCAGTGAGCTGAACGTCGCGCCGTCCAAGCTGGTGCCGCTGCGCCTGCAGGCCGGTCTGGAGCAGGACCGCGTGCGCATCGAACGTTTCAGCGCCTCGCTGTCGTTCCTGCTCAAGCTGGACAGCATCCAGTGGCTGGCTGAAGGCGAAAGTGCACCGCCGGCTGCCGCCGCGATCGTCGGTGAACTGAAGCTGCTGGTGCCGCTGGAAGGCCTGGTCGATCTCGATGCCGAGCGCGCGCGCCTGGACAAGGAGATCAAGCGCGTGGAAGGCGAGCAGGAGAAGAGCGAAACCAAGCTGGCCAAGTTCACCGACAAGGTGCCCCCGGCGGTGGTCGAGCAGGAACGCGTGCGCCTGGTCGACTGGAACACCCAGCTGGCCGGCCTGCGCGAGCAGCGCGCGAAGCTGTAAGTGCCGGGAAACGCCGGGTACTGCCCGGCGTTTCCTTTTGTAGAGTCGAGCCGTGCTCGACTCATGGCAGCAGTCGAGCATGGCTCGACTCTACATTTCCCGCGCATGGCATCATCGCTGGATGCCGCTTTCCATCTTCCTGCTGGTTCTCGCCGCTGCAGCCCTGCACGCCAGCTGGAACGCGATCGTCAAGCGCGGGCCGGACAAGTTCCTCGGCACCGTGCTGGTCACCGGCAGTGCCGCGCTGCTGTCGGCTGCCGCCCTGCCCTTCCTGCCATTTCCCGCCGCGCACAGCTGGCCGTGGCTGAGCGCGTCGGTGCTGCTGCAGGTGACCTACTACGGCCTGGTCGCACGCTGTTACCAGCAGGTCGACATGAGCCTGGCCTACCCGCTGATGCGCGGCAGCGCGCCGATCCTGGTCGCGTTGGCGGGCACCCTGCTGGGCGAGCAGCTGCCACCGGCGGCGTGGCTGGGCGTGGTGCTGGTCAGCACCGGCATCCTGTGCATGGCGCTGGGTGCACGTGGCGGTCAGCTGCGCCTGCCGCTGCTGACCGCGGCGATGATCGCCACCTACACGCTGGTCGATGCGCAGGGCGCGCGTCAGTCCGGCAGCGCACTCAGCTATACGTTGTGGCTGTTCCTGCTGTCGGGCATTCCACTGCCACTGTGGGCGCTGTACACGCGCCGCGGCGCGGTGCTGGACTATGCGCGGCAGCACTGGCCGCTGGGGCTGGCCGGTGGCGTCGGCACCACCACCTCGTATGCGATGGCGTTGTGGGCAATGACCCAGGCGCCGGTGGCGATGGTCTCGGCGTTGCGCGAATCGTCGATCCTGTTCGCGTTGCTGATCTCGGTGTTCCTGCTGCGCGAACGGATTCCGCGCGCGCGCTGGCTGGCGGCGGCGTTGATCGTCGGCGGTGTGTTGGCACTGCGGCTGGCGTGAGGAAAGCGTGCCAACCAAGGTTGGCACCTACCGGACAAGCCATTGCACGCCTTGGTAGCAGCCGACCTTGGTCGGCGCATTCCTGCCACCCCCGGTTGCCGGCTACCGGTAGTGCTGGCCGCTGGCCGGCAACCCTGCTCCGTTACAGCGGCGGCATCGCCTGCAGGTCGCCGTCGACCAGTTCGATCGCCATCACCACCGCGTCTTCGCGGCCCTGTGCGGCCGGGTAGTAACGCGGGCGGCGACCGATCTCGTTGAAGCCTTCGCTGTGGTACAAGGCCAGCGCGGGTGTGTTGGACGGACGCACTTCCAGGAACACACGCTGCGCCCCGCGGTCGCCGGCCAGCTGTACCAGCGCGCGCAGCAACTGACGTCCGAGCCCACGCGACTGCGTCAGCGGGTCGATGCAAATGTTCAGCACATGCGCCTCGTCGGCCGCGATGCTGAGCACGCCATAGCCGATCAGCTGGCCATCGCGTTCCATGGCCAGGCCCGGATAACCCGCGCGCAGGCAGTCGACGAAGATGCCGCGGGTCCACGGAAACGGATAGCCGCGCACTTCAATCGCCATCACCGCGTTGAGGTCGCTCTCGCGCAGTGCGCGCAGGCTGACCGGCCCGGGCTGGCTGACCGCACTCATGGCGTGCCCCGCTTGCGCAGGGCGCGCAGCTGCGGCCACAGCGCGCGCTTGGCGGCCGGGTCCTGACGCAGCTGGTCCAGCGGCCAGCTATCCATCAGCGCCTGCGTGGCCGGATCATTGGGATTGCAGCCGGATGCGCGCAGCAAGGCGATCTGCAGGCGATCCGGCAGGCGCACCACCGGCTGCCGGGCATTGCCAGGCAGCGGCCGGGCAGCCGCGGGCGCGGTGTCCGGTGCGCTGACCGGGGTCTCGCGACGCGCTGGCGCCGGGCGTTCCTGGCGGGAAACCGGTGCGGCCGCAGCCAGAGGTTCGCGCGCGGGTGCGGTTGGCGCCCGCGCCTGCTCCGCCGCTGGTGTGGCAGCCGCCTCGGCGTCGGCCACGCTCAGCTGCAGCGCGGCATCCAGCTCGGCGGCCAGCTGGCCGTCGTGATAGACGGTATAGCCCATGCCCTGCAGCCAGGCCTGCTGGGCCGGTGACCACAGCACGGGCAGGTCCTCGCTCACGCGGCCTCGGGCTTCTTGCGCAGGCGCTGCACGGCCCACATCACCGGGCCCGACAAGGCATACAGGATGCCCACCGCGAACAGCACGCGCGGCAGGTCGATGACCGCAATGGCGATCGCCACTGGCACCAGGGCCAGTACCAGGAACGGCACGCGGTCGGAGCGGGTGCCCTTGGCGCCGCCGCCCTTGAAGCTCCAGAAGCGGATGCGGCTGACCATCAGCAGCGCCGCGATGATCGTCACCGCCAGCGCCACGTAGCGCAGCTGGTTGCCGTCCCAGCCCAGGTTGCCATCGGCGAACGCCCAGACGAAGGACATCATCAGGCCGGCCGCGGCCGGGCTGGCAAGGCCGACGAACCAGCGCTTGTCGACCACCGCTACCTGGGTATTGAAGCGGGCCAGGCGCAGCGCCGCGCAGGCGGCATACAGGAAGGCCACGGCCCAGCCGACGCGACCCAGCAGCGGGTCGTCGAACTTCAGCCACGACAGCGACCAGTGGTACATCACCAGCGCCGGGGCCATGCCGAAGCTGACCAGGTCGGCCAGCGAGTCGTACTGCACGCCGAATTCGCTGCTGGTGCCGGTCAGGCGCGCCACGCGCCCATCCAGGCCATCCATCACCGCCGCCACGAACACGGCGATGCTGGCGTTGACGAAGTCCCCGTTGGCCGCGGCGATGATCGCGTAGAAGCCAGCAAACAGGCCGGCGGTGGTGAACAGGTTGGGCAGCAGGTAAATCGTGCGCGAACGCGGCGGCGGTGTGATCGGGTCCATGGAATCCAGTTTAATCGACTTGCCAGTGCTCGGCGCCAATGCTGCAATCGGCGTTCTACGCCCATTCCGTGGAGTTTGCCATGCGTGCCCTGTCCTGCCTTGGATGCCTGCTGCTGTTGGCCAGTGCCAACGCCGTGGCCGGCCCGGTCTACAAATGGGAGGACGCCAATGGCGTGACCCAGTACTCGGAGACCCCGCCGGCGGGCAGGAAGTTCGAGACCCGGGCGCAGGCGCGCAGTCCCCAGGCGGCGGCCAGCGCCGAGACCCCGGCCGCGCCGGTGCCCGAGCAGTGCAGCACCGCCCGCGCCAACCTGGCCCTGCTGGACGGCGGCGGCCAGGTGATGCAGGACACCGATGGTGATGGCAAGGCCGATACCCCGTTGGCTCCGGAGCAGCGCAGCGCGCAGAAGGGATTGGCTGAAGCCGCCATCAAGGCCTACTGCCCGGCGGAGTGAGGGTTATCGGCAGGGCTTGCAGCCCTGCACCCGCAGAGGCAATGGCAAGGGCAACGTCAAAAGCGGGCATTCCGTGGAATGGCGGGGCGGTGTCGGAGTGCGGGGACGCCGCAAGTACGTCCCTGTAGGCTTGGCAGCCGCATCCATGCGGCTGACACCCCGCAACCCGACACCGCCCCACCTCTGACAGTTTCCTGCTGCTGTTGGTAGGTGTCGACCTTGGTCGACACGCTGGATCCACGCCATGCGTGGATGAATCTCCATGGAAATCGAATAGTTCGAGAATTGATCGAACAGCAGCCGAGCATGGCTCGGCTCTACAGAAATGCAGGCAGCTCGCAGGAAACTGTCGAAGGCGGGGTGGGTCCGGTGGCAGGGGTGTGAGCGGCATGGATGCCGCGACCAAGCCCCCATGGACGGGTTTACGGCGTCCCCTGCCACCGGACCCACCCCGCCATCCCACAGTAAGCCCGCTGTTGCTGTTGCTGTTGCTGTTGCTGTTGACGTTGCTTGAGGCGGGTGCAGGGCGCAGCCCTGCCGATACCCCTCCCCCCGGCCGGGCTGGCAGAATAGGCGTCTCTGCCGTTATCCGAAGCCGACGATGCGCCTCTCCCAGTTCCACCTGCACACCACCAAGGAAACCCCCAGCGACGCCGAGCTCACCAGCCACCGGCTGATGCTGCGCGCGGGCAT
This sequence comes from Stenotrophomonas sp. 220_Sma, assembly GCF_056487375.1. Taxonomy (NCBI): domain Bacteria; kingdom Pseudomonadati; phylum Pseudomonadota; class Gammaproteobacteria; order Lysobacterales; family Lysobacteraceae; genus Stenotrophomonas; species Stenotrophomonas sp. 220_Sma. The sequence continues at coordinate 619,377 of NZ_CM151348.1, read as the reverse complement.
GATCCGCAAGCTGGCATCGGGCCTGTACACCTGGTCGCCGCTGGGCCTGCGCGTGCTGCGCAAGGTCGAGCGCATCGTGCGCGAGGAAATGGACCGCGCCGGTGCCGTGGAATTCCAGATCCCGACCATCCAGCCGAAGGAACTGTGGGAGCAGACCGGGCGCTGGCAGAAGTTCGGCCCGCAGCTGCTGAAGATCAAGGACCGCAAGGACCAGGTGTTCTGCTACAGCCCGACCGCCGAAGAAGCCGCCTGCGACTTCGCGCGCAGCGAGCTGTCCAGCTACAAGCAGCTGCCGGTGAACTTCTACCAGGTGCAGACCAAGTTCCGCGACGAGATCCGTCCGCGCTTCGGCGTGATGCGTTCGCGCGAGTTCCTGATGAAGGACGCCTATTCGTTCCACCTGCACGATGAGTGCCTGGTACGCGAGTACGAGAACATGAAGTCGGCCTACAGCCGCATCTTCACCCGCCTCGGCCTGGACTTCCGCATGGTGCAGGCCGACTCCGGCGCGATCGGCGGTGATGCCTCGCAGGAGTTCCACGTCATCGCCGATTCCGGCGAAGACGCGCTGGTGTTCTCCACCGGTTCGGACTACGCGGCCAACATGGAAGCGGCGATCGCTGCCGATCCGGCACCGCGTGCGGCCGCCAGCGAAGCCATGCGCAAGGTCGATACCCCCACCCAGAAGACCTGCGAGGATGTCGCGGCGCTGCTCGGCATCGACCTGCAGCGCACGGTGAAATCGGTGGCGCTGATCGCCGGCGAAGGCAAGGCACAGCAGTTCGTGCTGCTGCTGGTACGCGGCGACCATGAGGTCAACGAGATCAAGCTGGCCAAGGTTGCCGGCCTGGACGAACAGCGCTTCGCCAGTGAGGCGGAAATCGCCGAGTACCTGGGCAGCGTGCCGGGCTTCCTCGGCCCGGTCGCCCCGACGAAGGCCATCCGCGTGGTGGCCGATCGCGAAGTGGCGGCGATGTCCGACTTCGTCGTCGGCGCCAACGAAGCCGGTTTCCACCTGGCTGGCGTCAACTGGGGCCGCGACCTGCCGGAACCGGAAGTGGCCGACATCCGCAACGTGCGTGCCGGTGACCGCGCGCTGGACGGTGGTGAACTGAAGATCGCCCGTGGCATCGAAGTCGGCCACGTGTTCCAGCTCGGCCGCAAGTACGCCGAAGCGCTGGATGCCACCGTTCTGGACGAGAACGGCAAGGCCGCGGTGATGGCGATGGGCTGCTATGGCATCGGTATCTCGCGCGTGGTGGCTGCCGCGATCGAACAGAACCATGACGATGCCGGCATCATCTGGCCGGACGCGATGGCGCCGTGGCAGGTGGTGGTATGCGTGATCAATCCGAAGGGCGACGCCGCCGTGGCCGACGCCGCGGCCAACCTGCTGCAGGAGCTGCGCGATGCGGGCCTGGACGCGGTACTTGACGACCGTGGCCTGCGCCCGGGCGCGATGTTCGCCGACATGGAACTGATCGGCATCCCGCACCGCGTGGTGGTCAGCGAACGTGGCCTGGCCGCCGGCACCTACGAGTACCGTTCGCGCCGCGCCAGCGAAGCGGAAAGCCTGGACAAGGCCACCCTGCTGCAGCGCCTGCAGGGTTGATCAGGAAGAGACCGGGGCATGCCCCGGTCTTTTTTTTGCCTGACGCCCATTTGAGCAATATTGCAGCGGACATAATCCGGTCAAAATCGACGCAATGCAGCCGGGATGCTGCCAGGCCATGACCGCTCTGCATTTGTGCTGGGATTAATTCATCTTTATTCTGTCCCGCGACGCCAGGGACTGGCTCGTCCCGTCCACTTATTAGTTTCCGGAGTAACCGTAAATGAGCATTGACCTGACCGGCCTGTCGGCACGCGAGCTGGGCGCCCTGATCCGCACCGCCAAGAAACAGCAGACCATCGTCGCCAAGCGCCGGCCGATCACCAAGGTCCGGGCACAGCTGACCAAGCTGGCCAAGACCGAGGGTTACACCATCGAGGAACTGTTCGGCGACGCCCCGGCCCCGCGCGCGCGCAAGGTGGCCAAGGTTGCCAAGGCACCGTCGAAGACCGCTGGCCGCAAGCTGGGCAAGGTTGCGCCGAAGTACCGCAACCCGGCCAATCCGAAGGAAACCTGGACCGGCCGTGGCAAGCAGCCGCGCTGGATGGCCGAGCTGACCGCCAAGGGCAACAAGAAGCCGGAAGATTTCCTGATCAAGAAGGCCTGAGGCCGGATCGGGATGCAATGAAAAACGCCGGCGAAAGCCGGCGTTTTTCATTGCCCGGAAAGGAAAGGGGTGTGGACCAACGGTCCACACCCACAGGAAGCAGCCCAGAGGGCGATTACAGGGTTTTGCGGGCCGGCATCAGCAGGTTGCCGAACAGCAGGCCAGCGACCAGCGCCATCACCACGTTGAGCACGGTGAGGAACACGCTCTGGCCGGCGCCCACGTCCTGCTGCTGGACCAGGGTCAGCACGCCGCGCAGGCTGGTGCTGCCGGGCACCATCATGATGATGCCGGGCAGGCGGATGATTGCGCCCGGGCGGCCGACGAGGCGGCCGAACAGATTGCCACCGGCGGTCAGCAGCATCGCCGACAGGAAGATGCCAGCCGGCGCGCCCCAGGCGTGGCCACCGAACTTGGAGATCGCATAACCAGCCACCGAGGCCGCGATCACCCACGGATAATCGCGGCGGTTGGCCTTGAACAGCATCGCGAAGGCAAACGCTGCGGTCAGCAGTGAACCCCACTCCACCCACGGCCCCTGCGGCCGCGTGGCGCGGATCACCGGATCGAGCCCGAGCACGTCGGCCAGGGTCACCGCGATCATCGCGCCGACGCTGAGCTTCATGATGGTGGTCAGCGCGCCGGCAAAGCGCGCGGTACCCGACACCCAGTGCTGGCTCGCCAGTTCATTGACCGCATTGGTCAGCGACATGCCGGGCAGCAGCACCACCAGCGAGGCGATGATCACCGTGTTGAGGTTGAGCGCGCCGATGAAGGACGCCACCAGGGTGGCGACCAGGCCGGCCAGCAGCGCCGCCAGCGCCTCGGCCGCTTCGCGGGTGGCCGGGCGACGGTCGGTGACCATGCCGAGCAGGCCGATCATCAGGCCGATGACACCGGCGGTGGCAATGTCCAGCCACGGCAGCTTCCACATGCCGGCCACGCCGGCCGCGCCGAGGGTGAACGAAAGGATGGTGCGCAGCTTGCCGCGCCGGCCCGGATCCTTGTCCAGCTGGCGCAGCGCGGTGTGGCCCTGGGCGATGCTCATCCGCCCGTTGGCCACTTCCTCGGCGATATGGTCGGCCACGCTGAGCTTGTGCAGGTCGTTCTCGCCGGGGGCCAGGCGGATCACGCGGGTGATGTCACTGGAGCCGATCGCCTGCGCAGGGTCGCTGAAGCTGAGGATGATACCGGTGGGATTCGACCACGGTTCACAATCCAGATCGAGCTGGCGGGCCAGTGCCACCACTGCCGTTTCCAGGCGCTGGGCCGTTGTGCCGTAGCTGTGCAGGCGTCCGGCGATCTCGGAAACGAAGGCCACGCGCTGCGCGTAGGTGGCCTGGGGCGTGGGGATCGTGTGAGCGTCTGCGGACATGCGCCGTAGTATTACCTAGGCTGGGCCTTACCGGAGAAATTCATCCGAGTTCGACGCGATGCCCAATACAGAACGGTTATGCTGCGACCCGAATGGCCCAAGTGACCCCGAACCACGCCCCCCAGCTCGAACAGGATGCCCATGACCCGGGCGTGATCCGCCTGTCCGGCACCTGGACCTTGAAGACCGCGCTGGCCGCGGCCGAAGTCCTGCGCGGCGTTCCCGACACGCTGACCGGCATCGATGCCACCGCCATCGAGAAGATGGATTCGGCCGGCGTGCTGCAGGTGCTGCGCGTGGCCCATCGCGCCGACCTCGGTGAGGACGCACTGAAGTTCCGCCCGGACCACCAGGCGCTGGTGTGCACCATCGAGGAAGTGGCCGACGACCGGCCCAGGCCCAAGCGCGACTTCGGCGTGCTGGCGGCACTGGAGCGGCTGGGTGTCAGCGTCCATGCAACCGGCCACAACATCAAAGCGCTGTGCAGCTTCCTCGGCGAGAACCTGGTCAAGGCCGCGCGCCTGGTCAAGGAACCCCGCCGTTTCCGCCTGACCGCCACCGTGCACCAGATGGAGCAGGTCGGGCTGGATGCGGTACCGCTGGTGGCACTGCTGTCCTACCTGGTTGGCGCGGTGATCGCTTTCCTCGGCTCGACCATCCTGCGCGACTTCGGCGCCGAGATCTATGTGGTCGAACTGGTCAACATTGCCTTCCTGCGCGAATTCGCGGTACTGCTGACCGCGATCGTGCTGGCCGGCCGCACCGCCAGCGCCTTCACCGCGCAGATCGGTGCGATGAAAGCGCGCGAGGAAATCGATGCGATGCGCACTCTGGGCCTGGACCCGATCGACCTGCTGGTGCTGCCACGGCTGCTGGCGCTGCTGGTCACCCTGCCCCTGCTGACCTTCATCGCCATGGTCGCCGGTCTGGCCGGCGGCATCACGGTGGGTGCGTTCGACCTGGATATTCCGCCGCAGATGTACATCGCGCGCATGCACGAGACGATGGAAGTGCGGCACATGCTGGTCGGCCTGTCGAAGGCGCCGGTGTTCGCGCTGGTGATCGGCCTGATCGGCTGCCTGGAAGGACTGAAGGTCGAAGGCACGGCGCAGTCGGTCGGCGAACGCACCACCTCCAGCGTGGTGCAGACCATCTCGCTGGTGATCATCATCGACGCCTTCGCGGCGTTGTGGTTCATGCACATGGACTGGTGACATGAGCACGCATGCGACGCCCGAAGAAGTTCCCATGCAGGACGACAACGGCCACGAGCTGGCCATCCGCGTGCGCGGGCTGGTCAACCGCTTCGGCAGCCAGACCGTGCATGAGGACCTGGACCTGGATGTACGCCGCGGCGAGATCCTGGGCGTGGTGGGTGGTTCGGGTACCGGCAAATCGGTGCTGATGCGTTCGATCCTCGGCCTGCGCGTGCCCGATGCCGGGCAGATCGAAGTGCTCGGCCGCGACGCGCGTGCCGACGATGCCGAGAGCCGCCTGCACATCGAGCGCAACACCGGCGTGCTGTTCCAGGACGGCGCCCTGTTCTCCTCGCTGACCGTGGGCGAGAACGTGCAGGTGCCCTTGAAGGAACACCACCGCGAATTGCCCGAGCGCTGGCACTACGAACTGGCGCTGCTGAAAGTGAAGCTGGCCGGCCTGCCCGCCGATGCGATCAACAAGCTGCCCTCGCAGTTGTCCGGTGGCATGCGCAAGCGCGCCGGCCTGGCCCGAGCGCTGGCGCTGGATCCGCCGCTGCTGTTCCTGGACGAACCGACCGCAGGCCTCGACCCGATCGGTGCGGCTGCATTTGACCGCCTGATCAAGACCCTGCAGGAAGCGCTGGGACTGACCGTGTTCCTGATCACCCACGACCTGGACACGCTGTACGCGATCTGCGACCGGGTCGCGGTGATCGCCGACCGCAGGGTGGTGGCCAACGCGCCCTTGCCTGACATCGAGAAACTGGATCATCCGTGGATCCAGGAATACTTCCACGGACCCCGCGCGCGTGCCGCGCGTGGCGAACAGATCGAGAGTGCCTGAGCCATGGAAACCAAAGCCAACTACGTGCTGATCGGCGCGTTCACCCTGATCACCGGCCTGGCCCTGCTGGCCTTCGGCCTGTGGGCGGCCAAGTACTCTTCCGACCGCACCTGGCAGGAATACCGCGTGGTGTTCCGCGAAGCGGTGACCGGGCTGTCGGTGGGCAGCCCGGTGCAGTACAACGGCATCGCGGTGGGCTCGATCACCGAACTGAACCTGGTACCGGACGACCCGCGCCAGGTGGTCGCGCGCATCCGCCTGAACTCCAACACGCCGGTCAAGACCGATACCCGCGCCAAGCTGGCGATCACCAGCCTGACCGGCCCGTCGATCATCCAGCTCAGCGGTGGCACGCCGCAGTCGCCGGCGCTGACCACGGTCAACAAGGACCCGGCGCCGATCATCCCGACCACGCCGTCGGCGCTGCAGAACATCACCGACGTCGCCAACCGCATCGTCGAGCGCATGGACCAGATTCTCAGCGACCGCAACGTGGCTTCGATCAACGCGACACTGGCCAACCTGGAAACCATCAGCGGTGGTCTGGCCGACCGTGACCAGGGCACGCAGGCGCTGCTGCTCAGCGCGCGCGACGCCGCCCGCAGCCTGGACACCACGCTGAAGACCACCAACGGCACCATCGAGCGCCTGGACAAGAACCTGGTGCAGCAGCTGCCCGGCATCATCGACAAGCTCGACGGCACCCTGGCCAAGCTTGATTCGGCCGCCGGCAACGCCGATTCGATCCTTGGCGAGAACCGCGCCGCGATCAACAGCTTTGCCAACGATGGCCTCGGCCAGCTGGGCCCGACGCTGACCGAGCTGCGCGGCCTGATCCGCGACCTGCGCAGGGTCAGCGACCGCCTCGAGAACAACCCCGCGCGCTACCTGCTGGGCCGCGACGCACCGAAGGAGTTCGAACCCAAATGAGCCCGACCACCCTTCCGCGCCTGCTGCTGGCCGCTTCGATGGTCACCCTGCTGGGCGGCTGCTCCATCCTTGGCAGCAGCGAGAAAACCGCAGTGACGCTGTACTCGCCGTCCGTGCAGGTCAAGGCGGACCCGGCGTGGCCACAGGCCAGCTGGCAGCTGGTACTGGCCAAACCCAGCGCCGCGCGCATGGTCGACAGTCCGCGCATCAACGTGCGGCCGACGCCGTCGCAGCTGGAGATCTACAAGGGCGCCAGCTGGGCCCAGCCGGCCACCGACATGATCGAGGACACCCTGCTGCGCGGCTTCGAGGATTCCGGCCGCATCCGCGGCGTGGCGCGCAGCACCGCCGGCATCCGCGCCGACTACAAGCTGTCCACCGACGTGCGCCGCTTCGAATCGGATTACCAGGGACAGGCCACGCCGACGGTGGTGATCGAGGTCAACGCCAAGCTGATCCACGTCGCCGACCAGCGCGTGGTGGCTGACCGCACCTTCCGCCAGGCGCAGCCGGTCGGCAGCACCGACGTACCGGCAGTGACCGCCGCGTTCGAGCGTGGGCTGCAGCAGCTGGCGCAGGACGTGGTGGGCTGGACGCTGCTGAGCGGCCAGGCCGATCAGCCGACCGTCGCGCGCTGATCGATCAGCGCGGCGTGATCCAGCGGAACGTCAGGTTGATCCGCTCCCCCTGCACGCGTGCCATCTTCGGCAGCGCGTGCTGATAGAACTGTTGGGTCTGACCGGCCATCACCAGCAGATCGCCATGGCCGAGCAGATACTCGACCTTCCGCGCCGGGTCATCGCGCCGGCGCAGCAGGAAGCGCCGCGCCGCGCCCAGGCTCAGCGAAGCAATCACCGGGGCCGGCCCCAGCTCCGGCTCGTCATCGCTGTGCCAGCCCATGTAATCACCGCCGCCGCGATAGCGGTTCAGCAGCACGCTGTTGAAGCGGCCGAGGCCCTCCACCTGCAGGCGATCACGCATGGCCTGCAACGCGGGTGGCCAGGGATGCGGCACGAATTCAGCCCCCGAATATCGGTAGCGCGCCTGCGGATCGCCGATCCAGCAGCTCAGCCGCGGCGAATCCACCCAGTTGCCGAACATGCGGATGCGGTGAACTTCCCAGGGGACTTCGGCCTGCAGCACGGACAGGAGCCGGTCGGCATCGGTCGCGGCCAGCCAGCCCGGCAGGTGCTGGACATCGGCATCGGGCAGGTCGTGGGGGAGCAGCATGGTCACACGCTAGCACGCCGCCGTTTGCCGTCATGGCCGCCAGCACCGAAAATGGCGCCATGACTGTTGCCCAGATGCTGATCCCGTCCTACCGCCCCCTGTCGCGAGGCCCCGCCCGATGAGCCTGCGCCAGTCGCTGTTCCCGTTGCTGCGCGCCCTGTTCCGGGCCTTGCCATTGCCGCAGGCGCAGCGCGACCGATTGCGCACCCGGCTGTTGGCACGGCATGGCGACTGGGTGCCGCCGCCGCCCAAGGGACAGCAGGATGAGGGGGGCACGCGCGCCAGCGCCCAGCTGCGCCGGCGTGCCGACGAGCCGGCGATCGGCCACGTGCCCTGGCGCGAGGGAGCATTGCCGTCGCCCATGCCGGCGACGCTGGTCGCTTTCTACCTGCCGCAGTTCCACACCTTCCCAGAGAACGACGCCTGGTGGGGCAAGGGCTTTACCGAGTGGCGCAACGTGACCCGCGCCCTGCCGCAGTTCGAGGGCCACATCCAGCCGCGCCTGCCTGCAGACCTGGGCTTCTATGACCTGCGCAACCCTCATGTGATGCGGGACCAGGCACGCCTCGCAGCTGAGTACGGCATCGGCGCGTTCTGCTTCTACTACTACTGGTTCAGCGGCCGCACCCTGATGGAGGATCCGCTGCGCCAATGGCTGGAAGACGACAGCATCGAACTGCCGTTCTGCCTGTGCTGGGCCAACGAGAACTGGGCACGACGCTGGGACGGCCGCGACGAGGACATCCTGATCGGCCAGCAGCACAGCGCCGAGGACGATCTGGCCTTCATCGCACATGTCGCGCCCTACCTGCGCGACCGCCGCGCATTGAAGGTCGAGGGCCGGCCGATGCTGCTGGTCTATCGCCCGCACCTGCTGCCAGACGCCCGTGCGACCGCCGAACGCTGGCGTCGCTGGTGTCGCGACAACGGTGTCGGCGAGATCCACCTGGCGTACGTGCAGGGCTTCGAGCGCCCAGATCCACGCGACATCGGGTTCGATGCGGCAGTAGAGTTCCCGCCGAACATGAGTAATCCGCGTTCGCTGTCGGCGCAACAATGGCTGCTCAATCCGGCCTTCAATGGCGATGTGCGCGACTGGCGCGAACTGGCTGCAGAAATCGCAGCACGCCCGCTGCCGGACTATCCGCTATACCCAGGCGTAAACCCTGGTTGGGACAACGAAGCACGTCGTTCCGGTCGCGGCCGCGTTTACCTGCACGCTTCACCACGTGGCTACCGCGACTGGCTGCATACCACGATCCATGAACGCCTGGCCCCGGCGCCGGCGACCCAGCGGATGGTGTTCATCAACGCCTGGAACGAATGGGCAGAAGGCGCCGTGCTGGAACCGGATGCACGGCTTGGGCATGCCTGGCTCGACGCGACGCGCCAAGCGCTGTCCCCGACTCCGCTCGCCTCACCCCTGCAGGTTTGCCTGCTGGTTCTCATTGATGATCCCGAGTTGATCACCACCGCTTGTGATGCCGCGTGCAAACTGGGGGTGAGCTACCGAGTGTTCATTCCAACCGCGCTACGCCCGCAGGACGCTGCGGTCGATATCATCGGCCATGCTGGCAATGTATTGCCCAGCATCCTGCAGACTCTGGAAACCTTCGGTCCGGATCCATCGTTGCTGGCCTGCTGGCTGGATCTGCGCGGAAGCCGCGAAGCTGGACAGCAGCTACCCGGGGCGGCCGCTATCGATGCCGCGCTTCAGCAGTTCAGCGAGAAACCTGCGCTGGGCATGCTCGCGACATCCACCCGGGAGGCAATCGTCGTTTCGCGCAGTCATCTGCGCTGGGCAGCCCGGCTTGGGCTGACGCGCGCGCCAACGCCGCAGGCAGCAGACACGATGTGGCTGCGGGCAGCGGCGCTGCGATCCCTACTGGATGCGCACTGCTATCCCACTGAGCTGGACAACGACAGTGCATTTGACTCGGTCATACAGTTGCTGCCGGACCTTGTTGCCAACGCAGGCTACGTCGTCGCAGGCCCACAACGCCAGCCCTGAGGCTGGCGCTGCGCGGCAACATCGTTGACTTCAGCGCTGGAACGCGACGCCCGTCTTTTCCTTCAGTTCTTCATCGCTGACACCCGGCGCGGCTTCCACCAGCAGCAGTCCCTTGTCAGTCACGTCGAACACGGCCAGATCGGTGATGATGCGGTCGACCACGCCCACACCGGTCAGCGGCAGCGTGCATTCGGTCAGGATCTTGTGCTCGCCGTTCTTGGCGGTGTGCTCCATCAGCACCACCACGCGCTGCACGCCGGCCACCAGATCCATCGCGCCGCCCATGCCCTTGACCATCTTGCCGGGCACCATCCAGTTGGCCAGGTCGCCCTTGTGGGTGACCTGCATGGCGCCGAGGATGGCCAGGTTGACATGGCCGCCGCGGATCATCGCAAAGCTGTCGTGGCTGCCGAAGTAGCTGGCACCGGCACGTGCGGTCACGGTCTGCTTGCCGGCGTTGATCAGGTCGGCATCGACTTCGGCATCGGTCGGGAACGGGCCGATACCGAGCAGGCCGTTTTCCGACTGCAGCCACACGTCCACGCCTTCGGGGATGTGGTTGGCAACCAGGGTCGGCAGGCCGATGCCCAGGTTCACGTAGGCACCATCGGTCAGTTCGCGGGCGGCACGTGCCGCCATCTCATCGCGGGTCCACGCCATGTCAGTTGCCCTCCGCGCGGATGGTGCGCTGTTCGATACGCTTTTCAGGATGCGGGTTGTGCACGATGCGATGCACGTAGATACCGGGCAGGTGCACCTGGTCCGGATCGATGGCGCCGACCGGCACGACCTCCTCCACTTCCACGATGCAGACCTTGCCGGCCATCGCGCAGGCCGGGTTGAAGTTACGCGCGGTCTTGCGGAACACCAGGTTGCCCGCTTCGTCGGCCTTCCACGCCTTGACCAGCGCGACATCGGCACGCAGCGCGGTCTCCATCACGTAGTGCTTGCCGTCGAACTCGCGGGTTTCCTTGCCCTCGGCCACCACCGTGCCGTAGCCCGTGGCAGTGAAGAACGCCGGGATGCCCGCGCCGCCGGCACGCAGGCGCTCGGCCAGGGTGCCCTGCGGGTTGAATTCCAGCTCCAGCTCGCCAGCCAGGAACTGGCGCTCGAATTCCTTGTTCTCGCCCACGTAGGACGAAATCATCTTCTTGATCTGCCGGGTTTCCAGCAGCTGGCCCAGGCCGAAACCATCGACGCCGGCATTGTTGGAGATCACGGTCAGGCCCTTGGCGCCACTGTCACGCAGCGCGGCGATCAGGGCCTCGGGAATGCCACACAGGCCGAAGCCGCCCACGGCCAGCGTCTGGCCATCGGCGACCACCCCTTGCAGGGCCTCCGCCGCACTGGCGAAGCGCTTGCCGCGCTTGCCGGTGGAAGTCGATTGCTGCATTGCTGTACTACCCTGCACGTTGAGGATGACCGCATTCTAGCTGGAGGGCGGCGAAGGGCCTGGATGCGCCGCAGCATTGACGGAGCACCAGGCGGGCATTGGGTAGAATGGGCGATTCCACGCAGAAGGGTGCTTCAGCGCCTGCGCCCCTCGATCTACGATGACGCCGACCTTCACAGACGAAGACCTGTTCCGCTGGATCGACGAATGGACACTGCAGAAAAGCGAGCAGTGCCTGGGTGGCGTGCGCAACCGGCAACTTCGCGATGGCCTGCTGACGGCCGAGGTACAGGGTTCGGCCAGGCATCCCTACTACGTGGAGATCGATCTGACGGCCAGTACGCGTACCGCGCGCAGCCGCCTGCAGAGTGCCTGTTCCTGCCCCGTCGGCCGCACCTGCAAGCATGTGGCGGCGGTGCTGGTCTCGTACATGCTGGATTCGCTTGCCATGGACGACGAGAGCCCCCTGACCGAACAGGACATGACGCAACCGCCGCGTCCTGAACTGCTGGCGGAGCTTTCGCGTTGGCAGAGCGCGCGGATCCGGCCGGCCCAACCACGCCGGAACGGTGTCATCTTCGAACTGTCCACCTACAACCACCACCCCGCCGTGCTGGTCCGGCGCGTCAAGTACGGGACCGATGGTGCGATCAGCACGGGCAAGTGGATGGATATCACCGCGGACCTGCTGCTGGATCCTCCGGCCTATCTCACGCCGACTGATCTGGCGGTGATGATCCAGCTACGCACCCAGCGGCAGCCCGCGACGAAGGACGAATGGATCGACTTCGCGGCCACCCTGCAGTTGATCGTCTCCAGCGGCCATGGCTGGGTCTCCTGCGGTACGCACGGCGACGTGCCGGCCCGGTCAGGAGCTCCACGCCGCGGCGAACTGGGCTGGACCGTTGGCATGACGCAGGGCGCGACGCTGCTGGAACCCACGTTGAGCGTGGAGGGCGGCGCCAGAGGCGTGGTCCTGGGCCGGAGTGCGTGCTATCTGGACCCGGTCACCGGCGAAGTCGGTCCGCTGCTGCTGGATGTCAGGGCCGAGGACGCCGACGCCTTCCTGAGCCTGCCCAATCTGTTACCCAACGAAGAAGCGGTGGTCGCACAGATGCTGCAACAGATCGACCCTGCCCTGCCGCGCCCCGGTGCAAGCGACACACTGCCCACCCTGCAGATCAGCGCGATGATCCCCGTGCTGCGCCTGCATACGATTGAGTTCCGGCCGGCGTGGCTCGGCCGCCGCGACCCGTCGCAATGGGCCGATATCGCGACCGTGGCCTTCGAGTACGACGAGCACGTGCGGTTCCTGGATGATCCGAGCCTGTTCGCACTCGATCCGGAGGGCCAGCTCGCCCTGCTGCCCCGTGACCTGGCTGAGGAATCACGGCGCGAGGCCGAGCTGCGCACGGTGGGACTGTATCGCGACACGGACCCGCGGGCGCCATTGGACGGCGCTGGCCCGCAGTTCCAGCTGCGCACCCATGACTGGACACGGTTCCTGCTGGATGACGTGCCGCGCCTGGAAGCCTTGGGCTGGAAGGTGGAGGCTGACGACGACTTCCGCCATCGCATCACCCGGGTGGATGAGATCGACCTGGACATCCAGGCGGACCCGACGGATGCGGGCTGGTTCAACCTGGGTCTGGACATCCAGGTGGAAGGCCGCAACGTATCGATGGTTCCGCTGCTGCAGCAGGTGCTGCAGTCCGATCCCCGCTGGATGCGTGGCCAGCTGGACGCCATCGGCGACGACGAGAACGTCCTGTTGATGGCAGGCGACAACACCCGCCTGGCACTGCGGGCCGCGCGACTGAAGCCGATCATGGCCCTGTTGGCGGACCTGTTCGCCCAGCGTGGCGCGCCGCTGCGCTTGTCAGCGCTTGACCGTGGCCGCCTGCAGGCACTGCAGGACACGGCGCGCCTGCAGTTCCGGGGCCGCAAGGACACCCAGGCGCTGGTGCAGCGGCTGATGCAGGCACCCGCACTGGGCGAAGTGCCGCCACCAGCGGGGCTGGTGGCAACGCTGCGTCCCTACCAGCTGGAGGGCCTGTCGTGGCTGCAGTACCTGCGCCAGCAGGGGCTGGGCGGGGTGCTGGCCGACGACATGGGGCTGGGCAAGACCCTGCAGACACTGGCGCATCTGCTGGTCGAGAAGGAAAGTGGCCGCCTGGACCGGCCGGCGCTGCTGGTGGTGCCGACCTCGCTGCTGCACAACTGGCAGAGCGAAGCGGCACGCTTCACCCCGGGCCTGCGCGTACTGACCCTGCACGGACCGGCACGTGAAGCACTGTTCGAGGCGATCCCCGAGCACGATCTTGTACTGACCACGTATCCCCTGCTGTGGCGCGACGAGCAAGCGCTGCAGGCACATGCCTACCATCTGCTGATCCTCGACGAGGCCCAGCAGGTGAAGAATCCGAAATCGCGTGCGGCGGTCACCCTGCGCACGCTGCAGGCCCGCCATCGCCTGTGCCTGACCGGTACGCCGCTGGAAAACCATCTGGGCGAACTGTGGACGCAGTTCGATTTCCTGCTGCCCGGCCTGCTCGGCAGCGAGAAACAGTTCAACCAGCATTGGCGCCATCCGATCGAACGCGGCAGCGACCACCGTCGCGCCACGTTGCTGGCGCAGCGTCTGCGCCCCTTCATCCTGCGCCGGCGCAAGGATCAGGTCGCGTCAGAGCTTCCGCCCAAGACCCTCATCACCCGCGCGGTGGAGATGGAGGGTGGCCAGCGTGATCTCTATGAAACCGTGCGTGCGGCGATGGAAAAGCAGGTGCGCGAAGCCATCAGCGGCAGCGGGTTGGCGCGCAGCCATATCGTGGTGCTGGATGCCTTGCTGAAGCTGCGCCAGGTCTGCTGCGATCCGCGCCTGCTGCCGGGCGACGCCCCTGCACGCAATGCCGGCTCGGCCAAGCTGGAGCTGCTGCGCGACATGCTGCCGTCGATGGTCGAGGAAGGCCGGCGGATCCTGGTGTTCTCGCAGTTCACCGGCATGCTGGCGCTGATCGCGCAGGCGCTGGAGGAGCTCGGGCTGGCCTATGTGACGCTGACCGGCGATACCCAGGACCGGGCCACACCGGTGCAGCGCTTCATGCAGGGCGAGGTACCCGTGTTCCTGATCAGCCTGAAGGCCGGTGGCGTCGGGTTGAACCTGACTGCTGCAGACACCGTCATCCACTTCGATCCCTGGTGGAACCCGGCGGCCGAAAACCAGGCCAGTGACCGCGCCCACCGCATCGGCCAGCAGCAGCCGGTGTTCGTCTACCGGCTGATCGCCGCAGGCAGCATCGAAGAACGGATTGCCGAGCTGCAGGAACGCAAGGCCCTTCTGGCGGAATCGATTCTGGAAGGCGGCGGCAGCACGGGTCCACGCTTCAGTGAGGAAGACGTCCAGGCGCTGCTGGCGCCGTTGCCGGGCCTGCCGGCCAAGCGCACCCGCCGGCCAGGCCGACGATCGCCGCAGGCCTGATCCGTGGCGCCAGTCAGGTGGCGTTCTCCGATGGAAACGATTCCCAAACGGGACTGGGACTACAATTGAGGGCTGAGCTCACAAAGGATCTGATCGATGCCCCTGCCCGCCTTCAAGGCCTACGATATCCGCGGCCGCGTGCCGGAAGAACTGAACGAAGACCTGGCGCGCCGCATCGGCGTCGCCCTGGCTGCGCAGCTCGCTCCCGGCCCGGTGGTCCTCGGCCACGATGTGCGCCTGACCAGCCCGGCGCTGCAGGATGCACTGGCCGCAGGCCTGCGTGGTACCGGTCGTGAGGTGATCGACATCGGTCTGTGCGGTACCGAAGAGGTCTACTTCCAGACCGATCACCTCGGCGCAGCCGGCGGTGTGATGGTGACCGCCAGCCACAACCCGATGGACTACAACGGGATGAAGCTGGTCAAGGAGAACGCCCGCCCGATCAGCTCCGATACCGGCCTGTTCGCGATCTCCGATGCGGTCGCCGTCGATACGTCCGAGGCCCAGCCGCCACGCGCCGGGCAGACCGCCCAGCATGACAAGAGCGCCTATATCCAGCATCTGCTGAGCTACGTCGACGCCGCCAAGCTCAAGCCGCTGAAGCTGGTGGTCAATGCCGGCAACGGTGGTGCGGGCGCCATCGTCGACCTGCTGGCACCGCACCTGCCGTTCGAGTTCATCCGCATCTGCCACGAACCCGATGGCAGCTTCCCCAACGGCATTCCCAACCCGCTGCTGCCGGAAAACCGCGCCGCCACCGCCAATGCGGTGCGCGAACACGGCGCCGACTTCGGCATTGCCTGGGACGGTGACTTCGACCGCTGCTTCTTCTTCGACCATACCGGCCGCTTCATCGAGGGCTACTATCTGGTCGGCCTGCTGGCCAAGGCCATCCTGGCACGCAATCCCGGTGGCAAGATCGTGCACGACCCGCGGCTGGTCTGGAACACCGTGGAAATGGTTGAACAGGCAGGCGGCGTGCCGGTGCTGTGCAAGAGCGGTCACGCTTTCATCAAGGAAAAGATGCGCGCCGAAGATGCGGTGTACGGCGGCGAGATGAGCGCCCACCACTACTTCCGCGAATTCGCCTATGCCGACTCCGGCATGATCCCGTGGCTGCTGATCGCGCAGCTGATCTCCGAGAGCGGCCGCTCGCTGGCCGACTGGGTCGAAGACCGCATGGCGGCCTATCCCTGCAGCGGCGAGATCAACTTCAAGGTGGCCGATGCCAAGGCCGCCGTGGCCCGCGTGATGGAGCACTTCGCCGCGCGGTCGCCCGCGCTGGACCATACCGATGGCATCAGCGCCGATTTCGGCGACTGGCGCTTCAACCTGCGCAGTTCCAACACCGAGCCGCTGCTGCGCCTGAACGTTGAAGCCCGCGGCGACGCAGCGCTGATGCAGGCGCGCACCGACGAAATCTCCCGCCTTATCCAGCAGTAATCAAGGAAGATCATGAGCAACATCCAGCCCGTCATCCTGTCCGGTGGTTCCGGCACCCGCCTGTGGCCACTGTCGCGCGAGGCGTATCCGAAGCAGTTCCTGCCGCTGGCAGGCGAACTGACGATGCTGCAGGCCACCTGGCAGCGCGTCGCGCCCATCGCCACCCACGGCCCGTTGGTGATCGCCAACGAAGAGCACCGCTTCGTCGCTGCCGAGCAACTGCAGCAGGTCGGCGCCGAGCCGGCTGCCATCATCCTGGAACCGGTTGGACGCAATACGGCGCCGGCGATTGCGGTCGCAGCCCTGGAGGCCACCCGCGACGGCGCCGATGCGCTGCTGCTGGTGCTGCCCTCGGACCATGTAATCACCGATGAGGCTGCGTTCCGTGCAGTCGTGCAGGCTGCAGCCAGCGCTGCCGAGGCCGGCAAGCTGGTGACCTTCGGCATCGTGCCGACCGGTCCGGAAACCGGCTACGGCTATATCAAGGCCGCCAATGGGCAGGGCCTGCGTGCGGTCGAGCGCTTTGTCGAAAAGCCCGACCTGGACACCGCCACCGGCTATGTGGCCAGCGGCCAGTACTACTGGAACAGCGGCATGTTCCTGTTCAAGGCCTCGCGCTACCTGCAGGAACTGGAGCGCTTCCAGCCCGACATGCTGGCCAGCAGCCGCCAGGCCTGGCAGCAGGCCCGTCGCGATTCGGATTTCACCCGCCTCGACAAGGAGGCGTTCGCCACCGTTCCCTCCGATTCCATCGACTATGCCGTGATGGAAAAAACCGAAGACGCCGTGGTGATTCCGTTGGACGCCGGCTGGAACGACGTCGGTTCGTGGACCGCACTGCGCGATGTCTCGCATCAGGATGGCGATGGCAATGCGCACCAGGGTGACGTGATCGCGATCGACTGCCGCAACACCTATGCCTATGCACAGCGCCTGGTGGCACTGGTCGGCCTGGATGACGTGATCGTGGTCGAGACCGACGACGCGGTGCTGGTCGGCAAGGCCGACCGCATGCAGGAGGTCAAGACCGTGGTGGCGCAGCTGAAGGCCGACGGTCGCAGCGAGGCCACCTGGCATCGCAAGGTCTACCGCCCGTGGGGCGCCTACGATTCGATCGACAACGGCGAGCGCTTCCAGGTCAAGCGCATCACCGTCAAGCCCGGCGGTACGCTCAGCCTGCAGATGCATCACCATCGCGCCGAGCACTGGATCGTGGTCAGCGGCACCGCCGAGGTGACCCGCGGCGACGAGGTGATCCTGCTCAGCGAGAACCAGAGCACGTACATCCCGCTGGGCGTGACCCATCGCCTGCGCAACCCGGGCAAGCTGCCGCTGGAGCTGATCGAGGTGCAGTCCGGCAGTTACCTCGGTGAGGACGACATCGTGCGTTTCGAGGACACGTACGGGCGTAGTTGATCCGACGCCCTGCGGCGGGTGCCGACCGTTGGTCGGGGTGGGTGCCGACCGTCGGTCGGCACGTCGCCTACCGGGTCAGGCAATCTCCGCCATCACCCGCTTCAGCCCGTCCTGCCAGGTCGGCAGCACGATGCCGAAATCCTGCTGCAGCTTGCGGTTGTCCAGCACCGACCAGGCCGGGCGCTTGGCCGGGGTCGGGTACTCGGAACTGGGAATCGCCTCGACGGTCGGCACCTTCGCCAACACGCCGGTCGCCAGCGCTTCGGCGAAGATCGCCTCGGCGAACCCGTGCCAGCTGGTCTGACCGCTGGCCGTCAGATGCCAGATGCCGGACAGCTGCCCCGGATGCTGCAGTGCCTGCGCGGTGACATCAGCGACCAGCGCAGCCGGTGTCGGCGTGCCGATCTGATCGGCTACCACACGCAACTGGTCGCGCTCGGCACCCACCCGCAGCATCGTGCGCAGGAAATTGGCACCATGCGAGGCGTACACCCACGCCGTGCGGAAGATCAGATGGCGGCCACCGGCAGCGCGCACGGCCTCTTCGCCATCACGCTTGCTGGCGCCATACACACCCAATGGCGCGGTCGGCTCGTCCTCGCGGTAGGGCGCGCTGCCCTGGCCATCGAACACGTAGTCGGTGGAGTAATGCACGAAGGGCACGCCGTGCGCCGCACACCAGCGCGCGATCACGCCCGGCGCCTGCGCATTGGCGGCGAAGGCAGCCTCGGCATCCTGCTCGGCGCGATCGACCGCCGTGTAGGCGGCCGCGTTGACCACCACCGATGGCTGCAGGCGATCCAGCAATGCCGGCAGGCTGTCGCGCTGGCCGAAATCGGCGGTTTCGCAGGCACTTCCGTCGGGCAGTTGCCCGCTGCGGGTAGTTGCGACCACCTTGCCCTGCGGCGCCAGCGCGCGCAGCAGCTCCTGGCCGACCTGGCCATTGCCGCCGAACACCAGCACCGTCACGGGATGTAGACCGGCAGGCGGTCTTCGGCAATGTCCTTCAGGAACGGAGCGGTCTCGTCCTTGGCCGACAGGGTCGGCGCACTGATCGGCCAGTCCACTGCGATATCAGCATCGTTCCAGCGAATACCCGCATCCGCTTCCTTGACGTAGACATCGGTGCACAGGTAGCTGAACAGCGCACGTTCGGACAGCACGGCAAACCCATGCGCGAAGCCTTCCGGAATCCAGAACTGCTTCCTGTTTTCCGCACTCAGCACCACCGCTTCCCACTGGCCGAAGGTCGGCGAGCCACGACGGATGTCCACGGCCACGTCATAGACCTCGCCCTCCAGCACGCTGACCAGCTTGCCCTGCGGGCGTGGCCATTGGTAGTGCAAACCGCGCAGCACACCGCGGACGGACGAGGATACGTTGCTCTGCACGAAACTGCCCGGCAGGCCTTGGTCCTGGAAGCGTTCGGCATTCCAGGTCTCAAAGAAGAATCCGCGCGAGTCGCCGAACACTGCCGGTTCGATCACCCGGCATCCTGCCAGCGAAGTCTCAACGATCTTCACGGCACTACGCCTCGTTCAGCAAGCTTGTTCAAGTACTGACCATAGCCATTCTTGATCAACGGCGCGGCCAGCGCCTGCAACTGTTCGGCGCTTATCCAACCCTTGCCGAAAGCGATTTCTTCAGGGCAACAGACCTGCAGCCCCTGGCGGGTCTGGATGGTCTCGATGAAGTTGGAAGCTTCCAGCAGCGACTGGTGGGTGCCGGTATCGAGCCAGGCATAGCCACGGCCGAGTGCCTCCAGGTGCAGATTGCCTTCTTCCAGGTAACGCTTGTTGAGATCGGTGATCTCCAGCTCGCCGCGCGGCGACGGCTTCAGCTCGGAAGCGTAGTCACTGGCCTTGCCATCGTAGAAGTACAGGCCGGTGACTGCGTAGTTCGAACGGGGATTCTCCGGCTTCTCGACCAGATCGATGACCTTGCCGCTCGTGTCGAACTCTGCGACGCCATAACGCTCCGGGTCGTTCACCCAGTAGCCGAACACGGTCGAGCCGTCCACGCGCTCGTCGGCGCGCTTGAGCACTTCGCGCAGGCCGTGGCCGTGGAAGATGTTGTCGCCCAGCACCAGGCAGCTCGGCTTGCCGGCGACGAAGTCGCGGCCGATCAGGTAAGCCTGGGCCAGCCCATCCGGGCTCGGCTGCACGGCGTACTGGATATCCATGCCCCACTGCGAACCATCGCCCAGCAACTGCTGGAACAACGCCTGCTCGTGTGGGGTGTTGATGATCAGCACTTCACGGATGCCCGCCAGCATCAGCACGCTGAGCGGGTAGTAGATCATCGGCTTGTCGTACACCGGCAGCAGCTGCTTGCTGACGCCCTTGGTGATCGGATAAAGGCGGGTGCCGGAACCACCGGCGAGGATGATGCCCTTGCGCTGGGTCATGGTGTCTCCTGGGTTCAAGCCGTGGTGCCGATGCGCTGCAGACGGTAGCTGCCGTCGAGCACACCGTTGACCCAGTCCTGGTTGTCCAGGTACCAGTCGACGGTGAAGGCGATGCCCTGCTCGAAGGTGTAGGCCGGTTCCCAGCCCAGGTCGTTCTTCAGCTTCGATGCATCGATCGCGTAACGGCGGTCATGGCCCGGGCGGTCGGTGACGTAGGTGATCTGGCTGCTGCGCGGCTGGCCATCCTCACGCGGGCGGCGCGCATCGAGCAGCGCGCAGATGGCCTGCACCACTTCGATGTTCTGCTTTTCCGAGTTGCCGCCGACGTTGTAGGTCTCGCCGACCTGGCCCTTGGCCAGCACGGTACGGATCGCTTCGCAGTGGTCGGACACGAACAGCCAGTCACGCACCTGCTTGCCGTCGCCGTACACCGGCAGCGGCTCGCCGGCCAGCGCCTTGGCGATCACCAGCGGGATCAGCTTCTCGGGGAAGTGGTACGGGCCGTAGTTGTTGGAGCAGTTGGTGGTCAGCACCGGCAACCCGTAGGTGTGGTGGAACGCACGCACCAGATGGTCCGAAGCCGCCTTCGACGCCGAGTACGGCGAATTCGGGGCGTACGGAGTGGTTTCGCTGAATTTGCCGGTCTCACCCAGCGTGCCGTACACCTCGTCGGTGGACACGTGCAGGAAACGGAAGGCCGCGCCCTGTTCGGCCGGGAGCGCCTTCCAGTAATCGCGCACTGCTTCCAGCAGGCCCAGGGTGCCGACCACGTTGGTCTGGATGAACGCGCCCGGGCCGTCGATGGAACGGTCCACGTGGCTTTCGGCGGCGAAATTGAGCACGGCGTCCGGGCGGTGCTCGGCCAACAGACGCGCTACCAGCTCGCGGTCACCGATGTCGCCCTGCACGAAAACGTGATCGGGATTGCCGTCCAGGCTGGACAGGGTCTTCAGATTACCGGCGTAGGTCAATGCGTCGAGATTGACGACCTTGACACCACGGGCGACAGCTTCGAGAACAAAGTTACCGCCAATGAATCCGGCACCGCCGGTGACAAGCCATGTGGGCACTACCTGTTCTCCTGTTGATGATTCATATCGGTCGCATGCCGCAACCCGGTTCAGCGCAACAGGATACATCGGGGGCACCTTCACGACTGCCTTCGCACCGTGAACGAGGCATAGCATCCGGCATACCCTTGTCGCACCGCAACATAACCATACGCATTCGCATGGTCCCCCCAAGCCAGCTAGAATCGGGGTCCCACCCCCGAACCGGTTGCTTTTCCAGGACCGGATGATCTCCAGCAAATGTGAGCCGGCCAGCGGCCGGCACTACAAGGACCCCGTACCAGATGAAAATCCTCGTCGCGTACAAGCGCGTGGTGGACTACAACGTCCGCATTCAGGTCAAGCCGGACGGTTCCGGCGTGGTCACCGACGGCGTCAAGCTGTCCCCCAACCCCTTCGATGAAATCGCCCTGGAAGAAGCCCTGCGCCTGCGCGACAAGGGCATCGCCAGCGAAGTCGTGGTCGCCACCATCGCCCCCGCCGACGCCCAGGCACACCTGCGCAACGGCTTGGCCATGGGCGCAAACCGTGCCATCCACGTCGTCACCGACCAGGCCATCCAGCCGCTGACCGCGTCGCGCACCCTGCTCAAGCTGATCGAAAAGGAACAGCCGGACCTGGTGATCCTTGGCAAGCAGGCCATTGATGACGACGCCAACCAGACCGGCCAGATGCTGGCCACGCTCTGGGGCCGCCCGCAGGCGACCTTCGCCAGCAAGCTCGAAATTGCCGACGGCAAGGCCACGGTCACCCGTGAAGTCGATGCTGGCCTGGAAACACTGGAAGTCGATCTGCCGGCCGTGGTCACCACCGACCTGCGCCTGAACGAGCCGCGCTTCATCAAACTGCCGGACATCATGAAGGCCAAGGCCAAGCCGCTGGAGACCCTGCAGCTGGCCGACCTCGGCGTTGAAGCCGCCGACACCTTCAAGACCACCCAGTACGCCGCGCCGTCCAAGCGCAGCAAGGGTGTGATGGTCAAGGACGCGGCCGAACTGGTTGCCGCACTCAAGCAGAAGGGGTTGCTGTAATGAGCAGGATTCTCGTCATCGCCGAGCACCACGACGGCAAGCTCAATGCCGCCACCGCCAAGACCGTCAGTGCCGCCGCCGCCATCAGCGGTGCCAGCATCGACGTGCTGGTGCTGGCCGCCGATCCGGCCGCTGTCGCCGCTGAAGCCGCGAAGATCGCTGGGGTCGCCAAGGTCCTGACCGTCGCCAACGCGGCCAACGCGCAGGCCATCGCCCAGGTGCTGGCGCCGCAGATCGCACAGCTGGCCAAGGGCTACACCCACGTCTTCGGCCCGTCGACCACCTTCGGCAAGGACCTGATGCCCTGCGTGGCCGCCCTGCTCGGCGTCAACCAGGTCTCCGATCTGATGAGCGTTGAAGGCAGCCACAGCTTCAAGCGCCCGATCTACGCCGGCAACGCAATCATCACCGTGGAAGCGCCGGCTGACCAGATCGTGGTCGCCACCGTGCGTGCCGCCTCGTGGCCGGAAGCCGCCCAGGGTGGCAATGCCACCGTTGAAGCAGCCAGCGTCGACGCTGCCCTGCCGACCCACACCCGCTTCGTCGGCCTGGCCGCCGGTGCCAGCGACCGCCCGGACCTGCAGAGCGCCAAGCGCGTGGTCTCCGGTGGCCGTGGCGTCGGTTCGGAAGAGAACTTCAAGGTCATCTTCCAGCTGGCCGACAAGCTCGGTGCCGCCGTCGGTGCCTCGCGTGCCGCCGTTGACGCCGGTTACGTGCCCAGCGACCTGCAGGTCGGCCAGACCGGCAAGATCATCGCACCGGAACTGTATGTGGCGGTCGGCATCAGTGGTGCGATCCAGCACCTGACCGGCATCAAGGACGCTGGCACGATTGTCGCGATCAACAAGGACGGCGACGCGCCGATCTTCGAGATTGCCGATATCGGCCTGGTGGGGGATCTGTTTGCGATCCTGCCAGAACTAGAGAAGGCGCTCTGAACAGCGCAATGTGAAAAAGCCCGGCGAAGTTCGCCGGGCTTTCTTGTTTTACCTGACCCGTCCTGAATTGAGTTGGCACATTTCCCGTGGGAAAGGAATGTTCAATGAGGTCAACACCCTGACGGCGCCATCCTGATTTCACCGCGATGGCCTGTAAGACGGATCATCTCGCCCAGCGTTTACTCCCACGGGCATCATTCCGATCGCAGTATCCAAGAATTGCTCCTGGGAAGGTCCGCCGCATGGTGGCCGAGGCCGTGGAAGCAAATGACAGCGATCGGCCCCGCCTGGTCTTTGGAATGCACGCTCTTTACAGCAGGCAGGAGCGCCTTTGCCGCCTCACGGCGGTCGGCTCCTTCCACGCGCAGTCAAATACAGACCAGAATGCCGCCTTCAGGTCGCTTCAAAACAAAACCGGGATCAGGCCAAGCCGGATGCTTCGCACATTCTTCGATATCGCCCGGCTCGGCGGGCACGTGATTCAACGTGCGTCCATTGGAAAGCTCAAGCAGCCCTTTCAACGCGCGCTTGTCGGCGAACGCAGTCAGATTCAGGTCCATCCAAGCCGTTGCCAAGGGCATGGAATGTGCCCAGTTCAGGCGGCGATTGACCACGGCAACCGGCATCTGGTCCGTATAGCCAGGCGTACGGATCATTTCGTCATATATGCGCTGTGCAAGCAGGCGATCGAAGGCGTTCAACTGCAACTGATCGCTGTGCACGCGATGACCCACCGCTGTAAAGCTCAGCAGCAGTATCCCCCCGAGTACTAGAACCAGTGCCCGCCCCAGCCGCCCCTGCGCGAACCATCCCACCCAGTAGATGCCCATAGCGCACGCAAGAACAACCCCTCCCAGCACGCGCGGCGCAGGCCACCAAACCTTACCGACCGCGATCACGCCCATAGCGGCTGCCGGAACAAGCCCCATTGCGATGATTGGCAAGACGGAACCCATGCGAGGGCGCACCAGAAGACGAAGCAACAACAGAAGCCAGCCCGACGCAACCATACCCCAGAAGAGCCCCTTGGCTGCAGATCCGTACGCTACCAGCAAGGTACGCTGCCACAGAAATCCGCCTAGCGAGACAATTTCCTGGGCACGCAGATAGAGCTTATCCAACGGAAGAAAGCCGGCTCGGCCGACTTCACTGATGCCAAGAACGGTCACCAGCGACTTGTGAATACACAGGTACGCCACCAAGGCACCACCCAGTACCAGAATGGCGTAAAACAGAGGCCGGTACGCTGCACACTCACCACGCAACGAGCCCCCAGTCCGCAGATAGGTCTGGATGATACCCAGCAATATCATCAATGCTGCAATGTTGATCAGCAGCTGGTACATGGACAGCGCCGCCACCAGCATGATCCAGGCCAACCACCAGAACCGTGGCCGCGTAGCCACGATGAAGATCGCGGCAACGCCCATCGCACAGGCCAACTGCGCAGTGAATGATGCCTCGGAGAAGGTCAGGATTTCCGCCGAGTAGGGATGCAAGGTCACCATCAATGCGGCAAGACCTGTCGCACCGAGACGGCGCTGTCGCCGGTCGGCAAAAGCTGTAAACATCAAAGGAGTGCTGAAAGCGAAAACCGCCAGCCCTACGCCCTGCAACAGGGTCGCGAATGCCAAGGGATCAATCGCAAACGCGCCCAGCAGCTTGAAGACCAGGAACTGCCCGAACCGGCCTTGGCTGAAAAGCTGCTCGAGCGTCGGCCATCCCTGCAGCTAGGCATAGGAATCCGTTGACAGCCCTGGGGAAAGCACAAAGGGCAGCCGGGCCAGAGTGGTCAGGCCTGCCACCACCAGGCAGGTCAGCAGCAGCTGCCCGATCGCAGACGCCGGCAGCAAGCCACGGAGCCGGGCATGTAGGGGACCATAGTCAATCATGTTCTCGGCTCCACGATCGGGCAACGCAATGCATCAATACGTACTCGTGTTCCGTGGGGACAGCACCCATACAAGATGGCGATCGACCATCAGCCACTGTGGGACTTCGGCACGCTGATCAATCTCGCCCTGAATACGGGCGCAGAGCACATCGTCGCAGGGCCGGGTGTAGATCGACATATCCTTGAACAGGTAATTGCGCAGGGCTCGATTGCTGTGCAGCCACCCCATGGTTTGATTGCCATGGACGTCACCGAACAGGATCACATCGTCGAATCGTCCCGCATTGGCCGCCTGGACCCGTGAGATCTCCATTCCGGTGCTCTGCATGGCGGGAAAAACATGCCTGGTGCCGGAATAGGCCGATTGCCAGCCGAGCAGGCCGGTAGAGGCCAGCGGCAGCGCAAGCAGCAGGCCAGGCAGCAGAGCCCTGCGCTCGTACACCAGAAAGATGATTGGCACAGCGCAAAGCAGCCAGAGCCACACTGTTGAGCGCAAGGGAATCGATAAGCCAGAGATCACCGAAAGCGAGGCATCGATGCTCAGCAGCATTGCTGCTGACAGCAGCAATGCAAGGCATTGGCGGGTACGAATGCGCTGATGGATACATAGGGCAAACGCAACAGCAGCGGCAAGAAGGGCGGGCCAAAGCGGCTTGACCGCCTGGAACCACGCCAGATAGCGCTCGATGTTTCCCTGCAGCGAACCGCCATGCATCAGAGGAGTAGCTTCACGCCACGCTGCCGGCTTGATCGAGAACGTCCCGTGAAACACGTAATTCAACGTGAAGACCAACAGCACAGCGCAGGCAAACGCCAGCACATATATCAACGCCCCGAGCACGATGCTCCGATAACTGCCGTTGCATCGCGCCGCGTACATGAGCAGGAAAAGAGGGCCGAAGGAAGGATAGAAAAGGAATCCCGCGACGACCGCAACAGCCATCACGAGGCGCCTTCGCCCATCACTTTGCGCTCGCTGCATGGCCAGGCAACCCAATACCGTCACGACGACGCCGGTGACCTGCGTCACCGGCCACTGCATGGTTTCTGCAGTCATTGGTGACAGAAATACCAGCAGTGCAGCCAACACACCTGACGACGGGGACACCACCCTTGCAATGGCAACGCACATCAGCGAAAACGCGACCAGATACAACCCAAACGCGGCCTGGATGCTGAGATTGGGGCTGAACTTGGACCACAGGAAGTTGCCCCACCGCCCTTCTGAACCGGCCTTGCTGAAAGGAGTTTCGAACCCCTGGTCGAAACCGGATAGCAGCCAGTCGAAATCATCGTGGGCGATGAACGGCGCGGTGAGCTGACCCAGGCTGTACATGCCCAGCAGTATCAGGGCGGCATACAGCAGATAGCTGCGATCCAGGCGATCAAACCCGCTCTCACAAGCGCGGGCCAGCTGATTCAAATTCATACGTGGCATGATGTCCATCAGCTGCCCCGAATCCAGCAGCCGGGACTGCTGGCACAGGGCCAGTACGGGGCAGCCCGCCGTGCACCGGGCCATGATCGGCCCTATACTAACTGACTAGGTGAATTTTCCTCCACTTCGGGGTGGGTATGGCGACCAACGCGGCTATGGGCGACCCGTCAAGCCAGATCGATCTTTCGATCGTTGTTCCGGCTTATCGCAGCGAGAAGACGCTGGCATCGCTCGTCGCGGCCATTGAAGCCGCCATCGGCGGGCGATACGCGCTGGAGTTGATCCTGGTCAACGACCGTAGCCCGGACCGTTCCTGGGCGGTCGCATCCGAGCTGGCCCGAACCCATTCATGGGTCCGGGCGGTGAATCTGCGCAAGAACGTCGGACAGCACATGGCGATCTTCGCTGGGCTCCGGGAGTGTCGTGGCCGGGTCATTGTTACCATGGACGACGACCTGCAGCATGCGCCGTCCGATATTCCGACCCTGGTGGACGCCCTGGATGCCGACCATGATGTCTGCTATGGCACGTTCACCGGGCGCAAGCATGCTGCCTGGAAAATCCTCGGCAGCCGCTTCAACGATCTTGTGGCGACATGGCTGCTGGAGAAGCCCAAAGGGCTTTATCTGTCTCCGTTCAAAGCGTTCAAGCGTGGCGTTCGCGATGAGGTGGTGCAGTTCCGCGGCCCTGCCATTTACCTCGATGGCCTGATCCTGTCGGCCACCTCACGCATCACCACGCGAAGCGTGGGCCACCATGCCCGCGAAGACGGCACTTCAGGCTACAGCCTGAAGAAGTCGATCTCGCTGTGGTTGAAGATGGCCACCAGCTTCTCGGTCGCTCCGCTGCGGATGGCATCCCTGACCGGCATGGTCATTTCAGCCATTGGCTTCGTCTTTGCTGCGGTCATCACGGTGCACAAGCTGCTCGATCCGACCATTGCAGTCGGCTGGTCCTCGCTGATTGTGGCCATCCTGATCATGGGCGGCGTGCAACTGTTGGCGCTGGGGGCGATCGGCGAGTACGTCGGTCGAATCCTGCTCAATTTCACCACACCCACGCAGTACGCCATTGCCGAGCGCGTTAACCCGGCGCCGGACACGCAACAATGAAGTCGCACCAGGCCAAGCAACTGGCCGGGAAGCTTTTCCGCTTTGGCGCAGTGGGTGGTACAAGCACGTTGCTGTTCTCCGCGCTGACCTGGCTGCTGGTCAGCAAAGGCGGCATGCACCCGGTACTGGCTACCGTGGTGGCTTATCTGCTGCTGCTCCCGCCCAACTTCATCGCCCACAAGTATTTCACCTTCGCGTCCAAGGGACAGGTGTCCACGGAGTCGACACGATTCCTGCTGGTGCATGGCCTGAACATCGCGTTGTCGGCCGGGGGCATGGCAATCATCTCCCAGGCATCCCTGGACTATCGCTGGGGCATTCTGTTCTCGGCCATCGCGGTGCCGATCATCGTCTTTGTGGTGATGAACGCCTGGGTCTTCCGCGCTGCGCCCCGACACTGAAGCCGGAAGCACAGGGCTTTTTCCCACCGTGCTGCTCTAGCGGAGCGCGGGGCTTCCAGAGAGGGCCTGCTGCCAGCGCCAGGCATCAGCGCAGATGTCCTGGAGGTCCTTCTGCGCACGCCAACCCAGCACTCGATTGGCCAAAGAGGGGTCGGCCCAGCACTCGCCGATGTCACCAGCGCGACGATCCTGTAGGCGATATGGGATTGGACGGCCGACCACCGCCGAGAAGGCTTCAATCAGCTCCAGCACCGAGTAGCCACGACCGGTTCCCAGATTCAACGTCAGTTCGCGCTCACCGCCTGTAGCGAGGGCATCGAGTGCCGCAACATGCGCCTTGGCTAGATCCATCACGTGAATGTAGTCGCGCACCCCGGTTCCATCGGGCGTTGCGTAGTCGGCGCCGAACACACGGATGTAATCGCGTTGCCCCGCAGCAGTCTGGGTGATGTAGGGAGCAAGATTGTTCGGCACTCCCCGCGGCAGTTCGCCGATCAGCCCACTGGAATGCGCGCCGACAGGATTGAAGTAGCGAAGAATTGCCGCGTTCAGGGAAGCTCCCGGCGCATGCACGCAATCACGTATCAGCCATTCCCCGATCAGTTTGGTGCGCCCGTAAGGGTTGCCGGGCCCAACGGGTGCTCCTTCGGCGACCGGGCATGTTTCCGGCTGACCATAGACCGTCGCCGAAGAGCTGAACACGATGTGGCGGCTCCCCACCGCCTGCATGGCCTCCAACAGGCAGGTGGTTCCCGCGACATTGACATCGTAGTACCTGGCCGGCTGTTCCGTGCTTTCCGAGACCGACTTCAAGGCAGCGAAGTGAATGACCGCGTCGGGCCGGAAACGCTGCATGCTCGCCACGAGAGCCTCGCTGTCCCTGATGTCCAGCTCATCCAATGCAAGTCGCTGCCCGGCGATACGCTCGATGCGATCAACGATCCACCGCTCGCTGTTGCAGAAATTGTCGATCACCTGCACCTGATGACCTGCAGCCAGTAGCTCCACAACTGTATGCGATCCGACAAAGCCGGCCCCGCCCGTAACCAGAACCTTCATTCTTGAGTGCCATCCATCTGTGACTTGTGCTGCGCCGCCGTATCCGAAGTCAGATATCCATCCAGTTCGCGCAATCGCTGGCGGAAATCAGACCAACCGCGATCGCGTCGCAAGGATTCAACCTGCCGCTTGACCCGCGCGTTGCGCAGTGCGGCCGATGCACGCAACCGGCCCAGCTCCTGCACGAAACCATCCACATCATCTGCAACGGCGACCATATCCTGGGTAGCCAGGAAGTCGACAATGCCGCCTACCGCAGCTGCACAGATCGGCAAGCGCGCCGCAGCCACATCGAACAGGATCGTCGGAGTACCTTCCCATGCAGTGGTATGCAGGTAGCCAAAGTGCTCGCTGCTGGCTACAGCTTCCAGTCGATTGAACTCACCATGCAATGTGACGTTGGCCAGCGAGCGCAGTCGTTGAAGGTCCTGCCCAGCAGCACCAGACATCACTTGGGCACCGTACACGTCGAACTGTACATCGGGCATCTGTGCCGCGATGGCGGCCAGCAGGTCCGGCCGCTTCTGCCGGTCCAGGCGCCCCGCCCAAAGAACGCGCGCGGCGGAATCCGCAGACCGTGCCACGTCGGCCGCTTCCGGAAGGGTACCGTCATAGGGGAAAGGGACCACCGTGAACAACGAAGCGGGGATACCCAGTTCGTGTGTCCAGATCCTTGGATAGCAGGAATTGTCACAGATCACTGCAGACAGGTAGGGATAGCAATAGCGAAGATAATCTCGCGCATACCCGACCGGGTTCATCCGCTGGTCGTAGTCATCACAGAAGATGGACGCGTAGATCCGGCTGTGCTGGGTAAGCGCCAGCCCGTGGCGAAGGATCATTTCCCAGCCGACCCGGGAGTTCACCAGATGCACCAGCGGCGCACGCAGCTGCACAAGCACGCGCGTCATCACTGCCACTTGCTGGTTGAAGTCGAGCGACGCACACAACCCGCCAAAGTCTACGTGGGTAGCCTGAGGCGGGAGGCGTGACGCCCACGGTGACGCTGCGTTCTCCGTCGACAGCACCAGGATCCGCGCCTTGGCGTTGCTTTCCACGATGGCATTGCAGTGGTAGAGGATCCCCCGGTCCGCCCCCCCTGCTTCAACCAGGGAATCAGCAGGACGTGACTGTAGGGCAGCGAGCCGATGGCCTGGGAGACGGCATCGAAGACGCGACCAGGAGCCACATCCATTGGCACTGCATAGAACGCGTAGCGATCCACGCCCGACCCTGGTGGTAGCAGTTCAGGCTCCAGTGCCGCGAGCGTAAGCATTTCTTCCTGCAGCCACGCAGGCATGGCCGGTGC
Source organism: Stenotrophomonas sp. 220_Sma (assembly GCF_056487375.1). NCBI lineage: Bacteria > Pseudomonadati > Pseudomonadota > Gammaproteobacteria > Lysobacterales > Lysobacteraceae > Stenotrophomonas > Stenotrophomonas sp. 220_Sma. The sequence continues at coordinate 589,180 of NZ_CM151348.1, read as the reverse complement.
AGACGCGCCATGGGTGCCGGCTTGTTCCAAGCCGTCCGGCCCGAACAGCAACGCGTAAAGGTGCCGCACCCAATGAGCGACACGGCGCGTGTAGCGGTTTCGCACCCAGCGGCTGTGGGTCATGCGCTCAAGCATGGTCGCGCCCTTGGCCGCGATCGCGCCCCAACGCGAACAGCGATGTCATCGGGACGACGGTCTTCATCGCATGGCTGGCTTCGTTGAGCGATCCATGCCACTTGCGCCGATAGAAGTACGCCGCGCCCCAAGCGAGCCGGTGCACGACGCCACGCGCGATGGTTTCCGAGTTCCAGTACCAGTCTTCATAGCCGAATCCGGTCTGCCGTGGATAACAGGCCACATATGGGATTTCCTCGTAAAGCGCGCGCGTGGAGAATGCCGCGCTGATCCACGGATTGACACTGAGCAGGGCGTGCTCGTCGTAATAGGGGCCCGTCTGGTCGACCTGCCAGTTGAACGCGCTGTACATTCCAAAGCTCAGCACCATTTCCGGGTGCAGCACGAACCATCCATCCAGCTGCGCGGCTTCCTTCAGGTGCATAAGGAAGTAACGGGTCGAAATCAGATCATCGCCGTCCAGTGTGCAGATGTAGTCAGCGCTGCTGGCAGCCACGCCCGCGTTCCGCGCCAATGCCAGATCACCAACCTGGGTTTCGACAACGGTCTCGCTGCCATCCAGGTCCGGATGATTGACCACGAACGCACGCGTCTGCGCATCTGCCCGATCCAGCACCAGCACCAGTTGCACCTCCACCCCCTGCTGGCGGGCGATATTGCGCGACAGCGCGTAGGAGCGCAACGTGGTATGCGCCAGTATCCCCTCTCCATGGAAGGTGACAATGGCACTCAGTGCCGGCACGTTCATTCGCCACTCCTGTGGCTCGGCCGCATCGCAGTGCACCGTTTACGACTGCAGTTCATTCTGCACCACCAGATTGTCATGGGTTACCACCGGGGCCGGAGCCAGCCGCTGGCGTTTCGTTGATCATACTTGCGGCCTGGAAGACTGAGTGAATACGTCAACCATTGACGGCATCAGCATAGTACTTCCCAATCAGCGCCCGCATGTATCCGGGGCCCAGGCGGACACCGCATGCCTGAGCCGCACGCTCGCAATCCGCTGTTTCAATCGGGAACGCTACGCCTTGGTCCAGAACCCGGCAATTGCCCTGCCGCCCCAGCACGTCCTCCATGCAACGCACGATCGCCAGCATGTTGGTGGAGCAGACATCGGCCAGCGACATCATCGGTGGATACTGGTCCCGATGGCGCAGCACATGGGTGCCAAGTGTCGCCACGTCCTGGATGTCGATCAGATTACGTTCCGCCCGAGCCCACACGTCGAAGGGCTCGCCCGAAAGTATCCTCGAACACAGAAAATTGGTCAGGGTGTGCGGATTCCCGCCCGCCCCCACCACCTGCGGGAGGCGGAACACCTGGCCACGCACGTCGGCGAGGATGCGAGCCTCCATTGCCGCCTTGTGCTGTAGATAGGGGGTTTGCCGTTCCGATGGGTTGCCGACCGCGCAGCTGCCAAAATAGACAATCCGCCGCAACTGCTTGCTTGCAAGCACCTCGTCGAGCATGCGCTCTTCGCGCGCAAATGCGGCGCGCTCTGTTTCGGCCGAGTTCGACACGCCGGCAGCGACGATCATCGTCGTCTCATCCTGCAGCCAGTCGTCCACGAAGGCCGTGGCAACCAATCCACGTCCAATAATCACGATGAGCGTCCTTTTTTATGGGTCAACGTCGCCGGTGCCCCCGGAAGATAGTAGGAAATCTCACGCAGCACGCCGGCAAAGTCGCCCCAGCCACGCCCCACCGCCAATGCGGCGTACTGCTGCTCCCGGCGGTTTCGGCGAAGCGCCGGACTATCGATGAGTTGCTGCAACTGCTCCACATACGCCGCAACGTCATCCGATGTGTCCACCAGGATGGAACGATCGATCAGGTCCACGATACCGCCCACGGCAGGGGCAACAATGGGCAAACCGGCAGCACTGGCGTCCAACAGTATCGTCGGCACCCCTTCCCATGAGGAGGTGAACAGGTAGGCCGCATGGGCCTTCCCTGCAATATCTTCGAACCGCGAAAATGAACCATGCAGTTTCACATTCGGCAGCCTCTGCAGTTCACTGATCGCCGGATGCACGCGGCCCAACTCAGATACACCGTACACATCGAAAGGCACTGACGGCATCGTCCGCGCAATGGCCAGCAGGACATCCGGCCGCTTCTGTCGATCAAAACGCCCCGCCCACAGGATCCGGGGAGCGCCGTCGATCCCAAAATCATCATCCTTGCGGACAACCGTGCGGTCATAGGGAAAACGAAGGACCGTGAACAATTGACGCGGCACACCGAGTTCCTGCGCCCACAGGTCCGGGAATACGTCGTTGTCGCAGAACACCCCCGCAAGGTGCGTACGGCACTCACGCAGATAGCTGCGTGCGTAGCCGACGGGCACGCCATCGTTGTTACGGTCATCGCAGAAAAGCGAGGCGAACAGCCGCGACGCTTGGCGCAATGCCAATCCATGCAGCCTGAAGGATTCCCATGCAACGCGGGAATTGATGACATGGATGACCTTCGGCTGCATCTGCACCAGCAGCCGGGTCAACAACTGCACCCTGCCCGGCATTCCCATCGGCCCCAGCATCCGCCCGAAATGCAACACCCTGATGCCGGCAGGAATGCGATCCAGCCAAGGCGAATTGATGTCTTCGGTCAGGATCACCAGAACATTGGCCGCCGGCATTGACTCGACCCACGCTTTCAGGTGATACAAAGCTCCGCGGTCAGCACCACCCCGCACAAGCCACGGCAAGATCAGCACGTGCGTGGCGCGACGGGCGCCCACGGCGGCAGCCAGCTCGCGATACAACGCTCCTGCCCGGGTATCGACGGGGACGCCATAGTGCCTGTAGTGGACACCGCAACCTTCCGGTCCAAGCAGCTCTGGCTCGAAGTGCGCCAGCGCGTTGATCTCACCATCCAGCCACGCGGGCATCTCACGGCGCGCATGACTGATGCGTTTACCCGTGCTCTCCAGCCGCCTGCCCACTCCGCCCAGGATGCGTCCCAGTTCAGCGCGCGGATCACGCAGGAGCTGTCGAAGGCTCACGCGACGCAGCAAAGCCAGCAGCCGCCCGATCATGCATCCTCCCAACGACCGAAAAGGTCGCTTGGCGGCATGACGACCTGCAGCTCACTGCTGGTCGCGTTGACCGAGCCGCTCTGCTTCAACCGATAGAAGTAGGCTGTCTCCGGCACGGTCACATGCCGGAAGCCCGCGGCCACGGACTGGCAACTCCAATGCCAATCCTCATAGCCAAAACCGGTCTGTTTCGGGCGACACCCGACATAGGGAACCTCAGCAAACACATCGCGTCGTGCGAACACCGCACTGACCCATGGGTTCTCGGAGATCAGCATGTCGGCGGAAAAGTACGTGGAGTCCTGGTCCAGCTGCCAGCTGAAGAAGTTGTCCCTACCGAAGCTGACGACCACTTCCGGATGCAGGATCGTGCGCTCAGGCAGGCCGACCGCAAAGGCCATGTGACGCCGGAAGTACTCGCGGCTGATCAGGTCATCACCATCCAACGTGCAAGCATGAATACCGCGCGCGCGCGCCAGGCCGAGATTCCGGGCGAGTGCAGCATCCCCCACGGCAACCTCGATGATGAGCTCATCGCCCTCCAGATCGGGATGGTTTCGAATGATCGCCGTGGTCTCTGTATCTGCATTGTCCAGTACAAGCACGACTTCCACGTCGATCCCCGCCTGGCGGGCGTCCGCACGCGACTTCAGATAGCTGCACAATGCCGCGTGGGCAAACAGACCCTCCTTGTGGAAGGTGACTACAACACTCAGGCCCGGTGCCATGGGCTCACCTCCGCCGGAGCAGCGAGGTCAGCGCACGCAGCATCGCTCGCACCATGCGCTTCATCGGCAAGCGTTCCAGTGCCTCGGCCAGCCGGGACATCTCCGCCGCCAGCGATTCGGCCGGTAGGCACGGCTGCGGCGCGTTCCCCATGACCACGCCGGTCGCTGCCGCCAGCGTGCGCGCGGACGCCTCCAAGCGTGCATGCACCGCCTGCTGCCGGGTGTAGAGATCCAACAGGTCCGCGTTCTCCGCCTGGGCCTGGCGAAGCTCACCCTGCAATGCCGATTGCCTGGCCTCCGCGTGCTGGTGCGCCAGGTGGAAGGCCGCACGAATACCTGCAATCTCCTTGTCCAGGAGATCCTTCTGCAACTGGGCTGCCTCGATCACCTGCCGTGATTGCTCCAGTGCTGCCGTCAACTGATGATACTGGCCATCCAGCCAATCCTTCGCATCCTGCAATTGCTCCAGCCACAGCTTGGAGTGTTGCTGCTGGCTGCGGAGTTCGTGCAACTGCGTCCGCCAGGAACGGTTGCTCCATTGCCAGGCAAGGCCGGGCCGCAGCGGGACTTCAGCTGTCAGGCGCAGTGCCGATGCGAGGCAGCCCGCCTCGTCCATAACTGCCGCAAGTTCCGGAAGCGCAAACGTTTCAGGCGCATCGGCATTGCCGACCACCTCTCTCCAAAGAGATTGAGCAGACAACCGACGCGCCTCATCCAGCCCGCGCGCCCATGCCTCGCGAGCAGCCGCCACATCGCCCTGGCCGAATCGTATCCAGCCCAGGCGCACAGCCGCAGCAGTGGTTTTGGTTCCCAGCAACGGGCTGAACTGCAGTACATCGAACGCGAGGACGCGCGTGTAGCAGTCTGCTGCCAATGACAGCTCGCCATCTGCTTGATGGAGGAGCGCAGCGGCGAAGGCCAGTGAGACCTGCCAGCGCAACACTGTCGGGTTGGCAACGGGCAGGTCCATGTAGCGCTTGGCAGCAGCAAGCAACGCATCTCGCTTGTCGCCACCCGATGCGGTGGTGTCATACAGAAGCACGCAGAGCGCAGCGCCATAGTCGGCAGACGTATCAGGGCACTCGCGGAGCACCCTGTCAGCCAACTGCCTGCGCAGGCCTGCAGATTCCAGGCGGAGCCCCATTGCGACGATCAGGCGGACCAGGCTCGCATCAAGGTAGTCACGCTGGAATGCGATGATGTTCGGCGCCTGCAAGGAGGCATCGCGAATGACGCCATGTCCATTGATCTTGACCGCCATCAACACCAGCAGGTCCGCCGTTGCGGTAATGGTTGGATCCAGGACCAGGTGATCGTCAGCATCGCGCGGAACTTCCACGAACTGGGATAGACCTGCCGGATGATTCAGACCTTGCCACCATGCACGATCGATGACGAGGCCCTGTTGTTCCATCGCGTCCATCAGCGCACGAGCCTGGGCGCTACGTCCATCGTGAAGCGGGATCGCTACGACCAGGCGGCCACTACGGGCCAACACCGCCTGCACGTGCTGTAACCAAACACTCAGGTCCGAATGCTCGTGATCTACGCTTGTGATCACCACATCGACCGGCTGTGCGTTCTGTCGCCATGCCGAAGGCTCCAGCCATTCCACGCCTGGTTCCAGTTCCAGCTCCAGTGCAGGCTCCATGACCACGCCGAGCCAGCGACAGCGTGAATGCTGCTGCACGATGCGCCAGAGGCCGCGATCGCCTGCGTCCGTCGCGATCACCGCATCACCAGGCCGCACCAGTGCGGCGGCCAAGCCATGGTAGCTGGCCTTAAGGTCGACGCTCGGCTGCAAGGAATGCACGCCTTTCCGGCTGAGGGTCAGGACCGCTGCACCGGCAGGTGCACCTTCCAGTGCATAGGTGGCCGGATGCATCTGCCAACCCTGTGCGACCGCCTGCTTGACCCAGTCGGCCAGCTCCTGCGAGCACTCTGCCGGACCAATCAGCACCAGCGAATCCAGCGTGCAGTCAAGGGCGGACGAGCGTTCGACCGCATCACCTGCCCAAGCGATACCCAAGCTTCGACCAGGCAAACTAAAAACCCCTCGTGCATCTTCCACGACGTCGCAGCCCGCGGCACGCAGCGGGGCCGCCATCGCAGCCAGTTCCTGTCCTCGCAGGCAGACTCGGCTGGGGCCGACCGCTCGCAGGCAATATCCGGCCAGATCTTCTGCCAGTTGGGCATCCAACGTGGCAGCGGCAACGCATGGAGAGGAGTCACTCATCGTCGCGGTTATCCGTTGCCACCGGCGTGCGATGCGGCGTCGGTGGACAGTCGTCGAACCTCGGCCGACAACGCATGATATTGCGCATCCAGCCATTGCCGGGCGGCTTCAAGTTCCGCAGTGTACTGCTCAAGCTCGCTGATGCGTTGCATGTGCTCGTGGTACTTGCCGTCCAGCCACTGCTTGGCATCCATCAACTGGCGCATCTCACGGGACCCCAGATTGATCTGTTCGGCTCCATCGCCGGGACCCGAAGTAATCGCTCGGTCATCTTCGTCCGATGGCAGGACAGCCGATGTACCGAGCAATTCCGCCATGACCAGCGGATGCGACTCAAGCAACCTCTGCAATGCACCCGGGCTCGCCGGAGTGTCGTCGGTCATACGTTCGGAGGCGAGGTGCAATAGTCCCGCCGCTCTAGCGTCATCGGCACCAGAGGCCAGCGCTTCGCGAGCAGCTGTCCGCACGTGTTGCCAATGGACTCGAGCCTGCTCGTCATTCCCATCGACCACGTTCAGAATCGCGGACAGTGCGTGGGACGCCCCCCGCAACAACGCATCTTCGTCACCGTGCATTGCATCGAGCCGGTCCAGTGCATCGCCACGGCGACCCTCTGCAATCAGGACCTGAATTTCCTGCAAAGGACAGGAGACACCTTCGGAGAAAGCACCCGCCTTGCGCGCCAACACCAGCAACCATTCGCCATCGCACACGGGACCCTGGAGAGGGTCGATCTCCAGCATCGAGCGCGCAACAAGGTGGCGTTTCTGACCACCACCGGCATCCTGCAGCCACGCCTTCTCGATCTCGAAACCATTGCGTTCGAACTGCGCCACCAGCCGCGGCCAGTCATAAACATGGAAGTGGAACGGGTTGGGATCTTCGCCGGTCTCGTCCGACCAGTCATTGGGTACGCTGGCGTACACGCGCCCACGTGCAGACAACACTCGGTGCAGCTCGGACAACAACCGATCCGGCTCCGGCAGATGCTCCAGGGTTTCCACGGATACCGCGAAATCAGCAGACCCGTCGGCCATTCCGGTCAGATCCTGTGCATCGCCCACCACGAACGTAGTTGGCACAGGCGAAACCGGTGCGAAATTGGCGTTGGCATAGTCCACCGCATACTCGCTGGCATCAAGGCCGATGAACGAGGCGGCATGACTGTTGTGCGCCAACTGATAGGAGCCGTAGCCCAGTCCACAGGCCACGTCGACAACCCGGTCCCCGGGGCGGATGAACTGTGCTGCCTGCGCGTACCGCGTCATGTGCGCGTCGGAGCGACGGCCGGGTTCACGCGTCATGTCGGTGTGCAGATCCCGTTCTTCTTCGAGCGCCTTCAGCGGATAGACCGCCAAAGCAGCAGCAGGCACACGTTCGAAGGCAATCATCAGCAAGCCGGTGACTCGATCCAGCTCACCATAAGGCGCCACCCGCTCATTGAGTGGATGCTTCCGCCACTCCGTCTTGATGATTGCCGCTTCCCAGGCAGCACGGCTGGAAGTGGAGGCAGCATCACCCACAATCACCAGGCAAACCGGTCCTGCGATGTCCGACAGCAGTGCTGAAATTCTCTCGCTCGCGTGGCCCACATCCCCCTGCTCAAGCACGATGACGCCCGACGCGGCGCCGTGACCGCCATCCTGCAGCGTCATGCCAGTCTGGCGAAGCCCCTGCAACAACGCCGAAGGTACGTCGCCGCGTAGTGCTACCGCGCCTGCAGGCAACCAGGAACGCAGCCGCTCAACTGCGACCCGCGCCGCAGCGGGTGTCAGGGCAGTGTTCGAAAGGGATGGAGTCATATCCATTGCAGTGCCTTCTTCGTTCAAGGGGTGGTGGCGACAGTTGCGCGCATGCGGAGGTCGCAGACGCCACCAAACGTGTATTCCTTCTGCCGCATCCCGACTTGGAAGAACGCAGCCTCGTCCCGCCAGTGCAGCATGCGCTGGGCACCGCCAAAACGCTCGAGCTCCTCTGAAACCGAAACCTGCACCTCGTAGAAATTGACACCCAGAGCGCAGTCGAATTCGAATCTCACAACAAACGGCTCATCGGCGGGGAACGTGGTCCCCCATACACCCGGTTGTTCACTGCCCTGCTCGGTCCATTGGCTGACATCCTGATTCAGGGTTCCCCATGAATAGAGCTTCACGCCTTCCTTGTTGCGCAGGCGGACATTGACGTTCAGTTTATCCATGGCCCGCGTCGGTCGCGCGGTGACCTCGATGATCGCGCGTTCGCGCGGAAGGAAGTACGCACATTCGTTGCCGTCGGTGTCCAGCACCCGCACATGTTCCACCACGCAGTCGAAGTCACCGAAGGACAGCTTGTCACTGCGCACCCCTAGCACAGGCGAACCGCCGTGCTCGGCAGGCTCGGCCACCGGGTCGGCATCCGACTGTGCCTCGATGGTTTGCCTGGCGTGCTGCAGGTGCTGGGCACTGATGGATGCGTAGTAATCGCGCTCATCGTCGTGCAGCTGCTTGCGGTACTCCAACACGACCTCCGAAGACGGGCCGGCCACGCGCACGGTGCCGTCACGAAGCAGGATGGCATGGTCCGTGAGCGTACGGATCGACTCCTGATCGTGCGACACCAGCAGCAGCGTGCAGCCGTTTGCACGCAGCGCCTCCATCTGCTGGAAACAGCGCTTCTGGAACAGCGCATCACCCACCGCCAAGGCCTCATCGACAATCAGGATGTCGGGCTCCACCTGAGTCTGCACTGCAAACGCCAGTCGCAGCATCATGCCGCTGGAGTAGGTCCGCACCGGCTGGTCGATGAAGTTGCCGATGTCGGCGAAGGCGGCGATGGCATCGAAACGCTGCATCACCTCGCGCTCGGTCAGGCCCAGGATCATGCCATTGAGAACGACGTTCTCACGCCCGGTGAAGTCTGGATTGAAGCCGCTGCCCAGCTCCAGCAACGCGGCGATACGACCATTGACCTGCGCCGAGCCGGTGGTGGGGGCCAGCGTGCCGGCGATGATCTGCAGCAGGGTCGACTTGCCTGAACCATTGCGTCCGATGATGCCCACCGCGTCACCGCGCTTCACCTTCAGACTGACGTCGCGCAGCGCCCAGAATTCGCGCCCGCGCTGACGAGAGGACCATTCCCCTTTGCCAGGCAGCACACGGCCAAGCCGGGGCAGCAGCATCTGCAGCAGGCGATCCGACGGCTTGTCGAAAATATTGAAGACCTTGCTGACATTCTCGATGTCGATAACCAGATTGTCAGACGACATCGGCGAAGGCCCTCCGGGTCCGCTGGAACCACCAGTAACCAAAGACATAGATCCCTGCCGACCAGCCCACCGCCCAGGCGTAGTGCCCCCAGTCAGGCAAGGTGCCGGTTACGATCAGCGCGCGGGTCTGCTCGACATAGATGGCCAGCGGACTGAGGCGCATCCAGTTGCCGATGGCCTCGGGAAAGATGATCGACGGATACAGCACGGGAGTAAGGTACTGCAGCACCCGCGCCAGCAACCCGGCGATCTGATCCACGTCGCGGAAGAACACGCCCAGGGAGGCGAACAGGTAGGTCACGCCCATGGTCAGGGCCAGCAATGGCACGATCAGGAGCGGCAGCAGCACGACCTGCCAATGCAGCCCGAAGCTGCTGAACAGCAGGAACGCCACCAGCGCCACCGTCGCCACACCTGCGTTGTACAGGGAAGACAGCACCACCACCGGCGGCAGCACCTCCAGCGGGAACACCACCTTCTTCACCAGATTCGGATTACTGAGCACCGCAGTGGGCGCACGCGTAAGCGACTCAGCGAAGAAGTTGTAGACGATCAATCCGATGAACAGCAGGACAGCGTAGTCAACCTTCGTATGGGTTTCGATGCCTTTCCACTTCGCACTGAAGATTGTGGAGAAGATGATCGTATAGATGGCCAGCATGATCAGCGGCACAAGCACGCCCCATAGCGCACCCAGCAGCGAATCCTTGTACTTCTTCTTGATGTCACGGCCGGTCAGGCTCAGCATCAATTCGATGCGCCGGCCCATCATGCGGTGGCAGCCTCCAGCGCCCGTTCCAGATCCACCTGCAGATCCCCCAGATCCTCCACACCCACGCTCAGCCTTACCAGCGCATCACTGATCCCCAGCTGCTCGCGCCGCGCGACCGGAATCGACGCATGCGTCATCACCGCCGGATGGTTCACCAGGCTTTCCACGCCGCCCAGCGACTCGGCCAGAGTGAACAGCTCGGTCTTCTCGCAGAAGCGCTTGGCCGCCTCGAAACCGCCCTTGAGCACGATCGAAACGATGCCGCCGTAACCGGCCATCTGCTTGCCGGCCAGCTCATGCTGCGGGTGCGACGGCAGGCCCGGGTAGATCACCTTTTCCACCGCCGGGTGCTTCTCCAGCCACTGGGCCAGGGCCAGCGCGTTGGCGCAGTGCGCCTTCATGCGCAGCGGCAGGGTCTTCAGGCCACGCAGGGCCAGGAAGCTGTCGAACGGGCCCTGCACACCACCCACCGAGTTCTGCAGGAAGGCCATCTGCTCCGCCAGTTCGGCGTTGTCGCCGACCACGACCATGCCGCCCACCATGTCCGAATGGCCGTTGAGGTACTTGGTGGCCGAATGCAGGACCAGGTCCGCACCCAGTTCCAGCGGACGCTGCAGCATCGGCGAGGCGAAGGTGTTGTCGACGACGACGATCAGGCCATGGCGCTTGGCGATGGCAGCGACCGCAGCGATGTCGACGATCTTCAGCATCGGGTTGGTCGGGGTCTCGATCCACACCATCTTCGTCTTCGGCGTGATGGAGGCCTCGAACGCGGCCAGATCGGTCAGGTCGACGAAGCTGAAATCCAGCCCGGCGGTGCGGCGACGCACGCGCTCGAACAGACGGAAGCTGCCGCCGTAGATATCGTCCATTGCCACCACATGGCTGCCGGCGTCCAGCAGCTCGATCACGGTCGAGCTGGCCGCCATGCCCGAAGCGAAGGCAAAGCCGCGGGTGCCGCCTTCCAGCGACGCCACGCAACGCTCATAGGCGAAGCGGGTCGGGTTGTGGGTACGCGAGTACTCGAAGCCCTGATGCTCGCCCGGGCTGGACTGGGCGTAGGTCGAGGTGGCGTAGATCGGCGGCATCACCGCGCCGGTGCTGGGGTCGGGCGACTGGCCACCGTGGATGGCCAGGGTAGCCAGGGCCAGGGCGCGATCCTGGGAAGTTGCGTTGGACATGTTCTTTCCTGAGGGGCGCCGACGCACGGCGCCATCGAAGGTGCGGAAGTCTACCAGCGCGGCCTTAACGACCTTTGACGCGGATAAACCAGGATTCAGCAGTGAACGTCGGCGATCAGCGGCTTACTGCACGCGACGGCGCAGATAGTTCAGCAGGTCGATACGGGTGATCAGGCCCAGGAAAGTGTCGCCGTCCATCACGATCGCCACCTGGCCGCGGTCGAACACCGGCAGCAGCGCCTCGATCGGCGACTTCACGTCCAGCCGGTCCAGCTTGCTGACCATCGCGGTGGCGACGGTGTCGCGGAAGCGTGCCTCATCGCCATACACGTGCAGCAGCACGTCGCTTTCGTCGACGATGCCGACCAGCTGCTCGCCGTCCATCACCGGCAGCTGCGACACGTCGTACAGCTTCATGCGCTGGTAGGCAGTGGTCAGCAGGTCGTTCGGACCGATCACCACGGTGTCGCGCTGGCCGTAAGGGCGCAGGATCAGGTCGCGCAGGTCGCCGTGCTGCGGGCGCTGCAGGAAACCGTTGTCCAGCATCCAGTAGTCGTTGTACATCTTCGACAGGTACTTGTTGCCGGTATCCGGCACCAGCACCAGCACCTTCTTCGGCGTGGTCTGCTCCTTGCAGTACTTCAGGCCGGCGGCCAGCAGGGTGCCGGTGGACGAGCCACCCAGGATGCCTTCCTTGCCCAGCAGTTCGCGTGCGGTGTGGAAGCTCTCGGCGTCGCTGATGGCATAAGCCTTCTTGACGCGGCTGAAATCGGAGATCGACGGCAGGAAGTCCTCGCCGATGCCTTCCACCAGCCAGCTGCCCGATTTGTCGTTCAGATTGCCGTCGTTGATGTACTCGGCCAGGATCGAACCGACCGGATCGGCCAGCACCAGTTCGGTCTTCGGCGACAGCTTGGCGAAGGCACGCGACAGGCCGGTCATGGTGCCGGAACTGCCACAGCCGAACACGATGGCGTCGAGGTCACCGCCCATCTGTTCGAGGATTTCCGGGCCAGTACCGAATTCATGCGCGGCCGGGTTGTCCGGGTTGCCGAACTGGTTGATGAAGTAGGCGCCCGGGGTCTGCTCGGCGATGGTCTTGGCCAGGTCCTGGTAGTACTCCGGATGGCCCTTGGCCACGTCAGAGCGGGTCAGGCGCACTTCGGCGCCCATCGCCTTCAGATTGAAGATCTTTTCCCGGCTCATCTTGTCGGGAACGACCAGAATGAGCTTATAGCCCTTCTGCTGGGCCACCAGTGCCAGGCCCAGGCCGGTGTTGCCAGCCGTGCCCTCGACCAGGGTGGCACCGGGCTTCAGGTCGCCGCGCTTTTCCGCCGCCTCGATCATCGACAGGCCGATGCGATCCTTGATCGATCCGCCCGGGTTGGCGCTCTCCAGCTTCAGGTAGAGCTCGCAGACGCCGGTGTCCAGGCGCTGGGCCTTGACGATCGGGGTCTGGCCGATGAGTTCGAGGACGGAAGAATGGATGGGCATTCGGAGGACTTTCGGTTCGCGCCGCACAGGGCCGGACCGATGATTATCCGACGGATGGCGATGAAAGTCAGGTCGGCAGGGCCGCAGCCCGTCCACCGTAAAAAGAGATGCGGACGGCCCCGGATCGACGAGGAGACCGGTACCGCCCGCATCGGTGAGCTGTGCCTGCAGGCCAAGGCACCACGGCCTGTGGTGCCTTGGCGCGGCCGCCTCATCGGCGGTGCCGCGATGCCGGGGCAGGAGCGCCCGGCGGGGCCATCGATGGCCGGGTCACGCCGTTCCGGGCGTGACGGGGTGCGTCAAAGCGTGGGGGACGTCATTGGGAGCGGTGTTTCGTACATTCGCAGAAGTCGTTGCTTGGCCAGCAGCTTCTCGCGCTTCATGCGACCCAGGGTGACATCATCGATCGGGAGTACACCCAACTCCGCGTCCATGCACTTCTTGTTCAACTTGCGGTGCTGGTCATGGAGTGCCCTGAACTCCGGATCACGCGCGCGACGGGCGTCGATCTCGCTCTGGGGCTGATCTTCAAACATGATGGACCTCCTTCGACAGATACACGAACGCCCCGGCCGCAAGGCACGGGGCGTTGTTCATGGAGGAGCGCCGGTCGATGGCCACCTGGACGCCTGCAACGACCTGCGGCACTGGCCTGCGCACGTCGATCTGCTGCGGTTCGCGCCCTGTTTGCATCGGCCCGGCCCTCCCATCGTCCGGTCCGCGGCATTGCGTCCCGGACGATTGACCCTACGCCTGCTCAAGGCGGGGTACAAGACCCCTGCGGCAAAAAGACCGAACCCCGCCGGGGCGGGGTTCAGGCTGAATGCTCATCGCAACGAAAAACAAACAATATCAAGCAATTACGGGGCGATGATGACCTCGGCCGAGCGTGCCCGGGTGGACGCCGCCTTCTTGCCGCTGAGCTGGATCCGGTTGCTCGCGACACCCGCCGCGACCAGGGCATCGCGCAGGGCCTCGGCACGCTTCTGACCGACCCCGTTGGCGCTGTCATAGGCCTCGATGCGCAGGCGGCCCTTCTTGCCGATGTTCAGGTACTCGGCCAGTGCCTTGGTCTGGTTGCGGGCCCCACCGGACAGGCTGGAGGCGCCAGCGGCAAATGCGTCACCACTGAAGGTGAAGACTTCGCCACGGCCATCGAACTTCGAGCCCGGCAACTTCTGCCCGGATACCAGCTCGGCTTCCTCGCGGGCCAGCTTGGCGGCGTTCTGCTGGGCGGCGCTGAGGCGCTGCTGCTGCTTGCCGGCCACGCTGGTCAGGGCATTCTCGGCGTCCTGGCGGGCCAGGGTCTCGGCCTCGGCGGCCTGGCGCAGGCGCTCAGCCTCCTCGGCCTGCATCTGCGCCTGCATGCGCAGCTGCTCGGCCTCCTGGCGGGCACGGGCGGCATCGCGGCGGCTGGCCTCGATCAGCAGATCACTGCGGGTGCGCTCGAGGCGATCGACCTCACGCGCGGCCAATGCGGCACGCACGGCAGTCTCGGCAATCTCCACCCGGCGCTCGGCCAGGTAGGTGGCCAGCTCCTGGTCGCGGCGCTTGGCCTTGTCCAGGGTGGCGATGGCCTGCTGGGCCTGCATGCGCTCGAAGGCGCCCAGCTCAGCCGTGTCGGGATTGGCCTGGATGGCCATCAGACGCTGGCTCAGTTGCGCCACCATCGGGTTGTCGGCGGCCAGGGCCAGGGTCGGCAGCGTCAGCAGGGCAGCCAGGGTTGCGGCAGTCATCGGCTTCACCGGCGGTCCTCCCCGGTCGACAGCTGGCGTTGCAGCTGGTTGACCTCGTTGCGGCGCAGCTGCAGCTGCGCGGTGACGGTGGCTTCCTCGCTGCGGGCGCGGGCCAGGTCGGCATCGGCAGCGGCGCGCAGGGCGATCGCCGGGGCGTTCTTGCGCTCGCGGCGGTCGCCGGCAGCACGCTGGGCCTGTTCCAGCCCCTGCCGGGCCAGCCCGATCAGGTCCGGGGCGTACTGGTCGGCGTCGGCCTGGGTGGCCTTGTCGACCGCCTGCCGGGCCTGGGCCAGTTCCAGTGCGCCGTCCTGCGCCCAGGCGGGGGCAGACAGTGCGAATGCAAACGCCATCACATACAGGCCATGGCGCATTCGTGCGAAGCTAAGTCGTTTCATTGGGGAGGCCGTACCGGTTGTCGGTTCACGGCCATTGTCGTCAAGCCGACACCGTGCTGGCAACGGGCGTCGGCCGTTTCGTTGGGGAAAATTCGCAATGGATATCGGCTACTTCCTGAAGCTGATGACCGAAAAGAACGCTTCGGACATGTTCCTGACCACCGGAGCACCGGTCTACATCAAGATCGAGGGGAAGCTTTATCCGCTGGGCAACACCGGCCTGCCGCCGGGCATGGTCAAGAAGATCGCCTACTCGCTGATGGACGAAGGCCAGGTGCCGCAGTTCGAGCGCGAGCTGGAGCTCAACATGGCCATCGCCCTGCCCGATGCCGGGCGCTTCCGCGTCAACGTGTTCAAGCAGCGCGGCGAAGTGGGCATGGTCATCCGCGCCATCCGCAGCCGCATCCCGAGCATCGAGGAGCTGAACCTGCCGCAGGTGCTGAAGGACGTCATCATGACCCCGCGCGGGCTGGTGCTGGTGGTGGGGTCCACCGGTTCCGGCAAGTCCACCTCGCTGGCGTCGATGATCGACCACCGCAACAGCACCACCACCGGTCACATCCTCACCATCGAGGACCCGATCGAGTACCTGCACAAGCACAAGATGTCGATCGTCAACCAGCGCGAGGTCGGGCTGGACACCCATGCCTTCCACAACGCGCTGAAGAACGCGATGCGTGAAGCGCCGGACGTGATCCTGATCGGCGAGATCCTGGATGCGGAAACGATGGAGGCGGCGATCGCCTTCGCCGAAACCGGCCACCTGTGCCTGGCCACCCTGCACTCCAACAACGCCGACCAGACCATCGAGCGCATCCTCAACTTCTTCCCGGAAAGCGCGCACAAGAACGTGCTGATGAACCTGGCGCTGAACCTGCGTGCGGTGATCAGCCAGCGCCTGGTGAAGAACAAGGAGGGCCGTCGCCTGCCGGCCACCGAGGTGCTGATCAACACGCCGATGATCCGTGACCTGCTGCGTCGCGGCCAGGTGCACGAGATCAAGGCGGCGATGGAAGGCTCGCTGGAGGAAGGCATGGAGAGTTTCGACCAGTGCCTGTTCCGTCTGGCCAAGGCCGGCATCATCGAGCAGGAGGAAGCGCTGCGCGCGGCCGACTCGCGCGATGGCCTGGCCCTGAAGTTCCGCCTGTCCGAAGGCAGCAGCGGCGAGCACGACCCGTATGCGGATTTCTCGGCCGGGCAGCCAAGCATCACTCACGGGTTCTGACCGCACGAAAAAGGGGACGGAGGGGATTAAGTCGTAAGTGCACAAACGACTTAATCCCCTCCGTCCCCTCTACTTTCAGGCGGCGTCGAGCTGGTTTTCCGGGCGTGCGCGGTCGAAGGCGTCCAGTGCCTGGCAGGCAGCTTCGATACGGCGCAGGGTCGGGTACGGCGCCAGGTCCAGGCCGAAGCGATGCGCGTTGTACAGCTGCGGCAGCAGGCAGATATCGGCCAGGCCGGGACGGTCACCGTGGCAGAAGGTGCCCGTCGCGCTGCTGTTGGCCAACATTGCCTCCATGGCAGCGAAGCCTTCGGCGATCCAGTGCAGGGTCCACTGCGTGCGGGCGTCGGCCGGCAACTGCAGGCTGCGCTCCAGGTACTGCATCACCCGCAGGTTGTTGATCGGGTGGATATCGCAGGCCACCAGCTGGGCCAGCGCACGCACCCGCGCACGGCCGGCGGCATCGGCCGGCAGCAGCGGCACCTGCGGGAAGCGTTCTTCCAGGTATTCAAGGATCGCCAGCGACTGGGTCAGTGCATGCCCGTCATGCAGCAGGGTTGGCACCAGCTGCTGCGGATTGAGCGCGCGATAGGCGTCCAGGTGCTGCTCGCCACCGTCGCGCACCAAGTGCACCGGCCGGGCTTCCCAGGCCAGGCCCTTCAGCTCCAGGCCGATGCGCACGCGGTAGGCGGCGCTGGATCGCCAGTAGGTGTACAGCACGATGCCGTCGTCGACCGGGATCTCCATCGCCGCCTCTCTGCTCAGGGCCTGGTCGCCTGTTCGATGCGCTGCTCGATCGCACCGAAGATGCTGTTGCCGGCGGCATCGAGCATCTCGATGCGGACCACGTCGCCGAAGGACATGAACGGCGTGCTCGGCTTGCCGTCGCGCAGGGTCTCCACCACGCGCTGCTCGGCGAAGCACGAGGCGCCCTTGCTGGTGTCCTCGTTGGCGATGGTGCCCGAGCCAACGATGGTGCCGGCGCTGAGCGGACGGGTCTTAGCCGCATGTGCGACCAGCTGGGCGAAGTTGAACTGCATGTCCACGCCGGCTTCCGGCGCGCCGAACCACTGGCCGTTGATGTGGGTCAGCAGCGGCAGGTGCACCTTGCTGTCCTGCCACGCGGCGCCCAGCTCGTCGGGGGTGACGAACACCGGCGACAGCGCCGAGCGCGGCTTGGACTGCAGGAAACCGAAGCCCTTGGCCAGCTCGCCCGGAATCAGGTTGCGCAGCGAGACATCGTTGACCAGGCCGACCAGCTGGATATGGCCTGCGGCCTGTTCCGGGGTGGCGGCCATCGGCACGTCGTCGGTGATCACCACGATCTCTGCTTCCAGGTCGATGCCATAGTCCTCGCTGACCACCTTGACCGCGTCGCGCGGACCGTAGAAACCGGCGCTGGTCGCCTGGTACATCAGCGGGTCGGTGTAGAAGCTCTCCGGCACCTCGGCGCCACGGGCGCGGCGCACGCGCTCGACATGCGGCAGGTAGGCGCTGCCATCGACGAACTCATAGGCACGCGGCATCGGCGCGGCCAGCGCCTGCGGGTCCAGGTCGAACACGCCATCGGCGTCGCCCGCGTTGAGCGATTCGTACAGGGCGTTCAGGCGCGGCGCGATGTGGCTCCAGTCCTCCAGGGCCTGCTGCAGGGTGGCGGCAATGCCGGTGGCGCGCACGCCGTGGCGCAGGTCACGCGAGACGACGATCAGGGTGCCGTCGCGGCCGCCTTCCTTCAAAGAACCAAGCTTCATGGGTGGGTGTCCGGAGTCGTGGGCAAACAAGTTTCAAGTGTAATCAAATCTGCGTCGACGCCAAGCTGCAGCGCGGCATCGGCCCACCCTACCGTAGTGGGGGTTTCGGCAGGGTTGCACCCTGCACCTGCTTCAAGCCAGGGCAACGTCAACAGCAACAGCCGGCTCTGGGTTGTCTGTGAGCTGGGCGGGACGGTGTGGGTGGGGAGGACACGCCGTAAACCCGTCCCTGGGGGCTCGATGGCGCCATCCATGGCGCCAACGGTCCTGCCCACCCACACCGTCCCACCCCTGACAATTTCCCGATGACGGATCGAACATCCACATCATTCATCGTCGAAATCCGTCAGATATCGAAATTGATCGAATGAGATTCGACAGATCGCGGAAAACTCTCGAAGGCGGGGTGGGTCCGGTTGCGGGGGCGTGAGCCGCATGGATGCGGCGACCGAGCTTACATGGGTGAGGGCGCTTTGCTTGCGAAGCATTGCTTCGCAAGCGCCCGAACGCACAGCCGCCAGCGGCTGGGCCGGGCCCCGGAGGGGGACTTGCAGCGCCCCCCGCAACCGGACCCACCCCGCATCCCTCAGGAAACCGGCTTTTGACGTTGACGTTGACGTTGCTTCAGCCTCTGCGGGTGCAGGGCGCAGCCCTGCAGAGAGCCCCCCTACCTGAACAGGCCTTTTTGCGTGAAGTCTCAAACATCGTTTAGACTTGCAGGGTCTGCAGCGGCCGTCCGTTTCCCTCCGGGACCGCCGGCGACCAGGGTCCGCCCTCTTCGCCCGCCCCCACTCCGACGCCGTTCGTCACGCATTCCAGCCTGCGCTCCGTGCCGGCTGCACCCAATTCTCGCAGCGCGGTTCACGGGAACGCTCCGAGTCAGCCGATCAGTTTGATCTGCCCCCGTCTGTCCGATCGGACAGGCGTTTCTTGTACTTGGAGCAATCTCAATGTCTTTTGAATCGCTGGGCCTGGCGCCCTTCCTGCTGCGTGCGCTTGCCGAGCAGGGCTACGAAAACCCGACCCCGATCCAGCAGCAGGCGATCCCGCTGGCGCTGGCCGGCCGCGACCTGCTGGCCGGTGCACAGACCGGTACCGGCAAGACCGCTGCCTTTGGCCTGCCGCTGCTGCAGCACCTGGGCACCGCCTCGCAGGAAGTGCGCAGCGGCCCGCGCAAGCCGCGCGCGCTGATCCTGGCCCCGACCCGCGAGCTGGCCACCCAGGTGCATGACAGCCTGCGCGGCTACAGCAAGTACCTGCGCATCCCCAGCGCCTGCATCTACGGCGGCGTCGGCATGGGCAACCAGCTGGACATCCTGCGCCGTGGCGTGGACCTGCTGGTGGCCTGCCCGGGCCGCCTGATCGACCACCTCGAGCGTCGCAGCATCGACCTGTCCGGCATTGAACTGCTGGTGCTGGACGAAGCCGACCGCATGCTCGACATGGGCTTCCTGCCGTCGATCAAGCGCATCCTGGCCAAGCTGCCGAAGCAGAACCGCCAGACCCTGCTGTTCTCGGCCACCTTCGAGGACAACATCCGCCAGCTGGCGCTGGAGTTCATGCGCAACCCGGAACAGATCCAGGTGACGCCGAAGAACACCGTGGCCGAAACCATCACCCATCGCGTGCACCCGGTCGATGCCGGCCGCAAGCGCGACCTGCTGCTGCACCTGCTGGCGCAGGACAGCCGCGAGCAGACCCTGGTGTTCGCCCGCACCAAGCACGGCAGCGACAAGCTGGCCACGTTCCTGGAAAAGTCGGGCATCAAGACCGCGGCGATCCACGGCAACAAGAGCCAGGGCCAGCGCCTGCGTGCACTGGGCGACTTCAAGGCCGGCCGTGTGACCGTGCTGGTGGCCACCGATATCGCCGCGCGCGGCATCGACATCAACGAGCTGCCGAAGGTGATCAACTTCGACCTGCCGATGGTGGCCGAAGATTACGTGCACCGCATCGGCCGCACCGGCCGCAACGGCGCGACCGGCCAGGCGATCTCGCTGGTGGCGCAGGATGAAGTGAAGCTGCTGCGCGCGATCGTGCGCCTGCTGGGCCGCGACATGGACATCCGCGATGTGCCGGGCTTCGAGCTGCAGACGCCGATCCGCTGGGGCAACAGTGCGCCGGGCAAAGCCGAGCACGATACCGGCGAGCGCGCACCGCGCAAGAGCCACGCGCGCCGTCCGCACGGCGATGCGCCGCGCCATGCACATGCGGGCCCGAAGAAGGCCGGTGGTGGCCGTCGCGAGGGCGGTGGCAATGGCCAGCAGCGTGCAGGCGCCGGTCAGGGCCAGCGTCGTGGCAGTGGCGGCAATGGTGGCGGCCGTGGTCGTGGCCAGGGTGGCAACGGCGGCGGTCGCGCCGGCTGATCCCAGCTGACATGGATGGCGCTTCCCGCTGCGCGGGGGGCTATCGAGGGACGGCGCTGACGCGCCGTCCTTTTTTTTGCCGGCTACCCTGGGTGAAAGCACGCGGATGGTTTGGCTTGGGGCGACGCAGGGCGGAGTGGGGGCAAAACACGCCGTAAACCCATCCATGGGGGCTCGATCGCGCCATCCATGGCGCTCACGGTTTTGCCCCCACTCCGCCCTGCGCCGCGTCAAAGATCGCCAGCGCCTACTTGTCCCGCCGGGTAGCCGGGAGAAGAAGATCAAATTCAAATTCAAATTCAAATTCAAATTCAAAGGCAAAAGCCGAAGTCGCAATTCCTGGCTTTGCTTTTGCTTTCGCCCTTGCTCCCGCCTTGGGGTTCGATGCGTCCGCGCCCGCAGGAAATTGTCGAGGGGAGGCCCGGAGGCCCAGGCAGGACCGTTGGCGCCATGGGCCCGAGGCATGCCTCGGGCGGGTTGGGCAGGACGCCCAACCCCGGCCTTGCCGTGTGCGCAGGACTGCGCACACGAGCAAGGCGCCATCGAGCCCCCAGGGGTGAGGGTGCTTTGCTTGCGAAGCACTGCTTCGCGAGCGCCCGAACGCCCAGCCGCCAGCGGCTGGGCCGGACCGCGGAGCGGGGTTTACGGCGTGTCCTGGCTGAGGCCCCCTGCCTCCCAAACCCAGCAACAACTCGGCGCCAAACGCCTCAACCCCGCGCTTTACTCGGATTCACCAGATTCCCGAAGAAGACCGCGTTGATCAGCAGTCGATCCGTCCCGTGCCAGTACTTGCGATGCGCCGGATCATCGGCAAACAGCACCACGTTGCCCTGCCCTTGCGCCGACACCAGCAGCCACGCGCTGCCTGCCACCCGCGCGCGGTTGCGCTCGGACAGATAGCCATTCACCCGCGGCGGCGTGTCGATGCGCACCACCGTCGAGAACGGGTTCGCGCTCGGCTGCAACGTTACCGTGTTCTCCTTGTTGATCGCCAGCTGCCGGCGCGGCACACCGAATGCCAGCGGATGGCTGGTATCCACATCAGCGCTGAGGATGTTGCCGCTGACGCGCTCGATCGCAGCAATGTCACGCTGGTCGCCGAACGCGCGGCGGCTCTCGTCAGCGGTTTCTTCTTCCTTGCCAAGCTTCTCGCCGTCGGCCAGCTTCTGTTCGATCGCCCATTTCGAGGCACTGCCGTAGGTCACCAACGAACCACCGGCCTGCACCCAGCGCTTCAGTGCAGCCACCGCCGTGGCATCGACGCCGGCATAGGTTCCGCCGGACAACACGATGGTGGTGTAACGGTCCAGCGGCACTTTGCCCAGCTGCTGCGGATCCAGCTTGCTGGCCGGCAACCGCAGCTGCTGGTCCAACAGGAACCACGCCGATCCGATTTCGGTGGCGGCCACGCCCTCGCCCATCACCAGTGCCACCGAGGGCTTGCGCAGCGCTTTGACGCCGTCACTGCCGAGGTCGATGCCTTCGCGGCTGCGGCCACTGGACAGCGCGTGCACCTGCACACCTGCCTCGCGTGCGGCGGATGTCACTGCCTCAAGCAACGCCGTGCCCTGCAGTGGTTGCCCGGCCACCGGAATCACCAGGCTGCCGGCGGCGAAGCTGGCCTCGCCCTGCGCCGTCGCGGTGGTGAACGGCTGGAATGCCGCGCGTGCATTCACGCCCTTGCCCTGCAGCGCGGCCAGCGCGCGCCCGGCATTGTAGTCGCGCCAGTCGATCGCGTAGGCGAATCCTGCCTGGCCGCCCAGCACGGTGCCCTGCTCCGCCGGCAGCGCCGCCACGCGTGCGCCGCCGTCGATGCGGCTGCGGCTACCGGCGAAGGCCACGCCGTAGGCCGGTGCAATCGCGTAGCTGGTGCTGCCGTAGAACACATCGCCCTTGATCGGCGGCGTCTCGGCAAAGATCGAATGCACCAGGCGGAACTGCGCCTGCTGCACCGGCACCACGTAGGCGCTGCCGGCATCGAAGCGCTGGCCATCGACACTGACGTCACGATCCAGCGCGCGCACCTCGATGCGATGCAGCAGCAACAGTTCCAGCAGGCGGCGGGTCAGTGCCGGATCATGCGCATCGCCGAACACGAAGCTCTTCACCGGCTGCTGCGCGGCCTGCTTCAGTGCGCTCTGGAAGAACTGCTTCTGCAGGTCGAACAGGCCGCTGCGCTCGGCTACCGCGCCGCGCACCGTGCCCAGCCCGGTAGCCACCTGGTTGCGGATGGTGAACGGGAACGTCAGCAGGCCGTTCACCGATTCCTGCACGCGGCCGCGCGAGCTGGCCTGCTCGACGGTAACGCCGACGGCACCGTGGAAATCAGGATAGGTCGAGCCGTACACCGGCGAGAAGTTGTCGAAGTTCTCGCCGGTGTAGTACAGCGAGCCCAGCGCATCCAGCGCCTGCGCGTGGTACTTGGCCAGAGTCTTGTTGAATTCGTACGACGCCGCCGGAATCAGCGGGCTGTGCATGCTCTTCGGCGACGGTTCGAAGTAATAGGTGCTGTCCTTGCCCATCTCGTGGAAATCAATCTGCACGTTCGGGTACCACTGGTGGAACACCTCCACCTTCGGCCGCGAGTCCTGCTGGGTCAGGGCCAGCCAGTCGCGGTTGAGATCGGTGAAGTAGTGGTTGGTGCGGCCCTGCGGGAACGGCTCGACGTGTTCCTTGTCGGCCGGGTCGGCCGAAGCCGGATCGGAGGCCCACGCGTTGTGCCAGTTGGCGGCACGATCACGGCCGTCCGGGTTCTGCGCCGGATCGAACAGCACCACCGCCTGCTGCAGCCACTGCTGGGTTTCGGCACTGTGGTTGGCCACCAGGTAGTACGCCGTCAGCATCGCCGCTTCGGCACTGGAGGTCTCGTTGCCATGCACGCTGTAGCCCAGCCACACCACCACCGGGCTGTCACCGGCGGCGCTGCGCGGCTGCGCCGGATCGGCCAGGGTCGCGTGCTGCTGGCGGATCTGTTCCAGCCGCGCGTGGTTGCCTGCAGCAGTGACGGTGGCGATCAGCAGCGGGCGACCTTCATAGCTGCGGCCGATCTCGCGCACGCTGATCTTGTCCGAGCGTTTCGCAAGTTCCTGGAAGTACGCCACCAGCTGGTCGTGCCGGGTGTAACGGCTGCCGATCGGGTAGCCGAGGAACTGCTCCGGCGTGGGCACCGCTGCATCGAACGCCGCTGCGTCGGTGACCTGCGGGAAGAAGTACGCGCTCTGTGCCTGCGCCGGCTGCGGCGAGGACAGTGCGGTGGCGGCGGCAAGCAGCAACGGAAGAACGGCACGGCGATGCAAGGACACGATGACTCCCCTGGAACACAACGGCAGACAGTCGCGCGGCCGGTCCCTTCAGGTGACCGGCCGCGGCGGATGGATCAGAAGCGGTAATCGAAGCCCAGCGTGAAGTAGCGGCCACGCAGGTCGTACTGGCTGAAGTCGTACGGCGCGCGGATGCCCGGGAACGAGGCGTCGTACGGCGGCGTCTTGTCGGCCAGGTTCTGCACCTTGGCGTACACGGTCAGCTTGTCGATGCCGGTGTAGGCCAGGTACAGGTCGTACTGGCTGTAGCTGCCGACACGCTGCTGCACGGCCTTGGCGGCGGTACTGGCTTCCTGGCGGTAGCTGCTGGTGTAGTACCAGGTCACGGCTGCGTTGAAGTCGCCGTACTTCCAGTCCAGCGCGGTGGTGGCCTTGTCCTTGGGCAGGGTTGCGCCCAGGTTGCTGCCGGCGTAGTCCACCAGTGGGCCACCGACCACGGTCGGGCGACGGTAATCGCGCACGTGGGTATAGGCCGAAGACACGGTGAAGTCACCGAACGCAGCGGTCGGGATGCGCTGGCGCAGCTCGACGTCGATGCCCGAGGTCTTCAAC
Organism: Stenotrophomonas sp. 220_Sma; assembly: GCF_056487375.1. Lineage (NCBI taxonomy): Bacteria > Pseudomonadati > Pseudomonadota > Gammaproteobacteria > Lysobacterales > Lysobacteraceae > Stenotrophomonas > Stenotrophomonas sp. 220_Sma. The sequence goes on along the minus strand of NZ_CM151348.1, from coordinate 565,008 downwards.
TCGCTCAGGTTCTGGTAGCGGTTGTAGACCGCCTGCAGCTTGCCACGCTCATCGCGCTGCACGGCACCGGCGACATTGTCGTTGACCAGGGTCTGGGTGTTGTTGGTACCGACCAGGTTGTCCAGCTGGATGCGGTAGTAGTCCACGCTCAGGTTGGTATTGGCCCACGGCGACAGCACCACGCCGAAGTTCACGCTCTTGGTGCGCTCGGGCTTCAGTTCGTTGTTGCCGACGGTGAAGAAGGTCGGGTTCTGGCGCGAGCCCGGCACGTCCGGGTCACGCGGATCGACCACGCTGCCGTAGGCGATGCTGGTGCTGTTGGAGTTCTCCGACAGCGACGGCGCACGGAAGCCCTTCGAGGCGGAGGCACGCACCAGCAGGAAGTCGAGCGGCTGCCAGCGCAGGCCGATCTTCGGCGAGAACGCATCGCCGAAATCATCGTAGTGATCGGCGCGCGCGGCAGCGGACAGCTCCAGCGTCGATGCCAGCGGCACGTTCACTTCGGCGTAGGCCGCACTGACCTGGCGCTTGCCGTGCACTTCGGCGATGGCCGGGCGCACCTGCAGGCCTGCGTCGATCTGCCACGGGTTGTTGGAATCGAGCTTCTCGCGGCGCCACTCGGCACCGGCGGCGAAGCCGATCTCGCCGGCCCAGGTATGGCCCAGGCTGCCGGAAATCTTCGCATCGATGCCCTGCAGCTTGGACTCGGCCGGACGCAGCGTGGCGATGTTGATCGAGTCGCGCACCGACTGCGGGGTGGCGGCCGGGTTCAGCAGGTTGTAGCTGCCCGTTGCCAGCGCATCGGCCAGCGCCCAGCGGTTGGCGAAACCGCCAGAGACACTCTCACGCTCGCTGCTGCGCGCGCCGAACGCGGCCACTTCCCAGTCCCAGTTCGCGGTGGTGCCACGCAGGCCGAATACGCCGCGGTAGGCGGTGGAGCGGTTGGTCTTGAGCGTGCCGCCCAGGTCGAAGAAGGTGTATTCGATCGGAATCGCACGACCGTAGGGGTTGTACGGATTGTTGGCCGGCAGCAGCGACGACACCGGCTCGGCCAGGCCACTGTCCGCGTTCAAGGCGAAGCGGCCACTTTCCAGAGTGAAGAACGGGCTGCTGCCAAACCACGCGGTGCTCTTGATCTGGCTGTACAGCACTTCGCCGAAGGCTTCGACATTGTCGTTCAGGCGGAAGGTGCCGTTGGCATAGGCCTGGTAGCGCTTGGTCGAGGGAATCAGCGTGGTGAACGGCGCCTGGTTGAAGCCGCAGGTATCACCGGCCAGGCCGTCGATCGGCGCGCTGGCAACGCGGGTGGTACCGGTCGGGCAGTTACCGTTGGCATCGAGCATCGGCACCGACACGCCGTCGACCAGATAGCGCGCACCCTTGGCCGACCAGCCGTTCCAGCGGCCGCCGGGCTTGTCGGTGTAGATGCCGCTCTTTGTCAGGTTGCGTTCGTCCTGATCCAGGCGTTCGCGGTTGTAGCCCTGCAGGCTGAAGAGGATGTTGTAGCCATCGGTATCGAGATCACCGAGGCCGCCGACGAACTTCAGGTTCTGCTCGTGCAGGCCGCCCTGGTCGGCGCCGCCGAAGCTGCCGCCGATCTCGGCGCCTTCGAAGTTCTGCCGGGTGATGATGTTGACCACACCGGCCACGGCGTCGGAGCCGTAGACCGCCGAGGCGCCATCCTTGAGCACTTCGATGCGTTCGACCGCGACCAGCGGAAGCGCGTTGAGATCAACAAAGGTGTCGGACAGGCCACCGGCCGGGAAGCCGTAGTTGGCCAGGCGACGGCCATTGAGCAGCACCAGCGTGTTCTTCTGCGACAGGCCACGCAGGCCGATGCCGGCCGAGCCGGAGGCCCAGCCGTTGTTGGTGGTTTCGTTGCTGGCGTTGCCGGTGTTCGCCGAGATCGAGCGCAGCACATCGGCCACGGTGGCCTTGCCGGTCTGTTCCAGCTGCTGGCGGCCGATCACCTGCACCGGGTTGGAGGCCTCGGTATCGGTGCGCTTGATGTTGGAACCGGTGACGCGCACGGCGGCCAGGGTGCTGGCTTCGCCACTGGCGTCGGCGGAGGTTTCGGCGGCGGCGGACAAAGGCGCGGCCAGAGCGACGGCCAGGGCCGCCACGAGCAGGGTGTGCTTGGGCATGACGATGTGGGGGAGGTGGAAAGGACGACGAAGTTCCGCAGTAGTCCATGCCTGGCCGGGGTCCGGCCAATAACATCTCTTCATACGGATATAAGAGAAACTATCATCTCTTCATCCGGATGGAAAGAACTTCTTCACGAAGACCCAACATCCGCTCAGGCTGCCCGGCCACCTGCGGCGTACAATCGCACCATGGAAATCTTCAAAGTCTTCATGCTCGAGGCGGCGCACCGCCTCCCCAACGTGCCGCCGGGGCACAAGTGCGCGCGCCTGCACGGCCACTCGTTCCGGGTGGAACTGAAGGTCGAGGGCGAGCCGGGTGCGCAGACCGGCTGGATCATGGACTTCGGCGACGTCAAGGCGGCCTTCCAGCCGATCTATGACCGCCTGGACCATCACTACCTCAATGACATCCCCGGCCTGGAGAATCCGACCAGCGAGAACCTGGCGGTGTGGATCTGGAACGAACTCAAGCCCAGCCTGCCGGCGTTGAGCGAGATCACCGTGCACGAAACCTGCACCTCGGGTTGCCGTTACCGCGGCCCGACGGCCTGATCAACCCATTGATCTGAAAGGCATTTCAAAGGCGCCTTGGGCGCCTTTGTTATTTTTGTTGCATTGCCACATCAACGGCGTATGCTGCAGTGCATCAAGCCACTCCCTGATGCCCCCATGGCCGCCGCCTTCAGCGATCGCTTCAGTGATGCCACCCGCCAGCTCGCCGCCGCGGCAACGCGTGCGAACCGGTTGGCGTTGGAGAACGCGGAAAGCATGTTCGGCGTGCAGCTGAAGGTGATGGAGCGCAACCTGACCGCGACCAGCGGCTGGCTGGGCGAACTGGCCCGCAGCGAGGATGCGGCCGGGATGCTCAACAAGGGGGCGCAGCTGTGGCAGGACAACCTGCAGCGGCTGGGCCAGGCCCAGCAGGACGTGGTCGGCCTCGGCCTGCAGGCCGGCAAGGCCTGGTCCGAACTGGTGCAGGGCTACAACGAATCAACGGCGGACGCGAGCAACCACTGACGCGACGCAACGCTCATTGCGTGGGTCCCTCCCCCCACGCAATCCGGACCCGGCAGATCCCTCCCTCTGTCGGGTCTTTTTTTGCCTGGCGTTCGGATTACGAAGCGCGTCTTCGTCCGGATTCGCCGCGAACTGAAGGGCCTCCCCGGGGTGGGCAGGGGCCTGGGCAAATGTCCCCCGGTGCCGGCCGTTGGTCGTCACCTCCTCCTTTACTTTGCCCAGACCCCTGCCCATCCCGACGAGGCTCGGCGTGCGGTGAGCAGAGCGCAGCGCTCGCGACAGCTTCTCAATGAGGCGCCGACGAACTCCGAACGCGGGGCGGATGCCCTTGCGTACGAAGTAAAGGGGGAGGTGACGGCCAACGGCCGGCGCCGGAGGACATTCGTACGCAAGGGCATCCGCCCCGCGCCACGATGATTCAATCCGCCGCACGCGATGCAGAAACCGCTCAGCGCCCGCGACCACCGTGCCAATGCTGGTGCCACGCCTGGAACATCAGCACGTTCCACAGGTGCGTGTGCCACTTGCGCTCGCCACGCAGGAACGCCTCCCAGATACCGCGCACGCGCGCAACATCGAAACACCCCTGGTTGCGCAACAGCTGCGGCTCCAGCAGCGCCTCCGCCCAATCGCGCAGCGGGCCCGCCAGCCAACGCGCCATCGGCGGGCCAAAACCGCGCTTGGGGCGGTACACCAGCGGTTCCGGCAGGTAGCGCGCCAGCAGGTGCTTGAGGATCCGCTTGTGCTCACCATCGTGGTACTTCAGGTGCTGCGGCAGGCGCCAGGCCAGACGCACCACCTCCATGTCCAGCAGCGGCGCACGCGTCTCCACGCCCGCCGCCATGCCCGCACGATCGACCTTGGCGAGGATGCCCTCGGCCAGATCCATGCGGAAATCCAACAGCTGGATGCGCGCCTCGGCCGGCAGCGCGGTGTCCTGCTGCTGGAAGATCGTCATCGGCTCACGTGCGCCCAGCACCACCTGCGCCGGCTGCCGCCAGCGGGTGACACGTTGCAGGTAATGCCCTTCCACATCGTTGGCGGCAACCTCGGCCACCAGCGCACGCCAACCGCCCAGGCGGCCACGTTCGACGTTCATGCGGTTGCCACTGCGTCGCGCCAGATCACGCACCCAGTCCGGCAAGCCACCACAGAGGCGTGCATTGCGCAGCGCCCGGCCATAGCTGGGATGACCGAAGAACAGTTCATCGCCACCGTCGCCGGTCAGCGCCACCGGCTTGCGCGCGCCCAGCAGTTCGCTGGCCAACAGGGTCGGCAGCTGCGAGGCGTCGGCGAACGGTTCGCACCAGACCTGCGGCAGGCGCTGCAGCAGGTCCAGGCCCTGGCGCGCGTCCATGCGGTGCAGGTGATGCTGCACGCCCAGGTGGCGTGCGACCTGCGTGGCCCAGTCGCTCTCATCGTGGCCGGGATCGTCGAAGCCGACCGTCCACGCCTCGATCGGCAGCGTCGACTGCGCCTGCATCATCGCGGTCACCAGCGACGAGTCGGTGCCGCCGGACAGGAACGCACCGCAGGCCAGCGGCGAATGCATGCGTGCCGCGATCGCCTTCTGCAACACCACTTCCAGCTGGTCGGTGGCCTGTTCCAGGCTCGGCGCCGGCTGCAGGGGTTCCTGCAGCGCACTCTGCATCGCATCGCGTGCGCACCAGTAGCGCGCGCCCCCTTCCGCCGCCTGGCTGGAACCGCCGGCAGCGTGGTCATCCAGATCGACGCGCAGCACCGCGCCGGCCACCAGCTTGTGGATGCCCCGGTAGATGGTGTGCGGCGCCGGCACATAGTCGTGGCGCAGCAGCAGGCTCAGCGCATCCTGGTCGATGCTCGGCGCGAAGCCGGCGAAGGCCTGCAGCGCCTTCATTTCCGAGGCGAACAGGAACTGGCCCTGGAACCAGCCGTAATACAGCGGCCGCTCGCCCACCGGATCACGCGCCAGCCACAACTCACGCGATTCGCGGTCCCAGACGCTGAAACCGAACGCGCCTTCGATACGCGACAGCGCCCGCTCCACGCCCCATTCAACGATCGCCTGCAGCAACAGCCGGGCGTCACTGCAGCTGCGTGGCAGCTCGCGCAGCTGCGCCTGCAGGTCGGCGCGGTTGTACAGGCGGCCGTCCAGGCACAACACGTAACGGCCGCAGTCCGAGCTCAGCGGCTGCAGTGGGGTGTCGGTCGGCGCCCGGCAATGGCCCAGCGCGAGGCCGGCCTCGGCGTCGGTCCAGTAACCGATGCGGCCCCGGCCACGCTGCTGCAGGGCGCGCAGCATCGGTGCCAGCTGCTGCAGCAGATGTTCGTCCTCGGCGGGCGGCAACCAGGCCCCGACCACGCCGCTCATCGGGCACCTCCGCAGCGGCAGCGGCGGGACGGGTTCAGCAGGCAGGGGGCGGCGAGCGACATGGGAACGGCACGCGGAGCGGAGGAGACTCCATGCTCGGCGCCCCACCTGCCCCGCGTCAGTCGCTTTGCTGTCAGCGATGGTCACCAGACGTATCACGAAGGTAACGTTTTGTAACGGCAACCGGCTATGCTGGACGCCAAGTTGTTGCCAGGCCTGAGGCCCGGCCCGAGCGCCAGCAACCCCGGCTGAATGGCGCCCGCCCCCGGGACCCGGGCGGCCCGCAGGCTGGGATAGCATCGCCGCGCTCGTGCCGTGGCGGTACGTTTGCGCCCACGGAGGCCTTGAAAATGCTGGATATCGTACTGGTTGAAGACGATGCCCGCCTGGGTACGATGGTCAGCGACTATCTGCAGCGGCATGGCTATCAGGTGGCCCATGAGCGCAGTGGTGAGCGCGCGGTGGCCCGGATCCTGGCCGAGAAGCCGGCCCTGGTCCTGCTCGATGTCGGCCTGCCCGACCAGGATGGTTTCGAAGTGTGTCGGCAGATCCGGCCCCACTATGACGGCATCATCTGTGTGTTGACCGCCCGCACCGACAACATCGACCAGGTGCTGGGACTGGAGCTGGGGGCCGACGATTACATCGGTAAACCCATCGAACCGCGGGTGCTGCTCGCCCGCCTGCGTGCCCACCTGCGCCGCCATCGCCGGGTCGAACCGCGCGACGGCAGCCTGCGCTTCGGCGAGCTGAACATCGACCCGTCCACCCGCAACGTGCACCTGCAGGGCGGCCTGCTGGAGCTGACCACGGCCGAGTTCGACCTGCTGTTCCTGCTGGCCAGCAACGCCGGCCAGATCCTGGACCGCGATGCGCTGCTGCGCGGCCTGCGTGGCATCGCCTTTGACGGCCTGGACCGTTCGATCGATGCGCGCATCTCGCGCCTGCGCCGCAAGCTGGGCGACAACCCTGAACAACCGGAGCGGATCAAGACCGTCCGTGGACGCGGCTACCTGTTCAGCCGCTCGGCATGGGGATGAAGCGCACGCACTCGGCGATGCGCGGCCACGCCTTCCACTTCCTGCGCTACGGCATCGGCTTCCTGGTCGCCCACCTGCTGCTGATCGTGCTGGGCCTGTGGGCCTGGGATGCGCTGCTGGAAGACCGCACCGAAGCCAGCCTGCTGGCCGAGATGCGTGGCACCCATGCGCTGCTGCAGCAACGCTTCGCGGAAACACCACGTGACCAGTGGCCGGCGCTGGCACGAGGGCTCGACGCCGACTTCGCCTATGCCCTGCGGATGGTGCCGCTGGCCGAGGCGGAGAAGGCGCTGTCGGCCAGCCAGCGACCGCCGTTCAACAACGGCCGTGTGCAGATCGACCTGGAACACATGCGCAGCCTGCAGCGGATCGGCGACAGCGACTATGCCGTGATGCTGGGGCCACTGGATGAAGCGTTGCCTGAGGAAGGCTGGCAGGACAGCGAAGTGTCCGGCGTGGCGATCCTGCTGCTGATCCTGATGGTGGCCGTGGCGCTGCCGATGTATGTGATGGTCTACCGCCTGTGGCGCGACGTCTCGCAGCTGGCCCAGGCCGCCCGGCAGATGCGCGATGGTCAGCTGGACACGCGTGCGCCGCGCGCCGGCACCGCGCTGGTGCGGCCGCTGGCCAATGCATTCAACCACATGGCCGAGCAGCTGCAGCAGCTGCTGGAAAGCCAGCGCGTGCTGGCGCAGGCGGTGGCGCACGAAGTCCGCACGCCGTTGGCGCGGATGCGCTTCGGCCTGGCCGACCTGGAGGACACCGCGCTGGACGAGATACAACGCGATGCGCTGGGCGGCCTGCGCACCGATGTCGATCGGCTGCAGCACCTCACCGATGCCGGCGTCGAGTACGCCGCGCTGGGCCGCTGCCATCAGCTGACCCGCCAGCGCCTGCAGCTGGCCGCGCTGGTCCGTGGCGTGGTGGCTCAGTTCGCACCGCTGCCGCTGCCGGTACAGCAGGCGCTGTCGCCAGCAGGCCTGGTCAATGTCAACCGGCATATGCTGGAACTGGCGCTGCGCAACCTGCTCGGCAATGCCCTGCGTTACGCACGGCGGCAGATCCGTATCGCCAGCACGGTCAACGACGGCTGGCTGTGCCTGCAGGTGGAGGACGACGGCCCCGGCATTGCGCCCGAACTGCGCGGCCAGGTGCTGCAACCCTATGTGCGGCTGGACCCGGGCAGCCCCGGTTTCGGCCTCGGCCTGGCGCTGGTGCAGGTGGTGGCCGACAAGCATGGCGGCCACGTTGAAGTGACCGATTCGGAGCTGGGCGGTGCCTGCATCCGCCTGCACCTGCCGCTGGAAAGCGGCGGTGCCGTGGAGAGCGAGACGACCTGCTAGACCGCCGGTTCCGCGCGCGGCAGGGCAAACACGAACAGCGCGCCACGCTCACTGTCACGCAGTTCGATGCGGCGGCCATGCAGCTGCACGATCCGCTGCACGATCAGCAGGCCAAGCCCACCGTTCTCGCCACGCCGTGCGCCCAGCGCGGCCGGCGCCTGGAACAACTGTGCACGCAGCGCCGCTGCCACGCCGGGACCATCATCGGCCACGCTCACCTCGATGCTGTCCGCGGTCGCACGCAGGCACACTTCGATCCGGCCACCTTCCGGTGCGTGCCGCAATGCATTGTCGAGCAGGTTGGTCAGCACGCGCTCGACCAGGCCCAGGTCAGCACGTACCAGCGGCAGGCCGGGCGGGAACGCGGCGTGCAGGCGCTGGTTGCGTGCCTGCGCCGCCAGCTCGAATTTCTGCAGTACGTCCTGCAGCAGTTCCGGCAGCGCGAACACTTCCCACTCCAGGCGCACTTCGCCATGTTCCAGCCGCGCCAGCTCGAACAGCGCACGCGCCAGCCGGCCAACCTTGGCGCTCTGTGCCAGCGCGATACCGAGGTAGCGGCGGCGCTCGTCCGGTGACAGCGTGGAGTCCTTCAGCGCCAGCGTTTCCAGGTAGCCGTGCAGCGACGACAACGGCGTGCGCAGATCATGCGAGATGTTGGCCACCAGTTCGCGCCGCTGCAGGTCCTGCTGGCGCAGCTGCTGCCATTGCTCACCCAGCCGCTGCGCCATCTGCGCATGTGCATGTTCGAGAATTACCAGCTCGTCGCGCTCGCCCGGGCGCAGCGGTTCGGGCGGCGGCAACGGTGTCGGCGCATCGATATCGAAGGCTTGGATGCGCCGGGTCAGCCGCCGCAGCGGACGGGTCACCCAGTAGAACGCCACCAGCCCGGCCAGCAGGCCGAGGCTTCCGACCAGCATCACCGACCACCATGTGGTGTTCCACTGGCTGCCCGCCGCCAGGTCGTCGGCGAGCATCTGCCGGTGTTCGCCGACCAGCACTACGTACACATAACCGGCCTGGCGGCCCTGCACGATCAACGGTGCAGCACTGAACACCTTGCGGCCATCGGCGCTGCGCGGGTCATCGCCGAGGATCGGCAGTGGCGCACCAGCCAGCAGGCGGCGCAGCGGTGCCACGTCCACCTTGTTTCGCACCAGATGGCCACTGGGCGCATCGTGACCGAGGATGCGGCCCTGGTCGTCCAGCAGGTAGACCTCGACGCTGGGATTAACCGCCATCAACTGACCGAACAGCGCGCGCACCGCCGCATCGCGCATGCCACTGGTGTCCATCAGTTCGCTGCGCTGGGCGATGTGTTCGGCCAGGCCCAGCGACAGCCGCTGCACCACTTCCTGCTCATGGCGGGTGTTGGCGCGCATCTGCAGTGCCAGCAACGCCATGCAGCACATCAGCATCAGCGCGGCGATCACCGCCGCCAGCTTCTGCCACAGATTGGGCTTGATCATGCCGCCGCCCCGGCCGGGTCGACCAGCTTGTAGCCGCGGCCCCACACCGTCAGCAGCCGCCGCGGGTTGGCCGGGTCCGGCTCGATCTTGCTGCGCAGGCGGTTGATATGGGTATTGACCGTATGCTCGTAACCATCGTGCTGATAGCCCCAGACCTGGTTGAGCAGCTCCATACGCGCGAACACCTGGTCCGGATGACGGGCGAAGAACAGCAGCAGATCAAATTCGCGCGGCGTCAGCTCCAACGTATTGCCATCCACCGACGCGGTGCGCGCGACCGGATCGAGTTGCAGCCCACCCAGCTCGATCGCGCCGGCATCGATGCGCGCGCTCTGCGCCATCGCCTCGGCGCGGCGCAGCAGCGCGCGCACCCGTGCCACCAGTTCCGGCATCGAAAAAGGTTTTGCCAGGTAATCGTCCGCGCCGAGTTCCAGGCCGACGATCCGCTGCGTTTCGCTGCCGCGCGCGCTGATGATGATGATCGGTACATAGCGCGCCATCGCGCGTGCACGCTGGCACACCTGCAGCCCATCCACGCCGGGCAGCATCACGTCCAGCACCAGTGCATCCCACGGGCCGTCCTGCTCGAGCAGGCGCAGGCCGGCATCGCCGCTGGCGGCATGGGCGACGTCGTAACCCTCATCGCCCAGATGCATGCGCAGCAGGTCGGCGATGTGGGCATCGTCTTCAACGATCAGCACGCGTTTGGTGGACATCGGCAGCTCGGGGCCAGTGGGGAGGCTGGCTGCATTGTGGCGCGGGACGGCCGCCGATACCTCACGAAAAATTGAATCCTGCGTGAGGATTCGTTGACCCGGGCGGGCGCAGCATGGCCCCGTCGCCCCTTCCCGGAGTCCGCCATGTCCCTCTCCCGCCGCCATCTGCTGGGCCTGGGCGGTGTTGCCACCGCCGCCGGCCTGCTCGGCCTGGGGGCCTGCAGCCGCGCCGCCCCGGCGGCCGCTGAAGCACGCCCGCCGCGACAGTTCGAGGTCATGCACAGCGATGCGCAGTGGCGCCAGCAACTGACCCCGGCGCAGTACGCGGTGCTGCGCCAGCAGGCCACCGAGCGCCCGTACAGCAGCCCACTCAACAAGGAACATCGGCAGGGCACTTTCGCCTGCGCCGGCTGTGCGCTGCCGCTGTTCTCCTCCTCCACCAAGTTCGAGAGCGGCACCGGCTGGCCCAGCTTCTGGGCACCGCTGCACAACGCCATCGGCGAAGACCGCGACGTCACCTTCGGGATGCTGCGGGTGGAGGTGCACTGCCGCCGCTGCGGCGGCCATCTCGGCCATGTGTTCAACGATGGGCCACGCCCGACCGGGCTGCGCTACTGCATGAACGGTGCGGCGATGGTGTTCGTTCCCAGTGCCCCTGCTGGCACTGCCGACGGCTGGCGGGTGCCGGTCGGTTCTTCCCCTGCTTCCGGAGCCTGACGATGCTGCTGTTGCTGCTTGCCTATCTGGGGGGCGCGCTGACCCTGCTCAGCCCCTGCATCCTGCCGGTGCTGCCGTTCGTGTTCGCGCGTGCCGATCGCCCGTTCCTGCGCAGCACGCTGCCGCTGCTGTTGGGCATGGCGCTCACCTTCACCGTGGTCGCCAGCCTGGCCGCGGTGGGCAGCCAATGGGTGGCGCAGGCCAACCAGGTAGGACGCTGGATCGCCCTGCTGCTGATGGCGTTGTTCTCGGTCGCCCTGCTCTGGCCGCGGCTGGCCGACCACCTGCTGGCACCGTTCCAGCGCGTGGGTGCCCGCCTGAGCGCACGCGCCGATGCGGCGGATGCCGCGGGGCACGGCGGCGCGTGGACCTCGCTGCTGATCGGCATCGCCACTGGCCTGCTGTGGGCGCCGTGCGCCGGGCCGATCCTCGGCCTGGTGCTGACCGGTGCTGCCCTGCATGGCGCCAGCGTCGGTACCAGCACCCTGCTGCTTGCCTATGCATCGGGTGCGATCACCGCGCTGGCGCTGGCGGTGTGGGTCGGCGGCCGCGTGTTCCGTGCGCTGCATGCGCGGCTCGGCCTCGGCGATGTCCTGCGCAAGGTGCTGGGTGTAGCCGCGCTGCTGGCCGTCGTGGCGATCGGCCTCGGCTGGGATACCGGCCTGCTGACCCGTCTTTCAACGGTCAGCACCGCGCGTATCGAGCAAAGCCTGCTGGACGCAGTGCCCGGCGCGCAGCCGGCGGCACCACCGATGATGATGATGGCCGGCGCCAATGCCGGTGCCGATGCACCGCTGCCGGTGGAAGGCACCCTGCCCGCGCTGGATGGCGCCACCGGCTGGCTCAACAGCCCGCCGCTGAGCGCACAGCAGCTGCGCGGCAAGGTGGTGCTGGTCGATTTCTGGACCTATTCCTGCATCAACTGCCTGCGCGCGATGCCGTTCGTGCACGAATGGGAACGTCGCTACCGTGACCATGGGCTGGTGGTGGTCGGCGTGCACACGCCGGAATTCGCCTTCGAACGTGACCCACGCAACGTGATGAAGGCGGTGCAACAGCTGAAGGTCGAGTACCCGGTGGCGCTCGACAACCAGTACACGATCTGGCGCGCCTTCAATAACCGCTACTGGCCGGCGCAGTACTTCGTCGACGCGCAGGGCAACATCCGCGGCCACCAGTTCGGCGAGGGCAACTATGCGCGCTCGGAACAGATGATCCGTCGCCTGCTGACCGAAGCCGGGCAGACCAACCTGCCACCACCGGCCGATCCCGCTGCCGCCGACCTGAAGGGCGTGGCCGTGCAGGCCGACATGGGCAACCTGCGTTCGCCGGAAACCTACCTGGGCCACGCCCGCGCCGAGCAGTTCGCCTCGCCCGGCGGGCAGCGCAGCGACACCGCGTTCGACTACACGCTGCCCACCACTCTGGCGTTGAACCAATGGGGACTGTCCGGGCGCTGGACCGTCACCGACGAGGCCGCACAGCTGCAGCAGGCCGGTGGCCGCATCGCCTTCCAGTTCCACGCACGTGACCTGCACCTGGTGCTGGCACCGAACGAGGACGGCAAGCCAGTGCGCTTCCGCGTCTGGCTGGATGGCAAGCCGCTGCCCGCCGCCGATGCCGGCAGCGATGTCGGCGCCGATGGCAGCGGCGTGGTCAACGAACACCGCCTGTACCAGCTGGTGCGCCAGCGCGGCGCGGTCGGCCCGCATCGCTTCGAGATCGAATTCCTCGATGCGGGCGCGCAGGCCTATGCCTTCACCTTCGGTTGAAACGGGAGCACACGATGAAACTCTCTTTTGAACAAGGTATCGCCGCCGGTGTCGCCGGCTTGGTAGCTGCTGCATTGATCGCTGGCGTGCTGCTGGTCGACCACGGCGCAGTCGCGGCACCGCTGGAAGCCAGCGCGCAGGCCAAGGCACTGCCGGCGCCCAGCGGCGACGCCGCGTTCCGCGATGACGCCACCCATGCCAGCGTGGTGTTCGCCGGCGGTTGCTTCTGGGGCGTGCAGGGCGTGTTCCAGCACGTCAAAGGCGTGAGCAATGCGGTGTCCGGCTACATCGGTGGCAGCGCGGCCAATGCGCGCTATGAGCGCGTCAGCGGTGGCCAGACCGGTCATGCCGAGGCGGTGAAGATCGACTACGACCCGCGCCAGGTCAGCTATGGCCAGCTGATGCAGGTGTTCTTCTCGGTGGTGCACGACCCGACCCAGCTCAATCGGCAGGGACCGGACCAGGGCAGCCAGTACCGCTCGGCGATCTTCAGTGATGACGCACGCCAGCAGGCTGCCAGCCGCGCCTACATCGCCCAGCTCGGCCAGGCCGGCAGCTACCGCGCACCGATCGTCACCCAGCTGGTCAGCGGCCAGCGCTTCTACCCGGCCGAGAGCTACCACCAGAACTACATGAGCAACTACCCGCAGGCGGCCTACATCCGCTACTACGACGCACCGAAGCTGGCGGCACTGGGCAAGCAGTTCCCGGCGCTGTACCGGCGCGACGCGGCGCTGGTGCCGATGCGGTAACGACCCGGGTAGTGCCGGCCGCTGGCCGGCTCCTGCGGATCTGGGGATCGCCGGCCAGCGGCCGGTACCACCTCCAAAAAGACGCACGGCCATCCAGCCGTGCGCTTGGGAAGTATCGGCCGTGCCCCGATCAGGCCCGTCCGACAACGACATGCTAGGCTCGCCATCATCATGGGTACAGCACCAGATGGCGGGAAGTTCGATGGATACAGATGACCAGAGCGCGATGATCCCACCCCGCTACCAACGGCTGTCCGATGAACTGGCCGAAGCCATCCACGGCGGACGTCTCCCGGTCGGCAGCCGCCTGCCTTCACTGCGGCAGATGGCCCTGCAGCGAAGGCTCAGCCTGAACACGGTGATCGCGGCCTATCGCCAGCTGGAGGACGCCGGCCTGGTCATTCCGCGGCCCAAAGCCGGCTTCGAGGTCGCGCCGCGATTGTCGGTGCCGGAACGTTCGCTGCGCGACACGCCGTCCGCACCCACCGCACCACTGCAGCAGGTGCTGATGGCGCGCGTGCTGGAGGCACAACGTCGCTCCGGAGTGATCGACCTGGCCTTCGCCGGTCCGCGCGGGCGCCAGTTCTATCCGGGCGCGCAGCTGGCCCGGCATACCGCGCAGGTGCTGCGGCACGGCCAGCAGACAGTGGAATCCTACGCGCGCCCGAACGGCTCCCCCAGGCTGCTGGCGCAGATCGTGCGTCGCGGTCCACGCATGGGCCTGCACACCCATAGCGAGCGGCTGCTGCTGACCCACGGCGCGATGGAGGCCCTGCAGCTGGCGTTGCGCGCGGTCACCCAGCCCGGCGACGCGGTCGGCATCGAGGCGCCGTCCTACTTCAACCTCTACCCCTTGCTGGCCAACCTCGGCCTGCAGGCCATCGAGCTGCCCACCCACCCGCAGCACGGCCTGGATGTCGACGCATTGGATGCGCTGCTGGAGCACACGCCGCTGGCCGCACTGGTGGTGATGCCGACCGTGCACAATCCGCTGGGCTGCACCATGCCGACACCCGCCAAGCAACGCCTGGCCGAACTGGTCAACGCGCGCCAGCTGCCGCTGATCGAAGATGCGGTGTACGCAGAACTGCAGTTCTGCGAGCCGCCGGCACCGCTGCTGAAGGCGTTTGATCGCGATGGCTGGGTGATGGTGGTCGGTGGTTTCTCCAAGACGCTGGCGCCGGATTACCGCATCGGTTGGCTGGACGGGGGGCGCTTCGCCGAGCGCATCGCACTGCTCAAGTTCCAGTCCACCGGTGGCGAACCGCAGCTGCTGGGCGATGCGGTGGCGGCGTATCTGGAAGCCGGCAGCTACGAGCATCACCTGCACCGCATGCGCCGGCTGTACCGCGAACAGGTGGGACGGCTGCGCCAGCTGGTGGCCGAACACTTCCCGGCCGGCACCCGTGCCACCGAGCCGCAAGGCGGCTTCCTGCTGTGGCTCGAACTGCCGGGCGTGGATACGCGTGAGCTGTTCGAGCGTGCGCTGGCAGAGGACATCGTGTTCATGCCCGGCCAGGTGTATTCGCGTGGTGCGCGTTATCGCCACTGCCTGCGTCTGTCGTGCTGCCAGACCTTGGATGCGCGTTTCATCGGTGCGGTGGAGCGGCTCGGTGCGATCGCGAAGGAGCTGGCGGCTGCGGCACGGTAGTGCCGGCCGCTGGCCGGCAACCTCGGGATCGCCGGGTGGATGCAGTTGCCGGCCAGCGGCCGGCACTACCCAGGATCACTCAAGCAGGTGCACGCCCAGCGCCGCGTGTACTCGCGCGGCGCGCGCTATCGCCACTGCCTGCGGCTGTCGTGCTGCCAGATGCTGGATGCGCGCTTCATCGGCGCGGTGGAGCGGCTCGGTGCGATCGCGAAGGAGCTGGCAGCTGCAACACGGTAGTGCCGGCCGCTGGCCGGCAACCTCGGGATCGCCGGGTGGATGCAGTTGCCGGCCAGCGGCCGGCACTACCCAGGATCACTCAAGCACGTGCGCGCCCAGCGCCGCGTGTACTCGCGCGGCGCACGCTACCGCCACTGCCTGCGGCTGTCGTGCTGCCAGACGCTGGATGCGCGCTTCATCGGTGCGGTGGAGCGGCTCGGTGCGATCGCGAAGGAGCTGGCGGCTGCGGCACGGTAACGCCGGCCGCTGGCCGGCAACCTCGGGATCGCCGGGTGGATGCAGTTGCCGGCCAGCGGCCGGCACTACCCAGGGTCACTCGAGCAGGTACGCCGACAGCGCTTCGCCATTCGCACCCGGCAGATACGGCAGCCGCCCCCAGCACGGCATCGGCAGGCGCTGCTGCAACGTCGCGATGTTCTCATCCTGGCGCTGCATCACCGGGTCGATGTGGTTGCCGATCCAGCCCAGGCACTCCACGCCGCTGGCCTGCAGCGACTGCGCGGTCAGCCGCGCATGGTTGACGCAGCCCAGCCGCATGCCCACCACCAACAGCACGGGCAGCTGCAGTGCGCGCACCAGGTCAAGCTGGTCCAGCGTGGCCGAGACCGGCGCCAGCCAACCGCCAACGCCCTCCACCACCACGACATCGGCCTGCGCACGCAGGCGCGCGAACGCGGCCACGATCGGCGCCAGTTCCACCTGCACGCCATCCTCGGCAGCGGCCAGCTCCGGCGCCAGCGGTTGCCGCAGCGCGTACGGATTCAGGTCGGCATAGACCGGCACCGGCCAACTGGCCGCCTGCAGCGCCAGCGCGTCCTCGTTGCGCAGGCCCTGCCCCAGATCTTCACTGCCACTGGCCACGGGCTTCATGCCGACTGCGCGCAGGCCGCGCCGGCGCAGTGCATGCAGCAGCGCGGTGCTGGCCGCGGTCTTGCCGATCTCGGTATCGGTGCCGGTGACGAACAGGGCAGGCGGCAGCGTGGCGAGCAACGGCATCGATAAGCTCCAGCGGGGCAACAGAGCCTGCATTATCGCCGGCCCGGCGCGCTTGCTAGACTGCGGGCATGTTCGCCAATGCCTCGCTTACCGGCAGCAAGCCGGAACAATACGCCCAGCTGCTGGAACAGGCCCGTGGCCTGGTCTACGCCGAGTCCGACCGCATCGCCAACGCGGCCAACCTCTCCGCACTGGTCTATCACGCTCTGCCCGACCTGAACTGGGTGGGCTTCTACCTTTACGACGGCAAGGAACTGGTGGTCGGCCCGTTCCAGGGCCTGCCGGCCTGCGTGCGCATCCCGCTGGACAAGGGCGTGTGCGGTGCCGCCGCCAGCCAGCGCGTGACCCAGCGCGTGGAGGACGTCGATGCCTTCCCCGGCCACATCGCCTGCGATTCGGCCTCGCGTTCGGAACTGGTGGTGCCACTGCTGCGCGGCGATGAACTGATCGGCGTGTTCGACATCGACAGCCCGAAAGTCGGCCGCTTCGATGCCGACGACCAGGCCGGCCTGGAAGCCATCGCCCGCGTGTTCGTCGAGGCGCTGGGATGAGCGCACCGAAGCTGCGCAACATCGGCCCGAAGAGTGCGGCGTGGCTGCGTCAGGTCGGCCTGCGCAGCCGCGAGGATCTGGTTGCGATCGGCGCGGTCGGTGCCTTCGTCAAGGTCAAGCGCGCCGGCTTCAAGCCCAGCCTGAACCTGCTCTATTCACTGGAAGGCGCGTTGCTGGACTGCCATTGGCAGGAACTGAGCGAGCCGCAGCGTGAGGCGCTGGTGCAGGATTACGAAGCGCGCATCGCTGCGCATCCGCTGAAGGCGGCCGGCCCCGCTTCGGGCCCGGTGCATGAGCAGCGCTTCGATGCTGACGACGACGCTGAGGACAGCGTGGCCGAGCGCGCGGACGAGGATTGAGGCCTCCGCGTTCCTGGGGATGCCGGCCAGCGGCCGGCACTACCACTGTGATGCGGGATCGGTAGCGCCGGGTCATGCCCGGCGAGTGCGGTCAGGGCTGCTGCAGCTCCAGCAGTTCGCCCACCATCCCGACCTCGCCGCGCTCCAGCCACACCCGCAGGCGTGTGCCGTGGTCAATACGCAGGGCCCAGCACAGCGACATCGGCAGGCCGCAGACCTGCGACAGCACCATGCGCAGCGGGCCGCCGTGGCTGACCACCAGCGTCGGTACCGGATCGTCATCATCAAGCAGGCGATCCAGCGCGCGCGCGATGCGCCGCTCGAAGTGGCCCCAGCTTTCGCCGTTCGGCGGCGGGAATGCATGCGGGTCGGCATGGAAGGCCGCCAATGCGTCCTCCGGCAGGTCGAACAGCGACTGCCCGTCCCAATCGCCGAAATCCAGCTCTTCCCATTCCTCGTCTGCTTCCACGTCCAGCCCACGCGGCGTGGCCAGGGCCATCGCCGTGTGCAGCGAGCGCAGCCGTGGCGAACTGATCACCCGCTCCCAGGGCTGCGCAGCGTAGGCGTCGACCAGTTCCTGCGGCAGGCGGGCCAGCTGCGGTGGATCGCTGCGGCCATCGAGGAACTCATCGCGACCGTTGCCGGCATGGCGGACCAGGTCGAGGATCACGGCAGTGCAACCGTATACAACACGCTTGCCGGCGACTGCATCGCGCGCGGAGTGGGAAAAATCGACGATTGAAGCAACATCATGAACACCACTTCTGGACAGCGTCCCCGTAGTGGGGCGCGTCATTCTAGCGTGGGCCGCCCTCTGCCTGCCTGGGAGAGGGCCCTGCACGTGATACGGACAGCGATGCCATCACGCGTTTGCCCAGCCGGATCATCGGCGCTTCGATGCAGCGGTGGCCCAGCGCAGCCAACGGCATTGCGACTGCCAGTACCAGCGCAGCGCACAGCAGATAGCCGGTTGTCCCATCACCAACGGCCGCCAACAGCCGGCGAAGCACCGGCCCCAGCACGGCGATCACAATGGGATGCCCCAGGTAGAGCGAGTAGCTCACCGTACCCAGCCACGCCGTCGCCCGGTTGACGAGCAGACGCGGCGGGCATTGCGAGCAGCCCAACAGCACTGCCAGATAGCCCAGGCCGGCCAGCTGCCATGGTCCTGCCCCGCTCCAGCCAGCTGCGATCCCCGCCACGACCAGCAACAGCAACAGGGCACCGGCCATGTTCAGTGCCTTCCCCCACCACCGCGCCCGCGCCGGAGACAATTGCGAGAGCGCGTTGTACGCATGGAACGCCACCAACCCCATCGCGAACACGGGCGCGTGCGTCAGCCAACCATAGCCGCCCAGCGAGGCCTCCGCGCGTGCACCCAGCGCGCCGGTTCCGGCCAGCGCCGCCAGCCCCAGCAGCACCAAGAGGAGCGTCCAGGCCCGACGCCCGTTATCCACCAACAGGTACAGCAAAGGGAAGATCGCATAGAACAACATCTCCACTCCGACCGCCCAGCTTGCCCACACAATGCCCTGCTCCCAGCCGGGGAACAGGTTGAATGTGAATGTGGCGTTCGCAACGATTTCGGCCCACGGGTGGCCGGCATGGCTGCCACGGCCATCGCGGAAGATCGAGAACGCCAGCAGCAGATAGAACAGCGGTGCGATGCGCAGGAAGCGGTGCAGGTAGAAACTCAGCAACGGCCGACCGCTGGCTCTGTGACGAGGCTGGGTATAACACAGCGAGAACGCGCTGATCACGAAAAACAGTGCGACACCCGTGGCCCCCAGCTGCAGAACGGGCAACAACCAACCAGCGACAGTCAGCGTCGGCGCCGGCATCGACTGGACGTGAAACAACACAACGTAGACGGCAGCCAAACCCCGAAGAGAATCGAGGAACTGCAGGCGATCCTTTGCAATCATGTTCCAGGTTCCAACCAGATGCGCGTGCGACGCTCCTCACTCTACCAGCTGGCGATGCCGTAGACTGCGCGCACTTCCAGGTGACCTGCGGCCACGGCCGGCAGGTTGAAACGGGAAGCCGGTGACGCGTGATGCCACGCCAGGCCGGCGCTGCCCCCGCAACGGTAAGCACGTCAGTTCCAGGCAACAACGCCACTGTGCCGCAGGCATGGGAAGGCGCCTGGACGGTGGCCTCGCGCCACCCGGCGGCAAGCCCGGAGACCGGCCAGGAAGCCTCAGGTCGCGATGCGGTGGGCATGGCGCTGGATGACCGCAGCCTGCGCTGCGGCGTCGGCGCATGCCTGCCTTCGCGGCTCCTCCCCTTCGCCACGCGGGCGTGCGTGGCACCTGGAGTCCCCCATGAAGCTGCAGTCCCGAATGCTGTCCCTGGCCGTGCTGGCCGCCCTGCCCGCGCTGGCCCAGG
This sequence comes from Stenotrophomonas sp. 220_Sma, assembly GCF_056487375.1. Classification (NCBI taxonomy): domain Bacteria; kingdom Pseudomonadati; phylum Pseudomonadota; class Gammaproteobacteria; order Lysobacterales; family Lysobacteraceae; genus Stenotrophomonas; species Stenotrophomonas sp. 220_Sma. Next base: position 545,506 of record NZ_CM151348.1, on the reverse strand, counting down.
CCGCCGATGACACCACCGCGCTCGACCAGATCCTGGTTACCGCCACCCGCACCCCGATCGCCCTGCAGGACAGCATCGCGCCGGCCCAGGTGATCGACCGCGCGCAGATCGAATCCAGCCAGGCCACCTCGCTGCAGGAACTGCTGCGCGGCCGCGCCGGCATCAACCTGACCAACTCCGGCGGCCTCGGCAAGCAGAGCTCGCTGTTCCTGCGCGGCACCAACTCGGGCCACACCGTGGTGCTGGTGGATGGCGTGCGCATCAACAGTGCCGACCTCGGCCTGGCCATGTACCAGGACCTGCCACTGGCGCAGATCGAACGCGTGGAAATCGTGCGCGGCCCGCAGTCCAGCCTGTACGGTGCCGACGCCATTGGTGGCGTGATCCAGATCTTCACCCGCCGCAACCAGGGCGAATTCGCTCCGCACTTCCAGCTCGGCGGTGGCAGCAACGGCCTGCGCGAAGCCAGCGGCGGCATCGGCGGTGGCACCGAACGCGGCTGGTTCGGCGCCGACATCGCCTACCAGCATTCCGACGGCATCGATGCCTGCCGCGGCTCCGCCTCGGTGTTCACCGCGGGCTGCTTTGCCGACGAGCACGACCGCGACGGCTACCGCAACCTGTCCAAGAGCCTGCGCGGCGGCTACAGCTTCAACGACCAGTGGACCGTGGAAGGCAGCGCACTGCGCGCCGACGGCAAGAACCACTACGACGGTTACTACAACTATTCGGAAACCCGCCAGCAGGTGCTCGCTGGCAAAGTGCGCTACACCCCGTCTGAACGCCTGGCTTTCACAGCCAACGTCGGCCGCAGTGACAACGAGTCGGACAACTTCGGCGCACCGGGGGTGTTCGGCAGCGCGCAGACCCATCGCGACAGCGCCTCGCTGCAGGGCGACTTCGGCGTGGCCGAGGGCCAGCTGCTGAGTGCAGGCGTGGATTGGAGCGAAGACAACCTGGACGGCAGCAGCGCCGGATATCTCGTCGACAGCCGCCGCAACACCGGCGTGTTCGTGCAGTACCAGGGTCGCTTCGGCCACCATCAGCTGCAGGCCAGCGCGCGCAATGACGACAACCAGCAGTTCGGCAACCATGCCACCGGCAGCGTGGGCTGGGCGATGGAACTGGAGCACGGCCTGCGCGTCAATGCCAGCTACGGCACGGCGTTCAAGGCGCCGACCTTCAGCGACCTGTACGACCCGTGGAGCGGCGTGCCGACGTTGAACCCGGAGAAGTCCAAGAGCGCCAATCTCGGTGTTTCGCAGCAGGGCCAGGGCTGGCATTGGGGCCTGGATGTGTACGAGACCCGCATCGATGACCTGATCACCTACGATGCGTCCACGATGAAGATGCAGCAGGTGGAGAAGGCGCGCATCCGTGGTGCCGAGCTGACCGGTGGCGTGCTGTTGGCCGGCTTCGACATCAACGCGCAGCTGAGCTACACCGACCCGCGCAACCGCACCCATGGCAGCACCCAGTTCGACAACTGGCTGCCGCGCCGTGCGCAGCAGACCGCGCGCCTGGACGTCGACCGCCGCTTCGGTGACGTCCGCGCCGGCCTGACCGTGCAGGGTGCGGGCAAGCGCTATGACAACGCCAGCAACTCGGTGAAGGTTGGCGGCTACGGCACGCTGGACCTGCGCGCCGAGTACGCGCTGACGCCGTCGTGGTCGCTGCTGGCGCGCGCCGCCAACGTATTCGACCGCAGGTATGAGACCGTGGCGTGGTTCAACCAGCCGGGCCGCGAGTACCAGCTGAGCGTGCGTTACCAGCCGAAGTGACCGCGACGCTCATGGCAGTGCCGGCCGCTGGCCGGCACTACCATGACCTTCGGCAACGCATCCCGGGTTGCCGGCCAGCGGCCGGCACTACCCATTTCGTCAGCCCGGGTTACCGGCCGGCGACCAGGGATGTCCGTTGCATCAGCCCTGCAACCCCGGCAACTCACGCAGGTCGTCGATCACCGCCACCGCATGCGCGGTGGCCAGGTCCAGGCCACGCGGATAGCCGTAACGCACCAGTGCGATCGGCATGCCCGCATCTTCGGCGGCGCGGTAGTCGGTCAACGAATCACCGACCATCAGGCACGCCTCTACAGGCAGCCCGAAGTGCGCGGCGATATGCAGCAGCGGTTCACCACTGGGCTTGCGCTGCGGCAGGGAGTCGCCACCCAGCACCAGCGCGAACGCATCACCGATACCCAGGTGCTGCAGCAGTGGCGGCACCAGCGCTTCGGGCTTGTTGGTGCAGATCGCCAGCGGCACGTTGCGCGCACGCAGCTGCGTCAGCGCTTCGGCCACGCCATCGAACAGGCGCGGGCTGCGCAGCAGGCACTCACGGTAGTGCACCATGAACACCGGCATCACTTCGGCCAGGTCCACCTCGCGGCCGGCCGCATGCACGGCCTGTTCAACCAGGCGGCGCACACCGTCGCCGATCCAACCGAGCACCGTGGTTTCCGGCACGCGTGCCACACCGATGTCCTCCAGCGTGCGGTTCAGTGCTTCGGCGATATCAGCTGCGCTGTCGACCAGCGTGCCATCAAGGTCGAACACGACCAGCGGATAGGGATACGACAAGGGACGGCACCTGCATGACGTGGGGCCGTCCATTGTACGCCGCTGGTTTTTGCGCCGATCCGCCTCAGCCGATCCGGCGCGCGCGGGTCGCCAGGAAGGTGGGCAGATAGCGGTCGATCAGGAAGCGCGGCTGCGGCTGCCAGTCTTCCATGAAGCGATCGATGACGAAGCCGGCATCGAGCTGCCCACCGATCAGTTCGGTCAGGCTGTGGCCGAAGGTCAGCGCATCGCCGCGTGCCAGCTTTGCCTCGCGCTCGGCTGGCGCCAGGTCTTCCAGGTCCGAATAGGGAATGGCGTACTGCGGCCGGATCAATCCCTGTGCATCGAGCTGCGGATCACGCGCACCGACGAACAGCACCGGGTTGTAGAAGCTCGCCATCAGCATCCCGTCGCGTGCCAGCACACGGCGGCATTCGGTCCACACCGGGCGCACGTCGGGCACGTACAGGTTGGAGATCGGATGGAACACCACGTCGAAACTGTCGTTGGCAAACACGTGCAGATCGCGCATGTCACCCTGCACCGTGCGCAGCTGCAGGCCATCACGCGCAGCGACCTGGCGGTCCTGTTCCAGCTGCCCGTCGGAGAGATCGAACACGGTGACGTCAGCGCCCGCAGCGGCCAGCACCGGTGCCTGCTGGCCACCGCCCGAGGCCAGGCACAGGATGCGACGGCCCCGCACATCACCCATCCAGTCCAGTGGCAACGCGCGGGGCGTCAGGTGCACCTGCCAGCGGCCTTCGCGCGCGGCGGCAATCGTTGAACTTTCCACCGGGCGCGACCATTCGCGCACTTCGCTGGCCTGGCGGTCCCAGGCAGCACGGTTGTGGTCGATCAAGGCCTGTCCATGGTTCATGTGTTCTCCTTGCCCGGTGGGCGCCAATCCAGATCCTGGAAGGCCGGGCTGGCGAAACACTCGCCCAGGAAATCCAGGAATCGCCGCATGATAGCGGGCTGCTGGCGCCGTGACGCGTACACGGCATGAATGCCGAGTTCGTCCAGGCTGAATTCGGGCAGCAGTTCGATCAGCTCGCCACTGCGCAGCAGCGGCGCCACCTGGTAGGTCGGCAGCATGGCGATGCCGGCACCGGCGCGCACCGCCTCCAGCAGCAGCGAGGCCTCGTTGGCGCTGATGTTGCCGCCCACCGCCACCGACAGCGAACGCCCATCGCGGTGCAGCTGCCACAGGCTCTTGCCGACGTAGTGGTGGGTCAGGCAGTTGTGCGCGGCCAGGTGCTCGGGGGCGGTCGGTGTGCCACGCGCCTGCAGGTAGGATGGCGTCGCGCACAGCACCGAGCGGCAGGTGGCCAGCCGCCGTGCGATCAGGCTGGGATCGATCTGGCGCGCGATGCGCACCGCCAGATCCACCCGCTCCTCCACCAGGTTCACCGTGCGGTCGACCAGCAGCAGCTCGATGCGCGCCGCCGGATGGCGCGCGACGAAGCCGGCCACCGCCCGCGCCAGGTGGCTCTGCCCGAATGAGACGCTGGCGGTCACCCGCAGCGTCCCGTGCGGCTCGGGATCATCACTGGCCAGCTCGCCCTGCAGTTCTTCGCCGATCGCCAGCATCTGCCGGAAGCGCGCCAGCGCCGCCTCACCGGGGCCGGTCAGGCTGACCCGGCGCGTGGTCCGGTGCAGCAGGCGTGCGCCCAGCCAGCTCTCGACCTCGGCCAGGTAGCGGCTGACCATCGCCCGCGACATGTCCAGCACCTCGGCGGCGGCGGTGAGGCTGCCGCGCTCGGCCACCTCGACGAACACGGTCATGGCGGTCAATCGGTCCATATGCTCGATTCATGCAACAAACAAGCGCGTTATACGCTGTTTTTCGAGCAACTGCAGCAGCCTAGAGTGGCCCCATTCCCACCCCACACCGCCCCACGGAGTCCTGCCATGAAAACCGCCCTCGTTGGTTCCACCGGCAACATCGGCCGCCAGATCGCCCGCCACGCGCTGGCCCGCGGCCACCAACTCACTGTCATCGTGCGCAGCGCGCAGGACCTCCCGGCCGAGCTGGCCGGTGCCCATCCGGTGATCGCCTCGCTGGATGACCAGGACGCGCTGGTTGCCGCCATCACCGGCCACGACGTGCTGGCCAGTGCCTACGGCCCGCGCCCGGGCGATGACATCGGCCGCGTCGGCGAGATCGCCGCGCAGCTGGCCGCCGCCGCACGCAAGGCCGGCGTGCCCCGCCTGGTGGTGGTCGGTGGCGCCGGCAGCCTCGAAGTCGCACCCGGCGTGCAGCTGGTCGATACCCCCACCTTCCCGGAGGCCTACAAGCCGTACGCACTGGCCCACCGTGAGGCGTTCAACCGCCTGCAGGCAGTGGATGACCTGGACTGGACCTTCTTCTCGCCGGCCGCCGAAATCGGCCCGGGTGAAGAGCGCGGCCAGTACCGCGTACAGCCCAAGGCGTTCCTGGCCGACGCCAGCGGGCACAGCCGCATCAGCTACGCCGACTACGGCGCGGCGTTCGTCGCCGAGCTGGAAGCGCACCAGTACCCGAAGCAGATCATCACTGCGGCGTACTGATGCCAGGCCGCCGGGCATGGCCCGGCGCTACCCACCTGTGAGCCAGGCCCACGCCCGGCTCGCCGTCCGCCACAAGGAATGCCCCATGCGTACCGCTGCCCTGCTGCTTCCCCTCGCCCTGGCCGCCAGCTTCACCAGTGCGCCACTGCTCGCCGCGCCGGCCGCCGCAGCGCCGGCCACAGCCATGAAATCCCAGCTGCACCTGCAGACCTTCCATCCCGGCCCGCAGGCGATGTTCTCGGTGTCCTCGGTGCTGATCGAAGGCCGCCACGACGCGATCCTGGTCAATGCGCAGTTTGCTGCCAGCGACGCGCGCAAGCTGGTCGAGCTGATCCGTGCCAGCGGCAAGCAGCTGACCACGATCTACGTCAGCCACGGCGATCCGGATTACTACTTCGGCCTGGCCACCCTGCAGGACGCGTTCCCGCAGGCGCGCATCGTCGCCACCGCGCAGACCGTCGCCCACATCCAGCAGACCCAGGCCGGCAAGCTGGCCTACTGGGGGCCGAAGATGGGTGCCGACGTGCCGGCGCGCATCGTGGTGCCGCAGGTGCTGGACGGCGATGCCCTGCAACTGGAAGGCCAGCGCCTGCCGCTGATCGGCCTCGCTGGCCCGACCCCGGACCGCACGGTGCTATGGGTGCCGTCGCTGCGCGCGATCGTCGGTGGTATTCCGGTGGTAGCCGGTGAGCACGTGTGGATGGCCGATACGCAGACGCCGAAGTCGCACACCGACTGGCTGCAGACCCTGCAGCGGCTGCAGGCACTGAAGCCGAAGGTGGTGGTGCCGGGGCATTACGCGCCGGGTGCGGCGTTGGATGCCAGTGCGCTGCGCTTCACCGCGGACTACATCCGTGCGTTCGATGTTGAGGCGGCAAAGGCGAAGGACAGTGCGGCACTGGTGAAGGCGATGCAGGCGCGCTACCCGAAGCTGGCGGGCGTGGAGTCGCTGGAGTTGAGTGCGAAGGTGGCCAAGGGCGAGATGCAGTGGCCATGAGGTAGGGGGTTCTTTTGCAGGGCTGCGCCCTGCACCCGCTCAATGCAACGGCAACAGCCGAAGCAACAGCAACAGCTGGCTATCCGTGGGATGGCGAGGTGGGTCCGGTTGCGGGGGACGCCGTGAATCCGTCCATGGAGGCTCGGTCGCGCCATCCATGGCGCTCACGCCCCCGCAACCGGACCCACCCCGCCTTCGACAGTTCTCTGCGATCTGCCTGGATGGCATGTCTCCGCAACCTGTCTGGATGGCATGACCTGCTCTTGGTAGGTGTCGACCTTGGTCGACACGAAGATCAGCTACGTGGGGACTCGTTCGGCCCGTGCTCGAACAACTCGCCCTGCACCATCGGTTCCTTGTCGCGGAAACCACTGAGCCCGACGCCGACCAGGCGGTAACGCGTCTCCGCCGGCAGGTCGACGCGGGCGCGCAGGGCCAGGGCGATGTCGCGCAGTTCTTCCATCGATTCCGGCGGGCGCTCCGGGGTGAAGCTGCGGGTGAGGATGCGGAACTGCGCGGTCTTCAGTTTCAGCACCACGGTGTGGCCGACGCGTTCGGTCTTGCGCGTGGCGTTCCAGGTCTTCTCCGCCAGCTGCACGATGGCCTCACCCAGATCTTCCAGCGGCAGATCCTCGGCGAAGGTGTCTTCGGAGGAGATCGACTGCACCTGCTGGTCCGGCTCCACCGGCCGCTCGTCGATGCCGCGTGCGCGGTTGTACAGGCTGCGGCCGAAGCTGCCAAACGCCTCTTCCAGATCGATCAGTGCCCACTGCCGCAGGTCACCGCAGGTGACGATGCCGCGCGCGGCCAGCTTGCCTTCCATCACCTTGCCGACGCCGGGCACGCGGTTCACCGGCAGCGGCAGCAGGAACGCGTCCACCCGCTGCGGCGGAATCACGAACTGGCCATCGGGCTTGCGCCAGTCCGAAGCGATCTTGGCCAGGAACTTGTTCGGCGCGATCCCGGCTGAAGCGGTCAGGTTTGTCTCCTCGCGGATCTGCGCACGGATGGTGCGGGCGATGTCGGTGGCCAGTTCGATGCCGCTCTTCGGCTCGGTCACATCCAGGTAAGCCTCGTCCAGCGACAACGGTTCGACCAGGTCGGTGTGGCGCAGGAAGATCTCGCGCACGTGGCGTGACACCGCTTTGTAACGTGCGAAGTCCGGCGGCACGAAGATCGCATCCGGACACAGGCGTTCGGCACGCAACGCCGGCATCGCCGAACGCACGCCGAACACGCGTGCCTCGTACGAGGCCGCGCACACCACCGAGCGCGCGCCGCGCCATGCCACAACCACCGGCTTGCCGCGCAGTGACGGATCGTCGCGCTGCTCCACCGACGCGTAGAACGCGTCCATGTCGACGTGGATGATCTTGCGCAGTCGGGTCATGTCAGGCGGAAAGGGCGGGGGCGTGCCGAACGGGCCACACGCCGAAGTATGGTCGTTGCACATCAACAGGATGCGCGTATTCCATTGAAAACACTACGGCTGCGTACGGTTGAAATGTTTGATCGGCGCAGTTTCCACGGGCATCCTCGAGCGCTTGTTTCCCTGTTTCCCCGCTTCCAGGATTGTGCTTCATGACCCGTCTCCACGCGTTCAACCGCGAACAGCTGCTGGCCAGCGCACGCGGTGAACTGTTCGGCACCGCCGCCGGCCGTTTGCCCAACGATCCGATGCTGATGTTCGACCGCATCACCGACATCCGCGAGGACGGCGGACCGCATGGCAAGGGCATGGTACGCGCCGAACTGGATATCCGCCCGGACCTGTGGTTCTTCGGCTGCCACTTCATCGGCGACCCGGTGATGCCCGGCTGCCTCGGCCTGGATGCCATGTGGCAGCTGACCGGCTTCTTCCTGACCTGGCTGGGCGCCCCCGGCAAGGGCCGCGCCCTGGGCTGCGGCGAGGTGAAGTTCACCGGCCAGGTACTGCCGGAGGCCAAGCTGGTGCGCTACGAGATCGACATCAGCCGTGTCATCAACCGCAAGCTGGTGATGGCCCAGTCGGACGCCCGCATGTACGTGGATGACCGCGAAATCTACAGCGCGCGCGACCTGCGCGTCGGCCTGTTCACTGAAACCGGGAGCTTCTGATGCGTCGCGTCGTCATCACCGGCATGGGCATCACGTCCTGCCTCGGCAATGATCTGGATACCGTTTCGGCTGCGCTGCGCGAAGGGCGCTCGGGCATCACCGCCCTGGCCGACCACGCCGAAGCGGGCCTGCGCAGCCAGGTCGGCGGTCGCGTCGACCTCGACCTGGAGGCGCTGATCGACCGCAAGCAGAAGCGCTTCATGAGCGATGCGGCGGCCTTCGCCTACCTGTCCATGCGCGATGCGATCGCCGATGCCGGGCTCAGCCCCGAGCAGGTCAGCAACCTGCGCACCGGCCTGATCGCCGGTTCCGGCGGCGGCTCCAGCGAATGGCAGATCGGCGCAGTCGACCTGCTGCGCGAACGTGGTGTGCGCAAGGTCGGCCCGTACATGGTGCCGCGCACGATGTGCTCGACGGTCTCGGCCTGCCTGGCCACCGCCTACCAGATCAAGGGTGTCAGCTACTCGCTGTCGGCCGCCTGCGCGACCTCGGCGCACTGCATCGGCGCCGCCGCGGACATGATCCGCCATGGCGCGCAGGACATCATGTTCGCCGGTGGCGGTGAAGACCTGCACTGGTCGATGAGCGTGATGTTCGATGCGATGGGTGCGCTGTCGACCAGCTTCAACGAGACCCCGGCCAGCGCCTCGCGTCCGTACGACAAGGACCGCGACGGCTTCGTCATCGCCGGTGGCGGCGGCATGCTGGTGCTGGAGGACTACGACCACGCCGTTGCGCGCGGTGCGCACATCCATGCCGAGCTGATCGGTTACGGCGTGACGTCCGATGGCGCCGACATGGTCGCGCCGTCCGGTGAAGGCGCGGTGCGCTGCATGAAGATGGCGCTGCAGGGCGTCGATCGTCCGCTGGACTACCTCAACACCCACGGCACTTCCACGCCGCTGGGCGACGTCACCGAGCTCAACGCGATCCGCGAAGTGTTCGGCGATGCGGTGCCACCGCTGTCCTCGACCAAGGCGCTGTCCGGCCATTCGCTGGGTGCGGCCAGCGTGCATGAGGCGATCTACTGCCTGCTGATGATGCGCGATGGCTTCGTTGCCGGTTCGGCCAACATCGGCGAACTGGACCCGAAGGTGGAAAGCTTCCCGATCCTGCGCGAGAGCCGCGAGCAGAAGCTGGATACCGTGATGTCCAACAGCTTTGGCTTCGGTGGCACCAACGCGGCGCTGGTGTTCGGGCGGGTGTGATGGGGCAGGTGTGCCGACCCACAGTCGGCACCCGTAGAGTCGAGCTTGCTCGACTGCATTGAAAAGCGTGCCAACCAAGGTTGGCACCTACCGGGGCGTTTGGGCGTGCCAACCAAGGTCGGCACCTACCGGGGCGTTTGGGCGTGCCAACCAAGGTCGGCACCTACCAGGGCGTTTGGGCGTGCCAACCAAGGTTGGCACCTACCGGGGCATTGGGTGTGCCGACCAACGGTCGGCACCCACCTTATTTCAGCAGCAGCGGCAGCAGCAGCGCGTGCGCGTCCACCAGCGAGCCGACGATGCGGTGGCCCAGTGCGCGCAGCTCTTCATCCGGATGCACCAGGTCCGGCACCTGGATCACGGTCATGCCTGCCGCCAGCGCTGCACGCGTGCCGGCCGGTGAATCTTCCAGCGCCAGGCAGCGCTCGGGCACCTGGCCCAGCCGCTGCGCGGCCAGCAGGTAGATATCCGGCGCCGGCTTCGGCCGCGCCACATCACCACTGGTGATCACGGCATCGAAATACGGCAGCAGGCCGGCAGCGGCCAGCTTGCGGTTGGCCCGCGGCTGCCGCGTGGTGGTTGCCACCGCCCGCGGTACCGCGTGCGCTTTCAGCAGCTCCAGCAGCTCCAGAATGCCCGGACGCAGCGGCAGGCCGGTCTGTGTGCGTGCTTCGTACAGCTCATGGCAGCGTGCGGCCACCGCTTCGATCACGCTGTCCTCGATACCCTGCGCACGCAGCAGCGCGTGCGTGTCACGGTCACCGAGGCCGACCATGCGCAGGAACACGGTCTCGTCCAGGCCCAGCCCGAATTCGTCGGCCGCCTCGCTCCAGCAGGCCAGCGAGACCCGCTCGCTGTCGATCATCAGGCCGTCCATGTCAAAGATGACGGCGTCGGGCAGGAACGGCAGCGCAGCGATGGTGGTCATGGAGCGAACAGCGTATCCAGATCGGTGGAGGTGAGCTGCCGCCATTGCCCCTCGTCCAGTCCCTGCAGGTCCAGCCCGCCGACGCGGCTGCGGTGCAGGGCCTGCACGTGGTTGCCGGTGGCGGCGAACATGCGGCGTACCTGATGGTAGCGGCCTTCATGCAGTACCAGGCGTGCGCGACGCGCATCCAGCACTTCCAGTTCAGCCGGCAGCAGGGGGGTCTTCTCGGACTCCAGCATCAGCGTACCGCTGGCGAACAACGCCACTTCGTCGCCGCGCAGGTCGTCGCTCAGTTCCACTTCGTAGACCTTGGGCAGCTTCGACTTCGGCGAGATGATCCGGTGCAGCAGGCCGCCATCGTCGGTCAGCAGCAGCAGGCCGCTGGTCTCGCGGTCAAGGCGGCCCACGGTGGACAGCACCGGATCGCGGTCGCGGAAGCGCGGCGGCAGCAGGTCGTAGATCAGGCGGCCGGTGTCCTTGGTCGAACAGGTGTAGCCGGCCGGCTTGTGCAGCGCGATCGACAGCCCCACCGGCGGGTCCAGCGGCTCGCCGTCGACCCGGATCGCCTCGTGCGGCACCTGGTCGTCGGCATACAGCACCTCGCCGTCGGCGTCGGTGACGCGGCCTTCGCGGAACATCCACTGCACCTGCTTGCGGCTGCCATAGCCCAGGTTGGCGATAAGCTTGACCAGCTTCACTTGCCCTTCCCCTTCACCGCTTCCACCAGCTTGAAGCCATCACGCTCGGCGATCACGCGCACCGCGCCAAAGCTCTCGTTGAGCGTGTACTCGTACGGCAGGTGGCGGTTGGCCACCACGTACAGGCGTCCGCCCGGGCGCAGCGCCTGCGCGGCCACGGCGATGAAGCGCTGGCCGATGTCCGGGCGATCGGCGCGCGAGGGCGTGTGGAACGGCGGGTTGCTGATGATGACGTCGTAGCCCGGCTCGATGCCGGCGGTGACGTCCTGCCACAGGAAGCGCAGCGGCAGCGCGCGCGGCGGCGGCGCCAGGTTCAGTTCGGCCAGGGCCAACGCACGCTGCTCGGCTTCGTACAGATCCAGCGCGGTGATCTTCGGGCAGCGTTCCAGCAGCTCGCGCGACAGGTAGCCATAGCCCGCGCCGAGGTCGGCGGCACGCCCGGCCAGGTCGGCCGGCAGGTGCTCGGCCAACAGCGCCGACGCCGGGTCGATGCGATCCCAGGCGAACACGCCCGGGCGGCTGAGGAAACGGCCGCCGACGATCGGCCGCACCGCATCCAGTGCCGACCAGCGCTTGGCCAGGTCGGCGTCATGCTGACCCTGCATCGGGGCGGTCCAGTACACGCGGCAGTGGTTCTTGGTCAGGCTGCCGCCGAGGCCGGTCAGTTGCTTGAGGTCACCCTCGCCCGAACGTGCACCTTCGTTGTTGGACTGGCAGGCGACGATGCGGCCGCCGTCGGCGACCAGCGCCAGCGCGCGCGCGAACAGGGCACGGGCCTCCTCGCGCTGGCGCGGCGGCAGCACCAGCACCAGCGGGTAGCGGCCCTTGCCGGCCACATCATCCAGCTGGCCGCTGACGGTCCAGCCGGCGGCCTGCTGCAGCGGCTGCGCGAACGGGGCAAAGCTCTGCTCGCAATGCACTTCGCGGTTGCCGGCCACTTCGCGCAGCGGCCAGCCGTCGCGGGCACGCAGGAAGGCCACCGGGCCCTCCGGCCAGCGCAGGGCGCCTTGGGAGAACGGCAGGAACAGGGTCTGCAGGGGGGCGTCGTCGCTGGAGGCCATCGGCGCGGGTACTTCAAGCGTGAGGGCCGTCCATTGTACCGGCTTGGCCGGGCCGGCCCCCGCGGCCGCTTTGCGAAACCCGAACGGGGCCTTGATCTGCCAGCAACATTGAAACGTTCAGGGTAGAGGCTCCCCCGGAAACCCAGGAGAACCTGCATGCGAGCCTTGTTCGTCGGTGGCGTGGTCGACAACAGTGAAATGGACCTGGAAGGCAGCCATCCGCCCGTGCATTACCCCGAGGACACCGGCGGTGGCCACTCGCGCTACCGGCTGCACCAGGTCGGCCATGGTGCCGACGGAAGCGTGGCCTATGCGGTGTACGGCGCACCGGACCTGGCCGATGACGAGGTGGCCCGGGTCGCTGAAGAACGCGCCTACGCGCGCCGTTTCGAGGCGACGCCTACGTTGTTCGAGCATTGATCCCAACAGCCACGCATGGCGTGGCTCTACTGCAACCTCTGGAAAATCCACGCTGTGCGTGGACGGCATGAGGCCTGGCCGATGACGAGGTCACGCACATCCATGCGTGGCCCTTTCCATTTCCAGTAGATCCACGCCATGCGTGGATGGGGTTGGCAGGTTGCCGTCAGACCCTGGGCGGCAACCTGCGGATGCTGGCGATCTCGTCCAGCCACACATGGTGCTGCTGCACCGGCGTATCGTAGTCATCCAGGCGCAGCTGGCCGTTGCTGCCTTCGTCGCCGGCCTCGTTGCGGTATTGCTGCACCGTCGGTTTCACGGCGACGGTGCCGAGCAGCCGGCGACCATCCTGCAGGGTCAGTTCCACCTGCGTTTCGCCTTCCAGCTGCGGCAGCAGGGCTTCCAGGCGCGCGATCTGCGCCGGATCGGTATGGATGCGGGGAGCTGTACGGGACATCGGCGACCTCCTGCGTGCAGGGTCGCCGATCGGCCGTGAATGCTCAGTGCAGCGCGCTGTCCGCGCGTGGCACCTGCACTTTGCGTACCGCAGCCACCAGCTGTGCCACCGAGTACGGCTTGGCCACGTGTTCCTGGAAGCCCGACGCCAACGCTCGGCGCCGGTCATCGGCACGTGCCAGCGCGGTCACGGCAACCGCCGGCAGGGTCATCGCATCCACGCCCATGTCCTCGCGCAGCGTGCGCACCAGGCCATAGCCATCCATGCCCGGCATGCCGATGTCGGTCAGCATCACTTGGTACTGCAGGTGCCCGGTATCGGCCAGCAGCGCCAGCGCTTCACCGGCCGAGCTGGCTGCCGACACGCTTGCGCCCTGCTCTTCCAGCATGCGCCGCAGGTACTCCAGCACTTCCGGCTGGTCTTCCACCGCCAGCACGTGCATGCCACGCAGCGGATACGGCTCGACGATCACCGGCTCCAGGATCGGTCCGCTGATCACTTCGCGCAGCGGCCGCCGTTCGGCATCGGGAATGTGCTGCGGCAGGCGCACGGTGAAGGTGGCGCCGTGGCCATGGCCCTCGCTGGCAGCGGTGACGGTACCGCCATGCAGTTCAACCAGCTGCTGCACGATAGCCAGGCCCAGGCCGAGGCCGCCATGGCGTCGGGTGGTGGTGCCATCGGCCTGGCGGAAGCGGCTGAACAGATGATTGAGGAATTCGGGCGCGATGCCGTCGCCGGTGTCGCGCACGGTGATCACCCAGTGGTTGCCGTCGGCCTGCAGCTGCAGATCGATGCGGCCTTCGGCCGGGGTGAACTTGATCGCATTCGACAGCAGGTTCCACAACACCTGCTGCAGGCGGGTGGCATCGCCCAGCACCAGGCTGGGCTGCTCCGGCAGCTGCAGGCTCACGTCCAGCGCCTTGCCTTCGGCGACCAGCTCCTGCGCGCCGATGGCTTCGCCCAGCAGGTCGCGCAGGTCCAGTATCTCCACCTCCAGCTGCACCTTGCCCAGCAGCATGCTGCTGAGGTCGAGCATGTCCGAGATCAGCCGCTTCTGCGCACCGGCGCTGTTGGCGATCACGTTCAGGCCCTTGTACAGCGGGCTGGTGTTGTCCACGCGCTGCAGCAGCAGTTCGCTCCAACCGAGGATGGTGGTCAGTGGCGTACGCAGTTCATGCGACAGCGTGGCCAGGAACTCGTCCTTCAGCCGCGCCATGTTCTCCGCGGCGCTGCGCGCGGCACGCTCGGACTGCAGCAGCTCCTCGCGGGCCAGTTCGATCTCGCGGCGTTCGGTCACGTCCGGGCTGCTGCCGGCCAGGCCGATGAAGCGGCCCATCCGCGAGAAGCGCGGACGCGCGTTCATCTCCAACCAACGCCAGTCGCCATCGGCGCGTCGGGCCCGCACCAGCGCATGCATCGACCGCTGCGCCTTCAGCGCTTCCTGCAGTTCGTACTCGAATACCGACGCATCGTCCGGGTGCACCAGGCCACGCCAGACATCTTCCGGCACGCGCGTCTCGTCGCCGCCGAAGAACTCACTGAAAGCGCTGTTGACGAAACGGGCATGGCCGCGCTCGTCGAGCACCCACACCGGCATCGGCAGGCCATCGGCCAGCGCACTGAAGCGGGCTTCGCTTTCGCCCAGCTCCACTTCCATCTGCTTGCGCGCGGTGATGTCGAAGAACAGGATGCCGACCTTGTCCTCACCCGGGCGGCCCACGCGCACCGCATCCACCGCGAACGAGCGGCCCAGCGCACGCGCTTCCATCTCGAACTGTGCCGGCCGGCCACTGCGGGCAACTTCGCCGTAGATGCGGAACCAGTCTTCCTCGTGGCCCGGTTCCAGCGCCGTCATGCGCTGGCCACGCGCATCCTTCAGGCCGGTGTGGCGCTCGAAGGCGTCGTTGACCTCGATGAAACGATAGTCGACCGCACGATCGCCCTCGAACAGCACCTGGATCACGCAGAAACCGGCGTTGATGCGCTCAAGCACGCCATGATGCAGGTCGGGTTCGGGCGCCGGCACCATCATCGGTGGGCGCTCCACGAGGGGCGGCAGTGTGGACAAGGGCGTCAGTGCAGGCCGGGTTGGAGGCACAGCATCTTCCAAAGGGCGTATTCACAGCGTCAAGCGCCGTCAGTCATGGTTGACGACGATGAATTGGCGGCAACCACTCTTGTGCATGACGCAATCTGCCATTGCGGCGGCCCGGCCGCAGGATCACACTCGATCTGTGATCAACATCGTCCCCATCGCGGGGACGCAGGAGACCGTCATGAAACGCTCACTCGCGATTGCCCTGCTGGCAGGCGCCTTGGTGGCGGGCGGCGCCGCCGCTGCACCGCGCACCGTGACCGATGCGGACGCGCCACGTGCGTTGCAGGCCGATGGCCCGGTCAGCGTGAAATGGGAGGACCCGGCCAAATTCACCGAGATCCGCCAGAGCACCAACCGCTTCGAGGCCGAGCGTGGCGACTGGGTACAGCAGCTGGCACGCTACCTGCAGACCACCGCCGCCAAGCCGCTGCAGCCTGGGCAGACCCTCGATGTGACCCTGGTCGACATCAAGCGCGCCGGTGACTACGAGCCGTGGCATGGCCCGCGTGGCCGCGACATCCGGATCATGCGTGACATCTACCCGCCGCGGATCAGCCTGCAGTACACGTTGAAGGACGCCAGCGGCCGTATCGTCAGCGAGGGCGATGCGCGCCTCAGCGATACCGGCTACCTGCACAACCTGGGGCTGAAGAGCGACAGTGATCCGCTGCGCTACGAGAAGCGCCTGATCGATGACTGGGTGAAGCGGCAGCTGGTCAGCCAGGCCACCGCCGCGCGATGATCCCGGGCGACGCGACTCACCGGTAGGTGTCGACCTTGGTCGACACGCATTCAAAGCGCCGACCAAGGTCGGCCGCTACCAGAGCCGCGCCCGGCGGCCACTGCGCGTTAGACCCATCGGTAGGTGTCGACCTTGGTCGACACGCATTCACAGCGCCGACCAAGGTCGGCCGCTACCAGAGCCGTGCGCGCCGACCGGTCCCTACAGGTAGGTGTCGACCTTGGTCGACACGCATTCAAAGCGCTGACCAAGGTCGGCCGCTACCAGAGCCGAGCGCGCCGACCAGTCCCTACCGGTAGGTGTCGACCTTGGTCGACACGCATTCAGAGCGCCGACCAAGGTCGGCCGCTACCAGAGCCGTGCGCGCCGACCGGTCCCTACCGGTAGGTGTCGACCTTGGTCGACACGCATTCAAAGCGCTGACCAAAGTCGGCCGCTACCAGAGCCGCGCCCGGCGGCCACTGCGCGTTAGACCCATCGGTAGGTGTCGACCTTGGTCGACACGCATTCACAGCGCCGACCAAGGTCGGCCGCTACCAGAGCCGTGCACGGCCAGTGCTCGCTCAGTCCTGATAGACCTTCGCCACGCGCTTGACCGCGCACGGCAGCTGGTACGCGCTCACGCCACAGCGCGGCGCCAGTTCCGAAAGCGTCGGCGCTGAACCCCACAGTTCCACCACGCTGCCGATGCCGGCCTGCGCGTGCGCAGTCAGGTCCACGGTCAGCATGTCCATCGACACGCGCCCGATCAGGGCACCGGGCTGACCATCGATCAGCACCGGGGTGCCATTCGGGGCGAACTGCGGATAACCGTCGGCATAGCCGAGCGCGACCACGCCCACGCGGGTGCGTGCCTTGGCCACGAAGCGGGCGCCATAACCCACCGGCTCACCGGCCTCGATCCAGCGCTCGGCGATCACCTTCGACTGCATCGTCATCACCGGGCGCAGGCGCTCGGTCAGTACGGTGTTGTCCGGCAGCGGGTTGGCACCGTACAGCATCAGGCCCGGGCGCACCCAGTCGCTGCGTACATCCGGCCAGCCCAGCAGCGCCGGCGAGTTGCACACACTGGTCTCGCCATCGAGGCCGTCGATGGCCCGCGCGAACGTCGCCGCCTGCTCGTGGGTGCGCTCGCTGTCCAGCTCGTCGGCGCGTGCCAGGTGGGTCATCAGCACGATGCGCTCGACCTGCGGCAGCGCCGACAGGCGCGCATGCGCCGCACGGAAGCTGTCCACGTCCAGGCCGAGGCGATGCATGCCGCTGTCCAGCTTCAGCCACACCGTCAACGGACGCGGACTGTCGAAGGCAGCGACGGCCTCCAGCTGCCACGGCGAGCCGACGGCGAACCAGAAATCATGCTCGGCCACCAGCGCCATGTCGCTGGGCTCGAAGATGCCTTCCAGCAGCAGGATCGGCGCACGGATGCCGGCCTGGCGCAGTTCCAGCGCCTCTTCGATGGTGGCCACGCCGAAACCATCGGCCTCGCCTTCCAGTGCCTGCGCACAGCGCACTGCGCCGTGGCCATAGGCATCGGCCTTGATGATCGCCAGGGCCTTGCCACCGCCCAGTTCACGGGCGAGCCGGTAGTTGCTGCGCAGGGCGCCCAGATCGATCAGCGCGCGGGCAGGACGCATGTGCGGTTCTCTTGTTGCGGCGCGTGACCGTACTGGCCGTAGCGGAAAATATCCAGGCCTTCGGTGCTGATCTGCGGCTGGCGCGCGCTCATCAGGTCGGCCAGGTAGCGGCCCGAGCCGCACGCCATGGTCCAGCCCAGCGTGCCGTGGCCGGTGTTGAGGTACAGGTTGCGGAATGGCGTGGCGCCGATCACCGGCGTACCGTCCGGCGTGGCCGGGCGCAGGCCGGTCCAGAACTGCGCGCGCGACAGGTCGCCGCCCTTCGGGTAGAGATCGCTGACCACCAGCTCCAGGGTCTCGCGACGGCGCTGCGACAGCGACAGGTCGAAGCCGGCCACTTCGGCCATGCCACCGACGCGGATGCGGTCGTCGAAGCGGGTCACCGCCACCTTGTAGCTCTCATCAAGGATGGTCGAGGTCGGTGCCATCGCCGGGTCGGTGATCGGCAGCGTCAGCGAGTAGCCCTTCAGCGGATACACCGGCAGGCGCATGCCCAGCGATGCGACCAGCGCCGGCGAATAGCTGCCAAGCGCGACCACGAAGCGGTCGGCGGTTTCCAGCTTGCCATCGATGCGTACGCCGGTGATGCGATCGCCATCGAATTCCAGGCCGGTGATGTCCTGGTCGAAACGGAACTCGACCCCGGCATCCACGCACATCTGCGCCAGGCGGCGGGTGAACAGCTGGCAGTCGCCGGTCTGGTCACGCGGCAGGCGCAGCGCGCCCACCAGGCCGTCGACATGGGCCAGGGCCGGTTCGGCCTGGATGATGCCGGCGCGATCCAGCACTTCGTACGGCACGCCGTACTGGGCCAGGATCTCGATGTCCTGCGCCGAGGCATCCAGCTGCTGCTGGGTGCGGAACAGCTGGGTGGTGCCCAGGTCGCGGCCTTCGAACTCGATGCCGATCTGCGCGCGCAGCTCGTTCAGGCAGTCGCGGCTGTACTCGGACATGCGCACCATGCGCGCCTTGTTGATCGCGTAGCGCTCGTGGGTGCAGTTGCGCAGCATCTGCCACAGCCAGCGGTACTGGGCCAGGTCCATGCCCGGCTTGATCGCCAGCGGCGCATGCTTCTCGAACAGCCAACCGATGGCCTTCTTCGGCACGCCCGGGGCGGCCCACGGCGAGGTGTAGCCGAACGACAGCTGGCCGGCATTGGCGAAGCTGGTTTCCAGCGCCGGGCCGGGTTGGCGGTCGATGACCGTGACTTCAAACCCGGCCTGTCGCAGGTACCAGGCACTGGTGGTGCCGATCACGCCGCTGCCGAGAACTAGGACTCGCATGGGACTTCTCCAACCCGATCATTCCCTGCACTGGAGCGTGCCGGGACCATAATTGGGGAAGTATAGACAGCCATTCCCAGTTGATTTGCCTGATTTGCAATCAACCGGCAGGATGTTCTTCTGCAATTCATTCCCCAAGGTTGACGGCCATGGCCACCCGTACCCGCGAACTGGACAAGATCGACCGCAAGATCCTGCGCATCCTGCAGGCCGAGGGCCGTATCTCCTTCACCGAACTGGGCGAGCGGGTCGGCCTGTCCACCACCCCGTGCACCGAGCGCGTGCGCCGGCTCGAGCGCGAAGGGGTGATCACCGGTTACCACGCCCACCTCGACCCGGCGGCGGTGAAAGCCAGCCTGCTGGTGTTCGTGGAGATCAGCCTGGCCTACAAGTCCGGCGACATCTTCGAGGAGTTCCGGCGCGCCGCCCTGAAGCTGCCCAACGTGCTGGAGTGCCACCTGGTCTCGGGCGACTTCGATTACCTGCTGAAGGCGCGGATCAGCGAAATGGCCTCCTACCGCAAGCTGCTCGGCAGCACCTTGCTGACACTGCCGCATGTACGAGAGTCGAAGAGCTACATCGTGATGGAAGAAGTGAAGGAAACGCTGAGCCTGCCGATTCCGGATTGAGTCCGGAACGGTAGTGGGGCCAGATCCCGTGCAGCGGGCTCTGACCCCCAGGTCCGTCAGCGCTGCTGCGGATGCTTCTGCGAGCGCTGTTCCTGCTGCTTGCCACCCTTGTGCGGCTGCTGCGGGTCCATCTGTTGCTGTTGCTGCTGTTGCTGCGGGTTGCGGCCCTGCGGTTCCTTGCCGGGATGACGGTTCTGCTGGTTTTTCATGATCGCGATCCAGTGGACGAAGGACATGCGGCGGCGCAATGCCGGCGCACGGTCACGTTGGTCCCGGAACGGTTAATCGCAGGCGAAAAAGCAGTGATCTGCAGGACGTTGTTTTCGTGCGTTCAGGCCGGACAGCGTGCGGTAGCCGCCAACCTCGTTTGGCACCCGTGATCAGCGCTTGATCTGCTGGCCATCGCCGGCCGGCACGCTGTCGTAATAGCGGCCGGTACGCGAATCGAACACGCGGTTCGGACCGGCCGGGCGTACCCCGGGGACGATACGGCCATTGCGGTCGTACACCTTGTCGGCCGGCTTCGGTACCGGGGTGGGCGCGATCTGGGCGGGGCCGGTTGACTTGATCGGCTGCGCCGGCTGCGGCGAGGGCAGGACCTGCGGCTGCGGGCGGGCGGCCTGCGGCGGCGGCATCACCGGCTGCGGTGCCACGGTGGTGGCACTGCGGGTGGCGGTCGGGCTCGACGACGTCGGTACCTGGGCCTGCGCGACCAGGGGCAACAGGGCCATCAACAGCAGGGAAAGGGTCGGTTTCATGTCACGCTCCGGCGTGGATCACATGTACCTTGCGCCTGCACCTGTGTGCCGGCCATGAACGGCCATCACACTTGCAAGCGCGCGCCGGCACCCCCACGTTTTCCGCCATCCCCAGGCCATCAACCCCACGGAGCGCCGCCATGACTGCCTTCGACCTGACGCCCCCCACCGCCACCCAGACCGAGGCGCTGATCGCTGGCCTCAGCAGTGAAGAGCGCCGCGTGCTGCTGCAGCACGGTACCGAGGCGCCGTTCTGCGGCGTGTTCCTCGACAACAAGCGCGAGGGCGTCTACTGCTGCCGGCTGTGCGCGCTGCCGCTGTTCCGCTCCAGCACCAAGTTCGATTCCGGCACCGGTTGGCCGAGCTTCTTCGCCCCGTTCGACCCGGCGCACGTGCGCGAGATCCGCGATACCAGCCACGGCATGGTCCGCACCGAGATCACCTGCGCGCGCTGCGGCAGCCACCTGGGTCACGTTTTCCCGGACGGCCCGCCGCCCACCTACGAGCGCCACTGCCTGAACTCCGTCTCACTTTCGTTCACCGGTAATGGCGAGCCCTGGCCCGACCCGTTGCAGCGTGGCGGCGCCGAAAGCGGCGTGGCGGGCTGAAACACCCCGCTGACCGATTTCACAGAATTCCCTCTTCAGAAATCCGGGCGACGGGCCGACAAGGAGATATCCCCTCTCCTTGCGTCGCCCCATGCTCATCATCGTTGGATTCCTGGTCGTCATCGTCAGCGTGATCGGGGGCTATCTCGGCGCCCACGGCCGCCTGGGTGCCCTCTGGCAGCCCTACGAGCTGGTCATCATCGGCGGCGCCGCGCTCGGCGCCTTCCTGGTCGGCACCCCGGCCAAGACGGTCAAGCAGACCCTGCAGGCCATGGTCGGCGTGTTCAAGGGCCCGCGCTACAAGCAGCAGGACTACATCGATGTGCTCAGCCTGCTCTACGAACTGCTCAACAAGGCCCGCCGCGAAGGCTTCATGGCGCTGGAAGACCACGTCGAGCGCCCGGCCGAAAGCGCGCTGTTCGGCAACTACCCCAAGGTGCAGGCCGACCACCACCTGATCGACTTCATCACCGACTGCCTGCGCCTGATGATCGGCAGCAACATCGAGCCACACGAGCTGGAGCCGCTGCTGGAACTGGAGCTGGAAAAGCACCACGCCGAGGCCATGGCGCCGTCGCAGGTGCTGACCAAGGTCGCCGACGGACTGCCCGGTTTCGGCATCGTCGCGGCGGTGCTCGGCATCGTCATCACCATGGGTTCGATCGGCGGGGATATCGTCGAGGTCGGCGGCCATGTGGCCGGCGCGCTGGTCGGTACCTTCCTGGGCATCCTGCTGGGCTACGGTTTCGTCGGCCCGATGGCGGCCGCGATGGAAGCGCGCGCCGAGCAGGACAGCCGCATCTACGAATCGGTGAAGACCGCGCTGCTGGCCTGTCTGCGTGGCTACAACCCGAAGATCGCGCTGGAATTCGCCCGCAAGACGCTGCCGTCGAACGTGCGCCCGGCCTTCTCCGATTTCGAGCAGCACCTGAAGACGGTCAAGTAAGCCATGGCCGAGACAAAGCCCACCGTCATCGTCCGCCGGGTCAAGAAGGCCGGCCACGCCGCCCATCATGGCGGTTCGTGGAAGGTGGCCTATGCCGACTTCGTGACCGCGATGATGGCGTTCTTCCTGGTGTTGTGGCTGATGGCCACCACCAACAAGAACGACCGTGCGGCCATTTCCGAGTACTTCCGCAACCCCAGCCCGCTGAGCGGGCAGAACGCCACGCCGGCGCCCGGCATGGCCGGCCCTGGGCGGCGCCAGCACCTCGATGATCAAGCTCGGCGGTGCCACCGACATCTCGCGGGGCAGCAGCAACGATCCCTTCCAGAACCAGAAGGAGGCGGTGCCCCAGCCGGTGGACCAGCAGCAGCGCGACAAGCAGCAGCTGGAAGCGCTGATGAAGGAACTGCAGGAGGCGATCAGCAAGAGCCAGGCGCTGGAGCCGTTCAAGGACCAGCTGCTGCTGGATCTGACCCCGGAAGGCCTGCGCATCCAGATCGTGGACAAGCAGAACCGGCCGATGTTCGACCTCGGCAGCGCCACGCTGAAGCCGTACACGCAGCAGATCCTGCACGAGTTGGCAAACTACCTGAACCACGTGCCGAACCGGATCAGCCTGACCGGCCACACCGACATCACCGCCTATTCGGCCGCGCGCGGCTACGGCAACTGGGAACTGAGCGCCGATCGTGCCAACGCCGCACGGCGCGCACTGGTGGACGGCGGCCTGGAGGACAGCAAGATCACCCGCGTGGTCGGCCTGTCGTCGTCGGTGCTGTTCGACAAGGCCGACCCGCAGAACCCGATCAACCGCCGCATCAGCATCGTGGTGATGACCCAGGCCGCCGAAGCAGCCGCCCTGGCCGGTGCCGGCCCGCAGGTGGGGCTGTCGGCCCCCGCCGCCGACCCGGACGTGCAGGCCGCGCAGGGGCCGGCAAAGTAAACGGTAGGTGCGGACCTTGGTCCGCACATCCGGGAAAAGCGTGCGGACCAAGGTCCGCACCCACCAGGGGCATGACCCGGCGCACCCGCTACAATGGCGGTCTTTCCGTTTCCAGGTGACTCCACCCCATGTCCCAGAACTCCAAGGCCAAGCGCGACAAGCGCAAGAAGCAGCAGGCCAAGCGCCCGTTCCTCCGCCTGAATGCCCAGCAGCAGGTGCAGAACCATGCCGTGCTGACCAACGAAGACGGCCAGGTGGTTGCGGCCATCGGCCTGCAGGGCCGTGAGTGGCTGCTGGCCATCGGCGGCCAGACCATGGGCAACGCCGAGAACCCGGTGCCGATGCTGGCCATGCTCAAGCACCTGGCCAACGTGCAGGAGAAGGAAGGCCGCAAGGTCAACCTGGAGTACTCCGAACTGCTGCAGAAGCTGCTGGACACCCTGGCCGCCGAATCCGAGCAGACCGCTGACGAGTATCTGGACAAGCTGGTCGCCGAGTTCGAAGGCGTCGACGCTGCTGAGGGCGAGGAAGGCGAAGCCGCCGAGGGCGACGTGGCCGAAGAAGCCGCTGCCGAGGCCGCTCCGGCCGCTCCGGCCGCTGACAGCGACAGCAAGCCGCAGGCCTGAACCGGCCGCGGCGGTGACGGTCTACGTCGATGACGCGGTGCATCCCTGGCGCGGACAGCGCTGGGCGCACCTGATGGCCGACACCCTGGCCGAGCTGCACGCGATGGCGGCGCAGCTCGGCATTCCCCCGCGGGCCTTCCAGAACAAGGCCAGCGGCGCCCACTACGACGTCACCGCCGAGCTGCGTACGCAGGCGATCGCGCTCGGCGCGCAGGCGATCTCAAGGCACACCGACCGCGCGCTGGTCAAAGCGGTGATCGCCAACGCCAGGGCGCAGTACCGGCCGTAGATGGGAGCGCCGCCGGGCATGGCCCGGCGCTACCGATCAATCTCAGAACGGGTCGCTGCCCAGCCGGATTTCCACGTTCAGCAGCGAGCACAGCGCCAGCATCGCGTCATCGTCGCGGGTCAGCGCCATCACGCCGGTGAAGCCGTCGCTGCCGGCATCCACGCTCCACAGCGTGTAGTTGTGCTCGCGCAGGCGGTCGAAGGCGGTGGACATCAGCTGCACGCCGTCCAGGTCTTCGGCGAAGTCCTCGTCGTCCAGGTCGCCGCCCCAGTCCAGCTGCAGGTTGAAGCGCGCCGACAGCTCGTTCACCGCCGACTGCAGCGATTCCAGGTCATCTCGTTCCACCTCGAAACCGGACTGCCAGGCGATGGCCGTGAACAGGGCCGGCAGCCAGTCGCTGTCCGCTTCCAGCGGCTGCCCGTCCTCGGCCAGGTGTTCGCGCCAGCGGTTGAACTGCTGCAGGGCCAGTTCCTCGTCGCCCGGGTTGATCAGCACCAGCAGGTTCCAGACCCGTGCCTCGAAGCCATCTTCGTCGAAGTCGTGGATGTCTTCCTCGAAGTCGAAATAGTCGCTGTTGTCTGGCATGGCGGAACTTCCTCTGGGGCAGGCCGGCATTCTACGGTTTATCCTGTGCCGCTGAAGCCGGCCTTGGTGGCCGTCACTGTGAATGAAGCGATGAGCGATACCCCTCCCGACCACCTGGCGATCAACCCGGCCAGCCCCTTCCATGATGCGCAGGCGCTGGAGCGCGGCGTTGGCGTGCGTTTCAACGACGTCGAGCGCGACAACGTTGAGGAATACTCGGTCAGCGAAGGCTGGATCCGCGTGCAGGCCGGCAAGGCCCGCGACCGCCGCGGCAACCCGATGACCATCAAGGTCAAGGGCAAGGTTGAGGCGTATTTCCTGGACCAGAAGCCGGAATAACCGGCTTGTGTAGAGTCGAGCCATGCTCGACTGCTTTCCGTTCCGGGTTCATGACGCCTGGGGCAAGAGCAGTCGAGCATGGCTCGACTCTACATTCGGCGTCACTCGCGCTTGCGCGATTCCAGCAGGTCCAGGTTGCGGATCAGGCGCCGCGAGATCTCATCGGAGATCACCCCGCGCCGGGTCAGCCGGAACAGCTCCTCGCGCTCGGCATTGAGGCCGGCGCTGCGCAGCTGGCGGTAGCCCAGTTCCATGCGCCGCACCTTCTCCGGGTCCACGTCGGGCCCGTCGCTGTCCTTCTCCAGGTGGCGCTGGTAAAGCAGGCTGACCCGCGAGGCGGCATCGTTGTAAAGCTGCACGTTCTCGGTGTTCTGGTTCATCACCATCTGCTGGCGCATGCGCTCGACCCCGGCCAGCGCTGCCTTCGACGACAGCCGGCGCGCCAGGTCCTCTTCCTTGCGCTCACCCGAATCGGACGGCAGCTGCAGGCCTTTCAACAGCCGCGGCAGCGCGATGCTGGCGCCCAGCAGCGAGAACAGGATCACCGACGCGGCCAGGAAGATCACCAGGTCACGCGCCGGGAACGCACTGCCGTCGGGCAGGAACAGCGGCAGGGTCAACACGCCGGCCAAGGTAATCGCACCGCGCACGCCGGCCACCGAGGTCGCCACCACGATGCGCCAGTTCGGCGCCTCGCCCCGCTCCAGGCCGCGACGGCGCGCGCGCAGCAGGTTCCAGCGCAGCGACAGCCACACCCACAGCAGGCGCAGCACGACCAGTGCCAGATTGATCACCACCACATACACCAGCAGCCACCACGCACTCTGGTGGCCGGTCTCGTTCATGGTGGTGGTGGCGCGTTCGACGATGCCCGGCAGCTGCTCGCCCAGCAGCACGAACATGATGCCGTTGAAGCTGAACTGCAGCATGTTCCAGACCCCGGCGCGCTGCACGCGCATGCTGCCGGAGACGCGGCCGGTCAGCTCGACATAGCTCATCGCGATACCGGCGGCGACCGCGGCGAGGATGCCCGAGGCATGGATCTCTTCGGCCAGCAGGTAGGCCGCGAATGGAATCAGCAGGTTGACCAGCATCGCCGCGCCCGGCTCTTCGCCGAAGCGGCGCCACAGCCAGCGCTGGAAGGTCGACACGCCCAGCGTCACCGCCACGCCCACGGCGAGGCCGGCCACCGCCACCCACACGAAGGTCAGCGAGGCGGTGGCCAGCGAGAAGGTGCCGGTCATCACCGCTGCCACCGCGAAGCGGAAGCAGACCAGGCCCGAGGCATCGTTCAGCAGCGACTCGCCCTCAAGGATGTGCATCAGGCGCTTGGGAATCGGCGCCTTGGAAGCGATGGCCCCGACCGCCACCGGGTCGGTCGGCGACACGATGGCCGCCAGCGCGAAGCACACCGCCAGCGGCATCACCGGAATCAGCCAGTGGATGAGGAAGCCGGCGCCGATGACGGTGAAGACCACCAGGCCGAACGCCAGCTCGAGGATCGCGCCCTTGTCGCGGAACAGGCCCTGCTTGGGAATACGCCAGCCATCCAGGAACAGCAGCGGCGGCAGGAACAGCAGGAAGAACACCTCCGGCTCCAGCGCGTGGCCGCGGTTGAACACGCCGGCGATGACCGCACCCAGGCCGATCTGCACCAGCGGCAGCGGCAACGAGAACGGCAGGACACGAACCAGGTAGCCGCTGGCGACAACGGCCACCAGCATCGCCAGGACGACTTCAATGGTATGCATGCTTCTTCCAGGAAGCGGCGCGCGGGGAGGCTCACAAGCCAGCGCCGGAAACCCGGAAAAAACTACCACATGCGGCCATGACCGCGACGGCCGGGGCCGCCGCGCGTCAGCCCCGGCTCATGCCCCGTCGAAGCGGTACAGATCCATGGCGAGGAAGCCGGCATCGATACCAGCGTCGATGCGGCGTGCACCGAAGCCGCCCTCGCCGGCCGCGCCCATCGCGAAAAACAACGGCAGCAGGTGCTCGTCGGTCGGGTGCGCACGTTCGGCGAATGGCGCCTGCCTGCGGTAATCCAACAGGGCCTGGCGGTCATTGGCGGCCAGACGCTGCTCCACCCACTCGATGAAGGGCCGCACGTACGGCGCTTCCTTGCCGTCCTGGTAGTCGCCCCAGTCGTGCAGGTTGTGGGTGATGCTGCCCGAGCCGACCAGCAGCACGCCCTGCTCGCGCAGCGGCGCCAGCGCACGGCCCAGCGCGAACTGGTGCTCGGGCCCGAGCAGTGGCTGGATCGACAGCGGCACCACCGGGATGTCGGCCTGCGGGCGCAACAGCCGCAGCGGCACCCAGGCACCGTGGTCGAGGCCACGCTGCGGGTCGAGCGCCACCGGCAGGCCGGTGGCGGCGATGCGGCCGGCCACCTCTTCGGCCAGCGCCGGATCGCCCGGCGCCGGGTACTGCAGTTCAAACAGCGCGCGCGGGAAGCCGCCGAAGTCGTGGATGGTCGGTGGCTGCGGATGCGCGCCGACCAGCGGCTGCCGGCCCAGCCAGTGCGCCGAGGCCATCACGATGGCGCGTGGCGTCGGCAGGTCGCGCGCCAGCTCGGCCAGGCGCACGCCAACCTGGCCCGGATGCAGGGCGGTCATCGGCGAACCATGCGAGATGTACAGCGAAGGCAGGCGGGACATGGAATTCTCCAGTTGCAGGGTCAGGCGGCGATCAGCGCGAACGCAGGGTCCACTTGCCGTCGCCGACCAGGAACAGCACTACCAGCGCCAGTGCCCAGAACGCCGGGTATTCCCAGCCGCCGCCGGCATTGGCGA
This sequence comes from Stenotrophomonas sp. 220_Sma, assembly GCF_056487375.1. NCBI lineage: Bacteria > Pseudomonadati > Pseudomonadota > Gammaproteobacteria > Lysobacterales > Lysobacteraceae > Stenotrophomonas > Stenotrophomonas sp. 220_Sma. The sequence continues at coordinate 518,260 of NZ_CM151348.1, read as the reverse complement.
AACCGAAGCCGTTGGCACCATGCACGGTGATGATGGTGCCCAGCAGCAGCGGCACACCGACCAGGCCCACCCAGCGTGCGTAGATGCCCAGCAGGAGCGCGACGGTGATCACCAGCTCGACGCCGATGGTGAGGTAGCCGAGCACGCCGGGCAGGCCCAGCGACTCGAAGAACGCCGCCGTGCCGGCCGGGGTGAATACCAGCAGCTTGATCAGCGCATGGACCAGGAACAGCACGCCCAGGGCCAGGCGCAGCAGGGTGGCGCCGTACGGGGCCAGCGGCGAAACAGGAGCGGTCGTGGTGTGCATGGGGAAACACCTTGAAGGGAGTGGGCACAGGTTATTGCGCCTTCGTGGACCAATAAATACGATGGATTGACCGTATTTATTTCAAAAGGCGCAACAATGGACACCCTCGAGGCGATGCGCGTGTTCGTGGCGGTGGTCGAGCGCAACGGCTTCAGTGCCGCCGCCCAGGCCCTGGATATGTCCACTGCCGGCGTCACCCGCCAGGTCGCCGCGCTGGAAAAGCGCCTGTCCACCCGCCTGCTCCACCGCACCACGCGCCGGGTCAGCCCGACCAGTGCCGGTGCCGCCTACTACGCCCAGTGCGTGCGCCTGCTGGCCGAGTTCGACGCGCTGGAGGCCAGCATCGGCGCGCAGGCGCTGGAGCCCTCCGGCACGCTGCGCATCAACGCACCGGTCAGTTGGGGCATCGCCCGCCTCGGCCCGCTGCTGGCCAGCTACCGCGAACGCTTCCCGCAGGTGGAACTGGACCTGGCCCTGTCCGACCGGCTGGTGGACATGGTCGAGGAAGGCTACGACGTCGCCATCCGCATCACCCGCGAGCCGGGGCCGACGTTGATCGCGCGACGTCTGGGCGAATCGCAGGTGAGCCTGTGCGCCGCGCCGGCCTACCTGGCCGCACGCGGTACGCCACAGACGCCGCAGGAGCTGCAGGCCCACGCCTGCCTGAGCTACAGCTACTGGGCCGCCGGCGACCATTGGCCGCTGCAGGGGCCCGGCGGCGAAGTGAAGGTGGCGGTGAGCAGCCTGCTGCACGCCAACAACGGCGACGTGCTGCGAGAAGCAGCGATCGCCGGCATGGGCGTGATCCTGCAGCCCGATTTCCTGCTGGAAGACGCGCTGGCCGATGGCCGCCTGGTGCGCATCCTGCCCGAATGGGAGGCCTCGCCGATCGGCATCTTCGCGGTCTATACCAGCCGCAGCCACCTGGCACCGAAGGTGCGCAGTTTCATCGACCATCTGGTGGAGGCTGGGGTGTAGCCGAATCTGGCGCTTGCCGGTAGTGCCGGCCGCTGGCCGGCAATCAGACACATCCCGGTCCTGGGCGAATGCCGGCCAGCGGCCGGCACTACCACTTAGGCGGCAACCTCATCCAGCGCCTCGATGATCCGTTCCAGCGGCGCCGGCCGCCCAAGCAGGTAACCCTGCACCTGGTCGCAGCCGTGCGCAGCCAGCCAGTCCAGCTGCCCCGGCGTTTCCACGCCCTCGGCGATGATGGTCAGGCCCATGCTGTGGCCCAGCGACAGCAGCGCGCGGCAGATCGAGGCATTGCGCGGATTGGTTTCCACGTCGGCGACGAAGCTGCGGTCGATCTTCAGGATGTCCAGTGGCAGGTGCTGCAGGTAGGACATGCTGGAATAGCCGGTACCGAAATCATCCAGCGACACGCTGATGCCCTGCTCGTGCAGGCGTTGCATGGTCTGCATCGCCTGCGCCGGCTTGCGCATCAGGCTGCTCTCGGTCAGCTCCACGTGCAGCGCGCCGCGGGCCAGGCCGAACTCCTGCTGCGCGCGGGTGAACTCGGCCACCAGATCGCTGTTGAAGAACTGCACCGCCGATACATTGACCGCGATCGGCAGCTCGCCCCAACCGGCCTCGACCAGCCGGCGCTGCGCCTTCGCCGCCGCACGGATCACCCAGCGCCCCAGTGCCAGGATCAGCCCGGTGTCCTCACACAGCTGGATGAACTCGTTGGGCGGGATGAAGCTGCCATCGGCCTGCGGCCAGCGCAGCAGGGCCTCCAGCGCGGCCGGACTGCCATCGCTGGCGTGCCGGATCGGCTGGAAATACAGCTGGAACTCGTTGTCGATGGCGGCGTGGATGCGTCCGGCCAGGCGCAGGCGGTCGGCCAACCGCGTGGTCACCGCCGCGTCGAACCAGACCACCACGTTGCCTTCGGCGCGCGCGGCATGCGCGGCCTGTGCGGCCATGCCGATCACCTGCTCGGCGCTGTGGCCGTCGCCGGCAATGTGCACGGCCACGCCGATGCGCGGCTCGAACTGGTGCAGCGAATCCTTGCCGCGCATCGGCGCCGACACGATCTGCAGCAGGTCGTCCAGCACGCGCTGGGTATCGTGCTCGGCACCGATGGCGAACACGAAGTCCTCCGCCGGCTGGAATGCCAGCGTGCCGCAGCGCGCGCCCAGGCCACCGAGCCGGGTCGCCATCGACTGCAGCACCGCATCGCCGATCTCGCGGCCCAGCGTGTCGGCCACCAGCTGCAGGCCGCGCAGCTGCACGAAGGCGATGGTGTAGCCCTCCTGCTGCTCGTCCAGCTGCTCGGTCAACGCACGCACGTTGAGCAGGCCGGTGGCCGGGTTGTGCCGCGCCTGGTAGGCCAGGTCGCGCTCGTAGGCCAGCCGTTCGCTCACATCCTCGGCCAGCACCAGGCAGGCGGGCTGGCCATCGAAATCGAGCTTGGACAGGTGTGCGCGCACTTCGAACACACTGCCGTCCTTGCGCCGGTGCAGGCGCACGGTGGCATCCTGCAGCTCGCCGACACGGGCCTTGGCGATCGCACCCTTCACCTCGTCCCAGCCTTCGCGCGGGCGGATGTCGAGGATGCTCATCGCCAGGAATTCCTCGCGGCTGTAGCCGTACTGGCGCACGGCGGCATCGTTGACCTCGATGAAGCGCAGCGTATCCGGATCGAACACCCAGAACGGTGCTGGATTGCGGTCGAACAACAGGCGGAAGCGGCGTTCCACTTCGCTCATCTGCTCGCGGGCCTGGTAGCGTTCGCTCAGGTCGGTCAGGGCACCGATCATGCGGCGCTCGCTGTCGGCCACCTCCACCCGCTGCCCGCGTGCGCCCACCCAGCGCACTGCGCCTCCGGGCAGTACCAGGCGGAACACCTGGTCGAGCACCGCGCCACCGGCGAAGGCCTGGTCGAAGGCCTGCTGCAGGCGCGCTGCATCATCACGATGCACGCGCGCGAAGAAATCGGCCACCGGCAGCGCATCGGTCTGCACGCCGAAGATCTCACGCGCCAGCGGTGACCAGCGCAACAGTGCGGCATCCTCGTCCACGTACCAGGTGCAGACGCGCCCGACCTGGTGGGCCAGGCGCAGTTCGGCATGCCCGGTCTTCAGTTCCTCCGCCATCGACTGCTGGCGGCGGGTGCTGCGGCGCACCGCGTACAGCAGGACCAGCAGCACCCCGACGTAGGCCAGCACGATCGCTACTGACGCCTGCAGGTAGGGCCACCATGGCGCCAGCACGTCCTCATCGGCCAACCCGACCTGCACCGCCAGCGGGCTGCGCTCCAGCGTGCTGATGGTGATGATGCGCTGCACACCATCGACCGCGCCCGGCAGGCTGCCCAGCTCGACCACGGCCTGCTTGCCGAGCAGGTCGCGATGCGGGAGATCGTAGCGACGGCCGACCGTACCGTGCGGGTCCGGTACGCGGGCCAGCATGTAGCCTTCCGCATCGCTGATCGAAACCAGCCCGTTCGGGCCAACATCGAGGCCGCCGATGATGCGCTGCAGTTCGCCGCAGCGCAGCCGCGCCAGCAACCAGCGGTCACCGGCCATCGGCAGCGCGAGCGGCACCACCCAGCCACCGTCGCTGGCGCGCAGCGGCGGGCCGATGTACAGCGAACTGCCCAGGCCGCGGCGCTGCGGATCGGTCCACAGCGGCAGGTTCAGGTCACCTTTGCCGGCCGTCAGGGCGCGGCCATAGCTGTCCAGCACCACGATGCTGTGCAGCTCGGCATGCCGGCGCAGCACGCCGCCGATGGAGGCATCAAGCAGCGCCGGCGCCTGCGCGGGCACGCTGCGGAACACTTCAACGGCATCGGCGGCGATGCCGGACATCGCCCGCTCCAGGTTGCGCAGCTCCAGCGCCAGCAGGCGCTCGCTGCCCACCGCCAGTGCACGGCTCTGGCGCTGTGCGGCCTCCAGCCGGCGGTGATGGTCGTTGGCCAGCATGGTGGTCAACCCGGCCACCAGCAGAATGCCCAGCAACACCCCGCCCCAGGTAATGGCGCGCAGCGGCCGGGCCAACGCCCGTTTCAGCGCGGGCATCGGTTGGTCTTCCTTGTGCAGTCGGCTGGCTTCATGCGCGAACGAATCCTCCACATCCCCGACCTCAACGGCCGGCGGACGCCATTCTTGACGCCTGACCCGCCCCCGCATGGCCACCTCCCCGTGTCCGCGCAGGGCTCCTGAGGCCAGCATGCACCACACCGGTGACGGCGTGAAGATCGCTTCCGCGCGTTCAGCCAGATCCCGCACAGGGCGGGCGGCACTACGGGAGGGCCAGCCGGGGCGGAGCGGATTAGACTTGGGGTTTTCCGCTGCAAGAGAAGTCCATGTCCAAGCTGCGCCGTCCCACCCTGGCACTGGCCATCGTTGCCAGCCTGTCCCTGGCCGCCTGCGACCGCCCGGCCGATCCGGCTGCCGGCACCGCCGCGCCTGCCGATGCCGCACCTGCGGCCGCCAAGCCGATGCTGGGCAGCTTCGGCTTCGATGCCAGCGGCATGGACCGCAGCATCAACGCCGGCGATGATTTCTTCGGCTTCGCCAACGGCACCTGGGTGAAGAACACCGAGATCCCGGCCGACCGCTCGCGCTTCGGCAGCTTCAACGTCATCGCCGAGAAGACCCTGGCCGACACCCGCGCCATTCTCGAAGGCGCCGCCGGCAACACCCAGGCCAGCGGTGATGACAAGCTGATCGGCGACTACTACGCCGCCTACATGGACGAAGCCGGCATCGAGCAGCACGGCATCGCGCCGGTGCAGCCGCAGCTGAAGGCCATCGATGCGATCGCCGACAAGGCCGGCCTGGCGCGTGCCCTCGGCGGCGAGATGCGCGCCGACGTCGACCTGCTCAATGCGACCAACTTCTACACCGACCGCCTGTTCGGCCTGTGGGTGTCGGTGGACCTGCTGCAGCCGGACCGCAACGCGCCCTACCTGGTGCAGGGCGGCCTGGGCATGCCCGACCGTGACTTCTACCTGGGCGGCGGCCGCATGGCCGAGCTGCGCAAGCAGTACCAGGCCTACATCGCACAGATGCTGCAGCTGGCCGGTGTCGCCGATCCGGCGGGCAAGGCGCAGCGCATCCTCGCGCTGGAGACGAAGATCGCGCAGGCGCACGCCACCCAGGAAGAAACCAATGATGTGACCAAGGGTGCCAATCCCTGGACCCAGGCCGACTTCAATGCCAAGGCGCCGGGCATGGACTGGAACGCCTTCCTCGACGCGGCTGCGCTGGGCAAGCAGCAGGACTTCATCGTCTGGCAACCCAAGGCGGTGGCCGGCCTGTCCAAGCTGGTCGCCACCGAGCCGCTGGATGTCTGGAAGGATTACCTGGCCTTCCACGCGCTGGACCGCGCCGCTGCCTACCTGCCGAAGAAATTCGCCGATGCCCGCTTCGCCTTCCACGGCACCACGCTGAGCGGCACGCCGCAGCAGAGCGACCGCTGGAAGCGTGCAGTGGACGACGCCAACCATGCCATCGGCGAAGCGATCGGCAAGCGTTACGTCGAGAAGCACTTCGACGCCAAGACCAAGGAACGCGCCGACGAGATGGCGAAGAACATCATCGCCGCCTTCGCCAAGCGCATCGACGCGCTCGCGTGGATGTCGCCGCAGACCAAGGCCAGCGCCAAGGCCAAGGTGGCCGGCCTGACTGTGGGCATGGGTTACCCGGAAAAGTGGCGTGATTACACCGGCCTGGAGATCCGCCGTGATGACGCGCTGGGCAATGCGCAGCGCGCCGAACTGTTCGAGTACCAGCGCAACATCGCCAAGCTGGGCAAGGCGGTCGACCACAGCGAGTGGGCGATGCTGCCGCAGACCATCAACGCGATGAACGTGCCGCTGGAGAACCGCCTGGTGTTCCCGGCCGCGATCCTGCAGCCGCCGTTCTTCGACGGTGCTGCCGACGACGCGGTGAACTACGGCGCCATCGGCGCAGTGATCGGCCACGAGATCAGCCACGGCTTCGACAACGCCGGTGCGCTGTTCGACGAGACCGGCAAGCTGCACAACTGGTGGACCGCTGAAGACCTGAAGCAGTTCAACGCCGCTGGTGATGCGCTGGCCGCACAGTTCAGCAGCTACGAGCCGTTCCCGGGCGTGCATGTGAACGGCAAGCTGACCCTGGGCGAGAACATCGCCGACGTGGCTGGCCTGGGTACCGCCTACGATGCCTACCAGCTGTCGCTGCAGGGCAAGCCAGGCCAGACCCTGGAAGGCTTCACCCCCGACCAGCGCTTCTTCCTCGGCTTCGCCCAGGCGTGGCGCAGCAAGAGCCGCGAGCAGGCGCTGCGCAACTCGCTGCTGACCGATGTGCATGCACCGGGCCAGTTCCGCGCACTCACCGTGCGCAACATCGACGCCTGGTACCCGGCGTTCGAAGTGAAGGAAGGCCAGAAGCTGTACCTGGCCCCGGACAAGCGGGTCAAGGTGTGGTGATGTAACCGGAACGGGCGCCAAAAGGCGCCCGTTTCATTTCCTGGTAGCTGCCAACCCTGGTCGGCACATGCCCCGCTCTGGTGGGTGCCGACCTTGGTCGGCACATGCCCCGCTCTGGTAGCTGCCAACCTTGGTTGGCAAATGCCCCGCTCTGGTAGCTGCCAACCTTGGTTGGCAAATGCCCCGCTCTGGTAGCTGCCAACCTTGGTTGGCAAATGCCCCGCTCTGGTAGCTGCCAACCTTGGTTGGCAAATGCCCCGCTCTGGTAGCTGCCAACCTTGGTTGGCACATGCCCCGCTCTGGTGGGTGCCGACCTTGGTTGGCACATGCCTCGCTCTGGTGGGTGCCAACCTTGGTTGGCACGGGGCAGGAATCCACGCATGGCGTGGATCTACCTGCGGGTGGTGGCAACCATCAGCAGAGCGCTCGCAGCCAACACCGCAGCAGCCCAAAGCGTGGCGTACGGCCCGACACCATCCAGCAGCCGTCCACCGCCCCACGCGCCAAGCGCGATGCCGATATTGAACACGCCCACATACAGGGCGGTGGCGATCTCCACGGCCTGCGGCACCGCTTTCATCATCCAGCTCATCAGGCCCACCGATACGCCGCCATAGGCCAGGCCCCATAGCAGCAGCACCGCAATGCCACCGCTCGGCGTGCCCCCCAGCCACAGCAACAGCAGCGGCGTCAGCAGCAGGCCCGATGCGATCGCCAGCAACGTACCGCGCGGATGGCGTGCTGCCAGCGGCCCGGCGATGAAGTTGCCGGCGATGCCGGCCAAGCCGTAGGCAAACAGCAGTGCACCGATCCAGGACGCCTCCACGCCCGAGACGGACGTCAGCAGCGGCCGCACGTAGGTGAAGGCGATGAAGTGCCCGGACACCAGCAGCACGGTCAGCCATAGGCCACGCCGCAGGTCGCGCTGGCCAAGCTGCTGCACGAACTGCCGCGGCCGCACCGATGTACTTACAGGTAACGCGGGAACCACCCGCAGATGCAGCAGCATTACCGCCGCACTGAACAACGCCATCACCACAAAGGCGCTGCGCCAACCCAATGCATCCCCGATCAGCGCGCCCAACGGAACGCCGAGCACCGACGCTGCGGCCACGCCGCCGAAGATGATCGAGGTAGCCAGGCCGATGCGGTCAGCCGGCACCAGGCGCGCAGCCAGACCGCCGGCGATGGCCCAGATGCCGCCCATGCAGAACCCCACCAGCACCCGTGCGGCCAACAGCCAGCCGATGCCCGGTGCCAGCGCCGACGCGAGGTTGGCGACCAGCAGGAGCGCAAGCAGCGCGCACAGGATGCGACGGCGATCGATGCCACCGGCTGCGATCACCACCAGCGGTGCGAACACTGCCGCCAGCAGGGCCGGCAGCGAGATCATCAGGCCGGCGGTGCCGGTGGACGCGCCGAGATCTTCGGCGATCGGGGTCAGCAGGCCGACCGGCAGCATTTCGGTGGTGACCACCGAGAACGTGGCGAGGCCGACGGCGGAAACCGCCCACCACGGATGACGAGGCACAGGCGCGGCGTGCGCAGGCGATGAAGCGCTCACGGGACGATTCCTTCAGGGGATGTGGTCGAGGCAGACGGGCGCAGTGCACGTTGCGCGAGCACGGCGAACAGCAGCACACCACCGCCTGCCACCAGCGCAACAACAAAACCGCTGCGCACGCCCCCCGCATCGACGCTCTGCCCGGACAGTGCCGCGCCCAGCGCCACGCCGATGTTCAATCCGGCCAGCAACCAGGTCATGCCTTCGGTCAGGCGCGATTCGGGCACGTACTGTTCGACCAGCGACATCGCCACGATCATCGTCGGCGCGAAGAACACCCCGGCCAGCAGCACGGCAACGGCCAGGGCAGGCAGGTTGCCGACCCACAGCAGCGGTAGCGTGGCCAATGCAGTGGCCGCTGCTCCGGTCAGCAACAGGCGCGGCAACGGGATCTGCAGCTTCAGTGCACCAAACAGCAGGCCCGCCGCACAGCTGCCCAGCGCATAGGCCGACAGCACCCAACTGGCAGCCAGTGGCTGCCCGCGCTGTTCGGCGAAGGCCACGCTGGTGATGTCGACGGTACCGACAATCACACCCATCGCCAGCATCAGCAACGCCAGCAGGCGGATCTCCGCTTGCCGCAGCAGGGAGCGGCGTGGTGTGGCGCTGTCAACCGGTTGCAACGGCGGCTCGGTACCGCGTTGCAGAACCAGTGCGGTCACCCCGAGCACCAGCAGCAGGGCGGCGGCCAGCACGCCGGCCTGCGGCCATACCGCCACCGACAACCCGACGGACAACGGTGGCCCGGCGATGAAGGTCACCTCGTCGAACACGGTCTCCAGCGAATACGCGGTCTGCAGCTGCGGGCGCCCGCGATGGATCGCGGTCCAGCGCGCGCGCACCATCGCCGACACGCTGGGCATGCAGCCGGCCAGCATCGCCGCAATGAACAGCGTCCAGTCCGGCACGGCCAGCAGCGTGCACGCAAGCAGCAACAGCAACCCGGCCGCACTGGCCGCGGTGGCCCACGGCAGCACCCTGCCCTGCCCGCGCCGGTCGACCCAGCGCGATACCTGCGGCGACAGCAACGCGTAGGTCAGCACGAAGGTGGCCGACACCGCACCGGCCAGTGCATAGCTGCCGCGCAGCTGGGACAGCAGGGTGATGATGCCGATACCGGTCATCGGTAGAGGAAGGCGTGCCAGCAGCCCGGCCAGGGCGAGGCCGGCGGTGCCGGGGGCCGCGAACAGGTCGCGATAGGGGGTGGCCATCAGGTTCTCCAGGGCAGTGACTTGCCTGGCGCACCGGGCGCCACGACAATACATACAGAGCGTATGAATAAGAGGCTACATTCATACGAATCGTATGTAAATAATCATGCACTGTGTATGTAAGGAGCTCCGGATGGTTCGTCGCACCCGCGCCGAGATGGAAGAAACCCGCGCCACCCTGCTGGCCACCGCCCGCCGGGTGTTCAGCGCGCATGGCTATGCCGCCACCTCGATGGACGACCTGACCGCCCAGGCCGGGCTGACCCGCGGCGCGCTGTACCACCACTTCGGCGACAAGAAGGGTCTGCTGGCGGCTGTCGTCACCCAGCTCGATGCCGAGACCGACCTGCGCCTGCAGGCGATCAGCGATGGCGCGGATGATGCCTGGGACGGCTTCGTGCAGCGTTGCCGCGCCTATCTGGAGATGGCACTGGAGCCGGAAATCCAGCGCATCGTGCTGCGCGATGCGCGCGCAGTACTGGGTGGCGCCTCACCGGAATCGCAGCGCCACTGCGTGCACTCGATGCAGCACCTGATCGAACATCTGGTGGCGCAGGGCGTGGTGGCGCCGGTGGACGCGCAGGCGCTGGCGTCGCTGATCTACGGCAGCCTGGCCGAGGCCGCGTTCTGGATCGCCGAGGGCGAGGATGGCGACGCGCGCCTGCAGCAGGCGACGGCGGCGCTGGAGATGCTGTTGCGTGGGTTGAAGTCGGCCGGGTAACGCCCATCCACGCATGGCGTGGATCTACTGCGGAATCCGCTCTGGTAGAGGCCAACCTTGGTTGGCGCTTCTGCGGCACCGCGCGAAATGCGTGCCGACCAAGGTCGGCAGCTACCAGAACCAAGGTGTCAGTAGATCCACCTACTGCGGAATCCGCTCTGGTAGAGGCCAACCTTGGTTGGCGCTTCTGCGGCACTGCGCGAAATGCGTGCCAACCAAGGTGGGCACCTACCGGAGCAGTTCGGGCCACTCGCGCAACACCGCCACCGGCACGCCCATGCGCGTGCAGGCGCGGCTGGCCAGGCCATCGGGCAGCGCGCGGCGGAACAGCGGCGCCATGCCCTGCATCAGCTTCGCCGACGCTGCAGCCTGTGCGCGCTGGCGCGCATTGCGTTCCAGCATGCCTTCGGCCCAGTCCGGCAGCAGCGCCGCACCGGCGCCGAGGAACACTTCGCGCGACAGACCCGGCACCGGTACCGGCAGGCGCACGCCGGACAACACCTCCAGCACTTCGCGCGAGCGTTCGTCGACGCGCAGTTCCGGCTGCCGCGCGCAGAAGTACGCGGCCACTTCCGCTTCACTGCGCGGCACATCCACCGCACCCAGTGCCTCGGCCACGCAGCGGTACTCGTCGTAGTAGCGATCGGCGATGTGCGCCGGCACCTCGCGCCCGTAGCGGCGGAAGCCTTGCAGGAAGCCAAACGCCTCGGTCACGTGCACCCACGTCAGCAGCTGCGGATCGTCCGCCGCATAGGGCTCCCCCTGCGCGGTCTGGCCGCGGATCTGCGCATGGATGCGGCGTACCTTGGCCACCAGCGCCTCCACCTCGCCGCTGGGCGCATAGCTGGTGCCGGCAACGAAGGCGGTGGTGCGGCGCAGGCGTCCCACCAGGTCCTGGCGGAAATTGGAGTGGTCGTAGACGCCGGCCAGCGCGCGCGGATGCAGGGTCTGCAGCATCAGCGCACACAACCCGCCAGCCAGCATCGAGGGGAATTCGGCATGCAGCCGCCAGGTGACGCTGTCGGGGCCGAACCAGCCCGGGTCACCCAGGGGGTGGTCGTAATCGATGCCGCTCTGGCCACGCGGGAAGGCCTCCAGCACCCAGCGCCGGATCGGCGCGGTGACAGGGCGGGAAAGTCGCTGCAGCAGAGCCGGCATCACAGGTCCAGGAAAGGCGGAAGTACGGCCACGCGTTGCGCGGTCGGCCCCGATTCTGGGCGATCACGACGCCGGCGGCGAGTCTCCGCGCTCAGCCGCGGTTTCATGTGCGGCCGCAGCACATTTCACCCTGCGACATCCTGTCGCAGGCTGCGGCCGCGATGCTGCAACGCACCAACATTCACCCATTCAGACAAAACCCTTACGCCGCTAGGCATTGCGCCCATTGCACGGCTCGCTGGAAGTGCTAGAACTGAACCCGCCACACCGTCCAACGCTGATCGACGCACGTTCCACAAGGAGCCAGCCATGATTGCTTTGTTCAAGGGTTTGGGACTACTGCTTCGCGACAACGAGCTCTACAGCAGCCCGTTCGAAAAACAGGTCGCGCACTGGCGCAGCCTCAGCGAGCAGCAGATCCGCGATGAAGTGGCTGTGCTGGCCCAGGCCAAGTGCCAATGGCTGATCGCCTCGATCGTCGGCTGGCAGGCGGCCTCGCTGCTGATCCTCGGGCTGATCACCAACTACCTGTGGCGCGACGATTACCACATCACCTTCACCCGCGTGGTCGTGGTGTTCGGCTCATGGATCTCGATCCTGTTCGTGATCTGGTTCATGGCCAACATGTTCGACCGCACCGCCGGTTTCGAGCGTTGGATGAAGGCCTTCAACAGCCGCGCCCGCATCAGCTCCAAGGCCGACAGCGTCGAGAACGTGGCCGAGGCACTGGACTTGGCCGAGCACTACCCAGAAGTGCTGGACTACAAGCAGGCCGTCACTGCCAAGCGCGAGCTGCGCCATGAGGACATCCGCATCATGACCGAGATCGGGCGCATGAAGCAGCACTCAGAACTGGTCGGCCGCCTGAACCATGTGGGTGAGAACGAGCACCACCACGACCTGACACTGCAACCTGCCTACTGACCCTTCAGGGAAGCGGGGGGACCCACAATGCCACCGTGATCACTCACGGTGGCATTGTTCTATCGGGTCCTGGCTGACGCATTGGTGGAAGCCCCTGGGCAGGTCACGCATCGCCTCGGTCTTTCCCACCGCCACCGCGAACCGGCGCAACGGCGGCGTGGCACACGCGGCCCCGCTGCTGCATGCAGGGTCCAGCACCACGTAGTGGCAGTGGCCACTGCTGCTGGCGATGCACTGGAACCGCGCCTCGCCATCGACCACGGTGCGTTTGCTGTACAGCGTGTCCACGCCGTTGGCATTGGTACGGGTGATCGAGGTTTCGCTGGACTTCTCGCAGCCGGCCAACGACAGCGCAGCAACGCAGGCAAACAGGAACAGGCGCATGGTGCCTCCAGGGTGCGGCTACATGCCGCGGAACAGGCTCATGAACGGTTGGCTGACCACCAGCGTCTCCGTACGCCCACGCAGGCGCAGCACCCCGCGCCCGGTATCGTCGCGGCTGACCGCTGCCACCGCCTTCATGTTGACGATGGTCGAGCGATGGATCTGGCGGAAGTGCTGCGGATCGAGCACTTCCAGCAGCTCGCGCAACGGTGTGCGCAGCAGGCTCTCACCGGCCGCAGTCATCACGGTGGTGTACTTGTTGTCAGCACGGAAGTAGGCCACGTCTTCCAGCATGATCAGCTGCGTCTCGCGGCCGTTGCTGGCGGTGATCCAGGCCAAGGGCGGGCGCTCTGCCGCCCTCTGCGACGGCCCCAGGCGCTGAAGCAGGCGTTCGAGTACGGCATCGTCCTGGCGCGTTGATGGCAGCCGCGACAGGATGCGTTCGCGCGTGGCCAGCAGGCGCTCATCGCTGACCGGCTTCAGCAGGTAGTCCATCGCACCCTGCTCGAACGCGTCGATGGCGTACTGGTCGTAGGCGGTAACGAACACCACCTGGGTGCGCGGGCTCAGTTCGGACAGCGAACGGGCCACTTCAATGCCACTGATGCCGGGCATGCGGATGTCGAGGAAGGCGATGTCCGGCTGTTTCTCGGCCAGCTGTTCCAGCGCACTGGCGCCATCCTCGCACTCGGCCACCAGCTTCAGGTCCGGCCACAACCGGCCCAGCTGCTCGACCAGCGACTGCCGCAGCAGTTCCTCGTCTTCGGCAATGAGCGCCTCAAGCGGCATGGCTGCGCTCCTTGCTCGACTGCGGCAGGGTCATGGTCGCGGCCACGCCGCTGGGGAAGTTGGCGACGATCGCCACGCCGGCCTGTTCGCCGCAGGTCAGGCGCAGGCGCTCGCGCAGGTTCTTCAGGCCGATGCCGGTACCGCTGGTGCCCTGGCCGAAGCCGAGGCCATCGTCGGCCACCGTCACCGTTACATGGTCATCGAAGCCACGCGCCAGGATCCAGATCGTGCCACCGCCGGGCTTCGGTTCCAGGCCATGCTTGATCGCGTTCTCCACCAGCGTCTGCAGCGCCATCGCCGGCAGCTGCACGCCGTGCAGTTCGTTCGGTACCTGCACCTCCACCCCCAGCCGTGCGCCCATGCGGATACGCAGGATCTCCAGGTAGGCACGGGTGCGCTCCAGCTCCACGCCCAGCGTGGACAGCGATTCGTCCACCTGTGGCAACGAGCTGCGCAGGTACTGGATCAGGTGGCCCAGCATCTGGTCGGCACGTGCCGGGTCGGTGCGGGTCAGCACCTGCGCGTTGGCCAGCGTGTTGTAGAGGAAGTGCGGTTCCACCTGCGCATGCAGCAGGTTCAACCGGGCCACCGACAGCTCCTTTTCCACCTGGGTCTGCTCAGCCGCGGCCTGCTCGTCGCGACGCTGGTCGGCAACACGGCGGCTGATCGCGCGGGTGACCGCTTCGGCGTTCTCGAAGTTGCTGCCCTCATCCAGTGCCAGCAGGTCGGCCCACCAGCCGGCATCCGGCTCAAACAACAGGGTGACGGTACTGGTGCCCTGCCCCGGCGTGACCGTCGCCAGCACGCTGTTGCGCTTGATCGCCAGCCGTGCCGGCAGGTTCCAGCGCGATGGCTGGCGGCCGTTCCAGGCATCCACGCGGCGCACGTAGGCCCGCACCTGCAGGCTGCCGGCCGAACTTTCCACGTCTTCAACGCGCGGCAGTTCAGCGATGGCCGCTTCCACCACCGAGAATGCCTGGCCGGCATCCATCGGCAGTTCCACCTGGCGGCGCTGGCGGCCGGAGAGCGTGGTCGAATCCAGCCGGCCGGCGACCAGCCAGACGCGGCGTACATGGGTAATCGCGCTGCCCAGCGCGGAAATCATCAGGAACATCACCAGCAGCCCGAACACCCAGCCAGGGCCGTCGTTCATGCCGCTGAAAATGCCGCTCCAGACCATGCCGGCGACGAACAGCGCCGCAGCCCAGGCCAGCAGGTGACGAAGCAGGAGAGAGAGGCTGGCGAACACGGCGGCGCCTTGGAGGAAGGGGGTGAGCCGAGCATAGGGCGGCCCGCCGGGCAAACAAGCGGGTTGCGACGAAGGGCCGGAAAGCGGGGATGGAAGCCATTCTGGTAGAGCCGGCCGCTGGCCGGCTCCCCATGACCTCCACAAGCATCACAAGGTTGCCGGCCAGCGGCCGGCACTACCCGGGAGGCGCCGGGCGAACCCGGCGCATTCCCTTACTTGCGCTGGTCGGCGCTGGCGTCACGCACGGCGCGGAACGATTCGTCCTTGCTCCAGTTCGGCCAGCTGCGCGAGTTGGCCAGCTGGTTGCCCAGCGTGTACAGCACTTCCAGGTCGCGGGCGGCACCGGCGAACACCCAGTCCGGCTGCCACTCGTCGCCCTGCTGGTGGTAGCGCTTGGCGGTGTAGTCCTCGGAGGCCTTCTTGCCTGCGGCCACGCCACCGTCCACCCAGTCCTGGCCGGCCGACCAGGACAGCGCCGGCACGCCACGCTTGGCGAACGGGAAGTGATCGGAGCGGAAGAACAGGCCCGCTTCCGGCTTCGGGTCCGGCGTGTAGCGGATATCCCAGCCCTTGGCCACGTCCTTCAGCTGGTCCAGCAGCTCGAAGCGCGCGGCACCGTAGATGCCGAAATCACGCGACGGCCCGAACGGCGCCATGCCATCCATGTTGATCACCGCCACGGTCTTTTCCAGCGGATACAGCGGATGGGTGGCGTAGTACTCCGAACCCAGCAGGCCCTTTTCCTCGGCGGTGACCGCCAGGAACAGCAGCGAACGCTGCGGGCGCTTGGCCTTGGCGAAGCCACGGGCCAGTTCGATCAGCGATGCGGTGCCACTGGCGTTGTCCAGAGCGCCATTGAAGATCCGGTCGCCACGTGCGTCGGGCTCGCCCACGCCGATGTGATCCCAGTGCGCGCTGTAGACGAGGGTCTCGTCCGGGTGGCTGCTGCCCTCCAGGCGTGCGGCCACGTTGTGCGAGGTGATCACTTCGGTCTTCACCGCGTACTTCGCGTCCAGGCTGGCGCCGGTCAGCGGCACCGGGGTGAAGTCGCGCTGCTGCGCCTTCTTCTTCAGCGCCTCGAAGTCCTGGCCGGCCGAGCGGAACAGCTCCACGGCCAGGTCGCGCTGGATCCAGCCTTCCAGCAGCGGGTGGCTGTCGGCCGGGTTGTCGCGCACCACATCGAACATGGTGTTGGTGTTGGAACCGGCCACGGTGGCCCAGCCGTACGACGCCGGTGCGGTCTCGTGCACGATCAGCACGCCCAGCGCGCCCTGGCGGGCGCCTTCTTCGTACTTGTAGGTCCAACGGCCGTAGTAGGTCATGCCCTTGCCGTCGAAATCACCCTGGCCGGTCTCGAAGTCCGGGTCGTTGATCAGCACCACGGCGATCTTGCCCTTCAGGTCCACGCCCTTGAAGTCATCCCAGTTGCGCTCCGGGGCCTTCACGCCGTAGCCGAGGAACACCAGCGGGGCCTTGCTGATGTCGACGTTGCTGGCGCCGTTCATGGCGGCGCGCACGGCGATCTGCTTGCCCTGTTCCAGCGCAACGGTCTTGCCGCCCTGGTGCAGCGCCAGCTGCGGTGCGCCGACGATGTCGCCCTTGCGCAGCGGCACGGCCTGGGTCCACAGGCGCTTGCCGTCCTTGAGGTCGCCGCCCGGCTGCAGGCCGGCGTCGGCGAACTGCTTGCTGAGGAAGGCGATGGTCTTCTCTTCGCCGGCGGTGGCCGGGGAGCGGCCTTCGTAGGCGTCGGAGGCCAGTTCCTTGACGTCGGCGGAGATCCGCGCGCCATCGAATTTCGGGGTGGCCGCCATCAGTGCGCTCGACACCGACAGGGCCAGCACGCCCAGTACCACTCGTTTCATTGCTCTCTCCAGCAGGGAAATCCTTCTGGAGTGTAAGGGGTTCGGCAGGGCTGCGCCCTGCACCCGCAGAAACAACGGCAACGGCCGAAGCAACAGCAAAAGCTGGGTTCCTGAGGGTAGGCGGGGTAGGTCCGGTTGCGGGGGACGCCGTGAATCCGTCCCTGGAGGCTTGGGCGCGCCATCCATGGCGCTTACACCCCCGCAACCGGACCCACCCCGCCTTCGACAGATTTCTGCTGCTGTTGGTGGGTGTCGACCTTGGTCGACACACCGCTGTTGGTAGGTGTCGACCTTGGTCGACACGGACGGAAACAAGAAGGGGTCAGTTCCCTTTCCCGGTGGGAAAGGGCTCTGACCCCATCTGTGTGCTGCCTTGGCGTGTTACCAGTTCGGGTCTTCGGCCGGGGCGGCAGCGGGCTTGGGCTTCGGCTTGGCCGCCGGGCGCGCGGCGGCGGCCGGTGCAGCCGAGGCCGTTGCGCCAGCAGCGGCGGCAGCCGGCTTGCTGCCCAGCTTCTGGCGCAGTTCAATCTGGCCCGGACGGAAGCCGCCGCGCATGGCGTCGACGCCGTCTTCGATGGTGCCGTACGAGGTCTGTGCAGCCACGCGGTCGATGCGGATGGTGCAGCACGGGTGTTCGCTGCGGCCCAGCGAGCGGCCGGTCTGCGGGTCCTTCAGTTCTTCGCCCAGGCGCACGGCCTGCCAGCGCTGGCCGGCCTGCACGGTGTCACCGCCCTGGCTCAGCACCACCTGGTCTCCGTCCACCGAAACCACCGACACCGGGAACAGCGTGGTGACGATGGTGGTACCGATCTGGCCGGACAGCGATTCCATCATCGCCGCGGCCATGTTGCGGCCATTGACCACGCGCGGCAGGGTGCTCGGGCCGGTAGAGGCCAGCTGGTGATCGAAGCTGTCGGACATCACCACCTGGCCGGTGGTGGCGTTGATCAGGCGCAGGGTAATGCGGCCGCCACCGGAGTACGAGATCACCTGGCGGTCGGACATGCGCAGGTTGCGCACGCTGCGCGGGTACTCGAAGCGTTCGATGGTCGGGATCAGGATCAGGTCGGTCGCCAGCTGCTGGCCGACGCGTGCGGTGTCCTGCAGGCGCACGTTGCCGCTGTTGATGTGGTCGATCTCGGCCTGCAGTTCGTCGCCGAACTCGCGGTCCAGCACGATGAAGCGCTGGGTCTGGGTCAGCGTGTCGGACAGCCGTGCGCGGATCGCATCGGCCACTTCATCGGCATCCACGCGGCCGTCTCCGACGGCGTAGCTGCCGGCCTTGGTGCGCGGCAGGGCAACCACGATCTTCGGCTTGCCCTGCTCGTCCGGCGCGCGGTACTGGGCGATCTGTGCGCGCACGCGCACCTTCCAGTAGCTGCGCATGCTGCGATGGGTCACGTCGGAATCGAACGAACTGGCGCCACGCTTGGCATCGACGCTGACCTTCTCGTCGTAGCTTTCCCTGACGCTGGCCGAGGCCGAACCGCTCTTGGCCGAGGCTTCGCCGGAGGCACTGGCCGACGCCGAGCCCTTGAAGCTCCAGCCTTCGTCGCTGGCGCGCACGCGGGCGATGGTTTCCTCGTCCAGCTGCCGCACTTCATCCTGCGACAGGATTTCATAGCCCAGCACCGCGCCCTGCGAGCCGGCGATCATCTGCTGGGTGAACGCGTCGGCGCGGATATCGCCGACGTGTTCGTCATCCACATCCACATGCAGGCCTGCACGCAGGCTCTGCATCTGGCTGGCCACGCGTACGCCGTTGACCTGCGCCACCGCCGACTGCAATGCCGCCAGCACCGCCAGTTCCGGGGTGCTGCCGATGCCGTCGGCTTCGCGCGCGACCTGGGTGGTGCCGCCGAAATCCGGCGTGCCACGCAGGGGCGCTGCTTCCACTGGCGCATTGCTGGCCAGTGCACTGGTTGCCTTGTCCTTGGCGGGCGCGGCGGCCGGGGTGTCCTGCTTGCCACAGGCTGCAAGCAGCGTGGCAGCCAGGCCCAGGCCGATCAAACGGTAGGTCATACGCATGGAGATTCGCCTCGGATCAGAGCGTGTCGAGCATCGAATCGGCGTTGGACGGCACCTTCACCTTGCTCTTCTTGGCGAAGGTCACGGCCGACTTGGTCGAACCGTACAGGCCCTGGATGAAGCCCGGCGATTCCTTGGCCACCCATGCACCTGCTGCCAGCTTGCGGCCGACGGTGGCCAGCTGGGTCGCGCCCAGGTTCTTCATGCCGGCGGTGAAGTTGCTGGCTTCGCCGCCCAGCTTCTGTGCTTCGGCCGCCGAGGACAGCAGCGAGACCAGGCCTTCGGCGTAGTGCTGCTTGGATTCAGCGTTCAGTTCCGGCTGTGCGGCCTGGCGCTCGTTGATCGCCGCCTGCGCAGCTTCACTGACCGACACCGACTTCTTCATCGCATCGACGCTGACCGAACCCGACGACAGCGCCTGGCGCTCGGCTTCCAGCAGCTGCACCTGCTCGGCCAGGCCGAAGGCGCGGGCAAACGAGGTCTGGGCCTGCAGCGAGTGCGACTGCGAGCTGACGAAACGACGCACCAGCGCTTCCTGCGCGGCTTCGTCCGGAGCGGCGGCGCTGGAGGCGCTGCTGCTGGAGGTGCCGGTAGCGGCGCCAGCCAGGTCCTTCAGCTTGCCCAGGCCAGCGTGGGCCGGCATCGACAGGGTGGCGGCAGCGATGGCCACGACAAGAGCGGTATTGCGGATCATGTGAGTGTCCTTTTGGGAGAGACGGCCGCGAAGCGGCACGTGGGAAATCGGTAACCCCAGGGCGATGCCGAGCGAGCTCGGCACCCACCGGGGTGGCGGATCAACGAACTGCCTTGACGTTCAGTTCGTTGATCATCTGCTGGGCAGCCTTTTCAGCCGCCAGCTGCAGCGCGTTGGTACGGGCGACGGTTTCATTCGGGCCGGTACCGGAGAACTGCACCGGGCCCACCGACGACACGGTGCGCGGGAAGCGACCAGTCACATCCAGCACCTTGCCGGTGACGGTGACGAACACGCGGGTGTTGCCGCTGGCCGGGTCACGGTCGCGCATGCCGACGTCGAGGGTGCCGACGGCGATGTACGGGATGTTGGCCGCGCGGATGCCGTTGGCGGTATCACGCAGGGTGGCCGGGGCCAGGTCGTTGCCGGTGCTGAAGTCCTTGCGGATACGCTCGATGCTGAGCAGACCGCGCGATTCGCCTTCCACGTATTCGGCTTCAACCACTTCGTAGCCGGCGGCGCTGAAGGCGCCGGTCATCGCGGTGTTCACTTCGGCGGCGTTGGCCACCTTCCAGCTGATGTTGTCGCTGCGCTGGGTGGTGCTGCCGCCGCTGGTGACCGACATCGAACCGTTCTGGTTGATGCTGCCGTTGGTGCTGACCGAGTTGCCGCGGAAGCTGTCGCCTTCACGGGTATTCTCGCTGTAGCTGCTGCTGGCGTCGACGCGGCGGTATTCCTTGTCCTGGAACGACTGCACGGTGTCCTGCGAGCGCGCCATGAACAGGAAGGTCAGCAGCGAACGCTGGGCGGCGGTGGCACCGGCCACGGCCGAGCCGGCATCCAGCTTGGTCTGCAGCAGTGTGGTGTTGATCTCGGCGCGGACGGTGACGGTGTAGGTCTTGGCCTTCTTGTCTTCGGTGTCCGACAGCTGCACGGCGCTGAGCACGTAGCGGTCGATCTCGCCGATGAACTCGGCGCGACGCGCTTCGAACAGGCGCAGCTTGGCCGCACCGGTTTCGGCGATGTACGCCTCCAGTGCATTGACCTTGGCCTTGTTCAGGGCCTGGGCGCGGGTGTCGGCACTCAGGCGCAGGCCGTAGCTGGCCGAACCGGTACCGCGCGAACTGGCGGTCTGTGCAGCGACCGGGGAGGCCACCACCAGGGCGATGAGGATGAGCAGGATGGTACGCATCAACGACATGACTTGATCAACTCCTGGAGGGCTTGGGTCTGCTGTTGCAACGGGCGGCCGCCCGGCTTCTGTTCGTCCAGCCAGCCGCGCGAATCGGCGCGCTTGGCGGCGGCGCCGGCGAAGGCGTCGAAGCCGGCCAGCAGGGTTTCGTAGCTGGCCGACCACTGGTCGACCTGCCACTGCGTGACCGGCACCACCTTGGTGGCACCCTTGCGCAGCGGCTGTTCGAAATAGACCTTGCCGGAGAACGGCTCGGTCACCTTGGCGGTGAAGAACGCGCCGAACAGCATCGTCTTCATCGCCGGGGTTTCTTCGATCACGCCGTTCTTCAGCGCATCCACCTGCAGGTTGATGACGTAGTCCGGCTCGGGAATCTTCAGCTGGTAGACCTTGCCGTCGGCAAAGCGCGCCGCCATCGCACCACCGATCGCCTGGCCCGAGGCCGGCGGCAGCAGGCCGACGCCGGTATTGGACGACAGCGTCTTGGACAGCTCATGGGCCAGCGTGGCGCGCAGCGGGGCTTCCCACTTCGGGTCGGGCAGCTTGGCGCGGACCGCGTCGGACAGGGTTACGCCACCGACCTGCAGGCGACGCACGGCGGCATCGGGCAGCCGGGCCTGGGCGAGGCTGGCAGCCAGCACCTGCGACAGGCTGGTATCGGCGCTGCCATACAGGAGATCGGCGACGATCGCGTCGATATCGTCGTTGTCCGGCCGGTAATCCTGCACGTCGATGCGCTGCAGGGTAAGCGGATAGGACGCGATCACCTGGCGCTCGCGGAAATCGAAGAACAGCGCCTGCAGCGCCACTTCCACCAGCACCTTGTACTGGTCGCCGAT
This sequence comes from Stenotrophomonas sp. 220_Sma, assembly GCF_056487375.1. Lineage (NCBI taxonomy): Bacteria > Pseudomonadati > Pseudomonadota > Gammaproteobacteria > Lysobacterales > Lysobacteraceae > Stenotrophomonas > Stenotrophomonas sp. 220_Sma. Next base: position 496,914 of record NZ_CM151348.1, on the reverse strand, counting down.
CGGCTCGACCGAGACCAGTTCGCGGTCCAGTGCCGCGGCCAGCACTGTCGCACTGGTGGTGCCGTCGAGCATCGCCACCGGCTGGTCTATAAGTTCCAGATTGGCCGGCGGGCGACGCTTGAGCCCCTGCCCCAGGGTCTGGTTGAGCGGGATCAAGCCACGCTTTTCCAGCACGGCGTGCGCATGCGGCGTGGTCGCCTGCACGGCAGCGGCATCAGCGGTATAGGCAAACCCGGCCCAATAGGCCTGCTGTGATTTGTCTGCCGCCTGCACGGCCATCGGCCATACGGCCAGGCACAGGGCACAGGCAAGCAGGCGCGCAAAAGCGCGCGATGCGCTCTTCGTCCTTGAATACATCCAACCGCTCCTCGGTCAATACGCATGGAAAGTGGACGCTGACGCGTCCGCTGGGCGCGAAACATAACGGCTCGCGGGCCCGCCGACAAGTGCTGCCTTCGTCGAGGTCACTCCGTGGGAGGCAGGCCGGCCCGTTGCCGCAGCAGGCCCCGCTCTGCCTGGTTCTGGCTGAGTCTGGCGGCTTCCGCAAAAGCGTGACGTGCGTCCAGGTCGCGCCCCAGCGCCTGTAGTAGCTCCCCGCGCACCACCTGCAGCGGCGCGTACTCGCGCAGTCGCGCGTCCACCAGCAACGGCTGCAGCTGCGCCCACGCCGCGAAGGCACCGTCGCTGCGCAGTATCGCCACCACGCGGTTCAATGCGACAACTGGCGAAGGCTGCACCTGCAGCAGCTGCGTATAGAGCGCTGCGATGCGCGGCCAGTCGGTATCCTCGGGGCGGCGCGCCGCTGCATGGCACGCTGCGATACGCGCCTGCAGTACATAGGGATCATCAGCGCCACCGGCGGCCAGCGCGCGCGCCAGCACCTGCTGCCCGCGTTCAATCTGCAGCCAGTCCCAGCGCGCGCGGTTCTGCTGGTCCAGCAGTACCGGCACGCCCTGCGTATCGGTCCGTGCCGCGGCACGCGAGGCCTGCAGCTCCATCAGCGCCAGCAGGCCCAGCACCGGCGGCACCGGCAGCCGGTGCGCCAGGATGCGCGCGAGCCGCAATGCCTCCTCGCACAGCGCCGGACGCATCCAGTCATCACCGGCACTGGCCGCATAGCCTTCGTTGAACACCAGGTAGATCGCCTCCAGCACCGAAGTCAGCCGCTCGGGCATCGCGTCAGCACGCGGGACCTCGTAGGGCACCTGCTTCTGCGCCAAGGTGCGCTTGGCGCGCACGATGCGCTGGGCGATGGTCGGCTCGGGCTGCAGGAAGGCGCGCGCGATCTCGACAGTGGTCAGGCCACCGAGCAGGCGCAGGGTCAATGCCACCCGTGCATCGGCCGGCAGCACCGGATGGCAGGCCACGAACATCAGCCGCAGCAGGTCGTCACCCAGATCATCTTCCAGCGCCTGGCTGTCGTCCGGTGCTGGCAAGGGTGCCGGATGCAGTTCCTCGCCCCACTGCGCATGCTGCTGCGCCACCCGCTGGTGCTGGCGCAGCACATCAATGGCACGGTTGCGCGCAGTGGTCATCAGCCAGGCTCCGGGGTTGTCCGGGATGCCCTGCTCCGGCCAGCGCTCCAGCGCGGCCAGCCAGGTGTCCTGGGCCAGCTCCTCGGCGCGGCCGACATCGCCCCCGAGCAGCCGCGCCAGGCGCGCGATCAACACCGGCGACTCCATCCGCCAGAGGGTTTCCAGACGCTGCGTCAGTGCGGGATCAAGCATGCGCCGATCACAGCACGCACGCGTGGCCCGCACAAGCGCCGTGGCTCACGCTTCGACAATGGGCCTGAAGCCGCCCCAGAACATGCGCCTGGTGTCGAACGGCATGTCCTTCGGGCCCAGCGACGCCAGCCGCGGGTCCGCCATCACTTTCGCGTTGATACGGTCGCGCGCCGCGCGCGAACGGAACACCACGAAGGCGACGATCACCGTTTCGCCCGGTTTTGCCTTGACCGCGCGCGGGAACGAGGTGCTCTTGCCCGGCTCCACGTCGTCCGCCACGCACTCCATGTACTGCAGCGCGCCATGGTCCTTCCACACCGCGCCGGCCTTGCGGGCAAGGCGGCGGTAGGCCGCCACCTTGTCCTGCGGGCACGGCAGCACGTAAGCATCCACGTAAGCCATGAGGTGTCTCCCTGCGGCGACCGTCAGCCCGGCTCGCCGTCCATGTGTGCGATTTCCCAGAGATGACCGTCCAGGTCCTGGAAGCCGCGCTGGTACATGAAGCCGTAGTCGCGCGCCGGCTGCGGTTCGCTGGCGCCGGCCGCCAGTGCCTTGTCCACCATCACGTCCACCGCCTTGCGGCTGTCGGCCGAAAGGCAGGTGATCACCTCGGTCTGGCTGCGTGCATCGGCGATCGCCTTGTTGGTGAACTGCTTGAAGAACGGCTGGGTCAGCAGCATCACGAAGATGCTCTCGCTGATCACCATGCAGGCCGCATCGTCATTGGTGAAGGTCGGGTTGAAGCTGTAGCCCAACGCGGCGAAGAAGGCCTTGGACGCGTTCAGATCCTGCACGGGCAGGTTGACGAAGATCATCTGCGGTTGCGGTGCACTCATCGGTGAAGCTCCTTGTGAATGGAAGAAAGAAGAATCAGGGCTGCTTCATGCAGTTGACCATCCACGGCTTGCCGTAGCGATCGATCAGCATGCCCCAGCGGTGCGCCCAGAACGTTTCGGCGATCGGCATCTGCACCTGGCCACCGTCGGCCAGCGCGGCGAACACGCGTTCGGCTTCTTCGATGCTGTCGACGTCGACATTGATGGTGGTCGAGCCACCCTCGCCACCGCCGGGACCGTCGGCCGCCATCACGATGGCGCTGCCGATTTCCAGCTGGCTGTGCGCGACGTGGTCCAGGGTTTCCGGCGGCATCTCGTTGCAGCCCGGCGAGCCATCGGAGGGCGGCATGTCGCGGTATTTCATTTCCGAGGTGACCTGGCCACCGAGTGCCTTGGCGTAGAACGCCATCGCCTCATGGGCCTGGCCGCTGAAGCCGAGGAAGGGAATCAATTTCATGGCAATGCTCCGTCGTGGGTTTCAGGGGGGTGGCGCCGGGCCATGCCCGGCGGGGGAAATGAATCGGGTCAACCTTCCAGCTGTGCACGCAGACGCTGTTCCTGCTGCTGTAATTCGGGGGTGAAGGCTTCACCGAAGTCTTCGGCGGAAATCAGCGGGCGCAGCTCCAGCGTGCCGCCACTGTTGAACGGCGCGCGGCTGGCCCATTCAACGGCCTCGTCCAGCGAGCGCACGTCCCACAGCCAGAAACCGGCGATCTGTTCGCTGGCGGGGCCAAACGGACCGGCCTCGACCTTCGGCGCGCCGCCGCCGAAATGAATGCGACGTCCGCGCTGGGTGGCATGCAGGCCTTCACCGGCCAGCATGATGCCGGCGGCCACGAGTTGTTCGTTGAAGGCGCCCATTTCGGACAGTTCCTGTTCGCTGGGCATGCGGCCGGCTTCGGAGTCGGCGTTGGCCTTCACGATCACCATCACTTTCATTGCGGTCTCCCGTGGGGACGCGTGGTGCGTGCCCTTCACTGGGTACAACGAACCAGGGGGCTGGGAATCGACACGTCTTCTGAAAATTATTTCTTCCGTGGAAAGCGCGCCTTCGGCGGGAGTCGGCGAACGGCGGAGCCCCTCCGTGGTGGGTTGGGTTGGTCGCTGAAAAGCTCGGGTTCATGGGTTTGGCCGGGTGGGTAGGCGGGTCGGGGGACGCCGTAAACCCGTCCCTGGGGGCTTGGCCGCGGCATCCATGCCGCGGACACCCCCGCCCCGCCTACCCACCCGGCCTTGGACAAGTTCCTGTCTCCGTTCCACCACGGGAAGATCAAGAAAAAAAGCAAAAGCAAAAGCAAAAGCAACAGCAACGGCGGTTGGCTGGCGGCCTCGGCTTTGCGAGCGGAGCGACCCGCTTTCGCTCTTGTTGTTGATTTCCCGTGGTGGTTCGGCGACCGGAATCTGTCAGGGGTCGGGCGGGTGGGATTGGCGGGGTATCCGCGCCATGGATGGCGCGGCTAAGCCTCCAGGGACGGATTCACGGCGTCCCCGCCAATCCCACCCGCCCGACCCACCCTCTGAAACCCAGCTTTCAGCGACCAACCCACCCCACCACGGAGGGGCTCCGCCGTTCGCCGATCGCCCGCCGCAGGCGGCCTCCCGCGCTGCAGCATGCCGGCAGGCAAACCTGCGCCATCATGGACACCCCGCCCCCGCCAGGACCGTGCCATGCAGCAGTACCTGCTTCTGATCTACATCGAGCCTGCCCTGCTGCAGGCCCTGCCCACCGAAGAATTCAACGCGCTGATGCGCGACTGCCTCGCCCACGCCGACAGACTGCAGGCGGAAGGCACGCTGCTGGCCGCGCAGAAGCTGCAGCCAGTCGACACCGCGCAGACCCTGCGCGTGCGTGATGGCCACAGCCGTGTATTGGATGGCCCGTTCGCGGAAACCCGCGAACTGCTGGCCGGCTTCAACCTGATCGTCGCCCGCGACCGCGACGAAGCCATGCGCATCGCCCGCGATTTCCCGTGGGCACGCTTCGGCAGCATCGAGGTGCGGCCGCTGGAAGACATGGACGCCGAGCGCGAACGCTGCGGCGCCCCGGCTGCGGCTATGGCAGCAACCGTACTCTGATCTCGCGCGGGCCCACGCCTTCGTTGCCGCTGTAGTCGCGCACGCTGGCGCGCACGGTGTACTCGCCCGGTGGCAATGCCGCCGGCTGCCAGCGCCCGGTTTCCATCAGGCCGTCACGCACGGTGTTGGTGGCCAGGTAGCGGAAACGGGTCACCGCGCTGCCATGCACGGTGATGCCGCTGTCCGGCGCGTAGGCCACGCGCACCGCTTCGTTCTGCGGCGGCATGCGGTTGAACACGATGTTCCAGCGCGGTTGCTCGTAGCCCTGCAGCGGCTGCCCGGCAGCATCAAGGATCTGGTAGCCCACCTGGTACATGCCCAGGCGGCGGCGCGGCAGGTTGTTGTCGACCTGGTCCCAGGCCTCGACCACGATCTGCACGCCGCGGCCCTGCCGCGCCAGCATCACCACGCCGTCGCTGCCGGCCGCCAGCGGTTGGTCGTTGTCGTCCAGCAGCGCCACATCGGTGATGCGCGGTGCGAAGTGGTCGGCGTAGTTGTGGAAGCCCAGCGCCACGGCGTTGGTTTCGAAGCCGCCGGTGCCCACCGCCAGGTGCACGTGCGCCTGGTTGTTGATGCTGCCCAGGCGATCGCCGACGTGGATGCGCGTGCCGCGACGCACGCGCATCCGCTCCAGCTTGCCCTGCTCGTCGTACAGCGCCTGCCAGCGCGCATCGAACGGCTGGTCGCGCGGGGTGCGGCCGACCCGCATGTGGATGTACTTGAGACGGTCCACGGCCAGGCCCTCGGCCTGCCCACCCAGGCTCCACGCCGCTACCGGGCTGCTGATCTTGCCATCGGCGATCGCCAGCACGGTCTGGCCGACATCGCCGCGCACATCGAAACCGCCGTGCAGGTGGTGGCGGCTCTCGCCCTTGAAGTTGCCGCGCACCTCGCCCAGCGTGCCGACCACTTCATGCCAGCCATCCTGGGGTGCCAATGGCCAGCGCCCACCGGTGTCCGGCAATGCTGCATCGGCAGCGGGCCCGACCAGCGCCGGTGCCGGCAGGTCACCCACCGGCAGCGGGCGCAGGCGGTGCAGGCGATAGCTGGCGGAATCGGCGACCAGCACGCTGCCATCGGCATCCATCGCCAACCCACTGGGGCGGGCCAGGCGTGGCAGGCGGCCGTTGCCCACCAGCGCGATCTGGTGGCCCTGCGGTGTTACCTGCACGATGCGGCCATCAAGGTCACCCACGTACAGCACGCCGTCGTGGGTGGTGGCCAGTGACAGCGGCCCATTGATCACGCCACCGGCGGCGACAACGGTGCTGACCGTGCCATCGGCCGCCACCCGGCGAACCGCGTTGTTGAACAGGTCGGCCACCAGCAGCGCACCGTGTGCATCGAAGGCCAGCGCCACCGGCGTATCAAAACGCGCGGCGGCACCCACGCCGTCGGCAAAGCCTGGCCGATCGCCACCGGCCAGGGTGCGCACGCTGCCATCGGTACCGATCACCCGGATGCGATCGTTGAACGTATCGGCCACGTAGACCTGGCCCTGCGCATCCACTGCGATGCCCATCGGCGCATCGAAGCGGGCCTGCGCGGCAGGGCCATCGGCGTAGCCCTGTTCGCCACCGGCCAGCGTGGTCACCTGGCCATCGGTGCCGATACGGCGGATCGCGTGGTTGCCGGTGTCGGCCACATACAGGTTGCCCTGCGCATCGGCGGCGATGCCCGAGGGCGTATTGAAACTGGCCTGCAGTGCCGGGCCATCGATACGCCCCTCGCCCTGCCCGGCCACCGTTTCAACGCGGCCATCGGGAAGTCGGCGACGGATCCGGTTGTTGTCACCGGCATCGGTGAAATAGACGCTGCCATCGGCACTGCGCAGCAACGCGTACGGATCGGCGAAACGCGCCTGCGCGGACGCGCCATCGCGGTCACCCGGGTGGCCATCGCCGGCCAGCGGCTCGATCTGCGCGGTCCACGCCAGCGGCGTTGGAACCGGACCTGCCGGTTCAGCCGGCGTATGCAGCGGCGTCTCCCACCAGGTCGCGGCCAGTGCCACTACGGTCGCCAACGCTACGCCTGCCGCCATCCATTGCCACCGTGCCATCGTGCTGCGCTGCCTGCCTGCTGTCTGAAGAGGCACCGACAATAGACGCTGAACGCAGGATCCGCCACGGCCAAACGTACTGCCGGATACCAGAGTTCCATGCGTCGCGCTTGTTCTCCCTGGCTACAGCGGGTTCAATGCTCTTCCCACGGATGGAGATCCTCCATGCCCCGCATCTTCCCCCTCGCCGCCCTGCTGGTGGCCACACTGGCCAGCACGCCGGCCTCCGCCTCGATCTCGGTGGCACCACAGAAGCCGTCAGTCACCGCCGATGCGATGCACCAGGCCTATGCCACGCGATGGGATGAGGCGATCCAGCAGTCACGCAGTGGCAACACGCTGGGCGCACTCATCGCGATGGAACGGCTGATGGAAGATCCGATGCTGGATGACTTCGATGCTGAACATCGCGGCCGCGCCGCACAGGTGGCCGGCTGGACCGCGATGGTGCAGAAGAAGCCGGACCAGGCTCGCCGCTATCTGCAGCGCGCGCAGGAGGCACTGCCGGACGATGCGCAGATCCTGCTGACCCTGGTCTCGGTGGAACTGTCCGAGAACCAACCGGCGCCTGCCACCAAGCACCTGGTGCAGGCGCTGAAGCATGCCGATGCGCCGTTGCCGGTGGACCACCACGCGATCAACTACCTGCAGTTCCGCCTGCGGGACCAGCCGCAGCAGCGTATGGAACTGCTGCAGGCACTGTTCGACAACGGCTGGAAGAGCGGCGGTCTGGAACCCACCGGACTGTGGCTGGCACTGGCCACGCTGCAGGCCGACAACGGCCGTGGCGAGGCCATCCCCGCGACCCTGGCCCGCATCTCCGCGCCCGCCGAAATCATCCGGCTGCGCAGTGACAAGCGCTTCGATCCCTATGTCGACCGCGCCAACCCGCGCTTTGATCCCGTGCAGGCTGCACAGAAGCACCTCGACGAACTGCGGGTTTCCGGCCTGCTCGACCGGGCGCTGGACGCGCGCATGGCCGAGTTCAGCAGCACGCTGCTGATGCTGGACCGCAACGAGGAAGTGCTGGCGCTGACCGATGGCATGGCCGCTGCGGCCGCCGAAGGCGAGGCGCCTTCGGCGGCAGAAGCCGAATGGGTGGCATGGCTGCTCAACAGCCGGCTCACCGCGCTGCGCCGGCTGGGCCGCAACGAGGATGCGCTGGCGGCAGCCAAGCTGGCCGCACGCATCGGTGCACTGGGCCCCGATGGTGCCGAGCACCAGTTCAACGTCGGCTTCGTGTTCAGTTCGCTGGGCCGCATGCAGGATGCCGCCACGGCAGTGAATGACATGCCGGGCCTGGCCGGTTACGGCAAGGCGGCCCAGGCACTGCTGCAGTTCGTTGCCGCCCGTGAACGTGGCGATGCCAAGGCCGAACAGGCCGCGCGTGCAGCGATCCTGGCCCAGGGCGATGACGCGCGCCTGTTCCAGCGCGAGATGCTGCTGGACGAGGGCAATCTCGACGGCGCAGCTGCCGTGCTGATCGAACAGTTGCGCTCACCCGTTGAACGCGGTGAAACGCTGGCCAGCCTGCAGGACATGCGCACCTATCCGTCGCTGCCCGGTGACGTGAAGATCGATGCGGCCTGGCGTGCGCTGAAGCAGCGCGCCGACGTGCAGGCCGAGGTTGCCCGCCTGGGCCGCATCGAACGCTACGAACTGGTCAGCACCTCCACCTCGCGCTGAGCAAGCTCCCATGTAGAACCACGTGCGTGCAGCACCACCCGCCTAGCGCGCCGGCACCTCGGTACGGATGCCCATCGCCTCGCGGTAGCGTGCGTACAGGGCCATCACCTTGTCCACGTAGGCCAGGGTTTCGGCATAGGGCGGCACGCCCTTGTAGCGGGTGACCGCGCCGATGCCGGCGTTGTAGGCGGCCGCTGCCAGCGGCCGATCACCGTTGTAGCGACGCAGCAACGCGCGCATGTAGCGGGCGCCGCCATCGATCGACTGCTGCGGCGAGAACGGATCATTCACCCCGTACTCCTGCGCGGTGTCCGGCATCAACTGCATCACGCCCTGTGCGCCCTTGCTGGACACCGCCAGCGCATCGAAGTTGCTTTCGGCATGGGCGATCGCGCGCAGCCACGCATCATCCACGCCGGTGGCCTTGGCGGCGGCCTTGAACTGTTTGGCATGCTGCGCCAGCTGCGGCTTGCCCACCTTGCCCAGGCCTTCGTGGGCAGGCTCACCCGGCGGCGTGGCCATGGTGAACTTCAGGAACACCCGCGAGCCGGGCAGGTTGCGGGTGGAGTAGACCAGCGCGCCATCCTGCTCGCGCTCGTACAGCACGCCGCTGAACACGCCCATGTTGCCCCACAGATTCGGGGTCTGGATGGCGTTGTCGTCGATCTCCTTCGCGGTACAGCGCGAGCCCGGCTCCGGTGCGGTGGCCAGGCTGACGGTGTTGCCCTGCACGCAGCGGTAGACGGTGCGCGCGGCGGCCAGCCCGGGCCACAGGCTGGGCAGCAGCAACAGCGCAAGCAGGAGAGGGCGACAGGACATGGCGGCCGGATCATCCGGCCGCGCCCGCTAATGTTGGGTGAATGGGGGTCGGCAGGGCTGCGCCCTGCACCCGTGGTAGTGCCGGCCGCTGGCCGGCAACCTCAACAGCAACGGCAACGGCCGATTTCCTGCGGGGGTCGGATCCCGTTGCTGCGCAACGGCCTCTGACCCCACTCCGGAGAGATCTCTGGATCAATCGATGGAACGCAAATGCTGGATTACTTCGCGGTCCTCCGACGCACCCAGTACCCCACGCCCAACAGCACGAACCACACCGGGCTGGCGACCAGCGCCTGGCGGGTGTCGGCCTGCAGGCTCAGCAGCACCAGCACGGCGGCGAAGAACACCAGGCAGGCCCAGCACATGGCGACGCCGCCGGGCATCTTGAAGATCGAGGCAGCGTGGCGTTCCGGGTAGCGGCGGCGGTAGGCCATGTAGGCCACCAGGATCAGCGACCAGACGAAGATGAAGAGCACGGTGGCCAGCGTCGTCACCAGGGTGAAGGCGGTCACCAGGTTCGGGATCAGGTAGATCAGCAACGTGCCGCCCAGCAGGCACAGGCACGAGAACAGCAGGCCACGGGCGGGCACTGCAGCGCGTGACAACTTCGACAACCCGCGCGGTGCGTGGCCCTCTTCGGCCAGACCGTACAGCATGCGGCTGGTGGAGAAGATGCCGCTGTTGGCCGAGGACGTGGCCGAGGTCAGCACCACGAAGTTGATCAGGCTGGCCGCGGCGGGAATGCCGGCCAGCACGAACAGCTGCACGAACGGGCTCTTGTCCGGCACCACCTGGCGCCACGGGGTGACCGCCATGATCGCGATCAGCGCCAGCACGTAGAAGATGATGATGCGCACCGGGATCGAGTTGATCGCCTTGGGCAGGTTGCGCTCGGGGTCTGCGGTTTCAGCGGCGGTGGTACCCACCAGCTCGATGCCGACGAAAGCGAACACCGCGATCTGGAAACCGGCGAAGAAGCCGACCAGGCCCATCGGGAACATGCCGCCGTCATTCCACAGGTTCGACAACGACGCGGTGTGGCCACTGGGCGAGGTGAAGCCCCACGCCACCAGCCCGGCGCCGGTGATGATCAGTGCACAGATCGCCACGATCTTGATCAGCGCGAACCAGAATTCCATCTCGCCGAACAGCTTCACCGTCACCAGGTTCAGTGCCAGCAACAGCAGCACGCAGGCCAGTGCCGGTATCCAGGCATCCAGCCCAGGGAACCAGAACTGCGCATAGGCGGCGATGGCGATCACATCGGCGATGGCGGTGACGATCCAGCAGAACCAGTACGTCCATCCACAGAAGAAGCCGGCCCAGGGACCAAGCAGGTCGGTGGAAAAGTCGATGAAGGATTTGTACTGCAGGTTGGACAGCAGCAGCTCGCCCATCGCGCGCATCACGAAGAACAGCATCGCGCCGATGATCAGGTAGACGAAGACGATGGACGGGCCGGCCAGGCTGATGGTCTTGCCCGAGCCCATGAACAGGCCGGTGCCGATGGCACCGCCGATGGCGATCAACTGCAGGTGGCGGTTGGACAGGCTGCGGCGCAGGTGCTCGGGGGGCGTTGCGGGCTCGGTCATGGGCGTGCACTGGGGCGGGCGAAGCGTTCGACGTTAGTCCTCCCCGGCCCGGAGCGCCAGCGCTGGACGGCCCGATTGCGTCAATCATGGTCGCTTTCATCACATTGTGACCGAATACCGGATTCGTCCCATTCCGCCCGGCCCGGCGTCATGCTCAGATAGCCGCACCTGCCCAAGGATCGGCCCGACCATGTGCCCTGCCCTGCCCGCCCCGCTGGAGCTCCGGCCTTGAGTCGGCTGCGCGTGATCATTGGTGGCACCGCGCTGGCGCTGCTGGCCGCGGCCGTGCCGATCGCGGTGATGGCCTATGCCACCTGGGACCGTGCAGTCAGCGTCGAGCAGCAGCGGCTGCGCGACATCGCCGGTCGCGCGCTGCGCCGCGCCGACCAGTCCTACCAGGAAGCGCTGGCGGCACTGCAGTCGGCCGAGGTCGGCGCCCACGACGCCTGCGGGCCCGAGCATATCCGGCGCATGCAGACGCTGGTGATGACCTCGCCGTCGGTCGACCAGATGGGCTACTTCGAGGGTGGCAAGCTGCGCTGTACGTCGTGGGGGCCGTTCCTGTCCGACGTCAACCAGCCCAAGGCCGACCACGTCACCAGTGATGGCGCCGGCATCGCCGTGGATGTGCGCCCCGAGGCCAGCGGACGGCGCCAGGTCCTGTCGTTCCTGTACGGCAACTACGACGTGCTGGTCGATCCGCGCCGCTTCGTCGATGTCATCGCCGACCCGAACGTGCGCCTTGCCCTGGCCAGCCCCGATGGGCGTCTCCTGGCCAGGCAGGACGGCATGGATCCGGCATTGCTGGAGACCCTGCTGCGCGCCCCCGATGAAGGCCTGGACCACCACACCCTGTATGCCACCGCCCGCAACGAAGAGTGGTTGGCGATCGCGACCATGCCGCGTACCGCGCTTGCCGCGACCTTCCGCCAGCAGGCGTGGCTGTTCGTGCCGATCGGCGTTCTGCTGGCCGCTGCCGGTGCCGGCCTGGTGATCTGGCTGTCGCGCCGCCGCCTGTCCCTGCGCGGCGAGCTGGCCACAGCGATCCGCCGCCGCGAGCTGTACCTGCACTACCAGCCGATCATCGAGCTGGATACCGGCATCTGCGTCGGCGCCGAAGCGCTGGTGCGCTGGCAGCGCCCGGATGGCACCCAGGTGCGGCCGGACCTGTTCATTCCGCTGGCCGAAGAGGCCGGCATGATCGGCGCGGTCACCGATCTGGTGATCGAGAACGTGGTGCGCGACATGCGTGAACTGCTGGTGGCCGACCGCAGCGCGCACATCGCGATCAACCTGGCCGCCGAAGATATCAGCAGCGGCCGTGCGCTGAAGATGATCTCCAAGCACATGGCTGGCAGCGGCATCCTGCCGCAGCAGATCTGGATGGAGGCCACCGAGCGCGGCTTCCTGGATCTGGACCGCGCCCGCACGATGCTGGCGCAGGCGCGTCGGGCCGGGCACAGCGTGGCCATTGACGATTTCGGCGTCGGCTTCTCCAGCCTCCAGTACCTGGAACAGCTGCCGCTGGACGCGTTGAAGATCGACAAATCATTCATCGATGCGATCGACACCGAGAGCGCCACCAGCCCGGTAACCCCGCACATCATCGACATGGCCAAGGAGCTGGGCCTGTGGGTGGTGGCCGAGGGCGTGGAGACCGAGGCACAGCTGGCGTATCTGCATACCCGGAAGGTCGAGTTCGCGCAGGGTTGGCTGTTCTCGCGGCCGCTGCCGCGGGATGAGTTCGTGGTGTTCCATCACAAGCGGCAGCAGCGCTATGGCGCGGCGCGGGAGCACATGCAGAATCCGCGCAGCGTGCCGATCGAGCGTGAGGAGATCGAGTAGGACGGCCAACGGCAGAGCCCCTCGTGGTGGGTCGCGCCCAGTGGATCCATCAGTTGGGGCCGGGTGGATGGGTCGCGCAGGGGGCGCTGCAAGTACGTCCATGTAAGCTCGGTCGCCGCCTGCTCGTGTGCGCTGTCCTGCGCACACGGCAAGACCGGGGTTGGGCGTCCTGCCCAACCCGCCCGAGGCATGCCTCGGGCCCATGCGGCTCACGCCCCTGCGCAACCCACCCACCCGGCCACGGACACATTGCGGCGGCGTCCCACCACGGAATCAACAGAAGAAAGCAAAAGCAAAAGCAAACGCGGGTCGCTGCGCTCGGTGGATCCACGCCATGCGTGGATGGCGTGGACCACGGTAGTGCCGGCCGCTGGCCGGCACCTCGGTAACGTCTGGTCTGCGCCTACGCCCAGGCCTTCGGCCGTGCCAGCAGCCACACCACGGTCACCGCCAGCAGCAGCAACGGCAACCAGCCCAGCTGGCTCGGGCCACTGGCCTGCAGCAGCACACCGCCTGCTACGCCACCGGCGGCAATCGCCAGGTTCCAGCCGGTCACCAGCATCGACTGCGCCAGGTCGGCGGCAGCACCGGCACGGCGTGCGAGAGCGGTCTGGAACAGGGTCGCAACCGACCCGAACGCCACGCCCCACAGGATCGTTGCAAGCAGCAGCGGTGTGGCCTGTCCTGGCCACAACAGCAGGGCCAACACCGGAAGAATGAAACCGATCACGGCCGCCCACACCAGCGTGCGCAGATGACGGTCCACGCCCCAACCGGCAATGCCGATACCAACGATGGCAGCCACGCCGAAGGCCAGCAGCAGGCGGTCCAGCCACCGGCCGGCGCCGGCCTCCACCGCCAGCGGTTCGATGTAGGTGTACAGCACGTTGTGCGCCAGCACGTACAGCACCATCACCGCCAGCGCGCTGCGCACGCCGGGCATGCGCCACACCGTACCCAACGACGTGCGCTGACCGGCCGCGGCCGCCGGTAGCGCCGGCAGTGCCCAGCGCGCGTACGCCAGCAGGCCGACACCCAGCACGCTCATCAACGCGAACGCCCAGCGCCAGCCGATCTGCTGGCCCAGCAACGTGCCCGCCGGTACGCCCAGCGACAGCGCCAACGGCGATCCAACCATCGCCACCGCGATTGCCCGGCCCTGCAGCGACGGCACCACCATGCGCGCCGCATAGCCGGCCACCAGCGACCACAGCAGGCCACCACTCACACCGGCCAGGAAACGCGCGGCAAGGATCAGCGGATAGCTGCTGCTCACGGCGGTCAGCGTGTTGACCACCACGAAGCCGGCAATGGCGGCCAGCAACAAGGGGCGTCGCGGCAGGCGCTGGGTCAACGCGGTCATCGGCAGTGCGGCCATCACCGATCCCAGCGCGTACACGCTGACCAGCTGGCCCACCGCCGCATCACTCACGCCCAGGCTCTCGCCCATCGGCCGCAGTACACCGGCCGGCAGGGTTTCGGTCAGCAGGGTGATGAAGCCGCCACCTGCAAGCGCCAGCAGGCCGGCCCACGGCAGGTGTGTAGCTTCGCCGGCAGGACTCGCCGCATCAATGGCATGGCCGCTCATCGTGCAGCCTCCAGATCGGCGTAGACCGCGTCACGCAGTTCATCGACGAAGGCGCCATCCATGCCTTCGTACAGGGTGTTGGTCAGCGCCACCACGCTGAGCCCACGCGCAGGATCGACAAACCAGCTATGGCCGTAGGCACCGCCCCAGCGCCAGGTGCCTTCGCTCTGCGGTGTGCCACTGGCGGCGGCATCGCGCAGCACCGCAAAGCCCAACCCGAAGCCCCAGCCGGCCGGTTCCGGCGGCCCCTGCTCGCCCACCTGCGGGCTGGCCATCTCCGCCACCAGCGCGGGCGGCAACAGATTCGAAGCTTGCACATCGCGCAAGGCCTCCAACACCGCCATCACCTCGTCGGCGCTGCCAATCAGTCCAGCGCCGGCCGAAGGGAAACGGCTGGCATCGGTAGCACGGGCGAGGCTGTACTCGATGCCGACGGTGCCCTCGAATGGAGCGACCACCTCGCCTTCCTGCAGGCGATGCGGCTGCGGCGCGTCGGTGACATAGGGCGTGGCCAGCCGTGCGGCATCGTCGATGGCAAACGCGGTATCGCGCAGGCCCAGCGGCGTGGCCAACAGGCGTGCGAACAATGCCTGCAGCGTTTCACCGGTCGCGGCTTCAGCCACGGCGCCCGCGACGTCCACGCCCAACGAGTACAACCATTGGCTGCCCGGCGCGAACAACAGCGGCGCCTGCGCGATGCGATGCACGTTGTCGGTCAGCGTCAGCGGATTCGCATCCATGCCATCGCTGACGCCGGCCTGTGCGTACGGGCCATCCGCATCGGCTTCGAGGAAGTGGTAACCCAGCCCGCTGCTATGGCTGAGCAGTTGGCGCAGGCTGATCGGCGGCGTGCTGCCATCGGCCAGCGCCGGGCGGAAGTCCGGCAGCCAGCGCTGTACCGGCGCATCCAGGTCCAGCACGCCTTCGGCTACCAGGCGCAGGATCACCGTGGTCAACAGCGGCTTGCTGACCGATGCCAGCCGGAACAACTGATCGCGCTGCATCGGCGTGGCCGACTCGCGATCGGCCAGCCCGGTCGCGCTGGCGTGGCGCAGCACACCGTGCTCGCGCACCAGCACCACCGTACCGACCAGGCGCTGTGGGTGGACCTGCTGCAGCAGCCGCTGCACCGACGGCAGCGTCGGCGCAGGTGCAAGGGAAGGAACAGCGTTCATCGCGGTGATCCGTGGGGAGAGGCCCGCCACGTTAGGCACCACGCCCTCGTGCAAAAAGCCGGTTGCCGCTCCGGGCATCATGGACCGTGCAGTCCGCAATCGGCATGATGGCCGGAACTGCAAGGCCGCAACGGGCTCCACACCACTTCGCACCACAGTGTTGCGATGGCGGAGCCGTCCGCTACAGCCGCGCCGACCTACCCTGCCGCTTTCATTGCCCGCACGCCCATGTCAGTCCTGGACAACCTCGCCAATCTGCAGACCTTCGTGCACGCGGCCGACACCCGCAGCTTCGTCGAGACCGGGCGCCTGCAGGGCATCTCGGCCTCGGCCGCCGGCAAATGCGTTGCCCGGCTGGAACAGGCACTGGGCGTGCGCCTGTTCCACCGCAGCACGCGCAGCATCACCCTCACCGCCGAGGGCCAGCTGTTCCTGGCACGCTGCCGGCGCATCCTCGACGAGCGCGATGCCGCGCGCACCGAGCTGGCGCAACCGCATGCCGCACCAAGTGGCACGCTGCGCATCGGTCTGCCGCTGGTGGGTGATCTCACTCTGCCACTGATGGCCGAGTTCATGTCCGCGTATCCGGACATCCGCCTCGATCTGGATTTCAGCGACCGCCTGGTCGATGTCATCGAGGAGGGTTTCGATGCCGTGCTGCGCGTCGGCGAGCCCAGCGACTCACGCATGAACGCAAGACGCCTGGGCGTGTTCCCACGCCGCATCGTCGCCTCGCCGGCGTACCTGCAGCGGCGCGGCACGCCGCGCACGCCGGCCGATCTGATGCAGCACACGCTGCTGCACTATCGCTTCCCCAGCACCGGCAAGCTGGAACTGTGGCCGATCCACTGGCCCGACCATGAAACACCGCAGGAACTGCCGGTACACATGGTGGCCAATACCATCGAAGCGCGGGTGGCGCTTGCATTGCGCGATATTGGCCTGGCATTCGTGCCGGTGCACTCGGTGCGCGATGCACTGGCCGATGGACGCCTGCTGACCGTGCTCGACGAGCATGTGCACTCCTGCGGCATCTTCCACCTGCTGTGGCCGTCGGGCCGCCACGTGCTTCCGAAGCTGCGGGTATTCATCGACTTCGTCAGCGCGCGCCTGGAAACCGTGCCGTAGGCCGGTAGATCCGCGCTCGATGGCCGTGCCACGTAGAGTCGAGCTTGCTCGACTGCTCCTCAAAAGCAGTCGAGCAAGCTCGACTCTACAATTCGCATGCCCTGCGGGCGGTATAATCTCCCCTCATCCCTCCCAGAGGCTCGCGACCAATGCGCCATTGATGCCGCCGTCTTCGCAACAGACGGCCTGACTTCTCCCGCCCCTGCGCGCAGGGGAGAACCCGGCATCCATGGAGGTCGCATGACCCCGCATTCCCTCACGCTCGATCGCGTGTCGTATCGATTGGCCGACGGCCGCCCGCTGTTTTCCGATCTGACGTTTTCCTTCGAACCGGTTGCTACCGGCCTGGTCGGTGCCAATGGCGCTGGCAAAAGCGTGCTCGCACGCCTGCTGGCCGGCCGGCTGTCGCCCGACAACGGCCAGGTACGTGGCAGCGGCCGCGTGTTCCTGTTGCCGACACCCGGTTATCCACCCGCCGGCACGGTCGGTGAACTGGCCGGTGTGGGTGAAGCGCTGTCCGCGCTCGCACGCATCGAAGCCGGCAGCGTCGATGAGGCCGACTTCGCCTGCATCGGCGACCGCTGGGATCTGCGTGAACGCCTGCAGCAGCAATGGCGTGCGCTGCAGCTTCCCGACGACCTCGATCCCGCCCAGCCGGCCGCGCGCCTCAGTGGCGGCCAGGCCATGCAGGTGGCGCTGTCCGGCGCCTGGGCCAGCGGTGCCGACTGGCTGATCCTGGACGAACCCAGTAACCACCTCGACGCACGCCATCGCCAACAGCTGTACGAACAGTTGCAGCAGTGGCGCGGTGGCCTGCTGGTGATCAGTCATGATCGCGAACTGCTGGGCCGCATGCAGCAGATTGTCGAACTCGATGGGCGTGGCCTGCATCGCTATGGCGGCGCATGGCGGCACTACGCCGACACACGCGCCGCCGAACGTGAAGCCGTCGCCGCCCAGCTTGACCATGCGCGTGCGCAGCACCGGCAGCAGCAACGCAGCGCTCGCGAACAGCACGAGCGCCAGCAGCAACGCCAGGCACGCGGCAATCGCGATGCGAAGCAGGCCAACCAGGCACCGATCCTGCTTGGCCGGCAGAAGCAGCGCGCCGAGGCCAGCCACGGCCGCGCACAACAGGTGCAGGCCGAACGCCTACAGGCCAGCGCAGAGCAACTGCGCGCAGCGGCCTCGGCGGTTCACACCGCGCCGGAACTGGCGCTGTTTGCCGGTGCGGGGGAACGTGGCAGCACGCGCCTGTTGCAAGCCGAAGCCTTGGTGCTGCCGCATGGCTGCGATGCCCCATTGCAGCTGGATGTCCGTCGCGGCCAGCGCATCGCCGTGGTGGGTGACAACGGCAGCGGCAAGTCGACCCTGCTGCGGGTGCTGGCGGGTCAGCTGCCCGCGCGCAGCGGCATCGTGCAACGGCATGCGCCACTGGCTCTGCTCGACCAGCAGCTGCTGGGATTGTCCGGCGAGCGCAGCATCCTCGATAGCGTACAGGCGGCCAACCCGAGTGCCGACCCCGGGGAGCTGCGCACGCGCCTGGCCCTGTTGGGTCTGGACGCACAGCGCATCCAGCGCGCCGCCAGCAGCCTCAGCGATGGCGAGCGGGTGAAGGGTGCGCTGGCCAGCGTGCTGTATGCCGATCCCGCGCCCCAACTGTTGCTGCTGGACGAGCCCGGCAATGCACTGGACCTCAGTGCATTACAGGCGCTGGAAGAACTGCTTGCGGCATGGCCGGGCGCACTGGTAATGGTCAGCCACGACCGGCACCTGCTGCAGGCGTTGCGGCCGACCCAGGTGCTGCACGTGAGCACCGAGGGCTGGCAGTGGCATGACGCCTTGTAGATCCACGCATGGCGTATCGACCCGGGGTAGTGCCGGCCGCTGGCCGGCAACCCATGGAGCCTCAATGCACCGTCAGCGCTTCCACACCGGGAACGCCTGTGGCATCTGCTGCCACAGCAGCGGCCCCGCCCGCAGCTCCTGGTCGTTGAGCAGGCACGCATCCAGCTCCGCGCGCACCGCACGCTCATCCATGTGCACACCAATCACCACCAACTCCTGGCGGCGATCACCCCACAACGGGTGCCACAGCCGCTGCATCGCCGTGTGCGCGGCTGCATCCGGAAACTCTTCCAGCCCCGGCAACGGCGCACTCCAGCAATCGGCCTGCTGCCGCGCCCAGCCGAGGTCGCTGTAGGGCAACGGCGTCGGCGGCAACAACGGCGTGGTGTCTTCCAGCCCAGCCCGCACGCGGTCGCGCGCGGCATACCAGACGCCAGCCGCCTGCGTGCGCGTCGCCGCACCCACGGTGTTCAACTCGCCTACCCAATCCATGCGGTTGGCCAGCCAGAACCAGCCCTTGCTGCGGATCACGCCGGGCATGCCGGACTGCAGCGCGTGGGCGAATCGCGCGGGGTGGAACGGACGCCGCGAACGGTAGACGAAGCTGCCGATGCCGTACTCTTCGGTTTCCGGTGTGTGCTCGCCACGCAGCTCCTTCACCCAACCCGGCGCGCGTTGCGCACGCTCCATGTCGAAGCGGCCGGTATCCAGCAGCTCGGCCAACGGCACATCACCGAAGCTGGACAGCAGCAGCTTCGCATCCCGGTTCAAGCCACGCAGTACCGCCAGCGTGTCCTGCAGCACCTCGTCGTCCACCTGGTCGACCTTGCTGACCACGATCACGTCGGCGAACTCCACCTGCTCGCACAGCAGATCAACCACACCTCGATCGTCCTCCGGCCCGGCCTGCTGGCCGCGTTCAGCCAGGCGCAGGGTCGAGCCGAAGTCGGCAAGGAACGCGCTGCCGTCGACCACCGTCACCATCGTGTCCAGCCGCGCGATATCACTCAGGCTGAAGCCGTGCTCGTCGCGCACCGCGAACGTAGCCGCCACCGGCATCGGCTCACCGATGCCCGTCGACTCGATCAGCAGGTAGTCATAACGACCCGCGTCGGCCAGGCGCCGCACTTCCTGCAGCAGGTCATCGCGCAGCGTGCAGCAGATGCAGCCGTTGCTGAACTCCACCAGCGTCTCTTCGGTGCGGCGCAGCTCGGCGCCACCTTCGCGCACCAGCTGCGCATCGATGTTGACCTCACTCATGTCGTTGACGATGACTGCCACGCGCAGGCCCTCGCGGTTGCGCAGGATCTGGTTGAGCAGGGTGGTCTTGCCGGCCCCCAGGAAGCCGGACAGCACGGTGACCGGAAGGCGACGGTCGGCGCGGGAAACAGTGTTCATGTCGGAGCGGGTTGGCTGCGGAACGGAAATGTTACTGTATAACAATTGCCGCGCAAGGAACCTCCCCCGATGAAGTCGCCTTCTGCCGCCCTGCTCGATGCCGGCGCGGTCGCCCTGTCCAGCCTGTGCCTGCTGCACTGCCTGGCGTTGCCCCTGCTTGCCGCCGCGCTGCCGCTGTTCGGCACCTGGGCCGAAGCGGAATGGGTCCACCTGCTGTTCGTGGCCATCGCCCTGCCACTGACCGGCTACGCGCTGTGGCGGGCCGAGCGCCGCCACCCACTGCCCGTGCTGGCCTGGGCCACCGCCGGCGCCGGGCTCGGCCTGCTGCTGGCCGGCGCGCTGGCGCTGCCCTCACATGACTGGGAAACGCCGATGACGGTCACCGGCAGCCTGCTGCTGGCCGCCACGCATATCTGGAACGCGCGGCACCGGCACGGGTAGTGCCGGCCGCCGGCCGGCAACCGCATGAGCTTCGGACGCCACGGGTAGTGCCGGCCGCTGGCCGGCAACCGCATGAGCTTCAGACGCCACGGGTAGTGCCGGCCACTGGCCGGCAACCGCATGAGCTTCGGACGCAACCTGCAGTTGCCGGCCGACGGCCGGCACTACCCCTGCTATTTGCCGTAGCGGCGCAGCAGCTCCACCAGCACCGCAGCCTCGTCCGCCCGCTGCTGCGGGTCATCGGCACCCACTACGTGTTCCTGCAGATGCTCGTGCAGCAACTCCATCAGCAGGCTGTGGGCGGCACCGCGCACCGCGGCGACCTGCACCAGCACGCCCGCGCAGTCCCCCGCTTCCCCCTCGGGCTTGTCCAGCGCCTGCTCCAACGCCGCCACCTGACCCGCGATACGGCGTACCCGGGTCAGCAGCTGCTTTCGATTCTTGTGTACATGGGCCATGGCGGGATCATATACCCTATGGGGGTATCCACTCCAGCTCCCGCCGCCATGCACTTGGACGCCCTCGCCGCCGCCCGTCGCCACGAACACCGCTTCGACGACGGCAACCCGCTGGCCGAACGCAACACCCGCCGCGCCCTGTGGCTCACCGTCAGCATGATGTTGGTGGAGATCGTCGGCGGCTGGTGGTTCAACTCCATGGCCGTGCTCGCCGACGGCTGGCACATGAGTTCGCACGCGCTGGCGCTGGGCCTCACGGTGTTCGCCTACCGCTGCGCGCGCCGCTACGCGCACGATCCGCGCTTCGCCTTCGGTACGTGGAAGATCGAGATCCTGGCCGGCTACACCAGCGCCATCGCACTGCTTGGCGTCGCCGCGCTGATGGCCGTGCAATCGCTGGAACGGCTGTGGGTGCCGGCACCGATCCATTACGACGAAGCCATCGCCATTGCAGCGGTGGGCCTGGGCGTGAATCTGCTCTGCGCCTGGTGGCTGCACGACAGCCCGGGCCACGCGCACCACCACCACGGGCATGACCATGACCATCATCACGGGCACGGGCACGGGCACGACCACGATCACGGCCATGCGCACGGTCACGACCTCAACCTGCGCTCGGCCTACGTGCACGTGCTGGCCGACGCCGCCACCTCGGTGCTGGCCATCGTCGCCCTGCTTGGCGGCAAGCTGCTGGGCCTGACCTGGCTGGACCCGGTGATGGGCCTGGTCGGCGCCGTGCTGGTGACGGTCTGGGCGATCGGCCTGCTGCGCGACAGTGGCCGCATCCTGCTCGACGCGCAGATGGATGCGCCGGTGGTGGCCGAAGTACGCGAGGTAATCGAACAGGGCCCGTGGCCGGCACGCCTGGCCGACCTGCACGTCTGGCAGGTGGGTCGCGGCAAGTACGCGGTCAGCGCCAGCGTGGTCACCAGCGACGCCAGCCTCGATGCCGATACCGTGCGCAACGCGCTGGCGATTCATGAGGAGCTGGTGCACGTGACGGTGGAGATTCACCGCAGCGCATGATCCACGCCGGGTAGTGCCGGCCGCTGGCCGGCAACCCCATGAACGCCGCACACAACCTGCAGGTGCCGGCCAGCGGCCGGCACTACCGCTAGAGCTTCAACATCATCCGCAACAGGTACATCAGCAGCGGCAGCGCACTCAGCACTGCACCACCGATGCCGATCCACGGCCAGCGCTCGCCGCGCACGCGCGAAGCCACCGCCAGACCGCAGCCCACCAGCGCCGCGCCCAGCACCCCCACGCCCAATCCCGCAGCCAAGCCATTGCCGCCTGCGGCCACCGCCGCCTGCGCAGCGAGGCTGCCCGCGCCCCAGCCCACCACGATCCCCAGCCAACTGGCCACGCCGCACCACGGTGCCTTGTCCTTCGCCATCCGAAAACCCCTGTGTCCTTGCCGAATTTCTGTACGGACCACGCCCGTGCGCTGCCTACACTAGCCGCACCTGCCCCGTCGGGACATCCCATGCGCACGCTCCGCCTGCTGCTGCCCGGTGCCCTACTGCTGCTCACCGCCTGCAGTGGTGATGCCGGGCTTCCTTTCAGCGCCGACCCGTTGCAGGGCTGCTTCGCCACCGGCGCGCGCAAACCGGCCGACTTCCGCATCGACAAGGAAGGCGGCCAGTACTTCGTCTCCTTCAGCCGCGGCGAGCAGTGGCAGCGCGAGCCGAATGCCCTGCACAAGGCCTCCCGCAGCGAAATCAGCCGCTACTTCCGCGATGACGCCGAGCAGATCGACAGCGCATTGATCCGCATGGCCGGTGGCTTCGGCATCTTCCACTTCAACAAGGGCGCGACGCTGAAGGGCAAGGCCAGTGATAGTGACTACATGGCGCTGATGCTGATCGGGGCTGGGCCCGTATACGCGGTCAAGTGCCCGTAAGACGCAATGATTCTGATGGCGGCTCAGGGCAATATGGGCACATCCTGTCTTCTTTGAGGAGCGATGCCAATGCTGCTGTTCCTGCTGCTTGCGGTAAGCGCGCCGAAGACCCAGGGTGCCTATGACGAAGTCCGGCAGCTGCCCGATGGCCAGACCCTGATCATGCGCACCCTGGACTGGGATCTCGGCGATGGTCGCCACGAGCGCGTTACCGTGCATTGGCTGCTGCAGGAAGACGGCAGCCTGCGCTACGACTTTGATCGGCAGCCACCAGAAACCCAGGAGGTCCACCGTCAGTCGTGCGCGCTGCAGGGCATGCGGCCATCGCGTGGCGTCAACATGATCTCAGGAGAAGGAGCCACGCACGGCTTCAGCTGCACCAGCCAGCGGTAGCGCCGAGCCCACGCTCGGCTCCGCCATGCCGGCATCCACGCATGGCGTGGATCTAGCGCAACAGCAGCCACGCGTGACCCCGGCAACAGCTGCGGTACCATGCCCTCCCCCGAACCGCCCCGGTACCCGCCGTGCCCCATTACACCGGCCCCCTGCTGACCCGCGACAGCGCTGACACCCTGCGCCGTGCCCATGACAAGGGCGCTGCTGAATGGCAGGGCTCGCTCGACCTTGGCCGCGGCCAGGACAGCGTGGCCCTGAACGCCGACGGCTTCCACTTCCGTGGCCAGGCCTACCCGTGGCCGGGCAAGTTGAAGGACCGCACGCTGTACTACTGGGACGGCGAGGACTTCGCGCCGATCTCGCGCTACAGCGGCTCGCTGATCAAGCTGGTGCCGACCGAATGGGGCGCACCGACCTTCGAGATCGACGGCATCAAGATGCTGCCGACCTCCAAGCTGTCACCGTTCGAGGATGCGCGCCGCAAGGTCGAGCTGGTCGCCCCGGCCGGCAAGGTCATCCTCGATACCTGCGGCGGCCTGGGCTACTTCGCCGCCTGCGCGCTGGAGGCCGGTGTCGGCCAGATCCGCTCGTTCGAAAAGAACGCCGACGTGATGTGGCTGCGCACACTCAACCCGTGGTCGCCCGATCCGGACTCGGCCGCCGCCGGTGGGCGCCTGCAGTTCAGCCAGGGCGACGTCTCGCAGCAGATCGAACAGGT
Source organism: Stenotrophomonas sp. 220_Sma (assembly GCF_056487375.1). Taxonomy (NCBI): domain Bacteria; kingdom Pseudomonadati; phylum Pseudomonadota; class Gammaproteobacteria; order Lysobacterales; family Lysobacteraceae; genus Stenotrophomonas; species Stenotrophomonas sp. 220_Sma. The sequence continues at coordinate 473,218 of NZ_CM151348.1, read as the reverse complement.
GGCCAGTAACAGTGTCGACGCGATCCTGCACGACCCGCCGCGCTTCGGCATCGCCGGCGAACTGTACTCGCAGGTGTTCTACGACCACCTCGCCCGCGTCATCCGCAAGGGAGGGCGCCTGTTCCACTACACCGGCGCGCCGAACAAGCTGACCAGCGGCCGCGACGTGCCGCGCGAAGTGGCCAAGCGCCTGGAAAAGGCCGGTTTCAAGGCCGAGCTGGCGCTGGACGGCGTGCTGGCCGTCAAGCGCTGAGCTTCATTCCGAGTCAACCTTCGCCAGCTTCATCACCCACTTCGGCACTTCCGGTTCACCGGCGTAGAAGTCTTTCGGCTTCTTCTCGGCCATCGCCCAGCGGTGCAGCCAGCTCGGGCCATAGCGACCGCTGTAGCCCTCGGCGCCACGCCCGTAAGCAGGATCGCGCATCGCCTCATCCAGTGAAATGAAGCGATAGCCGCGCCGCTTCGTCGCCGCCACCAGTTCGGCGAAGGTGGCTGCATTGAGTTCGTTGGCATGCATCAGCCACACCTGCGGCAGCGCGTAGCCCAGCAGCGCCTGCGACTGCTTCTCGTAGTAGTCCAGCTTGTTCAGCATGTAGGGCACATAGCCCTTGCGCAGCTGCGCCAGCATCGCCTCGCGCGCCGGGGAATCAGGCTGCTCGTTCATCACGTTGGCATAGGCGAAGGCCCACACCCACTCACCGTTGTCGACCGTCACCGGCGCCACGCGGTAGCCATGCTGCTTGAAGAACACGTCCATCTCCGCGCGTTCTTCCGGTGTGCGTCCGGCACGCAGATAGGGATGGCGCATCCACTGCGGTTTCAGTCCACGTTCGGCCAGCAGCGGCCGCAGCACCGTTTCACCACGCAGAAAATCCTGCTGGAACGCAGGCACCCCCCTGGCGTTCAGATCCATGTGCGAATAGGTGTGGTTGCCCAGCACATACCCGGCGTCCAGCCAGTCGCGCAGCATCTGCACCCGCGCGGGCTGCACGTGTCCGTTGATCTCAAGCTTGTTCTCGTTGACGAAGCCGACCACCGGCACACCCGCCTGGCGAAGCTGGGCCATCAGCGCTTCGTGCCGCGATTGCAGGTCCGGCGGAACGATCTCGTCCACCCGCGCCCACGGCAGGTCGTCGATGGTCATCGCGATCCGGCGATCCACCTCGGCGGCGTGCACCGCCAACGAACACAGCAGCAATGGCACAGCACGCAGCAACCAACGCATCAGCACATCCTTGCAGGGGCGAAGTGCTGACTCTAGCGCGATTGCGGGCGCGCGGCCGGTCCCACACCCGCTATAGGCCGGGCGACTGCACCTGACGTTCGCGAACGATCGCCCGCCACAACATGAATCCTGCAGCCATCGCCATCAGCATCAACGCGACCAGCACCAGGGCAAGATCATCGGGATTGCGCAGCAGCGGTGCATGCTCATGGGTGAGGATCTCGAACACCACCTGCTGTGCCTGTGCCAGCGGCAACCGGCCCTGCTCGCCCAGCTCCACCAGGCACGCCGCTGGGGACAGCTTGGCCACGCCAGTCCATGCCAGGTCGTACAGGTGCAATGCCCTGAGGGCCAGCGCCAGGATCGCGGCGTGCAGCGCCATCAGCCCCCAGTTGGCACGTCGCAGGCGTTCCGACAGGCGGCCCAGCCGGTAGACGCTGATCGACATCGCGCCCAGCAGCGCCAGTACCACGCCCGCCATCGGAATCCACTGCAAGGGTTGCCACGGTGCAAGCGCAGTGGACCGCGCCAGCAGCTGCTCGGCCACCTGCATGCGCGCCACAGGGTCGGGCCCACCGCATGCGTCATCCACCGGCTCCAGCAGCAGTCCCACACGGTAGTGGAAGAAGCCGACTGCAAGGGCTACCGCCAGCAGCGCCACCACCTGCAGTGCCAGCAGGATCGGGCCAGGACCACAGATACGACAGAAGCGGGTAGCAGCAGAGACCATCGGTTCATCCATGACAACAAAGGACCATCCTAACCAAGCGCCCTGTGCTTGTCGGCTGGCGGATACGACAACCGCGGCCTGGTCCCGGTAGGATGTGGATGAGCATGGATGGTCGTATGTAGAGGTGTTGTGGATGGTCACGCTGTATCTGTGGGTGCGAACGCTGCTTCCGCTGCTGGCGTTCGTGATCGCGTGGATGCTGCTTTCGCGCCTGATCAAGGCCCGCGTGGCGCGCCTTCCACGGGTTCCCTTGAACCTGCCCGAGCACAGCAGCAGCCCGCGCAGGAAGGACCGGCGCATCTACGCGCGCAAGCTGCGGCGAAAGCCAGGTCTGCGTACCGCAACGCGCCCGGCCTCCGCGCCGCGCAGCTGGAACGTCGCAGCGGTGTTCGTTTCGCTCTTCACGTTGATCGCCACCGTGCTGGTCGTGCCGGATGGCGCGCGCTTCCAGGTCATGCTCGAGAGCATCACCGGCTACCCGGCTACGATTGCTGAAGTACATGTTCCCGCTGCCGGGCAGCCCCTCGTACTACAGGCGTGGCAGCCAGCACTGGCGCAGCTGTCGCGCCCGGTAACGATGCGCTACCCGATCGGTCGCACCGGCGGCGAGCATGAAGCGCACGCCACGCTACCGGTGCAGGTGAGGCATCAGGGGGATCGGCTGCAGGTGGCTACGGCAGTGCCGGTGGATGCCGAGCTGCTGCGTGCAGAGCTTGCGCGCTTGGCGGGGCTGCCGACGGAGGCAATCACCGTCCGCCAGCGCGAGATCTCACCCTGGCTGGAACCCGGCTGGAAGCCGCTGGTCGACCTGTAGAGTCGAGCCCATGCTCGGCTGCTGTTGCAGTAGATCCACGCCATGCATGGATGGATGCAGAGCGGAGTCGAGCATGGCTCGATTCTACAGATCACGATCCGCGCGGCAGCTTCGCGGCCCACATGTTGTCCACCAGATTGGGATAACGCCGCCCGTTCTCTTCCGCACGCTGCCGGGCTGCCTCCTTCTGCGCAGGCGACAACGGCTGCGACGTCTGGCCCTTGGGATTGGGCTTCTTCCACGGGGGCGTCTTCGGTTCACGCATGGCTGCAGCTTACTGCTTCAGGAAGTTCAAAAGCGCCAGATTGAAGTGATCAGCATGACTGGTGTTGCAGCCATGCGGCGCGCCCTCAAGGATCACCACTTCGCTGCCCGGGATGGCTCGGTGCGTGCGCTGGCCAGAACCTTCAAACGGCACGATGGCATCGCTGTCACCGTGCAGGATCAAGGTCGGCACCGTGATCTTCTTCAGGTCTTCGCGGAAGTCGGTTGTAGCAAACGCCTTCATGCACCCCAGCGCCGCCGTCTGGTCGGATTGATGGCACAGCGCGATCGCCGCCTGACGCGTCTCTTCGGTCACCATCAACTGGCCATGGGCGCTGAAGAAATCGCGGGTGAAGCCATCGAAGAACGCCTCACGATCCTTCTCAAGACCGCTGCGCATTTCATCGGCCTTTTCCTGGGTGAGCGGGCCTTCCGGGTTGTCATCACTGCGCAGCAGGAACGGCGGCACCGCCGCTGCAAACACCACGCTGTGCAGACGGTCCTGCCCATGATTGCTCACATAGCGCGCCACCTCACCGCCGCCCATCGAGAAGCCGACCAGGGTGACGTCGTGCAGGTCACGCTCCTCGATCACCCCGGCCAGGTCCGCTGCCAGCGTGTCGTAGTCATAGCCCTCGGCCGGCTTGTCGGAACGGCCGAAGCCGCGCCGGTCGTAACTGATCACCCGATGCTGCGCATCGCGCAGGATCGACACCTGTTGTTTCCAGGCATCGGCAGACAGCGGCCAGCCGTGGATCAGAATGACCGGGCGGCCGTCACCACCGGTGTCTTCAACGTGCAGGCGGATGCGGGAAGCAGGCATGGGAGCTCCTGTGGAAGGGGAGGCTTTCAGGCTATTGGCCGGCCCCTATCGCGACCGTGACGGAATCGCCGATCGCCATGACATCGCCTGCACAGGCGACGCCGCCGGAGCCGGACCGTCAATGCGGGCATTCACTCCGTAGAAGGGCCGTTTCATCGGAAGCCGGCTGCAGCGGCCCAAACGCCATGCGAGCCTGCGTGAACCACCCTTGGAGCCTCGCCATGCTGCAGCTTACCTTGCCCCTGCTGGCTGCCGGCCTCGTCGCCACAGCGCCGTCCACCGATGACCTGCGCCAACAGATCCGCCAGGCCGACACCCAGCTCTTTGCTGTGGCCTTCGAGGCCTGCGACGCCGACAAGGCCGCGGCGATGACCACCGAAGACATGGAGTTCTTCCATGACAAGGACGGCAAGTCGGCCAGCAATCGCGAGGACTTCCGCCGCAGCGTGGCCAACATGTGCAGCAATGCGCGCAAGGGCGGCTGGAGCCTGCGCCGTGAGCTGGTGGAACCTTCGCTGCAGGTGTTCCCCTTGCACGACGAGCGGGCGCTGGAGATCGGCGACCACCGCTTCCATGAACGCGGCAAGGACGGCGTGGAGCGCTGGGTGGGCCAGGCCCGCTTCATCCAGGTCTGGCGTCGCGTGGACGGACGCTGGTTGGCCGAGCGGGTGATCAGCTACGACCATCGTGCGGCGGACTGACCCCTCGGGCGTGCTTCGCGGGCCGGATCTATACTGACCGGGCCCACCACGACCCACCGCTACCGTTCGATCGCCATGGCAGAGATCACCCCCAACCACCCCGACTATGGCCTCAACCAGCAGATCCGCCAGGGCGTGGCCACACTGGACGCCCAGCATGGTCGCCCGTTCGATCAGACCAGCGAGCGTCTGACCGCCAGCCTGACCGTGCTCGCCCGCGAACAGGGCCTGCAGCAGGTCGACCATGTGCTGGTCAGCAACGCCACGGCCAACCAGCCGGCCGGGCACAACATCTTTGTGGTGCAGGGCGACCCGGCCAACCCTGCGCACCTGCGCGCGATGATGCCGACGGCTTTGGCGGCGCAGACGCCGGTGGAGCAATCGATGCAGAAGCTGGGGGTGGGTGTAGAGCAGCCGGTCGAGGCGCAGGCGCAGGAAATGCAGAATCCTGCGCCGCGGATGGGGTAATCGCACCGGCTCTCCTCAGAGCTGGCCAACACCTGACCAGGGCGCCCGCTGAATTGCAGCGCCCTACTTGGGATTCAGTCCAATCGGAAGCTATCCCGATCATAACCCTGTCTACCGCGAACTGCGGTGGCTCTGGCCACATCTACGCCAAACCGTCCACAAACGACATGCCTTGGCGCCAATGACTCCAGCTTGATACGCATTGCGGATCGATACCCCTGCATGCATTAATTGCGCCTATCGAAAAGAGCGCAGGGGGCGTCGTGGGTATCAGGGACGAATTGCAGAACGTGATGGAACTGCAGCCTCAGTACAGTTCACTACCAACAGATGCCATGCAGGCGCGTGGACAAATCATCAAGCAGCGGCTACCCACTCTTGTCAGGATTGACAGCGAGCGCCTCAGCAGCACGGTAGGCATTAGCCAAAGCGACCTCCTGGTAGAGGGGAAAGATGGGGTTACCCGAAAGGCCAGAGTTCCCTGGGCTCGCTTCTCATCCCAAAAACGCTCACCTTCCGCCACTGTTGGCTGGTACGTAGTTTGGTTGTTCACAGAGGATGGTTCTGGGGTCTATTTAGCGCTGTCCCACGCCTCTACCAGGAACGTTGACGGCCGGCTCGTTGGCCGATCGCATGATGAGACACAACGCCTAACCAAATGGGCGGTCGAGATCCTTGCGCAAGAGATCGCGCAGGATCCTCGCCTAACCACCAATATGGCGCTGGGTGCGCACCGCCTGGCCAAGGCCTACGAAAGCACGACGGCAGTCTCATACTTCTACGCAAAGGATGATGTCCCTTCCGATGAGCAACTGCGCGACGATATGCTCACGATGGCGCGCCTACTGAGGAGCATCTATCACGGCGAGCCAGCGCAGAAGCGCAGTGGCCAAACCTCGCCGGACGTCATTGCAGTGGTCGAAGCAATTGAAGAGACCGCCTCGGGTCTCAAGAAGAATGGACAGGGCTTCGGGCTCACGCAACCTCAGCGCCGTGCAGTGGAGCTGCGGGCAATGGCACTAGCCAAGGAGCACTTCGGCAGCGCTGGATATGAAATCAAGGATACGAGTGCCACGGCCCCTTACGATCTAGAGATCAGAAAGGAAGGCCAGGTTCACTACATTGAGGTGAAGGGAACCACCGGCGGTTTGGGTGACATCGTGCTCACCAAGAACGAAGTACAGCACCACCTAAAGCATCATCCGAACAACGGCCTGTTCGTCGTCCATGGTATCCAATTGCAATCGCACGACGGCGTACCCGTTTGCGCCGGTGGGACCGCGCACATTCAGCAGCCGTGGCAAATCTCAAATGCGAATCTGCAAGCTCTCGCCTATCGATATCGTATTGCGTAGAACCCAACGAGTCGGCCGCGCTTCTCTCATGCGCGGCCGACTCTTGCTCGTTACAGCTGAATCCGCGCCACGCTCTCGTCAGCGCCCTTGTCGTCCTTCTCGCCGTTCTTGATGCTCACGAACAACACGTTGTTCTTCGCATCCAGCGCCAGGCTGTTCGGGTGGGTCGGCACCGTGTAGGTGGCCACCTTCTGGTAGCTGTCACTGTTGTAGGCGGTCACCGTGCCGGCTTCGCGGTTGGTCACGTACAGGCGCTTGCGCGGCGCATCCAGCAGGATGCCCAGCGGGCCGGCATCGGTCGGGATGCTGGCCAGTTCCTTGCCAGTGCTGCGGTCGAGCACCAGCACGCGCTGGCCCGGATGCTTGCTGACCAGGCCGCTGCTCTTGGCCTGGTAGCCACGCAGGAATTCCGAGCCCTGATCGGTCACGAACAGGCGCTTGCCGGCCGGGTCCAGCGCGATGTTCATCGGCTGCTCGGCGGCGATCTTGTGCTGCGCCACCACCTTGTTCGAATCGGTGCCCACCACCACCAGGTCGGCCAGCAGGTTACTGGTGTAGACGCGCTTGTTGGCCGCATCCAGCGCCAGGCCCGGTGCCTTGGCATTGCCCAGGCCATCGATGGTGTTGATCACCTTCAGCGTGGTGGTATCGATCACGAACAGCACGCTGCTCACGTCCGGCTGGCTGCTGTGGCCGGTCACGTACAGGCGGTTGGCCGCGCTGTCGACCACCAGCTCGCGCAGGTCGTGGGTGTAGGCGGCCTTGCCGTCCTTGCCGGTCTTCTTCTCCATCAGCTGGATGGTGCCCACGGCCTTGTTCTGCGCGGTGTCGACCACGGTCACCGACAGGTCCACGGTGTTGCCCACGTACAAGCGGTTGTGGGCGTCATCCAGCACCACGCCGAACGCTTTGCGCTCCAGCGGAATGCGGGTTTCCACGGCCAGCGTAGTCGGATTCAGGCGCAGCACCTGGGCCGGGCCGGCGTCATCGCCGAAGCCACCGGACGAGGCCACGAACACGGCGTTCTGCTTCGGGCTGTAGGCCAGCTCGTACAGGCCCTTGGCCACCGCCTGGCGCTGCACTGCGGCGGTGGCACTGGCGGAGGGTGCGTTGTCGGCGAACGCGGAGGGCACGCCGAGGCTGAGCGAAACGGCAACGGCCAGGGCGGCCGAGCGGAAAAGAGGATTACGGAACATGCGAGCGTCCTTGAATGGGCACGGGAAGGTGTCCTGGCTCGCTGGGCCGTACTGCGACGGCCCGACCTGCATCTGTCTGCGCGGGTGGGCTGGCTGGGGTTGCGGGGGAATGGTAGCAGGTGGGGGGCGTGGCGTGCGCCGACGCGCGTATGGCAGGCGCGCTGATTACTGCTCCTTCAAGCGCAGCGAATCGGCCACATCGGTCTTGGCCGCCACTTCGGTGGCAATGCTGGCGCGACGGTGCCCCGGGTCGTTGCGGTCGCCCTGCACGATGAAGATGCTCTCCGCCGCATGGCTGCTCTTCGTCGGCTGGCTGAGCAGCACGTGGTCCACGCGCGAGAGATTGTTCTGCTTGGCCAGCACCAGCAGGCTGGCGCTGATGCGCTGGCTGGCGGCATCGAACGGGCGGCCATGCGCGGCGTCCAGCTCGGCCACTTTCTGGATCAGCTGCGCGAACAGGCGATGGTCTGGATGCGAAGGGTCCAGCAGCGTGCCGGCCACTTCGATCGGCGTCGGCGGCGGCTCATCGCTCGCACGGTCGCCCTGGCGATGGTGTTCGGCCTCGCGCTCGGGCATCGCATGGTGGGTTTCGGTATTCAGGTCGCTGCCCGGGAACGGCGCGGCAATGCACTGGATTTCCGGCAGGTTGAACAACACCGCGAACTCGCCCAGGTTGCTGCCGCCGTCCAGCGGCGCCGGCAGCGGATGCAGGCCGGCGTAGTGCAGCGCCGCCCAGACGAAATCGCTGCAACGGTTGATGGTGGCCGGGCGATCCACATCGAATTCGAACTCGGCCGGTTCCTCGGCGAAATCACGCAGGCAGCCGTAGTGCTCCTCGGTGATTTCCAGGGTGCGGCTGTAGTACGGGTCCAGATGCTCGTCGGCATCATCGTGGCGCACCTGCGCGTACTGCACGCCGGTGCGGGTTTCGTCCGGCGCCTGGCGCGGTGGTGCGAAGCCGTAGCTGTGGGCTTCGTCGCCAGCGGCCACCTGAAGGTACATATGGCCGCGCGGCGAGATGCCCCCGCTCTTAAGCGGGGTGCCGGGGGCGGCCAGGTACAGCGTTGCCGTGTAGCGTGTTGCCTGCTCCATGCCTGTTCAGCCTTGATGGGTGCTGCGGTCCTGGCTGGATGATGGCATAGGTGGGATGGGGGCAGGTGGAGATGAAAGCAGTTTCGAGGCCGAGGCGCTCGAAACTGTGATCTGCCGTGCAGTCGCTGGAAGTCAGCCCATCTGCAGCGGCGCCCGGGTTTGTTCCAGGGTCGGCTCCTGCGGCGCCAACGAGGCGCGCTCCTGCTGGGCCTGCGAAATCTGCTCGACTTTGGCGAATGACTGCTCCACCGGCGTTCGCGCAGCCTCCTCCGCCGTCATCGAAGCTCGCACATGGGCGGGATCGTTGAGCTCCCCCTGCACGACGAACAGTAGCTGCGCCGAACCATCGCTTGGAGAATTACCCAATACCACATGGTCGACATGCTCCAGCCCGCTCTCCTTGGCCGTAGCCAACAACCCCGCTGAGATCCGCTCGCTGGTCCCATCGTAGGAACGGCCATGCACCTCATCGATGCCCGCCACTCCCCTGCGGATGGAATCGAGCATATCTCGATCGCCGCGCGGCAGTTGCTCATCGCTGATGATTCGCTGCATCAGCGTTCTCTCCGGCATTTTGTTGTAGTGCTCGGTATTCAGCGCGCTATCTGGGAAGGGCGCGCGGATGCTGCGGATGTACTCCACATTGCTGAGCGGTTTCAGGCCACCTTCGAAGCTCTTGTCTTGCATGAAGAGAAGGTTGGTTCGATGAAGCCCAGCGTGATTCAGCGCGCCCCACGTGTAGTCGATACAGCTGTTCTCTACACCGTGATACTCGGTATTGAATCCATGCTCGCCGGGCTTTGCGCCGAATTCCACCAGCTTGTCGTACTGCTGCTTGCTGATCTCCATCGTCCGCGTGTAGTACGGGTCTTTGTACTGCTCGGCGTCATTGTTGTAGACCATTCCGGGCCCAGTGACGACGCCATGCTCGATGGGTGCGAAGCCAAAACTCACCTCGTCCTTGCCATGCGCCACTTTGTAGTAGACGTGGCCGGCGCTGGATGTCCCTCCCGCCAGCAGCGGCGTGCCAGGAGCGGCAACGAAGATTGTGACTGTGTACTTGTCGTCCATGACGCACTCCTACTTCGACTTGTTTACGTAGGCCACCAGCAACTCGGCTTGTGTGGCCGCCAATCGATCATCAGGCTTCAGTATCTGCATGCTCAGCCTGTAGTTGCCAGGCTGCAGTTCCTGAGCCCAAGCGAGGGCCAGTTGTGTGTGGTGGCTGTCGGGCGCCTCCAATCCTGCTGACTGCAGAGACTGATGATCGACGTCATCCAACCACCCGCCTGCCACCCGGCCCGTGGGTCCTATGGGCTCAATCCGCGCGGGCGTTCCTGCCACCGACTCCACCCTCACCAACGGAACAGGAATGCGCTGCTGGGCCTCCAGCCGCTCCAGTTTCACCTCGGCGGGCAGGCCCGTACTGCGGACCTCACGGCCCGCATTCAGTGATTGCAGCCCGTCTTCTCCACTCACCCGAATTCCAAGAAACAAGGTTTGCGAGGAGCTTTCCCCTGGGGACGGTAGGGTGAACTCGACCACCATGGGTGTGGTCATCGCTACCAGCGGCAGCGGCCTGACGAAGGGCACCAGGGTCCCGTTCTCTACCGGAGCGCGCGGCCCGGGTGCCGCCTCCGAGCTGGCTTGGCAGCCGCTCAGCAGGGAACCCGACAGTACCAGGGCCAGGCAGACCAACCATCTTCCTTGTCGAAACATCGCTTTTCCTCTTCCAAGGCTCATCGCAGCCGTTGAAGGCGCCTTCGCCCGTACTTATACACCCCGGCCGCAGATGATTCTGCGACGAAGTTCGCTGCGTCGCGGCTCCTGCGACTGGGAGTGATCAAAGTCGACCACGCGCAATGGTGCGCTTACGTACACGCATAGGGGGTAGTAAATGGACCGCTACTTTGTGAACAGAACGCCGCAGGCCAATGGAGACCATGAGGTGCATAAACAGGGATGCTATTGGCTTGCTCGCGCCCAGTCCACGCAGGACCTGGGCTTGCACACCAGCTGCAGGACGGCCGTGGCTGAAGCCCAGAGGTGGTACCGGCAGTCGAATGGCTGTGCCACTTGCGCTGCAGCTTGCCATACGAGTTGATCAACGGCCGAAAGCGAAGCGGATGCGGCCCCGCCAAAGTTGGGCGGGGCCGCACCGTCACAGTCGCTGAGACAGCCCTAAGCCATCTTCCCTTCCCCCACTGGAGGATGACCATGACCAAGATCGACCCCACATGGCTGGAAGCCTTCGACAAGGAGCTCATCCACCTGTTCGCCATCGACCATAGCGATGCCGGCATGGATGAGTACCTGCTGGGCTGCTACGCAGACCTGCCGCCGCGCGAGGCGGCGTTGACGTTCGGCAGCGACTACGACCTGGAGCGCGACGATGCACTATGGCCACGGCCGGGCGCGCCTATGTAATCCGCGCAGCAGTCCCGCATGCCGGCATTCAAGGCAAGCGATGCCAGGGGATGGCCGCTATGCTGGCAGCGCACCGGAATGGAAACCACGTATGCCCCGTTTGAACACCGCCCTGGCACTGAACCTCGCCCTGATGCTGCTGGGCGCTACACCTGCCATGGCCATGGCGGCAGACCCGCAGGTTTCCACCGAAGTATTCGTAGAGGCCGGCGACAACCCCACCTTCAAGCTGCAGCAGGCGCCCACCGTTGTGTATTCAACGCCCCACGCCACGCCGCCCGATACCTTCCTGCAGGCTCCCATGGCGGTGCTGCTGGTTGCTCAACTGGATGAGCTGGGCCACGTTTCCAACGTGATGGTGGCGCGGTCCAGCGGGCTGCGGGAGCTTGATCGTGCGGCCTTTACCGCAGTGGACCAGTGGCGCTTTGATCCGGTCGTGGTTGAGGGCGTCGCGCTGCATGCGCGGGTTCGGGTCCGTCTGACCTTCGTGCCTACGGCCGAGGCGCCGCCCGGCTGAACCGTCGGTCCAATCTGTCGCGATTGGCCCCAGGTCATCGCCTTGGCTGCGGGTATTCCTGCGCTTAGAGCCAATAGCGCCAAGCCCTTCAAGAGCGTTGCAGCACAATCCCTTGCCGGCTTAACACCGTGTGCGACAATGCCGAAAGCGTCAGGACTGGCAATCGCCGGTTCTGCGGTTTTCTTGGCATTTGGTCGCTGCACGGGTATCTCTTGGCGTGCCACCGGAAAAGGGTGGCGCGGGACTCGAAAACCCGTCTGAATACCCAGTGCTTTGCGCTTGCCAGTCGGCGTCATCTTCGGATGGCGCCGGCTGGCAATCCGTTCGCGTTCCATGGCGGGCGGTGCGTGGGGGCCTTCGGGCCCGCCGGCTTGGGTATTCACCGGTTTTCGAGACACGCACCGTCCGCCGCCTTTATCTGGTGGCGCTGCTATCTGTCCTGTACGGAGCATTGCCATGAACACACCGGACTTCCGTTCCCTGCACGCGCAGTACGATCCGGACAACGCCGAACCCGAGCGCGAACCGTCCGTCGATCCCAACGCCTTCGTCGCCACGCTGCACCGCATCGGCACCGGCGCGGCTGCGGACGGCCAGCCTTGGCCGGAGCGGCATCAACTGCCTGGGCGTTGCCTTCAGCTGGCGGATGCGGATTGCGCGTTGGCGGGGCTGCGTGTGGTGGCGGAGCTGATGCTGGCTGCGGAGCGGACTCGGCAGAATGGCGCGCCCGAGGAGTATCTGGGGGATCGGGTGATGGAAGGGTTGAAGATGGCTTGTGTAGCGTTGACTGCGCAGGTGGCTGAGCGGTTGCACGTGCGAGAGTAGTGCAGTTGAGTCTGGCCATCTGCCGCGTGGTTGCTGGTCATCCACGTGTTATCGGCGGTCCATTCGCCTTCTAGTTCATTCCCTCTCTGCAGAGCGTCCAATGAGACCTGTGATCTGTGGTGCCGCCCTGCTGGCGGCGCTATCTGCGACGATCGCCAGCTGTCATGTACCCAAAGCTGGCTTGGAACTGCGGACGTTTCGGAAGGTGTCCGACGCTGAATTTTCTGTCATGCGCGAGGAAGCCGTTCGACTTGTGCGCGAGGGCCTGGTACAGCACGCGCGGTACGCGGGAGAGAGGTACTTCGAGGTCAGCTGTCACGGTGCACCCGTGATGCTGGTGGACAACTCGTTGGAGCAGCTTGTGATTGTGCTGTATGGGGGCAGGGAAATTGATGTCCCCTGTGTCGAACCGGTGCTGTCGCATTGGAATAGACGGATTGTGCCGGAGTAGTCGCTCAGTCCAACTGATGCCTACAAATCACATCATTCGGCTCCTCACCTGCCCCATCGACGACATGCGGCATTCTTGTGTCGTAGCAGGTGACGGCTTTGCCCATCGAGCGTTGCTGAAGCTGGCTTTTCCTTCCGCCCCACGAAGTAGTCGAGCTCTGGAACGCCAGCGACCAGCGGTAGAAATTCACCTCTGCGGGTTGCGCAAGGCATCTCCACATCGGAGACGCCTGCAGCCGGTAATTCCTGCCTACTTACGCAGCAGTACGGTCCGATGATAGTTCAGGTACTCGACCTGCACTGCCGAGAACGGAACGGGCGAGGTGTTCTGAGTCACCTCCCACTGCAACCGTACTGCCTCCGGCAGCTCCCTGCTCAGAATCAGACCACCATCACCCTCAAAAGAGATGTACCCCCGGTCGAACAGCCGGTCGATATGGGCGCCAGCAGAAGTCCATTACTTCCATCTAGGCGCTCGCGATTATCACTCTTCGCCCACGGCTTAATGTGACCAGCGATCAGGAAATCAGCATCGCTTGCACCGGTAACGCGGCAATATCTTTCTATAGCGCTCACGTTCCTTCGATAGATGCCCTGGCCCTTTCCTGCCTTGATGAGCTGGGACTTCTCGGTCTCGCTAGTGCGCTTTTCTTCCTCGAGTTCCTTGACCGGGCCTTCGTCTCGCCACTAGCCCAAATCTTCCGGATCGACTTGAGCAGCTCTAGTAGTTCGGCAGCCATCGCGTCGGGCACTGGGAAAAAGTAAGCCTGATTGGCCTTGCCATCAACCTTCAGCGGTGAGTGCTTCGTAGGGAGGAGACTCCCGATCTTCCCCATGTGGTCGCTCACCTTCAGTGGCGCGTCCACTAGGTGATAGTCGACCGGAACGGCCCAACCATCGTTGCGCCACTTGTTGTCCGTCGCCTTGAAGTCCTCGGGGCGATCTTTCGCGTAGTACGCACCGTTGACAATCGCGATGGCCTGAATGCGGGTGTTGGCAAACGCAAAGACCACATCACCTGACTGTACTTGAGTCATGTGCTCATAGAAGGGATTCGCGTCGCCCTTCACGTTGGTCTTCGAAGACCACAGGTAACCCGCCTTAACAGCCCTATCAAACGTCTACTTCTACCTTGCTTCCCCCGTCTCAACTGATTGATGAGGCCTATTGGCCTCCGAGACGGATGGTATCTATCCATGTCGCAATCAGCACGTTCTTGCCAGCCACAGTAGGAGGCAACGCGGCCCATCTCCTACAACTGCCTCTTTTCAGCGGGATCAACTTCGTTTGAAACTATGAGTGCTGGTGACAATCATCGTTCCCGCTTCGAGCGTAGTCGCTTTGATTGGCATGCAACCTAGCCAGCATAACGCGAGGTGTGCGGACCTCGATGGATATCGATACCTGCATTCCTCATAGTTTCATAGCTTAATACTTCCTAAGCCCCCTATGGATTCGCTGGGTACTTATATGAACGCGCTTGCTACATTTTTTAAGGTTTGGCAGGAGGGAAGGGCAAATTCAGTTGAGGCCTTTCATTCTTCTCTGGAGGGGCTCGCTTTAGGCTAGCGTGAGGACTAGCCTTCAGAGCGAGCAAATAGGATCGCCCCGTCTGCGACAACGAGTAGTGCCCCCTACCAGCTATCAATTTGAAAGTAAAATAAGGACTAAAGCGCTGATTGAAGTATCTGCTTACGTTGTCCTTATGGGTGTCAAAATCGCGAATCGACAATCGGTTAACCAGATCTGCAATCCGAGTTGTCGTCAGCCCGTCCGCACTACTAATTGAACCCATCGCTCGAATCAGCGAGCGCTCCAGCTCATTCGTTGCAATACGCATTGCTTTACGCCATTTTTCTGGCTTTTGAGTTGGAACAATATGGCGAACGTTTCGCCTTAGCTCAGAAATGCTTCCATTGTTCTTAATTATTTTTGGCCAATTCTTGCGTATCCTCGAAACACCCATCCTGAGCTGCTCTTGATCCTTAGAGCGCAGATCTCGCAATGACTCTGGCGCGTCTCGTCGACCTCGCTTGCGAATGCGTGCGTACCTTAGATTCTGCCTGGCATCCACCACAACGACCTCAACACCACCGCGACCTTCATAGTTTGCAAGAAGGTGCTCAACCTCTCTCTCGGAGCGGAATCCGGTAATTACCATCGGGAAATCACCAAAACCCTCCATGGCTGACATTATTTTCTCTGGAATTATCCAAGGCTCAGAGTCAAGCACTTGAATAGCGAAGTCTGACAAGCGAACAGAAGGAGAACGACCCAGGCGCTCGTAGTACTCGCAGCGCATGAAATCGCTCGCCTCAAAGTGCATATATCCCGCCCTATTAACGAGATACTCTGCGATGGTAGTTTTTCCAGAACCGCTAAGACCACAAATGACTAGAAGTGGCGAGCCCGGCGGCAATCCGGGCATCTGCATCTGCCGCTGAGGAGGAGACGAATTTGTGGAACGTATCCCAATATCCGATAGGAATGAAATAAGCCCTTCAAATGCACGCCGCCTAAAGTCAGCCCGATCGGCACTGTCCGGATCCAACGCACTGAATGGAACCTCGCATCCGTTCGGTACAAACCACTTATTAAAGCTCTTGGAGTCCTGCCATGGCCGGAGGGGGTTCTGGCCTAGAGCGTGCTCAACATCAGTAATATGACCGCTTGTCTCCCCCGTAAACTGAATATATCCACTATCAGAACGAAACCATTTTTGAATGCTGGGGGGCAAGTGAAGAATTATATCCGACCTGACCGTTACCGCGCGGTCATTTCCACGAGCCCTAAGCAGCTCGTCTAGTGTCGGAAAGTCCATATCCCTCATCCAGTACTTGACATCGACCCCAGGGACCTCTCGATCACCGCTTAACGCATGAATTATCACTGAGGTATCTTCAATGAAGAAGAATGACTCCAAGTCTAAACCGGCACGATTCCATTGAAAGAGAGCACTCTCATAGCTAAGCCGAAGGATCTCCTGGCGATCGTCTAGCCGTGGCTCATAGTAACTTGCGAGAAATGTTCTTTCATGAAAGCTGTGTATCGAAAGGCCAGTACCTCTGGCTAGAGCTCTAAAGTTTGCGAGCTTAATGGCATTTGTAGTAAGAAACCAAAGCTCAGTCACTTATAACTCTCCCAAGTCGGCTCGGATAGACCGCCGCTAGAGACGCCGTCGGCAGCAGACTCTCCGCTCGCCTCATGGTCGCCGCGATGTTGTCCGACATGAAGTACAAGCTTGGCCCTAAGCTACTCATACCAACCGCGTGTGCACCTGACGACCGAAGGATGGCACGGACTTGTCTAAGTTCACCCCCATGAAGAGCCCACTCGGCACCTTTCCAAGCGAGTTTTTGCATTTCCTCCACGGCTTGCCCGAAACCGCTGTAATCCCTCTCAATTACTGAAGCATGTACTCCAAAGAGCGCGTAGTACGCCGCAAGTGCTGACTCGGACATCGGGATCGGGCAGATTTCTTCGAACAACCGTTTCTCGTCGTCGAGTGAGGGCGCAGGGATATGAGGGATACAGAGACCAATCTCCCAATCTGGAAGCACTCCTTTCCATCCAACTACAGGCTGTTCACTGCAGAACGAGAAGTCTGAAGATGTGAATGAGCCGCTCCCTCGGCGGTGGCCAAGATCAAACACGTAGCCGCCATCAAAGTACGTGTTTACACCGACGCCCGAGGCTCCCCCTCGTCCTGATAGCGCAAGTAGGGCTGCCCGATCCAGGGGTACTCCATTAACCAGAGCTGCGCTTTCAATTCCGCCTAGTATGGTGGCAGTACCTGAGCCAAGCCCTATGTGGGGAGCAATCGAGTCCTGCTCAATAACGATCTTTGCTGCAGCGCCGCTCGCCACCTTCTCCAGTGCGGCGCAGATCAGACGCCGTACTTTTTCCCTTTCATCTGCGGAGAGCGGCGAATCGCGGAGATCGATGACCTCAGTAGACGCGGCCGCCTCGACTGTCATTTTCGTCCCGAAGTCAGCGATCGAAAACCCCAGGCCACCGTTTCTCCTTATTGCGTTGTCAGAGAGCGATATAAGGCCAATATGAATTCTGGCCGGAATCTCAATCTTCACCAATCGACACCCCACCTTTCCATTCCGCCTCAAAGTGCTCGAGGTACACGGCAACTAAAGGACTCTCGACGAGCATTTCAATGGCAGGAGTGTCCTTACTCATGCGATCGGCGAAAATAGGACCTACCATACAGATGTCATCGACCAAAAATACTGAGTGCGCGGCAGAATGCGAATAATAACGCACCTTGAAACAGTCATATCTTTTGCTTAGCTCTTTCATTCGAACCTTAGCAAGCTGCGCCTTGGATCTCGCCTCCTCATCCGGAAGAAACTCCTCTTCAGCAACCAGAATTCTTACCGAAACATTTCTATCGAGTGCTCGCAACAGTACCTTTTTGTCTTCCCGGCTAGTTGAGCCGTCAGCGAAATCTCTAAGAAATCGAGATGCAGTACTGCCAAGCAAATCGATCTTTTTTTTTCGACCCCTCAATTTTACTACGGTAGTACTCCTCTTCATCTCGCGTAACTAGCACATTTGAAACTTTCAGTGACTTTAACTTGGCTACACCCTTTGCATCGAGCCAGTCCCATGAGAATTGAAGGACTGCAATGAAGGCGCCAGCGATGACTCCCGTGACTATCGGCTCCCATTTACCTACAAATGGCGACCACAAATGCCATATCAACAACCCCAGCGAGAGAAATAAATAGAAAACGAGAACAAGCAACGGAGCTCTAACTCTTAAATATTTCTCCCACATACCTATTGATTCCTTCCAATAATTAGTAGCTCGCTATTGCTTCGTCGCGACAACGCATAGCTCACTGGCATTCTGTATATTTTTGTTTCAGAAAAATGCCTTCTGAATATTCTACGAAGAGCACTCACATCTGGAACGCCATTATCAACATATGACAACGCTACAGTTGCCCCCGAATGGATCTCAATCAATTTATCAAGCATTACCTCGATTGTCTTAGGATTTTCCCAGTCCTCAGAAAGATAGCCTTCCCTGAAGAAATTACACCCTGACTCACGATCGATCAAATCCGCCCAGCTCGCCCTTCTCGCCAGCCCCTCCAGGAAGTGATATCTGCGCAAATAAGTTTCAGGCGCTCTTTCACGCAAATATGGCGGATCCAGGTACACAAGATCGAATTTCGGCTTAATGCTCATGACGGAAGTTGGCTTTAAAACTCGCCCACGACCAGAATAATTATCTCTCGCAAGAACAAGCTCATCATATGCCCTGAGCATTAACACCTCAAAAGGCGTCTCCCATGTAGTCAGGTTTCCAAAACTTCTCGAAACGTTTCTCGCCGTTCTCATTCCCAGATTAGCGCGATGAAACATATTGTAGGGGCGTTTCTGAAGGCACGCCTGAAAAAGGCAGTACTGGAAAACATTCTGATCATCTCTCCTTAGTCTAGCCTCATCGAGAGTACGCAACGCACCATCCAACCACCGGTTCTCGGACTTTGGATAGAAAATTCCGTCGTAGTTTTTAGCGATGAAACCGCTTTGAGGACGTACAGCTGAAATAACGCCCTCCAACCTTTCCCTCTTTATGAGACGCGAATTAGGAGAAAGCAGCGCTCTTGCAGAGATTGAATTGAAATGGAATGAGTCGTGGTAGAAAACCTCCTTTCCCAGATTGGACAGGTGAAGCGAGACAGTACCTGTACCACCAAAGGCATCTAGCACACTATGAAATTCATACTTCAACAGCTGATTGGAAAGCCAATTGATCTGTCGACGTTTGCTTCCATAGTATCTAGTCGTAGGAAGATGAGCTTTTCCGTTCACTACGGCGACGTGAGTCTCAGGTTTCCCGTTTATCTGCACAATCACGGCCCAAAATATTCACTAAGCTAACAGTAAGAATGCCCGATTTCTGAAAAAAAAGAAGCGGCCCTAGGGCCGCTTCTCTACATCGAGCTTTGAGCTAATCAAACCCCAACAGGATTAGCCTTCTCCGGATCAATCTTGTACTGCTTGATCGCCCGGGCCACGTCCTTCGCGGTCATCTTCCCTTCCTTCGCCAGCGCCGCAATCGCGGCATGGGCGATGTAGTACCGGTCCACTTCAAAGAACCGGCGCAGGTTCGCACGCGTATCCGAACGGCCGAAACCATCCGTACCCAGCACCGTGTACGACATCGGCACGAACGCGCGGATCTGGTCCGCATACGCACGCACGTAGTCGGTGGCGGCAATCGCCGGGCCCTGGCGGCCTTCCAGCAGCTCGGTCACGTAGGCCTTGCGCTGCTCACCTTCCGGATGCAGGCGGTTGGCTCGTTCCACGTCGAAACCATCGCGACGCAGTTCGTTGAAGCTCGGGCAGCTCCAGATATCGGCGGTCACGCCGAAGTCCTTGTCCAGCAGCTCGGCCGCGGCAATGGCTTCGCGCAGGATGGTGCCCGAACCCAGCAGCTGCACGCGCAGCTCGCCCTTCTTCGGCTTGCCGGCGTCGGTCAGCAGGTACATGCCCTTGACGATGCCTTCGGCTGCGCCTTCCGGCATTTCCGGGTGGGTGTAGTTCTCGTTCATCAGGGTGACGTAGTAATACTCGTCCACCTGGTCTTCCATCATGCGCTTGGTGCCGTGCTGCAGCACCACGGTCACTTCGAAGCCGAAGGTCGGGTCGTAGCTGCGCACGTTCGGGATGCCACCCGCCACCAGATGGCTGAAGCCATCTTCGTGCTGCAGGCCTTCACCGTTCAGCGTGGTGCGGCCGGCGGTGCCACCCAGCAGGAAGCCGCGGGTACGCATGTCGGCGGCCTGCCAGGCGATGTCGCCCACGCGCTGGAAGCCGAACATCGAGTAGTAGATGTAGAACGGCAGCATCGGCACGTTGCTGACCGAGTAGCTGGTACCGGCGGCCATCCACGAGCTGATCGCACCCGGCTCGCTGATGCCCTGCTGCAGCACCTGGCCGCTCTGGTCTTCGCGGTAGAACATCAGCTGGTCGGCATCGACCGGCTTGTACTTCTGGCCGAACGGCGCGTAGATGCCGATCTGGCGGAACAGGCCTTCCATACCGAAGGTACGGGCTTCGTCGGCCACGATCGGCACGATGTGCGGGCCCAGTTCCTTGTCGCGCAGGGTGATGTTCAGGCTCTGCACGAAGGCCATGGTGGTGGAGTAGCTGCGCTCGCCGCTGCTCTTCAGCAGGCGCTCGTAGCTTTCCAGCTTCGGTGCCACGAAGGTCTTGTCGGCCTTGCGGCGGCGCTGCGGCAGGTAACCGCCCAGCGCGGCACGGCGTTCCTGCAGGTACTGCACTTCCGGCGAATCCGGGCCCGGGTGGTAGAACGGCACCTGGCCGTCGGCCAGCTGCGCGTCGGTCACCGGAATGTTGAAGCGGTCGCGGAAGTGGCGCACCGCTTCGTCGTCCAGCTTCTTGGTCTGGTGGGTCGGGTTCAGCGCTTCACCGGCGCTGCCCATGCCGTAACCCTTCACGGTCTTGGCCAGGATGACGGTCGGCATGCCCTTGGTGTTCACAGCCTGGTGGTAGGCGGCGTACACCTTGTGCGGGTCGTGGCCACCACGGTTCAGGCGCCAGATGTCGTCGTCGCTCAGGCCGGCCACCATCGCAGCGGTTTCCGGGTACTTGCCGAAGAAATGCTCGCGGGTATACGCGCCGCCGAAGGCCTTGCAGTTCTGGTATTCGCCGTCGACGGTTTCCATCATCAGCTTCTTCAGGACGCCGTCGCTGTCCTTGGCCAGCAGGGCATCCCAGTAACCGCCCCACAGCAGCTTGATCACGTTCCAGCCGCCGCCACGGAACACGCCTTCCAGTTCCTGGATGATCTTGCCGTTGCCGCGCACCGGGCCGTCCAGGCGCTGCAGGTTGCAGTTCACCACGAAGATCAGGTTGTCCAGGCCTTCACGGCCGGCCAGGGCGATGGCACCCAGGGTTTCCGGCTCGTCGCTCTCGCCGTCGCCGATGAAGCACCACACCTTGCGGTCGGACTTCTCGATCAGGCCACGGTTTTCCAGGTAGCGCATGAACTGCGCCTGGTAGATGGCGGCCAGCGGGCCCAGGCCCATCGACACGGTCGGGGTCTGCCAGTACTCCGGCATCAGCCACGGGTGCGGGTACGAGGACAGGCCACCGCCGTCCACTTCCATGCGGAACTTGTCCAGCTGCTCTTCACTGATGCGGCCTTCCAGGAAGGAACGCGCGTAGATGCCGGGGGCGCTGTGGCCCTGGATGAACAGCAGGTCGCCCGGGTGGTTTTCGCTCGGGGCGCGCCAGAAGTGGTTGAAGCCCACGTCGTACAGGGTGGCGCCGGAGGCGAACGAGGCGATGTGGCCGCCCAGGTCACCCGGCTTGCGGTTGGCACGCACCACGGTGGCCATCGCGTTCCAGCGGATGATCGAACGGATGCGCCATTCCAGCTCGGCATTGCCCGGGCTCTTGGCCTCGAGCTGCGGCTCGATGGTGTTGACGTACTCGGTGGTGGGAGAGAACGGCAGGTAGGCGCCCGAACGACGGGTCAGTTCCACCATGCCTTCCAGCAGCTGATGCGCGCGCTCAGAGCCCTCGACATCAATAACGGCCTTCAACGACTCGATCCACTCCTGGGTTTCCACAGGATTCGGGTCGTTGTTCAGCACCTCGTTCAACCAGTTCATTAGCGCTCCCATAACCGCACGCACGCGCGCGACTGTTGTATAGATTTCTAGACCGCAAAGTGTAGCGCACCAAGGGCTTTCGTCACTTGGCTACGCAGGCGTATGGATGCAACCGGCCAGTGTCCGCAAGGGGCTTGCCGGGCCCGCTGAAGGCCCTGCGGCGGGCCTTGTTGGCTGCGCGCGCTGTCGCTTGCGGGCCGCTGCGCCCATGTGCAGGACGCAGTGTTACCGCTGCCGATGACGGTTGTAGGGCAGCGCCATGCCCACCTGTATCGGCTCCGCGTGCTGGCGCTGAACGGGCGACAACGTGTCGCACCTGCCTCTGGATAGCCCCCCGCCCTGCCCTCAGGGTAGGCCTCGAGTGTTGGCCTCGCCCGCTTCGGTCCGCCGTCTGGCCCTGCCTCACTCCCTTCCACAGTGTTGCCCGGGGCGCCTCGCAAGGGGCGCCCCTTTTGCTGTGCGCGGGGCCGGCCGTGGCCCAAAACTGACCTGCTTGTGGCCGGATCGATGATTGTCGGCTTCGATATATCGATATATCGTTTGCACACTCGTTTACCGATATATCGAAATGAGCCGTACCGCTTCTCCCAGAGCCCGTTCCACCAATCCGGAAGTGCCACGCCGCAACGGCCAGCCGCGGGTGCTCAGCCGCGGCGACCTGCGCCTGCTGGTGCTGGCCCTGATCGGCGAGCAGCCGCGCCATGGCTACGAGCTGATGCAGCTGATCAGCAACCAGTTCATGCAGGCCTACACGCCCAGCGCCGGCACCATGTACCCGCTGCTGGCCAGCTTCGAGCAGGCCGGTTGGATCGAGGCCGAGGAAGTGGACGGCAAGCGGATCTTCCGCATCACCACCGCCGGCGAGTTCGAGCTGAAGGTGCAGCGCACCCAGGTGCGCCTGGCGCAGCGGCGCGCCTTCGACCGTGCCCGCGAGATCACCAAGGCCTCGCTGCCGCCGCCGCTGGCCGGTGCCCTGCGCGAGTTCAAGCGGGCGCTGGTGCATCACCACGGCCGCTGGGCCGAGGGCGAGGCGGAAGAAGTAGCGGCGCTGCTGACGCGGGCGTCCGCGCTGCTCAACGGTACGGCCGGTAGCGAGAGCCAATCCTTTTCAACGACCCAGCCAGACTGACTCCAGCCAGGTCGCCCCTACGCCGCGCGCCCCCGCGCGACACCTTTACAGGTAACCCCATGACCGAACACAACAACACGCGCCTGCGCCTGGATGTGCGCTTCCGTGAACTGACCGTGCTGCGCACCGAAGAGGTCACCCCGCACATGCGCCGCATCGTGCTGGGCGGCGCCGAGCTGGCCGGTTTCGATTCGCCCGGCGCCGACGACCACATCAAGCTGTTCTTCCCCAATGCCAGCGGCGAGATGGTGCTGCCGGTGGTCACTGCCGAAGGCCGCAGCTATCCGGCCGGCAAGGAGCCCTCACCGGCCCGCGACTACACCCCGCGCTGGTGGGACCACGAGACCGGCGAGCTGGCCATCGACTTCGTGCTGCACGACCAGGGCATTGCCGGGCCGTGGGCCGAGCAGGCCAAGGCTGGCGACACGCTGGTGATCGGCGGCCCGCGCGGCTCGTTCGTGGTGGCCGACAGCTACGACGCCTATGTGCTGATTGGCGATGAAACCGCGCTGCCGGCCATCGCCCGCTGGCTGGACGTGCTGCCGGAGGATGCCGAGGTGCAGGCCTTCATCGAAGTGAGCGATGAAGCCGAACGCCAGGACCTGCCGCAGTACGAGAACGTGCGTATCCACTGGCTGGAGCGCAATGGCTTTCCGGCGGCCAGCAGCACGCTGCTGGAAGACATGCTGACCGACTTCGAAGCGCCGGAAGGCGATGTCTTCTACTGGATCGCCACCGAATCGCGCCGCGCCCGGATGATGCGCAAGTTCATCGAAGGCCACCTGGGCGTGCCGCGCGACTGGATCCGCTCGACCGGCTACTGGAAGGCCCACCCGGACGAAACCGACGGCGATTGATCGAAGAGATGGCGGATGCGGACCGTTGGTCCGCCCGCCCTGCAACAGGTAGTGCCGGCCGCTGGCCGGCAACCTCATGAACCTTCGGCAGGAACCTGCAGTTGCCGGCCAGCGGCCGGCACTACCGCGTTGGATGCCACCTGCCGCGTCCACCCGAACCGCTGCGCGGCCCAGATCTCCAGCGCCACCAGCAGCGCGATGATCAGCAACGGCAACAGCAGCCCGAAGTACACACCGGGCATTATGCCGTTGATCTGCGCCTTCACCAGCCGCAGCACGCCACGGGTGTGCAGCAGCTCATCCACATGCATGGTCAGCGCCTCGCGCACGACCTTGGGCTCCAGACCGAGCGTGCCGGCCTTGTCCACCAGCGTGTCTTCCACCATGCCGCGCAGCAGGCCTTCGCGCACTTTGCCGATCACCCAACCGGTGCCGCGCGCCAACGGGCCGTTGCCAAGACGATCAAGACCGGGCAACGGATGTTCGCTGAGGTAGGCCGAAGCGATGGTATCGGCCACATCCCCCACCGTGCCCTGGCTGCGCAATGCCTCGCGCATGCGCGGGTCGTCCAGCGAATCGGTGAAGCCTTCGCTCCAGCCTTCCACCAGGGTCTGCAGGTGCGGCCGGAAATGGTCCAGCTGCTTGAACAGCGCGCGGTGCGCGCCAGCAGTAAAGCCCAGCTGCAGGCCGAAGAAGGCGGTGGCCAGCGGCAGCAGCACCACGTAGCTGGCCAGCAGCCAGTGATGCCAGCGCTTGCGCCGCTGCAACCAACCGCGGCGGTGCAGCCAGCGCCAGGCGAAGATGCCCAGCACCAGGCCAAGCAACGTGCCGAGCACGCTGCCACCCAGCAGATCGAGCACGCTCAGGCCCGTCCAGAATTCGTTCAACCAGTACTGCGTGTCCTGCATGGGTCTTCCTTCCGTGGATGCGGCTGCGCCTGAAATGCCAGCCAGGTAGAGTCGACTGTCAGTCGACTATCGCGCGCAGCGCGGAGGTTTCCGGCATCGCGCCAAGAGCAGTCGACTGACAGTCGACTCTACCAAAGCGAAAGCCTCCCGGCCCGGAGCACGCCAAGCAATGCGACAATCGCGCTCCTTTCCTGCAGCAACGAGGGCCACATGGCCAAACTGACCCTGGCCAGCGTGGATGCGCTGCGTACCCGCTTTGCCGATGACGCCGCCTGCGACGCGGCACTGGCCGCCTTCGCCGACACCGCTGCCCTGCGCGTACCGCTGCGTGAGCTGGTGGAAGCACAACACCGCTACCTGCAGGCCGAATTCGAAGTGACGCAGGTGGCCGATGTGCTGCGCCGCGACCAGAAGTACGCGCCGGTGGGCCGGCCTTCGATCAACATCGTGCAGCTGCGCAAGCAGCAGGCCGCGACCAAGCAGGCGGCGCTGATCGCACGCCAGGTGGTCGCGCAGGCCGCGCAGACCTTCGTGCGGGTGAGCGGGCTGGCGGTGAAGGCCAAGCAGAGCCCGAGCGAAGCGTGTGGGGCGTGGTTGGGCGCGTTGCGCTGAGGGATCGTGCGGACCAACGGTCCGCACCCACCAAATGTAGGTCCGCACCCACCAGATGCAGGTTGGCACCTACCGGGTAGTGCCGGCCGCTGGCCGGCAACCCCATCAGCATCGGGCACCTAGCATGCAGCCGGCCAGCGGCCGGCTCTACCAGAACCCCAAAAAGAAGGCCCGCTTTTCAGCGGGCCTTCTGCCTTCTCACGACGAGTGAGTTGGGTGCATCAAGCGGCCGGCTTTTCGCCGGTGGCTTCGGTGGTGATGCGGATCTTCACTTCATCGCTGACGTTCGGAGCATACGCGCCGACGCCGAAATCGCTGCGCTTCAGGGTGGTGGTGGCATCGAAGCCGGCGGCCGGAACCTTGGCCATCGGGTGCTCGCCGCCGCCGTTGACGGTGACGTCCAGGGTGACCGGCTTGGTGATGCCCTTGATGGTCAGGTCGCCGGTGACGGTCAGCTTGTTGGTGCCAGCGGCTTCCACCTTGGTGCTCTTGAAGGTGGCATCGGCGAACTTGGCGGCGTCGAAGAAGTCGGCGCTCTTCAGGTGCTCGTCGAACTTCGCGGTGAAGCTGTTCAGGCCGCTCAGCGGCAGCTTCACTTCCACGGTGGACTTGGTCACGTCTTCGGCGTTGTACACCAGGGTGCCTTCGACGTTGCCGAAGTGCGCGCTGGGGTTGGAGAAGCCGAAGTGGCTCCACTGGGCCAGCACGTCGGTGTGGGTCGGGTCCAGCTTGTAGGTGCCCGAGGCGATCTTGATCGCTTCGGCGGCCGGCGCGGCGGCAGCGGCGTCGGCAGCCGGGGTGGCAGCCTGTTCGGTGGTGGCCGGGGCGGCAGCGTCAGCAGCCGGGGCAGCGGTGTCGGCCGGCTTGGAGCAGGCGGCGATGGCCAGGGTCAGGGCCAGCGGCAGCAGCAGTTTACGGGTGGCGCTCATCTGAGGAACTCTCCGGATCGTAGGGTGGGTACACGGTGCAGCAAGAGCCTGCCACGGGACGGCAGGCCCGAAACCGATACAGCGACTTACGCGATGCGCGCCGCTTCGTCGAACGACAGGCGCGGCAGACGCGGGAACAGGCCCGCCGAGTCACCGTAACCCAGGTTGACCAGGAAATTCGACTTGATGGAGGTGCCAGCGAAGAAGGCTTCATCCACCTTGGCTGCATCGAAGCCCGACATCGGGCCGGCATCCAGGCCCAGCGCGCGTGCGGCCAGGATCAGGTAGGCGCCCTGCAGGCTGCCGTTGCGGATGGCGGCTTCGTGGCGGCCTTCCTGCGGGCCGTCGAACCAGGCCTTGGCATCGGTGTGCGGGAACAGGTACGGCAGCTTCTCGTGGAAGTCCAGGTCGAAGCCGATGATGACGGTGACCGGGGCGGCCATGGTCTTGTCGTGGTTGCCTTCGGACAGGGCCGGGGCCAGCTTGGCCTTGGCTTCCTTCGAGGTGACGAAGACGAAACGGGCCGGCGTGGTGTTGGCGGCGGTCGGGCCCCACTTCACCAGGTCATACAGTTCCTGCAGCAGGCTGGCCGGGACCGGCTTGTCGAGGAAAGCGTTCTGGGTGCGGGCAGTACGGAACAGCTGGTCGAGGGCAGCAGCGTCGAGCGCGTGGGACATCGGTGGATCTCCAGGGCGGCTAAGGGAAGTCAGTGCCCGCGGGCGGCGCGGGGCGAAACGACGAGCCGCAGTGTAGAGTGTCGCGACTGTTGCAACACCCAGCAGGGCTGAAACGAATTAATGCCACAGGTGAAACGATCGAGTGCGCCCTGGACGGTCACGGACGGCCGTGCGGGCAATGTCCGCCAGGCGGTCGCGCTGGCCTCTGCGCTGCGCCAGGGCACCCATCGCCCGCTGGTCCTGCAGCCCCGCGCACCCTGGCGCTGGCTGTCGCCGCGGCGGCTGCCCGGTGATGTGAACGGCTATGGCGAGGCTTTCGCGTCACTCGCCGCGGACGCACCGCCGCTGGCGATCGGCTGTGGCCGTCAGGCCGCCGGCGCACTGCGCGTGCTGCGCGCACGTGGCAGCCAGGTGGTGCAGATCCTCGACCCGCGCATCAATGCCCGCCACTGGGACATGGTGGTGGTGCCCGAACACGATGCCCTGCGTGGCAGCAACGTGCTGACCCTGCTCGGCAGCCTCAACCCGGTGGATGATGACTGGCTGGCCTGGGGCCGCGCCGCGTTCGCTGGCTTCAGTACCCTGCCTGGCCCGCGCACCGCGCTGCTGGTGGGCGGGCCGACGCCGCTGGCACCCTGGGACGAGACCGCGATGGTGGGCGTGTTCCAGGCGCTGGCCGATCAGATCCGCGCTGAGGGCGGCAGCCTGCTGGCCACGACTTCGCGGCGCACGCCACCGGCATTGGCCGAGATCCTGCGCGCGACGTTCGCCGACCTGCCGCACGTGATCTGGGGCGACGGCGGCGACGGTACGAATCCTTATGGCGGCCTGCTCGGCTGGGCCAACCGCGTGGTGGTCTCGCCCGATTCGGTGAATCTGCTGTCTGAAGCCTGCGCCACGCGCATGCCGGTGATGGTGGCGCTGGCCGATACCGTGCAGGGCCGGCTGGCACGCTTCCAGCAGCAGCTGCGCGAGCGCGGCCGGCTGCAGGCGCACTGGCTGGACTGGCAGTACAACCGCATCGAGCCACTGCGCGAAACCGCACGGATCGCGGCAGAAGTGAAACAGCGCCTGGCATTGCGGTAGTTCCGGCCGCTGGCCGGCAATGCTCTACGCGCTACCGAAGATCCTGACATTGCCGGCCAGCGGCCGGCACTACCGGGGTATCCAGCGATTTCTGAACATTTCGATCCAGCTGCGCGGTTAGAGTCCAGCTTCCCCCATCACTCTGAACGTCTTCATGCGTACCTTGCTCCTGCTGCCCCTGGCCCTGCTCGCTGCCTGCTCCACCACGCCCACCGAGCTGGATCCGATTTCGTATCAATGCCAGCAGCAGTTGGACGCGTACCGCGAACAACCGGCGCTGCGCGATCCGAAGGGCCAGCGCCCGCCCCTGCCGGTGGCCCCGATCAGCGATGCCTGCGACAAGGAGCTCCAGCGCAAGGGCGTGGATCGTCCCCTGCGCTGAGCAGCGTATGATCGGCGCGCGGGCCTGCCCGCCGTTGAAGGTATCGACATGGATCGTTTCTCCCACCTGCCGCGCGCCGCGCTGCTGATCGCCAGCCTGCTGGCGACCGCACCGGCCTGGGCCAACAGCACCGAATGCCGCGAGCGCTACCCGAGCGTGGCCGCGCAGGCGGCGATGCTGGACGTGGCCTGGACCACCGCTGAGCGCCTGGACGCGCTGCCCGATGTGGACGTGGTGGTGGCCGCGCGCGGTGGCCAGGATCTGAGCCGCTACGGCCTGCGCCACAGCCACCTGGCCTTCCTGGTGCGTGAGGACAATGGCCGCTGGCGCGCGATGCACCTGCTCAACCGCTGCAAGACCGACAGCTCGCAGCTGTACCACGAAGGGCTGGGCAACTTCGTCGGTGAGAGCGGCGGCCATACCGACCTGCGCATCGGCGTGCCCTCGGCGCAACTGCGTGCCGCGTTGAAAGCGATGCTGGTGTCGCCGTCGATCCAGCCGAAGGCACTGCACGAAACCAAATACAACGTGGTTGCCTACCCGTTTGCCACCGACTACCAGAACTCCAACCAGTGGGTGCTGGAAGTGCTGGCCGCGGCGATGGCGCAGACCGAAGGCGCGCCGGCCATCGTCAAGCGCGAACAGGCGCAGCAGTGGCTGCGCCAGCAGAAGTACCAGCCCAGCGTGCTGCATATCGGCCTCGGCAAGCGCGTGGGTGCGCGTCTGTTCGTGGCCAACGCCACCACAACCGACCATCCGGCCGGCGAGCGCATCTCCGGCAACTATTCGGTGGTGACGGTGGAATCGGTGTTCGATTTCCTGCACCAGCGCAGCCAGCTGCAGCAGGAACTGGTGATCCCTCACGTGCCGGTAGCTGGTGCTGCCGCCGCCACGCCCTGAATCCAGCAAGGAGAACGACATGCGTACCCTGCCCGCCGTCCTGATGCCGATGCTGATGCTGATCGTCGCAAGCCTGGCCTGGTCCACGGCCGCTCATGCAGAGCGCCGCATCGTGATCATCCACGACCCGGGCCCGCAGGGACCGAGCCTGGAGATGTCCACACAGATGGTGACGTCGGCCCGCGCGGCGGCGGCGAAGGAAGCCCAGGATGCCGCCGATGCTGGCCAGCCGCTGGCCCGCCCGCAGCAGATCAAGCTGCCGCAGATGCAGGTGAGTGCGATCGCCACCACCGTGGATGGCCGCCGCGAAGTGCTGCTGCGCGATGCCAACGACCCGCAGAACACCGCATCGATGCAGTACCCGCGCGGCATCGGCGATCCCGCCGTGCAGTTCACCGTGGGCCAGACCGTGAACTTCGAACCGACCGGCGCCGACCAGGGATGGCAGTTGAAGGACAACCAGGGCCGTCCACTGGAATATCTACCCGAGGCCACCGGCCCGCGCGACATCTTCGACACCCGGCGCTGAGCCGCCGTCCCCACCCTGACCAGGAGGTCTCCATGTTCCGTTGCCTGCGCGTTCCCGCCACTGCCCTGCTGCTTTCGGCGCTGGTGGTGCCCACCGTCCATGCCGGCGCCGCGCCGCAGTTGAACAGCGGCCAGGCCAGCGTGTTGGTCACGTCGCTGATCGTGCTGTCGATTCCGTTGGCCACGTCGATGGGACTGGCCGAACTGTCCAAGGCCCCGTTCAAGGCCAGCGAGCGCAACGGCAAGGTCGCCGCACGCACGCCGGCGGTGCCGCTGCCACCGATGGAAGTGAAGCAGGTCGCCACCACGCCAACCGGTGATCGCCAGGTGCACCTGCAGGTGCCCGGCAAGGCCGACCAGACCGCAACGCTGCAATGGCCGGCGGCTGCAGGCGATGACCCGATTGCCGGTTTCGTCGTCGGCCAGCAGGTGCGCTTCGACCCGACCGACGCGGGTGCCGGCTGGACCGTGAAGAGCGCGCAGGGCCAGGCGCTGGCCTATGTGCCGACCGCCTATGCCGCCGGCGATGTGATGAGCGAAACGCTGTAAAGCTGAACGGCCGGTTTTGGCATTGCCGCGGGCCGGGCGGATAATGGGCGATCCCCTTTGTCCCCCTGGCTCGCCATGTCCGTGCGTCCTGCCCCTGTGTTTGCCCCGTTGACCGCCCGCGCCCTGGTGCTGGCGGTGCTGGCCATGGGCGCGGTGGTGCTGCTGTCCAACGTACTGGTGCAGTACCCGATCAACGACTGGCTGACCTGGGGTGCTTTCAGTTACCCGGTCGCGTTCCTGGTCAGCAACCTGATCAACCGCCGCTTCGGCCCGGGCCCCGCCCGCCGCGTGGCGTGGATCGGTTTCGCGGTGGCGGTGCTGCTGTCGATCTGGGTGGCCACCCCGCGCATCGCCATTGCCTCGTGCTCGGCCTTCATCGTGGCGCAGCTGCTGGACATCACCGTGTTCGACCGCCTGCGGCGTGGCAGCTGGTGGCGCGCACCGATGGTGGCCACCACCTGCAGCGCGACGGTGGATACCACCATTTTCTGGTCGATCGCGTTCGCCGGTTCGACCCTGCCGTGGGTGAGCTGGGCTGCCGGCGACCTGGCGGTGAAGCTGGCGATCGGCGTCTGCCTGCTGGCCCCGTTCCGCGCGCTGTTGTGGAAGATGGCGCCGCTGCGCACCACCAGCTGACCGCCGTTGCTCTGGTAGGTGCCAACAGCAGGCCAATGCTCAGATCATTGATCCGGCGGGTCATCGCCGGGCCATTGATCCGGTAGTCGCCAACCTTGGTTGGCGCTTTGCATTCATGCCAACCAAGGTTGGCATCTACCAACAGCAGGTCATCGCCGGCCATTGATCCGGTGGGTGCCGACCGTTGGTCGGCACGCCCTGCAGAACTCATCGCTGCCGACAGATGGTGCCGACCAACGGTCGGTACCTACCAACGGCGACCATCGCCGAGCAATTGATCTGGTAGCCGCCAACCTTGGTTGGCGCTTTGCATTCATGCCAACCAAGGTTGGCATCTACCAACAGCGGGTCATCGCCGGCCATTGATCCGGTGGGTGCCGACCGTTGGTCGGCACGCCCTGCAGAACCCATCGCTGCCGACAGATTGTGCCGACCAACGGTCGGCACCCACCCAAAGCAGGCCATTGCGCTGGCGGGTGCCCCCACTCAGGCGAACGGCAGCTCCGCGGCGATGCACGCGGCGGTAATCGCGGCACACGCCTCTTCAATCGCGGGCGTGGTCGGTGCCAGCCGCGGGCGCCGGTCCAGGGTGCAGGCCAGGCCCACGTCCAGCAGCGTGGCATGTGCTCCATGCAATGCCTGCGCCGTGTCTTCCGGCAGGAAACCAGCAACGGCCAACGCATCGATCAACGATGGCGTATCGCGCGGCTGCAGCAACGCCACGTGCTGTGCACTGCGCGCGAGCACACCGGTCTGCAGCAGGAACTCCAGATCCACCACGCCACCGGCGCCCTGCTTCAGGTCCAGTCGCGCGGCATCGCTGCGGTCAAGTTCGGTGCGCATGCGGCCACGCATCTTCAGCACGTCCGCGTACAGCACACCCGTGTCGCGCTCACGCCCAAGCGTCTGCGCACGCACCTGCTCGAAGTCGGCCAGCAGGCTGGCATCGCCGGCCACGCCACGCGCGCGCACCAGTGCCTGGTGTTCCCAGGTCCACGCGCGTTCGCGCTGGTATTCGGTGTAGCTGGCCAGCGAAGACACCAGTGAACCCTTGCCGCCATCCGGGCGCAGGCGCACGTCGATGTCGTACAGGCGCCCGGCGGCGGTCACCGCACCGAGCAGCGCCATCACCTTCTGCGCGAGGCGCGCATACCAGCGCCCCGGCTCCAGCGGACGCGCGCCATCACTGGCATCTACGCCGGCCGGGTTGTCGTGCAGGAACACCAGGTCCAGGTCGGAACCGAAGCCCAGTTCAAGGCCGCCAAGGCTGCCATAGCCGATGATCGCGAAGCGGCCACCGGGAATCTCGCCGTGTGCGGCACGCATGTCCGCCTCGGCCATCGCCAGCACGGTGACCACCACCGCCTGCGCAAGTTCGGCCAGTTGCCGCGTGCTGTCGACCGCGCCCTGGCGGCCATCCAGCGTGGCCATCGCCATGCGGAAACTCAGTGCCAGCCGCGTTTCATTGAGCCAGCGCAGCGCGGATTCCGGATCTTCCACCACCAGTACCTGTTGGCACTCCGCCAGCATGCCGGCGGCATCGGGCATCGGCCCGGACACGCGCACGTCCAGCAGTTCGTCCAGCAGCAGCGGATACGCCGCCAACCGTTCGGCCAGCAGCGCGCTGCGCGCCAGCACGTCCACCAACCGCGCCAGTGCGCTGGGCTGTTCGTCCAGCAAGGCGAGATAGCTGGTCCGGCGCAGCACCGCCTGCAACAGGCCGAGCACGCGCTTGAGCGCGGCATCCGGCTGCGGCGAACGCGTGGCCGCATGCAGCAGCGCGGGCAGCACGCGATCCAGCCGCGCACGCGCGGCATCGGACAACGACTTCACGCCGGTGCCCTGGGCGAAATCGCGCAGCGACTGGTCAGCGCCGTTGGCATCGAGGAAACCGGCTTCGGCCAGCAGCGGTGCGTTGCTGCCTTCGGGCAGGCTGCGCCAGTAGTTGGCCAGTGCATCGGGCGCGGCCTGGCCCTTGCGCGGCGCCAGCAGCGCGGCGAATTCGGTACTGACCCGCTGCTGCTGCACGGCCAGCGCCGCGCGCAGCACCTCCCAGTCCGGATAGCCGAGCCCAACGGCGATGCGTTCGCGGTCAAGTGCGTCGCTGGGCAGCACATGGGTCTGCGCGTCACGCAGCATCTGCAGGCGGTTTTCCAGCCGGCGCAGGAACAGGTAAGCCTCGCGCAATGCGCTGCCATCCTCGGGCGCGATCTGCCCGGCGGCCACCAGTGCGTCCAGCGCCACCAGCAGCCGACGCTCGCGCAATGCCGGTTCGCGACCACCGCGGATCAGCTGCAGCGCCTGGCACAGGAATTCGATCTCGCGGATGCCACCGGCACCGCGCTTGATGTCGTCGTGCAGTTCGCGGCGTGCGACTTCAGCGGTGATGGCCGCCTTCATTTCGCGCAGGCCGTCTAGCGCGGTGAAATCCAGGTAGCGGCGGTACACGAACGGGCGCAGGGTCTGCAGCCACGCCTCACCGGCCTCGATATCGCCGGCCACCGCGCGCGCCTTCAGCCAGGCATAGCGCTCCCAATCACGGCCCTCGCGCTGGAAATACTGGTCCATCGCCGCGAACGAGAGTGCAACGCGGCCGGCGCTGCCGAACGGACGCAGGCGCAGGTCGACGCGGTGGCTGAAGCCATCGACGGTGGTCTCGTCCAGCAGCTTGGCCAGGCGCTGGCCGAGGCGCGCGAAATACTCCTCGGCAGCCAGTGCGCGCGCGCCGTCGGATTCGCCGCCATGCGGGTAGGCGTAGACCAGGTCCACATCGGAACTGAAGTTGAGCTCGCCACCGCCCAGCTTGCCAAGGCCGAACACCACCAGCTGCTGCGGCGTGCCATGTTCATCAGCGATGACGCCGTGGCGCTGGGCGAATTCCTGCTGCAGGGCGTCCAGTGCCAGCCGCAGGCAGTCCTCGGCCAAGGTGGTGGCACCGGCGAGGGTCTGCGGCACGTCGTCGAGGCCGGCCAGGTCACGCCAGATCAGCCGTGTGGACATCGCGGTACGCCAGCGCCGGATCTGCGCCGGCCAGTCGCTGGGCTGCAGCGGATCGAGCACCGGCGCTGGGATCGGCGGGCAGCCGGGCGCGGCCAGCTGTGCCAGCAAGGCCGGTTGCCGCACCAGGGTGTCCAGTGCGAAGTCGCTGGCCACCGCCAGCCGGGTCAGCAACGGCAGCAGGTTGGCCGGGATGGGCTCGGGCAGGACCTGGGCCAGGCGCGCCAAGGCGCGGTCGACAAGAGGCTGCAGGGTGGCGGGCAGGTCAGCGGTGGCGAGGCTCATGGGCTGATTGTATCGACCCGGCCGGGACGCAACGGACCCGGTAGTGCCGGCCGCTGGCCGGCAAATCCGATGATCCTGCCGAAGGTTACTGGGGTTGCCGGCCAGCGGTCGGCACTACCGATAATGGAGACCGCGTATTCATACTGGACGACAGGCAATAAAAAAGCCCGCTTGCAGCGAACTGCCAGCGGGCTCTGCTCCCTCCCCCACGTCGGGATGCAGGTCCATCGTGCGGGCTGCGAAAGCACTTTGCACGCTGCACTGCAAAACAAAACCGGTGGGTAGGGGTGACCCCTGCGGGGAAAAGCCATTCCACGAAGGTAGAACCCCCCGTACGGAGGAGGATGGCCGATAATCGGAATTCCCCCCAGCAACACGTGTCGTCATGTCTGTTGATCGCATCGCCAACGCGCGTCTCCGTGACCGCGTGGTCTCCGCGGAGGCCGCAGCCGCGCTGATCCAGCCCGGTGAAACCGTGGCCATGAGCGGCTTTACCGGCTCCGGGTATCCCAAGGCCGTTCCCGTCGAACTGGCCCGCCGCATCGAAGCGGTGCATGCCCAGGGCCAGCCCTTCCAGATCAGCCTGATGACTGGCGCCTCCACCGCGCCGGAACTCGATGGCGCGCTGGCCAAGGCCGATGGCATCGCCATGCGCATGCCGTTCCAGAGCGACCCGGATGCGCGCAACCGCATCAACGAGGGCAAGCTGGATTACATCGACATCCACCTCAGCCACGTGGCCCAGCACGTGTGGTTCGGCTTCTATGGCGAGATCGATACCGCCGTGATCGAAGTCTCGGCCATCCGCGAAGACGGTTCGCTGGTGCCCTCCACCTCGGTCGGCAACAACAAGACCTGGCTGGACCTGGCCAAGAAGGTGATCGTCGAGGTCAACGAATGGCAGCCGGCCGGCGTCGACGGCATGCATGACATCTACTACGGCACCGCGCTGCCACCGCACCGCAAGCCGATTCCGCTGGTGAACGCCAACGACCGCATCGGCGACACCGCGCTGCGCTGCGACCCGGACAAGATCGTGGCCGTGGTGCGCACCAACGGCCCGGACCGCAACAGCCCGTTCAGCCCGATCGATGCGACCAGCGAGCAGATCGCTTCGCACCTGATCGAGTTCCTCAAGCACGAAGTGAAGAAGGGGCGCCTGCCGCCGAACCTGCTGCCGCTGCAGTCAGGCGTGGGCAATATTCCGAACGCGGTGCTGGCCGGCCTGGCCAAGAGTGGTTTCCGCGACCTGGCCGCGTTCACCGAAGTGATCCAGGACGGCATGCTCGACCTGCTGCGTGACGGCGTGCTGAGCTATGCCTCGTGCACCGGCTTCGCGCTGAGCCCGCAGGCCAACGAGACGTTCAAGGAGAACATCGATTTCTACCGCGAGCGCATCATCATGCGCACGCAGGAGATCTCCAACCATCCGGAACTGGTGCGCCGCCTCGGCTGCATCGGCATGAACGGCATGATCGAGGTGGACATCTACGGCAACGTCAATTCGACGCACGTGATGGGCACGCGGATCATGAACGGCATCGGCGGTTCCGGTGACTTCGCCCGCAACGGCTTCCTGTCGGCGTTCCTGAGCCCGTCCACCGCGAAGAACGGCACCATCTCGGCGATCGTGCCGATGGCCAGCCACGTGGACCACACCGAACACGACGTGTCGGTGATCGTCACCGAACAGGGCCTGGCCGACCTGCGTGGCCTGACCCCGCGCAAGCGTGCGCAGGTGCTGATCGACAACTGCGCGCACCCGGATTTCCGCCCGCAGCTGCAGGACTACTTCGACCGCGCCAGCCGCGAGAGCTACGGCAAGCACACCCCGCATCTGCTGCCGGAAGCGTTGTCGTGGCACCAGCGTTGGCTGGATACCGGCACGATGAAGAGCTGAAACCCGCTTTTGTAGAGTCGAGCCATGCTCGACTGCTTTCCTGGGCAGCCGAGCATGGCTCAGCTCTACAGAGGGCAGCGCCATGATCCCAGGTGCGGACATCGGGTAGAGCCGGCCGCTGGCCGGCTCCCCAGAACAGCCGGCCAGCGGCCGGCTCTACCTTCACGCGGTGCGCAGGCTCGCCAACGATTCGGCCTGCAGCCGCTCGTAGATCTCGAACTCGTCATTCACCGCCACGCCCAGCGCCTGCTCGAAGGCCTCGCGGTTG
The DNA here is from genome assembly GCF_056487375.1 of Stenotrophomonas sp. 220_Sma. Taxonomy (NCBI): domain Bacteria; kingdom Pseudomonadati; phylum Pseudomonadota; class Gammaproteobacteria; order Lysobacterales; family Lysobacteraceae; genus Stenotrophomonas; species Stenotrophomonas sp. 220_Sma. The sequence goes on along the minus strand of NZ_CM151348.1, from coordinate 437,019 downwards.
GCATGCGCGGCATAGGCACGCTGTTCTTCACCGCCCAGGTTCGACTGGAAGATGCCTGCGGCGCTGACCGGCAGGAAATCCTCGTAGACGATCGGGTCGGCCGTGGCCAGGCCCGCGGCCACCAGTACTTCAGCCGGCAGATCGGCCACGCGCTCCGGCGCGGCGCGGCCGGCATCGGTCAGCTGGTAGCGGTAATAGCCCAGGCCTTCCTGGCGCAGCGTGTCATGGTCATCCGGGAAGCTGGCGAACACCGCCTGCAGGCGCTGGCCGTAGTCGCCGCCGGTGCTGCCTTCGCCACCGGCATCGCGTGCCTGCGACAGCAGCTGGTCGTAGAGCGCGCGGCCCTTCGGGGTCAGCGCAAGGCCACGCTGTTCGATCTCGCCGAAGCGCGCGGTGTGGGTGCCGGCATCGCCACCCTCGCTGTCCGGGAAATGCACGGCTTCTTCCAGTGCCTTGAAGCTGGTCTGCCGCAACAGGATCGGGCAGGCACGGCGCGGCGGGCCTTCGATCACCGCCTTGGCGGCCATGCCATGCTCGATCATCGCCGCCTGCGCCGCGTCGATATCCAGCGTGCGCGGGGTCAGGTGGTTGATGTGCGGGCCACGGAAACTGACCACGTCGGCCACCAGGCGATGCGCGTTGTGCAGCGCGTGGTAGGTCGGCAGATCGACGGTGGCATCGCCGTGCCAGCGGAAGGTTTCCAGTGCTTCATCGACGAAGCGCCCGGCATCGGCCTGCGACAGGCCGCCGTCACGCTCGGCCTGCTCGATCAGCGCCAGCGCGCCCTCGGTGAAGATGCGGCGACGTGCAAGGATCTTTGCCGATTCGGCACGCAGCGCTTCGTCTTCGATCAGCTCCAGGCGCAGCAGCGAGGTGAACACGCGGAACGGGTTCTGCGCCAGCGCGGCGCCGGTGAGCGGGCGGAACGCGGTTGAGTGCACCGGCACGCCAGCCACAGACAGGTCGTAGTAGCCCACCGGGTACATGCCCATCACCGCGAACAGGCGGCGCAGCGTGGCCAGTTCCTGCACGGTGCCGACCCGGATCGCGCCGTGGCGCTCTTCATCCAGGCGCGCGCGCTCGTCGTTGCGCTGCAGCTGCGCGGCCAGCGCAGGGTCCTGGTCAAGCACCTGCGCGTTGATCCGCTCCACCAGTTCCACCAGCGTGCCGTACAGCGGCACTTCGGTGCGGTACATGCGGGACATGGCCTGCGCGAACAGGCGGCGGATCACATCAGGCGAAACGAAAGAGGCGCTCATCAGTCACTCGATTACGGGAACGGGGAACAGCTCGAACCCGTATTGTCGCCGGAGCGCGGGGCCGCGGCGATATGCAGAGCAACATGAAGGAAATCGGTAGTGCCGGCCGCTGGCCGGCAACCTCGGGATGCCTGGAAGGGTGCAGCTGCCGGCCAGCGGGCGGCACTACCGCTTGAGCTGGCGCCTCAGGGTGGCATCCAGGGTGATCGGCCGGTCCCAGTGCTGGTAGCTGGCCACGATGGCATGGCGCACGGCGCGGTAATGCAGGTTGTCCGGCTTGGCCGGCATGCGCTTCACCACCGCCTCCCAGCCGCCCTCCGGGTCCTGGCTGAAGGCGCGCACGCTGTCGCGGCAGGTCTGGCCGCTGGCCTTGGCCCAGAAGCAGGCGAAGTAGATATCCCCGGCCTGCCAGCCATGGGTGGTGAACAGCGCGCTGATGTAACCGCGCGGCACCTCGGCATAGCGCGACACCTCGTCGAGGAAGGCGTCGGGGTAGCGTTCGGCGTAGTGGTTGATGTCCTGCAGCTGGGCATCGACCCAACGGTCACCGGTTTCCACCGTGTAGGCCGCCGAACGCTCGGCGGTCTGCTGGGCCAGCACGGTGGCCGGCACCAGCAGCAAGGACAACAACAGCGCGCGCAGTCGGACGTTCATGCCCCGATTCTGCCGCAGCCGCCGGGTCCTGTCAGGCCGCCGCCGAGGCCTTGGCCTCGATCGCCGCCAGTGCGGCCGGCCAATCGTGGGCAGTGTCGGCGGTGACCATGCGCGGTTCGTCGTCGGCCACGCCGTGCTGGGTCTCGTGGGCCCAGGTCACTGCATACGGGGTATGCACGCCCCAGCCGCCCAGGGTCACCACCGGCTCGATGTCCGAGCGCAGCGAGTTGCCGACCATCACGAAGCGCTGCATCGGCAGGTCAAACTCGGCCAGCACGCGGGCGTAGGTCTCCGGGTCCTTCTCGGAGACGATCTCGATGCGCGGGAACAACTCGGCCAGGTTGGCGACCTTGATCTTGGCTTCCTGGTGGAACAGGTCGCCCTTGGTGATCAGCACCACCGGGTAGTGCTCGGCGATGGCCGCCACCGCTTCGCGCACACCGTCGATCAGTTCGACCGGGTGGCGCAGGGTGTCGTGGCCGATGTCCAGGATGCGCTGGATGTCCTTGGCCTCGATGCGCTGGCCGGTGATGTCGATGGCCGCTTCGATCATCGACAGCGTCATGCTCTTCACGCCGTAACCGAAGGTGCCCAGGTGGCGCTGCTGCACTTCCAGCAGGTGGCGCGCGGTCTGCGTGTCATGCACGTCGACGTAGCGCGACAGCAGGTCAAGATAATCCTGCTCGGCCTTGCGGTAGTAGTCCTCGCTCTTCCACAGCGTATCGTCACCGTCAAAACCGACCAGGCCGATGGCGCGCGACGGCGCAGGCGTGGGGGTGTTCATCGCACAAGGATACAGGGGTGCTGGTGACGATAAAAACCCGGGCGGCCGCAGCCGCCCGGGTCCCCATGCACCGGTCTTCCCGAATCAGGCGTGGATCAGCGGCCCTGCGCCGCGCCGGCACCTGCACCGGCCTGCTGGGCGGCCACGTAGGCCTTGTACTCATCGGCGCTCAGCTCGCCGTCCTTGTTGGTATCGGCCTGGTCGAACACCTGGGCCAGGCCAGCGTTCACCTGCGCCTCGGTCTTGCTGATGGTGCCGTTGCCATCGGTATCGATGCTGGCCCAGGTCTGGCCACCGCCATTGGCCTGTGCCGAAGCCGCTGCGGCCGCGTTGGTCGCCTGGTCAGCCGCCTGCCCTGCCTGTGCCGCCGACTGCTGCGCCTGCGCGGCCTCGTTCTGTGCCTGCGCGGCCTGCTGCTTGGCCGACTGGGCCATCGCCGGAATGGCCAGCACGCTGCCGGCGGCGACGATCAGGGCGATCAGGGGCTTGCGGTTGCGAATAGTCATCAGGGGTGTCTCCTACCAATTGGGTGGTGTTGCGCGGCGTGTTGTCTCCGCACGGCACCTACCCTGCCACCGCCTTTCTGAATCGATTTTGCCCCGCGACCGGCGTCAACACGCACGATTAACCACTCGCCTACGCGCATGCTTTAGCGCGGTGGTTAGCATGAAGTGAGTGGCTCATAAGCTGCGCATTCAGCGCTGCCTGATTTAACCGGCAGCGAACGAAAAACCTGCGTCAGTCGACGTTCTGAGCCGATGACCGCGAACTGAACACCACCCAGCCGAGGGCAACACCAGCGAGCGCGCCGGCGATTTCCAGCACCACGCGGCTGCCGAGTTCGTTCGGATCGTGGATGGTGGCGAGGAAAAGACGCGCATACAGCGGCGACTCCAGACGCACGATGCCCATGTAGAACAGCTTCCAGGCATCGATGCCGGCGGAGATGATCACGGCGATGACGCAGGACCAGCCGATCGCGTGGCCGACCGTCCAGTGCAGGAGCCGGCACAGCTGCGACCACAGGAAGTACACCAGCAGCCCGACCAGCAGGGCGATGGCGCCCGCTTCGAGGGTACCGAGCAGGCCGAAGTGCAGGGGAAGGTTCATCGGGTGGGCAACGGTGGGATGGCGGCCAGTGTAAGGGATCTGCCCCGGACCCGATCTGGTGGCCACGGTAGATCCACGCCATGCGTGGATGAATCCCCATCGAAATCGAATACTCCGATGATTGAACGAAGAGCATCCACGCATGGAATGGATCTACCGTGTCGACCAAGGTCGACACCTACCAACAGCAGCGCCCCTCTGCCGATGTCACTACCGCACGGGGACGTCGTATGCGGTGCCCGGGTCCGGTTCGGGCTGCAGGGTGTAGTGCCACCACTCCTGCGGATAGTTGACGAAACCACGGCGTGCCATCGCCTGCACCAGCTGCTTGCGGTTCGCCTGCTGCGCAGCGCTCAGCCCGCTCGTCTGCGTATGCGCGCGTGGCCCGAAGAAATCGAAGTCGGTACCCATGTCCATCGGCCTACATGCACCACTGCCGCAATCCAGCAGCCCCAGATCCACCGTGGCACCGCGACTGTGGCCGGAGCGCTCGGCGATGTAGCCGTCGGCCAGCAGCCGTGGCTTGTCCAGATCCGGGTACTGCAAAGCCTTGCGCGAGCGCTCGCGCGGATCGTTCACCCAGGCCATGAAGGCCTGCACCGAACGCACCGGCCGGTAGCAGTCGTAGAGGCGCAGGCCAAAGCCATCCGCGCGCAGGTCCTGTTCCACCTGTGCCAGTGCCTTCGCCACCGGCGCCAGCAGGTAACAGGACGGCGCCTCGTAACCCGGCACGCGCGCGCCGGTGAAGTTGTTGGCGCCGGCGTAGCGGATGTCCATCTCGATGCCTGGCGACAACGTGCGGATCTCCACGAATCCGGCGCTGGCGGCATCGGTGGCCGGCGAAACACGCGGCGGCTCAGCGGCGCTGGCGCTCGCTGCCAGGGCAGTCGCCAGTACGAGTGAAATGCAGGTCCTGGAAGTCATAGCTGAAGTCGATGTCCGGGTCGATGGCACGCAGGTCCAGTGTGGGCGGCGCACCGTCACCGGGCTGCAGCCAGGCCTGTGCGTCTTCGCCCAGCGTATCCCAGCGCAGCAGCCAACGCCCCTGCAACTGCAGCACCGTGGCCTGCAGCCGGGGCGACTTGTCCACGCTGAAGCGCAGGCCATCCGCGCCCGGGCACAGTGAGGCCGGGCCCAGCCACGGATCGCGGTAACGGCCCTGCCAATGCGGCAGATCCGTGCGGCTCGTCTCCTGCGCCGCAACGGTGGACGGCCGCGAATGGCCGGTCGCCGCCCGCGTTGCCTGGTCTGCCTTCAATTCGGCCAGATACTCCATCGCAGGCCGCGCATCGTCCGCTGCGGTGAAGCGCTTCAGCGCAGCCTGCATCAGCGCTGTACGTGCATCCTCACCTTCACCGTTGATCAGCATCACCACGCCCACCTTGCGGTCGGGCAGCAGCGCCAGTGACGAGTACATCCCTGACAGCGTGCCGGTGTGTGCCACCTTCCACTGCCCATCCATGTCAGAAACGCGCCAGCCATAGCCGTAGCCGTAAAAATGCGCGTTGTCCCAGCGCCGCTGGCGCTCACCCAGCGGCATCGGCATGTGTAATGTCCACAACGTGCGGCGATGTTCACTGTCCAACCAATCCGGCACCACGGCAGGATCAAGCAGTACCTGCATCCAGCGCGTCATGTCGCGCAGCGAACAGCGGATGCCTCCGGCAGCCATGGACGGCAGGTCCGGGCTGATGGCACCGTCAGCGTTCACCACCTCATTGCGATCACGGCGCCAGGCATGTGGCTGCGCGACGTTGCCTACGCGCTTCACCGACCAGGCCCCCACCTGGCAGCGCGTCATGCCGAGTGGTTCAAACACCTGCTCGCGCATCAACTGGTCGTACGGTTTGCCGCCGGCCGCAGCGGCCACTTCGCCGGCCACCACGTACATCAGGTTGTCGTAGGCGTAGTGGCTGCGGAAGCTGCTGACCGGCTTCAAGTGCGCCAGTCCGGCAATGATGTCGGCGCGGGTGAACGAGTTCGGTTCCGGCCACAGCATCAGGTCGCCGGCACCCAGGCCGAGACCGCTGTTGTGGATCAGCAGGTCGCGCACCTGCATCTGCTGGCCCACCCATGCGTCGTGCATGCGGAAACCGGGCAGGTGCCGCCGCACCGGATCATCCCAGCGCAGCTTGCCCTGCTGCACCAGCCGCGCCAGCAACGCGCCGGTCATCGCCTTGCTGTTGGAGGCGATCTTGAACAGCGTGTCCTCGTCGATGCGGCCGCCATCGCCACGCGCGCCCTCGGCATGGCGATAGACCACGCGCCCATTCTCGATCACCGCCATGGCCAGCCCGGGCAGGTGCTCGTGCTGAACCACGGCGGCGACATTGGCATCGAGGGGGGCGGTGTCGGTCGCCGACGCCGAAGAGGCGGCCAGTGCGGCCAGGATCCAGAGGCCTTGCATGCTCACGCCCCCGGCACCGGGCCTCAGTAGGCCCAGGTGACGGTCAGCTGCGCGTAGCGCGGAGACTGGAAGCCCGTGCCGTAGCGGTACAGCGGGTTCGGCGTGCCGATGCTGTCCTGCGGCTCGTAATCCTGGTCCACGGTCACCACGCGCTGCTGGTTCAGAACGTTGTACACCGCCAACTTCAGGCGCAGGTCGGTGGGAATCGGCACCTTGTAGGACAGGCTCACATCCAGGTCGTAGGTCCACGGCGTGCGGCCGTCGCCACCGCGCGGCGAATGCACGAACACGCGCTCGGACGGCACCGTCGACTGGCAGTTGGACACGCACACGTAGTAGCTGTGGAAGTCGGTGTCGTCGAACGGGTTGCCAGCGCCGAAGCGGGTGATCGGGCTACCCGACTGCACGCCCAGGGTCGCGGCCACGCTCAGGTTCTCGGTCAACGCGTAGCTGCCACGGAACTTGAGCTGGTGGCGGCGGTCGTTGGCGAGGTAACCATATCCCCGGTAGTTGACCCACGGGTTGTCGAAGTTCTCGGTGCGGCCGGCATCGGCGAAGTCGGTATCGGAATTCACCGGGCCTTCGGCGTTGCCGCGGCCATAGGCCAGGGTGTACGACGCATTGAAGCCCCACTTGCCGTCCCAGGCCCGGTCGACCTGCAGTTCCAGCGCCTTGTAGTCGCGCTTGGGCTTCACCCAGCCGCGTTGCCCCACGTAGTTGCCATCATCGTCGTACAGCGCCCAGCCTTCCTTGGATGTGTCGATGCTGATCCAGCCATCATTGGTGCCATCACAGTTGGTGTCACCCCATACAGTGTTGGTGCGGCCCGGGTTGCCCATGATCCACACCCCGTCGATGGCACCGCATTGGCCGGTGGCGGTGATGTTCATGTCATCGATGGCATTGTGCAGGCGGCGGTAAGTGACGCTGGCGCCAACCGACCAAGCCTCGTTGATCATCTGCTGGAAGCCCAGGATCGCTTCATCCTGGTAGACCGGATCCATATCCCGGTTCACTTCGGCACGCAGGTCCGGCACGCTGCCATCGCCCTGCGAGTTGTCCACCGGCCCGATCTGCGCGCCCAGCACGGGGACATTGTTGGCCGCGCCGCTGTAGCCCAGGAACTCATACCAGGTGCGTTCGTCGAGGAAGCCACCGGCCTGCTTGATGTTGATGACGTTCGCCACTGGCAGGAAGTAGCGCCCCAGGTTGCCGAACACCTTGGTGGTGCCATCGCCGCGCACGTCCCACGAGAAGCCGAGACGTGGCGCCACCATGTCATCGATCTTGATGTAGCTGCTGCCATCGCCGGCCTTGTTGTCGAAGGCTTCCAGGCGCACGCCCATGTTCAGCAGCAGATTCGGCGTCACCTGCCAGTTGTCTTCCAGGTAGTAGGCCGAGTTGATGGTTTCAAACGCGCCCTCCACCTCATAGCGGCGCGTACGCGCCACCAGGCCGCTGGCCGGCACCACGCCACCGTTGAGTGAGCTTCCCGGTGTACGCGCATAGACGTCGTAGCGCAGGCCACCCGGGCCGGGGTAGGCACGGCTGTAGTCGGAGGTGTTTTCCTCGCGGTCCATGCCGAAGCGCAGCAGGTGATTGCCCAGTGTCCATTCGAAATCGGCGCGGGCGGCCTTGCGGGTGTCCAATGCTGATTCCAGCTGCGAGCTGCTGGTGCAGCTGCGGTCACCCTGCAGCAATGGTGGCACGCCTTGGCTGGCCGTTCGGTTGTCGAACACACGGTTGCAGTTCTCGTCCATCAACGAGCTCTGCATGCGGTTGCGCTTGTTCTCGCCATACATCAGCTTCATGGTCAGGTCGTTGTTGACCTGCCAGCTATAGGTACCGGACCAGTTCTTGCCGCCCACCGTGTTGTAGATCTGGTTGCTGCGCTCACCTGCAGCCTGTCCCGTAGCGTAGTCGTAATCGTAGACATCGGTGAGCGTCTTGCTCTTGTCCGAGAAGCCGAACAGCGACAACATCTGGTTGTCGGTGATCTGCCAGTCGATCTTTCCGCCCCAGAACGGATCATCGGCCTTGCCCTGGCTCAGGCGGGTGCCAGCGTCGTTGGTCGATGTCGGCCGGTAGTCGCGAGCTTCGTACATGCCGAAGAAGAACAAGCGGTCCTGCACCAACGCACCGGACGCGAATACGTTCAGCGCACTGCGACTGTAGTCGTCGCGGCTCGCGGTGATGTAGCGGCTGCCGCTGCCGTCGTAGCGGTCGCGTGCCTGCGATTGCCACGCGCGCGGTTCGAACACCAGCTCGGCGCCCGCCTTGAACTCGTTGCTGCCCGAGCGGGTGACTGCGTTGATGACACCGCCGGTGCTGCGCCCGAACTCCACCGAGTAACCGCCTGTCTTGACCTGGAATTCCTGGTAGAACGAGAACGGTACCGACGAGAAGCCGACCCGGTTGTAGAAGTCGGTAACGTTCAGGCCGTTGATGTAGACGGTGTTCTCGGCCACGGACGAACCACCGAAGGAAATGCCCTGGCCGCCCAACGAGCCCTTGCCCTTCACCGCGCCGGGCGCGAGCAGTGCCACGGCGGTGATGTCACGGTCCACCGGCAGGCGCGAAAGCTCTTCGCGGGTGATGTTCGTGGCCGATTCGGTGGACTTGACATCCACCATCGACACCACCTGCGGTGCACGTACCTCGACCGTTCCCAGCGTGCTGACCACACCCAGCGGCACATTCACCGTGGTCGCACTGCCAAGGCTGACGGTGACCTGACCAACACGGCTGGCCGCTCCGCCCGGCAGGCTTACGTCCATCTCGTAGGTACCGACCGGCAGCAACGGGATGCGGTAGCTGCCATTGGCGTCGGCCTGCACCGATCGGACAAACCCCGTGGCGGGGTTGCGTACGGAGACCGTGGCACCGGCCGGTACTTGGCCTGCATCGCTCACCAGCCGGCCAACCACCGAACCATCCTGTGCGAATGCGCTGGGCGCGATCATGCCCAGACACGCCCCAAGGGCGACGCACAACGCCGCCCGCTTGATGCTGTAAGCCTTCATCCCCTGCTCTCTCCTGCAAGAATTGAATGGTGTGGAGTGCGATGTGTCGCGCTAGCGTTGCCTGGCTGGCAGTACCCGCCACTGGAAGTCGTAGTTCCATTGGTCGAAGTACAGGTTGCCGCCAGCCCACTCGGCCTCGCCGCGCTGCGAGTCGACCGTTTCCGAGCGGAAGTGCTGCTTGGCCGGCACCAGGGCCTGGCCGAAATCGTCGTTGAAGGCGATGCGGTAGCCGTCGAGGCCACCCAGGTAGAAATCGCGCAGGGCCGGCACGTCGCTGGCCAGTGCGCCGGTGGTCACGTCCATCGGCAGCCATCCATACGGCGCCAGGTAGACCTGCCCCCAGTCATGCAGGTTGTTGTAACCACTGCCATCGCCGGAGAACACCATGCCCGACTGCCAGCGTGCGGGAATGCCGTTCAGGCGCAGCAGCGCGATCAACAGCAGGGTCTGCTGCCCACAGTCGGCATGCCCGGCATGCAGCGCGTAATCGCTGATGTTGCTGATCGTGGAGTATTCGCGCGCACCGGCCCATGGAATGCGATCCACGGCAGCAAACAGCTTGCGCACCACTTCATACGGGCGGGTTTCCCCCTGCAGCACCTGGTCGGAGAACAGCTTCAGCGCCGGCGTGAAGCGCACGTGCGGCAGCTGCTCGGCCAGGTAGGGTTTCAGTGCCGGATCGGCCGGTGTCGGCTGCACCTTGGCCGGATCGATCGCGGTATGCCGGGCCAGGATCGTGACCGCATAGCGGACCTCGAAGCGGGTCGGCTGCCCGGCCACCGCTTTGGCTTCCAGATAGGCGGTACGCTGCAGGGTGCTGGCTGGTGCCACGCGCGCCTTGCCCGGGGTGCTGCCCAGCCACTGCACCTGCTCCTGCTGGCCGGGTATCTCGCGCGGGTACGGAATCCAGGCGCGTACGGTCTCGCCGGCCGGCACCGCATCGGCTTTCACCGTGAGCGACTGGGTGAATTCAATGCGCTGCGGCAGTACCGACGCCTGGCCACTTTGTTCCGCTGCGGCAAGCACGCGTGCGTGGTGCGCGTTGAGTACCTCGTTCGGTCCCGGCGGTGACATCGGTGCATCCGCGCGGCGGCGTGCGCGAGCCTCATCGCTGAGCAGGAACAGGTTCGACGGTGCGCGCTTGAAATACCAACGCGTGCCATCGATGTCGAGATGCTCAATCAGGCCAAGCTGGTCCCAGCGTGCGAATTCCTCGTCGGTCAGGTCGGGAATCCAGCGGCGCACGGCAGACTTGGCGGCGGCTTCGTCGAGGGAAAAATCCAGGCGGATGCGGCGCATGCGCTCTTCCTGGAACGCGATGTCGTCGAAACTGACGCCAGGCTCCGCCGCGTCCGCAGCCGACCAGGTGTTCAGTTCGCTGCCGGCTTCGGAGAACCGTCCCGCGTCGATCATCTGCACGACCCGCGCAAACTGGATGGCCGAGGGTGGCGGCTCCGCTCCCGCCGACCACGCCCACAGCAGCAGCGCGGCACACAGGCCGGCAGTGGCAGGCAGACGTGGTTTGCGAACGGCAGGATCCACAGCGACACTTCCCCAGCGCGGGTGGTAACGGCTGTGTAACACGGGCCGGGATGCTGGTCAATAATTTATTCTTGCTTTCGATGCCAAAAGGAATAAATATTCCAACAGGCATTCGAGGAGGGTGTGCAGCGCATGATCCTGGCTTCCCGCGAACGGCATCGGCATTGGCCACGCCGCTTGACCCTGGCCCTGTGCCTGCTGGCCGCACCGGCCTTTGCACAGGCGGCCCCGCCGCCCGACCCGGGCGCGCCGCTGCCCTATGTGATCGGCCTGCACGAGGCCTACCTCACCCCGCAGTACTGGACCGCGCGCCTGGACAACGCAGACGTGCCGATCCTGGACCGCAGCCAGATCGAGGCACAGAACGCACGGATGCGGTCACAGGACAGCCACATCCAGGACATCGCCGCACTGCCCGAGCAGCTTGATGCGGCGGCGGTGCGCGCCAGCATCACCTCGCTGTCGAGCTGGCCCACCCGCACTCTGTACAACGACAAGGGCCAGGCCGTTGCGCCGGCACTGCGCAGCGCGACCGAAGCCAATCTGGGCCTGCAGTCCATTCCCGCGCAGGCGACACCGCAATACGGGCTGGTGGTGAAGCGCGCTGCATTGCGTACTTTCCCCACCCGCGAGCGCGTCTTCAGCACCGTCGGCGACACCGACATCGACCGCTTCCAGGAATCGGCACTGTTCCCCGGTGACAAGGTCGCCGTGGTCCATCGCAGCGCCGACGGCCGCTGGCTGTTCGTGCACAGCGAGCGCTACGTCGCATGGATCGAGGCCGATGCCATCGCCAGCGGCGACAAAGCCACCGTGCTCGGCTACGGCGCGAAGGGACCGTACCGGATCGTCACCGGCGCCACCGCACAGACCGCCTACACCCCGGAAGAACCGCGCGTCTCGCGCCTGCAGCTGGACATGGGCGTGCGCCTGCCGGTGCTGGCCGACTGGCCGGCGTCAGAGCCGGTGAACGGCCAGCAGGCGCACGCCGCGTGGGTGGTGCAGTTGCCGGTACGCGAAGCCGATGGCCGGTTGAAGCTGGTGCCGGCGCTGCTGCCGCGCTCGCAGGACACCGCCCCTGACTACCTGCCGCTGACCCCACGCCTGCTGCTGCAGCAGGCCTTCAAGTTCCTCGGCGAGCGCTACGGTTGGGGCCACGACTACGACACCCGCGACTGCAGCGGTTTCGTTTCCGAGATCTACCGCAGCTTCGGCGTGCTCCTACCGCGCAATACCAGCGCGCAGGCGGTCAGCCCGGCGCTGGACCGCGTGCCATTCACCGGCAAGGACGGCAAGGCCGTGCGCGACCGCGCCGTCACCGATCTGCAGGTGGGCGATCTGGTCTACATCCCCGGCCACGTGATGATGGCCATCGGCCACGTCGACGGCCGCACCTGGGTGATCCACGATACGGCGGGCGGCAGCTGGTTCGGTGCTGACGGCAAGCGTGTGCAGGCCCATCTCAATGGTGTTTCGGTCACCCCGCTGGAGCCGATGATGGCCAGCGACAACGTCCGCTACATCGACCGCATCACCAACATCCAACGCCTGCGTGCCAAGACCCCCTGAATGAAGATCACTGCCATCGAACTGGGCATGCTGCGCGTGCCGCTGAAAACACCGTTCAAGACCGCCCTGCGCACGGTGGAAACCGTGGAAGACGTAGTGGTGCTGATCCGCACCGACACCGGCCACACCGGCTACGGCGAAGCGCCGGCCACCGCGGTGATCACCGGTGATACCCACGGCTCGATCATCGAAGCGATCCGTCACTTCATCGCGCCGCGCCTGATCGGCCAGGACGTGGCCAACCTCAATCGCCTGTGCGGTCTGGTGCAGACCGCGATGGAGCGCAACACCAGCGCCAAGGCGGCGGTGGAGATCGCGCTGTACGACTTGTGGGCACAGCTGCATGGCGCGCCGCTGTACCAGATGCTGGGCGGCGGCGACCCGGTGATCACCACCGACATCACCATCAGCGTGGACTACATCGACAAGATGGTGGCCGATTCGCTGTCGGCGATCGAGCGCGGCTTCGAGTCGCTGAAGATCAAGGTCGGCAAGGACATCGGCCTGGACATCGAACGGGTCAAGGCGATCCACGCCGCTGTGGAAGGCCGCGCACTGCTGCGGCTGGATGCCAACCAAGGCTGGACTGCCAAGCAGGCGGTGCATGCGATGCGCACGCTGGAAGAGGCCGGTGTGGTGCTGGAACTGCTGGAGCAGCCGGTAAAGGCGGCCGACATCAGTGGCCTGAAGTACGTGACCGACCGCGTCAACACGCCGGTGATGGCCGACGAAAGCGTGTTCAGCCCGAGCCAGGTGATGGACCTGATCCAGCAGCGCGCGGCCGACATCATCAACATCAAGCTGATGAAGACCGGCGGCCTGTCCAACGCGATCCGCATCGCCGACATCGCCGGTATCTACGGCGTGCCCTGCATGATCGGCTGCATGATCGAATCGAGCATCAGCGTGGCCGCGGCCGTGCACCTGGCGGTGGCCAAGAGCGATGTGATCACCAAGGTCGACCTCGACGGCCCCTCGCTGGGCCAGTTCGACCCGGTCAGTGGCGGCGTGCACTTCAACGAATCGGAGATCAGCATCAGCGACGTACCGGGGCTGGGCATTACCGAAGTGCGTGGGCTGGAGATGCTGGGTTGAACCGCGCAGTCGAGCATGGCTCGACTCTACAAGGGCCGTGCGTATCTGATGCTTGGTCGGGCGTTACTTTTCTTTCTGCGGAAAGAAAAGTAACCAAAAGAAACGCTCCGCCGGCCGCGAGCCGACGTGCTGCGCACGTCGGTGCCCTGCGCTCCTCGGCCCGCCGAGGGACGGCGCGGAACTCGCTGCGCTCAGACACCCGCGCCTGTTCGCCCTCGCCGGACCTGCGGTGCTCGGCTCGCTACAAGGCGGACTCAACGTCCAAAGCAACAGCTGCACCCAGTAAATCCATGCCACGCGTGGATGCACCTTCTCTTGCTTCTGCCCTACCCCGTAACCCCTTCGCGGCTGGCACGCGCGCGATGTGTCCGGGGTCGGGCGGGTGGGGCTTGCAGGGGTGTCCGCGCCATGGGCCCGAGGCATGCCTCGGGCGGGTTGGGCAGGACGCCCAACCCCGGTCTTGCCGTTTGCGCAGGACAGCGCAAACGAGCAAGCGCGGCCAAGCCTCCATGGACGGAATCACGGCGTCCCCTGCAAACCCCACCCGCCCGACCCACTCCATGACACGCTCTACGCGACCAACCGCAATGCGCCTACACATGCCCGGACTCCCCGCATGCCGCCCCTGCTGAAGATCCGTTCCGAGCGCGGGCAGATGTCGGCCATTGAACGCCGTATCGCCGACTTCATCCTCGACAACGCTCACCTGCTGCGCGACTACTCGTCCCAGCAGCTGGCCAGCGCGCTGGGCATCAGCCAGTCCAGCGTGGTGAAGTTCAGCCAGAAGCTCGGCTTCAAGGGCTACCCGGACCTGAAGTACTCGATCGGCCAGGATGTGGCTCGCGCCGGTGCCGACCCGCAGCAGGCGCCCAGCGAACCCGACAGCGGCGATGACTACCTGCGCCTGGGCGAGGCCCTGCGTCGCAGCAAGGCACAAGCCGAAGAGGAAACCCGCCAGGCCAATCCACGCGAGGAAATCGAGCGCATCGTGCAGCTGATCGACGGCGCGCCGAAGCTGTTCGTGTACGGCCTGGGTGATGACGGCCTGTACGCGCGTGAGTTCGCCATGCGATTGTCGCTGCTCGGCCTGCTGGTGGTGCCGCATACCGACCCGATCCTGATGCTGGCCAACCTGTCGGCCGCACGTCCCGGCGATGCGCTGCTGGTGTTCTCCGAATTCGGCAACCTGCCGCAGCTTTCACAGTTGTCGCGGCAGTTCCAGGACATGGGTGGCAAGGTGATTTCCATCACCCGCCACACCGCCAACCCGCTGCGCGCGCATGCTGATGCAACACTGGTGGTGTGTGCGCACGACCGCACGCCGCAGGTCGCGCAGCTGCTGTACCGTAGCGCCATGCACGCGCTGCTCGATTTCCTGATCGTGCTGCTCTGCCACGCCAATCCGGACCGCCAGCAGCAGCTCGCGGTGAACCTGGAGCGGATCGACCACCTGCTGGATTCCTGACCGGAGCGCACGTTGATGAAATCGCTGGCCCGTCTCGCCACCACTGCGCTGCTGCTTGCCGCTGCGGTGTCCGTCCACGCCGCGCCGCTCGATGGTGCACGCCAGCTGATCGTGGTTACCAGCGACAACTGGGACAGCACCCAGGGGCAGCTGCAGGCCTATGTACGCGACGGCAACGGCTGGCATGCGCATGGGCAGGCGTTCCCGGTGGCGCTCGGCAGTACCGGCAGCGCCTGGGGGCTGGGCCTGCATCCGGTACAGGCCGACGGCCCGCAGAAACAGGAAGGCGATGGCCGCAGCCCGGCCGGCGTGTTCGCGCTGGGCAGCGCGTTCGGCTATGCCGTTACACGCCCCGGCACCGCCATGCCCTACCAGCCGATGCTGGAGAGCAGCTACTGCATGGATGTGCCCGGCTCTCCGTTCTACAACCGCATCGTGGATGAAAAGAAGATCGGCAGTGCAGCGGTCAAGGGCTCCACCGAGCCGATGCGGCTGGACCTGCACAACAAGGGCGACGTGCGCTACCGGGAAGGCTTCGTCATCGCCCACAACCCGGACAACCAGCCCGGCAAGGGCAGCTGCATCTTCGCCCACCTGTGGCGCCAGCCCGGCGAGGCCACGGCTGGCTGCACCGCCATGCCGCAGGCGCGCATGCAGGCCCTGCTGGACTGGTTGCGCCCGCAGGATACGCCGCGCTTCGTGCTGCTGCCGCGCGCCGAGTACACGCGCCTGCAGGCCCAGTGGCAGCTCCCCGCACTGAGCGGAGACGCCCGTTGAGCGCGCAGGACGAACCGCAGCTGCAGCGCGCGGTCAGCCGCTGGCAGATCGTCGGCCTGTCGATCAACGATGTGATCGGCAGCGGCATCTACCTGCTGCCGGCCGCCACCGTCGCCCTGCTCGGCCCCTTCAGCCTGTGGGGCGTGGTCGCCGCCGGCATCGTCGTTGCCCTGCTGGTGCTGTGCTACGCGCAGGCCGCCAGCTACTTCGATGAACCCGGTGGCAGCTACCTGTATGCCCGTGAGGCGTTCGGGCGATTCGCCGGGTTCGAGATCGGCTGGATGATCTGGTTGACCCGCATCAGCTCGGCGGCCGCATTGAGCAATGCACTGGCCGATGCGGTCGCGCGCTTCTGGCCGTGGGCCGGCGCCGGCATGGGCCGCATCGCAGTGATCGTGGTGTCGCTGGGCTTCCTCACCGGCGTCAACATCATCGGCGTGCGCTCGGCTGCGCGTACCGGCGTGGTGCTGGTGATCGGCAAGATGCTGCCGCTGCTGCTGTTCGTGGCCATCGGTGCGTTCTACATCGATCCGCAGCTGGCCTTCTCCGGCCAGCGCCCTGACCCGCATGACCTGCAGCGCATGGGCGAAGCCGCCTTGCTGCTGCTGTACGCCTACGCCGGCTTCGAGAACATCCCGGCAGCTGCGGGCGAGTACCGCAATCCGCGCCGCGATATTCCGTTCGCGCTGATCACCATGATCATCACCGTCACCGTCATCTATGGAGCGGTGCAGGTGGTGGCGCAGGGCACGCTGGCCGGGCTGTCCAGTTCGGCCACGCCGCTGGCCGACGCCGCCGCAGGCTTCGGTGGTGAGGCACTCGCGCTGATCCTGACCGTGGGCGCGACCATTTCCATCCTCGGCACCAACAGCAACACGATGATGATGGGCCCGCGCTTCCTGTTCGCGCTGGCGCGCGATGGCTACGGGCCGAAGATCCTGGCGCAGGTGCATCCGCGCTTCCATACGCCGGCCGCATCGATCCTGTGCCAGGGCCTGATCGCACTCGGCCTGGCGCTGTCCGGTTCGTTCGTTCAGCTGGCGCTGCTGTCGATGACCACGCGCCTGTTCGCCTACATCGGTACTGCCGCTGCAGTACTGGTGCTGGCCAAGCGCTATGCCGATCGCCCTGGTGCGTTGAAGCTGCCGGGCGGCCCACTGATTCCGGTATTGGCGCTGCTGCTATGTGTTGCCCTGTTCGCCAGTGCGAGCTGGCAGAACATTGCCGCCGCGCTGGTCGCGTTCGCCATCGGCGCGGTGATCTACAAGCTGCCGCGAAAGCCCGAACTGTAGAGTCGAGCCATGCTCGACTGGGATTTGGGGTGCATGAGTCGAGCATGGTTCGACTCTACAGACTCGCCCTTCACGCTGCCGGCCCCGGCCGTTAACCGCCTCGCAGGCACGATCAGGTTTCGTCCACAACGGAGCCCTTCCATGACCGAGTACCAGATCCCCGGCCGCGTACCGGACGACAGCACACCGCGCGATGCGGTCAGTAACTACTGGCGCGAACGCTACACGGCCGAGCCGTACTACGACGACCAGCTGTTCTTCGAGGACTACGAGCCGGCCTACCGCATCGGCCACGCCGCACGTGCGCAGGACATGATCCGCGCCTACGAGGAAGTGGAACGCGAGCTGGAATCACGCTGGGCCAGTGAACGAGGCCGCAGCCGCCTGGACTGGGCGCAGGCACGCAGTGCCGTGCGCCGTGGCTGGGAGGAAGCGCAGCAGGTGGAACCGCGCCTGGCACGCGGCCCCTGACGAACCCGATATGCGGCAACGCCGGGCATGGCCCGGCGCTACCGTTGCTGCATCATTCCTGTTCCGGCAGCGGCGGCACGATCGTGCTGCGCTTGCTCTCGCCGCCACCGGCGGCGATCAGGTCGCGGGTGTTCTTCTGCACCGCCACCGCACCGAACAGCGACAGCGCGAAGGCCATGCCGTAGAAGCCCTTCTCGCTCAGCACCAGGGTGGCGTTCCACAGGCCAACCAGAAGCAGCAGCAGCGCCGACAGCAATGCAAACCAGCACAGCGCGTAGTACAGGCCACTGACCGGAATGCCCTCGACACGGTCGCGCACGCTCTTCTGCAGCGACACCGCTGCGAACAGGCCAAACAGGAGCAGGGTGAGGTAGTAGCCCTTCTCGTTCAGCGGCATCTCGGCATTGAACAGGCCTATCAGGTAGGCCACCGCGCCGAGCAGCAGGGCCACCCAGGAGGCGGCAATGAAGGCCGGCGAGGGTCGATGGATGATCGGTGCGTTCATTGCGGTTCCTTGCAGTCAGGCGGGCATGCTTTGCCCGGGCGAACCCACCCTAGACGATCCCGCCGCCGCCGCACAGGGGGAAACAGGACCTTCGGGCCAAGACCGTCACCGCCCCGGTGGTATACAAGGGAGAGCCTGGCCATCCGCATCCCCTTCCGCTGGAGATACCCATGACCCGCACGCCCCTGCTGCTCGCCCTCGGCCTGTTGCCGATCCTCGCCACCACGGCCTGCAGTGCCGCCGGCCCCGATGCCAGTGGGCAGAAAGCTGCCGCTGCCAGCACAGACGCTGCCGACCAGCGACCGTTCACCGCATCCGAAATCAGTCGTTTCGACCAGCCGTGGGCAATGACCTTCCTGCCCGATGGCAGCCTGCTGGTCACCGAAAAGCGCGGCAAGCTGCAGCATCTGGACCTGGCCGGCGGCCAGAAACACGAGATCACCGGCGTTCCGAAGGTCGCCTACGGTGGCCAGGGTGGTTTCGGCGACATCATCCTGCACCCGAACTTCGCCCGGAATCATGTCGTTTACGTCAGCTACGCCGAGGAAGGCACGCTGGACACCCGCGGTGCCGCCGTGGCCCGGGCCACGCTGGCGCTGGACGCCAACGGTGGCGGTGAGCTGAAGGGCCTGAAGGTGATCTGGCGGCAGAGCCCCAAGGTCAATGGTGAGGGCCACTACGGCCACCGCCTCGTCTTCGGCCCGGACGGCAAGCTGTGGATCAGCTCCAGCGAGCGCCAGAAATTCGATCCGGCGCAGGACATGGGCAGCAACCTCGGCAAGATCATCCGCCTCAACGACGATGGCAGCCTGCCCGCCGACAACCCGTTCGCCTCGCAGGGCGGTGTTGCTGCGCAGGTGTGGTCGCTGGGCCACCGCAACATCCTCGGCATGGCCTTCGACGCCAACGGCAAGCTGTGGGCGCACGAGATGGGCCCAGCCGGCGGCGACGAACTGAACCTGATCGTGCGCGGCGCCAACTACGGCTACCCGATCGTCTCCAATGGTGACCATTACGACGGCCGCCCGATTCCCGACCACAGCACCCGCCCGGAATTCGCCGCCCCGAAGGTGACCTGGACGCCGGTGATCTCGCCGGCCGGCTTCGTGATCTACAGCGGCACCCTGTTCCCGCAGTGGAAGGGCAGCGGCTTCATCGGTGGCCTGTCCTCCACCTCGCTGGTGCGCGTGGCCTTCGATGGTGACAGCGCGCGCGAAGCCGAACGCTTCAACATGGGCGAACGCATCCGCGAAGTGGAACAGGGGCCGGATGGCGCACTGTGGCTGCTGGAAGACGGCAACAAGGCGCGCCTGCTGAAGCTCACCCCGAAAACCTGACAGGATGGTAGTGCCGGCCGCTGGCCGGCACGTTTTCCCGCAACGGCCCCGCACGCGGGGCCGTCTGCGTTCATTGGATGGTGATGACCTTTACCTCGGTCTTCGTGCAGGCCTGGTCCAGGCAGTGCCCGTTCAACCACACCTGCCCGTCACCGATCATCACACCCTGCTGATTGACGAAGACCTTGCCGAAGTCCTGTTCGGACACCGCCTTGACCACCGCCGGGGTGATGATCTTCTCGTAGTTGCGCTGGAACTCACCGGGGCCGGTGATCTTCCTTCCGTTAGCGATATTCAGCGGGAAGCGCACTTCCTCCACCACCGCAGCGCGATCACCGCCGACCACCGCGGTCTTGAACGCGTTGAACACCTTCTCGTACTGCGCGGCATCACCGAGCAGGGTCTCGATACGCGCACGCGCGTCTTCCGCGGGCACATCCGCCGGTGCGGCGCCGGCCGGCTCGGCAGCAGCCTTCGCCGGTTCAGCCGCAGGCGTCGCCGCAGCACTGGCCTCCATCGGCGGCGGTGCGTCCACCGCAGGCTCGGCCGGCGGTGCCGGCTGCGAACAGGCCGCCAGCAACAGGGCGGGAATCAACACAGCGATCGTGCGCATGCGCGGGCATCCATCGGTTCAAGAACACCGATGGTAGCGCCGCCGCAGTGAGGACAACAAAAAAGGGGACGGAGGGGATTAAGTCGTTTGTGCCACTAACGACTTAATCCCCTCCGTCCCCTTTTTCTCGATCAGGCCTTCAGCAGCTCGAACTGCACGGCTTCGCCTGCTGCCGACGAGGCGCAGACCCACAGGTCGAACTGGCCCGGCTCGGCACGCAGCACGCCGTCGCGGCCGGTGAACGCCAGCTGCTCGCGGGTCAGGGTGAACACCACTTCGGTCGACTCGCCCGGCTGCAGCGCCACCTTGCGGAAGTCCTTCAGTTCGCGCACCGGACGTACGCGGCTGGCCACGCGGTCGTGGATGTACAGCTGCACCACTTCCTCGCCGGCCACGTCGCCGCTGTTGGTCAGCGTGGTGGTGATGGTCAGGCTGTCGTCCCAGCCAAGCTGCGCCGCACTCAGCTGCGGCGCACCGTAGGCGAAGGTGGTGTAGCCGATGCCATGCCCGAACGGGTACAGCGGTTCATTCGGAATCTCGCGCCAGCGGGCCTTGAACTCCGACATGGTCGGCAGTTCCGGGCGGCCGGTACGCGGGTGGTTGTAGAAGTACGGCTGTTGGCCGGACACCTGCGGGAAGCTGACCGGCAGGCGGCCCGACGGGCTGTAGTCGCCGAACAGCACATCGGCCACGGCATGGCCGGTCTGCGTGCCCAGGTACCAGGTCACCGCCACCGCCTGCGCATTACGCACGGCGCCCTGCAAGGCCAGCGCGCGACCATTGCGCAGCAGCACCACCAGCGGCTTGCCGGTCATCGCCACGGCTTCGGCCAGCGCCTGCTGTGCCGGCGGCAGGGTGATCTCGACGCGCGACTGCGCTTCGCCGCTGTAACGCTGCGGCTCGCCCAGCGCCAGCACCACCACGTCGGCGCGCAGCGCAGCGGCCACGGCCGCTTCGGTGCCACCGGGGATGGCCACTTCCAGTTCGCAGCCCGGCACGATTTCCAGCAGCGATTCATCGCCGATGGCGGCGCGAACGCCGGTTTCCAGGTCCACGTAGCGCTGCTTGTCGCCGAACAGCGTCCAGCAGCCTTCAATGTTCTCGCGGTCCTGCACGAACGGGCCAATCAGCGCGATCTTCTGCCCGGTCTTCTGCAGCGGCAGCACGCTGTCACGGTTGTTCAGCAGCACGATCGAGCGACGCGCCGCATCGCGCGACAGCGCGTCATGTGCGGCAATGTGCGAGGTGTCGGCTTCGCGCGCCGGATCCAGCGAACGGTACGGGTCGTCGAACAGGCCGATGGTTTCCTTCAGCCACAGGATGCGGCGCACGCCTTCATCCAGCACCGCCATCGGCACCTCGCCGCTCTCGACCAGGCCCGGCAGGTGCTCGGCGTAGAAGCCGCTCTGCATGCTCAGGTCGAGGCCGGCGGTGAACGCCTTGGCGGTGGCATCGCGGTCGTCGGCGGCATAACCGTGCGCGACCAGTTCCATGTCGGCGGTGTAATCGGAGATCACCACGCCCGGGAACTTCCACTCACCGCGCAGGATGTCGGTCAGCAGTTCGGCGTTGGCGCTGGCCGGCACGCCGTTGATGTCGTTGAACGAGGACATCACGGTGATCGCGCCCGCATCGAAGGCGGCCTTGAACGGCGGCAGGTGCACGTCGCGCAGGGTCTGCGGCGAGATGTCCACCATGTTGTATTCCATGCCGGCCATCACCGCACCGTAGGCGGCGAAGTGCTTCGGCGTGGCCAGCAGCGAATCGGCAGCGCGCAGGTCGCTGCCCTGGAAGCCGCGCACGCGGGCGGCGGCGAACGCACACCCCAGCACCACGTCCTCACCGGCACCTTCGGCGCCACGGCCCCAGCGCTGGTCGCGGGCGATGTCCACGGCCGGAGCATAGGTCCAGTGCAGGCCAGCAGCGGTGGCTTCGATGGCGGTGGCGCGTGCGGTGCGCTCGGCCAGCTCCGGCTCGAAGCTGGCGGCCTCGCCCAGCGGGATCGGGAACACGGTGCGCATGCCGTGGATGACGTCGGCGGCCAGGATCACCGGGATGCCCAGACGGCTCTCTTCGGTGGCGACCTGCTGGATGCGGCGGCCCAGCTCGGCGCCCACGCCATTGAACAGCGAGCCGACCTTGCCCTCGCGCACCTGCTGCAGCACCTGGTCGGCATTGCGCACGTTGGCTTCCGGGTTCACGTCCGGGGCGAACGGGCGGACCATGTCCGCGAAGACACCCAGCTGGCCGACCTTTTCCTCGACGGTCATCTGGGCAATGAGGGATTCGATGCGATCGGAGGCCACCGGCAGTCCTTGATGAAAACGTTTACAAGCCCGGCATTCTAGCGATCCCGGGCGATTTGGCGAGAGGTTTCTTCATTCAGTTTCAGCCACCAGCGGGGTCCGTATGGCCCCGCCGGGGGCACCGCAGCTTACTCCGAGCCGGCCAACTGGCGCTGCCCGGCCATCAACATGGCGTCGCTGGAGGCCTGGAACACGCGCAGGCCGAACGCCGGCAGGATCGCCAGCAGGTGGTCGAAGATGTCCGACTGCACCGCCTCGTATTCACCCCAGGCGGTGCTGCGGGTGAAGCAGTACAGCTCCAGCGGCAGGCCCTCGGTGGTCGGCTGCAGCTGCCGCACCAGCAGGGTCATGTCGGTATGGATGCCCGGGTGACTGCGCAGATAGCGCTCCACGTACGCACGGAAGGTGCCCAGGTTGGTCACCCGGCGGCTGTTGACCTCGGCCACGCCCTGCTCGCGCAGGCGCCCGTTCCACTGGCCCAGCTCCTGCTCCTTGGCCTGCAGGTAGTCGCGCAGCAGCGCGAATTCGCCGAGGAAGGCCAGATCACCCTCGTCCAGGAAACCGACGCTGTGCTGGTCCAGGTACAGCGCGCGCTTGATGCGGCGGCCACCGGCCTCCTGCATGCCGCGCCAGTTCTTGAACGACTCGGTCACCAGCTTCTTGGTCGGGATGGTGGTGATGGTCTTGTCGAAGTTCTGCACGGTGACGGTGTGCAGCGCGATATCGATGACGTCACCGTCGGCGTTCTGGCTGGGCATTTCGATCCAGTCGCCGATGCGCACGCGGCCATCGCCACTGATCTGCACGCTGGCCACCAGCGACAGGATGGTGTCCTGGAAGATCAGCATCAGCACCGCCGTGGCCGCGCCCAGGCCGGTCACCAGCGGCCCCAGCTTCACCCCCAGCAGGGTGGCGACGATGGACAGGCCAGCGGCCACGAACACCACGATCTTGACCACCTGCAGGTAGCCCTTGATCGGCTTGTTGCGCGCATCGGGCTTGCGCTCGTACAGGCTGTTGGCCGCGTCCAGCGCATGCGAGAACGCCATCGACACCGTCAGCACGGCCCACACGATGCACAGCTTGATGATGACGTTGACCAGGCTGGGCGGCAGGTCGGGAATGAGGGTGATGCCCGAGGCGATCACCTGGCTGGGCACCACGTTGGACAGGCGCGAGATGACCCGCATCAAATGGCTGCCACGCCCGGACTCGGCACCCGGCAGGCGCTGCAGCAGGCGCCGCAGGCCACGCACCAGGATGCGTTTGGTCACCCAGTTGGCCAAGCCCGCAGCGATCAGCAGGGCTGAGATCATCAACGCCAGGTAGGCGCCGGGATAGGGTTCCAGTGTGTTCTGCAGCTTTTCCAGCCACTGTACCGCCACCACCGCGTCCACCATCAGTTGTCTCCTTGCGTTGTCGTTGTTGTTGGGGGTGCCGGCCAGCGGCCGGCACTACCGGATCAGTCCCGCGAGCGCTCGATGATCACGCCCACCGCGCGCGCGCCGCGCACCGCGCCCGGCTTGCTCAGTTTCAGGCGCAGCCACTTCACGTCGAATTCGTCCAGCACGATCTGTGCGCAGCGCTCGGCCAGGGTTTCCACCAGGCCGAATTCCGACTCGCGCACGAACTGCTCCAGGCGCTTGCTCACCGCCTTGTAGTTCAGGGTATGGGCGATGTCGTCGGAGGCCGCGGGACGACGGTTGTCAAAGCCCATTTCCAGGTCGAACACCAGGTCCTGGCGGATCCGTCGTTCCCAATCGTAGATACCGATCAGGGCGTCGATCGTCAGCCCCTCGATGAAAACCTTGTCCATTGCGCTTACCAGCCCGAATACAGGGGGCCATGGTAACGGCACGGCGGTGAGCCTGCCCGGAACGGGCGGTGGGTGGCCGGCAGGAACGCGGCTCCAGAAAAGACAAAGGGCCCTGCTAGCGGGGCCCTTTGGTACCTCTCAACGTCCCCAGGGGAAGCTGGAATTCAGCCGCGAGTCCCGGAGCACACGCCGCAAGGTTAGGAGTGCCCCCCTGACCAGTCAATTGGCAAATGCGTCACGGCAGACGACCGGGTGAAAAACCGAGCCGATCCACGAAAGAACACTGACGATCATGATGCCGTTTTCTGATGTTCCTGCATCGTTCCCAGGGTCAAGGTGAAACCACGTTCCCTGGGAGTGAGTTGATGAAGGAAAGCAGGATCCTGCAGGCAGCTCTATCCAGGCAGAGATGGTCGACCTACGAGCGCATCGCTTCTCGTTGCGTAGCCGATCCAGCCACGCTCTATGCCTGGAACATGCAGATGTGTGCTGCTCTCCTGCCACCGTTGCACATCTGTGAAGTCGTGATCCGCAATGCAGCAGCTACGGCGCTGGTGCATCGCTATGGTCGATGCTGGCCCTGGCATCCAGCGCTGCTGCGCAGCCTTCCTGCCGAAGGCGCCCTTGCCTCGCTATGCGATGTCCGCGGCAGCGCCGGAGCTCCACGGGATGTACCGGAGGTCATCGCCAAACTGCGATTCGGCTTCTGGCAGCAATTGTTCGCTCGACGGTTCGAGCATTCGATCTGGGCCGGGACCATGGGCCTGGCGCTGCCACACGCACCCTCGGTGCCGCTGTCCGTCCTGCGTCGGTCCATCCATGCCGACCTCGACCGCATCCGCCTCCTGCGCAATCGGATCGCCCACCACGAACCCATCCTGGAACGCGACATCGGTGCCGACCTGGCTGCGATCGGGCGGCTGATCCATGCGCGCTGCCCGCATACGCTGGGCTGGTTGCAACGCCATGAGCGGGCAACGACGGTATTGGCGGCGTCGCCGTTGGCAGAGCGCCGGTAATACGTTCGCCGGACGTGGCCCGGCGCTACGGAGGCCTGCCTGTAGAGTCGAGCTTGCTCGACTGCTCTGTGTTCGTCATTGCGCCCAGTCGAGCAAGCTCGACTCTACAAACGCCGATCGAGCGGTTCGCGCGGCCGGGGGCTCACACCGCCGGCAGGGTCGCCATGTCCCAGCGCGGGGTGACGTCCACCTTCGGCGGGCTGTGCTGGCCGGCCTGCAGCCGCAGCGCGCCGGCGAAGGCGATCATCGCGCCGTTGTCGGTGCACAGTGCCGGCCGCGGGAAACAGGCCCGTCCGCCGAGGCGCTCGGCCATCTGCTGCAGGCGGGCGCGCAGGCGCTTGTTGGCACCGACACCGCCGGCCACCACGATCACATTGGTCCCGGCCGCTTCCAGCGCGCGCTCGCACTTGATCGACAGGGTCTCGACCACGGCGTCTTCGAAGCCCCGGGCGATGTCGGCGCGGGTCTGCTCGCTCTGGTCGCTGTCGCGCCAGGCCATCAGAACCTGGGTCTTCAGGCCGGAGAAGCTGAAATCCAGCCCCGGGCGGTCGGTCATCGGCCGCGCGAAGCGGTAGGCCCCCGGCGTGCCCTGCTCGGCCAGCCTGGCCAGCTGCGGGCCGCCCGGGTACGGCAGGCCCATCAGCTTGGCGGTCTTGTCGAAGGCCTCGCCGGCCGCATCGTCCAAGGTCTCGCCCAGCAGGCGGTACTGGCCGATCGCGTCCACCGCCACCAGCTGGGTATGCCCACCGGACACCAGCAGCGCCACGAACGGCGCTTCCGGTGGGTCGTCTTCCATCAACAGGGGCCAGCAGGTGGCCTTCCATATGGTGTACGCCCACCGCCGGCACCTCCAGCGCCCAGGCCAGCGAACGCGCCACGCCCGCGCCGACCAGCAGTGCGCCGACCAGGCCGGGACCGGCCGTATAGGACACGCCGTCGATATCACCTACACCCAGGCCGGCGTCGGCCAGGGTCTGGCGCACCAGCGGCAGCAGCTTGCGGACGTGGTCGCGGCTGGCCAGTTCGGGCACCACACCACCGTATTCGGCGTGCAGGGCGATCTGGCTGTAGACCGCATGGGCGCGCAGGGCCGCGCTGCCGGCCAGGTCGGTGTCATACACCGCCACGCCGGTCTCATCACAGGAAGATTCGATGCCAAGGACTCGCATGCCTGCTATTATGACGCCCCTGCCGCCCCCTCGGGGGACGTGCAGGTCTCACTGCTTTCGAACCTCTGGCCCGTATTCAGGGTTGGCCGCTTGCAGTTTGTCTATTCGCCGCTATAATGTGCGGCTCGCCGGGCGTGACCCGGTTCTACTGTGTCCCGGAGATTCCATGCCCAGCGTCAAAGTCCGCGAGAACGAGCCCTTCGAGTTTGCTCTTCGCCGCTTCAAGCGCACTTGCGAAAAGGCCGGTGTGCTGGCCGAAACCCGCAAGCGCGAGTTCTACGAAAAGCCGACCCAGGAGCGCAAGCGCAAGGCCGCCGCTGCTGTGAAGCGTCAGCTGCGCCGCTCGTCGCGCGACGTTACCAAGCGTCAGCGCCTGTACTGATCGGACGCATCTTCATTGCGATGGGCTTGCCTGTCGCGATGGAGCCGAAGCCGGCACGCGCGAGCGTCGCCGGCTTTTTGCGTTTCCGGGTTCGGGCATCCGCCCCGCCCCACCTACCACCACGAGGTTCCTCATGAGCATGAAGCAGCAGCTCACCGAAGACATGAAGGCCGCCATGAAGGCGGGCGAGAAGCACAAGCTGGGCGTGATCCGCCTGATCAACGCCGCCATCAAGCAGCGCGAAGTGGACGAGCGCATCGAGCTGGATGACACCGCCGTGATCGCCGTGCTCGACAAGATGGTCAAGCAGCGCAAGGACTCGGTCAGCCAGTTCGAAGCCGCCAACCGCGAGGACCTGGCGGAGATCGAGCGCGCCGAGATCGTGGTCATCGAAGCCTACCTGCCGGCCAAGATGGGCGAAGCCGAGATCGTCGCCGCGATCCAGGCCGCCATCGCCGAGACCGGCGCTTCCGGTCCGGCCGACATGGGCAAGCTGATGGGCGCATTGAAGCCCAAGCTCGCTGGCCAGGCCGACATGGGTCTGGTCTCCAAGCTGGTCAAGCAGCAGCTGGCGTAAGCCATTGCCGGGGTCGGATCCCTTTCGCATCGCGGAAGGGCTCTGACCCCATTGATGCACCCGCTTCACCGCACCTTCGACCCCCGGCTGCTACAACATCCCCATGGTCGAGCAATCGCACTCCCCCGCCGACACGCGTCCCCACGGCATTCCCGCACGGCTTCGCCACTACGCCGATCGCCTGCAGGACAGCTTCCCGATGGCCGTCGCCAAGCGCTTCGTCGAAATCGACGTGCTGACCCAGGCCGCCTCGGTCTCCTTCTATGCCCTGCTGTCGATGGCACCGCTGCTGGTGCTGCTGCTGTGGCTGACCGCCTCGCTGTACCCACCGGCACAACAGACGTTGATCAGCCAGATCGGTTCGGTGGCCGGCAGCAGCGTGGCCAGCGTCGCCGACACCGTGCTGCACAACGCCAACAGCCAGCCCAGCGTCGGTTCATTGGCCGGGCTGTGGAGCACGCTGCTGCTGTTCATCGGCGCCACCGCCGTGTTCGCCCAGCTGCAGAACGCGCTGAACCGGATCTTCCACACCAGCGGCCAGCGTCTGGAAGGCATCAAGGCCTGGCTGCGCAAACGCGTGTTCTCATTCGGCGTGGTGCTGGCGCTGGGCTTCCTGCTGATCCTGTCGATGACCGCCACCACCGCACTGCAGGTGGTGTTCGCGCAGCTGCCCTCGGTGCTGCCGGCGATCGGCTACCTGACCTCGCTGCTGCTGTACACGCTGGCCTTCGCCTTCCTCTACCACTACCTGCCGGACCGCCGCGTGGCCTGGCGCCAGGCCTTCATCGGCGGTGCCATCACCTCGGTGCTGTTCACCCTCGGCCGCTATGGCATCGGCGTCTACATCGCCACGGTGGCCCCGGGTAGCGCCTACGGTTCGATGGGCGCGCTGGTGATCTCGCTGGTCTGGATCTACTACGCCACCGCCGTGTTCTTCGTCGGTGCGTTGATGACCGCGGTGATCGACGAACGGCAGCATGCACGGGCGCAACTGGCCAGGGCCGGGGCCGATGCGGAACAGGCCAGCCCCGGCACCGCCAGCGAGTAAACTAGGGGAACCTGCCGCCCCTGCTGCGCGCCCTGCGGCCGCGCCCCGTTCTGTTGCCCATGGCCCGTATCCCCGACGCTTTCATCGACGATCTGCTCGCCCGCTCCGACATCGTCGAGGTGGTGGGCAGCCGCGTGCCGTTGAAGCGACAGGGCAAGGAATACGCAGCGCGTTGCCCGTTCCATGACGAGCGCTCGGCGTCGTTCACGGTCTCGCCCACCAAGCAGTTCTATCACTGCTTCGGCTGTGGCGCGCACGGCACCGCGATCAGCTTCCTGATGAACTACGACCGCCTCGAATTCCTCGACGCGGTGGATGAACTGGCCAAGCGCGCAGGCATGGAAGTGCCGCGCAGCGAGAATCCGCGCAGCCCCCAGCAGCAGGACGACAGCCGCGAGCTGTACTCGGCGCTTGAGGCGGCCACGAAGTTTTTCCAGAGCAACCTGCAGGGCAGCGACAAGGCCCGCAGCTACCTGGATGGCCGCGGTGTGGATGAAGAGAACCGCGCGCGCTTCCAGATCGGCTACGCGCCGGATGGCTACAGCGGCCTGCGCGATGCGTTGGGCAAGGACGAGCGGCGGATGAAGCTGCTCGACCGCGCCGGCCTGTTCTCCAAGAACGATCGCGGTCACGTCTACGACAAGTTCCGCGACCGGGTGATGTTCCCGATCTTCGACCGCCGCGGCCGGGTCATCGCTTTCGGTGGCCGCGTGTTCGAGAAGGACGACGGCCCCAAGTACCTCAACTCGCCCGAGACCGCGCTGTTCCACAAGGGCCGCGAACTGTACGGCCTGTGGCAGGTGCGCCAGGCCAACCAGAAGATCGAGCGGCTGATCGTGGTCGAGGGCTACATGGACGTGGTCTCGCTGTTCCAGTTCGGGGTCACCCAGGCGGTGGCGACGCTGGGTACCGCAACCACGCCGGACCATGCCGAGCTGCTGTTCCGCAACGCACCGGATGTGTTCTTCTGCTTCGATGGCGACGCCGCCGGCCGCCGCGCCGGCTGGAAGGCGCTGGAGTCGGTGCTGCCGCGCATGAAGGATGGCCGCCAGGCCTTCTTCCTGTTCCTGCCCGATGGCGAGGACCCGGACACCATCGTGCGCAAGGAAGGCGCCGAGGCCTTCAACGAACGCCTGAAACAGGCCACGCCGCTGTCGCAGTTCTTCTTCGACGAGCTCACCCGCGAAATCAACCTGGGCACGCTGGACGGCAAGGCGCGCCTGGCCGAGCGCGCAAAGCCGATGCTGGCGCAGATTCCCGACGGCGCCTTCGGCGACCTGATGAAGCAGCAGCTGGCGCAGCTGACCGGCCTTGGCGGCAATGCCCAGGCAGCGCGCGCACCGATGCCGCAACGCCAGCCCTCGCGAGCGATCCAGCCCGTGGCCAAGCGCAGCCTGGTGCGCGGCGCGATCGCCGTACTGCTGCAGCAGCCGTCGCTGGCGCTGACGCTGGGCGGCAAGCACCACTTCCAGGGCCTGCGCCTGCCGGGCGTGGAGCTGCTGCTGGAGCTGCTGGACCTGGTCGAGCAACGTCCGGACATCAGCACCGGCGCACTGCTGGAGCACTTCGACGGGCGTGAGGAGCAGGCGTCACTGCACACGCTGGCCGCGCAGACGATGCCCGGCGACGACGCGATGTGGACCCAGGAACTGCACGATGCCGTGGCCCAGCTGGAGAAACAGCTGCTGGTGCAACGTCTGGAGGAGTTGTTGGCAAAGCAGCGCCAACAGGGTCTGGACGATACTGACAAATACGAACTGCGCGAGCTGCTGAAAGCGCGGGCCGGACTGCGCCTGTAGCGGGCAGAACGTTTTCACGGAGAGGACCATGCTGCTGCGCCTGACCTGCCTGCTGTTGTTGTCGCTCTGCCTGCCGCTGACGGCCCTGGCCGAAGACGCGCCCCTGAACGAAGTCCGCCCCGGCCTGTATGCCGGCGGCCAACCCAGCGCCACACAGCTGCAGGCCCTGGCCGCGCAGGGCGTGCGCACCGTGATCGACCTGCGCCAGCCCGGCGAGGACCGGGGTTTCGACGAAACCCGCGTGGCCGAATCACTGGGCCTGCGCTACGTGCGCATTCCGGTGGCCGGCGCCGAGGGGCTCGATGCCGCCAACGTGCGCGCCGTGCACCAGGCCCTGCAGCAGAGCCAGGGGCCGGTGCTGCTGCACTGTGCGTCCGGCAACCGCGCCGGTGCCGTGCTCGGCCTGGTCAATGCACGCTACGAACATGCCAGCCCCGAACAGGCCCTTCAGCTGGGCCAGCGTGCTGGCCTGAAGTCGCTGGAAGCCGCCACCCGCCAGCGCCTGGCCACGCCGGTCACCTCGCCCTGAAGAACCCTCCGCACCAAGGACTCTGCCCACCATGACCCGCTGGTGGTCGCGCCTGCGACCGGACAACTTCACCCTCGCCCTGCTGTGCACCGTCGGCCTGGCCTCGCTGCTGCCGATGAAGGGCGCCGCCGCCATCGTGCTCGATGATGTCACCACCGTCGCCATCGCCGCGCTGTTCTTCCTGCATGGCGCGCGCCTGCCGCGCGAGTCGATCATCGGCGGCATGCTGCACTGGCGGCTGCACCTGACCATCCTGGCCTGCACCTTCATCCTGTTCCCGCTGCTGGGGCTGATGTTCAAGCCACTGTCGGGCTGGCTGCTGACCCCGGAGCTGTACCTGGGCGTGCTGTTCCTGTGCACCCTGCCCTCCACCGTGCAGTCGTCCATCGCGTTCACCTCGATGGCACGCGGCAACGTGCCTGCCGCGGTATGCAGCGCCTCGCTGTCGAGCATCCTCGGTGTGTTCCTGACCCCGCTGCTGCTGACCGCGCTGGCCGGTACCTCCGGCGGCGTGCACGACCCGCTGCACGCGATCGGCGGCATCATGCTGCAGCTGCTGGTGCCGTTCGTGGCCGGCCACCTGCTGCGGCCGTGGATTGCCGGCTGGGTGGAGAAGCAGCGCGCGCTGCTGCGCTACACCGACCAAGCCACCATCCTGCTGGTGGTGTACTCCGCGTTCGGCGAAGCGGTGACCGAAGGGCTGTGGAGCAAGACACCGCTGCTGTCGCTGCTGGCCGTGGCGGTGGTCGCCGCCGTGCTGCTGGGCATCGCCATGCCGCTGATCACCTTCATCGCGCGTCGCCTGCGCTTCAACCGCGAGGACGAGATCGCCATCGTCTTCTGCGGCTCGAAGAAGAGCCTGGCCACCGGTGTGCCGATCGCCAAGGTGCTGTTCGCCGGTGGAAGCCTCGGCGCGATCGTGCTGCCGGTGATGATCTACCACCAGATCCAGCTGATCGTCTGCGGTGTGATCGCGCAGCGTTACGCGCGGCGCAAGCCCTGACCATCGGGGAAATCATCCACGCATGGCGTGGATCTACTGTAGAGCCGCCCAAGCTCGGCTGATGATTGGCCACGCGTGGATTCACGGTTCTGCCAGCGTGCCGACGCTCAGCTGCGGCATCCACACCCACAGGTCGTATTGCCGGCCCGCATGAGTATCCACCCGCGGCCCTCGCGCCGCCTGTTCCGGCAATGGCCTGGCCGAGCATCGGTCAAGGCACGCCCAAGTCTCACCACGCTGTGCTCCCAGCCGCACACTGTAGATGTCCAGATCACGCAACGCCGATGCCATCGGCCGGGTCTGCATTTCCGGCGGCGCACCGCCCGGCCGCTGCAGCATGGCGTGCACGTTACCGGTCAGCACCAGCATGCGTGCGTCAGCCGGCAGGCGCCGGTACAGGCGCCGCAACTCGGTAGCCATGCGGTCATCGCGTGCCTGGTTGCCGCCCTTGCTGGCATTGACGTCATAGCCAACGACTTCGATCACACGCCCCTGCGACTTCAGCACGCGCAGGCTTTCGATCATCGCCAGCATGTCGCGGCTGCGACGGCCATCGTGCTGGTCGTCGCGCACGCTCCAGAAGGCACGCCTGCGCAGCTGCTGGCGCGCCTGCTCGCCGCCATCGGAAGCCAGGTAATCGCGTAACGTGGGGGTTTCGCCGCATGGCAGTTCCAGCGCCAGCACGACCGGGCCGGTGCGGCTGTAGTCGTCCACCAGCTGGCGTACCAGCAGCGGTGTCTCGCGGGTACCGTGAAATTCACCCAGCACCAGCAGGCGATGCTCACCGGCGTGCTGGCGGATCTGCACGGCGGTGTCGTCGGCATGCGCACTAAGGGCCATGCCCAGCGTCAGCAGCAGCGCCGCAGTCCAGCGGAAGATCGAATGCATCCCTGCGCCTTCCTTTCCTTGAGGTCAGGAACAGCAATGGCGACACAGCAACCGCGGTTCAAGTAGATCCACGCCATGCGTGGATGCGCCCACCATCAGACCGGGTCAGAGCCCCGACGGGGATCCGCCCCCGAGTCGAGCATGGCTCGACTCTACAGCCAGGGCAGGATCCAATGGTCCACCAGCAGGAAGGCGAACAGCGCCATCAGGTAGACGATGGAGTAATAGAACATCTTCATCGAGAACAGTTCGTCCGGCGGATTGAGCATGCGCCAGGCGTACCAGAGGAACACGGCGTTGAGCACGATCGCGCCGCCCAGGTAGAACGCACCGCTCATGCCCACCAGGTACGGCAGCAGGCAGACCAGCGCCAGCACCACCGAATACACCATGATCTGCTTGCGGGTGTGCACCACGCCATGGGTCACCGGCAGCATCGGGATCTCCGCCTTGGCGTAATCCTCGCGGCGGAAGATCGCCAGCGCCCAGAAGTGCGGCGGGGTCCAGATGAAGATGATCAGCACCAGCAGCGACGAGTACGCCCAGTCCGACGAGCCCTGCATGCCGGTCACCGCGGCCCAGCCCAGCATCGGCGGCATTGCGCCGGCCAGGCCACCGATGACGATGTTCTGCGAGGTCGCACGCTTGAGGTACACGGTGTAGATCACCGCGTAGCCGATCAGCGAGGCAAAGGTCAGCACGGCGGTGATCAGGTTCACCCACAGCACCAGGATGACCATCGACAACACGATCAGCACGCCGGCGAACACCAGCACCTGCCACGGCTTGACCTTGCCCACCACCAGCGGACGCCACGATGTGCGCGCCATCTGCGCATCGATGTGCGCATCCAGCAACTGGTTGATCGCGGCGGCGGCCGAAGCGGCCAGCCAGATACCGAGGAAGCCGAGCACGCCTGCGCGCACCTGCTCCCAGCTGGGCACGCCGGGGATGGCCAGGACCATGCCGACCAGGGCGGTGAAGACAATGAGGGCAACGACCTTGGGCTTGGTCAGGTCCCAGTACTGGCGGTAATTGGAAAACATGGAATCAGTCCGGGGCACGCAGGCGGGCCAGCAGGCTGACCAGCACGAACAACAGGGCAACGGCCACGCCGTTGTGGGCCACCGCCACTTCCAGCGGCAGCGCCAGCTTCACATTGAGGATGCCGAGGGTGACCTGCAGCACCAGCAGCGCGATCAACGCGCTGGCCCAGCCACGCATGCTCGGCAACCGGAACAGGCGCACGCCCAGCCACAGCAGGTAGACAGCCACCACCACCGCGAACAGGCGGTGCGCCATCTGGATGGCGATACGCGAGGCGCCATCCAGCACGCCGCCTTCGTAGTCCACGCCGATGCCACGCCACAGGGTGAAGCCTTCGACGAAGTTGTGCTGCGGCCACCACTGGTTGGCGCAGCGCGGGAAGTTGTCCAGCGAGGCGCTGCCACCGCCGCAGGCCAGCGCCGCGTAATTGGCGCTGACCCAGCCCCCCAGCGCGATCTGGGTGACCAGCACCGCTACGCCGATGCGCAGCAGCCACTTCAGCTTCGGCGCCTCGGCCAGCGTGATCGGCATGTGCGTCGCGCGCCAGGCCATCCACACCAGCAGGCCGAACATCAGCATGCCACCGAGCAGATGGCCCATCACTACGATGGGTTTGAGCAGCAGGGTCACCGTCCACATGCCCAGCAAGGCCTGGAAGATCACCACCGCCAGGGTCAGCAATGCAGCGCGCGCCAGGTCGATGTTGCTCCAGCGCAGCGCGGCGATCAGCAGGATCGCCTCACCGATCAACGCCAGCACGCTGGCCGTGCCATGCCAGCCCATCATGTACAGCGGTATGCCGGCGGCCACCAGCACGCAGGCGGTCACCACCGCCGTGCTTCCGAATCGCCGCTTGCGCGTGGCCAACAGGGCCAGGGTCAGGATCTCGATGCCCAGCGCGCCAGCCAGGAAGCGGTGCACCTGCTCACGCCAGGCCTTGTGGGTCTCCAGCGGGCGGATCTCCGCCGCCGGGTGGCCGATGGTCTCTTCCACGTGCTGCGGCCAGGTGGCCTGGCCATAGCAGGTCGGCCAGTCCGGGCAGCTCAGGCCGGCATCGGACAGGCGCACGAACGCGCCGAACATGATCGTGCTCGCGGTCATGATCATGGCGAACCACGCCAGGCGGTGGAAATTGCGGTGCAGCGCCGGACGCGCGGAAAGGCTCATCAAACGGGACTCACTTCAGTTTCAGCAACGTGGCCATGTCCTTGCGCAGGCCACCCAGGTCGGTGCCCGGGGCATGACGCATGATCACGAAGCCGTTCGGATCGATCACGTAGACCGGCAGGCCAGCCGGATCGTCGACGCCGGGCAGGGCCGCGCGCAGTGCTGGCGACGGAGCCAGCGGCCGCAGCGCGGGCAGCGAGGCGATCGACGCCGGTGGCGTTCCCAGCCACAGGATTTCGACATTATCGGCGTTATGGCCGAACAGCTGCCACACCTTGCCCAGTCCCTGCGACAAAGTGACGCACTGCGCGTCGCAGGCTCCGGCCGGCGCCACCAGCAGGCGCCAGGTACGGGCCTCGGGGTTCCAGGCGTAGGGCTGGCCGCTGGCCAGGGTCGGCGCCTGCTGGCGCAGGTCCACCGGCGGCTTCAGCAGCTGGCCGGCATTGCGGTGCCCGGTCGGTTGCCAGCCGGAGAAGCGCAGCACGGCGGCCAGTGCCATCGCACCGAAGAACACGGCAAACAGCAGCACCAGGGTCCGGCGGCCGGAGCCGCGCGCCTGCGGGGACGTAGCAGTGTTCATGCGGGGCATTTTCTCATGGTTGGGTAAGGGATGCGGGTGTGGTGCCCCGGTAGTGCCGGCCGCTGGCCGGCATCCAGGAATCCGAGGGGATGCCGGCCAGCGGCCGGCACTACCGGGCCACGGCACGTCTCCTGCGCCACTCCAGCACCAGCGCGACCACCAGCACGGTCAGGGCCAGGCCGAACCACTGCACGGCGTAGCCCAGGTGACGCTGCGGCGGCAGCGTGTTCGGCAGCAGGTCCAGATCGCGTTCGTCGCCGAATGGCAGTGCCGGGTCCAGGCGCAGGACGCGTTCGGGTAACGCCTGCAGCCCCAGCGCGCGCGCCAGGCCTTCGGCGGGCAAACGGCTGGCCAGCCAACGCCCGGCCTCATCGGTAGCGGAGAACGCCGCGCCCAGTGCCAGTCCCGCCGACGGCGGCGGCGCCAACAACCCACGCACCGCCACCGGCGAAGGCGGCGCCGGCACATCCGGCAGCGTGCGATCCGGCGGCAGCGCGCGCCAGCCGAGGTCGACCAGCAGCACGCTGCCTCCGTCACTGCGGAACGGACGATAGATCTTCACCCCGGCGCGACCATGCCGGGTCTGGTTGTCCAGCAGCACCACGCCGGGCAGGAAGCGGCCGTGGTCGGCCACGCCGTGCAACGCGCCGGGCGCCGCCAGAGCCTGCGCCAGTGGCAGCGCCTGTGCCACGGCTGGACCTTGTGCATCCAACATTGCCTGTTTGGCATGCATGCGCTGCAGCTGCCACAGCCCCAACGCGGTGAAAGCAGCCATCGCCAGCAGCGCCAACAGCCAGCCGATCAGGCGCGTGTGCTGGCGCATCATGACAAGTCCGCGCAAACGCGGTCAGATAGGCACATCCACCCTGCCCTCGAGCCGCGCATGAGTGATTCGCTGAAGACCCTGCTGGTAATCGCGTTTCTGATCGTCATCGTCTGGAATCTGGGCGCCGGCCTGTATTACCTGCTGGTCGACCGCGGCCAGACCAAGCGCACGGTCAACGCACTGACCCGCCGCATCGCGGTGTCGGTGGCGTTGATCCTGCTGGTGATCGTGAGCATCTACATGGGCTGGATCAAACCGCACGGCATCGGCGGCTGAGGCCACCGATACGTGCGCGGTCAAAGCACGTAGACGAACATGAAGAGCATCAGCCACACCACGTCGACGAAGTGCCAGTACCACGCGGCGGCTTCGAAACCGAAATGGTTGTCGCGGGTGAAGTGCCCCTTGGCCGATCGCAGCCACATCACGATCAGCATGATCGTGCCCAGCAGCACGTGCGCGCCGTGGAAGCCGGTCAGCATGAAGAACGTTGAACCGTAGATGCCCGAACCGAGCGTCAGGTTCAGTTCCTTGTAGGCGTGGATGTACTCCTCCGCCTGCAGGGTCAGGAAGCCGAGGCCGAGCACCACGGTCAGGCCCAGCCAGATCAGCAGCTGGCGGCGGTTGCCGGCCTTCAGCGCGTGATGGGCGATGGTCAGGGTCACGCCTGAGGTCAACAGGATCAGCGTGTTGATCAGCGGCAGGCCCCAGGCCGGAATGGTCTGGAACGCACCACCGATCGCCGCCGGGCCATTGGTCGGCCATCCGGCGGAATAGCCCTGCCAGAGCAGCTCGTTGGTCATCACCCCGCGGCCTTCGCCGCTGAGCCACGACAGGCCCAGGTTGCGGGTGTAGAACAGCGCGCCGAAGAACGCACCGAAGAACATCACTTCGGAGAAGATGAACCAGATCATCCCCATCCGGAACGAGCCATCGACCTGATGGTTGTAGTTGCCGGCCTGCGATTCGCGCACCACGTCGCTGAACCACCAGAACAGGGTCAGCACCAGCATCGCGATGCCGATGTAGAACGTCCAGCGTCCCCAGCTGGCATCGTTGAGCCAGCTGGCCACACCGACCATGGTCACCATCATCGCGATGGAACCCACGAACGGCCATTTGCTCTGGGCCGGGACGAAGTACACGTTGGCGTCGGTCGGTGTCTGGGCCATGTCGGTATCCGGGGTCAGGGTGCAGCGTGCGCGCCTTCCGAGGTGGCGGCCGGAGCCAGCCGATCGGACAGCGCGTCGTTGCGGTAGAAGGTGTAGGACAGCGTGATCGTCTTGATCTCCGGTGGCAGGTCCGGATCGACGATGAAGCGCACCGGCATGTCGCGCTTCTCGCCGGCCTGCAGCGTCTGCGCGGTGAAACAGAAGCACTCGGTCTTGCTGAAGAAGCCCGACGCACGCGCCGGTGCCACCGAAGGCACCGCGCTGCCGACCACTGCCTGCTGGCTGTCATTGCGGGCGAAGTACAGCGCTTCGTTGAGTTCGCCGGGCACCACGTCCATGGTCAGCTGCTCGGGATGGAACGACCATGGCAGCCGTGAGTTGACCCCGCCATCGAATTCCACGCGCACGGTGCGCTTGCCGGCCGCCGCGCCGGTACTGGCCTCGCTGCCGGGACCGCGTTCCAGGCGCACGCCGAACACCTTTTCGCAGGCGATGCGGTACAGCGGTACCAGCGAGAACGTGAGCAGGAACACCGCCACCGCCACGCCGATCAGGCGCGGCAGCCCCGCACTGCGTGACGGTGTGCTGGCCGGCGCCTCGCTCATCGGCCGATCACCCCGCTGAGGATGAAACCGACGTAGACCAGCACGGCGATGGCGCCGACCCACATCGCCGTGCGCCTGGCGCGCTGGCGTTGCTGGTCGATGCTTCCACCCTGGTAGAGCCGACCGCTGGTCGGCTGCGCTTCGCTGTTGTAGAGCCGACCGTTGGTCGGCTGCTTTTCGTCAGTCGAGCATGGCTCGACTCTACCGATCGGGAGCGGGCTTTCGTTATGCATGCCCCACCTCAATGCGTGATGTCGTCATGCGCCAGATCCCCCGGGCGGATGGTCGGCGGCGTGGTGAACGTATGCGCCGGTGCCGGCGACGGCAGCGTCCATTCCAGGCCGCGCGCACCTTCCCACGATCGGGCCTCGGCCTTCTCGCCGTTGCGCAGCGAGGACAGCAGGATCGCGGCCATCATGAACGGGGTGACGAACATGCCGAACGCGCCGATCGAGCTGATCAGGTTCCAGTCGGCGAAGGCCACGCTGTAATCGGGAATGCGGCGCGGCATGCCGGCCAGGCCGAGGAAGTGCTGCGGGAAGAACAGCAGGTTGACGAACACGATCGACCACCAGAAGTGCACCTTGGCCCACTTCTCGCTGTACATCCGCCCGGTCCACTTCGGCCACCAGTAGTACACCGCCGCGATCAGCGCGAACACCGCGCCGGTCACCAGCACGTAGTGGAAGTGCGCGACCACGAAGTAGGTGTCGTGGTACTGGAAGTCAGCCGCCACGATGGCCAGCATCAGGCCGGAGA
This sequence comes from Stenotrophomonas sp. 220_Sma, assembly GCF_056487375.1. NCBI lineage: Bacteria > Pseudomonadati > Pseudomonadota > Gammaproteobacteria > Lysobacterales > Lysobacteraceae > Stenotrophomonas > Stenotrophomonas sp. 220_Sma. The sequence continues at coordinate 398,424 of NZ_CM151348.1, read as the reverse complement.
AGCCACCGATGGTGAACAGGATGACGAAGGCCACCGACCACAGCATCGGCGCCTCGAACGTCAGCGAGCCACGCCACATGGTGCTGACCCAGTTGAACACCTTCACCCCGGTCGGGATCGAGATCAGCATGGTGGCGAACATGAAGTAGATCTCGCCGCCCAGCGGCATGCCCACGGTGAACATGTGGTGGGCCCAGACGATGAACGACAGGAACGCGATCGCGGCGGTGGCGTACACCATCGCCTGGTAGCCGAACAGCGGCTTGCGGCTGAAGGTCGGGATGATCTCGCTGACCACGCCGAAGGCGGGCAGGATCATGATGTAGACCTCGGGGTGCCCGAAGAACCAGAAGATGTGCTGGTACATCACCGGGTCACCGCCACCGGCGGCGTTGAAGAAGCTGGTGCCGAAGAACTTGTCGGTCAGCAGCATGGTCACCGCACCGGCCAGCACCGGCATCACCGCGATCAGCAGGAAGGCAGTGATGAGCCAGGCCCAGCAGAAGATCGGCATCTTCAGCAGGTCGATACCCGGCGCGCGCATGTTGAGCACGGTGGCGATGATGTTGATCGCGCCCATGATCGAACTGATGCCGGCCACGTGGATCGCGAACACGCTGAAGGCGACGTTGTAGCCGCCCTGCAGCGACAGCGGCGGGTACAACGTCCAGCCACCGGCCGGCGCACCACCGGGCAGGAACAGGGTCAGCAGCAGCAGGCTGAAGGCCACCGGCAGCAGCCAGAACGACCAGTTGTTCATGCGCGGCAGCGCCATGTCCGGCGCGCCGATCTGCAGCGGGATCATCCAGTTGGCCAGGCCGACGAAGGCCGGCATCACGCCGCCGAAGATCATCACCAGCGCATGCACGGTGGTCATCTGGTTGAAGAACTCGGGCTTGACGAACTGCAGGCCCGGCTGTGCCAGCTCGGCGCGGATCACCACGCTCATCGCCGCACCGATGATGAACATGATGAAGCTGAAACCCAGGTACAGCGTGCCGATGTCCTTGTGGTTGGTCGAGAAGAACCAACGCTCGAAGAAACTCTGCTGGTGATGGTGATCGTCGTGCCCAACTGCCGAGTGCGCCATTGCAAAACACCTCTCAGAATCGGTTGTCACCACGGCCGCGAACGGCCGCGGGCTTTACATCACGCTCCGCTGGCCGCGGTGGCAGGCGCGCTGCCGGCTTCAGCAGCGGCAGGCGCTGCAGGTGCCTCTCCCGTCGGTGCAGTCGGTTCGGCAGGTGCCGCCGGCGTTGCCGGCTCGGCGGGCGGCGCCGGCTTGCGCTGCGCCAGCCACTGCTTGAACTCTTCCTTGGACACCGCCTCGACCACGATCGGCATGAAGCCATGGTCCTTGCCGCACAGCTCGGCGCACTGGCCGCGGTAGACGCCGGGCTGCTCGATGCTGGTCCAGGCTTCATTGATGAAACCGGGGATGGCGTCCTGCTTCCAGCCCAGCGCCGGCACCCACCAGGCGTGGATCACGTCGTCGGAGGTGATGACGAAGCGCACCTTGGTATCGACCGGCAGCACCAGGCGGTTGTCGACATCCAGCAGGTAATGCGGGTGAGTCTCGCGGGTCGGCACGATGCCACTTTGCCGCACGCGGTCGGACTCGCGGTCCAGGCGGCTGGTGAAGGTGACGTTCTCGCCGAGATATTCGTACTTCCACATCCACTGGTAGCCGGTGACCTTCACCGTCATCTCGGCATCGCGGGTGTCGTACATCTTGATCAGGTTGGCCGTGGCCGGCCATGCCATCACGATCAGGATGATCACCGGGATCACCGTCCAGATGATCTCGGCCTTGGTGTTGTGGCTGAAGGTGGCGGCGACCGCGCCCTTGGATTTGCGGAACTTGAAGATGGCGTAGGCCATCGCCCCGAACACGATGACGCCGATCACCGTGCAGATGATCAACGAGAGATTGTTCGATTCCCAGGCCAGGCGCGAGGTCTGGGTCACCCCCTTGCCCATGTTCAGCTGCCACGGCTTGGGATCGGCCGCCTGGGCCCAGGCCAACGCCGGCATCAGTCCCCCGGCCACCATGGCGGCGACCGCTGCAACGCACTTCGTGCCCCACCTGCTGCTTTGCTTCATTGCCTAGACCCTTAGCGTCGTCGGTTGCCGCCATCGCTGGCGGCGAGCAAGCTTTCAAGTGTCTCTGCGAGCGTCTGACGTTCGGCCGGCGCGAGGAAACTCCCCACCTCCACCTGCCGGCCGCTGGATGCCAGCCGGACCCTCTCGTCGTCGGTGAGCAGGCGCACCCAGTGGGGGTGGGCCCGGAACACCGGCGATCCACCGGGTACGGGGATGACCTCCACGTACGCCGGCACTACCCGGATCTCCTCCTGCCGTTCACCACTGCGCCACAAGGCACGCAGTGCCGCCGCCAGCACCAGGCTGTACAGCAGCGCGAACAGGGGGGCGAATGCATTGCCGGCCAACCACCCGAGGGCGGACACCAGCCACATCGCACCCGACAACACGGTGAACAACAGGACGAACTGCCGGGCATCGAGCGCCCGTGGGGGACGCAGCCGCAGCTGCGTACCTGACCCATCCGGAGCTGGAAGCACCTCGATCATGTCGCAACCGCGTTCCTGCCGCGGGAAACGTCTCGATGGTAGCCCCGCCCTCTCGCCGGTAGCAAGGGTGCATTCACACTTTTTACCATGCTGCAACACAGCATGAGGTCGGCGGCACGAATGACGAATTCAGCACAAACTCTGCCGAGCTTGCTGAACACGCTGAATCCACCGCAGCTACGGGCTATCAGCGCTTCACGAAGGTGGCTGATGGGCACTTCCGCAACCCGCAAAAATGATTAAAATCGCCAAGTTTTCCACTGGCCGGACCGGCATGAACGCACCTTCCTCCTCCCCTGCCGCCCACGACGCTCCGCGTCCCGGCGCGCTGCTGTCGCCGGAACTGCCGGCGCCCCCCAACCCGTTCCGCCAGGCCATCACCGATGGCTGGTTGAAGGACGAGGCCAGCCACGTGCGCGAGCTGCTGGCGCAGGCCCGCCTGCCCGCCGAAGAGCAGGCCAAGGTGCAGGCGCTGGCCGCCGACCTGGTCGGCCGCGTGCGCGTGCGTGCCAAGGACCAGGGCGCGATCGAAGCCTTCATGCGCCAGTACGACCTGGGCAGCGAGGAAGGCGTGCTGCTGATGTGCGTGGCCGAGGCGCTGCTGCGCATTCCGGACCAGGACACCGCCGACAAGCTGATCCGCGACAAGCTGGCCGATGCCGACTGGGAAAAGCACCTGGGCGGCAGCGACTCCGTGCTGGTCAACGCCTCCACCTGGGGCCTGATGCTGACCGGCAAGCTGGTGCAGATGAACGACGCCACCCGTGCCGATGCGCCCAGCGCGTTCAAGCGCCTGGTCGGCCGCGTGGGTGAGCCGGTGGTGCGCCTGGCCGTGCGCCAGGCGATGAAGATCATGGGCCACCAGTTCGTCATGGGCCGCACCATCAGCGAAGCGCTGTCGCGCTCGCACAAGGGCGACAACGCGAATTACCGCTACTCGTTCGACATGCTGGGCGAAGGCGCGCTGACCATGAAGGACGCGCTGCGCTACCTGGAAGACTACCGTCGTGCGATCCACGCCATCGGCGGCGACCACAAGGCACGCGGCGGCCGTCCGGACGGCGACGTCAACAACGCGCCGGGCATCTCGATCAAGCTGTCGGCGCTGTACCCGCGCTACGAGCACGCCAAGCGCGAGCGCGTGCTGAAGGACCTGGTGCCGGGCGTGCTGGAACTGGCACAACTGGCCAAGAGCTACGGCATCGGCTGCACCGTCGACGCCGAAGAGTCCGACCGCCTGGAACTGTCGCTGGACATCATCGAGCAGGTCTTCTCCGACGCCTCGCTGGCCGGCTGGGATGGCTTTGGTGTGGTCGTGCAGGCCTACCAGAAGCGCACGCCGTACACGATCGACCACCTGGCCGACATGGCGCGCCGCGCCGGTCGCCGCCTGCAGGTGCGCCTGGTCAAGGGCGCCTACTGGGACGCCGAGATCAAACGCGCGCAGATCGAAGGCTACCCGGGCTACCCGGTGTTCACCCGCAAGCAGAACACCGATGTCTCCTACCTGGCCTGCGCCAAGCGCCTGTTCACGCATGCCGACGCGATCTACCCGATGTTCGCCACGCACAACGCGCACACCATCGCGGCCGTGCGCAGCATCGCCAATGGCGGCGTGTACGAGCACCAGAAGCTGCACGGCATGGGCGACGACCTGTACGCCGAAGTAGTGCCGGCCGATCGCTTGAACCTGCCCTGCCGCGTGTATGCGCCGGTCGGTTCGCATGAAGACCTGCTGCCGTACCTGGTGCGCCGCCTGCTGGAAAACGGCGCCAACTCCAGCTTCGTCAACCGCATCACCGACGAGCGCGTGCCGATCGCCGACCTGATCCGCGATCCGGTCGAGATGGTTGCTTCGTTCGAATCGATTCCGCATCCCAAGATCCCGCTGCCGGTTGACCTGCTGCGCAGCCAGAACCACGACAGGAAGAACTCCATGGGCGCCAACCTCGCCAACGACAACGAACTGCGCGCCCTCGCCGAGCAGATCAACGCTGCAGTGAAGCCGTGGCAGGCCGCCCCGCTGGTGCCGGGTGCGAACCCTGCCGGCGCCGCGCTGCCGGTGACCAACCCGGCCGACACCCGCGAAGTGGTCGGCCAGTGGCTGGCCGCCGATGCCGCCACCGTGCAGAAGGCCCTGGCCAACGCCGTGGCCGCGCAGCCGGCCTGGAACCGCACCCCGGCCGCCAGCCGCGCCGCCATCCTCGAGCACGCCGCCGACCAGCTGGAAGCGCGCATGCCGGAGTTCATGGCGCTGTGCGTGAAGGAAGCCGGCAAGAGCCTGCCCGACAGCATCGCCGAAGTGCGCGAAGCCGTGGATTTCCTGCGCTACTACGCCAAGCAGGCACGCGAGCAGTTCAGCCACGCCGAGAAGCTGCCGAGCCCGACCGGTGAGTCCAACGAGCTGCAACTGCACGGCCGTGGCGTGTTCGTCTGCATCAGCCCGTGGAACTTCCCGCTGGCGATCTTCCTGGGCCAGGTCGCTGCCGCCCTGGCCGCCGGCAACAGCGTCATCGCCAAGCCGGCCGAGCAGACCAACCTGATTGGCTACTACGCGGTGAAGCTGCTGCACGACGCCGGCGTGCCGGCCGAGGTGGTGCAGTTCCTGCCGGGCGGCGGTGCCACCGTCGGTGCCGCACTGACCGCCGACCCGCGCGTGGCCGGCGTGGCCTTCACCGGCTCCACCGACACCGCCCGTGCGATCAACCGCGCCATGGCCGCACGTGACGCGGCCATCGGCGTGCTGATTGCCGAGACCGGTGGCCAGAACGCCTTCATCGCCGACTCCTCGGCACTGCCGGAACAGCTGGTCAAGGACGCGATCGGTTCGGCCTTCACCTCCGCCGGCCAGCGTTGCTCGGCCGCGCGCGTGCTGTTCGTGCAGGACGACATCGCCGACAAGGTGATGACCATGCTGGCCGGTGCGATGAAGGAACTGAAGGTCGGCAACCCCGGCTTGCTGTCCACCGACGTCGGCCCGGTGATCGACGCCGATGCGCTGAAGATCCTGCAGGACCACGCTGAGCGCATGGACCGCGAAGCGCGCCTGATTGCTGCCGCCGAACTGTCCACCGAAGCCGTCAATGGCACCTTCTTCGCACCGCGTGCGTACGAACTGAAGGACCTGGGCCAGCTGCAGAAGGAAGTGTTCGGTCCGGTCCTGCACGTGATCCGCTGGAAGGGCGACCAGCTCGACGCGGTGATCGACCAGATCAACGCCACCGGCTACGGCCTGACCCTGGGCGTGCATTCGCGCATTGACGAGACCGTCGACCGCATCAGCAACGGCGTCCACGTCGGCAACGTCTACGTCAACCGCAACCAGATCGGTGCGGTGGTCGGCGTGCAGCCGTTCGGCGGCCAGGGCCTGTCCGGCACCGGTCCGAAGGCCGGCGGCCCGCACTACCTGCTGCGCTTTGCCACCGAAAAGACGGTGACGGTGAACACCACCGCTGCCGGCGGCAACGCCTCGCTGCTGACCCTGGGCGACTGATCGCCCGGTTGATGCGGTGAACGAAAAACCCCGCGAAAGCGGGGTTTTTTGTGCCTTTTTTCCTGTAGTGCCGAGCCCATGCTCGGCTTGCACGGTGCAGCCGAGCGTGGGCTCGGCGCTACACCCGCATCAGGCCGCGCCAATGACGCAACGCCACCAGCGCGTTGATCCAGAAGCCCACATACAGGATCGAGGTCAGGTGCAGGCCACGGCTGTAGTACAGCGGCACTGCCACGGTGTTCACCAACAGCCACACCCACCACGATTCCAGCTTGCGCCGCATCATCAGGATCTGCGCGATCACGCTCAGCACCAGTACCGCCGAATCGATGTAGGGCGCGTAGGCGTTGGTCAGGCGGGTCAGCATCCAGCCGTAGCCGAACGTGGCCACCACCGCCAGCGGCGCCAGCCAGGCCCATGCACGCGGTCGCAATGAGGTGATCGGCAGCGGCGCGCCGTGATCGCCACGCAGCCACTGCCACCAGCCCAGCACGCTGATGGCAATGAAGAAGAACTGCAGCACCATGTCCGCGTACAGATGCGAGCGCTCGAACACCGCGGCAAACAGCGCACAGCCGACGATGCCCAGCCACCAGGTGTGCACGTTGTTGCGGCCGGCCAGCAGGATCGAGCCGGCGACGGCGATGTTGGCAGCCAGCTCCAGCTGGAAGTTCGGATCGGACAGGTTCATGGCGCTATTGTCGTGGATCCACGCCGTGGATGGCTGCGCTCTTCAGTAGATCCACGCCACGCGTGGATGGCCCGTGGCCACAGAAAAAGAAAGCCCCGCTTGCGCGGGGCCTTCCGTGTGCTGCGTCAGGCCGAGGCCCGAATCAGAACTTGTACTGGAACGAAGCCGCCAGCACGTCGCCACGGACCTTGTACTTGCCCGACAGCGAGTTGCCCTGGTTGGCAGTGGTCGCACGCACGTTCACGTTCGGATCGCTGGTGAACAGGTGGGTGTAGCCAAAGTTGTACTCGGTGTTTGCCGACGGGGTCCAGCCCACGCCCAGCGACAGCCACTTGCGGCTGGTATCCGGCACGCGCACGTCGCGGTGGGCGTCGGTGGTCGGGGTCTGGTCCAGCGCAACACCACCGCGCAGGGTGACGGTGTCGCTCAGCTTGTAGTCGGCGCCCAGCGACACGAAGGTGGTGTCACGGTAGCCGAACTCCAGGACCGAGTCCGCCTGCGGCGACGCGTAGTCGACGGTGACGCTGTCAAAGGCGGTCGACCAGGCGGTACGGGTCACGTCGCCCATCACGGTCCAGCGGTCGTTGACCTTGTGGGTCACGCTCAGGGTGGCCGAGGCCGGCATGGTCACCGTGGCCTTGCCGCTGGTGTCCATGAACCAACCGCGGGTACGCGGCGAGTTGGTCAGCAGTGAACGTGCGCGGTCGGCGCCGCTGAAGGTCGCATCACCACCGGTGATCTTGTGCTCGACCTTCGAACGGTAGCTCAGGCCGATGTGGGTGTTCTCGTCGATCGAGAACAGGCCACCGACGGTCCAGCCCACGGCATTGTTGTCACCCTCGATCTTCAGGGTGCCATCCGCGCTGCCCGGGGCGAAGCCCGGAGCGCCGGCGCCGGCCAGGATGCTGCCGTAGTCGACGGCGTTGCTCAGCTCGATGGTCAGGTGCTCGACGAACACCGACGCGCCGAACGACACGTACGGGTTGACGTCATACGACGCGGCGAAGCCAAGGTCGATGGCCTTCAGATCGGTCTTGAGGCCGCTGTAACGACCGACCCAACCGTTGTCGTATTCAGTCTTGAAGCCGAACGGTGCGGTCAGCGACACACCGAAGTGGGCCTTCTCGCCGATCGGCATGTGGAAGTACGCAGCCGGGACCGGAGCGATCATGCCGGCGTCGCCGCCGTCACCACCGGTCTGCGGGCGGCCTGCCGCATTGCGGCCCTGGCCCTTGAACTCGGCCTTGAAGCTGATGGCGCTCAGGTCGCCCTGGACCATCGTGCCTTCCAGCTGGCGCATGCCGGCCGGGTTGACGGCGATGATGGAGGCGTCGCCTTCGGCGCTGCCGGAACCGGCGAACGCGCGGCCGAGGCCCTTGGCGCTGTTTTCCTTCAGCTGGAAGGCAGCAGCGTTGGCGTCGGCGGCGGCCAGCGCACCGGCAACGCCGACGGCCAGCAGGGTCAGACGGGCAATGGTGGAAGCGGTTTGCATCGTAGTTCTCTCTCCGGTAAGCGGTGATGGTGCTCTGAGTGCGCCTGCGCCCGGCAGGCCTTGGGGCCCTTCGGAGCGCGCCGGATTCCCCTCCCGACATACGACGCCGTATGCGAGTATTACCCAGAGCTGTTAATGAAACAATAACAGCGCAGGCGCTTTTTTCGTCCCAGAAGCTGAACAGGACAATCCCCGCCGTAAGCGCCCGCACGCTAGGCTATTGCCCATGTTCGTCTCCCTCCCGTCGCGCAAGAAGGCGGCCCTGCGCTGGGCCACGCCCGTGCTGTTTGCGGCACTGTGGCTGGCGTTCCTGTGGTCGATCTCGCGTCCGGACGACGCCCGGGGCAGCCTCTGGCTGGACTGGGGCGCCCTGTCCACCGGCCTGACCCACCCGCTGGACTGGTGGGCGACCCTGCAGGACGGCAGCGTGCTGCGGCTGTTCACGGCCCTGTTCCTGCACGCGGACTGGTCACACCTGCTGGGCAACCTGGTATTCCTGCTGATCTTCGGCCTGCCTGCTGAGCGGGTGCTGGGCCCGTGGCGGCTGCTGCTGCTGTTCCTGGTCGGAGGCGCGGTGTCCAACCTGGTGGCGATCTACACCATGGGCAGCCCCGACCAGATCATCATCGGTGCCAGCGGCGCGGTGTCCGCACTGATCGGCGCCTATCTGGCCCTGTTCCCGGGCGCCCGGCTGGGCGTGGTCATTCCGCTCGGCCTGTTCCTGGAGTTCGTGCGCGCCCCGGCCTACCTGCTGATCGGCGTCTGGGCCGCCCTGCAGGTGGTGTTCGCCCATATCGGCCCAAGCTTCGGCATGGTGGCCTGGTGGGCGCACATCGGCGGCTTCGTGTTCGGCGTGGTGTACGGGGTCTACGTGCGGGCGGCCATCGCCCGCCGCCTGCGCAAGCGCCACGGCTTCTGACCCCTGGTAGTGCCGGCCGCTGGCCGGCTCCATGCGCACCCGCTCGTTCGTGGATCAGTCGAGCACGGCTCGACTCTACAGAATCAGGGCTTGGCCGGGACGGGTGCGGGCTTCGCTTCCGGCTTCGCTTCTGGCTTCGCTTCTGGCTTCGCTTCTGGCTTCGCTTCTGGCTTCGCTTCTGGCTTCGCTTCTGGCTTCGCTTCTGGCTTCGCTTCTACCTTCGCCTCCGGCTTCGCGGCAGCGGCCTTCGCAGCCTTGGCCGCATCCGCTTTTGCCGCTTCGGCCTTCAAGCGTGCAGCCACCGAACCCGGGTTCTTCAGCTCGGCCAGCGCGTCGTTGATCGGGCCATCGCCCGGCAGTACCGCACCGGCGTGATAGCCCTCGGTGCCCTCGTCGTCACCGCGCAGATGACCCGGCAGGGTCGCTTCGCTGTAATCGCTCAGGCTGGCCGGCAGTGCATCCTCGGCCGGCGTAGCGGCCGGCTTCAGTTCGACCTCCGGCACGATGCCCGTGGCCTGGATCGACTTGCCGCTGGGCGTGTAATAGCGCGCGGTGGTCAGCTTCACCGAGTCACCGTTGTCCAGCGGCAGCACGGTCTGCACCGAGCCCTTGCCGAAGGTGCGGCTGCCAACCACCCGGGCGCGCTTGTTGTCGCGCAGTGCGCCGGCCAGCACTTCCGAGGCACTGGCCGAACCGGCGTCGACCAGCACCACCACCGGTGCGCCCTTCAACAGATCGCCCGGCGTTGCATCGAAACGTGCATCGCTGATGCTGATGCGGCCGCGGGTACTGACGATGTTGCCCTTGTCGAGCAGGTCGTCGGCCACCTGCACGGCAGCAGTCAGCAAGCCACCCGGGTTGCTGCGCAGATCCAGCACCAGGCCCTTGAGCTGGCCACCGGACTGCTTCTGCAGCTGCTGCACGTGCTTCTGGAAGTCCGAACCGGTGTCGGCCTGGAACGTACTCAGGCGGATGTAGCCATAGCCCGGTTCCAGCAGGCGGCTGCGCACGCTGGTCACGCGGATGGTCTGGCGGGTGAGGTTGACATCGAACGGCTTGGGCTTGCCTTCGCGCACGATGGTCAGCACCACCTTGCTGCCGGCCGGGCCGCGCAGCGGTTCGCTGGCATCGATCGCGCTGATCGGCTTGCCGTCGATGGCGATGATCAGGTCACCGGCGAGGATGCCGGCCTTGGCCGCCGGCGTGTCGTCGATCGGCGAGATCACCTTCATGCTGGCGTTGTCTGGCTGCTGCTGCAGCTCCACGCCGATGCCTTCGTAGGCGCCGCTGGCCTGTTCGTCGAAGGCCTGCGCGTCTTCCTTGTTGAAGTAGGTGCTGTGCGGGTCGAGGTCGAGCAGCAGGCCACGCACCGCTGCCTGCATCAGCTTCTTGTCATCGACCGGATCGACGTAGGCGGCCCGCACTGCGTTGTAGACGGCCACGAAGCGGCGGATGTCCTCCAGCGGCACCTTCGAGGTCACCGCCTCCTCGCTGCTCGCTGCCTGCCCGCCGGTTTCCTGGCTCGGGGCGGGCGCGGTCTGCTGCGCCCAGGACAGCGCTGGCAACAGGGCCAGCAAGAGGGTGGCGGTACGGGCTGCGCGCATGGATCACTCCTGTCGACGGTGGCATGGTGCCCAAGGCACATGCACCGATTATGCGCGAAGCACAGCTAAATTCCCGTTGAATCCAGCCCGCACGTGGCGAGCCGGGATTCAGCGCCGCTGCAGCCAGCTGTCCGGATTCACCGGTTGCCCGCCACGACGCAGCTCGAAGTACAGCGCGGTGACCCCTTGGCCCCCCGAGTTGCCGACCTTGGCCACCGCATCGCCACGGCTGACCCGTGCACCGGCGTCCTTGAGCAGGGTGTCGTTGTGGGCGTACAGGCTCATGTAGCCATTGCCGTGGTCGACGATCAGGATCATGCCGTAGCCGGTCATCCAGTCGGAGAACACCACGGTACCGTCGGCCACAGCGGTGACGGTGCTGCCGGCCGGTGCGCCGATCAGCACGCCGCTGCTGGTACGCCCGTCAGGCAGCTTGCTGCCGTAGCGGGCCAGCAGGTTGCCGGACAACGGCCATCCCAGGCCCCCTACCTTCGGGGCCGGTGCCGACGCCACCGCCGGCGGAACCTTGGTCGGCGGCGGCGGGCGGCCCTGCGCGGCAGCCTGGCGTGCGGCTCGTTCGGCAGCGGCCTTTTCGGCGGCAGCTCGACGTGCAGCCGCGCGACGCTCGGCCTCGGCACGGGCGGCGGCCGCACGCAGATTGGCCAGCAGTGTTTCCAGCGCCTTGGCGTCCTGGCCCAGCGCCTGTTCCTTCTCGCGCTGGTCCTTGAAGCGCTCGTCCAGCGAGGCCACGGTCTTTGCACGATCGCGGCGGTCGGCTTCCAGCGCCGCTGCCTGCTGCTTCTGGTCCTGCTGCGCCCCCTGCAGCTTCTGCTTGCGCTCGGCAATCTGCGCCTGCAGCGCTTCCAGTTCCTTCAGGTCGGCGGTCAGCGTAGTGATGCGCTGGGCCCGCTCACGCTGCAGGTAGCGGTGGTAGGCCAGGGCGCGATTGGCATCGGCCACCGTGTCCTGCGACAGCAGCAGCTTCAATGGTGCGTGGTTGCCCAGCTGGTAGGCCGCACGCAGCAGGCCGGCCAGCTCGCGATGCTGCTGGGCGAGGTTGACCTGCAGCGTGCTGCGGCGTTGTTCGGCCTCGGCCAGGGCGTGGCCCTGCTCGCGCAGCGCGGTTTCCGTCTGCGCAAGCGCGCGGCCGGTGCGGGCCACCTTCTCGTCGGCCTCACGCAGCTGCTGCGAGGCCTGGCCACGCTGGCCCTCGATCTGCCGGCGCTCCTGCGCCACGCCCTTCAGTTCACTGCGCAGTTTCTGCAGCTTGCGCTCGGTCTCGCGCGTGGTCTGCGCGGCCCCCGGCAGCGGCAACGCCAGTGCCAAGGCCAGCCCCAACAGCAGGCAGCGCCCGCCGCGAGCGGCGGCGATGTGATGTCGGCGTGATGGGAAGGCGTTGTTGCGCAAGGGCTTTCCAGTGACTTCAGGCAGTTGCAGGGGGTACCGGGGAATGGTGACATCTCCGCACGCGGCCTGCCAGCCGCACATCCATCGAGGTCCCCATGAAAGCTCTCTCCATTCCGCTGCTGTTGGGCGTACTGCTGGTCACCGGGCCAGTGGCAGCGCAGGAAAACATCAGCAAGGTCAACGGCAGCATCAGCGCCGAACCCGGCCAGCGCTACGGCAAGCTGGACACCGTCAACGGCGGCATCCGTGTCGGCGAAGGTGTCGAGACCGGCAGCATCGACACCGTCAACGGCGGGGTCAAGGTCGCCGATCGCGCGCGCACCGGCAAGATCGAAACGGTCAACGGCGGCGTACGCCTGGGCCGCGAAGTGATCGCACACGGCAGCGTCAGCACCGTCAACGGCAGCATCTTCAGCGATCGCGGCAGCCAGATCGAAGGCGGCGTTGAAACCGTGAACGGTGGCATCGGGCTGGTCGAAAGCCGCGTCGGCAACGACGTGGAAACCGTCAACGGTGACATCACTGTGGGCATCGGTTCGCAGGTCAAGGGCGGTGTGCACGTGCGCAAGCCGAACTTCAGCGTCTCGCTGACCGCCAGCCGCAAGCCACGCGTGATCATCGGTCCGAATGCCGTGGTGGACGGCCCGTTGCAGTTCGAACGCGAGGTGGTGCTGTACGTGCACCGCACGGCCCGCATCGGCCCGGTCACCGGCGCCGAGCCGATCCCGTTCGACACCGAAACCGCTCCGGCGGACTGAGCACACCGCGCCCATCGGTTCGGTGATACTCGCTGTTACCGGTCGTACACGTGGTGCGGCCGCCCTTTGTTTTCCAGGAATCGACGATGCCCCGCAAACTCCTCCTGTGCCTGGCCGCTGCGGCCGCGCTCAGTGCCTGCAAAGGCGAAGACACTCCGGCGCCCGCGCCGGCCACCGACACCGCCACTGCCAAGCCGGCGGCCCATGCGTTCTCGCCGGAGATCAACGCCGGCGACTTCGCCGAGATGGTCAAGACGCTGGCTTCGGATGAATTCGAAGGCCGCGCCCCGGGCAGCAAGGGCGAGGAACTGACGGTCAACTACATCCGCGACCAGATGCAGCGCATCGGCCTGCAGCCCGGCAACGGCGACAGCTGGTTCCAGGATGTGCCGATGACCGAGACCACGGCCGACGAATCGACCGTGCTGAAGATCACCCAGGGCGGCAAGACCACCGAGCTGAAGTTCGGCACCGACATGGTGGTGGGTACCCGTACCGGCCAGGCCGAGGTGAAGGTCGATGCCAGCGACCTGGTGTTCGTCGGCTATGGTGTCGATGCGCCGGAGCAGAAGTGGAACGACTACGCCGGCCAGGACTGGAAGGGCAAAACGGTCGTCATGTTCGTCAACGACCCGGGTTTCCATGTCGATGACGCGAAGCTGTTCGACGGCAAGCGCATGACCTATTACGGGCGCTGGACCTACAAGTTCGAGGAGGCTGCGCGAAAGGGCGCCGCTGCCGCGCTGATCGTGCACGACACCGCCGGCGCTTCCTACGGCTGGGATGTGGTGAAGAACTCCTGGGCAGGCCCGCAGTACGACCTGCCGGCCAAGGATGACCCGGAAGCCCGCATTCCGGTGCAGGGCTGGCTGAGTGCCGACGCTGCCAAGGCGCTGTTCGCCGGTGCCGGCCTGGACCTGGCGCAGGCCTACAAGGACGCCAGCAAGCGCGGCTTCAAGCCGGTGCCGCTGAAGGCCACCGCTGCGGTCGATCTGAAGAGCCAGATCGCGCAGAAGCAATCGCGCAACGTGGTGGGCGTACTGCCGGGCAGCAAGCGTGCCGACGAGGCCGTGCTGTACATGGCGCACTGGGATCACCTGGGCAAGCACGAGGGCGAGACCGGCGACAACATCTACAACGGCGCGGTCGACAACGCGACCGGCGTGGCCGGCATCCTCGAGGTGGCTGAAGCAATGGCCCACCAGGATCCGAAGCCGGAACGTTCGGTGGTGTTCCTGGCGGTGACCCTGGAAGAATCCGGCCTGCTGGGTTCGAAGTACTACGTTGCCCATCCGACCTTCCCGCTGGACAAGATCGCCGGCGTGATCAACATCGATGCGATGTCGGTGGCTGGCCGTGCCAAGGACGTTACCGTCACCGGCTTCGGCAGCTCGGAGCTGGAAGACATCCTCAAGCCGCTGGCCGCGGCCCAGGACCGTACCCTGCACGGCGAGACCTCGGTGCAGAGTGGCTTCTACTTCCGTTCCGATCACTTCAACTTCGCCAAGGCCGGTGTGCCGGCCCTGTACGCCGATGGCGGCGAAGACCTGCGCGAGGGTGGCGTGGACGCGGGCCGCAAGGCTGCAGCCGACTACGGCGCCAACCGCTACCACGGCCCGAAGGATGAGTTCGATGCGGCCACCTGGAAGCTGGACGGTACTGTCGAAGACCTGCAGCTGATGTACGGCGTCGGCAAGGAACTGGCCGGCGGCGATCGCTGGCCGAACTGGTACGAAGGCAACCCGTTCAAGGCAGCCCGCGACGCGATGATGAAGGACAAGGCCCCGGCTGCGGCGAAGTAGCGTCGAGCCTGCTCGACTGAGTACTGAAGCAAGCCAAGGCGGCGCCCGCAAGGGCGCCGCTTTTTTGTGTGTGATCGCCCTGCAGTTGTAGATGCCAACCTTGGTTGGCGCCGTGGTTCCATGCAGAGAGCATCCACGCATGGCGTGGATCTACTTGTAGTGCCTGCCGCTGGCCGGCAAACGATCGCCGTGTGGGCCTGCTGTTGGTAGCTGCCAACCTTGGTTGGCGCCATGGTTCCTCGCAGAGGGCCTCCACGCATGGCGTGGATCTACTTGTAGTGTCGGCCGCTGGCCGGCAAACGATCGCTGTGTGGGCCTGCTGTTGGTAGCTGCCAACCTTGGTTGGCGCCGTGGTTCCTCACGGAGGGCATCCACGCATGGCGTGGATCTACCGGTAGTGCCGGCCGCTGGCCGGCAATCACAGCGACGCGCACTGTCTGGACCTGCTGCGGGGGGTTGGCACCGCTCTTCGCAGGGACAGCCATCCACGCATGGCGTGGATCTACCGGCCGGTGTGCAGCCACGGCAGTGCCGGCCAGCGGCCGGCACTACCCGCATTTCGCGCGCACAAAGAAAAACCCCGCTGCGTAAGCAGCGGGGTTTTGGGTGTAAACCCTGGCGATGACCTACTCTCGCATGGCTTGAGCCACACTACCATCGGCGCAGCTGCGTTTCACTTCCGAGTTCGGGATGGGATCGGGTGGTTCCACAGCGCTAATTTCACCAGGGAGACGGTTGCAGCAGCGCTTGCAGCGCCAGCTTCGCGATCTTGCCCTTGGGGCGGAAGGCACCCGGGAAATGCAGTGCCTTCACTTAATAAGAAAAACCCCGCTGCGTAAGCAGCGGGATTTTTTGGGTATAAACCCTGGCGATGACCTACTCTCGCATGGCTTGAGCCACACTACCATCGGCGCAGCTGCGTTTCACTTCCGAGTTCGGGATGGGATCGGGTGGTTCCACAGCGCTAATTTCACCAGGGAGGCGGTTGGAGCGTCGCCATCCGATACAGCCGGATAAGGCGCCTGCCTCTCGTAGTTCTTGTGACGTAGCGTGCACTTGGATGCTCTTACGACGCTGTCGTAAAGCCAAGGCAACTTGAGGTTATATGGTCAAGCCTCTCGGATCATTAGTATCAGTTAGCTCAATACATTGCTGTACTTACACACCTGACCTATCAACCACGTAGTCTACATGGTTCCTTCAGGGGGCTTGTGCCCCGGGAGATCTCATCTTGAGGCGCGCTTCCCGCTTAGATGCTTTCAGCGGTTATCGCTTCCGAACATAGCTACCCGGCAATGCCACTGGCGTGACAACCGGAACACCAGAGGTTCGTCCACTCCGGTCCTCTCGTACTAGGAGCAGCCCCTCTCAAATCTCCAACGCCCATGGCAGATAGGGACCGAACTGTCTCACGACGTTCTGAACCCAGCTCGCGTACCACTTTAAATGGCGAACAGCCATACCCTTGGGACCGACTACAGCCCCAGGATGTGATGAGCCGACATCGAGGTGCCAAACACCGCCGTCGATATGAACTCTTGGGCGGTATCAGCCTGTTATCCCCGGAGTACCTTTTATCCGTTGAGCGATGGCCCTTCCATACAGAACCACCGGATCACTAAGTCCTAGTTTCCTACCTGCTTGATCCGTCGATCTTGCAGTCAAGCACGCTTATGCCTTTGCACACAGTGCGCGATGTCCGACCGCGCTGAGCGTACCTTCGAGCTCCTCCGTTACTCTTTAGGAGGAGACCGCCCCAGTCAAACTACCCACCATACACGGTCCCCGACCCAGATAATGGGCCCAGGTTAGAACGTCAAGCACGACAGGGTGGTATTTCAAGGATGGCTCCACTGCAGCTAGCGCCACAGTTTCATAGCCTCCCACCTATCCTACACAGACGAACTCAACGTTCAGTGTAAAGCTATAGTAAAGGTTCACGGGGTCTTTCCGTCTTGCCACGGGAACGCTGCATCTTCACAGCGATTTCAATTTCACTGAGTCTCGGGTGGAGACAGCGCCGCTGTCGTTACGCCATTCGTGCAGGTCGGAACTTACCCGACAAGGAATTTCGCTACCTTAGGACCGTTATAGTTACGGCCGCCGTTTACTGGGGCTTCGATCAAGAGCTTCGCCTTGCGGCTGACCCCATCAATTAACCTTCCAGCACCGGGCAGGCGTCACACCCTATACGTCCACTTTCGTGTTTGCAGAGTGCTGTGTTTTTGATAAACAGTCGCAGCGGCCTGGTTACTGCGACCCTCTTCAGCTATAGCTCGCACGAGCCACCAAAAAGGGTGCACCTTCTCCCGAAGTTACGGTGCCATGTTGCCTAGTTCCTTCACCCGAGTTCTCTCAAGCGCCTGAGAATTCTCATCCTACCCACCTGTGTCGGTTTACGGTACGGTCTGCGTAAGCTGAAGCTTAGGAGCTTTTCCTGGAAGCGTGGTATCAGTGACTTCGCCTTAAAGGCTCGTCTCGGTGCTCGGTCTTGAAGGATCCCGGATTTGCCAAAGATCCAAACCTACCGCCTTTCCCCAGGACAACCAACGCCTGGTACACCTAACCTTCTCCGTCCCTCCATCGCACTTACGCGAGGTGCAGGAATATTAACCTGCTTCCCATCGACTACGACTTTCGTCCTCGCCTTAGGGGCCGACTCACCCTGCGCCGATTAACGTTGCGCAAGGAAACCTTGGGCTTTCGGCGTGCGGGTTTTTCACCCGCATTATCGTTACTCATGTCAGCATTCGCACTTCCGATACCTCCAGCAGACTTCTCAATCCACCTTCAACGGCTTACGGAACGCTCCTCTACCGCGCATAACAAAGTTATGCACCCCAAGCTTCGGTTCACTGCTTAGCCCCGTTAAATCTTCCCCGCAGACCGACTCGACCAGTGAGCTATTACGCTTTCTTTAAAGGGTGGCTGCTTCTAAGCCAACCTCCTGGCTGTCTGTGCCTTTCCACATGGTTTTCCACTTAGCAGTGAATTTGGGACCTTAGCTGTGGGTCTGGGTTGTTTCCCTTTTCACGACGGACGTTAGCACCCGCCGTGTGTCTCCCATACAGTCCGTCTCGGTATTCGGAGTTTGCAATGGTTTGGTAAGTCGCGATGACCCCCTAGCCATAACAGTGCTCTACCCCCGAGAGGATACATATGAGGCGCTACCTAAATAGCTTTCGAGGAGAACCAGCTATCTCCGGGTTCGATTAGCTTTTCACTCCTAATCACACCTCATCCCCTACCTTTGCAACGGGAGTGGGTTCGGGCCTCCAGTGCGTGTTACCGCACCTTCACCCTGGGCATGACTAGATCACCCGGTTTCGGGTCTACTGCCCGCGACTATGCGCCCTTATCAGACTCGGTTTCCCTTCGCCTCCCCTATACGGTTAAGCTTGCCACGAACAGTAAGTCGCTGACCCATTATACAAAAGGTACGCAGTCACTCCTTGCGGAGCTCCTACTGCTTGTACGCACACGGTTTCAGGTTCTATTTCACTCCCCTCTCCGGGGTTCTTTTCGCCTTTCCCTCACGGTACTGGTTCACTATCGGTCGGTCAGTAGTATTTAGCCTTGGAGGATGGTCCCCCCATGTTCAGACAGGGTTTCACGTGCCCCGCCCTACTCGTCTTCACTGAAATGGCCCTTTCAGATACAGGGCTAT